>NZ_AP025314.1 GCF_036492835.1 Fulvitalea axinellae | reverse complement strand
TAAAAAACAGGGAGCGCCACGTTATTTTCCTTCCGGGGCCCGAATTATTGTGGAACGGAGGCCCTTTCGGTAACAATAAGTGTCGCAAAATTCTAACGATATGAATTTTCCTTGGTTTAATTTTTCTAAAAACAGATGTCGCTAGGATTAAAAAATGACGCTTTTTGATTTTGGCTCTGATAAAGTGATGAAAATCATCATTTTCGGCAGGGCTAAATGTCTATATTTGTCCGCACAAAGGAAATGTAATAACAAGGTTCAGTATCATGAGAAAAAGAATTGTAGCCGGAAACTGGAAGATGAATAAAAACCTCGAGGAGGGAAAAAAACTTACTTCCGAGGTAATCAATATCGTGGCTGACGAGCTGAATGACGACGTGCAGGTAATCCTCGGCACGCCTTTCATCCACCTTGACAGCGTTTCGAAACTTTTGAAAGACTCTCCGAAAATCGGTCTTAGCGCGCAGAACTGCAGCGAGCACGAGTCGGGAGCTTACACTGGCGAGACTTCGGCCGCTATGCTTACGTCTATCGGAGCTGAGTACGTGATCCTCGGACACAGCGAGCGTCGCGAGTACTTCGGCGAGACTAACGAGCAGTTGGCCGCCAAGACAGACAAGGCTATGGAGCACGGCTTGACTCCTATCTTCTGCTGTGGCGAGGCTTTGGATATCCGCGAGGCGGGAACACAAAAGGAATACGTTTGCCAGCAATTGACAGACAGCCTTTTCCACCTTTCGGCTGACGATATCAAAAAAATCGTGATCGCTTACGAACCAATCTGGGCGATCGGTACGGGAAAAACGGCTTCGGCTGAGCAAGCTCAGGAAATGCACGCTGACATCCGCACCCACTTGGCCGGAAAATACGGCGCTGAGGTAGCTGAAGAAATCTCTATCCTTTACGGCGGAAGCTGCAAGCCTTCTAACGCTAAGGAAATTTTTGCTGGCAAAGACGTGGACGGCGGTTTGATCGGCGGTGCTTCTTTGGTAGCTCGCGACTTCGTTGACATCGCGAAATCTTTCTAATCCGAAGGATTAAGATCAAGACACATAAAAAAGTTGAGGGCGCCCATATAGGCGCCCTTTTTCTTTATTGGCTAGTCTCGTTTTTTCAATTACGAATAGGCGGCAGTCGCTTGGGCAAATTCTTTCCACTCCTCGTCTTTTAGGCTGTGGCCCGTAAAGAACGTTACGCCGTCGGCGCCGTGTTTGAGGCAGGTTTCCACCACGGGTTTCATCCCGATTTCCCGGACGTGGCCCACATGCAGGCCTGCGTACATTTTTTGGTGAGGCTTGAGATAGCGTTTGTTTTCGGTGATCCTTTCCTTGATCCAGTTCAGGTCGCCTTTATAATCCTTGAAGTAGAGCATTGGCATGTATACGTCAAGGTTGAAGTTTGGCCAGTCTTGGCGCACGATTTTGCGGGAGATTGACGGGCTCGGGAATACGGCGCCCGAGACTTTCTTGCCTTCGGCGTGCACGGCGTCCACAATACGGCGAACGAACGCACTGAGCGTGTCGAGACGGAACTGGTGCCACTCTTTGCTCTGAGACGGGTCTTCCATATCGAGCGGATCCTGTCCGTATTTTTCCTTGAACTTGCCACGGCAACGCTCGCAGTAGCAAAAATCGAATTCAGGCATTTCATGATCCTGTACCAGATTGTACTTCGGCTGCAGGGCGATAGGCAAGATTACGTCAACGTAGCGGACATAGTCGAGGTGCACGGCGTCCACTCCGTCGAGTTTAGCGATACGAACGTAATCGTCGATGATGAACTGTTGCGCTTTTTCGCTTGAAGGACACAGAAAACGGTAGTACTTGACATACGGTGGCTTGTCCACTACAGACTCTCCGTTACGGCTTACGGCGTAAATTTCTGGATGATCTTTCATATAGTCGCCACGGTTCATGGTCCAGCGCCAAGTGTGCAGTTCCAAACCGGACTTCTTCACGATTGGAGCCAGGCGTTTGAAAATTTCGTAGTGACCTTCGGGCAGGATTCCGTGAATTCCGTTGCTCTTGAGTTTTTTGCAGAATTCGAGTATCTCTTCCTCCGATTTGTCCCTCATGCCACGGACCCAAGCCCAGTTTTTCAGTCCAGTTCCCGCTTCCGCACCAGTACCGCAAGCGCCCACGCCTACGGCTGTGGCCGTAACGGCCATTACTTTGATAAATTCCCTTCTTCGCATATCTGAAAAAAATTTGGATTCCGGATTCCTAAAGTCCGGATATGAAACTACAAAACATGGCTTTGACGGCCATTTCAACATAATATAAAACGAAAAAGGCGCTTTAGCGAGGCGTGAGGCTTCCAAAGTGTGCAGAAATACATGTTTTGCATTTTGAAAACAAAATAATACCGGCAAGCTGGGCGAAGGAATAAAAAGGGAGTTTGGATTTTGATTTATGTCAAAAGACGGGAGGCTGGAAATAGGCACATTTGCATACACACACATCTCTTTTCAACCTCCGGAGGGCGGAAACGAAGGCAAAAGGCCGTCGTCGGTTTTTCGGAAAAGCTTGGCTTCAGCTCAGCAGCACACCCAAAGTTGCGATAAAGTGGTCAGGCTGGTTTACTCTTTATGCAAAAGCCGGCGGTGCGTGCATCGCCGGCTTTCTTTGTGCTTTTCCCAATGACGAATTATTCCGAAAACTCGATTTCCAGTGCGTAAACGTCGAAAGGAGCCATTGTGAATTTTCGGCTTTCCCCTACCCTGAGCGTTTCGTTCGGCTGGTTGTTCGCCGGATAAACCCACTTGATTTTTGCGTTTTTGTACTTAGGGTCAATCCCGAGCGTATTGGCGTCCAGCTTCAGCTCCGCTCGTGTTTCCTTACGGTTTTGTATCGGAACCAAACTGACATTGCGATACACTCCACCGAATTTCCCTTTGTTTTTGATCAACACAGCCAAGGTGTTATTTTTCCCGGCTTGGATGCTTTCAGCCGGAATATCTATGGCCAGAGGTTCCGCGTTATAGTTATAATATTCCGCCGCGCCATAGTGGCCGGTAAGCTGGGGCACCTCTTGGCCGTTGATCCAAAGGCCTCCCCAACCCTTGTGCGAAGCTATTTCTTTTCCGTTCAGAAAAATCCTGTATTCGTCGTCGGCTCCGCCGAAGTTTAGCCTGACCGCTTTTCCTTTCCAGTTTTCCGGTGCCTTGAAGGTTTTTCTGTAGGCTAGGTTTGTTGCGTCAGTCTTTGTAATCCGCATGTTCTTGACGCTTTCGGTTTTCCAACCGGAATCGTCAAAGTTCGAAGCGGTTACGTTTTCAGGCAGACTTTTATCGGTTCTAAGTACTTTCCATCCTTCGTCCAGCGTCAGTTTTGAACTTTTGTCCAAAACGGTGTTGTCGGAAGGATTGCGGAGAAAGACGATCGATTTGTTGTCTTTGGTGTGGGCGTAACCGTAAGGCTCGCCTTTCCTTACGTCGCCGAGGATTAGCCTTGTGTTGTTGAGCAGAATGTCGCTGTTGTCTTTGGCCCAGCTGAGGGTTTTTCCGAGGAAATCCCACTCGCTGTCGGAAAGAATGGAGGGCGAAAGGTAAAGCTCGTACATGGATACGCCACGCCCGACGAACATCGTAACGTAATGTTCCCAGTTTTTGGTCGGTTCTTTCGGGAATCCGTAAATGTACCGGCCTTTGATGATTCCGTGCGTCATCATGGAGTTTTGCGGAAATTGGAAACGGTCGTTGTTTTTGATCACTTTGTCGCGGTGGGTGATGGCGCGTTCCCTTTGCGGTCCGATTCCGCCTACGCCCACATCGCCACCACCGATCCAGATACAATCGGCGCCCATCAGCCACCAAGGGCTAAGGTTCATTCCAGTGGTGTAGTTGAGGTAAACATCCGGGTTCAGCTTGCGCATATACTCCATCAACTCGAAAATCTCTTCGACTTGGCTGTCGCTATTGGGCCTGTGCCCGTGTTTGTCGGAGGGGCAGTTCAGGTGGTTGTTGTCGTGTTTGAAATAAAGGATCCGTTGGTCCTGAATTGTCTCTTTGAGTCGTTTGCGGAGTTCTTTATGGTATTTTTCACCCGAAAGGCAGAGCGTCGAGCTCCCCCAAAGTTTCGGAACGCCGATATCGTAACCGTTTTCTTTGGCCCAATTCATATCGAGAGCCCTACAAGCGGATACGGGCATCCATATCCCGAATTTTCCCTGCGAAAGTTTCGATTCGACCATATCCCGCAGTTGCCAGTGCGCGGCGGAATCCAGAGGTTGGTAAACGCTGTGGCGGTCTTGCCAGAAATCGTCGGGAACGAAATAATCTACGGGAATGCCATGTTCTTTTTCCAGCTTAGTGGCGAATCCGTTTAGCGTTGAGGCGTAGTCGGGCAAGAGTTGGCTGTCGAGGCCACGGATATCGTACCAAGAGTTGTAAAGTACGACGGGTTTTGGTGGCGTGATGCGGATTTCGGGCAGGTATTTCTCAAGAAACCACTCTTTGGCTTTCCCTGTAGGCGTAGCTCCCCAAACTGCTTTTTTCGATATGTAATTGCCGGTCAGGTTCCATCCGGGCTTGTGCGTCGCGGTGTATTTTCCATAATCGTAGCGGTTTCGGGCTACAGGCCATTCCAGCCCCATAAAGAAGTCGCCGTTGAGGTAAACGGGTTGGCCATTGCCATCACATCCCGACGAGGGTTTTTCCGTGAACGTGATATCCTCTACAGCTAGGCTTTGTGCCGGAACGTGGCCGTTTTCGGGCACGTTCACCTCTATCCATTTCCTTCCGTAGAATTTGTCTTCGGCCAATTGGTAAACGGCCTGGATCTTCACTTTCGGGAAATTATTGTTGCGCAAGCTTACTCGAAGAGTTTCGACTCCATTTGAACTTTTTAGGGTAGCCCCAGTTACTTCCGAATTTGCTCCGGTAATGGGTTTGTCCAGTCCGTCGGCTATAATATGGAACGATTCGCCCGATGATTGTAAAGTTTTTCCCGAAATTTTATTTGATAAAGATACTGTTTTAAGCTTTCCGTTTCTCCAGCTTATAGAGCGGGACACCTTTCCGTTTTCGAGCGTATAGCTGTCCGTTTCCAGGGTCCGAATATCGGAACAGGCTAGGCACAATACCGAAACGATAAACGTGACGATTATCCTTTGCATGATGATTTTTTTACTGTTCGAAATAATGGAGGCGCTTCCGAATTTGTGACCAATATCGCTTGAAGAGGGTCAAACCGAGGGGTAAAAAGAGGGTAAAACGGATAGATTGAGCTCTTTTTTCTATTTTTTTGCAGTCAAATATCACATTGATGCTGTTTTCGGCGATATCGGACGCTTGGCAAAGCTATGTTTTTGAGATTGCGTTGTGATAACGCTTCGGTGTTTGGAACTTATTGGTGGCCGGAGGGGAAAGTATGTTTGAAAACATTCTGCGAATGGCGAGCGCGTGTCGATATAAGTCGAAAAAGATGCCTTTAATACGGGATTCGAAGACAATTTAATCAAAAAAAAAGACTTGCTGTATTTAAGGATTATTTCACGCTTTACACAGATCTAATTAAATTTGTGATGAATACTCGGCTTTAGCCTGGGTCCTCTTTTGTTTTTTTGTATTGAGGCGAGAATTGAAATGAGTGTGATTTTTTTGGAAGCATAAGAGACTATATCACAAGGCTGATCGCGCTTTAAAGAAAGGTGTGGAGAGAAACAGTGTTTGAAAGGTATTGTATGAAGATGAAGAAGCTAAAATCCTTTGATTTCAATATAAAGCTAAGCTTTGGCCTTATGGCCGGGCTAACAATAGCGTTGGTAGGGTATACCTTTTTTGGGACTTCCGGAATAGTGAGGCTCGGGATGAAAAGTAGCCAGGACTGCCAACCCGCTTTGCTGTATGCGGCCAGCCTGAGTAGCGGCTTGGAGCGCACCCGATTGGTGGTGGACGAACATGTTCGGCTGAGAAAGAGAAGAGAAGTTACTCTGGGGAGATTCAACGCTTTGTGGGAAAAGAATGTAGCGATTTCTCTGGATTCGATTAAAACTATATCCGAAAGGCTGGGCCCCAAGGATAAGCAGATAGCCAAAGAGATACTGAACAGAGCCACCCGATTAAAGAAGCGGGCCCTAAGAACGATTAACGGTCAGGAAACGGGAGCCTACGCACTGAAGGGTGTAGATGAGGATATGGAATGGCTTAGGGGAAAAATTTCCCAATACAGTGACGGTGTTTACGAACAGAGAAAGGAGTTGCTGGGCCAGTTTAATGTGGAATTCAGACGTTTCAAGTATTCCGAGATAGTGGCCATAGTCTTGGCTCTCGGCATTTCATTATTACTGTACAGAAAGCTTGACAGAGTAGTAAAGTCATCGATTAAGGAAATCCAGCGTTTGTCTAAGACCTTGGGCGAAGGCAATATTCCTGAGATTCCGGAAGCCAGAGGCGACGAACTGGATGACGTACGTGCGGAACTTGGCATTCTTACCCGTAATCTGAAAAACGTAAAGGACTTTGCGGACCAAGTGGGCAAAGGCCATTTTGATACGGATATTGACGTATTTGGCAACTCTGGCGAAATAGGAAAAGCGTTGAGCAATATGCGGGACAGTTTGGGCGAAGTGGCCAAACAAGACAAGATCCGCCAGTGGCATAACCAAGGCTTGGCTCAGTTCGCTTCCCTGATCAGGGACAATAACGAGGATATGGGGCAACTGTCCGAAAAGTTGATCTGCAAGCTCGTTAGGCACATGGACGCTAACCAAGGCAAGCTCTATGTAAAAGAGATGGACGGGGAAACCCCTGAAGAATATCTTGAGCTGTACGCTACGTACGCTTATGACCGAATGAAGTCTTTGGAAGACGAGCGAGTGTATGTGGGCGACGGACTTATAGGCCAAGCTTGGCGAGAGAAAAACCTCCTGTATCTGACAGACGTCCCCGAGGATTACATGTCGATTACGTCGGGATTGGGCGAAGCTCCGCCAACTTCTTTGGTCGTTGTGCCTTTGATAGCCAACGAGGCCGTATACGGGGTTTTGGAATTGGCGAGTTTCAAGGAGTTTTCAGAATCCGATAAGAATTTCCTTCTGCAATTGGCCGAAAGCGTGGCGGGAGCCATTTATACGACCCAAAACTCTTTGGTGACAAAACGTCTGCTTGAGGAATCCCAACGAATGACTGAGGAACTCCGCACGCAGGAAGAGGAGATGAGGCAAAATATGGAAGAGCTTCAGGCGACTCAGGAAGAAGTGGAGAGAAGGGCGGAAGAAAGCCAGTCGGTTAGTGATGCGCTGGATCGTTTCCTTCCGATTATCACCATAAACAAAAGAGGCGAGATAGAGACGGTGAACAAAGCTTTCACTAACTATTCGGGAATGATGGAGGCTCAATTGCGTGGGCAATCGATTGACAAACTGTTCCCTAAAAAGGCGGGCGAGGAATTCGATTTCGATAAAATATGGAGAGAAGCTTCCGTAAATGGCATTCATACGAGGGAAGCGACTCGCCAAACCCCTGACGGAACCTTGGTGCGGGCTCGGGCTACATATTCTGCGGTTAACGGAAGTGACGGCACAACCCAAGAACTGCTTTGCGCTGTCCAGATTCTGGAAATGACAAAGCCGGAGCCTGCTTAACAAAACTTCCGGAAAAGGAATTTCGAACCGAATTGCTTTTTCGGTTTATGAACGCCTATTTTTGGCTCATGAGACGACAAGAACGGTATCAAGGAATCATAGATTATTTCGCCGAGCATCAGCCCGAGGCCGAGACGGAGTTGAATTACACCAATCCGTTCGAGCTGTTGGTGGCCGTGATTCTCAGCGCCCAGTGTACCGACAAGCGTGTGAATTTAGTCACGCCGGCCTTGTTCGAGGAATTTCCGACGGCCAAGGACTTGATGGCCTCCAATTTCGACGAGCTTTTTCCTTATATCAAAAGCATCAGCTACCCGAACAACAAGACCAAGCACCTGCTGGGTATGGCCAAGATGTTGGTGGAGGATTTCAACAACATTGTTCCGGAAGACATTAAGGAATTGCAGAAAATGCCGGGCGTGGGAAGGAAAACGGCCAATGTAATCGCTTCTGTGGTGTATGACAAGCCGGCGATGGCCGTGGATACGCACGTTTTCAGAGTCTCGAAGCGGATCGGTTTGGTACCGCAGAATTCCAAAACGCCTTTGGAGGTCGAAAAGCATTTGATGAAGAACATCGCCAAGGAGCTGATACCCAAAGCCCACCATTGGCTGATTCTTCATGGACGATATATCTGCTTGGCCAGAAAACCGAAATGCGAAAAATGCCCGATTACGGGATATTGCCGATATTATGAGAAGAACTATCCCAAAGAGTTGAAAGCCGTGGAATAAGATAACTATTCAGGTTTTGACATAAGAAAAGGGAAAGGCCTTAGCCTTTCCCTTTTTTGTGACTGATTATTAGGTGAGTACACTCAGTAAATAGATTCTGTTTTAGAAAAGCGATGCCTGAAATAGAGTTTAGGCTATTTTCGAGCAGTCTCTTTACCCTTTACTATTTACTGTGTACTGTTATTAGATATTGGCGGAAGCCAAAGCCGGATAAGCTTGGTCAAGGTCAAGCTTGTCGCCGTTCTCCTTCTGAAGATCTTTCAGCTTTTCGAACATCTGCTTGATTCTGGCTTTGTGTTCCGGCTTTTCGGCCAAGTTTTTCATCTCGTTGGCGTCTTTTTTCATATTGAAAAGTTTCACTACGCCCGATTTCGGATACAGGATCAGCTTGTAGTTGTCTTGGATCACGCATCTCTGCTGAGCCATAAATCCGCCGTAAACAGCTTCCAGATTCGACTTGCGCTCGCCCCTGATTACAGGCAATACGCTCTTGAAATCTACGTAAGAAGGTTGCTGAACTCCGGCCACCTCAAGCGCCGTAGGCATAACGGCCTGAAGGTAAATCGGCGTTTTGATCTTGCGGTTCTTGGGCACGTTCGGACCCACCACCATAAACGGCACGCGGATACTGTGGTCGTACATATTTTGCTTTCCGAGCAAGCCGTGGTGGCCTACTGACAAACCGTGGTCGGCGGTGAAGACGATGTAAGTGTTGTCCGCTTTGCCCGATTTTTCCAGCGCGTCGAGGATTCTGCCGATCTGCTCGTCCATATACGTGATCAGGGCGTAGTATTCCTGGCGGTTAACCTTCACCGAATATTCCGTTCTCGGGAATGGAGCGAGTCTTTCGTCGCGCATATTTCCTTTCGGGAACAGGGTCTTGAAGTCAGGATAATCGGCCATGAAGTTCTTAGGCGTCTTGATCTTCTTCAGCGGGTACATGTCCACGTACTCCTTCGGAGCCTGACGGGGGTCATGCGCGGCGTTGAAGGCCAAGTACATAAAGAACGGCTTGTCTTTGTTCGAAGCTTGTTCGATGTAGCGCACGCCCGTGTCGCCGAGTTTTTCGGTCCAGTGCTGTCCGCCTTTCCAGAATCCGTTTTTGGTTTTGTCCCAAGGCAACCAGTTCTTGTCGTCTTCGCTCAATGGTCGGTTGTAGCCCTCTTTGGTTTGGTTTGGCATACCGCCCCGCACGTCCGTAACGTTGTCGAAGATTTGCTGAGGCTTAACGCCTACGTGCCACTTTCCGGTGAAGTAGGTTTCGTAGCCGGCGTTTGACATCATCTCCGACCAGAACGGATGGCTCTCTTTCACTTGCGGATTCTTCCGGAACTCGTTCATATGGTCTTGCGTCTTCCATACGTACATGCCCGTATTGATCATGGCGCGGCTGGCCATACACACGGCGCCGTTCCACGCGCCCATGTTGTAGGTGTGGGTGAAGGTTGTGCCTTCCTTAACCAGTTTGTCAAGGTTCGGCGTCTTGATCTTCAGGTCGCCCAAAGAGCGGATGCCTTCGTACGTCAGGTCATCGGCAAAGATGAACAGGAAATTTGGCTTCTCGGTCTGGGTTTGCCCATAGGCGTTGACTCTGGAAAGCGTCAAAGCCCCTGCCAGGGACAAAAGACCTAAAGTTTGCTTGAAAAGTCTCTTAGGTGAAAACATATCGGGTTTATTTTAAAAAACAGCGTTTCATATTCCAAACATGAGCAAATATACGCTGACTACTTACTATGTATGTCCGCTAAACTTGTCGTAATGTACTTGGGGGAAATAAAGGGATGTGAAAATAGACATCATGTTGAATTGTGTTCATTTTTTCCGATCTGTTATAGCGCTTTTTGGATCATTCGCAAATAGGAAAAAACACGTTTGAACTTCTTGCTTTTCAGATTCTTCCCAAATTGCTTTTTTGGGCTTTATAGCCTAAGTTGAGTTTGGTTCTGGTGGCCATTGGTCGGCATTCCCGAAACACATCAGAACCTAAGGTATTTTTTAATAATATTCTACCAGCAAAAATAACGGATGAGCGGATTCAACCTAATTATATCCAGCGCAGGCAAGGCCGGCGAGCAGACGGTGCGAAACATGAACAGGGCCGTAGCGCCTGGCGACGGCGGACAAACGGCCACCTTGACAGCGAATAAGTGGGCGGCGGTATTGGGTGCGGAGTCTATAGCCCGCGAGAGTCATGATCAGCCTTTGGTATCGGAGTGCGGCAAATACGCATTGGTGTTTGAAGGCGATTTGGACAGTCGGTTTGACCTTCGTAACAGGCTTCTGGAAAAAGGAAAAACCTTCCGTACGGGCACCGACGCCGAGCTGTTGCTTTTCGCATTGATCGAATTCGGCCCGGAGCTGGTAGCTGACTTGGAAGGCGTTTTCGCTTTTATATTCCTTGACGCCCATAAGGGCGAGGTTCTGCTGGGACGTGACAGACTGGGGGCCAAACCGCTTTATTATTATCATGAGGAAGGTTCTTTGGTCGTTTCTTCGGGCATTCGGGGCGTGATGGCTTCGGGTATTCCGGCCAAGGAACTTAACAAACAACAGATAGCGAATTTCATCAATTTCGGCTTGCCCAAAGCGCCGGAGACTTTCTATAAAGACGTTTTTGAAGTAAGGCGGGGGCATATGGGCACCATGCTTTCTCTGGGCGAAGCTCCGCGCTTCGACGCTCTGCCGAACAAGTCTACCAAAACGGAGCAGCCGACGCCGGATATCGACAAACTGGCTGAGGAAGTGGAAGAACGCCTTACCGACGGACTTTTCGCCAAACAGCCTCACCGCGTTTCTTTCGGTTTGATAGCCGACGGAAGCTTGTATACTGCCGTGATGCTGGTTTTGGCCAAAAAGGCGGGAACCATTCCCTCGCACGTTTTCAGCGTAGGCCATACTTCCCGGCAGGAAGACAAGCTCGAAAACCTTTTGGGATTCCTTGGCGTAAGCAACCATCCCGTTCCTTTTGGCCCCGACAATATTGACGATTTCGGAGACTTTGTGGCGGGAATGGACCAGCCGGTGGGGCATCGTTACGCTTGGATTCGCTATCGTACGGCCCGCTACGCCAAAGATTTCGTGTCGGTATTGTGGGGCGCCGAGGGCGCTGAGGAACTGCTTTCCGGCTCTACGCGCGCTTGGGTTTATTATCATTACCTGCGCAACCACGAGACGGTACTCAAGGCTTTGCCTTATATAAAGAAAGGCAGCAAGCTGTTGCCTACGGCCCTCGACAAGCTTTCTGGCGGATTGGTGGGCTTTGTGCGCAAATACGCCGAGCGCCTGAGCGAATCGCCCGAGCGGACTTATCTGAAGCTGATCAACGACGACAGTTCCGTAAAGGAAAACCCCTACCCCAAGATGTTCGCTGAGGACAGCGATAACAGCGGTTTCGTGGACCTGAACTTCGCTAACCTTTGCCAATTCGAACGGGGCGCTTACCTGCAACGGAGCGTATTGCCCGTGCATCAGTTCCTGTTCCAAAGTTGTGGCATGGATCTTCGCATGCCTTACCTCACCTCGGGGCTTATGGAGCTTTCCGAGTCCGTATCGCCGGTGGCGTGGATGGAGAGAGGCCGAAACGCTGTCTTGGAAAAGATATTGGAGCGCAACGGAGCCGAACGTTTCATCGGGCGGATCAAGGCCCGGCCGGAATTTCCGCTGGGCGTATGGCTTCGCGAGGACTGGCGCCAGCATACGGAGAGCTTGGCGAATTCGGAAAGCTTGACCCGCTTTGTGGACTCGGAGTGGATTTCGAAAATTATTGCGGAACACCTGGACGGCACCCGCGACCACGGCGAATTGATCTGGCGTTTGTTGGTATTGCGCCAATGGATTGCCGATAAGTAAGCTTTGATCGAACTGAACAATAGACAACTCTGAGGACGGCGCCAAGCAACGGGTGTCGTCCTTTTTTCATGATTTTTTCCCAAAAAGGCCCCGATAGCCCTCTCCCAAGCCCTTGCGGAACATTTCCCCCCTTCTTTTCGACCAAAAATATCCATTCCGTACGCTCCGTAACGGCGTATTTGTGTCTGGTTCCAACGCTAACCCTCCGGCTAACGAAGTCTGGAGCGCTAAAGACTTTTTGTATGAACAGAAGAGACTTCCTGAAGAAAACCTCCGCCGCAACGGCTACATCCATAGTGGCCGGCGCCGTAAACGAAGCCAAGGCCCGCAAGAAAACTCCTGACCGTCCAACCAAAGACGGCAAGCCACATATTATCCTGATCATGACCGATCAACAACGCGCTGATACGGTGGGTTTCTACGGGAACAAGGCCGCTATTACGCCCAATATGGACCAAATAGCCAAGGAAGGTGTGGCCTTCGACGTGGCCTACTCTTCCGTGCCTAGCTGTACTCCCGCCCGGGCCGGGTTGCTAACGGGCATGTCGCCGTGGGGGCACGGGATGTTGGGTTACCGTAACCAGGCTACCAAATACAAGTTTGAGAAACCACGAATGCTGAACGAGGCCGGTTATCATACCGTGATGGTGGGCAAGAATCACTTCCACCCCGCCTTCAACACGCATGGTTATAAGGAAATGCATCTGGAAGACGGTTTGGTACGCGTGCTTGACGACTATTCGAAGTGGTTTCTGGACAAGGCCCGCAAGAACAAATTCTTGGCCAACGCCATTGGCATGGACCCCGAGAAGGAATACACGCAAAAAGAGCTTTCGGTATTCGGTTCGAAAGCCAAACTCTGCGCCGGAATGGGCTTCAACGACAATAACGGCGAGCCGTTCGTATTGGCAGAGGAATACCACCCGACTGAGTGGACTGGCCAGACTGCCGTGGATTGCATAAAGAATTATGACAAGGAAGAGCCGATGTTTATGAAGCTTTCCTTCCACCGTCCGCACAGCCCGTTTGATCCGCCGCAACGTTGTGTGGATATGTACGATGGAGTCGATATTCCCGAACCGTTTATCGGCGATTGGGCCGACAAGTACAAGGATATGGGCAACCTCGAAAACCCGTCAACTCCGCTCGGCCATTTCCCAGACGACTACGTGGCCCGTTCCCGTAAGCATTACTACGCCAGCGTCACCTTTGTGGACGAATGGGTAGGCAAAGTGACCGACGCCCTAAAAGCCAAAGGCATGTACGACAACTGCCTGATCATCTTCACCTCAGACCACGGCGATATGATGGGAGACCACTACCACTGGCGCAAGTGTTACGCTTACGAAGGGTCGGCCAAGGTGCCAATGCTGATGAAGTGGCCCGAAAAGCTCAAGGTGAAAGCCAAAAAGGGACAAACACTCAAACATCCGGTGGAATTGCGCGATATCCTGCCGACTTGTCTGGATGTTGCGGGCGCCGAAATCCCGGCCGAGATGGAAGGGACCAGTATGCTCCGCACGGTCCGTGAGCGGAATCCAGAGTGGCGTGAGTATATCGATTTGGAACATTCGAAAATCTACTTCGACGAGAACGACTGGTACGCCCTCACCGACGGCAAGCATAAATACATCTTCTTCGGTTTGACGGGCAGGGAGCTGCTTTTCGATCTGGAGAAAGATCCGAACGAGCTCAAAGATTTGGCCTCAAAGCCCGAGCACAAAGCCGAATTGGAACGCTGGCGCGACCGCATGACGGAACATCTCTCCATCCGTGGCGACAAGTTTGTGGACGGCAACCGCCCGAGGGTAAAGCCGAAAGCGATCAACACCTCCCCTAATTTCCCTTGGACTTGATTGGGATTGGAGTAACGCAAACGCCCGCTTGGTATCGCTAAGCGGGCGTTTTTATTAAGGGGATCCCTTCGCTTAGCTTATGTCACTTGTCAATATCTCTCAAAAGCGAAGGCTAATATTTTCCATTTTCATGCTTAAATTATCTTCATGAAATGGAAAAAACTTAGAGTTCTGTTCCTAAGCATATTGGTGCCTTTATACACGCTTTCTCGCTTTACCGATTATAAAGTGATAGGGAATTGGAGCGTGGGATTTATGGGAAGCCTTATTTTTATTCTTTCGCTAATCATTCTTCTCAAAAAGTTCGACAGGTATTCTCATAAGCGAGTTGTCTTATTGTCTTTGTTTGGGCTTGCGGTTTACTCATGGAGCACTTTTGTTTCGGATCCTTTTATCAGTTCAAAACTGAATAGCCGAAGTTTTTTGATGCTTAAGGTTGACGGCCAGTTTTTTAACGCTTATTTCCAGCCTGTAGGGAGTTATTCGGGAGGGCAAGGTAATCTGACTATTACCAAAACACATTGGATCGTCCCGTTTCTGGAAAAACGGAAATATTATCTGCACGCAATTCATGAGGACCTTTCCTCTGATTTTTTTGAAGGTGAAAAAGTCGATACCAGAGAGGTGGTAAAGAGTCTGGTAAAACGGGCCATTAACGAATAAGCCAATTTTCCACATAAGAGGGGCTAAATGACAGTGTAAGCCTAAGGACATTTGTATAGGCAATACAGCCGGTGTCTGCCGTATATTGGGAGTGTTTCGTATTGGGGCGCTCTATCCGGGCTTTTCGCCATCTCGCCGGCGATTCTGCGCGGCGCGCTTATTTTTCATAAAAAAACAATCGCATGTACGGCATTAAAACGAGGCTCTGCCTGAGCGTTCTGTTTGCGCTTACGCTCATTAGCCCGGCATGGGCGCAGACTTTTGATTTCGGCGAGATAAAATCCCCGATTCTCTTTCAGGGAAATTACAAATACGCTTACCGAGATCCCGCGGTGGTGTATCACGAAGGAAAATTCCACCTGTATTTCACCTTGGTCGAAAAAGCGAAGGACAAGGGCATGTATTGGTATACCGCCCAAAGCGTAAGCGAGGATTTGGTGCATTGGACGTATCCGAAAATCATTACGCCTTGCGACAGAAACCTGAATTATAGCAGTCCCGGCAATATCGTTCGCAAAGACGGGCAATGGATTATGTGCCTACAGACCTACCCGACGCCCAACAAAGAGCGATTCGGCAATAAAGACAGCAGAGTCTGGATAATGCGGAGCGAGGATCTTGAGAATTGGTCGGAGCCTGAGTTGTTGAAAGTGAAAGGCAATGACGTGGTCGTGGAGGATATGGGCAGAATGATCGATCCGTATTTATTGGAAGATGCCGACGAGCCCGGAAAGTGGTGGTGCTATTATAAGCAAAACGGAGTGTCGATGTCCTATTCTTATGACCTTAAGAACTGGACTTATGCGGGGAATGCCCATTCGGGCGAAAACGTGACGGTGATACGCCAAAATGGAGAATACGTACTGTTACACTCACCGCGCAACGGTATCGGAGTGAAACGCTCCAAAACTCCGCAAGAATGGGGCGAGGATGAGGCGCTACTAACTCTGGGACAAAAGGATTGGCCGTGGGCGAAACGCCGTTTGACGGCCGCCACAGTGGTAGATTTGACCAAGGAAAAACGCTTCGGCAAGTATATCATGTTCTTCCACGGATCGCCCGTAAATCCGAAAAACCCCCGTTCGGACGCCCATAACAAGGCCAGCTTGGCCATAGCCTGGAGCGATGACCTGAAAACCTGGACTTGGCCCGGAAAGAATAGTCAACCTAAATGAATGATATAGTACAAAGTAAAGAGTCCAGAGTAAGGAGTACTGTAGCGCTACAATACTTTTTACTCTGGACTCTTTACTCTTTACTAAAATAAACCAATCAGCACATCTTCACGTAACTGCCGAGCAGTTTGATACGCTTGGAGTGCGACAGGAACACTTCCCGTACGTTTTCGTCCTCGAAATGTCCGTCGAAGTCGATATAGAACAGGTATTTGAAGTTCTTGCCCTTCTTGGCCGGGCGGCTTTCGATCTTGGTCAAGTTGATGCCGGCGTCGTAGAAATCTTGCAGAAACTTGGCGAGAGCGCCTGGCTTGGCCGAAAGTTTGGCCAGAATGGTCGTCTTGTCGCGTCCGCTTTTTTGGTTTATAAAGTCTTTGGCCAAAATCAGGAAGCGAGTGAAATTGTCTTCCGAATCTTCCACGTTGTCGAAAAGAATAGGCAGACGGTTTTGGTTGGCCGCGATTCTAGGGCACAGCGCGGCGGCGCCTTCTTCTTTCAGGGCCAGCTTCACGGCTTTCGAGGTGGAGTTTACGGGCACAAGCTCTATATCCTCTCCGAATGTTTCCTCAATAAAGCTCTTACACTGTTTGAAAGCGATATCGCGCGAGTAGATCTTCTTAATACTGTGGTGCGAATCGTGCGTGGAGGCCAGCGCGAAGTGAATCGGGATGGCCACCTCGGCCACAATCGACAATTCGTAATTGCCCAATAAGTCGATGGTTTCGTTTACCGAACCTTCCTGGTTGTTCTCGATCGGCACAACGCCGAAACGGGCACGGCCGGTATCCACGGCTTCGAATACTTTCGGGATGGAGCTCAGCGCCCAATATTCGCTCAAAGCGCCAAAACGGCTCTCGGCGGCTTGGTGGGTAAAACTGAATTCGGGACCGAGAAAGGCGACTTTCTCCGGCAATTCGAGGTTACGGCTGATGGCGAACACCTCCAGAAAGATAGCCTCGATGGCGGGTCGGGTCAAAAGTCCCTCGCTGCGCTTGGCTAGCCGGTCGATGATGCTTTTCTCCCGCTCCGGGCGGTAGATTACGGTCTTGTTGTTTTTCTTAAGCTCCCCTACTTGCCTTACCACTTCCATCCGGTCGTTGAGCAAGGCCAGCACTTGGTTGTCTATCGCGTCGATGCGGTCCCGCATGGACCCCAAAAGTTCCTGTTCTTCGCTTGTGGACATAATCTTGATACTATAGTGTGCGGTTTCCGCAAAAATTTTCGGAAAACTAAAGCCCGAAGCCGAGCAATGCAAAGGGCGGAGGATAATAAGTATATCCAGTAAAATAGTTTATGTTTCGATAAAGGAACGTTTTGAAGGGGTAACCTATTGGTTTATTTGGCTTTAGGTTATCCCCGAGCAGTCTCTTTACGCTTTACTATTTACTTTGCACTACTTTTTGTGTTTTCCTCCGCCCTTAAGTTTCCGTTTCTTATTTCCGTTGTTCCAGATAAGCCTTCAGGTGGTCGTAACTGCTCCCGATCGATATGGCGTTCTCCGTCTTCGAAAGCACTTCGGAAAGGCGTTTCGGGAAGATCACGGACTGCTTGATCAACGGTTCTACTACATCGGCGAATTTGGCCGGATGGGCCGTTTCAAGGAATATACCCAAGGCGTCTTTGTCGCATTCCTTCAAGTGTTGCTCCAAGGCGGCGTAGCCGATTGCGCCGTGCGGATCGAGTATATAGCCTGTTTCTTTGAATACCCTCGCGATGGTGGCTTCCGTCTGTTCGTCGGAGAAGCTCTTGCCGGCGATATCGCGTACGATATCTGGGAAGCGCTCGTCATACAGAGCCTGTAGGCGCGCGAAGTTGCTCGGGTCGCCCACGTCCATGGCGTTTGAGATCGTCTGTACCGACGGACGGGTTTCATATGGGTGCCCGTTAAGGTATTTCGGCACCACGTCGTTGGCGTTTGAGGCGGCCACGAAGCGCTTGATCGGCAGTCCGGTGGCTTTGGCTATAAGCCCTCCGCAGAGGTTGCCGTAGTTGCCGCTCGGCACGCAGAACACTACCGGCTTGCCTTCTTCCTTTACTTGGGCATAGGCGTAGTAATAGTAAATCGACTGCGGAATCAGGCGACTGATATTGATGGAATTGGCCGAGCTTAGCGAATGCTTTTCCCTTATTTTTCTGTCGAGAAACGCTTGCTTAACCATCCGCTGGCAATCGTCGAATGTGCCCGACACTTCCAGAGCCGTAACGTTTTGGCCCACGGTAGTGAGCTGTTTGCGCTGGATTTCGCTTACTTTTCCCCTTGGGTAAAGGATAGTCACCGTAATGCCCGGAACGTTCAGGAACCCTTGGGCAACGGCGCTTCCCGTATCGCCGGAAGTGGCTACCAGTATGTTGACCTCTCTTTTTCTTTTCTTAAGAAAATAGCCCATTACCCTGGACATAAATCTGGCTCCGAAGTCTTTGAAGGCCAAAGTAGGTCCGTGGTAAAGCTCCAACGAGCGGATATTCTCCGTTACAGGCACAACGGGCGCTTCAAAGTCGAAAGCGTCATTGACGATTTCCATCAGGTCGTTGGTCGGGATTTCGTCGCCGATCAGGTTCGCCGTCACTTGCAGGGCGATTTCCTGCAAAGACATCTCATGGATATTCTCAAAAAAAGAATCGGGTAGTTTGTCGATCTCTCTCGGCATGTAGAGACCGTTATCGTCAGGCAAGCCCTTGAATACGGCTTCTTCGAAGTTTACGTCCGGTACGCGGTGGTTAGTACTGTATAGAATCATATCGGGTTGTTTTTCAAGAGTCAGATGGTTTTTGCGCTGTCGCTTTCGTTGCTACGGATTATGCTTGGGCCTTGCTGGTTTACGGCCGATACGAAAAGGTCGGTTTCGATACCCAAGCCGTCATAAACGGATTTGATGGCATGCGCTACGGTTTCGGCCGTTTTCTTCCCTCGGTTTAGGGAAAACAGCGACGGGCCGGAACCCGAAATCCCGAAGCCCAACGCTCCGGCTTCCAAGGCCGCTTGTTTTGCCTCGTCGAATCCGGGAAGCAATAGCGAACGGACCGGTTCTATAATCACGTCTTCCAAAGAGCGGGAAATCAGGCCGTAATCTTTCTGCAAAAGCCCGGCGATAAGCGCTCCCACGTTGCCCCATTGGCGAATGGCCTTATCGAGCGGGACTTGGCCTTTCAGAATCTTGCGGGCGTCTTTGGTGTTCACCACTATTTTGGGATGTACCACGGTGGCGAAAAGCTCGTCGGGAACGTCGATCTTGACCACGTCTAGCGGGCTGTAGCTTCTGATAAGCGTAAAACCGCCCAAAAGCGAAGGCGCCACGTTGTCGGCGTGGGCTGAGCCGCAGGCTATCCGCTCGCCTTCCATGGCGAAAGGCAAAATCTCCAAATCGCTGAGCGGAGAGCCCATCAGCTTGTTGGCGGCGTATACGGCGGCGGCCGAACTGGCCGCGCTCGATCCCATACCGCTGCCCAAAGGCATATGTTTGTGCAGGACGATATCGATGCCCTGCTTGCTTCCGATCGCTTCCAGAAATGCTTTTACGACTACGCCGGCGGTGTTTTTGTCGGCGTCGGTCGGCAATTTTCCTCCGTCACCGATGATCTTGGTAATGCGTACCTCGCCGGTGTCGGATTTGGTAAGCTCCACTTCGTCGCCGGGGCTGTCTATGGCAAAGCCGAGTACGTCGAAGCCGCAGGCCACGTTGGCTACGGTGGCGGGAGCGAAAACTTTTATATAGTCCAAGGACATAAGAAATGGCTTAATTGTATCAAGGGAAAAAGTGTTGCGCAGGAAACTGGACCGTGCGCATCGCCGTCGTTGGGCAACAAAAAGCCGGTATGACGGGACCCTCGGTTCTTTTCGGAACGGGGCCGGGGCGTGCGGAGTGTACGGATGTGGAGGCGAGTCGCCGGAAGGCCGTTTGTAAAAGAGTGACGGCATCCGGCGACTGGTCTCCGGATGCCGTATTGGTTCCGGGTTTAGGCCAGGAAGTTGGAAATGCTGATAATTTCCGCGAATACGCCTGCGGCGGTCACTTCGGCTCCTGCTCCGGGGCCTTTGATCACTAGCGGACGCTCGTCGTAGCGGTTTGTGCGGAAAGAAATCATGTTGTCGCTGCCCGAAAGTCCGTAGAACGGATTCTCCGGCCCTACGGCCTGAAGGCTAAGCTTGGCTTTTCCGTCTTCCAAAGAGGCGATTATGCGAAGGACTTTTCCGTCGGCTTCGGCCTCTTGGCGCTGGGTTTCTATGTCTTTGTCAAATTTCTCCAACTCCGTGAAGAAAGCGTCGACCGAAGGAGCGTTAAGGCACTGCTCAGGCAAAAGCGGCACGATGTCCACGTCGCCGATTTCCATAACGTGTCCGGCTTCCCTGGACAAGATCAAGATCTTTCTGGCCACGTCCATGCCGTTCAGGTCGTCGCGCGGATCCGGCTCGGTAAAGCCTTTGGCCTTGGCGTCTTTTACCACTTGGCTAAACGGTACCGAACCGTCGTAAGTGTTGAAGATAAAGGAAAGTGTGCCCGAAAGTACGCCCTCGATGCTGATGATCTCGTCGCCGCTGTCGCGCAAGTCGTTGAGCGTGGTGAGGACAGGAAGTCCGGCGCCTACGTTGGTCTCGAACAAGTATTTGATACCGTGGCGGAAGGCCGTTTTCTGGAGCTGTTCGTAATAAACGTACGGTCCGGAGCTGGCCAATTTGTTTGGCGTGGTGATAGAGACCGAGGCGTCGAGGATAGAGTAGTAATGCTTGATAACCTCGGCGCTGGAAGTGTTGTCCACGAATATGCTGTTCGACAGGTTCAGGGTCTTCATTTTCTCTACGAAGAGGTCCAGGTCCGTGGCTTCGCCGGTGGCGTCCAGCGTATTTTTCCAATCCGAAAGGTCGATGCCGTTATCGTCGAAAAGCATTTTCGAGCTTCGGGCGATACCCACTACTTTCAGGCGCAGGTGCTGTTTTTCAAGCAAAGTGGCCGCTTGTCTTTGGATTTGCTCCAGCAAAGTTCCTCCGATAAGTCCCGTTCCTACCACAAAAAGGTTGATCGTTTTGTGGTTCGAAAGGAAGAAAGACTCGTGAACGGAGTTAAGCGCCTTGTGCAGGTCGCGTTTGGGAATCACCGCCGAAACGTTAAGCTCGGAAGCGCCCTGCGCGATGGCCGCCACGTTGATGCCGTTTTTGCCCAAAGAGCTGAACAGCTTTCCGGAAATACCCGGCGTGTGGCGCATGTTTTCGCCGATGATGGCCATTACCGAAAGATTTTCCTCAACGGTAACGGGGTCTATTTTTCTGGAGAGAATCTCGGTGTGGAACTCTTCCTCGATAGCCTGTTCCGCCGCAGGCCTGTCTTTAGGGTCGATGGCGAAGCAGATCGAGTGCTCGGAAGAAGCCTGGGTGATCAGGATAACGTTGACGCTGTAGCGTGCCAACGCGCTAAACAAGCGCGACGATACGCCCGAAACGCCGATCATGCCACTGCCCTGAAGATTGAGCAGGGAAACGTCTTTGATCGTGGAGATTCCCTTGATCGGATAGTTCTTTCCGTTCGTCCCCTGGCTGATTTTCGTGCCCGGAAACTCAGGATTGAACGTATTCTTGATGAAAATAGGAATGTTCTTGCTGTACACCGGCTGGATCGTCGGCGGGTAGATGACCTTCGCCCCGAAGTGCGAGATCTCCATAGCCTCCTCATAAGAAAGGCTCGGAAGTGAAAACGCCTCGGAAACTACGCGCGGGTCGGAAGTCATAACGCCGTCCACGTCCGTCCAGATCTCCACGCTCTCGGCGTTGAGCGCCGCCGCGAAGATGGCCGCCGTGTAGTCCGAACCGCCTCTGCCGAGCGTAGTGGTTGCACCGCGGTCAGTGGCTCCGATAAAGCCTGTGATGACCTGCAGGGCTTCACATTTCTTGAAATGCTGGGCGATATTGTAGTTGGTTTCCTCAAAATCAACCTTGGCTCCGCCGAATGTCTTGTCGGTAAGGATAAGGTTGCGGGCATCGAGGGCTTCGCTCTGTACGCCGCACTGGTTGAGAAACGACGAGATGAGCAAAGAGCCCAAACGCTCGCCAAAGCTAAGTATAAGGTCTTGGGTACGGGGTGATAGCTCTTTGATCAGCGACACGCCGTACAGGATATCTTCAAGCTCGTTGAGCAACAGTTTTATCTGGGCGATAATATTGCTCTGGGCTTCAATGTCGATGAGTACTTTTACCGTGTCGATGTGCTTTTGCTCAATCTCGGCAAAAACTTCTTTGTAGGTGGCGTCGCTTTCGCAAGCGCGCTCGGCCGCGTCGATAAGCATGTTCGTGATGCCTCCCATAGCAGAGTTCACGACGGCGATTTCCTCGCCCGCCGCTTTCTTGTCCATGATGATAGCCGCCACGCCGCGGATGCTCTCTACCGATCCGACGGATGTGCCTCCGAATTTCAGTACTTTCATAATCAATATGGATTAAAGCCCGACCGTAAACGGTTTCCCGCCTTCCGGCCAATAAAAAAACAGCTCAGAGAGCTGAATTTGTCTTTATGAAATTTTCAGTAAAAACATCAAAAGACTGATTAATTGACAAAGTTATCGTATATTTTTTAAATACGGTATCATTGTGTAGAATAAAATATTTCAAATTGAAGGGTTGGCCACATTTTCTCCTTCTTTTTTTCGGTTTGACCAACGCCAATATCCGCCGAAAGCGAAAAGGGAGAACAAGGCGAAATTCAGGGAGCAAAGCATCTTGCCTCCGTCGGCTAATGCGATGGCTCCCGCCCCACAGGCCAAAGCTCCGTACAACCAACCTCCGGTAACCCCTCTGGCAATCAGGAAAAGCGCCATAAGACCGTAAACGACGGGCAATTCGCCCAAGGATTCGGCCCTTAAAGGACCGTCTCCGGCCCGGCTTAACGACAGCAAAAGAAAAACGGCGATCGCCGAGGCGTTGATGACCAAGTGCGTGGCCGTAGACATCTTCCTGACTTTCTCGGCGATGCCGGGCTTGATTGTCCAAGCCACAAAACCGTAAACACTCATCATGATAAAAGCGGCGGGCCAAGTGGCCTTGAGCGTTTCCGGATCGGCGATCAAGGTCCAGTAAACCATACTGGCCGTGAATATGGCGCTCCAACTCCAGCGGTTGGCTTCTTGCGCCGAGATCAGAAACGATATTCCGAACAAGGTAAGCATGAGTTCCGGTAGTAATACGGTCATAACTTTCCCTCCGATGGTTTTCCGGTTCATACGTAATCGGCGGGTTTTTGTGCCGGATTATCGCTTTTCGGTTTTGGATTACCCTTTTGGATCCAAGTTTATTTTGAAAATAGATAAATGATTATAGAAAAAGCAACGTAAAGGCATAAAACAGCTTCGAAAAAAACGCAGTTGTTTTTTTCCTGCAACAAGTTTTCGAAAACCGGGCATATTTTGACCCTGATACGAATGGCGACGGTTTTCTTCGTGAGATTTCCCCAAAACTTTTCCAAGTCCTTTTTTTCCGGAAAACGCTTTTTGATCTATGTCAGAAAAGCGGAAAAAGTATCGGCATACCTTTGTTTCAAGATGTCGGGGCGATTCTGGCGATACACTGCCGGAAAGACTTTCCGCCGACCGAAGATGACGGATGCCCGTTCCCGCGGGTTGAGCCCCCGTCGCTTCGCTGTCTCGGAAACCCTCCGGTCCGGTCTTAAATGTGGCGTTTGGCCGCACCGGTTCCGGTATAGTCTTTTGGTTTGATCTGGATTTTTTGAAAGTCCAGGATCGTCCCGGTCTTAGTAATTTATAGAAAACACAAACATTTATAATTATGAAAACTAGAAACCTGTTATCCCTTCTCTTGCTGTTTTTCGGTTTTACCGCTTGCCAAGACAACGGAGCCGATGACGCCGTAAAGGACCTTGAAAAAGGTATTCCGAAAAAAGTGATGATGGATCTGCCAAGGACTGTTAGCCATACAGCGAAGATGGAAGAGTTGTCCCGTCGCACTTTCAGAGGAGCTTCGGTAAGTAATCCTTTCGAAAAAGTTAACGGCAGGATCATGTCGCAACACTTGAGGGAGATTATCGGCGAAGGAGACAGAGCCGGGAACATCACCAAAGAGTTGCTAGCCATGATGAGTAATTATAAAAAGAACGGCAAAGACAGCTTTGAATATAAAGGCAAATATGACAACAGAACCAAGCGTGGCGTGCTCAAGAAGAAGGTAAGCTTCGAAGGCAAAACTTGGGATTATGAATTGACCGTAACCGACGGCGGAACGGATAAACTGGCCGTGCGCATGCTGTGGAACGGTAACCCGACAAAGAAAGCGTTGGTGTTGATCAAGCCGTTTAATTTGGACCAGAAAGCGTATAAGTCAGTTCCCAAGGCTTTGTACAGAATTGATTACGACACGAAGAAAACCGCGGTGGCAGACGAGACCATGACCGTTTCTTTGACTGGGTGGATCGCTTCTTACAGACTTTCTACAGATAAGCTCAAGTTCACCGTAACCCGCAAAGGCGACATCTTTGAGTTCTTCGGTAACTCAAACAGCCCGAATATGTGGATTGTGAAACAGGCGAACAAAGGGAAGAATTACGCCTTCGCTATCCGTTGCAACGCTAAGACGAAAATCGCCGTGGCCAAGCTTGGTCTCGCTCCGCAAAACTTGGACGAGAACAAGGATCTCCTGAGCGCTTACTCTCTCTACAATGTATACAAGAAAGAGCTTGATGCGAAGAAATATCCTCAGGTGGAAAAATACTTGGCCGGAATGAAGGGCGCTTCGTACTACAAAGGCTATACGTTCCACTCTTCGGGCGATAAACGTCCGGAAGGATTCTCAGCCCAGTTCGTTGACATTTCCAAACTTACTCCTTTCAAGCCTAAAACTATCTCGGACTTGAAAATAGAGATGGCAGGATCATAAGACTCATAATTGATGACCAAACATAGTATTTGACGTTATGCTTGTTAGTCAGTTGAAGAGGGAGAGTAAAGGGGCGTAGGTTAATTTAAAACATTCGAAAAAAGCATTATTAAAAAAGCTTCCAGACGGTTTTAGTGGAGACAAAACCCCAATCAAGGCTCCATGTGATTTAACGGAGTTTGGAGAAAGGGTTAGTGAAACAGCCAGGAAGCCAATATTTATTCGATACCGAAATTCATACACAAATTTATCTACGCAAACCGGAGGTCGTTTCGAAAGAGACGGCCTCTTCCTTTTTTAGTAAAGGGTAATGGGTAAAGCGTTCTGTGTGTTTTTTCATTCGATAAACATGTAGGGCTTACTTTGTACAGTCACGAGAGTTTTCATGAGAAAACCATTGCGAATGCAGTAAAAGCTGCCCGAAAAAAGAAAGGCCCCCTTGAGAGGAGGGCCTGAACCTATAAAGCCTATTTGACAACGTTTGGTGCGCTATCATATACAAGTACGTTTTAGAAGGCCAATCCCCCTACGCCGATAGTGATTTTTTTGCCTTTTAGCAGATTAAAAAGGATAATTGAATAAAAGTACAAATAAAAAATATGATTTTTTGAATTAAAAATTTGTCATTTTTTTTATAAAAATTACTAACTTGAAAGTGTTCGTATTTTCTGAGAAAGATTTTGCGCAGAGAAAAAAGCATGTTGGATTTTGTGTTGTGAGGTGTGTTTGGCCAAATGGAGCGTGGAGGTTGGCGCTGATAGCTTTCGGGGGTTGGCTTTTTCCCGAGGCGTTATTTGAAATATTTCAGACACTGTGATTTTTCTAAACCATAACACTTTAAGAAATGAAAAATATACTCCTGCTTACCGGTGATTACGCCGAGGACTATGAGACCATGGTTCCGTTTCAGATGTTACAGATGATTGGTTGCGAGGTGCACGCCGTATGTCCGGACAAATCAGCGGGCGACAAAGTGATTACGGCGATTCATGATTTTGAAGGGGAGCAGACATATTCTGAAAAAAAAGGCCATTACTTTACTCTGAACGCCACGTTCGATAAAATAAATCCTGAACTCTACGACGGTTTGGTAATAGTGGGCGGACGAGCGCCGGAATATTTGAGGCTTAACCCGACTGTGCTGGAGCATGTAAAACATTTTTTCAAGGAGAATAAGCCAGTTGCGGCGATTTGTCACGGTATACAGATACTGACAGCAGCCAAGGTACTTTCCGGTCGAAGACTGACGGCTTATCCGGCCGTGGCGCCCGAAATTACTTTGGCCGACGGCGAATATGTGGAAGTGCCGGTGCATACGGCTGTAACGGACGGTAATTTGGTTACGGCTCCGGCTTGGCCCGCCCACCCCGAGTGGATCCGCGCTTTCCTTGATATTTTGGGTTTGAGGGTTACGGAGAAAAAACAGACTATGTCAAACTAGACACTTTTATTCGATAGTAAATTATAGAAGGCCGTTCGGAGTAGGTACCGTGCGGCCTTTCTTTTGCGCCTGACAAAGCGCTGATTTTTCCCGAACAGAATATCCTCAGAAAAGCGTTGGCAAGCATCTATTAAAAATTCCTTCCAAATTCAAGATATACTTTTCGAAAAGCCAAGGATTTTCGGAATCGAATTGCTTATATTTATGGTATTGGCCAACAAGATTGGTAAAGTGAGAAATTGACAGTAAGTATGAGAGTCTTAGTACATCCGAATCCTTGGGTTCAGACGGGCCTTTACGGCCTGTTCGGGATCGTTTTTGCGCAACCTACGCTACTTTTGCCTAATTTATTTGGCATAGCGCTTCCCTATTTGCAGGAGTCGTACCTGGTTGTGCTATTTGCCTTGCTGACTTTGTCGAATACGCTTGAGCGCCGTGGCGCATATCCTGGAGCCGAGACTTTGGCAGGTGCCGTTTGGCTAAACGCCAGACTTATGGGAGCCGTGGCCTTGGTTCTTGGCGTGGAGTATTGGGCGCTTACGGAACCTTTCGAATGGTTGGGCGCTTTGGCCTCGCCGTTTATTTCGGTGATTGCGGGCGCAGTGTTGGGCTCCGTTTTGGCGATTCCCGCCTTTTTCCTCTCGAAAAAGATTGGTAACGACCTTGCGGACTAAGCCGAGGTTAAAACCAAGTCTACCGTGTAACGAGTTAATGCGTCAAACAACCGAAAGAAAAAGCATCAAGAGGCAAGAGCGGAATTATCCAGAAATTCACCAAACGGTCTCTTTACGCTTTACTCATTACTCTGTACTATAAGAAGTAAACGAATATTCATTCCATCCGGAAAAACAATGATCCATCCCGAAAAGGACTTCGACAAGCTTGATCCCAAGCGGTTTATCATCATAAAAGGTGCTCGGGTAAACAACCTGAAAAACCTGAGCGTAGCCATTCCCCGCAACAAGCTGGTGGTGGTGACGGGCCTGAGCGGATCGGGCAAATCGTCTTTGGCTTTCGATACCCTTTTCGCCGAAGGACAGCGTATGTACGTGGAGAGCCTCAGTTCGTACGCCAGGCAGTTCCTTGGCCGGATGGAAAAGCCGGAAGTTGACTATATCAGGGGCGTGGCGCCGGCTATCGCCATAGAGCAGAAGGTGAACACCCGCAATCCGCGCTCTACGGTGGGCACTTCTACGGAGATTTACGATTACCTCCGGTTGCTTTTCGCCCGGGTGGGCAAGACTTTCTCGCCGGTAAGCGGAAACGAAGTCACCAAGCATTCCGTAACCGACGTGGTGGAGTTTGTGGCTTCGCATGAGGAGGGAACCCGCATGACGGTGTTGGCTCCGTTTATTATCCACGAAGGCCGGACGCTGGAACAGGAACTGAATATTCTGATGAGCAAAGGCTACACCCGCCTGTCGTTGGACGGCGAGCCCGTTTTTATCGAGGACTTGCTCGCCGATTTGGGGCAAATGAAAGACCCGGAACGTTACCGTGTGTTGATCGATCGCCTCAGCGTGACACACGACAGCGACGATTTCGCTTTCCGTACGGCGGATTCCGTGCAGACGGCTTTCTTTGAGGGAGCGGGAATCTGCGAAGTGGAGGTTTTAGGTGGCGAGCGCCGTGAATTTTCGGACAAATTCGAACTTGACGGCCTCAAGTTTGAGGAGCCGAGCGTAAACCTTTTCACCTTTAACAACCCATACGGAGCCTGTAAAACTTGCGAAGGCTTTGGTAGCGTAATAGGAATCGATGCGGATTTGGTGATTCCCAACAAATCGAAATCCGTGTACGATGGAGCCATTGCGCCATGGCAGGGCGCCACGATGGGAAAATGGGGCAAAGCCCTGATCAACAACTCTTCCGAGTTTGGCTTTCCGGTGCACCGCCCGTACTGTGATCTGACGGAAGATCAAAAAGAATTAATCTGGACTGGGAACAAATACTTTAAGGGTTTAAACGCTTTCTTTAAGCATCTCGAATCCAAAAAGCATAAAATACAGTATCGCGTCATGCTTTCCCGCTACCGCGGAAGGACAAGCTGTCCGGACTGTCACGGTACGCGCTTGCGCAAAGACGCCGGATTTGTCAAGATCAACGGCAAGTCGATTATCGATTTGGTACTGATGCCGGTTTCTACGGTCGGTGCTTTTTTCCGTGATCTGAAATTGAGCGATCACGATTACAAAATCGCCAAACGATTGCTTAAAGAGGTGGTCAACCGTCTGGAATATCTGGAACGGGTAGGTCTCGGTTATTTGACTTTGAACCGGCTTACCTCTACCCTTTCGGGCGGAGAATACCAGCGGATCAAGCTGGCTACTTCGCTGGGCAGTGCCTTGGTTGGCTCGATGTACATTCTCGACGAACCCAGTATCGGATTGCACCCGAGAGATACGGAACGCTTGGTGGGCGTACTGAAAACCCTCCGGGATTTGGGCAATACCGTAATAGTGGTGGAACACGAGGAGGAAGTGATGCTCTCGGCCGACCAAATCATAGACATTGGCCCGGATGCCGGTGCCCACGGTGGTGAGCTGATGTTCCAAGGAACTTTGGACGAGCTCCGCAAAGCGGACAACACGTACACCGCCCGCTACCTTAACGGCACTGACAGCATCAGTATTCCGGAAAAACGGAGGCCGTGGAAATACGCTCTGGAAGTGCGGGGAGCAAGAGAAAACAATCTCAAGAATATAGACGTAAAATT
The DNA here is from genome assembly GCF_036492835.1 of Fulvitalea axinellae. Lineage (GTDB taxonomy): Bacteria > Bacteroidota > Bacteroidia > Cytophagales > Cyclobacteriaceae > Fulvitalea > Fulvitalea axinellae. Next base: position 4,837,657 of record NZ_AP025314.1, on the reverse strand, counting down.
CCCGCTCAACACCCTGACGGTGGTGACGGGAGTCAGCGGTTCCGGAAAATCGACTTTGGTCAAAAAGCTCCTTTACCCCGGAATCGGGAAAATATTGGAACAGGTTTCGGCCGAAACGGGCAAAATGGAAGGCGTATTCGGCGATGTGGACAAGGTGACGCACGTGGAGTTTGTGGACCAAAACCCGATCGGGAAATCTTCGCGCTCCAATCCGGTGACTTACGTAAAGGCCTACGATTCGATAAGAGCGCTGTTCGCCGCCCAGACTATGGCCAAACAGCGCGGCTACAAGCCCGCCCATTTCTCGTTTAACGTGGAGGGCGGACGTTGCGAAGTTTGCGAAGGCGAAGGAACCGTAACGGTGGAAATGCAGTTTATGGCCGACCTTCACCTGACTTGCGAAAGCTGTAAGGGCAAGCGCTTCAAGCAGGAGGTTCTGGATGTCAAATACAAAGGCAAGGATATTTCCGAAGTGTTGGAGTTGACTGTGGAGGAAGCTATCGAGTTTTTCTCGGAAAGCAAGGCCGTACGCAATAAGCTTAAACCTCTGATGGACGTTGGGCTCGGGTATATTTGCCTCGGCCAATCGGCGAATTCGCTGTCAGGCGGAGAAGCGCAACGCGTAAAGCTGGCTTTCTTCTTGGGCAAAGGCCAAAACGCCCGCAACAAGGACCACGTGCTCTTTATCTTCGACGAACCGACTACGGGACTTCATTTCCACGATATCCGGAAATTGCTCGATTCAATCAACGCTTTGGTAAACCACGGAAGTAGCGCCGTGATAATCGAACATAATCCGGAAGTGGTAAAATCGGCCGACTGGATTATCGACCTTGGTCCGGAAGGCGGAGACGAGGGCGGTTATCTCAATTTTGAGGGAACGCCCGAGGAAATGGTCAAACTTGAGGACAATTACACTGCCCGTTTTCTGAAAGGAAAGGTGTAATGGGCTTTTGAATATACTTCGGACACGCTTATTCAGTGTGTCCGAATTTTTATATTTAGACTTCTATTCTAAAGACTCGATTTTTTATGATAAAAAAGGAAAGAGGGTGGCTAAACCTTATGGTTTTTATATTCGGTTTACTGGTGTTGTTGCTTCGTGTTTTCATGATTTATTCGGTACACAAGGCTATGGTTAGATTTTACGGAGACGGGTTTACTGGAGGAATTTCCCCTATGGCGGTCTCTTACGGTACAGGACCGTTCCTGATAATTTTCCTTACGGGGATGATTCTGGGAGGGATTGGGTGCTGGAAGTATAAGAAAAACAGGGCTTTGGCTATCGTTGGGATGGCCTGTATGTTTTTGGCTGTGCCTTTGCCGATACTGGTTATGGTACTGATCTCCAATGTCTAGGGCTTTTGCAAAAATCGAATTCGCTTCCCAAATATGCACTTCTGGTAAAATAGTTTTTACGCTTCCATAAAACGGAAGAATTATTCGCAGTCCACTGTAAATCAATGTCTTTTGACGGTCTTCGCAGAGTTTCTTTTTACTTTGTACTACTTATTTCATTAGGGTAAAGCTATTGGCACAATGATGGCGCTTTGCAGGGAAAGTTTCTCGCATTGGAAAGAACTCGTCTCCCATATAGCCTGTTTGCCGTTTGCTTATCCGCATTGTTGCTCGCCTCTGCGGGTGTCTCTTTTGCTCAATCAGAGGAAGAGAGAATAAACGATGTGGATACCGCTCGTTCCATCTATCTGGTTTTTTCGAACGATCTCTTTAACAAAACGGACCAATACTATACGAACGGGCTGAAAATCGGGAGCAGGTCGCCAAGCTTCGGAAAGGGGTTTCTCAAAGAGATACATCCAGGCTTCGAAGGTGCCGCCAGTTACGATTTGGGCCTTATACAGGATATTTTTACGCCTTCCAGCACTACAGATACGATTCAGCATCCGTCAGACCGTCCATACGCCGCCTTCTTGGCCCTTTCGCATAAGCGGACTACGCGTAACAAGGAGAAACGTACGGTTTGGGCTACGGAATGGTACGTTGGGGTAATGGGCGAATGGGCTCTGGGTGAGGTTGTACAGACGGGAATACACGAGCTTCTGCCTACCACTTCCACGCCTTTGGGCTGGGACAAACAGATACCGAATGATATAGTGGTGAACGCTTTTCTGTCCTACGCATGGAATTTCGTGAAACACCCGAACGCCGAATTGTGGCTCCGTGGCCAAGGCGCCATGGGGAGCCTTTTCGATTATGTGGAGGCTGGCGTGTTTGCCCGGATAGGCTGGTACGATTCGTTTCTTGACGGTGACGACGATATGCCGGGAAAATGGAGGCTGTTTGCTTTTATCCGGATTTTCGGGCGTTTTGTGATTTATGACGCTACGCTTCAGGGCGGAATTATACTAAATGAAAAACCCCAAAGAGGTATCGCTAATTATGATCTTAGCCACTTTTTGGCGGAAGACGATTTCGGTATCGAAGTCCATTATGCCAGATTGGGGTTGCGGTATTCGTACTTTTTTAGAAGCGCCACCTTTAAACAGGGAAACCTGCACCGTTGGAACGCATTTACCTTATCTTGGGACCTCTAGGTTAGCTTTTCTGTACGCCGAGGGTTTGCATTGATAGCGTTCTTGAAAGCATTTTGAAAAATAAGACCTGGAACTGAAGCCCGTTCTGTCCATAATATCCCCTACTTGGGCATCGGTATGGAGAAGCATTTCGGCCGCTTTCTCCAACCTTACCGACCGCAAATAAGCGCTGGAAGCCATCCCCGTCTGTTCTTTAATGATATTGAACATCTTGCTTTTGCTCATCCCGACACCTCGGGCCAATGACGCCACTTTCAGATCCGGATTATCAAGTTCCTTTTCGATATGCTCCCTAATCAGGGCCAAGGCCTGTCGCTGGATTCTTTCCTTTGGATCCTCGTTTTCCTGATTGATTTCGCTTTGTGTATTTTCCGCTTGGTTTTTCTTTTTTGAAAAAATAAAAACAACAATCCCCAATAGCAGAAGCGAGAGCAAGATTATGGGTAGCGCTTTCCATTTGGTTTTCGTATGTAATTCGGGTATGCCCTCCATGTGAACCTTCCGGATTTCGGATTCCGACAAAATACGGTTCCAGATAGCCACGTCAGAGATATGTCCTTGGAAGTATTCTTTCCAAAGGTTTTTACCGAAAGTGATTTTCGCTTCGCCCGGAATCACGGTCATGCCTTTCAAGTCATGTGTACCGACGTGTTTTCCGTCAATATAAAACTCCGCCTTTTTGTTCGATTCAAAACTGATGGCGATGTGTTGCCACTCGTTTGTGCGAAACTGCGCCTCCTTAACCGAGAGATCTTTGGTTTTGGGTAAAGTCAAATAGATATTCCGGCTGTTTTGTTTTAGGGAGAAAATATTCTCCAAGCCGATCAAACCACCGTAACTGCCCGTAACTAGCGGTTTGAACCAAGCGCTGACGGTAAATTGATGATCGATATGCAAAAGCGGACCTTGCGCGAAAGCGCTTTTGCCGTCAAACAAGGCGGATTCATCTTTGACGCTGTCGGAAGTCCAGGAAACGTTTTGGAAATCGAGTTTGCTCTCGGCGAAGAGGCGTTTTAGAAAAGACGGACGGCTTAAGGACGAAGAGAAAATAAGCCCTTCGGAAAGGTCCAAAGCGGGTGATTGTCGGCGGAAAAGTTCTTTGACAGATTGGTGATCCAGAGCTTCGTCAAAGTAATTCACTGTTCGTATAGCTCCCGTAAAGTATTGGTCATAGCAATTGCTCCCAACCAGCAGTTTTTCTGGGTTTGCCTTTAGCTCTTTATGCTTGAAAAGATAGCGGAGGTCAAGTTCGCCGTCTTTGTAAAGCGAAAAAGTCCGCCCTTTTTTGGTAAGGGCCACATGTTGCCAAGCGCCTTGGGCCACAAAGGCGCTGTCGGCGAAAAGGTCGCCTTTCAGAAACAGGTTCAGGTGGAGCCCCCTTTTCGGATTTATCTGCAGATAATAAGCGGAGTCGAATCCGATAATGGGAGAGAATTTGCCGTCCAGCTCCTCGGGTTTTATCCAGAGCGAAAGGCTGAAATCGTCATTGTTGCCGGCCTCGAACGAGCCTAGGCGAAGCCGTTCGTTTCCGTTGAAAACCAGAGTCGTATCGTTGGCGTAGACGGGTTTTACCCGTTGCCCTTTGGCCGAAAAGCCAAGAGAGAGCAGGATTGCCATCAGAGCGAAAACGATATTTTTGACTGAAATTCTCATCGAAACGTGATTCTAAGATACCCATAATCAATGAGTTGTGCATATGAGAACATCGAAAAAATGATATGTGAACCGCTTTCCGGAGCAAGGACCGCACCTTTGGGTAAGGCTAAGGGCTTCAGGCTCTGGTGAAATTAGGTGTTCATTAAGTTTTTTGAGATGAGAAAGTTTTTGATGGCCATAGGGGCGCTCCTCCTCCCCTTGTGTATGATGTCATGCGGAGGGAACGCGAGCTATAAGCTGGAGAACGATTTTTTGAGTCGTACCATTACCGTAAAGGACGGTGTGTTGGCCACTACGGGTTTGGTGAACAAGCTGAACGGAAACGCGAAGCTGGAGCCCAGCGCGAGCGACGAGTTCGCGTTGAGACTGTCGCAGGGAACGGACAAAACGGGAACGGACTTTATTCTTACGGCCAAGGATTTCGCTTTTGTATCGGCTGACCAGTCTGACAACAAGCTGGCCGTGAAGTTGGAAAATAAGGAACACGGCCTGAAAGTCACCGTACGTTACGAGCTTGACGAAGGGGATAAGGTAATGAGAAAGCATCTGGATATCGAGGCGAGCAAGCCCGTCACGCTTGAGCGGATCGATGTGGAATCTATCGCTTTGGAAGACGCTTTCCAGCCTTATAAGCGTAACGAGATGACCTCGAAAAGCAAGGACGGTTTGGGCTGGCGCCCGAATTTGGGCCAACCGCTCTACACTTTGGAGTCGGCTACGTTTTGGGGCGTGGAATTCCCGGCGGCCACCAATACCGTCAACGAGCAGAAAATGTCTTTGGGCTATCTGTGGGGACGCGAGCTTGAGCCCGGCAAAACGTACAGCACTTACAAAGCCATTGTGGGCGTAGCCGACGACCGTGATTTTATCGACGATTGCTTTTACGAATATATCGACGGTATCCGTATCCGTCCGTTGCGCTTGCAGGTGCAGTACAACTCTTGGTTCGACTTCGGCGGTGGCGTGAGCAAGGACAACTTCAAGAAGAGCGCCGACAAAGTACACCACGAATTGGTGACGAAGCGTAACTGCAAGCCGTTGAGCGCTTATGTGATTGACGACGGCTGGCAAGGTTCGCGAAGCAGAAAGCCGGATTGGAAGAAAAACAAGATCACTAAAGTATGGTCGATCAACGAGAAATTCTCACCCGACTTTAAAGACTCGCATAAGCTGATGGATTCGCTGAACTCACAGCTCGGCTTGTGGTTGAGTCCGGGTTGTTTCTTCGGTGCCAGACCAATGGTTAAAAAACTTGGCGAACAAGGCTTCGAATCATTGAACTTGTCGATGTCTTTGGCTGGGCCAAAATATATGAAAATGCTCGAAGAGCGTATCTTGGAATTGACTAAACAAGGCGTAAGCTACTTCAAGTTCGACGGTACTTTCGGACATCTTTATATCCGAGATTTTGAGTTGAATGGACGCGGAGCGCCAGCCATGCCGCAATTGGGCATTTCGGATTGGAAAGCCAACGACCCTAGACTGAACGATTCGAAATATGACGAGCTGAAAACCTACTACATGGTGGCCGGAACGGAGCGTTTGATCGAAATCCTCCAAAAGCAGCACGAGATCAATCCGCGCGTGTTCAACGCCATCACAAACGGCGCCTACCTCAGCCCATGGTGGATGATGCACACTGACGTAGTCTGGATGATCAACGCAGGCGACGCCGCCGGCGGAAGCGACCGTACGGGCGAATTGGTTTACCGTGACGGCGTTTATTATGATATCTGGGAAAGGGAGAACGCTAAGTTCCCGATGAGTGCCCTGTTCAACCACGAGCCTAAAAAGACAAAAACCGGAGAAAGCGCCGACACTTTCCGTCGCTATCTGTACATGAACCTTTCGCGCGGAACCGGCTTTGTGGAGCTTTATCTTAAGACACAAAACCTCAGCGATCAGGACTGGACAGTATTGGCCGAAGGCCTGCATTGGTCATACGATGTTTTCCCGGCGTTTAAATATGTGAAAATGCACGGCGGAAATCCTAAAGGCAAAGACGTTTACGGATACACTGGATGGAATGCGGAACAAGGCTTCGTAAGCTTGCACAACCCTTCGGACAAAGTGAAGAAATACACCTTTACGCTGAACCGCAAGAACGGTGTAAGGCAGGGAAACAAGGCGTATATGCTTTCGTCGCCGATTTCGGGCGATACCCGCGACCTGAAAGAAGCCTACAAATTGGGCGAGTCGTTTACGTTGGAGCTTCAGCCAAAAGAAATCAGAATCTTGAATTTCAGTCATAAGAAAAAAGACTGGAGCAAAATAAAGAGTATGTCAGAGCCGGTATAATCGGCGGACAATACTGCTAAACGTAGTCTCTCTTAATTCAGACGGCGTGCTTTCGGGTGCGCCGTCTTTCTTTTTGGAACTTACATTTGGCCCGGGAACCAAAGTGACTCTGCGTAGGTTTTGGAAGGATTGTGTTTTCATTTAGCCACAACCGGAAACTGGCGGGAAAATCCCCGTACAATTCCTCTTCGAAAAGCGGAAAGGGCGTGGTGCAACGCGCCGTAGGCTTTGAGGTGGAAGTGAAAAACTGGCGGACTTGGAAACCTTCGCTCCCCCATTTTTACGGGGAGTGCCTGCTTCGTCACAATGATTTTTACCGAGATCCGCACAGCGCCAAGGATTTACTCTTGGAAGCCGACGATTTTAACCTGACAGCCGACAGACCGACGACTGAATCGGTGCCCGAATTTGTAACCGAACCTTTTCCCGAAACGCCCGATGGGCATAAACGTCTGAAAAAGGCTTTCGCCAAAATTCAGGAACTGGTAAGGCTATTACATTCCCAAGCCCAAGCGAACCCGCAAATGCTAGTGCCGGGCATCAAAATCGAGAACTTCGGCGATTTGCGTAGCCCGAGCACTATCTTCGACGCTGTGAAGACGCCTGATTTTCACCCCCAAGCAAATGCCGGCGTGCGTCTGGAAAATATTCCGGAGCTTCTTCGGCGTTCGGGAACACGTCCCGCCGTTGGTCCTTCGGCCAAACGGCTGACCAGAATACAAAGCGTCAATACGATACCCGCTAGGGCGGAAATGGACTCGATGAAATCGGCGCCGGCCAGGGCTAATATGGCTTTGGAAAAGTTTGGGGAAGATTATCCGGGTTTGCCCGAGAATTGGATTCCGAGTAGCGCCCTGAGAGGGCTTGTGGCCTATATTATCAATTACTTGGAATGTCCGGTTATCAATTATCTGTCCTACCCCAAGAGTTATTTTCCGGTGATGGCCCGGACCGATTTCGCCGGAATGTACGCGCTTTTGTCCGCCTCGGAGCGTTCTTTTTTTTCCGCTTCATCGGGCCTGCATTTTCTGGAAATATTTAAAAGGGTCGAGTTCGGGGTGGATTCGGGAGGGCCTTTAGATTTTTCGCTCCCTGTTTTTGCAAAAGGAATACGGCGGGGCCAGCAAAAAGCCAAAGTCCGGGATTTGGACTGCCTTGACAGGGCCACTTGGATACGAGAAATCACGCAAGGAGTGGATTTGCTGACCAGAAGACACTATCCGGGCCCGGAAGAGCAAAAAGAGCAACTCGATACTATAGGGAGTTGGGATAACTCCATGGACCAAATCGGTTTTGATAAATCTCCCGCCCCGATTTTGGAGTTGCGGCGGCTTCAGTTTTCCGAAGATATTGAGGAATTGCCAAGAATCGCCGAAGATGTTTTTCTGATGATTTGGCAGTTAAACAGACGAAATAATCTGGATCTGTAAATTTCGATTTTTGAATAAGTTCAAAGCGAAACGATAGAAGCGAAGGGGGCTTTTTCCATTTTTCGCAAAATCACCCCGCACTTTTGTCTTTTCTCAGTAGAAAAACGTCCACGGCAACATTTCAACAGGCTCTTGAGCAAAATTCCCCGTGTGTCGGGGCGGATTTTCTCGAATTTTTCGGGCAGAATCTAAACTCGCTTTTTTATGAAAAAGAGTATCCTGTCTTTGCTGGCCTTGCTCTTGGCCAACACTGCTTTTTCCGCCGGAGAAAAACGTAAACCGAATATCGTCTTTATCCTCGCCGACGATCTTGGTTACGACGATGTCGGTTACATGAGCCAAAATCCGAAACTCCGCACTCCGAATATCGACGCGCTGGCTTCCGAAGGTATGGTCTTTACGGACGCTTACGCCTCTTGTCCTGTTTGTTCGCCGACCCGCGCCAGTTTGCTCACTGGAAAATATCCGGCCAGTTTGCGCTTGACTTGCCACATTCCAGGAATGGGGATGGAAAAATACCTGAAGCGGATGAACAAGGGACACAAACTGATGGAAGCCGAATTCGTTGACAGGCTTCCCGAGGGTTCTGTAACCTTGGCTCAGGCATTGTCAGACAACGGATACGAGACCGCTTTTATCGGGAAATGGCACTTGGCGGGCGAAGGTTCCGTAAAGACAAAGGCGGGCGTGGTGGACGCCAACCTACACCCGGACAGGTACGGTTTCGGAACCAACATCGGCGGATGCGCATATGGCCAGCCGAAAAGCTATTTTTCACCTTACAGAAACGCCACTCTGAAAGACGGCCCAGACGGCGAATATCTTACGGACAGGCTTGGCGACGAGGCTTGTAAGTTTATCAAAAAGAATAAGGACAATCCGTTTTTCCTTTACCTTTCCACGTACACCATACACACACCGCTTCAGGCTCCGGATTCCACGGTAAAAAAGAACGGTGGCGATCGGTATTTGTCAATGATCGATAAGTTGGACCAGAACGTCGGGAAAGTGTTGCGAACCCTAAAAGCGAGCGGACTTGAAGAAAATACCCTGGTGATCTTTTACTCCGACAACGGAGGCATGGGTGCAAACAAGCCTTTGCGTGGCGCAAAAGGATCGCTTTGGGAAGGTGGAGTAAGAGTGCCTTTGATTGTGAAATGGCCTGGTAAAACGGCCCCGAATACCAGAAATGGATCATTGGTGACAAGCCCGGATTTTTATCCTACAATTCTGGATATCGCGGATATCGGATCAAGGAAGTATTCCTTTTTGGAAGGAAAAAGTATTCGTAAAGTGCTGGTAAAGAATTCGGAAGAAACGGACAGGGCTATCTTTTGGCATTTTCCACATCATAGAAAAGAAACGGACAACTCGATGGGTGGAGCCATGAGGGAAGGTGATTGGAAGTTGATCTGGAATTATGAAACGGAAAAAATTAGGCTTTTTAACCTAAAGGATGATTTGGCCGAAACCACTGATCTTGCGGCAAAATATCCGAAGAAAACCGAAGCCATGAAAAAGAAGCTGAAGCGCTGGTTACGCCGTTCCGAAGCGAATATGCCCTTGCCGAATCCCGACTATGTGAAAATGTAGGCATTCGTTCGGTTCTTTATTCTGTTTGAAGCCGTTGTTCTTCTTTCTTCAAAAGGAAACGCCACGCTAAGATTACGCCCGAGAGTAAGAGCAGGTGTGCTTTGTTGCCAATAGGTACCTCAGGCCCACCTTCTTCTTCGGGTGTTCCGTCTCCGCCTTCCCCTGAAGGCGGTGTAACGGGAGCGCCAAAACTTGAAACGTTGCTCGGACCGGCTTCCTTAACTTTAATTTGAGCTAGGGGTTTAGAACTCAACACACCAATCAGGATAAAAATTAATCCGATGGACAGCAGTTTCTTTTTCGTGCCGGCTGTTCTGGTGTTTTGGTTGGTGATATTCGTTAACATTGGGTTTGGTTGTTGGGGTTGATACTCCTGCCTCCTATAGGAGGACACTTTTGGAATTCAAAGAAAATGCCAACAATCACGCCCGTTAATGGTTAGGGCAAATCAACTGAAAAATTTTAACAGAAAAAGCCTCCGCAGTAAAGTCAGATTCTTTTATTGCGGAGGCTTTTATATGTTGAAGTATAATGCTCTAAAAGTTATTCCTTGTTGTCAACAGCTGATCTTACCGATCCATACTTGTCTAAAAGTCGTTTGGCTTCCGACTCGTTCACCGAGGCCTCGGCCATTACCATTTTCACGGCCCGGTCCACCAACTTATGGTTGCTCAGTTGCATGTCCACCATCTTGTTGCCACGGACTTTTCCCAATTTGATCATCACCGATGTGGTGAGCATATTGAGGGTCATTTTCTGGGCCGTTCCCGCTTTCATCCGGGTACTTCCGGTTACGAACTCGGGTCCTACTACAACTTCCACCGGATATTCGCAAGCTTTGGCGACAACGGAACCTTCGTTACAAACGACGCATCCGGTTAAAAGCCCTTTTTGTCTGGCCATGCGCAATCCGCCCAAGACATAAGGCGTGCGCCCGGAAGCTGCGATGCCCACCAAACAGTCCTTTTCGGATATTCCTTGCGCTTCCAAATCCCGCCAGGCTTGTTCCTCGTCGTCTTCGGCGAATTCCACCGCTTTGCGGATAGCTCCGTCACCTCCGGCGATAACGCCGACAACCAGCTCGTGCGGAACGCCAAACGTGGGTGGGCATTCAGAAGCGTCAACCACGCCCAAGCGACCGCTGGTCCCCGCCCCTATATAAAAAAGACGCCCTCCGGCGCTCATTCTTTCCGTTATCTTGTCTACCAAAAGACTTATACTCGGGATGGATTTTCCCACAGCCACGGCCACTTTCCTATCCTCGTTGTTTATCCCTTCCAGAATCGCCTCGGTCGACATTTTTTCCAGACCGTCATACAGCGAATCAGCCTCAGTCGTGCTCATGCTTTGTCTCTAGGTTCACACAGTTATGATAAAGCTCCAGACCGCTCATCGGGTCCCGGTTTATGGTTTTTACCACTATATCGAAATCCACGGCCACTTCGCGCAGAATATCCTCATAAGCCACGGCTACCGATCCGATAAAGCGTACGGGATAATCGCCGGCGTAGAAGCTCTTGTTGGCGAATGTGGTTTTGAAATAATCGCGGAAGCCGTAAGCTACCAAACGTTGGAGATACGGATGGCCGATATTGTCTTTCACAAAAAGGGAGAAGCCCGCCACGTAACGGTTCGGCTGGAAAGCTCCGTATACTTTCGCCACAAGGTTTTGCGGATTCAGGCCAAAGGCCCTTTCCAACAGTTCCCTAAGGTCTTCCGGAATCTGGCCGTTCATATAATCGGCCAACAGCTGACGGCCGAGGTAGTAGCCTCCGCCCTCGTCGCTGAGGAGATAGCCGTGACCGCCCCGCCGGCGTATCAGGTTTTCGCCGTCGTAAAAACAGGCGTTCGATCCCGTTCCCAGAATACCGACGTATCCCGGTTCGTTTCCGTACAGGCTCCTTGCCGCTCCCAGCAAGTCGTTTTCTACCGTAATTTGGGCTTTCGGGAATTTTTTGGCCAAGGCTTCTTCCATAAAAACCTTTCCTTGGCCTACGCAACCAGCTCCGTAAAAATAAACTTCCTGAATAGAGTCGCTCCAATAGTCGAACCCCGTCATCCGTTCCTCAAAATCCCTCAGCTCCATGCCTCCGGGGTTTAGCCCCTGCGTCTTGATTTCGGCGGACAGGCGCTGGTTGGCGTATACCCGCCATAAAGTCTTGGACGAGCCGCTATCAGCGATAACCTTCATTAATCTTCCCGTTCGTTAACAATCCATGACTAAGCGACAGCGCGGTACAGGTCACTGCGGACTCCGATATTGGAATTGTCTGGTCTGCAAGTGGGTACGGAATTGTATCCAATCCTGTCATTTTGTAGCCGCTATCGTATTATGAGTTTCCGGAAGTTCCGGAAAAAGCGCCGGAGGGCCGTCCGAGTGCCGTTCTTCCGCACCGGCGCGTCACATAAAACTAACCGCATTAATCGACAATGAGAAACTTTTAAGGTGAATTCTATTATAAATATAAATAGCGGATCGAGGTGTTTTTCAGCCAAGGCCAATGCCTTTCCTTTACCGTTTATCCGACCAAAAGATTAAAAATTTCCGGCTTTCATTAAATTGCGACAATAGGAAAATCAAAATACCGGCCATTACCCCAAAATTGTCCACGTATGAAGCCCCGCATATTTTTTCTGATGACCGCCCTGCTTACGCTCGCGTTGTGTGCGGGAGCGCAAACTCCGCATCCTAAACGAGAAGTCCGGGCCGCCTGGATCGCCTCGGCTTTTAATATCGACTGGCCTTCCAAACCCGGCCTTGACGGCCAAAAGCAAAGGGAGGAATTTCTGGAAATACTGGACAGCCTCTCGGCGATGAATATCAATACCGTAATCGTGCAGGTACGGCCAGTGTCCGATACGTTCTATCCGTCCTCTTTCGAGCCTTGGTCCGAATTCCTGACGGGAAAACAGGGAGATCGTTCTCCGGGGCAGTTTTATAACCCGATGCGCTTTATGGTGGAGGAAACGCACCGTAGGAATATGGAATTCCATGCTTGGTTCAATCCGTTCAGAGCTACGGCTGGGTCCGACACTTCCAAGCTTTCCTCAAGGCACCCGATGCGTTTGCATCCGGAATGGTTTGTTAAATACGGAAATCGCTACTATTACAATCCAGGTTCGGCGGAAGCCCGGGCGTTCGTCACGTCGGCTGTAATGGAAGCGGTTCGCCATTACGATATCGACGCCGTGCATATGGACGACTATTTCTATCCTTATCCGGTCCGTGGGCAAGACTTTCCTGACGAGCGCGAATATCTGGCGCAAACGGACGCCAGAATCCCGAAACCGGACTGGCGCAGGGCGAATGTGACGGCTTTTGTAAGCAACCTCTCCTACCGGATCCGTTCGGAACGGCCACATGTCAAATTCGGAATCAGTCCGTTCGGGGTTTGGAGAAACAAGAGCCAAGACCCGAACGGTTCGGACTCAAGGGCCAGCGTTACGAATTACGATCATCTTTTCGCCGACGTTCTGCTCTGGCTTCGTAAAGGAATGATAGATTACGTGGCGCCGCAATTGTATTGGAGCGTCGGCTATAACCCCGCCGACTACGCAAAACTGCTCGATTGGTGGGCCGAACACAGTTACGGACGCCAATTGTTCATCGGCCAGGCATTATATAAGGTGGGTGATACGAAAGTGGACCGGAATTGGGGAAAACCTGACGAAATTATGAGGCAGATTGACCTGAATCGTCAGAATATGGAAGTATGCGGCAACGCTTTTTTCAGCTCCCGAAGCCTTTTGGACAATCCTTTGGGCGTAGCCGAAAATTTGAAAAGTGAAAAATATCGCCATCCTGCGATCATTCCCGTGATGCCTTGGAAAAAGGAGAAGCGGATCAAGTCTCCGAAGGTGGTTTCCGTCGAGGGCAACCGTTTTGAGGGAATTAGGCTGAAGTGGAAAGAGCCCGCCGGAAACCCCAGCGTTTACTACGTAATCTACCGTACGGAGTCAGATACGCCTTTTGATCCGGATAACCCAGCCAATATCTTGGCCAAAATACGCCGGGTATCGGGCGAAGCGCAGATTTTTACGGACCGAAGTGCCAAGAAAGGGAAAACTTACACCTACGCCATCAGCGCCGTAAGCAGGCAACACCGGGAAAGTCCTACTAGCCAAAGTGTCAGCGTAAAGTTGAGGCGGTCGAAAACTAAGACCCTCAATGCCTTTTTGCCACTTTAATTGTCATTTTCCGGAAATGTTCCACGTAAGGTTTTGGTTTTGTTGCGGAAACCTGGTTATCCACAGGGTTTATCCACAGTGTGGAAAAGTGATTTGGTTGTTGTGATGTTCCACAAAAAAGCTCGCGCAAATTCTGCTTAAAATTCGTTTATGAGGATGTCAAGATCCTAAAAAGTGGCTTAACCAGTGTTTTAACCGTGGAACACTTGATTATCCACAGTACTTGTCCACAGTGTGGAAAACCTTTCCGGTTAGATGTGCATATCCCGTGGATAACTTTAATGGCCGAGCGTGAAACACTGTTTTGACGGATTAAGATTGACGAAATTTTTAGCTAACAAAAACATAATCCTAGAGGAAGGAAACCGGCCCAGAATGCTTGAAAAGCCATTCATTTAACATTTTTTGGCTTACGGACGTCTATTCGTAAACGGATTTAACGTTTCTTTGAAAGGAAACCGTGGATATGATAAAGCTACTTACCGCATGCTTGGTCTTTTTTTCTTTGGTGATATTCACACCGAACGAGTCTTTTGGGCAACAAAAGTATGTTGATATCCATTTGCGTCTTGCCGATTCTGCGACAGCCAAACCCGTGGTGGGAGCGGTAGTCACCGTAGCCGGTACGTTGCGGTCGGTATCGGACAAAAGCGGCGCTTTTAAATTCACGGCCCGTGATAGTGATACGCTTCGGGTGAGTCATCTTAACTTTAAGGATACACTTTTCCTTGCGGGAGAGGTCGAAAAGTTCGAAGGAGCGATTCTGTTGAACAGAAAGGTTTACATGCTTCCCACTTTAGAGTTCAAAGGGCACTCCATGCTCAAGGCCTATTATCAGGCGATGGACTCATTGAAAAAATGGGAATTTGCGACAAATGCCGACGCCCGTGAACAGGAGCAACTGTGGGAATGGCAAAACCGACGGCAAGCTACCCAAATCACTATGGAGGGATGGGGAAACACTCCGGGGATGTCGCCGTTTTCCTTTTTTTCGAAAAAAGCTAAAAATGCCCGCAGGCTGATGAAAGTGTTGGAAGCTGAAGAGGCTCTGAATGCTGAAGACAGGGCCTATGAGAAAAGATATAGCCTGGAGGTGGTGATGACAACTTTGGGAATTACGAAAGAAAAAGCGGAACCGTTTATGGAGTGGTACCGTCCCGATACGCTTTTCGTGATGGGATCGGGCGATGCCGAGCTGTTTAACGCTATCTGGAACGCCTACTCACGCTTTACGCTTTCGGACGCCAAGGAGACGATCACGCCGGATTATCTTCAGGAACTGAACTTTGAATAAGCTTGAAGGCTAGCTAGCGCCTTCTTTTTCATAAATAAGCGTAATGACGCAACGAAGACTCAACTTTATTATAGCGCTGATGACCGTGGCGCTTGTCGGCCTGACGGCTTTGCAGTCGTATTGGATTATCGAAGCGATGTCCGAGAGCAGGGTGAAGTTCAAGCAGTCGGTTCATGACGCGCTCAGCGCCGTTTCGGAACGTCTGGAACAGCGGGAAGTCCTGTACGTGACCCAAAACACCTTTTTCCCTGACGGGCAAAGGAGTTATCATAAAGAGATGGACACTCTGACTCTTTATAATAACTGGGGCGTGGAGGCGAATTTCGATATCGGTTTGGAAGACACTGTTCCGGAAGCTCCCCAAAACGAGATTTCGGTGGATATCAACGATAAGGACAATGCTTTGTCATTGCTTTACACCGTAAAAAGCGACGCCGTACAAAACAACGCCGACGAAGATAGGCTCAAGGTGAAAATCCGTCATATCGACGAACGTATGGACTCCGTTTTGACTTTTGGAGACAAGTTTGAGCGAAAAGTCCGGGAAAGAACCCAGATGATTACCGTAGTGCTCAACGAACTGTACGCCAAGGAACGGAAGATAAACAACCGTATAGATCCCAACGTGCTCGATTCGCTGATGCACGCCGAGCTTGGGCGCCGGGGGCTTGACCTGCCGTTCTTTTACGTAGTCAGAAACACCAAGGGAAATACGGCGCAGATCAGCAATATTTACAAAAATAGAAACACACATTTGCGCAAACTCGCCAATTCTAAGTTTCGTATTAGCCTGTTTCCCAATGATATACTCGGGAGCCCTTATTACCTGAAGGTGTATTTTCCCGAACAGAATGTCTTTATTTTCCTTAGTGTCTGGTTGCGGCTTTTGGCGGCCGTAATCCTGTTGGGCGTAATCGTCTACGGTTTTGTGTTTTCCATTCTGACTATTATCAAGCAGAAAAAACTCTCGGAGATGAAAAACGATTTCATCAACAATATGACCCACGAATTCAAGACGCCGATTTCCACCGTTTCCTTGGCCTGCGAAGCGCTTGGCGATCCGGATATGCGGGCGAATTCCGGAATTCTGGATCGTTATCTCGGGATTATTAAGGAAGAAAACCAAAGGCTGGGTTCTCAAGTGGAAAAAGTATTGCAGATAGCGAAGCTGGAACGCAAGGATTTCAGCCTTCATTTTGAAAAAGTGGACGCCCACCAGCTCATTATGAAAGCCGTCCAGAACTTTAACCTGCAAGTGGACAAGCGTAACGGCCGGATAGATATTTTGCTAAACGCGAAG
This sequence comes from Fulvitalea axinellae, assembly GCF_036492835.1. Taxonomy (GTDB): domain Bacteria; phylum Bacteroidota; class Bacteroidia; order Cytophagales; family Cyclobacteriaceae; genus Fulvitalea; species Fulvitalea axinellae. Next base: position 4,821,343 of record NZ_AP025314.1, on the reverse strand, counting down.
CGCCACGTGGTGGAAATCGACCCGTTGCATTTCTCCAATATCATAGACAATTTGCTGGACAACGCCGTGAAATACTGCGTAGACAAGGCGCCGCTTATTTCGGTACACACCGAAAGTACGGATATTGGCCTGCGCTTGCGGATCTCCGATAACGGAATCGGGATGAGCAAAGAGGCGATTAGGCATATTTTTGATAAATTTTACCGCATATCCACCGGCGACGTGCACAATGTGAAAGGTTTTGGTTTGGGCCTTGCATACGTAAAAATGATGGTGGAAGCCATGAAAGGACGTATATCAGTATCGTCGATGCCGGGCAAAGGAAGCACTTTTGAAATCGTATTACCTTATGAGCAAGCAGAAATTCCTACTCGTTGAGGATGACCCGAACTTGGGCCAGATCCTAAGCGAATACCTAACCGTAAAGGGCTTCGAACCCACCCTCAGAACCGACGGGGAATCGGGGCTGGAAGCTTTTCGGTCAGATACTTTCGACTTATGCATACTCGATGTCATGCTACCGAAAAAAGACGGGTTCAGCTTGGCGAAAGATATTCGGGAAAAGGATAAGGAGGTTCCCATAATCTTCCTCACGGCCAAATCCATGAAGGAAGACACGATCAAAGGCTTCAAACTCGGGGCCGATGATTATATGACAAAGCCATTTAGCATGGAGGAACTCCTCCTGCGGATTCAGGCGATACTCAGAAGGGCCGAAAATTCGGGTAAAAACAAGACCGAAGACAGCGTTTCGGCTTATAAAATCGGGAAAACGGAGTTTGACAGCGAAACCCGCGACCTAAGAATCCAAGGGACCGACGATCGCCGGCTTACGGCCAAAGAGGCCGGTTTGCTGAAGCTTCTTTGCATGAATAGGAACAGTACTCTTGAGCGTTCCGTAGCGCTGAAAACCCTTTGGAACGACGACAGCTACTTCAATGCCCGGAGTATGGACGTGTATATAGCGAAGCTTCGAAAATACCTTAAGCCGGACAATACGATCGAGATTCTGACCGTCCACGGCGAAGGTTTTAAGCTGGTGGAATTGGAATAAAGAAAAGAAAAACGGCGCAGAGTGAAATACATTCTGCGCCGTTTTTCTTTACAAGAACTTTTAGTAGTGTTTTCTTATCCCTTCCATTCGGGCCGTAAGGTGGCTCATCAAGGTAGAGAAAGCTACAACTGTCACGCTGCTCACCGGCATTAGGATAGCGGAAAGCACAGGCGTCAGGGCGCCGCTTACAGCGAATGAAAGGCCGACGATGTTGTAAAGGAACGATACGACGAATCCCGCCAGAATCACTCTCCGAACGGCTTTCGAAAAGCGTAGATAAACGCCAAGTCTGGCCAAACTGTCGGCTTGCATAATCGCGTCGCAAGACGGTGTAAACGCCCCGACCTCTTCGGTTACGGCTACGCCCACGTCGCTTTGTTTTAGCGCTCCGGCGTCGTTCAGGCCGTCGCCCAGCATCATGACGTTGCCTCCCCGGCTTTTTAGCTCTTTTATAAATTCCAGCTTGTCGTGCGGAGATTGGTCAAAACGCATTTCGCTTCCCTGCGGGAATATCTTTTCCAAGCGCTCCCGCTCCGACTCGTTATCGCCCGAAAGGACATGGACGTTCACCCGCTTGCCCAGATCGCTCAAAAGAGTCTCCAGGCCCGAACGGTATCGGTTTGACATCACGAACCGGCCGAGAACCTGCCCGTCTTCGCTCACGTAAACCTGCGTTCTCAAAAGTTCGTTTTCATTATCCTTTTTCGCCCCGACAAACTTGGCGCTCCCAAGGCGGTACAACTTTCCGCCAACGTTAGCTTCCAGTCCTTTTCCTTCGATTTCTTTGAAATCCTCTGCCGTAGCTTTCGGGTTTTCTCCCAAAAATTTGAAAACCTTCCTGCTAAGCGGATGGGTAGAGTGCTGAGTCATCGCCAGCAAAGCGTCTCGGGATTCTTGCGTTAGGGTTTCCCCCTCAAATTCCACTTCGCTTTCGCCGGCGTGCGTCAATGTTCCGGTTTTGTCGAATACCACGTCCGTAATCGCCGACAGGCGTTCGGCTACGGCCGGGTTTTTCAGATATACTTTTTCCCGTCCCAAGATCTGCTGGGCGGTGCCCAACGCAAACGGAGCGGCCAAAGCCAATGCGCAAGGACAGGCGACAATCAACACCGCCGTAAAAGCGCCCACCGTTTTCGAAGGATCCTCAAGCATCCAGTACGCCGCCGTACTTCCGGCGATCAGAAGCACCGCCAGCGTGAAGTATTTGCTGATTACGTTGATCAGTTGTTCCCTTGACGAGGCGTCGCTTTTTTTGAAAGCCTCTTGGTTCCACAGTTCCGTCAGGTAACTTCTGGAAACGGGCTTTTTCACTTTTACCGTGACGCTCTGCCCTTCCTGTCTGCCGCCGGCGTAGATATAAGCGCCTTTTTCCAAGGTTACGGGGTCGGCCTCGCCCGTCACAAAGCTGTAATTGACATGCGCCCGATCGCTGATAAGTTCCGAATCCGAAGGAATGATTTCCCCGTTTCTTATCACGATTTTGTCGCCAACGGCCAGATCGGCTACCGGAACCACTTCCTTTTCCCCGTCTTCCCCGATTCTGTTTACCGCAAGGGGAAAGTAAGATTTGTAATCCCGCTCAAAAGACAAACTGTCGTAGGAAACACCCTGAAACCATTTTCCCACCAAAAGGAAAAATAGCAAACCGGCCAATGAATCGAAATAACCGGGACCGCCACCGACAAAAACCTCGTACATGCTTCTTGAAAAAAGCGTGAGTATACCCAAAGCGATGGGCACGTCGATGTTGATATATCGCTCCTTCAATCCCTGTAGCGCTGATTTGAAATAGTCCGAAGCGCAATAGAATATTACCGGCAGGGAAAGCAGGATATTGGCGTAAGAGAAAAACTGACGGTAAAAATCGTCATCGGACAGGCCTTCGAAGCCAAAATATTCGGGAAGGCTCAGCAACATAATATTGCCGAAGGCAAAACCCGCCACCCCGATTTTGAGATATTGCGAGCGGTTCGCCTTTTTGCGCTTTTTCTTTCCGTCCTCTTCCAAACTGATGTATGGCGGATAACCCAGAGCGTCCAGCACTTCGGCGAGTTCCCTGAGGCTGATTTCGGAGGGATGAAAAGCGAAGGTGGCTTTTCTTTTTACGAAGTTGACCCTCGATTGCCTGATTCCCGGCCTGAGCCTGTACAGGTTTTCTAAGAGCCAGATGCAGGAACTGCAATGGACAGCCGGCAGATAGAAAGTGACCCTCACCAGATCCTCCGAGCTGAAATCAACCAAGCGCCGTTTGATTTCCTCATTGTCTAGAAAGGCGAACGCTTCGCTGTCGCTCTTCTTTCGCATGGCGAGCCCGGGCTGGTCGCTTAAGGCATAATAATTATCCAGCCCGTTTTCATTCAGGATCTCGTATACGGTTTTACATCCTTGGCAACAAAAATCTTTATTGTCAAAATGTAGTCGTTCTTCTTCGCAGTTATCGCCGCAGTGGTAGCAAGTGGTTTTGGGCATCGTATCGGGTTTTGCCATAGGCCAAAGGTACTAATCCGATAAAAAAAAGTAAGACTCCTTGGCTTTATAGATAAAAATCAGTTCCTGAAAAGCGTTTAAAACACAAAAAAAAGCGGATAAATACGCTTTTTCGTATTTACCCGCTTCCCGAAACGTCACTCAAAACGAGTGCCTTAAGTCTGAAAATCAGACCTTCTTGAGAAATTTATCGACCTGGTGATCGTGTTGTTCAACCTTGCCAAGTTCATGTCTTCGCGCAGAATGAAATCGAATATGCCCGAAAACGGCACCGAATGGTGGTTGTCGCTCTTTATCATCGATACTGGAAAGTTTTGCGTTGCTTTTCCCTCTTTCATTCCCGAAAAGAGCTTGCGCATTTCGGAAATGCCTAGCGTATCGTCAATGATGACGCAATCGAAAGCAGTACCGTTACGTAGTTTGCGCAGACAATCGTACGCGTCAAAACACACGTCAACGCTAAATTTCTGCCCAGCGAACTCACGCCCGTCAAGGACTTCGAATACTTCGCCCAGACTTATGGGGTTATTACCTAGGATTAAGACTTTCAGCGGTTTTGGAATTTTACCGGACGCCACCCGGGCACCTGAGACAGCGTTTTTTACGGCAACCATAACTAATTAGACGGTTTCGGATAGAGAAATTCTGAGAGGATAAGATTGGACTCCCGACTGAACGGGCACGGAGAAACGCACATTGTTCTTTTTAACGAAAAAAAATCATTCTAAGACGAATAAAAAAATGATTATTATAATTGCCACATGTCTCATGACGTGATTTTTCAAGGCATTTTCCAAAAAAATCAGTCGTTGGACAATTTGTACCACGACATTACGGGAAAATGGTCAGAGTAAGCGATCTTGTCCATCGTTTTGTAGGCCACGGCGTCAATACCCTTCCCAAAAAACTGCTGGTCTATTCTCAAAAAGAAAAGCTTTCCGTTAAATGTAAATCCAAAACCGTTGCCCGCCCGTTCGAAAGCGTTGCCTAGCTTCTGCTTAAGTTTGAAATAGCTGTATGTGTAGGGCGGATCGTTAAAATCTCCGCAAAGGACTACCGGGTAAGGACTGGCTTCAATATGTTCCAAAAGTATATTGACTTGTTCGGCGCGTTTGGCCATGCCGTACTTTAGCTTATTGCCGGTACGCTTATATGTGTTGATGAGGCGGTCTTTGTCCGTAACGTCATTTTGGTTAATTCCCATCGAGTGGAGGTGGGCGTTGTATACCCTTATCGTATCGTTCGCTACTTTCAAATCGGCGAATACGGCTCCGTTTATCCGGCTTATCGGTTTTTTCTTGTACAAAGTGACCTTTCCCGATTTAAGTATGGGAAACCGGCTGGCGATTACGAGTGATCCGGCATAGCGGTCTCCCGGGTATTTCCAAGGGGTGAGCGAATAGCCGTCTGCTTTCAGTTTTTTGTCAACCTTGAGCCTGGCAGGAGTGTATTCCTGAAAACATTTCACGTCGGCGTTAACGGAGGTTACCCAGTTGACCATGCCTTCAGAAGCTACGTACAGGTCCTTCCGTTTTGGCGATTCTTCCGAAAAGTTGCGGACATTGTAGGTAAGTACGCTGAAGTCGGCCTCTTTGGGATCTGCTAAAGGAGAGATAGATACGGTTGAAAAGATGAAGAATATTCCGGCCAGTAATCCTGTCAATGGCCACAAAATACCTTTCGGTTTCTTCAGGCTCAATATCAGCAATATCAAATTAACTAATAATAGTACGGGAATCAGCAAGGTCAGGAAAGACACTGGCCAAAAAGTACTTGGGTGAACAAGCACTCCAAGGTAACATAATATGGAAACCGCAACAGTATATTTCCCTAATCGAGACACGGCAAAATGAGAAAATAAAACAGAAGCCCGTAGCCTTTACGAGCCCAAAAGCCCACGCAAAATACGACATTAGCCTGAAAGCGTTGTCCTTATAGATATAAAAGAGGTTAAACTTTGACAAATGTTAGGGGGTTTAAAACCTTATTTATGTAGATTTGCGCAACTAATCAATCCGTTTGCTATGACTACGACAATAATATTGGGAATCGTGATGATAGGGCTGTTTTTCGCCCTGATGTCCGTGAGGCTGATCTTCGTCAAAAACGGACAGTTCAAAGGTACTTGCGCTTCCCAAAGCCCTTTCCTAAACAAGGAGGGTGAAAAATGCAGTTTCTGTGGCAAAGAGCCCGGAGAGCAATGCAAAAACCAAGAACCTGACAACGAAGTGGATAAGGTACTGTCGAAATTCAGCTAGTAGCAATCTGGCATTTTTGATTTTATATATTTTTTTTTGGTTAAATTTGGGCATTAACATTCCATACACAGTCAATGACGCTAATTAAATCGATTTCCGGCATTCGAGGCACCATAGGTGGTGAAGTCGGCGAAGCGCTGACGCCTGTCGACGCCGTAAAGTTTGCGGCGGCTTTCGGAACATGGGTCAAAAAGACAACGGGAAACAAGAAAATTGTTATCGGCAGGGACGCGCGCCTTTCCGGCGAAATGATTTCCCAGCTCGTCTCCTCTACCCTAGTGGGATTGGGCATTGACGTGGTCGATCTTGGGCTGTCCACCACTCCTACGGTGGAAATAGCCGTACCGGCCGAACAGGCGGGAGGCGGAATCATCCTCACCGCTAGCCATAACCCGATTCAGTGGAACGCACTGAAGCTCCTCAACGAAAAAGGCGAATTCATCTCAGGTGCTGATGGCGCCGAGGTTTTGCGTCTGGCAGAGGCAGAAGAGTTCGATTTTGCTCCGGTAAAAGAACTGGGCAAATACTCGCTCAACGATACTTACATCGACGAGCATATCCGTCAAATCCTCGAACTTCCGTTAGTGGATGTTGAGGCTATTAAGGAGAGTAACTTCAAAGTGGCCGTAGACGCCGTAAACTCTTCGGGAGGAATCGCCGTACCTAAGCTTCTCGAAGCTCTGGGCGTAAGCGAAATCGGACGTTTCTACTGCGAACCTACCGGGCATTTCCCTCACAATCCGGAACCTCTTCCCGAAAACCTCGTTCAGTTTTCTAGCGAAGTGGCCAGCGGAAACTATGACCTCGGTGTTGTAGTTGACCCTGACGTGGACCGCTTGGCGCTGATTTGCGAAGATGGAACTCCTTTTGGTGAGGAATATACGCTTGTAGCCGTAGGCGACTACGTTATCTCACAAACACCAGGCAACACTTGCTCGAACCTCTCTTCGTCGAGAGCCTTGCGGGATGTAGCCGAGAAACACGGTGTGGAATACAACGCCGCAGCCGTAGGTGAGGTTAATGTGGTGCACAAAATGCGTGAGACCGACGCCATTATCGGTGGTGAAGGAAACGGGGGAATTATTTACCCTACACTGCACGCTGGCCGTGACGCTTTGGTGGGCATCGCATTATTCCTGACACATTTGGCCAAATTCGGCAAATCAGTGTCAATGTTGCGTAGCACTTACCCTAATTACTTCATTTCTAAAAACAAGATTGAGCTTACTCCTGATTTGGATATTGACCAAATCATGGATAAGATCAAAGGCAAATACTCTAAGAATCCCGTTACGGATATCGACGGAGTTAAGATTGAGTTTGATAAGGAGTGGGTACACTTGCGTAAGTCGAACACCGAGCCTATCATCCGTATTTACGCCGAATCGTCTTCGGAATCTACCGCCAACCACTTGGCAAACAAGATTATCACTGACATTAAGGAAGTGATTTCCGAGTCGGTTAACGACTGAGAAAACACCGTTTAAGGATATATAGGGAGGCCCGAACGGCTTCCCTTTTTTGTTTAGAAGCCATAGCCATGAGCATTTATCTTGACAACGCCGCCACTACGCCCTTGGCGCCGGAGGCCTTTGAGGCCATGAAGCCATACCTTATACAGCACCACGGCAACCCTTCTACGCCACATACCCACGGCCGGCAAGCCCGCGCCGCGGTGGAAAGCGCCCGAAAAGCTGTAGCCAAGGAGCTGAACGTAACCAGCGCCGAGGTATATTTCACCGCAGGTGGTACCGAATCCACAAACATCATATTACATGGAGCCGTGCGTGATCTCGGTTGCGAAGCTATCATCACTTCGCCTTTGGAACACAGCGCTACGCTCAAAACCGCCGAATATATAGGCGCCCAAGCGGGTATTCCGGTATATAAAGTAAAGCTTGATGCCAGCGGATTGGTCGATATGCAAGACTTGGAAGCGCTTCTTAAGAAGTCGCCAAAGGCGTTGGTGTCGTTGATGCATGGCAATAACGAGATAGGAAACCTCACCGACCTTAAGCGTGTGGGCGATCTTTGCCATGAGTACGGTGCCTTCTTCCACACCGATGCGGTGCAGTCGTTAGGTTTTGAGCGTATCGATCCTAAGGAGATGCATATCGACGCGCTTTCCGGAACGGGGCATAAGTTCCATGGTCCTAAGGGTATCGGCTTTCTTTATTTGGGCAAAGGCCATAAGATTAGCGCGCACATGCAAGGGGGAGGACAGGAAAAAGGTCTCCGTTCGGGTACCGAGAACGTGTATGCCATCGTAGGTTTGGCCTCGGCATTGACATTGGCGTATGCCAACTTGGAAAGGGACAGGGAGCATATCCTGGGCCTAAAGAACCGCATGATCGAAAGACTCAAGGCGGATATCCCCGGCGTTCTCTTCAACGGAGCTTCGGCCGATTCGGACCATAGCCTGTGCAAGATACTGAGTGTGAGCATCCCCACCAGTATGGATACCGCCACTTTGCTCTTTAGCCTTGACCTTCAGGGAGTGTCAGCGACGGGTGGAAGCGCCTGTAGCAGTGGCGCCCAAAAGGGATCGCATGTCTTGATGGCCCTTGGTGAGCGTAAGGATCGGGTATCTATCCGTTTCTCTTTCAGTAGATACAACACTATTGAGGAAATCGAAACGGCTTGCGATATCTTGAAAAAAGTCCTTTTTCCTTAAAAAAAACGGAACCTTCCCCCAAGCGATAACGGGGGAAGGTTCCGTAGTTTTAGGCCGAAGCCCAAGCCGGGAGGCGCCTACTCAAAGGCCTGTAAGTCCCGAACGTTCTTTTGTACGGATATGGCGGCGAAGAGGGAAAGCGTATAAGACATACCGTAGAAGCCCTTTTCGCTAAGCTCTAGCGTGGCGTTCCACAGGCCAGCCACTAACAGCAGTACCGATATCACCATCGAAACCCAGCTGATACCGTAATATATATTTGATACGGGCACGCCCTCAAGCCTGTCACGGACACTTTTTTGTACCGAAACCGCCGAAAAAAGCCCAAACAACAGTATGGCGAAGTAGTACCCTTTCTCGTTCAACTCCATTACTGCGTTCAACAATCCTATATTATAGGCTACAATTCCGATAAACAAAGCAGCCCATGAGGCCGCCACAAATGCGGGCGAAGGCTTACCTATTTGGCCTTTGTTTACGGTCGCTTGCGTTCTTACCGACTCTTCTTTTGTCTCAAATTCGGTGTCGTTCATAAGCTTATCTTTAAAGTTAAAAAGTAAAAATCAGGATTAAGGTACATATTAGGCTTCATAAAAAACAATTATCATTAGTGAAAAATGCAATTCGATATCTGGAGAAAGCCTTTAAATCCTGATAAAATGTCACCCCTAAGCCAAGGTGAAATCTCCCTGACACTTACCCGATTACGCTGGGCTGTACTTTGAACGGTCTTTTCTGGTTAACTTGCCGACATCAAAAAGGCTGGAAAGTGTCGCCTCCCATATTGAGAAAATACCCAAAGTTTAAACGAAATCCCTCTTGTTTGCCTGTATTGGGGGATTATTCAAACCCTGTTGGAATCCGAAAACCCCCGTTTTCGGATTTTTTTACGCTTTTTCGCCTCCAAAATCCAGTATATCTCTATTCAAAATATAGTATGTAATAGCATAAAACCCAGTATGTATCTACTGGTTACATACTATGTTTGTATCTTTTATCCAGTATGTAACCAATAGAGAGTCAGTATATAACTGTTTTATTTCCCTAAATAAGAAAATCAAACATACTGAAATAGTGGGTGTGATGTACTTTGTAGGAAAACCTAACACGCTGTGTTGGCGCTAGTGACCGAGTACGAAAAAAGGGAAAGCCCTTTCGGACCTTCCCTTTTGCGGGTAGTTTTATCAGGAAACGCTTAGCCTTCCCTCTTCTTCAAAGCGCCGTAAAGCATCTTCACCCTTCCCTTTGTCTTGTCTTTGTGGCGGACAAACTTCTGCACCGAACAGCCCGAGGCGCGGATATAAGAGGCTACTTCCGAGGCTTTCACCGTGTCCTCTGAGTCAAGGCTGGAGATCATTCTGAAAATTACCCGCACTTGGCGTATTCTGGCCTTGTCTTTTGCGCGTGATGTCTTCTCTTGGTTGCCATACCCCTTGTCATGCCATTTCTGTTTGACTTTACGGAATGCGGTGGAACCCGTGCCCAACACCGAACTTGAAATGTTAAGCGCCAATCCGGCTTGCGCCGATACGCCGGCTATCTTGAGCGCGTCGGCCGTAAGGTTCATGCCGGCTATGGCTATCCGCATAGATTCGCGGATAATTCGCTTGCGGTTTACCTTCTTCAGGTCGCGTACCAGCTCGTATTCCTGAGCCATACTGGATAGTGTGTACGAGGATTTACTGCCTGTTGACATACGTCGGAGGGTTTCGGTATTGGTGGCCCCTTTTTCAGTAAACAACCCTTCGAAGGAATCGGAGGCGGAAAGTGATTTTCGCATCCTGTCTTTGGAGCGGCCCATGCTCATGTAGTTGCGCACATCCCGCCACAAATCCAGGCTCCGCAAAGCTATTTCAATGGCGGCAATCACTATGGAAAGGCCCGGAACGGCGCTTTTTAGCGGTCCCGGTATCTTGGTAACCAGTCCCATTACATCCTTGGTGGCTACCAGTATGGCTCTGCCGGCCGAGGCCAAGGTACGGCCAAGAGTGATAACTTCCCTTGCCTTGTCGCCGGTAGTAAAGACTTCCTCGTCGTCAGAGAAGCAGGATTTTACTTTGGCGGCCTGCTTAAATACGGCGATTATGGGGGAAATCACGCCCAACACACTGCTTATGGCGCCACAATATTCGGATACGGCCTCGGCTTTCGCCGACACGTCGCCTTTTGTCAGTTCGCTTACATAGCCGCTTACGGTGTCTATCAGCCCGACGGTGGTGTCTACTGCGTCGATAAAAGCTTCGAACTTATCCAACACCCGTTCAAAATCCCATCCGCTTTCGGCTTTTACCGTCAGCATGTCCTTTAGGGCGCGGGCCATTTCCCTTTGTACCTTTATGGGCGTTTCTGTATAGTCATCGGAAAATCCAGCCTTACGGGCCAAGATCCTTTTGATGATGACCAATACCCGGCCAGGCACCGGCTCGTCCGAGCCGTGTATCATTTCCTTGAGCTCTTTGTCAAGGTCTACATCATCAATGTTTGTGTAGGCTTCATCCTCATCCTCTTCGCTTTCCAGTACGTCAATTTGGGTGAATGGAGGAGCGTCGGCTTCGCTTTCCAGCTCTCCGATATGGGTAAATGAGTCATCGCCGGCCTCGCTGGACACTATATCCAGCGCCTGGCCTCGGCGCAAAAAAGGGGAATGTTCCTGAGGTTCGAGCTTGCGCGAGCTTTCCACCAAGTCCAACCCGCCCTGCATCCGCCCGAAAAAAGCTTCGAATTCTTCCGCCAGACGCTCGTCGGCCACATCTTCCGAACTGTCAAACATATCGTCCGGCTCAGCCACGCCACCGCCTGTGTCCAGCGCCGCCTCCCGTTTCATCCTGCCTTTCGACAGTTGCGCTGGGGGAAGCTTGGACACACCGGCGTTGCCCGCTTTGTTGGCGTTGCTTGATGGGTACGTATGTCGGTGGGTTCGGTTTGAGAACATACAGGGCCTTTCGCCGATCCGCAAGGGCAAAAGTGCCCTGGACCAACTGGTATACTGCCAAAATCTGTACCCCAAACGGTCGTGTACCCCTAATTTGTAGGGAGCCGGTAGCTTAAAAAACAAAAAAAGCCATCCGCATGCGGATGGCTTTCCTTATCGAAATCCTCTCTTAAACCTTGAAATTACGAGACTTCGGCTTCGCTTTTCCTCATCTGCGCAAGCTGAATGACGTTCACTGTCGCAATAAACGCATTGACAATGACAATTGGATAAGCGCCCAACAACAGGCCGTAGGCCACAAACGAAAGGCATCCGACAGTGTTGAATACCCTAAGTTTCTTGATGTCCTTGAACAAAAAGGACACGGCAAGCAGTACCATGGCTATATAGCCAACAACTTCAACATAATTCATAATGAATCTCTCTTATTATAAACTCTCTTGACAAAAGATCGCAAATGTATACAAATCGGAACACCAAACAAACGCAAGAACTTGACAAACAGTATAATAATATGTTATCGGATAGGTTTTTGCGTTTCAAAATGGCTTTTTAGAGGTTTCAAAGGGTGTTGCCTCTGTTTATATACTTCTACGAAACAGTGTTGTCAGTATGTTTAGATATTTTTGACTGATCAAAAACTGACTTTGTTCGAGACAATAATATTTTCAATAAACACAATTATTGATATTTTGTAACTCAGTGTGCCATTATCCGTATAAAGGATTCCAACCCAATGTTCTAAGACTTATGAAAGCTTCCAACGTACTAGAAACCATCGGGCACACCCCGCTGGTGCGCATAAACCGACTTTTTGGAAAAGACATCGAAGTTTGGATGAAACTCGAAAGGGCAAATCCAGGTGGCAGTATCAAAGACCGTATCGCTTTGGCCATGGTGGAAGAGGCCGAAGAAAAGGGCTTGTTGCATAGAGACAGCGTGATTATCGAGCCAACTTCGGGCAATACCGGTGTGGGGCTGGCCATAGTGGCGGCTGTCAAGGGTTACAAACTTGTGCTGGTAATGCCGGAATCCATGTCGTTGGAAAGACGTAGGCTGTTGGCCGCTTACGGAGCCAAGCTGGTTCTTACCCCTAAAGAAAAGGGAATGGGCGGGGCGATAGCCAAGGCCGCCGAGCTGTTGGAAGAAACCACAAACGCTTGGATGCCCCAACAGTTTGAAAACGAGGCCAATTCACGGGTTCATTTTGAAAGAACGGCCAAGGAAATCATCACCGATATGCCGGAAGGCTTCGATTATTTGATTACGGGCGTGGGTACCGGCGGGCACATAACCGGCGTTACCAAAGCGCTGAAAGAGCGTTATCCGAAGCTAAAGTCATACGCTGTGGAGCCTGCGGGGTCGCCGGTTATTGGCGGAGGATCGCCAGGTCCGCACCCGATACAGGGAATAGGTGCGGGATTTATCCCGAAAATCCTTGAAACTGATTTGCTCAGAGGGGCCATTAACGTAGAGCCTTCCCAAGCTTTCGAGTTTACCCGTAAGCTGGCTAGGGAAGAAGGCATACTCGCCGGTATTTCCACGGGAGCCTCGTTGGCGGCTATAGCCAAGAAATTGCCCGAGATGCCTATCGGGTCCAAGGTTCTGACCTTTAACTATGACACTGGTGAGCGTTATTGGTCTGTAGAAGGGCTTTACGTTTAAGTTTAGATAACTTACGGAGAAACGGCTATCCTGATTTGAGGATGGCCGTTTCTGTTTTTATAAGATATTTTTGCTTTACCGCTTTGGCGGAATGTCCCGAACGTTGAACTTTGTTAAAAAAAGAATATGCCACTGATTCCCCCGCCAGAAGACAAAAGACGTAAAGAGAAGCTGGAAGCTTTTGATCGTTTGCTGACTATTATGGACGAGCTAAGGCTCAATTGTCCTTGGGATAAAAAGCAGACGATAGACAGTATCCGTCACCTTACCATTGAAGAAACGTACGAACTCTCGGACGCGATTTTGGAGAATGACCACGAAGAAATTCGCAAAGAGCTGGGCGACATTATGCTACATATGGTTTTTTACGCCAAAATAGCCGACGAAGAGGGCCGTTTTGATGTAGCCGATGTGCTTCATGGTATTTGCGATAAGTTGGTGCATCGTCACCCGCATATCTACTCGGACGTACAGGCCGATGACGAAGAAGCGGTAAAGCAGAACTGGGAACGCATTAAGCTTAAGGAAAAAGGCAACAAATCAGTGCTTGGTGGCGTGCCGAAGAGCCTTCCCGCCATGGTAAAAGCTCATAGAATTCAGGACAAGGCCCGTGGAATCGGGTTTGATTGGGAGCGTAAAGAGCAGGTTTGGGAAAAGGTGGAAGAGGAAATGGCTGAGTTCAAGCAGGAATTCAATATAGCCGACGATAAGCAAATCGATCAGAAAAAAGCTGTGGAGGAATTCGGCGACCTGATGTTTTCGCTGATCAACTACGCTCGTTTTCTCAAAATCGATCCGGAAGAGGCGTTGGAACGTACTAACCGCAAGTTTATCAAGCGATTTACGCATATAGAAAAGCGGGCGAAGGAAGAGGGAAAAGAGCTGGGCGATATGTCTTTGGATGAGATGGACCGGTATTGGAACGAGGCCAAAGATCTGTAAGATGGGCTCTTTAAAGTAACGATCGAAGCGTAAGTTCTTTGCCTGTAAGCGATGTTTTGGGACAAATGCCCTTATGTGGGAAACATCTCAATGAAGCTAAGTCAACGTTCTCCGTAGCGGATGTTGGCTTAGCTTTCTTTTTTTGCCTTTCTTACTTCCTTTCTGTTGCGCCTGAATACTTTGAATTGGTCATACCTAAGTACTCTTTTGAGGCTACCGTCCCTTATTTTTTCGAAAGTACGGATCTCGCGTTTTTTCGTGAGTTCGGTGGCCGAGCTGGACAAAACCGCCTCTTTCGCCGAGTAGAAGTCGTAGAAAATAGTGTTGACCTTGTGGTTTTGCTGGGGCGAAAGGGAGATTCCCTTCATGTAATCCTCGTAGAATTTATCGTCTTGGCAGTGGGCCGTAGAGCCAAAGGCTAGGACACAGGCCATTATCGATACGGTCAGAACCAACGCTTTCATCATCTCATTATTTATAAATACAGTACGGAGTAAATGGTAAAGCACGGATGATCGGCGCCACCGACTTACTGTTTGTACTTTAGATAAATAGGCTTTCGGGCCGAATTGGGCGGAAAGCTCACTGATTGTAAAAGCGGGGAAGCTCGAAAAAGTTATTTGCCGACGTAAGATTAAGAGAGAATTGGGCGAAAGACAAACGCCCGGGCGTTCGGTTATATACCGGAACACTCGGGCGTTTTGTTGGTGTTTTTTGCGCTTTGCCTCAGTCGGCTACGGCAATGCACGATACCTCTACGGCCGCGCCTTTTGGCAACGCTTTCACTTCCACGGTTTCGCGGGCGGGCGGGTTTTGCTCAAAGTAGTTTCCGTATACGCCGTTTACTGTGGCGAAGTCGTCCATGTTGGTGACGAAGATAGAGCATTTGACCACGTGGCTGAAGGACATTCCGGCGGCTTCCAATACGGCGCCGAGGTTTTTCATTACCCTTTCGGTCTCTTTGACTATATCTCCGTCAAAGTTCGGGAACTCTCCCGTCTCGGGATCCAGTGCTATTTGGCCCGAAGCGTAAAGCGTGTCGCCCGCCAATACCGCTTGGTTGTAAGGCCCTATGGGCTTGGGCGCTTTATCCGTCTCAATGATTATTTTTTTCATGCGGGATTATTAATTTTGGTAAACTAAGGTCTGTTACGTCGTATAAGGCCTATTTTAGTTGGAGTGTGTGGTCCGTGAACCGGAATTGTCAAATAGGCCTCCGCTAAAATACATTATTTACGAAATCTAGTTTTACTAATCCATATCAAAATATGAAAGTTCTCGTAATAGGAACCGAACCCTCGCTTGAGGAATTCAAGGCGAAGTTCACCGCTGAGCACGAGTACGACTTCCGTACGGACTACGACTTCGGGCCAGAGGATCTGGAAAACACGGAC
The DNA here is from genome assembly GCF_036492835.1 of Fulvitalea axinellae. Lineage (GTDB taxonomy): Bacteria > Bacteroidota > Bacteroidia > Cytophagales > Cyclobacteriaceae > Fulvitalea > Fulvitalea axinellae. The sequence continues at coordinate 4,805,937 of NZ_AP025314.1, read as the reverse complement.
GTGGTGTTCGATTACCTGATCGACGAGAACCCCGAAGCGTTGGAGTTGTACTTGCCTTACGCTCAGTTAACGGCGTTTCTTAGCGTGCCTAAGACTAGTTTGGCGGAGCTTACGCACGTGTTTGGCCGTGGCGAGTGTACGTTTGTGGGCTTCAATGGCTTGGCGTCGTTCACGCACCGCAGGAAGTTGGAGGTGAGCTTGCTGTTTGAAGATACCGAGCCGCGCTTGGCTGAGATATGTAAAGCTTTGGGAACGGAGTATCTCTTGGTGCAGGACCGTGTGGGAATGGTGATACCTAGGCTGATGGTTGCCATCGTGAACGAGGCTTATTACACTTTGCAGGACGGCACCGCCACCCGCGAGGATATCGATACGGCTATGCGTTTGCGTAATCGCAATACGAACGGGCCGTTCGAATGGTGTAAGCGAGTGGGCATCGACAACATCTACGAGATACTTGAGGCCTTGTATGAGGATACCAAAGACGAAAGATACAAGATCAGCCCACTGCTTAAGAGGGAATATCTGTTGAGATAATTATCGGCTACGGCCGAAGCCAAAAGGCTTGTCTGGGAGTATGCGCTTCCCGGACAAGCCTTTTCTTTTTTCATCAAGTCCCGATTTTTCCCAAAATAAATACGGCGTTTGGTTTTCTTCCAAAAAAGCTTTTCAGCTGACGCATACTGCGTAAGGAATGGTTTTCATTTTAAAAAAAGACAGGAAACAGTATATCATACCTAGAAAGGTACTGTATTTCATATTGTTACATACTGTGTTTCTATGCTTTACATAGTATGTAACACAGTCTTATATACTGTGTAATGGCTTGGAATACAGTATGTATTTTAAGAGAACATGCCTCCATAAACGTGAAAAGACGGTACCAAAGCACCGCCTTTTCTTAACAAAACGTATCCCAATCGTTTGTCATTCAATATTTCGGAAGTAGGCGTTAGGTCATACCGTCTCCTCTTCCTCTTTTTCGGACTTGGCTTTGGCGTACGTCGCCAGCTTGAGCTGGTTGCGCACCTCCTGCCCCGCCCTGAAGTTTACCTTGTTGCCGGAGATGGTATGCGCCGTCACTTTGTCTTCAGTATCCACGCCTTCGGCCTTCAGGCTTAGCGAAAAGGTACCCAAGTCGCCGAGTTTTACCGGCCGTCCCTTGGCCAAGTACTTCGGAACCATCTTTACCAAGGCGCTTAACACTGCGGCGATGTCCACCTCGCTCACCGTGGAAATATCGGCGATGTCGGCGGCCATTTCCTTAATCTTCACCCTTTCTTTCTGCACTATTTGGGCATAATACTTAGGCGGAGCGTCATTTTGTTGTGGGTTTCTCCTTTCCACTGACTTAAATTCTACAGGCATATAAGTACGTTTAAAGGTTGATAGAAATCCGGACCCGTTAGAAGCAAGTTAACGATTCCCGCTTTCCGGAACAGCGGGCTTGGAGGCGGGGTAAGAAACGTGGCGCAAACGTAGCTTGAGGCGTGCGGGCTCGGGGGCGGAAAGTGCGGGTTTTTGTTATATTTGCCCCGATTTGGGAATATCTTACTTAGAACCAGAGTTATGATTTTACAGTTCAGAATAGACCTCAAGTACTTTAAGCCACCCGTGTGGCGCCGGATACAAATGGATGCCGAATCCACTTTTGCCGATCTTCATGAGGCCATACAGGTGTTGATGGACTGGGAAGACTCTCATCTTCATAGATTTGAGTTAGCGGACAGGACTCAGATAATGCCCGGAACATATACCGATATGAATCCTTGGGGGGAGGATGATCACCTGCATGACGAGAAGACGAAATTGAAACAGTTCTTTGTGAAGGAAGGTACTGTGGTGGAATACAGATATGACTTCGGCGATAGTTGGGATCATGTTATTAAGTTGGAGAAAATACTTGATGGTAATGTAATGATTCCTGTTTGTCTGAAAGGAAAGATGAATAGCCCTTTGGAGGATTTTCCGTATTGTGAGACTGAGGAAGAGAAGAAGGAAGCCTTAGCGATGTACGGGTTAGAGAAGTATGACGAGAAGCATTTTGATCTGGATGAGATAAATCGTGGCTTGCAGGAGCGGTTTCGTTAAGTGCTTAGGCTATGACTAATCGGGCAATAACTTGTCTTACAGCTCATTATATATTTCGGGTAGAGATATAGTGGATAGGATAGCTCGGTAGGGTTGGGCGGAAGAAATCATTATGGAAAAGAAGAAATACTTAATCAGCGCCTGCTTGGCGGGGCATAAATGTAGGTTTGACGGGCAAGCTAAACCTGTTTCCAAGATACAGAAGTTGGTGGAAAGAGGAGAGGCCGTATTGGTTTGTCCGGAAGTAGACGGCGGGTTGAGCACGCCAAGGCCCGCAAGTGAAATTGTAACCGAGGACGGTAAGATAAAAGTAGTTACCAAAACAGGTCGAGACGTAACGGACGAATTCCGGAAAGGAGCTCAAGTGTCGTTGGAAAAAGCCAGGCAACATGGCGCCAGCGTGGCGATTCTCAAGGCCAAAAGTCCGTCCTGCGGTTACGGAAAGATCTACGACGGCACGTTTTCCGGCAAGCTTGTCGACGGTAATGGCCTTACGGCTGACTTGCTTTCGGAAAACGGGCTGTCGATTTACTCCGAGTTGAATTTCGAATCGGAGGGAGATATTGGCGAAAGCCAAGGGTAACGGGCTTAAAGGCGTACGCTTACGCCTTTTTTCTCCCACTCTTTGCGCATTTTTTTGCCGGAGTCGCTTTCCTTGAAGTCTTCGGAAAATCCGTTTTTGTGCAGATAAAGAATCTGTAGGTCAGAGCTTTGGAATTCTTTTTTATCCGGAAAGCTTTCGATGTCGTTTTGGCTCAGGTTCAGGTCTTTGAGTTTCGGCAGTTCGAAAACGGACTCGGGGAATTCGCTGAAGTAGTTTCGGTGTGCGTGCACTACTTTTAGGTTTTGGAATTTGCGCAAGTCCACGCCGAATTCCACCAGTTTGTTATTGTAGACGTATAGTTTTTCCAGTTTCGTCAGCTCTTCCAGTTCCTTCGGTAACGATTGGATTCGGTTATTCGCAACATAGAGGACTTTCAGGTTTTGGAGCTTTGATATTTCCGGAGGGATTTCTGTCAGGAGGTTGTAGTAAATGTCGAGTTCTTCCAGACTTTCGATGCTGTAAATGCAGTCAGGAATACTTGTAAGCCGGTTTTTGTAAAGGATGATATTCTCTAGGCTGTCGAATTCGTCGAACATGTCGGGCACGTCCGTCAGATCGTTTTCCGCAAGGTTTAGCACTTTTAGCGTCTTGAGGTTGCTGACGGATTCGGGAAGGGTTTTTATTCCGTTACCGTTCAGGAAGAGCTTTTTGAGGCTTTTCATTTGCGGAAATTCGTCGTTTTCCAGCGTCATTTTGTTTTTGTAAAACGAGAGGGCGTGGAGCTTCTTGTTCTTTCTCAACACAGAGGGAAATTCCGTAAATAAGTTCTCGGAAAGATCCAGCCATTCCAAGTTTTTCATGCGTTTTACTCCCCTTGGCACTTCGGTCAGTCCGTTGCTGTTTAGGTACAGCATCTTGAGTCTTTTCATTTTTGGAAACCAGAAAACGATAGGGTCTTCCCGGGCTATTTTTTTGTAACCGATCGCTCTTGAGGAATCTTTGTTGTACTTAATTTGGCCGTGCCAATAATTATTCATGTGCTCTATCTTACGGAGCTTTTTCAGGCGCTTGAGTTTCCTTGGCATCCTGAAAATATCGGTGCCTGAAAGGGAGAGCGTTTCCAGGTTTTTGCATTCGAGCACCCACTTAGGAAGTTCGGTCAGCGGAGGGGAATCGTCACCTCTTTTTGGGGAGAGATTGAGGTGGCGGATAGTGTCTTTGCGCAAGCAATCCTTCGCTTCTTCCAGCTTGAAGACGTGGTCTTTTTGGGCTTTCAGTGTGAAGGGAAATATCAAAAAGGCTATAAGAACTAATCTTTTCATAACTCAGCTAATTTTGTAGTTAATAAACTAAGTGATAAGTTTTATAAAAATGAAGCTTACGTAATGTTTGTGCCGGTATTGCAGAAAAAGGACTTTTCGGAGTATCGTGTTTTGTTTAAGAAAAAGAGGGGAAACGTATTGGTTTCAGTAAATAATTGGTTTTAAGGTACATTCAGGGCCGTTTCTCCAAGAGAGCCCATAAGACTGGGGTAATCGGGGTAAAGGGAAAAATTGGGAAGAGAGGAAAAGGATCATATATCTTTTCTCAAATCGAAAATCGATAATTTATCTGTTGTATATGCGGTTTTGCAAGTGAAAAAGGGGCTGGATTAGTGTTGGGGTACGTATTTGGCGGGGGACATTGTAATTTCTGATTTTCGAATTGCGAAGCCGTAGGCATGGAAATAGTGCGGGAGTGTTTTATGAGTCATTTTTATTTATTTACACAATTTGTGTAAATTCATGACGAATTGATCAATCGCCCCGATTTTCAATTTTTCATTACATACAGCTTTTTCATTGTAGTTCATCTTATCTCTCCTATTATGCATGGGATCATATTCAGTCTTTTCAACAAGTTTGTAAGGGAGAATTATGGGCAAGTCATGACAACGAGAATCTCAAGAATATCAGGAATGGGATACAAATTTCATGATGCCAGAAAAAGTTATCCTGATGAAGAGTTTACGGCATTGCTGGACACCGCATGCCAAGAATTGGAACAGCCTAGGGATGAGCTGTTGGAGCGTTTTGGTTACTACATCACCCCTACTCTGCTTGAAGAACACGCCAGTCTTATTAATGAAAACTGGTCTTGTATCGACTTCTTGGAAAGGGTCGATCCGATTATTCACGGTGCGATGCGAAAACCGGAAATCGGGGCTTCGCCACCTACCCTAATCGCTGACCGAGTTTCCGAAAATGAATTGACTATCGAATACCGGTCGGGACGGAGTATGGACGCTATGGGCGTGGGGATAATCAAGGCCGTGGGCAAGCACTACGGCCATGCGGTGAATGTGGAGGAATTGGACGCCGAAGAAGGGCGGAAAGTCCTGAAAGTAACGCTTACCTCTGTCTGATTATCGTTCCAAGGGTTTCAGTAGGTTGCTTAGGAAGTTGTTGAGCGCCTCGGTTTTGGTGGAGGCGCCATCCCATTTGTCGCCAGTGAAGATACGCTGGGTGAGGATGTGTTTGACGTAGAATTTGTAAACGGTTTTTGTCCCGTAGTCAACCTTTTTTGGCTTTTTTCCGCGGACGGTTTTTTCTTGCCAATTCAGGTGTGTCCGGATTGTGGACTCGGAACCTTTAAGGCAAAGGATTACGAAACGATAACCTTGTTTGCGATAATCGTCCTCCTTCAGTTTGTCATAGTCTACGAAGCCGTATTCGTACGGGTATTTTGTCCAGAGTTGTTTTAGCGCTTCCTCCTCTGTTTTCAACCTTTGGTTTTCGTTTCGCACATCCGAAGCCAAGCCCGGATCCGTTGAGTTGGCCCCTTCGGGGAGTTCCAGTGAAACGATATTTGGAATAGCCAACTTACCGGAATTTAGGTTGGCGGTGTATTTTTGTTGGAGTTTATCTTTGCTGGTGGTGAAGGGTTTTGGAGGAAAATATTCAGGCTCGGACATTACCAGCAGATTGTTCCTCTTTATCGCTCCCCGCCTGATTTTGTCTTCCAAGCGTTCGAACATCACGTCCAGTGCCGTTCCTTTAATCTTGAAAGCGTTCTGCCCTTGATCCGTAAGGCTTCTTTTTCTGTTGAAGTCTGTATAAATCAGCGTGTAACCGCTTTGGTCTTTTCCGAAAAAGATGACTTTGTTCATTTTGCGTTTTCGCATCATCAGGGCATTGTCGAAGATGGTGCGGGAGCCGGCCATGAAGTCCTCTCTGTAGAAGCTGGCTGCTACGTCTACGCCCAACTTGGCCAGGCCTTCCTGTAGTTTTGATACCTCCGATTTCCAGTTGGGACGCGGAGTGCCGGAGGCGTGATCAATATGAACCAGAGCGAAAGCTTTGGAGGACAAAAAATCTTCGGGAATTTCTTCCGAATAGCGGAAAAAACGGTCGCCTAACAACGAAGTTTGCGCTTGGGCACTTAGAGCCGGAATCAGCAAAATAATCGCCAGTATGAGTCTGTACATCCGTTTAGGTTCTTTTTTTGAGAAGAAAATCCCTGTCAATTATACACAAGTTACTGAATTAGTGGCATTCCTGAAAAAAATTGCTCGGAGGCCTGTTTGAAATCCTGTCCATATCCCGATTTTTCGGCTTTTGGAAGCTCCGGAAGTTCGAAAATGTGTTACCACCCGGGATTTTGTACCAAATTGGAATTTAGGCTCAATTCTTTTGTGGGAAGAGGCCAAAGATAATGCTTGCTAGGATCAAAGTGGCGTTTGTCAGCGGTTTGGGCTACATAATAACCGTCTTTGTTAAGGCTGTTGGAGGCTTTGAGTTTTTCGTAGTTGGGATGGCTTTTAAGGATTTTTATACCCAAAACAGTCCCTTCCAGCTCCTCGCCCTTTTTCCAGCGCATCAAGTCCCAGTATCTGGGCCCTTCCTCTCCGCAAAGTTCTACGAAACGCTCTCTTCGAAGTTCGTTACGCATGTCAAGGTCGTTTTGGGTAACGAAACTGTTGGAAAGAGGTTTTATACCCGCTCTTTGCCTTAGGGGATTGACCGTGATGTCGAGCAATGCGTCGGAGATTCTTCCGTCAAGCTCGAAAACGGCTTCGGCCCTGATAAGAAGGATTTCGGCGTAACGCAGTTTCATTTGGTCAATTTCGCTTTTGCTTGTTACGGGGTCGTCGTTATCCCAAACGCAATATTTTTTTAGGCAATAACCCGTGTTGATTCTGTTCCAATTATTGAGGAATGGCGTTCCGTTCCAAGTGGGATCGTTGTCTTTCCAAACGGAGAATACCAAACGCCGGTCCCGGTTGGCGAATTCGGAGTTTTGGTTATTGCCAGTGGAGTGTCCGCGGAAGAGAGGGCTTTTTTGTATGGGAAGGCCGTCGGAACAGAGAAACATGTCTACGGCTTTACGCGTAAGCGAGAGTTTTCTTTGCATGATCAGCTGTCCGGGCCGGCCGTGGGTTCTTATATCCAGATCGAAGCGATTCGCGATCATGGTTTCGGGGCTTCCCTCGCCACCGTGTCGGAAAAGGTGGTAATAACTGGCTTCGGGTTCCGGTAAGTGTTCGAACAGGGCGAATTCCCCACTTTCCATAACTTGGCGCGAGCAATCCAAGGCTTGGCGGTACCATTCACGGGCTTTTCCGCGAATGCCCGTTACGGGGTCGTAGCCCGAAAATCCGTGGTATTTGGCCCGGCTGGCCTCAAAAAGGGCCACTTTGGATTTGAACCCCAAGGCGGCGTATTTAGTGATTCGCCCGTAATCCTTATGGTGGTTCATTTCCGAACCTTTCGGGCGGTATGCGAAAGCGGAATCAAGGTCGGAAAGGATCTGCTCCACTATTCTTGTGCGGGAAGATCTCGGGTAGGTGAGTTCCTCGTCTTCGGTGTCGAGTGTTTTTAATATTAGCGGAACGCCTCCGAATCGGGAAACTAGATCGAAATAGGCCAAGGCGCGGAAGAAGAATGCTTCGCCACGATACGAGTTTATCTTGACGGGAGGAAGTGAGGTGGCGTACATAGCCTTTTTCAGGATGTTGTTCGCTTTGCGGATTTGTCTGTAGCTTCTGTCCCAGTAGTATGAGTCGGATGTCGGGTAATAACTGCCGGAACTTACTTTGTTCGGTTCGTTTCCGAAAGTGTCGTCGCCGTGGTTGTCCCAATCCACGATGTTGAATTTCTCGAAATAATGGTAGAGCTCTGTGGTGGCCAAGGCCAGCTGTTCCTCGGTTCTCCAAAAGGATTTGTCTGTAATATCCGATTTTGGAGCTATGTCGAGGAAACTTCCGCAAGACGTGATGCAGAGTACCGCAAAGGTGAAAATCAAGTTCTTTACTATCGGATTTATATATCGTATCATTTAAAAATTCGGTAAAAGCGGTTGTCAGATAGTCACCCGGAGCCCTAGCGTGAGGGTTGTGGGCGGAGGGTAAAAACCCTTTCCGTTGCCTTCAGGATCAATACCCGGAATGTAACTGGGCGCCCAATGCCAGAGGTCGTAGCCCGAGATATAGATTTGGGCGTTTTGGAGCATAAGTTTGCGGAGTGTTTTTCTCTGGAAATCATACGAAAGCCGGACCGACTTAAGGCGGACGTAGGCTGCGTTCCAGAGGTAGGATTCGTTAATTGTTTTGTTTTGGGCTCCGCCTTGGTACGGTCTCGGAAATTTAGCGTCGCGGTTGTCTTCGGTCCAGTAGTCGGATTGGAAATCAAACGGTTCGTACCACGATTCTGTAAGGGGAAGCATGATGTCGTGACCGGCTTGGATTAGGCGTTTTCCGGTGCCTTGTACGTAGGCTGAGAGCTGAAAGCCTTTCCAACCCAGATCCAACCCGGCGCCGAAATTATAGTGGCTGTCCGTGTCACCGAGGAAAACGACGTCGTGTTCGTCGATTTTTCCGTCCTCATTTTGGTCAACGTAGCGCACGTCGCCAGGCCCGGTGAATTCGTGGTAATCGGGTCCGGCGTCCACTTCTTCTTGAGTTTGGTAAAGCCCGTCGGTTTGGAACCCGAAAACGGAATAGGCGGGATAACCTTCGATGTTGATCTTGTTTCCTGCGAAAGCTTGCTTGTTTTCGAATTTGAGAATTTTGTTTCGGTTGTCGTCCAGTACCACACTTATTCCAAAATCCACATCACCAATACGGTCACGCCAAGAAGCGGAAAGTTCCCAACCCCATGAGTAAAGCCTGCCGGCGTTGGTAAGCGGAACGCCCACACCGATGGTGGAGGGATAGTCCACTTGCATGAACATGCCGTTGATATTTCGCCTGAAAATATCCGCTATGATCGAAAGCCTGCCTTGGAAAAGGACAGTTTCGATTCCCGTATTGAAGCTTTCGACTATTTCCCAAGTTCTGTTTTCTGAGTACAGAAGGGATTGGTATACCGATTTCGCCCTTTCGTTGTCGGTGCCGAATACGTAGTCTGATCCTGAATTCAGGACCGGAATATAATCGTAATAGCCCAAGCCGTATTGGTTGCCCACCCTGCCCCACGACACTTTGGCTTTCAGCTCGTCTATCCATGCGACTTTCCGTAACCAAGGTTCTTCGGAAATCCGCCAGCCAGCTGACAGGGAAGGGAAAAGCAACCAGCGGTTTTCGGGGGAAAAACGGGATGAGCCATCGTAGCGCAAAACGCCTTCGACAAGGTATTTTTTCTTGTAATCGTAATTCGCCCGGCCAAGCCAAGATAAAAGCCCGAAGGAATATTCGCTACCGTCTACGTAAGTTTCGCCTTGGGCCAGCTTCAATTCCATGGCGTCTTGGTTTACGAAACCTTCTCCCGTGGCGGTTATCTTGTCGTGTTTTTCGTATTCCAGAGACGAGCCCGCCATTAGCTTGATGTTGTGTCCGCCGTAGTTTCTGGCCCATTCCAGGGTGGCGTTTACGTTTAGGCTTGTTCTTACTGAGCGGTTTTCCGTCAGGCTATTCGGCGAGTTTGATATTAGCGAAGGCGATCCGTCAGGGTAATATTGGTAAACGGTTTTGGCTTCTTTGCGGCTGGAAACCCAATTTCGGGCATAGCTGACCAATGTTTTCGCCTTAAGGCCTTTCAAGAGTTTGTCAAAATCCAGTTTTAGGTCCGAAACCAAAGTGATGGTTTCACGATTTTCCACGGCTTCTCCGGTTTGTAAGGCACTTAGTGGGCTCCAGCGTTTTTGCCCGCCGACAGTTCCGTCGGGATTATACATCGGGTAGCGTGATGTGACATAGGAAAGGTTGCCCAACAACCCGTTCCAACCGCCTGACGGTGAAACATTGTCTCGGCGTGAATAGGTTATTTTTGTTCCGATATCCAGAATAGAACCGATTTTATGATCGGAGTTTATCCTGAAGTTGTAGCGTTGGTAGTTTTGGCCAGACTTCACATACTTGTTGTCGAACATTGGGCTTTGGTAGCCGTAACCGACAGACATACGGTAGCGTCCCGTTTTTCCTCCGAAATCCAGAGCGAGGCTTTGTTTGGTCTGGCTGGCGTTGTCGAGGAACTCGCCGTACCAATCCGTGTTCGCAAAGTAGTTGTATTCGTTGTTCTCAATAATCACGTCGACATCCGGATCTCGAAAATATTCAAGCTCTTCGGCCGAATATTTGGCTTGGAGGCTGGCGTTGGAGCGACTGAGGTTTTTCAGAATCGCCCTTTCATAGGAATCCATCGGTTTCGGAATATTGCCGGGAAACTGTACGCTGTAACTGCTGGAATACGTAAGGCGGGGCTTGCCTTGGCCTACCCTTCTGGATTTGGTGGTGATAAGAATAACGCCGTGCGAGGCCCGGGCCCCGTAAATGGCAGCCGAAGCCGCGTCTTTGAGAATGGTAATGCTCTCGACGTCTTCCAGATTGATATTGTTGAGCGCTCCTTTACCTTCGGCCGACACCGTGCCGTCAACCACATATAACGGCGGACCGCCTGTCAAGGAGACCAATCCGCGGATGCTGATGTTGGCGCCTACGCCCGGGGCGCTTCCGCCCGATCTGGAAACGTTCAGTCCGGCTACTCTTCCCTGAAGCGCTTCGGCCGATTTTGTGGTGGGGACATCTTGGATTCCGGTCGCCTTTATTTGGGTAACTGCTCCGGTTACGCTTTCCCGGCTTTGTTGGCCGAAACCCACCACGATTATCTCGTTGAGGTTGGCCACATCCTCGCTGAGCGATATGTTCAGTTCGGGTTGGTTTTTAACTACTCTTTCGGCGCTGATATAACCTACGGAGCTAAAGCGTAATATTTCGCCCGGGCTAACGAAAAGCTCGTATTCGCCGTCCAGATCCGTGATGGTGCCTCTGGTGGTACTCCGGACAGAAACGCTTACGCCAAGCAACGGTGCGCCTTCGGCATCGTTGACTTTTCCTTTAAGTACAAAACGTTTGTCGGTGATGGTTGGGGCACTGTTCGTATTGGCGCTTACTACTATAGTGTTGTTGATTCTTTGGAAATTGAGCCCTCCTTGTTTGGAAACTCGCACCAATACGCTACGGAGGTCTTTGGCGTCATATTTTCGGAAACTGTAAATGAAATTCTCGTCTACGGTATTATTGTCATAAAGGAATTCAAGGCCTGTAGCGTCAGTGATCTGCGAAAAAATTTGGACAAGGGGTACCCTGTCGCCTTTTATCGAAAAAGGGATTTGCGATAGTTCTTGAGCGTTTCCTTTCGCTATGGCCAATATCCAAAGCGCAATAAGAAAGGCGTAAAACCTTGCTTGCATATATTTGAATGGCATAATCCCGAGAGAACAAAAAGATTTTCATAAATTACAATCCCTTGGCTTGAATTTACGATAGTCAATTCATTCCTCCGCCTGGATTCCGAATCTCCACTTTCGGATATCCGGGCGTTTTTATTGCCATATAAACCGCAAAGCTAATTTGCAGGAGCTTTTGTCAAGTGTCTGAAATATAGGTAGAAGCTAGTCCGTTATTTTTTTTCGACAAAAGTGACTGTAGTTCCGTCATAACGATAGTCAATTCCCGTGGCGATGCGGATACCTCGCAAAACGTTGGTCAGCGACTCGTTTGCGTAGACGCCGTTTAAGCTGACGTTTTTACCGTATTGATCAACGGTATGCACGCCGTAGTGGCGACTCAGGGTTTTGCATATTTCCGACATATTGGCCTTTTCGAAGCGTAATTTCCCCGAGACCCATTCGCCCAACGCTTTTCCGCCTTTAGCCGTTTTGCTGAGCGAATTGGTTTTCCTTTCAAAGACGGCCTTCTCGTCGGCGGTGAGTGTTACTATCGACTCTCCAGCTTTTACACGGACCTTTCCGGTGGTTACGCCTACGGTTGCCCGTTGGTCCTCTGTATAGGCACTGACATCGAAACTTGTTCCCAAAACTTCCACTTGCAAAGCCCCGGCGTTTATCCGGAAGGGTTTCGTTTCGTTTCGGGTTACGTCAAAGAAGGCTTTTCCTTTCAGACTTACGTTTCGTTGGCTATCGCCGAAGGCTTTCGGGTATGTCAATTGGCTTCCGCCATTTAATTGGGCGATAGAGCCGTCCGGAAGCTCCACTTTAACGCGTTTTCCCAAAGGTGCCGAAGCGGTAAGCATTTCGGACGTAACGGAGGTCGGGGCATTATTGAAGTGTTGCCAACCGAAAGCTATAGCCAATACGGATACAACCGCCGCCGCGATGACTTTCCAGAAAATGCTGTACGTGTTTTTTTTCTCTGTTTTATTTATCCGTTTGGTGATTTTGTGGCTTTTCTCCAACGGTAACTCAAGCCATAGCCTGTCCAGTTCCTCTTTTCCGAGGCCTTGTTCTTTTTTTACCGGAAGGCCTTGGGCCATCATCATGGCTATTTTCAGGTCGTCTTCGTCTCCTTTGAACCGTTTGCGGAAATGCTCTAAGAGCGTTTCGTTATCGGAAGCGCCGGCTTGGACCGCTTCCAGGAACGTGTCGTCCCGCAATAAGGATTCTATGTCTAATATCTCTTTTCCCTTCATGACGGTATCACTCTAAACAAAGGAGTACATATGTGTTTGTATGTCCCCTTTTTTTGCGGAAAAAATTTATGTACAAACACGTTTTGTGTGTTTTTCAATGCGTCTCTCATACTGTTTGAGCCGAAAAGCGGATAAACTTCGAAAAATTTCGCATCACTTATCCAGCCAATTGCAACGTCGAGAACAGCAAGCTCAACCAGCCTGCGAGTTCTATAAAATCGACGGCGTGTTCTGCCCGGATTTTCCTGAAAGCTTTGTATACGAAATTGACCGCGGCCTTTTCGGTCAATCCCATTACGTCCGCTACTTCCTTGTAGGGCATATCCTTGAAGAATCGCAAATAAACGGCTTCGCGCTGGCGGTCGGGCAGGGAGTTAAGGGCTTTGGCCAAGAGAGTGTTTTTTGAATTCTCCAGCTCGCCGTCCATAATGAAGTCCTCGTGGGAGAAGATGACGGAAAGATTCTCTTGGCTCCGAATGTCGGTATAGTTGTCGGTAAAGCGCCGGTTTTGCTTGAGCTTTTCCACCATTTTTCTTCTGGAAGAAACGAGTAGGTAGTTGCGGACCGAGCTTTTGATGGTCAGCCGTTCGCGGTTAGCCCACACGTCGGCGAAGGTCTCCTGAAGGGTATCTTTCGAGAGTTCCTCATCGCCGCAAAGGCGTTTTAGGTAAAGATAAATATCGTTGAAATACCGCTGGTATAATACCCTGAACGCGTCGCTGTCGCCTTTTTGGGCGACTTTCCAACGTTCCAGATCACACATCTCCTTTTCTTGCGCCACCATTTCTAATAAAAATTACAAGCTTTCAGGGAGAATATCGGCAGTCCATACTCTTCCTCAAAAAACGGATTTTAATACCTCCCATATGACGGAACGGACGCATAAGATAATATAAAAAAGGATAATTAGTAAAATTGGAAACTCATAGAGGGCCTATTTTTTAACAATAAAAAAATTGTGAAAATGATAAAGTTCAGGATGTGAGGGTTATTTAAATAATGCGTTTTCTTTAAAAAAATCAATAGACCATATCAGTTTGAAAGTATAAACTAGGTGAGTTTATATGATGTTGCAGTGGCCGAAAAAATGGGAAAGCCCTTTCCGATGGCCGTGTGTTTGTGTGTGCGGGGCGAGGGAAAGGGCTATCCTTAAAAATCGAAACGTGCGAGTAATCTAGAATCCGAACACTAAATCCAGTGTGAGGCCGTGCTCAAAACCTCCGTGCGTGACATTGACACCCGGCGAATAAGTGAATCCGCAACTCCAGTGTTTATCAAAAGAATAAGCCAATCCGGATTGGACGACGGCCGCGAAATCACGTTCTTTATCTTCCGAAACCTTCACCTCGTCGTTGGGCATGTGGGTTTCGTGTTCCACTTCCTTAATGGCCATGGTGGAGCCTACTCCGAAGAACGTCCCGAAATGACTGTTGTGGAAAGGCAACTCTTTTACGACCACTGCGGCGTAATGGTGGCCGGTGGTTTCGGCTGTTGCCTGAATTTTCATCTCTTTGGCAAAATATACGGATCCCGTAAACTCGAAATGCTTACCGTCATTGTACGAGATTTCGAGCTCATAATGGTTGTGATGCTCGTGTTCTTGTTGGGTAGTTGCATCGTTTTCTTTTTCCTTTGCCGGGAGGGCGTAATTGGCGAGCGTGAGCCCTTTAACATTGTTTGAGGAAGACAGCGTATAAGCTTTATTGTTTTCGCTCCGTCGTTCCGATTTGTATTCCAGACTTTCCCTTCGTCTCCGTGTGTTTCTTTTGGTAGTTCGTGAGGTGGAATAGGCCTTGGGAGAGAATGCGAGAAGCCCCAGTATTGAGATAAAAATAGTCGCCGAAAAGTTTTTTACCGTAGGCATGTGTATAATAGTTCTGTTTTTTGAAATGAAATAATCTCAAATGTCGCGTCTATTGTTACCTAAAAAAAAGACTGAAGGACGGTAGGCCTATGACAAAAGTCAGCAGAGTGTAATGTATTGGAATAATGAAATGGTTTTAGTGGTTGAGGTAAAAATATGTTGTACTTTTTTGACTAGATTTTTGTTTAACGTAGAATCTGCCGTTTTCTTATGAGTAAACGCTCATTTAATTGTTGTAAAAAATTATATTGCGCGCTCTCGCCATCGTTTTATCTGTGCGCATAGCGGTCAAAAAAGTTGGAGGCTGGTGGAGTCACAGAATATATTGTTTTTACAAAATGAGCAAAAACCGGATATCTGTATGGGTGTTTTTTCGAAAATTTATAACAACGGGGTAAAATCCTCGATGGATCAGATGGAGGCTTTCAAGTACCAGTTCACAAACTTGCTGTCGAGTTTGTGTATTGTGATCTCATTCATCTACCATATAATGATTTTGATGAACGGGGGCAGTTTGCTAAAACCCGCGGTTCTTACAATCATCTTCTTTTCAACGCTTTTACTCAACAGGTATCACCACATAAAGCTATCGAGAGGCTTCTTTTCGTTTACGCTTCCTATTTTGTTCTTCTGGGGACATATCGGGTTAATGCATCCGACGGAAACGCCTGTGTCGGGTTTTTTGTTGTTGCAGGTATTTTGCCTCTTTACTCCTTTCTGCATTTATAATACTGATGAGCGGAAACCCATTGTATTGTCTGTTCTTTGGGCGTTTGTTTTCATCTGCGCTATTTATCAAGTGACGGGAGTCAACCCTGAACCCAATTCCGAGAAGTATCTTTTCTTCCAAGGGTTGTTTACAATTGTTCTGGGTGTCTTTGCGTTGATCTTCATTATCACGATAATCAAGTACACCAGTTTCTCGTTGTTGCGCCACAGTGACGGTCTTTTGGCTACATTGGAGGAGAGAAATCAGGAGTCTGAGAAAAATCGGTTGAAAACCGAAGAATATATCAAAGAATTGCAAAGTTCCAGACAACAGGAAAAGGAAAGGCAATGGATCAGTAAAGGAAGCGGTGCGGTGGCGCAGATTTTCCAGCGCGGAAACGAGCGGGGAGGTGACGTGTTCGATGAATTTTTAGGGGAAGTTGTCCGTTATCTGGGCGCAAACCAAGCGGCGTTCTATTTGGTAAACAAAGAGGCGGATATCCGAATCGATATGACGGCCACTTATGCGTATGGCCGAAAGAAATTTATCCAGCGGGAATTACTTCCGGGAGAAGGGCTTGTGGGGCAGGCATTTTTGGAGGCCGAGCCGATTTTTATGACAGAGATTCCCGAAAATTATATCCGCATTACTTCCGGTCTTGGAAAGTCATTGCCACGGTCTTTGGCTATCTTTCCTTGCGTGAATAACCGTGAGGTGATGGGCTTGATCGAGATAGCAAGCTTTGAGAAGTTTTCGGAGACACAACTCGAATACCTGGGCTTGGTAGCCGAAAGCGCGGCCGCGTATATCTCTACCTTCCAGACTAATGAAAAAACCTTGAGGCTGTTGGAAGAAAGTCAAAGCCAAGCCGAGCAAATGAGAACTCAGGAAGAAGAGCTTCGCCAAAACTTGGAAGAGGCCCACGCTTTGCGCGAGGAAATGGCCCGCCAGACGCATGAATACGAGGCTTTGATTTCTGAAAAGGATAAAGAGATAGCAAGACTGCTGGAAAGCCAGAAGCAAACAGAAGAAGCTTAAGTGGAGTTTTGTTTTAATTCATAAACAAGAAAGCCCTTCCGATGAACGGAAGGGCTTTTTTAGTCCTAGCCAAGAAGGTTTAGATATCGCACTGACCGGCCATGCAGGCAAGTTCCTGAGCGGCGGTGGTGTAATCTTCCTCTTCGTAACGATATATCTTCGCAAAGTCGATTTCCGGGAATTCGGCGATGCTCTTTTCGTATTGTTCTTTCGAGATTTCCATATAAGGCATCTGGTCGAACTGGGCGTCGAAGGCTGGCAGGAATGTCATTCCGCCGATGCGTTCTTGGTTTTCCCACGTCCAGCGGATGATGTCCAATACTTCGTCCGGCTTGTAGGTGATCGTAACGCTTGGGTTGTGTTCGGTCCAGTGAACCTTGTTGGTCAACCAATATTCGCATTGCTCCAAAGCGCTGCGCATATTGCGGGTGATGGCTCCGTCTGGCGATTTTACTGGGAAATGAACTACCCAAGTTGTGGCGTTTTCCACAGTCTGTCCGTTTTCGGGATCCATCGGCACGCCCGAGTTTTTCAATACTTTGAAAATAGGGGTGTTCGTATTTACCCTTACGTTACGGATGTAGTAGTCTGACCAACGCGAGTGGATACCCGGCGAGCAGTTGAGCAACTGCGAAGAGTTACCCGAAGGTTTAACGCAAGTAACCGAAACGGATTGGTTGATGCCCAAAGTAGACGCGTACTTTTCGTTTACGGCTACGGCGTGCTCGCGGAGTTCGTCCATTACTTCCGGCTTCTGGATAAGCGGGCAGTCGAGCTGGCCGTTGATATCCACGCCGAGCAGGCGCTCTTCTTGGCAGTTTTCGGCCCATTGCTTTCTCAAGCCCGGGAAGTGCGTAGCCATAGACTGCAAAGTTCCGATGATAGTGGCTAATTCCACTTTCTCTTTCAGTGTTTCAAGAGAGTCTTCCGGACGGGCGACAGCTACCGAAAGGTTACAGAACTGGAACGGACGGAGAATAATCTCTCCGCAAGGGTTTGTGCCGAAGCGGGCTTCTTTTCTTCTTTCCGGAGCGGTCTTCAAGGCCGAACGGCGGTTGAAGATTCCCGGCTCGCCTCTCTCCGACTCTACCATATCGAGAAGGTAGCGTGAGATTTCGGCTTGCGAAAGTTCGCGACTTGGCCAAACCGCCGAGTTGTTGGCGTTCCAGCGCTGGCTGTCATGACGCCAGAAATCGCCGTCTTTACAGTGGCGCATTTCGTAGTCGTCAAAGTCGAAGAGGGAAATCATGGCCGTACGGCGCACACCGCCCGATACGGCGGCAGTACCTACTGTACACATGATGTCGTGCGCGTCAAGCGTTCTGAGGAAACTGCCTTGGCGCGCGAGTATTTTGTTTTTGGCGTAGTCCAGCAACTGGCGCAAAGGCTCGGGCCCTGAGGCGCGCCCACCTTTGATCTGCAATACGGCGCCAGCCTGCCTTACCAAAGAGTAATCGAATTCTACATCCTCACCCTCAAACCAGCTTTTCAGACCAGTACGCAAAGCGTCGCACCAACCTTCGGTGGTGTCTTCCACCACGTGTTTTTTAGGCGCTTCGCCCGTTTGGCGCTTGATTCTCGGGAAGTTTTCCACGTAATCCCTTTCCACGGAATACCCGACGCCACAACCGCTCATCGAAATCAGGAGGGCTTCGACGAAAGAGTCGATAGAGTCCACTGGCAGGTACGAGCAGTTGTAAATAGCGATATTGTTACGTCTGGCGGCTGGTCCGGCCATGGCCAAAAGTCGCATAGACGGCATCACCTTCATCTCAAGAATCCCTTTTCTTAAGCGCTCGTAGTCCGATGCCGGAAGTTTGTTGTCCGAAAGTTCTTTAAGAAAGTCCACTGCCCGGGTCACGGTCTCGATCCACGTCTCGCGACGTCCCGACTCGTAAGAGAACCTGGCGTATTTGTCATAAAACTGAAACTTCTGCAGTTGGGAAGGAAAGTATTTGTCCGAAGCGGCGAAAGCTTCCTGAACTTCCGGCGGTACGGGTCTGTTTTCCCTCAGTTTGGCGTGTTCCGCCCTGTAAAGGATATAATTTTTTGCGGCTTTGTACTCGCCCGCGGCTTGGAGCACCATTTCTACGCTGTCCTGAACGCTTTCCACGGTTGGGGTTTCCAAGTGTGCCGCCACTATGTTGGCTACCTGTTTCGCAAGCTTCGCCGGATCGGCTTTTGGCTTGTCTTCAAGCTCTTTGAAACACTTCTTGATCGCCTTTTCTATTTTGGACACATCGAAGCGCACCGTTTGGCCATTGCGTTTCACGATGGTCTCGGGATACTTGACGCTTTCGTTGCTCAATAGGGTTTCGGGTTTAGTTTTTTTTGTTGACGTCGTGTTTGTGGACATAGGGATTCTGTTTTCGGTAAATGGACTCTACCAATATTGTAACTTATGCGATTTGATTGGTGATGGGCAAAATTCGGGCCTAACTTGCGAAAGTTAAGCATGAATCATAACAGGGCCGGATTTAAGGAAAACACGGTTGTCCCCGTTTGAAGCGATAGTAAATGTAGTTGAAGATAGAGATAAATCCAAGGAAGGTGACACAGTAAAAAAGCCCGTTTTGGAGTGCGTTTTAATTAAAGGTTTTAGACACAAAGCTTTATGGCGACAAAAAAAAATGTCAAAAAAAAAGCTCTACGAATTCAAGAAAAACAGGTTTGCTTTTTATTTGATAAAATTTCAAAACCTTGATTTTTAAGGTTTTACATAATTCAAATGATTGATCCGTATTTTTTTGTAATCGGGGCTGACGGTAGGGAGAGAAGCGATTTTTAAGGTATGGGTTGATAGTGGCCGGCATGGGGATTCGAGCTGAACATAAAACGGGCCAACGCAAAAAAACGTTGACCCGTTTTGTTTTTCTCTCGACTGAAAGTTAATGTATTATTTTTCGCCAATATAAACTAAAATCAGTATTTGGACGTTCTGGCGAGTCTTTCGATCGATTTCTCACCCGAAATGGACTCTTATAATAATAATTGTATTATTTACAGCTACTGATTTTAGAGTTAGGCCAATAAGTTCTCAATATCCTCTTGGCTGAGGTCTTTCATAAAGTTTTCTTCCGTTACGATTAAGTTTCCGGCCAAGCGGTTTTTCTTCTCTTGCAAAGCGAGAATTTTTTCCTCTACAGTATTCTTCCCGATGAATTTGTAAGTGAAAACCTTGTTCATCTGACCGATTCTGTGAGCCCGGTCCACGGCTTGGGCCTCGATGGCCGGGTTCCACCACGGGTCAAGGATAAAGACGTAGTCGGCGCGGGTGAGGTTAAGGCCTACACCGCCGGCTTTGAGCGAAATCAGGAAAACTTTTATGTCTTCGTTCTCTTGGAACGACTGCACTTGCTTTTCGCGGTCGCGGGTTGTTCCGTCGAGGTAGGCGTATTCGATTTCCTCTTTGTCGAGGAATTGGCGTACCAGCGTAAGGTGCTTGACAAATTGGCTAAACACGAGAATCTTGTGCCCACCTTTTATGCCTTTGACGATCATCTTCTGCACTTCCTGCGATTTTCCGGAGTCGCCTTCGTATTCCGGCAACGCCATTTTCGGATGGTTGGCGATCTGGCGTAGTTTGGTAAGGCCTTGCAAAAGCAGGAAATGGGATTTGCTGACGCCGTGGGTCTCTATCTCGTCCAGAATCTTGTTTCTGAATGTGGATTTCGCCTGTTCGTAAGCTTTCTCCTGCTCGTCGGTCATTACGGAATATTTCACCTGAATGACTTTCTCCGGAAGCTCGGTAGCCACTTGCGATTTGTGTCTCCTGAGGATGAAAGGCTTGATGATGGCGTTGAGCTTATGCGTTTTCTTTTCGTCGCCTTTTTTCTCGATTGGATTCAGAAATTCGTTTCTGAAGAATGTCTGGCCTCCCAGAAGTCCCGGGTTCACAAAGTTGAGTTGCGACCACAAATCGAGCGTACTGTTTTCCAGCGGCGTGCCCGTGAGCGCCAAACGATGTTGGCAACGGAGGTCGCCCACGGCTTTGGCGATATTGGAGCCCGGGTTTTTGATCATTTGCGATTCGTCGAGAATCGCGTAATTGAAGTAATATTTCGAAAGAATGTCGATGTCGAGCCTCGCGATGCCGTATGAAGTCAGGATAAGGTCGTAATCCTTGAAGATTTCCGGATCTTTTACCCTGTTCGTACCCGTGTAGGTGAACACTCTGAGGTCGGGCGTGAATTTCCGTGCCTCGGCCTGCCAGTTGTAGATTAGGGACGTGGGCATGATGAGCAAGGATGCGTTCTCGGCTCCCTCCTCTTTTGTTTTTTGCAATAGAGCGAGTGTCTGCACCGTTTTACCGAGTCCCATATCGTCGGCTAGGCAACCGCCGAAGCGGAATTTCCTCAGGAAATTGAGCCAATTGTAACCGGCCTTCTGGTACGGGCGCAGTTCGCCTTCGAATTTTTTTGGAATATCGACATCTTCGATAGAGGAGAAATCGCGGAGCTTCGCAAGTTTTCTGTCCATCGATATCTTGGCCACTTCGCTTTCTTTGAGCTCGTTGAGCAGTGCGACGTGGAATTTTTTCAGACGCATGGTATTGTCGCAGTCCTCTTCGTGGTCGTCGAGGAAGGCGAAAAGTTCGGAATATTCAAGGCGCCACTCCGATGGGATTACGGCTATTTCGCCGTTAGGCAATTTGAATTCCCCTTTTTTGTTGATCATCAGGTGCCGAAGTTCCTTGAAAGGAATACGATACGGCCCGAATTTGATCACGGCGTGGATATCGAACCAGTCGATGCTCTCTTTTACCTCCAGACTGATGGTCGGTTTTCCGAGGAAATAGCGCGATCCATTTTTGGATTCGCCCTGCTCCACTTTCAGGTCCAGGTGCTCTGCCCAAGAGTCGCAATTCGTTCCGATGATCTCCAACGCCTGTGAAGCTGGCATCTCCGTTACGCCCTTAATCAGTTCTATCCCATTTCTGGCCAGTTCGTCGGTGACGGCGCTTTCGTGTCTGACGTTTCTGCCAATGCGATGGAAAACATAATCGTCGGCTCCGACCTTTTCGGCTTGCACGCTGACGGTATTTCCGCCGTCGGCCCGGAAGAGGAACTCTTCGTAGCGGACCATCAGCTCAATAAATACCCGGTTACTTTCTTCGGAATCGGATATTTCGGAGAAACGTAACAGGAAAGATGCCTGCGGGCGCCGTGTGACAATCTCGAAGCCCTTGGCGTATACATCGTACTGTTCGATTAGCCTTGACACGAAGTTGTAGTAGTATTTCTCTTCGAGGGCTTTGGGGATCAGTATGAATTTCTTGTTGAGGAAAGGCTTTAGTTTTTTCCCGTCCACGTAACGCTCAAAACCGTAAAGTTGGTTTCGGCAGATCATCCAAGCCGGATCATGACAAAGTAGGAAAGCTCCCGAATTACGGAATTCAACCTTTTCCCCTTCGTTTTTGATTGTAGGGAAGTAGTGCGTATCGTTTGCGTTTCGGCGGAAATGGAAAAGTATCGTCGATTTCTCCGGTGACACTTTTACCGGGTAACGGGTCGGATCGCCGTCGTTACCCATCTCGTAAAGCTGTTTGCCGTGAGTTTGGATCAATTCCAGAATCTTGGCTCGCTTTTTCTCCAAATACGCTTCGATGGGTTTTCTGTACTGGTCCTCGTACTTGGGGACACGGTAATATTTTATAAAGAAATCAATCGGTTTGATCGGCTTTTTACAAAACTTCGGCACAACGACCTCCTGTTGCATGGAGTCCATCAACTCCACGAGCTGGTAGTCCACATCGTCGAGGGCGTGCGCAAACTCGTGTGAGTTTTGTGCGGAAATGTTCTGATATTGGAAAGTCAGCCTACCTTTTTGGTCAAGCTGTACCATAAAGGATTCGAAAAGGAACCCCAAGTCCTCGTGCTGGAACAAGGAATAGACGATCTTAGCCGGCAGTGATCTCGATACTTCCATAAGAAATCCAAAAAACGCTAAGTCGCAAAGTAGTGAATAAGTGGAGAAAGAATGAAGGGAGGCTTCTAAATTTTAAGATTGAGAGAGCGAAATCAGGTAAAAAAAGTCCTTTTTAGCACTGTTTTTAGAGTAAAGACAATTTTTCGCCGTCCGTATAACTACGGTTTCAGTTTTGGTGGCTGATTGGGTATGAGGCAAATCGGGAAATACGGTTTCTCTAAATTGTCTTTTCGGGGGTTATAGGTCAATGGAATCCCTATATTTGCGAATCGGGGAGTTTCGTACGTGACCGTAGCGCTCTTCGGAAAAACGGAAAGAGATGAAAAACACTAAATATCTCAAAATCCTGTTTTGGGTTTTGATTTTCTTTACCATGGCCTCGTTTTGGGTTAGCATACGAGACGAGCGTTTCGCTGTTTCGGGCGGTTTGGTGGCCTTGGGGTTTTGTGGCGTCGCATTTGGGTTGGATCGCTACATCAGGAAAATGAGTAAGGACAGAGAGGAAAAGTAACGCGGTCTGCGGTCCGTGCGGAGTAGCCTCAATTGTGATATAGGATATGTGGAATAAGTTAGCGCACTCTGTGCTCAAGCACAGGCTTTACTGGATCATTGCCTTGGGAATCATGACTGTTTTTATGGCCCAGTATGCCATGAAGGTGGAAATGAGCTACGATTTTGGAGGGACAGTGCCCAAGGATGACCCCGAAATGGTTTTTTTTAGCCAGTTCAAGGATAAGTTCGGGGAAGACGGAAATATTCTGGCTGTCGGGTTGGAGGACAAGTCGGTGTATACGCCGGACAAGTTTAGGAAACTCGCTTATTTGGGCGATGAGCTTGCCAGAATCAAGGGGGTTAACAATGTGCTCTCTTTGCCGAGAGTACTTAAGTTGACCAAAAATGCCAAGGAGAAACGGTTTGAGGCCAAGCAAATTTTTAATCCCTTGCCGGATAACCAAGAGCAACTGGACAGCTTGCTGAAAGTGGCCAAAGGGCAGAAACTTTACGCTGGGCAAATCTTCAATCCAAAAAACGGGGCGACATTCCTGTTGCTTTCTATACAGAAAGAATATTTGAACTCTGCCAAGCGTTTTGCGTTGATGGACGATATCACGCGCGCTGGCGACCAGTTTAGTGAGGAAACGGGAATACAGCTCCGCTATGCGGGCTTGCCGTTTATCAGGGCGGTGGTTTCCACCAAAGTAAAAGCCGAGTTGCAGATGTTTTTGGTGCTGTCGTTGATGGTGACAGCGCTGATTCTGTGGGTATTCTTCCGCTCGTGGGACGCCGTGGCCGTACCGATGATCCTGATTTTCATTATCGTAATCTGGAGTACCGGAACACTGGGGCTTTTTGGATTTAAAGTGACTATGCTTACAGGCCTGATTCCGCCTATAATAGTAGTGATCGGGATTCCGAACAGTGTTTATTTGCTGAATAAGTACCATCAGGAGACAGCCAAACACGGCAATAAGGCACGAGCGCTTAGTGTTGTGATTCGTAAAGTGGGTGTGGTGACATTGATTACCAACTTCACTACGGCCGCCGGATTTATCGTGCTTGGTTTTACGCAGATTACCCTACTGAAAGAATTCGGAATCGTGGCGGGTATTAACGTGTTGGCTACGTTTATGGTCAGCATCATTTTTATCCCTGCCGTGTTCAGCTACTTGCCGACGCCGCACGGAAAGCGCCTCAAGCATCTTGATTCGAAGTTGCAGACCCGTTTGCTGGACATGATTGATCTGCAGGTTCACCGCCACCCTAGACGGATTTTCCTTTTCTCGGGTATACTCGTGAGTGTGGCCCTTTTCGGGGTTACAAAGATGAAAGCCATCTCTTATATGGTGGACGATATTCCGGAGGATAGCCAGATCAAGCGCGACCTGAGGTTTTTCGAATCAAATATTGGAGGCGTGATGCCTTTGCAATTTGTTGTGGATACGGGAAAACCAAGGGGCGTAATGAAACTCAGCACGCTTAAAAAGGTAAACGAACTGGAGACTTTCTTGGCGGCTCAGCCGGAAATTTCCCAACCTATATCGATCACTACGCTGATCAAGGCGTCAACTCAGGCTTATTATAACGGGAACCCGAAATACTATCGTCTGCCGAACAGTCGCGAGAAAAACTTTATCCTCCGCTATCTGGACAATCAGGATGACAGTTCGGGCTTGATCAAATCCTTTGTGGATTCCACAGGCCAGATAATGCGCATCAATTGCATGGTGGCGGATGTGGGATCAAAGAAATTAGGAGAGTTGATTCAAGACAGAATTCAGCCTGAAATAGATAAGGTATTCGGAAAAGACGGCAAAATTACGGTTCGTCCTACAGGGACTACCCTGCTGTTTGTAAAAGGAAACAATTTCCTGATCGACAACCTTATCACCAGTATGTTGCTGGCCTTCCTGATTGTGGCGATCCTGATGGCTTTGCTTTTCCAGCGTCTGCGAATTATCGTGATTTCCCTTATTCCGAATATGATTCCCCTTATCCTGACCGCCGGAATGATGGGGTATTTCGGAATCCCGCTGAAACCGAGCACGGCGCTGATTTTCAGTATCACTTTCGGTATCGCCGTGGATGACTCGATTCACTTCTTGGCCAAATACCGTCAGGAACTGTTCGCCAATCGCTTCTTTGTGCCTGTGGCGATATCCAAAACGCTGAAGGAAACGGGCTCAAGCATGATTTATACTTCCATCGTGCTGTTTTTCGGTTTCGTAATCTTCGCTTTTTCGGAGTTCGGGGGCACGAAGGCTCTCGGTTTGCTGACCTCAATCACGCTGTTGATGGCCATGCTTACCAACTTGGTCGTGTTGCCGGCCTTACTGATGGTTTTCGACAACGGAAAACGCAAAAAGGGAGACGGTTTGGTAGAGCACTTCGAGGAGTTCTATCATGAGGACGACGATGAGGAAATAGACTTGGGACAACTGGATTTGGGAGAAAAGGGCTGATCGAGCCTTTCTTTTTAAAAAGAGAAAAAATCCCGGAGGGTACCCCCTTCGGGATTTTTGTTTTTAGTCCTTTGTGTTTTCATTTTTTATAAAACAGAAAGGAGGTTTATCCCTTGTCACTGACATCGGGGAGAATCTTAGAATTGATCCTAAGATGGTTTAGGGGCACTTTTGGACTCATTTGGCAACTTATTAATTCATTGATAATAAGCATTACCCGGCTTACGGGATGTCGTTTCCGAAATTATAAATGAATACCATTTCATATATAGGGTTCTAATTCCTACATTTGCTTTCCACAGCAACCAGACCAACCCTGACAGTCACGCTATCCGGAAAATAGT
The DNA here is from genome assembly GCF_036492835.1 of Fulvitalea axinellae. Classification (GTDB taxonomy): domain Bacteria; phylum Bacteroidota; class Bacteroidia; order Cytophagales; family Cyclobacteriaceae; genus Fulvitalea; species Fulvitalea axinellae. The sequence goes on along the minus strand of NZ_AP025314.1, from coordinate 4,780,554 downwards.
CGTTTCTGTAGCCCTAAAACTGGATTTTGACCGAAATAAAAATTTGACAGCCCAGAGGCTGTGAACCAGTAAAATAGTGCCTAATCTTTTTCGTTTGGAAGGAGAGGGAAAGTGAGTAGGGAATTAATTCATCCATAATTTAAAATTCATGGGAAGCGAAAATATAATCACCGAAAAAAAGCAAAAGGTTGACTACAGAGGGCCTTTGGCTATTATGACCTCGCTGTTTTTCGTGTGGGGACTGGTAACGGTTATGAACAATCTGATGATGCCTTACATGAAAGGTGTTTTCGATTTGAATAACACGGAGGCAAATTTGGTAAACTTCGCGTTTTTTCTGGCCTATTTTGTTATGGCTACGCCCGCAAGTATGCTGTTGAACAAGACAGGGTACCATAAAGGAATTGTGGTGGGGCTATGTCTTTTGGCCTTTGGCCTTTTGGGATTTTATCCCGCCGGGCTTTGGATTTCGTTCCCGGCGTTCCTGTTTTCGCTGTTTGTGATGGGAACGGGCGTAACTATCCTTCAGGTAGCCTGTAACCCTTATATTTCCGCTTTGGGCGATCCGGAAACGGCTTCTGTAAGAGTAAACCTAGCGGGAGGTTTTAACTCATTGGCAACGACGATCGGACCGATTTTCATTTCGTTTTTAGTTTTGAGCGCCGCTGAGAAAGCGACTACCGTGGCCGAGAAAGCCGCCGCCGTACAATTGCCTTATGTGGGCGTTGCTATTTTTGTGTTCGCTTTGGCGTTTATCGTAAATAAACTAAACCTTCCGAAACTCGATATCGAAACAAGCTCTGAGGAAAAAGTTGCGGGAAACCCTTGGGCGTACCGTCACTTGGTATTGGGAGTTTTAGCGATTTTCTGCTACGTGGGCGCCGAAGTTTCGATCGGTACTTTTATGATTGATTATATCGGGTTGAACGATATTTTGGCCTTGGAGGCCAGTGACGCCGCGTTCTATGTGTCGCTTTACTGGGGTTGTTTGATGGTAGGGCGTTTTATCGGTTCCGCTATCCTGTCTAAGATTTCTAACGAAGTGGTATTGTCGACTGCGGCTGTAATGGGCGCCATCCTGACTGGTTTTGCCATTGTAGGCACAGGATCGGTAGCCGCTTGGAGCTTGGTTGGCGTGGGCCTTTTCGCTTCTGTTATGTGGGGCTGTATTTTCCCGTTGGGCATCCGTGATATGGGAAAATTGACCGGCAAAGCCTCCGGCGCCATGATTATGGGTGTTTTGGGCGGAGCCATCATTCCGTTGATCCAAGGTTACTTGGCCGACGTTAGCGGTATTCAGTTCTCGTTTATCGTTCCAGTGGTTTGTTTTGCCTATATCTTCTCCTATGCTGTTTGGGGATCAAAAGTGCTGAACAAATAAAGAATTCGGGCTGTAGGTCCAGAAAGAAAAAGGTCGTTCCGAAGTTGTCGGAGCGACCTTTTTGTTATTTGCCGTAAGGCTTATTGTTGTTCGTCGAAGTTGTAGATTCCGTCGTAATATTCGGTTACCATTCTGGAGGCGTCGAAGTACGGAACAACATCCCTCATACTGTTGAGAGTGATCTCGTCCCATTTTTCGGGGCTGTTGTAGTACATCGGAAGAATTTTTTCTTCGAGGATGTCATACAGGTTGTTCAGGTCTTCGAGATCTTGTTCGTGGTGTGGTTTTTTGAAATCCACAGCAGGCAATACGAAGCTATTAATGCCATCTTTTGCGAATTCCGGCATCCAGCCGTCATCGGTCGAGATGTTTACGGATCCGTTCATGGCAGCGGTCATCCCGCTGGTACCGGAGGCCTCACGCGTAATTCTTGGGTTATTAAGCCACACATCCGAGCCGTATTTGAGTTTGCGTGATAGACGAAGTTCATAACCCACCACAACGGCCATATTATCATAAGACTCGCTAAGGCGGACCAAATGGTTGAAGGTATGGATGGCGTTGTAGTCCATCGGATACGGTTTTCCTGCCCAGATGATTTGGATAGGATGCTCCGTTTGTCTCATCAACTTGTGGAACCGTGCAGCGTCGCGGGTAATCAAGTCCGGGCGCTTGTACTCGGCGTATCGGCGGGCCCACACTACGGTAAGCACGTCCGGGTCCAAGAGTTTGCCGGTTTGGTCGGCCACTTCCTCAAACAGTTTGATCTTTCGCTTGCGCTTAATCTCTCTGATTTTCTTGATATCCCCTTTGTTCAGGGCCTCTTCCATGTCGGGCTCAAGCCAATATTTTTTGTTTTGGGCATTGGTGACATGGTGTATCGGGCAAAGATCGTCATATTTTTCCCACATATGGCGAGACACTTCCCCGTGAAGTTTCGACACTCCGTTGGCAATGTGCGATACTCTCAGCGCTCCGAGCGAATGGTTGAAAGTGTTGTCTTTGATCCCTGTAACTTTCCGAACCTCTTTGAGTGGCAGGTTGCAGAAGAAGCCCATCCGGTCAAGCAGGTTGATGTCGTGCTTCTCGTTACCGGCCTCTTCTGGTGTATGGGTAGTGAATACGAACCTTTTCTTCACGTCTTCCACGTTACGAGTTTTGGAGTACACGTGGAAGGCCGCCGGCAATGCGTGCGCTTCGTTGAGGTGGTAAATTTCGGGCTTGTGTCCCAATTTCTCCAATAAAGTGGCCCCTCCCACTCCGAGCAAAATACTCTGGCCGACTCTGGCCGACGGGTCGGAATCGTAAAGCTTGTGGCAGGTAGACTGCGCCAAGTAATCGTTTTCCGGAAGGTCCGTGGAGAGAAAAAACATAGGTACGGTCCCGAATACTTCCGGCTTAAGGAAGAAGGCTTTTACGGCTACCGGGTGTCCGTTGATCTCTATGTTGAACTTGATCCTGGTGTCGGTAAGGAAGCTATATTTTTTTTCCGAAAAAAGAACGTCCATAGACTGGTCCCCTTTCCGGATTTGGTCGTAATATCCGTATTTCCAAAGGATTCCGATACCGATCAGGTTCTGCCGTTGTTCGTAAGCGGACCGCATATGGGAGCCGGCCAAAAAGCCTAATCCGCCCGAATAGGTTTTCAGAGGCTGATCAATGGCGAACTCCATGCTGAAGTAAGCTACGCTTTTGGAGAATTTGGGATCGAAGTCGTATCCGTGGCTGAATTCCTCAGGCAAACTCATCGTATTGGATTTTAGTTTCTGTTCATCAAACAATGTAACCCCGCCAAGCTGTGAACGTTCCGATATTGAGGAAAAAAATGCCTCAAGAACTTCTGTTCGTATAATATAAACCCTACAAGGGTGTACATAATACGGCGATCGGGGCACTGGCAAATATACTCGTTAAGTGATTGATGTATAAATCTTTGGCGATAAATTATCGTTAGCCGAATATTGGCTGAAGTTTTCTAAATAAACGGTCTGGGAAATAGTGGGTTTTGGTACCTGGCGTTTCGAATAATGGGAAAATGGGCCATGGCAGTTCCTTTTTAATGTTTTTGAGTCTAATGGAGCCCGTTAAGCGCAGTTTCTGTATGGCCCAAGTACGTAAAAAGATGAGGAACCGTTATGGTAAGGTGAAATTTAAGTAAATTTCGGACTTGTTTGAGCGCCGGGCCCTTTGGCTGGGCCTACAGATATACGATATGGAGGAGCAAATACATATACAAGAGGATAACGAAGGGCTTTTCGAACACCAAAGGATTGTGGCCGACCCGAAACAACAGCTATTGAGGCTGGACAAGTTTCTGTTGGATCGTTTGCCGAACGTGACCAGAAACCGTTTGCAAGCCGGAATAAAGGACGGTAACGTAAAGGTAAACGGCGAGAAAACGAAGGCGAACTACAAAGTGCGCCCCGGCGACGAAGTGACGGTAAGTATGTCGGAGCCTCCGCGTGATACGGAAGTGGTGCCTGAGGATATTCCCCTCAATATTGTATATGAGGATGCTCACCTGTTGGTAGTGAACAAAGAAGCTGGTATGGTAGTGCACCCGGCTTACAATAACTGGTCGGGAACATTGGTGAACGCTTTGGCTTACCATTTCAAAAACCTCCCGACGATGGAAAACAACGAGGGTCGTCCCGGTTTGGTACACCGAATCGATAAGGACACCAGTGGTTTACTCGTGATTGCGAAGACGGAACGCGCTATGCGCGGATTGGCCGAGCAGTTTTTCGACCACAGCATCGAAAGAACTTATTATGCGTTGGTTTGGGGCGAGCCCAAGACCGAAACGGGAACTATCGATGTCAATTTGGGCAGAAGCCTAAAAGACAGACGTATCACGGCCGCTTTTCCGGAAGGGGATTTCGGGCGTCACGCCATTACGCATTATAAAGTGTTGAAGAACCTGCGTTACGTGAGCTTGATCCAATGTAATCTGGAGACGGGACGTACGCACCAGATTCGTGCGCATATGAAGCACATCGGGCATACGCTCTTTAACGATGCCACTTACGGTGGGGATAAAATCCTGAAAGGAACCAAATTCTCGAAGTATAAGCAGTTTGTGGATAATTGTTTCAAAACGATCCCGAGACAATCGTTACACGCCAAGTCTTTGGGCTTTGAGCATCCGGTAACGGGCGAGCATATGCAGTTTGATTCGGAATTGCCGGAAGACTTCAAGAACGTGATCGAGAAGTGGGAACAATACGTAAAGTATAACTAATTCGCTTTGGGCGAATACAGTGGAAAATAAATCGAAACCGGAGCCTTGAGGTTCCGGTTTTTTTAATCCTCTTTCCAAAACGGCGCTTCCGCAAGCGGTTTTTCGCCGTCTACGGTAGGTAAGCCGTGTTCGGCCCGTAGCTTGTTCCCGGCTTCTATCTGGTAGAACATTTTTGCGGTTGCGGGACAGACCGGCAGATTACGTTTCCGGCTGAATTTTTCTAGACTTCTTGGACGGAATCGTTCTTCTTGGCCTGTTTTCAAAAGTCCTTTGGCTGGTCCGAGACCGGAAAGCGGTCCCATTCGTTGATGATCATGGGCTTGGCTAAGCGCGCAACCGAACTGTACGAATGCGGGATTCAGGACGGGAACGGCGTGTTTGTCCCAAGTGCTTCCGAATAGCTTTTTTTCCTTTTTGTGCTCCATCAGCCATCGGTCGGAATCCAGCCAAACCGGAGGCGTTTTGACGTGTGGCGTATAAGAGGCGTCGCAACGTACGTCTATGGAAAGATCGCAGAGGCCCTCGGTTTTGGGATCAAGGATCACGAAATTTGGGCTACGGTAAGTTTGGGGAACGCCTGCCCGGTCCAAGTGCGTTTCGGTTAGGTGCCCGTAGGCGGTGGAATGAAGGAGTTTTCTGCCCTCGGGACGCGAAAGCAGGCGGGCGTACATAGCGTTATAAACGCCACGGCACTCGCGGGCGACAGAAGGTGGAATCTGTGCGAAGGACGTTCCGTAGTTGATATGCGTTTTGCCTTCGACCAATTCTCCCCAAAACCCCTGAAGGTTTTCAAATTGCCGTTTGGACATTCTGGAAAGGTCCGGAGTCCAGATCGGGAGGGCGAATTTGGTCATTTTGGCCACTACGTTATAATGCTCTTCTTGTATGTCGTCCAGAAAATCGATAAGCGTGGCGGTCATGGCTTCCCGCCTGTCCTCAATGGGGTTGGCCCGCATCCATTGGTAAATATAGTGTTCCAGAATATCGAGAATCTCCATTTGGGCGTGGTGGAGCATTTCCATTTTCCGGGCGTCGAAGCTATGGTATACCGCTGATTTTCCTTCCATTAGCGGGTTGCCGTCCTCGTCGCAGGCGGTGGCTACTTTCATGCCCATCGCCGTTCGCAGTTCTCGTGATTTTGTACGGAGGGTTTCTTCGGCTTTGTTAACGGCGTTCTGTTGCGCTTCCGTCAATTTACTTATCTTTTGCTCAAGGCTGGTTTCTTCCGTCTCTGGGTTTTCTCCTATATATTTTTCGATCAACGCATCGTGAATCAATCTACGGAGTTCAGGCTGAAGTGTGTCGGACTGCGGGTTTCTGGAACAAAACCGAAGCGCTCGCAACTTCCGGAATACCGGAATCTGGCTTTCCTCGATGTCTATTTGCTGATCAATCTCCGCTACTTTCTTTTTGAATTTAGATAAAGGAAGGTTTTTGCTCAACAGCTCTTCCTTTTCCTGTCTGAGTTTCGCTCCCACTTTGTCCAATAGGGCCACTCGTCTCATCCAGCCTATTTTCTTGAGCGCCTCGTACCCGAATTTGGCAAACTCTATGGTTTCCGGTTCCAATAATTCCTGCAAGGTTTCGATTTGCTCTTCGGACAATGGTTGTGGCTGGACGATCGCTAGGCTTTTTATGGCGATCTCGAAGTGTTCTTTGGGCAATTTCAGTCCCCGGAACTGCTCAGGATGTAGGGCGATGGCTTTGCACCTGGCAAGGTTTAGCTGAAGTTGTTCGTAGTTTTCCAGAGCCTTGTCAAACGCTTGCATAGCCTTGGTGGCACTTTCGGGAGGCGGGACTGAGGCTACTTCTTTTTCCAGATGATGGTATTGGTCTAACAATTTGGCGAATTCCAGAAACAGCCGGGTCCGCATGATTTTTTCGCATTGCCGGTTCATGCTGTCGGTTTGTTTTACCGACGCGTCTTCCGACTCGGTAGCCCCTGTTTCGCCCAATAGAATAAACCGTTCCTCACGGCGGTATTGCTTCGCTATTTTGGACCTTACCGTTTCTTCCAGCTTTTCCTTAGTAAAAAGAGCTTGTATAGTCTCAGTTTGAGTGGATTGGTGTGTGGGAGATTGGTTTTGGCGGAACGCTCTTTTTTTGGGGGGAAGAAACATCGGGAAGCGCTTTGGAAAGAAACGGGCATTTGCGCCGGCTTGTTCTTCGGGAGTGTAGATCTTGCCATATATTTTCAATTTACAATTGCATCATTAGTGAAATGAGGTCAATGGTATTCGGATAATGATATATTAATTAATGAGATATGATTTATATTAGTTTCTTGTCCTTGGGAAGATTGTATTTTTGTTGATAATCAATCATGACATGTTTTTGAGCTTCTTTAACACATATTTTTGATGGACTTTAACCTTCGCAATTACGGATTGAGAATAAAGTTGATGGTAACGTTTTCGGGTCTCGTTTTTTTTGGCCTGTTACTCGCTTCCGGTTTTGCCTTGACGCAACTTTATGAGTTCAAGGAAGAAGAGATTCGGACTAATAAGGAATCCACGACGGAAAACCTGAAGTCTAATTTGCGGAGACTGTCGGAGGTGGCTTACCAAAGCGTGGCGAACGGTTATGAGCTTATGCACTCAGAATCGTTTATGGAAAAGCATTTCGGTCCGGCCTTGCAAAACGGTGTGGAGGGAGTTTTTCGTTTGGTTGAGCATGAGCACGAGCGGATACGCGCCCAGAAAAAGAACGAGTTGATCGAACAGGCCGAGATGTTGAGAATGATCAAAGACATCAGGTTTGGGGAGCAGGAATCCGGATATGTATTCATTTTTACGGCCGAAGAAGAACCGCTGATCGTTGCCCATCCCATATTTCCCGAAGCTGAAGGAACCATGACCGGCCCTCATCTGGCATTGCCGGGTAAGGAGCAGACTTCCAAGGCGATTAAAGAGATGGCCAAATTGGCCAAAGAGAAAGGTTTCGGTTTTTATTTTTACGATTTCCTAAACCCTGACACAGGAAAAGTGGAGCGGAAGCTGTCGTATTTCCGCTATTTCCCCGAATGGAATTGGGTGGTGACTACCGGGGTTTCGGTAAAAGGTTTTGAAGAGGAGATCCGGAAAAGGCTGATCGTGCAGGTCAAGAATATGCGTTTTGACGAAGGGAACGGGTATTTTTGGATAACGACCGACGAAAAACCGAGACCTACAGTAGTCTATGATTACAGAAGTCCCGAGCTGGTTGGCAAAAAGGTTCCCGGCATCTATAAGGATATAAACGGCAACGAATTGTTTCTCTCTTTTGTGACCGCTGCGTTAGAACGGGACGGCTTTACAGAATATCAATATTCCCGGGAAGGCGGTTCCGAAAAATTGGATAAGCTGGCCCATTCCATCCATTTTAAGCCTTACGGATGGATAATATCGACGGCGGTGTATCTTGACGCATATGAGAAAGAGCACATGGCCTTTTTGGAGAGAGTGGAAAGCAAGGCCTCTTCGATTACCATACTTATGATAGGGATGTCCTTGTTGCTGTTGGCGGGTAGTCTTCTGGTGGCGTTCTTGTTCAGCCGTGAGATTACCCACATCGTGGAACGGGTGAAGGAAGCCATGTTGAAAATGTCGAAGGGCGAATCGGTGGAAGAAATCGAAATCCAAAACCTCGGACAAGACGAACTCGGGCAGATGGTACTTTCCATGAACAGAATGAGAGAAGGCGTCGGCGAATACGCCCGTTTCGCTCAGGATATCGGTGACGGAAACCTTGAATCCGAGTTTAAGCCTTTGGGAAATGAGGATCGTCTGGGCAATTCTCTGTTGCTGATGAGGGATAACCTGAAAACCGTTGCCGAAGAGGAAAAATTGCGTACTTGGCATAACGAAGGGCTTGCTAAGTTCGGAAATATGTTGCGGGATTCGACTTCGGAGAATATGCTGGCGACTGTTTTGTCCGAATTGATCAAATATGTAAAAGCCAATCAAGGGGCGTTTTTCATCGTGTCTGATTCTGAAGAAGAAGCGCGGACACTCAAAATGGAAGCGTGCTATGCTTACGGCCGAAAGAAATTCATAAATAAAGAAATTGCAGTAGGCGAAGGTCTGGCCGGCGAGACGTTCCGAGAAGGAATGACCCGTCTAATGACCGAAATCCCCGAAGATTACCTAAACATCACCTCGGGCTTGGGCAAAGCGTTGCCGAAGTGTCTGATTTTGGTTCCGCTTAAACTCAACGATACCGTGTTGGGCGTGTTGGAGCTGGCCACTTTCCATGTTTGGGATGAAGCGGAGGTGGAGTTTCTCGAAAAGATTTGCGAAAGCGTTGCCGTAGCAGTTGCGAATAGAAGGACAAACGTGCGGACGGAACACCTTTTGAGAGAGTCGCAAGTGCTTACCGAAGAGCTGAGAACGCAGGAGGAGGAAATGCGTCAGAATATGGAAGAGATGCAGGTGACGCAGAGCGAACTGGCCCGTAAAAATCTGGCTTCCGAAATCCATGAGCAAGGCTTTGACCGTTATGGTTTTATCTTGGAAATGGATGATCAAGGCGAGGTTAAGGGCGGAAATAAGTTTGCGTTGGAACAACTCGGAGGGAAAAAGGCTGTTGTCGGAAAATATTTCGGAGAGTTTGTGGCTGACCAGCATTTTAACGGCGAAGAATTCTGCGGTTTGCTTAAGCAAAGAAACAGTTTGGCGCTGCAAACACGGTTGCGGATGGAAGACGGAACCGAGCAAATGTTCGCGGGCATGATGACATATATGAAGCAGGAGAGCGCCGTTCGCATGATTGGGTTTCTGCCCAACGTGATCAATTCGAGCGTGGTGGACTAAACCAGTTTCTGAAAAAGAAAAACAGCCTCTTTTTGAACTTGGGCAAAGGGTTCGGAAAGAGGCTTTTTGTTTACCGTCGGGTTCGGTTTAGCCACGCCCGTATCTTTTCTTATCTTTGCCAGATAATCAAGACTTAATATCCCTTACGATACATATGGCTAAGAAAACGAAATCCGGCAAGGAGACGCCCCTGATGAAACAGTACAACGCCATAAAGGCCAAGTACCCCGGCGCCCTGCTGCTCTTCCGCGTCGGCGACTTTTACGAAACCTTCGGCCAAGACGCCGTCACGGCCAGCAAAGTCCTCGATATCGTGCTTACCAAGCGGGCCAACGGCTCCGCCTCGCACATAGAGCTCGCCGGATTTCCGCACCACGCTCTCGACGCCTACTTGCCCCGCCTTGTGCGCGCCGGCTATCGCGTGGCCATTTGTGATCAGTTGGAAGACCCAAAATCCGTAAAGGGAATCGTAAAACGGGGCGTGACCGAGCTGGTAACGCCCGGCCTTTCTTTCAACGACAACGTATTGGAACAGAAGACCAACAATTATCTGGCTTCTGTCTATTTTGGAAAAAAGGACGATTGTGGAGTGGCCTTCCTCGATCTTTCCACCGGCGAATTCATGCTATCCACCGGCACGGCGCAGTACGTGGACAACCTTGTGCAGGGACTTAAACCCTCGGAGATTCTTTACGCCAAACCGCAAAAGGACCGTTTCAACGAAATCTTTTCGGAACAGGCCAACAGCTTCGCCTTGGACGACTGGGCCTTCACTTACGATTTCGCTTTTGAGCAATTGACCCAGCATTTCGGCACAAAGTCGCTCAAGGGATTCGGTGTGGAGGAACTGACCGAAGGTATTATCGCCGCGGGCGCCGTGACGCAATACCTCAAAGACACCGAGCATAAGGAAGTGGCCCATATCAGCGCCCTTTCGCGCATCGAGGCGGACCGTTACGTTTGGCTCGACCGCTTTACTATCCGCAATCTTGAGCTTATTCATCCGCAACAGGACGGTGGTGTTCCGTTGATCCAGATTATGGACAAAACCCTTACGCCAATGGGCGGACGGATGCTCAAAAAGTGGGTGCTTTTGCCATTGAAAGAAAAAGACGCCATCGACCGCAGGCTCTCGGCCGTGGAGGCTTTGTATAAAGACGAAGACTTGCGCGACGATATCAGCGATCTTTTCCGTCATATCAGCGATCTGGAGCGTTTGATTTCGAAAGTGGCCGTCGGGCGAGTGAATCCTCGCGAGCTTTTGCTTCTGAAGAAAACCTTGATACAGGTGGAACCGCTGAAGGAGCTTCTTCAGGAAAACGGGCATTCGGAATTGCTCAAACTGGCCGATATGCTGAACCCTTGCGCCTATTTGCGCGACCGCATCGAGGCTGAGATCAAGGATGACGCTCCGTTGGTGATCAACCAAGGCGGAATATTCCGCGACGGCATCGACCCGGAACTGGACGAACTCCGTAGCCTCGCCTTTTCGGGTAAAGACCATTTGGAACAAATCCGCCAAAGGGAGATTGAGCGCACGGGGATTCCTTCCCTGAAAATCGCCTATAATAAGGTGTTCGGCTATTATCTGGAAGTCTCGAACGCGCACAAGGACAAAGTGCCCGAAGAGTGGATCCGTAAGCAGACATTGGTCAACGCCGAACGCTATATCACGGAAGAGCTGAAGACGTATGAGGAAAAAATCCTTAACGCCGAGGGCCAGCTGACCGTAATCGAGCAACGCCGCTATATGGAGCTGGTGCGCAACGCCGCCGAATACGTAACGCCCGTACAGCAAAACGCCAGAGTGATCGCTACGCTCGATTGCTTGGCCTCGTTTGCCGATATCGCCGAAACGCATGGCTACACTCGTCCGGACGTGCATGAGGGAATGGAAATCGATATCAAAAACGGACGCCATCCCGTAATCGAGCGCCAACTGCCCGCCGGCGAGAGCTACGTGCCCAACGATGTGCTTCTCAACGACGGCGACCAGCAGATTATCGTAATCACCGGACCGAACATGTCCGGTAAGTCGGCCCTGCTCCGCCAGACGGCGCTGATTACGCTGATGGCGCAGATGGGTAGCTTCGTCCCCGCCGACAAGGCCCAGATCGGCATTACCGACAAGGTGTTTACCCGCGTGGGCGCTTCGGATAACCTCTCGAAAGGCGAATCTACCTTTATGGTGGAGATGACCGAGACGGCCAGTATCATGAACAACCTCAGCGAACGGAGCCTCGTGCTGATGGACGAAATTGGGCGCGGAACCAGCACTTACGACGGTGTGTCCATCGCTTGGGCCATTGTCGAGTACCTGCACAATCATTCGCGCTGCAAAGCCAAGACGCTTTTCGCCACGCACTACCACGAGCTGAACCAGTTGGCCAACGACTTTAAGGGGATCAAGAACTTCAACGTCTCCGTCAAAGAGCACGACGGCAAGGTGATTTTCCTGCGCAAGCTCCGCGAGGGTGGCAGTGCCCACAGTTTCGGTATCCATGTGGCGCAGTTGGCCGGTATGCCCAACGGTATCGTCGATCGCGCCAACGAGGTGCTCGGATATCTGGAAAAAGAAAAAGCTCAGGAAAAACAGGCCGAGAAAGTGGCCAAAATCCCGGCGAACAATTACCAGCTAAGCCTTTTCGACGCCGTGGACCCAAGGCTGGAAGAGCTGAAAAACAAGCTGGAAAAGATTGACGTCAACACGCTTACGCCATTGGAGGCGATGATGAAGCTGAATGACTTGAAAGAGGTTATGAAATAACAACCGCAAAGGTTTTGACTCCCCACAGCACTGGGGAGTTTTTATTTTTGAAAAAAGGAGAAGCAGCGATGACAGAGAAAAAGACTTTTAGGCTAAGCGCCGATTACATCAAAAAGCAAAAGGCCAAAGCCATTGCGGTGAGTGTCGTTTTGGATATCATTGTGCTGGCGGGCATCACCGCCCGTTTGTGGTATGGACGCGAAAGCGATGAGGCTTTTTGGAAAGTGGCCACAATCGTATTGCCCACGGCAATGGTTGCGGGCGTACTCGTCTTGCGCTTCTTTGTCCGAAAGGCAAACACTCGATTCAAGGATTTCCGCATCACATTCGACGGTAAGAAACTGGAACAACACGCTTTTGAACAGCCGAAGCTCAGCATTCCGCTTAACGAGATTTCTGATATTGTCACTGATGAAAACGGTGCGGTTAGGGTAAAAGGCAAATCGGAGGAAGAAATTGTCTTGCTGAACCAGTTGGAAGGGCGAGAAGAACTGTTGGGAATGATCAGGCGCTAATGGAGGGTTAAACCCAAGCGCAAACGCCTTGCTACAGCGAACAAGAGCCGTAAACATCCGAATGGGCGCCATAATAATGCGTACGAATAGCTTTTTTCTTGTATTGGTACAATGAGTTCATGCACGGGTGCGGTAATTGTTCGAACGGACGGCTTAAAACTGCGAACAGATGCGCAAAACAGCAGGCCGAATGCTATTTTTATTGTATGAATGCAATGAATTTATGTATGTGTGCAATAAAGTTTCGAACAAACGCTAAAAAATGCAGAACAGAAGGCCCCAAACCCGAACAGATGGGAATAAATGGCGAACAGATACTTCGAAATAAAAAACCGGAGCGATATTCGGCTCCGGTTTTGGTAAAAGAAGCGGTTCTTTTAGGCGGAGAACCGCTTCTTGAGTTTGGGATCAGTGGAATTTGATCTCGATTAGCCTTTCCTCCGCTTTTACGGGAAGCTGGGCGGTCCAGAGTCCGTCCTTGCCTTTCTTAAAGTTTACGCCCTTGGCACTTGGTGTCTTGTCGGGACTCCACAGGGCTACGGAACCGCTTTCCGCCAAACGGATTTTCATCATATCGGCGTTTTCCTCAACAAGATCGTAAGTCTGCGGACCGAGGTATTTGTCCGTACGGCCTATAAACGCGCGTCCGTGCCTTAGTGGGAGCAAAAGCGTGAGCTGGTCCTCGAACTGACCTACCGACACGCTGAAAGAACCGTCAAGCTTCCGGGCCTTGCCTTCATGCACATCGTAGGCGAGCAGGCCTTCGGCCGGAATTTCCCAAGAACTTTCGCTCTGTTTGGTCATGGAATTGGCGTTGGCGTAATATTCCCCTTTGATCGAGGCCTGTACGTCTTGCGGATTGTTGTTGAGGTTCATCGACATCAGGGCGGCGCAACGGTTTTTGAGCGGAGCCGTCACCTGATAGGCTTTTCCGCTGAGGAACGGATCGGTGTAAACGCTTTCTGTCACTGGCGTGCCCGGCGCCAAGGTCCCGAGGATTTTGCCGTCAAGATAAACGATCGGATGCACGAAATCTGCCTTGATATGTCCGGGATGATCCGAAAGATAAACCGGTCCGCCGGAAATGGAGCGGGCCACGGAAGCCAAACGCGAAATCTTGTCCGGTCCGTAGCCGGAATGGAACATGTCCATATCGCCCCACAGGATCGGGCTCATCCAGAGCGTGTTGCTGAACGACTGTACGGTAGTATAGCGGAACCTATCCTTATTGGCTTTGTAGTCTACGCTGTTTCTGGTAACCGAACTAATCCGGGTGTTGAAGACATTGGGACTAAACTGTGCGATGCAGTTGAGTAAGCCGTCCAGATATTTGTCAGCGGCGTTTTCTAATGCTTGCTGGTTGAAGTACGAGGCTTTAACGGCATTGGCTGTGCCAAAATAGAAGACATGGTTGTTACACTGAAAATCGACTTTCATAAAATCGAAGCCGTCTTTTGCGGTTTTAGTGGCCATTTCCTCATAAAAAGCTTTGGCTGAGGCGGGGTTGGGCTTTGAAAGCATGAGGTTACCTTTTTTGAAAAGGTGCGCTTCGAGTTTTTTCATCTTATGTTTAGACGATACCGCGCTCGTAGTGCCTGTCATGTTTCGCCAAATACCCATCCATTTAATTTTGTCATCTTTTTCCTTTGTAAGAAAATCCCAACCTGTCGGGAACTTAACGGAATCAACGCCAAAGGAGACTAATTGATGCCCCTCTACGTGAAGGTAGCCATTGTCCACCATCAACCATCTGAAAGGGAGTTCGCTGGCTTTAAGCAAAGCCAACGATTTCGACAAATTCTTCTGATTGATGCTCCGTTGGAAATGCTCCCAAGAACACCAGCCTAAATAGGAATACATTTCCGGGTATTCCTTCTGATGGCGGAGCTTGGCCATATTTTCCATACCTTTCATTGCCAAGGCTTTTTCCCAAACTAGGTTGGATGCGCGATGTGGCGTATCGGCTACAGCAACGACATAAAGCGGAAGGTCTCCGCTTACGGCTTCGGTTCCGAAATTGGTTGTGGTTAGGTAGAGCCTGCCGTTCTCGGGCATAAATGTACTGAGCGCTTCCTTTCCGGCAATCGGCAATATTGCCATGTGCTGTCCGTCAGTTAGTTCCAGGGAAAGAAAAGTTCCGTGTTTTAACTGAGCGGTTATTGGGTTCTTTTTCGGCAGATTACGGGGCCTGCCAGGAATGAAGGCAAGTAGATCCGGGATTGTTTTGAACCAGATTGCCTCAATCCTATTTCCCGCACTAGGCCAAGTGTATGGGCGGTAGTAAACCCCTCTTTTAAATTGAGGCAAAATAATTTCCTGGCGGAGAAGGGCCCCGACAGAATCCGGTGCTCCTGAGAAGTTCTCGACCGTGACGGCTTTGACCCCGTTTATATTTGACAAATCGACGATAGTGGGAGCCTCGGGTTTACTTTGTTCTTTCCCGCAGGAAAAAAATAGACCAAAAACTAGCGCTATGAAGGTTAATGAGAAGAATCGGACTTTCATTTCTCAAATATTTTTTGAGTGAAATTTTGACCACCACTTACAGGTGTGTTTTATGTAAGTGATGGTTGAAATAAAAGACATTGTCGATGGTATTTCACCTCCTGTATTCAGGATCAGTGGAATTTGATCTCGATTAGCCTTTCCTCCGCTTTTACGGGAAGCTGGGCGGTCCAGAGTCCGTCCTTGCCTTTCTTAAAGTTTACGCCCTTGGCGCTTGGCGTCTTGTTAGGGCTCCAAAGGGCCACGGGACCGCTTTCCGCCAAACGGATTTTCATCATTCCGGCGTTTTCCTCGACAAGATCGTAAGTCTGCGGACCGAGGTATTTGTCCGTACGGCCGATAAACGCGCGTCCGTGCCTTAGTGGGAGCAAAAGCGTGAGCTGGTCTTCGAACTGACCTACCGACACGTTGAAAGAACCGTTAAGCTTCCGGGCCTTGCCTTCATGAACATCGTAGGCGAGCAGGCCTTCGGCGGGAATTTCCCAAGAGCTTTCGCCCTGTTTGGTCATGGAATTGGCGTTGGCGTAATATTCCCCTTTGATCAAGGCTTGTACGTCTTGCGGATTGTTGTTGAGGTTCATCGACATCAGGGCGGCGCAACGGTTTTTGAGCGGAGCCGTCACCTGATAGGCTTTTCCGCTGAGGAACGGATCGGTGTAAACGCTTTCTGTCACTGGCGTGCCCGGCGCCAAGGTCCCGAGGATTTTCCCGTCGAGATATACGATCGGATGCACGAAATCTGCCTTGATATGTCCGGGATGATCCGAAAGGTAAACCGGTCCGCCGGAAATGGAACGCGCCACGGAAGCCAAACGCGAAATCTTGTCGGGTCCGTAGCCGGAATGGAACATGTCCATATCGCCCCATAGGATCGGGCTCATCCAGAGCGCATTGCTGAACGATTGTGCGGTGGTGTGGCGGAATTTGTCCTCTCTGGGCTTGTAATCCACGCTGTTTCGGGTCACGGAACTGATGCGGGTATTGAAGGTGTTGGCGCTAAACTGCGCGATGCAGTTGAGCAGTCCGTCAAGGTTTTTGTCGGCGGCGTCTTCCAGTGCCTGTTGGTTGAGATGCGAGGCCTTTACGGCGTTGGCCGTGCCCGAATACATGGCGAAGTTGGTGTGCTGAAAATCGACTTTCATAAAGTCGAAGCCGTTTTTGGCCGTATTGAGGGCCATTTCCTCATAAAAAGCCTTGGCCGAGTTCAGGTTGGGCTTTGAGAGCATACGGTTGCCGTATCTGAACAGGTGCGCTTCGAGTTTTTTCATCTTGTGGCGGGTGGAAACGCCGCTCATATAACCCGACATATTCCGCCAAATGCCTATCCACTTAATCTTGTCGTCTTTCTTTTTTGTAAGAAAATCCCAACCAGTTGGGAACTTTACTGAGTCTACGCCGAAGGTCAACAGTCTGCGGCCTTCTTGGTGGAGGTAGCCGTCGTCCACCATCATCCAGCGGAAAGGAAGCTCGCTGGCTTTGAGGGCCGTCAAAGATTCCGACATGTTCTTTTGGCTGATGTTTTTGTGGAAATGTTCCCAAGAGCACCAGCCCAGATAAGAGTACACCTCGGGGTATTTTTTCTGATGGCGGAGTTTGGCCATATTTTCCATGCCTTTCATCGCCAACGCTTTTTCCCAAACGAGGTTGGACGCTTGGTGTGGGGTTTCGGCCACGGCCACAGCGTAGAGCGGAAGGTTTCCGCTTACTGCTTCGGTTCCGAAATTGGCGGTGGTTAGGTAAAGCTTGCCGTTTTTAGGGGTGAAAGTACTGAGCGCTTCTTTTCCGGAAATGGGCAATACGGCCATATGCCGTCCGTCCGCCAGTTCCAAAGAGAGGAAAGTTCCGTATTTCATCTGAAAATTGGTTCCGTTCTTCATGCGAAGGTCACGAGGCTTACTCGGGCGGTAAGCGAACAGATCCGGAAGCGTTTCGAACCAGACGGCCTCTACCCTGTTGCCGGAAATTTGCCAAGTGTACGGACGGTAATAAACCCCTCTTTTGAATTTGGGCAAAATGATTTCCTGTTGGAAAAGCACGCCGACAGAGTCCGGCTTTCCGGAGAAGTTTTCGGCAGTGACGGTTTTGGCCCCGTCAATATTCGACAGATCGACGGTAGTTGGGACTTGGGGTTGGGATTTTCCTTCCCTGCAGGAAAAAAGAAGGCCGAGGGCCAGCGCCAAAACGGGTAGCGCAAATAGTCGGATTTTCATATCACAAATGTGTTCGCGTTAAAAATATATTTTTGCCCGCAACTTATAAAGCGCCTGCGCGAATGGTTGAAAGACAGGGTTCAGGCGTCTTAATATTTTGATCTGTCCGGTTTTTTGGTCAAAATTTATGATAGTTATCGGGGCTTTTGCCAATTTTTACTGCCGATGGCATTGCTAGGAAAAATATTTTTCGTGTTGGCCACGGCACTCCTGCCGTTGGCCGAAACTCCCGGAACGGATAAAATACACAAAGTGGAGGCCTCTTCCGCCGATACCGTATTCGCTATACGGCAAGATGCGGAAGGCTTTGTTTGGGTAGCCACTTCGGGCGGAGTTATACTTTACGGTGGCGAAAACCAAAGACATTTCCTGCCGGGAAAAAGTGTGGAAGCCGTGATGCCTTTTGTGGACGGAGGCGTGTTGGCCCGTTCGGCGGAGAGGCTTTATGTGTTAAAGAGAAACCAAGCGCCAACGCCACTCCAATATATTCCGGGATTGGCTGAAGCGCCTGACACTTTGTACCGACGGCAAGGGGCCGAGAAGCGTGGCTTCGCTTTGAATTTGGAAAGGTTGGAGTGGAACCGTGGCCGTCGTTCCGCCACGATCGATGATTACCAAGGCTTTCTTTACGATTCCGATCCCGGATTTTCGGGAATTCCCGCTCTAGTGACCCGTGACGGAGCGGATTTTTGGTGTCTGAATACGGAAAACACTTTGACTTACCTTTCGGGCGAAGGTGGCGGAATGGAAATCCGTCCGTGTCCGGACCAAAGCGCCACCATGGTAATAAAAGCCGGCTTCGGTCGGTTGTGGCTCGCCAGAGCGGAAGGTTTGTGGGAATATAATCGCTACGACGATCGTTGGAAACGCCTTCGGATTCCCGATCTGAAGATCATCGCAATGGAGCTCGACGCTTCCGCCTGCCTGTGGATCGGGACTTCGGGACAAGGGCTATGGCGCTACGATCTGCCTTTGGAATCGGGCGCTAAGGCCGCCCGTGACGAGATGCGGGAATGGTGGCGTGGCGACGCGTTTCCCGTAACGGACAAGGCTCCGGTAGTTATCGATAAGGCGATATCGGATACCGAAGTGTCGTTTTCCGTTTCGATTCTGACTTACAGATCTGGCGCGAATCCGGTCAGTCGCTATCGCCTTTTGGGCGAAGACACTTTGTGGAGGCGAGCGCAAGGCAGGCATTTCAAAATAGCTTACTCAAATTTGCCGGCAGGCGAATATGAGTTTGAGCTTGGTTACAAATTGGGCGCTGGGCAGGAAAGGTTTGTCAAAGAGAAAGTACGGTTTCGGAAAGTGTCAAGGTTTTCGTTGTGGGTTTTCGGAATATCGATAGCGGTCGGGATCGTGTTGGCCTTTCGTGGATTTCGAAAATGGAAAACGCAAGCCGAAAGCCCTACGGGAATATCCGGAAAGCGAAGAATGGTTGAGAAAGACAGACTGTTTTTGGAGGAATTCGAAAACGCTTTGGCTGAGGAACTGGATAATGTGGAACTCACGGTCCGGGACTTGTGCGGAAGGCTGAAAGTGAGCAAATCGGGCTGTTACCGGTCGGTGAAGCGGGTTTCGGGCCTGTCGCCAAGTGAATATATGGTGTGGTTTCGCCTAAAAAGCGCCGAGCGGATGTTCGGTTCGGGCGAGCGAAATGTTGGTAATGTGGCGGATGCCGTGGGCTTTGGAAGCGCTTCGTATTTCAGTAAGTGTTTTCGGAAAGAATTCGGAAAGAATCCTTCGGAATATATTCGGGAATTGGAACTGCGGGAAGCTTAGTCCGAAGAATCCGAAAAGCTAGGCAACGGACTTCTCGGCGGTCGGATTTTCACTCTTTTTTTCAGAAAATAGTCGTCGAGATTTTTGTGGCGGGCCCACATATGCGGAGCCAGCCCGTGTTCTCGCCGGATTTCGTTGATCTTGATCTGGGCTATGTGCCAAGTGGGACTAGACCATTGCCGCAGCTCAGGAACTGTCGCGTAATTTGTCTCGGGCGCTACGCCGAATTTTGTCTTGTCGGGTTCGTATTGTGCGTCTTGGTAAGCGAGGCCTTCAGCCAAACGCAGGAAGGATGGCGATAAGCTGAAATCCCCCATCGTCCACATATATTTTTGTCCCTTGTCTATGTCGAGCCACTCGTTTAGCTCATCATATGGTTTCTCCTCCGCCATCGCCTTATCGTCGTCGGTTCGGGGCGTAGCGGTGACCGTTTCCATTTCTAAGTCTTTGGTTTTTGATTTTACTTCGTCACCTCTTTTGGTGGTGGGCGGATGATAGTTATACACCTCGGCGGTTGCTCCTTCGTGTTGGGCCGTCCAATTTTCGGCGTAAGCCAAAACGCTGGCATCGCGTGGACGGGGAGGCAAGGCGCACATGGTTCTGTAGAGTTGTTCATGCGAGAAACCGAAGTTTTTGGATACCGTTCCGGCTTTTTCGGCATTGTGTTGGGGGAAATGGTCCTGCTTGAGCCTGTCCGAAGGATGAAAAACGATCGGTCTTCTGCCAGCTTGCAGGCTTCGGCTGATCAAGGCTCTGCCGGCTTCGGTCCGCATCAGTTTGGCGTATGATGACATTAGCCAAGTTTTGAATCCGAGGACGATGTTTTGGTCTTGGCCCGCATTATTCCGGGTACTCCACCTCAGGTTGCCGGATCCGGAACGGAGACTGTTCCACATTGACGTAATTTCGGGTTTGTTGTATATGTCGCCCGGAAACCACATCGGAATATCTTCGGCAATGACTAATTGAATGAGGCGTTCGTGTTCCGCCTGAAGATCATCCATAAATTGGGCCATGGCGGGCGCCAGATTGCTGTGGCGGATCCTGGTGTTGGAAGAGGCGCGTATTGGATAACGATCAAACCACGCATAGACTTTTTGCTCTATTTCGTAAAGTAACTTGAAACGTTTGTGAACGTCAATTCCCTTGCTTTCGTGGGAGTCATGGTACTTGTCAAGCAATTGGTAAATGTTGTCGATAAGGGGATTATCGGACCGGTCGGTGAGATCTTCGAATTGTTCGGGAGTAAGTAACGCTTGTAATACGGGTGTTTGCGGTGGGGCCAAAGCGACTCCTCCCCCGCCCGCCCGGGTGCTGTGTTTGGATTTCGTACGGCCGGGACTGGCGAACATAGGTTAGGGATCTGTGCGGGAATAGACTCCTACACAGAACCCGCCGGATTTACTTTTTGTTGATCGGAAAAACGAAATCGACTTCTGTGGGAGGTAGGCAAGTTCCGTCGTTGCAACACATAAATTCCAGCGTCCCTTTTACGTCGAAGGCTTTTTGGTTTCGGATTTCGATCTTTTGTTTGAATTCGGCTTTGTTGTCGAAATACTTGACTTTCATTCCGAACGTTTTGTCGTATTTCTCTATTCCTTTCCCCTCTTGGACTTTGCCCAACAGGCGGTAATCTTTCGCTCTCGCGAACATAAAAACCGTAGGGCGGGGCCCGTTTTCGGGAACTTTCTGGGAATAGACATGCCAGCCTTTGTCCATATTGGCGGTGAAAACGAGGTAAACTTCCTTCGAATTAATCTTTTCTACGGAAAAGGACCATTTGACAGGTTTCAGTACTTGGGCTTGGGCTTCGCAAAGAAAAATAGCCGTAAGCATTACGAAAAAGGTGATGATTTTTTTCATTATAAACGGATTTGGATAGGACAAAAACCAATAATATAAAAATTGATGATGCCGTGCCAGTGTTTCCCTTTCTGGCTTTCCGAAAATTCGGGATATTTTGAATTACGGCTCCGATTTATTAAATCTGGGAATAAATTGAATAAAAAGGGAAACTATGAAGATTTACCATAACCCAAGATGTAGCAAAAGCCGTCAGACACTGGAGCTTTTGGAAAAGCAGGGGGAAACGCCTGAAGTGATCCGTTATCTGGACACTCCGCCGAATGAGGCCAAGTTGAAGGAAATTGTTACGGCGTTGGGGATAAAACCGGAAGACTTGGTCCGCAAGAAGGAACAGTTGTTCAAGGATAACTTTGCGGGAAAAGAGTTCTCTGACGGGGAGTGGATAAAGCTTCTCGCCGAAAATCCGAGGCTGATAGTAAGGCCCATTGTGATAAAAGACGGTAAAGCGGTTATCGGCCGTCCGCCCGAGAAGGTCTTGGATATTTTGTAGAACGAAAAAATAAAACGCCCGGAGACTGCGAAACTCCGGGCGTTTTTGTTTGGCGTTATTTCTTGAGAATCTTCGGTATGGAATCGAAGATGTCCACTGTGGCGCCGGATTTGTTGAGCGTGTAGAAATGGATGCCGGGAGCGCCGCCCTCCAGCAGCTCCAGACACTGTTTAAGGGCGTAATAGACGCCTGCCTCGTACATTTTCTTTTTGTTTCCCTGATGTGGTTCGAAAAAGGCTACGGTTTCTTCGGAAATATCCGAATTTGACATCTGCGCAAAGCGCTTGATTTGTCTGAAATCCGTAATAGGGATAATGCCAGGGATGATTCTGGCCGTGATTCCGGCGTCTCGGCAACGCTGGACAAAATTAAAGTAATGGCGGTTGTCGAAAAACATCTGCGTCACCACGAAGTCTCCGCCGGCGTCAACCTTGTTTTTCAAATTTAGCGCATCTTGGATTTTGTTTTCGGCTTCGGGGTGCATTTCCGGGTAGCCGGCCACGCCCAAGCTGAAATTGTCGGAAGCGTCATGCGTTTTGATGCGCTTCACCAAATCGCTGGCGTAGCGGAAGGCTTCGTCGTCGGGCCGGAAATTTTTCTCACCTTTTGGCGGGTCTCCTCTCAGCACCATCAGGTTGTTAATCCCGATTTCGTTGAGATAGGAAAGGTCGGCCTTCACTTTGTCCTCGCTGGCTTTTACGCAAGTGTAATGCGCCATGGTGTTAAGCCCCACGGAGTTTTGCAGATAATCGACCAAGTCGAAGGAGGCTTGTTGGTTAGAGCCTCCGGCGCCATAAGTTACGGACACGAAGTCGGGTTCGGACTTGACGAGTTTCCCTACATTGATGCCGAATTCGATAGTCGCCTTGTAGGATTTCGGAGGGAAAAATTCGAAGGAGAAGGTTTTTCCCTTTTTGTCAAAGAGTTCTGTGATTTTCAATTTTCACCGAATAATTTAAGGTTTCGATAATGGTACTGCGATATAATCGGCATAAAATTAATCGCTTTGTCGATGAAAAAGGCAGGGCCGGCTAGGTTTTTCGAACGAAAAATATGCGGTCCCGTAAAAATAAGGTACCGTAACCCTTCGTTTTGGATACGAGTTTGCCCCGGTGTCAGGTGTGTGTCGGGGAAACGCTTAAGATTGAGGGTATTATTATCAATTTATTCCTTATATTTGTTTCTAGGAAGAAAATTTCAGAGCTATGAATACTGTACTTGGATTTTTGGGAGGCATCGGCGGTCCCGAGCTGATCGTAATCGTCCTGTTCGTGATCATTTTTTTCGGAGCCAAAAAGATTCCGGAACTTGCTCGCGGAATGGGCAAAGGTATCCGTGAGTTTAAGGATGCTACGAAAGAGATCAAGGAAGAGATTGACGACGCCGGAAAGAAGATTAAGGAGTAATCCCGGCACAGAGGCTTGTCTTTAGTTAGATTCAGGAACAGCGCTTATTTGGCTTGTGGTCCGGTTTCCATTTACCGGACTGTCCGCCATAAGGGCTGTTTTTGTATTTTAAGCCTCTGACGTACAAGCCCGCCGATGCGGGCCGTTCTTTATGTAGGCGGGTTCCTCTACCGCATACATCGCTTGTCGGCTTTTGGCCGCATGCGGAAACTACAACAAACCGTACACACCTTGGAGCAACATACCTCATTTGAGCGAATCCGCGAGGCAATTTCGGCGGGCAAGACCACTTGTGCCGATCTTGTGGAGCATTATCTTGAAAACATCGATAAAACCAAGGACCTGAATGCCTATCTGGAAGTGTATGCGGACGAAGCGAGAGAGACGGCCAAGCAGGTAGATAAAAAAATAGTGGCCGGTACGGCGGGTAAACTCGCCGGAATGGTGGTGAGTCTCAAAGACGTGCTTTGCCACAAAGACCATGGTCTGCAAGGTGCTAGCAAGATTCTTGACGGATTCGAATCCCAATTTACCGGCACGGCCGTACAGCGTTTGATCGATGAGGACGCCGTAATCATCGGCCGGGTAAACTGTGACGAGTTCGCTATGGGATCGGGCAATGAGAATTCCGCTTTCGGTCCGACTCGTAATCCGATCGATCCGGAAAGGGTTCCGGGCGGTTCCTCCGGAGCCAGCGCGGCGGCTGTCAAGGCCGATACTTGTCTGGTCAGCATCGGTTCCGATACGGGTGGCTCCGTACGCCAACCCGCTGCTTTCTGCGATGTTGTTGGCCTTAAACCGACTTATTCAAGGATTTCCCGCTACGGCCTTACGGCTTACGCCTCTTCTTTTGACACTGTCGGTGTTTTAGCCAATAGCGTAGAGGATGCCTCGATTGTTCTTGAGGTAATGGCCGGACAAGACGACTATGACAGTACCGTGTCGAGAAAGCCGGTTCCAGAATATTCGAAGTTGCTGGGCTTTGACAAGAAGGTCAAAGTGGCGTATATGAAGGAAACTCTGGAATCGGAAGGTCTTTCCGATGAGATAAAAGAAAAAACTTTGGCAAAAATCGAAGCGTTGAGAAAAGCTGGGCACACCGTGGAGGAGGTCAGCTTTCCGTGGCTCGATTACCTTTTGCCGACATATTATATCCTGACGATGGCCGAAGCCAGCTCCAACCTTTCCAGGTTCGACGGCGTGCGTTACGGCTACCGTAGCCCGAATACGACCGATCTGGAGTCGATGTACAAAAAGAGCCGTTCCGAAGGCTTTGGCGAAGAGGTAAAACGCCGGATTATGCTCGGAACATTCGTGCTCAGCGCCAGTTATTATGACGCATACTACACGAAGGCCCAGAAAGTCAGGCGCCTTATCAAGGATTATACGGAAAAGTTGCTTGGAGAATACGACTTTGTAGTCCTGCCCACCACTCCTACCACGGCTTTCAAAATAGGTTCGCACGCCAAGAGCGACCCGGTGACCACGTTTTTGGAAGACCTTTATACGGTGCAGGCCTCAGTCTCCGGCCTTCCGGCGATTTCGGTTCCGAACGGACATGACCAAAACGGTCTTCCGGTCGGCATTCAGGTGATGGCGGGCGCATTCAAAGAAGCCGACATGCTGGCTTTTGCGAAATACCTGTCAACATTGTAAAATCTGCTTTCCCTTTCTGGACCTTTCCGGCGAGGTGATGGCCAAGATGCTAGTGAACGTACCCCGAATACATTTCATGATCTGTTCTTTTCGAAAATTCAAAGCGTATATGACCGCTGGCGCGCTCTCTGTAGCCGGCTTGTGTGGAATGCCTGAGGCGGAGGCCCAAAATAATGACCGTGAACTGGACAGCGCCCGTTTGCGTGGCCGGTTTATGGAAGACTTGAAGTGGGTCCATCGTGAGATGCTTGAGGCGGATGAGGATTTGCGGGCGTTCAAAGCCAACAGGGCAATTCGTGGCTTGGAAGCTTCAATCCCGGTTGATTTTCGAGACGAACATATACCGAGGGTTTCGCCGGAGGTATTGGCGCAAAGGCTCAAAGCTCTTGACACCGAAATCCCGATGACCTATAATCGGTACAGCAAAAGCTTTATTGACTATTATACCATCCGGGACAGGGCCTACTCACGGCAAGCGATGAGCCGTAAGTCCATGTATTTCCCGATTTTCGAACGGAAGCTCCGGGAGCACGGTTTGCCCGACGAGTTGAAATACTTGGCGGTTGTGGAATCGGGACTGAAGCCTCGCGTTATGTCGCGGGCAGGGGCTATCGGCCTTTGGCAGTTCATGAGCCGTACAGGCAAATATTACGGGTTGTCTTATGACCACTTTCAGGACGAGCGTATGGATCCGGAGAAATCGACCGAAGCGGCGTGCCGTTACCTGAAGGATCTTTATATGATGTTCGGCGATTGGGAGTTGGCTTTGGCTGCTTACAATTGTGGGCCTGGAAACGTGAGAAAAGCGATCCGGAGATCTGATTATAAGCGAAATTTCTGGCAGATTTATCGTTACTTACCAAGGGAAACACGGTCTTACTTGCCTCAGTTTATCGCCTTGACTTATACATTCAAGCATGCGGAGGAGCATAATTTGGTAGCGCGGGTCGAGAACCATCCGATCGAAACGGACACTGTCCGTATGAACGGTTTTGTCAACTTGAAAGTAGTGGCAAACTTGATCGGAACGTCAATGGACAGCGTCAGCTTTGTGAACCCGTCGCTGAAATACGAGGCGATTCCGGATAGTTACAAGAATTATGTGGTGAACCTCCCGGTATCCAATGTCGATTATTTCAGGCAAAACCGGACTTGGATTCTTGATTCGGCCTCGAATGTCGACAAGAAAAGAATTATGCACAGGGCCAAGACCAGCCCGGCGAGTATTTTTGGCCGTGACCTGATTTATTATAGAGTAAAACGCGGTGATGTTCTGGGCTCTATCGCTATCAGGTATGGGGTGAAAGTCAGGGATTTGCGCAACTGGAATAGCTTGCGGGGAAATATGATCCGTGTAGGCCAAAGGCTTCGGATTTATACCCGTGGATCGGTGGCTTCCAAGTACAGAAACTCGAAATCTTCTGCCAAGAAAAATGTGGCGCCGAGAGACATTCCTTCATCCAGAGTACATTACGTAAAGCAAGGGGAATCTCTTTGGTCAATATCCAGAATGTATAAGAACGTTTCCGTTGAGAAGATCAAAAAGCTGAACGGATTAAAGCGCAATAACCTGAAACCGGGGCAAAAATTGTATCTGAGTTGAGAGGGAGAGTAGTGCGCAAAAAAACGGGAAGCCGGCCTTTGCTGACTTCCCGTTTTTTTTTTGATATTTCGTGAATACTTTGGCGGGTTGTAGTTTACGGATCAAAACCATATATTTAACTAATGATGTAGTTTGTTTTGGTCCCGTGTTGGCTCTCTTTTGATTTGAACCGTTCACAAACCGTCTGGAAGATGCTTTTTGTTATTTGCGCCTCTTTTGGGCAATTTCGAAAAAAAACGGTCACCGTTGATTCTCAAACCTTCCGGTGAGAAAAGTCAAGGTATTTTGATACGGAAACTAAGATCTTGAAAAACATAAAATTCCGAAAGATGAAAAATCGCTTATTTTTCCTGTTGTTTTTGCCTTTGCTATGGTCATGTGGTGGAAACAAATCAAATAAAACACTATTCCAGAGCGCCAATGGCGAGAAAGGTGAAATAGTGATTGTGGCGGACTCGTTGGTGTGGAACGGTCCGGTGGGTGGCGCGTTGCGCAAAACTTTCAGGCTGGCCATGCCGGGCATCCTGAGAACGGAGCCGATGTTCAGGGTACATGAAATCCGTCCTTCGGAGTTCAACAGCCTTTTCCAGAAATCCAGAAACCTGATTTTCGTAACTACTTTCGACCTGAAAACCGAGGATTCGAAAAAGTTGCAGGATGCTTTTTCAGAAGAGGCGATTTCCAAAATCCAGTCGGATTCCAGCGTATTTATGGAGTTGAAACAAGACCAATACGCTACGCATCAGGATATCGTGAGTCTTTTTGGCAAAGATCAGGAAACATTGGCCGCGCAGATTGAGCGGAACAGATTCTTGTTGAGAGACTTGGTAAACCTGTCGGAAAGAAAGCGCCGTACGGAAGAGCTTTTCCCGAACGAATCTTACAAAAAACAGTCGAACCTTTTGCTTGAAAAATACGGATTTACGCTTGACGTTCCGTATGGCTACAATTTGGTGGAAGAGTCCGATAATTTCCTTTGGTTCAAGAATGCCAGTGCCGACGAGGACAAATTTATTATGGTCAGTTCCAAGCCTTACAAATCGCAGGGCCAGTTCGTGGAGGATTCGCTGATCAGTTTCCGCGACGACATTAGCCGGCGATATGTAACTGGCTACAAGGATAGCACGTACATGATTACGGAACGCCAAGTTCCGGTCGAATTCAAGAACGTGAATTTCAACGGACGTTTTGCCGTGGAGATGCGCGGGCTTTGGAAGTTGACCAACTTCGTTCCGCAAGGCGGATCTTTTATCAGCTACGCATTTGCCGACGCTGACAAAGGGCGCCTTTATTATATTGAGGGCTTTGTGTACGCTCCAAACCGTAAAAAAAGGGAGACACTTCGCGAGTTGGAGTCTATTCTTTGGACTTTCCGCTTCAAAGGTGAAGAGGAAAAGCCCAAAAAAGCCAGAAGCTGATATGCCGGACGATTTTTTTGCCGGCTAAAAATACACCAAAACTTATGTCGCAAAATTTGAAAAAAGACGCCTTGGCCTATCATGAGATGGGCCAGCCAGGAAAGGTCGAAGTAGTTCCGACCAAGCCGTTGAGTACCCAGCTCGATTTGGCTTTGGCGTATTCGCCAGGCGTAGCCGAACCTTGTTTGGAAATTGAAAAAAGCCCGGAAACCGCTTTCAGGTACACGTCCAGAGGGAATCTTGTGGGCGTGATCTCGAACGGAACGGCTGTTTTGGGTTTGGGTAATATTGGAGCCTTGGCTTCGAAACCCGTGATGGAAGGGAAAGGTGTCCTTTTTAAGAAGTTTGCCGGAATTGATGTGTTTGATATTGAGATTGACGAGGAAGATCCCGAGAAGTTTATCGAGATCGTCAAATCCTTGGAGCCTACTTTTGGAGGGATAAACCTGGAAGACATTAAGGCGCCGGAGTGTTTCAAGATCGAGAATGAACTCCGCGACAGGATGCATATTCCGGTGATGCACGACGACCAGCATGGAACGGCCATTATTTCTTCGGCCGCTTTGTTGAACGCGCTGGAAATCGCCGAAAAAGAAATCGCCGACGTAAAAGTTGTTGTTAGCGGTGCGGGCGCTTCGGCGGTATCGTGCACAAGGCTTTATATCGCTTTGGGCGTTACTCCGGAGAATATCGTGATGCTGGACAGCAAGGGCGTAATCCGCAAAGACCGCGACAATCTTGACGCTACGAAAGCTGAGTTTGCGACCGCCCGTGATATTCGGACAATCCAAGACGCGTTGACTGACGCCGATGTTTTCCTCGGTCTTTCCAGAGGCGATTTGCTTAACGGTGACGATTTGCGACTGATGTCCGAAAATCCGATTGTTTTCGCTTTGGCGAACCCGAATCCGGAAATTCCGTACGAAATGGCTACCGAGGCCCGTCCGGACGTAATTATGGCCACTGGCCGTTCGGATTACCCGAATCAGGTAAACAACGTGCTCGGGTTTCCATATATTTTCCGTGGCGCTTTGGACGTACGGGCCACTCAGATCAACGAGGAAATGAAGCTCGCTTCGGTTAGGGCTTTGGCCGAAATGGCCAAACTGCCTGTGCCACGAAGCGTGAAAAAAGCTTATAACGATAACTCTCTTGGTTTCGGCAGGGAATATTTGATTCCGAAACCTCTGGATACCCGTTTGATCACGACTATCGCTCCGGCTGTAGCCAAGGCTGCGATCGAATCTGGCGTGGCTCGTGAGACTATCGAGGATTGGGAAGCTTATAACACGGAGTTGGAACAGCGAATCGGCATCGAGCAAGACATCGTGAAGCGTATGATCACGCAAGCGCAACTGGATCCGAAGAGAGTGATTTTCTCCGACGCCGAAAACCGCATGACTTTACGCGCCGCGCAGACAGTATTGGACGAGGGTATCGCCAAGCCAATCCTTTTGGGTAACCGTGACAAAGTTACCGCCCTTATCAAAGAAGAGGGACTGAGCCTGAAAGGTTGCCCGATAATCAACCCATTCGAAGAGGAAAGACAACGGGCCAAGTACGGAGACATACTTTATGAAATGCGTAAGCGCAAAGGCGTGACTCAGAAATTGGGCAAAAAGCTGATGCGGGATCGCAATACTTTCGGCTCGATGATGCTCCGTATGGGCGACGCCGATGCCATGATCGCCGGTATTACGCAAGATTATCCGACATCTATCAAGCCTGCCCTTCAGGTAATCGGGAAAAAGCCCGAGGTGGACCGTGTGGCCGGAATGTATGTGGTAACCAATAATAAGCAATCGTACTTCTTCGCCGATACGACTGTCAACGCAAACCCTACGGCCGACGAGCTGGTGGATATCATCGGACTGACTGCGGAAAAAGTACGCTCTTTGGGTGTGGAACCGAGAGTGGCGGTGCTTTCTTACTCGAATTTTGGCTCAGCCAAAGGCGAAATTCCGGCCAAGGCGGCGGAAGCGGTAGCAAAGGCAAAAGCCAAATTTCCGGATTTGGTAATCGACGGCGATATTCAGGCTAATGTTGCGCTGAATACGGAATTGCAACAACAGAACTATCCTTTCAGCGCATTGGCGGAGCACGGAGCGAATACGCTGGTTTTTCCGGATTTGGCTTCAGGTAATATCGCCTATAAATTATTGCAGGAAATCGGAGGGGCGGAGATTACCGGACCTATCCTGATGGGAATGGACAGGCCGGTGCACGTTATGCAACTCGGCTCTTTGGTGCGAGATATCGTCAACCTTACCGCTTTAGCTGTAGTGGAGGCTCAACAAGCTACCGAATAAGAGAGGCTTAGATTATCAGAAAAGTCCTTTTTCTGGCTCATTTTTGATAATTTTATACTGATCAGACCCGACGGTAATCGCCGTCGGGTTTTTTTGTAATGTTATTGTATTCAGCGCATTTAGTCGTAACTTGGTTTCTGTACTATTTACTTTTTGCAGATATGATAGCGTATTTAAAGGGTGCGCTGGCTCATAAAGAGCCTGCGTTTGTAATTGTCGATGTTGGGGGGATGGGTTACGAAGTTAGGATCTCCTTGAACACTTACGCCGCTTTAAAAAACGAGGAATCTTATAAACTGGTCACGTACTTGCATGTGAAGGAGGACGCCCAGATTCTATATGGATTTTCCGAGGGTTCGGAAAAAAGGCTCTTTATGCAGTTGATCGGGATTTCGGGGGTTGGGCCCAACACCGCCCTGACCATCCTTTCGTCGATGGACGCGAACGACCTCAAACGCGCTATTGTGTCGGAGGACGCCAAAACGGTGCAGAGCGTGAAAGGTATTGGTGCGAAAACAGCGCAACGGATTATTCTGGAACTTAAGGATAAGCTGGCCAAGGAAGGCTTCGACCAGAAAGTGGACGCCGCTTTGGGTGTTGCGCATTACGCCGTAAAAGAAGACGCCTTAACGGCATTGACCACTTTGGGAATAGCCAAGGCGACGGCTGAAAAGAGCATCGATACGATTTTGAAGAAGGCTGCTTCCGATATTACCACGGAAGAAGTCATAAAACTTGCACTCAAGGCCAGATAAAACAAGCGCTTCGGGAAAGAAAGCGGTCGTTTTTTTGCACCAGCACACACATAGCAATCAGTATTGGAATTTTAGAAGAGAACGAGCTTTGTTGAGGAGAATTGCCGTCTATATAGGTTTTGCTTTTGGTCTTCTGGCCATGCCACTGGCTGTTAGCGCCCAAGTGAATAACGGTACAGGTGAAAAAAAAGATACGCCAGCGACAGAGCCGTATAAGAAAACAAGCCGGCCGGAATACGAACCCGAAGATCGTAACGGGGACCCTTTTTCGAACCGTTTGATGCGGAGCCCTTACCGCCTTTCGGATCCCGCGTTTCTAAATTTGGGTTATGAGCTGGACACGGCGAACAATTTCAGAATATACGAGCGCTTCGGCGACGGAGTGAATTATCGCCCCGACACTTACATGAGTTTTGAGGAGTACGATCGTCTGCATACGATGAAAGTGCTCCGGGATTATTGGCGGGCCCGTTCCGCCGGTCTTGACGGAAAAAGCGCCGTCAGTGACCGAAAACTTATTCCCCCTATTTATCTCAGCCCTATTTTCGACCGTATTTTCGGAGGTTCGGTGGTAAACATCAAGCCTAGCGGATCGGTCAATCTGGACCTTGGCGGACGTTGGGTTCGAACGTTTAATCCGTCCGTTCCCGTAGCCCAACAGCGGAGCGGCGGTTTGGATTTCGATATGCAGATGAGCCTGAATTTGGTCGGACAAATCGGGGAAAAGCTGAAAGTTACCGCAAATGTGGACAACAATAACGCGTTTAATTTCCAGAACGACCTTAAGGTGGAATACACCGGTTATGATGAGGAAATTATAAAGAAAATTGAAGTCGGTAACGTAAGTATGGGGCTTGACAACAGCCTGATTCGTGGTGCGCAAAACCTTTTTGGGGTAAAAACGCAACTGCAGTTTGGCCGTTTGTATATGACTTCCGTGATGACCACCCAACGTGGTCAGTCAGAGACTATCCGTATAGGTTCGAACGGCACGCCGGGCCAAGGGAAACAGTTTACCAAAAGGGTTTCGGATTACGACGAAAACCGCCACTTCTTCCTCTCCCACTTCTTTAGGGACAAATACGAGGAATGGGTAGAGCGCCCTTCGCGCGTGATTTCGGGCGTAAACGTAACGCGTGTCGAAGTTTATGTGATCAACAGGAGCAACAATACCACGACGTTGCGTAATGTCGCCGGTTTGATGGACCTTGGCGAGCCGGAGAGGGTTTATCGCACTACATGGAACCCGAAAAGAAACGGTCCCGCAAGTAATGACGCGAACTCACTTTTTTCGACGCTTCGAAATAACGAAACGGATTTCCGTGATCCTACCCGGTTTGAGTCCGCGGCCAAAGGCCACGGAATGGAAAACACCGTAGATTACGTCTTGGCCAACGGAGCGAGAAAACTTACAAAGGACGAATTCTATTTCAACTCGGCTTTGGGTTATATCTCCCTTAAGCGCTCGCTACAGAGCGACGAGATGTTAGCCGTTTCTTACGAATATACCTATAATGGCCGTGCGTACCGTGTGGGTGAACTTTCTGAAAACTACTCCAAGGTTAAGGAAAACCAGTTGATCTACATGAAGCTTTTGAGGCCTAACAAGATCAACACCGAAGTGCCTACTTGGGATCTGATGATGAAAAATGTCTACGGATTAGGCGTTTCGAGAATCGAGAAAGAAGGCTTCGAGCTTCAGATCAAATATAGGGATAACACCACGGGACTCGATAACCCTTCGTTGAGCGAAGGAGCCAGCATCAAAGGAAAACCATTGGTGAATGTCCTTGGCCTCGACCAATTGAACCAAAATGGCGACCCGATTTCTACTGGCGACGGTTATTTCGACTTTGTGGAAGGTGTTACCGTAATTCCGGATTACGGCTTGGTCGTATTCCCGATTTTGGAACCGTTCGGTGATAATCTGGAAAACAAATTCGTGGCCGGAACCGAAGATTTCCTGATCAACAAATACGTTTATCACGACTTGTACGGCAAAACCAAGAACGAGGCCCAACAAGACGTAAACAAGGACAAATTCACTTTGGTAGGCCGTGTGGCTTCCGGATCGGCCAGCGAAATCGCTTTGCCGGGTATCGGTATCGCCGAAAATTCCGTGGTGGTGACGGCGGGAGGAATGCCTTTGACGGAAAACATCGATTACCGCGTCGATTACAACCTCGGGAGGGTGATTATTCTTAACCAAAGTATCATGACTTCCGGCAAAGAGATCGCCGTGAGTTATGAAAAATCGGACCTGTTCAATTTTTCCTCAAGAACGCTTTTGGGAACAAGGCTCGATTACAAGATCAATGAGAATTTCAATATTGGCGCTACGATGCTTTATCTGCGCGAGCGCCCGATCGTGAGCCGGGTTTCGATTGGTAGCGAACCGCTGAACAACGTCAAATACGGTTTCGATATCAATTACAGCACAGAGTCCAGGTTTCTGACCCGGATGATGGACGCCTTGCCGGTGGTTTCGACTAAAGAACCTTCCAGCTTCCGGATTAACGCCGAGTTTGCCCAGCTGATGTCGGGTACATCGAACAAAGTGGACGGCGAGAGCACGTCCTATATTGATGACTTCGAAACGGCCGTAATTCCTTATAGCTTGACTTCGGGATATCTGGAAAAATGGAAATTGGCGACTACGCCCGATATCAACGGAAGCCCGTTTGATTTGGGAAAAGAGCAGGATCCGCACCTCCTGAACGGGAAGCGGGCCAAATTGGCTTGGTATATCGTGGATAACCTTTTCTATCGTTCTTCCTCGACCCAGAAGCCATCCAACATCGGCGATGATGATCTGGAAAACCACTACGTACGCCCGGTTCCGCCACAGGAGCTTTTCCCGAACCGGGATGATCAGGTTATCAACGTGAACCTCCCCGTATTCGATATGGCTTATTATCCGGATGAGCGCGGGCCTTATAACTTTAACACGAATCTGGACGCCGAAGGAAAGCTTAGAAAGCCCGAAGAAAACTGGGGCGGTATAATGCGGGCGATTACCAACGAGACCGATTTTGACCAAACCAATATCGAGTATATCGAATTCTGGATGCTCGATCCTTTTATCGCCGGTAAGAACGGACAGGTACAAGGGATAAACAACACTACTGGCGGAGAGCTGGTGTTTAACTTGGGTAACGTTTCGGAAGACATCTTCGATAACGGAAGACACATCTTCGAAAACGGCCTTCCGGGTGACGGTTCGGACAACGGCGTTACACCGATGGATCCTTGGGGACGGGTTACCACACAACAAATCCTGAACAAGGCCTTTGATAATGACAGTGGCTCTCGGCAATACCAAGACGTTGGTTTCGACGGTTTGGGCAACGCCGCCGAGCAAGCCTACGCTCCTTTCCAGACATTCTTGAATTCGATTCCGGCTTCCGCCCGAGAAAAGATTGGTGATGACGTAGCTGGCGATGACTTCCGTTATTATCTCGGCGGTTATCATGACGACAGGGACCACAAAATTCTGGAACGTTACAAATCCTTTAACGGTATTGAAAATAACTCGCCGGTAGTTTCCGGAGGTTCTTATACGCCTTCAAACAGCCCGAAACCTGATAATTCGGACCTCAATGATGACAATACGATTTCTACCCTTGAGGCTTATTACGAATATAAAGTAAAACTGAAGCCGGGCTCATTGTCGGTTGGCGAAGGTTATATTACCGACCACTTAGTGGCCGAAGCCCAAAACGGCGAAACGGTGAACTGGTATCTTTTCCGGATCCCGATCCGTACGCCGGACAGGGTCCAGGGCAATATCCAAGGCTTCAAGAATATGCGTTACCTCCGGATGTATATGACGGGCTTTAAACAGCCTGCCGTACTCCGTATGGTTAATTTCCGTTTTGCGGGAGCGCAGTGGAGAAAATACGACGGCGATCTTTACCACAAAGGTTTCCAGGAAATTCCTAAACCGGTTGATACACGGAATTTCACTGTTTCGGCCGTAAATGTGGAGGAAAATACGGGCTACGTTCTGCCTCCGGGCATTAATCGTGATCGTGACAACACATCAACCGTGGAGCGCCGGGTAAACGAGCAGTCCATGCAGCTTTGCGTAGACGAGCTGAAAGACCGGGACGCTAGAGCAGCGTTTAAGAACACGAATCTCGATCTGGTGAATTACGGAAAGGTCAAGATGTTTATCCACGCCGAGACGGAAGACGCTCTGGACGGAGACCTAAAAGCCTTTGTCAGGCTGGGAGCTGACTTTACGCAAAACTACTACGAGATAGAACTTCCGTTGGTGTTTAGCGCCCAAGGTGCTCAGGACCCTTATGAGGTTTGGCCGGAAGAAAATGCCATCGATTTGGCATTCGATGAGCTTTATACATTGAAAAAAGAACGGGACAGAAAGCAGGCGAGCTTGGAATTGCCTTACAGTAAAGAGTCTGGAAAGTATCGCTTGACTGTTGTCGGCCGACCTGCCTTGAGTGGTGTGGAAACGCTGATGATTGGTGTCCGAAACCCGAAAACGCCTGACGGCGAGTCAAAATCGGCTTGTATTTGGGTGAACGAACTCCGCGTGACGGATTTCGATTCCAAAGACGGCTGGGCGGCAAATGTCCGTATGAATACCAAACTTGCCGATGTGGCGGAGATTAACGCATCTACTCGCTACGTGTCGTCGGGATTTGGTGAGATTCAGCAAAAGATCAACGAACGGACTCGTGAAGACCGCATCGGTTATGATATTTCGGCCAGAGTGAATGTCGACAAATTCGGCCCGGATCGTCTCGGGCTCAAGATCCCGATGTTCGTGAGCTACGAGAAAGAGGTGGTTACGCCGTTCTACGATCCGCTTGATCCGGATATTCCGCTTAGCGCTTCGCTCAACGCTTTTGAAAATGAAAGCGCCAGGTCGGACTACAAGAAAATGGTTCAGGACAGAACCACCCGCCGGGCGATTAGCTTCACGAATGTTAGGAAAGAAAAACGGAAGCCGGACGCCAAAAAGCATTTTTACGATCTGGAAAACCTGAATTTCACTTACGCTTACAGCGACGTAACCAGTTCCAATTACAATACGGAGTCTTACGTAAACGAATATTACCGTGGCGTGGCCGCTTACCAATATACTCCGGAAGAAATCCTTTGGGAACCGTTCAAAGGGGCAACGGCTTTGGAGAGTCCGTATTTGAAATGGCTGAAGGATTTTAATATTTCACCTATTCCGTCCTCTGTATCGGTTACGGCCGAAGTTGATCGCCGATTTGTGCGTACGCAGCTCCGAAACGAGAAAATGACAATCGAGGGTATTGACCCTACTTTCGATAAGTATTTCTACTTCAACAGAAGCTACGCGTTGCGTTGGAATTTGACCAATAGCCTTTCGATGAATTATAATGCGAGGGTAAACGCAATTGTGGACGAACCTTTGGGTGATTTGAATACCCAGGCGAAGAAGGATTCGGTTCGAAGGAATTTCATGAATTTCGGAAGGATTAAAAATTATAACCAGCAGTTGTCTTTCAATTACCGACTCCCGTTGGATAAGCTTCCGCTTACGGACTGGATGAGCGCCGACGCTTCTTATGATGTCGGTTATAACTGGGAGGCTGGACCTTTGCCGGATCCGGAGGAGCCTGATCTTTATTTCGGTAATACGATTGAAAACAACCGCCAATACGGCCTTACCGGCAAAGTTGACTTTGTAAAGCTTTATAATAAAAACAAGTTCCTAAAATCGCTTAACGGTCGAAAACGATCTTCAAGATCATCCAGCAGACAGAAAGGAGCTCACATCCGGAAGAAAAACGAGGAAGACACCGTACGCGATTTCAAAGCGCTCAAAGGACTCGCTCGTTTGATGATGTCGTTGCGTTCGGTGAACTTTAATTATACCGTCACGGAAGGGACTTTGCTTCCGGGCTTTGCCAATAACCCGCATCTGCTTGGTTTTGACGAGGATTTTGATTCGCCGGGCTTGCCGTTTATTTTGGGTAGCCAAGACCCGTCGATTCGTTATACGGCCTCGGAAAATGGCTGGCTGGTACAAACGCCAAGCATGACGACGCCATTTAACCAAGCCAAGAGTCTAAACCTGAAGATTTCGGCGAAACTTGAACCGTTTAGGGATTTTTCTGTCAAGGTTAATTTTGATAAAAGAAAAACAGACGGCTATCAGGAACTTTTCCGATTCGATGATGCTGAGGACGTGTTCCGATCGCTGACGCCGGCCCGTTCCGGTAGCTACAGTGTTAGTTTCCTACCCGTTTCCACGGCTTTTTCCGGAAACGGAATCGATTCGGACGTGTTTGATGAATTCGTGAAAAACAGGGCGATAGTTAAGGGCAGATTGGACGCTGACGCCGAAGGCAGTGGTGTTTATGGCGAAAATTCGCAAGACGTATTAATTCCGGCCTTTATCGCTGCATATTCTGGTAAAAATGCCTCTTCCGTAGGTTTGTCGCCGTTCCCGAGCATTCCGATGCCTAACTGGCGGATCGACTATACGGGACTGAAGCGAATTCCGGCGCTAAAGAAACTGTTTACTTCCATTACGCTTTCGCACGCTTATACGTCAACCTACTCGGTGGACAGCTACACTAACGCTCTGGATTACAATGATCCGGGGATCCTGAGTCTCGATCAGAATATCGAGGACTATCAGTCTCCGACAATAGTGGACGATAATGGTGAATTGGTTCCTGTATATATCATCAACCAAGTGTTGATAACGGAGCGTTTTAGGCCTTTAATCGGGTTTAACCTACGGACCAAAAACCGTATTATGTTCAAATTCCAATACAATACGGAAAGAACTGCGGGACTAACCATATCGAACGCTCAGATTACGGAGATGAATTCTAAGGACTTTGTTTTCGATGTAAGTTATACGAAGGCCGGGTTGAAATTGCCGTTCAAATTCGACGGCAGGACTATCGTTTTGGATAATGACCTTACAATGCGTCTGACGGCCCGCTTTAAGGATACGCAGACCGTACAGCGCCGTATTGACGAGGAAAATAAAATAACAAACGGAAACATGAACATTCAGGTCCGTCCGACGCTTGATTACCAAGTGAACCGCAGATTGAACGTACAAATGTACTACGAACGGAGCGTTAACGAACCGAAAATTTCCACTTCGTATCGCCGTACTACCACCGCTTTTGGGGTGCAGGTCCGCTTCAGTCTTTCCTAATGAAATATTGTATTGTCAGAACATCGCACAATTTTGCCATAGACTTGATTATCCCGTTCGGGTTGAGCATATTCGCCCGGGCAATAGTTTGTTGCCGTACCCGATATTTTTCTATCGAAAAAAATTTGAACGACCATGAACCTACCTGAAGGATTGAAGTACACCAAAGATCACGAGTGGATCGAGATCGATGGCGACGTGGCGAGAATCGGAATTACCGACTTTGCCCAAAAAGAGCTTGGAGACATCGTTTACGTTGAGATCGAGACGGAGGGGGAGACCCTTGATGCCGAGGAAGTTTTCGGTACTGTTGAGGCTGTCAAGACTGTTTCCGACCTGTTGATGCCCGTTTCGGGAAAAGTGTTGGAATTCAACGAAGAGCTTGAGTCAGAGCCTGAGTTGGTGAACTCTGCCCCTTACGAAGACGGCTGGATGGTTAAGGTCCAGATCAGCGACCCTTCTGAGTTGGAGAACCTTCTGGACGTTGAGGCTTACAAAGAGCTTATCGGAGCGTAAAATACGGTTTTTCGCCCGTCGGGCGTTTTACCTATATCGGAAATGTCATGGCTTGGTTTATGCCATGACATTTCTTTTATGAATAGGCGATATGTTTTTCAGGTATAATCTATATACGATCATTTGGGCCTTGGTCATTCTGTTGCTGACCATGTTGCCCGGCGAGCATTTTCCTCGCCCTATGAAGCTGGATTTTTTTCAGTTTGATAAAGTGGCCCATGCGGGTATTTTTTGCGTTTTGACCATGCTGATGATCGTTGGCTTCAAGAAGCAGGGCAAGTATCAGGTGTTGCGCTACAGGGCAATTCCCTACACCGTGGGCATCACGCTGGCCTATGGCTTGGCGATCGAGCTTCTGCAGAGCGCCGTACCCGGAAGGGGCTTTGAATATTTGGACCTTTTGGCCAATGCCTTGGGCGTACTTATAGGGTGCGTGGCGTTTAGGCTTATTTATAGAATCTGAAAAAAGCCGCTTTTTCTACTAATCGATTAGTTAAAAACGCATCTCTTTCTTTTTATAATTCGTATAATCTTATTAGATTTGAGAAGAGTGTTTATTGTCTAAAGCTTTAGTTTAAACTCTGTTGACATGGAAAGCAAGAAGAACCCCGAGAAAGATCTGGTGAAGACCAGCTCTCTCTTTATGAACTTGGGACTTTGCATTAGCCTAGGCCTTGTCATCACCGCTTTTCAGTGGAAATTCTGGGATGATGAAAATGTAAAGGATCTAGGTACGGAAGTGGAGCAGTTCGAAGAAATCGAAGAGGTAGTCAACACGACTCAGCCTCCCCCACCCCCACCACCGAAGATTCAGCAGCCTCAAATCGTAGAGGTTCCTGATGAGGAAGAAATCGAAGAGGAAATCGAGGTGGACCTTGACGTTGAAATCACCGAAGAGACCGAGGTTGAAGAGGTCGTATTCGAAGAGCCAGCCGAAGAGGAAGCCGAAGAGATCTTCACCATTGTGGAAGACCAGCCTGAGTACCCGGGTGGATTGAAAGCCTTCTACAAGCAAGTGGGTAAAAAGTTGAAGTATCCTTCGCAAGCCCGTCGTATGGGTGTTGAGGGTAAGGTGTACGTTCAGTTCGTAGTGGACAAAGACGGTACCTTGACCGAGATCACCGTAGCGAAAGGTATCGGAGCTGGATGTGACGAAGAAGCCATCCGCGTACTGAAAACTTTGCCTAAGTGGAAGCCTGGTAAGCAGCGTGGACGTGCCGTAAAAGTGCGTATGGTTATTCCAATCCACTTTAAGCTTAACTAATTTTTGGCACTTAGGTGTCGGACGAAATAAAAAAGGACCCAGCCAGCTGGGTCCTTTTTTATTGCTTCGCGAACAAGCCTTAGAGTACGTTAAGGGACTGTTCTTTGATCTTCTCAAGGTCGTCTTTCATCCTGACAACGATCTTTTGAAGTCCGGAATGGTTTGCCTTGGCTCCGAGAGTGTTGATTTCCCTGCCCATTTCCTGAGATATGAACCCGAGTTTTTTTCCGTTGGATTCTTTTCCGTCCAGTACTTCCTTGAAGTATTTGATGTGGTTGCCCAAGCGGACTTTCTCTTCGGAGATGTCGTATTTTTCCAGATAATAGATCAGCTCCTGCTCAAAACGGTTTTTGTCCGTTTGCTCTTCGGTAAGCTCCTGAAGGTTCTGACGGAGTCGTTGCTTTACGATTTCTACACGCTCCTGCTCATATTCCGGAACCTGCTCCAGCAAATTACCGATGTTGTCGGCGTATTCGGTAAGTTTTGTCTTCAGTGCCTGCCCTTCCTGCATTCTGAATTCATCGCAGTTGGCGATGGCCTCAAGCACGGCTGTCTTTACCAACTCCCATTCTTGGCTATAGTCGTGGTTGTCTTTGGCTGGCGCGATGACATCCGGAGCCTGTAAAGCAAGTTTGAAAATCTCCTTGTCGTCGGCGCCCGTTTCTTTGGCCAGTTGTTGAAAATCTTCGTAATAAGCTTTGAACAGCGCCTTGTTGACGGCTACGTTCGGCGCCGAAGTTTCGATCTTTTCGAATTCGATCACCACGGCCACTTTGCCTCTGACAAGTTTAGAGGACAAAAGGTTCCGGAGCTCAAGCTCCTTGTCAGAAAAAGCTTTCGGAAGCCTAATGTTGGCATCGAGGAACTTGGAGTTCAGCGTACGGATTTCGGCCGTGGCGCTTACGCTCTGGTCCTCGTGATGGGCCTTGCCGTAGCCCGTCATCGACTTTATCATTTGGTATATTAGTTATAATTGAGTCTACGCTTCTGATTATTTTAAACAAAATGATTCAGATATGGAAGTAATACCCGAATTTCGTCCGGTTAAAGCGGAATTCTTGCAGAATTATCCCATTGAATAGATAATAAATTTTTAATATTGCCAGACCGCCTTACGTGGTATGAACAAGGAAGCCTGAGTCTTGGTTTTCCGAGAATCAAGGCTCTCTGGCCAGAAAATCAAGAAACTCTTCATGATATATAAATATAGTACGCTTATTGACTTATTTGAGGACAGTGTCCGGAAATTCGGCTCGAACCAGCTACTTTTTGAGAAGAAGGCGGGGCGTTTTTCGGGGACTAGTTATACTCAAACCCGCCGGCTCTCGAAGGAGTTTTCCGCCGGACTGATGGCTATGGGGCTTCGCAAAGGCGACCGCGTGGCTATGATTTCCGAAGCCAGAAACTATTGGATTATTGGAGAACTCGGGATATTCTATGCCGGAGCCGTAAGCGTACCACTGTCGGTGAAGTTGGAGGAACGTTCAGAATTGCGTTTTCGGATGGAGCATGCCGGGTGCCGGGTTGCGATTATTTCAGGATCTCAGCTTGAGAAGGTCCGGAATGTACGGGAAGAGTTGCCTGATTTGGAGAAAGTTATCGTGCTTGATGATTTGGCGCTTGAGGAAGGCGAATTTTCCGTGGACTCGGTAATGGAATCCGGCCGGAAATATCTGGCAGAGAACGCGGATAAGCTGAAAGCCCGTGCGAAGTCGTTGGATTCTGGCAGTATGGCGACTATCAGTTATACGTCTGGGACTACTTCCGATCCGAAAGGAATCGTGTTGACGCATGGAAATTACGTGGCCAACGTAATCCAGAGCGCGGATATCATGAAGTCGATTTCTGAAAAGGATCGGACGTTGCTGGTTCTGCCTTTGGATCATTCGTTTTCCCATACGGCCGGTATTTATGGCGTTATGGTTAAAGGGGCTTCGATGGCTTCGCCTGAAATGGGGCCAACGCCTATCGATACTTTGCGGAATGTGCCGTTGAACATTCAGGAATTTCGTCCCACTTTCTTACTTAGTGTACCGGCTTTGGCTAAAAGCGTCCGTTATAACGTGGAGCGTGGTGTCAAGCAACAGGGACCGAAGGTGGAACAAATGTTCCGCAAAGCGATGTTGTTCGCTTATGACTACAACAAAGAAGGAGATAACCGTGGTGAAGGGAAAAGCTGGATGGACAGCTTAAAGTATAAGCTTTACGATTTTTTCGTTTTCCGGCAGGTAAGAAAATCTTTGGGCGGAAAGCTACGCTTCTTTATAGGTGGCGGAGCTTTGCTTGATATCGAGTTGCAGCGCTTTTTCTACGCTTTGGGAATACCGATGTTCCAGGGTTATGGCTTGAGTGAGGCATCTCCTACAATTTCGGCCAATCGTCTGCAGGATCATAAGTTAGGTTCGTCCGGAAGGTTGGTGCGTGATCTTGAAATGAGGATTTGCGACGAAGACGGTAAGGAATTGCCTGTAGGGGCCACAGGCGAAATAGTGGTGAAAGGTCCGAATGTAATGGCCGGTTATTGGCAAAACGAGGAGGCAACAAAGAAAGCTTTGCGTGACGGTTGGCTCTACACAGGCGATATGGGCTACATGGGCCATGACGGCTTTTTGTATGTTTTGGGACGATACAAAAGCCTATTGATTGGTAATGACGGGGAAAAATTCGCCCCTGAGGGAATAGAAGAGTCAATTTCGGAGACTTCGGCTTATATCAAGCAGGTGTTGGTCTATAATAACCAGAGCCCGTACACGGTGGCTTTGGTGGTCCCGAACAAGGAGAGCTTGGTCAGAAAGCTGAAGCGAATGAATCACTCAATCCATACGGAAGCGGGGCAAAAAGCGGCTTTGGAATTGATCCAATCGGATGTAGACCGATTTAAGAAGGGGGGGGATATGGAAACGCTCTATCCGCAACGTTGGTTGCCGATGGCTCTGGCCGTATTGCCGGAAGGTTTTACGGAACAAAACAGGTTCCTGAACAGCACGTTGAAAGTGCGTCGCTCACGCGTTTTTGGATTCTATAAGTCCAGAATCGAGGAGCTGTTTGAGCCTGAAAATGTCAATATTGTGAACCCGAAAAATATGCACGTTATTAGCAAGCTCTGACGGCGGTAGGTAACTATCTGAAAAAGCGTCTTCTGGCAAGGGGGACGCTTTTTGTGTTTTGAGTCTCTCAGTTATTTTTTTCTAAAAGGCATACTATTGCTGAACGGTTTATTTATGTTTCAGGAAATCCATTCTGTTGTTTATGTTTTAAAGTGTGGTTGTCTTGTATAATTTTTCTAGTCCTTACGTTATTTAAGGGCAAAA
The DNA here is from genome assembly GCF_036492835.1 of Fulvitalea axinellae. Taxonomy (GTDB): domain Bacteria; phylum Bacteroidota; class Bacteroidia; order Cytophagales; family Cyclobacteriaceae; genus Fulvitalea; species Fulvitalea axinellae. Next base: position 4,737,592 of record NZ_AP025314.1, on the reverse strand, counting down.
AACATAGATTTGCATGTTTTCGACAATCAACATACACACGATAAGGCAAGCATAATGGCAGATATTACGACTAGCGAAGAGGCTCCAAAAGGCTTTATTAACAAGATGAAAAAACGCTGGGGAGTGGAGAGTACTTGGAGCGTGATAGCGATTCTTATTGTTTTCTCACTGACGGGGATGACTGTTGTAAGGCTTCGTAAGGTGCTGTTCGGAGTGATTGGTTTTGATGATGCGACACCCTTTTGGATCAAAACCGTCACATATATTCTCTGCGTTTTTCCTATGTACCAAGGGCTGATTCTCGTCTACGGATTCATTTTCGGTCAGTTCGCTTTCTTTTGGGAAAAAGAGAAAAAGTTAGGTCGTCTTTTCGTAAAGCTTTTCAATAAAATCTCAGGAAAAAAAGCCTAGGACTTTCCGTAAAGGCTATTTTTCTCCAAATTGAGCAGATGAACAGCGACGAGTTACTGAAAAAATACGGAATGAGATTGACTGCCGGAAGACGGGCCGTTTTGGACGTTTTTCGTCAAGCGGGATGTGCGCTCTCCCACGCCGAAGTGGAAGAGCGCCTATCCGGCGACTTGGACAGGGTTACGCTTTACCGGACTTTTAACGTGTTTTTGGAAAAAGGCCTCGTACATCGTGTCTTGGACGATGGCGGCGCTACCAAATACGCCCTTTGTGGCGGAACCTGTTCGCAGGGCAACCACCATCACGCTCATGTTCACTTCAAATGTAGCGTTTGTGGCAAAACCCAATGCCTCAATAGCCTTAACGTTCCCTCCATCACTTTGCCCGAAGGATATGAATTTGAGAACGCTCACTTTCTGATTCAGGGTAAATGTCCTGAATGCAAATCGAAATCCTAGAACTTTTTTTCGGCTTAGAAAGCGTGCGGAAGCACGTAGCGGTATACGGCGTAGAAATGACACCCACTGCCGACCAATACGAACAAATGCCAAATGGCGTGGCTATAGCGGAGCCTTTCCCAAAGAAAGAAAATAACACCGATAGTGTACGCCAGTCCTCCGCCGATAAGCCAGATAAAGCCCGTGATGCTGATTTTTTCCAGCAATGGCCCAGCGAATATCAGGGCGGTCCAGCCCATAGTAAGGTAAGAGAGCGTCGAAATTACTTTGTACTTTCCCGTGTATTTGATTTTGAATAAAGCGCCGATCGCGCTGAGTGCCCAAAGGCTCGCCGTAACGATCTGAGCCGTTCGGTCATTTAGCGCGATAATTGCGAATGGCGTGTAAGTGCCGGAGATCAGCACGTAGATGGCGATATGGTCGACGATTTGGAAAGTCCGTTTGAGCTTTCGGTCGATCAGGCTGTGGTAAATCGTGGAAGAGGAGTACAATACCACCAAGCTTAGCCCAAATATCCAAAGGGCCGCGGAGTGCCAAAAATCGGGTATTGGGTGACTCTCGATGGCCAACCAACCCAAACCGGCGATACTCAGCAGAGCGCCGATTCCGTGTGTGATGCTGTTTGCTAATTCTTCCCGGTCCAGCGGGGCGGAGAGTAAAGTTTTGGCCATAGAGAATGCGTTTGTGCGTGAACGAATAAGCGGAATGGGTGTAAGGTTCCGCCGTAATTGATTGCCGGTTTGGGGTGTTTATGAATTTCCCTTCACTTATTTCTCTAAGAATATTTCGGGCCAATTTGTTTTATTTTGAAAAATGAAATTTTATGAATTTATAACGATGGGCTTTATGCGGGTTTTCAAGGCTTGTTACTTTGCTTTTTCGCTTTTATCTTAAGCCTGCGGACAGAAAAGAATCGACAGTGATAAACGCTACTAGGGTACATCATTACAGCAAAAGACTTAGGCGGTTTTATCTGGCCTGCGGGTGTATTGTGGCCAGTATCGGCACGGGCACTACCTTTTATATTTATCATGAGGGCTTTACTCCGGCCAACGCCGTTTACATGGCGATTATCACGCTTTCGACGGTGGGGTTCGGCGAGGTTGAGCCGTTGAGCGAAGTCGGCAGAATATTCACATCCGGGTATATAGTTGTGAATCTAGTGATTATCGCTTTCGGCATCTCCACTATGGCCGGATATATCTTCGAAGGTGAATTACGGACGATTTTTCGGAGCATTATGACAGGAAACGAAGTCAATAAGCTAAAAGGACACATTATCGTGTGCGGTTATGGCCGTAACGGGATGAAAACCTGTGAGGAATTCAGGATGGCGGGCAAGCGGTTTGTGGTTATCGAGAACGACCCGGACATTTGCCACGCGTTGACGGAAGATCCGAGATTTAACGTAATCACTGGCGACGCCACGGTGGAAGATACGCTGAGAATGGCCCGAATCGACAGCGCTACGGCCCTGATCACGACATTGCCCAAAGACTCCGACAACGTTTATATCTCATTGACCTCAAGAGAGCTGAACAGGGATTTGATGATTATCGCGCGGGCGAATGAGGAAAGCGCCGAGCGGAAGCTGAAATTGGCTGGCGCAAACCGTGTAGTAAAACCCGACGCTTTGGGAGGTTCGCATATGGCGAAGCTTGTGACTCAGCCTGTGGTTATCGAATTTTTGGATCTATTGAACGGCTTGAGTACCGAGACGGATATGCGTTTGGAGGAATTCGCTTACGGTTTGTTCAAAAAGGAATATATGGGCAAGACACTGAGGGAGCTGGATATTCGGAGAAATACCAACGTGATGGTAATCGGCTACAAACATCCGGAAAAGGGTTTTCTGTTTACGCCGTCCACCAGTTTGAAATTGAATCAGAATAGTGTTTTGATTTTGATGGGAGATGAGGAATCGTTGAAGAAATTCAAGTCTAGATTTTCGATCTGAGAAAGAATATTGGAAATGAAAAAGGCCATCCGCTCAAGCTAGCGGATGGCTTTTTTGTGGAATAAGCTGAAGGGTCAATGCGCCTCCAGCCAATTCAAGCCCTCTCCTACTTCGGCTTCCAAAGGAACTTCCAAATCGGCGGCGGCTTTCATGAATGTTGGAATTTCTTTGCGCAATAATTCCAATTCGTCCTTATGTGCGTCGAATACCAATTCGTCATGTACTTGCAGAATCATCTTTGATTTCAGCTTTTTGGCTTTCATCCAAGCGTGGATATTGATCATCGCTTTTTTGATGGTATCCGCGGCGCTGCCCTGAATCGGGGCGTTAATGGCGTTTCGCTCGGCGTAACCGCGCATTACGGCGCTTCGGGAGTTGATATCGCGGAGGTAACGGCGGCGTCCGAAAACCGTTTCCACGTATTCGTTTTCACGGGCTTGTTCGATCACGTCGTCCATATATTTCTTGACGGCAGGGAATTGTTCGAAATAGGCTTCTATAATCGCCGAGGCTTCTTTTCTCGGAATATCCAGACGCTGTGAAAGACCGTGGGCCGAAATGCCGTAAATGATTCCGAAGTTCGCCGTTTTGGCTTTGCGACGCATATCGGAAGTCACTTCTTCCAATGGCACTTTGAATACTTTGCTAGCCGTCATCGAGTGGATGTCTTTTCCTTCTTTGAAGGCTTCGATCATACTCTCGTCTTTGGCGAAAGCCGCCATAATGCGCAGTTCGACTTGCGAGTAGTCGGCGGCGAGCAAAACGTGGTTTTCGTCTCGGGGAACGAAGGCTTTCCGGATCAGTCGGCCTTCTTCGGTACGGATCGGGATGTTCTGCAAGTTCGGGTTTGTGGAGCTGAGGCGCCCGGTGGCGGCTACGGCTTGGTTGTACGATGTGTGTACAAGCCCGTCTTTCTCGCTGATCATTTCCGGCAGGGCGTCCACGTACGTCGACTTCAGCTTTTGCAAACCGCGGAATTTCAGGATCAGGTCGCAGATTTTGTGTTCGTGGGCCAGTTTGCTCAAGATTTCCTCGCCCGTTGCGTATTGTCCCGTGGCGGTTTTCTTGGGCTTTTCCACCAGTTTCATTTTATCGAACAGAATCTCTCCAAGCTGTTTTGGCGATCCGATATTGAATTCTTGACCGGCCAGTTCGTAGATTTTCTTTTCGATGACTTGGCTTTCCTCACCAAAACGAACCGACAATTCCTTCAAAGTATCAGTGTCGATGCGTACGCCGTTCGCTTCTATCGTAGCCAAAACGTTTACCAGAGGTTCTTCGATGTCGTTGTAAAGTTTTACAAGATCGTTGGCTTTCAGTTCTGGCTTGAAAGCCTGCGCCAATTGCCAAGTGATATCGGCGTCCTCGCCGGCGTATTCCACTACTTTTTCGACGGGAACATCACGCATGGTGCCCTGCTTCTTGCCTTTCTTTCCGATTAGTTCCTCGATTTTCACGGGGGCGTAATCCAAAAAGTTTTCGGCCAAGACATCCATATTGTGACGGCTGTCCGGATCTATAAGATAGTGGGCCAGCATGGTGTCGAAAAGGTAGCCTTCCACTTCCACACCGTAATTGCGCATTACCATCAAGTCGTACTTGAGGTTTTGGCCAATCTTGGTGATGCTTTTATTTTCGAAAACCGAACGGAAATCGTCCACGATAGCTTGGGCCTCGTCACGGTCGGCGGGAACCGGTACGTAATAAGCCTCGCCTTTCATATAAGAGAATGCCAAGCCGACAAGCTCCGCCGTGTTGGCGTCGAGGCCGGTGGTTTCAGTGTCGAAGCAGAAAGCTTTCTGAACCGAAAGGTAATGCGCCAAGCTTTTGCGTAACTCGGGCGTATTGATCAGGTGATAATCGTGGAGCGTGTTTTTGATCGTCTTGATCTCACGGACAGTTTCCTCTTCGGCTGTTTCTTCCGAGGTTCCGCTTCCGAACATATCGAGTTGGGCGCCGGCCGGAGATTTTTTCTTTGGCGCGGCTTTCTTGGCGGCGGGTTTGGCCTGTGCCGTGGCCGTTGTGCCGAAGATCCGGTTCAACAGAGTTCGGAATTCCAGTTCCTCGAAAATCTCCGTCAGTTTTTCCTTGTCCGGACCTTCGTATTTTAGGGAGTCCTCATCAAATTCTACGGGAACATCAGTATGAATTGTAGCCAGTTCTTTTGAAAGGATCGCCAGTTTCTTATTGGCTTCCACTTTTTCCTTGGCCTTGCCTTTCAGCTCGTGCACATGATCGATCAGGCCTTCTACCGATCCGTAAGCTTTCAGGTATTTTACCGCCGTTTTCGGACCTACGCCGGGAATTCCGGGGATATTGTCCGAAGCGTCGCCCTGCATACCGAGAATGTCCCGCACTTGGTCCACCTTGTCAATATCGAATTTCTTCTTCACTTCCTCTATGCCCAATATGTCTACGGCGTTGCCCATGTAGGCGGGTTTGTACAGAAAGACATTTTCGCGTACCAACTGGGCGTAGTCCTTGTCGGGCGTCATCATGTATACCTCGTAGTCGGCGTCGCTCGCTTTCCAGGCCAGTGTACCGATAATATCGTCGGCCTCGAAGCCGTCCATCTCGATAACGGGAATATTGAACGCCCGCACGATGTCCTTTACCATCGGGATGGCGACTTTGATGTCTTCCGGCGTTTCGTCGCGATGGGCTTTGTATTCCTTGTACATCTCGTGGCGGAACGTTGGCGCCGAGGTGTCGAAGGCCACGCCGAGGTGAGTCGGGTTGTTCTTCTTGATGACTTCCAACAGGGTGTTGGTAAAGCCAAGTTGTGCGCCGGTGCTCAGGCCTTTCGAATTGATCCGCGGATTTTTGCTGAAAGCGAAGTGCGCTCGGTAAATCAGCGCCATCGCGTCGAGGAGGAAGAGTTTTTTCATTATGTAAAAGGAATTTTTGTCTGTAGCAGAATGACGTAAAGTCACATTTGTGTTAGTGAGATGACTCCGTCCGGCTTTACTTGCGTCGTCGTTAAAGCGAAAATGGTATTTGTCGGCGTGTTATTCAAATATGTTCGGCCGTAATCTGGAGGAGGCGTTGTGAAACCATCGAAATGCCTTTCGTTGGTTTTCCCATCCTGATTATAATCAGGAATTATCAAGATTAAATATAAGTGATCGTGAGCATTATCCCTATTTTCTTTGCATTCGCCAAAAGTGGAACAATTGGCTTTTGTGTGAGTAGTGAAAAATGTAGGCTTTGTTCATTCCCCTTTATCCTTATTTAAACAAGGGGAACGGGTTTGGCAATTGGAAGAAGGATAGTGTCGAATGAAAATATTGTTGACAGGAGCGAACGGTTATGTCGGGCGAAGGCTTTTGCCGGTTTTGGTGATGGCCAAGCACAAGGTGGTTTGTCTGGTGCGGGACAAGAGACGTTTGGTTCTTGAAAGGAATATGAGAAATAAGGTCGAGATCCTGGAGATGGACTTGACCGACGAAGAGGCGTTGCATAAGATGCCTAACGATATAGACGTGGCGTATTATCTGGTGCATTCGCTCAGCCATACGTCACGAGACGAGCGGTTGGCCGCCAAGAACTTTGTAAAGACCTTGGAACAAGGGACATGCAAACAGATGATTTATCTGGGGCACCTGGCCAATAACGATATTTTGATCAAGCAATTCCGGACGTGGATACACGTGGAGGAGGTTTTGAGAATGTCGAAGATCCCGTTGACGGTGTTGCGCTCGACTATGATTTTGGGGTCAGGTAGCGCCATTTTCGAAATATTGAGAGATTTGGTGGAGAAATCCCCGATTATGCTCGCTCCCGATTGGGTGATGACGCGTTGCCAGCCGATCGATATCAAGAATGTCGTGATTTACTTGGCCAAGAGTGCCGGGAACAAGAAAGTGTACCATAAAGTGTTCGATATCGGTGGGCCTGCGGTTATGACGTATTATGATATGCTGATGATCTATGCCGAGGAAAGAGGCTTGCGGAGAAAGATAGTGATCGTTCCCGCCCTACCCCACCGGTTGTCGGCCCGTTGGTTGCGTAGCATAACGTCTACCACTTTGCCTATTGCGAGGTATTTTGTGGGCAGTATGAAAAACGAGGTGGTTGTAAACTGCAATGGGATTGAGGATGTGATCCGTCAACCGTTGTTGAATTACCGTGAAATGATTCGGACGGCTTTTAAAGATATTAAGCAAAACGAGGTGGTATCGAGTTGGATGGACGCATGCTGTACGGGAAAAACTAACCTGGAGTTGGTGGATTTCGTTCAAGTCCCTATATACGGATGTTTTCAGGATCGTAGGGAGGCGGATATCGAAGGGCAAGACCCGGACGTGCTCTTTAACAGGATATGGGAAATCGGTGGGGACAATGGCTGGTATGGGCTGAATTTTATTTGGAGGATACGCGGTTTCTTTGACAGGGTGTTTGGCGGGCCGGGCCTTCGGCGTGGAAGGAGAAGCCAAACGGATCTGAAACCGGGCGATGCGCTGGACTTTTGGAGGGTGTTGATGGCGGACAAGAGTAGCCGACGGTTGCTACTGTATTCGGAGTTAAAAACCCCGGGCGAAGCTTGGCTGGAGTTCAAAGTTAAGCCAACGGCTGACGGCTGTAGGCTTCAGCAATCGTTGTCTTATCGTCCCAAAGGCCTTAGTGGGCGTTTGTATTGGCATTTTTTCCAATTTATAAGGGTTCCCGCTATGCGCTCTCTGATTAGTAGTTTGGCGGAAGTCTCGGTGAAAGAAGACGGAGCGACATCGTTTGCCGTTCGGCGACTGGGAAATCTCAAAATCCATAGGTGATGAAAATACTGCTTACCGGAGCTACAGGATATATCGGGCGGAGGCTTTTGCCGGTTTTGGCATTGGCTGGCCATGAGGTTTGTTGTTTGGTTAGAAACAAAGGCCGTTTGGAAACAGAGGCTGGCCTTGCCGACAAATTGAGCGTGGTGGAGGCCGATTTACTGGATCCGGAAAGCTTGGAGTCTATACCCAAAGATATTGATGTCGCTTATTACTTAGCCCATTCCATGAGCCATGGAGGCGATGATTTTCGGGATTTGGAAAGGCGGAGCGCAACCAATTTTGTTGAGGCTCTGAAAAATACGTCCTGCGGACAGATCATTTATCTGGGAGGTATAGTGAACGATGAAGGCCTTTCTGAGCATTTGAGCTCACGGATGCGGGTGGAAAGCCTGTTGGCCGATTCCGGGATTCCGATAACTGTCTTGAGGGCGGCGATTATTATCGGATCGGGAAGTGCTTCTTTTGAGATCATCCGTGATTTGGTGGAGAAACTTCCCGTAATGGTGGCTCCCAAATGGCTTAATACCCGATGCCAACCGATAGCAGTGAGAAACGTGATCCGCTATTTGGCCGGTTGCGCAGGAAACAAAGAGACTTTTGGGAAAACGTTCGATATCGGCGGGCCCGATATCCTGACTTATAAGCAAATGCTTCTCTTGTTTGGGGAAGTCCGCAGCTTGAAACGCCATATCCTGACTTTGCCTGTCTTGACTCCCCGGCTTTCTTCCTTATGGTTGGTTTTTGTCACTTCTACTTCCATTCCCTTGGCTAGAACCTTGGTCGATAGCATGTGCAATGAAGTGGTGGTAAAGAACGGAGGCTTGGAGCGGATAGTCCCCCAAAAGCTGATCGGTTATAAAGAAGCCGTTCGTTTGGCCTTTGAGCGAATCCAACAAAACGAAGTAATCTCTAGCTGGACAGACTCATTTGTCAGCGGAAGGGCTTTGCCCGGTTGGCTGGATTTTGTAAAAGTTCCCCAATATGGATGTCTGTCGGACAGGAAAGAACGGTTTTTTCAGGGTGATCCCGAAGCCGTTTTTGACAGAGTGTGGACTATAGGCGGTAAAACGGGCTGGTACAGGATGGATTTGCTTTGGCGAGTCCGCGGACTGATGGACAAAATGGTGGGCGGGCCGGGCCTGCGTCGGGGACGCCGTAGCCAGACGGATCTGAAGCCGGGTGACGCATTGGATTTTTGGCGGGTAATTGTCGCTGACAAAGAAGCCCGCAGGTTATTGCTGTTTGCCGAAATGAAAGTGCCAGGCGAGGCGTGGTTGGAATTTCGGGTAGTGCCGAAAGATGACGGTTTCCTGTTTACGCAAACCGCTACCTTCCGGCCAAAAGGGCTTTTGGGAAGGGCGTATTGGTATTCCCTTGTGCCCTTACATTTTTTGATATTCGGCGCCATGCGGGATTGTATCGTGAATCCCGCACTTAACCAGAAATGTAATACTTAAGCCTTCTTGTTTACGTTAGGCCTGTGCGTTTTCCAAATTCTTTAGAGTCTCAGCGCATTGCGGACCGTAGATTCCGTCAACAGTAAGGTTGTTGTCCAACTGGAATTTACGCAATTCCCTTTCCGTAGCCGAACCGAAAACGCCGTCCGCTTCGCCACAGTCATAGCCGTGGCGCTTAAGGAGTAGTTGTAAATCTTCCACATCTCCCCCCTTGTCGCCTTGTTTCAAGAAACCTCCGGGAACGGCTAAGGCAACGTCTTTATCAAGCCTGCGGAATGAGAGGATTTTATCCGCTCCGTACGAAGCCACGCACACGCTGTCTTTCTGGTTTCCGCCGAGGCAGAATACGGATTTGTTGTCATGAGAAAAGCCGAGGAAAATGGCTACGTGTCCTTTCCAAGAGTCGGGGCTTTCTCTCCAAAATACGACTACATCGCCCGGGCGAGGATCTTTTGTGGAGGTTCCTACGTCCAGCCAAGAGCGGGCGTTGGCTTTACGAGACCTAGGCAGGTCGGACTTTTCACAACACCAATTAACGAATACGCTACACCACGGAGTCTCGTCGTCGTGGATAAACTCGAATCCGGATTCTCTGGCATAATCCAGGATATGGTCGGAATGCTGACTTCCCTTTATTTCTGATACGCCGAGTTCGTTGAACGCTGTCTTGAGTAGTTGGGACATGTCTTTTAGGGTTTAGTTGGAGTGTAAAAACAGCATCGCCTAAGTGGCGGAGCCGTTAGCTTGGGTGACGGGCGATATTTTGAGTTTCTTGCTCGAGGATAAATAGCGGGTATTGGCTCATTGCCAAATATATTTTTGTCGTGTCATCCAGTTCTTTTTTGACGGTAGTGTAAGAAATAGAAACACTTTCCCTTAGGAAAAAAAGCCAATGGTTGTCCAATGCGAAAGCCTAATATTGCGCTAGTCTATCCTCTGTTTTTATTTTTATTTTAAAATGGTATAAATATTCTCCGTGAATTCAATATAGATTTTTTAAATAAAAAATAGATCATGAATTAGATAAATCATTAATATTGTCGGTTATAATATAGTTTTATGGATTCATATTACCGCTATGAGTGTTGAAGTGAAAGGTTCTGTAGTCAAGGGTCTCAAGAGTTATGTAGAAAAAAAATACCCGTCTTACGCCGACAGTTGGATGAGTGCGATGGACTCGCAAACAAGAGAAGTGTTTAAACAACCGATACTGTCCACCACTTGGTACGACCTTCAGGTGGGAGTGGTAAACCCGACCAAAGCTTTGGCTGAAGTGACAGGCAAGAAAGTGAAGGATGTCGCTTACGAGTCAGGGCAGTTTGTGGCCGAGGACTTACTCTCAGGTATATATAAAGTGTTCGTCGCTATTGCCAGCCCCAAATTTGTAATCAGCAGAGCCACTACTATTTTCGATTCTTTTTACCGTCCGGTCAATGTTAGTCTTCCATTATTAGAGCCGGGATGCGCTCGGATTAAGGTGGAGGGCCTGACAACCGCGGATGGCGTGCTGGAATCTAGGATTGAGGGATTCATGCAAGTGACGGTCTCGAAGAGTGCGGGAAAGGATGTTAAGGTGAAATCGGAGAAAGCCTCCGGGGACGGTAATCCGTATACGGAATATACTATAGAATGGAGCTGATAGGCAGAGGAGTTGAACGTGAGAGCATTGACGGCCACGGCGAAAACAAACGCCTTGGCCGTTTTTTCTTTTTGGTGGTTATAGTGGCTTTGTCCTGATAATTTCATTTATGTGTTGGTTGCGCATAATTCGCGTCAAAAGGATGGTTTTACGGCTAGGCTCTGGGTAGGGGTTCTTAATTTTTCATCCGAATTGTTTTTGTGAATGCATGAAGCCGAAAATCGGCAAAGGCCTATTCCGCGCGGGTTTCCATAGGTTTTTTGCTTTGGCTCAGGCGTCTCGCCTAGCAAATACATTTGTGATAAACTTATTATCTAGTTAATTTTTTTCAGATGAAGAAAATAGTTCTCACTTTCAAAAACCTGGTGGCCAGGGCAGGAATGTTCGCCATGCTATGCTCGGGTTTTGCCAATAGGGCCGAAGCCAAAGCGCCCGACACCGGTAAACCGAACGTGCTGTGGATCTACTTGGAAGATGTCACCGCGCTGATGCGCCTTTACGGTACGGAGGGAGTAGTGACCCCCTTGGCCGAATCGTTGGCCGAAAACGGCGTTCTGTTCAACAATGCCTTCGTACCCGCTCCCGTTTGTTCGCCTTGCCGTTCCTCAATCATTACGGGAAGTATGGGCACCACGCTGGGGCTAAACCAGCACAGAAGCTCCCGTACTAAAGAGACGGCGATTTACCTTCCCGAAGGTTATAAGACTGTTCCCGAGCTTTTTAAGGACGCCGGATACTCCACTTATAACGAAGGCAAAGACGATTACAACTTCTGGTACGACCGCAACAAACTCTACGACGAAACCGACGGAAAACCGGCGAGAAAGAATTGGAGGAGACTACAAGGCGGTCGCCGGATCGATTGGGCCAAAGTGCCGAAAGACAAGCCTTTCTTCGCCCAAGTGCAGTTGCGTGGAGGCAAGAACAAGAAAAAAGTGGCCAATCCCTACCCGCTTGATAGCGTGAAGATTCCGCCGTATTATCCCGACCATCCGGAGTTTCGCAAACTGTACGCCCGCCATATCGACTGCGTGAAAATTACGGACGACGAAGCAGCCGATCTGCTGGACAGAATGAAAAAGAACGGCCATCTGGACAATACCATCGTCTTTTTCTTCTCCGACCATGGCATGAAGGCTCCGCGCCACAAGCAATATCCGACCGAACAAGGCCTTGAGATTCCGTTTATCGTAAGGTGGTTCGGCGCTGACAACAACATCGTGAAAGCCGGCAAAGTCCGCAACGATTTGGTCAACGCCATCGACTTGGGGCCTACATCTTTGGCGCTTTGCGGACTTGATATTCCGAATTATATGGAAGGCAAAAACATCTTCGGCAAAGGCTACAAGCGCGATTACGTCATTGGTTTCCGCGACCGTTGCGACAACACCATCGACCATATCCGGACCGTGCGCACTAAGCGTTACCGTTATATCAAGAACTACTTCCCGGAGCGTCCGATGTCCCAGCTTTCCTACCGTTCGGGCCACCCGGAGATGGTGACTTTCCAGAAGCTTTATGACGAAGGCAAGCTAAACGCCGTACAGGCCGCTTATTTCGAGCGTAAGCCTCATGAGGAATTCTATGATCTGAAAAATGATCCCCACTGTATCAAGAACTTAGCAGAAGATGCGAAATACGCGAAGGAGCTATATCGCCACAGGCAAATTCTGAACGATTGGATAAAAGAAACTGACGATAAAGGCCAATATCCTGAAACCGAAGCGGAATTAAGACGTGTATATAAGGAACGCAAAGCAAAATGCGTAAACCCCGAGTATGATATTTTTAGAGACGCTCGGTTATAATATAAGCAATAAGTTAGAGGGTTGTTAATGAATGAAGGGGGGCCTTTTGGGCTTCCCTTTTTCTATGTCTGCTCCTGTATTTCGAATAGTGAAACGGATAGCGTATCCATCTTCGCTCTGAGCTTTTTTCTTTTTTAGGGAGGAAAATCTTCAGCCAATCTTCACGTAATATTTTCCCGTTCCGGTAATAATTCCGCCAGTGCCGACAAAAAATCCGCTCGTGTCCCTACTGTTTTTGCCCCTGCTGGAACAGTTTTTCCCTTTGCCGGTGAGGTTTCTGCCGATGCCGGGACCATTTCTGCCAATGCCGGTGTAATTTCTCCGCGAGAAAACGATTTTTTGGGCAAAAAGAAAAAGCCGGCGCTACGGGCCGGCTTTACAACTGCGATATCAACCTAAATTGAACTTTTTCGGATAGTTTAGACACCTACCGTCACCAACCTCTCGGCAGGCTTGCGACGACGGTTTTCCCGGAGACCTCTCCAATAGAAAGCCCTGATTTTATCGGTGAGCTGCTCCGTTTCCAACAGGAAGCCGTCGTGGCCGAAGTCGGAATGGATGGGCTCGAATACGGCGCCGGGCACATTCTTGGTGAGAAAATGCTGTTCCTGCATAGGGAAGAGCAAATCCGAACTCATACCTATAAACAGCGCCTTGGCCTTGACCGTGGCCAAAGCTTCCAGCACGCCGTCGCGTCCGCGTCCCACGTTTTGCGAATCCATGGCTTTGGAAAGCGTCCAGTACGTGAAAGCGTTGAAGCGGTTGGCTAATTTTAAGCCCTGGTATCTTTGGTAAGACGACGCCTTGAAGTCGTCAGTCTTAGTATTATCGGTTTCGTACTGCGTCTTGTCGTAAGTCTGGTAATTCCTATACGAAATCAGCGCGATGGAGCGCGCCACCTTCATGCCTTCCATTCCGGCGTGGGCGGTGTAGAGCTGCCAAGTCGGGTCTTGCTCAATAGCCATCCGTTGCGACTCGTTGAAGGCAATACCCCAAGGCGAGTGTTTCGCGTTGGAACCGATTACGATCAAGTGTTCCGAAAGCCCCGGGTTAAGAACAGCCCATTCCAATGCCTGCTGTCCGCCCATCGAGCAACCGATCAGCGTATGGAGCTTTTCGAAGCCCAAATGCTGACGCAATTTGTCGAAAGCCCTGATAATGTCACGGTTTGTGACAGACGGGAAATCGTGGAAATATGGTCTGCTTTTATTTGGATCTACAGAAAGAGGACCTGTGGAACCGTAGCATCCGCCAATGGCGTTGGCGCAGATGACAAAGTGTCTTTCGGGATCGTAAAGCATGCCCGGGCCAAACATACCCTTCCACCAATCGGTGAAATCCGAGCTGCCGGTAAAGGCGTGGCATACCCAGATAATGTTGTCCTTGGCTTCGTTAAGCTTGCCGAAAGTAGTGTAGCGGAGGCGAAACTCAGGCAAAGATTGCCCGCTTTCGAGTTCAAACTCCTGATCGTATATAAAAGTGTGGTGCTTTGTCATCTCCTACCGGATTATAATGCTACGGTTCCTTCCGGAGGCGCCACCGCCGGAAGGGAACCAGTTATTTCAGTTTCAACAGGATGCTTCGGCGGTTGCTGAAGCAGTGGTTTTGGCCAGAGCCTTTTCGATATCGGCTTTGATATCGTCGATATGCTCGATGCCGACCGAGAGGCGCAGAGTGGTTGGCTTTACGCCGGCCGCGAGTTGCTCCTCGTCGGTAAGTTGCTGGTGAGTAGTGGAAGCCGGGTGGATGATCAGCGTTTTCGCGTCGCCCACGTTGGCCAAATGGCTAATCAGCTCCAATGAGTTTACGAATTCCTCGGCCTTGGCCTTGTCGCCTTTAAGTTCGAAGGTAAGTACGCCGCCGAAACCGCGCTTGAGGTATTTCTTGGCGTTTTCGTGCGACGGGCTCGATTCCAGTCCCGGATAATTCACCTTGGCTACGGCCTCATGAGACTCAAGCCACTTGGCGATTTCCAAAGCGTTGCTTACCGTGCGGTCTACGCGGAGCGAAAGCGTTTCGATTCCCTGCAAAAGCTGGAAAGCGTTGAACGGGCTGATGGCCGGACCGAAGTCGCGGAGGCCTTCCACCCTTGCGCGGATTATGAAAGCGATGTTTCCGAAAGGCCCGTCAGCGCCGAAAACTTCCCAGAAGTTCAGCCCGTGGTATCCTTCCGAAGGCTCGGAGAATTGCGGGAATTTTCCGTTGCCCCAGTTGTAGTTACCGCCGTCGATGATCACGCCGCCGATGCTGGTGCCGTGTCCGCCGATCCACTTAGTGGCCGACGCCGTAACGATGTTTGCGCCATGCTCCAACGGGCGGAACAAGTAACCGCCGGCGCCGAAGGTGTTGTCCACAACCAACGGAATGTCGTGCTTTTTGGCTACCGCCGCGATAGCTTCGAAATCCGCAACATCAAAAGCCGGGTTGCCGATAGTTTCGAGGTAAATGGCCTTGGTGTCAGCGTCGATAAGCTTTTCGTAGCTTTCGGCTTCGTTGTCTTCAGTGAAGCGAACGTCTACGCCCAAACGCTTGAAAGCCACTTTGAATTGGTTGTAAGTGCCACCGTAGAGGAAGCAGCTTGATACGATGTTGTCACCCGCGTTTACGATGTTGTTCAAGGCGATAAACTGCGCGGCCTGTCCGGATGCGGTGGCCAAAGCGGCGACTCCGCCTTCCAGAGCGGCAATTCTTTTTTCAAAAACATCCGTAGTCGGATTCATCAGACGAGTATAGATGTTTCCAAACTCCTTCAGAGCGAAGAGATTGGCGCCGTGTTCGGCGTTGTTAAAAACGTAAGACGTGGTTTGATAAATCGGCACGGCGCGTGATCCGGTTGTTGGATCTGGTTCTTGGCCGGCGTGTAATTGTAGTGTCTCGAAGTTCAAAGGAGTAGACATGGGAAGTGTATTTTAGGATTGGAGGTTTCTTTGATTAATCGCAAACAGAATGTTCGGAATGTAACTTCAGGTGTGGTTTTGTACCACATGCGCCACAAAAAGATGTAGGCGGATACACGAGGGCCGGCAAAACTTCCGGCGACGTATAAATGTCGGGGTAGAGGTTTACGATACGCGCAAACAGCGCATTCGCATATACTGGGAAGGAGTATTGATGATTTGCGTAACAGTTACCACGCCTTGGGTTGGCGTTGTTTGTTGAGTAGGTAAGTTCTTCTTAGTTTTCATGACCATGACTAATTTATATTTCCTTGTTCAGGTCAGGAATTAGCACCTTAGCTGGGGCCAGGTTGCTAGAGCTTCATCGAGCCTGTCTCTCCGCTCTTCTGTATAAACCAGTGACAGCTGAACTGTAACTGATACGTTTGTGGAAACAAAAGTGGGTAATAATTGAGATATGACAAAAGATTCGCTCGATTTTTTTCAAAATTATAATTTCAAGCCCTATCGACATTTGCAAGAGATAAGGCTAAATATGGTGTCATAATTCCTGTTAGAGCTAATTTTTCCGGTTTGCTGGACATTACTTTGCGAAAAAAATTATTAAGCATAAATTCGCTAATCATTTTTTAGTGGTATTGTTTTCAACCAAAATTTATAGCGGATATGCCGGGATTCACAGGCCATTCTATAGCGGGGATATGTGCGGGCGTGGCGGTTACGGTGGCCTCGATCGAGCTGACAAAGACCAAACCGCCTGAAGGAGTGATTTTGGGCTTGACCTGTTATATCGGAAGTCTGATGCCGGATATTGATGCGAATCGGGCGGTTATCACCCGGAAATTTTTCCATTATATGGGCATTCTTATCGGGGTCTTGTGCTCGGCCATACTTTTTAAGCGATTGGAATATTACCAAGTGATGACTTTGGTATTCGGGTCCTGGGCTGTCAGCCGCTATCTGATACGCCCTGTTTTCAGCAAAATCACTACGCACCGGGGACTGTTCCATTCGGTGCCGGCCGGCTTGGTAATTTCCGGTATGGTAGGCAACCTGATCCTGTTTTTGAACGAATACAGAAAGGAGTTAAGCTTGTCGAGAATGAATAAGGACTTTATTTTACTGTCATGCGCATCATTTTTAGTCGGTTACGTCGTTCATTTATTGCTTGACGAGTCATACAGTATAGTCCGCATGAAAAGGTCTTTGGGAACGGCCTTGAAGTTCTTCGAGAAGAAGCGCTTTTCGGGGTATCTCCTTATGTACATTCTGGCGGCGATATTGTACTTGTCTATTTGGTAGGGGAAAGCCTGTTTTAAGACCATTCTTCGTAAGTGGTTGGTAGTCTAGGTTTAATCGAATTCTGGCTGATTATTTGGACAGCGTCTAAATTACTGGCGGTACAGGAGTCGGATACCCTTATTCTCCTTTTAAACAGCTATTTTTGGAGAAGGAATAGGAGCGCGTATGTTCAATAACTTTAAAGTGGTGGGGCTTTCTTTCAAAAAAGCGCCCATTGAAATCAGGGAAAAAGTGGCCTTGGACGAGGCCGGATGCAGACGTTTTGTGGGCTTCGCCAAAGAGCATTTGGGCGTGAGCGAGGTGTTTGCCATCTCTACCTGCAACAGGACGGAAATCTACTATTGCTCAGACTCTGACCTGAAGGAAGAGCTAGTGCAGTTGCTGTGTTGCGTAAAAGCCTTGGGCCACGGAAGGGAATATTCTTCGCATTTTTGGTCGATCACCGATCATCAGGAAGCTTTAAGATACCTTTTTCGCGTAGCGATGGGGCTGGAAGCAAAAGTGGTTGGCGATATCCAGATTTCGAACCAAGTGAAAAGAGCTTACCAGTGGTCTGCGGACGAGGGATGCTCCGGACCGTTGGTGCACCGCTTATTACACGCCGTTTTCTATACTAATAAAAGAGTGACGCTGGAAACAGCTTTCCGTGACGGCGGAGCCTCCGTGGCCTACGTTGCTTCGGAAATGGCTGAACGGCATGCCACGCAGTTTATACAACCCAAGATCTTGGTGCTCGGTATCGGGGAAATCGGAACGGATGTTTGCCGTAACCTGACAGGCGCCGTAAACGGAACGGTTTACGTAACCAACCGGACCTATTCCAAAGCCGAGGCGCTGGCTCAAGAGTGCGGTTTTGAGACCTGGGATTTCACCGATGTTGAAAACGCGATCAAGAGTTGCGACATTATCATCTGCTCGGTGGCCCGTGACGAGCCTTTTATCACGCAAAGCTTTGTGGCTGAGATGGATATTCCAGGCTACAAACACTTTATTGACCTTTCCGTACCGCGTAGTATTGAGCCGGAAGTGGAACAAGTTCCCGGCGCAACGCTGTACGATATCGATACGTTGGCGGCCCAGGCTGGAAAAGCCCAGCAAAAAAGAATTGAGGCTATTCCCGCCGTGGAAGCCATAATTGAAGAGTCCATTGCGGATTTCAACGAGTGGTCGAGAAACATGACCTTCTCCCCTACCATCCAACGGATGAAACAGACCTTGGAGGAAATTCGGGAAGAGTCCGTTGCCCGTTTCAAGAAAAACGCAAGCGACAAAGAAGCCGCTCTCATAGATAAGGCGACAAAGGCGATGATTCAGAAAATCATCAAGTTGCCGGTATTGCAGCTCAAAGCGGCCTGTAAACGCGACGATGCCGCAACCTTGATAGGCGCACTTAACGATTTGTTTGATTTGGAAAAAGACGTTGCCCGACAAGGACAAGAAGAAATGGCCGCAAACGGCTAACCGAATCTTTCCAGAACAAACGAAAAAGGGCTTTCACTGCAGTGGAAGCCCTTTTTCGTTGTTAAAACCGCTTGTTTTTAGAGAGACATCAACCCCTCAACTTCTTTAGCTTTTTGGTAAACCTGAATCACTTCGTCGCTTGATTTTACCCTAACCTTGGCGGTAAGCGAAACGAAGCGCCCGTTTCTGGAAGGTTTCTCAATCCACGAAACCCCTTTTAATACCTTGCCTTTCAGTTCGGCGATTTTTGCGGAGGGAACAATGAATTTGAATAAATACGGCCCTGGGAATTTGTGTTGGGCTTCGAGTTTTTCTTTGAACCTCGCTATCTGTTCTTCGTGGTCGGTACTCATATATTCCTGTAATTTAAGCTTTTCTGATCTCGTGCCACCTATGGATTGGCGCCGCAAAGAACCGCCTTTTGTATCAAACTTTCAACTATTTTTCTCGGTTAACCTGATTTAGGGGAGTATGAGGCTTGGTAAAAGACAAAACGGAAAGACTTTGTGCCCGCTAATATCCTGATAAATTTCAAATTGGTAAAAATGGTTTTTAGAGAGCGAAAAAAAGTAATAGATGTATAGATTGTCTTTACAACAGAATTAGTTGTCGATAAAAAAAGTAAATAGGTTGCGGATCTTACATGTATGGTTTGCGGATCAATACCGATTCGATTGTTTATTCGGGACCTATCAAAAAGGCAATAGATAGGATATAAATGTGATTTAATCCATATACCGCAGTTCTCGTATTTTTTCACTCTAGAACATTAGAAGGATTTTGGGAATATAAAGCCCTCAGATATAACTGCTGAAGGGGTTCGGATATCCTTGTTGGATACAAGTGGCTGAGTTGAAGCGTGATTTGAGCTGGTTATCCGAAAAGCGAATTTACACCCCTACCGGCTTTTTTTTCGAGTATTTTATAATGAGAAGAGCAACTAGAAATGTATTAAAACGTATATTTTTTTGACCTTGTAAAAACAAAAGTGAAATTAGTGGGTTCATTCTGTGGATTTGGGATAAAAAAAAGTCTTGCAATCTTACTTGAAAAGAATCAAAACATTAAATTTGCACTATTGCAATACGCCGCCATTGGGGCAATTTCAAGTTCAACCTTACTTGCTAGGACCTGGATTGCGGCTCATATAATAGAAGAGTTAAATACCTAAAACCAAGCTAACGGATATGGAAGATTATAATAAGATCATCGAGTCGTTAGGCGTAAAGTTCAAGAAGGCCAAGAACATCAAAATATTGCAACCTTTGTCGATTTCGAATTTCTACGATGTCGATAACACGATCATTATTCTAAACAAAGGCGAGATTCGTTTTGGTGAGAATAATGAGAAGGTGAAAGAAGGTCAAATCCTTTTTGTGCCTGGTGGACGCATGATGCCGATCCACTATGGTCAAGGAAAAGGCGATTCGCTGACAAACGACGATTTCATTACTCGTAAAGGTGACTATTTCAAGAGCTTCCACTATTCGGAACTTGAGGATACGGTTTCTGAAAACTACAGCTACATTACTTTCGAAGCTAAGGTTTTTGATTCGGTAAACTTCTTCAACTCGCTTGATATCCCTCCTTTCATTATCGAGAAATCGGACCGCATTACCCAGATTATGCGTACGATGCTCAAGGAAAACGTATCGGAATTGGCCGGTAGCGAGCGTGTAGTGAAGATCAACACCGAATACCTTGTGGTTGAGGTTGTTCGTTACATCATCAAGAACAGGCTCTTCGTGGAGCAATTGGCTACGAACAGCACATACTTCAAGGATCCAAGACTTATCGATATCTTCTCTTATATCAAAGAGAACCTGTCGGGTGATCTTTCAAACAAGATCTTGGCAAACGTTGCGAACGTGTCTGAGGATTATGTTGGTCAGTATTTCAAGATGTTGACGGGTATCAACCCTCAAGATTACATCGAGTACCAGCGTATGGAGAAGGCTGTAAACCTGTTGAGAACTACCAAGAAGAGTATCCGCGAAATCGGAAAAGAGGTGGGGTACAAGGATACCGCTTACTTCTGCCGTCGATTCAAGATGATGTTCGGTATCCCTGCGGGTAAGATGAGAAGAAGAGAATCACTGATGAACATCTAAGCGATTCATCTTTAAAATACATTCAGAAACCTCGGTCATCAGGCCGGGGTTTTTTTCTATGGCGTTTCCTATCACGATCATATCCGCACCGGCAATCAAGGCTTGTTGGGCTTTTTCGGCCGAGCGTATTCCGCCTCCCACAATTAACGGTAATGTCATGTCTTTGCGCACTCTTCGGATCATCTCTTCGGGTACGGGGTGTTCGGCTCCGCTTCCAGCTTCGAGGTAAACGCACTTCATGCCCAACATTTCGGAAGCCAAGGCCGTGCAGGACGCTATTTCAGGCTTGTCGGAAGGTATCGGTTCCGTATTGCTGATATAAGATACGGAGGTCTTTTTCCCAGATTCCACCAATATATAGGCCGTAGGCCAAACCTCAAGTTCGGTTTCTTTGATTATCGGCGCGGCTTTGATGTGCTGACCGATCAGGTATTCCGGATTTCGGCCAGAGACTAAAGAGAGAAAAAGCAATATATCCGCTGACGGGCAAACTTGTGTGGCGTCGCCAGGAAAAAGGACTACGGGAATGTCTGTGGTGGCTTTTATGCTCTCAACTACTTTTTTGGTGTTGTTTCTGGTCAGGAGGCTTCCGCCGACAAAGATCCAATCCACACTATTGGCATCGCAGTGCTTGGCGATGGTTATCGCCTCTTGTTCATTCCCGATTTTGTCGGGATCAATAAGTACGGCAAAAGATTTCTTCCCTTCTGATATTCGGGCTTTCCACTCCTCAAATTTACTCTTACTGTTCATCGGCTTCTTCCGTTGCGATGTCGATAGTGTTGTCTTGGTCATCGTCCATCAAGACGCTCATTAGTTTTTGCTTGGCGATGGCCAGAAGAAAAAGAGCTATTTGGTTAAGCACTGCGGCGGCCAGTTGGCTCGTGATGCTGTGTTTGGCTACGGGGACTTGCGAGTTGCTATCTTCCGGATTTTCTTCATCAGAATTTCCCGACGACAGGAGCTTGAATAAACTGTAACCTAATCCCAAAACGCCACCTATAATAAGGGCGTGCCTTCCGATGTTTCCGGCTTTTTGGCCTACGTCCTCAACCCCTTTGTTGAGCGCCAGCCTGAAAGCCGTAGCGTTGGATTCGAGTTCGGCCTCTTTAAGCCTGAATTTATTCAGCGGTTTTGTCCTTGTTGTCATTTTGGTCCTCTTCTTTTTCGTTCATCACTTCAAACACCTTGTCCATGGTACTTTGGATCAGTGATTTTCTATAATAATACAAAACGGCGACAATTAAAGCGGAAATAACGCTGAGGATAAAAAAACCGAGAGCGGTATTGTCGAGTAACTGTCCGAGGAAGAGCCCTGTGGTAAAACTGGCCAAGCCCGCAAAAAAAGTAAACGCCAGGGCGATAATCAGAGTGACCGCAAAATTGGCGACAAGCTTGCAGGCCTGTTCCTGCATTCTGACTTTGGTGAGTTCGATGCGCGCCTCCGCATAGCCGATAAGGTTTTCCGCTAATTCCTCAAGCCTGAGCCATTTGGCTATCTTTTCCTTCATTGTTCCTTGTCGCTTTTCCTTCGATTGTATTACTGTGCGGAAAACTATCCGAAAAGAACGGATTACGCAAAGAAAAGGGCTTAATTTTCGTGCCGCATATGAGCGCATATTTTTCAGAGTGATCAAAAATATGAAACGCCGTTTCAAATAATACACAATTACTGCCCGTTTGGTATTTATTCTTTTGATTTTTTATTAATTTGGAAGAGTTCAGTTACCGACAGAATAGCCTGTGCGCTTGAATGTTGTGTCTGGTCTAATTCTAATTCGGACTGTATTCCAGTCCATTTTTTCAACCCAGAACTTTTGTTTTTCGCCATGAAAAGGAGAGACATCTTAAAAACGGCCGCATTGGGCACTGCCGGCGTGCTGTCGGGCGTAGCTTGTGCGCCGGAAAAGAAACAGGAAACCGTAAAAGCGGAGGTGTTGACACCAGCAAAGCCCGCTACGCTTCCTACATACGGAAATGACCATTTCTACGAGAATGGAAAGCTTTCCGCTAAGAAAACGTTGGATGCCTATCTCGAGATGATGGAGTTCTACAATTATCCTGTAGACAAATTTTTGAGAGAGAACATGTTTATCAGTGACTTCAGCTTGGGCGATTTCGCCAACGCTGGTATGTGCGGTGTTTTCTGGCATAACAGCTTGGAGCATAACTATTTCGCTCATGAAATCTACCTTTTGCCAGGACAGATGATTGTCGAGCACTGCCATTTGCCTACCAAAATCGCCAAGGCGAAAATGGAAACTTGGCAGGTGCGTCACGGCTCAATCTACACGTTCAGCGATGACGAGGAGACCAAAGACTTGAAAGTTAAGTTGCCGGAAAGTCAGCAACCTCATATCACCGCTCGTCACTGTGTGGAAGTGAAGCGTGGGGAAATGGCTACCCTGAACCGTCTTGAGGCGAAGCACTTCATGATGGCAGGTCCGCAAGGAGCGATCGTTTCGGAGTACGCTTCTTACCACGATAACGACGGTTTGAAGTTTACGAACCCTAATGTTGTTTTCAATAACGTGCTTAGCTAAAAAGCTGTAAGGCTTTTTCAAGATAAAAAGAGACCGTCGCAAATGCGTGACGGTCTCTTTTTGTTTGATGTTTTTTCTGTTTTATAAAATTTCCAGAGCCTTGGCCATGTCCCCTTTAAAGCCTTTGGCAAGGCGGATATGCTCGAGGTGGTGCTTACCGTGCCAAGCGTATATTCCGATGTTTTCGGCTACGCTTACCGTTTGACCGTTTTCCGGATGTACGAATTCTCTGTCAAGGTCTTTGTAGCTGAGGTTTTTCAGAAGCTGTACCCATCGGGCATGCAGGCCTTTGAGGATAAAAAGTGATTCTGTCACATCCGATTCGTTGTCGGGAAGCTTGGCCCAAAGAGCTTCTTCATAGGGTTTTATGACGGGTTTGTCTTCCGTCAGGGCCAGTTTGAAGCGAATGAACGAATTCATATGACTGTCGGCACAGTGGTGGGTTAGCTGACGAATACTCCAACCGTCGGGTCTGTAACTCCATTCGAGTTGTTCCTGGCTAAGACCGATAAGCTCCTCGGTCAAGAGCATCGGGAATTTTTCGATGTCTTCAATCCACTGTTCGATATCGCTGGGAATGATCATTTCCGGGGCGTGAAAGTGTCCGATCGGAAAGCGTAAATGTTCCATTTGTGGTTCTGGTTTTGAGTTCGATTCTAAAAGTGTATCAGAATAAAAAAATGCCGGCAAATCAAGATGTTTTGCCGGCTTTCTGTTATTTCATTAGTCTAATTTTTTAGACTCTTCTAAACGCTCAACTGAGTGTCAAAAGCCTCAAGGTATTCGCCTACCCTTTTTACGAACATTCCGCCCAAGGCTCCGTCCACCACTCGGTGGTCGTAGGAATGCGAAAGAATCATCTTTTGGCGGATTCCGATCATGTCTCCGTCAGGAGTCTCGATCACTGCGGGCTTTTTCACGATCGCTCCCAGAGCCAGAATCCCCACCTGCGGTTGCATAATGATAGGCGTGCCGGAAATATTGCCGAACGAACCGATGTTGCTGACCGTATAAGTTCCGCCGGAAAGTTCGTCGGGACGAAGTTTGTTTTCGCGTGCCCTAACGGCCAAATCGTTGATAGCTTTGGTTAGGCCGGTGAGGTTGAGCCTGTCTGCGTTGCGGATTACGGGAACGATTAAGTTGCCGGAAGGCAAAGCCACGGCTATGCCGATGTTGATGTCCTTGCGCCTGATAATGTTGTCTCCGTCTACGGACACGTTCATCATCGGGAAGTCGTTCAGTGCTTTGGCTATGGCTTCGATGAAAATCGGCATAAACGTGATTTTCTCACCATGCTTTTGCGCAAACGTGTTTTTCACCTTGTTCCGCCAGTTTACGATTCCCGTAACGTCCGCTTCTACGAATGAAGTTACGTGAGGAGCGGTATGTTTGGAAGCTACCATGCGTTCGGCGATCATCTTGCGCATGCGGTCCATCTCGATGATTTCGTCGTCGCCACTTACGCTGACAGGTGCCGGAGTAAAAGTCGGTTGCGGAGTTTGTCCGTTCGAGACGTTTGTCGCCGGTTTCGCTACCTCCTGTGTTGTGGCTCCCGCAGTTCTGTTTTCCAGATAAGCGAGAATATCGGCTTTTGTAACTCTGTTGTCACGTCCTGAGCCAGGAATGTTCGCAAGTTCTTCGCTCGAGATATTCTCGGTTTTAGCGATAGTGCGGACCAATGGCGAATAGAAACGGTTGTCTCCAGAAGCGGTTTCTCCGGTTGCTGTCGGTGCGCTAGGGCTTTGAGTCTCTGTCTGAGGTGCTTGCGGAGCGGTCTCAGTTTCGGTCTCGGCTGTAGCCGGAGCTTCAGTCGGTTCCTCACCTTCT
Source organism: Fulvitalea axinellae (assembly GCF_036492835.1). Classification (GTDB taxonomy): domain Bacteria; phylum Bacteroidota; class Bacteroidia; order Cytophagales; family Cyclobacteriaceae; genus Fulvitalea; species Fulvitalea axinellae. The sequence goes on along the minus strand of NZ_AP025314.1, from coordinate 4,712,946 downwards.
CCCTCAATTTCAATCAGGGCGAGAGCCTGGCCGACTTTCGCCACTTCGCCCTCTTTTACGAGAATCTTGTGGATTACGCCTTCGTGGACGGAAGGGACTTCGGTGTCCACCTTGTCTGTCGCCACTTCGAGTGCTGACTCGTCTTCAGAGATCGGGTCTCCTTCGTTCTTTAGCCAGCCCAAAACGGTGGCTTCGAACACACTCTCGCCCAAACTGGGCATCAACATTTCTATGATTGCCATATCGAAAGCGTTTTATAGCTTGGTGTGATAATCTAAACAAGATCTGCCCTTGGAAAATTGTGTGCTCGGGCAAAACATTCAAAAAAATAACAAATTTCGGTCTAACCGGCAAAAAAGGCCCGGCCAGATACCGGTGCCATTTCGTTTTTTGGCGAATACAACCTTGATGAAAATGGGGTTGTATTGCATAATTTCATTATGATACACAATTGTTTTTCGCTTTGTTCTAGATAAATATTCGGAGAATATTCAAAAAGCGAAATAATGTTTTGAATTCACAAAATACTGGGAATCAGAATTTCTGGATCAAAACGGTGGCGTAAGCCGATACGCCTTCTTGCCTACCTACAAAGCCCAGTTTTTCGGTTGTGGTGGCTTTGATGGACACGTCATCGGTGTCGATTCCCATTACTTCGGCCAAGCACTTTTTCATTTCTGATATGTGCGGATTTACTTTCGGAAGCTGAAGGCAAACGGTAGAGTCGATGTTGCCGATTTCGTAGCCTTTTTCCCTGATCAGCGCAACGACGTCTTTCAGTAGAATCTTGCTGTCTATACCTTTGAATTTCGGGTCGGTATCGGCGAAATGGTATCCGATGTCCCGCATGTTGGCCGCGCCCAGAAGGGCATCGCAGATTACGTGGATCAGCACATCGGCGTCTGAGTGGCCAACGGCGCCCTTGGTGTGTTCCAATTTGATTCCGCCGAGCCAAAATTCTTCACCTTCTTTTAATTGGTGCACGTCATAACCGAAGCCGACTCTGATTTTCATAACACTATTTTTTGGTATTTCTAATGCTTATTTTTGTGTCAAAGTCATTCCAACATGATTTTTGGAGATATGACAGCGATTTTGTTCCACCTTTTTTGACGGCGATGAAGAAAATTAATTTTTCCGAAATAGAAAAGTTTTTCACCAAAGACATTTGGGTTTCGAAATTCAGCGGGTTATCCCGTCCAATGCTGATTGGGTTACGAGTTTTGAGGATTGTTTGGCTGGCGGTGAAGGGCTTTTTCGAAGACCGATGCATGTTGCAGGCTTCGGGCCTTACGTATTATACTCTGCTGTCGGTGGTGCCGGTTCTGGCCTTGGCTTTCGCGATAGCGAAAGGCTTCGGTTATGATCAGGTGCTTGAACGCGAGATTCTTAGCGGACTTGAGGGGCACGAGCAGGTTGCCAAACAGGCGTTGGAATTTGCTCGAAGTATGTTGAAAAATACGAAAGGGGGGCCGTTGGCTGTGGTTGGTATTGTCGTTCTTCTTTATTCTACAATGAGCCTGTTGTTTAATATTGAGGAGGCAGTCAACGATATCTGGGATCTGAGAGTGTCCAGACCTTTGAACCGAAAGCTTACTGATTATTTGACGATTTTGATATCGACTCCTCTTCTGGTGATAATAGCGGGGAGTATGACCGTATATATAAGTGGCGAGGTTGAGAATGTGGCGTCAAAATACGAGTTGTTGCGTTTTGCGCAACCTCTTATATATAAGTCTTTGAAACTCACATCTGTGGGGCTTTTGTGGATAGCGTTTACGATGCTGTTTTATATAATGCCGTATACGAAGGTGAGTATCAGGGCCGCTTTTATATCTGGCGCCGTGACCGGAACCGCTTTTCATCTGTTGCAGTGGGGGTTGATTGCTTTCCAGATCGGAGTGGCCCGATATAACGCTATTTACGGCAGTTTTGCCGCTTTGCCATTATTTCTCCTTTGGTTGCAGTTGAGTTGGAGTGTGATACTTTTTGGGGCGGAACTGGCTTACGCTATTCAGCATGTACGTTTGTTTACTTTTTCCAAAGGAGACCTGAAGCTTAGTGTCAGGGACAGGCACGTTATGTTCGTGGCTGTTTGCCGTTTTGTCGTTTTACGCTTTATGGAAGATGGAAAGGCCCCGACCGCTTCGGATATTAGTAGGAAACTGCAATTGCCTTTGCTGTACGTCCAGCGTTCGTTGGGTTCTCTGGTGAGTTCGGGTTTGCTGTCGGTGGTGAAAGTCAATTATGCGGAAGCTCCCGCTTATCAGCCGGCTTTGGATCCAAACAAAATCACACTCGCTTACGCTTTGGAAAAAATGGACGATTACGGCAAAATAACGGTGGATTTCCCGAAGGGTAAAGATATCGTAACGGTGAGGGAATATATGGACGGGTTGAATGAGCTGTTCAGAGAAAGTGATCGTAATAAGTTGTTGCACGAATTGTAAACAGTTTATCCACAGCTTTGGTGGATAAGTTTCTTTCATGTGGATAAGTTATACACAATTGTGGCGGAATTTTCCTCAATAGAAATTTTCACGGGTCATTTTCGCGTTTTTTTAAAGCAAAACCTCCGAATTTGAGCTTGGTGATTAAATAGTTATAGACATTCTGTGGATTTATTTTCCACAGTGTGGATAAGTCGTGTGGATAAGTGGCTAGTGTTGGGCTTCGGGCCCTAAGCCGGGCATTAGAAAAAGGACTCCTTTGATCACCATTTCCACAGCGATCGAGGTAAGTAGTATTCCCATTATCCTTACGATTATGTTCATGCCTGTTTTTCCGAGGAATTTGTAGATATGTCCCGAAAACCGGAGACAGAGCCAAATTATAACTGCCACTCCTAGGCAGGCTATGCTCATAACGCCTTTTTCCAGCAGAGTCGGCATTTTGTGGCTGGAGACGATTATGGACGTGATGGCGGCGGGGCCTACGGTTAGTGGTATGGATACGGGGACAATAGCGATATCCTCACGGCCAGAGGCTTCGTCGTTTTCGTGTTCGGTATGTTGGACGGAGCTGGTTCGGGTATGGAGCATATCTACGCCCATAATTCCTAAGATGATACCGCCGGCCACTTCGAATGCGTGTATGTTGATGTTGAAAAGTTGGAGGACTCCGGAGCCAGTCCAGACGGACAGAAGCAAGAGGCAAAAGATTGCCAGTCCAGCCGTTCGGGCTATGCAGTTTCGTTCTGTTTGAGTCCTCTCGTTGGTTAGGCTGGCGAAAATCGCTGTACTGCCGATAGGGTTTGTAATGGAAAGTAAGCCTATCGCGAAAGTGATATAATCACTCATGTTCGGTTATTTCTGGTTCGTAACGTTTCCTAGGTTTCATAATCCGTGCCGTATGGCCGTTTCCCGATAGGTGTTTCGGAATAAATAAGCGGTGGTGTTTATAATTTTCTTCATTGGGTGGTTTTGTTAACGATTGAGGGTAGTTTGGGAGTTTTTGAGTGCGATGTAGCGCTTGTGTTAAGGTATCAAGTAGTTTTCAATAAAGGCCCTCGCTGTTTCATCTCTCAAAAGTTTAAGGCCATCGGTCAGAAACTGTGTTTTGTTGTTCGAGTGTTGTTTTTTGTATTATTGACACCCATTTTCGACTATTTTGAACAAGTTGAGAAAGGTAATGAAGTTGATTTGTAATATGTTTTCGGACATAACGAGGTGAAAGGCAAAAGAGCGAGGGGTTTTTGAATGAAGGGGTAGTGCGATATTGCTATCATAAAAAATTAAAGAAAATCAGGCAATGTTGAGCATTACGGAAGATACTGCGGTAGACCAAGCGTTCAGTTTGCGACGAGTGGAATATGAGGTTGGGAAAGAGGTCTCGAGAGCTACCGATTACCATAAGATAATTTTTTTGGAACAGGCGGACGGTTTCTACTATGAGGAAGGAAATCGCAAGCTATTGTCAGCGCCGGGCGTCTACTGGCTAAAGCCCGGAGAGGCTTTGGATTGGGAGTTTACCGGAAGCGGGCGTGGCGTGGAGCTGACTGTATCCGATGATTGGGTTTCGCAAGAAGGCGAAGAGCATGAAACGGCTCTTGGCCGTATTTTGGAGCTTCGGCACGTTGTGTTGGAAGCCGATACTTGGGGTGAGCTTGACGGACTGTTGGCCGAGCTTGAAAAAGAGTTTTCGTTAATTGACTTTGGTTCAGTTTCTTGTGCCCGTCACCTGTTTTGGGCTTTGGTTTTCCGGGTTTGTGGTCTTCTGGATAAAGTTAAACGGGAAGAGCAAACGGGACCTCCGGCGTTGAATCTTGTCCGTCGTTTTCAGGGATTGATAGGCGAACGCTTCTTGGATTACCAGAAAGTGCGGGAATATGCGGTGATGTTGGGAATCACGCCCCAATACTTGAACGAGATTAGCCAGAAAGGTTTGGGGATGACAGCCAGCGAGGCAATTCGCCAGCGTTTGTTGACCGAGTCAAAGTGGATGTTGCTTTATTCGGACATGCACGTATCGGACATCGCCTCAAGTCTGGGATTCAGCGATACATCTCATTTCGGTAAATTCTTCAAGGGGTACGAGGTGTTGACTCCTACCGCTTATCGCAAAGGTTTTTTGACAAAATAAAAGGCCTATGGCGAATTGGTACGGTGCTGTGAGTGCTTAGTCAATAATAAACGTAAACAAAACAGGCTGTCTCGAATTAATGGGACAGCCTGTTTTGTTTAATTATGTGCAAGAGCTTAGTCGTACAAAGGGAAATCCTTCATAAGGGCGTTAACCTCTTTTCTTGTCTCTTCGATTACGGCTTCGTCTTCGTTATTCATCAACACTTTGTCGATCAAATCAACGATTGTGGCCATATCGGCTTCCTTCATACCACGTGTGGTGACGGCGGCCGTACCTACACGCATACCTGAAGTAACGAAAGGCGACTTATCGTCAAACGGCACCATGTTTTTGTTGATGGTGATGTCGGCTTTTACCAACGTGTTCTCGGCGAGTTTACCGGTGAGGCCTTTCGAACGAAGGTCGATCAGCATCATGTGGTTGTCCGTTCCGCCAGAGATGATGTCGTAACCTTTAGCGACGAAAGCCTTGGCCATAGCCTGCGCATTGGCGCGGACTTGCTTGGCGTATTCGGCGTACTCGTCAGTCAAAGCTTCGCCGAAGGCGATGGCTTTACCGGCGATAACGTGTTCCAAAGGACCGCCTTGGGTGCCCGGGAATACCGCGCCGTCCAAAACCTGCGAAAGTTTCTTGATTACTCCTTTTGGAGTCTTGTAGCCCATCGGGTTTTCGATGTCGTGGCGCAACATGATCAAACCGCCGCGTGGTCCGCGAAGGGTTTTGTGCGTAGTGGTTGTCACGATGTGGCAATGCTCCAACGGGTCGTTAAGCAAACCTTTGGCGATCAGTCCGGCGGGGTGCGAGATGTCGGCCAACAACAGGGCTCCAACTTCGTCGGCCGCTTCGCGGAGACGTTTGTAGTCCCAGTCGCGGCTGTAGGCCGAGGCGCCACAGATGATGAGCTTAGGCTTTACCTCGCGGGCTTTTTCGGCAACTTTTTCCCAGTCGATAAGTCCGGTCTCTTTTTCCACGCCGTAGAAATGCGGTTCGTAGAGTTTTCCGGAGAAGTTTACGGTGGATCCGTGCGTAAGGTGTCCGCCGTGCGAAAGGTCAAAGCCGAGGATCTTGTCGCCGGCCTCAAGAACGCCGAGCATAACCGAGGCGTTGGCCTGCGCGCCAGAGTGCGGCTGTACGTTGGCCCAAGTCGCGCCGAAGAGTTCCTTGACGCGGTCGATGGCGATTTGCTCTACTTGGTCTACAACCTGGCAACCGCCGTAATAACGCTTGTTCGGGAGCCCTTCAGCGTATTTGTTCGTCAAAACGCTTCCTTGGGCCTCCATCACTTGTTTCGAAGTGAAATTTTCCGAGGCGATCAGTTCGATTCCTTCTTCCTGTCTGCGGGCCTCTTGAGAGATCAGTTCAAATACTTGCGTGTCTCTTTGCATGGTTTGATGTGGAGTTATCGGTTGGTTCAACCCACCCTTTTTGGTCTGTGCGGCGCCAGTGGCCGGCCGGAAATTATGGGTTCCGGGCGGTCTTTCGCCTTATTCAATTAAAATTTGTTCTTCTTTTTCGCTGAAATCCGCCGACTTGATGTCGAGCCTCATTTCAAATTGGTTCACCGTATTGCTAAATCCGGCTTTTTGGATCCACTCGATTTTCTCATTTAGGCGAGAATCTATATTAATGGCCCTAAGGCTTCCTTGCGCCACTTTCGAAATGCCTTGGAACAGCAAAGGCCAGCTTTCCGGCTTTTGGTCCAGCAAATCAAATTGAGCGAGATCGTTGAGTTCTTTATTAATGATAAATAGGCGCGGGCTTGGTCGTCCGCAAAAATCTGAAAATATCGATACCCGCCTCTTTTAATAGTGTCCGAACCAAAATTCCAAGCTAGAAACTTCTGATTCGGAAGCGAGTCCCAGCCGATTTCGCTATCGGAATACTCCTTTATAATAATGTCGGAATCTTGGGGAAGGCTTATTTTCCCTGAAAAACAAAGCAATTCCTTGCTGATGGAGAATCCCGTTTTCTCATAAGATTTCAGCGCGGCAGTATTTTCCTGTATCACTTCCAGAATAATCCGGGAGCAACCTTGCTTTCGCAAATCGGATACGGCGTGGGAATAGATTTTCCGCAAAGCGCCTTTGCCGCGATATTCCGGCAATACTCCGGAGCCTACGTTATAAGCTGTCAAATCGCCCGGTTTTCCGCCTGTTCCGTGCAGTGAAAAGCCCACGAGTCGGTTTCCATCGAATAAACCGTAAGACGTTTCCAGGCGGACATTGGCTTTTCGCCAGCGTTCTTTATAGTAGCCGGGGTCGGTTGGCATTTTCACAAAATACCCGTCGAATGCCTTCAGGAAGCAATCTACCAGCGAATCGTGGTCGATGCCATACAAGTTTCTCACGGTTGTCATGACGGCGGGCTTGAATTGTAACCGTCCAAAATTACAGATTGGAGTCCAAAATCACCTTCACTTGGGTCGAAATATTTTTACAAAAAAATAATTAGGTTCAAAAAGGGGGTGGGATAATCGGAAAAGGTGAAAAAGCTTGTAGCGCAGGATGTTTTTCGGGAAAACCCGGAAAACAACAAATGTTATTTCCCGGGTTTTGGTATCGAAACCCCTTAGATTTTTGACCATTTGGAGATTTCCACGCTCTCGATCAGTTCCTCTTTTTTAGCGAAAAAGGCTTTGAGGTGCTCGCTTTCCATGTGTCTTTCCCAGTCTTCGGTAGTGGACCAAGTCTCGAAGAAAAGGAAAACGCCTTCTTCTTCCAGAGATTCGTGAAGGTCATAGCATTCGCATCCTTTTTCGGCCCTCGTAGGTTCCACGAGTCCTTCCAAAGTCTTCTTAGCTTCTTCTGTTTTGCCGGTTTTGGCGGTGATTTTGGCCACCAGTGTCAACGCTTTCATACGTTTGGTTTTAATTTTTAAAAAATATGAGATTCAAGAAAGACGAATATAAGCTTTTATCGGAGATCCGGCCACATGTCCGGTTTAATGGTAAAGCCATCGTAATGGACGGGATAGCAAGCTTTTCGGCAACTTTTTCGTAATGCCTTGATTATAATAAGATTAAAATGTTGTTTGGTTGCTCGCAAAAGCCTTACCTTTGCGAATCTTTACAGTTGTAGGACAGAGGGACGGGTTCCCTCGACTAAAATGTTAAATAATGGCAGTAAAAATCAGATTGGCGCGTCGTGGACGCAAGAAGTTGGCTATTTACGATGTAATCGTAGCGGACTCAAGATCACCCCGTGACGGTAAATTCATCGAGAAGTTGGGTATCTACAACCCTAACACCAACCCTGCAACCGTTGACATCAACGTTGACAAAGCTTTCGACTGGGTTATGAAAGGCGCTCAGCCTACAGATACAGCTCGTACGCTGTTGTCATACCGCGGTGTAATGCTCAAGAAACACCTGCAGATCGGCGTAGCCAAAGGCGCTATCACTCAGGAGCAGGCTGATGCCCGTTTCGCGGAGTGGTTGTCTAACAAAGAGGCTAAGATCGAAGGAAAAGAGGCTTCTTTGGCTAAAGCAGCTGACGCTGAGGCTAAAGCGAAACTTGACGCTGAGGCTAAAGTTAACGCTGACCGTCTTGCCGCTATCAAGAAGAGGGAAGAAGAAGCCGCAGCCGCCGAGGCCGCCGCTAACGCTCCTGCTGAAGAAGAAGGCGAAGACGAAGCTCCAGCTGAGGAGTCAGCTGAGTAATCACCTTAAAGTAGTGTAAGGTCATGCGACAAGAAGAGTGTTATCAATTAGGTTACATTGAAAAAAGGCATGGCTTGCATGGAGAGGTGACGATTACCCTTGACGTGGATAATCCCGCGGAATACGACGAGATGGATTCGCTCTTCTTGCGGATCGGAAATCAGTTGGTTCCGTATTTTATAGAAAGCCTTAGGCCGAAGCCCGGCAAAAAGATGGTGGCGAAGTTCGAGGGCGTTGATACGCCGGAACAAGCCGACGGGCTACAGGGCTCCGAATTGTTTCTTCCGCTTACCTGTCTGCCAGAATTGGAAGACGGGCAGTTTTACTACCATGAGGTTATCGGCTTCAGCGTAGTGGACAAAACGGAAGGCCAACTTGGAACTGTAAACCAAATCTTGGACGGCGGGCCGCAAACTCTGATGGAGATGGAGTACAAAGGGGTGGAAATTCTCATCCCGATGGACAAAGACATCGTTATCAGAGCGGACAAGGCGAAAAAAGAGGTGCAGGTCGATTTGCCGGAAGGTTTGCTCGACGTGTACTTGGGAGAGGATTAAGTGAGGAACGCTATTATATGAGAATCGATATTATAACGGTTCTTCCGGAATTGCTTCAAGGTCCTTTTGATCATTCGATCGTAAAAAGGGCAAGGGACAAAGGCTTGGTGGAAATAGTGGTGCATAACTTGCGCGACTATACCAAAAACAAGCACAGAAAAGTGGATGACTACGCCTTCGGTGGCGGTGCGGGCATGGTCCTGCAAGTGCAGCCGATAGCCGACTGTATTCGCAAGCTGAAAAGCGAGCGCGATTACGCCGAGGTCATTTACATGAGTCCTGACGGGGAACGCTTTTCACAACCGATAGCCAACGAGTTGGCGATGAAGGGAGACCTCATCATACTCTGCGGTCATTACAAAGGTGTGGACGAGCGGGTTCGGGAACACTTCATCACCAGGGAAATAAGCTTGGGCGATTATGTGCTTTCCGGAGGCGAACTGGGCGCGGCGGTAGTAACCGACGCCTTGGTGAGGCTTCTTCCCGGAGCTATTTCAGACGAGACTTCGGCGCTTACAGACTCGTTTCAGGACGGGCTTGTGGCTCCTCCGGTTTATTCCAGACCAGCCGAATACGAAGGCTGGAAGGTTCCGGACGTGTTGCTGTCAGGGCATGCGGCGAATATCGAAAAGTGGCGTTTTGAACAAGCCGTGAAACGAACCAAGGAACGTCGCCCCGAAATGTTGGGTGATTAAGGTCCGCGCCCGTCGCGGTTTCCGGCAGTGATGCTGGAGTGAAAATTGAGTAAAAACGATTGTAGTATATTGTCTCACGAGTTGGGGCGAAAATCAGCAAGAAAATGAGCGATCTGATCAGATTCATCGAATCAGAGAACGACGAACACAGAGCCTCTTTGCCTGAGTTCAAAGCCGGTGATACGGTTAACGTTCACTTTAAAATTAAAGAAGGTAACAAGGAGCGTATCCAGCAGTACCAAGGAACCGTTCTTCAGAGAAGAAACGAAGGTTCGAACGGAGAGACTTTCACTGTACGTAAAGTTTCTAACGGTGTTGCCATCGAGCGTATCTTCCCAGTCCTTTCTCCGAACATCGCCAAAATCGAAGTTCTTAGAAAAGGTAAAGTTAGAAGAGCTCGTTTGTTCTACCTCCGCGGAAGGCAAGGAAAAGCTGCCCGTATCAGAGAGAAGAAATAATTCTTACGACATACATAAAAAGCCGGCTCTGTGGCCGGCTTTTTTGTTTTCTACGATTTCCGCCGAAGGTCCCAGTTCGGGAAACGGAACAGGTTTTTCCTCGTTTTCAACCTTCGGAAAAGAGTTTTTGCCATGGTTGATCACTGAAATATTTTTTAGTGATTTTCAGGTGAAAAATAGCTTTAAAGTAGTCTGGTAGCGGTTTTTTGATAAAATAATCACTGAAAACTTTGCTTTAGATGATGATATGACTACTTTTGCACCCGCTTAGCGAAAAACAAAGGATGGTTCCGTAGCTCAACCGGATAGAGCAACTGCCTTCTAAGCAGTAGGTTGAAGGTTCGAGTCCTTCCGGAATCACATAGATTATCATCCAAAAAGTTTAAGCCGGTTCCGTAGCTCAACCGGATAGAGCAACTGCCTTCTAAGCAGTAGGTTGAAGGTTCGAGTCCTTCCGGAATCACAAAGCCCTTTCGTAAAACGAAGGGCTTTGTTTGTTTTAATCCAATATTTCCTTCACCCGGCCCACTTCCCCGCTTTCCAATCTTACCTTGATACCGTGAGGGTGCGTACCGGACTTGGTAAGCAGATCCTTGACTATACCTTCCGTCAGCTTTCCCGTTCTTTGGTCTTGTTTCAAGACAATATTCACCCTGAGCCCGGGCTTGATGTTTGACCTTTTCTTTCCGTCCATAGTTCTGTATTTTTCCGAAAGATAATGTCGACGGCGCTGAAATAGAAGCTTGGGGCGCTGAAGCATATTTTTCAGGCATTTTTCGAGAACCTTCTTAACTTTGCCGTAATCATGTGATTGTGTAACAGATTTGTGAGGATTTTCGGTTTTTTAGAAAATCCCGGAAAGACAAAAGAGGTTTCCAAAGCCTTTTCCATACAGATATAACCGATATGAATGCGATCAAATCAGACTTCCTGGTAGTTGGCAGTGGCGTGGCCGGGCTCACCTTCGCTTTGAAAGTGGCCGATCACGGAAAGGTGAATATTGTGACGAAGGACGCCGCCAATGAGAGCAATACCAAATATGCCCAAGGGGGCGTGGCCGCGGTCACCAACCCAGACGATGATTTCGAATTGCATACGAGAGATACGCTGATAGCCGGCGCTGGACTCTGTCATGAGGATGCTGTGGATATTTTGGTGAAAGAAGGTCCGGAACGGATTCGGGAACTGATCGCAATCGGAACCAATTTCTCCAAAACCGATAAGGGAGACTATTCTTTGGCCAAGGAAGGCGGACATTCTAGGCACCGAATCCTACACGCGGCGGACCTGACGGGAGCGGAGATCCAGAGAGCGCTGTGGGAGGCTGTGAGGCAACATCCAAACATTACGGTATACGAGCATCATATTGGTGTGGATTTGGTCACAGAGCATCACGTACTCGGCAATCTGGCTGCGGATTTCAATATCTGTTTCGGAGCTTATGTTCTGGACAAGGAAACGGGCAAAGTCTTAACATTCAAATCTGACTTTACGCTTCTGGCTTCTGGTGGAGCCACTAGGGTATATCTGCACAGCACAAATCCCGATATCGCCACGGGTGACGGCATTGCGATGGCGTACCGTGCGGGGGTGAGGATCGCCAATATGGAGTTTATCCAGTTCCACCCCACTTCGCTTTACCACCCGGGCGGGCGGACGTTTCTGATCTCGGAAGCCTTGCGTGGCCACGGCGGAATTTTGCGCAATAGCAAGGGCGAGCGTTTTATGGAGAAATACGATGAGCGCAAAGAGCTTGCTCCGCGCGATATCGTAGCCCGGGCCATCGATTCAGAATTGAAGCGTTTGGGCGACGATTGCGTGTTTCTGGATATGACACACCTTGACGGAATAGCGAAGCGTTTCCCGAATATCCATAAACACTGTCAGGATGCGCTCAGAATCGATATTGAGAAAGAATACATCCCTGTAGTTCCGGCAGCACATTATGTGTGCGGAGGCGTTATGACGAACCTTAATGGTTTAACCTCTATGCAGAACCTTTATGTGACCGGAGAAGCGGCGCATACGGGTGTACACGGGGCCAACAGGCTAGCGAGCAACAGTCTGCTGGAAGCTTTAGTTTTTAGCCACAGAGCGGCCCAGAAAGTGATTAATAAGCGCAATCGGGATTTCTCCCATATTATAATCCCGGATTGGGATGATAAAGGGTTGGCGAACGAGGAAGAATGGACACTCGTAAGGCATAACCTTCGTCAGTTGCGCGGTTATATGTGGGATTATGTCGGGATCGTGAGATCTAAAGCGCAACTTCAGCGCGCATTGCGACGCATGAGGGTGCTTTATGAGGAAGTTGAGGATTATTACAAGCGTACGAAGGTATCGTCTGAGCTTATTGAGTTGAGAAACGCTACGGCGATCGCTTATTTGATTATCAATTCAGCGTTAAGAAGAAATGAGAGCCGGGGATTGCACTATATGACGGACCATCCGGAAACCCGAGACGAGTATCTTAGGGACACGATTATACATTAAATAAGCTCAAAACGAGACTTTTAGAAACCGCAAAGAGCATTCTTGGCGGTTTTTTTATTTTTTCAGCAGACAGTATTATAAATTCTCAGTTTCATTACCAAATGAGCTGAGTATATCATATGTTCAATGGTTTAACGGATTGGGGTTCACTGCTTTTTACACAGAAAAATATGCGAAATAAGATTTTTACAATACTGTTAGGTTTGATTGCTGTTCTTATCGGCACCACGAGGTTATCTGCGCAGGGCGTTGACATAGCGCCATGCGGTGAAGTGGATCATGAATTCGAATTCAAGCCTTTGGATCTGGTGCAGGCGCGGGTAAGAGTTTTGGATACCGAATACGAGATTCCTCTAAAGTTTTGGGTAGTGGAAAGCTCTTCGGGTACCAAAGCGGCTTCTTTGGAAGAAATAAATACCGCAATGGAGTCATTGAATAGCTATTTTGAGGAAAGTCCGTTCACTTTCACACTGGACCCAAATGTGGAAAGAATCACAGATTCGGAGCTTTTTAACTACAATCATCAAACGGATTTTTCGAAAACGGTAGAGTACCGGCAAAGCGATCGGGTAAATATTATCGTTGCAAATACGCTTAGTAGTAGTGGAAAAGCGGTGTGCGGTTTTGCCTTTTTTCCAATCTCGGGAGATGTTTCTGATGCTGATAAAGATAAGTACAACTCCGTATTTATGGCCCGGTCGTGCTTAGTTAACAGTTCGACTCCGGGTTCTCCTACCAAAAACACTTTGGCGCATGAGTTGGGGCATTATTTCGGCCTTTTTCATACTCATGAGACATCTAAAGGAAAGGAATTGGTTAACGGGTCAAATTGCTCCGAGGCCGGGGACTTCGTTTGTGACACTCCCGCTGACCCGAAACTCGGATACGCTAACACTTCCAATGGGCAGTGCATTTATAATGGAGAGGACTTGGATGAACTGGGACAAGCGTATAACCCGGATGTGAATAATATAATGTCATATTCGCCGTATTGGTGTAGGAAAAGTTTCACGCCTAATCAGTTAGAACGTATGGAAGCCGTTTTTACACAATACAGGGCCGAGCAGGTAAGTCATGTGGTAAAACGGATATTAGGTTCCGGAAATTTGGGGACGGAAGCGAGAGTCTCGCCGAATCCTGTAGTCGGTAATCGATTGAGAATAGTTAAGCCGGGCGGATTGCCCCGTAGTTTGGCGCAAGTGATTGACGCTTCCGGCCATGAGGTTTGTACTTTCGAGGCTGAAGGGAACAGCCACGAGGAAGATATATCATATCTGGCTCCAGGAATATACGTGCTTCGATTAAAGAGGTTGGGTGGCTTTTCGGAAGAAGGAGAGATCCTCCGTTTTGTGAAAAAGTAAGCTGTTGCCTACAACCTTAGGCTGAGGTGTTGGTTTTGAGAGAAACCATTAGCCAAGAGTATGAAAGTCTTTGTGATGATAATGGCGCTAGCCGTTTTTGCCGGTTGCGAATCGGAAAGGAAGAAGAAGGAGGAGGAAAAAGAGACTGAAGAGAGTAATATGGTCAAGATGGAGGCGCCCGGAGAGCATAAAGGCGAAAAGGTGCAGGGGTATACGCTTCCGGGGCTTGGGCACGGGCTTTTGCAGTCGCCGATCAATATCTTGTCGGCGGATACGGAGCATGATGGCAAGCATCATATTACGCTTCATTTTAACGATAAATTTGAATCTGTAGAGAATCTGGGCCATACCGTGCAGCTTAATTTTGAGGAAGGTAGCACTTTGGAGTCTGACGGGAAGACTTATGATTTTGTGCAGCTTCATTTCCATACGCCTTCGGAACATTTGATCGACGGTGTGACATTTCCGATGGAAATGCATATCGTGAACAGTCTGCAAAATCAGGATCAGGACAAGCCGGAATATCTTGTGATCGGGATACTTTTTAAAATGGGTAAGGAAAATCCGTTCCTGAAAGATTTCATCGACAAAATCCCTACGGAAGAGCATGTGAAACAAATGTTGCCGGTGGGTTCGGTTCAGATGGGCGATTTGTTAATGGAAGTGGGTGGAAAGTCGAGCCACTTTTATTATTACAAAGGGTCGCTTACCACTCCCCCGTTTACGGAAAGTGTGAACTGGCATATAATGAAGGTGATTCAGGAAGCGTCTCCGGAGCAGATCCAGAAAATCAACCGGCTGGAAGGAAACAACGCCAGGCACGTACAGGGTATGTACGGGCGGATGGTCGACAGTGAGTGATCGGGTTTTTCAGATAAAAACAAAACGGCCGAATGATATGCGAAATCATTCGGCCGTTTTTGCTTCCTACTCAGTTGCCTATTTCCGGTTTTTCTTTTTAAGCCTTTTGGTCTCGTCAAGTTCCATCTTGAGGTATTTGGCCGTGTAGCTTTTCTTGTTTTTCGCAACCTGTTCCGGTGTCCCTTGGCAAACTATCGTGCCGCCGCCAGCGCCGCCTTCGGGCCCAAGATCGATGATATGGTCGGCTACTTTTATTACGTCCAAGTTATGTTCGATAACCAAGACGGTGTTGCCCTTGTCCGCTAATTTGTCGAGTACGGCCAGCAGATGGCGGATATCTTCGAAGTGAAGGCCGGTAGTCGGTTCGTCTAAGATATAAAGCGTTTTGCCGGTGTCGCGCTTGGAGAGTTCCGTGGCTAGTTTTACCCGTTGTGCCTCTCCGCCCGAGAGCGTGGTGGCGTGTTGGCCAAGAGTAATATACCCAAGCCCGACATCGTTAAGCGTTTTGACTTTGCGCTGGATTTTTGGCAAATGTTCGAAGAATTCCACAGCCACTTCCACGGTCATGTCCAGCACGTCGGAGATGGATTTTCCTTTGTAACGGACTTCCAACGTTTCGCGGTTGTAGCGTTTGCCTTTGCACTCGTCGCAATCGACGTGTACGTTCGGCAGAAAGTCCATTTCGATAAGTTCTTTGCCGGCTCCGCCGCATTTTTCGCAACGTCCGCCTTTTACGTTAAAAGAAAAGCGCCCGGGCTTGTAGCCTCGGATTTTGGCTTCGGGCAGGTTGGCGAACAGGCTTCGGATTTCGGTAAATACGCTGGTGTAAGTGGCGGGATTTGATCGTGGCGTCCGCCCGATCGGCGACTGGTCTACTTCGATTACCTTGTCGATTTTATCCAGACCGTCAATCGAAGCATAATCCAAAGGCTGTTTTTTGCCTCTGTAAATCGCTTGGTTCAGAATTGGGTAAAGAGTCTCGTGGATAAGGCTGGATTTTCCCGATCCGGAAACGCCCGTAACGCAGATCATTTTTCCCAAAGGAAATTCGGCGGTCACGTTTTTGAGGTTGTGGCCAGTGGCTCCTTTCAGTATCAGCGACTCCCCTTTTCCTTTACGGCGTTTTTCCGGCACTTCGATGGCCATCTCGCCGTTTAGATATTTCGCCGTGATACTTCCTTGTTTTAGGAATTCTTTTGGAGAACCAGAAGCGACGATCGTTCCGCCGTGAATTCCGGCCCCCGGGCCGATGTCCAGCACGTAGTCGGAATCGAGCATCATGTCCTTGTCGTGCTCTACTACCAAGACGCTGTTGCCCAAATCCCGGAGGTCTTGGAGAGCTTTGATCAACTTAACGTTGTCGCGTTGGTGGAGGCCGATGCTAGGCTCATCCAAAATATAAAGTACGCCGACCAGACGCGTTCCGATTTGTGTTGCCAAACGGATACGTTGCGCCTCGCCACCCGAAAGGGTTTTCAGAGGTCGGTCAAGGTTCAGGTATTCCAAACCTACGTCAAGCAGAAAGCCCAAACGTTTACGGATTTCTTTGAGAATTTCCGTCGCGATGACCTTCTGCCTGTCGGAAAGCTTGGTTTCCACATTGTCGAACCACTCGCCCAAGGTTCCAAGGTCGTATGTAGCGAGTTCGGCGATATTTTTATCGGCGATTTTAAAGCAGAGCGATTCCTGCTTTAATCTGGCGCCGTGGCATGACGGACATTCCGACACAACCATATAATCGCGGACCCACTGCTGGATTTTTTCCGATTCGGATTCGAGTTGTTTTTCCAAAAAGCTTATGACGCCTTGGAATTTGGCGTTCCAATTTTCGCCGGGATATTTTACGCTCGGTACCGGAACGGGCTCCTTCGTGCCGTAAAGGATCTCCTTCATGACATCTTGCGGAATGTCCTTGATCGGAGTGGTCAGCTTCAGTTTTTTCTTTTTGAGCAGATGCTCTACCAATTTGAAAATCCAGATGTCGCGGTATTCGCCCAACGGAGCAAGTCCGCCGGCTTTGATACTTTTCTTGTCGTCGGGGATTATTGACTCGACGGTGATTTTCTCGATTTTGCCCAGACCGTTACACTTCGGGCAGGCTCCGTACGGAGAGTTGAAAGAGAACGTGTTAGGCGCGGGCTCGTCATAAGCGATGCCTGTTTCGGGATCCATCAACAGCTCCGAAAAATGGCGGACATCGCCGTTTTCGTCAAGTGTCATCATCAGCTTTTCGCCCTGCTTCAGGGCTGTCCCCACCGATTGGCCGATGCGAAAATGATCTTTTTCCCTGACGATAACACGGTCAACTACCACCTCGATATCGTGAATCTTGTAGCGGTCCACCTGCATTTTGGGAACCAAATCCAATACCTCTCCATCTACACGGACTTTGGAATAGCCGCTTTTGCTCAACTGCACGAAAAGCTCCCGGTAATGACCTTTCCGACCTTTGACCACCGGGGCGAGGATAGTGAGCTTCTGACCGTCGTAGTCTTTTAGGATGCGCTCGATAATCTGGTCTTCCGACTGGCGCTCCATCTTTTTGCCGGTCTTGTAGGAAAACGCCTCGCCGGCACGGGCGTAGAGCAATCGCATAAAGTCATAGACTTCCGTGACGGTGCCGACAGTGGAGCGCGGATTTCTCGACGTGGTTTTTTGTTCGATGGAAATTACGGGACTCAGGCCGTTGACCTTGTCGACGTCGGGGCGCTCCATACCGCCCATAAACGAACGGGCGTAAGCCGAGAAACTCTCCATATAGCGCCGTTGGCCCTCGGCGTAAATAGTGTCGAAGGCCAGAGAAGATTTTCCGCTACCGCTGATGCCGGTTATCACCACCAACTTGTTGCGGGGCATCGTGACATCGATGTCCTTTAAGTTGTGTTCGCGGGCGCCGTATATTTCCAGATTCTCGAATCCGGTGGCGTCAATTGTCTTCTGCTTGTTTCCCGTTGTCATCCTGTGTAGTTGAAGAAATTTGGTTGGAGCCTCGGCTTTTAGCGTCGAGGGATCTATACGCTACAAGTTTTGGTCAGTATGCCAAATGTAATGATAAACCGGTGAAGAGGAGTGTCTTTTAAGCTAAATTTTAAAGTAAATTTCAGGTTTTGTTTTATGTGGGTGCTTTCGGATTTCTGTTTGGCTAATTAGAGTAGTAGTAAATAAGCTTATCGAAGAAGCTCCAGCGATTTTTTAGAGAGTCTTCCTGATCCCGACACATGGATTTCACGATATGGTATCTTGTCGGAGAGTTTGGATGTTTGTTATGCCGTTGTTTGTGAATTGTCAAATACTATTTTTTTCACTTTTAACTACTCTGATCCGTACAATTTAGGTGTTAAATATTTCATATAAATCTCTAATGTTGTTGTTTGTTTAATGTGTTAGTGGTGAAGGGGTTAGTCTTGTGAATCTGTTTTCCCTTCTATTTAATTGGAATAATTATAATTTTAATTTGTATAAATACACACACTCATATTATTTATTGTTCATATATAGTTTACTTTTAGGCCTTAAATTATGTTGGTAAATACGTTACATGTTAATATATTTGATTATAATGATAGTTCATTGCCTTTTTTGGCACTAATAATTGTTTGTTTTCAAATATTTCAAAATGATGAAAAAGGATTATTTTTGGTTTTTCAGTTTACTCTTTGTGGGTTCTGCATTTTTAACTTCATGTGATAATGATGATGAGGCGTTGACTGGGGTTGAAGATTTGTCACCATCTGTTTTTATGAGCTTTTATGAAAAAACTGTTGAGGACGGACATGAGGTGAAGTTTAAAGGGACTTTTGCTAAAGTTGACATGATTCAGAAAATCGATTTTCTGAAAGATGGTGAGCTTTTTCAGAGCTTTACTAAGGAGCAGATCACTCAAGGGGGAGATTCTATCAAGTTTTCTTTTACTCCGAAAACTTCCGATGTAAGCAAGACTATTAAGTTTGAGCCAATCATTACAGATATTTCTGGCGACCAGCCGATCAAACAGAAGATTTCTGTAACTGTGAAACATGCGAAACCAATTGTGAAATTTGCGGGCGGAGCAAACACTTCTAGTATCATAGCAGGTGATAAGCTTGTATTAGAGGGGAGCTTTTGGAGCCCGACTGCGCTGACTTCTGCAAGCATTTCGGTTATTGAAGACAAGAAGTTGGTAGAATTGCCGGCTACTTCAATTGACTTGGAAAACAAGACATTCAAATACGAGCGTCCAACCGCCGAGGGAGATAAGAATATTGAATTCATTATCCAAGCGATTAATGAAGGCTCTAAAGAAGACGGAAAAGATTCTGTGAAATTTGTGGCGTCTATCCTCACTAAGAATCCTGTCATCACTTTCGGTGACAATGATAAAAAGAATGTTATTGCTTACACTGAAGCTACCGTAGACGGATCTGTTTCTGTTCTTGAAGGTGCTACCATTGACGAGGTGAAATTCTTCTTGGGCGACGAAGAGATCGCTTCTGGTGTAGACAAAGACAACAAAATCAGTATCAAGAGAACTTTCGCTGAGGAGGCTGTTGGGACTGACATTGTGATCACTGCCAAAGCGAAAGCTACTTACAAAGGTGTTCAGTACCAATCTGAGAAAAAACTCCCAATCATCGTGGCTACGTCCCGTGCGACCACTACATTCGCAAACAGCCAATTGAGCGCTACCGTTAAGGTAGGTTCTGAAACGACTGTAAGCGGAACGGTAACTTCTCCTTACGATTTGAAAACAATCGTTTTGAAGAAAGGCGACGTAGTGCTGACTAAGAGTGAGTCCGGTTTGACAATTGATGTTTCTAAAGGCACATTCTCTTACGTTTACAAACCGACTGAAGAAGGCGAAACAGTGTTTACTGTAGAAACTGAGAACGAGCAAACAGAAAAAGTTGGTAAAGGCGTAGCTGTATTTGTAGTGAATGCTATTAAATAACAACCGCTTTTGCGGTGTTGAAAAAAGGTCGGAGTTATTCTTTCGGCCTTTTTTTGTGCTTGTGGGTTTCCATGTTAGCAATAAATAAAGCGACTCCAAGTTGGAATCGCTTTATTTATGTCTCATCGTAAAGGAGCTCTTTACATTATGTTCTTATGACAATTGCTTATAAATTTCGCTAGCAGAGCATGACTTGGCCAAGAAGCCGTGAAGCCCGCTAATGTGGATACGCTCCTGCTCCATGGTGTCGCGGTGACGGATGGTCACGGTGTCGTCCTCCAAAGTCTGGTGGTCGACGGCGATACAGAACGGCGTTCCGATCAAGTCCTGACGGGTGTAACGCTTACCGATAGCTTGCTTGTCTTCGTAAATCAGATTGAAGTCGAAGTTCAGGCTGTTGAAGATCTCCTTCGCTTTTTCCGGCAAACCGTCTTTTCTTGTCAATGGGAAGATAGCCGCTTTTACGGGAGCCAAAGCCGGGTGGAACTTCAAGTAGGTACGCATTTTCTTCTTGTCGCCTTCGCCTACTTCCTCTTCCACGAGGGCGTTGGCCAAAGTCATCAAGAACAGACGGTCGGCGCCGATTGAGGTCTCGACAACGTACGGTACGTAGTTCTTATTGATTTCAGTATCGAAGTACTGTTGTTTCTTCTTAGAAAGCGCTTGGTGTTGAGTCAAGTCGAAGTCTGTACGAGAGTGGATACCTTCCACTTCTTTGAATCCGAACGGGAAGTCGTACTCGATGTCGGCGGCGGCGTTGGCGTAGTGAGCCAATTTCTCATGATCGTGGAAGCGGAGTTTATCCTCAGGAATACCGAGCACTTTGTGCCACTTCATACGGCTTTCTTTCCATGCTTCGAACCACTTGAGCTCTTCGCCCGGACGTACGAAGAATTGCATCTCCATCTGCTCGAATTCGCGCATGCGGAAGATGAACTGGCGAGCCACGATCTCGTTACGGAAAGCTTTACCAATCTGTGCGATGCCGAAAGGAATCTTCATACGGGCCGTTTTCTGAACGTTCAAGAAGTTCACGAAAATACCCTGGGCCGTTTCCGGACGGAGGTAAATCTCCGAAGCGTCTTCGGCTACAGAGCCCACCTGCGTGCTGAACATAAGGTTGAATTGGCGTACTTCGGTCCAGTTGCCTGTTCCCGAAATAGGACAAACGATGCCTTCGCTAACAATCAGCTCGCGTACGGCGTCCAATTCCTCGGCCTCCAAAAGGCGTCCCATTTCCTTGAGCAAAGCGTCGGCTTTGTCCTGCTCGCCGGCCTTTTCGTACTCGGCCGCCTTGTCTTCCAACAGAACGTCGGCGCGGTAGCGCTTCTTCGAGTCCTTGTTGTCGATCATAGGGTCGTTGAAGCCGTCAACGTGTCCCGAAGCCTTCCACACCAACGGGTGCATAAAGATCGAGGCGTCGATGCCCACGATGTTGTCGTTCAGGCGGGTCATGCTGGTCCACCAGAGGTCCTTGAGGTTTTTCTTCAGCTCCGCGCCGTAAGGACCGTAGTCGTACACGGCCTGCAATCCGTCATAAATCTCGCTTGACTGGTATACGAAACCGTATTCCTTCGCATGCGCGATGATTTTCTTCAACGGGTTGTTATCTTGGTTTTTATCGTTCTTCGCCATAATGGTCCAAATATAATGAAAAGCGCAGGAACTTTTATAACGGCAAAAGTCCCATATTTTTTACGGCGGAGCGTTTTTTGAACCGAATAATACCTGCGAAATAATTATATTGGAAGGAAAAAAGCCGGGCCTGGCGGGTTCCGGGTGTTTTTACCTCTAACCGAAACCGAGTGCAGTATGTACAATAAAATAGCGGTGGCTGTTGCTTTTTCGCCCCGGTGCGAGGCCATGGTCTTCGAGGCCGCTCGTCTAAGGAAAGTTTTTGAATCGGAACTTTTGCTGATTCATGTGGGGCGCCATAATGAACGTGATGAGAAGTATCTTCACGAAGTGATGGGAAAGGCCGGTCTTGACGAGAACAATTGCGAACTCATTTGGAAAGAAGGGGTTACGACAACCACTATCCTTTCCGTGTGTATAAGTGAGAACGTTGACCTGTTGGTGGCTGGAGCCCTGACCAAAGAAAATCTGGTGAGGCATTATATCGGTTCGATAGCCAGAAAAATCTTACGTCGGGCCAACTGCTCGGTGCTTATGCTTACGGAACCTTCCGTAAAGCCAAAGCCTTTTTCCAAAATAGTGATACAAGCTGGCGCTGGTCCGGCCCCGCGCAAGGCCTTGATGGACGGTTGCGAACTCGCTAAAGTGGAGAATAGCGGAATTGTACACATCGTAAGGGAAATTTCGCTTTACAGCCTCAGCATGGTGGTGGCGGGCGAAGGTTCCGAAAACGAATACGGCGAAACTCGTAAGCATATCGTACACCAGGAGATTCAGGAAGTCCATCGCAAGCTTGAGCGTATCGATACGGAAGGCCTGCGGATCAATATTAAAGTGACCGCCGGAAAGCCGGGGCACGAATTGGCGAATTTCGTGCGGAGAAGCCACGCCGACTTGCTGGTAATGCAGGGAATGGATCGTGAGATGGGTCTTTGGGACCGAATTTTCCGTCGTGATCTGGAGCATATCATGTCGAATCTTCCGTCCAATTTGCTCATCGTCCACTAAAACGGGACAAGCCGGTGTCGGCCTGCCCTAAACAATTGTCCGCCATGCCTCACTCCGTGGCGACCACATATAAGCTTTTCTTGCATGGAAAAACTGAATCATCATGAAATTATAAACCTGCTATTGCAGTTGAGCATCATGCTCGTTGCCGCCCGGCTGATGGCCGAGATGTTCAGAAAACTGAAGCAACCGGGCGTAGTGGGCGAGATATTGGCCGGCGTAGTGCTGGGCCCTACCCTGTTGGGGGCGATTTCTCCCGAACTTTTCGCCGATATTTTCCCTATGGAGGGAACCTCGGCGACGGTTTTGGACGGTTTTGTCCAGATAGCGGTAGTTCTGCTGTTATTTATCGCGGGGTTGGAAGTGGAGCTTCACCTGGTGGTGGAGCAAGGCAAACGAGCCGTCTATGTCAGTTTGTTGTCGCTGTTCGCTCCGCTGGGATTGGGATTTATCGGTTCTTACGCTTTTCCCGAGTTTTTCGGAATTGTGAACGAGGATCAGCGCTTTGTTTTCGCTCTGTTTATCGGAACCACATTATCCATTACGGCATTGCCGGTGATAGCCCGGGTGTTGATGGACCTTGATATCTTCAAAACCAGGATGGGAATGCTTATCATAGCTTCGGCTATGATTATCGATATTTTAGGCTGGTTGATATTCTCTGTAATCCTGAGTATGCTCGACGGTGGAAATCCGGAAAAGCTGAGTATAGGGCATACCATCGGTTTGACCTTGGGCTTCACGCTGTTTATGCTGACTATTGGCCGGGGAATTATCGATAGGATTTTGCCTTGGGTCAACAAACGTTTGGCTTGGCCGGGCGGATTGTTGTCGCTTTCGATGGCGGTTTGTTTTATCTCGGCCGCTTTTACGGAATATATTGGTATCCACGCCATTTTCGGCGCTTTTATTACGGGCATTGCTTTGGGCGATTCGGCTAATCTTTCCGAGAAAGCGAAAGAAATCGTTCACCAGTTTGTGAATAATATATTCGCTCCGCTATTCTTCGTGTCCATTGGTTTGCATATCAACTTTATCGCGAGTTTCAATTTGCCTTTGGTGTTGGCGCTGATTGTTTTGGCCTTCTTGGGCAAAGTAAGCGGAGCCGCTATGGGTGCGCGAATGGGCGGAATGGCTAAGCGGGAGTCTTGGGCCGTGGGCTTTGGTATGAATACGCACGGAACCTTGGAAGTAATCTTGGGAACTATAGCGTTGGAGGCCGGATTGATCGACAAAGAACTTTTTGTGGCGATTGTGGTAATGGTGATCGTGACGATTGTGCTGTCCGCTCCTACTATGAAAAACCTTTTAGCGAAAACCAACAAAACTAGAATGATACGAAAACGCTAGCGTATTATTCCTTCGGTATTTCCGCCCGCTTTCTTACAGGAAGCGGGCGGACTTGTTTCAGGGCCTGACTTTGTTTTCGTTAGGCTAAAAAAGCGGGCTTGCCGTACTTTTTTTTATTATTTTTGAGGAAAATGCCCAATCCAGCGTTACAGGAATGGGAACAATTGTTTGAACTTAAACTGATAGGACATTGGCGGAGACAGAAGAGCACGAATTGACATTTCTGGAACATCTGGAAGAACTGCGATGGCATGTGGTCCGCGCGGCGGTATCGATTGTCGTTTTCGCCGTCATCGCTTTCTTGGCGAAGGATTTTATCTTTGGAGAAATATTGCTGGCGCCTTCCCGTCTGGATTTCTGGACGTACAGAATGCTGTGTGAATTGGGGGAGAAAATGGGATCGCCGATACTCTGTATCGAGGCATTGCCGTTTGAGATCCAGAACAGGACTATGTTCGGACAGTTTTCCACACACTTGATGGCCTCGTTTGTGGTGGGCATCGTGTGCGCGTTTCCTTACGCATTTTGGGAAGTGTGGCGATTCATTAGCCCCGGGCTTTATGAGGAAGAGCGGAAAGCTTCGGGCGGAGCCGTGTTTTTCGTGAGCGTGTTGTTCCTTGCGGGGGTTTTGTTCGGCTATTATATCGTATCGCCGTTGGCGATTAACTTTCTTTCGAACTATCAGGTCGACGCCAGTATCGTTAACCAAATCGACCTTACCAATTATATATCCACAATCTGTCGTCTGGTTTTGGCTTGCGCCATTATGTTCCAGTTGCCGGTAGTGGTTTATTTCCTTTCGAAGGCCGGAATCGTGACGCCGGAATTTCTGCGAGCTTACCGGAAACACGCGTTTATAGTGATGTTGGCGCTGTCGGCTATCCTTACTCCTCCGGACGTAATGAGTCAGGTTTTGGTAGCCATGCCTTTGGTTGTGCTTTATGAGGCGGGGATCCACATTTCGGCTTTTGTACACAGAAAGAATAAGCAAGAGCTTGCGGTTACGCACCATGATGACGAATATTAATTCGCCGGAAGAAGAAAGTCTCTCCGGAAGCGTTTAAAGACTGTAATCATAACTAAAACCCCCGGTTCGGTAACGGAGCGGGGAAATATACTTAAGCACTATGCTTTTCAAAAAAATCGCTATTGGCGGTGACCATGCGTCGCCGGAGTACAAAGAGGCTATCAAAAAACAGCTTGAAGCCGCTGGATGCGAGGTAACCGATTTCGGAACCATGACCGAAGAGTCGGTTGATTATCCTGACTTTGCCCATAAAGTGGCCAAAGGAGTCAATGACGGCGAGTTTGAGGCCGGAATCCTGATTTGCGGAAGCGCAAACGGCGTAGCCATGACGGCGAATAAATACCCGAACGTACGCGCCGGCCTTTGCTGGAACAACGAGATCGTTCAGTTGGTGCGTCAGCACAATAATGCGAATGTGTTGTGTATTCCCGCTAGATTCACTGCCCGCCAACAAGCGATGGCTATGGCCGAGACATTCCTTACTACGGAATTTGAGGGCGGACGCCATGAGACTAGAGTGAGCAAGATTGCCTGCTCTTGAATCTGTTAATTGAAAAACATTAGCTCCGCTAAAGATCCCGTTTCTGACAAAGAAGCGGGACCTTTATTTTTTATCCCTTTTTAGGCTCCTGATGGCCTCAAAAGCCATTTCGGCTATAGCTCCCCACTCTTCTATTGTTTCTGCATTTGCCATTCTCCTAAGCTCGAAAATAGGTGCGGAAGTTCCGTCAGTGAGAAGTTCCGTTCGCTCATGCCAAGAGCCAATTGTGTCGAGTTCCGATGCTTTTTCAGGCATTGGGAAATACTTTTGCGTGAGCAAGTCCACACCCAAAGGAATATTGCGAATCCATTCTTTTTTCAGAGGTCTTTCCAGAGTTTTGTTTGGTGCTTCCTTTTGTTCCTTTCTGACCCCATTTTCGAAAATAGGGCTGTTCAGATTTATAAAAGGAAGGCAGTTTTCCATTGCCTTTACAAAAAGCGAAGCGTTCTCTGCTTTAAGTGCTTCCTGTTCTTGTGGAGGCAAAAGCCTAAACATCTGTGCGAAATCAGTCCTTGCCATAATCGCCAAAGCGCTTTTTGGGTAATAAAAAGGCATCCTTATAGCGGATAGGATATAAACCCGAATCAAAGATGCCAAAGCGACCAATTCCGGGCTTGGAGGAGTGGAAAGTATGTTTTCTAATGAAGAAGCGCAGAAAGCCGTAGTGTGGTGAGAAACGTAAGCCTCTTCTTTCAGTAACGGATGCATGCCTGGTTTGTGGTCGATTAAGGTTTTGCGGAAAAGGGAAAGTTCGGATTTGGTTTTTTCGTCTTCCCTAGCCGAAAGCCCTGTAAGCCTAAGCAAGTCCGGTATATGGCGTAAGCCTACGCCAGCTGTTAACTGGGGTTTCATAAGTGGAGGTGTCGTGGCATCGATAAGTGAATTTGGGAGCTTTACATCGCCATATTGACCGAGAGAAGACGCTCTGACTAATTCGCTAGGATTTTCTTGGGCCAAATGATGGAGAGCAGTAGCCGAGGCTGTAATACCCGCCATCGTTTTCCTGAGGCGCTCAAGACCTTCGTCCGTTTCCTCGAACGGCTCTGTGACGTATTCTATATCCGTAAAGCCCGGGCTGGCGTCGCCGGTCATACCAAAACCTTCGCCGGAAAGTATGACGTCTTTGTGGGCAAGTGGCAGGCGGCATTCCGGGTGGTTTCTATCCCTAGCGAGATCTTCGGCCCCTTCTTTCACCTTAAAAACTTCCCAATCCCCGACTTCGAATTCAAAACCGATTTTTCGTTGGATTGGCGTGGCCGAAGCTCCGTTTTTCGGGTTGGCTTGTTTTTTCGGGAGGCGTTGCTTTGTTTGGAACACAGTGCAGAGAAAACAGGCAAGGGAAAGATAGGTTTTACGCTTTGAGGAGGATAAGCGTGAATGGAAAAGTGCGATTAGAAAATATTAGGCAAAAAAAGAAGGCTTTCGCCTTCAAAGCCGAGCAGGCCCTATTGCCTGTCGGGTCGTCTATTGGTTGTTTTAGGGAATTTAACTTTGGGACGTACGGCTTAGTTTTTAGCCATAAACATTGGAGCTGATGTGCTGAACGTTTCAGTGTGAACACCTTCACTGTCCTTAACTACCACTTTATAACTGCCCGACGGAAGCTGAGAGAGGTTGTAAGTACGGAGGAATGAGGCTTTACTGCGAACGTTGTTTGTGTGGATCAATTCGCCTGCGTTGTCGTAGATTTTCACGCTTACTTTGTCCTGTCCTTCGCCTAAGTAAAGCACTTTGAATTTACTTTTGTGCGGGAAGCGGATCAAAGTGACTTTCTGGTCTTTTTCTGTAGCTTCACCGTTTCCTGCGAAAGAAGTCGCCGTAACTGAAAATAATACTGTGAGGGTTAAAATAATCGCTTTCATAATCTTCATTTATTTGTGGTTTTTCGGTTTGTTTGTGATACAAAGATACAGTGATTAATTGCGAAATTAAAAATCATTAACGCTAAGTAGTGTGATATTTGCAATGAAATAGGTTTTTTGATGAATAAAGCTCTCATGAAGGGTTTTAAAAAGAGGGGCTGTTTTGCGAAGTTCGCAATAGGGAGAGTACTATTTTGTCTAGTGTGGAAAAATTTAGGGTAAGCAATTTTTTTTCAAAAAATCAGACCAAAGCAAGAGCTTTTCGCTACGAAAACGATTGCGGAAATGGAGTTAGACAAGAGTTGTGGAAGCAAAGTGCCGAGTTAGTTTATAGGCACAAAAAAAGCGGAGATCCCTGTCTCCGCTTTCTTAAAGATGCCATTATGGGCGTTATCTTTATTCCGCCAGTTTTTCCTCTAGGAGTTCCTCGTAAATCCTGATAGAAACCCAAGCGTCGGTTGCCGCGTACCTGATCTGGCCTTCGGTAAGTTCCGGCTTTTCCCAATTACTTGTCTGTTGGCTTTTTGAAACTCTACCGCCCAATATGATGGCCGCGAGGTTTCTGAGTCCGGTTTTCTTTATGCCAAGCACTTTGGTCATGTCGCCGAGTTCTACGAACCCTTCCGGAGAGAAATCCCGGAGTCTTCTGAGGTCCTTGATATCGTCGTGGAGTGCTACCCCCACTTTCTTAAAGGATCTGTTTGCCAGATATTCAGCAAGGTCTGGCGTTAGGCCGGTGCTGTTTAGCCGGAAAAGGAACACTTCGCCGGGAATGGCGACTTGTACCAGGGCAACATCATAGCGTTGGCCTTTTCTGAACGCCGGCCGGGTTTCGGTGTCAAAACCCGCCACATCGTGTTGCCTGATCTTTTCCAATGCCGGCACCACTTGGTCCGGGTTGTTGACCAGCGTTACTTTGCCCTCGTATCTCAAGAGTGGCATGTCATTGATTTCGTCCTTGCTGATATCTGTCTGGAATCTCATATTAGTCTTCTACTCTTTCCACGGCTACTTTTCCCGGATTGACGGCTTCCTTCGCTTTGACGAAGAGGTACCCGAAGATAATGTTAACAATCGGACTCAGCCAATTAAAGAAGCAATAAGGCAAGTAAGCCCACGTGGCGACTCCCAAAACATTCGATTGGTAAGCGCCGCAGGTGTTCCAAGGGATAAGCACCGATGTCACCGTGCCCGCGTCTTCCAACGAACGGCTCAAAACTTCGGGCCCTATCCCGCGTTTGCGGTAAGCGTCGGCGAACATTTTGCCGGGAACGACAATGGCCAGGTATTGGTCAGAGGCCGTAAGGTTGAAGAAAAAGCATGATCCGACGGTCGATGTGATCAGTGATCCTGTAGACTGCGCTTTGCTGATAATTGCTTCGCTGATGCGGCTGAGCATCCCGGACGCCTCCATGGCGCCTCCGAATACCATGGCGCAAATAATGAGCCAGATTGTGTTCATCATACCGGCCATGCCTCCTGATGAGAGCAGGTCGTTGACTTGGGCATTGTCAGTAGTAATTGACACATCGCCGAACATGGCTTGGAACGCTCCGATGGCCGAAGCGGTAAGCGAACTAACTTCCCTGCCGTCCACAATTCCTTTTCCGATTTCGGCGATAATGCCAGGTTGGAAAATAGCGGCGAATACACAACCCAGAAGCATACCCAAAAACAGGGCGGGAAGCGCCGGAGCTTTTTTAACTATAAGAACCAACACGAAAGCCGGCACTATAAAGAGCAACGGCGTGATGTCAAATTTTGAAGCCAAGGCAGCCTGTAACACCTCTGGGCCATGGACGACCTCACCGGCGTCGTACATAAAGCCTAGAATAGTAAAGATGACTATGGTGATGGAGAATGTCGGGATATTCGTTTTCATCATGGAGCGGATGTGGGTAAACAGATCCGTTCCGGCTACGGCGGGTGCCAAGTTGGTGGTTTCTGACATCGGGGACAATTTGTCGCCGAAATATCCGCCGGAAATAATGGCTCCGGCCACAATGCCTTCCGAGAAGCCCAAAGCTTTTCCGATACCTAATAAAGCGACCCCGATAGTACCGATAGTGGTCCAAGAGCTTCCCGTAGCCATAGATACGATGGCGCTGATAACACAGGCGGCAAGTAAGAATACTTTAGGGTTCAGAAAGTCCAAACCGTAATAAATCATGGCCGGAACAATACCGCTAATCAGCCAAGTACCCGTAAGCGCACCGATCATCAGCATGATGAGGATTGAAGGCATGGCGGTGGAGATAGTCTTTACTATGCCGTCCTGTATCGTTTCCCAGTCGTAGCCAAGCCTGCTCATAGCTATTAGGACTACAACGGCGGCGGCGAACAAGAGTATAATCTGGTTCGATCCGCTAAGCGCGTCGTCCTTGAACATAAGCAGAACGTTGACGCTCAACATAGCGATTAGCACTATGATAGGAATGAGCGCCTGTAGCAAAGTGGGTTTTTTGGGTGTTTTCGTCATCTATTCGTTGTGTTTCTGGGTCGCTTAAATCTATAAATCGGAAAGTTGTCCAAATTTTATTTGGCAAAAACGTTTTGATAATATGAATTTTAAGCTTGCTGTGAAAGGAAAAGCCGGATAAAGTGCGTCTGGCTCCTCATTTTTCACTGACTTTTCAGCATATTGTCCGCTTCGTTGTAACGGGTGCCTTTGGGTATTATTTTACGAAATGCTTAGGCCCAGAAAACAAAAAACCGGCCTGTCGGGCCGGTCTCCTTATCCGTAAATGATCTTGTTGGCCGTTAGGCTTGGCTTTCTTCTTCTCTCATCTGGAAAATCTCGGCACCTTTAAAGCCTCCGTAATCCAGCAGTTGTTCATCCGTCCAGTCCTCTCTTTTGTCTCTCATACTAAGAACTTTCCTGATTTCGATAATCTCTCTGATTTTCTCCGGGCTCATTCTTCTAAGCGTTCCGCCGTGTTGCGTAGCCAGCAATAATGTACGGCAGAAGGCGTCCAGGTTTTCGAGTTTCCAGTAAGCGTCCTCAACGTCTTTGCCCCACACGATTACACCGTGGTTTTGCATCAGAATACACTGATGGTCCGGAGCGGCGGCGGCTACGAGGTCACCGATTTCTTTCGAGCCAGGAGTGGCGTAAGGAACAGTGCCTACTTCGCCCAAAAATATGTCCGGTTCAGAGCAAAGGCCAGTTGGCGGAATGGTGTCCGTAATGGCGAAGGCCGTAGAGTGCGGCGGATGGGCGTGAATACAGGATTTGGCCTCGGGAACGGCTTTCATAATCGCCAAGTGGGTTTTCGCTTCGCTGGTACGCGGTCTTGAGCCGGCTTTTTGGTCGCCGTCCAAGTTGACCAGGCAAATGTCATTTGGAGTCATGAATCCCTTGGAAATCAAGGTGGGTGTAGAAAGCGCCAAGTTGTCGCCGACGCGGATGGTTATGTTTCCGCCGTTGCCGTCCACAAAGTCCTTTGTCCACATTTTTTTTCCGATCAGGCACATGCGCTCCTTAAGTTCCCTGATCGGGGCGGAGTGAAAGAATTCTTCGACTTCGTCCCGTGTGATCGGGTCTGAGCCGGGAGTCCATTTATACTCGAAATCGGGAACTTTTGGGGTGATCTTCCAATCGCTGGATTTTTCCATGGGAATGTGCGGTAAAGCGTAATGATATTTTGAAAAAGTACTGGAAGCGGTTTTCGCATGCGTTACTTTCAGTTTGTAGAAACGCTTTCCAGATACGGTCCGGCGAACATCAACTGTGCTACACCGTGCTAATTTTTTATAAATTTAAAACGATGTAGCCTAAAATGTCAAGCCTAAGGGGTTTCGTATTTATAAAGATTTCGTTTTGGCAAAAAGATAAGCGCTTGGGTAAGCCGACTTTTCAAACTCCTACGTCGGTATGTCGGTAATATATGGGATCCAACCTCCTGCAGTGGCCAAAAGTATTTGGAGAGGGTATACAAGAAGAAAATAAAGGAAACGCCAAAAGGTCGATAGGCGAATAGTAAAGGCCTAACGAGGCGAGTAAGTTTGAAAAAATAGGAAACGACTTTGATTAAAATTCATCGCTAGGTCCGTAACCGGCCATATGTTCGTAGTCAAAATATACGTCGTACCAGAATTCGTATTCGCTATATTCGATAAAATCGTGGTATGATGTGCCGTTCATGGTAATGGACACGAAACGGGTGTCCGGAAGCCAATCTATAAGGTTTGGGATTTGCTTCATCGGTAACTTCGATATCTGGATGAGCTCTTGTCCGCCTAGCGAGAGATGGGGCCTGGCTTTTTGGTTCGACATTTTTGTCTTCTCTTTGATGCTTATAAATGATTTTCTCTCAAATACCAGCTCTTCAACCAGCGCAAATATAAAAAGGTTAATCGTTAAAATGTGATTTTGAAACTAAATTAATAGATTATTTACATTAGTGGTATTCGGTAAGATTATTTTATTTTCAGGATAACAGATCCTTCTTCTTAGCCGAGATGATTATCTGGAACGGCGGAATTTTGAGAGGCCGACCCAGCGGTATTTTGAATGCTTAGAGTTATGGACTGAGCGATGAAATGGGTAGTTTTGTCCGAATTGTGTTGCGTGCGAAGTCTTAGGACTTTACTTAAAATGAAACTAACAGAAACATGTTTGTATACGAAAGGAAGATAAGGGTAAGGTATGCCGAAACGGACCAGATGGGTTATGTGTACCACGCCAATTATCTGGCGTATTTTGAAGAGGCCAGAACCGAGGCGCTGAGAGATTTGGGCTTGGCTTACAGGGATATGGAGCGCCAAGGCGTGATGTTGCCGGTGTTGGAGGCGAACGTAAAATATATCCGTCCGGCCCGGTATGACGACTTGCTTACGGTGAAGGTAATTATGAGAGAATTACCGGGAGTAAGGTTGAAGTTTGAGTACGAAGTGTACAAAGAGGACGGGACGAAAATCAACTTGGGACGTACGACACTGGTCTTCGTTGACATGCGGACAGGAAAGCCTACCGAAGCGCCCGAGAATATCCTGAAACTCTTCTACCCTTTCTTCGAAAATGTGGCTCCAAAGGGGTGAGGAACGATTTTTAGAGGCAATGGAACGAAAAAATTCCTGCCCGGAATTTGACATTAAAGGAAGACCTCTTACCTTTGCAGTCCCTTAAGAGAAAATACAGAGAGTTGGCAGAGTGGTCGAATGCGGCGGTCTTGAAAACCGTTGTGCCGCGAGGCACCGGGGGTTCGAATCCCTCACTCTCTGCAAGGGGAAATTGACCATAAAAAAATATCTTAGAGAGTTGGCAGAGTGGTCGAATGCGGCGGTCTTGAAAACCGTTGTGCCGCGAGGCACCGGGGGTTCGAATCCCTCACTCTCTGCGAAGGCTTAGGCCTTTTTGAGTGAAAGATATTTTAGAGAGTTGGCAGAGTGGTCGAATGCGGCGGTCTTGAAAACCGTTGTACCGCGAGGTACCGGGGGTTCGAATCCCTCACTCTCTGCTCCTTATTTGTAAAGACCATATCCAGAGAGTTGGCAGAGTGGTCGAATGCGGCGGTCTTGAAAACCGTTGTG
This sequence comes from Fulvitalea axinellae, assembly GCF_036492835.1. Lineage (GTDB taxonomy): Bacteria > Bacteroidota > Bacteroidia > Cytophagales > Cyclobacteriaceae > Fulvitalea > Fulvitalea axinellae. Next base: position 4,680,397 of record NZ_AP025314.1, on the reverse strand, counting down.
CCGTGAGGCACCGGGGGTTCGAATCCCTCACTCTCTGCTGAGAAATCCCGAGGCGAAAGTTTCGGGATTTTTGCATTTTATGACTTTTTTATTTCAGTATGAATCTCCCTTCTTTACGGCTTTTATCATGTTATTGTCATAATCGGGTGATTTTTTTACTAAACATAGTGCGTCGGGGAATATTCTTAGTTAAGTTTGAAGCCAAATACCACCATTTAGTTTTTTTTTGTGTCTATATGTTGTCTGTAAGTCATCATGCAAGTCGTTTTTGTGTCTTGTCAGACCATTTATGGAATCTATTGGGGTAGATAGATCCTTGTGTGGACACATTTTTGTTCGCAAAGGAAAAACATCATTACGTACATTATGACAAAAGTTAAATCCTTAGCTCTTATTGTTTTGGCTTGTTTGCCCGTTTGTTTGTTTGCCCAAACGGAAAAGGTAAAGCTAGACTACAGTGTTTTTTTGGGAGACTTCGGAACGGGGAGATGGGTTAGCGACGTGGATAACTCCATGTTGTCCGTAAGATCAAGTGGAGTTAGCGTGGCCGGGAAAAGTCTGAAAAATACTGGCATATGGGCTATTGGCTCAGCGTCATATTTAATTCGGCACGAAGCGGGAGAATTGTTTGTCAGAAAAAGTGCGGTTGACGGCTATGTTGAAGCGGTTGGAGGAAATGGACCGAAGGCCTACAGAAATCAAGGGGAGCCTCAGCGTAAGATTATAGGCGCATTGCCCAAGGCATTGTTGGGAAATTGGTATACAACGGGGCCGGACAAAAGTTGGTGCTTTAGTTTTGGGGAAGGACAGGTTTTGAGTCCTGGCGGATTAAGCTCTATTGAGAAGGTGGAGTATGATGACGGGAAGTATGCTGTCACAATGGTCGATCCCCAAGGGAATAAAGCCGGTTTTGTATGCTGGCTTTCCAGAGCCGAACAGCTTATGTTGAGAAAAAATGGGGAGCAGACTTGGCGTCAGTTTGATAATATCATTCCAAACAGTCTTTACGTTCCGAATAAGGGAGGTCTTACGTCTTCCGTAAGGCCTGAGGACGATACCAAGCTTTATATACTGGCAGGAAGACAATTAAACGAGATTTCTGTTAAAGGTAATTCACTTTATTCGGACAGGCATTTTAAAAAAGCGATTAGCGTTAGGGACGGTGAGGCGATAGTGGGGCTGGATATGGATTTTCCGGCCGAATTGATCGTAAATGCCGGGAAGGACACTTATCGGGTAATCGTTCAGGCGGGTGGAAACATGCTTCTTGATATTAGCGATGCAGACAAGGCGAAGCTGATTGGTAAGACATCCGGTCTTAGCCATGATGCGGATAAGTTTTCCGAAGCTTTGGATCTTCAATTGGCGGAGCTTTCCGTGAAAACCCAATTGGGGAATAAGGTGGATCTGTCCAATAAAGCAACAAGAGCTTCGCTGAAGACGCTTTATGAGAAAGAGCTGGAAAGTATGGAAGCGCGCTTGGAGCCGAGCGGTTGTATCTCGCAGTACAGGCAATTTGCGAAAGCTAGGATTGCCTTCGCTATTTTTGGACAATTGGGCGCTATGGATGCTGGCCTACGGGATGATGTCGCTTCTGTCGACACGTTTGTAGCCGCTACCGACTTGGACGCTTATACGGCGGATTTGATGTATGGTAGAGTCTTTCGGAATTTGTTGAAAAAGAGAGAGCTGTATCCTGAAGCTAGAAAAAGCTATAAAAGTTTTTATCAGCGAATTCGGGACAAAAGAATTCGGGACGATCTAAAAAAGCGTTTTCTTAGCTTTGAAAACCTGGTAATCAATACGCCTGAAGGGACTGAGATTAGCAGTCACCAAGGCGAGGAGGTCAGGAAAGAGGCCTTGACGGACTTGGTAGCGAAATAAAATTGAACGGGGCGATCATCTAAAAATGGTCGCCCCGTTGTTTTTTGGCTTGTGCCTGATTCAACTACTTCCCCTAAAGTCCGGTTGCTATCCCAATAGGTTTTATTTTTTCTGAAAAATACAGGCCTTTGGCGTAAATTAGCGTTCAAAATTATCTGGGATATGAATAAGGATCTGAGAATCATATATATGGGTACGCCGGAGTTCGCCGTGCCGTCATTAGCATCTTTGGTGGAAGGCGGATATAATGTAGTGGCCGTAGTCACCGCTCCCGACAAGCCGAAAGGCCGTGGACGTAAGTTGGGCACTACTCCGGTAAAGGATTATGCCGTTGAGAAAGGCATCCCCGTTCTTCAGCCCGAAAGGCTCAAGGCTCCGGAGTTTATAGAGGAACTCAGTTCTTATAAAGCCGATCTGCAAGTGGTGGTGGCTTTCCGGATGCTTCCGGAAGTGGTGTGGTCTATGCCTCAAATGGGGACGTTCAACCTGCACGCTTCGCTATTGCCCCAATACCGTGGCGCAGCGCCAATCAACTGGGCGATTATTAACGGAGAGAAGAAAACTGGCCTGACCACTTTCTTGCTCAAGCATGAAATTGATACGGGAAGTGTTCTTTTGCAGGTAGAGGAACCGATCAACGAAGACGATAACGTAGGCACGCTGTATGCGCGCTTGATGGAAAAAGGCGGGAGCTTAGTGACTCGCACTGTTGATGCGCTGGCCGACGGTTCCGTTAATCCGGTTCCTCAGCCCGAAAACGTCGAGATTAAGCATGCGCCGAAGATATTCAAGGAAACGTGCAAGATCGACTGGAATAGGCCGACAGCCGAGGTTTATGACTTTATCAGAGGCCTTTCCCCCTATCCTGCCGCTTGGACGGACAGTATTGAGGACGGAAAAACGCATAAAGTTTTTCTCACGGAAAAAGAAAGCTCAGGCGAACAAGACTCCAAGAAAGCGGGCGAGTTCGTAACGGATGGGAAAAAGTTCTTGAAAATCCGAACTCTCGACGGATATATCAACATAAAGGAACTTCAGGCTCCGGGCAAGCGCCGTATGGGTGTGGAGGATTTCCTGAGAGGCAACAAACTCTAATCTCGGCAGAAGTTACCGAGCCGTTTTTCGACATCTTTACTTTTCGATAAAATGACTGTTTCCATCATTGTGGCCCGCGCCGAAAACGGCGCCATTGGCAAAGACAACGATTTGATCTGGCGTTTGCCCGCCGATTTAAAGTTCTTCAAGAAAACCACCATGGGTGGCGTTATGGTGATGGGCCGTAAGACTTACGAGTCCATCGGGCGACCACTGCCGGGCCGTACGACGATCATCGTGACCCGAAATTCGGAATATAAGGCCGAAGGATGCCTTTTGGCCAGTTCCGTTGCTGAGGCGATTGAGAAAGCCCGGGAATTGGGTAAAGACGAGGTCTTTTTAGCTGGCGGAGCGCAGATTTACGAGATGGCCATGCCATTGGCGGATAAAATATACTTGACGGAGGTGAAAGCCACTTTTGAGGCGGACACGTTTTTTCCTGACCTTTTGGCCGATGACTGGAAAGAAATATCCAGGGAAGATCACGAAGCCGACGAGAAAAACCCGTACGCTTACAGCTTTGTTACATTTTTGAAAAAATGACGAATATGCCGGGCTTCTAGTAAAGTTTCCTGTATAGTTTCGTAATTTTCGGCTTGGTTAAAGCCTAGAGACTTTTTCCATTGTTCCAATACAAAATTCGGAACCGAATGATAGATATTAATGATTTCGAAGAGATTAGGCCTTACCGGGACCACGAGGCCTATGACGTGATTCAGGAACTGCTCAAACATGAGGAGTTCATTCAGACTGTTGACGCATTTTTGGGAGACGACCAAAAGGAGTACGTTAACAAAATGCTTCCCCAAGCGACTACAATCAAGGAGTTTCAGACTTACGTGATCGCTTACGCTTTGGCGAATATTATCCATACCACTACGGATGGTTTTACGGTGGAGAACAGCGAGCGGGCGTTGGACGGCGACAAGCACCTTTTTATATCGAACCACCGAGATATTGTGCTGGATTCTGGTCTGCTGAATTTTTTCCTGAACGAGGCCGAGGCTGACACTTGCGAGATTGCCATAGGAAGCAATCTTCTGGAGAACCCGTTGGTGCGCGATGTCGTGAAGCTCAACAAAAGTTTTATGGTGACCAGAGGCGTTTCCGCCCGCGAGTTGCTGATGCATTCCAAAAGGCTTTCGAATTATATCCGCCATCAGATCACAAGCGGAAACAGTTCGGTGTGGCTGGCCCAACGCGAAGGCCGCGCCAAAGACGGCAATGATACCACACAATCGAGCGTGCTGAAGATGGTCAACCTCAGCGGAGGAAAAGACCTGCGCAAAAACTTTATGGATCTGAATGTCCTGCCTTTCGGGATTTCATACGAATTTATTCCTTGCGCCGGCCTTAAGGCGAAGGAAACGGCTATGAAAGCGATCAATAAGGAGTATGTCAAAGGCGAGCACGAGGATATTATCAGCATGAGGCAGGGTATTCTTGGCGAGAAAGGCAGAGTCCATATTTCGTTTGGTCGCCATATCGTTGACTTTATCGACGAAGTGGTGACGGACGAAGGCCCGAACAGATTCTACGACACGCTGATTGAGGCGATCGACAGGGAAATCCACGCCAATCTTAGGCTTTGGCCATCCAACTATATCGCATTGGATATGGTAAACGGGGACAAAGCCCACGCCGATAAATATACTGACGAAGACGTTAGCCGATTCGAGAAATACCTTAATGAGCAAGTGGCTGATTCGGGCATGGAGCGTGATGAGATTCTTCCGCATATTCTGTTGCTGTTCTCAAATCCAGCAGTGAACCACCTGAAGGCCGTGGCGAAGAAATAACCGTTTCGGAAGAAATAAGAAATCTAAACCCGCTCAAGACTCTTGGGCGGGTTTGTTGTTTTCCGAGGTGCCGATTTTCGCTGGAATCTAACCATCCTCTACCGTTTTGGTTGAAAACAATAGATCCTCTCTTAAGGGAGTGGGGCGTTAAGTTTTACCAAGACAACAGTGCAAATGGACATCTTTACGAAGACATCGCAACGTCTTTTTCTAATAGTGGGTTTGATGGTGGCGATAAGCCTTTCGTCTTGCGATGAAAGAAAGGCAAGCGTTCGGCTCTCGTCAAATGAGCAACCGACGGAATCTCTGGACGAGTGCATGGAGTTCATGTTTCAGGTATTGAATAGGAAAACGCAAAGGCAAGGAGGCCAAAAGGTAAACCTGTTTGTGAAATATAAATACGATAGCCACAACGAGAAGCTTTATCCGGATTACCGGAAAGTGAGGACTACCTGCATAAAATATATCCAACCTTCGGAGAAGTTGCCCAAAGATGAGCAGTGGGAGATCATAACACGAAAGATGGCTCGGGAAGTGATGGACAAATACCCCGTAAAAGCGATAAGCATACAATGGCAGACTTTTCCCAACGAAAAACCCGAGGGTGACGCATTGTATGAGCCGGGCTTCCACGGATCTATCTACACTATAGGCGATATCACGCCACTGGCCATTCCGGGTTCACATAAGAACGTTCCGAATATGACCGAATAAATGAGCGTAGGCGTACCGGCCCCGCATATCGTTACCCTGACCATCATCGCCGTCGTTTACCTCGGGATGATTCTGGGAAAGTTCGGTGATTTGAAAATCGACCGCTCGGCGATTGTGCTTATCGGTATGATCGCCTTGTTGGTTGCGGGTTCCATTAGTCTGCCCAAAGCTATCCAGTCCGTCGATTTCCCTTCGATGCTGATTCTTTTTGGCCTGATGACAATCTCATCACAACTTCATCTGGCCGGTTTCTACAGACTTTTGGCTTCCAAAGTCGCAGAGAAGACGGCTTCTCCACGGGTGTTTTTGGCTTTGCTGATGTTTTCTTCGGGCTTGTTATCGGCATTAATCAACAATGATGTGGTCTGTCTGGTCTTTACGCCGGTTATTACCAAAGCGCTTCTGAAAGCGGGATACCGTCCAGCTCCTTTTCTTATCGGGATGGCTTTGGCCAGTAATATCGGTTGCTCGTTGACGTTGATCGGCAATGCGCAAAGCGTGGTGATCGGTCAGGTGGCCAACTTGAATTTTGGAGGATATACCGCATGGAGTGCCGTTCCGTCGCTGTTGTCTCTGGCGGTGGCGTTTTTCGTTGTCTGCGGTCTAAGCAGGAAAGATCTGGTAGCTGAAAATAATGCCGAAGCCGGGCTTGCCGAGGAGCGGACGATTGCGATAAATCCCCTATTGGTTAGAAAAGGTGTGCTTGTCCTCGTTTTATTGATCGCCACTTATTTTACCGATATTCCGAGATACCTTAGCACTTTGGTCGCGGCGGGAATCATTCTGATCAATTCGAGTATCAAGAGCAGAAAAATATTGAATCGGGTGGATTGGCAATTGCTCATACTCTTTTCAGGGCTGTTTGTATTGATGGGGGCGCTGAACGAAACGGGATTGCCGAAGGATATTTACAGTTGGTTGAACTCTAAAGGAATTAATCCTGAGTCAAAATCAGTGACGGCGTTGCTCACAGGTTTTGCGGGAAACCTGATGAACAACGCCGCCGGTTTTATTCTGATTCTCCAGATTGTGGAGATAAAAGAGGCTATGACGGGCTATGTGATCGCCATTGCCAATGCATTCGGAGGAAACCTTTTGCTTACCAGTAGTGTGGCCAACCTAATCGTGGCAAACGCAGCCGCAAAGTACGATGTCCGGATTTCGTTCAAGGAATTTATGCGCTACGGCATTCCTGTTTCCGTCCTTTCCTTCGTCATTCTTCTGGCTTGGATCCGCTTAATGGAAGGTGGATCGTTGGTTCCCTGAATTTTTATACACTCGCTTCCGCCAAAGGACGGGCTGCTCTTTTCTTGTCTTTGTTTCGCTGTGCCTTAAAGTCTTTGTAACGGCGAACTCCCGAAATTCCGAAGCCGAACATAAGCACGAAGGTTCCGAGCCAAAGAATATTGATCATCGGTTTTGAAGAAGCCTTCATGATGATATAATCCTCTTGGGAAACGCTGGTCTTGAAAGTGAAAGCGCCGCCGTTGTCCGGATCGATATCGTTAATGATCATTCTGATTCCGAGGTCTTCCACCACACTTTCCAAACGGGCCACACGACGATTTTTGATCACGAAAATTGGCTCAAGCGTGTAAGTCCGGTCGCGGTGGAATACGTTGACGATAGCTTTTACCGCCGCATCATTTTGGCCGAGCTCAATGCCGGGCAACGAACGGATAGGCTCCACGCGCTCAAAACGGGCTACGTAATCGTTGATGAAGAAACGCTCGCCTTGCTTGGCGATAAAGTCGTCGGCTTTGGTCCAGTCCGGCTCTTCGCTCGGGTCGGCTACGGCCGCTACGTGCGTGTAGATGTCCTTGTCCCAATAACGACGGATATCCGGAGAAGGGATCAAGCCCATGTCGCCGGCGTTAACCTTCGCTTGAGGGAATAATGTAAATGCCTTTTTTCCGTTTTCGGAATACTCCACTTCGCAGTAGAGTACGTCCGTATCGGCCTTTACGGTATCGCCTTGGAAGAATATCGTTTTCCCGTCCACTTTATAGTCCTTTACGGCTACGGCGCGGTGCGGAATGTCGGTAGGCAATAATAGGTTCCGGTCAACGAGCTTGTCGTGGCCTTCTATTTTCACCCTTTTTCCGAGGTATTTCACTTCATATTTGTCCAGTTTTTCAGGACTGTTGATCCACATAAGCATATGCTCGCGTTCGGCTGTGGCGTCGGCGTTTTCGCCGAATAGCAACATTCCTGAACGGTTTTGCGAAATCACTTTGGAGTATCCCGAAGAGAAAAGCACGCCGATCAGCATCAGAGCCACTCCGATATGCGAAACCGCTCCGCCCGAAAGCTTGAAGTTCGAACGGGAAAGCATATGGAACAAGATCCGTCCGTTGGACACCAACATAAATACCGACGATGTAAGGAACAGGATGTAAGAAAGCTTATGAACGCTACCAATAAGGATAATGGCGCTGGTGATAACCAAAGTGATTACCAACGGAACGGAGATCATAGTGAAGATCTCGCCTGGCTTAACCCTTCTCCAATAGAAGAACTGGGCGATGCCGGAAAACAGTGCCAACCCAACAGCGAACCAAATCTGGAACTTGTTGTAGAAAGCCTCCTGGTCGGCTGGGAGTGCCAAGCTCAGGTCTCCGCCAAACAGTCCGGCGATGCTGTTGAATACGGGGAACGATGTAGGAATCAATACTTGGAAAGCGGAAAGCATCAAGATCGTGATGCCGATAAAGATCCAGAAATCGCCAGAGTATGCCGATGTCTCTTTGTCTGTGGAAGGAAGAAGCTTCCATTTCGCTATAAACACTCCAATGGCTACGAAGGTGAAGAACAGCAAGTAAATCAAAAGCTGTCCGGAGAGTCCCAAGTCGGTGAAAGAGTGTACGGACGAATTTCCGAGAATACCGCTACGCGTAAGGAATGTGCTGTATAGAATCAGGACGAATCCGGCCACGGCCAGAATATAACTGGCTTTAAGTGCGGTCTCACTTTTTCTGGCGATAATCATCATATGGACAGAGCCGACCATTACCAACCACGGAACGAGAACGGCGTTTTCGACAGGGTCCCAAGCCCAGTAGCCACCGAAGTTAAGCGTAACGTAAGCCCAGTAACCGCCCATGATAATACCTGCGCCAAGAACGGCCGTGCCGAGGATAGTCCATGGCAAAGCTGGCTTGATCCATTCTTTTACTCGTCCGGTAACCATGCCCGCAAGAGCGAAGGCGAATGGGATAAGCGCCAAAGCGTAGCCTAGGAAAAGTACCGGCGGGTGAATTACCATCCAGATGTTTTGCAAAAGCGGGTTCAGGCCTGTTCCGTCTTCGGGAATGAAGTTCGGATTCATATCAAACACGCCACCGGGCACGGCGTCGCGGAGCAGGATAAAAGGCGACGAGCCTATCTTTATTCCGAAAGGTTCCAGACCCAAAAGCATGGATATCAAGAATACCTGTACCAAGGCGAAGATCGCCATTACGGGCGCCTCCCAAGACTTATTGGTCTTGATAAGAACAAGTCCCAGAAGAGCGTCGAAGAGGACCCATAGCTGGAAACTTCCCTCCTGCCCTTCCCAGAAACCGGCCAGAACGTAGTAGAAAGGCAAGTTTATGGAAGAATGGCTCCAAGCGTAATGGTATTCGAATTTATTGCCGAACAGGATCGACATTACGCATATAACCGAGACCGCCACGGCCACGGCATGAACATAGAAAAGACCTCTGGCGTTTTTCAGCCATTCCAGCCTCTTCGCTTCGTCCGATTGGCGAAGGCTGATGATGAAGCTGATGGCCGATACCAAAGCCAAAGCGAAAGAGAAGTAGACCGAAAAGCGCCCCACTAATCCTACAGTCTCGTTTAATTGCATTGTTCCCGGTTTTAAGGTTTTGGTGCTGGGAAATTACCCGAATATAGCGAGAACGGATTTCTCTCCAATTCTAGGCGATCACAGAAAATTCATATATAACAGAAAAAACACAACCTGATCGCTTAACGCAGTGATCAGGTTGTGTTTTTTCCAAAGCATGGTAAAACGTCTCAAAAGAGTTTAAACCTTCACTTGCTCTTCCTGATACTTGGAAGGGCATTTGAGAAGGATTTCGTTTGCCTGGAACTGCTTGCTTTCCGCTTTGGGAAAACGCCCGATCACCACAACCTGCTCGGAGCGGTAGAAATCCTGAGGCAATGGCTTGTTGTAGAATACCTCGCGAACTTGCCCGTCCTCGTCTTTCATACTGAAGCGGAACGAGAGCTTGTCAGGGCTTTCCACTATGCCCGTAACCTGCCCCGTGGCGTTTTTGGTCAGTTTACCGACTACGTGAACGTCCTTGGCGCTTTTGGCGGCAATGTCTTTGGCTTTGGAGAAGGTCACGTAAGAGCTGGCGTCTCCCATAGTGACGGCGATGATGACGATGGACACCGCTATGATGACGATTCCGAATATATGTGACTTTTTCATACGGCTTGGTTTTCTTCGGTACGGATTCTTTTCAGTTCCTCAAGGCCGGCTTCGATTTTCGATGCCTTTTTCTCCAAGCGGATCAGGTACACTGCCATTACGGCGAAGATAACGAGCATGACGGCCACGACTACGTAAATCTTGCCGTCGGCGCGGAACTGGTCGGCCATTTCAATGCTGTAGTTGGCGTAGTCCTCGGCTTTCACCGGGATTTTGTCCTGGGCGAATCCCGCAACAGCGGCGATAGCGAAAACCAGGCTAAGCGATAGTTTCTTCATTTCAGCGTCGTTTCGGGTACCGTCGGGCGGGCCCCAATCATCGAATTCAAGCGATTTCTTCTTCCTCAATAGCGGTTTCCACCAAACTCAGGCGAGTGCGCAAGCGCGCTACCCAAAGGCCCATAAGGATCCAGCCGAGTACGGCGGGATAGAATACAAGACGAAGCTTGCTGTCCAGATCATAAGCGTTGAAACCGGGGTTGCCACCGTTGCCGGGGTGAAGTGAGGAAGTCATCCGGGGCAATACGAACAGAAGCAAGATCAGGAGTACGAATGCGAATACATTGTACGTGGCGCTGATGCGGGCGCGTTGCTGTTCGTCGGTCATGGAACCGCGCAGGATGAAGTACGCGAAGTAAATCAGCAGACCGATGGCCGCGGAATTTTGTTTCGGGTCGTTGCTCCAGAACGCTCCCCAAGTGAATTTTGCCCAAACCATGCCCGTTGCTATACCGAGCATGCCCATCAATACGCCGACTCTTGCCAGTTGCTCGGAGAAGGCGTCGTTTTTTGCCGTTGGGTTATTCATGTACATCACCGCATAGATTACGGAGAGAAGCATCATGAACGTCATGGCGAACCACATCGGTACGTGGAAATACAGTGCCCGGATGGTTTCGTTGAGGATGGCCAGCCGAGGTACGTCAAGCAATAAACCGCCTACGATCGAATACGCCAACAGTAACAGCGCAAGCCCTTTCCACCAATGCCTTTTCAGTACGCCCATCGATAAGTATTTTTTACGAACAAATTTGCTTCGGAACAGCCGGGTTGTCCTTTTCGGGAAAATCCGTTTTTTTCCGAAGTCCTTTCATAATCAGGGTAATTCGGCGCTAATTTAGCAAAAACACATGATTTTTCTCAGGAAAATAAACAGATGTTCATCATGCGAACGCTGGCCGACACGTTTTAGCGCATACGTAAGAAAAGTACTTAATGTTACGGCAAAAAAAAGACCCTTGCGGGTCTTGAATATCTAGTTTTGGAAACCCGTACCGGGTATTTTATCCTTCCTTGTACTCGATGCTTCCGAGTTTGTCCTCGATATCGAAAACGCTGATGCCTCCATCGATATTTACCAAGTCGAAGAGTTTGACGATTTGGCGGGCTACGTAAACTTCCTCGCGCTGTTCCTCGACAAACCACTGCAGGTACTGAACCGTTGAGAAATCTTTCTCTTCGTAGGCGAGCGCCACAATGTTGTTGATCGATTTGGAAACGGCGATTTCTTGGTCAAGCATGCACTCGAACACATGACGGAAACTGTCGAAATCTTCTTTCACTTTGCCTACGTGCCCGGGCGAGGCCTGTCCGCCCATATCGTCGACATAGCGGAAAATCTTTTTCATGTGCTCGCGTTCCTCGTCGGCTTGGGCCATAAAGAAATCGCGGGCTTTTTCATAACCGTTGCGCATGCACCACGAGGCCATGGCCAAATAAACGGCCGAAGATTCGGCCTCCATGATCACCTGTTTGTTGAGGGCGTTTTCCACGCCGATAGCCAACGAACGGGTTTGGGTAAGAAGGTCTTTCATATTACTTGTATCTAGAGTCTGATGATGTTTGCCGATCAGCATCTCATTCCAGCCGGATAAAGCGAGTGGCCGGGTTTGCGCTCAAAAAGCGAAAACATATGGGACGCAGATAGAGAATGATTGTTATTCTAGTGGAAACGCCGCAAAATACGGCAAGGTTTCGAAACTTCACTTATATGGGATCAATTTGAAATTTGTCTAAAAACAAGCTTAAGTATTTCTTCATAAGTACAATGTTGTTTGTTATTTTCAACGTTTCGACTGGTAATTAAACAATTAGGTGTGCGTATTGTCGCCCGCTTGAGTATGTGGATATGAGAAAACAATTCGATCTGAGTCATCTAGAGGTCTGCGAAACCCTGCAGGGGAAGCGTCTGGCTTCGTTTCAGCGAAGGGCTTTGGCGTTTGTGTTTGATTGGGCTGTGGTGGGCGCGTTTGGCTATTTGCACAATTGGTTGTTGCTGGCCGTAGTGCTGTTTGCTGTGGTAAGGTTTAAGTTCAATGTGGTAAACCGGCCTAAAAAGCTGATTGAACAGGGAGCCAAAGAGTTGCTCAACAAATCGGAGAACTTGAGAGTGGGCCCGAGGCAACAAGCGCATATCCGGAAGTTTTTCAGAGCCTACGCCCATGTCCTTCTGCATATTCTGTTTTGGTCGATTATTCTGTCGATTCTTGTGGGAATTTTGGTGGCTTATAAGTCGGTGATGTATGGAGGCGGTACGGAAAGTTCCGGAGAGACATCTTGGTTTGTGAGTTTACCGCTGTTCGAGATATTACAAGACTACTTCGGGGCGTTTTTCAGTACGGCTTTCGGTTTGATATATTTTACCGCATTTACTTACAAGCTTCAAGGCCAGACTCCTGGAAAGCGATTGTTTGGTATACGGGCCGTTAAGTTGAATGGGAAAAGGCTTACGCTGTGGAATTCGCTGGAGCGTTTGTCCGGGTACGTTTCTTCGGCGTCGCTTTTTATGATGGGATTTTTTCAGATGCTTTGGGATAAAAACCACCAGTGCACTCACGATAAGATTTCGGAAACCGTGGTAGTGTTTGACGATGACCAACTGAGAGTGATGTTGGCGAAAAAAAATAAAAAGGTCAGGGAAATGGCGGAACAGGAGAATGAAGAAATTGCCGAGACTGCTTGATTAAAAGAAGACGAAGAGAAACGTCTGTCCATTTTTAGGCAAACGCTTCTCCTTTTATTCGCAATAGTATTCTGATCCTGATTTTAAACTGATCTTATTCTGAAACCCTAGTGATTACTTTGTGCCATAGAACCGAATTTTTCGACAAGCTGGTTGTTCAGTTCCCCGGCCGGATACTTTTTTAGAAGCTTATGGTACAATGCATTTATTTCAGCGCTTTTATCGGCCTCAAGCAGTCGATTCGCTAGATAATGGTATAGCGTCGATTTGGGAAGCGTACGTAGGGCGAAATCAAATTTTTCCGTGTTAAGCGCTTGATGGCGGACAAACTTATGCCGTTTGACGCTGAGTTTATAGTGCAGATAGAGTTCCAGATATTCGTTGAATTGTTCGCTGGTCAGGGTTGCGTAAGCAAGTTTGTTTTTCGGTATTTCCAATGTTCGTCTTATGGAGGCTGGCATTTTCTTCTTAAACAGATAATCCAAAACCCTGTCCGATTTTGTCCTTAATGATTTCAAAAGCTCGACTTTGCCCGAATACCTGATTTCAGCTTTGGCGTAATCGTATACGAACGGGCTTAGGTTTTCCTTTTTCTCTTCGAGTTGTTTGAGTTTCTTTTGAGTCGCTTCTGAGATCAATTTTGAGGCGTTGGAAAAAGCTTCGTCCTGAATCAAATCTCCGAATTCTGAGTCGAGGTCGAAGAGTGTCTGGAAGTATTCTTGGCTAGCCTTACTGTTTCCATAAAAATCCAGCTCGGTATGACCGTAGCGTTTTTGTTTCCTGAGATCGACCCTTAGACTGTCGCCGGGCTCCAAATAAAGCGTGCTGACAGTATAAGTGTAGAGTTTGACGCACTGACCATAGTAATATTGGTCTGTAAGGTTGTCAAAAAGGAAAAGTCTTTGACTTTGATTGATAAACTTTTTTTCGGCTGTGACAGAGAATACAAACGGGGCTTTTATTTCGGGAAACTTGAGAATGTAACCACCAGCCTTGTCGAGAAGAACGAAACCAGACTGCGCCGAATAAGGAGAATGAAAAGGTAATGTGGTAAAATGGAGCGTATCGGTAGGCCAGTTTTCCACTTTTCCGTAAAGGACAGCGCTTTGTCCAAACGAGATTAAGGTGGATAGGGTAAGCGCAAGTAATGTCAGTGTAAATCGTGTCATGATTCTTTTCTTTTGGGTTTAAAAAATTGGAAGCGATGTGCGGACGGGATAAAAATGGAAAGCGGAGGGTAGTTTCGAAAAAAATTATGACAAACGCCTTGTCTGCCATGACGAATGACCAAAGGATGTGGTTTGGGTAACTGACGTACCCAAAAATCATGAGCGACTACAAAAACAAAAGCGCAAGAGAAAGTTTCCCTTGCGCCGTTTCTAATGTCTGTGTAAGCCCTAAATCGCTTTCTGGGTGACTTTCGGAGGGAAATAGTCCAGAGGGTTGACGGTTTCGTAAACGGGGCTTCTTCTGAGGAAATCTTGGAAGAAAGCCGTGTGGCTGGCGCCCATCAGAATAAATATGCGGTCGTTTTTCGTGACTGGAACTTGGTTGAAGTTGGCGAACATTCTCAGGTTGCGTTTGTAGTATTTTGCGGCTTCGTCCGCGCCTTCGAACTTTCCGTCCGTTTTGAAATGCGTAAGTTGGTCGGCGTTGATGGTCAGGTAAAAGTCCAGAGCCTCTTGCGTGTTGCTCAGCCTGAGCTTTTCCGTTACCGAGAGGGTGTCGTACCCGCTTTCTTGGGCTTTTTTGAAGTATTGGGGATAATAGGCTTCGTAATTGGCCACTCCGGCTTTCCCGACTTTGTCTTGGTCAAGATCGGAGGCGATTCTGTAGTTGTACCCCATTTTGTGGTCGATGGCGTAGATTTTCTTCACTCCTGCCAGCTTGCCGAGTTCGAACGCTACCAATCCGTTTTCATCCACATATTCTCCCAATTCGCCTGAAGAGAGAAACTTCTGGTAAGCCTCGTTTAGTTGTGCCTCATTTTCAGGAATGACTTCGACACAAATAACCGTAGGCTTGAATGCGGCCAAAGATTTTACGAGCGTTCGGACTTCCGTTTGGTTTTTTGCGTTGTGTTCGTCAAAATCCACAGTGGTGGCGTCGGGAGTGTACCCCATATGGAATGTCCCGAAGTTCATCACTTGAACCTTGTCGCTTTTTGGCTTTTGAATCTCAAGTTTCGTTTTTGCCGGAACTTCGGCTTTGGTTACGGCCTTGGTATCGCCTTTTTGGTTTTGGCAAGAAAAAATACCAAGCGCAACGCAGAGGAAAGGTAATATTTGTTTTCTCATTTTAGTGTTTGGGTGTATTAGTCTGATTCTTTAAAAATACACGGATTGCGTTGTTTGTAGTGATATTTTAATGCCTATTTCATTTTTTGGATAAAATACAATCAGTATTGGATAGCCCAGTGTCAGGCATAGAATGATGTAGCCTGTAGTTATGGATGTTTGCAATAGTATAGGCGAGTTTTTAAACGAACAAAGGATGGATTATGAAATAACAAAGCTTGTTGTAAGCTGAATAAGGAAAGGACAACTACCGAGATGACGCAGAGTTAAAGAGAAAATCAAAAGTTATCGGTACGATGAGAAAGATACTAGTGATATTTCTTTGGGCTTTAGCCCCTATGCTTTTTTCCTGTAACGAACAAGAAGGGTTACGGCAGGCGATACAGATGAATTTGCCCCACGATGTGCCCTCGGTAGTAATTCCTGGGCAGTTGATTTATTTTAACGTTTACCCTTCTTCTCCCGACCAGCAACAAGCGCTGGGAAGGTTAGGCCGTGTGGAGGTTTATAAGGACGGAAATATATTGTATTCGTCGTTGCCTCGGACCGGTTATAACCGTTTGGGCTTTAAGTTTTCATATGTGATACAGCCGGAGGACTTGGGGAAGAGACTGGTCTTTAAGTTTAACGGAGTGCTGGATAACAATGTGATGGCCTCGGCGGATTTGGGCGTACAGGTAATAGACTCTTATGATAAGATAGGGTTCTTTCAACAGGATTCAGACTTTAATGATAGGGTTAGGGGCACTACAAGAGCGGATGCGGTGCTTTTGGTAAACGGAATTAAGCAAGTTGCCGCCGATGAGTCCGACTTGACGATTTATTACCGTTCTAATAGTTTGGGAAATTATGGAGGCTTTGCGTCACCTCTACCCTTTCAGTTGTCATCTGTACGGACAACCCGGTTTTTTAATATTCCGAATGACCGTAAAGGCTCATTGAATTTTGATGGACCACAAGCTCTGGTAAAAAGTATCTCCGAATTGACAGAGGGGATAAATGATGGCCATACTCTAGTGGATTTTGAATACGCGAACGGACAGTGGTTTTTCTACTCTAGCAGAAATTCGAACGCCGGAATTATCAGGGTAAATTATCTGCATAATAGAGCGTTAGGTTTTACGGTGTATGGGCTTTATATCAAGCCTTGATTTTCAATGATTGATCTTAAAAAAGGGTGTTCGAGTTTGGAGCTCCCTTTTTTTATGGGCGTATTTTTTTGTTCCGAAAGAATGAACTGTTGAGAACAAAAGACAGATTATAAAATAAAGAAGCTTATTGTCGTCTGGATAGGGAAATGCCAACCACCGAAATACCAATGGGTTAAAGAAGGAATCAAAGACTAGTGATATGATGAGAAAGTTACTGGCAATATTCCTTTTGGTTTCTGCTTCCGCATTTTTTTCCTGCAATGAACAGGAAGAATTAAGGCAGGCGATACAGATGAATTTGCCAACTGACGCACCCTCGATGGTGGTGCCGGGGCAGTTGATTTACTTTAACGTTTACCCTTCTACAAACGATGAGCGGAAAGCGTTGGCCCGACTGGACCATGTGGAGGTGTATAAGGATGGGGATATATTGTATTCGACCTTGCCCCGAGTGGGCAACGGTAATTTGGGCTTTAGGTTTTCGTATGTGATCCGTTCGGAAGATCTGGGAAAGCGACTTGTTTTTAAGTTCAATGGAGTGCTGGACAACAATGTAATGGCCTCGGCAGATTTGGGACTACAGGTGGTGGATTCCTATGATAAGGTGGGATACTTTCGGCAGGACTATGACTATAATAATATAGGCAAGGGATTCTATATATCCAGTTCAGTGGTTTTGGAAAACGGGATAAGGCAAGTCCCGGACAATGAAGCCGACTTCAATCTCTATCTCCGTATTTCCCGTCGTTTGGGTAATAGCGCTAGTTTTGCTTCGCCCTTGCCCTTTCAGCTGTCATCGATACGGGTGACTAGATTTATTAATATACCCGACGAGCGTAAGGGGGAGTTGAACTTTGAGGACTCTCAGGCCTTGGCCGAGCGTGTAGTTGAATTGACCGAGGGCTTGAGCGACGCCCGTTCTCTTGTGGATTTTACTAGCGCCAATGGTCAATGGTACGTTTACTCTACCAGATATTCGCATGCGGGCATTATCCGGATAAACTACTTGCATAATGTGGCGGTAGGCTTTACGGTGTTTGGGCTTTATATCAAGCCTTGACAGGTAAGGTCTGTTATTGAAAAAGGGTGCCGTAAGGTTGTGGCGCCCTTTTTTATATAAAGAAGGATACTTTTCTATCGAACTTGACGAGTAGGTGAATTATCAATTTTCAGGCATTCCGCCGTCTATCCAGTGTATCATCTTTAACAGGTCTTCCTCGTCTAACTTTCCGTTTTTAGGCATGGCCCCGGACATGACTGCGGAGCGGATCTTGGAGCCGTTGGCTTTAATTTGTGCGTAGTCGTTAAGCGTTGGGCTCTGCCCTCCTCCATGGCATCCCGAAGTAGCGCAGTTTTGTCTGATTATAGGGGCTATCACGGTAGCGAATTTTGTTTCGGGCACTGTCTTGTCCGCAAGGGTCACGGAAAGTTCGGATTTGCAGTTTTGGTCTAACTGGCCCGTGACTTTATACTCCCCCGCTTTTAGGCCTGTGAATATCTTGGATGTTTGGGCGGCGCTGCCATTAAGGCTAAATCTGATATTGTTACCTGTGGCTTCCACCAGAATAGCGCCATTGTCGTGGCCTTGGGTGGGGTTAAGCGAGACCACCGAGATTGGAGGCGGAGTGTCGCAGGGCATATCGTCGTCGCTGTCTTCGGCGTCAGAACTACAGGCGTTGATAAGGCAAAGCCCGAAAACGATAATCAGGAGTTGGTGAAGGTTTTTCATATGTCTTTTTATTGTGGTTTAAAAAAGAGAATTAGGATGTATAGGGTTGATTAATAGATGGTTTGAAAGCGTAATGTCTTTCGGTAGTATGCAATGCGGGAATGTGGCAGTGGTTACATGTGTGGAGTAAATATTTTGATTATTTACAGATTTAGTTTTCAAAAATATCTGAGAGTGCTTTGCTCGCTTTTTGTTGTTATGTGATTTGATAAGGGTATGGCGAAGCAACTGAAACTAAAAGACAGGAAACAAATATGCCGGGGTTTAGGACTCGAACTGACGCAGACCGAGATTGCGGATTTCTAATAAAAAATAAGGCTGTCCAATTACAGGACAGCCTCGGGAACCTACTTAAGCGTACATGAAGGTATTTGAAACCCCTAAAGTAGGTTGGTTATTGGTATTCTGAAGGAACAGTAGGTGCGTCAATTAATGGGCGCCTTCATTATCTAATTCCGCACCCAATAGTACCAAGCTATACGGAACATGTTGCAGTTCCTGTTTTTTGATCTCGCTTGGCTTTGCCAAATAAACGTGCAGAAGCTCCTTTTTCACGGGCTCGGATATATACGCGTATTTGGATGAAAGCGTTAGGTTAGGGCTGGTGTGTCCGTGCCCCTGCTGTTCGGGTATTGCGTCGATAACCTTTTCCGAAAAGATTTCCGACTTGTCTTCCAAGTCAAAATAGACCAGCGTACCGTCCTGCAATAACAGGCCGAGCTTCTTTTTGTCGGAGCTAACCGCCATTTTCACTATGTTATCGTACATAACCAGCGGGCTGATGCTTTTGGCTGCCACATCGACCGTGTATAAGCCTTTGCCTCTTACGGCTCCTATAAACTTGTTTGCATCATATGTGCTCATCAGCGAGCCGATCCAGGATTTGTCAAAGTCCGCGGGGTAGGATATGATTTCCTGCTGTCCATTGTCATGGATAATCAATACTCCTGAAATGGAGCCGAACACAGCGGTGTTGTCATTTGATGCGCTTCCGTGGATGCCGGGAGTGGCGATTGGTTCGATACCGTCGATCTTCTTGCCGTCGGAATCTATCAGGATAACTTGCTCGGGAAGGCCTCCAGGCTCCCCTAGCTTTTCGGTTACGGCGTAGTTGCCGTTTTTGAATATGGCCATCGCTCCGTGGTGGGCGGTCAGGCCCAAGTCGATCTGCCTCATTTCCTCGCTGTTCCCTACTTTCGATTCCCTACCGATTGACAATGTCCCGTCTCCGTCGTTAAAGACGAGGAATTTGCCCAATTTGGACTTGACGTGTGTCGGTTTGTTGCCGTTCGAATACATCCCCCCTACTTTTGCGTCGCTTAGGTGAGCATGGTCTCCATGCGCTTCAATGCTGGAATCGAAGGTCTCGACATAATTATGGTCTCTGTGAGTGATCAACGCGTACCGTCCGGATGACGACGCATACAAAGAGCCTTTCGGATGCTTAATGTCGAATGCCTCGAGGTCTTGGGTTGAGGGGGTGTAAAAAAGCAGATTGGAGTTGTCGGCGTTACTGATCAATAGTCTGACAAAAGAGTATTCCCTGTTCTCGGGGTGTTCTTTGTCCAAAGGATCGTCGCTGTCACTACATCCCCATAATAATAAGATGATAAGCAACGCTCTGAAAAGATTAGTCTGTGTTCGGATCATGTCGGGTTGGTTTAAATTCTGGAAGCAATTTATCAGCTTAAAATCATAAATGCAACAGTGTTGCATTTATGATTTTGGTGATTCATGTACCTTTTTTCCGAAACAACCGAAAATAGGGATGTGGAAAGTTTTGAAGATTAGGCCTTTACAAAGGCGGGTGTCGCTCGAAAAATTTATGGCTTTAGTGATCGTGTTTTGATTACATCAAGGCCATAGAGATTTTGTGGAAGAGGTATCGCTTGGTATGGACAATTATCGGGCCTTTCAGTGGCTGGAGTATGGGGTGGTTTTATACGGGCAGATGTGTTTGGCTTGTCCGGAGAAAACGAGATCGAATTACTTTCGCATTTTTGTTTTTTGTGTATATTTCGAAGAGGGGTTGTTGGCCACGGGCAGATATTTTTCTCTTGATTTTTGGTCTTCTGAGGGGAGGTTTTTTTCTGATTTTTAAACGAAGATTGAATGTCTGATCAAACAACTTATTATCAGGAATCCGGGAAGGTGGATGCCTTTCGGTTTGGATTGGTGGCCGTGGGTGGCGCTATCGTTGTCCTTGTCTTGGCTTATGTATATGCGGTGGCTGCGTTTAAGATTCCGTTTCCGTATGTGAATCTTTTTCTGACTATCGGCTTTGGGCTGATATTGGGCGTTTTGGTTAGAGTTGCAGGGCGTTTTGGCCATTTTAGGGCTAGGCGTTCGCGGTTGGTCTACGCTTTGGGTTTAGGTTTTTTGGCGTGCTACCTGCAATGGTGCGCCTCTTTTGCCCTGTTGGCCGGCGATTATTTCTTGGGAGGCGGTTTTCCGGGGTTTGGCGAGTATCTGGCAATGGTTGTTCGGCCGGAGGTCTTTTCTATATTGCCTGACCTGTATGCTTACGGAGTATGGACCGTTTTCGGGATACCAATCAACGGAGCGCTTCAGGGCTTGGTATGGACTATAGAAGCGGGCATAATTATCGGATTACCTTTGGTGCCTGTGTTCCGTGTGGCGATTTATCCGTTTTCGGAACGTTTGGGCGAATGGTATCCTAAGTTTACGCTTTCGCCGGATTTTGCGTCGGTGGCCGGTAGCGCCGAGTTGGTGGAGGCGTTGCGGACCGATACCGTGGAGGCTATTGGGCAGATGGGGCTAGGCACAGGCTGGCGCCACACGAAGGTGCATGTTTTTTATTCCAAAGACGAGGACAGCCAGTATATTACTCTGGAGCGGGTGTTTGTGGAGGATCGTGGCGCTGGGAAGACCGAGAAGGACGTTGTAATCAATAACCTTCAGGTAAGCAAGGCCACGGCCGAGGCATTGATGGAGCAGTTTGAAGGTTCTAGGGAACGTCTGGAAGTGGTTTGATGTTGAGAGAGGTATATTTAAGGCGCTTGTTGTCAGTGTTGCGGACTATGACAAGCGCTTTGCTGTTTCTTCTTCTTACAGCCGCTTTAGCTCTGCTTTTTCGAGAAAGAAGATTTGATGAGGCCTTAGTGATAGGCTGGCCATTTCCCTTTTATGAGCAATTTTTGAGCAAAGAGGGCTTTCTCCACCACGCTTCTTTTCCTAAAGGGTTGTTGCTTGATTATGTACTGGCCTTGGTATGTACGTTGGGGCTTCGGTACGTTAAAAGGAGGAGGGGAAGAAAGGGCTAAGGGAGCGAACAACTACTCCGCTTAGTCGCACTTAAAGAATAACTTCCTAGTTTGTGCCTCGGTAGGGATGTGATCTATTTGAAAAGACGCATGGGATAAAGAATATGAAAGTAAAGGAACATTACGATAACCATCTTGCGGATTTTTATTCTTGGATGATTGGGGATTTTGAGAAAGGGAAAAACTCCTTCAAAGATTTTTGTCTGAGCAATGATATTAGGCCGGACAAAACGGGGCTTGCGATTGATTTGGGGGCCGGTAGCGGAATCCAAAGTATTGCCTTGGGTGAGATTGGGTATAAAGTAAAGGCTGTAGATTTCAACAGCAAATTACTTTCGGAGCTTAAGGATAGAAATGAGGGATTGCCCATTGAGTCGGTGCGGGATGATATAAGGAACATCAAAACTATAGCCGATTCGCCGGTTGATTTAATTGTATGTTGTGGGGATACGATCTCCCATCTGCCGACTTTTGAACAGCTAGACAAACTGTTGAGCGATTGCTATGACTTGTTGGGTGAAAGTTGCCGTTTGATACTTTCATTTCGTGATTATTCGTCTGCTTTAAGCGACACGCAGAGATTTATCCCCGTTAAAAGTGATGATGAAAAAATTCTGACTTGTGTGATAGACTACTTTGACCGCAAGGTTAGGGTTACGGATTTACTGCACGAGCGGATTGATGGGGAGTGGATTCAGAAAGTAAGCTCGTACGATAAATTGAGATTAGAAACGGACGATGTAATCGAACGTGCCGAAAAAGTAGGCTTTACTGTCAGTAAGAGTGAAAGCGTTAGCAGGATGGTTTATTTGATATTGGTGAAGTGATTATAATAAAGACTGGGCGACAACCATCCATGTCATAGTGTAGAGGATATTTATTTGAGAGCTGGTCATAGGTTGTGGGCTTCCCAGTCGTAGTGATTTTTCGGTGTATTCTGTTGTTGTGCTGATATTTGATTGTACCTTTTGTCGGCGGGTTCTAAGTACATGACAAAAATAGCCCTGATAATCTCTCGATCTTCGTTTCGACCTTATTAATCAGAGCGTGGGCTATTTCCTCAAGGCCGTACGAGAAAAAGCTTTTCGCCCTTCTCCCGTGTTTTTTGATCTTGATCGGCTTCTCCTCATCGTGTTTGAAAATCCCGATATTATACGACCAGATAAACGCTATTGCTATGACACACAGCAACTTGTTTATCCTTCCGTAATCTTGTAAATGCGTATCCTCAAGGTTGAAGCCCGCACTTTTGAAGCCTCTGAACATGGTTTCTATCTGCCAGCGTTCACGGTAAATCTCCAAGCTTTCCCGAGTGTTTTTCGGAGACGCGAGGATCAAGTATTCGAGCTTTCCGTTCTCGATGTACTTCATTCCCGAAACATACACCTTCACCTTGGCGATCGTCACGGAAGTCGGATGAAAATAGGCGACTTTCAGCTTATGGGGTGCAAACAATCGCCTGGCGTTTACGAATCTTCCGCCACGCAATCCTATTAACGCGTTTTCCTTGATGCGGATGTAAAAAGGGATCCCGTGTTCCAGCAGGAATTCCCACCATTCTTCGCCTATAAATTCCCGGTCCGCCGTAATGTGTTCGATCATATCCGAACCGAACCATTCGATAAATTTCCCGAGTAGGTCTTTTCGTTCGGCTGTGCTCGAATTCCCCTTCTTGTCCCCAAGCACTTTCCATATCAACGGAATACCCACGCCTTTGTATACAACGCAGAGAAACAGCAAGTTGATGTTCCTTTTCCCGAACTTCCAGTTGGTCCGGTCAATGGCGATCCGGTATTTCCCTTTGACGGGAATCATCCTGATGATAAGCCGGGAAAAGCCCTCTTCCGGAAATTCGAATTTGGCAAAGAAACGCTGAATCCTCCTCATGTTGGACGTCACCGTAGCTCCCGAATCGTATCCTTCCGAAAGGTGTCTGAAACCAACCTTTTGGACTTTGATCAACGAGGTTATCAGGTAACAAAGCAGTTTTAGTCGGGCCTTATTCAGTTTCTTTAACTCGGGTTCACTGGTAATTAAGGTCTGTAGTTTTGTATATTCGAACTGGCTTTCCAATCGTTTTGCGGGTTTAAGTTTGGTCACTCAAAATTACGCAATGATTCGGAAAGCCATTTTTTGTCATGTACTGTGCGGCGGGTTATATTGAACTTGTGTGACAATAATTAGAGGGTAATTTTTTATTGGTGTATATGACAAGTCGTTTGCAAATAATAAATCCGGAGTTGACGGAATATATCAGGCGGTACGTGAGTTTTTCGGATAACGAAAACGAGGTGTTCCAATCTTTCCTAAGGGTTAAGAAGTTGAATAAGAAAGATTTTTTACTTCGGGAAGGGCAATTGTGCAAATCAAGATATTTCGTTGTCAAGGGCTGTGTCCGGCTATATTATATTGACAGTAAAGGGAACGAGCAGATTATCCATTTTGGAATTGATAAGTGGTGGATTACGGACTATGAAAGTTTAATCAACGACATCCCTTCAAAACTGTATATCCAAGCGACCGAAGATGCTGAGTTGCTGGAACTAAGCCGGGAGAGATTTGACGAGTTGTGTCGGAGGATTCCGAAATTGGAGAGGTTCTTCCGGAAGATTATGGAAAAAACTTATATCTCATCCCAAAAAAGGATTGAATATATGTTTAGCATGTCCGGCGAGGAACTGTTCAAGCATTTTATAGCCAATAATCCTGAGTTCGCCCGCAGGGTTCCCCAATACATGATTGCGTCCTACCTAGGGTTGTCCCCCGAATTCGTGAGCAAAGTGAAGCGAAAAAATCCGGTTCTTAATCTTGATTAAGATTTATCATTTAGACGCCCCATACATTTGTGTTAAGACAAGAGAGTCTAAACCAAACCAATCGTAAGATGAAGAGAATACTCTTATTTGGCATCATCGGTTTTATCGCTTTCGGTTGCTCGAATCGGGGCAATAAAGAAACCGCAGAGGGAGCTTTAACGCAAAAACATGTTATGGGAAAAGTATTGGACAGCAATATTCCGACTATCGGGATTCTGGTTTTCGAAGGGGTTATCATCAATGAGGTTGTGGCGCCTTTGGATGTGTTTTCGTGCAGGGACATCAATAAAAAGCCCCTTTTCAATGTCATAACAATTGGGCCTGAAAACAAGACTTACCGTAGCGCTCATGGATTAAAGATAACGCCGGATTATGTTATCGATAAGGTTCCGGAGCTGAAGGTGCTCGTGGTGCCAAGTTCATATAATCCGGCAAACCAGACATCGGACAAAAAGCTGGTGAAATTTGTACAGGAACAGAACAAAAAGACCGATTATATCGCAAGCCATTGTGCGGGGGCTTTCCTGATAGGAGAGACAGGGATAGCCGACAATAAGGAAATTGTAACTTACGTGACGGGCGGAGAATCGTTGAAATCGGAATATCCGAAACTGAAAGTCGCCGATGATAGCCATGTTTCCGTGGTTCAAGACGGAAAGTTCATCTCCTCGAACGGGAGCCTCGTAAGTTATATCGCGTCTTTTGACTTATTGGAAAAACTGACAAGCGAAGAGCACCGGAAATATGTCGAAGCCTATATTCTGTTTGACCGGATAAAGGAACAATAAAAAAATCCGGATTTGGTTAGCGTTCCTGCGAGCGTAACCGTATTCAAGACATTATAGGGTTAAGGTATGGCGCTCATATCTTAACCCTTTTCGCAAAGAAGGGAACATAAGCCCGTTAGGCCATTAAAGTAAAGGCGGTCCAGGCCATACCATACCCCAGCGAACCATTAAGTGGCGCACTCCCATACCTTGATTGAGATAATGACCAACAGAATCGTTTTTTCCATATTATTATTGAGTGTCTTTTTGTTCTCCTGTGCTGATAATGAGGCGCTGGAGGACTCCCGGCCCGATGAAGAAGAGACAACCGAAGCCGTTTACATCCTGCCGGTGGTGGTACATATAATACACACTGGAGAAGAGACCGGAACAGGTTATAACCTTTCGGAAGAGCGTATCATTGGCCAAATAAAGACTCTGAATGATGATTTCAGAAAAAAGCCCGGAACCCTGGGATACAATACCCATCCTTTGGGGACGGATGCGAAAATAGAATTCAAGTTCGCTGAAATAGATCCCGACGGAAACCCAACTAGCGGGATTACCAGGATAAACGGCCACGACGTTTCGGAGAATACGGATGATGTAGATGACACGGATAGCGAGGGCTGGTTTTTCGATACCCTCCCCAAGTACGGATATTGGGACACTCAGCGGTATATCAACATTTGGGTATTTCCCTTCGAGCCGAACAGGATCTTGGGGCAAGCTTCCTTTCCGAAGGCGGACATTGCGGGTCTTGAGGATATTAGCGCCTCTATTACGACCGGGATTGTGATTACGAGCCCTCATTTTGGGACCTCGGATCTTGAAGGCGGTTCGAACCTCGGTAGATCATTGACCCATGAGATGGGGCATTTTCTGGGCTTGGAACATCTTTGGGGGAAAATCGAAAATGCCGACTGTGCGGAGTATGACGATTATTGCGAAGATACACCGTTGGTATCAAGGCGAACGAAAAACTGTGATAACGGGCCGCCCTCTTGTGGCGGAGAGCCTGCGCTTACACAGAATTACATGGACTACACTGACGATTCCTGCATGAATATGTTTACAAAAGACCAAGTGGCCAGAATGCGGTATGTTCTGGAAAATAGTCCCGTCCAGAGCTCTCTCAAGAGCTCTACGGCCTTGCAACGGCCAAGTATGCGATAATCCCCCTTCCGATACTTAAGGTGTTTGATGTTGGTTTTATGGACCACAACAAACGCTTTGTCATTTCTTCTTACGTCTGCCTTCGTCCTACTTTTTTGAGAAAGAAGATTTGATCTCGGTAATTGGATGGCCATTTTTCTTTTGTGTGCAATACCTGCGCAAAGGGAGACTTCACTGCGTTTCTTTTCCTAAAGGGTTGTTGCTTGAATATGTGGAGGTTTTACATTGTGTGAAAATCTGTCGTTGGCCGTACAAACTCTGCCGAAGGGCGATTTTTTTTGCGTATCAGGCGGGTGTGTTGATATTTGCGGTTGCCCTTTGTGGCGAATTCGTTAACGACAAACTAACCCGACGGACATTATGAAGTGGACAAGCAGACAGATTCACCGTGACTTTTCATTTTTTTATCTCGGATTAATTATAGCTTTCTCTTTTTCGGGAATTATCCTGAACCACCGCAAGGACTGGTACCCGATGGACTACACATATGAACAAAAAAGTGTGGAGCTAGCGAAGCCGAAAACGGCGGAAGGCTGGGACAATAAGGGTTTTATTTTAGGTTTTTCGAAACAGTGGGATCTGGCCGGAAAGTATGACGGGCACCGACTACGCAAGGGAGAGTTGCGGGTGTATTATAAGTCGAACATAGTGCTGGACGTGGACACCAAAACGGGCAAAGGCGAATTGGAATACAAGCGCAAGGTGCCTTTTGTGGGGCATACGATGCTCCTGCATAAATCGACAAGCGATTACTGGATTTGGTATTCGGATATTTTCGGGGTGGCCATGTTGGTGATCGCCATTACGGGTATGATGATTCCGGCGGGCAAAAATGGTTTTGGTCGCCGGGGCTGGAAGTTGGCCTTGGCCGGGATTGTATTTCCGTTGGTGTTTTTGTTTTTGCTGGTTTGAGACAGATACTTATCAAAAAGGCCCGTGCGTAAATCGTACGGGCCTTTTTGTTATTGGAGAAAATGGAGTTAGATATTCAGGCTTTCTTCGAAAAGTGTACTTTTCGGATTCCTTCCGTATTGGTTGTCCTTATAGTCACCTTCGGAAGCCAATAGCACCAAAAGCCAAATCGGGCCCACTAGGGGAACGAAATAGATAAAGAACCAAGTTCCGCTTTTTCCAATATCATGCAACCTGCGGACCGCTACAGCTAACGACGGGATAAGTATCGCTAAACTATAAATGATTATGAGAGCATAACCAGCGAAAAAGATGGTTTCCGATTCAGCTGCCAAGCTGACAAGAGCAAGCATAATAAATACGCCTAGTGTAAGAAGCATATGCATTAGAACAAACATCCAATACTCTTTTCTACGCGCCCTTCCGTTAAAATTCGCATAGTTCCTCAGTACTTTGAGATACCATTCCATAGTTGTTTATACCTGTTTAATTGTGCTTACTCATAAGGCTTTTCAGAACCGCCCCGTTTTTTCGGTGGTCGCTGGTCTCCACTCGCATTTTTCTTTGTGATTGAATGTATTTCTTTCTTTTGCCTCATTAGAGAGATAATGAAACAAACACATGTTCAAATTAATAAATATGAGAGTGATTTGGACATATTCAATTGAGTTTTGGTTTATGATTATTGTCAAGATCCGTTAACGAGGGAGAATCGTGAAGGAAAATAATAAGATGTGTCTATGGAGAATGAGATTTCAAGGATAAGGTGGGATTAGGAAATCAATGTCTCCACAAGTATTTGTAGCCTCCGTTTCCCTGCCTTGTGATTAAGGAAACAGATGGTACTTTCCGAAGTGAAAAAGCCCCTTTTAATACCTAAACAGCGTTAAAAGGGGCTTGTGTTTTTTTGAGAACTTTAGTCTCAGATAATAAAATCCAATCCGGATTCGCTATCGGGTTGGGTTTTGGCTACTATCTCGGGTTTGTGATAAACCGTGGTGTAGGGTTCCACGCTTCGCGTTAGCCAGACGTTACCGCCTATCACGCTGTTGTTGCCTACGGTAGTGTTGCCTCCCAAGATGGTGGCGCCGGCGTATATTACCGAGTTGTCTTCTATAGTCGGGTGGCGCTTCATTCCCGCCAGAGATTTCTCTACGCTTAGGGCGCCGAGGGTTACGCCTTGGTATATCTTCACGTTGTCGCCGATTATGGCTGTCTCCCCTATCACTATTCCCGTGCCGTGGTCAATGCAAAATCGGTCGCCGATGGTGGCGCCGGGGTGTATGTCTATGCCTGTCTTTGCGTGGGCGAATTCGGAAAGGATACGCGGGATAAGCGGAATGCCCAACAGATGCATTTCGTGAGAGACCCGGTGAATGGCTACGGCGTAAAATCCAGGATAAGTGCGTATCACTTCAGCCATGCTTCCGGCGGCGGGGTCACCTTCCGCGATCGCTCGGGCGTCGTTCATTAGCCTCTTGCGGATTTCAGGCAATTCGAACATGGTCTTGCCCGCAAGGCTGGCCGGGGTTTCGGGCAGTTTTTCCGGAATCTTGGTCAGCAGACCTTCCAGCCGGGTAGCGAGGGCGCGACAGAAAACCGAGATTTCTTCCTTGCTGTGAAATGATTTGTCGGAAAGTTCGGGGAAGAGCACCTTCAGCAGGTCTTCCACAAAGTGGCATACTTCCGTGTGACCGGGAAGGTGGGCTTTGCAGCAGTGCGCCTTGTAGAGTTCGCCGATAAAATCTTGGTTCATTGTATTGTACTTTAATTATTTGCCCAACAAGGACTGTTTGCCGGGCCTAGGTGTTAGGAACGTGACTGAGGGGAAAAAGATAACGCTTCGGGGTATTTTTTCGCCAATAGGTTTCTGCCGTCGCTCCGGATACAAAAAAGCGAAAGCCCGGAGTTGGACTTTCGCTGTTCGTTATGGGTTTGGACATAGCCGGGCTTAGCTTTTTACCCTGTCCTTAAGTGTTTCGATAGCCAGTCCGATGCGTTGCGCTACGGTCGCGTTTCCGAGGATTTCGAGCGTGAACATAAGGTCGGCTCCCGATCCTTGTCCGGAAACGGCTACGCGGAGGGCCTGCATAATACGGCCGATTTTTACGCCTTGGGCTTCCAATACGTCGTTGAGCGTTTCTTTGGCAACGTCTTGCGTAAAGTCGCCTTCGAAGTTCTCGAGAGCTTCTTTATAAGCTGTCAGTACGCCTACGGCTTCGGCTGTCCATTTTTTCTTGACGGTTTTTTCGTCGTATACCTCAGGCGTTACGAAGAAGTATTTGCCTGTTTCCCAGAAGTCTTTTGGGAAGGTGACACGCTCTTTCAAGGCTTCACAAACCTTGTTGGCTTTTACGGCGTCGGTCTCCAAGCCCGCTTCTTCGAGGTCGGCCAAGAGGGTTTCGGCCAAGCGCTCGTTAGGCGTGTTCTTTAGGTATTGTTGGTTGAACCACTTCGCTTTGTTGATGTCGAACTTGGCGCCCGATTTACCGATACGCGGAAGGGTGAATTCCTTTTCAAGCTCCTCAAGGGTAAACAGCTCGCGGTTGTCGCCCGGGTTCCAGCCTAAGAAAGCCAAGAAGTTGACCATGGCCTCCGGCAAGTAGCCTTGCTCTCGGAATCCCATAGTAAGGTTGCCCGATTGCGGATCTTTCCAGTCAAGCGGGAATACCGGGTAGCCGTGCTTGTCGCCGTCGCGCTTGCTGAGTTTTCCGTTGCCGTCCGGCTTGAGCAAGAGCGGCAAGTGGCAGAACTCAGGAGCGTCCCAACCGAGGAATTGGTACAGGAGCACGTGGATAGGCGCCGACGGAAGCCACTCTTCGCCACGGATTACGTGGGTGATTTTCATCAGGTGGTCGTCCACTACGTTGGCCAAATGGTAAGTGGGCAGGCCGTCCGATTTAAGGAGAACTTTGTCATCGAGGGTGTCGGTGTTGACGAGTACCCAATCGCGAACGGCGTCCTTGAAGCGGATGTCTTCTTTTCTCGGGACTTTGAGGCGCACTACGTAAGGGTCGCCGGAGTCCATGCGCTGCTTTACCTCTTCGGGTGAGAGCGTCAGCGAGTTCTTCATCGTGCCCCGCGTCAGCGCATTGTAGGTTTGCGAAACCACGCGGGCGGCCTTTAGGCGTTCGCGCATTTCCTCAAGTTCCTCGGCGGTGTCGAAGGCGTAGTAAGCCTTGTCTTCCTCGATCAATTTCGTTACGTACTCGCGGTAGATTTCCGATCGTTCCGACTGCTTGTACGGGCCGTATGGTCCGCCGAAGCCTTCGCCTTCGTCGGGCGTGATGCCCAACCAGCTCAGCGATTCGCGAATGTACTCTTCGGCGCCCGGCACGAAGCGGGTTTGGTCGGTGTCTTCGATCCGAAGCAGGAATTTTCCGTTGTTATGCTTCGCGAACAGGTAGTTGTAGAGCGCTGTTCTCACGCCGCCGATATGCAAAGGCCCTGTTGGGCTCGGCGCAAAGCGCACCCTTATTTCTTTCTCCATTGATCTGTCTTGTAACGATGCTAAGTCCCGTTTGTCTTTTGGCCCCGCCGGGCAAGCGCCTAAAAGCAAAGGCTTTTGGCGGAGATTGCGCAGAGCGGCCAGATACCGCGAAGGTAACGATTCGGTCGGCAATTATCAATCCGCTTGTCTGCTCCGCTCCCACACTCATTAGGGGCTCGGACTATTGCATTATTGGCCGAAGTTTGGGAAAGCGGACTTCAAATCCTTATATTGACATGAATAACTCTTATAGGCTTTATCTAATTATTACCCCATGAGACAGTTTTTGACAGTGGCCGCATGCGCCAGTATGTTAGCGGCTTGTGCTCCGCAAGATCAGAAAACGGATGGTTTTACGATCAAAGGAACGCTTGAAGGCGCTGAAACAGGCGCTAAGTTGGTTTTGGCCCGAGTGAATGCCGAAGGCAACGATTTGGTGGGTATCGATACCGTATCGGTGGATTCTACCAAAGCATTTGCGTTCCAGGCTTCGCTTGAGATGCCGGAAGCGCTCTACCTTAAGGTGGACGGCCAGCGTGGTGCAACCAAATTTTTGGCCGACAAGAAGTCGAGCATGACCGCGACAATCAACCTGAACGATCCACGTTCGAACAAGTTTGAAGGATCTGTGGTCCAAGCCGGGTATGATGCGGCGATGGATTCTCTCAAATCTATCGAGGAACAGCAAAAAGCTCTGGGGCAGGAATATCAGAAAGCGGCGGCGGAAAAGAACAAAGCTGAACAGGAGCGTATAATCAAAGCTTATGAGGGTTTGCAGAAGCAAGGAACGGAGAAAGTTGTTGCTTATGTGAAGGCCAACCCGAAATCGGCGGCTGTGCCTTTCCTTCTTACGGACGTTATCGCCCGTCGCGAGCGTGATGATCTCGGACTCTGGAAAGAGGTTTTGGGATTGATGGATACGGCTTATTTGGAAGTTCCGTCAGTTAAGCGTTTGCGTAAGGATCTTGATATTCTCGAAGCAGTGGCTATCGGCCAGCCGGCTCCGGACTTCAGCCAAAACGATGCTGAAGGCAACAGCATTTCGCTTTCTTCATTCAAAGGAAAGCCTGTATTGATCGATTTCTGGGCGTCTTGGTGCGGACCTTGCCGTCGCGCAAACCCTGAAATGGTGGCCACTTACAAGAAGTACAAAGACAAAGGCTTCCAGATGTTCGGCGTATCGCTTGACGAAAACAAAGACAAGTGGCTCAAGGCTATCGAAGATGACGGGTTGGAGTGGCAACACGTTTCTGACCTTAAAGGCTGGGGCAACGCCGCCGCCAAGCAGTATGGCGTAAAAGGAATCCCTCACACTGTATTGATTGACGCCGAAGGAAAAATCGTAGCGAAAAACCTTCACGGAGAAGAGCTTCAGAAGAAAATCGAAGAGCTTTTGTAATCGGGATTTAGCGCAAAGCGGTGTGGCGTAAAGAGACTGCTAGTTGTTTCGCTTGGTTTCCGAGTAAAGAAACCTATACTGTTACGATGCGCTGACCGACTAAAATATTGGCGTTTTATGAAACGCTAAAACAGAGACTAAAAAAAGCCCGGGCACGCCCGGGCTTTTTTTGATATTCTATGTTAGGGTTTACTGAAAAAGCCCAGAGGGCTACCCAGCTAGGATATTTTGCCAGACAGTCTTTTCCTGTTTCTTTTCGCCGTCTTGAAGCCATATCCCGTATTTCCAGCTCAAGAAAACAAGGTCAAAAAAGATTTCGCTCTGAAATCTTTTCAAGTTGGCCACGAAGAAAATGCAGGCGATCCATGAAAGCGAAGTGTCCGCTCTCCTTGCCTGTATTTTGTCCAATCCGTGTCCCCGTTTCACTTCCCCGAATTTTCCTTCCGCCCTGCTCCGGTGCCGTTGGTGAAGCGTCCGGTTTTCCTTGCGTTCCCTGATTTTTTCGGGACTTGAGGGAGGCCTTCCCAACGGGGAGCCCACGAATTCCACACCCGCGCCGGACATGGTCTGCCGGGCGTTCCTGTTTCCGTAAATCTTGTCCCCGACGAATTTGCCGAGCTTCATTTCCGGGTTTCTCTCCCCGAAACTGTCGATGTGCCCGCGGATCACTTCCGCGTCACCCTCGTAGTAAGCGTCCCATTGCGCCTTGTCCAGATAGGAATAGCCTTCGTGAAGGCTTACGGACAATTTGGCGCCGAACTCGGTGTCGCTTCCGTTTTTGCCCCGGACTATCGGCCGGACATGGGGCTGGAAGACGTTCACGATGCGGCCGTCCACCCTGTTGGCACCGGTCTCCAGCATGAGCGACTGTTGCCTGGCGATTTCGTGAAGCACCATCAGAATCTTCAAAAACCTGCTTTTTAGGCGTATAACGCCCTTGTTGGCCTCTATGAGGCTGTCGATATGCCGTAGGTTCCGTTCCAGATAATTCAGCTGTCGGCGTGCGCACACGCGCCAGAATTCGGCTCCTTTCCTCTTTTTTCTCGTCGCCCCGACATATTCCCTATGGGCTTTATCCCGGTAAGTCCGGGGCTTTTTGGATAAACCGGAATCCCTGGCGACGGGCCAAAGGAGGTCGATGATTTTCTCCGACTGCACCCTCGCCGTAGCCAACAGCCCAAGGTCCGTGGGGTATGGAATCTCTTGCGGCGCCACCGTCGCGTCGCAGGAGACAACCCGCTTGTCATCTTCGGCGTCCCCGGAATGCCCGTCTTTGGACCCTTCATCCCGATCGCCCTCCGCAATACGGATCCCCTCGTGTTGCAAAAGCGAACTCATCCTGTTAAAATCCCCGTACCCGAGCCGCTTGCGGACCGTCGTGAACAGCGAAGGGTCAAAGGCCTTTTCCGTGGTGAACGAGCCGAGTCCCACGAAATACTGGAGATACGGATTTTCTTTGATTTGTTCTATCGCCTCGGCGTCCGAAACGTTCAGCTTATGCTTCACGATCAGCGCGCCGATGACCAGCCGGGCCGGTTTGCACGGACTGCCCTTGCCCGTCGACATTTTCGATTCGTAGACCAAACCCAATTCCGCCCAGGGGATGGAGTTGGCCAACTTCACCCATCTGTTTTCCGGGTTAAGGCGCCCTATTTCCGGGTCCAAAAAACCTTCTATACTCAATTGCGAGGAACTTGTCTTGATCATAGGTGCAAGGGAAAAAATGCTCTCAGTCCTTTCTAAGGCCAATTTACGAATATTCCCTGTGCTTTGGAAAGGGAAACAAGCTACCTAATCCACTGATAATCTTGTGGTTTTTACTTTTTCAGTAAACCCTATGTTATTCCGTTTGACTTGGCGGATTAGCTTTTCTTTTCCTTGATTACTTGCTCATAGGCTCCGGCGTCGGGTTTTTCGTCGCGGGTTTTGTCTTCCAGATCCCTTTCCGTATTGGCCGGCAGGCCATAATCCTTGGCGGGCGATACTTCCAGACTGTCTAGCCTATAGTCGAATTCGGCGGGGTTTTGGAACATTATTTTTGAATATTCCCCGGCTATTCGCCTGTTGTCGGGCCATTTATCCAGACTTTGGGTTTTCAGAAGGCTTCTGCTAAAGGATACGGTTGATTCGGGAAGTTTGAGGGTGATTCCCAGTTCTTCCTGCGAGTTTCCGGTTACTATGCAGTTGCGGAATCGGGCATTGGTTTTTTTCGAATATGACTCCTCTTTCTCCCCTACTTGGGCCTTGTCGCTGATCCAAAGCGTTTCGAAACGTGGCACAAGCTGGAAGCCGTAATTGGCGATGGTGCAGTGCGTGAACTCGGCCTCGGAACCCAAAAGGACAATTCCCCGGTCGCCGGCGTTGTCGAACAGGCAGTTTTTCGCTTGGATTTTGGTATTGATGGCTATGAGGTTGCTTTCGGAACAGTTTTCCAGTTTGCTCCCTTCCATCTCCAGCCGGGCGGTTCCTTCTCTGCCGTCTGCGCTTATGGCGGTTTTGGCGTTGAGAATGTCGGTGAAAGACAGGGAGGCTTGTGCGTTGGCGGTGAGTGAGATTCCCTCCCACTGTCCGGGGCCGTGCTTGTAAAGTCCGTCTTGGCGGATGTTTCTTATCAGAATCCTGTTGTCCGGTAGGCCTTGGGCCTTGAGTTTTCCTCTGATCACGATCGAAGCCCCGGGATCGGCCAATATTTTTGTTCCTTCTCCCAAAATTAGCGTAGTGCCCTCTTCCACCGTTATGGTGTCTTTGAGCCAATATGGACGCGGGTCAGAGAATAGGAGATCTTCCGTAATGCTTTGTTTGCCGATTGTTACGGCGTTTTGGGCCCAAGTGAGCAGTTTTACGCTTTGGCTGTTGCCGTTGGTAAGGAAGGTGATGTTTCCTTCTTGTTTGAATATCTCCGGTCTGCTGTCTTCCGGAACTTCCACATCCACCAATATAAGCAGACTGTCGCTGCCGTTCAAAACGAGGTCCTCCCTTATAGGTGTCGTTTCGCCGTTCAGTGTCATCCGATAAGGCGATTCGTCTTCGCCCGAAAGAAAGACGCTTGAGATTCTGACAGCGTTTTTGTCGCGGTTATAGATTTTGACCCTTTGGGTGATGGATCTGTAGCCGGTGAGTAGAGTGTCGAAAGAAATCGTGTCGGTCGAGAACTCTAGTTTGATGTTGGGGTCCGCCGTTATGGTTTCGTCTTCGGGATCGCAAGCGAAGAAAGCCGTAAGAAGGCAAAGCAAGGCAAAAGCGTTACGAAGTCGGATTCCCATAGCGTTTAGGTATAAAAGTGAATTGTAAAAAAGCCCCGTGCGTCGGAAAAATCGCCGGACCCGGTACTGAAATGACACGAATTATGTGTCGTCAGTTGCGTGGTCCGGCGTTTTGAGTTTATGTCATTTAGAAATGCGTCAAGAATAATTTCCTTGTTTTGGCCTACGGCCGAAAATCGCTACAGGACCAAATACCTGATACCCGATACCAAAGACCAAAAAGGATTTATTCCTTCAAAATTCCTTATTCCATTCCCTCGTTTTCCTGCTTCATGCGCTCGGCGTTTTCAGCGATGCGGAGACCTTCGATAAACTCGGCGATACTTCCGTTCATCACGTCGGGCAGGTTGTAAACCGTCATATTGATACGGTGGTCGGTTACCCGGCCTTGTGGGTAGTTGTAAGTACGGATTTTGTCGGAACGGTCGCCGCTACCTACCATCGAGCGCCTTTGCGCCCCCACTTTTTCATTATGTTTTTGGAGCTCCAAATCATAGAGCCTCGCGCGGAGCACTTTCAGCGCTTTGTCGAAGTTCTTGATCTGGGATTTCTCGTCTTGGCATGTTACCACAAGCCCGGTAGGCAAGTGAGTAAGGCGAATGGCCGAATATGTGGTGTTTACCGACTGGCCACCCGGTCCGGAAGAGCAGTAGATATCCTTACGGATATCGTTCATGTTCACGTCTACGTCCACTTCCTCCATCTCGGGCAATACGGCTACCGTAGCGGCCGACGTATGGATACGGCCCTGGGTTTCGGTGGCCGGCACGCGCTGTACGCGGTGTACTCCGGATTCGAACTTGAGCTGTCCGTACACGTCTTCGCCCGATACGTTGGCGATGATTTCCTTATATCCGCCCGAGGTTCCCTCGGTAAGGTCCATGATGCCGATTTTCCATCCAGACTTCTCGGCGAAACGCTGGTACATACGGAAAAGGTCGCCGGCGAAGATGGCCGCTTCGTCGCCTCCCGTACCCGCGCGGATTTCCAAGATGCAGTCTTTCGAATCGTTCGGGTCTTTCGGGATGAGCATTTGCTTGAGTGCCTCTTCCAGCGGTTCTTGCTGTGGAGTCAGCTCATCGATCTCGGCTTTGGCCATTTCCCGGTAGTCGGGATCCTTTTCGGTGTCGAGGATCGCCTTGGCTTCCTTTATCCCGTCGATTACGGCCCGGTATTCCTCGTATTTCTTGACGACCTTCTCCAAGTCCTTGTATTCCTTAAGGAGCTTGGTGTAGGCTTTCATGTCCGACATGGCGTCGGGTTGTACGATAAGCCTGGACAATTCATCAAACCTGTCCTTGATCTCTTCCAGTTTCTCAATCATCTGTCAAGTGTATTTTCTTGGGGAAATCCCGATTTTCTTGCGTACGGGTTTCGCCATTGCCCTCTTTTTGTACGGACGCCCCGCTTACGGGTTTAGGCTGAGCTGTTTCCGTATTCGGGAAATAGCCGTCTATAGCGTGTCCGAATGGGCAAAAGTACTAAAAACAGGCGACATATTCGAACTTTAGCCAGTTGTGGCTAACATGGGCAAAGGGCCTTGTCGGGGACTTTATATGAAATGTCTAGGACAGAAAATGTCCCTAATTATAGATTTAGTCGTTGAAATATTTGTTTTACTCGTGCCATATTTATTTTTTCGTTGTAATTTCCTTACGAACAACGGATGGACATAACGCGGAAGCATGATGTATTTTAAGCGTATACTGTGTTTGGTTTTTTTTGTGATGATGGCCTTGCCGCTTTCCGCTCAAACAGACAGCTACAAGTACCATCAGGTTTTCATGTATATTTTTGCCAGGTTTATAGAATGGCCTGAGCAGGTTTCGGAAGGGGATTTCGTTATCGGAGTGCTTGGAGAATCGCCGGTGGAGGAAAGCCTGAGGGAGATGGCCCGTACCAAGAGACTGGACGGCCGGCGGATAGTTGTGAAAAGAATTGAAAGCTTGGGCGAAGGGCGAGAATGTCACATTGCTTACGTGTCGTCGGGGCAAAGCCACAGACTCTTTTTGCTTAAGGAGAAAGTGAAAGGCCTCCCTGTACTTTTAGTGACCGAAAAGCCGGGTTACGCCACCAAGGGAAGCGCTATAAACCTGATACGGAAGAACGGCAGGCTCCGGTTTGAGCTGAACAAGGAGGTGTTGCGCCAGTCGTCGTTGCGACCGATGCCTAACCTTCTGAAATTCGCAATTCTTGTATAAAGCCTACGGGGCAAACAGGAAATGTAAACGGCGGGGCGGTTGCCTGAAAGCGGGAACTTCTCCGGCGCTTGGACAGATCACACACTCTATACAGCCGCATAAAACATAATCTCCTCTTTTTTGCTCCATGAAAAAGAATCGCTCCTCTATTTACAACAGGATACTTGCGAGCTATTTGCTCCTGGTGTTGGTCTCGTCCATAGGTGCGGGGCTTAACCTGTATTGGTCTATTGGCAAAACAAACGCCAGCAAAGCGAACGCCGAAGTGCGTGCGCCTTCTATCCAAAAGCTTGGCCAGTTGGCCGAGCTAGCCGTCCGGTCGCAGGTGCTGACTTTGGAACATGTTTATTCTCCTACGAAATCCGGGACTCTTCAGCTCAAAAAAATTCACGAAAAGGAATATCCGATATTGCGCGACGATGTTCGTGCGCTCTCGCTTGAGTGGGGCCATGAAGAGTGGTCCGAGAAGCTGGGTGACGCTTTTGTAAAGGTTGAGTCTATTTTCAGAAAAGAAAAGACCATCCTTTCGGATCTGAGTCATAAGGAAGATTATCAGGACTCGACGCTAATGGCGGGGGCTTTTGCTGAGTTGCTCAAAATCCGCAAAAATGTATGGCCTTTTGAGAAGGAACTTCTGGACTTGGAAGACAAACTCCGGAATGAAATGGTGGAAGTAGAGGCGAAAGCACTTGCGTTGAACGAGGATATCTGGACGGTGAATTCGGTTATGGCTCTGGTGGTTTTGCTTGGAGGCCTTTTAGTAGCGTGGCTTTTGGCCCGGTCAATCTCGCTCCCGCTTGAAAACATTAGTAAAAAGCTGAAGAAACTGGCTAAGGGTGACGTGTCCCAAAGAAAGTCGGATAAAAAGAAAGCCGTTTCCGTGAAGATGAAGGAGATTGTTGGGATTGAGGAAGCTACCGTAGCGCTTTCGGAGAATCTCCGGAAAACGTCGGAATTTGCCGAGAATATCGGAAAAGGAAAATACGGCTCCAACTTCCAGCCTGTGAGTAAGAATGACCTGCTTGGTAATGCTTTGCTAGGAATGCGTGACAACCTGCGAAAAGTGAGCGAAGACGACCAGGCCAGAAATTGGGTGACCGAAGGTACGGCCAAGTTTGCGGATATTCTGCGGAACAACAATGATAATCTGGCCAACCTTGCCGATGAGATTCTTAAAAATCTTGTTCGTTATGTGGGCGCTAACCAAGGAGGCTTGTTTATCCTCGGTAATGAAAATGAGGAAGATCCTTTTATGGAGTTGGCGGCTTGTTATGCTTGGGACAGAAAGAAATTCTTGGAACAAAAGGTTCGTAAGGGTGAGGGCTTGATAGGTCAGGCTTGGCTAGAGCGGAGTACACTTTATTTGACCGATATCCCTGAAGAGTACGTAAGTATCACTTCCGGACTTGGAAAAGCTAACCCGTCTTGTCTTGTGATCGTACCTTTGCAGATTAACGAGAAGGTATACGGCGTTTTGGAGATAGCCTCGTTCAAACTGTTGAAGGAGCACGAGATCCAATTCTTGGAGAAAATCTCCGAGAATATCGCTTCGGCCGTGTCGTCCGTAAAGATAGCCGAAAACACTCAGCGTCTATTGGAAGAGTCGACAGAGCTTACCGAACAGATGCGGGCGCAGGAAGAGGAGATGAGGCAGAATATGGAAGAGCTTCAAGCCACCCAAGAAGAAGTCTCACGTCAGGATTCCGAAGGCCATGAGCGCCTCAGGTTACTCGATGAGTCATGTATTCTCTTGACCTTGGATAAAAACCTTTGTTTGGCCAATGCGAATGAGAATGCGGTGAAAGCTCTAGGCCCTTTGAGCGGAATGTTAGGCAAGCAGATTTCGAGCCTTTTGGTGGATCCAATCTCAGGGGAATCACTGGATAATCTTCAAGAGGGAGACACGTATGGCGGTGTTTGGCGAATGAGAGGCGAACGCAACGATATTCGCCTTGTCAAAGTGTCAGTAAGAGCGCATACTGACTTGAATGAGTTTAGCCGGGTTCTAACAGTCATAGGTGTTGATGTAACAGATGTAACTGTTGAAGCCTAATAAGAGCACATAACATTTAATGTTAACGCTGGTGCCTTTAAGGGTTCTGGCGTTTTCCATTTTTGAGCTTTGGGCTACTAAGATTTGTGAATGAAACCCAGCTAGAGTTTCCATTGTGGAGTGTTTATTTTTTCGATGTACTTGGGCTGAA
Organism: Fulvitalea axinellae; assembly: GCF_036492835.1. Taxonomy (GTDB): domain Bacteria; phylum Bacteroidota; class Bacteroidia; order Cytophagales; family Cyclobacteriaceae; genus Fulvitalea; species Fulvitalea axinellae. Next base: position 4,640,817 of record NZ_AP025314.1, on the reverse strand, counting down.
TGATTAATATTGTGACTTTAGACGATCGGGTCGGATGAATCGGAGAGAAAAGATGATGTAATAAAATCAAAGGATGTTACTTTTTTTGTTTTGGAAATAATAATTTTACAATTATTGCCTTTTGTTCTTTTGGCTTTTCACTAAATCAGTGATTTTATTTTCACTGTAAACTTCTGTTTTTTAATGAATTGAATGTTTTTGTCAGGGAGTGTGTCTGTGTTTAATAGGTTAGTTGCCTAAATCATTTTGCTACTTAGCAAACTAAGCAGATGTGCTTTTGAAGTTAAGAAAAATAAACATTTCATTATTAAATTGAAGATATTTCCCTTGATAACTTTCTTTGATGTGTGAAGACGGAGTTGAGGTGGTGTAGGGTTAAGAGAGTTTCCATTTAATTTTTCATGAAAAGAACGGTAAGCAATGCCTATGAGCGGATATCTGGGAACGAGAAAATCGTCTCACACCGGAAAGTATCGTGCCCGTTTCCTGCTCTTGGGTTAAGCGACCATAATATTTAACTATTTTTAAAAACACAATCATGTCAGAAACTACGACAAGTAAGCTAGTTACCGTGTCTATTTCGGTCGATGCTCAGAAGATTCTTAATCAGTTTCCGATTATCAACCCGATGTTTGCACCTCCTTATTTTGATGTAAGGGATTTCGTTACGATGACAGACGACAACAATGGGCAACCTGACGGTCCGGCTTATAACTTGGTGACGGACGTTGCTCCTGGCGATGACTTGGAGTGGATCGCAGCTGACAATCATGAAACCGCCGATATACAGTTTATCGGTATCTCGGGACAGGTTCTCGGCGAGCAGGTTCTTACGAATCTGAATTTTATCGGAAATAAAGTTACTTGCCATGTTCCTGAATCTATCGGAATTGAAGCTAAGCTTAAGTATACGCTAAATTTCGTAATTAAGAATGATGGTAAAACTTACGGACCTTATACTTGGGATCCATTTGTATTTATTCGTCGAAGTGATGCTGATGGTGCTCAAGGTGGAGAGTCTGTAACATTCCCATAATCGAGTGTGAGAACGTTAATATTACTTAACTTTATCATAGGCCTATAATTCTATTTAGGCCTATGTGTTCTTATTTTTTTATTTATATTGTAATGTTGTATTTTTCGAAATTCAGACCTCAAAAGCATAAAAATGCGAGCAACAATTACATTATTTGTTTTTTTTATATATGCCCCTTTTTGTTGCGCATCGGAACTTGACAGTCTTAAACAGCTTTTAACAAATCAAAAGACCCCCCACGAGAAAGTCGCCGTATATAGGGTTTACTGAAAAAGTAAAAACCACAAGATTATCAGTGGATTAGGTAGCTTGTTTCCCTTTCCAAAGCACAGGGAATATTCGTAAATTGGCCTTAGAAAGGACTGAGAGCATTTTTTCCCTTGCACCTATGATCAAGACAAGTTCCTCGCAATTGAGTATAGAAGGTTTTTTGGACCCGGAAATAGGGCGCCTTAACCCGGAAAACAGATGGGTGAAGTTGGCCAACTCCATCCCCTGGGCGGAATTGGGTTTGGTCTACGAATCGAAAATGTCGACGGGCAAGGGCAGTCCGTGCAAACCGGCCCGGCTGGTCATCGGCGCGCTGATCGTGAAGCATAAGCTGAACGTTTCGGACGCCGAGGCGATAGAACAAATCAAAGAAAATCCGTATCTCCAGTATTTCGTGGGACTCGGCTCGTTCACCACGGAAAAGGCCTTTGACCCTTCGCTGTTCACGACGGTCCGCAAGCGGCTCGGGTACGGGGATTTTAACAGGATGAGTTCGCTTTTGCAACACGAGGGGATCCGTATTGCGGAGGGCGATCGGGATGAAGGGTCCAAAGACGGGCATTCCGGGGACGCCGAAGATGACAAGCGGGTTGTCTCCTGCGACGCGACGGTGGCGCCGCAAGAGATTCCATACCCCACGGACCTTGGGCTGTTGGCTACGGCGAGGGTGCAGTCGGAGAAAATCATCGACCTCCTTTGGCCCGTCGCCAGGGATTCCGGTTTATCCAAAAAGCCCCGGACTTACCGGGATAAAGCCCATAGGGAATATGTCGGGGCGACGAGAAAAAAGAGGAAAGGAGCCGAATTCTGGCGCGTGTGCGCACGCCGACAGCTGAATTATCTGGAACGGAACCTACGGCATATCGACAGCCTCATAGAGGCCAACAAGGGCGTTATACGCCTAAAAAGCAGGTTTTTGAAGATTCTGATGGTGCTTCACGAAATCGCCAGGCAACAGTCGCTCATGCTGGAGACCGGTGCCAACAGGGTGGACGGCCGCATCGTGAACGTCTTCCAGCCCCATGTCCGGCCGATAGTCCGGGGCAAAAACGGAAGCGACACCGAGTTCGGCGCCAAATTGTCCGTAAGCCTTCACGAAGGCTATTCCTATCTGGACAAGGCGCAATGGGACGCTTACTACGAGGGTGACGCGGAAGTGATCCGCGGGCACATCGACAGTTTCGGGGAGAGAAACCCGGAAATGAAGCTCGGCAAATTCGTCGGGGACAAGATTTACGGAAACAGGAACGCCCGGCAGACCATGTCCGGCGCGGGTGTGGAATTCGTGGGCTCCCCGTTGGGAAGGCCTCCCTCAAGTCCCGAAAAAATCAGGGAACGCAAGGAAAACCGGACGCTTCACCAACGGCACCGGAGCAGGGCGGAAGGAAAATTCGGGGAAGTGAAACGGGGACACGGATTGGACAAAATACAGGCAAGGAGAGCGGACACTTCGCTTTCATGGATCGCCTGCATTTTCTTCGTGGCCAACTTGAAAAGATTTCAGAGCGAAATCTTTTTTGACCTTGTTTTCTTGAGCTGGAAATACGGGATATGGCTTCAAGACGGCGAAAAGAAACAGGAAAAGACTGTCTGGCAAAATATCCTAGCTGGGTAGCCCTCTGGGCTTTTTCAGTAAACCCTATATACTAAAATTCTCAAAGCTCCTTCAATTAGTCGATCAGAAGCAGATTTTTTTTCCACAAGACTCTTAGAAGAGGCAAATAACATTTCGGACTCTTTAATCCTTGCGGATGCATATAATGAAAGGAGTATTGCACTAATAAATACTGATGAATTATCACAAGCGTTTTCATATAATTTAAAAGCGATTAAGATATTCGAGAGTGTAAATGATAAGGCAGGGCTTGCAGCCACCTATTCACAAATGGGGACAATCTGTGCCCGCCAAAAAAATTCATCTAAGGCAATTTTCTATCATAAGTTGTCCTTGTCCCACGGTCTTGATATGAATGCGCAGAATGTTATATTAATGGCTCGTATCAACGTTGGGGAAGCCTTTAGGCTTAACTCTCAATTTGATTCTGCCAGATATTATTTTTCTAGGGCTCAAGAATCTACTAAAGAGGGAGCGCAACTATACTTAGATGCAATGATATCGGCTAACCTAGGCCTTACCAATATGAGTCTGGGAGATACATTACAAGGTAAAAAAGCCGTAGAAGACGCCATTAATTTTTTCTTGGAACAGAAAGATGCCTACCCGGCTACTATGCTGTTAAATGCCTTGGCGCAAGTGAAGTTTCAGCAGGAAGATTTTGCTGATGCCATTACCCAAGCTGGTCGAAGCCACTTGATGGCGAAAAGAGATAAGTTGTCGGATCAGAAAATCGAGGCGTCAAACCTTCTGGCAGAATCCTTTGAAGCTCTTCATAAGTGGGATAGTGCTTATTTCTACTCTCAGCTGACCCAAGCTTATAAAGATAGCCTTAATCTAGAAAAGGCTCATTTGGAGATCGGCAATATGCGGACAACCTATGAACTGTCGAAGCAAGAGGCGACACTTGAGAAGCTTCGTTATACCAACCGTACAAGACTTCTTACCTTGGGAATGTTGGGACTTGGGTTGTTGCTCGTCGCTACTTTTTCAATCGCTTTGTATCGTCGTAATATTCTTGTTCGGAAGGTCAACCAGACTTTGGACAAACAAAAATCCTTGTTGGAAGAGAATGAGAAAATTATCTCAAGGTCACTTGAGGAGAAGGAAACCTTGCTTAAGGAGATCCACCACAGAGTAAAGAACAATTTGCAGATTGTTTCCAGTTTATTGAGCCTACAATCGTCCTCAACGCATGACGAGCAATCCATTCAGGCCTTGAATGAAGGGCGTAACCGTGTGGAATCGATTGCCTTGATCCACCAGAAACTCTACTCTCACGATGACCTGTCACATATCGACATTCGGAACTATATTGAGCAATTGGCTAATATTGTTTTGAATACAGTTAAGCCTTCCGGACCGGGACAAAAGCCGGTTTCCCTGACTGTCGAGTCCCGTGATTTGATGTTGGAAATGGATGTGGCCGTGCCTTTGGGATTGATTGTGAACGAACTTCTAACGAATAGCTGTAAATACGCCTTTTCTCCGGAAATATCCGGGCATATCCGTATTGAGTTCTCGGAAGCCGAAAAAGAAGGTTTTATGGTGATGACATATAGCGATAACGGAAAAGGCCTGCCTTCGGACTTTGATATTTCAAAGGCCAGCTCCTTGGGATTGCGCTTGGTACAGATTCTTTCGCGCCAGCTTCATGGCCAAGCCGATTTTGATACATCTAACAGTAACGGCGCCCGCTTCCATATCCAATTCAAAAAAAGTGACGTGAAATGATACTCAACGACAGCCTTGACATCCTTATCGTAGAGGATGAACTGATTATTGCGGAAGATATGCGTTTTGCGCTGGAAAGCGGAGGTAACAAAGTGGTGGGCATAGCTAGCTCTTTTGAGGAGGCTGTGGACGCTTTGCGTGACTTGGACCCCGATTTGGTACTTCTCGACATTAATATCAACGGGGAAAAAGACGGTGTGGCTGTAGCCAAAATGATTGACGAAGCCTATGACGTGCCCTATATCTATGTTACTTCTTACGCTGATGAGGGCACGATGAAGCGTGTTATGAACACTAAGCCTTCGGCGTATTTGAATAAGCCGTTTACGCATGACGGTTTGCGGGCGACCATTGCGGTGGCTTGGAATAATTTCTGGACGAAGAAAGCCAGCGAAGGACGCATGTCTGTAAAGGATGCGATTTTCGTTAAGCAAGATCACCTTTTTACCAAAGTGAAGCTGAGCGATGTACAGTGGGTAAAAGGAGCCGGTAATTATTTGGAAATCAGCTGTCAGGGGAACGTCCAATACTTGATCAGGAATTCGTTCAAGTCCTTTATGAAGGAGCTTCCCGAGTACTTTTTCCAATGTCACAAATCCTATATCATTAACCTGAATGATATTGAGGCCGTCAGCGTGAATCATGTCATGATCGGAAAGGAAGCGATTCCGCTATCCAAGACTCATAAAGACGATTTGTTCGCAAGATTGAGCGTGTTTAGTTAAGCTCGGTTTCCGGATATAAAAATGAAAAACGGCTCCTGTTAGGGGCCGTTTTTGTTTTCGTACCACCATTCAGGTCATACGTCACATTTTTTTGTTAGACGGCTCCCTAAGCCTGATATTAGCCCATGCGATTGGCGGAACGCCCCGATAACTTTTAGTGGGCGATGGGTCATTCGTTTTCTCTGGCCCTAAGGGGATTAACGGAGAGGTTTGGATACGGAAAAAAATGGATAATGTGCCGGTGCTAGCGCCTAAGGCGAATTTTTCACGCCAAAGCGGAGCCTGGGTTATGGTTTCCGGCACGTTATACTTCTGGTTTGGGCTTTTTCGTGTGAAAAGTCCTAAAACCAATCTTCAGAAACCGATTAGTCTGTAAGCGCATGACATTAAATATTCCGTCGTTAGGCATTATTACGGCGCCTATATTAGATTCATACCAAAACTGGCACTATGCGTTGTATGCGGTGGGCGCTGTGGCTTGGGCCATGGTTTATCTTTTGGCCATAAGGCAAGGGGTGGCCCGGAAAGTGCTTTTATTGCCTATCGCGGCCATCTGCCTAAGTATTAGCGGAGACCTTGCGGTGTCCTTCTTTATTCCCGAACGTCACGGTATTCTTCCCGGTAACAGTACAGGTGTTTTGATCAACCGGATTTGGTTAGGTCTAGACATTTTCGTTTTGTACGCTTTGTACCGTTGGGGAAAATCCCAATTGATAGAGACTCCCAGAAACCTTTACTGGTATATCGGGGTGACTGCGGTGTTGGTTTTCCTTACTTGGATGCAATATATATTTATCACGACCGTAGATCTGAACGAAAATCTGGGTCCGATGAGTGCGCTGATAACCAATATCATCATGTCGTTTGGTTATATCATGCTCTCGCTCGATCCTTATTATAAAAATGGATCTAAACTTATAGCTTGGTCGAAATTGGTGGGCACTCTCTCTTTTAGCGTATTGCTCTACACCGTTTATTCAGACGGTATGTTTGGCTTCTTCTTCGTGTTGGCCGGAGGGCTTTGTGCGGTGATGGACACGGTGTATTTAGTGCGAATCAGCACAAAACGTCAGCCTTTTCCCGAGCCCGAATCCGAATTTGATCGCAAGTATTTGACTACCAGAAGCTATATCAAAGAAAAAGAATCATCCAGTACTAATAGACATAATTTCTCCGTTTCCGTTTAGTTTCCATGCTCACTCATCAGCATGAACTGAAGCCGCCCCCAACGGGCGGCTTCCTTTTTGATATTTTTTGAGAAACGGGACTTGCGTAAATATGAAATAGGCGGAGAGTTTAGAGAAAATACCTGCGGGAATCTATTAACTCCATAACCGGTTCGGTCACTAAGTAGCGGATAGATTTTCCTTCCCTAATATTTTCCCTGATAAAAGTGGCCGAGATGTCTACCATTGGGGCGTCGATAAACCTAACGTTCGGATGATCGTCGAAGCGACTGGGTTTCGCTCCGGGACGCGGATAAACCACTACTCCTTTTTCAAGAATGACTTCGTGGTTTTTCCATTTATGAAAATGCGAAAGGTTGTCGCCTCCAATGATTACGCTGAAGTCGTAATTAGGGTGTTTTTCTCCCAAATACGCCAGCGTATCCACCGTATAACTCGGTTTCGGCATCCTGAATTCCACGTCGCAAGGGCTAAGGCGGTCATTCTTTTCCACCGCCGCGACTACCATATCATACCGGTCGAATTCGTGTAGGAGGGATTTTCTTGATTTGAAAGGGTTTTGTGGCGAAACCACATACCATACTTGGTCGAATCCGGCATGTTCCAGCATAGACTCGCCAATAATTAAATGGCCGACGTGGATAGGGTTAAACGACCCGAAGAACAGTCCGATCTTCATGCTTTCCCGTTTTTCGTGAAAAAAATAGCGCGCCTTCCGATGCGCCTGTTGTTATTTGCTGACCATTAAAGTTTAGGCCAAGAAGTCTCCGATAATCCTTTCCGCATCGGCGAAAGCCTTTTCGCGGTCTTCGTTAAGGATGGAAACGTCGAATTTCTTTTCGAAGCCCATCTCGAATTTGGCTTTGAAAACTCGTTGCGAGATGCTGTGCTCGTTGTCAGTCGCGCGGGCCGAAAGTCTTTTCTCCAATTCTTCCACGCTCGGTACTTTAACGAATACGGCTAGAGCTTTTTCTCCGAAATAGTTTTTGAGATTGAGTCCGCCCTTTACGTCCACATCGAAGATCACGTGTTTGCCCTCGTCCCAGATGCGTTGGATTTCGGTTTTCAGTGTGCCGTAGAAGTTTCCTTGGTACACTTCCTCCCACTCTACAAACTCGTCGTTGTCGATTCTTTTCTTGAAATCTTCAGGCGACAGGAAATAATAGTCTTTTCCGTTTTCCTCGGCGCGTCCTCGTTTGTCGCGGGTGCATGCTGAAATCGAGAAACCCAAATCGTTGCGGGTATCGAGCAAATGCTTTACGATGGTGGTTTTGCCCGAGCCTGACGGCGCCGAGAATATGATGACTTTGCCTTCCTTCTTCTCCATAAGATTCGATGATTTATGTATATGTCTTTGTTGCCGTGAATTGGGTAATACCGCATCGGTCCGTCAGCCGTTTTCGGTTGCGGATTTTGTAAATATTGTACGGTAAGGGAGTATGGCGGATGTTCGCAGTCGGGCAGGCGTATTCCCGGGTGCCGGATAGCGCCCGTTGTTGGGGATAAGGCGGGGTGTTACGTGCCGTTTCTCGTGCCATGCGCGAAATTAGAAAATCTTACCGGAAAAGGCCACGGTTTGTGGTTTTCTAGTTTCGAAACGGGGCTTTTGTCTGTTGGTTCGTCTCTTTGTCAGATAAAAGAAACGGGAAAAATGCGGAAAAAAGTTTCCGCTCAGCTTATTTGCTGAAATAAATCAGGAAGAACGGGATCAGGAAGAACGTAAGAATGATGTAGGCGAATCCGTAGAGCCTGTTTTTGAGCGTAAGACGGCCGAAATTTTTGGCGATACGCACCGGAATCTGGCGTAACGGAGGAAAAGGCATAAAGATCAAAGTGCCCGAAGCGTTAAGGAGAAAGTGCACGATGGCGATGATCAAAGCCGCCTCAGACTGCGAGTAGGCCGCTATAAATCCCGTAATCGTCGTTCCGACATTGGCACCCATGACGAAAGGGAAGGTTTGCTTTACGCTGACCTTGCCGGTAGCGGCCAAAGGAACCACAAAGGAAGTGGTGATAGAGCTTGACTGCACCATGCCCGTAAGTGCTCCCCCGAAGGCGAAGGAACCCCAAGGCGAACTGAAAAATAGGTTTTGCATCAGGATTCGGGGCGTGGAGATCAGTTTTTTGTATATAAAGCTAGAGAACAGCTTGATGGAAGAGAAAAGCATAATTGACGAAATCGCCAGTACAATCCATTCGTTTCCTGTCCATTTTCTTAAATAATAAGTTAGGTCGGAAGCGGATTGGTGGGTTTCGGCGCCAATGGCTGTTGTTTTGTTGATACTGAACATTCCGGCCAGCCACTCGGCGGAGTTGGAAAGAATACCATAGCGCAACTCCAAGGGAAATAGGATCATGACGCTAAGGATATTGAATGCGTCATGGAGCATTGCGGCGGAAATGGCTTTGCGGAAGCTTTTCTTTTCCGAAAGGAAACCGAGCGCCACAATAGTGCTGGTTAGCGTAGTGCCAACGTTCGCTCCCATTACTATCGGGATGGCGTCCTTTACGCTGAGTGTATTGGCTGCGACCAATGCGATTACCATTGAGGTGCAAGTGGAGCTACTCTGGATCAGGGCCGTGATCAACAGGCCGACAAACAGGCCAACGAAAGGGTTGGAGGCAACGCTGAGTATGGTTTGGGCCGTACCTTTCCCTAGATGCTCGAAAGCATCCGTGGTTAATTCCACCGAAAACACGAAGAAAGCCAGAATAAACGCCGTCATCAGCAGTTTGCCGATGAGCTGTACGCTACTGGATCTGTCTGTAATGTTGGATGACTTAAACATACTCGCCCTATCCGATCACTTTTGTCCCCTCAATGCCAGTTCGGTGTTTTTTTCAGCGCTGCTTTGGCAAAAATCGAATGCCGTCAGCTTGCCCAGTTGTCCGAACTGTGAGCAAAAATAGCGCATTGAGGTAGAATTTGAGGTATTCGTCTTATGAAGCAATTGTTAAGAAATGCCAAATCAGAGTTGTCCGGCTTACGAATCGCTATATGACCGGTTTATTAAGTGATCCTCTGAACGTTCATTCAGAAAAAGGCGTCTCGCCAGAGGTAGGCTAGGGTCAAAAGTCCGTTTTTGGCGTTTGTGAATAAAATTTATCCGTTTTTGCACCCTTTTATGAACTCAAGATATATTAACAATAATTTAATATGCAATCTCTGAAAACCATATAGCTTTGTGCTTGCTTTGCATGCGAGACCTTACGGTAAACTGAACGTGAGGGTTTCGGATATTGCGAAGAAATTATTATCTCTAATCAACTGAATTGATGAGCTTCGGATTTATTGAATTGTTGAAAATCGTCGGTGCCTTGGGCTTTTTCATCTACGGGATGAAAGTGATGAGCGAAGGCATCCAAAATGTAGCGGGTGATAAGATGCGCTCTATTTTGGGGACGATGACGTCAAACCGGGTATTGGGCCTCCTGAGCGGGGTGGGCATTACGGTGCTGATCCAATCTTCTTCGGCCACGACGGTGATGGTGGTGAGTTTCGTGAATGCGGGGCTTATGACTTTGGGACAGTCCATCGGGGTGATTATGGGTGCCAATATCGGTACCACGGTCACGAGTTGGTTGTTGTCGTTTCTTGGATTCGGGAAATTCAAGATAGCGGCTATCGCATTGCCTATTATTGCGGTGGCATTCCCTATGATGTTCTCCAAGAACGTCAAAGTAAAACAGTGGGCCGAAGTGCTTATCGGTTTCGCCTTGCTTTTTATGGGTCTTCAGGAGCTGAAGGGTACCATGACGGCGATTCTTCCGCAAGACATGAAAAGTAATCCGGAAGCCTTGTCTTTCATTTCTTTTTTGAATGATCTTGGGTTTGCGGCAGTGCCTATTGCCGTGATTTTTGGAGCGTTACTTACCGTTCTTGTACAATCGTCCAGTGCGGCGATGGCTATTACGCTGACATTGGTTAGTAGCGGTATTATTCCATTGGATATCGCTTGCGGTATCGTAATGGGTGAGAACATCGGAACAACGGTTACGGCGAATATGGCCGCGATGATCGGTAACGTTTATGCCAAGCGAGCCGCCCGAGCGCATTTGATTTTCAACGTATTCGGCGTACTCTGGATGTTCTTGGTCTTCCCGTTTTTCGTTTCGGGAGTAAAGTATATGATTGTTGATGTATTGGGATACGCAGAAGGTTCGGGAGACTATTTCCGTTATGGCCTTTCGCTTTTCCATACAGCGTTTAATATTGTCAATGTTCTTCTTCTTATCTGGTTCGTAAACGCGATTAAGAAGATTGTGATAAAGATGGTGCCTACAAAACACGAGCGCGACGAGGAATCGCACTTGGAGTATATGGGCGAAGGTATCGCTTCTTCGTTGCAGGAAGCCCGTGAGGAAGTGCGCAGATTCGGCGTTTTGGCTTCCGAAATCGGTGAGGATATTGAGACGATGCTGAAAGCCAGCTCCGCCAAAGAGGTGGAAGGTTGCTTTGCGAAGGTGAAGGCCAAAGAGCAACGCACGGATGAGTTGAAAACGGAAGTGGCGGCTTACTTGACCAAACTTGCGGAAGCCTCTCCGATGGGTAGTGGCGGAAGTATGGGCATTCAGGAATTGATGAGTATCATCGACGACTTGGAGCGCACGGCCGACATCCACTTGCGAATAGCCAAGGCTATCAATAAGAAACATTCGAAAGGCATCGAGTTTACGGATAAGCAGACGAAGAACCTTCTTCAGATGTGCGACCTTAACAAGGAGGCTTTCGCCAAAATGAACGAGCACCTTGAGCTCGAAAATGTGGAGCCTGATAACCGTGACTTCGCTTATGAGATCGAAAAGAAGATCGATGAGCAGAGAAAGGTTTACCGTAAGCAGAACATCAAGGCCATTGAGCAGGGAGATTACTCGATCAAGAGCGGTATTCTTTACTACGATATGGTGTTCTCGTTCGAGCTGTTGGGTAACCACATCTATAACGTGACTAAAGATTTGGTCGAGATCGACTAAAAAACGGGTAATACATGGAGCCGTTCGAAAGTTTCGGCGCTGTGAAGCAAGTCTTGAAAAAGGCTTGCTTTTTTTGTGTCCGGAGGTTTATGAACCAGGTGGAAAGACGAAAAAATGGCGGGGCAATACGGCGAGAATGTGGAGAGTTTGGAGCCGGAAACATCCCGGCTCTTTTTCATGCTTAGAAGATTCTGTCGAAAAGGGCCAATAGCCGTTCTTTGGGATTTTCAATGCTGTTGCTTCCTCTTTCGAAAATATAGCTTCCGTCTTTTTTTAGAATGTCCATAGTCATTACATATGGCGAATTCGGGTCTTCCCAACCATTCAGCTGACCGAAGCGAAGGTCTTGTACTTGCCATTCGTCTCCGCTTTCGGTTACGGTATAAAAACCTTCGGTAATAAATGGTAATTCTCTGAAAGATTGGTTCTCCAATAGGCTTTTGGGGAGTTTGTCCAATCCGTTTGGTCGGAAGTGGAAATTGATTTTTTTCTCCCTGTCAAGTAGGGAAAAGTAACCGGTGTAATAGCCTTTCTCCGTTTTCGCTACTCCTGCCCAGAGCAAGCTGTTTAGTGGCGTCAAGGTTGTCATATAGCTTGTATAAGTGATTCCCTGTTCCCGTAAGGCTTTTGTTGTAATCCGGTTTGCCTGTATCTTAAGAAATACCGTGAGCGCAAGATATGCGGAACTAATGGATACTCCGGCCCAAGCCCAGCGTCTGCGTCGGGGATCTTGGCGTTTGAAGAACAACAGCACGGCTATGCAAATCAGGAAAGGGACGGTGTAGATCGGGTCGATTACGAAAATAGTCTTGAAAGCTACCCTGTAACGGCTGAACGGAAGAAAAAGCGAAGTGCCCCAAGTAGTGAACGCGTCAAGGAGTGGATGCGTGAATATGCCCCAGAAGAATAACGAGGTCCAGAGTTTGAAATCACGGTGACGCTTGCGGTAAAGCCATGAGAATATAGCTCCTAATAGCGGAGCCATAAGAATAGCGAAAAGTATGGAATGCGAAAAACCGCGGTGTTGGATATGGTAAGCTATGGCTCCGTGTGGAGCGAAAAGTATGTCTAGGTCAGGAATAGTTCCGGCTACGGCACCCCAGAGTGGCGCTTTATTTCCCAAGCGTTTTCCGCCGACAATCTCCCCTACCGCGGCGCCCAAAACTATTTGTGTCAGTGAATCCATACTGCTGTGTTAGGTGAAACAGAAAATTACGCAATATGGAGATGTGATAAAACCCCAAGGTTTTCACCGGAAGGAGAAAGGGTTTAGTGGCAGACGACTTCGGTGCCGTCTTTTGTCTCGATTTTTGGGCTTACATACGGAATCCCAAGATTTAGTCCGCGGAGTATAAACAGAACTCCCATAGCGAAAACGAATACGGGAATGGCCCGATTGAGGCGCCTGCGGACTGAAAGGCTAACCATCTTGCCTGCAAGGTTAACGAATAACATCATAGGTATGGTTCCCAAGCCGAAAAAGGCCATATACAAAGCCCCTTTAACAGCTTCGCCGGAAGCCAAGGCTCCGCCCAAAGCGATATAAACCAGACCGCAAGGTAAAAGTCCGTTTACGGTTCCCAATAAGAAATGAGCGCCGGTCGATTTTCTTTTTATAAATAATCCGAAGCGCTTTTTTACCCAAATATTGAAGCGGTACAGCGGTTTGATATTCTCCGTTTTCTTTGCCAAATCACCGGGGATCAGCAGGAATAATAGCATGGCTACGCCCGTGCCTACTGAAAGGTAACGTTGGGCTCCGGCCAGTGAGAAGGATTGTCCTAGAACGCCTATGCTGGCGCCCATAATGGCGTAAGTGACCGACCGGCCGATATTATAGGCGAGTGAGGAAGAAAGTACGGAAAGGAAATTACGGTTTTTCAGGGGAAGGGCGAGGCTGATTGGGCCACACATGCCTACGCAGTGAAAACTGCCGAATAACCCAACTGCCAAGGCGGTGAGGTAAAGTATCATGGTGCCGGAGATTTGGGGTAGACAAGAAGCGGAAAGCCCGGGATACGCGGATTGGCAACCTTGGCCCGAACCCTCCGCTTTTGTTTGCTTTTGATGAGTGGAATCAGACGGTGATTATCTTTTCCACATAATATTCTTTCTCTGCCGATTTCCAGAAAACCTTCACGGTCCATAGGCCTGGCTTCAGATTGGCCAAAGGTATGCTTTGGGAACCGTTTTGTGGAGCGAGGTCGAATTTCTTATCCAACTTTGGATTATCGGAACGGAAGAAGGTCAGGTTACCGCTTACGCCCTCCTTTACGTGTTTGTTGGAGAAAGCGAGATCGAGGGTTCTCTGCTTCGTATTAAGGTTCAGGTTGAGTTTGCTGTCGCTTCTTTTGGCGTTCTCAATCCTGTCTATTTGCTTCTGGTAAGCCAGTTCCTGTTTGTAATAGTCTTTCTCCACAAGGTTGACATCGTGGTTTAGGCTGACGGTGACCATGGTCACGATCATGCCGATAAACAGAAACAAAGCGAGTGCGATTCCTTTTACCCAGTTCATAGCGTTTGGTTTTGGAGTGATGGGAGAACTAAAGGTGCGGGAAGGTTTGCGAGCCTTCCCGCGTTGGCAATCATACTCTACATCTGCGCCGCCGGACGTTTCCGAGGCTGTGTAGCTAAATACAAGTAATCTTTATTGGGCTGTCGGCTATTTGCCGCTGACAGGGCCCACGAAGTTGGTTTTCACCGTTTCGATTTGTTTTCCGTTTTCGAAAACGCCGATAACCAATTTTGTTTTAATGCTTTTGATGCTTTTCGGAGGAAGTTCCACAAAGAAAATCCCCTCTTCCAAAGCGTTAGCGTCGATATGAATACCTTCGCCCGTGCTACCTACCCTACGGATAATGGCGTCGGGTTCATTGAGAACCTTCAGGCTGAGGTCTATCGGATCAAAGGTCTTGTTTACAAACTTTACGTTGTAAAGGTTGCTAATATTGCCGTTGTCTTCTTTGTTGTACAACATTCCCGGCACCCTTAAGAACCCGGTTTCCACGTCGGTACGGGTAGCCAGCAGGTAGCCCAGCAAGCTGAGAATTAGCAACAGCACCACGGAATAGGCTTTGACCCTGGCTGTAAAGATTTTGTTTTTTCCTTTTTCGATACTATCGTGAGAGGCGTATCGGATAAGTCCTTCGGGCTTATTCGTTTTGCGCATCACTACGTCGCAGGCGTCGATGCAGGCCGTACAGTTTACGCACTCCAACTGTGTGCCGTTTCGGATATCGATACCCGTTGGGCAAACGTGTACGCAGAGGTTGCAGTCTATGCAGTCGCCGAAGCCCAATTGCTCCCGGTCTTGGTTTTTGCGGATTTTGGCCCGCTTCTCTCCCCTCACCCAATCGTACATTACGGCGATGGACTCTTTGGTCAGAAACACGCCCTGTAGCCTGCCGTAAGGGCAAACCGCAATACAGGCCTGTTCCCGGAAATAGGAGAATACCCAATAAAACACTCCCGTAAATGCCAGTAGAGCTATAAAGCCCGACAGGTTTGCGGAAGGAGGCATGGATACGATTTCGATGGTCTTGTCAAGCCCGACTAAATAGGCCATCAGCGTATGGGCGATAAGCAGGGAAATCGCCACAAATATCGCTTGCTTCGATGCCTTTTTGATGATTTTTTCGGTAGTCCAAGGGCTGTTGTTGAGCTTCTTTTGTTTGGAAGCGTCACCTTCTATCCAGTATTCGATTTTCCGGAAAACCATTTCCATAAAAATGGTTTGCGGACAAGCCCAGCCGCACCAGATTCGTCCAAAGACGACGGTAAACAGGACAATGAAGATAATGAAGGCAATGGCGCCCAAGACGAGGATATGGAAGTCTTGTGGCCAGAAAGGAACTCCGAACAGGATGAATTTGCGTTCGAAGATGTTGAACAGCATAAACGGATGCCCGTCGATTTTGATGAAAGGCGTGCCGAATAGCAAGCCCAAGAGTAACACCGAAACCCATATGCGGGCTTTGTGGTACCTTTCGTTGAAAGGTTTTTTGGGGTTAAGCCAGATCCTTTTTCCGTCTTTGTCCACCGTTTTGATGGAATCCCGGAACTCCTGGTCCAGCTCGTATATGCTGTCAGCGTCCATGATTTTGTTTGGTGAGGGTGTGAGGGATCTTGGTGTGGTTATTAATCTGTGGCGGGGTTGGGATGACCCGCTACAAAGTGGGGAGAGGCCGGAACTAGTCCATGCCCCTCCCGGTTCCCATCACCAAAACTGTCTTTTCCGGACCGTTAGAGTCCGAATATTTTTATTTCGCCAAGTCGCCTTCAGGCTTCTTCGGGTTTGGCGGGTTAGTTCCTTGCAATGTCAGGATAAAGCTGGATACGTTACGGATCTGTACCGGGCTCAACTTCTTCTGCCAAGCGGCCATACCTTTTGTGGGCACGCCGTACTTAACTGTTTTGAAGATATCCTTGAACGTGCTTCCGTGTTTCCAGTATTTGTCCGTCAGGTTCGGACCGATTTTACCTTCGCCCAAAGCTCCGTGGCAGGCTACGCAGTTGGCTTTGTAGACTTTCTCGCCATCGGCCAAGTCCGCAGGATCGCTGGTTTCTTCGGCGTTGTCCTCGTTGAGGCTCAGCGCCGCCAGTCTAACTTCTTCCTCACCTTTTTTCATTTCGATGAGATATTCTTCCTCCTGCGTCGGCTTAATGTCAAATACGATGTAGATGGCCATGTAGATGCCTGAGAACACGATGGTGGCGTAGAACAGCCCCGTCCACCATGGCGGAAGGTGGTTGTCGAGTTCCTTGATTCCGTCGTAGTTGTGGTCGAGGAGGATTTCCTCTTCCCTCTCTACGGGCACGGCATCGGTCATGCTCTTTGAGAACTGCTCCCAGAACGAAGGCGAAGGGGTGTATTTCACGCCCTTTTCTACGGCG
Source organism: Fulvitalea axinellae (assembly GCF_036492835.1). Lineage (GTDB taxonomy): Bacteria > Bacteroidota > Bacteroidia > Cytophagales > Cyclobacteriaceae > Fulvitalea > Fulvitalea axinellae. The sequence continues at coordinate 4,624,383 of NZ_AP025314.1, read as the reverse complement.
AGGCGCTCCTCCTCTTTGCTGAGAAGCATGGACACCGTCCGGTAGACCATGAATACGGCCACCAAGATCAAGGCCGAAACCATGGTGGTCAGCCCCAGAATGATCAGGAGCGTGTCCTCATGGGCCAGGCCGTCTTGGGCAAACACCGTAGCCGGCGCTACGAAAGCCGCCAAGGCTAGCCAGGTCTTTATGTAAAGTTTTATTGAAGACATAAATCAAATCTTTTTCGAAATTTCCCACAAGCCAAGGCTAGGCCTTGTCCTGTTCCTCCAGGGGGAGGTTACTCATTTTGCTGACATGTTGGCCCGAGAGTGTTTTTACCCAGACAATCAAGCCTACGAAGAACGTGAAAAATATTACCAGCGAGATTACCGGCCCCAGTTCCACGTTTGCCAATCCTTCGAAATAATGCTTAAACATAAGGCTGTTACTTTTTAGGAAGACGGGAAAGGGCGCGGGCCCTTCCCGTCTAATTAATCGGCATTACTGGTTAGAGCCTTCTATGTCTTTGCCCAAACGCTGCAGGTACGCTATAAGCGCTATCACTTCCAAGTCTTTGTTGACAGTGATATCGCCGGCGCTTTCGGTATTGATCCTGTCGGCTATGCCTTGGGCTTGCTTATCCATATCGGACATGGCGTTTTCGATTTCTTCGTCAGTGTACGGCACGTTGTAGCTGTTTTTCATCAGCTTCAACTTGGCTGTGGTCTCAGACCTGTCGAGCATATTTTCGTGCAACCAAGCGTACGGAGGCATGATAGATCCTGGCGAGGTGATCGTCGGGTCCAACATGTGGTTGTAGTGCCACAGGTCCGACTTGCGGTTGTCGCCGTAACCTTCACGTGCCAAATCCGGACCAGTACGTTTCGATCCCCACAGGAATGGGTGGTCGTACACAAATTCCCCGGCTTTGGAGTACTCGCCGTAGCGGGCCGTTTCCGAACGGAACGGACGAATCATCTGCGAGTGGCAGTTGTTACAGCCCTCACGTATGTAGATGTCCCTTCCTTCCAATTCAAGCGCCGTATAAGGCTTCACGCTTTCGATGGTCGGGATATTCGATTTTACCATTATCGTAGGCACGATTTCGAGAACACTACCTATAACAATGGCGATGAATGACAATACTGTGAACAGAACACCTTTACGTTCCAACACTCCGTGCCACCCTTCGTTGGCCGGGGCTTTTACCAATGGTTTCAAGGCCGGGGCCTGAGCTTCCTCGTTGGCCACGAACTGGCCTTTCTTGGCCGTCATGATCAAGTTGTAGGCCAAGATGAAGATACCGCTGAAGTAAAGCGTTCCGCCTACGGCGCGCATTACGTACATCGGGATAATCTGCGTTACGGTGTCAAGGAAGTTACCGTAAACCAAGGTGCCGAATTCCGAGAATTCTTTCCACATCAACCCTTGGGTGATGCCCGAGAAGTACATCGGGACTGCGTAGATCACGATGCCCAGCGTTCCTACCCAGAAATGGATATTGGCGAGCTTTTGCGAGTAAAGTTTCGTTTTCCACATCTTCGGAACCAGCCAATAAAGCATTCCGAAAGTCATGAAACCGTTCCAGCCCAAAGCACCGATGTGTACGTGACCCACGATCCAGTCGGTGTAGTGCGCCAAGGCGTTTACTTCTTTCAGAGAAAGCATCGGCCCTTCGAATGTAGCCATACCGTATGCGGTAACCGCCACTACGAAGAATTTCAGGATAGGATCCTCACGCACACGGTCCCAAGCTCCGCGGAGCGTCAGGAGGCCGTTAAGCATACCGCCCCAAGACGGCGCTATCAGCATTACGGAGAAAACGGTTCCCAGAGCCTGCGCCCAACCCGGTAACGAGGTGTAAAGCAGGTGGTGAGGGCCGGCCCATATATAAAGGAATATCAGAGACCAAAAGTGAATGATCGAAAGCTTGTAGGAGTAAACCGGACGGTTAGCCGCTTTTGGGAGATAATAATACATCAGTCCCAGGAACGGTGTCGTCAGGAAGAAAGCCACGGCGTTGTGTCCGTACCACCATTGTACAAGTGCGTCTTGCACACCGGCATATACCGAATAACTTTTCCAGGAAGAAAGCGCTACCGGCAATTCCAGCGAGTTAAACACGTGGAGTACGGCCACCGTAATAAAAGTGGAGATATAGAACCAGATGGCTACGTACATGTGGCGCTCACGGCGTTTGAGGATTGTCCCGATCATGTTGATCCCGAACACTACCCAAATCAGCGTGATGGCTATGTCGATAGGCCATTCCAGCTCGGCGTATTCCTTACTGGTGGTGATGCCGAGAGGAAGCGTTACCGCCGCTCCGACAATGATAAGTTGCCATCCCCAAAAGTGGATCCAGCTCAGCGCGTCGCTAAACATTCTGGCTTTGAGCAACCGCTGCATGGAGTAGTAGATTCCCGCAAACATTGCGTTGCCGATAAAAGCGAATATCACGGCGTTGGTGTGCAGGGGTCTAAGGCGTCCGAACGTGGTGTACGGTAATCCGAGGTTCAGTTCGGGAAGAAATAACTGGCAGGCGATGATAAGGCCCACCAACATGCCGACAACTCCAAAGACAACCGTGGCGACCGCGAAGTATTTCACGATCTTGTTGTCGTAGCTGAAGTGCTCAACTCTTTCGTTCTGAGAGGGGCGTTCAGGCGAGGCTCCCGCTCCTAGAGTTTCCGTTTGCATACAGATTGGTCTTGTTTGATTTATCCATTGATCAAAAGCTAAGCTAGCGACAAGCGACAGCCTAAAACATGACAATTGTCATGAATTCGCGTGACTTATAGTCGTCTAGGCTTGCCTTATTCTATAAAAGCTTCTATTAAAATAGTATATTTCCTCTAATAAAGGCTGTTTTTTATCTTATTTCTTGAATTTAATAAAGTTTTGGATCCATCCGTGAGTAAGAATTCATTTAGGAAGTTATGCGGTTAATCGCATATAGTTGGTTGAAATTGTCAATGTTTATACTTTTGACCCAGTTTTGGGGTGTTGGAAATCCGCGGGTTTCGCCGTTTTTCCATGTTGTTTTTTTTCTGTAAGTGTTGTTTTTCAATAAGAAAGACTCCTTTTCGATAGGTTGAATTCTGACTTTAGTTTCCGGTGTTCATGATTAATTTCATCTTGGGTCGGAAAGCCTGCGAGCTATTTTATATCTTGTCAACCGTAAGCGGAGATTTTGCTGGGGAAACGGATGTCGAGACTTTAAATTTTTGGAAAAATGTGCGCGAAATTAGCTGTAAGTGAAAAGGTCGAAGTTCCGGGTTTGGTCAGAAATGATCCGTGGCTCAAGCCTTTCGAAAAGGAAATTATCGGGCGGATAAATCGCTATGAAAAGCGCCTCGGGGACATAAACGCCGAATACGGAAGCTTGGAAGGGTTTACTGAGGCCTACAAAGATCTGGGCTTGCGTTTCGTCGAACAAAAAGGCGTTTGGGTGTACAGGGAATGGGCGCCTGAGGCATATGCGCTGAACCTAATCGGTGATTTTAACGACTGGAACCGGGAATCGCATCCGCTGAGGAAAACCGAAGGCGGAATTTGGGAAATAAAGCTAAAGGAAGCCGAACTCCCCGAAAATTCTAGGCTGAAAGTGCACGTGCGGGGACGTAACGGTCTTCATGACCGGATTCCGGCTTACGCCCATCGGGTGGTGCAAGACGCGCAAACGGCGGACTTTGCGATGGAAGCCTTCAGGGAAAGACCTTTTGAGTGGACTGACGGTGATTTTTCGGCCAAAAAAGCCAAAGCCGAGCCGATCATTTACGAGGCGCACATAGGAATGGCTTCCGAAGACGGCCGGGTTGCGGATTTCGAAGATTTCCGACGTGATGTTTTGCCTAGAATAGCCTCTTTAGGTTATAATACCATCCAGCTAATGGCCGTAATGGAGCATCCGTATTACGGTTCGTTCGGCTATCACGTTTCCAACTTTTTCGCCGTTTCCAGTCGTTTCGGTACGCCTGACGATTTCCGGCGTTTGGTAAACGAGGCGCATAGTCTTGGGATTGCCATTATCATCGACTTGGTGCATTCCCATTCGGTTAAGAATTTTGCCGAAGGTCTGAACCAGTTCGACGGAACCGAAGGACAATATTTCCACCCGGGCGGACGAGGTTATCACCTGGCTTGGGACTCGATGCTCTTTAATTACGGTAAACCGGAAGTGCTCCGCTTTCTGCTTTCCAATGTCCGATATTGGCTCGAAGAGTATCACTTGGACGGTTTCCGCTTCGACGGGGTGACTTCCCTACTCTATTTTCACCACGGAGACCACATAAGCTTTGACAGTTATGAAAAATACTTCGAAGACGTGGATTGGGATGCCATCACGTATCTACAATTGGCTTCGACGGTAGCGCATCAGACTAATCCTGACGCGATTATCATAGCCGAAGACATGAGCGGAATGCCGGGATTATGTAGGCCGGTGAGCGAAGGCGGTTTCGGTTTTGATTTCCGTTTGGCTATGGGTATTCCGGACTATTGGATAAAAATGCTCAAGGAAAAGCAGGACGACGATTGGCGAATGGGCGATATCTGGCATACGCTGACCAATAGACGGGCGGGCGAAGCTGTAATCGCATACGCCGAATCCCATGACCAAGCTATTGTCGGGGACAAAACGCTCGCTTTTTGGCTTATGGATAAGGAAATGTACACCCACATGAATAAAGGCTCCGAGAGCTTGGTGATAGACCGTGGTGTGGCTTTGCATAAAATGATCCGTTTGATAAGCGCGACTCTTGGTGGCGAGGGCTATCTCACTTTTATGGGAAATGAGTTTGGGCATCCCGAGTGGATCGATTTTCCGAGAGAGGGCAACAATTGGAGTCATCATTACGCCAGAAGGCAATGGTCATTGGCCCGAAACCCGTTTCTGAAATACATCTGGCTCGATGATTTTGACAAAGCTATGGTGGCTTTGCTGAAGAAATACGAGGTTTTCGAAGGCGGTGAGTGCCGTCAACTGAATGTTGACGAAAAAAATCACGTGCTTATTTATGAGCGGGCCGGACTTGTGTTCGCTTTTAATTTCCACCCGGAACGTTCGGTGCCGGATTATGAATTCTGGGTGCCGAAAAACGGAGCTTACAAGGTGGTTCTTTCTTCCGATCATTCGGATTTTGGCGGGCATAACCGTGTGGATACCAATCTGAAGTACGGCGTTTCGGTAGGTAGTAAGCTTAGTCTTTACCTCCCGAACCGGACTGTAGTCGTATTGGAAAATGAGCCTTTGGAAGTTTAAAGACAAAGAACAAAACCGCCTCGGAAATGCTTTGGGGCGGTGTTTTTCTCAATATTAAAATATGAGGAGAACGAAATTTTTTGACCATTTTGGCTCTTCCTCCCTTGCAAAAACGGAAATACTCCGTACCTTTGCAGAGCAATTTTCAAAAACGGCCTCGTAGCTCAACTGAATAGAGCACCTGATTACGGCTCAGGAGGTTCCAGGTTTGAATCCTGGCGAGGTCACAAAGCCATTTTGGCTCAATCCTTTTTGAAAAATGCACGGCCTCGTAGCTCAACTGAATAGAGCACCTGATTACGGCTCAGGAGGTTCCAGGTTTGAATCCTGGCGAGGTCACGAAAGATAAGGAAATCTTAAAAATACATTTTACTGGAAGGCCTCGTAGCTCAACTGAATAGAGCACCTGATTACGGCTCAGGAGGTTCCAGGTTTGAATCCTGGCGAGGTCACAAATCCTTCGGAATTTTCCGGAGGATTTTTTTGTTTATGGTGGTTTGTCTGGATCGGATTTCAACATAAAAATTAAGGCCGACGCAGGAAATGCGTCGGCCTTTTGTTTTTGAACCTCGTGTGCGCTTTAGGCTTCCGTTATGGCACCTTCAGAAGAGCTTTCCTTTTCGTTCGGCAAAAGCTCGAAGTACTCCCGGAACACCGATCCGCTGATAAGAGCCGAACGCGCGCCACTTCCCCAATCGGGGCTGACTTCGTAGAGGCCGTTATAAGTTCTGCCCACGTACACTTTCTGGGCTTCAAATCCTTGCAGTTCGGATTGGTTGTTCGGTTGCTTTCTGCAACGATATTCAATCCTGAATTTATCCATAGGGTTATTGGTTGATCGTAAAGAAAAACGTTGCGAATTTGATAAAAGTTGTGCGAGCATTCCACAAAAACTGAGGAATATTTCGATGTGCTATCTGGCCTTGCTGTAATAATTTGGCTTGTAAAAGGCTGTTTTGAATATAAAATTTAAACTATGCAAGCCTTGCTGTCCTGAAATCCTTTGATAAGCTATTTGATAGGCTGACGAAATATTGTTTAAGGGAATTCGTGACTTTTTTTCTCCGGGTTTATGATGTAAGTAAAGCCGGTTTATTTGTTCGCAACGTCGAGTAGTTTTAGGTGGTTTTATAGTCGAAAGACGACAAAGCCTTTCCGTTTTCTGGAAAGGCCTTGTTTATGAGTGTTTGCGAGCTAAGCGTCGTTCGGTTCTCCGGTTATTACATATGGATAGGCCTCTTCTCCGTAGCGTCGAGGCAGGCTTCTTTAAGCGCTTCTGTGAACGTCGGGTGGGCATGCGACATACGGCTGATATCTTCGGCCGAGGCGCGGTATTCCATAGCCACAACCGCTTCGGCGATCATGTCTGCAGCGCGAGGCCCGATGATGTGTACGCCGAGGATCTCGTCGGTTTCGGCGTCGGCCAAAACTTTCACCTGTCCTTCGATATCCATGCTGGCGCGCGCGCGTCCGAGGGCTTTGAACGGGAAAGCGCCTTTTTTGTACTTGCGTCCCGCTTCTTTCAACTGCTCTTCGGTTTGGCCTACGGCGGCAACTTCCGGCCAAGTGTAGACTACGCCTGGGATGAGGTTGTAGTTGATGTGCGGCTTCTGACCGGCTACGGTTTCGGCTACAAATGTGCCTTCCTCTTCGGCTTTGTGAGCGAGCATGGCGCCTTTCACCACGTCGCCGATGGCGTAGATGTTCGGAACGGAAGTTTGGAGGTTTTCGTTTACTTCCACACGGCCACGGTCGTCGAGCTTTACGCCAACGTTTTCAAGTCCGAGGCCTTTAGTGTACGGACTACGTCCAATGGATACGAGGCAATAATCGCCACGCAATTCCACTTCGCCGCCTTTCTTGAGGTCTTCGCCTTTGACGATCACCTCGTCGCCGTCACGCTCAACGCTGGTAACTTTTGTAGAGAGGCTGAACTTGAATCCGAGCTTTTTCAATGACTTGGTCAACTCCTTGCCCATCGTGCCGTCCATAGTCGGGATGATCGAATCAAGGTACTCGACAACGGTCACTTTAGCGCCAAGACGAGCGTAAACCGATCCGAGCTCGACGCCGATTACGCCACCACCGATCACGATCATGTGCTTCGGAATCTCTTTCAATTTCAAAGCCTCCGTGCTGGTGATCACACGCTCTTTGTCCAAGTTGATGAACGGGAGGTTAGCCGGTTTTGAACCCGTAGCAATGATGGTTTTCTCAGAAGAGAAAGTAGATTCAGAACCGTCCTCGGCAGTCACCTTGATGGTTTTGGCGTCTACGAAAGAGCCAATGCCGCGGTGAACGTCGATTTTGTTCTTCTTCATCAAAAACTCGATGCCGTCGCAAGTTTGCTTTACGACTTCGTCTTTTCTGCCGATCATCGTATCCAAGTCAACCGAAAGGTTTTCGAGTCCGATGCCGTGCTTCTTGAAGGTCTTCTCAGCGTTGTGGAAATGCTCAGAAGAATCGAGAAGGGCTTTTGAAGGAATACATCCGACATTGAGGCAAGTACCGCCCAAAGTGCTGTATTTCTCAACGAGGGCCGTTTTCATGCCCAACTGCGCGCAACGAATCGCCGCGACGTATCCGCCTGGTCCTGATCCGATTATTGTTATATCGTAGCTCATGATGAGTAATGAGTAAAGGGTAAAGAGTAAAGAGTACGGAATCGGTTAGGGTGTGTCTTTACTCTGTGTTTAGTCCTTGTTAAGTGACTTTTGTAATCCGTAGAGCATTTTATGGATAGCCTTACTGTCGTTTTCAAGATCCGATAATTGCTCGTTTTGAAGATACCCGATTCGGGATGACAGAATAATCTGTGTTTCCAGTTCGAAAAGGCTTCCTTTGGCGATGCCGATAAATTGAGAAAACTCTTTGTTGGAGTTTCTCCCCGCTCCTTCCACTATAATATTGGAGGGAATTGAAACGGCTGATCGCCTCATTTGACTAGTTAATCCGAAGAGCTCTCCTTTTGGAAAGCCCTTCGTGTAAGTATATATTTTGACAGAAAGGTCCATTGACCTTTGCCATACAGTCAATTTTTTGAAATCATTCATTCAGGAAGAGTTAGCGTTCAGTACTTTTTACTCTGTACGCTTTACTCTTTACCAAAAATCAGACTCCTAATAGCATCCTTGTCGGATCCTCGAGGAGCTCTTTCACGCGCTTGAGGAAGCTGACTGACTCGCGGCCGTCGATGATGCGGTGGTCGTAAGAGAGGGCCACGTACATGATCGGGCGGATCTTCACTTCGCCGTTGATGGCTACCGGGCGCTCAACGATGTTGTGCATGCCGAGGATGGCCGATTGCGGCGCGTTGATGATCGGTGTCGAAAGCATCGAGCCGAAGATGCCACCGTTGGTGATGGTGAACGTTCCGCCGGTCATTTCGTCCATCGTGAGCTTGCCGTCGTGGGCCTTTTTGGCCAAACGTACAACTTCGCCCTCGATTTGGTTGAAGTTCATCTTTTCGGCGTTGCGGATTACGGGAACCACAAGGCCTTTCGGAGATGATACGGCGATGGATACGTCGCTGAAGTGGTTGTACACGATGTCGTTACCGTCGATTTGGGCGTTAACTGCCGGCCACTCCTGCAGGGCGATGGTGCAAGCCTTGGTGAAGAACGACATAAAGCCGAGGTTCACGTCGTACTTGTCGCGGAACATTTCCTTGTACTGCTTGCGCAGGTCCATGATCGGTTTCATGTCCACTTCGTTGAAAGTGGTGAGCATGGCCGTCTGGTTTTTCACCTCTACAAGGCGGCGAGAAACCGTCTTGCGGAGGCTGGTCATGCGCTTGCGCTCTTGCTCGCGTCCTTCCACTTGCTGTGGCACCGGTGTTGAGGCGGCGGCCGCGGCAGGCGCCGCTTTGGCCGGAGCCGGAGCGCTCGCCGGTTTTGGAGCTGCGACAGCTGTTTTTTCCGCTTTGACGGCATCCTCTTTAGTGATGCGTCCGCCAACGCCTGTTCCGTTTACAGATGCCGGGGAAATTCCTTTTTCAGCCAAAATCTTGGCCGCTGCGGGCGACGGGTGCCCTGCTACGGCTCCGCTTTCGGCAACCGCTTCGACGGGCTGGGCTGGGGCGCTGGCTTCCACCGGAGCCCCCTCGCCTTTCTCGATCCGGCACAGAAGGGCGCCGATCGGCAACGTGTCGCCTTCTTCGGCGATGGTCACGAGCTTGCCTGAGGCTTCGGCCGTGAGTTCGAACGTCGCTTTTTCCGATTCGATTTCGGCAATTACTTCGTCCATTTCCACGTGGTCGCCGTTTTGTTTGACCCAAGAAGCCAGCGTGACTTCGGCAATGGATTCGCCTACGGCCGGAACGCTCATTTCCAAGTGTCCGCCTTCGGTTGTGGTTACGCCCTCGGGCGCTTTATCTTCTGTCGTTTCTTCAGTGCTGTCTTCGGCCGCTTCGCCGTCGCTCTCAATGTAGCAGACCAACCCGCCGATTTCGACGGTTTCCTCCTCTTGGGCGACGATCTTCAAGGTTCCGGCCACTTCGGCGGTAAGCTCGAACGTCGCTTTTTCGGATTCCATTTCGCAAAGCGTTTCGTCCATTTCCACTCTATCGCCGTCCTTTTTTAGCCATTGGGCGATTACCACCTCGTTGATGGATTCTCCTACGGCGGGGACTTTCATTTCAGTTTTCATGACGATTTAATTTTAAGGCGATTTTTCCTGATGTGTTGATTATTTGGCGAAAGCCTGTTGAACGATAGCTTCTTGCTCCTTGGCGTGGATTTTGGCGAATCCGGTGGCCGGAGTGGCGCTGGTGTCGCGCGCTACGATCGTGAATGTGGTGTCGTCCATATTGCGGTTGATATACCACCAGGCGCCCATATTTTTCGGCTCTTCCTGTACCCAATAGATCTCTTTGGCGCCTTTGTATTTTTTGAAAATGGCGTCGAGCTGTTTTTTAGGAAGCGGATAAAGCTGCTCGATGCGGACAATGGCTACGTCGTTGCGACCGTCCGCTTTTTGTTTGGCGGCCAAGTCGTAGTAGATCTTGCCTGTGCAGAACAGGATTCTTTTCGTCTTCTTGGCGTCTGCGTTTACATCGTCGATTACTTCCTGGAAAGTTCCGCTAAGGAATTCCTCTTTCGGCGATACGCATTCCGGGTGGCGCAGAAGCGATTTCGGAGACATTACGACCAAAGGCTTGCGGAACGGCCACGCCAATTGGCGACGCAACGCATGGAAGAAGTTGGCCGGGGTGGTGATGTTGCCTACAATCATATTGCGCTCGGCGCAAAGCTGAAGATAGCGTTCGAGGCGGGCGCTTGAGTGTTCTGGCCCTTGGCCTTCGTAGCCGTGCGGGAGGAGCATCACCAAACCGCTCATCCGTCCCCATTTGGTTTCGGCGCTGGCCACGAACTGATCGATCATTACTTGCGCACCGTTGGCGAAGTCGCCGAACTGGGCTTCCCAGATGGCCAAAGCTTTCGGGTTTGCGATCGAATAACCGAATTCGTAACCGAGTACGCCGTATTCGGAAAGCAAAGAGTTGTAGATAGAGAACTTCGGCTGGTCTTTGTCCAGGTTGTTCAGGTTGGTGTACGGCTCGTTGTTTTCCGAATCGAAAAGTACGGCATGGCGGTGCGAGAATGTGCCCCGGCGAACGTCCTGCCCCGATATGCGGACTTTGTTTCCGTCGAGCAGGTGCGATCCGTAAGCGAGAAGCTCGGCGGTAGCCCAGTTGAGCTGCTCGCTTTCGAAATACATCTTACGGCGCTCCTTCAGCAGTTTGTCAATCTGGCGGAGCGGTTTGAAATTATCCGGAACACCGGCAAGGGCTTCGGCTATTTTCTCATAGGCTTGGGCGGTGATTCCCGTAGCCGGAGATTTGTCGAAATCTTCACGGGTTGCCGTACGTAAAGCGTTCCACTCGGCTTCCAGGTGCTGTACGCTGTAAGGGAGCGGGTGCTGTTTTACCATATCCAGACGGTCTTGGAGCAATTTCTTGAACTCCTTGTCCATCTTCATCGCCAGTTGGGCGTCGATGTCGCCGCGCTCGATCAGGATTTGGGTGTAAACCTCACGAGGGTTCGAGTGGCGGGCAATAAGCTTGTATAGAGAAGGCTGGGTGAATTTCGGTTCGTCACTTTCGTTGTGCCCGTGACGGCGGTAACACACCATATCGATGTAAATATCCTTCAGGAATTTCTGACGGTATTCGATCGCCAATTTCATGCAGTGAACCACGGCTTCCGGATCATCGCCGTTAACGTGAAGTACCGGAGCGTCGGTCACTTTGGCCACGTCCGTAGAGTAGATACTTGTACGGGCGTCTTCGTAGTCTGTGGTGAAACCGAGCTGATTGTTGATCACAAAGTGGATCGTTCCGCCTACGTTGTAGCCGTGGAGGCCACCCATCTGAGCGGTTTCATAAGCGATTCCCTGACCGGCCAAAGCGGCGTCGCCATGGATCAGGATCGGCACCAGCTGACGGCGGTCTTTTCCGTAAAGGTGGTCGATTTTCGCCCTTGTCATTCCCATTACCACAGGATTGACAGCCTCAAGGTGAGACGGGTTCGGCGAAAGGTTCAGTGTAACCGGATGGCCTTCTGGCGTAGTTATTTTACTGGTGAATCCGAGGTGATACTTCACGTCGCCGCCACCCATGGTGGAATCCGGCGGGCAAGATCCCTCAAATTCGTTGAATATCTGTTCGTAGGTTTTTCCGATGACATTGGCCAACACGTTCAGCCTGCCGCGGTGTGCCATGCCAATGATCACTTCCTTAAGGCCGAGTTCAGCCCCGCGGTTGATCAAAGCGTCAAGTGCTGGGATTGTCGTTTCGCCACCTTCCAGCGAGAAACGCTTTTGGCCGATATATTTGGTGTGCAGGAAGTTCTCGAAAACAACAGCTTCGTTGAGTTTGAAAAGAATCCGAGTCTTTTCATCGATGTCCATACGCTTGTTAAGGGCGTATTCCTCTATCTTGCGACGAACCCAATTAAGAACGTCCGGCTCGCGGATGTTCATAAACTCGTAACCGATCGGCCCTTCATAGATCATCTTAAGCGTTTCCACAATCTTGCGAAGCGACGCTCTTCCGATTCCTATTTCCTTTCCGATCTCGAATTCCTGATCCAAGTCGGCGTCGCTGAGGCCAAAGCTTTCCAAATCGAGGTAGGCCTTGTGCTCGCGGCGCTTTCTTACCGGGTTTGTATACGAGCGCAAGTGGCCGCGCGTACGGTAAGCGTGAATCAGGTTGCGGACCATGATCTCTTTGGAAGCGTGGTCGCCACCAACTGGCAAAGTCGGTGACGGAGCGGCGGCGGGAGTGTCGGCCCCGTCGGCCCCGGCTTCGTATTGCCTCGCAAAGTCGAAGCCTTCGAAAAATTTCTTCCAGTTTTCGTCCACTGAATCCGGGTTTTCCCGGTAGGCGGCGTACAGTTGGTCTATGTACTCCGCATGGGCATTCGATATATAGGAGTAATCGCTCATCGAGTTTGTATTTGGGTGACGAACCAAATATGGAACTATTTGATTTGTAATGAAAATCGTATAATCGTATAGGCAATTATATTTAATGTAAAATTGAAATATGAAAGCGGATATAAGAGGTGGGAATGTGAAAGCTGGAATTGTATATTATTGTAATACAGTGTTTTATGTTAGTTTGGGTTGGTGGGGTTTTGCAGTATGTTGATTTGAAAAAAAATCATATAAAAAAACTTTTAGATTATTTAATGGAATATGAAAAGTGATTCTAGCCGAATATTAATCTATGCTTTTCGTTTTTAACAGAATATTGTTCTTCAATAATCTGATCCTTATATTGTTTTCCTAAATCAGCTTTGCCCAAGCCCATTTGAACCAAAACCTGAAAGAAAGGTTGTGAGAAGGACGAAGTGGCAAAGTAAGCTCCGTTCAATTCTGGCAAGACGAAGATGGAAAAGGCGAAGGGATGGGTGTTTGTGGCCGGCGTGCTGATTCTGGAAGCATTGGTATTGTTTTACTCAATAAATTTCGGAGAAAACGAAAACCAGATGTATCTGTATGCCTCGCGGTATTCGGCCCGGCTATCGGTTGTGATGATGATTGTAATCTTGGCTTATACGGGACGTTTTGGATTGAAAAATATTTTTAGAACCAGAATAAGGCGAGGATTCCTGACGAATATTGTCATGGCTTTGGTTATCAACCACCTTATTCATTTTTACTTTCTGGCGACTTACCGAGAGGTAAGCGGTATTGGCCTGACTATTATTGACAACAAGGCCGGTTTTGTTTCATATGTGTTGTTGGTTTTGTCGCCGTTGGGTATGAGATGGGTGAAATCTTTGAATTGGTGGCTCTACGGCGGTTTGTTGACGATGTTGGGTTTTATGTCTTTTGTGATTATCCGCACCTATCTGGCGAGGGTCCAAGCTCTTCCCGAACCTTATGTTTTCGTGATTGGGTTGGCGTTGATGACGATAACGCTGGTGATGAATATTTACCGTCTGGTTCGTGAGGCTCCCGTTCCGTTGTCGGATAGAGATTAGAATTCAGGAGGCTTTAAATTTCCCTTTGAAGAAAAGCCCGAAGACCACTTTACGAACGGCTTCGGGCTTTTTGATTTTTGGAATTCTGATTACAAGAATGGGTAATCTCCTTTGTCCAAAGCGAAGTCGGCGATGTCTCTGCGGATTTGCTTCAGGTTGGCGGGGTCGATTTTGGTGAATCGTTTCAAGCCCATCAACAGCATTCGTCTTTCGTCGCCTTCGGCAAAGGCGCAGATAGCCTCGTGGCCCGCCCTGCGACATACGTCAATGGCGTTGTTAAGTACGATTGTGCAAATTCCCTTTTCGATTTCGCAAGCTTCGGCGCCTTTGGTAGAGATAAGTTTTTGGGTTCTGAGCACTGCGGACTCCGCACCGTAAATCTGAATCAGGATATCGGCCAAGGCCATCAGGATTTCCTGTTCGTCTTTTAGCGTCATCATCAGCTTTTGTACCGCTGAACCGGCGATCATAAGCCCAGCCTTCTTCAGGTTCTGAACAATGGCGAATTCCTTGGCCAGCGGTTCGCTTTCGTCAGGAGTTTCGAAGCTTGGGACCGAAGTGAGTTCTTTCGCTACGGCCATGGCCGGTCCCATCAGGTCAAGGTGGCCTTTCATGCCGCGCTTAAGCAACATGTCGATGGTAAGCATCCGGTTGATTTCGTTTGTGCCCTCAAAGATGCGGTTGATGCGCGAATCGCGGTAGGCGCGTTCCATCGGTGCGTCGGAGGAGTAGCCCATGCCACCGTAGATCTGAACGCCTTCGTCCACTACAAAATCCAGAACCTCGGAACCGAGAACCTTAAGAATAGCGCACTCGATGGCGAATTCTTCGGTGGCTTTGAGTTTGGCCTTGCCGGCTTCCATTCCTTCGGCGATCAGTTGCTCGTACTTATCGTCGATATTTTGGCCTGCCCGGTAAGTCGCCGATTCGGCCATAAAAGTACGGGCCACCATTTCGCCTAGCTTGTGTTTGATAGCGCCGAACTCCGAGATGGATTTTCCGAACTGCTTACGCTCTTTGGCGTATCCCAAAGCGTTTTTCAAAGCCGCTTTTCCGCCGCCGATAGTGGCCGCCGAAAGCTTGATCCGGCCGATGTTGAGGATATTCAGGGCGATTTTGAAGCCTTTTTCACGATCGTAAAGCTGGTTTTCAACAGGAACTTTCACGTCGTTGAAGAATACTTGCCTTGTGGAAGACCCTTTGATGCCCATTTTGTGTTCCTCGTCGTTCATTGTGACGCCTTCGCTATGGCGGTCTACGATAAAGGCCGAAAGGTTTTTGTCATCGTCGATTTTGGCGAAAACGATCAGCACGTCGGCAAATCCGGCGTTGGTGATCCACATTTTCTGGCCGTTGAGGATATAGTGTTTTCCGTCAGGAGAAAGTACGGCTTTGGATTTTCCGGCATTGGCATCCGAGCCTGAATCCGGTTCCGTTAGGCAATACGAGGCTTTCAACTCTCCGGAAGCGAGCTTGGGAAGGTAGCGTTCTTTCTGCTCGTCATTTCCGTAATAAAGAATCGGCAGAGTGCCGATGCCGGTATGAGCCGACAGCGCCACGGCGAAGGAGAACCCGGCCCCCACCCGCTCGCCTACGAGCATGGAAGTGTTGAAATCCATACCGAATCCGCCGTAAGCTTCGGGGACTGAAGTGCCGAGAAGTCCGAGCTCACCGGCTTTGTCCAGTAGTTCGGGCATTAAATCCGGGTATTTCTGAGAGTCAAGGTCATCGATTTTTGGATAGACTTCGTGCTCGATGAAATCCTCGCAGGTTTGGGCGATCATGCGCTGTTCCTCATTCCATTCTTCGGGAATAAAGATCTCTTCGGGCTTTGTTTCTCTTACCAGAAATTCGCCTCCTTTTATAGCTTTTTTGTTTTCGGTTGTTGATTCCATAAAGTTTCGATTCGGGGTTTATGTATGTGGAAAAGGCGGGCCCGACGCAGGTTGGCTCATGCGCCGGGCGGAGTGTCAAAGTGTTAGAATACTTCGTAAATGCCGGCTACGCCCTGACCGCCACCAACGCAGGCGGTGACCATGCCGTACTTTTGCTTCCGCAACTTCATTTCGTCGAAAAGCTGGACGGAAAGTTTGGCGCCGGTACAGCCGAGAGGATGGCCAAGAGCGATAGCGCCTCCGTTGACGTTTACCGTATCGGGATCAAGCCCGGCTTCACGGATCACCGCCAAGCTTTGGGCGGCGAACGCCTCGTTTAGTTCGGTCTGTTCGATATCGTTGAGTGAGAGTCCGGCGATCTTGAGCGCTTTCGGAATGGCAGCGACAGGACCGATGCCCATAATCCGTGGATCGACGCCGGCGGCGGCGTAGCTGACCAAGCGGGCGATAGGTTCGAGGTTGTGGCGTTTCACCATTTCTTCTGACATTACCAAGGCGAAAGCGGCGCCGTCGGAAGTTTGGGAAGAGTTGCCGGCCGTGACGGAACCGCCTATCGCGAAGGCTGGCCGGAGTTTGGCCAAAGCTTCCAGGGAAGTGTCGGCGCGCGGGCCTTCGTCGGCGTTCACGGTTTGTGATCGGGTGGCTTTTTTTCCGTCTTTCAGATAAGTCTCCTCGACGGTTACCGGAACGATCTGATTCTTGAATTTGCCTTCGGCGATAGCCTTAAGAGCCTTTTTGTGGGAATTCAGGGCGAATTCGTCTTGGTCGTCACGAGTGACTCCGTATTGCTGGGCAACCTGTTCGGCCGTTATTCCCATACTGCAATAATAGTCGGGGTGTTGGTCCGCCACTTTGTAGTTTAGCGCCGTTTTGTAACCCATCATCGGCACTAGCGACATGGATTCCGTTCCGCCGGCGATAATGCAATCGGCCATGCCGGCGTGGATGCGGGCGGCCGCGATGTTGATGGCCTCAAGTCCCGAACCGCAGTATCGGTTGATCGTCATTCCGGGAACGTCTTGCGGGAGCGATAGTAGGGAAATCATTCTTCCGATCTGCATTCCCTGTTCGGCCTCGGGAACGGCGCAACCGACGATCAGGTCGTCGATTTCTTTCCGCTCAAGCCCTTCGACAGTCCCGACCATATGTTTGATGACCTCGGCGGCCAAATCGTCCGAGCGCATGAAACGGAAGGCTCCCCGCTTCGCTTTGCCTACGGCGCTCCGGTAGGCTTTTACAATATATGCGTTCATTGTTTTTTCTTTTTCGGGTTAAAAAAGCGAGACGGTTTAGTTTCGGATCGGTTTTCCTCTTTGGAGCACGGCCTGTATCCGTTCCAGCGTTTTCTTTTCTCCCGTTAGGGAAAGGAAAGCCTCGCGTTCCAGATCGAGCAGGTATTGTTCAGAAACTTCCGCAGGGGCCGACAAGTCACCACCACACATTACGTAAGCCACTTTTTTGCCGATTTTAGCGTCGTGGTCGGAGATGTAGTTGCCCAAACGCATTCCGTGGATTCCGGCCAGGAACATCGCCATGCCTCCCCTGCCTTCGACTTTGATGTCGTTGCGCGGGGCCGGGCGGGTGTAGCCGGCTTCGGCCAGTTCGAGCACTTTGATCTTGGCGTCGGCGATCTGTCGGGCTTTGTTGACGGTGATCGAGTCGTGTTCGGAAAGAATGCCCATATTTAGCGCCTCGTGAGCCGATGTGGCCACTTTCGCTGTCGCGATATTCATAAAGGCTTCTTGCAAACGGTTGTATTCCACATCGCCTTTGATGGCGGAATCGGCGGTGCGGAGAGCCATTTCTTTGGTTCCGCCACCGGCGGGAATCAGTCCGACCCCAACTTCCACAAGGCCGATATAAGTTTCGGCGGCAGCCTGTACGGCGTCGGCGTGGAGAGTGATTTCGCAACCGCCGCCAAGCGTCATTCCATGCGGAGCCACGACTACGGGAATATCGGAATAGCGGGCGCGCATCATGCAGTTTTGGAAAGCACGTACCATGAAGTCGATTTCGTCGAATTCCTGTTCCACGGCGTTCATGAATATCAGCCCGAGGTTGGCGCCGGCGGAGAAATTCGCCCCTTCGTTGCCGATGATCAGGCCACGGTGGCTCTTTTCGGCAATCTCGATCGCTTTGTTGATGCCCTCGATCACTTCACCGCCCAGAGTATTCATTTTGGTGTGGAACTCAAGGTTGAGTACGCCGTCGCCGATATCGAAGAGAGAAACGCCGGTGTTGCTCCATACAACGTTGTTTTGGCGGAGATTGTCCAGCAGAATCATGCCTTCAGTGCCCGGAACCGGTTTATAAGACTTGCTCTGGATATCGTAGAATTTCCGGACTCCGTTTTCGACTTTGTAGAACGTCTCGCATCCGGCTTCCTGCATTTCGTAGAACCAGTTGGCGGGTTTGTAACCGGCCTCTTCCATCGCCTTGACGATCTTTTTGGGCTTGACTGAATCCCAAGTTTCGAACGGCCCCATTTCCCAACCGAAGCCGGCTTTTAGGGCTTCGTCTATCTTATAAATATGGTCGGTGATTTCGGGAATGCGGTTGGTGACGTAGCGGAACAATCCGAAGAATGAATCGCGGTAGAACTCGCCGGCTTTGTCTTGGCCAGAGAAAAGGATCTTGAAACGGTCCTTGACTTGGTCGATGGACTTTGTCATTTCCAACGTAGGGAACGCGCTTTTCTGTTTTGGCCGGTATTCCAGCGTCTCAAGATCAAGCGTCAGGATTTGTCTTTGGCCTTTTTCGTCCTTGGTCTTTTTATAAAAGCCTTGTTTGGTCTTTTCGCCAAGCCAGTTGCGCTCCATCATAGTGCCGATGACTTCCGGGAGCTTGAATATTTCCCTTTCCTCGTCATGCGGTAACGCTTGGTAGAGGTTGTCGGCGACTTTGGCCAAAGTGTCGAGTCCGACAACGTCTGAAGTCCGGAAGGTGGCGGATTTCGGGCGTCCGATTACGGGGCCAGTCAGTTTGTCAACCTCGTCGATGGTAAGGCCGAGCTTGTTCATCGACTGCACGACTTTCATTATGGAATAAATCCCGACCCGGTTGGCGATAAATGCGGGAGTGTCTTTGCAATGGACGACGGTTTTGCCAAGGTAGCGATCGCCGTATTGGCCGAGGAAGTGAATGACGGTAGGGTCTGTCTCGGGCGTCGGGATTATTTCAAGAAGCTTGAGATAGCGTGGCGGGTTGAAGAAGTGCGTACCGCAGAAGTGTTTGCGGAAATCGTCGCTCCGGCCTTCGGCCATCATGTGGATAGGGATGCCGGATGTGTTGGAAGTGATAAGAGTGCCGGGAGTCCGGTACTTTTCCACGTTTTCGAACACTGACTTTTTGATGGCCAAGTTCTCCACCACGGCTTCGATGATCCAATCGTATTTGCCGAGGCGCGGCATATGGTCGTCAAAATTGCCTGTGGTAATCCTTTTGGCGAAGGCCTTGTCGTAGAGTGGTGACGGGTTGGTCTTGATGGCGGTTTTTAGCGCCTCGTCGGTAACGCGGTTGCGGACGGCGGGGTTGTCGAGCGTCAGGCCTTTGGCTTTTTCCTTTTCGCTCAATTCCCTAGGGACGATGTCCAGCAACAGCACCTCCGCTCCGATGTTGGCGAAATGGCAGGCTATGCGGGAGCCCATCACGCCGGAGCCCAGGACGGCCACTTTCCGGATTGATCTTTTCATTTTGTTTGGGTTTATGATTGATCGTTATTCGATACAGAGACAGAGTTCTCCCCTTCTAATCCTTCCCCACAAACAGAATGCGTAATATTAGGATGTCAGTCCTCCAGGGAATCGAGCGTTGTTTCTTCGCTCAAATCCAGATTGCGGACCACTTCAAAGACTTTTCCGGCTACCCGTTGCAGATTTTCGAGTTCGTCGTCAGAAATCAGTTTCCGGACGGACTGGTTGAAGCCCATGACCCCCACTTTGGCCAGCTCACGTTTTCTTCTTCCCTCTTCCGTCAGATAGATGTTGACGGTCCGTTTGTCTTCGGAATCTTTCTTCTTATGAATCAGCCCTTCCTCTTCCATGGATTTTAGTATCCGGGTCAGGCTTCTGGGTTCCAAGCCCAGCTTCGGAGCTATTTTGGTGGCGGGCGTTCCTTTTTCGTAATGGATGTTCAGCAATACGAAACCTACCGTAGTGGTAAATCCGTGTTTGTTGGCGTGCTGGTTGTACATGCGGTAGATGGCGTGCCAAACGGATTTGAAGATATAATCAACGGATTCTTCGCGTGTCATATCGGTAGGTTTTCAGGTCATTGGCCTAAGTGCTTGTCTTTTAAGTTAATGAATAATATTATGCATGCATAACAGTTTGCAAAAAATATGCAGAAATGATTTTTTTATATAAAAAGAATTAGAATTTATGATCAGTTGAAAAAAGTATGGGCAAAAATTAAGCCCGCCATATGGCGGGCCTAAATATTTTGTATGTCAGGAAGTATGGCTTACATTTTGTCCAATACGTCCATTACTTCTTTAACGTGCTTCTCAGAAGTTTTGAGCAACGCCATTTCGTCCTCGTTCAAGTCGAGTTCGATGATCTTCTCGATACCGTTCTTTCCGAGGATTACAGGAACACCGAGGTAGCAGTTGTCGATACCGTACTCACCTTCGAGCTTAACGCAAACTGGGAATACGCGACGCTGGTCTTTCAATATGGCCTCAGTCATTTGAGCAGCGGCCGAACCTGGAGCATACCAAGCCGAAGTACCCATCAACTTAACCAATTCTCCGCCACCAGTTTTGGTACGCTGAACGATAGCTTCGAGAGTTTCCTCGTCGATGAGCTCAGTTACAGGGATACCGCCTACAGTGGTGTAACGTGGCAACGGAACCATAGTGTCGCCGTGTCCGCCCATCAATACAGCCTGGATGTCCTTTGGAGAAACATTCAAAGCCTCGGCCAAGAAAGCTCTGTAGCGGGCGGTATCGAGGATACCAGCCATACCCATTACTTTAGTGCGAGGGAACTGTGATGTGATGTGCGCCTGGTAAGTCATCACGTCAAGCGGATTCGAAACGATGATGATGATGGCTTCAGGAGAATGCTTGATTACGTTTTCAGTTACGCTCTTAACGATACCGGCGTTGGTAGCGATAAGGTCGTCACGGGTCATGCCGGGTTTACGAGGCAGACCTGATGTGATTACGACAACGTCAGAGTTCGCGGTCTTAGAGTAATCGTTAGTAGAACCAACAGTACGGGTGTCGTACAGGTTGATAGGTGCTTTTTGCCAGATATCAAGGGCTTTGCCTTCGGCAAAACCTTCTTTGATATCAACCAAAACTACTTCGTTGGCGATTTCTCTGTAAGCGAGAACGTCCGCGCAGGTAGCTCCTACGTTACCGGCACCGACTACGGTCACTTTTGCCATAACAGTATGTGTTTTTTTGGATTTTAACGTCATTGACTAAGAGCAAACTTACCAATAAGAGTGCAACTTAACTAACTGATTCGATATGATTTTGGTCACTAAATATCCATGATATGGCCCTTGTTTTATGGAGTAATGACAGATTGAGTGGGAAAAGCAACAATTCTGGATATTTCGGCAATTATAATATAGATGTAGGTGGGGAAGATAGCGGACGGTTTATTAGGCGTGGGGGACTAGGTTCGCTTCGACGGATACTGAGAGCGGGATTTGAAGGCTGAAAACGGAGCCTTTTCCTTCGGTGCTTTCACAATGGACTTCGCCACCCAAGCGGTCAATTATTTTTTTGACGATGGAAAGCCCGAGACCGCTGGATTTTTCCCCTCCCGTGGGTTGCGGGGAAAGCTTTGAGAATTTCATGAAGAGTTTTTTTCTGTCCTCCGGAGAAATTCCCGGTCCTTGGTCCTCAACCTCCCAAGTGATGTGCTCCCCTGTGCGCTGGATTCTTACTGACACGCTTTTTCCTTGCGGGGTGAATTTGATGGCGTTCGAGAGAAGGTTGCCGATGGCCTGTTTGATCAGGCGGGGATCCGTGTCGATAATAAATGGACCTTCTTTGTAATCGACATTTACAGTAATGCGTTTACGGCTGGCATGCGAGGCTTCGCTTTCGATGGCAGAATCGCTTATTGCCGCCAAGTTTACTTGCTTCAGTTCCAGAGTAACATGTTTTTGGTCTAGAGCGTCGGCATCCAAGAGCCTTTGGATAAGGTCGTCGCCGTCACTGACGACCTTTTGGATCATCTGGAGGTATTTTCTTTGATCGACGGAAAGGTTGTCGTCCATGGCCAAAAGCTCGCTGAGGCCGAGAATATTGTTGAGGGGCGACCTTAAGTCATGAGCGACAATGCGGATGATTTCGTTTTTTTCCCTGATTTGTTCTTCCAGGGCTTCATTGCTGAGCAGTAGTTCGTCGTTCTTTTTGTCCAGATATTTCTGATGGCGTTGCATCATGACGCGTTGCGTCTTTAGTTGCTTGTTTTTGTGGTCAAGCATTAGGTTCATACGCTTTTGTCTATAGCTCTGACGAGCCAAAAAGAACAGCAAAGCGCCCAAAGTGGCCAAACTGAGCAACAGGGCGCCGACCTGGTTGTCGCGCTCTTGCAACTCGGATTGGTTGATTTGTTCCTGCTTCTTTAGCGATTCTATTTCTTGCTGTTGCCATTCTAGTTTGGCGACCGGCGCCTTATCGTGAACGCCCGCATGTGGCGAGCCAGAAGCCAGAGGCAACTGCAACAGACTGATGGTGCTTAAAAAAAAAGCAAACAATAGTTTCATACTTTCTGAGCGGGGCTGGTGTCGTAGTATGATACAATATATAAAACAAAGAATAGTAAAAAAAATACAATGAGATTAACGGTTGAAAATATTAGTATGTGATGCAGTGAGTGGATGTAGGTAAATGGCCAGTATAGTTTTCTTTGTGTGGGCGACCGGGCTGGAATCGGTTTAGCTCAGGAAGTGTGGAAAGGTGTTTTTTCTCTTTTTAAGTGCTTTGGAAATGTCTTTTTGGTTAGTGACTAGAGCGTTTCATAATGTTTTCATCCCTTCGGTACAGTTTCTGCATATATCGATAGACTTTCGACTGTTCAGAATAGCTTGGCGAAAGGAGGCGTACTTCTTTCCATTCCAGATTTCCGAGAATTTTTTCCCGTCGGTATTCCCCATTCCGTATTTGGCGTCTTTGTCATAACAGCAGGGCGTGATCTGCCCGTCCCAAGTGATGACGCATGATGTCCACATTTTGAGACATTCATTTGGCCAGTCATTTTTTATGCTCCATTTTCCGTCTGGGTTTTTACGGTAACGACTGTATTTATTATTGGAAGGAATAAGGTCCGAGCCGTTTTCATAATCATAAATCTGGGCCGTCTTTAAGGCCAGATTATCCACTCCTAATGATTTGGCCATCAATCGGGCATCTTGGATTTCATGTTCGTTTTTGCCCGTGACAAGGAACTGCATTTCGATATACGGTTTGTGCGATTTCAGCTTTTTCCGCATTCGGACAAGGTTGGATATTCCGTCTTTCACCTTGTCAAGACTCCCGCCAATCCGGTAACCTTCGTATGTGTTTTGGGTGGTTCCGTCTACGGAAACTATCAGCTTGTCCAATCCGGATTCCACCGTGAGTTTGGCGCGTTTCTCGTCAAGATAATGGGCGTTGGTAGAGGTGGCCGTATACACGTTTTTTCCATGTGCGTATTTGACCATTTTGAAGAAAGATGGGTTGAGGTAAGGTTCTCCTTGAAAATAAAGAAATAAATGGACCAAAAAAGGGGCGAGTTCGTCCAAAACCTGTTCGAAAAGTTCTGGCTTGAGCATTCCGGTCGGTCGGGAGAAACTCCTTAATCCGCTGGGACACTCAGGGCAACGCAAATTACATGAGGTGGTGGGCTCTAACGAGACGGCCGCGGGCATACCGGCGTGAAGCGCTTTGCCTTTTCGCTTAGACATAAAAAACGAACGGTACAGGCGCACTGCGTTCAGAATTTTTTTTGGCGTTAGTTTGCTTGCGAAGTTAAGGTTGTTGCGAAGCCGGGCGCTTAGGTACATATGGGAACGGGTTGGTTTTGGGTGGCGGAAAATATCGACTTCTTAAGACGAATTTCCCACGATTTTTCTAACTTTCTCAACATTATAAATATTAGGCGGGGAGTCTTGTGGCCATTCTTTCTACAGGTTTTGGACCTTTGGATTAATCTCCTTTCACTAAGAACCAACCAGAATTTGGTATGAATAGGAATTTCTTTTTGAGTTTGTTTCTTGCGCTGTTCCTTACGGCTTGTATAAAACCGGAACCACCTGTTTTCAAGAAGATTGAGAATTTGTCGGTTTCCTATGATGAAAGTGTGGAGCTGACAGCCGATGCAGTGCTGTATAATCCAAATAAGCGTTCGGTGAAGCTTAAAGAAGTGAAAATTGACGTTTTGATGGGCAATGAAAGTTGGGGGGGAATAGATAAGGCTTATGATCTGGACATAAAAGCCGAAAGCGATTTTAAAGTGCCTTTTGTAGTCAAGCTTTCCAAAAAGAAAGTTGAGAAAAACCTTTTGGGCTCCATAATGTCCATTTTGGGAGGGAAGAGTACGGAGTTGCGCTTTGTGGGATACGTGAAGGCAAACTCTTACGGCATCAATTTTAAGGTGCCTATAGACGTGAAGAGAAAAGTGAAACTCCGGTAATCTGTCGGACTGTTGTTGAATAAATGAGCCAAGAAAATTCCGAAAACACCCTGATCCGGCGCTACGCCGAAGATCCCGAATTATTGTCGTTTGCTCATGCTCTCCGTGAAGATTCTAAAAATACGGCTGTCAAAGGCTTGGTGGGATCGATGGACAGTTGCGCCGCCGTGGCTTTGGCTTCGGTTTTTTCGGATATGAGGCACGTCTTCGTGCTTCATGACAGGGAAGAGGCCGCTTACTTTCATTCCGATTTGCGAGGGTTGGGGCTGAAAGATACGCTGTTTTTTCCGTCATCTGCCAAAAGGCCTTACCGGCCGGAGGAAACCGAAAACGCCAATGTACTGCAAAGGGCGGAAGTGCTGAACGAACTGAACCAACGCCTTGACAGGGGTTGGTTGTTGGTCACTTATCCGGAAGCGTTGTCTGAGAAAGTGATCAACAAAAGGTCGCTTAAGACGAACACTTACACCGTAAAAGAAGGTGACGAAATCGATGTCGAATTCCTTTGCGAGATGTTGGTCGATTATGGTTTCGAACGGTCGGATTTTGTTTACGAAGCCGGACAATTCGCTGTCAGGGGTGGCATTATCGATATTTATTCCTACTCGGCGGACTTTCCTTTCCGTATCGAACTTTTCGGGGACGAAGTGGAAAGCGTCCGGAGTTTTGATCCGGAAACACAGCTTTCGGTCGAATCTGTCGGGCGTTTTGATTTGATCCCTGACGTTCAGACTAAACTTACCGAAGAGCGCAGGGAATCGTTTCTGGATTTTATCCCGGAATCCTCAGTGCTTTGGTTCAAAGATTATCAGCTGACGCTGGATGTGCTGGAAAAAAGCTTTGAGAAAGCGGGAGAAAAATTCGAGGAGATAACCGCCAAGCACGAGGCTCAGGTCGTGTTGTCTCCGGAAGACCTTTACGAAACCGCTGATGCCTTCGCCAAAAAATCCCTTGATTTCAGGCGGGTGGAGTTCGGTAACCGGTTTTATCTGGATCATTCCAAAGTTTTCGAAAGGCAAGCGGAAGCTCAGCCGTCTTTCAATAAGAATTTTGAGCTTTTGGCCGAAAATCTGGATGAAAACAGCGCCAAAGGATTGGATACGTTTCTGGTTTCGGACTCGGAAAAACAACTGGAAAGATTGCGCAAAATCTTCGAGGAAATAAGTCCCAATACCAAATTTGAAATCGGGCGGAATGACCTTCGGGCAGGTTTTGTGGATAAAACCCAAGGAGTAGCCTGTTATACTGATCATCAGATTTTTGAAAGATTCCATAGATTTAAAACCAAAGAAAAACATACTCGCTCCCGGGCAATGACGCTCAAAGAGCTTCGTTCGCTGAAAACCGGCGATTTCGTGACGCATGTCGATCACGGGATCGGGCGGTTCGCAGGGCTTGAACTGGTGGATGTGAACGGCAGAAAGCAGGAATCCATCCGCCTAATTTATAAAGGTGACGATCTGCTTTATGTGAGTCTGCACGCATTGCATAAAGTGTCCAAATATTCGGGCAAAGAGGGCGTGCCTCCGGCGATGAGCAAGCTTGGCTCCCAAGAATGGAACAATAAGAAAAAACGAGCCAAGAGCAAGGTCATGGACATTGCCGATGATCTGATTAAGCTATACGCCCGACGCAAGAACGCCCCCGGCTTTGCGTTTCCCACCGACGATTTTATGCAGGCCGAGTTGGAGTCGTCGTTTTTGTATGAGGACACTCCGGACCAAGCCAAAGCCACAAAGGAAGTGAAAGCCGATATGGAATTGGCCCACCCAATGGACAGGTTGGTTTGCGGAGATGTAGGCTTTGGTAAGACGGAAATCGCAATCCGGGCCGCCTTCAAGTCTGTGGCCTCCGGCAAACAGGTTGCCGTTCTGGTTCCGACGACTATCCTGGCTATGCAACATCACCGTACTTTCTCCGAACGGTTATCTAATTTTCCCGTGAGGGTGGAATACATTAACAGGTTTAAGTCCGCCAAGCAAGTTCGGGAAATCTTGACCGATTCTGCGGAAGGTAAGGTCGATATACTTATCGGAACGCACCGCTTGGCTAACAAAGACGTCAAGTTTAAGGATTTGGGTCTGATGGTAATTGACGAAGAACAGAAGTTTGGAGTCAAAGTAAAGGAAAAGCTCAAGGAGATGCGGGTGGATGTGGACGCCCTGACGCTCACGGCCACTCCGATTCCACGAACGTTACACTTTTCGCTAATGGGCGCCCGCGACCTTAGCGTTATTTCCACTCCGCCACCAAACCGTCAGCCCGTTACTACGGAGATTCACACTTTTGGGGAAGCGGTTGTCAGAGATGCCGTCAGCTATGAGTTGAGAAGGGGCGGACAAGTCTTTTTCGTACATAATCGCGTGGAGGATATCGAGTCAATAGGGGCGCTGATCAAACGTCTCGTGCCTGATGCTCGGATAGCGGTGGCCCATGGCCAAATGGAAGGGGCGAAGTTGGAGCGTGTGATGGTCGATTTTATCGATGGCGCATACGATGTGTTAGTTTCGACAAATATCATCGAGTCCGGTTTGGATATTCCGAACGCCAATACGATTGTGATCAACCAAGCGCACATGTTCGGTTTGTCCGATCTTCACCAGATGCGCGGGCGGGTCGGGCGTTCAAACCGTAAGGCCTTTTGTTACCTGCTCTCACCGCCGGTTTCTGTTATGACTGGAGAGGCTAGAAAAAGGCTCAGTACGCTAGAAGAGTTTTCCGATCTCGGTGACGGATTCAAAGTGGCGATGCGCGACTTGGATATCAGGGGCGCCGGAAATTTGCTCGGAGCCGAACAAAGTGGATTTATTACTGATTTAGGCTTCGAAATGTATCATAAAATATTGGACGAAGCCGTTAAAGAATTAAAAGAAACCAAATTCAAAGAGCTGTTTGCCAATGAGGTGAAAAAGGAAGAGAAGCCGAAACCTTTTGTGGAGGATTGCAACGTCGAGACGGATTGGGAGCTTTTAGTTCCAGAGGATTACGTTTCCAATACGGCCGAACGCTTGGGACTTTACACGCGATTAGATAAAATCAAGGAAAAAGACAAGTTGGATGAGTTTGTAAAAGAACTTAAAGACCGTTTCGGAAAGTTGCCTAGGCCTGTGGAAGATTTGGTGAAAACAATTCGGGTCAGGTGGCAAGCCCAGTCGATGGGTTTTGAAAGGCTCACGATGAAAGGCGGAGTGATGCGAGGATATTTCGTTTCGGAAAAACATGACACGTATTTCCAATCGCCTGTTTTTGGAAAGATTTTGTCTTTTGTTCAAAAGAATCCAAAAAAGTCAAAATTAAAAGAGTTGAAAGGGCGCCCAATGTTGGTTGTCCAAGAGGTGACCGACGTAGATGAGGCATTAGGCCTTTTTGAAAATATACAAGCGGATTGATTGCCACTTAGCGTCAAATAATTCAATTTTGTGCTTTTCGGAAACTTGTGATAATGGGGCCGGAAAAGGTTTTCAGGGCCATTTGCTTACACTAACGACAGGCACATTTAACATTCGAATAATCACAAAGCTTGGTATCAAGGCATTAACTCATTATATTAGTGAACATTTACAGGGTATTGAATAAAAAATTGTCAGTTATGAGAAATTCATGGCGTAGGATCCGGTCAGGCCTCATGGCCGCACTTGGCGTGGCTGTTTTAGCCTCGTGCGGAGGGTCCGGGCACCGCACGGCGCAACATCCGGGGCCGATGAGTACGGTGACCGGCATGGAGTACAACGAGGACGACGGGTTCCAGGTACAGGACTTCAGAGGGCAGCCGCATGCTCCGAACATGGTGTTCATAGAGGGCGGACGGACTACTTTGGGGTCGTACGAGGAAGATGTGATGCACCTTCGCGACAACCGCGAAAGAACGGTGTCGGTAGCTTCGTTTTACATGGACATGACCGAGATTACCAATTTGCATTGGTTGGAGTACATGCACTATGTGGAGCAAAGTGACTCTTCGAGGGCCTTTATCAACAGTACGTTGCCTGACACTACGGTATGGGCTTCCGATTTGGCTTTCAATGACCAGTATGTGGACCATTACTTGCGCTACCCGGGCTTCCGCTACTATCCTGTAGTCGGTGTTACTTGGGAGCAGGCTTCGGACTACTGTACTTGGAGAACGAATTTTGTGAACTATCGTCTTGCTGAAGACGAGGGAGTGGAAGTGCCAACCGATGGAGGACGTGTTCCTTTGGAATCGGGTGTGGTATTGCCGGCTTTCAGGTTGCCTACCGAGGCTGAGTGGGAATATGCCGCTTACGCTCAAATTGGTACAACTTACGAAGACGAGAACCAGACGCACAGACGTCAATATCCTTGGGACGGACACGCTGTTCGTAACCCATACGGAAAAGAGCAAGGACAGATGTTGGCCAACTTCCGTAGGGGTAAAGGTGACTACGCTGGTATCGCCGGTAAGTTGAATGACCGCGCTATGATTACGGCCCAAGTTTACGCTTACCTTCCGAATGATTTCGGTCTTTACAACATGGCGGGCAACGTAAACGAATGGTGTCTCGATATGTACCGTCCATTGTCGTTCCAAGATATGGACGATTTGAACCCGTACAGGGGCTCAGATGTTCGTGACGAGGAAACGCGTTATGACTATAAGTCACATAACTCTATGATCAATAACAAATCAAGAGTTTACAAAGGCGGTTCTTGGAAAGATGTCGCTTACTGGTTGTCTCCTGGTACACGCCGTTTCATGGCTCAGGATTCTAGTACATCGACTATTGGTTTCCGTTGCGCTATGATTAGTGCTGGACGTATCGGTACTTCTGACGAGCGTTAATAGATTACGACCACAAGAGTTTATCTGACATTTCAGAATATATAAACCGGGCCTAATGCCCGGTTTTTTTGTGTCTATACAGTAACTAAAGGAATGGCGCTTGTGATAATATAGGGTTTACTGAAAAAGTAAAAACCACAAGATTATCAGTGGATTAGGTAGCTTGTTTCCCTTTCCAAAGCACAGGGAATATTCGTAAATTGGCCATAGAAAGGACTGAGAGCATTTTTTCCCTTGCACCTATGATCAAGACAAGTTCCTCGCAATTGAGTATAGAAGGTTTTTTGGACCCGGAAATAGGGCGCCTTAACCCGGAAAACAGATGGGTGAAGTTGGCCAACTCCATCCCCTGGGCGGAATTGGGTTTGGTCTACGAATCGAAAATGTCGACGGGCAAGGGCAGTCCGTGCAAACCGGCCCGGCTGGTCATCGGCGCGCTGATCGTGAAGCATAAGCTGAACGTTTCGGACGCCGAGGCGATAGAACAAATCAAAGAAAATCCGTATCTCCAGTATTTCGTGGGACTCGGCTCGTTCACCACGGAAAAGGCCTTTGACCCTTCGCTGTTCACGACGGTCCGCAAGCGGCTCGGGTACGGGGATTTTAACAGGATGAGTTCGCTTTTGCAACACGAGGGGATCCGTATTGCGGAGGGCGATCGGGATGAAGGGTCCAAAGACGGGCATTCCGGGGACGCCGAAGATGACAAGCGGGTTGTCTCCTGCGACGCGACGGTGGCGCCGCAAGAGATTCCATACCCCACGGACCTTGGGCTGTTGGCTACGGCGAGGGTGCAGTCGGAGAAAATCATCGACCTCCTTTGGCCCGTCGCCAGGGATTCCGGTTTATCCAAAAAGCCCCGGACTTACCGGGATAAAGCCCATAGGGAATATGTCGGGGCGACGAGAAAAAAGAGGAAAGGAGCCGAATTCTGGCGCGTGTGCGCACGCCGACAGCTGAATTATCTGGAACGGAACCTACGGCATATCGACAGCCTCATAGAGGCCAACAAGGGCGTTATACGCCTAAAAAGCAGGTTTTTGAAGATTCTGATGGTGCTTCACGAAATCGCCAGGCAACAGTCGCTCATGCTGGAGACCGGTGCCAACAGGGTGGACGGCCGCATCGTGAACGTCTTCCAGCCCCATGTCCGGCCGATAGTCCGGGGCAAAAACGGAAGCGACACCGAGTTCGGCGCCAAATTGTCCGTAAGCCTTCACGAAGGCTATTCCTATCTGGACAAGGCGCAATGGGACGCTTACTACGAGGGTGACGCGGAAGTGATCCGCGGGCACATCGACAGTTTCGGGGAGAGAAACCCGGAAATGAAGCTCGGCAAATTCGTCGGGGACAAGATTTACGGAAACAGGAACGCCCGGCAGACCATGTCCGGCGCGGGTGTGGAATTCGTGGGCTCCCCGTTGGGAAGGCCTCCCTCAAGTCCCGAAAAAATCAGGGAACGCAAGGAAAACCGGACGCTTCACCAACGGCACCGGAGCAGGGCGGAAGGAAAATTCGGGGAAGTGAAACGGGGACACGGATTGGACAAAATACAGGCAAGGAGAGCGGACACTTCGCTTTCATGGATCGCCTGCATTTTCTTCGTGTCCAACTTGAAAAGATTTCAGAGCGAAATCTTTTTTGACCTTGTTTTCCTGAGCTGGAAATACGGAACATGGCTTCAAGACAGCGAAAAGAAATAGGAAAGGACTGCCTGGCCAATATCCTAGCCGGGTAGGCCCCTGGGCTTTTTCAGTAAACCCTAATATAGGCAGGTGTTTGGTCTTGGTATAAGTGATGGCGCAATACGCCGTATGGAGGGATTTATGCCTAATGGATAACTCTTTATCCTTCCTTAGTGATTTGTTGGATACGAAAAAAGGGCCTAATGGCCCTTTATGAAAAATAAGATTGTTTATCCCGATCAAAAGCGGAACTGCAACTGCATACGAAGCATACTACCCGCAAATTCGTCGGAACCATCCACTGAGTCGGCGTATTTTCTATCCATGAAAGAATACATGCCCACTAGTTCGATCGCTTTGTTGATCTGCCACTCCATACCTATGTCAAAGTCGTTGACTTTGTAGGCTCTGGCATCTTGCTCGAATTTTTTTCCACCGTCATAACGTTGCCACTTGACAAACGGGAAGAACACGCCATGCGAGGTTTCCGCACGGTACATGGCTTGGATATATCCGCCGTGCAAAGGCTTTTCCTTAATTGTGTTAGACTCTGGATCGTACTCCGGGCCTTCGCCAATATTGTATTCCGCTTGGAGGCCGAAAGGTTGCGGATACATAACGAAACTTGCTCCCACGCGTCTGTCATTGAAAGCGTAATCGCCGGCCCAGCTTTGCTCTTCTCCGTTTTCTCCCACTTTAACGTCTTCTGCGATTTTGGAATCGAAAGGAGTGTACTTTCCGATCATTCCTTGGATACCGACTTCTACAAGTTGTCCGTTGGAGAACTCGAAAGGATATGTCAGCCTAGAGACAATGTGCTTGTATTTGTTCTCGTCTGGGTCGGAAGTGTTTTGTCCGTTGATAACTGCAAGAGCAAACATTCCGTAATCGCCGGAGTGTTTGAGGCCTTCTCTTTTGATTCTGTTGAAACGTTCTTTAACGATTGTTGGCGTCCAGAAAAAAGTTACGCCCATGTCCCGTTCTCCGTTAAAAGCGCTGTTAGTCGGGTCGGCCCGGTCAAGCGCTAAACGGTTGGAGGATGACTGCATATTCTCGAATCCGTAAGGCACTTTGCTCAATCCGAAGCGCAGACGGTAGGTCTTGTCATTGTTAAGATAAAGGTCAGAATAGGCGTCTTTGAGGACTACTTTGCTTCCGGCAAAATCACTTTGGACGTACACATAAACTTTATCGGTCACGAACCCCGAAATCTTGACACGGGCCCTTCGGAATGAAAATCCGGGATCGCCTTCAATATTTTTGTCCGCTTGGTCGATTCTCAGCTCATCGCTAGTCTGGAAAGCGCCGTTGTAACGTAATTGGAAATAACCGTTGATTTTGAGTTTTTTGAACCACGCCAAGTTGGCAATTTGATCCACAGGTTTTAAAACGTCTGTTTTTTTTGTGGAATCTGGTTCGGTAGGAATTTTTTCGGTTGTGGTTGCGAAAACACCCGTACTGATAAATGTCAGCAACAGGAATCCCGCAAACCAGGATAAACATCTTTTCATTTCAATATTCGTAGGTATGGCGTTGTTTACAGTGAAAACCAGCATATGAAAAACGCT
Organism: Fulvitalea axinellae; assembly: GCF_036492835.1. Taxonomy (GTDB): domain Bacteria; phylum Bacteroidota; class Bacteroidia; order Cytophagales; family Cyclobacteriaceae; genus Fulvitalea; species Fulvitalea axinellae. Next base: position 4,592,064 of record NZ_AP025314.1, on the reverse strand, counting down.
CAATTTTCCCTGATCGTTTGTCGTTCTTTATTTAGATGATTAAATAATCATCAAGGAAATAATAGATAACATATATCCTCTTTTTGGCGAAGATATTCCTACAAGATTATCTAATGAGGAATTATCCGTTAAGTAAACGTTAATTGTTTGAATTTAACGTGTTTTTTTTCCGTAATAAGTAAAATATGGGTTTATAATATGATTATTGGAGTCTTGATATTTTTTGTTATAGAAAAAGAGTCCAAAAAATAAAGGCTATCCGGGAAGGATAGCCTTTTTGATACGGTAACTGAAAAGGAAATATTATCGTTTATGAGAACCGCCATGCCCTCTGCCTTTGTTATGTCCCCTGCCTTTTTTTCCGGCCATTTTATGTTTGGCCCTTCCGGCCATGGCGTCAAATTTTAGGCGTTGTTCCTCTGTCAACTCAGAGCGAATAGCTTGGCGAGAAGCCGCTCTTACTTTCATCATCGCAGCCATATTGGCGGAAAGCTCGTCAATTTTTTTGTTTATTGACCTCAAGTTCGGCTTGGCGGCTTCCTGAAGGCTTTCGAGTTCGGCTTTCAATACCCGTTGCTTGTTACGCAGTGGTTGCGATTCTTTCATAGCGTCGAGTTTGATTTGCTTGAGCTTTTCTTTTTGGGCATCCGTAAGCTCAAGACTTTGGAACTTGTCACGCCCCTTACGGCGAAAGTCTTTCTTGCCTTTCGTTCCCGCTTCCGGGCGGTTGGCGATAAGTTCCGCAGGAACATCTTCATTGTCTAGAGGAGCGGGCATTTCCTGAGCGTTGGCAAAGAAAGGAACACTGAGAAGAGCCGATAGGATAAATGCGAATGTACGTTTCATAGTATCTTAAATTTGTGTTTTCGTTTTGTTTGGCTCTTTGACGCGGGTGAGAGTCAGAGGTTTAATCAGGGGAGATGTTAAAAAATGTAAAAATTATTCTGCAGGTAAATTTGGACTATTGAACTTTGACTAATTGTCCCGAAAGCCGGAGTAATTCCACCTCTGCCAATTTTGCCTCGGATTGGGCTGTTACCAAGTTGCTACGAGCTTTGAGCAGGTTTAATTGCGCTTCTCGAAAATCGGTGGCGGTAAGTTGGCCGAGGTTGTAACGCTCTTTTACTTGTTCGAAGTTGATTTCGGTCACCGCTAAGTTATTTCGCTGGACTTTCAGTTTATAGAGGTTGTTTTGGTAGACTGTCCAAGCGTTTTCCAAGTCCCGCTCGATCTGTAAAAGCGTATTGGCGACTTGAAGCTCGTCGTTCATCACCTGTATTCTGGCGTTCTTCCTGCGGATGCGTTGCTGGTTTCCGTCGAAGATATTGTAAGAGAGGGTGAGCCCGCCGGAGTAATTGCCGGAAGGGTCGTCGAACTCCACGTCAAAGGAATCCGCGACTTGGTTCCAGTTGTAACCCGTGTTGAAATCCAGTCGGGGCATTTTGGTGGAATTAATGATCTTTCTGTCGAGTTTGCTGATTTTAAGCTGTCGCAGGGACTGGAGGTATTGGGCGTTTTCGGCCAAGGTTTGTTCCCGGAGGCTAAGGCGTTCGAGTTTTTTAAAGCCGGGGATTTCCATGCTGATCTCGAAATCAACAGTGGCGGAACGGCCCAGAAAGATATTCAGGTTGTGTTTAAGCTCATCGTATTGGCGTTTGGCGTCGAGTAATGTCAGGCTGTCATTGCTTAAATCGACTTGGGCTTGGAGTACGGCGACTTTGGTGTCGTTGCCGAATTCGAACCGGGCTTCGGCCCGGGCCACCCGTTCTTGTGAGATCTTCAGACCCTCTTTGGCGATATCGAAGTTTGAGGCGGCGGTGTAAAGTTGGTAATAAGCGCTGGCCAATTGCGTTAGCACATTTTCGATATCGAAACGTTCGGTGACGGAGGCCAGATCTTTTTCGTTTTTGAGTTTTCGGTAGGTATTGACGTTCGAAAGTCCGTCGAAAAGGGTATAGGTTAGATTAATGCCCGTTGAGGTGGACATCGATTCGTTTTCCAGCTTTCCGAAGTTCGGGTTTTGGACGGTTCCTTTTTGGTAGTTAAATGAGCCGGAAGCGTCCACTTTCGGATAGAATCCAGCGTTGCCGATGGCCTCGTTGTTGTCGGCTATTTTTGTGTTGTTCCGGAAGGTTTTGATATTGAGATTGTACTCCAGAGCCAGCGAAACGGCATCTTCGAAGCTGAGCAGGCTTTTACTTTTCTCTGTTTGGCAAAATGCTGTTCCCAGTGAGAATAGGCTGAGGAATAACAAACCGAATGACTTTTTTAGAAATGTTGTCATTTGTCTTCGCCTCCTTTCTCTTCGCTTTCTTTGGCTTCCTCTTCAATGTGAATTCCACGTAATGCGGGCTCCACTTCTTCCGGACTTTTATTTTTTCCTGTCCAAATCCAAATGATTTTTCTTCGGGCCGAATTTCCGACCAGAAGAAGAACAGGCAGAACGATAAGTGTCAGGAACGTGGCAACGATAAGTCCGTAGCTTAGGGAAATGGCCATCGGCACTACAAACTCCGAATCCGTATTGGAGAAGAAAATGGCCGGCATAAGGCCGACAACGGTGGTGAGCGTGGTCAGTATAATGGGCCGGAAACGGGAAACGGCGGCTTCGTAGACGGCGTCGTTGAGTTTCATCCCGTGGGCGATATTGTGGTTCATGGCTTCGACCAGAACGATAGAGTCGTTGATCATGACGCCGATTAGGGCGACCATGCCGAGGTAAGAAGTCAAATCCACGCCGTAGCCGTGCAGAAAATGCCCCCAGCCTACGCCGATCATGCCCAGAGGGACAAGCAGGAAGATAACGCCGGCCTGAAGTACGGAACGGAACGTCCAAACCACGATGGCCAGAATAATGAAAACGATAATCGGCACGACTTTGAGCATTGAGTCGTAGGTTTCTTTCAGGCGTTCGTCCCGGCCACCCTTGATAATACTGATTCCGGGATATTTGGCTTCGACCTCGGGAATAATCCGGTTGTCGATTTCCGATTTGATATCGTTGAGGTTGGCTTGTTTGCTGGCCAAATCCGCCATTACGGCGATATTGCGCTTGCCGTTTAGATGGTTGATGGAGACTAGGCTTCGGGTAAAACGCATATTGGCGACTTCGGAAAGCGGGACCTCGCGCCCGTCCGACAGGCGGATATGGATGTTTTCGAGTTGCCCGACCGTGGCTCTTTCCTCTTTTTTGTACCGCACGTATATTTTCACCTCGTCTTCTCCGCGGGTTAGGCGTTGGGCTTCTTCTCCGAAATAGCCTTGACGCACTTGCGAGATAACCTCTTCCAATGTGATGCCCAGCAAATAGGCTTTGGGTTTCAGGGTGATTTCCACTTCCCGTGTGCCCAAGACGTCGTCGTCTTCCACATTTTTCAGGTCGGAAAGCTGTTTTAGTTCAGCTTTGAGATATTCTTTCGCCTCCGTCAGTTCCTCTAGGTTGTAGCCTGAAATATTTAGGAAGACAGGCTTGCCGTAGCGAGTTTCTTTCGCGAAGTTGACTTTCTCGGCTTCTGGGATTTCACCTACTTTTTTGCGCCAAGCGCTGGCGAACTCTTCCGAAGTAAAATCCCGTTCGTCGGTATTGACCAAATAGGCCGAGACTTCGCCGGCGTTGGTGCCTTTGATGCTTTCGGTTATAAACTTTACGGCTTCGTTGTCTTTGCTTCGGGCGTCGAATTCCACGGAGGTTTCCCGGGCTTTTTCTTCCAAAAGATCCAGATATTTTTGAGTGACGGTTTCGGAAGTGCCCGGCGGCATTTCAAGCGTTACGGTGGCGGCGCCCAGATCATCGGCGGAAGTGTCGCCCAGGCGGATAATGCCGCCTTGCATGGCGCCGATGGTGATCATCATAATGCCGACGGGCATACAAAGTGTGACAAAGCGATGTCGCATGGCCCAGCGAAGCAGAGGTTCGTAAATAGCGATCCGGACCTTTTTTAACGACCGTTGGCCGACACTTTCTTTTCGGGTTTTTGTTACCGGTTTTAAAGCCTTGGAGTTGGCGATATGGGCGGGTAGCGTGGTGAAACTTTCCAATAGGGAAAATAGCAGAGTAGCGATCACAACTACACCCAATTCCACGAAGAGTTTGCCCAGAATTCCGTCCAGAAAAAAGAAAGTGGCGAAGGCGACCATAGTGGTCAGTACGGCGGAGAAGACTCCGGGCAAGACTTTCATCGTGCCGTCGATGGCGGCGCGGATCCGGGGTTTTCCTTTTTCGTATTCCTGATAAATGCTTTCGCAGATCACAATACCGTCGTCGACCAAAATTCCGACTACGATGATCAGGCCGAAAAGCGAGACGCCGTTGAGGGTGATGCCGTAGGCCGCGCCGATCATAAACATGCCCATAAAACAGATGGGTAATGCGAACGCAACCCAAAAGGCCAAACGGGGATGGAGGAACAGGGACAGAAACAGAAGAACCAAGCCGATACCCAGAACGCCGTTTTGGAGCAGAATATCCATCATAATGGAAATGCCCTCGGAGCGGTCGAGCAGGACGGAGGCTTTGACGTCGTTGTGCTTTTCGTTGTATTCGGCAATAAATTCCCGGACTTGGCGGGCTATTTCCACTACGTCTTCCGTATCGGTGAAATTGACCCGGATGCGGATCGCCGGATTGCCGTTTACGTAGAAGCGGTTTGGCGAGTCGACCCACTCGTCGTTGATGTCGGCCACGTCTTTGAGTGTGACGATTCCGCCCATGGTGTTGCCACGGATCACGATGTTTTCCAGTTCTTCTCCGTAGAATTTCTTTTGGCGGGTCCGGATCATCAGATCTTCTTCCGCTCCGCGAATGGTACCGCCGGTAAGGTCGATGTTGGAACGGCGGACGGCTTGGGCTACTTCGTTAAAAGTAAGGCCGAAACGGCGCAGGTCGGCTTCGCGGAGGGCGATTTCGATTTCTTCGTCGGGAAAGCCGGAAAGCTCCACGTCCGTTACGTCTTTGGTGTTGAGCAGTTCGTTTTCCGCTCTTTGGGCGTAGGTCTTCAGTGTGGCCAAATCCACGTTTCCGCTCAGTGCGAAGTCTACGGCTTTATCCGAGAACGTCCACTTTTCCACCACCGGGTTTTCCATTCCCGAAGGGTAAGAGTTCACGCCGTCGACGGCGTTTTTGACTTCCTGCAAAAGAACATTGATATCGTAGCCACTTTCGGCCTCGACGGTGATAAAGGCGGAGTTTTCGCTGGATACCGAAGTCACTTTATCGATTCCCTTGGTGCCTTTCAGCGCGTTTTCTATTTTCTGGACAACGCCGTTTTCCACCTCTTCGGCCGAAGCGCCGGGATAGACTACCTGTACTTTGATAAACCCGGGCTCGACGGCGGGACTCAGCGTGGCGCGGGTTTGTCGCATGGAGAGGTAGCCGAGCCAAAGGACGGCCACGATCATCAGGTTGCCGGCGATGGGGTATTTGATAAAATAGCTGACGATCTTTTTCATCGTTTCCCCTTTTTGTCTTGCTCTTTTCCCGTTTCCAAGGCGGTGATTTCCGAGCCTTTCCGAAGTCCCGTATTGTCAAGTACCAACAAGGCTCCGGAGGGAAGCCCCTGAATTACGGCCGAATCGCCGTCTATTTGGGCGATATGGACGGCGTGGGGTGTGGCTTTTCCTTTCTCCAGCAAGAATACCTCATTGTTGCGGAGGGCTTTTCTCGGAATCTTCACGGCTTTGGGAACCGATTGCGCTTCGGCACGGCCGGTTAGGAACATTCCTTCTTTCAGGCCCGCTCCCCGCAGGCTGATATAAACTTCCACGCTTTGGGTGGCTTCGTTTATTGAGGAATTGACTCGGACCACTGTGCCCGTCCAGCTCATGTGTCCGGATTCGGATTTTAGAACGGCTTTGTCGCCTTTTTTCAGTTGTTCGGCTTCGTAGAGGCGGAGCGATACTGTAAGCTCGAAATTGTCTGTGCCGATCAGTTCGCCGAGTTTTTGGCCGGTGCGGACCAAAGTGCCGGGCTCGATATTGCTTTCGATCAGTTCGCCGTTGAAGGGCGCCCGGATGGCGTATTTCTGCAGTTGGATTTCCAGAGAGCGGATTTCGAAATACGTGGTCTTGATGTTTTTGGCGAAGACGAAATACTTTTCTTTATCCGTTTTGGCGTCGGGCAGGGGAGGCAAGGGCTTGTTTACGTCGAAATCCCGGATATAATCGCGCCAGCGTTTGTAGCTGTCGGGATAGTCCAGCTTTAGGTCGGGGAGCATTTGCAGGATAAGCGTGGCCAGCTGGCTTTTGCGAGCCTTGAGGTTGTTTTCGGCCTCGCGCCGGTCGATGGAAACCATCAGCTCGCCTTTGCTGTAACGTATGCCTTCGCGGAAGGGTTTGGCCGTTTGGAGCATCCGCCCGTTGACTTCGGCGTAGATTTCGGCACGTTGTATCGCCCTTATTTTCCCTAAAACGGGCACGCTGGTACGTACGGTTTGCGGATGGACCAATAGGGTGGGGACGGAGCGTTGCCTCTCGACGGGCGTTTTCTTTTTGGGCGGTTTTTTGAGCCCCGCCAGATATTGCATCGTAAAAAAAGCGCCGACAAGAACCAGCAGGCCGGCGATCACCATCAGTTTTCGTTTCATCCCTCTTCCGCTATACCACTACGATATCCCTTTTATAAAAAGTGGAACGGGGAATTTGTTCGCAAAGAAAAGCCCGAAACGCGGGAGCGATCCGGGCATAAACGGTAGGTGGAGGTTATTACCAAAAAAGTTTAGAGGTGTTGTCAAGCGTACCTTTTTCCGATTTGATGTCGGAAGCCTTAAGGTTTAAAGTCGCGTCAGCAAGATTATAGCGGAGAGTGCTGATATCGCTTTGTTCAAAATCTATTGAGCTAGAAACAGCATCAATAGAAAGGGAGGTCCAATATAAATCGTTAATTCCGGCGGTGGCTTTAGCGTTTTTGAGAGTGATCTTTAATTCCTTTGACAGTGAAGCGTGGAGTTTGATCTGGGAATCAATGGCTATGATTTCTCTTATTCCATAGCCTTTGGGAATAACAAATTTGGCTATATCCAAAGGGGAGTTAGATGTAAACTTGAGTGTTATTGTGTCGCCTTGAACTGTTTGGCTAAAGTATTTCCGGGCTAAAAACTCGTTTTTATGTTCGTAATGGATTTGTGAGATAAATTCGTTATCGGAGTTTTTAGTGTAAATCTCTATTGGTGACTTGTTACCTTCTATACGGATTACTTTAAGGTGCTTGTCTTTGGTTTGATGACGAAATATTTGCGCATAGAGTGAGGCTTTAGTTTTTTTTTCACCTTTTATAATAAGTTCAGTGTACCCAGCGAAAAAGTAAACAAAAAGAGCTCCTATGAAATATAGAATGAGTTTGTTGCTAGTCTTCATTATGGTCATTTTTTAATTGGGCAAAGTGTAGAGAGATCTCTTTGTCCGTGATTCCGATCAAGCGTGCTTGATGTAAAAATTCAGGAATTATTTTATCGAAGAACTCCGCCTTCTTTTCTTGCAAAATGCTGTCTTTGGCGTCTTCTTTCACGAAGTATCCTATGCCCCGTTTATTTTCTATGATGCTGAGGCTTTGTAGTTCTCCAAAAGTTCTCATAATAGTATTTGGGTTTACGCCCATTTTGGACGCGAATTCCCGTACGGAGGGGATCTTCTCGCCAGCCTTGTACTCTCCACTGATTATCCTTTCCTTGATCGTATCGGCCAGCTGTAGATAGATGCCTTTTGTCGTTTGGAATTCCATAAGCGTTAAGGTTATACTTCTTTTTCTTTAAGCTTGAAATAAGCGGAGCAAATCAAGACGATGCTGAATGAGCAGGTGATGAATAGTGGCAAGATGGCTTTTGAAGATTCTGCTTGGGAAAATATCATCGAAGTATGCTCAATTCCCATTTCGTAGCGCTTAATGCCTGAGTGCATATACATATAGTCCCCCCAATTGAATAGAATAATAAAGATGGCAACAACGGCTAGACTTTTAAGTAAAGCTTTTTTTCCAAAATGGACTGTACCCCAAAAAAGAAAAGTAAAGTATAAGATCGGGACTGAGGCAAGAAAAGACTTTATGAAGAAGTGATAATCCATTCTATAAGTTCGTTTCCAAAGACTGCTGTCGAAGAACGAGTATGCTTTAAATTGAAAGTCCTCATACACTAAAGACATAGTGTATATGACTAAGTCCGAGAGTAAGTGAAAAAGAACAGGGAATAAAAGGATAAAAAGTACAAGACGAAAAACTACCTGGCTTATAAACTTTTCCAAAGTACTTGCAGGGACCAAAAGGTATTGTTTTGTACTGTTCTCCTTGCGGAAAGAGGAAAATGCTGTTCCTGCGATTAGGGTTCCAAAGATGAAAAGAGACGAGAGAAAATAGCGTTCAACTTGCTCTTTGATAGTCCAAGGTAAAGTCTCGAGAATTTTGCTCGCTTTAGCCATATCGTTTTGACTGAAAGCGTTCAGGTGCCTTTCAATGGCGCTTTTGATAGGGAATCCATAGAACATGAAAGCGAAGCCAGTGAAGATTATAAGCGCCAGTGCTATCCATTTAAGATTCGGACGAATCTCCATCGCCAGCAACCGCCCAAATCGTTTAAAATTAAAAGTATTATCCATTTGCGTAAGCTTTAGAAGATTCGAGTTTGCCGTTGATTGTGGCGTTGAATAAAAGTTCTAGATCCACCGTGGAGCTTTCGCCGGCGGAGGCGCACATGTATTTGTGGCCGTTGGGGACTTCCTCGGCGTATACGCAGTCGAGATGTTCGGGCAGGTGGCCTTGGCCGAAAAAGTACTTGGCCTCAAGATCGAAGAGTTCCTCGTTGAGCTTAACGTCGCCTTGTTCCAGAATCATCACCCGGTCGATGAGGTTCTGCAGGTCGGCGGTTTGGTGCGTGGCGATTATTACCAGCTGGTCTTCGTCAAGCGTGCCGGCCATCACTTTGCGGAAGATGGCTTTGGAAGGAATATCCAGCCCGTTGGTCGGCTCGTCGAAGAGCATGATTTTGCACTTGGTAGCGAGTGCGAAGGCGATCTGGAACTTTTTGCGCTGACCGAACGACCAATGGCTGAATTTCCGCGCTTCGGGCAATTCGAAAGTCTCGGTGAGCTCGGCCATTATTTTGGTGTCGAAGGTCGGGTAGAATGGCGCCATCGCTTTTACGAAATCTTGTGGCGAGGAAAATCCGGGTTCGGCCTCGTCCGGCAAGTAGTAGATCGAGCTGAGAAACGAGGGTTGCCGTTTGCCGGGGTTGTGCCCGTTTACCGTAAGTTCGCCGCCGTGCGGGCGCTTGAGCCCGGCCAACAGGCTGAGCAGAGTTGTCTTTCCTTCTCCGTTTTTTCCCAAAAGTCCCACAATGCTTCCCGCACACAAAGAAAAAGTCAAGTCTCTAAAAATAGGCGAACCGGCTTTGTAAGCGTAGTTCAGCTGATTGACTTGTAACATGAATATTGTTTTAGTGTTCTACTTAACCAGTACAGTGTAAATGTTCGGGTTTAATCTTTGAAAAGCAAGTGTGGTCTTGTTTTATTTTTAAATGAAATGGAAAACGTTAAATTTTTTGACAGGCAGAAAAGGGTGTAAACAGAAAATCCCGGACGGGAAGTACCTGTCCGGGATTTTGGTGATGGGTGTTTTGCGGAGCTATTACATCTCGAATCCGCCACCTTCTCCACCGCCACCGCCTTGGTTCTTGCTACGCTTCGGACGGTAGTTATTAATGCGGTAAGTCAGCGTAAGGGCCACGCTCGGCTGGCCTTCATATCGGCTCATCGACGCGAAGTCGGGGCCGTATGAGGTGTACTCCCACTTGAAGGAATTCAGAACGTTGCGGGCCTGAAGAGTGGCTGAGAACTGTTTGTCCATGAAATCCTGCTTTACGGCGAGGTTCAGGTAGAAAAACGATTCCCGCTCACCTTGCGTGGACTGTCTTCCTGACATGAATCTAGGAGTCACTTGGAATCGGATGCTTTCCGTGATCAGGAAGTCGTTGCTCATTCTGAAATTGTAGTAGAAATCGCTACGGTCGAATACCTGTTCCTTGTAGCTTCCGTCGAGGTCATAACCGCTGAAAGTTCCCGAAAAGCTAAGGCTCCACCACTTGAACGGATCGGCGTTCAGCATCAGTTCCAGTCCGTAGTTCGACTCGATACCCACGTTGGTTCGGGTGTTCATAAAGATATCGCCGTCGGGATTTTGCACCGGGTCGTTCCACACTTCTTTGACAAATTCCGTCCGGTTGTTGATCTTTTTGTAAAACGCTTCGGCCGAAACGCTGATTGCGTCGAAGTTTTTGGTATAACCCACTTCGTAGGAATCCACGTATTCGGGCTCGATTCCCGGATCGCCGATACGCACGTTGTAAGCGTCCATATAAGTTGGGAACGGCTCAAGCCAGTGGTTTGCCGGGCGGTTGATACGCCTTGAGTAGCTGGCCATCAACTGCTGTTCCGCCGGAAGCTGATACGAGAAGTGGGCCGTCGGGAAAATATCGAAACGGTCGATTGTTGTCTCGCTGTCAACGTTCACAAGCTTGGTCTGGCGGTAAGTGTACTCGCCGCGGAGGCCGAGTTGGTAACCGAATTTGTCAAGCTCGCCGGCAAAGGTTCCGTAGATGGCGTGGATGTCTTTGGTAAACTCGTTTAGGTAGCTGTACTTTTCGTTCAGTTTCCAGTCGGCGTCCGGAGCGGATTTGTTGAAACTGCCGTTCGTCTCGTCCGACCGGTTCATGCGGACCTGGTATCCGGCCTCGAACTTGGCGTGTTCGCCAACGGGGCGGGTGTAGTCGATCCTGTAGCGGAACGAGTGGTCTTCGCTGTCTTCCGTGCTTCGTTGGGCGGCTTCGTCAAATACCGTTTGTTCCCGGTCTCCGTAAGTGTAAGTTTGGTTGTCCTCGTCGCCTTCGGAGTAGCCGTAATGGGCGCTCATGCTCAGTTCGTGGCCAGATTTGGCGTCGAATTTATGAACGTAGTCGAAGTCGAGGGAAGCGTATTTGCTACTGCGGATTCCGTCGTCGGTGTTAAAGGTCAGCGGGTTGTCTGCCGGTGTCCTTACGCCATCCCGAATAAGGTAGTTGCTATACAGGTACTCGTTGTCGTTGACGTTTTCCCTTTTTCCGCCCGCCATCATCAGCGAGAAGCGGTTCTTTTTATTTGGAGTAAAATCGATACCGCCTTTCAGGTTAAAAGACTCGGATTCGCGGTTTCTGTCGCCGTCTGTGATACGCAGGACGGTGTCTTGGCCGAAGGTCGTGTTTTCCGAGTAACGGGTGCCTTTGCGTTGATTGCTGTTAAAGTCGCCGCCCAAGTGGTAGGTGAACTTTTCGTTGGCTTTGTAGCTGAACATGGCGTCGGCGCCGTAACGGCCCGGATAGCCGGCGTTGACGTTTGCCACACCGCTGAATCCGCTGGCTTTTTTCTTCGTGATGATATTGATGATGCCGGAAGTGCCGTCAGGATCGTATTTGGCCGACGGGTTGGTGATGATTTCGATATTGGCAATCATCGAAGCCGGAATCTGCGACAAAGCGTCGGAGCCTTTGAACACGCTCGGGCGGCCGTCGATAAACACGGTGAAGTCACTGCTGCCGCGCAGGCTTACGTTACCGTCGATATCCACTTCCACAGAAGGGACGTTGTCCAGAATATCAACCGCCGAGCCGCTTAGGCTTGTCACCATTTTGTCTACGTTAATGACTTTCCGGTCGATCTTGTATTCCACCTCGGGTCTGGTGGCGGTCACTTCCACCCCTTCCAAAAGTTTGGCTTCCGAGCCCAGCTCGATTACGCCCACGTCGGTTACGAACCCGCGCACGTTAATGTCTTCTAAGCGGACGGTCTCAAAGCCCACAAACTTGGCTTCGATATCGTAAACGCCCGGTTTTATTCCTTTCGCTACGAATGCGCCTTTATCGTCCGTAATCGCACCGCCCACCAGGCTGTTGTCTTGTGCGAATACGGCTATTGTGGCGTAGCTTACAGCTTCGCCCGAGCCTTTCTCAACTACCTTTCCTTTGATTTGTCCTTTTACGGCTGGTTCATTGGATCCATATGTGTTTAGGAAACTTATCGTCAGTGCGATAAGTACCCAAAAGCTCGTCCCCTTCTTCTTGATCATGACTCCCAGTTCTTGTCAGTTGTGATGTAATATTGCGGTAAAAATGAATTACAGCATCAATACGGAGACAATGTAGGATAGAATATTAAAGGAAATTTGAGGCATTTAGCTCTAAAACAATAAAAGATTTGGCTAAGTCCAGATAATTATAAGCGGAGTTAATTTTTGAATATTTTTGTTATTGAGACCAATTAAAAAGTCAAAGGAGTTTCCTGCTATGCCGTTTCAGCTTTTGCTCTGTAGCCATGCTTGATCAATGAATCTATAATGGCGTTTGGAGTCATTTTTATCGAACTGACAGCAACGTCCGTGACAAGAAAAGAGGGCATTTTTTGTGGTGTCTAAGTTTCTTTTCCTTAGTGGAAACTAACTTCTAGTTCCTTATAATGATCCCAAAAATTAGGGCGAACATTTTGAGCCCCAATACCCAGAATAAAAAATCAAAGTCAGCCATTCCCCTATTTTTGTTGAAAAATAGACTCATATACTTATTTTTGAAAGAATAGCCCTAGTAATTATATTTTTCGGGAGCTGTTTTTTTGATTTCTTTTTTATGGAAAAAAGCGGATCCATGCGTTGCACCAATTGTTACAGAAATCTGGACGGAGACCCTGACTTTTGTCCTTATTGCGGACAAAAACAACACTTGACAAGGTTGACTTTCAGCCATGTAGTCCATGATTTTGTGGGAAGTATCCTCAATATTGACAAAGGATATTTGCTTACGCTCAGGATGTTGTTGGAAAAGCCGGGTATAACTATCAGGCGTTTTATTTCCGGTCAACGGGTCCGGTACTTGCCTCCGATCCGTTTTTTTGTCCTGAGTATTTTCTTGGCCATTGTCCTAAGTTTCTTGACAGGGTTGTATCATAAACCCGCAGAGGTTCAGTCTACTTCCTCGTTAGATGCGATAGAGGAAGCGCTGGTCATGGGAATCCAGAAATTGGAAGGGAAAAAAGAGGAAGGCCTAAAAGACTGGGTTAACGGTACGCTTCGGCCGGCCCATGAATTCTACAAGAAGCACGAGATCTATTTTCTCATAATCGGAATATTTATAGTCGCTTATAGTATTCATTTATTGGTGGGGCGCAAACGTTCCTTTACTTATGTGGAAACCGCTTGCGTCTGGCTTTACGCTTCGGGAGTAACCAAGATTATTGAGAGTGTCACCGATGTCGCTTCCACGTTTTCGGGTATTGGCCGTATGCTGTTACTGGGAGGGGTTGTTTGGCTGTTTTGGCCGAAAATAAAGAGGAAAGCTTTACGTTGGAAACGCGAACGACGTTATTGGAAAATCACCTTAGGGGCTTTATTGGTCCTAATGTTTCTCTCGCAAGGCAGTGATCTGTTGCCGACTGTCGTAGGCGCTTATTTTATTTCCAGAGTATATAACTTAAGCGCTTTACGGTCTTTTATGATGTTTTTGCTAGTGTACACTATCTGCGTGGCCTTCTTTGTGATATTGGCGACCATTGCCGGTTATGGCGTGTTCTATTACCATCCGTGGTCATCTTGACAGATAAAATGACGGAGTTCTCCTGAAAAACATTCCAGCTGTAGCCTTTAGATTTCGTTTTGGGTTTGATTTTTGGCACTAATGTCGAAAACGATGACTCCATGACACTTACAAGACGCCAAGCGATGAAAATGGGCGTGGCTGGTTTAGCCGGTTTGGCCCTTTCTCCGACAAATTCCTACGGAAGGTATTTCAGGATTCTCGAAGAAAACAAGAAACGGGGCATGGCTCCCGAAGACGCCGTGTGGTTAGTTTTTAACGTCAATCCGCTAGGTTCTTCAAACAAGGCCTATGACGTGATGCGACGGAGTGTCCGCCTGTCACACCATTACGGGGAGTATCATGGTTATGAGCTTCTGCGTAACCTGCACGAAATGCACGGCCTCAAGTTTTCCGATATGGAAAATCCTGACAGCTATTTTGCCCGTTACGCCGCCTTTAATCAAAATCCTATAATGCTCGGTTTTGGAGGGACAGAGTTCTTACAAGCCATTGCCCGCCACGCCAATGACCAAGGCGGTAATTATGTGGAAATCCAACCCACTTATGGAGAGATAACCGGGACGATTAACCGGTTGCCGAAAGTAAGGATAGAGCGCCGATCTGTTCACGAAACTGTTGGTCACGAGGCCAGTCCGGAAGAGATTTTAGCAAAAACCGACCGCAATACTCGCCTTATCCATATCATAAACCCGAGTAATCCTACGGGAAGAGTCTACAGCCCGGAGGCTCTGGTATATCTTATGGACAACAAGCCTCCGGAAACACTGCTTCTTATCGATGAGGCGTATATCCACTATGCTCCTTCAAACCGGGTGAAATCGATGATAGGCGAGGCCGTTTCACGGGAAAACGTTGTGGTGCTACGAACCATGTCCAAGGCTTATGGTTTGGCGGCTAAGCGCGTGGGCTATATCGTTGGCAATCCCGAGACTTTCAAAAGTATGGCCCTCAGGCCCATGGGAGGATATTACCAGAATCCTGTAGCCATGCTAATGGCCAAAGAAGCTTTGGGAGATAAGAAGTTTGTGGAGAAATCTGTGAACCATGCCAACAGTGTAAAAGCCCGTTATTTGGATTATTTCGCTGAATTGGGCTTACGTCCTCGTCCAAGCGCCACGAGTTTTATGTGGGTGCACACTGACAGGGATTTGTCTGGGGTGGTTAGAGAATTGGAAAAGGAAAATATCTTTATCAAAAGTGGTCACCAATACGGGGAGCCTAACCATATCCGCGTTTCGATAGGAACGAACAGGCAAGTGAACCGCTTCTTCAATATATTCCGTGACAAGATGAAAGGTTAGAACGATTTTCTAGCCACGATATAATAGGCGTTTGTAATTAAGTTTTCAGTTGTCTCTTTTTGTTAGCCTTGCGGACTCGTTCCGCAGGGCTTCTTTTTATTCCAACTTTATGGCCCCTCTGTATTAGTCTTTCAGCTTTTCTTAGACTTCAGAATGCTTGTTCAAAGCATTGAATAATGTTGCGTTAGCGTCTATAAAGCGTTTTTAGAATCAAAGAAAGTCCATACCGCACCGGCCAGTAACATAGTGTCTTTTAGCAATGACTGCCCGCCGCCAGTAAGGGCTGGAAAGCCCAATCCACTGACCGTTATGCCAGGCGTGGTAAATAGGAAACTCAGGGTGGTAAGAAACATCAGTACGGCGCCCAGACTACCGAAAATAGAAAGCTTGGGGCTGGCGGGTTTTATGGCCAACAGCAAAGCGATCAGGATTTCGGTACCGCCAAACAGCGCCGAGACCTGTTTGACATCGGCTATGGAATACAGCCACGAAAGGAACGGGCTGTTGCCGACAAGGCGTTGAATGCCTTCAGCTTCGTATGTATAGAATTTTAGGCAACCGATCCAGAAAATAATCAGGACCAAAGCGTACCGGATCAAAACTCCGGCGGGATTTGTGTCGGTTTTCATATGCTTATGGCATCGTTGTTGTATTTCGATAACCCGAACCGAGCGGGCTGGTTCAAAACGAAAGCCGAAACCCGGAAATAGAAATTATTTCTGGATTCTTCCAAACAAAGTATAAGTCAGTCTGTTAACTGTTCATCTTTTTCCTAAAAATAGCCTAAACCAAACAGAGATTATATGAGGAACTGATCTACGCGACACTAAATTCTTTTAAATACTATGAAGCGTAAGATTGGAGAAGACGGACAGTTGATCCGTCGTTATCTGTTAGGTGACGAGAAAGCATTCTCACTTTTGGTGGCTAAATACCGCACGAAAGTTTTCACTACCATTTACCTTATCGTTCGAAACCCAACCGATGCGGAAGACCTCACTCAGGAGTGTTTCCACAAAGTGGTGCAGGTGCTGAAATCCGGCAGGTACCGTGACGAGGGACGATTCCTGCCTTGGATGCTCCGTATAGCCCATAATAAGGCCGTGGATCATTACCGTAAGGTGAAAAACCGTCCTGAATATGCCGTGGAACAATTCCCAGAATGGTCGGAAAGCCTTAAAGGTTTGGAAAAAAGCCCCGAAGAATTACGGATTGAAAAGGAGCGTGTAGCCATGCTAAACGATTGGATAGAGGCTTTGCCAGACAAGCAAAAAGAGGTGTTGAGAATGAGAAGTTTCCGAAGAATGAGCTATGGAGACATTGCGGAAGAGACAGGAACAAGCGTCAACACGGCTTTGGGAAGAATGCGTTATGCTATGAAATTCCTTAAAAAAGCGGCCCTTTGTCAGGCCTAAAAACCTTTCCCGATATTATTTTAAGCAGGAAAAAAGCCGATCCATTGTGTTATGGGGATCGGCTTTTTCGATTATAGTGTCGGTTGTCTTATTCGTTTCCGTTCCAGATATCCCAAGAGCGTTCGGCTTGAAGGTGAAGCATTTCAAGGCCGTTTTTAGCCTTGGCTCCCCTGTCCGTTCCCTTTTTCATAAAAAGGGTTTCCTCGGGATTATAAACCAAATCATACAGGTAATGTCCCCCGCCTATACGGTCGTAAGGCAGGTCGGGGCAAGAATCCGTATTCGGAAGCATACCCAAAGGGGTGGTGTTTATTATCAGGCGGTATTCGTCTAACAATTCAGGCTTGGCGTTCAGGGAAGCGTAATCCAGCGTATCGTCCGAAGCCGTCCGGCTTACGAATTTAAATTCTACATTTAGGTCTTCCAAAGCCGTTTTTACCGCTTTTGAAGCGCCACCTGTTCCCAGTATCAGCGCCTTAGTCTCGGAAGGGTTGATGTCCATCCAATCTTCCAAAGACTTTTTGAATCCGTAATAATCCGAATTGAACCCTTTTGTTTTTCCATCCTGTATACGGATGACGTTTACTGCTCCAATGCGTTTCGCACTGTCGTCAATATCGTCGAGTAAGGGAATTACTTCCTCTTTGTAAGGAATAGTCACATTGAGGCCTTCGAGAGACTTTTGCTCGATCAGCAGACCGGGAAGCTGTTTGATATGGGCGAGTTCGAAAAGTTCGTAAAGGCAATTATCAAGACCTTCTTTTTCGAATTTGTCGGTGAAGTATTTCTTGGAGAAGGAATGTCCGAGTTTGTATCCGATCAATGCGAATTTTCTCATGCTCAAACTGTTTTTTTGGAAGCGAAGGATTCGAAAACGTAAACAACGATGATGGCGCCGAGAGCCAAAGCCAAGGCTTCGAGCGTATGTGCGGAACCATCGTGGAGGTTAGCGTAGGTTTCCGGAAGGATGTTCTGTTCCACTAGGGGTACTTCTACACCTTTGCTGTTCAGGCGGGTTTCGAGTACTTGTTTCCAAGGCCAGATCTTATTGAGCGAACCAACCATAAAACCGGCCAAAACGGCCACGGTCATGTCATGAAAGCGTTTGAGTGTCCAAGAAATAAACCTTGAGAAAGTCAGCAAACCGACCAGACACCCTAAGGCGAAGATCAGGATGGTAGTGACATCGAAGGTTTTCAACGCATGCATTACGAATTTGTATTTCCCCAAAATCAGCAACAGAAAACTGCCGGAAATGCCAGGCAAAATCATGGCGCAAATAGCGATAGCGCCCGAGATAAAGAGGAAAAACGGCGAGTCCGGTGTGGTAGCGGGAGTGAGGGAAGTTACGGCATATGCGATGACGGCCCCAATCAACAAGGCGAAGGCTTTGCCCGCCGACCAACGGCGAACCCGTTTGGCTACCAAGTAAGAGGATATAATGACTAACCCAAAGAAGAAAGCCCAAATCTGGACGGGATGAGTTTCGAGAAGGCCGTGGATTATTCCGGCGAATAGAACCAAACTAGTAGCGATACCGCCAAGCAAAAACAACAAGAAAGTGCCGTCCACATGCTTCCAAAGCTTTGCGATTTTTCCGTTGAAGAGCCATCGTAGCGCTTCGGCGTCAATGGACTTGATGGCGTTGAGTAACCGCTCGTAAATGCCTGTAAGCAATGCGATAGTTCCGCCAGAAACTCCGGGAACTACGTCGGCGACGCCCATAAGAACGCCCTTTAGGTACAGGACTAAGTGTTTTTTGATTGTGTTCATGAAGAAAAAATTTGTCCATGGCCGTTGGCTTCTCATCACGAATGGATTGGCCACGCTTCCGACAAAGATAAGCCCCTTGGCGGATAAGGTAAAGCATTTGCGAAGGGCTTTTCGAAAGCTTCGGGTGAAGAGATCGGGCCACCGTATTTCGCATTGTAAAAAATAAGGTCCCAAGGATTCTGAAAAGAGGGGAGAAACGATTAATGTAATTTCGCTTCCTCCCCAGTCTGATGTTTTACCTCAAAATCAAACGAGTGTTTTTTGTCCCTTGGTTTGTCGTGACCGAAAGGGTGTAAACGCCTTTGGCGATATGTTCCAGATTAATGCTGAATTTCCTTTCAGTCGAAATGCCATTTGAAGCACCGGATACGATGGTCTTGCCTTCGGGAGTGATCAGGCTGTAACTTACTTCGGTGGCTGACTCAAGGGCGATGTTTACCGTTCCGTAGCTAGGGTTCGGGTAAGCAATGATCTGGTAGTCATTTGCCGTTCCCAAGATTTTACCGCCAGTGAATATTCCGCTTTCGATGACTTGTAACGGGCGCAACGCGTCAATTTTTCCCCAGCCCCAATAGTTGCTCCCCGTTTCCGGAATCATGCCTGTAAACATGTCTTGTGTCGGGTACATTCTCATTAAGGTTTTCGCTTGTTCAGGACTTAAATCGGGTTTGGCTTGTAACCAGAGCGCCATTATCCCAGCGGTCATAGGAGAGGCCATGGAAGTGCCCTGCAAGGCGGCGAAGTACCAAGTTTTTTCCCCTTCCCGGACATTAGCCACTACGGTTGAATTGTCAGGGCCGTAGCTCGTATCGAAAGAATTAACAGAAGATACCACGACATTACCCGGAGCGGATATTTCCGGTTTTAGCCTACCGTCGGCTGTAGGGCCGTGGCTGGAAAAAGCGGCTAATGGTCCGGTATTAAAAGATCGGGAAATCCATTGGCCTTGGAGATTAAAGTACCCGTTTTTGGTGGAGTAAGCCCCTACGGTAATTATGCTGTTGCTTGTACCGCCTATTTCGCCAATCGTAATGTCAGTATCGCCTGCGCTAAAGCCCGGCAGGCTCGTTCCGGAAGCCACTTGGTTGCTGAAGGTCGCTCCTCGTCCATTTCCGCCGTTCCAAAGATCGACCTGGCCTGGAGTAGCCGAAAGCTCCAAGGAAATGTATAGATCTGGTGAAAAGTTGACTACCCAAGCCACAAAGTGGGCTTTGTCATTGAGTTTGCTCGCTTGTTCGCCTGAGATTTCAATTTCAATCTGGTTTGTGCCAATGTTAATGACAGTGTCGAGTTCGTTTGTCACGGCCAAATCTATACGAGGAGTATGGGCAAGCAGGTCTCCGGATTCATTGAAAATTTTGACAGCCAAAGCCAAGTCCTGCCCGGGTTGTCCCCAAATATCAGAGAAGCCGTAGCCGTAGTTAGCGCCAGTTTGCTCGAAAAACATCAAGGTATTGAGTTTGTCGTCTTCCTGAGTGAACTCTTTGCGGATATGCATAGGTTTATTGCCCTCGTTGCCAGCAGCGCCAACCAAGAGTTTTCCGGCTCCGCTTAGTTGGTCAAATATCCGGTCTGTTGTGGAGGTTCCATCCCTAGGGCCGAATTCGGACCCTAGACTCATGTTGATTACTGCGGGCTTTCCCGCTTTTTCAGCGTATTCGAAGATATAGGCAACCCCGTCCGTAACACTTGTGGAAGAACCGCCTAACTGGACCAAAACTATTTCGCTGGCGAGCCCGACTCCTTTATAACGGGCCAATCCCATCCCGCTACCGGCGGCGATTCCCGCTACGTGTGTGCCGTGCGAGCTACCTGTTGACGAGAATTTTGCTTTTAGAATATCTTCGGCGCCGACCAGTTCTGTGCCGTAATTAAATCCGGAAGGAGGAGTGCCTTTGCTGTCTTCCATGTTCCAAACCCTTGAAATCCGTAGATTCCCTCGGTTGTCCCGAAAGGTCGGGTGGGTATAATCGAAGCCAAAATCCAGAACACCCACGATCACCCCTTCGCCGGTATAATTACGGCTTAGGCCTTCTCCGTTTTGCACTTGGTCGACATTTGACGCTTTTCGTGCGAAATCCAGTCTGGGTAGTACGTGGAAATCCGCTTGGATATATTCCATCCCTGGGAGTGAAGAGAGTTCCGGGAAACGTTCCAAAGATATTTGAACGCTCCATAAAGTATCCGAAATAATTCGGACTTCACCACCTAAATCACTGACAGCACTTTGGCTGGCTACGGTTGGGTCCACGTATATGAACGCCCCTATAAAAGTATTTGCGATTGTCGGGTTGTCACTTTGTTTTCTCAAAGCGTATTGTTGGAAAAACGGCTCCATGTCCTGCCCGGATTCTTCTTTGAAGATTTCCAGATCGCGAACCAAGATATTGGACCAAGGCGACATGTTTGGCTTGGCCTCTTTTATCATGGAACGATCGTTGTCGGTTGGGATCGACGTTTGCCATTGGCCATGTGTCGCTACATTGAGGGCGATTGATAACCACAGACATAAACCGAGTATTCGTAAAGTCCGAATCATATTTTAGCTGTTCATTTCTTGTTTACCTATTAGGGTTAACCGCAAGGTTGCTCTCGTGTTGAAATTTTTTGATTTAAAAATTGATAATAGCGTGTTGATTCTTTTGGTTTTCACTCAAAAACAATGGTTTACTATTGTAAAAGAGTCTTGGTAGAACTTAGACTCGCTTTTTGAAGTTCCTATCTAGAAAACAAAGATTCGAAGAAGATGGGAAAGTGTAATTTGATTCTGGCTTTGGTGATGGCAATGGTGTTTTTCTCATGCTCCAGCAATGACAGCGACGGTTCTGGAGATGTTTCGGTACAGAAATCGTTGTTGGCGGGAAACTGGAATGTGACCTCCTTGGCCGTAATTATGGATTCTTACGACTCTGAGGTTGCGATGCCCCGAAGCATGGTGGAGAAGACCCTTGAGAAAGAAGCGAATCTGATGGCCGATATGATTGGCGCCTCTTTTGACGAGGATGGAACCGGAGCGATGGCCGGCGCCTCAATCGACTGGAAACTGCCCGAAGAGGGAAAGTTGGTGACAGAAAATGCCCGAAGTCAATCCGGACATTTAAAAATGTACGGGCTCTTGGACCAAAAAGCTCACACATGGGAAATCGTGTCCATTTCCGATTCTCGGATGGAGTTGACAACTCCCATAGAAGTTCATAACGGTAAGACCATGGATATTGAAGGACGCCTGCGTATGGTTTTGGAAAAGCTCAGTGTTAGCCGGAATGAGACACTAAAACAGATGAATGGTACGCCGGTAACAGAAGATCACTTGAAAGGCTTATGGCAATTGGCCGAAGCTTCGCAACAAAGCTCCCAATTACGGACCGACATGAGTTTTATGGAAAAAGCACTTGTGGACATGATGTTGGAGGCGTTTACCGGCGATCATTCGATGATACTTGATGACAATTCCGGAATGGTCAGCTCATATGCGGCGGCATTGCCAAAATGGACTCTAGCCCCCGAAACGATGACGATTATTGCGAACGCAGGTCAGGTAAACATGTTTACCGAAAATGACGACAGTATCGACTTGGCGCAAACAGAGGAATTGACAATTAAAATTATGGACTACGAGGTCAATAAGGCCGTATTGGAGCTTAATTGGCCGGTAAAAAAGAAAAAGGACGGTGTTGATACTTTTCAGGATATGAAACTACGACTAGTGGTGGCCCGGTAGAATGAAAAAAAGCCAAGGGAGTGAACCCTTGGCTTTTTTGTCTTATTGGCCTTTGCCCAATATTCTCCTAAGTTTAAAAGCGATCAGTACTTGAAGGCGTTTTAGGCCTTTTGGACGAGTCACTCTTTTTACGCCTGCAAATGAGTCTAGACCTGCGTATTCTATTTTTTTGCCCAAAGCGGCCAAAAGTACCGGTTCCAAAGGCACTCCCGACGGGTCTGAGGTCCGGTTTAGACCATTGAAAATGGCGATTACCGAGAAAATTTCAACCATTCCTTTTTGGCCAAATACCTTTTCGATTTTTGGTCGAAGTTCCGACAAGCTTTGCGGTTCTCGATTTGCCTTTTCCGCAATTTCAAGCAAAAAGTCAGCATGGGGAACGTTACTGTCTTTTCCTTTTCCGTAAAGGAATCCGAAATCACCGGATTGACCGGCCTTCTTGGCGGTAAGTGTGAATATGGCGCTATGTCCCGCCGCGCAGTAGAAGCATTTGTTGATGGCGGAAGTCTTTGTCGCCAAGATTTCGAGTTGTGGCCGACTGAGTGCTTTGTTTTTCCAGACCTTGTCGAAAAAGCTGTGCTTTTCCATATACATGGCATCCACCAAAGTCCGGCGAAGCGTATTGTCGTAAGGCAGGATGCTTAGTGCCCTTGATACGTTTACCAGTTGGAGGTTGTCCACGGCCTCTTGCGTTTGGCGAATCCAGGCTCCGTTATCTACCAAATTATCGGGATAAGATTTTAACGCGTCGCCATGTTGGGGAGAGGAAAGCGGAATATGATCCATTCCCAAATATGTCGTGAACAGGTCTATCGGCATCAATAAAATAACAATGGCGATTAGTTCGGCATAAGGGCCTTCGCCTATTTTATCGATAACATCCACGGCCCATTTTCGGTCTAGATCTCCTGGTTCGGTCACTATTCGCTCTATGGTATCGGCAACCAGCGGAGGGATTAGGCCTTCATAACTCTGTGAGGATAGTTCGGCTACAGACTTTCTTTTGCGATCGAATATTTCCGGGCGTTTAGCGTTACGGATGATTTCTACCAAGGCGGCTTTTTCCTTAGCGTTCCACCAATATCCGGGCTCGGAGAGCCGTTCCCATATTTGGTTAAAAATGAAGATCCGGTGCTTGTCTACGGGAACAGGGAATGTGGATTCGTTGAAAATTTCCCTGATATCTGTACTGCCCATCATTTCGCAAGTTTGTGTGAAATTATACCTCCAAACACGACTGTGTCTGAATGAAAGAGGGCAAAATAAAACGTACGATTGTTAAATCATACGTTTTATCTAAGCTTTCGCCAAAAAATACAAGTTTAAGCCTTTTCAGGTAAATAGTGTTTATGTTGTTCTAATCCTAAGGTAGGCTCGGATCAGAGTCCGGCTTTTTCTACTGCTTTGTTGATTCGTTTAACAAGTCCCGGGCCTTCGTATATAAAACCGGTGTAGATCTGGATCAAAGAAGCGCCGGCTTTTAGTTTGTCAATAGCGTCCTGCGGGCTCATTATTCCTCCAACACCGATAATCGGGAAGCTTTCGCCTGATTTTTCGTGCAGATAACGAATAACTTCAGTAGACCTCTTGGTAACAGGCGCTCCGCTTAAACCGCCCGCTCCAATGTTTTCCACCTTGTTTTTGTCAGCGGTCAGGCCACTGCGGTCGATGGTGGTGTTGGTGGCGATCACTCCGTCAATACCAGTTTCCCCGACAATCTCAATAATGTCGTCGAGCTGACCGTCGGTCAAATCCGGAGCGATTTTGAGCAGAATCGGTTTGGCTTTCGGCTTGGCCTCGTTCAATTTCTTAACCGAAGAAAGGAGTTCTTTCAAAGGCTCTTTTTCCTGCAAAGCCCGCAGGTTTGGTGTATTCGGCGAGCTGACGTTTACCACAAAGTAATCGACATAATCATACAGCGCTTCAAAACACTTTTCGTAGTCTTCCGTGGCCCTTTCGTTTGGCGTCACTTTGTTTTTGCCGATGTTTCCGCCCACAATCACTTTCGATTTTCGTGCGCGGAGCCTTTTCACAGCCTGTTCAACGCCTTGGTTGTTAAAGCCCATGCGGTTAATCACGGCTTTGTCTTCCGGCAGGCGGAACATTCTTGGCTCAGGGTTTCCAGGTTGTCCCACAGGAGTCAAGGTTCCGATTTCGATAAAACCGAAGCCCATATTGGCCAGTTCGTCGATAAGTTGCGCCTCTTTGTCGAGGCCTGCCGCCAAACCGACTGGGTTCGGAAAACGTATGCCAAACACTTCCCGCTCAAGTTTCGGCGATTTGTAGCCATACGCGGCTTTGATAATGGAACCTACGCCAGGAATGGAGCTGGCGCGACGAATCCATCCGAAGGTAAAGTTGTGGGCGGGTTCCGGATCGAGCTTAAAGAGTATCGGACGTACGATGTTTTTATAGAGGTTCACTGTTGGATGTTCGGTTTGGTTTGGATTAGGTTTCGTTAAGGCAAAAAAAAGTCGCTACGGAAACTAGTTCCGAGCGACATATATTTTTTAAGCTTCGCCTTCGGCTTGCTCACCGCCGGCGTCTTCTTCAGCCGGCTTGTCGAGAACCTCAGGACAGCGGGCGAACAATATTTTGTACCAGCTGACAAGCTTTTTGATGTCCGAGATATAAACGCGCTCCTCCTCGTGGTTCGGAAGGATGTGCTTCATAAATGCGCGAAGCTCCTCTTTTGAGGATTTGTTGCCTACGCCCGGGTCGTCGCCGAATTCTTCTTTGATTTTGGCGAAAACATCCTGCAAAGGCACTGAGCCTTCGGCGTCGGTTGTATAGATAGATATCTCGTGCAAAACGGATACGCGACTAGTGGCGCTGGCCACCATACGGCGTTTTGTTTCGTCAAGTGCTTCTACAATCACTCCCGAACGGGTCGGAGCGACAATGTGGAACAGTCCTCCCTTTCCGGAAATGGACGCGATTTCTGAAAGTTTCATAGTTCGGTGCTAATAGCTTTCGTTAGTGTTTTTGGCTATCCGCCGTAAAAAGCGGACGCAAATCTATTTTTTTTCAGCCGTTTAGCCATACAAACGGCCTTTTTTTAAATCTTTAATCTTCGTCGATTTCGAACTCGCCGTTGATTTCCTCGATGAAATCCAGCACTTCGTCGCGACCGGTCTTATGTGCCGACGACGTCAGGAAGCAAGGCGGAATGTTCTCCCAGTCTTTGGCAAGAGCCTTCCGGAACTTGGCCATGTTCGATTGCGACTTGTTTGGCGACTGTTTGTCGGTCTTTGTGAAAATCATGGCGAAAGGCAAACGGTTCTCGCCCAAATAGCTGATAAACTCCAAGTCGATTTTTTGGGGCTCATGCCTGGAATCGATAAGCACAAACACGCAGGCGAGGTTTTCCCTGTTTTCGAGATAATCTTTGGTCATCTTCGCCCACTTGCTTTTATCCGTCTTGCTCACCTTAGCCCAGCCGTAGCCCGGCAAATCGACCAGATACCATTCGTTGTTCACGATGAAATGGTTGATCAACTGCGTTTTTCCCGGTCTGCCGGAGACTTTCGCCAATTGCTTGCGTCCCATAAGCATATTGATCAAAGAGGATTTCCCTACATTTGACCTGCCGATAAACGCATATTCCGGTTTGTCTGCCTTCGGACACTTGTTGAAATCGGTGTTGCTGATTACGAACTCCGAGTGTTTTATCTTCATGATTTTCTTCTTATTCGGATAGAACCGGAGCGCAATTTACGAAAAGCCCGCGACTTCAGGACTACGTTTTCGGTTCCGGGCCTTTTCCGGTCTTCAAACAGAAACTTTTAGAAGAGGCCAGACGCCGGAAATATGCCAAAAGCGAAGGAAAATCGCTGAATTATTTTGTAATAGAATAGAGAAAACTATATGTTATTTTTAATAAAATTATGAAGATTTATTAGTAGTTTCGAAGGGAACAACCGCATCGGGCACTTTTGCTCCGCCGTTTTGCCCCGTTTTATTATCAGTCCGAGGAGAGGAGTTGTTTACTCTGCGGGTACGTTTTTCTGCTCAAAAAATTTTTCTACAAGAAAAATCCAAGTGCCAAAGCCCACGTTTTGAACTATTGGCTTTCGCCGAGAAACGGTTTTGCTTATTTTGGACGATAGAATTGGATAGATCTAAATTTTAAGACATGCGAACGAGATTGCTTGTTTTTCTGTGGGCATTGCTCGGCTTTGCCGTACAACTCAAGGCCCAAAACCAGGACGATGAACGGGAACAGGCCAAGAAGGAAGCTGAGGCGATTATCCAGATGGCGAAAGAAATCATGGAGGAAACCCGTGTGCTTACCGTTCATCGGGAATTGTTCGAACAGGCCGCTCAGGTGGATCCCGAGAATATTGAGGCGAACTTTATGGCCGGAGACCTTTATCTTCAGACGGTCAACAAGCACAATGCCGTGGATTACCTTCTTAAGGTGTACAAACTGGACCCTAATTATCGTTTTGATCTTTTGTATAAAATCGGCCAAGCATACCATTTCGGTTACGACTTCGAGAATGCGGAGAAGTATTTCCTGAAATATAAAAAGCTGGTGGAACGTGATGTTAATTACCGGGGCCGGGACCGCGTCTTGGTAGAGGAAGTGAACCGAAGGCTCAAAGAATGTAGGGCGGCGATGCGCTACAGAGCGAATCCCGCAAATTTCAAGATTGTGAACATGGGCCCAATGATCAACTCCGAATGGCCGGACTACGCCCCTGTGTTCAACGCCGACGAAACGATGATGGTATTTACCTCCCGCCGTCTCGATGGTAACATTAACGAGGATGTGGACGAGGATAACTTTTATTTCGAAGATATTTTCATTTCCGAGAAAAAGGATGGGAAATGGCAAATAGCCAAAAACATCGGCATTACGATTAACACCCGCTCGCATGACTCCAACCTGACGCTTTCGCCAGACGGTAAGATTCTGTTCCTGTATAAGTTTATGGGCGACAATGGAGATATTTATTACTCTGACAGAAAGGATGACGGAACCTGGACGGAACCCAAACCTCTGCCTGGCAGAGTGAATTCCTCTTATACGGAAAGTTCGGTATCTCTCTCGCCAGACGGTAAGACGCTCTATTTCGCCAGCGATAGACCCGTCGGTTTAGGTGGTCGCGATATTTACAAGGCTACTAAGAACCGCAAGGGAGAATGGGAAAAAGTGGAGAACTTGGGAGAGTCTATCAACACTGAGTTTGATGAGGACAGCCCGTTTATCGACTATGATGGAAAGACACTTTATTTCAGTTCGAGGGGATTGGATGGAATGGGTGGTTATGATATTTACCGTTCTGTTAAGAAAAGGAAAGGCTGGTCTGAGCCTGAGAACTTGGGGTATCCGATTAATACGCCGGATAATGACAGCTTTTTCGTAAGTACCAAAGACAGCAACCGAGGCTATTATTCATCGGTAAGAGAAGATGGTTACGGCTATGAAGACCTTTATATGGTGGCCTTGCCAGATTTTGTAGAGGAGCCGACGGATATAGAGAAAAAAGGAGTTGAAGAAGTGGCGACAACCTTGGATGCGGAAGATCCTGAGGAACAGGAAGGCGTTACTCCGGAGGAAGTACCTGCTCAACGTCCGGTTAAACTGGTTGTGCAGATCGAAAGTTCCGAATCGGGAGAAGCGCTTGACGCCGATCTTTCGGTAGTGGACCAAAGTTCGGGAGAAAAATTCTTGTTTAGTCGTTCAGGAGGAAATTATGAGCTTACGTTGTTGCCTGATTCACCGATGAACGTGGAGGTAAATGCGCAACGTAAAGGTTTCGCTTACGGGCGTATCATGGTAGAGCTTCCGGCTGCGGGCCAAGATCCAGTTGAAATCCGGAAAACGATTTACTTAAAACGACTGGAAATGGGCACACGCAAAGTGTTGCGTAATGTCTATTTCGAATCGAACAGTAGCGTTCTGCGCCGGGATTCCGATCCGGAGCTTAATCAGCTTTTGGCAATGTTGAAAAGCAACGCGTCGGTGTCGGTAGAGATTTCAGGCCATACTGATAGACTTGGTTCGAAGATCTTGAACCAAAGGCTGTCCGAGAAGCGTGCTAAATCTGTTGTGAATTACTTGATCAAAAAAGGAATTTCCGATTCGCGCCTCAAGGCTGTTGGCTACGGAGAAACCCGTCCGTTGGCTTCGAATGACGACGAAAAGGAAGGACGCGAGCTTAACCGCCGTGTGGAGTTTAAAGTGATCAAAGCCAATCCGGCATTGTAAAGAACCTTAAGCGGAGCCGGAGCTTTTCGGCAACCCGCTGACCTATAAAGCCATAAAACACACCCAACCGGGTGTGTTTTTTTGTGCCGGACTATACTCAAGTTGGTTAGGAACACGTATTTGATTATAATTACACTCTGGAACTGGGCGCTAAAAACAAGCATAAGCCACACCCGGGCAAAACGATTCGCTATAATGGAAGTACTACCGTACAAGGATAGAACAGAAGGGAAAAAGGAACAAGTCGCTGGAATGTTCGATAATATCAGCAAAAAATATGATTTGCTGAACCGTGTATTAAGCATGGGTATTGATGTCTATTGGCGCAAAGTAGCCGTTAATATATTAAAGAAACGATCTCCCAAAACGATTCTCGATATCGCCACCGGTACTGGCGATTTCGCTTTGCAAGCTTTTAGGGGCGCAAAACCCGATAAGATTATCGGAGCGGATATTTCGGCCGGAATGCTTGAGGTCGGTCGCCAAAAAGTGGCCAAAGCCGGCTTGAGCGAAAAAATTGAGATGAGACTCGGGGATTCTGAAAATCTGGAATTCGAAGACGAAAGTTTTGATGCGGTGATTGTCGCTTTTGGTGTCAGGAACTTTGAAAACCTTGAAAAAGGCCTTGCCGAAATGCGGAGAGTTTTGAAGCCGGGCGGACAGGTGATCATTATCGAGTTTTCGCAACCGGCATCGTTTCCGTTCAAACAGATATACAATTTTTATTTTAAGCACATTCTGCCGGTTATCGGAAAGATGGTTTCGAAAGACAATTCCGCTTATACATATTTGCCGGAGTCTGTCAACGCTTTTCCGTACGGGCAAAACTTCCTCGATATACTCGATGGAGTGGGATACAGTAAAGGCGTATGCAAAAGCTTAACATTCGGGATCTGCTCTATTTATACGGCAGACAAATAACTTTGACTTCGGTAATGGTCGTTATCTTGGCGGCCATTACTTGTGGTGACCTTATGGCTCAGCGCCGTAACAGGAAAGCCAAAAAGCCACGTTATACAAAGCTAAACCTTCCCAACTACGATCAGAGGAAGTTGCATTATGGCTTCTTGATTGGAGTATACTCTTCCAACTTTGCGGTCCGTTATGCGGACGCCTATAACAACACCACGAAATACGATGGTCTTTTGAATGTGGAAGCCATCCCTAAGTATGGATTCTCCTTGGGTTTTATCGGAAACCTGAAGATCGCTGACTTCTTTGATGTTAGGATAACTCCGAAAGTTGATTTTAATGAATTCGAATTGCGCTACCGATTCAAGGACGGTGCGGAATCGGATTACCTTACCGACAGGGATTTGGTGGAAAACACTATGGTCTCTATTCCGGTCCTCTTGCGGTTTTTGTCGCAACGCAGGGGAAATTACCGCATGTATATGATCGGAGGTTTGGCTCCGTCTTTTCAAGCGTCTGGAAAAGGGGGGGAGGACGTAGTGCTGAATATCAAAAAGACAAACCTTACCGCCGAGTTCGGCTTTGGGGCTGAGTTTTATATGCCATTTTCTAAATTTTCGCCGGAACTGAGGTTCTCGTTAGGACTTTTGGATATGTTGGACGATAACCCAGAGCGTAATGTGACAGGCGCTATTGACAGATTGACAACGCATAGTATCACGCTGTATCTACAGTTTCATTAAAGATGCTAAGGCCTCTTGTTTTTTCAGATTGTAAGAAAAAACGTAAAAACGAGAGGTAATTTTCCCCTTCCTTATAACAACAGCCCCGTGTCCGCTTGTTTTATATGAAAACAAGTAACAAGACTTATGCAAAAGGAAATCTATTCTCTAGAACTTGAAACCGTACTTTATCACGTAGATCCAGAAGAAGAAAAAGAAGAGGAGGAAGTAGAAGAGGAAGAGACTCCCGCCACTGACTATGATGGCGATAACTTTGAAGAAGATTCTGAGTGGGTTGATAGAGGGCGAAAACACAACGCTTAATAGTGCTGCAGAAAAATCACGACGAGCATTTGTAGCTCAAATCTCAACAAAAAAACAGCCAAATCAAGAAATGGATTTGGCTGTTTTGTATGCTCGAACTTGATAGGCTTCCCTATTGTTTAGGAGTCTCTTGACCTTCGGTGGATTTTTCGATGGTGATAGTCAAATGATCATCACCTTCTTTGTTATCGGCCACTATGGTGTCACCTTCTTCTAGTTTGCCACTAAGGATTTCCTCTGCTAGAGCGTCTTCCAAGTATTTTTGGATAGCTCTGTTTAGAGGCCTTGCTCCATACTGTTGGTCGTATCCTTTTTCCGAGAGGAAGTCTTTGGCCGCATCAGTAAGAGAAATTGTATAGCCCAATTCTTCGATTCTCTTGAAGAGCTTCTTCAAGGTGATGTCGATGATCTTGTGGATATCCTCTTTTTGCAAGTGGTTGAACACGATTACGTCATCGAGCCTATTGAGGAACTCAGGACTAAATGCTTTACGAAGTGCTTTTTGTATAGTTGACTTCATGTGCCCGTCAGCAGTGTCCTGTCTGGCTTGTGTCGCAAAGCCAATGCCTGCTCCGAAATCTTTTAAGTCGCGAACACCAATATTGGATGTCATAATGATAATCGCATTTCGGAAGTCAACCCTTCTGCCTAAACCGTCAGTCAGGATACCGTCATCCAAAACTTGCAATAACAGGTTGAAGACATCCGGATGGGCCTTTTCGATTTCGTCCAAGAGAATAACTGAGTATGGCTTGCGTCTGACTTTTTCAGTCAGCTGACCTCCTTCTTCATACCCAACATAACCTGGAGGCGCTCCAACGAGACGAGAAACGGAGAATTTCTCCATATACTCACTCATATCGACTCGAATCAGTGAATCTTCTTTGTCAAACAGATATGTGGACAAAACTTTCGCCAATTCGGTTTTTCCTACGCCTGTCGGGCCTAAGAAGATAAACGAACCGATAGGTTTTTTAGGATCCTTTAGCCCCACGCGTGTGCGTCGGATAGCTTTGACTAGTTTATTAATCGCAGAGTCTTGTCCAATTACACGAGTATTCAACTCTTCGGCCATGCCGAGTAGTCTTGCGCTTTCGTTTTGGGCTACCCTTTTCACCGGAACTCCCGTCATCATGGCGATTACCTCCGCCACGCTTTCTTCATCGACAGCGTAGCGCATTGTGCGGGTTTCTTCTTCCCATGCCTTTTTGGCTTGGTTGAGTTGCTCAATGAGTTTTTTCTCATTGTCTCTCAAACGGGCAGCCTCTTCGTATTTTTGGCTCTTGACTACTCTATTCTTCTCTTTTTTAACATCTTCAATCGCTCCCTCTAGTTTTATAATATTGTCAGGAACGTGAATGTTGTTGATATGTACTCTGGCGCCGGCTTCGTCCAAAACATCGATAGCTTTGTCAGGAAGGAAACGGTCGCTGATATATCTGTCGGATAACTTCACACATGCGGCAATAGCCTCAGGCGAGTAGTTCACATGGTGATGTTCCTCGTACTTGTCTTTGATGTTGTTTAATATCTCGATTGTCTCCTCAGGTGTAGTGGCGTCAACCATTACCTGTTGGAAACGACGGGCGAGCGCACCGTCTTTTTCGATATACTGGCGGTATTCGTCCAGTGTAGTAGCACCGATGCATTGGATTTCTCCACGAGCCAGCGCCGGTTTGAACATGTTAGAGGCGTCGAGAGATCCGGAAGCGCCACCGGCTCCAACGATGGTGTGAAGCTCGTCAATGAAAAGGATGATTTCAGGAGATTTTTCCAGCTCTCCCATCACCGCTTTCATTCTCTCTTCGAATTGCCCTCTATATTTTGTTCCGGCTACCAACGAAGCTAGATCAAGCGTAACAACGCGTTTCCCGAACAAAACCCTTGAGACTTTGCGCTGGACGATCCTTAAAGCGAGACCTTCTGCAATGGCCGTTTTACCAACACCGGGCTCACCAATGAGGATTGGGTTGTTTTTCTTTCTACGGCTAAGGATCTGGGCTACTCGCTCGATTTCTTTCTCACGGCCAACAATAGGATCCAGCTTACCATCTTCGGCCATTTTGGTGAGGTCGCGACCAAAATTATCGAGTACTGGAGTTTTGGATTTTTCGCCTCCTTTAGAAGAGCTGTCTCCTTTGCCGGATGAGGGAAGGGAACCGCCACCGGTACCGCCAATAGCGCTACCCAAAATGTTGGGAGCAGTGCCGTCTTTGGTCTCGTCTTCGGATTCCGATGGATTGGTGTTTTCCATCTGGTACTCCAGCAATTCTTTAATCACGTCATAATTGACGTCAAATTTCTCAAGAATTTGAGTGGCTATATTATCATCGTCCCTCAGAATGGACAAAAGTAGGTGTTCTGTTCCTATCAGGTTGCTTTTAAATATTTTAGCCTCAAGGTAAGTGATCTTAAGCACCTTCTCAGATTGCCTTGTGAGGGGTATGTTCGCCCTGTTGGGAGCTACAGTCAAAGCCGTATCCTTGGTGGAACGTTCTACCATATCCCGAAGGTCTACCAGAGATACCCCCAGCTTTGAGAGGAGGCTTATAGCCACACCTTCACCTTCCCGGATCATTCCTAATAATAGGTGCTCCGTTCCGATGTAGTCGTGCCCGAGGCGGATGGCCTCTTCGCGACTGAGAGAAATGACTTCTTTTACACGATTAGAGAATTTTGCTTCCATACAGATCCGAGCCTTTTATGTTTACGCTTGGCCATGAGGGGGCCAAGGCCCTAACCATCATCGTAATTTTGTATTATTAATGAACGTCATTGTGGTTTTTTTGTTCCGTTTTGATCAAAGAGCTTTTGATGGTGGCATGTGCCGCAGGGCCCTCACAAAACAGTAGATCAATGACGCTTAAGTTCTTGACAAAATCATGCCCGAAAACCTGTGTATATGGTTTAGGCGTGATAATATTGTTGTTCTCGTAGTTTTTTTTCGGGTGAATCTTTGACCGAAAATCATTTAAACCGCTAACGGGAGGTTCCCAATATTTATCCGACAGTTCGAAATCAACGCTTATTCCCAGCAGACGAAGACAAGTGTTCAAAAGGCCCATATCGAATTCCAGAAGACTTTCCGGAGGGTTTTCGAAATGTGGCTTGAAGAAGTCCTCGTAGTGTTCGAAGAACGGGGCTTTACCGTACGCTGACTGGATCGATTTCCAGTGGTTTTTTGCCCAAGGGTCGTTTGTCGCGATTTTCATTTCCGACAAGGGAGCCTTGCGCCTGTTGCCGAAACAGATCGGAATCGATAGGTTAGCCACCTTATTAGCGGTGAGGATACGACAACGATTCCTATATGATTGTTTTTCGTAAAATGCGTGTTGGTCAAATATGACTTTTTCTGCACGTAACAAAACAGCGAAATATTCAACCGGAGGCAAATATTGCGGCTCTATTAATATTGTTTCACTCATTGGTAAATTCCCTACTGTCCTTTCTCCGCTTTTCCGTCATACAGTGTTGAAACTGGGGCGGAAAGTAATTTTATTGTTGGGTTTTGAAGGGGGTAAATATTAATCTATAGATATTTTTCGAGATTTCCTAGGCCTTCACGCACCACTTCGAAGTCCCCATTAGTGCAATCAACGACTGTTGAAGCCACATTATTGCCAAAACCACCGTCTATTACTATGTCGACTTTATCACGGAATTTCTCGTAAATCAATTCCGGGTCGGTAGTGTATTCCAACACTTCGTCGTCGTCTCTTATGGACGAGGACAGAACCGGATGACCCAGCTCGGCTACGATCGCCCGGATGATGTCGTTGTCCGGAACCCTAATTCCCACAGTTTTCTTTTTCCGTTGGAGGAGCTTCGGCACGCCGGTGCTTGCCTGCAAGATGAAGGTGAACGGACCCGGAAGGGCTTTTTTCATCAGTTTGAACAAAGGCGTGTGGAGTTGCTTGACATATTTTGAAATGTCACTCAGATCGTGGCAGATGAAGGAAAATTTGTGCTTTTCGGGCTTGATGCCTTTTATTTGGGCTACTTTTCCTACTGCTTTGTTACTGAAAATATCACAACCCACGCCGTAAATAGTGTCGGTCGGGTAAATTACGACTCCGCCTCTTCTAAGGCACTCCACTATTTGCGTGATCTTCTTTGGATCCGGGTTTTCCGGATACAGACGTATAAATTCGGCGGCCATACTACGCTTGTGTTCTGTTTCCCTTCTCTGGCTTCGCACTAGTCTGTCCAATCCGTCGTTAGTGTTTAGGCCATAGACATTAAGATAAGGAATTGTTCCGTTAGAATTTTGTAATTTGTGCCCTGATATGGAAAAAAGGACGAAAATACTAGCTATTGCCCTAATTGTGGTCGGGATGCTGTTCACGATCTTTACTTTTTACTTTTATCAAATCTACAGCACGCCGAACATCCTTGTCGATAAGGACGACGCCTACATTTATGTAAGGAAAGGACTCACTTTTGAGGAATTCAGAACGGACTTATATAAGAATAAAGTCGTTCATGATCTCGTGTCGTTCGGTTTTGTGGCCAAGCTTCTGGATTTGGAAGGTGAAATGAAGCCGGGACGTTACCATTTCAAACGGAACATGACGAATCCTGAAGCCGTCCGGATGTTGCGCTCAGGAGAGCAAAAGCCTCTAAGGGTTACGTTCAACAATATTCGTACAACGGAAGAGTTGGCCGAGAAACTTTCGGGCAAATTGATGTTGGAAAAAGACGAGTTGCTGAAGTTGCTCGAAGACGAGAATTACGTCAAGGAAATGGGCTTCTCGAAAGAGACGGCGGGTTTGATGTTCATTCCAAACACTTATGAATTGTACTGGACCGTAAAGGCTGATGATCTTGTCAAAAGAATGAAAAAGGAATATGACAAGTTCTGGAACGAAAGCAGAAAGGCCAAGGCAGCGGAGATTGGCCTGAGCCCGGTGGAAGTGGCTGTATTGGCGTCCATAGTCGAAGCGGAGGCGAGCCTCAGTTCGGAATATCCCGTGGTGGCGGGCGTTTATTTGAACAGAATGAACCGTCATATGCGCCTTGAGGCGGATCCTACGCTGGTATTTGCCCATGGCGATTTCGAAATCAGGCGGGTGCTTGACAAGCATAAGGAAATTGACTCTCCATACAATACCTATAAGTATGCGGGACTGCCTCCGGGACCGATCCGCTTGCCGGCGACGAACGCTATCGACGCCGTCTTGAATCACGAGAAGCACAATTATATTTTCTTCTGTGCGAAGGAGGATTTTTCAGGAGCGCATAACTTTGCTTCGAACCTTGCCGAGCACAGCAGAAACGCAAGAAAATATCATAGGGCGCTTAACAAGGCCAGAATTTACAAATAAGATTTTCGAGTCCCGTCAGGTAAAATTGGCGGGACTTCTATTTTCCGTCCGTCATAACCATTGACCCTGATCCGTACGCATTGAGCCGTTTGTATACTTCGGCTTCAGCTTCGGACGGATCCTCCTTTATATTTAGATGTAACCAAACGATTTTTTGTCATGAAAAAATGGATTATAATTCCCGTTGTCTTTGTCGCAGTTGTAGTGCTGGGGTTTTTTATAAACGCAACCTGTTCCGAAAGAATCGGAGTAGGAAACGCCGGAATCAAGGTCAACCTTTACGGTGATGATAAAGGGGTGGACCCTGTGACGGAAGTAACCGGAAAGGTCTGGTACAACCCGTGGACTACCGAGATTTACGAATTTCCGCTTTATGTCCAAAACGCCATCTTCACGGCCGACCGTACGGAAGGTTCCCCGACAAATGACGAATTGAGGGTTACCACCAAAAACTCGATGGAGGTTCGTTTTGACGTATCGGTCAACTATAGGATTGATCAGGATAAGGTTTCCAAAGTATTTAAAAAATACAGGCGCCCGCTGAATGAGTTGAGCAATACGGTGATGCGTAATTATATCCGCGACGGATTCAGCCGTGCGGCCGCTGACTATACTGCCGAAGATATGTACAAGAACAGAAATGAGTTTGTGGGTTTGGCTGACAGCATTATTCGGACTTCTTTGGTACAGGAGGGTTTTATTATCGAAAAAGTTGTTCTCCTGAATTCTTTGCGTCTTCCTAAGGCTGTTACCGAAGCGATTAACAGTACGGTAAAGGCGGAACAGATAGCGCAACAGAAGAGAAACGAACTGGCTCAGGCAAAAGCCGATGCCGACAAGAGAATCGCTGAGGCCAGAGGTACTTCGGAGTCGATGTTGATTCAGGCTAAGGCCGAAGCCGAGGCTTACCGTATCAAAAATAAGGAATTGACAAAGTTGATTATCCAGCAACAGTTCATTGAAAAGTGGAACGGAGAATTGCCACAATACGGAACTGTTCCGCAGATTTTCAGAGATATCAGCAGTAAATAATCTGACTGTGTGCTGTTGAAATTTTTTAAAACAAAAAAGCTGTTCCAATGCTCTGGAACAGCTTTTTTGTTTTGGTAGGTTATGATCAGCGGATTTGTTAGATCCGGTTAAGTTGCTCCTTATTCTTCTGGCGGTGGCGTTTTACTTTAACCTGCTTTCCTTTGCTGAACTTGTAACGCAAAGTCAGCTTCACCCTTCTCGAGTCAAAGTTGTTGCCGATTTTGTTCTCCGCCGTTTTGTTTAGGACTTCGCCTCTGAATCGGTTGGTTTTGAATATGTCGCTGAACTTCAAGCTTGCGCTCAAGCGTTTTTTGAAGAAAGGTTTCTCAATGCTGAAACCGGTTTGCCACATGGGATCCATGCTGTAATTCCCCCAAATGGATTTGCCTCGGTAGAAGAAGCTGACCTGGGCTTTCATATCGGCGGGAAGCAACAGTGTTTGGGTTGACTGTAGCATCGGAACCCATCTGCTGTGCGATTCCAGAACGTCACCACTGAAGAAAGAGCTGGTAGCTCTGCTGAGGTTCAGGCTGTTTGACGATTGCCACCACTTGGTGAACTCAATCGGCAATGCCAGAGAAATGGCGAAGGATGATTGCCCGTCGAAGTTCGACTGTTTGTAATATGTCCGGATCTCTTCGTGGTTTTGTTGTGGAGATTCCATAATCATTCCTTCGGTGTCCGAATAGCTTAGGCTCAATACGTATTTTCCTTTCAGGGTGTAATTGGCTTCCACGGAATGAGTATAAGCCGGATCCAAGTAAGGATTACCCTGAGAAATCGTGTAAGCGTCAAGGTACATCGGGTAAGGGTTTAGTTGCCAATATGACGGACGGTTAATCCTGTAGCTGTATGACAAACCGAAGTTATGGTCTTTGGAATGGGCGTAGCTTAGGAATGCGCTTGGGAACAGTTTCAGGTAGCGCTGGACAGTTACGGTATCCTGGGTTTTCGAATAACCTTCGGCTCTTGTGTATTCCGCTCTCAGGCCGGTTTGCCAAGTCAATTTTCCATGCGTGCCAGACAAGTTGAAATACAAGGAGCCAATATATTCGTCATAATCGTAGGCGTTACTCTGGATCAAGTCGTCTTCCCATTTGCCGTTTTTCAATGAGTCGTATTCCGCTATGTTCGACAAGTCCGTGTAGCTGAACTTACCTCCCGCTTCGAATTTTGCCCAATCAAAAGCGGTGGAATAATCGGCCATGAACGAATATACTTTTACGTTGTATGGATTTACCAGAAACGACTTTCCGTCTTGATCTGCTACCTGATAACGAGTTTCGTTCAAGGTTTCGTCATCCATATCGTAAGATGTGGCATCGGCGTTCAGCTCTATTGTTGTCACCGAGTCCAGATTCAGGCGATAGTGAAGGTTTCCTGTCAAACGGCGGCTGTCGCCTTTGTTATCCAATACGGAACCGACACGTTCCAATGGTTCGCCATTATCGTTTTGGATTCGGTTGTCGATGGTCCATAGGTTGTCGTTGCTCCTTTCCGAGACCTTGAACATCCCGCCAAAGCTTTGGCGATCATTAATGTCATAATCCAAGCCGATGTTGAAAGACAGGTTCTTGTTATTCTTGATGTCTCCGGCGTCTTGAACGTGAGTCTGGTTTCCTTTCGAATTGCGGAAACGTCTCCAGTTGTCCAATGTACGAGCCCATTTTCCGACGTTTGCGTCTAAGCTAGAGTAACCTTTCAGTTTTCCGGCGGCGAAATTAAGGCTCATTCCGGCGAATTCACGGCCGTAATCACCTTGGTCGTGCGCTACGTAAACGGAGCCGTCCAGTCCGGTTTGCGACATTTTGTCCAATTTGATATCGATAATTCCGGAGTTGCCTTCTGCCTCGTACTTGGCCGATGGATTTCGGATCACCTCGATTGATTTGATTTTGTCGGCGCTCATGCTCCGTAGCATCTGCACAAGTTCTTCAGAAGACATCATTGTCGGTCTGCCGTCGATCATAACTTTTGTATTGC
This sequence comes from Fulvitalea axinellae, assembly GCF_036492835.1. GTDB lineage: Bacteria > Bacteroidota > Bacteroidia > Cytophagales > Cyclobacteriaceae > Fulvitalea > Fulvitalea axinellae. Next base: position 4,553,742 of record NZ_AP025314.1, on the reverse strand, counting down.
CCGATTTTCCGACTATCCGCATATTGCCGTCCTGGTCGGTGTATACTCCGGGTACTTTTTCCAAGACGTCTTGAGCCGTTTGCCCTGAGGTAAGCATGGCGTCTTTGACGTTGATGACCATCCTGTCCACTTTCTGTACGACAAGCTCCTTTTGGCCACGGACGGTTACCGCTTCCAGCTCTTGCGTATCGCTTTCCATCGACAATTTGCCCAGGTTTTTTTCCGGATTTTTTTCGTTCAGAACAAAAGCAGGAGTTTCTGTGGAAGCGAGGCCGACGGAACGCAGGCGAAGAAAATAAGATCCCGATTTTTTGGCTTTGATTTCAAAGGCGCCGTTTGCGTCCGTAACGGCTCCCGTTATTAAGGTGGAATCTGGAAGCGTATGTAAGGCAACATTTACAAACTGGATCGCTTCGCCGGCTGGGGAAGCCACGGAACCGCTCACTTTGAAGCCTTGGGAAAAAGCGACCAAGGACGTTGTACAAAAGAATAGAAGAAGTATTAAATTTTTCATGGCTTAGGAGGTTAATTAAAAATGCTTGTATGTACTATTCGACGATGAGTACTACTACCAAGTAACAGCCACAAATGAAGAGAATGTCCTTTGATGAGCTACAAAGCTATTTTTTTGATCATAAAAAAGCCGATGAGTCGGGATGTGGTTTCCTTGTGATTTTTGGCTTTCTCCCATACACATATTGTAAATGCCAGTTATCAAGCTTTTTCGCCATAAAGAGAGCCAATTCTTGGCGATCGACTTTTTAACAAACCGTTTTCAGGTTTCTGTCAGAGAAAAAAATCTTTTTAGTGAAAAAAAATTTATGGACTTGAAAATTGTTTTTTGAAGAAGGCGAAGTGTTTCGAAAACGAACACCGAAGCGTTTCCTGATTGTCCGAAAATGAACGATGGAAAAGATATTTTCATTCATTGGTTCCGCTGAAAAAGAGGGCTTTCGTGATTTTTTCATTTCCAGATCGAAGGAAAACGCATTGATTGGATAATTTTTTGGGCTATCGATTTCCGTACGAACAGTCAATCAATTCATATGCGAAAACGCAAACTTATAGGTCCGACTGACGCCCAGACAAAAGGAATGGTTTTGTTCCTGTCCATCACTGTTTTTTATGCGGTGTTGGTTGGCGATTTCGGTTCCGGGCGCTCACACTTTCAGTTCAGCGAAAGCGACAGTTTGAAACTTGACAGCTTAGCTAAAGCGCTAGACGCAAAGTTTAAGGAAGACAGCATACGGAAAGCGAGTGAGAAACAACCCGAACTTTTCGCTTTCAATCCGAATACGGCGGACAAATCGACATTTGAAAAATTGGGAATAAAGCCCGCTGTCGCCGGCAGAATAGTCAAGTACAGGGAAAAAGGAGGCGTGTTCCGTAAAAAGGAAGATTTCGCAAAGATTTACGGCCTTTCGCGTGAGAGGTTTGAGCTTTTGAAAGAACATATCCGTTTGCCGAAAATAGCGTCGGAACGGTTTCCTAAAAAGCGGTTTGAAAGAAAGCGACAAGAGCGAAAGCCTAAGGTTTTGGAAGCTTTTGACATCAACACGGCGGATAGCTTACAGTTGATCGCTGTTCGGGGAATCGGGCCGTATACGGCCCGGCGGATTATGTCTTTAAGAGAACGTTTGGGCGGATTTGTGTCGGAAGATCAGCTTTCCGAAGTATATAAGATAATGCCCGAGGGATTGGATAACCTTCGTAAAGTCTGTTTTGTCGATACGGCTTTTTCGCCATGGAAATTAGACATAAATCAGGCCTCGTTCAAGGATGTTTTGCGACATCCGTACTTTGATTATGAGCAAGTTAAAGTCGTTTTCAATTTGAAAAGACGTGCGGGAAAGCTTTCGTCGTTTGATCAGCTGAAACGTCATGTTCCCGATTTGAGGCCTGAATTAGCCGATTATCTCGATTTTTCTGTTTCCCAAGAACCTTCTGAACTGCAATGAGTATGAGTGGCGTTCGGTTTGAGCGGCTAATGGAAAAAGCCGAAAGGTCTTTGCGTACTTCGGAAGTTGCTTTTATTTCCAATGAAAATCAGTCTGATTTTTTAGACGTAGGATCGATCCATACTTCTGGAAGAATTTCCAATATATTGAAAACCAAACAGTGGAAATACGACGATCAGCTGTCGGATGAGGTTTTTGAGGCAGATCAGGCCCTGCGTTCAAAATACGTGTTGGAACGAGTTCGGTCAGGGCACTTGGACACGTATTTTGGCTATCCGTTTATAGAAGGAAAACTACCGGACGGAACTTTGCTCAAAACCCCGCTTTATCTTTTCGAAGTTGATCCGATTAGCGAAACCGAAGCTTTGGGTTGGAACCTTTATTCGGGAGAAGGAAAACTAAATCCGACAATCGCATTGTTGATGCCTGGTGTCTTTCTGGATATTTTTAATAAAGAGGAAAGCCCGTTCAGGCAGATTTTCGAAAAGCCATTAATTGAGCTTGATTCACGAAAGAGTTTGGGCTTTGCAGTGCGACAAGCGGCGGGCGATTACCGGATTCGTCCTCAGGCTGTAGTCGCTAGATTTTCCTTTGCGGAAGCCGGCTACGTTTCCGATCTCAGGAAAATCGGATTGCCGATGGCGGAGACAGGGGCGGAAAACAAAAATGGAAACGCAGGCAGATTCCGGGATTTCTCGCCGTACGCTCCCGACGCCTCCGGAGATAAAATCCTTACCGCTTTGACGCGGGGGGCATCCGTTAAAGTTTCCGGCCGGAATGAGGCCGATTGGGAAGGTTTGGTCGCCAAAACGATCACGGACAAACTTAATCGAGGCATGCGTGTAGCGTTTGTTAGCCTTGACCGTATGATGAGAGACTCGCTCACCAAGCGATTGTCGGATCTGTTTCCCCGTCGGTTTATCGCTGATTTGTCAGCCGAGAATCTTCGGAAAAACGAGACGCAACGCTCCATGGCGGAGAGTGTCGAGGGGTTGGCTTTGTATCGGCGCAAGAGTCCGGACGATCTGCGGGATATGCGCAAGGAAGCGGAAGCATTGTCCGGAAAACTGAATAGGATAGCGGATATTCTGGAAGGAATCCGTACGGCTTTTAATAGTTCGGACGATTGCGGTATGCCCGTGCAGAAGCTTTATCTGAGTTCCCTGCCAGTGAATTTCCCTTTGGATCTGCGCTATATATATAGGAGTTTCCCGCTGAGCGGGCTTGCCGATACCAAGAGCCGTTTGGGCGGACATCTCGCTTTGCATTGCTCGCTTCGGCAAAATGCGGCGCCTTGGCTTGAGCGAAATCCGAATTTGGAGCTGAACGAAACCAATATCCGTCAGCTATACGGAATACTGAAGGAAATCCCCAAGATAATCGAGGCGTTGCCTACGGCGACCAGAAACCGTATTACCTCTCTGGACGATATCGACACATGTTTGCGTTTGCTCGGTAAGGAAAATTATGTGAGGGAAATGCTCGCCTATTTAGCGAACCCCGCAACCTATTCCTCTTTTTGTTTTTTGAGGAAATCTGAACCGCCCAAAGACGCCGGAAAGTGGCTGGAAGAAATGGAACACCGGGTGATGGCCTGTTATGCGGAACCCGGGATTGAGTTAAGCTTGAAAACCACGGAGCTGGGCGCTTTTGTCGAGAATATTCAGGTGGGATTGGAGGCAAAGTGGGATCCTTTGCAGTGGCTACGCTGGAAACAGGAAAACCGGGTCCGGCAATCGGTACTTGAAATGGTGGATAAAAATGGCTTGGCCTTCGCCGATGGTACCGACCTGATGGCCGATATGTTGGACAATAGGCTGAACTTGGAACACAATGTCTCGCAAATCAGGTCGAAACCATGGTTTGCCGATATTCCCGGGGCGGTTCCGGAAACTGAAATGCGCCAGTGGTTCAAGGCCCGGAAGAATGCGCTTCGGGTCAACGCTATTTTTCGGCAATTGCCAGAGATAAACGCCTCGGTGGATCCCCTAAAGATGACTTACCGGGAGTTTGCCAAAGAAATAGAAGACACGCTTGAAGGGATCCGGCCTTTGCAGAAGAAAAGGGAAATTTGGCGTCAATATTTAAGCGAGTACCAAATCAACCGTATGCTTACGGATTCGGCTTTCAGAAACGAGCTGATTAGCGGTTTTGAGCAACATGCGGACACGGTTTTGGAATTGGACAAAAGCCGTAGCGCCCTCGATGATGCGGAACGGAAAGCTGTGGAATTGCTGTTGGAGTCCGGCCAACACGATACGGAGACTTATTTAGATATATTCGACCGGAATTTACGCTTGGCCTGGATCCGGCATCTTGAGCGGAAATATCCGAAACTGAAGCTCCTTTCCTCGCCGGAGTTGGGCGATATGCTTGGGGAATTTTCGGAGCTGTATCGGCAAAGGAAGAAATTGGTCAAGCGGATGTTGCCGCTGGGTTTGGATTTGCGGGCGTGCCGTTCGGTGAATTTCCAAAACCTGAACAGCAGTGTGGCCTACAGTTCGCTTTCCAAAGATATTGAAGAGCGGAAAACGCCTCTGGACAAATTAGTGGAAAGGCATGAAGAGGAAGTTTTCCAACTGTTGCCATGTTGGGTCTCGTCTCCTGAACATCTTGTGTCCATTGCTCCACCCAAGAAAGCCGTTTTCGATTTTCTTGTTATTGATAAGCCCGAGCAATTGCCAGAGACTATGCTTTGGTCGTTGCGCTTTCGGACCAAGCAGATTTTGGTTCTCGATAGAGACAGAGGGTTAAAGGAACTGCCGACGTTTTTTCCCAAGCTTTCTGATTATGTTTTAGGAAATCGAAAAAACTCCAATAATCGGAATAGAAAACGTCTAGATTTCGGGACGATTCCGTTACGGGAGAGAATGAGTGAAAGTCGGGGGAGAATCAGGTTAGGGAGGTCTTCATGTCCTGAAGACGATCTCAGACGATGTTTAATAGATCTTTTGTCTAAGTCGGTAGTCGTTTCTGTTTTTCTTTCTGAGAAAGCAATGGATAAAGCGGCTAAGATCTTAGGCGGTTTGGGTGGATGGAAAAAAGATAAACTTTGTATACGTCAGTTAGGGGAGAAACCGCTGTCAAAGTCAAAAGTGTTAGTGTTGCTTGATGAGGATTTAAATGATTCCGTTCAGTCTAATTTGTTAGACGACTTTTCTAATTATGAAGTCACGGTATTCGCTCCGCATCATCTGGATATAGATTTTTTATCCTTGAAAAAAGAAACAGCGCGTGAAAATACTGGAGAAGAGGGCTTAGCGGACAGGATTCACAAGGAGTTTGGGGCTTTGGAGAATAAAATTCACTTGGCCCGCGACTTTGGGCGGGATGAGCTTTGCCTAAAGAAAAACGGGAAGTGGCTTGGCATAATACAAACAGACGACTCGCTTTTCGGTGATGATGATTCCCATATTTTGGAAAGTCTGTTCTTCCGGCCGGCTCAGATTAGGAAAAAACGTTGGGCGTTTCGTTTCGTAAGCTCCCGGGAATACTGGCTTGACCCGGAATCCATTAAAGAACGGATCGCTTTATTCGCCCATACAACGGAATCTTTGTTGAGTAACTGAATGTAGTTATCCACGTTTCAACAACTTATCCACACGTAAATGTGGATAAAAATGATCGATTTGAGCCAAAATCAGGCTATTCAGCGAACTGTCTGACTATTTCAAGCAGATATAGATCATAAAAAGTGGATAACCGTAAAAAGTTTTCCACATATCCACATTGTGCTGTGGATAAAATTGAACACTTGTACACAGTCTCCTTTTTTGCTATAATCGTATCTGGTTTTGTTACAATGTTTTTATTCAAATAGAAAAAAATAGCGAGAAATCGATATGAAGATCAGGCAAAAAGAGATGGTGATATCGGAAGTGCCGAGAGGTTTTCACCTTATTACGGACACGATTGTCTGGAAACTGCCCGAGCTAAGGGAAATCAGTGCCGGACTGTTGCATATTTTTATCCAACATACGTCGGCGAGCCTTACGATCAACGAAAACGCCGACCCAACCGTGCGCGAGGATTTTGAGTCGTATTTTAACACTGCCGTTCCAGAAAACGAGCCTTATTTCAAACACACTTACGAAGGTCCGGACGATATGCCTGCCCACCTTAAGGGTTCGATATTGGGCTCGTCACTCACTATTCCGGTTACGAACGGCAAGCTGAATCTCGGAACATGGCAGGGGATTTACCTTTGCGAACACCGTGACCACGGTGGGCCCCGCCGATTGGTTCTGACCTTGCAGGGAGAGCTGGCCTAAGTCGTTTCCACAGGTTGGTCTACTGGCGATTTGGCGGGTAAAGGCGCCTTCCGGCCTACCAGAAACACTCCGGAACATACCAATATAAAGGAGAATAACATGGTGAGCGTAAACGTCTCCACGTCGAGAAACACGTTAACAAGCCCGGCCACCAGAGGCTGGGCGTAGATGTAAAAACTGACCGTGGAGGCGCGGAGCGTTTGCAAACCGACAGTATTGAGCAGATAGGCCAGAAATGTGGTAAAGACGATTACAAAAGCCAGAGACAGCCATATATTGAGCGGAATATTCGGGAAGTCTACATCGGGGAGATACTGCCCGGTGTAAGGCAAAGCGAAAACGCATCCGAAGGTGAAAACCCAAGTGATTACCGTCATCGTATCATATTTTTTCATCAAGGGCTTTACCAAGGCGAGGTAAACAGCGAAGAAGCTGGCGTTGCCCAGCATCAGGAGGTTCCCGAGCCATACGTTCGGGGCGTGGAGGCCTGCCAGAGCATTTCCTTTTTGGGTGATCAACAACAAGGCTCCCGTAGCGCCGAAAACTATCCCCAACATCCGGCTCCAACTGACTTTTTCCTGTTTCAGAAGAGCGGCGAAAGCAAAGACAATCACCGGACTGCTGGTCATAATTATCGCTGAATTGACAGGTGTGGAGAGGTTGAGCCCTTTGAAAAACATAATTTGGTTTACGGCGACACCGCATAAACCGCAGACCATAAATCGGAGAATATCCTTCCGGTCGATAAGTTCCGCTCCTTTCCAGATAAAGAAAGCCCAAAACAAGAGTGTGGCTACCAGTATGCGGAAAAAGATTGCGGCTTCGGGACTGAAATAGTCGGGCATTATGCCTTTGGCAATGAAAAAATTGACCCCATAAATAAAATTGGCTGAGAAGACTGCGGCGTGTGCTTTGAAGATTTTCCTCATAAGGATTGTTTTAGACTTTGGACAAAGTTAGACAAAACGAAGTAAAGTCCAGCTTTTGTCCAAAGCCCTGACAATCCGGCGATTTCAGTTTCTAGAATTCTGTCACCAACAATTCGTCCCTGTAGTGATAGTACACCTTGTACTTGTCTCGCGTTTGCGAATACGTAAGGTTAACGGGCGAACTTCCCTGCAAAGGCACTCCGCTGATCAGGTTGCCTTTTCTGTCAAACAGATAAATAAACTCCTGAACGGGGTCCGTTACGGCGATGATCTCATGGTCGGCGTCGAAGCGGTAATACTTCACTTGCGATTCTGGAGCGTTTATGTAGCCTTTTTCGAAAAGCGGATTCTGCTCGTCATCCAACACGCTGAGGCCTTTGATATCCCGGCGCAGAATTAGGTAGGAACTTCCGGTTACGTCAGGGCATAGTTCGAAAAAGGAGTGTTTGTCAGGTTTGTAATATTGTTCCTGGCGGACTCTTCTGCCCGAAAGGCTAATCGTGTTCAGTTGTCCCTTTAGGGTGATGAACGTAAGGTTGGTCGAGGCGTAATCGCTCCCTTCATCCAAGAAAAAACCTTTGGCCATCGGAGCATCAAGGTCTACCGGAAAGCCTTTGTATTCCTGTCCTTTTCTGTTGAACAGGTGAATCTCACCGTTTTGTAGCGCTACAAGTATGTAATCGCGCCTGCGGACTTTGATATGTTTTGGAGCGAAGAGCAGACGCCTTCTCATCTTTTTAGGGTTCCAGCCCTTAAGTTCGGAACCGCCCAAGTCGATAAATCGGATATTGCCTTTCGTATCCGAGACTATGAATCTATAATCACGTTTTCCGTCATAATCGAAGACGTTAAACGTGGCTAAGTCGTATTTCGAATCTACCTTTATCGGAAATCCGTCGACAGGAAATCCGTCGCGCTTCATCACATAAATGGATTGGGAAGTGGCCATGGCATATTCGGTATTCTTCTTTCCTGAGGTGTGGACTCGAACAGGGGAATCTACCAGAGTGCCGTTGAACGGATACGCCCAAAGTTCCGAATCGTCGCGGGTTACCAAGCGCAACAGGCTGTCTTGGGTTTGGGAAAGAATATCCCAGCCGTTACCTCCGGAGTTCAGGATAAAAGGACCTTTGATGCGCAACGTGTCGGCGCTGACTTTGGACAATGTATTAAATTCCCGCCCTTGCGAACTATTCTCGTTACTCTCGGCCACTTCCGCCACCAAGGATCCTTGGTATACGCCTTGTTTATCGTGCCTTACGCCAAAAGCGATGTGCTTGATTTGTCTTAGCGAGAAAGCGTTGTCTTTGAAAAAAGCTTGCCACTCAGGACGAACTTTTCTCATAAATCCGTTCCAAAAGCGCTTTGTATCCACTATCAGGCCCATATTTTCGTCCGGTGTCAGCTCTTTCATAAACCTGACTTTGTCCACGGACTTGCCCCAAGTGTTTTCCGTTTCGATATCCCTGAGGCTTCTTCTGAGAACCGGAAGACGGTCCGTCATAACGATAAAATCGCCAATACGGCAGTAAAACACGTCCCCGAATCCGGAGAATCGCTTTCCGAAAAATATCGCTGGAAGATTACCCAGGTTGACATGGCGGATATTGTACTTTCCAATTTTTTCCAAGAAAGGCTCTTTTTGGCTACTGACTCTTTTTGACAAATCCCTGAAATAGCGTTCCCCCACTTTCGGGTCGGAGCAGTGGGCGTATACCAAGCGGTCGTGCTCGTCGGCTTCCACCGATTCCAGGGTCGCCAGCAGGTGGTTGGTTCCAAGCCAGGATAATTCCTCAGGTTGGTCAAGATGGAAATCCACGGAAATTTTGCCGTCGGTGCCCGCAGGAACAGGGCCTTCCATCGTTCGTGTAGCCAAGCGCCAACGCCCGTAGTCCGGCGCGGCGTAAGTCCAAAGCGTAGCCGTACGGTTCGAAATCAGTTTGCTCCATTCCGGCGTTCCGTTCGGGGCTTTCTCGAAGGTGTCCAGATAGTTTTTGGCTCCGGGTTTTGTTTTTACCGTTCCGCCCATTACCAAATGCCTGTCGGTTACTTTCAGGTCGGATTCTATCGTGGAGGCCCATTCCATCGGGCTTTCCAGAAATTCGTCTTCGGAGAAGCAGGCCAACAAGGCGGGTAACCTGTTGGGATTAATATGTAGACGCGCGTCGCTCAAAGCCATAGAGCGCGAACCCAACATAAATGAAAGCGGTTTGCGTTCCCGATCTTCCATCGTCCGGATTACGTCCTCGGCAAGCATGCTGGAGTAACTGCCCACAAAGTATCCGTTGGCCGTGAAGTAATGGAAAGGGCCGCCTTTGCCATTAAGTCGTTTTATTTCGATTCCCCGATAGTTATAGCTCCCGGCATTGGAACTTTTCAAATAATGGGACAGGATTTGATAAAGAATTTTGTCTGTAGCGGGATCCGATTTTAGGTAAAAAATAAAACCGAATTCATCGCGGGATGTAACGTGCGTCGAGATATAGAACGGTTCTTTTTTCAGCAAATCGTCCAAACGGCCGTTGCGCCCGGTTATGCTGTCCAGAATAGCCAAACGTTGGCCGATATTGGAATATCCGGAGACTTTGGAAAGCTGTTTGCCGAATGTGGTGTAGGAAAGCCGGTTCCAAGCCGGAATAGTCCTTTTCGATTCGTAAACCAGCACAGCGTCTCTGGGAATTAAGTCCTCGGCTTTAAACTCGTTCTGTCTAAAATAGGTGAGATATACCCAAACCCCCGTTGCGACGAGCCCTAAGGCTCCTAAAAACAATAAAACCTTTTTCAATGGTATCCTGCTTAATTATGAAAAAGAAAAAAAGCGTATTGCCTGAGGCTGGTATCGCATCCCAGACATTCGTATTTCGCTTGATTGTCAATGTTTTAATAATGACGGCTGTTTCTGTTAGTGTGGCCGTCGGCCAAACTGTAAGGTTGGCTTTTTATAATGTCGAGAATTACTTCGACTACGAGGATGATCCCGGCAAAGATGACAGTAGCTTCTTGCCCGAAAGCCCTCGACAATGGACCGCCTCATTATATAGACGAAAATCCAGAAGGATCTATAAAGTGATCGCCAATTTGGGCAATCCCGAACCGCCGGCTTTGGTAGGCTTGGCGGAAATCGAAAACCGTCGTGCGCTCGACGACTTGCGTTGCCGGACAGCATTGGCCAGAGTCCGTTACCAAGTTGTCCATTTCGAATCCCCGGACCGCCGAGGTATCGACGTAGCGTTGCTTTTCCGTCCCCAATCCTTCCGCTTGATTAACGCGAAAGCCTTGCCCGTAAAAGGTCAGGATTGGCGAAGCCGCGATATCCTTTACGCTTCGGGGACTTTGCCCGGTGGCGACACGCTTCACGTTTATGTCAACCATTGGCCCTCGCGCTGGGCGGGTCAGAAAGCTTCCGAACCCCGCCGTCTTGTGGCTTCGGAGATTTTGCGCAAGCATGTTTCCGCCCTTTTGTTCCAGAATCCAAAGGCGAAAATAGTGATCATGGGCGACTTTAACGATGATCCGGAAAATCTCTCCATAACCAAACTCCAAGCTGGTCTTCCCGTGCCTTTGGCAAACCTTATGGTAAATGATCTGGCCGAAGGTCGCGGAACCCATACCCACACCGAAACGGCGACGGAATGGAGCGTACTTGACCAAATTTTGGTCAGCCGAAGCCTGATGGAAGGTTCCTCTTGGAAAGTCCTCAAAAGGGCGAGCCATATCTTCTCACCCGATTGGCTGTTGCGGGACGGTAAGCCTTACCGTTTTTTCCGAGGCACTATGGCCACGGGCGGATTCAGCGATCACCTTCCCGTTTTTTTGGACATCAAGCGCCAATAACTTACGAACACAAATGTAAGGCTTAGAGGCGAAAGAAAGGAATATTCCGATCCTGGCTTAGGAAGGCTTCGAAAAAGAGTCAAAACATACCCGGAGCAAGTGTTGGGAATCCTTCTGGGCCAATTAAATATACTAGTGTTAATATAAACTATTTTATAAATTATTAAAATAATAAAATTTGATTACGCATAGGTAAATCTCCGAACGGCCCAATAGCCACGTAAATGGTACGGGCCATAATGCCGGTTTTTGGAGTTTTGGCCACCAATCGACCGCTTGGCCAGGTCGTACCGCTTTAATTTTTTTATAGCCCGAAAATACTCCGGACTTGCGCCGAATCCCACTAAACTATTCGGAAGCCAGAACCAAGTTGGGTTTTCGCCTCCGCAACGCCGAAGACTTGAACGCTTTGGCTTCCCTTACCCATTATTGGCAAACCAAACATAGCGTTTACCGTCGTGGAGCCCGTTTGGGCTGGAATCATCTTGTGGCGAAAAGAAAAGCCTTCGCCATGGGGCCGTTCTCTCCGGATTGGTTTCCGGGAAGCTACGATGTGCCTATTCCGCCAGTCGACAGTCCGAAATTCAGGTTTATAGATCTTTTTGCCGGGATTGGCGGATTCCGGATCGCTGGACAAAGTTTCGGAGGACACTGTGTTTTCTCCTCGGAGATCGATCGCTTTGCCAGAGAAAGTTACGAACACAATTACGGAGAAGTACCTTTTGGTGATATCTGCAATATAGATTCTGAAAATATCCCTGACCACGACCTTCTGTGCGCCGGGTTTCCTTGCCAAGCCTTCTCCATCGCAGGCAGGCGGGGCGGATTTGATGATACCCGAGGCACGCTTTTCTTCGAGATAGCCCGAATTATCAAGGCTAAACGCCCGAAAGTCGTTTTGTTGGAAAATGTAAAAGGCTTGACCAACCATCAAAAAGGCCGGACTTTGGACACAATAATAAGGACCTTGAAGAAGAATCTTCGCTATATTGTCCCGGGCCCCCGAATACTTAACGCTCGGAATTTTGGTGTTCCCCAAAACAGGGAAAGAATTTTTATCGTGGCGTTTCGTGAGGATGTGGACGCCGAGGCTTTTCAGTACCCGAAAGCCCAAGACGACTCCAAAACGTTTCTTGATATCCGGGAAGAGGAAGCGGTAGCCTCAAAGTATTTCGTTTCCGAACGATACTGGAAAAGTTTGAAAGCTCACAAGGCTCGGCATGCGGCCAAAGGCAACGGCTTCGGTTACGAAATTATACCGGACGATGGACAATCGAACGCCATTATGGTAGGCGGGATGGGACGCGAACGAAACTTGGTGATTGATCAACGCCCGACGATGAATGAAATTTTAAATTTGCGCAAACCTTCCGGGCCAATTAATGGCGAGTCCGTTCGAAGAATGACGCCAAGGGAATGGGCGCGGCTCCAAGGCTTTCCGGATAGCTTCCAGATCGCTGTTTCCGATGGACAAGCTTACAAGCAATTCGGGAATTCGGTGGCTATTCCAGTGGTGAAAGCGATGCTGGAACAGATAGTACCTTCTTTGCTTTCGGTCAAAACATCGGAAGAACTTACACAAGTCTAATATTATCGTCAAAAATATAATTCAGTCCCTGATTTTACTGCTTTTCAAAGCCCGTTTGTCTGGAATTGGCCCAGTGGACGGGCTTTGTTATCATTATGCTTTCTATTCTTTTTTGATTGCGGAATGGATTTTGCCCTTCGGTTCGGGTAAAACAAACCGCAAAAAATATGGACCGAAGGACTTTTCTTTCGAAATCCGCTTTGGCCTCGGGCCTATTTCTCCTTCCCGATGACCTCCTTTCCAAATCGTTTAAGAAAAAGAACGCCGAGAAGTTTCCCGAAAAGTTGAGCTATACGATGAACGGTGACTGGAAGGAATTCCAGCTTTCCGTCGGGATAGACATCCATGAACCGGCTCTAGGGATGCAATATCATACGCTCTTGTTTAACGGCACTTTGCCCGGGCCTGAGATCCGGGTAAATAAAGGAGACAAGGTCCGGGTGATTTTTAAGAACGATACGCCGATGAATCACACGATCCATTGGCACGGGCTTCATACGCCTTGGCGCATGGATGGTGTGCCGTTTGTAAACCAGTTGCCGGTGATGCCCGGTAACACTTTCGTTTACGAGTTCGTGGCGGAACCTACGGGAACGCATTTTTATCATTGCCATTGGGGTACGGTCATGCATATGCAGGCGGGGATGTACGGCAGTTTTATAATCGACGATCCTGATGATCCCGTGAAGAAGCAATTTCCCTATGACAGGGAATACGTGATGGTCTATTCCGCACATGATGTCAATTTCATCAGGAATGAGATGAACAGGATGCTCGGAAGGATGAAGGAACGGACTTACCTGATGCGAAATGGCCGGTACAACCAAGAACGCTGGAGTACTTTCGACAGTCTGGAAGAGTTTGAAAAAGCGGTGGATAAAGGCTTTGATCCGCCTTATGTTCGTAACCGTCGCGCTCCGGCCGAGTTGCCGGATCCAAATTGGTTTACCATAAACGGAAAATCGTACCCTTACGCTCCCCAGCTTTATATAAAGGAGGGGGAACGGATTCGGGTAAGGCTGATCAACGCCGGAAACGTACCTTATTATTTGCACTTGCACGGTCACGATTTCTGGCAAGTCGCCGACGACGGACGACCTTTGCCCGCCCCTTATCAAGCCAATACGATTCCCCTTATGCCCGGAAAGACCAACGATATAATTATCGAAGGGAATAATCGTGGCATATGGACTTTCCACGATCATGATACCCGCAAGGTGACTAATAACGGAATCTATCCGGGCGGAACTTTGACAACGCTGGTTTATGAGGATCTGCCTGCCGAAGAGCGCGATATTATCGCCTATACAGGCAACCAGAACTTGAAAAAGATGGCCGAAAAAGGTCACAAAATTCCTTTCAACGGTGGTTCACTTCCAAAATTCCCATTAGATGAATAAGTCGGCTTTCAAATTCGTTTTGTTGTTTCTTGGTGCGGTGTTCCTATCGGAAATATGTTTGGGACAATCGACGCAAGCTCTGTTTGGCGATGATGAATTGATGCCGGAATTTCCCGTTGCCATCAAGGGAGTCGCCTCTTTTGACCTGAATCCACGGACTGGAAACACGGATATCGATTTCTCGGATACTGAACTGATGCTTGGCCTTCGGCAAAAGCTTTATAATAATTGGCGCGGGCAGTTTGTCTTTGCCATGCAGTTCCCGGATTCGGATACCGGTTTGGGGAAGTTGTTTTATACCCAGTCTTTTCTTCAGATCGATAATTACCGAAACTCATTTCGGCTTGGTAGAAGCAATTCGCCGTCCATGTTGCTCGGCTTCCCGACTCTGAGAGACGATGACGGACTTAATTTCAACTACTCGCTCAACCCATTCTCAAACGGAAATGATGTAGAGTATAACCAATACGCGAATACGGCCAGTTACAGCCATATTTTCAAAAAGCGCTATACGCTGATGGTTCACGCCGATAATTTCTTGGGCCAAAGCGAAGACGCCTCTCTGCAGGTAAACGCGTTCGGTTTAAGCTTCGCCTACAGGCTTCCCGACAGCGAAAACTGGAACAGGAAGTTCATCCGGCAGATTGGTGTGGCGGCTGTTAATTATTTGACTGACAGAACAGGATATTCGGGTTGGTACGATCAGTCGATTCGTAATTATATGGCTTCGGTGGCGCTGAACCTTAGGCCCGATCCGGTTTATTTCTGGGATTTTATGGCTCAGGGAATCTATAACGAGGGTTTTAGCGAAGTGAAAGATATCAAAGACTATTTCGATTATACCAGATCAGAGTCTTTTGCGTTTTTCACTTCATTGAGGTTTATCTACCGAAAACTGGAACGGCCTACGCTAATGAGCTCGGGAGGCTTTGGGTATAAATCTTTTACGGAAAGAAGCGAAAACGAGCAGTTTATGGCGTATTACAACGTCTTTTACCGTCTCGGGAATAATTTTGACTTGGGTCTGCAATACAAATATTATCAGAACAGCGGTCAAACTTCCATATCGGCAGATGACTCGAAACACTTGATCCAGTTTGCGCTCGTTTTCACGTTTGACAGGGTTTTCAACAGTCAGTTTGATGACCGTTTCTCACTCTTGAGTTTGGAACATCGTTATATTCCATAAAGTGGTCTCATTTCTTAGACTTGACATATAGCGGATCTTCCGGCGCCAAACCGCCTGCGGGGAACGTAGTCTTCAGTTTTTTGGTTGGAGCGATAAATTCCGCAGGTTCCGTATGCTCCGGGAATAACGGAATACTGTCGCCGAGCGGGAGGCGCTGGCGGTCCAGTTCACGCATCATGGTGGCTATTCTCATGGTATGTTCCGTTTTACCGGCAAGATTTGTGGTTTCGTGCGGATCGTTTTGCAGGTCGAAGAACATATGCTTATCGATTTTTGGGAACCGGATAAGTTTCCATCGATCGTCCCGGATCGAGCGCTGGTGTTCCATATAAGCGAGCGTGAGATAGTCTCGGGCGATAAAGTTTTCTCCTTTCAACAGCTTGGCGAAGCTTTTTCCGTCCAGATTTTTAGGCGTTTCCGTTTGCGCAAGATCGCAAAGGGTTGGGAGAATGTCGTGGAGGTAAACGAAGGCTTTTGACTTTCCGGGAATCACGCCGGGGCCTTTTACGATGAACGGAACCTTCATGGTGCCTTCGTAGATATTTTGTTTTCCCATTAGGCCGTGCTGGCCCAAGGCCAACCCTTGGTCGGAACTGAAAATGATAATCGTATTCTTGTCGAATCCCTTTTGCTCCATAAAATCCAGAAGGCGTCCCAGATCGTAATCGGTGGCGGTAATGGTGGAATAATAATCGTGGATATGGCGTTGAATCGCCTCTTTTGTGCGTGGCCAAGCTTCCAGTTTTTCGTCCCGGACGGTCATCGACCCGATATTCCAGGGGTGGACGGGCAAATAGTTTTCGGGAATCGGTAACGCGTCTTTGTCATACATATCGCGGAAGCGCTTCAGAGACCACCTTGGATCGTGGGGAGCGGGAACGCCCAAGTACATAAAAAAAGGCTTGGTCGGGTCGCGGTCCTCAGCCATGAATTTAATGGCTTGGTCCACGATGCCCCGTGCCGGCCGGCCCGACCTGAGGGCTTTCACTTGGTGGATGTCGGCGTAATCGTCAAACTGTTTGCGGATTTCTGGATTGTTGGCTGAGCCACTCTTCTCCCTGTAAAAGGTTTGGTAGCCGGCCTCTTTCATCGCTTTCGGAATGGTTGGCCATTGCGGGTTGGCGTAGTGTCGTTTTCTTGGCTTTTCGCCACGGGCTTCCGCCTTGCGGCAATCCTCTTCGAAGCGGTGGAACGTTTGTCCGGTCATGATCATATTCCGCGAAGGAATACATACGGCTCCGCTATTGCCGCCGTAGCAGTAGGCGTTTTCAAATACGAGGGAATTCTCTGCAATGCGGTCGATGTTTGGCGTATGAATATGTTCGTTACCCAATGCACGGATAGTATTCCATTGCTGATCGTCAGTAAGGATAAAAATGATGTTTGGCTTTTCTTCCTTCTTTTCTTGGTTGGTACAACTAGTAGTCGATACCAGTAATAGCCAAACCAAAGCCGTCTTTTCTAAGATTACTTGGCGAATATTCATGTTAATTGAATTTGTTACAGTTTTCCCTTCTTAATAGTGGGGAATAGCGATTGGGGTAAATCTATATCTAGAAAAGAACAGATGCTTGGTCGTTGGACATAGCTTATCATTTGAAGTGGTTAGCGTTTGGATATAAAGGAAAGAAGGGATAGGGTTACGAAAGGGGTAGCGAGTGGTGTTTTGCAACACATGTTTGGATTTTCTGAAAAAAGATATTATTGCTGGCTTTTAATGCCTTAGATTACAGTCGAATATAACTCTGCCGAAATTTCTTTTTTCTCTTAAATACAATTAGACCAGACCCAAGATGAAACTCAAAAAATTAACTCCAAATCTAATCGTTAGCGATATTCCGCAGACGGTTAATTTTTACGAATCCGTTCTTGGATTCGAGCTTAAAATGCTTGTGCCTGACACCCAAGACGGCATGGATGTAAAGATGGACGCAAGCAAAACGTATGTATACGCCCAAATGGCGAAGGATGAGGTGGAGCTGATGTTTCAGCGGGAAGACAGTTTTCGTGAGGATATTCCGTTGTCTATAAAAGAGCTGTCAATGGGAGGTTTGTCGGCGATTTATATTGAAATGTCCAGCGTTGACGATTTTTATGCGGAAGTAAAAGGCAAAACCGAAAACGTGACAGAACCAAAAAACTCGTGGTACGGAATGCGGGAATTTTTTGTCAAAGATCCCGACGGTTGTGTTATCGCTTTCGGCGAACAAGTCGAAGTGGAAGCTTCATAATCGTGAAAAAATGAAATTGGAGAGGGTCGGAAACCGAAAGGTCTCCGGCCCTTTCTTTTTTAAAGCTCTCTGATCTTGATATTTCTAAACCAGATCGGGCTTCCGTGGTCTTGCAGGCCGATACGTCCTCTTTTTAACGTACCGTAGTCCGGGTATTTGGCCCATTTGCCTTTCGCTTTTCTTTCTTCCCAATCGGGAGTCCAGCGCTCGAACTCAACGATTTTTTCGCCGTTGAGCCAGTGCTCCACGTGATTTCCTTTTACAACGATTTTGGTTACGTTAAAGTCCCCACCGATCATTTGCAGGCGTTTTTTCGATTTGTCAGGAAGGTGCATGGCGTAGTTCGCTCCCGCTTTGTTCCATTCGTTCAGCTTGCCCGGGAACCCAATATCATCGATAAGCTGGTACTCGGGGCCTGTGTAATATGGCGCTTTGTATTTGTCGGAATTGTCGTTTACGCCGTAGAAAATACCGCTGTTTCCGCCGTGCGAAATCTTCCATTCGAGGCTAAGCTCGAAGTTCTCGAATTCGTCAACCGTAACGATATCGCCACCGATGTCGCCGCCTTTGCCCAACGACTTCAGACAACCGTCCTCGACAACCCAACCTTTGCTGATACTCTCTTTGCCGAAGTTCTTCCACTTGTCAATGGATTTGCCGTCGAAAAGCAATGTCCAGCCTTCGTTTTTCTCAGTAGCAGTTAGCGTATTGTGCTTTGCCGCCGGCGTAGCGATTTCCGCTTTAGCCGTTGTTTTGTTACCAGAATCGCAAGACTGGGTAGCGACAGCCAAGGCCAAAAGCCCTATGGCGAAGTGTTTTTTAAACATAACCTTATAGGAAATATAGGATAAAAATATAGGGCTCATGAAAGGGCCCGGATACGGAGTGCAAAGAAATATAAGGCGGGGTACGGAGGGGGGTAATTTTCGGGGTAACCGGCTTGTCAGAGAGTAGAAAAGCCGGTTTGGCCCCGTTGTTTGCAACCGTAGGGATGGGAGAAAAGCTTTTTTTCAGTGTCCCACACCTACATTTTGTCAATGATTTTCTCGATCAGTTCGGAAGTCGGTTTGTAGTCCAAACCTTTTTTCTTTGCGAGATCGATGGCCCTTTTCGCTACCTTCAGAGCCTTGGTGTAGTTGCCTGTTTTGTAAAGCAATGCCGCGTGTGTGTCTGTATTGTAGTAATTCTCGTTTAGCTCAATGGACCGCTGGGCCAGCTCGATTCCCTTTAACAGCGATTGGATGTCGTCATGCTTTTCGTAAGCGTGCCATGCTAGCGTATTCAGTTTAGCATAATCATTCCAGATGGGTTTAATCTTTTCATCGCTGAATTCGCCAGGTTCCTCTTTGTCTGCGGTTTTTTCTTCTTCTTTCGGCTCCGCTTTTATCTCTCCACTCAGCATTTTCTCGATCAAATCCGCAAAGTCAGCTTTGCTCATGGCGCCAACGTGCTTGTAAAGGACTTCGGAGTTTTTGGCGAAAATATATGTTGGGACCGACTTTATTTCCACTTCGTTGTCGAGTTTGTTTTTGTCGATATCCATCTTAAAAAAATCAACGCGACCTTTGTATTTGGTAGCCAATTCGGCCATGATAGGGTCCATCTTTTTGCACGGCCCGCACCAAGTGGCGTAAAAATCGAGAACTTTCACTTTACCGTCGTTTGTGAAGACGCTTTTGTGCCAGGTTTCGTCCACTACCTCGGTAGGCGAGACTGAAGGGGTGGGTTTTGCTTTTGCCGTCGTTCCGGACAATGCCTCGCCCCCTAGCATTTTATCGAGCATTTCTGAAAACTTTTCCATGCTCATGGCGCCGGTATGCTTGTTCAGCACGTCGTCGTTCTTTGTGAAATAATAAGTTGGGATCGACTTTACTTTGAGTTCGTCGTCAAGATCGTTTTTGTCAACGTCCATCTTATAGAATTCGACCCGTCCCTTGTACTTTTTCTCTAACTCTTTCATGATGGGCTCCATCTTCTTGCACGGCCCGCACCAGGTGGCGTAAAAGTCAAGAACTACAATCTTATTGTTGTTTACCAGAACGTGTTCTGACCAGTTGTCGTCATTCAGTTCGGTTTGGGAAAAGGCCGGGATACAAAAGGCGAACAGGATAAGAGCTAGTAAATATCTCATGGGAAGATGAGGTTATATGTTTGGAGAGAGGTTAAGACCTAAGTTGTAACAATAAAGCCACGGGGAGCCATCTTTCCAAAAAAGTAAAATAATAAGAACATTTTATTGACTAAATACCTAAAAATAGAACAGCTTTCTCTGAAATCCACACTAGAGTAAATTGTTTTTTTAGTGAATAAAAAGTGCTTTATCCATTCTATTGTTTCATGTGTTACTCTCTGATGTCTTTTTGTTTTATATTTATCGCCTATCTGGTGTTGTAAATTCTATGTTTTTGTGTAGTTGGAAAAGATAGGTTGTGCGCTTTTGTTGGCAAACACAGACCCTAAACTCAATAACAACATGAAAAGAATCTTCCTTCCAATTGTCGCCCTGTTGCTGGCCTCTGGCCTTGGGCATGCCCAACTGTTTAAAAAACTGAAAGAAAAGGCGAAAAGGATCGAGAAAAAGATAGACGACAAGGTAAACGAAAAAGTGGACGGTGCGGCGGACAAGCTATTGGGAAATAAAAAATCACCCGGTTTTCCCGAGGGCTACGCCGGTGGCGATATGATGTCCGGAACCATTTCGGTAAGGGACGGTAAAGACGAGTTTAATTTGCCGATTACGCCGAGCCCCAAACCCGTAGCCGAAGGGAGCCGTTTGGCAGTGACCGGTAAATGGCGAATGCCGGGAAGCGAGACCGTAAACCGTTTTGAGTTGCTGTTGAAGGATCCCGCAGGAAAGTTTCCGGCGAAGGGTTACGGCATTCCCGCGGAGGCCAACCTGAAGCTTTTCTTTGTGGAGAAGAATAAAGAAGTCGAATACGCATCCGGAGAAGTGACGGTATTTACCCATAATGAAGAGTTTTTGACATTTGAGGCACACGGAAAAACCGCGGGAGGTCCCGGACTGGATGTCAAAGTCGATTTGTTTTTTCACGTTCTGACCGAATCGGGGATGGGAACAGGGGACGTGTACATGGCTGATGAGCGGACGGAAGAGTACTATGACAAAGAAGACGAGGAAGAGAATGATTATGAGGCGGAAATGCCGGCGAACTATAAGCCGGGAATGTTCGGTTTGGAAGTTCCCGAGAACTTGCCGGACGAGTACAAGTTTACCGGGGAAGTGATCTTCGAAATGCGGAACAAGAGGGCAAAACCCATCCGCTACGCTTATCTTTTTGACAAGGCCCGTCCGGATTTTTTTGCGATGAGCTTCGATATGTCGCAGGGCGATGAAGTGGGGAACGGTTTTATGGTGTTTGAGGGCGAAGACGCCATAAACTTTGTGAAGGCCAATGGCATGGCCATGTGCTTTAAAGTGGCCGAGGGGGCCATGTCTGATGAGCAGTTTCCGGACACGGACTTCGCCAAAGACAAGATCAAAAAATCGGGCGCTACGAAGAATATACTCGGGTACAAATGCGTGGAGTATCGGGCGGAGATGGATGGCGAGCGCATGTCGTTGTGGGTTGCGGAGGAGTTGAAAGCTGGCAAGGGTTTTTTCGGGAGTGGGAACATCCACACGCCTTACGGGGGCTTGGTGCTGGAGTACGAAGGCTCAGGGCGAGACGGCAACTCAAAAATGACGGCGGTGTCCATCGACTTGGACAAGCCCTTTACGTTCGACACGAAGCCTTACAGGAAAAGGAAATAGTAAGGGAGAAATTAAGACGGCGTCAGTTTGGGCGCCGTCTTTTTTGTTCATTTCGATCAGGGGTTGGCCTTCTTACTGTCTGTTCTTCCCTGCTTTTCTGATTTGCTTGTCCATGCGGTCGTAGCCGTATCCCAACAGAAAATCGTTCAGTTTCTTTTGGAGGGCCTTCGCTTTGGCCGGTTTCTGAGAAATCAGATCGTGGCGTTCCGCTTTGTCGGCGTCTATATCGTAGAGTTCTGGAGCGTAGCCTTTATAGAAGTGAATGTACTTATGGCCGTCTTTGCCCAGCACGGCGGCGCTTGCGCGGCCTCCGTACATCCGGCGGGTATCGGGGAAATACCAATAAAAATCCCGGCGGGGGACGGAAGCGTTGTCTTTCAGGTGGGGCATCAGGGAAATTCCGTCATTTTCCACTTTTTCGGGTATCGGAGTATCGGTGGCGGCCAGTACGGTGTTGAACACGTCCATAATAATGATACGCTCGTCGCTAACCCTGTTTTTCGGAACCTCTTTCGGCCAAGTCATAAAGGCGGGCATGCGGACTCCCGCCTCGTAAGTGGTGTTCTTTCCACCGAGGAATGGGGCGCAAGGAACGTCATTGGTCGTGGGCCCGTTGTCGGAGTAGAAGATGAAGAGCGTATTCTCATACATTCCCTTCTTTTTTAGGGCTTTCACTACGGCGCCCACCGAGTTGTCCACCGTTTCCAGCATGGCGGCGTAGAGTGGGTTGGTTTCCGAAGCCAAGAGCGTGTCGCCCATATGTACCCGTACGGACTTTTTGGTTCCCATCCGTTTGATCTTCTTCTTGTACTTCTCTACCAGCTCGGGCTTGGCCTCTTTACGGTTGTGAACCGAATAGTACCAAAGGTTCAGGTAGACGGGGTTGTCCCCCTTGTGGTTTTCGATGAGGTTTACGGCCTCTCTTGTCAGGCGGTCGGTGAGTTGCTCGCCTTCGAATCCGCCTTGGCGCAAAGGAGCGTGATCACGCTGGTGACCCATAGGCGAGCCGTCGGGATTGGTTTTGTAAGGCCAGAAGTAGGAGCCCGGCCCCCAGCTTATGCCTCCGCCGATGTTGATATGGAAGCCGACATCTTGGGGCAACGTATGGTCTTTTGGAGTGCCGAGATGCCATTTGCCCACATGCCACGAACTGTAGCCTTGGTCGCTGAGCAGTTTGGGCAACATTTGCTTCGAATCCTCTTTTGGGATAAAGTGTGGGGCGTGCCACATCTTCATTCTCAGCGGGTGTTTGCCCGTAAGCACCGCCGCCCGGGTGGGCGAACAGATGGGCGCCGCCGTATAGGCGTTGGTGAAGCGTACGCCCGCACGGCTGAGCTTGTCGATGTTCGGGGTTTCGTAAAGTTTGGCTCCGTAAACACCCAGATCCTTGTAACCCAAATCATCCACAAGGAAGAAGACGATATTGGGTTTCTTTTTTTGGGCGAAAGCCCATAGTGGCGCTAGATAAAAGCCGAGCAAGAGTAATATTCTTGTTTTCATGGCGATAAAAATTTGGATTGCGGAAGACGGAAAACAGCGTGCGTCTCCCAGTGGATACATCCAAGGTAACCAAGCGAAAAAAGGATGCCCCGGTCTCGGAACATCCTTTATAAGCTTAGTGATTTTGTCGCGTTTTTGTTTTTGCATTAACCCGGGCGTTAACCTAGATTGCGCAATATGTTCGGAACGTCGATTCCGCCTATTTACTCGCCGTCCAGGTAGCGCTGAAACAGCTCGAAGAACTGCGACGCGTGCCATCCGTCCACCAAGCCGTGGTGGGCGTCCAACGATACGCTCATTTTTCTTTTCCCTTCCGATTCCGTCATCTTTCCGAAAGACATTTTGGGTATGCTGTCCTCGTACCGGCTGTCGTATTCGTGTCTGAGTCCCGTAAAGTCTACCCAAGGGACAGCTGAGACGTGTATTGTATCCTTTCGGGAGGTACTTTCGTCGAGGCAAATTCCCGATCGGGCCCTAATATCGGCTTGCGCGGCGTCTAGGTTCTTGCGGAATTGGCCGAAGTCTTCGGAATATTCGAAAAAACAGATTCCGAACGTATGGTCTTCCCTCCCTACGGTGGTAGACGGGTGCACGCAGTCATATTCCACCACTTGGCCGTCTTCTATCCTATATCGTAGATTCTCGACGGCGTTTAGGGCGCGCGTGGCTTGGTAGAGGTAGTAGGCGTAAAAACTCACGCCCGTTTCCTTGGCGTACGCATAGGCTTTGGTACAGTCCACGGGCACCACTAGCCCGAAGAAAGGTTGGTTCATGGCGGAGAAAAATTCGTAATGTTCCTTCCGGTTCCAGTTCTCTATGTCAAGAATTCTTTTCATCGTTCAAAGGGTATCTATCGGTTCGGTTACAAAGGTCGGGCGTTTTGTCTTAACTTCGGTTGACAAATGTTAACCGGACAGGAGCAAGAAAGGATTGCGTAAAAAAACACCGATTTGGAAAACACTTTACGGACGCTGAGACGTTTCGGGAGGCTCTCTACCGCAAATATAGAAGCCTTTGCCGCACAACTGGAACGGGTGGAACTTCCCCGTAATACCGAGCTGATACGGGAGGGGGAAGTGTCGCCGTATTTCTATTTTTTGGAAAAAGGAGCTACCAAAACCAATTACATCGACGAGTACGGTGACAAAAAGGCGGTCTGGTTCGCTTTTGAGGGCGAATTGCTTTTTTCGTTCAGTGCTTATTTCGCCGTGGAGGGACATCAGGAAAGCATAGAGCTGTACGAAGACAGCGTACTGTACCGCATACCCCTGCGCAAGCTCCGCTATCTATATGATACCGATCTGGAATGGGCCAACTGGGGACGCCTGATCAGCGAGCGTTTCTTGGGAAAGGTATTGACGGAGATGGATCGCAACCGCTTTGTCAAGGCCAAGGACCGCTACCGCTGGCTGATAGAGTCCCGGCCGGATATACACAAGCGGGTGCCATTGAAAGACATCGCCTCTTATTTGGGAATCAGTAAAGAATCCCTCAGCAGAATCCGAAAAGAGCAGTAACCGGTTTAAGCGGACTCGTTTTTAAGTCGGTACAGCAACATTTCATTGGTAGTTCCGGGCAGAACCACGGTGCCTTCGGCCTTTAGCCCCAGTTTTTCCAGAAGAGTTTGCGAAGCCTTGTTTTCCTTGGTGGTGATAGCCTTGATTTCGCTAATGTTGAATTCGGCGAAGGCCATTTGTTTCAGTTTGAGTGCGGATTCCAAAGCGTAGCCCGTTCTTTCGAATTCGGGCAAAAGGGCAAACCCTATATCCACGCCCTCAAGTCCCTCACGGTCGTAAAGTCCGCATACTCCCACCTTTTCACCGTCACTTTTCCGGACCAAAGTATAACTGGAATATCCCAACCGTAGTAGTTGGAGTGTCATTTTCTCTTGGATAAAAGTCTTGGCGTCGTCCAGTGTCCTGATATTTCTGTCGCCGATATACTCGTGGTATTTGGGGCTGTTCATCAGGCGGAAGATAAATTCGGCGTCGTCTTCGGCTGTGGGGATCAAATAAAGTCTTTCCGTTTCGAATGTTTTTGTTTGTGGCATGTCGGTTCGGTGGTTTGGTGGAATAATGGGTTGTCAATGAGTAATATAAACAAAATTGTAAACTCAAGGAGGGAAGAGGAAAGCGTTTCCTAAAAATGAAAGCGTTTGTAAACACGGATAATGAAAGGGTTGGTGTCCTCTGAAAAAGGGACACGTAAGTAAGCGCAACACGGGGTAGATGAGACGTGTGGGTGAACGGGTTTGCTGACGGCGGTGGAAAATGGAGGTTTTTTAAAGAAACGACTCCCGTTTTTTACCTCATAGCGGGAGTATGGACGAAAAAAAACCGCATCTTTTCGGTGCGGTCGGTTATCGGGTAAGATTTTTTGACAATTAGGCACAAAGTGCCTCTTTATGAACCGTCCGATCCGGCTTTCGGTCAGCTTTTTTCCAAAATTTCGGCGGATCCCCGAATGGGTTAACCTCTCCAGACGGGGTTGTTTTTTGGCCGTAGTGCTGTAACCTAAGTTTCATCAGGCGGGGCTGTACCGGTTTCTCCCAAACGGCAAAGATGCTTGACCTTCTTTGTCTTTTTGCGTGAAAGGGATTGTCCGTCCTTTCGTTGCGGATATAGCGGGCGTTGCGGTAATCGGAGGCCCAAGCCGTAATCAGGCGGTCGGTTTTGGGCTTGAAAAGGCTCACTCCGACGGAGGAAAGGCGAAAAATTAGCTGTCCACGGTATTTTGCCACAGCTAAGAACTTGCGGGCCTCGTAGTAAGCCTGCGCATGTATGGCGGAGTAAAAGCCCCGAAAACTATTGCGTTTCAACTCCCGGCTGATGGTGGAGGGACTGACCCCGAGCCTAGAGGCGGTTTGGCGGATGGTGAGCCCAGCATTGACACAACGGCTTATCTGTCGTCGGGCGTTCAGGTTGAGGTGGCTGTATTTGTCCGCTGGTATCCGCATATTCGGTTGAACAGTGGCAAAAACCGTCCACACTTTAAGTCGCTACGCGAAAGGTTTCGTTCAAATACGGAAAGGTATTGGCCTGAAATCACAAAACCCTCGCCCTGTTTGGGCCAATGCCCAACGAGACGAGGGTTTTCTTGGTAGTCAAAAAGGGTTAGGTGTCAGAATTAAGTTTCTTAGTACTTAATACCTCATACCAAATACCTCAGACCAAGACTTAATGATCACAGCTCCCGCCTGGGTGTGCGTGTCCGTGCTCGATTTCCTCTTTGGTAGCCATTCTAACGCTGAGGATTTTTCCTTTGAAGATCAAATCGTAGCCAGAAAGCGGATGGTTGAAGTCCATTTCCACCTTGTCTTTTTTCACGGTCAGGATCTCTGCCATTACGCGGTCGCCGTCAGGACCGATCATCGGCAAGATTCTCCCCTCTTGGAGCATCTCCATGTCCACCTTGCCGTCCACTTCGAATATCTCGATCGGAAGCCAGTCGGTTTTTTTCTCGTCGTAGTCGCCGTAAGCGTCGTCGCAGGCGATTTTGAAATCGAATTCCTGTCCTTCGTCAAGACCGTCGAGGGCCTCTTCGAATTTGGGCAGGAAAGCTCCCGTACCGTAGAGGAAAAGCAGGGGATCCTCCTCGTTGCGCTCTTCGTAGAGGGCGGGCTCGCCTTGCTGGTTGTCTACGTAAAGCTGGTAAGTTGTTTCGACTACGCTTTGGCGGTCTTTGGATATTTTCATGTTCTTTATTTCAGATGTTTACGTTCGCGTTATGCGCTTATGTTCCGGTTAACGGCGGTATAAAGGTAGGGCTTTTGAAATCAAATACATGCGCCGGTCGGGCACAAAAAAACGCCCGGAAAAGGGCGTTTGAATGAGGTGCATATGTATGTTTTCCTTACAGCGGTTTAGGAAGGTGCTGAAGTATTTCGCTTACCGATGGGCGTTTCTTGAAGTTCGGGTCGAAGTGGGCGAAAACTATCTTGCCTTTCTGGTCAATGACATATGTGGCCGGGATAGGGAGTACGGGCCCGTTTTTCCCGTTGATTTTATTGAAGTCCAGTCCCATTTTGGCAAAGCGTTTCTGCATGGTTTCCTTAACGGGATAGGTCAGGTCGTAATCGTCCATGATTTTGTGCCCGTCATCGTGCAGGATGTGGAAGCCGATGCCTCCCTGCTTCTCGATCATTTTTTCGATACTCTCTCCGCTAGACGGCGTTACGGCCACGACAGAAGCTCCCTTGGCCGTGATCTTGTCAAGGGATTTTTGCAGGCTCGCCACCTGTTTTTGGCAATACGGACACCACGTACCGCGATAAAAGAAAAGCACTACCGGCCCTTTGTCTAACAATTTCTTCAGTTCGATTTTTTTGCCGTTTTGGTCAACTCCCATAAAAGAGGGGGCCGTCGATCCCGTTTTGATACCTTTGGGTTTGGTTTGGGCCTGAGCGAATAAAACGCAAAAAACAGACAGCAGGGTCAGTAAGTATTTTCTCATGATAGTGGTTG
The DNA here is from genome assembly GCF_036492835.1 of Fulvitalea axinellae. Lineage (GTDB taxonomy): Bacteria > Bacteroidota > Bacteroidia > Cytophagales > Cyclobacteriaceae > Fulvitalea > Fulvitalea axinellae. The sequence goes on along the minus strand of NZ_AP025314.1, from coordinate 4,526,607 downwards.
TTTTTGTACTACAAACAGTATTTCAAAACGAATCCGAACCGGGCCGGGTTGCGCTTTATTGGATTAAATGCGGGATAAGTGTTTTTTATAAGTTAAGTTTGGTTTGTGCGGGAGTTGGATCATGTTCGGTTATGATCAGAATACATGATTAATTTGAACTCGCAGAGCATAGGGTGGAAACGTGGGGATAATTTTGTGGCTTTCGAGTATTTTTGGGCCGAGGGAAAAGATTATGAAGACAGAAGATACGTATTTGACATTGGCCGGAGAGTCGGAGGGGCTGTATAAGGAAAAAGGGAGCAAATTTTTGGCTTACGCCTACCCTGTGGAGACCGAGGAAGAGATCAAGGAAAAGGTGGAGGCTTTGCGCAAGCGCTATTACGACGCGCGCCACCATTGTTACGCTTGGGTGTTGGGCAAAGACCAAAAGCGTTTCCGCGCCAACGATGACGGGGAGCCCGGACATTCGGCCGGTGATCCTATTCTGGGACAGATCCGTTCGTTTGACCTTACGAATACGCTTATCGTAGTGGTGCGTTATTTTGGCGGGACGAAACTTGGTGTACCGGGTCTGGTACACGCCTACAAAGTGTCGGCGGCCGAGGCGATCGAGAACGGAAAGATAGAGGAAAAGATAGTGGAGGACCGTCTGGATGTGTATTTCGAATACCTTTCGATGAATTCCGTGATGAAACTCATCAAGCAGTACGACCTTGAGATCAAAGAACAGGTTTTCGACAACCAGTGTCATATACGCTTGGCCGTTCGCCAAACCATATCGGCGGAGGTTCTCGCCAAGTTTGAAAAACTCGACGGCGTAAGTACCGAGCTCACAGAAACGGAAGCCTAATGAGTGAAAAGGGGCCGGAATATTACGATTACATAATAGCGGGCGCCGGATGCGCTGGCTTGGCCCTTGCTGACGCTTTGCTGGCTTCGCCGGTTTTGCGTGACAAAAGAATACTGCTTCTCGACCATGATTTTTCAGAGATAGACGAACGTACTTGGTGTTTTTGGGAGACCGAAGCCGGGCCTTATGAGCATTTGGTCCGAAAAAAGTGGGACAGCCTAACTGTCTTTGACGATAACGGGAAGATTCCGGTGGTCCCGTCGCCTTACGAATACAAGATGGTTCCCGGGCGTGACTTTAGGCTGGATATACATAGTCGTATGGATAAGCGACCCGAAAATGTGACACTTTTGGAGACGGAAGTTTTGTCCGTTTCTCCTGACGGAACAGTTCGTACAAAGGCCGGAAATTTCTGTGGAGGACAAGTGTTCGACAGCCGTTTTCCGGATATTCCGGACGAAGAGCGTCATCCGCTTTGGCTTTGGCAACACTTCAAAGGATATTTTGTCCGAACGGATGAAGACTTCTTCGATGACCGGCAAGCTACACTGATGGATTTCCGGACGGAACAGTTCGGTTACACACGATTTTTTTATGTGCTTCCGCTGAGCCCTCGTGAGGCTTTGGTGGAGTACACGGTTTTTTCTCCGGAGCTTCTTTCGGAGCGCAAAGAATATGATGAGGCCCTTCGGGAATATATCGGGGAGAAGTTAGGCTTAGAAAATTATACGGTTAGTGGCGAAGAATTCGGGAAGATTCCGATGACGGCACAACGGTTCGCAAGGTGCTCCGGAAAGGTTTTTTATGTGGGAAGCGCTGGCGGAGCTTCAAAAGCTTCGACGGGTTATACTTTTAGCCGGATTTTGCGACAGGTTAGAGGAGTTGTTGAATGCTTGGAACGTGGTGAATCGTTGGAAAAGATTGCTCCGGGAAAGGCGAAACACTGCTTTTATGACGGCGTATTGTTAGATGTTCTTTCTCACAACAGGTTTCCGGGCAGGGATATATTTTCCCGAATGTTCAGAAGAAATTCGGGGTACAGGGTACTGTCTTTTCTGGACGAGCGAGCGGCACTGGCCGATGATCTGAAAATCATTTTTTCCTGTCCAGTATTTCCTTTTCTCCGGGCGTTTTTTTCTTATAGCCGTGTTTGGCTTTAGGTGAAGGCTTTAATGCTTAGTGTGGCAATAGTTGGGGTGTTTTGGTGTTTTCTCTGCGAAGGATGACGCTTCCCATACCTACGTCCACATGCACAATCATCGGGTTTTTTGCGTTTTCGGAGTAGGCTTTATTTGTGTAGACGCCGGAGCTGGCTTTGGAAAAATCGGGATCGAGAACCACATCGCAGAGCGATGATTCGCCCAGCACGACCTTTACGGGGATGTCTTTGTCCTTGGGCAGGCGCATGATGAGTTTGCCTGCGCCGATGTTTGCTTTAACTTCGGTTGGACGGCTGAGTGTGTCGGGAAAGCCGATGTCCATGGTGCCGAAGCACACTTCCGCAAGAATTTTACCCGCCCGGAGACTTCCGAGATTATCGATGTACAGGCTTCCCATGTCTACGTTGGCTGTCAGGGAATCCATCGATATTCGGTTGCTCTCGTTTTCTTCGTAAGAGATATTGACGTTGGCGCCACCGGTTTTGATTTTCAGATTTTGTACGGGGAGTTCCGTGAGGTTTATGTTGGAGGTGCCCACGGCGTAGTCAAAACGGAGATCCAGAGGGAATGATTGGGGTAATTTCAGGTCGAAATTACATTTGTTATTGTCGTTGGAACCAAAGAAATGATCTGTGATAGTGTTGGTTAGCGTGGCTTCTTTACGGCCTTTCAGATGTAGCCAAACAGAGCGTTGGTTATCGTCTGTCGTTTCTTTGTACTCAAGGTTTTCGAGAAGCTTTGCGTCAGAGCTCCTGACATATAGGGAGTCGTTGTTGTTTCCTGCCAAGATACAACAATTACCCACGCCCGCCCGCATTTCCACTTTTACAGTTTTCTGGCTGTCGTTTCTCTCTATTTTCCAGGCTTTTCCGCCCTGTGCCATGAGAGTTTTCGTAGGGATGCTCATACAGCACACAAACACACTAAATATCCAACGCATGAGGACAATAACGAAAACGTTATGAACAGGTTACGCATTGGTCACAAAAAAACGGCGATACTCACCGGAATATCGCCGTTTGGTAACGGATTAGGTTCTTGATCTACTAAAAGAATTCCCTCATTCTTTCGAAAAACCCTTTGTCTTTTTTATCGGGACTAGGTTCGAAGTTATCGGAGGCTTTCAGCTTTTCGAGCAATTCTTTTTCCTCGGAGTTTATCTTTTTCGGAGTCCAAACGTTAACATGCACCATTTGGTCGCCACGTCCGTAGCCGTTGATATCCGGAATACCTTTGCCGCGCAGGCGGAGAAGCTTGCCACTTTGGGTTCCAGCTTCGATTTTGATTTTTACTTTACCGTCGATAGTCGGGATTTCCACAGAGGTTCCGAGAGCGACATCGGCAAAGTTGAGGAACAGATCGTAGTGAACGTTGTTTCCGTCGCGAACGAAAAAGCCGTTCTCTTCCTCCTCAATGACGATAAGAAGATCGCCGGGAACACCACCGCCTTCCGGATAGTTGCCTTTGCCCGACATCGAAAGCTGCATACCGTCAGAAACGCCGGCCGGGATGTTGATCGGAATTACTTCCTCCTTTATCTCGCGACCGGAGCCGTGGCAACTGTCGCACTTGTCGGTAACCTGTTTGCCGGATCCGTTACATGTCGGACATGTGGTGGCCGACTGCATTTGGCCCAATACGGTGTTTACCACTTGGCTTACCTGACCCGCTCCATGGCAGGTTGGACAAGTGTTGATGGCCGTGCCGTTTTTGGCGCCGTTTCCACCGCATGAGTTACAGCTTACGTAGCGCTTGACTTTGATTTTTTTCTCTACGCCGTTGGCTACTTCCTTCAGGCTGAGCTTCAGTTTTATTCTGAGGTTGGAGCCTTTGCGCTGGCGTTGGCGCCTGCGTCCACCGCCTCCGCCGAACATGTCGCCGAACGGGCTTCCGCCACCGAAGATGTCGCCGAACTGGGAGAAGATGTCTTCCATGTTCATTCCGGCGCCGCCTCCGCCACCCATACCTCCGCCCATTCCGGCGTGGCCGAACTGGTCGTAGCGCTGGCGTTTTTGCTGGTCGCTAAGCACTTCGTAAGCTTCCGCGGCTTCCTTGAATTTCTCCTCGGCTTCCTTATCATCCGGGTTTTTGTCCGGGTGGAATTTGATGGCCAACTTACGGTAGGCCTTCTTTATTTCTTCGGGACTAGCGTTGCGGCTTACCCCTAATATCTCGTAGTAGTCTCTTTTTGCCATGGCTTCAGTTGGATTTCAGGGGGCTTTCCACAGTCTCGCTGTGGGTGTCGAACGCCCTGTAAGGCTATGAACCTTAGGTGTCCTGAATTTATAGGCAAGGCGCTTCCCGAATATTCCGGGAGCGCCTTGTTGGTTTTCTTAGTGTGTTTCGGTTGTCGGATTATGCTCCGATCACTACTTTGGCGTAGCGGATCACCTTGTCGCCGATTTTGTAGCCTTTCTCGACTACGTCAACGATTTTTCCTTTGAGCTCTGGGCTCGGAGCCGGAATTTGGGTGATGGCTTCCTGCGTTTCCGTATCGAAATCGTCTCCGGCCTTAACCTCGATCAGCTCCATCCCTTCTCTTTTGAGAGTGTCGTTGAGCTTGTTCATGATCAGGGCGAAGCCTTCTTTCATGGTTTCCTTATCGGCGTCGCCTTCGAATGAGGCCTCGGCGCGCTCAAAGTCGTCCACTATCGGCAGAAGCGCCTTGAAGATGCTCTCGTTGGCGGTTTTGATCAGGTCGAGCTTTTCCCTTGCCGTTCTGCGACGGAAGTTCTCGTACTCGGAATACATACGGAGGTACTTGTCCTTTTCCTTGTCAAGTTCTTCCTGGAGCTTCGCAAGTTCCTCGTTTTCCTGAGCCGTGTGGCTTTCCTCTTCCAAGAGCTCCTCTTGTTGCTCTACGTTTGCCTCTCCGCCTTGCTTGGTCTCTTCCATCTTGGCTTTTTCTTCTTGCTCTTGCTTATCTTTTTCGCTGTTCATGCTTTTCCTGCTTTTTACCCGGAATCATGTTTCCAACATTTCTGCCAATGTCAGTAATCGTGACAAGTTGGCATTTTTTTGGCTGATCGGGCTCCGCCTGTGACAATCAGTCGCATTCCGACTGACAATGCTAACGTATCGGTTTGCCTTCCGGTATTCGTTTTTTTGTTGAAGGAGGATTATTTGAGTTTTCTCCTGAGGATTTTTCCAACGGGCGATTTTGGCAGTTCGTCCCTGAAGTCCACGAGTTTTGGCACTTTGTAACGCGTAAGGCTTTTCTTGCAGTGCTTGCGGATTTCCTCAACGGTAAGGCTGTCATCTTTGCGGACGACGAACGCTTTTACCCTTTCGTTGGAATCTTCGTCGGCGATACCCACCACACCGCATTCCAACACTTTCGGGTGGGATGCGATGACCTCTTCAACCTCGTTCGGGTAGACATTGAAGCCTGAAACGAGAATCATGTCCTTTTTCCTGTCCACGATGAAAACGTAGCCAGTTTCGTCCATGTAGGCTATGTCGCCAGTGGCGAGCCATCCGTCTTCGCCGATTGGTTCCAACTCGCCGTCTTTCCAGTAACCTGCCATGACGTTGGGGCCTTTCAGGCAGAGTTCTCCGGCTTGACCAAGCGGCATTTCCATGCCCGCGTCGTCTCGGATGGAAACGTCAATGCCGGGCAGGGGCAGGCCGATGCTTCCTTGCTTTACCTTTTTATTGAATGGGTGTACGGCGACTACGGGAGATGCTTCGGTAAGCCCGTAGCCTTCCGAAAGCGCAACGCCGGTTTTGGCGAGCCACCTATCGGCCACTGATTTTTGAACGGCCATCGCTCCTCCGATAGTCAGTTTGAGTCTGGAGAAATCGACTTTGTCAAAGTCTTTGTGGTTGAGCATGCCGTTGAACAGGGTGTTTACGCCTGTAAGAACGGTGATTTTCTCGTGTCTGATTTCTTTCAGGAACCCGACCATATCGCGAGGGTTGGCAATCAGGACGTTTCGTCCGCCCGCTTTGAAAAACAGGAAACAGTTTGCCGTAAGGGCGAAAATATGGTAGAGAGGGATGGCCGTGCCTACGGTTTCTTGTCCCAGCACAAGGAGTTTAGACATCCATTGCGAAAGTTGGGCTACATTGGCCAGAATGTTTCTGTGGCGCAACACCGCTGCTTTTAACACGCCGGAAGTGCCTCCGGTATATTGCAGGAAGGCGGGATCTTCGGGCCCAAGTTGCGGACGGGTGAAATTCTGGCCATGACCTGCCTTGAGGGCGCTTTTCAGCTTTACAGCTCCCGGGAGCTTGTAGCCGGGGACCATGCGCTTGATATATTTTACGGCGAAATTGACCAAGTGGCCTTTCGCTCCGTCGAGCAAATCGCCGATGCCAGTGGTGACAATATGCTTGAGGTCGGTAAGTTCCGGAAGTGCCCCTTCGAGTTTGGACGCGAAGTTGTCCAGAATGACAATGGCTTTGGCTCCGGAGTCTTTGAGCTGATGGGCCATCTCTCGCGAAGTATAAAGCGGATTCGTGTTCACGATCACGAGCCCGACTTTAATCGCTCCGAAAAGAACCACCGGATATTGGATGGTGTTTGGAAGTTGGATCGCTATGGCGTCACCTTTTTTGAGTCCGAGATCGTTGGTCAGATATGCGGCGAAGGCGTCGGATAGTTTGCCTATCTCGCCGTAACTGACGCTTTTTCCCATACTGAGGAAAGCTTCCTGGTTTTGGTAGCGGTGTACTGATTCGTCGATAAGGTGAGCCAGGGAGCTGAGTTTTTCTTCGGGAATATTATTGGCGATTCCGGTCTCGTAATGGTTGTGCCATAAACGTCTTTCCATAATGTATACGTGAGGTTATAAAATACTTTCGGTCTGTAAAAAGCGGGCTTTCTAAATGTTCCGGGGGGCAATAATACTGATTTTGGGGTTTAAATCTGGCAGTAAAGACTTTGCTTGGCTTGTTAGGGGAAGACATTACGGTATATATTCAATTATCTCGCTGAAAATGTATAAACAAGGCGCTCGCTGTCTTTATGATTTGGGATGTCGCCGGACCATTTTTGCCATTGAAGCGAGGAAAAGCGTATTTGGTTAAGGCGCGGACTTGCGAGTGAAGTCCCATTTTTAAGATAAGGCCGGTATAAGCCGGGCAAAACAGTGACTATTGTTGCCCTCTTTGTATATTTGGTATATAAAATTATTTGCAGATAGTTATGCTGATTGCCATACATTCGAAGGATCTTCCGTCGGAGGTTTTGCCGTGGGTCGAAAGGACCCTTTCGGCGTTGAAAGCGGAGGGGTTCGGTTTGTTGACTTCGGAACGTTTGAGTGCTTGGTTGGAGCGCCATGGTAGGGGATGCTGTTCGGATGGCGTACTCCGGGCCGGTGATGACCTTTCCTCCGTGGATATGTGCGTGAGCCTTGGCGGGGACGGGACGTTACTCGATACGCTTACCTATATCGGAACCGCCGAAATTCCCATTTTGGGCGTTAATTTCGGCCGTCTCGGATTTTTGGCCACTACAGGCAGGGAAGATTTTGTGGAGAGGTTGGTGGCTTTGGCCAAAGGGCCCATCGAAGTTGAGAAACGCACGTTGGTCCGGTTTGATTCGGGTACGGACGTATTTGGAGAGACCTCTTTTGGACTGAACGAGTTTTCGGTGCTCAAGCGCGACACCTCGTCCATGATTACTGTTCACGCTTATCTTGACGGGGATTATGTCAATTCCTATTGGGGGGACGGCTTGATTATAGCTACGCCAACAGGCTCTACTGGCTACTCGATGAGTTGCGGAGGCCCGTTGCTTATGCCAAACTCCAACAGTTTCGTGATGACTCCCGTTTGTCCGCACCACCTTACGGTCCGGCCCATGGTAGTGCCTGATGATGCCGAGATCCGTTTGGAGGTAGAAGGAAGGGCGGAGCATGTGCTCGTAGCCTTGGATTCCAGATCAAAAAGCGTCAAGCCGACGCGGGATATCCGTATCCGCAAGGAGAAATTTGCGGCTAGACTCGTCAAGTCCGACAAATTCACTTTTTTCGACACATTAAGGCAGAAATTGCATTGGGGCTACGATTCCCGGAATTGATATTCGGGAAGTACCGCCTTTCCGATCCATTTTTAGTCTCTCTAGGCGTTCGATTAGCAATAAACCCGGTGCCCGAACGTTTGTAAAGGTGAGGCGTGGGTGACCGGACGGAGCTTTCGGCCGGGTCGCCTATCGGGATTAAGCCTTCAAAGATGCGGAAAATCAGTATATTGCGAAGTGGGAAGGTCTCTGGAATTGCGTTATTCCGCTGTTTTCGGTGCCTCTCGAAGCTTTTGGCGATAAGCGCCGTATCCATTTTGGAAGGCTTTTTTAACAATCTTTAACTCGAAAGCGCTGAAAATTGAAATCAAAAAAGGTAAACTTCAGGTCGGTAAAGTGGCCCTTGGCTCTGGCTCTGGCCCTGACCCTGACCGTTGCGGTTGGCCTCCCCACGTTCGGGCAGAAGCACGAGATAGGTATTGGGGGAGGTATAGTGAACTATACGGGCGACTTGCAACAATCGTATCGCCTGAAGTATTCCAGCCCGGGAATCAACGCTTTTTATAGGCGTAACGTTTCCGATGCCTGGAGTTTCAGGTTTCAGCTCCTGCTCGGGCAAATTAGGGAAGCGGACGCCGAACCTTACGATAGTTTTGCGTTTAAGAGGAGCGCCGCGTTTTCCGATTATTTCTACGAAGCCAGCGTTATGGCCGAATACACGTTCTTTGATTACAAATCTGGGCGGGGATTCATGGATTTCTCCCCTTACCTGTTTGGAGGTATCGGCGTGATGGGCTACACCGGAAATTCGATCTGGCGGCAACGAAACGAGGATACCGGAGCGTGGGAAGGGAAGAAAGAGAGCCATGGCCAAATCGCCTTGCCGACAATCCCCTTTGGAGTGGGCGTAAAGTATAGCCTGAATCCGAGGTTCGAATTGGGGATTGAATTTGGAGCCAGAAAGGTATTTACCGATGAGCTTGACAATATTTCCGGGCTCAGGGCCTCAGACGGAAGCTCTTACGGTCACGGCAACCCGGAAACGGATGACTGGTATTACTTTACCGGAATTACTGTGAGTTATACCTTTTTCAAGGTTCCATGTCCTTACGATTTTTACTGAATGAGGTGCGGGCTCCTTTATATTCTTAAAAAAATAAAGCATTTTTACGGGCTATAAAAATGGAACGGTGAGAACGGAACGATGAAAGGCAACATAGACCCGAACAAAATACCAAGGCATATTGCCGTAATTATGGATGGCAATGGACGGTGGGCAAAGAAACAAGGCATGGCGAACCGTGTCTTCGGCCACCGAAATGCCATTAAGGCCGTGAGGGAGATTACCGAAGGCTGTGCCGAGTTGGGCGTCGAATATCTTACGCTCTATACCTTTTCCAGCGAAAACTGGGACCGGCCCGCGATGGAAGTGACGGCTATTATGCAGTTGCTGATATCGACCATAGAGAAAGAGGCCCCAAAGCTGGCCAAGAATAATGTTCGGTTGCAAACGATCGGCGATATTGAAAAATTGCCGAAAAAATGTCAGGAGCAACTTGAGCAAGCGAAGAAAACAACAAGCGGGTGTACGGGACTTACCCTGAACTTGGCTTTGAGCTACGGCGGACGCGGAGAGATTCTGCGCAGCGTACGAAGCATAGCCCAGAAAGTGGCGAAAGGGGAAATCAACCCCGATGAAATTGACGAGAAAGTGTTGGCGGACGGACTTTACACCGCCGGTATGCCGGATCCGGATCTCTTTATCCGGACCAGCGGGGAAATGCGTGTCAGTAATTTCCTGCTTTGGCAAATCGCCTACACCGAATTATATATTACCGACATCTTATGGCCTGATTTCCGGAAGACGGATCTTCACCAAGCTATCGAAGACTATCAGAGCAGGGAAAGGCGGTTCGGAAAAACTAGTGAGCAGGTTCAAGAATAATTGCTAAATGAGACGGGTACTTTTAATTGTTTTGTTGGTTCTTGTGGGCCAGTCCATGTATGCGCAAGCACGCTGGGGCTGGAATAATAACAGTTCCAAACGCCTAGAGATAGACTATTCGAATCCTAAGGAATACGAAATCGCGGAAATTACGGTAGAGGGGGCCGAGACGCTTAACAAATCGGCGTTGATCTCGCTTTCCGGCCTAAAAGTAGGCGACAAGATCAAAATTCCGGGCGAAGGCATCAGCGGAGCCATAAAGAAACTTTGGAAGCAGGGTATTATTGCCAATGTGGCGATAAACGTCACCAAGGTGGAAGACGGCAAGGTATGGTTGACCATTCACCTTACGGAGAGGCCCCGTCTTACAAAAATCGAGATCCAGGGCGTAAACAAAACCCAGGAGAAAGAACTTCAAGACGAGATCGATCAAGTGCGCGGCCGCGTGCTGACGGACGCCGTCCGAAAAAATGCCGAGCTGGCGACCAAGCGTTATTTCGTGGGCAAAGGCTTCTTGGACGCCAAAGTCAACGTGCAGGTCGAGAAAGACTCGCTTATTACGAACGGCTCAAGGCTGGTTATCGACGTGAACAAGGGCCGTAAGGTACACATTAACCGTATCCGTCTTTTGGGTGCCACGGAACTTGACCCGGCCAAGTCGAAGAAAAAGATGAAGAAAACGCGCGAAAAAGTTCGTGTGCGTATCGTCAAAGAAGTTACGCAGGAGGCTATTAGTGTCAAGCTTTCTGATATCAAGACTTTCTTCAGTGAATCTTACGAGGCTTCGTGGAAGGACCTAAAGAAATATCTGAACGATAATGTGAAGCTGAATTTCTTCAACGCTTCGAAATTCATCGGTAAAGAATACGAGAACGACAAGGCGGCTTTGGTAGCCTATTACAATAGCAAAGGCTATCGCGACGCAAGGATCCTTGGAGATTCCGTTTATGTAGTGAACGGCGAGGTGAACATCGATATCAAGATGTACGAAGGTAAAAAGTACTTTTACCGCGACATCAAGTGGGTAGGAAACTATATCTATACTGATGAGCAACTCAATAAGGTGCTCAAGATCGGTAAAGGTGACGTTTACAACCGCGAGTTGATGGACAAGCGCTTGCAGTTCGATCTCAATGATCAGGACATCAGTAGCCTTTATATGGACAACGGCTACCTTGCTTTCCGAATCAATCCTGTGGAAGTCCGCGTGGAAGGCGATTCCATTGATGTGGAAATGAGGATTAACGAGGGAGCCCGTTTTAAACTGAGTAACGTTGCGGTAAGCGGTAACGACCGTACGAACGACCACGTAGTGTACCGAGAGCTCCGCACTTTGCCGGGCGAATTGTTTAGCCGTCGAGATATTATCAGGACACAGCGTGAGCTTTCCAGCTTGGGATATTTTGACCCTGAAACTATTAACCCGGACGTTAAGCCGAATATGAATGACGAGACTGTTGACCTTACTTGGGAAGTGGTCGAGCGTCCGAGTGATCAGATCGAGCTTTCCGGCGGTTGGGGTGGTGCTTACGGTTTTATCGGAACTTTGGGCCTTACCTTCAATAACTTCTCTTTTGGAAACTTTTTCAATAAAGAAGCTTGGAGGCCATTGCCTACCGGTGACGGTCAGAAACTTTCCGTAAGGGCGCAGGCCAACGGTAAGCAATACCAGAGTTACTCAATATCGTTTCAGGAGCCTTGGTTAGGCGGACGCAAACCGCAGTCATTCTCCGCTAGCTTTTCTTATTCGAACCAGAGAGAATTCAACTATAATACACGGGAGTACGGAAGCGGTAGCCTTGGGTTGTTCGGAATCACTGTTGGTTTAGGTCACCGTCTTAAGTGGCCTGACGATAACTTCTCGCTCAACAACTCCATATCGTATTACCGATATGATGTGAAGGATTACTACACGTCACTCGGCTTCTCGGATGGAAAATCGAACAACCTCTCGTTTACGTCTACGCTTTCTCGTTACACAATTGACCAGCCGATGTATCCGCGTGGCGGTTCTTCGTTCTCGCTTAGCGTAAGCTTGACTCCTCCATATTCGATTTGGAGAGATATTGACTACAATAAAGCAGACAACGCTGAGAAGTATAAATGGGTGGAATATTATAAAATAATGTTCGACGCCAAGCAGTACACGAAAGTGGTCGGAAACCTTGTGGTTGAGACCAAAGCCCACTTCGGATTTATAAACTCTTATAAAAAAGAAGCCGGTATCGGACCATTTGAGCGTTATATTATGGGAGGTAGCGGTTTGGCAGGTCAAAACGTGATTTTGGGTACGGAAGTGATTGCCCTGCGCGGTTACGACGATGCGGCCCTTACTGGAATTGACGACAACGGCACTCCGAACGATCGTTCGGATGACATCGAAGGTGGTGTAGCTTACACGAAAGTCGGTGCCGAATTGAGATATCCTGTTTCGTTGAATCCGTCAGCAACCATTTATGTGCACGGTTTCGTGGAAGCGGGTAACACTTGGAACGATTATAGAAAATACAATCCGTTCGATCTGTATAAGTCTGCCGGTTTCGGGGCGAGAATCTTTATGCCTGCCTTCGGTCTGATCGGTATTGACTGGGGTTACGGATTCGACGATATCCCGGGCCAGCTGGACGCAAGCGGCTCGCAGTTCCACTTTACTATCGGACAGCAGTTGCGATAACTCGCATTGCGCTTAAAATGGAAGGTTTCGGCTTAGGACACTGGGCCGAAACTTTGTGGGAATTAGCCGGAAATTGGAAATCTTTTGCTAATTTGGGCACACTGAATGGAGGTGTATATGAAGCCAAATATCTTGTTTCGCTTTGTGGTGACTTTGGTTTTGCCAATGGCGTTAGCGTTGTTGCCCAAAGAGGCGAAAGCCCAAAAGTTCGGTTATGTGGACTCGGAATATATTCTGGGACAAATGCCCGAATTCAAAGAGGCGCAGAAAAGCTTGGACCAATTGGCCGAGGCTTGGCGCCAAGAGATTTCGGATATGCGCAAGGGCGTTGAGGGTATGTACGATGCGCTGAAGGCGGAGGAAGTACTTTTGTCTAAAGAAATGTTGGCCGAGAGGCAAAAAAACATTTTGGCGAAAGAGGATTCCGTAGCCAATTACCAGCGAAAGGTTTTCGGTTTTGAAGGTCTTTATTACCTGAAGAAAATCGAACTTATAAAGCCAGTCGAAGACAAGGTTTTCGAGGCGGTTAGAAGGGTTTCGGAAAAGCAGAAGATCCAGTTCATGTTCGACAAATCGGCCGATTTGGTAATGATTTATACCAACCCGGCTCACGACTACACCGATTACGTATTGGAAGAGTTGGGTTTGGGGGACGAGAACGATACGGTTAACTGATAAAGAGAATATATATAAGACTGAATATCATGAAAAAAACGATCCTTTTTGTATTGTTCGCGCTCGTTGCGACTGTAGGCGTAAACGCCCAGTCGGTTGTGAAAATCGGCTACACGAATGTTGATGTTGTCATGGCCCAATTGCCTGACGCAAAGACTATAGACCAGAAGCTTTCGGAGCATAACAAGCAATTGCAGACCCAGCTTCAGGCCAAAGTCGAAGACTATAAGAAAAAAGTTGCCGCTTTCCAGAAGCAAGCTCCGCAAATGATTGACGCGGTAAGAGCTGACAAAGCCAAGGAACTTCAGAACTTGGAAGCTTCAATCCAGCAGTTCCAGCAAAACGGACAGATTTCTATCCAGAAGAAACAAGCCGAGTTGGTGCAGCCTTTGTTGGACAAAGTTCAAGCGAGCATCAATAAAGTGGCGAAAGCGAACGGATATACTTACGTTTTGAGCGAGGCCGTTGGTAGCCTCCCAGTATTGCTTTACGCTGACAAGCAAGGAAACATCACTGACTTGGTATTGAAAGACCTTGGCGTGACTCCTAAGCCAGCTTCAAAATAAGCTGTTGATCGCTGTAAAGCGGAAGGGCCCGGGTCTATGATCCGGGCTTTTTTTGACCCTTTTTTATGGTTTGATATGTTGTGTCCCCCGATTCTCAACAAAGGCGATAAAGTCGCTTTAGTAGCGCCCGGTGGCGCCGTTGACGAAATTAAAATCCGGTTCGCGAAAGAAGTGATTATAGGTAAAGGGTTCGAACCCGTATGCGGAGATCATCTTTTGGGGCGATCCAATTATTTTTCGGGTACGGACGAAGAACGTGCGTCCGACCTTCAAAAGGCGTTGGACGATCCCGAAATCAAAGCCGTTTTTATGGCTCGCGGAGGGTACGGGATTACCCGGATTATAGACCGTCTGGATTTTACGGCTTTTTTGCGGAACCCGAAATGGCTATGCGGGTTCAGCGATATAACGGCGTTGCTAAACCATCATCCCGAAGTAGTGTCGGTGCACGGTCCGATGCCTACGACATTTTCCAAAGACCGAAACTCCACGGATCAGCTTTTCGACTTTTTAATGGGGAAAGATCTGGATTATACCGTAAGGGAAAACCGGTATAACAAAAAAGGAAGCGTGATCGCTCCGCTAGTAGGCGGAAATTTAACCTTGGTTTGCCATTGTTTGGGGAGCGCCTCAGAGATTGACATGGATGGAAAGATCCTGTTTGTCGAAGAGATTGGCGAGGCGCTTTACGCTATAGACCGGTTGATGGTTCAGTTGAAAAGAGCCGGTAAGTTGGCGAATCTTGCTGGGATTATTGTCGGTCAGTTTTCGGCTGTGCGTGATAGCCAAATACCGTTCGGGAAAGATGCGTACGGTATAATCCGCTCTCATGTGGAAGAGTATGGGTATCCTTGTCTCTTCGGTTTTCCGGCAGGGCATGACACGGAGAATCTGCCGTTGCCTATTTCCGGTTTGGTAAGTCTGGATGTTCGCGAAAGCGAAAACTCAAGGGTAAGCGCTTGTTTCGGAAACGGCATTTAGCTTTTTTCCGAAACGATTTTTCTGGACAACAGCCTATCCACAACCACAAGGATCAGAACTGTCGCTATAGCTAGAACCATCATGGTGCCTGTGCTTTCCGACAGGGAAATGCTAAAAAAGTCAGTCAGAGCTTTCGTGAACTTAGAAAGGATAGGGAGCGCTTCATCAGTTTGGGATGAGACAGGATTTCCGTTCACTGAGAATATTGCGATTAAGCTCAGCACAATTCCGGCGAGTGTAATTCCGGCCTGTCTGAGGCTGATCAACGGTTTGAATACAAATTTTGGACGTGCTGTTTCCGCTTTTAGCTTCGCCATAAAATTCTGGGTGAAGCCGTAAGGAGCCGGATTCTTTTTTTGGTCTTCCTCCAAAAATCCTTTAAGGAGATTGTCCAGTTCGATGTCTTCTTTCCTTTTTTTCATAGCAATGACTTCGCTTCGCCGTTTAGTAGGCCGGACAGTATATTACGTAATTTCGTGCGTGATCGGTGTATTTTTACCTTTATGAAGTTGGTGTCTTCGCCTGTAGCATCCCCGATTTCCTTCAGGGTCATCTCTTTCAGATAAAACATATCGACAAAGACTTTCTCTTCGGGGGGGAGCGCTTCAAGTGCTTTCCCGATGAACACCCTCCGCTCCCTGTCGCTGGTCAGCTGTTTGGCGTCGTCTTCGGCCACGAAGAAGGTGTCTTCGAGCCCCGTGTCGGCGCTGTGTTTCTTTCTCCTTTTCAGCTTAGAAAGCGCGGAGTTGTATACAATCCGGTAAATCCACGTTCCGAAAGCGCTGTCGCCACGGAAAGTTTCGAGATTTTTAAACGCTTTCATAAATGCGTCCTGCGCCACTTCTTCCGCATCCTCGTTGTTTTGGAGGATTTTGTAAGCTATCCTGTAGACATAGTCTTTGTGCCTGTCCACTAGATTAGCGAACAGGGAGGTTTCTCCATCAACAACACGCTTTATTATATCTATATCTTCTTCAGGCATACGGAGGTTTGACTACCTAAGGGACAGTCAGGTTACATGAAGATAGCGATAAAATTTATTTTTTATTTTTCTTTACGGGTTTGTAACCTGCTTGCGAGAGCCAAGGTCAAAGAGGCAACAAACAGATTTGAAACAATAAAAATATACGACTATGGCTGTTGAAATCTTAGTTCCGCTCGGCTTATTTGGTTTAATTTTCGGGATTGTCTATTTATCGATTACTTCACGAAATAGAGAACGTCTGGCCCTTATAGAAAAAGGAGTAAGCGCTGAAATATTCTCATCAAATAAAAACAAACACTTTGAGGCTTTGAAATTTGGTATGGTATCAATCGGCATAGGTTTAGGTCTCTTTGCCGGTAAGCTTACGGGAGGGGGCGATGAGTACCCGATGCCATATTTTATCGGAGCCTTGGTAATGGGTGGGCTCGCTTTGGTTCTGTATTATTTCATTGTACGGAAGGTTCAGGGCTCGCAAGAAGACTAAATAAGACAAAGTCATGAATTTTAAGCCCGGTTTGCTTATGGCAGGCCGGGCTTTTCGTTTTTTCGGGGGGAAGATTTAGTCCGGATTCTGCTTTTTAAGGAGGGCTGTTAGTCAAATCATAAAATCCTAAGCCTAAACTTCTCTAACTTTATAAATAGGAGTTTGGATGGCCGTCTATTTTGTGATCTCGTTTTGTTTTTTAAAACAGAAAAAACTACCTTGTGAGTGTAAAATAAGAAACGGTGTTTTTTATTTGAAACAAACAACGAGCTCAACGGCACAGGCCAAGCGCTCCGGAAGCCCGGAAATTCCGTGCGGATTGTTGTAATATATGACTTTTTGTCGTTTTCTGTATTATGAGTATTAAGCGGATTTTTTTCCTCATTGCGCTCGTGGCGGTAAGCTTGTCCGTAAATGCGCAAAATAAAAAGAAGCCTGTTTCCCATAGATTCTTGGCGGCGGGCTCGGGATGGTCCAAGATAATGATCGTGGACGAGAACGGTAAAGCCGTTTGGGAACACAAAATAAACAAAGGAGAGGAATGTAACTCGGCCACTATGATGCCGGACGGGAATGTCCTCTACTCGCACAAGACTGGAGCCACTATCGTTTCGTCGAAAAACGAAATCGTGTGGACATACAAAAGGGAACCGAACACCGAGGTGCAGTCGGCTACGCTTTTGCCGAAAGGCCACATACTGATAGGCCAAAACGGAACACCGGCTAAGCTGATGGAATTTGACAAGAATAGAAAACTAGTCAAAACGGTGACGATAAACACTGGCGTGAAAAATCCGCACGGGCAATTCCGCAGAGTGAACAAATCAAAGCAAGGGACTTATTGGGTAGGCCTGAAGGGCGCCGCCAGAGAATATAATGCCCAAGGCGAGCTGATCAGAACCGTGGATACCGAGGGTAAACCTTTTACGGTAGTGCCATTGAAAAAAGGTGGCGTGTTGGCCGGTTGTGGCGATAAGCACATGATCCGCGAATATGACGCCGAAGGGAAAGAAATATGGAACGTGAGCGAAAAAGACCTTGACAAAGGCTTCGAACTCCGTTATGTGGCCGATCTCACAAGGTTGAAGAACGGCAATACGATTGTGGCCAATTGGGGGGGGCATTCGCACGGAAAGTCGAGAATGCCCCAGGTATACGAGATTACGCCAGAGAAGAAAGTGGTATGGAAATTTGAGGATTGGACCCTGATGGACAAAGTGTCCTCGATCCAGGTTCTCGATGTTCCCGCAAGGAAATATTTCCGGTAGTCTTTATAGTATCTTTGTGCTTTTTCTTCTCCCAATGTAGATACGAGGGGCGAAAAGGATGCAGGATACCGAATGTTTTATTAATATGGTTCCGCAATCTTTTCTGATTAAACGTTTAAGCGAATCATGAAGCGAATGGGACTTTTTAAGAATCTGTTATTGCCTGTCCTAGCGGTGTTTACGGTCCTGGTTTATCTGGGATTCACCAACAAGGAAGGGCATGTGGAAGGCGATCCGCTTTCCTTAGAATATATGCTTGTCGACGAATCTGGCGATCGCCTGTTTGTGTCGGCAAAGACCGCTCACCGCATCGAGGTTCTGAACCTGAATACACGGGCCAAAGTAGGCGCTATCAATTTGCCCGAAAGACCCAAAGGTATGGCCTTGCAAGGCGGTAGACTCTACGTAACCTGTTCCGAAGGTCCGGGTACCATCGAGGTGTTTGACGCAAAGACGCTTAAGCCGATAAAGTCCATCAAAGGACGTAGCGGTGTAGTGGCGCCGGTTGTTAGCCCGAAAAACAATTCTTTGGTGGTTTGTAACCAATTCTTGGACGAGGTTTCGGTTTACGACTTATCGACCTTGCAGGAGAAAACCCGTATTAAAACCGGTCGTCAGCCGATTGGTGCGGTGTTGGGCAAAAACGAAAGGTACCTTTACGTGGCCAACCTGCTTCCGGACGCCCGGGCTGATATTGACACCGTAGCTACCGACCTTACGGTAATCGACCTGAAGAAGGGCCAGTTCATAAAAAACATAGCGCTTGAGAACGGAAGTAACGCGTTAAGGGGAATCAACTTGTCGAAAGACGGACGTTGGGTTTACGTTTCCCATAACCTCGGCCGTTTCCAAGTCCCTACCTCGCAGTTGGAACAGGGCTGGATGAACACCAGCGCCATGAGTATCATCGATACTGAAAACATGATGCGAGTGGCGACGGTACTGCTTGACGAACCGGAAAACGGCGCGGCCGGAATCTGGGGAATCGACAGCGACGGCGAAAAGATCTATGTGGCGCATTCGGGCACGCACGATTTCAGCGTAATCGAGGAAGCTCCGATGATCGAGCGTCTGCTCAAGCACAACGACAAGCCTTCGTTGGCTTACGACTTGACTTTCCTTAACGGAATCAGGCAAAGAATCAAAGTGACAGGTAATGGTCCGCGTCAGCTTGTTGTCAATGGCAATGAGTTGATAGTGTCCACTTATTTCTCCGACACTCTGAATTTCTTTGACATTAATAACGAATACGAAAACCAGACGCTGGCAATGAACCCCAATCTCCGTGAATCGAAGGCGAGACAAGGGGAAAGGCTCTTTAACGACGCTCAATATTGCTTCCAAGGATGGCAATCGTGCAACGGATGTCACCCCAACGATGCTCGTATTGATGGCTTGAACTGGGATTTGCTCAATGACGGTATCGGTTCTCCGAAGAACTGCAAAAGCCTGCTGTTGTCGCACGAAACGCCACCCGCAATGATTACGGGAATCAGGGCTTCTGCCGAAGTGGCCGTTAGGGCCGGTTTCCGACACATCCAGTTTACGCAGATGCCGGACGAGAAAGCCTCTACGGTGGACGCGTATCTCAAATCGCTCAAACCTACCCCTAGCCCGTATTTGGTAGACGGTCAGTTGAGCGCCAAAGCGCAGCGCGGAAAAAAAGCATTCGAAAAAGCCAAATGCTCGGCTTGCCATAACGGAACTTATTTTACGGACAAAAGACTCCACAAAGTATTGCCGGATACGGCCACTATGCTGGATACTCCGACACTTATCGAAGTGTGGCGTACCGCTCCGTATCTGCATGACGGAAGGGCAAGAACTATGGAAGACGTGATCAAAGTAGAGCGTCACGGAATCCTTAGGAAGATTTCCAAGAAAGAGATGGAAGACTTGGCCGAGTATGTCTTGTCTTTGTAAACCGATGATTTTAGAGGAGGACTGAGAAGAATGGTGGTAAGAAAAAGACAAGAGGCGATAGTCCCGGCCAATGCCGGAGACATGAGGGGACAGCTGGAGGAATGCGTGTCCGTGCTTGGAGAGAAACTGAATGGGAAGACGGCCGTAAGGGTTTCCGTTTTCGTCAATGCCGTTGAAAACGAAAGCTACGCCATAGCCAAGAAAATGGTGATGGAAAGGCTTACGGAATTCTTCGGAGATAAAATGCCGGCGATAGGTGTTATTGCTCAGCCTCCGTTGGGGGTTGAGGTGGCCCTCGAATTGGCGTATGTGGAAGAGAGTGACGCCAAAGCCCAGTACAAAAAAGCGGACGGCGTGCCGTACGTGGTTTTGGATTGTGGCGGAAGGAAAGAGCTTCACGCTTCAGGCATGGCCGAAGCGGATCTTTCCAAACCTATGCTTGAGCTTAGCCGTAAGGCCTTCGTTCAGGCGACGGCGGTTCTCAATGCGGAAGGCCTCGATTTTTCCGATGTCGTAAGGCAATGGAACTATATAGAGCGGATCACCGATATGCAGGAAGACATCCAGCATTATCAACTTTATAACGAAGTCCGGAACGAGTTCTATGGAGCCACGGAGTGGAAAGCCGGTTTTCCGGCGGCCACAGGCATCGGAATGTCGGCCGGAGGGGTGATTATCGACTTGGTTGCGGTAAGCGGAGACGTAAGGATTGTTCCGATTGATAACCCGGACCAAATAGATGCTCACCGTTACGGTCAAAAGGTGCTGGTCGGGAATAATCTTTCCCACGGGTCAGAGAAGACCGCCCCGCAATTCGAGCGGGCGAAATATCAGGGTAACGGCGTTGCCGGCGACCTTTTTATTTCGGGAACGGCCTCTATTAAAGGCGAGTTGACCATAGCCATAGACGATGCCGCCGAACAGACTAGGGTAACGGCCAAAAATATCGATACCCTTATATCAGGCGATAATTTGCGTCCTAGGGAATTGCCGGCCACAGACGACCTAAGGCCTGATTATATCAGGGTTTACGTCAAGCGGCACGATGACTTTGACGCCATCAGGCAAGTGTGTGAAGAAACTTATTCAGAAGCCCAAGCGCTTTATGTGATAGCGGACGTGTGCAGAGATAATCTGCTTGTGGAAATAGAAGGGTATACGTTCGCTCGCTGAATATCAAGTTTTTATATAATCGAATTTTAATATCAGTCAGGAATATCGGACATGGAAACTTATTCGAAAGAGCATTTTTACGATAACGGCGTTTTCAATTCGCAAAAGGCGAAAGACGCTTATTTCAAAATGATGGAACGCTTCGGTTACCCTATTTCGCCTCTGTTGAAAACAGACGAGTTTTGGGTGAGCGATTTCAGCCAAAACGATTTCCTGAACGCTGGAATGGGCGGAATTTTCTGGATCAATAATGTGGAGCAGAAATACTTCGCCCACGAGATTTTCTTGCTTCCGGGACAGATGATCGTGGAGCACTGCCACAACCAAGTGGAAGCCGGCGCCGCCAAGATGGAAACTTGGCACGTACGTCACGGCGAGGTATACTTGTTCGGCGAAGGCGATCCTACTCCTGAGAATGAGTTGCCAATCAAGCCGGCCGCCAGCCAGTTTGCCGCCGATGGAATTACGGTACACAATTGCAAAACGTTGAAAGAGGGCGAGATTTCTTCTTTGAACCGACTCGAAGCCAGACATTTCATGGTTGCGGGCCCTCAGGGAGCCATTGTTTCCGAGTACGCTTCGCCCCATTACGGAGAAGCTTTGGAGTTCACAAATAAAACAGTGGTTTTCTAGGTGGAATTATCCTCAAGAAAACTTATATTCAAAAAGAAATAAAAAGGGGCGGAAAACTTCGGCTTTCCGCCTCCTTAAGCATTTGGTACGGAAACTCGCCGGAAGAAACTGGCGGAGTGTCCGTTTGGGGCCACGGCCTAACGTTTTGTGATTTTTTATAAGACTTTTTCAAACAAAATCTTTTTATCGATGAGAGAATTAGATCACGTAGGAATCCCTACTAGCCAAAAGCAGGATGGGGAAACTTATTTGGAAGGCGCCAAAGTCTTCATCACCGACTACAATGTGAGCCCTAACAAAATCGAGTGGCTCAGGTTTGAGGACGATTCGGAATTCCCTGAGTTGATCCAGTCGACTGCCCACATCGCTTACCGCGTAAAGGACCTTGAGGCAGAAATGGAAGGCAAAGAGGTTTTGGTGGAGCCGTTCTCGCCGGGCGAGGGCCTCAAGATCGCTTTTGTAGTGGAAGAAGGCGCTCCGATTGAGCTGATGCACTTCTCGGAAAACTGATTCCGCCTGATCCCAAACGCGTAGAATCCGGAGCTAACCCCGGTATTCTCGACAAAATTTCGAATTAAACCCAAAATTTCCTTTTAGACATGGCAGTCGAAGAAAAAGTACTGATCAAGAAATTCATCAACAACCCGGAAACCATCACCCAGGAGTTGTTGGAAGGTTATACTATGGCTTACGCCGACAAAGTGGCTCTCGGTGGAGAGAACATCGTTGTGCGCGCCAACCCTAAGTCTGAGGACAAAGTGGCCATCGTAAGTATGGGCGGATCGGGCCACGAGCCCGCCATCAGTGGCTTCGTAGGCGAAGGCATGCTCGACTGTAGCGTTGTGGGCGACATTTTCGCAGCTCCGGGCGCTCCAAGAGTATTCGAAGCCCTTAAGAAATTTGACCGTGGAGCGGGTATCCTGCTCGTGGTTCTCAATCACGCAGGTGACGTGATGAGCGCCAACATGGCAATGCAGTTGGCTGAGCGCGCCGGAATCAAGGTGAAAATGCTCATGACCAGCGAAGACATCAGCGCCGGACTCGATGTGCCGGACGAAGATCGTCGCGGATTGGCGGGATGTATTCCGTTGTACAAAATCGCTGGTGCCGCCGCAGAGGAAGGCAAGTCACTTGACGAGATTTACGAAATCGCTGAGCGCTTCAACAAGCAGATGGCTACTTTGGCCGTGGCTATGAAGTCATGCACCCACCCGCAAAACGGCGCCACTATCGCCGAATTGCCTGACGGCGAGATGGAAATAGGTATGGGACAGCACGGCGAAGGCGGTGGCGGTCGCAGTGCGTTGCTTACTGCCGACGAAACCGCTGAGCGCATGATCGGCCAGTTGATGAAGAAGCTTTCGCCAGCTAAAGGCGACAAAGTGGTGCTTTACATCAACGGAGTGGGAGCGACTACTATGATGGAGCTCTTCCTCGTTTACCGAAAGGCGCATCAGATCCTTGTTGACGCCGGATGCGAAGTTGTGGAAGGCAAAGTGGACGAATTCTTGACCGTTCAGGAAATGGCCGGCTTCCAGATGATCCTTGGAAAAGTGGATGACGATCACGCCACTTATCTCAAGCACGTGTCTGACGCTCCTTACTGGACAGTTCTTAAGTAAGAATAGATATTATTGGGAGGCGGAGCCACACTTCCGCCCCCTTTTTTAGCCTAACCGGCCGGGCGCTGGCCGGACCAACGATTCTACAGTTTTTCAGGGGAAATGGAAAAGATCACTATCGACCAGTTCAAAGGCATGATAAACAACGCCTTTGAAAAAGTGTCGGCCCGTGCCGACGAATTTTCGAAACTTGACGCCGTAGCAGGCGATGGCGACCACGGAACGGCTATCGTTGCCGCTATGGGAGCCATAAACGAAGCAGCCCAAAAGGGTGAGGAGTTCAAGGCGATGCTCGGCGACATGGGCTTTGGCGCCATGAGCCAGTCTTGCGGATCCACCAGCACGCTGTCCGGAGCGCTGTACCTCGGTATGAGTGACTGCGCCGCGGGCACCGAGCTCGACGTGAAAGCGGTAGGGAATATGTTTGACGCCGGTTTGGCCAACGTGCGCAAAAGCACCAAAGCCGACGTGGGCAACAAGACTGTTATGGACGCCCTGATTCCCGCTATCGAAGCTTTGAAAACGTATGAGGGCGACAACGTAGTGGAGCAATTCCAGCAGGCGGCGAAAGCGGCCTCGGAAGGTGCGGAAAAAACGATAGAGATGCAGGCGAGCTTCGGCCGCGCGCGTAACATGGGAGAGCGTTCTATAGGTCACCTTGACCCGGGAGCGGCCTCTATGGCATGTATTTTCGAAGCCTTCGCTTCATCGTTGGCCTAAAAAAGTGGAAGGGTCCCGGCATAGAACCCTTCCTTGGCTGACACGATAAGGCAGTCCCTCCACCAATGGAACAGCGCGTGGAGTTCCGGTGGCGGGTGCCTTTACTTTCCGGCTTTGTTAAAGCCGGCCAGAAGTCGCTAATATATCCCGAAAACGGTGAATTTCATAATGATATTCCCGGAAAGCGGCACCTGTGGCCGACAGTCTTTCGGCCTTCCGATTAAATCGCTATTACACCAAACCATAAATTTTCCGAAAAAAAATGGCTGACGCAGAAGGAATCATTGAAGGTAAGGGCTTTGGTATTGGCCAAGCCGTAGAAACCGGATCTTTCCACCTCAAGGGACTTCAGAACATGGACTGGGGAACCAAAAACAGAATCTCAAGAATCTTTAAGGAAGACGGCAAGACTGTCATGCTGGCTTTCGACCACGGTTACATCATGGGGCCTACCTCCGGTTTGGAGCGTCTGGATCTCAGCATCGTGCCGTTGATCAAGTACGCTGACTCGTTGATGTGTACTCGCGGAGCTATCCGTAGCGTAGTGCCTCCGACAACCGACAAGCCGATTTGTTTCCGCTTTTCGGCCGGTACCACTATCCTCGGCGAACTTAACGACGAGTGCATTCTCGACATCGAGGAAGCAGTACGCTTGAACGCTTCCACTATGGCCGTAATGGTTTCAGTAGGAGGAAAGTACGAGGCTACTACCGTTCGCAACCTTACCAAAACCGCTGACTACGGTGCGAAGCACGGTATTCCGGTAATGGGTGTGACTGCCGTAGGCAAAGAGCTCGTTCGCGACGCTCGTTACCTCTCTATGGCTTCGCGTGTATGTGCCGAGAACGGCTCGACTATCGTGAAGACTTACTACTGTGAGAAGGACTTCGAAAAAGTGGTTAACTCTTGCCCAGTGCCGATCGTAATCGCTGGTGGTAAGAAGTTGCCGGAGCGCGACGCTCTTGCGTTGGCTTACAATGCCATCAACGACGGTGCTGCCGGTGTAGACATGGGACGTAACGTATTCCAGTCTGAATGCCCTGAGGCTATGATCCAAGTTGTTGGAGACGTTGTACACAACGGATTCACTGTTGATCAGGCTTATGAGAAGTTCAACGATCTGAAGGCTGAACTCGAAGCGGTAAACGCATAAGAAATTAGCTAGTTCTTTTATTGAAAAGGGGACAGGAACGGTACATACCGTCTTGTCCCTTTCTTTTATTTTTTAGGCTTTGGCTTTCTTGCCTCTCCACTTTTTGATTCCGAAAATCACTCCGAGGGCTAACAGGAAAAACGGCCAGAGTTGGGTAAGAACTAGGAAAAACGAGAGCATGTTCTCCCAACCGTCTACGAAGCTTTCTCCGAACTTACTCCACCATCCTGGCTCAGCGCCTGCGACCAATTCATGACGTTTGTAGAACTCGAAGGTTATGGTGGAAAAGCCAACCCGGTCATTGAGGTAGCGAAGCCTGCCTTCCGTCGATTCAATATCGGAACGTAGCTTTTCGATTTCTCTCTCGATTTCCAGAATGTTTTTGATCGTCTTGGCCTTATCCAACAGGGCGATATAACGTTGCTCCAGCGCCTTTTTGGTTTTTAGCCTTGCGCTTAGATCGAGAAACTCCTCGGTCACGTCTTTTACCCTGATCTCATTGCGGTCAAAAGACTCGACTCCCGAAGTGACTTGGGAAATGAAAGGATCGAATTTTTCGGATGGGATTCTGGCTGTTAACGTGACGGAAGACCGATAATCGTTTTTGTGGCTGGTCTCTGAGGAAATATATCCGTTTGCCTGAGTCACGGCATTATGAATTCTCTTGGAACTGGCTCTAACATCTTTGGTTTCAAATTTAAGAGAGCCTGTTTTTATCAGCTTTTGCGTATTTATACGTTTAGTCTTGGCTTGCGGAATCGTCTCTTCGGACATTTCGGCGCCCATTTCTGATGAAGCCATGCTTCTGGCTTCGGGGCTTATTGAAATCGCTTTTGTCTCAGCGATGTTCTGCTCAGATGCCCTTCCGCATGCGATTGTTCCAAAAAGGAAGAGGTATAGAGCCGCTAGGCGTAGTCGATTATTCGTCATAATGAAAAATAAGATCTCGTTAAAAAACTAGTCAGAATAGAAGTCAAAAAAGTTAATTGGCCGGACTTATCCAAAAATGAAAAAAGGATTGACCATATAACTAGGCCAATCCCCTCTATTTTTTATGCCTTTGGAATAGGCTTTCGGTTATTTATCGTCTTTTGGAAAAGGAACACCTCCTTTAAGCAAAGCTTCGCCGTAACCTTGCGAAACAAGGCGCTGGATATATTTTCCGATGATATCGAACTCCAAGTTGATAGTGTCGCCGGCTTTGAGCGTTTTGAAGTTGGTGTTTTCGTGGGTGTAAGGGATAATGGTGACGGTGAATTTCCCTTTTTCGCAATTGAAAACCGTCAGGCTGGTGCCGTTAATGCAAACCGATCCTTTCTCAACCAGAAAATGTCCTTCGGCCTCGAAGTCGTATTCGAAATCGTAGATCCAGCTTCCGTCAAGTTCCTGTACACGTACGCACTTGCCGGTTTGGTCTACGTGGCCTTGTACAATGTGTCCGTCGAAACGGCCGTTGGCGGGCATGGCGCGCTCAAGGTTCACCAAGTCGCCGGCATTGAGCTTGCCGAGGTTGGTCTTCTTGAGCGTTTCGTCCACGGCGGTTACGCTGGTTACGTTACCTTCGATCGATGTTACGGTCAGGCAGACGCCATTGTGGGCCAAACTTTCGTCTACGCTGAGTTCCGGAGCCAGATCAGACTCCACTTTGAATATCTTGTTGGTACCGTCAGTTTCTACGGACTTGATGGTGCCGAGTGTTTCTATAATTCCGGTAAACATATGTTTTGGTATTAGATATCAGGTCTAAGGTGTCTGGTATTAGGTAATTAGTACGGAACGTACAGGTCTTGGTTTAGGTATTTGCCTTTCTGATTTTACCTAATACCTCATACCAAATACCGAAACTCATTAATTCGACTGTGGCCGTGGCCTTGTCGGTTGTTTGCTGAGCATCCGGAGGCTTGTTTCCAGAATTTCGCCCATATTACGGCAACGGTCAAAGCTGCTGTCGGCGTAAATTTCGGAAAGTTCGGTCCTGAGTGTGAGGGCGTGTTCCGGAGGTGCGACGGTATCTCGTTTCATAATTTGGATAAGAGACTTTTGCCGGATTTTGGAGGCCGCCACCCGTTTGGCTATCCGCATCCGTTCCTCCTTTTGGTATTGCAGTTCCAGTTCTGGTTGCATATGCTTGAGTCCGATTTTAATGATCGGGTTGTTCTGCTTGAAGAACTGGGGCATGTAGATGGCCCGCCGACCTTCGTAACTCTGTTGGTCAAAGTCGATGGCGCGGATCCGGTAGTGGATTTCGTCGAAGTCGGGGATTACTTCCACCACGAAGTTGGACGAGTGCATATCGCCCAGCAGGCGGACAAAACAGCGCTCGTTGAACTTGACGAATTCTTTGGCCAGACGGATTTCGTTGAGCCAAGGCGTGTCAAGATGTTGGGTGATAAACTGGTCGCCGGGAATGCCTTGGATGTGTTCTTCCACAAGAGTGTCCTCGTTGACCAGAAAGTTCATGGTATTGGGGGAAAGCAAGTGTTCCAACTCCAGACCGTATACCCTTGAAGCGTCTACTTTTTTAATATAAAAGTAGTCGAAAAGGTCATTGATCTTGTTGACCATCCGGATACGGAAAGGCCGGGTATTGCCGTAAATGCACAGATCGATCCGCTCCACGTAAAGGTGGTCGATGACGCTAACGTCGCCACCGGTTTTGAGCGTGGCGTAAATGGACTTAAGCCCGCTGTGGATACGGTCCATCTCAAGCGGGTGGTAAAGGACGGTTTCCCAAAGGGTGTCCTCGTTATG
This sequence comes from Fulvitalea axinellae, assembly GCF_036492835.1. GTDB lineage: Bacteria > Bacteroidota > Bacteroidia > Cytophagales > Cyclobacteriaceae > Fulvitalea > Fulvitalea axinellae. The sequence goes on along the minus strand of NZ_AP025314.1, from coordinate 4,499,079 downwards.
CTTGTCGTAGAGCGTCATGGAGCTGTCGAACTCTAGAAGATCCTCGTAACGTAGCGGTAAGGCGTTGCCCCGGTTGTATTTAAGCAAGTACTCGCGGAGTTCGTTGCCTATGGGATAGATTGTTTTCTTTTTGCTGATTATAGCCATTTCTTATTCCCCCTAAGACAAATATAAGGAGAGATTCCTGCCGATAGGCTGACTTAGGCCACTGTTTCGGAGATAATCTTGCGCCAGGTCTCCCGTCCGGCCATCCATTCGGTTTGAATGCCGGGGCGGAATTTTCCGTTTTCGACATAAGATACAAACTCGGCAAGATCGTAACCGCCGAGCCTTTTGGCGATGCCTCCCGCTTCGGCGTCCACGGCGTTGCAGGCCTGTTCGTATTGGCCTTCGGTCGGGATTAGGCCGATGGGCTTGCCGGCGAGATGGGCTTCGCAGACTGTTTCGAAACCTGCGGTGGAGATCACGCCACGGCAACGGCGCAGATGATCGAGGAATTTTTTGCGGCTAAGGGGATGGAAATACAGGCCGGGCCGGGCTTCCCAAATATCGTTTTGGCCACGGCGGTCCCAGAAGCAGTGGGCCACGGTGCCGGGCGGGCATTTGTCAAAAGAGGTGATTAGGTCTTCGGCGTATCCGTCATTAACCATATAAGCCAAGTAAAACCCGTCGTCTTGGTGATTTTTTGGTTTGATATCCTGAAGTAGCGGAGGCACCACCGCCGTATTGCCGAAGTGGTTCGGCAGATAAGGGCGGTAGGAAAGGGCCCAGCGGGTTTCGGCTTTGGCGGCCATGATTTCGCAACATAATTTTAGCAGATGACGTTCCATGGTCCTGCCTGGGGCAAAGGGAAATTCGGGGTGGAAAGCCAAGTAGGATCTGTGTGTGGCAATAAAGTGGTGTTGCCTAGGGACAAGTGCATGGTAGATTCCCGTCAGGAAATCGTGAAAATTGATAACGTAATCGGGTTGGGCATTGTGGATGAGCTTTCGCATTTTGACCAAACTTACGATAAACGTGGGCAGGAGAAGCAGGTTGTAGCCGATGGAAGCGAAAACCCGGATTTTCTTGTTGTTCTTGTCGGCCACGAAGTTGGGGCTGGCCAATTCTCGGACAGGAACGCCGAAAGCTTTGCGGAAATAGGCCGGCAGTTTGCGACGACGGCTCTTGGAGGCCATGACACACACCACTTGGTGGCCGGCTTCTTCGAGCAGTTCTCGCAGAGCAAGGGCTTGTGTCATATGGCCACGTCCTTCGGTTTGGACGCAAAACATGAATCTACGGGCTTTCATTTATCGCGTAGCGTTGTGGTATCGGAAGATTAAAATCAGGTGTTTTTGGCTGGGAACCAAATCAGGGAAGTTATTTGTGGATGAAGGATAGGTTAATGGAGGTGGTTGTCGCGGTGTTCCTATGGCGACCTATCCAAGATCTTTGAGGGATTTGTATAGAGCCTGAACTCGCTCTTTGTTGGTTTTCTTCATAACCAATTCGGATGGCGAAGCTCCCATGGCCCGGATGTAAGATTCGATGATCAGGGCGCGGGTTTCGCTTTTGCCATTGTATTCGGATATAAGGAAAAAGAGTTCCTTGATAAGGTCGAGGCGGTGGTTATGCCTGCCTTTGGTGGTCTCGTCGGGCGAGCCCCAGCCGAGGTCGCGGATTTTCTGCACGCCATAGCGGACGATATACATGCCGCCTTCTATACCGCTGGCGGCGATATTAAGGCCAAGGCCGGCGGGGGCCGAAACACCCGTAAGGATAACGATGTTGCCAACAATTCGGATAGTGTCGGCGGTAAGGTGGACGCATTCGCTGATGATGCGGTCGCGGTTTACGTCCATCAGTTCGTCGGCCAAGTCGATCTCCCGCGCGTGTTCCCAGTGTTCCGCTTCTATAGCTTCGGGTTTTAAGTGCAGTTTTTCTTTTAGCAGTTTTTCCCTGAAATCTTCCCTGTAAGTGACAAGATAAAGTACCCCGTCATTCAATTCGCCTTCGTCGGAAAGCAGACGGTCTAGCAGGGGATCGCTGCCGTGTTGTTCGATAAGCCATTTTTTGCGCCGTCTCATGACCAAGTAATTCCGGATGTCTTTGGCTAATATGAAAGAACGACGTGCGATTTCGATGGCAGAGACGACAATACCAAGGATCGGAACGGCGGAGGAAACGGCGGGAGTGGCTTTGCCCGCTATGCTCATCACATTACGGGTGAGCTCGATGACGCCTTTGGAGCTCTTGGCCAGTTCTTTTGCCCTTTCGAAACCGTGCTCGACAATCGTCTCCAGATCATGCTCGGCTTCGGTATCGATTAATTCCTTTATTTGCGTAACGCTTCCTTTGATAAACGCCAGTCCGTTAGTCAGGGTATCTACAATGGAAGTTACGCTACCCGTGATTTCGCTTATGGAGCTGGAAAGAGTTTCGGCATTAATGGCCTCGTCGATTTCCTGAACCTCTTCGCCGATAAGCTTGAAAGTGTCGTCGGTTTTGGCAAGGCTTCCGCCGAGTTTGTCCACCATTTCCGGATCCACCGTACGGAGCGCTCTTTGGAGTTTGCGAATCCTGTGAATGGTACGGGGATGTTCGGTTTTGATCAACTCGCCGTCGATCAGGTATTCATCTTTGTCGGTTTTGGTAAAGGTGGCTTTTGGATCGTAGGGTTCTTCTTCCTCCTCTTCAACGGTATCGCCGTATTTCTCCCTGCTTTCGCTAAGTAAATCGAGCCAATATTTTTTGAGTATCGCCTGTTTGTTTTTCTGGATAAAGGCCAGTTTCTCCCGCTCGTCTCCGGCCATCAGCTCGGCAGCCTCTTCCAGACCGGCCATCGCGTGCGCAGCCCTTTCCTGGCTGAGCATATACATCACCACGGAACTGTACATTGTGGAGAAGCGCCCTTGGTCATCGGCAGAGCTAAGGATATCTTTCATTAGGGCTTCTCGCCAAGTAATTTTTTCAGCGGCGTGGCGGAAGCGCTCCAGTGGCGTTAGGGTTGCGGGAGCCTTTGGAGGATCAAGGCGTGTTTCGACTCCGGGCGTAATCAACTCACCACGGGCACCTCTGGACATGGTGCGCGGAATAAGGGAATTTCGACCCCAAACAGTCAGGCCCGAGGAAACCCTTCTTGGGAGAGCCTCCTCGCCCCGGAGTGGGTTTTCCGTACCTCCAAGAGACGTGAATTGAGCTCCTGGGAAAAATAGACCGCGCCAAGCGCTGGTGGAGGTCGCCAAAGCGTTAGCGAAATGGAGGTGAGGAGGATACATCGTAAGCCAATCACTTTGGCCCGGACGTTCGCCTTTCACTAATTTTTCGCCCAGATAATCACAATGGCTTAAGCCCACAGGATAGCTTAACGCTACATCACCATATGTTCCCTCAAGTTTGTCCTCGGGATGTGCCTTTACCACACCCCGCATCTCGGGGTGCATATTCATTTTGGAATAGGACAGTTCGTAGCGTTTGTCCGACGAAGGTTTTTTGGGGCTAACAGCGATTGTGGCTCCGCCAGCTCGCTCAATGTCTTTGGTGCGGGCTCCGTAGAAATCCAGGCCTACTAGAGGACGCAACAATTGCCTTCCCTCGCCGGAGCGTGTAAGATGCGCCATCATGGACATGGCGTGCATGGCTAGTTTCAGCTCAGGGGAGGGAAGTCCTTCCGCCTCCGCTGATTGGCGAATAATGGCGCCGGGGCTATGACCGTTGATTTTGAAAGGTAGCTCGTCAGAGGTTAGGCAAGTCCAGAGGAAATTGACATCCTCTACCCTGACATCATAAAACTGTTCGCCTTTAACTCCTATATTTTCAAAATACTCCTGATATCGGGTGAATTCCGGAATCCAGACAGGGACTCCGCTTCTTACTATGTCTCGAATCAGGGTTTGGTGCTCTTGTTCCACATCATCGAGCAGGATCCCCACCGATTTCAGCAAACGGGCCTCCGAACTTTCCCGTTTGCTGAATGAAACGGGGTGTTCACGATGCCAACGATAGGCAAGCATCCGAATTTCATACAAAATCTGGAATGCCAAGGTGTAATAGGCCGTGACGGGAGTGAAGGTGTCCTGAACGTCCGTGGCTCGTTTCTCCATCAGCATACGTTCCCTTGCGGCCTCGTTTGCGGGTGGCTTTGTATGAGGATGCTCTGTATTAACTTCTTCGCCTGACGAATCTCCGCTTCCTTCTAGCCCACCAACCCCTCCTGCCATTAAAACATCAGGGGGAATAGTTTCTTCCACAAAGTCATAGCCTAAATCAAGTAGGCGTTCGGCCATCGTAGAGGTTTCGGGACTCAGGTCTTTTTGGTTGGCTTTCCATTGTTCGTACTCCCGTTTTGCCTCTTTCCACCTATGCGTCAGGGTTTCGATATTTTGAGACCTGAGTAACGCGTGGTAATCGTGGAGAAGACGTTCGATTCTCGGGAGTTGCGGATGCCCGCTGTTACGGAAAGACACCCGTGTGCTTTGGAGAAACTCCTGGGGCGTCATCAAGCATTGGACGGGCGGTTCGTTAGGGGCGGACACAGGCATGCGTGAGGCTCCGTTTTTTCCGGCCCCGTTTTGTTTGGGTTTGTCGCTGTGGTCCCTTTTATTGGTGAACATCCGCAATGCTTTGGCTCAACTTTTCGGAGTGGCAAAATGCTTACCAATGACAGCGAATGGTGGAAACTAAAACGCCGAACCCTTTTCGAGTTCGGCGTTTTGTGTAAGTCTGGGCTGATTTTAAGCGATTTCCAAAGTTACGGGGCAGTGGTCTGAGTGCTTGGCTTCGGGGAGAATGCTAGCGCCCGTAACAAGGTCTTTTATCGGTTCGGCTACCATCAGGTAGTCGATGCGCCAGCCTTTGTTGCGTTCGCGGGAGCGGGCCCGGTAGCTCCACCACGAATAATTATCGGGTTCGTCTGGATGGAAAATGCGGAAGCTGTCCACAAATCCGCTTTCCAAGAAGGCGGTAACCCATTCGCGTTCTTCGGGCAGAAAACCGGAAGTTTTCTGGTTTTGCTTCGGATTATGGATGTCGATCTCGGTATGGCAGATATTGTAGTCGCCACAGATTATGAGGTTCGGAATCTCTTTTTTCAGCCCGTCGACATATTTTTGGAAATCGGCGAGCCATTGCATTTTGAAATCCTGACGGTGATCGCCGCTGGATCCCGAAGGCATGTAGACATTCATGACGGAAAAGCCGTCGTAGTCCGCACGGATTACCCGGCCCTCGTTATCGTAGGCTTCCATGCCGCAACCGTATTCCACGTGTTTTGGCTCTTGTTTGGCGAAGAGCGCCACGCCGCTGTAGCCTTTCTTTTGGGCGGAGTGCCAGTAGCTTTTGTAACCGAGATTTTCCAATTCGGAAAGATCCACTTGATCCTGCGTGGCTTTGGTTTCCTGCAGGCAGAGCAAGTCGGGTTTGGCTTCGGCGACCCAGTCGTTGAAGCCTTTGCGGATGGCCGCCCGGATGCCGTTGACGTTGTAGGAGATGATTTTCATAAGGCTAATGTGTGGGGAGAGTTAAAAAGGGGAAAACGGCCCGGTCTTGGCGCCGGGCTGTTTCACGATATCGGATTCGGTTCAGAATTCGAGACCGATCTCTTTTTCGAAATATTCCATAACATGCATCTTAAGGACTTTCTCCTGGTCAAGCATATCGAAATGCGGAAGTTTTTTGACGGCCTTCCAGTGTGGCCAACCGTCTTGGTCCGTTCCCTCAAGCTCGTAATAGCCCGAGTAGCTGAGCACTTTGCAAATGGCGATGTGCATCAAGTCCTGTTTTTCCTCTTTGGAAAAATTGGCGGAGTTGCCGGTACCAAGCTCCTGGATTCCTATCAGGAAAAGTACGGCTTGCAGGTCCTTGGGCTTTTTCCCCACCAGTTTTTCGATCTGAAGAGTCAGGGAACTCCATCGCCGGGCGAATTCCAGATCTTTTTTAATCATCGCTTTGGCGTTCTTCCAATGCTTCCCAGTATTCCACGGCACGGCGAAGGTGAGGGATCACGATAGTTCCGCCGATTAGATTGGCGATGGAGAACACTTCGAAAACCTCTTTTCGGCTTGCGCCAACTTCCATGCATTTGCCTAGATGGTAGCGTACGCAATCGTCGCAACGCATAACCATACTGCAGGCCAAACCTATCAATTCCTTGGATTTCACGTCTAGGGCGCCTTCGGCGAAAGCGTTTGTGTCCAAGTTGAAAATCCTTTTCAGGACCTTGTTGTCCGCACTTAGAATCTTCTCGTTCATCTTGGCGCGGTATTCGTTGAATTCGTCTATCGGATTCATAATCAATGTTCTGTTCTAGGGTTGTCCCGTTCAGGGACAGTATTCGGAACGCAAATCTACGCTATGTTGGGAAAATACGCCAGTGGCTTGGGCGAAGCTTTGATTGCTTTATTCTATCCGCCTATTTGTATAGGTTGCGGAGATGTCTTGACTTCGGGTGAACGTTGCGTCTGTTTACCGTGCTCCATGGACCTTCCAAGTTTGGATTTTCGGGAAAGCGACCTTCTTGTGAGGGAGCGTTTGCCCGAATGTCCGCAGATGCTGAGGGGTACGGCCTTATATCGTTACCGTAAGGGCGGAAAGGTTCGGAAGCTTGTACGGACGATGAAATATAGCGGGCGATATGATTTGGGTCGTTTCTTCGGAAGAGAATTAGGCAAAAAGCTTCAGCGGGAAGGTTGTGGTCCAGAACTGATAATTCCGGTTCCCGTACACCGAAAAAGACTCAAAGAGCGGGGTTATAACCAAAGTTATTGGATAGCGTTGGGCATTGCCGATGTTCTGGACACCAAAGTTCTGGAGCATGGTCTTTTAAGAACGGCCTACACCGATTCTCAGGTGAGAAAAGGCAGGATGGAGCGTTTTGCAAACCTGAAAGGTAATATTAAAGTAGCCGATCGCGAATTTATACAAAACAGAGAGGTACTTTTGGTTGATGATGTGTTGACCACGGGAGCCACACTAACCGAATGCGGGAAGGCTTTGCTCGAAGCCGGCGTCAAAAGCCTGTCAATTGGCGTAATCGGTGTGGCAGGAGACTGATTTTCAGTTCCGGATCCACTTCCAAAGCGTGGCGTACCCGACTTTCGATCCTCGTGTAAGAATACCTATTCTGTAGATTTTTCCGGCAATCCAGATCGTTCCCGTAAACGTGGCGCAGAGAATCACGAAGGATAAGACAACCTGCCACATTGGCGGGCCGAAAGGCATCCGGGCGATCATGATAATCGGGGAAGTCAAGGGAAAAAGCGATAACGTAAGGGAGAGGTTGCCGTGTGGTTCGCGCAATACTCCCGCCAGACTAACCAAGCCAAGAATCAGCGGAATGGTGATGGGCAAAGTGAACTGTTGGGTGTCAGTATCCGTATCCGAAGCCGAGCCAACGGCGGCGAACAGCGCGGCGTAAAGCAGGTAACCGCCCATCCCGAAAAGTAAGAAAACGAGCGTAAGCCCGGGAATATCAATGCCGGCTAGGGTTTGCCAAACGCCGTTTGCGCCCGCCATGGCCATCATTCCGCCGGAATTGGCTTGGCTTTCCGATCCGATATAGCCGGAAATAAAGAAGGTAATGACCGAAGAAAGCACAAACCACAAGGCCAATTGCGTAAGTACCGTGGCGGCTACGCCCAATACTTTCCCCATCATCATCTGGAACGGCTTGACGGTAGCGACGAGAACCTCGGCCACGCGGCTTTCCTTCTCTTCCTTTACGCCCCGCAACACTTGGGAAGCGTAAGCCAGAATCAGCATATAAATCAGAAAAGCCAAGATATACGACACGCCGGCGGTTACGGCGGAATTGTCTCGGCGTTGGTTGCCGGCTTTGTTAAGCCTGAATGTCGAGATCTTGACGGGCGGATTCAGCTTCTTGATTACGTCCGCACCAAAGCCGAGGGAAGCTAGCTGGTGGGCGTGTAAGATCTCCTGCATTTGTTCCCTGATATTTTCTTTTACTCCAAGTCCCAAACCGGTTTCCGTCAATAACTGAATGACTTCCGGCTTTGCGGGATCAATATCCGGGATAAAGAGAAAACCTTGGGCGGCGTTGGAATGGAGCAGTTCCTTGCCGGCGGCTTTGTCGGCGCCGGTGTAGATAAACTGCGTTTCGTCGGAGTTATGGAATTTACCGGAGAAAATACCGCTGTCGTCGGAGATGGCGATGATCGCTTTACGCTCGTTCCCTTCGGTGGAAAGCCAAATCGGCACCAACCAGAGCAGGGCGAAAAGCACCGGCCCGAGCAAGGACATTACGACAAAAGACTTTTTGCGAACGCGGGCCAAGTATTCCCTCCGGACGATCAGCAGTGTTTTCATGGTATTTCTTCAGGGATTAATCGAAAATCAAACAAAGTTTAGGCTCCACAACAGCGTTTGTATTTCTTTCCGCTACCGCAGGGGCAGGGCGAATTTCTGCCGGGCTTTATCACTTTGTCTTCGGAAAGGTCGCGGGTGTCGGCCATGTTTTGCATAAAGATGCGCTCCATATTCCGGTATAGTTCGGGATGTTTTTTCTTCAGTAGCTTCGGGCGTTCGAAAAAATATTCGCTGGCCACGGTCAGAAACTCCACTTTGTCGGTGGCGCCGTAGGGGTTGATGTCGGATTCGTTGTCGTTGATTTCCGCCATCTTCTTGTGGGCCAAATCAAGCCACGGCAAAGCGAATTTCTTGTCCATCAAAGCTTCCGGAATTCCGTCGATCTGTCCGTCGGCTTTGTCGATCAGGTGAACGAACTCGTGGATTCCGACATTGGCTTTGTCTTCCTCGTTGTCGAATCCCGTATGCAGGGCTACTTTTGACAGCAGGACTTTTCCTTCAATAGGGCCGTTGCCCACCATTCCCTGTACCGCTCCGGCGCCGTCTTCGGTTTGGTAAGACGAGAGCGGTCCGGGATACAGCAAGACTTCCTTTAGGCCGGGATAAGTCCAATCCGGAAATCCGAAAACGGGGATAATGGCGCTGGACGCCACAAGTAGGCGATCCTCGTCATTGATAGCCGTCTCTACGCCCGTAACCTTGGTTAGGGCCAAAAACTCCTGGATTCGTTTTTCGAAATTCGGTCGTTGGTTTTCGGGGAGGTTTTTATAAAAAAGAACCTTGTTCAGTAGAAATTTCCGCCAAGTTTCGGGAAAGGGTTTACTGGTTGCTTTTTGTTTTTTTCGTTTGGTTTTTCCATAAAAATAAAACCAAATGCCCCACATCGCCATTGCGAAGAGGCCTAGAAAAATAAGACTTTGACTCATAAGGTATAGATGTTTTTGCCAAACGTAATAAGGAACGCCGAACGGGGCAAGTCTGGACGAAGCTTTATCGAAAAGAGCTTGGCGTGCGGGAGTTTTTCGGCCGAATTGGGCTCCGCAACAAGAATCCTGTTGTTTGAGACGCTTTTTTAGGAAGAAAATGGGAACCAAAGATATGTTTACCGCAGTCATACGGCCGGATTGGGGCCGTTACGTTATTTTTCGGAACGCGAAAACGTTGATGGACAATGGATGGAAAATTGATCAGGAAAGGGAAAAGACTTTTTGTTCTTGTGCTTATGGTATTGGCGGGAGCCTCTTGCCAAGCCAAGACGGACCCGGTGGCCACGCTCAAGGGCGACGTAATGACGATAGCCAACGGCAAAGCGGAATTTGTTTTTCGTTGGAACGGCGGAGATCCCGTACCCGTGTCGGTACGGAAGGGTGACGCTTTTATGGAATTTCGCAAAAGCGGAAAGAACCCTTCGGGCCTTCAGGTTTCCGGATTTCAAGGAAAAATGACAGGCGGGAAGTTTTCCGTCAAAATGATAAAAAACCAGCCGGGTATAAACGACCATTTGGCCGTGACGGCCGAAGGGAAAATCGGCAAACTTGGCGTGCGTCGCGTATATCGCCTTTATCCTGAAGCTTCGGCTTTGCTTTGCGATTTTTATTTGAAAGGGCAGGGAACGAAAAAAGCTTTGGCTTCGGTAACCGCCGACGGTGGGCCGACAGGAGTTGAGAATCCGAAAGCCTCGAAGAGTAAGCACGCAGGCTCGTTTTCCGCATTGTTCGATATTCCCGGAAGTAGTCTGAATATGCGTTCCGTAAAATTCTACGGCGCTACGGACCACAACGACAACTTGGTGGAGGAACGAGATATCCTCGCTTACAAGACGGTGAAACTCCACGGAAATTTGTTGTTGGTACGCAACAAGGTGGAAGGGAAAGGCATTTTCATTTACAAAAAATCCCCGCTTAGGGAAGCCGATTATGACAATCCCGGCTATGACTTTTTGGTGGGCCGTACCCAAGTGAAAGTGGCCGGTTTGGGCGTGCCTTCAGCCGGGCTTTCCGCCAAGCGTTGGTCAAAAGGCTACGGCGTGGTGTTTGGCTTGGCCGATTCCGATTCGGAGCTGGATATGCTTTTGGCTTTGCGCGATTACCAGAAGGCCGAGCGCTTCTATAACGCCGCCGACTACGATATGGTGATGATGAACACTTGGGGCGACCGCTCGCGTGATTCAAGAATGAACGAGAAGTTTATCCTCGCCGAGCTTGAGAAATGCAAGAAATTGGGCATTACGCATTTTCAGCTTGACGACGGTTGGCAAAAAGGCCTCTCGCACAATTCGTCGGTGAAGGGCGGAAACAAGTCTTGGGACAAATGGAGCGTGGACGATTGGACTCCGCATCCGGAGCGCTTTCCGAACGGTTTTGAGCCGGTAGTGAAAAAAGCGAAAGCGCTTGGCGTACGTCTCGGACTTTGGTTCAACGCTTCGAGCAAAGACAATTACGCCACTTGGGAAAACGACGCCGATATTCTGATCGGTTTGTACAAGAAGCACGGCGTCCGTTATTTCAAAATTGACGGCATGATGATCAGCTCCAAAAAGGGAGAGGAAAACTTTATGTGCTTCTTTAATAAAGTGGTGGAGGAAACGAACGGCGAGGTGATTTTCAATATGGACGTGACGGCCGGCAAGCGTTTCGGCTACCATGTGCTGGACGGGAACAGCAATATCTTCCTCGAAAACCGCTACACCGACTGGACCAATTACTTCCCGCACCGCACTTTGCGCAACCTCTGGACTTTGAGCCGTTACTTCCCGCCGGAAGGACTTCAGGTTGAGTTTTTGAATAAATGGCGCAACGCCAAAAAGTACGGCGACAATCCGCTGGCTCCGTCCAATATTCCTTTCGATTACTGCTTCGCTACCACCATGATGGGCCAGCCTTTGGCTTGGTTCGAGGCGTCGGGACTTCCGGCCGAGGCGATGCCGGTGGCCAAAACCATCAAGGCCTATAATAAGGAAAGCGCGGATATCCATGCCGGCGCCGTATTGCCGATTGGCGAAGAGCCGAGCGGAACGGGCTGGACGGGTTTCCAAAGTATCGCCGACCAGCGTACGGGCTACGTGTTGGTAATGCGCGAGTTTAACGACAAAGGCGAGGAGTATGTGAAAACTTGGCTACCGGAAGGCAAGAGCGTGAAATTCGAAGCGGTGTTGGGTGCCGGCAAAAGCTTCGAGGCCGTGGCCGAGCGCAACGGCGAGGTGCGTTTCGCATTGCCGAAGGCGCATAGCTTTGCGTTGTACCGCTATAAGGTGTCGAATTAAATCAAGCTGATAAGCGTTTGCCGATAGGCTGAAAAAAGCTCCGGGGTTTAGCCTTCGGGGCTTTTTTCTTTTGATAAGATGGTAAAAAAATAAGGCCTAGGCTGTCATTACCTAGGCCACTGAACGAAATGAGCACATTTTGTTCTGTCAGGTGGAATCTTCAGCCTTGTCGGCTTTATATGAATGTCTTTTCTTCCGTGTTTGGCGGGATTTCTCCCGATTTTGCCTCGCTACTCTAGCTAAAACGCCGAGCCAGCATAACTTATTGTGCCAAAATTATACATTAATAATTATAATCATAATAAAGTTAAGCTTTAATATCTATCTAATTTAAAATATCACCAAAAAATATGTTTGTGAATCGGATTGTTTCTATGAGGACAAAAAGTAACTGATAATATATTTTAAAAACAATTAAGTTATTTTTTTAATAAAAAAAACAATAAATAAAGACAATAAGGTGGCTTTTAGTGCGTTAAAGTCCATTTGTGCGGAAAAATAACACTTACGAAACTACAGGTCAACTTATGAGTTTATAGCCTACCCCCCTTAAATTGATAATTTTGACTTTTGGATCCAACGCTAGTTTTTTCCGGAGCTTGGTGATGAAAACGTCCATACTTCGGGCATTGAAAAAGTGGTCGTCGCCCCAGAGTTCCATTAACACCTCTTTTCGTTCCAGCACCTCATTCTCCCTATCACAAAACATCTTGAGCATTTGGGCCTCTCTGTAGGACAGTTGTTGGGAATGATCGCCCAAGGTTAGGGATTGCTTCTTGAAATCGAAGGCGTATTTGCCAATTTGTCGGACGGCGGGTGTTTCCGTAACAGTGATTGGGTGTTTTTCGGCTCTCTTCAGCAGGTTCTCTACCCGGACAATCAGCTCTTCCATGCTGAAGGGTTTTTTCATATAATCGTCGCCACCGGCGGAGAAGCCGCTGAGTACGTCTTTGGTCTGCGTCTTTGCGCTGAGGAAGATGATGGGAAGGCTCTCGTTCCGTTTGCGGATCTTTTTGGCCAGGGCCAAACCGTCCAACTCGGGCATCATGATATCGAGTACGCAGGCGTCGGGCGTTTCGCGGAGAAATTCATCCCAGCCGTCAAGGCCGTTTTGGGCAAGGGTCACTTCAAAGTGCCGGGTTTCCAGACTGTCCTTTACTATTTGTCCCAATGTGGGCTCGTCCTCAACGTATAATAACCGGATCTTGCTCATATGCGGGTAGGGTTAGGTTAAACTGGGAGCCGACTCCTTTTGCGCTTTTTACGGAGATTTCCCAGCCGTGGGCGTTTACTATGGCCATTACTTGGTAAAGTCCCAAGCCGTAGCCCCGGGCGTGCTGTTGGTCGCCTTGCGGTATGCGGTAAAATTTATCGAAAATTCTGGACAAATGCCGTTCGTCCATGCCTACACCCTGATCGCGGACGCTTAATTTCAGGGTATTGTCGGCTGTAGCGGTAAGCGCGATGTCTATTTTCGGGTGGCCGTCGGAATACTTTACGGCATTTTCCAGTAGGTTCTGTAACACTACCGAAAACTGGAACGGATCGGCCAGCGCATGTGCGCCTTGCAGGCCGTTGGCGAAGTTTATTTCGGCGCGGTTGGTGGCCCTGAAGCTTTGCAGGTGTTTTTCTATAAATTGGGCCACATCCAAAGGTTCTTTTTCCAGCTTTAGTTCCCGTTTTTCTTCCAATGAAAGACGCATGATCTTATCCACCAACAGCGTCAGGCGTTTCATCTCCCTTTGTCCAGCGTCTAGATAACGAGTGGTTTTATCCGGATCATTCAGGGCGTCAAAATTCTTCATGGCTTCCAGAGCCGTTTGTGTGATGGCTATTGGAGTCTTTAGCTCGTGGGTCATATTGCCGATGAAATCGTCTTTGATTTCGGCCAAAGTTTTTTGTTGGTGGATCACTCGGAGCATCCATACCAGACAGGCCACCAAGGTGACGGTAAGCAGTACGGATGCTAAGACATTAAGGCTGATTTGGGAGATGATATGGCGCTGTTCGCCGGGAAAAGTGGCTTTTAAGTGTCTGTCACCGCCAAAGAGTGTGATCATGGTGCTGTATACCCGGTCGTATTGGCCGGAGTCCAGAGGTGTGCCGGCCAGCCAAGAGTCCGGTCCGCGATAGCCAAGGTGGTAATTCTTTGGTAGACCAAGACGCTCCACTTCTTGGCGGAATACCGAATCCATGGCGTCGAAACGCGAAGCGCCGTCTAAAGAGATAACTATAGCCTGTTGCATGCTTCCGTCTGGTGATGTGTCGCTGATTTTCAGTACATATCCAGCTCCCTTGTCCAATATACTGGTATCCTCATCCCGAAGGGTTACATTTAGGTCACCAGTACCCTGAGCCATTACCATTGCGCCTTTGTCCAGTTTCTCGATTTTTATTCTGGGGAAACGCCTGTGTACGGAATCGCCTTTTTTGAGTTTCCGTAACAGGATTTTCGGGTGTGTTCCGCTGGATGGGATTTTGAAGTGGTTAGTCGGAAGGCTGTCTTCTTTGGATTTCCACTCCCTCGTTATTCCCGTTTTTATATCCCGTTTAGGCAGAAGGTTGCGTTTAGGTAACAAACCCTTTTGGGGGAGCAAATTAGCGGAAGGGAATAGGTCTGCCGGGTTATGATTTCCCCAGTGCCAGGCCACGCCCGTTTTCAGTTCGCCGATGGCGGATTCCAGCCCGCTGTTGCCTGCCTTGGCCAGGGCGGCGTTCACGTCGGTGGCGAACTGCTCTTTGGTTTTGGCGTAGGCCTGCCAAAGCCAATGCGCCTGAAGCATAACAGTGCCCGAGATCACCAAAACGGCGAGGAAAATAAGCATGCGGAATTTTTTATCCATACCCAAAAGTACCTCATGGCCGAACCCTGCGCAAACGGCTTAACACTAAATAACAGAGCTTAACTCTGGCTAACCTTTTTTCCGGAGTAAACAGGACACTTTTGAGGTGTAAAACAAAAAAACGCAATTATGAAATCTAAAATCACCGTTCTGATTCTGTTTTCGGCATTTCTCAGCCTTAAAGCCACGGCGCAGACTATCAGCGTAAAGTACCAGCGCACACAAAAGCTCAATATAGAGTCGGCGAGTATGGACGATAGGACAAAAGAGAAGTTGATGAAAAGACTGAACAAGGGAGCCGAGTTTGAGCTGACCGTAAGCCGGATGCGGACGCTATACAAAGAGGCGCCCCGCAAAGAGGAAGAAGAGGTGTTGCACGAGGAAGGCGGTGGCCCGAGAATGCGTATCCGGATGTCGGGAAGCCGTGACACGCTGTATACTAATTTGGCTTCTAAGCAATACACCAACAAGGTGGGCTTTTTTGGGAAAGACTTCTTGATTGAGGACCAACTTCCGAAGTATGATTGGAAAATCACTACAGAGAAAAAGAAAATAGGCAAATACGATTGCGTAAAAGCCACGGCGATGGACGATGACAAGGAATTGGTGGCTTGGTATACGGAGGCTATCCCTTTGGGGGCCGGACCGGACATATTCGGAGGTTTGCCGGGATTGATATTGGAGCTGGAGCGTGGCCGCACTAAGTACATAGGCTTGGAAATATCGATTGGCAAGGAAAACACCGATCTGATAGAACCGTCGAAAGGAAAGCCGATCAACCAAAAAGACTTTGATAAGATGCGGGACAAAAAGCTGGACCTGATGCGCAAGAATATGCAGACGCAACAATCCGAAGGAAGACGGATGATTTTTATCCAAGCCCAGTAAACCCCGCTCGCTAAAAAGGCGCAAAACGACACTCCTCTATGAAAACAAGAATACTCTTTACCCTCCTTTTGGCGCTTGTGGCCTTGGGCGCCCGTGCCCAGCGCGTCGTTAGCGGTGCGGTCACGGACTCGGTGGGTGTGGCCTTGCCCGCCGCCAACGTGCAGATACTCCACGGAGCCGACAGCTCCACCGCCGCTTTTCAGACAACCGGCTCCGACGGCAAGTTTATGATAGCCTTGGAAAAGGATGGCGCATACCTGCTGAAGGTTAGCTATATGGGCTATAAGAATTTCAAAAAGCCCTTTAAGGTGGAAAATGGTAAGGCGCCTCAAGCTTTTAAGGTAAAACTGTTAGTGTCGGATTTCTTTCTGAATACCGTGGAGGTATCGGGCGAAGGTTTGGCCGCCCGGGTGACGCAAGACACCGTTCGCTATAATCTGAAAAAACTTACCGACGGCAGTGAGGAAAACCTCAGGGAGGTGTTGGAGAAGCTTCCGGGCATAGAGATAAACGAGGCCGGGAAGATTATGGCCAACGGAGAGCAGGTGGACAAACTGTTGGTGGAAGGCAAGGAGTTTTTCTCGGAGCAACACAGCTTGGCCACCGAAAATATCAGCGCCGAGATGGTGGACAGCGTGGCTTTGTATAACGATTACAAAGGCTTTGACCATCAGGGAGATTTTGAGACGGATAAAAAGACGGCGGTCAATATCGGGATAAAGGACGAATACAAAGGTAAATGGACGGGTAACGTATCGATGGCTGCGGGTGTGCGCGACAAATATGAGGGCAAGGCCAACCTGTTTAGCTTCCGGCGCGAGAGCCAGGTAGGGTTTATTGCCAACGCCAACAATACGGGCGAAAAGACGCTGACATTTCGGGACTTTATAGATATGCAGGGCGGTTTTGCCGCCATGATGGATGACAACAACCTAATCAGCATGGACGATATTCCGGACTTTGTAAACTGGGGCGACGGAGTGCGGAATCGGGAAGGGGCGACCGGGGCTTTGCATATGAACTTTTTCCCTTCGGAAAAACTGAGGGTAAACGCCTTGGGCCTACTTAACCGCACGACACAGGACCGGGAAGAGAATACCCTGACGCGATATATAGACGCCGGCGGCGCTACCGTAAACGATCGCCTACGGAGCCGGGGCAAATATTGGTTTGGCCATACGCTGGGCAAGTTGATATGGAAACCAGAGAAGGGCTCCGTATGGACATACCAGCTCTCTTACAGTCCCACAGCCAGCGAGAGTGATACGGACACCGACAACAACTTTAACGGCGAGGAAAGCGTGTACGCCGACGCCCGCGACGAGAATTCGTTTTCCTTGAAAAACGGACTGAAGTGGAACCGGCATATAGGCAAAGACCTGTTGCTGACCACCAAGGCGCATTACCTGCGTAGCCGAAGCGGATCGGATATGGACCTTTCGGGCAATAGGGAGTTCCTGAACCTCGATTTTGAGAACGGAGAATACCGCTACACGCAAGACAAAAGCATAGAAAAGGACGCTTGGGGAGCACAGACGGCTTTGGCCAAGCGGATGGGCGACTTTCTGCTCCGCGCCGAGGCGGGAGTGTCGGCGGAAAAGAACGAATTGCGACTGGAGCGGTCTACGAACTTAGACGGGACGCAGGGCGGAGAAGGCCCGGCTGTCTTTACGCTCAACTCCGCCCGTTATTTTTCGGGACTAAAGTTGTCGAACAACAAAAGCGACCTTGAATATTCTTTTGGCGCCAGGCTGAACTACCTGCGATTGGAGACCGGCGCCGAACAGTCAAGGCTATACCTTGAGCCCTTTGCGGACGCCTCGTACTCCTTCGGGCCTTCCCACCGCATAAGCACCGGATGGCGACGCGATAGCCCTTCGCCTAGTTTTGGCTGGTTGTCGCCGTACGCCGAGGCCCGGTCGTTTAGGTCCGTATACCGTGGCGGGCTCGATGCCGGGGCGTCCAGTCCGGCGCATACTGTTCGGGTATCATATTCCCTGTTCGACGGCTTTAACGGCATAGCCACCAACGCCGGACTGAACTACCGCCGGGCTGAGAATACGCCCGGGAGCCGTACGGCGCTTACCCGTCAGCTTAGCGAACTGAGCCCGGTATTCTTGCCGGGAGAGGAAAGCTTTGGCGGTAGGGCGAGTTTCTCCAAGGCCATGGAAAGCGTACCTTTCAAGCTGAGCTTTTCGGCGAACTTTAGCCTGCGCGACGGTTATAGCTACTGGCAAGGCGAGGAGAGGGCCACCGAAGCCGAGACTTACGGCGGGCGGACGAGCCTTCAGTCCATGTTCGGGACAGCCTTTAATTTTGAGCTGGCCTATGCCTATTCCCGTTCCGAGAACGAGGTGGAGGGTCAAGACCGTTCGGCGAGGCTGTATGGTCACCGGCCCTTGGTTAGCTTCCGCGGACAAGTGGCCAAAAGTCTGCGCTGGCGCGTAAAGTACGAGTACGGAATCTCCGATACCGGCGACCGGAAACTGGTAAACGAACTGCTAGACGCCAGCCTGCGCTACCACAAAAAGAAAAGCAAATGGGCGTATGAGTTGATAGCCAAAAACATACTGAACCTAAGCCGTACCCGACAACTCGAAAACCGCCAAGAGCAAAACTACTTTCTGACGCGCGCCTACAGCGCATTGCCGGGGTATATGGCCCTTCGGGTGAAATATAAACTTTAGGGTTGGAAAAAACGCGATTCTGATTTGTTTACCCATACGTACCCGGGACGCCTGACTGGCGACCCGGGTCATTTTTTTGCCAAAACACCTTATCTGTTACCCGTAACCCTATAACAGCCGACTCGAATAACCTTTTGGCTTCTGTGGCGAATGGATTGACCGCCGGGCAATCACATGGCTTTTTTCAGGCTGTTGACTTTTTGTGCCGCATGCCGGTTGTCAGGGTTCAGTTTTAGCGATTTCTTATAATCCCGCAATGCCTGTTTCTTGTCCCCGATAACTTCGTACGCTTCTCCCAAACTGTCAAAAGCATTCGCCGAATTGGGGTAGTTCTCCGTATTCAGAATAAAAAAATCCAGCGCTTTGAGCCGTTCCTTTTCGTTGGAGTTTCGGAGAAACATATAGCCGACTCTGTTCACTAGGGCTTCAGGCGGAGTGAAATTCCAGGATAGCCGTTGGGATAGCCCCTCAAAATGCCGGACCAGTTGCGCTTTGTCCTTGATGTCCCGATATGATATGCCATAGCCGTCGAAAATGGAGTTGATCCCCTGATAAAACGCGATAACGGGAACGGATCCGTGGTTCTCATTTTCGAAATAAGCCAACTTTCCGGGAAACTCGCCTTTGCATTTGCTGTTCAGGCTTTCGTACAGCCGTACGTGTCTGTCACGGTTTCTGATATTCCGCTTTCCCCAGTTGGCGGTGGCTATATAGATATACCTTTCGAAAGACCGTTCCGTTACGGCGTCCAGTTTTTTGTCCATAGTCTCGGCGTCCCAAGTGCCGAAACTCGGATCCACCGCGATAAAGGCTTTGAACAGGGTGTTTTCCTTCATATAGGTGTGCGTGGCCAACAAACCGCCCAAAGAATGCCCGAAAAGGATTCTGTAGGCTTCCGTCCTATATTTCTTGTCCAGCTCAGGGATCAATTCCTTTTCCAGAAAACCAAGGAACTTCTCACCGCCTCCGGTATCGTTCTTTCGTCTGGTTATGACTTTATCCGGCGTAAAATCCCTTCTCCTGTTTACGTTCCTTATCGCCACCACTATCATTTCGGGAATTTTTCTGTTGCCGTTGAACCCCGCTCCCATATAATTCGCCATGCCCGTGACGGACTTGAAGTGGGCGTGTCCATCCAGCAAGACCAAAACGGGATACCGCTTATGCGCCGTGCCCGTGCCGTGATACGACTCCGGAAGATTTACCCAGTACTCCCGCTCTTCGCCCAAAACTTTGGAATGGATGCGGTGCTTGGTGCCGATAGTGATTTGCTCATGGTCTTGCGGATAGGCAAAGCCATAAAGCGCCATCATAAGAATGAAAAGAATGGGGGCTTTGCGTGTTTTGCTGTTTGTCATACGACAGTCCTTTATGAGTTTGGGCAATTTCCTGCTCCCGCTACCCGATTCCCCGCATTGCCGATGATTGTTGAAAACGAAATGTTTAATTATTGGAAATATAAGGAAATCAGAACGGTAAATCCTCGTATACTCCTAGACAAAAATTTCCTTTTCACCCTAAACCCGCATTGTCGTTTGCTGTGTTTTTTGCCTGTATTGTCGCTGTTGTTTGTCCGATAATGGAAGAAATCTTGCTCTAACCCGCTTTCTCAGCGCGTTTCCTGATGATATTCGCCAGTCCGTTCCGTCCATTTTTTGCGGATATAAAACCGAAAGGCGGAAAGAATCGTCGCCCAATGGACAACCCCGACGCCCATGCCCGCACTCTACAGACATTTGGACTACGAAGCCCGCCGGAAGATAGAGCGTTACGCCAACGCCGGGTTCTCCATGCGCCGGATAGCGATGGTGTTGGGCGTGAGTCCTTCCACTGTCAGCAGGGAGATGGGGCGCAACAGCTATCGCGACTTTTATTCGGCCCAGCACGCGCAGGCGTATTATGAGGCCCGGAAGTTTTTATCGGCCCCCAAGTACCGTGGGAGGCTTGTTTTCAGGTGCTCTCCTATTGGTGTCAGTCTCCGGACACCGAAAACCGACCGCCTTTTGACGGCTTGGGCCTCGGACTACCGCAACGCCCGCTACCGCCGTAACGGAGATCGTCCCGACAGTGTCTACCGTAACATCCGCCGACGCAGGGCCAGCCTGTTCGCCGTGTGGGACAAGCCGATACAGCCCCGACTGATGAAACTTAAGCTGCAGCACTTCGGCCAAAAAGAGACCCTGCCGGGAGAAGTTAACCCCTTCGGCGATCCGCCGAAAACTTGGAAAACCCCGGAACCACTCGCCGAACACACCGTTATGGCACGGAATCTTTGCGCCTAATTCGCAAAAAAACTTACTCTGTATACTGCCGTAGCCGAAAGGTTGCGGTTTTTTTGTGCCTTATCGGTGGTGGTTTCGCTTTATCTGCGACCTTATTGGCTATCGGCATAACACTCCGGCGTGTTTTGGAGCGTTTGGGAAGGCCATGAAGTTTGGCTTTGTATGGGGCTAACAGTGTTGCGATTCGTTACGTGTAAAGGTATTGGTAAAAGGGTGGGACCCTAAACACTCTCTTCCGGCAAGGGCTTACGCTCTCTGTAGTTCCGTATCAGCCAATCCATATACAACCTTTTGACTTCCCCGGTGAATGACTTGACAACTTGCCAATAATAACGGTCATACGAAAACTCCGGCCATTGGGCTATCGTCCGAAGGTACTCGTCGCGGAGCTTGGGACAGTCGAGTTCGAAGAATGCGTTTATATCTTGGCTTCCGTGGTGGGGTGGGGTACTTTCGTTTTCGAGAACGCGTGACGTAGTGTGTTGGAAGTCCAGCGGTTGGCCCGTGTTTAGGATGGGGTCTATGGCCTCGATATTCACGATAGCCTCCCCTTTGACTTTCAGCGCCTCTAGTTTGCGTAGGTTTTCCAGCCCCTCCAGCCTGTTGATCTTATTGAAATCCAGATTCAGGTAAGTGAGTGCGTGTAGCTGTTCCAGCCCTTCCACCTTTTGTATCCTGTTGCCTGATAGGTCCAGACGTTCCAGCTTCTTAAGCGTTTCCAGCCCTTCGGCTTTTTGTATCAGGTTATCGCCTAGGTAAAGCTCTCTTAGGCCTTTGAGGTTTTCCAAGCCCTCTATTTTTTGGATGCCGTTGGAGCGGATATTCAGTTCCCTTAGGGCGGTTAACGATTCCAGCCCCCTTATGCTTAGGATTCTGTTATCGGACAAATCCAACCGTTTGAGTTTTGCCAAGTTTTCCAGTCCCTTTATCTCGCTTATTTTATTGAACCTTAGGTCCAGATGAGTCAAGGAAGTCAATTTGTCCAGCCCTTTGGTCTCTTGAATCCGGTTTTGGCTTAAATTCAGCTTGGTCAAAGCCTCCAGTTTGTCCAGCCCCTCTATTCTATGGATATTGTTTGAGCTGAGGTCAAGTTCCCTCAAGCCGGTCAAGGACTCCAATCCCCGGAGTTTTTGTATGCTGTTGCCGAATAAATCCAGCCGTTTAAGCTTTTTCAATCCCCCAAGCCCCTCAACACTCTCAAGCCAGCTATTGCCCAGACACAGGTGCCTTAGTTCCGTCAGCGTTTCCAGCCCGTCAAGCCTTTCCCAATCATTGTTGCCCAAATACAGTTCGGTCAGGTGGGTACATTGTTTTAACAGTTGGAACTCCGGAGAGTCTATGGAAAAATCACTGTCGCACAGGTTCAGCCTTTTGCTTTGTTTGGAGATGCATTTCTCTATTTTCTTTATGGTGGATGACATTATATTTTTTGGATTGTTTTTTAGTGATAAGACTATGGCATATGAATCAAAAAATTATCTGAATTTACGTCTAACTTATTAAAGGGTAAAGCATTCGGTTTATTGTCATGATGAATCAATTGTATAGTTTAGGGATTTCGTTCGGGCATTGAATACGGAAGCTTATGAGTGATGATTGGCGACATGATAAACGGTTTTTATTCTTATTGGAAGATTATTCGGGGACAACCGATATTGACGCTTCTTTAGACCTGGAATATGATTTGGGGTTGACGGGAGACGATGCGGTAGAATTCTTCGAAGAGTACGAAAAGACGTTTAATGTTGATATGGCTGGGTTTAATTTATCGGATTACTTCCACTCGGAGGGTGAAAATGCCTTGCTCTGGCTTAAAAAATCTTCAACAGAAGAAAGACGAAGAAGCGTTTGCTAGTTCAAGATATATGGGACGGTATATGTTGTGGTAAACTGAATCCGGTTGACTAGACTACAAAGAATTTGGGCTTCCTTTTTTAGCAAAAAAGATGGACACCACTCCAATAACAGACCTCCTCCTTATACTGGACATAGACGAAACCTTGGTCTACGCCACCCCGGATCCGTTAGGCAGGCCCGAAGATTTCCGTGTCGGGCCGTACCGGGTTTACAAAAGGCCGGGGCTTGAGGCGTTTCTTGATTTTGCTTTCCGCTATTTCCGTGTGGCCGTTTGGTCCTCGGCGTCCGACGCCTATGTGGAGGAGATGGTGAAAAAGCTTGGGATGGAGGGTAAGCTTGAATTTGCTTGGGGAAGGTCTCGGGCTACGTTGCGGAACGCCTTGCCCTCGTACTTGGAGAGTGATATGCTCTTCGGGAATTTGGGGCACCAACACTATATCAAGCGCCTTAAAAAAGTAAAGAAGCTGGGCTTTTCGTTAGACAAGACCCTGATGGTGGACGATTCCCCGCATAAGCTTCAGCAAAACTACGGCAACGCCATAATAGTCTCGGAGTTTACGGGCGACGAATTGGACGACGAACTTCGGTTACTGGCCCGTTACCTTATGAGCTTCCAAGGATGTGAGAACGTAAGGTGTATAGAGAAGAGATATTGGAACGTGGTGTGATTTTTTTGCGGAATATATCCGGTTGCTCTAATTTTTTAATTATTTACTGACCTTTCGCTCGCCTTTCCTATTGCAATTTTGGAAATTATATGATAAGTGACCGATTTTTGAAAAATGAAAAGGAGAGACGGATTTGAATTATACACGGATTATCTTATTGCCAGTCGAGGGCAAGCCACCTCAACAGGGCTCTCAGCATCTTTGGACAATCAGATTCCCCATGATTATTTCAGCGACCTCCTCAAGCAACCGGACATGGACCAAAAGGCTTTTTGGAAAGAGGTGAAGTCTTTCGCCAGGAGTATTGAGGGCGAAGAGGCGGTTTTGAGTATCGACGATTGCATTGTCCACAAGCCTCATTCCTCGGAAAACGACATCGTAGCTTATCATTTCGACCATACTGTAGGCAAAGCGGTCAAAGGGATCAACTCCCTTAACTTTCTTCTGAGCAATACCGTGGAAGGACAAACGGTTAACTGTCCGGTCGCTTATGAGATCGTCCACAAGACGGTGAAATACATAGACAAGAACGGGAAGGAAAAGCGTAAAAGCGAGAAAACGAAAAATGAGATGGTACTGGAAGTTTTACACCGTCTAAACTTTCTGAACAAACTGGTTTTCAGGTACATTCTTTTCGATACGTGGTTCACCGCCAGCGATACGCTGAAGTATATTCATTACAAGCTCAAGAAGGTTTTCGTTTGCCCGCTGAAGAGCAACAGGAATATAGCAATGAGCGAAAAGGACAAAAACGAGGGCAAATTCATTCACGTTTCGGATGCGCCTATTGAAAGCGGTCAAGTGAAGCGGGTGTGGGTCAAGGGAGTTGATTTTCCTGTCACGCTCGCCAAACAAGTCTTTACAAACAGGGACCGGTCGACCGCGGAACAATGGCTGGTTACCAACGGGGAGAACATGGCTTTCGAGGATATCGTAGCGATCTACCAAAAACGGTGGAAAGTCGAGGAGTTCCATAAGTCGCTCAAGCAAAACACGATGTTAGGCAAGTCTCCCACAAAGATGGAGATTACCCAATTGAACCACATCTTCGCTTCCATGATCGCCTACATAAAACTGGAAAAACTGAAGGTTAAGGAGAAGCTGAATCACTTTGCGATAAAATCAAAATTGTATTTGAAGATGATAAAGGCTGCCATGGAAGAACTTGACGCCTTGCGGTCGGCCTGAAATATATTCATTAAGAATCGCTCTCCCAAATGCAGGGAGAGCGAAAGTTCAGTTATTTATTCAAATAAGATGCAACGTTTTCCCCTCCATATGTTGTCCTATTAATATAGGGCTTTTATTTATGGTTTAACCTATTGCCGAGTCGCGACGGCAATGGGCTCTGTGTACACGCCACAACACTCCAACGCTTATGAGAAGTATTTATAGGATAGTCAGCATTGAGAATGACGGTATTGTTTTGGACTTTGGCGAAGGCCTAGTAGCTAAGTCTACCAGAATCATAGTTCCCCGTTTTGCGCGTGAGGGAGATTATATCAAGCGTTGCGAGCACAATTATTTTGACGTGGTGGACATTGACGGGAACTATATTTACAGAGGGGGCGAAGTCAGTGAGGACTCTTTTACGTATAGCGTGAAGGATGATGGGATTGATGATATATAAGGGATATTAGGTATTAAGTATAAGGTATTGTGTGGATGGATGTGGCGTATACTTGATACCTGTTTCCACTATGTTAGCCAGTCTTGAATATACTGGCTTAAGTGTCGGCCGGCTCATGCAAGATGGATCTTGTTTGTGCTGGCCTTTTTCTTTTGGGTTTCGTCAAGGGGCTTTAATTGACTTGTTATAGAGTAATTATGATTTTGTTGGTCAATAAAGTATAGGTATAGCCTTCCGGCATCGTATTGGGAATATGTCTCTCCGGATATGACAGGGAGTTGGCGGAGGGGCATTTTGTTACTGCTAAACCCAAAAAGTGATGGCAGAGAATACCACGGCGCTAAGCGCCTTGCTCGGGAGTGTGGACTACTCTGAAGTCTTCAATCCCACCAATTACCGTTCGTTCGCTTCCAACGGGGAGGAAGCGCAAACTTTCTCCAACGACGCGGAGCACTTGGTGACGGGCCAAGACATTGATGTTGAACAAGCGGCCTGGCAAGAAGTGAACCGCGGACGCCTGCGGACTCAGCGGCTGGTCGATCGCGCGCGGTTTCAGCGCGACTATGACTTCAACCAAGCGCAGATGGCTAAAGAGGGCGTAACGCCCGAAGAGCTGGCTGACCTTGAGCACCAAAACCGCGGCCTTTTGTACAAGATCGGTGAGATTGACCGCATCATGTCACGCAAGGACACTGGCATCAAGCATATGGTGAAGCTTCTTGATCGTCTCAGCGACAAGGTACGCCGCGACGCCATAGTGCAGGGAATGAAGGATTACTTGACCAATTACGTCGCCACCGGCAACATTGGTCCTTGTACGGTTACGTTTATGGGAGAGGAATATTCCTACTCGGAGTAAACGGATCTTTCTGACAGAGGGGGCGAAAGCGCAGGGTCTCCCCGGACCCGCCTTTGGCCTCCTCTTTTTTTGTGTCACGGATTTTTTTCGAATGCGCGGTTACTGCCACCTTGATTACGAAGCTCGCCGAAAGATAGAGCGTTACGCCAACGCCGGCTTTTCCATGCGTCGTATCGCTTTGGTATTGGGCGTTAGCCCTTCCACCGTAAGTAGGGAACTGAGGCGCAACAGCCACAGGGCTATCTATTTGGCCCGTCATGCGCAGGCTTATTATGAGGCCCGTAAGTTTTTGTCGGCGCCCACGTATCGAGGCCAGCTTATTTTTAGGTGTTCTTCCGTAGGCGTTTGTCTTTGCATACCAAAAACCGACCGTCTTCTGACCGCTTGGGCTTCGGACTACCGCAACGCCCGTTACCGGCGCAACGGAGACCGACCCGACAGTCCTTACCGCACTGTACGCAGGCGCCGGGCAAGCCTCTTCGCCGTATGGCATAAGCCGATACAGCCCCGCCTAATGAAACTCAAACTGCAGCACTACGGCCAAAAAGAAACCCCGCCGGGCGAGGTGAATCCGTTCGGTGATCCGCCGAAGTTTTGGGAGACTAATACGAAAAATTCACCGGCTATTGCGCCGGATACGCTTCTCTGTGCCTAAATGGCCGTAATGTGTTCCGTAATGATTCGTTCCGCTATTGTGTAGCGGTTTTTTTGTGTCTTTTGGAGTTGCGGTTCCGGATTTGTCCCCGGTTTTGTTGCCGAAAGAAAAGCTTTGGGGAGTGTTTTCTGCCCTTTGTTAAGGAGGGTGCGGGTTTCCGTTGGTGTTGCGCTTCGTTACGTGCCTACTCTAGATCTGCCGTAATTCTCTTCTAGGCAGGCCACAGTTTTATTCTGTAGCCTTTTTCAACTGCTCCATTACCGTTTTTTCTCTTTCGGAGAGCTCTATTAGTATTTCAGAGGCCTGATTAATGTGTTTTATATCTTCCGTTTCTCCCGCCTGTACAAATAATTCGGCTACGTTTTTCCAGAGTTTGGCTATGGAGCTGTATTCTTGGCCGGCTTTGGCCAGAGGATCCGACTCAAGCATTTCACTCGCTTCGCCTAAAAAATCGCGGTATATGTTTCTGAATAGCGAGCCACCCGTCCCTCCGCTTTCCATTAGGCTGGCGGTGGTATGGAAATCCCTCTTGATGTTCTCGCTTGTGGCAAACCACTTTTTTATTTCCCCGCTCGTTTTCAATATGCCTTTGTAGCCTATGTTCTTTATCGGAGGGTTCAGGAAATCCGATGCGTTATTGTTTATCGCTTGCCTGACGGTCAGTTTCATATCGGGCAACTCATTATTTTTCGATATGGTGTAGGAAAGGTTTCTCGAAGACATAGGCCCCCGTTCGTTTCTTGCCAAAGCCAAGCTCTTAAGGCTCGTCTTGGCGTCACGTCCCTGTTGGTTCGTGTCGTTTAGGTATGCGAAGTCCTCGTCGTATCCGTATATGGAGGCGTAATGTCCGGCGAAATGTATCTTCTTGGTAAAATATTCCAGATGGTAACAGTCCAGCTTTAGCCCTACCGCTTTTCCGTTGTCCAGCGCTTGAGTAATGTTTTGCCAGGCTTTTCTCTCCGAACATGTCTCCTTCACTTCCAGATCCAGATTCAGGTTTAGGCAAATGTTTTCGGTAAGTTCGTCAGGCTTTATCCTTCCCCCTATAAAGGGGAATTCCATAATTCTCATGTTCCAGAATATATAGCCCAAGCCTTCGCCTATACCGAAGAGCATAGGTTCGGAGAGGTTTATCCCCAATTGCTTTAATAGACTGCCGGTAGCTGTAGTCTCGCAGTGTTGGCCGTTAAAAGGCTCAAAGTTGTCGATAATCATGGTGGTCGTTATTGGCTGTAGCGTAAAAGTAAGACCAGTGACTGACAACCCTATGTCAGCATTGATGACATAACCATTGTTTTGAGTCCAAAATCAACTGTTTTCCGGACTTATGTTCCCCCGGTCACCGGTGCCGGGCCGGCGCCTCCCTCCGCTTGGCTTCTCAATACGGTATGGTAGGCGGTAAGAACCAAGCCCCGGTATATACCGTCGGAAAAATAATCGCCGCCCAAGTGTTTGCTTTTTGTTTTTAACAGCGTAAACGCCTTGTGCGTCACATCCTCCGGAGTGTCAAGGTCCCCTTGGGCTAAGGCATCCTGCACGCACTTGTTGGACATGCGGGACAGGCTAAGGAAAATTTCCCTGAGGTATTCGTTGTTTATGGAGGCTCTTGTGGTCGCATCCAGTTCGGGGTTTAGCGTAGCGGGACGGTTGAGGCCTTCGGCGCCGTTGGTCCTGAAGTATTCGGTGTATTGTTCGAACAGAGGGTCGTCAAGTGCCGGGGACTCGTATGCCGGAAAGTCCATTTCCTGAATCCGGGATTCGAACGGCATAAACTGTTCGTAATCCGGCGGTGGCGAGACGACCATATGCGGTTGGCTACCGGCGATGTTCCTGCTTCCGGCTAGGCTCTGGCTCCCTATATTCGGCGGAAAGCGGAAGCTGGGACGGTAGAAAGGGGCAGGCGTGGGGGCGTTGATGCCTTGGGGGTTTGCGATGCTCCATACGCCGGGTGATTCTGTTTCCCTTTGGGTATGGAGTGATATGTCGCCGAAGAAATCGGTATCCATAAGTTTGTTCCTTATGGCGTCGTCGCTGTTTCCGAAGAAATCGGGTAAACTGGTCGCTATATTTGGATTGTGGGTCTTATGAAAATAAAGGCTACGAGGGTTCTCGTAGTTTTCGTACACTTCATGGATGTTAGGTGGAAGAGAAGCTGGGCTGAAGGGCGTTTCACTAAACCGTCTGTCAGGAGGGAGTGTGAAAATTGATGAAGCCCTGCGTCCCGAAGTGGGGGAATACGTCGATTGCGAATCGGAAAGGCTGTTGGATGGGGCCTCGGGAATCGACATGTCTCCCATCTCTATGCTTAGCGAGTTTACGGACGAAGCCCGTCTGCGTCGGCGGAATAGGGACATAAAAGCCTCGGGCCACGTCAATTCCATACCAGTGCCCTCCGCCCCTCCCGGCGGATGCATGGCCCGGCCGTTTGGTCCGGCCGTATTTCTGCGGTCCCTATCCCTTTCCCTTCTGGTGAACATCTTCGCCTTCCTCTTCTCAGAACAAAAAATCAACTTGCCGAATTTGCAAATTGTTGCCGATGAGAGTTTTAGGGGAAGTGTTAGATGTTTTTATACGGTATTTTTTTGTTACTTTTCCGTCTTTGAGCTTTCCGGTTATTTCCGGATATTAAACGCATGAACAAATTAAGGGTGTTTTTTGTGGTGATTACGCTTTTTGGGTGCGGACCATCTGATAAGGGAGGAAACGAAGAAAGTAAGGCTGTCGAAATAAAGCGTGATGTTGCGCCTGAGCCGGACCGGGAACTCTCAATAAAACCTAAGATTATGGAGCGGGACTCCAAGAATGGAAAGCCCGACACCGTTGTTGTTGGGGCGGAATTGGTCCCGGCCTTCGATTCGCTAATGTCGTTGTTTCTCGAATATGACTTGTCCCGCTCCGGCTACGACACGTTATCGATATTCAACCTTAAGGGCGAGGATACGGCTATTTGGAAGAAGGAGACTAGGCTTTTGGAGAATTATGAAGGAGAGTACTCCGATCCGCACACGGCGTATTTTCTGTTTGGTAAGGATACGGTAGCGGGAGGTTTGAAGGGCTGTGACGAGGAATATTACTTGTTTCTGGACAGTTCGCTTGTCAAGGTGGAAAGTCTCTTCGGCGATTGTGTCGAAAGCGGTTCGTACGAGTTGGCCATTTCGTTTCGTGACGTTAACGGTAAGCGTTGGATTTACCGCAAGGTATTTCATGACGTATGGGACCAAGCGGAGTTTGAGCGTGGATTGGAAAGTTCCGTATCCGAACACCTTGTGCGTTATGAGAGTGACAGTATTGGAATATACCTGACAAAGAATCGGATCGTGTACAACGAGGAGATGGCGGATACGGTTAAGTATTCCAGGGAGAGGATTGAAGGAGCTTCCTTCAATAAGCCTCCCAATAATTTGAAAGAGAGCTGGTTTGGGCGGGTGTCCCGCTAAAGACGCAAGAATTGGCCGGGCTTTTGAAAACTCGTTTTTTGTGCTAATTTGTGAGCGCCTTTAGTGCGGAAGCCGGTTATGCGAGTTGATTTTTTTGGGACGGCTTTACGTTTTTCGAGCGCTGGGCGCTTGTTTCCTCCGTGGTGTCGCTTGCGTGTGTTTTTTGGGGAGGGCAGTCTTTTTGTGTCGCCATTTATTTTTCGGATTTAAATAATTTTTGGAATGAAAAAAATCAAACTGGTTTTCGTAGCGTTTGCGGTTTTGGCTTTGGCCAGCCTTGCGATTTATGGTTGTGGCGGAGAGGATGCAATCAATAGTGAAGAATCTTCGGGAAGTCCTTTGGTGGGTACGTGGCAACACTGTGGCAAAGATAGCGTACCTATCAACAACTATTACCGTAAGGAAGGGCTGAGACGGTTCAAAGTGTTTACTGAGAAGGATTTTGTGGTGGTAAACGTATTGGATCCCGACAAGCTGTGTAATTGCGAGATAGTGGGCTCGTATACGCTAAAGGACAGCACTTATGTGGAGAAGGTGGGCTATGTTATGCCAAAACTCCGGATGCTTATAGGCAAGGAGAATACGTTCAAGTTTCGGATAGAGGGCGACTATATGTTTGTGGAGGGGACTAATAACCCTTTTAACGAAATATGGAAGCGGATGGACGTGGAGTTGGATGAGTTGACAAAACAGTGACAGAGATTTTATTGTCTTGGCCTTGTTACGTTTCGGCCGTTGATTTGTCATACTGGAGACGGGTTGTTGGCCCGTCTTCATAATTTTTCAAAGTGCGGGGATTCCGCCTTTTACCCACTCATTAACAAACGTTACCTATGCTAAGCAAAAGACTACCGCTACTTTTTTTGATTGCGATTCTGTTTGGGGCCTGTAGCTCCGAGGCCGACAAAGGCTTTTCCGTATTTCCAGTGGATCCCGACAACACGGCACCGGCCGATATTACGGAGATTGCCGAGAATGTGGAGGTAATCCCTCTGGAAACCGCCGATTCCTGTATGGTGGGCAAGTGGATGCAGGCGAAGGTTACTCCGGACTACCTCTTTGTAGCCAGCGCCAGAACGAAGCTTTTTCAGTTTGACCGTAAAGGGAAATTTCTCAGGCAAATCGGAAAGCCGGGCAAAGGGCCGGGCGAGTACGGCAACCGTTTCTCCGATTTTGCCGTGTCGCCCAAGGACGAAATGGTGTATATGCTATCGAGGAAGAAGGTAATGGCCTATAGCTTCGACGGGGCTTTTATGGGGTCTTTTCCCACTGGAGGGTTCGGTGAGTTTATACATTACAAAGACGGAGTCTTGAGAGTGTTCAGCAAAGAATTTGGTGTGAAGTCGGAAGGGAAGCAATACAATGTTTACAACCTTCACAGTTACGACAGTAAGGGAACGATAATCGACAGCCTTTCGGTAAACAAGGTGCACACGCCGAAGATGGTGGTTTCCGTAGGTCCGGCGGGAACACAGTATTTCGCTTCCGCAGGGGGCAATGATTATGTTTTCGCCCCTGTAATGGTTCGCGAATTAGGACAGAACGACACCTTGTTTCAGTTAAAGAACAGAAAGCTGAAGGCGAGCGTTTTGTTGGATTTCGGGGAGAAGGGTCGTGGAGAAAACAGAGCGATAAGCCTTATGAACCTTTTCCGTACGGAACGGTACCTGTTTTCGTCTTATATGTACGAACGCAAATCGAGAATGTATTGCCGGGATATGAAAACGGGCAAGGAGTTTAATTTGGTGAACGGGTTCTCGGTGCCCGAATGGTCAGAAACGCCACTGATGCTTTTGCCATTGGACGTGACGGACAATAAACTCTACTTTTATCAATGGGGCCATGACCTTGAGGGCAAAATCGACGGTGTGACGGAGGAATCCAATCCTGTGATTTTTGTCGTGAACCTGAAAAAATAAAAGATTCTCGCCGGTGTCGGGATTTTGGACCCGATGCTGGTATTTTTTCTTTGGCTTTTTATTTCTCTTTTTACCCTATCGATGCTTTAATATTTGCCTGATTTACATTAGTTTGATTCTTCATTTTTATGAGTGTTGTTTTTTACTAAGTACATGGGGTGAATTAGTTAAGGCTTCGGGAATATGATTTTTAAGGAGTCTTACGCTTTGCCATCTACTCTGTACGATATAAGTGTAAGCTATGCAGTCTTTGTTTGACAAGGTACTTACCGTATCTATCCAGCGGTCGCCAGCGGTCCGCAATTTTTGCCGTCGTTTTTTTTCGACAAACGTGAAGGTGAAACACCTGTTGCTCCGGTTCGAGTTTTTGGAAAAGTCTATCCGTAATTTTTATCCGGAAGAAAGCCTTCGGCAGAAACGCTTTTACAATATAGGGGCGGGCAGTCAGAGGAGCCGTTTCGGTTTTTGGTCATACGTGGACCTGAAAACGAGCGACTACGAGAAAAGCGGGATCGATATTTTCTTTGATTTGGAGTCTTTGGAACCGTTGCCCTTGGAGCGTGATATGGCCGAGGTTATTTTCAGCTCGTTTGTGATTGAGCATATCTCGAAAGAGGCGACGAAGAATTTTTGCAAAGAGGCTTTCAAGGCGCTTAAGAAGGGCGGAGTGTTCCACTCCAAAGTCCACTGTTACGAATATGGTTTGCGTCTGTTGCGACACGGTCTTTTGTCTCCCAAAATCCCCTTCGAATGCAGGGAAAGCCATATGGAGCTGGACGCGTTTATCAAAAAGCATAAAGGTAAAGTGTCCGCCGAGTTTGGGCAAGATGGTGAATATGTAGTAAGAAGCGATGAGGAACCGTCTAACCGTGTGGCTTTCTCCCCTTCCGATGGTTTTCTGTTTCACAACGCGACATCCACGCTTTCGGCGGTGAAGGAACGCCATGGAGAGGCTTCGGGCTTGATGGACGAGTTAAAAGAGCGCCGAACGGGAGATGTTTACAAAGTGTTGAAGGAGGGATATGTTGACAAAGCCAAAAGGCAACCGCACCAACATAACGCAGACTATTTTTCGAAAGAGGAATTATATGAGTACATAAAAGGGTTGGGATTTTCCGAAGTGTATTTCACGCAACCTTATCAGAGTGTCAGTCCCGTATTGTGGGAAGACAAACTGAACCACACGCATGAGGGTTTTCTATTCTCGATAGAGGCCATTAAGTAATTAGGCGAAAGAAACCGACACCGTGAGCCAAAAGGTTCGGTGCCGGTTTTGTTATGCTTTAGTTTCCGGCGGAAGACAGAAATTCCGAAACGGTTTGGTAAAGCTCATTAGGTCTGTCGGCGAAGATAAAGTGTCCGGCGCCACGGATCAGCTCAAAACGGTTTCCGGGGATATTCTCCCTGTATAGTTTTACGCTTTCGGGTTTGCTTAGGTCCTTGTCGCCGTGAAGAATAAGCGTGGGCGCTTTGATATTAGCCAAGCTCTTGGAGTAATCGTGTTTTTTGCCCATGCTTATATAGCATGCGAACTGGTGCCAGCCGCCTATTCCTTCAACGTGTCCGCCGACAGGCATGCCCGTGGCCATTTGGTAGTAGGGTATGAATTCGCTGTGGAGTTTTGCCAGTTCGCTTTCGGATTTTTCGAAAAGGGAACCGAAGTCGAAAAACCTTTCGAGGTAAAGGTCGAAGTTCTTTTTCTCGTTTTCGGGAAGCTTGGACCTGACGGTTCCGAAAAGGTCTTCACCCTCGACGGGCATACGCAGTACGGACGCGGGAGCGATAAGGACTAGGGCTTCGACATTATCGGGGAATTCCGAAGCGTATAGACTGGCTAGAAAACCGCCGAAAGAATGCCCTATCAGCGTGATTTTTTCCGTGCCCAGTTTTTTTCTGATTTGCTCGATGTCGGCCAATTGGGCGGGAATGCCTAAGTTTTCGTCCAAGAGTTTCATGTTCTCGAAAAAATTTCCCGATTCGAAGGTGTCAAACGGCCGGGTGGATTGTCCGCATCCGCGTTGGTGGTAATAGTGCATGGCGTAACTGGACGTGAGCCGGTCTAATCCCGGCCACTCTCCGGAAGGCGGTATTCCTGGGCCACCGTGTATTACCAGCGCCGGTTTGCCTTCGCCGTATTTTTGGTAATAAATGGAGATGTCGTCGTTGAGCACGAAATGGTTAGCTTTGTCGGTTTTGTCGCAGGCTTTCAGTAAGTGGGCGTACCTTGGGGATTCGGTGAGTTCCCCTACCGAATACAAGGGACCGGAAAACAGCGTGGAAACCAAAAAGTAACCAGCGATGCCAAGGATTCCCAATACGGCCAAAGCGATGTAGGCTTTTTTCTTTTTCATCTTTCGGGCGGTTAAGAAGTTAAGTATATCCGAAAGGTAGCGCGCCGTTTTTAAGGGGACTTGACCGATCTTGCTGTTTTGTTACACGGGGTCGGGATAGGGGGATTTTCATTAAAATGTCCCGAAACTACATTTGTGACAGTTAAGGAAAGTTTTGGGATGGGCAAATGGGGGATGAAGTTCTAACTTAGGAAAAACTTTTAGCTGACAAACGACCGTTTGTCAGCCTTTTACTTCAACACGACATTATGATACGCGCATTACTTTTGGCGGCCTTTTTTTGGCTTTCCTTTACGGCCCCGGTCCGGGCCAAGGACGGGGGAAAGAAACGCAAACCGTCCGGCAGGCCCAACTTTATACTGATTTTGGCCGATGATCTGGGCTTCGCCGATTTGAGTATGAACGGCAGTAAGCAGATCGCCACGCCGAATATCGACAGGTTGGCGGCTTCGGGCGTCACTTTTACCGAGGGCTACGTGTCTTCGCCGGTATGCAGCCCTTCGCGGGCCGGCATGCTGACGGGCCGCAACCAAGTGGCTTTCGGGCACGACAACAATATCGGCTTTAGCCAAACGGGTTTTGATCCCGAATACCTTGGCCTTCCCCTTACCGAGACCACCGTGGCCGACAGGCTCTCCGCTTTGGGTTATGTTACGGGCTTGGTGGGCAAGTGGCATTTGGGTGACCGACCGCAGTTTCACCCGACCAAGCGCGGTTTTCGGGAGTTTTGGGGATACACTGGCGGCGGACACCACTACTTCAAGTCCGAGCCGAACGGCAAGCGTTATCTCAGCCCTATAGAGTGCAATTACAAAACGCCCGCGCCCATCACCTATATCACCGACGACAAAGGTGACGAGTGCGTTGACTTCGTAAAGCGCCACCGCGACGAGCCGTTTTTTCTGTTCGCGTCGTTTAACGCCCCGCACGCCCCAATGCACGCCACCGAGGCGGATTTGAAGCTGTTCGGGCATATTAAGGACAAACACCGCCGGACCTACGCGGCTATGGTCCATCGTCTGGATATCAACGTGGGCAAGATTATGAAAGCCGTGAAAGACAACGGCCTGCGCAAGAATACCGTAGTGGTGTTTCTTAGCGACAACGGCGGACCGGTGAACCATAACGCTTCGGTCAACGCGCCTTACAACGGGCAAAAGGGGATTTTGCTCGAAGGCGGTATCCGCGTTCCGTTTGCCGTGAGTTGGCCGGGCACTTTGCCCAAGGGCGGGCGCTACGCCAATCCGGTATCGTCACTTGATCTTACGCCTACGTTCGTAGCCTTGGCGGGTGGCAAGGCCGACGCCACATTCGACGGCGTAAACCTTATGCCTTATGTTTTGGGAGAAAAGACAGAGCCCCCGCACGAGACTTTGCTGTGGCGCTTTACCTTCAACGCCGCCATCCGCGAAGGCGACTGGAAGCTGGTCCGCCTGCCGGACCGTTTGCCGTTGCTGTTCCACCTGCCTACGGACATTTCAGAGCAGAGGAACGTTTCCCTAAAGAATCTGGAACGCACGGAACGTATGCTCAAAAAGCTCGGCGATTGGGACGTGAGCTTGCCGCATCCGGTTTTCTTGGAAGGGGCTGAGTGGAAAGAAAGAAACCTGAAGCTGTATGATAAGGAATACCCTTTGGTGCAACCTGAAAGGGTGGAAGCGCAATAGAAAAAATATTCCAAACAGAAAGAGGCCCCATAGCAGGGCCTCTTTCAATTTCTATCCAGTAAAGGTTTCAAGACCTAAATGATTGCCAAAGCATTCACGCAGTCTATTTACTTTATACTCTTTACCCTTTACTCAAATTATCTTACTCCACTTCGGCGTAGTCGCTTACCGGGATGCACGAGCAGTAGAGGTTACGGTCGCCGTAGGCGTTATCCACGCGGGCTACCGACGGCCAGAACTTGTTCTCGCGAACGAACCCGAGCGGGTAAGCGGCTTTCTCTCGGCTGTAAGAGTGGTTCCACGTGTCGGCGGTGATCGTGTCCACAGTGTGCGGCGCATTCTTCAATACGTTGTCCGTAGCGTCGGCGGCGCCTTCGGCTACTTCGCGGATCTCGATACGGATAGCCAACAACGCTTCGCAGAAGCGGTCCAATTCCTCGATTGACTCACTTTCCGTCGGCTCGATCATCAACGTGCCCGGTACCGGGAACGAGACGGTCGGAGCGTGGAAGCCGTAGTCCATCAAACGTTTGGCAATGTCCTCTACCTCAATACCGAATTCCTTGAACTGGCGGAAGTCCACGATCATTTCGTGAGCGCAACGTCCGTTGGCGCCGGTGTAAAGGATCGGGTAGGCTTCCTCAAGGCGGGCCTTGATGTAGTTGGCGTTCAGGATTGCGGTTTTGGTAGCTTGCGTCAAGCCGTCGGGTCCCATCATTGCGATGTAGGCGTATGAGATAGGCAAGATGCTGGCGCTGCCCCAAGGTGCCGCCGAGATGGATTCGATAGCCTGCTCTCCGCCTGCTTCCGGCACGAGCGGGTTGCCCGGCAAGAACGGCACGAGGTGCTTGGCTACGCCGATTGGGCCTACGCCCGGTCCGCCGCCGCCGTGAGGGATGCAGAATGTTTTGTGGAGGTTCAGGTGACAAACGTCCGCCCCGATGTTGCCCGGGCTGGTCAAGCCTACCTGGGCGTTCATGTTGGCGCCGTCCATATATACCTGTCCGCCGTTTTGGTGGATGATATCGCAAATTTCGATGACGCTCTCCTCGAACACGCCGTGCGTACTCGGGTAAGTGATCATCAAAGAAGAAAGGTTGTCTTTATGCTCTTCGGCTTTGGCGCGGAGGTCTTCCACGTCAATGTTGCCGTGGTCGTCGCAGTTTACGAGAACTACTTTCATACCGGCCATTACGGCGCTGGCAGGGTTGGTTCCGTGGGCCGAAGTCGGGATGATGGCGATATTACGGTGCCCTTCGCCACGGCTTTCGTGGTAAGCGCGGATAACCATCAGTCCGGCGAATTCGCCTTGGGCGCCCGAGTTAGGCTGGAGGGAAGTTCCGGCAAAACCGGTGATTTCGCTCAGCCAAGCTTCCAAGTTTTTGAAGATTTCGCGGTAGCCATGTACCTGATCCACTGGCGCAAACGGATGAACCTTGCCAAGCTCAGGCCAAGTCACCGGGATCATTTCCGAAGTGGCGTTCAGCTTCATGGTACATGATCCGAGAGAAATCATCGAATGCGTCAATGACAAGTCCTTGTTCTCAAGGCGCTTGATGTAGCGGAGCATTTCGTGCTCGGTGTGGTACTGCTGGAATACTTCGTGAGTCATATACTCCGAAGTACGGGCAAGACCTTCCGGCATCACGAAGTCGATCTCTTCGGTGATGGCCTGCAGGTCGTAACCTTTCTCGGCCACGTCGGCGAATATGCCCAACACGAGATCGAGTTCCTTAACCGTAGTTGTTTCGTCAAAAGAAACACCGATGTGATTAGTGTCGAAGTAGCGGAAGTTCGCTTGCTTTTCTTCGGCCACACGACGGATCTCGGCTTTTTCCTCGGCGCTCACTTCGATTTTAAGTGTATCGAAGAAAGTGGCGTTCAGTTGGGCGTAACCCAATGAGGCGAGCCCTTTGTCCAAAGCCTTGGTAAGGCCGTGGGTACGCAAAGCGATATTCTTAACGCCATCGGCTCCGTGGTATACGCCGTACATACCGGCCATTACGGCCAAAAGTACTTGTGCAGTACAGATGTTCGAAGTGGCTTTCTCACGTTTGATGTGCTGTTCGCGAGTCTGTAAGGCCATGCGGTAAGCCTTGTCGCCGTGGCGGTCTTTCGATACGCCGATGATACGGCCCGGAATCTGTCGCTTGTAGTCTTCGCGAGTTGCGAAGAAGCCTGCGTGTGGTCCGCCGTATCCCATCGGTACGCCGAAACGTTGCGCTACGCCCACTACGGCGTCGGCGCCCATTTCGCCCGGAGGCGTCAGGATAGCGAGACTGAGCAAGTCAGCGCTGGCCGCTACTTTCACTTCGTTGGCGTGCGCCGTCTCGATAAGTTCTTTGTGGTTGGTGACGGCCCCGTCGCTGTCAGGGTATTGGAACATTACGCCGTAAAGCGCCTCGTCCGTCAGGTCCAGTGTTGAGATGTCGCCGATTACGAGTTCCACACCGATAGGCAAGGCGCGGTTGCGCATTACGCTGAGGGTTTGGGGCAGCACTCGGCTGTCTACGAAAAATTTGTTGGCGTTGCCCTTCTTCTTCTTTCCTTTGCGGAGCGCGAGGAACATGCTCATGGCTTCCGCGGCGGCGGTGCCCTCGTCGAGGAGCGACGCGTTGGCGATATCCATGCCGGCCAAGTCAGAGACCATGGTCTGGAAGTTGATTAGCGCTTCGAGTCTGCCTTGGGCGATTTCCGCTTGGTAAGGAGTGTAAGCCGTATACCAGCCCGGATTTTCCAAGATGTTCCGGAGAATGACCGTGGGTGTGTGGCAGTCATGGTAGCCGGCGCCGATGAAGGACTTGAAAATTTTGTTCTTGGATGCGATGCTACGAAACTGTTCCAAAAATTCGGTTTCGTTAAGCGCGTCCGGTAACATCAGGTCTTGTTTGAGTCTGATGGCTTCCGGTACGGTTTGGTCGATCAATTCCTCGACATTACCGACTCCGACGGTCTCCAACATCCTGTCAATCCCTTCGTTTCCGGAACCAAGATGCCGTGGCGAAAAAGCGCCTTTAGCGTGCAGGTTGATTCTTGTCATCGCTTGATTTAGATACGTTTGTACGTGAAGATGCCTTACGGAAGTACGGCGAAAGGTTAGCGCCGAACCCCGGTGATTTCGCAGGTAAAGGTAATGTTAAAAAAGATCATTTGACATCTATTTTCTTCTAAAAAGATGTCCTATTCTCCGCATATTTTAGCCTGAAAATCATCTGTCTTCCAGTTGTGAGGGTAGGTGGGACTGTGGCTGTTGTGAAAAAGTTAAGTTTTGGGTCTTGTGGGGACGGTGTAGGTTTTCGGCCCGAAGAGCTACGAATTATACAGTCGCTGAATACTGGCCTATCTATTTTCGTGTCGCTGGTAACAGGATATCGGCATCTCGTAACATATGTTTGTAGATTAAAATGTTATTTGCTTATTTCGGGTGTCCGCATGAGGGGGAGATTATTCATAGTTACTATGATAGTGGTGTTGAAGGAGCCTTTAAGGCTCCGGCGGACATGTTTTTGAGTTGAACACGTATCCAAAATCCGGCGTCGGAGGGCTTTGCCCCTTCGGCGCTTTTATTTTCGAAAGAATCTGTATTTGCGGTAGCAGTATTCGAAAATTCCCGTAAGGCTAATCAGGGTCAGGATAATTCCCGCAAGCGGAATGACCAGGATTGTCCATTTGCCGAAGATGTCGTTCAGAAGTCTGGCGTTATGGAGCTCGAACATGTAATTCCAAAGTGGCATTCTGTAATCGCCGGCCATTGTTTTTGGCATCATAAAGGCGTTCATGTTCTGAGGCCTGTCTATCGGCAAAAGCCCCTGTCCGTGGGTGCTGACATAGCGTGTTCCGCCGGTCGTTTGGAAATATCCGGTGGTGATAAAGCGTCCGGGACGCTGGATGCCGGCGTACGGTTTTACTTTTTCGCCCGTAAGCGCGTCGGTTGCGTAGTCGTCGCCCTCTTTGTAGTTATAAAGTCCGTAAAACGATCCGACCAGAAAATGGCCGTCACCTTCGGGGCGCAGGACCGTACAGCCCATTGGGAAAATATTGACGCTCCAATCCAATGGCGTGAAATCCGATTTCAGGTCTGACTTGCCGGCCCAAAGGCCTTCGCTGGTGTCAATGATAATCCGGTCCGTTTCCGTGTCGTAGCAGGCGTTTCGGATGGTGTGGTACCAAGGGTTTTCCTCAAAATAGGAAGGCAACAGGATTGAAGGCGCTTTCCCGTTTGCCAAAGCGGCGAGCAATGGCGGACGCATAAAGGCTCCGGTGATTGACGTAATTAGGATAAAACCGCAAAGCCAAAAACCGATGCTGTTATGGTATTTGACAAAAAAGGCCATTCGCTTCTTTGTCGCTTTGTTCTTTTTCTTTTTTCGGAATATGAAAATGTAAATGGCCGAAACACTGAGGAAAACGGTGGCGAGTCCGACGATGTCGAAAACGATGCGGCCCGGGAGTCCCCATAGCCATCCGCTGTGCAGAGCGAAGGTGAAATCGATCAAACTCATGGAGTTTTTGTCTGGGCGGGGAAGGATTACTTGCTCGAATTCGCCGGAGGCTTTTTTTCTGAAAGCTCCGTTTTTGCTGATCGCTATTAGGCCGTTAGGAGTTTCCAATACGGCTTTTACGTCCTCTTTTTTATCGCCCAAAGGGATTTCTTTCCAATCCGTTTCGGATAGTTTTTTGGAGAAAAGTC
Source organism: Fulvitalea axinellae (assembly GCF_036492835.1). Lineage (GTDB taxonomy): Bacteria > Bacteroidota > Bacteroidia > Cytophagales > Cyclobacteriaceae > Fulvitalea > Fulvitalea axinellae. The sequence continues at coordinate 4,459,080 of NZ_AP025314.1, read as the reverse complement.
CGCCGAAAGTTCCGGCGAAAGCCGTTTGGTTATGGATAAGCAGATCGTTGGTTTTTCGGAGGTAGCGGGATTCGGGGAATGCTCCGGCCATGTCTGGACGGAACGTAAAACCGCCATCATCGGAGCGCCAGACGCCTTGTTTTCCGGCCACGAGCAGTGACGATTCGTTTTTGGGATTGTAAACGGCTTTGATTAGGGCGCTTCGGTTCCAGTTGTAAGGATGGTAGCGTTCCGGGACCCAAGATTTATGTACGGACCAACCGGCGATTTCGGAAGGGTGGTTGAGCAGGATTCCGGAAAAACCCGTGTAAATGATAAAACCGGCCAGAAACAGCCCGAGGTATTTGTGCCATTTTTTTGACCAATTATATAGCCTTTTCCTTAGTCCGTTCCGTTTTTTATTGGCGGGTTTTCTGACCGTTTTTTTCTCTCTGATACCTTCCATTTACAGTTCCCTCTGGTTATGCGCTAAGGTACGGTAGCTGGCTTTTTTATCCATATGATTATGGTCACAAGGCATTGCGCCAAAACAAAAGCCATTCTGTCCTCTTTCAATTACATCGGCCTTTTTGCCGGGAAAAGAACTTGTTTCGCATAGCTTGGCGAGTCCGTAACCGGGCCGGCTAGGCTCTTAAAATAACGGGGATGAAAGAGAGAGATTATCTGGAATCGATGGAAAGTCATGAGGCTAAGGCGCAGTTTTACCGTTGGTTTGGCGTGTGGGAGCGCCCGGCGATGGGTTTTGCCCAAATAGAAAGCGCCTTGTCTCAGGATTTTGTCTTTACGGCCTCCAATGGCGATACGCTTGATAAAGCAGGCATGGAAGTGGCGCTTTCCGAAAGGAATATGGGCGAGTTGCGTTCGCACAGAGTGGCGCGCGTAAGTGTAACCGAGACTTCCGAAACCGAAGTGACGCTCACGGCGCGCGTATTGTTCCAGCTTTTGGATATTGAGGACAGGCTGACTTCCGGAATGCGGCATTATGAAGTAAAGCTGGAATGCAAAGGCAAGGCGAGTCTTCCGTTGATGAAAAGCGTGACGGTGACGAAATCCGAACCGGTGGATTCGGAAATATTCGAAGACACTTTTCCGGATAACCGTAGCCAAAGCTGCTTCTACTATTGGTTGTCGATGGTGGAAAATCCGGATTTGCGAAAAGCGAAAATAGCGGATTTGCTGGACGACGGATTTCTTATAAACACACTGGGTGGCGAGCGCATCAGAAGTATTCCGGAAGCGATGGATTGGTTGAACAAACGCGACTATCGTCAAGTGGCGGTATTCCCGCTAAGTACCAGATTGAGGCAAGTGGACGCGAAGTATTACGGTATTTCCTCGGACTACGATTTTAGGGGAATGAAAAGCGACGGACAGGAAAAAGCGGAATACTTACATTGTGATTGGGTACTTCTGGATTCGGGCGAAGACTTCACGAAACTCAAGGAGTTACACTTTTCCAAATTACGATAATGCGCTAAAATGATGACGAATGTGTTAAAAAGGCACTTTTGGGGAGGCAAATACGTTACTTTGAATACGAATCGCTTAAATTCGGGATGAGATAAAGGCGAGTATGACGAAGAAAGTAGCGGTAGTAATACTTAATTACAACGGTAGGGCTTTGATGGAAAAGTTCCTGCCTTCGGTAACCGATTATTCGGGGGATGCGGAGATTGTAGTGGTGGACAATAGGTCTACCGACGATTCCGTAGACTTTCTGCGTGAGCGATTCCCGGACGTGCGCTTGATCGTCAACGAGGAAAACGGCGGTTTCGCCAAAGGCTATAACGACGGACTCAAACACGTGGAGGCGGAGTATTATATGCTCCTCAACTCCGATGTGGAGGTGACACCGGGTTGGCTGGATCCGATTGTTCGCTTGCTAGACTCCGACCATGAAGTGGCGGCCGTACAGCCAAAGATACTTTCGCACGCAGAGCCTGAAAAACTCGAATATGCCGGAGCGGCGGGTGGCTACATCGATTCTTTGGCCTATCCGTTTTGCCGAGGCCGGCTGTTTGATCATACGGAAAAAGATTCCGAAACTTACGCCGACACCCGGCCTGTTTTCTGGGCCACGGGCGCTGCGCTGATGGTCCGTTCGGATGTCTTCCGCCAGTTAGGCGGATTCGACGAGGACTTCTTCGCCCATATGGAAGAGGTTGATCTCTGTTGGAGAATCCACCGGATGGGACGAAAAGTGTACTATTGCGGGGAAAGCTCCGTTTACCATGTAGGTGGCGGAACACTGGCGCAAGGGAATCCTCGGAAAACATATTTGAATTTTCGGAACTCGCTAAGCGTACTTTATCTGAATACTAAAGGAAGGCACTTGTTATGGAAGATGCCGCTCCGCTTGGGTTTGGATATGGTGGCGGCTCTTCGGTTTTTCGGAGGGGGCGTTCCCGGTGACGGCAAGGCGGTTTTGAAAGCTTTTAGGGATTTTACGCTGTCGTTCGCCGAACACCGTAAGAAAAGAAAAAAGAGAAAAAAAAGTCTGGCTTTCGTGTCGGATGCGCCCACTCAATATCGTGGACTGATAGTCTTTGATTATTTTGTGCGAAAAAAGTCCCGCTTTTCTGATTTGGGCTTTCAATCCGAGGAGAAAAACGCACGAACTTCAACAGGATTTTCCTAACTTAGTGGGCGTTGTTCCAGACTGTTGCCCTTGATTGGCTTGTTGCCAAAAGTGCGGTCTGGACTTTAGTTATACCAAAATTGGTTATAACGTTGCCTTAGGGCTTTCCGGATTTCCACCACGAATGCGAGAGAGATGTAAACGAGGAAAGAGGACCCTAAGGTGAAAAAACTGGAATAGATAAACCACAGTCTTATTTTATAGATCGGTAATTGGAATTTTTCGGCAAGCTTGGCGCATACGCCAAAGGCTTGATGGTCAATGAATTTTCGGATATTTTTCATGCTTGTCGGGGTCTTAATACCATTGGGTGGACTATTCTATTAAATTATTTCAATATACGGCATTTTTCTTTATGAGTTTTGCAATGCTTGTATTATAAGGATAATTTCGCTTTTAATTGCAACCAAATATAAATCCGTTTGTCAAGATGAAGATACGTATCCTCCCATTGATGTTAGTTGCGGGAGCCGCGACTTTTTCAGGGTGTACGCTGAACAAAATGGCCAAGCTCGCCAAAGAGCAGGACGTTAAAGCTACTCCCGATCCGCTTGAAGTACACGCCGACACCGTAGCTTTCGAGCTTTCAGCAGTGTTGCCGACTAAAATGATGAAGCCGGGTTACGATTACACAATCGACCCTTCATACAAATACGGAAGCAAGGAGATCGACCTTAACGATGTTACTTTCAAAGGTGACGATTACCCTGATAAGTCGGCTAAGCCTAAGAAGACTGAGTCGTTCGCTTTCCCTTACAACTCTGACATCACCAACGGTGATTTGGTAGTGGACGGTACTGTTACCACTAAGGCCGGCAAGGAGAAGAAAGCTATCAAGGATTTCGCTATCGCGAAAGGTTTGATCACTACTTCTACTTTGGTGGAGAACGTAGCCAACGCCGCTTACGCTCACCCGGGTTACACTGACGCTGAGGAGTTGGAGCCGACTTACGTTGAGTTCTTCTTCCCGCAAGGAAGCCCAAGACTGAACCTCTACATGTCGACTAACCGCGACGAGGCTAAGTCATTCAAAGCTTTCGTAGCTGAGAAAAACGTTACTCGTAAGGTTATCATCACTGGTACTCACTCGCCAGAAGGTACTGAGCGTGTAAACTCAAACTTGGCCGAAGAGCGTGCCCAAGCTATCGAGAAGCAGTACCGTACTTTGATGGGACGCTACGACTACAAAGGCGAAGCTGACAAGATCGACTTCGTATTGAAGCCAGTAGTTGACGATTGGGGACAGTTCAAAACTGTTTTGGACAGCTTCGACAAGCTTACTGCCGCTCAGAAGCAGGAGTGCTTGCGCATCGTTAACGGCGCCGGAACTTTCGAAGAGAAGCAGGACCGTTTGGCTGAGCTTCCCTTCTACAAGACTATCTTCAACGGTCTGTACCCTAAGTTGCGTAACGCTCGCACCGAGATCTTGACTGTTATCGAGAAGAAGCCTAACTCGACTATCGCTGTTATGGCCAAGCAAATCGCTAACGGTTCGCTTTCGGCTGACTCATTGTCAGACGGCGAATTGTTGTGGGCTGCTCACCTGACTCCTTCATTGGACGAGAAAGAGGCTATCTACAAAGCTGTGATCAAGAAATCAAACGCTTGGAAGGCTCACAACAACTTGGCGGGTGTATATGTAGCCAAAGCTGAAAAAGCTGAAGGTTCTGCGCGCAACAGCCTCGTTGAGAAAGCTATCAACCAAGCTCAGTCTGCCAACAGACAAACTGAGAGCCCAGAGGCTTACGCTAACTTGGCCGCTGCTTACTACCTGCAAGGCAACATTGCCAAAGCTTACGGTACTATCGCCAAGTCTGTGTCTTTGCGTCCTGATTCTTACTCGGCCGCCGCTATCAACGGAACTCGCGGTGCTATCGAAATCCGTATGGCTAAGTACGGCGACGCTATCGCTACTCTCGCTGCTTCAGACAAGACTGCTGTTAACGCCTTCAACAAAGGTTTGGCTCAGTTGCTGAACAAGGAGTATCAGAACGCTGTGGTTTCTTTGGACGAAGCTACTGAAATCAACGGCGACTTCGCTTTGGCTTACTATGTGAAAGCCGTAGCTTACGCTCGTCAGAACAACAGCTCTAAAGCTGTTGACGCTTTGAAAAAGGCTGTTAAGATCGACCCAAGCTTGAAAGCCAAAGCGGCTAACGACCTTGAGTTCTCTAAAATCTCAGCAAGCAGCGACTTCACCAACGCCGTGAAATAAGCTCGATCCGAGATTATAGATAAGATTTATAAGGCCCGTCCCAGTGACGGGCTTTTTTTTATATGGGCGTTCGAATGCGTCGAGGACGTTTGTTTATTGTTTCCCAAGTCTTAAATTTACACGTCCTTTGAAACAACTATCAGCTAATAACACCATGAGACAGATACAATTTCGGGAAGCCCTTAGGGAAGCGATGAGTGAAGAAATGCGTCGCGATGAGAACGTTTTCCTCATGGGCGAGGAAGTTGCCGAGTATAATGGCGCATATAAGGTGAGTCAGGGAATGCTTGACGAGTTCGGCGCTAAGCGAGTGATCGACACTCCAATCACCGAGCTTGGCTTTGCGGGTATCGGCGTAGGAGCGGCCATGAATGGCCTCCGTCCAATCGTCGAGTTCATGACCTTCAACTTCTCGCTCGTGGCCATTGACCAAGTGATCAATGCCGCCGCCAAGATGCTGTCCATGTCGGGTGGCCAGTTCCCTATTCCGATGGTTTTCCGCGGACCTACGGGTAACGCCGGCCAGTTGGGTGCCCAGCACTCCCAGAACTTCGAAAACTGGTATGCGAACTGCCCTGGTCTGAAAGTAGTGGTTCCTTCTAACCCAAAAGACGCCAAAGGCTTGATGAAAGCGTCTATCCGTGACAATGACCCTGTGATCTTCATGGAGTCGGAGTTGATGTACGGAGACAAGGGGGAGGTGCCTGAGGGCGAATACATCATTCCGATCGGCGTGGCCGACGTTGTTCGCGAAGGTACTGACGTGACGTTGGTGTCTTTCGGAAAAATGATGAAAGTGGCTAACGCCGCCGCCGAGGAGCTTGCCAAAGAGGGCGTAAGCGCCGAGGTGATCGACCTTCGTTCCGTACGTCCGTTGGACTACAAGACTATCGTGGAGTCTGTGAAGAAAACCAACCGCTTGGTTATCGTTGAGGAAGCTTGGGCTATGGCGTCTATGGCTACCGATATCACGTACCACATTCAGCAAAATGCTTTCGATTACCTTGACGCTCCTGTACGCAAGGTAAACAGCTGGGATGTTCCGTTACCATACGCCCCAACTTTGATCGAGGCTATCTTGCCAAACGTTGAGAAGACAGTTAAAGCCGTAAAAGAGGTGATGTACTCGTAATCATCCTTTTCCGCAAAAATATTGCGACTAGCAAAAAAGGGCCGTCCGTTTGGATGGCCCTTTTTGTTTTGCCCTTGATTTCCACTTTTTGTAAAATCCCCTTTAGAGGCTGTTGTTCCCGGGTTTGGACGTACACTCTAGGAGAGTGCCGAAAAGCATTGTGGCGGGCTTGAAAACGCTTTTTGGAGACGTTTATATAACGACTCCGAGATTCCCTTCCCGAATATAGCCTGTCCGTCCCTCCCAAGTCACTTCATACCAAATGTCTTCCTTGCCGATAACCTTCAGTTTATTGCCCTTCGGAACTTTCAAAGAACCGTCCGCGGCGGACGAAGGGCCGTCCATTAGCCAAGCGTTGTCGTTTAGGACAATGCCTTTGGTGGGGGGTATGGAGGAGAGGTTGAGCTCAAGGGAAATACCCAAGGTAGTGAGGCAAAGGAAGGTCCCGCCCAAAATCGGTCGGATATTTTTTCTCTTACGTAAGAAAAAAAGTATTCCGGAGAAAAAAATCAGCAATGCCAAGGCCGATATATTTATGACCGACCGTTGTGTCCGCATCCAATTGAGCACACGTTCCCGGTCGGAAAACTCGTAGCCAGACAGCTCGTGCTTCTTGGCTATGGTGTTTATTCTTTCCAAAGTCGAACGACTGCTAGTGTTCGAATAGTACAAATTAAGGAAGTAAAGGTTTTTTGCGTAATTACCCCCCAGTTCGTATATCAAGGCCATGCGTAACAGCATTGAATCAGAGTACTTTTGCTCTTTGGTGAAGATGTCTTCGTATATCGTCAGAGCCTGCTCATATTGGCTTTTAGAAAACAGGGAGTCCGCTTTTGCTAAATTTTCCCTATCTGCGGAGAAGCCTTTTTGGGCTGAACAAAGGAAGATAAGAAGCGAAAATAATTTGATAATTTTCACAGAGAAGTTTTGGCTTTCAAACATAACCGACTACATTTGCAGTCCAATTACGGAAAACGACAACAGAAATTCAAGTTTGGCGTTTATCCCTTTACGATTCGATAGCTCAGTTGGTAGAGCATCTCCCTTTTAAGGAGAGGGTCCTGGGTTCGAGCCCCAGTCGAATCACGACTCTTCGGAGTGGAATAAAAAAGAGGGCCTTTAGCTCAGTTGGTTCAGAGCACCTGCCTTACAAGCAGGGGGTCACTGGTTCGAATCCAGTAGGGCCCACAACACATTGGTTAGATTCGATAGCTCAGTTGGTAGAGCATCTCCCTTTTAAGGAGAGGGTCCTGGGTTCGAGCCCCAGTCGAATCACGACTCTTCGGAGCAGAATAAAAAGAAGGGCCTTTAGCTCAGTTGGTTCAGAGCACCTGCCTTACAAGCAGGGGGTCACTGGTTCGAATCCAGTAGGGCCCACAGACACATTGGTTAGATTCGATAGCTCAGTTGGTAGAGCATCTCCCTTTTAAGGAGAGGGTCCTGGGTTCGAGCCCCAGTCGAATCACGACTCTTCGGAGTTAGGATAAGAAAAAGAAGGGCCTTTAGCTCAGTTGGTTCAGAGCACCTGCCTTACAAGCAGGGGGTCACTGGTTCGAATCCAGTAGGGCCCACAAACACATTGGTTAGATTCGATAGCTCAGTTGGTAGAGCATCTCCCTTTTAAGGAGAGGGTCCTGGGTTCGAGCCCCAGTCGAATCACGACTCTTCGGAGTAGAATAAAGAAGGGCCTTTAGCTCAGTTGGTTCAGAGCACCTGCCTTACAAGCAGGGGGTCACTGGTTCGAATCCAGTAGGGCCCACAGACACATTGGTTAGATTCGATAGCTCAGTTGGTAGAGCATCTCCCTTTTAAGGAGAGGGTCCTGGGTTCGAGCCCCAGTCGAATCACGACTCTTCGGAGTTAGAGTAAAGAAAAAGAGGGGCCTTTAGCTCAGTTGGTTCAGAGCACCTGCCTTACAAGCAGGGGGTCACTGGTTCGAATCCAGTAGGGCCCACAGACACATTGGTTAGATTCGATAGCTCAGTTGGTAGAGCATCTCCCTTTTAAGGAGAGGGTCCTGGGTTCGAGCCCCAGTCGAATCACGACTCTTCGGAGCAGAATAAAAAGAAGGGCCTTTAGCTCAGTTGGTTCAGAGCACCTGCCTTACAAGCAGGGGGTCACTGGTTCGAATCCAGTAGGGCCCACAACACATTGGTTAGATTCGATAGCTCAGTTGGTAGAGCATCTCCCTTTTAAGGAGAGGGTCCTGGGTTCGAGCCCCAGTCGAATCACGACTCTTCGGAGTAGAATAAAGAAGGGCCTTTAGCTCAGTTGGTTCAGAGCACCTGCCTTACAAGCAGGGGGTCACTGGTTCGAATCCAGTAGGGCCCACAAAGCCGGTTTGGAATTTTCCAGACCGGCTTTTTTTATACCTATTCACCGTCATCTTGTCCGATTTTTCCAAAAAATAAAACCCTCTCTGCTGTTTTTGTCTTTTGAATACAGTATCACTCATTTTCCAAATTCAGAAGAATGTCAAAAACAGTTATTATTTCCGGAGCTGCGGGCGGATTGGGCCGTGCGGTAGTCGAATCATTTCTTAAGGCAGATTACCAAGTGGTGGCGTTGACGCAGTTGGGTTTGCCGGATCAGGTCAAGTTTCTGGAAGAGCGCTTTAAGGATAACGGAAAGTTGGAAATAGTGCCGATGGACGTGACCAGGGAAGAGGAAGTGGGGCGGAATATGGAGGTATGGGAAAAGAAATACGGGCATGTTGACGCCGTGGTTTCTTTGGTCGGAGGATTTATGATGGGCGATTTGGAAGCGACGGATGAGGCTTCGATTGACAAAATGGTTTTTCTGAATTTCAAAACGGCTTTTCATCTGGCCAAACAAGGTTATTCGGTCATGAAGCGGAATAAGGGAGGCCGTATAGTCTTGGTAAGCGCCCGCGGAGCTTTTGACATCAACGCGGCCCACGGTAGTGTGGCTTATTCCATCTCGAAGGGAATGGTGAAGCACCTTGCCGAAATCATTAACGAGAGTGGACGGAAACACAACGTGCGGTGCTCTACGGTGGTGCCCAACATCATCGACACTCCGCTGAACAGAAAAGCGATGCCCGATGCCGACTTTGACAAATGGGTGAAAGCCGAGCAAATCGGGGAGGTGATCAGGTTTGCGTGTGATCAGGAAAATGACTTTTTGGCCGAACCGGTATACAAGGTTTACGGAGAGTACTAGAGGATAAAGTTGTTTATGGGGATGAGGAAACCGGTCATCGCTTTATGCGGGGTCGGTTTTTTTCTTTTGAGGCCTTTTTTCATCTTAAAAATGAATAACACTTTTGATCGATCCTTAGAGCCTTTGTTTTTATAAGGGGTTTCCGAGCCTATTCCGCTCCGTGAATTTATGCTAAGCCGTTGGTTTGCCGTATTTTTAGACTTGTAGCCAAAAGGGCTTCCTTATTTATCTCAAATAATCATATCGCAATGATTAGGAAAACGATTTTTTTAGCACTGCCACTTCTCCTGTTGGCGGTTTTCTCAAAAGCCCAACAAAGGGCCGAAGCCGAAAAGCTGACTTTTTCGGACTTCGAACAGCGCTGGACACCTGTAGGTAGAGGGGACGCCGAAGTTTTGGACGGCGAGGTGTTGAGGTTGAAAGACGCTTTTGTTAGCGCTTCGGGTCACGAGCACGAAAATTTTGAAATGCGCTTTAAGGCCAGGGCTCCCAAAGGCGAGAAAGAAGCCATGATCTGGGCCGGTTTCGCTTTTGCGGATAGGCAAACCCGCTATGCCTTCGCTTTGCGTGGCGGTAATGCCGACGATGTATACCTGTGTCGTTACGAGCCGGTGGGCAAAGACAAAATGCTGGCTTTGCGTCCTGTGGCTTTTCATCCCGTGCCGGGCACTTGGTACGATCTGCGCATCACGCACTGGAACGGCAAGACTGCTATTTTCTTGGGCGATGAAAAACAGCCTTTGGTTAAAATCAGCGAAAAAGAGCCATTGTCTCCGGGTGGAATCATCTTGGGTGGCGGTTACGTAACCACCGAATACCGCGACGTTACGGTAAAAGCCTTGTCGGCTTCGGAGATGTCGGCTTTGGACAACGCCGAAACCAAACCGTTGCCGGGGCTCACAGCTTCGCAAAAAGAGGCCAAACGCAAGAAACAACGCGCTAAATACAGAGCGAAATCAATTAGGGTAAACACCAAGGGCCGTACGGAAATTTCGCTTGACGGCAATTGGCTTTTTATGCCTGAATACGACGCTCCGGCAAAAGCCCAGAATCCTTCTGAGGCTGATAATGATTGGCACGTAATGGAAGTTCCGGGATTCTGGACGCCAAAGGGCAACTGGATGCACATGGAAAAAGCCGGGCATATGCCGGACAACCATAGTGGCGTATCGGACAATTACCGCCAAAAGGAATTGGAACGTTGCGGAAATTATACCTTCGATTACCAAAAAGCCACGGGCGCTTGGTACAGGCACTGGGTGAATGTTCCGAAAAACATCGGCAACAAGCGGGTTAAGCTTTATTTCGAGGCCGTTTCCAAAATCGCTTCGGTATGGGTTAACGGACAAAAAGCCGGCGACCACGTAGGCATGTTCGGCGATTTCGGTTTTAATGTGACGGATTTGCTCAAGCCGGGCAAAAACCTCATCGCCGTAAACGTAAAAGCCCAATGGAAGAAAAAAGATGACGGATCGGGTGATGAATTTGTGGCCCGCGCCGTTTCGGTGGACGTGACCAAGGATATGCTTACCTCGCTTCCGCACGGTATGTTCAAAAACTACGAAGGCGGTATCTGGCAACCGGTAAGCCTTGTGATCACCGATCCTGTCCGTGTGGATGATATTTTCGCAAAAACCCGAACTGACGGGGCCGATATGGATATTTCGATCCTGAATTCGGGCGAAAGCAAAAACATTGAGGTTTCTTACGAAATCAGGGAAAGCGGAAGCAAAAAACTGTTTTTCTCTTCTGAAAAAGGACAAGCCGTTAACATTGGCGCCGGCGAGACCAAAACCGTAACGCTGTCTACGCCTTCGCTAAATCCGAAACTGTGGACGCCGGAAACGCCGAATTTGTACACGCTGACGGTAAACGTACTCTCAGAAGGCCGTAAAATCGACAGCAAGACCATAACTACCGGTTTCCGGACCTTCGGCACGGACGGTAACCGTTTTATGCTCAACGGGCATCCTTACCGTCTGATGGGCGCCAACCACCCTCCGTGCGGCATCGCTCCGACGGACGAGAAATTGGCGAACAAATTTTTCAAGATGATGCACGACGGCAACCAGTTAGCTACACGCTCGCACGGTTCGCCTTTTACCAGCGTCTGGATGGACGCCGCCGACCGCCAAGGCGTAGGCGTAAGCTACGAGGGAACTTGGCCGTGGCTGATGATCGGCAGTATGCCTGACGGCCAATTGTTGGAGATCTGGAAAGAGGAAATGTTAGCCTTGGTGCGCAAATACCGCAACCACCCGTCACTTCTCGTTTGGACTGTGAACAACGAGATGTATTTCACGATGTTCTACCACAACGATCCGATGGAGGTTCGCTTGCGCAAATGGAAAGTGCTCAGCGACGTGATCAAGGAAATCCGTAAGCTGGACCCGACACGTCCGATTTCCGCCGATTCGGGTTATGCCAGAGTAGAGGACGATTACGAGAAGATTCTCAAGCCGAATAACATCGACGACGGAGATATCGATGACCGCCATATCTATTTCACTTGGTACAACCGCGATTTCTACCAAATCTATAACGGCGACTGGGCCAAGCGGATTTACTGGACGCCGGGAGCTAACGCCGACCGTCCGTTCTTCAGCCAGGAAGCGTCTACCGGATACCCGAACAACGATACCGGCCACCCGACACGTAAATACATCTACAAGCATTACGTTCCGCACGCTTGGGTAGGCGATTGGGCTTGGGAAGACAAAGATCCGTCTTACTTCCTGAACCGTAACGCTTTTATGTCGAAAGAACTTTGCGAAGTGATCAGAAGAACCAGCCCGATGAACTCCGGCGTATTGTTCTTCGCCAACGTATGCTGGTACCGCGACGTGTACGACGCAGACAAAATCGAGCCTTACCCGGTGGCCGAGAGCATGAAAAAGGCTCTGGATCCCGTATTGGTAAGCGCCGAGCTCTTCGGGCGTAATTTCTGGGCCGGCGATGCCGTGAATCCTGATATTTACATCGTAAACGACAAAGCTGACGGTAGCGACCTGAAACCGGGCAAAGTGTTCTGGCAAATCGTTTCCGGCGAAGAGACTTTGGCTTCTGGCGAAGTGTCTACCGGATCGGTTGAGAATTACGGAATCGAGAAATTCTCTTCCCAAATCCGAATTCCTGAGAATATGCCGAAGCTGAAAGGGACATATCAGCTGAAGCTCGATTACAAAGTCGATGGAAAATCGGTGAGCCAAAACGAATACAATCTGACTGTAGCCAAAAAAGAATGGGCGGAGTTGAAAGACCGCAAAGTGGCGTTGTTTGACCTTACTGGCGACACCCGCAAGGCTTTTGACGCGCTGGGCGTACCGTACCGTAATTTGGACGATTTGACGCAAATGCGTTTTATCGCTCCTGACGAAACGCTCGTTGTGGCGAACCTAGACGCCGAAAACGAAGTGCCTTACAACTGGGAAGATGTGAAGCGTGTGGCTTCGAACGGAACGGAAGTTCTGTTGATTCACCCGGGCAAACACCTGAAGTGGAACCACGGCAACGTAGTGGCCGGATTGTACGAGCGCACGGGCCGAATCGTGAATATGCGCATTCCCGAGTCGCCGATTTTCGACGGAATCGATCCGATGGAGCTGAGCTGGTGGCGCGCCGAAGGAAGAGACATTCCGATCGCTTGCCGAAGATCTTATACATTCAAAAAGAAAAATGGCGTGACGGAATTCGCAACGTATTTGCGTCCGCACGTTTACTTGGGCAATCCGCAAGAGCAGTTGAAAGACATGTCCGGATCGCCTTTGGTTGAGATTAAGGTAGGATTGGGCCGAGTGGTGGCCAGCGAAATGGAGCTGAACTCAGCGGATAAAGATCCGGTAGCGGCCAAGCTGTTGGTGAATTTGATCAAAAACCTGGAGCCCGGCGTAAAGTATAAGCCGATGCCGAAGGAAAAAGCTCAGGCCAAAAAGTAATCAGGCCTGTCAGGCTTAGAATATTTGGAATAAAAAAATGCGGGCGGGAATCGATCCCGTCCGCGTTTTTGTTTCATATGGAAAATGAAAACCGAAGCCTTAAAGGCTCATCATTTCCTTGAAGCGGGCCGCTTGGCGTCGGCTGACTTCGATTTTTTCTCCGCCTTTCAGCTCCACCAGCAAACCGCCGTTGAACCACGGTTCGATTTTCTCGACCCAGCTCAAGTTGATGATATGCTTTCGGCTGGCCCGGAAGAAGTGCTTGTCGTCAAGTTTTTCGTCCAAAGCGTTGAGCGAGCGGTGAATCATCGGCCTGTTTTTGTCGAAGTAGACCTTCACGTAGTTTCCGTCCGATTCGAACAAACGGACTTTCTCAAGACGGACAAACCAGCAACGGTCACCGTCTTTCACAAACACTTGGTCGTGTACGCTCAAAGGTCCCCTTTGCGAACCGCCGGCTGATTCCGGCTCTTGGCCTTTGGCTTCCCGCTCTTCGCTGAATTCGGCTTCCAGCTTTTTTACGGTTTCCGCCAAGCGCTCAGGGTGCACCGGCTTCAGCAAATAGTCGAAAGCGTTCACCTCAAAGGCCTTGATGGCGAATTCGTCGTAAGCGGTCACAAACACCACCTTCGGAAAGAAATCCAGTGTTTCGAGAAGTTCGAAGCCCGTTTCGCCGGGCATTTGGACGTCCAGGAAGATGAGGTCCGGTTTTATTTCGTCGATTTTGTTGCGCGCGTCCTCGGCATTGACTGCTTCTGCAACAACATCCACAATCGGATGCGCTTCCAAAAGACTGATCAACTCCTTGCGCGCCAAACGTTCGTCATCGATGACAATCGTCTTCATTGGCGCTATTATTTTTACAGGTTGTCGATATTTTATTCCTATTCGGATTCAAAATAGCAAATAATACTCTGAACCCAAATCATAACTTAGTTACTTAGTTTTCCAAAATTCCCGCTTTGCTTACCTGCTCGGGAATTGTCAATTCCACCAAAACCATCTCTTCGGATTCATTGCGCAGAGAAAAAGAGGCTCTGTCTCCGTAAATCAGCCTCAGGCGTTCCTTCGTGTTTTCCACGCCGTATCCACCGCCGGTTTTTACCCGTGGCTTCTCGGAAACGCTGAGCTGGCCACTGTTCCTAATGCTGACGCATAGGTTTCCGTGGCTGTCCATATGCGATTCGAAACGGATAACGCCACCTTGGGGAAGCGTGGAAACACCGTGTTTAATGCCGTTTTCCACCAATGTCTGCATCATCATCGGAGGAACGGAGACGGACATACATTCCGGATCAATGTCCCATTCCACGCGCAGGCGTTCCTCGTAACGGATTTGTTCCAAAGCCAAATAATCCCGTACGGTTCTCACTTCGTCTTGAAAAGAAATCAGTTTTTTTCTGCTCATGATCAGCGAATTCCGAAGGATATTCGAAAGTTGGGTGATGGCCTCCTTTGCGTTTTTGGGTTCCTCGTCCACCAACGCTCGTATACTGTTCAAAGCGTTGAACATAAAATGTGGGTTCAGTTGCGATTTCAGCTTGTTGAGTTCCATCTCTTTGATCGCCGCTTCGTATTTCAACGAGGCCTTGTAGCGTTCGAAGTAATGGTACATCAGGTACACGACGTTCCACAACAGATAAATCGCACCTGTGGCAAAGGTAACCAGAACGACTGCTGAGAACGTGAAATCCTCATTGACTGAAAACTGCCCCGTAGCCTTTTCCCACACCGTATTGAACAGGAAGTTGGAAACGCCCAAAAGGATGGACGCCGGCAGAATGCGGGGCATTACGCTTTGGAGCTTCAGTTCCAGCCAACCGCTACGGACTAACCAGTTCCTGTAGTAATGGGTGGATAGGAAAAAATAGGCGGCTATGGCCAAACCATTCGCCAGTTGCAGACTGTCTTGGCGGTTGCCCCCGAGCCATACCAGCAGATGGACCATGGCGTAGGAACCCCAGCCGGCAATCTGAGAGATCCAGTATAAATTGTATTTCTTCATGTCTTGTGTGTTGTCCGGGAAATGTATGCAACATTTCAATCTAAGGGAAATATCTTTCTATTAAAGGCTAGAAAATACCGTTAAAGGCTAATGCTGTATTCGATGTTTTCAGCAAAAAAAATGTCATTCAAAAAACTTATCATTAATTTTGGGCGTAGATATCCCTTGCGGACAGGGCTTTGGGCGCTTGTCCGGAGTGTTGCATGTCTCAGGACGGAAAACCCTAAAATCGTCTGAAAATGATCGAATTACCCGTAATCCCCGAAGAGGCGACAAAGAAGCGGAAGAAACCCAACTGGTTGCGTGTAAAGTTGCCGGTAGGCAAGGAATACGCCAAAGTGCGGGGTATTGTCGACGACCATAAGCTCCACACCATTTGCGAAAGCGGCAACTGCCCGAATATGGGAGAATGCTGGGGCGCAGGCACTGCCACGTTTATGATACTTGGCAATGTGTGTACCCGCGCGTGCTCGTTTTGTGCGGTGGCCACCGGACGTCCGCCGGAATATGACGAGGACGAGCCCCGGAGAGTGGCCGAAGCCGTGAAGTTGATGAGCGTAAAACATGCCGTACTCACTTCGGTAAACCGTGACGAACTCAAAGATCGTGGCGCTGAGGTTTGGTACCAGACCGTAAAGAAAATCAAAGAAATATCTCCAGAAACCACCATCGAGACCTTGATCCCCGATGTGAAAGGTACTTGGGATGCGCTTTATCGTATGATCAGCGCCGGCCAGGAAGTGGTTTCGCACAACGTGGAGACTGTCGAGCGACTTTACCGTCGTGTACGTCCGCAGGCCAAATACGCGCGAAGCATCGAGCAGTTGAAGCTGACCAAAGAATATGGCCAGCGAACCAAAACCGGCATTATGCTCGGTCTTGGCGAGACTGACGACGAGGTGTACAAAGCGATGGACGACCTCGCCGCCGTTAATCTCGATGTATTGACTTTGGGCCAATATCTCCAACCGACCCAAAGACATATCGAAGTGGCGGAGTTTATCCACCCTGACAAATTCGCCCACTTTAAGGAAGAAGGCGAGCGTCGCGGAATCAAGTATGTGGAGTCCGGCCCGTTGGTTCGCTCTTCATATCACGCCGAGCGTCACGTTTCGGTGTAAACACAGCGGAGTATTTGAAGTTAAAATATTTGGAAGCGTCTCATGTCGAGACGCTTTTTTTCTTATCGAATATGCGGAATATCAAAGCGATTGTGGAAACGGCCCTTGCCGAAATCGGGGAGCTTTACGATGAGCGCGAAGCGCGGAACGTTGCGGGCCGGTTGCTGGAAGATTTGTTCGGAATCACAAGGATGGACATTCTGACGGACAGACAAATGAATTGGGGCGAATCCGAGGACGAACGATTTTCGGAAGCTCTACGGAGGATTGCTACTGGCGAGCCTCTGCAATACATAGTTGGCAAGGCGCCGTTTTATGGCCGGGAGTTTTTGGTGAATCCAGCCACGCTGATTCCTCGTCCGGAAACGGAAGAGCTGGTAGATTTGGTAATCAAGGATAACCAAGGCTTCCGTGGGCGCATTCTGGATATTGGGACTGGGACAGGCTGTATACCCATAACCTTGGCGGCTGAATTGTCCGGTTGCCAAACGGAAGGCTTGGACATCAGCGACGGGGCTTTGGATACGGCCCGAAAGAATGCGGAAGCGCTGGGAGTCGACACGGTTTTTAGAAAATCCGATATCCTTACGGACGAATTGGAAGAGAATACTTACGATATCATCATCAGTAACCCGCCTTATGTGCGCGATTCCGAAAAAGCCCTGATGCACCGGAATGTGCTTGAGCATGAACCGCACACCGCCCTGTTCGTTTCCGATTCCGATCCGCTATTATTTTACAGAAGAATAGCGCACTTAGCCAGCGAGGCCTTAAGGCAGAACGGCCGATTGTATTTTGAGATAAACGAGGCCTTCGGCGAAGCGACCGCCGAGATGATGAGACAGTCCGGTTTCCATCAGATCCGTATCCTTAAGGATTTGCAGGGAAAAGACAGGATTGTTGCGGGAGAAATACAGGCCCGATTCTAACAGTTTTTTATACATAAAAGCAAATTTGTTATTATTGAACTATTTGTTTTTAAACAAACTGATATTTCTTTTTTAGTATTAAAATAAAATCTTGTCTATGTTAGATACATAATTGTCATTAAATTTTATAAAAGATTTCAATTCATTAAATTCGTTTGAGTAAAATAGAACTATAGAGCATTCGGTATGAATTTGAGATTGGAATCGGAGTTTGGCAGGTTAAACGCGGTGATAATGCACCGGCCTGGCGACGAAATTGAGATGTTGACACCGGACAATATCGGGGAGTTTCTGTTTGAGGACGTCCCGTATCTTGAAGAAATCCAGCGGGAACACGACCAGTTCTCGTCCTTGATACAATTGTCGACACAAGCCAAAGTGTTTCGTTTGACAAGCCTTTTGCGTGACGTGCTTCGGAATGAGGATTTGCGTTTTGAAGCTTTGAGGTCGGCCTTGAAGCCGAAAGGTTACGAGCATGTAGCCGAAGAATTGATAATGAGGCTCTCGGCGGCGGAGGTGGCGACATCGCTTGTTGCGGGAATAAAGATGAAAGGGCTGAGAAGGAAGTGTAATCCGGAAACGCTTAAAAGTTTGAGCGATCAGGATTTTCTCTTGACGCCCGCTCCTAACTCGTATTTTATGCGCGACCCGGCGGCCATTATCCAGTCGGGGGTGGTTTCGAGCCACATGAAGTTTGCGGGGCGTCAGCGCGAGGCCAATATTATGCGTCTGATTTTCGAAAACCACCCGTTGTTTAAGGATACTTACGAGAACGCTTACAATACTTCGTCGTTCGGTGAGGAGATTCCGAATATCGAAGGCGGAGACGTGATTGTCCTTTCCAAAAAAGCCTTGGCGATCGGTAATTCCGAGCGTACGGACAACGAGGCGATCTACCAAGTGGCCAAGCACGTGTTGGCCAACAGCGATGTGGAACGCGTATATGACGTTCACCTGCCAGCGAAGCGTAATTTTATGCACTTGGATACGGTATTTACGATTATCGATGAAAATCTGATCGTGACTTACCCGAACGCGATGAAGATGAAACTGACGACTCGCGTTTACCGGAAGGAAGGCATTGACGCCAATGGCGAGGCGATTTTGAGTTCGGAAGTGACGAACGAATCGGTGATCGATTTGCTTCGTCACGAAATTCCTCATTTGGAAGTGATCGAGACGGCGCAAGGTTATCCGGAGTACGCTTCAAGGGAGCAATGGTACGACGGCGCCAACGTATTCGCTATCGGCCCGAGACAGGTGATCGCTTACAACCGAAACAAGTATACGAACCGGGCTTTGCGCGAAGCCGGCGTGGATGTTCTTGAGATTCCGTCTTCCGAGTTGTCAAGAGGCTTGGGCGGTCCGCGTTGTATGACAATGCCGTTGGATAGAGAACCTGTTTGATATAGTTTCCCGAATTAGATTTCCCCTGATAAAACAAAGCCTTGGTCGTAATGCCAAGGCTTTGTTTTTGGGTAAAAATCATGACTCAATTACCCTTTACCGTAACTTGGTAGGAATAGGAAAAGCCCCAAGGTTTAGTGAGATTTTTGGGTTTGATAAAAGTTACTTCCGTTCTGTTGCCCGGTTTTAGCGAGAACATAATCGGGTTTCCTTTCTCAGAAGTGGCGTTTTTCAGTTTTAACCTTACTTCCACAAAAGTCTCCGTTTTCATTCCGTTCAAAGCGATGAGTCTTGAACCTGAGTCTTCTTTGATCTCCTGGATAACCATTTTGCCGGGAACTACTTTCGCTGATTTTCCTTTTCCGGAAGTAGCGGTGGCCTTTCGTGTGTCCACGGGAGGTTTTCCAGGGTGTCGGGCGTAGACAGTTTGGCCGGTTGTTGGAGCTATCGTATTTCCGTTAGGTCCCCGGAATTTAGTGGCGATTGTCTGTGGTGCTTTGCCTTTTACGGGAGCGCCCACTTCGAAATGCAAATGTGGGCCGGAACTGTAGCCCGTGTTTCCGCTAAGTCCGATTACTTGCCCTGCGGTTACTTTTTGCCCAGGTTTTACCAGAGCCCCGTTTTTCTTAAGATGTCCGTACCGGGCGAAGGTTCCGTCATTGTGATAAATAACGATATGGTTGCCTTTGTTAAGAAAGTCCCGGCTGGTTCCGCCCTTGTCGTATCGTGTTTCCACATCCGTCACAATACCGCCTCTCGCAGCGCAGATTTCCGTTCCTATTGGCATTTCGAAATCCAGAGCCTTTAGGTTTTTATGGGAAAAATCCCCGTAATAGCCTTGCCCAATTCTGCTTTTCAAGCCGTGTTTGAAAGGGAAAACGTATGCGTGTTTCGTATCAGGCTTTAGGCTTGGATCTCCGGGCAGGAAAATATGACGTTCTCGGAACTGAGACATTTTTCCTTTCTGTGCGGTAAGCCTAAGCACTTCCATGTTAGAGGCTCCGGCGGGAACTACCGTGAACGAATAGTCTTGGCGGGACGGTGTCATGTTTTTCAAGACTGGAAACTCAATTTTGAGCTGGGCGGGATATGATGCCGGATTGTCGGCGTAGAAAACAATAAGGCCACTTTTGATTTCTTTGTAACGCAGATGTTGCTGGTCGGAGCCTGGTTGTGCCGAAGCAAACACTGTGAGCAAAAAAGCTGGAATGATGAGTGATAATATACGCATATATAGAAAAACGCTTGTTGATAACGCATTGAGGTGGTGTCACCGAAAAAGTTCTTACCGGTTTCTATTATATAACGGAAAAACATTAGCGGGTTATGATTTTCAACTCGTCATCTCCGATTTTCTCTTTGGAATAAAGGTGGCCGTTAAGTGCGGGGGCGCCAATGCCTTTCCCGAATCTTTTTGATGCGGTGAAAATTCGGGCTTCGTCCCAAAGTCCTCGTTCTGCCAAGGCTTCTATAAAGCGGGCGCCACCCTCTACAAAAACTGAGTGGATATTCCGGCGATAAAGGTTGGCTAACATGGCCTCGATAAAATTGTCTTCGGGAAGCGCCACATTTTCAAGTGCGCCGTGTGTTTCCGAATTCACCAAGTTATAGCGGATCGTCGGTTGTTTGCGGTCCAAGAGTTTAAGGTTTTCCGGCAAGGACAAGCCCCTGTCGATAACGATTCGGAGCGGATGTTCGCCAGTCCAGTCCCGGACTGTTAATTCAGGATCGTCATGGAAGGCGGTATTTCTGCCTACCAGAATCGCAGGCTCTTCGCTTCGCCATTTGTGGACGAGTTTTCGGGATAGCGGAGAACTGATCCATTTTGAATCGTAATTTTCACGCGCAACGAAGCCGTCGTCGGTCTGGGCCCATTTCAGGACTATGTACGGCCGTTTTTTTTCCATAAATGTAAAGAAGCGGCGGTTCAGCCATCGGCCTTCTTCTTCCAAAACGCCGGTCTCCACTTTAATACCGACCTCTTCCATTTTCCTGATGCCTTTTCCTCCAACTAGCGGGTTGCTATCCACATTGCAAATTACGACTCTAGCCGGCTTGAGCCGGGCCAGAAGTTCGGCGCAGGGAGGTGTTTTGCCGTAATGCGCACAAGGTTCCAGCGTTACGTAAACATCGGCCCCTTGTACCAAGGCTTCGTTTCCCGTATTGCGTACGGCCAACACTTCGGCGTGGGGCTCTCCGGCTTTTTGGTGCCAGCCTTCGCCAATTATCTTTCCGTCACGGACAATTACGCAACCAACCATCGGGTTCGGGTAAGTGGATCCCAATCCCAAGCGGGCCAGTTCAAGTGCCCTGCGCATATATGTTTCGTCAATACTCATGGTTTTCGAGGAATTTCGGTGAGGATTAGAATTGCCGGGCGATAGTGGTCCGCTCGGTAACATTTTTGATTTCCGACTCACGGAAGCCGAAGTTACGAACGCTTGGCGCAAAACGAAAATCCGAGAAGGCACGCACGAAATAGACTATGTTGGTATACTTGATTCCTTTGATTTTGCTATTGGGGTATTCGGCCATTACGATGGAGCGCTGGCTAAGCGTCAATAAAGCGGCGTTGGCTTTGCTGACGGGCGTTGCCGTGTGGTTACTTTACTTGAGTGTGCCCGAGTTGGTGTCTTGGCCTCCGCATGAGGTGCCTGATATCAGGGCGGAAAGGGAAAGTATTTCCGAACGGGCCATAGTGACTTCTACGGGTGAGATCGCCGAAATTATTTTTTTCCTGATGGCGGCGCTGACTATAGTCGAGTTGATAAATGGAAACGGGGGCTTCGACTTTATTTCAAGATTGATCAGAACCAGAAGCCGGAAAAAGTTGATTTGGGTATTTGGTCTGACCTCCTTTTTCTTGTCCGCTTTGCTAGATAATCTCACGGTGACGATAATAATGGTCGCGTTGTCGCAGAGTTTGGTGGCTAATGAAGAAAAATTTCGCTGGAAAGTCGCTTCCGTTATCCTGATCTCGGCAAATGCCGGCGGTGTTTGGTCGCCCATCGGGGATGTGACCACAATAATGTTGTGGGTAGACGGGAAGCTGAGCACAGGGCACCTTTTCGGAGCATTGTTTATTCCGAGTTTTGTGGCGGCTGTTGTTCCGTTGATTATCCTGAGCCCGGGAACCAGAGGCTTGATTGACGAGCCGCAACCGGAGTCGATGATGCTTAAAGGCGCCTTGGGGCAAAGCGGAAGCGTGTTCGCCATCGGGGTGCTCGGTTTACTTACGGTACCGATGTTGCGCGGGCTTACGGACCTTCCACCCTTTTTGGGAATGCAACTGGCCTTGGCCCTTCTTTGGATTTATGTGGATGTCACCTTTAAGGCTTACCAAGTCGACTTCGGTCCGCAGTTGCAGGGACATCAGGCTATTCGGAGAATAGATATGCCTACGATTCTTTTCTTTTTGGGAATACTGTTGGCGGTGGACGGGATGGAGGCAACCGGGCATTTCGGGGCGTTGGCCCGCTGGCTAAAGGCCAAAGTGGGCGATGTGTTTCTGATCAACGGAGTTATCGGAGTGCTTTCCGCCATTGTGGATAATGTGCCTCTGGTGGCGGCTTCCGTGGAAGCTTTCGGAGATAGTCAGGAGGAAGTTTTTGATAAGGACGGGGCTTTCTGGACGTTCTTGGCCTATTCGGCGGGGACGGGAGGCAGTCTGACAATTATCGGCTCGGCGGCGGGGGTGGCGGCTATGGGTTTGGAGCAAATATCATTTGGCTGGTATTTGAAAAAAATGGCTCCTTTGGCTTTGGCCGGCTTTCTGTCGGGAGCCTTGATGTTTATATCCGTGAACTGATCTTGTGATAATTGTGAAACAATACGGCGCTGGCGATAAGCAGGAGAGAGCCAAACACGATTATCCCCGTAATTTTTCCCATAAGAAAGGACGTAATGAAAGGGTCAATAGCCGAATAAGCGTAAAGAGCCGAGACCAATAAATAAAGGGCTCCTGAAAGCGTAAGCCAAGCGCCGGCAAAAAAGATGTTTTTCTTTCCGAATAAAGTTTTCATTATCGCTTGACGTTTACGGTGCGGGGAGTATAGATTCCGAGCGTCAAGACGCTTAAGAGGCCGTCTCCGAAAGTTGATTGGTGCGTGATTTCGTAATGCCTTCTACCTTCCGCCATCGACTTTGAATCGACTTCGTTGAGTTTTACCAGACCAAACACTAGATAATGCTCTTTTTCGCTGGCACTGACGCCGAGTTTTGGGCCTGAGCCTACTTTGAATTGCGAGACATAGCAGGAGGTCATTATCAAAGGCATGGCCATTACGAGGGTAAGAAGCAGGAAGGGTTTAATGTGTTTCATATGATTTTTTATTAATAATCTACAGTTTATATGAATTGTTTCACGATGAGTCTTGACTTTTTTATGCCTAATATCATACCATTCGTCTGTTCATATATGAGAATAGTTTGAATTAGGATAGAATATTACTTCGAGTATGAATACGGGCTATTTTCTTTTCTTATTGGAAACCAAGCTGTAAATAGCAGGGAAACTTGATTTAATATTCATAAAAATCTTATATACTGTATTTTTGTGTTTTTTTAAGTTTTATCCGTTGCGTTTGTGGGTCTTGTGAATTGCTTTTCTTTTTTGATTTTTATTATTTTTAGATGTCTAGTGTGAATTTGGTTTAATTATAAAATGAGTCAAATGCTGAGAATTAAAGGTTCTGTCGTGAATTCAATGAGCGGATTGGCGCTTAAGTTGTTGGGAGAGGGAGATTTTGCGGGCTGGCTGGAGGCTTTGGAGGCCGATTCCAAGGCGCTGATGCGGGAAGGTGTGTATGCGACGGATTGGTATTCGGTTCATGACGGATTGCTCCATCCGGCAGAGGTTCTGGCTGAAGTTTCGGGAAAAACCAATGAGGAAATCGGAAGGGAACTGGGTGAGTTTGCGGCTAAAAAAGCAATGACGGGAATCTATAAGGCATTTGTAGATTTTCGGTCGGCGGAAGGGCTGTTGAGGGAAACTGCCAGAATCATCGCCGCATATTATGACGGGGTAGAGGCCGAGGTAATATGGAACGGAAAACGGGACGTGTCTATAATTATAGGCGGAATGGCGGGTGCCCACGAGATTTTACAGCACAGAATGATAGCCTGGGCTTCCGTGGCCTTGGAAAATACGGGAGCCAGTAATGTGAGGGGAGAGCTGGAAGCGACCAAGGGGCAAGATTTGACGCTTCGGTTTCGTTGGAGCTGATTTCTATTTTGGCCCGAAAACCTGCGAGAGATCAAAGAAGCCGAATGAGCGTTTGTAGGCTTTGAATAGGTTTTGGGCGTATTCGTCGTACAGCTCCCCGAACGAGTGGAGGATTTTCGCCTTCACTTCCACGTTGCTACTGAGAATGTCGTGCAAGGTTACGGTAGGCAGGGCGTAAATCCGAGCTTTTTCGGAGGTGACAATGGCGTGGTATAAACGTTTGGAGTTGTCGAGCAGGGCATTTTCACCGAACATCATGCCGGGCGCCACGTCGAAAAGGCTTTCGAAACCCTGGCTCACATCAATGGATAACCTTACGTTTCCGGTTTTCAGTAGATAAAAAGCGTTGCTGGGGTCGTTGCGGAAAAAGACAACCTCGTTTTCGGAATAATCGCGCAAGTACATATGCGGAGCGAAAAGCGCCATTTCCCGATAGGTGAGATCCTTGAAAATAGGGTTTTTGGCAAGGAAGGAGAACAGCTCCAGTTCCGATTTCGAATATTTTTTTTTGCCGAAGTTCAGGATGTCAATCATCGGGTTCCGTAATTTTTATTTCCAATATCCTCAGGGTCGAAGACGTGACTTTATAGCGATTGTCCGGACGCATTCCCACCACCCAAATAATGTCGCCGTCGCTTTCCAGTACGCTGACCTGCTCTTTGAAGTTAAGCGGAATTTTATTGTCGATCATAAAATCGCTCAGTTTTTTCATGCCCCGCATTCCCAGTGGTGAAAATTTGTCGCCCGGGCGCCAAGTTCTCCACAATATGGGAAAACTGATTTTGTCGGCGTCGAGGCTGGCTATGGCCGGGTTTCTCGGCAGTTTATAGCCTGTGGCCCCGTGAACGCTAAAGCTCAGTTGGTGGCTTCCCATTCTGGTTTCGTCTTGGTTTTCCAGAATTTCCACCTCTTCTTTTTGGCTTTGGGCATGCTTGCTCACGATCAGTTTTTTACGATCGATAAGTAAGCGATGGCTTTTACTTTCGAATCTCTTTCCCGCCTGTCTCTTTTCCTTCAGAATATCCAGCGATTGGGCGAAAGTGAACCCGAACGGCTTAAGAAGTTCGGAAAGCATCACGTCCGGGTCTTGCTCTTTGGCCAATATTGGAATATCGATTATAAAATCGTGACCGATATTTTCGCAAGCTTTTTCCTTTAGCGTTTTAATATGATTCTCAAAAATCCTTTCCGTAGCGGATAGCCGGCGGGTAGTCTTGGCCATCGTTTTTTCCAATTCGGGGTTAATCCGCCGAAGCAAAGGCACGACCTC
Organism: Fulvitalea axinellae; assembly: GCF_036492835.1. GTDB lineage: Bacteria > Bacteroidota > Bacteroidia > Cytophagales > Cyclobacteriaceae > Fulvitalea > Fulvitalea axinellae. Next base: position 4,434,021 of record NZ_AP025314.1, on the reverse strand, counting down.
GTGGCGGATAAGGTTCCGCAAATACTTCGTGTCTTGGTTGCTTTCGTCTTCTCGCCAAGCGAGGCCCCGTTCCGTAGCGTAATCCAGCAACTCTTTTCGGGTGAAAATACTGAGTGGACGAATCAAACCTGGACTTTTGGCTTTGATACCCCTAAGTCCGGCGATTCCGGTGCCTTTTGCCAGATTAAAAATCACCGTTTCCACTGTATCGTTCAAGTGGTGGGCGGTGGCCACCGAAGCGTATCCGTATTCTTTTTTCAAAGTCTCGAACCAAGCGTAACGAAGCTTCCGAGCGGCCATTTCGATAGAAATATTTTCTCTTTTGGCCACATCCTCCGTATCGAAAGAGATTCCGTGGAATGGAACGCCAAGGTCTTTCGCCATTTTCCGGACGAATGTTTCGTCGGCGTCGGAGGCTTCTCCGCGCAGTCTGAAATTGCAGTGTGCGATGCCGAAGCTGAATTCGGCGTCGGCGAACATCCGGGCCATAACGACGGAATCAAGCCCTCCGCTGACGGCCAGCAGTATCTTGTCGTTGGGAGAGAATAGCCTATCCCGCTCTATGAAGTTCCGGAAACGTCTTTGCGTCATATTTTTTGCTAACTTTGAACCTTTCGCTTTTCCGTTGTGGCTACCGTAAGCCTTGCGCCTTGCGAAATTAATAAATCGGCGCTTAAGCGCCCTTTTGTGGCGCAGGGGTTTATTGTTCTGGCAAAAAAAAGCAGGAGAGTACCAAATCCGGTTTGCCCGACGTTTTCAATATGTGAGAAATACGGAAAAGCCTTGGTTAAGTTAAAGAATACATACCCAAATAATCGAATGGGACAAAGAATAAGACTGTTTGCTGTGGCCTTGGTCTCGCTGATTTTCTTCGGAGGAGGGGTTTTGGCGCAAAAAAAAGAGAAAGTAGACGCTAAGGCCAATAGCACCAAGAGACTCAAGTTGCCGGGCAGTACGAAAAGTGACGTAAAGCTGGTCGGCGATGTGGTGTTTACTTTTCTGAAGCGTGACGCGACCATCGAAAGTGATTCGGCCTACTATTTCAAAAGAAGGGGCGTGATGGAGTGCTACGGTGATATCGTGATCCATGAGGGCGACTCCGTAACCATTACCGGTGATTTCCTGATTTATGATCAGAGACAACGTTTGGCTAAAGTCCGTGATAACGTAATTATGGACAACAAAAAGTCGCGACTTTACACCGATAACCTTGACTATAATATCCTGAATGAATCCGCTTCATACTTCAAGGGTGGCCGAATTGTGGACGATGTTAACGACTTGACCAGCCAGCGGGGTTATTACAATACAGTAACCAGAATGCTGAGTGTGGGCGGTGACGTGGTTTTTGTGAATCCGGATTACACTTTGGAAACGGATTCCATGATTTATGATATGAACACCAAAATAGCCACTACAATTGGCTATACGAAGGTGACGCGTTCGATAGACAACATGATAAGCGAGTCTCCCGAAGGGGGAACGTACAATGCCGGGGCCGATATTCTGGAATTTGTCAACGGAACGATCAAGACCGAAAGTTACGAGCTGGAAGGAGTGAAACTCTACTACGATAAAGCGAACTCCGTTTACCGTGCCAAGGGCGATGTTCGCCTGTTTTCCATTAAAGAGAATATCATAATTACCGGCGACGAGGCGGTTCTTGACAAGCGGGTTGGCATTTCCAAAGTATACGGAGGCAGGCCTGTTATGCGCAAGATTTTCCCCCAAGACACGTTCTATTTGAGGGCGGATACGCTGGAATCCATCGATCAGGGTGAAGGCGGGCGTAAAGAATTGCTGGCTTATCACAACACGGTCATATACAAAAGCGATGTTCAGGGCTTGGCGGATTCATTGAGTTACCATATCAGCGACTCGCTGATTTATCTCTTTGATGAACCTGTGCTGTGGAATGGCGGAAATCAAATCACGGCGGATTCGATCAACATCCTTATCGGTAAGGCCGGGGCCAAAAGAATGGATGCCAGAAAAAACTCATTTGTCGTAATGCAGGACTCTTTGGGGAATTTCAACCAACTCAAAGGCCGAGATATGACAGCGTACCTGAACGGGGAAGGTATAGAGCACATCGACGTGAACGGAAACAGCGAGAGCCTTTTCTATGCGTTGGAGGAGAAGAAAGACGAACTGATCGGGCTGAATAAGCTGATCTGTAGTGATATGAAGATAACTTTCAAAGACGGATCGCCGGACATTATTCGGTTTTACCAAAAGCCGGAAGGCAAACTGATTCCTCCGCATGAGATAGAGGAACCGGACACCCGCCTGAAGGGCTTCAGTTGGCTGGATGCCGAAAGACCGTTTCTGAAAGACCATTTGCCTGTAAAACCGACGATAAAGCCCGGAGATTTGGAAAAAGCGAAAAAAAAGAACGCTCCGGTGAAGCTTGAGTAAGCCGAAAGGCCCTAAACACTAACTTTTTGTTTGACAGGTATTTTCTACAAACCTATATTTGCGTACTTATGCGAAAACTGTCTGGATTTTCATATTGGATATTGGCGTTGGCAATGGCCGCGGGCCTAAGCTCTTGTGCGGGCCGTTTCCGAAAGCTTCAAAAAAGCACGGACGTAAAGGCTAAATATGCCGGAGCGAACGCCTTCTATGAGGAGGGGAAATATTATAAGGCATCGGTGCTTTATGAGGAGATTCTTCCGGTATTGAGAGGAGCCGAAGAGGGTGAGGACGTGTTGTTCAAGCTTGCGTATAGCTACTATAACCGTAAGGACTTCGACCTTGCTTCGCACTACTTCCAGCGGTTCTACAATACCTATTCGAGAAGCCCTAAGGCCGAGGAGGCAAATTACATGTATGCGTACTGTAAGTCGCAGAACTCCCTGAGGCCGTCCCTTGACCAGACCGCTACAAAAGAGGCGGCGGAAGCCATGCAGGCTTTCTTAAACCGCTATCCAAGTAGCGAACGCAAGGCCGAGGCGACGAAAATTATTGACGAAATGCAGGAAAAGCTGGCATTGAAAGCCTTCTTGACCGCAAAACAATATTACAAGCTACAGCGTTTCAAAGCGGCGGTAGTGGCTTTCGACAATTTCAGGAAAAGCTTCCCGGATTCGAAACATAACGAGGAAGGACAGTTTCTGAAGATCAAAGCGGAGTACGATTACGCTCACCAAAGCTATTCCAGACGGCAAGAGGAGCGTTATCAGAAAGTGGTCGATTTCTACGAAAGCTTTATTGACAGCTACCCCGACAGCAAGTACGGCAAAGAAGCCGGGCGCCTGTATGACACATCGCTTGAGCGCTTGCGCGAGCTCAAGTCACAGAAGAAGAGTTAAATCACACTTATTATAATTCATTTCCCAAAAGTAAAATGACGAAGCCTAACAACAAAGCGAGCGTACAGACACGTAACTTGAATGATTTGGCCAACCCTACAGGCAATCTTTACGAGTCTTTGGTCATCATCGGGAAAAGAGCCCGGAGCCTCTCGACTAACATGAAAGAGGAGCTGAGCAACAAATTGGCCGAGTTTGCTTCGACGATCGACAACCTCGAAGAGGTGCACGAAAACCGCGAGCAGATCGAGATCTCGAAATTCTACGAAAGACAAGCCAAGCCTACTACAGTGGCTACGGACGAGTTCTTGTCGTCGGATTTGGAGTGGAGAAAGCGTTATCAGGAAGACTAAGCTTCGGCTTAGTTTCTTGTGAAATCTTTCTTGCTAAGGAACACTTAAAGAATATCTTCCCTCTTGGGACATCGGGTTGATGATACATTCATCAGAAAAAGTACCTAATACGTAATACCTGATACCTAAGACCAAGGATTTATTCTTTTATAATTCCTAAACTAAGATACATATGCTCCAAGGAAAGAAAATTGTCTTGGGGGTTACCGGTAGCATAGCCGCATACAAGGCGGCGAGCCTGATTAGGCTACTGGTTAAAGAAGGGGCGGAAGTGAGAGTCATATTGACCACTTCCGCTTCTGAGTTTATTACCCCCCTTACGTTGGCCACGCTTTCGAAGAATCCGGTACTTAGCGATTTTCACAGGGGAAGAACCGGCGAGTGGAACAGCCACGTAGAGCTTGGCCTCTGGGCCGACCTTATGTTGGTGGCTCCCGTAACGGCGAAAACCCTGTCACAAATGGCTTCCGGGCACTGCGACAGCCTGTTGGTGGCTACGTATTTGTCAGCCCGTTGTCCGGTGCATTTCGCTCCGGCCATGGACTTGGACATGTACCAACACCCAAGTACCCTGCGGAACATCGAGGCGCTGAAGTCTTACGGCAACGTGTTTATCGATGCGGGATACGGCGAACTGGCCAGTGGCTTAGTGGGCGCTGGTAGGATGGCCGAGCCCGAAGAGATCGTGGAGCATGTGCGCAACCATTTCTCGGAAGAGCAATCGTTGGCCGGAAAGAAGGCGATGATTACCGCCGGACCAACTTACGAGGCTATCGACCCTGTACGCTTTATCGGAAACCACTCTAGCGGTAAGATGGGTTATGCCATTGCGCAAGCGCTTCTTGACCGTGGAGCTGAGGTGACCTTGGTTAGCGGTCCTACGCATTGTCACTTGACGCATCCGAATCTTGAGGTTGTTCCGGTCGTGTCGGCCAAGGAGATGCTGGAGGCTTGCGAAGAGCGTTTCGACGATTTGGATATCGCCGTTATGGCTGCCGCCGTGGCGGATTATCGTCCTAAAGAGGTTGCGGAGCAGAAAATCAAAAAGAACTCGGACGAGTTCTCGATCGAATGCGAAAAGACCGAGGATATCGCCAAATCGTTGGGCAAGCTGAAGACGACCCAATTTACCGTCGGGTTTGCTTTGGAAACCGAGAACGAAGAGGACAACGCCCTTGGCAAACTCAAGAGAAAGAACTTCGATATGATCGTGCTGAACTCTTTGAATGATAAAGGAGCGGGCTTCGGTCATGATACGAATAAGATTACGATTATCGGAAAAGAAGGCGACAAGCGGGAATTTGCGCTGAAGTCCAAAGACGAAGTGGCGCACGATATCGTGAATGCCATAGTCGAGAAGCTTGAGAACGGGCCGTTGGTGGTCTGAATCTGAAAGTTCCGATATAACGGAAAAGAGGCCGTCCGGACCGGGCGGCCTCTTTTCGTGCCTTGCGCCGAACGTGTCCGCGGTTTCGGCTAAGGTTTTTCCCGGCAGGGAATAAGTACCAAACCGGGAATGCGGACGTTGCAACATTGGCGGAGCTGTGAAGTGTCGCCGAGGGCCAAGTTGGCCGGAATGATTATCTTTGTAAAATGATGCCAGAGAAAAAGAAAGACATACGCAAGCTGAGCGCCAAGCAACTGAAGGAATTCTTTGTGGCGAACGGGGAAAAAGCCTTCCGCTCGAAGCAGGTTTGGGAATGGCTTTGGAAGAAGTCGGCCACGGATTTTGACAGTATGACAAACCTGTCGTTGAAGACCAGGGAGCTGTTGAAAGAGCATTTCGTCTTTAATCCGGTGGAAGTACACACCAGCCAGTTGAGTTCGGACGGTACCGTAAAGTCTGCTTTTCGCCTTGCCGACGGCAATCTGGTGGAAGGCGTACTGATTCCGGCCGAGGACAGGATGACGGCCTGCGTATCGTCGCAAGTGGGGTGTTCGCTTAGCTGTAAGTTCTGCGCTACGGGCTATATGGACCGCAAGCGGAACTTGGATCCGGCCGAGATCTACGATCAGGTCGTGCAGGTGAAGCGTCAGGCCGAAGAGCGTTACGACCAGCCTTTGACCAACATCGTGTACATGGGTATGGGCGAGCCTTTGCTCAACTACGCCAATATGATGAAGTCTATCGAGCGGATTACCGCCGAGGACGGTTTGGGTATGTCGCCGCGGCGGATTACGGTAAGTACCGCCGGCATCGCCAAGATGATAACCAAGATGGCTGACGACGAGGTGCGTTTCCGTTTGGCATTGTCACTGCACGCTGCTAACGACAAGAAGCGTGACACCATCATGCCGATCAACGAGACGAATACCTTGGAGGCTTTGGCCGAGGCGTTGAGGTATTTTTACGAAAAGACCAAGAACAGGATTACGCTTGAGTATATCGTTTTCCATAATTTCAATGACGGGGAAGAAGACGCCAGGGAGCTTTTGGCTTTCGCCAGAAAATTCCCTTGCCGAATCAATATTATCGAATACAATCCGATAGCCGAGGCCGATTTCCAAAATGCCGAGAAAGACAAAATCGACGCTTTTGCCGAATTCCTCGAAAGAAAAGGCGTTACGGTAAACGTAAGGCGGAGCCGAGGCAAAGACATTGACGCCGCGTGCGGTCAGTTGGCTAACAGGGAAAAGGAAGCGAGCTGATTTGTTCGGAAAAGGAAGTTTATCTTACGTGTCGTTTCCCTCGGATTTTCTCCATTCTTACAGGCTGTTTTACATTTCCTTAAAGCTTAGTATATTCCGTTAGGATAAGGATACGTAGCAAGAACCTCTCGATTGTATGATCGGGAGGTTTTTTGCATTATAAGAAGTCGTTTTTCCTTCGAACAAAAACAGTTAACACTTTGAACCAAATGTGTTAACTGTTTCGGTCAATTCTCTTAACTGTTTTGCCCAAATGTGTTAACACTTTTGATCGAAACAGTTAACACATTCAACCCAAACCCTTAAGGACTTTGGTTGAATGTGTTAAGGGTTTGGGCCAAAACATACTTGAAGTCCGGGTAAAACGCTTTGATATAACGGGATAACTTACCTGCGACTTCTTTTTTGAGATTTTGGGAAAAGAGAAAGCCTCCCTGTACTGGGGAGGCTTTCTCTTTTATAACGAGTATGTGTTTTTGGTCTAGAAGAAGAAACCGGCGGTTACCTTGAAGTTCAGGTCGCTGTGGTCGCTAAAGGCGAAGGGCGTATCCGTAGTGTAAATGTCACGGCTTCCTACACCGGGAAATGTGATCGTTTCGTTTTGGATACTGTAAGGCGAGTGCAATGTTTTGTACTTGTCGCTAATGATGGCCAAGTCAACATACCAAGTTTTGTCGCGTACGCCGGCACCGAAGGTTACTTGGCTCCTTGAATAGTCGAAGTCGCTAGCTTCCTTTTTGATAGGGTTGCCTTGGTGGGCGTACCCAGCCCTGAAGCGGAAAATGTTGAGGCGGTACTCGCCGCCTATTCTGTAGTTGACGGCGGTTTGGTATGTGTCGTCGATCTGGTCGTTGATGCCGTCCGTTTCGAAGTCATTCGACTCCACCCGCGTCTGGGCGTAATTGACCCAGTCAATATCGGCGGTGATAAAGCCCCGCTTCTTGAAGAAATACGCGGCGCCTAACGAAACTTTCAGCGGAGTGTAAAGGGTCCATTTGGATTCGTAAATGGGACTTTCCGAAAACTCGTTACCAAGAGTGATTGTCTCGCCGGGTGTCTCCCCTGAGGCTACATACCTGAAAGCCTCAACGTATTGGTCTTCGTCTACAAACTGGCCGTAAGTGTACTTTGTCCCTTCCCTGTAGCTGGCGTCGAGCCTAGCGTCCGATTCCTCGTTTAGCCAATACACGCTCGGGCTGGTAAAGCTGAGTCCCAAGTTAAGCTCGGGTGTCGGCTTGGCGATGATGCCCAAGGTTGCGTCAATTCCCACGCCGTTGTTTGTGTAGTTTTCGGAGAGGGTTTGGTTTTGAAGCGCTTGGTCTTGGTACTGCTCGTTGAATGTGCTTGTTCGCTCGTAGTCGAGGAAATTCAGCCCTACGCCTATACCGGCGAAAAGGATGTCCTTGTAGTTTCCGCCATAGGAGAAGTTCCATTTGTAGGTGCTTCCTGATGTCTCGATGGTTTCTTCTTGTCTGGTAGGGTACTGGTCGTTCGGCACGTCACCGGGATAAAGCCTGTTGATGTCCTGATAAACCGGGATGTTGGTCTGTCCCGCCTTGGGTTTGAAATCGTAGCGGTCAAGAACAAAAGCGCCCCGGGCCAAGTCCGTGTAGAATCCGTTGTTTTGGATAAAGAAATCGTTGATGTCCGTGACGGTGTTCAGCCCTGAATAGTTTATAGTGCTGTTGAAGTCGTTGACTCTGGAGAAGGAAATGGCGAAAGAGCCGCCTCGCCAGTCGCTGTCAACGAGATCGTCCAAAGTATTGTTGATAACGACGCCCAGTTGCGGGACGTTGAATGTCGTTCTGCGTTTGTCGGTTCCGTTGCCCAGGTAGTCCGTGGATATATTGCCGAAGCCGAGCCCAAGGCTTATCGTGGCTTCCGAACGGCGGAAGAAACCTAGACCGGCGGGGTTGGACACCGCCGCGCTGATATCGCCGCCGATGGCTGTTTGGGCACCGCCCATCGCAGAGATCCGGGCCGAACCTCCTTGTGTTGTTTTGCTGAAGTCGAAGGCCCTGTCAACGTATTGGCCGAAGGCTTCGGTTCCTAGAATCGAAACGTTAAGTATAAATAGCAAAAATAGCTTTCTCATAATCACACACTCTTTACTGATTTTACTTGCTCGTTTGGCGTTGAGCCAATTCCCTACTTGGACCTTTTCTTTCTGGAAAAAAGGCTTGAGAAAACGTTTTCATTATGACGGGTACGGAAAAGTTTAGATCCGTAAGATTGGTAGGCAAAGAACATTCCCTGTGAGAGGCTGTGGCGTCTTTGCGTTGTTGAAAAAGAAAACAGGAAACCGATTTGTTTCGCTTTCCTGTTTTTATTGATGACTAATGGAAACCGACCGGAAATTTTCTGGCCTAGCTTCATGAAGCTAGGTTTTGAGACGCTTGGGTTTAGTTTCCTCGGCTTCTGGAAGAGCTTCTGCTACTGCTTCCCGAAGATCTAGAAGACGATCTGGACGAGGAGCCCGAAGAGCGACTTCTTGAGTAGGAAGAACGTGAACCTGAAGAGGAACTTCTGGAATAAGAAGATCTTGAGCCTGAGTAATTGCTTCCTGAAGAATATGACCTTGAACCGGAATTAGAATAACTTCTGGAAGTGCTTCTGCTTCTTGGTGAGGAGTAGCTTCTCGAACCGCTTGAAGACGACCTGCTAGGCTGTACAGCCGGCATTGTTTTCCTGACCGAAGAGCTGTAACGACCCGAATTGCCAGCGCTTCTAGAGCTTCTGCTCGATGAGTTGGCTATGCGGCTTCGGCTACCCGATGTTCTTGGTAACGCACCTTGGCTTCTTTGGAAATACTCGTTCTGGGTGGCGGCATAATTACGCGAGCGTGAAGACGATCTGGAGCTTCTCACATTCGGAGACGCGGACCTCGACATTCTGCTTGAAGAATTTGAAATGGAACTGCGGGAAGATGTTCTGCTACTTCTAAGCCCGGTGACTTCGCTTCTGCCTCTTCTGCTACTGCTGGCGGGGATATAACCTGTAGACCCTCCGCGTGAAGGGGCCGATCCCCTGACAATTCTCCTGCTGTTGCCGCCATTCTCTGGATTTACGATAATCACGTTGCCATTTCCGTAACCATAATGCGGATATCCGTAACGATAGCGGTTGTGGTGCCAGCCATATGCGTAAGCCGGTCCCCATGGGCCGTACCAAGGGTTGTAGAACGGATCGTAGAATGGATCGTAGGCTCCGTAATAAGGGCTTCCCCAACGAACGCCATAACTCCATGTCGGGCCCATACTCCATCCCCAAGGACCTGTGGCGTAGCCAAAGCCAAAGGAGAAGTTAGGCTGAACCCAATTGTTCCGTTGAGGGCGTCTTTCGGAGGCCACTTCCTTTTTATCGCCGTACTTTTTATAAGTCTCTTCGCTCATTACGTAATCGGCGGCGCTGAAAAGTTCGCTGTAGTCGGAGGTGTCGTCAAGCGTGTCTAAATTGGCGACGAAGGCTAGCGAGTCCTGGGCCAAAGCCTGGCGCTTGTATCTCTCGATCAAGTTTGGGTCTACGGTACGGGCCGAGTAGTTTTCGTCGGTACTGTAGGTTTTGGAAGAGGCGTACGCCGTGTTGGAAAGCGCTTGCTCCCTTTGTGATATCTTGATGGCTTTCGCCTTTTGGCGATCTTTCGAGTTGAAGTACATATCGTCGTACTCTCCTTGGGCCGTCGCTTGGCCGTGGAATAACACCAAGGACAGGATCGCCATCAGTGTTATCGAAAATAAGTGGGTCGGTTTCATCTCAATCCTTTCGTTTGGGTTCTGTCCTTATGCGAAACATCGAACGATCCGGCTTAATTATCAATGGAGAATCACTTATATTTGTGTTTTTCCAAAATAGCCGGCACCTAGAGGCAACCTGTTAGGACTATAACGTCCGAACGGCTAAAAATAGCCGTAATATCGTGGAAATGAAAGGCTTTTTCCTTGTTTGTCTCTGGTCGATGCTTTCTTGGGGTTAGCCTTTTTCCGTTATTACGTAGGGATTATCTCACATCCTTACATACTAGACGCGAAATTAATGCCCGGGGTTGCGTATGTGTGACTGTTATAGTTAAAAACGAAGAATCGAATCAAAAAATATAGATTGTCATGAGCAAAGGATTGCCAAAAAGAAGCGATGACTACTCCGCTTGGTACAACGAGCTGGTCAAAAGGGCCGATTTGGCCGAGAATTCGGCCGTAAGGGGATGCATGGTCATCAAGCCTTACGGTTTTTCCATCTGGGAAAAAATGCAGCGTACTTTGGACGATATGTTCAAGGAGACAGGACACGTGAACGCTTATTTCCCGTTGTTCATCCCGAAGTCTTACCTGAGCAAGGAAGCCGACCACGTTGAAGGTTTCGCCAAGGAATGCGCCGTGGTGACTCACTACCGTTTGAAGAATGCCGAAGACGGAAGTGGCGTAGTGGTAGACCCGGAAGCTAAGCTCGAAGAGGAGCTTATTGTTCGCCCGACTTCGGAGACCGTGATTTGGAACACATACAAAAACTGGATCCAGTCGTACCGTGACTTGCCAATCCTTTGCAACCAGTGGGCTAACGTGGTCCGTTGGGAAATGCGTACCCGCCTTTTCCTCCGTACGGCCGAATTCCTGTGGCAAGAAGGGCACACCGCCCACGCCACCAAGCAGGAAGCTATCGACGAGACTAAGCTTATCCTTGACATCTACGCTGATTTCGCCGAGAAGACTTTGGGCGTTCCGGTAATCAAAGGTGTTAAAACCGAGCAAGAGCGCTTTGCCGGAGCCGTTGACACTTACTGTATCGAGGCTTTGATGCAGGACGGAAAAGCTTTGCAGGCCGGTACTTCTCACTTCCTCGGCCAGAATTTCGCCAAGGCTTTTGACGTGAAGTTCGCCGATAAGGAAGGTAAGCTCGAAATGGTTTGGGGAACGTCATGGGGCGTAAGTACCCGTTTGATGGGCGCGTTGATCATGGCGCACAGCGATGACCAAGGTTTGGTGCTTCCTCCTCAGTTGGCTCCTATTCAGGTTGTGATCGTTCCGATTTTCCGCAAGGATGAGGAATTCGAAAAGATCAGCGCCGAGGCCGACCGTATCGTAAAAGAGCTTAAGGCTAAAGGAATCAGCGTAAAATACGATAACAGAACTACGCATAAGCCGGGCTTCAAATTCGCTGAGTGGGAATTGAAAGGTGTTCCTGTTCGTATCGGTATCGGACCGAAAGATTTGGAAAAAGGAACGGTCGAGGTTGCCCGCCGCGATACTTTGACCAAAGAGTTTGTTCAAGCCGAAGGCGTTGAGACTTACGTTGAGAACTTGTTGGCGGAGATTCAGGAGAATATCTATAACAAGGCTAAAACTTACCGTGACGAGCATATCACGAAAGTTGACACTTGGGACGAGTTCAAGGACGTGCTCAAGAACAAGGGCGGATTTATATCTGCACACTGGGACGGCACAAACGAGACCGAGGACAAGATCAAGGACTTGACCAAAGCCACGATCCGTTGTATTCCGTTGGACGCCGAGGACGAGGATGGCGTTTGCGTATTGACAGGCAAGCCATCGAAGCGTAGAGTATTGTTCGCGAAAGCGTATTAATTGGCGGTCTTGGGTATCAGGCATTACGTGTTGGGCACTAAGCCGATAAGTGTGACTTGAACCTGAGATCCGGATAAGGAGGCTATTCTTTAATAGTTCCTTTGAAATAGATATTGTAAAACGAAAACGGCTCCGCTTGGGGCCGTTTTTATTTATGCGAAAAGAAGTTGGCTTTTTAGTTGGGGCGAAAAAAGAGGCTGTCTCGTGTGTTTGAGACAGCCTCTTTGTATATAAACCGGGGCGAAAGCCCTTTGTGTTTGCCTTATTTTGTAATCATATCGAAGCCGGTGTACGGAACCAAAACCTCAGGGATCTTGATGCCTTCCGGTGTCTGGTTGTTCTCCAACAACGCGGCGATGATTCTCGGCAATGCCAAGGCACTACCGTTGAGCGTGTGTAGAAGCTCGTTTTTCTTGCTGTCGTTCTTGTAGCGGACCTTGAGCCTGTTGGCCTGATATGTCAGGAAGTTACTGATTGAGCTGCACTCCAACCATTTGCATTGTCCGGCGGAGTATACTTCCATATCGAAAGTAAGGTGCGAAGTGAAAGTCAAGTCGCCACCGCAGAGACGGAGTACGCGATACGGAAGGTTAAGCTTTTCGAGAAGTCCCGTAACGTGAGCGCACATTTCCTCATGCGCTTTGGCTGAATCCTCTGGCTTGGTGATCTGAACGATTTCCACTTTGTCGAATTGGTGGAGGCGGTTCAGGCCACGGACGTGCGCTCCCCATGATCCCGCTTCGCGGCGGAAGCAAGGCGTGAAGCCAACGTTTTTGACCGGAAGGTCTTTTGCGTCCACGATTACGTCGCGGTAAAGGTTGGTGATCGGCACCTCGGCGGTCGGGATCAGGTACAGGTTCTCGTTTACGAGCTGGTACATCTGGCCTTCCTTGTCGGGCAACTGTCCGGTGGCTACGCCAGAGGCTTCGTTTACCACTACCGGAGGCTGGACTTCGGCGTAACCCGCCTTTACGGCCTCGTCGAGGAAGAAGTTGACCATGGCGCGCTGTAGGCGAGCGCCCTGTCCTTTGAATACCGGGAATCCCGCTCCGGCGATTTTGTTGCCGAGTTCGAAATCAACGATATCGTATTCTTTGATCAAATCCCAGTGGGGTTTCGAGCCTTCGGGAAGCGATGGGATCTCTCCGTGTTCGGAAATTACCTCGTTGTCCTCGTCGCTGTTGCCCGGCTTTACGGACGGGTGCGGGTAGTTCGGGATGCGGTAGAGCTGTTGCTTGAGGTCCTCCTCGGTTTGCGAGAGTTCCTCGCCAAGGCTTTTGGCTTCCGTCTTAAGCGAGGAAGTCCGGGCCTTCACCTCGTCGGCTTCGGCTTTTTTGCCTTGTTTCATCAGCGCTCCGATTTCCCGGGCCAGCGATTTCGACTCCGCCAACACAGCGTCTTGCTTGGACTGGAGCGCGCGTCTTGAGTCGTCCAGCTCCAATACTCGTTGGAGAGCTTCTTCAGGATTCTCGAATCGTTTCAGCTTTAGGCTGGCGATGATATCCTCTTTGTTTTCCCTTATTTCTGAGATTTGCAGCATGTTTCAGACTTTATTGTCATCTGCAAGTTATGAAATAATAGAAAACAGAGGAAACAAAAACGGGCCTCCGTTCGTGTTTTCCGCATAGGTTTCGCAACTGGCGGGGCAGTCTGTTGAAAAAGCGGCAAAATACTTGTATAAAGTCCAGTAATGTAGCGAATCAGGGCGGGTTATGGAGCCGGTAAAAAAAGCATATAGCTCTTGACTATTGGATAAACATATCCTATACTTGCGAACACAACTACGCCTTACATCGTTGTCCTTCTATCCGAAACCGGATATTTTTCATTCCAGCAAAAAATCATTTCAAACCACAGTTTCCCACCGGGTAAGTAAACACCCAGTTTGAGAAATCAAATCATTTATTCCGCATTTAGTATGTACAATATCGAAGAACTGAGCATGCGTCTCCTGTCTGAGTTGCGGGAAATCGCTGAAGAATTAGGTCTTAAAAACTATAAAAGGCTCCCTAAAAAAGAGTTGATATACAAAATACTTGACCAACAAGCTATTACCCCCGAAGATAAACTTCCAAAGAAAAAGGAGACAGCTGCCAAAGAGCCTGAAAACGCTCCGGCAACCGATGATAAACCAGCTCCCGCACCTCGCAAACGTAACCTTCCGAAAAGGGAGAATGTAGCTAAGGATAAAGGAGAAAAGAAAGTAATAGAAAAAAAAGCTCCGGAGAAAAAGGCTGAGCAGAAATCAAAGCCCAAGCCTAAACCAAAACCAAAAACGGCCACTGGCGGAACTGACTTGCTGAAATCCTTTACGGAAGAGGCGAGCGGAGCTGTCGCCAATAAGCCTAAGCAACAGGAAAAAGAACCGGAAGCGCCACGCGCCGAAGAGCCTGTAGCAAAGATCCCGGCAAGGAAGTCTGTAGTAGACACTCCGGCTCCGACACCGGCCACAACCGAAGACAAAGCGGAACCGGCCAAACCGGTATCCGAGATCAGAAGAAGAGTTGTGCCGAAAGCCGCCCAGAATATGGCTGAGGAAAAGCCTGTTACGAATATTCCTCCGCGCAGAGAGGTGAACGTAAACATGGCGGATTGGTCGCAGAAAGAAGAGTCGCAGGAAAAGAAACCGGAGCCGACCGTACCTTCGCGCCAACAACCTGAAAGCCAGGAAAACGCACCTGCACCAACACCGACGCCAGCGCCAGCGCCGACTCCCGTGCGTCGCAGAACGCCGTCCGGACAGGGAAACTATTCTCAGCAGGCCGGAAACGTTAAAGAATTTGACGGCCTTATTTCTAATGAGGGCGTATTGGAAATCATGCAGGACGGATACGGATTCCTCCGTTCAGCAGATTATAACTACCTCGCCAGCCCGGACGATATCTATGTTAGTCCATCGCAGATTAAGCTGTTTGGCCTGAAAACAGGTGATACGGTACGTGGCCAGATTCGTCCGCCGAAAGAAGGAGAGAAGTACTTTGCGCTGTTGCGCGTGGAAAGCGTAAACGGAAAAACCACCGAAGAAATTCGCGACAGGGTTTCTTTCGAATACCTTACACCGCTTTTTCCAACAGAAAAACTTAACCTCACTACTACGCCTAGCGAATACTCTACGAGGATTCTTGACCTGTTCGCTCCTATCGGTAAAGGTCAGCGTGGTATGATCGTGGCCCAGCCTAAAACAGGTAAGACTGTTTTGCTGAAGCAAATAGCGAATGCCGTTGCGGCCAATCACCCCGAGGTTTACTTGATGATCTTGCTCATTGACGAACGCCCTGAGGAAGTGACGGACATGGCCCGTAGCGTAAACGCCGAGGTTGTGTCATCTACTTTCGACGAGCAGGCCGATCGCCATGTTAAGGTATCGAGCATGGTTCTCGAAAAAGCTAAGCGTATGGTAGAGTGCGGTCACGATGTTGTGATCTTGCTTGATTCGATTACCCGTTTGGCCCGCGCTTATAACACTGTTATCCCGTCGTCGGGTAAAGTGCTTTCCGGTGGTGTGGATGCAAACGCGCTTCACAAGCCTAAGCGTTTCTTCGGTGCCGCGCGTAACGTTGAGGAAGGCGGATCGTTGACGATTATCGCCACCGCTTTGATCGAAACAGGTTCGAAGATGGACGAAGTGATCTTCGAAGAGTTCAAAGGAACGGGCAACATGGAACTCCAGTTGGACCGCAAGCTTTCGAACCGTCGTATTTACCCTGCGATCGACGTTCCGGCTTCGGGTACTCGTCGCGAGGATTTGTTGATGGATCGCGAGACACTCCAGCGCGTATGGATTCTCCGCAAGTTTATGTCCGACATGAATTCGCAGGAATCTATGGAATTCCTGCTTGAGCGCATGAAAGGAACCAAAGACAATATCGAATTCCTTTTGTCGATGAACGGCTAAAGGCGATAAATTCCAAGACTTTGAAAGGGCGATCGCACAAAGCGATTGCCCTTTCTTTTTTTACATGTATAAAGAATGTTTTAGTTGTTGTTTTTCCAGATGGTGAAAAAATAATAAATCATATCCCTTAACTTTCAAAACACTTTTTTTATTCGAAAAGCTTGATCTTTTTGATAGTCATCAAACGATTGTTTTGTTAGTGCGTTGTTCCGCAGAATATTCATTTGGTTAACGTTTTTTGATTTGCCGCTAACGCAATCATTTAGGTGTCTTTAATCGCTTTGCGAATCCCGACCAATATCCCTATTTTTGTCCGGCAAATAATGAATCCTAAATTATTTGCTA
Source organism: Fulvitalea axinellae (assembly GCF_036492835.1). Classification (GTDB taxonomy): domain Bacteria; phylum Bacteroidota; class Bacteroidia; order Cytophagales; family Cyclobacteriaceae; genus Fulvitalea; species Fulvitalea axinellae. Next base: position 4,417,886 of record NZ_AP025314.1, on the reverse strand, counting down.
TGTCTTTGGACGAATCGAAATTTCTCTTTGAGGCGCTCACCTATGACGACGTCTTGTTGGTTCCAGCTTTTTCGGAACTCCTCCCTCGCGAGACGGACACCTCAACCTTCCTTACCAAGAATATCAAGCTAAATCTTCCCCTCGTTTCCGCAGCGATGGACACCGTTACGGAGTCGGAAATGGCGATTGCGATGGCGCTTGAGGGCGGAATCGGTTTTATTCACAAGAATATGAGCATCGAGAAGCAGGCCAAGCACGTGCGTCGCGTTAAGCGTTCGCAGAGCGGCATGATCATCGATCCCGTGATTCTTGATGTGAACGCTAATAGCGGAGACGCTTTGGGAATCATGCGTGAGTACAAAATCGGCGGTATTCCTGTTGTGGACGCCGACGGTTTCCTGAAAGGGATCGTGACTAACCGCGACTTGCGTTTTGTCAAAGACATGACTATTCCGGTTGTGGATATCATGACTAAGGATGACCTGATCCTCGCCTCGCCGGGTATCAGCCTCGAAGAGGCCGAAGACATGCTTCAGCGCCATAAGATCGAGAAGCTTCCGATCGTTGACGAGAGCGGAAAGCTGAAAGGCTTGGTCACTTACAAGGATATCCTGAAGAAGAAAAGCAAGCCGAACGCTTGTAAGGACGAATTCGGCCGTTTGCGTGTTGGTGCCGCTGTTGGTGTTACTCCGGACATCAAGGAGCGCGTGTCTGCTTTGGTGAAAGCTGGAGTAGACGTAATCTCTATCGACACCGCTCACGGACACTCGAAGTTTGTGATCGAGTCGTGCGCAAGAATCAAAAAGGAATTCCCGGATACTGACCTTATCGTAGGTAACGTGGCTACTCCGGCCGCTACTTTGGCTTTGATCGAAGCCGGTGCCGACGCCGTGAAAGTGGGTGTGGGCCCGGGTAGTATCTGTACTACTCGCGTAATCGCCGGTGTTGGTGTTCCTCAGCTTTCGGCCGTTTACGAATGCGCCAAAGCTGCCAAGGGAACAGGCGTTCCGGTAATCGCCGATGGCGGTATCCGTTTCTCAGGCGACCTTTGTAAGGCGATCGCCGCTGGTGCGGGCACTGTAATGATCGGTTCTCTGTTGGCCGGTACGGACGAGGCTCCGGGCGAAATGATTATTTACGAAGGACGTAAATTCAAGTCGTACCGCGGAATGGGCTCGCTTGAGGCCATGGAGCACGGATCGAAAGACCGTTATTTCCAGGATGCTGAGGACGAAGTGAAGAAGCTCGTTCCGGAAGGAATCTCGGGTCGTGTACCTTACAAAGGGCACGCTTCTGAGATCATCTACCAAATGATCGGTGGATTGAAAGCGGGTATGGGTTATTGTGGCGCCGGATCTATCGACGCGATGCAGAAAGCCCAGTTCGTGAAGATCACGGCAGCCGGTTTCGTGGAGAGTCATCCGCACGATGTGACTATCACTAGAGAGGCTCCTAACTACAGCCGTTAATAATCCGGAACACGTTTCGGAAACACGATATTGAAAAAAACCGCGGGAAACCGCGGTTTTTTTGTTGCTCGCTTTTGGCTATACGGATGTCTAATTCCCCGAAAATCCATAAATTGCGTAAAGCGCTGTCTCGGTTGACGTAAAGTCGGGCGCTGTCGTTAGGCTTCGGTTGCGGTATTTGCCGCAGCTTGCGTAAGCCGGATACCTGAAGAGAAACTAAGCATGCTTCCGGATAAATATATTGCCAGAATAAGTGCGTTGTTGAGTTTGTTGGCTTGGTTGGCCATGCTGTTCAGCAACTTGGTGAAGGTACTGGGAGCCAGTACCAACGCTCCTACGGGCTTCCACTCCGGGTTGTCCGATTTTTTTCTGTTCGCGTTCGTGGTTTTTACCTACGTCTTTTTCCGCTATAAGGTCAACTCCAAAAGCCAGGTTAACATTATAGATTTGCTTTGGCGGGTTTTTGTGACCGGCTTAGTCGTCACTATCGTGAGTTTGGTGATTCGCGGCGTGGTGTTCGACCTTGGAAGTAAGCGGTTGGCCCAAAATCCGTTTTTTGTAAGTATCGTTTACGATATCAATTCGGGAATGATCATGGGCTTTTTACTCAGTACGTTTACCGTCTGGAAGAAGCTTGTCCTTTATCAAAAAACGAAAATGCTTGTCCGGATTTGGTACGTTTTCGAATACGGACTTCTGTTGGGATTAGGCTTTTTGGTGGCGGGAATCCATGGCGGGAATTGGCTTTTCAACGGCCTGTTGATCGTTCTGGTTATCCTTGCGTTGGTATTGTCCGCAAACCTCAAGTGGGTTGCTTACCTTAACTTTAAACAAAAGTGGAGAGGGATATTGCTGATTCTGCTCTCCATCATCTATCAGCTTTTCTTTTGGTATTCGCTCAATGATTTTTCATCTCAGTACCACTTGTTGCAACGTACTGAGTTGATGGAGCAAGTTACCGTTCTGGCCCTTTTCGCGTTTACGTTTATCTATTCGGTTTTCTCGCTGTTGGTGATATTGTTTAACCTGCCGACCACCTCTGTTTTCGAACAAAAGGCCTCTGAGATTTTCAATTTCCAAAGGCTCAGCCATACGGGAAATAACGGCAACAGCGAAGACCAGATTTATGATATTCTCTTGGACGGGTCCATTGGCGCCGTATTGGCGAATGCCGCTTGGCTTGATATTCTGAATAAGGACGAAGAACTGCAGCGGGTAAAGTCGCAGTTTATCAACGAAAAAGAAATCCGCCTGATTCGGGAATTGATAGACGATACCCGGATTCGTAAAAGTTTGGACACCGACCCCAACAAACGCTTCCGCCCCGGACGCTACACCGCTAGTTTGCCGCATAACCATTACCGATCGGTATTGGTGTTTCCGATGTTTATTCAGGATAGGAAAGTGGCGACGCTGTATTTGCTTAAAGACGTGAGGGAAGGCTTTAATAAGGACATGACCGAAATGGTCCGGACCTTTGCGAACCAAGCCTGTATCTCGGTCGAGAACTTCCGCCTGTTGCAGGAAGCTTTGGAGACGGAGCGTTACAAAGAGGAAATCAAAATCGCCAAACGCGTACAGCAACGCCTGTTGCCGGATCGTCTTGACACTAACGACGACGTCGATATCACGGCTTTCTCAAAGGCCGCTACGGAAGTCGGGGGCGATTACTACGACGCGTTTTCGATTGACAAGGAGCGGATGGCTTTGGTGATCGCCGACGTTTCCGGAAAGGGTATCTCGGCTGCTTACCATATGGCCGAAATGAAAGGCGTGTTCCAGACCTTGGCCCAGCAGGGGCTTGACCCAAAAAGCTTCCTAGTTCAGGCCAACCGCGCCCTGAGCCGTTGCCTTGACAGGAAATCTTTCATCACGGCGAGCTATTTTATAGCTGACGCCGAAAAGAAAACCTTGACCTTCGCCCGCGCGGGCCATTGCCCTACGCTGTATTACGATTCCGAAACCGGAAAATCCAGTTTGATTAAAGGCAAAGGCTTGGGGTTGGGTATAGTTCGGAACAATGATTACGAAAAATTCGTAGAAGTGAATGAAGTCCGTTATAAAGCGGACGATGTGTTGCTTTTATTTACTGACGGAATCACCGAGGCGCAGAACGACAACAAGGAACAATTCGGTGAAGACAAGCTAAGGGCTATCGTGGAGCAGAACGCCAAATCTACCCCTGAGGAAATCAGGAAGGCGATAATTGAGGCGGTGTACGATTTTTGCGGTAAGCGATACCTGGATGACGACTACACTACCGTGTTGCTAAAATTCAAAGGAGTCGAGAACGATTCCGCCAGACCGGCCCGTATGGCCAACTTTCAACGTTTTATCTCGTAAGAAGCATTATGGTTGATATTACCGAACAACTTGACGGTGACGTACTGACTCTGAAAATCTTCGGGGAAGTGGACGCTTCCTCATCAATTTACCTAGACAAGGCGATCCAACAGGCCCTTGACAACAACCACAAGAAAATCATGGCCGACCTTTCCGGTCTCGAATACATATCTTCGGCGGGATTGGGCGTTTTCATGTCTTATATCGAGGACTTTAAGAATGAGTCCGTGGAGTTCGTCATCTTCGGCGTGTCGGAGAATGTTAAAAACGTGTTCGGAATTTTGGGCCTTGACAGCCTGATGACCATTTGCCCGAGCGTTGAGGAAGCCAAGCAAAAACTCGATGGAATATAAGTGTAGGATATATTGTGCTAAGGAAAAGCTCTGCGAGTTGCGCACCTTCGTGAAGAAGGTGCTCGACAAGATGCACGTTTCCGAGCGGCAGAAGAACGAGTTGATTCTGGCCGTGGACGAGGTGTGCACCAACGTTATCGTGCATTCCCACAGGTGCGATGATCGGCACTACCTTGAGCTAACGATCAAGGACCCGACTCCGGGCGCTTTGGTTTTCGAGATTTTGGATTATGGTGACGGTTTCGACATAGCCCGCTATGAGGCCCCGACGCTTGAGGAAATCATCAAAACCAAACGGAAAGGCGGTTTGGGTCTGCGTTTGGTGAAAAAAATAATGGATGGCGTGGAATATGAATACACGCCGAAAAAACACACCTACCGACTGTTCAAAAAGTGCGAGCTTACCCAATAAGCGTGAGTTCTCCTTGCGCTCTTCCGACGTTGCCAGAAAGGAATTAAATCCTTATCATTGTGTGATATCCCTCTTTTACGAGGGCTTTTTTATTGCGTAGCTAGCTCTAAGGAAAAAATTCATAAGTATGCGAAAGCTTCTGGTTTTGCCGTTTTTGGCCTTCTTGGTCTCTTGCCAAACTTTTAAGAACACAAGCTCTGTAAGTCCTGACGGACAAACCTTGCTTGTTGTGGACGGGCAACCCGTTTCGGTGGAAGAATTTGTTTACGCTTTTCAAAAGAACAGGAACCTCCGCAAAGACAGCCTTCTTGGCCGTGAGGCTGTAGACGATTACGTCAAGTTGTACGTGAACTTTAAACTCAAAGTGGCCGAAGCCAAAAGGCTGGATTACGATGAGAATCCCGAGTTTACGAAAGAATACGCCGATTATAGGAAACAACTGGCCGAACCTTACCTCTCCGGAGCCAAAGTGACGGACGAGCTGGTAAGGCGCACATACGACAGGCTGAAGCAGGAAGTGAACGCTTCCCATATCTTGATCAGGGTAGCGGAAAACGCGTCGCCTGAAGATTCACTGAAAGCTTACGAAAAGATTAAAGGTATCTTGGTCAGGGCCGAATCGGGAGCGGATTTTGGGAAACTCGCTTCCGAATACTCCGAAGACCCGTCGGCCAAACAGAACGGCGGAGATTTGGGCTATTTCTCGGCGATGCGGATGGTTCAGCCTTTCGAAGATGCCGCTTACGCTACGGCTGTCGGTAAAGTGGCGGGACCGTTCCGGACACGTTTCGGGTACCATATCCTGAAAGTGCATGACAAGATTCCCGCCCGTGGCGAAATCCGTGTGGCGCATATCATGTTGCGTTTGGACCGTAACGCCTCTGAGGCGGATGTGGCCAGCGCTGAGCAAAAGGCTATGGAAATTAGCGATGCGGCCCGTAAAGGAGAGTCGAGCTGGAAAGAGCTATGCTCTTTGTTTTCCGAAGATATTAATAGCAAAGCCAAAGGTGGAGAGCTTCCGCCATTTGGTCCCGGGCGGATGTATCCCGCATTTGAAAATGCGGCTTTTGGCCTAAGTGCCGAAAATTCAATCTCCGAGCCGGTACGTACGCCGTTTGGCTGGCATGTGATCCGTTTTTTGGAGAAAAAAGAACTTCCGGCTTTCGAGAAATTGGAAGACATGATCCGTTCGCGTGTACGGCATTCCATGAAGTCCGGAGAACTTGCCGAGGCTTTGGTCGAAAGGCTGAAAAGGGAGAACGGTTTTGTGGAAAAACTTGACGATGGAGGGAATACTCCCGAGCTTTCCTTGGGACAGTCCAGCGCTTGGGAAAAGCTCCGCAGCGAAGCCGATACTTCCAGAGTTTTGTTTACGGTAGGGAATCAGGATTTCCGAGTGGCTGATTATATCGATTATCTTGAAGATCGCCAGCCCAAAGCCGGGCCGGCCACGTTTGGGAAAAGAGACTATGACGAATACGTAAAAACGTCTCTGGTGGCCTATGAGGAGGAACATCTGGGCGACAAGAACCCGGAATTCCGTTGGCTTTCGCAGGAATATTTCGAAGGTTTGTTGCTGTTCCGCATAATGGAAGACTCAGTTTGGAGCAAAGCCTCGGCTGATACTTCGGAGCTGAGAAAATATTATGACAACCAGCCTAAGAGCTACCGTAGCCCAAAGAAAGTGGAGGCTATGATCGTAGGTGTGAAAAGCGGTGAACTCAAGGAGCGTCTGGACAATATTTGGAACGATAAAACGTTACTTAATAAAACACCAAAAAAATCGCTAGAAGAGTTTGTTAATGCCGAATCGGACGTAAATTTGTCGCCTGTCTCGGGGACTTATCGCCTTACGGATCCGGTTTTTTGCGGCAAAGTGACTTTTAGGGAAGGTGCCCACCGGTTCGAAAACGAGGGAAAACATTATTATGTATGGGTTGACAAACTGTTGCCCGACGAAAGAAAACCCTTGGAGAAGGTGCGTGGGGAAGTAATCGCGGATTACCAGGACGAGCTGGAGCGAAAGTGGGTAGAAAGCCTTAGGGCAAAACGGCAAGTGACCGTTAACCGTAAGGTTTTAAGACAAATCTATAAGCGTTTTGAATAACAATATTTTATATATTACCTGTCTGTTTTTCTTGATGTTTTCGTGCGGAGCGCCAGGCTCCGATGAAGGCGAGGGTGCGGGCAAACAGGGGACTAAACCGGCCGTCTTGGCCCGGGTAAAGGACCGTACTCTGATCTTGCCCGACGTGGCAAACATTGGGCAACAGGCTACGGACAAGGCCGACAGCGCCGAGAGAGTGAGCAGGTATATCCGTAATTGGGTGCGGAAAGAGCTTATGATTTCCGAAGCCGAATCGAAGATGAGCTTTGATCAGGCGGAAATCAAACGCAAGATCCAAGAGTATCGTTACGCCCTGATGGTGTATGAGTTTGAGAAAAACTATATCAACCGAAACCTCGATACCAACGTCTCGGAACAGGAAGTAGAGCAGTATTACAAAGAGCATCAGGATAATTTTCTGCTCAAGCAAAATATAATAAGGGGATATTTGGTCCATTTGCCCGACAATGCCCCAAAGCAGAAAAGGTTTAAGAAAATCTTTCGCTCCAACAAACCCGATGAGGTGGACGAACTGAAAGAATATTGCTTTTCGCACGCTTCCAATTACAGCCTTCAAGACTCGCTTTGGATCAATTTGGAGGAGGCGTTGCGCCATACGCCTTTGGCTAGCGTTCCGGACAAGGAAGCTCTCCTGAAAAAGAACAAGGTGGTGGAAGCGACTGAGGAGAACGGTAAGTTTTTCCTGCGGATAATGGAGTTCCGCATGTCCGATGACATCGCGCCTATAGACAGGGTTCGCGACCAGATCAGGAAGATAATTTTGAATAAACGTAAGATCGCGCTTATTTCAGCGTTAGAAGAACAGATTTATAAACGAGCGGAGAAGAATAATGAGTTTGAGATTTTCGATATTGAGTAAGGCGGTTTTTGCCCTTTTGATGGTGGGAACGGGGCTTTTCGGGACTGCCAAGGCACAATTGAGCAGTGATGTTGTTGCCGACAGGATCGTGGCGAAAGTGGACAGCCGGATCATTCTTCAGTCTGATCTGGAGCGTGCTTACCTGAACTACTTGCAACAGTCGTCGGGTTACGGTAATCTCACCAAATGCAATATTCTGGAAAAGCTTATCATCGACAAGGTGATGGTTTCCAAAGCCGAGATTGACTCCATTCTGGTATCGGAAGAGGAGGTAAACCTTGACTTGGACAACCGTTTGCAGATGATGGTTCAGCAGATCGGTTCCGAAGAGGCTATTGAGCAATACTACGGAAAAACGCTTGACGATTTCCGCGAGGAGCTTTACGATCCTATTTATGAGGACAAAGTGAAGCAGAAGATGCAGAAGGAAATCGTGGGAGCCATTAAGGTGACTCCTGCGGAGATCCAGGTATTCTACGACAAAATCCCTCGCGACAGCCTTCCGATGTATTCCACTGAGGTGGAAGTGGCTCAGATCGTGAAAAAGCCGATCCTGAACGAAACGGAAAAAGACCGTGTGGAGCAACTCCTTTTCGATCTCCGCAAAAGAATTCAGTCTGGCGAAGCCAAGTTTGAGGATTTGGCCCGTCTGCACTCAATCGACCCGGGTTCTGCCGCCAACGGCGGTGATTTGGGTTGGGTAAAGCGTGGCGTTTTCGTGCCTGAATTTGAGGCGGTAGCCATGACGATGAAAGAAAACGAAATTTCGGATCCGGTAGAATCTGACTTCGGATTTCACCTGATCCAGCTTTTGGAACGTCGCGGCAACGAATTCCACGCCCGTCATATTTTGGTGAAGCCTAAATTCGTAGAGTCGGATTTTGAGGCCGCCGAGAAGGAACTTGACAGCCTTAGAACGCTTATTGTAGCCGACTCAATGAAATTTGAGAATGTGGCCAAAGACGTTTCCGAAGACAAGCGTACGGCCGGTAGCGGTGGTTATATGACCAATGGTACCGACGGAACTTTGATCTCCGTTGAGCAAGTTGACCCTGAAATCTTTTTTACGCTGGATACCATGAAAGTAGGTTCTGTGACTAAGCCACTCCGCTTCAAAATGGCTGATGGAACAGATGCCGTAAGATTGCTTTATTTCAAGAGAAGGGTTGATCCCCACGTAGCCAATATGCAGGACGATTACCAGAAACTGAGCGAAGTGACGTTGAATTCGAAAATCAACGACGCCATGCATCAGTGGTTCCTAAAGGCAAAAGAAGACGTGTTTATCGAAGTGAATCCGGATTATAGGGACTGCGATATTCTCAAGGATTAATTCCGCTTAAGATATTCTTCTGCAAAGCCCCGTACGCTTAGGTTTACGGGGTTTTTCTTTTACAAAAGCAAACGTTCGTAATGACAGTTAATTCCCCGAAACAACAGGAACGGAAGCCGTCCGTAACGCTTTCAGCCGGAGTTTTTTTGATGATTATGACCGTGATGTTGGGCGGGGTTCTTTTGTTGAAAGCCGATATTCACGCACTTCTGCTCGTTTGCGTGGCGATAGGCGGAGTGGCGTCATACTTTGCCGGTTTTAACTTCTCCGATATTACCGAAGGGATCAAAAACAGTATAAGCAAAGCCACCACGGCGTTTATGATCTTCATTCTTATCGGAGCGACAATCGGAACTTGGATTTTGGCGGGAACCGTTCCCAGCCTGATTGTCTACGGACTCGATTGGCTCAATCCCGGTTATTTCTTGCCTTTGGTTTTGGTGATTTGTGCCGTGACATCTACGGCCACCGGAACTTCATGGGGAACTGTCGGGACGGTAGGTTTGGCCGTGATGGGAATGGGCGAGAGTATGGGGATACCTGCGCCGGTAGTTGCGGGAGCGGTGGTTTCTGGTGCTTTTTTCGGAGATAAAATGTCGCCGGTATCCGATACAACAAACTTGTCGGCGGCAACGGCCGAAGCTGATCTTTACGATCATATCAAGAATATGTCATTCACTACGGTGCCGTCGTTTGCGCTGGCATTAGTGCTGTATTTTTTTATGGGACTGCCTTACGGCGATGCTGTTACGGTGGATAGCGCCAAGGTTGAGTTGATCAGGACGACACTTGAGGGGGCTTTTCATATTAACCCCATAGCGCTTCTTCCGCTTGTCGTAGTTTTGGTTCTGAATATTTTGAAAGTTCCCGCCGTTCCCGCAATGGGAGTTGGAGTATTGCTGGGGCTGTTGGTGGCCGTATTTGACCAAGGAGCCACATTTACCGAAGCGCTGAAAGCCGTGAACGAAGGCTATACAATCAAAAGTGGAAACGAAATGATTGACAAGCTTTTGGTCCGGGGCGGAATTCAGAATATGATGTGGACCTTTTCGCTTTCGTTTATAGCGATCTGCTTGGGAGGGGTTTTGGAAACGGGACGTTTTCTGGAAGTGTTGGTAGCCAAAATAACCGAGCGGGTCAGATCGGTGAGACATTATGGTCTGATGGTGATTTCGTCTTGTTTTCTGGGCAACGTGGCTATGGGTGAAATCTACCTTTCCATTATCGTTAACGCCGGCCTGTACAAGAAATCCTTTGAGGAAAAAGGCTTGCGGAATTCCATGCTGAGCCGATACCTGGAAGAAGGGGCGACGCTCACCGGCGGGCTAATCCCGTGGACTACGGCCGGGGCTTTTATTTCCGTTACTTTGGGCGTTGACTCTTTCTCTTACGCCCCTTATGCGTTCCTGAATCTGATAAATCCTGTACTCTCTATCATGCTGACCTATTTCGGAATTTTCGTTTTTAAGAAAGTGACAAAAGAGGCCGAAACGGCTTAGGTATCTCTATTTTTCTTTCCGGTAAGCAATTTGGGTTAGACACTTATTAAGTCGGTTTAATCCAGATGTTCAGGCAAAGCGATGCACATAGAGGTTTGGCCCGTCCGATGGGCGGTGCGCAGGGAGTCGGTAAGGTTCCTCCCAGTGCTACGCTCGCCAGTTCGGCCAGTTCTTTACTGAAAGATATTCTTTCCCCTGCCGATTTTATAACGATAACCAATGAACGGGACGCTTCGGGAAAAGCAAAACCTAGGACGACACAATACAAAGTTCATCCTCAGCTGGCGGAAATAGACCGGCATCTACCCGCATATCACCAACTGATAACCGTAAGGGAACGAGCGGAAGTCACGGCCCTGAAAAAGGCCCAGACCGCACTTTCGAAAGCCAAAGTTGAAGCCTCCGGTGTAGTGGAAGCTGAACGTGTCGCTACGGAGGCCCAAGCCAAATTACAGGATCTATACGACAAAGCTTTTTCGATAATTGACCGAATGCGGATAACCATTTTCGAATGGCACCGCTTCCACCCGATGGGCCCGCTTACCGGCACGGTGGGCGATCCCGAAGATACACGCATCCTGAGCGGGCTTCTGTATTTGTTGGAAAATCTGGAAAAGGAGCACACCAGATTAGTCAATATGGTTATCCGGAAAGACATGGAACTCTGGGTTCCGGACCACACGCTTTATGATATCCCGACTCTTTCGGAAGAGGACAGCGGGGTGGAAGACACTCAGAGGCTATGGCGGAAATTAACCTCCGAGACTTTTCCTGTGAAAGTGGTTGCGGATGCTGATGGCGAACAACCGATATCATTACCGATGGCCCGTCTGGCGAGGCGTCAGGTACCTTCCGGAGCCGTTGAGTTTCTAAAAGACGAACTTGAGATGACCGACAGCATCTACTCCTCAATGGCCTGGATGATGCGGACGGTAAGGGGGCGTGAGGTACTTCGGGAGATGACTGGGCTAACGATGTCCGGTGAGCAGATAAAAGAGGTGGCGCCCGACAAGCGCCGAGCTCCAATACGCCTTCACGCTACTCATGCTTATGGTGATAAACGTTACGGGTTAAACTATCCACCGTCGGCCATCAATAAGGCTTTGAGCGGTAAATCCCAAGGCCAAAATTTTACGGAGCTAAACTTTCCCGGCAAATTCGGTCACAGTACTTTCCTTGGCAAAAAAATTCCCGAAGGGGGATTGGAAGGGACTTTTCTGACGATTTACCCGCCGTTTTTGCACTTGGCAAACGCGCTGTCTTCGGCGGGAATGGCTAGGGCTGGAAGGCACATGAGGTCTGCGCAACAAATCCGTAATTTGAGCGAGGTCGAAAATCCGATGCGCAGCGAAGTGAGATTGCCCCGGCGCTCCACTACTTGGCTTATGCCATGGAAGACCTACGGATACCTTCCGGCGGAGTTCAGTCCAGCGGAGCTGATGATTCCGGGGGAAGAGAATGGAGAAGTTTATTCTGAAGACATCGAAGCGGGAGTGGAGAAACCCAAGGAAGGAAGTTTTCCTGTAACTTTCTCGGTACCGAAGGAAAATGCCAAACGCAGATTCCGGATGGCCGGACGGAAAGTGATTTGGCGCAATCGTATTGTCAAAGGAATAGAAGACTCTGCTCCGGGAGCGGCCGGTTTTGATTCGGTATACGACGCTACAGTGGCCTCTGTCCTTTCAAAAAAAGCACAAGCTTCCGCACCCGATACCGATACAAGTCCTGTCGGGACGCTCAAAATGTATTGGCTTGATTTGCTGTCAAGGTCCGAAGGCTATGACCCGAAAGTTGACGAAACGATTCCTCCGATCCCGTCGATTATCCAAAGCTCCGACCGGAAATCATTAAGAACCGATATGATCAGGAGTGCCGGAGGTGACAGATACCATATTATGGATCTGTATATACAGACCGACTCACCGGAGCTTATTTGGTGTATGCTTCAGCTTCAGCGGGTATTGACGGGCATGCCTCCCGAAACTGTGGACAAGGTAGGGGCGAAGATGAACAAGGAATCCAAGATGTTTGAGCTTTTCGCCGGAGAAAGCAAAGACATTGGGGAGGCCGTGACAGAGGAGGTCTTCCATAATCTGGTCGGGGAACTCGCCGGAATGGTCGGTGCGGTGCTTGAGGGCCTGATAGAAACGGTGGAGCTTTTCAAAGGCGCTGTGGAGGACGTTCGCCTTCTGATGGACGAGGATCCGGAAAAAGATCCGGAAGTCTTTGCGAAAAGAGCGGTGGAAAGGGGGGCGCAACTGGCCAGGGTAGCCAAGAGCGTTTTGAGTCTGACCAAAACGATTATGGGTTTGGTCGGAAAGGCTCCGTTGGCCGTTACTTCGGCGGTTCCGGCTTTGGGTATCGTTATTTCCGCCGTAGAGGTAGCCCGGAGCGGTTACTCGCTCTCCCAAGACGTAATGAACTATTTGGCGATGCTTGACCGTGTTCGCCAGCTGAGGGTCAAAGGCGCCGCCGATCCGTTGATGGAGCAAACACTCGACGAAGATGGCGACTTGGACGAAAGCGTGCTTTATCAAGTGGCGCACGACAAAGCTTTCCGGCAGAAAGTGGTAAGCGAGCGGTTGAATCTTTTTACAGGAAGCTATAGCGAGGAAGGCTTGCGGGATGTGCGGGAACTGGACTTGGCCGAAGAGTTGAAGGATATGAACCGCGACAGGATGGTGGACAAAAGCGTAAGAATAGCCGCCGAGATAATCCGTATAGCCGGCGGAATCGTGGTGTTGACTGGCGTCAGCGCCCCGGCGGGTTTGGGTCTTAACATCGGAGCGAGCGCATTGGAAGGCGGACTGTACCTGATGCGATTCGGAGCGCAAAAAGTTAGGGACTTGGGCTGGGGCCCTCCCGAAGAGACCACCAAAGGCCTGCACCGCCACCGCCTTGAGATGATTAAGCAAATATTCGGAATGATAGTCCGCTTCAAAGGCAAGGATGATCGCCAAGCCAAACTGATAAAGGCGTATGTGAAAGCGACCGGAAGTTCCGTCAAAGAGCTATGTGCCGAAAAATCGAACGACGGACGTATCCGGGCGCTTTACAAAGCCATGAAAGACGAGGATTAGGCGCCGTGTTCCTCAAGCCATTGTTCCAATTCGTTGAGCGATTTCAGTGTGGCGTATTGATATTTGGCCTGTTTGCTGTCGCTAACTTTTTCGTGTGCCCAAGTTGTATGGAACGGGATATGAACGGCGTGTCCGCCGATATCCAGAATTGGAATAACGTCGGATTTCAGGGAATTGCCGACCATTAGAGTTTCGGCTGGATCAAGGTCATAGCGGGCATAGACCCTTTTGTAAGTGGCTTCGTCTTTTTCCGAAACGATTTCCAGATAATCGAAAAGGTCCGCCAAGCCTGATCTCGCCAGTTTGTCTTCCTGATGGAAAAGGTCGCCTTTGGTAATCACCATCAGCTTGTAATGTTCCGACAGGGATTTGATCGTCTCTTCGGCACCTTCCAGCAGGTGGATCGGGTGTTGTATCAGGTCTTTTCCGTAATCCAGAAGCTGTTGGATTCCCGTGGCCGGTATTTGTCCTTCGCTTAGCTCTATGGCCGTCTCCACTAGCGAAAGGGTGAAACCTTTGGCGCCGTAGCCGAACAGCGAGAGGTTGCGCATCTCGGTTTCGAAGAGTCTTTTCTTAATCGTATCGGTATCGCCTTTGGCGTAAGGCCTTATCATTGCCACGAACTTACTTTCGATATCGGAGAAAAACGTCTCGTTTACCCAAAGCGTATCGTCGGCGTCAAATGCTATCGTCTTGAATTTCGGTTTGCTCATTATCGTCGCTTGTGGTGATTTCGTCTTTTGCGGGGACAAAGATATAGGTTCTGCGCAGCTTTTTGTCGTCGTAAGTGTAAACCTCGCCCATAGACATAAAGATTGAGGTAAACATAAAATCGCCGCTACAAAACAGGCTATGCACGGTTAGGATGGTCAAGAATACCGTGACGAATTCCGGAAAGAAGAAAGCGCAGATAATCATTGCGCTGTTGATAACCGCAAAAGGAAGCATGGCGATATAGGCGTACTGCCGGGTGCTGAGAGATTCCCTGTGAGCCATAGCGTAAAACATAAATTTCTTCGGTATCCAGCCAAAAGAGATATTCCGTTTTCCCAAGGGAAGAAAAGCCAAGCCGTGTAAGCCTTCGTGCAGTATTATGACCAAGGAAAAACACAGAACCAACCCGATAAGAATTTGTTGTAGGCTGTCAATTATCCCTTCCGACTTGAAAATGATGAAAAACACGCTGACGGCTAGTGTGGTGATGGTCCAGATTTGGAAAAATATCATCCAGCGACTTCTTCTTGGAGCGTTGTTCAAAAGGAACTCCTTGGTTTCGTCAAAGCTGAATTCGTGAAGGATACGGAATTTTGTCTTGTCGTTTAAGTCTGTTGCGGTCATTTTGGTGGTTTGGGTTGAAATCGATTCTTGTCGTGACGGTATTTTTCAAGATGAGCGTTGAAAATAGCCTTTTGTCGTGTAAAACGAAAAACAGATTTTATTGTGTTGCTTTTTGGGATATGCCCCGCTATTTGACAAACATCTTCTTCCTTTTTCCTGTTTCCTGTTCGAAAATCGATAGGAATGAAGGTAAAGATATACGCTTTGGTATTGGTTGCGCTAGCGGTTTGGGGCGGGATGTCGAGTCTGGCCATGGCCCAAAGCATTGACCAGCCGACGACTATTGGCATTGTGGTGGACGAGTCAGACCTGCCTTATGTGCAACAACTTCGAGAGGAGATAGAACAAGTGGTCAGGAGACGGTACACAGTACTGTTTCCCGACGAGTTTACCATTAAGACGGATGGTTCCGGGAAAGAAGGAGTGGATGCGGTTCAGCGACTGGTCAAGGATCCCCGAGTCGATGTGATTATAACTCTGGGGTGGAGCAGTAGCGCGGCAGCCGTCGCCTTGAAGACCTATAAGAAGCCTACTATTGCGATGAGTATTCTGGACCCGGTGTTTCAAGGGATCCAAAAAGAGCCGATGCCGGTGTCTGGTATACGGAATTTTACTTTTATAGCCATTACCGCTGACCGGTCGGATGAATTCAGGGAACTACACAAGATTTTTCCTTATAAGCGAATAATGGTGCCTATTGTGGACCAGCTTTACGACTATTTGGGACTGAGTCCGGAAAAACTTAGAGAGCGTGAGGAAGAGAGTATTAAGGAGTTCGACGGAATTTTTCAGATTCGTGTGCCCAGAGTAGAACCTACTGTCGAATCGGTGCTTCAGGCGGTGGAGGCTGATAGCGCTGATGCGGTGATGTTAGGTTCCACGGGGTTGGACAAGGCCGGCAAAGTGACTCTGATTGATAGCCTCACCGCCCGTAAAATTCCGGCGTTTAGCTATGTCCACGAAGATTTGGAGTTGGGGGTTTTGGCTACCGTGGCGCCTAAAAATACCCGTGAGTTGCAACTTAGACGTTGCGCTTTGGATGTGGCCGATATTCTATCGGGGAGAAACGCTTCGACTCTTCCTGTGGCTTTGCAAGTTACACTGGAACCGACAGTGAATTTGGGCGCTGCGGAGAAGTTAAAAATCTACCCAAGTTTTGAGGTGTTGATTTCTGCGAACTTGTTGCATACAGAACAAGAGTTTGTACCTGAGACTGGTTTGCGAGAGGTTTTACTTGAAGCGTTGGACGGAAACCCAGATCTGAAAGCGTCAAACTACGGAGTGAAATCCAGCTATCAAGACTACAGAATAGCATTGGCGAACCTGTTTCCGACAATTAGCCTAAACGGAACCCAATCTTTTTTAAGCCCTAAAGCCGCCGGATTTACCCAAGCCGAAAGGATGTTTGATGGGAATGTGGCGCTTCAGCAAATGATTTTCTCCGAGCAGACAATGTCGGCAATTAAAAGTCAGCAACTGAATTGGCGTATGCAGGGCCAAAATTATATGGCCAGCCGTCTTGACCTAATACTGAATACGACACAGACATATTTGCAGATTTTAATGGCTGAGGCAAACCTGAAAGTACAGGAGAATAATCGCGAGTTGACAAAGAAAAACCTTCAGATAGCCAAACAGCGATTGGCTGTTGGCACTGCCGATGCCTCGGATGTTTATCGCTGGGAATCAAGTTTGGCGACCGCCACATATAATACAATTAACACATACTATACGGTGACGATGGCCAAGGCCAATCTTAACCAGATACTGAATAGAGACATCAACGCACCAATAAAGGTGCAAAACGTGATGCTTTGGGACAGTACGATGGACATGAGTTACCTGTATTGGGAGCCATATCTGAAGAACCCGCAAAGTGTTGAGCTACTCAACCAGTTTTTGCAAGAAGAATCACTCAAGAACTCACCGGAATTGAAGGCTTTGACGATAAACAACACATTGTTGAAGCGTCAGAAAAAAGCGAATAATCGACAAAGGTATATCCCGGATTTCACGCTTCAGGGCCAAGTGTCACACAACTTCTACCGCCAAGGCCAAGAACCGACATTTGGGGTAGTGGACAATAACTGGAACGCGACAGTCGGACTAGCTTGGCCAATACTGCAAGGAGGCTCTATTGGCGCCAAGAACAGGCAGTATAAAGTGAGAATCAACCAAGTGGAGGAGAATTTTGTATCGCAGGAACAATCGTTGCGAACACAAGTGCGAGTGGGGTTGCAGCAGTTGAGTGTCAGCTATTTTAACCTTGACTTGAGCCGACAGGCATTGGAAGCTTCCCGTAAGGCTTTTGGTCTGGTGCAGGAGTCGTATTTGCAGGGAAAAGCAAGCTTTGTCTCGTTGTTGGAGGCCCAGAATGCGGTGATCCAATCGGAACAATCAAGAGCAAACGCTGATTTTGTGTTTATGCAAAACCTGTTTAAGCTGGAGCGTAGCATCGGTGGTTACGGAATATTGAGAGACAATGAGGAAAACGAGGACCTGCGTCGCCGGTTTATAGAATATTACCGACAAAATACTGAAGACTAATGAGTGAAAATATGACGAGTGCTCGACAGTTGGACCTGGCTAGGAAATCGGGCTTCCGGTTTGTGTGCGCGTTGGCCAGCTTATGCCTTTTGTTTCTGGGAGCTTGCGGAAAGAAAAAGGAAAAAGTGAGCGCAGAAGAGTTGCGGCCAGTGAAATATATGACATTGTCGTATGGAAATAGCGCACTGAACCGGACATATATTGGCCAAAGCCAAGCCGAGAAAGAGATCAATCTCAGTTTTCGAGTAACTGGAAAGGTAGCTTCGGTTTTGGTAAAAGAAGGTGACAAAATTCGAAAAGGGAGCCTTATAGCCACACTGGATCCCCGGGATCTCAAGTTGAAATTGGATCAGGCGAAAGCTTCTCGAAATCAGGCGAAAGTACAGTTTAGTACATCTTCATCGGAGCTTGACAGGATCAAGGATTTGTATGAAAAGAATACGGCTTCGCTAAGCGATTATGAAAAGGCCCAAAACTCATATGCGTCAGCGCAGGCCGCGTATGAGGAAAGTGTGAAGAACGTCAACCTAGCAGAAAGGCAATTAAGTTATACAAGGCTGTATGCCCCGATAGATGGTGTTATCACCAAAAAGAGCGTGGACGTAAACGAGGTTGTACAGTCGGGAAGTACCGTGGTGGAACTTAGCTCAGAGGGTTTTCTGCAAGTTAGGGTAGGAGTGCCGGACAGCTATATCGGGCAAATCAGTGTGGGAGAGGATGCGTCGATTGTTTTTTCCTCAATAAAAGGAACCAGTTTCAAAGGCCGTGTGGCAGAGATTTCATATTCAAAAAGTGCGGGATCTACTTACCCTGTCAATGTGGATATTCTGGATGCTAATTCCCATGTGAGAATAGGGATGTCGGCACGGGTGACTTTTAAGCCCGAAATAGGCAGTAACGGGTCGATGAGTCTTTATCTGCCCGCCGATGCGGTAACGGAAGGTCAATCTGGAGAGACATACGTTTTCGTGGTAAGGGAAGAAGGCGGAGTAATGGTTGTGAAGAAAACGACTGTTGAGTTGGGTGATTTGACCAATCAGGGCTTTTTGGTTCTTTCGGGAGTGAAAGTGGGGGATAAGGTTGTGACCGCAGGAATTACCAATCTTACAGACGGGATGAAAGTGACGTTGTTAAAAGGGGCTGGAGCCTAATAATCCAAAAGCATGAATATTACCAAAACAGCGCTCAATAACACCCGCCCGACGATCGGGTTGTTCGTGATTTTATTCATTCTGGGCTTAGCGAGTTACGGATCCATGCCTCGGGATGATATGCCTCCGTTTAAGGTGAGATATGCGTTGGCTATAACAAGATTTCCCGGGGCTAGTCCTGAGCGGATGGAACTTTTGGTGACTGACAAGATAGAGAAGATCATTCAGGAAGTTCCGGAGGTGAAAAATATTACTAGCGAGAGCCGTACCGGCATTTCTATCGTTACGATTCAGCTTTTTGACGAAGTTCAGGATTTACAGCCTGTTTGGGATCATATCCGAAGAAAAATTGAGTCTGTCCAGTCCCAGTTACCTGAAGGTGTAATCAAAACCGAATTCAATGATGAGTTTGGTGATGTTTACGGCATTATGGTGGGACTTACTTCCGAAGGGTTTACGTTCGAAGAGCAGAAAGAGTACGCCGACGATGTCCGTGACGCATTACTAGAGCTTCCTAACACAGGTAAAGTGGAAATTGCCGGCGTCATTAACCAGACAATTTATGTGGCGTACGATAACGCTAAACTCGCTGAAGTCGGCTTGACAAAAGAGCGCCTAGAGCAGATTATCCAGAAAAGCAATATTGTGTCGTCAGGCGGATCCATCGTTTTGGGCGACAAACGGATTGTCCTCGAACCCACGGGGGATTATAAAAGTGTGGAGCAGATTATGCAAACCCTTATCCCTACTGGTGAGAACGGCGAAGGCTATGTTTACCTAGGGGATATTGCGGATGTGTACAGTGGCTATGATGATCCGATTAGTGAATTTATGAAGATCATGGGGCACCAAGGCCTCGCATTGGCCATTAACCTGAAGAAAGGAGCGAATATCACGACACTTGGACAAGAAGTGGATGAGCTGACGGACCAATGGAACGCCCGTCTTCCTTATGGTCTGAAGTTGGTCAGGCTTACTTCTCAAGACCTTGAAGTGCAACGGTCAGTCAACAATTTTACCGTGAACCTGATTCAGAGTGTTGTTATTGTTCTTTTGGTTATGCTGTTGTTTTTGGGGTGGAGGACAGGCTTTATCGTGGCATCTCTTATTCCGACAACGATTGTGGTCACTCTTTTCCTGATGGAAAAAATGGGGCTGGGGCTTAATCAGATTACTTTGGCGGCGCTTATTATCGCATTGGGCATGCTCGTTGACAATGCGATTGTGGTTTCCGAATCGATAATGGTTAAGCTGGAAAAAGGAATAGATGGCTTCAAGGCTGCTTGCGAAACGTCCAAAGAGCTTGTCATACCGTTGCTGACTTCTTCCCTAACCACGATCGCCGCGTTTTTGTCATTCTATTTGGCGAAGTCCGTTATGGGCGAACTGTTTGGAAATCTTGTTTTGGTGGTGAGTCTGGCCTTACTGTCGTCATGGTTGATTTCCCTTACGTTGATTCCGATGCTGTGTGTTTTCTTTTTGAAGAAGAAAGAGAAAAGCGATGAGGAAGGAGATGGGCAGAAGGGGTTCTTCGGGAAAATTCTGGTTTACTATTCCAAATTGCAAGAGTGGTCACTTTTGAATTCTCGGAAATTGCTAACGATTGTCGTAGGGTTATTTGTAGCCGCCATCTTCGGGTTTACGGTTCTCCCTTTCCTATTCTTTCCGGACAGCGATAAAAACTTGGTGTATGTCAATATGGAGTTGCCTTTGGGGACCCGTATTGAGGAAACGAATAAGATGGTGAAGAAAGTGGAAAACTATTTGAACGATAGCCTTCTGGTGGGTCCTAACCGAGAAGCTGGAGTTACGAGTTTTTCGTCTTTCTTGGGGCAAGGCGCTCCAAAATATGATCTGGGTTACACGCCTGTACAAAGTAACACGGGAAGTGCCCACATAATAGTGAATACCACCACTGGAGCCGTAAACCAATGGGTTATCGACAAGTTGACGGCCTTTATCTTTGAGGAATTACCAGAGCTGAATACATTTCAAGTTTCGAGACTTCAAGGAGGTGGAGGGTCGGCCTACCCTATAGAAGTTCGGATTACAGGCGATAATATTGATGACTTATACCAGTTGGTAGATCAAGTAAAAGCTCGTTTATCCTCTGATCCAGGAACGCAGAATATTTCTGATGACTGGGGCGTGAAAACGAAAAAAGTGGTTGTGGAGATAGACCCGCTGAAAGTCGATGAGGCCGGAATAAGTAACTCGGATGTGGCGGTGTCTTTGCAAACGACATTATTGGGTACTCAGACGGGGCAGTTTCGTGAAAATGATAAAGTCATTCCGATTTTGCTCAGGAATGAAAGGGCGACGGACGTTACGATTGACGAGTTGAAAGACCTGAATGTTTATTCGCAAAGCAACGGATCTAGTGTGCCATTAGCACAGGTAGCAAGGTTTCAGATTGATTGGCAGAACCCACAGATTCTAAGGAGGAATTTGAAACGGACAATCACGGTAAGGTCACAGGTGAAGGATGGTTTTACGGCGGCGGGAATAATGAAAGGCGTAACCCCATGGCTTAATGAAAACTCAAAGAACTGGCCTTTGGGATATAGCTATGAATTAGGCGGTGAGGCCAATGACAGTAAAGAAGGAATAGGTTCAATCGCTAAAAACTTGCCTATTAGCGGTTTCATTATTTTGTTTTTGATGTTGATGCAGTTTAACTCCCTCAGAAAAATGGGAATAGTTGCGATGACTATTCCGTTAGGGTTGGTGGGATGCGTTTTGGGACTGCTTTTGGCGGGGTCCTATTTCGGTTTCTTTGCGTTTTTGGGCTTTATTTCGATGGCGGGGGTAATCGTCAATAACGCCATAGTCTTGATTGATAGAATAGCGATAGAGGAAAAGGAATTAGGGAAACCTTTGTTTCAGGCAATTGTGGATGCTGGAAGACAGAGGTTTAGGCCAATATTGTTGACCACATTCACCACAGCGTTTGGGCTGTTGCCACTTTGGTTTGATAACGGAATGTGGGTTCCTATGGCGGTAAGCTTGATTTTCGGGTTATTGTTTGGCACATTCCTTACACTGGTGTTTATACCTGTGTTAATTAAGATCTTCTTTAAAGCAAAGGCTCCGGAGATAAAATAATAAAACTTGGATTCGGGTAAGAAGAAGTAAGGTGAGATAAGAAAAGGAGGGGCTTTAAAGCCCCTCTTCTTTCGCAATCACCTCTGTGATGTCCATTACTTGTACTTCTTCCCGGTTTTTCGCCTTCATGCCGTCCGTAAGCATGATTTTGCAAAACGGGCACCCTGTGGCGACAACGTCCGCACCGGTGGAGAGTGCCTCTTCCGTCCGTTCTACGTTGATGGTTTTGTCGCCTTTTTCAGGCTCTTTGAACATCTGGGAGCCTCCGGCGCCACAGCATAGGCCAGTGCGTTTATTGCGTTTCATCTCCACCAGATTAGTGTCGATGGAGGCCAACGTTTTTCGGGGCGCTTCGTAAACTTCATTCGCTCTGCCGAGATAGCAGGAATCGTGATAGGCGATCTTTTTCCCTTTGAAATGACCGCCTTCCAATGAAAGTTTACCTTCGTCAATTAGGCTTTGGAGCAATTCGGTATGATGAGTCACTTCGTATTTCCCGCCTAGGTCAGGATACTCATTTTTTAGTGTATTGAAGCAATGTGGACATGATGCCACGATTTTCTTAACGCCGTATCCGTTCAAAACCTGGATGTTGGACTGGGCTTGCATCTGAAATAAGAACTCGTTTCCGGCTCTTCTGGCAGGGTCGCCGGTACAAGTTTCTTCAGGGCCCAAAACAGCAAAGCTGACATTGGCTTTATTGAGGATTTTCACCAATGATTTGATTACCTTTTTGTATTTGTCATCGAAGGCGCCGGCGCATCCTACCCAGAACAAGACATCGGGAAATTCGCCTTTCGCTACCATATCGGCTATAGTGGGGACTTTGTATAGGTCGTTTGTCATGGGTCAGGATTTTTGTTCGGTTGGTTTTTCGTTGGCGAGTTCGGTGGCCCAATTAAAGCGATCTGAGGCCGGGAATTTCCACGGAGCGAAGTTGTTCTCGATATTGGCGAACATCATATTCCATTCGTTTGGAGAAGAAGACTCTTCCATGGCCATATGGCGCCTTAATTGGATAATGATGGAGAGTGGGTCCAAATTAATCGGACAAGCGTCCGTACAGGCGTTACAAGTGGTGCAGGCGTTAAGTTCCTCGTGGCTGATATAGTTGCCGAGAAGGCTTTTTCCGTCAGGAGTATTTTCTCCGTTTTTGGAGCGGAATTCCCCGATCTCCTCGATGCGGTCGCGGGTGTCCATCATTACCTTTCGTGGCGAAAGCATTTTACCGGTTAGGTTTGCGGGGCAATTCGATGTGCATCGTCCGCACTCGGTGCAAGTGTAAGCGTCCATCAGGCTTTTCCAACTGAGGTCTGTCGCGTCTTTAGCGCCCAAGACCGGTATCTCCGGAGTTTCTTCCTCGCCGGTTTCCTCACCCATCATCGATTTTACTTCGGCCATAACTTCGGGCATATTTTTGATTTTTCCTTTTGCCTCAAGTTTTGCAAAGTATGTGCTCGGGAAAGCTAATGCGATATGGAAATGCTTGGAGTAAGTGATATAAAGGGCGAAAGCAAAGATGCCCAATATATGGAACCACCAAGCGGTCCGTTCGGCAACGATAAGAGTTCCAGTGCTAAAATTTGAGAAGAACGGTTTGAGCAATCCGCTAAGGAGAAAAGGCCCCGTGGCGGTGTAACCGACATCTCTTGTCTGCAATACCTGATCGGCGCCGTTCATAGTAAGTATGGAGACCATTAGGGCGATTTCAATCACTAGGATAAGCATAGCGTCCAACACGGGCCAGCGGGTCATTTCAAGGCCTGAGAATCGCTTTACTTTAAGGATGTGTCTCCGGATAAGGAAAACTACGCAAGCGGTGATGACAAGTGTGGCCAGAATTTCGAAAAAGCTGATCAGGGTAGAATAAAAAGCCCCGAGTGCGGTGGCGAAAATCCGGTGGGTTCCGAATATGCCATCGATTACAATTTCGAGCACT
This sequence comes from Fulvitalea axinellae, assembly GCF_036492835.1. Taxonomy (GTDB): domain Bacteria; phylum Bacteroidota; class Bacteroidia; order Cytophagales; family Cyclobacteriaceae; genus Fulvitalea; species Fulvitalea axinellae. The sequence continues at coordinate 4,394,330 of NZ_AP025314.1, read as the reverse complement.
TCTATATTGATCAGCAAAAATCCGGAGTATACGCAAAGGTGTAACAGTGCCGGAATCGGTTTTTGGAACATTTTCTTCTGACCGAAAGCGACCAATAACATGTTTTTGAGGCGTTGACTCCTGTCTCCGGATATTTTTTCGGGTTTTCCGGAAAGAATATTATTTCTGATTCTGATTACTCTTTTGGCCACAAGATAAAAAGCCGTGGCGAGAGTCAAAACAAAGATCGCTTGTTGCAAAAGCTTCATACTCAAATGGGTTTATTTGTTTGCTGTTGTTTTTTCTATGTAAAAGCAGTCGAAAAGATCCGGCCAAAAACGTGTATTCGCTCCAAAAAGCCTCTTAAAATGTGTCTGAGACAAGATTTTTTCCGTTACAAAGCCTTGCATATTGGAAAATATGGCCTACATTTGCAGTCCCTTTTGACGGTGATGTAGCTCAGTTGGTAGAGCATCGGACTGAAAATCCGTGAGTCGGTGGTTCGAGTCCACTCATCACCACAAAAGCGTCAGGATTGTCATCTGGTGATGTAGCTCAGTTGGTAGAGCATCGGACTGAAAATCCGTGAGTCGGTGGTTCGAGTCCACTCATCACCACAAATCCTGACCTTTTCAAACGGTGTTGTAGCTCAGTTGGTAGAGCATCGGACTGAAAATCCGTGAGTCGGTGGTTCGAGTCCACTCAACACCACTTTCTTGGCGCTGGTTATTATCCTGGTGATGTAGCTCAGTTGGTAGAGCATCGGACTGAAAATCCGTGAGTCGGTGGTTCGAGTCCACTCATCACCACAAACCAGTGCCAAGTTTATAGACCTTAACGAGGTGATGTAGCTCAGTTGGTAGAGCATCGGACTGAAAATCCGTGAGTCGGTGGTTCGAGTCCACTCATCACCACAGTCGTGTGGCCTTCGGGATTTTTCCCGGAGGCTTTTTTTGTGTTTATGGATGGCGTTTCTCAGCGTTTTTGAGGTTTCTGTTTGTGTATTGTTTTGGGTGCTTTTTTATTAGGGCATAAAAAAAGCGTATAGTAAAATACGCATTCAGTTATGGAATAGGAAGTTTTTTGTTCGAATTATCCAGTTATTGGGATGATATTTTTTGAAACTGTAAGGCTTTGTAGAAGTGGGTTTTCGGGTCTTTCAGTACCAGAAGATAATAGCCAGATGCCAAGTTGTTCGTATTTAGCTTGTAGAATTTATACTTTGAAGCATCCTCGCGAGCGAACACTTTTCCTTGTTTGACTTCCTGCACTTTCGATTTCTGCAAATTGCCGACCACATTGTATAGCTGGAACTGCACGCTCTTGTATTTGGGGTTGGTCACCCGAATATTTATTTCGTTAGTGCTGGGATTGGTGAAAAGCTCCACGTGGTTGGCTGTATTGCGCAAACCCGTCACAGCGTTTTCGCTCTGCGCGTTGGCAATTCCCCCCAGGGTTAGCATAAGTATAATCAGCCCGTAGATTTTTTTCATGCGAAGCTTTTTTAGGTCTCTTCGTTCTATTGACCACCGTTTATGGGCTAAGGTTTAAACGTAGCCCAAAGATATAACGATGTGAATAAGCTTTTCTTGGCAAATAGGGTCCCTAATCGTACAATAATATGACGAGACGTCATATTATGCAATGGCCTGTAAGTTATTTGTACGTAAAAGTTTGAGCTTGGGATTCCGTTTTTCAAGCAACAAACGATCCAAGTTTGTCTATTCGCCATAAAAAGCAGACTGAAAAGCCCATTGGCGGGGCCTTCCGTCCACTTTTTTATTTTTTTAGGTTTAGATTCTTCCGAGTGCTTTTTTGATCTCGGTCAAAATTCTGTCGCCTCCTTTTTCCAGAATTTCGTACGCAACTTCGTTTCCGAGCGTTTCTGGAGAATTCTGAGCCATGTGCTTTTCAAGCTTGATTTCCTCTTTTCCGTCAAGACTAAGGATTCCGCCTGTGAGTTTGACCTCTTTGTCCTCCGTAAGGCTAGCCAGTGCGTACACCGGAACGCTACAGCCGCCTTGCATAGTTTTCAGGAAAGACCTTTCGGCCAACAGGCAAATTTCTGTTTCCGGATGATTGGTGAGTTCTCTTATACGTTCTTTACGTGCCGGGTCAAGGTTTGCGTGCGCTTCTACGGCTACGCTGCCTTGGCCAACTGCCGGAGTGAAAGTGTCGAGAGGGAGAATTTCGGCGATCATGTCGTCGTATTCCATGCGGTGGACGCCGGCGAAGGCGAGAAGCAACGCGTCGCATTGTCCTTCGTCCATTTTTTCAATCCTGCGCTGAAGGTTACCGCGTACGGGAACAGTCTTGATATGCGGATAGTAGCGGTTCAGTGTCGCCAATCTTCGGTTTGAAGATGTTCCCAAGATGATTTCCCTTGAAGAATCCGCCAAGCTAATGCTCTTGTCCCGGCTTACGATAACGTCGTTTACGCGCTCGCGCTCCGTAAAGGCTATCAGTTCGAATCCTTCCGGAAGCTCCGACTGCATATCTTTGGCGCTGTGTACGGCAATATCAATTTCTCCAGATTGTAGCTTATCTTCAATCTCTTCGGTAAAGACTCCTTTGCTCCCAATCTTGGAGATGGTCACGTCTAGGATTTTGTCGCCTTTGGTTTCGATTTTGACGATTTCCGTTTTGAGTCCGCCACGTTCGAGCAGGTCCGCGATATGGTAGGCTTGCCACAGTGCGAGTTTGCTTTTTCGGGTGCCGATTCTGATAGTGTCGTCGTTTCGCATGATTATGTATGTCGGAAGTGCGAGCGCCTTGGGGCGCCGGGCTTGTAATTTATTTTCGTAATAATCTGGCAATGTCAAGCGAAAGGTCCATAAACAGGATCTTCGGATTGGCGTTGCGTTCCAAGTGGTAAAGGGCCGTATTAATCAGTTCAGTGCTTTCCGAAATCTTTTCCGGAGTCAGCGTTTTGGAAAAGCGTTGGACAAATCCCGCCTCATTGCCGGTCAGCCTTGCGATTTTCTCTGTTTGGTACTGATATATGAGCGATTCCCTCATGATATTGAGTCCATATTCCAGTAAATGCCGTCGCTCTACTTTTGTCATTTTCTGAAAAGAGTCCGCCGAAGCCACCAAGCCGGTGAAGTCCCAGCCGTAACACAAACGCATCCAGTTTCGGAACGATTCGTGTCCTGGATCTTCCACCTCTTCGAGAAACGTCAAGGCTTGTTTTATATTGCCGTCTGCCATTACGGCCACGCTTGAGGCTTTTTCTGCTGGGATACCGTAGTTTTCGTTCAGCGTAGCGGAGAGTTCCTCGTCCGAGAAGCCGTTGATTTTGACTTGTTGCGTACGGGAACGGATTGTTGTCAGGAGCTGTTCCGAATGTTGTGACACAAGGAAAAAGAACGTGTCCTGTGGCGGTTCTTCCAAGATCTTGAGCAGGGCGTTCGCTCCTGTTGGGTGCATAAATTCCGGTAGCCAGATCAGCATAATCTTGTAACGTCCCTCAAAAGCTTTCAGCGAAAGGGCGTTGATAATCTGCCTGCTTTCCTCTTTCGAAATGTTAAGCTGTTTGTTCTCTCCTCCAAATCCAAGGGCCCAATCGTCGGAATCGCCATAAGGGTTTTCGGTGAGGAATTTACGCCACGGGTCAAGGAAATTCTTGCTGACCAAATCCAAAGACTTCGTAATCTTGGTGGTTCCGCTTACCGGAAACGAGAAGTGCATGTCAGGATGCGTTAGTTTCGTCATTTTGTGGCAAGACGGACATTGCCCGCACGCATCGTGTTCCTGTCGGTTTTCGCAGAGAATAAAGGTGGAAAAGGCCAGAGCCATAGCCAATGTCGGGCTTCCGGTTGGACCGCTAAACAGTTGGGCATGCGCCACATGGTTGCCTGCCACGGCACCTATTAGTTTTTCCTTTACAGCTTCTTGGCCCTTTATCTCCGCAAACAGCATTCTCTTGGTCTGTGATGATGGAACATTTGCGCCTAAACAAGCGCGGGTATCCTAATCTAGGGCCAAAGCTAAGCAAATGTGGCGAATATAGATAACCTTGGGGCGGGAAAGCTGCTTGCGGAAAACTACGGTTTTGCCTACCAAACCACAGCCAGCGTAATGCCTCCGTACCCATGCCAATCAAAAAACATGTTTTTGATATTGGGAGAATATAAAACGTAGTAAAACTTAGTGGCCAAATGACCGCGCGTATAGGCTATTCCCGAGCTCAAAGTTCCGTAAAAAGGTTCTAATTTGGCCGTTTGGGGACTTTCGCTGTCAAAAGGCGGGCCTACAATCGTGCTGTCATGAATCTGCCAAACAGCTTCGGGATTTATGTAAAAAACGATTTCCGGTGTTCCCGTTCTAGGTCCCAAACCGTGGGTTCTCAAAGTGGATTGCTTAAAAGGTCTCAACCTGCCGAATTCCAGAACTGGGCCGCCCGCAAATTGCGTGATTGTAGAACCTGCGCTACCTCTGCATTTTGCGGTAATCCTGAAGTTCCTTGAGCCGGATATTTCGGATTCCCAGGCGCCGGTAATGTCAATGCCTAAGCTGTTGTGGATTTGATATTCCCACCCCCGGGCCTCATTAAAGCCGAGTAAGCGATGCAGGCCGTTTTGCATTTCTTCGCCTTTGGCCCAAGGTCCGGTCATACTGGCCCTGATTCCGAGGCTGAATATGTTTTTCTGATAAACCCAATTAGTCTCGGCCTCAGCGAAGAGCCACCCGGCGTATGGTCTGTCGAAGTATTTGACTTTTTCCCAAATCTTACTGGCGGTAGTGTAGATTTTCTGACTCAAGGAATAACGGAAAAGCATATTTGGTCTTATGCTGTCGGGGCTCTGTTTTAGCTTTCTGTAAGTGAACTCGAACCCATTAGTGTAATATCGGTCAATGCCTAGCAAAAGGAGGGCGTCGTTTTCAACAGTGAGAGAAACGTGACGGTCGAAAGTTTGCCCTTGGGAAAAGGCGTTTTCGTTGGAAAGCAGAACACATGAGAAAAGATATGTTAAGGTCAAAAAAAAGCGTTTAGTGCCGGGGAGTTCTGTCATGTATTTTCGAATTAAAAATCAGATGAAAGTCCTTGAGGTAAACATGGGGAGTAGCCGTGTTTGTTTTGCTAAATGAAAATAGAAGAGTAAGAAACGTAAAGAATGAGAGTCAGAGGAACAAGATATTGAAAAAGTTGAAGGATTCATCGGGTGGAATGCGTGAAAAAGTGTAAATGAGTTTCGTCTTCATAGGATGTGAGGGGGATCGAAAAACCGTTCTCTTATCATTTTGGCGTATATCAATGCCGATTTTGGGTTGTGGTAATTCAGGATTTAGATAAAAGCAATTGCAAAAACCTTTTAGCTTCATTAATTTCAGAATGAAAAAAATTACAACCTCCAAGACTTTTTAATTATGCGAAAGAGTTATGCGATTGGGGTCGATTTCGGCTCGACGACAGCCCGGGCTTTGCTATTGGACATTAGCGAAGGGACCGAGCTTTTTGTTGCTACCAAAGAATATCCGAAAGGTGTGATTGCGTCATCTGCCGATCCGCATTTGGCCAGACAGGACCCGGATGATTACCTGTTGTGTTTGGAGACTGTGCTGGGCGAAATCGCAAAGAAAGCGAAAGCCGAGGGCATAGATCTGAATAATATTGTGGGAATAGGGACGGCGACAACAGGCTCGACACCGATTCCGGTTGATGAAAATCTGGCTCCGCTATCCAGACAAGAACGGTTTAAGGATAATCCGAACGCCTTGGCTTGGATGTGGAAGGACCATACGGCTTCTGAAGAAGCGAAAGCAATTACCGAATACGGTAAGCAAAACTTTCCCGGCTTCCTGAAGATTTGCGGAAACGCTTATTCGTCAGAGTGGTTTTTCTCCAAAATATGGAAATGCGCCAAAGAAGATTCCGAAGTTTTTGAAGCGGCGTCTACGTGGTTGGAGTTTTCGGATTTTGTGCCGGCTGCTTTGGCGGGAATTACCACCGATTCCGTATTGAAAAGAAACATTTGCGGAGCGGGCTTCAAAGCGATGTTCGACGCCAGTTTGGGTGGTTATCCTCGTTCTGATTTTTGGAATGGATTGGCGCCCGTACTTTCCGGTTTGGCGGATTCGTTGCCCAAAGAAGTTTACGATGTAAGCGAAAACGTGGGAGGCCTCTGTGCCGATTGGGCCGAGCGAACCGGATTGCCTGAAGGAATCCCTGTGGCCGTAGGATTGTTGGACGCTCATGCGGGCGCTATCGGTTCTGGAATATCCGAAGGGGCGATGGTAAAAATCATCGGAACTTCGACTTGCGATATTCTCGTACAGTCTTCGGAAGAACGTTTGGAGGTTCCGGGAATCTCAGGCGTTGTACCCGATTCCGTAATTCCTGGCCTGACAGGTTTAGAGGCGGGGCAATCCGCCGTGGGCGATGTGTTGGATTGGTATATCCGCTGTCACCATAACGGAGACGCCTCAGCGCATGGCGAGTTGACCGAGCGCGCCTCAAAATGCAAAGCAGGCGAAAGCGGACTCTTGGCCTTGGATTGGCATAATGGAAACAGAAACGTATTGACGGATCCTGATCTTAGCGGTTTGCTGATCGGTATGACATTGCGTACCGAAAGTCATGAGATTTATCGTGCGCTTATTGAGGCGACCGCTTTCGGTGCTTTGCGGATTGTGAAGCAGTTGGAAGCAAATGGCGTAACGGTAGACCGAGTGATAAACTGTGGCGGAATCGCTCATAAAAATCCGTTGTTCATGCAGATCTACGCCGATGTGATGAACCGACCGATGTTGGTGGCGGAAGCTAAAGAGGCTGTGGCTTTAGGTTGTGCGTTGATCGGGGCGTCTATCGGGCAGTCGGAAGAGTATTTCCGTGATTTGAGGGACAAGACTTGTCAGCTTGGGGCGGTTGTTTATAACCCGAATTCGGCTTCAGTTCAAGTGTATGCCCAATTATACAGAATTTATGAAGAGCTCCATGACGGTTTTGGCGTGGAAGGCGGCTCTTCGGATTTTTATGGCGTAATGAAGGAATTGAGCGTAATCAGGAAAAATTCCAAAAAGATAGCCCTAGAGGCCGAAGCGTTGTAGTGAATCCTATTGCGGTGTTTTGTGTTGATCGTTAACGGATTGTTTTATCAACAGCCAAATTATCAATACTTGTTAATAATTAAAGGTCATTTGGTGATAATCATGGCTTTGTTTACCTTAAGAGTAGTTTAAAAAAGTAAAGCGAAAGATATTTTTGTGACGGTGATTTTTCGCCTTGAGTGCGATATCTTTTCGGTAAGCGCTAATTTTTTAATCGGCGCTTACTGCTAAAAATACTTTTTGATAAAGGAAAGTGGGTGCGGAGGCCCGCTTTCCTTTTTTGTTTGTATATAAAGTATTATAGCGAAAATTGGACCGTAAGGTTTCGGGAATATCACTTTTTGGTTGAATTACCTTTAATAAAGTTGATGTTTCTTGTCAACCCTTCCAGTTTGGTCCTTTTTACCGCTGATTTTCTGAAAATTTCATTGAAAACGTCTCTGGTTATCTCTTCCCAATCCTTTTTGTTCAGTTTTCCCAAATCTTCGTGAGGCATAAAGTCGGGTTCGTTGTGTGGCTTTGAAAAACGGTTCCACGGACAAACGTCTTGGCAGATGTCGCAACCGAACATCCAGTTCTCTGTCTTCCCTGCGAATTCGCTTGGTATTTCGTCTTTCAGTTCGATTGTGAGGTAAGAGATACATCGGCTCCCGTCCACGGTTTTAGGCGCTACTATGGCGTCAGTGGGGCAGGCGTCGATACATTTTGTACATGTGCCACAATAGTCTTTGACTGGCCCGTCGGGTTCCAGTTCCAAATCGATAATCAATTCGGAGAGGAAAAAGAAAGAGCCCATTTGGCGGTTGAGCAAAAGGCTGTGTTTACCAACCCAACCCAGGCCTGCGCGTTGTGCCCAGGCGTGTTCCAGTACCGGAGCGGAATCTACAAAGGCCCGGCCTTCCACGGCGCCCACTTCTTCCTGAATGGCGTCCATTAGCTGGCGGAGTTTGGCTTTGAGCGTAAAGTGGTAGTCTTTGCCGTAGGCGTATTTTGCTATTTTGTAATTGCCGTCTTGGGCAAGGTCTTGTTCCGGGTAGTAGTTGTAGGCCAAGCTGACCACGGATTTGGCTCCTTCGACGAGTTTAGTCGGATCCACCCGCTTGTCGAAGTGGTTGGCCATATATCCCATTTGGCCATTCATGCCTTGGTTGAGCCAATTTTCCAGATGTCTGGCTTCGTCTTCCAGATAACCGGCTTTGGATATGCCACAAAACGCAAAGCCAAGTTCCGTAGCTTTGCGTTTGATAAATTCGCTATGGTTTTTCATCGTGTGCGGGACGCCCTTACCATTTCTTTTTTTGGAGGTGGTCCCGGGAGGCTTTCCACATCCAAGCCTAAGGCTTTCAGGTCTCTTTTGAACTGTCCGCGTGCGCAATAAGTGACAAGAGAACCGCCGGGAGCAATGCTGTCCGCTACTTTTTTCAAGACATCCAGAGTCCACATATCCGATTGCTTGCTGGGGGCGAAGGCGTCGAAATATACTAGGTCATACGCATTGTCTTCCAGCGTAGTGGCTTGAAGTTTGGCGTGGGTTTTCAGCATTGTCATGTTTTTCGAAAGGCTGAAAGGTTTTCCCCATTTCTGGGCGTGCATTTCTTGGAACAGCTCCTCAAGATTGTCCCCTCCGATCTTCTCAGGGTAATTGAGTGTGGAGACGATGTCTTCGTCTAACGGAAATGCTTCCAGCGTATGATATTCGATCTGAAAAGCTGACTCCGACGCTTTTTGGGCGGTAAGCAGTGCGTTTAGTCCTGTCCCGAATCCCACTTCCAGAATCCGGATCTTCTCGCCGGGATTATTTGCGACAAAATGCTCTATTCCAGCTTTGATAAAAACGTGTATGGACTCATTGACCGCTCCGTGCGAGGAGTGATAAGTTTCGTCGAGTTCGGGTACAAATAAAGAGTGAGAACCGTCCTCGGTCTCTATGATGTTTACCGTCGGCATTTTTTCAGAGAATGTGTCTTTAAGCGTCAAACTAACGCTTTTCAGTAACGTTAGGGTGCGAATTTAATTACTTTTCCAGAATCGATTGGTCTCAGGAGATTGGAAAGTAAAGGATGTTCATTATGTCTGTGAGATGAAGATGTTTTCCAGTTCCGAAAGGTCTTTAATCTCGAAAGTGATGTCTTCATTATGGTTCGTGGCTTCCGGATTGTAATAGACTTGGTCAATTCCCGCGTCTTTTGCGCCCAGAATGTCATCGGACAGATTGTCGCCGATCATAATGGATTCTGAAGGTTGTGCGTTCGCTTTTTGTAAAGCGTAATCGAAAATCTTCCGGTTGGGTTTCTTGCTACCCATACACTCGGAAGTTACCATAATGTCGAAATAAGTTCCGAGACCGCTACAGGCCAGCTTTGTGGTTTGGGATTCCAGAAAACCGTTGGTGATGATATGCAAGGAATAATGCGGTGCGAGCCTTTCGAGAATTCCGTGGGCGTTACCGATAACGTGGGGCTTTCTTGGGCACAACATTAGGAATTCGTCCCCGATGTTGTCCGGTATTTCGTTTTCGGGAGTGCCAAGCTCAAGAAGGGCTTTGGGGAATCGCTGTGTCCGGATTTTTTCCTTGCTGATTTTGTCCTGGTTATAAAGGCTCCAAAATTCCTTGTTTATTCTTTGGTAACTAGCGATAAAATCATTGGCGGAGAATCCATGCCGGGTCAAGTCATACTTTTCGAAAAGAAAAATAAGTGTCTCGGTAGAATTTCGTTCAAAATCCCAAAGCGTGTGGTCGAGGTCAAAAAAGAGATGCTTGTAGCGTGGCATAGGCTAGTGTTTTGGCTTTTGTGCTATAGCTAAAGTTAAGGGTTGGCAAAGCCAAGGCCAAAAAAGATATATATTTTGGTAGTTTTCTGGACTTTGTACAAAAAAAGCCTCGCCTGTATGGCGGGGCTTTATCAGAATGTCTTCGATACGGGATGAGCTTAGCTCTTCTTTCCGTATTTTTTGTTGAAGCGCTCAACACGTCCAGTGGTACGGATGGCACCTTGCTTACCTGTATAGAACGGGTGAGAAGTCGAGCTAACTTCGACTTTAACGACAGGGTAAGTATTCCCGTCTTCCCATTCGATAGTGTCTTTTGTAACTACAGTTGACTGAGTGATGAATTTGTCGTCGTTAGACAAATCGTGGAATACAACAGGCCTGTATTCTGGGTGAATGTCCTTTTTCATATCGAATAGTAAATTATATTTCTTGTCCAAACTCCAAACGAGGGGCAAAGGTAATAAGATAATCTTTTGATGCAAAGCCTTTTGGTTTAAAGTATTGGCTCATTTGGTAAAGGTTGCCCATCGTATTCTTAGACTATATATGAGGACGGTTGTTTAGCCTCCGAAAAGCTGTTGCTCCAAGTCGCCTTTCGGTTTCTTGTCAGGGGCTTCCTCTTTCATGATATCAATAACCTTGAATTCGGTTCTACGGTTTTTCTGCCTTCCTTCCGGATTGTCGCTTCCGTCGGGGTTGGTGTTGGCGGCTATTGGCACCGATTCGCCGTAACCTTTGGCCACTATCCGATTTGGATCTATGCCTTTGGTGATGATATAGCTAACCGCCGATTCCGCCCGGCGCTGCGAGAGGTCAAGGTTATAGTCTGCCTCACCTTTGCTATCGGTATGTGAGCTGAGCTCGATCTTGATTTTCGGATTGTCTTTTAGAATGTCAACGAGTTTGTCAAGTTCTATTGCCGCGTCGGGGCGGATATCCGACTTGTCAAAGTCGTAGTAAATATTCTCAAGTACAATCGACTTGTTGATTTCGAGTTTGTTGAGATAAATCCGAGTAGAGTATTCCTTTTCGGTAACTTGCTTGACGAGTTGTTCTTGCGGAACGGTCTTGCCGATCATGGAGAAGTTCGACCTGCCAGTTAGGTAGTCGGTCTTAATTGCCATGAGCTGGTATTCTTCTTCAGGGTAGACTCTGAACCGGAATTTGCCGTCTTTGTCGCTGGTGGCTTTTCCTAGTACTTCTCCGGTAGAAGAGAAAAGCGTCACTTCGGAATCGGCTAAAGTTGGCTCTGGCGTGTCAGGTCCGTTTTCGGATGCCAGCACTTGGCCGTTCAGGAAGTAATTGACGGTTTTTCTGTTGGGATCGGTATTGATAAAGGTGTAGATGTCATCATCGCCCGATCCGCCGGGACGGTTGGAGCAGAAGAAGCCTTTGCCTTGGCTGAAAAGGAATAATCCGAAGTCGTCGGAAGCGGAGTTGACCGGCATTCCGAGGTTTTTGACCACTATAGTCCCATTTTCCCTTTCCGCCGTAAAGAGGTCGAGGGAACCGAAGCCGGCGTGACCGTCGGACGCGAAGTAGAAAGACCTGTCTCGGGCTACGTATGGGAACATCTCGTTGCCGATAGTGTTGATCTGTGGCCCCATATTGCGGACGTTGCTAAAAGAACCTCGGCTGTCTCTTGTAGCTGCGTAGAGATCAAGACCGCCGTACCCGCCACTCCGGTTCGATGAAAAATAAATCGTATTTCCATCTACGCTGAACACAGGTGTGGAATTCCAGCTGTCCGGATGGTTGAGTTTCATCAGCTTGGGATCGGTCCAAGATCCTTTCACAAAGCGCGTAATATAGATATTGACATCCTTCGTGCTTTTGCGCTTGGTGCTGTTGCCTCTGGCGAAAATCGCCGTTTTCCCATTCGGAGCCAAGGCGAAGCACCCTTCGTTTATGCCTTCTGTATTGAAGAGCTTTCCGAGGCGCTCGATCGAGGTCGTGTCGATGATGGCGCCTTTGGTTTTAGCCCTGTAAATTGCCGAAAAGGCACCTCCAGTGGCTTTGTAGATGTCACCGCCGCCTCTGGTTGAAGTAAAATAGAGGTAGCCTTTATGGTAGAAAGGAGAATATTCGGCGTTCTCTGTATTTATGCGGGTAAGGTTTTTCACCCGGAATACGGCCTTCTTTTCTTTGAGGCTTTCCAGAGCATCGATATTGTTCAAAAGCTTGTCGATTCTCGCCAGCTTTCTGTCCGTTTCGCCTTCATTTTCCTCCTCTTCCGGGCGGTTTTCTTCTACACTTTCCCTGTGATTCAATAAGGTCTCTTTGGCCAAACTGTATTTTTCGTTGCTGACCAGAGCCTTGGCGTAGAAGTATGGAGCGTCGTCGGATGTCGCATTGTTTTCGATGGCCAGCTTGTAGTGCTTTTCGGCCAAGGGAATACGGTTGGAAAGCCGGTAGCATTCGCCGATATAAAACTGGGCTTCGCCGACAGCCAAACCGCTTCGGGCCTGCTTCTCAAAATATTTTATCGCTACCTGATATTCGCCGCGTTCCAGCTTTTTGATCCCCTTCTTTAATTGGCCTTGGGCCAAACAAGAGGCAACTGTTACGAGCAATACGGTGATTATGATGGTGATCCTTTTTCCCATAGTAGAACTAACGGAATTATTTGTACCTGAGATGGCCTGTAGCCGTAAATTTTACAGCATACTGTGACCGCTACGGATTAAGTTAAAAAAATATGCCATTCATACGCTACCAAAAGACACACTATCCATAAAAAAAGTTAAAGAGGACGTTTCGCATGTTGGTTTGGGGAACATAAACGGGAAAAATTGAAGCCAAAAATGCTGATTTTTGTAGATTGTGGGTATTGTGGCGGAATACGCTTATAGTTTTATCCTTTGAGCTTATCCATAGTTAAAGTGTCTTGATGACGAAAAAGACTTGGTTTTTTTGGCCTAGTTTTTCTCTTATGTGTTGCGAAAAAATTTTTCTGCCACGAAAATTGCTCAACTACCTTTTACTGACCGTAGGATTTAGAAAAAATAAATTGACATGAAAACATTTGATTCGGACGTCGAAGCAGCGAAGCACCTATACGAGGCTTATAACCGCCTCACGAAGGAAATCGGGAAAGTGGTCATAGGGCAGGACGAGGTGGTCCGGCAGGTGTTGACGTCCATTTTTTGTAGGGCTCACAGTCTGTTGGTGGGAGTGCCCGGTTTGGCGAAAACCCTTTTGATCAAGACTATTTCCGATGCCCTAGATTTAAGTTTCAGCCGGATACAGTTTACTCCGGACTTGATGCCTTCGGATATCTTGGGTGCGGAGACGTTGGATAAAGACAGAAATTTCGTTTTTATCAAAGGGCCAATTTTCGCAAATATTATTCTGGCCGACGAAATCAACCGTACGCCACCCAAGACTCAGTCGGCGTTGCTTGAGGCTATGCAGGAAAAAACAGTGACCGTAGCCGGAAAGCACTTTAAGCTTGACGAGCCGTTTTTCGTGTTGGCTACTCAAAACCCTATCGAACAGGAAGGAACATATCCGTTGCCAGAGGCTCAGCTTGACAGATTCATGTTCAATATCCAATTGGATTATCCTACTTACGAGCATGAAGTGGAGATAGTGAAAGCCACTACGATGGAAAAACTCGAAGAGGCGTCCAAGATAATAGACAAGGAAGAAATCTTGGCTTACCAAGCGCTTGTCCGCAGGGTTCCGGTTCCTGATAATGTGGTCGAATATGCAGTGAAACTCGTTCACAAGACTCGCCCGACGGGAGATCACGCTCCTAATATCACAAAGCAATATCTGGATTGGGGAGCCGGTCCAAGAGCCTCACAATACCTGATCGTGGCGGCAAAGTGTAATGCGTTGCTTAACGGCAGGTATTCTCCCGAAATAGATGACGTGAAATCGGTAGCCACTCCGATTTTGAGGCATAGAATATTAAGAAACTTTAAAGCCGAGGCCGAAGGTATCTCGGTAGAGGCTATTATCGGAGATCTGCTATAATTTAGGAGTTGCGGGTTTGGGTGTAAGCTATCGTGAGTTTTTTTTCAGAAAATAAGCAGACATGAGAACGGTCTTTTCGATTCTATTGGTGTTGGTATGCGTAGTGACTGGCAAAGCGGGGGAGAAGGTGCTGGATAAGGATCTAGAGCCGTTGAAAGAGCAGGTCATGCTTACTTTAAGGCATATTTACAATGCGGATTCAGCTTCGGCTTCGGCTGAAATTTCGAGCTTGAAAGCACAAATGGGCGACCATCCGGTTATCGGGGTACTTCAAGCGTTGAAGTTGCGCTGGGCTTATGGCGCTTCGTACAAGAAACCGCCTGCTAGCACTGGCACTTTGGAGATGCTGGCGCGGGTAACCGAACAGGTTGAAGACAAGGATAAAAAGCTTAGGACTGATGAGATGAAATTTTTGGCCATGGCCGCTTACGGCCTTATGGCGGAGCAGTATTACTTGGCGGAGAAATCGTACAAAGCGGCCGGGGCGGCCAAATCTATGTACGGTTACCTGAAGGAGGGTTTTGAGTTATGTGACGAATACCCCGAGTTTTTGTGTACGACCGGGATTTATAATTATTTCAGAGTCACTTTTCCCGAAAGGCATCCGCTTTACAAACCATTTGTCTGGTTTTTCAGGAGCGGGGATCTTGAACAGGGTCTAAACCAATTGGAAGAAGCTTCCGAGAAAGCCGTTTATAGCGGAACCGAGTCGAGATTTTACCTTACTCACGTTTTGTTGAGATATGAGAGCGATTTTGCAAGGGCTTTTCCGCATGCGAAATATCTACATGAGGTCTTTCCGAATAATAAAGTTTTTGCGAGTTTATATGCGGAGGCTTGTGTGCGTGTGAATGACTATGAAAAAGCCAGTCATTTAGGAAGCTTGATCTCTAAGGGGAATGATGAGGAACTCCGTAAGCTGGGCAGTTTATTCCAAGGTTTCCAAGCAAAAGAAAATGGAGATCTGGAGAAAGCCAAGCGCCTTTTCCTGTTCGCCACGGAAATGGACCTTTCCAGAAACAAATACTTTGAGCATTTCCAAAGCATGGCGTGGCTAGAGTTAGGAAGGTTGGAGTTGGACGAAGGAAACGATACGAAAGCAAAAGAATATCTAAAAAAAGCCAACAAAGTGAAACGCTATGATGTGGTAGGAAAAGCTTTGGAAGAGTTGCTGTAGCTTTATAGCAATTTGTAAGAAATTGAATTTTAGTACTAAAATTCAAAATGATAAAAGGCGACACCTAATGATGTCGCCTTTTGTTATGCTTGAGTTTTTGGCTCTTATTTCGTACCGATACCGTAGTAAGCGGTCTGACCGTTCGGATAAACCCCCTCGATCAGGATACCGCCTCTGGCTCTTTGTACGTAGCGAAGGGTGGAAGCCAAATCCTGGATATTGTCTATTGGCTGACGGTCAATTCCGGTGATGATAAAGCCTTTTTGCATTCCGGCTTTTTTCCAGATACCGTCTCCCAATTTCACGATTTGCGCTCCGCCTTTGATATTCAGCTTCTGCGCCATTTTCTGTGAAATATCCGCAAACGAAGCTCCGTTAAAATCGAAAGTTTCACCCTCTGGGTTTTTCACGGCCGTAGTCTTGCCGAAGAAGTTTTGCAACGTTACAGTCGCTTTGCTTTTCTTGGAACCTCTCAAGTATGTAAGCTGTACTTTGTCGCCCGGTTTGTATTGGGCAATCGCTTCCTGAAGTTCGGCTACGCTTGTAACTTTGTGCTGGTCAACGGCTGTGATAACATCGCCTTTTTCAATCCCTCCTTTTTCCGCGGCGCTGGCTTCTTGTACTCCGGCTACATAAACACCGCTGTATGTGTCAAGGTCGTGCTCTTTGGCGAGTTCCGCATTGATGGTTCTGATTTGAACACCTAGGATAGCGCGTTGCACTACGCCGTATTCTTTCAAATCGGACATCACTTTCTTGACGATCGTGACAGGAACCGCAAACGAATAGCCCGCATAGGCCCCGTTCGGCGAAGCGATGGCGCTGTTAATGCCGATCAACTCACCGCGAAGGTTTACCAAAGCGCCTCCGCTATTACCAGGGTTTACGGCTGCGTCAGTTTGGATAAACGACTCAATTCCGTATTCCTCGTTTCTCAGGATATTGATGTTTCGCCCTTTGGCGCTGATAATACCGGCGGTTACGGTTGACGTCAGGTTAAAGGGGTTGCCCACAGCCAATACCCACTCCCCGACTTGCGAAGCGTCAGAATCGCCGTATGGAATCGCTGAGAGATTTTCAGCGTCGATTTTAA
This sequence comes from Fulvitalea axinellae, assembly GCF_036492835.1. GTDB lineage: Bacteria > Bacteroidota > Bacteroidia > Cytophagales > Cyclobacteriaceae > Fulvitalea > Fulvitalea axinellae. Next base: position 4,378,278 of record NZ_AP025314.1, on the reverse strand, counting down.
TCAAAGCCATATCTGTACGAGGATCCGTACCGATTACTTTTGCGCGGAACTGACGGTTGTCGTGCAATGTCACTTCCACTTCGTCGGCGTTTTCCACCACGTGATTGTTCGTGGCGATATAGCCGTCGGTAGTGATAATCACCCCCGACCCTGAGGCTTCGGCTCTTTGTGGAGGGCCCTGACGCCTTCTGCGAAAGCCGAAAAATTCTTCCAGAGGATCTACCATTTGGCCTCCGCCCGATGTTTCATAAAATGTTTTGATATGGACCACTCCGGGAGTGGTGGCCTTGGCCGCATCCACGAAGTTTAGGTCAGAATCACTGGGAAGACCTTGAGCGTTGGTTGCCGGAAGGTTGGCGAACTGGATATTTTGGCGCCCCGCCGTTTCTGTGGCGGCAGGTTGGTCATAGGATTGGTCGTCACTGTTGCCCCAATAGGCAATGCCGCCGATGGCGGTCAGGCCCCCGATAAGGGCCGCGGTGACTGCGGTTAAGAGCAAATGCCTCTTCTTCATATTGCCGACTTTTTGAGTACCTTGAACGTAAGTTTCGTGTTCTAAACTTAAAAAAACGCAAGAAGTTCTTGAATGCCCCGTTATTCCGGAAAAATAAATGCTGGCGGGCGTCCTAAACTTCTGAAATCTTTTTACGCACACTTTTTTAAAGTGGTTTTAGTATTAACATTTTTTAACATACCTAAAAAAGCCTAATCTAGACGCTACTTGGGAGTATATCAGAATAATACTTTTGAAGCTCCGGTTTCTGCGGTCTGAGTGTCAGGGACTTGTTTTTAGTGGTTTTGTTTTGCCGAATATTTTAGCTCAAGGGTTTGGATTATTAAACGGACTCATGCATATTTGCACTCCCATCTCGGAAACAGCCTTTAACGGTACCGGGAAGCGGGATTTAACATTCCTCCTTAGCTCAGCTGGTTAGAGCATCTGACTGTTAATCAGAGGGTCCTTGGTTCGAGTCCAAGAGGAGGAGCAAGCCTACGGCTACCATTCTTACGCAGGAATAAACATTCCTCTTTAGCTCAGCTGGTTAGAGCATCTGACTGTTAATCAGAGGGTCCTTGGTTCGAGTCCAAGAAGAGGAGCAAGCCTACGGCTACAATTCTTGCGTAGGAATAAACATTCCTCTTTAGCTCAGCTGGTTAGAGCATCTGACTGTTAATCAGAGGGTCCTTGGTTCGAGTCCAAGAAGAGGAGCAAGCTTAGGCTACCATTCTTACGCAGGAATAAATATTCCTCTTTAGCTCAGCTGGTTAGAGCATCTGACTGTTAATCAGAGGGTCCTTGGTTCGAGTCCAAGAAGAGGAGCAAGCTTAGGCTACCGTTCTTGCGTAGGAATAAACATTCCTCTTTAGCTCAGCTGGTTAGAGCATCTGACTGTTAATCAGAGGGTCCTTGGTTCGAGTCCAAGAAGAGGAGCAAAACCGGAGTCCGAAAGGTTCCGGTTTTTTTTATGCCTATTTCTATCCGGATCCAGAGGTTTAGGCCTTTTGATGGTGTTATTTTTGTACGGAACGTTTCAAATTGCCTGATCTTTTTCGATATTACCTATTCCGTTCCGGTATAAATCAATTACTATAACCAAGATTGTTACGTGAAAGAAGAGGAAGCCAATATAGTTACTTTTGATGAGTTTGATTTTGAGCCGGCGTTAGAGGACAGCCTGGTGTCGATGGGTTTTGAAAAAGCCACTCCGATACAGGGAAAAGCCATTCCGGTTATTATGGGTGGCAAAGATTTGATCGCTTGCGCCCAAACCGGAACAGGAAAGACAGCCGCTTTTTTGTTGCCGGTTATTAATGAGTTGGAAAAGAATCCTTCGGAGAAAATCAGGGTTATGGTAGTGGTGCCTACCCGCGAGCTGGCGCTTCAGATCGACCAGCAACTCGAAGGTTTCGGTTATTTTTTGTCCGTCAGCGGAATCGCGATTTACGGCGGCAGCTCAGGAGCCAACTGGGAAACCCAACGGAGCGCGTTGGTTCGCGGTGCGGATGTGGTGATCGCCACACCTGGCCGTATGATCGCCCATATGAAGCAAGGCTACGTGGATATGAGTGGCGTAACGCACTTGATTCTCGACGAAGCCGACCGAATGCTCGATATGGGATTCTTCAACGATATTATGGAGATCGCCAACCAATTGCCGCAGGAAAGGCAGACGCTGATGTTCTCGGCGACTATGCCTCCGAAAATCCGGAAATTGGCCAAAGAACTTCTCAACGAGCCCGAAGAAATCACAATTGCAGTCTCGAAAACCGCCGAAGGCGTTCTTCAGGGCGCCTACATGGTGTACGAGGAGCAGAAAATTCCGGTCATCGTGGATTTGCTCCGTGGAAAAGAGGAAGAACTTCCGGCCGTAATAATTTTCTGTTCTACAAAATCAAAAGTAGACGAACTGGCCAAACAACTGCGCCGAGCGAAAGTGGCGGCGAAAGGCCTGCACTCCGATCTTGACCAACAGGAACGCGAGGAAGTTTTGATGGAATTCCGCAACAAAAAAGTCCATGTGCTGATCGCTACGGATATTTTGTCGAGGGGAATCGATGTGGAAGACATCAGCTTGGTGATGAACTACGACGTGCCGAAAGATCCCGAAGATTACGTGCACCGCGTAGGCCGTACCGCCCGTGCGCAACGCAAAGGTCTGGCCATGACATTTATCACCAAAAGGGACCAAGGTAATTTTGCCCGCGTGGAAGAACTCATCGGAAAAGAGATTCCGAAAGTTAGCCTGCCGGAAGAGGTTTACGGAAAACAACCCGAATATACCGGCGGAAAAGGCGGCGGAGGAAATTATTCCCGTGGCGGAGGCGGTGGCCGCCGCAGACCGCAACGCGGTGGAAAAGGAAACGGCGGAAGAAGAAAATCCGGCGGTAACCGCGGCGGAAAACGCTCATAAATAACACGCCCTTTTGCGTCAGAAAAAATTCAGCGTCCGAAACCCGGACGCTTTTTTTGTGCGAAATAATTCACGCCTAAGCCATCACTATTGTTTTTTCGCGCACATTTCAACAAGAATACCCGAGTTTGCCTAAAAGTTCGGCCCCTTTGCTCACGCCTTTCTTTTTCTTGCGGGCCGACACGATTTAATTTTTGAATATGAAAAAAGCATCGCTTTACGCCGGTTATCTCTGCGCCGTACTATTCTGTTTTTGCGCATGTTCGTCGCCGTTCTCCACCGAAATGGTTTCGCCCGACGGAAATCTTAAAGTTTTATTCCGCAACGACGGAGGCAAACCCGTTTTTACTTGCCTTGCGGGCAAAGACACTCTTTTTATTAACTCGCGCTTGGGCCTAGTCACCGATCTCGCCGATTTTAGCGACAGCGTGAATATTAATTCCGTTCGCGAACTTCAGGCTTCCTATTCTTGGCAACCAGTTTGGGGAAAAAATAAAATCGTTCGTGACGAACACCGAGAATACCGTTTCGATTTCGAGAAAAACGGAAAAAAACTCGGCTTGGTAATGCGGCTGTACAACGACGGCTTCGCTTTTCGTTACATCCTTCCCGAAGGAGCGAAAGAAGTCAAAATTTTGTCAGAGGCTTCCACATTTAATATGTCCGATGACTTTACTTGCTGGGCGGCGAACGGCGAGCGCCATAATCTCGGGCCGGTTCCCGCCTCAAAAATTTTAAGCGTAAAAGGGAAGGGAAATCACAAGAAAAAAGGAATCCACCTTCCGCTAGTGGCCAAAGCGAACGCAAACCGCTATTTCGCCATCCATGAGGCCGGAATTTTTGATTTGGCCCCTTTCAAGCTCGTTTCTGCGGGCGAAAAAAGTTTCGGGCTTTCTTCCGCCCCTTCCAAAGCCACGGGCGGAACGCCGACTTCTTGGCGAACCGTTTTGGTCGGCGAAAAACCGGGCGATTTGGTAGAGTCAGATTTGGTGATGAACCTGAACCCCGAACTGAAACTCACGAAAACCTCTTGGATAAAGCCCGGAAAAGTGCTCTGGGATTGGCGCGTAATGGACTACCAAGCGCCTGACGGCTTCGTTTACGCCCAGAATACGGCGTCGCATAAAAGATTCATCGATTTCGCTTCGAAAAATAACGTGCAACACCTGATCATCGACGCCAATTGGTACGGCCCGGAATTCGCCAAAGAATCTGATCCGACTTCTTCCGAAGGCGCCGTGAACATCGAAGAAGTGATGGCTTACGCCAAAGCCAAAAACGTAGGGATAATTCTTTATCTCAACGACGTGGGCGCAAAACGCTTCGGTTTGGAACGCGTGCTCAAACAATTTCATGACTGGGGCGGAGTGGGCGTCAAGTACGGTTTTATGAAAGGAAAAGGCCAAGACAAAGTGGAGCACACCCGCAAAGTCATCGAACTTTGTGCGAAAAACGAGCTGATGGTCGATTTTCACGACGGCCCAGTGCCTCCGAGTGGCGATCGCCGGGCTTTTCCAAACGTAATGGCTCGCGAATATTGTCATGCGCAAGCCGATGCCAAGCGTTCGTATTATCCGGAAACGGCCGTGACCGCGCCGTTCGTGAATATGATCGCTGGACCGCTCGATATGACTAACGGCTGGTACGGGCTGAACGAAGCGCATAGTCGCCAAAAAGTTTTCCAAGTTTTGCCCGGAACCGTAGCCGCCGAAACAGCCAAGACCGCAGTAGTCTTCAGCGGATGGACAGTTTTGCCCGACGCGCCGGAAGAGTACGAGAAAAAAGCGGACATCTTCGAATTTATCCGCGAACAACCGGTGAATTTCGACGGGCTCCGAGTGCTTAACGGAGAAATCGGCGAATATATCACCGTTGCCCGCCCCGCCGGTGACGCGTGGTTCCTCGGTAGCCTAACAAATCGCGACTCCCGTTCGCTCGACATTTCCCTCGACTTTTTGGAGAACGGAAAGAAATACCGCGCCACGCTCTACGAAGACACTCCCGACTCGCACTACGAAAACAATAAGGAAAGCTACAAAATCCGCGAAATAACCGTGGACAACAAAACGGTACTGAAAGCCAAGATGGCTCCCGGCGGCGGACACGCTGTTTGGATCCGCCCCGCCTAAGACCTGAAAAGTCGAATTTCTAGGTGAAAATTCGCAAGGAGCTCCGTTTCGGGGCTCCTTTTTTCGTTCCCGAATTCCGATAAAAAATCGAAAGCGGTATTTTTAATGAAAATTTCAAGGCCTTTGGCCCGTAACAAACTTTGTAATTTCAAAAGCGGTAAAATAGAGAGAGACTCAGTAAGCTTTCGGTAAAATAAGCTGGCCTTGAGGAATGAGCGTTAAGAAATTTGGTTCCACGGACCGTTAAAAAATATCCACTGTTTGACTGCAAGGAGTTTGGTGATTTTAGGGCTGTGGAACCAAATTTTAGCTCAGGCCTCACAGCCGAAGAGATTTTTTGGTCACTTTTTGATCTCAAAAAGTGACACCGGAGCATCTTAAAACCCGAAATCTGAAGGTTTCGAAGCGCTCTGATTTCAGAAAATCGAAATAACCGACTCTTTATCCATTGCCCAAATTAAACTTTCCAGATTTTTATGAGAAGATTGACAGTGGCGTTGGCCCTTTTCATTTTCGGAGCGCTAACCACCGCCCAAGCCGCGGACTCCGACCGATTTTTCAAGAAATACCCGCAAGCCCAAAAAGGCATCGAAGAATTTTGCGCTCGCTCCGTACACCTCGACCACATCGACTACAAAAACGAAGTGGCCAGACAGCGCAAAGCCTTTTTGAAAATAGCCAAGCACGTAGAAAAAGGTCTCACCGCGGATCAGACCGAAAAACTCGAATGGTCACTTTTGCGCTGGAGTTGGCAGTACGGAAACAGCAGGCTCGACAGTGGCCTTCCTGTGGATTGGACAATGGTTTTGTTCGAATTTAGAAGGCATACAGGATTAAAAGATTGAGTATGAGAATCGCCATTTTTTCGGATATACACGGCAAAATTCTTCTTCCGTTCAAATTGGTGGACGCCTACCAAAATGAGACGGGAAAGAAAATAGATTTGATTTTGCAGTGTGGCGACGTTGGAGCTTTTCCGGATTTATCGGTTTTGGACAAGGCTACGTTAAGGTATGCGGAAGAAGATCCCGATGAACTGGGTTTTCATGACGACTTCGTGCGTGAGAAAGAAGAGATTAGGTCTTTTCTGGATCGGGTGGACGTAAAAATGGTTTGTGTTCGGGGAAATCATGAGGACCATGATTTTTTGGACCGGCTTGAAGCCGAAAACCCGGATAGCGATATATTTCCCGTGGATGCTTACGGCAAAGTTTGGTTTTGCAAAAGCGGAAAACCGTTGTCTTTCGAAAAAAATGGAGAGAAAATCTCTTTTCTGGGCATAGGTAGAATAGGGGACCCAAAAAATCGTGACAATAAACGTTACGTCCAGGATTATGAACGCCGGGAAATCCGCAAAGCGCTGAAGAAGGCTAACGGTTTCGACCTACTTTTGACTCACGATAAGGCCACCGGAAACGGAGGAGTTGGCGGAATGCCCGAAATCCGCTTTTCGCTGGATAACGCTTTTTTTGCGTATCATTTTCACGGCCATACCGGCGAGCCGTTTTTTGAGCGCAAAGACAGCAATGGAAAAACGGTTACCTGTAAAATCAAAGAGCTGGAATTTTCCAAAGGAGGAGCACTGGAAGCCGGAAGCATGATCGTTCTAGAGAAGAAAAACGGAAAACTGGGCGAAATTCAGAAGGTCGGACAAAAAGTGCTCTCTTGCGCCACTCGTTTTGGTTGGAAATACCTTTGATATCCGCTTATAGCCAATTTCTTCGCAACCAACCGCCCCCGCACAAGTTACACGGATATAAACCGCCGGAATTCTCGGCGGCATGTTCCGTGAAAAAACTTTGCGTATGCGCGTTTTACGTACACTTCTTCTGGCCATAGCCGTGGCCGGCATGTTTTCCTGCTCCACTTACAAACGTTACCACACCGTAACGCAAGGCCGGACCGCCGAGAAAAATTTCACCGCCGAATTCCCTTTCGAAGATGACGGCGGGCTGATCAAAATAAAAGTGGCCATCGACGGAAACGACTACGATTTCATGTTCGACTCCGGCAACGACCTCACCATGGTCGACGAACAACTTTTGCCCTATATCGGATACAAATCCAACAACGTGTCGGGCGAGATTGTCGGCTCTTCGCAGCGCGCCAAGATCAACCGTTATATTACCGTAGACGAATTTGATATCGGGGGCGTGAAGTTTGAAAAAACCGGCGCTTTTTCCGGCGATATGACCTCGCTCAACGAAGCTTTGGGCTGCGGAAAGTTCCACGGAATTATCGGCAGCAATTTGATGCGGAAAGCCAAGTGGCAGATCGATTACAAAAACAAAGTGATTCGCGTAACCGGCCACAAAGGCGAGTTGCCGCAATCGCCAAACGGAATAACGCTGAAAATGAAAGCCAAATCCTACGGTGGAGCCAAAGGACTGGTAAAAATGGGTCATGTAGAAACCGAATTCACCTTCGACACCGGCTTTAACGGAGACTTCAGCGCCAACAAAGCCGTTTTCGACGCCATTTCCGAGCGCGAAGCCATACCATACGCCGTTTCCGACGGCCAAAGCAACTTCTCCGTCTACGGCGCCAACATTTCCCGCGACTATTACGCCCGCATACCCACCTTCGAAATAGGTCCGGTAGAGCTAAAAGACCAGATTATACAGTTCGGCTCAAAATCCGTCAACCTTATCGGCAACGGGTTTTTCGAACACTTTATAGTCACCTTCGACTGGAAAGCCAAAACCCTGCGCCTGGATCCCGTAGCCGATTTCGGTCGCGAAGAACTGAACGGATATCCGTACTTCTTCGGCCCGAATTATAAAAATAACTCCATAGAGATACTCGGAAGCTGGGAAGGCCACACCGGCGACGAGAAAATTCCGTTCGGAGCGAAATTCATAAGCATAAACGGGCACAATGTCCGCAACCTTACCACCCAAGAACTCTGCAACTTCTGGAACACAAAAGCCTCGGAAATCCTCAGCGACAAAATAGACGCCGTAATACTGGTCAACGGCCAAGAAAAAGCCATAACCCTACGCCGACGCTCATTGCTTCCGAAAGATTGAATTCAGTAAAGAGTACAAAGTAAAGCGTAAAGAGTATTCAAGCGAAGTCGCTAGCGTCTTTGGCATCATTGAGTATTAGGTACAATGCGGTGAATATATCTTTAATTTGATCGTCAGATTTTAAGAACATTAGAGCAAAAACATTCCCCGGCCTTGAGGAATGAGCGTTAAAAAATTTGGCCCCACGGACCGTTAAAAAATCTCCACTGTCTGACTGCAAGGAGTTTGGAGATTTTAGGGCCGTGGGGTCAAATTTTAGCTCAGGCCTCACAGCCAAAGAGATTTTTTGGTTACTTTTTCATCTGAAAAAGTAACACTGGGGCATGCTAAAAGCCATATGCATGAGGTTTCGGAAAATCACTGATAAAAAGCACAAAACTCACACACTCCTCTCTCCCTAATTTCCCAACCGGCCCAAAACCTGCGCAAACAAAATAAGAAAAATGCGCGCCAGAGAAACAAAAGAAAAACCCCACCTGTACCGGCACCTCGATTTTTTCGAACGCCTGATAATCCACAACCTAAACCTGGACGGATATTCCCTGCGCAAAATAGCCAAAACCATAAACCGTGCGCCCTCTACAGTAAGCCGAGAATTGCGCCGAAACAAGGCCGGTGACAAATACCTCCCCGAAATAGCCGAAAGCCTCTACACGGCCCGAAAACGCCTCTACGCGATATGTTTCCGCCGTCCCGCCCGCCGCGGATGGCGCTACGTTCCCGGCGAACGCTTTCCTCGCAACCAAATAGCCTGGCTCTCCGATCTAAGCAAATATATGCGCCTCGGCAAAAAAACACTCCCGAAACGCTACAAAGAAAAAGCCCCCGCACTTTACGCCCACTGGAGCCAAAAGCCCTACAACTTCTCCGACCTACCCTATTACGAATGGATACTCACACTGGAAGACAAAAGTGGAAAACACCGGAAAACTGTGGATAAAACCGCTGTAGCCGAAAAAACAAAACAGAAAACACCGCCCAAAACTAACATCATCAAAAAAATCCCCGAAAATTTCCCAGTACAGACAGGGCACGCCCTGTCTCACACCCCAAAAAGAGCCTCGTTTTCCACACCCCTGTGGAAAAACGTGGCCTAACCGCACCCAAAAACCGGCGAAACCCCTCCAATGCCATCATTTTTCCACAAACTTTTCCCCAATAGGCCCGGCACACTCAAAAACAGTAAAGTAAACAGAAGTTTTCCACCTTCTTATCCACTTTTCCACCGCAATATTTTCCGAAAAACAATTACCAGCCACAATTTTCCCCAATCTTTTCCACACCAAAAAAAGCGTTGCGCTAGCACACGTCAGTTTTTCCACACAGAAAAATTCCGCACGGATTTTTAGCGCAGAAAAAACACTCCCAAATTATAATATCTTTGGACGAACGCTTTTTCAACAGAAACAGATTATGAATGAGTTTTTGGATCAAATAGAAATAGCTCGTTACAACGAGAGTAAAAAAAGATACGATGGGTCTTTTTATATCTTTATTCGGGCCACAGCCAAAGAGCTTGATGATAAAACACTTTTAAAAGCGTTGAATTTAGGGGAGTTTTCTTTTTGGTCACAAGAGAATAAGCCTGAAAAGGATAACTGTGGTATTCTGATCACCGAAACTGAAGGTTGGATTCATATAATTGATAATTGGTCCTACAGCTTATGGAGCAAGTTGAGAGGCTTAAAAGGCTTGGAAAAGCTAGGGGCAAAGTTTGACGTGTTTTACTGTATGGCTCCAGACTTGACAGAGGGCGTGAATTTCGGATATTTTAAAGATGGTCAATTGCTGCGAAATTATATGGTGGAGCATTGGGTGTACCCTAACATGCGTGTAAACGTCGGGAATCTGCCGAATGAGGCGCAAATTTTTGAAAAGGGAGACCATTTTGAGGGAGCCTTGAGATATGCAGAAGAAAACCTCGGAATAAAAATATACCACGATCCTAAAAAGGCTCGCACGTATACCGCTTTTGAGGATCTTGATTTTTCTTTCGATGAAGATGAAGTTTTTTGAAAGTGGAAATGGCGATGGCGATTTATCTTTTTCAATTGTGATTTGCCTTTTTTAGGAGCCTTTCTAATGTGTTCCTTGCTACTCGACGAAACGGTAATAAAAACTGAGATAATCGTCAAAATCAATATCTTGCCAGACAAACGCAGTTTTTATGCGCCTGAACAAAATTATCCTTGTTTTTTCGTCTCATTGGTTAGTCTATTATTGATTCCAATGCGTTCCAAAAAACTAATTTCAGGCCTTTATTTTTCTTCCATAACCGCAATGTTTTTGGATGGAAGAAAAATTTGTAGCCGTATTTAGAAGATTTTTTGGTTACTTTTTCATCTGAAAAAGTGACACCGGACCTAGTTATAAGCAAATTGTTTATGGTTTCGGGATATCGTCTTTTAAATGCCAATGATTATGTCGTAGTGCATAAGGCTTATTTTATCCATTGTTTATACAAAACGATTCATCTTTTTATCATGACTGAATATAGAAGGGAAGGAAATGATGTGTTTGGGAGGGGGGACATCAACAAAATCAGACGAGCCTACATAAAGGACACGAATATAGAGGATGCGTTACGGGAGCTGGCCGGTTGTGAGAAACTGCAGCGACTGACCATTATGGGTTGCGGATCCGGTGATTTTTTCGAACAGATTTCGGCCTTCAAACATCTGGAGGAACTGCATATCGAAAAGACATATTTCGATGAGATTCCGGATTGTGTGTCGGAACTCAAGGAATTGAGGAGCCTGAGCTTCCTGAGTTGTCGTGTCAAGAGGCTCCCGGAGTCGATCGGCCGTTTGCCGCTCATTTATTTCAATGCGCGAAACAACCTTCTGGAAGATTTGCCCATGGGCATAGCGTCCGTACCCATCAGCTCGATGGACCTGTCGGAAAACAAATTCGAAAAATTTCCCGAAGCGCTGGCCGGAATGAACGGACTTGTGCGTCTGGACATAAGCAGAAACAGTATCAGGGAAATTCCGGACTTTATATCCGGCATCACGAAAATATCAAGACTTGACGCCACCGACAATCATATTGAGGACATCCCGCAATGCATAGCCGACTGCAGGGAGCTATCCAACCTGGGATTGGACCGAAACCGATTCACGGAATTGCCGGCCGTATTGTTAGGCATGAGAAGGCTTCAGAAAATATATTTTTCGGAAAATGAAATCGAGCGGATTCCCGATGCCTTTTCCAAAAACCGGTTCAGCTTTATCGACCTTTCCAAAAATAAGTTGTCGGAATTGCCTCCGTCAATGGGGACAATCGAAAATATCGGCAACCTGAACCTGTCCAATAACCAATTCGAAACCATTCCCGAAGTGTTGACGGGCATGAAGTGTCTGGAAAGGCTCAATATCAACGACAACAGGCTGAGCTCGTTGGAAGGTTTGGCAGAAATACGCGGACTGGAATCCTTTTCGGGCCTGATAAACGACGGGCTGAAGGATTATTACGGATTGATGGTCGGCGGGACTTTCGAACTGAACGACCTCCGGCACTTGGGCATAATAGGCAAAAAAACGGAGGCGTGCCGGAAATTACTGACCGCTTTGGGGAAAGCCCGGATCAGCGAGGCCGGGAAAAGATGGTTTCTGGACAGCGCTTTTGAGTCAAAAAACTTCGAGAAGTGGCCCGCCACCGACAAACGGCGTACCCTCGAAGGTTTGGCCGTTCCATTCAAGCCTCTGCAAAGCCTGATGTTGGGGCGTTTGTCCGAATTTTCGGAGGCGGACAAAGCCGTGGACTCTTTGGCGGAAGGATCGGTAGTGACCGTTTTTGGCCGGACCTCGATGAAGAAAACGGAACTGCGCGAAAAACTCAAGTCTTTCGGTATTGGTTACGCGGCGAAATACGGCCCAAAGGTCACGCATATTATAGTGGGAAGCATGCCCAAGGAAGTTTCGGACTCTGACGGAGAAATCACGGCCAAATTGTTGGGCGAATCGCGTTTCACCGATTTTGTCAACGTTCATGCCCCCGGATTTTTGATCGAACAGGAAAAGGAAACCGCGGACGAAGAGGCGGAAAGCCCCATGATCGCCAACCTTCGCGACTTGTTGTCCTCCAAAGACGATGCGAGCCTGCCTTTGGCTATGGAAATGCTGAAGGCCAACGGTGTGCCCAAAAGTCTCGTCTCCGAACTGTTTTTGTTGCAGAAAACCCACGCCGTCTCACAAGTGCGTACCGCGATACGCAAACTGTTGTTGGCCAACGCTCCCGAACGCTATTTGCCGGCGGTAAACGACAGACTGAGCTTCAATCCCGATAAATTGAAGGAATATGAGATAATAGCGAAGTTCAAAAAAATTGAAAAGGTGTGGGGCCGTGACGTTTGCCTTGAATTTTCCTGCCGGATGTTTGAGCGGTTCGGGAAGGGCTTGCGTTATGCCATCACAAAATCGAAAGCGGGAGAAGAATGGCGCGAAAAAGCCCTCTCGATGGTATTCAGCGAAGGGGAACTGAATTGGAACAAAGCCTTGGTGTATAAAGACCGCCGTTCGCACGCACTTGAGGATCAGGCCGGATACGGTGGGTCGAATTCCAAAACGAATTTGCCTGTCGATCTTCTTGACAAGGAAAAAGTATCGTCCATGATATTACACAATATCAAGATGAAAACTTTGCCGGCAAGTATCGGGAAGTTCGTTGATTTGGAGACTTTGGACTGCTCCGTAAACAGTCTTTCGGAACTTCCCAAAGCGATAACGAAACTGAAAAATCTCAAGCACCTAAACTTGTCGAACAATTGGTTTGAGGCGTTTCCGGCCGAACTAAAGGAGCTGGATTCCCTGCGTACCCTGGATCTGCGCATGAGTAGCGCCCGGGCATACGATGAAATCCCGCGGCCGCTCAAGGTTCCCGACGATTTTAAAGAGGCCTTGCCCGATTGCGAAGTTCTCGTTTAGCGATTCGCCAATGAAATAATCTTGTTCCCCGGCCCGAATTGGTACCAATCAATCCGGGCCGGGGCCCATTGCGAACGATATTTTTAGCCGTCAGGTTTTTGGGAAAAATTAGTAGTATTTACTCTTGTTTTATTCGCCCAACTGGTCCGATCTACTATAGATTCCAATACGTTCCAAAAAACTAATTTCAGGCCTTTATTTTTCTTCCATAACCGCTATGCTTTTGGATGGAAGAAAAATTTGTAGCCGTATTTAGAAGATTTTTTGGTTACTTTTTGATCTTTCAACTAGCGAAGCGTTCTCATGAACTCCATTGAACGAGATCGAAAGTGAATAAAAAGTAAGACCGGAGCTTGTTAAACGCAAAATGTCAGTGGTTTCGGAATAACACATTTTTAAGGCTGATAATTAAGTATGCACTTGAACAAAATTACTCTTGTACTATTCGTCTTAGTTTTCCGATCAATTATTGACTCCAATGCATTCCAAAAAACTAATCTCAGGCCTTTATTTTTCTTCCATAACCGTTATGCTTTTGGATGGAAGAAAAATTTGTAGCCGTATTTGAGAGATTTTTTGGTTACTTTTTGATCTCTCAACTAGCGAAGCGTTCTCATGAACTCCTTTGAAAGAAATTGAAAGTGAATAAAAAGTAACACCGGGGCTTGCTCAGCGCAAAATGTCAATGGTTTCGGGATTACGAATTTTTAATGCTAATAATTAAGTCAAGGCGCATAGGGATACATATTTAAGAAGATTTTTTAGTTACTTTTTTATCGCCAACAAAGCGACAGCGATCTCACGAACACGCTGAAAAACACGTCAAAGCGCACACATAAATTAAAACAAAACCCTAAAATCCCCCGTATAAAAGAACCTCAAGCAAACCCCACAACCCCAGCGCTTTAAAAACCAAAAGCGCTCCCATAACATCAAAAAAAATGAGAACCCTGACACTTTTCTGCCTGTTGCTGACCGCGACAACTTTTGCGACAGCGCAAAAAACTCCCCTGAATTTTTCCGAAAAACAAACCCCGATCTGGGAACTCGCCAAAAAAAGGACAATGGAAGTGGCCGAGGCCATGCCTGAAAATTTATACGATTATCGTCCTACCGAAGACGTTATGAGTTTCAGGGAACAAATGTCCCATATTACCGGCGCGTTGCTCTCTATGGACACCCGCTTTATTCGCAAACAAGAATACGCGGGTTACGGCAAAGACCTAAACGGGCTGAGCAAAGCCGACCTGATAAAAGAAATGTCTAAAACTTTCGACCAAGTTATAGCCAACCTAAAAAAACTGGACGATACGGCGCTCACCCAAACAGGCAAAGATTTTGGTGGCGTAACGCTTACCAAGTGGCAGTCTTACCTCTTTATGCAAGACCATATTACAAATCACAGGGCCAAAGCCGTACTTTACTTGCGCCTAAACAAAATCACTCCGCCCAGATACGGATATAACTGACAACCCCTTCCGCCGGCGCGAGGCTTCAGCCTCGTGCCTGCGCCTAACGGGAGCTTCAAAGCTCCCGCATCCAGATTTTCACATCAAATAAGGACATTCTTTTTTCGTTTATAAATCTTATCCACTACGCTAAGAAGATCAACTTCACCTTCCATATTTAGCCCCAAAAGATTTCCCAGCGGAATGCCGAACTTTAATTTCAGCTGAAAATCCTTTGACTTATTCAGTTCTTCCAAAGTTTGCTTCACTTTTGCGTGCAGACCCGATTCTATAGTCTCTAATTGCTCCGACAATTCTTGCCTCTGAGTAGAAAATTCACCGTTCAGCAATTCAAAAAGCGTAGAGCATAAATCTTCCGTCTGTTTTTCGTTCAGACGCCCGACTTCCTCGTTCAAAATCTCCCGAATATCCTGATTCCCCGGCAAAGCCAACAAATAATCAAATTGCCGATCCAAAGAGCATTTTACGTCTTTTACGTCGCTCTTAATCTCTCTTACTTCGTTTAGAATTTTTTTAAGATTATCTTCCCGAGGCATTCCCGTCAAAAGCTCCGAAATCTCAAACACCTTCTCATCATCCTCGTCCTCGTGCCAGATATACTCCCGCTTTCCTTTTTTCTCCCGCCTTAGCAACACCTTATACTTGGCATAATCATCCGTGCCCGGCAACGGAATCATTTGTTCCGGCTTATCGCTTAGCTCATTATTTACCGCATCTACCAGCGCTATAATAACCGCCATAAAATCCCGCTTGCGGTTGCGTTCGCCCGTTACGGTAATGGTTATGCGTCCGTTATATTTGATCAAAAGCGCCTGTACACCATCGTTTTCCAAAATACAACCCGATCGCCATTGCTCACGCAAATATCCCGAATCATGGGCGCTCACCATAATATGCGGAAAAATAGAACTGGGTAGATGTTCGTACTCATAAACGAACTGGATTTTATCCACGGCTTCCCGTATTGGAGACGTTTTTTCTTTCGGCTCAGCGGTTTCCAAAAGCTCGGGAATAATTAATTTTTCTTCACCTTTTAACTCAAAACAAAGCTTAAATTTCTTTAAGATTTCAATTAAGAACATACGCTCATTTGGCCCATATTCTATTTTCTTGTAGTTGCTTACTTTGTAAGTGGTTGCTTTATCACTCTCCTTGTTAATGATATATTTTAACTCACTAAACGGGACAAGCCCTTTAAGTTCCCCCGCCTTTTTTGACGTAAGGATTTGGTAAACACCGTAGGTAACCCAGTAAGGGTTCAGTACAAAGTAATCTTCAAGGCGTGCGGCCTCAAAATGAAGCACTATACCCAAGTCATGTAAAAAACGGATAGCCTCTTTTTGTTCTATGTCATCGTCTAAACCTTTATCGGAGCAAATCTCTAATGCGATACTTTCGTTTAGATAGCCCTTTTTTTCACCTTCCCCCGTGGTTTCTTTCCGGAACTCATCCTTTATCTCTATCCAACGCTCGTCTATTTCCGTATTGAAAAGTTCCGCCTGCGGTACTAGCTCAGCCAGTTTTTCTTTAAGCTCTTCCAGCCCTTCTTCCGTCTTGCAGGAAACTCTCAAAAAATATTTGATCTGTGGAAATTCCTTTTGCAATTCGTGCTGGTTTTCAAAGCCGAAGCCCGTATGCACGTCTATTTGGTTGGCCACCACTATTACCGACGAATTTCCGCCCGTTGTTTTGATTCGCCGTACCCATTCCCGGATATGCGATGCGGTATCTTTGTCTTTGCGGGCGTCAATCACCAAAACATAAACGGAACGTTTGGTCAGAAAAAATTGGTGCGTGGCGTTCATAATTTCCTGCCCGCCAAAATCCCAAAAATATCCCGTAAGTCCGTGCAGGTTTTTCTGCCCGGCAAAACAGTTACAGTCACCGAATTTGATTCCCTCTATATTAATACCGTCCGTTTGCGCTTCGTTTTCGTCAAACTCGTTATGGTTTAGCCTTCTTAGCAGAGATGTTTTTCCGGCTTTGGGATCTCCGATTAGGATTATTTTTACTTCGTCAAGTTTTTTCTTATTCGCTTCCAGCCAACGTAGACAGGCTTCTTTGCCTTGTTTTATTATTTCTATAGGGGGAGATTCTATAGGATTATCTCTAAGGCAAATAGTTTCACCCCATCCATCAAATGAAATGGGTAGACCTACATTAAAAAGACTAAAGTCAAATTCTTTTATTGAATTGTCAGATAAATCAAGGACTTGAATTTGTTGTAAATTTTGTATTACTGTTAGGTCTTCGATAGAGTTGTTTTTTAGGTCAAGTACTTTAATATTGTTTAGGTTTTGTATAGGAGTTAAGTCATTGATATTATTGTGAGATAAAAATAATTTCTGAATTAGCTTTAGGTTTTGTAAGGGTTCCAACTCTTGAATAGAGTTACTTATTAAGTGGAGTTTTTGAACTTGTTTTAGGTTTTGTATGGGCGTTAAGTCTTCTATATAATTGCTACCTAAATCAAGTTTTTGAATCTGTTCTAGATATTGTATAGGGGTTAAGTCTTTAATTAAGTTGTTGAATAAATTGAGATCTTGAATCTGATGCAGATATCTTAGGGGCGTTAAATCCGAAATTGAATTATATGATAAATCTAATGTCTTAATTTTTTTCAGAGATTGTAAAGGGGTTAGGTCTTTGATGGAATTGGCAGGTAACTTGAGTGTCTGAAGCCTAATAAAGCTCTGGATAGAATCGAGTTTTTCTATTTTACAATGGTAAAGAGTCAAAGATTGAAGGCTCTCAGAAAAATCATCAATATAGTCTATTGGTGAAACAAAGTTTTTGAAACGAGGTGGACTAATAATTATTTTATTAATATGTTTTCTATCATTCAAAGAATAGAAAAAACACCCTTCTGTTAACAAAGTTTCTTCTTCAATAGGTACCTCTACAGCTTTAACCCCAATAACCTCCTCAATTTTCCGAATAGCCTCCAGTTGTTCCATAATCTGAAAAAGATAAAATAGCCTTATAAAAAGATGGTATTCTAAAATACTGCATTTTATACGCTTTATAAAGTAATGCTATTCCTTATATAAGGTATAAATTCCTCCAAAGTATTCGTTGAAAACACCGCTCCGAAAATTTTTTCAAAAAATTTCAAACAATTTCGGTTTTCCACTTTTTCACGCTCCCTCCCGGCACAGATCTTGGACTTAAGCAAAACAGTTTTAAACAAAAAAATTACTGTATTGAAAAAGATCGAGATAACCTCCAGCGAATTGATCAATTACGCCCGTTACGCGCGTATCGCCTCCAACATTGCCGAATGCCAAGCCTATCTGAAAGGCGAGGAGGCTTTTTTGTCCAACCTGGAATGGGAACGCCTGAAAATCGTGCGCAAGGAATTGCGTCTGGCGGCGCAGTCCGAAAGCTGGATCGAGCGCGGGCAGTCGCTCAACGACGAGGTGACCAAACTCACCGTCGCCGTGGCCAGGGAAACTGACCCGAAAAGAAAAGATTATCTGGAAGCCTCGCTCAAAACGGCGGAGGGCGAACTGGAAATGTACAACCTTGAGGCGCAAGACCGCGAGAAAACTCCCGAGAGTATTTTGATCCGCGAAACTTCGCGGCGCAAATTCATCGAAGCCCAGCAGGAGCTCCACCGCGAAGCCGTTTTGGATTATATCCGCGACTTCGTAGTGCCCGGCAACGTGGGCGAGGGCACGGTAATATTCGAAGGCCAGGAATACGCCACCGAAACCGTAGGCGCCTAAACCAACCCGAAGTACAAGCAGCTAACACAAATCATAACTGAAAAGAGTCCGCCCTTTGGGCGGGCTTTTTTTGTGCCGTATTTTTCGGGAAGTTTTTCCGTAACGTTTAGAATTGAATTATTTTTCCGCCTGATTTATGCGATATTTTTTTCGCTCAATTTTTCAACTCAAAAAGTTACGCCATTTTGGAAGGGCTATTTTATATAATCATCGGGCTTGTAATTTTTTCCCCTATTGTAGTTGTTATCCACGAGTTGGGACACGCTGTTTTTGCGTTGGCGCTTCAAAAAGGCGGAGTGAAGATATTTTTGGGATCGTTTAATGATGAGAATGAGGTGTTTAGATTTCGCCTGGGACGCCTGATTGTCTTCCTAAGTAAAAAATTCCTCTATATAGGGAGCGGATCGGTAAGTCTGGAAAACTATAAAGGTTTTTCGATAAACCGTCATATTCTTTTCGCTTTAGGCGGTCCCTTGGCAAATGTACTGAGTGCGGTAGCTGGCGGAATTTTATGGTTTTACGCGGACTCTCCATATAATTATTTGCTTCTGGCCTTTGTTTTTGTATCGGCCAGGACTGCGTTTAACAACTTAATGCCTGATTTGGAAACCAAATCTTTTTTTAGCGATACCGGGATGTCACTTATTCCCGACGGACAACAGATTAAGATGTATAGGGCCATGAAAAAAATGCCCAATCCGTTTTTGGACGCTTGGTATGACTATGAAAATGAGGAATTTGAATCCGCTGCGGAAAAATTTCGTTTGGTATGCGAGAAAATTCCCAAAGAGTTATTTCCCATAAACTTTCTTTATGCGTCATACTCTAAGCTTGGGGAATGGGAAAAGGCCTCCGAATTTTTAGAGCGATTCGATAAAGAGGATGGACTGGGTTCTGACGAAAGGCTTTGTTTATGCTATTCGCTTATGGCTCAGGAAAGGTACTCGGACAGTTTGGCGCACTACCAAAAAGTACTGAAAGACGATCCGAGAAATGTAATGGCTTGGAATAATAAAGGGTACGCGTTATTGTGTATTCATGAATACGAAATGGCTTTGAAGCATTTGGACAGGGCATTAAGGCTTAGCCCAAAATTTCCATATGCGATGAATAACCGTGGACAAGCCAAATTAATGTTGGGCGACTTGGAAGGCGGTCGGCAGGATGTTGAAGAATCAATGAAACTGGATCCGGAGAACGGTTTCGCTTACAGAAATCTGGGTATCTACTATTTCTTGAAAGAAGATTACGCCCAAGCTTTGGAGCATTTCCGAAAATGCGAAGAAAAGGACCCCGAAGCAGACCTGTTGAAAGACTATATAGAGAAAACCGAAGCGAAATTGGCCGAAGTTTAGCAAAAATATGTAGAGACAGGGCACGCCCTGTCTAACACCCAGATTTTCCATCTCCGAATCCGGTACAATCGTCGCGTGTACCCCGTTTTTACTCGGCCTTATAACGTTTCCGACAATTCCTCCAACTGCTCTTTTTCCTTTTCCGACAGCCTCTCTATCCCTTTGTCGTTGATTTTGTCCAGCAATTTGTTCAGTTCCTGTTCGCGCTCCACTTTTTCGGAATTATAGCGGTCGTCTTGGCTTTCGTATTTTTTCGGCTTCGATATAAATTTCCCAATCAGTAGGCTATCGGGCCGAGCGACGGTATAAACCAGAAAAACTAGGCTGGGAACAAGAATTGCCGCTATCGGCAGAGGGTTTTCGAACAAAAGGTTGGGATAGAACGCCAAAATGGTGGCCATCCCGAAGATTCCTCCGGCAAGATGCGCCTCGTGCCCGATATTTCCCGAACCGCGACGGATTCCGGCTATGGAATACAGGATATAAGCCAGTCCGTAAATCCAGCCGGGAAAAAAGATAGGCAGTACTACGAAGCGTAAAGTGAGGCTGGGAAAAAATGCGATGGCGGCAAACATCACTCCGCTTACGGCGCCCGAAGCGCCTACGGCTTGGTAGTGGCTCCGGTGGCGGTTGATAAATAATGCGAATAAGTTTCCGGCCAACAAAGAGCCGAAAAATATGCCTGCGAAAAGGCCCAGACCGATTGTTTCCTCAAACCGGTAAGAGAAAAGATAAAGCGTCAGCATATTGGCCCCGAGGTGGCGCCAATCGGCATGGACAAAGCCCGAAGTTAACAGCCTGCGGTATTCTTTGGAAACCAAAACGGCGTGATTGTCCAGCGAATAACGCGATAAAAATTCCTTGTCCTTTCTTCCCCTATAGGTAATATAAACGCAGACAAGCAAAACGACAAATGTGACTAAACCCATTTCGTTGAGATAGAAAAAAGATGAGATTTTTTGTCCAATATACCGATAATCCGATGCCGTCGCAAGGCGGAACGTAGAGACAGGGCACGCCCTGTCTAACACTCCAACCTAACATTCCAACAGCCCAACGCCCTCTAACCAGTCTGTTCTTACGTCCCCCAACACCGCCAAAAATCCCGCAGGCACAAAACCTGCGCATATTTTCCGTAGAATATGCGCGCCACGGAATCCAAAGAAAAACCGCACCTCTACCGGCATCTCAGCGTATTGGAACGCCGGATAATCCACAACCTGAAACTGGACGGGTATTCCCTGCGCAAGATAGCCACGACGCTGGGGCGGTCGCCGTCCACCGTCAGCCGGGAATTGCGGCGCAACAAAACCTTCGGCGAATACTTCCCCGGTTTGGCCGACGACCTTTATACGGCCCGCAAGCGCCTTTACGCCATTTGTTTTCGCCGGCCGGCACGGCGCGGTTGGCGTTACGTGCCCGGTGAGCGCCATCCGCGCAATGAGATCGCGTGGCTCTCGGATTTGGGACGTTACCGGCGACTAGGCCGAAAATTCTTGCCGAAAAGATGGCGGGAAAAAGCGCCGTCGATTTATCCACAATGGAAACTGAAGCCCTATAACTTCTCGGATCTCCCTTACTACGAATGGATGCTGACTTTGGAAGAAAAGGTAGCGAAACACGCTAAGGCTGTGGATAAACTGGCCGAAAGCGTGGATAAAAAACAAAAATTTTTACCGAAAACTGACACATTCAAAAAATTATCCCCACTTTTGCGCCTTCCTTCGAGAAGAGGCGATTCGGGAGACGAAAAAATACGCCGGTTTTCCACATCGCTGTGGAAAACTGTGGCCTGATAGCGTCCGAAAATCCGAAGAATCAAACCGGGCCGTCGGTTATCCACAGCCATTCGAGGCGTTTTTCTTTTTCAGCATTGAAAACGCTCCGAAACCCGGAGTTTTCCACTTCTTTTTCCACTTTTCCACCGCCGGTTTTCCTGATTTTCTTTTTGGGCATGAATTATTCCGTAGTTTTTCCACAGTCTTGAAAGTGTTGCGCTTGCACACGTCGGTTTTGCTGTCGCAAAAAATATCGTCAGCGTTTGAGGATAAAAATTTTGGAAGAAAAATGCGGGAGTTTATCCGCCGAACGCGAATTGGCGCAAGTTTGTGAATCTTGCGCCAATTCGGATTATAAAAACATAAGAGCCCATTTTAGGCTGGAGGTGTCGCTCCACTTAATCCGGGTCCGACTTTAAATGTTTTTGTTTCTGTTACGCCGTCATTTCTAGTCAAGACCACCTTTAACCAAGTTTCCATATAACTTTGGTTGAAGATCTGCATTGACATTGTTTCTGAATTCGATTCCCACTTCCAGTAAACTACTTCAGGCTCATACGGGTCCCAAATATTCTTCGGGCATGTGTAGGAATACCATGTTGTCGTATAGGAATATCCGTTTCGTTTTTTGTAAACGACTTGCCATTGTCCTTGATAAAAAGGATGGGCTGGCGCTTTTAACACATCAATTGACAAATTAGGGTACATTCGGTTAAGACATTCTTTATCCTTAGCGGATAGTCCATTGGGTCTTAGTTGATAAAGCGATCCGTCAAGTTTCGTGATTGTCGGTTTGCCGTTTTTACTAAAAGCGGTAGGGGCATACATCATGATTGAATTAAAATCAAGGCCCCCATCCGAGTAAATATAAGCTCTAGGAACTTCAGGGAAGCTTAATTTTTTAAATGCTGCGGCGACATTAGCTTTAGGGTGATTATAATCAATGTTGGCCGTGTGTATTTTAATATAATAGTCTCTGTCACTTCTTTGGTGTTCATGAAACAGACCTAACGAATGGCATATTTCATGAATTATAACTCCTTGAGTAGCGTTAGAGCTAAGATTTATTACTTGTCTTCCGCCTATTCTGCCAACAGGGGAGAAACTCGCATCACCTGAAATGAACTGAAATAGAATGTAGTCGGTAGACTCATAGGGGTTGTAAGGTTTGAATTTTAAATTTGTTCCACCTTGCATCCGGCCGATTGCCATTTTTATATTGTGTTTTACCTTGCTTGATAGGTATGAATCTATACTGTAGTGAATAGTGTTGTTGGGCCATCTTTTTATCAAGCTAGGAGTTCCTACACCATTGGTCCTAAACTGTTTTTTGCTTTGGGCGATATAGTCGTCAAGCTGTTCTTTGTCGAACAACATATCGTCGCCCAATAAATAGTTTCCGGCCAATTCGCTGTCATCGGCAATTTCGAAAAGACTTAGCGTGTCGTTGTGAATGACCTTTTTTACAATTTTACCGTTCAGAGCCAGAAAGCTGTTTTCAGTTATCGAAGGGATATTCTCCTTCTCTAACAGATCATCATTTTGGCAAGAAAAAAATGCTGGCAAAGAAATCAACGCCAGTAAAAATTTAATCTTTTTCATTTTTTGTATTGTTTTTGGGTTTACGGGTCGAATATAATTTTATTAAATTATTTTTTGTTAATTTTGATAATTCAGTGTTCGTATTTGGTGAAATGTTCCTGATTAGTATTTTTTTAGGTCATATTTATCTTACATTGTCTTTTAAGGCTTCAGTGTAGCTTATGTCTTTAAGAAACGTAGCGATTTAGCATAATAATAAGCAAAGGCTGGCCGGCGTAATTCAATTACGGGCCATATCCGTAAAAAGTGAGCTAACACAATTCATATATCAAAAAGAGTCCACCCTTTGGGTGGGCTTTTTTTCTGTTTTGTCGTAATTTCTATCGTTATGGATATTCATTGTCTTTTTCCGAACCGGATTTTACGGTGTCTGCTCATTCTGCTTTTTTTGTTTTCGTGCAAACCGCAGAAATCGGGACAGCCCGCTGGGCTCTTCGCATACGTGGATTCGCTACAATGTGACGGACAAAAATTCACTGTTTACAAAAAGCCCAACGGCCATGTGTTTATACTGAACGCTAAAAATGACACTGTTTTTCAGCACAAGGAATGGGTTGGAAAGATCGAGATAGGGGAGTTTTATAAAAGCGGAAACCAGTCTCTACTTTTTTCCTATTCCACTAACACTCCGGGCGAGTGTGATTTGATTGTTTATATGCCGGACTTTGGGAAATTTACGAAAGTCATGAATTTCCGTAAATTCCCTTCCGCAAAACGGATCGGAGACGGTAACTATTGGTATTCGTACAAAAGCGTTGGGTGTGCCGATAATATCTGGAAAAGTGATCTCTTTAAGATTGAGAGTTATGAGGCCAAACTTATTGCGAGTGTAGAAGTAAACGGATGTGTGAGTGAGACGCAAGAAAAAGTTAAGGCGACATTGTTCCGGATTAAGGAGAATGAGAAAGTAGTTGTTAGAGAGTTTGTGCCGGTTTTCGTCAGTACTCCTGATTATAAACACGCCTTTATCAGAAATTTCTGGGCTAAAAATTATTCGTATTAAGTAGGCTACGAACTTCTTTATGACTACAGAACGAAGCATAAAAAACAACGAAGGGTATTGTCATTTTCTGGATAGCGGGATTGTTTTTACGGCAACGCCTGATGCCACTAATTATCTCTCGGAATTTAAGGCCGAAAGAAAAAGCAGGTATATGGCCATGGTAGTGCCTGCGTTGCTCTGTCTTTCAGCGGCTATTTTAGCCGTAAGCGTATATCTCAAAAAAGATGGAAAGGTAATGTATACGGCTTTGACTATGTTCTTCGGTTTATTACTGGAGATCATTATTTCAGTTTTTGTTATAAAAAGAGAAACTCCTAAAATCAAAAAGGCCAGCGTTATAGATATAGAGATAAAGCGGGGAATTTCGAAAAGAACATTTGTGTTGATATTTTTAAGTTTAGCTGCGATTCTTTTATTCCTTCCAATAAATCTGACTATTGAAGAGATATTTATGATCATCGGAATACCTCTTTTGATTTTGTTGTTGATCTTTCTCTTTAGCGAAAGAAATGATGGAAAAGTGACCGACAAAACATGGTGGCCCCCTTTTATCGGAAGAAAAGAACTGTGTATCCGTTATCAGGAATCAGGTCGTATTAGGAAGAAAACCTTTGCTTTGGAAGACCTTGATGAAGAGAAACTATTACGGATTTTGAAGGTCGAAGGATATCCCAGTAGTTTGTTACAGGTAAATAGACACAAAAAAACCGGCTTCTTGTAGCCGGTTTTTCACTCAATATTTTTCGGGAAGAAACTCCCTTGCGCCAGAGTAACGGAAAATATCCGTGCGGACTATTTACTCAGTACTCTTTACGCTTTACTCTCACAAACCCTTATTTCATTTTCCCCACTTGGAAACGAACGCTCAAATAGTCGGCGAAGTCGAAGCGGAGCTCTTTTACCAGCTCGCCTTTTTCGTCCATCAGGGCTATGCGGCCGTTTTTGCCCACTTTTGATTTGTCGCGGCGGTAGTTCCACCAGTGGCGGATCATTCCGTCCTCGGCTTTGTCGGTTACCAACAGTTCGTAGCAACCGTCCGGCAGGGCGATAAAGTCGTCGTAAGTTTCGCCGTCCTTCAGGGCAGGGCGCTCATATACCACGGCTCCGTTGGAGTTGATGATTTTGTATCCCGTCTCTTTGGCACGTCCCAAGCCGTTGGCCTCGATATGGAGGAAAAATTCGCGTCCCATAGCCAAAGGCTTTTTCGCGGTGGTCACCAAAGTGTTGCCCGCCGGGCTTTCGTCGGTTCCGCCGTTCGGTTCGCTGAGCGTCACTACGAACTCGGGGCTTTTCTTGAAGCCTTTCCAGCTCGGCGCCGGAAGCATCACTTCGGCCTTGTCCAAAAATCCGAGGTTTCCGTTCCAGGTATAAACGCTCTTCTTTCCTTTTTTGAACCCGTAAGTGATCTTAACCGTGCGCAACGGATTCGAGCCGGTGTTTTGGATCAGGATTCTCGGGTTTGAGCAAATCGGGTTGAAGCGGCTGTGCGCGTCTTGCGAGCTCGGTGTGATGATGTCAGCCAAAGTGGCGTCAACCTTGAAGTTTGGCGCTCCGTAAGAGAAAAGTTGGTGCGACTGGCGATAAGATCCGCCTTTTTCGCCGTTGTCCGAATAAGGCTCGATTCCGTAGTCGAAATTGATCGTGTCGCCGGGCTGAACCCTTTGCGGCACTTCGAAATCGTAGGTGTCAACCGGAGTGCCCGGGCACCAGCCCGCGCGGTCGAACTGCCAAGTTCCGCCTTGCGGAAAAACGGCGTTGTGTCCGCAGTCTTTCCAAACGTTCCAGTGGAAAAGCACCTGTTTGTTGGCGTAGTAAGTGTGCTTCTTGTTGTCCCACTCACAGCAGTTGCGCGGTCCGTAGTGGCCGTGGCCCGAAATGCGCGCGCGCATGCGGTAAGTTTTCGCCTCGGGATTGAAGACGAGTTTTCTTGTCTGCAATTTTTTGTCGTCCGAAAGGTCCTCGTATTTGTAGCTTCCCATCGGGTAGAGGTTTTCCACCGAGATTACGTCGCGTACGGGAGTTCCTTTGATAAAAAGAAACTTCATGTCGAGGAGTTCTTGGCGGTTGCCGGATTTCAGCTCCACTTTTCCCGAGAGGATCGGGGCGTAGTCGGTTACGTCATAAACGTATTTCCATCCGTTTTCCCCGCCGAACCAAAGGCGCTTGCCGTAAGGCGTCACGAAAGCCTCGATCTCGAATTTTTCTTTCGTTCCGTCGGCTTTTTTTACCGTGGCAACGGTGTTGGTGGAATAATCCCACTCGCCACAGGGGAATTTGTCGCGGGTGGTGGCCGAATCGCATTTCAGGTGTCGGATCATCAGGATTTTTGCCCACTGCCCTTCGAATTTCGGAAATTCGAATTCGCCCTTGCGCTTGTCGATGTCCTTAAAGGTGAAAGTCTGTACCGTGAGGGTGTCGCTCTGCGCAAAAACCGACGGCGCCAGACAGGTGAATGCCAAAGAAAGGCACATTAGTAACGTTCGCGAAAAAGTCATGATAATAGTGATGTTTCGAAATTGGGAAAATAAAATCAACGCTAATTTCCGAAATATTGGCCGTATGTTCATTCAATGGCACGATGAAAAAAATAATAATCGTTGAGTTACAGTGCGGAACGGTATTTTTCGAAGGCTTTTATATGGCTTGGATTGTTTTCTGCTTTTTCTCGGCCTTTATTCGATTGACTTGTACCATCCTGAATTTTAATGTTTTCATTCCGTTTGAGATGTGTTCCTAATTCAGTTCTTTTGGCGCTTTCTGATCAAATTAGCTTCATTTTATATAGTTTTTCTATGAATACCCTAAACATCGATTACGGAAAAGGTCTGGCTTTCGCTTTGGCCAGCGCGCTTGCCGTTACGCTCCAAATTATGCTCGGCCCGTTGCTGGTATCCATATATCCCAAAATGATCGTTTCCGGCGCGCTTTCCGCCTCGGGCATCGCGCTTGCGCTGTTTTATCTGTCGCATGTTCTTGCCGAAGGAAAAAAGATTACGCTGTTTTTGGCCTTGGCTTCGGCTTACTATTTCGCGTACGAGGCTTTGGTCGCTTTTGAAGTCAGCGAACTTCCTAAAGTATTGGAAACCCTGTTTGGTTTTCGCAACGAAATCACGTTTTTCCTTTTCGGCGCCCTGATTTTGCGCCGTCCGTTAGCCGGATTGTTTTTCGCCGTTTTCGTATACGTCTTTAATGTAAATGGTGTGGCCACTTTAGCCATGGGCTTCGCTTCTGGCTACGATTTTATTTTGTCTGTGGGACAGGGTATGCTGAGTGCGCCTTTTGGTCCCCTGTCTATGTTCCTGGTTTTGTTTAGCGGACTTTTGCTCAAGCGTTTTGTTTTCGGCTTGGTATGCGAGGGCCGGCTTACCGAATTTTTCAGGTCGAAGGTGTTTCGTATGGAAAACCTGAAGCTTTGGGAATTTCTGGTGATTTTTCAAGCCTTTCAGCTTACCGCCTTTGTTGCCGTTTGGAATTATCTGGACCGTGATTTGCCGTTGGTGGGCAGGTTTTTCGGGCATTCGGATTTCGTCTGGCATGGGATCGAAATTCTTCTTGTCGGCGCTTGCGTATCGGTTTTTTACATAATTTTTTCCCGCCAATTCGTACTCTCTTATTTCGCCGGCCGGGGAGCCGCTCCGGGTTTTGCGCTTTGGTTCTTTCTCTTTCCGGTTTTGGGCGTATTAGTGGCCGGCGTTTTGTCTTTTGTCGCCCGTGCGGAGCGCATTGGTGACGAGGAAATGATAGACGAACTGCGCAAGCCGAAAAAGTATGTCAAATTTCTGGGTATTCTGTCGGTTCTGAATTGTCTTTCCGGTGCCGCGGTTTGTCAATTTTTTGGTATGACGGAATATGCGCTGGTTTTGGCTGTCTTGGCGTTTTGCTACGGTTTGTTCTTCTTCGCCGGAAAAAAAGTGCGGGAGATGGTTTACGCATTGTTAATGGTGGCGAGCGTGGCCTCCGTGTTGTACATTTTGCTTTTGCCGGATGTGGCGTATATAATTCCCGGAGGCCAAGAGACGGGACTTTTACAGGCGCTGACTTCGATTATCTTTCTGTATGTTACCCGAGCCGCCGTGTTGCCCGAAAAATTAGAGCTGGCGAAGTCTGCGTAATCGGTGCGGGTAAGGATAGTGGTCTTTGACAATTTCTGCGAATCTTCTTTGCCTCGTGCTCTGCAGACTCCACCTTCAGGTGAGGAAAGTCCCCCTTCCGTCATTTTGCATAGGAATTACTTATGAGCCCTGATGAATAGGGCTCATATTTCTTGTTTGATTTTCTTTTCTCCCTCAAATAATTTGTATGCATCCATTTGCTTAATCATTTCATTAAATGAAAAACCGATACAAAACAGCATAACAGACGAAAAGATAAAAACAGTGCTTAAGTTCCCGAAAAATATCATAAACATAGTGTTTATTGGAAGTAAGAAACTAATCATGATACCCAACATTGACACACGATGGGTGAGCCAGCTTACATCAAACTTGCTTAATGACTTACTCTCAAACCTCTCCTTACCCAGGTCAGCTTTTTTATGTATGAATAAGGCTAGAAAAAAGGCTACCGCATTCACGGCAAGCTCTACCAAAAAAATGGCATTAAATTCAAGTACAGGATCAACAATCACTTTTTCTGATGCTCCCCTAGGAGTTACATCCCTTGCCATATCATAGCATTGATAAAAAATGACTCCGCAAACAATTAGCAAAAAGACAGTAATAAATATTGATGCTGTAAATAACGGTCGAGTAAAAATACTATTCTTTTCCATTACAAGATTGAAAAAATTTCATTTAAACATATAGTCAAAATAGACGATTATTTTAATAATACAAAATAATGCATTTAAATTCTGAAAAGGAAAAGTACAAAAAGCCTTTCGAGGTTAAGAGCCTTTCAATATTATCATGGCGTAAAATTAGTCAGCAACAAGTTCAACAGTGATCTCGTGCTTCTCTTTTTTGTGTAGCGCAATAAATAGTCGTTGCGCGCTCTCCAACAAATTTAGTTTCAGAATCCAGAGAAATTTGTTTTCTATTGATTTCAAGTCCTTCTTCTTTTAATGCTTCAGTGAACTGAGGAGGAGCGATTGAATCGAAGGTTTTTCCGTTTTAACCAGTTATAGTAGCAATCGTCAACTGAATTGATTCGATTGAAGTCGCTTCCGTTTTGACTGTAGATAGCGAGCTGATGTTCCCAGAAATCGTGTTCTTGTTTGATTTCGTTGCAAAGATATCATGCCCATGCAATGGAATCAGGCAGTTACGACCGTATTTAGGCCTTACGGAAACGGTGTCGTCTTTAAAACCTATTACAGAAATTATCAAAGAACCGAAATAGTTATAGATCTTGAACAAAATATGACCGACGGTTTGCCCAGCCGGCCGAAAACTCTTTACTTGCTAAGGTTAAACATAAGGCCGGTACAGGAGATCGTTCCTTTCCGTTTTTCCCGCCGGCGAATAATTTTTTTCCTATGGTTTTAGAGTGGATAATAATCGTTTCCCTGCTTGTGATCGGCGCAATTTTGATCGTAGCGGAAATCATATTGATTCCCGGCACCACTGTAGTCGGAATTTTCGGCTTGGCGGTGACGGCCGGCGGTATCGCGATCGCGTATTATGAAATGGGTCCGCAAGTGGGCACCATGGTGCTCGGCGGCACTATAATTATGGACGTGGCCATTTTGATTCGCTCTTTTCAGTCCGGGGCGTGGAAACGCTGGGCTTTGAAGTCGAAAAACCCGGCGAAGGTAAACGTGGTGCCGAAAAAGGAACTGCGCGTGGGGATGGA
Source organism: Fulvitalea axinellae (assembly GCF_036492835.1). GTDB lineage: Bacteria > Bacteroidota > Bacteroidia > Cytophagales > Cyclobacteriaceae > Fulvitalea > Fulvitalea axinellae. Next base: position 4,348,555 of record NZ_AP025314.1, on the reverse strand, counting down.
AGGCGTTTGCGTGTCGGATTTGAAACCTGTGGGCAACGCCGAATTTTCGGGCAAGCGGTATTCGGTTCGTTCCGAAGGGCCGTTTGTGGATTCGGGCCGGAAAGTGAAGATCATTTTGCTTTATCCGGACAGGATTATTGTGGAAGCCGTGGAAGAAAAACGAGAGGAATAAACGCCGGGGTTTTGTGTCCGGAATTTTTGTTTGAGAAAAATTAACCAGTAAGATAAATCAGATTATGGAAGGATTTTTGCCAATTGTGATGATCGGAGCGATCGTCATCGCTTTTTTTATTTTCCTGTACTTTGTTCCGCTGAACCTGTGGATTAAGGCCCTTTTTTCGGGCGTAAACGTAGGCATCGGCGAGTTGATCGGTATGCGTATCCGTAAAGTTTCGCCAGCGGTGATCGTGGATTCGCTGATTACGGCGCAAAAAGCCGGTATCGACAGCTCTACCCGCGAAATTGAGACGCACTATTTGGCTGGCGGTAACGTGCCGTCGGTAATCAAGGCGCTTATTTCCGCCGACAAAGCGAATATCACCCTGGGCTGGAAGCAGGCGACAGCTATCGATTTGGCCGGTCGCGACGTTTTCGAGGCCGTACAGATCTCCGTAAACCCGAAAGTAATCACTACGCCGAAAGTTTCGGCTGTGGCGGCCGACGGTATTCAGCTTCGCGCCGAGGCGCGCGTTACCGTTCGCGCGAATATCCAGCAGCTTGTGGGTGGTGCCGGCGAAGACACTATCCTCGCCCGTGTAGGCGAAGGTATCGTAACGTCGATCGGTTCGGCGAAAAACCACAAGGAAGTGCTTGAAAATCCGGACAAGATCTCGAAACTCGTGCTTGAGCGCGGTCTCGACGCCGGAACGGCCTTCGAAATTCTCTCGATCGATATCGCCGACGTTGATGTGGGTAAAAACATCGGCGCGACTTTGCAGACGGACCAAGCCGAAGCGGATTTGAAAGTGGCGAAAGCGAAAGCCGAGGAACGTCGCGCGATGGCCGTGGCCGTAGAGCAGGAGATGAAAGCCAAGTCGCAGGAAATGCGCGCCAAAGTAATCGGCGCCGAAGCGGAAATTCCGATGGCGATGGCCGATGCGTTCCGCAAAGGAAACATGGGCATTATGGACTACTACAAAATGCAGAACGTAAAAGCCGACACGAATATGCGCGACGCCATCTCTAACGACGGCGACGAGGAAGATCCTCAGGAATAAATATTAGGCGTATATTTTACGTTAAAAAAACGCGTCGGGAAATCGGCGCGTTTTTTTTGTCGATGTTTTTCGCAGAAGATTTCTCCGTTTTTTTTCCGTCACATTTTTTGCGGGGAACCGAGCCGGTTTAGAAAAATCGGCGGAAACTTGGCAATCCGATGCGGAAACGATAATTTTGGACGTTACAGCACTTTTTGGAGCAAAGAAATTCTAAGAATATGTCATTCAATATGTTGAAAGGAAAAAAGGGCATCATCTTCGGCGCCCTTGACGAGAACTCGATCGCTTGGCAAACGGCACTGGTAGCCAAAGAACAAGGCGCCGAGTTTGTGTTGAGTAATGCGCCGATCGCGTTGCGTATGGGAAAAATCCAGGAGCTCGGCGAGCAGTGCGACGCCAAGGTGATTCCCGCCGATGCCACTTCTGTTGAAGATCTCGAAAAACTGTTCAGCGAAGCCACCGAAATTTTGGGCGGAAAATTGGATTTCGTGCTTCATTCGATTGGCATGAGCCCTAACGTGCGTAAAAAGAAGCCGTACGGGGAGTTGGATTACAAACTGTACATGAAAACGCTCGACATTTCGGCGTTGTCTTTCCATAAAGTGATGCACGTGGCCGAAAAGCAGGACGTGATGAACGAGTGGGGTTCTATCGTTGGCTTGAGCTACATCGCGGCGCAGCGCGTATTCCCGTTCTATACGGATATGGCCGACGCAAAATCGTTGTTGGAATCTATCGCGCGGAGTTACGGCTACCGTTTCGGTAAGGCCAAAAACGTGCGTGTAAACACCATCTCGCAATCGCCGACGGTCACCAAAGCGGGCGGAGGAATCAAAGGCTTTGACGTATTCTTCGATTACGCCGAGAAAATGTCGCCGATGGGCAACGCTCCGGCAGATGAATGCGCGAAATATATCGTGTCGTTGTTCTCGGACTTCACACGTTTCGTTACGATGCAAAACCTCTACCATGACGGCGGATTCTCGACTACGGGAATCTCGGAGGATGTTGTCGAGATGATTCTTGACGCCAAGGCCCGTGAGGACGAGGAGAAAAAGGACGAGGAATAAGTTGAAGTTTAAACGCTTCGCGACGGAAATTTTCCGTCGGTTTCGATAAATTTAGAACCCGGGTTTTTTCCCGGGTTTTTTTGTGACGAAAAAAATCTGAAAAAAATTGCTGACTTTTCCGAACGCCAAAATAAATATCGGCCTTTATGTGACGAACAAAAGGCCGGACGGATTTCACGATTTGCTTTCTTGCTTCGTCCCCGTACCGTGGGAAGAGGCGCTGGAAATTTTGCCTGCGGAAAAAACGGAGTTTTTCTCCACCGGCATTCCGATTCCCGGAAACCCGGAGGGGAACTTATGCCTAAAAGCCTACGAGCTTTTGCGCGACGATTTTGATTTGCCTCCGGTAAAAATCCACCTGCATAAAGCCATCCCGATAGGCGCCGGCTTAGGTGGCGGTTCCGCTGACGCCACTTTTACGCTGAAGGCTTTGAACGAGATGTTTTCGCTTGATATTTCCGACGAAAAATTGGAAGGGTACGCTTCGCGTTTAGGAAGCGATTGTCCTTTTTTCGTAAAAAATTCCGCGGTGATAGCGGAAGGCACAGGAAATATTTTTTCGCCGATTGAGCTTGATCTTTCAGGTTATACTTTGGTGATGGTTAATCCGGGCGTTCACGTAAGCACCGCTGTCGCTTATTCGGGCATAACTCCGAAGCCCGCGAATATTGACCTGGCGGATTTTCTCCAAAAAAATAGCCCCGAGAAGTGGCGGGGCGTTGTGCGTAACGATTTCGAAGAAGGTGTTTTCGCTAAATTTCCGGTAATCGCCGAAGCGAAAGAGAATTTGTACGATTCGGGCGCAATTTATGCCGCAATGTCGGGTTCCGGCGCTACGGTTTTCGGATTGTTTGAGAGCGGAAACTTTCCTGAGCTTAAATTTCCTGAAGAATACGAGGTCAAAAGCTTCGAGCTTTGAGCCGTATTATCTTCTGGATCCGTAAGAAATCGTGATGTAAGCGTTCGGATAAGATTGATATTTTTTCTGGTATAAAAGGATCTCGATTTCCTTGAAAAAATATTCGTACATCACGCCGGTTTCAACTACGAAGAGGTCGTTTTTCGCTCCGAATTCGAAGGCGAGACCGGCTTTTGCGTTTAGGCCGGGCGCAATGGAAGCGTCCGGTACGCCTTGGAAAAGATTACCGGGGCCTAGGATGTTGTTGAAGTTCATGTTGTTGCCGGTGTATGGCACTTTTTCCCGTCCGTTTTGGCCGTTGTAATCCACATAATACGGTGTTACGATACCTATTGAGGGGCCGCCAGCAAATATGGCGTTGATCTGCACGCCTTTGTGCTGTGCTTTTTTGAAGACGATAAAATCACGGCCGTATTGTAGGCGCAAATCGTAGAGGTAATTCGATTTTCCGACAAGAATGGAATTACCCGTTTGCGGTAGTTGTTCGCGGGTTTCGTTCGGGTGTTTTATATTGACGAGTTCCGCTGCGAATGTCTGGAATTGCCGGCCCTTGACCAATTGCGAATATCTGAACACGAAACCGCCCAACAGGCCACTGTTGGTGGCTTTGGTGAGTCCCCAGACAAATTCCGTGGAATAGTGGGCTTCTTCTTGCGCCTGCGCTTTTGTGATGAGTGCGGAGGCGGAAAAAAGGAGCGACAGTGCAAAAATTCTTATGATCCGTATCTGTGGAATTCGCATCGGCGGAAGAAATTTATTTAAAAAGATTATCCTTATTTCTTTATAGACGTTGCTTGGTCCAAAATGGAGGTAAAAAGCTGATTTTTAAATTTTGGAAAGAGCGTCTTTTACAAAACCGTACTTGACTCCGCCGTGAGATGTGTGCGTTACGCATTTTCCGTCTTTGATAATCAATAGTTGCGGAGATTCGTGGCTGATTCTGTACCGGGCTTCGATTTCGTTGCTGATGTCCCTGTGGTTTAGCAAATCCAGATAATAGGCTTGCGACTCTGGAAAGTCTTGGGCCAACGATCCCGAATCCATTCTGCTCTTGGCCATTGCGCTGATAGAACAACGTGTGCTGTGCTTGAAAATGACGATGGGAGCGTTATGTGAGTCGCTGTCGATTTTATCCAGTTGTTCGAAGGATGTCAAAGGAATCCATTCCATGTGGTCTTGCTTTTTTGAGAACTTACTAAGAAGTGTCTTTAATCGTACCAAATTTCCCGTTCTTTTGAGTCGTAATGTGATTTTCTGCGGACAACTTTCGTTTTTTGTTTGTCGGCTTTGCCCCAGAGCACGTCCCACCATTGGGCTACACGACTGGTACGTAAGTCGCCGTTCTTTTTCGACATCCAGGCGCCCATTTCTTTGTCTCGGGCTATTTTCCTGTTGATTCTTTTCTGTTGCCAAACTGGCATGATCATAAAAGAGCCAGGGAAATAATATGGGTCATTATTCCGCTTGGCTATCTTTTTATTGTCCCGATCTCTCTTGTTCAGGCTTTTTTGTTTGATGGCCACGCCTCCCATCATACGTGAGCGGGCGAGTTTTGAATTCATCCGGTGTTGTCTTGAAAGCGGAAGCAGAATAAACGATCCCGAGAAATCTTTCGGGTTTGGAGCCTGTTTGCGGTATTGGCGCCTACGTTGTTTTGGCGTATAAATTCTAGTGACCGCCGACCCTCTTGGAGTATTCATGTTAGGCGGGCCGGGGCTTACCCTTCGCCCTTTTGTAGCGCCGACATTTTTCATGTGTACAGCCGCCCAATAATAAGATGCGGTACGGGCCGTGAGGTTCACGCCACGGGTTTTGCTGTTGTGGGCATTGGCCCGGGTTATGGCTTCTATAGCGATTGCCTCGGAAGATTTCTTTCTGCCTAAGACTAAGCCTGCGCGCTGATTTCGGGCATCGGCGTTTTTGTAGCGGAGTTTCTTCGATTTTCGTCCTTCCAACCGCAATTTGTTTGGGCTGTATTTCGCAATGTTCGGGTTTGCCTTAAAACGTTCCGCCACTTGGTATGTGCCGTGTTTTAGTCTGCGTTTGGCTAGTTTGCGTTGCATACGGCGCTGTCGCCTTTTGGAATAACCCCTAAAGCTTTTGTTGGAACCGCTTGCGTCGGCTTGTTGGTTCAGATATGGATGCGCTCCGCCTTTTCGCATAATGACTTTCTTGCGTCCGATGCCGGGGCCAGGAGGCAAGACGACGTTTTTCATGCGTTTCTTTGACGGCTTTTGCCCTTCTGTTGAAGTATAGCGATACGGAGTCTGTTCCCCCTTGTCTGGCGGATATTGTGGCGACTTTTTGTTCTTTTTCGGCTTTTGGACCGATTTGTCGACGTTCTTCTTTTTTTTTGGCAACACCTGAGCCTGTAACGAACCGCCGGAAATTAATGCGAAAAGCATCAGGCTGACGATTAGTAACGGGCGGAATTTCAGACGTTTTTTTGGTCGATGTACTCTCATCGTGATATATCTAAGTCGGGCTTTGGTTTCCTTTCGGAAGAAATTGCCTCGCTCTTATTTCTAGCTAACGAATAGGAATGAATTTCTATAAAGAGGAAATATAATCTTTTTTGATGATATATGGACCGATGTCTATTTCAAATTGTATGCTCCGATGTTGGCTTTATGATGACGGAAGTTCTATACATACGGTTGCGTTTTTAAGGAATTGAACGCAAAGCGGTGTTGTCTTGGAATTTAAAAAGCGTAAATTCGATCTCTGCGGAATGGTTGGCATTCCAATAATAATCGAGATTCCAGATGGTTCAATACGAAAGCTTTGTACTTGACAACGGCTTGAGGGTGGTGGTGAGCGAAGATCCGACCACGCCGATGGCGGCAGTTAATTTGATTTATGATGTGGGCTCGCGCGACGAGGATCCGGAGAGGACGGGCTTCGCCCATTTGTTCGAGCATTTGATGTTCGGAGGGTCGAAAAACATCAGTTCGTACGACGAGCATGTGCAGAAAGTAGGAGGGGAGAATAACGCTTTCACCAGTCCGGACCTTACGAATTTCTATGTGTACCTGCCGGCAATGAATATTGAGACGGCTTTTTGGCTGGAATCGGACCGGATGGCGGCGCTTAATCTGGACTCCCAAGTTCTGGAAGTCCAAAGAAAAGTGGTGGTGGAAGAGTTTAAGCAAAGATACCTAAACCAGCCTTACGGCGATGTGTGGGCGGAGTTGCGGAAGATGTGTTACACGACCCATCCTTATCGCTGGCCGACTATCGGTAAGGATATTTCCCACATCGAAGAAGCCACGATGGCTGACGTTGAGGCTTTCTATCATAAATTCTACGTTCCGAACAATGCTGTTTTGTCAGTAGTGGGGAACGTGACTGTGGAGCAGGTTCGTGAACTTGCTGAAAAATGGTTTGGCGATATTCCTGCCGGAGAACCGTGTGTTCGGAATTTGCCCGCTGAACCGGAACAAACAGAGGCTAAATCGGTGACAAAAAAAGCCGACGTACCTTTTGACGCGATTTTCAAGGCTTATCACATGCCGGGTAAGGCTTCCGAGCGCTTTGTGACTATTGATTTGCTTGGTGATATTTTAGGCCAAGGAAAATCATCGCGCCTGCATGAACGCTTGGTAAAAGAGCTGGGAATTTTCAATGATATTGGAGCCTTTGTTACCGGTTCGTTTGATCCGGGACTCTTTGTTGTGAGCGGAAAGCTCAAAAAAGGTCAGGATATAAAGAAAGCCGAGGAGGAAATTCTCAAAGTGCTTGAAGAAATCCGTAACGAAGCGCCACCGCAAGAGGAATTGCAGAAGGTGAAGAACCAAGCCGAGGCAAGTCTCGTATTTTCCGAAATGGAAACCATGAGTGTGGCTATGTTCTTAGGCTATGCGACTTTGATGGGAGACACGGACTTGATCAACAGAGAGCCAGAGTTGATCCGTGCGGTCACGCCCGAAGGAGTTAGATCAACAGCGGAATGGTTGTTGGCTCCCGAGCGTTGCTCTACGATGTATTATCTAAGCGAAAAATAAGAGTCCTAGGTGGATTCTGGCGTATAAAAACAAAATCGCCCGGAATGAGAGTCCCGGGCGATTTTTTTATTTGGAAAAGATCGATCGTATGGATTATACTGTCGTGATTTCCTTTTCTTTTTCAGTAAAAGCTGCGTCAATTTTGTCAGTGTACTCCTTGGTGATCTTCTGAACTTTTTCCTCAGAAGTCTTAACAACATCTTCCGAAGCGCCGTCTTTTTGAAGCTGCTTCAAAGAGTCGTTAGCTTCCTGACGGGCCTTTCTGATGCCGATTTTTCCGTTTTCGCACTCGCCTTTGGCCTGTTTTACCAAGTCGCGGCGACGGTCACCAGTCAATGGGGGAATGTTCAAGCGGATAACCTCACCGTCGTTTTGCGGGTTGAGGCCCAAGTCGCTGTTGATGATTGAGCGCTCGATTTCGCTAATCATGTTTTTCTCCCAAGGTTTTACCACGATGCTTCTTGCGTCAGGCGTAGTAATGGAGGCAACTTGGCTGACAGGTGTTTTGGAGCCGTAATAGTCTACGGTCAGGCCGTCAAGCATGTTTGGCATAGCTTTTCCGGCGCGGATTTTTGTCAGTTCGTTGTGCGTGTGCTTTAGCGCTTTTTCCATTTGTTCACGCACCAACTCCAGAACCAATTCTATTTCTTCCATGATATTGCTGTTTTTTTAGCCAAAATAGGGAGGTTTATCCGGCGGGATGCCGGCTAATCGAGATGGCCAGCGTAAATCTATAACCTATAAGTTAGAATTCCGAGGGAAAAGAGGGCCCTTTTCCCTTGATTTCCTTACTTGAAGGTCAAGGGAGGAGTCTCCCGCAGATGGAACCGGGGACAAAACAATCCCGCCAGGCCTGACCGGGCGGGAATTCGTTTGCGTTAGCTAATCAGTGTCCCGACGTTGTCGCCTTGGATAACCTTTTGGAGGTTGCCCGGCTTGTTCATGTCGAATACAATGATCGGCAGCTTGTTCTCTTTACACAGGGTGAAGGCCGTCATGTCCATGATCGAGAGTCCTTTCTGAAGGGCGTCGCCGAACGAGAGGGTCTCGTAGCGTGTAGCGTCTTCGTTTTTCTCAGGATCCATGTCGTACACGCCGTCAACTCGTGTGCCTTTCAATACCACTTCAGACTCGGTCTCGATAGCGCGGAGGCTAGCCGTAGAGTCTGTAGTGAAGTAAGGGTTGCCGATTCCCGCTCCAAAAATAACTACGCGGCCTTTCTCCAAGTGTCTTACGGCACGGCGACGGATGAATTGCTCGGCAACTTCATCGATCTTGAGTCCTGACATCAGGCGGGTTTTCAGGCCCTTGTTTTCGAGGGCGCTTTGCAGGGCCATGGCGTTGATCAGGGTGGCAAGCATTCCCATATGATCTCCTTGAACGCGGTCGATGCCGGCTTTTTCGGCCTGTACTCCGCGGAAGATGTTTCCGCCGCCAATCACAATTGCGATTTGGATGCCCGTTTCAGAGGCGCGTTGGATTTCGGTGGCGTACTGGTCAAGCCTTTCAGGGTCAATGCCGTGTGACTGCGATCCCATCAGGGCTTCGCCGCTAAGCTTCAGGAGGATCCTTTTGTATTTCATAGCTCTTGGTTCTCGGTGAACAAATCGTGCAAATATACGACTCGTAAACGGAACTCTGAACGCTGTCAGGGGAAAACTTTTTCAGGACTTCGCACTTGTTGCGCCCACGTCTTGTCCGTTTTTTTATACGATTATCCGATACGCTTTCGTTTTAACAGAGTCCTATTTTTTTTCTACATTTATATTTGAGTAAAAAATCAGATAGCGAAGTGTTCATGATAGATCGAATATTAAAGGTTGGCGTATTGGCTTTTGCGGGAACTGCTTTGGTGTCCTGTTCCGGCTCTAAGCAGATTGCGTCCCAGGCACAGGAAAGCGATGCGGAGGTTGCGGAAGTGAGCCAAGTGGCGCCGTCCGATTCGGTTTTGGAAATATACAGGGCCTCCAGGCCAAGAACGGTGGATTTGCTCCATACAAAATTGGAAGTAAAGCCGGATTGGTCGAAGCGTTTCCTTTACGGAGTCGCTACGCTGGAGCTGAGCCCATATTTTTATCCGCAGGAAGAAGTAGAATTGGATGCGAAGGGTTTTGACGTTAGCTCGGTGGGATTAGCCGAGAATGGGACGGTGAAGCCGTTGGCTTTTGATTATGACGGAAAGAAGATCTGGGTAAAACTGGATCGGGAGTATACCCGTGACGAGAAGCTGGTCCTCTCGATAGATTATGTGGCGAAGCCTGACGAGCTCGAAGTGGGAGGAAGCGACGCCATTAGCCAAGACAAAGGCCTTTACTTTATCGACCCCGACGGAACGGATCCGGTGAAACCTACACAACTTTGGACACAGGGTGAGACGGAAGCCAGTTCCTGCTGGTTCCCGACTATCGACAGTCCGAACGAACGTTGCACTCAGGAAATCTACATTACCGTAGACGACCGTTTCAAAACGCTTTCAAACGGCGTGATGGTTTTCTCCCGAAGGAATGAGGACGGGACGAGAACAGACTATTGGAAAATGGACAAAGCGCACGCCCCTTATTTGTTTATGATGGCTGTTGGAGAGTTTGCTGTCGTGGAGGAGCATAAGGGCGGGCTTGAGTACAAGTATTATGTGGAGCCCGAGTATGAGGGCGATGCGAAGGCGATTTTCGGAAATACGCCGGAAATGGTCGCTTTCTTCTCCGAAAAGCTGGACTACCCGTTTCCTTGGCCAAAATATTCTCAGGTGATTGTCCGGGATTTCGTGTCGGGAGCGATGGAAAATACTTCGGCTTCCGTATTCATGGAATCCGTGCAGTCCAACAAGCGCGAGTTGATTGACCGTAATTGGGACGGGATAATCGCTCACGAATTGTTTCACCAGTGGTTCGGTGATTTGGTGACTTGCGAATCCTGGAGTAACCTTCCTTTGAACGAAGCTTTCGCAAATTATTCCGAATATCTTTGGAACGAACACAAGTATGGCAAAGATGCTGCGCTTGAACACCAAGCCGAAGAACTCGCCGGGTATCTGGAAGAGAGTAAGGTTAAAAAAGAAAATCTGATCCGCTACCATTACCGAGATAAGGAAGAGATGTTTGATCGTCATTCCTATAATAAAGGAGGGCGGGTTTTGCATATGTTGCGTGATTTGGTCGGAGACGAGGCGTTTTTCAAGTCATTGTCTGTCTACCTGAAGCATAATGCGTATAAATCGGTTGAATTGGCCAACCTCCGCTTGGCATTTGAGGAAGTGACGGGAATGGACTTGAATTGGTTCTTCCAGCAATGGTTCCTGCGTCCGGGCCATCCGGTTGTTGATATTGAGACAAGCTATGACGAGGCCAACAAGAAATTGATCGTGGAGCTCGGCCAAGCCCAAATTTCGGAAGATACGCCGGCTTATACTTTCCCTCTCGATATTGAACTTTGGTCAAATGGAAAGAAGGAATTGACAAGAATTTGGGTGGATAGCCCGAGTCAGAGATATGAAATTCCATTTGGGGAGAAACCGGAAAACGTTGTTGTGGACCCTGAAAGCCTCCTTTGTGGAGAAATTCGTTACGAACAAACCCCCGAAGCTTGGCTGTCGCAATATAAAAATGGAGAAAATGTATTGGTGCGCGGTGCGGCGCTTAACGGTTTGGTGGATATCTGGGGAGACTCGATAAAAGACAGCAGTGTTTTCATAACCGCACTTAACGATCCTGCCTCTTCAATTCGTGAATACGCATTGGATATGCTTTCCGGAGCTGATGAGGCTAGCAGAGCTTCTGTCCTTGACAAAGTGGCCGAGATGGCTGAAAAAGATCCGTCGTCAATGGTGCGTTCCGCGGCGATCGTGTTTCTCGGCGATGAGGAGCCGAATAGGTTCAGCAGTCTTTTCAGGCTAGCCATGGCCGATTCCTCTTACTCGGTTGTGGGAAGCGCGCTTTATTCGTATTCGATGACCGACGCTCAAGACTGTGGTCAGGTTATGGAACGGTTTGAGAATGAGAAGAATGTGAATGTAGTGTTGTCCATTGCCGGATATTATGCGGAAAAGGGCAAATATGATAAATTTGAGTGGCTGATGGGCAAGTATGCGTCATCCCAGAAACAGGACCGTTGGTATATGGTTCAGCTTTTGGGGCAATTGCTGATGCGTGCGCCGGAAGCCGAACAGCGCCAAGGAGCCGAGTTCTTTATGGATTTGGCGATGAACGACAAGGCTCCCCATGTTAGGCTGGCCGCTTTCCAGTCGGTTAGCATGCTGGGCTACGAGGGAATATCCGAGCGATTGATGGAAATAAGAGAAAATGAGGCGGACCCTAGGCTGAGGGAAATTTACGCTTCTTTGGCGGGGGAGTAAGCGTTGCCCGGGGAGTCCGGCCAAGCGGGTGCTATCTGCCTGATTTTGTTAGGACTCTAAATTCTTTTTCAATTGTTTGACAAATGGAAAAAAGCGTTTACCTTTGCATTCCGATTGTCTTTTGTGGGCATCTGTAAGCGCATTTTTGGGGAGATACCAAAGCGGCCAACTGGGACGGACTGTAAATCCGTTGTCTTCGACTTCGCAGGTTCGAATCCTGCTCTCCCCACACTAAGAAAATGACTGCGAAATCCAAGGCTCCGAGTGTGAGTCGGTTGGAGTTTCGGCTTTCGTTTTTAATCTAAATTTTAAGCGGGTGTAGCTCAGTTGGTAGAGCGACAGCCTTCCAAGCTGTAGGTCGTGAGTTCGAACCTCATCACCCGCTCCAGTGCTGCTTATTCGGTGATTGACGCTGATGTTTCTAGGCCTCGGCCGGAACTCTTTTGGTAAGGGTTGGGACTGGTTCCCTGCGTTAGCTCATTTAGCTTTTAAGAAGACATTACACTTATATAACTAACCTAAACTGAGGATTTAGAACAATGGCTAAGGAAACCTTTGACCGTTCGAAACCGCACGTAAACATCGGTACCATTGGTCACGTTGACCACGGTAAAACCACTTTGACTGCGGCAATCTCTAAGGTGTTGGCAGACAAGGGTCTTGCTGAGCAGAGGGATTTCGGTTCAATCGACAACGCTCCTGAGGAAGCTGAGCGTGGTATCACTATCAACACTTCGCACGTTGAGTACGAAACTGCTAACCGTCACTATGCCCACGTTGACTGCCCAGGTCACGCCGACTACGTGAAGAACATGGTTACAGGTGCGGCTCAGATGGACGGCGCTATCTTGGTAGTTGCTGCTACTGACGGTCCTATGCCTCAGACTCGTGAGCACATCCTGTTGTCTCGTCAGGTAGGTGTACCTGCATTGGTTGTTTTCTTGAACAAAGTTGACTTGGTAGACGACGAAGAACTTCTCGAGCTCGTTGAGATGGAAGTTCGTGAGTTGTTGTCTGAGTACGACTTCCCAGGAGATGACATTCCAGTAATCTTGGGTTCTGCTTTGGGCGGACTCAACGGTGAAGCTGAGTGGGTTGCTAAGATCGACGAGCTGATGGCTGCTGTTGACTCTTACATTCCTGAGCCAGAGCGTTTGACTGACCGTGACTTCTTGATGCCTGTAGAGGACGTATTCTCGATCACTGGTCGTGGTACTGTTGCTACTGGTCGTATCGAGCGTGGTACTATCAACACTGGTGACCCAGTTGAGATCTTGGGTATGGGTGCTGAGGATATGACTTCTACCATCACTGGTGTGGAGATGTTCCGTAAGATCCTTGACCAAGGTATGGCTGGTGACAACGTAGGTTTGTTGCTTAGAGGTGTTGCCAAAGAGGATATCAAGCGTGGTATGGTAATCGTTAAGCCAGGCTCAGTAACTCCTCACGCTCACTTCAAAGCTGAGATTTACGTATTGTCAAAAGAAGAAGGTGGACGTCACACTCCATTCTTCAACAAGTACCGTCCACAATTCTACTTCCGTACAACAGACGTTACTGGCGAAGTTGTATTGGCAGAAGGTGTTGAGATGGTAATGCCTGGCGACAACGTAACTATCGAAGTTAAGTTGATCAACGCTATCGCTTTGGAAAAAGGTCTGCGTTTCGCTATCCGTGAGGGTGGTAGAACTGTAGGTTCAGGTCAGGTAACTGAGATTCTTGACTAATCTAGCTCTCTAAGTGCGTCACTTATAGAGTGATGCGCTTGGTTGCTTAGAATAAAATTCATAATTTTGCATCCCGATTCTGTCGGGATGCAATTTTTACGGGTGAACAACGGCGTTCGCTTTCAGCGGTGGGTTCGACTCCCTCCTCCCGTGCAAACCAGTGTGAAGATCATGTTGAAGGTAAAAGCATTTGTAAGTGGCTCCGTCGAGGAGATGAAAGAGAAGGTGACTTGGCCTCCTTTTTCAGAGTTGCAAAGCAGCTCATTGTTGGTTTTGGTCGGATGTGTGTTGTTCGCAGCATCGATCGGCCTAATGGACCTATTCTTCAAGAATCTGATGGAGTGGTTTTACTCTGCCTTTTAGTTTAACGTTTTAAGATCTTCAGAGGCATATGACTGACTTAAAATGGTATGTTATCCGCGTCGTTAGCGGCAAGGAAAAAAAACTGAAAGCCTATCTCGAAACAGAGGTGGCGAGGCAGGAGCTGGAAGACCAGGTGGCTCAGGTTCTTATTCCTTCTGAGAAGGTATATGAAATGAGAAACGGAAAGAAACGCGTAAGGGAACGGAACTATTTCCCGGGTTACGTGCTTATTTCCGCAAATATCGGAGGTAACCCCGAGCTTATACCTTTCATTAAGGATATGCCCGACGTTATCGGTTTCTTGAGCGATACGGGAAGCTCTTCGGGAGCTCCGGTTGCGCTTAGGGAAAGCGAAGTGAACAGAATCCTCGGAAAAGTGGAGGAAGTGGAAGAGTACCAAGAGCAGGGCGTGTCGCCGTTTATCGTTGGCGAGAACGTTACTGTGATGGACGGTCCTTTCACCGGCTTCACCGGAATCGTGGAAGAAGTTTTCGAAGAGCGTAAAAAGCTCAACGTGACGGTTAAGATATTCGGTAGGAATACGCCTGTCGAATTGAATTATATGCAGGTAGAAAAACAAGAGTAGCAAGATGGCTAAGGAAATCAGTGGTTACTTGAAGCTACAGATCAAGGCTGGCCAGGCGAATCCTTCGCCCCCAGTCGGTCCAGCGTTAGGTTCTAAGGGACTTAACATTATGGAGTTCTGTAAGCAGTTCAACGCCAGAACGCAGGACAAACAAGGACAGGTTTTGCCCGTATTGATTACGATCTATTCGGACAAGTCTTTCGAGTTTGTTGTGAAAACACCCCCGGCTCCAGTATTGATCTTGGAAGCGGCGAAACTCAAGAAAGGTTCTTCAGAGCCTAACCGTAACAAAGTTGGTGCGATCACTTGGGACGACGTGAAGGCAATTGCGGAGACTAAAATGCCGGACTTGAACGCTTTCACGGTAGAGTCTGCCATGAAAATGGTTGCTGGTACCGCTCGAAGCATGGGTGTTAAAGTTGAAGGAACTGCTCCTTGGGCAGAGTAATCTAATTATGTAATGGCGAGATTAACGAAAAAAAGAAAGCAAGCTTTGGCCAAAGTTGACTTTGCCAAGGCTTATTCGCTAGAGGAGGCTTCTTCGCTGGTGAAAGAAATCACTTCCACCAAGTTCGATTCTTCTATTGATATCGATGTTCGCTTGGGAGTTGATCCGCGCAAGGCAGACCAAATGGTTAGGGGCGTTGTGGCCTTGCCTCACGGCACAGGTAAAGACGTTCGCGTTTTGGTTCTTTGTACTCCTGACAAGGAGGAAGAGGCTAAGGCAGCTGGAGCGGACTACGCAGGCCTAGACGAGTACATCAAGAAAATCGAAGGTGGTTGGACTGATGTAGACGTTATCATTACCATGCCTACCGTAATGGCGAAAGTTGGCCGTCTCGGGCGCGTATTGGGACCTAGAGGTTTGATGCCAAACCCTAAGGCCGGTACAGTAACGTTGGACGTAGCTAAGGCTGTGAAAGAGGTGAAAGCTGGTAAAATCGACTTCAAAGTTGACAAATCAGGTATCATCCACACTAGCGTTGGAAAAGCGTCGTTCACTGCTGAGCAAATCAAGGACAACATGACTGAGATGCTCCAGACACTCTCTAAATTGAAGCCAGCTTCCGCCAAAGGAACTTACTTCAAGAGCGTGTACCTCTCAAGCACCATGAGCCCCGGTATTAAAGTAGATAAAAACAGTGTCCCTGGTCTTTAATTATGAATAAGGTAGAAAAAAAGCAAATCATCGATGAGCTTGTGGCCAAGTTCCAGGAGAACGACTTCTTCTACGTTACAGACGCCGCAGGACTTACGGTAGAGCAAACCAACGCCTTCAGAAGAGTATGCTTCGAAAAAGGTGTTGAATATAAGGTTTACAAAAATACCCTTATCCAGAAGGCTTTGGAACAGTTGGATGCGGACTACTCTGCGTTTGACGGCGAGGTTCTGAAAGGATTCTCAGGTATTATCTTCTCAAAAGAGGTTTCGAACTTGCCTGCTAAGATCCTGAAGCAATTCAGAAAAGAAAGCGGTTCTGAAAAACCTTTGTTGAAAGGCGCTTCTATCGACGCCGAGCTTTTCATCGGAGACGACCAACTGGACGCTCTCTCGAAACTCAAGTCGAAAGTCGAGCTTATCGGAGAGGTTATCACCTTGCTCCAATCACCTGCGAAAAACGTTATCTCTGCGCTTAAGAGCGGAGGCGACAAACTTGCGGGCATCGTCAAGACTCTTTCTGAGAAGGAAGCTTAATAAAGAAATAAGGTTTATAAATAATTCACAATATTACGAAAATGGCAGATTTGAAAGAATTCGCGGAACAATTGGTTAACTTGACAGTAAAAGAAGTTAACGAGCTTGCAGAGATTTTGAAAGAAGAGTACGGTATCGAGCCTGCTGCAGCCGCTGCTGTTGCTGTTCCTGGTGCTGCTGCTACTGAAGAAGCTGCTGAGCAAACTGAGTTCGACGTTATCTTGAAGTCAGCTGGTTCTGCTAAATTGAAAGTTGTTAAAGCTGTTAAGGAATTGGCAGGTTTGGGCTTGAAAGAAGCTAAAGAATTGGTAGACGGCGCTCCTTCTGCAGTTAAAGAAGGTATCGCTAAAGACGAAGCTGAAGCACTGAAGAAAGAGTTGGAAGCTGTTGGTGCTGAAGTTGAGTTGAAATAATTGACAAAATTAGCCATTATATGCCCAAATTGGTATAATGGTTGGCAAAATATATTAGGCCTGGCGGCGTCTCGTCAGGTCTTTTGCTGTTTGTACTTCGGTTGATTATCAGGTAGTTTGACCTGCGATTACTTCCTTATCATTGCAGTTTTACCAATAAAAACTTTAATACCTTGGCTAATACTATTCACCCAAACAGGAGAAATTTCTCGTCGATCAAGAAGGTCATTGATTACCCTGACTTTCTGGACGTACAGCTGAAGTCATTCCGCGACTTCTTCCAGCTGGACACCGCGGCCGAGAAAAGGGCTCAAGAGGGCCTATACAAGGTGTTCTCCGAGAACTTTCCAATCACGGACAGTCGTGAGAGTTATGTTCTGGAGTTCGTGGATTACTTGATCGACCCTCCGAAGTACACGGTTGAGGAATGCATCGATCGGGGCCTGACCTATTCCGTTCCTTTGAAGGCCAAGTTGCGCCTCTCGTGTAACGACGAGGACAACGAGGATTTCGAGACAATGGAGCAGGAAGTGTTTTTGGGGAATATCCCTTACATGACCGGAAAGGGCTCTTTCGTAATCAATGGTGCCGAAAGGGTTATTGTATCCCAGTTGCACCGCTCGCCAGGCGTGTTCTTCGCTCAAAGTAAGCACACGAACGGCACCAAACTCTACTCGGCCAGAATTATCCCGTTCAAAGGGTCGTGGATTGAGTTCGCTACTGACGTGAACAGCGTCATGTACGCATACATTGACCGTAAGAAAAAATTCCCGGTCACTACTTTGCTTAGGGCTATCGGCTACGGATCTGACAAGGACATTCTCGACTTGTTCGGTCTTTCCGAAGAGCTTGAGGCCACGAAGAAAGCGTTGAAAGACGCCGAGGGCAGAAAGCTCGCCGCAAATGTTTTGAAGACGTGGACGGAAGACTTCGTGGACGAAGATACCGGCGAAGTAGTTTCTATTGACCGGAACGAGGTTATCCTTGAGCGCGACACCGTGTTGGGCGAAGAGGAAATCGAGAAGATTCTTGAGTCGGGAACCAAGTCTATCATCCTTCACAAAAAGGATGTTGTGACAACCGATTACACGATCATTTTTAATACCCTCCAGAAAGACGCGTCGAACAGTGAGCGCGAGGCAGTGGAATTGATCTACCGCCAATTGCGTAACAGTGAGGCTCCTGACGAGCAGACAGCTCGCGAGCTGATCCAGAACTTGTTCTTCAGCGACAAGCGTTACGATCTGGGCGAGGTAGGTCGTTACAGAATCAACAAGAAATTGGGCATCAACCTTAGCAAAGACGTTAGGGTGTTGTCAAATCAAGATATTGTCTTGATCGTCAAGTATCTCATCGGATTGATCAACTCTAAAGCGGTTGTCGATGATATTGACCACTTGAGCAACCGTCGCGTTAGAACTGTGGGCGAGCAGCTCTACAGCCAGTTCGGCGTAGGTTTGGCCAGGATGGCGAGAACGATCAAGGAAAGAATGAACGTTCGTGACAACGAGGAGTTCAAGCCGGCTGATTTGATCAACGCGAGGACTTTGTCTTCTGTGATCAACTCTTTCTTCGGAACGAACCAGTTGTCTCAGTTCATGGACCAAACCAACCCGCTTGCGGAAATTACGCATAAGCGTAGAATGTCTGCTTTGGGTCCTGGTGGTCTCTCTCGTGAGCGTGCGGGCTTTGAGGTTCGTGACGTTCACTATACGCACTACGGTCGTCTCTGTACAATTGAGACGCCTGAAGGTCCGAACATTGGTCTGATTTCTTCACTTTGCGTTCACGCCAAAGTGAACCCGATGGGATTCATCGAAACTCCGTACCGTAAGGTTACCGAGGGTGCCGTTGACGAAACCGGAGTGGTTTACTTGACAGCTGAAGAAGAAGACGACTCGTTTATCGGACAGGCTAACGTACCGGTAGGCGGAGACGGAAGGCTTGAGCAAGATCAGGTGAAAGCCCGCTTGCAAGGTGACTTCCCAGTTGTGGCTCCTGAGGAACTGAAGTTCATGGACGTTGCGCCAAACCAGATTGTATCTGTGGCCGCTTCTATGATTCCTTTCTTGGAGCACGATGACGCCAACCGTGCTTTGATGGGATCGAACATGCAGCGTCAGGCCGTTCCGTTGTTGAAACCGAATTCTCCGATCGTAGGTACTGGTCTTGAAGGCCGTGTAGCTGGCGACTCTAGAACTTTGGTTGTTTCAGAAGGTGGCGGTACAGTTGAGTACGTTGACGGTAACAAGATTGTGATCCGTTACGATTTGACTGATGACGAAGTGTTGGCTGGTTTCGACAACGAGGTGAAAGAATACTCGCTTGTTAAGTTCCGCAGAACTAACCAGGATACTTGTATGAACCTTCGTCCGATTGTCTTGAAAGGTGATAAAGTGACGAAAGGTCAGATCCTTTGCGAAGGTTACGCTACTCAGCAAGGTGAATTGGCCCTTGGCCAAAACTTGCAGGTTGCCTTCATGCCTTGGCAAGGTTACAACTTTGAGGATGCCATCGTAATTTCCGAAAAGGTTGTTCAGGGTGACGTGTTCACATCGATTCACATCGACGAATACGAGCTTGAGGTTCGCGAAACGAAGCGTGGTGAGGAAGAATTGACTTCTGAAATCCCGAACGTAAGCGAGGACGCGGTTAAGAACCTTGACGAGAACGGAATTATCCGTACTGGTGCCGAGATCAAGGAAGGCGATATCCTGATCGGTAAGATTACGCCTAAAGGCGAAACCGATCCGACTCCGGAAGAAAAACTTCTCCGTGCGATCTTCGGTGACAAAGCCGGTGACGTTAAGGACGCTTCTTTGAAAGCTTCTCCTTCGTTGAACGGTGTGGTTATCGACACCAAATTGTTCTCTAGACCTAAGAAGGACAAAGACCTTAGAGCTAAAGCCAAGAAAGAGGTTGAGGAACTGAAGTCAAGGTACAGTGGCGAGTTGCTGAAGCTCCGCAGACGTATGATCGGTAAGATGGACGAACTGTTGGGCGGAAAGACTTCGCAAGGAGTTAAGCATAAATTCGGAGACGAGGTGTTGAGCGCTGGCGTACCTTTCGGTTTCGCTAACATCGACAATAACTTGTTCCCCGAAAAGAACATATACCGGGACGAAAGTACTTACAGCGTACCGGAAGAGGTGAACTTGTTGGCCGACCTTAACCTCGAAGGTTGGACGGACGACGAGCACACTAACGAATTGTTGCAGGAATTGGTTAAAAACTACCAGAACAAGCGTAACGAAATCGCCGGTCGCTTCAAGAAAGAGCGTTTTACGCTCGAAGTCGGTGACGAGTTGCCAGCTGGTATCGTACAATTGGCCAAGGTTTACATCGCTAAGAAGCGTAAGCTGAAAGTGGGTGACAAGATGGCCGGTCGTCACGGTAACAAAGGGGTAGTAGCCAAGATTGTCCGCGAAGAGGACATGCCGTTCCTCGAAGACGGAACACCGGTTGATATCTGCTTGAACCCATTGGGTGTACCATCGCGTATGAACATCGGGCAGATCTACGAGACCGTATTGGGTTGGGCTGGACTTAAGCTTGGCAAGAAGTACGCTACGCCGATCTTCGACGGAGCTACTATGGCCCAAGTGGCAGCAGAACTTGAGGAAGCCGGTCTTCCAGAATTCGGCCGTACATATTTGCACGACGGCCTTACAGGTGAGCGTTTTGACCAGCCGGTGACGGTAGGTGTGATTTACATGTTGAAGTTGGGCCACTTGGTGGACGACAAGATGCACGCCCGTTCGATCGGACCATACTCGCTTATTACGCAACAGCCATTGGGTGGTAAAGCCCAGTTCGGTGGCCAGCGTTTCGGTGAGATGGAAGTGTGGGCGTTGGAGGCCTTCGGTGCCGCTAACGTCTTGCAGGAAATCTTGACAATCAAATCTGACGACGTTGTTGGCCGTGCCAAGGCGTACGAGGCGATTGTTAAAGGCGAAAACATGACTAAGCCTAATGTTCCTGAATCGTTTAACGTACTTGTGCACGAACTTCGCGGTTTGGCACTTGAAATCACACTTGACTAAGACCGTTGCAACTTTCTAACTGAGAATTATGGCGTTCAGAAAAAATAAGAAAATAACCAACGACTTTTCACGGGTAACGATCAGCCTTGCCTCTCCAGAATCTATTCTGGAGAGCTCGCACGGCGAGGTTACGCAACCAGAAACTATTAACTATAGGACTTACAAGCCTGAAATGGGTGGCTTGTTCTGTGAGCGTATCTTCGGCCCTGTTAAGGACTGGGAATGTCACTGTGGCAAATACAAGAGAATCCGATACAAAGGAATCATTTGTGACCGTTGCGGTGTCGAGGTAACGGAGAAGAAAGTGCGTCGCGAGCGCATGGGCCACATCGAGTTGGTGGTGCCTGTAGCTCATATCTGGTACTTCCGTTCTTTGCCGAACAAAATCGGTTACCTGTTAGGTTTGCCGACCAAGAAGCTTGACCAGATCATCTACTACGAGCGTTATGTGGTGATCCAAGCCGGTGTCAAGGAAGAGGATGGAGTTCAGAACATGGACTTCCTCACTGAGGACGAATATCTTGATATCATAGATAAATTGCCTCGCGAAAACCAAATGTTGGACGATGAAGACCCTAACAAGTTCATCGCCAAGATGGGTGCGGAGGCATTGGAAATGCTGTTGGCCAGATTGGATTTGGACAGTCTCTCATACCAGTTGAGACACCAAGCCCAAACGGACACGTCACAGCAGCGTAAGGCTGAGGCCCTGAAGCGTCTTCGCGTTGTCGAAGCCTTCCGTGACTCGACCAAGCGCATCGAAAACCGTCCGGAGTGGATGGTGATCCGCATGGTTCCGGTTATTCCGCCGGAATTGCGTCCGTTGGTGCCTTTGGACGGTGGCCGTTTCGCCACGTCGGATTTGAACGACCTTTATCGTCGTGTGATTATCCGAAACAACCGTCTGAAGCGTCTGATCGACATCAAGGCACCTGAGGTGATCTTGAGAAACGAAAAGCGTATGCTTCAGGAAGCTGTCGACTCGTTGTTCGACAACTCCCGTAAGGTGAACGCAGTTCGTTCTGACGGTAACCGCGCTTTGAAATCTCTCAGTGATATGCTGAAAGGTAAGCAAGGTCGTTTCCGTCAAAACCTCCTCGGTAAGCGTGTTGACTACTCTGGTCGTTCGGTTATCGTTGTAGGTCCTGAATTGAAGATGCACGAATGTGGTTTGCCAAAGAACATGGCAGCCGAGCTTTTCAAGCCATTCGTTATTCGTAAGCTTATTGAACGCGGGATTGTAAAGACTGTGAAGTCGGCGAAGAAAATCGTTGACCGCAAAGATCCTGTCGTTTGGGATATTTTGGAGAATGTGTTGAAAGGACACCCAGTTCTTCTTAACCGTGCTCCAACGCTTCACAGATTGGGTATTCAGGCCTTCCAGCCAAAGTTGATCGAAGGTAAGGCTATCCAGTTGCACCCGCTCGTTTGTACGGCCTTTAACGCCGACTTTGACGGTGACCAGATGGCGGTTCACGTTCCTTTGGGACACGAAGCCGTTTTGGAAGCCCAAGTCTTGATGTTGGCTTCGCACAATATCCTGAACCCTGCCAACGGTGCTCCTATCGCCGTACCGTCGCAGGATATGGTATTGGGTCTGTACTACTTGACCAAAGGACGTAAGTCTACTCCTGAGTATCCAATTGCGGGTGAGGGAATGACATTCTACGGTGCTGAAGAAGTGATCATCGCTTTGAACGAAGGCCGTTTGTCTAAAAACGCCTTTATCAAAGTTCGCACAATGGTTCGTGATGACGAGACTGGCGAGCTTTCAGAGCAATTGATCGAAACAGTCGCTGGTCGTGTGATCGTAAACCAGTACGTTCCTGACGAAGTTGGATACATTGATGATTTGTTGACGAAGAAAACTCTTCAGAAAACGATCGCCAAAGTATACCAGATCACGGGAATGGACGGAACTGCTAAGTTCCTTGATGATATCAAATACATCGGGTTCCAGACTGCCTACAAAGGCGGACTCTCAATGGGACTTGGCGATATCATGATTCCTGAAGCCAAAGAGTCGTTGGTGGCTCAAGCTAAGGAAGAGGTTTCTGCTGTTTGGGATAACTACCAAATGGGTCTTATCACCGACAACGAGCGTTACAACCAGGTGATTGACATCTGGACCCGTATCAACTCACAGTTGACTTCAACCTTGATGACGCAACTTGAGGAAGATCAAGGCGGATTCAACAGTATCTACATGATGATGCACTCAGGAGCCCGTGGTTCTAGAGAGCAGATTCGTCAGCTTGGTGGTATGCGTGGTCTGATGGCTAAGCCTCAGAAAAACATCGCAGGTTCGGTAGGAGCGATTATCGAAAACCCGATTCTCTCGAACTTTAAAGAAGGTCTTGACGTACTTGAGTACTTTATCTCTACTCACGGTGCTCGTAAAGGTCTTGCGGATACAGCCCTTAAAACTGCCGACGCCGGTTATCTTACCCGTCGTTTGGTTGACGTGGCGCAGGATGTTGTAATCAACGACGAGGACTGCGGTACGTTGCGTGGCTTGACCGTTTCGGCATTGAAAGACAACGAGGATATCGTTGAGCCATTGTCGGAAAGGATTCTCGGCCGTACTTCATTGCACGACGTATTTGCTCCTGGCCAAGACGAAAGCAACGAACCGTTGGTGAAAGCCGGTGAGGAAATCACTGAGAAAATCGCCAAGCGTGTTGAGGAAGCTGGAGTTGAGGAAATGGAAATCCGTTCGGTACTTACTTGCGAAACCCGTAGAGGTGTTTGTACCAAGTGTTACGGACGTAACCTCTCGACATTGCGTATGTCGCAGAAAGGTGACTCTGTCGGTGTAATCGCAGCGCAGTCGATCGGTGAACCTGGTACACAGCTTACACTCCGTACATTCCACGTAGGTGGTACAGCTTCTCACATTGCTGAAGAAGCGTCTATCGAATCGCGTTTTGCAGGGGTTGTTAAGTTTGACGAAATCCGCTCGATCAGCGCTACGGATATCGAAGGCGAGCCTTCGCAAGTAGTACTTGGTCGTACGGGTGAAATCAAGATTATTGAAGAAAAAACTGGCAAAGAGCTGATTTCTTATAACGTTCCTTACGGATCTTATTTGAAGGTTAAGGATGGTGAGAAAGTGGAGAAAGGACACCGTATGTGTTTCTGGGATCCAT
Source organism: Fulvitalea axinellae (assembly GCF_036492835.1). Lineage (GTDB taxonomy): Bacteria > Bacteroidota > Bacteroidia > Cytophagales > Cyclobacteriaceae > Fulvitalea > Fulvitalea axinellae. The sequence continues at coordinate 4,325,018 of NZ_AP025314.1, read as the reverse complement.
TTAACGCCGTTATTATCTCGGAATTTGCCGGTAAGGCCAACTTCGAATCTATCGAAGAAGGCTATACATACAAAGTCGAAATGGATGAGGCTACAGGTCACCAAGAGAAGGTGATTGTTGACTCAAGGGATAAGACTAAAAACCCAGCGATCCATATCGGCGAAGGAGAAGACGCCAGATCTTATAACATTCCTGTAGGAGCCCACCTTGTGGTTGAGGACGGGGACGCTATCGAGGCTGGTAAAGTTCTCGTTAAGATTCCAAGAGCGACAGGTAAGTCTGCCGATATTACCGGTGGTCTTCCGCGTGTTACCGAGTTGTTCGAGGCCCGTAACCCATCTAACCCAGCGGTTATTTCGGAGATTGACGGTGTTATCTCTTACGGTGGAATCAAGCGTGGTAACCGTGAGATTTACGTTGAGTCGAAAGACGGAGTGAAGAAGCGTTACCTCGTATCGCTCTCGAAGCACATCCTTGTTCAGGAAAACGACTTTGTGAAGGCTGGTATGCCATTGTCTGATGGAGCTAAAACTCCTGCCGACATCTTGGCTATCGAAGGACCGACCAAAGTTCAGGAGTACGTATTGAACGAAGTTCAGGCCGTATACCGTCTGCAAGGTGTAAAAATCAACGACAAGCACATCGAGGTTGTTGTTCGCCAGATGATGCAGAAAATGATGGTTGTCGATCCAGGCGACACTATTTTCTTGCAGAACCAAGTAGTGGACAGATGGACGTTCCGCGAGGAGAACGACCGTATCCTTGACAAGAAAGTAGTTGTCGATGCGGGTGAGTCAGGAGTTTTGAAGCCGGGCCAGATTATCACTGCCCGTCAGTTGAGAGACGAAAACTCAAGCTTGCGTCGTCGCGATATGAAGTTGGTCAAAGTGCGTGACGCTTCGGCCGCGGTTTCCAAGCCTACGCTTCAGGGTATTACCCAGTCGTCATTGGGTACGGAAAGCTTTATTTCGGCAGCGTCGTTCCAGGAAACGACCAAGGTTCTTAGCGAAGCGGCTATCCGCGGTAAGCGTGACGAGTTGCGCGGACTGAAGGAAAACGTGATCGTAGGACACTTGATCCCTGCGGGTACGGGTATCCGTGACTTCCAGGACGTTATCGTAACGCCGAAACAGGAGCTCGACGCCGAGGATGTCCCTACGGTGTAAACACGTAGAACAGGTTGTAAAACAAAGTCCATTATGGCTGACCAACCAAACGAAAAACAGCAAATCAACATCGAGCTGTCCGAAGAGGTGGCCGAGGGAGTTTACTCCAATTTGGCGATGATCGCTCACTCGAACAGCGAGTTCGTTGTTGATTTTATCCGCATGATGCCGGGTGTGCCTAAGGCGAAAGTGAAATCAAGAATTATCTTGACGCCGGAGCACGCTAAGCGTTTGCTTAATGCGTTGGAAGATAACGTACGCAAGTACGAAGATTCTTTCGGCCCTATTAAACAAGCGGACGAAGAGCTGAAATTTCCGATGAATTTCGGAGGAACTATAGGCGAAGCCTAAGGGCTGAGCATTTGATTTGGGACCAAAGGTTTTGATTACTTGGTGATAATCAATACCTTTGCGTCCTGAATTTTTATAGGAGGGATATAATTAACCTAATTTATCAATATAAATGCCTACTATACAGCAATTAGTAAGGAAGGGTAGAGAGAAGCAGATTACAAAATCTAAATCTCGCGCCCTTGACTCGTGCCCACAGCGAAGAGGTGTGTGTACGAGAGTGTACACTACCACGCCTAAGAAGCCTAACTCGGCGATGCGTAAAGTGGCTCGTGTACGTTTGACCAACGGCAAGGAGGTTAACGCCTACATCGGTGGTGAAGGACACAACTTGCAAGAGCACTCTATCGTGTTGATCCGCGGTGGAAGGGTAAAAGACTTGCCAGGTGTACGTTACCACGTAGTTCGTGGCGCTTTGGATACTGCAGGCGTAAGCGGCAGGTTGCAAGGACGCTCTAAGTACGGCGCCAAGAGGCCTAAGGACAAGAAGTAATTAAAAGAGAAGACTTAGTAAAATGAGAAAAGCGAAACCTAAGAAGAGGTATATTCTTCCTGACCCAAAATTCAACGATACTTTGGTGACAAAGTTCGTGAACTACCTGATGGTTGACGGAAAGAAGAGTATTGCTTACGGTATTTTCTATGATGCGATCGCTATCGTAGAGGAAAAAGTAGGTGAGAATGGACTCGAGACTTGGAAAAAAGCGTTGAACAACGTTATGCCAGCTGTCGAGGTGAAATCTCGCCGCGTCGGTGGTGCTACTTTCCAGGTTCCAATGGAGGTTCGCCCAGAAAGAAAAGTTTCTTTAGGTATCAAGTGGTTGATTCGTTACGCGAGATCTCGCGGTGAGAAAACCATGAAAGAGAGACTCGCTGGTGAAATCATCGCAGGATCGAAAGGAGAGGGAGCTGCTGTGAAGAAGAAAGATGATACGCACAGAATGGCAGAGGCTAACAAAGCGTTTTCACACTTTAGGTTCTAATTGAGCATGGCTAAGAAAGACTTAAAATTCCTTCGTAACATCGGTATCATGGCTCACGTCGATGCCGGTAAGACGACAACCACTGAGCGTATTCTGTACTACACTGGCTTGAGTCACAAGATCGGTGAGGTACACGACGGTGCCGCTACAATGGACTGGATGGAGCAAGAGCAGGAGCGTGGTATTACCATTACTTCAGCCGCTACCACCACTCACTGGAATTACCCAACGGTACAAGGTAAGCCTGTAAAAGGCGAAACTAACGAGTACCGTGTGAACATCATCGATACTCCTGGTCACGTTGACTTTACTGTAGAGGTAGAGCGTTCTTTGCGTGTATTGGACGGTGCTGTTGCTTTGTTCTGCGCGTCTTCAGGTGTAGAGCCTCAGTCTGAGACTGTTTGGAGGCAAGCTGACAAGTACAAAGTGCCACGTATCTGCTTCGTGAACAAGATGGACCGCGCTGGTGCGGACTTCTTCGGAACGGTACAGGAAATTATTGATAAATTAGGTGCTAATCCTGTGCCTTTGCAGATTCCGATCGGATCGGAGGATGAGTTCAAAGGTGTGGTTGACTTGATCACTAACAAGGCGATCTACTGGAACGAGGAAGACAAAGGTATGACCTATGTCGAAGAGGAGATTCCAGCGGATTTGGTTGACACTGCCGCAGAGTGGCGTCAGAAGCTCGTTGAGGCTGTTGCCGAGTATGACGAGGCTTTGTTGGAGAAATTCTTCGAAGATCCTGACTCGATCACCGTTGAAGAAATGATGAAAGCTATCCGTGAAGCTGTGATCGACATGTCTATGTCACCAGTAATGTGCGGATCAGCCTTTAAAAATAAAGGTGTGCAGGCTGTATTGGACGCTGTTTGTTCGTACTTGCCATCACCACTTGACTTGCCAGCTATCGAGGGTGTTAACCCTGATACTGACGAGCAAGAAACTCGTTTACCGGACAATGACCAGCCTTTCGCAGCGTTGGCATTTAAGATCGCAACTGACCCATTCGTAGGTCGTCTGTGCTTCTTCCGCGTTTACTCGGGTGTTCTTGATTCAGGTTCTTACGTGTTCAACGCTAGAACTGGCAAGAAAGAGCGTATCTCACGTTTGTTGCAGATGCACTCTAACAAGCAGAACCAAATTCCACGCGTGGAAGCTGGTGACATCTGTGCGGGTGTAGGTTTCAAAGACATCAAAACTGGTGACTCTTTGACAGCTGAAGACGGAAAGATCATTCTTGAAACAATGAGCTTCCCTGAGCCTGTAATCGGTTTCGCTATTGAGCCTAAGACTCAAGCTGACGCCGATAAAATGGGTGTTGCTATCGCCAAGCTTGTTGAAGAAGATCCAACATTGCGCGTAAACACTGACGAGGAGACTGGTCAGACTATTATGCGTGGTATGGGTGAGCTTCACCTCGACATTATCATGGACCGTATGCGTCGTGAGTTTAAGGTTGAGGTAGAGCAGGGAGCTCCACAGGTTGCTTACCGCGAGGCTATCACTACTTCTATCGAGCACCGTGAGACTTACAAAAAGCAGACAGGTGGTAAAGGTAAATTCGCCGACATCGTGTTTGAATTGTCTCCACGTGACGACGGAAAAGAAGAAGGCTTGCAGTTCGATAACCAAATCGTTGGTGGTGTGATTCCAAGAGAATTCATTCCTGCTATCGAAAAAGGTTTCCAGCAGTGCTTGAACAACGGTCCTTTGGCCGGATACCCGCTCGTAGGTATGAAAGTTCGTCTTTTCCACGGATCGTTCCACGACGTTGACTCGGATTCTCTGTCGTTCGAATTGGCTGCCCGTCTCGGTTTCAAAGAAGCTGGTAAGCAGTGTAAGCCACAGTTGCTCGAGCCTATCATGGCTGTAGAGGTTGTGGCTCCGGACGAGCACACTGGTCCTGTGACCGGTGACTTGAACCGTCGTCGCGGTATCATGAAGGGAATGGACATGAAGAACGGCGCTCAGATCATCAAGGCCGATGTGCCGTTGTCTGAGTTGTTCGGTTACGTAACTGACCTGCGTACTATCACGTCTGGTCGCGGATCGGCTTCATTGACGTTCTCACACTACGATCCAGTGCCAAACAACTTGGCTACTAAAATCATCGAAGAAGTAAAAGGTAAATAATCGCATAAGGCAATGAATCAAAAGATCAGAATCAAATTGAGGTCTTATGATCACAACCTGGTGGACAAGTCATCAGAAAAGATCGTAAGGGCCGTGAAGACAACGGGAGCCGTAGTAAGCGGTCCGATTCCTTTGCCGACGGAGAAGCAGGTTTACACTGTGCTCCGTTCACCCCACGTAAACAAAAAGTCTAGGGAGCAGTTCCAAATCTGTACTTACAAGCGTTTGGTAGACATCTACTCAAACAGCTCAAAGACAGTGGACGCCCTGATGAAGCTCGAGTTGCCGAGCGGGGTAGACGTGGAGATTAAGGTGTGATAGAGATACATGAATAATAAAAAAAAGGGACTTCGATTTATCGTAAGTCCCTTTTTTTTAGGCGAATGCGATTGTTATTTGTTGCGGTCGCTTTTGCTTCCATGTATTTTTTTCATATCTTTGCATTCCTTTTGTAAACGTGCGACTATCATATTAGTCGCTTTATTATTAATAGTTTAGCGTAATGCAAGGTATTATCGGAAAGAAAATCGGAATGACTAGCATCTACAGTGCCGATGGACGTAGCGTCGCATGCACAGTGTTAGAGGTTGGTCCTTGCGCAGTAACGCAAGTAAAAACGGTTGAGACTGACGGATATAGCGCAGTGCAGTTGGGCTTCGGCGAGAAAAAGGCGAAGAACACTACAAAGGCGTTGATCGGTCACTTCCAGAAAGCTAATGCGACACCTAAGCGCAAATTGGTCGAGTTCCGCGATTGGGACGGAGAGATCAACTTGGGCGACGCGGTGACAGCTGAGGTTTTCGAGGAAGGTGAGTTTATTGATGTGGTCGGTACCTCTAAAGGTAAAGGCTTCCAAGGTGTTGTCAAGCGTCACAATTTCGGAGGCGTTGGTCAGGCTACTCACGGTCAGCACAACAGGGGTCGTGCGCCTGGTGCCATTGGTGCTTGTTCTTATCCCGCTCGCGTGTTCAAAGGCTTGAGAATGGCCGGAAGGACTGGCGGTGAGCGCGTTAAGATGCAGAACCTCCAAGTTTTAAAAGTAGTTGCCGAGAAAAACCTCGTTGTAGTAAACGGGTCGGTTCCGGGAGCTAAGAATTCAATTGTGATTTTAGAGAAGTAATCGAGACATGGAAATTTCTGTATTAAGACCTGACGGTACGGATACCGGAAGAAAAGTTGAGTTGCAGGACTCGATTTTTGCGATTACACCGAACGACCACGCCATTTATTTGGATGTCAAGCAATTCTTGGCCAACCAAAGACAAGGCACTCACAAGTCAAAGGAGAGAGCTGAGATTTCTGGATCAACCAAAAAGATCAAGAAACAAAAAGGTACCGGTACTGCCCGTGCGGGTAGCATCAAGTCTCCTGTTTTCCGCGGTGGTGGACGCGTATTTGGTCCCGAGCCACGTGACTATGGTTTCAAGGTGAACAAGAAGGTCAAGTCATTGGCCAGAAAATCGTCTTTGTCTTACAAGGCTACTGAAGGCAAAATCATCGTTGTTGAAGATTTCAGCCTCGAGTCTCCAAAGACAAAAGAACTGTTGAAGGTGCTTAAGAGCCTTTCGGTAGACGGCAAAAAAGTTTTGGCCATCTCTTCTGAAAAGAATGAGAACCTCTACTTGTCGTCACGCAACTTGCAGAAAAGCAAAGTGGCGGACATCTCAGGCTTGAACACTTACGACGTATTGAACGCCGACAGCTTGATCCTTTTCGAAGGCTCGTTGGCTAAAATTGAGAACTTATTCGCCTGATCAAGATGAGCATCCTGAAAAAACCATTAGTAACGGAGAAAGCTTCCGCCTTGAATGAGAGCGGTAAGTATGGCTTTATCGTGGCCAATGACGCTAACAAGATCGAGATTCAGAAAGCTGTAGAGAAAATGTACGGCGTGAATGTGGTCAGCGTTAACACGATGCGTTACCTCGGCAAAAAGAAAACGCGTTACACTAAGTCGCACGTGGTTAGCGGTCGTACCGCATCTTTCAAAAAGGCTATCGTGCAAGTTGCTGAGGGCGAGGTGATTGATTTTTACAGCGGTATCTAAATTACACTGAAAGATGGCAGTAAAAAGATTGCGTCCTACTACTCCTGGACAACGCTATAGATTGGCCCCCTCTTTTGAGGAGATCACGAAGTCGACACCAGAAAAGTCGCTTCTTGCCCCTAAAAAACGTTCTGGCGGACGTAACAACAGCGGTAAGATGACGATGCGTTACTTGGGCGGTGGCCACAAGAGACGTCTGCGTGTTATCGATTTCACAAGAAATAAATTTGGTGTTCCAGCCACAGTAAAGTCTATCGAATACGATCCGAACCGTACGTCTCGTATCGCATTGCTTAGCTATGCTGATGGTGTGAAAACATACATCGTAGCTCCAGAAGGCCTTGAGGTTGGAACTACAGTGGTATCTGGCGAGAACGTTGCCCCTGAGATTGGCAACCACGTAATGTTGAGAAACATTCCTCTCGGTACCATTATCCACAATATCGAGTTGATCCCTGGTAAAGGTGGTATCTTGGCACGTGGCGCTGGCGCTTACGCTCAATTGGTAGCGAAAGACGGCAAGTACGTGACAGTTAAGCTCCCTTCAGGTGAAATGAGACTTGTTTTGGCTTCTTGCTACGCTTCTATCGGAGCGGTTGGTAACGCAGACCACATGAACGTGCGTTTGGGTAAAGCCGGTCGTAAGCGCTGGTTGGGTCGTCGTCCTCGCGTAAGAGGTGTGGCTATGAACCCGGTTGATCACCCAATGGGTGGTGGTGAAGGTCGTTCGTCTGGTGGGCACCCACGTTCACGTAACGGACTTTACGCTAAGGGTTACAAAACTCGCGCGCCTAAGAAGTATTCTAATAAGTTGATCATTAGCAAGAGGAAGAAATAATCATGGCTCGTTCACTTAAAAAAGGACCTTATATCGATCAGAGGCTCGAAAAGAAAATCGAGGCTATGAACGAATCCGGAAAAAAGTCGGTGATCAAGACTTGGTCTCGCCGCTCAATGGTTTCCCCAGACTTCATCGGTCACACGCTCGCCGTGCATAACGGAAACAAATTCGTTCCGGTATATGTAACTGACACTATGGTAGGCCACAAGTTGGGCGAATTCGCTCCAACTAGGAACTTTAGGGGTCACATTTCGAAAAAGGATAAAGGTAGAAGATAATCATGAAAGCTGTAGCCAGATTAAACAACTGTCCTACTTCTCCTCGCAAGATGAGACTGGTTGCGGACATGATCCGTGGCCGTCGCGTGGGTGATGCGATCAACATCCTTAAGTTTGAGAAAAAGCACAACTCTATCTCTCTCGAGAAATTGTTGATGTCGGCTATCTCGAACTGGCAGAACCTCAACGAGGATCAGGATATCGAGACCGCGGAGCTTTTCGTAAAAGAAATTAGCGTAGACGGAGGTAGAATCCTGAAGCGTCTGAGACCCGCTCCGCAAGGTCGCGCTCACCGCATCAGAAAAAGATCCAATCACGTGACTATCGTGGTGGATAGCTTGTCTAATGAAGTAGTAAAATCTGATAACGCATAATATAATGGGACAAAAAGTTAACCCAATCGGATTACGACTTGGTATCGTCAGAGGCTGGGACTCTAACTGGTACGGAGGCAAAGCTTTTTCTGACAAACTGGTTGAAGACCAAAAAATTAGAAAATATATCACTGCCAGAATTCCTAAAGGTGGAATCTCAAAGGTAGTAATCGAAAGAACGCTCAAGCGTATCACTCTTACTGTTCACACTGCCCGTCCGGGTGTTGTTATCGGTAAAGGTGGTTCAGAGGTTGATCGTCTTAAAGAAGAACTCCGCAAACTGACTGGCAAAGATATCCAGATCAACATCTTCGAAGTTAAGCGTCCTGAAGTTGACGCCAAGCTCGTTGGTGAGTCTATCGGCCAGCAGTTGAAGGCTCGTATATCGTACCGTCGTGCCATGAAGCAGGCTATTGCGGCTTCTATGCGCGTGGGTGCTAAGGGTATCAAAATCAAGGTATCCGGACGTTTAGGTGGCGCTGAAATGGCCCGTACCGAAATGTACAAAGAGGGACGTATTCCTTTGCATACATTGCGTGCGGACATTGACTACGCACTTTGCGAGGCGAACACTATCTATGGTAAGATCGGTATCAAAGTTTGGATCTTCAAAGGTGAGAAGTACGGAAAGCAGGACTTGTCGCCAAGCGCTGAAGTGAACCAAGGTGGTAACCGTCGCAACAACCAAGGAGGTGGCAACCGTCGCGGTGGAAAACAGCGTAGAAGAAAATAATTCTTTGGGACAAAAAACGTTATAGCATACGATGTTACAGCCAAAAAGAACAAAGTTCAGAAAGAAGCAGAAAGGCAGAGTTAAAGGAATTGCCCAAAGAGGACATTCTATCGCTTTCGGCTCTTTCGGCATTAAGGCGCTGGAGCCGGGTTGGATTACCTCAAGACAGATTGAGGCTGCCCGTATCGCCGTAACGCGCGCTATGAAAAGGGAAGGCCAAGTTTGGATCAGAATTTTCCCTGACAAGCCGGTTACGTCTAAGCCTGCCGAAGTAAGGATGGGTAAAGGTAAAGGTGCTCCGGAATACTGGGTTGCCGTAGTGAAGCCCGGTACGATTATGTTTGAGGTCGGTGGTGTGAGCCAAGAGATCGCCCAAGAGGCGTTGAGATTGGCCGCTCAGAAATTGCCGATTAAAACCAAATTTGTAGTTCGTAGAGATTACGTAGGTTAATCGCCATGAAAAATTCCGAAATCGCACAATTGAATAAGGAGGAACTGATCGAGAAGATCGGTTCTGAGGAGGAGACCTTGCAAAAGCTCCGCTTTGCTCACGCAATCTCCAATATCGAGAACCCGATGAAACTTCGTCAGGCTCGTAAGACAATCGCAAGATTGAAAACCAGACTTCGTCAACTCGAATTAGCCAAGTAATCATGGAAAGAAATCTGAGAAAAGAAAGAACTGGCAAGGTCGTGAGCAGCAAAATGGACAAGACGATCACTGTCACCGTTGAGCGGAAAGTTAAGCACCCGATCTACGGAAAGTTCATGGCCAAAACCACTAAGTTCACTGCTCATGATGAGAAGAACGAGTGTGGCGAAGGCGATACAGTTAAAATTATGGAGACTAGGCCTCTTTCGAAAAACAAGCGTTGGAGATTAGTCGAAATCGTAGAAAAGGCTAAATAATCATGATACAGCAAGAATCAAGACTTTCTGTTGCCGATAACAGTGGTGCCAAAGAAGTGTTGTGCATCCGCGTGTTGGGTGGTACCGGAAGAAGATACGCTTCAGTAGGTGACAAGATCGTTGTTACCGTGAAGTCGGCTCTTTCTTCAAGCAACATGAAAAAAGGCACTGTGTCTAAGGCCGTAGTTGTAAGAACTAAGAAAGAGGTTCGTCGTAAAGACGGAACATATATTCGTTTCGAAGACAACGCAGCGGTACTGCTCGGAACTAATGACGAGCCAAGAGGTACCCGTATCTTTGGAGCGGTAGCTCGCGAGTTGCGTGAAAAGCAGTTCATGAAGATCGTTTCATTGGCGCCGGAAGTGCTGTAAACTTTATCTCGGAATGAAGACTACTAAAGTGAAACTCAAAATTCGTCGCGGTGATACTGTAAAGGTTATCGCTGGTAACGATAAAGGTAAAGAGGGCAAAGTTCTCGAGGTTCTCGTAGACAAGCAACGTGTTGTCGTTGAGGGCGTGCGCGAGGTTACTAAGCACAGAAAGCCTTCGGCCACGAACCCTCAAGGAGGTATCGAAAAGAAAGAGGCCCCTATCCACATCAGTAACGTTATGCTCGTAGATCCTGCCAAAGGTGAGGCTACGCGCGTTGGTCGCAGAGTGGAAGACGGCAAAATCGTAAGGTATTCTAAAAAGTCTAAGGAGACCATCAAAGATGCTTAAGCCTAGGTTAAAAGATAAATATAACAACGAGATCGTACCTGCCTTGAAGGAGAAATTCGCCTACAAGTCGGTTATGCAGGTACCTAAGATCGAGAAGATCTGCATCAACAAGGGTATCGGCGAAGCTGTTGCCGACAAGAAATTGGTGGATGTAGGTGTGGACGAGTTGACTTTGATCGCAGGCCAGAAGGCTGTGCCGACCAAGGCTAAGAACTCTATCTCTAACTTTAAGTTGCGTGAGGAAATGCCTATCGGCGCTCGCGTTACTTTGCGCGGAGACAAGATGTACGAATTCCTTGATCGTTTGATCAGCATCGCTTTGCCACGTGTACGTGACTTCCAAGGCATCAACGCCAAAGGTTTCGACGGTCGCGGTAACTACACTTTGGGTGTTAAGGAGCAGATTATCTTCCCGGAAATCTCGATCGAAAAGGTCAGCAAGATCTCTGGTATGGACATCACTTTCGTAACTACGGCCAACACCGACGAGGAAAGCTACGAGCTTTTGAAAGCTTTCGGTATGCCGTTCGCTAACAAAAAATAATTTATTAGAGAACCATGGCAAGAGAAGCAGTAAAAGCTCGCGAGCGCAAAAGAGAAAAACTCGTGGCCAAGTACGCCGCCAAAAGAGCGGAGCTTAAAGCTAATGAGGATTGGGCAGGGCTTGACAAGTTGCCTCGCAACTCTTCAAAAGTCCGTTTGCACAACCGTTGCAAACTTACCGGCCGTCCGAAGGGATACATGAGAAAATTCGGTATCTCTAGGGTTACTTTCCGCGAAATGGCCTCTGCTGGCTTGATCCCGGGCGTTACCAAGGCTAGTTGGTAAGTGTTTGAATATTAAAATAAAATTAGTAGTTTTGCGCTCCCTGTGTACTCACGGGAGCTTAATTATACAGCTATGACTGATCCTATTGCAGATTATCTGACGCGTCTGAGGAATGCCATGAAGGCAGGTCATCGCATCGTGGAGATCCCGTCTTCTAAGATGAAACGCGAGATCACGAAAGTGCTCCACGATAAGGGATACATCCAGAGCTATAAGTTTGTGGACGAGGGCGTTCAGGGATCTATCAAGATCGCTTTGAAATACAACCCGGCTACAAAAGCTTCTGCGATTGTAAAACTTGAGCGAATCAGTAAGCCAGGTCTTAGAAAGTACGCTAGCGTTGACGAAATGCCAAGAGTACTTAACGGTCTGGGTATTGCTATCCTCTCGACGTCTAAAGGAATCATGACGGACAAAGAGGCGCGCAACCAGAATGTAGGTGGCGAAGTTTTGTGCCACGTTTATTAATTGAGAAGAACTGAGAAATGTCAAGAATCGGAAATAAGCCAATACAATTGCCAGCCGGAGTTACCGTTGAGGTACAGGCGGGCAATGTAATTTCTGTAAAAGGCCCTAAGGGTAGTCTTGAGCAAGTAGTGGATCAGGACATGATCGTCGAGGTAGTTGACGGTGTTGTTTCTGTGAAACGTCCTACCGAGCAAAAAAGACACAAGGCCATGCACGGCTTGTATCGTTCGTTGATCAGCAACATGGTTGTTGGTGTTACCGAAGGGTACAAAAAGCAATTGGAGCTTGTGGGTGTAGGTTATAAAGCTGTTGCCAGCGGCCAAATCCTTGAGTTGAACTTAGGTTTTTCACACAGTATCTACATGCAGGTTCCTGCTGAGGTAAAAGTGACTGCCGAATCGGCAAAAGGTAAGAGCCCGATCGTTACTCTTGAGAGTGTTGACAAACAACTCATCGGTCAGGTTTGCGCAAAAATCCGCTCATTGAGACCTGTCGAGCCATACAAAGGCAAAGGCGTACGTTTCGTTGGTGAGATTGTCCGCAGAAAAGCAGGTAAACAAGCAGCTAAATAATAGGAATAATGGCTATTAAAAATAAAAAGGTCGCTAGAAGACTGAGGATCAAAAGAGGCATCCGCCGTCGCATTAGCGGTACTGCGCAAAAGCCTCGTTTGGCCGTATTTAAGAGCAACACCGCCATTTACGCTCAATTGGTAGACGACGTTAAAGGTGCTACTTTGGCGCACGCTACGTCTAGAGATTTGGGGTCGAAGAAAAACTGCAACATTGAAACTTCTGAAAAAGTCGGTGCTTTATTGGCTGAAAGAGCAACTGCGGCAGGGGTTACACAAGTTGTATTCGACCGTTCTGGCTACGTATACCACGGTAAGGTTAAGGCATTGGCACAAGGCGCCAGAAACGGTGGCCTCAAATTCTAAGAGATTATGTCCAATAACAATATAAAGAAAGTTAAGGCGAGTGATCTCGACCTTAAGGAAAAAGTGGTAGCCATTAACAGGGTTGCCAAAGTTGTGAAAGGTGGACGTAGATTCAGTTTCTCGGCGATTGTTGTTGTCGGAAACGGAAATGGTGTTGTAGGTTACGGTTTGGGTAAAGCAAACGAGGTAACTGACGCTATCACTAAAGGAATCGATGACGCCAAGAAGAACCTTATTAAGGTGCCAGTGCTTAACGGAACCGTACCTCACGCACAGTTGGGTAAGTTCGGTGGCGGACGTATCTTGTTGAAGCCTGCTTCACAGGGTACTGGAGTAATCGCCGGTGGTGCGATGCGTGCTGTACTGGAGTCTGCTGGCGTACATGACGTACTTGCTAAGTCGCAGGGCTCATCTAACCCCCACAACGTTGTTAAGGCTACATTCGACGCATTGATCAACATGCGCGATCCTTATACCGTTGCTGAGCAAAGGGGCGTATCTATGTCTAAAGTCTTTAATGGTTAATTAAGATGGCTAAGGTTAAGATAACTCAAATTAAGAGTACTATTAAAAGGCCGGTTGACCAGAAGAGAACCATTATCGCTCTAGGTCTCGGTAAAATTCAAAAGAGTGTGATTGTTGAGAATACTCCGGCTATTGCGGGTATGATCAGAAAAGTAAATCACTTGGTTACTGTAACGGAGGCATAAGTCATGAAATTACATACGTTAAAACCAGCCGAGGGATCAGTAAAGAACAATAAGAGAATTGGCCGTGGCCAAGGGTCAGGACGTGGTGGTACGTCTACTCGCGGACACAAAGGGGCTAAGTCTCGTTCGGGATACTCTCGCAAGTTGGGCTTTGAGGGTGGTCAGATGCCTTTGCAAAGACGCGTTCCTAAGTTTGGATTCAAAAACCCAAACCGCGTAGAATATAAAGGTGTGAACCTTGATGCTTTGCAGACTTTGGCGGAAAAGAAGGGCTTGAACAAGATTACACCAGCCGTTTTGATAGAAAACGGTATCGTCGGCAAAAATGACTTGGTGAAAGTTTTGGGTCGCGGCGAACTTACCATTAAATTGGAAGTTGAGGCAAACAAGTTTTCTAAAACGGCCATCGAAAGCATTGAGAAATTAGGTGGTACTACGACGGTGATTTAATTATGAAAAAGTTTATTTCTGCTGTTTCGAATATTTTTGCAATTGAGGAGCTTCGGACACGTATTGTAACGACGTTATTCCTGCTCATTATTTTTCGATTAGGTTCATTTGTAGTGTTGCCGGGAGTAAACCCAGAGGCGCTGCAGTCACATGACGAGGGGATTTTCGGACTGTTGAACACTTTCCTGGGCGGGTCCTTTAGTCGGGCTTCGATCTTTGGATTGGGTATCATGCCCTATATTTCCGCTTCTATCGTGTTGCAGCTTCTGACAGTGGCTGTGCCGTACTTCCAAAAAATGCAAAAGGAAGGCGAATCTGGTAGAAATAAAATTAATCAAATCACACGATTGCTGACTATCGTAATCACTATCGCCCAAGGCGCAAGTTACATAGCCGGCACTATACCTAAAGAGGCTGTCGTTATCGACAGAGCTCTTTTCACTGGAACTGCAGTCGTAATCCTTACGGCGGGTACTTTGTTCTGCATGTGGATTGGAGAGCGGATTACCGAAAAAGGCATCGGAAATGGTATTTCGATGTTGATTATGATCGGTATCATCTCAAGACTCCCGGGAGCCCTTTTGGGCGAATTCGTAAGCCAAGGAATGGCAGGAATGCTTTTCGTTGTGCTTGAGCTCGTGATTCTTTTCTTCATCGTTATGGGTGTTGTTATGCTTACCCAAGCTACGAGAAGAATTCCAGTACAATACGCAAAACAAATCGCTGGAAGTAAGGTCTACGGAGGCCGTCGTCAGTACATTCCGATGAAAGTGAACGCAGCTGGCGTTATGCCGATCATCTTCGCTCAGTCGTTGATGTTTATCCCGGCAATGATCGCCCAGTTTTGGCAGGATCAGAGCGACATAGCTCAGTCTGTCGGCCAAACTTTCTCTGATTTCACTTCGTGGCAGTATAACTTGGTTTTCGCACTGTTGATCATTGTGTTTACCTTCTTCTACACTGCAATCACGATTAACCCGAATCAGATCGCTGACGATCTCAAAAGAAACGGTGGATTCATTCCTGGTGTAAAGCCTGGTAAGATGACATCTGAGTATATTGATACGGTTTTGTCGAGAATTACCCTTCCTGGATCGGTTTTCTTGGCTATCGTAGCTATCTTGCCTGCATTCGCAAGTCTGGCAGGTGTTTCTAGAGAGTTCTCTAGTTTCTTCGGCGGCACTAGCCTTCTCATTATGGTTGGTGTGGTACTCGATACACTTCAGCAAGTTGAGAGCTACCTGTTGATGAGACACTATGAAGGTCTTATGAAGTCTGGAAAAATCAAAGGTGGTTCATCTGAAAACGTTGTACTTACCTGATGATCCAATATAAATCGGAAGAAGAAATAGCTCTTATTCGTGAGAGCGCCGAGATATTAGGTAGAGCCCACGGTTTGATCGCTTCGCGAATCAAACCTGGGGTTACTACTTTAGAGCTGGATGAGTTGGCTTACGATTTCATTACGAAATCAGGAGGAAAACCATCCTTCAAAGGCTATTCGGGATTCCCTTACACCCTTTGTGTCTCCGTCAATGAAAATGTAGTCCACGGATTTCCGTCGGACACTCCTTTGAAAGAAGGCGATATCGTTTCGATTGACTGCGGAGTATACTACAAAGGGTTTCATAGTGATTCCGCCTTTACCTATCCGATAGGCACAGTTAGCGACGAGGTGATGAACCTTTTGAAGAGAACTAAGAAATCTCTTTATTTGGGGATAGAGCAAGCCAAGTTGCACAATAGTATCGGGGATATCGGGTTTCATATACAGCGCTACGCAAGGACGTATAATTACGGAGTTGTGAAAGAGCTGGTAGGGCATGGCCTCGGCCGTAACCTGCACGAAGCACCCGAAGTACCGAATTACGGCCTTAGAGGAAGAGGCCCCAAGATCAGAAACGGACTTGTGATTGCCATCGAGCCCATGATTAATTTGGGGACGGCGGAAGTGGTTCAGGAGGATGACGGCTGGACAATTAGGACCCGGGACAGAAAACCTTCAGCCCATTTCGAGCATACCGTCGCCATTGTCAACGGCAAAACGGAAGTGTTGACAACTCACAAGTATATTGAGGAATATTTTAAATTCTGATCATGGCAAAGCAAAAGTCAATTGAACAGGACGGGAGTATCGTAGAAGCGTTGTCGAATGCGATGTTCCGTGTTGAGCTGGAAAACGGGCATCAAGTGATAGCGCATATTTCCGGAAAAATGAGGATGCACTATATCAAGATCCTCCCCGGAGACCGCGTTAAGCTCGAAATGTCTCCTTATGACTTGACGAAAGGAAGAATCGTTTACAGGTATAAGTAATAGTCATGAAAGTTAAAGCTTCTATTAAAAAGCGTAGCGAAGATTGCAAAATCATTCGTCGCAAAGGAAAACTTTACGTTATTAACAAGGCGAACCCTAGGTTCAAACAAAGACAAGGATAATTAGTTATGGCAAGAATTTCAGGCGTTGATATCCCTGACAATAAAAGGGGTGTAGTCTCATTGACTTACATTTTCGGTATTGGTTCAAGCAAAGCGAAAATGATTTTGTCGACCGCAGGTGTTAGCGAAGACAAGCAGGTTAAAGACTGGACAGACGAAGAATCGCAGAAGATTCGTGAGATCATCTCGGAAAACTTGAAAACCGAAGGTGAGCTTAAGTCAGAGATCCAGTTGAACATTAAGCGTTTGATGGATATCGGTTGCTACCGTGGTCTGCGTCACAGAAGAGGGCTTCCTGTTCGTGGTCAGAAGACGAAGAACAACTCGAGAACCAGAAAAGGTAAGCGTAAAACTGTTGCTAACAAGAAGAAGGCTACTAAATAATCCTTGAATCATGGCACAAAGAAAGAAAGAAAAAGCCAAAAAGAGAGTAGTTCAAGTTGAAGCGGTCGGCCAAGCTCACATTAAGGCCTCATTCAATAACATCATTATCTCTTTGACTAACGCTTCAGGCCAAGTGATTTCTTGGGCTTCAGCGGGTAAGATGGGCTTCCGTGGCTCTAAGAAAAACACTCCTTACGCTGCTCAGATGGCGGCTCAAAACTGCGCCCAGACTGCGTACGATTTGGGATTGAGGAAAGTGGAAGTTTTCGTAAAAGGCCCTGGCTCTGGTCGTGAGTCTGCTATCCGTACTCTCCAAAACAGCGGTATCGAAGTGACGTCTATCAAAGACGTGACTCCTTTGCCACACAACGGATGCCGTCCGCCGAAGAGAAGAAGAGTTTAATTACAACAAAGAGATTTAAAAGATGGCTAGATATAGAGGACCTAAGGCTAAGATAGCTAGAAGATTTAACGAGCCTATTTTCGGACCAAGTAAAGCTTTGTCTAAAAAGGCTTATCCTCCAGGACAACACGGACGCGGACGCAGAAGAAAGCAGTCTGAATACGCTCTGCAGTTGATGGAGAAGCAAAAGGCTAAATATACTTACGGTGTCTTGGAGCGTCAGTTCGCTAACTTGTTCGACAAGGCTTCTCGTAAGGAAGGCGTAACCGGTACGGTATTGTTGCAGTTGTTGGAGACTCGTCTCGACAACATCGTATACCGTTTGGGTATTTCTCCTACTCGTCGTGGCGCAAGACAGTTCGTTTCTCACAAACACATCACAGTAAACGGAGAGGTTGTAAACGTACCTTCGTTCCACGTGAAAGTTGGTGATGTCGTGGCTGTACGCGAACGTTCGAAATCATTGGAGAAGATCACGGATTCACTGTCGGCCCGCGCTGGAAAGCGTCCGGCTTGGTTGGAGTTTGACGCAGCGCAATTTGCTGGCAAAGTGATTGCAGTACCTCAGCGTGACGAAATCCTTGAGAACATCCAGGAACAACTGATTGTCGAGCTTTACTCTAAGTAATAATATTGAACTTTAACTTTTCGCAGATACTATGTCTTCAATTTTAGCATTCCAAATGCCCGAAAAGGTGGTCATGGAAAAAGCCGACGACTTCCGCGGTCTTTTCACGTTTAAACCACTGGAAAAAGGTTATGGTGTCACCATTGGTAATGCGTTGCGCAGGATCCTCTTGTCTTCATTGGAGGGGTATGCCGTTACGGGTATTAAGATTCCTAGCGTGTTGCATGAATTCTCCACGATTGAGGGCGTAGTTGAGGACGTGAGCGAGCTGATCTTGAACACGAAGCGTATTCGTTTCAAAAAGATCTCCGATATCGTTGAGAATAAGTTGACTGTGAACATCAAAGGACAGAGCACGTTCACCGCCGGCGACATTTCAAAATTCACTTCTTCGTTCGAGGTGCTTAACCCTGATTTGGTTATTTGCCACTTGGACGAGTCGAAAGAGTTCGAAATCGAACTTACTATCGACAAAGGAAGAGGATATTTGCCAGCCGAGGATAACAAGCCTTCTGAGCAGGTGTTCGGATTCATTCCTGTTGACGCCATCTTCACGCCGATCACTAACGTGCAATTCAGCGTTGAAAATACCCGTGTCGAGCAGAGAACGGATTATGAGCAACTCACCTTGGACATTGTCACCGACGGCTCTATCCACCCGGAGGCAGCCTTGAAAGGCGCCGCCAATATTCTCATTAAGCACTTCGCTTTGTTCACCAACGACGCCAACCTTATCTTGGATACCGGTGACAGTAATGAGCAAGAGCCGATCGATGAGGAAATGCTCCACATGCGAAAGTTATTAAAGACTCCTCTTAACGATCTGGATCTTTCGGTTCGCGCTTACAACTGTTTGAAAGCCGCCGACGTCAAAACGTTGGGAGATCTGGTTCAGCTTGAGATTTCTGACATGATGAAGTTCCGTAACTTCGGTAAGAAATCGCTTGCGGAATTGGAAGCTTTAGTCGCAGAGAAAAGTTTGACTTTTGGCATGGACCTGTCGAAGTATAAACTCGATGAAGAATAAGTAAAATGAGACACGGTAAGAAATTCAATCATTTAGGGAGAACCGCCTCGCACAGGAAAGCAATGCTTGCCAACATGGCTTCTTCCCTAATTCTCAATAAAAAGATAGAGACAACGGTAGCCAAAGCTAAGGCTTTGAGAAAATATGTTGAGCCGTTGATGACTAAGAGTAAGAACGACACTACGCACTCTAGACGTGTAGTTTTCTCTTACTTGCAGAACAAAGAGAGCGTTAAAGAGCTGTTCGGCGAAATCGCTTCGAAAATCGCTGACCGTCCAGGTGGATACACTCGTATCATCAAAACTGGATTCCGTCAGGGTGACAGCGCTGATATGTGCTTGATCGAGCTTGTTGACTTCAACGAATTGTTGACTGTTGCTAGCGAAGAGAAGCCTAAGGCCAAGCGTACTCGTCGTTCGAGAAAAAAATCATCGGGTGAAGCTCCTAAAACGGACGATTCATCTTCAGCTAACGAAGAGTCAGCCGAATGATTTTCCTATAAAATATATGAAGGGATTAGATTTATTTCTAATCCCTTTTTTTTTGGCCTAGCAAAACGTGGCCAGCGTGTATTTGAGAAGGATCTTTTGTTAAGTCAGCTATTACGACCAAGTATACTGACGTATGTCATAAAGTTAAGGGCACAACTTTACTAATTTTACAAACCCAAACGGAAACTGCATAAATGAAGTACGAATTTAAACCAGACGCGGTACTGATGCTCGAAGACGGAACTGTCTTCAAAGGAAAAGCAATCGGAAAAATCGGCACTACTGGCGGGGAGATCTGCTTTAACACGGGAATGACCGGTTATCAGGAGATCTACACTGACCCTTCGTATTATGGACAGGTTGTCGTTACGACGGCCTCGCACATAGGTAATTATGGGGTTCACGCACAAGAGTCGGAGTCGGCCAAACCGTCGATTTTTGGTTTGGTTGTGAATAAGTTTTCTGATACTTACAGTAGAGCCAACGCAACGGAAGGCTTGCAGCAATACCTCACTTGCCATGATTTGGTGGGTATAGAAGGTGTTGACGCCCGTCAGATCGTTAGGCATATTCGGGATAAAGGAGCGATGAACTGTGTCATCTCCTCAGAAACCACTAATCCCGAAGAGCTGAAAGCTTATTTGGAAAAAGTTCCTGATATGAAAGGACTGGAACTTTCTTCTAGTGTATGTGTTTCAGAACCTGTTTTCAGAGGCAATGCGGCAGCGAAATATAAGGTTGCGGTATTGGATCTGGGAATTAAGGAAAGTATTCTGAAGCAACTTTTGAAAAGGGATGTGTACTGCAAAATTTTCCCGGCCAAAACGGACTTTTCCGTGATTGAGGAATGGGGGGCAGACGCATACTTTATCTCTAACGGACCTGGCGACCCTGCCGCAATGGATTATGCGGTGGCAACCGTTCAGAAAATGTTGGAGACGGACAAGCCCCTTTTTGGAATCTGTTTGGGACATCAGATCCTAGCAAGAGCTTGTGATGTTAAGACGTACAAAATGCATAACGGGCACAGGGGACTTAACCACCCGGTTAAAAACCTGACGGCCGGAACGTCTGAAATTACGTCGCAGAACCACGGCTTTGCAGTGGATCCGGAATCGGTGAAGAGCGCTGAAAATCTTGAGGTTACACATATTAACCTTAATGACAACACTGTTGAGGGAATTCGGGTTGTAGGAAAGAACGCCTTCTCAGTGCAGTATCACCCAGAGTCAGCTCCGGGGCCGCACGATTCCAGGTATTTGTTTGATCAGTTTATCAGTTTAATAAACCAATAAAAAAGACTGAAATGAGTTTCATCGAAAGCATTAAAGGTCGTCAGATTCTTGACTCAAGAGGTAATCCGACCGTAGAGGTGGACGTAACAACAGCAAGCGGTTTCGTAGGTCGTGCGGCGGTTCCTTCGGGAGCTTCTACCGGCGAGCACGAAGCGGTGGAGCTGAGAGACGGTGACTCGTCTGTATATATGGGCAAAGGCGTTTTGAAAGCTGTTCAGAACGTTAACGAGACTATTGCCTCGGAGCTCGTAGGAATGAGCGTTTTCGAGCAAATGGCTATCGACAACGCCATGATCGAAATCGACGGAACTCCTAACAAAGGAAAACTCGGCGCTAACGCTATCCTCGGTGTGTCTATGGCTGTTGCCAAAGCCGCTGCTCAGGAAGCTGGATTGCCATTGTACAAGTACATCGGAGGTTCTCAGGCGAACACTTTGCCTATCCCAATGATGAACATCTTGAACGGTGGAGCTCACGCTGACAACGCTTTGGACTTCCAAGAGTTCATGGTAATGCCAGCTAAAGCTGCTTCTTTCTCAGATGCTTTGAGAATGGGTACTCAGGTATTCCACAACTTGAAGAAAGAGCTTTCTAGCCGCGGATACTCTACTAACGTAGGTGACGAAGGTGGATTCGCTCCTGAGGTTAAGTCTAACGAGGAAGCTTTGGAGATCGTTCTCAAGTCTATCGAGACTGCTGGTTACACTCCAGGTGAGGACATGTTCATCGCTATGGACGCCGCTACTTCAGAGTTCTACGACGCTAAAACTGGCTTGTACAAGTTCAGCGACGGTGTTGAGCGCGACGCCGACGCAATGATCGAGTACTGGGACAAGTGGGTTTCTAACCACCCGATCATCTCTATCGAGGACGGTCTCGACGAGAACGACTGGGAAGGCTGGAAAAAACTTACTGCCGCTATCGGTAACAAAGTTCAGCTCGTGGGTGACGACTTTTTCGTAACTAACCCTAAGCGTTTGGCTAGAGGTATCGAGGAAGGTTCGGCTAACTCTATCTTGATCAAAGTTAACCAGATCGGTACTTTGACTGAGACTGTTGAGGCCGTTAACATGGCTAAGCGTAACTCTTACACTGCGGTTATGTCTCACCGTTCAGGCGAGACTGAGGACGCTACTATCGCTGACTTGGCGGTAGCGTTGAACACTGGCCAGATCAAGACTGGTTCGGCTTCACGTTCTGACCGTATGGCTAAGTACAACCAATTGATCCGCATCGAGGAAGAATTGGGTGATCAGGCTTTCTTCCCAGGAAACGGAACTTTGAAGTTCTAATTCCGGAAATAACATAAATTGAAGGCCCCGGCATTTTGCCGGGGCTTTTTTTATTTTGGGCGAAACCTTAACTTGTGCAGGTGGCCCGAATTGGCCAGAATCTTTAATGCTATGATGAAATTATTAAAGACATACGGCAGAAAACTGATTCGCAACTTTTACTTGGTGGTAGGGCTTGCGTTTTTGGTCTGGATGTCGGTTTTCGACACCAACAACTGGTTAAACCAATATCGCTTGCGCAGTAAGCTGGAAAAGCTCAAGGAGGAGGAAGTTTACTATCTGGAACAAATCGAGGTTGTGCAAAAAGACAGGCAAGAACTGTTGAGCAATAAGCGTTCGATAGAGAAGTTTGCCAGAGAAAAATACTTGATGAAAAAGCCTTCTGAAGATCTCTTTGTTATCGAATATAAAAAATAGCTTCAAATAAGATAATTTGAAGCAACGATTAGCCTTTTGCGTTCGTCTTTAGCCTGAAGTCGCCATTGTGCGTATAAATTTTAAAAGGCAGACGAAAATTCCCGTTTCGCTTTAATTTACAATCAATAATAATGTCTGTTTGGATTCTCTCAAACCCGACAAACGGACGATTTAACCGATTTGAAACTCTAAACCGCAGATTTATGCGAAGACTTTTCTTTTTATTTTTCTTTACGATTTTTACCGCTGTGGGAGCTTTCTCTCAAGGAGCGAACCCTTTCTGGGACAGGGTGAGATACGGAGGAAACTTCGGCCTCGCCTTTGGTAGTAATTCCACTTATATCGAGGCCTCCCCCACGATAAGTTACCTGTTGACCGAACGTTTTTCTGCTGGTGTAGGGTTTACGTACCAGTATGTGAGCAGAGAATATGAGTTTATTAGCCAACAGGGCGGTGTGGAAACAAAAACGCTTAAAGCTAGCGTATTTGGCCCGAAGATTCAGGCTCGTTATAACGTAACGGAACAATTTTTCGCTTTGGCCGAATTGGAACAGCTAAGCAACGAGTATTATAAGTCATTTGACGAAAAAGTAAGAGTCTGGAGTACTGGGACTTTCCTTGGCGGAGGATATTCGCAACCTCTCGGAGGAAGGGGAAACGTGTATATCGCCGCGCTGTGGAATTTTACTTTTGATGACAAAAAATCGCCGTATCCGGAGCCTTATGTGCTGAGGGTCGGCTTTAATTTATAAACAAAATATCAGGGTGGATATTCTGTAATAGAAGCCTGTTACGTCAGTATCCCCCCTGAGAGAATCACTTTTCTGGATAGTGGTTTTAGAGCAAAAAATGGTTGTGAATTTTATCGGGAGAAAATGAGAGAAGAAACGAAATTCAAGGCTTGGGTAGTTCGTGAAAAAGAAGACAAAACGTTTTCAAGGGCTTTGGAGGATAAGGCAGTAAGCGAATTGCCGGAAGGAGAGGTTTTGATCAAAGCCAGTTTCGCTGGTTTGAATTTTAAAGACGCTTTGTCTGCTACAGGTAACAAAGGGGTTACGAGAAATTACCCGCATACTCCTGGTATCGACGTGTCGGGTGTGGTGGCAGAAAGTTCTGACAACCGCTTCAAGGTAGGCGACAATGTGTTGGTGACAGGCTATGACCTGGGAATGAACACTGACGGCGGTTTTGGCGAATACGTTCGTGTGCCTGCCGGTTGGGTTATCCCTTTGCCGGACGGATTAAGCCTTGACGAAGCGATGATAATGGGCACAGGCGCATTTACAGCCGCTCTGATGGTCCGTAAGCTGATTATGAATGACGTTCGTCCTGAAGACGGAGACGTGGTTGTGACCGGCGCTACTGGAGGCGTAGGTTCTATGGCCGTAGCTATCCTTTCGAAGTTGGGTTATAGCGTATTCGCTTCGACAGGAAAGCAGGAAGCTCACGAATTTCTGAAGTCGCTCGGAGCGAAAGACTGCGTGGACCGTTCGGAAATCCGTGACGAATCAGGAAGACCGATGCTTAGGACTCGTTGGGCCGCGGGTGTGGATACCGTGGGTGGCGAGACTTTGACATCGTTGTTGAAGACAGTACACGCAAAAGGAAGCGTAACTTGCTGTGGCTTGGTGGAGTCTCCGAAATTGGAAATGACTGTATTCCCGTTTATCCTGCGTGGTGTTAATCTGTTGGGTGTTGACTCGGCTGAGACCAAGATGGAACTGCGTAAGGAAATCTGGTCAAAACTCTCGGGTGACTGGAAGCCGGAAAACCTTCAGACTATGGTGAATTACGTGAAGCTGGAAGATCTTGACCCTTATTTCGGCAAGATCCTGAAGGGAGAGATTCAAGGAAGAATTGTGGTGAAATATTGATTTAATCAAATCAAACCGAAAAATACTAAGCCTGGCGTTCGTCAGGCTTTTTGTTTTTTGAAATGTAGGGGAAAGTAGTGTTTTTGTATTTGTTGACTTCTCGCTATCCATGTGCCTTTTGCTGTGGCGGACAAGTCAAAATTTCGCTTAACCACCTGAAAGAGATAGGAAATTTCCCTATTTTTAGCAAGATGGGCCTTGCTGTACCCGTCGGTTTCAAATGAATTTGAGCGAATAATAAGATAACACAAACACTAGTTAGATGAGTAAGTTTACTAAGGCCTTCAAGAAGTTCCCTTCGACTTTCTGGGTGGCGAATACAATGGAGCTTTTCGAGCGCTGGGCGTGGTATGGAATGTTTACCAGTCTATCGGTCTATTTGATATCCTCGGCGGATAAGGGGGGACTGGAATGGAGTTCTGCCCAGCAAAGTGCCGTGATGGGTACCGTAACGGCGGTACTTTACTTTTTGCCAATTTTGACTGGCGCTTTGGCCGACCGTATTGGTTATAAGTTGGTTCTGACCATTTCTTATATCGTAATGGGTATCGGCTATTATTTAATGGCTGTGGTGACCGATTACTGGCCGTTTATTATGGCCTTTTCTTTCTTGGCCGTTGGAGCTGCGTTGTTTAAGCCAGTAGTATCCGCAACGATTTCAAAAACCACTGATGAATCAAATGCGTCTATCGGTTTTGGTATTTTTTATATGATCGTGAATATCGGTGGTTTCATCGCTCCGTTTGTAACGATTGGTGTTACTAGTGAGGAACCGGGTGGCTGGATGCCGATGTTCTTGGTGAGTGTGGGCGCTATTTTGGTAAACCTTGTTCTTGTTCTCCTCTTCTTCAAAGAGCCTGAACGCGAAGAGAAGCCGAAAGAGTCGGCGGGTCAAGTGATTTACAAGACTCTTACCAATATCGTCCGCGCTTTGGCGGATTACCGATTGACCGTGTTGCTTCTGATCTTTGTTGTGTTCTGGACACTGTTTAACCAGATGTACCTGATGTTGCCGAAGTTTATCGTACAGTGGTTCGATACACGTCCGCTTTATGAGTCATTACATTCTCTAAGTCCAGGTATTGCAAACTTCCTTAAGGCTGAAGACGGCGGTTTGAGATTTCAGGCATTGACAAACATTAATGCCGGGGCGATTATTTTCTTCCAGTTGGTGGTTTCTTCATTCGTAATGAAATTCCGAGCTATCCGAGCGATGATGGGCGGGATTTTGGTTTGCGGTATTGGTCTTGCCGCAGCACTTGTTACCAATAACCCTTGGTTCTTGGTCATTGGCGTATTTATCTTCTCATTGGGCGAAATGGCTTGTTCTCCGAAGTTTACCGAGTACATCGGAAGCTTGGCTTCGCAAGATAAAAAGGCACTTTATATGGGGACGTCGTTCTTGCCTCACTTTGCGGGTAACTTTATCGCCGGTATCATTGCTGGGCCGGTTTACCAAATGATATCTGACAAGGTTACTTTGGTGGAACGCTTCGCTGCCTTAAAAGGATTGAATGTCGATAGCGAATTGTCGCAAAGCGCATATTTCAACGAAGTGGCAAGCCAGCTGAATATGGACAGTTTTCAGTTGACAAGCGCACTGTGGGAAACATATCACCCCGGTAACTTCGCCTACGTAGTTTTGGCTCTTGCCTTGTTCACGGTTGTCGCTTTGTTTATCTATGACAAATTCCTGCTACAGGGAGACCGTCAGCCTAAAGAAAAAGCGAGGGCGTAAGTTTTTCCCCACTTATGAATAAAAAATTCACAGGCGGTTTTTACCGCCTGTTTCTTTATGTACTTTTTAGAGAAATGTAGGCATTGTTGCGGAATCTGTAATAGATAAGATTTTTCTGATGTAAAATCGCCGGGCCTTTTTCCCTTTAGTTCGCCTTATCTTATATTTGTTTTAGGTGCCCAAGCCGGAAACTGCATGTGTGGAATCGTAATTTTCGGTAGCCTATAAATCATTTTTTCGGAGCTCGTTCGTTAATGAGAGGCGGCGGAATATTACCTCCGTTTTACCTATAAAGGCAGTATGCGTTTAAAGAAACTCTGGGATTTTTATATCACCAATCGACGTTGGTTTGTCAGGGGCTTTTTGGTCTTGCTGGTGCTTAATGTCCTGGGTTTTTTAATGAGCCCTAAGGAGGTGCAACGTGATACGGACCGGTTCGCTGCCATTGTTTTTATTCGTGATGACCGGAACATTGCGATGAGGTCAAATATGTTTCGTCAAGAGTTTGAAATTTGGAACGATGGCACAATAGCGATGCTCAACCAGCGCGAGGTGCCTTTTAGGGAAGTTTGGCGGAATTATGGACAAATGAAGCGCCTGCGTTCGGAACTTGAGATCCTGTATTTTGAACAAAGGCTCCGTTATCTCGAATTTCAGGAAATGGAGGAACACCCTCTTAGACTTCGTATAGTGATGCGGAGTTATTTTGATTCTCTGGATTCCTATTCGGCGGCCGAACGACATCTGCGGAACAAAATTCGACGAAGGAAGGCCTTTTTGAAAGACGCCGACAAGGCTTTGGAGGAAATCGTGGATTTGGAGCAGGCAACCAAAGACAGAATCAGGGAAGAGCGAACGAGGGAAAAGTTTTTACGCGACAGTCTGCTTTTGGCAAGCAAGCACGCCGATACTCTGCAGATGAAAAAAATAATGGATAAGCTGGGGCAGGAAGCCGAAAACACAAAACCTAAAGAAAAGGAGGAGGCCGAAGCCTCCCAAACTCAGTCTTCGTCCTCAGGGTAGGGGATAAAGACAAAGTTGTTGAATTCGCCGTCCACTACGAACAGGCAACAAAACTCGTCGATGTCTTTGTACGCTTTTTTGAAATCCTCGACTCTTTCCGACTCTATTAGCTTCAGCTGGACAAACTCCTCAAGGTACGAAGCGTTGAAATTCCAAGCGATAGCCACATCCTCTTTGGCCAACAGCAATTCGCCGATAGGCAACACGGATTTGCTCACCGGGAAGATCGGATATTCGAAGCCATGCTTTTTGATCTGGTAGGCCGCGTCTTTAAGCGTATGAGCCACCACCGCAAAGTCTTTGGTGATGGTTCCCAGATATTTTCCGTTAAGTTCGGGACTGTTTTGCATCGTTGTTTGGGTAACGGTCTTGGGTATTAAGTATCAAGTATAAGGTGCTGAACTCCCGAAGGGTTTTACCTAATACTTAATACTCGATACCGAATACCAAAAACATCTTACTTTTTCAATTCTAACAGAACGACATTTTCCACGTGGTGGGTATGCGGAAACATGTCGACGGGCTGTACGGCTTTTACCTCGTATTTTTCGGCCAAAAGGGCCAAGTCGCGGGCCTGTGTGGCTGGGTTACAGCTAACGTATACGATTCTAGGCGAAGCCATCTTCAACAGCATATTGATCACCTTTGGGTCCATGCCGGCGCGTGGCGGGTCGGTGATTACCACGTCGGGCGTGCCGCCGTGTTTGGCCACCAGTTGGTCGGTGAGCAGGTGCTTCATATCGCCGGCGTAGAAGCGGGTGTTCTTTATGCCGTTGATCTCCGAGTTCACTTTGGCGTCCTCGATCGCCTCCGGCACGTATTCTATACCGACAACCTTCTTGGCGCGTTTGGCTACGAAGTTGGCGATAGTGCCCGTTCCTGTGTACAGGTCGTATACCAGCTCGTCGCCTTTAAGTTTGGCAAAGTCACGGGTAACTTTATAAAGCGTGTACGCCTGTTCCGAATTCGTTTGGTAGAAAGATTTCGGACCTACTCGGTAGGTGAGGTCTTCCATCGTTTCGCGGATAAATGACTCACCGTGGTAAAGGATTACGTCTTGGTCGTAGTACGAGTCGTTTCCTTTTTTGTTGACGATATAATTGAGCGACGTGATCTGGGGGAACTCGCTTTTGAGGAATTCCATCACTTTGGTCATCATCGGCTCGTCGTCGCCTGCTACCAGAAGGATTACCATCAGATCGCCGGTGTTGGCCGTGCGGATTACTACGGTACGCAACCAGCCGTTGGTTTCGCGGAAATCATAGAAAGGAATATTCTCGTTTCGGCAAAACTCGACCAATTTCAGGCGGATGTCGTTCGACGGGTCCGGTTGCAGGTAGCAGTGGTCCACGTTGATCACCTTGTTGTATTGGCCGGGAATGTGGAAGCCGAGTCCACGGGCTTCGAGTTGCTCTCCGTTGGAGGCGTTCAATTCCTCGGTAGTAAGCCAACGCTTGTTAGCGAAAGTGAATTCCAGCTTATTACGATAATACTTCGTGGCCTCCGATCCGATAATCGGCGACACTTCCGGAAATTCCAACTTGCCGATACGCTCGAAGTTATCCACCACTTGCTGGCGTTTCCACTTCAACTGGCGGTCATATTCCAAATTCTGCCACTTGCAGCCTCCGCACAATCCGAAATGCGAACAAAACGGCTCGCTACGGTATTCGGACTCTTTGTGGAATTTGATCGGAAAAGCCTCCATATAAGACTTCTTGTTCCGCTTTACGCGAACGTCGACCACATCGCCGGGGACGGTTTTTTCCACAAAGATTACCTTGTCCTCGTGATGCGCAACGCACTTGCCTTCGGCGGCAACTCGCTCGATCGTGAGGTTCTCTATTACGAAATTTTTCTTCCTTGCCATATCAACCCGCAAATTTGCGTATAAATACCTTTCTGCACAAGGGTTTGTGCCAGAGGATGGTTACAGGTTAGTAACACGAACAATCTGTAATTGTGAAATGCGATTTGAAAGATTAGGACGGGTTTTGGGAGAGGGATGAAATTAACAACCCAAAGTGAAGTTTGAAAAAGGGTGGGATATGCGTCAGGATCCGTATGGAACCTCTCCCGTGATCGCTAGGGAAAGTACGGACCCTGAGTGCCGGAATATTTGTTATTGATTCCGCATATCCTGTTTTAAATTATCGCTAAAACGAATTAACAACTTTATTGTGGCTTTTCCATAAGTAAGGGCAAAAACATTGAGGAGATTGGCCGTTTTCGTCCAGACAGAGGTTTGGATACCCTGCTTCGGTTCTTGTGCCATGGAAAAGTTTAGAGTAGAAATTTCGTTCGCTTTGTCTTTTTCATTTGGTAATAACATGGTCTAAACGTTTCGCACGACCAACTATTGTTGATCACATTATATGTCTTTCAATGCGTGTGGGATAGTGACTGAGGCGTTTTGTTAAAAACCGATCCAGTCCAGCTCCACTTCTCCGGTTCCGGAATATTTGATATAGATATCTCGCTCGCCGTTTTTCACCTTTTTCCAGGTTTGTTTCAGTTTTGGTGAGTTTGGATGTGACGATCGAATTTTGAATTTGCCAAGAAGTCTTCCTTCGGGGCTTCCTTCCCTGAATTCCAGCGTTCCGTTGGCGTTTATGGCTGTTAGCGAAGCTCGGATCTTTATAGGCTTTTCAAACCGGACGTTAGCGAATTTTATCCAGCTCCCGTTTTTGATATTGGTTAAAACAAAACCGTTTTTTCTAGTTCCCCGCTTTTTTATGCCTTCCGATATTTCGGTAAACCATTCGGCTTCTATCCTGTCCCATGAATCGTTGTAACGGCCTACGCCGTATGTGGCGTGTTTGTCCATAAAATCAGTGTCGGTTACGATCTTGCCGTCATCATCGATATGGCAGTAGGAGATTACGCATTCCCGGTATTTGTAACCTCGCCGTAAGTAGTGGCACCAGATATGATAAAATTGTCCTTGCCACTCAAAGAAACTGCCGTGAGCGTATTCGTTTAGATTGTGGCCATGCCCTACCGCACCTACGCTTTCGTAAGGTCCGTATACATTTTTAGACACGGCATAGTCTCTTCCCCAGCTAAGGTAATAGCAGTCGCTGTGTTTGAACAGATAGTTTTTGTCCATCCAGTATGGAGCCTTTTTCCACGATTCGCCATTGATCTGTATAGGTTTGGGCTGTTCCGCCACCGATATCATATCGTCATTCAACTTTGCGATATAGAAGGCGTCGGTTTTGTCGCCGTATACAATATAGGGCGTTTGGTTTTCGTCATCATCAACAAAAAGCGTGGGATCATGCAAGGGGCTTACCAGCGCTTTTCCTAATGGATCCTTAAACGGTCCTGTTGGCGAGTTGGCCACCATGACACCTACACCACGTTTACGGTCCGAAAAGTAGAAGTAATATTTTCCGTTTCGGCTGGAAGCGTCTCCGGCCCAACAGTCTGGGCTGTCGTCTGCCATGTAGTTGTCTTTTGGGGAGATTGTGCCTTTGTGTGTCCAATTCACCAAATCCGTGGTGGCGAATATCCGCCAGTCTTTCATTACCCACGTTTTGTCTTCAGGCGATGCGTCGTGGCCACTGTACAGATAAATCGTGTCGTTGAAAACGCGTACGTGAGGGTCCGACATTCCGATGTCTTTGATAATCGGGTTTTGGCAAAAACCGCTGGCGCTTAGGGTAGCGATAAAAAAAGTTAATAAAAAATGTCGCTTCATAAATTCATTCTGTTCTGGTCCGGTATGTAAAAATAATTTTATTGATACAAAAAGCAAATTGAGTTCATAGCTCATTTGAATTTTTACCGGAAAACGTCTGATTTGCCTTATGCTGTTTTCAATGTTTTCGGGAGAAGGAGTCTGTTGAAAATGCCGTCGCCAAATGAACCTTTTTCTGTCGGACCTGTTGATTGTCCATGTAATAAATAGAGGGAAATCGGGCTTTTAGTTCGGCTTCTGACTAATGAAAAAAGGGAAAGATGAGGGGACAGATTCGGATTTGGACTAAGCTCTGGTTATCGGTTTTGGCTTTGCCGTTGGTATTTGCGGTAGGTTGTTCTAACGATGACGATGATGACGGTACGCCAGGAGGTGTGGGGACAACCACCCAGCTGACAGAGGACCAGAAAAGGATTTTGGGAGAATGGAAAAACGAGATTCAGGGCTATGACTCGGAATGCAAGGTTGCGGTGACGGAATATTATGAGTTGGATTTCTCGGGAGCCGGACAGTTTGAGGCCAGTTATTCCCAAAAATCCGACGATGTGGGCATAACTTGCGACGATTCGGAAAATGAGCAAGGCACATTTGGCCTAAATGTCGTGACTGCCGCTGAACAAAAGGAATGGGCCGACGCTTTTCCGCAAATCACGGTTAAGTTGGATTATCAGCTTATAACGAAAACGACACAGGAGACGGACACTGCCTACGTACAGTTTCTTGACCCGGCGACACAAGGCGGTGTTACGGAGATTCGCTTGTTTTATGATGATGACGGGGACAAATCTTGGCTGGATTTGAAAAAGCAATAATTGGTACAATGCCCCTTGCTCAGTGTGGCGCTAGGCTGGGGGAATTGTTGTAAAATAAGAAAGTCCCGTTTGGTGCATGAACGGTTATTGGTTGGACCCCGCTCCGGTTTTTGGACGCGGGGATTTTTTTGCTTTTTTCACTCCGTTCAAATTAATATTCTGCCGACAAACAGGAAAAAGGGCCGATTAGTGATCATTTGGGCTTTTGCCTATGGTGTTCTCTTGTCAGAATTAATGAGAATGATGTTTTATCGGGTTTGGGTAAGACAATTCAATCGTAAAAATATTAATGAAATGACAAGATTTAGATTTCTATCATTATTTCTCGTGGCGTTTGTTTTTTGGTCATGCTCTTCAAACGATGACGAAATATCGCCAGCCCAACTTGGGGGAACTTGGGATGTCAAAAAGTTCGAGAATAAGATGAATGTTTCCCTGAAGGTTGCCAGTATCGAGAAGGAGGTGATGTCGCTTGATTTGAATGGAAAAGACATCGATTTAGTGATGGAATTCGGGAAGGACCCCAATACTTACTCTTTGGATGGCAAGATCAAGATAGTGGCCGAGAACTTGAAGTTGGCGTCGGAATTCGAAGGAATGGAAGACCAGTTGGATTTAGACGATTTAACAGACGGTATGGAAGGGGAAGGGACAATAAGCGAAAAGGGAAGGTGGACGTTGGCCGATAAGCTATTGACCTTTAAGGAAGATAATTCTGGAAATGGAAACGTCGATTTCGGAGCTATCTTCGATAAAGATGCGAAGTTTACGATTAAGAGCCTAACTCCCGATATGTTGGTGTTGGAAATGGAAATAAAAAAATCTGAACCTGCGGATCTGGGAGAGGTGGTAGCGGCCTCAAATACGACGATAACTCTGGTCCGGAAAAAATAAGGGTTGTTATAAGCGTGAACAAATTCGGTAACCGGTGCGTGGCGCTGGTTTTTTATGTTGCCCCCTCTGAATGTTTTGAGGCAAAAGTTGTCATTTTCCAGCTTCCCAATACTCTTTACAGAAGAAAACCGGTATGACTGTTTCTACCGAGCAAGGCGACAATACCTTTCTTTTTTACTGATTTTGAACGCCTATTTGTGCGATTACTATCAAGCGTTTCTATTTTTCAGATCAAAGATTAGCTGAGTTTGGGTTGCTACTTTTGCATTACAATATCACAGAGTGGCCTGTGTGAAATTACTTTGTTACCGGGTGTATCTCTGTTTAAGACATTATTGGGCCAGTCAGTTGACAGAAAGCTCAGCGCTCAACATTACTAAGAACGCTTTGAGGGCAAAGCGTTCTTAGTAATGTTGAGCGTAACGACTCCCATCGTGCTGGACCGGATTTATAGCGATAAAAAGTAGCTGGCTTAATCGTTTCCGGTCCAGCTTTTTTACAAATCAAAGCGCAAGCCGAAACGGTGCCCCCACCAGTATGTTTGAAGAGGGCTGTCGCTGATGCCTGATATCAGGTACGCTTTTTCTCTTTGGGTGTTGAGTAATGTGGGTAGTTCCTTATTGTCTCGCCATTGGCCATTCAGCGATAAACCGCCGAAAAGTTGCCATGATTTTCCGATTCGGTAAGATACTGTCGGAGTAAAGCGTCCCCATATGTTTGGGCCATCAACGGTTTTTTCGTCAGACGTCACCCGTCCACCCAATAGTTCCAAATTTACGCTTACCTTCTTTTCGGCCCTGAGTTCAGTGCCGATTCCGTATTGTAATGTCCAGATATTTTCTCTACTTCCAGGTAGATATCCGATACCAAAGATATTGTAGAACTTCCTGACGCCCGTACGGAAATTCAGACTGGCCTGTCCCAATTCATCAGTCGAAAGTTCGAAAGTTTTCAGGCCGTCTTTCACAAAAGAGAAGAAGCCGATAGCGGCGCCTCGTTCGTATTTTTTGGCCAAGTTTATCACACCGATTTGTAAGCCCGCCACAGTGTCTGCTAAGTTAATGGGGGCTATTTGTATTCCGTCGGTTTTACCGGCGAGATTCAAGCCGCCAGCCACTTGGAATCCGTCGGTTTTTCTGGAAAAATTCAGTCCAGCGGCTATTCTACCGCCTTCCCATAGGCTGTCTGCCCAGTTCATACCCGCGGCAATTTGCATTCCTCGGCCACTTTGACGGGCATGGTTGAAGCCGGCTGAGATTTGCGCTCCCTGGTAATTGCCTCGCGCAAGGTTAAAGCCGGCGCTGATTTGGGCCCCTGTGAATTTAGCGTTTGCGCTGGCCCGGTTATGTATTGCGGAGAGTTGAAGCCCTTGCCCCCCTCCCGAATAGTTACCGCCTCCGCTAATCTGCGCTCCTTTTAGCATACCAGAGCTTGTATTGAGATAGGCAGCCAATTGTAAACCCCGTACTCCTTTTGAAGCGACATTGATCAGACCGGTGATTTGAGCGCCACGTAATCGCAACGAAGAAATATTGGTGACAGCGGAAAGTTGCAGGCCTTTGGTGTTTCCACCTACGATGTTAGCTATTCCCGCAATCTGCGTACCGCCTACATTGTAAGTTTCAATGTTTGCGATAGTGCCAAGTTCGAAACCTTCGAGACCGGCGGAATAGCCTACATATAGATTGAAGGAAAAGGTATTGTATTTTTCTCGATATTTTTTCCCGTTGGTACTAACGGAGGGAACCAATCCTAGCTGTATACCTTCAGGGATGATGAATTCCAGGCCTTTGCTCTTAGGTTGGTTTTGGGCTGGAGCAAAGAATTTTTCCCATTTGATTTGGCGTTTGTCAGACAGATTCAGTCGTACGTCAGACCCAATATTATGAGGCTTTACAGTGGCTAAGACGGGCAACTCCCTTTCCACCCGTTTCATTCCAACGGTAAGGGCTTGTGAAGATTTTAGAGTAAAATTTACACGTTTAGTCTGATAGCCATCTTTGGAGTATTCAAGGTTGAATAAATAATCTTGCGCAACGATACCGACGCTAAACATCCCTGTACTGTCCGTTTCAGCCAATGGCCCCAGCTCCAAGTCGGTGAGTAATACGCCGGCTAATGGTTTTCCGGTCTCCTCGTCAAGAACAATTCCTCGCAAGATATTATGTACGCTTCTCCCCCGTTTCTTCTCTCTGGCTGAGATAATTACCACATTATTCTTTACCCGATAGCTTACGGGCAATTGCCGAGTAATGTCGTCGAGGGCGCGTTGTACGGTGATTTCCGGATTTACCAGCGTGATGTTTCCGTTGATTTTGTCCAGATCGGCGGCGTTGTAGGCGTAGTCGAAGCCGGCTTTGGCGCTCATGTCGGCGAGGACCAGTTCCAAGGGGGCATCCGAGTAGTTTGCGTCGACTATTCGCTTAACGGGACGCCGGTGTTGCGCGTTTGTGGCGCCGATGGTTTGAAGAAGAAAAAATACGGCGAGTATACATCGCCTGAATGTATTGTAAGTTGTATCCGTATCGATCATTAGGATAATTGAGAATATGCAGTACAAAACAAAGCGTAAAGAAAGTGGCTTGGCGTTGTGGTTTGGATTCGAAACCGATTTCAACCCAACCAAACTCTTTACGCTTTACTCTATACCCTTTACTTTATAATATACCCGTCCGGAGTTTTTTCGATTTCGCAGTTGTAGGTGGCCATTATCGAATCCAACACTCCCTCTAACGTAGCGTTTTGGAACCTCCCTCCGAAAGTTTTATTGCGAAGCTCAGGGTTTTCGATAATGATTTTCACGTTGAACCGTGCTTCCAAATCATTGACTACTTCGGGCAAAGGAATTCGGTTGAAAGTCATCACGCCGGTTTTCCACGAGAATGCGTTTGGCGTAAGCATTTTTTCTTCCGAGAAATTCCCGGTCTTGGCTTCGTATTCGCCCTTTTCGTCGGCGGTCAGGATTAGGCCTTTTGGGTTTTCGCTTTTGTCTTTGGCCGAATAAACTTTCACACGGCCTTCTTCAACGGCCACAAGCGCTTGCTTAGGATTGCGTATATCCACCGAAAAACGTGTTCCCAATACCCGAACATGTACCAGCTTGGTGAGTACGGTGAATGGTTTGTCCGGATTTTTGGTCACGGAAAAGAAAGCTTCGCCGGAAGCCAACTTAACGGGACGTTCTTTTCCCGCGAATTTTGCCGGATAAGATAACACGGTGTTGCTGTTGAGCGTCACTTCCGAGCTGTCGGGTAACATATGCGTGAGCACTTCGCCCTCCGCCGTTTCTATTTTTACCCAAGCCAATTGGGCGGGTTGGGGACGTTGTTTCCCTAAAAACAGAATAGCCAAGCCAATGCAAAGCGTAAAACCCGCAGCTACGGCAGTCGCTACCCAAGGCTTCATAAAGCGACGGTGCGCTTTGGCCGGTCGGATTTTTTCCCAAGCGGTATCGGCGTCGAAGCTGGCCTCGGCGTAAGGGGCAACATTCTGGCTCTCTTTCCATATCAGCGTCAGATCATCCGCATATTTGCGGTTGTCTTCGCTTTGGTCCAGCCAAAGTTGCAGTTGCCGGAGCTCGTCGGGCGTGGCTTCCCCGCTGAGTTTCCTTATAATTAGTTCATCTATTTCCAATGCGTCCATGCTGTTACGCTCTTGTTCTTATTAGTAAGATACTTATGGGGCGCTTACCCCCCATTTATTTTTCCAGAAAATACCAAAGCCAGAGTAAAAGTACTGGGAGGCAGTCTTTTAGGCGGTCGCGCAGGAATTTTAGCGCACGGCCCATCTGGTTCTCCACGGTTTTGGGTGCCAAGTTCATTTTCTCGGCGATCTCTTTCTGGCGGAGCTGATCGAAACGGCTCATTTCGAAAATCCGTCGCCGCTGTTCGGGCAATTCGCTTACGGCTTCCAGTATGCGGGCCTGTATGTCGTTGCTTTTCTCCTCTTCGGGCCACACCTCATCGCTCATTTCTTTTTTTATCAGCTCGTGGTGTTTGGCGTGCAGGGTCTCCGAACGGATCAATCGCAAGCAGTTGAGCCGGACGGCGCCGTAGAGGTAAGACTTCAGCGATTCGCGAGGTTCCAGCGTGTCGCGTTTTTCCCAGAGTTTACAGAAAAGTTCCTGTACCACCTCCTCGGCAAGGTCTTTCGTCTTGAGGTGTTTCATGGCGAAAAGGCACAGGCTTGCGTAGTATTTTTTAAAAATATGCTCGTAAGCGCCGGCGTCGCCGTTTTTGAAGCGTTGTATCAGTTTTTTTTCAGTGCTATCCAATGTATCTCTCTGTTTTGTTGAGAGTTATAAGTGATTTCGCCATAGGGTTAGGGCGATGTTTTTTACGGAATTCAGATAGAGTTTTTCCGTTGGGGAGAAAAAATCGTGACAATTTTTTTCACGCCAAATGGGGGCTACTCGGTATTTGGGCATCATAGCGATGAATCCACAAATTTGGTATGAGTGCGTAAAACCGAGACTCATTTACGCATAAACATAAAATATAAGTTCGAGAAAGATGAAAAAGATATCGATAATTTTCGTGATGATGGTTTTCTCCGCTTTCCAGGCTATAGCGCAAGAGGAACCGGTAAAGGAAAAGAAGGGTGTGCAGGTGAGTTTTGGGTATCCAGTCGGGAGCGCAGGCCGAAATTCAACGGACTACATCAATAATTTCTCATTCAATATTCTGTACGGGATAAACGGTGGTTTGAATGGAGCCGAAATAGGAGGGCTAATGAATGTTAATGACGGAAATGTGAATGGTTTCCAAATGGCAGGCCTGATGAACATGAATTCCGGCAGAGTGAAAGGGGCGACGATCGCGGGCCTGTCGAATATCAGCCGGAAAGGATATTCAGGAGTAGTGGTAGCGGGTGTGTTAAACTATACTCAGGAAGCGTCAACAGGTTTGGGTTTCTCGCCTGCCAATATCTTGACCGATTCATTGACCGGTGCGCAAATAGGTATGTTCAACTACGCCGATAGAGTTAAAGGTTTGCAATTTGGTGCCTTTAATTATGTTAGGAATAGCGCTGAGGTACAAATTGGACACCTGAATTATACCAGAGAAGAAAATGGTGTGCAAGTGGGCTTATTCAATTTGGCCAGAAAAGGTGGTGGTGTGCAAGTAGGCTTGTTTAACTATCAGGGCGAGGGAGAAGATGGTACGTCGATCGGTTTGTTCAACATCGTAAAGGACGGATACTACGCCCTGGAAGTAAGCGCTAACGAGTCGATATTCGCCAACTTGGCTTACAAAATGGGTACGGAGAAATTCTATACCATCTTCACGGCCGGTTATTCTTCATACAACTCAAAACCCGTTTACAGCACTGGTCTCGGTTTTGGCGGAATGGTCAAATTGGCTGAGAACCAACGCTTGGCCATTGATGCAACGGCTAATAACGTGGTCTATGACAACAACTGGGATACGGATGACGATGGCATCAACTTGCTTAACAAACTTGACTTGAGCTACCGTTACCGGTTGGGGAAATTCAGCGCTTTTGCCGGCCCTTCGCTTAATGTTTATGTGACACGCCAGAAGGTTGATGGGCGCTACGGGACAATCAATATTCCATACACGCTAAACGACCATGAAAGCGATCACACGAAAGTGTTTATGTGGGTGGGCTTTAACGCCGGTCTTTCACTCAGGCTGTAATCTTTGAACCGAAAGGTAAGGAGCGGGCAAAGCGCCGAAAACCGATCTCGGAGCTTTGCCTCAAGTTCCTTTGTCATTCCGCATTTTTCACCGTAAAAAATCAAGCCTTATGATACTTTCTTTCGAAAAGACATTGGCCTTGGCCCGCAACAAAAAGATCATCAGCGCATTGCGTGACGGAATTCTTGTTTGGTCAATAGTTTTCTTTCTTTTGGTAAGCCCTTTGGGCGGATTCGCCGGCTTGTGGCTCGGATTTCTTTTGGGAAACACCGCGACGATGTGGAGACTGTTAGGGCATTGTTAGCCAAAAATCTATTTTGCGGTGTAGAGAAATACGGTGTTTGAGTTTTCGGAGAAACCGTACAGGGCGCTGGCCAGACGAGGATCGATCACCTTCATGTTTTTCACTTGATCGGGCGAAAGCTCCCCGAAATTCTTAACCGGTTTTCCGTCAACATATACGGGAGCTTTGGCCTTGGGCCTTTTTTTAGGCGTCTTCGTTTTGATCAATATCACGCCGTTTTTAGCTTCAGACCCGTAGAGTTCCTCACACTTTTTCTTATCCTTAACTACACTGAAATTTTGGATTCGCTCAGATTTGAGCTGATCGGATAGTGCTTGGTCCATCTTAATCCCATTCACTATATACAAAGTGGAGCTCGTAGAGCAACCGCCACAAGGGCCCGTTTTAGCCTGAGACGATTTTGGCTCCTGCTTTTCCGAAGATTGGGCGTAGCTGTTACCAAAAGTGAAAAGTAGCATAGCCACGAAAAAAAGTATTGGTTTCATGATTCTGTAGTTTTTAAAATTTCATAAATGGATTTGTATTAATTGTGTTATGTGTATGTAATTAAAACGCTTTTATCCAAAATACAGCATTTTTATGGATTATATTTCACTCTCTATGTAAGAAGAGAGTGAAGTGGGTGAGTTAATCTCACTGTGTTTCGTGCTTCAATTTTCCCTTTGTATTATGGTGGATGTTGATATGCGGAAAACCAAAAATACAGACCTGTTTGTAAAAGGATTGCAAAAAAACGGCCCTCCCAAAAAGAAGGGCCGACAGTAAAACATCTGAAAAAATAGATGGAGGAAGCGTTTGTTCTTTTAAAGCGTTTGCTTGCCGGTCGTACGCTTGATAAAGTCTACTTCGGCTTGCTTATACGGTTCGCCGTTTTCGCGGAAGATATCGTGGAACCATAACTTTGGCTCGTTCTCGAAAGGCTTTTGCCAGCTGGACCAAGGATAATTGGTCTGCGATTTTCCTGCTACGAATCCCCAGTTGTAAGCTACTACGTTATATTTTTTGAGTACGGGCATCACGTTTTGGAATGTGCCGTCGCCGTGGGGGCGAGCCATATATTCCGTACACACCAGCGGACGGCCTGATTTGGAAAGTTCCTTGATCGTTTTTTCGGTAGTGGCGGCGCTGGAGTAGCAGTGGAAATTGATCACGTCGGAATTCTCGTAGGCGAAACGGTCGATGGCGCTCATCTGCTCGATTTTCTTTCCTACCGATGTCCATACGTCAATGGAAAGCGGTTGTGAAGGGTTTACCTCACGGGCCCATTTGTACACCTTTTTCAGCAGACCGAGCGAATATTTGCGCTTGTTCGGAAGTTCGATTTTTTTGCCTCCGCCACCGTAGCTGTTGCCGTTGGTGTTTCCGGGTTCGTTGTACAAATCCCAGAATACCACGCGTTTGTCGTTGGCGTAATGTTTCAGGATTCCTTTTACATAACCTTCCAGTTCGTCCCAGCGGTCAGGGCGTTCCAGAATGTTCCTGCCTGGGCTTTGTACCCAACCGGAGTTGTGCACGCCCTTGAGTGGCGCGGGCTGTTTGCCCAAATTAGGATACGGATGCCACACGTCGTCAAGCAACACGAACATGGTGCGGATCCCATGCTTATCGGCGATCTTCAGGTATTTGTTGATCCTTTTTATAAAACCTTTTTGGTCCTGCTCCCACAGCATATGGTGCAGAAACACGCGCATGGTATTAAAGCCCAAATCCTCGGCCCAGCCAAGTTCCCTGTCGATACGCTCCGGATCGAAGCTGGCTTCCTGCCACATTTCCAATTGGTTGATAGCGCTGGCGGGCACGTAATTGGCACCGGCCATCCAGGGTTGTTTTGCGTACCAGTCGTTGATTCTCTCTTTGCTCC
Organism: Fulvitalea axinellae; assembly: GCF_036492835.1. Classification (GTDB taxonomy): domain Bacteria; phylum Bacteroidota; class Bacteroidia; order Cytophagales; family Cyclobacteriaceae; genus Fulvitalea; species Fulvitalea axinellae. Next base: position 4,284,844 of record NZ_AP025314.1, on the reverse strand, counting down.
AGCGGTCTTGGGCATTGGCCGAAAATCCGAGGGCCAGCGCCAAGGCGAGAAGCGCGTAGCTAAAGAATTTCTTTGTCATGATGAGTAAAAATTTTGGATAAGCCGCCTAAGCCCATCAAAAAAAGCGAGATGGAATGGCGGATAGTTTGAGACGAAAATAAAAATCAGACGGATACGGACTGACCATGACAGTCTGTTGCCCCCTCATATTGTCGTTTTGCCCCCTAAAACGGATTAGGCGGACGGGATCCCCGATTTTTAGAAATACGGATTTCTTTGATTTGCGAGAGGTTACTGGAATTTGGCCCCGAACATTACATGGTCACTAATTCGGTTGGATTCGTCGAGTATAGCTGGTCTTATACGGGAACGTGGAGTTAACGGCTTCTTCTTTTTTTCTGAGGGAAAATAAGGGAGCTAATTTATTGGTCGGGCCGATTTATCGTTTTTTCAACCAAAACCAAATAAGTATGAGAAATCTGTTTCTAATTCTAGGATTCTTTTTGGTCGTAGGTGCTTCGTCTAGTACGGCGCAGTCAACCGAAACGAAATGGCTTTATTTCTATCCATCGTACGGCAGTACGGGGATTACTTTTTATAAAATCGAGGCGTACAAAGACAGTTCTGGGTTTTATACCGGTGTTACGGTTTCCGCATATGATTATATGGCTAATACCCTGCACCCAGCTCCTGACTTCTATTATACGTGTTATACGGGACCAAACGGTACTGGAACCCTGCTGACGATTGGTGCGTCAAATGGCGTAATGGGAACAGGGCCGGTGTCTTCTAGCTCTTGGAATAATTCCGGGGTGACGAGCTTCCATTTTGAATTGGAAGATTTTAATCTTGGACAACAAATCCAGTCAGTGATGTTTTACTGATTAGTAACTTGGGCCCGACCGATAACCATTCTACCTCCAGATTACTTAGTGAGCGCTTATGTATAAGCTTAACACCTTGTCTTTTTAGTCTTGATTTTTTATTCCCGATTTCGCCTTAAATAATAATAGTTCCCATTTTGAAGAAACTCATCTTGGCGTTTTCGACAAACTCGTCCCAAGAGGTATCCTTTTTAGCCTCACCGTTATATAGTTCAAGATAATATTCGGTAGGGTTCAACATCCCTTCTCTTGAGACCCAAAAAATAAAGCGCTTTTTCTTCGGATTAGGGTCAAGCTTTTCCAGACTGTCGAAATAACTAACGGATATGTTGGGGTTATTGAAGATGTCATGGAATGTCTTGCCTTTCTTACTGGAGGCCTTGGATTCATTCTTTGAATACTTGGCGGAGACTGTCCCGAAGATTACATCGGGATTAAAAATTCCTTTCTCGAAGATTTTGTGAAATTGCTCTTCCTTCGCAGATACTTTGATTACCCTCTTTCCAAATTTGTAAGTGACATTGTCAATACGCTCCACTTTTGGGTATAGCGGATACTCCGCCTTTGTGTAGTTTTCCGATTTAAACGCATCGGGCGAGGATTGGTATTTTCCTTGGGCTAGGGTAGTGGAGACACAAATAATAAAAAAGAACAAAGTGATTGTCGCTTGTCTCATAATCATAAAAGTTAGCGGTTAGAATATTAGTGTCTGATACAGAGAGACTGTTTAACGCCTCTTGCATGGCGCATAAGCACCCTGAAATGCCCATGCGCTATTCAAATTGTCGTGTGTTTCTTTAATTGTTATTGATAGTATTCATAAAAGTTAACCTCAGATTGTCGTAGTTTGCCTTTCAAAGTATAGCGTTTGACCCTTGTGGTTAGATTCTTCTTGTTCAATTCTTTCTTGTTTTTAAATCCTCCTCCTCCCGGGAAATCATTTTTATATATTGTCTCAATTTCTTGGTCATTTTCATCATATAAATAACTGAACTTTCGCTCTCCCTGCATTTGGGAGAGCGATTCTTAATGAATATATTTCAGGCCGACCGCAAGGCGTCAAGTTCTTCCATGGCAGCCTTTATCATCTTCAAATACAATTTTGATTTTATCGCAAAGTGATTCAGCTTCTCCTTAACCTTCAGTTTTTCCAGTTTTATGTAGGCGATCATGGAAGCGAAGATGTGGTTCAATTGGGTAATCTCCATCTTTGTGGGAGACTTGCCTAACATCGTGTTTTGCTTGAGCGACTTATGGAACTCCTCGACTTTCCACCGTTTTTGGTAGATCGCTACGATATCCTCGAAAGCCATGTTCTCCCCGTTGGTAACCAGCCATTGTTCCGCGGTCGACCGGTCCCTGTTTGTAAAGACTTGTTTGGCGAGCGTGACAGGAAAATCAACTCCCTTGACCCACACCCGCTTCACTTGACCGCTTTCAATAGGCGCATCCGAAACGTGAATGAATTTGCCCTCGTTTTTGTCCTTTTCGCTCATTGCTATATTCCTGTTGCTCTTCAGCGGGCAAACGAAAACCTTCTTGAGCTTGTAATGAATATACTTCAGCGTATCGCTGGCGGTGAACCACGTATCGAAAAGAATGTACCTGAAAACCAGTTTGTTCAGAAAGTTTAGACGGTGTAAAACTTCCAGTACCATCTCATTTTTCGTTTTCTCGCTTTTACGCTTTTCCTTCCCGTTCTTGTCTATGTATTTCACCGTCTTGTGGACGATCTCATAAGCGACCGGACAGTTAACCGTTTGTCCTTCCACGGTATTGCTCAGAAGAAAGTTAAGGGAGTTGATCCCTTTGACCGCTTTGCCTACAGTATGGTCGAAATGATAAGCTACGATGTCGTTTTCCGAGGAATGAGGCTTGTGGACAATGCAATCGTCGATACTCAAAACCGCCTCTTCGCCCTCAATACTCCTGGCGAAAGACTTCACCTCTTTCCAAAAAGCCTTTTGGTCCATGTCCGGTTGCTTGAGGAGGTCGCTGAAATAATCATGGGGAATCTGATTGTCCAAAGATGCTGAGAGCCCTGTTGAGGTGGCTTGCCCTCGACTGGCAATAAGATAATCCGTGTATAATTCAAATCCGTCTCTCCTTTTCATTTTTCAAAAATCGGTCACTTATCATATAATTTCCAAAATTGCAATAGGAAAGGCGAGCGAAAGGTCAGTAAATAACTTTCCGAAGCGGGATATTTTGAATTGACACTGGATTTATAGCGTATTAGACGTTTTTTACTGTCTAACTCGTATATACCTCGAGTTATTAATTTTTTGTCTTCGCCAAACTCTTCAATCGTATAAATCAAGCCGGTTTTATCAGCGGATAATCTAGTGACACGCTTTAAAGTCCCCCTTTCAAAATAATGTTCTTCATTAGGTTTGCTTTTAGGAATTATCGTCAGATACGGCCCATCACGCTGTTCAATCAGATTGTCCTTAGTGTCGTATACCCAAGTTGTTAATCCAATTAGTGTGTTAAAATTTCCATCGAATACAGATTCTTTTTTTATACGTCCAATAGAATCATATTCTGAAACAATACGCCGAAAACCTCTGCTGTAGAATCTTTTAATTTCGCTTAATTTACCCTTCTTATTATATCTGTGTATTTCAATCGTGTCGATTTTTACTGAATTTTGACCGTTTTTAAAAGTTTTGACTTCCAGGCATTTATAAATTGTTTTCACTTTGTTCAAGGCGAATTTCTTCTCCTCTTTCTTGAATCTTTTTTTGTAAGGTGTTTCCAGTAATGCTTGCGAATGGAGAGAGCTAAACGAAAACAAAATAAAGCCAAGAATATTTAACACTTTAAGTGCCTTTCTCATAGTTGAATTATGCATTTATTATTCGCGTTACAATCAATAAACGTAGTGCCGTCTGTTTTTTCCGCATGTATAGGGGTAAAAACGAAGCGTGCCTATTTGGCTTTGGGGGATTTTAGGGAAAAACGGGGGTGGTGATGTTGTTAGGGCGGTTTTTGGGTGGTTTTGGGATTTTGGGGGTGGAAAACGAAATGTGCCGGGATTACCGTTTTGGTATCTTTTTGGTATCATTTTGAGCGGTGGTTTTGGGGTGTTTTGCGGGGCTGTGGACGTTTTTTTACCGTTTGGCTGGGGAAATTACCGTTTTGGGGTACGAAACGGCCTGTAGGGCGCTTAAATGGCGTTTTGCGGGCCGTTTTCTTTTTTGCGCCGGACGGCAATGGCCCGCCGGCATAGTGTTTGGCCTTGTCTGGACGTGCCCCGGATCAGCCTCTCCGTGAATCGGCGCCTGTTTTTTTGCTTCTTCAGTTGCTTCTTCAGTTGCTTCCTCAAAATGCTGTTTTTTTAGGCGCTCAATAGCAGGTATAATGTCAAAAATCGACGTAAAAACACCGTTTTTTTACGGGTTAGAGGGGGTATAATGTCATAATAAAAAGCAAAAAAACCGCTTCCAATAGAGGTTATGGGCGGTTTTTTAGAGTTTAGAGCGTGGCAAAGTGTGCGTGTTGATTTTTTAGGACATTGAATTAAGGCGAATAGAAGCTTTTACGATAGCAAGAGCCCTAACCTTGCTTAAATGAATATCCTTTGGCTGATGGTATGTGTTCTGAGAGACAAGTTTAATGTAATCATCCCCCAAATCGGATTTTTGAACAAACTTAACAGACACATACTCTTCCCCGTCAACCTCAACAGAGATTAAATACATTTCCCCCCAAAACATTCCGTCTTTAAAGTTCTGTATTTGTTTGTAAGCTACAATGTCTCCGCTTTTAAGTAAGGGATACATGCTGTCTCCCATAACGAATACGGCCCCATCACATTTAGGCAAATTGGGGATCTTAATCGTGTCTATAACGGAAGGGGTTTGATTGGAGTCAAAAAGGTTAACTAAGCCCGCTGTTGCTTCAACACTATACAAGGGGATTGACTGCCGATCAACAGCGTTGTCTGATTTTAAGACATGAGGGTTTAGGATCATGGCCCCATCAGGAATATTGACCATTTCACCAGTGCCTGTTAAAAGCCAATTGGCATTTAGCTCAGGATACGTGTATAGTATTTTTGATATGTTATCTAGCGATAATGACCCTCTTTTTCTCCCTTTTCCAATTATACCGTTTGATATCCCTGCCTGAAGCGTAACTTTATTATCATTTAACTCCTTGTATTTAAAGAACTTGTCTAGCCTCTCGAAAAAATCTAGCATTATTGATATGGTTTTATTTGGAGGATTAGAATTATTGATATATAATTGTAAAGCAATAGCGATATTCGCTTTACGGGTAAAAGTAAAGATATGAAAAAAGTCAATTTGACCATGATAATGGGCCTGTATGTCATAACCGCAGTTTGTTTAGTCTTATGAATAACCTGTCGAATATCGATAATCCCAAGTTGAGTTTGATTAAGAACCTCTAAATGTATCAATTATGATCAGGAAGAAAATATGTATTGGTCGAGAGATCAGAGAGCAATTAACAAAGGAGTTTAAGGTAGGGAAACAGACAATTTATCATGCCATGAATTACTTCTATGACACTGAGTTGCATCGAGAAATTAGAAAGCGAACAAAGGAATTACTCTAAGTACATGACAAAAATAGCCCTGATAATCTCTCGATCTTCGTTTCGACCTTATTAATCAGAGCGTGGGCTATTTCCTCAAGGCCGTACGAGAAAAAGCTTTTCGCCCTTCTCCCGTGTTTTTTGATCTTGATCGGCTTCTCCTCATCGTGTTTGAAAATCCCGATATTATACGACCAGATAAACGCTATTGCTATGACACACAGCAACTTGTTTATCCTTCCGTAATCTTGTAAATGCGTATCCTCAAGGTTGAAGCCCGCACTTTTGAAGCCTCTGAACATGGTTTCTATCTGCCAGCGTTCACGGTAAATCTCCAAGCTTTCCCGAGTGTTTTTCGGAGACGCGAGGATCAAGTATTCGAGCTTTCCGTTCTCGATGTACTTCATTCCCGAAACATACACCTTCACCTTGGCGATCGTCACGGAAGTCGGATGAAAATAGGCGACTTTCAGCTTATGGGGTGCAAACAATCGCCTGGCGTTTACGAATCTTCCGCCACGCAATCCTATTAACGCGTTTTCCTTGATGCGGATGTAAAAAGGGATCCCGTGTTCCAGCAGGAATTCCCACCATTCTTCGCCTATAAATTCCCGGTCCGCCGTAATGTGTTCGATCATATCCGAACCGAACCATTCGATAAATTTCCCGAGTAGGTCTTTTCGTTCGGCTGTGCTCGAATTCCCCTTCTTGTCCCCAAGCACTTTCCATATCAACGGAATACCCACGCCTTTGTATACAACGCAGAGAAACAGCAAGTTGATGTTCCTTTTCCCGAACTTCCAGTTGGTCCGGTCAATGGCGATCCGGTATTTCCCTTTGACGGGAATCATCCTGATGATAAGCCGGGAAAAGCCCTCTTCCGGAAATTCGAATTTGGCAAAGAAACGCTGAATCCTCCTCATGTTGGACGTCACCGTAGCTCCCGAATCGTATCCTTCCGAAAGGTGTCTGAAACCAACCTTTTGGACTTTGATCAACGAGGTTATCAGGTAACAAAGCAGTTTTAGTCGGGCCTTATTCAGTTTCTTTAACTCGGGTTCACTGGTAATTAAGGTCTGTAGTTTTGTATATTCGAACTGGCTTTCCAATCGTTTTGCGGGTTTAAGTTTGGTCACTCAAAATTACGCAATGATTCGGAAAGCCATTTTTTGTCATGTACTGTGGGAATTACTACAAAAAGAAGTGGATGAAATAGTAATTGGCTTTGATGATAAGGAGTAATTATGTTTGAATTTTTTAATAACATATTATGCGTTCAGGCTGATTGGCTTTATGGAGATGGAGGTTTTATAACCTTTCGGAATTATATGAATCTACGATACCGGAAGCAAATAAACGTCCTGCGCCGGGGCGGAAACGGACGTACGGCTTTGGTTGAGTATGACAGTTTGCCGGAGCGGTTTCGGGTTTTGATTGAGGGGAAGTGCGGGAATCCGCATAAGACGATGCGCAGGAACCGGTTCAGCGATCTTTTGGAGCTGGACGTTGAGGCGAAGGCGTTTTTTGACACGTATACGCTGGAGAACGGCGGGGCTTTGCCGGAGAAGGCGAAGCTGGAGTATACGGCGAACGCGTCGGTGCTGAACGCGGTGAAGGTGTTCAGGGATAACCGGACTGAGAGGCGGAAGGCGCTGGGCGGTGGCCGTGGGCCTATGTGGGACAATTTGGCGAAGGTGATAGCGGAACAGCTTCCGAGGCATACGTGGCCCCATAGCCTGCCGAAGAACGGCAGAAGGCTGAGGCAGAAGCTCCGGGATTATGAAAAAGGCGGCTACGGGGCGCTGGTAAGCGGGAAATACGGGAACGCGAACAGCGCGAAGTTGACGGAGGAGGCCAAATTGTGGCTGTTTAGCCGGTGGGCCGACCGGGTGGAGCGCGTGACGTCGATGGCGCAACTGCACGGGGAGTATCTGGAGAAGGCCGAGGCGGAAGGCTGGCCGGCGCTGAGCGACGAGAAGACGATTCACAATTACCTGAACCAGCCGGAGGTGAGGGCGCTTTGGTACGGGCACCGCCACGGCGAGCTGAAGGCCAAGGAGAAGTACGGCTACCAGCACAGTACGAAGATGGCGAGCTGTAGGGACGCGCTCTGGTACGCGGACGGCACGAAGCTGAACTATTACTACTTGGCCGAGGACGGGAAGATAAGGACGGTGCAGGTGTATGAGGTGATGGACGCCTATTCGGAGGTGTTTTTGGGCTACCATATAAGCGATACGGAGGACTATGAGGCGCAGTTTTACGCGCTGAAAATGGCCTCGAAGGTGAGCGGACACCGGCCTTACGAGCTGAAGTTTGACGGGCAGGGCGGGCACGCGAAGCTGAAGGCGGGCAAACTGCTGGACAAGGTGGCGAGGCTGGCGATACGGACGAAGCCGTACAACGGCAAGTCGAAGACCATCGAGAGCGCCTTCGGGCGGTTCCAGAAGCAGTTCCTTAAGCGGGACTGGTTTTTCACCGGGCAGAACATTACGGCGAAGAGTCTGGAAAGCAAGGCGAATATGGAGCATATATTGGCCAACAAGGAGAACCTGCCGAGCCTGTCGGAGATAAAGGAGACGTACCGGAAACGCCGTGAGGAATGGAACAACGCCCCCCACTACGCCACGGGCGAGCCGAGGGCGGAGATGTACAGGGCGAGCCTGAACCCGAAGGCCAAGAGGCTGGAGCTGTGGGATATGGTGGACCTGTTCTGGATAGAGCGCCCCAAGGAGGTGACCTGTACGGCCAGGGGGATCAGCTTTACGGAGAAGAAGACGGAATACACGTATATGGTGCACGGCAAGGACCGGATGCCGGACGTGGAGTGGCTCAGGGACAATATAGACCGGAAGTTTACGGTGCGGTTTGACCCCGAGAACATGGACCTGATTTATTTGTATGAGCGGGACGCCGTGGGCTTGCGGTTTGTGACGGCGGCGGAGACGAAGCTGGAGGTGCACAGGGCCAAGCAGGACCAGGAGGAATTCGAGGCGCGGTTCTTCGCCGATATGAAAAAGCTGACGGACGAGGCAAGGATAAAGACGCGGGACGAGGCGGACGAGATATTGGAGGCCTTCGGGGCGCGCAACGAGGACTACGGCCTGAACGAGCCTAACGTGAAGGGCGTGGAGAACCGGAGGAAAAGCAAAAAGGGCAAAAAGGCGAAACGGCGCAAGGTGGAGAAGGTGACCGTGGGGCAAGTGGAAAAGGCGATAAGCAACGCGACCGAGGCCGGCGAGATTGATCTGTATAATCTGGTATAGGGGCGCGCGGAACGCGGGCGGTGGATTCGGAAAAAAAGTATTAACGATAATCTGGAAAGTTATGGGAATTAACAAGGAACAGGTGGTGGCGAAGCTGCGCCTGAAGGTGGAAAAGTACGGCTCGCAGAACAAGGCGGCCAAATCCATGAAGGGCGTGAGTCCGGCGATGGTGAACCTGATGGTTTCGGGCAAGTGGGACGGTATTGGCGAGGGTATGTGGCGCAAGGTGGCGGCGCATGTGGGGTGGACAGCGGAGGGATGGCAGGCGGTCAAGACCGGTGATTTTAAGGTGTTGGAGACGCTTTTGGAGAAAGCGCGGACGGAGAGTCTAGTGTTTGCCGTTACGGGAGAGGCCGGGACGGGGAAGTCTTTCGCTACAAGGCTGTACGCCTCGGGGCACAAGCGGGCTTACCTGCTCCAGTGCAACGAGTTTTGGAACAGGAAGTACTTTTTGATGGAGGCGCTGGGCGCTATGGGCAGGGATTCGTCGGGCTTGACGGTATCGGATATGATGGTGGAACTGGTGCGGGCGCTGAAGAAGGAGGAAAATCCGCTGATAATAATGGACGAGGCGGACAAGCTGAGCGACCAGGTACTGTATTTCTTTATCACGCTGTATAACCAACTGGAGGACCACTGCGGGATAGTGCTTTTGGCTACGGACCACCTTTCGAAGAGGATACGCAAGGGGCTGAAGCTGAACAAGAAGGGCTACAAGGAGATCTACAGCCGTGTGAACCGGAAGTTTATAGAGCTGAAGGGCGTGGGGATATCGGACGTGACGCAGGTGTGCATGGCCAACGGCGTGGATGACCGGGACGTGATCAGGGAGATTTTTAACGACTGCGAGGGCGACCTGCGCAGGGTGAAGCAGAAAGTCCGGGCTTACCGGCAGGGCGCCTGATACGGCGCTTGGGATTGTTTGGTATTTTTTTTAACCCGAGCATTATGGATGACAGGAAATTGCGCAGGGCGATGTCGGCAAGGGCACTGATGCGCAAGAAGTTCAAGGTAATGAGTTTTTCGGGGCCTTGGAAAGAGAGTTTCGGCGAGAGTCTGGAACCTAGCGGGGTGTGGATAGTGTGGGGGAATTCGGGCAACGGAAAGACAAGGTTTTGCATGCAGTTGGCCAAGTACCTGACGAGGTTCGGGAAGGTGGCGTATGACACTATGGAGGAAGGCGCCAGGCTGACGTTTCAGAAGGCGCTGGTGGATTCGCATATGGAGCAGGCCAAGGGGTTTGTGGTCTTGGACCGTGAGCCGTTGGCGGACCTGAAAGCGCGGCTGCGGAAGCGTAACAGCCCCGATATCGTGATTGTCGATTCGTTTCAGCATATGGGCCTTAGCAAGCCCAAGTACCTGAAACTGAAAGGCGAGTTCCCCGACAAACTTTTCGTGTTTGTAAGCCACGCCGAGGGCAAACAGCCCGAGGGGCGTTCGGCGAAATTCGTGAGGTATGACGCCGACGTGAAGATACGGGTGGAAGGCTACAGGGCCTTGCCCACCAGCCGGTACGGAGGCGGGAGGCCTTACGTGATCTGGGAAGAGGGAGCGGCGGATTATTGGGGTGAGGCGGAGTGAGTTGGTAAAGAGTACAGAGTAAAGAGTATTTCCACCTTAAAATATTCGGAAATGAAAATCGAAAAGAAAAACTGGCGGGACGAGCGTGGCTATGAAAACGGCTATATGGAGTTCTACGGGCTTAAGGAGGAAGACAAGGCGCACAGGGACGAGGTTGTGAGGGCGCTGTTGGAAGTGTTTCCATGGTTGCCCCTCCAGAAACCGAGACGGGAGATTGACCCCGAAGAGATATTGAGACGCATAAACAGAAAGTACTAATCGGAATAATGAAAACCACGACAGCAAGCGAAAAACGGAAACCGGGCAAGGCCGCGCGTGACGCGGAGGCTTTGAGGGTCCGGGAATCGGAATTGGTCTCGGCGCTGGGAATTGGCGCGGGGGTTCTGGACGATTTGTTTTTGGATACGGGGCTGGCCTTTGGCGGGCGGTTCGGCGGGGAGTGTTCGGTCTGCCGGGCTGAGGATATTTTGTATAAGGAGGACTTCGGTTTTTGGGGATTTTGGCGGAACCGCTGGGCTATGGCGCTGACCGATTTTACGGAGGCTTATATGGCAATGGAGGCGCTTCGGGCCTGTGGCGGAAAGGATGTGCCGGAATTTACGGAGGCTACGCTGAGGGTGTATATGGAGAACCGGCTGACGGGCGACCAAGAGACTTGGGGACGCTGGACGGCGAGAATGGAAAGGAGGTTCGGGGATGTCGGGTTTTAAGATTTTCTTTTCGTTGTGGGGCCGGATCAGCAAGCAGCGCGACTTGGGCGAGCGTGAGGAATTTATCGAGGGCATTACGGGCAAGCGGTCTTTGAAGGCTTTGGACAAGTGGGAATACGCCAAGGTAATGGACGAGCTGACAAGGATCGGGCAAAGCTTCGGGATTGGGACCGGGACGAAGCGCTGGGACGCCAAGGCGAACGGAATCCGTAGGCGGATTATCTCGAATTTTCACCAGATGAATTACGGTGACGCCGTGAAGGAGGCGAAGGTCTGGGCGGAGAAGCAGACGAAAATGGATTTCAACGAGATACCGCAGGCGGAGCTGAGCAAATTGGTGGGGGTGTCGGACAAGTTGGTGAGGCAGTACGAGGCTAAGCTAAGGGGTAAGTGAATTTGAGTTTTTAACCTATAAATTTTTATACGATGGAAGATTTTATGCAAAAGACGGCGGTCAGGTTTGTAGAGGGCCAGATAGAGAAGTACCGCAACTGTGAGCAGAAGGCTCAATTTCCCGGTAACAGGGAGGAATACAAGACCAAGCGGGAGAATATGACGGTGGTGCTGGATGTTTTGAGGGCCAGGGAGGAAGAGTGGAAGGAACTGAACGAATTGAAAGAGAGCCTGAAACAGGCGCGGGCCGACCTGGAGGAAACGCGGAAAGCTTACACTTTGGCCGTACAGGGGAACGAGGAGTTTGCCGGTGCTTAAAGGGTTTTTAAACAGTATTTAAAAGACGTTTGATTATGGAAAAGATGGATTTGAGCGCTATGTCCGCCGAGGAACTGCGGACGGCGCTGGCCGAGAGGGAAAAGGCCGAAAACAGGGAACGGGAGAAGCGGGAGAAAAGCTGGCGGGAGGTGAAGGACGCTTTTGTGACGAAGGCCGTGGGGACGATGCTGGAGATCAGCGGTATGATGCGGGACTTCAAGGGCGAGGCGGTAAGCAACGGCAACGCCCTGCACAAGGAGATGTACGAGGTGTTCGGCAAGAAGGAAAAGGAAGGCCTGAAGCAGTTTAGCCTTGTCACCGAAGACGGGATGATGAAGCTGGTGATCGACAGGCAGGAACGGCAGGAGCTGGACGAGACGGCGACGGTGGCGATAGAGACGATCAAGGAGGTGTTTAGGGCCAAGTTCGAGGTGCGAAACAAGACGATGTACAATATCCTTGACGGTATATTGGTGAAGAACAAGAAGGGCGACTATGACGAGCGGTTGGTGGCGAAGCTGCGGAAATTTGAGGGGGAAGTGGACGACAGGGAATTTTCGGAGGCGCTGGACCGGCTGAGCAAGAGCTATAACACGGTGGGGTCGTCCACTTATATGCGGGCGTATGTGTGGGACAAGGAGCGTGAGCGTTGGGATGACGTGCCGATGGCGTTTTCGAGATTTTAGTGACCGGTAACCCAAATATGATTTTTATGGAAAAGTGGATCAAATGCACGGTGAAAAGCGACGTCTCGGTGGGAGGAGGATTTTTGAGTTGCGAGACGCGGGAGTATTCGGTGAAGGCTTCGGACTTCGGGAAGGCGGAGGCCAAGGTGAAGGAGCTTTTGGAGCGGGACGAACAGGCGCGGGCGTTTAGCCTGGTGGCGATGGTTGAACTGCCGAAGGGTGTGAGCCCGGCGGTGGGCCATCTTACGTTTTGATTTTTAAACAATTGAAAAACAGTGGGTTTAGTGCAGTTGGTTTGCGAAAAAGCGCCCTCGGAAAGGGCGCTTTTTCGTATCTTTGTATGTGGGGTTTGGGGCTTGTGTCCGTTTTCCTTTTAGCGTTTCGAACTATGGCATACAATCGCAGAAACTTGTTGAATCGCGTTCTGGACGTTCAGAACGTGGTGTTGGCGTATCAGGACGACCATACGAACGAGTGGATATTTAAAAATAAGATTCAGCCTGTCTATCGAATTTCTAGACGGACTTTTTACACTTATCTATCCATCCCGGCCAAGCGAGAATTACGTTTAATGAATATACAATTAGGTTTATTTGATTAATCAAACATATAATGTATTTGCTTGCATTTATTATATATATAACATATATAGAGTTAGTTTTAACTTTTACAATAAATAGACATGCCTGAGAAAAGAACATTAGAAATCCATACTTTTCAGCTTTTGGATGAGGACAAAGAAGCTTTAGCTTTTTCAACTTTAAATAATGATGGTTTATTTACTCACATAAAAAATAACTTGCTTAATTATTTTGATAGCATCCCAAGAGATGAGCATAATAAACAGGTTATAAAGGTATCAAAAAAAGAAGAAGGGGCACGTAGAGAATCTGTCGTAGAGATTGATAATGACAAACGGTACTTTATGGGGAAAGTGGGTACCGGATACTATGGAAAAAGGGAAGAAGTAAACGACACAGAATCAGATTCAGATGAGCCGGCATTTACAATTGACAATAAGCATGCAGTCATTAAACCTTTCTTCTATATGATTGTCGTTCCTGCATTAAGAAATAAAGGCTTTATCCTCCTTGAACGTATCGGAAACTTTGGAATTAAGGGTATTTTTGAGAAGTGTTTTAAGAAATACGTCACAGACTCCTTTTCTGCTGTAGCCAGTATGAAATGGGAGAATTTTGTGGATGAGGAAATTGTGGAAAAATATTTGAGGGATGGGGAATTGAATTCGATTAGCTTCACCCAAAACAACATTCCTTACGATAGTACTGCCCGCCATGAGGTACGAGGTGGTTTTGAAACCAATGAATACACACTTGAGCTAAGCATAAAAGCAAAAGGCAAGGATAAAGTACTTCCTTCTTTTGTAAAAGACCGAGTGGTTCGAAATGCTATAGATTCAAATATACGTGAAAGCATTTCAGGCTTCTTTGAGGTGAGTCCGATTGAAAATCCTGGGTTTGGAGATGAAACAAAAATAAAAGTTAATTCTAGGTACAATAGCAAAGATCGGGTAGTGAACCTTTCGGACACAATGAAGTTTAGGCCTTATTATGAGGTTTTTATAGATGTTGAAAGCTCAGGGCATTCCGATTTTAATTCAATATGCGAGAAGGCGATAGAATTATTCGAATCATATGATTTGCCTCTCACTAACTAAATAATGATCATGGGCAAATCTAAAATAAACTTAGGGAATGTTTTTAAAAAGCATTGGAGTACACTCGAAGAGCAAGAAGGAAAAATAAAATGGAAAGATAAAGTGGTTTTAATATGGCTCCCCTTACTCCTCGCTATAGGTTTGAGTTATTTAACCAAGGGAGAAATTAAGGACGCTCTATCTAATATCTATGCGGTAACTTTATCAATTTTTATCGGTTTATTTTTAAACTTACTGGTTCTTATTTTATCCGTAAGTCAGAAAAAAGAACCAAAGGACAATAGAGATATGAATAATTTAGGGGCTCTTTTGAAAGAGAGCTTTTACAATACTTCGTATACATTGTTGACATCTGTTGCATCTTTAGTGCTCTTAATCATAGTTTTGTTATTACCAGACACGAAAGATTTAGCTATAACACACTATTATTCTTTACTAAAACTGTTTGTTGTAGCTTTTTTCTACTTTGTCTTCATTGGTGTATTCTCCAGCCTATTAGTGATTGTCAGAAGAGTATTTTGTTTGTTTGAAGATGAGTTAGAATCTGATGATAGTTAGCTTTCTGAAAATATTAAACCCAGGAAAACAACAACGGAGCAATAAATAATGAAAAGTACAGATTCTTGGATTTGAATACACCCAATAAAAAACGGCTCCGATTTTCGGAGCCGTTTTTTATTGGGTGATACGCTCCACTCTGGCGACGTATTCCAAAGAGACCTTGTAGAGGTCTTTTTGTTTTTGCATGTCTTCGGCCACCAGCTGGGCGCCGTGGATCATTGAGGGGTCGGTGATCAGGAGGGTGTCTTTGATTTTGTTGACTACGGCGAAGGCTTCCCTGAGTCTCTGGAGTTCGGGGGAATCGTGCCCGGAACGGCGGAGGGGCTTGAGGTGAACGGTGACGGTAAAGCGGAGTTCGCCCAGGGCGTTGCCTTGCGCGAGTTGGGTATATGGGATTTTGGAAATGGCGATTTCGGCGTAGGGGTACGTTTTGGTGATGTCGGCGCCTTGGATGTCGATACATGCCAGTTCGGGCACTTTGTCGGCGAGGTGTCCGCTGACGCTTAGGTATAGCTCTATCATTTTAGTATTCTTTTGAAGTTTCGGGTTAGTCTGGATTTTAGTTTCCTGTTGAGTATCAGCGAGGGGCCGATGAATTGGCGCTTGGGCATGGTGAATTCCGTTTTGCCGGCCTTGCCCCCTTCGTTATGGACTTTGGCGTATATTTTCGGGTTGGTGATGACTACGGCCCTGTTTTCCTTGCGGTAGTCGATGGAGCGCCCGAGGTCGCCGGTATCGCCGGTGAGGATCTTGCGGGTATTGGCGGCGCGCTTTTTCCGTTTGTTGCCTTGGCGCCGTTTGACTTCCTGCCAGGGCATGTCTTTTTCGGACTTGTCGGAAAAGGCTTCGTCCCGGAATGATTTTTTGTAGTGGGACACGGCTTCGTCCCCGATGTCGTCGAGGGCTTCGGTGTTGATGTAGTCCTGGAGGGCTTTTATGTTTTGGATGAAGTCTCGCATGTTTTTTTTGTTGGGGAGCAGAGACAGGGCGTGCCCTGTCTGTACCTGAATCCGGGCTTATTGGTTATTGTTGTTTTGGAGGTCTTTGGCCTGTTTGGTTATGGCTGGCCGGTCTTTCTTTTTGGTGTTGGTTACGTAGGGGTGTTTTTCGGAGAAGAGCGTCAGGGTTTGGCCGGGGTTGCCTTCGAGGCCTTTGTCGGGTTTGTGCTCTTTAAGGATTTTCGGGCGTTCGGTGGCTTCGGCGTCGGTGGCTTCCCAGTCGCATTTGCAATTCCAGCGGTTGCCGGGGAAATGGTTTTTCCAAAAGGCGTCGTCCATCGGCAATACGGTGTTCCAGAACGATTTGTGTACGGCTTCGGGGAAGGCGGATCTGGAGGGTGTCCAGCGGAGGTTTGTCTTTTTCCAGGCTTGGAACCCTTTCCATTGCGCCGCGGATCTGGCCCGCGATACGGCGGTGTTGTACTCGGTGCGGAGCCATTTTTTGTTGTATTTCCCGATTACGTCGGCGGTATCGCGCTTGAAGGCGGAGAAGCTTTTGAGCTTGCCGTTTTGGTCCCGGAGCAGGGCTGCGAGTTCTTTTTGCTGTTGGTGCGCCTTGAAGGCCGAGAATACGGCGTTGTTGTCGGACAGGGCCTGTTCGAAAGCTTCGTCGGCGAGGTCGTATCCGGCTTGGGCAAGGCCTTCGGAGACGGCTTCGTTGAGGCGGTCGAAGGTCAGCTTCCAAAGGGCCGGGCTGATGTTTTCGGGCGCGCCTCCTGCGTAGACGTCGGCCAGGGCGTCTTCTATTATTTGGCTTGTGTCGAAGAGTGCGGGGGTGTCGGCCAGATTGATTGGCGGGTGGCAGGTATGGCCGTACAGGGTTTCGATCTGGTCGTTCAGTTCGGTTTTTTGGAATATGTTTTTTAATGTTTGGAGGACTTCGGACAGGAAGCCGGTTTGTCGGGCGGGTGTGTCAGGCTGGAGCCTGACGGTTGGGGTGGTCACAAGGCCAGAGCCTTGCGACGGCGACGGGTTAGGGTCCAACGACGGGGCGGAGCTTTGCGACGGCGTTGTGGCATTCGGTGTTTCGGGGGCTGACAGGGTTAGTTTTCCGCTTGTGTCGTTCAGGTTTTTTTCTTCGGGTTTGGCCTTTTCGGTTTCTTTTTGGGTTTCCGGTTTTTTCTTGGGTTTGGGGCGGTTGTAGGTCTCGTACCAATAATCCTCGTCAAGGGGGGCTATCCGGTTGAATTTTATGTCGAACTCCAGCTGTTCTTTGGGCGACATTTTCACTTTGTCGTCGTATGCGAATGTTCCGCCCTCGACGGCGTATCCGAAGTTGGCCAGAACGGTTCTGAACTTCTCGTTGAGGATGCGGAGAATAAAACGCTTGTCGGCTTCGGCCACTTCCTGCTCGGACTGGGCGTGGACTTCGCCTTTGTAGTTCCCGCCTTGGGCGTCGGTGGTCATTGTATTTAGCAGGATGAGCTTGGACATTTGGTCGTCGCAGAATTGGGCCAAGTCTTTGTACAGGCCGGAGGAACCCGTTTTGGAGCCGGTGTCGTGCACGTTGAATTCGGAGTTGCGCGGGCGCACGATATAGGAGGCGGATTCCTGCTCTTTGGCGACTTGTTCCAGTTGCGCTTTTGTGCTGGGGTCGTCGTAGATGTATTCGCGGAAGGGCATTCCGAAAATCTGGGCGAAGAGGGCCCAGTCGGCCACGTCGCCTTTCTTGTAGATGACGGCGACGGCGGCTTTTGAGAGGAGGCCGAGATCTTTGGTTTTGCCTGCGGTGAGGCAGTAGTTTGAGTATGGCGGACGGGTGTAGTCTATGCCTTTGTCGTCGTAGATATATTTTACCACTTGGCCGGTCTCGGGGCGTACGTGCCGTCGGTCGATCAGTTGGTAGTTTATCTTGCCGTCGGCCACGGCGTCGAACCACAGGAGGCTGTGGCCTTGGAAACGGCTGTCGAGGATGTCTTTCAGCATATCCTCGAAGGCTTCGGTTTCGATCAGTTTTTTGATTTCGTCGTTTTCCTTGCCGTCGGCGCTGAAGAAGTGTATGGGCTGGTTCACGACTTTGTTGCGCCGTTTTTCGAGGACGGCGGTAAGGTGCAGGTCAAGGGTTATTTCCTCGTAGAGGTCGTAGAGGGAGCGCCGGATCGGGTTGGTGACGCTGGTGGCGGACTCTATGGCCCGGCGCCATTCTTTTATGCCTTTGTAGGAGCGGTCAACGTTGGAGAGGCTTAGGTCTATGATGTTGACGCTGTTCTTTTTCAGTCTGCGCTTTGTTACTTTCTTGCTCATTTTTCTGTTGGATTGTGTCAGGCTGGAGCCCGACGGTAGGTTGTGGTCACAAGGCTGGAGCCTTGCGACGGCCGGGGTGCGTTTTGGGCCGGCGGAGCCAAGGCATGCCTTGGCTGTACGGTATTCAGTATCTGTTGGAGCGGTGGCCGTATAGGATTTGGGGGTCCGGGTCCCGCTCTTTGTCGGCGAGCAGGGGGACGCCTGTCAGCAGGGTCTCGCCTTTTCGGATTTCTTTCAGCGCGGTTTTGGCGTAGTCGTATCGCTCGCGGATGATGATGGGGACTTCTTCGGCTACGCTGTAGATGTGGTATAGCGTGAGGTCGATCACAAGCCCTTTTACGATTGGGTCTCTGTCTTCGCCTGTTTGGGCCCAGAGTTCGGCGGTGTCGTATTTTTGGTTGAGGTAGCCGTCGGCTTCCCGCTCGGCCCGGCCGATGTTGGCCAGGACGAAGTTGGGATCGTCCCGGCTGACGGCGTCGATCAGTTCGGGGTACCGGTGTTGCTGTAGGTCGGTTTCGGTGATATACATATTCTTGGTATTTGGTATCTGGTATTAAGTATTGGGTAAAAAGGCTAGTACCGGGTTTGTCTCCGGTGTCCGCCGGCTGTGGGGCGGTTGTTTTTGTCGGTGGGGACGAATATCCGGTTTAGCTTGTCGAGGGCGCCTTCGTCGGCGTCGGGGGCGTCGTCGTGGGACTTGTAGCCGGGCTCTATGCCTTTGAGCTGGGCCAATCCCACTTGGTGGTCGTCGGAGCTTTGTTCGGCGGTGTTGTAGATGATCCGTCCCTGCTGGTAGTACGGCAACTGGGTGAGGATACGGTCGTACTTGCGCCCTTTGGTACGGTCGTCGCGGATCAGGGGGATGTCCCTGCCGTATTTGTCGCGGACGGTCCGGTATGACATTGACAGGGCGTCGTTCCAGAACTGGCTTTCGTAGTGGAAGCTCAGCGACACGGATTCGGGCAAGGTGGCCGAGTAAAGGAACATCCACTCGATGGCGTCGGACATTTTACATTGTCGCACGAATGACTTTACCAGATAATAATACAGCCCTTTGCGTCCCCATATGCGGACGGCGTTGGAGTCGGCGGTGTCCTTGTCGGAATATGCCACGTCCCAATAGCCCAAAATGGCGTCGTAGCTGTCGATTCGGGGGAGCTTCTCGTAGCGGAAAAGGTTGTCGGTGAAGATCTTGCCTTCGGTGTGGGGTTCTTGGTTGTATTCGGCTTGGCAGGCCAGCGTTCCGAGTTCCTCTATCTGGTCTTGCCAGTATGACTTCGGGTATTTTTGGGGCCAAGCCAAGGATTCCAGAGTGGCGGGATCGTAGGCTTTAACGTGGTGGACTTTCCATTTGGGGTGCTTCTTCTGGAGCACGGTCTGTACCATGCGCTCGGCCCAGCGGTTGTTTGACCAGAGCAGACGGCGGTATTTGCCCGTCATGGTGGGGATCAGGGAGCGCTCTATCCATTTGGCGTACTTGTCTTGCCGGGCGGGGTTGCCGTTGATTTCCTCAGTTTCCAGATCGTCCACTTCGCAGAAGTCGGGGCGCTTGTTGCCGACACGCAGCCCCCTAACCTTCTGCCCGATGCCCAGGGCTCGCCCGATCAGGCCGGAGGCGGTGATGAAATAGCCCCGTTCCCATTTTTTGCCTATGGTCTTTTGGGGCCCGAAATCCTTTATGATTTTTTCGTTGGCCTCCAGTTCGGCCCGCAAGTCGTCGAGCAGATCGGCGGCGGCGTCGAAACTGTTGGAGATCTGGAGGAAGTATTCGGTCTGGCCGTTTATATGGAGCCAGAACGGGATAAAGATGGTGCACCAGACGGATTTGGCGAAGCCCCTGGGCCACTCGGCGAAGCCCTTGAACGTGGGGTTTCGGCGGACCATTTTGGCCAGTTCTATCTGGAAGGCGCCGGACTCGCAGTCGGCGATATGGGAGAAGTAGCGCTTCACCATATAGCCGATGTCCTTTTTGGCCCTTTCGACGGCGGATTGGCGGTCTTGGGGCGATTCGAAAACGCCGTTTTTGGAGTTCTCCAGAATCCACTCTACCCGTTCGCGGTACGCTTTCAGGGCGTCCTTGTCCTTTTTGGTCGATTTCATGCGGATTCGTTTTTTTGGTCGAGGAATTCCAGAAACAGCTTGCTGACCTCTCCGGCCTTGTCGGGACGCTGTTCCACCAGCCATTCGGAGACTTCGGTGTATATCTCGACGTAGAGGTGCAACGGGCTGTCGGAGAGCTGTTCTATCTCTTTGCGCAGTACGCTTTTGGCGTCGGTGAGCGCCTTGTCGGGCACCCCGCCCCGGTCCTGTACGGCTTTGTTTACGGCCTTTAGTTGCGCGTAAGCGTCGGCCAGAAGCTGTTGGCGGGTTACGCTTTGGGCCTCTTTGAGTTGGTCCCAGGCATGTTTTTCGACCCACGTGCGGAGGGTTTTGTCCGTCACCCCCACGAACTCGGCTATTTTCTTTTTGGAGAGCTTCCCTTTTATGTAGAGGCCCTGCGCCACCTCTCTTATTTCGTCGTATTTGCCCATCGTTTTTCCCGTGAAATTGGGGGGTGACACCTATATAAAAAAGGCGTTGCGCTATGCTTGCATTGATCCGTGGAAGGCTTGCACTGTTGTTTGTCGGCGCCGGTCTTCGGGGCTAATATTAGGTCTCGATTGATGAAGAATCAGGTCTTGATTGGTAACGAAACGGAAAGCGAATGGCGCATGAGTAAAGACAAAAGACGGTTTTTGGTCTCGGACGAGAGCAAGAACGTGTACGGGCTCCGGCTAAAGAGCGACGGCGGGGATTTCGGACAGTTCCGGAAGAATCCGGTGATGCTGTACAACCATGACGAGGACCGCCCGCCCATAGGGCGCTGGACGGAGCTGAAGACCGGGGACGGCGGAAAGATAACGTCGGAGGCCGAGTTTGACGGCAAGGACGAGTTTGCCCGGAAGATCGAGGGCAAGGTGGATGACGGCTACATAAAGATGGCGAGCGTGGGCGTGATTCCGCAGGAGATTGAGGGCGAATGGGTGACCAAGTGGATACTTCGCGAGATCAGCGTGGTGCCTTTCGGAGGAAACCAAAACGCCTTTGTGCTTTATGACGACAAGGGGAACGTGATGAACCTGTCGGCTGTGACTGAGAAGTTTGATTTGAAAAACAATAAACGACAAATGAGCGACGAGAAAACGAACACTTTGAAAGTGACGCTTGTGGCCGGACTGGAGCTGAGCGACGGCGCCAGTGACGGGGAAGTGATCAAATCGGTGTTGAAGCTTAACGCCGAGAACGTGAAGATGAAGGCGGAGCTGGAAACGCTGAAGGCCGAAAAAGCCGAGGCTAAAAAAGCCCTGGAGCTTAAGGACCGCGAGGCTTTGGTGGACAAGGCGATAGCGGATAAGAAAATTACGGCGGGCTCGAAAGAGACTTATATGAAGCTGTCGGACGCCGACTTGAAGAACATCTTCGAGGCAATGCCCGCCGTGGTGAACCTTGCCGATGTGCCCCAAGGCGGTGGCGACGGGAATCCGGGAGCGCCCGAGGGGGCCAAGGATATGGGCTTCGCGGAGCTTAGCAAGAGGCATCCGGATTATCTGGAAAACTTGAAGCTGAACGACTCGGCCCGCTTCAAGGCACTGTACAAGGCCGAGTACGGAGTTGAACCAAAAGACCTGTAAGAGATGGGGCTACAAGTAGAAATTTGGCAAAAGGACATTGAGGAGGCGGTCTTTAAGGACAATCAGTTCCTCCAGTTTGTGAAAGACGAGTCGGAGTACGTGTTGGAAGGCGTCGTGGTGCATATACCGCAGAGTGGCGGAGCCGGTAATACGGAAAAGAACAGAGGTTCGCTACCGGCGACAATCAGGCGCAGGTCGGATACGGATGTCACGTATGCGCTGGAAGAGTACACCACCGACCCCACTTTGATCACCAACGCTGATAAGGTGGAGCTGAGTTACGACAAACGTGATTCGGCAATAGGCGAAGACAAGCAGTCGCTGAAGGAGACCGTGGCGGAAGACTTCCTGTACAAGTGGGCGAAGGATCTGCCGGGGTCAAGTATCATCGAGACCAGCAGGGAAGCCTCCGAGGCTACCGCCGATTCGGCCACGGGGCAACGCAAGGCCTGCGCCCGAACCGACCTGAAAAGGGCGAAAGTTTTGCTGAACAAGCAAAACGTATCCAAGGAAAACCGTTTTGCTATCCTTCCCTCGGAAATGGAATCTCAGTTGTTTCCCGACGACCAGGTATCGGCCATACTTCAGCGTGACCTTACGGAGGGAGAACGCCGTATGGGAGCGGTGGCGAAGCTTCACGGCTTTGTGATTCTGGAACGAAGCTCCGTATTGACCTACGCCTCGGACGGAACCTTGAAGGCTCCGGGATCGGCGGGCGCCACGGGCGATTGCGAAGGCGCGTTGTGCTGGCAGAAGGACGCCTTGGCGAAAGCTATGGGTACGGTAAAATTCTTTGAGGAGCAGAACAAGCCGGAATATTACGGCGACGTGTATTCGACTTTGGTACGCGCCGGCGGACGCCGTAGACGCAAGGACAACAAGGGCGTGGTGGTGATCCGCCAGGCTACCGCATAAGCGTAGGCTATGGAGACGCAAGTGTGGGTGTTGGGCGGGGTCGCCGGTTTTTTGGTGGCGGTCCTGCTGTTGCTGTTCCGGGTGTTCCTTCAGAATATGGGAAGCCTGAAGACGCTGATAAACGAGATCCGGATGGAGCTGGTGAAGCAGAACGAACAGCTGAAGACGCTCTTTAACAAGGCTATCGACCAGAAGGAAAAGGTGGACAGGCTGGAGGAGCGTGTGGCGGAGGTGGAACGTGAAATTTACTCTAAACGGGAATAACCCATGAAGAAGAATATTAGCGAAAACGTGAGCTACCGGGAGGCCGTGAAGTCGGAAACGGCGATCAGGCACGCGATAGTGAACGAGCCTACGGAGAAGGCGCTGGCGAATATGCGCCGTTTGGCCGAGGAGGTGTTCGAACCGCTCAGGAAACGGGCCGGCGGTCCGGTGGCGGTGACGAGCTTTTTCCGCAGTCCGGCGCTTAACCGCCGTATCGGCGGGTCGCCGACGAGCCAGCACTGCTTTGGGCAGGCTATGGACGTGGACGGGCATGTGTACGGCGGTATCTCGAACAGGGAGATTTTCCACTTTATCCTGAACCACTGCGAGTTTGACCAATTGATTTGGGAATTCGGCGACGATATTGAGCCCGCCTGGGTGCATGTGTCGCTTCGGGAGAAGGGCAACCGCAAGCAGGCGCTTCGGGCCGTGAAGGTGGCCGGGAAAACGCAATATTGGGCTTTGGACAAGGCTTGATATGGGGCTTTTCGGCAAAAAGAACCTGGACGCACAGAAGATGTTCGACACCGTGACGTCGGGCATCGACAAGATGTTTTATACAAACGAAGAACGGGCCGAGGCGGATATGGAAAGGGTGCGGGCGCATACGGAGTATGTGAAGGGCACGCTGGAGGAAAACGGTACACGGAGCGTGACACGGCGCTATCTGGCCGTGATGATTATGGCGGTGTTTCTGGGTTTGGTGGTGGGGGCCGTAGCGGCCTACCCTTTCGACCGGGAATACGCCAAGTTCATCTTCGAGGTGGCGACAAGCATTTTCACCTTGGCGATGATGGTGGCGGCCTTTTTCTTCGGGTCGCATATGATCAGGAACGTAATGGACAAAAGGAAACGGAATGGAAGAAAGGCATAAGGAATATTTTGACGCGCACCCGGACGTGAAGCGCTTCCACTTTACTACGGACGGGATGGCTTTCGCGAAGCCCAACGACGCCAGGAACCACCAGTTGACGCTGACGGGCAAGCCGGGCGAAGTGGAGACGGTGGACAGGCCCGACCCTGCGGCGGACGGGCTGGAAGCGGAACGGATCGAGGCGCTGGAAAGGGATATAGCTTGGGGAAAAGAGAAGCTTCTGGAGGATCTGGACGAGGACACCCGCGCGGAGCGCGAGGCGAGCCTGAAGAAGGACGAAGAGGAACTGGCTAAACTGAAAGGCGAATGAAACCGGACGTAACATTTACGCTTGGGAACGGGGCCCTCGGGGGCTCCGACCCTTCGGGCGACGGCGTGGCCGGGCTGGTGCTTTCGGGTACGGCCACGGACCATATCGGTCTAAACGAGGCCAAGGCGGTACATAGCCTGGCGGAGGCCGAGGCCCTGGGCCTGACGGGCTTGGCGCTGGCGGAGGTCCGGGAATTTTACGGACAGGCCGGTGACGGCCAGGAGCTTTGGCTGTTGCTGGTGAGCGGGGAGACAAGTTTGGAGGACATTTGCGACGTGACCAAGGACTTGGCCAAAAAGCTGTTGCAGGCGTCGAACGGGCGGGTGCGGATCTGGGGCGTGAACCCCGAGAGGGCCGAGAGCTATACGCCGACGATAACGGAAGGGCTGGACCCGGACGTGTACGCGGCGATGGCCAATGCGCAGGCGCTTTGCGAGGACTTGTCGGGCAGGCATATGCCGACCCGGTGCATCCTTCCGGGCAGGGCTTGGGACGGCGACGTGAGCAAGCTGAAAGACCTGAAGACGGCGAGCGACAACCGGGTGCAGATAACGATGCACGGCGCCAAAGACAGCGCCGAAGCCAAAGTGGGGTTTCTGCTGGGGCTTTACTCCAAGATAGCCGTACAGCGGAATATAGGGCGCGTGGCTTCGGGCGACCTTGGCGTGGACGAGGCTTACCTTACCGACGGGGCGACCACGGCTGAGGCTTTTGTGCCCAAGGCGGACACGTTGCACGACAAGGGTTACGTGTTTCCGCTGGTGCGGGTGGGCAAGGCCGGGTACTTCTACAACGACGACCCCGCGGCCACTTCGAATACGGACGATTACGCCAGCTTCGCCAGAGGCAGGGTGATAGACAAGGTGCAGAGAATCGCCTACGGGGTCTACCTGGACTTTGTGAACGACGACTACGCCGTGGACCGCGGGGGCAGGATTTCGCCGGGCGAGCTGAAGCGCTTGCAGGGCAAAATCGACGACGCGGTGAACCAGGCTATGACCGCGAACGGCGAGATAAGCGCTTTCGGCAGTTATGTGGACGCCGGACAGGACACGCTGGGCACGGGCAAAACGGAGGTCCGTTTGTCGGTGTTGCCCAGGTCTTACCACAAGAACATAGAGGTTAATTTGGGATTCGCTAAAAGCCTGGAATAATGGAGACATTCAATACCAAGACGGCGCAATACAGCTGGTACGAGCTGTCGGTGATCATGGACGGCAGGCCGATAGCGGAACTGACGGATATCGAGTACAAGACGAGCAAGGAACTGGAGCACGTGTACGGTGCGGGAAGGAATCCGCTGTTTATCGGCGAGGGAAACAAGACGCACGAGGGAAGCATGGAAATGCTTCAGTCGGGCTATGAGGCGATGGTGGCCGAAGCCAAGAAACGGGGCGATGATGACGTGACCGATCTGGAAGTGGACATTATCGTGAGTTACGTGCCGAAGGGCCAGACGGCCGGGGGCTTGGCGGCCAAGACTACTGTGGACCGGCTGGTGGGCGTGAAGTTCGCGGAATCGGGAAAAAAGTTCGGCCAGGGCAACACCCATATGAAGGTGTCGATACCTTTCAAGTGCTTGCGGATCGAGCATCGCGTGTAAATGCGGATTTGGCCTCGGCTACGGGGCCCTATCCCTTTTTTAACAAGTATTTAAACACTGTTTAAACGGTATTCGGATGGCTGACAAAACGGGAAACAAAGATGCGGAAGCGCAAGAATTCAAAGTGCCGAAAGCTTGCGAGGCGGACGTGAGGGCGTGGAAAGAGAAGTACGGCAAGGTTAAGTATTTGGACGTGGACGGCAAGGCGGTGTTTTTCCGAATGCCTACGCGTCAGGAAATGGCGGCGGCCGAGAATCTGGCGGAAGACGAGAACGGCCGGATGGACAGCTACAAAAAAGCGGAGAAGCTTTTTGTGGACTGTTTTCTGGGCGGCGAGTTGACGCTGGAGCAGGTTCTGGACGACGTAGAGGTGTATATGGCCGTGACGGAATACTGCCTTTTTAGACTGGTGGAAAGAAAAAACGTGAGCTGGGGAAGCTGTTAGGGAAGGCTAAGGAGCGGGTTCGCGAGGACTCGCTCCTTTATGTCAACACGCTTCTCCAATACCACAATATCAGCGCCGATCCGGACAGCCTTTCGGACGGCGAATGGGCGATGAAATACGCCATACTGGAGGATATAAGGAACAAGGAAAAAGAAAGGACGGCGGGTGAGCTCTCAGGGTTATTCTTACAAAATAGACGTTGACACCAACGGCAACGCCGTATTGCCAAGCCTGGTGAATAACGCCGAGCGGGCGGACGCGTCGCTGAACCGCTTTACCAAGGACGCCAACGGCAGACTGCGGGACGCCAACGGGCGCTTTGTGACGCTCGGCCGGTCGGCGGAGGGCGTAAGGCGCAAGGTGGGCGGTCTGGGCCCGGCATCGATAAGGGGGCTGGGTACGCTGGAAAGACGGGCGAAAGCCGGCACCGGCGCTATGGCCGGACTGCGGAGTACGGTGGCCGGGCTCGGGCTTACGCTGAGCACCGGCGCCTTGGCCACCGGCCTTGTGGGCACGGGGGCGGGATTCGAGAAGAGCATGAGCAACGTGCAGGCCCTTTCGAACGCTACCCGGACCGAGATGGTGGGCCTGAAAGCTGCGGCGCGGGAAGCCGGGGACACTACGGTGTTCAGCGCCCGGCAAAGCGCCGACGGTATGGGGTATCTGGCCTTGGCGGGCTTTAAGGCCGACCAGCAGATACAGGCCTTGCCGGCCACCCTGAATTTGGCGGCGGCGGGCGGTATGGAGCTGGCGAGGTCGGCGGATATCGCCACCAATGTCTTGAGCCAGTACCGCATGAAAGCCTCGCAGACGGGCGTGGTGGTGGACCAACTGGCCTTTACCCAAAGCCGGTTCAATACCAATATTGAGGAGGCTTCGGACGCCATGAACTACTGGGGCCCCACGGCCAAGGCTATGGGGATCGGGCTGGCGGAGAGTAACGCCACGATTGGCCTGTTGGCCAACAACGGCCTTAAGGGATCGTTGGGGACCAGGGCTTTGGGGACGTCGATGGTGAGGCTGACCAAGCCGACGAAGGCCATGCGGGCCGTAATGGACGAACTGAACCTGAGCTTTTTCAACGGCGAGGGCCGGTTTATAGGCATGTCGGGCATGATCGGGATGCTGAACGAGCGCATGGCCGGCCTGAACGACAAGCAGAGGCAGGCGGCGCTTTCGACGGTGTTCGGGTCGGAGGCGATACAGGAGATGAATATCCTGTTGGCCGAGGGGTCTGAAAAAATACGCTACTGGACCGGGGAGCTGGAGAACGCCGAAGGCACGGCCAAGCGTATGGCGGATACGAAGCTGGACAATCTGGCCGGTGACTTCCAGATGCTGAAAAGCGCCACGCAGGAAGCGAGCCTGAAGATTTACGATCAGCTGGGGCCTTCGTTGCGGTCGGCCACTAAGGACGCTACCGGGTTTGTTAGGGCGATGGACACTAAACAGGTCGGACTTTATATGACCTCTTTGGTGACAACGGGAAAGAAAGTGGCCGGCTTCCTGTTTAAGTACCGCAAAACCATAATAGGCTTGGGCAAGGCTGTGGTGGTATTGAAGACAGCCACCTTGGTTTATTCGGGGGTGGTTCGTGCCCAAGCCGGACTGATAGCGACGGCCAAGACTCTCAAATACGCCTATATAGTGGCGACACGCGGAGCGACGGTGGCTACCAGGGCCATGAATACGGCCATGATGGCCAGCCCTTGGGGGCTGTTGTTCGCCGGATTAGCGGCGGGAATTACGGCGATGGCCCTGTTTAGCGACAAGACGGAGAAAGCCTCCAAGGCCCAAGCCGGGTTGAATAACCGCATGCGGGAATCAAAAGACGCCGGTAAAGAGCGTTTGGATACATTCGAGGCTACGGGTTTGGATGTTCGCAAATCCTCGATGGCTGGTCTTACGGATGCTCAGGTAAGGTCCATTCAAAGCCGGGCAAAGGCCAGAATCTCAACTATCAGGGATCAGAAGCTTGATCAAAAACTTTTACATGAGAATGAGGTCGAAGCCCGAAACGCAAGACGGGCGGAGCTGGACCGGTTAATAGCTAAGAAAACCGCAGATATGAAAATTGTCTTTAAGGGCTCGGGAAACAATCCTTTTGACGCGTCATACAAGCGTTTGGAAGCCCAAAGAGACACGCTTCTCGAAAAGCGGGAAGCATTGCAAGCCACCGGATTACAAAGCATCGATAAATTCGCCAAAGGGTCGCAAGGCTTGGAAAAGGCTCTAAAGGAAAACCAAAAGCTTGTGGCTTGGGCGACAAAGCGCCTGCCGAAAACGGAAGACAGCCCGCTGGGTAAGCCTTTGCCGATTATGGGAGGCAAAGACGACAAGAAGATGAGCGAAAACATTATTTCCGGCGGAGCCTCCCAGCGGATTATAAACATTCAGGTGGACAAGTTTCAGGACGCTATCAACTTTCACGTGAAGGAAGCGGTGGGCGATCTGGCGGACAAGGCCGAGGATATGGAAGAGCTAATGAACGAGGCCTTGGCCAGGACACTGAACACGGCAAACCAAGCGGCGCATGGCGGAATTTGACCTTAACGGACTTTACGAAGAGGTGGCCGGCTACAGGGGCTACCCTTTCCCTGTGGACCTGGACAAGTTGCCGAAGGCCGTTCTGGACCAGCAGAGGAACCGCTACCGCTTGCTTACGGGGCAGGCTGTGGACGGTCAGACGGTCATAGCGCCGGTAACGCTTGGCGACGTGGCGCTGGGGCATGTGGAAGAGGGCAAGACGACGGTGGGGCTGCAGCCTATGGTGGTGTTGGAAGGCAAGAAGCGGATAGTGAAAAGCGTGATAGCGGGCGGTCTGTATGACGGTACGGTGAAGGAGTTTATCAACTTCGACGACTATAAGATACGGGTGTTCGGGGTGTTGGCAAACAGGAAAACGCAAGGGGCCTACCCCGTGGACGAGGCGGATCTGCTGAAGGGGCTTTGGCTGCGGAACGAGTCGCTGTTTTTTTCGAACGTGGCTACGGACGGGCTGTTTGAGAACGTGGTGATCACGGACATAAAGCTTAAGGAGCTGAACAAGGCGCCGGGTATGCAACTGTACGAGATCAAGGCGATCAGCGACTCTACGCTGGACGCCGAAAGACTGAAAGGCAATGCTAAGACCTGAAATGGAGATAGAGATCGGCGATTTGCTCTTTAAAGGGTGCGTATCCTTCGAGGTGACCAGGGACGTGGACCGGCTGTCGGTGACGGGGCTGGTTACGCTTCCGCTGAAGGCGGTGCTGAAGGGCGAGGGCGAAGTGACCGTAAGCCGGGAAGTGAGGCCGGGCGACGCGGTGACGGTCCGGGCCGGGTACAGGGGCCACGGGATCAGGGAGGTGTTCAGGGGATTCGCCGTGAACGTGGACCCGAGCGACCGGGTGCGGATACGCCTGGAGGACCAGACCTATCTATTGCGCAAAAAGGCCGTGGTGTTCGACAAGCGGGACTACGGCAAGAGCTTGGCCCAGATCTGCGCCAAGCTGGTGGAAGGCACGGGCCTGAAGGTATCGGACAGGACGGCCAAGGTGAAGATCGACAAGATGAACTACAGCGGAAACTCGGCGGGGGCTTTGGCGAGGATAAAGGAGACGCTGAACCTTAGCTGTTACTTTGACAACGGGGAACTGTACGTGGGTGGCGCCCAGCTGAATCCGAAGGGTTCGGCCAAGTGTATTTACGGGGTGAACATTATAAAAAACAGCCTGAAATACGAGTACGCCGAGACGAATCCCGTGATGGTGGAAGTGGTGGGCAAGATGGCCGACGGCGAGGAGATAAAGGTAACGAAGGGCATGGAGGGCGGATCGAAGATGACCTTTATTAAATACAATGTGACGGACAAGAAACTGCTGGAGCGGATGGCGACCGAGATACTGGAGAGATACAGCTTTGACGGGTTCAGGGGTAGCTTGACGCTGAAGTTTTTGCCTTGGTGCGAGCCGGGCGGATCGGTGGACTATTCGAACGCCAGCTACGGCGACGGAACGGCGGGGCGGTATTTCGTCCGGTCGGTGAAGTACGCTTTTTCGGGGTCTTCGGGCCTTACGCAGACGGTGAGGCTCGGGCCTAAACTTACGGGGATATGAGGGACGCTTTGCGGGAGCTGGAGGTGTTTTTCGGCAATATGCTTTCGTCGGCCTTCGTGGGCAAGGTGAAGGAGACGGACAAGGCCGAGAGCCAAGCCGTGATTACGGTGGAGCGTGACGGGATGCAATATGACGTGAAGCTGAAAAGTATAATAGACAAAGCTGGAAGTCATATGGTTGCGATTCCCAAAAAGGAAAGCTTCGTGTTTTGCGTAAGCGAGGGGAACAGCAAGGAGCGGTATCTGGCGGTGGCCCTTAACGAGGTGGAGAAGGTGATTTACAAGGGCGAAAATATCGCCTTTAGGCTGGACGATCCGGCCAAGACGGTGGCGCTGGAGGTGGGCGACGTGTCGGTGAAGATGGACGGAAAGAAGGTGGTGTTCAACGACCAGGCTAATGACAGTTACCTGACGAATATCAATAGCCTGGTGAAGAGGATAAACGCCTTGGAGGAGGATCTGAACACGGTTAAGAACGCGTTTAAAACGTGGACCCCCGCTCCTTTTGACGGTGGCGGGGCGCTAAAGGCGATAACGGCCCAGTGGTTCGTTGAGGCTTTCGTAAAGACTACGGTGGAAGATTTGAAGGACGATAAAGTACAACACTGATATGGCGCTGGACAAGAACAAGCTGGAGGCGAACATCGCCGAGCGGATAAAGGGCGTGGACCTTACGGACAAGGGCGCCACGGCTTCGCTGGTGAGGATATTGGCCGAGGAGATAGCCGAGTATGTACGGCCTTTGGAGGAAGCCTATAACGGGCATACGCACGGTGGCGTGATCGTGGCGGTTACGGGCGGATCGGGCGCTCCCGCGGTGGGGACGCCCGGAAACTCCGGAGGTACAACAAGCAAAGTATGAGAGACTATCTGATGGACGACAATATGGATTTGGCCGTGGAAGACGGCGATTTCCTGCGGGGTGAGGCCGGCGACAGGAACGAGCTGGCGCACCTGGTGACGGCGCCGGGCGAATGGAAGGAATATCCGGAGCTTGGGGCGGATCTGGGCCGAAGGATAAACGACGAGACGGGCGGTAACCTGTACCGGTCGGTGTCGGAGAGCATGGGCCGTGACGGGTTCCGGGTGAAGGCTGTGGAGATTTCGGAAAATAAACTTCGGGTGGATGCGGAAGATCAGGACGCTTAGCGGGCAGACGCTGGCCGACGTGGCGGTGCGGGAATCGGGAAGCCTGGAGGCTTTGTTCGATTTGGCCGGCGACAACGGGCTTTCGGTTACGGACGCTTTGGGCGACGGGCTGGAGCTGGAGACGGACCGGGAGGCGATCAGGCCGGAGACGGCGGGGTTTTTCGGACGGAACGGGATTTTCCCGGCTACGGGACGGGAAGCCGTGGACGACGGCGGTACGGTGGATCCGCCACCGGGTCCGCAGGGTATCGGGTATTGGGTTATTGGCTCGACATTCAAGGTGACAAAAAAGAAGACATGAGAAGATCAAGAAACGCTATAAAGAGCTTCTTCGAAACGGGGGACACGCCGTCGCGGGAAGATTTCGCCGACTTTATCGATTCGGTGTTTTTTCACAACGAAGACACGCTTACGGCCAGTAAGATCAGTGACCTGTCGGAGGCGCTGACGCCTTACGCGCTCAAGGACGAGATCCGGCTGAAGCCGGGGCTTAGTTTCGCCGTGGCGGATCTTTCGGCCAGGGACGCCATCCCCTCGTATCTGCGGGCTTGGGATCAGGAGATCAGGGTGGTGTCGGAGGGAAAGAGCTTCAGGCTCACGGAGGGGAAGGCGTCCGGGGATCTGGCGGATAACGGGAATTGGAGCGCCTTGCCCGCGGAGTTTACCGATACGCAGGTGAGCAGGCTTTTGGCCGGCGTGTACATTAACGCCACGGCCTCGATAAGCCGGAACAGGGCGGTGATCGAGAAAGGCCTTACGGCGGACACGAATATAAACGTGTCCTGGAACGTGTCGGCGGGCGACGACAATATTACGGAGGTTACGGTGGCGGGCATCGACGGGACGCCGGGTAACAGCGGGAACCGTACGGTAGGGCTCCGGGACAGCTGGACCTTTACGCTCCGGGCGAAACGGACGGCTTCGGACGGCACGCCTAAGGGCGATCTGGTGAAGAGTGCCGGGGTGTCGGCGGTGGTGCCCGTTTTTTATGGGGTTAGCGCCGAGAGCACCTACCCTGAAGCGGACCCTTACGGCACCGGGTTTACGAAACTTGTTCAGACCGGGCGAACCGTTCCACGGCAGAGCTTTTCGCCGAACAACCAATACGTTTGGTTTATTTCCACACGGTCCGGAATGACCGTATACGACGAGAACAACCTCGCCCAAAGCGGATTCACAGAGACCGAGATCGATTTGCGACTGCCTGACGGAACGACCGAAAAGGCTTACGCTTATGTTTCCAAGACGCCGAAGACCGTGACCGGATTCGGCTATGATTTAAGGCTATGAGATTTACGGAAGGAATCGAGATGAAAGAGGCCGAGCCTCTTGACAAAAACCGGGACAGCGTAGCGACGTTTGACGATCTGCTTACGCTGGAGTACGCCTGTTTGGGGATTGAGGTGAAGGTGAAGGATCAAGCGTATAAAAAATACGTGTGGTTTCGGGGGGCGCAGGATCAGGCGGAGAATTGGAAGGTGGCTTCGGGGGAAGAGGAATTCCATTACCCGATCGAGTTTATCGCCACCAACCTGAACGCCAATATTTTGGCAGAGACGGATTTTGAGGTATTGGGAACCTCCGAATCCGATAATGTCACCGATGTGCGGGTATACCTGGACGACGCGCTGAAAACCTCTTTTCCTTTCGATGTGGCGAAGGGCAAGGTTGTCCGTGTCGGGGTCACCACAACAGAACCAGACGGAATTTCACTTGTAAACCTGAAATGTAAACGAAAATGACAAGCGAAGAAATACAAAAATACATAGCCGAACACCCGGCCACCAAAACGGAGAAATGCCCGGTAAGCGGACGCTGGGAGCGCCGGGAATGGGACTTGGAAGACGGGCGGAAGATCGTAGAGGAAAACACGTACGGCTATCCGCCGGAGCACGGGGACGCTTATCTGGGCAAGAAAACAAAATACACGGCGGTATGAGAAAGTGGACAAAGAAGATAACGGATTACGGCACGTCCGGGTATTACGTTTCGGCCCGTTACGGGCGGGACTTGCCCGAAGATCCCGCTTATCATCCGGTTGACAATCCCGATCCCACGGCTTACGGCGGGCCGGCGAATCCGCTTAAGAGCTTTGAGAAGTTTTACCAGTCTTCTCTAAACTCCAGTGTATGCATGCTGGATTCTGCCTGGATAAATCTTTCTTCCGACTATAGTTACCGTACGATTGTCGGTGACGGCTATGTGATCGTAAAAACAAGCGGATATATTTTAGCGTCCAAATTCCATAATATTTGGGCAATAAATTGCAGATCCAATCACGGCAACAACGGCAACTATTTCTACGGTTGTTTTTGCCTTAACGTAAGCTCGAAAGACATTTATGATTCCGTTATCATCAAATCGACTTTGGTCAGCACGTCCAGCCAAAATCACCTGATAATGAGGAACGTGACGGCCGTCGATTGCTACATCGCCGATCGGTCGGCGGATGTGCGGGACTGTATCTTTGTCGATCTGAGAGAGACGTCTTATATGTACTCGGACGTTTACGCCCATGACTATTCGCTTTTTGTAAACACGAAGCTAAACCGCAACGGTGAGCTGAAAAGTCTGGCGGAGCTGAAAGCGGGCGGAGAGTGGCTCAAATCGTTTGATGAGAATGATATTGGAGCGACAACCGCTTTCGATATTTTCAACAACCCGATAGACGTTACGGAATCAAATTTCATGTTCGCGGACTTTTCGTTACGGCCCGAAGTTTCGGAAAAGGTGAGATACGGAGGCGATACGGGCGGATATCTGGGGGCGTACGACGTAGCCGTAAGGCTAACGGCGGAAAGCTTGTGGAACGACTACAAATCGACCAGCCAGAATTTGGTTTTGGAATCGGGATTTTTCATCACGCTAGATAACAGCCAAGAGGGCGTTTTCCACTCGACGGCCATTCCGCTCGGGCATGCGCTTACGGTGGACGGAATCGATTTCGCTTCCGAAACGGCGTGGAGCGCCGAAGGCTGGGCCAACGCCCGGATGGACGACACCCCGTACGAAACCGCGGACCCCGCCACGGAACAGCGGAGCGCTTTCGTGTTCGAAGCCGATTTCTTTTCCAACGGAGCGTGGACCGGCTGGAAGAAGATGGAGCCCGGCGTAGGCTTCGTAGACTCGAACGGGAAGGGAAACATGGACACGGGATATGACCCGGACACCGCCCAGCTGATCCCGAACGTAACGCAGATCAAGATCGGGTTCACGCTCCGCAAGGAGGTGACGGCGTGAGTTCGGCCAAAACACAATCGGTAAGCGTCCGGGGGAAGTCGGCCCCGTCCGAACGGCTCCGCGAAACCCGGACCGGGGCCGTGTCGGTCCGGGGCGTGACCGTTCCGGACTTGGACCGCGTACGGAACAAACCGTACTTTTTAGCGCTCAGCGTCCGGCAACACCGACCGAAGCCGGAAGTTAGAATAGGGGCGATTATACCTATGTAATATGGCAAGAAGTATAACACAGATACAACAATCCATCCTAACCGCCAAGGAAGCGGAGCCCGGACTGGCCACTCTGGACAGCCCCAAGAAAGTGGCCGAGTGGCGCCTGTGGGCTTACGTGGTGGCCGTGGCTATCTGGGCGCTGGAGAAGCTCATGGACGCTCACCGGGCCGAGGTGGCGGAGATCGCCGAGCGGTTCCGTCCGCATAACATCCGCTGGTACAGGGAACAATGCCTGGGTTTTCTGGACGGGCTGGATCTTGTCTGGGACGGCGAGCGCTACGCCCAGGCGGTTTCGGAAGGCGAAGAATACCGCAAGCCCACGGAGGAAGAGACGGAAGACTTGGCCGTGATCAGACGTTGCGCCGTGGTCGAAGGCGAAGAGGTGCTGGTGATCAAGGTGGCGACCGAGGAAAACGGAACGGTACAGCCTCTTAGCCAGGAGCAATACACCCGCTTCAGCGCATACATGAACAAGGTAAAAGACGCGGGCAACAGGCTGGATATAGTAAACAATCCGCCGGACGATCTGCG
This sequence comes from Fulvitalea axinellae, assembly GCF_036492835.1. Lineage (GTDB taxonomy): Bacteria > Bacteroidota > Bacteroidia > Cytophagales > Cyclobacteriaceae > Fulvitalea > Fulvitalea axinellae. The sequence continues at coordinate 4,249,652 of NZ_AP025314.1, read as the reverse complement.
TATGAGAATCTGGATAAGATACAACCCGTTGGTGATGTCGCCGGACGGCTCTTTGGTAACCGATCCGAGGGCCTTTCCCGTAAACGAGGCGGTTACCACTTACCTGGCCAACTTGGACTTTAACGGCGATTTCGTCAATACCGACCTGCTCGACCGTATCCAGAAAGCCGAAGGCGTAAGCGATGTAACGGCGGTACGGATGGAGGCCCGATACGGCGGTTTGGACTGGTTCGAATTCAAGAGCCTTTACAGTCCCTTCGCCGGTTATCTGGCCATAGCCGGGGAGTGGAAAGCGGAACCTTATACAGTGTTGGACAATGCGGGCAGGGAGCTGGCGATTAAGGCGTTAGCCGACAGGTCCGAAAATTCGGGAGCGGTAATAGCCTATGAGCCGGATATTTAATATCGATTACAAAAAGCTGGTCACGTGGATGGTTCCCGTGGCCTTCCGCAAGCCAAAGCGTCTGGCGTGGTTGCTTAGCCTTACGGCTCCGGTAGTCGAGCTGTATACGGCCTACTGCGTCACGGAGAACAGGGAGAGCAAAATCCCGGACCTGTGGAGCTTCCGGGACAAGACGCTCTACGATCTCCGGCACAACAGTACGGTCGTGTATATGGAGAAACTGCTTAACGACCGCTTCAACCTCGGCGCCGGGCCTACCGATCCGCTGATCAGGATCGCGGACGGAAGCTCTCCCCTTCGGGTGTTCTCTTATTTGAACGTAGAGAACAACCCGATCTATACGGACGGCCCGACATACACGCACCTGAAGGAGGAATACGCGGCGGATTACGCCGATTTCATAATACAGGTGCCCAGTACGGTAAACTACGACGTGGCGGTGATGAAATCGCTGGTCAACAAATTCAAATTGGCGGGAAAGAAATACAAAATAGTAACGGTATGAAAAGACTGGAACTGGAGGGCAAGTTGAAGGGCTTTCCCCTTGAGAGTACGACACTGCTCTACATGCAACAGGCCTATGTCTCGGCTTTTCGGGCGCTGTGTGGAACCGTGGGCCTCACGGGCCCTACAAAAGCCCTTATCCTTACGGGGATGGAAAACTTGGCCACCGCGTCGGTGGGCGAACAGGTAAACGAGGGCTGGGTCGCTTGGCAGGGCGAAACAATCCACTTTCGGGCATCGACCAAGAACGCCGGAGGAAAGGTGGAGCTCGTCGAGGAGGTGGACCCGGCCATAGGTCCGAGCCGGTACAAGGACAAAAGCCTGAAAGACGTTTATATGTCCCGCTATCTCAGGTTCTCCGAAGCCGGACAGCCTTTTCAGTTTGTAAGGCCCGATACGCTCGAAGCTCTTACAGCGAAGATGGCGACGGCTTTTGAGCAGATTGGAGGTAAGGAGCCTGCATTCGATAAAAACAGCGCATTTAACCTCAATAAGAGCGATAGCGACACTTCCGGCTCGTCGGACACGTTGGCGACCAGTTCAGCCGTTAAGAAGGCCAAGGACCGGGCGGACAGCGCCTATTCTCTGGCCGAAGGCAAGGAGCCGAAGATCACCAAGAAAAGCGGGTTTAACAAGGACAAAAGCGACAGCGACACTTCCAGCTCGTCGGATACGCTGGCCACCAGTTCAGCCGTTAAGAAGGCCAAGGACCGGGCGGACAGCGCTTATTCTCTGGCCGAAGGCAAGGAGCCGAAGATTACCAAGAAAACGGGGTTTAATAAGGATAAGAGCGACAGCGACACTTCCGGCTCGTCGGATACGTTGGCCACCAGTTCAGCCGTTAAGAAGGCCAAAGACCGGGCGGATAGCGCTTATGATCTGGCTAATGGTAAGGAGCCCAAGTTCACTAAGAAAACGGGATTTAATCTGGACAGGAGTGATTTGGTCAGCTCTGACAACGGTAATGTGTTGGCCACTTCCAAGGCTGTAAAGGTGGCGTATGACCAAGCTGTCAACGCTCTTAACAAGGCTGGAGAAGCGAAAACCCAAGCGGACAAAATCCCGAATTGGGCCACTGACCGGGAAGATTTCCTTAAGGTTATTTGTGCCGGGAATGTTTCCTCGGCGGGTACAAGGAAGGATTATTGGGGTAAAGACCGAGTCGGTGGGTTTCCATTCACAAGCGCTAAAATAGCCGACTCCAAATACCGGATCACCCATAATTTCGGGGAGCAGTATTATGGCGTTATCGGCGGAATCAGGGATACGGCCTCAGGCGGAGTCGCTTTGGAAGAGAAAAACCCTAACGACTTTGTGGTTAGGACCTACAAACTCAACAGTAACGCCGATATGGTAGACCACAATTTCACATTCATAATGTATGACCTGAATTGATATGAAGTATTACAAAGGCGTTAAGCTGGATTTTCCGCCGTACCTGGAATTCGAATGTGTGGCGAAGTCCGTCGAGGAGTTACAAAGAAGGGGACTTACCGTATCCGAGGAGTCGGTTAAACCTGTTGAGGGGGTTGTTTCCGAAAACTCAATACCTGTCACCCTATACGGTGTTTGTGTTATGGATATGGACGCCGACGGCAAACTTTTCCAAAGAGCCTCGGAGGAGATGGACAAGGCCAGAGAGGTGGAACTGGAGGGCAAGAAAAAGGAAAGAATTATCGAGTGCCAGGAATACCTGAAGGAAACGGATTGGGTGGTTACAAAATGCCTTGAATTGGGGTTGACGATACAGGGAAATTACCCTGAGATAGCCCAGAAAAGAATCGAGGCAAGGGAGACTATAAACCATATTGAAGAGTCTTTAGGAGGCGTTTAAATGCTTCCTAAAGACTTGTATCTTTGTGCGTGCGTGAATTTTTCAGGCACGTTTCGTTTTTAAAATGCGTACATTTCGTTTTCCGGATTATACATGCTATTAAAGCCCCAGTGAAATGGCCGCATTATAATCTAACAGAATCGTCTTATATTTAGAATAAAAAGTGGGAAATATGATGAAAATTGATTGCCTTAAGCCGTAGCAAGAATCCATTCTTATAACAGCCAAACTATAAGATTCCTAGCTTGCCTTTACCGGATTGAGAAAACAGTGCGGGCAAGCTGAGAAGCTTACGGTTAGAAAAATCACAAGCACGGATACTTGCGCCTGTGGGGGAAGGTGCTTTCACGTTTGGGGTAGACTCTGTGATTTACACGTCATTACGTACACCTTTTTTATGACCTATTTTAATCACATAAACACCTATTGGGTATAATAATGCTGATGTTATTTCTATGATTTTTTTGATTGTTGAGCTACTATTTTCAATTATTTTATTGATTATAATGTGATAGTTTACAATTAGTGAAATGGAGATACCAAGAACGCTGATTACAATTATTGACTTATATAAATGAGCAAACAATATTCTAAATGCAAATGATGTTGAAAATACAATTGTGATAATATCCAATATAAGTATGGGAATTAGAGTTTTATTGAATGTCAGAATTATAGTTTCCTTTTTTCTTTTAGACTTATATTGTTTAAGGGTTTTATTAGATAAATTACATACCCATAGTGCTTGAATGACAAAAGATAGAATTAACCAATCCTCAAAACTAGCTATTTGAATTCCAGAAAGACTAATAATAAATATAGTTGTAAAAAGTATTTTTTCTATCACTTTTTCTTTGTCTGTTTAAGATTTAGCTATACGTTTTTAGTGTATTTTATGGCTATTATTTAATTCATAATTAAAAACCAATTCTCCCGAAATAGGAGTTATTATCGTTTTCCTTCTTGAGTCTTTGCTAATTATTTCGACTTTTTGTAGTTGGAAGATATCATCTGGTTTTAAATCATACAGGTATTCTAATTTCGAAAAATTCTTTATCAAACCAAATGGAGCATAATCTCCACCTTGACACCTTGTATTTACATGTAATGTATCGGGGTAGTATTTTAACTTAAATTTTTGATTGCCTAAAGAATCATAATATTTCCATTCACCAATTTTATAATGATAGTAACTCATGCAAGCGCCTCCAGTACAGCAATCAACATAATGACCAATTTTATATTCCCCCTCCGATTTTTTGACACCTTTAGAGTGAAACTCTTTCCAAATTCCAGTTTTTAATGAACTTAATTTACTATTCTTTAAAAGAGCATATTTCCCGTAGCTTAATGTATCAATTCCAGAAAGTGTTATCACTAAAGAATCATATTGCGGAATCTCGTTATTGATTTCACCAAAAATATCGGCATATTCAATGTGAATTGTTGTTATTGTTTTAGGGCTACAAGTTATGAAAATAAGGGAAATAAGAATTAATATGTTTTTTTTTATCTCAAAATTAGCCATAACAATCAATAACAGTAATACCGTTTATTTTCACTGATAATTTAACAGTCCGTCCAGAGGAATAACCGCATCATAATCTAGTAACATAACTCCTTATATTTAAATTAAAAGCAGAAAATGTGATTAAAATATAGCTCATCAACTCACGTGAGCCAACGCAACACAAAAATCAACTCGAAAAAATTTCCAAAAAATCAGAATCCCTCTCAAAGAGCTCCCCAAAATACGTCTAAAAAACACCGCTTTCCGAAAAGGCTATTATTCCGGAGACGAAAAAAAGCCCGCCCTTTTCCTTTAGATGGAAAAAAGCGGGCTTTTTGCAATATTTTGGGTAGGGTTATCCGGCCTGCCGGAGTGTGGCGGGTTGTGTTTTCGGTATGGCTTCGGTTTTTGGCCTTTTGCTGTAGCTTAGGCGCAGCGGTTTTTTCTTTGGTATGGGGTCGGCGGGCTTTCTGCCACTGTATATGGCTTCCCGCCGTTCCCGGAATTCTTGCCAGCGCCACCATCTTCGCAGTAGGCGGTGGCATTCCAGGAGGTCAAGAAAGTGGAATGGTTTGTCTTTGGTGGCGAGTAGGGAAGGTAGCCGATAGACATTGCTTCCCATAAATCCGGTGAAGCCCCGGGGGTAAAACTTTATGTCGGAATGCCAGGCTACGAATATTCTGGGCAGTTTGGGCAGATAATCCCGCACGCCTACCCAGCGTTTGTATTCGGGACGTTGGCGGTTGTGGCCTACGCAAATACGTTGGCGGGCTTCGGCCAGGTCTTGGGCCAGGTACGGGTTGTAGCCGGAAATCTGTATGGTATTGCGCTTTAGCTCACGGCTGATGGTGGACGGCGCGCGCCTTAGGAATTTCGCTATAAATCGCGTTGAATATCCCTTGGCGCGCAGGCGCAGGATAAATTCTCTCTCGTATAAAGTAAGGCGTAGGTAAGCGCTCATTCTCCGGATTTTTTACGGGGATTTCCGCAAAATACGGGCCGTTTTGGCATATGGTTTCTTACGTTTGGAACTGTAACAAATATAAAGCTGGCGTTGGTGTCAAGACGTGATGTGGCCGGCGCCTCTTAAACTTGGCGCAGTGGCTTTTGGACTTGTTAGAAACCGGATGCGAGCGGTTATTTTGTATAGCGAAATTTCAGGCGCATTCATATACACTAATAGCCGACGGCCCAAACCGGTTTCCAGAAAAATGAATCCGTTTTTATACTTTCGTATTGGTTTAAGGTTGGTGATGAAATGGCCTCGCGAGTTACGTGTTTCTAGTGCGTGCTGTTACTGCCTTTTTTGACATACCATTTATAAGTCGGGCTTTGAGAAAAATCCGAAATTTTCAGAATGCCTTTACGCATAGCAATATAGAGGCTGTTGTCGTCAATTATAGCTGAGGAAGGGTAAAGCATCCCCCAATAGAATGGAGCTTTCAGAACGGTGTTTAGTTCTTCTTTCCGGTTAAAGCTTACAACATGCTCAGAGCTTACAATTAGTAACTCGTCTTTGTGTTGGATGCCGTAGTCAGGTGAATCGGGTAGCGTAATCTTTTTTGAGATAACCCACTTGCCTTCCTTTTTTAATTCCAAAAGGCATCCTTGGCTTGTCCCTAAATGCGCCAAGCCTTCTAGCGCAAAAATTTTATTATTGAAAGAAATGAATTGCCGAATTCGTTGAGATTGCTCGATAGCATATCCGTGTTCTCCATTATTTGAGATAAAATACAGACCTCCACCAAACTCTCCGGAATTATACCCTAATAGATAACCGTCTTTTACTTTATGAATGTGTTTGACAGTAGACCTTTTATTCAATGTTGACGCTATCTTTTTACTGGAAAAGGGTAATTCGGGAGCTTCAGTTCTTTTGTAAAGGTCTTTTTCTATAATTATTCTTTCGCCAACCTTCTCAATAAGCCAATTGTCTTTTGAGTGGTTGGCTTCATACAATTTATCCCCCAGAGGGAGCGAGTCTAATGTGAAATCATTTAAAGAGTAGTCCTGACCAAAGGAATTGATCGTAAAAAGAGCCAGTGTGATTATTAGTAGGTTTTTCATGGGGTTTGATTAATGGTGAAAAATATAATGATGAGTGCCTTAACTAAAAAGAATGCGCCCGTTTTGTTTTTGTGCAAATAGATATGTTATAATATAGTTGTATTAATTTTATTTTATAATAATTAAGTATAAAAAATATAACTAATAGTATTTTTTGTCGTATTCTAGGAGTTGGTTTTGTAGTTAAAAAAAGCCCATCCTTTTCCGCATAGAGCGGGAAAAGGACGGGCTTTTGTGGGTTGTTGGCACATGATGACCTAATCCAGTGCCTATTTGTCATTTATTAGTTCAATACGCTATTTGAGTGTGTATTGTCCGTTGATCATCTTATTTATTTTCGGTTGAACGATCCAGATTCCGATAGGATAGAACCAAATCATAAAGAATTCTCCTATAAAATCCGAAAACTCCGCTTCACGTTGCAGTTCGGCGGTTTTAAAAGTTTTTGCCGAGAAGTATAAAGTGTGGAGTATGCTGAACATAGAAAGAAAATGTAGGGGGACGATAACGGCGAATACGGTAGCCATTTGCCTTATATCAGGTTCTATGTTATTTGAGATAAAGTCGGGCAAGAAGAATACAAAAAATAACATGATAAGGAAGATGTAAACCACCGGGATAAAGAAAAATATCTTGAACCGTCTAATCTTCATTTTTATATTTTCGGGAATAGTCTTCTGTAGTCCGATGGATACAGACCAAAACCACCCGTAAAATGTACTCGCAAAGATTATGAATATGAGAAAGAGTACGCCCATATAGCTTTGCATAATGAGAGGATCTGGATCTGTGTTGTCGGAAAAATTCATTATCATAAAGAACATCATGAAAAATTGAGAAAGAGCCGGGATCCCAAAAGTTAACGTAAATAATTGCCAATGTTTGGCGTTTAAAAATCTGTCAATCATACTTGTATAGGTTTGTTGAGTTTCAGGCGCTTTCGCCTGTCTCAGCTTTGGGTTGTCGTGTTTTGGCAATTTAAGAATTCTAGCTAGCTTATTCCTTTGAAATCCTAAACCAATGCTCCATCCGCTAAAATCTCATATTGAGGAAATCGTTCCCGTATCCGATGAGGAATTCGACTTTATTCTCGGGCATTTTACTCCCGTACGCAAGCGCAAACACCAGTATCTGATACAGGAGGGAGATTATGTGGATAAGGAATATTGGGTGGTCAAAGGCTGTTTGAAAACATATTTTTATGCCGAGTCCGGCAAAGAGCATATCCTTCAATTCGCTATGGAAAACTGGTGGACTTCCGATTACGAGGCCTTTGTGAAGCAGGGCTTGTTCATAAAGGTCTATCTATTAAAATATTGGTGAATAGAATTTATATCTGCTACGATCTCCTCTCGCATTTCATTCATATTTTCACCAGCGTTCCTTTGGATCAAAATATTCATTACAGCAGTCAAAATACATGAAACACTTTGCTGTATACCAGAGACAAGGCTCCTTAACCCGTCCTCTCCGAAGTTCGTATCCCTCATATTATTGTTTGCCTCTACGGACCAGTGTCCCCTTACGGCGTTAGGCAAGTTGTATTGATCAATAAGACCGGTATTTATATTGCTGACGTAGTATGATGTCTCGCTTGATGTTTTTCCTGTTTTAACGACTTTACGGGTACGGTCTACCCGTATGAAGCAGCTCATCCCCGTATTCGACCAGCGACGCTCCAAGCATCCCGTTTCCACCGGGTAGGTCCGGTATATTCTTGTTTCGATCCTGCCATGGCCCTTTTCGACGGTCTTTTTATAATCCAAACATTCTGATCTCCGCTCCATGTCTCGAAGGTCTTCACGGAGTATTTTCTGGTTCCCTTTTATTTGTGAAAGGTAGACGCCCCGTTTTCCATGGATTCCCTCCAGTAACCCGGAATTATTGTGAAGGGCATCCATCGTATAAGCCGTTCCCGAAAGACCGGATTGAGTTTCAAAATATTCGTCGACAATACCCCGCTCGGAGTCTTTGGTACCCGAATAGTAGCCTACAACCTTGCTGGTTTTATCTTCTTGCGCGGTAACCAGAACCACGCTTTCCCCGCGTTTGTCCCCTGAGGATTTGTCGATACTCCCCCGGAGTTCTTTACCGTCAATCGAAAACCATTGAAGAGCTTGCGGATCTATAGTTTCGTTTGCGTTAAAAGTGGTTTCAGCAACCGCCTTAAGTCCCTGTATATCTGTATCCTTCAGGATTCTTCGGAGTTGAACACGGCTCACACAACACTTACTTTTACCACCTGTGAAATCCCGCCAATAATCGTGATCCCTTTTCATTGAGCGGTGAATCTGTGAGAAATTGAGTTTTCCTCCGCTCCTGAATACGGCAAGCATAAAGCACAGTACGACAAAAGCCAGTTCGTGCTTCTTCCCCTTGGCGTTCCTGTGGTCTACAAGGCTTAGTTGTAACTGGAGGTAGTATTGATTAATTTCGTTTTTTTGGGAGCTTATCCATCAACCGCAAGTTTGTTTGTGGTAATTCAAAATTGCAATTCATGGTGGTAAGCTCCTATTTTCTCAGACGCTTTATGAACAGGCCCTGCTTTGTGAAGGGGACGGTAGCCAAAACGTCGGTTGATTGTCTGGAAGATTGCGAACTGCTCTACATTACCCGGGACAACAGGGAGAAACTCACCTCGGAGATGCATAAGATGGAGCGATTTTGGGCAAAAAAAAGCAAATTGGGACGCATAGCCCAGCAAAACAGAATCCTTTCCCTGCTCAAAAACTCAGCCCGGGAGCGTTATGATTTTCTGATGTCTCAGTATCCGCAACTGATCCACCGCATCCCGAAAAAACTTATAGCCTCGTATCTCGGCGTTTCCAGAGAAACCCTGAGCCGTCTACAATCGTAGACTGGCTTCGTGTGATCTATGTCACGGAAAAGAAGTGATATAAGCGCTTCCCCGTTTATGGCTAGGCCGGGCATCTTTGCGGTGTAATTATTACAAAACACAAACCGCAAGGATATGCCTTTTATCAACATCAAAGTAACGGACACGAATATCACCCTTGAACAGAAACAACGCCTGATAGCCGGAGCCACGCAATTGTTGGTGGATGTGCTGGACAAAGACCCGAAGTACACGCACGTACTTATTGATGAAGTGCCACTTGACAATTGGGGGGTGAATGGGGCGTTACCCAGAAGCGAGGGTAAAACACCCGGCCCAAGCGCTTCATAGTTGCGGATTTTTTTACTGGAACGGGACGGGTATTTCCGTCCTGGAGTTTTTACCGATCTCAATTAACGGGTATATGGAAGAGTCTTATAAGCCTGCGATCATTGCGCTGATCGATGAATATTTCCGTGGAATTTTCTGCGGTGACATCACCGCTTTGGAGAAGGTGTTTCACCCCGATTGCCGTCTGTATGGAGAAGTAGGCGGAAGCGTTTACGCCAAAACGCTTCAAGAGTATTTGCGGGTGGTAGAGGAACGAAAATCACCGAAAAGTCTGGGCGAAAAATTTACGATGGAGATAATGGATTATAATACCCCTGAATTTTCGGACCAGTGTCTTAGTTTAAAAATCACTAAATTATGGGCATGAAAACGAGAACGACACGCAGAAAATTCAGCGCCAAATTCAAGGCGGAAGTAGCGATCGAAGCACTGAAGGAAAGAGAAACCACCCAAGAACTCTGCAGACGGTACGATCTTCACGCCACCCAGATTTCACAATGGAAAAATGAGTTTCTGCAGCGCTCGTCCAGCGTTTTTGAGGGTGGCAAAGATAGAAAAGAACACGAGAAAACGGAGAAGGCGACAGACCAACTGTACAGTAAAATAGGAAAGCTTGAGATGGAAAACGACTTCCTAAAAAAAAGCTTAAAGAAGTTGGGGCGTCTATAGATTTGCGTCTCCTTGTCGACCCCGGGGATAAGCTGAGCATTCGCCGTCAGTGCGACTGTCTGGAGCTTTACCGTTCGTCATACTACTACAGCCCAAAGGGGGAAAACGCGGAAAACTTGGAGTTGATGCGCCTTATGGACCGGCACATGATCGACGAACCCACGGCGGGAGTTTTGCGCATGAGATCAGCCTTGCGTGACCAAGGATTCAACCCTTCCTATGAAAGGGTTAGGCGCTTGATGCGCAAAGCGAATCTCTACCCTATTTACCCGAAAAAGAATCTGAGCAAGCCCGGAGAGGCAAAATACGTTTACCCGTATCTGCTTAAGGAAAAGAAAGTTGTCAGGAAAAACCAGGTCTGGTCGATAGACATCACTTATATAGCCATGGCTAGCGGTTTCATGTATATGACGGCGATTATCGACGTCTACAGCAGGTACATAGTGGGTTGGGGTTTGAGCAATACGCTTGAGGCCGCGGCGTCTTTAAAAGTGGTGCGTGAGGCCGTTGAGATTCACGGTAAACCGGAAATACTCAACAGTGACCAAGGTTCCCAGTTCACTTGCGGGGAATACGTGAACTATCTCAAGAAAGAGGGAATAAACATCAGTATGGACGCCAAAGGCCGAGCCTTGGACAACATTTACATCGAACGCTTTTGGAGAACGCTAAAAAGGGACCATATTTACCTGAATCCGGCCGACAACGGTTTAAAGTTGTATTTGGGGATAGAGAAATGGTTGCGACGCTACCACAACAGGGATCACCAAGGAATCGAGAACCTGAAGCCGGAAAATGTTTTTAGCGGAGCGTCAAAAGCGAAAGCCACCGCGTATGCCCATGCAAATATTGATAAGTCCAAGAAAAAACAGAATGTGAAAGGACTTATCAACATTCACACGGGCTCGACGATAGCGACAACCGTTTAAAATTTACTTAAAAATCGACTTTACTGGTCCTAAGAATCGAGGGTACTATAGTTCACCTTGATTGATTATCGCTCCTGACTTTACCAAAAGTTCTACAAGCGCAATATTTTGTCCGTATACAGAAGCGATCAAAGGAGATAAATTGTCTTGATATCCATTGACATTGACCCCATCATCGATTAGCCTTTTGGCCGGTTCCAAAAGTCCATAACCGCAGGCCTCTATCAATGCTTCGAGTTTTAAGTCTTTATTCATTTTGTCTATGGAAAACAGCGCATGTTGTAAATGTTATCTACCTAGTTTATTTGCAATATTTTTATATTCACCCAATTGAATGAAGTTTAATAAATCTTCAAGAGCATGGTTATTCCCTTTACTTCGAAACCTATCTAATTCTTTAACTATACTACCCTCTAAATTGGAAGATACTGGGACTAGCTTGTCATCATAATAAATAGAGCCAACTAAAGAAGCTGTATTAATAATAAATCTGTCAAACGGATATTCAAACACAATTTTGTGTTCTATACCATCCACTCCTTCGTAAGTAATTGTAGTTCCTCCGCTTAACCAATCATGTATATTGATGATTTTATTTATCGATATAAATTTCTCTTGCTTTCGGTTAATTTGTTTAATTCGTTCGTTGTCTAGCTTGTGCAAATCGATGTTTTTGCCCCAAATTGAATGGGCTAATATTTTTCTGTAATTGATTGTTTTATTTGAGCTTGTTGTGAAAAAGTTGAAAATTTCAATACACTCTTCTCCCTCTACATATTTCTTTAGATTAGACATTTGACTATCAATGATAGCAAGAAACTCTTTGTCAGATAGTTCAAAAAGGATGTTTTTTATAAATATTGTTTCGAGATCCTTAGGTAATATATTTCTCGACATAGTGTTTTCGATTACTTATAATGAAGGTGCTGATAATGGCTTATCGAACGTAGTGAGTTATGGTTTTTTAGCGCATGTTGGGCCTTTCTATTTTGTTAATTTCAATTTTATGTTTTTTTGCGTTAAACCCACCAAGGAATATTTTCATTTGAAAAGTATTCGTCTATTTCATCAAAATCTCCTGCTTCTTTACAGTCTTGAATGTATTTAAACAGTTCTTCTGAGTTATCATCCGACTTTAAGTTCTTTAAATACTTGAGAGTAATGTCAACGCCTGCAAAGACAACTAATTGAATATCTACTAAACAAGAAGCATCAAAATCAATAGTTTTTGCTTTCCAAATTACCAAACAATCTTCTACATGTTTGTGAAGTCCTACTAGGTAGGATGCGAACATTATATTTTCACCATCACCAATATTATAATTTTCTTTTTGTCTGTTCTCGATGACAAATGCTAATAAGTCTAATGCAAATTCTCGATTTGGTTTTTTCCTAAGCTCCTTAACAGTATTTTCTCTGTTGGACTCAAGTATCATTGAAAAGTCATTCTCACTTAATCCCTTTGACTTATCGTATTTATTTATTAATTCAGTTGTCTTCATTTATAATTACGCCAACGTTTAATGCATTTTTACATAGTGTTATGCAATTTTTTTATTTGATTCTAGAGCCTTTTCAATTCACCGTTTTTAACGTTCATTTCAAAAGATTCTTTTTCCTCAGTTTCTGAGGAATTGACCTCAAACTTAACTATATGACCTTTTAACTGCTGAATTGAAGTAATCCACCATATGTCATTTGGTTTCCTGAAATATTCTTGAAATTGTTTAGTTCGTTTGTCATATTCAAATTCTTCTAAGGGATTCTTAATCCAGTATACAATAAGACCACAGCCACCTACGACACAGTATGTTTCATCTTTAGAGATAATAGCACATTCAGGGTCGCCGTAAAAATCACCAATTGTTACAGATTTTTTTTTGAATCCATAATTTTTAATGAAGGATAACTCAACAGTTTCATATTCACTTTCAATTATAATATTTTTAGACTTGGCCAATGTTTGCATTTTATCATTGTTCATTTAAACTATGCATTATTCTCTTTATTGAGAAAACCAAATTTCACACCTTCTGGAACAACAAAAAAATCACCCTCATCTGTCATTGATAGATAGGTGGTTTTTCCTTTTCCTTCAGGGTTCCATCCATTTTTTATAGCAAATAAAATTGCTTGTTCTATTGTCTTAGGTCGTATTTCAAAGTGCCATTTATAAGGGTCAATATACAATATGCTTTTAGTCAACTTATTTGAATGAACCTTAATGCGGTTTTCGTTAAGGCCATCAATAGTATTTCCATCAAGAACCCAAAAGTAAACTTCTTGATTTACTATAATTTTTCTTTTAATCGCTCGGCTCATTTTTAATTTTGCATAACAGTCAATAACAGTAATACCGTTTATTTTCACTGATAATTTAATAGTCCGTCCAGAGAAGTAATCACATCATAATCTAGTGACATCACCCCTTAAATTTAAATTAAAAGCAGAAAATATGATTAAAATATAGCTCGCCAACTCACGTGAGCCAACGCAACACCAAAATCAACTCGAAAAAATTTCCAAAAAATCACAATCCCTCTCAAAGAGCTCCCAAAAACACATATAAAAATCACCGCTTTCTGGAAAGGTCACCATTCCGGAGACGAAAAAAGCCTGCCCTTTTCCTTTAAATGGAAAAAAGCGGGCTTTTTGTAATATTTCGGGCAGGATTATCCGGCCCGGCGGTGTGTGGCGGGTTGTATTTTTGGTGTGGCTTCGGTTTTTGGGCTTTTGCTGTAGCTTAGGCTAGGCCTTCGTTTTTTCGGGGGCGGTTTTATTTTCTCGCCGTTTTGGATGGCTTTTAGCTCGGCGCGGAACTCTCGCCAGCGCCACCAGCGCCGGAGTAGGCGGTGGTGTTCGAAGAGTTCGAAATAATGGAAGGGCTTTTCGTCTGTGGTGAATAGGGACCTGAGCCGGTACATTTGGCTACCGATAAAGCCGGTAAGGCCACGGCGGTAAAATTTGTCGTCGGAATGCCAAGCTATAAACACCCGGGGCAGTTTTAGCCGGAAATCGCTTACGCCCACCAGACGTCTGTATTCCGGGCGCCGGCGGTTGTGGCCTACGCATATGCGTTGGCGGGCTTCGGCGAGTCTGTGCGCCAAGTCGGGGCAGTATCCGGAAAACTGGATGGTATTGCGCTGAAGCTCCCGGCTGATGGTGGATGGCGAGCGCCTCAAAAACTTTGCGATAGCACGGCGCGATTCGCCCATTGCCCGTAGGCGCAGGATCATATTTCGTTCGTGCAAATCAAGTCTTCGGTAAGCGCTCATTCTCCGGATTTTTTACGGGGATTTCCGCAAAATACGGGCCACCGATATTATTGGTAAACCCGCACCCAATCTATAATCATCCGTACGGGCAGGTGCTCGGGATTGACATCACCGACCCAAGAGCCTTTTAACTGTTGGTCTATCAGAAGATAGAACGGCTGGTCGTAAGGCCATTGGCTGGAATCGACGCCTTTTAGGGCGGGATAGCTGAAGGATGGCTTGCCGTTGAGCGTAAAAACCAGCTTGTCCGGATACCACTCAAGGCCAAAAGTATTGAACACGCCGGGATCGAAAGCGGCGGTGCCACCGTGCGGAGGTTTTTTCGTTTGCTTAAGGTTCAGGGTATAATGCGAATGCGTGGTTTGATAAATCAGGCTATCGAAGTTCAGATGCTCCATTATGTCTATTTCGCCGTTTTTCGGATACTCCCCGTATTTATTTTGTTCCGCCAGCATCCATATTGCGGGCCAAGCGCCTTGGGCGCTTTCCAGCTTCGCCCGGATTTCCACTTTTCCGTATTGGTAAGCGAATTTTCCTTTGCTCCATATTCCGCCCGTCAGGTACGGACGCGGGTCGGATAGAGTATCGGGATTGTTTATGCCGAGAAGGTGAAGCTTTCCGTCGGAAAATTCGAAACATCTGGGATCATCGCTCAAATGTTTGCACCAAGCGGCTTCGCATTTGGGAATTTTTGTCCATTTGGTCGTATCAAGGCTAGGGCCGTTGAATTCGTCGGACCATACTAGTTTCCACTGGTCTTTGCTTCGTCCGTCGTTTTGGAGATAGATATACGAATCGATGATTTTGGAAGGCTTTTCGGTACAGGCGAAAAAAGCCAGTGCGGTAAAAAAGTAAACCGTAAATACAGAACGAAATTTCATGTGCGAGATATTAAAAGTGTTCGGTAACTGAAATAATACTTTTCCAATTTACCGTTTGCTTCAAATTGTAAATATCACATATGATGAAATCCGTGTCAAAAAGACGCTGTTACCCTTTACGACGCATCTTGAAAATTTGCTGGGGTTCTGTAATTTGATCGATAAAAAGCACTAGAGTGCGATACAAAAAAAGTTACGCTTGGTTCAGCGTAACTAGTGGCGTTTGGAAACGCCCCTTCAACTTAGTCCGAAAAGTCCGGTCGCCTTTCCAATTCCGTTTTCTCCGCCGGTTTCAAAAAAGAAGGCCAACTGCCATTGTTGGGTTTTTTCCGCCTGCTTGTTTCCCGCTTTATCCCAAGGCGGATACACCCTAAAGCCCCTTTTGCCTTCTTTTTTGTCTGTTGATAGGATTCCGTTTTTTATCAGTGCGGTTTTCGGAAAAACGAATTGGCCCAGCCGGTCTTTATCTTCCACCGTTATGACATAAAAATCTATAGGGTCGGACACGTGAAACGGCTCGGTGATATCTTCTTGGTTTCTTTTCCAGAAAGTCACAAACTGTCCGGCCTTTTTGGGAGTCACCTTCCCGTTTCTACTGATTATTTTTAAACCGTTCAGTTCAAACCGGCAGGCATGGTACTCCTTGCCCTCACTTTCCGTGCGGACGTTGGAAATCACTAAGCCACACTTACTGTAAACTTCCGTATTGATTCTGCTCAGGCTATTATTCATATCCCTATTATGATTTCTTCCCTTCCACTTTTTCATACAGCGTGGCGGGGATACCCGCTTTTCTGTACTTGTAGGCGGTCACTTTATTTATGGGTGGATCAAAATCGACGGGGCCTTCGGGGTATACGTTTTTTGTCAATCGGTCAATCAGCGTTTCGCAGAAGTCGAACCACTCGCCATTGTGTTCGTTACGTTTGTTTTCGCCGGTAAAAACAGATAGGCCTCCGGCCAACCAAAATAAGGTAAGTGCCGTGCCCTTGTCGCAATACTGGTTGTTGGCGATAGCTATAGGGAATTCCATTCCGTCATTCCAATTATATATCTCGGCGCATTCCTTGAGAAAAAACGGATTGCTTGATTGCTCGACAGACTCCGTCCATTCCTCTATTTCCGTATTGCCGTAGGCCTTATGGAATTCTATCAGCCGTGTTTCTTCCCCGTTCAGCGTTTTATATTTCGGGTTTTTCAGATTCCCAGCGTTATCAGGTGTTTTACCTTATGGTAAGTCAGCGTCGCTTTTATGCATTCCTTTAGTTCCGTTACGGGAATATCCTGGTCAAGCTGAAATATGATTGCCCGATTTCCTTCGTATTCGAACCGGTCCTCAAATACGGCCCTAAACGTTTCCACGAGCCGGCTTGAACATTGGAAATACATGGCGTATTGATCGGGGCTTTTCCTCTTCCAGTCCATTCGGAGCGTGCTTCCGTTTTTCGTAACGAAACTGGGCTCGCCCCATTTCAGCGTTTCCTCCAGTTTGTCAACGCCGTCCGTTTCTTTGGCGGTTTCTATCACCAACTTTTTCAAAAAAAGCATTTTATCCCGCACACCATCAGGGTAATTGGCGAATACCTCGTCTACTTTTGGATCTGTTTTATGCGTTAGGTTTTTCATTGGTTTTGACAATAAAGAGTGTTCTAAGCCAGTTTCTTTTGAAGTTCCTTTAGCAACAAAAGCTTTTCCTTTTTGGCTAAATCATTATTATGTCCGTGTAAAGCATACTGAATTTGGCGATCATTATTTTTGCACCATTTTAACATTCTATAGATGCCACTTTTCGTTATTATGCCATTACCATTTTCGAATTTAGGAGGAGATGATAAATGGACAAGTTTTGTATAATCTCTTAAAGCAAGCACAACTTTTCGATTGCTCTCTGGCTGTTGTAAACCGTATTTCAAGAAATGTGTCTGGTTAGAGCAAACAACTTTAACTTGAAAGCCATCAAATTCTGTTTGATCCTGTTCTTCAAAGACCCACCACAGATATTCGTTATCGTTAATCCTTATACGGCTTTTGTTTTTCTTGCTTATAGCCATCTCTATTACCTCGGTTAATTGTGATGTAGCTGAACAGCTTTTAATATATTTTCATTTACCGCCCCAACCAATCAGCCCTAAACAACTCATACCGCCGATCCACACAATCGTCCGAATCATTAAAAAACTCCTTTGCCGGCGACATAAATTTTTCCAGAATCTTTACCGAGTTCAGGTTTCTGGTATCCACATCGGCGGTGATTTTTTCCATTCCCATTTTCCCGAATCCGAATTCGATCAAGCCTCTGGTAATTTCCGTTCCCAAACCCCTTCTCCAATACTTTTCCCTTAGCCGGTAACCGATTTCGTCCTCGTTTTCGTCGTTTTTCAAAAAGGCACAAAGCCCTATGAATTCTTTTCCGTCTTTGATCTCTATCGCCCACACTTTCGTGTCGGTTTGGCTCATATCCGTATTCAGGAAATTTTCCAAGTGAGCGTCGCTTTCTTCCCGGCTCATCACTTCTCTCGGAATAGGGTTCATAACGTTCGGGTTGCCCATCATATCGAAATAATGGTCAGCGTCCGCCGGCATCAGCTCTCTGGCGGCGAGTCGTTCTGTTGTGAAAATGGTCATTTGAGTTATCGAGTGTTTTATGGTATCGTAAGGTCTTTTCTTGTTTCAAGAATAGATCTGGCGGAATTCCCGTGATTATCGACAGTATCCAAACCAAAGCCGTGGCCGAGCAATAGTTTTATATTGTTTTCGGTTTTTCCCTTCAGTTTTAGCGTGTGCAATAGCAAGTCGTTCCCGTTATTGTCCCTTAGTTCCAAAAGCGCTTGCCTTTCCTTTTTCAGGAAGATTTTGAGCATGGTCTTTTCCCGCGCTATTCTGAAAATACTTTTTGGGGAATTCAGGAATTGCTTTCGGAGCCACTTTGAATCATTAATGGCCTGGCATATTATTTTCCTGTTTGATGCCGTAGATAGCATTATGCCGATTACCTTGTCAATCTCGTCTTTGAGAACAGAATTGTAATGGCTAAGGTCAAAACGCCTTGAGAAAATACCTTTCCTCGCGTCGGCGTATTGCAATAGGTCAGCGCGCAACGATTCCGCACTCAAAACGATTTTTACGAGCAGTGCTGTAAAGGATTCGATTTTTGAATAATGGCTTTCGTATTCGTTAAAAAAACGCTGGAAAAAACCACCGCTATGGTATAGAAAACAATAGGTGTAAAAGCGAAGCAGGTTTCGCTCATGGTGCTTTCCTCCGTTATTTACGTAGTGCGTATAATGAAATCCGATATCGAAAATAAACTTAGACCAGAATTCGTAAGAACTCCCCGCCTGTGCGGTTATTTTGTATAATAGTTGTTCGGCAAAATCGCTTCTTTTCTTGGTTTCTGGATTATCGGGGTGGTTGGGCAAATAAAACGCCCTGAAGTATTCGTAAAATATTAAATGGATTAGAGTGTCCCCGCCATTGCCCACATAAAACCGATTGGTGAGAAAAGCGTCCCCCGCTTCTACGGTTATGTTCAGCGCTTTGGCCACCGTATCCGGCAATTCGATTCCTTCCTCGGTTTTATATATTAGCCATTCCCGAAGGGCTTTCGCCAAATTTGGTTGACTCGTCAGTTCATAGTCCTCAAAGGCTGTGGTTGTCGCTCCTCGTTCAAGCATATCCTCCAGCTCGTCCACATTTTCCGCTCCTTCGTAAACTATCTTCATAAACAGAGCGCTGAAATTATTGTCCAGCGCTTCCCGCTCTTTCTCGGAAAGTTTGGCCCGGATCTGATCTCTACGCTCTTTGCGTGATAGAAAACTCTTTCGTTCTTTCAGGAATTCAATATGGATCTCCTCGTATGTTTTGCCCGTTACGGTTAGCATTAATTCGGTTTTAAAAAATCGTAGATGGTATTGATTTGTCTGTGGATCGAAGTCAGTTCACTTTATAGTTCCCGTTTGCCCATTTCACGGTCGGGACGATCCATTCTTTAAATGGCTTGAACAAAAAACCGTGTCCCATGCCAGTATTCAGTTTTATTTCTTCAAAATGGCGGATATCACAAGCCGAAGTTTCTTTTCGTTCCAAGGCTGAGACTCCGAACGGATCCGATTTTTCGTAAATCGTAAGGATATTTCCACAAAAGTTAATCTCCGGAATGTCTTCGATGTCACTGTTTTGGAAACATGCGACAAAAACGAAATTCAAATCCGGGTTATTGGCGAATGTCGATACGTATTGGGCTATATATCCTCCTTTTGAAGTCCCGACGACCGTTATTTCGCTCGGTTTGACTCCGCTTCGGATCAAGCTGTCAATTTGTTCCGTAACACCGATGGCGTATTCCCGGGCATTTACGTTCCCGTTTCTGATTTCGCTAATGACCTTAAATCCGCTGTTCTTAAATTCCGATAAAATTTCCCGGTATTCCATTCTGCCAAACGTCGGGTGGAGTTCATCAAGTCCGTGGGTTTCCAGAAATCGGTTATGGATAAAGAAAATATACCGGTCGCCACTTTTCGCTACGCCGGTGCCCGAGATCAATAAAAACAGGAGGGCGATTATCAGTTTCGCTTTCATCGGTTTTTGGTATGGCCGTAATTGTCCGGCTTTAATGGCTTAAGGATTGGGTTCGGTATTCTGATAGAAGTTAAGGTCTTTATTTCTTTTGTTATAGACAATCTTTTTTGGGGAATAGATAATGCGTTATCGCTTTTGGTTATTTATCTGATTTTGTCGAAACTTTTCCTGGTTCGCTTTCCTGAGCTGTTTTAGGTCTATCCCGAATTCTGATAGTCTGTATTCCAGATTAGTCAAGATATAATCTTTTTCGACGGGGAATCTGAGCGCTATATTCTCGTAGTGAGGCAGAAGCTTATTGTTTTTTACGCCGGACAAGGCTTGAAGCGAAGAGTGTACCACTTGGTTCGAACGGTCGTTCAATCCCAGAATAAAGGTTTCCAGATAATCTTCCTTTTTCATCAGTTTTCCGAGCGAATAGACGGCTGTTGATCTGATTTCCTCATTTTCGTTTTTTATAAACCCGGCGATTAGTTTTCCGTAATCGAAAGCGCATCCTTGAAGAATATAAGTGAGGAAGCGGAAAGTGTCCGGTTCGGTAACTCTTGGCATTAGACTGACCGTAAATTCTTTCCAGTCGGAAATATTAGGCTCGTCGTACCAGTAGATAAATTTAAAAGTAGCCAAGAGGTCCTTTTCGCCAGCTTCGGCCAAATAACTTTTCCACTTCGGATGTTTGTTTTTGACTATAATCTGGAGTGATAGTCTGTAAATATCGCCCTCGGCGTTTTCCATCGTTTGGCTAATGGTATCCAATACGGAAGGGCTCAGCTGTTTTTTTCGCAACAACCCATAAAGCGCTTCAATTTTGGTATTCTTATCGGCGCTGTGGCGAAACGTTTCCAGAAGTTTTTCTTCTGGCCCGCCCATGGTGTACCCAAACCAGCTCGCCGTATCGCAGATAAGGTCTCCGGAGATGACTTCATCGAGCCACCTTTCGTACCAATCCAAAAAATTGTCTTCGAAAGTAAAGCGCGGCTTCTGGAAATCCATATCCATATTCACCACTTTTCCCCGATATTTTCCGGCCAGAACCATACCGTGGAGGTAAGTACAACCTTGGGAGCCAATGGGCAAAATACCGCCATAAATACGGCCGATTTCTTCCTCGTACTCATCGTCCGAGATGTCGTCGCTTTCGGCTTTTTCGCTGATTTTTTCCCAATCCTCGTCGGTGATGCCAGGCCAAAGCGTACAATCTTTTTTGAGGTACATTTCGATATCGTCGTACATCAGATATCCCACACCTTTATCGAAAGGATATATGCCGTAAAACGGCCCGGCGCCTGATGTTTGGAAACCGCTACCGCCATTGCCCACTTGTAGGATAAAAGCCTTGAAACAATCGGGCAGGCTGACGGAATATTTTTTTTCGAAAGCCATCACATCTTCCGCATTGGCGGGCGATCCCAAGGAATAGTTGTGACTGTCGGCGCCAAACACTTTTAGGTCCGGATCGGCTTTGGCTGCCTTTGGCAGTTTCGATTTTATTCGCTTTATCTGTTCAGAGTATTTTTCCATTCTTGGTATTTGGCAAATGATTGGCGGAGTACGGTCGGGCCTTGCGAAAGTGATATAGGGGAATAAACAAAAACGCGAACTCCGCTATTGAGGTCCGCGTTCGGTCAGTTTTTCGTTTACGGAAAAGGTCCCGTTAACTTAAGGGCCTTAGCCTTCCCAAGAAAATCCGCAACTGTGGCAAATACTGGGTTTACGCCCCGCTAATAGCGCCAACAGGCCGAGTGGGAAAAAACAAATAGCAACGATGATTTGCCAAGTGGCGAAACCGCCTCTTTTTGTAGGTTTACTACATTTTGGACAAGAAATTACAGCCATGATTTACTACTTAACTAAAAATTTATTAACCAATTAATTATAATAATCGCCAGAATCAGCTGGCTAAAGTATTTCGAAAAGAGTGTGATTTTTATCGAATAGTCTTTCTTGACCAAGGCCATCGTTCTCAGGGGTATTTGTATGAGAAAAAACGTGGCCACGGCCAAACTTGTGGGATTCAGGGACCAAGCGCCGGCGAAGTTGCCCTTTGACATTTCGCAAAAGGCTCTTGTCGTACCGCATACGGGGCATTCCACTCCGAATAGGCGGTCTATAAGACAAAAATGCGGAACCAAACCGATTAACTCTAAAAAGGAATCTTTTAGCACCAAAAAGATAACCAGAAGCAGGATATTGCTGGCCAGTACGTTAAAATCATACCGGACACCAACGTCTTTTATAAAGCCTCTAAGTAATTTGTTTGGGAAAAAAGCGATTTCCATTATATGCGATAGAGTTCCAAAAATACCCGATTATAGCCCAAAATGGGGTTTTGCGGATAGTTGATAAAAATCAATCAAGAACCCGCAATGTATATACTTTAGAAACTTAAAACAAGGCACGGTTAAAAAGAGGATCTATTCCTAAAAGCTTAGGATGGAAAGTCTCCATACAAAAGCCAACAGAAGTAAAACTCGGTGACGCCAGCCCGCGGAACGACCTATTCAAAGTGCTTTGATAATGTTGCCTTCCAAGCGCTCAGTTCGAATTTGTCGGCTATTTTTCCTTGTGGATTAATAAGGAAGCAGGTTCTGGAACTGAAATCTTCCCTGTAGTTTTTTCGCATGCTCGGATTGTCTTCCGCAATTATAAACTTTCCGTCTAGGCTCAGCTTTTTGATAAGCTGTTTGAGAGATTCCCGTGAATTTTCCACCCCGACAATATCAAAGCTGGATCCGTATTTTTGTTTTAGGTCCTTAAAGTATCCGTAATTTTCCTCACGGTCACCGCAAGCGGTTAGATTAGCTACCAATAAATATTTCCCCTTAAAGTCTTCCGAACGGACCGAATCTCCGTCGATTGTCCGGCTTTCAAAATCGGGGGCCATAAACCCGACTTGCGTCCCGATTTTGTCGCTTATGTCTTTCTCTTTTATCAGCGTAACCAAACTGCCGTCATTCGAAACGTTTTCCAATCTGAAAAAACTGTCGCCCAATTTCAGGTATTCCCCCTTTTCGATAATCTCGCTGGTAACCACGGAATCTTTCTGTACGCCGTTTTGGCTAACAAGCGCCAGCATCGGGTTTTCGAAACAGAAGCGAAAAAATGGCCCTCCGTTTACGGCTTCAATTTTATAGGTGTTGTTGCCAATGGAAAATGACGATTCCAAATGGTGCGCCACTGAAAACATCAAGGGATCTCCGCCTGTATTAATCCAGCCGGAGGTTTTGGTTAGCTTGGATCCGTTATAGATGCTGTATTGGCATTTTATAAGTTCAGGCCGTTTGTAATCATAATTTTTGAGTAGCCGGACAGAGTCGTCCCTGAAGTCCTGATTGTTATTTTCGTCAACAACGAATACTTTTTTTCCGTCTCTTTTCGCCAATAGTATATTTATCGTATTCTCCTCGGTTGTGGGTAAGTTCGCCGTATCAATATTCTGTGGGAAGTTCTTCACGAGAAATTTTGGAAGATACTCCGAATTATTCTTTTTGAGTCTTTTGTATCGGGCTGGTTTAGTGTCAATCCGCGCACTTGCGATTTTTATGTCATGGAGGTTTTCGGGGTAAATTACTGGAAATTCACGGTGATCGGCCGTGTCTTGCGTTACAATTCCGTAAGCGACGGAATAGTTCAGCATGCCATAACCTTTCGCTTTGTTCGTTTTCAGCACCAGCGTGTCAACTTGTGCGCTGAATTGGTTGAGCGTTTCTTTTTTCTGTGGATTACATCCAAAAAGTATAATAAAAAAGAAGAGTGAGATATTTAAAAATGGTCTCATCGTAAAGAGTTATTTGTGGTACAGTCTTGTGTGGAATGAAAAATAATATAATAAAACTATTTGGAAGTTTTTGTATTTATAGGTCTGGGGAAAAGTACTATTCTGTTGTAGTAGCTTTAATTGAATCGATCTTCGCCTGCAGTGTGTCTCTGATAGATTCCATAGAGCTGGACATAATCTGTTCTTCTTGTCTTACTCGTTCTTTTTTCTTTTGGAACGAGTAAGTGCGATGCAGTAACTGAAGTACAGATACGATTACTATTACGACACCGATGAAAGTATATTTCTTGGTATTTTTTTTAATGGATGGCTTATTGGGCCCTGAAGGTGAGGTCATTTTTTCAGGATTTAAAAAAGTGGAGTGCTAGAAATTCTAAATGACTAAAAGCTCAGACAGAGTATTGTTCCTTCTAATATTGTCTGAGGATTCGGGATTCCTTAGCGGGATTATGTTCACGGCACCAAGTGTTGACTTCGCTTATATATTTCTTATTTCTGTCGTCAGTGATTATCATTTTACAGTGCACTTTGTTTGGGGCAATGTTACCGTACCTTGCGATTGGTTCGTTCGGGTATCCTGTTAGGGTCAGTTCAGCGCTCTTAAAAAAACTTGGTCGCAATCGTTTTTTCTTTATCTGTCGAGATATCCATTCAGAGTATTTTGAAATCAAAAAAGCGAACTCCTGATTAGCTGGATCTATTTTTTGTTTGACGAAATCGATTTTTAGCCTCATTGTCCCGGAGTTGAGCATATGGGAATACAGTTTTCCAATACCCCAGTATCCATCGACGTCGTTATTTCTGCTGATAAAAGAACAGACGAGACCGTTCGCTATATTTTGAAATTCATTTTTTCGGGACATATCGCTTGCTTAAAGTTTTTTCTTCGACTATAAACCGGTTCTCGTGGGCATTTGGGCTGTTAAACCAGTTTAGCCCTAAAAAAGAAGGTTGCTGTACTCCGGATTATCTTTCATATCTTCAAAAATCCAGACAGTCCTATCCAAAAACCACATTTTGCCCAAAAACACGCATATGGTGCCCGAAATTGCCTGCCACGGGTTTAGCTGGTATATCCCGATAATGATTAGGACAAGGCCTGTAAGCTGTACCGAAACGAGGATGTTGATCGCTCGGTTGTGATGTGTGGGTATCGGGGTTTTCTTTCTGTTGATCCATATTTTTTCGCCCAATACGGCTTTTGATGCCCAGTTGTTGGTGGTCTTCGGTGCAGGAAAAAACGAGGGGTTGATTATGGTCCATATAAAAAGTGTGGTTAGCGGAGCCAGACACCAAATGCCGATCCATTCTTTGCTCCAAATAGCCAATACAATAAAAGGGAGCAAAGGGGCCCGGGTCCATACGCTTTTGGGGTTGGCGTGCTTTAGCCAATTCTCATCATTCAAACCGAAAAGCTTAGCGAGTTTTTCTTCCATGATTATGGGGTTGTTTTTCGGAAACCTGCGAGTGAATATTCTGGATATGAAGAAAGGGCCGTAGAAGGGAGCTCACTCATATTTCTGCCATACAGTGTATCTCCGTTCGTAAACGTTGTTGCAGTATTTACATCTTTGGTTTTTATGTTTATACCCTTTTTCTCTCGCCTGTTTCGGGTTGCTAAGGCCAATGTATAAATCGGAAACACCAGGAGTTGCAGATATCAGAGCTTTGTTTTTGCATGTTTCACAGATAACACTTTCTACAAACACTCTGATGAGATCACTTTCTATTTTTAATAGTTCGATAAAAAGCATGCGTCCATTGTATACGCTCAGACAACTTTTTAACTCTGGGTATTGAGCATTTCTTTCAATCTTATATCTCAATAAATCGGTTTGAAAAACATTGTGGTTATAGAATTTTCCTTCGTTTAGGATCTGTACCCACTGCTTTGAGGTTGGGCAAAAAAGCTCTTGGCCATCGAGCGTTATCTTTTTTATATCAGGGTCTGTCACGGACATTGAACGATTAATATGGAAGGTTAGAGCATCTATACTTTACTGTTATTTCTACTTCTTAATATCTTCACGATCCGCCTATAAACAATCTCCGAAAGGTTCCAGTGGTATCCTTCAAAATACGTGGTGTTGGTAAACTGAATCACGACGGTGTCTAGGTCTTTATGGTATTTGGCTATGCTTTGGTAGCCAGGGACTAGGCCGGTGTGTTCAAAAGCGTAGATGGAGGAATAAATCTCCCGTTCGCCTTCCCTAAATACCGAGCCGTCGTTCAGTGCCCTGATAAACTTGCCTACGTCTTCGGCGGTAGCCAGCATTCCGTGTTTGTCGGTTTTTAGGTCGGCGTGATAGCCTACGTGGTATCCGCTCATGACCTTATCCAAATCCACCTCTTTCAGTGACGCAAAAGTATTGTTTAGCCCCAGTGGCTTCAGTATATTCTCCTTGATATATCGGTGGTGGCCGTAGCCCAAGACTTTGTCCATAATTTCGGCTAACAACAGATAGTTCGTATTGCTGTATTCGTAATCGGTATCTGGGACGAAGTTGGCTGGCAAACCGAGGACAAGTTCCAGCTTTTCTTTGTTGGTATCTTTGGGAGCTTCCCAGTAATGGTGGGTATCGGTATAATTCGGAATCCCGCTCCGGTGGCGAACCATCATCCGCAACGTGATTTTCTTGGCATTCTCTATTTTTCCTGCCAATTCCGGAAAATGGTCGGCGAGGGTTTGGTCCAGAGACAAACGGCCTTCTTTCACCAATTTGGTTATGGCGACAGCTGTATACAATTTGCTGATGCTGGCTATCTTGAACAAGGCGTCCGGCTTGGCCGGAATTTTTTTGTACCTATCGTGCCAGCCCGCCGTGAAAAATTCAGGTGACTTTCCCGCTTCGTCCACGTATACGATTATTCCCTCGAATCCGTGGTCTAGGGCTTCTTCGGTCTGTTGCTGGACGGTTTCGGGAAGAGGCAAAGTCCAAGCCCGCACCAAAGGCCAAGGGACGTAAAACAAGGAAATAACGGTTCCCAGAAGGAGTACGGCTCTTAGGATTTGTTTTTTCATCGGATTCGGTTTAGCCGATATAACTATGTTTGGTTATGGTGTTGCGAATTAATATTCCTGTTGACGCGTTTTCCTAACCGTAGAGGGGGAACGATAGAAAAGCCGTTTTCATATTCAATTCCTCTCCGAGGAAACGCTTTCGCAGAATGCGATTATATGCCCGTCTATATCGGAAATATATCCAACTTTGTCTCCCCAATCCCTGTCTTTCAGATCGTCAATTTTATTTCCGCCGAATTTGATGCCTCTTTCCAGGTATTCCTTCGCTTCGTCTACTTTTAAGTAAAGCTCACACCTCGGGATCCCTGCCCCTTTATTTGGGTGAGGCATCTTTTCACCGATTATTTTTGCGATTCCGTTTTCGGGCATTAAGCCTAATTTCACGGAATCGGATAATCTGAACTCGGTCATTCCCGGAACATCCAAGCTGGGTTTCATCTGAAAGAGTTGCTCGTAGAAGCGTTTGCTTTTTTCCTGATCGGCGACGTATAGTATAAATTCGATTTCTTTCATCGTTACCGACATTTATATTTTGGTGATGGCCCTTTAGTTAATTTCTGACAAATAGCCACTTTACGGAATGGTACAACCCGACGCCAATATATCCGATTAAACCGGGTTTTTCCCTTCGGCTATATTCGATGGTAATGGTGGAGTAATCAATCATCCGGTCCAAGTTATCCAAGCGCGCTTTCAGAGTTTCGATCTTTTCTGTCAAACGCTCAACTTCCTTTTCTATGCGTAAAATATCGGTTACGTTGTTGGCCCGTTTTAGCAGTTCCAAATACCGGTTATTCGCTTTTTGGGCGTTCTCCAAACGTATTTTGAAGTCATAGTAAGTGTCTGTAACGTCTTTGGCCACGATGTTTTTGTAACGTACTTTTCCCAAAGCGGATAGTTGTTGGAGAGTTTGCTCAAGCCGCTTGGCGGGCACTCGACATACGGTTTTGTTGAGCGATGCTTCCACTATCATTCCCTTTTTCGAGTATACGGTTCGCTTTATCCTGACGGCTGCGGAGTCTATTTCGTCAATGGCTATGCGTAACGTGACATCGTACACCATTTTATGATGTTCAGTGCCCGGCATACTTTTTTGAATAGACATTGATTTAGATTGCCTTGCGGCATTGTAATGCTTTGAAGTGGTGCAGGAAAACGTGACACCTAAGAGCAGGATAGTTAGGATGTATCTCATTTTGAAAAAAAGTTATACAGCGTTTGTACGCTGTGCAGTTTTTAAAAATTCAAAATATGAAAACTCAGGCACGGAATCTTATTGGTTAAAATCTATGCCTATGTTCTGGATTAAAACTAATCATGAAATGTTTAAATACAAAAAACGGCTTTGTTTTTAGCTGGTGGTGATGGGTTAACATTGGAAGACGGTCTTGGTGAACGTAGAATGAAGGTTTTCAGTGAGTTTTTGTGTCGCCAGAACAGAAGCCCTATTGCTTAACTCCGGCGTTAGCCGGGTTAACCGTTTAAAGAACCTCGTTTCGCCTCAGCTTGCCGACTTTAATAATGTCCTTACATAGATTTAAAAAGTCAGAAAGGCCTCTTTCTTTCGTATTTAAATTTGGCGACCAAAACGTATAAGTGATTTTGTTTTGGTAAGACCCGAATTCAATGGAACTCCTATATCCGTCTAATCCCGTCACAATAGATTTTTCAAGGTCAACACCCCTAAGTGTTCTTACTTTGTTGGCAATCGTTTCGAACTTTTTCTTGCTGATGTTGAAGGTGGTGTCTACGGCGGTTTGTTGCCAGATAATGTCGTCGGTTTTGGGGATGGAGATTACGTTTACTTCCACATCTTTCCGTCGGTTGATTATTTCTACGGTTACGGAATGATTCGGTATGCGCATGGAATGATCAAGCCGGAAGGCGATATAGCTGATTCCCTTGCCGGTGATTTGTGCCGGGCACCATGTGTAGTTAATTAGGATGAAAAGTAGAAGCGGAATTAGGAGGCGTTTCATTGTAGTTGGTTTTGTAAGTACAGAAAGGTAATAAAGGATGATTATCGTTTTCCATTTTATGACATAGTTGAGTTGCAGTTGGTTGCGTAAGGCCCGTTTTGGATTCGAAATAATTATTATTTGGGAGGGTTGGTTCCGTAAAGGGAATATTGGGATTACTTCAGTTGTGAACTGAAAATGGTATTATTGGGGCTTTTAGTCGATTTTTAATTTTCGGTAAAACCGGTAAGTTAGCGTATAAAGAAAATCTGGAGAGGTGCTCGCTGTTGCTGCGATAATACTTTTGCCTTACGCTATTTATATAGATTGTGAAATCAATTTTATTATTTCAAAAATGAATAATTCAAAACCCCGCCTAATCATCCTCTCGGACCTCTGGGGCCGTGAGCGCTCCGGCTGGCTGGACTTTTACGCTCCGGTATTGGACCAAAAGTTTCGTTGCGAATACTTTGATTGCTGTGAATTGGGTGACGTCCGCAAAGACGATTATACGCAAGAGGCGTTGCATCGGCAGTTTGTGGACGGCGGAATAGAGCGTGCAGCGAAGAAACTGTCCGAAACGGTTACGGAAAAAGTCTACGTTTTGGCTTTTAGCGTAGGCGGGGCGGTGGCTTGGCGATCGGTATTTCTCGGTTTGGACTGCGCCGGTCTTTTTGCGGTGTCTTCCACACGTTTGCGTTATGAAAAAGAACTTTTCCCGGTAAAAACCAGCCTGTATTTCGGAAGCGAAGACCCATACTGTCCCGACGAAGATTGGGCGGAGAGAACAGGGACTTCATTGCGGGTTATTTCCGGCGGTGGACACGCTTTGTATATGGAAGAAAAGTTCGCCTCGAAAATTGCGGAGGAAATACTGGAAGCCGACTTAGTCGGAGATTTGCCCAAGGCGTGATTTCTGTTGGTAATATCAGGCCTGTTTCCCAGTGTCCGATATATCTTCGTTTGAGCCTCGTATTCCTTACAATCATGGTCGTTATTTCCATTTTTTGAAAATCCGTTTGCCACATAGCGTCCCCGGATTCCGTTCGGGAATAAGCTCTGGCGGACAAGGGAAAGTTCCGCCCGCCCCGGCTTATGTTTCTGAAAAAGGGCCGGTGCAGTGTGTCAGAAAACAAATCTCCGGCGCTACTTGGACCAATGCCTTGGAGAAAAATCCCGTCTCCAAATTTCAGGTCAGCTCCATGCGCCAAGCTATGATAGTTCCAGGCGGAAAATACCCGCATCTGACTATTGACCTGGAACGCACTTACCGCGATAGGCGCACGGGAGCTATGGTGGTGGAGTTTCGCCATGCGCATTACAGCTTTGGCGAATACGGGTTGCGGATTCCGTTTTACGATGCCGGTACGGGGCTGATGGTGGCCGAGAGCGAATTTCCCGACCAAATCATAAAGGTTTTGTCCGATATCCGGAAATGGATATCTGGCTTGGGGCTTCGTCTTGAATTTGCCGATGCCAGAGGGCGTACGCTGGAAGGAATCCGTAAAGAGGAACGTTTTTTTGGAGCAGATTCTCCCGGCGCTGAAAAGAAGGTTTCGACGAAGACTTTGACAGTGCCTACTACGCGTTCGGAAGGAAGTACGCCCGTATCCACACCAAAGCCTTTACGGCGTTTTGAGTTGCCGGAGGGTTTTTCCGGAGCGATGGAGGATTTGAGCTTGACTCATTCATCTCATTCAGAAACATCCCTGACCCCATTGGCTAAGCCCCGGATGCCGGATTTGGATCGTGTAAAATCCGCTTCCGATCTCACGCCTCCAAAATCCGCTTCGCCGAGGCGGAAAAAGAAAAAAGCACCAATCAAATCAGGCGGGTCTACAGAGAGCCTGGAAACGGAGGAAGATTGGGCAGCGATGTTGGCGGAGGTTGAGAAAAAGTCGCCGTCGGCGTCGCCGAGTGTGCGTAAGGCGGAGAAAGTGCTTCCCACGGTGAAAGAAAACGGACGGACAGAGCTTATGCGGGAGTGGGAAGAGGCGTTGGATATTCCGGATTTCGATCTGCTTACCGAAAATGTGACCTTGGAAAAAGCGGATGACGCCGGACTGTGGGAAATTGTAAAGTATTACAATATTTTCGGCAAAGGAAAAAGTGAGGCCGGCTTGCGACAAAATACCCTAATGATGGGCAAAGTGAAAAACTTGGCCGACAGGATGGGAAAAGCGCGGTCGTTGCTGTTTTCGGTGCTTGAGGGAACGGTGCGCAAAAAGCGGGCGCACGAGCTGTTGTCGTCGAATTTGGAGGCCTTGGGCAAGGACAGCGACGAATTGATACCGACGGGCCTACATCGTTTGGGGCCGGGGGAATTCTTTCCCGCCCATATTTTTCCCGAAAAAGAGACTGATCGCAAGCTGTTCCGCACGGCCGTGGCTTTGTCGTTGCGCTCCACGGGAGTCACGTACCGTAAGTTGCGAGTGCAAGAATATTTCGGCATGACACTGAATTACGCCAATCACTTGTCGGCGGTTTGCAAACGCATTTGTCCGCCGTTTTTTCCGGTGTTTGACAGTTTTTACAATTATATCAACCTTGCGAATCTTCTGCGTCGCCAAGACCGCTATGCGCTGATGCCCGAGTCGCTTCGTTCCACGGCGGATGTGCTGGCTCTGCTCGCCCGTCAGGATTTTGTGTATGGCAGGGTGCAAGAGCATATCGACTATTTCCACGGCTTATTGGATCGTGTCCGCTTTCTGGTGGAGGCCACATATTCGTTTGGCGAGGAAGAGTGGCGGGTGTTGTGGCAAAAAGTGAGTCCGGTGGCCGGGGCAGTGCCGAAAGTTCCCGAAATCGAAAGTTTTTCGCCGGGTCGGGACCTCATACCTCCCGAGCATAGGTTTTCGGATTTTTTGTCGGCGTTGGAGGTGGCTCTTACGCCGGGTGTCACGGTCGAGGTTACTGGGCCGTCCACGTCGTCTGAGGTGGCTGAAGGGGGCGGAGAAGAGGTTTCGGTATCGAAAAAGAAAAAAAAGAAGAAGAAAAAAACTTCATGATGATTTGTTCATAAATAACTATCGCTCAAAAAGATCTGAAAATTATCAGTGTGATTTTTCCATTTCTGTTAAAGTCTTGCTTTTTTTGGAGTTCGTCTTTGATTTTTGTCGGGAGTAACCGAAAAAAAGGCAAAAGTCCCGGTTACGGAAATTCCGGAACGGTTTTGTCCGGGATTCGTAAGCGTAATTGAGCGGCAAGGTGCCGGTTTCGTTTTTATCGAAAGCATTATTTTGTTCACCATGGTTTTTCCAGATATCGCCACCGTACTTTCCGTGACCTTGCTTTTTCTCACGCTTTCGCTTTGGGGGCTTGCGCTCATGGACGTTTCGCGCACGCGGTTTAGTAAGCCGTGGGCTTTGCCGGGAGTTTTGTTGGCCGTGATGGTTACGCCGTTGCTGGGGCCGGCGCTTTATTTTTTGGCTAAAAAATCTTGTGTGAAAAACGGACAGCTTCAGAGTTCCGTGAAATAATTCTTTCCGCAAATAGTCGCATCGTTTCAGTTTTTCAATAATTATTGCTTTATGGATAATCAGGCAGTGGGAATGCTTGTAGGGCTTGCCGTGGGCGATGCCGTAGGTGTTCCGTTCGAATTTTTGACAAGAGAGGAAATGAGAAAAAATCCGGCTAAAGAGATGGTCGGGTACGGAACGCATCACCAACCGCCCGGAACGTGGTCTGATGACAGTTCGATGACTTTCTGCCTTGCCGAGGCGATGCTGTCGGGATATAACCTGGAATCCGTAGCGAGTAATTTTATACGTTGGAAAAAAGAATCGTATTGGACAGCGAGAAACGAGGTGTTCGATATCGGGATTACTACCGCCAAATCTATCAGCAGACTTGAAACTGTTTTGGAGGAAGGAGAGTCCGCTTTGGCTTCGTTGAAATACGGCGCCGTGGAATCCGATAACGGAAACGGTTCTTTGATGAGGATTCTTCCTTTGGTATTCGAAATACGTGGAAAAGAAATCGATGAGCAATTCCGGATTGTTTGGGAGAATTCAGCCTTGACCCATCGTCATGTTCGTGCGGGAATGAGTTGTTTGGTTTATCTGAAGGTGGTGGAATATCTGTTGGACGGAAAAAGTCCGGACGAGGCTTATTCCGCAATGCGAGACAATATACTGGAACTTTGGGAGGCGATAGATTTCGCTGATTCGGAAAGGGAAAAGTTCAATCGTGTAATACAATCCGACATTAGGAAACTCGCGTATGAGGATTTGCTTTCGGGCGGATATGTTATAGAGTCTTTGGAAGCTTCGCTTTGGTGTTTGTTAAAATCGGAGACTTACGAGGAGGTTGTGTTGAAGTCCGTCAACTTGGGACACGATACGGACACCACGGCGGCGATTTCCGGCGGATTGGCCGGGTTGTATTTTGGTGTGGATAATATTCCTGTTTTTTGGAGAGCGTCTCTGGCAAGGCTTGAGGATATTGTCGCACTTGGTGAAAAGATCAGCCGAAAATACGCCAAAGAGGAACTGTGCTGACTTTTTTTCAGGAGTGGCCTTGTGTTCGTTTTTATGGATTTTTCAACAAGAAATTCACTGTTTCCATAATTGATTTTGCTCTCTCGCTTTTCGATGTATTTTTATCGTTTTATGTTCATAAAACGCTCTTTTTTCCTAATCGTACAATAGATTTTTTAGATAAGAATGGCCCTATTTTGGCTTTACCCGCATAGGGTCGGTCCTTACCTTTGTTTGAGTGCGAAACGGCGGGAAAGGCCCGCCGGAGACCGTTTTCCGGAGGCCTTAAATTTTCCGCTTGGTTTCCGGATTCGGTAGGAAATCGAAATCCGATTCGTTATGAACCCCGATTATTACGTGCCGGCCAAGAAGACATTTATTCTTGTGATGCTTTGTATGATGGCGTTTAAGATGGCCACGCATCTGCCTTTTCTTCCCGCCGAAGTGTACGGCTTTCCGATAAAAAAGGTGCTGAAATTAATTACGGGAATCGTGTTTTGTGTCGGAGTTCTGTGGATTTATTACAGGAAACTCCTCCAAAAGAACTAACTGACTTTCATGCGCCTTTTCCGGACTCGCCGTCCGTGTACAAGCGCCTTTCATATATCTTTCAAAACGCCATAGTTTATGAGTTTGGATGTAGAACTACTGTCGAGGCTCCAGTTTGCCTTCACTATCATGTTCCACTATATTTTTCCGCCGTTTAGTATCGGGATGGGGCTGTTGTTGGTGATTTACGAAACCATGTTTGTGGTGACCAAAAAGCCGATATACGAGAAAATAACCCGTTTCTGGATTAAGATTTTCGCGGCGAATTTCTCGGTGGGCGTGGCTACGGGCATCGTGATGGAATTTGAGTTCGGGACCAACTGGGCCACGTATTCAAGGTTTGTGGGCGATATTTTCGGATCGCCGTTGGCGGCGGAGGGGATCTTCGCTTTTTTTCTGGAATCTGGTTTCTTGGCCATTCTCCTGTTCGGTTGGAATAGGGTGAGCAAAGGCATGCACCTTTTCTCAACGTTGATGGTTTTTGTAGGGTCGATGATGTCGGCGTTTTGGATTGTGGTGGCCAATTCTTGGCAACAGACGCCGGTGGCCTACCGTATCGTCACCGACGATTCGGGCTATTCCCGCGCCGTAATCACCGATTTCTGGGCTATGGTTTTCAACCCGTCATCCATGGCGCGATTTGAGCACGTGCTTGTCGGGGCCTTTATCCAGGGAGCCTTTCTTATCCTTAGCGTATCGGCTTATTATCTTCTAAAAAAGAAATACGTGGAGTTTGGAAAAACTTCATTCAAAATAGCTTTGGGCGTGGCCACGGTAGCCTCATTGTTGCAGTTGGTGACGGGCGATATTTCCGCTCAGGTGGTCCGCAAATTCCAGCCGGCCAAAATGGCGGCGATGGAAGGCCTTTACGAAACGCGCTCGAATGCTCCGCTCTATATCATGGGCTGGGTAGACGAGGAAGCCGAAGAGACCAAGGGGATTTATATTCCGGGCGGTCTGAGCTTTCTATCCTTCGGCACTACCGAGGGCGTGATCAAAGGTTTGGACCAGGTGCCGAAAGAGGACCGTCCGCCGGTAAACGCCGTTTTCCAGAGTTACCATATCATGGTGGCGCTCGGGATGTTCTTTATCGGGCTGAACCTGTTCGCGCTGTTTCTGATGTGGAGGAAGAAGCTGTTCGAGAAGCGCTGGATGATGAAAATCTATGTAGGTGCGGTCATTCTGCCGGTAATAGCGAACCAGTTGGGCTGGCTGACGGCCGAACGCGGAAGGCAACCGTGGCTGGTTCAGGGGCTTCTGCGTACGTCGGAAGGAATCTCAAAATCGGTGACCGGACCGGAAGTGCTTACTTCGATTATCTTGTTCTTTATCGTGTACGTAGGCCTGTTCTTGGTTTGGGTTTATGTGCTTGACAAGGAAATAAAACACGGCCCTGTCCATTTGGAAGACGCGCCGGCGGCGGGTTATTCCAAAGAGGAACATATGGTGGATCCGTTCAAAGATCTATAGTTTTTTGGTATTGGGTCTGAGGTATTTGGTATTAGGCATAAAATGGAAGCAATGTCTAATCCTTAATACCTCAGCTCAATACCTAAACACCACTTTCAATTTACTGAAACAGATACCGAATTTCGATATGGATTATAATGTAGTGTGGTATATGTTGGTGGGGTGCCTGTTGATAGGCTACGCCATTCTCGACGGTTTTGATTTGGGTGTGGGAATTCTGCACCTGTTTGCCAAAAACGATCATGATCGCCGGATTTTCATGAACTCGATCGGCCCGGTTTGGGACGGCAACGAGGTTTGGCTGATTACGGCCGGCGGGGCGTTGTTCGCCGCGTTTCCGGAGATTTACGCCACGGCGTTTTCGGGTTTTTATCTTCCGTTTATGTTCTTGCTCTTTGCGTTGATATTCCGTGCGGTTTCGCTGGAATTCCGGAGCAAGGAGAAGAGTAAACGTTGGCGCGGAAATTGGGACAGGGCGTTCTTTGCGGGTTCGTTGTTGGCCAGTTTCCTTTTTGGCGTTACGATCGGCAACGCCGTGATGGGAATCAATATAGGATCTGACAAGGAGTATCAGGGAACACTTCTGAATTTGCTTAATCCGTACGCCTTGCTGTGTGGAGTGTTCAATACGGTGATGTTTGCCCTGCAAGGCGCCGTTTATCTGAATATCAAAACCCACGGGCCATTGCAACAGCAAGTCCAACGCTTGTTCAAGCCGATTTATATCACGTTTATCACACTGTTGCTGTTGTTGACGGGTGTTACTCTTTGGCTGAAGCCGGAGATGGTGGCGAACTTTTCTTTCGGTAAAGTGGCGCCAATCGGGGCCACTCATGATTTGATTATGGAAAACCAGACGCTGATTTCAGTGCTGGCTTGGTTTGTCGTTCTGTTGAATGTTCTTTCCATCGCCAATATTCCTAGGGGTATTTTCCGTAACAAACCTTATCAGGCTTTCGTCTCTTCGTCGTGTACGATCGCCGCGTTGGTTGGCCTGTTTGCTTTGGGTATTTTCCCGAATATCTTGGTGTCGTCGCAAGATCCGGCAATGAGTCTGGATATTTATAACGGGGCCTCTACCCTGACAACTTTGAAGACGATGTTCAGCATCGCTATCTGGGGTATGCCGTTCGTGATTGTGTACACGTCATTGATCTACTGGACATACCGGGGCAAGACGGTTCTGAACGAACACAGTTATTGATCCTTG
The DNA here is from genome assembly GCF_036492835.1 of Fulvitalea axinellae. Classification (GTDB taxonomy): domain Bacteria; phylum Bacteroidota; class Bacteroidia; order Cytophagales; family Cyclobacteriaceae; genus Fulvitalea; species Fulvitalea axinellae. Next base: position 4,213,350 of record NZ_AP025314.1, on the reverse strand, counting down.
GCAAATGGATATAAAAAACGGCGCTCCCGGTTCGGAAGCGCCGTTTTTTTGATTTTGGTGGATTAGTCTTTCTTCTCGTCGCGGAAGAAGAAGCCACGGGAGTCGTTGCCCTCGTGGAAATCCACCACCTTTCCCAGCAAGAACATTGTGGCTTTTTTGGCGATCAAAGTCGGGATTCCTTCGATGTCGAACGTGTCGTCGCCTTCCTTTTCCTTGTCAAAGCCAAGTACGAAACCTACTCCGCCACAACCGCCGCCACCTTTTACGTCAATGCGCAGGCAGTAGCCTTCGGGAATATTCTTTCCGGCCATTATTTTCTTTACCTCGACAGCGGCCGTCGGGGTTATTTTTATCGGTGCGATCATCTGTTCTGTAGAGTTAAAATGTTTCCGCTTTAGCGAAAGCGGGATCATGTATATCCGCAAATTTAAGCAAAGCCTTGGAAACCCTATACGCTAATCCTTAAATTGCGGAGAGCCGGATATGCCGGACGAATGAAAAACTATACCGATTATGACCGATATTGTAGCGGATTTGCTCAAGGTGTTGGTGCCTGCCGCGATTGTGATGTACGCCATGTACCTGACTGTGCGATCTTTTTTGAGTAACGATTTCGAAAAAAAATCACTGGATCTGAAGATCCGTAACCGGGAGCTTTATTTGCCCAACAGGCTTCAGGCCTATGAGCGGATTTGCCTGCTTTTGGAACGTTCCCGCATAGAGAGCCTTTTGGGAAGGATAAACCAACAGGCGTTCAGTATTCGTGAGTTTCAGGTGGTGTTGGTCAATGAAGTGCGCAACGAATTCAACCATAACCTCGCCCAGCAAGTGTATATGAGCGACAAGTCTTGGGATATGGTCCGCACGGCCATTGAAGATATGGTGTCGCAGATTAACCAAGCGGCGGAAAGCTGTAAGGAAGACGACAAGTCGTTGGTGTTGGCCCGCAAGCTGGTGGAAAACGCGATGGTCCGCGAAAATGATCCGCTGGCCGAAGCTTTGTTGGCGGTAAAAGCCGAAGTGAGGACGTTGTTCGAATAGAGTATTCGGGCAGAACCTTGCTAAGAGCATCCAGTAAAAAGGGTTTGCGATAGGCGGAACGGTGTTAGAATTGCCAAACTTTTCATTAAAGATTTAAGGCCACCACCGAGCAGACTATTTACGCTTTACTATTTACTCTGTACTAATCACGAAGTGATATGGAGAAACGGGACAGGAATATCGGGAGTCTGAAAGCTCCATTTTTCGGAAAAATGAAAAGGCGCGCGGAGAAGATCGCCGATGACCCCGCCCGTTCGTCTACTTTGGCGGAAAAAGCCTTGGCCCAGATTTCGAAGAAAGGTTTCGCCTCAGGTTTTGTGAGCAAAATAAAACTGTCGGCCGAAATGATTAAGGCTTACGCCAAAAAAGACTACACCGAAGTGCCTTGGAAAACTCTGGTGTTGCTCTTGGCTGCTTTGCTCTATTTTGTGATGCCTCTGGACGTGATCCCCGACTTTATTCCCGTAACCGGCTGGCTGGACGATACGGCGGTTATTTCCGCCGTATTCAGGAGCGTATCCGGCGATATCGAGAATTTTAGGTTGTGGAAAACGAAACAGAGTGATGACTTGTCCGTACAAGAATCTTCGGAGACGTACTCTTAGTTGTTAGAAAGTATAAAATAAAACATATATGGGTTCCGAAGAAAAAACACTGCAGGCGGGTATCACTTACGGCGAATATCGTGAGTTGGCAAACAAGAGTTTGGAAACCGGAGATATCCGTGGCGGAGCGGGCATGCGTGATTACGTGGAGCTGAACAATCGCAGAATGGACCGTGCGGAAAAGACGGTTAAAATAGGCGAGGATTTGGCGGAAGCCGTGGAGAATATGACCGAGAGTCATACCATGATCGTTCTTTCCGAAGCTTGGTGCGGAGACGCTTCGCAGAGTGTTCCTGTTTTGGCGAAAATCGGGGAACTTTCCGATAAGCTCAAAACCCGGATTCTCTTCAGGGACGATAACCTTGACTTGATGGACCGCTACCTTACCAACGGCGGACGCGCCATTCCGAAAGCGATTTTCGTCCGCGATAGCGACGGCGCGGAAGTGGCGTCTTGGGGACCGAGACCGGAAGAGCCTCAGGCTATAGTGAAAGCTTGGAAAGAAGCGGGAGGCGAAAACAAAGACAAGATGATCGCCGATGTGCAGAAATGGTACGCTAAGGACAGAGGAAATTCTATCCAGAAAGAAATAAAAGAAGTGGTAAAAGGCCTGTAATCCGGTAGGGAAATCAGCGGTGAGGCAAAAGGGCGCCAACCCGGGTGTCGTCGAAGCCAGCGGTTTTCCCCAAAGATTTCAGAAGGGCCAGGCCATCCTGAAAAGTGGCCTCCATCAGATTGAGACGGTTCGTTTCAGGGCGTTTGCCCCCGGAACGGGCCGTCTCTTTTTTTATGGCTTTTTCCAGCCACGTTTCCGGCCTGATGATTAGGTTACGGAGCTTTGTGCCACAGTGCTTGGAAAGGGTTTTGTTGAGCATATGCACTTGGAAATCCGCGTCGTCAAGTAGAAGGACAGCGTCTTTGAGATATTCGATTATCTGTTGTGCGAAACTCTCGTTTGTGTGGTTCTCTGTGTTTATTTCCAGAGAATCGTTAAGGCAGAGGACTCCGTTGTTTATCGCTATTCCCGCAAAGGATGTGACGGTGTCTTTGCGGACATTTCTCCCGCTGGTCATAATCCGGAATACGATCATTCTGGTTTCGGACAAAAGTTGGTGCCGAAGGTGCTGTTTGCGGTTTATCAAGTGGTAGTAGCTGATAAATTCCGGTTGTCTTCGAAAAGGGTTGGGTAGAGAAAAGGCCATAGGCTGAGCGGGCTGTTTTGTTAAGCGTGTCGGTTTCGTTTAAGCGTCTTGAATTCTGAAGCAGTTGATTTTGAGGCACCGTAAAGCAGTGGAGACAAGCTTTTTTTCCAGGGGCGTTTCCGGCAAGGCCAATGCCTCAGAAGCCTCATTTTCATTCTGGAACCGCCAAAGAGTGCGCAAGGCGTGCTTCAGTTCCATGATTTTTACGGCGTCTTTATGGTCGGAGCGGGAAAGCAGATCGATTAGCTCGAATATGTCTGACGTGGAGGTTAGGCCTTCTTTTTTCGCTTTGGAACGGATGGAAGCGAAAACCGGAGAAAGAATTCCGTTTCTGAAATTGGTTTTCGTCAGTTTCTTTCCCTCTTCGCTTAGCCAATGATCTTGGGATGAGATAAAGGGGAAGAGGAGCCGGTTTGGAATTGAGTTTTCGTCTACGCTCCAAGAGCTGTTTACATTTTGCCACAAGCCGATATTGCCGGAAAGAAATCCCAAAGGTTGTTTAAGCTTTATGCGTCGTTGGTGTTTGCCGTCATCGCACCACCCAAGAGGTGAGGTCATGTGAATCCCTTCCGTTTTTACATGGATTTTGATTTCTTCGGTAAATTCCTCGAAGTGGCGCAGAGTCATTAGCCTTTTTTTCTCGTCTCTTGGCTGGCTGAAAATGATCCTGACAGGAAGCGTGTTAGCCTGGTTGGGAGTGTATGGCCAGTCTGCCGGATATACGAAAGAATGGGCGCCGAAATTGGCGACTGAGCGTGTGGATCTGGCAACCGCTTGGCGCAATGCTTCACGTTTGGTCAATAACTTTAGACGGGTCTCTTCGTCCATCCGTAGGTTTTCCTTTGCGTTGTGTGGGTTCAGGTATTCCTTTAGTGTGAGGTCGATCGTCTTGAAGAATTGCCCGTCGTATATCCTTTTGACCAAAATGTTTTCGGGTGAGGCTAGGCTTGAGTAGAGTTTGAGGCACATGGACGCGTACGGCGCCCGGAACGTGGATTTTGTTTTTGTCCAAGGAATTTCAAAAAGCAAAGAGTCGTCGGAGGCTACTGCCGAGTAGGGGCTTGGGGTGCTGAGCGGAACGTCCGGGCTGGGGGAAAATATTTCGCCTTCGTTTCTGTCGTCAAGAATCACGGCCTTCTCACCGTCATGGTAAAATAGGCGGATGCTTCCCTCGGCCACAATGTAAAGTTTGTCGGGGGGCGGGGCGCCTTGCTCCAATACGGTTTCTTCTTTTTTGACAAACCTGATATTTACGGATACGGCCAGAGCTTTGAGAGTGTCCGAGCTGAGGCCGTCGAACGGACAGACGAGAGCCAGTTTGTCTGAGACTCGTACGGAAAGCGTTTCGGATGCCATATAGTGAGGTTTTATTTGAAAAAACTTACGTCTACAGTATTCTGGAATTTTCGTGCCAGAAAATACATGTGCAGGTGAATGACGGTATAGGCGGGGTTCAAGGCCTTATTTTGGTAGTTTCGTTCGGTGAAGGGCTTCGGATTAGCTCTTCTTGCCTGTGTTTTTTGCTTAGGGCAAATGATTTACATGATTCAGTTTTGGTGATTTTTGCGAAATAATTCTCAACTTTACTATGAGTGTGCCAATACGTTTCGAAATATGATTCGGCCGTATTTGGTTTTCCTTTAGCCGATTTATGTTTTTTTGAGGCTTGCAAAGAGGAAAACCTCCGGTTTGGCGCCACATTATTTAGAATAGACTCATCCTTAAAATCTTGTGTGATATGACGGATACTTTTGAAATCAAAGTGAACAAGGTGGCCGAAAGCCGGTTGCCGTCCGTGAATTTCGACAATATGGTTTTCGGAACGGTGTATTCCGACCACATGTTCGTGGCCGACTACACTGACGGCGAATGGAAAGACTTCAGGGTGGAGCCCTATGCTCCGCTGTCTTTGTTGCCGGGAAGCGCTATTCTGCATTACGGGCAGTCTGTCTTCGAGGGACTGAAAGCTTACCGCACCGCCGAAGGTGACATTCAGGTTTTCCGCCCCGACGCCAATGCCAAGCGCCTCAATGTCTCGGCGGAACGGATGTGTATGCCCGATGTGCCGGAAGAGTTGTTTATGGCCGGACTTGAGAAATTGATGGAAGTGGACAAGGATTGGGTACCGAACAAGCCGGAGACTTCTTTGTATATCCGTCCGTTCGTGTTCGCTATGGATGAGTATATCGGAATCCGCCCGTCGGCCAACTATAGGTTTATCATCTTTACTTGTCCGGTAGGGGCCTACTACTCTGAGCCTGTTCGCGTGAAGATTGAGACGGAGTACACCCGCGCTTGTCCGGGTGGAACCGGATTCGCTAAAGCCGCCGGAAACTATGCCGGGTCGCTTTATCCTGCCAAGAAAGCGCAGGAGCAAGGTTATCAGCAATTGATCTGGACCGACGCCGTAACGCACGAATACGTGGAGGAATCGGGCACGATGAACCTGATGTTTGTCATTGACGGAAAGTTGATGACGGCCAGCACGGGCGATACGATTTTGGACGGCATTACCCGCAACAGCGTTTTGGCTTTGGCCAAAGAGTGGGGAATGGAGATTGTGGAAGGCAAGATCGCCATCAAGGATATCATAAAGGCGGCCGAAGAGGGACGCTTGCAGGAAGCTTTCGGTACGGGAACGGCGGCCACTATCGCCCAGATAGCCACTATAGGTTACGAAGGTAAGGACTATGACCTTCCGGCCGTGGCCGAAAGGGAATTCTCGAACAAGGTGCTTAAGACTTTGGACGATATCAAATACGGCAGACAGGAAGACAACCACGGCTGGATCCGCAGAATGTAATCCCCGTTTTCCGTAAAGAGAATACACTCGCCCGGCACAGACATGTGTTCGGGCGTATTTTTTTGTCGGTTTTTTGTTTTGCGTTACGGTCTCTTAGGCGCTTCATTATCAGTTCGCTGTAAGTTTTTGAAAATCCCAGAAACGGCCTCCGCTTGAACGTATGACGTTTTTTTGGCTTTAAAATTTGGATATAAGCCTCTTAAAGTCGCATATTTGCATCCGCAAAAAGGGGAACAAGTCCCCATCAATACTTATTGACTTTGCGATTTTGCCCGATGGTGTAACTGGCAACACGTCTGATTTTGGTTCAGAAGAGTCTAGGTTCGAGCCCTAGTCGGGCAACAGTACGGAAACGTTCCGCGTTTTCGTCTTCCGAGTAGGGGGCAAAGGTCCCTCTCGTCAAATATATATTTTAGGATGCCCGATGGTGTAACTGGCAACACGTCTGATTTTGGTTCAGAAGAGTCTAGGTTCGAGCCCTAGTCGGGCAACAAAGCGAAAGCGTCAAGCGTTTTCGCCGACGGGAATTTCCCCGTTTTGACATAGAATTTAATTCAAGCTTGCCCGATGGTGTAACTGGCAACACGTCTGATTTTGGTTCAGAAGAGTCTAGGTTCGAGCCCTAGTCGGGCAACAAGTTTGGAGACGCTAAGCGTTTTGTGATGCCCGATGGTGTAACTGGCAACACGTCTGATTTTGGTTCAGAAGAGTCTAGGTTCGAGCCCTAGTCGGGCAACCATCACGGAACGGAAAAGCGACAATGCCCGATGGTGTAACTGGCAACACGTCTGATTTTGGTTCAGAAGAGTCTAGGTTCGAGCCCTAGTCGGGCAACAGATACAATTAAGGCCTTTTCAGTTTTGGAGAGGCCTTTTTTCGTTTATAGGCGACTGTGACGTTTGCGCTTCGATTAAATTCGGGAAAATCTGATGATTTTGACTAAATTCGCAAGGAATTCCGGCCGCTGTTAAGGCCGGATGTTTTTTTAAGGGGAAGGTTATGATCAAAGACAAAATCAACGCGATCAAGCTGGTGGCCACGGACGTGGACGGTACGCTTACCGACGGCGGCATGTATTACGCCGAAAGTGGGGACGAATTCAAAAAATTCAACGCCAAGGATGGCATGGCTATGAAAATGTTGATGAAAGTCGGCAAGAAAGTCGCGATCATCAGCCACGGCCATTCCAAAGAGATGGTTCACAGACGAGCCAGGGTATTGGGCGTGGACATGTGCTATGTAGGTGACAAGCCAAAAGTGGACGTGCTTCGGGCGTGGATCGAGCCCTTGGGCTTGGAAATGCACGAAATCGCTTATGTGGGCGACGACGTGAACGATATCGAGCTGATGAAGCTTGTGGGATTGTCCGTTTGCCCTTCCGACGCCGTAAGGGCTGTCAGAGAAGAGGCCGATATCGTGCTTTCGCGCGGTGGTGGCGAGGCCGCTTTCCGCGAATTGGTCGATGATTACCTTCTGCGCTACTAAGCCGGAAGCCTCCTTAACGAAAATTGAAATAAGAGCATAAGAGCCGAATCCGATGAATATTTCCTCACAGATAAAAACCGATATCGCGCAGGCGCTGAAAGAGCTTTTCGGCGTGGAGGAGAGCGATATCAAATTGCAGCCCACCCGCAAGGACTTTGAGGGGGCTATCACTTTTGTGACATTCCCTTACCTGAGGGCCAGTCGCAAAAGCCCCGAGGCTACCGGCGAGGCTATGGGCGAGTTCCTCGTAGAGAATAGCGAGGTTATTTCGGGCTTCAACGTGGTGAAAGGTTTCCTGAACCTGGTAATCAGCGACGAGGCCTGGGCGAAAGCTTTCGCGGCCATGACTGGCGAAGGTTTCGGTATCCACGAGCGCAAAGGCAGGAAGGTAATGGTGGAGTACTCTTCGCCGAATACGAACAAGCCATTGCACCTCGGCCACTTGAGGAACAATTTTCTCGGGCATTCGGTGTCTAAGATTCTGGACGCCTACGGATACGACGTTACCAAAGTGAACTTGGTAAACGACCGCGGTATCCATATCTGTAAGTCAATGTTGGCTTACGAGCGTTTTGGCGAAGGCGAAACTCCGCAGTCGTCAGGCATCAAGGGCGACCACCTGATCGGTAAATACTACGTTCGCTTCGATAAGGAGTACAAGAAAGAGATCGAGGCTTTGGTATCCGAAGGAAAGTCGGAGGACGAAGCCAAGAAAGAGGCTCCTTTGATGAAAGAGGCCCAAGCCATGCTGAAGCGCTGGGAAAACGGCGACGAGGCTACTGTTGCGCTCTGGAAGAAGATGAACGGCTGGGTGTACGAAGGCTTTGACGCTACGTACAAGACCATGGGCGTTGAATTCGACCATTACTACTACGAGTCGGACACTTACTTGCTGGGCAAGGACATGGTGGATGAAGGTTTGGCCAAAGGCGTTTTCTTCGAAAAGGAGGACAAGTCGGTTTGGTGCGACCTCAGCGACCAGGGCTTGGACGAGAAGCTCGTGCGCCGTGGCGACGGAACTTCCGTTTACATGACCCAGGACTTGGGTACGGCCGATTTGAAATACAAAGAGTTCGCCTGCGAGAAGTCGATTTACGTGGTGGGTAACGAGCAGGACTATCATTTCGACGTTCTGATTCGCATTCTCAAGAAATTGGGACGCGAGTACGCCGACGGAATCTACCACCTGTCGTACGGCATGGTTGACTTGCCTTCCGGCAAAATGAAATCTCGTGAGGGAACGGTAGTGGACGCCGACGACTTGATGCGTGAGATGTTCGAAACGGCGGCCAAACACACCAAAGAGCTCGGCAAGATTGAGGACTTTACCGAAGAGCAGGCTTCTGAGCTTTACCGTCAGTTAGGCTTGGGCGCTTTGAAGTACTTCTTGCTGAAAGTCGATCCTAAGCGCCGTATGCTTTTCAACCCTGAGGAATCTATCCAGTTCCAGGGGAACACAGGTCCGTTTATCCAGTACACCCACGCCCGTATCTCGTCTATTTTGCGCAGAGCGGAGCAGGAGGGTGTTGACACGGCCACTTTCGATCCGTCGGACATTACGGAGCTTGCGCAAGTGGAGCGCGACGTTATCCAGCTTTTGGGCGAGTTCCCTGAGCGTATCGCCGAGGCGGCCGAGGAGTACGCTCCGTCGGTTGTGGCGAACTACGCTTACGACTTGGCTAAGGAGTTTAACCGCTTCTACAACGAGCTTACGATTATGGGCGAGTCGGATCCGAAGGTATTGCGCTTTCGCGTGGTACTCTCGAAGGCCGTGGCCAATACGTTGCGTACGGCTATGGGCTTGCTCGGAGTTGACGTACCGGAGCGCATGTAATAGACTTAGATATCATCTCTAGATTAATACAGAAAAGGGGACTCGCTTAGTGCGACTCCCCTTTTTCTTTATCTCTTTATCATCTGTATTTTTTCTACGGCCAAAGTTCCTCTACCGGCTGTTTCAGTTCCCTTACCAAACATGGCTTTACGGAGAAGTCTTGTTGGTCTTGGCCCTTCACCTCAAATACCGAGATAAAGTTCTCCGTGTCGCCGTTCAGGTGTTCCTTGGCGAAAGCCTTTATCCCTTCCGGGTCCGTGAAGTACTTTAGTGCGCCGATATTGCCTATGTCGTTGTCGCAAAAGAAGAAAAGCACGCGTCGTCCGTCCTCGGTGGTGAAATGGAACGTGGCGGCGTATTCCGAATGTGGGTAAGAGCCCGAGCTGTTCTTGAAGCTCACGGTATCTTGGCCGTCGATTACCGATAATGTACGGTGCTCGTAAGAAAAGCCCAGCTGCTTTGTTAGGCTTCCGAATAAGGCCAAGGTCTTTATCGAGCCGATAAAAATGGCGTTTTTGTCCTTGATGTCTTCCCATTTCACTTTGGAGGAATAAAGCATCTGGGTGTCGGTGTTGCCTCCGCCGAGTATCCCCATCACGTTGAACAGTCCGCGGGGGCCTTGTCGGTTTACGTACGACACTTTGGATTTGGCGAGGAACTCTCCGTTTTCGGCCAGTTCCTTGTTTAGCTCAGCGAGGTTGTTGTCGTCGTTTACGCCTATTAGGCGGACAGTGCCGCTCATGCCGTTTTCTAGTTTGGCGTGCACGAAGTAATGGTCGCCGAGGATGATGGCCGTTTGCTTGTCGCTGTTCGTAAAGCCTGACCATATCGGAAGGTTCTTTATTTTGCCGTCATCGCTTGGGCCGGATAGGATAAAAAACAGATGGGCGACCAGGCTTATCCCCAGCAGGGCCAAAGCTCCCGCCAGCAACCGGCCGGGCTTCTTGCTCTCTTCCTTTTTATGGAAAGCTATGCGGTAGTTGCCCTTCGGCAGTTCGAAGCGCATTTCGTCGTAGCGACCTTCCGTCTGGTAGTACTCTTCCAGTTTCTTTCGGGTCTTGCTGATGTAAGGCCTAACGTTGAGCTCCTTGTCGCTGTCCACCTTTTTGCCCAACACTTCCACCGCTATCTGCAGTTCTTTGGGTGTTTCTCCCTTTTCGCTGGCCCTCACCAAATACTCCAAAAGGGCTTGGCTGGTGGCCGAACGATAAAACTGCCGGCTTTGTTTTACGCGGCCTAGGCTGATATCCACTAAGCTTGGGTTGTCGTTCATGTCGTTGTTTTTCAGTGGTGTAACCGCTTTCTGTTTACCCCGCCGTTTACGGCGGTACGAGTGTTCGGAGCGTATTAGTTCGAGCAGGCGCCCTACATTAGCGTCGTGGTCAGGAAAAGGCCCGGACAAGTCTCTATTAACTCTTTGTAAATTAATTAAAAACGTAATTTTTTGCCATGGAATCAAGAAGGTCTTTTTTATCGAAGATTGGACTCGCCTCGGCGGGGGCGTTTTTGAGCCCCTCGTTAGAGGCGATGATATTGAAAAAGGAAAAGCTCAAAGTGGCGCTTGTGGGTACGGGTGTGCGGGGTTCGTCTTTCTTCGGAAAGAACCTTGTGAAGACCTATCCCGGCGAGATCGAGTTTGTGGGATTGTGCGACATCAACCCCGGACGTTTGGCTTACGCCAAAAAGAATATGGGTGTGAGTTGCCCCACATTTGTGGACTTTGACAAGATGATCGGCAAGACTAAGCCGGACCTCATCTTGGTGGCCACTACGGACGCTACGCACGACGAGTACATCGTGAAGGCTTTGGAAAACGACATCGACGTGATGACGGAGAAGCCGATGACTACCGACGAGCACAAGTGTCAGGCCATCATCGAGGCCGAGCGTAAGTCTAAGAAAAAGGTGATCGTATCGTTCAACTACCGTTGGGCGCCGTACTACACCAAGATCAAGGAGTTGATCTCGAGCGGCGAGATCGGCGATTTGGTGTCCATCGACTTTAACTGGATGCTGAACAACTACCACGGCGCCTCGTACTTCAGGCGTTGGCACGGTTTGGAGCATATGAGCGGCGGACTTTGGGTACACAAGGCTACGCACCACTTCGATTTGCTGAACTGGTGGGTGAACTCCGATCCGGAGGAGGTGCACGCTTACGGCGCTTTGGAACACTACGGCCACAACGGTCCGTTCCGTGGCGACAATTGCCGTACCTGTCCGCACAAGAACAAGTGCCAGTACCACTGGGAGATCACCCCGGGTTCGCATTACGATAAGCTGTATACCAGAAACGAACACTACGACGGGTATGTCCGCGACAACTGCCTGTTCCGTGAGGAGATCAACATCCACGACAAGATGTCGGCGCAGGTGAAGTACAAGAACAACGTGGTGGCGAATTACAGCCTCACCACCTACTCGCCTTACGAGGGTGTTCGTATCGCCTTTAACGGGCGCAAGGGACGTATTGAGGCGTGGCACGGCATTCCGTTTATGAACAAGGAAGCCATCAGCCAGGCCGATATGCACAAGCAGGAGATGATGCAGGGCGAGGACAATCATCACTACAAGCCCCTGGTACTGCACCGCAACTTTGAGAAGCACGAGGTCATCAACGTCAAGGAAGAGAAAGGCGGCCACGGTGGCGGCGACAAGCGGATTATGAATAAAATCTTCAAGCATCCGAACAGCCCGGACCCGTTGAACCACTGTGCGGGCACCCGCGACGGCGCCATGTCTATACTGATAGGCATAGCGGCGCGCCGAAGCGTGGAGCGCAACCGCCCGGTAAAGATAGAGGAGCTTACGGATCTGCGCCCTCGCGAAGAGCGCATTATCCAGAAAGTGGTGGGGCCCGAGCGTAACAGCTAACCCGGCGCCCATTTGAGCTAAGGCGTTCTGTCTTCAAAATACCCCCATCCCGCCGTTAAGGCTAGGCGGGACCTGAGCGTCCCCGTTATGGTGTCGTCCCATTCGTATACGGGGCGCTCTTTTTCAAAGCCCCGACGCTTTCCTCCAGAAGCCGAGGGGCTTTTTCGTTTGCCGGAGGCGAAAACGGGATAAAGGACGGTCCTGTAGGCCATTAGGTTCATATTTGCCGGAGGCGAAAAAAGGAGGGAATGGGTACCGAAAAGCCGTCATTATACGGGAAGGGGGCTTTGGGGACGATTATTTCAAGCGGTACGGACGCGAGAGGTGACGCGAGTGTTTGTTTTCGGTGGACTTATGTTCGAAATCATTCATCAGTATGAACGAAAATGTTGATACGTACGAATGAAAAGAATGATACGTGCGAACAAAATTGATGATACGTACGAAAGAAAACGCCGGTACGTCAGAACGAAATCAATGACACGTACGATCGAAATGAATGGCACCGCAAACCCAAAACGATGAGACGTACCGTCAAACGCAAAGGGCTTTTCGAGACTCTTTGCCGGACTTCCGAGGGTAAACCGTTCTTTACACATTATTCATAGGGAGCGGGACAAGACGAAAATTCAAGCTTGAAACCATGAGTGAAACGAACTTGGATTTTCGATCCTTAGCTTTATGAAATATTTTGGAAAACCATAGAGATTTTTAGCGATGAAAGTTTTTAGAAGATACCTGCGGAGCATCGCCGTGGGCGGAGCCTTTGTGGCGTCGGCCTGGTCATGTGCGGGAAAAAAAGCCGATGACAGGCCGAATATAGTGCTGATCTTGGCCGACGATATGGGTTGGTCTGACTTGGGTTGCTACGGGTCGGAAGTGAAAACCCCGAACCTTGACCGTTTGGCCGAAAACGGAGTGCGCTTTACCCAAATGTACAACACTTCGAAGAGTTTTCCCTCTAGGGCCGCGCTGATTACGGGCGTGTACGCCCAGCAGTCGGGCCAGCACCGCACGCACAAAAACCCAATCACCAGCGCCGTGACGATGGGCGAGGTGCTGGGGCAGGCGGGCTACCGGACGCTGTGGTCTGGCAAGCACCATGGGGCGGAAAACCCCTTTACGAGGGGCTACGACAGGTACTTCGGACTGAAAGACGGCGCCACTAACCACTTTAACCCCGGCAACCAGCGCCCGGGCGAGGGGCTTCCGGCCCAGAAGCGCACCCGCTCTTGGTGCGTGGACTCTACGGAATACTATCCGTACACGCCCACCGAGCGCGATTTCTACTCTACGGACTACTACACCAAATACGCCCTGGATTGGCTTGAGGAGTACAAAAAGGAGGACAAGCCCTTCTTCCTTTACATGGCTTATACGGCCCCCCACGATCCGTTGCAGGCTTGGCCCGAGGACGTGGCCAAGTACCGGGGCAAATACCTTGAGGGATACGAGACGACTCGCCGTGCGCGTTTTGCCAAACAACGTGAGCTCGGCATCGTGGGGCCCGAGGTTAAGCTGAGCGAAGCCATTTACAAAGACTGGGACTCGATGACCGACGAGCAAAAGGACGAGGAGGATCTGAAGATGGCGACCTACTCCGCGATGATCGACAGGCTTGACCAGAATATCGGCAAGCTGATGGCTAAGATCGAGGAAGCGGGTGAGCTGGATAATACCCTGATCGTCTTCGTATCGGACAACGGAAGCTCTCCGGAAATTGTGGAGCTGGAAACCGACAGCGGACCGTCGTGCTCGTTGACAAACTGGACTTCGTTGGGGCCTGACTGGGCCAACGTGAGTAATACGCCGTACCGTTTTTTCAAAACCTACTCGCACGAAGGCGGAATCCGCACGCCGATGATTGCCCACTGGCCCGCCAAGATCAAGAGCAAAGGGGACATTGTTAAGTACCCCGGGCACTTTATGGACATGATGCCGACCTTTGTGGAAATTACCGGGGCGAAATACCCGCAAACACACAACGGCCACCCCGTGGCGCCGATGCAGGGCGAAAGCCTGATGCCGGCCTTGACGGAAAACCGGGAAGTGCGCGAGAAGCCGTTGTTCTGGGAGTGGGCTCGCGGAAGCGCCGCCCGCAAAGGGGATTGGAAGATAGTGCGCCACAGCAAAAAAGAGTGGGAGCTGTACAATCTGAAAAACGACCCCTCGGAAACGACCGACTTAGCCGAGAAAAATCCCGAGAAGCTGGCGGAGCTTGACGCGATGTTTAAAGCCTGGAAAGCGGACTGTGCCAAATGGCAGAAAGCCAACAAAAAGATCCGCGAAGGGCTGAAGGCCGGTGAGCTACAAGCCAAACTCTAAGGCTCTTTCCATAATAAGATAAAAAGAAAAAGGCCGTCGTTCCCGTTCGTTTTGTTCGGGAATGCCGGCCTTTTTCTTTGGCTGTCTTGCGACTTTGAATTACGCTTCGGCGTCTTCCAGTTCGGCCTTCAGTCGCTTGATTTCGGCTTGGTAATCTTTTTCCTTTCTGGCGAAATCCTCTTGCGTAGCGTTCAGTTCCTCGAAGTTTTGCCTCGACATTTCCTCTTTCTCCCTAAGCGCCTGCGCCTGCGCCCTCATCTCTTCCAGTAGCTGTTGCGTACGTTCGTTGGTCCTGACGGCGCTGAGCGTGGCGGCTATCGCCTCGGCGGCTTTCTCAAGGAAAGCGATCTGATGTTCGTCCAGCGCCTCGAAAGTCGCGATCTCAAGAACGCCCTCTATCGTTTCGTTTACGCTGAGCGGGAACAGCGCCAGTTGTCTCGGGGTGGAATCGCCCAAGCCCGAGGTAATCTTGGTGTACTTGTCGGGCACTTCCGTCATAATGATTCGGGAACGCTCCAATAAGCACTGGCCGGTTAGGCCTTCGCCCGCCTCCACACGTCTGTCTTCGAAGCGTTGCCTCTCATAAGCGTAGCAGGCGCTAAGCTCCAAGTAGTCTTTGCCTTCCTCGTCCGTCTCTTTGGTAAACAAGCCCGCTTGGTTGCCGTCCACGGCCTTTACGATAAACGACACCGCCTTGTCCGACATCTCCTTCAGATCGTTTGCCTGCCGGAGAATCTCGGCCAGTTTACTAAGGTCCTCGCTGATTTTGCGGTCGCGCGTTTCCTTATGCCTGACGGCCTTCAGCGAGTCGCGCATGCCAATGAGTGCTTGGCCTAGTTCGTCGCCGTCCTTGGCTTCGAATTCGTTTTCGAGCGCCCCCTTCCCGACGGATTGGGCGAAAGTGGCGGCGCGTTTCAGCCTGTTGTTCAGTTTGGTGAGGGCTTTTATAAAACGGGTAGGCTCTTCCAGATTAATGTTAATGTCGAAACTGTTGTTCAGGTTGCCTTCGCCAAGGTCCTCCACCGCTTCGGTAAGCTCTATCGCTTGTCTGGAGAACCTTCCGCTGACGCGATATATCACCATCAAGGCGATTATGATCAAAACGAAATAGATTCCGTACACTTTGAAAAAGCCCTTTGTCATATTATCGACAGACTCGTCGATGGACGTTTCCAGTACCAACGCCATTCCGCTGGCCCGGAGCGGAACCAGCTGAACGAACCGTTCCCCCTCGGCCGTGTTGATGCTCATGCGCCGGGCTCCTTTTTTGTCGTTAAGCGCCTTGACAATGTTTTCCGCCTCCGGCCCCACAATGGGAACCTCGGAAAGCGAGTGCATGCCTTTGTCCAGCCTGCTGTTGTTGTAGCAAAGCAAGTCACCTTTGGCGTTGATCATATAGACCTTGTAATGCCCTTCCTGCTCAAGACCGATCACGGAAGCCCGGATTTCGTTGACATGCGCCATAAAATACGCGACGGCGCCGGTGCCTTGGCCCAAGCCGGTGGTATAAACGAAATATTCCTGTCCGTTGCCCGGATCAGTCCACAGAGTCCAGGCGTTTTTTCTTTTCTTGTCCTTTACCTTATTGTACCAAGAGTAGCCGGTGTCGGTTCCGCCAAGGGCTAGTGATTGCCTGTCGATATTGTAAAGCGTATCGGTCTTTCCGGAGATCACTCCCATGCGGTTCACTTTACTGAGCCCCACGTTTTTCCTCATGATAGCGAGCGCGTTGAAAATGGCGGCACTGTCTTCTTCGGCCTTTAGCAGGCTGATCAACTCTTGGTTGCCTGAAAACCCATAACGTACAGAGCGCTCGTAAAACTGTAAGTGGTTATTCATGTGGACTTTCGGAGTCCAGGAAAGATAGGGGAGAATGTCGGTTTCGAGATTCGTTTTGACGTGGTCACGCAAAACCTCGTAGAAAAACACTCCGGCTACAACCGAGATTAGCGAAAAGAGTATACCAAAACTCAGGGTCATACGGCCCTTTATGGTTCTAAAGAAGTTCGAGGCATTCATTGGATCGGGGCGATGTTAAAAAACTATAATTCAAATGAAAACTAATAATAAGTCTTTCGAAAAATATAAGCAAATAACAATTCATATTAAACAATATGCTTTTGTCAAGAAAGCTGTTTGTTCCGGTTTGGTTGAAAAAATAAAAAAAGCGACACGTTCCGTTGTATAATGGAAAATGTCGCCCGGTAAATTTCTCAGCGCTTTGGCGCGGTTATTTTCCCCATACGGCAGGGTCGAGGCGCCAAGCTTTCAGGATGTCCATGTCCTTGGCAGAGACGTAGTTCATTTCCAAGGCCACTTCCAGCATGGTGTTGTAGTCGGACAGGCATACGTAGGGCACTTTGGCGTTTTCGAAGTTCTCGTCGGCCAGAGCGAATCCGTAAGTGAAGATAGACGCTAGTCCGATTACCTCGGCTCCGGCTTCGCGTACGGCTTCTCCGGCCTTGAGCGAGCTTCCGCCTGTCGAGATTAAGTCTTCGATAAGGACAACTTTGGCCCCTTTGGCCAGTTCTCCTTCAATCTGGTTGCCCATTCCGTGGCCTTTAGGCTTGGAGCGTACGTATACGTATGGCAAATCCAGAAGATCAGCGACGAGTGCGCCCTGAGGCACTCCGGCGGTGGCCACTCCGGCAATCACGTCCGCGTCCGGAAAGCGCTTGCTCACGGCTTCGGCGAGGGCTTTCTTAATGTAAGTGCGGATAGCGGGATGCGAAAGGGAAAGGCGGTTGTCGCAGTAAATGGGGGATTTCCATCCGGAACTCCAAGTAAAAGGGTTGTCGGGGTTGAGTTTAATCGCTTGGATTTCCAAGAGTTTGGCGGCGATGTGTTTGGCCGCTTCGGTGTTATCGTTTTGCCATTCCATATTGCGAATTTAGCTAGGAATGTCGGCCAAATGAACTAAATTTATCGAAAAAACTGGCAGGAGATTATGATCGTGTTTGTGAATGACGTCCCGTTGCGGATCAAGAAGCATAGGGGTGATTTTCCTACTGAAAAATACGGCTGGGTAGGGCGTGGCGACGAGGCCCGCCTAAGACCGGACGAGGCGGAAGGAAACGTGTTGTTTCTGGATGTGCATAAGAATTTTATCGACTATATAGTGGCTGAGCTCCGTTTGGGAGGCTTTGAGAAGCTGAAATCGGTGACTGTCACGACCCGGGAGAAGAAAGCTTTCAAGAAGCATCTTAAGGAACTTTTCACCGTCATAGAAGCGGCTGGAGGCTTAGTAAGTAACGAAGCCGGAGAGAGTCTTTTGATTTATCGCCTTGGACGTTGGGATCTGCCTAAGGGGAAACTTGAGGGAGACGAATCCCCGGCGGTAGGCGCCGTACGGGAAGTGGAGGAGGAATGCGGAGTGGAAGTGACGCTGGGCGCGCCGATCTGCAAAACCTGGCATACTTACTCACGTAACGGCAAACGCATACTGAAATGTACGCACTGGTACCACATGCATTTGCTCTCCGACGAAAAGATGACGCCACAGGTTGAGGAAGGAATCGAGAGGGTGGAATGGAAAAGCGGAAAAGCGCTGAAGCGCGCGCTCAAGGGTACGTATCCGTCGATTAAGAAAGTGGTGTCCGATGCCAAAAAGAAACCTTTGAAGAAAAAAACTAAGGTCTGTAAGTGTTTGCGAGCCTTGTAAATACGCCCCCTATGATACGGGAGGGCGTATTTTTTTCGGTTAACATTTTGATCGGTAAAAAATATCCTTCTATATTTGCAGTCCCTTCTGAGAAGGACAGGCGCAAAGGGCGTCTGAGACACACACGGGTGTAGCTCAATTGGTAGAGTAGTGGTCTCCAAAACCATTGGTTGTGGGTTCGAGTCCTACCACCCGTGCACTTGAAATAATAGCGTATGGTTTCTGACGAAACCGCTGGAAAATGCCTCCATAGCTCAGCTGGCCAGAGCAACTGACTTGTAATCAGTAGGTCGTTGGTTCGAATCCGACTGGGGGCTCAAGGTGTGATTTGCCTTACTCCGGCACTCGTCATGAGAATAGCCGTTTAATGCCTCCATAGCTCAGCTGGCCAGAGCAACTGACTTGTAATCAGTAGGTCGTTGGTTCGAATCCGACTGGGGGCTCAGGGAACATTCCCTACGGCTGTTCGTGCGAAACTTTGCCTTATGCCTCCATAGCTCAGTTGGCCAGAGCAACTGACTTGTAATCAGTAGGTCGTTGGTTCGAATCCGACTGGGGGCTCCACTTACCGGCAAGTTTCCGAAAAGAAATCAAAACGCATAATGCCTCCATAGCTCAGCTGGCCAGAGCAACTGACTTGTAATCAGTAGGTCGTTGGTTCGAATCCGACTGGGGGCTCATACACGGGTGTAGCTCAATTGGTAGAGTAGTGGTCTCCAAAACCATTGGTTGTGGGTTCGAGTCCTACCACCCGTGCAAAAAGTCGCTTTTAGAGCGACTTTTTTTGTTTGTGGGGTTTTGGTCTTAGGTATCCAGTATTAAGTCTTAGGTACCAAGTAGTTTTTTTACCTCAGACCAAATACCTAATACTTCATACCATTTCAGGAAAAATACAGACGGAAAACCTTCTCGCTGTTCGGGCTTGCGGCCAACCTTCCTTCCAAGCTTACGGCTAATCCTCTTCTGAATTCCCAATCGAGGTACGGGTAGTTCTCCTCGTCTACCGATTGCGGAAATTCCGCTCTTAGTTGCCTCATAATGTCGTTATGCAGATCTTCTTTGGTCCTGTCCACCCGCTGGCGGTAACGCTCCGATACGCCGAATGTGGGCGAGAAAATATCCGTTCCGCCGTTTTCCATTACGGCTTCCATCCTTTCTTTATATTCCACCGCTTTGGTTTGGACCAAAAGCCAATAATCGAATTCGGCCTTTCCCATACGTCTCGGGGCGCTGTCGGAGCTTTGTGTGGGTTGTTCCCGCTCTTTTAGTTTTGGGAGTTTGTCGGGGTCGCTGAGTTCTTCGTCCTCTTCCGGATCCTTTTCCGTGGGTTTGGCTTCGTCGGTTTTCGGAGAGGTTTCCTTTTCCTCGTCTTTTTTCTTCGGTGCCAGATCGGCAAGTTCCTGAGGCGATGTCAGCTCGGTTGGTTCTTCCTCCCGGGCCTCGTCTTCGTTTTCCTCACTTGTTAGCGGATCGTCCATTTGGCCGTTTTCCATCATCTCGATCCACTCCTTTTGTACCTCCGCTTCCGGCCGTTTGTCATCGATGTCGGCTTCGGCGTTGGCGCCGGCGCGTTTCTTCTTTTTCTTTTTGGCCAAACCTTTCAGAATGGCGTCGCGCTTGCGCACGTTGCTTTTGTAGATAAATCCCTGCATCGTCTTTCCTTCCCGACCTAATGGAGTACAGAGTAAATGGTAAAGCGTAAAGAGACTGTTTTGGATTGTGGGAATCTACCCCGAATAACCGAAGTCTTTGTCCATTTACCGAGTGTACTTATGGGGTAATAACATAACGTAAGGTTCTTGGTTTTTTTCGGCAACAAAAAAGCCGGCTCTTTGTAAGAGCCGGCTCTTAATATGAGTCGAACGGGCGTTACCCGAGAATTCTGTCAATATCCGTAAGGAGTGTGTCCAAGTTTTCCGGCTGGATCATGTTAGGGCCGTCTGAGAGCGCTTCCTCCGGGTTTTCGTGCACTTCGAAGAAGAAACCGTCAACGCCGGCCGAAGCGGCCATTTTGGCGATATACGGGGCGTATTCGCGGTTCCCGCCACTTTTGCCGGCCAAGCCGCCGGGCTTTTGGGTGGAATGCGTCACGTCCATAACCACAGGGTGGCCGAAGGCGCGCATATCGACCAAGTTGCGGACGTCCACAACCAAATCGCCGTAGCCCATCATATTGCCGCGCTCGGTGAGCATCACTTTGTCGTTTCCAGCGTCGATTACCTTCTGGGCCGGGTATTGCATGTCTTTGCCCGAAAGGAACTGGCCTTTCTTGATGTTGATGATACGGTCAGTCTTAGCTGCCGCTACTAGAAGGTCGGTTTGACGGCAGAGGAAAGCCGGAATCTGAAGAATATCCACAACTTCGCCCACCGGCTCTGCTTGGTAAGTCTCGTGGATGTCCGTACAAAGCGGCAAACCGAATTCGCTTTTTACTTTGGCCAAAATACGAAGCCCTTCTTCCATGCCCGGTCCGCGGTACGAGCTGATCGAGGTGCGGTTGGCTTTGTCAAAAGAGGCTTTGAAGATGTAAGTCCAGCCGTGTTTGTCGGCGATTTTGGATACTTTCTCAGCCAAGTGAAGGATCATGTCTTCGTTTTCGATCACGCATGGTCCTGAGATAAGGAATCTGCCTTGCTTGATTTTATCGAAAAGTTCTTGCGATGTCATATTGATTGGTGTGGGGTTTATTACCTGTTTTCTGTGGCGAAGTTATCGGTTTCCAGCGCCAGTTTGCGGGCCTTCTCCAAGTCTTCCGCCGTGTCGATGCCTACGCAGTCGTAGTCGGTTTCGATCATGCGGATGCGGTGGCCGTTTTGCAGTGCGCGGAGCTGTTCCAGCTTCTCGGACGTTTCCAGGCTGGTGGGTTCCATTTTGTTATAATCCAAAAGGAAATCCTTGCGGTAGCCGTAAATGCCCAAATGCTTGTGGTATTGGAACCCTTCGGGGATTACGCCCTCGCGGAGCGTTTCGAAGGCGTCGCGGGCGTAGGGAATCGGCGAGCGGGAAAAATAGAGCGCATAGCCGTTTCGGTCCGTGACCACTTTTACCACATTTGGGTTGAGTACCTCGTGGGCGTCGTGGAGAGGCGTCATTACGCTTCCCATCGATTGGTCGGAGCCTTCGAAGCTGTTGGCCAGTTCGGATATGATTTCCGGATCGATCAACGGCTCGTCGCCCTGTACGTTGATTACCACGTCGGCGTCGATATGCTCGGCGGCTTCCGCTATGCGGTCGGTGCCGGACTGGTGGTCGGCGCGGGTCATGATTACGTTGTCCGTGAATTCCCGGCAAACTTGCGCCACTTCCTCGCTGTCGGTGGCTATGTATACGGCGTCAACCCCCTGGGCTCTCATGGCTTTTTCGTAAACCCATTGCACTACGGGTTTTCCGGCCAAATCGAGGATCACTTTGCGAGGCAAACGGCTCGAAAGCAGGCGCGCGGGGATGACAACTACGGTTTTGTTCGACATAAAGTCTGTATGTTGGGATCGCGTAGGATCAGATGTTCAGGTCGTAAATCTGGATAACGCCAAGCAGACGTTCCTCGTGAGTAACGAGCAAAGAGTTGATTTTGTATTGGGTCATCAATTCTTCCGCCTCCGTCACACGAGCGTCGGCTTCGATGTGTTTCGGCTTTTTCGACATGATTTCCGAGGCTTTGAGGCGGAAAAACCCTTCCTCAAGGTTTTCCATAGCCCGCCGGACGTCGCCGTCGGTGATGATCCCGGTTACTTTCCCCTTGTCCTCAATTATGACCAGGCCGAGCCTTCCTTTGGAAATGCGTTGGATGATTTCCATGGCGGTGGCGTCGGGGGCCAACACGGGAAGGTTTTCCGAGCGCATAAGGTCGGAAACTTTGGTGAGCAGGCGCCTGCCGAGGCTTCCGCCGGGGTGGAAGCGCGCGAAATTCTCTTCCCTGAAGTTCCGTACTTTCATCAGCGCGACCGCCAAAGCGTCGCCCATGGCGAGGGTGGCGGTGGTTGAGGAAGTGGGGGCGAGAGAGAGCGGACAAGCCTCTTTTTCCACGGCGATGTTGAGGTGGAAATCGGAGTGGCGTGCCAAGCGCGATTCCGGTTTGCCAGTCATGGCGATGGTCTTGTTGCCGCTGTCCTTGAAGAACGGGACAATCTTGAGCATTTCGTCCGTTTCTCCCGAATTGGAAATCAGCAACACGATATCGTCGGGCGCAACCATGCCCAAGTCGCCGTGAAAGGCTTCGCCGGGATGCATAAAGAAGCTCGGCGTGCCGGTGCTGGCCAGCGTGGCGGCGATTTTCTTTCCGATGATTCCGGACTTGCCCATGCCGGACACAATCAGTTTTCCCTTCGCTTCGAGCGTGGCCTCTACGGCACGTTCGAAATCTTCCGTCAACAGCCCGGTAAGGTCGGCGATGGATTTGGCTTCGATCTCGAAAACCTCGCGGGCGTAATCCATTATCTTAGTCATGTGAAAATCAACGCGGTGAAAAATCCGTTTTTTCTGTCGCGAAGCTAAAAAATATTCCGGCTACGGCCAATTCGGGGCTTTGATATCGGTAGGGGGAAAACGTGTTCTGGGTTTGTCTAGAATGCGCGAAGCTAGATGTCGAAGGCTGACATCCCTAGATGTTGAGTGTCGACAAAGCTAGATGTCGGACTTAGACATCACTCGATGTCAGGGAACGACAAGGCTAGATGTCTGAGCCGAACAAAGATTTTAATTTGAGGAAAAAACAACGGCGTCTGGAATTTATATTCCGGACGCCGTGGATTTATGATGAGTTACTGAATTCAGTCGTCGTGCAATCGTCCTGATTTTTCGATCATACTGCGCAATCTGTTGTTGAAGGAGACTTCGTCTTGAAGTTCTTCCAAACTGAGATGCATGCGGTAGCGCCAGTAGTGTTTCGGATTGCTCGGGATGTTGATCTGTTCCTCGTGCGGATCTTCCCTGCGGATGTGTGCGTCCATTCCCATCAGGTCTTGCAACGGGAAAACTGCCCACATAGCGGGGGAGAACAGGTGTTGGGCGATGACCTCTTCAACCAAGCCGGGCTCGCAGATGTATGGAGCCTCGTCGGATTTGCCGAGTACGTTGTGGTAGAACCTGAGAGCCGTGTCCCGTTCCTCTTCCCACCAACCGCGAATGGTTGACATGTCGTGTGACGAGGGTGATACTACAGAGAGATACGGAGCCTCGTTTGGATAAAAGAATTCTTGCGAAGGGTCTTTTGGCATCCGTTGAATATTTAGGCCGAGTATACCGAGCTCCGACATAACGTTGGGTACGGATGCCGGGACCATCCCGAGGTCCTCGCCACAGATAAGCATCTTGGTGGCGTCTTTGACCGCCGGGAGCTTGACCATGGCCTGTTTTTGCCAGAGCCCTTCCTGTCTTCTGTAGAAGTAATCAATATAAAGCTCGTCGAGGCGGTGGCGGATCCAATCGTCAAGTTCGCGGAAGGAATAAGTGTCGTGGAACGTGACGCGCGGATGATAGCCCTCTCCTTCGTCTTTGGACGGCGACGGAATGAAGATCACCTCCGAAATAAGCCTGTACAGCCCGGCCCGGAGGAATTCCCGCTTGCTTTTCATCTCCTTTGGCATTTTCTGGTCAGAGGCTAGGAACGCCTCTACCTTGCGTTGAGTATCGAAGCGGGGTTTGAGTTCGAAGTAACCGGGATCGTATTCGTTTAGGAATTCGTGCTTTACGTATTCGGCTTCGTCACCGAAGATGTCGTGAAGCATATGTTCCCTGATATAAGGCTTGCAGTAGCGGTTATAATCGAACGGGATTCCCCTGTCAGTAATTTCCTGTTGAGAAATGGGAGTAGCTGGGTTGAAATGGCCGAGTAATCCTTCTACGGAGTCGTAAGGGATCTCCCAGATGCGGAAGAAGCCGAGAATATGGTCGATCCGGAAGGCGTCGAAGTATTTCGAGAGTTGCTTTAGGCGGTCGGTCCACCAAGCGTAGCCATCTTTGGCCATTGTCTCCCAATTGTAGGTGGGAAAACCCCAGTTTTGGCCTTGTGCTGCGAAAGCGTCTGGCGGAGCGCCGGCTTGGGCGTTCATGTTATAAAGTTCGGGAGCTACCCAAGCGTCCACGCTATGGCGGTAAATCCCGATAGGAATATCGCCTTTGAGGATCACGCCTTTTGAGCGGGCGTAGTCCGAGGCTTCGAGCAATTGTTTGTGCAGGTGGAATTGGGTGAAATAGTGTAACGCTATCTCATCGTAGTGCGGACTTTTGGGATCGCACAGACCTTCGAGTTTCTTTTCGGAGAAAGTGGAGAATTCTTTCCACTGCGTGAAATCCGGGGTTTTGTACAAATCCCGGAGATAGCAGAAGGCGGCGTAGCGCTTGATCCAGTGTTCGTTTTCGGCGAAGAAGAGCTTGAAGGCTTTGCTACGCAAAAAGCCAGCTTTATTTTCCAAAAACATGGAGCGGATATATTGCTCCTTGATTTTTATTACTTCCCCGTAATCGACATGTTCCAGCTTGTTCAGCTCTTCTTTTTTCTTTAAAAGAACGGCGCTGGCTTTTTTGTCCTTGCTTTTGCCCAATGCCTCCAAGTTGAGGTAAACGGGATTCAAAGCGAAAACGGATATGGCCGAATATGGATAAGAGTCCAGCCAGCTATGATGCGCCGTAGTGTCGTTGACGGGCAAGATCTGGATCATATTGAGGCCGGTATTCTTCGCCCAATCTGCCATAGGCTTCAGGTCGAGGAATTCGCCGATGCCCAAGCTTTGGTTGGAACGGAGCGAGAAAACGGGAATAACTACGCCCGTGCCCCGCCAATTGCCGTTCGGGAAGCGGAAAGCCTCGTCGGTGCGGACGGTTAGCGATTCCGCCAGTTGTGGAAGGCCCGAAAGGTCTATCCGCCGGTCGGCGCCGGTTTCCCATTCCACTATTTCGCCAGTGGCCTTATCGTAAATGCCGTATTTGTAGCTGGTAGGTTCCAGAAAGTCTTTTTCGCCCAGCACGATGTCCGTGTGCCAGAATGGATGGTTCTTGCCGTCCATCAGGATCGCTTTCGACTCGTCCCAGGCGCCGAGGGCCGAGGCGCTCCCGATAATACAGAGATCGTATTTTCTGGACACGTGGGGTACGCAGATCTGAAAACGCAAACGGGAAAGCTTTTTAGGCGTCTTGCCGTTCTTTTTTGTGTCAATGGCCGGAAGGTCCCGCTTGAGCAGTATGTTTTTGAAGGCGGAAGTGTACAGAGCGTTTTCTTCTCGCTGGGTCGCTCTCCAAAAATCGTTTAGGCAGAGACTCTTTGAGGATTTGGCGTGTTTGCCCACAGCCCGGTCATCGCCCCATTCCCAAAGGAAGGAGTTGTTGTCTTCGTTGTGAATGAAGTATTTGTAAGTGAACGAATGGGCGTCTTTTTCGGGCACTTCAATGATGAGGTACCAATTTTCCCCGTCGACGGTATTCATCATCGGAGCTTTGGCCGGGTTGTTAGAGCCTAGTTGTTTGAGCGAACCCATAATGCCGGGGCGCTGGCCCCAAACAGTGCGGTAGTGAATATCAAAACGGATTTCCATGAAATGATAATGTGAAGCCGTGAGTTAGTCTTCCTTGTTTAGAACATGCCTGCGGGAAAAAGTTTTTGCTTAGCCCCCGATTCTTTTGAATAGTTAAGCAAGGCTGGGACCGGAAGTCGTGGCCTTAAAAGAAAAGATCCACTTCCCCGCAAAGGAAAGTGGATCCGGATTGTCATCGGAGCGGAAGCGCGTGGAGCTGTTCGGTAATCGTTGCCGTTGTCCATGCTTCCGTCCTTAATTTGTTGCAAGCCCTTTTGCTAGGCTTCTTGCGGTGTCGTTTTCTCCCTTTCCTCTTTGAGGCGGAGTTCCCATTTCCAAGCCGAAGCCATCATCTCGTCAAGGTCTTTTTCGGATTTCCACCCGAGCTCGTCATTGGCGAAGGTTGTGTCGGCGTATACTTTCTCGATATCGCCCTCGCGACGCGGAACGATCTTGTAGTTGAGCGACTGCCCGCTTACTTTTTCGAAAGACTTGATGGCCTCCAATACCGAAGTGCCCGTGCCCGTACCCAAGTTGAATACTTCGAAGCCTTTCTTGTTGTTGCCGGCGATAAGGCGCTCAACGGCGATTACGTGCGCTTTGGCCAAGTCCACTACGTGGATGTAGTCGCGGATGCATGAGCCGTCAGGCGTTCCGTAGTCGTCACCGAATACGCTGAGGCATTCGCGGATGCCGATAGCCGTTTGCGTGATGAACGGAACGAGGTTGGCGGGTACGCCAAGCGGAAGTTCGCCGATTTCGGCGGAAGCGTGCGCCCCGATCGGGTTGAAGTAACGCAACGCGATGGTGTTGTAGAACTCGTCGGAGTATGAAGTGTCACTGAGGATCTCTTCTCCTATCTGCTTGGTGTTGCCGTAAGGCGAGATGGCCGGTTTGATCGGCGACTGCTCCGTAACGGGCAACGTGTCCGGCTCGCCGTAAACGGTGCACGACGACGAGAACACGAAGTTCGGGATGTCGTAGCGCTTCATGGCCGCCAGCAGGTTGGTGAGCGGCGCTATGTTGTTAGTGTAGTACTTCAGCGGTTTCTCCACCGACTCGCCCACGGCTTTTGAAGCGGCGAAGTGGATGATGGCGTCCACGTCGTGGTGGCGGCTGAAGAATTCCTCAAGGCGGTCAGCGTCGCAAAGGTCGAAGCGCTCGAAAGTCGGCTTTACGCCGGTGATGTTTTCGATGCCTTTGAGCGAATTGAGATGGGAATTCGAGAGGTCGTCAACGAGCACTACATCGTATCCTTTTTCGATAAGCTCAACAGCGGTATGAGAGCCAATGTAGCCGGCGCCTCCGGTTACCAAGATTTTTTTCGTTTCCTTTTTCATTCCGAAAAGTTGCGGTGAATAGCGGTTAAAAACATTTGGGAAAGCCGGGTTCCGAATCCGGAAATGCTTGTCCCGTTGGTGTTCGGGCGCAGTTTTGTCAGGCCAAAGTTACAACTTATCCGGGCAAGATCAAATGGCTTCAGTCCGGGACTTTGCGCAATGTGAAGACAGTGTTAATACGTTTGCCTCCTTTGCCTGACCCTACGATGAGCTTCTTGTCCGTGATATGGCCGTTCCAAGCGTCAAGTTCGTAGATGAGTTCGCCGTCGGCTTGTAGTACCTTGTAAGCCGTTCCGCGGAGCTTTAGCATATCGCCGTCTATTTTGCCCTCTACAGTCTCCTCTATTTTGAAAGGCGGACCGTCAAGGGGGAATTCCGTAAGGGTAAGAGTGCCGTGTACGTGGTTTTTCTTTTGGTGGAGGATCAGGATACCTTTGGCCAAGCCGTAATGAAAGTCCTCTTCAAATCTCCATCGGCCTCTTAGTTTCCATTCGGACTTACTCATGTGTTTCTCGTTTTTTGTCAGAAACATAACAGGGAATAATAGGCTTTGTGTATTTGAGTTATGGTATTTTTATCATAACATAGTATGCATTTGCATGTTCGAGTGCTTATTTGGTGGAAACAATCATAATATTTCAAGGTAAAAGACATGAAGGTGTTAGCCGTAGTTTTGCTGTTTGTGACGATTTCCGTTAGTGTCTCGGGACAAGAACTTCGAAGGGCCGAGCTTGTAGGGGTTTCTGGAGGAAAAGGGGTGTCCAAATCGTACCAGATGTCGTGGTCGGTGGGAGAGACGTTGACGAAGACGTTCGATGTCGGAGACGGAATGATCCTGACCCAAGGCGTGCATCAAGGGGAGTCGTACGTGGTGTTGTCGGTCGGGAAGCCTGTTGTAGGCCAGGTATTGCGGGCGTACCCCAATCCGGTGGCGGATTATGTGACCGTGGAATTGTCGGAAGAATCGATGAAGCGGGGGAAGTGGAATGTTTCCGTTTCCGATTCGCAAGGCAAGGCGGTGCTGGAAGGGGATTTATCGGAACCTGAGACCAAGCTTAGTCTTGAGCCCTTTGCGTCGGGAGTTTATTTTCTGCGCTTACGGCAGGAGGGCGAAACAGTTAAGACCATTCGTTTGATTAAAAAATAGCCGAAATGATAAAGAGATTTACACTTTTACTGTGTTTGATGGCCTTTGCCGTGTCGGTATATGCGCAAAGCCCTCAAAAGTTTAGCTACCAGACGGTGGTTAGGGATACGGATGGTTCCGTAATGAAAAACAAAACGCTTAGCCTGAGGGTGGAGATCCTGTCGGGAAGTTCCCAAGGGGCTACGGTGTTTGTGGAAAACCATGAGTTGGAAACCGACGGACAGGGTTTGGTTCAGGTCGATGTCGGTTCCGTTTCGGACTTGTCGGTGGTGGATTGGGGAGCGGTTTCCCATTTCGTGAAAATATCCGTAGGCGACAGAGTGTTGGGAACCAGCCAAGTGTTGAGCGTCCCGTTTGCGGCTTACGCCCAAAAGGCGAAAACGGCGGAGACTGCCGATTACGAAAAGCTTAAAAACCTTCCGGACTTTACGGGTTGGGACAAAGACGCGTCGGATGATTTTGACGGCGACTACCATAGTTTAAAGAATAAACCGACACTTTTTGACGGCAACTATGCCAGCCTGAAGAACAAACCGGAGTTGTTTGACGGTGATTACCAGAGTCTGAAAAACAAGCCTACGCTTTTTGACGGCGACTATAACAGCTTGGCCAATAAGCCCACGTTGTTTGATGGCAATTACGAAAGCCTAGCCAATAAGCCGACGCTATTTGACGGCGATTACCAAAGCTTGAAAAACAAGCCTACGCTGTTCGACGGTGACTATAATAGCCTAGCGAATAAGCCGGTGTTGTTTGACGGGAAATACGCTTCGTTGGAAGGCGCGCCCGTTACGATCAGTACTGCGCAGGCGGAGAAGTTGGGCAGGATTAACGTTACCAACACGGTGAACTTGGACCAATTGGAAGCGGACGTGGCCACAAACAGTGCGAAGGCGTCGTTTCCGGGTTTTGGTACCGAGCCGGGCAAAGTACTGGAAGCGGGTACGAAAATTTGGAATGTCAAGGACGGGAACCTGTATTATAACGCCGGTAAAGTTGGCGTTAACGTCCCGGAAGGAGCGGACTTTGGCGGAGCGGTGATGAAAGTGGGTGGAGCCGTACGTTACGAAGGCATTCCCGCTACGCCGGCGCCGGGTATGCTTTTTTATGACCCGTCAGGCTCTGGAGCTTTCAAATATTACGATAATAACAGTGCGGCTGTGGAAGTCAATGCCGGAAATGTCACTTATTCGGGATCGCTTTTCTCTTATCAAAACCAAGACATAATGCTTCATCATGATCTGGTTGTTACCCAAAGTATAGGAGTGGGCAACGATATGGCGAGTGGTCAGGATTTCGGTTATTCTACCCTGATGTTGAAGGAAAATAACCTGCGGATAATGTTTGACGATGCGGACGATCCGAACGGAACAATGCCCGCTAACGATTGGCAAATCGAGGCAAATTCCAGCCAAAACGGAGGCGATTCCTATTTTGCGGTGATGGATATGACCAGTGGAACTACGCCGTTCAGAATTATGGCTGGCGCTCCGGACAAGTCTTTTTATGTTGGCGCCAGCGGAAATGTGGGCGTGGGAACCGATGTCCCGTCCCATAAACTGGAAGTGGCCGGAACGATGAAAGCCACGACTTTTGTAGGTGACGGATCTGGCCTGACAGGTTTGACTGGCGCCACGGGCGGAGTTTCCAATGACGGCAATACGGTAATCGAGGCCGATTCGGACAATAATTCGGTAGGAGAAATCGCGTTCAGGACCAAAGGGCAAACCCGCATGGTGTTGACGAACGCCGGTAAACTTGGTGTCGGGGTTTCCTCGCCGTCGGAGGCGTTGGAAGTCAACGGAAAAGGTAAGTTCGACGAAGTGGAGGTGAGTGGCGATTTGGTTGTTGGCGGATCATTAATCATGGGCTTTATCAATGAACAGTCGGGTGCCGGAGCGTCTCAAAATTACGACGTATCCGGAAAGAAGGTGATAAACTTCAACGCTTCGGGGAATGGTGCGGCGAATGTTTTGACGCTCTCCGGGTTTGCCAATGGAAAAACGGGACAGGAAGTGACAGTGATGAATACGGGTAACGGATTGAAAGTCCTTATTAAGCATGAAGGAACCAACGGAACCCAAAAGATCCGGATAGCGGGCGGAGCGGATATCAATTTGGAGACATTCGGTT
Source organism: Fulvitalea axinellae (assembly GCF_036492835.1). Taxonomy (GTDB): domain Bacteria; phylum Bacteroidota; class Bacteroidia; order Cytophagales; family Cyclobacteriaceae; genus Fulvitalea; species Fulvitalea axinellae. The sequence goes on along the minus strand of NZ_AP025314.1, from coordinate 4,183,392 downwards.
CCAACGCCCGTTTTGTGTTTGACGGGACACATTGGTATTGCGTAGGAGTCAAACAATGATCGATATGAGAAAATTTACAGTATTGATCGTTTGTCTGCTTGCGTTTGTCGGTGGGCTGAACGCTCAGAATAAGCTGAATTTCCAAGCGCTCTTGCGTGACGCGTCGGGCAAGGCGCTGAGGGAAGAACGGGTGGATCTCAAATTTGAGATAGCCAGAAATACGCCCGACGGAACGGTTCTGTTCGAGGAGGAACATTCGATTACGACTACCCGGGCGGGGATCTTGAATGTTGAGATCGGGTCGAAAACCATGTTGCCCAAAATAGAATGGAATGGGCAACGGTACTTCCTGAAAGTAAGCGTAAACGGCGAGTCTCTCGGGCATAGCCAGCTTTTGAGCGTGCCGTACGCTATGGGAGCGGAAATCGCCGGCGAGGCGGAATCGCTGGATTATGAAGCCCTTTCGGGAAAACCGGAATTTGAGGATTGGGATAAGAATGTAGCGGGCGATTTTGACGGTGAATACCAAAGCTTAGATAATCTTCCCGGTTTGTTTGACGGCGAGTATTCGGAACTGTCGAATCTTCCGACGCTGTTTAACGGCGATTACTCGGATTTGCTTAACCTTCCGGCGCTGTTTGACGGAAGTTATTCGAGACTGTCGAACCTTCCCGAATTATTTCACGGGGATTACGCGAAGCTGTCGAACCTTCCGAGCCTGTTTAGTGGCGAATATTCCGATTTGTCGAATCGGCCCGAATCGTACTTTAACGGTGAGTATGGCGCGTTGTCAAACTTGCCCGTGTTGTTCGACGGTAAATATTCCTCGTTGGAAGGCGCTCCGCAAACGATAACCACAGAGCAAACGGCGACATTGGGGCGTTTGGGGCTAACCCAAGCGGTGGATCTGGACGGACTGAAAGCCCAAGCGGCTGATAATAGCGCAAAAACTGGCTTTCCGGGGATTGGAGATGATGCTGGAAAAGCTTTCCGCATTTTGTGGGCCAAGAAAAACCAGGAGCTTTATTCCGGAAGAGTGGGAGTGAATGTGAACGTACCCGAGACGGATATAAACTCACATGCCGGAATGAGGGTAAAAGGAGCGGTTTTGTACGATGGACTCCCTTCCGCTATGACACCGGGTATTCTGTATTACGATCCGCTTGGTAGCGGGCATTTCAGATATGTTGACAATACTGGAACGGAAAAGCTTTTCGGAATGGGCGACGGCGATTTTCATGGTGGATTCGCCCCCCTACAAGAAGGCCACGGCGCCATGTGGGTGGATGACGCTATTCTGAAAAAAAGATTGGCGGTGGGTAGCGGAGTCTCGGCGGGAATGGATTTTGGCGAAAACAAAATGGTGCTGGCCGATACAATACTGAGAGTGCGCTTCGAGGACACGAGCCAATCGGCATCATTTCCAAAGAATGACTGGGAAATGGTTTTTAACGATATCGCCGAGAATGGTCAATCCTATTTCGCTGTTCTTGATGAGGATTTAAATGCCACGCCTTTCAAATTGATGGCCTCTGCGCCTACAAACGCTTTTAGGGTAATGTCCGGAAAAGTGGGGTTGGGAGTTGAGATTCCAGATGAAGCGCTTCATGTGGGCGGAGCTGTAAAAGCAAACAGTTTTGTAGGTGACGGATCGTCGTTGAGTGGGCTTTTGGGCGTAACGAGTTCGGTGGCGAATACGGGCTCAACAACCTTGGGAGCCGACAAGGACGGAGACGGAACCGGGCGATTGGCTTTTGAAATTGGAGAAAGCGAATATTTGACCGTAAGTAGTACCGGTAAGGTCGGCTTGGGGAAAAGCTCGCCAAACGCTGACTTGGACGTTTCGGGTAGTTTGGTTGCCACTGGGGTCGATGTCGCAGGAGATGTAAGCTCGTCGGGTGCGTTGGTCCATACACCCGAGAATAAAGTTATTGGAGATTTGGCCTCGATAGACGTAAGCGGAAAGAGCCTAATTCTTGCGGATTTGAGTGGCGATAAGAGTATATCGGCATTAAACGGAGGGAAAAAAGGACAGCGGGTTACGATAATCAACCGGAGCGATACGCATCAGATTACATTTTTTGTGGGGATGAGCAATATCGCTGGCCCGTTTTCGCAGTTTACGTTAGGGAAATACGGCGCTGTTACGTTCCTCTGCGACGGAACATATTGGTACCAAACGGATTTGGTTAACCCGTAAAAGGTTTTCAATTCTGAACAAGAATGCGGAATGGCCTTCGGGCTATTCCGTTTCTTTTGCTTTTTGATCCCGTAGTTTTTGCTGAAGATCTTCCTCGCCAACGCTTTTTACTGCTTCAATCGCGGCTTCCCAGTTATTGAAAAAGGCTTGCCTTTCTAACGGGTCCAGTCCCAAATTCATTCGTTTCATGGTTTTCTTGAGGGAACGTTTCTGCTTCAGCCTCAGCATCGCCTCTACGATTCCGTACATCATGTGGCTGGCTTGTTCCGAATTGAGGGGGACGCCGAGATTGGCGCATCCGCAGATTCGGAGGTTGTCGAAGAACATATGCCTTTCGTCGTTAAGGAAAGCTCGTAGTAAGTCTTGGAAGAACTGGGCGTACAACGGTTTTATGCTTCCGATAATTTCCTCCAGAGCGCTGGTGTTTTTTGATTTTACAAGTCTGTTTCCTTTCGATACGTAACTGCCAGCCGAATCCGGGCCTGCGAGTTGGTGAGTCATCATTCTGGCCATATATTCCATTCCGCCGATCTGGAGCGCTTGGTCTATGCCGGATACTTGCCCGGATTGGCTGTCGTACATCACGTTACCTTCGTTGAAGTTGCCGATAAACCGGTCGGTATTGCCCAAAAGAAAATCGTAAACGGCGAGTTCCCCGAAGCTTTTCAGCATGGATTTGTCCATAAGCTCATCAGGTCCGCCATCTCCATAACAGCGGTCGAAAGGCGCTCCGGGCATGCGCTCCATAAAGAGGCATTTGATGTCTTTCGGGTTTGCGATTTGTTGGGCCATAAAGCGGAAGTTGAGCCTGAAAGCGTTGCCCATCTGCGATGACATAATGTATTCCCGGAAGGTTTCCCGTTCTTCTTCGTTAAGGGAGCGAGTGGCCGGAGCCGTAGACCTTCTTCCCATCAATCGGATAAAGTTATTGGCGAAGGCCTCGTTGGTTTCCGATGGCGCCAGTTCGGAATCCTCCATCGTTTTCATAATATGCGTAGCCTCCTCGTCTTCTTTTCCCATAAAATAGATTGTTCCGACTTTTCCCGTCATATCACTTCTTTCCGTCACTTCGGTAAATTCTTGAGCGTCGGGCAATGAGGCTTCGCCAAAGTGTTCCTGCAATTTTTCTTGGTTGACCCCTCTGGGCAAAGAAGCGAAGCGTAACGAGGAAGTGACCGAGATAGTGGACAAAGGCCGTCTGCCTGAAGCCGTCGCCCGGCGATACATCATTGTGTTTTCAAGGCTATGTTCCGGTGAAGGGTCTCCTTGGGAACTTTTTAGCGACGGTTCGGAATGTTCCTCCGGCGGAGGAAGAAAAGGAGCGTGTCTGAAGTCGCTGAAAGTAGGTAATTGTTGGTCCGTTGAGAAATTGAACGGCTCGGTGCTTTCCTCGTCAATAGGCGGAAGGCTAAGTGATCCCGGCGGTGGGCTTGGAGTCCTTCTTTCGGGTAGCCAAGGCGATACGGATACCGTAAGTTCTGGAGCACTGGGTGGCGCGGTGCTTGTCGGGAGCCAATTGCTTGTGGTGGCGGTTACCGGAGCGGTTGGGCTACCGGTGAAGGTTCTGTAGTGCAGAGGAGTGTCTGGAGCTCTTTCTACACACTTTTCGCCCGTCACGACCATATTGTGTACGGCCTTGCCTGATCTTTTGGGCAATCCCGCTTGTGCCCGGACGTCATTCTCCACTACGTTTACATCGTCCTGTTTTCGCTTGTCAGGTACTTGGGGATGGTTTCTCCATGTCTCGACAGCTTCGGCGAATGCGCTGGTGAAATGCGTGAAATTGTGGGCGAAGGCCAAACCGTGAAGACCTTTGCTTTTTTCGTCTAGGAAATCAACCGCTAAGTTTCCTGCGGGTTGGCTGATGTTTATTTTAAGCTCCACGGGTTTTCTTCCGTCGCTGGCGCAATCCGCACTTAGAATTTCATAGCCTTTTTCCGAGGCGTCTTCAGAGAAGGTGAGGGAAGGAACGTCGATTACTGACGGGCCGTTCAAGGTGGGGATAATATGCATTTTCCCCTTTGTGGCTCCTGACCTTTGGTTTACAAAGAAATGCGGAGTCGCAGTGGTTCCGCCAAGTATGGTGACTCCAGGCGCTGGAGTTTTTCCGAAAGATTTCGATTCCAATGCGCTGTAAAGTAAGTCCCGTCCTGGGCCGGAAGTCATAAGCCGGGCTAAGTAAGCCGTAATTCGGCTGTTTGAATGTTGGCTGGCCATCGGGCGGGGCATCAGGCCTTCTACTTTAGGCGAGTCTGGCGGAATTTTGCCCGGCGAGGCAGTGAAGAGTCCCGGGCGGTCTTCTTTGTCGGGAACCAAGACGCTACTTTGCACCTCGTCTTCTTTTGGGTGAATCTTGATCGCTGAGCAACGGTACAAAAATCTGTTCCAAAAGGCTTCGGGTTCTTCATCGTTGAAAGTCGGGTTTTCCGGATCGTCACCGACTACGATTCTGATACTTTCAGAGGGAACCCAAGGCTCTATTCGGTGGCGGAGCATTAAGTCTGCAAGGTATTGATATTCGACATCTATTCTTCCCAGCAGATCCAAAGCTTTGTCCAAATGCGGAATGGCGCCTTTTACGGGAAGCGGTGTTTTCCTAAACCACCGGAACACTTCCCTTTCCATATGGTGCAGGGATTCCAGATGTCCTTGGATAGTTTTTTTCAATGCGTCTTGGCTGTCCTGCAATGCACCTCTGGTAACGGTTTCCCTTTCTGAGGCCATGCTAAGGCTTCGTTCATAATCCCTGCTTGATGGTCTTATTGACCTGAGAGACGAATGTGTGGAAATAGCCTCGTCGGTTATTTGGTGAAGGCCGTCGTGTTCTTGAATAATCTCGGGCAGGTATTGGCACTTTTCTTTATACGCTTCGGCCATTTGCATGGCTCTTTCAAGTTCGGGGTCAAGTGGAGACTCGTCAAGTAGAGGGGCGTGTTCCCCTCCCAGAATTTGCTGTTGTTCTTGAGCGATATGCGCTAACAGGTTCTCAAGCGCCATTACAAGCCCGGCCGGGTGGTTTGGGCTTGTGCTAAGCGAGGTTTTAAGATTGTTGGCGTGGATTTCAAGCTCGTTGAGCAGGTTTTGCCTGTAGCGGATGTTGCGGGCCATATCGGTTTTGGCGGACGAAGCCCGGCTGGTGGCGGTGCGGTGTTGTTCCTCAAAGAGAACTAGTTTCTGGTAAAGCCCAAGATTCCGTTTGGCCTCGAATTGGAAAAAGGAAGGCTTTGGGTTTTGCCGTGCTTCGGCTCTTAGCCGGTTTTCTTCCATTGGCAACGAACCGATAAATGCGTGCCTCTGGGTCTCGATTTGGGTTTGGCCTTGGGTAAGGTGAGGCAATCTGGTGCCTAATTGCTCGCCGGATGATGTAGCTTCTTCATAAGCGTATAGGATTGTGTCGATAGTCTGCAGAAGAGGGAAAGAGGTGTATTGGTCTTCCCGGCCTCGCCAGTCACGGGTTTGTCTTTGGAACTCTGACAAGGACAATACGCCTCCGCCTTCCGGAGCGCCTCCGGAAGCTTGGTGTTGGGGCGGATGTCTGTCTTGTTCGCGGAACATTTTCGGCTTTTTCCCTTGGTTAAATACAGCGGACTTCCTTTTAACCTTGCAAGGGGCTTATGGGTTTGTTTTGTCTTCATATGATGGCGTTCCGGGGCTTGGCTTTTCCCAAAGATCAAAATCGCTTCAGGTTCTGAGTTTTTTTTTGTAATTATAAAGCAACCAATAGCGGAGTTGTCATGAAGATACTGTTAGTGGAGGACGAGCCGGATTTGGCTTCGAATGTGACCGATTTCCTGAAGGGTGAGATGTTTGTGTGCGAGTGGGCCAAGGACAAGGAAAGTGCGGTGGACAAGATCATTTCCTATGATTACGATATCGTGATTCTGGATATCATGTTGCCGGACGGTAGCGGACTGGATGTGCTGAAAGCGCTGAAAGAGTCCGGTTCGGAAGCCGGTGTGTTGATCGTTTCCGCAAAAAACAGCCTTGACGACAAGCTTCTGGGTTTTGAGGGCGGTGCGGATGATTACCTGACCAAACCGTTCCATCTTTCCGAGCTAAACGCGCGGCTGTTGGCCCTGTATCGTCGGAAAGGTTTTCAGGGAGCTACCAGAGTGGCTTTTAACGAAATCGAAATAGATACGGTATCCGATGAGGTGTTCGTTAACGGGGCTTCAATAGTGTTGACCCGCAAGGAATTCGAGCTGTTGCGTTATTTGTTCGCCAACAGGAATCGGGTGCTTTCAAAACACTCTATAGCCGAACACCTTTGGGGCGATCATGTGGATCTGAGCGATTCGTTCGATTTCGTGTACCAACACATCAAGAATCTCAGGAAAAAGCTGATGAAGGCCGGAGCCGGAAACTACATCCGGACCATTTACGGCATGGGCTATAAATTTGGAGCGGAGGAGGCATGAGGCTGATAACCAGAATTACGGGGATCTATTTGCTGATCGCCATTCCGATTTTCTTTATTGGCGGATTGGTGTCTTTCAGGATTCTTCATAAACAGGTGAACAGGGAAACGGATTACGAGCTGTTGAAGATCGTTCACCAGATGATGGATTACATGAGGGACGATATCCCTTACCAAAAGCTGGAACGGGACAATATCCAGATTCGGCCGTTGATGGAAGGCGAAATGTGTCGCTATAGGGACCGGGAGTGTAACGAATGGTTCGGGTTGGACAAATTCCGCTTTAGCGATACCGTGGCGGTACGTCGCTATCCGCTGAAACACGGAGGCTATGGCGGAACGGTTGAACGGCAACGGAAGCTGACGGTGATAAAGGAAGTGGATGGAAAGCCGTATTTGTTTGTCGTGTATACGGTGGTGTTTGAGGATCATGACGTTGTGGAGCAGGTGGCCCAAACCGTGGCCTTGCTGTTCCTTATCCTGACTATAGCCTTGGTGGCGGTGAGTTATATCGTTTCCCACAAAATATTCCGGCCTTTTCATCAGACATTGGATTTGGCTTCGAAATTCGATTTGCAACACAGTACCTGCTCGCCCAAGTTTCCCAAAAGCAATATTCGGGAGTTCAAGCAACTGAACACAACTTTTTCGGCTTTGCTGGAACGGGCGGCTCAGGAATATAAAAGTTTGAAAGAGTTTTCGGAGAACGCTTCGCATGAGATGCAGACGCCGTTGGCCGTTATCAAAGGCAAGTTGGAGCTTTTGATGCAATCTCCCAGAATGGCGGAGGAAGACCTTAAGCTTTTGGGGTCGGCTTATGCCGGCGCCGGCAAGCTTTCGAAATTGGGGAACGCATTGACGCTTTTGATGAAAATCGAGAACCGTGAGTTTGCCAATATCAAATCCGTGGCCCTGTCGGGAATACTGGAGGCTTCTCTTTTCGATTTTCAGGAGATTATGGACCTGAAAGGAATCAGCGTGGAGAATCGGATTTCTCAGGATGTGTATTGCGAATGCGATCCGCTATTGTTGGATATCCTGATCACGAATTTGTTGAGAAACGCCATTAGGCACAATCACGAGCAGGGAAAAGTTTGCGTGTCGTTGAGTCCGGGTGTTTTGAAGATTTCGAATACCGGCGCCGAACCGGATATGAGCCAAGAGGATTTGTTTACCCGGTTTCGGAAAGGCGGAAGTACAGGCGAGTCCCTTGGCTTGGGCTTGGCCATAGTGAAGAAAATCTGCGAAGTGAGCGGTTTCGATATCAAATATGAGTACCGGGACGGATGGCATTTTATGAAAGTTGAGTTTCCGGAATCTTCCGATAATTTACGTGACCGGTAACCAGTCTTGCTGAAAGGAATTATGCCGTGATGTATAGTTTGTTGTCTCGGAAAAGTGATTTTATAGGTTGAATTATATCAAATTCGCTACAGAATTTAGGGCTAGATTAGTTCCTGAGTTTTATAAATAGCGAATAAATGATACGAATCTCACTTATTTCAGGATGGCTGTTCTTCCTGTGTTTTGCCTGCGGGTTGGATCTTTTTGCGATGACGGAACCGGAAGGCCCGGTGGCTAAAGTACGGTTGATAGGTAAAGTTGTGGACTCTGAAAACGACACTCCGTTGGAGTTTGCTACCGTGGCGATTTTGGAGCCTGACGGATCAGTGGCCGGTGGTGGCGTAACGGATGCCAACGGTAAGTTCTCTGTCGAAATTAGACCTGGAAAGTTTACCGTCCGGATTGAATTCATATCCTACCAAAAGAAAGAGATTCCTAATTTGGTTATAGCCAAAGGCACTCGCCAACATGATCTGGGCGTGGTGAGATTGTCCGCCGACATCAAAGCCTTGGAAGCTGTGGAGGTAAAAGCTTCCAGAGCCAGAATGGAAGTGGCATTGGATAAAAAGATACTCAACGTAGCCAGCGATCCTACTTTTAAAGGCGTTTCGGCCTCAGAAATCCTGGACAATATTCCATCTGTAAGTGTGGATCTTGACGGGAACGTGAGCCTGCGCGGAAGCGGTAACGTAAGGATTTTGGTGGACGGAAAACCTTCCGGCCTTACGGGAATTAGTTCTACCGATGCTTTGAAGACGCTTCCTTCAGAAATGATTGAGAGAGTGGAGGTCGTGACTAATCCGTCGGCGAGATACGAGGCTGAAGGAACGGCGGGGATTATCAATATCGTTCTGAAGAAAAACAAGAAGAAAGGCGTAAACGGGACATTCAGCGTTAACGGTGGTTTTCCGGGTAGCGTGGGAGCGGGCGTGAACCTGAATTTCAGAAGGGAAAAACTCAACTGGTTTGTGAACTACGCGGCCCGTTACGGAAAAAACCCGGGCTCGGGAGTTACGGAACAATTCAATGCCGATAATGAATTGATTTCCCGCCAATATCGGGATCATGAACGTGGAGGTTGGTCGAACAGCGTTCGTTTTGGAGCGGATTATTTTATAAATGAAACGAATACGCTTACAGCGGCCTTGCTTTATCGTTATGAGGATAATGATAACGAAAGTTCTATCAAATATCGGGATTACGGTCCATCGGGAGATTTGGTCGGGCAGAGCGATAGGTCTGAGACGGAAAATGAGACCGAGCCGAATTTAGAGTATTCCTTGCGTTACAAAAAGACTTTTGAAGGAGAAGGGCACGAGTTTGTGGCCGACTTCCAGTATCGTGATACGAAGGAAAAAGAAGCCTCTGATTTTATCCAAGTCTTTTCGGGTGAAGGCGCTAGGGAGCCATTGAACCAGCGAGCGGGAAATGAGGAAGGCGAAAGCGGAATGCTCCTGACGGCCGATTACGTTTACCCGTTTTCAAAATACGGTAAGTTCGAGAGCGGTTATCGCGGGTCGGTGCGCCGAATAGAGAATGATTATCAGGTCCAAAGCCTCGTGAACGATAACTGGGAGAATAACGTGGAGCTGACGAACACGATGATTTATGACGAAACTATACATGGCGTATACGCCATGGTAGGCGAGAAATTCTGGGACAGGCTGTCATTGCAGGGCGGTTTGAGAATGGAATATACGGACGTGGTGACGGAGCTGAAACAGACCGACGACAAGACACCGAGAGACTATGTGGATTTTTTCCCGAGTTCGCATATCACGTTCGAATTTGCTGAGGAACAGTCGGTGCAGTTTAGTTATAGCAGGCGTATACTCCGTCCGCGTTTTTGGGATTTGAACCCGTTTTTCACCTTCAGCGATTCGCGTATGATCTTTGGCGGAAATCCGAAACTTGATCCTGAATACACTGATTCCTATGAGTTGGGATATATCAGAAACTGGGATGACGTATCGTTGTCGGCCAGCGGTTATTACCGTAGAACGACGGATATCATCCAGCGCTTGACTCGCCTTACCGAAGAGGATGGGGAGGTGATATCCAGAACAAGACCGGAAAACTTCGGTACCGAAGATGCGTTTGGCGGAGAGTTTACCTTTGCGGTTACACCTGTGAAATGGTGGGATTTTGATCTGGACGCAAACGCTTACTATTTTATTTTGGAAGGAATGGACCGAGATGTGCCCGTGAAGAGGGAAGGATTTACTTGGCGCTTCCGCGGAACTTCGAAAATTAAGATTGCAGGCCTTTTCGATTGGCAGACGCGTTTTGGTTTCCGCGCTCCGCAAAAATCGGCGCAAGGGAAGCGTAAAGCCGTTTATGCGGTGGATTTAGGGTTTAGCCGAGATATCTTGAACGATAACGGAACTTTGACGCTGAATGTGCGGGACCTTTTCAACTCTCGTAAATGGAGATGGGAAGCCACGGACAACGAAAACGGTATCCGGACCGAGCGTGAATTCCAGTGGCGCTCACGTACTGTAACTCTTGACTTTAGCTATAGGCTAAATACGAAAAAAGGTCGCGGTGGTCGTGGTGGCGGTCAATCGGGCGGTTCTGGTGGCGGTGGCGGAATGTTCTGATACCCGTCTTTGGATTAATCATAAGAGTATACAAAAACCGAAAGTTCTACGCTTTCGGTTTTTGTTTTTTTGGACTTCAAAACCCGTTAAGAATCTAAAAAACAAGGAGAATAGGTGTTGTTTATTGTTTAAATTTCAATTTTTGATATTTTAATTTGAAAAATAGCTTATGCTTTATCTTAATTTTATTATAATGTATTCGTTCGGTTAATTTCAAGCTTGGATTTCCTTACATCTCGGCTTTTCTCATTATCCGAATTCATTTTTTTCGAGCGCACGGAGTTTCTCCGTTTTTGCCTTTTCAAAGATCATCTAGATCCAAATATTATGGATATGAAACATGTGGACAGCGTACTGTGGAGCCAGTTCAAACAAGGCGACCGTTTTGCTTTCGCCCGCATTTACAAAGACCATAGCGTAGCCTTGCTGGCGTACGGAGGCAAGATGACCGTTGACAAGCAATTGTCGGAGGATTGTCTTCAGGATTTCTTTGTCGAATTGTGGCGAAAGAGACACAGGCTGGGGCCGACAGACAATATCCGTTATTATCTTTTGTGTTCCTACCGGCGCCGCCTGGTGCGGGCCATCGAAAAGCAAAATAGGCTTCAGTCACTAAGAGACGAGGTTTTGGGACACTTTGAGCTGAGGGTGGACGAGTCTACTTTGCCACAGGAAATATCGGAGCAAAGAAAAAGGTGGCTACAGGATGCGGTTGACGGACTTTCGAAAAAACAAAGGGAGATTCTGTATCTCAAATACAATGAGGGACTGACATACGAGGAGATTTCGGAAGTGTTGGAAATGAATTATCAGTCGGCGGTAAACTCAATGCACCGTACCATGAAGTCCTTAAGAAGGATGGTTCCCCATGCGGGAGCCTTGGTTTTGTTAAGTGGAATGAAATTTTTCTGATTTTTTTTCGGAAAGACTGAGTATAAGGGAAATCCCGATGTGTTTACAGATCAGAAACCGAATAATCGCAGTGTTCAATGAAGGATGAAAGCAAGCGGGCACGTAGGGTCGCGGACTTGTTGAATGATACGGACTTCCTGATGTCCGAATTAATATCGGACTCGAAACGGGGTCCGGAGCCAATAAATGACTCTGGGGAAGAAAACGAAGCCAAAGGGAGATTGGCTGGATTGCGTTTCCGGCCGGAAGATTCCCGAAAATTAGAGGCCCGAGCCGACAGGATTTGGGCGAATGTAAGCGAGTTGTCTTTTAAAGATAAGTCCCCCCGGTCGTTTGGCTGGATGGGAAATGTAGTGGCTATTCTGCTGTTTGCCTTCGGCTTGGCTTTTTGGTTCGAAGTTTCCGAGAATTTGGGACTAAGAAAGGCGCCGGAGATAGTGGAAGTAAAAGCGGCCAAAGGACAACGGGTAAAATACGTTTTGCCGGACGGATCGAGGGTGGCGCTTTACCCTGGAAGCGTATTGAGGTACATTAAAGACTTTAAAACGGAAGGGAGAAAGGTTTCCGTGAAAGGTTGCACATACTTTGATGTGGTCCATGATCCCGAACACCCCTTTAGTGTAGAAGCTGACGGGCTGGTTACCGAAGTGCTCGGAACTAGTTTTAACGTTATATCCGATAGCCTTTTCTCAAGCGTTGCTTTGGTGGAGGGAAAAGTGTCTGTGAAGACGGAAAATGTCATGGACCGTTACACACATATTTTGGTTCCCGGACAAGTGTTGGAATACGACAAGGAAAAAGGGATAGCGCAGGTTCATAAATTCGATAGAAGGGCTCTCACGGCCTGGAAGGATGATATTTTATATTTCAAGAGGAAACCCCTGAGCGAGATTTTGGTGGATTTGGAGCAATGGTACGGCGTTTCCTTCATAGTGGCTCCGGAGGTGGATGCCAGTCGACAGTACTCAGGTGAGTTTCAGGGAGAGAGCCTCAGGAACGTACTGGTCGGAATTGGTTACTCCAATGGTTTTTCTTTTAAGTTCCAAGACAGGACGAAGGTGGTGATTTTTTAGGTGAAGGCGTTTTGGGATTTTTACGGCGAACCGGCCGGCAAACCGCATAAACGATAGCGGAAGTTTTTTCGAAAAAGATACTTCAGGCCCCGTATGATTGGCAGATCGAAACGGAAGCCTGAAGCAGGTTTATTATTGGTCTCACTAAAACCACTATTAATTTATGAAAGAAAAATTAATTTTTGGCCTAAAGATGCTGTCAAAGTACACCTTTTATGGCCTGGCCATGCAAATTCTTCTTTGCACGACGCTGTTTGTGCGGGGAGGCGGGGCGCAATCCCTCATGGCGAGCCACATCAAACTGGAAAAGAGTAGCATGACGCTACGCGAAATCTTTTCCAGTATCGAGAAGAACTCACGGTACCGGTTCTTCTATGACGAAGATCTATTGTCTTCCATAGAAGGACAGTTAAACGTGACCGGGGACAATGTTTTGGGAATCCTTACGGACGTATCCAAAGCTACCGGTCTGGAATTTAAGCGGATCAACAAGAACATTTACGTAACTAAGAACCAGAATGCGGATGGAGAAAACTCTACTGTACAGGCTAAAGTATTCATAAAAGGCCGGGTGGTTGACGAAGAAAAAGAACCGCTGATTGGTGTTACGGTCTTTGAAAAAGGAACAACCAACGGAAGCGTAACCGACATCAACGGCGACTATATGATCTCCGTGAATACGGGATCGACTTTGGTGTTTCAGTTTGTGGGGTATACTACTGTAGAAGAGCAAATAGGCAACCGTTCTTCCATTAATGTGGAACTTAAGGAAGATGTCCAACAATTGGAAGACGTTGTGGTCACGGCTTTGGGCATCGAACGTCAGGCTAAATCTTTGGGATATGCCACGCAGGCGATGAAAGGAAGTGATATTGCCGTTAAGGCTTCGCCAAATATTGCGAACAGTATGTCGGGTCGTATCGCGGGCGTGCAGATTACTCAGCCAAACGGAATCGAAGGCGGTACTACCAGAATTGTTATTCGGGGTATTTCGAATTTGCAAGGCAATAACCAACCGCTTATTGTAGTGGACGGAGTTCCGATCGACAACACGCCGGGCATGACCAGCGCAATTAACGGACAAGACTGGGGAAGTGGCCTTAACAATATTAACCCGGACGATATCGAAAGATTTGACGTGTTGAAAGGAGCCGCTGCCTCAGCCCTATATGGCGCACGAGGCACTAACGGCGTAATTATGATTACGACTAAAAAAGGAAAGAACGGCAACAAAAAAGGCTTGGGTGTCAGCTACTCGTTTATGCACAGGGTGAACAAGCCGTATTTGTATCAGGACATGCAGAACGTCTACGGACAGGGTGGTCCTGTGTCTGACCTTGAACCGACTCTGAATAAGAACGGGGACGGCCAATACGTAATCCCTAAATGGTGGGGCGACGTTCATAACCCTAAAGGCATAGAAGGAGTCTCGACTTGGGATAGCTTTAGTTGGTTCTGGACAGCGTCAAGCTGGGGTCCGAAGATGGATGGCACAATGGTTAAATGGTGGGATGGAGAAATGCGCCCGTTTAGCCCTCAGCCGGACAATCAGAAAATCTACCACCGTGACGGCTTGACCGCCAGACATAATATCTCGATCTCTAAAGGCGGAGATATGGGGTCTTTCCGTTTCTCAGTGACTCGCCTGGATAATAAAGCAATCGTTCCGAATACCAATTTCGATCAAACGACTTTAAATCTTGGCGCCGACATTAATATCTCCAAAAAGCTGAAAACTAATCTGTCTTTTAGCTACATCGATTATAACAGAAACAATACGCCTGTTCTTGGGGAAAGTAGCGACGGTTTTGGTAAAGCGATGATTTATGTTTTGCCAAGAAACTATAAAGGCTTGGATAAAGACCTGTACGTAAATCCTGACGGAACCCGAAACGATTTGAACGGGTTTGCGGATTCGTATTCGAACTACCATCAGCATATTTGGTGGAAAACAATGAAAAACAACGAGTCCCGCAACAGACGGAAACTCTTGGGTAGCGCTACCATGACTTATCAAATCACGGATTGGTTATCCGCATTGGTTCGGACGGGTATGGATTCCAATAACGAGGATATCAAGGTTGAGAATTCCCCTACGGATTTGGAAGGTCTGCTTGGCGGAAAGTATAGTCGGAAGCTTTTCAACAATACCGTGATGAATCACGAGGCGTTACTTATGTTCTCCAAGGATGATATCTTGCCTGATTTCAATATGGGGGCCACAGTGGGCGCTAACCTATGGCATCATAAAAAGTACGGCCTTAAGGCGGAAACGAGTACCAACCGTATTTTCCCGAACACATTCTCCATTAATAACGATGCAGATAACCCCAAAAGGGCCAAAGAGGATTTCTATGAAAGGAAACTTCACGCCGTTTTCGGTATGGTGAATGTGAGCTACAAGGATATGCTTTTCCTTGAGGTAACAGGCCGTAATGACTGGTCCTCGACATTGCCAACTGACGTGAATTCGTACTTTTACCCATCGGCAAACGTTGGTTTTGCTTTTACGGAAGTAGAAGGGTTGACAGAGGGACTCTCGTGGCTTAACTATGGTAAGTTGAGGTTGGCCGTAGCCAAAACTGCGACTGACGCTGATCCGTATGCTGTACACGCTACCTATAATACTGGAAACTTCGCCAATTCCGCTACCTATAAGTTACCAAATGTAGTTCCCGCATTGGATTTAAAGCCGACTCAAACGGATGCGTATGAGATAGGGCTTGATTTGGAATTGCTTAACAGTAAAATTTTCCTCGACGCAACTTACTATGTGCAGAATACTTATAACCAGATCTTGAAGACTAGCACAGCTAGATCTTCGGGTGCTGAAAACTTCTGGTTCAACACGGGAGAGGTTCAAAATAAAGGCCTGGAAGTAGCCATACGAGGTATTGTTCTGGACGCCCCGCAATATGGTTGGGAAACGGAAATCAACTTTGCGAAGAATAACAACTACGTAAAGAAGCTTCACGAAAAGATCAAGACTCTTGAGTTGCAATCTCTTTGGGGATCTTACGGCCCTAGTATCTCTGTAGAAGAAGGGGACCGTGTAGGTACAATTTACGGTTACGACTATCTCCGTGATGATAACGGCCGTCGGGTAGTGAATGATGCCGGAACGCACTATTACTCGACAAAAGAGAAAGTGGCTTTGGGTAATTCCACTCCAGATTGGTTGGCTGGATTCACAAATACTTTCCGCTACAAGTCTTTGCGCTTAAGGGCGCACATTGATGCGAAGATTGGCGGGGACGTGTATGCGGGCAGTTATGCGACGGCTTTGTTGAACGGCTTAAGCCCGGAGACTTTGAGTGAACGTATGGGCAACGGCCTTCCTTACACCGACTCTGAAGGAAATACCAGAAACGTAGGCGTTAAGCTTGGTGGAGTCCATAAAGACGGATCGCCAAATGACAAGACGGTACACTATATATACAAGTATATGAGTGGAGAAGGCTCTGGTTGGGGCGATTGGAAGGATACGGATAACAAGCGTTACAACTTCATACATGAGCCAACGGTGGTGGATAACACTTGGGTGAATATGCGCGAGATTTCTTTGACATATGACATGCCACAAAATTTGGTAAAGAAGGTCGGTTTCATACAAGGCTTCTCGGCTACTTTGTCCGGTCACAACCTTTTCTATATATACAGAAACATGCCTGACGATATTAACCCGGAAGGTGTTAACGGAGCGGGGATGGCTCAAGGAATCGAGTGGGGAGCTTTCCCTGGGGTAAGGTCATACAGCTTCGCTCTTAATGTTTTATTCTAATTGATCATGGAAATGAAGAAAGCACTTAATATTATTCTGGTGATGTCCATGATGTTCTCATTGTCATGCACCGACGATTTTGAAGATATAAACCGCCCGCCAAAGAATCCGACATTGGGCCACATTAAGGCTCAGTTTAACGGAGTGATGTCCTCCATGAAAATGGAATGGGGAGAGCAGGCGTTTTTGCATAATGAAGAATACTACCCGGCCACTCAGCTTGCGGGCAAATATAAGAACGTGGGAGTTGATGCGGTGGTCAGGAGTAACAGCGGTATTTGGAACAGCTTCTACGACATGATGAAAAATGCCAGAAAGCTGGAATCTGAACTCGATGCTTATACCCTTTATAAGGTAGATAATATCAGGGGAATGCTCAAGATATTCATGGCGGGCAGAGCCTTAAGGGTTGTGGATTATTTTGGTGATATTCCTTATTCCGAAGCCGGATACGCTTTCTTCTCTGGAAGCGAACAGATACTTCGGCCCAAGTTTGAAGACCAGAAAGCGCTGTACGCAACATTGCTGAAAGAGCTTGAGGATGGTGTCAATATGTTAGTCGAAAACCCTGGAGAAGACCAATTGGGAATCGGGAATTACGATCCGTTTTTTGCGGGAAATGCGCAAATGTGGAAACGATTCGCAAATTCGTTGCGCCTGCGTTACGCTATGCGAATGGCGGAGAAAGACCCGGGAGCGGCTTCGGCAATTATCCAGAATGTGGTCCAGTCGGGTTTGATACTGGAAGAGGGGCAGGATGTGGGCGTATGGTATCAAGCCTTCGGCTTTACCGATTGGGTAAAACGTTGGGCTTTCAGCCAAGGTGGCGGAAGTGGTTTGAGGTTAGGTACAAACACCTGGCGATTAATTTCGGATTCAGATGAGAAAGACGGAAGCGGTATCTTTGATCCGAGAGCCTACATCTTTTTCGAGCCTAATAATGCCGGCGAGTGGCGTCCGTACCCTCAAGTTCCGGATGCCGGTACTGATGCTGAAGGAGGCCGTCCATATCACAACAAGAGGAAAAACGACTATTCGAATAAAGGCGAGGAGAACCTCTTTTCACCAT
The DNA here is from genome assembly GCF_036492835.1 of Fulvitalea axinellae. GTDB lineage: Bacteria > Bacteroidota > Bacteroidia > Cytophagales > Cyclobacteriaceae > Fulvitalea > Fulvitalea axinellae. The sequence continues at coordinate 4,165,996 of NZ_AP025314.1, read as the reverse complement.
TTAATGTTTACCTGATTTTGGACGAGGAATACATTCCTGAACTTTGGGTTACATCTTCCGAAACCAAGTTTGTGTTGGCGGAGGCTTATCTCAGAGGCATTGGGGTGTCCAAGGACGAAGCGATGGCGAAACAGTACTATGAGGCCGGAATAAGCGAGTCTGTAATCTTTTGGGACAAAATAGCGGAGAATACCCCGATGTGGCAAAATAAGCCGGAATGGGTAACGGCGAATAAGAATGACGAAGTGTTGGCTGCGTTGTTTGATCACCCTAAAGTCAAATATGAAGGAACCGAAGCTGAGAAGCTGGAGAAAATATATTCACAGAGATGGCTTTCGCACTTCAGGCAGCCGGATCAAGCTTATTTTCTGACATATCGGACGCGTAAGACACCGAAAGAAACTCCATTTAGCGAAAACTTGTATCGTTTACGTTATCCCGACGGCGAGAACGTAAACAATAACGAGAACTATAAAGCGGCTGTAGCCAATATTGGAGGCAGAGATGACATTGATGTGAAAATTTGGTGGATGCAGTAGGAGTAAAATAACTTTCGAATAATGTTCAAAAAAGACCTCTCCATACCTCTTTTGGGAGAGGTCTTTTATGTTTTATTTATTCATATTTTTACCTGTTAAAGATCATTTTTATTTAATTTTTTTATTTGAAAAGGAGTTATGTTGTTTTGTTTTTATGTTTATTCTGTTTTTATGGTTAAATCCATAATGTTGAGCGTGTTTGTATGAATGGTTTATATCCGGTTTAACCGGTCTAGTGGTGTTATTTTACCTCATCACGATACTATCTTACCTACTTTGTTGTGATTTTTTGCATTATAAACTTTTTAATAATTAATTAAGATATCAAACCTCGATACATTAATTAACTAATTGTTCAAATCTATGACTAGAAGGATACTGCTCAATGTCCTTTTGGCCTTCGCATTTGTTGCGTCGGCTATGGCACAAGAAAGGTCCGTCACCGGTACGGTTACGGCGGAAGAATCCGGGGAACCGATCCCCGGTGTAACTGTAAAAGTCAAGGGAAGTACGCTGGGCACGGCGACTGACATTGACGGAAAATACACCCTCAAGATTCCGGAAGGAAACACGGTTCTCAATTTTTCTTTTATCGGCTTGGCCACTGAAGATGTCGTTGTCGGCAACAGGTCAGTGGTTGATATGGTGATGACTGCGGACATCAAAGAGTTGGAGTCTGTGGTTGTTACGGCTTTGGGAATTGAAAGAGATGAGCGTTCGATTGGTTATGCCGCTCAATCTTTGGATTCTAAAAGTTTTGAACAAGTCAGGGAGACCAATATCGTAAGCTCTCTTTCGGGAAAAGTTGCAGGTGTTCAGATTAACAGTAACGGAAACATGGGCGGGTCTTCGAGAATTCTCGTTCGTGGCGCAACATCAATTTATGGAAACAACCAGCCATTGTTTGTTGTGGACGGAATTCCTTTGGATAACTCTAACTTTAACGGCGCTGACCAGGCCAGAGGCGGTGGCGGTTATGACTACGGAAACGCGGCGCAGGATATAAACCCGGATGACATAGCCAACATGACCGTTCTGAAAGGTGCCGCCGCGGCAGCACTTTATGGCTCTAGGGCCTCGAACGGTGTGATTGTGATTACTACAAAGTCAGGTAAGAAGAAGAAAGGCGTTGGCGTTTCTGTCAATTCAGGAGTGACGTTTGAAAGTGTTTTGAAATTGCCTAAATACCAAAACGAGTATGGTGGTGGCGGATCGCAGAAGTTTGGGGAATACATGGGTAAGCCAACTCCATCGTATGCTACGGACATGAGCTGGGGCCCTAAGCTTGATGGGCAACAGGTTGTTCAGTGGTATGACCTTTTTGCTTACGAGCAGGGTATTACGAACCAGTTGGGCACTAGCCCGTGGGTAGCTAATCCCGACAACGTAAAAGATTTTTTTGAGACAGGTGTTACGTTTACCAATAACGTGGCTCTTTCGGGCGCAAATGACAACTCTAACTTTAGACTTTCTTACACTAATAAGGAAATATCAGGTGTTTTTCCTAACAGTGAATTGTCTCGACATACTTTGAGCTTTTCGGCAAGTACACAGCTTAATAGTAAGTTGAAGGTTGCGGCGAAAGCAAATTACGTGGGATCCGAAGCTTTGGGGCGTCCGGGTACAGGCTATGATGGACAAAACGTATTCCAGCAGTTTAACCAGTGGGGACAGCGCCAGTGGAGCAATGAGGAGCACAAAAACTATATGAATCCAGATGGGTCACAACGTGGCTGGAACCGTATAAGTGCTACGGACCCGAGAATGAAGTATTCTGATAACCCGTATTGGGTTCGTCACATGAATTTTCAGGATGACGATAGGGAAAGGTTCTTCGGAAATGTAAGTCTTGATTATCAGATTCTTCCTGAATTGACTGCGACATTTAAGGGAATGACAGATTTCTATACTGATTCTCGTCGCGAAAGAACGGCTGTAGGTTCGACAATCAATGATGACGCCCAAGGTAAAGGATCATATACAGAGGATATTCGCCGTAAAAAAGAGTCAAATTTCGAATTCATTTTGAAGTACGACAAGAAGTTTGGACAAGATCTGTCTTTGGTAACCTTTGCGGGTTTGAACAGAAGATTGGAGTCTTATCGCAGAAACAGGATGGAGACAGTGAATGGCTTGAGTGTTCCGGGACTCTATACCTTGTCTAATTCTAACGAAAAACCTTTGGTTACGGATGACGGATATGATAAGACCGTAAACAGTGTGTTCGGTAGTGCTTCAGTAGGCTATAAGGACATGCTTTTCCTTGATGCGACAATACGTTCTGATTGGTCTTCGTCATTGCCGGGGCAGTCGTTTACCTACCCATCGGTAACTACATCCTTTGTGTTCTCTGAATTACCTTCGTTGCAGGATTTGCCTTGGTTGTCTTTTGGTAAAATCAGAGGTGGCTGGGCCAAAGTGGGTAATGATACTGGAGCGTACCGGACTACTAACGTGTACACGTCGAGGGAAGATGGACCGTTTGCCGCTCAACCGATATTTAACTTCCCGAACAGAAGCAATAACCCAGATCTAAGACCTGAAGAGACCACTTCTGTCGAACTTGGTATGGACGTGAGATTCTTGGATAACCGTTTGGGTCTTGATGTGACATATTACAGCTCTAATTCGGTAGACCAGATTATTCCTGTTAGCATTTCAGCTTCGACAGGTGGCACCGGAATGTGGATCAACGCAGGTTCAATGAAAAACCACGGTCTCGAAGTTGTGTTGAGTGCGACTCCGCTCCAGTTAGGAGATTTCCGTTGGGATGTTGCGGCAAACTATTCTCGCAATAGAAACGAACTGGTTGATATAACGGGTGATTTGCAAACCCTAAGATTGGGTACAGCTCCTTTTGGTGTGACAGTAGAAGCCGTTAAAGGCGAGCCATACGCAACTATTTACGGTACTGCATATGAGAGAAAAGACGGGCAGAAGCTTGTGAATAGTGGCGGTAAATATACGGCTACATCAAATAAAGTTGCTTTAGGATCTGCTATGGCAGATTGGACAGGAGGCATTACCAACACTATAAGCTACAAAGGGATCCGCTTGAACGTAGTGGTTGATGGATCTTTTGGTGGCGAGATGTTCTCTACTACCAATATGTGGGGGCGTTATTCAGGAATCTTTGAAGAAACAGCTTCAGGAGATGTTAGAAATAAAGGTATAGTGGCCGAAGGCGTGATGGCTGACGGAAGTAAAAACACTAAAAATATCTCAGCGGTAGCCTACCATCAGTCTAATAACGGGTACTTCATCCAGGAAGCGGACATTTATGACGCTAGCTATGTGAAATTGAGAGAAGTGAGTTTGAGCTATAGCCTGCCTAAGACTGTGACTTCCAAACTTGGTTTGAACGGAGTGACAATGTCTATTATCGGACGAAATTTGGCAATCCTTCATAGCGATATTCCGCACATCGACCCTGAGTATACTACAAACTCGGGCAATGTTCAGGGTGTTGAGGGTGGCGCTACTCCAAGCCTCCGATCATATGGCTTTAACCTGAACTTCAAGTTCTAAGATCCCCTTTACGTAACTTTAAAAATTCGAAGATGAAGAAATTCAGCTATAAAAGGTGGCTTTCAGGACTGGCGTTGGTTGCTGGACTGGTTGCCTGCGACGATGATTTTGAAAAATTAAATTCAGATCCTGATAATGCCAAAGACGTTCCCTCTGCATATCTGTTGACAGGCGGAGAGTACGAGATGATGAGTGTTCTGCACGATGAGTGGAACCAAGGTCGATTTGGAATGTTATGGGCCCAGTATTGGACTCAACAAGAATATACAAACGAGTCGCGGTATAAGCTTCGCGACGGTTCGATAGGAAACCTCTGGCGAGACATGTATGCGGGTTCAATGATGGACTTGACTACTGTCATAAAGAAAGAGGAAACTCCTAATTATGTCGCCATAGCAACATTGGTTAGAGCATGGAACATGCAGGTTGTGACAGACATTTGGGGAGATGCGCCTTTCAAGGAAGCTTTTCAGTTGGGAGATAACCTCACTCCGGCATACGATACGCAGGAGTCTATTTACACTACCTTACTTGCCGATGTCAAAAGTGCTCACGATATGCTGGACGCTTCGGGAGCAGCTGTTAAGGGAGACGTTATCTACGGTGGCGATATAGCCAAGTGGAAAAAGTTTGCCAATGTTTTGCGTATGCGTTTGGCCTTGAGAATGGCGGATGTCAATGAGGCTACCGCAAAATCTATTTTCGCAGAGGCGTCAAGCGCTAGTATCTTTGCGGGTAATGATGAGGAAGCGTCGTTGGTATTTGAAGACAATGCGGCGAATGCGAACCCCCTAAGCTTTAACCTTGGCGGTAGAGGTCAAAATGACTTTGCGTTTAGCGACACATTCGTGAATTACCTGAAGTCGATGGATGATCCTCGCTTGATGAGTTTCGCACCAAAGGCCAAGAAAGAGGGAGTCGGTTATGCTGGCCGTCCGTTTGGTCAGCTTGAATCCGTAGCTCAGGCAGAGAAAACAGAACTTTATTCTTCTGGCCTTGGACCGAAACATAAGTATACAATGCCGGCAGTATTGCTTTCTTACTCTGAGCAAGAGTTTATGCTCGCCGAAGCGGTAGAACGCGGTTTTATCGCAGGGTCTGCCGAAGACCATTTTAAAAAGGCTGTTCAAGCGTCAATGGACTATTGGGAAGTACCGGCGGCGGACGCAAAGACGTATATGGATAACCTGACTTATAATGCGTCGGATTGGAAGAAATCGATAGGTACCCAGAAATGGATTGCGCTATATAACCAAAATGCTCAAGGTTGGATAGAGTGGCGTCGCTTGGATTTTGGAATCTTCAAGATGCCAGCGGGCGGTATACATGAGAATGCCCTTTCAGACGTAATTCCTACAAGGTTGAGATATCCTTTGACGGAAGATGACCTGAACGAAGCAAATCTTAAAGCGTCGTTGTCTACCTCTGGTTATGGAGAAGATAGACAAGACAAAAAAGTTTGGTGGGACGTTAATTAATGTAAGTAGATTGCGATATGAAAAAGGGGGCCGTGTGGCTCCCTTTTTCTATTTTATATGGTCACAGCAGGAGTTAAAACTAAGCGCTTCAGTGTCTCTCACTTTTAGCTTCAAAAAGATTTTCCTCCAATAAGAAATGAATTTTCCTTTCTCTAAGGATAAGCTAACTTGATGCGAAGCAACTTTTTAGTCACTGTCAAAACTATGGACTTTATTGGGATAACTTCGCAACCACAATACGTGTGGCTTGATGGCTTCCTGTCTTCCTGCCTGCTTACAATGTTAGTCTGGGCCCCCTTTATATCAGATGATTATTTCTTACTGGCATTAAACAGCATCTGCTTTTCTTCTTTGCTCAGTGCGTCATAACCCTTTTCGGATATCTTGTCTAGAATAGCGTCGATTTCTTCTTGGTTGATGATGCGGTTAGCCGATTTTTCTTCACTACGGCTTCTTGTACCTGAGACATTTTCCGTTCCGAATGAATAAGATGCGTTTTTATGCGTTACCCGGATTTTTGGTCTGGAGAATAAGTCTTTTATTTTTTCGAACAACCAGGCCAATGGGCGTCCAAGGTCGCGTCCATGTTGGAGCTGTCTTATGTAAGCGTAGCCTAATGTAGCGCCTCCCAGATGTGCCAGTTCTCCGCCACTGTTGTCACCGATGACTTGGATTATGGAAATGAAGACATAAACCGCAGCGATATATTTGAGCTTAATCGGCCCAAGGAACATAAGGTGAATCGTGTACTCTGGCAATAAGACCGCGGCGCCTACGACCACAGCCAAAACGCCAGCGGAGGCGCCTAACAGCAATGGAGCTTGTCCCAACGCTTGTTGTTGGAAGTAAGGGACCAGATTGAAGCCTATCAAGTACATTAAGCCTCCGGCCACTACTCCGTATATGTACAGATTCAGGAGCTTTTGGCTACCAAGATAGCTCATGATGATCTGCCCAAACCAATAGAGCACAATCATATTAAACAGAATATGGAGAATTCCCATATGTACGATTCCGTAGGAAAAAAGTGTCCACGGCTTGAACAGTAGTTCGGACGGGTCAGGAGACATCATCACAAACTCTTGAAGCTTTGTGAACATTGGTGCCGAGCCGGAAAGGTGTAGAATTACCTTCAGCAGGTTCAGTACCACAAACACAGCGATGTTGATCATTATCAGCTGCGCCAACGCGTTGTTGGACTTTCTAAATACTTCCTTGAAATCCTCTAAAATTCTCATGCCATATTCCGGTCTGATAGTTAACGAGCCCAAACATGCGGAATTGTGTTCCGGACGGCTAATTGTCGAAAAAGTTCCCTCGCCGAATCATTCCATCCGCCGTTTCCCACTTTACTTAGCCCTTCTCTCCATCATGTACTATCATTATCAATAATACGTCCCGTTTTGTTTACGCCAATACCTCAAAATTAGATAGGCAATGAGCATGCCGCTAAGGTGTGCGAAGTGGGCTACGTTGTCATCCGGGTTGGCCCGAAAGCCCGCATATAGTTCGTAGGCCCCGTAAAAGAGCACAAAATATTTCGCTTTTATCGGGATGGGAGGAATGAGCAGCATAAGTTTTGTTTCTGGAAAAAGCATGCCGAAAGCCAGCAAAATCCCGAAAATTGCGCCGGAAGCGCCGATTGTTCCGGTGTTTACTTTGTAGCTGACCAATTCGTGAACGTAACTCTTTGCCTGCATTATCGCCGACTCGCTTTCTGGGTTTCCGGCATATTGCTGGATAAACTCATGAAGTCCGCGATAAACCCTGTCCGGCGTGAATTTGCTGATAAAAGCGTTAAACGCTTCGGGGTTTGGATTCATCAAAAAAGTCTCCGCCGCTTCTTGCATTGGGCGAATACTGAAGTAAGAAACTCCCGAATAAAGTAATCCGGCGCCAACTCCGGTAGCTATATAAAAGAATAGAAAGCGCTTCGGACCCCAAATTTTTTCCAGCCATGGTCCGAACATAAACAGTCCGAACATATTGCTGAAAAGGTGCATAAATGAAGCGTGCGTAAACATGTACGTGAAGAACTGGTATGGTTTAAAACCAGGCGAGAACGTATAGTGAAGCTCCAGCCAGTTTACCAACGCTCCGCCAGAGGGCAACAGGTTGATTAAGGCGAAGACCGCCACGTTTATCAGCAATAGATTCTTTACTATCGGCGTGAGATTATTAAACATTAGCGATTGATTTCTTTTTTGAACTTTGCGGAGAATGATTCTGCTCCGGACTTCTGCCTTGTAATCTAGTCAGGCAGTTCAGTTTTTCCCAAAGAATCCGGCGATTTGTTCCATACTCAGGATGTAATAAGTAGGCTTGCCGTCGGGAGAATAGTTTGGATTGCTGCAGGCGAACAGATGGTCGATCAAAGCGCGCATTTCGGCAGATTTTAAGGCTTGGCCCGTTTTGATGGCCGAACGTTTGGCCATCGCTTTGGCGATATTGTCCTGTCTGTTGAGCGAAAGTTCCGTCTCGTTTTTCCTGATTTGTTCGATGAGCCCTCCGAAAAGGTCGCCGGCGTCGGTGCCCGAGCAGTCGTTCGGGATGCCGGAAATGGTTAAGGCGCCATTTTCCAAAAGGTCGAAGGCAAAGCCCAAGGCCCGGATTTCTTCGGAAAGTTCGGAAACCAGCGCCACGTCAGCGGGATTTAGCGACAATGTTTGCGGAAACAGCAACTGTTGGCAAGTTCCGTTGTTCATCACCAGCTGGGTGGAGAAACGTTCGTACATAATCCGCTCGTGGGCCTCTTGCTGGCCTATCAGCATAATGCCAGATTTTACTTGGGTCACAACATACGTGCCGTGTAGTTGGAACGGTTCCTCGCTTCGGTCGGAGCCGTTTCGGCTTTCGGTCTCTGGGAATATCCGTATCTCGTTGGCGGCGCTGCTGAAGGTCATTGACGACGTTTCTGCTTCCGCTTCCGCTTTCGGTTCATCCTTTTTCTCTGGGATTATCGGAGCGGAATAAGAAGGCTCCGGCTCGGATTCGATAGGGGCGGAGTGGCTTTCCGGTTTTTCGGAATTTTCCGACAACAGGTCACTTGTGTCACTGCTTTCGAACAGTTTTTCCCAAGAGCCCCCGCCACTTTTCGGTGCGTTGCTGAACCTTTCGTAAGAAGTTGTTTTCGGAGCCGGGTTCTTGACGGAGGAAATCTCTTCGGGGCCGGCTCCGGAACCGATGCTTTCGCTTTCGATCGTTTTTCGGATATCGGCGGAAGAGAAGCTGTTGAAATTGATGTTGCTCTCGAAATCCAGCGAAGGCGTGACGCCGTTTGTGCCCAGCGCTTGCCTTACGGTGGCTTTAATGATGCTGAAAACGGTCCTTTCGTCATCGAATTTGATTTCCGTCTTTGTCGGATGGACGTTGACGTCTATCTGTTTCGGATCAATTTCGATGAATATCACATAGAAAGGAAAAGCGTCTTTGTGCAGAAGTCCTTCGTACGCCTGAGTCACGGCGTGGTTCAGGTACGAGCTTTTGACGAAACGGTTATTGACAAAGAAAAACTGCTCGCCTCTGGATTTCTTGGCGAATTCCGGCTTTCCGATGTAGCCGTGTACGTTCAGGTTCGGGATTTTTTCACCGCAAGGAATCAGTTGCGATTTGTAGTTTTTCCCGAAAAGCGACACGATTCTTTTACTCAGTTTGGCCGCGGGGAGTTTATAAGTCTCCGTTCCGTTGTGTACCAACGAAAACCCCACTTCCGGATTGGCCAAAGCCACACGCTGGAACTCGTCGATGATATGGCGCATTTCCACGCCGTTCGACTTAAGGAAATTCCGGCGGGCCGGAATGTTGAAGAACAGGTTTCTGATCGTGAAGTTTGTGCCTTTCGAACATGAAACGGGTTCTTGGCTTTCCATCTTTGAGCCGTCCATCCGGATTAGTGTTCCGCACTCGTCCTCCTCGCGCCGGGTTTTGAGCTCCACTTGCGCCACGGCGGCGATCGAGGCTACGGCCTCACCGCGAAAGCCCATCGTACGGAGGCTGAATAAGTCCTCGGCTTTTCGTATTTTGGACGTAGCGTGCCTTTCAAAGCTCATGCGGGCATCCGTTTCCGACATTCCCGCCCCGTCATCGATGACTTGTATGAGCGTTTTGCCCGCGTCTTTGACGATAACTTGTATATTTGCGCTACCGGCGTCAATGGAGTTTTCCATCATCTCCTTCACTACGGAGGCTGGTCTCTGAACGACCTCTCCGGCGGCGATTTGGTTAGCGATGGAATCCGGGAGCAAACGGATAATGTCAGACATGAATCGACGTGCTTTTGCGTTTTTCTTCTGCGGGTTTTAAATAACCCTTTTCAGTCGGAGAACAAGGTATACGAGCGCTACGGCCCCACTGGCGTACAGGACAATGTCGCTTCCGTACACGAAGCCGTAGAAGGCCCCGATCATGGCGATGACCAGCAGTAACAAGCCCAGGGAGGTGGAGACTTTCTCCTTTTTCCTGACTTTGAATCCGTGAGAAATCCGGGACCTGTGCCTATTGTCGATGCCATTGGCGTCTTGGCCCAGTTCTCGCTTGATTCTGGCGGTACGCTCTTCTATTTCCTCCTTGACCGGATCGTAATGCCGCGGGCGGTATTCGAAGCGATCGTGTTTCGGTAATCTGAATAATGATGGGAATCTCATGATTCTCTATCTATTTTTAGCAAAATTAGTCTTTATTTTCTAGTACATAAAATGACTTACGCCTCTATGCACAAAAAAGTTGTTTTCCCAAGTTTCTGGACTCTCCTGATCTTGGCGTTTTTCAGTTCTTTGGCCCAAGGCCAAAACCTCCCTAACCAAGCTCAGGAACAGTGGGTGGACAGCGTATTCAATAGCTTGGACCAAAACCAAAGGATTGGCCAGTTGTTGATGGTGGCGACTTATTCTAACAAAACCGAGACCCACGCACGCCAAATCGAAAGCCTCATTAATAAATACGGCTTGGGCGGGCTGATATTTTTTCAAGGGACTCCCGCAAAGCAAGCTTCCTTGACAAATCGTTATCAGGCGCAAAGCAAGACGCCTTTACTGATAGGAATAGACGGCGAATGGGGATTGGGTATGAGACTTGACGGCGTACTGGACTTCCCGTACCAGATGACGATGGGGGCGATGGAAGCCGAAGACGAACAGCTTATTTATAAAATGGGGCGAGAGATCGCAAGGCAGTGCAGGCTTATGGGTATCCATGTCGATTTTGCTCCCGTTGTCGATATCAATAGCGATCCGGCCAATCCGGTGATCGGTCGCCGTTCGTTTGGAGAAGACAAGGAGAATGTGGCGAGGAAGTCTATTTCTTACATTGCCGGCTTGCAGGACGGCGGAGTTATCGCCAGTGCCAAGCACTTCCCAGGCCATGGCGACACCGGTACGGACTCGCACGTGGGCTTGCCGGTTATCAAGCATGATACAACAAGGCTTATCTCTACGGAACTTTATCCTTTTCGGAAAACGCTTGAAAGCGGAGTGATGTCGGTGATGGTTGGGCATATCAACGTTCCCGCTCTGGATCCCGAGCCTGGGCGTCCAGCCAGCTTGTCTCCGAAAATTGTCAATGGTTGGCTTAAAGAGCGGATGGGCTTTAAAGGCCTCGTCTTCACCGACGCCCTCAATATGCAGGGCGTTGCCAAAAACCACAAATCGGGCGAGATAGAAGTAAAGGCTATAAAAGCGGGCAATGATGTATTGCTTTTCCCCCAGAATGTTGGCAAAGCTATAGAGGCGATCAAGAAGGCCGTACGGGACGGGGAAATTAGCCAAGAGACCGTAGACAAAAAGGTCAGAAAGATCCTTTATGCAAAGTACTGGGCGGGATTGGATCAAAATGAAAGGATAGATGTCAAGAGTCTCAAAACCGAATTGGGAAGGCCCGTTAGCGGTATTTTGACAAAAAGAATTTACGAAAGCGCAATCACTGTGGTTCGGAACAAAGGTGATTACTTGCCATTGCGAATGCCGGATACTACAACTATCGCGAGCTTATCTTTAAACGCCGGAAAACAGAAGACGGCTTTCCAAACCTCGGCGGAGCGTTACGCTACCGTAAAGCATTTCAACCTTTCCAGAGATGATTTTTCCAATGGAAGATACAAAGCTACGGAAAACAAACTGTCAGGATACGAAACCGTATTGGTCGAAGTTCATGGCATGACTCGCAGACGCGGCTCCCATTACGGGTTGGACACACGGCAACTTGATATGCTCGAACGCCTTCGGAAGAAAGGGAAAAAGGTAGTTGTGGTTCTTTACGGATCACCGTACGCTTTGAAATACGTTACGGGTTTTGATCATATCATTTGCGCATATGAAGATAACGGCTTTATGCGTCAAGCCTCGGCGGAAGTGGTTTTCGGAAGTTTGCCCGGCAAAGGGACGATTCCCGTCAGCGCATGCGAGGAATTTCCGGTGGGGACAGGCGTAAAAACTCCCGCCCTCGGCCGATTGGGTTACGCTACGCCCGAGGAAGTAGGAATGGATTCCAAAGTATTGAAGAAGATCGACAAACTGGCGATCAAAGCTGTCAGAACCAAAGCTACGCCCGGTTGCCAAGTGTTGGTAGCCAAAGACGGGAAAGTGGTTTTTGAGAAAGGCTACGGCACGTATACCTACGGCGACCGTCGGCCGGTAACCCGGGAAAGTGTGTATGACGTGGCTTCCGTTACAAAAGTGGCGGCTACGCTACAAGCAGCGATGTTGCTGGAAGGTCACGGGCTAATCAATATCAATGACAAGGCTTCGAAGCATTTGCCGGAAATGGTCGGGACGAATAAAGAGGATGTTACGATTGTCAATATGTTGACGCATCAGGCCGGTTTGTATCCGTACAAGCCTTTTTGGGCTCGTACCATACAGGATTCGGTCAAGAATGTTTATTATCGGTCAAAGCCTTCGGATAAATACAGCATCAAAGTGGCCACAGGAATGTATGGCCTGAACAGTCTTCCAGATTCGGTTTGGCGTTGGACGTTGGATTGCGAAATGCGAAAACCGCAACGAAAGAGCAACGGATTCAAGTACAATTATAAATACAGCGACCAGAGTTTCTACATTCTCAGAAGAATAGTGGAAAAGAAGACCAACCAGCCTCTGGATCAATTCATGGATCAGAATTTTTACCGTCCGCTGAGCCTGAACCGCACAGGTTTTTTGGCTTGGGATAAATTCGATAAGAAAGCCATCGTGCCTTCCGAGCGCGACAACTATTTCCGGAACGGAGTGCTTCAAGGATACGTAAACGACCCGGTTGCGGCGCTAAACGGAGGTGTGGACGGCCACGCCGGACTGTTCAGCAACGCTTACGGAATGGCCGTGATGCTCCAGATGTGTCTGCAAGACGGTTATTACGGCGGGTACCGGTTTTATCCGAAAAACACGGTGGCGAAATTCACTTCCTCGCCGTTTATGCGAAGCAACGGCAACCGCAGGGGAATCGGTTGGGACAAACCGGTGGTGAAAGGCGACGGCCCGACTTCGTCGCGGGCCTCGAAGAACGCGTTCGGCCACTTGGGATTTACCGGCACCACCATTTGGGCGGACCCGGACCATAATCTCGTTTATGTTTTTCTTTCCAACAGAGTGTATCCAAGTAACACAAACAAGAAACTAATTAAGCAAAATATCCGTACGCACATTCAGGACGTCGTCTATGAGTCCATTTATGAAATGGACCAGAAATTTCCGGCGAAAAACGGACATTCCGCCCGGTAATCCCCGATTTTTACCGGCACCGACGACAAAACACATCTTCAAAAAACCGACTATGAGAATCGGAATCGTATGTTACCCCACCTTTGGCGGAAGCGGCGTGGTGGCCACCGAGCTGGGCAAAGGCCTGGCAAAAGAAGGGCACCAAGTCCATTTTATCACCTACTCGCAACCTTGCAGGCTCGACTTCTTCAACGAAAACCTATTTTACCACGAAGTGGACGTCCGCAATTATCCGCTGTTCCGTTACCCGCCGTACGAATTGGCATTGGCCGGAAAACTGGTGGAGGTGGTGCGCTACGAGAAGCTTGATATTCTACACGTTCACTACGCTATTCCCCACGCTTCGGCGGCCTTTATGGCCCGCTCTATTTTGCGTAAGGAAGGGCTCGATATTCCTTTCGTAACCACGCTCCACGGTACGGATATCACATTGGTGGGGAAAGATCCATCCTATTCGCCCGTTGTCACGTTCAGTATTGACGAATCCGATGGCGTAACAACTGTTTCGGAGTCTTTGAAGCAAGAAACGCTGGATCAATTCAACGTCCAGTCCCATATAGAAGTGATTCCCAACTTTGTGGATTTGGACCGATTTAAAAAGCAAAAACAGGAACATTTCAAAAAAGCCATTTGCGACCACGGTGAAAAGCTGATGGTCCATACCTCGAATTTCCGCAAAGTAAAAAGAGTGGAAGACGCCATCCGGACATTCAAAAAAGTCAGGGAGAAAATGCCGGTAAAACTTCTGCTGGTAGGCGACGGCCCCGAGCGGGCGAATATGGAAAACCTTTGCCGTGAGCTGGGTGTGTGCGGCGATATTCGTTTTCTGGGTAAAATAGACGCCGTAGAAGATGTGCTGTCGCTTTCGGACGTATTCCTGATGCCATCAGAAAAAGAGAGCTTCGGCTTGGCGGCCCTTGAGGCAATGGCTTGCGAAGTGCCCGTTGTTTCCACAAATATCGGAGGATTGCCAGAGCTGAACGTCCACGGAGAAACGGGCTTCCTCACCCCGGTAGGAGATGTGGACGCCATGGCCAAATATGCGTTAGAGATTCTGGACGATAAGAACTTGGCCGGCTTCAAGTCGCGAGCCTTGGCCCGAGCGCAAGAGTTTGACTTGAAGAATATACTTCCGCACTATGAAGGGTATTACGAGAAGGTATTGAGTGAGTATGGAAAGTAGGAATCTGTGTAGGGCTTGGAATTAGAGTTCAAGACTTAGTAAATAAAAAATGAAGGACCGCCCGGTTGTTGGGCGGTCCTTTTTTATCTCCAAGAATGAGGACTGTGTGGTGTTAGTCGAACGTTTCGTGGCCGAATTCGGGGCTGTTCTCGTCGATCCACATTCTTTCGGTGTTTAGCAATAGGATATTGTTGGTCATAGGAGTGAAGCCTTGGGCACTCATTGCCTGTTCCCAATTTGTCCTATTGAATTCACCCGGATCGCCGAGAGAAATTCTTCTCGGGAGCCTGGCTTTTGTGCCGTTTTCCAAGATGAAAGGTTCCCAAGGCAACAGGTCAGACCCTTTTTTAGGGAAGCCTGTTCTTCTTGAGTACACGAACGACTGGAACGGATCTCTGAAGAAATTAATCTGTTGCTGGATAGCGATCTTTTCGAGTTTGGTATCTTTGTCTCCTGTGTAAGCCACTTGAGGCATAGCCAAGTAATCAGTGATTTCGGTTTCGGTCAGATCCTCATGCTGTTCTACTTGAGCCGCTGAGGCAAGCATGTCCACCATTTCCAGAGATGCCCTGACACCTTTGTTGTACCATTCTTCGGCGTCTCCATTTATGCCAAGTCTTTCGATAAGCTCGGCGATATTGAAGCACATCTCGCCATAAGAATAATACATGTAGATATAGTAGCCGTTGCCACTTCTTTTGGCTGGGTGGAAGTATCTGTAGTGCAACCTAGAGGCGGTTCTATAAGAGTTGTCACCGTCAAGCTTCACAGGGGTGAAGAATTGAGCGTATGCGTCATCGTCTACTTTGTCAGGAGATACGGGCAAACCGATATAGCGACGGTGCATTTCGGTTGGGGCATTTTTGATGATATCAGGGAGTGTCGCCGTTGCGCTACTTTCGAACTTTTGGACCACCTCGTCAGTAAACCCGTTTGGTTCGAAATAGTTTTTTGTTCTAGGGTCCTGCGTATCGCACATAAACTTCATGAATTCATAGGCGCCGTGAGGTGTCGTATAATGCATCTCGTTGTCGGGGCCTCTGTCGTCGGTTTTCGGAAGCCTCCGGAATTCATCAGCGGGGCCTTCGAAGATACCCGCAGAATTGGAGAGCGCTTCTTCCGCAATGGTTTTGGCTCTGGTTGGGTCAGCGTGAGTAAGCCTGATAGCAAGACGGAGCTTAAGGGTGTTGGCAAACTTCGCCCATTTTGCCCAGTCGCTTGAATAAATGATTTCGGCCTTTCCTTTTGATCCGTACACTGATTGCTCCACGACATTTCCTTCGGCGTCTGTAATGTCCTCTGTCAGTGTCTTGATAACGGTGTTGAGCTCGCTTATCCATATATCGTAAAGATCGGATTGCTTGTCGTATTTTGGGTTAAGGAGCTGTTCATAACGTCCGCGCCCCGCCTCAAGGTACGGGATGTCGCCGTACATGTCGGTCACTTTTATTGCCTGGTAAATCAGGATAGGATAGGTGATGGCGCGCATACGTTCCCTCTTTATCTTGCTTTCATCAGGCATATTGTCTATTTGTTCCCTGATTTCCATTAAGTTGGGCATGAGGGATTTATAGAGCAAGCTTTTTTGACCGATCAGGTTGTTGATGGTAACAAACTCGTCACTGTTACCACCCTGTGGAACCGAATGCTGGGTCCATGTCATGTAATAATGGTGGTTGTCCCAAAACCACATATGACCAACGTCACGGAGCTGTTTTTCCGCAAAGGTAAGCAGATGGTCGAGTTCGGCGTCTTTAACTATATTGGGGTCGGTGTTTATTTCTGCAAACTCATCGGTGCATGCCGAAAAGGAAAAGACTGCGAAAAAGGCTACCGCCAATTGTCTTATATTATATTTTTTCATGATTTCCGTTTCAAGAGATTAAATGCCCAATTTCACCGCAAATCCGTAAACTCTGCTCAATGGCGCACCGCCATTACTCATAGCGGATCCGGATTTATTCCTTACATTACTGTTAGGGTTCACGCCGTCAGGCAATGAGGTATAGAGGTAGCCGAGGTTTCGGCCGAAGAGAGAGAGGTCAAGGCTGTGGAGGCCGATCCTGTCAAGGAATTTGCGGTCAAACCTGTAAGAGAGGCTCAGTTCGCGGAGCATTACCCAACTTGATTCGAGGATGGCGTGCTCCCTGATACCGGAATTCCAGTTGCCTAGCGCCCAGTAATAATCGGCTGCGTGAAGTGGTTCTACCAAGCCTTCGTCATAAGCCTGTTGCCAAGTGACACCACTTACGTCTTGGTTGTTGATTTTTGTTCCGTAAGGGAAAACCCCACTAGGGATAATGCCATCTACATATGTTTCGCCGTCGGCCGATTCCCACTTGATTCCTCCGTGAGCCTCATCTCTTCCAAAGAGGGTGCTTTTAAGGATACCGCGTTCAATCCCGTAATTGTATTCGGCATTGGCTATGTCAGCGCCAAACTGCATATCTATCAAGGTGCGAAGAGTTAGTCCTTTCCAACGGAAGGTGTTTGTAACTCCACCAAACCAGTCGGGCATCATGTTACCCACTTTAGTTCTCTCGTTGCTTCTTACATAAGTTCCGCCTGGATGAATTACCTTCATACCGTTGCTCGGGTGGTCGATTTCAGTATCGCCATCCATGTGCTGGTAGCGGGTGAAAGCGTAACGTGTTTGAAGTATACCGTACTCTTCGCCGACAACAGCGTATGATTCGACATCCATGCCACCGTCAAGTCTTTTCTCAGTGACGTTGTCATGCAGATCGTTGATCATGTTTCGGTTTCGCGTATAGTTGAAGCTAACATCCCAGGAAAAGTTTGTCGTTTTGATGGGAGTTGCACTTACGAGTAATTCGAGGCCTTGGTTTTCGATGTCTCCTGCGTTGATAACCATTCCGGTGACACCGGTTGTCGATGGTACGCCCAAGGAAAGGATCTGATCGTAGGTGTTGTTCTTATAGTATGCGAGGTCTATACCGAAACGATTCTTGAAGAAGCGGAGGTCCACACCGAATTCTATCGATTTCTGTCTCTCAGGTTGTAAGTTGTCGTTTGGGATGGTGTTGTTTGAGAATTTGTAGTTTAGGTATTCCTTTCCGCTGTTGTCAATGTAGCTACCGTCTTTTTTGAAGCCCACATTCAGATAAGAGTATGGAGAAGGGTCCGCGCCCACTTCTGCATAGGAAGCTCTGAATTTTGCGAAAGTGACAAAAGCAGGCATTTCGAAAGTTTCCGAGAATACCCATGATCCAGCGATTGAAGGGTAAAGAAAACTGTTGTTGCCCCCGCCGTCGGGTCTAGTTAGCGCGGAGTTCCAATCATTACGTACGGTGGCGTCAACGAAGAGCATATTTTTCCATGCGACGTTGGTGAACATATAGACCGATTGGATCTCCTTACGACCATTTTCCACGGCCTGTGTTTTTGGGTCTTTTTTAGAGTTGCTTAGCGTGTATACACCAGGGACAATTAATCCGCCTTGTGTGAAAGCCCTAGTGTATGATTGTTTTGTTTCGAATCGTTCCGCACCAAGGGTTGCGCTCACGTCCCAATCTTGCCCAAAGGATTTTGTGGCTGTCAGTAAAGATTTAACTGTTAATTGATTTTTCCTTTGGTGTTTGAGTGAAAATGACCCACCAGCTTGATTTACACCACCGCCAAGTTCTTCGAAGGTTTCTTTGAACCCATATGAGTATGCGTTTACAGTTGTCTGAAGTTGCAACCAATCGAGGATGTCGTATGATACGGTAAAGTCACCTCTGAATGCGTCTTCGTCTCGAGTGTAGTTGTTTTCGTAGATTCTCCACCAGAAATCACGGCCGGGATAGGATGACTCTGATTGGCGCCTTACCCCCTCTTCATCTTTATAAAGTTCCAGCCATTTGTTGGTATTATAGCTTCTGGGCCAACGGTACCAGTAGTTTTTCCCCAAACTTTTATTTCCCTCCCGAACGGGGTTTAGAGCTTCGCTGATTGTGTAAGAAAGGCCAGCATTGGCATGTATTTTCTCCGTAACTTGGTGTGTGGCCCGCAGGGTGAAGCTATTTCTGGTGAAGTCGTTGTTAGGCAAGACACCATCTCGACGAGTGTTGGAATAGGAAAGCCTGAAGGTGGTGAGGTCATTGCCTCCGCTAAGGCTTACGTTTAGATTTTTGATAGAGCCTTGGTCATAGCCGTCGATGTAGTTGTCTGGTTGCGGATCAAAAGTGGTCCATTGGCCGTCATAGTCTCGGACTTTTTGACCTTTCATTTTCGGTCCGTAGCTAAAAGAGGCATGGCTGCCGAGATTCAGATAGGGTTCCCCTTCATTGTTAGTAGGGAAGCCGAGGTAGTCGTCTTGTTCGTGCTCTACAGTACGGTACTCTATGCCTGCCCCGAACTCGTCTTGGAAATCCATGCCCCCGTACACGTCTTCGACATTATGCGTATAAGAAACGTCAATGCCGAGGCCTTTTCTGTTCTTACCGGTCTTGGTGATGATCAGAATGACGCCATTTACCGCTCGGGATCCGTAAAGAGCCGATGCCGCGGCACCTTTCAGAACGCTTACACTTTCGAAATCGTCTGGATTGAGATTTTTTAAATCGTTACCCCAATCTGTGCCACCAGAAGTGCCGTTGTCCATGATCACGCCGTCTACTACGTATATGGGTTGGTTGTTGTTCTTCAAGGTGGCGTTACCCCGGATGATAATTCTTGAACCACCGAAAGACCCTGACGCATTCTCGTTGATCTGTACGCCCGCTACTCGACCCGCTAATCCGCTGACAGGATTGATTTCTGACCCAGTGGCTAGTTCTGCTCCCTTGACCTCGGTTACGGCATACCCGAGTTTCTTTTTTTCTCTTTTCATGCCGAAAGCGGTCACAACGACATCGTCCAATTGCTCTACTGAGGGGCTCAAACTGACTTCGATGTTGGAGCGCCCATTCACAGCAACGTCCATAGGATCGTAACCGATTGACGAGACTACTATCGAAGCGTTTTTATCAACGATTATCAGGAATTTTCCGGAGAGGTCGGTGATTGTACCGTTGCTGGTGCTACCTTTTTCCATGATGTTGACGCCGAAGAGGCCTTCGCCTGATTCAGAGTCTTTGACTGTTCCCGTAACTCTGATTTTTTGTTCTTGCTGAACAATGTTGGCTTCGGGTTTTTTAGCTTCAGGCCCCTTTTTGCTGATCAAAATCGACTTCCCGATGATCTCGTACTTTAGGCCTGTGCCTTTCAGGATTTGCCCCATGCAAGCTTCGATCGAGGCTCCTTTTACATCATAGGAAACCAATTGGCTAGCGTCGATCTGGCCGGCCCGGTAGGCGATTTTGTAGCTGGTGATCGTTTCGACTTTTTCGAACGTCTTGGCTAAAGTTTGTTTTTTCCCACTCAAAGTGAACAGGTCTTTGGGGAAGGCCTGCGCAGCGCTGAGAAGAAAAAAGAGCATAAATGCCCATCGCCACCTTCCGCCAGTAGAGGAAGTGGCTTTTGAAAAGTAAAGCATTTTCATAGCTTTGCAATGTTTATAGTTATCGAATTTGGAGAGAGGTGTTTTAGCGGACCCTCTCTCTTCTCCTTTTTGGAGTCTGCGAAAAAAAAGCGTTGCGTGATGACGCCTTAGCGGTATACCTTAATGGTATTGCCTGAAAACGCGTATTGGAAATCGGCCATCCTGCTGATAACTTCCAGAATATCCTCTATACTGTCTTGTTTGTCGAACGTGGCTATGATCTGTATATCCATGCAATTTTTGGCTTTGGCGTAATCGAATCTGTAGCCGTGTAACCTTTCCAGTTGAAGAAAAACCTCTTTTACGGTAAGGGGCTTGGCTAAAATCCGGCCACGAAGCCACGCTACATGGGGTGCTACATCCACGGAATCGATCTGTATAACTTTCTCACCTTTACGGATTACGGCTTGTTCTGAAGGCGATATTTCGACTTCCGAGTCACCGTTCTTCACTTTTATTTTTCCTAAAACCAGCGTGGTAACAATTTCGCCTTGTTCAGCATAATCTTTAATATCGAAGCTGGTTCCCAATACTTTTATCTCGGAGTCTTCCACCTCTACCACAAATGGTTTTTTGGGGTTATGGGCTACTTCAAAGAAGGCTTGCCCCTTCGCTAAACGTACTCTACGCTCGTTTCCTCCGAATTTCGATTGGTAATGAAATACAGTTCCTCCGTTTAAGGTTACTGATGTTCCGTCATTCAAAATAGTGCAAAAGCGCTTTCCAAACGGGACGTGAACTTCCAGGTCTTGTGCTAATTCACCAACAACGCTGTGGTTATATTCAGTAAGGGTGTCGTTGTCGATCTTCCCTCCGTTGATCGATTGAAGATCCGAATGGACCAAAACAGTTTTGCCTCCCCTGACCAATCGTACGTGCGAATCAGTTTCGGAATAGGGAGGGCTATTAAAGAGAAAAAAGGTTACAGCGAATAACGCAATAGCTACGCTAGCCGCAATACCCGAGCTCCATATCCAGCGCCTCTTCCCTTGGGCTTTTCTCGCTTCAATCCTCTTTATATCGGCAACACACCGTTCCCAAACCGGCTCGGCGTTCCACTCTTCTTGCTTCAAAAGTTTGTCCAGCAGCTGCTCTCCATCCGCACTCTGCCCTTTTATGTCCTCCTTGCCTTTCATAGTTCTTAACTGGTAAATCGTTTGCCGAAAGCGAAACCCCTATTCCGAAATGAAAATATTTTAAAAAAAATTACAGTGACTTAATAAATCGTTCGTAAATCACAGAGAGTTTGATCGCTACAGCAATTAAAACAACACTAGCCAAAACATACTTTGGCAACCCCTTTTTGAGCCTCTTGAGAGCTTTTCCGATATGATTTTCAACTGTTTTGGTGGATATGCCCAAAAGTTCCCCTATTTCTGCATAGGACATTCCGCCGATGCGGCTCATCAGAAAAACGTCTTTGCACTGTGGCGGGAGTTGTGCGATCAGCAAGTCCACGGACTCTTTGAGTTCCTTGTATTCGACGTGTTCCATAGACTCGGCCTGCGACGAGCTTCTGTTGGCTGTCTTTCCGAAGTTGTCTGTATGGCGCTTTTCGACTTCTCGTTTCCTGTATAGGTCGATGATTTTGTTTCTGGCCATTCGGAATAGGTAGGGCCGGAGATCCCGTTCCCGAAAACTCACTTTTCCTTTTTTTGACCAAAGGTCCACGAACAGCTCTTGGACTATGTCCTCGGCGTCCAAAGTGGAACCGGTAGATTTCTTGACGTAATTAAAGATCAGAGTAGCGTTTTTATCATACAGTGCTTTGTAGTCGGCTAGTTGTTCGTTTAGCGTTGGTTTCTTCATTTCTATAATACCACTGTTACGTACCAGCAAAATTGGACGGAAAATACAGTACGCATATAAGCGTGACCGAAGCGAAAACGGCGTGGTGTACCGCCTTCCTTTAGCGAGAAAAATTATAGAACCTACTCGGTGTTTAAGCCAGACCCGAGCATGTGGTCCCATGATAAGCCTTTATTTATTGAATTTCAAATAAAAACTAGAAAAGGCAATACTAAACATGTGGTAATATCAATATTCACAATGTTTGGTTAGGTGTGAATTGCTTAACCTTAAGTATAAAACGCCTTAATCCAAAATTAACCAAGAAGATTAATCATACTGCTATTTTTACATAAAAACATTCGGTGTGCAATTTTTGACAAAAACGAAACCGTTATGAACACGTTGCGAATATCCTTGTTACTAAGCCTAATATTTCCGCTTATGCTTTCTTGTGATTCAAATAATCCGAAGCCTGATATTCAGGGTCATAGAGGAGCGCGCGGGCTGATGCCCGAGAATACCATTCCGTCGTTTATCACTGCGTTGGAATATGGCGTGAATACTTTGGAACTCGATGTGGTCATCAATGGCGACGGAAACGTGTTGGTGTCTCACGAGCCGTTTTTTTCCGCCCATATCAGTACCGCTCCTGATGGGAGTGAGGTCAGCGAAGAACTGGAAGCCAGCTTGAATATTTTCCGGATGAGCCAAACTGAGATCAAGCGCTTTGATGTGGGGATGCGAAAACTGTCGAGTTTTCCAAGGCAAGAAAAGATGAAGGTGAGCAAGCCTCTCCTTTCCGAAGTCTTCGAAGCCGTAAAAGAATACCAGATCAAGCATCCGAGTAGGACTGTAGCTTATAATATCGAGATTAAATCGGTGGAAGGACAAGAAGGCCTTACCCAGCCGGATGTGAAAGTTTTCTCAGATGCGGTAGTGTCCGTTATCCGAAAGCATGTTCAGATAAAAAACGTCAATCTGCAGTCGTTTGATTTCAGGGTTCTACGGTATCTTCATGAGAAATACCCCGAGATCCGTTTGGCCGCTCTTGTCGAAAACGGTAAAAGCATTGAGGAAAACCTCACGGATCTCGGTTTTTTGCCCGAAATCTATAGCCCGGAATATATTCTTCTCGATCAGGATTCGGTAAAGATGCTCCACGAAAAAGGTTTGCAGGTTATACCATGGACAGTGAACAATGTAAGCGACATGAAAAAGCTGACCAGTTGGGGTGTTGACGGAATTATAACCGACTATCCCGATAGTGCAAAATCGTTGTAGGTTAGAACCGTATGATACCTGAATGATGCGTCTTTTATTCTCATTTGGTACCCCACTCAGCCCCATACTCAGTTTGTAACGAGCGATTGATTGTCTGAAAAACCTATAAAATTCGTGTCTGTTGTAGCTTAAACGTTTTTGCTAATGCGGTGATGTTGTTGTTTTTATTTATTTGCCACCGAAGGTTCTATCGTTGTCATAGCCCGCTTTTTGTGTTTGGGCGAACCTCGCAAATATCTTAACAAAACAACTGCATTATGATGGTATTTAAACGGGCGATAGGGATGTTTATAGCGTCTCTTTTTTGCGCCGTCACTAGCTTCTCTCAAACCGTAAGCGTGTCTTCGGAATTGGAGAAAATGATTTCCGTGGACCATTTTTGGGAAACACAAGAGTACACGACTTATCAATATTCCGGATTTAACCGCAAAGGAAACAATCCCGATGATGTTAACTCCCTTTACAAAGAAGGGAAGTGGCATGTATACGCCGACTGCGAGGGTCCTGGTGTGGCTACCCGGATTTGGTCGACTTTCAGGCTGAACCGAGGTTGGGGAAATATGAAAGTGGAAGTGGACGGTAAAACGATCTACGAAGGGCCTACAAAAGGCTTTTTCGAGTCGGGTTTGCCATTCGCCGCGCCAATGTCGCAGATTGAGGTTCGTTCGGCCGAAGAAGGCAAAATTTTCGGGATTTGCCGTGTGCCGATGCCTTTCACCAAGCGTTTTCGTTTTATGCTCGACAAGCCAAATTACAATATTGTTAACATCAAACGTTTTGACTCGCCAGTTGCCATAAAGTCTTTTACAACAAACTTTACCAATGAAGAAAAGGCCGCTTGGGAAAAGGCGAACAACGCTTTTGCGGATAAAAATTTTATGGCGAACAAAGTGAAGCGTTACCGTAAAGTCAGCAAAAAGGCGAATCTTAATCCTAACGGAGACGTAGAGATAAAGCTTGACGGTTCGGGGATTATTCGTGGAATTGAGCTTGACGCGGACAAGGAGACTCTGAAGAATTTGCAAATGAAGATCTTCTGGGATGGAGAGTCCCGTCCTTCGGTTGATGTTCCCGTAGAGCTCGGTTTCGGATCGAACGAGCAAAGTACGCTATTACTTGGCGCTAATAAATCGGGAAAGTACAATTATATTCCGATGCCTTTCCAGAAAAATGCCCGTATTTCCATTCATAATAATTCTTCAAGAAAGCTGAAATTCAAAGTGTCCATTTTCAGGGAAAAAGCTGATGTGGCGAATGCAGTAAAGAAGCTTAGGGCGAAAGCCAATTCCGGGAAGTATTATATCAAGAGTTCTCAGCCACCTTACCCGAAAGCTCCGCTCAACGAGTATTTCTACAAAAACGGATTTACGGTGTTGGACACCCACGGCGCAGGTCACGTGATCGCTTATTTGGATTATTTCGATTGTCAGCCCGAACTCGACGAGCATATTTTTGTGGATGAGAAGAACAACTTTCCGAACAACCTCTGGAACGGAACAGGGCACGAAGACTTGTTCGATATGTCATGGGGACACTTTAACAAATCCTCGGCTTATGTTTCTGGAGGTAGCGAGCACGCCAAGGAAGTGAACACCAGAATCTTTTGGGAGTCGCCGATTACTTATAAAAAATCGTTGAAGTTTAACTGGGAGTGGACTCCGAATATTTATAAAAACCCGAATCGTGACGCTGGGTTCTCTACGGTGATTTATTATTACCAATAAATCAGAAAAGTTGAGATATTAAGAGCTTGATCCTTGTTGGATTACGTGTCAGGGCGGGAGATTGGTTAATACCAATTTTCCGCTTTTTTTATCTCAAACGGAACTTGTCACCTGTAAATTCTAGGTTTGAAGTTCTTTCTTCAGTCTCCACCAAAATATGAAAGCCAGATGCGTAGACTTTGTCTCCGCAGGGCAACCAGTCCTTTTTGTTTCTGTTCACCAAGATAAAAAGCGCCCGTTCCTCTCCGGTCGCGCAGAATTGCTCGAACGAACCGTCGTATATTGACACGCCCAAATTATTTTCCAAAAACCTGAAAGCGGGTTCGATATCGCTTGTCGCCACTCCAATTTCGCTGATTTCCACTATGCTGTTACCGCCAAAAGGTGTAGAGGTTTGATACTCCAAATTGCGCCGAGCGATGAATTCCACAATATTTCTGTCAGTATCATAAAAGTACATTGACTTGGCGTTCCAGTTCACAAAATCCTGTATTTCGGTTCCCTGTTTGTCAGTCAGTATTTTCACCCGTTTTTTTAACCATTCTATAGCTTCCGCTTCTGAATGTGAGGGAATGTTGAAGGCGAAATGATAGGGAGTAGCAGTTTCCGATTGCTCGAATTCGAGAATGGATCTGCCGGCCAGCACTTTGAAATTGTCCGCCTCGGATTCTAATAATGTCATCCCGAGTGTCTTTGTATAAAAATCTTCCTGTTTTCGGAGTTGTGTGGTGAAAAGTTTGAGTTCTCTGAATATCATGTGTTGTGATTTTGGATAAAGAGATTTTCCCTCTGATTCTCATAAGGCTTTATACATGATAAATCCCTGCCCGATTTGGTTTTCAGTGACTGTAAGTTGATAGGCAAGGAGCTTCTTATCTCGTATTTGCCCTTTTCTCGATCAAGAAACGGGCAAAAATCGTGGAGATATTTTTCGTCAGAAGCGAATCATTCTTACCACTCCGTAGTTTTTATTATCCGTAATGCGGAAATCCGTAAGGCTTCCGTATCAGGTCGCTATGAATTTCTTCTTTTGTATTAAATTAATGCGGAAAATTCTTAACTTTGTCTGCTTAGGCATGCTGTTACTGTCTGTCCGGATACAATACAGGTAATTATATGAAGTTATCAGAGTTCAAGTTCGATTTGCCAGCCGATTTGCTGGCCCAATACCCGGTCGAAAACAGGGACGAGTCCCGTTTGATGGTTGTTCATAAAGACACTGGAAAGATTGAGCACAAGGTCTTCAAAGACGTCATCGACTATTTCGACGAAGGTGACGTGCTTGTGACGAATGACACGAAAGTTTTCCCCGCTCGCCTTTACGGCAACAAGGAGAAAACCGGAGCGAAGATCGAAGTGTTCCTGCTCCGCGAACTGAACAAGGACCTGCACTTGTGGGACGTGTTGGTTGATCCCGCCAGAAAAATCCGGGTAGGGAACAAGCTCTACTTTGGCAATGGCGATTTGGTGGCCGAGGTCATCGACAACACAACGTCGCGCGGAAGAACGATCCGTTTCCTTTACGAAGGTGAGGACGAAGAGTTCTACCGTCTTATCGATTCGTTGGGCGAAACGCCGATCCCTCGCGAGCTTCAGCGCGAAGCCGAGGCTTCTGACCGTGAGCGTTATCAAACTATCTACGCCAAGAACGTAGGAGCCGTAGCTGCGCCAACCGCTGGCCTGCACTTTACGCCGCATTTGTTGAAGCGCCTTGAGATCAAGGGGATAGACATGAGCGCCGTGACACTTCACGTTGGTCTTGGAGCTTTCCGTCCAGTGGATGTGGAAGACCTTACCAAGCACAAAATGGATTCGGAGAATTTCAAAATCGCCGAGCCGACTGTGGGTATGGTAAACAAAGCCCTTGACAACAAGCGTAGAGTGTGTGCAGTGGGTACTACCACAATGCGCGCGCTTGAGTCGTCAGTTTCCGCCGCAGGAAGACTTAAGGACTTCGAAGGTTGGACCGACAGGTTTATCTTTCCTCCTTACGATTTCAAAATCTGTAGCGGTTTGATCAGTAACTTCCACCTTCCGCAGTCAACGTTGTTGATGATGGTTGCGGCTTATGGCGGTTATGAGCTGATTATGGACGCATACCAAGAGGCGATCAAAGAAAAATATCGCTTCTTCACATACGGAGACGCAATGCTGGTGCTTTAATATCAGCTTTCAGGAATTTATAAATTGCACCCGCTTTAACAGAGCGGGTGTTTTTGTTTTCGGAAAAATGAAACGATACGCTCTAATAGTGGCAGGCGGTAGCGGTAGCCGTATGGGCTCCGCATTGCCGAAACAATTTTTGGAAGTAGGGGGAATCCCAATCCTTATGCGAACGATTGATGCGTTTGCAAATATGAAGGATGTCCCCGAAATCATCTTAGCGCTTCCTGAGAATCAAATTGATTTTTGGAGAGAATTGATTGAGAAACATAATTTTCAAACTTCCCATACTGTAGTAAAAGGTGGCGCTAGTCGATTTCAGTCTGTGAAAAACGGATTGGATAAGCTTCAGGGGGGCGGATTGGTGGCCGTACACGATGGCGTTCGACCATTTACACCGGCTAATGTGTTGGACGAAGCCTATAAAACCGCTGAGAAAACGGGAAGTGCCGTTGTGGCCGTCGAGCTGAAAGATTCGATTCGTGAGATTGACGGGGATGGAAATAGTGAGGCCAAAGACAGGGCTCAGTATCGTTTGGTGCAGACTCCGCAGGTGTTTGGTCTAAAAAATCTCAAAGACGCTTACGCCCAACCGGAGCAGAGTAGATTTACGGACGACGCTTCAGTGTTTGAGGCCTTTGGCGGTAAGATAACTTTGACGCAAGGTGCTTACGAAAACATAAAGATCACCACACCGGAAGATATGGTTTTCGCCGAGGCTTTTGTGAAGAGCCTGTAATATAATACTATACAAACAAGACGAGAGAGGTGTGTCTTACATCTCTCTCGTTTTATCTTCTGTCGATATTGCCCGTTCGTTACGGAATCAATATTCGTCTTCGTTGAAGAAGAAGTCTTCTTTCGTCGGGTAATCCGGCCAAATTTCCTCTATGCTTTCATAAGGCTGGCCGTCGTCTTCCAGCTCCTGAAGGTTTTCGACCACTTCCATTGGGGCTCCGGAACGGACTGAGAAGTCAATCAATTCGTCCTTGGTTGCTGGCCAAGGAGCATCTTCGAGATAAGAAGCTAGTTCAAGTGTCCAGTACATATATTTTTCCTCCTGATATCGTTATCTAAAACAGTCGTGCAAAAATAAAATTAAATCGAAAAAATGAAACTAAAACCGCTATTTTTTCGACGTTAATTCTATCCCTGATTTTAGTTGATAGACGCACGTATTGAAAAAATGTTGTACGGCGAAATGAAAAAAAATCGGGCCTGTCCGATTCGCACCGTCACAAGCCCGTTAATATCTCATTGCTCTCCCAAAGAGCCCTTTCGGATTCTACGGGTTATGATTTCGATTTTTGTTGGAAGTGTTCCATCAGTTTCTTTTTCACCTGAACCTTCCTGGTTTTGATCTCTTCCTTACCAGAAACGATGCTGTTGAAGGCCCCTGAGTTGGCGTGAAACTTCTCCATATTCTCCTTAAACACTTCCAATTCGCGCATGTCGCGTTGTAGCAGGTCGCGAACAATTCTCAAACGGATCTTGTTTTGCTCCGTTTCGTCCTTGTCTTTGAAGCCTTTGAATTTGGCTGTGGCCAATTTCTCCACAAACAGTCGCTCGTTTACCCAATCGGTGGCGTAGAAGAAGCGGTCAGCCAATTCTTTTGACGCCCCGCCTTTTGGCAAGCGTTTCCAGTCGCCAACCAAGCGCTTGATAGCTTCGGGGGTAGCGTCTTCATTAGCCATAAAGGCTTCGGCCTTTTCCACCAATTCGGCTCTGAGAACACCCGCTTTTTTCGAGCGATTTTCTTTTCTGAGAGATTTCAGCTTGTTGAAAACGTCGTCGTTCGCCTTGCGGAAACGAGACCAGAGCGCCGTTCTGACTTTAGCGGGGATAGAGCCGAGCTCTTTCCATTGCTTTTGCAAAGTCTTCAGCTTCTCGGCCGCCGCTTCGATGTCCTCGGTGGTTCCGAGTCCCTCGGCTTCCTCGACGAGCTTTTCGTATTCCTTGATGCTGGCTTCCACCAATTGTTGGCGCTCAGCGTACAGGTTTGACTTCTTTTCGTAGAATTCCGAACGCATTTTTTCGAAAACGCCTTCGACTTCCTCCCGCGACTCTTCGCCCACGGCGCCGGTTTTCAGCCAACGAAGATTAAGGTCTTTGAACTTCTCAGAGGCTTCCCTCATGTCATCCATAGCCACAATCAATTCCGCTTCGGCCAATAAGGCGCGCTTGATTTCCAAGTTCTTGACGCGGTTCTTAAGGATGATCTCCTGTATCTGGACCTCATACCTGCCGAGGCTCTCAAACAATGGGACAAAATCTCCGATCGCGTCAAATTCGGCCAGATATTTTCTCAAATGGACCAATTTCATCAAGTATGAGCCCTTGTTTGTCGCTTCCTCGATGGCTTTGGCCAACTCATCCACTTTGTTTTGGGCAATTTCGAAACGGTCTTCGAAATACTTGAGAGAAGAGGCCTCGTCCTCCTTTACCTCACCAATTTCTCTGTCGGGGAACTCCAAGAACCCTTTGAGAAACACTTTGCCGTCTTTAATATAACCGTATTCGTTCGATTCCAATGTTTGCAAGCCTTAACTTAAATATGACAGAATCCTTTTCGGCAAAGCTAACCATTTAAGCGTAAACAATCACATGCGGAGGGATTTTTTACGGCCACTCAAAGGAATTTACTTCTCCGAGTAAGGTTTTGTGCGTTAAGCCTTATGGGCTATGGCCGAAGCGCTTCCCTATTTTTTGAAGGACGCTTTAAAAAGATTACTTTTGTGAGGCGACGAAGAGGATTGATATCCAACCGTTGTTTCCGTAAATACAGGAATCTCGGTTTGGGGCGATCCAGTTTTTCCACTAAACGTTGCAAGCTTATCCGCACCGCCCTTCAGGGCCTGTCAAAAAGAACATCCTAAACATGAGTGACGAGAAAATAATCTTTTCAATGGCCGGGGTCAGTAAGACCTACCAGCCAAACAAACAGGTGCTCAAAAATATCTACCTGTCGTTTTTTTATGGAGCGAAAATCGGTGTGCTCGGTCTTAACGGCTCGGGTAAATCGTCGTTGATGCGAATTATCGCCGGAATCGACAAAGAGTACCAAGGCGAAGTGGTGTCCGATACCGGTTATTCGGTGGGATATCTTGAGCAAGAGCCTGAGCTTGATCCGGAAAAAACGGTAAGGGAAGTGGTGGAAGAAGGCGTGGCTACAACCGTGGATCTGCTTCGCGAGTTCGACGAGATCAACCTGAAATTCGCCGAGCCGGAGATTCTTGAGGATCCCGACGCCATGGACAAGCTTATCACCCGCCAAGGCGAGGTACAAGAGCAGCTTGATCAGCTAGACGCTTGGAATCTCGATTCAAACTTGGAACGCGCGATGGAAGCCTTGCGCACGCCTCCCGGCGAAGCCAAGGTGGCGAACCTTTCCGGTGGCGAGAAGCGCCGTGTGGCCTTGTGCCGTCTGTTGCTTCAGCAACCCGACGTTCTTCTTCTTGACGAACCTACCAACCACTTGGATGCCGAATCAGTACTTTGGCTTGAGCACCACTTACAACAATATAAAGGTACGGTAATCGCCGTGACTCACGACCGTTATTTCTTGGATAATGTAGCGGGTTGGATCCTTGAGCTTGACCGCGGAGAGGGTATTCCGTGGAAAGGGAACTATTCTTCTTGGCTTGACCAGAAACAAAAGCGTTTGGCTCAAGAAGAAAAGACTGAGTCGAAACGCCAGAAGACATTGGAGCGGGAGCTCGAATGGGTGAAGATGACACCTAAAGGCCGTCACGCTAAAGCCAAAGCCCGTCTTAGCGCATATGATAAACTCGTTTCCGAAGAAGGGAAGGAGAAAGAAGCGAAACTCGAACTCTTTATTCCTCCGGGGCCACGTTTGGGAACCAAAGTTATTGAGGCGAAAGGCGTTTCCAAGGCATTCGGTGAGAAGTTCCTTTATGAGGACTTGAACTTTATGCTTCCGCAAGGCGGTATCGTAGGTATTATCGGGCCTAATGGTGCCGGTAAAACCACGCTTTTCAAAATGATCACAGGGCAGGAACAGCCGGATGACGGATCGTTTGAAGTGGGTGAGACGGTGAAAATCGCTTACGTTGACCAGGAACACGACGACATGAAGCCTGATTCGACTGTTTGGGAAACCATTTCAGACGGAGAGGAGTTGATCGATTTGGGAGGCCGTCAGGTGAACTCACGTGCTTACGTTAGCAAGTTCAACTTTAGCGGAGGTGACCAACAGAAAAAAGTGGGTCAGCTTTCGGGTGGTGAGCGTAACCGTGTACACTTGGCCATGACGCTAAAACAAGGCGCCAACATGCTTCTTCTTGACGAACCTACCAACGACTTGGACGTTAATACGCTCCGGGCATTGGAGGAAGCGTTGGAGAACTTCGGCGGATGTGCGGTGATCATTTCCCACGACCGTTGGTTCCTTGACAGGGTTTGTACCCACATTCTAGCGTTCGAAGGGGAGTCGCAGGTGAAGTGGTTTGAGGGTAACTTCAGCGAGTATGAGGAGGACAGGATGAAGCGTCTGGGAGACGTGACGCCTACCAGAATCAAGTACAAAAAACTGACAAAGTAGCCTTAACCCTTTGATTGATTTATTTTTACGGGACTGTTTGACGATACGGATTATTGTGGTATCTTTGCATTCCTAAATGAAGCATTGAAATTATTCGAAATTCATTAATAATATGGCAAATCACAAATCAGCGCTGAAGAGAATCCGTTCTGACCGTGCTAAGCGCCTGAGAAACAGGTACCAAAAGAAGACAACTAGAACTTTCATCAAGAAGTTGCAACACACAACTGACAAGACTGAAGCGCAGGAGTTGTTGAAGCAGGTTTCTGGTATGTTGGACAAGTTGGCTAAGCGTAACATCATCCACAAAAACAACGCTGCTAACAAGAAGTCTAAATTGACGAAGTTCGTAAACGGATTGGCTTAATCCTTACCGTTTAAAAGATATTGAAGCCTCACTCTTAAGAGTGAGGCTTTTTTTGTTACCTGATATTTTTTGCCGGCCCAAAACTTGCCGACTTCCCGGCATGGAACAGTATGAAGCCCCAACGGGGATAAAACAGTGGGCGGAAGAGGATAGGCCTAGGGAAAAATTGGCGATGAAGGGACGGGCGGCACTTACAAATGCCGAATTATTGGCGATTCTAATAGGTTCGGGGACAAAATCTCAATCGGCGGTGGACTTGGCCAAACATTTACTTAATACGGCTTCGAATAACCTCAGCGAACTTGCGCGGCAATCCGTAGACGATATGTGTTCCGTAAAAGGCATTGGCCCTGCGAAGGCGATTTCCATTACGGCGGCTTTGGAATTGGGAAGAAGACGAAAAGAGGCTGACCCTGTCCGCAGACTGAAAATAGCGTGCTCCCAAGACGCGTTCGAATGTCTTCGTCCTGACCTTATGGATCTTGCTCACGAAGAATTCTGGGTTTTGTTACTAAATAGGGCAAACGGAGTACTAAGAAAAAGAAAAGTGAGTGAAGGCGGAATATCAGGAACGGTAGCCGATCCGAAGCGGATTTTCAAAATGGCCTTGAATATACAGGCAAGTGCGGTGATTTTGGCCCATAACCATCCATCGGGACAGTTGAAGGCTAGTGATGCGGATATTCGGCTTACTAAGAAAGTGAAGCAGGCCGGTGAGTTTCTGGAAATACCTGTTCTGGACCATATCATCTATACCGATAACGGCTATCTGAGCTTCGCGGACAAAGGGTTGCTTTAATTTCGACACAAAAAAAGCGCTCGTATGAGCGCTTCTAGAATATTGTGAGGACTAGCCGTTACCGGCGGAAATTATATTTTACATTACGCCTTCGAGTACGTCTTTGATCGGTACACGCTTGTTGTTTTTGTAAGCGACAATCCAAGCGTCTTTTACACCCATCTCGCGAAGGTACTTTTTGAACGTGTTGGCGTTCCAGTAGTCGCGGAAGACTCCTAGCGTGATTTGCTGGGTACCGTCTTGGTTGATCTCTCCGCCAAAGCTTTCGGTATTGTCGAAGTATTTCGAAAGGTCTTTGTTGCGGAAAGCGCCGATCTGAACCCTGAAAGTTACACCTTTAGTGTAATTCTTGTTTTTGGCGGGTTTTGCCGGAGCCTCATCAACGGCGGTTTCGGTTTTGACTTCCCCGTTTTTGTATTTGTCCAATTGCGAGAGCAGTTGGCTTACTTCGGCCTCTTTGGCTTGGAGGTCTTTGTTGCGACTGTTCAGGCGCTCTTCCAAGCTGGAAATCTGACCGTTTTGCTCACTGCTTTTCGCTTGCAAAGCCTTAAACTCGTCCAGAAACTTCTTGTATTGTTCTGGACTGATTTTTTTAAGCTTGCGTTTCCACTCCTTCCGCTCTTTTTTCGACATCTCTTGGGCGACTGCTTGCTGGCTAACCCCGGAAAGCGCAAAGGCCGCCAAAAGGAAGCACAGGAATAGGATTTTGTGTCTCATCTTTATATTAATTAATCTTGCTATTTCTCGTAGTTAAATACGAATATAGCAAGATTAATAGGATATAAAAGTCTATTTGGGAATCCTTCCTTACCTTATTTTTCCACAGGCCCAATCATTTTGGAGGGAACGACCCATTTATCAAACTGCTCGTCCGTTAACAAACCAAGCGAAATCGCAGCTTCACGCAGTGTTGTGTTTTCGTTATACGCCTTTTTTGCGATTTTAGCTGCATTTTCATAACCAATGTGGGTATTCAGCGCAGTGACTAACATCAGTGAATTTTCTAACTGGGAGTTTATTCGCTCGGGGTTGGCCTGGATATTCACGACACAATTTTTTTCGAAGGAATCGCAAGAGTCTGCCAAAATCCGGGCAGATGTCAGCACATTGTGGATTATCACAGGCTTGAAAACGTTAAGCTGGAAGTGTCCGTTCGATCCGGCTACGGAAACCGCCACGTCATTGCCCATCACTTGTGCGCAAACCATTGTCAAAGCTTCGCATTGGGTCGGGTTTACTTTGCCGGGCATAATGGAAGACCCGGGCTCGTTAGCGGGCAGGATTATTTCCCCAATCCCTGAACGCGGACCCGAACCGAGAAACCGGATATCGTTGCCTATTTTCATTAAGCTTACGGCCAGTTGTTTCAAGGCTCCGTGAAGTTCCACCATTGAATCTTTGGTTGCCAAAGCCTCGAATTTGTTAGGGGCGGTGAGAAATGGAAGTCCCGTAAGTTTTGCGATTTTCTCCGCTACTTTTTCAGAATAGCCTTTTGGCGTATTAAGTCCTGTGCCTACGGCGGTGCCTCCAAGGGCTAATTCCGCTACATGC
This sequence comes from Fulvitalea axinellae, assembly GCF_036492835.1. Lineage (GTDB taxonomy): Bacteria > Bacteroidota > Bacteroidia > Cytophagales > Cyclobacteriaceae > Fulvitalea > Fulvitalea axinellae. Next base: position 4,131,837 of record NZ_AP025314.1, on the reverse strand, counting down.
GGCAAAGTGTGTTTGATGGCTTTCAGAGCGTAATCCAACTGGGCCACATAAGCGGAAAATTCCATCCCTAATGTTAAAGGAGTGGCGTCCATTGTGTGGGTTCTCCCGATCTTGACAATGTCTTTAAACTCTTCTGATTTCTTCGCCAAAGAGTCCCGGAGTTTTCGAACCATTGGGAAAACCCATTCGTGGACGGCTTTGTAAGCGGCGATACTCATGGCTGTCGGAAAAGTGTCGTTTGAGGACTGGGATTTATTTACGTCGTCGTTCGGGTGTACGGACTTTTGTAAGTCGTTCAGAATTCCTCCGCTCAAAACGTGCGCGCGGTTGGCTACAACTTCGTTGACGTTCATGTTTGATTGTGTGCCCGAACCTGTTTGCCAGATCACTAGGGGAAATTGATCGTCCAGTTTTCCGTCCGTTATTTCATCGCAAACTTGAGCGATTAGCCGTGCTTTTTCTTCGGAAAGAACACCGAGTTCCGCATTGGTTAAGGCGGCGGCTTTTTTCAGAACGGCAAAAGCCCGAATCACTTCTATCGGCATTCTAGCTTTGTCTCCTCCTATTGTGAAGTTTTGCAATGAGCGCTGGGTTTGGGCTCCCCAATATTTTTCGGCGGGCACTTTGATTTCGCCCATTGTGTCGTGTTCGGTTCTGAAATCCATTGTTTTATGGTTTGGTGTCCATAAAGGAATCGATTTATGGGAGAAAAGTCACGGAATGAAAGCTCCAAGCCAAGTAAGAAATCGGACGTTTGGTGATTGTTGTACAATAAAAAAAGCCTTCCGATTGAGGTCGAAAGGCTTTCTGAAGCAGTGATATTGGGGGAATTACTCTTCGTCTTGTTTGTTGAGCATGTCCCAAAGTTTGTCTTTCAGCTCTGTAAGTCCCATATGGGCTACTGAGGAAATGAAGAGTACTTCAACGTCATCTGGAAGATCTTCTTTGAACTCTTCGATAAGTTCGTCGTCGAGCAAATCACATTTCGTAACGGCTACCAGACGCTTTTTGTCCAACAACTCTGGATTGTAGCGTTCCAGCTCGCTCAATAGTACGTTGTATTCCTTTTTCGGATCGTCGGTGTCGGCGGGGATAAGGAAAAGCAACGTCGAGTTTCGTTCGATATGGCGGAGGAAGCGTGTTCCGAGTCCTTTGCCTTCTGCGGCGCCTTCGATGATTCCGGGAATATCGGCCATCACAAACGACTTGAAGTCGCGGTATTCCACAACGCCCAAGTTAGGGACGATGGTGGTAAACGGATAATCTCCAATTTCAGGTTTTGCGGCTGACAGGACTGAAAGCAAAGTGGACTTTCCGGCATTTGGGAAACCAACCAAACCTACGTCGGCCAAAAGCTTCAATTCGAATACAACCCATTCCTCGATTCCCTCTTCGCCGGGTTGGGCGTAGCGTGGAGTCTGGTTGGTTGCGCTTTTGAAATTGTAGTTGCCCAAACCGCCACGGCCACCGGGAGTCAGGATTTGCTCTTCTCCATCTTCGGTGATTTCGAGTTTGATTTCCCCTGTCTCAATATCCTTGACAACCGTTCCCAAAGGAACTTCCAGTATGATATCTTGCCCTTCGGCTCCGGAACTGCATCCGCCGTCGCCCGGACGTCCGTCTGTGGCGATCACGTGTTTTTTGTAACGCAAGTGGAGCAAAGTCCAGAGTTGGCTGTTGCCACGGACGATAATGTGTCCTCCGCGTCCGCCGTTACCGCCGTCGGGCCCGCCTTTAGGGACGTGTTTTTCCCTTCGGAAGTGTACTGACCCGGCTCCGCCAGCGCCAGATCTGGAACACAAGCGTACGTGGTCTATAAAGTTTGAGGATGCCATATCAGATTTCTTTCTTCGTATTATGTATTTGCGGATACAAAAAGAACCCGTCTGTGCGTGACCGGTTCTTTTGATGCAAGGCGGAAGCCCTGGCTTTTTTGATTAAAGCTTGTCGATTTCGGTCGCAATGTCGCCGAAAATTCTGTCGATAGATCCAACGCCGTCGATAGCGCGGAATTTGCCTTGCTCGTTGTAATAATCAGCTACGGGCTTAGTCTCGCTTTTGTAAACGTTGATGCGGTTGTTGATTTTTTCAACGCTTTGGTCGTCGGCACGGCCAGAGCTTTTGCCACGTTCCAAAATGCGGTTGCGGAGTTCGTCGTCTTCCACTTCCAAAGCGATCATGCCTGAGATAGGCGTCTCTTTGGCGTTGAGAAGCTTGTCCAGCGCTTCGGCTTGAGCTACAGTACGAGGGAATCCGTCAAAGATGAAACCTTTAACGTCTTTAGTTTCCTGCAGCTTGGCGTCAACCATGTCGATCACGACCTCGTCAGGCACCAAGTTACCGTTGTCCATGTATTTCTGGGCCAACTTCCCAAGTTCCGTCCCTTCGCCCAAGTGCTTACGGAAAAGATCTCCGGTAGAGATATGGCACAGGTCGTACTTCTCGATGATCTTTTCGCTTTGAGTCCCTTTGCCGGCGCCCGGAGGGCCGAACAATACGATATTCAACATAATACGAAGGATTTAGAAATCTGTGACTTGGGGAGCCGGAAAAACAGTCTTCGCCCGCACCGGGAACGGCCGTGGCGAATCGGAACCCCGAGCCTATATTAATTATCTGATTTAAGCCAGTTGGTAAATCGCGTCGAGATTTCGTCCGTATCCGTCGTAGTCGAGGCCGTAACCCACCACGAACTTGTTCGGAATGTCGAATCCGACGTACTTGATATTAATTTTCTTGGTGTAAGCTTCAGGCTTGAAAAGCAGAGAAGCAACCTCGATTGAGGCGGGTCCAAGTTCTTCCAGTACATCGTGCAGGTGGACCATGGTGTTGCCGGTATCCACGATGTCCTCGATGATAATTACGTGACGGTTGAAGATGTTCTCGCTAAGTCCGATGACTTCCTTGACATTTCCCGTGCTACGCATCTCGCTATAAGAGGCCAGCTTCATGAACGAAATTTCCGAAGGAGTGTCAACTTCCCTTAGTAAATCGGCGGCAAACATGAACGAACCGTTCAGGACGGCGATGAACAAGGGATTTTTCCCCGCATAGTCCTCGTCAATCTTATTTCCCAGCTCCGCAATCCTCTGCGCTAATCTTTCTGGTTCAATGTAACTGACGAACTCCTTATCCTTGACTTTCATCATATTGAAGTTAGTGAAACGCTTCCTTTTTCTAAGGAAGTCGCAAATATAAGACAATTCTTTGAGGATCAGAAAAAATCCTGCGCAATAGGCGTTTGGGCCGTTTGTTGGCTCAGAGCTCCCGCATCAAGATTTCGTAGAGTCCGATCATCGACTCGATGTCTTTTTTCGACACCGTCTCGAAAGGGCTGTGCGGATCAGCCGACGGTGGGCCGATGAAACACCAATCCACCGGATAGGGCGAACGTTGGAGTTCCCTTCCGTCACTGCCTCCCGAAGCTTCGACTTCGAGCTGATAAGGGATTTCCGATTTTTTTGCGATGTCCAGAATCCTTTTTACAAAAGTGTAACGGGGAATTCCGCTGTCGCGTAATGATACCGCCACCCCTTCGCCGATATGGACGCCGTCCGTAGCCCAAGTCACGTCGGAGACCAAAGCCTGTTTTAATCCGAATCTTTCGTACAACAGGCGTGCCGCTACCGAAGCGGTTCCTCCGCCGTGTTCCTCATAGGTACTGAAAACCAATGCACCGTGCTCTAGGTTTTCGGCAATTTTGAGGGCGTTGTACACCCCGAGCCGGTTATCGAGGCTAGGTGACCTGACAACGGTGGCGTTTTCGTTGAAATCGGGTTTGAAAATCAGACTTGTTCCTCGGTCGATTTCTCTCGAATAGCGATACCTGACACGGCCTTCCGCATCAACCGTCAGTTCGCATTCAATATCTCCCAAACCGTCTTTTCCGGTTAGGATATAGCCGTTTTCCGCTTCCGGTCCGCCAATCGGTACCAATTGGTCATTGTACCTTACGGTAAAGCCAATGCTGTCGGTGTGGGCGTATACCGCTGTGCGGGGTTTTCCGAAAACGAGGATAACCATATCCTGCGTCTCGTCTCCGTGTATGATTTCCGGTGTTGTTTTCCAGTTCGAAGAATGCGTTTCAACATACTTCAGAATAAATTCGGCCATTCGGAATTCCTCGCCTGATGGGGAGTGTATGGCGCATAGTTGTCGTAACAATTCCATGAGATGTTGCGTTGCCGTTTTTAGTGAGGCAAAGTTAGTCGATGCCCCCGTCATTTCCGACTGTTGGCGGAGCGGGGATTTTGCCGGCCCCTTTGGCTTGGATCGAAAATGGGTTATCTTTGCCGTGAACGATTAACGAAAACACCTGATACTGTGGAGATATTCAGTCTTAATGAAAGCGCGTCGGTTGCAAATCAGTTTTTGGCGGAGCTTCGGAACGTTGAAGTGCAGAATGACAGCATGCGCTTCCGGAAAAACCTGAAGCGCCTTGGCGTGCTTATGGCTTATGAGATCTCGAAATCATTGAAATACGAGAAAAAGGAGTTTACGACGCCTTTGGCTAAAACGGAGATACCGGTATTGGAACACCAGCCGATCCTTTTGCCTATTTTGAGAGCGGGACTTCCGTATTACGAGGGATTTCTTGACGTGTTTGACAAGTCTTACAGCGGATTTATCGGAGCGTACCGCCGTAAGGCTGATGACGCTCCCGACGGTTTTGACATTTATCTGGGATACAGCGCTTTTCCGGATATGACCGACAAGGAGTTGATTATCATCGACCCGATGTTGGCTACTGGACAGTCGTTGGCGAAATCATTGAATAAAGTGCTTGAGTTCGGAAAGCCGAAAATGGTGCATATCGCCGCCGTTTTGTCTTCGCCTGAAGGGGTGGAGTACCTTGCGAACAATGTTGAGGCCCCTTGCCGTTTGTGGACATGTGCAATGGACGAGAAGCTTAACGAAAAGGCTTATATCGTGCCCGGTTTGGGTGATGCCGGAGACTTGGCGTACGGAGAAAAACTTTAAGATTTTTGGCCGGGGTTAACCGTCTCGGCACGTTACCGGCCCCGTTTACATCGGGGCCGTTCTTTTGCCTAAAACAAACCACGCGGGCGCATACCGCATTAATCGCTTTATATGATCACTGATATAGTCATGCTTGTGGTGGGACTTTGCGTCCTCATCTTCGGAGGGGATTTTTTAGTCAAAGGCTCCTCACGGATTGCGTTGGGCATGAACATTCCACCGTTTATCGTAGGGCTTACCGTAATTGCGTTCGGTACTTCCGCTCCCGAGCTATTCATCAGCGTACAGTCGGCCTTGGCTGGCAGTTCCGACATAGCCATAGGGAATGTTATAGGATCGGATATCTGTAACCTTGGGCTTGTGTTGGGTTTGACTGCCATAATCTGCCCGATTTCCGTAGGGAAAAACAGCATAAAGATGGATTGGCCCGTGATGATGTTTTCGGCGATTATGGTTTACGTGTTTGCGCTGGAAGGGGAATTTAAGGCGTGGGAAGGGGCGGTGTCATTCGCTATTCTTATTGTTTATCTTTTTTATACTGTTACCAAAGGAAGGAAAAAGGCTTTGGTGGAAACTGAGGATCCGGACCTGTTGGAGGCCGAGGATCACCCTTACCCGAAATGGAGAAGCATTCTTTATATGGTTTTGGGAGCGATTGGACTTTATTTCGGATCAGAATGGTTTGTCGGAAGCGCCAAAACCCTTGCTGTAGGGTTGGGAGTGAGCGAGCGTGTAATAGGCGTGACAATTGTGGCTTTGGGAACCAGTTTGCCCGAGTTGGTAACGTCAGTCATTTCTGCTTTCAGAAAGCAAACCGACTTGGCTTTGGGTAATCTCTTGGGCTCGAATATTTTTAACAATTTGGCCATTCTGGGGGCTACCGCTATGGTAAAGCCTATTGGGGTCGGTCCGGAAATCCTGAGGGTCGATATGGTGTGGATGCTTCTGTTCTCTTTGGCCGTTCTGCCTATGATGGTTTCCCGAAAAAGTGTTTCGAAGGTTGAGGGAGTGATCTTGTTGGGAAGTTACGGGGTCTATACATATTTTGTTCTTGTCTGATTCGCAAACTCAGTTATACGAGGTGACAAAACTGTCCGTTATGAAAGTGTAAGCCCGACTCTTGTGAAGTCTGGTGATCATATTTGCATTTTTCGTAACCTATTCAGCTTAAGTCGGGTTGAAAAACGTAGGTGCCGTTTACAAATGCGTTTGTAAATAGGTGTGAGAATCTATGTTTGATTTTAAAGAAAAGAGGAGAGAAGTTTGGGGTTCATGTGGGAACAAGTGTTGCGAATAATGCCGGCTTATCTGTCGAGCATGTTTAAGTTTATCGGCGGGCCGGTGATCGGTACCGCTATGAATCTGAGTTTTTTTGAAATGTGGGGCGCTACGGTAGCGGGGATGATGACTACAGTTATTGTATTGTCGTTTTTCCATTCCGGGATTCGCAAGGTTCTCAGCAAGATTCCGCTGGGGCGAAAACGAAGAGGGAAGCCATTGTTCACTCCCAATAGGCGAAGGTTTGTTAAGGTGTGGAAGCTTTGGGGAGCGCCGGGTGTGGCGTTTTTGACGCCAGTGCTTTTTTCTCCGATAATAGGCACGCTGGTGGTTGTGGCTTTCGGAGTGCGGCCAAGCAGAATAATGATTTATATGGGCCTGAGCGCAGCGTTTTGGGCTATGGTAATCTGTTTCTCTTTCGGGGAGATTATCACGTTCTTGGGCTAGTGCCAGAGCGAGATATAACACAAAAGAAAAGCGAGAAGACAGAATCTTCTCGCTTTTCTTTTGTGGCAAAACAAGTTGATAAATTAATCGATATTCTTGACTTGCAAAGAATTTCCTGACTCTCCAATGACAACAACTTCATCATTCTTGTCGATGAACTCTCCTCTGCTATAGGCGTCATATAGTTCGCCGTCAATCATGATTTTACCGCTTGGGCGCAGTCTAGAATAGACTTTCCCTTTTACACCGACCATTGATTTGTTTTTGAAGTTCGCTGTATAGCCCTGTTTGCGGTCTTGTGTATCCTCCAAGGATAATTTGCTGAAAGATGCGATTTTTTTAGCTTTTGCCCCGAGAATTGAGGCCATTACAATAGCCGAGACCATTGCGCCGAGAATGGAGGCTGTGGCCCGTGTGATGTCTTCGCCCGAGACGTATGAAAAGTCAAACAAGTCGTTGTCGAGCATCACCAAGATTAGAGAGCTTACGATAAGCGTAATTCCGGCAAAACCGGCAACGCCAAAGCCGGGAATCACAAATATTTCGACCGCAAGCAACGCCAAGCCGATGAAGAAAATCACCATTTCCCAATTGGCGGCGAGACCGTTGAGGTAGTAAGGCACAAAATAGAGTACCAAGGCAATAACGGCGGCGAGTAGGGGAAATCCGACCCCAGGAGACTGTAGCTCAAAGTACAGTCCGCCTAAAATGATCATCACCAAAATTCCGCTGACAAACGGGTTTAGGAAAATCGAGATAATTTTTTCCGAAGAGGAAAGTTCAAACCTTTGGATTTTATAGTCCTTGATGCCGACACGAGTCAGTATGCCTTCGATATCTTTTTCTTGGGCTTCGCAGAAACCGTATTTTATCGCCTCGGAAGTAGTGAAGGTAATCACTTTGCCCTCTTGTGAGATACTGTCGATCTGAATGTTTTGATCCACCATAGCTTCCGCTATTCTTGGATCGCGCCCGCGGGCCTCGGCGGTAGTCCGCATTACGGACCTCATGTAGGATTGGTACTTGTCCGGAGCGGCTTTTCCTTCGCCGGTAACCACGGTTGCGGCGCCGATACTGGCACCCGGCGCCATATAGATGCTGTCGCAAGCGATAGAGATCAAGGCGCCTGCGGAGGCAGCGTCTTTGTCGATAAACACGTAAACGGGCCTGTCAAGATTAAGGAGCCTTGTCCGAATGTCGTCGGCGTCGTTTACGGCACCTCCGTAAGTGTCCATCTCTATGATTATAAGGTCGGCGCTGTCCCGTTTCGCTTGGTTTAGCGCTAAGTCGACCCGCCGGTTCATCCTCGGGTCGATGGTGTCGTCTATTTTGAAGATGAAAACGTTTGTCGGGCGGTTTTGGGGCCAGGGGGTGGCGTTGAGAGAGTTGAGCGTCCCAAAAAGAGAAAACAGAAATAAGATTTTAAGAACCAAGTGTTTCATAAGGTGTGAGGTCTTACCGTAAAAAACGAAAGCTAAATGTATTCGTTGAAATTGACAAAAATTGAATTGGCTCTATTTGGAAATAATGAAACAAAAAAAGAGCGATTTTTATAATCGCTCTTTTTTGTCAACTTAATATTATTACAAGTGTGGGTTGTTTTGTATCTCTTGGATTGGGATTTCCATTGTGAGTCTATCATCGTTATATGGTACTGAGATATTCTCAAAAAGGTGTCCTTCTCTAGTGATAGTCGCTTTGTTACGCTTCATCGCTAAGTAACTCTTTCCTTCGCCCCAAAGCTCGATTCTCAACTGCTTGTAGATTTCGTCTTTGAGAGCTTGGCCAGAAAGACTGCTTACATAAGAAGGATCACTATCGCGTTTCGAGACTAATTCAAGCAAAGCTGCCTTAGCGGTCGCATCATCTCCAGCTTTTGCAGATGCTTCAGCTTTTAACAAGTACATCTCTTCAATCCTCATGTAGACATAATCAGTTGTAATGTCACCTTGTCCACCAACTTTTCTTTCAGGATGATAGAACTTGTTAATTGGGAGATATTGACCTCCGCTGGCAGCGAACTGGTCTTTTCTTCCGTCAGTATCCCTTATACTTTTGTACAGACCGTGGTCCATCCCTTTTCTGTCACCAGCCATCGCATAGCTGTACGTGTAGATGTCCATCTGTCCCCACCAAGAACGCAAGTCAAGGTCGTTAGCTAGCTTGATATCGAATCCCCATATCCATGATGGAGTGCTAACATTATTAAAGCCATTAGACGTTAGTTCATCTTTTGGAAGAATAGGGTACTTAGATGAAGAAATGACAGCGTCAGCCGCAGCTACTGCTTTTGCGTAATCCCCTGTAGTTGCATATACGTATGCAAGGAGACCATTTACAACATCTTTGTTTACGATATTTTTATCTCCCGCTTCATTTCCTCTTTCAAAATCCGCTAAGTACATCTTTGCGTCTTCCAGGTCCTGAATGATGGTGTCATACACCTCTTTTCCTGTCGCTAAAGGCTCAGCTTCATCCGAGACAGTTGTATACAACGGCAAAGTAGGCTCGCTAGGGTTGTATTCATTGGCATAGAGGTTGGCCAAATAGTAATATGCGTAAGCTCTCATGGCTTTGGCTTGGCCAAGATTGTGCTTAACATCATCGTTTTTTGCCTTGCCGTTTTCATCTACTGATGCGTCAATGATAATATTCGCATTAAAGATGATACGGTAATAGTAACGCCATGGTCTGTAGTTTTCGGTTTCCGAATAATTTACGGTCACCTTCATACGGGTTACATCTTCATACCAGCCGTATCTTACTCCTGTCAGAACCATGTCTCCACTGAGCAAATCCGAATAAATATCGTATCCTTTTTGCCCAATGTCATCATGTCCTGTTGTGCCACCAGTACCACGGTTGATCATCAAAGTATAAAGCCCAGCAACACTACCGTTAAGCAAGTCAGGATTATACTTTGCAGCCTCGTCAAGACCTTTGTCGGAAAGGAATTCTGTAATATCCGTTTCCAAATAGTCGTCAGAGCACGCAAACAGCATTGTGGCGGGCAAGACTATTGCAGAAATGAGTTTATATATTTTTCGCATAAGATCCAGAATTAGAAGTTAACTTTTAGGCCACCAGTAAATGTAGCGAGAGGTGTGTAAGTGTACACACTTGAAGTTCCCGCTTCAGATGTTATCGGGTTGAATCCGTCTCGTTTTGAGAATACCCAGAGGTTGTCTCCAGACACCCAGAACTGCACTGATTTCAGAGACAGTTTTTCCGCAACTTTAGAAGGGAGTGAGTAACCTAGTCTGATGTTGTTAAGTGCTAAGTAGTCACTTTTCGTAACGAATCTTGAGGATGCAGACGACACGTTAGTGTTCTCCCCAGCAGTCAAGGCTGGAACATCTGTAACGTCACCTGGTTTTTGCCATCTATTACGGATATCAGTATGCCAGTTATTGTTACCTGGAGTATTATCACCCATAAGACCTGCGTACTGCCTGTCATAAGCGTAACCGCCTAAGCTGTAAAGGAATTGCGTAGAAAGCGAGATGCCTTTATATCCAGCGTTGAAGCCAAATGCTCCCCTGACTTTAGGAATAGTCGTTTTGTCAAGGTACATCCTTGTTGCGTCAGAGTAATCGGTCGTGAGTTCCTTTTTAATCTCTTTTCCTTCTGGGACTTTTTCGGCCTCATCATGTAATGATTTGATGGTAGTCTTCACTGACTCGCCATTTTCTATTGTCTCATAGTAATAGCGCTCCCATTGAGATTTACCTGTCTGCGGATCAACACCTGCAAACTTTGTCGTGTAGATATCGTAGAGTGAGCGACCTTCTGAACGTCCGAAATAGCTGTCGATATCAATCTTTTTAGGCTCGCCAGTAGCAGGCTCTATAGGCATCTTAGTGATCTCGTTGTCTTCAATAGCACCATTAATGTTGAAGCTAAGATTGAAGTCGTGCGTTTTGATAATGTCGGCGTTCAAAGAGAATTCAATACCTTGGTTTCTCATCGAACCGTCATTAACCTTGATAATCGCATAACCCAAAGATGGAGCTGTTCTTCTGTCAAATACGAGGTCCTCAGTGTCTTTTCTATACACGTCAACCGATCCACTAATGCGGTCGAAGATTTGGAATTCGAATCCAGCTTGCAACATCTTGGACGTTTCCCAAGTCAAGTCAGGATTACCTTTGTAATCAAAAGACAAAGCGATCTTGTCGTTGTTGTTCTGAACTTTGAACCTGTTATAACCAGGATAGTAGCTTGTGCCTTGGTCACCGATAATACCGTAACTAGCTTTTAACTTCAAGAAGTCTAACCAGCCAACAGAAGAGAGAAAGTCTTCTTTAGAAATGGCCCAAGCAAGACCCAATGAACCGAAATTTCCCCATTTGTTATCGCCCAAGAATCTTGACGAACCGTCACGTCGAACAACCATTTGAACGAAATACTTCTCGTCAAAGTCATACTTCACTTGGCCAAAGAAACTTTCCAAGGTGTAATCTTCGATATAAGATCTTCCAGGAGTGCTAACGACACCATTGTTTAATTCTCTTCCAAATGGGTCAGCCAAGTTGCTCATTGAAGTATACAAGTACTTGTACTCGAAAAGGGTGTTTTCGTGAGCGGCAAAGGCAGAAATATTGTGCAAGCCATAAGACTTGTCGAAGTTCAACATTTTGAGCCATGTGTAAGAGAATGTCTCGTATTTATTCTTAGTGATGCTACCGCCACGACCTTCTCCAAGTCCGTAAAAGGCATTGTTCAAGCGGTCCCTTGAACTGTTACGGAACTGCAATCCGAAGCTAGTGCTCGCACTAAGCCAATCTGTAAAGGTTGCCTTAACACGGCCTTTTGCAGAAACTTCATGAACAATTCTCTCGTCCACGTTAAAGTTAGTAGTAGCGACAGGGTTAGCGAGTGGGCTAAACCCTCTTTGACCTGATCCGTTTCCATCACCAAGGTCATATCTGTAACCACCAAGTACTTTATCCTCAATCAGTTTTCCGTCTTCGTCACGAATGTAGACAGGATAGATTGACGGAATGTTATTTAGGTACCAGAATCCATTTGCTGAGTCTTCAGTCTGACCTGGAGAGTTTCTTTCAGAGCGAGTATAGCCCAAATTCATATCACCACTTAACCAAGAACGGATTTTGTGGCTCACATTAACTCTACCTGTGTAACGCTTAAAATCAGAGTTGATATAATATCCCTGATCATCCAAGAGTCCAAAAGACGTATAAAATTGACTCTTGTCATTACCGCCACTAAACTTAACATTAAGCTCGGTTCTTTTTGCGTTGTCAAAGAGGTGGTCTTCCCAGCTTTCAGGGGTGTATTTTCTGGTGATACCGTTGTTGAATTGTCCTGTTGCAGGGTTGATAAGAGCGCTTCCTTCAGCATTCCACATGTTGTAGAAAGGCGAAATACCTTCAGCAGTGTTGAACAATGACGTGTTTGCGTATTGAACTGCGTCATTAAATTTTGGGTCAACTGTACTTTTCTGCTGGTTCAGAAGAGCTTTGTTACGCAAACCTTGCCAAGTCAGTTCCGTGAATTCCTCTGGAGAAGAGATTACATCATATTCAGAAAGCAATCTCATATTGGTGCCAAATTTGGCTTCGACTTCGATGTCTGATTTTCTAGAACTACCTCTCTTCGTTGTAATAACAACAACACCGTTAGCGCCCCTTGATCCATAAATAGCAGTCGCTGACGCATCTTTCAAGATTGTCATAGACTCAATGTCTGAAGGGTTCAATGAGCTGATGTTACCATTAAAAGGCAGGCCATCTACAACATAAAGAGGAGCACGGCTACCATTAACAGAACCATAACCACGAATACGGATCGTAGGTGCTGTGCCAGGCTGCCCAGAAGTGTTGATAACTTGAACACCAGCGGCCTCACCAGCAAGGGCTTGGGCAACGTTAGCTACGTTTTTTGCTTCAAGCTTTTTTGCGTCTACTTTGACAGCTGTACCTGTAAATGTATTTTTCTTTGCTTCTCCATAACCGATAACCACAACTTCTTCGAGTTGCTTAAGGTCAGCAGTCATGACCATGTCAATTTTGGATTGACTTCCGATTTTAATCTCTTCAGTCACAAGTCCGATAAATGAGAAGGCCAAGATCTTAGAATCAGCGGGAGCCTTGATCGTGTATTTACCGTCAATATCCGTTATCGTGCCGATCGTTGTTCCTTTGACCCGGACACTTACTCCAGGAATAGGCTCACCTGATTCCTCTGCGGTCACGGTACCCGAGACCGTTTTTTCCTGCGCTAAGACTACGCTTAGGGACAAGAAAAATACTGTGCATAATGCAAGTAATCTTTTACCCATATTTTACAAATTCAAAATGGTTGATGAGTGGTTTAAAAATTGCGATTCTTGTCCCAATATAGAATAATATTTGCCTAAAGAACAATAATTGAATATTACATGATACTAAATTACCGTTTGATGGCATGTTTTTGATATGGATCAATACTGGATATTCGTAAATTTTTTAAAAAAGAAAACCTGATATATGTCACGAATTAATATTTCGGTAAGATTTCTTACTCTATAGTGTAAATAATGTAAAAATAAAAAACGAGCACGATGGGGATAACAATTTTTAGTCTTATTCGTTGAATATCGTCTTTTACAGGTATTTTCTTTGGTTTGCCTCCGTAAAATAGTGGCCACTTTGTAGGGATATATAATCTTATATAAGTGAAATTAGTCACAAAAAAATAATGTGTAAAAGTACAGCTGAAATTCTCGTCTCTTTAAGAGTGGTAAATAGTAAGGATGACTGGTTTTAATCTTGTGAGAGTCGCTGTTGAAATAAGAGGGCGGGTCAGACGATCTTAACCACTTCCATATCCTCCAAGTAAAGCAAATACCCTTCGATTTTCTTATAGCCCATCTGCGCCAACAGCTTTGTGTAGTCTCTTACTTGGCGAATGTCTTGGCCTTTGCGGAAGCCTGTTTTGTAATCGACTATAACGGCCTCGTCATCTTTGAGCATTACGCGGTCTAGGCGGGCAAGTTCGCCGCTTTCTGGGAGTATGGGGACTTCCGTTTTTACGGTCCAGTCTTCGGCGAACCAGCCTTTTATTTTTTCGTGGTTCACTAACGCCACCAGTTTTTGGCGGAGGAAGTTGCGCTCTTCGGAATCGATTAGGCCGTTTTGGTGGTATTCGTCTAAGGCACTATCCACATGCTCAGGTCGGATCACTAGCGAGAGGATGTCGTGGAGCAGGATTCCGTAATTGATGCGGGAGCGTTCGCCGTGGAAGTCTTTGTTGAAAAAGTCTTGGGACTTGCGGGCGATTTCCAGCCGGTTTCGCCAATCGTAGCTGTTGTATTCGTTTAGCGATTGGGTGCCGGCGGGTTCTTTTTTCTTCTTGGTATTTATTCCTTCAAGGTTGTTGAGCTCGAAGCGGTTTTCGGGCGCTTGCCAATATTGCCCGAGGTCGATGATGGTTTCGGCGGTGGCGGGATGGTCCATTACGTAGCGGATCAGCTGGTGGACACCTTTTATCTTTAGGTTTCCTTTTTTGTCCGTAGGGGCATCGTCCGGAGCGATGAGCCATAGGCATTCCTCGGCGCGGGTGAAGGCTACGTAGAGAAGGTTGAGGTTATCGGTATAGCTTTTTACCTGTTCGCGGTAATAGTCCGTGGCGTAGACCGTTTCGCCGAGTTTGCTTCCGTAGTTGATCGGCAGTCGGCGGATTTCGTCGAAAGGCTGTACGTTGGTCGGGCACCAAAGCACGTTTTGGTGGTGCGGGTTATGGTCGATATCCCAATCGCAGAAGGGGACGAGCACGACTTTGTACTGAAGGCCTTTGGACTTGTGGATGGTAAGCACGCGCATGGCGTCCAGATCTTCCGACATTTTCACGGATTTCTTCCGGCCTTTTTCGTCCCACCATTCCACAAAACTTGAAAGGTCGTCGGCTTGGTTATCTGCGAATTCGGCTACGGTATCTTGGAACGCTTGAAGGTATGCGTTTTCGCTTTTTATGGCGCTGAGGTTGAAAATCCGGGCCAATGTCTCCGTTAATTCTCCCAAAGGAAGCTTTAATAGGAACTCTTGTTCGAACCTAAAATCGGCAGGTAGAGTGTCGTCTGCGTATTCTTTGTCGCTTAAGCTATCCGCTTCGGCGTCTTTGTCCAGTATATATGTATTGTATTCGTAAGCCAACGAATTTTTGGCGATACGGTTTTTCGGATCGCGCAGGGCCCGGAAAGCATGCAGAAGTATGCGGACGACGGAAGCGTTGCGAAGATAAAGCGACTCGGAAGACACGACTTCGTAGTTAACGCCTTCTTTCGCTTTTTCAGATTTGGCGTAGTCGATCATCCTGTCGGTGATCATTGTGCCTTGATAGGCGTTGCGGACCAAAAAGGCGATATCGGAAGCGGCGTAACCTTTTTCCTGGAGGGATTCTATGATGGAGGGGATCCGTTCCAAAGTGATTTCTTTCGGAGTCATTTCCTCGCCGTCCTCGTTTTCCTCTTTTCCTACGAAATCCATCCGGACGTAACCGCCGAACTCTCCGGGCTTGTTTTTTTTGTGCTCGGGAAATTTCTGGAACACATCTTCGTAAGCGAGGGAAATCTTCTTAGTCTGTTCGTTCAGGTATTCCCTTACTTCCTGAAATTCCAGATCTTCCTGTTTTTGTTGGGCTTGTTCCTCAAGGACTTGGGGTGCACTTGCGAAAAAAGCGTTGTTGAAAGCGATGACGTTTTCGCAACTTCTCCAATTGGTATCAAGGTTTCGGATTTCGGTTTCGCCTTCCTGAATGTCTTGTGTCACTTGGTGTTGGAGCAAATCGGCGTCGCCGCCACGCCAGCGGTAGATGGATTGCTTTACGTCGCCGACCAAAAGGCTCAAGTTCGTCTCTATTTCGCCGTTGTCTTTCATTATTCCTTCGGAAAGGCTGTTTTGGATCAACGGCTTGAAGTTTCCCCACTGGTAGCCCGAGGTGTCCTGGAATTCGTCTATAAGGTAGTTTTTGAACTTCGTTCCGACTTTTTCATAAATAAATGGGGCGTCGTTTTCCTCAATAATCCGGTTCAGGAATTCAGACGAGTCGGAAATCAGCATCACCTCGTTTTCCAAACGGTATTCGCGGAGTTTTTTCGCCAAATCGCTCATGATCCCGAATGCGTAAACGTTGCGCAGAACCTCGCGGGCCGTATGGTAGATATATCCTTTGTCTTGGTAATACCTGATCGCGGACGTGAGGGCGTCGTTCATATCGGCGTAAGCCTGGTCAATCAGCGCCCGTTTTCCGGCGGGAGTGCTTTTGGTCGCCCATTTCCCGATGTTGTCAGCGGCGGAGATAGCCCTGCTTCCGGGTTTGAACTCGGATTTTGAGGCGAGTTTCTGAAAGTAATTGGCGAAGCTGGATTTTTTGTAAGGGAAATCATCTAGCGTAAGTCCCAAATCCCGCATTACGTCAAGGGCTTTCCTGCCGAAACCGGCCATCTTTTCCTCGAATTCGGCGCTGATGACGTAGATTTTTTTGAGGAACGAAGGAATAAACTCCGGATCCTCGGTCACTTCGAGGATGTCCCTCTCAATGGCCTTGAACTCCTCTTTGAAAAGCTCGCGCCCGAATTCCCGGATCGTGTGCCTGAGATCCCAGCCTTTGCCGTCTTCCACTTTTCGTTCCGCAAACTGACGAAGCCATTTGGACAAGCGTTTGTCCTGTCCCACGTCGGCGATTACCCTGTCCACGATATCGTCGAGCACTTTGTCCTGGTCAAGTTCCAGTTGTGTTCCTCCCTGAAGACCAAGTTCTTTGGTGAATGCCCGGATGACGTCCTGAAAGAAACTGTCGATCGTTTTGACCGAAAAGTGAGTGTAGCCGTGAAGGATATTCGAAAGCACGCGCCCGGAGCGTTGCCTGAGTTCCTCGACATCTATTTCCAGCCTTCCCGCTATTTCTTCCGCCATTCCGGTTTCGCCACCTAAGCTGATGTCGTGCAGGAATTCGATGATCCTCGACTTCATTTCCTGCGTGGCTTTGTTGGTAAAAGTCACCGCCAGAATATGCTTGAAATGGAAGTCGCCCCTGAGCGCCAGCGTCAGGTATTCCTTTGACAAGGTGTAGGTTTTGCCGGATCCGGCGGACGAACGGTATATAACGAAACTTCCTTGCGACATATTTTTATAGGATCATCGGAACGTAAAAGGGCGAAATCAGTTCTCTGGATAGGGTTTGGCCTCTTGGTGTGCAAAAGTACGCATAACCGGCGGTTCGGCTGAAATTAATTCGGGTGAATTGTGGGGAAAGCCTTAGGTGATTGTTATCGAATTTAATAGCCAAAACATCAATTAGGAGTAATCATGAGAAAAATTCATCGAATCGGCCTAATCGCGTTCAGCTTAGTGTTACTGTTCGGCCTAAACTCTTGTTCCAATACGTCGTTGATTTCCAGTTGGGAAAACTCAAAATTCAAAGGAACTCAAATCAATAGCTTTGCGGTAGTGTCGATGCTGGGTAAGCGACTCGACAACACGGCGTTTTCGCAAGGCGTGATAGAGGCGTTTGGAAAGGAGGACATTAAAGTAGAGGACGGTTCCACTATGTTGGATCTGAAGAAGAAATACAAGAATAACGAGGAGTTTGAGGAGGCGATGAAGAAGCTCGACGTGGGCGCCGTTATGTTTTTCAGGCTTTTAGGTCTTCAGAAAAACAAAACGTATACACCGCCATCGCCGGATTTTGGACCGTACGGTTATTGGGGCGGAGGCCCATACGGCTATTATTTTCCTCAACCGTACGCGTATTATTATTGGTACCCTAGCTGGAGGTTGTCGCAAAGCCCTGGATATTGGACCGAAACAAAGACATACCAGATAGAGGTAGCGATTTATACTTGTCAGGAAGACCGTTTGGTTTATACGGCAAGAACGGATACGATTGAGCCGACAGGGTCGGTTCAGTTAGGCCAGTCCATTGGAAAGAAAGTCGTTAAGGATTTGATGAAACTGGGTATTGTTCCCGGAGGGAAAAAGAAAAAGAAGAAGAAATAGGGATTTCGGAGTTGCTAATTGTCTTTGAGAAATAGAAAAGGCTGTATTCCAATGGAGGAAAACAGCCTTTCTTTATATATAAAAGGAGTGCTTTTCGGTTATCTGGCCAATACTTTTCCTACGAACACTTTTTCTCCGATCTCGGCTTTGTAAAGATAAATTCCGGGCTCCAGTCGTTTTCCTTTTCTCAAATTGAAGTTCCAATCAAACGTGCGGGAGCCTAAAGAGGATTCAAGGTTTATTTTGTCAATAAATTTTCCTCCAGGGCTAAAGAAACTGACCGTTCCGCCTACTGATTCCGGGCTGTATATTTCCAAATGCAAAACATTGTTGAACGGATTCGGCCCGACCCTGAACTGGATGTCTCCCGACAGCAAGTCTTCCAATGGAATATCGACTTGTGATCCGTTAAGGGCTATTTCTTTAAGGTTCTCATTTACAGCCAATGGAGTTACGTTTCCGGGTTGGCCAATGTTTATGGCCGTTTGGCCGACGAAAGATTTGTCCTTTACCCTGAACTTAAGGTTTATCAAGTGGTCACCGGATTGCAGTGGGGATCCGTTTTCGATCGGCAAATGCCAAATTAGTGAGGAATTTCCGTCGTTCGGTTTGCCGATATGGCTTTCGCCTTCCGTGACCTCTTGCGATCCTACTAGCTCTAGAGCCTGTTTGTCCCAACTGAAAGGGAATTGGAGGCCGGAGAGCGGAGACTCTGTTTCCGTTTTAATTGGCACGTTCAGTATACCGTCTTTATCGAGAAACGAGATTCCAGCGGTAACATTGACCTCTTGTCCTGTGACTCTGCTGGTAGGCGAAGGACTTAGTTGGGAAACAATGCCACGGCGGAGAGCGGTAAAACTGGCGGTTCCTCCGTCACCGTTCAGTTGTATGAAATATTCTTCGCTCAGATCTTCGTACTCGTTGCGGACGATTTTGTCCAGCTCCGTTTCGGGAACGATTACCCAAGGAGAGTCGTCTTTTTCGATGCCAAGTATTTCCCTTCTTATTTTCAGCACATCGATAGTGGATACTCTTGAGTCGTTATTTACGTCAGCTACAAAGGTCAAATACGGGTTGTCGAATTCGCTGACTCCCAATATGTGTCGGCGAGTCAGTATCAGGTCGGCGACGTTTGGGGAAATGTCGTTATCCGTTTTTCGAGAACCCCTTAAACGGACATTGTCGCCGAGCACAAGGTTCCACTCTTTGATGCCGGCTTCAGGCTCAAAAGTAGCCCAAGGTTGGCCGTTTACGCTGATTTCCCATTGGATTTCATCAAGGTTGTTTCCTTCGTAATCTTCCACGACACTGTTGAGGCTCGCTCTCGGAAGCAGTTTGATAACGGCATCACGTGTTGTGAAAGATGCGTCTGTTTCTTGCTCTTCTTCTACGGAAAGACCTTTGCCGGTGGCGTTCCTGATATTGATATGAACTTTTCCTGTGTCGGCGGAGACAAATTTCAATTGTAGCGCTAGTAGCGTGTCGTTGGCTGTAAGGTTTATAGCTTCGGATTTGTTCCAGTCGAAACTGATTTTTCCGTTGCTTATGTCAGAAAGGTCAAGTGATTGGTTGCCGAGTCTGGGGTTCTCAACACTTTCGACAGAGATTTTTTCCGGGTCCCATTCCAGTCCAAATGCCATTTCTTTCATCTTTTTGAAGTCTTTGACATAAAGAGGCAAGGTCATTTGGCTGTTAATTCCCGCCGATAAGCCAGTCGGGAAATTCAGTGTAACATTATCCATGTAAGGCCTTTGGCCAAAACGTAATTTAAAGCGGTCAAAGGCGTAAGAATCCGGATTTTCCACTACTTGGAACGTGTAGTGATCTTGTTCCCTAAGATTTATCCATATGTCAGAGAAGCTGTCGTAAAGATTAACGTCTCTTTTGTTCGAGAGCAGGTCAAGATCATGGAATTCCATGGTGTAACTACCGTAAAAAGCGGCTCCGTAAGTTAAGGCCATCGTGGAATCTTTCTCGGGATAGGGCATGGAGTTGATGCTCAAGTTATGCGTAGCTTCTTCATCCCGGATAATGCCGGTGGCCTTTGAGGCTAGATACACGTATTTTCCCCCGAATTGAAAGGCGTCCTCGTTTCGTTTGAAAGCGTTGCTGTTATTTTCTCCAAAAAGAAATTTTGTGAAAGAGGAATTTCCGTCTTGGTCTTTTAATCCGAGGGTCAGTGTTTCTGGCATCTGCTCGATTTCGTCAGTACGGTAATGGATCATGTCCCGTTCATTGGTTTTCGCCTCTTCGGTAAACCTGAAGGTTCGGTTTCCGACGGGCCACTGAAAGACGAAAAATGCTTGCCCCGGGGCTATTCTGTCATAAGCGAGTGTGTCGCGTGTGGGGTAATTTGTGATGTTGAGGGAATTGGAATTGGCGTAACTGAGGTAGACTATATAATTGTCGTTGAAAGAATCCCAAACGTAAGCGGCGTGGTCCCAATCGTCTTCGTCGCTTTGTTCGTCTAGCAGATAGCTCCAAGAAAGTGTGCATGCGTACGGATTGGCCACCAAGTTAAAACCGTAGCGCCAAGGGGAGTTGCTGGCGGTAGTGTTTATGTAGACATTTCCCGTGGCGAGTTCGCCTTTTTCGGTAAAAGAGATAGTTCCGTTGTCTATGGCCGAATTATAGAAATACGTTCTGTATCCTTTTCCGGCTTGCAGACTTGTGTTAAAATCCATTATCGGGACCCAGTGGTTGGTGTTGGAATTCCCGTATTGTCCGAAAGTAGCCTCGTCAAATTTCGTAATACTACTTTTTGTGCTGCTTGTAACAAGGTTGAAAAGGGCGTCCCAGTGGTGAAGGGTGTTGCCTTTCACAATGGGACCGATTCTATACCAGTCGGCGGGTCGGTTGTAGCCAGCCGGTTTTTCAAAAAACCGGTCAACAAGCACATCGCCGTCAATATCGATGTCGTTTGGGTGATCAATTTCGGGAACAATAGCGTATTTTCCGGAGGTTGCGAGAAGGTGCAGTCGTCCGTTGGTTTTTATGTCGCCTTTTTTCAGCTCCAATCGTTCCGAGATACGTAGACTGTCGACTATGGTGAGCAGCCCTCCGCCTTTGTCCAATTCAATGTTGGGTACGGTGTGGGTTTCAAGTATCGATTGGTTGTTGTTCTTTTTGAAAATGATCTTTCCGTTGGCGCTAGTTACTTCCGTGGAATGGCTTTTTCCGATCCAGTTGCCTTCAAGTTTAAGTTCCTCGTCCAATAATTTGAGTTTCACCTTATCATTTGTGGTGAAATCAAGCTCCACTTCTACTTTGTCCAAAAGTTCGGATACCTGTACGCCCCCTGTAGGCAGGATTCGGAGATTCCTGTACCCCTTTTTCGCTTTAGGTATATAAATATGTGTATTGGAAGAAGAAAACTCGACTGTTGAGTTATCGTAGGTTTTGATTTCTTTAAAAACCGGCTTCCCGTAAACCGTCATGGAAGCGGTGACAAGCTTCCCTGAACTCTCGACGTAAAGTTTCGTCTTCTGGTCCATTTTAGGGAGTCCGTCTCCGTCGTTTTCCGTTCCGCCTCTTTGCCAGATACCTTCGGTCACAGTCAGTTGGTGACTGCTATAAATATATATGTCAGCGTCGTATGTCTTTCCCTTTTTCTGCGAATTGGAATCTGATTTTAGCCCAAACACAATGCGTCGACAGGTGTAGTTTCCGTTTACATACACGTCCGATTTTTTACTGATTTCCACTATGTCGGAAGGGGAAGGGACGCCGTATGGAGACCAATTGGAAGGGGTGCCCCAATATCCCCAGTTCCCTCCGACCCACTTTTTACTGCCGAGCGGGATTAATGGGCTTGGAGGGGATTGGCAAATGCCTTCACCGCAAATAAGGAAAGTGGCGATAATTGCGAAAACCGACCTGAAGATAATAAGGCGTAAAGTTGTCGTTGCCATGAGATCAATTGTTGAACATAAGTAAGCGAAAGGGGCTGAAAATAAGATGATACTAAGGTCGAGTATCGAGACAAAAGTATTGTGGGAGAATAGGGGAAGGTCTTACAGCTGGGCTTGATTGTAAGTAATTTGAAAGAAATCGATGATTCAAAAATTGATTTGCTCAAAACAGCTCAAATCCTTACCTGATTCAGCTGTGAATAGAATTTTTTATTGAGTGAAAAGCATAATTATACACATGTACAAGGCAACTTAAACTCATGAAAAACGGTAATATAAAGACGGTATAATACAAAAATAAGCCCTTTTGATCCTGAATATGCGCTTATGAGGAGGTATCGTTTTTTCTGATACGATTCTAAGCGAAAAGATTCAACGTGAAAAAAAAGAAGAAAGAACCGTGAGCTCTTTTCATGTGTGTTACAAAGCCTAGTGTCGGTAATATTCCGGGCAAAATGGCTCTCCGGAGAAATTAAGGCCAGAGTATATTTGTAGAGTGGTAAAAAAATGTGTTATGAAAAACTGGTTTACATATATTGTATTTGTGACAACGCTGTGGCTAGCTAGCTTTTCTGGAGGCTTGGCCCAACCGCAACCATCGAGTGCGGGAAAAAGTTCTTCTGGCGCCAGTCATGGCCACGGGGGACATGGTGGCCACGGTCACGGCCATCACCACCATCATAGCCACTGTCACGGAGGTTACCATTGTTATTGCCCCTCAGGCTCATCGCCCGATTCCGAGCTCCCGGGAGATGGGGACGATCCTCCGCCAGATGTGCCGATAGATTCCGGAACCGGATTCTTGTTGCTCGGAGCTTTCCTTCTTGGCCTTTACAAGTTTTGCCCCTCTCTGTTCTCTAAGGCCCAGGATGTCGCATAAACAACCCGGAAACGCCCTATTCCGGAGCCCCGCCCAATATGCGAGACCCATTTTTGATTAGCCCCATTATATTTTTCAGATCAAAACGCTTCGGTGACGGAAAAGAACATCGTGCTTTTTCCGCTCGGACCATAGCCCATGTCCACTCTGAAGTTAACCTTGTCATTGGGTAAGATCTGAAATCTGCCTCCGAACCCGTAAACATATTCCATGCCCCGGAATAGGGTTTTGTCCAAATCTTCAGATGTGTTGCCAAAACCGGCGAAAGCCGTAGAGCCAAAACGCCACCAGATATGCTGGCGAAATTCCGCTTGGGATAAAAACGTGTTGCGACCTACGTACTTTGTAGGTTCGGCGAAGCCCCTTAGCATTCTGGACCCGGCAATACCGGGTAGTTTGAAGAATGGAATGTCTCCACCTGTGCTGATATTCGTAGCTGTTTGAATCGCCAGGACACTTTTGTCCTTGTTGATAGAGAAGTATTGCCTAAAGTCAGCGTTGAATAGGCCGTATGTAAAATCACTGCCATAAACGTCGGAGAAATAAGTGTATGATATCGAATGTAGCCCACCTTTGGATGGGTAGACAGTATTGTTCCGATTGTCGATCTTGATTAACGGCCCGACGCCTACTAACATATTTTCTCCATACCCCGGGGTGTCGGGGGTTAGGGCTTCGCCCAAAACATCATAGTTGTGGGCGTAAGTGAGGTCATATTTGAATCCGACGAAATATTTCTGGCCGATATTCTTCGACACTTCTCCTATGAAATAGACTCTGTCAGTAGTCATTGGGGAGATGTTGTCTTCACCTGAAGGTAGCTCGGGACCATAGAAAACATCTTCTAAACGATAGTAACTAAGTCTACTCTGTATATTCCATTTGTTTTTCGTGAACGATATAAAGTCAAGTTCGACACTGATATGTCCTTTCGTTGAGTAGGAAATCTCGGGTAGAATGGTTGTCGGGCGAAAAAATTCACCCATGCCTGTGGTGTCCGCAGGACGGATTTGAAAGACAGGCATTATCCCGATTTCAAAACCTTTGTATTCTTCATAATCCATTACCGGAAAAAGTCCGTAGGTAAGCCTCCCTTTTTCTCCCGTAAAAATATCCATAGCGTTGCTGATGAATTTCGAGAGCTTGTTCGCTTGGGTAACGGTATCCGCCGGAGTGTTTTCTTGCGCTTTCGCAATCTTACTAAAAAAAAATAGACCGATAAACAAGGCCATTCTCCGTATATTATTCCCTGTCAATTCCTTCATATCCCTCTAAAACGAATTTGCCAAAACAAAAATATGTAATACTATTTGTTTTTCTCTTCGTTAGGGACGTAATAACCTATTGATTAGGTTGCAATCATTTAGATTAAATTTCAAATAATGATAAAGGCGCTACTGATTGAAACGGTAGCGCCTTTTTAGTTAAAATAAAAACTGTGAAAATTTATTGGGCTGTCGGTTCTGTCCAACCTACTCGGTCAAGAAAGAACGCATATTCCAAGGCGGTTTCTTTAAGCGCCTCAAATCTTCCTGAAGCTCCTCCGTGCCCGGCATCCATATTCGTATGTAGCAAAATCGGTTGGTCGCCAGTGTTCATATCTCGAAGCTTCGCCACCCATTTGGTCGGTTCCCAGTATTGCACTTGCGAATCGTGGAGGCCTGAGGTGATCAACAGTCCTGGATAGGCCTGCTTCGTGACGTTGTCGTAAGGTGAGTAACTGAGCATGTAATCGTAATACTCTTTGTCGTTCGGATTGCCCCACTCGTCATATTCGCCAGTGGTGAGCGGAATGCTTTCGTCGAGCATCGTGGTGACTACGTCTACGAAAGGAACGGCGGCCACTACGGCGCGGAACATGTCCGGACGCATATTTATCACGGCACCCATAAGCAAACCTCCGGCGCTACCGCCCATGGCGCAAAGTTTATCTTCGCTGGTGTATTTGTTTTTGATCAAATAATCACCGCAATCAACAAAGTCGGTGAAGGTGTTTTTCTTCTTCAGCAACTTACCGTCTTCGTACCAGCGACGTCCGAGTTCCTCGCCTCCGCGGATGTGGGCAATTGCGTAAACAAAACCCCTGTCAAGCAAGCTAAGGCGGGCGGAGCTGAAATACGGATCCATCGAGTAACCGTATGAGCCGTAAGCGTAAAGCAGGAGCGGCGCTTTTCCGTTTTTCTCAAAACCTTTTTTGTACACCAATGACACGGGCACTTTCTCGCCGTCACGGGTTTCAATATACAGTCTTTCGCTGGCGTAGTTTGTCGGATCGAATTTGCCGCCCAGTACTTCCTGTTGTTTGAGCAATGTTTGTTCTTTGCTCGTCATATTGAAGTCGTAAACCGAGTTTGGCGTAGTCATGGAGTTGTAGCCGTAACGCAGAATGTCCGTGTCGAACTCCACGTTTACGGAAGTGTAAGCCATGTAGGCGGGATCGTTGAACGGCAGATAATAATCGCTCTTGTCTTCCCACTTGATTACCCTGAGGCGGGTAAGCCCGTCTTTGCGCTCGCTCAACACCAAGTATTTTTTGAAGATGTCGATATCTTCCAACAAAACATCGTCGCGGTGCGGGATTACTTCCGACCAGTTCTCTTTGCCCGTTTTGTCAAGTGGCGTTTCCATCAGGCGGAAGTTCTTTGCGTCCAAGTTAGTGTGAACGTAGAATTTGTCGCCGTAATGGTCGATGCCGTATTCTAACTTGCGCGTACGCGGTTGGAAAATACGGAACTCGCCGTCGGGGTTGTCGGCTTCCAGAATTCTGTATTCGCTGGTAAGCGTGCTGGAAGACCCGATAACCAAATATTTGTCCGATTTGGTTTTGTAAACGAACGCGTTGAACGTCTCATCCTCTTCGTGGAACACGACCTTGTCGTTTTTCGGATCGTCGCCAAGCGTGTGCTTGATGATCTTGTGCGGACGGAGGGCGTCGTCTTTTATCGTATAGTATAAAGTCTTGTTGTCATTCGCCCAAGTGATTCCGCCCGTGGTGTTTGGGATCTCGTCCTTGAAAACCTCGCCGGTCTCAATATTTTTCACCTTGATCGTATACTTGCGGCGTCCGAGAGTGTCTTCCGAAAAAGCGAGGAATTTGTTGTCGGGGCTGACACTGCTTCCTCCGAGTTGGAAAAACTCGAAACCTTTGGCCATTTCGGGAACGTCGAGTAAGATTTTCTCCTCGTCTTGCCCCGCTACCTTACGGCAGATGTACGGATATTCTTTGCCTTCCTCGTAGCGGGTGTAGTATACGTGTCCGCGCAAAGTGTACGGCACCGACATGTCCGTTTGCTTGATCCGGCCTTTCATTTCCTCGAACAGATTCTTCTGGAAATCGTCGGTATGGGCCAGTACTTTTTTCGTAAAATCGTTTTCCGCGTTCAGGTAATCGATGACTTCCGGGTTTTCCCGATCGTTCATCCAATAGTAATTATCTATCCGGGTATGTCCGTGCTTGGTCAGCTTCTTCGGATCTTTCCGTGCGTCAGGCGCTTCTTTCATCATGCTTGCCATAAGTTTGTCGTTCTTGCCGCTCTCTGGGGCGCAGGAGCAAAACAAGGCCGCGCCGCTTAGAGGAAGCAACGCTAATCTCGTGATTTTAGACGTAAATTTCATATACTTATCATCAGGGTTTAGATGTGTAAGAGCGTTGGGTGTTGTTTAAAAAATTTGGATAATCAGGTTTTTAAAAGAAAATAGACTTCTTTAAAGTAGAAAAATTAATTGATAAAATAAAAAATCAAGGTTTCGCTATGTTTATCCGTTCCTTGCTGTCGGAAGCCTGTATGCGAGAGTATTTTCATCAAAATTTGCTATATTAAAATCGATATAAGTGATTGTCTCAACTTGAAATTCTAATACTTATCATGGAATTTAGCGCTCACTCAGACGAGCATTTTATGCGCTTGGCTTTGCAAGAGGCCGAGCTCGCCGAGGAAGAAGGGGAAATACCCGTGGGTGCGGTGGTGGTGTGCAAAAAAAGGGTAATAGCCCGGGCGCACAACCAATCGGAACGATTACTGGATGTAACGGCTCACGCCGAAATTCTGGCCGTAACGGCGGCCGAAAACCACCTCGGGGCTAAGTATCTGCCGGACTGCGAATTGTTCGTGACTTTGGAGCCTTGCGTTATGTGTGCCGGTGCGCTTTCATGGGCGCAACTTGGGCGCGTGGTGTACGGGGCTACGGACGAGAAACGGGGATACGCGAAACAGCAACCTCCTTTGCTGCACCCGAAGACGCAAGTCGTTTCTGGAGTCTTAGCCGACGAGTGCGCCGCCTTAATGGACCGCTTCTTCAAAAAATTGCGACGCTGAGCATTAAGATTGCCCTAAAATATTTTGACAACATTAAACGATACTACAATGTCTTTTGAACTTCCAGCTCTCCCTTATGCGTTTGACGCCCTTGAGCCTCACTTTGACGCAAGAACCATGGAAATCCACCATGACAAGCATCACGCCGCTTACGTAGCGAACCTGAACAAGGCTATCGAAGGCACGGAAGCGGAAGGCCTTTCTTTGGAAGACCTGATGAAGAACATCAGCAAGTTCGGTCCGGCCGTTCGCAATAACGGTGGTGGTCACTTCAACCACAGCTTGTTCTGGACTGTACTTTCTCCAAACGGAGGCGGAGTTCCTACAGGCGCTTTGGCCGAGGCTATCGATGCCACTTTCGGTTCTTTCGATGAGTTTAAGGCTGAATTCGCCAAAGCCGGAGCTACCCGTTTCGGTTCGGGTTGGGCTTGGCTCTGCGTTAAGGCTGACGGTTCGCTTTGCGTTTGCTCTTCGCCAAATCAGGACAACCCGTTGATGGACGTGTCTGAGTGCCCGGCTACGCCTATTCTCGGACTCGACGTTTGGGAGCATGCTTACTATCTTCACTACCAAAACCGTCGTCCGGATTATATTTCGGCGTTCTGGAACGTTGTGAACTGGGAACAAGTTTCGAAAAATTTCGAAGCGGCCAAGTAAGCCTTTCCGAAAAATATTGAAGGCGTACTGACTTTACGCCTTCATTGCATCTTCTTTTATATGGCAAATCAGATAAACCCTGGGCGATAACCTGCCCGGGGTTTTGTTTTTGTTCGAATCGGGAGTCCCTTTGCCTCTAAGTCAACTGTTTTGGGCCGATTACCGGTCTCGCATTTCCGTTTCGTCGCTATTTTTATCAATTTTGCAAACTGGACTTTCTGCTGTTCCGAAAAAGCGGAAATACAATCCGGCCGCAAGACGCGACATTTATGAAAAGAATTAGATTCGAAGACCTTATAATATTTGAGAACGACAATTACGTGGTGGTGAACAAACCGCCCCGTTTCTCAACCCTTGACGATCGCCATGAGGATACCAGCGTTCTTTCGTTGGCCAAAGCTCATGACGAAGAACTTCAGGCTTGCCATCGTCTTGACAAAGACACCAGTGGCGCATTGGTATTCGCTAAAAATCCAGAAGCTTACCGTAACCTTTCTATACAATTTGAGAAAAGGCAAGTGAACAAAGTTTACCATGCGGTGATCGACGGTTTGCACGAGTATCACGACAAGGTTTGCGAACTTCCCATCCTTCCTTTGAAACACGGTGTGGTGAAGATCGATTACTCAAAAGGAAAGCCGGCGGAAACGCTGTTTAACACTTTGGAAGGCTATAAGCGCCATACGTTGGTGGAGGCCCGTCCGAGAACTGGGCGTATGCACCAAATCCGTATTCACTTGGCCGCGATGCGTACGCCGATTACCGGTGACACTCGTTATGGCGGGAAAGAGCTTTTCCTTTCGGAGATCAAGAAGAAATACAATATCGGCCGGTACGTTGAGGAACAGCCGTTGATCGGACGTTTCGCCCTCCATGCTAAGAGTATCGAGTTTAAGGATGTTGACGGGAAGGTGATCTTTGTAGAAGCGCCTTATCCGAAAGATTTCCGGGTGCTGATCAAGCAATTGGACAAAAACAGACGATGATTTTGGCGAAAGCCTGAATTCTGGATTTCTAAAAATAGTGTTGATATCATGGCTAAAGTGTTATTCGTGTGTCTCGGCAATATTTGTCGCTCTCCGCTAGCCGAGGGAATTTTCGACCATTTGGTTAAAGAAAAAGGCCTTGAGGGTGTAGTCGAATCTGATTCGGCGGGAACGGCGGCTTATCATTTGGGCAAAAATCCAGATCCGAGGTCCGTTGCGGTGGCGAGGAAATACGGAATCAGGCTAGACCATCGTGGGAGACAGTTTGTCGAGGAGGATTTTGAAGACTTTGATTACATCATCCCGATGGACCAGTCGAATATGGATAATATCCGTAGATTGGAAAACGGTGTCACGGACGATTATAGGCTCGTAATGATGCGGGATTTCGACACAATCGGGACGGGAGAGGAAGTTCCGGATCCGTATTACGGAGGCGATGACGGCTTTGAGAACGTTTATAAGATGTTGAGAAGGTCTTGCGAGCGTTTGTTGGACCGTATTTTGGACGAGCAAGCCTTGGAAAACGGCACCCGGACATAACGGCGGTGCCTGAGACATAAAAACGGAGAAATGAGGTGGTTCAGGAATATATTGATCATGATAACCTTTTGCGCAACGTGCGTCTTGAACGCCGGTGCTCAGGTTGTCGAGAATAGCCGTATCGAAGGCACTATGCTTTTGACGGATCTGAACGCCCAAATTGCGTCTACGGAGATGCTTAACAGCATCTACGGATACGATTTTGACAAAATGGAACAATGCTTTGCCGAGCTCAAGGAAGAGTACGGCTGGCACCCGATGCCTTATTTTCTCCGTGGCCTTGCCGAATGGTGGAAGATTGAGCCCAATATAGAAAATAAGGCTTATGACAAGCGCTTTTTGGCCTATATGGACACCTCGATAGCTTTGTGCAAAGGCATTTATAAGATTGATCGCACAAAGGTTGAGGCCTCTTTTTTTCTTGCCGCTTCACATGCTTTCAAAGGAAGGCTTCTTGGCGAGCGCAAGCAATGGCGCAAAGCGGCTACCCAAGCCCGTCTGGCGCTAAAGTATATGGAGGAATGCTATGAGCGCTCGGAAATGAGCCCCGAACTGCTTTTTGGCGATGGCCTCTATAATTATTTTGTGGAGTGGATTCCGGAGAATTATGCTGTGTTGAGGCCAATCATGCTTTTCTTTCGCAACGGCGATAAGGAAAAGGGAATAGAGCAATTGCGGGAAGTGGCCAACAATGCGTTTTATACTCGTACGGAAGCGCAGTTTTTTTTATTGAGAATACTTAATCTGGAGGGGAAACACAAAGCGGAAGTTCTGCGTATAACCGGTTACTTGCATAAGCTGTATCCCGAAAATCCCGTTTTCCATAGGTACTACGCCCGGGCGCTTTACGCCACAGGCCAGCACACCGAAATGAAGGCGGCTTGCGAGGAAATTCTGCAAAAAATCGATTCCGCAAGCTTTGGCTACGGACCAAACGCGGGGCGATATGCGGCGTTTTTTCTTGGGCAATACCATGAAGTTCGTTTGCAATTCGATAAAGCCAAAGAGAATTATCTTAGGGTTTTGGAGTTTGTAAAAGAAAACGGATACTATGAATCGGGGTATCATTTGTATGCGCTTTTGAGCCTTGAGGAGATGGCCGCGAGAGATGGAAATAAGAAGGAAGCCGAAAAATACTTCAAAACGATAAGGAAGTATGCCAAGCGAAATCACGGGGCTTTCAAAAAAGGAAAAAAGATCTGGAAGAAAGCAAAACGTTCTTCCTGAGGCTTTCAAAAAGCCCTTATTCGTATTTAGCGGGCACCTTACATGATTTTTTTGGTAGCCTTTTGAGGAAACGCCCTGACAAGTCCTAGGTTTCGGCTATAATTTGCCGAATATGTAACCAAACTTAGGGTTTTCTATACAAACGTATTTTTTCGTCTATTCCGAACCAAAAAAGAAAAGTCGTTTTTCTACTTTTGAGTGTCCCTGAATCCACAAGCTATCCCGAGTTTGTTATGAACAACATGTCTCCATCCCATTTCTATGCCCTCTCTTGGCCATTGCAAAAGAGTCTGCTTGGAAACGAAGGCGAACTTGTAGGAAAACGGTATTCGATTTCCGGCAGATTGGTAAACCTTTACTGTATTTACGACTTTTATGTCGAAGTGCTCTTCGATAAGGACTGTCGCTGTTTTGATCGCCTGCGGGTAATGGATTCGGCTGATTCCGATGATTACCTGACGGACGTTAATTTACCGGATGACCTAATCTGAATTGGGCGTAAATAGGGCCCGAAGAATCAATCTTCGGGCCCTATTCTTTTTAGGAAGCCAGTGCTTTGTCCGTTGATCTTTTGCGGAAAGCGAGAAGGTAGAAAAATGTGAGTGCGCAAAGCAAAGCTCCCGTCGAAAACGCCAGATTCAGCCTCTCCGGATTGTTGTCATACAATGCGGCCGATACCAGTGCGCCTCCGCCAATACCAAGTTCCAAAGCGATATACATAGTCGCTATGGCTTTTCCGCGCTTGTTCGGGTCGCTTATGTCGATTGTCCAAGCGTAAAGAGCCGGAGTAGTGGACCCCGAACCGATTCCGAATATCACCGCGCCGGCCAAGAAAGTGGTTTGCGTAGTGGCGAAGCCTGTGACCAGTAGGCCTATCACGGTTATCCACAAAGTAATCAACATTACGTTGACACGTCCGTACTTGTCGGACGCTTTACCGGCGAAAAACCTGCAACACACCGACGCGATTGTGAATACGGTCAGGTAGATTCCTTTATTGTCAAAACCAAGATGTTCCGAGAAATCGGGAATAAGCGTCAACATTATTCCAAAAGAGAACATCGTGAGTAATACAGCAACCGCGGCGGGAAGTGTTTTGGGCTCGATTACGTCGCCGGGGCTGATTCTGAGATGCGATGCCTTGAATTTTTCGGGATTTGGCAAAGTCTCTTTCATTCCGAACAGAATCAGAACGGATATGGCAGCTATAATGGATGACGAGTAAAACAGCGCTTCCAAGCCGAAAGCGTTGGTGATGGCGCTGCCGAAAAGGGGAGACAGGGCCATTCCCGTTGTGCCGGCCATACCCAAAAGGCCCAAAGCTTCGCCACGCCTTTCGGCCGGAATGATATCGGCTACGTATGCGCTTGTGGCTGTCGGTTTAAAGCCTGTGGAAAGTCCGTGGACAAAGCGCAATAACAAGAAGCCGAATACGCTACCCACGAGCGGATAAAGAAAACCGCAAAGGACGCATACGGCTACGCCGAACATCATCACGGGAATTCTGCCGACTTTGTCGGTGAGTTTGCCGCTGAATGGCCTGGACAACCCAGCCGTTACGGTGAAAATGGCGATAATCCAGCCTTTGTAATCCGCTCCGCCGAGTTTGGTCAGGAAGTTGGGCAACTCGGGTAAAAGCATATTGAAACTACCGAAAAACAGGAGGCTACTGGTACACAGCAACCAGAATTGTCCCGTGTAGATTCCTTTTTTATCCTTACTCTCCATTCTTTCCCTTTGTGTAGATGTTTAGGTGTAAAAAAGCCTTGCCCGAGAGGGACAAGGCTTCTGATAGCTTGAATGTCCGTAAAGGTTAACGGTCAGTCTTTTTCATTAGTGTTGTATCCCATCAGGAATGCCTTGATGTAGTCGTTAATGTCGCCGTCGAGTACGTTTTGTACGTCTGTGCGCTCATGTCCGGTACGGGCGTCTTTGATGAGTTTATACGGGTGCAACACGTAGTTACGGATCTGCGAACCGAAATCGATCTTCATTTTCGAGCTTTCCACTTCGGCCTTGGTGGCGTTCCGCTTCTCGATCTCGATCTGGTAAAGCCTCGATTTCAACATCTGCATGGCTTTTTCCTTGTTCTGCAACTGCGAACGTTCCTCTTGGCATTCCACCACGAGTCCCGAAGCGGAGTGGCGCAAACGTACGGCGGTTTCCACCTTGTTTACGTTCTGCCCGCCTTTACCGCCAGAGCGAAAAGTTTCCCAAGTGATGTCGGCCGGGTTGACCTCGATGCTTATCGTGTCGTCAACTTCCGGGTATACGTATACTGAACCGAACGAAGTGTGACGGCGTCCGCCGGAGTCAAACGGCGAGATGCGCACCAAGCGGTGTACGCCGATTTCCGACTTGAGGTAGCCGTAAGCGAAATTTCCGGTGAATTCGAGCGTAACCTGCTTTACGCCGGCCACGTCGCCTTCCTGATAGTTGAGCTCGCGGACTTTGAAGCCGTTCTTCTCGCCCCACATCAGGTACATCCGCATCAGGATAGAGCACCAGTCCTGGCTTTCCGTTCCGCCGGCGCCCGGGTTGATCTCCATAATGGCGTTGAGCTGATCCTCCTCGCCGCTGAGCATTTTTTTGAATTCCAACTCTTCCAGGGCCTCGATGGCTTTGGCGTATTCGGCCTCAACCTCCGCCATTTCCACGTCGCCTTCTTGGTAGAATTCGTACAGTGTCTCGACGTCGTCGGAAAATCCTTCGACTTTCTCGAAAGCGTCGGTCCAAACTTTTTTGTTTCGGATGCTTTGTAGCACTTTTTCGGCCTCTTTCGGCTCAGTCCAAAAGTCCGGTTGGGTGGTCAGGAGTTCTTCCTCCTCTATTTCTTCTTTCTTCGTGGCGTAGTCAAAGGTACCCCCTCAAGGCCGAGATGCGCGCCTTTAATTCCTTAAGCTGATCGCTTGTCATAATCGGGTTGATAATCTGTTTAACGGTGATGTCCGACGGTTTCCTACATTTTCAGGAGGCCGTAAAGGAAGTATAACCGCCTGAGGCCGGATCCGTTCGGATAAAATTTCCCGCAAAAATAACTCGATTATCTTTAAGTAGTAAGGAAAAAGTGAAGAGTGTTTGGCTCGGGGGCCGTAAACAAGAAAAGACGGAGCTTGCGCCCCGTCCTTTCGCTGTGATTAGCGATTAAGAGGTTCTTTTTATTCGAATGTCACTTTGCCGAAAAATTCGGGCAAATGGAAATTCGGTTTTTCGAATTCGATCATATTCCAGCTTACGAAATGCGGTGTTTTGTGATTGTCTCCGCATTTGTAGAAGTTGGCCCTGGCGCCGTTTCCGCCAAAGGCGAATCCGGAATGTTGCTCCAAAACACCGCTTGGAATCCGGACCGTGAGGTTCCACTCTCCGCCTACCGGCTTGTCGATCGGGCCTTCGCCCAAAGAAGCGAGGGTTGTGATTCCGGACAACAGGTCTTCGTGGAGGCGGTAATCGCGCTCGGCGTCGTGGAAACCGCCCAGGCAAGTGCCTACGGCGTTGAATTCGAAGTTGTAATAACTTTCGTCGTCTACGGCGATGAAGAATTCCACGCAACTGTCTTGATAGACTTCCTGGTTGATTTCCGTATTGGTGGCCAAGATCTGCTGTTCGTTTACGTCGAAGCGTAGGTAAACAGCCTTTCCGTCATGGGCGCCGGAGAAGGAAACCTCTGGTTTGTACGGGAATTGTTCCGGCCACGGCGTGTTGTCCACTTTGTGCGTGTCGCATTTTTGGGACAAAAACTCCGAAACCGCTTTCAGGTCCGCGGTGTCAACGCCGGCGGGAATTTTCACAAACGAGAGCTCTCTCATTTCCCGGCGATTTTGCGGATGATGGCCTGCATTTCCTCAAACTGCTCTTCCATGCTCTTGAGCAATTTGAACTGGGCGCGGGCACGCTGGATGTTGTGCTCTTTGTGAGCGATTTTATAATAGTTGTCACCGTCGATGTAGTCCGTAAGGAAGCGGAGGCCCATGATGTAAGTCAAGAGCTTGGCCGAAAGAGCGAGATGCTCGATCTCCACTTCGTTGAGCGTATCGAGAGTCTCTCCGAGGAAACCTTTGGTATAAGCTTCGAAAAGCTTGATGTTCATCGAGATGTTGTCGAGGTTCGGGTCGTCCTCAGCGCCGGTGTTGGTGGTGGTGCGGATCGAATCGCCGAAGTCGAAATGAACGTAGCCCGGCATGATGGTGTCAAGATCGACTACGCAGAGCGCCTTGTCTTCCGAATCGAGCAGTACGTTGTTGAATTTCGTGTCGTTGTGTGTTACGCGAACCGGAATTTTTCCTTCCTGACCGAGCGTATGGATGGTTTTCATCTCCTCGAAACGGTCACGCAAGAAAGTGATTTCCTCCTCAACGCTTTTTACTCGACCCACTGGGTCTTTGGCGATGTTTTCCTCGAAAGTGGCGAAACGGGTAACCACGTTGTGGAAGTTAGGAAGAATCTCAACCAATGGCCCGCCCGGCAAGTCGGCGAGTTGTGTCTGGAACTGTCCGAAAGCTTTTCCGCCTTCGAAAGCCTGTTGTTCCGTAGTTACGATATCGTAGCTTTTACTGTCCGGAACAAGCACGAGAATACGCCAGAAGTTGCCTTCCTCGTCTTTGTGGTACAGCTTGCCGTCTTTGGCCGGAACTACCGTCACCACGTGTCTGTCGATTTCGTCGGCGCCGTTTTCCTCAAGTTTTTTGCGGATATGCTCGGTTACGCGGCTGATATTGTCCATCACGCCCGGCACATCGGGAAAGATTTGGTGGTTTACGCGCTGAAGCACGTAATCCGGGCAATCTTCCTCGGCGGTGCGGAGTGCGAAAGTGTCGTTGATATGGCCGGAACCGAATGGCTCGCCACTTGCGAAAGTGCCTTTCAGCTCAAAAAATCCGGCGAGTTTTTCCAGATCGTAGGTTACGTTCGTTTCGATCATGATTTCCAAAGGTTAGATGGGTAAACATTTTTGGCAACGAGCTCCTTGATGCGCTCGATGGCCACGAGTTTGTCTTCGCGGTATGTCACACCAAACCATTTGTCGTCGGTGTCGAGCACTTTTACTTGGGAAGAGCCGTTTTTGACCAACTCGTTGACAACTGAAGGAAGATAGAATTCCGCCTTCGGCTGTTCGATGTTGCTTTCGATGAAATCCGAGAACATACGCTCGAATTCAGGGAAAGCCGCCGGCGTCAAGCCGAACATGTTCATCGATGTCACTTCCTCGCCCTTGAGTTTCACCTTCACGTCACCTTCCGAGTAGGCGATTACGCCCTCTTCCACAGTAATATGCGTGCGTTCCGTTACGCCGGTAAGGTTGCCTTCGGTGTCCGTGTCGCAGATTCCTCTGGAAACGTAGCCGTTTTCGGACAGCGTGTTGGAAAGCTTGTAGCCCACCATGCACTGCTTGGAAATATCGTTCGGATCAAGGGTTTTCAGATAA
Organism: Fulvitalea axinellae; assembly: GCF_036492835.1. Taxonomy (GTDB): domain Bacteria; phylum Bacteroidota; class Bacteroidia; order Cytophagales; family Cyclobacteriaceae; genus Fulvitalea; species Fulvitalea axinellae. Next base: position 4,096,190 of record NZ_AP025314.1, on the reverse strand, counting down.
TCGGCGATAAGGCGGAAAGACGCCCCTCCGTAAAAGTCATCGGCGTTGATGACGGCGAAAGGCTCCTGGATTTTTTCGGCGGCTACCATTACGGCGTGGCCTGTTCCCCAAGGCTTTTTGCGGGTGTCGGGCACGTCAATGCCTTCCGGAACGATATCGAGCTCTTGGAAAGCGTATTCGATATCAATGCGCCCGGCGAATTTGTCTACGAAAACATCCCGGAATTCCTGTTCGATATTTTTTCGGATAACGAAAACCAGTTTCCCGAATCCGGCCTCGATGGCGTCGTATATGGAGTAATCGATGATCGTCTCGCCCGAAGGACCGAACTGGTCAATTTGTTTCAGGCTTCCGTAGCGGCTTCCCATGCCGGCCGCCAGGATCAAAAGAGTTGGTTTCATAGATATGTGTAATTCAAAAAGTAAATCTTCTATGAATAATTAATTCTTGCTTTTTGTAATTGATGATCAATATTAGTTAGTCAAAACTGAAATAGCAATACATTTTTAATTTTACTTAAATAAATTAATGTAATTAGCCGACCAAATAAAAAACAGGGCAACAATCTTGGGTGTGTTTGCGTAAATAGCGTCGTTTCGGGAGTTTTATTAATGAAATTTAGGTTAAATTTGAACGATAACCGCTGAAGGGTAAGGCTGTTGGCGTGCGGTAATGGACCGCGCCTTTTTTCGTTTGGCCACAGCCCTTCGCATGCCGACGCGGACCAACGGCCTGTTTTGTGCCCGGTCCGGACGAAAAAGATTGATCATGATCAGAGTAAAAAACGAAGGAAAAGTATCGCAAAAAAGGCGTATACGTAAAAATATAATATTAAAAGCCCTCAAAAACCACGGCACGCTGTCGCTGTCGGCCATCTCTAAGCAAACGGAGCTGACGGTGACCATGGTGTCGGAACTGATCAAGGAGCTGGAAGCCGACAAGCTGGTAAAGCTGATCGAGCTGACGGACCTTAAAGTGGGGCGTCCGCCTACGGCTTATGCTTTGAATCCGGAGGGCGCTTATTTTTTGGGTCTCCATCTTTCCAAAGGTTTTACAAACGTTGTGGTCCTGAATTTTTCGCAGGATGTGCTTTACCGTGACCAAATCGAGCCTGTGAACCTGAAGGACAGCAGTGTCACTTTGGAGCAGATGAAGAATTACATTCACGAGGCTTGCGCCCAGTCGGGGATTTCTACAAGCGACCTAACCGGTATTGGCGTGGCTTTGCCCGGTCTTGTGGACAGCTCTACGGGAACGAGCTACACGCACCTTACGGATTCCGATTTTCGCGGAGAGTTGGAAAGCATTGTCGGCGTGCCGGTTTTTCTGGATAACGACGTAAACGCCATGACCTACGGCGAAATGGAATTTGGCGAAGCCAAAGACGTCGGGAACGCGGCCTACATGAACATCGGCTGGGGTATCGGTATGGGTATTATTCTGGACGGAAAGCTGTATCGTGGTTCGACCGGTTTCTCGGGAGAGTTCGGGCATATATATGTAGATGAGGAAGGGGCGCTTTGCGATTGTGGCAAGAACGGCTGTCTGGAGGCTGTGGCCTCGGGCAAGGCGATGACCGAAGGCTGTAAGAAATTATTGGCCGAAGGCGAAAGCAGCGTGCTGATGAAAATGGCTGACGGCGATCCGCAGAAAGTGACTCTGGAAATGGTAATAGAGGCCGCTCGCGGTGGCGACGCTTTCGCGTTGCGTGAGATTCAGCGAGCCGGAACGTATATTGGCAAAGCTTTGTCTTCGTTTATCAACTTGTTCAATCCCGAGCTGATCGTTTTGGGCGGAATGATGAGTAACGCTCAGGAGCTTTTGCTTTATCCCGTGCGTTTGGCCGTAATGCAGTTTTCGCTCAAGGAACTTCACGAAGGTTGTAAAATCAAATGTTCTAAACTCGGGTATTGGGCCGGGCCTTTGGGAGCGACTACGATGGTTTCGAGGCTTCTTTTTGAAGTTGACCATCTTCATGTTGATCGTTACGTGTAAGAATTTCGGATACACGAGAAGATATAAGGTTGAAAAAGCCCGCGATTCTGCGGGCTTTTTCAGTTTTGGTCAGAATATTTTCAGGTTTTTGTTTTTTGTCCCAAACCAAGTAAGAGGAAAGGATCCAGTAGTTTGATTCGCCTTTGGCTATGCGCTGGACTTCTGGAATGTGGAAGTGCCGCGGTTGTGGCTTTGTCAAATTTCTTCTCCGGCCAATCCGTCAAGGATTGTCCGCGCTTTTTTCTCCCCTACAATTTTCGAAATTTCCTCCAATCCGGCTTTTTCGATATTCTTGACGGATTTGAATTCCTTAAGAAGCTTTTCGGCCGTAGAGGGACCGATTCCTTTGATGTGTTCCAGAGCCGTTCCGAAAGCGTTTTTGCTTCGCAAGTCCCTGTGGAAGGTGATGGCGAAACGGTGCGCCTCGTCGCGGGCGTGTTGCAGCATTTTCAGGGTTTCGGATTTCTTATTGAGCAATAAAGGTACGGGATCTTCCGGATAATAGAGCTCTTCGAGCCTTTTGGCGATGCCGATAATAGGAATCTGCCCAAACAGCCCCAGATCTTTGAGTGCCTGTACGGCAAATGAAAGCTGGCCTTTGCCGCCGTCGATCACTATGAGATTTGGGAAAGGCTGTTCCTCGTCGCGCAGGCGTTTGTAGCGCCGGGTTACGATCTCGTACATCGATCGGAAATCGTCCGGCCCGACTACGGTTTTGATCTTGAACTTGCGGTAATCCTTCTTGGAAGGTTTGCCGTTTTTAAAACAAACCATCGAAGCCACGGGATTCGTGCCTTGGATGTTGGAGTTGTCAAAACACTCGATGTGTGTCGGTTCCGTATCCAGACGCAATTCTTTTTTTGCCGTGTCCATCAGGTGGTTTGGCTTGCCTTTCCGCTCTTTTTTCTTTTCCAGCCTTTCTTTCTTGAAATGCATGGCGTTTTTGACGGAAAGCTCGACGAGTTTGCGTTTATCGCCGATTTTCGGGACTGTGATTTCCAGTTCGCCGAAAGTCTCCATTTCTATATTGCTCAGAATTTCGGTGGCTTGGCTTTTGAACTCGTCACGGAAGGCTACGATGGCCAGTTGCAGGATTTCCGAGTCCGATTCGTCGAGTTTTTTCTTGAAAGAGACCGTTTTGGTGTAGCGGATCGCTCCACGGTCCACGTTCAGGTAATTGAGATAGGCATATTCCTCGTCGGAAACGATGGTGAAGGTGTCGATGTCGGTGAATCTAGGGTTTACGATTACGCTTTTCGACTGATAATTCTCCAACGAAAGCATCTTTTGTTTGTACCGTTCGGCCTCTTCGAATTCCAGCGTCTCGGCGGCTTTCTGCATCTTTTCCTTGAAGTGGTTTTTAACGATGCCCATCCGCCCTTTCAAAATATGCGCGGCTTGATCGATCTCCTCCATGTAAGTTTCCCTGTCGATTTTGCCTACGCAGGGAGCCAAACACTTGCCGATATGGTATTCGAGGCAAACGTCGAACTTGCCTTGGGCGATGGACCTTTCGGTCAGGTTCAGCTTGCAGGTGCGTACGTGGAAGAGTTCGCGAAACAGTTCCATTATGGCGTTTACCATACGGATACTTGCGTACGGGCCATAGAGCGTTCCGAATTTTTTGTCGGGATTCCGGACGGGGAAAATACGGGGAAACGGCTCGTTGGTGATCAGTATATAAGGATAGCTCTTATCGTCTTTGAGCAGGATGTTGTAGCGGGGCTGATGAGCCTTGATAAGGTTGTTCTCAAGTAGCAGGGCATCGTTTTCGGAGTTTACGATGGCAATTTCTATAGCCTTTATTTCCGCCACCATTCTCCTGGTTTTCAGGTTGTGGTTGGCTTTGTTCAGGAAATAACTCTGGACCCTTTTCTTAAGGTTTTTGGCCTTGCCGACGTAAATGATCTGGCCTTCGGCGTTGTAATATTTATAAATGCCCGGGTTTGGGGGCAGGCTGTTTACTTGGTCTACGCTGTAAGTGGTGTTCCGCATGGCTTTGCCTCGCTTTTATTTTGTCGTCCAAATATATGTGATAGACGAGAGATAATCACGGTTTCGGACATAACCCTAGGGCTATTCCCCGGGTTTTATGGAAGTTCCGTGCCGCTTATGGCTTTGTTTGTGCGCATTAATTGTATGAATATTCGCGAGGCCTTGCTACATTTGCGGTTTGTCAGCGAAAAAAAGTTGGCGTATGCGGTAATGTCTGGGCATTCCGGTATAACGCTGAAAGTAAATCGCTTGGCGTAAATTGTTTTGTTATTGATAATTCGTATATTTGCGAGCCAAAAATAATCTAGATCGATGAAAAGAACATTCCAACCTTCGCAGAGAAAGAGAAAAAATAAGCACGGTTTCCGTTCAAGAATGGAGAGTGTAAGCGGAAGAGCTGTATTGGCCAGAAGAAGAGCCAAAGGCAGAAAGCGCCTTACTGTTTCTGACCAGAAGACACACAAATAAGAGTTTTTCGCACCTAAACCAGGCTTAATGACAAATGTAGCCGAGGCGGGTAGAAAAACTTTTAGGAAGTCCGAAAGGCTTCACAGTAAAAAGCTCATAAAGGAACTTTTTTCGAAAGGTTCCTCTTTTTTTTTATATCCCTATAAGGTTGTTTACTTGCCCGTAGACAAATCTCGCGCAACGCCGTATAACAGTGTATTGTTTACGGTACCCCGCCGAAATTTTAAGAAGGCCGTGGACCGTAACACGTTAAAAAGGAGAATCAAGGAGGCTTATCGCCTCAATAAAAACACACTCGCCCCGGTTTCCGAGGGAGATAAGGTCCTGCTTGTGGCCCTTATTTATGTGGGGAAGGATTTTTTGGCGTATGACCGTGTCGAACTTAAACTAAAAAGGGTCTTAGAACGTTTAAGCAATAGTGTCTCAAAACCAGCATAGTCCAATCACCATGAAGAAAAAGGGAAAAATCACTAAGGCCTCTTGGGGCCTTCTCGTCGTACTGTTTCTTTCACTGGCCGCTTTTACAGGCAAAACCGAGTTGGTCGAGAAAGGCCAACGCTATTTTGACATAGCCAGGAACCTTGACATTTTCGCAACATTGTTTAGAGAGGTCAACGCCTATTATGTGGACGAAGTGAACCCCAACACGCTGATGAAAACAGGCGTGGACGCGATGTTGGAGTCCCTTGACCCGTACACCAACTACATCCCCGAAGACGATATAGAGGATTACCGCACCATGACTACCGGCGAGTACGGCGGAATTGGGGCGTTGATAGGTCGCAACCGCGGGAAAAACGTGGTAATGATGCCTTATGAAGGTTTTCCCGCCGAAAAATCGGGATTGAAGGTGGGCGATCAGATATTGGAAATCGACGGAATCGACGTAAGTGAAAAGAATACTTCCGATATCAGCAAACTTCTGAAAGGCCAAGCGAATACGAGCCTGAAAATCAAGATCCAGAGAATGGACAGCGAAACGCCTGAGACATTCCAGATTCATAGAAAGAAAATTACCCTTAAGAACGTTCCTTATTACGGTAAAGTGAACGACAATGTCGGGTACATCAAGCTTACGGACTTTACTACGGGAGCCGGCAAAGAAGTGCGTAACGCTTTGAAAGACTTGAAAGGCGAAGGCGTAAACTCAGTGATCCTTGATTTGCGCGGTAACCCGGGCGGTTTGCTTAATGAGGCGGTAAACGTTTCGAACGTATTTGTTTCGAAAGGTAAAAAAGTGGTGTACACCAAAGGTAAAGTTACTGACTGGAACAAGACATATAAGACACTGAACGGTGCGTTGGACGATAAGATTCCGTTGGTGGTTTTGACAAACGGACGCAGCGCTTCGGCTTCCGAGATTGTTTCGGGAGTAATGCAGGACTATGATCGCGGGGTTTTGGTGGGTTCCCGTACTTTCGGTAAAGGTTTGGTACAGACTACAAGACCTTTATCTTATAACTCAAGATTGAAAGTGACAACGGCCAAGTACTACATTCCTTCGGGACGTTGTATTCAGGCGATTGACTATAGCCAAAAAGACAAAAACGGCCACGGTGTAAAGCTTGCCGATTCGTTGAAGACAGCGTTCAAGACCAAAAACGGTCGTGTGGTTTACGATGGAGCTGGACTTAACCCTGATATCGAAGTGAAGCGTACTGATCTTCCGCCGATCGCTATCAGCTTGCTGAATAAAGGTTTGGTGTTCGACTACGCTACCACGTATTACTATAACAACCAAGGCAAAAACGTAGATCCAAAGTCTTTCGCCGTTTCGGATAAAGATTATGCTGATTTCGTAGCGTGGTTGTCTGACAAGGATTACGATTACGAAACCCGTTCGGAATTGGCGTTGGAGCGTTTGATCGAATTGACCTCCAAAGAATCGATGAGTGAAGGTGTACAGGACGAGTTGGTGAAAATTGGAGAGAAAATTCGACATGACAAGAAAGCTGACTTGACGCAATTCCAGAAGCAGATCCGGCCGATCTTGAGCCAAGAGATAAGCGGTCGCTTCTTCTTGAGCAGAGGAATGGTGGAATCAGGGTTGAAACACGATCCGGATGTAAAGAAAGCTCTTGACATCTTGTCTGATAAAGAAAAATACGAATCTTTGTTGACTAGCAATCAGTAATAAGTCACAATGATCGAGATACTGTTAATTTTTATCGCTGGCATTGCCGGCGGTTTTATAGCGGGCTTCCTGGGATTGGGCGGGGGGCTCGCTTATATTTTAATATTGCCTGAAGTGTTAAAACACTACGGCGTAGCGGATAGCGAGATGGCGCAGTTTGTTATCGCCAATTCGTTGTTTGGAGCCATGTTCGCTTCCTTTTCCGGCAATATTGCCCAGATCCGCAATAAGGTGTTCTATTGGAAAGACGTGGCTTGGGTTGGCTTTGGAGCGACTATTAGCTCTCTTGGCTTTCTGTACCTTGTGGTTTACTCTTCTTGGTACAATCAGGAAAAGTTCTCGATAGTGGTTGTTGTTATTTTGGTCTATATCCTTATACAGACAATCCGTAGCGACCGCAAACAATACGAAAATAAATTATTGGTCGAACGGAGAACGGCGGGAAGATTATTTGTTGCTGGATTGTTGAGTGGAGGGGTTTCTTCGCTTTCCGGTTTGGGCGGCGGGGTTTTGATTAATCCTGCTGTGCGCAAGATCTGTTCGACAGACATCAAAGTGGCGAAGTCTATATCTTTGGGCGTAATTTTTATCACGTCGTTCTTTCTGACAATTGCGAATATGCTTAAACCTGTAGCCGAGAGCTCGGTGGAGGGTTTACGTATGGGGTATATTATTTTTCCAATCGTGTTGCCTCTTGTAGCCGGAACCATACTAGCGTCGCCTTTGGGCGTAAAGCTTAGTTTGAAAGCCAGCCCGAAAGTATTAAGTGCGACATTTGCTATCTTTGTCGTGATATTGATCATCAAGTACGGAGCAAACCTGATATAGGTCCCGTGTAATCCTCAAATATATATTCTCAAATCTAATTATGGCGTTGATTCTGAGTTTGGAAACCGCCACTACGGTGTGTTCGGTGGCTTTGCATGAAGACGGAGTGTTGAAGGCGAAGGAAGAGTTGTTCGTGGATAAGTCGCATTCCAGCCAGCTGACCGTTGCGATAGACAATGTGGTGAAGAACGCGGGCTTTGCGTACAAAGACCTTTCGGCCGTGGCGGTGTCTGAGGGGCCGGGTTCATACACAGGGCTTCGGATCGGGACATCTACGGGCAAAGGGCTCTGCTACTCGTTGGACATTCCGCTTATTGCGGTAAATACGCTTGAGGGAATGGCCAATTCCATAAAGGGTTTTAACTTGGACGGAGCGTTGCTGTGCCCCATGCTCGACGCCAGAAGAATGGAGGTGTATTGCGCCGTGTATGATGCGGAAGGTAAAGAGCTTTCGCCTACGCAAGCGGTAATTGTGGAGCCGGAGTCTTACGATAAGTATTTGGAGCAGGGCAAAGTGATCTTCTTCGGAAACGGCTCTGACAAATGCGTGGAGGTATTCGGCCAGCATCCGAACGCTTCTTTTTGGCCAAACGTATCCCCGTCGGCCGAAGGTATCGGGAATTTGGCTTACGTGAAATACGAACAGCAGAGTTTTGAGGATGTTGCGTATTTCGAACCGTTTTATCTAAAGGAATTCAGGGCTACCAAGCCCAAGAAAAATATATTCTAATGGCTGAAGAGATAGTGAACCGAGTGGCAAAGAGCCCGCTGATTTCATTGGACTTGTCAGAATATTATCAGGCAGGCGAGCGGGTGGTTTTTGATTTGGCCCCCCATCTTTTTCAAGGACTGGTTTTGCGCGAAAAGGATTTTCGACAAATGGTCAAGGAGACGGACTGGTCGGAGTATGCAGGCAAATGCGTAGCCATCACTTGCTCCGTCGACGCCATAGTGCCTACTTGGGCTTATATGCTGTTGACTGCGGTGATGGAGCCCCACGCTCGCATTGTGGTGTTCGGTTCTTTGGAGACGCTGGAAACGGTACTTTTCCACGAGGCCCTCGATACGATAAACGTGGAGGATTTCCGTGACGCCATGGTTGTGGTCAAAGGTTGTTCAGATGTTCCTGTGCCGGAATCCGCTTATGTGGAGCTTAGCCGTAGGCTGAGGCCCGTGGTAAAAAGCCTGATGTTTGGTGAGCCTTGCAGTACGGTGCCTATTTACAAGAAAAAGAGGGAGCGCGCTTGATTGTCGGCTGTGCCGAATTTTTTGAAACGATCTGAAAATCCGATTATAGATGTCGAAATCGATTTGGATAACGAAAGAGGGTTGGGATGCCCTGAATGCCGAGATGGAAGCGCTTTGGAAAGAAAGGCGCATGGTGGCCGATGCTGTGGGCGAAGCCGCCGCCATGGGAGACCGTTCGGAGAACGCTGAATATATCTACGGACGAAAGAAACTCCGCGAGGTTGACCGTAGAATCAGCTATATCCACCGCAGGTTCAAGGTGCTGAAGGTGATTGAAAACCAGCCCAAAGAACCGGGGAAAGCCATTTTTGGTTCGTGGATCGAGTTTAAGGATCCGACAGGAAAGGTGTTCAAATTCCAGATTGTAGGATCTGACGAAGCTGATCCGAAGAAGAAAAAAATGAGCGTAGTGTCGCCGATCGGAAAGGCGTTGGTAGACAGGATGGTCGGAGAAACTGTGGATGTGCAGACGCCTGCGGGCAAGAGGGTGTTTACGATTATTTCCGTATCGGATACGCAGAGTTGATATTTTCCAAACGTTATCGGAAAAGGGCAAAGAATGTCTGCCCTAAAGCAAATCCTTTAGGGCTGCGTCCATTGAAGGGAAGAGGAAACTGAAACCTGTTCCCTTTATTTTTTCGGGACTTACCGCTTGGCCTTCCAATAAAATATCGGCCATCTCGCCAAGCATTAACCGTAATGTGAAGGACGGTATGCCGATCGGCCATACGGGTTTTCCGAGTACTTTTCCTATGCCTTTGGTTAGGCTGAGATTGGTTTCCACCTCTGGTGCTACGGCGTTAAAAGTTCCTTCCAGTTTTTTTTCCGCACACCAAGTGATCATTCTGCAGAGGTCTTCCACATGAATCCAACTGACGGGTTGTTTACCTGTTCCTAGAGGAGTGCCAGCCAGATAACGAATGGGTTGCGACATTTTCTCTAATGCGCCACCGTCGGAGGCCATGACCAGACCTATTCGCAAGATGCTTAACCGGGCCTTTCCGGCGTTTGCCATTTCTTGTGCGGACGATTCCCATTCTTTGCAAACATCAGCCAGAAAACCTTTGCCTATCGGGTCTTGCTCGTTTCTTAACGTAAATATGTCGCCAGGTTCATAGAAACCTATGCCGGACGCGCTAATGATAGAGGACGGGCCTTGGCCGTTTTCTCGTATTTGTTTGGCCAAAAGCAGGGCGGGAAGTCGCCGGCTCTCCATAATTTCCTTTTTGCGTCCAGTTGTCCAGCGGGCGTCGGCTACGCCGGCTCCGGCTAGGTGGACCAGTACGTCACAATCCAAGGCGCCGTCTTCCACAAAATCCTTTTTGGGGTTCCATAGAAATACCTTGGCGCCGTCTACCGCTTTGCGTTTTCGGCTAAGGATGGAAACGTCCCAACCCAAATTGTTGCAATGGCGGATAAGATGACGGCCGACAAGCCCTGAACCGCCGGTGATCAATACTCTTTTTGACATAGTGCGGAATTTATTTCAAAACCGGAAAACGGGCGCTAGGTTTAAAGCTCAAGTTCTTTTGACGGATCCCAGAAGACCTCTTTGAAGCGGAGAATCTTCTCGTCTTTGACTTCGATTCCCTCTTCAAGCAAGCGTTCTTCCATTGGATTTTTCTGGTCGAAATGGCTCTTGCCGGTCAACATACCGTTGCGGTTAACGACTCGGTGGGCTGGCACATCTTTATTGCCATGCGATGCGTTCATAGCCCAGCCAACCATTCTGGCGCTTCCTTTCGAGCCCAAATACGCGGCGATTGCGCCATAGCTGGTCACTCTTCCCGGAGGTATAAGTTTGACGACTTCGTAGACATCGTTAAAGAATCCGCTTTTGTCTTTTGCCATTTCGGGGTGGATTTCGGTAAATGGCCAAGGAGTGTTGGCCGATGTTCCGAAACTAAGAAACAAAAGCGCTACGAACAAAAATAAAGAGCGCTGGATTGCGCTCTTGTGTTGGCTTTGGAGTGAATGATGGCGCTCAGTCGTCTTTCACCACTTTTCCCGATCCGGTGATATCCGAATTGATTTCCGCAGGGAAGCCGATATAATAGATGCTTCCTGATCCTTTTATCGATGCGTCAAGACGTTGAGTGGCGTTAATTTGTGCGGAACCGCTTCCGGATATAGTCACGTCGCAGTGGTTTGCTGAGACGGGGAATCCGCGATATGGCCCAGCGCCATCAATTTCCAAGTCTAGTTTTTTCAGGTCCGGAAAGTCTTTGTTTTGTATGATTTTGCCACTTCCGCTTAATTCTACATTCAGGTTTTCGGTACCGCCGGCTCCGTTTAACGTCATATTTCCGGATCCGGAAAGCTTAAGGCCAAGGTCGCCGAGATTTTCGAACTGTTCCACAATAAGGTTTCCCGCACCAGAATTCTCAACAGATTCGATAATGGGGACGGTAACGAAGAGCGTCAGCTCAAAGTCGGTATGGCAACCGGACTGGAAGCCGGCTTCCCAGACGCCATCGCTGACAGTGGTGGATAGCCGGTCGATGATATTCGGGTGGCCAGTGGCCTTGATTTCCTGTACGGGCCCTTGGCGCAGGATAGTCTTGAAACTGGCCCGAGTTTCCAGTGCTTTGAATGCAGGGACGTTCAGTGTTTTGGTCGTGATTTGGCCTTCGCCTTTATGGCAATCATCGTCGTCGTCACAGGCTGTGAATGTCGTTAGAAGTGGAATGCAGAGTAGTTGCAGAAGAAATGGTAGGAGGTTTTTCCTTGTGGTATTCATGTTGTTTCATTTCCAGGAATGCGGTTGGTTTGAGGTCGTTCGAAAGTAGTGAATTGATTGTTGTTGTCTAGTTATTAGGCTGTAAAGGTTTTTGAAATTTATATCAGCGGTATTTTTTTCTTTTATTGGCGGAACGCTTTGGCTCATTGTCGTGTCAAGATTCTTTTTGGTGAAGGATGAGGTTTATCCATCAAAAAAAGCGGTCCTGTGCAGAACCGCTTTTCGTGTATCTGATATTTCTTGTTATTTCCGGACAGCCGGCAACTGCAAGTTGCGGAAGATCAGCCCGTCTTTTTTCTCGTTGAGTTCGACGCTAATCACGTCGTCTTTTTTGATTTTTCCGGCAAGCAATTCTTTCGATAATGCGTTAAGCATCAGCCTTTGGATGACTCGCTTAAGCGGTCTTGCGCCGAATTGCGGATCGTAGCCTTGTTCTGCCAAGAAGTCCAAAGCCGGATCGGTGAGTTCCAGCTGAACGCCCGTTTCCTTGAGCCTGTCTTTGAGCAAGTGAATCTGGATACCGACAATTTTCCGTAGGTCAGCCACGCTAAGCGGGCGGAAGATTATGGTTTCGTCAATTCGGTTTAGGAACTCGGGCCGGACCTGCTGTTTCAGTTGGTCGAGAACCTCTTTCTTCGTACGGTCAAGAATCTCATCCTCGTGAGCTTCGTCTATGTTGGCGAAATTCTCCTGAATGGTTTGCGCTCCCATATTGGAAGTCATGATGATGATCGTATTCTTGAAATTCGCGACACGTCCTTTGTTGTCGGTCAGGCGTCCGTCGTCCAGTACTTGCAGCAGAATGTTGAATGCGTCGGGGTGGGCCTTTTCGATCTCGTCGAGAAGGATTACCGAATACGGATGACGACGAACGGCTTCGGTCAATTGTCCGCCTTCGTCATAACCCACGTAGCCCGGAGGTGCTCCCACCAATCGGCTGACGGCGTGGCGCTCTTGGTACTCCGACATATCGATGCGGACCATGGCGTTTTCGTCGTTGAACAGGTATTCGGCCAAGGCTTTCGCCAGTTCGGTTTTGCCTACGCCCGTTGGGCCGAGGAACAGGAACGACCCGATCGGGCGTTTGGGATCCTGAAGCCCGGCGCGGCTACGGCGAACGGCGTCGGCTACGGCCTCTATGGCTTCGTTTTGTCCGGCGACGGTCTGGCCGAGTTCCTGCTCAAGGCGCAACAGTTTTTCACGGTCGCCGGCCATCATTTTGGCTACGGGGATGCCTGTCCATTTTGACACCACTTCGGCTATATCCGAAGAATCGACCTCCTCTTTGAGCATTGCGCCTTCCTGGTCCAGCTCTTTCGATTTTTCCGTGAGCTTTTTTAGCTCCTGTTCCGCTTCGCTGATTTTTCCGTAACGGATTTCGGCCACTTTACCGTAGTCGCCGGCGCGTTCGGCCTGTTCGGCTTCGGTTTTGTAGTTTTCGATATCCTCTTTCAGCTTGTGGATGCTTTGGATCACGTCCTTTTCGCTTTTCCACTTGGCGTTGAGTTGGCTGCGCTTGTCGTTCAGTTCGGCCAACACTTTGTTGAGGCGTTCCTCTTTTTCCTTGTCCTTCTCCCGGCGGATGGCCTCACGCTCGATTTCCAACTGCATAATCTTGCGGTTCAGCTCGTCCAGCTCCTCAGGCATAGAGGCGATAGCGATACGCAGTTTCGACGCGGCCTCGTCCATTAGGTCGATGGCTTTGTCCGGAAGAAAACGCTCGGTAATATATCGGTTCGAGAGCTCCACGGCGGCGATGATCGCTCCGTCTTTGATGCGGATGCCGTGGTGCACTTCGTATTTGTCCTTGATGCCGCGAAGGATGGAAATCGAGTCTTCGACACTGGGTTCTTCCACCAAAACCGACTGGAAACGGCGCTCCAAAGCTTTGTCTTTCTCGATATGTTTTTGGTATTCCTTAATGGTAGTCGCGCCGATACAACGCAGTTCACCACGGGCCAAGGCGGGTTTTAGCAGGTTTGCCGCGTCCATTGCGCCATCGCCTCCGCTTCCGGCACCGATCAGCGTGTGAATCTCGTCGATGAACAGTATAATCTGCCCGTCGGAGTCTTTGACTTCCTGAATTACGGCCTTGAGCCTTTCCTCGAACTCGCCTTTATATTTAGCTCCGGCCACCAAAAGCCCCATATCCAGCGAAATCAGGACCTTGTCGGTGAGGTTTTCCGGAACGTCACCGGCCACAATGCGGCGGGCCATTCCTTCGATGATAGCGGTTTTACCTACTCCGGGTTCGCCCACGAGCATCGGGTTGTTCTTGGTACGGCGTGAGAGAATCTGCAATACGCGTCTAATCTCGTCGTCGCGGCCGATAACCGGATCTATTTTGCCTTGCTTGGCCAGCTCGTTGAGATTGACAGAGTAACGCTCCAACGATTTGTACTTGGACTCGGCGTTGGGATCGTTGACGGTTTTTCCGCCGCGGAGTTCCTTTATGGCCTTTAGGAGGTCGGCTTCCTTTATGCCGGCGTCTTTCAGCAAACGACCGGCTTTGTCGCTTCCGGCCAAGATACCGAGCAGGATATGCTCAAGTGTAACGTACTGGTCGCCGAGCTTTTTCATTTGCTCCTCGGCGCGTTTGATTATGGCGTTGGTATCGTTGGAAAGATACACCTGCTGGGCTTCGCCGGATACTTTGGGGTAGCCCGCCCGCAGTTTGTTCAGTTTTTCCTTAAGGTCCTGAATGTCTACGTTCAGGGTTTTAGCCAGATAATTCGTGATACCAGGTTCGGCGTCGAGGGTGGCGGAGAGCAGATGTCCCGGCTCGATCACCTGTTGGCTTTGGTCTTGCGCAAGCTTGGCTGCCGTTTGTATGGCCTCCTGCGCCTTTACGGTGAAGTTTTCGAATTGCATATAGTAGTTTTTATTTTTCCATCATTAAAAGGCCTCGGAAAGCGTTCTGATACTTTCTGTGCCTAATATTAAATCCACAAACCCGCATGGCTTGTTTTTGCAAAAGGGGGAATGTGGTTTCGAAGGAATTTCACCAAAGCCCGGGCCGAATGTTATTTTTCGGAATAATTGTCAGGAAGACGGTGTTTTACAGAGGGTTGGAATGAAAAAATGTCGTGCAATGCTCTTTTAATCAGTTTGTTGTGTGACGTTTTGGCGTGTGGTTTTTGACGTGTTTCCGAAACCTGATTTTTTTTCGTCTACACTTCCCGACTATCATCCCGAAGTTTACGCCGAAAACCGAGTGCCCAGTGGTTATGATGGCTGTTGGGGCTACACTGAGGCCGAAGACTCGAGAAAAAGGAAACTCTATTTCAGGCTTTAGTACGATGCCGGGCATAAAGGTGTTTTTGGAATCGTAAGTGTAGTTCTCGTCACAAAACAGTACGCATCCGTCATTTTTTGGAGTCCAGTTTGTTGGTTCTGCTAAAAATGAGAGGGCTAAACCGCCCTTTAGATTTAGGCGGACAGTACCTCGAGCATTTAGATTCTTCATTCTACCGACTAAGAGTTCAGTGGAATACAGAACGTCCTTAGGGTTGAGCGAAAACGGAACGAATGTAAAAGGTGGCTCATAGTCGGAGGGAATGGATTCAGCGTCTTTTGCGTTTATCGAAAAACCGAGTTCATAAATGTTTCTTTCGTATTTGACGAGGGTAAATCCAGCTCTGATACCTATAGTGCCATTACTTGGCAACAAGGTTGAATATCTTGCATAGGCTAAAGTTGTCTCAGGTTTTTGTCCGGAAGCGGCAAGACTCAACAAAGTAAATAGGCTAATAAAAATGTACTTCATGTCTGTTTGGGTTTAATTCCTCCAAAAGACACTTATACCCTTTGTTGAGTTTAATTTATTAGTGTTTTTATAGTATTATAAAATTATTCTCTAAATGTGTTTAATATGATGAAAAAAGCCCGCTATCAAGCGGGCTTTTGAATGAGGATATTCAGAAAATTGCCTAGAAAACTACTTGGTAGGATAATTTTGCGCCGTTAAAGGCGGGCTCAAGCCGGCAAACGCCTCCGTTACAGACCACGGTTTCGGGCTGTTGCACGAAGCCGGCGCTAAGCCTATGGGAACCGAAGTTGGCGTTTGCGAAAACGCTGAAGTACTGAAGCTGTTTGTCGGCGTCGGGGTTGCCGTAATTAAACATATGGCTGACCTGAATCGAATATTTTGACCCACGGCTGAGTTCGGCCAAGAACCAAGACCAATCGCCTTGGTCTTCTTCGGTAAACATGGCGGAAAGCTCGGTTTTGAGCGCATATTTTTTCGAAAGCCTATTCACCGCCGATACGAATGGAGTGATTGCGGTCAATACGGGCAGTTCGCTTTTGGCCTCGTAGACGGCCAGATCGTAGCTTTGGTATTGGGCGCCGTATTTGAGCGTAAATCTTCGGTTGAATTTTATCTTGTGTTCGGCGAAAAGCTCTTTGTATTGCTCGTTACCGTTGAGGTCATAGTTTAAAGCTCCGTTCAAGTTCAGGCTTTGTTTTTTGCTGAGCTTAAGGAACAGGTCGGCTTGTACCGCCTCCTCGCCGTCAAATTGTGGTGCCGGTACGTAGCGCCCTGTCAGGCGGTATGTGTTCTGACGGCTGAACGCCGGCAGGTAAGAAATCAGTCCGTTGTTGTTGAGTTGTAACGGGGAGGTGCGAAATTGGAAGTTTTCCATCCGACGGTATTGCACGATCAGGCCAAACCCGGGAAGGCTGTAAGTAAGCGAACTGTAAAGCAAATCGCCTTTCTCTTCCTTAAGATCGTTGCTCAAAATGGGATTTACGAAACCGGCTTCCGGAGTTTTGTAATTGTATTCGACTAGCCAGCTGAAATTTTTATAGCCCAAGGTATTGTAAACCGAATATGTCCAAGTGTTTTGGTCGGGCGAGAATCTGGTGGCTTCGTTCTGTTGGCTGATTAGGCCTTCTATTTCCTGGAGTTGCTCGTCCGAAAGTGTCCGGTTGACTAAGGAGATGCCGGGAGCAAAGGAAAGTTCGCCCAGTTTCTCGAAACCTTCCACGTTCAGGCCCTTTATTACGGCTTTGTCGGTTTCCAGAAGGTCGTCTTCCACATCTTCTGGATTCGCTTTCTGCCTTCCTACAAAAGCTTTCAGCCGCCAGTTTTCAGCGAAATCGTACTTGATGCGCAACCCTTGGATAGCGTAGTCGAGCAACTGCGCTCTTTCTTCGAATGCCCTGAAAGCCGCTCCCGACCCGAATTGGTCATAGAAATAACCGCCGGTGATTTCCACTTTGTCTAAGTCCAAAGTCACAAACCAGTTGCCGACGCCTTGGCGGTTAAGGGCGGTATTGGGGTTTCGGAGTCCGGAATTCAGTAACAGGTCGTAACGTATTCCCGCAGTGATGTTTTTATAGCGATAATTCAGGTTGAGCCAGCCGTCAGTCGAGCTTTTTTGGTTGTCGTATTGCGGTGGGATTTGTCCGTCGAAGAACTTGGAGTCTTTGACATAGAAATTTTGGTTCAACTGCAAAGATCCCGAGACTTGGGCGCCTTCTTGCGCGTGGGTTTCGGTCACAACGACGAAAGCGAAGACTGAAAGCAACGCCAACTTTATAATATAATGTCTCATGTTTTGTCAGGTAGGAGTGAGCGTGCGGATTGGGTCCGCACCGGATAGGCTAGAGGGCGAAAGACTTGATTTTTTCTTCCAATTCCTCCTCAAAACCCGGAGCGTAGCCGTTGTGCTTATACAGTACCTCGCCTTTTTGGTTGACGATGAGCATAAACGGAACCGCCGGAAAATTCAACTTGCTTTGGGCTGTGCCTTCGGGGTCGGTTAATACCGGAAAGGGCCAGTCTTTTCCGTTGGCCATGGCTTTTACCTTGGTCAGGTTACGGCTATTGTCAGTGCTGACCGCCAGAAACTCCACTCCGTAGTCCTCTTTCCAGTCCTCGTACAAATCCGAAACGGCGCTTAACTCCTGCAAACACGGACCGCACCAAGTCGCCCAAAAGCTTACTACGGTAAGCTGGTTTTCTTTGATAGACTGGTCAAGGTCTACTTTTTTATTGTCGAGGTTTTTGAACGTCAGTTTGGGCAATGTTTTCAAACCGATACTTTGGGCATAGGTATTTTGGCTATTAGCTAAAACGAACAGCGTTATGGCCAAGGCGTATATTGTCTTTCTCATCAGAGTGCAGTTAAAGAAGTGAAGAAGGAACACCGGCAGAGCCAGCGTTCCTTGAAATTGAGGGGATGGGAAGTTAGTAGCTTATCTGAGCGGCCTGGTGAACGTAACGACTGCTCTGGAATTCGTGAACGAAAGCCACGATTTT
Source organism: Fulvitalea axinellae (assembly GCF_036492835.1). Lineage (GTDB taxonomy): Bacteria > Bacteroidota > Bacteroidia > Cytophagales > Cyclobacteriaceae > Fulvitalea > Fulvitalea axinellae. Next base: position 4,078,517 of record NZ_AP025314.1, on the reverse strand, counting down.
GATGTCGGAAGTTTTCCAGCTACCGTTCAGGCTCAAAGAGAAAGATTTTTCGATAATATCGCCTTGGTTTCCGGCTCCGGATGTCAACGCGTCGCCATCATATGCCGTCACCACATCGCGGAGTACGTGCATGTGGTTGTAGTTGTCGCCGCCGTTTGATTGGGAGGCTTTGATATTGTTCTCGGTAATCAGTACGGTCACCCTAAGCGGGGCGCTGATATTCTGATTGAGTTTGGCTTTTACCTTTACTTGGTTGCCGTCTCTGCTGAGTTCGAGGTTTACCTTTGGTGCTATATCCAGTTCGCTGTTTACCTTTGAGGCCCACGAAGTCGTACCGCCGGTTAGGCTACTGCCACTGATAGGGCTTCGGTTTACGGAGCCTTGCGGTTGGTAGCTCGCCTTCAGGATTTCGGTTGCGATTTTTTGACCTTCGTCTATCTTGAGTTCTTTGGCCAAGCCCAAAGCGTGGATAGCCACGGGAACCACTCTGTCGCCTTTGCTATTGAGGATAGAGGCTACGGTGCTGTGGCCGCGCGGACAGTTGGGGCAACCTTGAGCGGTGACCTCTTCAAGAAGGACTACGCGTTGCTGTACGTCGCCACTATTGCCGTTTCCGGGATCGGTGGTCATGGCTACGGCTTGGGCTATCAGGCTGTTGCTTGAGCCGTGGGTGATGCTGACCATAGGATGCGAAGCGCCGTACATAGTGCTGATAGACCCTTTGGAGGCTTTGACGTAAACGGAGCTAACGCTTTCGGGAATTTCAGTGAAAACGGCTTTGCCTTGGGCGTTGGTGACCATACTCTTGCCTGTTACCGGATTCTGGTTGGCGGTAAGGTCTTGCAGACTTTTGAAAATACTGACGTTTGCGCCTTCTACGGCTTTGCCGTTGTTGTCGTTTACGGTAATGCTGAGGCTAGTGCCTACCCCTTCGTCATCACTGTCACTTTTGCTACATCCAAAAAAAGACACGACGATAAGCCCCAGAAGAAATGGGACAAGTTTCAGGTTGTTCATGGTGGTTAATGTTGGTTTTTGACTAATCACCTTGGTGGGGGTAGCACCGTTGGCTCTGTTTTTTTATGTCTTTTGTTTAATAAAAGAATGGTAGCATACAGTTCGGCTTACGGGTAAAATGGAGGTTTGGTTGAACTTAAATATGAAAACAGGCTATAAATATTGTCTATAAAGGGTTTTGATAAGCCAATAAGGTGTCGCTTTAGTGCCAATATTGCGGTTCATATATCAAAAAAGGACTTCATGATTCTGTTGAAGTCTTTAGACTTTTGATTCCGCTTTCGCCTCATGTTCTATTTTGTATATTTGGGGAAGTAGATTTGAAAGATGGCGAAGCCCGTGGCGATTTTTCCATTCAGGCCAGTCGGGTGAGGAGCCGTTCCGTTTTGTTGGATTTGACTTTTGCATCAGAGAGCCTATGAATTCCCGAAACCTAAACGAATTTGTTTTTAATGCGTTTCAATCCGGCGATGAGCGGGCTTTCGAATATATTTTCGACGCTTATTACGGACAGGTGGTGGGCTTTTGCGCCCAATTTGTTTATGATGACGCCGAAAGCGTGGCCCAAGACACTTTTGTGAGATTATGGGCGTCAAGAAGCAAGGTCGAAAAACCGCAGGGCATACGTTCCTTTCTGTTTACTATTGCGCGGAGCGAATGCCTTAACGTATTGAGGAGAAAAACGGTGGCCAGCAAATACCAAGACCATCTGCTATGGGAAAAAGAGGCTTCGCTAAATAGGGAAACGCTAAAGTCGTTCGATTTTAATTCCGTTGAGTTCGCCGAGCTTGAGGACTTGTTTATGAAAGCCGTGGAGACTCTGCCCGAAAGGTGCCGTCAGGTATTCGTGATGAGCAGAATGGAGGGAATGAAAAACCGCGAAATCGCCGAGGAATTGGGCCTTACTACCAAAGCCGTCGAGGCCAACATCACCCGGGCGTTGAAACATATGCGGGAGCATCTCTCCGATTATGTGATGGTGTTGGTGCTGATGGCCGCCCACTACAAATGATGGCACGTATGTTTTCCGAACAGTTTTCCTTGTGATAGGTGTTTCCCGGCCCTTTCCTATATTATTACCAATGAACATAGGCTATCACAAATGGGTTCGCGCTTTTGTTAACTTGGAAGCCTCATGTTATAATTGTGACACCAAGCCTGTTTCGTACGGAGAAGTTGTGACTTAATTTTTCGGTACAAAAACAGATACAGATGTTTTATTCGCTTAAATCCCGGCTGTTTCAGTCGTTGCTGTCTATGGCGTGTTTGTCTTTCGGACTGGCATCGTGCGGAAGCAAAACCAAAAAGAAAGCGACGGAGACCCCGCAACCCAAGCCTAACGTAATTTTTGTAATGGTCGATGACCTCGGCTACGGAGACTTGGGCAGTTACGGGCAGAAAGAAATCCACACCCCTAATCTGGACCGCTTGGCGGCCAATGGCCTTCGGTTTACTCAGTGTTATTCGGGCACTACCGTTTGTGCGCCTTCGCGTAGCGTATTGATGACTGGCCAACATACCGGCCATACAACCGTAAGAGGCAATTTCGGGTTCGGTGGCGTAAAAGGCTTGGCCGGCGGAGATGGTCGTGTGCCTTTGCATGACGAAGACATAACTATAGCCGAAGTGCTCAAAACCGCTGGATATGTAACCGGCATGACTGGAAAATGGGGTCTGGGCGAGCCTGGCACCGAAGGCGAGCCGAACGATCAAGGTTTTGACGAATGGTTCGGCTTTTTGAACCAGCGTCGCGCCCATCACCATTTCACCGATTACCTTTGGCTGAATAAAGAGAAACAGGAAATAAAGGAAGAGGACAGGCACAAGCCGGAGAACTACACGCATAACCTTTTTACGGACTTTGCGCTCAGCTTTGTGGAAAAACACGGAAGCAAAGACAAGCCTTTCTTCCTGTACATTCCTTACCTGTTGCCACACGACGAGTATGAGATACCGCAAATAGACGAGCGCTATAAGGACAAAGACTGGACGGAGCAGGAAAAGATATACGCTTCGATGGTCAGTTTGATCGACTCGGATATGGGCAAGATCGCCAAGAAACTCAAGGATATGGGCATCGACGATAATACCCTGCTGTTCTTCACTTCGGATAATGGCGGAGCTAGACGTTGGGACGGCCGTTTTGACAGTAACGGCGCGTTGCGTGGCAAGAAACGTGATTTGTATGAGGGCGGTATCCGCATTCCGATGATCGTTTCGATGCCGGGGACCGTTTCGGCCGGCGTCGTGGAGGCAACTCCGTGGACTTTTGCCGATGTATTGCCGACTGTGGCCGATTTTGCAGGAGCGAAGACGCCGGCCAATATTGACGGAATCAGCGTAAAAGACCTGTTGACAGGAAAAGGAAAACCCGGAGCGGACAGGGCCTTCTACTGGGAATTCCACGAAAAAGGAGGAAAACAGGCCGTAAGAAAGGGCAATTGGAAAGCCGTCAGATTGGATGTGGATAAAAAAGGATTCCATTCCGACGTAGAACTCTATGACTTGTCGAAAGATCTGGGAGAAAAGACAAACGTGGCAACAGATCATCCGGAAGTGGTTAAAGACCTGTTGGATGTGATGGAAAAAGAACATACGCTTTCGCAACATTTCCCGTTTCCGCATGAGATGGAAAAGCTGGAAAAGAAACTGGCCGGCGGAAAGTGATACAAGGTCATTCAACGGTTGATCTGGATTTGAAAACAGCCATCCTTTGCGGGGTGGCTGTTTTTGTTTGTTCCAAAATTTATTGCTTTCCGGTCTTGAGTTTCTTAGAGGCGGAGATAAGTTACTATTTTTTGGCGGATGAAAATCTGTGCGTATTTTACGGAGTAAATAGGGCGAAGGGCTGTTTTCACGGATAAAATCAAAGAGAGAAGCTGTTTAGATTTAGTAAATAAAACCGCTGATTTTTTTAGCCCACAGAATTTTTTTCAAAAAAACAGGAAAACGATATAGGGGAAACTGCGGGTGAGCGGGTACCTATTTGCGAAACGGGAGAACTGCTATGACGGGAGACGATCTAATTGACAAATATTTGGAAGCCTCAGCCACGGAAGGCGAGGTGAAAAGCCTGTTTGCGTGGGTGGATGAATCCGAGGAAAACAAAGCCGAGTTTATGAGACGCAAAAGGCTTCATGCTCTTACTGGTAATGTTGAGATAAGTCCCGGCGCTTGGCAAAAAGTGCAAGGGCGTATCGGCGTCCAAAAGCGGGGGCGTCGTATGTTCTTGCGTTTTGCTAAGTATGCGGCGGTTTTGGCTTTGGCTTTCGGTTTGGGATTTTTCGTTTCCGATATTCGATTAAATTCCCCGATTCTTTCTGACGGGGGAGTGGCCATGGTGGAGATTGTTGTTCCTTCCGGGAAAACCAGAGAGATTTATCTTCCGGACAGTTCGGAAGTAACGGTAAACGCTGGCAGTGTGTTGCGTTATGATCCGTCTTTTGTGTCGGGGCGTAGTGTGGAGTTGGAGGGCGAGGCGCTTTTTGATATAGTCACAAACAAGGAAAAACCGTTTGTGGTGAGGACGCTTGTCCATGACGTGAAGGTGTACGGAACGGTCTTTAATGTGGAGGCCTATCCCGAAGACGGCTTTGCCAACACGACCTTGCTTGAAGGCAGTGTAGGAATCAATGATAAACAGGGGGTGGATTTGGTCAGGTTGAACCCCGGAGAGCGGGCCAAGTATAAGAAAGAAACCGGAATATTAAGAGTGGAAGCGGTAAACCCCGAGCATGCGATGGCTTGGGCGGAGGGAAGGATGGTATTCAGGAACGTACCCCTTCAGGGTATAGCCAAGAAGTTGGAACGCTGGTATGGAGTGGAGATCAATATCAGGAACAAAAAGCTACGGTCCGAGCCTTATTGGGGTACGGTATTGTGCGATAAACCCATTGTGCAGATTATGGAGGTGTTGAGACAAACCTCTTCGTTGCGCTATAGGATAGAGAAGCGGGAGGATGGTCCCGATTTAATATTGTGGGATTAGAAATAACCTTTACCGGTAGGCGCTAATTTTCGGAAGCATTCTGCGACAGCGACGGTATAAATTATTTTTGGATAGGGAGTAAAGCGTATCGCAAGTCTGTGGGCGAATCTTTTTTGCCTTACGGACCAATATTCTTTGAACGGAAAAAACTTTATGATGGACAGCTCCTGAAAAATGGCGGCTCCGGCAAGTTGGCGCTTGCCCGAGCCGCGACGTACCCGCTCCGGTTTTCGGCGGGGCGGTACGTAAGCATTGAATGGCCCCACGGGGCTCAAAACTCACGTATAAAGATACAATTTTTATGAGAAAATATTACGATGCCCTTTTTAGTTATCGGGCTTCTGGCGTATGGAGCCTTATATTGGGCCTGGCGTTGTTGTTGATATTTTTGCCGGCCCGCACCGAGGCGGCGGGCACATATGCCCAAGAGACTAAGCTGAACCTTAATCGCAAGGGGATTTCCATTAAGGAAGCGATTGAGACGATAGAGAAAAGCACCGAGTTTTATTTCTTTCTCAAATATGACGGAGCGGTGCTCAATAAAAAAATAGACGTCAATTTCAAAGACGCTACGATTTATACCGTTTTGAAAGGATTGCTCAAAGGAACGAACCTGACGTATAAGATCGTAGACAAATATGTGGCAATTGTGCCGAAGAATGAAGCCGTCAAAGCTCCGCAAGACCGTACGCTTAAGGGTAAGGTCACGGACAAAAAAGGCGAGGGCCTACCCGGCGTGTCTGTAGGGATAAAGGGTACGGCCATTGGCGTGGTGACGGATCTGGAAGGCAAGTACGCTTTGAAATTGCCTTTGGGAGCCGAAACGATCCAGTTTACTTTTGTGGGAATGAAAACCCAAGAGGTGGCTTTGGGCAACCGGTCGGTAATCGATGTTGTGCTGGAAGAGGACCTAATCGGGCTCGACGAGGTAGTGGTGGTCGGCTATGGCGTAGTGAAGAAGAGTGATCTTACGGGAGCGGTGGCGTCGGTAAAGGCAGACGAACTTCCCGAAGCGGCGACCACCTCCGTAATGCATATGCTTTCGGGTAAGGTGGCCGGTTTGCAGGTTCAGCAAAACAGCGCTCAGCCCGGCGGTGGTGTTTCGGTTTTGATTCGAGGCGCGGCTTCTACGGGCGCCGGTAACTCGCCGCTTTATATCATTGACGGTTTTCCGGTGAACACTTCCAATGTGGAACCTGATGGTGGCTACAGTTACGGTTCGCGTAACCCGCTGAATGCCATCAACCCGAACGATATCGAATCTATAGAAGTACTGAAAGACGCTTCGGCGACGGCCATTTACGGAGCCCGCGCGGCCAACGGCGTGGTGTTGATCACTACCAAAAACGCCGAGAAAGGATCGCTGGAAATAGGCTACGATTTCCGCTTTGGTGTGCAGGAATCTAAAAACGATTGGAACCTGCTTAACGCTCAGGAACTGATGCGTGTGCGTAATCACGGATACCGGGAGTATTACAGATACCAGAACAATTTTCACCCTTATGGAGACAAAGGCGAAGTTCCGGACGGGGATTTTCCGGGACTATTTACGGAAGAGGAAATCCAAAACGCCGAGAATTTCGATTATGTGGATATGATTACGAGAACGGGCAAGATAGTGGAACACAACGTTACGCTGAAGTCGGGCACGGACAAGACGAAGATCTTTACCTCTTTCAATTATTTCGATCAAGAGGGTCTGGTGAAAAACTTGGACCTTACGCGCTACAGTGGCCGTATTAACATGGATCAGGAATTGGCTAAAAATCTGACCTTTGGCATACGCACTACCGGCTCGCTGATCCAAAATGCCAACTCGCAGATGGGAGGCATTAACGACGGATCGGGCATGATTTCCTCAGCCTTTCAGTTTCCTACTTTTATCGCTCCCAAAGACGCCGAAGGCAACTATAACCTCAACCCCGAACGTCCGACGATTCCGAATCCGGTATCGTTCATGGAAGTGACCGACAATACCAACACTTACAAGTTGTTGACCAGTGCGGATATTCAATATCAGGTTACCGACTGGTTGGGGTTGAAAGCGAAGTACGGAATCGATTATAATATGGGTAAAAGGAAGCGTTACCTGCCCAAGTCGTTTTTGTATGGCGCAAACCAAAAGGGCTTCGGAAGCATAAGCCAGATCGAGCGCTACAATCATCTTTTCGAATTGACGGCCTCGTTCAACAAGGAAATTGGCCAATTGGCCCTGAGTGGCGTAGCCGGCTATTCGGAAGAAGAGTTTAATTTTGAGTCCCAGTATCTGGACAACAACGATTTTATCACTGACCAATTCCTGTACAACAACTTGGGCTCAGGGCAAGCTGATCGTCCGGGCGTAAAGAGCGAAAAATCACTTACCCGTTTCCGTTCTTATTTCGGAAGGCTGAATCTGAACTGGAAGAGCCGTTACCTGTTGACCTTGACCATGCGCGCGGACGGTTCCGACCGTTTTGGCGAGAACAATAAGTGGGGCTATTTCCCGTCGGCGGCTTTGGCGTGGAGGGTTATCGAAGAGGATTTCATGAAAGACCAAGGCATTTTCTCCGACCTTAAAGTGAGAACCAGCTACGGTCAGATCGGTAACTCGAATATTGGAGGAAACGCCTTCGCGTACTACTCGGTAGGATCGTCTTACGGCTTCGGAAACAAAATAGTGAAAGGCGTGGAACAAACGTCATTGGCTAATCCGGACCTGAAATGGGAAACCACCACGGAAGTGAATTTGGGTATAGACATAGGCCTTTTCGATGACCGCGTTTACGCTACTTTCGAAGTATACCGCAAGACGGTGGACGACCTTCTTTCGAAGCGTACTTTGGCCTCTTACCTTCCTATTAACCAAGTGGCGGCTAATATCGGGTCTACGCAAAGCCAAGGTTGGGAACTTACTTTGAATACCCAAAACCTGAAAGGCGAGTTGGAATGGAACACAAGCGTGACTTTGGGACACTACGAAGACCGTTGGAAAACGCGTAACCCGGAGGTTATCCTAAAAGTGTATGAAAGCGAAGACGATCCGTTGGGTGCCAAATTCGGTTATTTGAGCGACGGTCTGGTGGCCATAGGCGAAGAGTTCGGCCCGAACCCGGGACTGATTCCGGGCGAGATAAAAGTGAAAGACATTAACGGCCTGGACGAAGACGGTAACCTGACCGGCGAGCCGGACGGAAAAATCAACGACGCCGACCGTGTTTTGCTAGGCACTAGCCGGCCCGATTTGAATATCGGTATCACGAACAATTTCAAGTACAAGAACTTTGACCTAAGCATTTACATGTACGGAAGTTTGGATCGTGACCGCTACGACGACAATATGCGTAACCTCGGCATTCTTCAGCGGGAAAACAACTCCAACGATTTGACCTACGACGCGTGGAGTTCCGAAAACCTTGGAGGCACATTGCCAAGCGGTATCAAAACCACTTACTCGGGCAACTCCGACTTTTACAGGACCAATGTCGACTTCATTCGTCTGAAGAACATCACGTTGGGCTACACTTTCAACGATCTGCTTTCGGGAAGCAGGTTGGTAAAAAGCGCCCGGATGTTTGTGGACATGAACAACGTGGCCGTATTCAGCAACTATGACACTGGCGATCCGGAAACAGACTCGTGGGCAGCATATCCTTTCCCGTTTACGGTGACCGTAGGCGCTAGTATCCAATTCTAGAATCTTTGAGCGATGAGAAATATTTTAAATAGAACGGCTACGGCTCTGCTTGCGGTTGGTTTGGCGTTTACGTCATGCGACGACCTTACGCCGGAAAACTTCAACCAGCTTACGCCCGATAACTTTCCCAAGTCCGTAGAGGATGTGGAGGCTTCCATCACGGCCATCTACAATGATTTCGGGACAACATGGATGCATAGTTACATCGATAATAGGCATATCGTAGTAAACACTTTGTGTACCGATGAGCTGATTTCGGCTTGGGGTGGCGGTTGGCAACAGAAAGACCGCTTCCTTTGGGACGAGAACACCGGATTTGTCTGGGACTTGTACAAGGACTACACGAAAGGCGTAACCAAAGCGACGCTCCTTTTGGACTTGTTGGAAAACACAGAGATTTCTGACGAGAACAAAAAGCAGAGGTCCATTGCGGAAGTAAAAGCGCTTCGGGCCTATTTCGCTTATCAGGTCTATGATATGTACGGTCCTTTGCCCTTGGTTACCGATATAGAAGTGGCCACGGATATCAACAAAATACATCAGGAGGAAAGGCCTACGGCCGAATCCGTGATCGGGTTTATAGAGACGGAACTGAAAGCGGCTATCGCTAAGCTCCCTGTCGAATATAGCGGAGAGGAAGATTATGGCCGAATCACCAAGGGCGCGGCGATGACTATGTTGATGAGGCTCTATCTTCATGAAAAAAACTTTGCGAAGGTGGCCGAAATTACTGCGGAGATTCAGGCGCTCGGTGTTTATGCTTTGTTGGATAACTACAACGACGTGTTTAGCACAGCAACCGAAGGCAATGGCAATACGGAAGTGATCTTGGCCATTCCGAAAATCGCCGACGGTTACGGGACATCTTGGTTCGCTTGTGTGTTGCCGCAAAAACCGAAATACAGATCGGTAACAGGCGTAAACATGAACGTGTGGGGCGGACTGAAAACGCCTTGGGAATTTTACGACAAATACGAGGAAGGTAACGACGACCGCTTAGGCGACGCGCTGATCCGTTACTACACCGATACGGACGGAAACGAGGTGGATTACCGGACGGTGGATCACACCAAAGCCATCGGTGCCAATCCGAAGAAGTATCGTGAAGATCCGGACCATTTGGGCAACTTCTCCGGCAACGACATCGTCCGTTACCGCTACGCTGGCGTACTTTTAGCCCGGGCCGAAGCGCTCAACGAGCTGAATGGCCCGACCGCCGAAGTGGTGGGCTTGGTCAACCAAATCAGGAACCGGGTGAACACCACTCCAATATCGGAAGACGGTTGGAACAAAGACACAATGCGCGATTACATCCTTGACGAAAGCGGACGCGAGTTGTTCTGCGAAGGTCACCGCCGAGAAGACTTGATCCGCCATGGAAAACTGGTGGAGAAAGCCCACGAGCTTGGTCGCCTTGACGCCGCGGAGCATCACGTACTGTTCCCGATACCGAGGAAGCTGATGGATGAGAATCCGAATATTACCCAAAATCCGGGGTACTAAAACTAGTGACTGTTTAATATGCAAGGTTGCGCTCTCTGGGGAGGCGCAACCGCTTTTTTATTCCCTATACTTTTCTTAAAAATTGGGAGCCCGCTTAGTGCTCGGGGATCTGCTCAGGGACGATTTACACTACCGTACCTGTTTGGGAAATCGTGGGGGAGTGTTCTGTTTATCGATATGAGTGGATTGACTCTCTAGTTTACATTCTTGTTTATTGCTCTAATTGCTTGTCGGCATCAGCCAGACTATTATGAAAAACATTCTACTAATTACTTTTCTATTGCTTTGTTCCGTATTGTCCCAAGGACAGGGGTACGGTCAAAGCCATCCCATTAATGAGTCGCAAAACGTCACAGCCTGTAGCGTTGACTCTTATGGCGGATTACAATAGAAACAACTTCATTAATTCTCCAAAGAACGGAACAGCGATGTTGAAAAAAATCTTTTTGGTATGCTTCCTGGCCACGGCCTTGTGCCACGGAAGCTTTGGGCAGGGGCTACGGCTCGGGGCCGGTGGTTTTCCAGTAGTGGCCGAGGGCTTGGCCACAGGTATTTTGTCTGATCCAGGCGAACGCGAAGTGGTGCGGACGGCTATCTCCATGTTCCGTGATGACATGCGGGCGGTTACCGGGCTGTCGCCGAAGGTGCTGGCTTCGGAGGCGGAGCTTTCGGGAACGTCCATTATCGTGGGTACTTTGCGGAGCCCGCTTATCAAGAAGCTCGCTACTTCCGGCAAGCTGGATACTTTGGCCCTTTCGGGAAAGTGGGAAAGCTATACGCTGAGCCAAGTCGATAAGCCGTTCGGTAAGCCGGGCAAGGCACTGGTGGTTTGCGGTAGCGACAGGCGTGGCGTGGCTTACGGACTGTTGGAGATCTCCCGTACCGCGGGCGTATCGCCTTGGGCGTGGTGGGCCGACGTTACGCCCGAGCGCAGGAAGAACGTGCGCTTGGCGGGCTTACCTTATCTCTCCAAGGAACCGGACGTGAAGTTCCGTGGTATTTTCCTAAACGACGAGGACTGGGGCCTTCAGCCTTGGGCCGCCAAAACTTTTGAGCCGGAAACAGGCGATATCGGACCGAAGACTTACGCCAAGATCTTCGAGCTCTTGCTCCGCTCGCGCGCCAACCTGATCTGGCCGGCGATGCACCACTGTACAAAAGCCTTCTACCATTATCCGAAAAACAAGGAAGTAGCCGACAAATACGGCATAGTAGTCGGTACTTCGCACTGCGAACCGATGCTCCGCAACAACGTGGACGAATGGAAACGTGACGGCAAGGGCTCGTACAACTTTGTGTCCAACAAAGACAACGTGAACGCCTACTGGGAATCGCGCGTGGAGGAGACCAAGCGTTACGAGAGCGTATACACCATGGGCATGCGCGGCCTGCACGACGGCCATATGAGTGGCGCCAAAGGCGATTCCGACGGAGCACGTATCCTCAACGAGGTGATCAGTAGCCAACGTTCGTTGCTCAGCAAACACGTGGACGCCGAAGCTTCGAAAGTGCCGCAGGCTTTTATCCCTTACAAAGAAGTGCTGAACATCTACGACAAAGGCGTGACTTTGCCCGAAGACATCACGCTGATGTGGTGTGACGATAACTACGGCTACCTCCGCCGGGTAAGCAACGACGCAGAGCGCAAGCGTTCGGGCGGTGCGGGCGTATACTATCACCTCTCTTACTGGGGCACGCCGCACGATTACCTTTGGCTTTCAAGCACGGCGCCTTCGGTGCTGTGGTACGAGATGCGCCGGGCTTATGACAACGATGTCCGAAATATCTGGGTGTTCAACGTGGGCGACATCAAGCCGGCCGAATACAATATGAGTTTCGCCCTGGACTTGGCTTACGATATCAGCGTGGCCAACGCCGGTGACATTTACGGTCATATGCGCCAATGGAACGCCGATATGTTCGGACAGGAGAACGCCGACGAGCTGACGGCCGTGATGAAAGAATATTACCGTTTGGCCTTTATCCGTCGTCCGGAGTTTATGGGATGGAACAGGGTAGAGCCCAAAACGCCGGTAAAAGACACCGGATTCAATTTCTTCGAAGCCGGCGACGAGGCCGAATCCCGCTTGGCCGAGTACGGAAGCTTGCGCGCAAGGGTAGAGGCGCTGAAGAAAAAGGTGCCGGCCCTGCGCCAAGACGCTTTTTACCAGCTGGTGGAATATCCGGTAGTGGCCGCGGGCCTGATGAACCGCAAGATGGTTTACGCCCACAAGGCCCGTTTCTACGCCAAGCAAGGCTTGCCGGTAGCGAACGACTACGCCGGCATGTCTCAGCAAGCCTATGACAGCATTCGCCTGATGACCAAATATTACAACAAGGAAATGCTCAATGGCAAATGGGACAAGATGATGTCGGAGGCACCGCGCGGTTTGGCCGTGTTCCGCAAGCCGGTTTTGCCGGAGGCGGTGAAAGCTACTGCCGCAGGCGTGTCGGTTTATGCCGAAGGCAACGCTAAAGCGGTGGAAAGCGGAGCTTCCGTTCGTGAGGTTACCGTTTCGCAATCCCGCTTTGTGGAATTGGTGGCCAACGACGGAAAGTCCGTGAAGTGGAAAGCCAAAGCTCCGAAATGGATCCGTTTGGAGGAGTCGAAAGGCGAGTTCGAGGAAAGCAAGCGCATCTGGTTGTCATTGGACCAGAGCAAGGCCAAAGGCAACCCCGAAGGTAAACTGACAATAGAGGCGAACGGGCAGAAGATTATCCTGAACGTAACGGGCCGTGCCGGACGCCGGACGTTGTCGGCCGAAAACCCATATTTGGGCTTCGCCGCCGCAGACTACGCCAAGGGCAAAGGCCAGTGGATTACCGTGGAGGGACTCGGTCATAGCCAAAAAGGCTTGACGCCGACGGATCAGCAGGTGCTGAAAAACATTGAGGTGGTGGATCGCGCTCCTTACACTGAATACGTTTTCCGCTCCGAAGGCGATTTGAAGGCAAAAGTAAGCGTACGTTGCCTACCGACTCACCCGCTCCGCTACGGCGATAAACTGAGGGTGGCGATTCAGATAGACGGCCAACAGCCGGAAATCCTGAGCGTAAGGACCAAAGGCCGAAGCAGAACTTGGCAAGCCAATACTTTCCGCAATCAGGCCACGGCCGAGCTGTTGACAGACTTGCCTGCCGGCGAACATACCGTACGGGTGTATGTACTGGACCCAAACTTGGTATTGGATCAAGTGATGGTCAGCGAGGAATCCGCCCCCGCACTTTATGAAGTGCCGGTAGAGCCAACCTACGAACGCCTTTGATTTTTGCCTCAAAGTAGGTGGATGTTCGACAAAGAATAATGTAGATAACAGACATCTAGACATGTCAAAGCCGTACAACGAGTGATGTCAGAGGTAAACATCTAGGCATGTCGGAGAAAAATAGTGTTGGAACCCCGATGTTAAGTAGTGTTTTTTGAATAAAGAAAATCCCCAGAGGTCATAGTCTCTGGGGATTTTTTCTCAATGTGTAACAGAGTTAGGTTGTCAGAAATAGTACCTAAAACCAATACGCCTTATAGCGTAATCTTTCCGCTTTTCAGTCCTACGCTTTTGGCGCTTACGGTGATTGTTCCGGCTTTGCCCGTACCCCTTACCAAAGCTCCGATTATTCCGGCTTCGGCCTTTATCGGGTTTTGGCCGATGATCTTGGCCGGACCTTCCACGCTAAACGTGATCTCGTTTTGGGCGTCGGGAACGGTGGTGCTGTTGGCGTCGGTTATCGTGGCGTAGACAAAGATCATATCACCGCTCTCCGGCTTGAATTTTTTACCCGAAATATCGGCCGTAAGGCTAAGTTTTGAGGCCTTTCCCGGTGTGCGTACGCTTGTCTCGGCCTGTTTTTTTCCTTTGAGATAACTCACGGCCTTCAGCTCTCCGGGTACGAATTTATTCAGGTCAAAAGAGAATGGAGGGTAGTTTAGCTCCGTGGAGGCCTCGTCGGTATCGGCCTTGCGTTTGCCTATCGATTTGCCATTGAGGAACAGCTCCACTTCGTCGGCGTTGGCGTATACGCGTACGTGCGGTTTCGACTTTTCGGTCCAATACGACGCGATATGGAGTACAGGACCGTGTGGCTGATCCTTGACGTTCTCGCTGGCGTCCCGCTGGCTTTGGAAGAAACGGTAGGCGAACTTCGGCAGGCGGAAAATATCCATCGGGCCGGAGTGTTCGAGGTCGGGAGAATAACCGCGGTTGTAATCGTACATTACCCAGATGGCGTCGCCCGTAGCTCTTGACCTGAGGTTGTCGTTATGGGCCTCTTGGTAGTTAAAGGCCTGCTGGATCAAGCGAACTTCGCCGGCGCCGCGCGGTTGGCGACTGTTGCGGTGCTCTTTCTTCAGCCCTTTGAATTCGGTTTGGTGGAAGCCGTGGTTTTGGGCGTAATATTCCCAATCACCGTATTCGCTCACTATCGACGGTTTGTTGTCCAATACCGGCGCGTTAAGCGGACGATGCACGCCTTTGCGGTCGTACTGGCAACCGCCGTGCTGTCTGGCTTCCACAAACATATCGAAGTCGCCTTCCTGCCAACTCGAGGTGATGTTCTGATCGCCGGGGAGTTCCTCTTTGGCCGCGTCGTTGAAGCGCTTTCTCATCGTTTCGTCTTGCCAGCTTTCGTTGAGAGAGGTTTCCCAAATCATGGCGCAGGCGTGGTTTCTGTCCCGGCGGATCATCTCGCGAACGTCGCGTACGGCCAAATCTTTGAACTTGTCGTTGCCGATAAACTGCCAGCCTGGGATGCAGTTCATCACTACGATTCCCAGCTCGTCGCAGGCGTCCATAAAAGCAGGCGAGTGCGGGTAATGCGAAAGGCGGATAAAGTCGAAACCGCCTTGCTTGATTTTGTAGGCGTCGCGGTAATCTGCCTCCGGCGAGATGGCGTAGCCTACGTACGGGTACTCCTGATGGCGGTTGGCGCCACGGAGATACGTCGGCTTTCCGTTGATAAGGAACCTGCGCTCCCCGTCAAACCCGATTCGGCGGATACCGATACGGGTTTCCACCATATCCACAGGTTTCCCGTTCTCCAACACTTCGGTGCGAAGAGTGTAGAGATGCGGATTTTCAGGCGACCAAAGGTTGGGCTTGTCCACGGTCATTTCCGTAGTGAAATTCAGGTCTTGGCCTGAAGCTAGGTCAAGATTTTCCGTGTTGGCGGAGCTTACGGCTCTTCCATTCTCCAACAAAGTGTTCTTGAGCGTAAAGCGACGTTTCTCTTTTCCGGTGTTACGGATATTGGCTTTGGCCGAAACCAGCGCCTGTTTTTCAGAAGCTTCGGGAAAAGTGGCGGTAATTCCTCCGCCACCGATGCGGTTGATCTCCACGTCTTCGGTAATATGGAGCGGTTCGCGGAAGATCAGGTTCACGTTACGGTAGATTCCTCCGTAAGAGGCGAAGTCGAGTTTGGAAATGGGTTTTCCGGGAGGAACCTCTGGGTTGTCGTTATTGTCTACGGTCAGCGCCAAGATGTTTTCCTCGCCGAATTTGGCGTGTGGCGTGATGTCATAAACGAAGGGAAGGAAGCCACCCTCGTGTCTTCCGAGCTTCTGGCCGTTGAGCCAAACGTCGGCCACGGTCATTACACCTTCGAAGCGGAGCAATACGTTTTGACCTTTGCGCTCTTGCGGAAGACTGAAAGTTTTGCGGTACCGGCCTTTGCCTTGCCATTGTCTTTTCATCACCAATTCTTCGACTTGCATAGTGTGCGGAATCATTACCTGATCCCATTTGCTATCGTCGAAGCCGGCGGTTTTCCAAGAGTCGCCTTTCGGTTGGGCTTTGGTGAAGGTCCAGTTTTTATTGAAATTCATATTCTCCCTGCCCTGAATCGTTGGGGCTGGTTTGCAGGACCAAATCCCGAAAAAAAGCAGGAGAATGATAAAATAATTGTGCAGTAGTCTTCTCATTTTGAAAAAGATAGGCGTTCAACAAATATCTTACTTCAAAACTAGTGGCGCAAAAATTAATAGCCAATAAGCTCGGGGAGGGCGATCGGTTTATTGGGGTCGGGTGAAAACGGGAGAAAACAGCGAGTGGGGGTGGAAATCGTCCCAGTGACGGAAAAGAGGAGGTTGTTTTGCAAAAAAAGCCAGCGTATAAAGATCTATGCGCTGGCTTAAGTGGGTCAGACTGTCTCGGTTATTGAGGCCATCAGGCTTTCGAGTTCGTCGGCGGACTGTGTTTTTTTCCTGCCGAGGGTGCGGCTTCCGTCTTTGGTAATCAGGACGTCCTCCTCGTTGCGGATGCCTCCGAAGTCTTTATATTTTTCCACTTCGCTGTAGTTGATAAAGTCTTCGAATTTCTTTTCGGCTTTCCAACGGTCAATCAGTTCAGGAATAAAATAGATTCCCGGCTCTACGGTGACTACGAATCCGGGCTCCAACGCTTTGCCCAAACGCAAAGACTTCAGGCCGAATTGCGTGCTTTTGAGTTTCGTGTCGGTGTAGCCTACGTACTGCTCGCCGAGATTTTCCATATCGTGGACGTCAAGCCCCATCATATGGCCGGTGCCGCATTGGAAAAACAGCGCATGGGCGCCTTGGGCGACTGCTTCGGCCGGATCGCCTTTCATAAGCCCGAGGCTGTTCATGCCTTCGGCGATTTTCAGACATGCGGCCCGGTGAGTTTCGGTGAATTCGGTGCCGGGCTTGAGCGTGTCCATCGCAGCCAAGTGGGCGCTGTAGACGACGTCGTAAACCTCCCGTTGTCTGGCGGTGAACTGTCCGGAGACCGGGATGGTGCTGGAAAGGTCGCCGGCGTAACCCGACCGCACTTCTGCACCGGCGTCAAGCAAGAGCAGGTCACCTTCTTGTAGTGTGTTGCCAGTGTAGTGATTATGGAGAATTTCGCCACGAATGGTCGCTATAGTTGGGAACGAGAGCGTACCGCCGGCGGCTTCGGCCACTTGCCTGATCTTGGCAGCGATAGTGTTTTCGTTTACGCCCGGACGCGCCATCGCTATGGCGGCTTCGTGCATATCGAGGGACAGGTTCACCGCTTTTTCAATTTCCACGATTTCCTCTTCGGACTTAATGGACCGCAAAGCGACAATGCCTTTGATCAGCGTAACGGAAGCGTTCAGGTTTACTTGATTAATTGGAATATCAAGCAAATCGGCTGTCTTGATCAGGTTCCGGTGACGGTATTGGGGAATATAGTGAATAGGCTGGTTTTGGATTTGACACTTGGCTATTTCTTCAACGAGTTTGTTGCTCGGAGCGGTGACTGTCACTCCGGCGCAGGTGGCCAATTCCGAGAGGTTAGGCATCGGGCCGGTCCAAACGATGTCGTCAATGCTCAAGTCATCGCCAAAGATTTTGGCTTCGCCCGTTTCGGTGTTGATGGTTCCGGCCAAACCTGGCTTGTTTATGCCGAAAAAGTAAAGGAACGTGCTGTCTTGGCGAAACGGATAGTGGTTGTCGGTGTAGTTCATCCCGACATTGTCGTTGCCAAGCAATAAAACGGTTCCTTTGCCGATGGATTCGGCCAGTTTACGTCTTCGCGCGACGTAAGTTTCTTTAGGGAAAAATGACATGGGTTTGAGTTTTGTTGTTTTGAATGGTTTGATTTTCCGGCTCTGTGAGTACAGGGTAAAAGGTAAAGCGTAAAGAGGTTGCTTGGAAATAATTTAGAGTCCTACAATTCAGTAGGTTGGTGTTCCTAGCGACGTTCTTTCCGACATAAACCAAATTACAGGGTGTACTTAATTGTAGCGATCCGGTGAGAGTTGTGCCAACGGAAGGCTCGGTTCCTTGCCGGAAACAATATCCGCTACCAGCTTGCCGGTGACCGGTCCCAGACTGACGCCCATCATGGCGTGGCCCGTGGCGGCTATCATATTCTGGTGATTCTGGAAGCGTCCGATATACGGAAGTCCATCGGGAGAGCAAGGGCGCAGACCGCTCCAAACGGGCAGTTTTCCCATATTTCCGGCAGGCATATCCGGGTAGTAGTCCGGAATGGACTTGAGGATACCTCTCACTTTTGCCTTGCGTACCGAAAGGTTCCGGCCAGTGAGTTCCATGGTTCCGCCTATGCGTAGGTTGTCGCCCATTGGAGTGACGGCGACTTTCGCCTCGCAGAAGATGGAAGGTACGGACGGTCTTTGCTCAAGGTTGGGTACCGTGACGCTGTAGCCTTTCCCAGCTATCATTGGAATGCTGGCGTTGAGGCCTTGCAGAAGCGTAGTGGAAAAAGCTCCGGCGGCCAAAACGAACTCGTCGGCTTCGTGGCGTTCGCCGTTTTGGGTCGTGAGGTGTTTGATTTGCCCGTTTACCTGTCCGAAGGTTTTCACTTCCGCTCCGTTGACTATTTCCACGCCTTTGCTTTTGAGAAAATCCTCCAAAGCGTCGCAGAATTCCACAGGATCTATGTGCGCGTCTTTGACGTAGTGGACGCCCCCGCGGACGTTGACCTTGATGCCGGGTTCGAGTTCCTGTACTTGTTTGGCGTCAAGCATATCAGCTTGGATTCCGATTTTTTCGGCCATTTTCGCCGTTTCGGTTTCTTCTTGCTGAGCCTTGGCGGTATTGTAAAGCATTAATAGCCCTTTTTCTCCAAAAGAAAAATCGATATCGTCACTTTGAGCGAATTCGGCGAAGAGGGACCGGCTCATCAGGTTCAGGTCCTTGAGTATGCCGGCTGACGAACGGACATGACCATCATTAGCTGAGCGATAGAATTTCCAGAGCCAAGAAATCAGCTCGCTGTCCAGCGATGGTTTTATGCTGAACGGACTTTCCGGGCTGAACATCCATTTGATGCCTTTGGCGATTACGCCCGGAGCGGCTAACGGTATGAAATGACTCGGAACGATCATGCCGGCGTTGCCCGCTGAACAGGCTTGCCCGGTTTTTTCCTCTTTTTCGAGAATAGTGACTTGGTGACCGTCTTGACGGAGATAGTAGGCGGCGCACAGACCGACTATTCCTCCGCCAACGATAACGATTTTCTTCTGTATAGTTTCGGGCATATGATGTTTTTGAAGTAGTTAAATTACCTGAAAACCGTGGGCGTATGGATCGTCTTCCGGATCGATGAAAATGTTATTGTATCCGGTCACTCTTGCCCAACCTTCGATACTCGGGATAATGGCGGGGTAGCTTTCCAAGGTAAGTTGGTCGTCTTTGCCACCGTCGATGCTGATTCCGGTTGATTCGGCCGAGTTGAGCGCGTTTTTACTTTCGCTTCCTTTTTGTTTGGCCTCTACTATGAGCGTGTCTTCGACTTTTCCGACGAACTTGCTGCCGATTACGGATTCGTGAACGAAGGTATCGCCTTTTTTGAGCTTGCCTTTGGCCACCCATTGGGCCATCCGGGCTGAAGTGCCTGTACCGCAAGGTGAGCGGTCGATGGCTTTGTCACCGTAGAAAACCGCGTTTCGGGCGTCGGCTTCGTCCGAGAGTGTGTCGCCAGTCCAGAGAAGGTGGCTCAGGCCGTTGATGCGGGAGTCTTCCGGATGGACGAACTCGTATTTCTCGTTCAGGCGTTTGCGTATTTCCGGGCTGTATTGCGCCAGCTGTGATGCGGTGAAGTCTTGGATTCCGGAGAAGTTTTTTTGCGGATCAACAATGGCGTAGAAGTTCCCGCCATAGGCTACGTCCACTGTCAACATGCCGAGATCAGGACTTTCCACTTCAAGGTTTTCCTTGTAAAGAAAAGCGGGAACGTTGGTCAGTTTGACCGATTTTACCTTGTTTCCTACTTGGGTATATTCCACCAGCACAAGCCCGGCGGGAGTTTCCATGCGAATTTTACCGGGAACTTTCGGGGTGATCAAACCTTCCTCTACGGCGATGGTGATTGTGCCGATAGTACCGTGACCACACATAGGCAGGCAACCGCTGGTTTCGATGAAAAGGACGGCTACGTCGTTGGCTTCGTCGTGTGGCGGGTAAAGGATACTTCCGGACATCATGTCATGGCCGCGTGGCTCGAACATCAGGCCGGTACGGATCCAGTCGTATTCTTCGAGGAAATGCTTGCGCTTCTCAAGCATATTGTCACCCTTAAGGTCAGGACCACCGCCGGCAACGACGCGTACGGGATTGCCGCAGGTGTGGGCGTCTACGCAAAAGAATGTTTTTTTAGGCATAAAAGAAGTCGGTTTGAGTTGATGCGTGTCGTTGTTCGGTACGTTGTCATAATTTAATCAAAACATTTGTTATTCGCTTAAAAACAGTTTGTTGTGGTGCGTTTTAGTGTTTTGACTCGGGCTGACAACTTAGGCTTCGTTGAGTTGCGGGAGCCTTTCGTCAATTAACTGCGCGGCGGTGAGGTCTTCCAAAGCATGTCCGACAGATTTGAACATGGTGATGGTTTCGGCGGTACGGCTGGCTGTTTTTTCTTTTTTGCAGAGCTCGAACAGGTCGGCGCGGATTTCTTCGAGTTTCAGTGTGCCTTCCTCAAGCGGAATCCGGATATCGCCGCATTCTTTTGTGGCTCCGGCGTACGTGTCCACATAAACTTCGGAACGGAGGATGCAATCGTCGTCGGCCTCGCGCATATCGGGGCGATAGGCGCCAACCAAGTCGAGGTGTTGGCCCGGGCGGAGCCATTTTCCGGAAATTAACGGAGTTTGGCTCAATGTGGCGCAACTGATGATATCGGCTTCGGCAACCGCGCTTTCCAGATTTTCGGCAATGGAAAATGTGATGTGTTCGAGGGCGTTGTCGGCTACAAGTTCTTCGGCGAGTTGTTTCGCCTTTTCAGGGGTTCTTCCCCAAAGCGTTACTTTTTCGATAGGTCTGGCGGCCGAGTGGGCTTTTATCAGCTCGGGCGCCAAGGCTCCCGTGCCTACCATAAGCAGGTGTTTGCTGTCGGGGGCGGAAAGGAATCTTGAGGCCAGGGCCGAAGCGGCCGCGGTGCGTTTTACAGTTAGCGTTTTTGCGTCGCAGAGGGCTTTCGGGGTTCCGGTGTCGCCATCCATAAGCAGGTATAGGCCTTGGATTGCCGGCAGGTCATGCTTTCCGTTTTCTGGTGAGACGGTAACGATTTTCACCCCGACGTGCTTGCCGGCTTCCCAAGCGGGCATTAGCAACAGGGTAGATTCCCTGTCGGCGTTGGGGTTGTCGTAGTCGTGGTGATGCCGTTGCGGAATGGTGTAGTTGCCTTGGAAAGCTTGTTCCAGCCTGTCGATCAGGCTAGGGAAGTCCAATAACGGACTGATTTCCTCTTTGGAGATAAAACGCATAAGCTGAAAGGGTAAATACCCCCGGATGGTACGGTCCGGGGGCGTGGGTTTCAGGTGTTCGGGGTACGGTTGTCAGTTGATCTTTTCGGTGCTCAACGAGTTGTTGACCAAGCGCCAGATGTTTAGCGGGTTTTCGTCTTTGAGCTCGTCGGGCAACAGGCTTTGCGGCCAGCTCTGGTAAGAGACCGGGCGGGCGAAGCGCTTGATGGCGTCGGTGCCGACCGATGTGAATCTGGAGTCGGTAGAAGCCGGGTATGGGCCTCCGTGATGCATAGAAGGGCAAACTTCTACGCCGGTTGGTACTCCGTTAAAGATGA
This sequence comes from Fulvitalea axinellae, assembly GCF_036492835.1. Taxonomy (GTDB): domain Bacteria; phylum Bacteroidota; class Bacteroidia; order Cytophagales; family Cyclobacteriaceae; genus Fulvitalea; species Fulvitalea axinellae. The sequence goes on along the minus strand of NZ_AP025314.1, from coordinate 4,056,817 downwards.
TTCGTCCGGTGCGGGCCAATAGGGCGTCGATAGCCTGGCTGTATTTTTCCAGCGATGGCTCAGACCCGATTACCGTGGCGGTCAATTGGCCGGAAAGCGCTTCGATGGCTTCGAGCAATTCGTCTTCGCCGGTGTAGCGAACGAGCAACGAGTAAGGCCCGAACACTTCCTTGTGCAATTCCGGATTGGCGATAAACGTACGGGCGTCGACGCTGGCTACGGTTGGTGCGCCTTCGATGTTAGCGTTATTGGCTTTTGTCGAAGATTCTCCGATAACCGTGATTCCTTTTTGTTCCAAAGCGTTCGCCAATGAAGCGTCATAGCCGTTTTTGACTTTGCCGTTTAGCATTTTCGCTGGCGCAATGTCGGAAATGGCTTTGGCCAGATTATAGGCGAACAGGTTGGCTTTTTCTCCGTCTTTGATCAGTAAAAGACCGGGGTTGGTGCAGAATTGGCCAACGCCGAGCGTGATTGATCCGGCGTAGGTTTTTGCCCAGTCTTCGGCGTTTTCTTCCAAAGCTTCGGGAAGGATGAGTACAGGATTGATGCTTCCCATTTCGGCGAAAACGGGAATAGGTTCTTTGCGTTGGGCGGCGAGATCGAATAGTATGCGTCCGGCGTATTCAGAGCCCGTGAATCCAACGGCTTTGCAGATCGGGTGCTTTACGATGGCTTGGCCTACCGTAGCGCCGGAGCCGTGAACCAAGGTAAAGGCGTTTTCAGGCATTCCGGTCCTTTCGGCGGCTTTCTGGATCGCTAGGGCTACCCAATCGCTGGTTTCCGGGTGGCCTTCGTGGGCTTTCATTACCACACTGTTTCCTCCGGCAAGGGCCGAAGCGGTGTCGCCACCGGCGGTAGAGAAAGCCAAGGGGAAATTGCTGGCGCCGAAAACGGCTACAACGCCCAGCGGACGGAGCATTTTGCGCAGGTCGGCTTTTGGCAGAGGCTGACGGTCAGGGATGGCGGTATCGATGGTGGCGTCTACCCACGAGCCTTCGCGGATGAGGTCGGCGAACAGGTTGAGCTGCCCGACGGTACGCCCGCGTTCGCCGACGATACGGCCTTCCGGTAAGCCGGATTCGTTCATTGCGGCGTTAACGAGGTTATCGCCGAGGGCTAGGATTTCCTCGCCGATAGCGACAAGGAAGTCCGCTTTCCGCTCTCCCGAAAGGTTCTTGAGCTCTTCGGAAGCCAGAAAGCTGTCCCGCATCAACTTTTCGAGGGTCTCCTCGGAAGGCGAACGGAAGATGTTCTTTGAGGCGTTGATGATTTCCATTTCGATTATTATGGTTATGGTCGGTTTATGCGAAGGCGGCTGTTACGGACTCAACTTCAGGAAGCTCGGGGCGATTGGCGATTCCATTGTCGATGATTTCCTGCACTCTTGCTCTCTCTTCCCCAACAAGCGGAAGGCGCGGTGCGCGGACGTGCTCTGTGCCGAGTCCCAAGGCTGTTTCCGCCAATTTGATATAATGCACAAGTTTCGGATGGATGTCGAGTTCCAGAAGAGGGAGGAACCAGCGGTAGATATCGAGAGCCTCTTGAAGGCGTCCTGTTTTCTGAAGGTTGAAGATCGTGACGGTTTCTTTCGGGAATGCGCATACGAGTCCGGCTACCCACCCGTCGGCGCCCACACATAAAGTCTCCAAGGCCAAAGTGTCAACTCCGCAAAGAATTTTGAATCGATCACCAAAGCGGTTACGCATCCGTGTCACGTTGGAGATGTCACGAGTCGACTCTTTTACCGCTTGGATATTCGGGCATTCGGCCAGTTCGGCGAACATGTCGAGCGTTACCGTGATTTTGTAATCTACCGGGTTGTTGTATATCATGATCGGCAGTTCGGTGCTGTTGGCTATGGCTTTGAAGTATTCCACGGTTTCTCTGTCATCGGCCAAATAACGCATCGGAGGGAGGATCATTAAACCTGAGGCCCCGTTGGCTTTTGCGTTTGCGGCGGCGCGTATTGCTTCCGAAGTCGACTGCTCGGCGATATTGATAATTACGGGAATCTTGCCTTCCACATGCTTTACGGTTTCCCTGATAAGGGTGGCTTTTTCCTCTTCGGTAAGGGTGCTGGCTTCGCCAAGGGTTCCGCCCAGGATAATGCCGTCCACGCCAGCTTCAACTTGGGCGTCGAGGTTGGTTCTGAACATATCCAAATCCAGCTGATCGTCTGTGGTGAATTTTGTGGTAACAGCAGGGTAAACTCCGTTCCAGTGAATCTTCATAGGTCAAATGATAAAAATTAGAGATTTAGTTGTTGAAGTTCGGGTAGCTACTTTGCGGTGCGAACGTGATAATCAATTTATCGGTGGGTAAATTACGGCTAAATACAGGTATAAAACTTTGAAAATTTTGACCAAAACAATAAAAATCTTTTCTTTAATGGGTAAAATGTCTATTATTTTATCGGTGTGAGCGTTTATGAAAAAACCATTACTCTTTAAGATTCCGAGTTCCGACAAGGAATCGTTTAAGGTTGTGTTCGACGACCAACCTTATTTTTACGACCCTCTGCATTTCCACCCGGAACTGCAACTTACCTACATAATGGAGGGGAGCGGGACCTTCTTTATCGGCGACCATATTCAGAATTTCAAGGCCGGTGACGTGATCCTAATAGGATCGAATTTGACTCACGTATTTCGTAACGACAAAGTATACTATGAGGAAGGATCAGACCTGCGGGCAAAGGCAGTTTCCTTCTTCTTTACGGAGGAATCATTCGGGACGGACTTCTTCTCATTGCCCGAATGCTACAGGATAAAGAAGCTGTTGGAGCGATCGTCTCGCGGGGTTCAGGTGCGGGGAGAGACCCGGAGGAAAGTAGCCTCCATGATGAGGAAGGTGAAGGAGTATGACGGTTTCCGCAGATTATTGTTTTTTCTGGAAATACTGTCCTGTATAGCACTTTCCGATGAAGTGGAATATTTGTCGAGCGTTGGCTATACCCGTTATCTGCGCGAGGCTGACAGCCGAAAAATCAACGATGTTTTCGAATATGTGCTGACCAATTTTCCATATCAGGTGAAGTTGCAGGAAGTGGCGGAAATCGCCAATATGAGCGTAACGTCGTTTTGCCGTTATTTTAAGCTGAGGACAAGGAAAACCTTTTCGCTGTTTTTGAATGAAATACGGGTAGGCCACGCCTGTAAACTTCTGAAAAGTAATAAGCATAACGTTTCGGAAATCTGCTACGAGTGTGGGTTTAATAACATATCGAACTTTAACCGCCAATTCAAGGCTATAACCGGCTATACCCCCACTGAATTTAAAAGAAGATACAGCGTCTAACCAACCCGTGTCATCACCACAAACCGAACAGAAAGCTTGCGTCACGTAAGCTTTTTTTTTGCCCTTACGGCACGTGTGCCAATTTTTATTATTCCTCAAATCATTTTTTTAGTTCTGTTGTGGCCGATCATTTGCGTGAACCATCTCAGAAGGATCTTGTTAATCCACTATCCAGTGCTATTCTCTGGTTTGGGCCTCGGGCCTGATCGGGGATGGTCCCGGGCTTTGGTCCGGAAGAACCCATAAACACAGATGCATATGACCGGAATAGAATTCAGCAACAACATCAACAAGCTGTCTTCATCGCTCAGACCCTTTGCCTTGCGATTGACCAAGGACCCGGAAGAGGCGAACGATTTATTGCAAGAGACGGTATTGAAGGCGTTTAACAACCGGGACAAGTTCGCTGCCGGAACTAACCTGAAGGCCTGGCTTTACACCATCATGAAGAACACCTTCATCACCAACTATCAGAGAATGGTGCGGAGAAACACTTTTATAGATACGACCGACAATCTCCACTATATCAACTCTTCGGGTAATATCACGGAAAACATGGCCTATTCGGGCTTTGCCATTACGGATATCAAAAAGGCCATCGCCAAGTTGGAAGACAATTACCGCATACCTTTCCTAATGCACTTTCGGGGATTTAAATATCATGAGATCGCCGATAAGCTGGAGATCCCGATAGGGACAGTGAAGAACAGAATCCACATCGCCAGAAAGGAATTGAAGTTTATGCTTAAAAACTACGAGATGAAATAAGAATACTATTTGGATGATAATGGAAAACGGAGCGGGTAATCGTTCCGTTTTTTATTTGCCCAATTTTTCGGCTCTGGACGCCAATACTTGTTTTCTTTTTGGAATAACAAAGCAGAAGACGCTGATTCCTAAAAAGGCTAAAGAGTAAAGAAAAGCGAGAGCGGGAAATGTGGCGTCGGTGGAAAGTTCTTTTAATGGAAATACGCTTAATGGGCCGAAAAGCATACCTGATGAGTATGCCAAATTAAAAGCCGCGTAAACGGCGGCGGGGTTGGCGTTGTATTTTTCAGAAATAGAGCTGATATGGGGGAGAATCGGGACAAAGAAAAAACTGAAAAACACTCCGAAAGCGTTTAGGATGAGTAATAGAACCCAAGTATTGGCCACGCTGGCCAAAAGGCTGAAAGAGATGAGGGTTAAGGCCAAATTGCCGAAAATCATCCTTGGCTTATTGCGCTTGTCGGCTATTCTTCCGCTGATATTGTAGAAAATTCCAGTGACGACGGTTAGCCAGCCGAAAGCGAAACCTATCTGAGTAGCGCTATAGCCGAGTTTGGCTCTCATAAAAAACGGCAAAACGGGTTCTATTACCGTCGCCATACTGGAACCGACGACTATAAGGGCCAGATATCCGAGAATATCCGGACGGAAAAGGGGGCGGTAACTGAATTTTTGGGGAGCCTCCTGCTTTTGGTCTTTTAGCAAGAACATTCTAATGAGCAAATCGCTGACGGCCAAAGTGGCGGCGATAATAAATGGAGCTTCGAAACCGAAATGGTCATAAACGAATCCGGCAAGAGGAGGCCCCGCCAACATACCAGCTGACATTCCCGAATAAACGATTCCCGTAGCCCGCCCACGTTCCTCGGAGGGGAAATAATCGGAAATAAGTGCCAAGCCCGCTGTCCACGAAACCGTGGCCGAAATGCCTTGTAGTGCCCGGGCTAACATAAGTTCGGGATAACCTTCCACAAAAGCGAAAAGCAATGAGCTGAAAGCCATGCCTGCCAGTCCGGCCAGCATAACTGGGCGTTTGCCAAGTTTGTTGGAAAGGAAGCCCGCGATAGGAGTGAAAATAATCAGGGCGGCGGCGTAGATAACGTAAAGTCCGTTTACTTGGGCTGTGCTTAGACTAAACTTCGTAGCGATATCCGGCAAAAGCGGAACGATAAGACTATAAATAAGCGTATCGATGAAAATGGCGTAAGTGATGACGAATAGCGCCGTCTTTTTCGGGTTTGGCCTTTTCATATTTATCGCTCGTAGTCTTTTTTGGTATTTGATTAAGAGTTGGACGTTCCTTTTTGTACCCGCCCCAAAGTGATTTTGTTTGTGGAGCTTACCTGTTTGTTAAAATGGGAAATAAGCCCGAGATGTGTTCCCGATTAGGTTTTTTAATTTTTGAATTAGGTCTTAGGACCTAAGACTTAATGCCAATTACCTAATGCCAAAAAAGTAAGGCCGGCAAAGCGTAACCATGTCGGTTTACCTTGCCGGCCTTATCATTAGTTTATTGGCTTAATTCTTACAAGTGAATTGCTTCGTCGTAAGCGTCCTCAGTGGCGTCTTTCACTGCCTCCGACAGGGTCGGGTGCGGGTGAACGGCCGAGAGGATTTCGTGAGCCGTAGTCTCCAGCTTGCGGGCCACTACGATCTCGGCGATCATTTCCGTAACATTGGCTCCGATCATATGAGCGCCCAAAAGCTCGCCGTACTTGGCGTCGTAAATTACTTTTACGAAACCTTCGTTGTGCCCGGCGGCGGTGGCTTTGCCCGAAGCTGAGAATGGGAATTTGCCCACTTTCAATTCGTAACCGGCCTCTTTGGCGGCTTTCTCGGTCATACCTACCGAAGCGATCTCCGGAGAGCAGTAAGTACAGCCAGGGATGTTGCCGTAGTCCAAAGGCTCGGGAGTCATGCCCTTGATCTTCTCAACGCAGATGATGGCTTCCGCTGAAGAAACGTGAGCCAAAGCAGGCCCTTTTACGATATCGCCGATAGCGTAAACGCCCGGGATGTTCGTCTTGTAGTAATCGTCAACGATCACTTTGCCGCGGTCGGTCATTACACCAACGTCCTCAAGGCCGATGCCCTCGATGTTGGTAGATACGCCAACGGCCGACAATACAACGTCCGCCTCGATAGTCTCTTCGCCTTTCTTGGTTTTTACGGTCACTACGCACTTCTCGCCCGAAGTGTCAACCGACGTAACCTCGGCGTTGGTCTTGATCTTAACCTTACGCTTTTTGAACGAACGTTCCAATGCTTTAGAAACTTCCTCGTCCTCTACCGGTACGATGTTCGGCATATATTCCACTACCGTCACCTGCGTGCCGATTGTGCTGTAGAAATGGGCGAACTCGATTCCGATAGCGCCTGACCCCACAACCACCATCGATTCAGGTTGCTTTTCCAAAGACATCGCTTGGCGGTAGCCGATGATTTTCTTTCCGTCGATAGGCAATGCCGGCAACTCGCGGGCGCGGGCTCCGGTGGCCAAGATGATATGGTCTGCGCCGTACTCCGTTACTGTTCCGTCTTCGGCGGTCACTTCCACCTTTTTACCGGTTTTCAGTTTGCCGAAACCTTTGAGTACGTCGATATTGTTTTTCTTCATCAAGAAGGTGATGCCCTGGCTCATTTTGCCGGCCACACCGCGGCTACGCTTCACCATCGCCCCGAAATCGGCTTTGGCGTCGCCTACCGTTACTCCGTAATCTTGCGCGTGGTTAATGTACTCGAATACTTGAGCGCTTTTGAGCAGGGCTTTGGTCGGGATACAGCCCCAGTTCAGGCAAATACCGCCGAGTTCGGCTTTCTCCACTACCGCTGTCTTAAAGCCAAGCTGTGAGGCGCGGATTGCGGCAACGTAGCCACCGGGGCCACTGCCGATTACAATCAAGTCATATTTCGCGGACATAGTTGATCTCTTTATTGTTGAATACGGGCCCAATTTATGGCTTTTTGCCTTGATAAAAAATAATTAACCCTTGCTTTGGCCTGTTCCGTCGGATCGAAAAAATCGATAACAGAGTCGGTATCCTTCCCGGAAAATCAAAAGTCCTGAACCTCCCGTATCGCTATCCGTTTCCTTTCTACAGGGCTAGTTAAGGGGGATTCGGAGACCGGGAATCACCATTTCCCGAAAAAACGAGTATCTTCGCGGAAATCAAATAATCGAAATGGTTGAGGAAAAGACGCATAAGGCCGGTTTTGTAAGTATTATCGGCAAACCGAACGTGGGTAAATCCACGCTCATGAACGCGCTGGTGGGGGAGAAGCTCTCGATCATCACGTCCAAGGCGCAGACCACGCGCCACCGCATCTTCGGAATCCTTAGCGGAGAGGATTTTCAGGTAGTGTACTCCGATACGCCCGGTATTTTGGCGCCGGAATACGAGCTTCATCGCTCTATGATGGGTTTCGTAAACGCTTCCTTGGAAGACGCCGACGTGATTTTGTTCGTTACGGACTTGTATGAGAAGATCGACCCAGAGGACGAGGCTCTCAAAAAACTCCGCAAATCGGACGTGCCGGTGATTCTTGTTCTCAACAAAATCGATCAGGCCGTGGGTACCCAGGCCGAGGACAAGCTGAAGTATTGGCAAGAGGCCGTACAGGCCAAGCACACCATTATGGTTTCGGCCTTGGAGAAAACCAATACGCTGGAACTGTTCTCCCTTATCATGGAGGAAATGCCGGTGCATCCGCCGTATTTTCCAAAAGATGAACTTACGGACAAATCCGAGCGCTTTTTCGCTTCGGAAATAATCCGCGAGAAGATTTTCCTTAATTATAAAAAAGAGGTGCCTTACAGCTGTGAGGTGGAGGTGGAGTCATTTGTGGAGGAAGAGAAGATTATCCGCATTCGAGCCATTATCTATGTCGAGCGTAAAAGCCAACGTGGAATCATCATCGGAAAAGGTGGTGAAGCGATTAAGAAAGTGGGAATTCAATCCCGTACTGATATGGAAGAGTTTTTTGGAAAACAGGTTTTTCTGGAAACTCACGTGAAGATTGAGCCTGATTGGCGTAAAAAAGACATCAAGCTTAAGCGTTTCGGTTACGATCAGGATTGGGGGTGATTCCCGGATCGAAATCGTAAATCAAAAAAATGATAATATATAGGAGTCCGAAAGACTCGGGGCGCGGAAGGTCCTCTCAACCACCCAACGCCTTGCTGATCTGAAACGGCTCCTCAATAATAAGGGCAAGCAGCTGGCGAACCGTCCATGCGAATCCGGCCAAAGCCCGCATACCGAGAAAACAGAATTTTACAACAGTGGCAAATATTGTAGCGATTGTGGGTCGCCCGAACGTGGGGAAATCGACCCTTTTCAACAGACTGGTCGAAAAGAAACAGGCCATCATGGACGACGAAGCCGGCGTAACCCGCGACCGCCATTACGGGTATGGCGAGTGGATCGGGAAAAACTACACCGTAATTGATACGGGAGGTTACGTAACCGGATCGGAGGATACCTTCGAGTCGGCAATTCGCGAGCAGGTGAAGGAAGCCATCGACGAGGCTACCGTGATCCTGTTTATGGTGGACTCGCACACTGGTCTTACGGGAATGGATAAGGATTTCGCCAACATTTTGCGCGAAGTGAAAAAGCCGGTGTTTATCGTGGCCAACAAGGCGGACAACACCGAGTACTCGTTCCAGTCGGCTGAGTTTTACGAGTTGGGAATGGGTGAGGTTTATCCTGTTTCTTCGGCCAACGGTTCAGGCACAGGTGATTTGCTTGACGAGGTAGTGAAGGAATTCCAAACCGAAGACGAGGGAAATCCGGACGAGGGAGTGCCCCGTATCGCGGTGGTTGGACGCCCGAACGCGGGAAAATCGTCTTTTGTGAACCTGTTGTTGGGCAAAGAGCGTAACATCGTGACCGATATTGCGGGTACAACTCGCGATTCGATCAACAGCCGTTACAAGGCCTTCGGCAAAGACTTTATTCTGACTGATACTGCGGGTATCCGCCGTAAGTCGCGAGTAAAAGAGAATATCGAGTTCTATTCGGTGATGCGCGCTATTCAGTCCATTCAGGATTGCGATGTTTGTATCTTGATGGTGGACGCTACCCGCGGTTTCGAAGCTCAGGATATGAGTATCCTTAGCTTGGCCAACAAGTACAAGAAAGGTGTGGTGATCATGATGAATAAGTGGGATTTGGTTGAAAAGGACCATAAGACCGCTGTCAAGATCCAGAAAGGCCTTAAGGAGAAATTGGGGCCGTTGGGTTATATTCCTGTTCTGTTTACTTCGGTATTGACCAAACAGCGTGTTCTCAAAACCGTAGAAGAGGCGATTCAGGTGTTCGAAAACCGCAGTAAGCGTATTCCTACCTCTGAGCTGAACGAGTTTATGCTGAAGGTGATCGAATCGTACCCGCCACCGGCAACCAAAGGAAAGCATATCAAGATCAAATACGTGACGCAGTTGCCTACCAAGGTGCCGTCGATCGCATTCTTCTGTAACTTGCCTCAGTATATCAAAGAGCCGTACCAAAGATTCTTGGAAAACCGTTTCCGCGAAGAGTACGGCTTTGAGGGAGTGCCGATCAATATGTTCTTCCGTCAGAAATAACGACTTTCCGGGGTCCGTCTTAGGGCCTCGGCGTTGATTTTAAAACGATAGAAACTCGAATGAATGGTGTTCGATATTTCGAAGCCGTACTCTGGAGGCTCTATCGTTTTTTTGATAAGTTATTATCTCCTGTTAAAACTGGCGGTTTAATCCCCTCAATTATCTTCGGGATACAATGCGTGAGGGTTGAGTTTTTTTGTTATATTGATTCTCTTCGTTTTTTGATATAAAAATACATCAATGGAAAATTTTACTTTAGATTCAGATGTTTCCGAAGATTTTGGCCTTAATCCCGTAATTCTAGGCTTTTTGAAAACTACCGCTAAATGGGCGAAGTTTCTGTCGATTGTGGGTTTTGTTGGGGTTGCCTTTATGGTGTTGGTCGCTTTTTTTGCGGGCACAATTTTCGGTATGTTAGGAACATTCGGAGGCCAGGAGGCAGAAGCTCTGGGAACGTTGGGTGCAGTCGGAGGTGGGGTGATGACTGTTATGTATCTGGCTTTTGCAGCGCTTTATTTCTTTCCTGTTTTGTTCCTGTTTAAGTTTGCGAGCAACTTGCAGAAAGCTTTAAAAACGCATAATCAGATAGCGTTGACAGAAGCCTTCAGCAATCTTAAAAAACACTATACATTTATCGGTGTGCTCACAGCGATTTTGGTCGGTATTTACGGGCTGTTTTTTGTGTTCGCTATTTTGGGCGGAATGCTTGCTGCGTTTGCCTAATCGGAAAAAGATATTAAAGATAGGGAAAACGAAGTCATTTTGGGCTTCGTTTTTTTTTGTCCTTATGCGGTTGAGACTTGTTTATTACGGATTTTTTTTATTGAAACCGCATCCTAATGGATGAAATGGTTATTTTTGCCATAATCTTAGCTTAGCGAAAATAAACTCCTTCCCGAGAGATGAAGATATCAATAGATTGGCTTAAAGAATATATTAGCATAGACAAGACACCGGACGAAATCTCAGCTTCGCTGACAGCTACAGGGCTTGAAGTGGAAGGGCTTGAGAAGTTTGAGCAGGTACAAGGAAGTTTGGAGGGATTGGTCCTCGGCGAAGTCCTGACTTGTGAGAAACATCCGGGTGCGGACAAATTGAGCAAAACCACCGTAGACGTGGGTGGCGAAGAGCCTTTGCCGATTGTGTGCGGAGCGCCGAACGTGGCCGCTGGTCAGAAGGTGATCGTAGCGACAGTAGGCGCTACTTTGTACCCTGAAGGGCACGACCCGTTCAAAATCAAGAAAGCGAAAATTAGAGGCGAGGTTTCGACGGGTATGATTTGCGCCGAAGACGAGATCGGTCTCGGGCAGTCGCATGACGGAATCATGGTTTTGGATACCGACAAGCCAAACGGTACGCCTGCCATCGAGCTTTTCGATATCAAGAGCGACAATGTTTTGGAAATCGGCCTTACGCCGAACCGCGCCGACGCCACTTCGCACTTTGGCGTGACTCGCGATTTGAAAGCCGTTTATGGCGTTTCTACTTCGTTGCCGTCGGTTGACGCTTTTGCCGTTGAAAATACTGAATTGCCTGTTGAGGTTATTGTTGAGAATGCCGAGGCTTGCCCTCGTTACTCTGGCGTGACTATCAAAGGTGTAAAAGTGGCCGATTCTCCGGAGTGGTTGCAGTTTAGGCTGAAGTCAATCGGTTTGGCGCCGATCAACAATATCGTTGACATCACCAACTTCGTTCTTCACGAAACAGGACAGCCGATGCACGCTTTCGATATGGCGGAAGTTGCGGGCTCAAAAATCGTTGTGAAGAACGTGGCTCAGGATACGCCTTTCGTTACCTTGGACGGTGAAGAGCGTAAACTCGCTTCGACTGATCTGATGATCTGCAACGAGAGCGAGTCGATGTGTATTGCCGGTGTATTTGGCGGAGAGAAATCGGGCGTTAAAGAAACCACGACGGATATTTTCCTCGAAAGCGCTTACTTCTCGCCGGACTCCGTTCGTAAGACATCGCAACGTCATGGCTTGAAAACCGACGCTTCTTTCCGTTTCGAGCGTGGGACCGATCCTAATATGACTATCTATGCGCTGAAAAGAGCCGCTTTGTTGATCAAAGAGATCGCCGGCGGGGAAATCAGCTCGGAGATTGTGGATGTTTACCCGAATCCAATCGCTGATTTCGTTGTTCCCGTTAAATACTCGAACGTGGACAGGCTGATCGGTAAATCTTTGGGTAAAGAACTTATCAAGGAAATTCTCGTAAACCTCGATATCAAAATTACTGAGGAAACAGAGGAAGGCTTTGTGGCCATTGTACCTCCTTACCGTGTGGACGTAACGCGTGAGGCCGACGTGATCGAGGAAATCCTCCGTATCTACGGTTACGACAATATCGAAGTGGCGGATCACCTCAGCAGTGATTTCTTGGCAAACTTTCCGGTTAAGGACACTTACGCAAAAGAAAGGGAAACCGCCCGCCTGTTGGCCGACAGCGGATATTTCGAAGTGATGACCAATTCGCTCACCTCGTCGAAGTACGCCGAGATGGTGGAGGAAATCGATTCTTCTAAGAACGTTGATATCCTTAACCGCTTGAGCGAAGACTTGGACGTGATGAGGCAGTCGATGGTGTTTAACCATCTGGAGGTCGCTTTGCGTAACATCAACCGTCGCCAGAAAGACGTTAAGATTTTCGAATTCGGAAAGACGTATCGCAAAGCCGAAAATGGCTACGAAGAGTCGGCTCGTTTGGGTGTTTTGGTGACTGGAATGGCCTCAGGCCAAAGCTGGCTCCAAAAACAACAGAGTGTAACTTATTATGACTTGATGGCTGTCCTGAATAAAATTTTTGTTAAATTCAGGATAGAAGGTGTGCAACTTGAGCCTCTAGAGCACAGTGCTTACGTCTATGGCGTGCAAATTAAGACGCGCAGAGGTAAAGTTATCGGATTGGCTGGTTTGCTCAACAAGAAGCTTTGCTCTTCTTTTGGTGTAAAACAGGAAATTTATTACGCCGATCTGGATTGGGAGCTTTTGCTTAATCTCTCTGACCCCAAAGTTCGTTACGCCGAAATTCCTAAATTTCCGGATGTAAAGCGCGATTTGTCATTGGTAATTGACAAATCCGTGAACTTTGACACCGTATTAGCCGTAGCTAAGAAAAACGCCGGGAAGTTGATCACCGACATCACCGTTTTTGACGTTTACGAAGGCGATAAGATTGACGCCGGCAAAAAGGCCTATGCGTTGAACTTTACGCTTCAGGACAAGGACAAGACCCTGACCGATAAAGTGATCGACAAAACGATGAACCGGTTGGTGAAAGCGTTTGAGAGAGAGGTAGGAGCATTAATTAGACAATAGAAAAATCACATTATAAGCCTCATTTTAAATGACAGGCTGGACGCCCGGAAGTCTCTTCCGGGCGTCGGAGGCTTTTTAACAATCCTTTTTTATGAGATATGATCAATTGGCAGAGCGGCTTGAGCGACTGGACAAGAAACTGAAGCGGCTTGTGGCGGATAATAACACGCTCAGAAAGGAAAACGAAGCGCTGAAGCAGGAAACGTCCCGTCTCAGTTCGGTCATTGAAGTAAAGGAAAGAGAGCTTGATGATTTTCAAAATAAAATAAATATTAGTACTATTGTAAGTAATGTCGGGGTGGGAAACACCGATACTTCTGAGCTGAAAGCTTTGATCGATGATTACATCAATGAAATCGACAGGTGTGTGATACACCTGAGCAGATAAAGCCGAATTTCCTTATATGGGAGAACTGTCTATAAAACTGAAGATTGCGGATAGGGAATACCCTATGAAAGTGAGGCCCGAGGACGAGGAGATGATCCGGAACGCAGGGAAAGAGCTGAACGAAAAGCTGAAGGAGCTGAAGCGTCGCTTTAGGCTCGACGACCGGCAGGACTTGCTGGCCATGATAGCTTTTGACTATCTGGTGCAGTCGAGACGCCGTGAAGAGGCTATCCGTGCTTCAGAAGACATGATTTCTGAGAAGCTTGACCAATGGGACGGTCTTTTAAACGAGTCACTGTCATGATGGAAGTATAAGGTATTTCGGTGGCATTTATTTTTGGCTCTGGTATAGCGTGATTTCCGCTCATTGTTTCAGCTATATAAAGTAAACAATGATGGAAATTTTATATTATGGGGCGACTTTTTCGTTTGCCTTGGTCATAGGGGTCGTGTTGGGAAGGTTTCTCTTGCGCCAAGTGTTCAAGCAACAAGAGATAGACGCCAGCGAAAAAGCCGACTTGATCATAAAGGAGGCAAGGGTTTCCGCCGATGCGGTAAAGAAAGAGAAAATCCATGAGGCGAAGGAAAAATACCTTCGCATGAAGAGCGATTTCGAAAAAGAGGTAGGGAAGAGAAAAAACCAACTCTCCCAGCTTGAGAATAAAGGAAAGCAAAAGGACGCCAAACTCAACAAAATGCTTGAGGAGGCGAAGAAAAAGGACCAGGAAGTCCAGCGGAAGTCGGCGGACTTGGATCAGGAACTTTCCGATGTCAAGGATGAAAAAGAGACCTTGGAAGCACTTATTCTCAAAGAGCGTGGCCTTCTTGAGGCTATTGCGGGTCTTTCCGTTGACGAAGCCCGTAATCAGCTTGTGGATTCCCTGAAAGACGAAGCCAAAACGATGGCTGCGTCACACATCAAAAACATTATGGAAGAGGCGAAGATGACGGCGACCAAAAACGCTAAGAAAGTCGTTATCCAAACCATCCAGCGTACAGCCACCGAACATGCTATCGAAAACTGCGTTTCGATTTTCAACATCGAAAGCGACGATATCAAAGGTAAGATTATCGGTAGGGAAGGACGGAATATCCGTGCTCTCGAAGCGGCTACGGGAGTTGAGATTATCGTTGACGATACTCCGGAAGCGATTATTATCTCGGGCTTTGATCCTGTGAGAAGGGAAATCGCCAGACTTTCGTTGCACCGCCTTGTGGCTGACGGTAGAATCCACCCGGCCAGAATCGAGGAAGTGGTGGCGAAAACTACCAAGAATATCGAGGAAGAGATCGTAGAAATCGGGGAAAGAACGGTTATCGATCTCGGAATCCACGGTTTGCACCCTGAGTTAATCAAGATGGTAGGGCGTATGCGCTTCCGTTCGTCTTACGGGCAGAACTTGTTACAGCACTCTCGTGAAGTGGCTAAGCTTTGCGCCACCATGGCTTCGGAATTGGGCTTGAACCCGAAACAGGCGAAACGGGCCGGTCTCTTGCATGATATCGGAAAAGTTTGGCCGGAGGAGCCGGAGTTGCCGCATGCGGTGCTCGGTATGGAGCTCGCCAAAAAATACAAAGAGCATCCTGACGTTTGCAACGCCATTGGCGCTCACCACGACGAGGTGGAAATGACTACACTTATCGCGCCGATTATCCAGGCTTGCGATGCCATTTCGGGATCTCGACCGGGCGCTCGACGCGAGGTGATGGAGTCATACATCCAACGTCTCCGAGAGCTGGAGGAGCTTGCTTTGAGCTTCGATGGCGTAAACAAGTGTTTCGCTATTCAGGCCGGTCGCGAGTTGAGGGTGATGGTAGACGCCGATTCGGTAACGGATGATAAGGCTGAAACTATTGCGTTTGACATTTCTCAAAAAATCGAGAAAGACATGCAGTATCCGGGCCAGATTAAAGTGACGGTTATTCGTGAGAAACGTTCGGTTTCTTACGCCAAATAATAGAATATAATCGAAGATGGAGAAGCGCGGGGTTTAGGCCTCGCGCTTTTTTTTTCGATAAAATAATGGAGTTGTGCAACCCTTGTAAATTTGTCCGGTCTTTCGAAAAAACAAAACCATTAAAGATATGAAACGAATAGCGTCTACTTTTTGTCTATTGCTTTTGGCCGTATTGGTGACAGGTGTTGCTTGTGCGGAAGATAAGGATGTTAAGGTCAGTGATTTTTCGTCAATAAAAATTGCGGGGCCTTTTAAGGTAACGTTGGTTAGCGGTTCTCCCAAAGTGAGCCTTTCTGGCGATGAGGATGATTTGGAAAAGGTGGTTGTGGATGTCAGTGGAGATCGTCTTACAGTGCGTTTTGATAACAAGAATTGGAAGTGGAGAAATAAAAGCACAGGGACTATCCATGTTAAAATTGCGTACAGAAATTTGAAAGCTCTGCAGGCGTCCGGCGCTTCGACAATAAAGTCCGGCGAAAGAATAAAAGCCACCAATTTTGAGCTGGATGTTTCGGGCGCAAGCAGATTGACTCTGTCTTTAAATGCGACAAAGCTTGAAATGGATGCTTCGGGAGCCTCGTCGGTTTCGTTGTCAGGAAGAGTGAAAAATGTTGAGGTAGACCTGTCGGGAGCTTCTTCGTGCAATATGCTGGAGATGGAGTGCGATAATATGGAAGGTGAGCTAAGCGGAGCTTCTGTGGCCAAAGTCAATGTTCGCAAGTCGTTGGATATAGAGGCGTCGGGCGCTTCTGTGTTGAAATACAAAGGTAAGCCGGAACGTTTTTCTGTCGACAAAAGCGGTGCCTCTTCCGCACGGGCTATCTAGTTTAAAAGCTTCAATTGTATAGGAACTCAATCGAGATCTAAAAATAGAAAACACCCTTCGGGGTGTTTTTTTGATGGCGCTCAACTATTCGCATGATCACAGTCATTTAGATTCATAACATCCGAAAGTTTAGTTTATGAAACATGTCTTATTGCGCATATTTTACCCAATTATTAAGAGATTCTGAGCAAAATCCTTTTGAGGGAGGCTCATTCGCTTGTTTTTTAAAAAAAATATTTATATTGCTCCAATTAAAGCAATAGTTTTTATTGGCAACCTTAAATATTGGAGAATGAAACGTTTTGACGAGATCAGGGATCTAGTCCTTTCTTTGGAAACCGATTTCCGCAAGTTTTATGAAAAAGACAACCAAGCTGCGGGAACAAGGGTAAGAAAAGGAATGCAGGAACTGAAGAATTTGGCTCAGGAAATCCGTAAGGAAATACAGGAGGTGAAGAACGATTCGACAAAAGTTGCTTCCCAAGCCTGACAAGAAAAGAGCAGTTAAATGACTGCTCTTTTCTTTTCCCGATATTCCCGTCCCATTTTTTTGTTGGGGAAACAGTTTCCTCTACTTTTTCGTCTGCTGTTGCCAAACCTATTCTCTTCCTAAGAATTCATATCCTGAGTGTCTGTGCGATTTCTTATATTGCGTGTTCAGCAAAAAAGACAATGAGCATAAGGCCTACAAAAGGAAACCTCACCAAACTGGAGGATATATTCGCTGAGTCAGATTTCATATTACGGTACGAAAAAGGGAATTTCAAATCCGGCTATTGTGTTTTGAAATCGCAGCGTGTGGTGGTGGTGAATAAGTATTATTCCCTGGACGGGAAAGTGAATTGCTTGGTAGATATCCTGAAGGATCTTGATTTCGATACGGACAAACTGAACAAGGATAGTTTAGCTTTGCTCTCAAAGATTAGGGGTTAAGTTCCGGGACCTTCCGACGGTTTTCCATTCAACTTTAAAAAATCTCAACAAGTGGTCGTAACGTTTTTGGGTACAGGTACATCGCAGGGTGTGCCGGTTATCAACTGCTCCTGCAAGGTATGTTCTTCGATGGATTTTCGGGATACCCGCTTAAGGACTTCCATCCATATTGAAGTGGACGGAAAAAGCTTGGTGGTGGACACGGGCCCGGACTTTAGGCAACAGGTATTGCGGGAGCGAATTGGCGATGTGGACGCAATTTTGTTCACGCACGAGCACAAAGACCACGTCGCGGGTTTGGACGATGTCCGGGGCTATAATTTTAGCTTGAATAAAAGTATTCCTGTTTATGCCCGTAACACAGTGCTGGATTGCTTACAGAGAGAATTTCCGTACATTTTTGAGCCAAAAGGCTATAAAGGAGCGCCTAGGATTGACCCAGTAGAAATCAGGAATGAGAAATTCGAAGTGGAAGGTCTTGAAGTGACTCCGATAGAGGTAAGCCATGGCAATATGCCGGTTTTCGGTTTTCGGATAAAGGATTTCGTTTATATCACCGACGCCAAGACGATTTGTCCGGAGGAAATGGATAAGGCCAGAAACGCCGAAGTGCTGGTGATTAACGGATTGAGAAAAGAAGAGCATCCGTCACATTTTACGCTGGCCCAGGCTTTGACTTTTATTAAAGAAGTGAATCCGAAACAAGCCTATATTACGCATATTAGCCACATGCTGGGGCGTCATCTGGAAGAATCGGCCAGATTGCCGATGGGAGTGGAGTTGGCTTATGACGGACTTAAAGTGAAGATTGAACATGCATAACAATTATTATTTTCTGAGGCGTCTGAGTCAGGATTTGGCGGAGACCTTGTGTGGCTGGAAGCTCGTTGAGTGTTTTAGCCAAAGCAAAGACGAGCTGATTATGGGGTTTTGCGCCGCGGGAGATCAGGAATTTTATATTAGAGCGTCGCTTCAGGGGGATTTTTCTTGCCTAAGTTTTCCGGACGAATACCACAGGGCCCGGAAAAACAGCGTGAATCTTTTCGGGGAATTGTCGGGTTTGGCGGTTACGGGAGTTCGGCAATATGAGAACGAGCGAGCTTTCGCCTTGCTTTTTGAGCAGGATTACGCTTTGCTGTTCAAAATGCACGGCAACAGGTCAAACCTGATTCTTTTTAAAGAAAATGAACTGCTTTCCGTATTCAAGTCGAGCCTGAAGAATGATTTTTCGGTGAGTCTAGCGGAATTGGATAGGCCAATTGAGCGGACCGAAAAGGCGCTTGAAGAGGCGGACGGCGATTGGCGGGCCTTGTATCCGACTTTTGGAAAAAGAGTTCAGGCTTACCTTGAGTCTTCCGGTTGGGACGACCTTGATATTCAGGCAAAATGGAGCTTGCTAAATAAGGCTGTTGGGCTTCTCGACTCTGGTGAGTTTTGGGTGATGCGTACGGAAAGGGATATTTACCTTACCCTTTTGCCGGAAGAGGGGGCGGAGAAACTTCCCGAAAGGCCTACGGCGGCGATTACGGAATTCTATTCCATTTATGCTCGGGAGTATTATTTGCGAAAGGAAAGAGCCGATGCGATAAGAAGATTGACCTCCGAGATATCCAAGACGAAAAACTATATCAAGAAAGCGGAGAAAAAGCTAGCGGGATTAAAGCACGGAGTCAAGTATAATGAATTGGCTGACGTGCTGATGGCAAATCTCCATGCAGTGCCTGAGCGGGCAAAATCCGTTGATCTTTTTAATTTTTATACCAACGAAAGCGTAACGATTAAACTGAAGCCGAAGCTATCGCCCCAAAAAAACGCCGAGGAGCTTTACAGGAAATCCAAGAACCAGAAACTGGAAGTGGACAACCTGAACGAAAACCTTGAGCGGAAATATGAGGAATTGTTAAGTCAAGAAGAATTACTCGAGACTATAGACGAAGCTAATACGGTACGGGAGCTTCGGAAAATCCTGAAGAAAGACGTGAAGCGCGGGCAAGAGAAACAGCAAAAGGTTACCAGGCCGTTTTATGTCTTCAGCCACAAAGGTTTTGAGCTTTGGGTGGGTAAAAACCCGAAAAGTAACGATGAGTTGCTTCAAAGGCATTCATATAAAGAGGACCTTTGGCTACATGCGAAAGACGTTACAGGCTCACACGTGTTGTTGAAACATAAGTCAGGTAAAGTTTTTCCGAAGGACGTGATCGAATATGCGGCGCAGGTGGCGGCTTATTATTCCAAAAGAAAAACCGACAGCCTTTGTCCGGTTACGGTAACTCCAAGGAAATATATCAGGAAGCAAAAAGGCTCCGCAGCCGGAAAAGTCTTGATCGATAAAGAGGACGTGATATTGGTCACCCCTCAAAAAGCCTAAAAAGAGGCCCTGGTATTATAAAAGAAAAACGCCCTTCGAAAATTTTCGAAGGGCGTTTTTTGTAAAAGGTGTTACTTAATCCGGATTAACGGACTGTAGTCAAACGAACAGTATTAGTGTGCTGCTTCTGAGCAACAGGCATTGTACCTGTAGAAACAACAAGGTCGCCAGTTTCAACAGCCTCTTCGCCTTTGATGATCTCGTTCACCTTCTGGAATGCTTTCTCAGTAGTGTCTCCCAAAGCATCGGTGTGATAACCTGTAACGCCCCAGATAAGGCTCAACTGAGTCAGCAAATGGGTGTTTTCCGTAACGATAAGGATGTCGGCTGACGGGCGGAAACGCGAAAGACCGAAAGCTGTATAACCCGAGAACGACATGCCGGTGATGGCTTTGGCTTCAGTGTCTTTGGCCAAACGAGCAGAGCTCGCCAATACGCGGTCGTACTTGTAAGTCTCAGAGTTTTTGTCAAGCTCGTAGTTCTTGTCGAAAATCATGCTTCCTTTCTCTTCGAGAACACGGATGATTTTCGTCATTGACTCAACAGCCAATTTAGGGTACGAACCGAAAGCGGTTTCGCCTGAAAGCATAACAGCGTCAGCGCCGTCCATGATAGCGTTGGCAACGTCAGAAGCTTCCGCACGGGTTGGACGAGGGTTGTTGATCATGCTGTCCAGCATCTGAGTGGCAACGATTACCGGCTTAGCGGCCATGTTACACTTCTTGATGATTTCTTTCTGGATCAACGGCACGTCTTCCATTGGGATCTCAACGCCCAAGTCTCCACGGGCAACCATAATGGCGTCAGTAGCGGCGATGATCTCGTCGATATTGGCGATGGCTTCCGGCTTCTCGATTTTGGCAACAACTTTAGTGTGCTTGCCCCTTTTGGCGATGATGGCCTTAAGGTCTTCGATATCCTTGGCTTCGCGAACGAATGACAAGGCAACCCAGTCTACGTTTTGTTCCAAACCGAATTCGAGATCGGCCAAGTCCTTTTCGGTCATCGAAGGAGTTGAAAGCTTAGTGCCGGGCAGGTTGATGCCCTTTTTAGACTTAAGCTTACCGCCGTGAACAACAGTGGTTTTGATCTGTCCTTCGCCTTTTTCAGTAACTTTGAGCTCCAAGTTACCGTCGTCGATCAAGATAGGGTCTCCTACTTCTACATCAGAAGTAAGCGACTGGTACGTAGTGCTTACAGTGTCTTTGGTACCGATCATAGGGCTAGACGTGATCGTGAGCTCGTCGCCGGCTACGATGTCTACGCCTCCGTCCTCAACCTCGCCGATACGGATTTTTGGTCCTTGAAGGTCTTGCAAAAGGCCTACATTGGTTCCCATTTCCTTGTTCAGCTTACGCACGATGTTCATGCGGTTGAGTTGCTCGTCGTGGCCTCCGTGCGAGAAGTTCAGACGGGCAACGTTCAGGCCCGCAAGGATAAGCTCCCTAACCTTGTCCTCAAACTCGGTAGTCGGCCCGATCGTGGCGACGATTTTGGTTTTCTTTTGTGCTAGCTCTTTCATGAAAGGTGTTTCAGAATATTAGATTTTCCCTTGATCTGATTTTTTTGGTCTCTAGTTGCCGCGCGAACTGAATGTTTTCGTCGTCCTGTAACAGGGCGCAGATTTCTTTGGCCAACTCGTCCGCATTGTTCCCTTCCAAGGTCAGCAAGTAGTCAATATTACTTAACTCAGGAAGGATAAAGCTGTTTTGTTCGCCGGCGACGTATGATTTGTTTCGAATCAAACGTAGGCTTCTGTGCCTGTATGATCCGGAAAAAATGGAGAAGTGGAAACTTTCGTCCGTTTCTTCAAGAACGAGGTCTTCTTCCTTGCGGAAACCGTTTCCGAGCCTTTCGCCTAATACCCAGGCGACTCTGTGTTCTTTTAGTCCCGTCACTAGCCCGACAACCTTTATGTCGGGGGTGGCGCCGTCGATTGATTGCTTTCCCATTCTTGCGTATTGATACCCTTTCGGGCGTTCCGGCGGACCATGTTCTGACCGGTTTTGCGGAGGCGCAAATGCGTCACGGCGTTTGCTGTCGGCCAAGAACGATTTGCAAAATTAAAAATAATTAGTGCTCCAAACAAAACGGTTTGTTGATTGGAAAGGGCTTTTGGGGTTATTCGGGCTTGGCGCTTGGGTAGGGAAGGGGGTTGGTTTCGCGTATCCGCTAATAGCTTTTCTAATATCGCATTTTGTTTTGCTAAATTGGCAAAAAAACGCAGGATATGGGCTCTGCGCCAAAATATTGTTTTTTTACAGAAACCGAACTCGTAACGCCGTGCGAGGCGGTAGTTGCTTAAATGTTTGGAATATAGATTTTTGAATGGTTATTTTGCGGGAACCTGCCCGTTTTGGGTAGGATTTGACAACGGGTAAGATTGCCCCATATTGTTTGACATTAAAATACGAAATGCATTTCTTTGCATCGAGTTCGAACTAAATTAGATTAGAGCAATGTCTGAAATCGCACAGAAAGTAAAGGAGATTATTATTGACAAGTTGGGAGTTGAAGAGTCTGAGGTGACTCCTGAGGCCAGCTTCACAAACGACTTGGGCGCGGACTCTTTGGACACCGTGGAACTCATCATGGAATTTGAAAAAGAGTTCAATATCTCTATCCCAGACGACCAGGCTGAAAACATCGCCACTGTAGGCAATGCTATCCAGTACTTGGAAGAAAACGTTAAGTAACTTTTTCCACTCAAAAATTCATTTATGAATTTTAAAAGAGTTGTGGTTACAGGGTTGGGTGCGCTGACTCCTTTGGGCAACAACGTTCAGGATTACTGGGCGAACTTGGTCAAGGGCGTTAGCGGGGCCACCCCTATCACGAAATTCAATGCGGAGAAATTCAAGACTCGCTTCGCATGCGAGGTTAAGGATTTTGACGTAAACCAACATATAAACCGCAAGGAAGCCCGCAAAATGGACACGTTCACCCAGTACGCTGTGGTGGCCGCTGACCAGGCGATCAAAGACGCTGGCATCGAATCAGGCAACTTCGACCCGAAAAGGGCCGGTGTTATCTGGGGATCCGGCATCGGAGGTCTAGGTACCTTCCAAAAGGAAATTTCCGAATTTGCCAAAGGGGACGGAACCCCGAAATTCAATCCTTTCTTTATCCCGAAAATGATTGCGGATATCGCCGCAGGCTGGATTTCCATGCAACACGGGTTCAAGGGGATTAACTTCGTGACCGTTTCCGCTTGCGCTTCGGCTACCAACGCTATCATGTCGGCTTCCGAAGCCATCCGTTACGGAAAATGCGACGTGATGATTACTGGTGGTTCCGAGGCTTCTGTGGTTGAAGGTGGTGTTGGAGGTTTTAGTGCCGTAAAAGCTTTGTCTGAGCGTAACGATTCGCCCGAGACCGCTTCCAGGCCTTTTGACAATAGCCGTGACGGTTTTGTCTTGGGTGAAGGAGCCGGTGCTTTGGTTCTCGAGTCGTATGAGCACGCAGTGGCAAGGGGTGCGAAAATCTATTGTGAAATAGCGGGTTGTGGCGCTAGCGCCGACGCATATCACCTCACTGCTCCGCATCCCGAAGGGGAAGGCGCTATGCAGGTGATGCTCAATGCGATGGAAGACGCTAACATGAAGCCGGAAGATATCGACTACATCAACGTGCACGGTACTTCGACGCCTTTGGGCGACGTGGCCGAGTTGATGGCGGTGCAGAAGGCTTTTGGCGATCACGCTTATAACCTCAATATCAGTTCGACTAAGTCGATGACGGGGCACCTTTTGGGCGCCGCCGGTGCGGTTGAGTCCATCGCTTGCGTTATGGCTCTTCAGGACCAGGTTGTTCCTCCTACGATTAACCATTCGGAGGCGGATCCTAAAATCGATCCTAAGTTGAAGCTTACGCTGAACAAGGCGGAGAAGCGCGAGATTCGTGCGGTGGTTAACAATACCTTCGGATTTGGAGGTCATAACTTCTCCGTGATAATGAAAAAGTTGGAAGAATAAATTCTGGAATTTGTTGCTAAGAAGACTATTTCCAATACGTTTTATTTCTTCTGAAAAAGATAAAAGGCTTATGAAGGCAATCGGAAGAATTGTCGGTAGTAAGCCTTTAAATTTATCTCTTTACCGTCTGGTTACGCAGCACACTTCTGTGGCTGTGGAAAACGAAAGGGGTTTCAAGGAGTCCAACGAGAGGTTGGAGTACTTGGGAGACGCTATCTTAGGTGCCGTTGTGGCGGAATACCTTTTCAAGAAGTACCCTTTCAAAGACGAAGGGTTTTTGACCGAAATAAGGTCGAGGATCGTAAATCGCGAGTCGCTGAACAAGTTGGCGGTCAAGATTGGTTTGAGTGAGTTGGTGGAGTTCAACAAAGGGCGTCGCCATTCCCAATCGTTCAAATCCATCTACGGAGATTCTTTGGAGGCGTTGGTCGGGGCGGTGTACCTTGACCGTGGATATTCCTTTTGCAGGAAATTCATATTGAAGCGTTTGCTAAGGCCTCATGTTGATATCGACGAGGTGATCATTACGAATCACAACCACAAGAGCAAACTGATTGAGTGGGCTCATCAAGCGAAGAAAGAGGTTCGTTTCGATATCGTCGAAGTCAATAATGGGAAGCACTACAAGGAATTCGTGGCTGAAGTTTATGTCGGCGACAAGATGATAGGTAAAGGGACGGGGCCGAGTAAGAAGAAAGCCGAGCAAAGCGCCGCGGAAAAAGCGGTGAGCAGACTTAAAATAATGGAAAAGCCTGAAACGGAACCGTAAGGTGGCGCCTCAGGCTTTTTTATTTTCGGGGTCGGCAGTTTATTTTCCGGCCCTAATGTGCTCCAGGTATTCCTGCTTGACTGCGGGTTCGTTAAATGATCCCGTATAATGTGCGGTAACCGTGGAGCTGTGGGTGTCGTTTACCCCTCTTGAGGAAACGCACATGTGATCCGCTTCCACCACTACCGCAACGCTTCCGGTTTCCAGCGAAGCCATGAGTTCGTTGGCGATTTGGACTGTCATTCTTTCCTGAACTTGCGGGCGCTTGGCATAATATTGGACCAAGCGGTTGATTTTTGACAAGCCTATTACCTTGTTGTTCGGGATGTAGGCCACGTGCACTTTTCCGTAGATTGGCACGAAATGGTGTTCGCAGTTCGAATGAAACGCGATGTCTTTTTCCACCAGCATCTCGCCGTACTTGTATTTGTTGTCGAACAGCGTGACTTTAGGTTTGTTTTTCGGGTTCAGCCCGCTGAAGATTTCCTTTACGTACATCTTAGCCACCCGGTGGGGGGTTCCTTTGAGGCTGTCGTCCGTAAGGTCCAGCCCGAGGATGGTCATAATTTCCTGAAAATGTTCCGAGATTTTCTCGACTTTCTCTTTGTCGTCCATCTCGAAAGCGTCCTTGCGGATTGGAGTTTCCCATGATCCCGCTACGTGGTTGTCGCCTATTTCGTCAACGTCTTCCAAACTCACTTTTAGCTTTGCCTCTGGCTTATAATGGGTATTCGACATAGTTTTTTTCCGTTTCGTAAAGTGTGATACGCACGTCTAAGTCCGGTTTTATCCGTTGCCGTAATTTTTCATAGGCCACTTTGGCTATGTTTTCCGCACTGGGAATCAACTCCCTGAACTCCTCGGTATCCTCGTTGAGGTTTTTGTGATCAAAAGGATCTAGCACCAGTTCGTGGATCAGGTCGCGGAGCGTCTTCAGGTCCATGACAAATCCCGTGTCTGGGTCAATTTCCCCAACGACCCTTACGATAATGACGTAATTATGGCCGTGGTAGTTAGGGTTGTTGCACTTGCCGTAAACCCGACGGTTGACCTCGTCGGTCCAGTTCGGGTTATGGAGCCTGTGCGCTGCGTTGAAAGTTTCTCTGCGGTAGACTGCGGCTTTCATAAAAGGCGTGTGGTTCTGGCTTGTGTTGTCTAATAAGGCGGTTGGTTCGGCGCTACTTCCTTCTGGTTTGGGGAAGGAAAAACTTGCGCCGAAAGACAAATGTCCTAAACTCGTGGCTTAACTCCAAACGCTGAGAAGCTTGTGGCGATATCGCTTTTGTAAATAATGCTATAAATGGTACAAGGCCTTAGGCCGCAGGCTTTGTTTGTAAGTGAAGGCAATTGTCTTGCCGGTTTAATAGGCGGGTAAAAGAAAAGTCCCGGAGTTGGCCGGGACTTTTCTTAACGGTGTTTTGGTATGGGGAAATCACGTTAACCGTTCCAGTCAACGATTAATCCGGCGTATGTCAATCCGCCCCCAAACCCGATAAGTAGCAGTTTGTCGCCTTTCTTGACTTTTCCTTTCTCAATGCCTTGGTTTAGGGCCAAAGGAATGCTGGCAGAAGATGTGTTTCCGAAATTGACTAGGCTCTCCAATGTCTTTTCCGCTGGAATCCCCGTGTTTTTGCAAATCGCCTCTATGATTCTGAGGTTGGCGCTATGGGGAATGAACCAGTCGATATCGTCGATGGTCAGCCCAGCGTTTTCCATGGTTTCTTTAGCCACTTTCGATATCGTCTCAACCGCCCACTTAAAAACTTTCCTTCCGTCTTGGTGAATGTTCCTGTCGGTAATAATATCGACTCCATTTACCTTGTCTCCGAGATTAGAGAGTGTGAGGTTGTGCCCTTCACTTCCGTTGGTTCCGGTGGTGGTGGTCAGTATTTTCGATTTTCCTTCTGGTTCCACTAAGGCTACGCCCGCACCGTCGCCGAAAAGGATACATGTGGTGCGGTCGGAGTAGTCGACGGCTTTAGAGAGGGTTTCGGCGCCGAAAACCAATATTTTTTTGTACATGCCACTTTCGATCAACGCTTTGGCGATGATCAGGCCATAGCCGAACCCTGCGCAGGCGGCCGTGAGATCCATAGTGCCGGCGTGGTTGGCGCCGAGCGCATGCTGGACTTTGCTGGCTACGCTGGGCATCACCTGGTCGGGGGTTATAGTGCCGACGATGACAAAGTCGACGTCAGAGAGGCTGATTCCGCTTTCCTCGGCCATTTTTTTGGCCGCGCTGACGCAGAGGTCGCTGGTGAATTGGTTCTCATCCGAAATCCGACGCTCTTGTATCCCCGTTCTTTTTCGTATCCACTCGTCCGAGGTTTCTATGGTAGTTTCCAAATCACTGTTGGAAAGGATTTTGTCCGGCGCAAAAGCGCTTAAGGCTGAAATCCCTGCGTTCATATTTGTCAAATAGTTGATTTAACAGCTGTTGAATATAGCAAAAATCATTTTTCATACCTGAAAAGTAGGCTTCATTTGTGGAAAAATGAGTTGTTCGCTAGTGCGTAAGCTTTTGGCTTGTTTGGCGAAATTAATTATTTGGGTGGATAATAGTTTCCAAATGGGCATTAAAAAAAGCTCCGGAGGCGGAGCTTTTTTTTGCTTTAATAACCAAGTCATTGGCCATTATCCTTTTAGCTATGTGTTCAGGCCTTATTTTTTCGCAATCATTTGGGCGAATTCTTTGGCGAAATAGGTGAGAATAACATCAGCGCCCGCACGGCGGATGCTGAGTAGTGACTCATGCATGGTCTTTTCCCCGTCGAGCCAGCCTTTTTCGGCCGCTGCCTTGATCATGGCGTACTCGCCACTTACGTTGTAGGCGGTGATCGGGAGTTCGTAATTTTCTTTCAGCATGTGGATGACGTCCAAATATGCTAAAGCGGGTTTTACCATCATGAAGTCGGCGCCTTCGGCGTAGTCGAGGTCGGCTTCGATGAGGGCTTCCCTTTTGTTGGCCGGATTCATCTGGTAAGTTTTCTTGTCGCCGAATTTCGGGGCGGAATCCAGGGCGTCGCGGAACGGGCCGTAGAAAGCGCTGGCGTATTTCGCCGTGTATGACATGATTGATACGTCGGTGAAGCCTTCGTCGTCGAGCATTTCTCGGATGTAGGCCACGCGCCCGTCCATCATGTCCGATGGTCCGATGATGTCGGCGCCGGCACGGGCTTGGGCCAAGGCCATTTTCCCGAGAACCTCAAGCGTGTCGTCGTTGACGATTTGTCCGTCGCGTACGATACCGTCGTGGCCGTCCGAGCTGTACGGGTCCATGGCTACGTCGGTCATAACGCAAGCTTCCGGGTATTTTTCCTTAACGGCTTTTATCGCTTGGATATAAAGCCCTTCGGGGTTGTGGCCTTCGGTGGCCATCGAGTCTTTCAGCGATTCGCTGATGGAAGGGAACAGGCAGAACGCTCGCAGTCCGAGGTCCATGCATTCGCCGATTTCCACAAGAAGTTGGTCGAGCGAGAAGCGGTATATTCCCGGCATTGAGGATACTTCCTCTTTTTGGTTTTCGCCTTCGATGAGGAACATCGGGAATATAAGGTTGTTGAGCGACAGGGTTGTCTCTTCGGCCATTCTGCGTACGGCCTCGGATTTTCTGTTTCTTCTAGGTCTTCTTGTCATATAATCCATAGCGTTGTGTTTTTTGCTTGGTGGACTTTTGGGTCGATCCAAATGTAAGCGTATTGAACTGAAAAATCCAGTAAGGCTCCGCTTTGAGGGTATTTGGGCCGTAAATGGAAACGGACCGGTTGATTACCGGCCCGTTTATTTGCTTTTGCTTTTAGGGGAACGAAAATTCCCTTCTTATGTTACTTCTTCCAGCTTTTCTCAAATTCAGCGACAGTGTTTTCAATAATGTCACAGCATTCCGACAGTTGCTCTTTGGTCATTACCAATGGAGGCGTGAAGCGGATAATGTTGCCGTGGGTAGGCTTGGCGAGAAGTCCGTTTTTGCTGAGCGCAACGCAAAGATCCCAAGCGGTACTACTGTCTTCGGTGTCGTTGACGATGATGGCGTTCATCAAGCCTTTTCCGCGGACTTTTGTAACCAGTTCCGATTTTTCGGCCAAACTTGTCATGCGCTCGCGGAAATAAACGCCGAGAGTGTCGGAATTTTCCGCCAGTTTTTCGTCTTGGATTACCTTGAGCGCTTCGATCATCACGGCGCAAGCCATCGGGTTGCCTCCGTAAGTGGATCCGTGCTCGCCCGGCTTGATGACTAACATTACGTCGTCGTCGGCTAAAACTACGGATACGGGTACAGTGCCGCCGGAAATCGCTTTGCCGAGGATAAGCATGTCCGGATGCACGTCTTCCCAGTCCGAAGCCATCATGCGACCCGTACGAGCGACACCGGTCTGTATCTCGTCCATCATCAACAGTACGTTGTGTTTCTTGCAGAGTTCTTCGGCTCCTTTGAGGTATCCTTCGGATGGTACGTGAACGCCGGCCTCGCCTTGGATCGGCTCTACCCAGAAACCACAGACGTTCGGGTTGGAAAGTGCTTTGTCAAGTGCTTCGAGGTTATCGTATTCCACTACTTCGAAACCAGGCATAAACGGACCGAAGCCGGAAGTTGACATCGGGTCTGTTGAAGCCGATATAATTGTGGTGGTTCGGCCGTGGAAGTTGTGCTTACAGCAAACGATCACCGCTTCGTTGGCCGGGATATTCTTTTTGGTGTAACCCCATTTTCTGGCGAGCTTGATGGCCGTTTCGTTGGCTTCCGCTCCGGAGTTCATCATCAATGCCTTGTCGTAACCGAACATCTCACAGATGAATTTTTCGGCTTCGCCAAGCCTGTTGCTGTAAAAAGCCCTTGATGTCAGGGTAAGGGTTTCGGCTTGGTCTTTCAGGGCCTTTACAATGCGCGGGTGGCAGTGTCCTTGGTTTACGGCGCTGTAGGCGGAGAGAAAATCGTAATAGCGGTTACCTTCGCAGTCCCAGAGGAAAACGCCTTCTCCTTTTGCCAAAACGGCAGGAAGTGGGTGGTAATTGTGCGCTCCGTATCGGTCTTCCAAGGCCATTGCCTCTTGGCTGCTGATGTGATTTGTCATTTCTATATCGGTTTGTAGTAAAAAACTAGCTGGTGGGCGGAGCGTTTTGTGTCCATGTACCGTGGGTTGGCTCTTTGGTGTGGGCAGTGCGCTCCCGTCCGAGCATACAATATACTAATAAATAGCTTTTGAGTCAGGGGACGGTTTGTTTTGGGGCGAAAACATGGGGTGCCGACACACAAAATGACGTTTAGTTTGTTGTGGATGAGAGAAAAAGGCGGTTCTGTTTGGGTGTTATGGTCAAAAATTGAGTATATTTGCGTTTCTGTCAAATAGGGGATCGGTCGGTGCCCGGACGAAGACGCTTGGGGCCAGCACTTTACGGTAAAGTGACAGGCTTAAACTTCGTGCGAAATGTTTGGTGTTACGGAATTTTTCGCGACCTTTGCAGACCGAATTCCTGAAAAAGAGTATTTAAGCAATATTTTCAATATTTAAGTCATGGCCAGAGTTTGTCAGATTACAGGTAAGAGACCGCGCGTGGGTAACAACGTTTCGCACGCACACAATAAAACTAGGCGTAAGTTCTACCCTAACTTGCACACGAAAAAATTCTTCATCCCTGAAGAGGGCAAGTGGATCACGCTGAAGGTTTCGAGTACGGCTTTGAGAACCATCAACAAGAACGGTATCTCTGCAGTGTTGAGAAAAGCTAGAAAAGCGGGTAACGTTCTGGCTTAATCCAAGTTTCCAATTCAGAATACAAAAAAGCTAAGATAAAATGGCTAAAGCTAAAGGAAATAGAGTACAGGTGATCTTGGAATGCACCGAGCACAAGGCCAGTGGCAAGCCTGGAACTTCGCGCTACATTACTACCAAGAACCGGAAAAACACTCCGGATCGTATGGAGTTGAAAAAATACAACCCTATTCTTAACAAATACACTGTTCACAAGGAAATTAAGTAACCATGGCTAAGAAGGTAGTAGCAACGCTGAAAACAAAAGGTGGTGTAAAATACGCCAAGGTGATCAAGGCTGAGAAGTCTGGTAAATCAGGTTCTTACACGTTCAAAGACGAGATCATCACTGAGGATCAGGTGAAAGCATACTTCGCCAAGTAATCTCAGTTCAAAATATTGATTATGAAAGTCCCGTTTAGGGACTTTTTTTGTATATTCCCATGTTGGGATGGCTTGTCCCGCATGTGTGTCGGGCAGGCCGGCATAGAATAATTTCGAACTACTATGGGATTGTTTGATTTCTTCTCAAAAGACAAAAAAGAGAAGCTTGACAAAGGGCTGGAAAAAAGCAGCCAGAGCATCTTCAGTAAGATCAGCAAGGCGATTGTCGGTAAGTCCAAAGTGGACGACGAGGTGCTTGACGATCTGGAGGAAATCCTCATAACTTCAGATGTGGGAGTTGATACGACGGTAAAGATTATCGAGCGTATCGAGGAAAGAGTGGCTCGCGATAAGTACGCCAGCGTTTCGGAGCTTGACAAAATCTTGCGTGAGGAGATCGCTTCCCTTTTGTCTGAAAACAATACCGAAGACCTTGAGGACTTTGTAGTGCCTGAGCTGAAAACTCCATACGTGATTTTGGTTGTTGGAGTAAACGGCGTAGGCAAAACCACTACGATAGGCAAACTTGCCGCCCAATACACCAAGAGAGGCAAAAAAGTCTTGTTGGGAGCGGCGGATACTTTTAGGGCAGCGGCTGTTGATCAGCTTATTCTTTGGGGTGAGCGCGTAGGAGTGCCGGTGGTTTCTCACGGTATGAACACAGATCCCGCTTCCGTGGCTTTTGACGCCGCGAAGCAAGGTGTGGAAACTGGTGCCGACGTAGTAATCATCGATACTGCCGGACGTCTGCATAACAAAGTCAACTTGATGAACGAGCTGTCAAAGATTAAGCGTGTCGTTCAGAAGTTTATCCCTGAAGCGCCACATGACGTGCTTTTGGTGTTGGACGGAAGTACAGGCCAAAACGCTGCGATTCAGGCCCGTGAGTTTACCAAGGCTACGGACGTTTCCGCAATGGCGATCACGAAACTGGACGGAACGGCGAAAGGCGGTGTAGTTATCGGTATCTCCGACGAATTTAAAATTCCGGTGAAATATATCGGGGTAGGAGAGCAGGTAGACGATCTGCAGGTATTCAACAAAATGGAGTTTGTTGATTCCTTGTTTAATAAATCGGAAAAGTAAATCGCTGGTAAGCGAACAAGATATTGAGGGGCCGTCAGGTCCCTTTTTTTATGTCAGAAAGTATAGCCGATTCCGATGAACAGCTCAGACTCTGAGTCCTGTCCCAATAGGCTTTTGGCCTTCAGTTTATGGGCATTCGCGCCTGTAGCGGGATCACGGAGTTTAAGGCCTACACCCACCGAAATTAATAAGGGGCTGAAATCCAGGTTGATGGAGTATCCACCAGAAATGCCAAGTTGGTCGATAAATGAATCGAATTTGAAATGGCCGTTCTCGAAAGTCTCGTCTTCATTCATAAGCCAAACGTTACCGGCCTCAAGGAAAAGCGAACCGCCTAACCTTCCGATAAGCTGGCGCCGAAGCTCCATAAACGAATAGATTTTGATGTCGCCGTAGCGACGAATACGTGACAGGGAATCCGGTGGTTGGTAGCCCCCGGGGCCAATCCGTGCGAATTGCCATGCGCGCATTTTTGTGCCTCCCAAGACAAATGATTTTTCCAGAGGTAGTTTCTCACTAATGCCGTATGGAAGTCCAACGCCTACTTCGATACCTGTGGCGAGTGTTGTTTTTTCGTTTACAGGAAAGTATTTTTTGAATTCGATATTGGTCTTTAGAAACTGGTAATATTGGAGCGTGTCAGGAATCGATCGGGATAAGCCAGGATCGTTTGGTTCTTGTGTTTCGGCAGTGGAGGTGGAGGCTGACGGATCGTAAAGGTTGATCCATGTGCCGGCCATCTCGAAGTCGAATTTCAGGGTGCTTCCTTCTTTGGGCGCAAGTGGATTTACTCCAAAATTATAGTTGGCGCTGAACGAGGTCGAAGTAATTACGGAAGGAGAATATTGAAGGATCTCGTTTGAGCCTTTTTCCCTTTGTTCGAAAAGGTATTTTTCCCAGTTGTCGCTTATGTCCGAAGAGTTAATGTAATTCACCTCCAGCCAGCGGAGACGGTATTTCTTTTGACGGTTTTTCGATTCCCAATTATAGTCGATAGACGTGTTGAAAGCCGTTCGTTTGAAGTCGTTGGTTTCCGTAAGGTTCCAACCGGCATTGATAACCGTTTGCTGGTTAAACCATTTGTACGGGTTCGCCTCGTTGTTTTTCGAAAGAGGTATAAGGAACTGCGGAAGGAACAGTTTAGCGTTCACTCCGCCCTCTCGGTATTTGGTTAGTTGGTTTACGTCGATAACGCCCTCAAGGTCGTAGCGTCCGCTGATTTGCAGTTGTTCCAGACCTCCGAAAGGGTTTCGGGTCAGGTAGCCAAGGTTGACGTATGGACCGGGCTCGCCCTGTGTTACGTCGATGCCCACTTCCGTGCTCAAACTATTCTTTTTGACTGGCTCCACGTTAATGTTGGCCACGAATTTCCCGTCGATCGAATCGAATTCTATTTTCGTCTGCCTAAACATATTCAAGCCGTTCAGTTGTGACCTGGTGGCGCTTACCTTATTGGAATTGTAAGGCGTTCCGGGCCTTACCAATGTCTTTAGGCTTAGTACTTTTTCGCTGTACTTATGCTTATGGTACTGGAAGTTTATGTCGTTTCTTATTGTGGATTTCCGCTGTTCAGTGAGGTGATCCAACTGGGCGTCCGTGATGAAATTAACCGAATCGATAGTGTAGGCCTTGTGTTGGACGTCGTTCGGGGTAGTTATCTTTGGACGTACCCATACTTTGTGGTCTTGTCCTGTAGTGTCCGTTAGGATTTTGACATGCCTGCGGTTAAAGTCGAAATAGCCGGCTTCTTTGGCTAGGCTTTCTATGCGTTCCCTTTCTTTTATGAAGTTCGCCTGATTGTAAACGTCCCCTTTTTTGATCAAGGACCCGGATTTCCCGTCATCAATAACTTTTGCCAACCCGGAATTGTCTGATCTTACAGACATTACGGAATCGATGGTGTAAACGGGCCCGGGAGCTATTTTGTAGATGACGGTAGACGTTTTGCCTTTTGTCTCCACATTAAAAGACGTTTTCGCCCTGAAATGCCCGTTGGTCTCTAGGTAAAGGCGCATTTGAATGGCTGAGCGACGTATGGCTGAGCTATCGAGCAGAACCAAAGGAGAGCCCATTCTCATCATGAAATTGCCCTTTTCGATTTTGTCGTTTAGCCTTTCGGTTTTTTTATTTCTGGCCTTTAATAGCTTACCGCTTTTCGCTTGTCTTTTTCTTATGATTTTCGCCTCTTTCTTATCGGCTTTAGAGTTTATCCGATCGATCTTTTCTTTGTCGGAACCTTCTCCCGGAGCTAAGGCGATGAGATCTTTTCTGCGTTTTTCCTCAAGAGCCAGAAAATCGCTGGAATCCGCTTCCAGTTCTTTGATCTTCAGGTTGTATTTGTCCCTGACCTTGCGTTGGCGCTTGCGGATTTTGGCCGTGTCGAGCCTGCGTTTTCCTGTTTCGTACAGGTAAACGCCTGGACGTAACGACAGTAAAGGTTTTTTGGGGATGGGGCGCGCCAGCTCCATAATCTCGTCGAGGTCCGCAGGGGTGTTTCCTTTTATCTCAAAGCGCTGTTTTTTTAGCAAATATTGGCCATCTTTGAGATACCCGAGTCCTCGGCAACCAATGCAAAAAAGGCAGGTTATTAGACTTATGGGGAGATGTAATTTGAATTTCACGGATTAAGGCGCAATGTTGACCAATAAGACAATCAAGTTCGTTAAATCTTTGCAATTAAAAAAATTCAGAAAACAGGAGGGACTGTTTTTCGTAGAGGGAGGCAAAAGCGTTGAGGAGTTGCTGGAGGGGGATTTTTCCGTGAAGCAAGTGTTCGTGACGAAGGAGTTTCTGGAAGGAAAAGAACAGTTTAGAGAGACTTGCGGCCTAGAGCCGGAGGTGGTGAAAGAGGCCGATCTTTTGCGGATGGGAACCTTCAAAACAAACAACGCGGCCTTGGCTGTGGCGGAGATGCGTTCGGCAAGAAATACGGATCTACCGACAGACGAATTTGTGTTGGCTCTCGATGGCGTACGCGACCCGGGCAACCTGGGTACGATTATTCGTATAGCGGATTGGTACGGGATTAGCAAAATTGTAGCTTCGGAAGATACGGCGGATTTCTATAATCCCAAGGTTTTGAATTCCAGTATGGGATCGTTTGCCCGGGTTCGGGTGGATTACCGGGATCTGGAGTCGCTGTTCGAAAACACGGATTTGCCGGTATACGGCGCCGTTCTCGACGGGAACGATATCCACGCCGAGCGGTTCGGCAAGGGCGGATTGGTGCTTATGGGGAACGAGTCGAACGGAGTTAGGGATAATCTGCGCCAATATATCAGCCACCCGGTGACTATTCCGCGCTTTGGCGGAGCAGAATCGTTGAACGTGGCCACGGCTACCGCCGTAATCTGCGACAATATCAGGCGGGCTTAGCCAAAGCCGGTCTTTCTTCTTATCGGGCTTCGCCGAACCAAGGCCTTTGTTTTTGGTTTCGGATAAAGAAGCGTCAAAAAGCGCATGCCATAAATCGTTGGTTTGCGCTTTTTCATCATAAAACCAATCCGCCCGATGGAAGAGGAAAACAAGAACGAGGAACAGAAACAACCGTTTGATTTGGAGGTGGTAGGCAAGGCCCTGCCGACCGAACTAGATATCTTGCCGGTATTTCCCCGGCCTATTTTTCCCGAAATGCGGTTGCCGATAAGTTTTGTCGGCGAGGAAAATATCCGCCAGCTGAAAGAGGCCAACGAAAAGCGTGACGGTTGGATTGGTTTGGTGTTACCCAAAGAATTGGGTGAGAATAACAAGGTGCTTTCTTATCACGAATACGGATGCGCAGCTAAGTTGCTAAAGCTGGTCGAGATTTCGAAAGATTACGCAGAGGTGCTGTTAGACACTTCCAAACGCTTCAAGATGGAGAAGATGATGGAAAACGGCACGAATGTCCGTTGGAAAGTCGAGTACTACGAGGAGACGTCGGACGAGCCTAGTCAGGAACTTCGGGGGTACTTGATGGCCATCAGTACGGAAGTGAAGGAATTGATCAAATACAATTCCATTTTTCAGGAACAGCTTAAGATGGCGCTTTCGCAGTTCAGCTTCACGTATCCGGGCAAGATGGTGGATACTATCGCTTACATTCTCTCGCCCGATCCCGCCAAGTTGCAGGAAATTCTGGAAGCGTATGACCTGAAAGCCCGCGCCGATTTGTTGCTTCGCCTTTTGAAGGAAGATATCGAAGTGGCTAAGCTTCAGGAAAAGATTTCGAAAGGAATTGACGAAAAAGTCACGAAGCAACAGCGGGAGTATTTTCTCAGGGAACAGCTCAAAGCCATTAAGAAAGAGCTGGGAATGGAGAAAGAAGACAAGGAAAGCGATATAGAGAAAATAGAATCGAAACTGGCTGCGCTGAAGCTGAGCGAAGAGGCCAGAAAAGCTGTGGACGACGAACTGACAAAGATAAAATTGCTGAACGTCGAGTCGCCGGAATATGCCGTTTCGAGAAACTATTTAGAACTCTTCACGGATTTGCCCTGGGGAGTTTATTCCGAAGATAACGGGGATTTGCCCAAGGCCAGAAAGATTTTGGACGAGGATCATTACGGCCTCAAAGATGTCAAGGATATGATTCTTGAGTTCCTGAGTACGGTGATTCGAAAGGGTTCGGCTTCCGGTTCCATTATCTGTTTGGTTGGCCCTCCGGGTGTGGGTAAAACTTCGGTAGGCAAATCGATTGCCCGGGCGCTGGACCGTAAGTTCTTTCGGTTCTCTGTCGGCGGAATGCGGGACGAGGCCGAGATCAAAGGCCATCGCCGAACTTATATCGGGGCGATGCCCGGTAAGTTTATCCAGTGCCTGAAACGTGTGGGGACAGCCAACCCCGTAATTATGCTGGACGAGATCGACAAGATAGGCGCCAGCTACCAAGGCGATCCGGCATCGGCCTTGTTGGAAGTGTTGGACCCTGAGCAAAACCATGAGTTTCTGGATCATTACCTCGATGTTGCATTCGATTTGTCCAAAGTATTGTTTATCACAACGGCCAATCAGCTCGATACCATTCCCCGGCCGTTGATCGATAGGATGGAAGTGATTCGTTTGGCAGGTTATGTTTTGGATGAGAAAATTCAGATTGCGCAACGGTACCTTTGGCCACGACAGCTGGAAGAAAACGGATTGACCGAAAAGGAAATTTCCATTAATGAGGATTCCATGCGTTATATTGTGGACAAATACGCCCGCGAAGCCGGTGTTCGGAATATGGAAAAAGCCTTGAGGAAGATTATCCGAAAAGTGGGATTGGAAATGAGTGAAGGCTTGGTGACTAGCGTAAATGTCGGCAGTCAGGCTGAGGTGGAGAAGTATTTGGGCAAGCCGCTGTTTCTTAAAGAAAAACTATATGAACAGCCAATGGCCGGCGTAGTGATGGGCTTGGCGTATACGGCTTTTGGCGGAGCCACACTGTATGTGGAAGCGACGGGAATACGGACGGGAAGGTCAAGGTTCAAGCATACGGGCCAATTGGGCGAAGTAATGACGGAATCGTCGGAAATCGCTTACAGCTATGCTCGTTCCGTTCTTTCGAAGGAAAATGAGGATAACGATTTCTTCGAAAAGCATGAAGTACACCTGCACGTTCCTGAAGGGGCAACGCCGAAAGACGGCCCTTCCGCTGGGGTGACGATGGCCTTGGCATTGTACTCTTTAGCGGCGGGCAAGCCGGTCAGAAACGATGTAGCGATGACGGGCGAATTAACGTTGACAGGGCGGGTGTTGCCGATTGGCGGAGTTCGCGAAAAAACGTTGGCGGCGAGCCGTGTCGGAATCCGTACGCTGATAGTGCCTGAAGATAACAAGCGCGATGTCGAGGAGCTTCCCGATTACGTTAAAGAAGGAATCGACTATCATTACGCCGCATATTTCGGCGATATTTTGAAGATTGCGCTTGTGCAGTAGTTGTGCGAAGATTTAGATTCGGGCATTGAATCTCAATGCCCATTTTAAGATTCCCGTTGCGGTGTAAGCGTATTCCAAGCTAAGTACAGTGTCGTACCACGAAACGAAATCGAGGCCTGCACCGACGCTGTATTGGGCTTTGTTGACCATATCGTTTCCTTTGTCTTCCTGGTTGTTTGGTCCTTGGACATAGCCGGCGTCGGCGAAGAGCTTGCCGTAAAAAGTGAAGTGGAAATCACGGAATTGGTCGATCGGCATGACCTTACCCAGATTCACGTTAGCGCCCCATATTTTGGCCTTCAGGTCATTTTTAATCAAGCCGATATATTGTCCCTGAATCACGTAAAGTTCATAACCTCGTATGGTGAAAGGGTCGAAGCCGATTCCTTTCATTAGCGGGTACGGTTGTTTTTCTTGGAAAGAAACATACGCTTTTACGGCATGACTTGCGTAGAAAGGTCCTCCCAGGGAATAGTATTTGCTGGCCCTGAAATCCAGAATGCTTTGGCGTACATCGCCAGTGATTCCAAACCCTCGGTGTTCGGCATACAAATCCATAGCGTAACCATTGAGAGGATATGCGTGAGCGTCTTTCTTGTTGATTGAAAGGTGGTAGCCGGCGAACAAATAGGAAATGTTCCGTTTTCCGTTGAGGAAGAAATTGGGGTTTAGTTTCAGAATCGTATCGCTTACAATGTTATAGTGATACCCGGCAAAGAATTCATGGTTTGTGTAAAACCCTTTTCGTTTCGTAATGCCGATGTTCACGTTGTGGTATTGCGAAAGATCACGGCTTTCGCCAGTGTGGAAGATCCGTTTATTGTCCTTTGTGTCAACGGCAATGTTGTTGTTGTTGCCGTATTTGTAATTGATGTTCAGTCCGATGTCTTTTGAAAGGGACAGGTAAGGAATCTTGTACCCGAGTTCCAGCTTGTGGGTGTATCCGAGCTGGCCCTTGATTTTCAATTTCTCATTCCGCCCGCGGAAGTTGTAATGCCTGAAATCCAGACCATAGTCGACACGTTGGAAACTGGCGTTGTGATTTTCCACCCAATCGTTGAAGTTTCGGTCAGCCAAGCGGAAAATTGGGCTGGGAAAAATATACCACCGTTCCTTTAGCCTGACGATGATATCGATAAGCCCCCGACCGGCGTCTGTCGCGTCCACTTTGACAGAGTTGAAAAGCCGAGTGTTCATCACCTTTTGGCGGTCGCTTTCCAGCGTCTCTTTTAATTTCCTTACAGAAACCTTTTGTCCCTTGCCTAGAGTCAATTCCCGAAGAATAATTTCACTTTTCGTTTTTCTGTTTCCCAGAATAAACACGTTGCTCACTTCCAGTGAGTCTATTGCTTTATCGGGCGCGGATTGTCCAAAGAGCGCCACGCAAGGCAATAGAAGGATTAAAGTAAGGCTGTAAGCGAGTTTGGCCATTTGTTTTCGGGAAAAAATAAACCCGATGCGAGGCGTCGGGTTTATTGTGATTTTTTGTCAAAATCTAATTTTGCGCATTGTCTTTTTTAGTGCGCAGAGTTCCTGCTATTCAATATTACGCTTTTTTGTCAAGGAATAAAAGATCATGATAAATCCGATGGCAAGCAGGGGAACACTGAGTAATTGCCCCATATTATAGGTCATCTGGTCCTCGAAGCTCACTTGGTTTTCTTTGAAAAACTCGTACAAAAAGCGCAACCCGAACACGCTGACCAAGAAAATTCCGAAGAGCAAGCCTTGGGGGGTGTTCTGCCTGTATTTATTCCAGATGAGATACAGGATGAGGAAAATAAGGACGCAGGAAGCCGCTTCGAATAGCTGGGATGGGTAGCGCGGTATGCCACGGACATACGCCACAGCGGTCACGATTCCGCGTTTTTGGCTGATGTCGAGTTTTAGTTTTTGATCTGCGGGGATGAAAACATGGTCGGTTACCGCAGGGTAGTTTTTGAGCAAGCGACCAAGATTATTCGAAAGAAGCCTTTCCGCCGTCTGCTTATTGGCGGCGTTCTTTTTGAATTCCAGTGTCATTTTCAACGGCACCGAGCCTTCGATATCCGCTCCGTCAGGATTTTTTTCGAAACTGACCTTTTCGACGGATGGGAAGTTACGTTCAATAACCCTTACAGGGTCATGGGCGAAGACCACACCGGATTCCGAATCGGTGGGTTTACCAATGATTTCGGAATTCATGAAGTTGCCCATCCTGATAAACGCTCCGGCCAAAGCCACGGAGATCACCAACCTGTCGATTACCCAGAAGAAGCTCTGGCCTTCACGTTTCTGCTTTTTGACATTGAATTTTGTCAAGCTGATGTCGAACTTGAAGTTGCAGTACAGCCATACCGTGATGATAATAGCAAAAGCTGCCCCGTGGCTGGCCAGTCCACCTTCCCAGATTTTGATAATGTCAATAGGGTTTGCCAAGTATTTGGCAGGCTCATAGAAAAATACGTGACCGAGGCGGGCGCCCAAGATGGTGGCCGTAATGATGTAAACAACAAGGCGGTCGACTTGACCTTCGTCTTTGCCTTCGCCCTTGAACGTGCGGGTCAAAACCATCTGCCCGAAAATAAAGGCGCAGGCGAAAAGTAAACCGTACCAGCGGACCGGAATGGAGGTGCCGGGAAAAATTTCCGGACTGGGGTACCATAATACGTAATCTAGGATAGCGTGCATATATCAGCTTGTTTTTCTCTTTTTTACACTAGATATCAACGTCTAAATTTAGGGACTTCGGGGCAATATGGAAAAAGATTGCTGGTTTTCCCTGACATTTCCCTGGGCCTCGGTTCAGTTAGGCGAGTATGCGTTCCGCACAGACGGTGATTTTCGTTGCGTTTTTGTTAACTTCATGTGTTTTACACAAAAAATAGACTGTTATGATTGCGGTGTTGCAACGGGTTTCGGAAGCGTCCGTAACCATAGACTCGGCCGTTAAAGGCGCTATCGGAAAAGGTTTGTTGGTGTTGCTGGGCGTGGAAGACGCCGACACGAAAGAAGACGTACAATGGCTCGCCAAGAAAATCGCCGGCATGAGAATATTCGGGGACGAAGAGGGGAAGATGAATCTGAGCCTGTGCGACGTAAAAGGCGAAATGCTGGTGGTTAGCCAATTTACGCTCCATGCTTCCACAAAAAAGGGGAACCGTCCTTCGTTTATCAAAGCGGCCCGTCCCGATGTGGCTATTCCGCTGTATGAACGCTTTGTGGAAGTCTGCGAAGGTTTGATAGGAAAGCCGGTCGCTACGGGAGAATTTGGTGCCGATATGAAAGTTGCGTTGGTCAACGACGGTCCGGTTACGATTATCGTTGATACAAAAGACAAAAAATAGAAGCCTCAGGGCAGATTCAACTTTTATGAAAACAAGTGGCATTACAATCGAAGAGGCGCAGGGCTTGGTCGACGAATGGATCAAAACCCATGGCGTACGCTATTTCAGCGAACTGACAAACATGGCCATCCTCACCGAGGAAGTAGGGGAGCTTGCCCGGCTTATGGCTCGAAAGTACGGCGACCAATCGTTTAAGAAAGGCGAAAAAGATAACCTAGGTGACGAGATGGCCGACGTACTTTGGGTATTGCTCTGCTTGGCAAACCAAACTGGGGTGGACCTCACGGAAGCCTTGAAAAAAAATCTGGACAAAAAGACAGATAGGGATAAGGATAGGCATTGGAACAATCCTAAACTAAGTTGATACTATATTGTCTGGCAATAGATTGAATTCCGTCCTGTGTCCGCATAAATCCTTGGATTCGGCGGGATTTGTTTTACCTTTATGGCGCCTGCCCGAGCCCTGGGCAGTCCATATTGAACAAACCAAATAATTCATAAACAACAAACCTGGGATATAACATGGCAAAAGGTTTTTTTCAGGTTCCTGAGGCTGTTAACGAGCCGGTATTGAGCTACGCTCCGGGAACTCCCGAAAGAAAAGCGCTTAAAGAAGCTTTGGAAGAAGCGCGTTCGAAGCAGATCGACGTGCCGATGTACATCGGCGGTAACGAGGTGTTTACGGAAGACAAGCGTCCGATGTCGCCTCCGCATGACCACCAGCATATTCTGGGGCATTACTCATACGGGGACGCCTCGCACGTAGAGGACGCCATCAAGGCCGCTTTGGGAGCCAAAAGCTACTGGGAAGAGCTTTCTTGGGAGCATCGCGCCAGCGTATTCTTGAAGGCCGCCGACCTGATCGCTGGCCCTTACCGCGCCAAAATCAACGCGGCCACAATGCTTGGCCAGTCGAAGAACGCCTTCCAGGCTGAGATCGACTCGGCTTGCGAGCTTGTGGACTTTTTGCGTTTCAACGTCAAGTTCATGACGGAAATCTATTCGGAGCAGCCTCAGTCTTCGCCGGGCGTATGGAACCGCTTGGAGCAACGTCCTTTGGAAGGCTTCGTTTTCGCCCTGACTCCGTTCAACTTCACCGCCATCGCCGGTAACTTGCCTGCGGCCCCTGCCCTTATGGGTAACACCGTAGTGTGGAAACCTTCGAACACGCAGGTGTATTCGGCTAACGTTATCATGGAAGTGTTCCGCGAAGCGGGAGTGCCGGACGGCGTTATCAACCTCGTTTACACTTCGGGCCCTGTGGCTGGCGACGTGATTTTCGAGCATCCTGACTTTGCCGGTATCCACTTTACAGGAAGTACTGGCGTATTCCAGACTATCTGGAAGAAGATCGGGGAGAACATCCACAAGTACAAGAGTTACCCTCGCATCGTAGGCGAAACTGGCGGAAAGGACTTTATCATCGCCCACCCGTCGGCTGGCGCTAAGGCTGTGGCTACTGGCATCACCCGCGGAGCCTTCGAATTCCAAGGACAGAAATGTTCTGCCGCTTCGCGCGCATACATTCCGCGTTCTATGTGGCCTGAGGTTGAGGCTTTCGTTAAGGAAGACTTGGCTTCGATCCGTATGGGCGGTACCGAGGACTTCACCAACTTTGTCAACGCCGTTATCGACGAGAAGTCTTTCGACAAGATCGCCGGATACATCGAAGAGGCTAAGAACAGCAACGTGGCCAAGGTTATCGCCGGAGGCAACTGCGACAAGTCGAAGGGGTACTTCGTTGAGCCTACCGTTATCTTGACCGAAGATCCGATGTTCACTACCATGCGCGAAGAGATCTTCGGGCCGGTGATCACCGTTTACGTATACGACGACGCCCGCTTCGAAGAGGCTTTGGAGCTTGTTGACGAGACTTCTCCTTACGCTCTTACCGGCGCGATCTTCTCAAAAGACCGCTACGCCGCCGAGCAAGCCACTAATAAACTCCGCAACGCGGCCGGTAACTTCTATATCAACGACAAGCCGACTGGCGCCGTTGTTGGTCAGCAGCCGTTTGGTGGAGGTCGCGCGTCGGGTACAAACGATAAGGCCGGTTCTGGTTTGAACTTGCTCCGTTGGGTGTCTCCGCGTACTATCAAGGAGACTTTCGTGTCGCCGACAGACTACCGCTACCCATTCTTGGGCGAAGACAAATAAGAAGGTAAAACCTTTGTCTGGATTTATGGTAAAGGGGGAATAGCAAAGCGAAAAGAAACTGTGCGGAAGCCATCGTATTCGCCAAAAGATAAAACCGCTTCACGATTTCTTTTTCCTTTAATAAGTTCCCAACCTATTTGGTCCGGACGATAATAATATTGAAAACCGCCGTGTTATCGGCGGTTTTTTATTTGGAAAATACCGTGATGCGGATTGGGACGCTAAAGGTTTTCTGCAAGAGTGTAAGGTTTTTAGCTGATCGTTCCGCTTTTTTTAATATTGAAAATCAGAAGACTGGATGAAAAACATGGTGCTTTTCACTTTTACGAATAAGGCTTTTATAGCGGGCTTTACGGCGTTCTGAAAGGGTGCTGTTTTATTTTTTCAAAAAATCAGGAAACAGGATGGGAGATATGCTGGGTTTTAGTGTCCAACATAGTGTATAAGGCCTCCAAACATACTATGTAAGGGGTATAAACACAGTATGTAAAGGTATGTTACATACTGTGTTTGGACCAAAAAGGCGGTATGTGCTCATATTTATCAATTAGTGTCCGAGCAGCATTCGCCTTGTTTTCGCTTTAGAATAACGAGGGGTTTTAGCCAAAAAGCCTAACG
The DNA here is from genome assembly GCF_036492835.1 of Fulvitalea axinellae. GTDB lineage: Bacteria > Bacteroidota > Bacteroidia > Cytophagales > Cyclobacteriaceae > Fulvitalea > Fulvitalea axinellae. The sequence continues at coordinate 4,013,407 of NZ_AP025314.1, read as the reverse complement.
CATAATGATGGTCTTGTTACCGCTGATAAAGCATCTGTCCTCGAATACGATCTTCAAGGCCTTGGCCAATACGATTTTCTCGACGTCGCGGCCGGCTCTGGCCATTTCTTTCGGGCTGAAACTGTGGTCGACGGGCGTTACGTCTTGGTATATGATCGGCCCTTCGTCAAGGTCGTCGGTGACGATATGCGCCGTGGCGCCGATAATTTTCACGCCCCTGTCGTAGGCCTGCCTATAGGGATTGGCGCCGATAAAGGCGGGCAAAAACGAGTGATGGATGTTTACGATGCGGTGTTCGAAGTGGCGGATAAACTCCGAGGAAAGGATCCGCATGTATTTGGCCAATACCAAGTATTCGAAGTCATAGGCTTCGAGCGTGTCAAGCACCGCCCGCTCGTGCTCTTCCCTGCCGATTCCCTGCGTGGGCACGTAGTGGTAAGGTATCCCGAACTTTTCGCAATAGTCGCGCAGGTGCTCGTGGTTACTGACAACGGCGAGGATTTCCGCATTCAAGTCGCCGAATTGGTGTCGGGTAAGCAAGTCGCCGAGGCAGTGGTACTCTTTGGTGGCCAGGATGACGATGCGTTTTTTCCTTTTTTCCTTAAGCCGGATGTTGGCGTCTTGGGGCATGGCTTCGGCCAAGTCGGCGAGCAGCAGCTCCCTGTCCGCCGTCCCGACGATCTCGGATCTCATGAAAAAGTGCTCGTCGGCTTGGTCAACGAATTCTTGGTTGCGCTCGATGTTTAGTCCGTGTTTGAATATAACGTTTGTGGCTTTGGGTACTAGGCCTTTTGCGTCAAGGCAGTCTATTAGCAGAATGTTACGTTCGGTGTTTTTTTCGGAGATAACCATAATGAAAGAAGTTAGGACGAAGCGGTTTCCGCTAAAAAGGGAAGTGCGCTAAGTAAAAGTGTTTCTCGTAATAATGAGTTGAGAATGCGGTTAATTTCGCAATAAAAACAATGAAATTATGATTTGTTCGCATAAAAATAATCATTTTGTTGCTTCTTTTGTGGTTTGTGCGATTTGCGGGGCTAGTGGTTGTGAATTCGGGAGGGCTTAAAGTTTTTATTTTTTATAGTCTTGTAATATTTTCTTTTAAAGATATTTGTTTATTCTTTCATTTAATTATTTTCTTTTGATAAGATTGTTGTTTGAGGGTATGTATTTGTTATTTTTTTGTATTATAGTTTGCGTAAACCTACTTTTCTATTTTTGTTCCTGTTTTTTATTTAAAAACAGGAATAATACAAGGATGTGCTTTGAGTATATGCTTTTGAGGTTTACATGATTCTTGGGCAGGGAATTGTTTGGCTGTTTCGGTGATCCGAGACGAAAATCGAATAAGTATTGAAAAAAATCTACTGTATTGTTTTGGTGTTTTTTGTGCTGACGAATTCTTTATGGGCAGAGAATGAGAGAAGGAAAAGTCCGCCAAAAGCATCAAGAAACCTGAAAGCCATAAAACATAAAGCCTATGTCGACAGCCTTTTGGATGTCTCGTACGCTTACCGGAACACTACGCCCTTGGAAACGCAGAGGCTGTCGGAGTTGGCCTTGCTGAAATCGAAGAAGTGTGGTTTTACGTTTCGTGAAGGCAGGTCTTATTATCAGATAGGATTGGCGAGGTGGAATCTTGGCGATTTTGAGGGAGCGAAGAATAATATGGTTCGGGCTTTGGCGCTGGTCAAAAACACAAGTACGGCGTCGTTTGTGGCCAAAGTTAACCGTTCGTTAGGTGGTGTTTACTCCGATTTGTGCTTAATGGGAGAGTCGTTGGGCGCATTGCTCGAAGCCCGCGAGTATTATGTAGAGGCCGGTGATGTGAAGAACGAATTGTTGGTGGGGATGGATATCGCGTTAGTGTACAAACGCTTCGGTGTACATAAGTATGCGTTGAGGAATTTGCGGGAGTGTTCTGAATTTTTTAGCCAAAAAGCTCCCGAGTCGCCGGAGTACGGGATTATAGCCATGCGTACCGGAGAGGTGTTGGCTGATACCACATACGCTTCATTTGATTTTCTAAAGGCTTTGGCGTGCTTCAACAAAGCGAAAGAAGTTTTAGAGCCAAGAGGTCAGTATGTGTGGTTGGGGCGCTGTTTCCTTTTGTGGGGAGAGTTGTCGTTAAATCATAATATTCCCGATACGGCGCAGGCGAAGCATCTCTTGGGCGAGGCGTCACGAATCTACGGCATGGTGGAAAACCGCCGGGCTTTGGCGAAACTGGCATACCTAAAAGGGCGCTATAGCCTTCAGGTAGGAAAGAATGATCAGGCGAGTAAGCATTTCCGAGAATCGTTTCGCTTGTATAGTCAAGTGGAGGGGCTTATCAGTGATTGCGAGCCTTTGGATGTTATGGCCGATTTTTTCAAAGCTAACGGGGATGAGTCTTTGGGGTTTATGCTTAAGCGCAAGTACGTAAAGCATGCTTCTTTGAGAATGAAGAAGAAGAATTACGCTAATGTGGGCGGTTTTTTATCCGGCTACGAGATGAGTAAGCAACGGGAAGAAACCGAACGCTTGCGACAGGCGAATATGGATAGCGAATTGCGGCTTCAGCAGGCCGAAACCGTATCGGAAAGGCAATCGATTATTTTGTTGTTCGTTTCGGTTTTTCTATTGATCAATATGATTTTCGCTTACGCGATGTGGCGTTATAACAGGCTCCACCGAATGTTGATAGGCAAACTCAGAGGGTTTAACGACCATGTAAAACGTCAGCGTAAAAAGCTTAAGGAACAAGCGTTGAGTTTGGAAGAGGCCAATCGTTATGTGGAGGAAATGAACCGGAGACTGGAACGGAAAGTAAAAAGACGGACAGAGCAGCTTAATCGTACGCATGGAGAAATGAACGAGCTGCTTTACCGGGCTTCGCACGATTTCAGGCAACCGATCACTACCATTTTAGGGCTTTGTGGCCTAGCGAATATGTCGTCGGGAATTTCCTCTGAAGCCCGTGAGCTCTTCGGAAATGTGGATCTTACTATCCGGAAAATGGACGATATGCTGGGTAAGCTACAGGCCGTGGGAGAGCTTTATTTTGAGCGCCCGCATAGGCAGTGGATGTCGGTTAGCGATGTGTTGGGTTCGGTTTGTGGGGAATTTACGAAAGAGGCTGAGCGTTTCGATGTCAGATTGGAGACTGAAGTAGGGGATCTACCGGATCTTTATACATTCCCAATGGCGTTTGAGTTGATATTCAAGCATTTGATTCATAATGCGATTGTGTTTAGAAGTCAGGACGACGCTTTTGTAAAGGTTATCGTAAGTAAGAAAGGAGAGGCGCTAAGCCTAGTTGTGGAGGATAACGGAGAGGGAATCGACGAGGAGCATATTTCGAAAGTCTTTGACATCTATTTTAGGGCAAATAGGAAGTCGAAAGGAAATGGTCTTGGACTGTTTGTGGTTAGTCGGGCGGTGGAAAAGCTGAGGGGGAAAGTGGTGATCACAAGCGAGCCGAGTAAAGGGACGAGATTTGAGATTTTGATGCCTTATCCAGAGGAAGAAAGCAAGCCAAGAGGGAAGAAGAAAAAAGAGACTGTTTTACCGCAAAAGGCATAAGTTTTGAAAGGTTGTAAGAAAACCTCAAAACTTTATGCGAATGGAATATAATTACCTACTTAAGAAATTGGCGTCTCGGGCCGAATCCGTCAAAATGGAGCGGGTTTCCACTTTGGAACGGAGAAAGGTCACGCTGAAATCCGTTTTGAGACGGCACCCCAAAAAGCAGAGCATTTACTCGGTCAGGTTTCAGTTGGAAGCCAAAGGGGTTGGCTCGTTTAACCTGAGCGTTCGTTATGTGTCCACTTTCAAAGCCCCCGATATAGCGGAAGGCGAACCTTTGAAGAAAAGTCTGCGAGCTTCTGGTTATGCGGAGCTGAAAAACTGTGTTGAGAATATAGCGGAGGGCGCGGGCTTCGGAAGTTTTCGTTTGCCTTCGGGTTTGTTTGGCAGTTTATGATTTTAGATTATGTCTTTTAATCAAAGAAATACGTCCTTCGGGACGTTTTTTTTAGTTGATATTTTTTAGTCGATTAAACTTTTATCCATTTAGCGAATCGTAGTACGGGAGGCGATTCTCCGAACAGGGGGGCGTTATTCACCAAAATAAGCCGCTTGTATAAAAATAAAGACAAAGTAGAGGGGATTTAACGTAATTAAGAATTGAGATTATTCGTTAGGAAGGTAGGGGCGATAATTCATTCAGATTTTTTTCAGAATGGGTGGATAACTTGTCTCGGACCTTTTTCGATACGACAGTCTATTTTCGGGACCGTTCTCCGAGCGGACAAAAATTTTTAGTTTGATATGCCTATTGAAATCCGAAACCTGAACAAGATTTATAAAAACGGCCACCAAGCGCTAACTGACGTAAACCTTACGATTGACGAAGGTATGTTCGGGCTTTTGGGACCTAATGGCGCGGGCAAATCCAGCCTCATGAGGATATTGGTCACGCTGGCCGATCCCAGTTCGGGAACGGTCAAGGTAAACGGTTATGACCTGAAAAGAAACAAAGGGGAAATCCGGACGATGTTGGGCTATCTGCCTCAAGATTTCCGGTATTTCGCAAAGCTAAAGGCGTGGGAGTTTTTGGATTACTCAGCATCCCTTTCGGGAATGAAGAACCGTAGAGCCCGCCGAGAGGCGGTTGACGAGCAGTTGAGATCCGTCGGCCTTTTCGATGTCCGGGACAGGCTGGCGAATAAGCTGTCCGGCGGTATGAAGCGTCGTCTGGGGATCGCCCAAGCGCTGATCGGCGACCCGAGAGTAGTGATTGTGGACGAGCCCACCACGGGCCTTGACCCTGACGAAAGGATTCGTTTTCGGAATTTGCTGACCAACTTGAGCCGTAAAGAGGTGGTGATTATCCTTTCCACCCATATTGTGGGTGATATTTCCAGTAGCTGTAAAGACATGGCCTTGCTGAATTTGGGCCAAGTAAGATATAAAGGTTCTCCGAAAGGCTTTTTGGATTTGGCCAAAGGAAGTGTCTGGCGAATGAAGGTGGCTTACGATGATTTGGATAAAGTGAAAAACGAAATGCACGTTATCGCCACTATTCCTGACGAAGACTGCTGGCTAGTGGAAGTGGTGGCCGAAGATCTCGGCAATTTTAAAGGCGAGGCTATCGAGCCCAACCTTGAGCACGCTTACGTATATTTTACGGAATTCGGGATGAGGGACGGTGTAATCGCCGGTGTCTGATCTTGAGTTTTTTTCTTTTTTGGCTGATAAATCGATAAAAGGCATATGTTGTCGTTGCGAAATATACTGACGATTTCCAAGTACGAGTTTAGGGTACTTTACCGTGGGTGGTTCTTCCGGATATTCTCCCTTTTGGTGTTAATTATCTGCACTATCAATAGCTTGGGCATGACGGGGGTTTTTGATAATAGCGGAAATGGTTACTGGCCGATGATAGCCATGTCGGGAGCTGTTCCTTACTTTAGTATCACGTTGCTCAATATGATAGAAGTCGTAATGACCGTTTTTCTGGCCTCGGACTTTTTGAAACGTGACAAAAAGCTGGATACCACTGTAGTGATTTATGCAAGGCCAATGTCGAACGGAGATTACGTGTTGGGCAAACTGCTGAGTATTGTTTCTCTGTTTTCGTTATTCAATCTGTTAGCGCTTACGGTTATCGGAGCCATTGTGGGATTCAATCCGTATCTGACTTTGGATGTACGCGATTATTTGATAAGCTTCTTTATTTTTGGCATTCCTCCATTGCTTTTTGTTACGGGCTTGTCCTTTGTGGTCATGTCAATGCTTAAAAACCAAGCGTTGACTTTTGTTGTCTTGCTCGCTTACGGAGCCGTATCCGTTTTTTACCTATACGATTTCCATCCGATACTCGACTTTACAGCGTTCTGGCACGCCAATATGCCTTCGGAAATCGTAGGTTTTATAGAATTTGACAAGATGCTTTGGATGCGGGCGCCGTACCTGAGCGCCGGAATCTCTTTCGTTTTGTTTACCGTAGCGCTGATTGACCGCCCGTGGCAATCTAGGCCGTTGAGAATGTTTTGCCTGACCACGGGAATTTTGGGATTGGGTTTCGGTGGGTTTTCGGCTTGGAAGGTTCTGGAAGGAGAAAAAGAAACTAAGCGGTTGGCCAAAGAAATCGGGCAGTTAAAAGAACAATACGCCGACGCCCCGGAACTCAGTATGTCGCAATGCGATTTGAAGCTGAGCCAAAAAGCTGGAGGTACGATTGATGTTGATGCCGGGCTGAAATTGAAAAATATTTCCGGAGAAGTGGCTGACACTTTGGTGATGCGTTTGAATCCGGCCTTGAATATTGATTCGCTTTGGGCAAAGAAACAGAACGTGACTTTTACTAGAAAAGGACATTTGCTGTTGATAGTGCCTGAAAAACCGTTGTCGCCTGAGCAGTCGATTATTGTGAAAATCCGCTACTCGGGAGGTTTGGCCGATTACGGTAATCACAAGACCCAAGACATCTGGGATATGGCCAAAATGGAACGTGGTAGGGTTTTCCTAAAGGACAATTACGCTTTGCTTTTGCCCAAAGTGAATTGGTATCCGCAACCTGGGGCCGGCTATTCCGAATTCGGTGGTTTCGGTAAGGAGCGGAACTTCACTTGGTTTACGTTGAATGTGACTCCATTGTCGGGCCTTACGCCAATATCCCAAGGCGAGATGACGGAAAAAGACGGCGTTTACAAGTTTGTTCATGAGGATCCTCTGCCGGTCATTTCATTGGCGATTGGTGATTATGAGATGAAATCCGTAAAAACGGAGGATCTCGAATACCGCTTGGCCGTATTCAAAGGCCACGACACTTTTACGCATTATTTCGATTCTCTGGACTCGAAAGCGGTTGGCGAAAAGTTTGACGAAGTACGCGAAAAGTTTGAGAGCTCTTCGGACAGAATATATCCTTACGCCCGCTTTAATTTGGTGGAGGTACCGATCCAGCTTTCGGATAGGGAGCCGGAGGCCGCTATGCAACCCGAAATGTTTTACTACAGGGAAAAAGGCGCGGCGTATTATTTTGCGAACATCAGGAGCCGTTTCTATTGGACAAAGAACAGAAATAAAAGCCAATCGCCGAAGGATAGGCAGTTGGATGTTTTGAACCAAGTTGCCCATAGCCTTGTCCGTTGGAACGATTGGAACGGACGCGAGACGATTTTTAAGAACTATTATTCCTTCTCGAATTATCTGAAATCGGACGAATGGTCTTTTATGGACATGGCCATGGAATCGTACCTCAAAAACGGTAAAAAAGCCGGAGGAAGCGACCGACACCGTTGGTGGGGAGGTGGACTCTCAAAAGAAGACCGCGTAAATATGGCGCTCCAGCATAAGTCAATGGCGCAGATTATGGAAGATACCGCCCAGCACGGACTTTTGCGGGATCTGGTAGCGGCCAAAGGCGGCTATCTTTTCGGACTGGTTTCTTATAAAATGGGCGAAGAGCGTTTTGAAAACTATCTGGACAGCGTATTGGACGAGAACTTATTCCGGCAGTTTGACCTTGAGGAGTTGAAAGCTACTTTGGTCAAGGAAGAGGGAATCGATATAGAACCTTATCTACAAGCTTTGCTTGACGCAAAACAGTTGCCGGCTTTTGAGCTAAGAAATTATGAAGTCTTCAGGTTTAAAGAAGACGACGCTACCCGTTTTCAGTTAGTCCTTACCATTGCCAATAAAGAAAATGCCACAGGCTTGGTCACCGTAGAGCTTGGTGGTCATAGACGTGGTCGCGGCCGTGGTGGCCGTGGAGGCGGAAACGATGAGCCGATTTCCAAAGCCTTCGAAATTTTAGGCAACAGAATGGTTCGGATTGGAATTGTTTCGGATGAAAAATTCTCGAACGTCTCGATAAACGCGCTCATCTCTCAGAACCTGCCTGCCAAAAGGTTGGTCAATCTCGACGGAAAGCCAGACAAGCGAAACAGTTGGAAAGCCTTCGAAGGTTTGGAGGAGTTAGGGCCGTACAAACCTTTGGACAAGCATGGGGAGTTGATTGTGGATAATGAGGATGAGGGCTTTCACGTAGAGGCGGATTCCGTATCCAGGGGCGTTTTGAAAGCTTGGGTTGACGACAGACAGGTAAAACTCGACGACAAATATAGCGGACTCAGGATTTGGAGCTTGCCGAACCGTTGGAGGGCTTTCGTGAACAATGACTGCTATGGGAACATTGTCCGCTCGGCGGAGTACACGAGGCCGGGTTACGGAGAGAAACGGGCTGTTTGGGAACAGGATATTCCGGAAGAGGGGTATTACGAAGTTTTCGCCTTCTGCCATTCGGTCAAGAAGTGGTGGCGTAGAAATAAACCGAAAAAGAGGGAGAAAGAGACGCAGACTTACGCTGTTGGGCATAGCGAGGGTTCCGATGATGTGGAAGTCGATATGCCTAAACACGGCTCGGAATGGCGTAGTTTGGGAGTTTTTTATTTTGAAAAAGGGAAAGCGAAAGTGACGCTGACCAACCGCACGACGGCCAATTATGTGGTGGCCGACGCAATCAAATGGATCAAGTCAGATTGATGGTTGCGGGTGATTTTTATTGAAGTTTTGCACAAAAAGGGAAAATCTAATAAAGCCAATATGTTAAAGTTTTTTGGAAAAGGGAATTTATTTAGGGAGCGAGTCGTCCGCTTGGCGCTCGTGGTTGCGTTTGGCCTTGCGCTTTCGGGAAATGTGCATGCCCAGCGTGTATTGAACCTTGAACAAGCGTTAGAAGTGGCCTTTGAGAACAGTCCGAGGCTAAAGAAAACGGAAATCAGCAAGGAGATCAGCGCCGAAAGGCTCAAGGCCCAGAAGGCGTCGTTGAAGACTCAGTTTAGCTTGGATCTGACTCCTTTCACTTACTCGAACCAGAACCAATTGAACCAGTCTTTCTCCCAATATTTCACGGTGGAGAATTATCAATCGGACGGTAGCTTCAGGGCTTCTCAACCAATTGTATTTACAGGGGGTACGGTATCGTTGGTTGACCGTTTCAGATGGACCAAGAACGTTTCGGAACAGTTTAACAATAACAGTACGGGAGCGCCGGGTGATGCGGGTAGTAAGCCGAATATCAATGAGTCGTACAGAAACAATGTCTATCTGGAGCTGAACCAGCCTTTGTTTACTTATAACAAAACCCGGATGGAGCTTATCCAGCTGGAGTATGAGTATGAGCGGGCGGAGATGAATTATTACCTCAGCCGTATGAATGTGGAGCGCGATGTGACGACGAGTTTCTATAACCTTTATACTAACCAAAACAACGTGGAGGTAAAGGAAGAGGAACTCAAAAATCAGCAGGCCAGCTACGATATTATCAAAAATAAGGTGGAAGCGGGGCTTGCCGCAAAGGAGGAGCTTTATCAGGCGGAGCTGAACCTTTTGCAGACTAAACAGGGCTTATATAACGCCCAGATTAATCTGGAAAATACCAAAGACTCGTTTAAGCAGTTGTTGGGGATTTCAGTGTACGAGGATATTCTGATTTTGGAAAAAGTTCAGATGTCTCCAGTGGAGATCGATCCCGAATTCGCTATTCAGAAAGGCCTTGACCAACGTTTCGAATTGAGGCAGTTGGATATCGATATGCAAAATGCCCGTTTTGATCTGATCCAGACTAAAAACCAAGGCGACTTGAACGGTCAGCTTTCCGCTCGTTTCGGACTTTCGGGTAATGACGAATTACTGCAAGACGTTTATAGCAACCCTGTTCGCGATCAGCTTTACAGCGTTTCGCTTTCAGTACCGATTTGGGATTGGGGAGCGCGTAAAGCGAGAGTGAAAGCTTCGCAACTCCAAATAAAGAATAAGGAAATTGATATCTCAGATCAGCGAATCAATATCCAGATCAACGTCCGCAAAGCGTTACGCCAGCTGGACAACTTGCTCCGCCAAGTGGAAATCGACCAGCAGAACCTCAAAAATGCTGAACTCACATACGAGATCAACTTGGAACGTTACAAAAATGGCGATTTGACGAGTATAGACCTGAATCGTTACCAAAAACAGCTTTCCGACGCCAAGACGAACATCACCAAAACGCTGATTGACTACAAAGTGGAACTCCTCAATGTCAAGCTTCTGACGCTTTGGGATTTTGAAAAGAATGCTTCTAGCATTCCCCAAAATATGGCGGAAAAGAAAGAGCTGAAGGGACTTCGCGGAATGTATTAATTTGAAAAAGACTTGTGTAATGAAATATATCAACAAAATTCTTTTTGGAGCGCTTGTAGTCGGGACGGCGCTAGGCTTCGGTTCCTGCAAAAAACACCAAGGTGGAGCCAGCCAAGAAATCCCTGTGCCTGTATCCGTAACCGATCTTAGGCTCGGATCTATCAGCAAGTTTGTGGAAGCTTCCGGAACCGTTCAGCCCAAAGGCAAAGTGGAACTCGCCTCGGAGATGGCGGGAGCTTATCGTTTGAGAAGAAACCCTAAAACTGGACGTCCTTACGCTTTGGGCGACAAGGTTAGGAAAGGAGAGGTGATCATTAAGCTTGAGGACAAAGAGTACGAAAACGGAATCCGTTTCGAATCCAGCAAACTCAGCCTCGACATTAACAAGCAGGAGCTTGAAAAGCAGAAGAAGCTTTACGAAAAAGGGGGCGTGACGCTACGCGATATGCGCAATTCCGAAAAAAGCTATATCGACGCTACTTACGCTTTCGAAGATTCGAAAATCAAGATGGACAAGATGCTGATCAAAGCTCCGTTTGACGGCGTGATCACGGATTTACCATATTTTTCCAACGGAGTGAAAGTCAAAAACGGCGAGGCATTGGCCACTGTCATGAGTTACAAACAGCTGCTGTTGGAAGTGAAATTGCCGGCCAAGGATTTTATGGATCTGAAATCGGGTCAGCAGGTGTTGGTGACTAACCACAACTTGCCCGACGATACGCTGAAAGGCGAAGTGCGTGAAATATCGCCTTCCATTGACGAGACTACGCGAACGTTCAAAAGCAAGATCACGATCGAGAACAGCGGAATGCTTCTTCGTCCGGGTATGTTCGTGCAAGCCAACATCGAAGTGGCCCGCGCCGACAGTGTTGTCGTTGTGCCGAAAGACTACCTGCTCGCCCGCCGACATGGCAAGTCTGTGTTTGTGGTTGAGAAAACCCGCGCCAAAGAGCGTCGCTTGAGATTGGGTATCCAAAACAAGGACTTTGTGGAAGTGAAAGCCGGCCTGAGCAAAGGAGACCGGATGGTGACCAAAGGATTCGAGACTTTGGGCAATGAGGCAAAAGTGAAAGTCCTGCAATAAGGGCCGTTTTTTTGAACGATAAGGCTTCGGTTACGCAGTGGCCGGCGCCTCATTACATAAGTTTGAATTATGAAGAAACTTACGAGTTTTTCGGTCCGATATCCGGTCACGGTCCTGATGCTGGTGTTGGCGGTGTTGCTCTTGGGTACCATCTCCTTCGGCAAACTGGGCATCGACCTGTTTCCGGACATGGAAAGTCCGAAACTGTTTATAGAGCTGAAGGCCGGCGAACGCTCGCCTGAGGAAATAGAGAGGCAATTCGTAACCAACCTGGAAGGAATCGCCCTCCAACAGCGCGACGTTTCCGAAGTGTACTCCGTATGCCGTGTGGGTTCGTCCCGTATTACCGTGCAGTACAATTGGGGAAAAGACATGGACGAGGCCTTCTTGGATCTCCAAAGGGCCATAACCCCGATTCAGGCTCAAAACGCCACAACCATCGAGGAACTTAGCGTAACCCGGCATTCGCCGAACGAAAAAGCGGTGATGCTGTTTGCGCTTACCCACCCGGGTGTCGAAGATACGGACGAGATTCGTCGTGTGGCGGAAAACTACATCCGCAACGAGCTGATCCGGGCGGAAGGCGTGGCGGACGTAAGGCTGATAGGAAAAGAAACGAGGGAACTGATCGTGGAGGCCGACCCTTACCTGATGGAAGCCCACGGCGTAACGGCTAGCCAAATCAACTCCAAAATTCAGGAATACAACCGTTCCGTCTCCGGCGGATCGATTGTGGAGACTGGAACCAAATACACGGTAAAAGGCGTAAGTCTGCTGGAATCTCCTGAGGCCTTCGGCGATATCATCCTGAAAATGGTGGAAAGCAAAGTGGGACAGGAAACGCAAGGCGAACCCGTTCCCGTCTTTTTGCGAGAAGTGGCCAAAATCCGTTACGAAAACTCCCAACCCGATAACATCGCCCGGGTGAACGGGCGCCGTTGCATCGGTATGGCGGTTTATAAAGAGCCCGGTTTTAACACCGTTAAGGCTGTCGAGAATGTAAACACGGGGCTTGACAAGATCAAAGACGCCCTTCCCGGCTATAATTTCACCCAAGTTTATGACCAGGGCGCCTTTATCCAAAGCGCCATCGGAGAGGTGAAGGAATCCGCTTTGGTGGGTATCGTGTTGGCCGTGATCGTACTCTTCGTGTTTTTGCGCAGAGTTGGCGTTACGATGATTATCAGCGTAGCCATTCCGGTATCTATCGTTGCCACGTTTAACCTGATGTATTTCAACGGGCTTACGCTCAATATCATGACATTGGGCGGTTTGGCTCTGGGCGCTGGAATGCTTGTCGATAATGCCATCGTGGTCATGGAAAATATCTTCCGTCATATCGAATCCGGCAAGACGATAAAGCAGTCGGCTATAGACGGTACAGCCGAAATCGGCGGGGCCATCACGGCTTCTACTTTGACCACTATCGTAGTGTTCCTCCCGATCGTGTACCTGCACGGTGCGTCGGGTGAGCTTTTTAAAGACCAAGCCTGGACGGTGGCTTTTTCGTTGCTTTCGTCATTGGCGGTGGCTATCCTTTTGATTCCGATGTTGGTTTCCACTTTCTTCAAAGACAAGAAACAGGAAGCCTCTAAAAAGGCGGAAGAGAAATCGGTTAAGTTTTCCGGTTACGGAAGGTTCCTTGACGGGGTGTTGCGTGTCCGCACGGGCGTGTTGATCGGAGCTATCGCTTTGGTTGCTTTGGGTTTTGTATTGGTACCGATAGTGGGTAGCGAATACGTTCCTAGTTCCGATAGCAATACGCTGACTGTGAAAGTGACTCTGCCGGAAAGCAGTCCTCTTTTGAGTACCGATAGGGTGATTCAGAATTTTGAAAGCGTAGCCCGAGAGCACTTCAAGGACTCGTTGGAAGTCTTTTATACGCAGACTGGTCCGGTGGATATCGACGCTTCGGACGAATCGGCGGTATTCGCTTCTGAAAACACCGCCGAGATCAAACTGAAGCTAAAGCCGGAAGTGGAATTGAGCATGGAAACCGTTGTGGATTTCACCCGCTCGTTTTTCTCAGGCAATAAAGAAATAAAGCTCGATTTTATTCGTGACGAAACGGCGCTCAACTCAACACTCGGTGACGAGGAAGCTCCCTTGGTAGTGGAAGTGATAGGTTCCGAAACCGGACCAATCATGGACTTGGCCAAAGCCGTAATGGATACTATGACCAGAATGGACGATGTCTACAACGTCAAGAATGTGACGGAAGGCGGAGCCAAACAGGTCGATGTGACTATCGATAAGGTGCGTGCCGGAATCTACGGCGTAACGGTCGAGCAGATCGTCTCCCAGTTAAAGGGCCGACTGTTGGGCGAAGACGCCGGAAAGTTCGAATACGAAGGCGAAATGAAGGAGATTCGGGTGAAAATGCCCGACACGTATCTCACCGAATTACGTGACATTCCGGTACAGGTGGGCGAAAAGTATTTCCGCCTTTCCGACGTGGCCAGCGTTTCGATCAGTGATTCGCCTAAAGAAGTGCTGAGAAGAAACCAGAACAAAATCGGAAAAATCACCGCGCATGTGAAGGACGGTAAGCCTTTCGATCATGTGGTGCTCGGTTTGGAAGAGAAGCTTTCGCAATTGCCCTTGCCGCAAGGCTACAGAGTGAAGGTGACCGGGCAGGAAGAGCAACGCAAGGAATCAGTCGATATGCTTACTTTCGCTTTGATTCTATCCGTGATTCTGGTGTATATGGTTATGGCTTCGCAGTTCGAGTCTTTGGTGCACCCGTTCACCATTCTGCTCACTATTCCGCTGGCGGCCGTCGGTTCTATCCTTACCTTCTTCTTTATCGGCGAGCCGTTGAATATCATGGCTTATATAGGCATAATCATGCTGGCGGGTATTGCCGTCAACGACTCCATCATATTGGTCGACGCCATTAACCAGCGCAAAGCCGAAGGCTATCCTCTGCGCAAGGCCATCGTGTTGGCCGGCGAGCAAAGGATCCGTCCGATTGTCATGACCAGTTTGACCACGATTCTCGCCCTGTTACCGATGGTGTTCGGTTTTGGCGACGGAGCCGAGCTTCGCGCCCCGATGGCCTGGGCCGTTATCGGCGGGCTAGTAACCTCCACGTTGTTGACTTTGGTGGTAATCCCGTGTGTATACGAGGTGTTCGATACTTGGGTGACCGCTTTGATGGGCAAGAAACAACAGGAGCCCGAACAGGAGCTTGTCTAGGCGCGTTTGCCCGCGCTTTACTTTTAAATGGTAAAGGATGAGATTTTTAATAGATCGAAAGATAACGATTTGCATGCTCTTCCTGGGGTTGGTGATGCTGGGGGTGGTCTCTTATGACCGGCTGAAGGTAGAGCTGTTCCCAAGTGTGGAGAGTCCGCAACTGGTGGTCAAGGTGATCGCTCCGCAGGAAGTGGCGCCCTCTTACATGGAGACGCAAGCCGTCGTGCCGTTGGAGGGAGCTATCGGAACCTTGCGGGGAATCGAAAGGCTGACCTCTGACGCTAGCCGGAGAAACGGCACCTTGAGGATCGAGTATGAGGAGGGGGTGAACCTGAAGTTCGCTTACCTTAGGCTCCAAGAGAAGATCGACGGCGTGTTGCCTACCTTGCCGGAAGGCTTCAGGGCCGTCATTCAGAAAATCGATACGGATAAGCTATCCAAACAGCTGATGTTGTTGCGCCTTTCCGGTACGGGCGACGTGGACCGGGTACGTAACATAGCCGACGAGGAGGTGGCTCCCGAGTTGCTCAACGTCGATGGCGTGGCGCATGTGGAAGTGCTGGGCGGACGAGAAAAGACCGTAGAGGTAATCTTGGACGAAAAGGCCTGCGAAGCGAACAACGTGACTCCTTCGAAGGTACGTTCCCTGCTTAGCAGTTCCAGCGCCAGCAAGGCGTTTGTTGGGGCCGTTACCGAAGGCGACCAGAGAATGTTTGTCAACGTTAGCGCCGAGTTTATCCAGCCCGAGGACATAGAGCGAGTAGTGGTGAAAAAGGACGGACCGGTTCTTTTGCGCGACATCGCTACCGTTATAGTGGGCGTGAAGGACGAGACCTCCTATAGCCGTGTGGACGGCAAGGAGGCGGTCAGTCTGATGCTCATTAACGATAACGAAACCAACCTGATAGAAACCGCCCATATAGCTCGGGCAGAGATAGAAAGGCTCAACGCCGAACTCAAACCGATGGGCGCTTCATTGGAAATACAGGAAGATTTGGCCGAACAGATGGAAAGCAATATCGACGAGATTATACGCCTTTCCCTTATCGGTGGTCTGCTTGCGGTGTTCGTGTTGTGGGTATTTCTGCGCGACTTCTCGTTGGCCGGCATCATCGCTTTGGCTATTCCGGTGTCGGTTACTGTGGCTTACAATCTTTTCTATGGCTTGGAGATTTCCATCAACAGCCTTACGCTGATGGGGATGGCGCTGGCCGTGGGTATGTTACTTGATAACGGCATTGTAGTACTTGAAAATATATACCGGAGGTCCGCTTCCGGCCAATCGCCAGACGGGGCCGTAACCGATGGTTCTCGCGAGATTTTCCGTTCGGTGATAGCGGCTACGCTTACTACCGTGGCCGTATTCCTGCCTTTTGTCTTCACTTCCGACTTTATGGTACAGGTCTTCGGACGCAATATCGGCGCTTCGATTATCTCGACGTTGCTGGTATCATTGGCCGTGGCCTTGTTGCTGATCCCTATGCTGATGCATCTGTACCTAAAAAGGAAAGGCAGGGTCAAGGGGAAGATATTCGACAACCTGACCGTAAGGGACCGTGTGGTGCAGATTTACTTCACTGTATTGAAGCTCTGTTTCCGTAACCCTACTACAGTATTGTTGTCTTCGGTGGTCGCTTTTGTGGTGTCCTTGGTCTTGGCGCTTACCTTGACCAGTTCGGAATCAAAGGAAGCCGCTTCCGATACTGTCAAGGTGTATGTCAGTATGCCCGAGGGAGCCACGCTTGAGACCACGGACCTTGTGACTAAGGAGATTGAGTACAGGCTTGATTCCTTGGCCGAAAAGAAAAGTATAGTCGTGGGAGTAAACGAAGGGGACGCCGTTGTGAGCGTTGTTTTGGTTGACGACTTCAAAAAGGTCAGGGGAAAAGAGTTTTACCAGATAAGCGAAGAGGTGGAAGGTCGCCTCAAAGGAATACGCGGAGGGGCCGATATTACCCTCGACGCCTCCGAATCGGACGGTAAGTTTGGTTCCGGCGGTGGCGGGATGGCGGCCATGGGTTCGTTCCTCAAGAGTATGGGGATAGGTGGCAACCGTGAACGGATCCTTGTAAAGGGCGCCGACTACGAAAAGATGCTGATAGTGGCCGAAGATCTCAAGTACCGTCTTGAGGAACAAGACTTCATAAGCTACGCTCGCCTGCGCAGTACAGGCGAAAGGCCCGAAGCCCACTTGCATTTCGACCCGAGGCTAATGTCCGCGCTTGGTGTCAACCTTTCCCAAGTGAGCCGTGAGCTTAACTCTTCGGGCAAGGAATTCACAGCCGATGTCAAGTTCAAAAGCGACAAGGAAGAATACGACGTAACCATTACGACAATACCTCCCGGAGAGGACCGCAAGCAAAAACGCGACAGGTCCTTGGCCGAACTGAAGGAGACAGGCATCACTTCCGGCGAAGACGCCGTTTATCCGCTGGATCAGGTCAGCAACGTGGTCTTGGCCTCAGGCGACGCCACTATCCGGAGGGAGAATCAGGAACGACGCGTCGAGCTGACATATAACTTCAACAGTGATCTCCGCGAATCCGAGGCCTCGCTTGAAGGCGCCCGCCAAGACGTACAGAACCTGATCGCCGACATGATGATTCCGTCGGGAATTGCGGTGGAGTGGGTGCCGGAAGAGGACGTTTTCGAAGAATATTACTTCCTGATAGCCGTAGCCTTTGTACTGATCTTTATGATCTTGGCCTCGGTTTTCGAATCGGCATTCCTGCCTTTGGTGCTTATGTTCACCATTCCGCTGGCCGCTACGGGATCATTCTTCATGTTGATGATAACGGGCCATCCGTTGCTTAACCAGAACACGCTTACAGGGTTCCTTATCCTCTTTGGTGTGGTGGTGAACAACAGTATAATCCTTATCGACTACACCAATAGCTTGAGGGCTCGTGGCCAAAGTCGTTCCAGAGCTTTGATGACGGCCGGCTTGGCGCGTTTGCGTCCTATTACCATCACGTCTCTCACTACCATAGTGGCTCTTATTCCTTTGGCCATGGGAGATTCCGAATATGTGGGCATGATCGGCCCGCCATTCGCCGTGACGGTGATCGGAGGCTTGGCTTTCAGTACCGTTTTTACGCTGGTGCTGGTACCGACGCTTTACACCGCTATGGAGACTTTCTTGGAATGGTTCAGGGAATTGCACGTGGCTTTGCGTATTCTGCAACTCGTGGCTTGGGTGGCCATCGGGTTTTCGGTTTACTTCTACATCGAGACCCTTACTTGGCAGATAGTCGCCGGATTGGGCGGTCTGTTGGGCGTACCGGCCATGATGTACTTTATACTTACCAGTTTCAAGACGGCGAGTGCGGAGCTTATACCTAAGTCGGAGCCAATCAGGATAGAGATACAGAACCTGGTGAAGGTGTACGGACGCCAGGGAACATTCGCCCGTGACTGGAAAGCGGGGGCTAAGATCAAGAAACGCTTGGGTATCCGCCAGCGTTACCGTAAGCTCTCCGACGCCAAAGCCTTGATATGGCAAGTGCCGTTCATGGTGTTCCTTACTTATTTTACCTTCTTCTATCTGGAAAGTTCGTTTTGGAATTTCATGGGCACCCTGCTGTTTATTTACAGTTTGAGTGCGGTCCTGAAGCCTATTTTCAGCGGACGGTTCCATCTAAAAGGATGGGTCAAAAACGTTTTGTATTGGCTTTCGCCGATGCCCGGCGCCGCATACTTCTTTATGCGATGGCAAAACCCTCCGCTTCTTATCTTCTTCCTTATCATCACTTACCTGTTGCTTTTCGCGAATAGGAAAACCAAGGAAGTCAATGATGAAAACTTCAGGCTGAAAAACTACAAGTGGTACAAACGTGGACTGATGGCCATGGTGAGCAAGTTGCCTTACTTCGGTAAGAAAACACCGCCGTTCCGTGCGCTTGACGGAGTCTCGTTCGATATCAAGCAGGGAATGTTCGGTTTGCTCGGGCCAAACGGTGCCGGCAAGTCAACCCTTATGAGGATTGTCTGCGGGATATTGGAACAAAGCTACGGCAAGGTGTGGATCAACGGCATCGACACCATGGAGAAACGCGAGGAGCTTCAGGGCCTGATCGGCTTTTTGCCGCAGGAATTCGGTACTTACGAGAACATGAGCGCTTACGAATTTCTCGACTATCAGGCCATTCTGAAGAAAATAACCGAGCCTACGGTCCGTGCCGAAAGGGTGGAGTACGTGTTGAAATCGGTGCACCTTTGGGATAAGAAAGACAGCAAGATCGGCTCTTTTTCCGGCGGCATGAAACAGCGAGTGGGTATCGCCCATATCTTGCTCCATCTGCCCCGCATCTTGGTGGTGGACGAACCTACCGCAGGACTCGATCCGAAGGAACGTATCCGATTCCGTAACCTGTTGGTGGAACTGAGTCGCGAGCGCGTGGTGATCTTCTCGACGCATATCTTGGAAGATATCTCCAGCTCCTGCGACCAAGTGGCCGTTATCCAGCGTGGCGACTTGAAGTATTTCGGATCTACCCGATACATGTCGCGGACAGCCGAAGGAAAGGTCTGGTTGCTGGATATCCCCGTGGAGGACTTCGAAGAGGCCGACAAAAAATACCATGTGGTGCATCATATGGAAGTGGACGACAAGGTGCGTATCAAGTGCCTTGCCCGCACAAGTCCCGCACCGGAGGCCCGCGAGGTCAAGCCTACGCTTGAGGACGCCTATTTGTGGCTGTTGAATTATGAAGTGAACAAAAGGGAAGAGGAACAGGAAGGCGTGCCGGCATAAGTCCGGTGCCCAACCTCTTACTTATATATTGTGACGATATGAAAAATCTAGCCGTACTCTGGAAATTCTCAAAGTATAACATGAGGGTGATCTTCGGCAACAAGTTCATCTACTTCTTCTTGGCAGCGGTCGTTATGTTCCTTCTTGTGGGCGCTCTCATGCTGTTCGAAGACGGGAGTATCATAAGGGAAGCCTCTATTTATACTCTCCTTTTGTTTCCGGGAGTGTTACTGATCTTCTATCCGGCCTCGTTCGGAATCCAAAACGACAAGGACGCTAAGATGTTGGAAATCATCTTTACCATACCGGACTACCGTTTCCGCGTCTGGATAGCCCGTCTGTTGATGGTTTACGTCATCGTGTACGTGCAGATTCTCGGGCTCACGGTCTTGGTTGATTACCTTGTGTTTTCCGTTCCGATAATGGAGATGTCGCTTCAGGTTATGTTCCCGCTTACGTTTCTAGGTTGCTTGGCCTTTATGATGTCGGCTCGATTGCGCAACGGCAACGCCTCCGCCTTGGTAGTGATCATACTATGCGTTGGCTTTATGGTAATGAGCGGAGAGCTGAAACAAAGCCAGTGGAATCTGTTTTTGAACCCGTTCGAAGATCCCGGCTCACTTAACGCCTTCGTTTGGCAGGACAGGTTATTGAACAATAGACTGTATATAGGGATAGCCTCGTTACTGGCGCTGATGTACAGCTTGGTGTGCCTGCAAAAAAGAGAAGGCTTCAGATAATATAAAAGATAGTTTTTCCGCAATCCTTTGGGGGGAGGCCAGTTGGCTTCCCCCCTGTCTTTTTACGGTAGCGGACGGTTCCTGAATTCAAATCGACCGCCATGATCTCCTTTAGGAGCTTGTGCCGACAAGAAAAATCACAAAGCCTTTTTCGCAAAGCGTCGGCCCGAACGGTTATAGAGCCCTTGGGTTCTGTTCTTTGGTCGTTACTCTTTTTCCACCAAAGCGAGTACAGCCTTACGGAGGGCCAAGGCGTAACCGTAATGCAAACTCTCGTGAATATTGTTGAAACGCATCGCGTCTTCGATAGATTCAAGTGTCACCCCGAAACTGGTGGTATAGGAATGGAAAGAAGAAAAGTCCATTGTCTTCAAATCTTCCGAAAGCTGGTCGGGAGTGTCGATAAGGAGTTGCCTGATCTCCGCCCACCTTTCGGGCTTAACGTTACCGGAAGGGGAAGAATCCTTCCTGTAGTTGCGGATCATGTCGCCGTCTACATGGCAACCGTGTCCCGCCAATTTGTAAGTAACCATCTGTTGCGTGACCAGAGAGTGGCCGATATTCCAGATGATATTATTCGTGAAACCTTCTGGAACGAGGTTCAATTGTTCCAAACTGAGGCCGTCCGCCAAGTCTAGGAAGTTCTTCCTAATGACGATGAGATTGTTTATGTGTTTGTTCATGATGTGATTTGTGTTATTTTCATAAAGGTAACAAAACCAAAATGAAATTGAACTTTATGGGTTTAAACTGTGAGTTTGCGTGCTTTTATTCCCTTGTTTTAAAGTTATCCATCACGAATTCACTCTTAAACCCTATCCTCTCATAGACTCCCTTGCCCATATCGGATGCCTGTAAGGTGGCTAATGTTGAGCCTTTTTGCTTGGCTGTTTCCAAACCGATCCACATCGCTTTTTCCGCTATCCCTTTTTTCCTCATGGTTTTCGTTATGCCCATAGCGTGGAAACCTACCGTGTCGCCTGAGAAATGGAGCAGAAGACAACCGGAAGGAATGCTGTCTTGAAAGACCAGATAATACGACACGTCGTTCCAGGTGTGGGCCAAAATGTTCTCGCCGATACGATAGCCGAACGATTCCTCGAAGAAGTCGCACCAAAGTTTGGCGTCCGTTTCGTTGCGCACAGGCCTCAAGACTATGTCGGGTACGGTGGGTGTAGTCTCCGGCACGGGCATGGACATCCCGATTTGCGAGAAGAGTTTTTCGAAACCGGCTGTCTCAAATTCCGGACGCATACTTTCGCCGTAGATTTCCCACGAGGGGACAATCATTCCGTCAGGCATGCTCGCCAAAACTTTGCGGGCTTGTGCCAAGTCATCTTTCGTAGGCTTGTTCCGAAACCATAGGCGGTTTGGCCATTGGGAGAAGGGAACAAAACAATGGTCGTATCTGGCGTCGGCGTTCAAATGCGCGCCGCTGGTCACCCGCCATAGTGAGGTAAGATTGTCAATGTTGCTTTTGATTGACTGTGGTATCATCTCCATTTGCATAAAAGGTTTTGTGGAGTTTAGGGCTTCTATGTCTGAGGTTTGCGAAAACGGCCGTGGTTTTATAAGCCGATAGTTCGTCCTAAATATAGAGGGAACGGAGAGAAACATTCCCGGGTTTTGAATAACTGCGAGTATTCCCGAGACCAACGGTCAAAACTCCGTATGAATCTTCTTGGGCGGACTTGTCCTGTTTGTCACCCAAAGGGGCTGGTCAATAAGAAAGAAGGCTAAGAAAACGGAAATCACTCAGGGAAAAAATCGAGAAGTCCTATCCCGAAAAACAAAACGATTTGACGAGGAATGAAAAAGGACACGTCCTTAATCTCAAAAGGCCATGGCCTTTTGGTCAATAGCCCATGGCCTCTTAGGTAAAAGCCCATGGCCTTTTTGAAGTGGGGCGCTGTCGTTTTGAAAAAGAGGTCTTGTCCTTTTATAAAAAACAAACCGAGGTGAGGGCGGAAAAGTCCTGTCTTTCAGCTTGGCTAGAGGTGACAATAACCAAAAAACAAAGCCCCGGACTAGCGCGCTATGGGCTTGTCCGGGGCTTGGTGCAGTATCGTATACGGATCCGGGAGGCTTTATACCGCTACCGGAGCCTTGATATGCGGGTGCGGATCATAGCCCGTCAGTTTGAAGTCCTCGAATTTGAACGAGAAAATGTCTTTGATGTCGGGGTTGATTTCCATCTTGGGCAGAGGCCTAGGCTCACGGCTCAGTTGGAGTTCCGCCTGCTCGAAATGGTTTTTGTACAAGTGGGCGTCACCGAAAGTATGGATGAATTCGCCCGGTTGGAGGTCGCAAACCTGCGCTACCATCATGGTGAGCAAGGCGTAAGACGCGATGTTGAACGGAACGCCAAGGAACACGTCGGCCGAGCGCTGGTATAGCTGGCAAGAGAGCTTGCCTTCGGCTACGTAAAACTGAAACATGGTGTGGCAAGGCGGCAAGGCCATGTGATCCACTTCGGCTACGTTCCAAGCGCTTACAATAAGGCGTCGCGAGTCGGGATTGGCTTTGATCTGACTGATCAGGGCTTCTATCTGATCTATGTGTCCGCCCTCTGGCGTAGGCCAGCTTCTCCATTGCGAACCGTAAACGGGACCCAACTCGCCATTCTCGTCGGCCCATTCGTCCCAGATCGACACGCCGTTCTCTTTGAGGTAACGTATGTTGGTTTCGCCTTTAAGGAACCAAAGCAACTCGTGGATGATCGAGCGCAGGTGCAGTTTTTTGGTGGTGACGGCGGGGAATCCTTCCGAGAGGTCGAATCTCATCTGGTGTCCGAAGACGCTTCTGGTGCCCGTGCCGGTGCGGTCGTCCTTGTCCGTTCCTTCATTGAGGATACGTGACATTAGGTCAAGATACTGCTTCATGGTTCTGTGTTGGTGAAGGGACAAAAGTAATAGGGAAGGGAGGGAGATGCAAAACGGATGTAACGAAAAAGCTGAGCCGGCGGGCGAAAAAATAAAAAGGCCGCCTGTGGGATGGGGCGACCTTTCTGTGTTAAAGGGAATCCTTTAGTTCTTTTTGGCTTTCTCGCCTTTAGTGCATTTCTTCTCACAAGCTTTCTTGCAGGCTTTTTCTTCCTTCGCTTTTTTCTTGTCGCAAGCTGATTTTTTGCATTCGCCCTTCTTGCAAGCTTTCTTTTTCTGCTTCTTGTCTTTTTCGTCGTCCTGCTTATTTACGATTTCATAACCGTTTTTAGCGGCGGCAATTGAGGCGATAGGCTGTGCGAAAAAGGCGGTAAGGGCCGCGAAAGCGAGGATGTAGCTTAATTTCTTCATAGTGTATTAATCGTTATGTTATGTCGGTTTCGGAGGTGAAACCTTATTGTCTGTAACGTTTGAGGGCGGTAATATATGAATGATTCTGATTAGAATGTGAAGAAAATATATGAAAAAGTGCAGTAGCTTGGCATTTCGCTCTTTTTTCTAGCCTGTTTTCAGGAGTTTTTTAGATGTATCCACATAAGATTGGATGGTGCGTAACAGTTTGGTGAGGGCTAGAGGCAATTGTTCTTTGGTGTTTTGGTTGAGGGATCGTTCCAATTGCACCACGTTTCGGTAGACACTTTCGGAGCCCATCAAAGTGGCCATCCCCTTGAGAATACGTATGGCGCTGGTCAGTTCGTTGTCGCCGTTTTCGTAAGATTGCCCAAGGTTCAGGATCAGGTCCAAGGCGTCGGACTCAAAATCATTGATCAGTTCGATGATTCTTTTCTTACTTGGATGGGCCAGAAGCCTTTTGTCAAGTTCAGAGGTTTTTTCCTTTTTTTCTTGGAGTACTTTCTCAAAACACTTTTCCAGCTGAGCTATATTGACGGGCTTTGAGAGGTGATCGTCAAACCGGTTTTCCAAATGCTTTGGTATCTGCGTCTCTCCGCTCAGCGCCACGATAGGCGGTGGGTTGCGGTGGCCTTTCCTGATCTCTTTGGCCGTCTCGAATCCGTCGAGTACAGGCATCCTGATATCCAACAGCACCAGGTCGAAATCGTGTTTGGCGAATTCTTCCAAGGCTTGTTTACCGTTTTCCACTTTGATTACGGCCAGTCCCAATTCTTCGAGCATCATGCCCATTACCCGCCGGTTTACGCTGCTATCGTCGGCCAGTAGGGTGAGGCCTTCGAAATGCCGTTCGGTTTGGTGGGGTTGATGCGTTGTGTTTGCTTGCTGTATAGCTTCCTGATAAGGCATGGAGAGGGTGAATCGGCTACCTTTTTCCAACTCTGAACTGGCGGAGATATTACCGCCCATGAGTTCGGCCATTTGCTTACAGATGGCCAGTCCGAGTCCGCTGCCTTTTTTCTCGGTGCTCCAATGCTGGTTGTCCGCTTGATAATACTGCGAGAAAAGGTGAGTCAACTGTGCGGTCGGTATCCCGATTCCCTGATCACTGACGCTTATTTCCAAACTAGGCTTCGTCTTGTCCTTTTCGACGTGTATGCGTATTCTGCCGTTCTCGGAGTATTTGACTGCGTTGCTGAGCAGATTGGTGAGTATTTGTGAGAATTTGCCTTGGTCGGCGAAGATAAATCCTGGAACGTCCTTGCCATAAGTGGCGGCTATCTCGATGTTTTTTTCTTTGGCCTTGGGGACAAATAGTTGCTGCGTCTTCCTAATGGTCTGGCGAAGGTCATAAACGCTGTTGCGAATGCGCATTTTCCCCGCCTCAAGCTTCGAGAAGTCAAGCACGTCGTTAATCACCCGCATAAGTTGCTCGGATGAATACTGGATGATTTCGAGCTTTTCGAGTTTTTCGGGCGATGTTTCATTCTTCGCCAGCAGATCTATCATTCCGAGCATGCCGTTGAGCGGTGTGCGGATTTCGTGACTCATATTGGCGAAGAAGCGGGTCTTTTTTCGTAGAGCCTTACGCGTTTGTTCTAGCATGCGGGTCTCCGTTTTGTCCGGAAAGCTGGCGAAGACCACCGGGTCGCCGTCATTTGTCCGAACGCATTTGAAGGCCAGAGATATATGATGTTCCTGTTTTGTGAAGTCCTCATAACGGAACGGAATTTCCGAGCGTCGTTTTTGAAGCGCCATCTCAAAGGCCCCGGATACTGTTCCCCAATGTTCGTTTGGAAAGTGTGACACTAGGCTTGTATCAACCTGCAAGGCCGTCCCGCCGAGGTTTTGTATCGTGCGGTCGGCCTCGGCGTTAAAGCTGAGGATATTGCCCGTTTGGTCCAGAATGGCGAAGCCGATGGAGCCGTTGTCGAAGGCCGTGCGGTATAGCGCCGATGTGTGTCGCAATCGCCGGACGTTTTCCCTTTCGCGGGTCATATCGTGCAGATAGCCGATATGATACGTACTTGCGGGGAAAATCCCCAAGGCGTGTTCCGTTCGGATATATTGTCCCTGTCGGCCGTCGCCTTTTTCCATAAGCAAATACTTCCCTTCCGCCCTGTTTTGAGCTATTTGGTCCAGTGATTTGCCAATGGATTTTTCATAACTGAAGCCGGTTACCGTCTCAAACCTTCTGTTTACATAGATGATTCGCTCCGTGCCTTCACTTTTGGAATATAAATAAGCAGGACCGGCGTTGGTCTTTTGGTTAGACTCAAGAGTTTCTCGCAAAAGAGCGGAGCGTTTTTTTCGGCTAAGCGTCTCGATTGTGATACGGAAAACAGCGGATGGTTGCGGAGAAGTGTCTCGATGAAGCGAAGAGGTCTCGGCCTCAAGGGACACTAAACCTTCCGCCGTTTCGAAAATTATCTTGGAGGAAGCGGTCTTTACTTCATCAACAATCACCGGGAAAGTGTAGTCTCCGTCTCCGAAGATTCGAATTCGAATTCTTAAACTATCGTCTCTGTATTGTACTTTGGCTTTCTGAATAAAGCGACCGAGTTCCGTCCGGGTTTCCGGGCTGACATGGAGTAGCGACAGGCTTTTTCCCTGCTTGGAATATCCGTGTAAGGGTCCGTTTTTCTCCAGCATGACTTTCCGCTTTTATCCTTCAGCGGAGCCGTCGCCTGTTATGGTTTTTACGAAACGATGCCGTATTTGTGTGTTTTGTCGGTGGCTTAAGGTTTTCGTAAAGGTTTATCCATATATTTTGGCGATTTTTTAGCAAATGGCTCACGTTAGGTAAAAGGCGAGTCGGGTAAGAAATGTTGCGAAAAAGAAGAAAAAGAAACTCGTTGTACGTTTTTTAGATCGATTTTCGGATCTGTGTTTTTAGCTTCCGGTTTGTTTTCAAGGCGGAAGTCAGTTTCGTTTTTCCACTTTCGAGAATAATGGCGGTATAAGAGGTGATGTTTCTGAAATATTTGTTGGTTAGTGAGTTGAGGTCTATGTCAGTCGGGTTGGTGAAGTTCAGGTTTTCGAAAAAATAGGGGGTTATCTTTAGCTTTCGATGTTCTTCATATTCTCTTTCAAAATGATTTATCTCTCCGTAAGCGGTCTGGTAATATTGGTTAAGCAGAATGTTTAAAGAGTCGGTTTGGTGATCCCTTAACTGGGTTTTGGAGATAAAAGCTTGGTAGCCTACGTCGTTTGTGCGAAGGGTTGGCTTATTGACCAAGCCGAAAAGACTGTTGACCAAAGCGTTGATTTCTTTTTTTGAACCGGTAGTTTTTTTAATGTCGAATTCGAGAATAGTTTGGCAGTTCTTGACGGTCATTTCCGTTGCCGAAATCAGTTTCTGGATCTCTTTTTCGTCTTCTTTCAGATCGTTGAGCATTTGCCGGAGGATAATTTTCCGTTGTCTCTGCTGTTTGAAATTTTCGTAGCCGGTGTCAACGTTGAACGCGATGGTGATGCCAATCACGACAATCAGCGTTTCGCCAAGGGCGTATTTCCAGTTTATGCTTTTCAATAACCTTAGAAAGAGAGCGTAAATGCCCTTTTTTGAGTTTTCGGTTTCGTCGTTCACAGGAGTTATGTTTGTTTTCGGGGTTAGGAATTTAAATAAAAAGATGAATTTGTGAATAATACATGATCTTTTATTTCCTTTGAAGGGAAGCAAACAATCAAGACCATGAAGCATTATCCGATAACATTTGCGCTAGCCCTAAGCGTAATGGCTTGTTCCGCATCAAAGAAAGAGAATGGGGAAGAGAAGAACGCTCATGAACAAACCGAAACGAGTGAGAAAGCGGAAGAAAAGAGAAGTCTTCCGGCGCTTAAGAAACGGATTTTGGAAATACATGACGAGGTAATGCCTCGGATGGGCGAGTTGAACGCATTGAAGACAAAATTGAAGACAAAGATCGATTCGCTGAACACTCTAGGCGACTCTACATCGAATGTAGCCTTGCGTTTGCGGGCCGGTGTGGTGGAAATAGATTCGGCCGACGCTGCGATGTGGAAATGGATGCACGGATTTGATGGCGGGTTCAAAGGCAAGACGCCCGAAGATACTTATGCTTATTATCTCAAGGAAGAAGTGTCGGTGGATAGTATGAAGATGAAAATCTTGAGAGCCATCAGTGTGGGAACCGAATTGAGCGAAGGGAAATAAGACTAAAAAAATGCAGATACAAAAAAGCGGACGAGCAATCGTCCGCTTTTTTTATGTCTTTCCGATGATTAGGCTTTCGGCTCTTTAAGAGCGTCGAAGTCAAAATCTTCGAGGAATTTCGTAGTGAAATCGCCAGACTGGAACTGAGCGTCGTCCATCAACTTCAGGTGGAAAGGAATCGTAGTTTTGATGCCTTCGATAAAGAACTCCTGAAGAGCGCGCTTGGTACGGATGATAGCGCGGTCGCGGGTTCTGGCCGTCACGATGAGTTTGGCGATCATCGAGTCGTAGTTCGGCGGAATGGTGTATCCGGCGTAAACGTGGCTGTCTACGCGAACGCCACGGCCTCCCGGGAAGTGCAGGGAAGTGATCTTGCCCGGCGACGGACGGAAGTCATTGGCCGGATCTTCGGCGTTTATACGGCACTCGATAGACCAACGCTTTGGTGTAAGGTTCTTTCCGTCGAGGAGTTCGCCAGCGGCCATCTTGATCTGATCTTTGATCAGGTCAGTGTCGGTTACCATTTCCGTTACGGGATGTTCCACCTGAATACGGGTGTTCATCTCCATGAAGTAGAAGTCGCGGTGTTTGTCCACGAGGAATTCCACTGTGCCAGCTCCTTCGTATTTTACGGCTTCCGCTGCGCGAACGGCTGCTTCGCCCATACGCTGGCGCAAATCTTCGTTTACGGCCGGTGAAGGACACTCTTCCAAGAGCTTTTGGTGACGACGCTGGATAGAGCAGTCACGCTCTGAAAGGTGAATGGCTTTTCCGCTAGAGTCTCCAAGAATCTGGATCTCCACGTGACGTGGCTCTTCGATGAATTTCTCAAGGTAAAGTCCGTCGTTGCCGAAAGCGGCTCCCGATTCGCGTTTTGCGTCGTCCCAAGCCTTTTGGAATCCGCCGGGCTCGTTAACGATACGCATGCCGCGTCCACCTCCGCCAGCTGTGGCTTTGAGGATGATCGGGTATCCAACCTGCTCAGCGAGTCCAAGACCTTCCTCAACTGTGTCGAGAATGCCGTCCGAACCGGGGATGGTTGGGACACCGGCTTTTTTCATGGTGTCCTTGGCGTTGGCTTTGTCGCCCATGCCGTTGATCATCTCCGCCGAGGCTCCGATGAACTTAATGTCGTTCTCTTCGCAAACTCTGGAGAACTCCGCATTTTCGGAAAGGAATCCGTAGCCGGGGTGAATGGCGTCGGCGTTGGTGATTTCGGCTGCCGAAATAATCCGGGTAATATCTAGATATGATTCCGAACTCGGGGCTGGGCCAATGCACACGGCCTCGTCGGCGAAGCGTACGTGCAGGCTTTCTTTGTCCGCGGTGGAATAAACCGCCACGGTCTTGATGCCCATTTCTTTACAGGTTCGGATAACCCTAAGGGCAATCTCGCCCCTATTGGCTATGAGTATTTTTTTAAACACTTTGATTCACGTTTTCGGTTTCACGATAGCCTAAAAAACGAAAAACATCCGTTAAGATGTTTTTCGCTAGCCTAGCTCAAAATCGTTACGAGGGGTCGACTAAGAACAGCGGGGTGCCGAATTCGACCGGCGTAGCGTCTTCGATCAGAACCTTGACGA
Organism: Fulvitalea axinellae; assembly: GCF_036492835.1. Lineage (GTDB taxonomy): Bacteria > Bacteroidota > Bacteroidia > Cytophagales > Cyclobacteriaceae > Fulvitalea > Fulvitalea axinellae. Next base: position 3,984,406 of record NZ_AP025314.1, on the reverse strand, counting down.
TTTTGCCGCTAACCTCAGCATTGATTTCGTTGAAAAGTTTCATCGCTTCCACGATGCAAACCGTCTTCTCCGGAGTCACGCTGTCGCCTTCAGAGACGAATTTGTCTTGGTCAGGACCCGGAGAGCGATAGAACGTACCGATCATTGGAGATTTGATCGTAATGTATTTGCTGTCGTCGTCGGCAGGAGTTGCCGCTTCTGTGGCCGGAGCTGTAGCCGCTGGCTGAGCGGGTTGCGCTGCGGGGGCGGTTGCTACAGGAGCCGCGGCTACCGCCGGTGCCGCTACAGACACTTGCTCGATAACTTTTGGCGAGTCGGCGTCGCGCTTTACTGAAAGCTTGAATTCCTCTGTTTCGATATTAACCTCATTCAAACCCGACTGGGCGATAAAATTTATGAGGTTCTTGATTTCACTTGGTTTCATTACGCTTTAACTCTTTCTATGTAAGACCTGGTTTTTGTATCCACTTTTACGGTGTCGCCCTCGTTAATGAAAAGAGGTACCTGAATCGTGGCGCCGGTTTCAACCTCGGCGGGCTTTGTGGCGTTAGTAGCCGTGTCGCCTTTGAGGCCTGGCTCGGTGTAAACTACCTTGAGCTCGACATTGGCGGGCAGTTCCACAAGCAGGGGTTTCTCCTCTGCGGCGTGGAAAAGCACTTCAACGATATCACCGTCTTTGATAAGGTCCGGGTTCGGGACCATGGCTTCCGGAAGCGCGAACTGCTCGTAAGTGTCCGTGTCCATGAAGTTGAATCCGAAATCGTCTTTGAAAAGGAATTGCTCTTTGCGGCGCTCTACTCTTACGGGGTGGATCTTGTGTCCGGCAGAGAAGGTGTTGTCGATTACCTTTCCTGTCGTAAGGTTCTTGAGTTTCGTGCGGACGAATGCAGGTCCCTTGCCGGGTTTAACGTGCTGGAACTCGACAATCGTGTATAAGCCGTGGTTGTATTCTATACAAAGTCCGTTACGGATATCAGCTGTAGTTGCCATAAGTGATAATAAATGCGTTATTATGAAAACTTGACGAGCGCAATATGCGCTACTGACAATGACTAACGACGCAAGTTATAAGTTTTTTTGATACGGTCATATTCCGTCGCCAATTTGCGGGCCTCGCCACTAAGGCGCTGAGCTTCGGGGTTTACCGTATTGATATTTGTCAAAAGCGGAAGATTTCCGCCCGAATTTGTCAGGAATTAGCCTTGTCACCGTCGTAAGCCCACTTAATGTAGGCTGCGCCCCAAGTGAATCCTCCGCCGAAAGTCGCCAAGATAATGTTGTCTCCTTTTTTGAGTTGCTTTTCGTAATCCCAAAGGCAGAGTGGGATGGTGCCGTCGGTGGTGTTGCCGTAGCGCTGGATGTTGAGCATGACTTTGCTTTCGTCAAGATCAATGCGCCTGGCGGTAGCGTCGATGATACGCTTGTTGGCTTGGTGAGGTACCAGCCAGCTGATATCGTCGCCAGTGAGATTGTTGCGCTCGGCTACCTCGGCAGCCGTGTCGGCCATGTTGGTAACGGCGAACTTGAATACCGTTGAACCTTCCTGATGGATGGTGTGCCAGTTTTTGTCGATGGTCTCGTGCGAAGACGGGTAACGGCTTCCGCCGGCTTTCATGTGCAGGAACGGTGCTCCGCTGCCGTCTGACTGAAGCTGGGAGTCGATAAGACCGAAGCCTTCCTCGTTTGGCTCAAGCAATACCGCTCCGGCTCCGTCGCCGAAAAGCACGCAGGTGTTTCTGTCTTTGTAATCGACGATCGCCGACATTTTGTCCGCGCCCACGACTACTACTTTCTTGTATTTTCCAGTTTCCACGAACTGCGAGCCGGTGATGAGTCCGTAAAGGAAACCGGAGCAGGCGGCGTTCATGTCAAAGCTGAAGGAGTTTTTTGCGCCGATACCGTCGGCTATGATGTTGGCCGTGGCCGGAAATGTCATGTCAGGGGTAACCGTACAACAGATCAGAAGGTCGATTTCTTCAGGAGAAGTCCCCGTTTTCTCAAGCAAGCCTTTTACGGCCTCTATCCCGAGTACCGAAGAGCCCTGTCCCTCACCTTTAAGAAGCCTCCTCTCCTTGATTCCGGTCCGAGTGGTGATCCACTCATCGTTGGTGTCCACCATGGTCGCCAGCTCGTCGTTCGTCAGAACATACTCCGGTACGTATCCGTGCACTCCGGTAATGGCTGCGTTGATTTTCTTCATAAGTCTGTAAAAAAAGTTCCGTATGCCTCGCTATGACCTTAGCGGTCCGTGGCGGTCGGTGTGTTAAACGAAAGCCAATTTCGCTTTTTTGCACCTCGACAAATATAAGGTACGTCAGACTAAAATAGAAAAAAAAGAAAAGGGTTAAAATTCGATGAATCGCAAAAAGTCCTCAAAAAAGGAGGGATAATTCAATAAGCTATTCTCAAGTTTATATACGGAGTTATTCCAGGTTTTGCCGTTGGGCTATTCGGTAGCTTTTTCAGTTTCTTTGGAGTTGATGTTTTTTGGTTGGTTTTGGGAGTGTTTGAGGTCTTTGGAGACTGGTGAGTTTCTTTTTGGTTTCCTATTTTGGCCGGGTTTTCCGGTTGGTTTCGTTACTGATTGCCAGAGTGACGCTGGCTTTTCGGTAGCGCTAGGGCTTGATGTTAGTATAAATGAAAAACGTATCGGAATTGTGGTATTCCCAAAGAATTAGTTGTTAGGTTTGGGCCTTTCTTTTATATTGTGATCCGTAACTGGCTTTTTTGGATTAGACGCTGTGGCGTTTCGTTTTTTTGCCACGTGTTTTTATGGATAGGTTGTCGTGTTTTCCGAAGCTATTTGGGATGCGGCGGTAGGGTAAGCGGTCACGGTTGTTCGTTTGTGAAGACTCAAAACTTTATTTTTTTCTATGAGACATCTATTAAGCATTTTCTTTTTGGCTTCCCTGTTTGCGTGTTCCGGTAAGACTGAAGACTCCAAAGAAGTGGAGAAATCGGCCCGGCAGGCCACAATGGAGAGAACCACTGTCGTTTATGTGGATTCTGTCCGTATTACGGAGTTTGAGCGTCAGATTTTGGGTAACGGAAAGTTGCGGGCGAAGCGTAGTGCGGTGATCGAAACCGGATTGTCCGAGCCGGTACGTACTCTGAAGGTGTCGGAAGGCGACAGGGTGTCGAAAGGCGCTTTGTTGGGGCGGATCGACGACTCTGAGTTGCGTTTGTCATTGGCGGAGGCCGAAAGGGATTTGGAAAAAGCGTCCGTAGGCTTGAGGGATTTTATGTATGCCCGAGGGTATGACGGCGGTTTGTCCGATACGCTAAAGGTGCCCAAAGATGTTCTTCGGATGGGGAAAATCGACAAAGGTTATGAGGCCGCTTTGACGAGACTGGAACGGGCGAAACTCAAATTCTCTAAATCGGTGGTGCGAGCGCCGTTCGCTGGCGTCGTGGCGGATTTGGCGGTCAGGGAACATCACCGGCCTGAAAGTGGTAAGCCATTTTGCCGAATTATCGATGACCGTGTGTTTGAAATTGTGTTTTCCGTATTGGAATCGGAGGTGCCGGACGTAACGGAGGGGATGCGTGTGCGAGTAAGTCCATTCGCTTTGAGCGACCGTGAGTTTGTGGGTGAAGTGGTGTCGGTGAATCCATTGGTGGATGAGAACGGCTTGGTGAGAGTTACAGCCGAATTGCGCAATACGGATGGGCTGTTGCGGGAAGGGATGAACGGGAAGGTTGTGCTGAGCCGTGTCTTGCCGAATAAGCTGGTGGTTCCGAAAAGTTCCGTTGTGCTTCGTTCCGGCGGTCGTCCTGTGGTGTTTACCCTCAACGGCGACGAAGCGAAGTGGAATTACGTGGCTCTTGGCGAGGAGAATTCTCAGAGTTATGTGTTGGTGCCTGACGCCGAAGGAAATATGCCGATAAAACCCGGCGATGTAATAATAGTGAAAGGAAACCTGAACTTGGCGCACAAGGCGAAAGTGAAGGTGGGCAGGACCAACAAGCGCAAGCGCCGGAAAAAATAACCGGAAACGGATATTGGCACAAAAAGAAAACGGCCCCGAGCGATAAGCTTCGGGGCCGTTTATATTGTAAACCTAATCTGATTAGGCCTCAATTTCTTTCTCAGCGTAAACTTTTCCTTTGTAGTAAAGTTTCCCTTCGTGCCAGTGAGCTCTGTGACGCAAGTGAGTCTCGCCTGTTGTTGGGCATACCGACAAAGTAGCCGGAGTAGACTTGATGTTTGTTCTCCTTTTATCTCTTCTAGTCTTAGAAGTCTTACGTTTAGGATGTGCCATCTTACTAAACTATTTATTAATGTTGACGAATTGTTTTCTTACTTCTTTTTGTTCTGATCCTTGAGCTTTTGCAAGGCTTGCCATCTAGGATCGACGTTTTCGTTAGTTTCTTCCCCTTCTCCTTCGTTTTCTTCTTCCTCTTCGTCCGTTTCCGTGTCGCCGGTAGAATATACCAGCTCGTCTTCGGGCTCAAGGCTCAGAAAATCAAATTCGAGGCCAAGGTCTAGCGGTTCGTCGTCGTCCTCCCTTAATTCGGGATGGATCTTTTTGTAAGGAACCTGCAGGCCGATGAATTCGTAGATGATGTTGGCGACGTTCCAAACCGGAAGGTTCTGGTCCAGAATAATGATGTCGTCTTCAGAATCGTCGAATTCCTCTCCGTACTTTACGAGTAACTTGTGCGAAACGTCTATAGGTTCCTCAAAAGTCCTCAGGCTCCGGTCACAAACCAGTTCCACGACGCCCTTGATTTCCAGCTCGGCCCTGATCAGCACTTCCGATTTGTCAAGGCTTATTCGGGCGGTGAGTTTTCCGTTCTTGGTAAGCGAATCCTCGAAGTTGTCGAAGAAGTCTTTTCCAATCTCGAAAGAGAACTCGTGTTTGCCCAAACCGAGCTTGAAGAGCTCAATATCAAACGCTTTAAGGTTTTTCATGTCCCTCGTTAGGCATACAAGGTCGCAAATTTAAATTTTTTTTCCGGGAATTCCTCAGAGCATCCGATTATTTAAGAATTACTTCTCTTGATTTTTGTTCCCGTTGTTCTTCTTATCGTGTTTTCGGTAGGGTTTGTTTTCCCTCCGGGGCGGTCTTTTGTCCTTTTTCTCCACATCCTCAATGGTTTCGCCCTCTACTTTCTCAAGCGGAAAATCCTGACTTTCGTCCTGCATAGCCTCCGCTATCTTGCGCTCCTCTACCGGTGCTTTTTTCGGTTTCGGCTTCGGTGCCTCAAGTCTATTCTTGACTACGTCGATGGCCATGTAAATGGCTTCTCTCATCGATGTTTCGTCGGCTATTCCTTTGCCGGCGATGTCGTACGCCGTGCCGTGGTCGGGCGAAGTGCGGACGAACGAGAGGCCGGACGTATAGTTTACGCCGGTCTCAAATGCCAACGCTTTGAACGGAATCAGGCCTTGGTCGTGATACATGGCCAAGATACCGTCGAATTTACGGAATTGCGAGGAACCGAAGAATCCGTCGGCGGGATACGGGCCTATTACGAGCTCGCCTTTGCGCTTATATTCCTTGATGACGGGCTTGATCACGTCGATTTCCTCTTGGCCCAAGATGCCGTTTTCGCCAGCGTGCGGGTTTAGGCCCAATACTGCGAGTTTCGGCTTGTTGATGCCGAAATCGAGGCGCAGGCTAGCCAACATGATGTCGATTTTGCTTCTAAGCGCCTCGGCGGTGATCTTCGAAGGCACTTCCGCTATGGGCATGTGTCCGGTGACTACGCCTACGCGCAAGCCTTGGTCGCAGAGCGTCATTACGCAGTCGTCTTTTCCGTCTTTGGCCTGAAGGTATTCCGTATGGCCCGGAAAGTCGAAATCTTTGCTCTGAATATTGTGTTTGTTGATCGGAGCGGTCACCAAAGCGTCGATAGTTCCGTTTAGGAGGTCCGCAACGGCTCTTTCAAGTGCGGTGAAAGCGCATTTTCCTCCTATTTCGGTTTGTTTGCCCGGAGTTATTTCGGCAGTTTCCTCCCAACAGTTGATGACGTTGACCTTTTTTTGTGCCGCGTGCGAGGCGTCTTTGATGTTATGCAACTGGAAATCGTCCCTTCTGACTTTCTTTTTGTAAAAAGAAAGCACTTTGGATGATCCGTATACAACAGGGGTGAATTGTGATGTGATCCGGTTGTCGGCCAAAGCCTTGATGACGATTTCAGGACCTACGCCGTTGATGTCGCCGATGGAGATCCCTATTTTCGGCGGATGGCTCCTGTTGGTGTCTTTATGACTGCTCATGGAGTTCAGTTTTTTTGCTTGGGTTTGTTCCGGCGAACGGCTTCGGTGCGGGGTCCCGCCTGTGTCCGCCGGTTTTATGGCCGGGGGCTTGCGGGAGTTTTTGTCGAATGCTTGCCGAACAATACAAAGGTATGTCGTAAATTTGACCCGGCCGATAAGGCTGGTCGCAAAAAAGACATTCAATATTCGCCAAAGATAAGAAATTATGCTTTTGTCACGGACATTTTGTTTGCCCTATTCTGGGCAAGACTTCCGCGGGGCGTTTTTTGTTTGGAATTGTAGGCTGGCGTACGCAGGCACTGCGGGTCAATGGGGCCCGTGGGGGACGGAACTACTTATATTGCAGAGGAATGAAAAAGGTTAGGGCAAAGAAGCATCTCGGTCAGCATTTCCTTACGGATTTGGATATCGCCGAGAGGATTGTCAACGCTTTGTCGGGGCACGGCGGTTATCGCGACGTGTTGGAAGTGGGGCCCGGAATGGGCGTTTTGACGGATTTTCTGATCGAAAGGGAATCCTTGAGGACATTTTTGGTGGATATCGACACCGAATCCATCGCTTACCTGAAGGATCGCTACCCGGCTTTGGGAGAGAGGATTATCGAAGGGGATTTCCTTAGAATGGATTTGACGGAAAAGTTGGAGTCGCCGATGGCGGTTATCGGAAACTTTCCTTATAATATATCTTCCCAGATTTTTTTTAAGGTATTGGAATACCGTGACGATGTTACGGAATGCGTGGGAATGGTGCAGAAAGAGGTGGCCGAGCGTATCTGTGCCGGGCCGGGCTCTAAAGTTTACGGGATCTTGAGCGTGCTTTTGCAGGCGTTCTACGATGCCGAATACTTGTTTACGGTACCGCCGCACGTGTTTAACCCGCCTCCGAAGGTGGATTCGGCGGTGTTGAGCCTGAAAAGAAACGATACGAAAGATTTGGGTTGTGACGAAAAACTGTTTTTCAGAGTGGTGAAGCAGGCTTTCCAGACAAGGAGGAAAACGTTGCGCAACGCGCTGAAAGTTTTTGGCCTGTCCGACGAGCTGCGTGCCGAAGAGATGCTTTCGCTTAGGGCGGAGCGTTTGAGCGTGGCGGATTTTGTCTGGCTAACTAACCGTATCGAGAATGACAAAACGCCAGGTTGACGTATTTGAGCTAAGCGCCGGCTATGTCAGCCGTTTGCGGAAGGCTATCGCCAAAGAGGACAAGGAGTTTATACTCCGGACCCTGAAAGGCGTGAAGGCCGCCGACGTCAGTGAGGTGTTGGAGGAGCTTGACGGCGAAGAGTGCCGGTATATCCTGCAACTGCTGGATGTGGAAGTGGGCGCTCAGGTTATCCGCGATATCGACGAGGACGAGCGCGGGGATTTCCTTGAGCTGTTCTCTCCGGAAGAGCTTTCGCCTTTTATCGACGAGCTCGATTCCGATGACGCTGTGGATATCCTGCAACAGCTGGGTGTGCGTGCCAGAGAGCAGGTTATTTCCCTGCTGAAAGAGGATGAGCAGGCCGCTTACGTGATGGATCTTCTCCGCTACGGAGAGGATTGCGCCGGTGGTCTGATGGCCAAAGAGCTTATAAAAGTCAATCTGAACTGGACGGTTGTCCGGAGTATAGAGGAGATCAGGCGTCAGGCCGAAGACGTGGACAAGGTGTATACCTTGTACGTGGTTGACGATTATGACAAGCTTTTGGGGCGAGTGTCGCTGAAGCGGATTATTCTGGCTTCGGACCAAACGCTGATCAGCGAGATATACGAGAAGGATATTCTTTCTGTGGAAACCTTTATGGACCAGGAGGAAGTCGCCTCGATAATGCAGAAATACGACTTGGAAGTGATTCCAGTGGTGAATGTCCGGGGAATGTTGGCCGGGCGGATTACGGTCGATGATATTATCGACGTAATTACCGAAAAGGCGGAGGAAGATCGCCAAATCATGGCCGGTATCTCCGAAGACGTTCAGGAAGACGACAGCGTTTGGGTGCTTTCCCGCGCCCGCTTGCCGTGGCTGATGATCGGGATGATCGGGGGCGTTATAGCCGCAAACTTTATGGGTTTGTTCGATGGTGACATCTCGCAGATTCCGGCGCTGGCCACATTTGTGCCACTGATTACGGCTACGGGCGGTAATGTGGGTTTGCAGTCTTCGTCTTTGGTTTTGCAGTCTTTGGCCAATCCGTCGGTGATTGAGGACAGTTTGTGGAAGCGTCTGTTCAAGACGCTGACCGTAGCCATCCTCAACGGGTCCGTACTTGCCGGATTCGTGTTCTTGTTCAACTGGCTTAGCGCCGGGGGAGATCCCCAGGGTATGAAAATAGCGGTAACCGTATCGACGGCCTTGTTTAGCGTAGTGATGCTGGCGTCGACTATGGGTACGGTAACACCGATTGTGATGGACCGGCTTAAGATCAATCCGGCTTTGGCCTCGGGTCCGTTTATTACTATCGTCAACGACTTGTTGGGTCTTGGCGTTTATTTCGGAGTGGCGCATTTGGTTTTCTACTGAACCGGATCGCTCCCGACGTTTTGAGAATTTAAAAAAGAGGGCTGTTTATGCTCAATATTGGAGAATATAATACATTGGTTGTCGCTAGGAATACCGATCACGGTATATACCTTAAGGACAGCGAGGGCGAAGAGGTTTTGTTGCCCAACAAATTTGTGACCGAGGAAATGGTTGAGGGCGTAAGCCTTGACGTGTTCGTGTATACGGACTCGATGGACCGTCCGGTGGCCACTACGCGTAAACCGCTTGCGGTGGTGGGCGAGTTTGCGGCTTTGTATGTTAAGGACGTGACGAAATTCGGAGCGTTTCTGGACTGGGGTCTTGAAAAAGACCTGTTCGTTCCTTGGCGAGAGCAAAGCGAGGAAATGGTGGAAGGCAGAATGTACGTGGTGCGGATTTGCCTTGACCATCGTTCCGGAAGGGTGATCGGCGTCAGCAAGATCCATTCTTTTATCGATTCGGATACTTCTGAGTTGGAATCGGGGCAGGAAGTGGACCTTATGGTGTACAAACGCACCGAGATGGGTTACTTGGTGTTGGTGAACCAGCGCTATTCCGGCCTCGTGTATCACAGCGACGTGTACGGAACGCCGTGGATCGGTGAGCGTCGCAAAGGGTTTGTGAAAAGAGTTCGAGAGGACGGCAAGCTTGATATTTCGTTCGGCAAAAAGGGGTACGACCAAGTGGAAGACTCCAAGGACGTGATTGTGGACGCCCTGATCAAAGCCGGCGGGAAGTTGCCTTACCACGACAAAACCGACGCTGAGACCATTCGCAAGGTTTTTAAGATGAGTAAAAAGAATTTCAAAAAGGTTATCGGAAGCCTGTACAAGGCCGGTTTGGTAGAGCTTAGCGACAAGGGAATCAAGCTGGTTGTGTAACCGTAATTCGTGACCGCATATTTCTACAACAAAAAGATATCGCTATGCCAATGTCGGTGAACGCCCTTAGGGTGGGCAAACGCTACAGACTGAAAAATTTTGGTGAGGAATCGGAATTTGAGGTGTTGGAGATTTTTGAGGACGACGATTGCCGAGTGAAAGATATTTATTCTTTGGAAGAGTTTCGCCTGTCGGATCTGACCCGTTATGGTGTAGGAGCCGATTACGATTTGGAAGAGGCTTAGTATTCCGGAGGTTTTTCAAAAACAAAACAAGGCTTGCCAGACGGCGAGCCTTGTTTTTTGGGGGCATTCCGACTCATTTTTTCGTTTTGCCCGATTTTATCCTGCCGGGATTGTCTTCCAGAAAGGTTTTCCAGCTTTTCGCTTTCGATACCTGTTTGCCTCCTTGGTAATGATGGCAAAGCGCCACGCCCAAGGCGTCGGTGGCGTCGAGCATTTTCGGGATTTCGGGAAGCTTCAGCAGGCTGGCCAGCATGTTGGCTACTTGTTCTTTCGTGGCGTTGCCGTTGCCTGTTACGGACTGTTTCACTTTCCGCGGAGCGTACTCCGTAATGGGAATGTCGCGGGTAAGCGCCGCTGCCATCGCCACGCCCTGCGCCCGGCCGAGTTTGAGCATCGATTGCACGTTTTTGCCGAAAAAAGGAGCTTCGAGCGCCACTTCGTCGGGGTGGAACTCGTCGACGATGCTTTGTACCCGCTCGAATATTTTGCGGAGCTTAAGTTCGTGGCTTTTGTATTTGCTAAGGTGAATTACGCCGTATTGGAGCGTGGAGATGACTTTCTGGCCTTTGACGGTAATGAGGCCGTAACCCATGACGTTTGTGCCGGGGTCTATGCCCAGGATTATTTTTTCGGGAGGATTGTTCTTGTTTTTGCTTTCCTGGATGATATTCATGAATTGGGTGTGATTTTGTTAACTTGTGGCCGTCTTCGGGGATGCGGTTCCGTATTTTCCCTGCCGGGTTTTTAAGCAAGATGACCAATGTCGCAATATAGGGTAATTCGGGCGGAAAGGCTGGGTTTGTGGCTCAAATCCGAGGCGCTGAACGCGCTGGTGAAAGCCGGGCTGATGCTCGCGGCCTTGCTGTACCTGTTTGCCGAGCTTTCCGAAAGGGGAGCGGGATTGTTGGCGTTGCCCGGTGTTTTTACCTTTGGCGGATCCGTCTATGTTTTGGCATTGGTTGGGCTGATGCCCTTGAACTGGGCGTTGGAGGCTTTGAAATGGAAAGAGTCGTTACGGCCGGTGTCCCGATTAAGTTTCGCCGAGGCTTTTAAAGGCGTTTTGGCCGGTGTTGCCTGCGGAATTTGGATGCCTCAGGGTGCGGGCGCTTTTGTGGGAAGAATCGGTTTCTCGAAAAACTTGGGACGTCGTAGCGCATTGGTGCCTGTGGCGGTCGGTTCCGCTTCGCAAATGGTCTGGACGCTTTTGTTTGGGCTCTGCGCCTTAATTTATTGGGAAAGACAATCCGCCTTTGATTTTCCTTACGGGTATGCTTTTCTGGTTTTGGTGATCGTGTTGCTTTGCGTGTCTCCGTTTTTCGCCAAAAGAGCTTTTCCGAGACTGAAACTTTGGGCTCGTTTTCTGAAAGTTAACGCTACATGTCTGGCGCCGGAGTTGCTCGCCAGAGTGTTCGTTTTGGCTTTTGTCCGGTACGGAATCTTCTTTCTGCAATACTTGTTGGCCTTGTGGCTTTTCGGCGTTTCGTTGCCCGTGGAGGTGATGATGGCCGGAATCGCATGGGTTTTTCTGGCCAAAACGGTCTCGCCGACTTTCAACGCTTTGGGTGACGCCGGGATTCGGGAAGCTTCCAGCGTTTTGTTTTTCGGAATGTTTACGGAAAATGTGGCGCCGGTGGTTCAGGCCAGTTTGGTTTTGTGGGCGCTGAATAGGGTGTTGCCGGCTTTGGTGGGTTTATTTTTCTTAAGAAAAGGAAAATGGTTGTGATGTGGATATTTGCCGGCGTATTGTTCTCGCTGACTTGTTTTTATGCCGTAGGGCTTTTGGTTGTCCGCAAGAAATGGCTGGCCGTTGGCGACTCTCAAAAAACTTCTTCTGACGGCTTAAAGATAAGCGTTTTGGTAGCGGCCAGAAACGAGGAAAAATCGCTCGGGCGTTTATTGGAAGCTTTGGGCGGTCAGCAATTTCAGCCGGAGGAAATAATAGTGGTGAACGACCATTCGGACGACGCTACCCGAAGCGTGTTGGAGGCGTGGAGCGATCGTTTGCCGAATTTGCGGATTCTGGATAATATCGGACAAGGAAAAAAATCGGCGGTAGCTTACGGGGTTACGCAGGCAACCGGCGACGTGATTGCCGTTACCGACGCCGATTGTTGGATGGAATCGGTTTGGCTCGCCGGTTTGGCGGGCGGTTTTTCCGACGAAAAAGTGAAAATGGTTTGCGCTCCCGTTTATATTCAGCCCGATGGCGGTTTTTTGTCAAAAGCCCAGACTTGGGAGATGGCGGCTTTGGGAATGGTAGCGGGCGTAGCGATTAAATCCGGTAGTCCGCTCTTTTGCAATGCGGCGAATATGGCTTTTCGGAAAGATGTTTTTTTGGAAGTGGGAGGCTATGAGGGAAATGCCCATATTCCTTCGGGTGACGATGAATTTCTTTTACGAAAAATAAAAGAGTCGTATCCGGGCGGAGTGGAATATGTCGCTGGCGCGAATGTTCTGGTACGAACCGGAGCTCAGGAAAATCTGAAGAAATTTCTTTCGCAAAGAAGGCGTTGGGCGGGGAAGTGGAACGCCTCGGGTTTTGGGTTGACAGCCGTTGTGGCGCTTTCCGTATTGGCTTTTCATTTGATGAATTTGTCGGCTTACGCGTTTTCTTTTTCCGGTTTTTTGCCGTGGTGGCTGCTTGTTTCCCAACAAGCGGTTAAATTAGTGAGTGAGTATGTTTTCCTCCAGGTTTTCTTTTTCAATAAAGAGGATGTTCCTGGCTTTCCAAGCTTTATGCTCACGGGGATTTTGTATCCTTTGTATGCCGTGGTGGTCGGTTTTACGGCCAACAGGGGAGGCTACGAATGGAAAGGAAGAAAATACGAAGCGCCGAACGAAAAGGCTCGGCCGGTAAAAGGGTAGTCCGGTGGCTTGAATCGCCGTTTATCTTCAAAAATGGTTGGTCTGAATAAGTAAGTTGCCGGATGCGGGTTTGAACATCTAAATTAGGGTTATGACAGAAATCGAGTACGATATTCTTGACGAATTATATTTTCCGATATCTTTCCAAGCGCTCGCCGAAGAGTCAGGTGTGGCGGAACCGGAGCTGTCGGAAGTGTTGCCGGAGTTGGTTGGGAAAGGCTGGGTAAAGCCTCTCCGGACGCCGGACGAGGAGTTTGCCGACGATTCTTGGCGAGGAGGGCTCGCTTCTTGCTATTTTCTGGCAACGAAAGAGGGGCTAATGGAACACAATATGCGATAAGCATACGGAAAGGTGGGCGCTGGCGTTTTTCTTTAATACATTGAGAGTCCGGCTTGGCCGGGAAAATTTGGACAGATGGACATCGAGTCGGTTGAAAGCAAGTATAAGCTGAAGGAAATGGAGTTGAACGCCCTGCTGGAAATTACGCAGGCGATCAACAGCAATTTGCCCGAGCAGTCGCTATACAAAATATATGATTTTACCTTGAGGGCCAGTTTGAATATCAGCAAGCTGACGCTTTACGTAAAGGACGAGAAGTGGACTTGCAAGGCGAACTTCGGGACGGAGGCCGATTTCTCGGAAATCCCTCTTGACAGGGTGTTTTTGGACCGTCCGCACACCGGCCTGATCGACCATTCGATGTGCGAATCGGCTTTCGACGAGTTTGAGCAGGTGATTCCGATCGCTCACAAGGACGATATCTTGGCCTTTGTTTTCCTTTCTGGAAGAACCAATGAGACTGGTGAGGCGCTGTACGTGAACACCAACTTCGTGCAGGCTTTGAGTAATATCATCATTGTGGCCATTGAGAATAAAAAGTTGGCCCGCAAGCAGATGAAGCAGGAGATTTTCAACAAGGAAATGGAGATCGCGGCTAATGTCCAGAAGATGCTCTTGCCCGATTCGTTGCCGCAAAGCGGTTTCGTAAAAGTGGTGGCCGATTATAAACCGCACCATTCCGTAGGCGGGGATTATTACGATTTTATTCCTTTTGACGAAGACAGTTTCTTGATCTGTATCGCCGATGTTTCCGGCAAAGGTGTTCCGGCGGCTTTGCTGATGTCGAATTTCCAGGCTTCGTTGCGCACGATCGCCAGAAAGACGACATGCCTGAAAGAAATCGTGGCGGAACTCAATTTTCAGATCAAGGGAGCCGGTACCGATAATTTCATTACGTTTTTCATCGCTTCTTACGACCGCCGGACCAAGCTGTTCAGTTATGTGAATGCCGGGCATAATCCGCCTGTTTTGTTTGATGGCAAAGGACATATCCAGTTGTTGAAGGACGGGACTACTGTTTTGGGCTTCTTCGATCCGTTGCCGTTTCTGAACGAGGGCACGATTTCCGGACTTGAGGATTTTACTCTGTTCTGCTATACGGACGGCCTTACCGAATGCTTTGACGAAGAAGGCGTGGAGTTTGGTCAGGAGCGTTTGGTCAGTTACCTGAATGATAGCGCGAAGTTGGAGCTAAAAGAGATGCATACGGGGCTGTTGGGCAGTGTGAGAGAATTTGCCGGCCACGACAAATGGAGCGACGATATTACGTTGCTGACTTGCCGGGTGGGTGGATAAATTAATTTCGAGCCTGCCATATATGAAAACCGGAGTTCGCCAAAGTGGCGGGCTCCGGTTTTTTGTTGATTTTTGCGAATGCCCCGTTTCCGGCCGGAAGCTTTTTTATATTTGCCGCATGATTATACCGCTTAGAACCCCGAAGTTGTTGAAAAGGCTGATGCCTTCGTGCGTATGGGATATCCCGACCGAAAAGAACGAGATCTATCTCACTTTCGATGACGGACCGATACCCTGCGAAACGGAGTTCGTTTTGGACGAATTGGATAGGGTTGGGGCCAAGGCTACTTTTTTCTGGGTTGGGGATAATGTGAGAAAACATCCGCAAGTTGCCAGGAAGGTGGTGGAACGGGGACATTCTGTCGGTAACCACACTTTTCATCATGTAGTAGGCTGGGGGATGAGTGTTGAGAAATACTTGGAAGAGGTTAGGCTTTGTGACGAAATTATACGTGATGTTACAGGTTTGGAAACGCGTCTTTTCCGTCCGCCTCATGGGAGAATAAGCAGAGGTCAACTGAAGGTTTTGAAAACCATGAAAACGGTGGTGATGTGGGACGTGCTGACAGTGGATTACGACGCTAGGCTTTCCCGGAAGTTGTGTCTTTCCAGGTCTTCTCGTTTGACTCGTCCGGGTTCGTTAGTGGTGTTTCATGATAGTGTGAAAGCAAAAAAAAACTTGCGTGGCGTGTTGCCTGAGTTTTTAGATTATTTTGCGCTTCAAGATTTCGGGTTTCAATTGCTTGATATGTAATATTCACTTTTGGGTCTTGATTTTATTTTTGCAATTGACTTGTTTTTTTGCTGAATTGGCAATTTTTGTCTTTTCAAAGCCAGTGAATTAATGATATGATATTTTTGTCGGGAACGATGTCGTGTGGGAGTCTTTTTTTCTTTTTTGCCTTAGTCTGCCTAATTTATTATTAAATGAAGTTGAATTTCCTTTATTTTGTGAGAATTGGCGATGTTGCCGAAGCTAGCGAACCATGACGCTGGCTTTCGTGTGTTCGTTATGAGAATGAATTTATGGACGCTGCAAACCGGCGTTTTTTAAGCGGTAAAGACAGGTAATTATGATGGAGTTGATTGACACGCACGCGCATGTTTTCAGTAGGAAATTCGAGTCGGATCTGGATGAGGTGATCGGGCGTTGCAAGAGCGAAGGGATTTCCAAAATACTGATGCCCAATATCGATGAAGAATCGGTTGAAGCGATGCTTGATGTTGAACGTCGCTATCCGGATTATTGCCTGCCCATGATGGGGATTCACCCTTGTTCCGTAAATGAAAATTGGAAAGATCAGGTCTCTTTTGTGGAAAAGACGCTTGGCGAGCACAAGTATTACGCCGTAGGCGAGATAGGGATAGACCTTTATTGGGATAAAAGCACTGAAGGTATACAAGTGGAAGCCTTGCGTGCGCAAGTGGAATTGGGCAAGTCATCGAATTTGCCGGTGGTGTTGCACTGTCGGGAGTCAATAGACCTGACAATAGACGAAATCGCAAAAGCGCAAGACGGATCTCTTACCGGTGTCTTCCATTGCTTTAGCGGAGATGCGGAGCAGGCCAAAAAGGCGTTGGACACTGGTTTATACTTGGGCATTGGTGGGGTGAGCACTTTCAAAAACGGAGGTTTGGACAAAGTTTTGCCTGATGTGCCCCTCGACAAAATATTGTTGGAGACCGACGCTCCTTATTTGGCTCCGGTACCGTTCCGGGGCAAGCGCAACAGTCCCGAATACTTGCCGTACATCGCCGGCAAGATCGCCGAATACCAAGGGGTGGAAGTAGGTGAAGTGGCTAGAGTTACTACGAAAAACGCAAACAAACTTTTCGGATTGGAATGAGAGAGGCAGGAAAATACAGGATAACAAAAATTGTTACAAACCCGAAAAGAAGGCCCAAGGCCAATGTTCTTATTATATATACCGGCGGAACGTTGGGTATGGTTAAGGACGAGTCGGGCGCTTTGGTTCCGATGCGTTTTAACGAGATTGTGGAGCGTGTTCCGGAGTTGAGCGAATTGGATATTTTGATGACGGTGATCTCTTTTCCCGTTTCTCTCGATTCGTCGAACGTAGGGCCGAAGGATTGGGCTAATATCGCGGTGATAATCAAGGAGAATTATCAGCAATATGACGGTTTTGTGGTGTTGCACGGCACCGATACCATGGCGTATACCGCATCTGCCGTAAGTTATATTTTGCAGGGATTGAACAAGCCTGTGATTTTTACTGGTGCGCAACTGCCCATGGGGGCTCGCCGTACTGACGCACGGGCGAATTTGCTGACGGCTTTGGAGATTGCGAAGTCTAAGAAAAACGGTAAGCCAAGGGTTCCCGAAGTCGGTATATTTTTCGACTACAAACTGTTTCGGGGCAATAGGGCGCAAAAGGAAAAAAGTAGCCTTTTCGCAGCTTTCGAGTCGGAAAATTACCCGCCATTGGCGCGGACCGGAATCACGATTGATTACAATTCCGACGTGATCATGCCCTATAACCCTTACGGCGTTATCAACTTCAATACGGCGTTCGATTCCAACGTGTTGGTTTTGAGGTTATTCCCTGCTATATCTAAGTCTGTGGTTAGTAATGTGTTGCGTGTGCCGGGCTTAAGGGGTGTTGTGCTTGAAAGCTTTGGCTCGGGTAACGCTCCGACTGACCCGTGGTTCATTGAGGAATTGGAAGCCGCCGTTAGCCGAGGGGTCGTCATCCTGAACGTTTCGCAATGCGCCGGCGGCAAGGTGTTGCACGGACGCTACGCAACCAGCGCCCAGCTCGACGGAATAGGAGTAATTAGCGGCCGGGATATAACAACCGAAGCGGCGGTGACGAAAATGATGTACTTGTTGGGTAACCTTAACGATACTGAAAGTGTCAAGAAATGGTTGCAAGTGCCCCTATGCGGAGAAATGAGTTAAATGAAGAACTTAGTTTAAAAAATCTCGGGGTTCTTGCATATCGGGATTTTTATTGATTTATTTGTGGACATGATCAATCCCAGTTAGGGTGATTTTTTAGAGAGGTGACCGAGTGGCTGAAGGTGCTCGCCTGGAAAGCGGGTGTACCCCAAAAGGGTACCGGGGGTTCGAATCCCTTCCTCTCTGCAACTTTTTTATGTGTCACGAAAAAGAAAACGGTAGAATAGCAGGATTTATCTAAAAACTGAACTATGAAAAGGTTATTTGCTTTATTGATGGTTGCCGGGTCATTGACTTTCGGTGCTTCGAATTTGGCGCTTGCGCAGGACGAGGCCGCGGTTGCTACAGAAACACAAACTGATACTACAGCTGCCGAAGAGGTTGCTCCCGCTACTGTTGACGTGCAGGAGTCTACCGCAGCTGAGGAAGAGGCTGTTGCCGCTCCTGAGGAGGCTCAAAGCTTCCGTTACGCTATCAAAGAGAAATTCATCGAAGGTGGCGCCGAGTTTATGGGAATCGTGTTGTTGTGTTTGATCATCGGCTTGGCCGTTGCTATCGAGCGTATCATCACTTTGAACCTTGCGACTACTAACACTAAGAAGTTGTTGCAGAAAGTTGAGGACGCTTTGAGTCAAGGTGGAGTTGAAGCCGCTAAAGAAGTTTGCAAAAATACTCGCGGACCTGTAGCTTCAATCTTTACTCAAGGTTTGATGCGTTACACTGAAGGTATCGAGATGGTTGAGAAGTCGATCATTTCTTACGGTTCGGTTGAAATGGGACGTATGGAGAAAGGTCTCGTATGGATCTCACTCTTCATCTCATTGGCTCCTATGTTTGGTTTCATGGGTACTGTAATCGGTATGATCGGTGCATTTGACGCTATCCAGGCTGCTGGTGACATCTCTCCAGCTCTCGTAGCCGGTGGTATTAAAGTTGCCCTTTTGACAACTGTTGCCGGTCTGATTGTGGCCGTTATCCTCCAGTTGTTCTACAACTACTGCGTATCTAAAGTTGACTCTTTGGTTAACGACATGGAAGATGCTTCAATCTCTTTGGTTGACATCCTCGTACAGCACGAGTTGACTAAGAAGTAATTCTTAGGTCAGTTTATTTTCCTTATGTCTAACCACTAAAAAGAGACAAAATGGATTTTATCGATATTGGACTCAACGCGGCGTATATCCTGATCGCTCTCTGCCTTTTGGGCGCGATCGTATTGCCACTTATTAATGCGATGAGCGACCCCAAAGGTCTTTTGGGCGGTTTGGTCGGTTTGATTGCGCTTGCCGTGATCTTCGGACTGGGCTACAGCTTCGCTGGCAATGAGGTGACTGCCGTTTACACTAAAGCGGGTGTTGATGCGTCAGATTCTCAGCTCGTTGGAGCTATGTTGAATACAACTTACGTATTGATCGCCCTTTCGTTTATCGGAATTGTTTTCACTTGGGTACACGACCTTATTAAATAAACCGGAGCTATGAAAAAAAAGAGACAGGCCGCCGAAGTAAACGCCGGATCCATGGCGGATATTGCGTTCTTGCTCTTGATCTTCTTCTTGGTGACTACCACCATCGCTTCGGATAAAGGTATTCCATTGAAACTTCCTCCTAAGCTCGATCAGGATCAGCCGGATATCAAAAAGAATGACCGTGACATCTTTAAGATTTACGTGAACTCTGCTGACCGTATCCAGGTTGAAGACGAGTTATGGACCAAGTCTATTGACGATATGGTTCCTGATCTTAAAAAGTTCGTTCTGAACTATGATAAGGATCCTAAATTGTCGGTAAGCCCAGTTAAGGCCGTTGTGTCGTTTAAGACTGACCGCGGTACCAGCTATAAAACATACATCGAGATTTTGGACGTGTTGAACCGCGCCTACAACGAGATGTACGGTTCTAGAGTAGGGCTTACGGCTGAGGAATTCCGTAATCTGGACTTGAAGAAGCCCAAGGACAAAGCTTTGTACGACAAAGCAAGAAAAGATTTTCCTAAAAACATCTCTATCGCTGAGCCAAGTAGCGCAGGAGGTAACTAAAAAGAGGAGAGCAAATGTCAAAGTTTAAGAAGAAAACTAGTGCTAGTCAGGAAATTCCGACTTCGGCCTTGCCTGACATTATCTTCATGCTTTTGTTCTTCTTCATGGTTACAACCGTGATGCGTACTGACGATATCTTGGTAAACCAGCGCTTGCCACAAGCCACTGAGCTTAGCAAGATTGAGAAGAAATCACTGGTAAGTTACATCTATATCGGTTCGCCTAAAGACCAAGATAAGTATGGTAGCGAGCCGAAAATCCAGCTCAACGACGTATTGATGGAGCCTGAGGCTATCGTTCAGTACGTTAACACTGAGAAGGATAAGCTTCCTGAAGTGGACCGTAACAGGATCACAATGTCAATGAAAGTTGACTCGGACGCTAAGATGGGTATCATCAGTGATGTGCAGGAAGAACTCAAGAAAGCGAGTGCCCTCAAGGTACTTTACGCTTCTACAAAGAAGGTTAGTCTTTAAGAATAACTTTCTGATAAAAATTCAAAGCCTGACCTACTCGGTCAGGCTTTTTTCGTTTATAACTTTTTTGTCTGAATCAGCTTGAAGCTTATATATACTACACGTGAGCGTATGGAATTCAGGTTGATTAAATTGGTAATGGTTTTGGGTATTGCCTTACAGATGTGGTTAGTGTCGATAGGTAATGTTGCCGACCCTGAAGTGAACTGGGAATACATCAAGCATATACTAAGTATGGACCTGGTGGAAGGCGAGGGATATAAGACACGGGCGATCCTAAATGAGAGTTTTCAGAAAATAGCATATATATCGATAATCATATTGGAATTTGCGTCAGCTATTCTGTGTACGGCAGGGAGTTTCCTAATGTTTTTAAATATTCGGAAAGATGATTCCCGAGGTCGTCAAATAGCCGGTTACGGACTGTTGGTTGTCATTTTTCTCTTTTTTGTCTGTTTTTATGTGGTTGGCGGAGAGTATTTTCAGATGTGGAGAGCCAAGGGATGGGACGCAAGGCAGGTGGCGATGTGGAACTTAACGACAGCGTTGCTTACGGCTGTGGCTCTCAAAATTCCCGATAAACGTATCTGAAACCATGTAAGGAATTGCGTGTTGCATTAAGTAAAAATCAATACTGTATGCGACGGCTGAATTTATTCTGGATAATATTGCTCCTGATGTCGGTGGCCTGTACCGATAATGATGAGGAGAACGCTCCAATGGTCACTTTGCTGTATAACGGGAAAGGAGGAACGGTAAAGGTGCTTCCCGATGAAGATATAACGATACAAGTAGGGCTTATAGGGCGCAAGATTAACAGAATAGAATTAACAAAAACGGAGCTGATACCTAAACCCGATGGAGGGCATGAGGAGGTGACGACGAACTTGAGTATCGGTAATTTTCACTTTCCGCTAACGGACCCTTCTGAGATCGAAGCATTTTTACAGAATTCAACTCATGACGCTGAATTGGGAAAGTTGACCTATCGGACCACAATCAGGTTGTTCGCCCAGAATTCAGATGATAATACCGCATCGACTATTCTTGTATTTGATGTTACGGAATATCCGGAACTCAGGACAGGGCAGTTTGTGTTAGGTTCGGCTTCGCAAAACCTCTCGGATCCCAGTTACGTTTTCTTTGCCCCGGGTAACCTTATCCGTTATCGATTTGATGCGGTCGAGGCCGATAAGTCGGATTTGGGTTATGTTTATACAGAGTCGATAAATAATAAGGCAACGGTATTTTCTCCGGATTGGGGAACGGCAACAAGCGGAGAAATCGAGCAGGGCACACAAAATTGGGCGACACGAAAGGAAACAAGGTTTGTAAGAACCGATCTAAGCCAAGCCGATTTTGATAATGTGACGACAACTCAAGGCTTGAGAGAGCTTTTTAGGTCAAAAGATTATAACCCTGACTTAGCTGCCGTTAATCAATTGCAGGAAGAAAGTAAGCCGGTGCTGGCGGTTCGTTTGTCTGACGGACGAATTGGGCTGTTGTTGGTGGACGAAATCTCGGGAACCACAGCTGGACGAACCACAATTATGTACAGATTGGAGGGGATGTCAGAATAAGGAAGGGAGAGTGTGGTTTGTGCTGGAATAAAAATGGGGACGCTAGGTCCCCATTTTTCAGTCACTTTTATTTTTCGTTTTTCCGTCTTTTCAGTTCTTGCTGAATCAACTTTAATTCTCTGCCCGTCTGTCCGGCTACGGAAGTGTTTTCCTCCGCTCTCCTGAAAAGGTATGGCATTGTTTCTCTTACTGGACCATAAGGAACGTATTTGGCTACATTAAAGCCCGCTTCAGCCAAATTATATGAAATATGATCACTCATGCCATAAAGCTGAGCGAAGTAGAATCGAGGGTCGGTTTGCGAGAGATCGTTTTCCTCGATAAGCCCAGCGAGTAACTTATTGCTCGATTCATTATGCGAACAACAAGCGACCGAAACGAAATCCCTGTGTTCAAAGCACAAGCGAATACCGTCGTCAAATTGTTTGTTGGTGGCTTCGTGGTTTGGCATAATCGGGTCCGCATAACCTTTTTCTTCGGCGCGTTCCCTTTCTTTTTCCATATAAGCGCCTCGCACCAGCTTCGCCCCGAAGTAGTATCCGTCTTTTTCAGCTTTGGATACGGCTTCAGACAACCTTTCCAACATATTTGTGCGGTACATTTGGAAAGTATTGAAAACGATGGCTTTTTTCCGGTTGTGTTTCTCCATCATCTCATACACCAACATGTCGATAGGTTCCTGATACCAGCTGTCTTCCGCATCGATAAACAGCCTGACGTCGTTATCATGGGCTTTGGTGCAAATTCTGTCGAAGTTGTTCCGGATTTCTTGGAATTCTTCCCGCTCCGCCTCGGTTAAGGGCTCTTTGAGCTGGATCTTTTCCATCAAAGTGGCCGAACCGATTCCGGTTGGTTTGAATACGCAAAACGGCATGTGGTCGTTGTCCTTAGCGAGGGCAATCGTCCGGAGAACTTCTTCGACTGTATGCTTATGACTTTCCTTGCTGTCCGCACCTTCGACCGAGTAATCCAGTATTGTCCCAACGCCAAACTTGCCCAAAGTCTCGATAGTGGACTGGCTGTCAGTGATGGAAACGCCGCCACAGAATTGGCGGAATAGCGTTTTACGAATTATCCCTTCGATAGGAAGGTGTAATTTCAGCGCCAAATTGATGCAAGAAGTACCGAATTTCACCAATGAAGGGCTTTTCATGGATGAAAACAGGAAATAGGCTTGCTTTAAATCGTTATTTGATTTGGGGGAAAAAGCAATTTTAGTATTTTCGAAGTTCATGATCGCCAGTTGATTCATAGGTTTTAGGTTAAGTTGTTAGATGTGTCTGTCCGGTGGGTGAACGAACAGGGTTTGTCGCTGAGTTACTGGGCGAAGATAACTTTCCAGCTAACCTAATCTAGTGAAATTTTATCAATTTACCATAGTACCATGCAGATCGAACCGTTAAAAAACTGGGGTGTCGCCGAGGACAAACCCTGGGTGATTTCGGGCCCATGCAGTGCCGAAACCGAGGAGCAACTCACAGAGACAGCCCTCGCCTTAGTTGAAAAAGGAGTAAAAACTATCCGCGCGGGCGTGTGGAAGCCGAGAACTCGCCCCGGAACTTTTGAAGGAATTGGGAAAGACGCTTTGGGTTGGATCAATAATATCCGCACCCAAGTTCCCGAGGACGTGAAGTTCGCAGTGGAAGTAGCCACGGCCCAGCACGTGGAGCAGGCTTTGGAAGCCAAAATCGATGTTCTTTGGGTAGGTGCCCGCTCATCAGTGAACCCGTTTACCATGCAGGATATTGCCGATGCCCTGCGCGGAGTGGATGTTCCTGTGTTGGTCAAAAACCCGATTAACCCAGATCTCGCATTGTGGATTGGCGCGATGGAGCGTATCGCAGGTGCGGGAATTACTAAAATTGGAGCTATTCACCGCGGGTTCTCTTCGCATAAGAAGACCCGTTTCCGTAATATCCCGTCTTGGCACCTTGCGTTGGAACTCAAGCGCGAGTATCCTGAGTTGCCGATGATTTGCGACCCTAGCCACATTGCCGGCGACAGCGCCCTTATCGCTGAGTTGAGCCAAAAGGCTATGGACCTCGATTTCGACGGACTGATGATCGAGTCGCACCGCGACCCGGCTAACGCTTGGAGTGACGCTAAACAGCAGGTTACGCCCGACGTTCTTTCGGAGATTGTCGAAGGACTTAGCATTCCTACCGCTAGCTCTGGAAACGTAGAGTTCAACTCTCAACTTACTGAGCTTCGCGAGCAGATTGACCAGCTTGACCGCGAACTTTTCGATACGCTTGCCGAGCGTATGAAAGTGGTGGATAAAATCGGAAACTACAAGCGCGACAATAACGTGACCGTTTTCCAGATGCGCCGTTGGGACGAGATCCTCAAGACGCGTTCGGATTGGGCCAAAGAACTTGGCTTGAACCAGGACATGATGTTCGAAGTGTTTACGCATATCCATGAGGCCGCCGTACGTCGTCAGATGGATATTTTGGAAAAGAAAGAGGCGGGAGTTTAATCCAGTCCACGACATATTTGTGAAATACAGGAAGCCCCGTGAAATGGCACGGGGTTTTCCCGTATATATGACTCAACAGACAAATTCCGAGATTATGTTACCTGATAACGTAAGGATTGTTGATAACCCTTCAGTGGCGCTGAGAGCGTTTTTGGATGGGCGGAAGTACACAAAAGTGGCCTTGGTGGTGGACGAAAACACCGAAAGGGACTGTTACCCTTTGGTGAAAGGCGCCTTGCCATCTCATGTTTTGGTGAAAATCCAAAGCGGGGAAGAAAACAAGAACCTTTCTACTTGTACCGATATCTGGCGCGCGCTTACCGACGAGGCTTTTGATAGAAAAGCATTGGTCGTGAACCTAGGCGGTGGAGTGATTGGTGATATGGGCGGTTTTTGTGCTGCGACATATAAACGCGGAATTGATTTCGTTAACCTGCCCACGACTTTGCTTTCGCAAGTAGACGCCAGTGTTGGTGGAAAGTTGGGGATCGATTTTGAAGGATTCAAAAACCATATCGGTGTTTTCCAAAAACCCCAAGCCGTTCTTATCTCTTCTGAATTTCTGAAGACTTTACCTTTTCGTGAAATCCGTTCCGGCTACGCCGAAATACTGAAGCACGCTTTGATTGCGGACGCCAGTCATTGGGAGGAACTGAAAAGTCTGGATTTAAAAACCGCCGATTGGGCGACAGTAGTCGAGCATTCCGTTGCGATCAAAAGCAAAGTGGTGACCTCGGACCCAACAGAAAAAGGATTAAGAAAGATCCTGAACTTTGGACATACGATCGGTCACGCTATCGAAACCTTCTATTTGGATAGTCCCGACGGACGTTTGTTGCATGGCGAAGCCATTGCGGCGGGAATGATCTGCGAAAGCTATCTTTCAGTGAAGAAGTTGGGATTGGCAGAAGAGGTGCTTGAAGATATCGTTAGTGAAATAACGGAAGCGTACGGATTGCACGAAATTCCGGAAGCGGATTTTGAAGCTATTGCCGACAATACTCTTCAGGATAAGAAGAACGAGGGCGGTGTGGTAATGGCCGCGTTGCTTGAAACTTTGGGGAAAGCCACATTCGACGTGGCTTTGGACAGGGCCGAGATACTCGATGCCTTGAGGTATTACGCCGGTTTGCCGGTGAAAAGATAAAAATAGCCTGACTCAAAGAATCAGGCTCCCCAGTCAATGTTGGGTGTTGGATTAATGCCTTCTCTTGGGCCGATCGTGGCGTTCCTCCTCGTAGTCCCGTCTTTCCGCTCCGTAATGTTCCCCACCTTCGGGCTCCATTCGGTCATGGTGCGGTGGCGGACAGGAGTGACGGCATTTCTTCTTCCAATGGCAGTACGCTGCCACACCGGCGCCA
The DNA here is from genome assembly GCF_036492835.1 of Fulvitalea axinellae. Classification (GTDB taxonomy): domain Bacteria; phylum Bacteroidota; class Bacteroidia; order Cytophagales; family Cyclobacteriaceae; genus Fulvitalea; species Fulvitalea axinellae. Next base: position 3,959,200 of record NZ_AP025314.1, on the reverse strand, counting down.
ATGATACCGCCAAGTGCCAAGCCAGCGACCAAGTACTGGGTAGTTCTTTTCTCCATATGATGGTGTAGTAATTTTTCTTTGATCAGGTCGGCGCTGAGCCCGGCCCGGTCTGAATGACATTTATACTTGCGCATAGTTGGTATGAGTTAGGTCCCTTTCCTCTACTGGAATGGAACCCCGGCTGTGTAAGAAATGTTTGGCTTTTCAACCACTGACTTGTGAACGATAAAATCGAATTGACCCTTGCGAAAACGCCTTCGCTCAGGCCTGCGGATATTCCGTTGCCGGCATCGAAGAGCGAGAGTAACAGGGCGCTAATCATAAATGCCTTGGCCGGAGGCGATGGTTCTTTGACGAACCTCTCGGCCGCGCGCGATACTCGGACTATGCTCCGTTTGCTATCCAGCGAAGATCATGTTCTTGATGTCCGCGATGCGGGCACTACCATGCGCTTCCTGACCGCTTATTTGGCCGTAAAAGGCCAGAAAGCCACGCTTACGGGAACGCCCAGAATGTGTGAACGCCCTATAGGAACATTGGTAGACGCGTTGAATGAACTGGGCGCCAGCTTATCATACAAAGCGGAGGACGGATATCCGCCACTGGAAATTGACGGTGATTTTGAGCAAAAAACAGATACTCTGAGTATCCGTGGCGATGTTTCCAGCCAATATGTATCGGCTCTGTTGATGGTGGGGCCTGTGTTGGAGCGTGGATTAACATTGCGATTGACCGGCAAGATCGGGAGCAGGCCATATATCGAAATGACTTTGGCTTTGATGCGGGATTTCGGGGCGAAGGCTTCTTTTGTTTCCGATGACACGATTAAAGTTGAGCCCGTGCCTTATAAAACCTCTGGTTTTGCGGTTGAGTCGGACTGGTCGGGAGCTAGCTATTGGTACGCTTGGGCCGGCCTTGCGGATGTTGCCGAGTTGAAACTGTTGGGGCTGAAGAAGAACTCTTTGCAAGGCGATATCCGCATTGCGGAGATAATGTCGGAATTGGGCGTAAAGTCGGTTTTCGAGGAAGATGGGGTCTGTTTGGTGAAAGTCCCTGTTGGGAATCCCGGCAGGATCGACTTTTCGGATTGCCCGGATTTGGCCCAAACAGTGGCCACTTACTGTGCCGGGGCGGGAATTGACTGCGAAATGGTCGGTTTGGAGAGTCTTCGGATCAAGGAGACGGATCGGATTGTCGCTTTGCAAACCGAATTGGGTAAGATCGGAGCGACGATAGAAGAGCCCGAAGTTGGTTTGTGGCGATTGAAATCGGACAAAAACTGGGCTGAGTGGGAGGACGAGTTAGTTTTTGATACTTATGACGACCACCGCATGGCAATGTGTCTTTCTGTTTTGGCTAGTAAAAAAACGATTACGGTGAAGGAGCCCGGTGTGGTGGCCAAATCGTACCCGAGTTTTTGGGAAGATATTGAAGGGGTCGGCGTTGAGCTGTCTTAAGTTTTGGTGCAAAATACTAAAGGACGGTCATTGGCCGTCCTTTGTTGTATGTGTCAGAAACGCTTTATTGGTACATAGGAATGCCTTCGCCGATATGCTTTACTTCCGGCAACTGAATCTCGTCAGGATCTAGCTGGAAGCCGACAATTAGCATATCGTCCACTTGCGGGGTTTTGCCTTGCCAATCACTTATTTTTTTGTGTAAAAGAGACTTCTGCTCTTTCATGCTAAAGTGCTGAATGTCGAGAAGTGACTGCGTAAACTGTTTGCTCATGAATTTTTTGCCGAAGACTCCGCCAAACTGGTCTTGGTAGCCGTCGGAGAAAATATAGAAGCTCGTTTTTTTGTGGAGTTCCACATAATGATTCTTGAAGTTAAGTGGAGAAGTATCGAAACTTCCGCCAATGGAATCACGGCAACCTTTTATGGTGTGAAGTTGAGGTTGGCTGTTGTCGTCTTGGTCCACATATACGAGTGGCCGTTTGGCGCCGGCGTAATTTAGTTTTTTGTTTTCGTGGTCCAGTATGCACATAGCGATGTCCATGCCGTCGTGGTTACGCGTTTGCTCTTGTTTAAGGGCCTGGCGGACATACCCGTCGACAGTGGTAAGTATGCTGGCGGCATCGGATAATTCGTTTTTGATCACCGCGTTATCTAAAGCCATGCTACCGATCAGGCTCATAAAAGCGCCGGGAACGCCGTGGCCAGTACAATCGGCGGCCACTATGAATGTCTTGTTTGGAGTAGTATGGAACCAGTAGAAATCGCCGGAAACGATATCTCTGGGGTTGAAATAGACGAAGAACTCCGGAAGCCGTTCCATGATCTTCTCAGTAGGTGGAAGTATGGCGGACTGTATAGTCTGAGCATAATAAATGCCTGCGGTAATGTCTTCGTTTTGCTTCTTGAGCGTACTACTCATCTTTGTCAGGTCTGCCGTTTGCTCTTCGAGTTTTTCGCTTTTTTTGCGGAGTTCCCTTGTCTTTTCGAAGATTAAGGTTTTAAGCATGGCGTTTCTGTTTCGCAATACGCTGAGTCGCCATCTGTAAATCAGGAGAGCCAATAATATAATGGAAAGCCCGAAAAGCAATTGGATGATCAGGCTTTGGTAGAACCGCGGCTCTTTCACGACTTTGATCTTTGCGGTGCCTCTTGATTCTATGCCTTTGTAGCATATGGCTTTCACTTTGAACGTATACTCGCCCGGAGGCAAGTGCGTGTACACTGCTTTGCGCAGACTTTTGGCGGTTTGCCATTTAGGATCAAACCCTTCAAGTTTGTATTGGAACCGAAGGTGTTGGGGCGCTTCAAAATGAATTCCCGTAAAGCTGATTTCCAGTCGGTTGCCGTAAGGTTTTATTTTGACGAAATCATCTTTTTCCGGGCTGAGTTGGGTATCGTCCAATGTTAAGTCACTGATAATGACTTTTGGGGCGATACCTCGCTGGCTCATGCTTTTCAGGCTAAGTTTAGCGATGCCTTTTTGCGTGCAAAGCCAGATATACCCTTTTTTGTCTTTATAACTTTTGGAGTTCGGGGTACCGCCGTGTAAGCCCAGGTTTCGGTCCAGGAGCAAAGATTCTATACGACTGTCACGCCCTTCGACCAGCGCATCGATCGAGTCCCGGCAGATTTGGTACGCACCCTCGTTGCAGATAACCCAAAAGTGGCGACCGTTGTCCTCTATTATCTGAAAAGCTTCGTCGGAGGCGAGCCCGTCTTGGCTTGAGAAGTGCATGATGGAATCGCCGTCAATGCGGCTCAGCCCACCATTTGCACCAACCCAGATTATGCTGTCGGTATCTTCGTAAGGCCTGAAGCAGACGTCACCGGCCAAGCCGTCTTTCTTTGTGAGTGTTTTCGTTACTTTTCCGTCCTTGATAATGCTTAGCCCGCTTTGTGTACTGACCCATATTTGACCTTTGCTGTCCTCCATCATCCCGAGGATGTAATCGCTTTTCAGTCCGTCCTTTTTCGAAATAAGCCTGAATTGTTTTCCGTCATAAACATTGATGCCCTCCCGGGTTCCCAGCCAGATTTTTCCGTCCGAGTCTTCTATGGCCAAGCGCACGTAGCTACAAGTCGTTTTGTTTTCGGAAAGAATCGGAAGCGGTTTCCCATCCTCCGAAAACCTTGCCAGGCCACTTTCGGTACAGACCCAAATATTTCGTTTCGAATCGATAAGGATGTCTCTGACAACCCCGGAAGGCAATGCGTCTTTCGCAAGAAAAGGACGAAGTTGGTTTCCTTTCAGGATATCGACTCCGTTATTGGTTCCGATAAGTTTTGAGCTTTTGTTAAGGGGGACGATACAGTAAACGACCTCCCCAGACAAGCCGTGGTCTTTGCCCAGAAAGTAGAATTGGCTTTCTTTTAAATAGAAAAAACCGTTGCGGTATGTGGCTACCCAGATATTTCCCTCCCTGTCCTCGGTAATATCGACCACTTGGTAATGCGAAATGCCTTTTAGTTTAAGCGGAGTGGAATAGCCGTTTTCGGTTGCGATACATAGTCCCGTATCTGTACCTACCCAAAGCCGGCCCTTGCTGTCGTGATAAAAAGATTTGCTTCTGTTGCCAGGAAGGCCGTCGGCTTTTCCGATGTCTTCGAATCTTCCTTCGGGAAAAAGGTCACGATGACCGGAATCCGTACTTAACCTTATCCGTCCTTCTTCGGGGTAGGAGAGTATGTGACGAAATTCTTTGTGTAACGCCTCTTTGGCGAAATGTCTTCTTGTGCCGTTTTTATTAATCTCAAAAACACCGAATTTCTTGGTGGTCACCCACATTGTACTTCCTTGCGCCGCGATATCGTATATTTTTGCTTGTGATAATATGCGGTGTGTGGAAAGGGAGACAATGGAATCGTTCGGGGAAACGAAACACAAGCCGTTGTTTGTTCCTAGCCAGATAGTGCCGTCGCGCCCTTGAGCAATTGCGCTAACCACATTTCCGGGCAGCCCGGACTCTTTGGACAAAAGTTTCCACTCGCCTTCTTTTCGAATTAAAAGGCCGTTATAGCCTCCGAAATAGAGTGTTCCGTCCTTTGTTTCGAATATTTCAGTAAAGACGTTATTGTTGAGCCAAGGGAGTTTCTTTTTGTTGAAAACCTCCATTTTGATACCGTCAAAGCGTATCAGCCCGCTGAATGTCGTTATCCATATATAGCCGGACTTGCTTTGGTGTATGGACAGGGCTCCTGCGGTAGGCAATCCGTCGTCTTGCGAAAAATGTTGGATCTGTAGATTTGCGAAAGGCCACTGTGAATGAAAACTGTTACTGCGTGCGATCAGTTTCCGACCGCTGCTGAGGAGGGTGATTAGCGCGAAAAAAAGGAAATATGCCCTGCGACTTTTTGGCAGGCCAATGGCGAAGACCCCCATGTGGTAAGTGTAGCGTTTAGTGGATATCTCATCTAAATTACTTATATTTTCATAAGTTAAAGGCTTTGCTTTTTAATTTGTGATGAAATTCATCTTATTTATTGTGATCGCTCTTTTTTTTGTGATGAAATTTTAGTCCAATCCCCCACTCGATAAAATCGGCGGCTGAAAATTCCATTGCCCTGAGCGCAACGTAGGCGAATCCTCTCTTTGTCGCATGATAGCGTAACCCCACCCGCTGGTAAAGTATAGGTTTGTCTTCGGCCAATTGGCTTTTGTAAACATAAAAACCGGGCTGTATGGCAAGGCTGATTTTCCAAACTGTAACGACATAGCCGGCGTGTATATCTATAAGAATCTGTTCGCCGATGGTCGGTTTTTCTTCCCTGATTTTTCCGAATACGGGAGCCCCAACAGTTCCGTCGTAAGTGACGCCCAAACCGACGCCCAGACTTGCGTGCCTAGAGATTTTTTTCGACCAATAGCCGGACAGTCCCAAAAGCAAATAATGCTCACCGCTGGATTGGTTCAGGCTGTCGCCGGACTCCACTTGCCGGGTAGAGGCTAAGACTTTGTAAGTCCACGAGGCGCTTTTGTCATAGTTTGGAAGATTATGGTGGTAATATCTGGGGAGTTTCTTTTTAGGAAAATATCTTAACCCGACTCCCAGCCCGAGCGTATTGTTGCCTGTGTCGGGCACTGACGCTCTGCCGTTCGAGTAGTGAGTTAGGGCAAGGGACGTGACCAAGTCGAGTTTATCGCCCAAGTCCACCTGATATTCCAGTCCGGCATTGAAAAAGAAATTGACAAATGAAGCCGTAAATATATTGTAAGGGTATTTTTCAGGATCATAATAATGGGGGACATATGCTAAGCCTAACCGGAATCGATAGCCAATCCGCCAGCCTTCGCCACGATAAATGGTGGTGCCGAAAACACCGTAAGTGGAAAACGCCGGTCCGGCTTCGGTATTGAAATAGGTGTTGCCCCAAACGCCAAAACCGAAAAACGGGTAGTTGAACGATTGTTCCCATGCCTGTTTGCCCGAGCTTTGTCTTCCCCATTCCGCAAATCCCGCCAGAAAATAGCGAATAGGTCTGTTCGAACTGTTTTTTCCTTCCACAAAGTCGTTTACGGGCACAACGTCACCGCCTTGGATAGTGCCTTCCCAATAAGAAGCGTTTTTTTCTGGCGGGCCAGCGGTCTGTGCCAGCGTTATGGAGGTCGAGACCAGCGATAGTATTATTAGGTAAAAGATTCGCATAAATGGCTTATCGCAAAAAGGGTGCGACAAAACGAAAAGATCTTGGATCGGGAAATCGTTACCTTTGCATTTGGACGAATTTTGGAGAATAGAAAAACGAGATGGAAAAAAAGTCTTTGGTACAACTTAAAAACCGGCGCAGAGAGCTGAAAGCCAAATTGGCCACGCTGAAAACCCAGCTCGACGCCGATTTGGTGATTCACGCTTTCCGTAACAACCACTTGGCTTTGGTGACCAAATACAGAAACGAGTTGGCCGTGCTGGACCGGAAAATCAGGAATTTAGGAGGTTGAGTGCTTACGTGCCGTTTATCCGCTTATCAATATTGCCTATCGGCTAAGGGTTCCAAAAAAGGCTGAATATCGTTACTTTACGTTTCCGTATCTGATCAACGGTACGGGAGCAATCAACAAGAGAACAACAACGACTACAATGGCTTTATCTTTTTTTAATAAAAAAAGGAAGGAACAACCGACAAAACCGCTTCTGAAGGTGGAGGAGGTGATCCGCGAGACAAACGATACCGTAACTTTAGTATTTGGGGCAGATCACGCAAGCATGCCTTATAAAGCGGGACAGTTCCTGACTTTGTCTTTCAATTTGGACGGAAAGGAAGTGCGACGCGCATATTCGCTTTGCTCGTCGCCGGAAAGTGAGGAACGCTTGGCCGTGACGGTAAAAAGGGTGGAAGGCGGTTTGGTTTCCAACCATATCAACGATAACATAAAAGTCGGTGACGAACTGGAGTTCCTTCCACCCGAAGGGACTTTCGTTTTCGAACCTGAACATAAGGCGGAGCGTCCGGTAGTGTTGTTTGCCGCGGGAAGTGGCATTACTCCGCTGATGTCGATTCTTAAAACCGCTTTGCGGGCGGAGTCCGGAAGTAAGGTGGTTTTGGTCTACACTAACCGTAACGAGGAAAGCGTGATTTTCCAAAAGGAGCTCTCAGCTCTGGAAACCGAGCACGACGGAAGATTTGAGGTAAAGCATTACCTTACCCGTCCGTCTGGCGAATGGACTGGCAAAGTCGGTAGGCTGGATGTGGAAACGGTAAAAGCCGAACTCGATGGTATCAATGGCGAAGCCATTTATTATTCGTGTGGCCCGGAAGGCATGATGCAAACCGTCACGGATACTTTGCTGTCAATGGGAGTGAGCGAAAGCCGGATTCGCAAAGAACGTTTTGTTCCTGTGGAAAATCCGGGCGCAAGCGAAGACGGGGAACCGTTGGACGTTCCGGTGGAGATTATAGTGGCGGTAGACGGCGATGAGTACGAAGTGACCGTATCACCGGACCAGACGATTTTGGAAGCCGCGCTCGAAGCCGACGTGGATATGCCGTATTCCTGCCAAAGCGGACTTTGCACCGCCTGCAAGGCTCGTTGTGTGGAAGGAAAAGTGTCGATGGAAGAAACTGATGCGTTGACGCCCGAAGAAGTGGAAGCCGGCGACGTTTTGACTTGCGTTTGCGCGCCTTTAAGCGAAGGAGTGAAAATTATTGTGGAATAAATCAGCGTTTGGCCTCGGATTTGCGAATACTTGGTCAAGGTTGATGTTGGGTTTTCAGGCAAGGTCGTTTTTCGGACACGGTTCGAGAAAACGTACCTTGCCACTTTTTTTGTATCCTATCTCGTTTTTGTTTTAGGTTGTGTCTGAGTGTTCTTGACGATTGTTCCATATATAAAATAAAGGTTTAAAAACATACCTTATCTCCCTTTGTACATCATTGATGCGGAACGATGTGAAGTATTGAGACATTCGTCATTGTAGATTAAAACGCTTGGCCCTGTTGGAGCGCAGGTGTTTATGAACAACTAGAATAATTACCATGTTGGGGCTCAGGATCAAGATACACTCATCACACAGAACTAATACCTGATCCTCAGGAACCAATGGATTTATTCTTTTATCATTCCTTACGGTATTTTGACATGTACAAAACTTTTTGAAATGTTCAGACGCAAGACTCTTAGGCTTTTCACGCTTTTATTGGCCATGGCCGGTTGCTCGCAAGGCGGCAATAAGCAAAAGGAGGCTTCGGTAAGCAAAAAAGCCAAGCTCCGCCCGAATGTTATTCTGATTATGGCCGACGATATGGGCTGGGGAGATCCGGCATACAACGGCAACGACATCAGCATCACTCCCAATTTGGACAAAATGGCCCAGAACGGCCTGCAGATGAACCGCTTTTATGCGGCCGCTCCCGTTTGTTCGCCCACAAGGGGCTCGTGCATCACCGGTAGGCACCATAACCGTTACGGGATCACTTACGCCAATAGCGGTTTTATGAAACCGGAAGAAATCACTCTGGCCGAAGTGCTGAAAGAGCAGGGTTACACGACGGGGCATTTCGGAAAGTGGCATTTGGGCACAATGACCAAAACCGTCAGGGACGCAAACCGAGGAGGTCGTCCCGGAAACGAGCACCTGTATTCGCCACCGCAGGATAATGGCTTCGACGTATGCTTCTCGACAGAATCGAAAGTTCCGACTTGGGACCCGATGGTAGTGCCGGGGAGAGATGCGGGAGATGCGAAAAAGAAGAAGTATGAGAAAGGCGGCGAGTACGGAACTTACTATTGGAACGAAAAAGGAGAAATCGTTTCTGAAAACTTACAGGGTGACGATACGCGCGTGATTATGGACAGGGCGCTTCCTTTTATCGAGAACGCCGTAAAAAGCGAAAAGCCGTTCTTTACCATAATATGGACACATACTCCGCACTTGCCGGTTTTGGCCGGCCAGAAGTACAAGGATATGTATAAGGACTACGATAACGACATTCAGCATTTCTACGGATGCATTACGGCTTTGGATGAGCAAATAGGTCGCCTTAACGACAAGCTTAAAGAGATTGGCGCTTATGATAACACCGTAGTGTTCTATACCAGTGACAACGGGCCGGAAGGACGTACAAGAAAAGGCCGTACACGTGGCACGGCCGGGCATTTCCGCGGAAGAAAGCGTAGTCTTTACGAAGGCGGTGTCCGCGTTCCGGGAATCGTGCAGTGGCCGGAGAAAATCAAAGGCCACAGGGAAACGAATGTCCCTTACATCACCAGCGATTATTTCCCAACGGTTCTCGATATAGTTGGAGTAAAAATGCCTACTGATCGTCCGTATGACGGTGTCAGTTTCAAAAATGTACTGCTTGGCGAGAAAGTCGAAAGTCGTGGTGCGCCGGTTGGGTTCTGGATCAAGAAACAGATGGCTTGGCATGAGGATAACCTGAAACTTTATAGTTCTGACAATGGAAAAACTTTCGAGCTGTATGATTTGGAAAAAGATCCGGGTGAAAAGACGGATATAGCCGCTGACAATATGGAAAAGGTTCAGGAAATGAGAAAGAAACTGTTGGCTTGGAGAGAATCGGTTGAGAACAGTTCCAAAGGACAAGATTACTTATAAAAGATAAAATTGCTCATTTTAACATCACAAAGCGACTTTGGATTTACGTCCTGGTCGCTTTGTTGTTTTTAAGTCTCGGCACTGGATTTTTTTATCATCAAAATCACCAAATTCCGAAGTGGTCCCGCCATCGGATCTACCTTTTTTCGTGTCTTTCACCTAGGTTGATGGGACTAAGCTTATTTTAGCCTCAAATTATCGTAAACCGAACAGTACAGGTTTTTTTTTCGTAAATAAAATCCTAAACTTAGGATTATAACTTACATTCGTTCATTTCGGACGTGCATTTATTCGTTTATGACAGTGGTATTAGGGCAGGATTTTGAGGAGTGTCATAAGTGAAAGTCCGTGGAAGTTTTTGGGCAAGTCAGGAAAGGCGAGTCGCACGGGAGATATTTAATCAGTTATTAAACGGGATGTCAGATGTCCAAAAGACGTTTCTTTAGGTTCGGGGCCTTAAATGGGCTGTTGCTGATCTTTTTTTTGGTTTTTTTGCCGAATGTTAGCCAAGCTACTCATATCCGGGCGGGCGAGATTATCGCACAAGTTGTGGATTGCGCTGGCTTGAGATACAAGTTCACCATTATCGGTTATACCGATACAGGCTCCGACGTTCAGTTCGGTGGCGGAGAGATCGATTTCGGTGACGGTTCGGATCCTGTAGCTTTCGATACACGGGATTTTAAGGTCCGGCAAGACCTTGGAGACGAAATCGCTAAGGTTGTCTTTGAAGTGGAGCACGCTTACCCCTCTTCGGGCGAATACATCATTTCCTTTAGGGAATTTAACCGGAATGCGGGCGTTCTGAATATGATTAACTCGGTGGAAACCCCTTTTTATATCGAGACAAAACTTTTGATTGATTCTTTTATTCCTTGTAACGAATCCGTAAATCTTCTGATTCCTCCTGTTGACAAGGCCGCCGTTGGCGTTACTTATGTGCACAATCCGGGCGCTTGGGATCCGGAAGGGGATAGCCTTTCTTATGAGATAGTTATCAATAAGCAAGAGCGTGATAAAGAAGTGAATGGATACCGCTTTCCAAATGATCCGCTTTTTGGCGGAACGGTGCAGGGAGGAACAGCACCAGCGGAGTTTCGGATGGATCCCGTAACGGGTGATCTGGTTTGGGACGCTCCCGGTACGGCGGGGGAATATAATATTGCGTTTAGAGTCTACGAATGGCGTTTGGTTCTGGGGACATGGGTGCAGTTGGGCTATGTGACCCGGGATATGCAGATTATTGTGGAGGATACGGATAACGAACCTCCGGAAATCCTGTTGCCACCAGACACGTGTATTGTAGCCGGAGAATTATTGCAGGCCGAAATAACCGCTACAGACCCTGACGGCCATCCGATTCAAATGACGGCGCACAGCGGTATTTTTGAATTGAGAGAAAGCGACAGGGCCACTTATTCGCCGAATGACGGCAGATACCAAACTCCGCCCGGAAAAGCGAAACTGGATATAGAATGGACACCTTTGTGTAAATATGTCCGGAATAGGCCTTATGATGTAGTAATTAAGGCTAAAGACAATCCGGGAGCGACTGGAGTGCCTTTAGCGACATTCGAAACTTGGCGGGTAACCGTGGTGGCCCCAAAACCGGAGTTGATTTCAGCCGAGCAGGTTACGGGAAATAAGGTCAGGGTAAGGTGGGAAGATTACACGGAGAAATTCGGCTGTGGAGCCACACGAACGGAGCGTCTCAGAACGAAAGTTTATAGGAAAGTAGGGCCTGGAACCGTGAGTAGCGGTGATTGTAAAGTGGGGCTGGAAGACGGATCGGGCTATGTGCTGGTAGGGGAAGCGAATGCCAAAGACCGACTCTTTGACGATGATGTGGAGTTAGTGTATGGCGCTACGTATTGCTACCGTATCGTAATGGAATTTACTGACGAATACGGCGGAACCAGTTTCGTTTCCGATGAGCGTTGTGTCACTTTTGAAGAAGATGACAAAACTGCCGCCGTAATTACCAACGTGGATATCGACAAAGTAAACAATGCGGATGGCGACATTATTGTCCGTTGGACTCTTCCTTACGATGTCGATCCTGCCAAATACCCGGGACCGTATACTTATGACGTTTACAGAAGAAACCTAAGTTCGCTCCAAAGCACTTGGGAGAAAATAGTGACGACTGATCAGCTTGAATACCGGGACAAGGGGCTGGATACCCAAACTGACGTTTACCAATATTATATAGCTACCGCCGACAAAGATGGACAATATTTGGCTAATAGCGGTAAAGCATCGACCGTTCAAGCGGAGATGAGCGTTACGACGGGTGCGATTATCCTGACTTGGAACGCCACGGTTCCGTGGACCAATTCCTGGTCTGACGGGACGGAAGCTTCCGAACATGTGGTTTATAGAAATCAGGTTTTGGAAGATGACCTCACGGCGTTTGTCGAGATAGGTACGGTAGATGTAACCGAAAGTGGATTACGTTTTACCGATAACGGAAGCCACAACGGCAAACCGCTCGACCTTGATACGGAATACTGTTATTATGTGTTGGCGAAAGGTTCTTATTTCAATAGCCCGAAAGTTCCGGAACCTTTGAAAAACCGTTCGCAGATTATCTGCGGAAGTCCGGATGACGGAAAGCCTCCGTGCGCGCCATTTGATTTACAAGTCAATAATGGAGAGTCGTGCGAGGAGAGAATGAGCAGTTTGCCTTGCGAAGTCAATACATTTGCGAACACTTTGACTTGGAAAGGCAAAACCGATGGAGAATGCGGTAATGATATTAGTGAATACAAAGTCTACTACGCTCCCGATAACGATTCGCCATTCGAAGTCCTGGGCACGTCAAAATCTCCGGCGTTCGTTCACTCTGATTTGACTTCGATTGCCGGCTGTTATTACATCGTAGCGGTAGACAGGGCCAAGAACGAGAGCCTTTCAAGCGACACGCTTTGCCTCGATAATTGTCCATCGTTCTGGTTGCCAAACACGTTTACGCCGAATAATGACGACAAGAATGAAACTTTCGGTCCGTATAAAAAGATAGACGATGTAGTGGTTGATTTTACTCGTTGTCCTCGTTTTGTTCGATCGTTACACTTTAAAGTCCTTACACGGCATGGTCGGGTGATTTACGAATTCGTGAAAAAACCGGGCGACGGCCAAGACATTGACGTTCTATGGGACGGAATGTCAGAAGGTGGGAAGGATGTGTCGACAGGCGTATATCATTATATTGTTGATGTGACGTTTGATGTACTGGACCCGGCGAAGCGAAAACAGACCTTCAAGGGTTGGATTCATAAGATGAAATAAAAGAAAGTAACAGACTTTCAAAAAATAAATCCCCAGTAGAAAACGATTCTGCTGGGGATTTATTATCCGACACACAAGAAGTCTTCGCCTTCCCGTAAGCCCTTTGATTTTAGAAAAGACTTGATTTCGTCCCTTTTTCCACGGTTAGAAACATAAGTGAGGATAAAAGGGGCGGAGGTGAAATCGTAGGTCCGGAAATCGAAACAAGGAATACCGTGGATTTCCCTTTCTTTGAAATCCAGATAAGCGATGACTTTTATTCCGTGTTGCGTCAAATGTTCCAATCGTTGCCGGCTTTTGCGTCCAGCCCCCCATACGCAAACTTCCTGGATCTTCTTTTCGGCTAGACTTTGCGCCAGATACTTCGATTTGATCTTAAAAAAGGCGTCCACATCGTATCGGTTATCCGTTCTGGTCAGTCGTTCTTTGGAATCCACCCAAAAATGTAGGCGTTCCGGCGTTTTGTCGATCCTGACACCGGATTCAATCCAACGGAGCCAAAGCTCGTAATCTTCGGGGAAATCGCCGTCACGGTACCATCCGAGCTTTTCGGGAACTTCTTTTCTGACCATGGTGGTCGGGTTCGCTATGGGCGATTCCACAAAACGGGAAAGTTTTATTTCTTCGAATGATTGTACGCTGTTAAGCCAGTCCACATATGTTTTGAATCCCTTGGCCTCGTCGTCCCCGACAAATTCAACCAAGCACGATACGGCGCCACATTCGGGGTTTTCGCAAAGGTATTCGTATTGTCTTTCAAGACGATTTTCAGCCATAAAATCATCGGCGTCCATCCGGACTAAAAAGTCGCCTTTGGCTAAAGACATGCCTTTGTTTGAAGCGAAAACGACTCCTTGTTTTTCTTCTTTGACTAAAGTTATTCGGGAGTCGGCGTTGACGTGTTTTACAGCAGTTCTACGGCTGAGGTTATCCGCGTTGTTATCGACTAAAATCAGTTCGAAATTCTGATAAGTTTGCGAACGGATACTTTTAAGGCATCGGTCAAACAGTTTTTTAGGTTGGTAAAAAGGAATGACGACAGAGATAAGAGGTTGGGGCATAGCGGGAGATTTCAGGTGTTTGCGGAGCCGTTGACTGTCCTGACCACAAAACCGACGACAATGACGCCAACTAGCCCGAAGGCCATCACCGCAATTTTTCCCGCCATGGGAGGTACGAAAAACCATGCGGAAACGAGGCTCATAGCCAAAATGATGGAAATGATGGAGAGTTTCTTCTTTAGGCTAAGTCCTTTCTCCCTTTCGAAATCTTTGATAAACGGGCCGAGGTAACGGTTTTCCAAAAGGCGCTTGTGCAGTTTTTTGGAGCTTCGGGCAAACAGAAACGCCGCCAGTAGCAGAAACGGGGTGGTGGGCAAACCCGGGAGGATTATGCCTAATGCGCCTAAGCCTGTGGAGAGCAGACCCAATGTTATGAGAATAGCTTTTTTCATATCGGAGTGGAAGTTGTTTTGAAAACGCCTTCGTGGCAAAGATACGAAAAACCGGTGAGCAGAAACGAAAAACGGCCCTCCCATTATCTGGGACGGCCGTCAACGTGACCCTGAAGGGAGTCGAACCCCTAACCTCAGGTACCGGAAACCTGCACTCTATCCAGTTGAGCTACAGGGCCAAATTGGTCGCTTAGCACTTTCTTTATGTGTCAGACAGTAGCTTAACAACGATGCAAATATGAGCGAAATTTCCTTACGGCGCAATAGACAAAAGCGGTTTTTTTTCGATGTTAAATTGAATAAAATGATAATGAACTGTCATACAAAGGGTTGAGGGTGGTGTTTTTTTGTATTATACAAATGACGCGTCAAAATCCGATATTCTCTCCCATACGGATGGTTGTCTCCAAACCGGCCTTTGAGTTTTCGATTAAATCTTTGGCTAATGTAACTTTCCCTTTTTCAAAGAGTAACACGATGGAAGACCCCCCGAACCTGAAATATCCTTTTTCCAAGCCTTTGACAGCTTCTGAGTCCGGTTGGTAAGTTTGGACGACACTACCTACCAACGTGGCCCCAACTTCGCAAATCAAGATGTCTCCGTAGTCGTGGGTGGAGAGTACGCTGTATTCGCGTTTGTTCTCGCAGAATATCTCGATTTTCTTGTCCAATGCGATTGGGGAGACGGAATAATAGGAGCCCGAGACTTTTACGCTTTTCCCGATATGGCCGTTGGAGGGGAAGTGGAAACGGTGATAATCCGCCGGGGCAAGGCGGATGATAATCATGGGGCTTTGGTCGTATTTTTTTGCCAAGGCATCGTTTTGTAGAAATTCGCAGACATCAAACTCGTAGCCTTTGACGAAGAATTTCCGGCAGGTCTCGACCTGTTCGAAAGCGAGGATTTTGCCGTCAGCGGGCGATATTATCCCTTCGGAAATGGGGCGAACGCCGGGCTTTAGTTTTCGGCAAAAGAAATCGTTGAAGGTTTTGTAGCGACCTTCGCCCTCGAATTCGTCGAGATTAACATCTTGGGCCTTTACGAAAGCGGAAATGTAGGCTTTGGACCATCGAGAGTCCATAAACCGGCCGGAGAGCGACGACAGGAATTTGCGTTTGGCAAGCAGTGCAAGCGGTAGTTTTCCGAAAGGGCTATGATAAAGGAAACCCAAGGTGCGGGCATCGGGAGCTTTTTCGCGTTTGAGTTCGCCAGTCGAGCGTTCTATGAATTCCGTGAGTCTACGTTTTGCTTTGGCCATTCCTGTTTTGCTTTCTTCTGAAAAGGAAAACAGCGTAAAGGGCGGAAGTGATTGCGGAATGGCGATTTTCTTTTTTTGGGAGACAAAAAAACGGGCTCCTTTCGGGGCCCGTTTCAATATTGTTGCGCCTGTTAAGGCTTAGAGAGCGAATTTCAATCCTACGTTGAAGGCCATCGGCATATTTGGACGGAGGCCGGCAGGTCTTCTTGACACGATGTAAGTCTGGTCAAACACGTTTTGAACCTCTCCGAAAACAGTCACCTGATTAGTGGCGAAGTAACGGGCGCGGAGGTCTACGATGAAAGAGCTTTCGATCAAATCGTTATCTTCGATGCTTCCGTCGCCGGCTGTGGCGCGCATTTCGCCCACCATTTTGGAAATGGCGTCGATGGCGAATTTGCGGTGTTCGAGCGAGGTGCCCAATGTGAACTGGTGCTCGGCTACGTAAGGCAACTGGTAGCCTTCTTTCACTTCTCCCCAAGCGTCGAACTCACTTTCGAAATCCGTTCCGAATTCGGCGTTGGTGTAAGTGTAGTTGAGGCGAATCGGCAAACGCAACGTCTTGCTGGTCGATGCCAAAGGATCGTAAGAGGCTTCGATTTCGATGCCGTAAGCCGTGGCCGCTCCGCCGTTGAAAACGTCGCCTGAGCCTGTGCCGCCACTAGAGTTGGTGTCTGAGCCCAAGAGGTTGTCGTAATCGTTGTAGTACAAGGCTACTTGTGTAGCGAATCCGCAGGTTACCGTACGGAACCCGGCTTCGTAGTTGATGCTTTCCTCCGGCTTCGATCCGTCTTTCGATCCGCCCGGCGTAAACCCTTTGTGGATGCCGCCGAAGACGCTCATGTTGCTGTTGATTTTGTAATCCAACCCAAGGCCCGGAAGGAAGATGTCGTATTTGTTCTTTCTTTCGCTAACCTCGCCGGTTCTGTCCGAGTCGGTTTTGCCCCAGTCTTTTCTGCTTCTGTCGATGTTCTCGTAGCGGATACCCGGTAAAATGTTGAGTTGTCCGATCGAAAGCTGGTATTGTACGTGCAAGGCCAAAGCTTTGGTATCTTGCTCACGGTTGCCTTCCGAACCTTTCGCGCTTTGCGAGATGCGGTTCGTCATGCCGTTTTCGTCCATTGTGTAGTAGTCGGCCCACTGCATGCGATCTACGCCGTCTTCGTGGTAGCGGATTCCGAACTCCACGTTGTGCTTCATGTCGCCGGTTTCGAAGGCCGCGTTGGCGATAGACTGGATTCCCCAGCTGTAGTACTCACGGTTGTTGGCTTTCACTTTAAGCGATTGCGAATCGTCGGCCGAGGCTGCGTTGCCGCTTACCAAGTCGTACTCGGTTTTGTAGTCGGCAGGCGATGCCAAGATTTTTCCGATTTTCTCACCGTTTACTTTATCGAGCTTGTACCAGTTACGCTTGAATTCGTTGCGGTAAGCCGTGGTGCTGATCTGGAGAAAATCCGTAGGGGCGATAAGGTGATTGATCGACCAAGAAGTGTGCTCCGTATTCATTTGGTCCTTTTGCGAACCAGCGTAACGGCGGATCGGGTCCTTGTCGAAGTCGGCTTGGGTCAGTCCCAAGTAAGTTTCGTCAGAAGTCTCTTTGGCGTAGCCGAGCTTGAAAGTCAAAGCTTGGTAAACGGCGGCGTCAGGGTTGGTGTTCACTCTGAGTTTGGCCAAGATGTCCTGCTTGTCGTAGCCGGTGTCTGCGCCATTGTCTAATTCCTTGAATCCGTCGCTGTTCTGCTGGAAACCTTCCACCATATAGGCTACGTTCTTGTGCGCGTTTCCGGCGGAGGCGTAAATATTACGGGTGTTGAAGCTTCCGTAGTTGAGTCCGAAGTCGGCGCTAAGCGAAGTCGGGATAGGAGTCGAGATAAGGTTGATGGCTCCGGCGGTTGTCTGCGGTCCGTATTTGATTTGCGAAGCGCCTTTGAAAACCTCGATGCCTTTCATGCGTCCCATTGTAGGGAAATAATAAGCCGAAGGAGCGGTGTAAGGAGCCGGCGCCATCAGGATGCCGTCTTCCATTACGGTGATTTTGCTACTTCTTTCCGATCCAGAACCGCGCAAGCCGATATTCGGACGAAGGCCGAAACCGTCTTCTTGGTTCAGGTTAACGCCGGGAATCAGGGCCAAGACGTTCATCACGTCTGTGTTGTTGATTCTGGCGATGTCTTTCGGAGAAATATAATGGGCGGATCCCGGAATGTCCTTGATCTTTTTCCCGTGGCGAGTCAACGACCCGGCTTCCACCAAAACGTTTTCAAGTATCTCGGCCGAGACGTTAAGCGAAAAGTCAAAGCTAAGGTTGTCGCCTTTTGCCAGCTGGGCTTGGCGAGTTATGGTTTCGTATCCGATAAGGGAAACTGTAAGCTCGTAGTTTCCTTCGGGAAGATTAGTAAGGTTATAATCACCCAAGTTTCCAGTAGTGGTACCGAAAGAAGTTTCTTTCAAAAAGACGTTAGCGCCGATAAGTGCTTCGCCGCTTTGGGAATCAGTGACCTTTCCGCTGATGCTCTGCGCAAAGCCCACTTGAGAAGAAATTAGTAGAATGAGAAAGAGTAATGATCGTTTCATCCTTATTATCTGGATTAAGTTTAAATAGGATGATGCGAAATTACTTTTTCTTGCCGTAAAACCAATTGTAAGAGTCTCTTTTTTTGAATTAAATCTAAATAAGATACGATGCGGGAGTTTCCAGTTTACTTTACGTTTTCCGGGAATTGAAACAGAAGCGTTTGATGTTAATGTTAGTTTTATTCCACTTCAGGAAGATTATTTGTTTGCATGAAGAGGCTTATAGTCCTTAACTTGGTACGGTTTTAAGCCGTATATTTTTTCGAAGCGGTTTCCTTTTCTGGAACACAGACAGAAACAAATCCTAATAGTTATGGACATCAATAAAATATTTGAGAATAACCAGAGTTGGGTAGAAGAGCAACTCCAGTTGGACGAAGGCTATTTTGATAAACTTTCGGAAGGACAACAGCCGGAAATCCTATACATAGGCTGTTCCGATAGCCGGGTGACGGCCGAGGAAATGATGGGCGCCAGGCCTGGCGAGGTATTCGTGCACCGAAATATCGCCAATATGGTTCCGAACGTGGATTTGAGTTCCATGTCCGTGATCAATTACGCTGTTTCCAGCCTGAAGGTAAAGCACGTGATCGTATGCGGCCATTACGGTTGCGGTGGCGTAAACGCGGCGATGCAGGCCAATGATTTGGGAATCCTGAATCCGTGGCTGAGAAATATCCGAGACGTTTATCGTTTCCACAAAATAGAGCTGGACGCCATCGCTGACGAACAAAAGAAATACGACCGCTTGGTGGAGCTTAACGTGCAGGAACAGTGCGTGAACGTTCTGAAGACTTCGGAAGTGCAGATTGCCAATAAGGAATGGGGACTTACCGTTCACGGTTGGGTGTTTGATATGCGTACCGGAAAGATTAAGGATCTGAATATCGATTTTGGAAATATCCTGAAAGGCATTCAGGAAATCTATCGTTTGGTTTAATATCTTAAGGGTATTTGGTCTCAGGTCTTGGGTATTAGGTATTTTATCGAAATGCTTAAAACCCAAGGCCTTATTTTTTTAAATGGGATGGTCTTAGTTTGGAGCCACTATTCCGTCTCTGAAGGTGAAATATGGTTGTGCTTCCGGCGCTAGGCTGAAGTCCACTGTTACGAGATAATATGGGCCGAGGGCATTTGCCAACATCTCGGCACGGGCGAATATTTCCTTCTGTTTGCCGGCAAAGATATCCCCCGCGTCGCAGAACATACCCATATAGTGGTTGTCGTGAGAGCGCAACGCTCTGTCCAGTATATAAAAATGATGGGCGTGAATATGGATACTCATACCGGTTTTGTCCCTGACGTCTTTAAAACCTACCGCCGACACGTCGGGATAACCCAGCCAATTCGCAAGGTCGCTGTCATTCATGCCCGCTTCCTGCGATTGTTTTTTGAACTTGGCGGTTTGCTCGTCTTCCGAGTCTTTGATTAACCAGGGTTGGCGTTTGGGAGTATCCGGAGTCCATAGCGGTGCGCTTTCATCTTGGGAATTGTAATGTTTTACCGCATGAAGCAAAGCCTCGTTTTTGGAGTGCGATCCGCTGTCGTCGAAGTAAGCTTTTCGCGAGCCTAGCGCTACCAAAGCCATTTGTCCGGCCAAAACGCTTTTCATGGAATGAAGACTCAGCGGAGATTCTGGCGGAGCGGCGGCTTTAACGCCCTCGGAAGCGGAGTCAAAGCAGAGCTTGACTGTCCTTTGCTGTTCGGGCGACAGGCTTTCTTGATTTCCCCTAAAAACGTATTTTGAATGAAGCGTCGGGCCGTCGGTCAGAAAGCCGTCCATTACGCTTTTGGAGACGGCCGTGGTCGGGCCGAAATGTTTGAGCGGGTCCGGCGCCGGGACAATCATTCCTTCCTCGCTCGGCCAATACGGTGGCGGAGCGTCCCGCAACGCTTCCCTGTTGTATACTTTTTGGGAAAATTCGAAATCCGGATTAGCCTTTGACGCCGGCCGGAAGCCGACACTGACAAACTTCTCCGGCCCGATTAGATTGGCCAAGCCTTCCGCTTTCGCTCGAAGGTCTTTTTGTTCCAATAAGAAAGCCTCGGAAACGTCGGAAACCATGGAATCGAATTCCAATCCGCCCACGTAACCCAGCGGATCTTTGGATTTGTCATGGACGTAAAGGCGAATATCCATTCCGTCAGTTTGCGACAGCCTGCTGATGCTCGATTGCATGACCGGTGGGTAGCCCAGCCAAAAACAAAGATCGTCATAAGGCAGGTTTTCGCTTCCGATTTTTTCCTTGATTTCCTCAAGTTCCTGTTCGTCACGGGTAGTCAGCGCCCAAGTGTGGCCGTGACCGCTGACGCATTCCAGTAATTCTGCTCCGGCTTTTTGGTTGAAAACGGCTACGGTTTGCTTTATCAGTTCGGGCCTTATGCCACATTCCGTCCCGAATCCGTCTTTCAGCCCGGTGACAACCATGGCTACGTGCAATCCAAGCGTTTCCGCCAGCTGGCGGGAATAAGGGGATTCGGGGCCTCGGCCCAATAAATGTTCGGCGCGTAGCGTGACTTCCTTGGCGCATTCAAGGCTTAAATCCAGAAGCCGGTTATGCTCTTCGCTAAGTTCTTTTCGGTCTCCCCTATAAAAATAGCGGCGGTATAAGCGCAATGGTTCCAGATTTTTTCCACCTCTTAGAAAGCCTCCGGGATAAAGGTCGTCGGCCTCGAACGGAGATGCCAAAGGCACCGCGCCGGCGTCTTTTTCAGGTTCCAAAGAAGGTTCGGGAACCACCAGCGGTGGCGGTTTTTCTATTTCCCTGGGCAAAGGGCTTGGTAGCGGGCTTGTCGGGTCTTCGGCCGGATCGGGCAGGTAGGGTAAAGGTTTTCCGGCAATAATGGCCCGTAATTCCGTGATTTTCTCTTTGAATGCGGTTAAGTTTTCCGCTTCCACTATTCGGATTGTCTTCGTCAATAACCCTAGGAAGTAGCGCGCTTCGGTTTGGAAATTTCGGTAACGCATGCCGGTCATCAACGCTATTTTGTCGGCGTGTGACGGTAGGCGGACCAAAGCCTCGGCGAAACCGATTTTCAGCGGAACAGTGTTCGGGTGAACGTTTTCCCTAAGCGGTTCGAGATTGAATATCCGGTCGATCAGGTGGATCGGTTGTGTGTGGTCTTGGGTGAAAAGCCGGATAAAGGTTCTGATCTGGTCGAGGATTATGCCTTCGAGCTTGGTCATTACCGTCATCATTTCCTCGTGTGTGGTGTAGGGCGAGTTGCATTGGTTTCTGAGCGGCGATTTGTAATATCCGGTCAGGTTTAGCCTTTCCTGTTTTTCGTTTGGCGTGGTTCGGAGTATGGCGTTTAGGGCGGTGTTCAGTCCCCAAAGGTTTGACGCCTGATCGATAGCGTGGAGCGTTCCGGTGGTTTTGTCAAACAACATGTTTCCGACATGGAAAAAGGTGCTGAGCCGGTCATGGTTGCCTAGCAAAAGGTCGTAAAGGTAAGTTTCGCCGAGAGCTTCCAAGAAACCGTCGTGTTGGAAAAGCGGCTCCAAGTGCTCGTATTTGCTTCGGTCAAGGTTTATGCGTTTGCTTTCGTCGGCCAAGGCTTCTTGACACTCCGTATCTTTGCCCGAGAGGGCGATTTCCTCGGGAGTCATACCGGGACACCTCTCCCAAAGGATTGCCGTGTAGGGGTCTTTTTGGAAACGGATTTCGTTAAGTTGGTGCTGTAGTGCGCCCAAGCTTCCACCCGTGGTAGGCGTGAGGCCGGGAGGAGCCAAAGCCTTTGTGAAACTGTCCATTTCCGGGCTGAGAGAATGAAGCAAACGTCCTTGCGGAGCGGTGACGTTTTTTCCGAGCATCCGGATCATTCCCGAAGTGAAAAGCTCTTTTTCGGTCTCTTCGCTCATACGTGTTTGCTTCAGGCATTTCAACACCATTGAGGGCTGGTCTCCGAAGGAAACAAAATAAACGTCGGCGCATCCGCCTTGTGTTGGACGATGAATGCTATGCGTATTTGGGCGGGAGAAATCTGTTTCGGGAAAAGAGAAGTATTCTGCCAATAGGGCCTCTTGTGCTTTTGACCGCGAATCGTCGGAACCCCAACCGCAGGCCGGGCTGGCCCATGGAATCGGAGCCGTGGAGGTTGGCGCCATAAATGGCCTTCTGTCTTCGTGTTCGTGGGCTATGCTCTTGGGCGTAAGGCTGGCCAGCGGGTCCGGGGTTTTGGCCGATTCCTCGATGTTTTCGGGGATTTCGCTTTCCGAAGGAAGAAGAACGAAAACCTCTTCCAGGTTTTCCGTCGGCTTTCTCAACGGCCTGAGCGGCAGTTTGCGTACGGGATTCGGAACTGGGCCGGACAGTGCCGGCGGAAGGCCGAGTTCTCTGCGCATTTGGTTGTAGAGCGCGTTGGGCTGAACGTTTGGAGGGTTTAGTGCCACGCCGAGCCAAGCTTCCTGAAGCAACATGGCCAAATCCAGATAAGTGGGGGCCAGTGTATGAAGGCTTTTTTTGTTCCACCAACTCCCCGTCTGCTCTACGGGGACGGTATAGCCGGCGTCTTCCGGGTCCACGCTTAGGCTGAACGCCGGGCTTAGCCTAACGTCTCTGCGCGCCGTTTTCAGGATTTTCCCTGTGAGATCCGAAGGGTGTTTGTCTTCCGATTTTTTTGATGAAGGGTAAATGATCAGCGTCCTGTTCGAAGTCCGCAGGCTTTGGTGGAGATTGGCCAGCATGCGGAAGCCGGACGCCGTAGCGCCGATGCGCCAGATTTTTCCCTTTATGGCCTCGGCTCCTTCCGGAATTTCCGCTCCGGACGAAGTCTCATCGGTTGATTTTATGACAATTGGCCCCGTGCTATCCAAGTTCATCCACCATGAGGAACCGCTTATGTCCTTCAATTCGGGGTTGTCCAATTCCCGTCCTCTTTTTCTGTTCGAAGGAAAAGCGGTGCCTTTGAAGTCTTTGAAAAGGTCCGTCCAGCTTTGGTTAAGCTCCGCCATCAGGTCAAAAAGCAGTTCGTGTTCGCGGTCGAGAAAGCGTTGCCCCTCGCGTATCGGGCGGATTTTGTTGTAGGCGTAAATCAGGCGTTCGATTTCGTGGAGACAGGCCATCCGATGCATCAGGTTGTCTTCCATAATGATGGGCGGAAGTTCGTCGGTAGTGGCCTCGGCTATGATTTTGGCGTAGACTTCCAAGTAGCGTTCGTAATCCTGGATGCGGAACAGAATCCGGCGGAAAATACGCTCTTCCTCGACGGGGCAGACAACGGGCATACGCTTGGCGAAAGTATCCGAAGGCATCAGGCATTGCGCTACCGTTCCGGCTGTTGGCGGGCTGGTTTTCTCTGGGGTCCGGTAGCGGGGGTGTCTGCGTTTTCGGGCGAACATTCGGGATGCGATAGGCCTAACTGATGGTACCCCTAAATGTGGGCCGGAAACGTGCGGGATTGGTACGAAATAAAAATCCCCGCTTACCGACGCTTTTTATGCGCGGCGAGCGGGGATTTTTCAAAAGGAAGACTCCGTTTTACTCGGACACTTCCTCAGATTTTTTGGCTTTGTTCGCCTTGGCCTGAACGTAAATGGCCCAAGCCAACAGAACGATCACGAGGATAGAGCTAATCAAACCGATAATACTACCGATTTTATATGAATTAGGCTCGAATTTAAATACGATTTTGTGCGGTCCGGCCGGCACTATCATTCCTCTCAGGATATAATCGACGCGGGTATGCGGAACCTTTACGCCGTCGATGTACGAGTTCCAGCCCGGCTGATAATAAACCTCCGAGAAAACCGCAAACTGCTCGCTGTTTGAGTTCGTGCTGTAGACCAGCTCTTCGGGATCATATGACTGAAGCTGGATCGAACCATTTCCGTCGAAGTTCAAATCGCCTTTTTGCGGCATTTTGTCCTCGAAGCGACGATCCATAAAGGCCGTGGTTTTCGGGTCGAAGTTTTTGAGCGAAGCCAATTCCTGGTCGGCATTCTCCACAATTTTCAGACTCTTGATAAACCAAGCGTTACCGGCGGCTCCCGGGTTCAGTCTCGCCTCCGGCTGTCCGGTTTGCGGATTTGGCAAGATAAAGTAGCGGGTGTTCAGCATATTGATGGTCTGGATATGCTGTTTGCTCAAATATTCTTCCACCACTTCCTGGTAGCGTTGGAGCTTGATGGCGCTGTATCCGCCCAGTGATTTGTGGAAATACGAAGTCTGGCCGTCGTTAAACGGGCTTCCGGCCAAGTTGAACACACGGTAATGTTTGGTGGTATCGGCCAAGATTTTGATATCGGCGGCGGTTTTCTTGAAGTTGAATTTCTTCAGTTCCTTTTTCTCCGCAAAGCTTTCGTTGTTGAGGTAACGCTTGTTTACCGGCCAGAGGTCGGCGATCACGAGAACGCAGAGAGCTACGCCCAACCACATTTTTTTGATTTTCTCCTGAACGAAGGCCCAAATGAGCCCTGCGGCGATAAGCGTGAAGAGCAAGCTTCTGAAAGCGTCGCCTTTGAAAAGGGCCAAGCGGTCGGCTTTGAGGGCTTCGCTCACGCTGTCGAGCGTTCCGGGAGGAAGTTTTGCTTGTTTAGTCAAGCCCGCCATCAATTGAGCGTCTTTAGGAGAGGTAAACTGAAGTAACGATCCGCCCGCCACGAAGAAGAACAAGGCCAAGAAAGCGGTAACGCCCGTGGCGCCATAGAGGCCTTTGAGCGCATCGGCTTTCGCTATTTTTCCGGTCACGATATTCCAAAGGGCGACCATCCCGAGCAGAGGCATGGCGATTTCGGCCACAACCAGCACCATGGTTACCGTCCGGAATTTGTTATAAAGCGGAACGTAATAGAAAAAGAAGTCGTTGAAGGCCGAGAAGTTTTTGCCCCAAGCCAAAAACAGCGAGAGGATGGTCATGCTCAGTGCCCACCACTTCAGTGGACCTTTTACGGTGAAAAGACCCAGGATAAAAAGGAAGAAAATCACTGCTCCCACATACACGGGCCCGACTGTAAACGGTTGTGATCCCCAATAATTCGGGAAGAAATTCAGCACGTATTCGGCTGTTTGTGGCGGGAAGCCAATTTTGGTCAACGCTTTG
The DNA here is from genome assembly GCF_036492835.1 of Fulvitalea axinellae. Taxonomy (GTDB): domain Bacteria; phylum Bacteroidota; class Bacteroidia; order Cytophagales; family Cyclobacteriaceae; genus Fulvitalea; species Fulvitalea axinellae. Next base: position 3,934,071 of record NZ_AP025314.1, on the reverse strand, counting down.
TAAGTCTCAGAATCTTTACCTGGGTGTTCATGCGAGCCTCCGCCGTAAAAATATGGAATAAATAGGGTCATGGACTCCGCTTTGCCGTAACTCCAGTCGAAAGCGTAATCTTTGCTCAGGCCTTCGCCTTCGCCTTTGGCTACTTTTGAACTAAGCTCCGAGCCTCCTCGGGTACTCGATTTTGCGTATTCGGCGGTGGACCAAAGCGTCACGATATTCGCCCCGATGGCGATACCGGCGGCGGCGGCCAAGATGGCGGAACGTTTTATAAAATCGGGAACTGTTTTGTTGCGATAAGCCTCGATAGCCTCGAACAAGGCCCAAAACAGAATCATGATCATCAGGTAGTAGCTGATCTGGATATGGCGGTAGTAGATTTCCATACCCAAGAAAAAGGCGGTTATCAGCGCGCCCCGCAAAAGTTTTCCTCGATAAACCAGATAAACCCCGGCGATAACGGGCGCCATCAGCGCAATATCGTAGACCTTGTTGATGTGTCCGGCCAAGATACTGATCATATGGAAAGTGGACAGCGAATAAGCCGCAGCGCCGGCGAAGGCGAACCAAGGCTTGATTCCGAAGGCGTTGAGCAGAATATAAAAACCGACAAAGCCCAAGAACATCAGCCAAATGGGGGCGGGGACTGTTCCCGCTATCACGTTGTGTATTTGGCTGAAAATATTGAGTTTGGAGGACTGCCAAATGGGCATGCCGCTAAAGCTGGAACCCGTCCAGTGGATCTGGCGGTTTTCTTTTTCGTTAAACTCGTGCATTTCGTGCTCGGTGCCCGTAAACTCGATCACGTCGCGTTGCGCAAGCGTTTTTCCCTGGAAAACCGGCGAGAAATATCCGGCCATCAGGACCAGAAAAGCCAGGCAAGCCAGAATGTGTGGTAATATTTTCCTAAAAATCATTCTCGTGCTGTATGTTAAGATATTTGTTTCGTCTAACCCTTTGGGAAGCCCGCGCTTCGCCAGTTAACGAAAAAAAGAAAAAATCGAGAAGATCAAAAGAAATTCCGGTGCTTGCGCAACTAAATAATTGAAGTGCCGTTTTAACTGAACGAACATTCGTTTATATTTGTGGTGTGAGAGCGAAAGACGACGAAAAAGTGTGCCGTGTACATCGGGCGGCGTTGAAGCTGTTTAACGAACAGGGTTTCCACGGGGCATCGATGGGCAAGATTGCGAAAGAGGCGGGAGTTTCCCCGGCCACTTTGTATCTCTATTATGAGAACAAAGACGATATGATTCGCAAGGTGTATTTGCAGGAAAACGCCCGGATGGCCGAGGCCGTATTGGGCAAGATGTCCGGAGAATCGTTCCGTCAGCGTCTCAGAAGCATATTTATGGCTTATTATCACTATATATTGGAGTCGCCGCAAAGCTTCCGGTTTATGGAGCAATATCTGAATTGTCCCTGCCTTTCGGGCAATTGCGTAAAGGCCATGCAAGATTCTTTCGCCGAATTGTTCAAACTTTTGCGAGCCGGAAAAAGAGACGGTTTGCTTAGAAATGTTTCCGACGATATGCTCTTCGCGTTCCTGTTTTTCCCCGTGGGGAAAGTGGCCAAGGCCACATTGACAAAAGCGATGAGTCCAACCGCGGACGATTTGGAAGACATGTTTGACATGTCTTGGTCGGCGGTGAGAGCCTAGGGCTCTTTTATTTCGATTAATTTAAAATGAACGTTCATTCTGTTTAAAATACCTAAAACAATGAGTTTGACAGAAACTACCGTAAACCTGATCGAGAAATTGAACTGGCGTTATGCCGTTAAGAAATTTGACGCCGAGAAAAAACTTAGCGACGAGCAAGTGGAAACCCTGCTTGAAGCCTTGCGTTTGACGCCTTCTTCGTTCGGTTTACAGGCTTGGAAATTCGTAGTGGTGAAGAATCCTGAAATCCGCCAGAGTTTGGTGGAGCATTCTTGGAACCAGCAACAGGTTGCGGACGCTTCGCACCTGATTGTGCTGTGCCGTCAGTCGACTATCGATGCTGGTGACGTTGACCGCTTTATCGCCGAGATCGCCGAGACGCGTAACCTTCCGGTAGAGGCTTTGGGCGAGTATTCTGAAATGATGAAAGGCTTTGTGGGTAATTTTGACGAGGCCACGGCTTCGGCTTGGATGACCAAACAACTTTACATCGCTTTGGGCAATTTGCTTACTTCGGCGGCCGTGTTGGGAATCGACGCTTGCCCGATGGAAGGTTTTAATCCTGTGGCTTATGACGAGATTCTCGGTCTTGAGGAAAAAGGCCTGAATTCCGTGTTGGTTGTTCCTGTAGGCTACCGTGCCGAGGACGACGCTTACGCTGGCCTCAAGAAAGTGCGTCGCGCAACAGAGGACGTGATCATTGAGATCTGATCCTGATGTTGAAGAATACTCCTTGTTTACATACATAAAGACGCTCCTTCGGGAGCGTTTTTCGTTTTTACGGAAGACAGCGAACCGGTTTTTGGCGCTTTTGTTTATCCGTTTGCGATTTTTTTCCCGGAATCTTCCCTTCAGGCCTGAATTTTGATTCTTCAAGATTGTGTTTCCGCCCTTATCGGGTGGTTTTGTTTAACCGTTCTAGTCTTGATACCGAATTGAGGAAGCCAAAAAAGGATAAGTGAAGCGAATGATTTGATGGAATTCGGGGAAGGCGAACATAAGTGTCTTTCTGATGAAAAAACCGAGAATCTTGACCCCAAACCTCAGCGCCAAAGAGAGGTACGATCTAGTTTGCGAATTGTCGGATTATGTGGACGATTTGGAGCTTGACGGTCTACTAAAGTTTCAGAACGAACTGAAACGCAATAAGGTAAGCCGTTATTGCAAAACGTTGGAGCGCCGTCACCGGCATTTTAACCACGGGCGTTATTACCTTTATGTTCAGTTTGTGGGAGCTTACAATACTTGGACGCCGATTTTCAAAGCGCAGGAAAGCCGGAGGTACCGCCTACATTACCTTACCGATTTGGATTCGCCCAAACAGATGCTCAATACATTGACGGCCCATGCGATCGCCCGTTTTAAGGAGCGCTGCTTCAAGGAGGATGCCTCGTTTGTGGATGTGGCGCACGCGATGTTGAGAAGCAAGAAAGTGCTCGGTGATTTGAGCCTGAAGCTGAACGGAAGCGTATATGTGTTTACGGAATTGGGAGTGGGAATTGGTGAGGATAAGCTTGTGGACAAAATCCACTACGAGCGCACTATAAAGACATTTATCAATTACGAAATGCTGTTCGGCCAGCAACGGCATGACTTCGGCGAGCACTTCGAAAAGCTTTTGGTCAACCGGTTTATTTGTCACCGACCTACATATAAATTTCTATTGAAGAAAGCAAAAAGCATGAAACTGCCTGCCGAAAAGATCGAGTTTTTGAAAGAAAACTACGACGGCAGAACCAAAATCAACAGGGCGAAGGACTGTATAAAAGAGATTCGCCATAGGCTAAACAACGCTCCGGTAATACCGAATTACAAGTATATTATTCCTTCCAATGTCGGCTTGCCTCATCTAATTCCGAAAAAAGGTGAGGGGAGTAAGTTGAAGGCTTATGTGTGAGGTTGCTTCGTTTTCTTTGGAAAAAAGCCTTCCGATTTCGGGGGGCTTTTTTGTTTGGGTAGTAGTTCGAACGAGATTTAGTGTTTGTCTCTATTTCCCTGGCTGGAAATCCGCTCCAAAATCCCGTAACTTCCTCTTTTAATTCGAAAAAATACGGCGAACCGCCGCCGATAAAGATACCGATGATGAAAAATCCGTTTTTGGAAGAATACGATACTCCGTTTGGCGTTCCGCCTTTCGGCGAGATTGAATTGGAGCATTACCTGCCGGCTTTTGAGCGGGGAATGGAGGCGCAACGAGCCGAGGTAAGCGCAATTGTCGAAAATCCGGATTCGCCTACTTTTTCCAATACCGTGGAGGCTTTGGAACGGAGCGGGGCTTTGCTTGACCGTGTGAGCTCAGTGTTCCAGCCCTTGCTTTCCGCCGATACCAACCCGGAAATGCAGGCCTTGGCTTCGGTGCTGGCACCGAAACTTTCCGAGCACCGTGATGATATTAGCCTGAATGCCACTTTGTTTGGCAGGGTAAAGTCGGTTTATGATAATCGGGAGACTTTGGATCTTTCGGTGGAGGAAAATACTTTGCTGGAAGAGACTTACAAGAGCTTTGCCCGTAACGGAGCGGAGCTTTCCAGAGAACGACAGGCGGAATTGCGCAAAATAAACGAGGAGCTTTCCGTGTTGTCGCTCAAGTTTGGGGAAAACGTTTTGGGCGAAACCAACGCTTTCGAGCTGTTTTTGGACCGGAAAGAGGACTTGGCCGGACTGCCGGAAGCCGTCGTTATTACGGCCCGAGAGGAAGCCCAAAAATCGGGAAGGGACGGGGGCTGGCTTTTTACGTTGCATCACCCGAGTCTGATTCCGTTTTTGCAATATTCCCGGCGAAGGGAATTGCGCAAGCGGATGTTCAAGGCTTACGTCAACCGTGGAGATAACGGCAACGAACGGGACAACAAAACCAACGTTTCCCGGATGGCCTCTTTGCGGGTTCGTCGCGCGAAGCTGTTGGGCTACGCTACCCACGCCGATTATGTTTTGGAAAAAAGCATGGCCAAAACTCCCGCCAATGTCCTCGGTTTGCTGGATCGTCTTTGGACGCCGGCTTTGCGCAGGGCCAAAGACGAGGCTAGCGAAATGCAGGCGATGATTGAGGGCGAGGGCCACGATTACGTTTTGGAACCGTGGGATTGGTGGTATTACGCTGAAAAACTAAAGAAAGAAAAATACGAGCTGGACGAGGAGGCTTTGCGTCCGTATTTCGAGTTGGAACGCATGCGGAGCGGATTGTTTTCCGTGGCCGGCAAGCTGTTCGGCTTGGGTTTCGAACAGCGTTCGGATATTCCGGTATACCATACCGAAGCGGAAGTATTTGAAGTGACCGAGGCCGGAGGCAAAACGCTTGGTTTGCTGTATATGGACCTTTTCCCGAGAGCCAGCAAACGGGCCGGCGCTTGGATGACGAGCTTCCGCAAACAGTCCGGCGCAAAGAGCGGAGCCGTGTTGCCGTTGATTTCCGTGGTTTGCAATTTTACCAAGCCGGTCGGCGATGCGCCCGCCTTGCTTAGTTTTGAAGAGGTGAACACGCTTTACCATGAATTCGGTCACGCTCTGCATGGCCTGTTGTCGGAGTGTGAGTACAAGAGCCTTTCCGGCACGGCGGTGCCCCGGGATTTTGTGGAACTGCCTTCGCAGATTTTGGAGAATTGGGCTTCGGCGCCGGAAGTGTTGGGGGAGATTGCCCGCCATTACAAAACGGACAAGCCGATACCGGAGGAAATGCTTCGCAAAATGGACGAGGCATCGAAGTTCAACCAAGGCTTCGCTACGGTGGAATATCTTGCGGCCTCGTATCTGGATATGGCTTGGCATACGCTGGAAGACGATGCGCCGAGAGATGTCGCCGAATTTGAAAAGCGGACACTGGACGGTATCGGGCTGATGCCGCAGATTATTTCGCGTTATCGCAGTACGTATTTTAGTCATATTTTCTACGGAGGGTATTCGTCCGGATATTACAGCTACATTTGGGCGGAGCTGTTGGACGCCGACGCTTTCGGGCGCTTTAAGGAAACGGGTCTTTTCAATGCCGAAACGGCCGAGTCTTTCCGGAAAAATATCCTTGAGAAAGGAGGGACCGAAGATCCGATGACGCTTTACCGCCGTTTCCGCGGTTGCGATCCGGAGATCGGGCCACTGTTGGAGCGGAGGGGATTGGATTGATACGACCATCAAATTTTTCAACCTAAATAAACTCTTATGAAAAGGCTTCTTTCCTGTGTCGTTTTGGCTTTGCTTGTCTCTTGCGGTAGCCGAACCCAGAATACGAATGAAAAACCTTCGAAAGCCAAAGTGAAGGCGGAGACTGCGGAAAAGAAAAAGACGATAACGAAAGCTGTTGAAAAAGCTACTGTTCCCGAAAAGCCCAAAATTCCAAAGATTACCGGGCCGGCATTGAGCTTTAAGAAGGAAACAAAAAGGGCGTTTGTGATCGGACAAGCGGTGGCGCAGTATGGCGAAGACTTAAAGCCTTTGGTCACCCGTAATGATCTGGATGGCCGTCCGGTTCGGGTATTGGCCGTTTCCGATAGTCTTTACAGCCACGAGGGGAAAGAAGCCGATATTTGCAACGCGTTCAATCTGGTTCAAGTCGGATTGGCGGATGAGAAAATCTGGCTCGACGGCCGGAATGTCTATAGAGTTGACGCCGATACCAGCTTTGTGGTGGGCGGAAAGGATTTTACGGTTTGGCGCACATTGTATTACGGGATTGATGTGGCGCATGAAGGCGAGCTGGTAGGTTGCTTTAGCCGTAAGCCGATGGTTTTGGAAGTGCCGGCTTCGGATTATTTCGGTTTGGTAAAAGAGGAAAGGACGGAATTTACAACCGGAAGTCCGTACCCTTATTTCGAACTTTTGTCAGACGAAGGAAACCTTGACGATATAGTGGGGGTGGAGCCAGGTGCCGACAGTATTTCTTTCACCTTCAAGCTCAAACGTACGTATATGGAAGGGGGCGCTCGCATTAGTCTGAAAGTGAGTCCGACGGAAAAGGGCGGTTATTCGGCCCGGATTAAGAGTTTGGAGGAATATCAGGAAGGATCTTAACCGAAGAAATATGAAGATAAAAAACCTAATACTAACAACCGCCCTACTCTTGGCGGGCTTGGTTTCAAAAGCCCAAGACACCGCCAAGGAAAAGGAAATAGCGGAAATAAAAGCTTACCAGCAGGCTTGGAACAGAACCTATGCGGATCCGAAGAAATCGCCTTTGGCGGTGAAAGACCGAGAAAGCTTCAAAGGCTTGGCATTTTTTCCGATCAATCTGGAATACCGCCTTCAGGCCAAGCTTGTGAAAGACGAACAGTATAAGCGCCTGCGTGTGCGTACTTCCGACGGCAAAGTGCGTGAGTACGTGCGCTTCGGAAAGTTGTATTTTACGCTTGACGGCAAGAGCTTGACTTTGGAAGCCTACCAGCCTGCGGATTTCCGCAAGCGCACCTCCAGTCTGTTTGTCCCTTTTACGGATAAAACCAACGGCGACACGAGCTACGGTGGCGGTCGTTATCTGGATTTGGAGATACCTGAGCATGGTGGCTCGTTGATTCTCGATTTCAATAAGGCGTACAATCCATATTGCGCTTATAATAATCGCTACAGTTGTCCGGTACCGCCAAAGGCCAACCGTTTGCCGGTGGCGATTCCGGCGGGTATGGCCGCGCCCGACGATCATTGAGTTATTCTGAAGAATATTGTTTAGGCTTGTTTGTTGGCAATCTTACTGGCTGTTTTTGTTCTGGAATGCTAAAGACATAAAGTTTGTCATAGCGAAAAAGCTTTAACCAAAAGTCCTTGACGGTGCGGTGCTGTCAGGGATTTTTTGTTTTTGGAGTTTTGTGAAGCTTAGTTTCTGGAGAATCTCGGTTAGTCATATTCGTATGTGTATACGAATTGGATTTGGTTTTGGCAATATGTTTTAATCCTTGGCTTGAACAGGTAATTATACCTAAAGATAGTGTTGTGGTGGATTTTCAACCGAAAATTCTTACGGAATAGTGTAGTTTGAGAGTTGTCTTATATTTGAGGCTATTTTAAAAATCATAGATTGGTTTTTCATTTTAAAAATAAGGAGAGTGTAGATGTATATTGTCTCTTTTGAGTGTATATAGAGAGTAAGGGGAGGATCGAAAAGTGTATTCGTGTATTTTATAGGGTGAATATTGGGTTGTAGACTTTTGTTCGTTTCTTTTTTGAAACACCCGGTTCAAATGTTCGCTATTATGTATCACTTTGTTTTGTTGTTTTAAACGGTATGAGTTACTTTGAAAAGGATAATTTCAACGTTGTTTGGCACTTCGCTATTTTTGGGGTTTGAGAGTGTTCTTGCGTCGGAGTTTCCTGTTTATTAAGGCCTTCTGTTTAAGGCTGTTGTTATTGTGTCTGTCTTTGGTTTTTGGCGGCGTCTTTTTGCCAATTTTTCCGGGCAGTTGTGAATTTATGTTGGATGTTGTTTTCATATTTACCTTTCGTGTAGATGGAAAAGCTGACGGAGTTAGAGTTTGAGCGAATGTACGGAACCTACTACGGTAGGCTTTGTGCGTATTCCTATCGCCTTGTGAAGAATAGCGAGGAGGCGCAGGAGCTGGTGGACGAGGTATTTATGGATATGTGGGAGAAAGGGACTAAACCGGCGGAAGAGGACAAACTCCGGGGTTATCTGTTTCGGTCGGTACTTTATAAATCCGCGAATTGTCTGAACCGGCGAGAGGTCAGGAGAAAGTATGAGGCCGAAACTATCCGTACCGGTACTTTTTCGGAAGATCAGGTGAACCAGCTTTACGCTTACAAGGAGCTTTACGGTGAGTTGGACAAGGCAATTGACAATTTGCCGGAGCGTTGCCGTGAGGTTTTCGAGATGAGTCGTTTTTCAGGCTTGGGCAATAAGGAGATCGCCAAGGAATTGGGGGTCTCGGTCAAGGCCGTGGAAGGGCATATAACCAAAGCTCTCTCCAAGATTAGGACACATTTGATGAGTAAAGGTGTGGAGCTGGTGGGGCTTTTGATGGCCGTGGAGGTGATTAGAAAAACTAGCGGAGAACTTTTTTTTAATTTTTTTTAAAACAGAGCTAGGGTAAGACCGGGGTTTGCTTGACGTATTCTGTGAGGCATGGAAGAACGAGAACTGATATTGACCCGATACTTGTTTCAGGAGGCTACCGAAGAAGAGGTGGCCATGGTAGAACAGTGGTGTAAAGAAGATCCGGAATTTAAGGTAACGGTGGAGAGGCGTAGAGTGTTACTTCGCCAAACCAGAGCCGGAGCCGAGGTTTTGTCCGGTGTTTTCGCAGACAAAGGAGGAACGGAATCTTTGCGCCAGCGTACCGAATCCAGAAAGAGACAAAGCGTTATTGGTAAAAAGCCAGAGAAAGCGGTTGTGTCCATTTGGAAAACTAATGCTTTTTGGGGTTCGATGGCAGCTTCGGTTCTTGTTTTATTCGCCCTGAGTTATTCATTTTTGAGCGGTGATTCCGAAAAGGAATATTCCGATTACAATTTGGCGGTTTCGGACAGTTTCGGGATTTATGAACACGGAGGCGGGCACAAGTTATTCCCGTTGCCAGCCAAAGGCATTGATCTGGCGGGTTTAAAACACAGTTCCGATACGGTTTTTTACGGTGACGGGCATCGTGACGCTTTTGGGTCGGAGCTGATGCACAAAGCCGTTGTGCCCGAAGGTGAGCGTTTGGTGCTTTATCTTTCCGACGGTTCACGGGTGTTGCTTGGAGGCGGTAGCGCTTTGGTTTATCCAAAACGTTTCGGTCCGAAGAACCGAACTGTGGCTTTGAATGGCGAAGCGGAGTTTGAGGTGACCAAAGACGCTTCCAGACCGTTCTCCGTACTGACGGAAAGCGGAGAGGTGAACGTTTTGGGGACAGTTTTTAGAGTTCGTGCCCGTGAAAATTCACAGGAACAGGCAGTTAGTTTGCTTGAAGGTTCCGTTTTGGTCCGCTTTACGGATACGGGCAAGGAATTTAGGCTTAAGCCCGGCCAGAGTGTCGTAAGAAGAGGCGAGCGTGTAGAACTCTCGACAGGTACTTTGGAGTGGAAAAACCTGGAGTGGAAACGCGTTACTGGAAAGGTGACCTTGGATTGTGGAGGAAAGACTTTGGGCGAGATGATACCGGAGATTGAAAGTTTTTATGGACTTAAAATAGTGTGCGAAAACAAACGTCTGTTGGACGTAAAACTAACGGGGACATTCTCAGGAAACGATGTCTCCGAATTGTTGCGTGTCCTGGGCCAGTCGGAAGACTTGGAGTATGTCTTTACGGACAACAGAACGCGTTTGTATCTTAAGTGAAGGGCGGAAGAATAGTTGCGGGCTAGTACCTTCTGATTTTTCCTGATGTTTTTGGAGCGAGTCGTTTGCGCCAACGGGTAGCGTATGCCCTTTTGGTTGGTTCTGCGGTGTGTCATAAAGAATTTAAACGGAGGCTGGGCTTCGGACGGAAGCCCGGCGGATATAGGCAGGCTTGGGCCTTCGCGTGCTGCTTTCGGGTAGTATAGCGTTAGGCCTTATGCTCTTTCCTTGTGTTGGAGTATACCTGCCGGGTTGCGGTAGCGCCCTGTACTTAATCTTTTTTCAAACCTAAACCAAAGCCTATGCGTTGACAGCTACATTTTCATTTTCAAATAGGGATACCTCTTGGATAGAGCGTTGCCCTAAAGTTTTTTGAATATCGGGAAGAAAGGATCCGTTTTCCCTTTGTTCGAATGATTTTCATGTGATGAAATTACAGGTTTCGGGTCTCCTTGCCATACGGGGCGCCGGTAACCAGAGCTTTTTCATTCCGATGACATTTATTCTGCCGCTTCCGCATTAGGCGGAGGCTATTACTATTTGATCCGATATTCGGATTCGGTTAGGTTGTATGATTTTTATCCGTGGGGAAGATGCCGTTTTCCGTTTTCGATTTCCTTTTTACGCGTGCTTCCGTACGCTTACCAATGGCCGTATGCGCCACCTAATTGCTTATTTTCTATGAAAAAAAATTTTTACCCGTTAAGGCAAGCGGCTTTGCTGTTCTTGCTTTTGCTCTATGGCTGTAACGACGACGTCGATCATTACGACATTCCCGGCACCTTGGGTGACAGGATAGTCTTGGCCATGGAAAAACAAGGAGACCTTTCCCAGTTTGTGAAGGCTATCGACCTGATAGGCAAACGCGAAGACTTGGAACGGAGCGCCTACACTATTTTTCCCCCTACGGACGAGGGGATGCTTAAATATTTGAACGATGTCCATGGGGTGAGTGACGTGAGCGAACTTCCAGAAGAGACGCTACGGATGCTTGTCAATTCCCATGTGGTGCGTAATATGATGTCGTGGGACCAGATGAAACGCCTGAACAGATCAGGAGGTAAAAAGTGGGGCGAGATCAAAGGCGAGGAAGGTTTCGGGAGCAGTGGCAATGACTATCACCGTTTCAAGCTACAGACCATTTATTCCCCTTTGCCGTTTCCTACGACAGACCCCGAAAACGGCACCGTAAAGAAAATCGCCAGACAGGAGGCCTATCTCCCGATTTTCTATTTCCATCCGGATTCGGGCATTTTGGAGGAGGACGATTACAATTTCGTTTTTCCCGACAGCAAGTTTACGGGATTTAACGCCGGAGACGCGATAGCTTTGCGTCCCGACCAAAAATCGCTGAACGGTTTTTACCATGTCCTCGACCGGGTACTTCCCGTAGCGGAACCTTTGGAGACTATTCTGGCAGAGCGTGAGGAGTTCGCTACTTTTTACGAATTGCTAAACCGTTTTGCGCGCTACAGTTTCAATTCCGCCGCTACAAACGAGCAACTTGGGGAGGTTAAGGATTCGTTGTTTACCAAAACCTACGGTTCGCATGATCTTGACTGGATAGCCAAAGACATTTTCATGTCAACCAAATACGGTTATTACCTCAGTATGGTCAACAACGCCACGATTCCTAATTCGGAAGTGCTGACCAATTATCTGGAAAGCGAATTTGTGACGCCGGGCTTTTACGGTTCTATCAGCGATATTCCGGACGATGCGATCAAGGTTTTGTTGAAAAATCACTGTCTCTCCGTGCGTGACCGCACAAATCACTGGCTTAGGCCTTCGGAATTGGGACTGTTTGTGGGAGGTAATTTGGAGCTGTTGTCGCTGGAAAAGTCGAACGTGCTCTCCACGGATTTCTGCAACAATGCGGTGATCTACGAAATCAATACCGTATTGGCTCCCAGACTTTTCAAGTCCGTTACCAAGCCTTTGGTTTTTGATCCGAAGTATTCGTTTATGCTCAAGATCGTCAATCGGGTAGAGGCGGTTACCAAAAACCAAGTCGTGGCTCGGGTAATGGACCCGGAGATTATGTCTACGGCGTTTATTCCATCCGACGAAACGATGAGGAAGCATGGTTTCGAATATGACGAGGAAAAGGAGAAGTTCAGCTATACCGATCCATTTTTGGGCGAAACGAGGACAATGAGTGACAGCGATTTGCGGGACTTTGTGGAATTACACTTAGTATCCGGAAAAGATGTGCAGGACCTACAGACCAGATATTTCGCCAGAACACTGAGCCCGGGCCGTTATCTGGCCATTAAGGACGGAAACCTTATTGCCGGAGGCAACTATGAACTGAACGACACGAAGCCAGTCCAGATTTTGGGCAAGGACGAACGCGGATATAATGGAACGTTCTATGAGATTGACGATGTCTTGTGGCGTCCGAAGAGAACCATATCGGATTTGTTGGCCAATGAGGATATCGACGAGTACAAGGAGTTCCGCAAATTATTGGAGAATGCCGGCCTGTTAAAGAAAGGCTTTGTCAGCTTGTTGGCCGGTCAGGAAGAGATGACCGTTTTGGTTCCGACAAACGAAGCCATAGAGGCCAATCGCGACAAGATTCCCCAAGATTTGGAAAAACTGCGCAGTTTCCTGGCCTATTTCTTTGTGCAAAACAAGGCGGTCTATTCAGATGGCGATTTTTCAGGAAGGCTTGATACCAAGCAGGAGATCAAAAGGAAAGTATATCGTAAGATTAACGTGACGAACGCCCCCGGCGACCTTCGTTTCACGGACCTTTCCGGCAACGAAGCGCGGGTAATAGAGGACGAGCGTTTCAGTAATCTTCTTCTCTCCGAAGGCACAATACAACTTATCGACAATATTCTGGTTGGCGAATGAATTCATTTAACAAAACTATAATGTTTATGGCCTTGGCTTTCCTTTGGTCCTTTTCCGCTGTGGCGCAAAAGGGGCAATTGGTCCAAGGTTACGTAAAAGACGCCAAAACCGGGGAAGGCCTCCCCGGCGTAACGGTGGTCGAGGTGGATCAGGAAGAACGTTTTGTGCACGGTGTGGTCACCGACCTTAACGGCTTCTACATGATCAAACTGACGGAAAACAACTCCAAACTGCAGTTTACTTCCGTAGGCTATAAAAGGATAATGCAACCCGTAAACGGAAGCTCGAAGATAGACATCGGAATGCGGGAGGAAAATACCGAGCTGGAAGTGGTGACGGTACAAGGCGAGCGCTTTACCAGCGATGGCTTTATCGCTATCCGGGATAAGGCGACCGCCATCAGCCAAGTGAAGCTTGATGATTTGGACGCCCTTCCTGTGGCTTCTGTGGATGAAATGTTGCAGGGGCAGATAAGCGGTGTAGATATCACGGCCGTTTCCGGCGATCCTGGTGCGGGTATGCAGATCCGTATCCGCGGTACGGCCACGATAAACGGCGACCGCGAACCGCTGATTATCCTTGACGGTTTGCCCTACGATGTCCAGATCGACAATGATTTCGACTTCAACTCGGCCGATAACCGCGATTACGGTGCCATGCTTTCCATCGCCCCGGACGATATAGAGACGGTGGAGATTCTTAAAGACGCCGCTTCGGCCGCCATTTGGGGAGCGAAAGCCGCCAACGGTATTATCCAGATCACTACGCGCCGTGGCCGGAAAATGAAGCCTCAGCTTCGCTACAGTTACAAGTCTTTCGTGTCCGTACAGCCGGATCCCGTTCCGATGCTCAGCGGTGGCGATTACGTGACGTTGCAGAAAGAAGCGCGCTTTAACAGAAACGCTGGCAAGACGGGAGACAACTTCCCCGAACTAAACTACGATGAAACGTGGGAATATTACTACAACTATAGCCAAAACACGGATTGGCTCGACGAGATAACCCAGATGGGAACGAGCGGAGAGCACAACGTGTCGCTTACCGGCGGTGGCGAAAAAGCGCGGTACCGTGTCGGCCTCGGTTATTTTGACCAAGAAGGAACGACCACGGGCACAGGCCTCCAACGTTTGACTTTCCGTTCCAATTTGGACTATACGGTATCGACCCGTTTGGTGGTAAGTTCCGATTTCTCATACACCCGTTCGGATAACCAAAGAAGCTACTACGGAAACGAGCGATCATTGGCTTACCGGAAAATGCCGAACCAAAGCGTTTACGAATACGACACTTTGGGCGTGCGTTCGGACCGTTATTTTTTGGATCCGCGCGCCGAAGCTTACCAAGGCCGTGGAATGTACAACCCGGTGGCGGTACTGAACGAGGCTCGTCACTCTTATCTCGAAAACCGCTTGCGATCGGTGTTTAGGGTTAATTACAGCATTACGGATTATTTGACTTTGACATCCAACCTGTCGTTCGACTTGGTAAACGGCCGGACAAAGCTGTTTATGCCCGAAGCCGCCTCAAACGCTTATATGAATGAGAGTGGCATCAATAAGTCATCGGAAGGGTCGTCGGATATTTTTACGACCCAAACGCTCACTAAGCTGATCTATACGCCGAATCTCGGTGCGGACCATCAGCTTACGGTTTTGGGTCAGTGGCAAACCCGCGAGTCCAGGAGCTCAAGCTATTCGGCCACGGCGGGCGGATTGCCGTCCCAGTATTTTGACGATCCCGGAGCTGGCGGAGGACGTGTCAACGCGCTGTCTTCCAGCAACGGACGTAGCCGTAGTATGGGCGCCGTATTGAACGGTCATTATAAATGGAAAGACCGCTATATTTTAGGCGGTGGAGCAAGGGTAGACGCAAGTTCCAACTTTGGTGACGGCACCAAATGGGGTATGTTTCCCTTCGCTAGCGCTGCTTGGCGTATTTCGGAAGAGGATTTCTTGAGCGAAGTAATGTGGGTCAACGATATCAAGATCCGTGGTAGTTACGGAGTAAATGGTCGCGCGCCGTCAGGCAATTCGCATTACAGTATCTACAAGACGGGCTCGCAGTATATGTTCCAACCGAATGTGTACCCGTCAAACGTAAAGCTCAATAATCTGCGCTGGGAAAAAGTGGTGCAATATAACCTCGGTTTTGAGTCCGCGTTGTTCGACAACCGCTTGCATATGGAATTCGATGTATACCGAAAAACGTCTACGGACTTGCTTTGGACGTTGGAACTTCCTACAGCTACAGGCTACAGCGCTTTGACCCGTAACCAAGGAGGCTTGGATAACAAAGGTATAGAGCTTTCATTGCGTGGCGAAGTCTACAAAACCAAGGATTGGAGAGTCAATCTTCAGTTCAATATCTCCAAAAACATTAACACCGTGGAGGAAGTTCCCGACAATTTCCGTCTTGAGCGGGGCAACTTGTTGGAGAACGGCAACTACGCCACCCATATTTCCGAAGGCGACCCGATAGGCGGATTCTACGGCTACACTTACAAAGGCGTTTACAAAAGGAACGAGGACGCCGTGGTATACGACAAATTCGGCGAAGTGGTGATAGACCAGAACACCGGCAAGCCGATGCGCATGATGATGAAAGGTTCCAATTACGTGTTCCAAGGTGGCGACGCCATCTACGGCGACCGTAATTACGACGGTTTTATCGATGAAAGTGACGTGGTGTTCCTCGGATCCAGTAATCCGGAGTTTACAGGCGGATTCGGTGTTCGGGTGCAATACAAAGGCTTGAGTGTCAGTTCTAATTTCCATTACAGAGTTGGGCAGGATATCGTCAACATGTCGAGGATGAAATCCGAAAACATGTACAACACCGACAACCAAAGTACGGCCACAATGCGCCGGTGGAGGTTCCCGGGCGACGATACCGACATTCCGCGCGCCGTGTTCAGCGACGGTTACAACTGGCTCGGGTCAGATCGTTTCGTGGAAAATGGCTCTTATTTGCGTTGGAAGAACCTCTCGTTCAATTACCGCTTCGACAAAAAGTGGTTGCGCAAATACAGCCTGAGCGACCTTTCGGTATTTTTCACCGCCTACAACCTGTACACTTTCACGAACTACACCGGACAGGACCCCGAGGTGCCGTTGGGAACGGATCCGTTCTTCTTCGGAATCGACAACGCCACCACGCCGCCTAGCCGCACGTACACGATGGGTCTGACCGTAATTTTCTAAGCGATGAAAAGATTTTTCAACATTTTTCTGGCCGCGCTGACTTTGTTGGCCACGGCCTCTTGCAACGAGTGGCTGGATGTCAGTCCGGAGAACGATATCACGCTGGAGGAGTACTGGAAATCCAAGGAAGATATCCGAAACGCGTTGAACGGTTCGTATGAACAACTGGCTTCGCAAGCGAATACTCTATTTCTGTGGGGCGAAATCCGTTCGGGATCTTTGGCTCCCGGAGCTAAAGACGACGACGAGCGTACCAAGGACTATTCGAAGCTGATGCGTTTGGAGGTTTTGCCGAAGAACAGCGTCAACGCTTGGGGCGGAATATACAAGGCGATCAACTACGCCAACACGGTGCTCAAATACGCTCCGCAGGTTCGTACTTCCGACCGCTCGCTTACCACGAAAGAGCTCCGGGCCTTTGAGGCCGAGGCGTATTTTATTCGCTCGCTCTCTTACTTCTACCTGTTGCGCACTTTCCGTGATGTGCCGCTTTACTTGGATCCCACCGATACCGACGACGTGGATTTGTTCCTTCCAAAAAGCGAACAGCGTGTGGTGCTTGACCAAATCATCAAAGATTTGGAATGGGCAGAACGTTACGTAAACCAAGGTTTTGAGGTCATCGAGTTCAACAAAGGTTGGGCTACGAAAGCGGCCGTGCAGGCTCTTCTCGCCGATGTTTACCTTTGGGACGAACAATACGACAAAGCCCTTTCGATGTGCGACAAGGTTATCAACCGTTCGTCGCATACTCTGATCGACGGTGATCGTATGGATATCATTTTCGAGGAAGGAAATACGCACGAGGGAATTTTCGAACTGCAGTTCCATAAGGACGGCGGGCAGCGTAACGATTTCAAAAACCTGTTCGGTCGTAAGGATCTGTTGCCGAGGGTATTCGGCAGTCCAGTGATTTTTGATCAATACGAGGATGGAGATCCAAGAAGAATACTGGCCTTGGGCGCTTCCGAAGAAGGCCTATTGGTCGGGAAATACGCTTTGGGAAGCAACTACGAGGATGAGGGAGCCAATTGGGTAGTCTACCGCTACGCCGATATTTTGTTGATGAAAGCCGAAGCTTTGGTGGAGAAAGGCGACTTTTTCGGTGCCCAGCAGGAGCTTAACAAAGTGCGTGAACGCGCTGGCCTCGGACCGAAGATCTTTAACGGAAACCTGCGCGAAGCCGAGGACGTCTTGCTGGCCGAGCGCTCCATGGAGTTCGCTTACGAAGGCAAGCGTTGGTTCGACATTCTGCGCTTCTCCAAGCGCCGGGACTATTCTCGCCAAGATTTGCTGATCAGCGTTCTCACCGCCAACGTCGACCCGACGGAGCAGGCGCGCTGGATCAGTTTGCTTTCCGACCCGATGAGTCATTACCTGCCTATCCACTACGATGAGGTCAGGAGCAACAACCTACTCGAACAAAATCCTTACTATGAATAATCTTGGATTTATGAAAAATATAATCCTGAACAGATTGGCAAAACTGGGAGCATTGTTGCTGGTGCTGGCTTTCGGCGCCTGCGACGAGGTGGACAAAGACGCCGTCTTCACCGACGACAATCTCCAGACGGCCATCCAGTTTATGGAAAACGACCCGGAAGGCCGTTTCGAAGAATGGCTCAAGGTGATCGAGGCCTCGGATTATTACGGAATGGTAAACGCCCGCGGCTCGTACACGTTTCTGATTTGCGAAAACGAGGGCGTACAGTCCTTTTTGGGCAACCGTTCTTTGGAGAGCATGGAAAAAGCCGAGGTTAACCTTTTGGTGAAAAGTAACATCGTGATGACTGACTATTTCAGTTACACGCTGAACCAAGGCCCGATGGGCGACACCACCATGAACGGCAACTACCTCACCGTAATGTTCGGCGCCGGAGGATTCAGCAATATGCTTGTTAACCAGAAATCGAAAATCGTGAACCGCGATATCGAATGCTCAAACGGTGTGGTGCATATTCTGGACAAGCCGGTGGAACCTATCGGACAAGGAGTCCACGGAACGTTGGTGGATATCGGAGAGTTCGGGATTTTCGCCGAAGCCGTTGAGAAAGCGGGTTTGGTGGATACGCTGGACCTGATGACTACACCCGAGGGTAAAAAAGTCCGCTATACCGTTTACGCCGAAACCGATCAGGCTTTCGCCAAAAAAGGCGTTAAGGACTTCGCCGGTCTGGTTGAGTTCTTGGGAGCCGGAACGGATTACACTTCCAGAACAAATGAACTCCACAGATTCGTGAGGCACCATATTATTTCGGGCAAAAAATACTCGAACCGTTTGGCTTCGGACATTATCCTGACCGCCGGCGGAACCATGGTAAGGCTGGACAAGAGTCAGGAGCTAAGCCAAGTGTTCGTGAATCCCGAATACGACATTTTCGAGGAAGTGATTCCCGAAGAATCGAACCGCCTGGACTTGGGCCGCCTCGATTATCAGTCGAAAAACGCGGTGATCCATGCGCTGGAAGACGTGCTCACCATCAAAGAGCTGGCGCCGGCTACGGTTTACGACGATATGGGCGCCGTACCCGAGCTGGACGAATACCGCTGGGACGCCAAGTACAAGGAATACCGCTTTTGGGTAAAGGATGTGGAGCGTTGGCGAGGCGAAGGTTACGACAAGTTCGCTTATCGCTACTACACCCATATTGGTGGCCTGCATGAGTCCGACAACTTTATCTGTTACTCGTCGTCGTCCGGTTGGTTCGAGTTTGAGACCAAACCGATCCTGAAAGGAAAATACGAGGTTAGCCTTCGTGTGGGCGACACAAGATCGGAAGGAAGCTACAAGGTGTACATGGACGACGTGCTTTGCAAGAACGTAATGCCTCCGAGAGCCGGGTCTTTCGTTTTGGGCGAATACGAATTCGATAAGAACGAACCGCACGTGATCAGACTGGAATCCTTTACGGGAGGCCGTTTGGCGCTGGATGTGTTCGTCTTCAAACCGGTAAACTAAAAGAGCGATGAAAATTTTTAAGCAGATAGGATCAGGGTTGCTCTTCGCCGTTTTGTTGGGACTGGCGGCGTGTAGTGACTTCGAGGACCATTACACGAAAGAAGGCGATTCGGTGGACAAAACAGTAGGCGAATACTTGGCCTCCAATGCCGAATACGCCCAGTTTGCCGAATTGGTAAAGACGCACGGTTATATGGACAGCATTTCCGGCGTGCGTCCCGTGACGCTTTTTCTTCCGCCGAAGGGAAGCCTTGAAGGCTTATCGGTTCCGGCGGACTCGATGGCCAAAATCGTGTCGTATCATATCGGGAACTCTCTTTTGTACGATTATATGCTGGAAGGCGACGAAGACCTTTGGGTAAAGTCGCTTTATGACGGAAAGAACATTTGGGCAAGCAAAAAAGGCGGAAGCTTGGGCTTTGACCGTACGGTGCGTCTTGGCGCCAAGCCGGTCCATTGCTCAAACGGTGTAGTGTATACGTTGGACGCGCCGTTGTTGCCGCAACGAAATATTTTCCAAAACGTTTGGGCGCAGACCGAAGGCTATGAAGCCTACAAGGAAATGGTGCTGGACGACAGCTTACTTTTCGACATCAAAAACAGCTTTCCTCTGGGTGTGGACGAGCTTGGCCGTACCGTTTACGATTCGGCCTTCATGCTCGATTATATCTTCCTCAGAAACGTGGGCGATATCAATGACGAGGATCGTAAATACGGCAGTCTTTTGTATTCGGATAAAATGCTCGAAGCCACATTCGACAGAATGGTAAAGCGCTATTATGGAGAAGCTTCCAATCTTCCTGAATTTTTGAAAGATGAAGAAAATGTGGAAAAAGTGCTGACGCAAATTCTTCGCTCAAGCCTGATTGCGGAAGATACCGAGACTCTGGTTTTGGGTGATACGCTCACTACTACTACAGGCCGGAAGATCCTCATTACCCAAGAATGGCTGGACCGTCCGGGCAAAAAGCTGAGCAACGGTTTTGTACATGAGCTTACGGATGTGGATTTCCTTTCCTCTCCCCTGATGGGGCGCAGTATCATTGAGGACGGATCGCTTGACGAACACCTGTACTTCGATTCCGGCGATGAGGAAGTGGAATTCGGACGGGACAAATTTGGCGGCGATTTCTTCGGAACATTCGTTTCCGAAAAGCCTTTCTGGTTCGAATACCGGATTCCTGAACTGATGGCGGGATTCTATTCCCTGTCGGTAAAAGGCTGGGGGCCGGAGAGTACACAGGCGATTGTCTATGTGGACGGCAAAGAAGTCACTACGCACTATAACCCCGCGGAAGACGGAACGCTCGTGTTTTTTCCTGATATAAAATTCGGGACGTTTGGCGAAAAGACCGTCCGCTTTGAGGTGAACGTGCCTGACGATGAGGGCAAGTACAAGATGGCGATCGGCAATATGGTTTTTATGCCGGTACAAGAGTAGCGTTAGGGACGTCCGTTGCGCCGGAGTTTTTCATCGTCGCAACGGTTTAACAACGATTAATCATTTCAGAAATGAGACAATTTTTAATTCATATATTCTTTTTGGCCTTGACGCTGTCCGGCATATCGGCCCGGGCGCAACAGACCGTTTCCGGCGTCGTGAAGGACGCTTACGGCGGAGCGCCTTTGGAAGGGGTGGTGGTCAACTTGGTCGGAAGCAAAGGGGTGTCTGACTTTACGGATACCGACGGACGCTTCAGTTTGCCCATTTCGTCAAAAGACGAAGTGGCTTTGGAATTCGCTTTTGCGGATTATAGGACAAGGCGTGTTTTTCTCCACGGGTGCTCTGAAGTAAATATCAGCCTTGTGGGCGTGGATCGTCCCGCAAAGGGAGAGCAGACGGTGAAAACCGAGGCTGGCTCGCAGCTAAGACGTGACCTGTCCGGCTCGTCGGTTACGCTTACCGGTGACCAGATCCGCGAGCGCGGATACTTGAGCCTCGACAAGGCTTTGCAAGGTATGGTGCCTGGCATGTTGGTCGAATCGCATTCCGGCGCTTCGGCGACTGGCGGTATGATGACTATCCGGGGAACTTCGGGAATGTCAACGACAGCCAAGCCCCTGATCGTTTTGGACGGCGTAATTTACGAAACCAATACCGGAGGCCTTTCCGCCGTGGAGGGTTATACTTACAATCCGCTGGCGAATATCAGACTCCGCGACGTGGAGCAAGTGACCGTGGTGAAAGATGGAATGGCCGGCATCTACGGCTCGCTCGCTTCAAACGGCGTGATTTACGTCTACACTTCAGAGAGTAACGTAAAAAAGACCCGGGTAGATTTTAGCGCCAATTTGGGCTGGATTCAGGCTCCCCGTACCGTACCGGTTTTGGACGCTAAGGGGTTCCGTTCCTTCGCTTTGGAGCAAGCCTTGGGCAGTGGTCTTTCCTATTCCCAAGTGGAAAACGAATTTCCTTATTTGGTGGAAAAAGCGGAAGGCGAAGACCGTTACCGTTACGGCCAAGACACGGATTGGCAAGACTTGGTGTATCGCAACGGAATGATGAGCGCCTATTCCGCCAATATCGAGGGCGGTGATAATATCGCTTCTTATAACCTTTCAGTAGGATATAATAAAAACGAAGATGTAGTCGAAAACACCGATTACGAGTCCTTCGATTTTCGGATGAACGCCCGGATTCAGATGTTGAAAAGCTTGGTGGTTCGTCCGCAGGTGTCGCTTTCGAAAGTGACGGCCAACATCCGGCCCGAAGGACTGAACGGAACGACAAACCCAACTTTTAGCGCCACGCTCAAGTCGCCTTTGATGGGCGTTTACAAGCGAAGCGAAAAGGGAATCGAGCTTCCTTTTTATGACGAAGTGGGCGGTTTCGGAATGAGTAATCCGGTGTCCTTGGTTGACAACGGCGTAGGTCTTCACGAAAACTTCCGCGTGCGAGCTGGATTGAAAGCCACGCAACGGATTTACGAAGATTTGGACTTGGACGTAGACTTGACTGCTGATCTTTTCAACCTTGACGAAGGGTCGTTCGTGCCACGTACAGGCGGTGTTCCGCAGTTGGAAGGCCAAGCCAAAAGCGTAATGCAGAATTCCCAAAAACAATTCTACTCGATTTTGGGAGAGGCCCGCTTGCGCTATGCCAAAACAATCGCCAACAGGCATAACGTAGGCGTACAGGCGGGCACAAGAATCCGGACCAACAGACTGGAAGAGGAACTGGCTACGGATATCAACTCGCCGTCCGATAAGTTTACGGTAATCGGTAGGGGAGACGGTAACTACCGTCAGCTTAAGCCCGAAAACGGCAATTGGAATATGGCTTCCTTCTACGGCCGGGCCAAATACTCTTACCTCGATAAATATTATCTGGACGCCGGCGTGAATATGGATATCAGTTCCCGCTTTACCAAAAGCAACCGCATGGCCTATTTCCCCTTCGCTTCGGCGGCTTGGAGAGTGTCAGCCGAACCGTTTTTGGCTTCCGCCAAATGGCTGGACGATTTCAAAATCAGGGCCAGTTACGGCTTTACGGGCAACGATGATATCGGGTACTATTCGTCAGGTTTCTATTACGTAGCCCGTCCGTATTTCAATATTTCCGGCTTGGTGCGCGGCGGTATTCCCAATACGGATTTGAAATGGGAAGTCAGCAAGCAACTGGATTTGGGTGTAGACTTTACGTTGTTCGACAATCGTGTGCGTATTACCGCCGATTATTACAAAACGACTACGGAAGACCTGATCACAGCCCAGCAACTCGACACTTTTTACGGTACCAACCTATTGCTCAGCAACTCGGGTTCTTTGGAGAATACCGGTTTTGAGCTGGCCGTGAACGTGGACGTTTATCGAGGCAAGGACTTCTCCCTTGATCTTGGCGCCAGCGTGGCCACCAACGAAAACAAGGTGGTGGAACTTGGCGACAACGCGAGCCTCGGTGCTGATGGTGTCCGTTTTCTGCAAACCCAAATCGAGGGTGGTGAGATTATCTCTCGCGAAGGCGACCCGATCAATACGTTCTACGGATACAAAACCGCAGGCGTAATCGCCACGGCGCAAGAAGCCGAACGCCTGAACCTGCGCGACCGTCATGACCGCCCTTTCAAAGCCGGCGATATGGCCTTCGTGGACCTGAACGGTGATAACGTAATCGACGAATCGGACAAAACCGATATCGGAAGTCCGTTGCCTGAATTCTTCGGAGCCTTTACGGCGAACGCCCGTTACAAAAAGCTCAGCCTGAACTTGGTGTTCGACTACGCTTACGGCCACGAAATCTTCAACTACAAGCGCAAGACATTGGAATCGATGGTAGGCTACGCCAACCAGTCGGAGGCCGTGGGGCGTCGCTGGAAAGAGGACGGTCAAGTAACGGATATTCCGAAAGCCAGCTTTGGCGATCCGGCCGGAAACGCCCGCTTCTCGGACCGTTGGATCGAGGACGGATCGTTCTTGCGTCTGCGCAACGTGGCGGTCTCGTACGATTTCGATATTCGGAACAAACTGATCCGTAGCCTTAGGGCATACGTTTCGGCCTCGAATATTTTTACCCTGACGGAATATCTGGGACAGTCGCCCGACGTGTCGTACAGCAACGACGTGATGCAGCGCGGCGTCGATTACGGACGCCTGCCACAGCTCCGCTCGGTGATGATGGGCGTTAAGTTGGGAATATAAGCTTTATTACGATGAGAACAGTGTTTCATAAACTGAAAATAGCCAAGGCCGCCCTTATGGTGGCGGTCTCGGCCCTCTTGTTTTCCTGCTCCTCGTTTCTGGAACCTTCGCAGGATTTGATCCAGGACAGGGACGATCATTACCAAAACCTTGACCAAGTGCGTCGCGGAGTTATAGGCGCCTACGCCGGTCTGCAGGATTTGGTGGAGGAGCTGGTAGTGCTCGGCGATCTGCGTGCGGATTTGATGACGACCACCCGCAATTACGATGCCTTTTTGGAGGAAATCGAATTGCATAACGTGTCGGCGGACAACCCGTATATCGATGCCCGCCCGTATTATGATATCATTCTGAACTGCAATGATATTCTGGATAATATGGCCAAGGCGAAAGCCGATCCGCAGATGACCGAATTGCAGTACAACGGCCTGGAAGCCGAAGTGAAGACGCTCCGGGCTTGGGTTTACCTACAGTTGGCCCGCACTTACCGCAAAGTGCCGGTGGTGAAAGAAAGCCTGAACGGAACTTTCGGAGATTATGATCCCCCCGTTTACGGAATGGTGGATATGGTCAACTGGCTGATCCAGGAAATGAACGAGGCGATAGAACAGCCCGTGCCGGATTGGAGGGTTTTCCAAAAGGAAAAAGACAAAGACCCGAAAGAAGTAAGCCAGCCTTGGCGCCTGACCCGCATTAGCCGAAAGGCGCTGTTGGGTGAGCTTTACTTGGAATCGGGGAACTATATGCGCGCTTCGGAGCTGTTTTACGACGCTATCATTAGTGGCGGTACCGGCAAAGATGATTTGACCCTTAAATGCTCTGAGGCTTCGGGCAGTGATTGGAGGAAATTTTGGGAAGTGGTTTCGATCGGAGATCACGTATCAAAGGTCGAACACCTGACAGCCATTCCGTTTTCCCGCTCACAGCATCAGCGCAATGGCCTGATGTCGCTTTTTTCCAATAATCCGGTCCACAGTTATGTTCTGAAGCCGACCGAATTGGCTGTGCAAGCTTGGGAGTCCCAGCCTAGAGATGGGAGTTCGGGGGTTTTATTTACGGGAGACTTTACCAGAGGCCTTAATAAGTCATATGCTCGTATCGGTATTGATACTTTGGTTTACAAATATATGCTGGGCAAGTCACCTACCAGAAACCAGAACGACGCCGTTTACTGCATTTATCGCGCGGCGGATCTCCATTTGCTATATGCCGAGGCTATCAATTTGGCCGGGGATTCGGACAAGGCATTGGACGTGATCAATGAAAAGCTTGACGGTTCGCCAAAAACAGCGGGCGTTCGTGGGCGAGTGGGCCTTAAGGGGGTAAATCTGCAAAATATTCAGGACCGTTATCCGGAGATGAGCGCTCGAAAAGACTTGGTGGAAATGGCGATTCTGGAAGAGCGGGCTTTGGAGTTCGCTTACGAAGGACGCCGTTGGAACGATCTGGTACGTTTCGCTACACGCTCCAACAGGCTGACGTGGTTTGCCGAAACCGTAGCGAGAAAGTTCAAGGAAACTGATCCTGAAAAATATAAGTCAGTGAAAAACCTTTTGAAAGACAAGGACAATTGGCGTTACGAAATGCCTAGAAAAACTCTGGATCTTTGATAACCGACGAAAGAGAAACAGCGATGAAAAAATATCTGTATTTAATGGTTTTGGCCACGCTGGTTTTTGCGGGATCGTGCAAAGACAGTGGCGAAGAGGATATTCTGGAAGATGACAAGTTTTTGGAAGTGGTCACCGAAGTGGCCGGTGACTTGGACGGCGGAATGACACTCAAAGGCACAGTAGTGAATTTGGGAGAGACGGAAATCGAAAAAGTGGGATTCGCTTACTGGGTTCAGGGAAACTTGGGAACGCGTAAAGAAGTGGAGGCCGAGTACAATGCTTCGGAAAAGACTTTTACGGCTACCGTAACCGACCTTAAGTCATACACGACGTACGCTTATGCGGCCTTCGCCGAAGACAAAATATCCAAAGAAGAAGGGGATATCCTGAGCAAAAAGACTCCGGTGGCCGCCGGGGTGGAAAAACCGCAGGCGAAGACAGGCGAACAAAGTTACGTTTCATTCAACTGGGTGGAGGTAAGCGGCGATTTCCTGTCTGACGGAAACAGCGAGCAAGCCCGCGTACTGTTCACTCTTTGGGAAGAAGGGACCGTAGGCAAGGAACGCACCCTCGATGTGGAACCGGAAGAGGGAGCCGTAACTGGAGTCTTCGATAAACTTAAGCCCGGCGTGGAGTACGCCTACGTTTTGGTGGCTATGAACGAGCTGGGAACAGCCGTAAGCGATACGGTTCTTTTTGAGACCAAGCCAATGGCTTTCGTAGACATTGACGCTACAGGTACGGGTGACGGTTCCAGCTGGGAAAACGCCTTCACGAGCGTAAAGACAGCGATGGAAACCACCCCAAAGGGAATCGAAATTTGGGTGGCCGAAGGGCTTTACGCCGAAAAGGATATCCCCGTACAGCGTGGTTGGGACCTTTATGGAGGCTTTAACGGAACGGAAGAAGAACGTAGCCAACGCGATTGGATGAAGCATCCGACCATTATAGGAAGGACAAAAGAGATGGCCGAAGCGGATCAAAGCAACCGTTTCCGGATATTCTCAAACCGTTACGAGCGTAAACTCGACCGCTCCACAATCGACGGCTTTACCTTCCAATACGCCAACGGAAAAGGCGTTGACGGCGGTGTGCTTTATTCCAATCCGGGTAGCCCGCATTTCCTGAATTGCAACTTCAAATTCAACAAAGCGGAAAAAGCCGGCGGTGTTTTTCAGGGAAAAAACTCCCACGCTTACTTTTTCAATTGTGTGTTTGAAGGCAACCGGGCCGAAAAATATCATGGTGGAGTGTTGCGGCTTATGAGTGGTACGGAAGGGTTAATCATCGAAAACTGCAAGTTTATCGACAACTATGCGAAATCCAAAGGAGGAGCCATTTACACCGAAAGGCAAATCACGATTAAGGATTCGGAAGTAAGCGGTAACTACGCCAATGAAGGTGGTGCCCTGTTTCTGAATCAATACAATATCTGTCCGATCTTCTTGGGGATAAATACTTTCTCCAACAATGAGTCGGGCAACGGAAAGGATGAGATCTGGGGTCGTGGCGCTAACGGTTGCGCTCCCTAAGTTTTTTGTTAAGGCCCGCGCTTGGCGGGCCCTTTTTCAACATTGAACGAAAACAAAATGAAAATCTTTACACATAGATCTTCTTGGCTGATGGCTTTGGCCATGGTAGCCGGCTTGGCCTCTTGCAATGAGGACGAGGAAAAATTTATCCCTCCGGGCGAAGATAAATTCGATATGGCCCCTTTGCACGTTCTCAACGACGTGTCGCAATACTGGAACACATCGCTTTTTGGGCCGGGCAACGGTTTCGCCGACTTTTTGGAAGCGGAGAACCAATACCAGACTATATCGCTTCCGGCGATGGAACGCACCGATCCGAGCGCCACAAACTTGTGGAACGTTTATATGAATACCGAGCTTAACCGTCCGTACAGCGAGGCCGATATGGCGAGGGTTGTCGGGTATTCCAAAGAGAAAAGCGTGGCCATTTACGCCATGAATGACGGAGACCAGCTGGATAACCTTAATGCTTTTACCAAAAAATTCAATTTTGAATTCGAACAAGGGCCGGTAGGGGCCGTGAGCCTGAAAGCGGGCGGTAGCGTTACGCCGGCCAACGGAGGCTTTTTCCTTAAACTTGAAGGTGACTGGGAAATTCTGGCGGAGGCTGGAGGAAAGCCCGTGGTGGCTATAAAACAGATGGAACGTAGTGTGGTGATAGCCTCGGGTATCGATATTTTCTCTAACCGTAAGGCCGAAAACGTAGCCTTCTTCAAAACGATGGCCGAAGGCGCTTTGGACAAAGGTGCTGCGTTCGTATCCCTCAGTCCTAAAAACACCGTCGCTTTCGACAGTAAGTTAGAGGAAGGAAAGTTTAGCCTTTCGTCAGCCTCTTACATTGCGGATTTGCTCCCTGACGCAAAAGAGCGTTTAGGAGAGGTCTTCACCGAATTGCAGACCCAGACAGGCTACGGCGAGGGCGCCGACGCTTTGGATATAAGCCTTATGCCGTCGGGAGATCCTTTGTCGGAATTTGAAAACGGATACTTGGTAGGGGCATACGCCGGAGGTTTCCCGGCTGACAACGACCAGATGACTTTTGAATTAGGAAAAGCTCTTCACCAATGGAGCGGAGCCTCATCGGGTGAGGCATTAGACAGCCTTGGTTTATCGACTTATGTGTCCGCTATGGTTGCCGAGAATATGGGCGTAGCGAACGCTGTTGATCGCTTCGTAAAGCCGATTATCGAAAAAGCGAAAGCCCATCCGGATTATCAGGCCTATGATCCCGTTACGATGTCGGAAGAGGAGTTGAAAGCTTTTCCGCAGGAGGTTGCTGAGGGGAAATACTTGGAGGTTATTGACGGGTTACGAGCAAAGTATGGCGATGATGCAGTGATGAAGTTTCATGAGAAGAAGAAAGAGATTCTACCTGCGGGGTATAAAGTCACTCCACATGATCTTACATGGATTTGGGGAAATACTTTAGATGATAAGGTTGCAGTTTTTGAGGCATTTAAAAGTAAAGGTTATTCTGTGAATGCAGACCAAGTTACTATGCCTGGATCCTATAACGATGAGTTTGTAGATCCCGATAAGTTCACTTCATATGGTCCTCAACACTCATCTTATCCGACGAAAAGACTTTATGATGGTCGTTATGATTTTTGGCATACGGTGTGGGGATCAAGTGCGCCACCATTTCCTCATGAGGTAGTAATTGATATGAAAGAAGCTAAAAAGTTGGCTTATATAAAATATTACCCAAGAAATAGTACGAGCCTTAAAGATCACCTGACTGAAGCGGAGTTTTACGTTAGTGATGATGAACAAAATTGGGGAGAACCTGTAGGTGTATTTGTATGGAGAAAGGCTTACACTAAAGACACGAAGGATATCTATTTCACAAAATTTAAAACAGGAAGATACTTTAAGATGGTTATCAGAGAGTTTTGGCGACGGGGAAAAGTGGACCCTAATAATACTTTTTCTTGTATTGCTGAGTTACAATTATTTGAATTTAAGAGCTATAAATAGGTTTTAGTATAGCTGCGCCAGCTGGCTACCCGGCTGGCGCCATTTTTTAGTGGCGGTTGGTA
The DNA here is from genome assembly GCF_036492835.1 of Fulvitalea axinellae. GTDB lineage: Bacteria > Bacteroidota > Bacteroidia > Cytophagales > Cyclobacteriaceae > Fulvitalea > Fulvitalea axinellae. The sequence goes on along the minus strand of NZ_AP025314.1, from coordinate 3,905,317 downwards.
TGTGAAGAAGAATTATAAAAATGCGTTAAAGGTGGCCCAAAGGTTTGGTCAGCATTCTATAAGCTTCTAAATATCAATGTTATGAGAATGGTTGTTTTTTCGCTTTTGATAATGATTTTTGGATTGTCTAATATTGTAGTTGGTCAAAGTGATGATTATTGGGATAATTATGACACTACACTAAATTTGGACTTTAATTTTGACTCGTCCGAAGTCTCAATTCCGATCGACGATGTAGTGACAAAGGATTATTCATTTACTTTAAATGGAATTGATTGCGTCGTTACGGTAAATTATTTTGATCAAAAGAATGTTACTTCCATAGCGGTTGATACAGGAGATTGCTCAGTTTCAAGAGTTGCTGTTCAAGGAGCTTATGGTGTCTATGTTCCTCCAACAGAATTTGATAGCTACTTTTATGTTGATATTTCAGACAATGCATTATGGTATCCTACAATAGAGGTTGAGGTATATGGTGTGAAAGCGACATTATACTTTATAGATACTCCTTTAAATGGTATTCTTTAAAGGGTGTAGTACACGTGAGCAATCGCAACACGGCTTCGAAGACTTCTTCCAGCAAGGGAATAACCGACATAGGAAGGGAACCAAGGTCAGTTAGTCTCCAAATTTTTTGAGGCACGTAAGTTTTTTTCGAAAAAAAATCCCCGTCGGAGCGTTTCCGTCGGGGATTTTTGATGTTTGTCGCTTCGGCCGTGGTTTTTGCGCATAGTTAAGCGCACCAATCCGGCGAGTCGGGTGGTGTTGACGGAGTGGGGATTAGCTGTATTACCGGAGCGCCGATATTATCATCATTATGGCCTTCGGTTATAGGCTGTTCGTAATTTTCGGGAGGGTGTTTTAGGGCTTGGTGCTGACGGAGAATTTTTTCAAGTTCCAGCAATTCCCGGTAATGAAAAGGCTTTTGGTCTAAATCAAAAAGCGGTCTGAATCGTATTGGTCCGTATGCAGTCCGTCGATTGATTCTATAGTATAGAAGGGTGTCCGAATACCAAGCGATGAGGGTGTGCGGTGTCGTATGGACATAATCCAGACGGCGCATTTTATGATTTAGAAAGTAGATTCGGCGTTTTACGCAAGCCGAAATGCGGGTGCGGGCCTCAGCTAAGCGGTGTGCGAAGAAGGGGTCATAGGTTCCGTCAGGTGCGCTGTTTCGCTTAAGTTCTCTGGATATGGTGGAAGGCGCCCGGTTTAGTGTCAAGGCCGTGGCGCGTATGGTCCAAGCGCCTGACCGGTAGAACAGGGCTATGGTTTGGCGCTCTTCCAGGCTCAGCTTTTTATGGGCGTATAGGTTGGTCATGCTTAGCGGAGTATACGCATATTCGGAGTGTCGGATGGATTAGTTTTTTCGCCTACTGCGTATGTTTTGTCAAGAAAACTAAGGATGCCACTACCCAAAACGCCTGACATAACGTAGTTTTCGATATACAGCTCCACGGCTAATCGTTTTGCGTTAAGCGTTTCACGCTGACAATAGATCTCCTCATTGCGGATAACCGCGTCCACTTTCGGTGTTTTGGACATCCGTAACTTCAGTATTTTCATTTCAGCATCTATTATCATGGCTTGTGCTTCGTGTTTTTTCTTTACGTTCTCAGTTTCTTTTCTCATTTCGGCCAGTTGCAGACACGAATCATGTTCGGTTTTCATCGATTCTAACCGACTAATCATTTTTTCCGCTTGGGTGTCTTTGGCTTTTGCGTGGTTCTCTTGATTTATCAACCTTAGGGTAAGGTGTTTTAGCTCGGAATTTTTCCTGTCCAGAAAACTCTGGCATTCCTTCAGGTTCGAGGCTATATCCGGATAAGAGGAAGGCGGAAGCATTTTTTCGGGATCGAGCATTGAGGATTATTTTCGGTCTACATTTCAAAAAAGTTCAGAGGAATCGATAACAAAATGTAAACGCTTAGTCAATGGAAATCAAGGTGGCTGTAATGATTGACTGAAAAGCCGGAAGTAATGTGGGTAAAGAAAATTGAGGTTTCCTATGGTATAAATAACAAAGACGGGCCGTGACCCGTCTCCATTTCTTTTTTGAAAAAATAGTCTTTCAAGCTCTACTCAATTGTATAGGCCAAACTAAGAAAAAGATTAGAGGTCCTAAAGGTTGCGCCTTTTAGTTTAAGGTACGTCGTCTCCAAATCGTCACTGACATTCGTTATACCGAGGTTGTACCTTAGGTCTAAGCCGATTTTTTCTGTGATATTAAGTCCCATTCCAATATTGAACGTGAGATTAAGGGTTGAGAAATAGTCTTCGACTTTTATTTGTCCGTCTCCGTTTTCTCCATTCACATTGGCGCCGGTCAAAAGTCCCAGCTGTGGACCGGCCTGAAAACTGAAGTTTTTGGAGGCATAATATTTCCCGATTACCGGAAGGTTAGCGTACGATAGATTAATGTCCTCATCAACTTTATCAAATCTGGCCCCCTCTTTAGAATAAACAAGTTCGGGCTGGATAGAAAAATTTTCCGTCAACCTGAATTCGATTAGCATACCCAATTGGTAGCCTATTTTAGACGAAGCGTCTTTGGCGTCATTACCGATAAAGTTAACCAAGCTCGGCCCTCCCTTTAATCTGAAGATATGGTCTTGGGCGTTGGCGGAAACTGTGGAGAGGAAAACGATAAATGCAAAGGGAAGAACTTTATACAGTTTCTTCATGATGATTTAAAAATGTTCGTTGAAAAATACACGGATACCTGAACTGTGTTGCGAATTTATAAAATCGAAGAATATGTTTATATGAAAAAATACATCTAATGTGTTGTGAAATATGTTTGGTGACCATAAAAAAGACGGGCAAAAAGCCCGTCTAAGTTATACGATATTTGCGTTTCAGCAGGAATTAGAATTTGAAAGAAACTCCGAGAAGGATGTTTGATGATTTCGTATCTGCGGCATCCCCTTGTTCAGGTTCTTCACCTACCTTAGTCAAACCAAAGTTGTATCTAAGATCAACACCAATTTTTTCCGTGATATCATATCCAGCGCCAATGTTCATTGAGAAGTTTGTTGATTTAAATGAATCCTTAACCTCTACATCGCCCAACTTTGACTCTCCGTCAACATTAGCGCCTACCAAGAAACCAATTTGAGGACCTGCCTGCAAGTTTAAGCCTTCTGTGACGTAGACCTTGGCCATTACAGGAACATTAATGTATGACAAGTTCCATGGAAGGTCAGCTTTGTCATCCTTAGATCCTTCTTTTGAGAAAACGAGCTCGGGTTGGATCGCAAAAGCATCAGACAATTTAAACTCTGCAAAGGCGCCAAGTTGATAACCCATTTTTGTTTTAGCGTCATCTGCGTCATCACCGTAGAAATTTACAAGGCTGGCACTACCTCTTACACCAAAGTTAACGTCTTGTGCTTTGACAGTCACTGTCGCTAACAATGCGAAAAACAAAACCGGAAGAATTTTACACAATCTCTTCATAGTGAATAAAAATAATGGTTTAAAAATAAATAAATCAAAATATGACCGCAAACCTATGAAAGATGATCGTGAATTAAAAATCGAAAAGTCATATTTATGAATGAATTTAAACTAAAAAGACTGTTTTTATTTTTTGTGGCTATTGATTGTAAAATTAATTTACATTATTAGTCCTGTTTTAGGTAAGTGGAGCTTATTGAATATGTTGAAATTTATTTAATACAAAAAAAACAAGATATAGGTCGGGTAATTTATTCTCATTGCTATTACGTATTTCGGGATACTCGTCGATTTAGAAAAAGTGATTCAATTTTTGTTTGAAGTCAAGAAAGAAGGCGGGATTCCATGCTGGAAAAAGATACTTAAGAGGCTAGTACAAAAAACGGCTAAAGAATAAGATATTCTTTAGCCGGCTACAGTAAAATTTCTGTCGTGTTTACGCTATGATTTTTTTCCGCTTCAACTTATTTCGGTAAGCGTTGAACAAGCTCGATTTCGAAATAAATCCGTAATATTTTCCGTCTTTCAGTACCGGCAAGTTCCACGCTCCGGTCGCCTGAAATTTGTTCATGGCGTCGCGCATGCCTTCTTCAGGCGTTACGGTGGCCGGTGGTTTGTGCATAATCGTGTTCACGATCAAATTACACCGGTTTTCCTCATCAAACATCTTGTCCCTGATATCGTCAAGCGTGATGATGCCGAGCAGATGTTCCTCGCTATCCAGAACGGGGAAAATATTCCGTTTCGATACTTTTACCAGTTCCACCAAATCCGCCAGCGTGGCTCCGTCTCGAATGACAAGCAGATCTTTTTCTATGATCTTCTCGATTATGATCTTGTTCAACACTGCGCTATCCTCGTCGTCTTGGAAAAGCTGTCCGCGCTGGATTAGCTTTTTGGTGTAGAGCGAGTATTTTTCGAAATAAGAGATTGTGCTAAACGAGATGGCCGACACCAGCATTAAGGGCAAGAACAGTGTGTAACCGCCCGTAATCTCGGCGATAAGGAAGATGCCCGTTAGCGGAGCGTGAAGAACGCCGGTAAGCACGCCGCACATTCCCACAAGGGTAAAGTTACTAACACTTACCACAGGCTGGCCAGCGACTACGTTGATAATCGAAGCCAAGAAAAAACCCGTGATACCGCCCAAGAACATAGACGGCGCAAACACACCGCCACATCCGCCAGCTCCGATGGTTAGGGAGGTAGCGACTGGTTTGAGCAGAATAATGCCCAACACACCGAGCAAAAAGACGGTGTTGCTTTCGCCGGGCGTAAAGAGGTAATGCTGTTGGCCGAAGATATCTACCCCGTTGCCGTTAAGCATAAGTTTGATGGCTTCGTAACCTTCGCCGTATATCGAGGGGAAAACGAAGATAACCAAGCCCAGGGCCAAACCGCCGACGATGGCACGCAAGGCGTAATTTTTTATTTCCTTGATTTTCGGCTCCACATAGTAAGTCACCTTCGTGAAGTACAGGGCTATAAATCCCGCCAAAATCCCGAGAAGGATATAATATGGAGTGTCAGACGCCATAAAAGGGTCGCGGAGCTTAAAGGAGAACAAAACGTCCGACCCCAGCAAGGCCAATGAAACCAAAGCGCCGACCACTGAAGAAATCAGTAAAGGGATAAAAGTGGCGACGGAAACTTCGGCGAGAATACATTCCAAAGCGAAGATAACGCCGGCTATGGGCGAGTAGAAAATCGCCGAGATGGCACCCGCGGCACCACAACCTATCAAGAGTGTTCGCCGGTTATAGTCCAAGTGCGTCATTCGCCCGAAGTTCGAACCTATGGCCGATCCCGTGGCCACAATCGGGGCCTCAAGACCCACCGAACCGCCAAGCCCTACGGTGATGGCACTGTAAACGAGCGAAGTCCATTGTTTGCGCGATGGTATTTTGGACGATTTCTGGGAAATGGAATACAGAATGTCCGACACGCCGTGCCCGATTCTTTCTTTAAACACGTACCTCGATAACAGCACCGTGGCCAGTATACCGATTATCGGATAAGCGATATGCAGGGGGTTGTCGTAAAACGTGTTTGATTCGGGCTCCAATAATGCGTGCACAAAGTGGACGGTCTCTTTCAAAAGCACCGCGGCCAAACCCGCCAACAGACCTACGATGCCGCTGACGATCATCGTAAAGTTTTTGTTGTTAATGTGTTTGACTCTCCAGAAAAGAAACTTCTTAAGCATGGTGGCTTCTCCCGTAGGAGTTGGTTGATGATTTAATCAGGCGATACGCACCGGCTAACGGAGGGGCGTATTTCCTTCTATTTTTCCAGTTGGTGTCGGGCTAAATATGCCAGGGTCGTGTGTGGGCCCGGGTTGGTCCGGCGAATACATTGGTCGGGAGCAAATATCGTTGTTTTGGCCGGCCATTTAATATGACATAAGACATATTTTCGATGTTTTGGCAACATTACTCTTCCAAACACGTATAATCTTACCTCTTTTTTCGGGTCAAATGTATTTTCTTTGCCAGACAGCGCCTTCTGTTGAAACGATCCAAAGGCCCGATTCTGTTTTGTAACATCCAAAAAACCATACGTATGATAGCGGATTTTAGAAGCGATACCGTAACGAAACCTACACGCGGTATGTTGGAGGCGATGAATGCTGCGCCGGTCGGCGACGACGTATTCGGGGAAGACCCCGGCGTCAATGCCCTTGAGCGAAAAGTTGCGGAAATGTTTGGTAAGCAAGCCGCTGTCTTTTGCCCTTCGGGTACGATGACCAACCAAATCGCCATCAAAGCGCATACCCGTCCGGCCGACGAGGTGATTTGCGACCGTTTGTCCCACGTTTACAACTATGAGGGCGGAGGTATCGCGTTTCATTCCGGTTGTTCGCTCAGCCTTATGGACGGTGACCGTGGCAGATTTACCGCCGAAGACGTGGCGAATAGCATCCGCCCGGACGATATTCACTCTCCGCGAACCTCGTTGGTAGCCGTGGAAAATACGACCAACAAAGGCGGAGGCGCCTGCTGGGATTTTGCTGAGTTGCAAAAAATACGCCGAGTGTGCGATGAAAACGGTTTGGCGTTCCACCTCGACGGTGCCCGGCTTTTCAACGCTTTGGTGGCAAAAGGCGAGACGCCCGAAATGTACGGCAACCTCTTCGATTCCATTTCCATTTGCTTGTCCAAAGGATTGGGGGCCCCGGTAGGCTCATTATTGTTGGGCGACGCCGAATTTATTGAGTATGCCCGAAGAATCAGAAAGCTGATGGGTGGCGGCATGCGGCAAGCGGGATCTTTGGCCGTTGCGGGGATCTACGCCTTAGATAATCACGTCGAAAGGTTGGGAGATGACCATGCCAGGGCCAAGCGTCTAGCCGAAGTATTGTCAAACCTGGCGTATGTTTCGAAAGTGATCGAACCCGAGACCAATATCGTGATCTTCGAATTGAAAAAGTCACTGGATCCTAAGGCGTTTTTGTCGGGTTTGGAGAAAGAAGGTGTGAAGGCGGTTTCTTTCGGAGGGCAACTGATACGTTTTGTAACCCACCTCGACATTACAGAGCAAATGATGGAGCATACGATTGAAAAATTGTCGGCCATCAGCCTTTGATTGTTAATGGAAGCCCGGTCGCTTCGTTGGATTTTTGACGTAAATGTCCGGGTTTTCAAATTGTTACAACTTTTTCTGGTCTTCTGTTGTCTTTTTATAGAGAAGAAAATTATTGATTTCTTTCTATTAGAATGAAGACAAACCGTATTACGATAGCGATATTCGGGCTGGTTGTGGCCATATTTGCCGTAAAGTCTTGCGGGAATATCAAGGAAGACCAAGCCTCCGAACCGATTTCAGCCCAGAAAAAAGAAGTTAAGGAAGAAACTGGAAGGCTATTTCCGTTTTGAAGTCGCATCTCTAAAAAAGAGATTGCCTGAAAAGTTGAGTTGTGTTTAGGATAGAAAATAAAAAACCGCTTCGGAAACGAAGCGGTTTTTGTTTATAGGTAGGCTCCTAAGCGGAGTGTGTCATTTATTTTTTTGCGGTTTCTTTCTTCGGCTCAACCTCGTCTTTGGTAAGGTCGATAACTACAGGCGTAGCGATGAAGATAGAAGAGTAAGTACCGATCAGTACACCGATAACCATGGCGAACGAGAAGCTACGGAGAACTTCGCCACCAAAGATCAGAAGAATCATTACCACGATGAACGTAGTCAACGATGTGATCAGCGTACGGCTGATAGTGCTGTTGATCGCGCGGTTGAACACTTCGATACGGTTCACTTTGCGAACGGTAGCGCCCAATTCCTCACGGATACGGTCAAACACTACCACGGTATCGTTGATTGAGTAACCCACGATAGTCAGGATAGCGGCAACGAACACTTGGTCGATTTCGAAATCGACACCGAAGAGACGGGCGATGGCGAATGCCGAGATTACGAACAGAACGTCGTGAGTCAAGGCTACAACCGCACCGGCAGAGAACTGCAACTTGCGGAAACGGAGCAAGATGTAGAGGAACAGAACGATCAGGGCCAAAACTCCGGCTTCCAAAGACGAAGTCTTGATGTCGTCGGCGATAGTGGCGCCTACTTTAGATGAGCTCTGGATTGAGAATTCGCCAGCTTTCGGGTTTACGCCTTCTCCGGCGAATTTCTCGTTAGTGGCTTTCTCGAGTCCCGCTACCAAAGCGTTCTTTACGGTTTCGTCAGCGGCGTCGGTGTCGTCGTTGATCATGAAGGTAGTGGTGATCTTCAGCGTGTTGTTCGCGCCGAAAGTCTTCACTTCGGTACCTTCGTTGTTGAACGATCCCATCAAGCTTGTCTTCAGCGAAGTCGCCGAAACAGGCTGGTCAAACTGAACAACGTAAGAACGTCCACCTTTGAAGTCCACGCCCATGTTCAGGCCTCCTTTGATCACCAATGCTACGATACCCAACGCAATAAACGCAATTGAGAACGTGTAAGCCATTTTACGCTTTCCGAGGAAATCGAAGTTAGCGCCTACCATTACGTCTTTAGACCATGGCAAAGCGAATGACATATTGCTGGCGTTGCCTTTTTTGGTCATCCAAGACATGATAACACGGGTAACGAATACGGCCGTGAAGAACGACGTAGCGATACCGATCATCAACGTGATGGCGAAACCTTTTACCGGGCCGAGGCCGAGTACGTAAAGGATAGCGGCTACGAGGAACGTAGTCACGTTGGCGTCAAAGATTGAGCTGAAGGCTTTGCTGTAACCTTTCGATATAGCGTTGGTCAGGCTCAGGCCGTTACGCAATTCCTCACGGATACGCTCAAATATAAGTACGTTGGCGTCAATCGACATACCGATCGTAAGTACGATACCGGCGATGCCTGGGAGGGTCAAAGCGGCCTGCAAGTTGGCCAATACTCCGAGGATGAAGAAGATGTTGAACACCAAAGCGATGTTGGCTACCAAACCGCCTTTGGCGTAGTAAGCGAACATGAAAAGAACCACAACGGCCAAACCGGCGAAGATCGAGGTCAAACCTTGGTTCTGGGCTTCTTTACCCAATGTAGGTCCTACGATGGCTTCCTCCACAATACGGGTAGGGGCCGGCAGGGATCCGGAACGGAGAATGTTCGCCAAGTCTTTCGCTTCTTCCAAAGTGAAGTTACCCGTGATCTCCGAGTTTCCGTTAGGGATCTCAGACTGCACGTTAGGCGCTGAGTATACGTAATCGTCAAGTACGATAGCGATGCGACGGTTGATGTTCTGGCCAGTCAAGCGCTTCCACTTACGTGCGCCAGGAGCTGTCATGCTCATGCCTACGGCCGGGTGTCCAGTGCGGTCAAACTGCTGGTTTGCGCCTTTAACCACGTCGCCTGAAAGGGCAGGCTGTCCGTTACGTCCAACTTCCAGAGCGAAGAGCGAGATCAGCTCGTCTCCGTTGTCAAGTTTCTGCGGCTTAACTTCCCAAAGGAATTTGATGTCTCTTGGGATAAGCGCTTTTACGTCCGGACGGTTGAGGATACGGTTGATCTTCGAAGTGTCGTTCAAATCGTAAACCAATGCGCCTGGAGTGGCGTTTTTCAGCAAGCTCAAAAGCGGAGAAGCTTGAGCGTTCAAGGCTGAGTCAAGCTCTTGGGCTACTTTCGTAGAATCGGTTGAAGTCGAGTCTGCGCCGGTCAAGCTGGCGAGTTCGTCTTCGGGAGCCACTTCGCCAGCAACCGCGCTTGTGTCGCCGTCCAATGTCGATTTTGAAGCCATTTGCAATTCGTCAACCAATTTTTGGTTGATTGCCATAACGGCCGACTGGTACTTGTCCGGTGTGCTAACAACCCAAAACTGGAGGTTGGCAACACCTTGCAAAAGCTTGCGCACACGGGCAGGGTTGTCTACGCCCGGCAATTCGATCTGGATACGTCCAGTGCCTTCCAGTTTCTGGATGTTTGGCTGTGAAGTACCGAAACGGTCAACGCGGGTACGGAGAATGTTGAAGGCGCGGTCGATGGCCAAGTTCATTTCCGTATCCAAGAATTTCTGAACCTCTTGGTTGCTGGAAGAGGCGTTTACTTTGTCGCGGTTCTTGGAGTTGGCGAAGAACGGAGCCAAATTTCCGTTAGGAACCAAACCTTCGTAAGCGTCTACAAAAAGGCTAACGAACGAGCTTTGGCTAGACTTCTGCTCTTCGCGGGCCTGTTCCAAGGCTTTCTTGAAGTTTTCGTCCTTTGAGTATCCGCTCAAGCCCTCGATGATGGCACTTGGAGACACTTCCAATGTTACGTGCATACCGCCTTGCAAGTCAAGACCGAGGCTAAGTTCCGTCTCTTTTACTTCTTGCAAAGTGTATTCCGCTCCAAAAAGGTTGAACACGGGCTCTTTCCACACCGAGTCCAAATATTGTTGCTGTTTGCCGTAGTTGATCTTTCCGCTCTGCTCAGTGGCGTACTGAGTGGCCTCGTTCTTCACGCGCTGTGAAGCCCAAGTGAATGAAAGATAATAAATGCAAAGCAGCGTAATGATGATGGTCAAGGATACAACCAGTCCTTTGTTACGCATGATCTATGAATTTAAATGGAATAAATGTTTTCGAAATCCAAAAGGGTGTATTCCGGTATAAGTAAAAATGCCGGACGGCGAATTCCGGGATGTACCGGAGTCGCAAAAAAAGTGATTTAGGGGGCGTTGGTGGATATTATGGTCTCCAGAAGCACTTCCAAAAAGCCTCCGGCGAATTTTATCCAGCCCCTCACGTATTTGGTGCTAGGCAATACGATTTCGGGAACGAACGAGAATACCGTAATACCGGGATCAATTCCGGTGAATTGCGCTACGGGAACCGGCGTTTGGGCCACGGTCAGGTAGCATTGCTCGCTGACAGGCAACCTTTCGTTGCGTTCGTTCGCCTCTTCGTCGGAATCTTGGGCGCTGGTTTTCTCTACAACAGACATATTGGCCTGTCCCGTTGGGTAGGCTTCCGTCCACGTGCCCGCAAAGGCGAGCCACATCACCAAAGCTATTGCCAGGGTGCGGATCGGATTCGATATGTCCATTTTCTTGTTCATTCAACCGCAAATGTAAAGATTTTTCCCGCTTGGGCAAATTTTCGGGTTCTATATAATAGGGGCTTGGCGGGAAGCGAGGTTGGTTTGGAGTTCGTAACCGAATGTTAACGCAAAAACGGGCGAATAGGTTTTGAGATTTTTAGAATCCAAGTTTCCTGAATTTAGGCCAAAAAAAAGCGTGGTACTTTTTTTATAAAAACAAAGAAAATCAGCGGGTTGTATTTGACAAATCGAACAATGTAATCCGGCTTACATCTTTTCGGTGAGGATTTCTTGTGTTTTGCATTGTAGGTAATCGGAAACACAACCACGGGTACTATGAAAAAGCACATTCTCGTTTTAGGAATCTTGACAGCCAGCCTTGCGGTTTGTGAAAGTGTCTATGATTCGGTACAAACACTTGTTAAAAAGCAGGTCAAAATTACGATCGAGAGTAAGGCTAAAGTGTACCAGTACTTGATGTAGTTGACGCCGGTTGCCACACAGTATTTCCGTGATTCGGAAAAAACGGACTATGAGCATACATGAAAGAGGACGGCGGAGTCACCCATCTTTTCGCGCTAGGGGTAAATGTGGCTGCGAAAGGGTCCGCTGTTCTTCTTTTCAAAAAAATATAGAAAGATAATAGGCGGGGAATCTAATTCCTGGCCGAAGGTGGGAAATCCAGCGTTGTTGTTTGCCCGTGTAAATGCACAACACATTTACTTTCGACGCGAAGGAGGATAGCCGAAAATGTGAGTAATTCTCCGATAAAAACAGTCAAGATTACATTTTACGACTCACGTTTTGTAGGTATTCTGTCCTCGGGCGGCAGGTCAGTCAAACCTGTCGCCACTTCCTTTTCACAAGGCGGGACGGAGAGGGGGTGAGATGAAAAAAAATAAACATAGGCAGAGCAGGTTTTTACAGTCAGGGCGAGGGATGGCAGATGGCCGAATCTCGCCCTTTTTCGCTTACTCTTTTCCCGGTACTTTCAGTATTTCCGGACATCGGATTACGATTGATTTTCTTCCGTACTCCAAAAGCCCCTCGTCTTTCATGGAATTGAGCATAGCCGTGACCGTTTCCCGGCGGGCGCCGATAAGGTCGGCGATGTCCTTTTGCGTGAAATGGTTCTCCAATTCCACGGGCGGATGCGTTATCGGGCCGTCTAGACGCTCCTCTACCAAGTCTCTGAGAAAGTCGATAAGCCTTGAGCGCACGTCCTTGAAAAGCATGGCTTCCAGTTTCCGTTCGATTTTGCGCAGGCGAAGGCCTATGATTTTATATATCTTCAGGTTTATCTTATTATGGTTCCGCATCAAATGCTGGAGATCGTCCACATTGATACGGCAAATCGATGTCTTGCCAGTGGCGCAAACGGCGAAATCTTTCCTTTCCGTTTCGCCCATAAGCGCCATCTCTCCGAATATCTCCCCTTTCGACAGTACCGATTTCACCATTTCCTCTCCCGTGTCGGTGTAATTGATAATGCGAACCTTGCCTTTGCTCACCAAGTATATCGTGGTGGAAGGGTCCTCCTTAAAATAAATAAAGTCCCCTTTGCCGAATTCCTCGAAATGGTTCTTGGCGAATTCTTTTAGTTTGTGAGGACACAACACCTCGTATAAATCAGCGTTATCAAAGTACCAGATGTCTCCCATTGCGTTTCCCTTTTCTTTCGGATTTACGGACTAATGTTTTCCCGCTTGCCAGATGTTAGATAATTGGCAAAAAGAGGGTTTTGTGCCAAATATCGGTGAAATTAGTCAATTTTGGAAAACGGATATGAAGAAGCGTTCAACCGAACTGGGCAGAATACAGCGAAAATATGGAGAATTATAAAAAAATACTTGACTAGTCTTGAGTGGAGCGTTCGGGTAAGGAAAAAACACTTGCCGGCCCGTTTCCTAAAATAAGGCGTTCCTTTGTTGCGAATTTGGCCCCAAGTTCGATATTTGACCCTTCAGCTGAATTTCCGGAAACCGAACTGATATGGATTTTAAACTCACCACTGAATTTGAGCCTACGGGAGACCAACCTCAGGCGATAGAAGCATTAGTCGAGGGCTTGAATGCCGGCGAACCAGCCCAAACGCTTTTGGGTGTAACAGGTTCGGGCAAGACCTTTACCATGGCCAATATCGTCAATAGGGTGAACAGGCCTACGTTGGTGCTGTGCCATAACAAAACCTTGGCGGCGCAACTGTACGGTGAGTTTAAGCAATTCTTCCCCGAAAACGCCGTCGAGTACTTCGTATCCTATTACGATTATTACCAACCCGAAGCCTATATCCCGACTACGGGAACGTATATCGAGAAGGACTTGCAGATTAATGACGAGATCGAGAAGCTCCGGCTCAGTACCACTTCGGCCTTGCTCAGCGGGCGTCGCGATGTGATTGTCATCGCTTCGGTGTCGTGTATCTACGGTCTGGGAAATCCGGAAGAGTTCGCCAAAGGCGTAATCGAAATATCTGTCGGGGATAATCGGCCTAGAAACCAATTCCTGTTTGATTTGGTCGATAGCCTTTACAACAGAACCGAAGCCGAATTTGCTCGGGGAAGTTTCAGGGTAAAAGGCGACACGGTCGATATTCATGTCGCTTACGCCGACTTTGCGTACAGGATTATTTTCTGGGGTGACGAGATCGAAACTATCCAGCGCATAGACCCTGAATCGGGGCGCAAGATATCTGACGAAAAGACCGTGTCGATATTTCCGGCCAATCTCTTCGTCACCGATAAAGACACTACCGTCCAAGCGATCCGTGAGATACAGGATGACTTGGTGAAACAAATCGCTTTCTTCGAAAAAGAAGGACAACCCGAAGCCGCCGAACGCCTCAAAGAACGTGTGGAAATGGACATGGAAATGATGCGCGAGCTGGGTTACTGCTCCGGTATAGAGAACTATTCGCGTTACTTCGACAGAAGAAAGCCGGGTATGAGGCCTTTCTGCCTGATAGACTACTTCCCAGAGGACTTCTTGCTGATGGTTGACGAAAGTCACGTAACCATGCCACAAGTCCGGGCGATGTGGGGAGGCGACCGTGCCCGTAAGATTAACCTTGTGGAATACGGCTTCCGCTTGCCTTCCGCAATGGATAACCGTCCTCTGAAGTTCGACGAATTCGAAGGAATGCTTAACCAAGTGCTCTTCGTAAGCGCCACGCCGAGCGATTACGAGCTGATGAAATCCGACGGAGTGGTGGTGGAACAGATCATTCGCCCTACCGGCCTGCTGGATCCAAAGGTGGAAGTGCGTCCTACATTAAACCAAATTGACGACTTGCTTCACGAAGTCTCGCTACGAATAGAGCGGGAAGAACGCGTATTGGTCACTACTCTGACTAAGCGTATGGCTGAGGAACTGACCAAGTTTATGGAAAAAGCCGGCGTCAAGTGCCGTTATATCCACTCCGAGGTCAAGTCCATCGAGCGAGTGGAAATATTGCGCGAGCTAAGACTAGGCGTATTTGACGTGTTGGTGGGCGTAAACCTGTTGCGGGAAGGTTTGGACTTGCCCGAAGTATCCTTGGTCGCCATCCTCGACGCTGACAAAGAAGGCTTCCTCCGTAACCAAAAGTCTTTGATACAAACCATCGGACGGGCGGCGAGGAACGCCAACGGAGAGGTGATCATGTACGCCGACAAGATGACGGACTCTATGCGCGTGTCGATTGACGAGACGAACAGGCGCCGGGCGCTTCAGGCCGAGTATAACGAGGAGCACGGAATCACGCCGACGACGGTACGCAAGTCCAAGGAAGCCATTATGGAGCAGACCTCTGTGGCCGATGCCAAGAAGGAACAGAAGTACTACGACGAGCAAGAGCACGTGGCTTCCGTAGTGTCGGACCCTGTGGTGAAGACCATGGACAAGGACCATATCGAGCGTCTGGTCAAAGAAACGCAGAGCAAGATGGAGGCCGCCGCCAAAGACCTCGACTTCATACAGGCCGCCAAGTACCGCGACGAGATTGCGGAACTCAAGATTTTGCTGGAAAAGAAACAATAAACAAAAGCCCCGGCAACCTTTGTCCGGGCTTGCGTGTCAAGAGTATAATCGTATTTAACCTTCGCCTTCGGGCGATATCATTAACCTTTGAGATTTTTATTAAGATGAAAAAACTGTTGCTGATCATAGCGTTTGTATGCGTTTGGGGAGTTTCCGAAAGCGTAGCACAGAGTGAGGGGGAGTTGGTTGGAGTCGGCAACCTGGGCTTTACCTTAGGTAATGACGTGGATTTTATCCTTAACTTGGAGGCTGACTATTTTATAATGGACAACCTTGCCGCTACCGGCGGTATCCAGTTCTGGGACAGAATGGCCAATTTGGCTATCGGTGCGAAGTATTACGTGAACAATAACTTCTACGGACGTGCCCGCGGACTGTTTATCGGAGACGTTGATTTCGATCTGGGTGTAGGCTATCAATTGCCATTGGACCGCAACCTTGAACTTGATCTGGGCGCCGATTATTATTTCGGAGCTGGCAAACTCGGCTTGCAGGCGGGTATTGCGTATAGGTTCTGACGCTGATACTGTGCTGAACAGTATTTGAAAGACCGCCACGGCCGACTCCGTGGCGGTCTTTTTTTGTACAAAAGATCGTTTTTCGACTAATATCCGGCATGCGTTACCGGCGGTATTGCTACCTAAAATCACGGCATGAGGTACTGGAGCCCCTGAGTCTATTTATTTTTTATAAATTGGATGACAATCCAAACTACTGAGAAAGCCTAACCGATAAAGAATGAAACACGCTGGCGCAAAAAGTCCTTTGGAGTCTGATATAGGCTGTTTTTTATCTTCAAAAAGGGAAAAGAGCGTTTAGGATCAAGCGTTTCGGGTTTTATATACTGGGATAGCGTCGCGTTTGCGGGGCTTTTTTTATTTTGTCCCTATTCTTTACTATAGTTTCACAGTACATAAAGCACAGTTACATACTGCATAAAGGCTATCAACCCAGTATGTAACGCATAGAAACATAGTATGTAACTGACGATTACATACTGGGTTTGTACCGAAAACTCCTATTATTGATGAAAAAATAAACTGGGTCCAATACCCTTACACACTGGATTTCTATTTTCATTGTAAAACAAGGAAAAGACTTACGCTTGGTTTTGCATTGATTGTCTCCTTTTGTTTTGCCTTTGGCCTCCGATATTAGACTTTTTTTGATTATTTGTTGCCGATGTTGCGGCCTTTCCGAATCTTGCTAGTAATCAGGTTGAAGGGTAAAGGTTGTGGGGCATCGGAATCGAAAATCTTTTTGAAATGAAAAACGGATACTGAATTGGTACCAATGACAGACGAGGAATTGATGGCGCAGGTGCGTGACGGCACGCTCGATCATATGGGCGAGCTGTTCGAAAGGTACCGCCTCGCTATGTTCCGCTTTATGTATAAGCTGGCCCACGACCAAGACAAAGCGGAGGATCTGACGCAACAAGTATTCTACCGCATGATCCGTTACCGCAAGTCGTACAAGGGGACGCATACGTTCAGGAGCTGGATGTTCCGCATAGCCCGCAACGTATTCTATGACTCTTGCCGAAGTACGGGCTTGGACGCCTCGCAAAACGATATTTCCGCCGAGGAGTTGGCTCGCGTTCCCGCCCACGATTCGGACCAAACCGACCGGCTACAGCGCGAGGACACGCTGAGGTTGGCCATGGACCGCCTTCCCGACGAGCAGAAGGAGTTGCTCTTGATGAGCAAATTTCAGGGAATGCCTTATGAGGAAATCAGCGAACAGACCGGCCTGACGGTGTCAAACATCAAAACCAAAGTGTACCGGTCAGTAAAAAAACTTAGGGAAATCTATTTTCAATTGGCCTAAACATGACTGTTATGAACTGTGAAGATATCGGCGCCCTGTTGCCGGATTACATAGACGGGCGGTTGACGGAAGAAGAAACCAAGCGGGTGGAGGAACATACGGCCTCGTGCCCCGACTGCGGGAAGGAACTGGAAGCTCTGCGGGAGATTTTCCTACCCGACGAGGCTTTGGATGATATCCAACCCAGCCTAAGGATGACGGATGACTTTTACAAAATGCTGGAACAGGAGAAGGTTCTGGCGAAGGAGGAACGGCTTGTGGTGCCTCTATATAAGAAGTATACCCGCTATGCAGCCTCGATAGTTTTGGTGTTGTTGGGTTTCGGGATATCCGAAGCGTTGCGTCACGAATGGCATGATGAGGCCCACATCTCGGCCACGTACATTCTCGACATCAATTCGCCCAGCGCCCAGCTCGACGCCATTTACGATTTGGAAGCCCAAGCCCTAAACGACCAGCATACTTTGGAGGCGCTGATGATCACGATGACGCAGGCCGAACACCCGAACGTGCGCTTGGCGGCGCTGGAAGGCATAGCCAGACATTACGATACCCCGACGGTTCGGCGATTTATAACCCGCGCTTTGGAGTCTGAACCAGACGAAACCATCCAGCTTCAGCTTATCCAGACTTTGGTAAAGTGGAAAGATGTGCAGGCTGTTGAGTCTATACGCAGGTTTTACGCCAAGGAAAGTACTAGCGAAGAGATGAAAAAGATGGCTAAGGCGGGGATTCATCATCTTCATGGCTCATAAGTTCCGGGTCTGACGCTTACTAAATTCAATGAAACAATTCGAAATCAGAATATTATGAAAAGATTTATACTGTTAATCGCCGTTCAGTTGTCGCTATTTCCGGCATTCTCGCAAACGAATGCCCCCGGGATGACCAAAGAGCAACTTAAGCTTGTGAACGAGATCTTGGCGGAATTAGAGCAAAACGCTGGGCCGATGGTCTGGAACAGGCTGGAAGTAGGTGACTTGGAAGAGATATTGAAAGCTAGGATCAGTGCGGAAGGGATGAGCTCCTTTAAGCCGAACTGGAAAATGATACTGAAGGCCGAAAAGGACAAGCGAAGCAAAGAGGTTACGAAAAAGATAGGGAGTAATATATCGAAGATCAGAATCAGCGGGTTGCGAGGCAAAATTATATTGAGAACCCATAAGGATAATTCCATTGTCTTGAGAACTTCGGACGATATCAGCCTACCGAAAAAGGCAGCGGGCCTCAGGCCAGTATCAAGTATGGGGTCCGATAATACGGGTTTGGGCTTGGAGACCAAAGAGCATGACGGAGTGTTGCATCTTTCGGGCGTAGTGCACAAAGCCGTTCACGCTGACTTTGAAATTTGGGTTCCCGTTCGTTTGGCGATAGACTTCAAGAACCCGATGCACTCAGACAAGGTGACTTTTATGGATGTGTCGAAAGAATTGAGTATAGAAGCCGGGAGTTCCATTACTTTGGAGAAAGTCACAGGACCAGTAACAGCCAATGTGACGCACGGAAACATTACGGCAAAGTATGACGCCGTTAATCAGAAGATGCCCAATTCCTTTACTTGCCGTCACGGAGATATAGATATTTCCTTACCGAAAAAGACGAAAGCGAATCTGGACTTCAACGTGCATTACGGTGACATCTACACGGATTTCGATTATCAGCCCCAGGGAAGGACGGAGAATAGCGAGCGAGGTTCACATAACCAATCGAAATTCAGGGCGACGATAAACGGTGGCGGAGTGAAATTTGTACTCAGGGGCCAACACGGAAACGTCTATCTCCGGAAGGAATAAAGATAGCGTGAAAATATAGGCAAGAAAAGCCCCGCAAAATCCTGATGGAGTTGCGGGTTTTTTCGTTTATAATCCCCTATCTATACGGATCGATTTGACGAAGTACCTTTTCCGCCAAATTCGGCACGGTTTCGTCCGGTACTTCCGAAGAGAGCAACGCGTCTACAAGTTCGTGTATGGCGGGGTGGCTCTTTTGGTATTCGTCGCCGAGCTTTCTGAATGTCAGGGCGGCGGTTTCGTACAGGAAGCTGTGTTTTCTGCCTTGGATAAGCTTTTCCAGCAGAGGAACAATGCCGATTTTGCCAAATCTGGCCAAGCCGTGTGTCGCCACTTCCCTCACGTCGCTTTCGGGGTCGTGCTCCATTAGCCGGATGAAAGTGTCGATTGAAGTTCGGTCGGCAATCTCTTCCATGGCCTTCACGGATTCCCACCTTACTTGTATGACTTCGCTTTCCAAAAGTTTTTCCAAAATGGATAGACTTTTGTTGCCTTTGGCCACCATTTTTTTCCTTGCCTCAGTGCGTACCAATCCGTCTTCGTCCATAAAAAGGCAGACAGTGTTCTGCATCGCTTCGGGATATTGATGGATATCGACGTCCAGTTCGTGTTTTTTCATATCGTAATGCCGTATTTGAATCTGAGCTTTTTTCCAAACCGTTTCGGCCATTATCCCTTTATGGGGTAGTTTGAGCCATTTTACTTACGGTCAAGGGGTTTGGGTTTTTGTGGATTGTAGGTGTTGTTGGTTTTGTTATTCTAAATGTTTATATTATCTAATGAATTTTTTCTTTTAGGCTTAAGAATTGCCTGAAAGAAGTAAGTTCCATACACAAACAAAACCCATATTTTTAATGCGAACCTACCAATCACGGATATTGCCGGACTCCCCGGCATATAGGGAAAACTGTATCGAAAATGAAAAGTTATTGGACCGGCTGAAAGATGCGCTTTCATCCAGCCGGTTTCAGGGTGCGGAGAAGTACGTGGAACGCGCCAGAGCCCGTGGGCGTATGCTTGCGTCGGAGCGTTTGGAACTGTTGCTGGACCAAGACTCGCCGTTTTTGGAACTATTGCCTTTGGCAGGTCTTGACCAAGAGGGGGGCTTTGGTCCGGGCGGTACGCTGATAGCCGGTGTCGGGTTGGTTAGCGACAAAATTTGCATGGTGGTTTCGAACGTCGGGACGCTGAAAGGCGGAGCGATTGATTACCCGACGGTGCAAAAGCACATCCGCTTGGCGGAGATCGCAGACGAGAACAAACTGCCGGTGATTTATTTGGTAGAATCTGCGGGTGTCAACCTCCCTGATCAGGAGAAGATTTTTAACGCTTGCGGTACGCTTTTCCGCTCGATTACGAAACGCTCCAAAAGAGGAATTCCCACTATAAGTGTCGTGTTCGGTAACAGTACGGCAGGCGGAGCGTATATTCCCGGTATGTCTGATTACGCCATTTTCGTAAAAGACCAAGCCAAGGTGTTTCTGGCTGGACCGCCATTGGTGAAGATGGCTACCAACGAAGTGGCTGACGAGGAAAGTTTGGGCGGGGCCGAGATGCACAGCCGGGTTTCTGGCGTGGCCGACTATCTGGCCCGAACCGAAGAGGAAGCTTTGGGTATGGCCCGTGACGTGATCGAATTTGTGAAAGTGCCAAACGACGCCTCGTTTGTAAAGCATGAGCCTAAAGAACCCGTGCTGGATATCAACGAATTATCGGGCATTGTGCCGACAGACATTAAGAAGCCCTTCGAAGCCCGTGAGGTGATCGCCAGATTGGTAGACGGCTCGGAGTTTTCGGAATTCAAACCCGAATACGGCAAAACTTTGGTTACGGCTTTCGCCCGGATTATGGGAATGGAAGTCGGGATTTTGGCGAACAATGGAGTTCTGTTTAGCGATTCGGCGAATAAGGGAGCGCAGTTTATTCAGCTATGCAACCAGAACCGTTTCCCTTTGGTGTTTTTGCAGAATATCACGGGCTTTATGGTCGGTCAGAAATACGAAACCGAAGGAATAATCAAGCACGGAGCCAAATTGATCAACGCCGTTTCGAATAGCGAAGTTCCGGCCATAACCATAATGATGGGAGCCTCTTACGGAGCGGGAAATTACGCTATGAATGGCCGAATGTACAAGCCAAGGTTCCTCTTTAGCTGGCCGAATTCCAGAATCTCCGTAATGGGCGGCGAGCAATTGACCGGCGTAATGGAAATCATCCAGAGAGAAGCGGCCCGGAAATCGGGCAAAGAGTTTGACGAAGAGGCCGCTTTGAAAAGGAAACAGGCGATGATGGACGATGTCGAGCGCAAATCGACGGCATTCCATTCGTCATCCCACTTATGGGACGACGGCGTAATCAAACCCGCCGACACCCGGATTTACCTGGGAATGTGTTTGGAACTTATTTATCGTTCCGGAGTGGAAAGCGCCCAAGATTATGGCGTGTTCAGAATGTAAACAATCAACATAAATATCGGAACGGCGCGTTGCCAACCCCAAATAGCGCCTTTCGACACACAAACCACAAACCCTAAAAACAAAACAACATGATTCCTTACACCCAAGAACACCGTATGTTGCAAGATTCCCTGAGGGATTTTCTGAACAAGGAAGTGGTCCCGAACATCGACCGTTGGGAGAAAGAGAAAACCTGCCCGGCGCAATTGTTCAAAATGATGGGAGACCAAGGTTATATCGGCGTGAATTATCCGTCGGAATACGGCGGCAGCGAGATGGATTTCTGGTCGGCCGTAATAGTGATGGGAGAGCTTTCTTACATCAATTTCGGAGGTTTTACCGGATCGTTTTACGCCCATACGTATTTGCCTTTGCCTTTGATTAACGCTTTGGGCACCGAAAAGCAAAAGCAAAACTACCTGAAGCCTGCTCTTTTGGGAGATAAAATAGCCGGTTTGGCGATTACCGAGCCCGGAGCCGGCTCCGACGTGGCGGGATTGAAAACCAAAGCCGAGGACAAAGGAGATCATTATTTGGTAAACGGTTCCAAGACTTTTATCACCAACGGAACCATCGGCGATTTCGTGGTATTGGTGACTCGTACAGGGCCGAAACACGACATGACATTGTTGTTGGTTGATTTGGCTTCGTCGGGAATAACCAAAAATCCGATTACCGACAAGTTGGGCTGGCACAGTTCGGATACTTCCCAACTTTTCTTTGATAATGTGAAAGTTCCGAAAGAGAATGTGCTTGGTGAAGAACACAAAGGTTTTTATTACCTGATGAATAATATACAGGAAGAGCGTCTGTTGATGGCGGTGATGGCGTCATACGCGGCCCGGTTCGCTTACGATAAGACTTTGCGCTACGTCAAGGAGCGGGAAGCTTTCGGCAAACGGCTTTCGGACCTTCAGGCTCTTCGGCACAAAATCGCGGATATGGCGACAAAGTTGGAAGCCTGCGAAGCCATAACGGGAACGGCTATCCGGGAATTTATCGAGAACGGATCGGCGGCTACAAACCGGATTACGAAAGCCAAAATATATACGGCCGAAACGGCGATGGAAATCATCAACGACGCCATACAGCTTCATGGCGGAGTCGGGTATATCGAGGAGTTTGGCTTGGCGCGTGTCTGGCGCGACGTGCGGTTGTTTTCCATCGGAGCCGGCAGTTCCGAAATCATGAGAGAAATAATCGGGAAGTTTGAAATAGACGGAGTAGTACACGAAAAACTTTATATCAATTCCAGAGGAGGCGTCAATCTTAGCGCTTAGTTTTTTAACCAAGAAGGGCTTATGATAAAGAAAATTTTGATAGCCAACCGGGGGGAAATCGCCTCCCGGATTATACGGACTTGCCGTCGGCTTGGCATAGCCACGGTGGCCGTTTATTCTGATGCGGACGCCTGTTCTCCGTTTGTGGAGGAAGCCGACGAAGCGGTGGCTCTGAGAGGCCTTAGCCCGGCGGAAACGTATCTTGATACTGGAAAAATACTCGAAGCCGCCAAATCTACAGGCGCTGACGCTGTGCATCCTGGTTACGGTTTTCTTTCGGAAAACGCCGGTTTCGCTACCGCTTGCGGGAAGGAGGGACTAATCTTTATCGGTCCTGAACCGGACGTGATCGAAGGAATGGGCGACAAGAAAAAGGCGAAGCTTTTGGCAAAGAAAGGCGGAGTGCCGGTAGTGCCAGGATATGAGGGCGAAGATCAGTCTTTGGAGCGTTTTGTCGAAGAATCCGTTAAGATCGGTTTTCCCGTATTGTTGAAAGCCACGGCTGGCGGAGGCGGAAAAGGAATGCGGATCGTAAGAAAACCGGAAGATTTGGAATCGGCTTTCGATTCGGCTAAGCGAGAGGCTTTGGCCGCTTTTGCGAACGATACGCTGATTTTGGAAAAGTATTTCGATTCGTCTCGGCATATCGAGGTCCAGGTTTTTGGCGACACTCACGGCAACAGAGTTCATCTTTTCGAGCGCGAATGTTCCATTCAGCGCCGTTATCAGAAAGTGGTGGAGGAAAGCCCCTCGCCGATGTTCGACGATAGGCCGGAGTTGAGAGAGGGAATCTGTTCGGCGGCATTGGCCATGGCCGAAACGCTTTCGTATACCAATGCCGGCACGGTGGAATTTATAGTGGATGACGCCGGCGGATTTTATTTCCTGGAAGTAAATACACGCCTTCAGGTGGAGCATCCGGTGACGGAATTCGTTACAGGAACCGATTTGGTCGAATGGCAGATAAAAGTGGCCGAGGGCGAGAAATTGCCTTTGGAGCAAAAAGATATTCAGCAAAAAGGGCACGCTTTGGAACTTCGGCTTTATGCTGAGGATCCGACTTCGGGTTATTTGCCTCAGTCCGGTTTGTTGGAAGTGTTTGAGCCTTTTGTTGGTGAAAACGTGCGTTGGGACACGGGCTTCAGAAGCGGTTCGGAAATCAGCGTTTACTATGATCCGATGTTGGCCAAAATGACAACTTACGGCGCCGATAGGGAATCCGCAATAAGGAAAGCGTTGAAGGCATTGGCTTCCACCGCCCTTTTCGGTCCGCCTACGAACAAGGACTTTTTGGGAAGGGTGATCGATCACCCGGATTTTCGTTCCGGAGATCTTCATACCAAGTTTCTTGACGAAAGGCCGGAGTTGGCGAAAGGAACGGAGCCGTCTAGCGACCGATTGGAAATAAGCGCTTGCGTGGCTACTTTATTTTTCTGGAAAAAAAGAAACAGCAAAAGGACCAAGTTCGTGTCTGTTCCTGCCGGTTGGCGAAATAATTCGTATAGTCCGAAAACCGAGTTGTTTCGGTTTGCCGAACGTGATCTAGACGTGAATTACGATTTGGCCGGGGAAATATTCGAGATGCGAATCGGTGAGTCCGGTTTTAAGATTGAGCTAATCGGTTCGAAGGACGGTGAGTTGACATTGGCTGTGGATGGATTTAGAAGAACTTTCCGATTACATTCGGGCGTAAAAGAAGACGTGTTTGTGGCTTGGCCGGATGGCGAGACCGTACGCTTGCATTGCAGGCATCGATTACCGCTTCCTGATGAGGACAGCGCATCGAAAGGCGAATATTTCTCTCCGATGCCGGGCGAAGTGGTCAAGGTTTTGGTCAAATCCGGAGACAAAGTGAAGTCGGGCGATGGTTTACTGATTCTCAGTTCGATGAAAATGGAGAATACGATTTCGGCTCACGGCGATGGTGTGGTGGAAGAGGTTTTCGTAAAGGAAAACACTTTGGTGGAAGGCGAAAAGTTGTTGCTTAAGATGGAGGAAGAATAAACGTTTCTGTCTGAAATAACCAAAAGGACCGCGGGATAGCCCCGACGGTCCTTTTTTGGTTGAATATAGGTATGAGCAAGATTTCGTTAGTCAATTCTTTTTCCGAAAGGGGTCAGTGCCAGTCCGGCCATTTTGAAATGCTGTTTTCCGAAAGGAATTCCGATAATGGTGATGCAGAACAGAATCCCGAAGATAATATGCGTTAGCGCAATCCAGATGCCACCGATGCAAAGCCAGATAATGTTCATCAGCGTATTGAGACAACCGGCGGATTGGGGTGCTTCGCTGACCGTGCTTCCAAATGGCCAAAGCGCCAGAAAAGCGAGTTTGAAAGCTTGGATGCCGAACGGGATACCGATGATGGTAATGCAAAGGGCGAATCCGCTGGCCAAGTATTCGAGAAAAACGAGGATTCCGCCAAATACCAGCCATATTATATTTCCAATCAGTCTCATAATCAATCTCATTAAGTGTGAAGGCGTCAGGTTTTTCCCGATTACAGCACTAAAGTAGCGACTTGTTTGGATTAAAAACAGGTGAATTCTTTAAACGGCATTTTGCTTTCCGATTCGGGATATTTCTTACATGGGACGTTGTTTCACAAACTCCTGAAGTTTGAACTCACTGTAGATTTTTTTTCCGTTTCTGAGTAAAACAAGCTTGATGAATCGGCCTTCCCTGCGCTCAAGGATGGACTGAATATCCGAAAGGTCCAGGGTAAGTGTGTTTTTGTGGTTGATTTCCAGAAGTTGGTCGCCTACTTTTAAGCCCGCTTGTGACGCCGGCGAGTCCGGCCGTATATGACTGATTTCGTAAATGGGTAACCCGACAAAAGGAACGATGATTTCCAATCCGCTAAGGTTTCTTCGGAACGGTTCCCTAAAATGCTTGTTACGGCGGAAAAGCATTCTTTCGCCTCGGTAATCAAATAAAACGTGGTACCGGCGCAAAATCTCGGAACCCAGACTGCCGTCCCTTTTCAGTTGCTCGTAATGCCCGGAATACGATTCTTTTGTGGGAAAAGCCACGCTTACGTTCCGGAGCTTGTATGAGTTCATCGCTATTTTCGGGAGTTTGCTGTAGTAGCCGTTCACAGCACCGGAAAGTCCTGTTCCGAGAAACACTGTGTCGGAGAGTCCGTAAGAGAGTTCCGATTCCCGTCCGTCGGGTTTGAGCCAAAGAGCATGGCTTGCGCCTGAATCCACAAGTAGGTTAACGCTTCGTTCGTGCCCGTCGGAATAGGTACAGGTGACTTCCATAAACGGTTTCCCGTTTCTGATTTTTAAGGGGAGCATATCCATTTTTCTGAAAAAACGACGCCTCATGGCACTGTGCGGATGCAGGTGGATTATCTTTTTTGTATAGTCGATATAAACCAAATGGTTTTTGAAAAGATTGAAACTCATGATACCGTCGACCTTTGTGCCCATTTTTTCGCTTAGGTTAATGTATTTCGAATCTAGGCAAATGATGGCTTGGCGAGTCATTTTGAGGCTTTCGATCTCAAGCTTGTTTCCGAAAGTGATGAGCGCTTCGATGGACAAATCTTCCCCCATACCGTGTAGCGTGATTCTCCGGGTACGGTTTAGCTCCGTGGTGTCGATTACGGAGCCGTTGGTCAGTATAGTGGTGGAAACGCCTGTGTCCAGAATGAATCTGAGGGAATCGGTGCTATTGATCTTTAGCGGAACGAGCATAAGGTTGTTCACCAATTCAAAAGGAATGTCTACAGTTTCTTTTTTCTTGAAAAGCCAAGACCGTTTTTGGGCACTTGCTCCAAGGTGTAAGAAAATGGACACGAACAGGAGTAAACCCAATTTTTTCGGCTGTACTATCATTTCAAAAAGAATAGTGATGATGAAAAAAGAAAATATGAGGTTTTGGTGTTTTATACGAAAGAATTAAGAGTTTAGGTTGTCGATTTCGCTTAAAAATGAGGAGAATATGAAAAAAAGTAAGGCCGGTAAAAAAATGTTTCCGGCCTTTGGCGTACGTTTGGTTAAGCGGTTTCAGCCGCGTTTATCTTCTGCAAGGCTTCGAGGAACGAAACTGTTTTTTCGGTCAGGGCTCGTGACGCTTTCCCAAGATTCTCGACAAATTCTTCTTGGGCCAATTTGCCTCCGTCCACCAAGTCGGTTACGGATTTCAAGGCTACCAGTGGTGTTCCGTATTGCTCGGCTACCCAAGCGATGGCCGCGGCTTCCATTTCTTTTACGGCCACAGGCAAGCTGTCTATGATTTCCATATCGGTGTCGCACATGTCCAGGGAGTTGCCTGTAGATACCGTAGCGTATTTTAGGCCCAGTTCTTCCGCCATTTCGGTGAATGTGTGTGCAGGGTAGTCGCCATATCCGTAAGCTTGGTAGCCCGGAATAGAGATTCGGCGATCATGGAAACGGAAACTCTCACTGATATACACGTCCGCAATATCACTGCCTTTGGAAATGAAAGCCCCACATGTTCCGGCGTTTAGGATTAATTCCGGGTTGTAGCGCTTGATTGCCCAAAATGTGGCCAAAGTGGCGGGTTGGGTACCCACGCTCTCCACTCCGAAGCGTCTGTCTTTTCCGTTGATAACCAAGGAAAGTTCCAGTTCCCCGAATTGGGTTTCATAAGCCAGAAAAGGGAGTTGAGGTTCGTCGGTTTCCACTTTCGAAAATCCCAAGCGCTCGATTAGGGGCGCGGCTTCGGCCTCCATGGCCATGATGATCGTGATTTTTCGCATCGGCGTATTTTTTTCGGTAAAGATACCGCTTCCCGCGTATCTGAAAAAGGCCAGCGCGTTTATAGGCGGTTTCTTTCCCGGCGCAACAGATTTAGTCTGCCGGGGTTCTGATAACGGAACCAATACGGTAATTATGATGCGTCAAACGTTTTTTTTGTGGATGTTTTTGGTGTGTATGGCTTTTGGGTGCAATGGTCAAAGTTCGGGGAATTTGGAAGCGAGATCGGAGCGGGCTCCGGATATCGATACGCCTTACGGATGGCTGAATACGGATCGGGATTGGCATATCAAAGACTTTAAGGGGAAGATTGTCCTGCTCGATTTCTGGACCTACGGGTGCGTTAACTGTTATCATATTTTACCCGATTTGAGAAAACTGGAAGAGATGTACCCCAACGAATTGGTGATTATTGGTGTGCATTCCGGAAAATTTACTTCCGAAAAAGGAACGAACCAAATTCGGAACGCGATTCTGAAATTCGGGATAAAGCATCCGGTAGTGAACGACGCCAAGTTTGACATCTGGCAAAAATATGGTGTCAACGCATGGCCGACGGTGGTTTTGATCGACCCTGACGGTTATGTGGTTGGCAAGTACTCCGGTGAGGGGGTTTATCATGCAGTGAACCCGTACATTAAAGAGTTGCTGAAGGAATATGGGGATAAAATAGATCGGAAACCTCTTCATTTTAAGTTAGAAACGGAAAAGAAAACGGTGTTGAGGTTTCCGGGAAAAATTATATCAGCAGGTGACGGGACTTACTGGATTTCGGACAGTGGCCATAATCGTATTGTGAAAATCGATCCCGAAGGAAAAATCCTGCAGGTTATCGGGGACGGGAAACAGGACTCGGATAACGGGGCTTTTGTCGAGGCGAGTTTCAGCGAACCGCAGGGAATGGCTTTAGTGGGCGACTTGCTTTATATCGCCGATACGGGAAATAACCTGATCCGGGTAGCCGATTTAAAAAAGAAAACGGTAACTACCGTGGCCGGAAACGGGCAGTTGGGTTATTATTGGGGGGATGAAAAATGGGGCGTAAGCGTATTGCCGAACAGCCCTTGGGGCTTATTCGCTACACAGGCGAATATCTACGTGGCAAATGCCGGTAATCATCAGATATTAAGGTATGATTTGAAAGAAGAAAAACTTTTTCGCTTTGCGGGCTCTGGCAGGGAGGCGTTGATAAACGGAAAATTTAAGGACGCAGCGTTTAATCAGCCTAGTGGAATCACAAGGCTTGACGGTAACCTTTATGTAGCCGATACCGAAGCCAGCGCTATCCGGGAATTGGATATGACGAACAAAACGGTGAAAACGATTGTTGGAAAGGGGCTTTTCGAATTCGGAGATAAAGACGGGCCGTTCAAAGAGGCGTTATTACAACATGTAACCGGAATTTTTGCGTACGAGGGCAATCTTTACGTAGCCGATACGTATAACAACAAAATCAAGGTTTTAGATATGAAATCGAAGAACGTCAAAACCTTGGTTGACGGACTTGACCAGCCCAATGGCGTGTTGGTGGATTTGGGAAGCGTGTGGATTGCGAATACGAACGCGCACCAAATCGTGAAAGTGGATTTGGAGACGGGAAAGAAGAAGGTTCTTAATATCAGGGAGTAAGTTTGAACAAAAGCGCTTTTTTCGTTCCTTTGGAGCGGAGCACACTAGTGCGGTTTTGAGCCACAATGGCCGTGCGCGGAGTGGCCGTTAATGTCAGGATTTCCTATTGATATAGATATGAGGTTGGAATTCAATGATTTTGCCGGTTGGAAAGCCTATTGCGAAGAGACGGACAAACGTTTGTTTGAGCCTGTTTTGGAGTATGAGTATTACGAGAAAGGCCGTTCCGAAGAGGTGATCAGGGAAGGGATGCTTCAGGCTTATCAAGTGATGAAAGACGCTATTCGGACGGGATTGGAGGAAGACATGAGCTCCAATTCGGGGATGATAAGTAACGGAGCAAAGAAAGTCATGTCGCACCCCGTTTCGGTACTGTCTCCGGATTTCCAAAAGCTGGTGAGTCGAGCGCTTGCTGCCAAAGAGGTTAACTCGTGTATGGGACGGGTGGTTGCGGCGCCTACGGCCGGAGCTTCGGGGATTATTCCGGGAGTGATGTACACGCTGCAGGATATTCACGGTCTGTCAGATGAAAATATTGTTGACGGATTGCTGGTGTCGGCGGGCGTCGCTTTGATTATAGAGCGGAAAGCCTCATTGGCCGGAGCCGTCGGCGGATGCCAGGCCGAGACGGGTAGCGCCGCCGCGATGGCTTCTGGAGCGATTGTTCATTGTCTGGGAGGCTCAGTGGACGACGTTTTCAACGCAGTCGGAATCACGCTTCAGTGTATGCTCGGGCTTGTTTGCGATCCGGTTGCCGGTCTCGTGGAAGTTCCTTGCGTAGTGCGAAATGCCAGCGCCGCGGCCATAGCCAACTCTTCCGCCCAGATAGCGTTGGCGGGAGTGGGGTCCGTAATCCCTGTCGACGAATGTGTGGACGCAATGGCCGAAGTCGGTGAAAGTATGGAGACCAGGTACAAAGAAACGGCGCTTGGCGGATTGGCCGCTACGGTTACCGGGCAAGCGATTTCCAAAAGAGTGCTTATACAGGATATTGAAATGTTACCGGATGATTAAGTAAGAAGTCTTGGTTTATTGCTGTTTTTCGGGTTCTATTTCCGATTTTTCAAAAAAACGCCTACTTTCGGGGTCACCCATGTCCGGTTTTTTGCCATGACAAGGAAAGTGCACTACTCGTCTTTTTATTGATGCCTATGCCCCAAGCCTACAAAAACATCTGTTCCAATACATGAAACGAACTAGGAGAGAACATAAGTTCGATCTCTACTACGAAAACAAATCACAGCTCAAGTGGGCTGTTTTGGGTTTTTCGTTGATAATCAGCGTAGCATCAGTGGTGTTTACCCATAACTTGGTGGAACGACTCCGCAAACAGGAGTACCGCTGGGTGGAACAGTACGCCGAAGCTATCAAGCTGATTCAGAGAACGGGTGGCCGTAACAATCCTTCTGATCAAGACCTCCTCTTTTTTCTGACCACCCAAGTAGTGGCCAGCAACGAGTCCGTGCCCATTATCTTATCCGACGAATACGGAAATCCCATTAATTATAATAATGTCCGTTTGCCCAAAGATATTTCGGAAGAAGAGAAAACCGAGATATTGAAAAAGAAAATGCGCCAATTGGCGTCGGAATACCAACCGATCAGAATACAGCTGGTAGGCCCTGATAGGCAAGAAATGGGGGCGCAATTTTTGTATTACGGTGATTCTTTCTCCTTGGTCTTGTTGCGTTATTATCCGTTTGTTCAGCTGGGGCTGATCGCATTTTTTGGCTTTTTGTCTTATATGGCCTTCAGTAATAGCCGGACGGCCGAGCAGAATAAGGTTTGGATTGGTTTGGCCAAAGAAACAGCCCACCAACTGGGCACGCCTTTGTCCTCGTTGATGGCTTGGATCGAATACCTGAAAGTCGACCCTGATTTTGATAATGATGAGGTTTTGACTGAGCTGGCGAAGGACACGCAGAGGCTCGAAACCATTGCGAATCGTTTTTCCAATATCGGTTCATTGCCTGTGCTGGAAGAGGTGGACGTAATGGCTAACGTAAAGCGGAACGTTTCTTATTTACAGAAGAGAATCTCCACAAAAGTGAAGATGAGGGTGGAAGGGCCGTCCGAGCCAGTCATTGCGGCCGTGAACGTGGAACTGTTTGATTGGGTGATCGAAAACCTGTGCAAAAACGCCGTAGACGCTATGGTGGGCGCCGGTTCTATCGATATTCAGTTTGGTGAGAGCGACCAGAAAATCTTCATCGACGTACAGGACACAGGCAAGGGCATGACAAGAAAGGAGATCGGTAAGATCTTCCGCCCGGGCTTTTCCACCAAGAAAAGGGGGTGGGGGTTGGGCCTTACTTTGGCCAAGAGAATCATGGTGGATTATCACCAAGGAAAACTCGAAGTCAAATCCTCGGAGCCCGGGAAGGGTACCACATTCCGGATTACGCTAAACAAGTCGGAATAGGTTTTGAAACGTGGAAAGCCCTTTGATATGAGTGTCGTTTTTACGTACCTTTAGTGGCTTTATTTCTGGCTTCTGGCCAATGCTCGCCGTAACACTTGAAAGTGGTTGATATTTCGGGGATAAACTTGGCAGAATAACATTAATATTTTAGCTTTGGGGTCTCATTAACAGACCGTCAAACATCCTATTAATAGATTATAATAATGGCAAACATTGGCAAAATAACGCAAGTTATCGGTCCGGTCGTAGACGTTAGCTTCGACGCTGAGGGGGCTACCTTGCCTGCGATTTTGAACGCTTTGGAAGTGACCAAGCCGGACGGAGCGAAAATCGTGCTCGAGGTACAGCAACACCTTGGGGAAAAGCGCGTGCGTACAGTCTCGATGGAAGGTACTGAAGGGTTAGTTCGAGGACTCGATGTCGTGGATACGGGATCACCTATTGAAATGCCTATTGGCGAGGAAGTGCGTGGCCGACTCTTTAACGTAGTGGGAGAAGCTATCGACGGATTGCCTGCGGTAGATTCGGAAAAGGGTTTGCCTATTCACCGCCAAGCGCCCGCTTACGAGAACCTGTCTACTTCGACCGAAGTTCTTTTTACGGGAATTAAAGTTATCGACCTGTTGGAGCCTTATCCAAAGGGCGGTAAAATCGGACTTTTCGGTGGTGCCGGTGTAGGAAAGACCGTACTCATCATGGAATTGGTGAACAACATCGCCAAGGCCCACTCAGGACTTTCGGTGTTTGCCGGTGTTGGTGAGCGTACGCGTGAGGGTAACGACTTGCTTCGCGAATTTATCGAATCAGGCGTAATCAAGTACGGCGACGAATTCGTGAAATCAATGGAGGAAGGCGGATGGGATCTTTCCAAAGTTGACCCCAACGAGCTTAAGAAATCACAGGCTACCTTGGTTTTCGGTCAGATGAACGAACCTCCAGGAGCCCGTGCGCGTGTAGCCCTTTCGGGACTTACTGTAGCGGAATACTTCCGTGATGGTGACGGAGAGGGAGAAGGACGTGACATCCTGCTCTTTATTGACAACATTTTCCGTTTTACCCAGGCGGGATCGGAAGTGTCGGCCCTTTTGGGACGTATGCCTTCTGCCGTGGGTTACCAGCCTACTTTGGCTACGGAGATGGGTGCCATGCAGGAGCGAATCACCTCTACCAAGCGCGGATCGATCACCTCGGTACAGGCCGTTTACGTACCTGCCGATGACTTGACTGACCCCGCTCCGGCTACCACGTTTACCCACTTGGATGCCAAAACGGTATTGTCTCGTCAGATCGCCTCTTTGGGTATCTACCCGGCGGTGGATCCGCTTGACTCTACGTCTCGTATCCTTAGCCCAGACATTTTGGGTGATGACCACTACAACACCGCCCAGCGTGTGATCGAGATTCTCCAGCGTTACAAAGAACTGCAGGATATTATCGCAATCTTGGGTATGGACGAACTCTCTGATGAGGATAAGGAAACAGTGCACCGCGCTCGTCGTGTACAGCGTTTCTTGTCTCAGCCGTTCCACGTAGCGGAGCAGTTTACTGGTATGCAGGGTGTTCTTGTTGATATCAAAGACACAATCTCTGGCTTCAACGCCATTCTCGACGGAACATACGATCACTTGCCGGAAGCGGCCTTTAACTTGGTGGGAACCATCGAGGAAGCCGTTACCAAAGGTGAGAAATTGTTGGCCGAGGCTAAAGCCTAAAGCAATAGCTTATGTTTTTGGAGGTAATAACACCTGACGCAAAGTTTTTCGAAGGGGAAGTGGAATCTGTCACTTTGCCCGGAGCCAAAGGCTCGTTTCAGGTATTGAACAATCACGCCCCCATTATCAGTGCTTTAGGCAAAGGAATTATGGTGATCAAAACCAAAGATTCCGAGCAAAGGGTCGCTGTAGAGGGTGGAGTGGCGGAAGTTTTGGACAACAAGATTTCCGTACTGGCCGAGTCGCTGACAGAGGAATAAGTATTCTATAGTAGATATTTGACGCCCGTAGACAGATTGTTTGCGGGCGTTTTTTTATCCAAAAAAAACGAAAGAGGGCAGTCTTTTGGGCTAAACCTTTCAATTATTCCCCAAAGCGAATATTTTTGTGCCTTGGAATTTTTTGACCGAATTAAGACGAAAATTTATGAATAACCCCAATTTGCCCATGATGCCTCCCCAACAAGTGGATGAGCGTCAGCATATCGAAGAGGACGAAATCGATTTGGTGGAGGTGATGAAATCGGTTTGGGAAGGGAGAAAATATATTATCCGTTCTGTAATCGGTTGTATCGTCGTAGGCTTGATCATCGCCCTTACTTCAACGAAGGAATATGAAGCAGGAGCGACGCTGATGCCCGAATCCCAAGAGGGAATGAAATTAGGTGGAGGCTTGGGTGGTTTGGCCAGTTTAGCAGGTATAAACCTGGGGGGAATGACAGGTGCTTCGGGTTCAATTTCTCCAGAACTATATCCCGAGGTTGTAAAAAGCGTTCCATTTCAATTGGAGCTTAGTAAACTTCCGTTGCGATTTGAGACACTTGACGCCGAAATGAGTGCGTTGGAATATTTTCCAGAGTACGGTGGTTCTGTGGTGAAAGATTACACTATCGGTTTGCCGGGGAAAATTCTTGGGGCTATTAGAGGTGAAAAGGAAGAGGTTCAGTTGAAGGCTAAAGGAAATTTGATCCGTTTAACCTTAGAAGAAAAGAAGGTAATCAAAAATATGAAGGAAAGGGTTAGCGTAAACGTTGACCAGAAGTCAGGTTTGATCACTGTATCAGCAAAAATGCCGGACCCGGTAGCGGTGGCTCAAATTGCGCAATTTACCTTAGATTATCTTCAGAGACATATCACAGATTATAAAATCCGGAAGCATAAAAACAATCTGGATTTTGTACAGGAAAGGTATGACGAGCAGAAAAAAGTTTTCGAAAATGCGCAGAAGGAAGTGGCTCGGTTTAATGATAGCCACAGAAACCTTGTGACCAATTTGGCTCGGACTGAGTTACAGAACCTTGAAAGTAAGTACAATATCGCTTTTGAGGTATTTAAAGGTTTGGCTTCTCAACTGGAACAGTCCAAAATCAAGTTGAAGGAAGAGACTCCTGTTTTTGAGATTATAGAACCAGTAAGAGTACCTTTGAGTCGGACATCGCCTAAAAGAGGGCTGATAATGGTTGTCTCAGCTTTCCTTGGGGGAATTTTGGGTATTGGGTTTATCTTTGTTAAAAATTTAGTGAATAATATTAAGGAGCAATGGAATGCTTCTGAAGATTGCGAAAGCGGTGATGGGTAATATATTCATCTTTCAGAAAAGGCCAGCCGTCAGGTTGGCCTTTTCTGTTTACAGGCTATGCCGTCTTAAGAAAGTGGATAACACTTCTGGTTTTGGACAGTATTATTTGTGTACCAAAAAAGGAGGAAAGAGATGGAAGGTCACGAGATGAAAGAAAATTCTCAGGTTAATCAACCCGATACAAATCTGAGAACTTGGATTTGGACTCAGATAATAATGTTGATTCCGTTAGTGAATATTGTGATGCTATTTGTCTGGACTTTCTCCGATAACACAAAGCATCCCTCACGGAAATATTGGGCTATGTCTTCGCTTATCGTAGCGCTGGCGGTTATTCTTATCTACGGGATATTGATTGCGATTTTCGGTGTAAATTACATTATGGATAAAAGCCAAATGTTTAATCCGACGGATGTGAAACAAGTGTGAGATTCCTGCGTTTGCTTATGGGTTAGATAGTAAGGATGAGCTATTTCGATTATAAAATTGTAATATAAATTATCTCAAAGAGATAGTTTTTAGCTCTCCTTTCGTATTTTTACCGATACATAACACACATAAGTACTATGGCTTCAAATAAAAATGTTTCGGCAGGCGAAGCAATATTGCGGGAACGCTGCCCGCAATGCAGGCAAGGAAAAATATTTAAACGGCCGGCGTGGATGTATGTGGGCTTTTTGTCTATGCACCATACATGTCCCGAGTGTGGCTTAAGGTTCGAAAGAGAACCTGGTTTTTTCTTTGGCGCAATGTATATCAGTTACGCCT
Source organism: Fulvitalea axinellae (assembly GCF_036492835.1). Taxonomy (GTDB): domain Bacteria; phylum Bacteroidota; class Bacteroidia; order Cytophagales; family Cyclobacteriaceae; genus Fulvitalea; species Fulvitalea axinellae. Next base: position 3,870,159 of record NZ_AP025314.1, on the reverse strand, counting down.
TCAACGTAGCGATTTTCGTGTGCGTAACAATGGCGATTTGGCTTTTGGGAGGTAACTTCCCACTTTGGGTCCATATCGCAACAGTTTTTATAGTGGCGGGATTATGCTTGCCTTTCGTTTTCAGATACTCGCGGGTACTATACTTATATTGGTTCGGTGGAGTGAAACATAAGCCGCAAGGTCTAAGCGCTTAACACCGCTAGCGAAGAAGCCCAAGGAAAGATGATCCTTGGGCTTTTTTTAGTTCACATTGATTTTGGTTTTTGTGGCGTCCTCGAAAAAATGATGTAATGTAAACATCTGTTCCGCCCCTATTTTTTGTCCAGCCTGAGCCGAAAGATAAAGTAAAACGGCCAAACCGACTAGGGCAGGTATCCACCACAATGCGCTTGAATCCATACCCAAACTCCAAGTGGATAGCCCGTACATTCCTATGAACAGAGTCAATATCCCCAGAGCCGCATATCCAAAAGCGAATAGAGTCCACACGGATGGTTTTGGACCGTAACGGCCTTTAATTAATGTTTCGCCATTATCTTCGGTAAGTGTAAGGCTTAGTTGCGGAGACCAGAAATGACGGTCTTCCAAGGGGACCTTTAGTACGATATAATTGTCGTTGACAATGCCTACACAACGCTTTTCGGAGGACTGTAATGCCTCTTTCAACAAAGCACGTAAGTGTTTTGCCGGCATTTGTATTTTTTGCTCAAATTTAGGTCTGTTTCGTAAGCTTGTCATTGTTTTTTTAATAAAAAATACAAAAACAAGAGTTGCTTTGCAAATTCTTGGAGCTTTTGAAAATGAAAAAGGAGTGCTATGGGCGCATGAAAAAATCTTATTGCAGGCCTTGTTGTAAGATAATCCACACGCTGACGGTCTCTCCAAGGTGAGTTCTTAAAGATTTAATTGCCCGATGTACGGCGTTTAGAGCGGACTGATAATTCATATTCAGCGTTTCGGCAATTTCGTTGTATTCGAGTCCTTCGTTAAATCTCAGATAAAGAATTTCGCGCTGACTGTCCGATAGAGAAGCGATGCCGGAAGAGAGTCGTTGGAGTGTTTCGGCTTTGATTTCTTCCGAAATAATTACGGATTCATAATCGATCTCAAGAGGGAAGTTATGGCTTTCGAAATCCTTGCCGTAAACGGTCAAAGCCGATTTTCGATAGCTTTTCATCAAGCGGTTTCTCAGTGCGCCGAAGAGATACGCTTTCGGGTTGTTTATTTCCTTACGCTTGTCTTGTTCCCAAAAACTAACGAAAATATCATGTATGGCATCTTCGATTACCGGGGCTTGGGCTCCCAATTTTCTGCCGTAGGCATATAGCGCATCGGAGTGTTCCCGGTAAAGATTTTCAGTCCATCGGGTGCCTGATGTGCGGGGTATCCATTTTTTTTTGTTGTCGCCGGTAAGAGTGTTTCCCATTATCGTTCCTCATATGAAAAGGATTGGCCATAAACAGGCCATTTGTTGCTAAAGATCACTCCAATGAGCTAACAGGCACGTCGGCACCCGCGCCATACCAAAGGGTTAGTTGTTTTTCAGGATTATTATCCTGCATACTCAGGAGATCACACTATATCAAACATACTAAAAAATATCATTTTGAACTATGGGTCATGTCTAATTCAGGGATGCGGAAGCTTGAATAAGATGCGGAATAATTTTTTTTATTTTTTTTGAGTATGAAGAGGTATGATGCGGTACTTGTACATGTGAGGACTTCATCAGACAGTGATTTTGAGTTAGCTAATATGGCGCAGGACAGTAGCGGAATCGAAGAGTTTGTATTATCCGATAGCTTTAGGGATTGGGTGTTGAACGGTGTTGGGGACGAGGAATGGCGGAAATTTTTAGAATCGAATCCCGATAAGAAAAAAGAGCTTAAAGTGGCAAGGGAGATGCTGTTGTCTTTACGCTTTATTAGTGAGCCAAGGCCTGAAGGAAATAAGGAAAAAACCTTGGGTAGGTTTAGGGATACCGTATCGAGGAGGTCTTTTGTGAGGAACTTCGTTAGGAAGAGTTTGCGTTACGCCGCCGCTTTGATTCTGGTTGGAGGCGGGACTTATTGGGTAAGTACGCTATCTCCGATACGGCAAGCGGAAGTTGTAGTGTTGCCGAAAATCCAGTTGACCAAAACAGCGAAGGCGCAATACAAAACGCTGTTGCTTCCGGACAGTACTATAGTTAAGCTGAATGTGGACACAAAGCTTAGTTTCTCCGAAGATTTTAACGTGCGTGAAGTGACATTGGAAGGGGAGGCGCTTTTCAAGGTAAAACCTAACAAGGACAGACCGTTTCGTGTCAAAACTTTTGGTTTGGAAACAGTGGTTCTGGGTACGGAATTTAACGTAGAGGCGAGAGAAGGTAATGTGAGTGTATCGCTCTTTGAGGGAAAAGTGGAAGTGCGCGATACGGTGGGTATTAATGCGGTGGCCCTTGAGCCAGGTAAAAGGTTCGTTTCCGGCAATGGGACTTTTGGTTATATTGATGAATACGATTACATGGAAGTATTCGGCTGGACGAATAGAGTCATAAAATATAATCAGGAACCACTCAGAAATATCCTGAAGGATTTGGAAAGGACTTATGATGTGGCCTTTAAGGTAGAGAAAAGCGTTAATCTGGATAAGACTTATTCCGGTACGTTTGAGCTTAATAGTCTGAATTTTCTTTTGGAAGGATTGCTGTATACGGCTAGTTCTAAGAGTGTTGAGTTTGAGTTTATGTCAAAGAAAAGAGTGAGGATTTATTGACGCCGTTTTTATTTCTCACTGAATGATTTTCAGAAGGACTTAGTCTTTTTTGTTGATTCTTAATCACTCTTTTTCGTCTTATTACCCGTTATGCGGGATAAAAATTATTGGTAACCTATAAAGTTTTACAATGAGGTACGATACATCCTGACAGCCGGATTTTTTTCCGACGGCTAGTCTGGCTTTTTTGTCGCCGGAAAAAAAGAAAGAGTTACCGGGAGGCTGTTTTGACGGACGCACCTCCGATAACTCCATTCATTTTTAGTATTACACTATAAACTTAAAATTATGCATTTGAGAATATTTCGCCTAATGCGTATGAGTTATTATTTTCTCAGGCGCGGCGTTTCCCTGCTATTTGTGCTGTGGGTAATGTCCGTGTTCAGCTTTGATACGGTAGCGCAACTCATGGCCTCTTCCAAAAACCAAGTTACGGTACGGGAGGCGTTGGGCCGGCTAGAAAGAAACGGAGACTATGTGGTTTTCGTCAAGGACGAACTGCTGGGACGGAAAGGTTCCATAGAAGTTAGTTCTCCCGAAGGGAAAGCGGTCAAGGACTACTTGATGGATCTTTCCAGAGAATCGGGGTTGAAATTCAAACTGGTAAACAAAACGATTTATGTAAGTGAAAAAACTCTACTAAGAAAAAAACAAGACCAAGGATTTCTGCTTACTGGCCGGATTGTGGACGAAGACGGAGAGGGACTCCCTGGCGCTACGGTGAAGAAAGTGGGCGGTACGGAAGGTGTGATTACGGACCTTGAAGGTAATTTCTCTATAAAAGTAAGGTTGGGCGAAAAGCTGGAATTCTCGTATGTGGGTTACGAAAGCCAAGTCAAAACCATTACGGCCAAAACCAAAGTGCTGATAGCCATGCAGGTAAAAGCCGAAGAGTTGGAAGGGGTAACGGTAGTGGCTTTTGCCGAACAGAAAAAGGAAAGTGTACTCGCCTCAGTCCAGACTGTTCGTCCGGAAGAGCTTAAAGTACCTTCAAGTAACCTTTCCACAGCCATTGCCGGTCGGATTTCCGGTGTGATATCTTACCAAAGAAGCGGTGAGCCTGGTCAGGATAACGCTGAGTTCTTTATCCGTGGTGTGACGTCTTTTGGTTCGGGAAAAAAGGATCCGCTTATTCTGATTGATGGCGTGGAACTTACTACAGAGGACTTTGCGAGACTTCAGCCGGACGACATCGCTAGTTTTTCCATCATGAAAGACGCGGCTGCAACGGCTTTGTATGGTGCCCGTGGTGCTAACGGTGTTGTTCTGGTTACAACAAAGGAAGGTAAAGAAGGTCAGACAAACGTGTCCGTAAGGTTTGAGAATTCTCTTTCTATGCCTACTCAGGAGGTGGATCTTGCGGATCCATTGACGTATATGAAGCTTCATACGGAGGCTGTGAAAACCCGTGATCCTTTGGGGGCGACGCTTTATTCGAGAAGGAGAATTATCGAAACGGAGAAAGGAATCAATCCGCTTGTGAATCCTACGAACGACTGGCACGAAATGATGTTCAAGGATTACACCGTAAACCAGCGTTTGAACGTAAACGTACGAGGCGGTGGAAAGAAAGCCCAATACTATTTCTCCGGCGCGTTTAATCAGGATAACGGTATTCTGAAGGTAGACGACAAAAACGACTTCAACAGTAATATCGACCTGAAAAGATTCCTGTTGCGTTCCAATATCAACGTAAACCTAACAAAAACGACTAAAGCGAAGATTCGTTTCAACGGTACGTTTGACGATTACGGCGGGCCTCTCGAAGGCGGTACGGGAATGTACAATATGGCGATGCGCGCGAATCCGGCCTTATTTCCGGCCTTTTTTCCAGCTGACGAGAAAAACCAGCACAAGGATTATATCCTGTTCGGAAACTATGGAACGGGAGCGGATCATGTAAACCCTTACGCCGAAATGCTCAAGGGGTATAAGGATTACAGCCGAACTTCAATGCTGGCTCAGTTTGAACTTCACCAAGATTTGAGTTTTGTGACGCCCGGCCTGAAGTTTAATATCCTCGGTAACACTGTTCGTTATTCCTTCTTTGATGTCAAAAGGCAATATCAGCCTTATTTCTTCGGTGTCGGTTTCTATGACCATCGCTCAGGAGAATTCGATTTGGAAAACCTGAACGAAGGGGACGGTGACGTAACGCTTGATTATAGAGAAGGAAAAAAGGAAGTGAAGTCGACCTTCTACCTTCAGTCTGTAACGCAATACAACAAAGACATTACGGATAAGCACGCAATCGGAGCGATGGTCGCATTGAATATGAGGGAAGCGCTTACGGGTAACGCCTCGGACCTTCAGAGCTCTTTGGCTTCAAGAAACCTCGGTGTGTCTGGACGTTTGACTTATGCGTATGACAACCGTTATTTCACGGAATTCAACTTCGGTTACAACGGTTCCGAACGTTTCGCCGCCAATGAGCGTTTCGGTTTCTTCCCTTCGGCGGGTCTCGGTTGGTACGTTTCCAACGAGCCGTTTTGGGAACCTTTCGAAAAGGCTGTGACCAAGCTGAAGTTTACCGCCACTTATGGTTTGGTGGGTAACGATCAGATTGGTCGAAGTGAAGACCGTTTCTTCTACTTGTCAAATGTTAATCTTAATAATGGAAATAAAGGGGCCAGGTTCGGAAAGAACTTTGACGACTTTATTCCGGGTGTTTCGATCAGTCGTTACGAGAATGACCAAATCACTTGGGAGACCAGCCGAAAGCTAAACTTGGGTGTTCAGTTAGGATTGTTTGATGTGTTGGATATCCAAGCGGATTATTTTACCGACCATCGTGAGAATATCCTGATGTCGCGTGCTTCTATTCCTACTACCATGGGATTGCAGGCTACTACATCGGCTAACGTTGGCGAGGCTTCTAGCCGTGGTGTGGATATTTCTGTTGACTATCAGCATAGCTTTGGACCCGATTTCTTTATTACCGCCCGCGGTAACTTCACTTACGCCACTTCGGAGTTTGAGGTGTACGAGGAGCCGGACTATGGATTGGCGGGTGTGCCGTGGCTTTCTAAAGTAGGCCATTCGCTGAGTCAGCAATGGGGACTCGTGGCTGAACGCCTTTTCGTTGACGATTATGAGGTTGAAAACAGTCCTCGTCAGACTTTTGGCGAATACGGAGCGGGAGACATTAAGTACAAGGACATCAACAACGACGGCGAGATCACGGATCTGGACAGAGTGCCGATCGGTTACCCTACACAGCCCGAGATTGTCTATGGTTTCGGTGTTTCGATCCACTACAAGAACTTTGACTTGTCATGTTTCTTCCAAGGTTTAGGAAGGGAATCTTTCTGGATCGATCCGTTGAAAACGGCGCCTTTTATCCACTATAACGACGATAACCAAGGCTGGGATAATGATATGATTACCAGTAATGCCTTGCTTCAGGAATACGCAGACAGCCATTGGTCGGAAGCCAACAGGGATATCTACGCCACATGGCCGAGGCTGTCAACTACACGGATAAGCAATAATGAGCAGCGAAGCACTTGGTTTATGCGCAACGGAGCCTTTTTGCGTCTGAAAAATGCCGAGATCGGTTATTCTTTGCCCAAAGAGTTCTTGAAGCGTTTCCGCTTGAAGCAGCTTAGGCTCTACGTTAGTGGCACCAACCTGTTGACTTGGAGCAAATTCGATCTCTGGGATCCGGAAATGGGTGCGAACGGTCTAGGTTATCCCGTGCAAAAGGTTCTCAACACCGGCCTCCAAGTTTCATTCTAACGGATTTTCAGCATGAAAAAGATAAAGATTCTTTTTGTACTCGTAATGTCGGGGCTCTTTCCGTCATGCGAATTCTTGGACGTGGTTCCGGATAACGTAGCGACATTGGATCACGCTTTCGTTGACTATACTTCCGTGAGGAAATATCTGGCGACATGTTACAGCTATATTCCAAACCACGGCAGTGTATACGGGAATCCGGCCCATATGGGAGGGGACGAGCTCTGGATGCACTTTCCCGTAACTTATTTCGGCAGTACAAACTGTTGGAATATCGCTAGAAACGAGCAAAACGTTAACTCTCCGTTGGTGAATACCTGGGACGGAGGAAACAGTGGAACGTCTTTGTTCCAAGGTATCCGCGACTGTAATATCTTCCTTAGCAGGGTAGATGAGGTCAAGGATATGGAAGACTTTGAAAAAGAGCGTATGAAGGGCGAGGTCCTGTTCTTGAAAGGTTATTTCCATTTCCTTTTGATGAAACACTACGGTCCTATTCCGCTCATGAAAGAGAACCTTCCGGTATCCGCTACGCCAGAGGAAGTGAAAGTGTTCCGGGCCTCGATCGATGAAGTGGGGGAGTATGTACTGGAACTCTTCGATCAAGCGATTGTGCAATTGAACGGATACGACGAGGTTACGACACTTGAGTTGGGACGTATTAGCCGGACTACCGTACTGGCTATGAAAGCGAAAGTTTTGGTCACTTTGGCAAGCCCGATGTTTAACGGGAATACGGAGTTCTCTTTGACGGACAAGAACGGCAAACAGCTTTTCCCTCAGGAGTTTGATCCCGAAAAGTGGGTTAAGGCTAAGGATGCCTGTAAAGCGGCTATCGATTCGATCGAGATGTTTACGCCGATCGAGCTTTACTATTTTGCCGACGCAAGAGCCATGTCGGACTCCACTAGAGTCAAGATGAATATCCGGAACAGTGTTTCCGAACAGTGGAACGGAGAATTGATTTGGGGAAATTCCGGAGGCTCCGCAAGTGAGATTCAGCGAATGGCCCAAGCCAGAATCGACCCGAATAACGTGATTAACGAGGCCGTGCGTTCCAATATCGCCCCTCCTTTGCGTATTGCCGAAATGTTCTACACGGAACACGGAGTGCCGATAAGCGAAGACAAAGAGTGGGACTATGAGAACAGGTTCAAATTAAGGCAGGCGGAACACGACGATCGCTACTATATCGAGACAGGGTACAAAACCGTCGGTTTGCACTTTGACAGGGAGCCTCGCTTTTATGCCAGTCTCGGATTTGACGGAGGCGTTTGGTATGGCCAAGGCCGAATGGATGATGACGAGACGTGGGTTCTGAAGGGGAAAAAAGGCCAACCGGCTTCACGCCAAGGCTCGGGCCTTTATTCGGCGACTGGATATTGGCCCAAAAAGTTGGTGTTTTTTGAGAATGAAATCCGCGACGGCCAAGGCTATAACCTGAGACAGTATCCGTTCCCGGTAATTCGCTTGGCTGATCTCTACTTGCTTTATGCGGAAGCGCTTAACGAAAGCAAGGCCGCGCCGGACGGCGAGGTGTACGACTGGATCGATCGGGTTAGAGCCAGAGCAGGCTTGAAGGGTGTGGTGGAATCGTGGACGCAATATGCCAAGAATCCGAACAAGGTTACGGAAAAAGCCGGAATGCGCGAGATTATTCAGCAAGAGCGACTTATCGAGTTGGCTTTCGAAGGACAGCGTTTTTGGGATCTTCGTCGCTGGAAAAGGGCCGGTGAGTTTATGAACAAACCGATCAAGGGCTGGCATATCGACGAACGAGACGCCGAAGCGTACTACGTTCCGAGAGTCCTTTTCGCACCGACATTTAACCGTCGGGATTACCTGTGGCCTATCAAGCAAAGCGCGATAGTGCAAAATACGAACCTAGTTCAGAATCCAGGTTGGTGATTTTTAAACAGTTGAATTTAGACTCATGAAAAAATCGATAAATAACCTTTTTGCTTGGTTTTGCTGTGTGGCTACGCTTCTGTCGTGCAGTGATGATAAGCCTGAAATGATACAGCATGACGGAAAGGCGCCGGGACCGGTTACAGACCTAAAAGTTGAGAACCTGAATGGAGCCTCTAAGATTTCATACAGCTTGCCAGCCGACAAAGATTTACTTTTTGTGAAGGCGGTATATTCGCCCAGACAAGGGGAAACTAGTGAAACTCGTGCCTCGTATTATGATAATTCATTAGTGGTAAGCGGATTTGGTGATACCAAAGACCGTGAGGTTGAGTTGTATGCAGTAGACAGGAGTGGAAATGTTTCCGTGGTAGCGAAAACCACTATCGCACCCCTTACTCCCCCCGTAGAGTTAGCTTTTAATAGCTTGAGAGTGGTGCCCGATTTCGGGGGCGTTCACGCTTTTTGGGAAAATGAGTCCATGGCGGACTTGGGGGTTACGTTGATGGAGCTTGACAGCCTCCAAAAATGGCAAGACGTAGAGACTATGTACTCAAGTCAGGCTGAGGCTGACTTTGCCGTAAGGGGATACAATACCGACGAGCGCCATTTTGCGGTTATTGTCTCTGACCGCTGGGGCAACCTGTCGGATACGCTTAAGGTTAAGCTGAAGCCTCTTTTTGAAGAGGAGCTTGACAAATCAAAATTCAAAAAGCTTAAGTTACCTAGCGATGCGGGTGACGCTTGGGGCTGGAGAATGGAAAGGCTTTGGGACAACAATAAGGGCAGTGGTTTCCATACTGCCCAAGGCAACCCTCGTCCGCACTGGTTTACCTTTGATATGGGCGTGGAGGCCCAGCTTAGTCGCTACAAAATTTTCCAAAGAGCGGGAGGATACATGTTTGATCATGGAAACCCAAGAGTCTGGGAAGTGTGGGGAGCCACGGATCCCGACCCGGAAGGGGGCTGGGACGGTTGGACCAAACTTGTCGAATGCGAGTCGATAAAACCTTCGGGCTTGCCGATCGACCAAAACTCCGACGAGGATAGAGCTTTGATTAAAAGGGGCGAAGAATTCATTTTCCCAATTGACGCTCCTCCGGTACGTTACATTCGATTCAAAATCTATGACTCATGGTCGGGCGGTTCGTTCTTCCACGCAATGGAGGTGTACTTCTGGGGTAAAGTGTTAGATGGTTCCACCGAAAATGAGGAGACAAATGAAAATTAATATCAAATTTTTGGCCTTGGCGTCGATGTGTTCGCTGTTGGTTTTCGCGTCGTGTTCGGAGATGAACGACCTCCATCAAGATTATCTGGACCAAGGGGAAAAGATTTATGCGGGAAAGCCCGATAGCGTCTATGTCAAGGGAGGACGTGAGCGCGCGTACTTGGAGTTGATTCTTACGCAGGACCAAAGGATCAAAGAATACGTGATTTATTGGAACAATGGTGCTGACTCGGTTCGTAAGACAGTGGAGAAAACTTCGGGAACTGATACAGTGGGTGTCATGATCGATAATCTTCTGGAAGGTACCTATCTGTTCAATTCGCAGACTATCGACGGAGCGGGTAACCGTTCCTTGAAAGTGGAGACGACAGGTTATACTTACGGAGAAAACTTCCAAAGTGGACTTAGCAACCGACGGATGGAACGTGATGTTTGGATACTGCCGGGCGAGGCTATGGTCAAGTTTAAAGGCAATCCCGAAAAGTCAGTGTCAACGGAGTTCAGATATACCGATTCGGAAGGAGCGCCAGGCGAGTTTACGCTTTCCAGCGACGATGTCGATGCGGTGGCTCAAATTTCGGGAAAACCCATGAAGCTGGAGATGAGGACCCTGTTTTTGCCGGAAGAGGGAGCTATCGACACATTTTATACGGATTGGGTAGAGGTGCCGTTTATTTGGAGCGCTTATTCAGGGCACTATACTGGAAGCGGAACCTTTGATCACCCATCGAATGGAGCGCGGGAGTTTTCCCAAGAAAAACTGCTTCAGCCCGTGGACGACAAAACTGTAATGGCTAATCATTCGGATTTGGGGCAACACGGTTACCGGATAAAACTGGTGGTTGCAGAAGACAATTCCGTTACCGTAACGCAGTACAATGGCGATGGTAATGAGATAGGGGAGATGGTATCCGACGCTGAGAATTCTTATAACCCCGAAACCAAAACGTTTACGCTCAATTACCGCTACGAAGGTGACGGAGGCTTCCGGGTAATATCAGAAACAATCGTAATGAAATAAGAATAACAAGAAAATGAGAATAGGCTAAATAGGTTCGTATACCACCCACTAGAGCCGCCCGTCTTTGACTGGCGGTTCTTTTTTACAAAAAGCCCTCAATGACTATCTCGATAAGAAATCTGGCGGATATAAAAGTTTCCGGCTTTCCCGTCAATAAGTTCATGTTTTTCTATCCAGTTATCCCGTGAATCATATTTGTAGACGTATTTGACAACGCTGGTCCTTGTTCCGTCCGAATACGTGATGTTTGTTACATCACCCTGTTGGTTATATAATAGCGTGCTGATGTCGGACATGGTCCGCTCTTCCATTTTTTGACCCAAAGAATTGTAGCGAAAAAGAGTCCGTTGCCGTAATTCGGATGGTTGTGGGAAATAAATGTCCTCTCTGATCAGGTTTTGTTTATTGTCATAAAAACTGACCCTAACCTCTCTGGGCGAAGTGGGGAACACCTGTTTTCTCGTAATCTTGTTTTCCTGATCATCATATTCGAAAACTCGTTTGTTGATCAGTTCCCCTAAAGAATTTACGCAACGGTCGGCCAGGCAACGGCCCTTTGAGTCGTTTTCGAAAATCCGGTCCTGTTGTATGGTCCCGTCCAAATGTAGCCTCGTTACCTTTGTTTTGTAGCCTTTGGCGTCATATTCCCACTTGTCTATAAAGTGCCCCGACCGTTCCTGCGTTCTGAAGCCTGTCTCGTTGTAATCGGTGACGTAAAAGCCTATCGGACGCCCTTCCCGTACAGTTCCTCCCTCCATTTTGCCCTGATAGAGTTCCAATTGTACAGTGCTTACGGGGCCTTTTAGCCCTTCCTTTTCCAAATCGTTTTTAAGTTGTGACTTAGCCGTGATAGGAAAAAGAGCCATTGCTAAAAGTATGATGTATGTGTGAATTCTCATATAGGCAAATGTAGTTACAAAAAAGAGTTCTATGTTGAATTATTTCTATTGGAAAAAGATAAACGTAACGCTAAAAGCCACTGAATGGATAACGTATACGCATAAGCCAAATACATATCTAAGCATATTTTTTTCAAACAAAGGGAGGCCTGTTGCTTTTCAGCTTTCAAAATCCAGAGGAATCAACCGTGAAAGCACATCACACTCCTAACCCGGCATTTTCCTATATATCCCACAGTCACTTTCCGGCCGTTTTTTTCCCTTTTTTAGCTCCTTTTTAGCGGGGTCTGAAATTGGTATCCGTACCGAAACCCTTCCCGAAAATATTTGCTTTTCATTTGCTTGAAAATCGATTTTTCATTCTAGATCTTGGCCTCAAGCAATTCGGGAAAACATGGACAGAAGAGATTTTTTAAAGACGTCTGCGCTTGCCGCGGGTGCCGTCACTTTGGGCTGTAATGCCTTGGCGGACAAGGGGAACGGAAAGAAGTTGCTGAACGCTTACTATTTCCGGGCTCATATGTACACACTCGTGCCGAGACATATCAGGGAAGACCTCCGCTGGATGGCCGACCTTGGTACCGACGTGGTTTCGGTGGCCGTTTTGGAGCAGGATTTGTACGCCGCTCGCGAAAATATCGACCTGATCTGTGCCGAAGCTGACAAACTGGGTATGGAGGTGCATGCGGTACCTTCTCGCTGGGGCGGATTAGTAGCCGGAGCGCCCAAAGTTCCGAGTACATTCACTTGCCGGAATCCGCAGACGTGGATGCTGGGCCGGGATGGCAAACCGGTAGACACGAGAATTTCCGGCAGGATAAGTAGCGTGCACTATCCGGAGACGTTGGATTTTATGTCCGAAACGGCCCTGCAGTTGCTTAAGCAATCGAATATCAAAGGCTTGATTTGGGACGAACCCAAGTCACTAGGTAAAGATTATTCGCCCAAGGCGATAGAAAACCTTGGTAAAGATGCGCCGAAAGAGGCTCATATTCAGGCGAATGTTGATTTCTATTCCGAGTTGAACCGCCGTATCAAGGCCGAATTTGCCGATTGTCGTTTGGGAATGTTTCTGCAGGCCCATTACAGTGATACCGCAATGAACAAATGCGCCACTATCAAGCATATGGACGATTTCGGCTGTGATGGTCGCCCTTGGGGTATGGCCGACGGAGGCAAGCTTGAGAGCAAAGGAAAAGTATTGTTGGGCGAAAAAGCCGGCGAGCGCTTTCTGAAAGCGGCCAAGGAAAACGGCAAAAACAGCCTGTGGCTGGTGGAAAACCATAATATGTCTTTGGCCGACGCCGAAGTGATGGAGCGGGGCTTGAAAGAAGTGGTGAAGCGGGAGGTAGACCATTTGATCTACTATTATTACCCGAGAAACCTCGAAGATCCGGAGAAGATAATGAAGGTGATACAGAAAGGTATCAAACCCTTTAAGGCTTAGGATAGAGAAGAAGATATGATGTTAGCGTTAGAGGCAAAGTTTCTACGTTGACAAAATCGGGAAGGAACCGCTAGTCATGGCTGGCGGAACCGTCCGTTTTTTAAGTGAGAGAATTAAGATTGATATGAAACCGACGTTACAAATAAATCCGAATGACAATGTGGCCGTGGCTTTGCGCGACTTGGATGCGGGCGAGCTGGTAAGCCCGGAAGGCCCAGCCTTGTCGGCTCCCGTAAGCTTTAAGCACAAGGTGGCTCTGGCGGATATAGCCAAAGGCGAAAAAGTTGTCATGTACGGAGTCAGCGTCGGGGAGGCTTTGCGTAGCCTTAAGGCGGGAGAGCCCGTGGCTTACGAAGACCTCAAACAGCTTACGGACAAGACTGTCGTACGTCCGGCCAATCCCGTTAGCCCGGATATGTCGGGCCAGTTGGCGGATTTTGAAGGTGTTACTTTTGACGGTTACCACCGCGCCGACGGCAAAGTGGGCACATCAAACGTATGGCTGATTATTCCGCTGGTTTTTTGTGTCAACAAAAAATCGAGCGAGATAGGCGATATTCTTATCGAACAGCTTGGCTATGCCAAACGCTACAAGGCTGATTTGGCCAATTTCATCGACGCCTACAAAAACGGCGGTGATGTTGAGGCCGGCGAGCCCGTGGCGGATTTCCACCTTTCCGGTCAGGAAAAGGTATTCAAAAACGTGGACGGTATAAAAATACTGACCCACGACGCCGGATGCGGAGGAACCCGCGCCGACGCCAAACGCTTTTGCGATTTGTTGGCGGGCTATATCGCCCATCCCAACACGGCCGGTGCCACCATCATCAGTTTGGGTTGCCAAAATGCCCAGATTCCGATGATCAAGGAGTCGTTGGCCGAGCAAGCTCCGGAATTAGACAAACCCATATATTTTCACGAACAGCAACAGCTCGGTTCCGAAAAGGAACTTGTGCGTCAGGCCGTGGCCAGCACGCTCAAGGGATTGGTTCGGGCCGACAAAGCCGTCAGGGAACCGGCCCCGCTATCCAAACTGACTTTAGGCTTGGAGTGCGGTGGTTCTGACGGATTTTCAGGAATCACGGCCAACCCGACAATGGGATTGGTATCCGATATGCTGGTAGGCGCTGGCGGTACGTCTATTCTCGGGGAATTTCCCGAACTCGGAGGCGCCGAGCAGGACATCGTCGACCGTTGCGTAAAAGAGGATTTGGCTCATGGCTTCCTCAAGTTGATGGAAGATTATCGCCAAAAGGCCGAGGCTTCGGGCTCTGGCTTCGATTGTAACCCTTCGCCCGGCAATATCAAAGACGGTCTGTTGACCGGCGCTATGAAATCGGCCGGCGCGGCGCAAAAGGGTGGCCGTTCGCCTATTACCGACGTGCTCGATTATACCGGAATAGCGAAAGAGGCGGGCCTCAATCTGCTTTGTACACCCGGAAACGATGTGGAATCTACCACGGCTTTGGTAGGGTCGGGAGCGAATGTGGTCTTGTTCTCAACGGGCTTGGGTACTCCTACGGGCAACCCCTTGGCCCCGGTAATCAAGATTTCAAGTAATTCAAATACCGCCCAGCGCATGCGCGATGTTATCGACTTTGACGCTGGTCCGGTGGCTACCGAAGGCGTTCCGTTGGAAACCAAAGCCAAAGAGCTTCTCCGCCTAGTGGTGGAAGTGGCCAGTGGCCGACACGATACAAAATCATGGGCATCAGGCCAAGACGACTTTATAGTCTGGAAGCATGATGTATCGCTGTAAGTGGTCTTAGGTATCTGGTATTAGGTATTAGGTACTGAATTTTGAAACGGCCTTAAGTATCTGGTATTAGGTCTTAGGTGTTGAAATTTGAAATGGTCTTAAGTGTTTGGTTTTAAGGATTAACGGTTAGGTATGGTACCTAATACTTCATACCAAATACCTAATACCAAAAAGATAAACACAAAAGAATACATCAAGCTTGGGGCTCGGTTCATCGGGGAAACGCCCCTTTGGGTGTCGGAGTTTCAGGATGGAGGGGAGGCGAGACCCTGCTGTCTGCCAAGCTTGAGATTCTTTTGATACATTAATTGTCCCGCAGACGGTAATCGGCAACGCGTTGCGGAAGGTGGCCTAGAGACGGATTGACGGTCTGTGCAAGAGGCCGTCCGGAGGGCTTGCCTCACTGTTCGGGACAAAGAAAATGATCCGTACGGATCAGGCTTGGACATCCATTCCGCTGGGAAACGCCTGGCGGGCTGGTACTTTCAGACAGTGATAAGTAAAGAGTACTGAGTAAATAGTATAATCAGGTTTACATCACCAATACTCCGTACCCTTTACTTATTACTCTATACAAAAAATTGGGCGGTTGGCCGGGACAATTGGGTGTGTGATGTGTGTGTGACCCTTTTATAAGATAGCGGACGGTTTCTTGGTCAGAAACTTTTCGTAATTGTCCCGGACCATAAACCCATTCAGTGTTCGAGATCAATCAATGTGTGCCTGCGGACCTTGGCTTAAAGCCTCGGTTTTGTTCACACTTAAAATAAAACTTACGAAAATGAGAATCAGCAGAGCCTTGACAAAGGCCGAATGCAAGCATCCTGTAAGGGTGTTGCAATTCGGGGAAGGCAATTTTTTGAGAGCTTTCGTGGACTGGATTATTCAGGAAATGAACGACCGTGGCGATTTCGGCGCGGCTGTCAAGGTTGTCCAGCCGATCGATTTCGGAAGGGTAAAAGAACTCAACGAGCAGGAAGGGCTCTACAACCTGTTTCTGACGGGACTGAAGGATGGCCAGCCGTCAAAAGAACGCAAGCTTGTGGATTGCGTGGTGGGAGGCATCAATCCTTATCAGGATTATGACGCTTACCTTGCGGAAGCCGAAAATCCAGACCTTCGTTTTGTGGTGTCCAATACTACCGAAGCGGGGATCGTATACAAAGCCAACGACAAGATTTTCAATAATCCCCCAACCACTTTCCCCGGAAAGCTTTTGGCTTTGCTCCACCATCGCTTCAAGCATTTTGAAGGCGATATGGACAAGGGCCTCCATATGATTCCATGCGAGCTGATCGACCGCAACGGAGAGACGCTTAAGGAATGCCTGCTCCAATTCGCCGATCGCTGGAGCCTTTCGGACGAGTTCAAGACGTGGCTCGTGGAGGCGAATACTTTCAGCAACACTTTGGTGGATCGTATCGTGCCTGGTTACCCTAAAGACAGCGCCGAGGAAATCCTCAAAGAATTGGGCTATGACGACCAATTGTTGGTCGAGGGAGAGAACTTCCACTTCTGGGCTATCCAAGCTCCGGAAAAAGTGAGGGAGGAATTTCCAGCTGACAAGACGGGCCTCAATGTCGTGTTTACCGACGATCTTGCTCCGTACCGTACCCGCAAAGTGAGAATCCTGAACGGAACCCATACCGCAATGGTGCCCGTAGGTTTGCTGGCTGGAATTGAGACTGTACGAGAAACTGTGGAGGACGAAAACGTAGGGCGTTTTGTGGCCAAAGCCATGGAAGATATCGTAGCGTCGCTCGATCTGCCGGGCCAAGACGTTCAGGCCTACGCCGACGATGTGCTGACGCGATTCCGCAATCCGTATATCCGCCATTTCCTTAAAGATATTTCCCTCAATTCGTTCCCGAAATACAAGACGCGGGTACTCCCGTCTGTATTGGAGACGATTGAGCGTGGCGGAGAGGCGCCGGAGTCGTTGCTGTTGCCTTTGGCCGCTTATGTGGTACTGTACAACGAGCCGAGCTTCGAACCTAGGGACAACGCCGACATCGTAAGTATGGTACGCGGCGACAAACTGGCCGAAACCGAAGAGGATTTCCGTGCTAAAGTGGAGGCTGTAATGGGCCATGCTCCGCTTTGGGGAGATAATCTGGCCGATGTGGCGCCTCTGAAAGAGGCTGTGCTGAAATTGGTGATGGAAATCAAAACCGAAGGCATACTGAAATTTTGCGGAGCGAAGGCGGGACAAGCCTAATCCGCCAGACGATATTCCCGGCTCGGCCGGAGACACTCCAAAGGCAAGCGAAACCCGGACGTAAAATAATAGTGCGTCAGGCTATGGAAAAGGCGTCCGGTTTCGCTAATCCCCTGAGAATGGCCGTTTCGGAAAAGAAACATCTTCAGCACGTGCCTTTGGGCCTTGCGAAACCGATTGTTGTGATAAAGCCCCTGCCCGCAAATGCGGGCAGGGCTTGCTGATTTCTATGGCCGGCTGATTTTTCCGGTAAGGGAAAAGCCCGCTAAAGTGTATTTACATTGTAGGGCGACTTAATTTATGTTGAGTGGCCGGGATGCCGGCTGATGAAAATTTTTCGGATGAGAAGAGTATTGAGATTGATTCCTTTCCTGCTTTTTCCCTTGCTGATGGCCACTGGCCTCAAGGCGCAGGATGTTTCCCTAAACGGGGAATGGGACGCCGGTTTGGGCAGAAATTATAATTTGAAAGCGCAAGTGCCAGGCGTACCGCTCGATCCCGAAAAGATGCCGACCGAACGGTTATGGTACAAAAGGGAAATCAATCTGCCTTCAGGCGATTGGACATCGGCCACGTTGGTGCTCAAGGGTGCGAGGTTCGCTCCGCAAGTATATGTTAACGGTGCGAAAGTGTCCGAAACGAACGGCGGCATGGGCCAGACTTTCCATGCCCTGAAATTGGATGCCGTGAAGCCCGGACAAACCGTGACTTTGGAAATCTCGCTGGCGCCTCTCAAATCGCTTCCCACAACCGACGCCTCCTATATTCCCTCCGCAGACCATTGGCGTTCCAACGTTTCCTCCTGTCTTTGGGACGATGTGGTATTGCGTACCCACGGCGCCACTCAGGTAAAAAGATTGACCCCGTTTCTCGATTACGCTTCCCGCTCGGTGGAATTTCGCTATGAACTTTCGGGCAAATCACAAAACGTAAAAGCGAAGGCCGAAATACTGGACCTGTCGGGAAAAGTTCTTTTGGAAGAAAACAAAACCGTCAACGGAAGCAACGGCTCACTGAATGTAGCTTTCGGAAACAAACTGAAAGACTGGTCGCCTGAACAGCCGAATCTCTACAAAGTACGCTTCACGCTTTCCGACGATAAGAAGATATTGGACCAAACGGAGCGGAACTTCGGGGTGAAAAACTTCGAGGTGCGCGACAAACGCTTTTTCCTCAACGGCGAAGAATACCAAGTGCGGGCCGGCACCGTAGTCTGGCACCGCTGGATGCGCGACGAGGAAGGTCGTCAATTGGGCTACGACACGGCTTGGTTCAAGCGTGCCGTAATCGACCAACTCAAAGACCGTGGCGCTAATACTTTGCGTTTTCATTTGGGTAATCCGCCGGAACGCTTCCTCGATCTTTGCGACAAACACGGCCTGCTGGTACAATACGAGTGGAGCTTTTTCCACGGTATGCCCGCATCGAAAGAAAGCCTGTTGGAACAGTGGCCGGGCTGGTTGGACGAAGGTCTGAAACACCCGTCCGTGTCGTTGATCCACCCTTATAACGAAACCCACGGCAAGCAACTCGATACCGCTTGGGCAGCATTGGACGAAATCGTTCCGAACTATCCGAAGATGGTTTTGGAAGAGCGTGACGTAATCCATATCCACAAATACTGGTGGAGCCTTTTCGAAAACGTAGGCTTGTATTTCGACAGCGCCGAACAATTCCCGAAAGCCATTATGGTCGACGAATTCGGAGGGAATTATCTTGACAACAAAGGCGATTTGGGCGGATACAAAACCGTAAAGAGCGCCTATTTCCGCTTTTTGGGAAGAAGCAATACCGCAGAAGAACGTCTGCGTCACCATGCCGTGTCCAATGCCCGCATTGCGGAATATTGGCGCACGCTCGGTGCGGCCGGATTTTCTCCTTTCAATATTTTGGGAAGCTACGAAGACGGCAACCACTGGTATCTCGGCCCTTTGACCGATATCCGTCCTATGCCGGTTTGGAATGCTTTGACCGCCGCTTGGTCGCCGCGTTCGCTGAGTATCGATATGTGGGACCGTAATTTCGCTCCCGGACAGGAAATCGATCTGCCTTTGGCCCTTTTTAATGACGAAGGCAAAAAAGCGGAGCTCAATATTCGCTTGACGGTGGAAGATCGCAACGGGAAAATCTATTCCGAACAATACCGCAAATTGGTTTTGGCTGGCCGATCCCGAGATCGCAAAAACTTTCCGCTCCGCATGCCCGAACGCCAAGGCCACTATATCATAAAAGCCGAATTGATGAACCGTCCCGCTACGGTAAAATATCCCGTATATTCCGATTGGGAAGTGCGGGTGTTTAAGGCCGAAACTCCGGATATTCTCCGCTCCAAGCGCATAGGTGTTGATCCGGCCGATAAAGAATTGACGGCTTTCCTTTCGGGTTTGGGAATAGAGACGGTGCCGTTCGCCAGCAAAAAGGCGGATCTGTTGCTCGCTTCCGAAAGCGTTTGGGAAAAAGTGAAAGCAGGCGATAAGAAAACCCTGAAAATTTTCCGCAAAGCGATAGCCTCCGGCAAATCGGTGGTGCTGTTGGATGCCGGACCGGCCTCATACGGCAAGCAGTATCCAAAAAATGACGGCTCGTCGGATTTGGGTCACCTTCAGGGAGTGGAAAAAGTAACGAACGGCAAAACCGAAACTTACGATTTGGTAGGCGGAACCAAGATCACTTTCCGTGAACTGGCCGAAGCGGAAAGCCATATCCACGCCGCATTGGCCGATTCCAGCCTTTGGACGGGCGTTCCCAAGGAAAATACCTGGCTTTGGAACGGCCTGCGTGGCGGACTGATCGCACCGGCACATGATATGGAACTTTCTGGCCTTAGCCAACAGGCTTTTGTGGAGCAGTGGCTCGTTCGTGGCGCCGAGGAACAGGAAATGAAATCGGACTCGTATTATGCTTTCGAATTGCAGGGCTATTACGCTTTCTCAAAGAAAAAGAACGACAAGCAAGTCCAGAAAAAACTCCGCGACAAGGTAATTTTCTTGGTTGAGGACGCTCCGGCATTGGCGGGTTCGGTTAATCCGCACGCCAAAATAAATGAGCTCGATTTGGTGAAAGCCTATCGCCAAAGCTTGGAAGCCGAGGCGGAGAACTTGGCGCCTTTGGCCAATTGTGGCAAAAGCTTGGTGCGGACTCCCGTGGCTTTGGTGGATTTCGGTCAGGGCAAAGGCAAGTTGTTGGTGTCGCAGTTATTGACCGCCGGCCGTTTGGCCGAGGGCTTCGGTGGCCGTCCGGAAGACAAGGATTTGACTCGTTATGACGAGGTTGCCCGACAGTTGGTGCTGAATATGATGGCCCGTGCGTTGGGCGTTCCGACCGTAGGGATATAACAGTTGATCGTAGCCTAATTCGTTTGGTTTGGGCCGAAAGCAATAAAGGCATTAATGAAAAACGGGTTCAGAATTAAATATTGTTAATGCTT
This sequence comes from Fulvitalea axinellae, assembly GCF_036492835.1. GTDB lineage: Bacteria > Bacteroidota > Bacteroidia > Cytophagales > Cyclobacteriaceae > Fulvitalea > Fulvitalea axinellae. The sequence continues at coordinate 3,849,754 of NZ_AP025314.1, read as the reverse complement.
ATTTTTTAATCAATAAATAAAATTTTATTTCGAAATAATAAAAAATAAATCAAATAAATATTGAGTTGTAAGGCGGGTTTAGGTCATTAGATGATCAGTTTTATGCGAGTGGTTTTAGAGGGCGAGGGTATTTGCACGCCGACCCGGATATCCTGAGTATTGGAACAGGGTTCCGGCTTCGGGATTTGTGGGAAGGAAATGGGAAAAGCTCCGGACCCTGAGAGACACAGCGTAACACTAAAGTTAGAAAGCATGAAGATCAGGAAGATTTTTTACGGATTAATGTTGGGGGCCACGGCCTTGGCTTGTCAGCCGAAAGCCGAGACGGAAAAGGTCGCGCAGGCTTGGCCGGAGACATTGCCTGACGTGTGGGGCGGAAAACAGCTCTTCACTTTCAGCGGGCTCGACGGAACCACCGATTACGACCAACCTTTTTCCTGCTTTACTTTGGCCGACCGGTTGGGCATTCGTCTAGCCAATTTTGACCCGTACTTGGCCAACTTAAGCGAAGAGCAGATTCTGGCCCGCCGGCCTTTGTGGGTAGAGCTGGAAGTGAACGGGAAACGGATGTCGTTCTTGCCGGGCCATAGCAAGACTGGCGCATTCGAGTATCAAAAAAACGAGATTGTCAGCTCAAGCCTTATCCGTTCCACCGTGGGTGGCCAAGGCGTGGAGTTGCGATTGGAGTTAGCCTTCGCCGACCAAAGACATATCGCCGGTCGTTTGGCTGTGCGCTCCACCGACGGCAAGGCGAAAAACGTGACCGTAACACTCCGCAACGCCAATATGGGCAGTAGCCGGATCGATGGAAAAACGCTTCGTATAGCCGGGGAGAAGAGTGTCTCGAATCTCAGGCTCGATGCCGAATCCGTAAAAATGAAATCGGACGGAATAGACTGGCCGGTATCGCTGGACGGCGAGGCTATGCAGACGGCGCCTTTTTCGTGGTCCCTGCACTTTGGCGGATATGACAATCCGGTCACGAGCGTCAGCCCTGAGTTCGACAGTTTGGTGGCCGTTAGGGTAGCGCCTTATCTGAATGCCGAATTACCGAAAGGTATTTCAAACAAAGTAGCCAAGACATACCTGAAAGCCTACAGCATGATGCGTGGCAACACCGAGACGGCGCAAGGTATGATCCCGTTTACTTGGACATCGCCTGACCGTTCGCCACACCGCCAGATGTGGCTTTGGGACAGCGGTTTTCACGGAATGGGCCTGAAGTTTTTCGACGGCGATTGGGCTATGGACGCATTGAAATCGGTATTGGCCTGCCAGCGTGAGGACGGTTTCGTGTCGCATGCCATGAATCCGAAAAATAAATCAAACATTACCCAGCCACCGGTATTGGCTTGGGCCGTTTGGGATGTTTACGAGACCACCAAGTCGAAGGAGTTTTTGGAATATAGCTACGGCCCGCTGAAGGCTTACCTGCGCTGGATGTGCGACAATCGCGACGAGAACAAAAACGGCCTCTTGGAATGGTATGATGGTAATGAGTCCGGAATGGACAATTCGCCCAGATTCGACGAGCACCACAAAAGCCATAAGCCGTTTGACGCCGTGGACTTTAACTGCTTTATGGCCAATGATTATCTTTATTTGGAGAAGATAGCCAAAGCCTTGGGCAAGAGCGAAGAGGCTTCGGAAATCAAGGCCAAAAGGGACGGCATGGTGAAGCTGATCAATGAAAAACTGTGGGACGAAACGCAGGGATTCTACATGGATCGCTATCTGGACGGAACTTTCCTGAAGGTGAAAGCGATTTCGAATTTCTTGCCATTGTACGCCAAAGTGGCCACTCCCGAAAGGGCTAAACCATTGGTGAAAGCTTTGGGCGACAGCTCGACTTGGTTCACCGCGTTGCCGGGCCCTTCGGTGGCCTTGGACGACGCCACTTTCGGTTCCAATATGTGGCGCGGCCCCGTTTGGATCAACTACAGCTATATGAATTATCTCGGTCTGAAGAATTACGGGGCGGACGATCTGGCCAAAGCTTGGGCCACCCGAACCGTGGAAAATATGGCCGATCTGTATATGGAGCACGGAACTATTTTCGAGTTCTACGACCCGTTGATGAAGACTTCTCCACGCCAATTACCCCGCAAAAGCGCCTTGGGTTGCCTGACGGAATTTGGCTGGAGCAGTATGCTGTATGTGCGCATGGTTGAGGACTTGGCCAAAGAATCCGGAAACATCTGACCGGAGGGCTAAGGGTAAGGGCCGGCGCATACATTTTAATATAGGCGGACTCGCCGGGAGGCGGGTTCGCTGAGAAGAACGAAGCGTTAAAACCGTTTAAGAAGATGTATAGAAAAAGGATGTTATCGGCCTTGTTGGTCCTGTTTGCCTGTCTTCAGGCGAACGGCCAAGGGCAAACCCGCAGGATCGGGGAAGGTTGGGAATTTACCCGCCACGAGATGGGAGGAATTTGGGAAGCTTGGCGCACCAAAATGACCACGCTCCCTTGGGAGAAAGTAAGTCTGCCACATTGCTTCAATGCGGACGACGCCGTGGATCCGGACGTGAAGTTTTATCAGGGCGAAGGCTGGTATCGCCAGCGTTTGAAGCTGGAAAACCCTTATCCTGACGGACGCACCCTTTTTCACTTCGAAGGTTCGGGACAGAAAACCAGTCTTTGGGTTTACGACCAAAAAGTGGGGACGCACATAGGCGGTTACGACGAGTTTACCTTTGACGTAACGGAAGCCATGGAGAACTTTAGCGCTAATCCGCTTTATAAAGGGCGTTTCAAAGGTCAATATCCAGTAGCTATCTGTGCCGATAATACCCGGGATCTGGAAATGATCCCTTCGGATATGAGCGACTTCAACGTCTACGGCGGTATTTACCGTCATTTGAACTTGGTGTATGTGCCGGCCATTTCATTGGAGCGGGTTCACGTGGCTACCGAATTCGACAGCAAAAAGCGTAAAGCTACCGTTAGCGTAAAGCCTAAAGTTTATAATCCGGAAAACCTGAACGACAAAATCAGCCTGTCGGTTAGGGTTTTGGATCCAAAAGGAAAAACTGTCGCTACTCGCAAACTGGATTACGCTACGGGCGACAATCCTATCGAGTTTACGATTTCCAAACCGCAACTCTGGTCGCCGGACAGCCCGGTGCTTTATACTTGCAAAGTGACTTTGGAAAGTGCCAAAGGCAAGCACGAGGTTAAGGAAAGTTTCGGTTTCCGTTATTTCGAATTCGAGAAAAAAGGACCGTTTACCCTGAACGGCAAGCGCCTTTTGCTTAGAGGTACGCACCGTCACGAAGACCACGCCGGCGTAGGCCAAGCCATGACCGACGAGCAGGTTCGCACCGAGATGGTTTTGATGAAGGAAATGGGCGTAAACTTCTTGCGTTTGGGCCACTATCAGCAGTCGCGCTATGTGCTTGAGCTTTGCGATTCTTTGGGTATTCTTGTTTGGGAAGAAATTCCTTGGTGTCGCGGAGGCTTGGGAGGCCCGGCTTATCAGAAACAGGCTAAAGAAATGCTCGTGAACATGATCAACCAGCACTATAACCACCCTTCGGTGATTATCTGGGGGTTGGGTAACGAGAACGACTGGTCCGGTGACTTCGAGGAATTCGACAAGACGAAGATCCGCGCCTTTATGAAAGAATTACACGACTTGTCGCATGAGACGGATAACACCCGTAAGACTGCCATTCGCCGCTGTTCTTTCTGCGCAGATATCGTGGACGTGTATTCGCCGTCTATTTGGGCCGGCTGGTACCGCGGTAAGTTCACCGACTACAAGAAAGTGTCGAGAATGGAGATGGAGAAAGTCGATCGATTTATCCATGTGGAGTGGGGCGGAAGCGCCCATGCCGGACGCCATTCCGAGAATCCGGACGACGGTCTGGAGAACATCGTAGGCGGTGAGGCCGACGAGCGTGACGGCGACTTCAAATTGACAGGCGGTAAAGCCCGCGCCTCAAAAGACGGCGATTGGAGCGAAACCTATATCTGTAACGTATTCGACTGGCACCTTAAAGAGCAGGAGACTATGCCTTGGCTCACGGGTACCGCCCAGTGGGTTTTCAAGGATTTCTCTACACCTTTGCGTCCGGACAATCCTGTGCCTTACGTGAACCAGAAAGGTGTGTTGGAGCGTGATTTCACCAAGAAAGAAGGCTACTACGTGTTCCAATCATATTGGACGGAAAAGCCGATGGTACGCATCTACGGCCACAGCTGGGAAACCCGTTGGGGAGCCAAAGGCGAGAAGCGTTTGGTGAAGATTTACTCGAATTGTACTGAAGTCGAATTATTCCTGAATGGAGTCTCTTTGGGTAAGAAAAAACGTGACAGCCAGAACTTTCCTGCCGCCGGTTTGCGCTGGAAAGTAGCGTTCAAAGACGGCAAAAACCACATCAAGGCCGTAGCCACAAAAGGAAAGACAACAGTAGTGGACGAATATGATTTCGAATACCAGACAGAGCAATGGGGCAAAGCCACCAGAATGGAGATGTCGGTAAAAGAAATCAAGGGCGACGTGGCCACTGTAAAGGTATATGCTTACGATGCCAAAGGCCTGAAATGTTTGGACTACAAAAAGTTTGTTCGCTTTAACGTGGCTGGTGCCGGTGAATTGATCAAAAACCAAGGAACGGCCAACGGTTCAAGCAAAGTGCAGTTCCGCAACGGCATGGCAGAGATCAAGGTTCGTCTTAAAGGCGGAGTATCCGTAGTGGGCGTTGACAGCGAAGGTCTCGAGAGCGCTTTCGTGAAGTTGGGCGATGTACAGGGCTTATAAGCCAAAAGGGAATAAGCGGAAATGCCCGGCCGATGTCTTCGGGCTATTTTCCGTTTTGCAATATTGACAGATGATCGAGTAGATGGACCGTGCCTTAGGGTGCGGTTCGTTTTTTTATGTGTCACCGTATTTTTTGGTAATACAAAAATAAACCCGAAACTGGACTGTGTCATTTCTTACAGTCCGGATTCGGGTTTAAAACTTTCTGGTTTATTTCGAAGCGCCAATGGCTTTTTCTAACTCTTTGGTGGTAAAAACATGGCTGGCGATCATGCGGAAATTGACCAAAGCGGCTTGGTATCCGTCGATCTTTCCAGGGATGACGGCCGCTGCGGTGGCGTCTTTTACCACGGCCACTTCGAATCCTTGTTCCACCAGTTCCCGCAAATGCGATTCAGTACAGAGATTGGCGGACATACCACCCAGTATCACCTTATTGATTCCCCTTTTGCGAAGCTGTAAAACCAAGTCGTTTGTTTCTGGGCCGTATACTTTATGTGGGCTTGTGACTACCGCTTTGCCGTTGTTGATGTGCTTTTTGTAACGTTCCAACCAATCGGCGCCGGAACCTTCGAAGTTTTCCGTAGTCAAGGGCCCTTTGCGGTCAAACATACCGATTTTGTGCATCAGAGCTTCCAAAGCGCCTTCAAATTCCCATTTATGGTCATGGGCGTAATAATAATGCGGTGATACGAATACGGGCAAATCAGCTTTTTGGCCCAATTCGAAAAGCGTTTCGATATTTTCCACGGTGTTGTTTTCTTCCACGCTTTTGCCCACCACTCCCCAGGTCACGCCATTCGGACTTAGGAAATCGTTTTGCGGATCGGTGATCACTATTGCCGTGTGCTCATCTACCGTAAATCCGGGATCGGGCAATTGGGCGAAGGCCTGTCCGGCTAAGAAAACCATGGCGATTAGGGAAAGGATATGCTTTTTCATTTTATTATGCGGTTTGAATTTGGTCAAAGGGTGTGTAAGGTACCCGGACGTCATGCGCTGACCGTTTCGGAAGGACTGTCAAAGAACCGTATTACGGCCATCGCTTCCGCCCGGATACTGGATGTGGTATGGATACTTATGCAGTTGCTTGTCGTGAAATCAGAGTTTAGCGGCAACGGGAAAATCAATTTTTGTGTCCGCTATATGATTCACGTAATTCGTTAAAGTATTGAAGACCACATGGAAGACGATTTCCAGAGCTTCGGCTTGAGTGTAGCCGGCGTCGAGGAGGTCTTGGAATTCGTCTTCGTCTACCACGCCACGGTTCAGGGTTAGGTTTTTGGCGAAAGCCAATCCGGCTTCCTCCTTCGCGTCATGCGAATGGGCTTGGCGGGCGGCGAGAATGGCGCTGTCATCTATTTTGTGCATTTTCGAGATGGCTGTATGGGCTGACAGGCAGTAATCGCAACCGTTGGCTTCGGCGATGACCAAAGCCAATTTTTCACGGAAAGCGGCGCTGAAGTTGCCTTCGCCGGCCAATTCGCTTAACGAGAGATAGGCTTTCAGTACCGGAGGGGTGTTGGCCATCACTTTTACCAAGTTCGGGATAAAGCCGAGTTTGCTTTCCACGGCGTTCAGCAGTTCGAGAGTTTCGCCTTGTGCGTTGGCCTTTTCTACGGAGGTGATTCTTTGCTCTTTCATATCGTTGTTCTTTTTTCGTTTTTGATATGATACAAAGGTAGGGTGGTGGTAGCCCGGACTAAATGGACAGAAGTTCCCGTGGCTTGTACATTTTTCCTCAGCGTAAAAAAATAGGGGCGAAGAGGTTTGAAAAATTGGAAAAGCGACGGTTTGTTTTAGAAGGGTGATGTGTTTTTACAGGGGAATCACCCGCTCAGGGTTTGGCGTAGTTTGCGCCTACATGCAGAGGCATAAGTTTTTTGAACTCTTGCGGGCTTTTGCCTTCGGCTTTGCGGAAAAAACGGGTGAAATAAGCCGGGTCCTGAAAACCCAAGTCATAGGCGATTTCCTTTACGGACATATCAGTATAAACAAACATGCGTTTTGACTCCAGAATAATTCGCTCGCGAATCAGCGCTAAAGGGCTTTTTTTGCCTAGCAATGCCAGTTTTTTGCTTAGCGTTTTGGGTGCAATGTCGAGCATGTCGGCGTATTCGGCTACGGAGTGGGCTTGACGGAAGTGTTTTTCCACCAATTCGCTGAATTTACGGGCCAGTACGTGTTCACTCTCTTCCTCGGGGCTGGAATTCCCTTGTTCCGCCGTCTTTTTTAAACGTGTAGCCACAACCAAAAATTGACGCAGATAGGATTTCAGCATATCGCCGTAAGCTTCCTGCCTATCGCCTATTTCCTCTTTCATATCCTTGACTATGCGTGAAAAGGTCTCAGACGATTTTGCGTTTGGGCGGATATACGGAAGCTCATAGATATTGCGGAAAAGCAGTCCGTTGCAGGAAATGGACTTGCTGTGGGTGTCCACGCAATGAAAATCCGGCGAGAAGCTGATCAGGTAACCGGTCTTCACTTTCTCGGATTCTACGGAAAACACCTGTCCGGGATTCAGGAAGAAAACCGTTTCGTCGCCCACTTCGAAAGAGCGGAAATCCACACTGTAACGGGCGGAACCTTCCCGGATCCATACGATATGAAAAAGGTGTTTGTCCAATGACTCGTTGACTACACAGGCCTTTTCAAGGTTGAATTCGCTTAGGATGAAGTCTTTTCCGTCCGGAAACGGATAAAAATGAGTGCTTACGGCTTTCAGTGACATAAAATAGGGTATTGTATCCAATGTCAATACGTGAAAATGGGGCGGGGGTTTGGCGGAAAACTTCGGGTTCTTTTCTGTTTCGTCAAAGTTTTTTGCTGAAAGCTCATAAGTTGGATTTCGAGTGTTTGCGATACGCCGAAGGAGTCATACCCACCTCCCTTTTGAAGAAGTGGATAAACGTGGAAACTTGGGCAAAGCCTATTTCGTCGGATATTTGGGCTATGGGTTTATTGCTTTGCAAAAGCTCGGCTTGGGCGTGCTGTATTTTGTAATCGTTGACTATTTGTTTGGCGGTTCTTCCCGTGGCATTTTTTACGCATTCGCTGAGATAAATTGGACTGATATTCAACCTTTGGGCGTACTCGCCTATGGAAAAGTAGTCGTTTCTGTTTTTACTGATACAATCCTCGAACTGTGAGGTGATTTCGTAATACCTGTTTTGGTGCGCTTCCTCGCACTTGTCTACGATGGCTTTTTTGATCAAATATAACAATTGCATTAAGAGTGCTTGGGTAAGTTCCCTTGAGTATGCTTCCCTACATTGCGACTGTTTGTGCATTTTTTCCAGAACGGTTCTGACCTCGTCGAGATCGGCGTTGTTTAGCGAGTAATGCGAGGCCGTATGCATTTTGAAAAAAGGGAAAAGTGTTTGGAGCTCGGGTGTTTGGGAAGCTACTGGGTAAAAGGTGTTCTTAAAAGCCACTGTAAATCCGTTCCTTACTGCATTCAGAGAGTTAATAGCTTCTTGCGTCGGTTTTTTTATTGAAAAAATCTGGTATGGGGATATTGCGATAACCCTGTTAGCTTTTGGAGGGATTGAATTGTTTCCCACGTTTTTTGTGGTGATATTTCCTGTGATGGTTATGGAAAGAGCGAAAAAATCCCTGCGGTGCGGAATGTCTATGTCTTTGCCGTAACGTCCGATAAGGCTGTGGTTGAATTCTTTGAACTTGTTAATATGAAAGTCATCAAATGTTATTTTTTTGTCTAAGATGGCATGGTCGAAATATTTCTTAAGATCTGTGTATAGTCGCATTTGGTTGTCTTGAATAAGCCAATACCTGAACTTTTTTACCTTAAAATAAGCAACTTTTACCTAATTCTTCGAGTAGTCCCGCCTTGTTTATCACCATAGATTTGTGGAAATGGTTACGGATATCCAAAACGGTTCTATATAAAAACGCACAACTCTTAGATTCATTATTCCCTCTACTTTCTCTATCAAAAATGTCGTGAGGCAAGGACTTGTATGCCTTGTTTGAACCTCTTACTGTTTTATTTATTTAAAAATCACATCTTATGAAAGCTAAATTGTGTTGGGTGTTCCTGTTTGCTTGTTTAGGGAGTACGGCCCTAATGTTTGCGTCCTGTAGCAATGATAATGAAGAAATAGCCGATAAGTCGGCGTCTGTCGTTACGCTTTCCGGAGACGATGAAGCTACGGTGGGCTTAGAGTACAAATTGGAAGGGACGATTACTCATGAAGCGCCTTTAAAGGAAGTTGTTTTAAAGCTTAACGGTAAAAAGGTTGAGCTGACAGAAATAAATAGGGACGTTAATCCGGCTACGTTTTCCTACGTGTTCGCCCCTGACAGTGTTGGGGAGATAAAGTTTGCCGTTACCGCCAGAAACAGTGGTTTTGGTGATAAGGTGTCTGATGTGACGATAAAGGCGGTTAAAGTTGTCGAGATACCCAAAGTTGCTTTGACACTGGAAGGAACCAAGGAAGGCCAAGGCTTGTTGGTGGAAACAATCGTGTCCGCCGATAAGAAGTTCCTGCTGGCGGGAAATTTCGATCCCGTCAATTTGCCCGCCAACAAAAAGGTTGGCAAAATAGAGTTGCTCCCGACCACTAAGGAAGGGGAAGAGTTGCCGAATGCTGTGGAAATTCCGAACTCTTCGGAAGAGCCAAATAAATATGTGTTTTCCATTCCGGTGGAAAATGTAGGTAAGCGGTATTTTGTGATAAATATTTATGAGAAGACAGAGGAAGACGCTTCCTCCCATCAAAGAAGGGGATACGTGCTCTTGGCTACATCGGAAGTGATTGTTTTGGATGTGAAAGGAAAGGAAGACAATACTCCGAAGTCGAAAATCATTATAGATGGAGCCCCTGCTGATGGCTCTACCCAAGCGTTTGAATTTAAGATAGGTGAAGATTCCCCGGTGATCAAAGGAATTTACACCAATATCGCTGATGAAGCTATAGCCAAGTTGGTCAAGGTCAGTGCCGGTTCGGAAAAAGGGGATGTGGAGGCTTTCGGCGTTGTAAAAGACGTTGATCTGGACAAGACTTCAAATCCTAAAAAGTGGGCAGTGACTTTTAATGTGGATGATGTGAGGCCTATAGGTAATTATAAAGTAGCATTTTACGCCAAAGGCACAACCGATTTTTCGGCGGGTAATTCATTGGAAGCTTCTAAAACATTTACGGTTGAGGTTGGTGAGATTCCAAAAATTGCGTTGGCGTTGGATGACGCTAACGAATCCCAAAAACTTTTAGTGGTAACTACTGTGTCCGCTGATAAAAAGTTTCTGTTGACAGGGAGTTTTGATACTGCTAATTTGCCCAAAAATAAGAGTATCGATAAAATAGAATTACTTCCGACAACAAAGAACGGAGTCGAGTTGCCAAAGGCTGTAGAAATCCGAAACACTTCGACAGAATCACACAAATTCAAATTCTCTGTTCCGGTCGAAAGTGCAGGTAGGCAGTATTTCGTGATAAACATTTATGAGAAGACCATGGGCGCTTCCGCTCGTGCTCATCGAAGGCGGAGACACTCTCTTTTGGCTACATCTGAGGTGATTGTTCTGGTCGTGAAAGAATGAACCTCAGACTCCTAACCCCAAGGTTAGAGGGTGCGTCTGCTGATGGTTCGACTCTGGCATTCTAATTTACGGTTGGTGATATCTTTCAATGAGAGATTATTTTTAAAGGAGATGCTTCCAATAAAAGAATCTCGAAAATTGAGCTGACTGTGGCTCAATCAGAGGGATTTGCCGTGATTGAAGATTAACGTAACCTGATGCCAAGGCACTGGAGCGGAGTAAAAGGCGCTTCGGTGCTATTTCTTTAGGGAAAAAATGGTGTGCCTTTTACGGATGGTTGTTTTGCTAAGAAATGAAAGAGACTGTCCCGCAGCCATGAGACAGTCTCTTAAAATATATATAGAAGTATGCCCCCGAAAAAGAGGGCAACCTCAAGGTTTGGTGTTCCTGAGTAGCTTAGTCGAAGAAATATAATGCCCGAACCTCAAAGGTATTTGCACTGTTGTTCGAGTCGATCAATTCGAAGTAGAGTTCATAAGCGTTGCTATATGTCCTTCTTCTGTTGAATTTGATCGTAAACGACGGCCCGCCACTGAGGTCTGGGCCCAAGATGGCTCTCCAAAAGCCGATCGAAGCGACAAAGTTGGCTTGGGTCAATGTTGCGGCGCCGCTGAACGACATTGATAAACGGCTTAAATCCAACTCTTCTTCATTATACTTGATACCTATAAATTGCCATGACAACGCTTGAGTTTCGGGGTCGACAATTCTGTTATGGAATGTGTTAAGGCCATTGTTGAAATTCCAGAGCATCAGCGAAAAGTTTCTGTTCGGCATGGCTTCAAGAGATGCCAAGGCTGCTTCGAAATCGCCTGTGGCGCCAGTGATTTGAACGCTGGAGCTTCTGGTGGTCACGAATTTCATGCTCTCGGCATCGGTCATTTCCGCCGTTCTTTCCGGAGTCAACTCCGCAAAGGCTCCAATGTCAAAGCCTGAGAACGCGTTTGATGCGATTCCGTATTCAGGTTGATGGGAGCTGACGAATGTCCCTATCTCGTTGTTGGTACCATCGGTTACTTTCTGGCTAAGCTCGCCTTCCGCACCTTTGTTTATTTTGGTCCCTTTGGCTATCAAGGTTTCCTCTGATTCCGTTTTGACATCACCGACGAATTCCATTCCGGTAGGTGTCACCGCAAACGGAGCCGTGACGAGTTGTCCGGAAGTAATGCGTAAGGTTTTGCTTTCATCACCTTCGCCCACGGTTTTGCTGATCACGGGGTTGAGGATCAACAGTCTGAGAATGTGGTTTACGGATACGTCGTATACCTGCTCACCGATAGTGAGTGTCGAGAATCTAGGTAATTTGGAAAGGTACTCAATATATTTGACGCTCTCCGTCATTGTGTCCCAGTCCTCTTTGTTGGCGGGAACCATCTTTACTTGGGTATCATTTTCGCCCTGAAAGTCGGTTTTGCTCCGCAAGTTGAAGCTGTTGTCATCAGTGCTCTCTATATAGAACTCATATTCCGCTCCGAAGGTGCTTTGCTGGAATTCGAAAAGCCTGTGGAACACGGTGTGCGTTTCGAAAACAAGTTCGGGAAGCTGTGAGCTTCCGACTCTGTAATTCGACACTTTTCCGTTTTCGTATCCCGGTAAGTCCGCTGTGAGCGATACGGTGCCATCGGCCCTGAATCGCATCAAGATAGTGAAGGCGCCGGCGTCGGGGGTTGGGGTGTATACCATCTTCCAACCGTTCTCGGCGCCCCTGAGGGCCGCGTCGTATTCGGCCAGCTTTGCGCCTACGCGCTGTTGTGGCGTTTTGTCAAAGAGCTCGTCGTCGTCATTCTGGCAGGAAAAAGCCAAGACGGCGAAAACGAGAACCCATATATTTATGATTCTTTTCATTTGTCTTCTTTTTAGTTCAAGTGACAAAATCGGAGCGACCGTCGGTTCGGCCCATTCCGTTTTTTGCCGAGTTCCAATTATTCCGTGGCCGGAGCCTCAGGCTCTTTTGGAGCGTAGATTTTTCCGAGCGCCCGGTCTCTAAGAGTGCCAAGGTCGATGTTCAGCTCTTCTTGGAAGTACTTGAACGTCATGTCGTACTTTTGCTTGATCAACAGCTTTCCTTCGATTACCGCCAGTGATACGCTAGAGCCCTCGGCCGGGGCTTGGCCGTTTTCGTCTTTGGTGATATCCAAGTAACGGTCGGAAAACGTTTGGGCGTCCATGGTCAAAATATGCGAGACCAATTCGGCGAAATCCTCGTTGGGATTGTTTGAGGCGTAAGGAGTCACAAAGCCCAAAGGAAGGGTTTCCTCATGGTCTTGGATAATCCAGCTGGCTCCGGTGTAGTCGCCTTCGGAAAGTTTCTGGTAACCGTCCGGCAGGTCATAACGCTGGTGCACGATATGCGTGAACTCGTGTTGCATAGTATGCAATTGTCCCGCAATCCAGTTGGTGCTGGCCAAGTTCATGTCGTTCACGTTAGTGAGCGTGATACGCACTCCCGCATCGGCGGTACCGAGTGTACGCGAACCGTCGGCGTTAAATATTGAGGATCCGATCAAGACCAATTCCGAAGGGAAAAGTTTCTTGATCAAATTTTCGCTGTTTACTTCTTCCGTATAAGGCGAGATCCAGTAGTCTTTCACAAAATCCATGTACGGCTTTACCATATCCCTGTCGGCGGGAGTGACGCGTTTGGTGTCATCCACATAGCGGTTGACAAACTTGTACCGTACTATGCAGTTGTGCGGTTTCTGGAAATTATCGTGAAGGTATTGGTCCAGTTCCGTAGCGGGTTTTTCCTGCTCGGACAAAGGGTCCAGCGTAAGGCTGTCTTCCTTTTCGCAAGACCAGAGTGTCAGGCCTAAGGCCAGTGCCAAGGCCGATTTTTTTATAGTATTTAACATGATGAGTTTCTTTGATTGGTTAGATACCCTGACTGAATCATCTTGGATTCGGCATCAGGCCGAAGTCAAGCGCCGATTCCGGAATTTGGATCACGCGTTTCGGGTCGTCAGCTGGTAATTCGTAGACAGTACCCGCTTGGTCCACGTGCGTTACTTGGATGTCGTTTCGGATGATGTCCCACCAGCGCATGCCCTCGTGTACGAATTCCTTGCGCTTCTCATTCAGGATGTCACCAATCAGTACGATTGGCTCGTAGGTTTCCTTAGTTTGGGCTTTTTGCTCATCGGTCAGCTTGTTGTACTCTTCGGCAGTAAGGATTCTGATCGCTAATTCTTCGGCTTCGGTATCCAGCCAAGCCTCATTCATAGTTCCAGCGCCCGTGTATCGCCTTGGTATATAGGCGTTGAAGTCGCTGAAGATTCGGTTGAGGAGGTTTTTGTCACGATCGGCTTTCGTGGCGCCGCTGGCAAGGTAAAGGTGCCAAGTGGCCTCCATGCGGTTGAAAAGCGCTTCTTCTCCTTTTAAAACCGTTTGGGTAACGGCGGGGAGTCCGGTTTCAGATGCCAAGTTTTCCTTTTCGAAAACCTCATCGAATTTAGGGTAACGGATACCAGCTCCGGAGTTAAGGCTGTAACGGTACTCTCCGCGGATATCGCTGCCGCCTGTCGGAGAGCCACCGGCAAAGATTCTGCGATCCAACGAAGCCGACAGTCCGTAGCCCTGGCGAGAGCTTCTCTGCATGATTGTATATTTGTGAACCAGCAAAAGGTTCGCTTCCTCGTCCGGAGAGTTGAAAAGACGCTCAAGGTTGCCGTTTTGCACATCCATGAGGTGAATCATGTCCCGGATCTTGTCGCTAGGATCTGCTTTCAGGACCATGTCAGCGTATTTGACAGTATTCGCATAGTCCTTCTTAAACAGATAAAAACGGCTTGCGAAGGCGTATGCGGCCTCTTTTGAGAAATGATATTTCCCCGCTCCCGAATAGAATTCCTCGTTTAGCAGATCAATGCCTTCCAGCATATCTTTCTCTATCTTGTCGTAGACTTCCTGAACGGTGCCCCTTTTGTAGGTTTTGACCAATTGGCGCTCGGGCTCATCCACGTAGGGAATACCCAAATCGGTTGATGCCGTAGCCTCGTTGTACACCTTGGAGAAAAGCGAGACTAGCGTGAAGTGATGGTATGCCCGGGAGAGCAATGCCTCGCCCCGATATGCTCCTTTCTTCTCGACGTTTTCCAGAGTGTTCGGAAGTTCGTTGAGCCTGTATATGGCTTCGTTGGCGTGTGAGATCGCTTGGTAAGCACCGCTCCAAAAATATTCGGGGGTGTCTTGGTTGGTACCGTCAACTGGCTCCCACTTATAAGCGTCGATTGCGATCCGCAAAGGAATGATTCCTTCCACTGGAGCTGCGTTGTCGCTCATCCAGTCGGTGAAGAGATAAGCCGAGGTGTTATAGGCGTTGGTAACCAATTGCCCGACTTTGTCGACATTGTCGATCTCCACCCGGTTGTCGGGAACTTCGTCTAGAAAATCCGAGCACGCACCCAGTCCCAGAAGCGCAAAGCCCGCTATGATATGTTTGAAATTTTTCATGTTGATGCTTTTTCAGATTCTTACAAACCTACGTTAACGCTAAATGTGAACTGCTTGGGCACTGGCAACGCAACACCGCCTGAGTTAAAGAATTCCGGATCCTGGCCTTTGAGCTTGTCGTCAGAGTACAGCAAAGCGAGGTTGTGGCCCTGTAAGCTGAATTTGGCGCTGTTCAGTCCGAGGGTTTTCAGGATTGGCTTTGGCAAGTTGTACGACAAGGTTACGTTCTTCAAACGGACGAATGAACCGTCAGCCACGCGAATGTCGGACTTGTTGTAAAGAGCGTGCGGGTTCAGTCCGCGGGTATCCAGCTCCCTGCTTGTGAGGCGATCCACGATAGAAGGAACATCGGTGATGTTCTCGTCGCCCGGCAAAGCCCAGCGGTCGGCCCATTCTTTTGGCAAAGCGCGGAAATCATTGAATCCGCTTCCTGGGTAAAGGTCATCAAGTCGGATCACGTTACCGTAACGGTATGTGAGATTAACCGTTAAGCTCAAGTTCTTGTACTTGAATGTGTTGACAAAACCGCCGTTGCCGATCGGATCGACAGAACCTTCGTACTCCAGGTTTTTGAAATCGTCAAGACGGTCCTGAATGTAGAGGTACTGGATTTTCGAATTCTCTTCTCCGTAGAAGGTTGGGATACCTCTGGCGTCCAAGCCCGCATATTTGAGGGAGTAGAGACCGCGACGGGCGTTGCCCAACGAAGCTACGCCATTGGCGTTAACGGCGCGTCCGATTGTCGGCTCCAAGTCGAGGCTGGTGATTTCGTTTTTGTTGTAACCCCAAGTAAAGCTCGACGACCATGAGAAGTGCCCCACTCTGACGGGAGTTGCGTTCAAAGTCACTTCGAATCCGTGCGAATCCATATCGAAGCGGTTACCGAACTTGAAGCTTTCGCCTCCGATACCCGAAGTTCTTACGGTTCCGATCAAATCGTGTGAACGTCTGTTGTAATATTCGAATCCGCCACTAAGACGACCTCCGAACAATCCGAATTCTACGCCGGCGTTGAATTCGTTGAGTTTTTCCCAAGTCAAATCGTCGTTGGCCAGATTGTCGATTTTCAATGAGCCTTCGCGTTCGCTGTCGTATGCTCTCTGCTGCAAGAATCCACTGGAACTAACTTCCGCTGATGTAAGTGGGCCGATACTTCCCGAAAGGCCGTAAGTCGCTTTGAATTTCAGACGGTCAAGCCAATCGATATCCGCAAGAAAGCTTTCTTCCGAAGCGTTCCAGGCGCCGCTGACGTTCCAAGTAGGCAAGTATCTGGATTTGTTTGTCTTGCCAAGTTGGTTTGAACCGTCCACGCGTCCTGTCAGGTTGACGATATATTTCTGGCGGAAAGTGTAGCCCATGGTAGCGAAATATCCCTCAAACCGGTCTTTGTTTCCGTCAGTGCCAAAGTAGCGCAAACCGTTTTCGGAAAGGGCTTTACTTACGAGCGGGTGAGTCTGTACCAGTTTTCCTTGGTCGTAATGTACGCCCCAGCCGTCGTAGAAGCTGTTGTTTCGGTCGGCCCAGCGGATTTCTTGTCCGGCCAGAACGGTGAATTCGTGGTCCGTACCGATTTTCGGATCCCAAGAGATTAGGTTTCTTGCGTAATAGCTGTCAAGCGTATACTCTCTGGTATTGTAAAATCCACCCGTAGGCAGGATAGAGACAGGTTCGTTGTTCGGATTGTCCGGGTCCCTGTACAGGTAATTGTTAGAATCTTCGATAACCTGCGTAGAAGCGGCGCGGTAAGCCTCCGCCTGGTTCGAATGCTCGGTGATAATATGTTCAGTCTTGGAAACCACTCTTCTGTACTGGAGCGTGGAGCTGATTTTCAGATTATCAAGAATCTTGTACTTGAGGTCCGCCTGCATTGAGATATCCGTCACGCCGATATCCAAGTAGTTGTTGTCCAACTCATGCACAATGTTGAACGGTGCATAGTTTTGGCGGAAGAACTCCAAATCACCGTTTTCGTCGTAAGGCCTAATGCTTCTGGCCGTATTGAGGGCGTAACCCAGAGGGTTTATGTCGAACTCGCGGGTGAAAAGGCCGTCAACTGCGTTGTACTCGCGACTTGTGGTGCCTGGCGCTCGCTGGTCACGTACACTTCCCGTCAAGTTTACGCCGATATCGAAGCGGTCGGTGACATTAAAGTCCGCCCGGGTCGATATTGTATATCGTTCAACGTTATCAGCGATAGTCTGACCATCGTCGTTAAGGTAGCCCAATGAAACATAGTAACGGGACTTCTCCGTACCCGAAGTCAGACTTACCGAATGTTGCTGGGTGAAAGAATCCTTGAACAGAATGTCAAACCAATCGGTGTTGGCGCCTTCGTATTTGCGCAAGAAACTCTCGTTGGTGATTCCGTTATTGTCCCAAGGAATCTCTTTTTTGGCGATTAGGTCGTACATTTTTCCTACGGCGCCATAGCTCTTGGCGCGCGCGGCGGTAGTGACGTCGATCCAGCCTTTGTCAATCAGCTCGCGGAAGACGGACATCTCCTGTTGCGAGTTCATGATGTTGAACTGGTCGTAAGTAGGCCTGCGCCTGATCGAAAAGCTACCGTTGTAGTTGATCGAGGTTTTGCCACTTTTGCCTCGTTTTGTTGTGATGGCGATTACGCCGTTCATGGCCCGGGCGCCGTAGAGGGCTGTAGCCGAGGCGTCTTTCAGGATTTCGAACGAAGCGATATCGTCGGGGTTCAAACCGGCGATACTGGAGCTGATCAGCGTACGCGCGTCGCCCGACGCCAAATCGTCGGAACTGACCTCTACAAGGTCTTCGACCACTACGCCGTCCACTACCCAAAGCGGTTTGTTAGAACCGTTGAGGGAGGCGTTACCCCGGATCAGGATTCGAGGAGCGGTACCGAAACTACCGGAAACATTGTCTACCGACACACCGGCCACTCGGCCTTGCAAGGCTTGCGTGGCGTCCGGAACACCGTCGAGTTTTACGTCCTTCATATTGACGAAAGCGGCCGCTCCTGTAAAGAGCTTTCTGTCGATTTCCTGAAAACCGGTAACCACGACATCTTCAAGCATCTTGGCTTCGGGTTCCAAGGTGATGGTTACGGAAGAAAGCCCCAATAGGTCTTTCACGTTGCGGACCTGTGTTTGGTAGCCGATAAATTTGAAAACCAACTTGTCGCTTTCTGACGCCGTAATGGAAAAAGCGCCGTTGAAGTCCGTGGTGCCACCCACGGTGGTGCCTTGTATATTGACCGTTGCGCCGGGAAGCGCTTCCCCGTTTTCGTCGAGAACGATTCCCTTGACCGCTTTCTTCGCTTGCTGAACAGCGGTGGTTTCGGTGGTTGCGTGGGCTGGTAGCGCGGTGCCCAGAAGCCCTACGCTTCCGAGGCATCCGGCGTAAAACAGCCATCTGATTTTCTTGCTGAGTGAAGAATAATCTGCCATAGTTATAGTTTTCTCATGTAAATGGTTTGTGTATGTTGTTCAGTTTAAGGCAAAGGAATCCCTGCCTATCCTGTATTGAGGAAAGGTGCGGGTCTCTTACGGAGGAAAGACCGATTAATTAAATGTGCCGGTATGGCCGGAAAATACCGATACAAATGGCAAAACCAGACCTATTTTTTCCTAGAGTGTCAAAGTAGGAATAGGCTAGTCACCCCTGTATTCTGTGGTACAGGGAAAAGGTGTTTCGGTATGTTTCGCTATTGTTCGTATACCCTAAAGAGCGTGTGGCGAACGTTAGGCGTAAGAACAGTCTATTCTGTTTATTTTCCGCAACAACTTGGGTGATGGTTGATTAAGGTTGTTTGAGATTTCGCTTAATGTTTGTTGAGCGGAATGAAAATTGGTTTTTCGTTTATTATACGAAATTATAAACCTATTTCGTAAAATAAAATAGGGGGGTAGTTGAAAAATAAGGTGTTAAAATATTCATTTATACAAGCCGTTCGTCAATTTATCCGATAATTTTAATTTTAAGATAATATAGAGCGTATGGATAATTTGTTATTTATTCCCTCGTTATATCCTGGATTGTTATGATTTAAAATAAGGAGCCGGATCTTGTTAATATACCCGGAAAAATACAGGAAATATTAATCTTTGATCCAATAATAAGTTGTGCCTGATGAAGTCACAGAACCGGTAAAGGAGAGTGCTTCGGAGTGCTGCTGTCACAACGATTTTTTTGGAAATGCAGTCTGATTAAATACTCTAGCGTTTCATGCTCTTAAACTTATTGCCTTTCCTTTTCTTTTGATAAGGAGAAATGATAGGGTTTGGATGTGTGAAATGGTATTGTGGTAAAAGATAGTCCGGTTTTGTGCTGGAAAAATCCGACAAATGTTTTTGTATAACGGTTTATTGTGTGTAATGGAAGGGGTGAGATGGCTTTAATTCCCTTTTTAATTGAAATGGAGCCGGAATTTACTTTTGAAGCCAATGATCTTACCTGTTTTTTTATAGGTGTTTGAAGCACTCTTTGGCGCGTTGTTTTTATGACTGATAACAGGCGGAATATTATTTTAAATAATGTCCGCCAAAGGCAATGTTACGGCCCGGTATACGAAGTTTTTTTGCAAAAGAAGAAGCGATTTTGAATTGGAGGAGGACAAACTTAAATCCGACGTGAAAATAAGTATTGGGACAGTGATCTTGAAATTGTCTTGATAGAGTGTTTCGAGGGTGCACGAGTGTATTATGCTTATGGTCGATTAGGTGAAGCGCCGTATTTTCGAAAAGAATAAGGGGGTGACAAACTTGATAAAATATAAATATATACTGTGATTGGTATGGCGTAGTTTTCCATTGTTTCCGCAGTGGCTTTTTTCGATCTTCTCTTAAGTTATTTGATACAGTCTTCTCATGGAAAAATTATAATAGTGTGATATGAAATAAATTTCTTATTTTTTTAAAAATATTATGGGAATAGAATGTTGATTCGGGTTTTTGCCGAATTTTTCATTAGTGAATGGGTTATTTATCGGGTATTGATGTTGTCGGGTTTGTTGATGGGGTGTAATTGTGAATAAAAAATAAACCTAACGAGTTAGGTTGCCCATATTCATTTTTAGGAACGAAATATGCGGTTCGGTAAACTAAATGTGTATAAGTGTATTCAGTAAGTCAGTTTATGTTTTGAAGGAGTTGTGCCTGAAGTACCAACCTTTTGAATTTTAGGTTTTTATTTGTTTCTACGCAGTCTTTACGCTTTACCATTTGCTCTGTACTAATTATTGATATGGGCTATTATACACGGCTAAACATATACGAGCGACTTTTTATCAGCGACACCCACAAGGCGGGCTGGTCAGTTAGGCGAATCGCCGAGGGTATAGACCGTTCGCCCTCTACGGTGAGCCGTGAGCTGGAGCGTAACCGGTGCCGGGGCGCATACGAGCCGCATTTGGCGCATACTTTGGCCGTAGCCCGTGTCCATTGGCGGGCCAGCGGACGCCGGCCAAACGGAAAAACGCTTATCTGCAACCTGACCGGGAAGTACAGGCACATCTTCCCGAGGGTGTTTGTGGCTTGGCTATCGGATACCCAGAAGCATTACCGGAACCCGTGGCGACCGCTTGTGGGCGGAAGGATCACTTACAGGATGGCGTCCTTGTTCAAGCTGTCCGAAAAGCCGATTCATTACCGCAGGATGTTGGAGGCCTTGCTGTTTATGATGGCCCAGCGCAAAGAGCGCGGCGAACTCGTTCCCCGATACTTTGACACCGTAGCCCGGCTGTTTTGCCGGGGAAAGCGGTTGGAACCTAAAGCCGACTCCGTAACAGTCCGGCGTTTGGTGCCCGAAGTTCCCGATATTCCCCTTCGGTATGCGGGCTAAGTCTGTCCTTTTACGCCTTAATCGATTAGTCAGAGCCCGTTTTCGGGCTTTTTTCGTTTTCGCATTTCCGGTTTTGCGTTGCCAGCTACGGGTTTTTCGTGTTTCTCTGTTTTCTTGAGATCAGTTTTTAAAGTTTTTCGACTTTGCGGGGTTGTTTGGAAGGGTGTTGCGCTGACTCACGTGATTTTTTTGAGTGAAGCGGGTTGGAGTTTCTTTATAGCAGACTGTCAGTGGTTTCGGGATGCTATGTTTTTTATACTGAATAAGTCCATCCAGTAAAATAGTTAATGTTTCGGGAGAGGAATATATGAAGGGTTAACCTGTTGGTTTATTAGGTCTTATATTGTCCTCAAGCAGTCTCTTTACGCTTTACTATTTACTTTGTACTATGGACCCTGACACAATTATCTCATTTGTTTAAATGAAATAATTGTGTCAGGGTCCATAAGGTTGGACAAAAAACGTTTCCAGCAACGTCTTTGCGATATGCCTTATAACGCCGGTTGACTTTTACCGGAAGGGACGCTTAGGAGCCCATTGTTTTGAAGATTAAAAATTTTAGACGAAAACAAATCTTTTAGAAGTATGAAAAGAGAATCGTTAAGCCCTGAAAACATCATCGAGTCGGCCGATTACGCAAAAATCGCCACTACGCTCGTACTTTGCCAAGCCTTCCTGACCGAGGGCGATCGTTATTTGCAAGACGTGTTGCACTCGGCCTTAGGGAAGGGCAAAAGAGAGAATAGTCTGGAGCGGGCCGTGGTACGGATAATGGAGCGGCGCAAGGAACTGCAACGCAATATCCGTACGGAGAACAACAATATTGCGGAAGAGACCGACGAGCTGGAACTGCAAAGGCTTCGGGGCAGGGTGAAGCGCTATGAGGGCGAGTTGGAGGAACTGGAAGCCGACTTTTTGGCCAAAAAATCGACATCGTTTAGCGAGGTAAGCCAAACCGCCGCCGATTTTCTGGCGCTAAGCAACAAGTACGAGGCGTACCGCCAAGCGGTAATCAATTATATCAACGACTATGTAGTGCCGGGGAATATAGGAGAGGGTACGGTGGTCTTTGACGGTGTGGAGTATACCGCCTCGTTGGTGGAACAGCCGTAGGCTTTGAACTTGACTTGTTTTTGGGCCCGCCGATTGGTGGGCTTTTTCTTTTGTTGGGGGTTTCTCGGGCGGGCGCCTTGTTGTTAAATGTGATAAGAGGGAAGGAAAGTGTTTTATGTTTGTTTTTCAGTAAGTTTTTATTTTTGGGACCACTTTAGTGCTTTTACAAAGCCTTTGTATGAGGATTTTGATATGTTCTGGCAAAGGAGGGGATACAGTCGAGATTGTCGCTATTTCAGAGTTATTGAGGTTCTTTTTGATTAATTGTTTTTTTTAATTAATCAATAACTTGATTAATCTTAGTGTTTGTGTTTTTTTGTATTATTAATTATATATATTACATTTCCCATTTACCTGTTCGTTTGTTCCTCATTTTTAGCATTATTATTTTTATAATCAATGAAAGTATTATCTTTTCCAAATGGTGAGAAATTGAAAGTCCGCTCGGAAAAAGGGACCATGTTGTTGCGTTTGGATGAATTGGTCTATGTTCGTTCTGATGGTCGCTATTCAAATTTATTTATGTTAGAGCGAAAGCCAATCTTGGTTTCAGAATCTTTAAAGGTTATTGAGGAGTTATTGACTCCTTATTTGTTTGTCAGATGCCATAAATGTTGTCTGATAAATTTGGCTTTTCTTGAAGGTTATTCACAAAGTGCATTGAAAGTGCATCTACGGGGGGGGAAGGAGGAGTATATTCCTGCTTCTAAAAGTGGTTTAATTCTATTGAGGGATGCTTTGAGGGTTTTTGAGTCTTCGGGGTGATTACGTCAAAAAGGTTGTTGATTCCGGAAAAGGTGTTATTGATAACGTATTTCTTTGTTTTGTTTTTTCTTGTCTAAGTATAAGACAAATTACAAGTGAAAAGAGGGGTGAGAGTTGAATGAATTTAGTAAGTGCAAATTTAACTGACACAAGAGTGTGGAGTAAGGCGGGACTGATTTTTAGGTGATTGAATTATTTTAGTCATTTACTGTTTTTTTTGTTATTGCTTGTAGCCTGTTGACGGTTTGTGGCTTGTCTTTGGTAATTCAAGTACATACCTGAATCAGGTAAATAATAGGGTATGCGAATGATAATGAGGTCTAATATCAAGAAAATACTTAACAGTCTATTGTTTTTGGGCTTTGTAGTGGTAATTGGTTGGTTGCCTCAAGTTGTTGATTCTGATTTGATGTACCCTACGGTAAGTGGCAAAACAGTTTTCTTTTTATTTGGAATGTCTTTTTTGTTAGCTATTCAGGCATTAAGGGTTTTGGTGTCGGGGGCGGTGTTTTATCTAAATTTGACGGATTTGGCTTTGGCTTTGTTGTTGGGATATATCGCTATAAATCGTTACTGGATTCAGGATGTGCACGGCTTCTCATTACGTTGGCTGGAGCTCTTGGCTTTGGGTATCTTTTATGTTTTGCTTCGTGCGCAACGGACTGAGTTTTATCCTTGGCTATTATTGGCCTTTATGTTCTCGGGGTTTGGACAGGCGGTGTATGGATTTCTGCAACTGTTCGACTACTACCCTTCCAACCATACGGGCTTTCGGTTGACAGGGAGCTTCTTTAATCCAGGGCCTTATGCCGGTTTTTTGGCAGGTGCTTGGGCCGTAACTTTTGCTATATACCTCTATAGGAAGTCTTTTGTGCGCCTGCTGCTGGGGCGGTATTCCCAGTTTCAGGGGCCTCACTATCGGTTTTTTGAATTTTCAATGGAGTATATACCGTTTTTCTCCATACTCCTAATGGGATCGGTTGTCTTGCTCAGTCGGTCCAGGGCCGCTATCTTGGCCGTGGTACTGTGCGGAGGCGCTTTGGCGCTCTATCGTCACCGTGGCCGGCTCCAGCGGAGATTCCAAAGCACGACCCCTTGGCGTCGTGTGGCCTTGGCTGGCGCACTAGCCCTGATTTTGGTCGGTGGCCTCTGGGGCGCCTACTGCTTCAAACAGGGCTCTGCTGATGGCCGTTGGCTAATATGGAAGGTGACAACACATATGGTGGCCGACGCCCCCCTCTTCGGTCGGGGATTCGACCGCTTCCGGGCCCGGTATATGGACTATCAGGCCGATTATTTCCAGGGTAAGGAAGATGTGCTGGAGGCTTATCTGGCCGATAACGTGCGGTACGCCTTCAACGCCCCCCTGCAGTTTGTGGCGGAAGAGGGCTTGACAGGGTTGCTTTTGGTGGTGGTGCTACTCTATGTGCTTTTGGGCCGTAAACGAATTCGTTCACCGCTTACCCTGTTCGGAGGAATGATACTCTTAGCCGTCTTCGTTTTCGGACTCTTCGCTTACCCCGAGCAAATATTGTCGACCAAGGTGGCTGTCGTTATGGCCTTGGCTATAATGACTGACAAAGTTTCAAAGGTGCGTTTGGGGTATGCCTTCTGGCCTGTCTTTGCGAGAGCCTTAACGGTGTCCGGAGCTTTGATGCTGGGAGCAGTCTTGGTTTGGAAAGGGAATAGTGTCCAAGAGGCTTTTCGGACATGGAAAACGGCCGATTGGGATTATCGTTACGGTGACTTCCAAATGGCGGCGGAGGACTTCCAGAGTTGTGAAAAGGTTTTGGGCTCCGACGGAGCCTTCCTTCTGCAATACGGTAAGGCCCTGGCGATGTGCGAGAGATGGGAAGAAGCCTTGGCGACGCTCCAAAAAGCCGTGGCCTTGGAGGGTAGCACCGTTGCGCAAACCTCTTTGGGTGATTGTTATAAGGCTCTTGACCGGACCGCCGAAGCGAAGGAGGCTTATAAAAAGGCATTGGCTATGGTGCCCTCCCGCTTCTTTCCCTGCTATCTCCTAGCTAAGCTTTATGCGGAGAAAGGAAAGAGAAAAGAAGCTGGGAGATGGGCTCGGGAGCTGATGCGAAAGCCCGTAAGGGTGCCCTCGACAGCGATTGAGGAAATGCGGGAAGAGATGCGGAAGATAATAAGTGAAAATGCTTTGGGGGAAGGAAAGCCTCCGGGGACTGAAACGAAGATATAGCGATAAATCCATGTTCAACCTTAAAAGACCAGTGCTATGACTTAGTCGTTTTCCGGAGGCTGATCGCTAAGATAGGCAATTTCCCGAAGTATAGTAGGGCGCTCCGACCAAATTTAGGTGCTTTTGTGCCGTATTTCCAATTACCTTTTATTCGTTTCACGGTACGGTAATCCGTGCCATAAAATTTAGAACTATGAAATTCAAAATATTTGCTTTGATCTTGTTTGCCGGCGTATTCGCCTTTGGTGCTTTCTCTTTCAATAACACCTCTAAAGAGGATGTGAGTTTGGCTCGTTTGATGGCGATGAATATCGCTGAGGCTGGGGAGGACCCAATTTTGAATTACCCAGGCTGCGATAATGCGAATTGGTATGACAGGTGTCGGCAGTCTAATGGTTATATAGTTAACGGATGTGATGATTCAAGCTTTTGGGATACCTGTCAAAAATAACTAAGGAATATTGGGATCAGCTTTGTTGATTCCATGGTAATCGCAAGAAAGAAAATACTGAGTTGATTATGGTCAAAAAGGTCAATTCCGATAAACTTGAACATAAAGATGTTTCACATCATAGGCGTTCTACAACGCCCTGAGAAGCACATTTTAATCTATCAAATTTTTCGGATATAAGACTTGAGTGTTTTCTTGCGGTTGCCTTGTTGTTGATTCAAGGCTGGTTCTATTTTTTACTCTACCCGACGGTTTTTCAAACGACGGAAATATTGCTTGAAAACGACTGTCATAAGTCCCCAAAAAATCCACTCTTCAATCGAAGAGCAACAAATCCATATCACTATGATGGCTTATAAATAGTCTTATTTTGATATCGCCAAAAACCGTCGGGTAGAGTATCTATTTTTTAAATTCATATATGACCATTTAATTTTAAACATGAAAATATTAACTAGGTTTTCCTTGGTTGTTCTAGTGGTGGTTTTGTTTTGGTCATGCGGGGAAACAAAAGTTATCCGTGTGAGTGAAGCGGGCGCTAAGTTTACAGAGTTTCCTGATTCATGCGGTATAGCAATGAAGAAGGTGATTGACGTTCCCGGAATAATAACAGGTATGTGTTTAGCAGACTCTACTTTGTTTATGCTCAATAGTAAACACGGTAGAGAGGGAAGATCATTATATAATTATTATCTAGGTTCAGACAGTTTGTCATTAGGTTATGTGACTAGGGGTCGTGGGCCAGGTGAAGTCCTTGGTGCTAATAGTATTTGTCTCGCAGGAGGAAAGCTTTGGATGTTTGATATAACCTTGGAAAAATTTTTGGTTTCAAGAGAGTCGGTCATTGATGCCATGCCGGACAAAGCGGGGATGTTTGCGGAAGTTCGTTTAGAAAAAGATAGAAATGTTTATGCCTTGGTCGCTGTGTTAAATGATTCTGCTTTTGTGTCTAGCGCAAACTTAACGAGTCCATTCAAAGTGACCAAGGTCAATATGGGGGCGACTCCGACTGTTAGTCATTTTGGAGAATACCATGGGGAAGTGGATTCGTCTTATGTTGGAGGCTTGAAGAAAGCCTTTAATGCGCTTCCTTTTGCGCACCCGTCAGGAGAAAAGCTTGTGCTGGCATACACTAATACGGATGTTATAGAGATTTATGACACTCAAAAAGAAAGAAGATTAGTGGCGATCCATGGGCCGGATAATATAACGCTGGATTTTGAGCAGAAACAAAAGTTTGCTCGGGCTTTTATTCGAGATGATAAAGATGATATAAGAACCTTTGAAGGTGGAGCGGTGACGGAAGAGTATATTTATTTGATTTATTCGGGCAAGCCACTTCGTTATATGTCGAATGGTAGGCGTTTACTGAATCTAGGAGGAAAATCCATTTTGGTTTATGATTGGGAAGGAAATCCTGTTAAGAAATTTTTGTTGGATAAACAGGTGGTGAGTATTTCCGTGTCACAGAATGATGAAATGTTATATGCGTTTGATGTGAATGAAGGGTGTTTGGTAAAGGCAGATATAAAAATGCAGGGAATATGAGGAGATTGCTTTGTCTTTTTGTTGTTTTCATTATTGCTCTAAGCTGTGGTTCTAAGAGGGATAAAGCTCAAGGTTTGCTTGAAACAAAGATTAATGATTATTTAGGAAGGCAGCTGGCGATACCTGATAAAATAAAGACTTATAACGCTTTTAATCGGATAATCCTAGATAGTTTAGAAATTTCAATTTCAAATTATAAAATATACTCCTATGTGGACGCGTCTTGTCCTACGTGTATAAAGAGTACGAATAAGTGGGATAGTCTGACTGTTGAGTTTGTTGAATTCAATGTTCCAATAATATTGATTCTCGAATCGGCTGATAATTTTGAATCGTTAAAATATTACTGTGAGTCAGGAGGTATCAAGAACTTTTCTTACCCATTTTTTCTAGATATGGAAGGCCAGTTCTTTATGAAAAATGCTGAGTTTATGAACGAGCATAAGCACTTTGAGACGGTGTTGACTAACCGAGAGAACGAGATCTTGATGTTCGGTAATCCAATCCACTCCGAGGCGATTAAGGAATCGTATTTAAAGTATCTAGCTAAGAACGCAAAAAAATAGATGAGAAAACGCTTTGTTTTGGGCCTCTTAGGGGGGGCGATATTGTCACTTGCTGTTCTAGGCTTATATTGGTTGGCCATATTGTCCTTGGTTTTGGTCTTGTGTCTCTTTACACTAAAGAAAGCGTTGGTCAGAGTCGCTTCTATGCCTCTTCGTCGTGGGCTTTCAGCCGTTTTATTGGTGTTTGGCCTGATGGTCACCACTGCGCTGTTTAAGGTTGTGGTGGTAGGGCCTTTCCGTATACCAAGTGGATCAATGCAAAAAACTTTGTACACCGGAGATGTGGTTTTAGTTAATAAGCTGGCTTTCGGGCCTCGCCTGCCTCGTTCCCCTTTCGAGATTCCTTGGTTGAATATCGCGTTTTATTTTAATGATAAAGCGAGGTCCCGAATCAAGGAAAAGTGGTGGGATTACCGTCGATTGCCGGGCATGGATTCGGTAAGGCGTGGTGAGATGTACGTATCCGAGACTAATTTCGGGTATGTGGCCAAGCGTTGTGTGGCCTTGCCAGGAGATACGCTTGAGGTGCGGGGAGGGGCTTTACGGGTGAACGGTCGGTCTTTCGAGCCTTCGGAGGCCGTCAGGAGCCGTTACGGATTTCGTGTCCGTGATAACGAAGGTTTCCAGAGTTTTATCAAACAGAAAGCTGTACGACTAAAACCAAATGATCAGGGACTATATAGGCCTGTTCTGGAGAAAGGTTTCGCTGACGCTTTAATAAATAGCGGAGTGGTGGATTCCTTGAGAATACTGCCGTCGCAACACAAGAAAAGTAATTTGTACGGTCCATTAAGTCCTTGGACATTTTCCGATTATGGTCCTTATATAGTGCCAAAGAAGGGGTGTCGAATAGAACTCACCCCTTTTAATTTTTCCTGCTATGGACGTTTGATTAAAGATTATGAAGGAGCGAAAATAGTTAGGAGGGGAGATGGGTTTTGGTTAAGAGGGGAGCAAGTTACGCATTATAACTTTCACAGAGACTACTATTTTATGATGGGAGATAACCGGGTTTGGACAGTGGATTCAAGGGGCTGGGGCCCACTTCCTGAGTGCAATTTGGTTGGTCGTATAGACATGGTGTTGTGGTCGTCATGGGAGGGTGAGTTCCATTGGGAACGTTTTATGAAGTTCGTGGATTGATTTTTCTATTGCCTTATGAAGAAAACTATTGTTTTATTTTTTATGGTATTAGTCGCTTATGCCTGCTCGACTCCCGAATCACGGATCGTGGAGTTGGCTGGAGCCAATGGTAAAGAGCTTAAAGCAACGTTGGCTTTGTATGAAGGTGATGCGGTCAAGTTCAGGGCTATGAATTTTTTGATAAGGAGTCTTCCGTATCATTATTCTATTGACTCTTTACCCTATTTCTCACGTTGGAAAGCCTACGCTGAGATGCGTGACATCATGCGTAGTGAGAGGCGTTTTTCATGGCGGAAGGGAAGGGATGTGTTAGATAGTTTGCTGTCGATAAACGGAAAAAGTCAAGAGTATAAGGCTGTTCAGGAAGATCTTTTTGAGGTGTCATCCGAATATTTGAAAGGTAATACGGATTTAGCATTCGAAAGTAGAAATGGTGTCTCAAAGCTTTTTACATGTACCGAAGAACAGTTTTTTGAATATGTACTGCCGTATCGGGTGAGAGATAGAATGTTGAAGGATTCGTGGCGTACATTTTACCGAAAAAAGAATGATTCATTGAGGTATAAATTATTGGGGGAAAGTGTGCCTGAGGCTATAAAGGGATTTATGGGTAAAACCAGAAGAATGGGCTTTAATCCAGTACTTCGGGGTGTATTGGATTATTGGGACTATACCTCGTATGAAATGTCGAATGCAGTAAATTGTGATCAAGCTACTGTTTATAATTTGATGATATTAAGGAGTCAAGGTATTCCTTGTGCCATTGACTTTGTACCTTCATGGGCAAATGTAAATTCTTGGCTAGAAGGTGGACATAGTTGGAATACTATTGTAACGAAGGATAAAAGCTATCCTTTTGACCCGTTTTATTCAGAGGATATGTTTAACCTTAAGGAATTATATAATAACAAATATTGGAATCGCAGATTTACCTTTAAGCTCCCCAAAGTATATAGAGAGACATATTCCGTTCGAAATGATAATGTCCTAAAGCATAAGAAGGTAAAGTTGGGAAATATACCAAGTGCTTTTCGGAAGTATGGTTATAAGGATGTAAGTGAAGAGTATTTTGAAGCTTCAACACTTGAATTTGATGTTCAAGGTAAGCTTCCTTCTGATACATATTATTTGTATTTGTGTGTATATCAAAAGGGAGGCTGGAGACCTGTCACTTTAGCAGAAATTGAAGATGATAAAGTCGTATTTCCGAAAATGGGCCGTGGTATATTATATCAACTTGCATATTGTAAGAGTAGTGTGATTTTTCCAGTAGGTAAGCCTCTCTTTTTGAATGAGCAAGGTAAAATCCGTTATTTTAACTTAAGCGGTAAAGGACGGGAAAGACGAATTCAAGTCAAGAGACAACATTTAGGTGGGCCTCATGAGGATAAAGATTTAAAGTACTTAGCTAAAACTGAAATACAAATAAGCAATGACAGCCTTTGGCGGGATTATAAGGTCTTGGCCCATGTACCGGACTCAATGTTGAATGCCCGTTATAATCAACGTTGTGAGCTGGTGAAGAAAAAGTATGTACGTTTGACTTTTCGTGGAGATAGTTTACGTTTAGGGGAGCTGAGCCTTTATAGGAGTGGTGAGCGTATAGACTTAAAAGCCTGTAAGGTGAAAAGCAATTGTCAGTCATCGAATCAGGACTTGCGTAAGGTCAGTGATGGTGAGGCGTATTCAGAGGTTTGTTTAGGAAGAGCTACTAAAGACAGTGTAGGGTATGTGGTTTGGGAGTTACCTAAAGGCGTTTCTTTTGATTCGTTACGTGTTGACGCTTGTGTGAAAACAGATCTAAAGAATGGGCTAGTATATGAGTTGGTGTATTTGGGTGCTGAACATCAATGGATTTCGTTGGGTGGGAAAAAGTATGAAGGGGATTTGTTGGTGTATGAAAATGTCCCTGAAGATGAGGTGCTGACCTTACGTTGGGTGGATGAAAAGGGCCGGACACAATATGGTTGGATCTTCGAGTATAGGAATGGACGACAAGAGTGGTTTTGATCTTCGGAAATTGATTAACATGAAAGTTTTTGGAATAGTACGCCGAATAAAGGTGTTGTGTTTATTGTGCGTATTAGGATCATGTGCAAAGACAAATAACCCGAAGGAAGTTCGGACAAGCACTAAACGGCCCGCAACCCAAGTGCAGATAGCCCCGGCCCAAATAACAAACTTCGAACGCCGGATTATCGGCAACGGAAAACTGATAGCGGTACAAAGCGCCTCTTTGGAGGTTACGGGCTCGGGAGTGGTTACGGTATTGAATGTTTCGGAAGGTGATCGCATCGGCAAGGGGCAATTGGTCGGTGCGTTGGATGATGCCGAGGCTAAATTGGGGCTGGCGGAAGCCGAAAGGAAATTGGAGCAGGCCAAGGCGGGCTTGCGGGACTTTATGTTTGCTAGGGGCTTTGAAGGTGGTTTGGCGGATACGGCCAAGGCAGATCCCGCGGTCGTTCGTTTGGGGCGTATCGAGAAGGGCTATGAGTCGGCCCTGACCGGTTTGGCCAGGGCTAGGTTGGCGCTGTCCAAGACCCGGGCCCGGGCGCCGTTTTCGGGTTTGGTGGCCAATCTGAACGGACGGATGTATCAGCGTCCGGAAGCGGGCAAGCCGTTCTGCCGGCTGATTGACGATAGCGCCTTTGATCTGGAGTTTTCCGTTTTGGAGTCCGAAGCGCCGGATTTGTCAGAGGGGATGCCGGTTAAGGCTGAAGCTTTTGCGTTTGCCGGTAAAGAGTACACCGGGCGGGTGGTTTCGGTCAATCCGTTGGTGGACGAAAACGGATTGGTGCGCGTTCGGGCCCGTTTGCGCAATGCCGACGGAAGCTTGCGCGAGGGCATGAACGTTAAAGTGACGCTGACTAAGCTGATGCCTGGGCTCTTGGTAGTACCCAAAAGCGCTGTGGTTACCCGTTCGGGCAGGTCGGTGGTGTTTACGGTGTCGGAAGGCAGGGCCGTTTGGAATGAGGTGGAGCTAGGCCCTTCGAATTCTGAACAGCAGGTTTTGGCCGGAGGCAAAGTGAAATCCGGTGACCGTGTGGTGGTGGCCGGTAATGTTAATCTGGGACATCAGGCTAAGGTGAAAGTGAGGAAAAAGTAAAAATGGAGGCGTTTACATAATCGCTCGGGTTAAATTTTCCGGCTGAAATATTTTTCAAACGAATCTTTTCGTTATATTGATGCTATTGTTTTATAGTTTATTTTTTAATTAAATTTTTCAGCTATGAATCTTAAATATGACTCAATAAGTATCTATTCTTTTTTTAAATATAATTCTATTGGTTTTGATGTGGTGATTGGCTTGTAGAGACATGGCATGCCTTGTCTCTACGTTCAGAGAGGCCTTTTGATGAATCGCATGACGTTTCGCCAAACTCTTTGATATCTCATACCAACAACCAAAAAGTAATACCCAACCATGCTAGATTTTCTGATCAAACGTCCGATTGCGGTGACGGTGGTGTTTTTGGCGGCCGTGGTGCTGGGCCTGCTTTCGGCGGGGCGCTTGCCGGTGTCGTTGTTGCCGGATACCGATATTCCCGAGATTACCGTCCGCCTATCTTATCCCGACCGTTCGGCTTTGGAGTTTGAGCGTCAGTTTACCTCCAAGGTCCGTCGCCAGTTGACGCAGGTGGGCTACCTGCAGTCGGTGGAGAGCCAGACCAACGACGGCGAGGCGGATCTGCGTTTGCGCTTTGAGTACGGCGCCGACGTGGACCGGGCTTTTATAGAGGTAAACGAGAAGCTGGACAGGGTGATGAACAGTTTCCCGCGTGAGATGGACCGCCCGCGGGTGGTGAAGGCCGGGGCGGCGGATGTGCCGGTGTTCTTTCTGCACGTGCGTCTGGCTTCGGACAGTGTGGACGAAAAGCGCTTCTTGGAGCTAAGCCGTTTTTCCGACGCCGTAATTCGCCGGCGTTTGGAACGCTTGGACGAGGTGGCTATGGCCGATGTTAGCGGAGGTACCCGTCCGGAAATAATTATAGAGACCGATCCGGCTTTGCTGAGCGGTTATAATATCGGTAATGGTACAATATCGCAGGCGCTGAAGGAGCATAATAGAAACGTGGGCCAGCTGAGCGTGCGCGACGGTTATTACCGCTATTTCGTGACTTTCGCCTCCGAGCTGGAAACGGTGGAGGATATCCGGAATTTGCCACTGAAGGCCGGCGACCGGCTGTTGCGTATCGGTGATGTGGCTAAAGTGACTGTCCGGCCTAAAGAGCGCGAGGGACTTTGCGCCGTGGATGGTGTTCCTGCTGTGACGATGGCCGTGATCAAACGCGCCGACGCCCGAATGGAAGACCTTGACAAATCGCTCCGCAAGGTGATGGCCAATATGGAAAAGGAATATCCGGAAGTGCGGATCAACCTGTCGCGGGACCAGACGGAGCTTTTGCGTTACGCCATTTCCAATTTGGAACAGACGCTTTTTACCGGAGCCTTGCTGGCCTTTTTGGTGATGTTCTTCTTTATGCGCGATCTGCGTTCGCCGTTGCTTACGGGGCTTACGGTGCCGGTCTCTTTGGCTATCACTTTTCTTTGTTTTGAGGCAATGGGCGTTTCCGTCAATATCATTTCCCTATCGGGCTTGGTGCTGGGCGTGGGAATGATGATTGACAATTCGATTATCGTGATCGACAATATAGCGCAGTACCGGGCCCGCGGAGAGAAGCTTACGGCCGCTTGCGTATTGGGTTCCGCTACGGTATTCCGGCCCTTGCTTAGTTCGGTGCTTACCACCTGTTCCGTATTTGTTCCCCTGATTTTTTTGAGCGGATTGTCGGGCGCGTTGTTTTATGACCAAGCTATGGCCGTAGCCGCCGGACTGTTGGTGTCGTTGGTGGTTAGTGTTACGCTCTTGCCGGTGTATTACCGCATTATCCACTTGCGCGATATGCTGAAAACACCACGCTGGATGGCCCGTTGGATGGAGCTTTTCGACTACGAGGGTTGGTATGAGCGGGGCTTCTTTTTCGTTTTCCGAAATATAAAAGTATTTCTGGGGGCCTTTCTGCTTTGCGTGGTCCTTACCGGATTGTTGTTGAATTGGTTACCGCAACGCCGTTTTCCGGCCGTGCCCAAGCGTGATATGATCGTGAAAGTGGACTGGAACGAACCGCTGACGGTGGAAGAAAACGTAAAGCGAGCCGACGGCCTGTTAACCTCGGCCTCTGGCGCCGACAGCATTTTGGCTTATCACGAATATAGGGTAGGCGTGCAGGATTTCCTGATGTCGCGCGACGAGCCCGGGCCTACCGAGGCTACGCTATATCTGTTGGCTTCCGAACCGGAGAGTTTGCCGGTGTTGCGCAAGCGGGTTTCGGATTGGATGGCCACGGCATTTCCTACGGCGACATTGACTTTCGAGAAAGCGCCCGACGTTTTCGACCATGTATTTGACCAAGGCGGAGCGCAGTTGGTATTGGGCCTCAGTTCCGACAAAGGCGAGCGCATGGAAGTGGAAGACGTGGAGCGTCTGGCGGAAAGGGTAAGTGCCGCGGTGCCGGAATATGGTATTTCTGGTCCGACATATCGGGAGGCTTTGGCCGTATCGCTGAATTTTGAGCGCCTAAAGCTTTACGGAATTACCGCTAGTCAGGCTATAGCTACGCTAAAAGCCGCGTTGAATTCCGACTTCGTGGACAAGCTTCGCGGTACGGATGAGTTTGTGCCCGTTTTGATTGGAGAAAAGGCCAAACCTATCGGAAAGGTATTGGAACAAACGATGATCTATGGTGCCGAAGGCAAACAGTATCCGCTGTCCACTTTTTTGAAAGTCAGAAACGATAGGGGACTGAAAGAAATAGCTGGCAATGGCGGTGGCGAGTATCTTCCGTTTCGTATCGAAACTCCGCAAGGCAAAGAAGAGGAAGTGATCGACAAGCTGAAACGCACTTTTGTGAATGATGATAAACTATCGGCCACCTTTATGGGAACTTATTTCGAAAACCAGGAACTGATGCTGGAAATGGGCTTCGTGTTTTTGGTGTCGCTCGGTTTGCTCTACTTGATTTTGGCCGCTCAGTTCGAATCATTGAAACAACCGCTGATCGTTTTGATCGAGGTTCCCGTATCGGCCGCCGGGGCTTTGGGCTTGTTGGCTGTGGCGGGCGGAAGCTTGAACCTGATGTCGGCTATCGGGATTATCGTGATGTGCGGTATTATCATCAACGATTCCATTCTGAAAATCGATACCGTAAACCGCTTGCGTTCCGAAGAGGGATTCGGCGTGTTGCGGGCTATAGCCGAGGCGGGAAAACGTCGCCTGAAGCCGATTTTGATGACCAGTATGACGACTATTCTGGCTTTGGTGCCTTTCCTTTTCGTGACTGATTTGGGTGGCGCTTTGCAAAAGCCCCTGGCCCTTACCGTAATCGGTGGTATGACGGTCGGTACTCTGGTGAGTCTTTATTTCGTGCCTTTGTGTTATTGGCTGGCCGAGCGGGGATCAGACAAAGTGAAAGTCAATATGGAACCCGCCGAGGTGGAGGCCTGACGGCGTTTTTGGAACGATTAAGTACTATAGTGAATGAGCGATTACCGAGATGTAAACATATTGATTTATAGCTTTCCACAGCTACAACCGAGCAGTCTCTTTACGCTTTACGCTTTACTCTTTACTCAGTACTGTTTTAGGATCAAGAATTTTTTGCGAAAAGCATGGGAAATAAATATTTGACACCGTTTCGGGTTATCCTGATTTTCACGGCTTTGTCGCTGGTGGGTTTGGCCTTGGTGCCGAAGCTGTCGCTGAGCGTCAAGTCGCGGGCGCCGGGCCGAAATTTTTGGGTGAGTTACAGTTGGTGGGGTTCCTCGCCCCGGATTTTGGAGCGGGAAGTTACCAGCAAAGTGGAGGCCGCCTTGTCCGGAATCCGGGGCATCGCCAAGGTGTCGTCCAAATCGGGGACAGGTTATGGCAGTGTGAATTTCAGTTTGATAAAACAAGCAGACCCGGAGGCCGTACGTTTTGAGGCGAATACTTTGTTGCGAAACCTTCGGGATGAGTTGCCCGAAGGGGTTCGTCTGGGGACGGTAAGCCGCAGTGGCGGAAACGTGGAGGACGGCAAGCGCATCCTGACTTATACGCTGAACGGTTCGGCCCCGCCGGTGATAATCCGGAACTTCGCCGATGAGAAATGGGCTAAACCTCTCCGTTTGATCAAAGGCGTAAAGGATGTCCACGTAAGCGGAGCGGAGCCTTACATCTGGCGCTTGACATTTGACGCCGAGCGCTTGGCCAATCACGGCCTGAGCCATGCCGATATCAGTAGCGCTATCCGGGAATATTTGCGGGAGCAAGAGTTGGGCAACGTGATAGTGGAAGGAATGGACGGCGAAAAAAGCTTGCGTTTCGTGCGCCTCCGCGCCGATGTTCCCGATATCGGCAACTTTGATATTCCTATAAAAAAAGTGGGAGACCGTGTGGTGCGCCTTTCCGAATTGGTGCATAAGGTCCGGGAACCGAAAATACCCCGGGGTTATTTCCGGATTAATGGTTTGAACGCCATCAATGTGACCGTCACGGCGGAACCGGACGAGAATACACTGGAAGTGGGCAAGCGTGTCAAGGCCAAAGTTGAGGAACTTTTGGCTACGCTTCCGGCCGGTTACGGCGCCCGGATGGCCAGTGACGACACTATTCACCTGTCTAAGGAATTAGACAAGATTCTTTTCCGGACGGGACTTTCCTTGCTGATTTTGCTGGTATTCGTCTGGATTACGGCCCGTAGCCTGCGCTATTTGGGTGTGGTTGCCGTCGGACTGTTTACCGGTATAGCTTCGGCGTCGATTCTTTACCACACTTTCGATGTCGACCTGAACCTTTACGCTTTGGCCGGCCTGACGATTTCCCTGGGTATTTTGATCGACAATACCCTGATTATGGGTGATCATTTCAAGCGTTATCGCAACCGTAAAGTGTTTCGTGCCTTGTTGGCGTCCACACTGACCACTTTGGGCGCATTGGCCCCGATTTTCCTTTTGCCCGATGCCCAAAGGGCCAAACTCGACGATTTTTCGCAAGTGCTGATCATCAACCTTTCCGTCTCGTTGGCCACGGCTTTTTGGCTGGTTCCTGCCTTGATGGAAAAAATGGGAATGATGAAAAGCGGAAAGCTGAAGGCGAATATAAGCCGGCGCTGGAAGAACGGGCGGAGAATCGTGGCCAGTTTGCGGTTTTATGGCCGAAGTATGGTGTTTTTCCGCCGGTTCCGTTGGGCTTTTATTCTGTTGTTGGTGTGGGGTTTCGGTTTGCCGTTGCACCTTCTTCCCGAAAAAATGAAGGGAGAGGAGTGGTATAGCGAAGCTTATAATAAAGTGTTTGCCAGCGAACTGTATACGGGTACGCTCAAAAAGCCGATGGAAAAATGGCTGGGTGGTAGTTTCCGTCTGTTTTCTCAAGACGTTTTCGCTCATTCCAGTTTTCGGGAGCCGGGCCAGACGAAAGTTTATGCCCGTGCCCGGTTAAGTGTGGGCTCTACGCTGGAACAAGTGGATGAGCTGGTACGGGATATGGAAAACATGCTGGCGGGAATCGACGGAATCGAGCGTTTTGTGGCCAATGTAAATGCGAATAGTGCCAGAATAGAAGTCATCTTTCCTGCGGATGATGAAGGGGCCTTGCCTTTCGAGGTAAAATCGAGATTGGAAGAGACGGCTATGTATCAAGGCGGAGCAGATTGGCAAGTCTATGGAGTGGGAAAAGGGTTTAATAATGCGGTTAGTGAGGGAGCGGGCTATTCCATTGTCGAGTTGGAAGGTTATGATTACGCCATGCTGATGAATATCGCCAGACGTTGCAAAGCGAAGCTGGAAACGCATGGACGGATTAAAAAAGTGGATATCAACGGCTCTAGAAAGTGGGAAAAGCGAGCATCGCGAGATTACAGATTAGAAGTGGACCCTTACCGGATGGCAACTTTGGGCTTTGGTTTCAACGAGACTTTCAGCCGGTTGGAACGGCTCGCTCACGGCGACCAATCCGTAGCTTGGCTCATGCACGAAGGTGAGCGGGAAGAGGTATTTATCGCTTCGGAGCAGTCGGAAACTTTCGATGTCTGGGCTATGGAGCAATATCCGGTGCTGGGCGGACGGCGGATGATGAAACTCAAGGACGTGGCCACAAAAGATATTCGCAAGGCCGAAGAGGAAATCAGAAGGGAGAATCAGCGCTATCAGCTGGTATTACAGTTTGATTTTAACGGTCCGCGCGCATTGGAAAAGCGGGTGATTGATCGGGAAGTGGAAGGTTTTAACGCCGAAATGCCGGTAGGTTTCAAAGCCAAACGGACTACGTGGCGCTGGAGCCGTGCCGAGACGAAAAGTAAAGTCGGCCTCGTATTTTTGGTGATTCTGATTATTTACGGCGTGTGCGCCGCCTTATCCGAGTCATTGCTTCAGCCTTTGGTGGTGGTTATCACTATTCCGGTATCGTTTGTCGGGGTTTTCCTTACATTTTACCTTTTCGATTTCGGCTTTGACCAAGGCGGTTACGCCTCCTTTCTGTTGCTGAGCGGTCTGTCGGTCAACGGCGCGTTGTATTTGATCAATGACTATAACGCTTATCGTCAAAGCCGGCCTGGGCTTACGCCTTTGGCTTGCTACATCAAAGCTTTTCGTGCCAAAATGACGCCTGTGTTGCTGACTATTCTTTCCACTGCCTTGGGTATGTTGCCGTTTATTTGGCAAGGCGACAAGGAAGTTTTCTGGTTCGCTTTGGCTGTGGGCACTATCGGCGGTTTGCTGTTTAGTCTTGTGGCGTTAGTGATTTTTGTGCCGATGCTGTTACGTTGGAAATCCGTAAAACCAAAGCCTCAGCTTGTCGCTTAGCAGTTGTTTATAATTGAATTTTAAAAAGAATACCGATTTCGAAAACCTAATACTCAAACATATGCTTCAAAGATTTTTTCTATCAATAGCGCTGGTTTTTTCCGCTTCGCAAATGTTTGCCCAAGCCGGTGACAGCTTGCATTTGGGCTTGACAGATGCGGTAAGGCGGGCAAAGGCGAATTCCATTGACGCGCTTTACGCACGTACTTCGCGTGATATAAGTTTGCAGTCTTGGAGGTTATACAAAGCGACTCTGCGCCCGGATGTGTTGGTTAGTGGCCAATTGCCGGGAATCAATCGTCGTTATGAGGGCGTAAGGCAACCTGACGGATCGGTGGTATATCAGGAGGTGTTTCAAGGCCGTTCCGAACTGGACTTCTCGTTGCGCCAAGTGATTCCGTTTACAGGCGGTAATGTTTCACTGTATTCGTCACTTGACCGGTTTGATAATTTTGACAGCGAAAACCGTGGGTCTAGCTATAGTGGCTCGCCTGTGGGTATTCGTTTGGATCAGCCTTTATTCGCATACAATGATTTTCGATGGAAGAAACAAATCGAACCGTTGAATTATAAAGCCTCTGAGCGTAAGTATGTGGAAAGCATGGAGAAAATAGGAGTGCAAGCGGCTACGGCGTTTTTCGATCTGTATTCCAAACAACGTGAAGTGCAACGGGTCAAGGAAAATATTCAGCGGGCAAATATCAAGTTGTCGATCGCTAAAAAAAGATTTTCTATCGGTACAATTACCGAAAATGATTTATTGCAACTGGAATTGTCTACACTGAAATCACAGGAGGAATTGGCGC
Organism: Fulvitalea axinellae; assembly: GCF_036492835.1. Lineage (GTDB taxonomy): Bacteria > Bacteroidota > Bacteroidia > Cytophagales > Cyclobacteriaceae > Fulvitalea > Fulvitalea axinellae. The sequence continues at coordinate 3,810,733 of NZ_AP025314.1, read as the reverse complement.
AAGCGGAGCTGGATTATGCGCAAGCCAGTCGGGTTTTACGGCGTCTATTGGACCTGGATCCAATGTTGCCGATAAAATTGGACCTACCGGCCGAGATTCCCGGATTTGTCCCCGAACCCAATTTTGCGGCTGAAATCGCATTGAAAAACCGACCGGATATGGTAGAGGCGGAACGCGATTTACTGCAGGCAAAAGCGGGGGCTGATCGTGCGAGGAAAGAAGGCTTTTCGGCTAATCTGAACGCTTCGGCAGGTTGGGATACACGTACCGAAAAACTTGACGGCTATTATAAAGATATGATCGAACGGCAGACGGTATCAGTTCGATTAAGTGTTCCGATTGTGGATTGGGGAAAAAACAAGGCGAGAAAAGCACAGGCGGAGTCCCGTTTGCGTTTAGCTGAGATTTCCAGCCTTAGGGCGGAAGAGAACGTTAGCCAAGAAGCGTCGGTGAAGGCTTCGAGGTTAGTGATGGCCCGCAGGAAAATCGGGATCAACGAACGTTCGATGGCGATTGCTAAAAAACGTTACGAAATCGCTTCGAAGCGGTATGATAACGGAGATTTGTCGGTGTTGGAATTGATTACGGCTTTGCGGGAAATGGATGAGGCTGATCGGGGATATGTAAAGGCTCTGCAAAGCTTTTGGAACGAATACTACGGGCTTCGGGCAATGACGCTTTATGATTTTGAAACGGGACAGTCACTGTTGCCGGAAGAATAAAAGAGAAATTGGGTTAGGTGATAATGAAAAATCCCCGGGGCTTAATTGCTCTGGGGATTTTTATGTTTTATTTGACTCTTTCTTTCAGTCTGGAAAGCGCTAAGTTGTGCGCTTTTTCATAGTGATGCACAAGGTTTTTCCAGTCGAAGAACGTAGATGCGCTTTCCGTTTTGTTCCTCATATCAATTCTTTCCCTACGGTCTAATTGGGTGAATTTGTAGAGTTTGCGGGCCAGTTGGTCGGCGGAGGCTTGGAAGTCGGCGTCCTTGCGGTTATTCACCACCAATCCTTTATTTTCCGGCTCATTCATATTGTCGATCACGTACTCGCCAAATCCGGACAGATCGCTGGTTACAGCCGGAATACCGCAAGCCATACATTCCAGTGGCGTGTAGCCCCAAGGTTCGTAATAGCTAGGGAAAACGCCCAAATGGCAACCGCGGACAAACTGCATATAATCGATGCCGAACAGCGGGTTGGTGGAGTTGATGAAATCCGGGTGGTACACCACTTTTACTCGGTCTTCGGGTTTGTTGATCAGGTTCGAAGTACGCAGGGTGTTAAGGATTTCGTCGTTGGCGTCGTCTTCCAAGTTGTGCGTGACGATAGGCGGGAAGCGGTCGTTTTTCCAAGACTGCAATGTTCGGCGGAAACGGAGCTTCCAGTATTCGTCCACAAACTCGTTGAGGTTGGGCAGTTCGTAATCCGTTCCCGAAGCTGCGGCGTAGAACATCCTTTCGCCTACCTGTTTCAGAATGCCTTTGGTTGTTTGCCTCAATTCTTCCATCATCGCCCGTGACTGAAGTACGTCCGGGTTGATGGAATTGAAAGGCTGACGGGTAACGAAAAACATCACGACAGTCATGTCGGAGTCTTCGCGCTGAAGCATGTAGTTCAGCTTGGCCAAGGCCTCAAGCGTTACGTCAAAGCCTTTGTTTTTGAATTCGTAACGGCCGGAGGTGAAGAAATAAAGCGTTTTGTCGAGGTTGAACGTATAGTTTTGGAAAAAGTGCGCCATCACGAACTGATGGATTCTTTCCTTGTATTCGATATGCAGATTCTGAAACTCGTGGAAGGCCGTGAACCGCTCGATATTGATTCCGTTCGGCACCACTTCTTCCGGTTGGCGTCCCAAAAGGCTAACACACTCCTGCGCCGTAATCTCGCTTACTGTGGTAAGTACATCGGCGGCGTTGGCCGCGAACCGCTCGATTTTTACTTGTGATTCGATATTGAAATTCAGCGCCTCTTTGTGCCAATCGTAAAACGGAAGGTGATCGTAGAAATCAGGGTCGTTCATGGCCAAATAACGGCCCAGCAAAGTGGCGTGCGTAGTGAAGATCGTTGATACCGGAATGTTGTCGCGTCGCAGGTTGAGGATCGGGGTGGCGGCCATCCACTCGTGAAAATGCCCCAGCACGTGCTTGTTCGTGACTGTCGGGCGGGCGAGTTCCCTGAAGAAAAGCTCCGTGACGTAGCCGAAAGCCAAAGTTTTGTTCAGCAAACCGTCATCGCTTGGCGTGGCGATATCGTGATTCTCCCAGAGATGATACTTGTAGTCCCCAAGACGGTCATACACGCCGTCGATATTGATCAAAACCGTTCGGGGCCGTCCCGATACCAGCCACTCTCCGTAATGGGCCTCGAATCCTTTTTCCCTAAGGTTCAGGGTGGCTTTGGCGAAGGGATCCGAGGGGTCGAGCGGTAACGGATCGAAAGCTGCGCTGGCCTGGCTTTCGATATACGGGCCTACGAGACAATAGTGGTCGCCCCATTTGCGTACCATTGTTGGCGCCTTGGAACGCAGTACGGTGTAGATGCCTCCTACTTGGTTGCATACTTCCCAGGCCACTTCGCAGAGGAGGGTTTTGGAGATGTTGGACTTGGAAATCCTACGTGTGCTCGATCTGCGAGATTTTTCGGACTTGGTTCTCATATGGAGAAAAAATTTTCGGGATACAGTTCGGGTGGCCGTTCATGACCGTGGCAGCGGGCGCTTGGACGGTTCTGCGAGCCAACCGGAAGGAGCGCCTCCGGCTACCCAAATTTATAAAGAGATTTTTACACGCGAAACCGAAAGGCTGAGTATGTGGAAATTTCGGTGAATTTTCCTTTGGGCTTCGGCGCCGAATGTGGCGCTTGGGCTTGGTTTTCGGCTATCTGCTTCACGGTGTGCGGAAATGTTTTTTACCGTTGACTAAAGTAAAGGTTTTCATTTACAGTTGATTGTGTCTAAGAGCGTGCCTTTTTTTCATTTGCATCCCCTTTTTCGTATATTTCGATAATACTTTGGCTTCTTCGGGCCTGCAGGGCACCTTTTCCGCCGACGTTTTTCTTTTGGCCCGGTGTTGCGAATAGAATGTTGTACCCAACTCGTCATTCCTGGGCGAGCTCAAATATATAACCCATGTCTGCATGTAATTCTTGCGCCACAGGCGATGCCAAGTCCGATGGGCTTCCCAACGGATGCCGGAGCAATGGCGCTTGCGCTACCGGAAGTTGCAATATGATGGAGGTGCATGACTGGCTCTCCAATATGGATTTGCCGGCCGACGACTTCTTCGATATTTACGAAGTCAGGTTTAAAGGTGGCAAGAAGGATTTTTTTAGAAACAAGAACAACCTCTTATTGCATACGGGCGATCCCGTGGTGGTGGACGTACCTAACGGGCACCATGTAGGCTACGTTTCCTTGAGCGGAGAGCTTGTCCGCCTTCAGATGAAGAAAAAAGGAATTGAGGACGAGGAATCCGTAAGGAGTATTTATCGGGTAGCCACGGAGCGTGATCTCAAGAAGTTTGAGGACGTGAAGAAGCGCGAAATGCCGACGCTTTACCGCACGCGCGAAATTATCGACGACTTGAAGCTGGAAATGAAGCTTTCCGACGTGGAATTTCAGGCTGATAACACCAAAGCCACGTTCTATTACTCTGCCGATGACCGTGTGGATTTCCGTGAGCTGATCAAGGTTTTGGCTTCGGAATTCCGGATTCGCGTGGAGATGAGGCAAATTAGCCTTAGGCAAGAAGCCAGCCGTTTGGGGGGCGTGGGGTCCTGTGGTCGCGAACTTTGCTGTTCCACTTGGCTGTCAAGTTTTAAGAGTGTTTCGACTTCCGCGGCCCGTTATCAGAACCTTTCTTTGAATCCCGGAAAGCTCTCTGGGCAATGCGGACGCTTAAAATGTTGCTTGAACTACGAGCTGGAAACCTATATCGAAGCCCTGCAGGATATTCCGAAATTGGATATGCCACTGAAGACCCAAAAGGGTTCGGCGCGTTTGCAGAAGACTGACATTTTCCGCAAGGTGATGTGGTTTGGCTACGAAAAAGAGAATACCTGGCACCCCGTTCCAGTAGAGCGAGTGGTGGAAATCATGAAGCAAAACGCTGCGGGACAATTGCCGGAAACGTTGCTTGAAGACGTCGATACAGTGAAGGAAGCGATGGCTCAGGCGATCACCGACCAGCTGGAAAAGATGGACAAAAAATACAGCGACGAGAGCAAAGGCAATAGCCGTCGTCGTCGTTCGTCCAGAAGGCGTTCTAGCAGACCCGGGCGTGGCGGACAAGAGGCTACGGCCAAAGGGGGCAACCAAGGGAATCGGGAAAGAAGCGCTTCTGGCGAAGGCGCGTCACAAGGGCGCCGTAAGTCTGGAGGGCCTAAACAACAAGGTGGCGGTGAGCGACCGAAAAGCGATGCGAAACAGACCAAGCGACCTGTAACGGCCAAAGGGCAACAGCCTGCTGGTGATCGTTCGGCGAAAGGCGGGGCTAAAAACGCTTCTGGCAACGCGAGAAACCAGCGCGGTGGCCGTCCGTCAGGCGGTAGGGCTGGCGCTAACCGCAGAAACGGCAACGGTGGCGGACAAGGCCCAAAAGGACAAAAGCCCGAATCCGGAAACAAGAACGGAAACGGAAGGCCAAAGCAAAACGGCGGAAACCGCAATGGAGGCAAGCCGAACGGTAATGGCAGAAGAAGAGATAACTCTAACAATAAGGATAAGGAATAATGCGTAAGCGGATATTCGGCTTGTTTTTGATGATAGGCTGGGCGTTTTCAGGTTGCGCTACGGAGCCTGGAACCGTCTATGACAGCTATAAGGAGTTGAAAGATATGCGCTGGGTGGCAAATGATTCGCCCAAGTTCGATTTTGATATCGAGGACGTAAACCGTCCGTATGATATTTTTTTGAATGTGAGAAACGATATGGATTATCCGTTTCGGAATCTTTACGTATCGTATGCGCTAACTGACGCCAAAGGTGATACATTGTCATCGGAACTGAAAAATATTATGCTGTTTGAGCCGAAGACAGGCTACCCTTACGGAACCGGAATGGGATCGGTGAAGGATCTTAGGGAGGCTTTGGTTAAAAGCGTGAAGTTCTCGGCGCCGGGGCCGTATAGTATTAGCCTAAGGCAAATGATGAGAAAAGATACTCTGGACGGTATTTCCGCCGTGGGTATTAGGGTTTCGGTTGTCAAACCGCAAGCAGAAAAGTAAACGATTTCATTTAGAAGCGAACGTATAAGCAAAAAACGCCTTTCCGGCATTGGAAAGGCGTTTTTTCGTATAATCGGAAAGACTGGACATCAAGGAGCCGAACATTCGCCCGAATCCGTTGAGTTCGATTGTTCCGATTCCGTAGACTTGTTTTGCCCGTTGTCTGTCGGTTTTTTCGGTGGAAAGTGGCGGTCGGCTATTTTTCCAAACGCCTCTTTCAGGTCGTTTAGCGATGCTCCCACTTTCGTTTCGAATTCCTGATCCGAAGAGCTCTCCTTTTTTATTCTTTCGATGTCCCTTTCGAAAGTTTCACGGCTTTTCTTAAGGTCACGAATTGTACTGTCCACCCTTTCGCGGGCGCCGTTTTCCTGTTCTTTGGCTTTGTCCAGAAGCTCGTCCATTTTACGTCCGAGCTGGCCAAGGAATTTTTCGGCTTCGCCGGTTGTTCTACCCTCCATATTGCTCTGTTCTGTATATTTTGATAAGGCCGAAAAGAGCCTCACTTAGTTAGAACCCGATATAGGGCGGGTGGTTTTCCGGAAAATGGATTAGCCCTCCAAAACCGTCTGGCCGACGAGTTGGTCCAATGAGGTTTTCAGATCATTCCAGATATCATCAACGTGTTCCAAACCGGCGGAAATCCGCACAAGGTTCTGGCTGATGCCAACACTAAGGCGTTCCTCTTCGCTAAGTTTTGAATGGGTGGTGGAGGCTGGGTGAGTGACTATGCTTCGCGAATCGCCGAGGTTGGCTGAGAGCGAGCACATGTTCAGGCCGTCGAGGAACTGTTTGCCTTCGGTTAATCCGCCTTTTACGAATATTGAAACGATTCCTCCGCCGGCTCTCATTTGTTTGCGGGCGAGTTCGTATTGCGGATGCGATTTCAGAAACGGGTATTTTACCCTTTCCACCGCCGGGTGTGCTTCCAGTCTTTTGGCCAATTCCAAGGCGTTGGCGCAGTGGCGATCCAGGCGTATGGCCAAAGTCTCAAGACTTTTGGAGATTACCCAAGCGTTGAAAGGGGAAAGACACGGACCGGTTTGGCGTACGAACGGACGGATTTTGTCAATCAAGTCCTGGCGTCCGCCTATTACGCCACCGAGTGTACGGCCTTGTCCGTCAAGATATTTTGTGGTGGAATGCAACACGATATCGGCACCGAAATCCGCAGGGCGTTGCAGGTAAGGTGTTGAAAAAGTATTGTCGACAAGAAGTATAAGGTTGTGGCGTTTTGCTAGATCCGCGGCCCATTTCAAGTCGATAAGGTCGAGAGCCGGATTCGTAGGCGTTTCCACGAAAAGAATTTTCGTTTGGGGTGTTATGGCATCTTCCCAACAGGAACAGTCGTCGGCCGGAACGTAGGTGTGGCCGATGTTCCATCTTCCGAATATATTTGAGAAAAGTTGGTATGTAGAGCCGAAAACCGAACGGCAAACTACGGCGTGGTCGCCGGCATTGAGCAGTGGAGCCAGAGCGCCGAAAATGGCGGACATGCCCGATGAGGTTGTCAGAGCGTCGTCTACGTTTTCGAGCCTTTTGATTTTGTCCACCAGTTCGTCGGTGTTGGGGTTGTTGTAGCGAGAATAAGAAAAGGCCTGCTCTTCCTCGGCGAATACAGCGCGGGCGTGCTCGGCGTCGTCAAAGGTGAATCCTGAAGTCAAGTATACCGGGACAGAGTGCTCCGAGTTGGCGCTTCTTTCGCTTTGTTCCCTGATGGCGATGGTTTCGAAGTTCATGGTTTTCGGTTTTAAGGGTTATCGTCTCTTGGCGTTTGGTGCCAGCCTTTAAACCGAGATAGGTGAGGAGGGGGAAGTCCTAGTCTTCTTGTATAGTTCCGCAAAATGCGGCGGGAATTGGCACCTTACCGTGTGGGCAGGTTGCCGGAGGGTCTTCGAGCCCGTTCTCTCACCTTCTCGATATAACTGAGTCTGGAATGCTGGTTCGTTCCCCTTTCGGGAATAAACAGAATCCAAAATTAATACTTTGATGTTGTATTGCAAAAACAATCTTTTTTAAAAGATGAAATTCGCTTCTATGTGAATTCGCAGTCGATTATTTTGTTAGAATGAGTGGTGTTTGTCGGGGGAGGGGTTGTGTTTTTAACTGGAAAATGAAAAATGGAAAGAGACCAGACGTTATCGTGGGCGGATTTTGAAAAAGTGGATATCCGTGTAGGAACAGTTTTGGAAGCCGAGGAATTTAAAGAGGCCCGTCGGTCCGCCTATAAAATGAAAGTGGATTTCGGAGAGCTCGGCATTCTCAAGACCTCCGCGCAGATCACCGATATCTACAAGCCCGAGGATTTGCCGGGAACCCAAGTGGTGGCCGTAGTCAATTTTCCGCCGAAGCAGATCGCAAACATAATGAGCGAGTGTTTGGTGCTGGGAGCTGTGGATGCCGGAGGAAAAGTAGTTTTGCTTCGGCCCGATAAGGAAGTGGAAAATGGCTTGAGAGTGAGCTGAATTTCAGACAAAGAAAAAGCCCAACGTCAGATGCGTTGGGCTTATTTTATGTTTTAAGCAAATAAGTGTAGGCGCAGACTCTTTGCGCTTTACTTTTTACTCTGGATCAGCTTAGCGTCGTCCGCCAAAAGCGGCCAAGTGCTTGTTCAATATTCCTCTTACCTCTTTTTCAAGATCGGCTTGGCCGGCGCGTTTCAGGTCGTCAGCCATATTGTTGAGCAAGTACAAGTTTACTTGGATATCGCGGTTGATTGCTGTTCCCTGCTTGGCGTAGTATGTCAACATCTGGTCCGAGTTTTTGGTCACCTGATGAATAAGCGGGAGAGCTTTGTCAGCTTCGTTAAGCAAAAGAAGCATAGCGATTGTCTGCGAAGCCGTGTAATCCGCCGGGATTACGTTGGTAGGCATCCATTCCAAGCTTCTGTTTAGAACCTCTTTGGCTTTCTCCTCTTGGTTTTCGTAGATAAGAGCTTCGGCCAAAGTGTTGAAGTTGGCGCGCGAGTTAGTTACGAAGTCGCGGTAGTCTTTGTTGTAGTAAACCGTCGAGTCCTGAAGACCGGTGTGGTGGAATTTGCCACCCATAAAGTTCTTGTACATCACCTCAGTGCTTACGAAGTCGGCTCTCGGGTTCGGGTTTTTAACCGGAAGCAGGCGGAACGCATTGCCTTCCTGTACAAGGTACGGGTTCAAGTCGATACCGATTCCTGACTTAGACGTGTGGTTGAAGTAAATCGGACGCTCCCAGTTATTGTTCGTAATCAGGTCGATTACCATCAGGGCGTTTTTCTCCAATACATTGGTTTTCATCGTCCACACCATCTTGTCTACCATCAGGTGCTTGAGGTTTTCGGGAACAATTCCTAATGCGTCCACTTTCGCCGAATCGATATCGTAATACATCGACTTGGAAGGAACGGTGGCCAATTGCCCGTCTTGGGTTTGCGCAATAAGCGCCGGGCTTTTCTTCTTAAGCAATTGCAAGTAGCGCTTGGCGTCGATAGCTCCGTTGATACGGTCGTTTTTCTGGTAGTAAGCGTAGTCCAGAACACCGCCTTGGCGTACGTCGTCGGCCGTGAACGAGAACGGCAGGGCCTCGGAATCGTACTGCGAGCGCATCATTTGGTGTACGTACCAGTCGGTGTTGAAGTAGCTGAGTACGATTACGCGGACGTCGGTGCGGTAACCTTCGACTTCCTGCACATACCAGAGCGGGAAAGTATCGTTATCGCCGCCGGTAAAGATAATGGCGTTTGGCGCGCAAGAATCGAGGAAGTTTTTGGCTGTGTCTACAGAGAAATACCTGTCCGAGCGGTCATGGTCGTTCCAGTTTTCGGCCAAAAGCATAGTCGGGGCGGAAAGGCCGATTACCGTAGCCATCACCGCGGCCGTGGCGCCTTTTGGTCCCACTTGGCTGAGCCACCTTGAGATGCTGAGCACACCGAAACCTATCCAGATACAGAATGCGTAGAAGGAACCTACGAAGATATAATCACGCTCGCGAGGCTCTACGGGTGGCATGTTCAGATAAACAACCAACGCGACGCCCAGCATAACGAACAGAAGTCCGACTGCGCCGAACACTTTCGGGTTTTTATTTAAATTAAAGAAGAAACCGATCAGGCCGATGATCAGCGGAATCATCAAGTAATTATTGTGTCCCGCATTGTTCTTGATCGAGTCGGGCAATTCCTTAAAAGCATCTACGGGAGAAGTCCAGCCAGCGCCTTTTTCGTCGCTTTCCCTGCCGGAGAAGTTCCAGAGGAAATAGCGCATATACATCCTTCCGATTTGATCGGAGAAGAAGAACGACAAGTTATCTGCGAAGTTAGGCTGTTCGCCCGGAGCTAAGCCGAGAGCGTTTTGGTACGCTTCGATATGTGACGGTGGGTTGCTTGAGTAAATCCGTGGGAAGATCGTTTGGCGAGACTCGTCGTATTTGTAAGTCAGCTTGCGGTCCACCACTTCGTAGCGGTCGCCACGGCGCTCGTATACTTTCGCTCCTTTTTCCGTGCCCGTGAGTTTGGCGTCGTAATAAGGTCCGAAGAGAAGCGGACGCGATCCGTATTGCTCACGCTTAAGGTAAGAAACGAACGAGATGATGTTTTCCGGGTTGTTCTCGTCAATCGGCGGGTTGTATGCCGAGCGGATAGGAATGATCGTGTATGAAGAATATCCGATCAGGATAAAAGCGAAGCCGAGCAAGAACATGTTCAGCGTGGCCATGGCTTTCTTCTGGCTGAAGTAAATCGAGAAGATAAGGCCTCCCAAAAATATCAGGACGAAGAAAATAATACCCGAGCCGAAAGGCATGCCGAGCGAGTTCACGAAGAAAATTTCGATACTTCCGGCCAATGAAGGTAAGCCAGGGATAATCAGGTCGTTGATAAACAAAACGATCACGACACTGATCAATAGCGTGACGATAATGCCTTGTAAAGTGGTTTCCTTATATTTTTTGAAATAATAAATAAGGCCCAAAGCCGGGAAGGTCACGAGGTTGAGCAAGTGAACGCCGATAGAGAGCCCGATCATGTATGCGATGAAAATCAGCCAGCGGTTGCCGGTGCTTTCGTCGTCGATCAAATCCCATTTGAGCATCGCCCAAACCACCAAAGCGGTAAAGAACGAGGACATCGAGTACACTTCGGCTTCAACGGCCGAGAACCAAGCCGTGTCGGTAAACGAATAAGCCAATGAGCCGACTATGCCCGCTCCGAGTAATTTCAGGCCCGTAGCCTGGTCTATTTTTTCGGTGTCGGTGGCGCTGAGCAGTTTTCTGCCCAGCATAGTGATGGTCCAGAACAGGAACAGCACGGTGAAGCCTCCGGCCAATACGCTCAGGATGTTGATCCAATAAGCTACCATAGAGGTGTCGCCACCGGCGAGGAGCGAGAACATACGGCCAAGCAAGAGATAAAAAGGCGCTCCCGGCGGGTGCGGTACTTCCAGCTTGTACGAGCAGGCGATGAATTCGCCGCAATCCCAAAAACTTGCGGTAGGTTCTACCGTCAACCAATATACCAGCGTGGAAATCGCGAAGACTATCCAGCCCGTGATATTGTTGGCCTTCCTGTAATTAAACATTGTATAGTTATTATCCTTGCAAAAACTTTTTTCAAAAAAAGATACCGGTTTCGGTAAGTCGGGCTAAAATAAATATTTTTTCCGACTGCTCCGGTCACTCGGTCCGTATTCTTCGTGTATAGTGAATATACAATTTTGGGGCAAGGCTCTCCGGGCGGGAACGTTAAAAATTGTTAAGCCTGTCCGAACCGGATTTTCATTCCCGGAGAGTGTGCCCCCAAAGGTCGTTTGAACTTAGCCCATAGGTACGTACACCACCTTTTTGGTTTCGAAAAACTCTTCTTCGAAAAAGTCTTTCAATTCATAAAGCTCGTATTTCTTTTTCGCTTCTTTCAGCTCTTCGGCAAGGTCTCCGCCTTTCAGGTAAAGGATGCCGTTTTTGCGTTCATGCACCGATTCGGCTTTCACCTTGTTTTTTATCCATTGGTAAAACGGCTTAAGGCGAGTCACGGCCCGGCTTACGATAAAATCGAATTCGTGCCCGACCTGCTCGGCGCGGGTTTGTTCGGCGTAAACGTTGTCCAGTTCCAAAGCCTCGGCCACGCCTTTTACCACTTTTATCTTCTTGCCGATCGAATCGACCAAGTAAAAGCGGGATTCCGGAAACATAATGGCCAACGGAATTCCGGGAAAACCGCCACCGGTCCCCACGTCCAGGATTTCGGAGCCGGGTTTGAAAGTCTGTACCTTGGCTATGCCCAACGAGTGCAGGACATGGCGCTCGTACAGCGATTCTATATCTTTTCTTGAAACGACGTTAATCTTCTGGTTCCACTCGGCGTAAAGTTTGCCAAGGGCCTCAAATCGTTCCTTTTGTATGTCCGAAAGATCGGGGAAATATTTGTTGATGATCGTTGCTTCAGCCACGGTATCAAGGATTAAATGGATGCCGAATTCGTTAGGAAAAACAAAAGCCAAAGACCGACCATAGTCCGGACCTTGGCTTTTGGTCTGGCAAATTTACCTAAAATATGTCAGATATGCTGTTCTTTCCCTTTTACCAAGTCGTACATCAGTTCCCGGGCGCGGTGGAGTTGCGCCTTGATGGTGCCCAGCGGAGCGTCCAGCGTTTTGGAAATTTCGTCGTAAGAAAGCTCGTCGAAATAGCGCAAACGCACCAGGCGCTGGTATTTCGGTGGCAGTTGCGTTACGAACGTCCGCACCAAATCGATTTTCTGGCTCTTGATCGCTACCTCTTGCGGGTTCAGGTCCGAATCCCTCACGTCGATGCCCACTACCTCGCCGTTGTCGTCGGTGTAGGTGGAATCGATGCTCATGGTTTCCAGACGCTTTTTTCGGATAAAATCAATACAGTTGTTCGTGGCTATCCGGAAAAGCCAAGTCGAGAACGTATAATCCTTTTTGAATTTGTGCAAATTTTTGAAAGCCTTAGCAAAGGCTTCTATCGTAAGGTCCTCGGCGTCGTCGACGTTCCGGATCATTTTCAGGATCATGTGGTAGACGGGCTTGCGATAGCGCTTCATAAGTTCGGCGTACGCTTGCTGGTCACCTTGGACCGCCCTGTCGATATGTGCGAAATCCTCGAGGGCCTTGTTCGAAAACTCTTTTTTTAGCTCCATTGAACCTTTTTTGAAAAGAACGCCCGTAATCCGATAAGAATGTAATAAACCGGGAAAAGGAAATCCAGGACGGGTATTTTCCATACCCTGAAATCGTCAGGCATCCGTTTCGCGGCCATTCCCCATACGGCCGTTGTCACCAACATTACGACGGAATAACCGCCCGCAACCCAATATAGTTCGTGGGTTGCACTTAATAACGTAATAAATGACGACCAAAATATAATTATCGAAAGATAAAAGATTCCTAAGGCAATTCTGTCGGTGGTTTTGTAATATTTCCCGACAGACAAATGTCTGGTCTTTTGTCTTCCGAAGCCTCTCCATGTAGTTTTTGGCACGGACAACACGGCGACGTCTTTGCCCGTGGCCACTCTTGCGTTTTTCCTGTTGGCCAGCTTGTTTACCAGCAGGTCGTCGTCACCACCGGTAATGCCCTGCAGTTTTCCAAATCCGTTATTGGCCAGGAAAACGGACTTGCGGTAAGCCATATTTCGGCCTACGGCCATGTAAGGATTGCCCGCACGGGCAAAGCCCAAGTAAAGTAGTCCGCTCATCATCGTTTCAAAACGAATCAGTGCGTTCAACAGGCCCCGTCTACGTTGGTATTGGCAATAACCGATAACGAAATCCACGCCTTTGTCGAATTTTGAAGCCATGCCGGCTACCCAATTTTCGGAAGCTGGACGGCAGTCGGCGTCGGTGAAGAGCATGCGTTCGTGACGCGCGGCCTTCACGGCCATCGTCACGGCGAACTTCTTGTGGTCGATGTGGGAGGGTGTCTCATCCACCCTTACGCTACGCAGTCTTCCCCGGCTTTTCGGGATTTCTTGCCGTAGCCAATCGCCCGTGCCGTCGGTTGAGCGGTCATCGGCCACTATGATTTCGAAATCGTTGTGATTTTGTACGTAAAGCGCGGGAAGGAGTTCTTTCAGATTCTCCAATTCGTTGTGTGCGCATACGATAACGGAAACCGGAACGCTTTGCGCTTCCTTGGTCGCCGGCTGTTCCGGGACGGTGTTTCTTGTAAAGAAAAGTAGCGAATAAAACAGGCGAATGAAAGCCGAAGCCAAAAAAAATACAAATATGATATCAATCAACATGTTCTTTTTCGATGTTATCCTTTCGGGAACCAAAACCGGTGTCCCGCACACACTGAGCCGTCCGCTGTTTTCGCCTTTTGGGCGGAAAAGCGCAACGTAAGTTCATCAATTAAATTCAATTTTAAGAATAATTGGGCTATTTTTGTCCGTTCACTAGAGAGAGTAAGGATGAAATTCGAGTTGCAACACAAAGACCCGAAGAGTAAGGCGCGGGCAGGAGAAATCACGACCGACCACGGGACTATCCGCACGCCGATATTCATGCCTGTAGGTACTGCGGGGACCGTTAAGGCCGTGCATACACGGGAGTTGAAGGAAGATGTTAAAGCTCAGATTATTCTGGGTAACACATATCATTTGTATTTGCGTCCGGGGCTGGATATCCTTCAGCAGGCCGGCGGATTGCACAAGTTTAACGGCTGGGACCGCCCGATTTTGACCGATAGTGGCGGATATCAGGTGTTTTCGTTGGCCGGAACGCGGAAGATCACCGAAGAGGGCGTGATGTTTAAATCGCACATCGATGGATCCAGACATATGTTTACGCCAGAAGGCGTGATGGATATCGAACGCAAGATCGGCGCCGATATCATCATGGCTTTCGACGAATGTACGCCTTATCCGTGCGATTACGCTTACGCCAAAAACTCAATGGAGCGCACGCACCGTTGGTTGAAGCGTTGCGTAGACAGGGTAGACGAGACGGAAGGCCTTTACGGCTACAACCAGACACTTTTCCCTATCGTGCAGGGTAGCGTATACAAAGATCTGCGTGAGCGTTCGGCGGAAACTATCGCTTCGTACGGCCGTGACGGAAACGCCATTGGCGGATTGTCAGTGGGCGAGCCGGCGGAGATGATGTACGAAACCACCGACTTGGTAACGAACATTCTTCCGGAAGACAAGCCGAGATATTTGATGGGAGTGGGAACTCCTGCGAATATTTTGGAAAGTATCGCTTTGGGTGTGGATATGCTAGACTGCGTGATGCCTACCCGAAACGCCCGTAACGGAATGCTGTTTACGAGCGAGGGTATTATAAATATCCGTAACGAGAAGTGGAAGGACGATTTTTCTCCGATCGACGCCAATATCGGAGGTCATGTGTCGTTGTTCTATACGAAGGCTTATTTGAGGCATTTGGTTCATGCCAAGGAAATGTTGGGTGCCCAAATTGCCAGCATTCACAATTTGACCTTCTATCTTTGGTTGGTAAACGAAGCCAGAGAGAAAATTAAGACTGGCGAATTTGCCAGTTGGAAGAACATGATGGTGGAGAAAGTCAGCCGCAGGCTGTAAGTGACGATATATGGAGGGGAAACGGTGTGGCTGTTTCCCCTGTTCTTTGTCCGTCGGATTGTTTGTCAGTGTCCAAGAGAAAGAATTACGGACTTTTTACCAGTGAGATTGCGACCGAGCTATGTTTAAAATCCTTGACCGCTATATTATCAGGAAATTCCTGACGACTTTTTTCTTCGTGGTGTTGATTATCGTGTCAGTCGTCTGCGTAATCGACTTTGCGGAAAACAACCAAAAATATATTGAGAACGCCGCTCCGGGCGCTCAAGTGTTCCGGTATTATCTGGATTTCGGCATTTGGGTGGCGAATTTTATTACGCCTTTGACCATCTTTATAGCTACGGTGTACGTGACGGCAATGCTTACCGGGCGTTCCGAAATTGTGGCGATCCTGAGCGGTGGCGTAAGTTTCAACAGGCTACTTCAGCCTTATATTGTCGGGTCCGTGTTAGTGGGTGTTCTGAGTTTTGGCCTCAATGGTTGGGTGATTCCGAATACGAACAAAAACCGTTTGCTCTTCGAGCAGGAGTTTCGTCAGGGCGGTGATTATAGCTTTGACCAGAAAAACGTTCACGTGAAAGTGGCCGATAACCTTTATCTGTACCTTTATTCTTATAATGTAGGGTCGGATTCTGGGCGTACCGTAACACTGGAGGAAATGGACGGCGCCAAAGTGGTGTCGAAACTCACGGCCCGCCGGATGCAGTGGAGAGGCGATTCGATAGGTTGGAGGTTCAAAGACTGGGAACGCCGGGATATTGACGACAAAGGGCATGTCTCCGTCTCTTCAGGAAAACAGTTGGACACGTTACTTAATATTTCCCCAAAATATTTCGGCAACCAAAACCGGCTTTACGAAGCCTTGACAATGCCGGAGCTGGATGAGTATATCGCCGATTTGCGTACTCGTGGAGCCGATAACGTGTTGCCTTACGTTGTTGAAAAATATATCCGTTTCACATCCCCGTTCGCAGTAATTATCCTGACGCTGATCGGAGTTGTGGTATCCTCAAAAAAATCGCGTGGAGGCGCCGGGGCACAGATAGCCATCGGATTTACTTTGGCTTTTGTCTACATTATATTCTTTATGTTTAGCCGAACCATGGCCGAAGCAGGCTCCATGAACCCTATAGTAGCCGTATGGATACCGAATGTGGTCTTTGCGGCAATCGGGGCTTATTTATACAAGATAGCGCCTAAATAAGACGAAAACGATCCTGTAATGATAGGAAAGCCTTCTTTTGCGTATGCTGAGGGAGGCTTTTTTGTTTGCCATGACCTGGAAGGGTTGCTTGGGCTGGCATCAAAAGTACGCTTGCGCGATAATTTTATACCGGAAACGTTTAGTGGATATGAAACTCGTAATGAATGGGCTTATTTCTTATTCAGGATTAATGTGTTAAATTTGGCATCCAACTAAAGACTGTGACGCTTTGGAGTACCTGAAAAGGCAGGTGTCCGTTTGAATAAAACCGGAATAGTTGCCTGTCCAAAGAGTTTTATCTCACAAAAAAGATCGGGTATCAACACCCGCGAACCATGACTGCTGAAAACATTTACCCAATTTTCGACACCTTGCTTCAGACTGAGGACAAGGAAGAAAGACTTAAGCAAAGGGCTTATGTCATCTGGATGGTTGGGCTGTCCGGCTCGGGAAAAAGCACGTTGGCTAGAGCTTTGGAAAACACCCTGCACGAGCAGGGATTCCTGACCCAGTTGCTCGACGGCGATAATTTGCGCGTCGGCATCAACAACAACCTGGGTTTTTCCGAGGAGGACCGGAAGGAGAACATCCGTCGAGCTGCCGAAACGGCCAAACTATTCGCCAAATGTGGCGTAGTGACCATTTGTTCGATGATTAGCCCTACCGAAGAAATCCGATGTATGGCTCGGGAGATTGTCGGAGACCGGTATTTCGAGGTGTTTGTCAGCTGTTCGGTTGAGGAATGTGAGCGTCGCGACGTAAAGGGCCTTTATGCCAAGGCCCGCGCCGGAGAGATCAAGAATTTCACAGGCATAGATTCTCCTTTCGAGGAGCCGCAAACGGCCGATTTGGTTGTCTCTACGGACAAAGAACCGTTGGAGGAATCGCACCGCAAGTTGGTGGAGGCCGTTTTGGAGAAAATAAAATACGAGGTGGAATAAAAAAAGGAGTTCCATGAAATCATATAACTTAACACACCTTAAGGAGCTTGAGGCGGAAGCCATGTACGTGATCCGCGAGGTGGCCGCTCAATTCGAGAATCCTGCATTACTGTTTTCCGGAGGTAAAGACTCTATAGTAGTGGCCCACTTGGCCGTGAAAGCTTTTTATCCCGCCAAAATCCCGTTCCCGTTGGTACACGTGGACACTGGGCACAACTTCCCGGAGACGATCGAGTTCCGTGACAGATACGTCGAGAAAATCGGTGCCCGCCTTGTTGTCGGTTCCGTACAACAGTCTATCGACGAAGGCAAAGTGGTGGAGGAAAAGGGCTTCAACGCAAGCCGTAACGCTTTGCAAACCGTTACTTTGCTCGACACTATCGAGACAAACAAATTCGACGCCTGCATGGGTGGTGCCCGCCGCGACGAGGAAAAAGCTCGCGCCAAGGAACGCTTTTTCTCTCACCGTGACGACTTCGGTCAGTGGGATCCTAAAAACCAGCGCCCGGAACTCTGGAACATCTTTAACGGACGCCACCAAATGGGCGAGCATTTCCGTGTGTTCCCGATTTCGAACTGGACTGAAATGGATATCTGGCAGTACATTCTCCATGAGGGAATCGAATTGCCGTCGCTTTACTTTTCTCACAAGCGCGACATCTTCTTGCGCGACGGAGTGCCTTTGGCCGCTACGGACGTAATCCCGAGAAGGGAAACGGAAATTCCTGAAAACCGTGTGGTTCGTTTCCGTACCATCGGTGATATGACTTGTACCGGCGCCGTATTCTCGGACGCCTCTACGCTTGAGGACATCATCGAGGAAGTTGCCGCTTCAAGGCAAACCGAACGCGGAACCCGCGCCGATGACAAACGTTCGGAGGCCGCTATGGAAGACCGTAAGCGCCAAGGTTATTTCTAGTGTAAAGTAGTAAAGCGTACAACACGGACGCGACGGCCAGTCCGGCGTCCATTATCGAAAAAGAAACCATGCAGGCTACAGACAGCAATACATATCTTGACATGGAGTTGCTCCGCTTCACTACCGCGGGCAGTGTCGACGACGGCAAAAGTACCCTGATCGGGCGCTTGCTCTATGATTCGAAATCAATTTTTGAAGACCAACTTGAGGCCGTTGAGGAATCGAGCCGTCGCCGTGGCGACGAGAACGTGAACTTGGCCCTTTTGACTGACGGTCTCCGCGCCGAGCGCGAACAGGGTATCACGATCGACGTGGCTTACCGTTACTTCGCTACGCCGAAGCGTAAGTTTATCATCGCCGATACTCCGGGCCACATCCAGTACACCCGCAATATGGTGACTGGCGCGTCTACGGCAAACTTGGCGGTTATCCTTATCGACGCCCGCCACGGTGTTGTGGAGCAGACTTGCCGCCATACATATATCGCCCACTCGTTGGGTATTCCTCACGTCGCTTTTTGTGTGAACAAAATGGACTTGGCGGATTACGACGAGGGCGTTTACAATAGCATTAAGGCCGAAGTGACGGCTTTCGCCGAAAAGCTTGGTGTAAAAGAATTCGAAGTGTTCCCGATCAGCGCGCTTTACGGCGACAACGTCGTGAACGAGTCGGAAAAAATGCCTTGGTACCAAGGTCCGACATTGTTGGGACACTTGGAAAACGTTGAGCTAAGCGGCGACCGTAACTACGAAGACCAACGCTTCCCTGTACAGACGGTTATCCGCCCTCACTCTGACGAATTCCACGATTTCCGCGGATTCGCCGGTCGCGTGAGCGGTGGTGTTTTCCATCCGGGCGACGAGGTTACGGTATTGCCGTCAGGTTTGACTACGAAGGTGAAAGCTATCGTGTCGATGGGCGGTGATTTGGAAGAGGCTTTCCCTCCAATGTCCGTAACGTTGACTCTTGAAGACGAGATCGACATCAGCCGTGGAGGAATGATCGTGGGTACGGAGAACCTTCCGGAATCTGTACGCGAGTTCGAAGCTACACTTTGCTGGATGAGCGAACAGCCGATGACTCCTAGAACGAAATACGTTATCCGACACACTTCTAATGAAGCGCGTTGTATGGTGACCGAAGTAGTGAACAAGGTTAATATCAATACCCTTGATTTGATCGAGGACGATAAGAGTGTGAAGGTTAACGATATCGTTAGGGTGAAATTGAAGACGACTAACCCACTTTTCGTTGATTCGTATCACAGAAACCGCGAAACGGGTAGTTTTATCATCATTGACGAGTCTACAAACGTAACCGTAGGCGCCGGAATGGTGATTTAAACCAAAGATCGTAACGACATAAAAAAATTCTTCCCGGTTAATTTCCGGGAAGAATTTTTTTATGTCTTATTTCTCGAAAAGCTTAAAGGCTCAGTTTTTTATGAAGCTCTAAAGCTTGTTGTAGAACCGATAGGCTGTCGTTGTTTTTTATTTCGAAATCGGCTCTTTCCACTATGGTTTTTTGAGGAAGTTGGCGGGCCATAATCGATTTGATCTGCTCTTCGGAGCGTTGCGGGTCGCGAAGCTTTATCCTGTCGATCCGTATATCTTCCGGAGTGCTTACGGCTATTACATAATCAAGTTCCGGCGGTTTTCCGTGTTCCAACATCACCGCAGCTTCTTTTATGGCGTATTTGTGGCCTTTTGAGGATTGTTCCCCTGTCCATTTTTCAAAATCCGAAGCCACGGCCGGGTGTACCAGAGAATTAAGCTTCTGAAGCGCTTCTGGGTTTCCGAATACCTTCTGCGCCAAGTGTTGCCTGTCAAGTTTCCCTTCCTTATATGTTTCTTTGCCGAAAGCGTCCTGAATTTTCTCGATCAGTTCGGCGGAGCGGTTCATAAGCTTTCGGGCTTGGCTGTCGGCGTCGTAAACGGGCACGCCCAGCGTCTTGAAAATACGGCATACCACCGACTTTCCGGAGCCGATTCCGCCCGTGATTCCTATCTTTAGCATGTTGGGGTTTATCTCAAATGGATGACCTTGAGTCGCATTGTGTCAAGTTTCACGGACTCTACTCCTGATGGGAATTGTACTAATTCAGGTCTGATTGTAGAGTCGGGAAGCATCTTTCTGAAGTCCGCTTCCACGATGAAATCTTGGTCCGAAAGGCGGTCGGGATGGTCTTTCGGTATCGTGTAGCTCAGCCACGTTATGTCGGTGGCCAATTTATATCCGTAAGGGAAATTGACGGGAACGACAACGGCTCTGTGTTGGAGGCTCGCCACCGTATAAACTTCGATTCTGACCTTGACTTTTGACGGGTATGTTTCAATCCAATCGGAGTTAGGGATTTCGATAGGAACGTTTTCGTCAAAGTTTTCCTCGATGGTTTGGTCTGAAAGACTGATGGCGATCGAGTCCGGAAGGCTATTGACATATTTGTCGGGTCCGGTAACGGAAACCAACTTAGGGGTAACTGTCGGAACTCCTTTGAGCCGGATATTTTTCCCAAGCTTTAGGGTGCTTGGGTCAACATATGCGGGAAGCTTACGTTCGACTCGGGTTTCGATATCGATTTGAAAAGCCGTAGGCATAATGTTGTCGACAAAGATATCGTGGCGCTCCTTGAAGAAGTTCTTTATCGATTGCATCAGCGGAGCGGTGTTCTGCGTTTTGATCTCGTCAGGAGCGGTGAGGATTATCGGAAAAGGCTCCGGATCGTAGTCGAAAACAAGAGAAAGCAAACGCCAACCGCGGCCTTTGATCTGTACGGTCATGTTTTCCGGAAGAGGTTCAACTACAGTATACTCCTCCGGGTTTTCGTATTCGAAAGAGATCGGATAAGTGATGTCCGTTCTGTAATCTTTGTTCAGGGCGTTGAAAAACCAAAAGATCGTGGCCGTGACAAAACACATGATCATAATCTTCAGGCGTTCCTTGTCGGCTGGAGCGAGATAACGCAGAAAGCGTTTGATTTGGGGTAAGATGTTTTTCCAGTTTTTCAACGTAGCGAGTGAGCCTTACAGTAAAAGTTGGAGGACGCAAAGGGCGTAATATTCGCCCGAAAAAGGAAAGGTAGGGACCGCAAACGGTCTTGCGGTCCCTTTGTGTTTATTTTTTCTCTTCTCCTTTGACTCTGGAAACAGACGATCTGTCGATGGTCATTTTTGTTCCTCTGCCGTCAATGTCGATAGTGATGTCATTGTCGCCGAGGCTAACGATTTTTCCGTGGATGCCTCCGGCCGTAACGATCTCGTCACCTTTTTTGATTGCGTCGATCAGCTTCTTATGCTCCTTCTGGCGCTTTTGCTGAGGACGGATCATAAAGAAATAGAAAACGACGAAAATCAGGCCGATCATGACCCAGCTTTGCCAAGGGTTTCCTTGGGCAGGCGCGGCTTGCGCCAAAATTGTTTCGAAATTCATATTCTTCCGTGTTTGGATTCTTCTTCGAAAAGGCTTCCGAGAGCCTTGTGTATTATTGTTTCACTGGGCCGTTGCTCAAGTCCGGACCTGGATCTACGGCGCCTAAAAGACGCAATACGGTAGTGGCTGGAATTGTGTTGGCGGTAATGCGGATAGATTTCGACTGCTGTCCGCGCTTGCCTTTGGTGTCGAATTTTACCGTGATTTCGCCAGACTTTCCAGGAGCGATAGGCTCTTTGGAATACGAAGGTGTGGTGCATCCGCACGAAGTGCCGATATTTTGGATAACCAATGCCGATTTGCCTGTGTTCTTGAACTTGAACACGTGGGTGACTACGGCCCCTTGTTTCACTTCCCCGAATTTGTACTCGGTCTGCTCAAACTGGAATTTCGGAGCCTCTTTAGCGTTCGGTTTTTTGGCTTCCGTCAGTTCGGTTGCCGGTTTGGTGCTATGCGCTGCTTCGGTAGTTGTTTGCGAAGTGTTTTCGCTTTTGGTGCCCGAGCAAGCCGTTACGGTTGCCAGAGCGACTATTCCCAAAGCGTTAGCGATTAATGTTTTCATAATCGTGAGTCTTAGGCTTCTTTTTCGGCCCCTTTGATTTGGCTGATCAACTCGTCCACGTCACCCAAGAGCCTTTCGGCTTTTTCTTTGGCTTCCGTAACCACTCGTTGTCCTTCGGTTTTGGCTTCTGAGGTCGGAGCTTCGTTGGCCGAGATTAGGTCGTCGATCAGACTCTGGAGCTTGGCCCTGTATTTTGAAAGTTTGTAAGAAAGTTTGTCGCGTGTGTTTGATCCCTCGTCCGGAGCGTAAAGTATGCCCAGGATTGCTCCCGCGGTAGCACCGGTAAGGAAAGCAAGTAGGGTGTTCGTTTTTCTGCTCATTATAACAATTGTTTAACCGATTCGCTAAAAATATATTGATCTATACGATACAAAGGCTTCATGAGGAAGCCTTTGTACCCTATAAAAATATTCTAAATATCTAACAAAAGAAAGAACGGCTTATTTATTGTCAAGCAAGCCGCGCCCGCTTTTCTTGATTTTCCCTTTGCTTTGCAATGTTTCGGCGGCAACGTCCAAGATGCCGTTGACGAATTTTTTACTTTTCGGGGTAGAGTAGTTTTTGGCGAGCTCCACGTATTCGTTGATCGTTACTTTTACGGGGATGCTCGGGAAGTTCATCAACTCTGCTATGGCCATTTTCAGAATAACCAAATCCAGGTCGGTGATCCTTTCCTTTGACCAGTTCTGGGCTTTTTCCGATACCAAGTTCTCTATCTCCCTTTCGTTTTTAACGACAAGGTCGAAAATTAGTTCGAAGAAAGCGCGGTCCTCTTCCCAGTTCATCGAGAGTTCCGCCAGCTCCGCGTCGCCGAGGTTGTCTTCGGTTACGAGCTTTACGGATTTTGAAGCCATACTGCGGACAATCGCGCGGTTTTCCGCCCAATTGATATCCTTTGACTCCATGTAGGCGAGAACTTGTTCGTTTTTGAACAAAATCTGTTTGATGATGTGCAGGAGAATCTGTTTGTCATCCTCAAAGGTCGGGGCCTCGTTTTGGAGGTAGTCCTTGTAAACGGGATCGCGGCGCAAGATAGTTTTGAACCAGATCTCGGCGTTGTCGCGCTGGTCGTTGTCCAGGCCTCCTGTACGTTTGCGAAGTCTTTCGGCGAGTTCGTTAAGCACGCGATTACGGCTTAGGTTCAAAGCTCCTTTGCCTACGGGCTGTGCCTGTACTAGGGTGTTGTTAGATCTCTTTTCGAAGTCCGCTTCCGCCAGTTTGCCGAATTCCACGTTGAAAAGCAAAATCTCAACGCAAAGGTCAAAGATCATCTCTGCCTGGTCGATCATGTGCTTGCGGAAGAACACGTAGTCGTTGTCGTTCTTCTTATAATAGAAATCCAGGGCCGCCCTAGATGCCGAAAGCGAATCGGCGGGAGTGTCCGGAGCAGAGTCCAGTTTGCCTACGGCGTAGCTGCTGTTGAACAGTCTGAGCGCCTCTTCCGCTTCCGCCTTCAGTTTGGCGGGGTCCTGTGGCTCCATAGAGTTGAGGTCCGGCATGAAGGTTTCGCGGATTTGTTCGCGGGCGATGTTCAGGTTTGCCTTTCTGCATTGTTCCAAAGCGAACAAGGTCTGCATGGCCTTGATTCTAATCGATCTCCTGTTAAGCATTTAAGAACGAAGTTACGATGATCTGAAATTGTTGAAAGAACGTGTTTTGTTTTCCAATCTACGGAATTTTCCGCGGAAAGGGGGAGGGAATTCGCCTTATGCGTTTCCCTCCCGATGCTGTCTGTTATCGTTCAGCGTTTTGCCGTCCGTTTTTTTGTCGGCAATATTTGCTAAACCCGGGAATCCCGGATTGGTTAGAAGCTTGCTTTGAGTGCTTTCGCATCGTTGATGCGCTTCATGGCCGCGCGGATGGCCGCTTCCTGTGTCGGGATGTTCTCTTCGTCAGCTTGCTTAAGGATGCTTGAGCAAGTGTCGTAGATACGATCCGTCATGGCCATTACCCTGTCCATATTGAAGCTGTCAAGGTAGTCGATACCCACTTTGATAACGCCGCCGGCGTTGATCAGGAAGTCCGGGGCGTAAACGATGCCTTTTTCCCGGAGTATACGTCCGTGCTTGGCTTCGTCGAGGAGCTGGTTGTTAGCGCCTCCGGCGATTACCGCGCAGTTCAGTTTCTCGATAGTTTCGTCGTTGACCGTGGCTCCAAGTGCGCAAGGAGCGTAGATTTCGGCGTCGGTTTCGTAGATTTCGTCAAGGCCAACTACGGTTGCGCCGTATTCTTTCGAAACGTGGGCGAGTTTGGCTTCGTCGATATCCGATACGTAAACCTGTGCCTTTTCCTTTACCAAATGCTCGATCAGGTAAGTGGCGACGCTACCGGCGCCCTGTACGGCTACCTTTTTGCCTTCCAGACTCTCGGAACCGAAAGCGTGTTTGGCGGCTGATTTCATTCCTACGTATACGCCGTAGGCTGTTACAGGCGAGGGGTTTCCTCCGCCTCCCAAGTATTCGGGAAGTCCGCAGCAGTGCTTTGTCTCCATAGAGATGTACTCCATGTCCTGCGGGCTCATGTTCACGTCTTCGGCGGTTACGTATTTGCCCGAAAGGCTCTCCACAAACTTACCGAAGCGACGAAGCAACATTTCGTTCTTTAGCTTGCGGGCGTCGCCGATGATAACGGCTTTGCCACCACCGAGGTTCATCCCCGAAATGGCCGATTTGAACGTCATGCCTCTCGAAAGGCGCATTACGTCTACCAAAGCTTCTTGCTCAGACTCATAGTGCCAAAAACGCGTGCCTCCGAGTGCGGGACCTAGGGTGGTGTCGTGTATCCCGATAATGGCCTTAAGGCCTGTGTGCTCGTCGTGGCAGTAAACGATTTGCTCGTGGCCCATTTGCGCGGCCTCTTCGAAAACGTTAAGTGACTTGGGTTGGGTTAATTCTGTCGTGTGCATAGTCCAAGTGGTTTTGAATATCCTATCTTTGCGAGGAAATCCTAACGCGTAATGACGAAAGTACGCAAAACTATCCGAAATCCGAGCAGATTTCAAAACCTAGGCTAATATAAGGGGAACCATTTCCCGCAATATACGTTATTCCAACCCGTGAGAGAGTTACGACATATCAACCAATACTTTAGGAAATATAAGTTTAGGCTTTTGGCCGGAGTATTTTTTATTGTGGTTTCCACGTTTTTCCAAATACTTCCCGGTAGACTGGTGCGCGACGCACTGAATCTTGTTGTTGACAATATTTCGCTCTATAAAGCCTTCGACGGCCTTTCTTTGGCGGATAATTATCTTTCGACAGTTCAAAAAGGCATTATTTTCTACGGTATTTTACTCTTGGCGGTGACGATTCTGAGGGGTGTGTTTCTGTTTCTGGTAAGGCAAACAATTATAGCGGTTTCCCGCCATATTGAGTTCGATCTTAAGAACGAGATATACATTCATTACCAAGGTCTTCCGCTTTCGTTTTACAAGGTCAATAGCACGGGTGACCTGATGGCCCGGATTAGTGAGGACGTTAGCCGTGTCCGGATGTACATAGGGCCGGGTGTGATGTACGGATTGAACCTGTTTGTGCTCTTTGCGATGCTGATTCCTTACATGGTTTCAATCAACCTGAAACTGACGCTTTTCGCCTTGGCGCCCTTGCCGGTTCTTTCGCTGAGTATCTATTTTGTCAACAATATTATCAACCGAAGATCCGAGGCCATTCAGGGGCAACTTTCCAACCTTTCCACCTTTACCCAAGAAGCCTTTTCTGGAATTAGGGTGATCAAGTCTTTTGCTCGCGAACTGGAATCGCTGAACAAGTTTGGGGAGGAAAGCAACGAATATCGCCACCGTTCGCTGAAGTTGGCCAAAGTCCACGCTTTGTTCTTTCCGCTTATTATGGGATTGATCGGTCTGAGCACCGTGATTACCGTGTATGTAGGGAGTGCCGAAGTGATTGCGGGCAACCTGACTTTCGGTAACGTGGCGGAGTTTGTAATTTATGTGAATATGCTGACTTGGCCAGTGACTTCATTGGGTTGGGTCACGAGTATTATTCAACGCGCCGCGGCTTCGCAAAAAAGGATCAACGAGTTCCTTTCTACCGAAAACGATATTATCTCGGAGAAATCGATCAAAGAGCCGGTTAATGGCCAGATCACTTTCCGAAACGTACAATTCGATTATCCCGATTCGGGAATCCGCGCTTTGGACGGTGTTAGCTTTGATGTGAAGCCGGGCGAGACTTTGGCCGTGATCGGCACTACGGGATCTGGCAAAAGTACAGTGGCCAATTTGATAACGAGGCTTTACGATGTCACTTCGGGCGAAGTGCTGATCGACGGGCGGACGGTGTCTGACTACGATGTTCGTTTTCTGCGCGGAAATATCGGCTATGTGCCACAGGACGTTTTCCTTTTCTCTGATTCCATCCGTAACAATATTGCTTTTGGTGATGAGACCAAGAGCCTTGAGGAAGTGGTGGAAGCGGCCAAACGCACTGACCTGCACGATAATGTGGCCGACTTTCCGGAAGGTTACGAGACGGTGCTTGGCGAGCGTGGCGTAACGCTCTCGGGCGGACAGAAACAGCGTCTCTCCATCGCAAGGGCGATTGTCGGCGACCCGAGGATCTTGATTATGGACGACGCCCTTTCGGCTGTGGATACCAAAACCGAGGATACGATCTTGAGAAACCTCAGGGAAGTGATGAAAGGCAAAACTTGCGTGGTGATTTCTCACAGGGTGTCCAGCGCCAAGTTGGCCGATAAGATCATCGTGTTGGAAGACGGCAAGCTGATAGAGCAAGGCAGTAACGAGGAGCTTCTGGCGATGAACGGCGTGTACAAGGAACTGTACAATAAACAGCTGAGTAAGGAAGAAACGGCTTGATCCGTGAAATAAATCGGATTATGAGCGCCCGAAGCCGTATTTTCGGGTTTTGAAAAGAAAAGAAAAGAAAAGAAAAGACAAGCGATATGGCCAAGAAGAAACAATGGAAGAAGCTTTCGGGCGTGGTGTATTCCACTGATCCGGACTTTGAATACGACTATGGTAACGAGGAAGCCGAAGAAACCCTTCCGCCCCAGCAACAAAACCTGCGTGTACAGCTCGACCGCAAACAGCGCGGAGGTAAGGCCGTGACGTTGGTTACGGGTTTTGTAGGAACTGATGACGATGCCAAAGATTTGGGCAAAATGCTCAAGTCGAAGTGTGGAGTGGGCGGTGCCGTGAAGGACAAAGAGATCATAGTGCAGGGCGATCACAGGGATAAAGTGATGGACTTGCTGACCAAAGCTGGATACAAGGCCAAGAAGTCTGGCGGATAACCCCTCGTTATTCAGTCAAAAGCATTGGAGCGCTCAGTATTGGGGCGCTTTTTTTGTGTCTAGGCTTTCTTTTTTCATAGTGTCTTTTTTTGTGTAGAGAGTAATATTGTCGATTTGTGAAAACGTTTTCGGTGATAATCGGTCCTGTTTTTTGTGGGCCGGTAGGAAAAACATCAACTATGCGCTTCCTTGGGGTGTTGGTTCAGTTTTTTGCCGGGCAGTTGTCCGGTGGCGGTATTTCCGGTCCGCTAAGGAGTAAATTGTTATGAGAAGACGAATCCAGATTATTGCCAGTTGTTTTTTGGGATTGGCGGCCTGTTCGGGTCCGAAGAAGGGCGGAGAAGAGGCGCTTTACAAATCGAAAGAGTTTGCCGTATATCCTGACCGTGTGGAGCAGGGCGAGTTTGAGGCCAAAGCCGTAACGCCCGACGAAATCCGGTCAGATTACGTTAGTCCGTCCATCGATCTTCGTACCCGCCTGTTGGCGTTTAAGTTCGCCATTAACGGCGTTGACAACGAGGCCGCACCGGGCGAAGACCACAAGTTTCTGATCCCTAAAGACGGTGACAACGCCTCCGACGCTCCCGTTTTTGTGTTCGGGAAACTTAGCGAGAAGGAAAAGACCCTGATCGCCCCAATGCAGAAAGACCTTAAGCCGAATACGCCTATCGTATTGAAGCTGGATATGAGGGGCGTGTTGGAGAGCTTCGAGAA
This sequence comes from Fulvitalea axinellae, assembly GCF_036492835.1. Classification (GTDB taxonomy): domain Bacteria; phylum Bacteroidota; class Bacteroidia; order Cytophagales; family Cyclobacteriaceae; genus Fulvitalea; species Fulvitalea axinellae. The sequence goes on along the minus strand of NZ_AP025314.1, from coordinate 3,782,934 downwards.
GAAAGGCTACTATGAAACCTACGACGGGAGGAAGATTAAGAAAAAAGACTTCAAAGGAGTATACGTGGCGGGCAACATCGCTCCGCTTGATTGGGACTTCAATGATCTGCAGGGCAAGAAAGACAGAATGCTGACCGACAAAAACGGCGACGGCATCTATGAGCTTGCCCTTACGATGAACCCGCAAAGCGAAAGACCGGCCGAAAGGGTTTGGACTCCGCATAACGATATCTCCAAATTTCCGCAATACAAGTCGGAACAACCGCTGGTGGACGCCCTTTACAATCTTTCGCTTGACGAAACCGTAATGGACACCGAAGCCGACGGAACCTTCCGTACCGGCAAAGAGTGGGCGGGCGTATGGACGCGCGACGTCAGCTACAGCATCCTGCTCTCGTATGCCATGATAGAGCCCCGCGTAGCCAAGACCAGCCTGATGCGCAAGGTTAAGCGCGGACGCATTATCCAAGATACCGGCTCGGGTGGAGCGTGGCCCGTTTCTACTGACCGTACCACTTGGGCCTTGGCCGCTTACGAGGTGTACAAATCCACGGGCGACCGCGGTTGGCTCAAGGAATCATACGACATCATCCGCAAGTCTGTGGCCGACGACGAAAAAGTGATCGTGGGCGAATCCGGACTGCGTAGGGGAGAGTCCTCTTTCCTGGATTGGCGTGAGCAGGAGTATCCGCTGTGGATGCAGGGCACTGATATTTACGAATCGGAGTGTCTGGGCACCAACGCCGTACATTTCCGTACTTACGAGATCTTGGCCGAGATGGCCGTGCTGTTGGGCGAAAAGCCGGACGCGTACCGCACCCAAGCCAAAATCATCAAGCAAGCCATCAACGACAAACTGTGGTTGGCCGATAAGAATTACTACGGAATCTACCGCTACGGGCGTGAGTACATGAGCTTGGAGCCTAGATCTGAATCGTTAGGAGCCGCTTTTGCCGTGATGTTCGGCATCGCCGACGCCGACCGGGCCAAGCAAGTGGTGGAAAACACCCCGATGGTGCCTTACGGCGCGCCTTGCCTCTATCCGCAGATTCCGGGCATTCCGCCTTACCACAACAACGGTATCTGGCCGTTTGTACAGGCTTACTGGAACTGGGCCGCAGCCGAGACGGGCAACTACACTGCTCTCGAACACGGTTTGGCCTCCATTTACCGCCCCGCCGCCTTGTTCCTTACCAATAAGGAGAACTTCGTGGCGCAGAACGGCGACTACAAAGATACCCAAATCAACTCCGACCGCCAGCTTTGGAGCGTGGCCGGCAACTTGGCCATGGTCTACCGCGTGTTCTACGGAATGCGTCTTGAGCCAACCAAGCTGTCTTTCCGCCCTGTAGTGCCCGAGGCCTACGCCGGACGTCGCGAGCTGAAAGGATTCCCGTACCGCCGTGCCGTGTTGGATATCACGATGACGGGTTACGGCAACACCATCAAGTCCTTTAAGCTGGACGGCAAGGAAGTCGAAGCGGCCGAGATTCCTGCTCACCTTCGCGGTAAGCACAAAGTCGAAATCGTGTTGGACGGCGTGATTACGGCCAAAGGCAAGGAGAACCTCGTGCCTAACGAATTCTCGCCATTCGCTCCGAAAGTGACTTACGCAAACGGCAAACTCAGCTGGAAAGCTGTGGAAGGCGCCGTGGCTTACGAGCTGTTCAAGGACGGCGAGCCCGTGAAAAAAGTAAAAGGGACTTCGGTAGCGGTAGACGCTCCCGCCCGCGATTTGGCCCAGTACCAAGTCCGGACGCATGGCGCCAAAGGCTTCGTGTCGTTCCTGAGCGCGCCGATTGACGTGGTGGCCAAGGGCGGTGTGGAGATCTACCAAGCCGAGAGCGTGGCCAAACGCTCCAAAGAACATTATAAAGGATACACCGGCAAAGGCTTCGTGGAGCTGACCAAAGAGAAACACCGCAAGGTGACCTTCAAGGTTCGCGTGCCTGAGTCTGGCCGATACCGTGTCGATTTCCGTTACTCGAACGGTAGCGGACCGATCAACACCGAGAACAAATGCGCCATCCGCTCACTCTTCGTCGATAAAGACTTGGCGGGAGCCGTGGTTATGCCTCAGATGGGCGTGGGCTCATGGAGCGAGTGGCACTTTAGCAACGGCGTGGTAGTGGACCTGAAGAAAGGTTCGCACAAACTCAGCCTGCGCTTCGAGTCTTGGAACGAGAACATGAACGTGGATATCAACACCGCCATGCTCGATTACCTGAGGCTTACGACGATGAAATAAAGACAAAGGGCAACCATACTCCGCCCCTCTTCTATTACATACTGCACTTTAACTTGTCCCGTGGCCATCAGGCCTCGGGACTTCTTTTTTTAGGGGAAAAACATGTTGGGGAGGGTAGGGGCTGGCCATAAACAGCGGTTTCGCCCGCCGAATTCTGACTGTTGTAGTCTTGTTTTTTCAGTTTGAAAATCTTTTTCCCATTACATCTGACCGGATTATTGGCCAATGCTTTTCATATTTCCCGGAGGGGGAAATAGATTGGGCCTATATAGGTGATTGGTATTCCTTTTTATTTGCTTTCCGGATGTTTGTTATTCCCCAAAGGGAAAAATGAAGGCGCGGTTGAATGCGATAAAAGTGGGTTCGAGGCAGTTGGAAAGTCTCGATAAAAGAGATCGACAGTCTGATTGAAAATATTCAAACGTATGGCTGGGTACAATCTACAGTTTGAATAAATGGAATGAGACGTTCAATCGAAAAAGAATAGTAGTGCGATTAAAAAAGATGAGACGTATGAGTAAAAACAATCAGACGTACGAATAAAAATAATGAGACGTATGATCGAAAACGATCAACGGTACGAGCAAAAACAATGAGACGTGCGGGTTAAATCAAGCGCCAGTTCCTGTGGAAATCATGAGGCTTTTGAATTTGGAAAACCGCTGTGAGTTTAGTGAAAAATTAAGACTGACATAAGGCTTTCGCCCTGTGTCAGTCTTAATGATTATGCGTTGTCCGGGGTGGTTACCAAACAGGGAATTCGGACACGCGAAGGGTGGTGCAACCGTAAGGGATCAGCTCAATTTCTTTTTCCTCGCCACGGGGAAAGCGTGTCGGCCAAGTGCGCGAGGGGAGTTTTCCCGCCGAATGATTCTGCAATGTCCAGCCTTCAATGCGTTTGGCTTTTACCTTTAGGCTGACGGGGGCGTTTTGGAGGTTCCAAGGCATGTCGGGATTTTTCTTTGAGTCCTCAAAGCGGAAATCGCTGGCCTTTACCCTGTGGCGCAGGGCGTAGTTCCATGGCGAGAGCGGGCGCACTTCCCAGAACGGGTCCTCGTATCCGGCCTTGCCGAGAAAGCCTTTGTTTTTTTTCACTTGGGTCCAGTCCTCTTTTACCTTGAGGGCGTAAACGAGCGGTCCGCGCTCCACTCCGACAGATTTTTCGTACCAACGCGAGAGGCGCACTTCCATAGGGAGCTTGAGCGTTACTTTGTCGCCTTTTTTCCAAGCGCGCTTAAGTTTGATGATATTCCCCTCGGGCGATATATTCGCCAGTTGTCCGTTGACGCGGACTTCGGGCGCCTTGCACCACTGCGGTACACGCAGGTGAAGGGGGAATTGTACGGTGGCGTCGGTGAGGTATTCGAATGCGATCTGGTCGGAGAACGGGTAGGTGGTGGTCTCGCGGAAGCTTACTTCGGTGCCTTTGCCCACCTTGGCGCTGACGGTGGAAGGACCGTAGACGAGCGCGGCCAGTCCGTTGTCGGGCGTGGCGTACCAGAGGTTCTGTACGAACTTGGGCCAGCCTTGGTGCATGTTGGTGAGGCAGCAGGGATAGCCGGTGGTGGTGCCGTAGATAAGGCGCCCGTTGTGGTCGTTGTAGAAGTTGCGCGAATCGTCCGTAACCTGAACCTGGTTGGCCTGCTGGAAGTATTGTTTGGCCGTAAAGTCATCGTTGTGCTGGGTCGGGAGCACGTTGTATGCGATTTTTTCGAGGTAGTCGGCGTAGTAAACGTCGCCGGTTACGGGGAGCATGCTCTCGAAGGAGAACATCATCTCGGTGGCCGAGCAGAGTTCCGAGCCCTGTGTGGGCGAGTTGCCGTGCAGGTGTTCGTCGCCACCGTACATGCCGTTTACGAATCCATGGCCGTCGCGAAGGGCCTTCAGTCCCTCTTTCGGCGCGTGCAGGTGGCGCTTGTCCTTGCTTTGCTGGTAATAGACGACGGGAGCTTTCAGGCCTTGGGCCACGTTTACGCAGTGGAGGTTGGCGTACGGGTTCTGGTTGCGCAGGCGGTTGTCGGTAAAGGCGGTAGTCCAGTCGAAAGTCTGTTGGTGGATCAGCTTGCCGAGTTTTAGCAGGTCTTTGTCTTTGGTGATGTTATAAAGCCAGTAGACCACGGCCAGATTGTCGGCGCCACGGCGGTTGCCCCAAAAGGTGTAGTGCCCCAGCGGACGGGAGGGGAGTTCCTTGAGCATGTACTTGAAGTAGTTGCTCATAAGCGTGATCACACGCTCGTCGCCCGTGGCCGAGTAATATTGCTGAAGGACCTTGAGCATAACCATCTTGGGCCACCAGTCTTCGCGCTTGCCCTGTTGTGTTCCCTCGATCTTCTTATACCCTTTTTCCAACGGTTGCGGCCCGAAGTTTCCGTTGGGCAATTGGTTGTTGATGCTCCACTCGATCCACTTCTGGGCTTTGTCCTTGAGGTTCTGGTCGTTGAGGATATAGGCTACGGGCACCAGGCCGTCGAGCCAGTAAGGTCCGCGTTCCCAGCCGTCGCCTGTACCGCCTAGCCAGCCGTTGTTGTCACCGCAGACCACTTCGTACACTTCGTCGAGGTTGCCGGTGAGTCCGTCGCGCTGTATTTCCAGCATTTTGCGGAGCTGGCCTTCGGGCTGGATGGTTCCTATGGGTAGGGCCGTGTATTTTTGCGGGAGCAAAGGGCTTTGGTTAGTGATATAGTGGCGGTTGCGCTGCGCAAAGGCGGTTTGCGTAACGAAGAGTATCGCCAAAATGGAAAGTACGGTTCTGTTCATCGTTCCGTGTTTAGTTGGTAAAAAGATGGCCCAAAAGCGCCGAAACGGCGGGAATGGCCAGTAGCGATATTAAAACCTGCGGGAGGGAGAATCGATGCGCTTGGCGGAACGTGGACTGTATTTGCCGAAAAAACGGTCTAATGCTCGTTTGTTTTATTGCCCCGTGTTTTGGGATGCCCGTCGGGCTGACGAAATGCCCCCGGTGTTTGGAATCGTGGTTTTATTCTTCGGGCTGGCGTTTGACCAACTGATGGAAATCGTAGTCGGAGCGTTCGGGGAGCCCCATGTCCCGGCGCAGGGCGTTTTCTTTGCCCATGACATATGGCGCGATGGTGGAGTCATCCGTTAGGCCTCGTCTGCGGGCTAATGCGCTGGTAACGGCGAGCGCGTGTTGCAAAACCGTAGGGTAGAGCGAAACGAGCTGAGTGTCGGAGAACAAGCCAGGGCGCATGCCCGCGTTTACCATAAAGTCGCCGGAGCGCATGCGGGAGTCTACGGTCATTTTATAAGTGGACAGCCCGTGTTCTTTTTGGCCGTAGTTTTCTAATTCGACCCAAGGCGAGCTGTATTCGGCGTCGGGCGTTATGCCGTTGATTTCCATTAGGGTAGGGACTACGTCCGCTTTTTTGCGGTCTACCCGTTCTATTTCCATAAGTTCTTCGAGTATGTCCCTGCCGGCTGGTAACTGTATTAGCTGGTGGATAAGAGCGAATCCCGTCATGTCGAAGTTCTTGTGCGCCGGGGTGTCGTCAGCGGTGGCCGGAGTGGCTGGGGACGCTTCGTTTTGTAGTGAGATGGGGGATCCTCTTAGTGTGCTGTCCAAGATATTGGATTCCAATACCTTTTCGTAAAACCTTTGGCCCTGTGAGTGGAACGCTTTAAGTCCTTGATGCGGTACGGGCCACGCTCGAAGGAATTCGGAGAAAGGAAGTTGTGTAGGTCCCAAACGGCCCGTAAACTTTTTGAGCAATGCCCGTCTCTCGTCAGCTACTTCGTCCATTAAGTCGAACATAAGCGCCAAGTTTGGGTGGCTTCTCATTTTGCTTTTCGGGATCTCCGAAAGCCTTGCCCACTTATATATAAGGTGGTCGATGTTTTGGAGAAAGGAGTATTGTTTGTCTTCGTCGCCTGTCTTGGTCTCTTGCCCGGGTGCGTGAAAGTGCTTGAGCAAACTGGCAATTTGGTCGCTGATTTCGTTGATCGTTTCGGCATTCGGCGTTCCTCGGCCCACTTGCCGAAAGCGGCGTAAAAAAGTTTCCTTGTCCATAAGGGCTTGGATCGGCACTCCCGGAGGGTTGAGTGCTCTGCCTGCCGGTCCGGCCATGGCTCTGGATGTGTCCCGTTTTTTGTATGTGTCGAAGATAGGCATATGCGATAAGGCGTCCGCTGACCAACACCTCCTATAAATACTAAAGCCGGCCCCGATTGTTGGGGCCGGCTTTAGTGTATTTTTCGCTTTGCCTAAGATTAAACTGCGGCTTGCTGTTGCTTGATCAAGTTCAGGGCCGATCCGGCTTTGAACCACTCGATTTGGTTCTCGTTGTAAGTGTGGTTCGCTACGATGTCCTCGCTGGTTCCGTCGGCGTGGTTGACGCGGATAGTCAACGGTTTGCCCGGAGCGAATTGGTCAAGATCGAGGAAGTCGAAAGTGTCGTTTTCCTGAATCTTATCGTAGTCGGCCTCGTCGGCGAAAGTCAAACCGAGCATACCTTGCTTCTTGAGGTTCGTCTCGTGGATACGGGCGAAAGATTTCACCAATACCGCGCAAACACCCAAGTGGCGTGGCTGCATGGCCGCGTGCTCACGCGACGATCCCTCGCCGTAGTTAGAGTCGCCCACCACGATGGTCGGGATGCCGGTGGCTTTGTACTCGCGCTGAGTGGCCGGAAGCTCGCCGTACTCGCCAGTGATTTGGTTTTTCACCAAGTTGGTGGCGTCATTGTAGGCGTTTACCGCACCGGTGAGGGTGTTGTTGGCGATGTTGTCCAAGTGTCCGCGGAAGCGCAACCAAGGTCCTGCCATAGAGATGTGGTCGGTGGTACACTTGCCTTTGGCCTTGATAAGAAGCTTGGCGCCGGTGATGTTTTTCCCGTCCCATGGCTTGAATGGAGAGAGCAACTGAAGACGCTCAGAGTCGTCTTTTACGATTACTTCCACACCGCTTCCGTCTTCGGCAGGCGCTTCGTAGCCGTTGTCCTCAACAGCGAAACCTTTCGCCGGCAACTCGTCGCCTACAGGGGCGTCGAGTTTCACTTGCTCGCCGTTTTTGTTGGTCAGCGTGTCGGTGATTGGGTTGAAGCCCAAGTTGCCCGAGATGGCGATGGCCGCAACCATTTCCGGAGAAGCGACAAACGCATGCGTGTTCGGGTTGCCGTCGGCGCGCTTGGCGAAGTTACGGTTGAACGAGTGAACGATAGAGTTTTTCTCCTGCTTGTCGGCGCCTTCGCGAGCCCACTGCCCGATACAAGGTCCGCAAGCGTTGGTGAATATCTTGGCGTCGAGATCCGTGAAGATGTCCAGTAATCCGTCGCGGTCGGCGGTGTAGCGAACCTGCTCGGAACCCGGGTTAATGCCGAATTCGGCTTTAGTAGCCAATCCTTTGTCCACAGCCTGCTTGGCGATAGACGCGGCGCGGGCCAAATCTTCGTACGAAGAGTTGGTACAAGAACCGATAAGTCCCCACTCAACGTCCAATGGCCAGCCGTTTTTCTCGGCTTCGGCTTTCATCTCTGAGATAGGAGTGGCGCGGTCCGGAGTGAAAGGTCCGTTTACGTGCGGCTCTAGCTCGTCGAGGTTGATCTCGATAACCTGGTCGAAATATTTTTCAGGCTCGGCGTACACTTCTGCGTCGCCGGTGAGGTGCTCGGCTACTCCGTTGGCCAAGTCGGCAACGTCTTGGCGACCGGTGGCTACCAAGTAACGGTACATCGACTCGTCATAACCGAAAGTGGAGGTGGTTGCTCCGATTTCGGCGCCCATATTACAGATGGTGCCTTTTCCTGTGGCCGAAAGCGATTTCGCTCCTTCGCCGAAATACTCGACGATGCAGCCTGTTCCGCCTTTCACGGTCAGGATACCGGCTACTTTCAGGATAATGTCTTTAGGTGCTGTCCAGCCGTTGAGCTTTCCGGTCAGCTTAACGCCGATCAGTTTCGGGAATTTAAGTTCCCAAGGCATTCCGGCCATCACGTCCACAGCGTCGGCGCCACCTACACCAACGGCTACCATACCGAGTCCGCCAGCGTTAACGGTGTGCGAGTCGGTGCCGATCATCATTCCGCCGGGGAAAGCGTAGTTTTCCAAAACCACTTGGTGGATGATGCCTGCGCCAGGCTTCCAGAAACCGATACCGTATTTGTTGGAAACTGACCCCAAAAAGTCGAACACTTCGGATGAGTTGTCTTTGGCGAAAGCCAAATCTTTTTCGGCCCCTACTTTGGCCTGGATAAGGTGATCGCAGTGAACCGTTGAAGGAACGGCCGCTTTCTTACGTCCAGCTTGCATGAATTGGAGCAAAGCCATCTGGGCGGTGGCGTCTTGCATGGCCACGCGGTCCGGCGCGAAGTCTACATAATCCTCGCCACGTACAAAGGCTTTGTCTGTCGCCCCTTGGTGCAAGTGAGTGTAAAGGATTTTTTCTGTTAGGGAAAGAGGTTTGCCTAGGGACTTTCTGGCCGCCGCTATTCGCTCGGGCATGCGTCCGTAAACCGCCTTGATCATTTCAATGTCAAAGGTCATGTTTGCTGGTTTTGGTTTGCTGTTTATTTCTCGTATAAAATTATAAAACACGCATTGAATCTTCGCTTTTGTTGCGATAATTTATACTTATTATAAATAAGTTTTACAAATTGTGATAGGAAATCTAAGTTTTTGAGTCTTATGGGCTTGGGTTTCGAAAACGATTGCGGAAGGCGGGGAGGGGAAGGGTTATGTGGATAAAAATACCTTTGTGAAGCTAAAAAAACGGAGCCTTAAGTGGCTATTTTCAGCTTCCTTCTGAGAGGATTACGGAAAAGGAGACTTAGGGTTACGGTTGGTGAGGAGGCGGGTAAGTGGCGTTGAGTCAAAAACCCTCAAATAATGGAATTTAGGCTGTTTTCAATCAATTTATAACTATTCTAAATTACTGATTGAAATCATACTTTTTTATTTAAGTGTCTGGTTTGTAGTGGGTTACTTGAATCAATCAAACTTATGACAAACATCATGTCCAATCCTGAGAAAAACTTACATTATGAATTGAAAAAGGGGCATGTTAGATTTGTTTCCACTGAATTTAGAGTAAGACCCGATAACTCAACGCTTGAAAAACAGAGTATGATGTTTTTGAAAAAAATTACCACTCGTTGCTCGCAAGTAGCTATGCTGCTGGGGATCGTTTGGGGGCTCCTTGGGGGCGTCCGGGCGTACGGGCAGGACGCGGCGAGTAGTGCCCCGGATCCGGCCCTTCTGGCTGGGGGGAAGAAGCTTTTTGAGGACAACTGCGCGCAGTGTCACGCTGTGCACGAGCAGGTTGTAGGCCCAGCGCTGAAAGACGTAACCAAACGGCAGAAGCCGGATTGGGTGAAGGCTTTCATTCTCAATTCCCAGAAAGTGATCCAGAGCGGCGACAAGTACGCCGTAGGGATTTACGAGAAGTTTGGGAAGCTGGAAATGCCGTCTCACGACTTCTCGCCCGAGGAGCTTAACGCCCTGATCGCTTACATTGACGACGAATCAACGAAAACACCCGTAGCCGAAGCTCCCGTAGCCGTTCCAGGCGCTGGAGGAGAGGCCGTTTCGGCCGGAGCCGGTACCGATTCCGGGATGGTGACCATCATTTTGGTCGTCAACTTGGTGATCTTGGTGCTGATTCTCGTAGTGTTAGCCTTGATTGTCAATGTGCTGACCAAGTACTTGAACCAAAAAGACGACTTGGCCGAAGACGAGAAGGAGATTGTTAACCAACGCTTCAACTTGCGAGCTGCTTTGTTCAGCAAGCCAGTGGTTGCCTTTTCTACTCTGTTGTTCGTTGCCATTGTAACAAAGACCGTTCTCGACGGACTTTTCCAGGTAGGTGTGCAGACCGGTTACGCTCCAAAACAACCGATCGCATTCTCTCACGAAATCCATGCGGGACAGTACGAAATCGATTGCAACTACTGCCACACCGGCGTTACCAAGAGTAAAAACGCCAATATCCCTTCGGCCAACATCTGTATGAACTGCCACAGTTCTGTAAAGACCGACTCGAAAGAGATCGCGAAGATTTACGCCGCTTTGGATTACAACAAAGACACCAAGACTTACGGACCCAACCAGAAGCCTATCGAATGGGTACGTGTACATAACCTTCCAGACTTGGCTTACTTCAACCACTCGCAGCACGTGAAAGTGGGCGGAATCGAGTGCCAGACTTGCCACGGCCCAATCGAGGAAATGGCTGTTGTGCGCCAGCACAATAACCTGACCATGGGCTGGTGTATCAGCTGTCACCGCGAGACTAAAGTCAACGCCGAGGGTAACGCTTATTACGACAAACTCGTAGCTGCGCACAACAAGGCCAACGGCAAGAAGAAAGCCATGACCGTGAGCGACGCCGGCGGTTTGGAGTGCTCTAAGTGTCACTATTAATCTATTACGGACTTTACTCGACTTCTATATATGAAAACGAAAAAGCAATACTGGAAGGGCTTGGAGGAACTCAACAACGAGCCCGAGTTTGCTAAGTACGCTGAGAAGGAGTTTCCGGAGTACCTGCCGATCAACCAAAACAACCGTGACGCGGGCAACGAAAAGAAAGGCTCTTCACGCCGTGATTTCCTTAAAATGATGGGATTCGGCATCTCGGCGGCTACACTTGCCGCTTGTGAGGCTCCCGTACGCAAGGCCATCCCTTACCTGAACAAACCCGTTGAGGTGGATCCGGGCGTAGCCAACTACTTCGCTTCTACATTCATGAACGGTGGCGACTACTGCTCTGTAGTGGTTAAAACCCGTGAAGGCCGTCCGATAAAGGTGGACGGTAACGCCGAGTCTTCTGTGACTTTGGGTGGCAGCGACGCGCAAGTTCAGGCTTCAGTGCTCTCGCTTTACGACCAGCACCGCTTCGCCACTCCTTTGATCGGAAAGAAAAAAGCGACTTGGGGCAAGCTCGACGCTGAAGTAAGCAAGGCTTTGGCCGATATTTCTGCCCAAGGCGGAAAGATCGCTTTGGTAAGCAAAACGGTTTTGAGCCCGTCTACCAAGGCAACTATCGCCAAGTTCATCGAGAAGTACCCTACTGCGGAATTTATTCAGTATGATCCGGTATCGGCTTCGGCCCTTCCGGTAGCCAACGAGAAATCGTTCGGCAAAGCTGTGATTCCTTCTTACGATTTCTCAAAGGCCGACGTGATCGTGGGCATCGGCGCTGATTTTCACAACGATTGGATCTCGCCGATACAGTTCACTTCACAATACGCCAAGACGAGGAAAATCGATCCGGCTAAGCCGAAGATGTCCCGTCACTACCAATTTGAGACTAACCTTACGCTTACAGGCTCAAACGCCGATTACCGCTCGCCGATCAAGGCTTCGGAGCACGGTGTGGCCGTAGCGCAACTTTATAATGCGGTGGCCAAATTGGCCGGCGCAAGCTTGGTTAACGCCCCTAAGGCCGACATTAAGCATGTCGACAAAGCCGCCAAAGACCTTTGGAAAGCCCAAGGGAAATCGTTGGTGGTTTCCGGATCAAACGATCCTGAGGTTCAGGTTTTGGTTAACGCCATCAACAGCTTGTTGAGCAACTACGGCGCTACCATCGACTTGGACAAGCCGGTTAACTTCCGCCAGGGAGACGACCGCAAGATGGCGGCCTTTGCGAAAGACGCCAAGAATGGCGCCTATGCGGGCATCATCTTCCTCGACGCCAATCCGGTTTACGATTTCTACGCTGGGGCCGACGTCGCCGCGGGTATCAAGAAAGCGAAACTCACCGTTTCCACTTCCGACCGCAACGACGAGACTACCGACTTGGTGAAATACGTAGCGCCTACGCTTCACTTCTTGGAGCAATGGAACGACGCCGAGCCAGTTCAGGGACACTTCTCAATCTCTCAGCCTACCATCACGCCGATTTTCGATTCTCGCCAGTCAGGTGAGTCGCTTTTGGCTTGGTCAGGCAACAGCCAGCCTTATTACGACTTCGTTCGCGCTTACTGGAAAGAGAACATCTTCGGGCTTCAGTCTGACGACTTGCTCTTTGCTTCTTTCTGGGACAAGGTGCTTTACGCAGGCGTATTTGAGCCGGGTACGGGCATTGAGCCGGGAACTTACACTTTTGCGGGCGACGTAAATGTTGCGGCTTCTTCTGTAGCCAAGACATTCAAGCCGGGCAAATGGGAAGCGGCGCTCTACTTCAGCTACCAGCTGAAAGACGGTTCGTTGGCGAACAACCCGCTTCTGCAAGAACTTCCTGACCCTGTTTCGAAAGTTACTTGGGACAACTACGCAGCCATTTCTATCGCTGACGCCAAAGAGTTCGGCTTCTCTATGAAAGAGGAGAAAACGAACGTGGTGAACGTGACAGTTGGAGGCGCTACTTACGAATTGCCTGTAGTGATTCAGCCAGGACAGAAAAAAGGTACTGTCGGAATCGCTTTGGGTTACGGACGTAAGAACGCCGGAGCCGTGGCCAAAGGAACTGGGGTGAACGTTTACCCGGCGCTTTCTTCAGCTAACGGATACCAGAACAAGAATATCACCTCGGGTGTGAAAGTGGAGCCTGTTGTAGACAAAACCTACGACATCGCCCGTACGCAGACGCACCAGACGGTAATGGGACGTACGAACGTAGTTCAGGAAACTACTTTCGACGCATATAAGAAAGACCCGGCCGCCGGTCGTGAGAGCATCGAGGTTACTGGCCTTGACGGAAAAATCTCAGCCGGTGCGGTAACGCTTTGGAAAGGTCATAAATACGAGAACCACCACTGGGGATTGGCTATCGACCTTACGGCTTGTAACGGTTGCGAAGCCTGCGTGGTGTCTTGTAACGTGGAGAACAACATCCCGGTAGTAGGTAAGCAAGAAGTGATCAACCGTCGCGAAATGCACTGGTTGAGAATCGACCGCTACTACAGCTCAGTGGATATTCCGGAAGGAACAGGCCAAATCGACGCTTACCGTCAGATGGAGAACGCCGCCGAGAATCCGGAAGTGACGTTCATGCCGATGATGTGCCAGCAGTGTAACAACGCTCCTTGTGAGACCGTTTGTCCTGTCGCTGCTACGACGCACAGCTCGGAAGGTTTGAATCAAATGACTTACAACCGCTGTATCGGTACGCGTTACTGCGCTAACAACTGCCCTTACAAAGTACGTCGTTTCAACTGGTTCAAGTACTTCGAGAACAACGAGCAGTTCCCTGACAACTTGTCAATGAACAACAACCTCGGCAAGATGGTCTTGAACCCCGACGTAACGGTACGTTCGCGTGGTGTGATGGAGAAATGTACGTTCTGCGTACAGCGTATTCAGGCAGGAAAGCTTAAGGCCAAGAAAGAGGCCCGCGGCGTAGAGGATTCGGATGTTGCGGTAGCTTGTGCTACAGCTTGTTCGGGAGGAGCCTTGGTATTCGGGGATATGAACAACCCTGAGAGCTCGATCTCGAAACTCCTCAAGCTCAAGCGTCCTGAGGACGGAAGCTTCCCGGCACCGGAAGAACCTCGCGCTTATACGGTATTGGAAGAGTTGCGCGTTTCGCCAAACGTGTACTACATGACCAAGATCCGTAACAAGGACTCGAGAAACCAAAAGGCTTAATCCAAAAGACTGAAAATATTTTAACGATATGGAAGTTACTTCTTCATTACCGAAATCCGCGCAGCCGGGGGATCACCATCCGGTGACCTCTTCTGTCCGCGACCCGTTGGTGACGGGCGGTAAGACCATCAAAGATGTTACGGAGGACGTTTGTATCCGGGTAGAAGGCGCTCCGACCAAAGGGTGGATGATGGGCATGACGCTCGCGCTCACAGCTTTGGGAATCGGCGGATACGCCGTGGCTCGCCTCCTTTGGGACGGTATCGGCATGTGGGGTCTGAACAAGACCATCGGCTGGGCCTGGGATATCACCAACTTCGTATGGTGGGTAGGTATCGGCCACGCCGGTACGCTCATCTCGGCGGTACTTTTGCTTTTCCGCCAAAAATGGAGAACATCAATTAACCGAGCGGCGGAAGCCATGACGATTTTCGCCGTAATATGCGCCCTGCTCTTCCCTGTGCTTCACATGGGGCGCCCTTGGGTGGGAGCTTACTGGGCATTGCCTTTGCCGAACACATTCGGCTCTCTGTGGGTGAACTTCAACTCGCCTCTTTTGTGGGACGTGTTCGCGATTTCGACTTACTTCTCGGTATCGCTCGTGTTCTGGTACATCGGACTCGTACCTGACTTCGCCACTATCCGTGACCGCGCCAAAGGAACCATTTCAAAAGCCGTTTACGGCGCTTTGAGCTTGGGTTGGAACGGTTCGGCCCGCGCTTGGATGCACTACGAGTCTGTTTCGTTGATCCTCGCTGGTTTGGCTACTCCTCTTGTACTTTCGGTACACACCATCGTATCGTTTGACTTTGCCACGTCGGTAATTCCGGGATGGCACACTACCATCTTCCCTCCGTACTTCGTTGCGGGTGCGATCTTCTCAGGATTCGCGATGGTATTGACGCTGATGATCATCACGCGTAAGGTTTACAAACTCGAGGACTACATCACGCTTACGCACATCGAATTGATGAACATCGTGATCATGGTGACGGGCTCTATCGTGGGTGTCGCTTATATCACAGAGTTCTTCATCGCTTGGTACTCGGGTGTTGAGGCCGAGGGTTATACCTTCATCAACCGCGCTACGGGACCTTACGCTTGGGCGTACTGGAGTATGATGACTTGCAACGTGTTCTCTCCCCAGATGTTCTGGTCTAGAAAGCTTCGTCGCAATATTTACTTCACGTTCTTTATCTCTATCGTGGTAAATATCGGTATGTGGTTCGAGCGTTTCGTGATTATCGTTACCTCGTTGCACCGCGACTGGATTCCTTCTTCGTGGGCATATTTTACGCCTACTGTTTACGATATGGGACTCTATCTGTTCACATTCGGTCTCTTCTTCACTTTGTTCCTGCTTTTCGCCAAGTTCTTCCCTGTAGTGAACATGGCCGAGGTGAAGTCTGTGTTGAAATCGACTTCGGGAACCATTAAAGAGGATTAATCATGAGCAAGACAAGCAATAAATTTATCCTTGGGTTATTCGACGACGAGGACGTATTGTTGGACGGCGTCAAGCGCGTTCGCGGAGCGGGCGTCAATATACACGAGGTTTTCACTCCGTTTCCGGTACACGGACTTGAGCACGCGTTGGGCTATAAGCGCTCGCGAATGCCTGTAGCGGCATTTATTTTCGGCGCTACGGGTACTACGTTGGCCCTGACCATGATGTATTACATGATGTATTTTGACTGGCCGATGATTATCGGCGGTAAGGATTTCGCAGCGTTTCCGGACTTCATTCCGGTAACCTTCGAACTTACCGTACTTTTGGCTTCGTTCGGTATGGTGGGGACATTCTTCATCACCAACGACCTGAAGCCATACAAAAAGCCGGTTATTTTCGATATCCGCGCCACGGACGACCGGCACGTAATGGCGATCGAACTGGACAAGAACAGCGGTAAGTCATACGACGAGCTTGCCGAGATCCTGAGCGGATCCGGTGCGGTAGAGGTTAAGGACAAAACTTTCGAGGACTGATGAAGCGAATGATCAAGAGCATATACAAATTGGCCTTGTTCGCGGGAATTCCCGCCGCCATGTTCTCATGCAAGGCCGAAGGCAACTACCCGGGACGCGAGTATGCGCCGAACATGTATCACTCGGTGGCCTATGAGCCGTTGAAGCAGATCACGGACAAAGAAGCCGGAATGTGGGTGAGTAACCGTTCGGACGGTTATGGCGAGTACTTCAACTCGAATACCTATAACAAGTTCGAAATGAACATGCGTACGCCTCCGGCTAACACCGTGGCGAGAAACGCAGACGGGTTCTTGCCTTACCGAGTGCCGAAAGACAGCATCAACTTTGCGGCGGCGAATGTGAAAAGCCCGTTGCCGGCCAGTGAGTCTGTAATTGCCGATGGAGAAATCCTTTACGGTAAGTTTTGCCAGCCGTGCCACGGAGCTACCGGGCAGGGCGACGGTCTTGTAGGTAAGGTGTTCAAAGGTGTTCCCGCTTATAACAAGGGACGCTACGCTACGCTTTCCGAAGGTCACGTGTTCCATGTGATCACTTACGGAAAAGGCCGTATGGGCGCGCACGCCTCGCAGTTGAATCAGCGCGAGCGTTGGGAAATTGTCCGTTACGTGCAAACACTTCAGAAACAATAACATGTAAAACTACGGGAATCCGCAGGCCGGATTCCCGAAAAGATATTGGTTATGTCGGAAGAGAAATTCATATTCACCGCCGGCGCTAAGAAGAAGTTGATCATTATGCTTGTCGTCGGTGTAGTGCTGACGGTTCTTGGCATCGTGATGGCTAACTCTGGCGGACACGGACATGAGGAGGTGGCAGCTGCCGCCGGACATGGCGCCGACGCCACGCATGGTGGCGGTCACGGCGGAGGAGCCGGGTGGCTCAAGCGCCTTTACACCAGTTTGTGGATCAACAACGTTTATTTTGTCGGTCTGGCACTGGTTGGCGTTTTGTTCGTAGCGTTGCAATACGTTACGCAGGCCGGTTGGTCCGCGCCTATCAAGCGTGTTCCTGAGGCTTTCGGTTATTGGTTGCCGATCGGCGGCGTGCTGATGATCGTTACGTTTTTGGTCGCTAACCACGACCTGTTCCACTGGACGCACGAATACCTGTACGACAAGGCAAGCCCTGAGTACGATTCTATTCTTGATAACAAGAAAGCGTACCTGAACTTTGGCTTCTTCTTGGGCCGTACGGTAGTTTACTTTGTAGTCTGGACTTTGTTGTTCTTCTTGATCCGCAAGTATTCGCTTCTTGAGGATAAGGTTGGGGGAACAGAGCCTTGGTACAAAATCCGTAAATACTCGGTTATCTTTGTCGTTTTCTTCGGCGTTACGTCGTCTACTTCGGCTTGGGACTGGGTAATGTCAGTAGATCCGCACTGGTTCTCTACATTGTTCGGATGGTACGTGTTCTCAAGTTACTTTGTTGCCGGATTGGCGGGCATCACCTTCTTGGTGCTTAAGCTGAAAGACTACGGCTACCTGAAAGTTGTGAAAGCTGACCACATTCATGACATGGGTAAATTCGTATTCGGATTCAGCGTATTCTGGACTTACCTTTGGTTCTCGCAGTTTCTTCTGTACTACTACTCCAACATTCCGGAAGAGACTATCTACTACGTTGACCGTTTGGTAAATGACCATTACTCGCCTTATTTCCTTTCGTTGGTGTTCATCAACTTCGTGATTCCATTCTTCGTATTGATGACCCGCGACTCGAAACGTCAAGGGGCTATTCTCAAAATCGCTTGTATTGTTATCCTCATAGGCCACTGGCTCGATTTCTTCATGATGATCACTCCAGGTATCATGAAAAACGAAGGCTCGATCGGTTTCATGGAGGTTGGCGTTACGCTCGTGTACCTCAGTGCGTTCCTCTTCGTAGCTTTGACCCAGCTTTCGAAGGCCGGACTCGTGGCGCACAAGCATCCGATGATGAAAGAAGCTATGCATCACCATATCTAATTGGTGCCAAAAATATCCGAGGGGCCCGCGCGATAGTGTGGGCCCCGTTCGCTTTACGGATATTGATTGGCTCGATATGGCGAAAGAAACTTTCAATTTGAAAAAACTACGATAGGAGCCTACATTGCACTCAAACTCACAAGGTTTGCTCCTATTCCGAGCGCATTTATACAAACCCACAACAATCAATTGCATAAAACTACATGGTGAAGTTAGTGATAGCGACGGGAGTCTTATTGATCCTGGTCGCGGTGTTCCTGATTTTCCGCATCTCCACTTTGGTGGGCGTGGTTCGGGGCGCGGGCAAGCCTTATAAGCCCGTAGATTCGAGCAACAAGATGAACGCGGTGTTGATACCCTTGGTAATAGGGGGTATGCTGTTGGCGGCCGGCTATTACGCGGTCAAATATTTTGACGAGTATACAATTCCTGTGGCTTCCGAGCACGGCGAGTTGGTAAGCCAGCTTTTTTGGATTACTATGGGCATTACGGGTGTCATTTTCCTGATTACCCACATTTTGCTTTTTGGATTTTCCTACAAATTCCGTTACCGTGAGGGCAAGAAAGCCTACTACTTTCCGGTTAACGACAAATTGGAAATGATCTGGACCATCGTTCCGGCCGTAGTCCTCACCATTTTGGTGGTGTATGGTACTGACGCTTGGACGAAAATCACCGCGGCGTCGCCCTCTGAGGCAGAGCGCGTGGAGATTATGGGATACCAGTTCGCTTGGAAAGCCCGCTACCCTGGCAAAGACAACAAGATCGGCAAGTACGATTATCGCTTGATCGACGCCGTGAATGTTTTCGGAATGGATTTCTCCGATCCTGCCAACCTTGACGATTTCTCTCCCCGAGTGATCCACCTGCCAAAAGGCAAGCCCGTGGAATTCAAAATCCGCTCAAGGGACGTAATCCACAGTGTATTCGCACCTCACTTCCGCCTGAAGATGGACGCCGTTCCAGGTATGCCTACTCGTTTCGGATTTGTACCGAGCAAGACTACTGCGGAAATGCGTGAAGAACTTGGCGACCCCGAGTTCGATTACGAAATCGCCTGTACGGAAGTTTGCGGACGCGGCCACTTCTCAATGAAAATCCTCGTGGTGGTTGAAGAGCCTGAGGAATACGAGAAGTGGAAGGCGGAGCAAAAAAGCTGGCTTTCGAAAAACCCGGACTACGTAACTCGCGTACCGGCGGAGCTTCGCGATAAGCTTTCGGGCCTTTAATAGGAAATGTTTTCCCAACAGGGCCAACATTACAATCAAAGAAACAATCAAACTAAATTCGAAATTCAATGGCGACTTCAGAAGCGCAATTGGAACTGCAACCGGACGCGGTCTCGCATGACGACGAGCACGCTCACCACGACAGTTTCATTTCGAAATACATCTTCAGCACCGACCACAAGATGATCGCCAAGCAGTTCCTGATCACGGGAATGTTCTGGGCGTTGCTGGGCGGATTGCTTTCGCTTGTGTTCCGGATCCAGCTCGGATTTCCGGAGGCTGACTTGACGTGGCTTAAGCCCGTATTGGGCAAGTGGATTAACGAGACGGGTAAGATTGACCCCGAGTTTTTCCTGGCCGCCGTTACGATGCACGGTACCATCATGGTGTTCTTCGTGCTTACGGCCGGTCTTAGCGGTACTTTCAGTAACCTGCTGATTCCGTTGCAGATCGGTGCCCGCGACATGGCTTCGGGCTTTATGAACATGCTTTCTTACTGGCTGTTCTTCCTCTCTGGCGTGATTATGTTCTTCTCGCTTTTCATCGAGACTGGTCCCGCTTCGGGCGGATGGGTTGTATACCCGCCGTTGAGTGCGTTGCCGCAGGCGATTAAAGGTTCCGGCCTTGGTATGACGCTGTGGCTCGTGGCTATGGTTTTCTTTATCGCCTCAAGTTTGATCGGCGGTATCAACTATATCTCGACCGTAATCAACTTGCGTACGAAGGGCATGACTTTCGGGCGTATGCCTTTGACTATCTGGTCTTTCTTCCTGACGGCTATTATCGGTTTGCTTTCGTTCCCTGTATTGGTGGCGGCCGCTTTGCTGTTGGTGTTTGACCGTAGCTTCGGTACCTCTTTCTACCTTTCGGAAATCTTTATCGGAGGCGAGGCTTTGCCGAACGTTGGCGGTAGTCCGATCCTTTATCAGCACTTGTTCTGGTTCTTGGGCCACCCTGAGGTATATATCGTTCTGTTGCCCGCTTTGGGTATCACTTCCGAGATTATCGCTACGAACTGTCGTAAGCCTATCTTCGGATACAAAGCGATGATCCTTTCGATGTTGGGTATTACGGTGCTGTCGTTCGTTGTATGGGCGCACCATATGTTCGTGTCGGGTATGAACCCGTTCTTGGGTAAAATATTCATGTGGATGACGCTGATTATCGCCGTTCCTTCGGCGGTGAAGGTGTTCAACTACTTGACTACGCTTTGGAGAGGCAATATCATCTTCACTCCTGCGATGCTTTTCTCTATCGCTTTGGTTTCGTTCTTTATCACGGGCGGTATCACCGGTATTTTCTTGGGCAACTCTACGCTCGATATTCAGCTTCACGACACTTACTTCGTAGTGGCCCACTTCCACTTGGTAATGGGATCCGCTTCGTTCTTCGGGCTTATGGCCGGTGTTTACCACTGGTTCCCGAAAATGTACGGACGTATGCTGGACAAAAAATTGGGATACATCCACTTCTGGGCTACGTTTATCGGAGCTTACATGGTGTTCTTCCCGCTTCACTTCATCGGTATCGCCGGCTTTCCGCGTCGTTACTATTCGTTTACCAACTTCGACGTCTTCAGCTCTTTCGGTGACCTGAACACTTTCGTGTCCATCGCGGCGATCTTGACAGTGGGAGCGCAGTTGATTTTCCTTTTCAACTTCTTCTACAGCATTTACCGCGGACGCAAGGCTCCTAAGAACCCTTGGAACTCGAACACGCTGGAATGGACCACTCCTGTGGAAGTGGGACACGGCAATTGGCCGGGCGCTATTCCGGAAGTTCACCGTTGGCCTTACGACTACAGTAAGCCAGGTTTTGAGGCGGACTTTATCCCTCAGGATGTGCCGTTGACAGAAGAAGAAAAGAAACAAGAAGTAGAGGCTTAATTCTAAAGGAATGATCGCAGCTAAATCACAAACCGTAACGGCGGGCGTGGCGTCGCGTGTCAGTGTCAAGGACTTTTTGACATTGCTCAAGTTCCGTCTGTCATTGTTGGTGGCCTTTTCCTCGGCCTTCGGGTACGTGGTGGGGACCAAGGGCAATTTCGACTGGCTGGGGCTTTTGATGCTCTCGCTGGGAGGCACGCTGGTATCCGGCGCGTCCATTACCCTGAACCAGATTCAGGAGAAGGATTACGACAAGTTGATGAAGCGTACAAGCGATCGGCCTTTGCCTACGGGCAGGGTTACGCCAAAAGAGGCTTACCTCTATGCGCTGGTGGTGGGTACGGTAGGTTTTATCCTGCTTTGGATTTTCACTAATCCGCTTACCACTGGGCTTTCGGTGATCTCTTTGATCCTTTATGCGTTTGTATACACTCCATTGAAGCGCGTGGGGCCAGTAGCCGTATTGGTTGGGGCAATCCCGGGCGCTTTGCCTCCCCTTTTGGGCTGGGTGGCCGCCACTGGCTATCTCGGCATCGAAGGGCTGGTGATCTTCGCCATACAGTTTTTCTGGCAGTTTCCGCACTTCTGGGCTATCGCCTGGGTGGCGGACGAGGACTACAAGAAAGCGGGCTTCAAGCTCCTTCCGGGGTCCGGTAAGAAAGACTTTGACACGGCTATCAAGATCATGATTTATACCCTGTTCCTTATTCCTTTGGGAATATTGCCGGCTCAAATGGGCATGACGGGGATAAACTCTGCCGTGATCGCCACGGTTTGCGGCGTGCTTTTCCTCAGCCAGACGCTTTCGCTGATGAAAGACGGCTCGCGCAAATCGGCCCTGAAGATCATGTTCGGCTCGTTCTTTTACTTGCCGATAGTTCAAATCGCTTATTTATTCGACCTTATCTGATATGGCACAGCAAACAATGACCTTGGGACAGAAGCCGGTGACAAGCGCCGGTGTCGATCCGCATAAATTCTCGCTTTGGCTGTTTATCGTTACCGTGGTGATGACCTTCGCCGCGTTTATCAGCGCATATATAGTCAAGAAAGGCGAGGAGCCGGATTTTGTGGTACAGATGCCCGCGGCGCTTTACGTGAGCACTGTTTTGCTGGCTCTCAGTAGCGGAACTATGCATTGGGCGCTCAAAGCCGCCCAGCGCGACGCCTTGGGACAAGTGAAATTGGGAATGGGCCTCACGGCCCTTTTGGCCGGAGCGTTTTTGTTCAGCCAATGGACTGGTTGGGGACAGTTGGTGGAAAGCAACGTCTACTTTTCCGGCGACACTCCTTTAGCTTCGTTCATGTACGTTTTCACGGGCGTACACGCCGTTCACGTTACCTCGGCGGTGATTTTCCTGCTGGTGGTTACCGTTTCGGCCTTTAGGCTGAAAGTGCATTCCAAGTCGATGAAAAGCATGGAGATGTGTGCTACGTATTGGCACTTCCTTGACGGATTATGGATTTTCATATTCATATTCCTCCTGTACAACAACTAGGGAAAAGGCGGGCACTCCTCCCGCGTGATCCCGGACAACAATCGAATTAGAACCCTAAACGAAAAATATTATGTCCGCTAACGCTGCAGCAGTTAACGAGGCGACAACAAGCCGATGGGGCGGGGGCAATCAACCTATGGGCATCAGCTACGGAAAGATCATGATGTGGTTTTTCCTGCTGTCGGATGCTTTTACCTTCGCGGGCTTGCTGATCACTTACGGTATGATCCGTTACAGCTTTCCAGGTTATCCGTCTGAGGAGCTTGTACCCGACGTGTTTACGCCTTCGGCCGAGTATTGGCCTGTTCCTGAAGAGGTTTTTACGGCCGTTCCGTTTTTGCACGGCTTGAATTTGCCGTTGGTCTTTGTGGCCATTATGAGTTTTATCCTGATCCTGAGTTCCGTTACTATGGTATTGGCCGTTGAGGCCGGTCACCGCAACGACAAGAAAGCCGTTGAGAAATGGATGCTCTGGACAATCCTCGGCGGTATCACTTTCTTGGGATGCCAGGCTTGGGAATGGTCGCACTTTATCCACGGTACAGACGTGGGAATGAAAGTCAAAACTTTCGCTAACGGTGTATGGGAAACCATTACTGTTCACGGAGCGAACCTTCAGGCTAACGAATACGGCCCGACCGTTTTCGGTGACTTATTCTTCTTCATCACAGGTTTCCACGGCTTCCACGTTTTCAGTGGAATCATGTTGCTGATTATTATTTTCTACAATGTGGTAATCGGTACATATGAGCGCAGAGGACACTACGAGATGGTGGAGAAAGTTGGCCTTTACTGGCACTTTGTGGATTTGGTGTGGGTATTTGTCTTCACCTTCTTCTATCTGATCTGATCACGGACCAAAAACTGAGAAACTATGGAAAGCCATGAGACTACTCCGGCCGTGGAAGTGAAACCGGCCAACCCGGCGAAGATCCGCAAGATCTGGACTATCGCGGGAATCATCGGTGCGATTACGGCCATCGAGTTCGTATTCGCTTACAGCATGCCCAAAGGCGTGTTGCTTTATACGATTTTCATTTGCCTTACGTTTATCAAGGCCGGTTATATCGTAATGGAATTTATGCACCTTAAGGACGAGCACAAAAGCCTTTTCTGGTCTATCGTGTTACCGTGCGTCTTTTTGGTTTGGCTTGTAATAGCTTTGCTCAATGAGGGCGGAGCCATATTGGAAGTCTTGAGCAAATAAAAATAAACGAAGGATGAGGTCGGCCGAAAGGCCGGCCGATCTTTTTTGTGGTAAAAGTGATTCTATCCGGATGAAAAAAGTCGCAGTCATATTGGTGCTGGCTTTGCCGCTGGCGATGATCGTTTTCTTCAGGGTGTTTGCCGAGGATCAGTTCCGCGTGCCGGAGCTTGAAGGTAACCTTTCGGAGCAATTATCGAAAGACATTAAGTTTACTTCCCTAGGGAAAGTGACCGTAGCGGTACGCATGACAACCGAACAAAGGTCAGTGACCGTTGCCGAGGAGATGGACCGGATTATGGATATGTTAGGCGGTTTGCCGAAATTTTCCATAGTGTGGGAGCTCTCCGACAAGTCCAAGTCCGAGGAATTGGAAGCGTTGTTTCGTCTGAACCCAATGCTGAAAGAGCGTGTGAGATGGGTCGGCAAAGGTGAGGTTTTCGGTACGGATGCCTCATCGTTGATGTCAAGTTCCGACGTTCTGGTGCTGGATTGGACGGGCAAGCCCCGCGGGGCGTATGATAGCTCGGATTCTGAGGAGATGGATAGGCTGGTGACGGAACTTCATGTGCTGGATACGGAATTTACCCAAACCGCAAGAGACCATTAAGGAAACAAACAATCGAATGCAAGTATAACAAACAGTTGTCAAGATCAAGATTTGACGGGATGAATACTACAACTACTACAATTCAGACAGACAAGAAGTCAATGGCCATAATCACCCTGCTTTCGGTGGCGGTGCCTTTGGCGGTTGCTTTCCTTATTTTCAACCCTACAAAAATCAAGGCCTCGGGCAGTTGGGTGTACATGTTGCCCCATTTGCACGGAGTGGTGAACGCCATGACCGCTTTTGTGCTGGTTTGGGCCGTGAGCGCCATAAAGGAAGGGTACGTGATCACTCACAAAAACCTAATGACGGTGGCTTTCGTTTTGGGAGGGCTGTTTCTGGTCTCTTACGTGATTTACCATGGTTCGGTGGAATCCACCAAGTACGGCGACATTGACGGCGACGGTATCGTGACGGCGACGGAAATCGCCAAGGCGGGAATATGGAGAACGATTTACTTCGTGATTCTCGGCTCACACATTATTCTGTCGGCTATTGTTTTGCCGTTGGTGCTTACCGCTTATTATTTCGGATGGACAAACCGTCCCAACAAACACCGCAAGATCGTTCGGTTCGCTTACCCGATCTGGTTTTACGTTTCGGTAAGTGGTGTTATCGTTTATTGGCTTATCAAGCCTTATTACCAATTCTGATATGAAAGGCAAGAATATCATCGTTTTGCTGGTCGCCGTGGCTTTTGTGGCCTTGTCGGCGATCGACGCTACGGCCCAATGCGCCATGTGCAGGGCCACGGTAGAAAGTGGCGCTTCTGAAAACCAGGAAAGTATAGCCTCAAGCCTCAATGCGGGTATACTTTTCCTTTTCGCAATGCCTTACCTGAGCGCGGCGGTGATTATTTATCTTTGGAAAAAGAAATCGCGACAAGTGGTATCAGCTTGACGCGTTTAAACGACGGTAATATAAAAAGGGCTCATTTGAGCCCTTTTTTGTTTGCAAGATTACCCTATGAGGTTGGGGATTATTTTTTCTTTTCTGCTATCTTAAGATTGATCAGCTTTGCGATTTTCTTCTGAACCCTGCTCGGGTCAAAATCAGGAATGCGCTCATGGCCATTTTTCAAGGCTTTGATATAGCAGTCGACAGCTTTTTTCGGCAACCTGTTTTTTGCGTAATAATCGCCTTTGATCTCCAAATTGTAAGGATTGGTGTGGATGGCCAAAGACTTGTCTATCCACTGCGAGGCTTCTGAAAGATTCTTGTTTACTTCCAGACATATTTTTGCGCTCTTGGCCAAAGTGTACCAGTCGTCAGGGCTGGCCTGTGATACGCTTTGTTTGGCGGCTTTAACGATACGTTCTTTTCTTGAAAGGCGGTCGGCGGGAACTGCGAATGAGAAAGTTTGGACGAGAAGGAGGGCTAATACGGAGAGGATGGCGGTGGTCTTGATTTTCATGGAATTGAAATTTAGAAGTTTATATTTTCAATCCAATAAAGGCCAAGCCTGTGCCAATAGAGAAAACAAAACCACAAGCTGTTGATAATCAATATCTTGTGGTTTTATTTCAATATTCAAAAAGAAAGAAAGTGATCGTTTATGACACACCTTTATGTTCGTTATCGAACATTTTTTTGAGTAAAAACACCCTTGTGTTATGGTGTTTTGATCGAATAATTGGGTTTTGCTATTCTATTTCAGGATGATCTTGGAGGCTTCAAAAAGACTTGGAACCAAGTGGTCGCCGATAGTCTCGGTGCCTTCCTCTCTGTAAACCCGAATGGTTTTTATCCCGAGTTTTTTGCAAGGGACCAAATCGCGCTCGCTGTCCCCGACCATCCACGATTGGCTAGCGTCGATATCGTATTTGGCAATGGCCCTTTCGAACATCAGGCTCTCGGGCTTTCTGGCCAAAGACTCGGTTTTGATAGGATGGTGCGGGCAATAAAAGATGTCGTCGATTAGCTCGCTAGTTTCGTTCTGTAACTTGGAATGGCAGGCCAAGACATCGTTTTTGGTGTAAATCCCTTTGGCTATGCCTGCTTGGTTGGTGATGACGATTAGTAGGTAACCGGCTTTCTTCAAGTTTTCCAGCGCTTCTTTTACGCCTTCGGGTATAATGAAATCGTCGGTTTTATAAGTGTATTCGCCACGCTCGACGTTCAGTACGCCGTCGCGGTCCAGAAACACGCATTTGTTTTTCATGTCTTTCGGAGAAGTGGGGAGTGGTGTGTTTTCGATTAGAATTCGGTTTCCAGTCCCAGTCGTTTTTGGAGTTCGGCCAATGCCGGTTGTTTCTTGGCCATATGGTTAAAGCGCTCCCGTGGCGTATACGGTCTGCTGGAAGCTTGCTCTTTCGATACTTCGGTCTCTATTCGGATTTGGGCTCCGCCAAGTCTTTTTCTGAGGAAACCGATCAGTTCCGAACGGAAATTTTCGAGGAAGTTTTCCTGAAGGCTGTTCGAGAGGGTGATTTTTACTACGCCGTTTTCGCCGAGTTTGTATGGCTGTTTCATCACACCCAAGCCGATCATGTTTTCCTGCTTGACCATTTCGTTGCGGAAGCCTTCCCAAGCCCTGTCAAAGTTTTCGGGTGTAAAGCTGGTGCTGTTCGGATTGTCGGCGACTTCCGTTTCTGGGGTGGTTGCACCCTGAGTAGCCGGACGTTCCGGTTGTTGCGTAGGCTGGGCCTGCTGGCGCAATTCGTTCAGGCTCGGGAGCCGGGTAGTGCTGCGCATCGATCCTCCGCCTTGCTGAACGGGCTGGCTTCTGGCCGGACTGGCTTGTGGCGCAGGCGGTTTCGGTACCGAAGGTGGCGCAACGGGAGTTGCCGGCGCTTGGTTCTGTGTTTGCGCCGGTTGTGCCGGTGTACTTTTGGGTGTAGGAACTTGTGCCGATGGATTCGCGCCTGAGGCTTGTGGCCTAGGCGCTAACGGCTTTTTTTTTTTCTCTGTTTCCTGATGCTGGGCAAGATTTAGTGCCGCCGGAATGCTGGCCAACTTCATAAGTGCCAATTCCACGTGCAGGCGCTGGTTTTTGCTCGCCTTGAAGTTCCTGTCGCATTCGGACGCCAAGTTAAGAGCTGTCAGCAAGAATGAAAGATTGGCTTGATTGGCTTGTTCGGCGTATTTCATCCGGACACCGTCGGCTACGTCAAGGAGGCTTACTGTAGCGCTGTCTTTGCAAACCATCAGGTTTCGGAAGTGCTCGGCCAGGCCAACTATGAAATGGTGGCCGTCGAAGCCTTTTCTCAGAATTTCGTCAAACAGCAACAGGGAGTTTGGCATATCTTCTTTCAGAAGCATGTCGGTGGCCCTGAAGTAGTAGTCGTAATCTAGGATATGGAGATTGTCGATCACGTCCTTATAACCGACTTTGTTGCCGGCGAAGGTTACGATCAGGTCGAAAATCGAAAGGGCGTCGCGCAGGGCGCCGTCCGCCTTTTGGGCGATCAGGTGCAGGGCTTCGGCCTCGGTCTCGATGCTTTCTTTCAGGGCGATATTGGCCAAATGAGTGGCGATATCTTTTACGCCGATCCTGTTGAAATCGAAGATTTGGCAACGGGAAAGGATCGTCGGGATGATCTTGTGCTTTTCCGTAGTGGCCAAGATGAAAATGGCGTACGAAGGAGGCTCCTCAAGTGTTTTGAGGAAGGCGTTGAAGGCCTGGTTCGAGAGCATGTGAACCTCATCGATGATATATACCTTGTATTTGCCCGACTGCGGAGCGTAGCGGACCTGTTCCACCAGATTCCGGATATCGTCCACGGAGTTGTTGGAGGCAGCATCCAGTTCGTGAATGTTGAACGAGGCGTTGTTGTTAAAGGCCTTGCACGATTCGCATTGGTCGCAGGCTTCAGTGTCCTCCGTCAGATTGGTGCAGTTGATCGTTTTGGCCAGAATACGGGCGTTGGTGGTTTTGCCCACGCCTCTTGGTCCACAAAACAGGAACGCTTGCGCCAAGTGATTGCTCTTGATGGCATTCTTGAGCGTGGTTGTAATATGCCCTTGTCCGACGACGCTCTCGAAAGTCGTCGGGCGGTATTTTCTAGCCGATACGATAAATTTTTCCATCGTGGCGAAGATAATCAAAATTCTTGTGGAGGAAAAAGTTTCGGCCTCTGCCCTCAGGCCGTTGTGTAGCTTAGTTTCACCCTTCGGGCTGTGGAAAGAAAGCCGGAAGAGTGAAATGACTTTTGCCGTTATGGATTCGGAGGCGTTTTGGATCAAAAAACAGCCAAGTGGATTACGGTCGTCGTTAGTTTGGGACTTTATGGTTTGTACTTGGAAAAAAACTTGAATTTAATCGGAGTTACATCGGTTAAGAAGTCGGTTAAAAATTCGGATAAAGTTATTTTTGTAGTTTGTAAATATTTGTATTACAGATTTTTGTGTTTTTATTTGGGCTTTAGTGAAATATTTTCAGGATTAATTTTTTCCCAATCGTTCGTTACTTCCGAAAAGGCTTGGGTTAATGTTTTTTGTACCCACTGTGTTACCCTTCGTGGATTAATCTTGGTGACATAAAATCTAGGAAAACGAATTTTTGTCCGGTTTCCCAATATCATATTTCTTTTCACTCGAAGGGGCTTTCTGGCGGGCTCTTTTCGAGATGCTTTTTCTTTAGGCTGTAATGATTTGGCTGTTCTCTATTCTCAGCTTTTGAGGATCGTGTCTATGATTCGAAACTAATTTTTATTGACCATAAACGATTGAGTATGACAACAAAACGACTGTGTTATTTATTTCTCATCGGCTGTTTTTTCTTTGCTGCCTGTAATGAGAGCGAGCATTATGATATACCGGAAGGGGAGTACGGTACTGTGGTCCAGGTAATGGAGGCCCGGGGGAACTTTACGCATTTCCTCAGCGGGATGGACAAACTGGACGAGTATGACGGCTTTACCGAAAACGAAGGTATACGCTATCGGTTGGCGAGTAGTTCGTACACGCTTTTTCCGCCGAACGACGAGGCTTTTGAGCTGTATTTCAAGGAAAGGGGAATCGGCGGATTGGCCGAACTTCAGGAAGAGGAGCTTCGCGGAATAATCGAAGGGCACATTACGCGCAATGCCCTGACTTGGGACAAGTTGCTGAAAGTGCATATGAGCAATTGGTCTGACGAAGACGAAAAAGGTCCGCACAGTGCGGGGCTTTGGGGCTTTAAGCGTCCTACTGTTTACAGCGCTCCTACGGTTGTGGAAACTTCGCTTAAGGACGGACGGAACTATAGGGTTTGGCAGTCCTATAAGTTTTTGCCCGTAATGACGGAACACTTTTACTGTGGCTTAAGTACGCCGGAGGATTACCCTTTCCTTTACCAAGACGGCAGTAATTATTCGAGCCAGAATATTCACCGGGCAAGGATCGTGAATCCGGATATTCCGGCCAGTAACGGTATTTTGCATGAACTGGACAGGGTGGTGCCGCCGTTGAAAAACATCGATTTGTTGATGGCGGATATGCCTGACAAATTCAGCCTGTTCCGTAGTTTGTGTGATCGTTTTGCGGAATACGGATTTTCTCTGGCCGGCACCGAAAGACAACCGCTCAATAATCTCGGTTATCGCGATTCGGTGTATGTCAAGTATTATCCAAAACTGGAAGGAAGCTGTAATCAGGCGAATACGAGTATCGCTCAGGACCTGGTGTCAAACCGTACGGGGACGAATTTGCATCAGGGAGAGAATACGGCATTGTCGACTTATATTCCTACAAACGATGTCTTACAAACTTATTTGGACCAGACGTTCCTGAACGGCCGTTACGAGTCAATGGACGATGTGCCTTTGGAAGCTTTGGCGTATCTGGTGGGAAACCATATGGCTTTTCTAGAGGTAACTTGGGCCCGTCCGAGCGATTTGTCGAATGGCCTTACCGGATTGAACGAACCTATGTCTTTGGACAAGGACCGGGACGTGGTGATGGCGACTTTCGCCAACAACGGGGTGTTTTACGGAATCAATAAAGTGTTGGAACCCAATATTTACAAATCGGTGGCTTCGTCCATTATTTTCGATCCGGAATACGGCCTTTTGCTGAAAATGTTTGTCGAAAACGCCCAAGTGAAGCAGTTGCTTTCCAACAGCGATTCCGAGCTGACGTTTTTCCCTGTTTCTGACCAAGGTCTGAATTTCGAATACGGATTGGAATATGACGAACTGCGTGAAGTGCTGACAAAGCTAGACGGTAACGGGCAAGTGGAGCTGGCTTCCACGTCGTTTATCAACGATCTTATTAATTCGCACCTGGTTGACGGCGAAGCGCTTGCGGACGTACAGGGCAGACGTTTCCTCGAAACTGTCAAAGGCGAGTTTGTTTGCGTGGAAAACGGGACTGTGTACGGAGGCGGAAACTTCGAGCAAAACACTTCGATCGAGGTTTTGGAATCTGATGCCGAAGGTAATAATGGCGTGGCGCATAAGCTTAGCGCACCGATATTACCGGCTACGTTGACAGCAAACGATTATGTGAAAGGCAAGCCGAAATCTAGCGTTCCGGAAGATGGCCTTGTGGCGTATAACGCCTTTAGGGATTTGTTTAACAAGGCTGAGATTAGTGTTCCTTCCGGAGAAATTACGTTGCTGGTACCGACTAACGACGCTATTAACGAGGCGCTTTTAGCTGGAAAGATACCCGGCTTGGCCACGGACGGAAGCGTTGAGGACGAAGCCAAGTTTAAGAACTTTCTCTACCTGCATATCATTACGGAGGAGCGAATTTATTCCGACGGTCAGAAAAGCGGAAAATTCGTGACCAAAGCCAAAGACAGCAAAGGGAATTTTGTGCCTTTGGATATTACCAACGCCCAGCGCGACATAAGGATAGTGGGAGTGGGAGGCGAAAGCGTTGAGGTGAAAATGATCCCGGGATCGAGTAGCGACATTATTGCGAAGTCGGCGGCGATCCACCTAATCGATGATGTATTGTTACCCGAAAACTAATCATCCACTTATGAGGAATTTTTATTTTTTGATGATATGCTGGTTGCTGTCATTGTCCGGGGCTTTGGCCCAGGACCGGGTGATAGTGAAAGGCTATGTCAAGAGCGACGCCGACGCTGAACCGTTGATCGGCGTGAATATAACCGAAGTCGATCATGAGGGACGCTTCGTATCCGGAACGGTTACCGATTTCAACGGCTTCTATATGCTTAAAATCAATCCAGCGAACACGATCCGTTTCGCTTATGTAGGCTTTAACGCCGAAGAGCGAAAGGTGGGAACCACCTCGGAGTTGAATATTAGTCTGAAGGAAAATACGACACAGCTCGAAGTTGTGACCGTGGAAGCCGACGAAGTGGCGTCTGACGGAATCAAATTGCGCGACGTGCCGATGTCCATTCAGAAAGTGAAAGTGGCAGAACTTGAACAGTTAGGTGCTATATCTGTAGATCAAATGCTTCAGGGCCAAATCAGCGGAGTGGATATCATGGCCGTTTCGGGTGATCCGGGCGCCGGTATGCAGATCCGTATCCGGGGAACGTCTACGATTTTGGGCAACCAGGAACCGCTGATTGTAGTGGACGGGATTCCTTTCGAAACCGATATTCAGGAAGATTTCGATTTCGCCTCGGCCGACGCCCGTGACTTTGGAGCCCTTTTGGCCATCGCGCCGGAAGATATCGAAAGTATCGAGGTGTTGAAAGACGCAGCCTCGGCGGCCCGGTGGGGATCCAGGGCGGCAAACGGCGTGTTGCAGGTTATCACCAAAAAAGGTGTGCGAGGAAAGCCACGGCTTACCTATTCCGTAAAAGGAACCATAAGTACACAGCCGGATCCGGTACCGATGCTTAGTGGCCCGGAGTACGTGACTTTGCAAAAGGAAATGTACTTTAACCGCAACGGTAATATCCACGGAACCACTTTCAGAGGACTGAACTACGATACAAGCTGGGACCAATACTACAACTACGCCCAAGACACCGATTGGCTTGACGAGATCACGAAAGTGGCGTTCTCGCAGGAACACAACTTCTCGCTTTCGGGCGGTGGAGAGAAAGTGCTTTACAGGGTGTCGGTTGGGTACGGTAAGAATGACGGAACTACGATGGGAACCAATTTTGACCGTTTGACGGTTGGCGCCAAACTCGACTATACCATCTCAACCCGTTTGAAATTCAATACAGACATCTCATATACCCGTTCCGATTCGGACGCGCCGTATTACAGCAACTTGCGAAGCATTGCTTACAGAAAAATGCCGAATATGAGCGTTTACGAATACGACGCCGAGGGCATGAGAACAGGCGAATACTTTAACGATGACTGGCGAGATCCATACCAGACTTTCAAGACAACAATCGACGGGGATGAAGTGGAGGTGCCGATGTATAACCCGGTAGCCATGGCCAACGAGTCGTTCAATAACAGCCTCAATGACCGACTGCGAACCAACTTCAGGTTGACGTATTTCCTTCTCGACGATTTGATGGTGCAGGGGATCGTTTCTTTCGACGTTTCGGGAAGTAAGCGCGAGCAGTTACTCTCATCCGCCGCCGCTAACGAGGGCGGTTGGAACCATGTCAGCAAGAACAGGGTTGTCGGTAGTTCGGGAAGCGCTTTTACGGCCCGTACCTACACCACTGTTTCGTATACGCCGGATTGGGGCGAGAAGCATGATTTCTCTACCCGTGTGCGTTGGGAGTCCGCCGAAACAAGCTCGTCGGGGTTCTCCACGTCTACGGGCAACTTGCCGTTCGAAGGAATCTCCAATCCGGGCACGGACGGTTCCAGTCGTAAAGTGAGTTCCAGTACGAATACGCGCAGAGACCTTGGCGGATTGGTTTCCACATACTACAAGTACGACGACAGGTATATGGTCTCGGGCGGTTTGCGTATTGACGCCAGTTCAAATTTTGGCGAAGACACCCGCTGGGGAGCCTTTCCGTTTGTCGGGGTGGCTTGGCGATTGATGAACGAGAATTTCCTGCGTAACGTAAAGCAACTCGATGAATTGAAACTGACGGGAAGTTTTGGAGTGAACGGAACGGCGCCGAACGGAAGCGGAAGATACGCCAACTACAAGGCAGGAGCGCGCTACCTGACGGAACCGGCCATCTACTCGTCGAATATTCAGCTTAGAAACTTGGCTTGGGAAACGAAAACGGCTTGGAACGTGGCTTTGACCGCGGCGGCCTTCGAGAACAGGGTCAACGTTCAGCTTGAATATTACAGAAACAAGTCCGAGGATTTGTTTTGGAACGTAGGCTTGCCGGCCAGTTCGGGTTTTGGAAAAGATACGAAGTATGACCAATACCGCCAAAATGCGGGCGCCATGCTCAACAAGGGTATCGAGTTCTCGCTTAGCGCTACGCCAATTAAGGCCGAAGATCCTAAGGATTTGAATGTCAATTTCACTTTTAACATCAGTAAGAACATCAATAAGGTTCTTGCTTTGCCTGATAATTATAGCCTTGAGGCGGGTAATGTCTTCAAGAACGGGGAATATTCCCGCAGGGTGGAAATCGGAAACCCGATCGGCGGTTTTTACGGCTACAGAAGCCTCGGTGTTTATGAGGACAAGGACGCTACAATCGCGAGAGACCGTGACGGAAATCCTATTCCGGATTATACGGGACAATACGATTACCTGACGATGAAGATGGGCGGAACGGCCAACTACACTTTCGTGGAGGGCGACGCCCGCTACGAGGACGTTAACAAAGACGGTTATATCGACGAAAATGACATCGTGTATCTGGGAAGCAGTAACCCTGACTTTTCAGGCGGTTTCAGGTTTCAAGTCCGCTATATGAACTTCGCGTTGAGTTCCTCTTTCCACTTCCGTTCGGGTTTCGATATCGTAAACGGAAACCGGATCTCCACCGAAAGCATGTCGTCCACAAACAACCAGAGTGTGGCTACGCTAAGAAGGTGGAGAAGACCCGGCGACGAAACCGATATTCCGAGAACGATCTACGGAACGAACTTCAACACCTTGGGCTCCGACCGCTTTGTGGAGGACGGAAGCTTCTTGCGCTGGAAAAACGTTTCGCTTAGCTACCGTTTTGACCAGAAGTTTCTCAAGCGCCTACATCTTTCGGCCCTGAGCGCCTTCGCTACGGCGTACAACCTTTATACTTTCACCAACTACTCCGGGCAAGACCCCGAGGTGAGTTTCGGTTCCGACCCATTCTTTATGGGCGTAGATAATGACCAGACACCGCCAAGCAGGTCGTTCGTGTTCGGCTTGTCGGCTACGTTCTAGGGATTTTTTCGAATTTCTAAAGATGGCAATTATGAAGAAAATCAAACTTCTCCTGCTAGTTGTGGCTTCCGTGTCGGTTTTCGGCTGTTCGGATTGGTTGCAGATTGAGCCAGAGAATAATATAACCAAAGAGTCTTTCTGGCAATCGAAAGAGGACGTGGAGGCCAGTGTCAACACCATTTTCGTGGAGATGAGGAAATCGGTGAACAAGGTGTTTATCTGGGGCGAACTCCGCGCCGATATGCTAGCCGGTGGCGAGGGCCTGGAAGCGGGGGATTCCCAAGACATCATGGACCTCAGGATTCTGGACACGAACACCCACCTGAAGTGGGGAGAGATGTACCGGATGATCAATTATGCCAATACGGTGCTCAAATACGCTCCCGGCGCTCGCGATATCGACTTTTCTTTCACCAAAGAAGAGCTTGACGGGTATTTGGCCGAAGCGTATTTCGCCCGGGCCCTCGGATATTTTTATCTGCTCAGGACTTTCCACGAAGTTCCCCTGATTCTGGAACCTTCCGATTCGGATAATGTGGAATTCCATATTCCGAAAAGCAAGGAAACTGAGATTCTGAACCGGATAATCGAGGACCTGAAATTGGCCGAGCGTACCGCCAAGTCCGATTTCGGATCGTTGGCGTTGAACAAGGGCCGTGGCTCCAGAGCCGCTATACAGGCTCTTTTGGCCGATGTTTACCTCTGGTCCGAGCGTTACGACGATTGCATCGTGATGTGCGACAAGATTATCGGCCGTTCGGTGCATACGCTGATGTCCCAATCTTTGTGGATGGACAATTTCATTAAAGGAAACCTTAGCGAATCCATTTTCGAACTCCAGTTCGAATCACGTTTCGGGCAGTTAAACGCCGGGATTGACGCTTTTCTCTATAATAAAGGGACTCCATACTTTATTGCTGACGAAAGTGTGCAGGACTTCTATCCTGAAGGCGATATCAGGGGAGCGGGAGCCACTTACCGAGAGGAGGACATGTTTGTGTGGAAATTTTTGGCCCAAACCAAAGACGATGTTGAAAACGTTCGCATACCCGACGCGAACTGGGTGATCTATCGTTACGCCGATATCCTGTTGATGAAAGCCGAAGCCTTGGTGCAGAAACAGCAGTATCTCAAGGCCCAAGAGCTTTTGCTCCAAGTGGTCAAACGCGCCGAGGGCGAATCCACGCTTCTGCCTACCGACCGCTTTTTGGCCGAGGACGTGATCCTCAAGGAGCGCGCCCGCGAGTTCGCTTTTGAGGGTAAGCGTTGGTTCGATATCCTGCGTTTGGCCAAGCGCAACAATTACGAGCGGAAGGACGTGCTTATCAAATTGCTAGCGTCACAAGCGCCGTCGGCCGAAAGGTCGCTTTGGGAAAGTAAGCTCTCTGACCCGATGAGCTACTACCTACCGATACACATAGACGAGCTTCGCGCAAACTCGAAACTGGTCCAGAATCCATATTACGACTATTAAACCCGGGCATATGAAGTTTAACGGAATCAAATACCTGTTCCTTGTTTTGCCTCTGTTGCTGGTCATTCAGTCATGCGAGGAAGACAACGAGGTTGGAAAAATAAAAACAGCCGAAGAGCAGACTCTTGTGGAGTACATTAGGGCGAATCCCGACCAGTATTCGGAATTCGAAAAACTGCTCGATATCAGTGGCCTGTACGGAATCCTTAACGCCCGGGGCGCTTTTACGGCGTTCTTGCCCGACAACGAGGCCGTTAAGGAATTCTTGGAAGGAAGAAATCCCGAAAGTATGGAAAAAGACTACGTGGGCCTTTTGGTCAGGAGCCATTTCCTTACGGGAAAATACGTCGCCAACGATATGGTGCCGGGCACCGTGGCCGACTCCACTTTCGCCGGCAATTTCGTTTCCCTCGATTTCAGGGGAGGTGGCCTGAACAACATCCTTGTAAATAAGCGGGCGGTGATCAAAAGCCGTGATACCGAATGTTCGAACGGTGTGGTGCATACGCTAGACAAGGTGCTGTTGCCGATAACCCGCAACACTTTCGAAGTGATTCGAGAGAACGGGAATTTCAACGTATTCGCCGACGCCCTGGAGCTGACGGGCTGGAGCGAGGAACTGAAAAAGGTGGTGGACGAAAACGGAAGCGAATGCAATTTTACGGTTTTGCTTGAGTCGGACGAGTTGCTGAACGCCAAAGGAATCGGTTCGGCCGAGGAACTGGCGGCGCTTTACACCGAATCCGACGACTACACTTCCCGCGAAAACGGCTTTAACCGCTTTGTGGCTTACCATTGCCTGTTGGGCTCTTATTATACTTCGAATTTCAAAACCTTCAACTACTCGGCTATAAACGGCGATATGTTGAACGTGGACGTGGAGGACGGATTCAAGATCAATCCCCAGTTCAACGAGTTCGGGGAGCTGACGGAGTTCAACACTTTCGAAGAGCCGGCCAAGCTGAATTACCAAGCCACCAACGGCGTGATCCACGAGTTGGTGGATGTCATGACGCCGTCCGAATCCAGGGCTATAGAAGTGGTGGACTATGTGCTTGACCAACCCGAGCTGAAATGGATGGAAGGCTTGGACAAGGAATCGCGTGGAGTGGACGCTGACGACGTGGCTCGCTGGGAAGCCGGTGGCGACTGGAGTACCCTGACCATCCGTATGACTACCTGTGGAAAATACGGAATGCTTTCGGCCTCAAAGGCCAGAGGCTGGTTCAACTACACCACCATCCCGATAGCCAAAGGAACATACTCCATCAATGGCAGAACGAATAACTGGATTTCGGGCTCGTACAGGGTTTATATCGACGGCGAATACGCCGGAATCTACGATCCGCGGGGCGGACAGTATTCTATGGGAACTTTCACCTTTCACGAGAACGGTACGCACCTGATCAGGCTTGAGACATTCCGTCCGGGCAGATTCGGTTTGGGATGCATCACCTTCTCTCCCGTGAGAAACTAAAAAGTGGTCTGAAAATAATCAATAGGATATGAAAAACAGACTTTTATATAGTTGCGTCTTGCTTCTCGCCACCCTGATATCCTCTTGTGGCGACGAATGGGACGACCATTACAAGAATTCGCAGACTTACACATACGACGGCTCCGTATGGTCATACGTCAAAGGCAAGCCGGAATACAGCCAGTTTGTAGCTATGCTTGAGAAATACGACCTCAAGCCGGCACTCGACAACGGGGCTTCAAATACGCTTTTCGCGGTACGCAACGAGGATATGCCGTCGTTCGAGGGCTATTCCGAAGACTCGGTCCGCAACGTGTTGGCTTACCATGCCGGAAACATGTCGCTGTACGTACAGAACGTGATGGAGGACAAACCCGCCAGGATGAAGTCTTACATGTCGAAGAACGTACGGGTTAGCAAAAGCGGAACGGAGGTTTTGGCCAACCGCGATACGGATATCACCGTGCCGGACATCGTTTGCGCGAACGGCGTGGTGCACGAGGTCGGAAACGTCCTTTTGCCTAAGCGGAATATCTACGAGCAGGTGGTTTTGGCCGACGAGACTTTCTCGGCGTTCAAAGAGCATGTCCAGCTTTTCGACTGGGTGCTTGATCTGGAAAAAAGTATAGAAGTGGGAAGGGACAGTCTGGGCTTTCCGATTTATGACCCTGTCTTTAAGCCGGAAAACGTATTCTTTCAGGCTTACGGGGATTTGTCTGAAGAGGATTCCACGGAAACCTGCCTGATGCTTTCCGACCAGGCCATCGAGGCCACTTATCAAAGGATGAAACTCCGTTATTACGAAGCCGAAACCAATCTTCCTGAAGAGTACGACGAGCAACTGAAGAAAAGGTATTACACCGATAAAAAGGATGGAACGCTAAAGCACGAGTATGTGCCTCGGAAACAGCTGGCCTTGGAGGTAATCAAGAACTCAGTGCTGTGGCAAGGCGAGGCTTTGGCCGAAGATATGCCTGACACAATCCTGATGAGCAACCTCAGGGCGGTGGAAATCAGCCCGGAAGACGCCGGCAAGTACTATGAGCTTAGTAACGGCTTGCTTTACGAATGGAACTCCCTCGGTTTGTTGGCCTCGGACATTATGGGCGATGAGCTGGATTTCCAAGGCGAATCCGTGAATATGATGACCAGTCTGGAAGAATTTATTCCCGAATATGGCAAAAACGGAGATCAGGAATCCATAGAAGTCACAAGTGATCAGCCTTTCGAGATTTGGTTCGATTGTGAAAGCCTGATCGCGGGCACTTACGACCTCTATTGGTATCCTATAACTAGAAAAACCAGTGTGCTGGATTTTTATATCGGAGATACAAGGATAAAAACCCAATACCGGACCGCTGGAAACTGGAACAAGCAGAAGATAGCCACACTAAAGTTTGACGCTTTCGGTTCGAAGAGGGTGAAGATTACTACCCTTGAACCATACGACGAGGTGGAAGGTCTGTACGGGATTTCTTTCGATAGGCTGGAATTCGTGCCGGTTTCGGAAGCTTACGAACTTCTCAAAGATCGCTCTCTCTGATGGCTCTGTATTTTTTGACCCGGGCGCTGGGCTTATCCGTTTCGGAAACGGCTGGCAATAGGCGTCCGGTTTTAAACAAAATTGATATGGATTTCAAAAAGTATAAACATAAAGCGTTTGGTTTAAGGCTTTGCTTGTCTATGCTGTTGGTCTTTGCCGGAACCTTTTCGGCCTGGGCCCAAGTGGCTGTGACGGGCCGGGTATTGGCCACGCAAGGCAGGGAACCGATCGGGGGCGTACAGGTAAGCGTATACGGCGTGGCGGGCAAAAGTGCCCAAACCGACAGCCTTGGCGTATTTTCCATTGACATGGACAATATGGCCGGTGCGCTGGAATTCAAGTACGCCGGCTTCAAGACGCGTTTGGTCTATTTGAGCGGCCGTACGGACGTTACGGTTCTGCTTGACGACGAACTCATGGATTCAGATGCGGACCAAGCCGTATGGAAAGGCCCGTTCTTCGCTCCGGAAGATAACCCTTACGGCGTGACGGTCTTGAGAAGTTCGGATTTGGCTGGCAAAGGACACCTGTTCCTTTCCGATGCTCTCAACGGCTTGGTGCCTGGTCTTTATTCCTCCACACGTTCGGGATTTCTGGGTTTTGGCTCCACGATGAATATCCGCGGAACGGGCTCGATGAGCGCCAGCACTAGGCCCGTAGTGGTGATCGACGGAGTTATTGTCGAAAACCGCTTCGGCGATTACAGCGCCTCGGGCGGACCTGATTTCGATCCTTTGTCTATCGTAAAAGTGGGCAACGTGGAATCGGTGACCGTGATTAAGGACGGCGCCACTTCGCTTTACGGAGCTATGGGCGCGAACGGCGTTATTCTGGTGAGAACAACCAGGGCCAAAGCCTCGGAAACGATGGTGGACATCGAATCGAATTTTGGCGTGTTGTTCGCCCCCAAAGAAATGCCTGTTCTGGACGCCAACGGCCACAAAAACCTCCTGTTGGAGCAAATGCAGGGCCGTGGGTTCGATTACGAATATCTTAAGGAGTACCACCCGTTTATGGTGGGCGAGGCCGAAGGCGAGGAGCATTACCGCTATTCGTCCGATACGGATTGGCAAGACTGGCTTTACCAGCGGGGTTTTGCCCAAAACTATTCGGCCTCTGTAAGGGGCGGTGACGAATTGACCAATTACGCTGCCACGGCGGGCTATACCAGCGTGGACGGATTCATCAAGAACACGAATTACGATCGTTTTGATTTCGGATTGAACAGTGAAATGAGTTTGCTCAGACGCTTGACCGTTCGTCCTAAAGTGATGTTCTCCAGAACCACATCCGACATGCGGGACCAGAGCGGTTCGGAGGCTTCGAATCCGTTATTGGCCTCACTCTACAAGTCGCCGATGATGTATCCGTACGAAATCAGCGAAGATGGATATCCTTTACCTCGTTTTGAGGATGTCGGGCTTTTTGGTGTCAGCAACCCCAAGGCTTTGGTGGAAGTGGGCACGGGAAGCAGTGAAACGTTCCGGACATTGGCGGGAGTAGATGGCAATCTGGAAATCCTTTCCAATCTGGGCATGTATTTCAATGTGGGAATAGATCTTCTCAAATTTAGCGAAGACGCTTTTGTTCCCGACGTGGGCGTGGCGCCTCAGCTGGGCGGAAGCGTAAACAACGTTCTGAAACATATGGAGCGGACCTATTATTCGTCGTACGCCGGACTCGGTTTCGATTTTGCCCAAAACTTCGGGACAAAACACCGTTTGGCGGCCAGAGCCGGCATTTGCGTAAAGCAAAACGACTTCTCCGAGAGCTATGTGGTGGACGGCAATTCCGCTTCCGATGTTTTCACCAAAGTGGGTACAGGTTCGGGTTTGCACCGTTATCTTACTCCCACCGGCGGATTGTGGAATGCCATGACTTTGGAAGCTTCCGCCAACTACTCGTATCTCAACAAATATATCTTGGCCGGCAACGTGGCCATGGAAGGCAACTCGCGCTTTGACAAAGACTACCGTTATGGATTTTTCTACTCGGTGGGCGGTGCTTGGCGGGTTTCGGCCGAGCCGTTTATGGCGACTGTCCGCGGACTCGACGAATTGAAACTGCGCGCCAGCTACGGCGTGTCGGGCAACGATGATATCGGCAATACCGGAGCGCTGTACTTCTATGAGTCGGTTCCTTACCACAACGTGACGGCCGTAGTGCGAGGAGGGGTGCCGAACCCGAACTTGCGTTGGGAAGAGACCAGCCAATACAACGTGGGAGTGGATATGGCTTTCGCCCATAATTTCGTCAATCTTTCGGTTGA
Source organism: Fulvitalea axinellae (assembly GCF_036492835.1). Lineage (GTDB taxonomy): Bacteria > Bacteroidota > Bacteroidia > Cytophagales > Cyclobacteriaceae > Fulvitalea > Fulvitalea axinellae. The sequence continues at coordinate 3,741,837 of NZ_AP025314.1, read as the reverse complement.
TTATTATGATGCCGAAATCACCGACCTGCTCGGCTACAGACTGTTGCCGACTTATTACGGCGACCAAGCCTTGCTCAGTAATGGCGGTAGCCTCAAGACTACGGGATTTGACGTTTCCGTAAACGTAAGGGCGATCGAAACCAAACGCTTCGGCCTTGGCTTTACGGCTATTCTTTCCAAATACAAAACGGAAATGCTGAGCCTGCCGTCCACTTTGGGCGATATGCCTTCGGGTGAAAACGGAGTGGCGGACGAAATGCTGATCCCGATTGAGGGAGGCGAGCGGATCGCCCGAGTGTCTAGTCCGGCGAACCTGTTTTACGGCTACAAGACCGCCGGCGTATATTCCACTTCCGAAGCCGCCGGAGCCGACGGTTACGTAAATGAGGCCGGAATACCTTTCGGTGCCGGCGACGTGCGTTTTGTGAACCTCGACAACACTGACGGAAACAAAGTCATTGACGAGAACGACAAGACGGTTATCGGCGATCCGAATCCGGACTTTATGGGATCATTCACCACCAGACTCCGCTACGGCAGATTAAACGCCAGCGTAATGCTCGATTTCAGCTACGGTAACGATATCTACAATCATCTCCGCAGGAATCTGGAATCGATGGACACTTACCGCAACCAGAGCACGGCCGTGGAAAGCCGCTGGCGCCGCGAGGGCAACGTGACCGATATGCCCAAAGCCGTTTACGGTGATTCGATGCAGAACAATCGTTTCTCGGATCGCTGGATCGAGGACGGGTCTTTCCTGAGGGTACGCAATGTTAGTCTGAATTACAGCGTGCCGTTGAAGAACCTGAAGTTTGTCCGCAGTCTGGATATCCACGTAACGGGTAACAACCTGTTGACCTTTACCAAATATCTCGGATTCTCTCCGGATGTATCGGCCGGTGACGGAGCTGTAGGTATCGGCGCCGACTATGGCAGGTTTCCGGTAACCCGCTCGTTTATGGCGGGATTCAAGCTGGGAATTTAAAGATTGGAAGGACCTGCGTGGCGGTTTCGAACATAAAGCCCCCAAAACCGCCGGGTCCTCCTTTTATTCAGTGAGAAATCGCGTCGCTGTGGCTAAGCGGCGCCAACGCAGAACCAATATGAAAAAATATACGAAACTCTGGATATGCCTTTTGGCCTTCGGGATGCTTTCCTTGGGAAGCTGTTCCGATTTCTTCGAACCGGACCAAGATATGGTTTTGGAGAAAAAAGACCACTGGGATACGCACGAGAAAGTGAGGCGGGGCCTGATCGGAGCCTACTCCGAACTTCAGGACGTGGTGGAGGAAATGATAGTGCTGGGCGGCGTTAGGGCCGACCTGCTTACGGTAACCGAAAATTTCGACGCCGACCTAAAGGAACTCAACGAGCATAATATCGGCAGAAACAATTCGTACGTGGACCCTCGTCCGTTTTATGACGTGATCACAAACTGCAACGAGTTGATTGCCAACGTGGACAAAGCGTTGGTCGATCCCAAATTCTCCGAAGAACTGAGAGATGCGTACAAAGCCGAAGCCATAGTGCTGAGAGCTTGGACGTATTTCCAACTAGCCCAAACTTTCAAGACCGTACCCGTTATAACAGATCCGCTGGGCGGTATAGACGGCGAATACGAGCCGGATATGTTGAACCTTAAGCAAATGGTAAACTGGCTGACGGAAGAAGTGATAAAAGTGGCCGATGCGCCAAAGTTGGTATGGGGAGAGGACATTTCGGACCAAGTCTGGGACCGTGTGTTTGTCAATAGAAATGCCCTGCTGGGCGAACTGCACTTGGTGGCGGGCAATTACCAAAACGCCGCGGACCATTTCTACTCGGCCATCATTACCGACGGTGGCGGAAAAGATGATTCCAGCTTCAAGTGCAATAAGGATGAGACAGGAGGAAGCTGGAGTTCTTTCTGGTTTGTAGCCGGAAGTGGCAGTGCGTACTTGGAACAGGTTACTGTTATTCCGTTTTCGGCTTTCAGAAGGCAGACAAACGAAATCGCGACGCTGTTTTCGAGTGTGAGGTCGGGGAAATACCTTTTGAAACCCAGCGAAAACGCCATTGAGAATTGGACTACGGAAGTTGATACTCCACGTGATCCTAGAGGGCTTTTCGGATCATACGGCGTTATTGACAAGCGTAAGCAAGTGACCAAATATTCGAGCTCTACAGACGACGTGTTTTCCATCTATCGCGCAGCGGATTTGCATCTCCTTTACGCCGAAGCGATAAATCGGGCGGGCAATCCGGACGAGGCCTTGGACGTGATTAACGACAAGCTTCGCGATTCGCCGAAATCAAATGGCATCCGCGGGCGCGTAGGCCTTCCAAAAATCGATTTGTTGCAATACGCCGGAATGGAAGACACTCCGCAAAATCTGGACAAATTGGAGGAAGTGGAAAGGCTCCTTTTGGAAGAAAGAGCCCGCGAACTGGCCTTCGAAGGCCGTCGTTGGAACACGCTTGTGCGCTTCGCTACCCGCAGTACTGATCCGTCGATTTTGGCTGACCGCATAGCGATAAAATTCGAGAAAGCGGACTTGCCCGCCGAAGGGATCAGAACCAAACTTTCCGATCCCGAGAACTGGAGAATCGAGTTCAACATGAACTTCTTGAAGAACAACTAACCCAGGAACTGTTATGGAATTTTTGAAAAAATATCTTCCGATGCTACTGGCCTTGGCGTTTTTCACGGCCTGTAACGAAGGGGAACCAGCCTTTGAGAATCCGCCTGAGAAAAAGGAGCTTAAGGTGGCCACTTTACCCCAAACTGACAGTGGCGTAACTACGGCCAATTTCAACGGCGAGATTCTTAGCGAAGGAGAAACCCAGATTGAGAAAGCCAGCTTTTACTATTGGGTTCAGGGCGATATGTCCACCAGAACGGAGGTCCCCATAGATTTGGAAGCCGATAAAGTGGACGGAGCGACTGGACGCTATTCCGTATCGCTTGACAACTTGCAGTCCTTTACCGACTATTCCTACATCTTCGCCGTAACTGACGAATCCGGCCGGGTAGACGGAGAAGCCATTTCGTTTTCCACGCTCATTTCGAGTGAAGTGGAGGAACCTGCGGTAAGTACCGGCGATGCCGAAGGCGTTTATTTCGGCGGAGCGGACATCAAAGGAACATTACTGGGCGACGGTAACGGATCGAAACTGAATGTTGTGATCGCTTTTTGGAAAAAAGGCTTTCCGGAAGGAAGACGCTACCAGTCGGTGCCGGAAGACGAGGACGGCAATTTGATTTTTGACGAGGATAACGGATTTGTGGTTAGCCTCAAAGGCCTTTCGCCTGGACAAGCTTACGTTTATCAGGCCGTAGTCCAGAACGAGTTGGCGATAGGCGAAGGCGAGATCAAGGAGTTTGTGACAAACACCCAGATTTTCGTGGACGCCACGGCACCCGAAGGCGGTAATGGATCGTCTTGGGAATCGGCTTTGAATAGCGTAAAGGACGCCATGTCCAAAGCCGAGGCGGGCGTAGAGATCTGGGTAAGCGCCAAAGGTGAATTTAACGAGTCAAAAATCATGTTGAAAAAGGACGTTAAACTGATGGGAGGCTTTGCCGGAACGGAAGATTCCGCCGACCAGCGTGATCCTGATCTCAAAACTGTGATTGATGGTACAAACCCTAGCGCCACATATAGTTCTCTGGATACGCCAATTTTGGAAATGGAAGCGGCGGCATTTGATGACGTATGCGAGATCGAACGATTCGTTTTCAAAAACGGATTGAATTATCTGGGCGGTGTGATGTTCAAGCGTCAAGGTTCCCCAAGTTTCACCGACTGTGAGTTTAGGAATAATTCGGCAAAAGTTGGAGGCGCTTTTTTCGGTTATGGTGACGAATCCCGATTTGTAAGATGCCTTTTCGAAGGAAATTTCGCTACTGGCCGAGCGGGAGCGATAGGGTTTAGTAACGGAACCAAAAAGTCAAGCACGTATTACGAGGAGTGTATTTTCAGGGATAATAATGCCCCGAATTACGGTGTGGGTCAATTGGCCGGGGACTTGGTTTTCAGGAATTGCACTTTCGAAAACAATACGGCAAGTAAATGGGGACTGTTCCACTTTTACAAAACCGGTTGTCCGCAGTTTCAGGGGAATACGGTCCTCATAGGAGACAACTTAGGTGATAATAGCCTCCACGTACGCGACCAGCGAAACTGTGGGGGATCTTATCCTGCCGATTGGAAAGTGAGCAATTAAGACAGCGGAGCGTCCGTTCTGGGTTCGTGATTTGGTAGGGCGCTTCCCTTGTCTGGACGGAAGTTTTGTGTTTGGCTTCCGTCCCTTACCGCTTTTTGTAAGGCGGATTCTGACCATAAAATGGTTTTCGACCACAAGAGTGAGCCATCTCTAGAGAGGCTACTCGCACAATCTTTTTACACTAAGTACATACGGTAAACAGTCAACAGGAAGTCTCTTTACCCTTTAAATGCAACCAGTGAAATAGTTTATGTATCGCAAGAAGAGTGTTTGAGGGTTTAACCGGTTGGATTACATAGCTCTAGCGTGTCTTCGAGCAGTCTCTTTACGCTTTACTATTTACTCTGTACTACTTCCCCTGTACTATTTCAAAAGAAGTGTTTATGAAAAGGAAAATTTTACTAGCGAGTCTTTTGCTCACGGGCTCTTTTTTCGCCTGTGACAGAGACGACGATATATATGTGACGGACAAGGAGGAAATTCCGGAATATACGCCCGTACACGTAATGAATGATATGTCGCAATATTGGTCGCCGGCCTTGGCGGGGCGGGAAGGAAGCCTTTTCGGCTCTTTCCTTGATTATGAGGGCAAGAAACAATATATGACCCAATCGTCGGCCACGCCGCGCGAGCTTAGGCCACATTTGTCTACGGTGAACGTGATCAACGTTTTTCTGGATATGAAAAACGGCCAGGCTTACGACGCGCAGGATTTGGACACTTACCGCACAATGGTTTCCACCGGCGGAGGCGTAGCTTTCTACGCCATGGGCGACGGGGCCGAAGCGATGGCGCAAGCCAACCTCTTGGCCAACGAATTCGGATTTCAATACCAAGCGGGCCCGGTGGGGCAAACAGTCGGAGGCGGTCTGAAGGCTTTCAACGCGGGCTTTTTCCTTGAGCTTGCCGATCCCGGCAAGTGGGAAGTATTGGCCGAGGCGGACGGAAAACCCGTTTGCGCCATTCGCGAGATGGAGAGCGGAAAAGTATTCGCTTCGGGATTCGATTTGTTCGGAACGGAAAAAGTTCCTGCCAACTACGATTTCTTTCAGGGTATTATAACAACGCTGTCCGCTAATAAGCAAGGGTTTGTTCCTTTGGGGAAATTCAAGAATCCCGTAGCGCCGGAAAAAGGCCTTGATGCGTTCGAATCGTCTGTGAAAACGAACGAATTCCTGAACGACGAAGCGTTGGCTATCAAGCCGATTTATGACGAGTTGGCCGAAACCATGCAGACTTGGTCCGGCTTTGAGCTGAGCGACGGCGGAGCCGAGGTAAACCTCCTTCCTTCCGACACCGAAGGCTGGACCGACGGTAACAGCATTTATATAGGAGCCTTTTACGGAGGCTTTCCGGCCGAAGAGGAAATGATGAGGAAGCGTCTTGGCGAATTGATTTTCGAGACTTGGTCGGCTTCTGTCCCGGAACCGATCGGGGAAAACGCGCTTTCGATCTACGCCAATTACAAACTGGCCGAGCTTTTGGGCGACGCCGAAGCCGATACCGAAGTGATGGATTATATCGCCAAGGCCAAAGCCAATTCCCAATACAGGGCCTATGATCCGGTGAATATGACCGCTGAGGAGAGGTCCGCTTTCCCCATGGACTTGCGGGTTGGGAAATATCTGAATATGATCGATTCGGTGCAGAAGGCTTATCCGGATATTGATTTCTTCAAAAACTATCTGGCATCCAAGAAGAGCGACCTGCCGGATTATGACGGCTTCGTTTACACTCCCCACGACGCCGTTTGGCTGATGGGTGAAGTGGTAGGCGACGACGAATTTCTGGAAAACGCCAAAGCGAACACCGGCTACGGCTTTATGCGTGACGGTATCCGCAACCCGTCGGCTTATGACCGGATTATTTTGGATCCGTCGTGGTGGAAGGCGGAGTGTCCGGAATCAAACGGTTCTTATCCGCCGAGCAGGTTATTTGACGGAAATGAAAACTCGTTTTGGCATACATGGTGGGGATCATTCCCTGACGGTCCGGGCGAAGTGACCATTACCGTAGATATGTTTGAAACCAATAAGGTGATGGGCTTTAGGTTCTTGCCACGTAAGACGGGAGGTAAGGATATGATCTCGCATATGGTTATATACGCGAGCGAAAACAAAGAGGATTGGGGAGAAGCCGTAGCGGAATTTAAATGGAATGGCGAATACGAACACAAGTGGTATGAGATATTCAGCAAGGAATTTAAACAGGCCCGGTATGTGAGGATAGACGTGAAGGAAGCTATGAGGTATTCGGGCGGTGCGTTTGTGGTGAACAAAGCTTCTCAATTCGCCGAGTTTAGGGTTTATTCCGAGGCTCCGGACAATTAAAGTGTTGCGTGCCTCCACCCGATAAATTCTGGGCGACAATTTAGTGTTTAATTCAATTACAGTAGGCAATGAGGTTCGCCTCAATTGGACTTCAATAGGCAACAGGCCCTGGAAAACGTCCAGGGCCTTTTTTTGTCAAAGCCATCCAGTAAATAGCCCTATGTTTCACAAAAGAGGTCCCGAGCAGTCTCTGTACTCTTTATCCTTTACTCTGTACTACAAAAAATCGCTACAAATTCTTCTTCCCAGCCACCAAATACGCCAAATACTTCACGGCGATTTTCACATGATAAAGCAAGGTGATCCCCCAACCGAACTCCTTGCCGTAGATCAGGAAACGCTCTTTCCAAGCCTGCCGGCGATTGACAGCCGAATAACCTCCGGTCAGATATTTGGCGATTACGCCTCCGGTATTGCGTATCGTTTTCGCCTTTTTCAACGATTTCACCACCCAATCGATATCCGCACTACAGCTATAACGCAGATCGTAGGCTGGAGCGATAGAGCGCCTTACCATAATGGATTGGTGGCAAACCACCATGCCGTCAAGCATGTTTTCGGCCTTAAGCGTTGCCGGCAATTTCCGGGTCGAGAGATCGCTTCTTGTGCCCAGCGTTTCGCCTTTCTCATTTATAAAAAGCGTTTCACCGTAATAGATATCGGCCAAGTCTTTCTCGTTTTTGAAAATGGAGGAAAGCGTGGAGGGAGCTTCCAGCTCGTCGCCCGAATTGATGAAAATGACGTATTCGCCTGTCGCCGCCCGTTGCCCTTTGTTCATTGCGTCGTAGATGCCACGGTCCGGTTCGCGGATTACCGTATGGATCCTGTCGGCGTATTTAGCCACCGTTTCGCTGGTGCCGTCCGTGGAGGCGCCGTCCACTATGATATATTCCAGATGCGGATAGTCTTGGCCCAATACGCTCTGGATGGTGCGCGCTATATGTTTGGCGTCGTTGTACACGATGGTGATGACGCTGACTGTGGCTGTGCTCATATTGGCGAAAATAGCGTCTTCGGGCCGTATGACGAAATATCGGGAGGATTTCTGTTCTTAACCCAAGAACCAAAACTTCCGGGAAGGAGTTGTTTTCTGGAACGGGTACCGGAGTGTTTCAAGGACAACAACGACATAGCGACCAAAGAGAACGGGCGGGCGGAGCGGAAGCGATAAGCAAAGCACCTCCTCCCGCTACTATTATTCACCTGGAAATGTCCAAGCTAATGGACACGAATGATTTTCGGGCCTATCTGGGTTACGGAAGTGATATGGAAGCGTTTTCCGAGGCCCCCGTACTTTTGAAGAGTATCCATAAGGAAATCACGCAATACCACCTCAAAAGACAGCGCCTCGTAACCCAGATGAACGAGAAGGACATGGCCATGCGTTATAAGGAAGAGGCGATGAAGGCCAAACAGGCTGTCCTGAAGACTAATGCCCGTATGCGAGATGTGTTTGGCAGGCATTCCAGCGTCGATAGCCGGGTGGCTTTCGGGGAGAAGTTGGCTCAGGAGCGCAGGGTGTTTGAAGGACACAAAAGAAACTTTGACGAGTGGGTGAAATCTACCCAAAAAGCTTTACACGACGCATTGGCTTCGCTTGACAGGCTTCGTTCCTATCTCTTTTCTTGGCATTCCGACACTTTGATAAAGCCGGGAGATCAAGACATCGAATTCGGTCTGATGGTGCGGATGATGAACCAAGTCGATCAGGAACACGCCGAACTTATAGCGTTAATGGCCGAGAATGGCTTTAAGTTCTGGTTGCCGGATTCAATGCAAGTTGACGGACGGGAAGCCGATGACATGACCCATTATTATTGGCAAGTGCTGATTTCCAATGAAAACGGGTTTGCAGTAGGCGCCTTGGGCAATGTGTACAAGCAAGCGGTCTCCGATGAGTTGGAACTTGTGGAGGAGGAAGAGCCTCAATCGGAATCCGAGTCCATAACCATCACCGCCAGCCATTCGCCGGAACTTACGGCTTCCGTAGCCGCTACGCCTTCGCCGCCTACAGTGCATTCGCCTAGCCCTTCGATGGAGACCAGTCTGGGACGCAAGCGTTCGTCTTCGGTACCTCAGCTTGACTTTCCGGACAAAACGGAAGTGCCGACGCCGGATTTCACGGATAGTGATCTGGAATCGTCCATTCGCCATCATGGCTCGGATACGGAACTGAATGTCCCCTATAAGCTCGGGACAAGGAAAGCCAGCGTTTGGGTGCCGGTGCCTAATCCCTTGCAGGTGAAAGAGTCTGAGATCCTTATGAGAGGAAGTAAGGCTTTGTACTGGGAACTGCGCCGGGCGGGGATGAAGCCCGGGGAGATCGATCCCAATATGAGGGATATGTTTGAAAAGCGCGAGGTGGAATATTCAGTGGAAGGGGCCCCGACGGAAGCTACGGATACGGCGTCCGCTACGCCGGTTCCGGGGCCTGTTAATGCCGAACCTTCGGTAAAGAAGAAATCGCCAACCTACCTGTCGTCTTCATTGGGTGTGGGAACCAGTATGTTTGTTACCTCCAGAGCGCCGGAACTGGAGCGTAAACCTACCCATAACAGCACCCATTCCATGCCTTTGGAAGAGTCTTCGGAAGTGAAAATAAAAAAGGTGGTGGATCCGATGTCTTCTTTGCCTTTGGACGCGTCGTTACGGCCATATCCGAAAATGACCGCCCGGCGCGAAGTGGTGGAGGATCCGGATTATCGCAAGCGTATCAACTCCTTGAACGCCCGCCTGTTGGCCAGCGATTCTGGGAAGGTTATTCTCAAAGAGTTGTTATTTGGCGAAGGCCAAAGCAGGGAATACGAGTATATCACCGGGCTGGGACGTGGCCGAGGTATAGAAGAGCCTTTGCCTGAGGATATCTCCGGAATGTTCCCCGAAATGGGCGACGGCCTTACGGTGCGCAAGCTGGAACGCGACGGCGCGCACTTCAACCCCGACGGGCCGGGGTATAAATTGTCTTATCTGAAAGACGGCCCCTTCCCGCGCAAAGTGTTGGGGCGTTTTCCCGAGAAGCTGGTTTACGGCGATTTTGTACGCGGTCAGTGGCACAAGCCGGGCAGGTATACCTTGGTGCCGCCGGAGTTGGTTTACGCCGAGATGCTGCACTCGGCTGCCAAGATCCGTAACGGGTCCCTTAAGTCCGAGTCTGAAAAAGAGGAAGCCCTGCGTGTGGGCGTGGACAAGCCCCTGCGCGACGAGTGGGAACTGCCGCTTACCGACGGTGGCCCGCTTATTCCGCTTACCCGCCGCGATACCGACGTGTTTAGGCTGGAAGGCGTGGATATGGCGGACGGGCCCCAAAAGGAAGCCAAGCCGAAGAAAAAATGGTTCCCTTTCTGGTGATACCCGCCTGTCTTGCCGAACATCCCGGATTTATTTCGCAACTTGTGACTCCCTTACTACATCTTACGACGCATGAATTATCTTTCGGTAGAATCGATAGGCAAAAGCTATAACGAGAAATTACTTTTTGAGAACCTGACCTTCGGCCTAAGCGCCGGTCAGAAAGCCGCCCTGGTGGGTGTAAACGGTTGCGGTAAGTCCACGTTGCTCAAGATCGTGGCCGGAGCCGAAAAGGCCGATTCCGGCGTAGTCGCTTTCCGCAAAGGCGTGAAGGTGGCCTATTTGGCCCAAAACCCCGAGTTCGACGACGAGCTGACGGTAATGCAGACCGTCTTCGCCGACGACAACGACATGCTCCGCGCCATCCGTGACTACGAGATGGCCTTGAAGCGGGTGGAAAACGGCGAAGACGCCCATGAGGCCCTGCAAAAAGCCATGGAAAAGGTGGACTCGCTCAACGCCTGGGACTACGAGACGCAGGTGAAGCAGATCCTCGGACGGCTCGGCATTCAGATGTTCGAACAGAAGATAGGAAGCCTTTCGGGCGGACAGCGCAAGCGCGTGGCCATAGCCAAGGCCCTGATCGAAAAGCCCGACTTCCTGATCCTTGACGAACCGACCAACCACTTGGACTTGGCCACCATCGAATGGCTGGAAAGCTATTTGGCCGATTCGCAGATGAGCCTTTTGTTGGTAACGCACGACCGCTACTTTCTGGAGCGCGTAACCACGGAGATATTCGAGATGCACCAAGGCAAGATCTTCACTTACCAAGGCAGTTACAGCCAGTTTTTGGAACAGAAGGCCGAGCGCCACGAGCAGGAAGCCGCCGAGGTGGACAAGGCCAAAAACCTGATGCGCAAAGAGCTGGACTGGATCCGCAGACAGCCAAAGGCCCGGGGCACCAAGGCCAAATACCGTATCGAGGCCTTTGAGGACCTGAAAGAGAAGGCGTCGAAAGACCTGAGCGAACAGCAGGTACAGCTGAGCGTAAAGACCACTAGGCTGGGGGGGAATATCTTGGAACTGAAAGACGTTTCGAAATCTTACGACGGACAGTACTATGTTAAGGACTTTACTTACCTTTTCAAAAAGAAAGACCGCGTAGGTATAATCGGTAAGAACGGGGTGGGCAAATCCACCTTCCTGAATATGATCACCGGAGCGCTGGCGCCCGACGCCGGCGAGGTAAACAAAGGCCTGAACACCGTTTTCGGATATTATACCCAAGAGGAAAACACCTTTAAGGAAGACCAAAGGGTAATAGAGATAGTGAAGGAAGTGGCCGAGGTGATAGATATGGCCGACGGCTCCAAGCTTACGGCCGGGCAGTTGCTGACGCTCTTCAAATTTCCGCCCGAGACCCAATACGGCTTCGTGGGCAAACTCAGCGGTGGCGAGCGCCGTCGTCTGCAGTTGTTGCGCGTGCTGATGCAGAACCCCAACTTCCTGATTCTTGACGAACCTACCAACGACTTGGATTTGGTGACGCTCAACATTCTGGAAGATTTCCTTTTCAATTTCGGCGGATGCCTGATCATCGTATCGCACGACCGCTACTTTATGGACCGCCTGATAGAGCACTCCTTCGTATTCGAGGGCGACGGCGTAATCAGCGACTTCCCCGGCAACTATACCGACTACCGCGAGGCCGAGAAAGAAAAGGCCAAGCTGGAAGCCCAAAGGAAAGAGGAGGAAAAGAAAAAGGCCGAGCCCAAAGCCAAATCGAACAGGGGAGGAGACCAGAAAAGAAAGCTATCTTACAAGGAGCAACGGGAATACGAAGCGCTGGAAACCGAGATAGACGAGCTGGAAACCCGCAAAGCCGAGCTGGTGGACCTAATGAACGGAGGCGGAAGCCACGAAGAGCTGGCGGCCTGGGCCAAAGAAGTGCAGGAAATAGAAGAGGCGCTGGAAGTTAAAACCGACCGTTGGTTGGAGTTGGCGGAGTATGTTTGATGACGGCAACCTGATCCTATAACGTCAATAATATTACAAAAGGGAAGAACGTCACTGTTCTTCCCTTTTGTTTTTATGCGCCGGATATGCCTAAAACGCCCTTTGTTGAGGCAACTGGACTTTGACTTGGCTCGCTTGTTTGTAATATCCGTTAGCGGATCTACTTCGAGGTACCGGTCAACTTGTTCGCCAACCAGTTTATAACCTTAGGAATCAGACCGGTGTTTTTTGTTTGCTCTTCAATTTCCTCCATCTCTTTTTCCTCATTGATCGTTTCAAATTCTTCGATCCAGGTGAAGTCTTTTAAGCGAAACCGCTCCAATATTTCGATTACCGATTTGGAGTCGAGGCTATAAAATGAATAGCAAATTTCCTCCTGTTCCTCAGAATCAACAGTTACGCTAAAGCCGAGTTCGAGTAGATTTAAGACTTCAAACCTATAATGTCCATAGAATAGGGCGAACCCAACCACTTTTTTCGCCTCGTCAGATTGAATACCTTCGACAGCTTCCGAGTTGACTTTTTCCCAATCAAAAGTCTTGATGAAGTTTTGGGTTTGCTCAAAATCATAAGAGTCAAACGTCTGTATAACCTTGTCTTCTTGATGAGCGGGATGTCTTTCAAAAACAATTGCCTTCATATCAAAATAGCATTAAAAAAACTCACAAATCCTTCGTTGATGTAGTTCGTGTCCTACATCTTGCACTAATAAAAAACGAAACGCAAAGATAGCTTTCATTCGCTTCTTTGGCCATCGTATTGATATGATATTGTCTTGTTTTTATATGGGAAGTGTTTGTTTGATGCGTAGAGAGCATGTGTTTCCCCCCGAAAACTAAAGCTGATAAGAACCGGCGAAAATAAGAAAACCACCCAAAACGCAACAATCCCAAAAAGAAAATCACCGAATACGCCTTTGAAAGCCAAACCGGGCCTCCACGGCAAAGGGCTATTCGCTAGTAAGTTAGGCGCCGGAATCGTACGGGCGTACATTCCATATTGGGTTATATTAAGTCATCTTTTTAACAAATCAACCCAATAGAACATGGAATACTATCTGATCGACAACAAACTAACGACGGACGACGAAAAAGACCAAACCGCAAAGGTAAGCGTGGGCAAAGTGCATGATCTGGACTCCGTAGTGGAGCTGATGATTTCCAGAGGTTCCACCACCACCCGCACGGATATATTGGCCGTGCTCAACGAATACCAAGAGGTGCTGGAATATATAGTGACGCAGGGCGAGGGCGTCAACCTGCCGAGTCTGAACCTGAACTATTCCATCACGGGCGCGTTCGAAGACCGCAACGACAGCTTCGACCCCACGCGCCACCAACTCAACCTTAAGGCCAAGCCCTCGCAACGGCTTAAAGAGGCCCTCAAGCACGTCAACCTCCAAAAGATCAAATCCCGCGTAACCGGCCCCCAAATCGAGCAAGTCGAAAACGGCATCACCGGCCAGACCGACGACACGGCCCAGTCCGGCGGCATCTTGGTCTTGGACGGCTCCCTGCTCAAGATAGACACCGAAGCCCCCGAAGCCGGCCTTTTCCTTATAGCCTCCGACGGTACCGAACACAAAGCCGTCCGCTTTATCGAGAACCGTCCGCAGAGGTTGGTGGCGCTGTTGCCGGCCGTACCTAGCGGGGAGTATGATTTGGAGGTGAGGACATTGCCGAGAGACAGTAAAAATATCCGTAGCATACGTTACAACACCAAGCTATCAATTTCATAACCTTATTAGCCCCTAACAGAAAAGCCTTCCCGATTTGGAAAGGCTTTTCTTTTGAACCGTCGTAGCGTTACGTATACTATATGCGTAACGCTACGCTTGAGTCATGCGTAGTACTACGTCGAAGGTGTGCGTAACGCTACGTTGATACTGTGCGTAACGTTACGCATGTGTTGGGAGTAAGCTTAAGATGGAATCCTTTTCTTTTTTCTTATATTCGAATTGACTTAATCGTCAAAAGGCAACAACAACTTGACAGTTCGCCTACAAGAGGCTCAAAGGCCTTATAAAACCTCATATAGGTATGGAAAAGATATATATCAAAAACTTCGGAGGCATTACCAAAGCCGACATCGAAATAAAGCCGTTTACTGTTTTTATAGGAGAGCAGTCATCGGGTAAGAGTGTAGTGGCTAAACTAGTCTATTTTTGTAGAACACTTATGCTTGAGCTATACAAACAGCGAACTCCTCAGGGGTTTGTTGAAAGGACAAATAAGCGTTTTAAAAAGTATTTCCCTTCGAGCTACTGGCCACAAAATGAGTTTACTATACAATATGAGTTCGGAAACAAGCAGCCTTATGCCTTTATAGGTAAGAATGGCGATTTGCAAATTTCACTTCCTAAAGATGTAGTGCAGGATTTAGGCAGTCTCCCTTCTCCAAGCGTTTATGAAATTCTAAATTCGGAAACAAATGCCAATGACACATTGCAATCTATATTATTGAAATATGGATTTAACCAAACTAACTTATTTGTTCCCGCTAGCCGTTCAATATTTGCCCATGTAGAGCGAAATAGCTTTTCTTATTTTGGAGAAGATACTCAGTTCGATCCTTTTTTCATTGAGTTCGGGCAGATGCACCAAGCTTTTAAAGGTGCGCATCATAGTGTTGAGATGGATGGCATCACTCAAGACTTTTGGAATAAAGCTTCAGGACTTCTCAAAGCCAAATTCTTAAAAGATCAAACTACAGGGGAGGAGTACTTGGTACATGAAGATGGTAGAAAGGTAGGGTTGGCATTCGCTTCTTCTGGTCAACAAGAACTGCTTCCACTTTTACTTATTCTGGCTAGATTTAACGGCGAAAGATTCAAAGACGGGCATCATTGCTACTATATTGAAGAACCAGAAGCCCACCTTTTCCCAAACGCGCAAAAGCAAGTTACTGACTTGTTGGCTTGGACCTTCAACAATAAAGTTTCCAAGAACGAATTCATTATCACTACGCACAGCCCGTACATATTAGCCAGTCTGAATAATCTGCTTCAAGCTGGAAACATACTGGTCGAATCTCCAGAAAAGGCTGAGCAACTGTATGAGATCGTCGGTAAAGACGAGGTTATGAACTTGAAGGATCTTGGAGCCTATGAGATCAAAGACGGTAAAGTCAATAGCATTATCGATCAAGAAAACGGGCTCATACTGGCGGAGTATCTGGATGGAGTATCTGATGAAATCGGAGAGCAATTCGACCGCTTGTTGGATCTAAGCTTTGGAGAGGATGAATAAGAAATGTGTAGAGAAGCTCAGCCACAGTAAAATAACAGTGGAAGAGAACGGTATGAAAGTGACCTTCCTGAATCCCAATAGGTACGAGGTAGAGAAGATCCATATCGATGGATGTTTGGAAAAAACTGGAAGTGGCCAAGGCCGTTGTGATTATCTGTTGAAGGACCACAATGCTAAAGAGTACTTCATTGAACTGAAGGGGTCTAACGTTTCAAAGGCGCTTGAGCAAATCGAAGCTTCTATAAAGAGGTGGAGTGACAAGGATAAGAAGCCCAAAAAAGAAGCACTTGTTATTGCATCGAGATACCCTAGGAATGATACTAAGATTAATAATCTAAAAAAGCAATTTCGGGCCAAATATGCCACGGAAGTTAGTATCAAAACAAGGCAAATGGAAAAGAAACTCTAAACGCAAAAAGCCCGATTCCGTGGTGGAATCGGGCTTTTTGTGTTCAAACCATAGTGCAATATTTAACGATTGCGCCACCAAACCCCAAAAACAACCCTTCGTCAACACTCTTATGAATAAGCCTTCAGGCGTTCGTTATCTTGCGGTGATTTTTGCTGGTGGCGATTCCGGTAAAGGAAAGTGGCGTAGCGCTGTGTTCCGGTTTGGCCTCCACGGATTTACCGATATATCTTATGAAAACGAAACTGTTCTTTTTCTTCGCCCTTATTTTTACGCTTCAGGCTTGCGACAATAGCGATAGCGTTTCGGAAAAACCGGACCATCGGGAGTTGGGGCTCAAACGGCTGATGATAAACCAACAGGCGCTTAACTTGGCGCGGGACAACGGCATTCCGCTGAACTTGAGCGATTATCCGCACGTGGGGCTAACGTCTATCGATGACGGCACCTATGTGGTCTACGGGCTGATCGTCGCCAACCATACCGGCGAGGGAGCCAAAATAAGCGTGGAAAGCGAATATGATGATGTTTCCGTAGTCATTACGGAAAAGCAGGAGGAATCCCGGCGGGTGTATACGGTTACGGTCACCAGGGCGGGGCATAATGCCAAGGTGGTGTACGAGGTGTCGTTCCTCGGGGACCTGAGCGAGAAGTGATACTGTATTTACGCCTAGTTTTTGCATAGCTTACGGGACCGGTAGGTTTGAGTGCCACACTACGGCCACCCGCCCCAAAGCGCTATGTGTTTCAAAAGAAAAACCACTTCTAGCAATAAAACAAACGCCCCGGACAAGGGTGCGGGGCGGGCTGTTTTCCCTCCGTCCGGCCAGCAAGCGATCCAGTGCGCTTTGGGCTTTGAGATAGAGATTTGCAGTTACAGGTTTTTCAGGTCGCCAGGCACTTATGGCCGATGGTTGGAGGCTTTGGGCCATGGCGAGGAGTTGCCGGAAGAGGAATTGCATGCCGAGCGCCCTTACAAAAAAGGGGAGTTAATGCTTCAGGGCAATGACTTCAAAGTGGAGACTGACTTGGGCGCCCCTACCAACGGCTCCCCCATATTCGAGTTGATCACCGAGCCGTTTGAAGAAACGGAGGCGGGCTTTCGGCGTCTTTCTCAGACATTCGAGGAGATTGAGCGCATGACGGAGCGAATCTCGGAACAAAAGGAACCGCTTATGCCTATGCGAGACCTAGAGGGTTTCGGGACGGTTCCGGCTACCGAGTCCGAAGCGCAACTGTTTAAGCCTGGCGAGCCTACGGGACACTTTCAATTTACGGCGGGCATGGCTTTGGACAGCCTGCCGAAGGTGTTTGAGGAAACCTCATCGGAAAGCGAGGAGGAGACGGCCGTGGAGTTGGATCGTCGTCGGGAAGGCAGGGAGCAGTTGATGAGTGTCAGTAACTTCGTGTCGGATCCCCTGCAACGTCATCGTACACGGCACTTTCATAAGGATGTCTCTCGTAGTGTACTTGACCTGAGTACCGAGTTCCCTATTCTACAGGACGGTGAGCTGGCGGGCTTGGCACATATGATCGGGCTTTATCTTATCTCGGCATCGGATCCCGTTCACTATGTTCCCAAGACCTTTGTGTCGCTTCTGTCCCGCACGGATTTCGGGACTATGTTTTCTTTGCTCTCGCAAGAGACGAAAGACGTTTTGCGTGCCCAAGGCGATAAGCTGTGGATGGAGATATTCCAGCGTTTGAATAAGGAATTGGGGCTTTTACCTCTGAACCATGTGATCTTCCCTTACGGCACGCATACCAAGATCCTTCCCAAAGGGCAATGGGGACGCTTGGCTAGTTTGAGCCGTGACGCTTGGCTACGGGGTATTCCGTTCGGTCATGACCAGCTATGCGCCCGCAACTATCCGGACCCTCGCTTCGCAGGTGACTTGGGATCGCTCGGGGCATTGGCCGACAAAACGGACAAGGTGGGTAAGAACGGTTCCAAACGAGGTGTAATACTTGAATTCCGCAACGCCAACAAAAGCCAACACCATAAGGCTTGGAAAAGCTTCGCCGAGGCCTGCTTCAGGTATATCTACGCTAAGAATAGAGGGCTTGATGTTACTTTTATGGAAGGTGTGGAGGTGCGGGATTGATGGGATTATAGCTGCTGTTACGAACTGTCTTTGAGCTTGATATATCTTTAAATAGTTCTGCACTTCAATAAAGAATACAGAAAACATGGCAATTACACTTGAGAAAATAGAAGGCCGTTGGCTAATCGAGTATATGGACGCTTGGGGTGACGACTACCTGCATATGGAAACGCGGGCGTATATCGAGATCAAGCCCGACGGCTCAGGAGAGTTCCAATTTGGTCTGGTACATGGCTATTTTTATGGAGGGGTGAGCGCTTTCAAAAAACAACCTTCCCGCTTTGAGTTTACTTGGGAAGGCAATGCCGAATGCGATGATGCCTCTGGCTATGGGTACGTTTGCGAGTGTAAGAAGGACGTGATTGAGGGCTATCTGATAATAGGAAACGGCGACAAATCGGGCTTTATGGCGGTGAGGGAGTGATTGGTTTGGTGGGGTTGGAAAGGATCGGGAACGCTGTTGTCACTTTTTGCTTTCCAGCCATTGGATAGCCACTTCGCAGTAGGGCTGTAATTGGCCGTTTTTGTTCGGCTCCTTATAAAACCTGAGCATTTTGTTGAGGAATATTGTCTTGTCTCTTTTGCCTTTGCCCTTTACGTCTTTGGTGTATCTGTCCTTAAGTTCGTTAATCAGCTTTCGCCTGTTTTCCACAAGGAAATCGTTGTTCAGGTTCAGGGCTTGCTCAATCTCAGCTTCGATAAGTTTTTGCTGGTCGGAATCATTTGGTAGAACATAGCCGTCCGCAAAGGTGTAATGCGCTGTCACATGCTCTGATAGCGGATTCATAAACCGGAGTTCGAAGTGGCCTTTGTCGGAATCCTTGCTTTGGTCGCAATGCAGGTTTTCCTTTTTGTTGGAGCCTTTGCCCGTTTCTCTTTTCTTCTTTCCTCCCAAACACACGCCCAGCATATTGTTGTAGTCGAGCTGAAGTCCGGGGTGGGTCGCCCTGTCTTTTAGGTGTTCTATCCCCATCTTTGGTGTTTTGCCAGGCTCGGCCTTGATGCGTGACATACAATAGGCGCAAAGTCCGCCTTGTTCTTTCAGGAGTTGTGTTTGGATAGGGCTTTTGTCCAGATTCTCGCCTTCGTATTTCGTTCCTCCCTTTGCTTTGAAGGCGGTTAGCTCGCGGGGTTCGCCATCTTTCTTTATATGTCTCATTCCCCTTCGTTTTCCATCTCCCAAAGGGCGAAGTCGTAATTGCGTTGCGCCTGTACGGTATCGGGGTCGTCTTCGCCAAACCCTTGGATAAAGAGAGACTGCAGAATCTTTTCGGCTTCTTCCATTTCCTTTTTCTCCAAAAGGGAATAGAACTCCTTGATCCGGTTGACGATTTCGGTAGGCCGTGTTTTTACGCCCTGCTCGCCGTACATGATATGCTCCGGACTACGGCCATAAGCCAGTACGCCGCTTTCGGGGGTGTTATCTTCGGCGTTGGGGTCGCCTAGGCGTATAACGTTGGCTTTGGCTCCGCCGAGTACTATCGGCGAGTGTGTGGTGATGACAAACTGTATTTTAGGGAAAGTTCGGGCCAAATCATTGACTACCCGCTGTTGCCAAGAAGGGTGGAGGTGCATCTCGATCTCGTCAATCAGTACCACTCCCGGCGTGTCTTCGAGACAACGCTCTTCCAAGTGCGCGTTGAGTACCGCGCAACGGTACGCGATATCGCCCACCATGGCGGTGATCAGCTGGTATCCGTCACTCATCAATGGGAAAGGGGTCTTGGTCCCGTCTTCAGCCATGATGACTATCTCGGTAAGGCGGGCGTCATAGCTTATTCTGTCACAATTTGGCAAGCAGTTTTGAATAGCTCGGCTAACGGAACGCAGTGCGGATGTTTGCTGGCCTTCCTGATAGGATATACGGTCTTGGTTTTCGAACCATTGTTTGAAACGACTAACAGTGGAGCTGGCTTCCAGCGCATTGTAATACGCTTCGTAGCGTTCCCCTTGGCGGAACGGTTCGGTTTCTTTTCTTTGGCTTTGTAGTCTGGCGGTGGAGTAGTAAGCTAATAACGGTAGTGATAAGCTTTCTTCAGTGTTATAAGCGTTGTGTATTGCCTCTTTCAAGTCCGCGAGAAGCCCTGTTGTAGTTTTGCCTTTGGCGCTATTCAAGGCCCGTTCCCATACTACCTCTGTCCCAAATACGTTGCCTTCGGCTTTGACCTTTACCGGTCGGTGGGCGTCCCATTGCCCTCTTTCGTTTTGTATTAGCCGGACGTCCCGGTTTTGGCTAATGGAAGGCGAAGTGGCTTGGCTGGCGTCTATACCGAAATAAAAACTACCTAGAGCAATCTTAAGGGCTTCGAGTATGGATGTTTTACCCGTTGCGTTGTCGCCTATCAGAATGTTTGCGCCTTCCTGCAGTTCAAGGAGTTGTTGGGCGAAGCATCTGAAGTTTTCTATCTTAAGATTCTTGATCCACATAGTTTTTATTGTTTAAAAATAGACTTAAAAGAATCGCTTAGCCACCAAGTAAATCACGGCCAAAAGGAAGACGAGAATCGAGAATTTGTTGATGCCGTGCATCATTTTTAGGTAGATGCCTCCGGGACGATTCGGGTCTTTCTTGCGGAAGAAGTAGCCGAAGAGGTCGCCTATCTTGAAGTAGTCTTTTAGGCTGGCGTTTTCTTGTGGTTTTTTGCGGTTTTCGGAGCTCATGATTGTCGGGGTTTGTGTGGAGGGTGGTGTGGCAAGGTTGGAACCTTGCTGTTTGGTTGGTCACAAGGCTGGAGCCTTGCGACGGCCTGTTTTATTTAGGTCTTTCTTCAGAAGTACATTCAGTGAAATAGTTTATGCTTTGAGTGAGGAGTGCCTGAAGGGGTAACCTGTAGATTTATTTGGATTTAGGTTTTTCCGAGCAGTCTCTTTACGCTTTACTATTTACTTTGTACTACTTATCTGTAATATACGTAAAGACAGGGCGTACCCTGTCTCTACATTATGATTTTTTGTCTTCTTTAATACGCTCAGACTACTGGCGAAGTCTCGGGCTCCACCCAGTTACCGTCTTCGCGGATTAGGTTGATCAGCTCGTCCACGGCGCCTTCCGAGTTTACGCCCCGTTTTACCACTTCCTGTCCACGGTAGAGGGTGATCTTGCCTTTGCCGGAGCCTACGTAACCGTAGTCGGCGTCGGCCATCTCGCCAGGACCGTTTACGATGCATCCCATAATACCGATCTTCACGCCTTTGAGGTGGTCGGTACGCTTGCGGATCATGGCGGTGGTCTCCTGCAAATCGAAGAGCGTACGACCGCATGAAGGGCAAGAGATGTACTCGGCTTTGGTGACGCGCATACGGGCGGCCTGCAAGAGTCCGAAGGCTACGCTGTTGTGGCGCTTGAGCACGTTGCGCAGGGCGTCGGCGTCGAGGGCCGGAGTCTTGCGACGCAGCAATACACCGTCGCCGAGGCCGTCCACAAGGAGGGCGCCCATTTCGGTGGAGGCGTGTATCTGAAGGTCTTCCTCGTCCATATCGGCGTAGTCACGCAATATGACGACGGGAAGCTTGATTTCTTTCTCGATCAATTGGAAGAAGAAACGGCGCTGTTCGGCCATGCCGTGGGCGTTTTCCGTCTCTAATACCAATACGATATTGTTCTTGTTCTTAAACTTGGCGAAGATTTCTTCCGAAAGGTCGGAAGCTTTTACCAAGATGAAGTTCAGCTCGGGATGCGGGGCTTCGCCTTCAAGCTCGGATGCCTTCAGGAGCGGGAAGCGGTTTTCGGTGTCTTCCAAGCCTTTCCAAGCCTCGAAGTCCACGACTTCCTTCAATGCGCTAGGCAATTCGAAGTCCATCGGGAAATCACCCGTATAAACATAATCGGCGGCCATATCGGCCAAATGCCATTTATCGGTAGCCGAAAGGTAGTGATGCCCCACGGCGCCAAGGTCTTTGTTCGTTACGCCGGTCTCGGCCACGTCGTGCATATCGGCAATAACGCGCGGTACCTGCTTGCCTCCGAAATCGGCTACCTGTACCGTCTCACGACGTTGGAAGCGGAACGGATCAACCGGAGCGTTGTCAACTGGCGCTACCTGCGCATGTCCTGTACGGTCGTCATATCGAGCCACGAGTTTGCGGGCTACGGGCGGTTCATATTCCGGAGCTTCGGTCAAGGAAACGCGGACTGTGTCGCCCAAGCCGTCTTCCAAGAGTGTTCCGATTCCCACAGCCGATTTGATACGACCGTCTTCGCCTTCGCCGGCCTCGGTCACACCAAGATGTAACGGGTAAGGCTTCAAACCTTCCTCGTCCAGCTTCTGAACCAAAAGGCGATAGGCCTGCACCATCACCTGCGGGTTGCTGGATTTCATGGAAACAGTAAGCTGGTCGTAATCCATATCTTCGCAGATGCGGATAAACTCCAAAGCCGATTCCACCATTCCGAACGGCGTGTCGCCATAACGGCTCATGATACGATCGGAAAGCGAACCATGGTTAGTGCCGATACGCATGGCCGTGCCGTGCTCTTTGCAAAGCTCCACCAAGGGGGCGAACTTCTCACGGATACGTTCCAGTTCGGAGGCGTATTCCTCGTCGGTATAGTCTATTTCCTGAAAGCGCTTCTTGTCGGCGTAGTTGCCGGGGTTTACTCGTACTTTCTCCACGATGCGCGCGGCCACCTCGGCGGCGTTTGGCGTAAAGTGGATGTCGGCCACCAAAGGAACGTTACAGCCGCGGGCGCGGAGCTCGTTTTTGATATTGGCCAGGTTTTCGGCCTCTTTGACGCTAGGCGCCGTGAGACGTACGTATTCGCATCCGGCCTCCACCAGACGCAACACCTCGGCTACCGAACCTTCGGTGTCCATGGTGTCCACGGTGGTCATGGACTGGATACGGATGGGATTGTCGCCGCCCATGGGCACGCCCCCTATATTGACCTCCACGGTCTTTCTTCTTGAATATGCCGTCAGGCTATCGCAATACAAGATGTTGTTCTCGCTCATTTTCAATGGATGAAAAAATTCGTCCGAATCATTCTTGACCGTAGTAGGTCCTGTACAAACTTACAAAAATGAACGCTGAGGATGTGAGAATAGTACGGGAAATTGACAGCTTAAGCCTTAGCGGCGCGATTGGCCTTGGTGAAAAGGAAGGTAAACCTGCCTGACATGGTGTATAGGAGGCAGGTCAACCTCTCTGCGCATAGGATTAATATATTGTCCGAATCCGTGAGCCCGCTCGGCGTTTCGGCGGTGTTCGCCACGCAGGGCACTTAAGAGGCCGGAGAGTTGCGTGGCGGTCCATGTATAGGTAGGCATTACCGTGTATTTGGCGGCGCTGGCGCTTGCCGACGGGATGGGTTGAAGCATCGCTCCGGCGTTCGTGTCCGGAAGCGAGAGCTTGAGTTCGGTTCTTTCGCTTGGCGGAGGGGCCGTCACCGCATTGCGTAGTGCGGGAATCACGGCGTTTGGGCCAAGCGTAAGTGTTGAATTCGGCGGATTTTTGGGCTTTTCCAGCGTGATGTTCGCTGGTTGTCGGGTCTCCGCACAAGTCTTGACCAGATTGTCTATCAAAGTATAGCCGGTATCGGTGCCCAATAGCCGGGCTATATGGGAATAAAACCGATAGGATTGTTCCGAAAGGAACGTTGGAGCAGGGCGTCCGGTGGGGGAACAGGTAACGAAGAACTCCTCTTTGCCTGAATCACCCTCTTCCTCCCAATGCACGGGTGTGCCGAAACGTCGGCCAGTGTCTTCGTCTACTTGGAGGTTTGGTTCTACGGTAGCGTCGTGGACTGAAATGTCCGAGTCTTCGTACACTATTTTGTTCCAAAGGCTTAGCGTGGCGTCGGTGCCCAAGTTTGGCGAAAAGTCCAGCAACGTAAAGTCATCCGTTTGGCCCCGGCGGTTGGCTATGGCCACCGATTTCCGTCCGAAATTAGGCAGGGCCAGCGGAAACCCGCTTTCGATAGTGAGTTGGATAAGTTGCT
The DNA here is from genome assembly GCF_036492835.1 of Fulvitalea axinellae. Classification (GTDB taxonomy): domain Bacteria; phylum Bacteroidota; class Bacteroidia; order Cytophagales; family Cyclobacteriaceae; genus Fulvitalea; species Fulvitalea axinellae. The sequence goes on along the minus strand of NZ_AP025314.1, from coordinate 3,718,291 downwards.
GAAATTCCTTTTCGAATTCGTCCATGGTTTTGAATACCACCACGTCCATGCTGGTAGGCGTCGGCAATCCGGTGTCGGAAGCGGCGAATACGGCGACGGGATGTTTGGCATGGTAGCGGTTTATGGCTCTTTCCATCTTGATGATAAGTTCCAGTCGTGTTCTGACCCCTTCTTCCGACTTAGGATCCCTAACGTAAGCGTATTCGTAAAGTAGGTGATCCACCTCTCCCAACTCTGGATACTTAATGAAAAACGGGCGGAACTCAATTAGACCGGGCGCAATAAGGTTACGGAAGCCCAAACTGGTAAGCATCGGCTGTATGGGTTGCTGTTTGTCGTTGGCCTTGTCGGCTATGCGCTGGTAATTTTCCAGGCGTTGGAGCACTTTGCTGTTCGGAAAGAAGTTTGCGGATGAAGTTCCTCCCGGTCCGTGGGCGGAATTCCGCGTTTTTCTTTTCCGTTGCAATGTTTGCCTGCGCATGCCTGATGTGCTCGAAATAAACGTGCCGGTAAGGTGGCGCTTTCGGAGCGGAGAAAGCCTTGGTAAGTATTAGGTTGGTCTTTTGGCGAATGCTTGGGTATGGATGATGTTCATAAGGACTTAATACTGAAGGCCATTAGCAATAAAGGCTTAACAGGGGCTTGGGCGACAAGTAACGCTGCTTCCGCATATTGCGCCAAACAAACCTGCGGAATAGTGGAAACGATAATCCTTGACAAAGAACAGATTGCGGATGGCTGTCCCGACTCAATGCCGGATAGCGTTCGGATCTGTAGTAGTGTAGTGTCTTTTCTTCTGGATTTCCTTTTGATAGCCGTTGGGCTCTCTTTATTGTCGTCAGTTGTTCCGGATTTCGTTTCCTTCGTCTTCCCGGTAGCCTTGGTGTTGGCCTTTCCATTCCGGTACTTCTCCAGGCAGGGCTTCCGAATCAGCCCGGGACATACAATAGTTCGCTGACGTTTTTTAGATGCGTTTATCGGCACGGTACCTAATACGTAATACCAGATACCTAAGCCCCGATTAACGTGTCAGGTAAACGAAATCTTTCAGGCAAATGCGCAGAAAATCCACCTTGTTGGCGGGCGCTTTTAGGCCTGTGGCTTCCGTCACTTTTTCGACCGTTAGGTTAATCACGTCCGTCGAGGCTTGGCTTTTATTGTCCTGCACCCTGTCCAGAACTTCTTTTACCAATAGCATATCCGCTTCCGTAAGTCTGGTGATTTCAGGGTATTTGGCCGTGTAACTTTCTCCCGACTTCAGTGATGTCAGGTCTTTTAGGTTTACATAGTGGTCTTCGCTGTCTTTTACCACAGTCGTATTCGCCATCAGGTCGCCCAAACGCTGTTTGTTACGGGATGAGGAAACGCTGAGGATTCCCAGAAACCCTATGGACAGCATACAATCGAAAATACGGAAGGCCCAGCGCAGAAAATAGTCGTATACGCTTACTCGCATTCCGTTGATTTTTACCACCCGGAGTTTCATTATCTTCTTACCGAAAGATCTGCCTCCGAAAAAGAGCTCCATATTCAAATGGTACGCAAAGATAAAAAGCAAAATGATGAAGCCGATGATATACTCCATAACGGGAGAGCCTCTGAAAATCAATGCCGAGGAGAGGCTAAGAATGGACGTGCAGGCCGTAATTATGATCAAATCAAGACCATAGGCCAAAACGCGATCCATGGTAGAGGCTAGTGGGTATTCTATAGTGACGTTTTGGGTGGTTCGGATGTCTATTTTCTTCATATCGCTCTGTCTGCCCTAAACCCTTATCGCTTAATGCGTTGTGCTCCAAGTCAAATAACGGGAAGGGACACCTACCTAAAAATCACCTTTTATTCCAAGATGATTTTCCTCTTAATAATATTTAAAAAAATAACTTTTATGTAAATTAACTCAGCTTGATCAATTATCAAAATGCATGAAAGAATCAAATTTCATCAAGAATAATACAGATAAATGGCAAACGCTCGAAGACCATATCAACACTAAGGATCAGGATCCGGACAAGCTAAGCAAATCGTTTATACAGATTACCGACGACCTTTCTTTTTCCAGGACGTACTACAAGCACAGGTCTATCCGATTGTACCTCAATAGCTTGTCCAAAAAACTTTTTAGCGGGATTTATCGCCAACGGGGCCTGAAATGGAAAGCCGTGGCGGATTTTTGGAAAGAGGAACTTCCGTTAATTTCTTACCATTCCAGAAAAGAGTATTTGGTGTCGCTGGTTGTTTTTCTCTTGGCCGTATTGGTGGGCGTTTTCTCCACTATTCAGGAGCCCGAGTTTACGCGCCAGATTCTGGGCGATCGCTATGTGGATATGACCCTGCGGAATATCGAAAAGGGCGATCCTGCCGCCGTCTACAAAGATTCGGATGCTGTAGGGATGGCTATTAGGATCGGGGCCAACAACCTCAAGGTGACGGTGCTGACTTATGCGTCCGGTTTGTTTGCCGCTTTGGGATGCATTTTCGTTTTGATCGGTAACGGGGTGATGCTCGGCACTTTCCAGACGATGTTTTATAACGAAGGCGTTTTAGGCGAATCCTTTCTGGCCATTTGGCAACACGGAGCCGTGGAAATTTCATCGATTGTAATCGCGGGTGGGGCTGGGCTGGTATTAGGCAAAGGCCTGATTTTTCCGGGGACTTACAGCCGTGGCCAAGCCTTGCGGATCGGAGCCTTGCGTTCGGTCAAGATATTGATGGGGCTGATTCCCCTGATTGTCTTCGCCGCTATAGTCGAGTCGTTTATCACAAGGCTTACCGACGTGCCTGACATATTACGGGCGTTGTCCATTGCCATATCTTTCGGGTTCATGTATTTCTATTTTGTCTGGTATCCGAAGAAAGTTTATGTCTCGCTGGGCGAAGAGGCCGACCGGGCTGAAGAGATTCCCTATCGTGAGGAAAAACCGCCGCGTTTGGGAGATTTGCTGACAGCGGGCGAATGTCTGAGCGAAACTATCCGTTGGGCTTCTTCCCGTATTGGCAAAGTGCTGGCGGGAATCTTGCCCGCCGCCATAGCCGGAGCCGTACTGGTTCAGGTCTTTGGCGACGATTCCGTAATGCTGATGGATATCAAAGGGGACCCTATCGGGCTTTTTTCCCCGTTGCAGGTGAATATCCCCGCAACGGTCCGGGCTTCGGTGATATTTCTGTTGGTGGCGAGCGCTTTGTGGTCTTATTGCCGGACTTTGTCTTCTTTAAGAAACGGGGCTCCCTTTTTCAAGGAGTTTCTGCGCGTCAGTCCGTTTGCCGTGACGCTTGCTTTGCCTTTTTTCTTACCGCACGTATCGCTTAGTTGGCTTCTGTTCGGACTTCAGTTTTTTTCCGTGTCCATAATCGTAGCGCATATTCTGCGGAAACAGAAAGGGGAGGCGTTTAAGTTGGCTTTCCGTTTGGTCCGTTCGAATATCGGGAAAATTCTGGGGGCGCTGACTTTGGTGGGAATCATCAACCTGTTGCTGTACATGCTGATCACTACGCCGGCTTTCGGACTTCAGGCTTATCTTTTCGGCTATTTGATCAGCGACGATTTCGCTTATAAGGCGCAGCTTACGGCGGGCTTGATGCATGCTATAAAGTTTATGGTGGTAGGCTTGGGAATCTATTTGGCTTTGAGCCAAAACCTGTTTTGTTACCATAGTATAAAAGAGCGTTACACTTCCTGCGATCTGCTGAGGCGTTTGGAAGGATTGGGGACAAGAAAATCATACAGGGGAATTGCCCGTGAAAACTGAATATAAGTATGAGTGACTTCAAGAAATTGGTAGGGGAGTATAAGGCGATGGTGGAGGCCGGAAAGTACATTGAAGTGATCGACAGGTTTTACGCCGACGATATTGTGCAAAGGGAAAACAGTGATGCGGAGACCCGGGGAAAAGAGACGCTGAAAAACAACGAGGTCGGGAATTTGGAACAGACCAAATCAGTGGAGACAAAAATAATAACGCTGGTGGCTGACACCGAGACTGGAAACGTGATGGGCGAGATGGATATCATGATCGACAATGGAGACGGCACCCGCACAAGGCTGGAGGAAGCTTTTAGCCAGCGCTGGAAAAACGGCCAGATCGTGTATCAGCGCTATTACTGGCACAGCTTCCAGAAGATAGAGAAATGAGAATAGTTTATCCGAACTGAAAAATATGCGAGTATCACCGATATCGCTTTTGATTTTATTGGCAATCGTGGCTGGGGGCGTATTAGCTCCCCGCACGGCGCCGGCTTCCGACAGGGCTTACCGTCTGGACAAAGAGGCTTTGGAAAAGAAATCCAAAAGCCTTGACTATACGGAGGATTATTACGAATTCGAACCCGTAAAGCGTAAAAAAAAGGGTACGGGCGGGTTTTCCCTAGCCGGAATGATTCCGGCGCTGAAAATCTTGGCCTACGCTATAGTCATAGGCTTTTTGCTTTGGGTGGCCTATTATGTGGCACGACGCTATTCCGGTTTTTCGAACCCTAACGTAAGGAACGCCGACCTGTCGTTTTCCGAGGATTTGGAAAAAGATATACGCGATCTGGATTTGGACGGCATGCTGAAAGCGGCCTTGTCTGCCAAAGATTACAAAGCGGCTGTCCGAGTGCTTTTTTTGCTGTCCTTGCGTTCGCTTTCCAAAGGCGAGTTTTTGGAGGTGAGCAGGGAAAAGACCAATTATCAATATGTGCGCGAGTTACGGGAACGGCCTGAGATGAGGGAGACGTTCAGGCGGATCACTTTCGAATTCGAACGTTTTTGGTATGCCGACCTTATGGCTGGCGAAGAGGATTTTGACCGGGTGTCCGGCTATCACGAAGAACTCAAAAAGCAAATTCCAGATGTTGAACACGCGTAATTTAGCGGTAATAGTCGTCCTTGTGGTAGTGGTGAGTAGCCTCTATTATGTCAGGACCCTGTTCGTACCGAAGTACGACTGGCGCTCAAACTACGAGCTAAAGAGCGATGAACCTTACGGTTTGGGACTTTTTACAGAGATCGTGAGCGCATCCGAAGACGTGACGCTGATTAAGTCCGCATTGTCGCATTACAAGAAGCTGAATGATAGCCTCGGGCGCTCAAACTATATTTTTGTAGGAAAAAGACCTTATCTCGACAGCGCGGACTTAAGCAATATTTTCGACTTCGCCAAGCAGGGAAACCGGGCGATGATTATTGCCGAATCTTTACCCAAACAGTTGCTGGACTCCGTTTTCGTAACTTTTTCGGAAAAAGAACTGGACTCTCTTGAAGCGATTTGGGAGGAAGAAGCCGAAGCGATTGAGGAAATAATAGTGAATACCAGAGAGGACTCCCTACTAGTAGAGGAGTTTGACCCTGATTCGCTTAGCCTTGAAGCTTCCGACTCTATACAGGATGCTTTGGCAAAACTGACCGAGGATAACTATTTTGGACCTAACCGTCGGGATTATAAGTTCCGTGAGCAGGGAATTTTTTCGTTCGGTCCGGAAAATTCGAAAAGGGAATACTACCCGTTTACATATCGGAGCGGAAAGAAGGACCGCCGAGGCAGGTGGTATTATTTTGACGAGGACGAAAGGCTCAGGCCAAACGCCGATACGCTGATTTGGTTGTATGCGGATAAGATGGCGGGTATCAAGCTTCATTACGGCGAAGGCGAGATTATAGTGGCGCAGAATCCGAGGCCACTCACCAATTATTTCCTGAAAGACAGTGTAGGCGCCGAGTTCGCCTCTTTGTTGTTGTCGTCTTTGCAGGACGGTCCGGTATTTTTGGATGCCTATTCCCATAATTACAGAGTGAGTTTTAATTTGGGAGGTGCCCAGCGGACACCTTTATCTTATGTATTGTCGAAACCGCAACTCCGGTCGGCAATTTACCTGGTATTGGTTCTGGCCCTGCTCTATGTCGTTTTCGAGTCAAGGCGCAAGCACAAGGCTATTCCGTTGGTGGAAGCGCCGGAGAACAGTTCGAAGGCTTTTGTGGAGAATATTGCGCAACTCTATTATAACAGCAAGCAAGGCGAGGTGAAAGTCGCCGAGCATATCAAGAATCAGTTTTTTGCTTATATCAGGGAAAAGTATCATATCCCGACAAAGGGGAAAACCGACGAATTGGTGGAGCCGATAGCCAAGGCTACGGGAGTGAATTCGGAAGACATCGAAGTGCTTTTTAGGCAATATTACGCTACCGTCTACGAAAGCGGAAAGAGCGAAAGGGCCCGCAAGCTTGCGGATTTTTACAGTTCGGTGGAGAAGTTTTACGAAGCCACCGCCGACGGAACGTCGGTAAAGAAGCAAGAGCCGGAAGCGGTAGCCTGAGTTTTTAAGAAGAAAAACAGAAAAAAATAAGATGGAAGAAACCAATATGGCGGAAATGCCCGAGCGGGAGCCGGGACTTTCCGGACAGGAAACGCAAACCGAAACGTCGCAAGCCCCGACAGCCGAAAGGGTAATGCGCTTGGCCGACAGTATCCGCGACGAGATAGGGAAAGTGATCGTGGGGCAGGACAATACCGTGGATTTGATGTTGACGGGAATTTTCACCGGCGGTCACGTGCTTTTGGAAGGTATGCCCGGTGTGGCCAAGACTTTGGCGGCGAAGATGCTGGCCAAGACGCTTTCCGTAGATTTTTCCAGAGTCCAGTTTACGCCGGACCTTATGCCCTCGGACGTGTTGGGAACCATGGTTTTCAATATGAAAGATTCCGAATTCAGCTTTAAGCCCGGGCCGGTATTCTCCAATGTGGTGTTGGTCGACGAGATCAACCGCTCTCCGGCCAAGACGCAGTCGGCTTTGTTCGAGATCATGGAAGAGCGACAAGTGTCGATTGACGGAACTACGCACAAGATGGATTATCCGTTCTTTATCGTGGCTACCCAAAACCCGATAGAGCAGGAAGGAACCTACAAACTTCCCGAAGCGCAACTCGACAGGTTCCTTTTCCGGATTAAAGTCGGTTATCCCGAGCTTTCGGAAGAGAAAATGATCCTTCGCCGTTTCCGTGAAGACCTTTCAGGCAAAAAAACGCACGAAGAAGTTCGCCCGATTTTCAATGCCGAAGAGCTTAAAGCTTGCCAGGAGATTATCGAAAACATACATATCAAAGACGAATTGGTCGATTATATCGCCGAGCTGACGTACAAGACCCGCCACCATCCGGACTTGTTCTTGGGTGCTTCCCCGAGGGCTTCGTTGGCCATTATGAATTCGTCGAAAGCTACCGCCGCCATCCGCGGGCGCGATTTCGTTACTCCGGACGACATCCGTTTCGTTTCGGCTCCCGTGCTGAACCACCGCGTTATCCTTACGCCGGAGCGGGAGATGGAAGGAATGGAAGTGGAGGATGTTATCAACGGAATTATTAAGCAAATCGAGGTTCCGAGATGATAAGAGTCTGGAAAAGCCTGCGCCTGTCTCCCCGTTTCTTTTACATGTTTTCGGGCGTGGTCTTATTGTATGTGCTCAGCTTTGTGTTGCCGTTGCTCTATATTCCGGCGCATGTCTGTTTAGTAGCTTGTTTTGTGGTAGTAGTGGCCGATATTTTCAGGCTGTTCGCAAATAAGGAAGCGGTGGAAGCCGAGCGGGAAACGGCCAAGACTTTTTCCCTTTCAGATGAAAATACAATAAGGGTAAAAGTAAAAAACCTCACCGGGTTACGCTTGGATTGTGAACTTTATGATGATATACCCGCCGAATTTCAGCTCAGGGATCTCTCGTTCAGGTTGGAATTGAAAGCCGGGGAAACGAAAAAGTTCACTTACAAGCTCAGGCCTACCCGCCGTGGTGAGTTGGCGTTTGGCAATCTGAATATAGTGAGCCGGACGAACTGGGGCTTTGTGCGGAGACTGGACAAAATTCCGGCGGGATGTACGGTGGCGGTGTATCCGTCGGTTAAGCAGATGCGGGAATACGAGCTTCAGGCTTTTTCGAGGGTTACGACTGTGGAAGGCTTGAAAAAGCTTCGGCGCATTGGTCATAGCTACGAATTCGAACAAGTGAAACCGTACGTCCAGGGCGACGATTTCCGGAACATCAACTGGAAAGCCACCGGGCGCGGAGGCGCATTGATGGTAAACCAGTATGAGGACGAAAAAGCCCAGGACATTTATTGCGTAATCGACAAAAGCCGGAATATGCGTATGCCATTCGAAGGCATGAGCCTGCTGGACTATGCGATAAACACAAGTCTGGCTATTTCGAACGTCGCTTTGCGCAAAGAGGATCGGGCCGGTCTCCTGACTTTTTCCGACAGTATAGGAACGGTTATAAAGTCCGACAGGAAAAGAACCCAGCTCCGCAGCATTCTAAACGCCCTTTATAATGAACAGGAGCGGGATTTGGAGTCGAACTACGAGTTGTTGTATACCGTGATCCGTAAATTTATGCCCCAGCGGAGCCTGCTGATGCTTTTTACCAATTTCGAAAGCGTGACGGCCATGGAGCGGGTATTGCCCCTTTTGCGGAAAATCGGTCGCCTACACTTGTTGGTTGTGGTATTTTTCGAAAATACGGAGGTGAAAGCCATTGCCGGCGATCCGGCGACGGACCTGAGGGGGATTTACGAGAAAACGGTGGCCAAGCAATTCGTTCAGGAAAAAGATCGTATAGCTCAGGTGCTCGCCAACCACGGTATCCAAGTGATAAAAACCACCCCAAAAGATCTTTCCATCAACGCTTTGAACAAGTATCTGGAACTGAAGTCGAGGGGGATGATATAACGCCGGGCAATGAATCTCCCGGCTTACCGTTTACAGTCTGAATCCTTATGCTTATATTCGCGAACGATTCTGTAAAGGGTAAGAAAATGATCTATTTAAGTAAGGAGCTGAGCTTTTGTGCGGCGCACCAATTATACAATCCGAATTGGTCGAAAGAAAAAAACGAAGAGGTGTTCGAAGGCTGTGCGCACGAAAACTGGCACGGACATAACTACGACTTGACCGTAACCGTAAAAGGTGACCCGAACCCGGAGACGGGCATGGTAATGAACTTCAAAGACCTTAAAAAGATCGTCAAGAAGGAAATTATCAAAAAAGTGGACCATAAGAACCTGAACTTGGACGTGGATTTCATGAAAGGTAAAATGACGACTTGCGAGGTGTTCGTGAAGGAAATGTGGAACGTGCTGGCGCCGAAGGTGCTCGAGGCCACCGACGGCAACGTGCAGTTGCATTGCCTGAAACTCTACGAAACCAAGACTAGCTTCGCCGAATATTACGGAGAGTAAAAATACGGGCCCGAAAGGGCTTCGGTCTCACTCAAGCGCGCCTTACGGATGCGCTTTTTTTTGTGCCTTTGGATCAGTGCGGTTCCAGATAGTCTTTCATCGATTCCCGGAGTTTCTTCAGCGCTTTGGACACGTGCACTTCCACGGTACGGACGGAAAGGCCCATGGTGTCGGCCACTTCCTTGTATTTGAGCCCGCCGAAGCGGTTAAGCTCGAAAGCTCGCCGGCATTGGTCGGGGAGGGATTTGACCGTGTTTTCCAGAATTTCGTTTATCTCGAATCCGTCGGCTTCCGTACCGTATTGGTCGGCCATTACGTGTTTTGTGTAGGCTTGGTGTTCCCTGACAATACTTTGATGCCTTTTCCAGTTCAGGGTCATATTATAGGTAGAGCGGTACAGGTAGTTCTTCAGGTGCGTTTCGGACTCGAACTCCCTTCCCGCCTCCCAAGCCTTGTAAAACGCTTGCTGAACAAGTTCCTCCGCCTCGGCCATGTCTTTGGTGTATTGGGCGACATAGGCGCAAATTGGAGAATAGAATGACAAGAAAGCTCTGTGAAAGAGTAGTTTTCTGTCGTCCATACAAAATTTTTCTGAAGTTGATGATGTGTCGGAACCGGCATCGAAACACGTTAATTGGCCCCTTAAAAACCCTCCCAAACGCATTGGGAAGGCGATAACTTAGGTAAATAAACAAATTACTTACGACATTTCAATTTTTGTTATGTGAAAAAAAAATGAAGAAATACTAAGGGTATTTTGCGACGGCGGTGTAATAAGTACAGAACACAATGATCGAATTCGAAAAAATGGCAGTGTGGGAACAAATATTAGCGCTAATAAAAAAGAGGGATAGGGGAGAACGACTGACTGACGAAGAGACCGAGTTTTTAGGCGAATGGCGAGAAGAGGAGATTGAGGGTTTGAGGGAGACCGAAAACAGGATTGGGGCCATAGCCGAAAGGAGGAGATCCGAAGCCGATCCGCTGAAAGCTTGGGAGGCTTTTGAAAAGAAAGTGGACAAACCTCGGAAAATCCGGCGGATTGAGCCGGTCCGAAAGTCCGCTTGGTCGGGTTACCGGATGGTCGCCGTTTTCGCTCTCGTGTTGTCGGCCTCTGTCGTGATGACTTGGTACGGAAGCGATTCTTTGCAAACTCCCGTCGCGGAAACTGTGCAACAGAAACACGACCCGTATAGTCAGAACGTTACTCTGGTGCTTCATGACGGAAGCTCACTGGATCTTGACGAGCCCCTTGCGGACTCGTTGCCGGAGGGTATCGACTTCAAAGGTCGTCGGGCCGTGTATAGGTCCGTGGCCGAAAGGCAGGAGAAGATGCGCTTCAATGAGATTATTGTGCCTAAAGGTAAGCGCTATGAGATTGAGCTTTCCGACGGTACGGAAGTGTGGCTTAACGGAGGCTCCAGAATGCGCTACCCGGTAAACTTTGTAAGCCAAAACAGAGTGGTGGAGCTGGAAGGAGAGGCCTGTTTTGATGTGGCGCACAACAAGGAAAAGCCTTTTGTTGTAAAGACTGATGATGTGAAAGTCAGGGTATTGGGGACGCTTTTTAACATAAACGCCTACCGTGGTGGCGATGACGTAAGGACGACTTTGGTTGAAGGTTCCGTAGAGGCTTCCGCCGGCGAAGGTTTTACCAGACGCCTGAAGCCGGGCGACCAGCTTCGCTGGGACCGTGACGAGAATGTCGGAGAGGTCCAAAAAGTGGATCCGAATGTATATACGGCTTGGGTGGACGGGAAACTCCGTTTCGAAAACCTGTATATGAGCGATTTGATACCGATGCTTGAGAATTGGTACGGAGTGGAGATTCAGAACGAGAATGGAGATCTGGACAAAATCCACTATACCGGTCAGTTTGAGCAAGAAGACATAAGGACTGTGCTTGAGATACTTAAGGATTTTCAGGATTTCAAGTACGAGATTTACGGTAACGTAGTCTTCATTAAGTGAATCGAGTCGGGAAACCGGCTTTTTTGAGAGAGAAATTTTTGGTAGAAATATAAAGAGGGGGAGAATGAGGTGCCGTGCAGTGTGTGGCGCCTAAGGAAGGGATGTTTTTAGAAGTTGAATTTTAGATCGGGGTTTGAATTGGCCGACTTTGTTTCAGGCCAGACAGGAATCCTATTTTGAAAATTTCGGGATAAAAAACGGGGAGCTGGTAACTCCCCGGAAAAATCAATTTTTTATTACAACTAAACACAATTTGTAAGGTATGAAAAAAAAACTACAAGTCCATTCACGTGGATGCGTTAACTGGGGGTGGAGGCTGATTTTAAGCCTTATTCTTCTCCAAGGCATGGCCTTCGGGACCGCGAGGGCCGAAAGCGCTTACGCCCAAGAAAAGAAGTTCAGCATTGCCGAAACGATGCATCTGAAAGACCTTTTCAAGTACATTACAGACAACAGCGAATTCAACGTATTTTTCGGAAACGAGGATATTCCTAAGCTGGAAGTGACGGTAAAGGTGAAAGACGCCACCGTACACGAGGTTTTGGGCCAAGCCCTCAAAAAGACGAACCTTTATTTTGTAGTTAAGGACAAGCAGGTACTGATCAAAAAGAAGGCTCCGGCAAAAAAGCAGGAGAAAAAACGAACAGTGTCAGGTACCGTAAAGGACGAAAACGGTGAGGGAGTTCCCGGCGCCAGCGTTATGATCAAAGGTACCGAAACCGGCACCACTACTGACTTTGACGGCAAGTTTGTACTTGAGGTGAAAGATGCTGATGTGCTTCAGGTGAGCTTTGTGGGTTACTTGAAGCAGGACGTGCAGGTAGGTAACCGTAGCGTTATCGACGTGGCGCTTGAGCCGTCGGTAGCCGAGTTGGAAGAGATCGTGGTTGTAGGATATGGCGTTCAGAAGAAGTCAGATTTGACAGGTTCTGTTACGACTATCACCCCTTCTCGTATGGAGGGTAAGCCAAACGCCAACTTCTCGCAAGCTTTGCAGGGCGCGTTGCCGGGTGTGACGATTAGCGTAACTTCGTCTTCGGCCGAAGGAGGAAACACTTCTCTTTTGCTTCGTGGCCGTAACTCGATCAACGCTTCCAACGATCCGTTGATCGTTCTTGACGGAATCCCGTTCAGTGGAGGCCTTTCGGATATCAATACCGCTGATATCGAATCTATCAACGTTTTGAAGGACGCCTCATCTACTGCTATTTACGGTTCAAGGGGTGCGAATGGCGTTATTCTTATTACGACCAAAAAAGGTACGGAAGGCAAGCCGACGATCTCTTATAGCGGATACTACGCCGTGAGTAAAATCGGAAAGATGCTCGACGTATACAACGGCCCTGAATACGCCGCGTGGAAAAAAGAGCGTTTTGGTGTTGACCTTGATCCGTTTGAGCAGGAAATATTAGACGCTGGCGAATGGATCGATTGGCAGGATGAGGTAACGCAGACTGGCGTAAAACAAGAACATAACCTTTCGATTAGAGGTGGAACTGAAAACACAAAGTATTTTGTGTCAGGAACATACTTTGGTGCGAAGGGTATCGCTATAAATGATGAGTTTGAGCGTTTTAACTTGAGAATCAACCTTGACCAGAAGATTTTTGACTGGTTGACTTACTCTACAAATAATCAGTTGACCCATTTGGATCGTAGCGGTTTGCCGGTAGACATCGGTTGGGGATATAAAATGAACCCGTTGACCAAGAAATACGATGAGCGGGGCAGTTACACCATTTACCCTTGGGAAACGGACACGTACTTCAAAAACCCTTTCCAGCCTACTTTGGCCGTGAACGATGACTTGAGCTATCGCGTAATCACCAACAATATCTTTAAAGTGGACATGCCTTATGTTGAAGGTCTGAGCTACAAGCTGAATACTGGTATTGAGATTGGTTTTCGTGAGCAAGGCACCTACTGGGGACGCGATACTTGGACTGGTGTAGACCTTGGTGGTAAGGCTGAGACTTCGGACGGAATCGACAAGAAGTATTTGATCGAGAACATTGTTTCTTATGTGAAGTCATGGGGTAAGCATAACTTTAACTTCACTGGCCTTTACAGTTATCAGTACGAAAAAACAAGGATCAATTCTTTAACCGCGTCAAACTTCCCTAACGATGTTTTGACATACTATGAGCCGAAACTTGGCGGTTTGGTTGTTCCTGAAGTGGAATTCAGAAGCTCTACCCTTCTTTCGCAGATGGGCCGTCTGAACTACGGGTACGATGATCGTTATATGGCGACATTCACGGTTCGTCGTGACGGCTATTCAGGATTCGGCGATGATGAAAAATATGGCGTGTTTCCGTCGGTGGCTTTGGGTTGGAATATCCATAACGAAAGCTTCTTTGATGTGGAAGCGGTTAGCAACTTGAAGTTGAGACTTTCGCATGGTAAGAGCGGTAACCAAGCTGTGGGGCCATATGATAACTTGGCGAAAATGAGCGTTCAGAATTTCGTGAATGGCGGCGCTACTTTGCCTGGTTTTGTTCCCGCTAACTTGGCTAACGACGTATTGAGCTGGGAATCAACAACCACTACTAACATCGGTGTTGACTTCGGACTTTTCCAAGGAAAGATTCAAGGTACTTTGGATGTTTATAAATCGAATACCGAAGACCTCCTTTTCGCAAGATCAGTACCTTCGTCTCACGGTTTTACCACGATTATTGACAATATCGGTGAGACAGAAAACATGGGTATTGAATTGGGCTTGAAAGCTTACGTTTTGGAGCGTGAGGATTTCAGCTGGTTCGCAAATGTTAACATGTCGGCCAACAAGAACAAGATTGTTGCTTTGGAAGGCGGATATGATAAGCCGGACGATAATCTCTTCATCGGTGAGCCTATCAGGGTTAACTACGGTTATGTGTTTGACGGTGTGTGGCAACAAGGCGAAGACATCGCAAATTCGGCCCAGCCAAACGCTGTACCGGGTGACGTTAAGTTGAAGGACGTGAACGGGGACAATGCCATTGGATCCGAAGACCGTCAGATTCAGGGACAACTTGACCCGACATGGACTTGGGGTATGGAAAATACTTTTACATATAAGAACTTCTCTCTTTACGTATTCATGCATGGCGTGAATGGTGTAACGAAACACAATAACGCGAAGCTGAATGCTGATTCTTTTCAGGGACGTGCGAATACCAACGTGAAAACGTATTGGACACCGGAGAATCCGATCAATTCTTATCCAAGAAACCATGAGAATGCCAATATCTTCAAAGCGAAGATATTTGAGAGTGCGAATTTTGTCAGAGTCAAGGATATAACACTTTCGTATACCTTGAATCCAGAAGTGGCAAAGAGGTTCAAGATGCAGAATCTGAAAATCTACGCCACTGGCCGTAACCTTTTCACCATTACGGATTGGGACGGAATGGATCCTGAAATCAATGGGCAATTGGGCGTGCCTTTGCAAGAAGAGTATGTTCTTGGTGTTCAACTCAGCTTTTAATCCCTTGTAAAGAAGAAAAGAATGAAAAAGATATTAATGTCAATTGCGCTGTTGGCTTCGGGATGCTTTTTCGTCTCGTGCCAAGACAGCGAGCTGGATCAGGAGACTCCCCACCTGATTGCCGCCGACAACCTGTATAAAGACAAAGCGGGCTTTGAGTCCGGACTTTACGGTGTATACTCGCTTGTTAGAAATGAGCGAAGCGGAGTTAGTGTTAAAAAGGCCGGTAAAGTCGGTACTTCCAACGCTTTGGTGATTGGCTGTATGATGGGCGGTACCGATGTTATTACGTCAAGCTACCCGCGTACGGAATCACAGTTTATCGTGTACTGGCAAGACCATTTGAATCCTCAGAACACTTACATGAGGCTGATTTGGGAATGGTTGTACAAGATTGTGAACAGTTCCAACACCATAATCAACCGCGCTGAGAATGGCGAGCATTCCATGACGCCGGACGATACCAAATACATTGTGGCGGAAGCCAAGTTTATGAGGGCTTGGGCGTATCGTCACTTGACATACCTTTATGGCGAAGTGCCGTTAAGCGTTGAGGAGTCTAACGGTACAAACATCCGTATGGACTGGACCAGATCGTCATTGGATGAGGTTTTCAAATTCATGGAATCTGACCTGAAAGAGGCGGTAAGCGTATTGAGCGCAACACCTCTGAACGATGTACGAGTTGTTAAGGGTGCCGCTCAGCATTATTTGGCGGAGCTTTATGTCCGCATGGGACGCTACAATGATGCGATTACAGTGGGTAAAGATCTGATTGAAAAAGGACCGCACGCTTTGATTACTGAGCGTTACGGAAAGTATACTGATCAGCCGGGTGTTGCTTACATGGACATGTTCAAAGACGGCAACACGAACATCAGTGAAGGCAACACGGAAGCGTTGTGGGTATTTCCGAGCGAATATGACGTTGAAGGTGGAAAAGGCCGAAACATCATGCGTCGCGAGTTGATCTCCGACTATAACAAAGCTATCGGCTTGGCCTATTCGGTTGAGCGTGGTGGCCGTGGTCAGGACAGGCTTTGCGCCACCAACTATATGTTGACCGAAGCTTACGGTGATGACCTTGTTACCGGTAACGAGACGATTCAGGATGACAGGGCTTCGGAGCACGCTTGGAGAAAATACTTCGTGGTTAGTGACTATGATGATCTTTCCAAGATCCAGAAAGACGACGTTAAAGTCGGTGATAAGCTTTGGATGACTACGGTTTCGGAATTTAAAGGTCGTGAGTCTTTCAGAGTGAATACCAGAAAGTGGGACTGGACTAGAGCGGAAAACGTAAAAGAGACATACGGTTATAACGACCACCTTTACCTTCGTCTCGCCGACACATACTTACTGATGGCCGAAGCTTACGTGAAAGACGGAAACGCGGGAGAAGCCCTGAAGTACGTAAACGCCATTAGGGAAAGAGCGAACGCTGTTCCGGCTACGGCAGGTGATATGACTATCGATTATATCCTTGACGAGCGTGCCCGTGAACTTTATTCGGAAGAACACAGAAGATATACTCTTCTGCGTAACGACAAGTGGTTGGAGAGAACCAAAGCTCACAACGTCGTGGCTGGACCGAAAGTGACGGACCGGGATAAACTTTACCCGATTCCGCAAAACTTTATCGATGCCAACGTCGAAAGCACTATTTCGAATAACCCAGGGTATAACTGATTTGTGTGTGTAGGTAAACCCTTAGGGAACTGATTCCCGGATACATTTTGCATAGCGCCGGGTGGGCTTTAGTCCGCTCGGCGCTTACTTTTTTGTCGTGTACAATGTTCATTTTCCCTGTTCGCAGGTGTTTTTTAAGCGAAAAAGGTGGTTTCTAATCGCCGTTATCCCTTCCGTTAACCCCTTGGGCGGTTTATTTGGGCTGATTTAATCGTATAACATTAGTCAGAATCAATCATGGGATTTTTTAGGAATGCCTTATGGGCTTTGTTCTTGTTTTCCTGCGTCGGGGTGGCCTCCGCGCAGAACAGCTCCCCGCTGTCGGAGCTGAACTTGGGTAAGGCCAAGGTGGTCTACGGCCAAGCCGTAAAGAACCGCTCCGTCACCCACAGCCGGATGATGGTGGCCGGCCAGAGCTACGGAAACGGCGTGGGAGTGCACTCGGGCACGGAGATGTTCGTTTGGCTTGAGGGCAAAGGCCTCAAGTTTACGGCTCAGGTGGGCGTAAACGATAAGACCAAACTGCCGAAAAACGTCAAATCCAACGTAATGACCGAAGGCGAGCGCCTGTATTACGTCGAGGGAAAATATCACGGCCAGCCATACAAACACTTCAAGGGCCTGACGAACAAGCAAGGAGAAATCGCTTCCGGTTCGGTAATCTTCGAAGTGTACGGCGACAATAAGCTACTGTGGGAGAGTGGCGAGATCCGCCAAGGCGACGCCCCGAAAGAGCTTAGCGTAAACTTGAAAGGCATAAAAATGCTGAAGCTTACCGTCAAGGATCTCGGCGACGGGCCTAGTGGCGACCACGCCAACTGGATCGGCGCGGAGCTTTCTTACAAAGGTTCCCGTCCGTTTTTGGTGGAGGAGTCTTACGCTTTCGCAAAAGGGGCCTCTGATAAATTCTTCAAGAAAAACCTCGCCCCGAAGCTTCGCAGGTTGTCTTTGGAGCCCACAAATTTCCCCGATCCGGCCGACCGTGACTGGCTGATCGATCCTAAGCCTTGGAGGTCCGGGGTTTACCGTGGCGCCGACAAGAAATCGTTGGTGCTGACCAACGGCTTGGTGTCGCGTACTTTCCGCATTACTCCAAACTTGGCCACCGCCGGCCTGCGCAACCGTATGAACGGTGAGGAAATGCTTCGTGCCGTTAGCCCTGAAGGGCGTCTGGAAATAGACGGGAAGACGTATATGGTAGGTGGTCTCCGTGGCGAGATCGAGCGCGGATATTTCAAGGAAAACTGGGTGGACAATATGTACGCTGACCCGGCGGACTTTTACGTGACCGATTTCGAAGTCGGTGAGATAGAAGAGCGTTTCGCTTGGAAAAAGAAGCGCTGGAGCCTCGTTAGCCAGTATCCGGCCAAAGGCAAGCGTCTTGTTTTTACCCTAAAGCATCACGACAAAGCTTTGGAAGGCGTAGTAGTCAAGGTTCATTACGAAATCTATGACGGCTTGCCGTTGTTCGACAAATGGATGACTGTGGAGAACAAAGGCGGAAAAAATATCCGCATCAACAAGTTCTCGAACGAAGTGTTGGCCATGGTGGAAGCCTCGTCTTCAGTGGACGCCGACATGAAAATGTATCCGAATATCGATGTGGAAAGCGATTACGCGTTCCATTCTTTCCGTCCGAAAGGCGCCAACCGCACTACCAATTGGGAGCGTGATTTGAAATATACTTCGCAAGCCAGCTACAGCCTCAAGACGCCATGTATTCTCGAATCCCGTCCGCCTATCGGGCCGAACCAGTTGGTGAAACAAGGCGGAGAGTTCGAAACTTTCCGTACGTTCGAATTGATCCACGACAGTTATGACCGTGAGCGCAAAGGCTTGTCGAGAAAAAGAATGTACAGGGCCATCGCTCCTTGGGCTTTTGAAAATCCTATTTTCATGCACCTTACCTCAACGGATCCGAAAGTGGTGAAGACCGCCATCGACCAATGCGTTGAGACGGGATACGAGATGGTGATCCTTAGCTTCGGCAGTGGCCTGAACATGGAAGACGAGCGCGAAGGCAATTACAAGAAATTCAAAGAGCTTCACGATTACGCCGTTTCCAAAGGAATCGAACTCGGTAGTTACTCTCTGCTTTCCAGCCGTTGGATCAGCGACGAGGTGGATGTTATCAACCCGAAAACGGGTAAGCGCGGTGGCGTAATTCACGGAAGCGCGCCCTGCCTGGGCAGTGACTGGGGACACGACTATTTCCGCAAGCTCCGTAAGTTTTATGAGAAAACGGATTTTGACCTGTTGGAGCACGACGGATCGTATCCGGGCCAGATCTGTGCGTCGGAGAAACATACGCACCACCAAGGCACGGAGGATTCGCAGTGGCACGCCTGGAAGCAAATCACCGATTTTTACAAGTGGCTCCGCGGCCGTGGCGTGTATATGAACATTCCCGATTACTATTTCCTGAGCGGAACGAACAAAACCGGTATCGGCTACCGCGAGGTGAACTGGTCTTTGCCGCGCGACAGACAGATTATGCTCGGTCGTCAGAACATCTACGACGGGCAGTGGGAGCGTACACCGAGTATGTGCTGGACCTTCGTGCCGTTGGTACAATACCATGGCGGAGGAAAAGCCGCTACTTTGGAACCGCTGAAAGACCACTTGTTCGAATACGAGGCGCATATGGCGCAGAACTACGGTTCGGGTGTTCAGGCCTGCTATCGCGGACCTCGCCTGTACGATTCGCCTAAGACCAAGGAATTGGTGGTGAAGATGATCAAGTGGTATAAAGAATACCGCGATATCATGAACTCCGATATCGTACACGTTCGCCGTCCGGACGGCCGTGATTACGACGCCATTATGCACGTGAATCCCGAACTGAAGGAAAAAGGATTCGCCATGATCTATAACCCAACGGACAAGCGCCTGAAAAAGAAAATCAAATTGCCGATGTACTACACCGGTATCAAGGGCAAAGCTTTGGTGAAAAAAGAAGGAGGAAAAGCCGTAGAGGTTAAGCTTAACCGTAATTACGATATGGAAATCGAGATTGATATGGAGCCGAATTCCTACACTTGGTATGTGTTGGAAAGCGGTGACGAAAAAAGTCTCTAAGCGGTTATGAAAAAATAACTCTGTAAGGTCTTAGGTATCGGGAATTATGTATTTGGTACCGCGCCGATGAAAGTGTTGGCGGTTAGGGACCGGAGCGGAGTAATATTTTTGAGGCGTTTCTAGCGTCAACATATAAGGATTTGCCTGCGTGTGTCAGCTGGGCAAAGTAGCCAGACGGAGTCGGACTCGTTCTTTTGAACGGGCCGGCTTTTGTTTTTTCTCAGGCTTGGCGCTTTTTAGTAAAAGTTACTCCCTCTTTTTGTCCATTGGCCGGCAAGGTTTCAGGCGTTTCATAATGGGTGGTTAGGCAGTCCATCTCCTTTACTGAAAGCTATTTTTGAGACATAATGTATGACAAAAGAGAAGAAATTCAGCTGAATCTTAGCGCTTGAGAATACTGGCAAAATGCTTCCGCCGGTTTTATGCTTGTTGTTTATTTCCTCTCGAAAACGTGACACGCTTTATGGTTTTGGATGGAATTGAAAGCCGGAATTCGCTTTTTGTTTTTTCTGTCAGATAAGTTTTCGATTCAAATTTCTTAGCGGAAAGTGACTTCGGATCGATCTTCTTCGGGTGTTTAGGTAGCTGGAAACAGGACAATAGTAGCGGAGTGTGGATTTATTATAGCGCAGTATGTCTTGCGGTTTGATATTCAGTTGGTTGGATTTGGGATTATGTTGTGAGAGTTGAACTGATGTATGCTTCTGGGTAAAGTAATCTTATAATTAACCCATTGACTGTCACTCTTGTAAGGATTTGTTTTTATTAAAATTCATGAATTATGAGGGAGTCCATTTATGTGATTTTTCTACTTTTTAGCTCGCTGTCATTGATGGCGCAAAAGAAGGTGGAATTGTCCGAACTAAATTTGAGCGACGCTAAAGTCGTGTTCGGCTCGGCGGAAAAGAATAAGTCCGTAACCAATAACGCCCTGACTGTCCGGGGAAAACAATACGATAGCGGAGTTGGGGTAAGTTCGGGTACGGAGATGTTTGTTTGGCTGGACGGAAAAGGGAATAGGTTCAGAACCAAAGTGGGGGTGAACGACCGTTTTCCACTTCCGAAAAAGGTTAAGTCAAACGTGATGACAGCCGGCGAAAGGCTTTATTATGTTGAGGGCAAAAGACATAATTTCAAGTTCTGGCATTTTAAGGGCCTTACGGATGTCTCCGGAGAAATATTGCCGGGAAGCGTGGTGTTCGAGATTCGGGGTGACGGTGCGTTGCTCTGGTCCAGCGAGGTGATGAAAAAGGGCGATCGGCCGAAATCCGCGAACGTGGATTTGTCCGGCGTAAAAATCCTGAAGCTTTCGGTCACCGACGCCGGCGATGGCCCGAGTGGCGACCACGCCGATTGGCTGGAAACGGTGTTGGAGTACGAGGGCGACCGTCCGTTTTTGGTGGATGAAAATTACGGGGCGTCCCGAAGCGTTTCGGACGGGTTTTTCAAAAAACATTTGGCTCCTAAGTTGGCCAAAGTAAGGCGCGGACAAGTTCGTTACCCCGACCACGGCGAAGCGGATTGGCTTCTGAATCCCGCCCCTTGGAAAGCGGAGATACGGGCCGGCGACGATGGCAGGTCACTTGAATTGGGCAACGGGCTAATCACCCGGACGTTCCGCTTAAGTCCTAATTTGGCGACTGTTGGGTTTGATAATCATATGGAAAACCAAGCCGTTCTCAGGGCCGTGAGTCCTGAGGGAAGACTAACTATTGACGGCAAAACGTACACGCTAGGCGGGTTGCACGGTGAGCGGGAGCGGGGCTATTTCAAAAAAGCTTGGCTGGATGACCTGTTTGCCAGCCCGGAAGATTTCTTTGTGGCGGATTTCGAAATCGGGGAAATCCAAGCGCCGTTTCCTTGGAAACAGACACGTTGGAGCTTAGTGAGCCAATATCCGGCAAAAGGGAAACGGTTGGTTTTTACCCTGAAACACCATGCGGAGGCATTGGAAGGCGTTACCGTAAAAGTTTACTATGAGATGTACGACGGTTTGCCCCTGCTGGGCAAATGGATAGAAGTGAAAAACGGCAAGAGCGTTCCGCTTACGGTCAATAAGTTTTCGAATGAAGTGCTGGCCGTAGTGGAGGCCGAATCGAGCAAAGGCAAACGGGACGAGATCCGGAAGCCAAACATTCATGTGGAGAGCGATTACGCGTTTCATAATTCAAGGCCTCAGGGCGCCTCCAAGGTTACGACCCGTTGGGAGCGGGATTTGAAATACACTTCCCAGCCGAATTACCGTTTTGAGATCCCCTGCGTATTGGAGTCGAGGCCACCGATCGGTCCAAATCAGAAAGTGCTTCCCGGCGACTCGTTTATGACATTCAGGACATTCGAATTGGTTCACGACTCACACGACCGTGAGCGCAAAGGTCTTGGGATACGCCGCATGTACAGGGCTTTGGCTCCTTGGGCTTTCGAAAACCCGATTTATATGCATGTTCGCTCTACGGACCCAAAGATTGTCAAAAGGGCGATCGACCAATGCGCCGAGACGGGATATGAAATGGTCAGCCTGACCTTTGGCAGCGGACTTAATTTTGAAGACGACAGCCCGGCGAACATCGCCAAGTTTAAAGCCCTGAGCGATTACGCAAAATCCAAAGGCATAGCGCTGGGCGGTTATTCGCTTTTGTCAAGCAGGAGAATAAGCGAATCCGTCGATGTGATTAATCCGGAAACTGGCAAACGCAGAGGTGTGATTCACGGAGGTTCCCCGTGCCTCGGTACGGAATGGGCCAATGATTATTTCCGAAAACTAAAGGAGTTTTATGAAAAGACAGGCTTCAGCCAATTCACCCACGACGGGTCGTACCCGGGACAAATTTGCGCTTCGAAAGACCATAAATACCACAAAGGCGAGCATGATTCGCAGTGGGTGGCGTGGAAGCGAATAACGGATTTTTATAAGTGGCTCCGGAGCCGTGGCGCTTATATGAACGTTCCGGATTTTTATTTCCTGTCGGGAAGCAACAAGGCCGCTGTCGGATATCGTGAGGTGAATTGGTCTTTGCCACGCGAAAGGCAGATTGTGTTGGGCAGGCAGAACATCTACGACGGACTTTGGGACAGGGCGCCTAGCATGTGCTGGACGTTCACGCCTTTGGTCGAATACCACGGAGGCGGAGCCCAGGCTACGCTTGAGCCTTTGAAAGACCACTTGAAAGAATACGAGGCGCATATGGCCCAAAACTACGGTTCGGGAATCCAGTCCACATACAGGGGGATGAGGCTGTATGACTCGCCGGCGACCAAGGCCTTGGTGATCCGGATGATTAATTGGTATAAGCGCTATCGGGCGATTTTGAGTTCTGACATCATCCATGTTCGCCGTCCTGACGGCCGTGATTATGACGCCGTTTTGCACGTAAATCCGGAATTGAAGGAGAAAGGGTTCGCAATGATCTATAACCCTACGGAAAGGCATCTGAAAAAGAAAATCAAGTTGCCGATGTATTACACGGGCATCAAAGGCAAAGCGATAGTGAAAAAAGAAGGAGGCGAGGCTGTGGAGGTGAATCTCAACCGAAATTACGATATGGAAATCGAAATTGATATGGAGCCGAATTCCTACACTTGGTACGTGTTGGAAAGCGGAGACGAGGACAGTCTATAACACCAGCTTATATGGATCAGCGTGTTGTGCCAGCGGAGCCGGACTCGTTCTTTTGAACGGGCCGGCTCTTGCTTGTGCGTAAAACTGTAAGTTAGTTTACAAAAAGCGCTAAGGTCAATTTCTCGACTTTTTTTAGGCGAGAGAATGCGGATCATACCGCTCACTCTTTTGGGCGTTGTCAAGAAACGAAATGATGCTTTCCAGTGCCTTGTCAGAGTACGCTTGCTCTTCCTTTAGTGCGGGAAGAATTTGCGAAACACCGTATTCCAATGCCGCTTCGGCGCGTTCGAACCCCGGGATTTCCAATTTCGAATAAATTCTTTTGATGCAATTCATGCTATCAACTTCGAATTCCTCAAAGGGGATTTCCACCAAGTTTTCGGGGAGAACAAAAAGCTTTTCGGCCTCATACTCACTGTACATCTTATCGTAAACCTGCAAAATGCGATTTTTTGCGTTTTCGTCCGCATTCAGGTTGCGTTCCACTCGCTCCAAGATGGATTGCGGATTTCGGAAAACACGGACAAATTTTGCGTCGGGGAAAAGATCCGTGATCAGCTCAAGGCGGTTCATGTATCCGGGATTATGGCACAAAAACCTTTTCCTACCCGAAAGTTTCATGGTCTTTTGAGCGAGCCTTAGGCAATCCGCTTCCCAAAGGGACGTGTCGCTGGGAGTGATCAACTCTTGGAGAAAATCAGTCTTTCCAGATAAGAAATCCGTGAAATTCTTGTCGCTAGTGGCATTCAAACTAACGCTTCCGAACTGGCTGTCGTGGCGAATAACATCATAAATAAGTTCGCCTCCGCCTTGCCAAAAGCCTATGATGAAAATAGGGGCTTCATTAATTGCTATTTCTTCATATTCGGTGGCAGTTGAATCGTTTCGTAGGGCAATGTCACTCTCTGTGTTTTCGTGTTTTTTTGTCCAATCCGTCAGAAAATCTGATTGTGACGGATCAAAAAATACGTCGTTCATTTAATTATTCGATTCCTCTTGATTACAACTCTAGGTGATTTGGTGTAAATGTTCGGATTCTAATTTTTAGAATTTCATTAAACGACCAGACCCCCTGTTCTTGAGCACGCAATCTAGACTCTTTTTATTGTTTTATTACTATTTGCACAGTGAAAACGAAAAATTACTTTAATAAATCAAAATGAATATTCGGTTTGTTATGTTGATTTTTTAATTATTTGATTAGTAGTGTGTTATGTGTTTTTGTTGTCGATGTTATTTTTCATATTTTAATATATTATCAGGGTCTTAATAGATTTAAGTGTGATTGTATGATGAGGTGGCTGTTGTTTGTTTTAACTTTTTAAGTTACAGGATAAGTGAAAATGGTAGTTGAAGTGTATTGGATAATATTTATGATTAGGGAGTTTGTTGATAACCTCTTTTTTATCTTTATGTGATATTATTTTGATTCAAATCAAACCAGATAACGATTTTTGGTGTCAATTTTATAAGCGATCAAAAGAAATTGGCACAAGGTGCCGAAGGTGCGTCGGAGGCACACTCAAAGTGGTTGTTGGGTGGTATTGCGATTCTTATGCCCCGGCGCATTCTTTTTATCTCAAAGAGTACAAAAAAACACGACTCCGGTTAGAATCGTGTTTTTTGTCGTAATAAGGAGTTCCTTATCGTTTTTCTCCTGCATCTCCGATTTTTCTGTTCTTGTCTCGCCCATATTTCAGATGCTTGGGCATACCAATAACCTGAGAAGAGTAAATACCCGCATGTCCCGAAAACATGTAAGCCGTTACGCATGCTATGCCTGCGAAAATCCCGATCTCGGCGCCGAAAAGTTCGATAGCCATTAGGGTACAGGCCAACGGAGTATTGGCCGCACCCGCAAAGACCCCGACAAATCCAATTCCGGCCAATACCGCAACGGGCATCGGAAGCACATAAGCCAATGCGTTGCCCAAAGTGGCGCCGATGAAGAAAAGAGGCGTAACTTCACCGCCTTTGTAAGCTGCGCCCAGAGTGATTGCCGTAAAGATCAGCTTGGCTGCGAAATCGTAAGCGGGGAGAGGTTCGCTGAAAGCGGCGCTGATAGTCGGCAGTCCCAGACCGATATATTTGGTAGTGCCCGTAAGGTAAACCAATGCGGCGATTATCACACCGCCTACAACCGGGCGGAACGGAGGGTATTTGATGTGTTTTTTCAGAAATCCGCCCCATTTGTGAGTCGCTTTGGCGAAAGCCCTCCCGGCCAATCCGAAACAGATGCCCGCCACTATGGCGTACAGAACGTTCTGAAAGTCGGCTTCGGGAATGAAGCTGACGCTGTAGTGGGAGTGGTGCGCATTCCACATTCGGGTAACATGGTCGGCGAAAACGGAAGCCATAAAGGCCGGGAGAATGGCGTCGTACCTGATTCGGCCCAAAAAGAACACCTCCAAACCAAAGACTGCCCCGGCTAAAGGCGTACCGAACACCGAACCAAAACCGGCGGCCATACCGGCGATAAGCAAGATTTTGCGGTCGCGTGGCCTAAGTTTGAACAGTCCGGTAAATTGGTCGGCGATGGAAGCGGCCATCTGTATGGCGGTGCCCTCGCGCCCGGCCGATCCGCCGAAAAGGTGGGTGATTACCGTTCCGCCGAACACCATCGGGGCCATGCGGAATTGCAGGATCTTTTTCGGGGAATGGATTTGCTCCAAAATCAGGTTGTTCCCTTTTTCCACCCGTTTTCCGAAATAATGGTAAAGCAAGCCGACCGCAAGTCCACCAAGCGGCAAAAGGGCGATCATGAAAAGGTGACTTTCCCGGAAATCGGTGGCCCATTCCAATGAGAAAAGGAACCAGGCGGAAGCCGTGCCGGCCCCGGCACCGATAAGTAGCGTAATGATCAGCCACTTGATCAGATAGAAGACTACGGGTATTCTTCGGAATGTTTTGACGTACAGGCTATCGGAACTGTGCGATGGTTTTTCGTCCATGATTATACTATGCTATTGTTTGGGCGATTGCCCGGGAGTCTTACCCCTTATGTCAACCGATTGTTTGCGGATGCGAATGTCTTGGTTTTCAGCTAAAAAATGCAAGACATTCGTCATGCTTGTAGAATTACGTGAAAATTTAATAGGCATAAAAAAACAGGAAACGGTCTGCTTCCTGTTTTTTTCATTCTTTTTCCGTTTTAGAAAGCGTAAACACCCTCTTTTTCCAATTCGGGAATAATGCTGAGGTGTTCCTCTGCGACAAGGCCTCCCGGAAACAGGAACTTACGATCGATCAAACCGTCTGGGCCGAAGAAGCTGACCCAATATTCGTTCGTGATACCGAAAACTTCCGGGCTGACGGGCTCTATTTTGATAGCGCAATCCGGATCCACTTCCTTAAACATGTGGCGCAGAACGCTGGTGTTCACCTCTTTTCCGTCGATCAGGTCATAACCGCGGGAAGCGACAATCACATTCTCAAGCTTATAAGAATTCAGGTTGATCAGGTAAGCGTCCCAAACCTGTTCTCCCTTTTCGTTTTCCGAACGGACAATCGCCACCCGGACGCCTTTCATTTCCTTTATCTCGATGTCTTTTTTCATGCTTTTTCAATTTCGGACTCAAACAGCACCATTTCGAACAGTTCCGCCAAATGCGCTTTGAGTTTGTCTTCCACTTCCTTTAAGTCCAAATCACGGCCCAGTTCGGCGTTCATCGACGTGACCTCTTTGTCGGTGATTCCGCAAGGGACAATGTTGTTGAAGTAGCTCAACTCCGTGTTTACGTTCAGGGCCAAACCGTGCATAGATACCCAACGGCTGGTTTTTACGCCCATTGCGCAGATTTTTCTCGGTCTGATCTTTTTTTCGAAATCAAGCCATACGCCAGTAAGCCCTTCGATCCTTCCCGCTTCAATGCCGTAATCGGCCAAGGTGCGGATCACGCCGTCTTCCAGAAAGCGCATGTATTTGTGGATGTCCGTAAAGAAATTCTCCAAGTCCAAGATCGGGTAGCCCACAATCTGCCCCGGACCGTGGTAAGTGATGTCGCCGCCACGGTTGATGTGGTAATAGTCGATGCCTCGCATTTTCAGCATTGATTCCGTCATTAGCAAATTGCCGGCATCACCGCTTTTGCCCAAGGTGTATACATGCGGGTGGTTACAGAAGATCAAAAAGTTCTCAGTTAGCTCCTGGTCTTTCTCCTCCTTTTTCCGGTTCGCGATTTTCACGTCCACGATACCTTTGAAAAGTTCCTCCTGCCGGTCCCAAGCCTGCTTGTAGTCTACGGTTCCCCATTCCAGGAACTTGACGCGCTTATTGATCTTGTGGTTCATTTTTGGCCTTATTGTTATGACTCAAAAAGTGGCCGGGAACATTTCCGAGGCCACACCGCATTACATACGGACAATTATGGCGCAAAGATACGGAAACAGACAGCATCCCGACAAACGGGCGGTGGGGAATTACGGCGAAGACTTGGCTTTGGAACATTTGAACGGGAGCGGATACCGTTGTCTTGAACGGCAATACCGTCACGGCCGTCATGAGGTGGATTTGATTATGAGGGACGGCCATACGGTGGTGTTCGTGGAAGTGAAAGCCCGCCGTGACGCGTCATTTGGGTATCCCGAAAAATCCGTTGGTAGAGACAAGCGCGAACATATACGTAAAGTGGCGGGTGGATATTTGGAGAAAACGGGTTGGGAAGGGAATATCCGCTTTGATATCGTATCTGTTTTGTTTTTTCCGGAGTTGAAAATTGACCATTTTAAGGACGCTTTTTGAATATGTAAGGCAACATGAATGACTGAAACACGTTAAAATGCTTATCCGTCCATAAATAAGATTTCGATTCGTTATATTCGTTAAATCCCTGTGAGATAGACTATTCGAAAATGAGAAGAATTTTGTTGCTGACCTTGGTTTGCTTGTTTTCGTCCGTGATGGTGGCCGAAGCGCAGAGAACTAAGAAGAAGAGAAAAAAGAAGAAGAAAGCGAAAACGGAGCGCCGTAGTGACCAACCTAGCTCCGTGGAGTTTTCCGATCAATCCGCTCCGTTGCGTTTCGCTCCGATGCCGGGAACGTACACGCTTTCCGAAGCCGAGCGCAAGAAGAGAATAAAACAGCGGGAGATATTCAATAAAAAGCAACAAAAAGCTCACGATAAAGCGATGAAGGATTTGGCCAAAGCCAAACGGAAGGAAGCCAAACTCAAAAAGAAACCGCAGTATTCTGACCCGACGTATTTCGGTCATAAAAAGAAACCGAAATGGCGAAAGCCGGGCAAGATGAAATTTTGTAAAGATTGTGGGCAGGTGCATTGACACCGCCCTTTTTTTGTGCCTGTCACTTTCAGCCTTTGTCCAGTCGCTTTTGGAAGAGGTATTTCTCGGACTATATTTTTAATTTAAAATAAAAAAATAATGTCTTTTATAATTAAAAGAGATAAAAACTCCCTGTTTTTGATTTGAAACGATTAAATTCATACCTGTACATGTTTTTTTGAAACCTAACCAAAATACTTTTAAGATGAGACTAAGAGGAATCTTGGCAAGCGCCTTGGCTGTTGCGCTTTGCTGGGCGTGTTCCCCGCAGAAGGAGGTTAAGGAAAACACCTATCAGGTGATTCCAAAACCGGCTTCTTTGACGCCAGCGAAAGGTGTTTTCACCATTGAGCCGGGCACCGCTATCACCTTGGCCACCGACACCGAAGAAGCCCGCAAAGTGGCGGATTTCCTTTCGGCTATGGTGGAAAACGCTACAGGCAAAGCTTTGGAAGTGAAAGCCGGCGAGGCCAGCGCTTCAGGTATTGTACTGAGCGTTGACGCGCAAGCGCATACAAACCCGGAAGGATACACCGTAAGTGTAAATGACAAAGGAATCGCCATCTCGGCGCCACAAGCCATCGGTTTGATGTACGGAGTGCAGACCGTTCGTCAGCTTTTGCCAACCGGCACCGAGGGTAAGTTCCAAGGAGCTTTGGAAGTGCCTTACGTTAGCGTAAAGGACGCACCTCGTTATAAGTACAGGGGTATGCACCTTGACGTTGGACGTCATATCTTCCCGGTGAAATTCATCAAGAAATACATCGACATGATCGCGATGTTCAAGATGAACACTTTCCACTGGCACTTGACCGAAGACCAAGGTTGGAGAATCGAGATCAAGAAATACCCTAAACTCGCCGAAGTAGCTTCTAAAAGAAAAGAGACATTGGTTGGCCACATGGGAGGTTCAACCGAATACGACGGAAAAGAGTACGGCGGGTATTATACTCAGGAAGAGGTAAAGGAGATCGTAAAATACGCTTCTGACCGCTTCGTGACTATTATTCCCGAGATCGAATTGCCTGGTCACTCGGTAGCTGCTTTGGCCGCTTATCCTGAGCTTGGCTGTACTGGCGGACCTTACGAGGTGAGAACCAAGTGGGGAATCAGTAAAAAAGTTTACTGCGCGGGAAATGAAAAGACTTTTGCTTTCCTCGAAGATGTTTTGAGCGAAGTGTTGGAGCTTTTCCCGAGCAAATATATCCACATCGGTGGTGACGAATGTCCGAAAGACAGCTGGAAGAAATGTAAGAAGTGCCAGAAGCGCAAGAAGGAAGAAGGCTTGAAAGATGAGCACGAGCTCCAGAGCTACTTCATCGCCCGCGCCGAGAAATTCCTCAACAGCAAAGGCCGCGCTATCATCGGTTGGGACGAAATCCTCGAAGGCGGTTTGGCTCCGAACGCTACCGTAATGTCATGGAGAGGAATGAAAGGCGGAATCGAAGCGGCAAAAGAAGGTCATGACGTTATAATGACGCCGGGCTCGCACTGCTACTTTGACCACTATCAGGCCGACAAGGGCCTTGAGCCTTTGGCTATCGGTGGTTTCACTACCGTTCAGAAAGTTTACAGCTTCGAGCCGACTCCCGCGGAACTTGACGCCGACAAGGCTAAGCATGTTCTCGGTGCGCAAGGAAACGTTTGGACTGAGTACATGAAAACTCCCGAGCATGTGGAGTACATGGCTTTCCCTCGTATGATCGCCCTTTCCGAAGTGGTTTGGTCTCCGAAAGAGTCAAGAAACTGGGACGACTTCAGCAACAGGCTTTTCACGGCTTTCGAGCGTCTTGATATTCTTGATGTGAATTACGCCAAAGCCATCTACAACGTAGAGCCTAAGGTGACTTACAACGGTGAGAAAGGCAACGTGGAAGTAGCCTTGAAGAGCCCGCTCAAAGACGTTGAGATTCGTTACACTGTAGACGGAACCGAGCCGACAGCGAAGTCTTCGCTTTACGCCGCTCCGTTCGGTGTAGACAAAACATCGACTATCAAAGCCGGAAGCTTCAAAGGCGAAACAGCTATGAGCAAAGCCGTCACTCGTCGTGTTGAGATCAACAAAGCCACAGGCAAAGACATCAAGTTGGACACCAAGCCTGAGAAACGTTACGCCAAGCTCGGCGCCATCACTTTGGTGGACGGTATCCGCGGTTCTGACACTTATGGCGACGGCAAATGGCTCGGATTCCGTAGCGAAGATTTGTCAGCGGTTATCGACTTGAAAGAAAGCACGGACATCAAGAATGTGACCGTAGGCGCACTCGCCGACCAAGGCGCATGGATTTTCTTGCCAAGCGAAGTGACCGTTTCGGTATCGGCTGATGGAAAAACCTACAAGAAGGTAGGCGAGATCAAAGATATCAAAACCGAAAAAACCACGAAGAAAGGCACTCACAACTTTGATGTGAAATGCACTGAGAAAGCCCGCTTTGTAAAAGTTGAGGTGAAACGTCACGGCAAGCTTCCGGAATGGCACAGCGGAGCCGGAAAAGAGGCCCACTTGTTTGTTGACAACATCAACATCGACTAAGTTCTTTTCGCTTCAGCGGAGAATGATTCCGGTTTGGAATTAAAATTGAAAGCCCGACGAATTTCGTCGGGCTTTTATGTTTTTTCGGAAAGAGTTTTTTTCTAGAAATCTTCAAGATCGTCTTCCTCTTGCTTCGCGTCGTTTTGGTCATTTGGCGTCGCTTGTTCTTCCTCTTTGCGTTTGTTTTTCTTGCGCTTTTTCTTCTCTCTCCGTTTTTTCTTTTTCGCCTCCTTTTCGTCTACTTCAACGTATTCGTCGCCTTTGGTGTCGCCTCTCTGCTTCTTGACTTTCCTTTTGAAGAAGAAAAGAAAGCGTTTGGTCTCTACGGAATCCTCTTCCACTTCCTGAGTCAAGACGCCTAGTTCAGGCTCTTTCTTTTCCGGGCCGGTAGGCTTCGGCAGATATTTGGCGAAATGGAGCATGTAGACGTACTGCTCGCGGTTGAAGTGATAATGCTTAACCGCCGTACTGTCCGTCGAAAGCGAATCGGCCTCGGTTGTGGCGTCAGCGTCAGTGTCGTCGCCATCTGTGAAAAGTATCTCTTCCGTTATTCCGTCTTCGCCGAGATCCTGTTCCTGATTGTCATAAACGTCCACAGTGTACGCGGCGGTGTCCGTTTCTATTTTGATAGAATCGTACAGCGGAATGGTATTGAGTTTCGGGAAGATTTTGTCTTTTATATCGACATACAAACCATGAGGTCCAAGGCCGTTTTTGTCTTTGTTTACCTCAAAGGGAATAGGCTCTCCGGCAGGTGTGAATGGGGAGAAATAAAGTTGTTGTTGCTTAAGGTCCGGAATAAAAGCGGACTGGTAAGCCGGGCAGACCAACTCTTTTCTGCATGATGCCAGCGAGAATACGACTAATACGGAATAAAAAAGGTTCTTCGCTAAGCGTCCCATGCAAATAGATAACGAATGATTATCAAATTTTCCTTAACCCGTGTTTCTTGTGTTTGTCGGTTATGGTGATTTTACTCTTTCGGCGTTAAATAATTAAATAAAAAGCCATAAAAGTAAAAATAAACAACCGGACAAAATTATACGCTTTTCTTGAAAGTCAAAAGTGATCCATTGAAAAAGGATCAGGTTTGCAGGAAATAGCGAAGTAGGTCCCTAGTTTCGCCGTCAGGGCGATTTTCGAAAACACTTTCCTTGTCAAATGTCTTGAGCATCCGGTTAATGATCGGCAGTTTCTCGTGCTTGACTACGGCCATGATTTCCGCTCCCGAATTATTGCGTTTGGCCAGCCTTTCAAAGAGCGTTGGCAACCCGCCGACGGAAGGGCAGGCCTCGGCTTCCACAACAATGACGATTTTTGAGGCCTCGTCCATGAGCTTTGTCGTATAGTCAATAAGAACTTTCCCGGAGTAATTGTCTAAATCCACGGAGGTTAGATCCACGAAGCTTTCTTTTGCCCACTTGAGCAAAGCGGGGTTGAACGGCAATTCCAGCGGATCACCTTTGGCGAAGAAATGTATCAGCAATTTCATGTCGTTTCGTTTATCGTACGGTAACCCTTTTGGAGTGTTTTCCGCTTTCCGTCTCGGCCACAACTATGTAAACACCCGTGGCCCAAGATACGGTGGGTATACGGACTGTACTTCCGGCCTCGGAAGGGAAATCGTTGAGGATGCGCCGGCCTGTAGTGTCGAATACGGATATGGTCGCTTTTTCACTGACGCTTATTTTCAGCTCCCCGCCGTTTTCCACGGGATTAGGGTAAATATGGATTGGCGAGTCGTCGTGGTTCTTGTCCGTGTAAGCGAATAATTCGAGCCCGCCTTCCGCCGTCCCTACAAAAATCAGTAGGGGCCCGCCCGGGCGGAGTCTCGCTTGGGCAAATGCCGTTCGCGAAGATAGGTTGGCGGGAAGCCGATCGCCTAGATCCGAAACAATCGCTTTTTCCTCTTGTAAAACGAATGTGTCTCCCGCTTTTTTATGTATGGAAACATTTCCGGAAAGATCGGTTGTTAGTAAAATAGGGCTCTTGCCTGAGATAAACGTTGAGGCGAGATTTCGACGGAGCGAATGATCGTCTTTGCCCGCAAAATTCTTTTCGATGAGTGTGAAGATTGCCGTTCCGTTCTCATAGGTTGTTTTGTAATACTCTAACCGTCCCGATTTTTTACCGAGAAAAAGGTCTTCGGAACCGTCATCATCAAGATCGAAAAAACTCCAGTGATCGCCTTTGCCAAACGGTGTTTCCCATGCGCTAAAGCGTTCGGGAGTCGGAGTTTCGCCAAGTTCCGCAAATTCGGTTTTCAAAGTCTTTCCGTCGGCGGCGATATATGCGACGGCCAGTTCCGGGGTTTTGTCGCCGTCAGCGTCCACGATTACTGGTCGGAGATCCATTCGGCCTAACTTGGCCCATCCGCCAAAGTCGTTGTCTTTTAGTTCGAATTTTGGGTTTTCGGTAGTTCCCGTATTTTCCAAAAGGGCGAAAGCGCCTCGTACGCCTCCGAATCCCGATTTGTCGTAAGCGACTAACAAATCGGTTTTTCCGTCATTGGTGAAGTCGGCGGCTACCGGGGCTGTTTGGCTTCCCAGATCAAGTGTTTTATCAGAAAGGAAAGGCTGGGCGGTATTGTCGTAGCTGTCTCCCGTATTTTTGTGCCAAAAGATGCTTTGGGAATAATCGGTGTTGCCACTAAGGTCGTTATTGAAGTTTGTGGCTACGATTACGTCCTTTTTGCCGTCAAGGTCCGCATCTATCTGATAAGGTACGGGATAGAGCATGTGCGAAGGCTGGTTATTCAAGGGAAAAGCGGGGCGGTATTCTCTCATAAGAATATTGCCGGCCGAACCATTATTGGTAATGGCGTAAACCTGGTCGCATTGTTCATGGCCAGCCCATAAGTCAGGAAGTCCGTCTTTGTTGTCGTCAACGATCAGCAAACTTTTTCCTCCTACATGCTCGGTTCGTAACTGGCGGTTTTGGCTCTCTTCGGAACATATATTTTCACCGAATACGAAATAACAATCGCATTCTTCGAAATCGCCCCATTTGTCATTCGCTTTCGTGAAGCTGAGAGCGCCGGCTTTGCCGGTTTCCTCAACGCTGAGGTTTTTGTGATGCCGTACGAAACTTCCGATTGAGAAATCGTAAAGAAAAATATCAAGATCGCCGTCCGCATCAATGTCGTGGATAGCGGGAATATCGTCGGATGCTACTTGTAAATTGACTGGTCTTGTACCTTTTTGGGTGTAAATGGGGTCAGCTGTTACTTCCCATGCTGGGCTTTTGCCGTCGTCCGTTCGCTTGATGGCTACTACACCCAGCAGACCTTTGGTGAAAATATCCGCTTTACCGTCTTTGTCATAGTCGACCCAAACCATCCAGCCGTTTATGTTATCCGGTAATGTGTTTTCGAAGTTAGGGGAGTGGATGTAGTTTCCGTCGGTGTTAAGCAAAACCCTGAGCCTGTTTCCTGCCCTGCTGTAGAGTATCAGGTCTTCCTTACCGTCACCATCCAAATCTGAGGAGGCGAGTTGTGTGGCGTCCACTCCTCCGAACCAAGGCATGGATAGCGGTTTTCCGGCTACTTTTAGTTCGAGTGTGTTATATCGTTTGAGGCCTTGCCCTTCGGCGAACAAGGCCAAGGTCACCAATAAAGAAAGCGTCAGGATTTTTTTCATTAAAAAGGATTATTGCTCCCTGAAAAATAGTCATTTTTTGAATGACACAAAAAAAGGCGATTCGGTAAAGAAAGGGACGAGAATAATCTGAAAAAGTTGCCGCCACCACATTTTTGGGTGATGACGGCTTTAATCCAAGTGATCAGAAACGTAGCTGCATTTTTACTCTTACTGTATGAAATTCGATTTTAGAGTCGTCGAACAGTTTGTCCACTACATCGGCTGGGACTTGCGTGTTTTGGCTGTCCATCAATATTCTGTAGTTCAGGTCATCAGTTACATTAAGGAACTCGTACTGTACCATTAAGCGCAGGTAATCGGGAACAAGCGTAAAGTTAAAACCGCCGCCCACTGTCCAGCCTTTGTCGAAGTTTGTAGTTTCGAAATCGTTTGGAGCGTCAGGAATTACGTCGCGGACGTAACCGCTGGAAAATCCGGCTCCGCCAGTGTCTAGGTAAGAGAAACGGGCGACGGGCTCTATCCATTCGAAATCGTAAGCTACCGTGGCTTGCCCTCCGAACCCGTAAGCCGTAGGCGAGTTGGCTGCCCTGTTTGGGGCGTCGGCGTCACCGAATCCGCCTTTTATGAACTTTCCGTGTTCCGAATCCGTCCAGTAAGCTTCCGCAAGAACGTAGAGTTTGTCCGATTGGAAACGGACGTAAGGGTTGTAGGCCAACAATTGCGAATAGCGACGCTCCTCAACCGGAAAATATGCGATTCCGTTCGGGCTGAGGTTGAAGTTAACCCCGGCGTTAAGAGCTGAGTTTTCCCATTTTGCTCGGTAGCCTAACCCGGCGTAGAAGTTTATGCGATGATAGTTTTCGGAAGATCCTGCCCTGACAGGGTTAAAAGATTCAGAAGTAAGGGCCAAATAGTACCTGAATCCGCTAAAAACGAAATTCGCTTTGCCTTGCCATTGTAGGCCTACGTGGCGGTTACCGATTCCCAAAGGCGTACAAACATAACCTGAAGGCCTCCCTGTATCGTCGTCCCATTGAGTAAAACCATTCACGTAATTGTTGGCTAGGGAACGCTCTATCATCTTGAGTTTGGAGATATGGGTGTACTCCTCCATACCGAAGAAAACTTTGGTGTAACCCAGCTTCAGATTACCGTTGAGTAATCCCCAATTCACTTTCTTTCCGATAAAAGCCTCATCCACATAATCCCGAAGGTTACCGTAGCGATAACTCCCGTTAAACATGTCCAGAGCTAAGGATACACTTGCGTACCAGTGGTCCGGTAAGTGCAAATCGAATCCGAAGCGGACACGGCGCGCCAGAAATCGGCTGACATAAGAAGTGCCCGGATTGTCGAACAGGAAGTCTTGGGAGCCGAACGGTAGGTCCGGGTTGATGCCGACCAGCTGACTCCGGCTGTCGGACAGATCCATAAAATTATACTGGGCTTCAACTAGGCCTTTGGGCTTGAAGGTCACTTGGTTCTCCTCTCCGAAGTGGAGGTACCCATGTCTCCTTTGCTGGCGGTCATGATGCCTGTCGTGCCAGTGATCTTGCCATACGTAAACGGTTACGCTCTCAGGCGATTCCTGAGCGCTTAAGTGGGGCGTGACGCTTAGTAAGGTTATGAGGGTAGCGAGTAATGTTTTTACTTTCATAAGGATTGGGTGAGAGTGTTGTGTTTATTTGCAAATCGTACTTTGATTCTATATATGTTATCGGTTATTAAAAACTTAACATCAAAGTGATGGTTTGAGTGGGTTTGGTTATATTTATAGTTGAATGGATTCAAAAGTCACTCGTGTAAGGGAGTTGGTGAAATAACGCCGAATGTTGGGGTCGATCTTGGGCGATTTTTTTAATGTGGAGACGTGTTTGGCGCAGGAAAACAGAAATATTATGAGCTTAATCCAAAAGATTGCGAGACAAGTGTCGGGTTCGGATACTGATTTGATTTCAGTGAAAAAAATCTCTGGAGGAAGCATTAATGACGCTTATAAGGTGAGAACCACAAATGGCGAGATCTTTTTGAAAACCAATCGCTATGAACTGGAGCCAATGTTTGAGAAAGAGGTGAGGGGTTTGAGTGAGTTAAGGGAGCTGGGAGCCATGGGAGTGCCACCCGTTCTTGGAATTGGCACAATGGAAGACCTTTCTTTTTTGGCCTTGGAATTATGGAGTTCGGATGAGCCCGCCAGTGATTTTTGGGAAAATATGGGAAGGGGTTTGGCGAAGATACACCGTAATTCGGCGCCGGCCTTTGGGATGGATTTCAGTAATTATATCGGAGAGTTGGTCCAAAACAATACATGGACGGAAGACGGGTTTGAGTTTTTTGCCAACAGAAGATTATTGCCATTGGCGATAAAGGCTTCCGATTTGGGCTTGATGGATCGGCATGAGATCAAAATACTGGAGAGCGTCTGCAAGGCTTTGCCTAACTTGTTGCCAAAAGAGAAACCTGCGTTTTTGCACGGCGATTTATGGGAAGGGAATGTGGTTGTCGCTCCCGGCGGACAGGCCGGTTTGATCGATCCGGCAGTTTATTTCGGCTTTAGGGAAGCGGAACTGGCGTTCACAAAGCTTTTTCAGCCTTTTGGTTCAGGGTTTTATGAAAGTTATCAGGAGGAGTTTCCCCTTGTTTCCGGATTCGAGCAGAGAAAAGATATTTATAACCTGTACCCTTTGTTGGTTCATTTGATACTGTTCGGCGCAAGTTACCGGAGTAGGATTCTTTATGTATTGAATAAATTTCGCTGATAATCAGTCAAATGATAAATTGTTTCGATTTTTTTTAATTGATATGCAACTCCTGATATTTTTGCCTGTCATTAGGCCAGAACAAAGCAAAAGCATTGAGCATTTCGGCAAACATACACGAAGACCTTATACAAGGATGCCTGAGGAACGACGAGCGAGCCCGGCGGAAGCTGTATCAACAGTATGCGCCCGGCATGTATAACGTTTGCAAACGGATGGTCAATGACGAAGACGACGCCAAAGACGTACTTCAGGAAGTGTTTATCAGCGCGTTTTCCAATATAGGCAATTACCGTGGCGACGCTACCTTCGGGGCGTGGATAAAGCGGATTGCCGTAAACAAGTCGATAAATTTCCTGAATCGCAAGAGAGCCGAGCTAGTCCCTTTGGGCGACAGCGATCCGGCCGATCAGTCTGCTTATGACGAAGACGGCGACAAGTGGAGCGTGGAAACGGTCCGGTCCGCTTTGCGGAAATTGCCTGACGGATTCAGGGTCGTGGTGTCGCTGTACCTTTTCGAAGGATATGACCATCAGGAAATAGGCGAAATTCTAGGGATATCGCCTTCCACCTCAAAGACGCAGTATATGCGTGGTAAAAAGAAACTGCTAAACCTGTTGCAGGATGAAATACCCCAATGATGAAACCGACAAGCTGAAGCGATTCGTCTCCGACAACCGGGACGGCTTCGAGGAAGAGTTTCCTGAGATGGACGCTCTTTGGGAAAAAATTGACGGACAATTGCCGGGCCCGCGGCTGGAAGTGCACAGAAACACTTCCCGTAACGGAGCGCTTTGGTTCTGGAAAGTCGCTTCGGTGGCGCTGGCCTTGGCATGTGGATGGTTGCTTTACCAACAGGCTTCTTCCGGCCGGAAGGATAAGCCCGTTCTAGTGGCCGAAACCGAGGACAAGGGAATCAGTGAGATGGAGAACTATTACGTTTCGCAGATCAACCAAAAGAAAGGAGCCATGCTGGTGCTTTTCGAAGACAGTGAACTCAGCGAGGAGGAAATAGAAAGGGAACTCCAAGTGCTCGATTCCGCATACAATGTCCTGAAACGTGACTGGCAAGACTCTAAAGACGAACGCCTACAGTCCGCGATGGTAAGAAACCTGAAGCTCCGTCTGGAGGTCCTGAACAGGCAAATCCGTTTGATGTCCAAGAATCCAAAAACGAAGAAAGATGAAGAAGTCTCTTATATATAAACCACTGTTCTCCCTGTTCTTTATAGCGTTGGCTTCGCAGGTAGCTTTTGCGCAAGAAAAGACCAAGAGCATCCAAAAGGAGTATGAGCTGGACAAAGACGCCGATGTTTACATATCGAACAAATACGGCAAGGTGCAGATCGATACCTGGAGCCAGAACAAGGCTATATTGAATGTCGAGATCAAAGCGGAGGGAAGAAATGAGTCCAGAACCCGAGAAATGCTGGAACGGATCAAGATTGACATCGATAACGATACCCCGGGTAGCTTGTCGGTTGTCACGCAGATAAATTCGATGAGCTCCAGAGGCAAAGAACATTTTGCGATCAATTACTATCTGAAAATTCCCAAAACGGTTTCCCTTCGGTTGAAAAACAGTTTCGGACCTACTTCGCTTGATAATTTTGACGGACCGCTTGAGGCTGACCTAAGGTATTGTGATTCGTTCAGGGCCCAAAACCTCACGGGAAAATCGGAGATTGAGCTACAATTCTCAAAAGCCCGGATAGAGTCAATGGCCAAAGGAAGGCTGGAACCGAAATATACCGAGACAAGGCTTGCCAAAGCTAGAGACATTGAGCTGGACAGCAGATTTTCCGAAGTGAAAATAGGGGAAGTGGAAAGTCTGGACCTTGATATCCAGTACGGGGAGTTGGATGTCGATAAGGCCGAAAGGGTTAGCGGAAAGTTCAGTTTTACGCCTGTTCAGATCAAAAACCTAAAGGAATACGCCAAGTTGTCTGGACGCTACGGCGGTGATTTCGAGATCAAATACGTGGCTCCGGATTTTGAGAGCGTAACGGTCGAGACGCAGTTTACTGACGTGGAGGTTGGGATTGACAAGCGGGCCAAAGCCGAAGTGGAAGCGGATCTCAGTTTTGCGGATTTTGATTACCCTAATGAGAGTTGGGTAGATTTTCACTATAGGGAAAAAGGAAATACATCATCAAAGTACAGAGGAAAAATCGGTGGAGGAGGAACTTCCAAGGTTAAATTCAAAAGCTCTTACGGCGACGTGGAGCTGGAAGAAGCCGAACTTGATGATTGAGAGTTTTAAGAAAATAAAAAGCGAAAGCCTTCGGAAACACATCCGAAGGCTTTCGCTTTTTATGGAGGGTTTTTTCTTAATCCAGTCCGTAGGTTACTTTCTCTTTGACAGAATCGAGAAGGCGCCCGTCTTCGCATTGAAGGACTCGTGCCGGGTGTCTTTTGATAATATGATGGTCGTGGGTGGCCATCAATACCGCCGTTCCTTTATTGTTGATGTCTTTGAACACTTCGTAAATCTCTTCCGAAAAATACGGATCGAGGTTTCCCGTGGGTTCGTCGGCTATTAGGATATTCGGGAAATTGATCAGCGCCCGGGCTATTCCCACGCGTTGTTGCTCGCCGCCGGAAAGTTGGTGAGGCATTTTTTGTCCCGAATTGGGTAGGCCTACATTCATAAGGACTTCGGCGACGCGTCCTTTCATTTTGCTTTTGTCGGACCAGCCGGTAGCTTTCATCACGAAAATCAGGTTTTCGGCGACGGACCTGTCTTCGAACAGCTGAAAATCCTGAAATACGATCCCGAGCTTTCTTCTAAGCCTCGGCACTTCCTTGCGTTTTAGGTTCGAAAGGTCATATCCGACGGCGTTTAGCGTTCCGCCATGCGGAGGGAGCTCGGCGTAAAGCGTACGCAACAAAGTTGACTTTCCGCTTCCCGTTCGCCCGATCAGGTATACGAATTCGCCTTTGTCGATGCTGAAAGTGACGTTCTCAAGGATTGTCTGGCCGGATTGGCCTACGGACGCTCCGGAGATGTCAAGTACGGGATCGTTGGAAAAAGTCATAGCTCTAGTTTTTGCAATTTTCCGAAGGGAAGCGTTTCGATTAATCTCTCCAAGGCCTCCTCTTTGCCTTCCAAACCGTATTTTTCCGGTTTCTTAAGCGGTCTGTCCGCTCTGAAATAAGCGACCAGCACAAAGTTTTCGTCACGCAACTGTATGTAATCCGGGATTTTGGCCTTCCCTTTCACCTTGATGATGTACATGAGTGATGATTCTGATTGCACCTTTTCCATTGTTGCGCAATATCTGAAATAAGCCAAAGAAAACACAAGGGCGCTAAAAGAAAAGGTCCCGGAAAGCGTTTCCGGGACCTTTAGATAGGCTTCGCTCGGTTTTACGAGTTAACCCGTTGGTGGTCCGCCAAGAAAGCCGCGAGGCCTTTGTCCGTAAGCGGATGGTTAAGGAGGGCTTCGATAGGCTTGAGTGGTGCCGTGAT
The DNA here is from genome assembly GCF_036492835.1 of Fulvitalea axinellae. Taxonomy (GTDB): domain Bacteria; phylum Bacteroidota; class Bacteroidia; order Cytophagales; family Cyclobacteriaceae; genus Fulvitalea; species Fulvitalea axinellae. The sequence goes on along the minus strand of NZ_AP025314.1, from coordinate 3,677,620 downwards.
TACGTCGGCGCCCACTTCGGCACATTCCAGGATATGTTTTGGCGAACGCAATGACGCAGCCAATACCTCCGTAGAGAATCCGTAGTTACCGAAAATCCCCACAATCTGCTCGATAAGCCCGAGGCCTTCGGTTCCGATGTCGTCAAGACGGCCAACGAACGGAGAAACGTAAGTTGCGCCGGCTTTGGCGGCCAACAGTGCCTGCCCCGCCGAGAAAATCAGCGTACAGTTAGTGCGGATTCCCTTGTCAGAGAAATATCGGATGGCTTTGAGGCCTTCTTTTATAATCGGAACTTTAACGACAATCTTTGAGTCGAGAGCGGCGAGGGCTTCGCCTTCCTTTATGATTCCTTCGAAATCTGTGGCGATTACTTCGGCGCTTACGTCGCCGTCTACGATTTCACAGATCGCCTTATAATGATTCAGGACGTTTTCCTCTCCGCTTATTCCTTCCCGGGCCATAAGAGACGGATTGGTAGTCACGCCGTCAAGAATGCCCAATGCGTGCGCTTCCTTGATTTCTTCAAGGTTAGCCGTGTCAATGAAAAACTTCATGTTCGTAATTGTTTAGTGCCCATAGCGATCACAGGGCTTTAGCTGGAAAGATTCCGGCAAGAAACTGTATTCTTCTTCGAAGATATAAAAATTGGGAGAAAGTTAGCCCGAAGGGTATAAAAAAAGCGATTCAGGATCTCATCGCTACAACCTCTTACCCTTGCTGCTGTCAAGCCCTGGGGGAATTCAGAGGGAGCAATAGCCCCAAATCGCAATGCAAATATAGGTGATTTTCCGCTTGTAACAAGCCCTGAGGGCCGATTTCGCTTAAAATTTATTTTTCGGAAGTCGGCTGGAAAGATCTTTACGTTTATTACCCCAACAGTGTCAGGGGATTATCCGAAATCTTTTTCCCTTTTGGAATGAAGAAGTTTTTTCGATGAAATGGTTTTTCGAAGAGATTTATTTGGCGGTAGCCAACTGAATAGCTTCTCCGATACCGTTTTTGAAAGGCTTCAGCATTTTTACTATCGACTTTTCTTTCGGTTTTCCGTCCTCATGGTTAAATGTGGTTTCTATCAATTCGGAACCTACGCAACCTTCCATTTTCCATTTCCAAGGCTTGGACCCGCTCCACATCGTGGGAATTGCCCTGTCTGTCGTGTTCGGGTATAATAAAAGGTTAATGCCGGGCGCTTCCATAAGCACTAATAATCCCTGCGGGCCAAAGTCTGTTTTTGTTAATTTCATCGCTCTTCGTCCTAAATTTGGGGCTCCCAGAATCGTGAAAGCCAGATTTCGAACGACAATTTAGCGTGTAATATTGTGCGAGGTTTTACAAGTTAAATGTGTGAAAAACTGATTTGCAGCAGTTTTTTGACTGTGACCGAATTTTGTGTGTGATTTTTCACTTAACCAGATGAAGCTCTATCCACGTTCCAGTGAGAGAAAGTGTCGAATTGAGCTTAGGAATGAGCGTTTATATGGTTAATGATACCGGCTTCGTCTTCAGGGTGGAACCAAGTCATTTCCTCGTCTCGTTTAAACCATGACAATTGCCGTTTTGCGTAACGTCTCGTATTACGCTTTACTAGCCTGATTGCCTCTTCCATATCGTATTCCCCGTCTAAGTATCCGAAAATCTCCTTATACCCGACAGTTTTCAGAGCCGTAAGTTCTTTCCACTGCGTTAGCCGTTTTACTTCGTCCATAAGTCCGGCTTCCAGCATCAGGTCTACCCGTAGGTTTATTCTTTCGTAAAGCTCTTCCCGGTCACGTTCTAGGCCTATTCTGACGATGTCGAAATCACGTGGTTTTGTTCCGCTGTGCCATTCGGCGAGCCCTTTTCCGGTTACTTCCAGCACTTCCATCGCCCGCAAGACTCTTCTTGGGTTTAATGTGTCCACTAGTTCGTAAGTTGCGGGATCGGCCTCTGCCAATTCTTGCGCTATTTTAGTTACGCCTTCCTCGTCTATTCGTCGAGTCCAGCGGTCCCTGATTTCCGTTGGGATTGGCGGAAAAGCGTCCATCCCGTCACAGACAGCCTGTATATAAAGCCCTGAACCTCCTGTAAGTATAACGGAGTCGTGGGTTTCGAAGAGCTTTCCGATAACTTCTAGCGCATCGACCTCATAGCTTCCGGCGCTGTAAGGTTCCTTTACCGATCTGCAATTGACGAAATGGTGTTTTACGCCATCCATTTCCTCTACGGTCGGCTTGGCGGTTCCGATGGCCATTTCCTTGAAAAATTGGCGGGAATCGGCGCTTACGACTTCGGTCCCGAGTTTTTTTGCCAGATTAACACAAAGGGCGGTTTTGCCGACGGCCGTTGGGCCTTCGATAACGATAAGTTTATTTTTTTCCAAGTTCATTTCTAAGTGCGGTAACACGGGGCTTTTTTATGGAATTCCTCGTTTTGCTCACCGTAAGGTCGAATTCCTGAAGAACTACCGGTGTATTTATTAAGTATAATGCCTATTTTGTTCGTTCGAAAGGCCCGTTTTTTTTAAGTCCAGAAAATAAGACATTATTTTTTGAATTGACGTATGGAGTCGTAAAAGTGTTCGTTTGATTTGAAAGCAACATTAGGCATGAAGTACCCGGAATCAGTAATCAGGCAGGAATTGGTAGAGGAGAACAGTGAGATTAGGAAGATGTTGGGGCGCGAGCTTCTGAGCGAAAGCCACAGAGAGGGTGGCGGGCCTTGCGTGGTGCTCGATGAGTCGGGTCTACCTTTGGCGTATTCCCAGTCTTCGGTGGAAATTTTCGGCGAACACAGGCTCGGTTCTGACAGTTTTTTTGCGGAGCTTTTGACCGATAGACCCGAAAACGCCAGATCTTGGAGGGAGAGTCGCAGAATCGAACGGTCGGATAGCGGCTTTATGAGAGTGGACATGCTAGTGGTGTCGCATAAACTGGCGGGCGAGGCTCTTTTTGTAGTAAAAGTCCGTTCTTTCTCAGAGTCTGGAAAAGGAGATGATGATAAATCTACCGGACTATTCCGGGCATTTGGTGCGGGTAAGGAGTTTCATTCGGTGTCCACTCTCTGGACTTCCGAATATGGATTGGAAAAGGGAGAAGGCACTTTGTCCAAATGGTTTGGTTTGATTCATCCTGATGATTTTGAGGAAGTGAAAAGAGGCGTTGGAAAAGTGGCGGCCAGAATGGAAAACGCTTCTCTGACTTATAGAATAAAGAACCTAAGAGGCGAGTACCGTTGGTTAGAGGAAACGATTAAAATTCCGCGTGATACGGAAGGCGAACTGTTGTGTTTTGCCGAAGACGTAACTGACCTGAAAGAGCTAGAGGAAAAACGTAATTTTCACCAGTCGGAAATTCGCGCGGCGAAAAAGATTGAGACATCACTGGATAATGCCCGCTTTTGGGCTCTGTCTATCGATAATCAGGGCAGAGTGAATTATGCCAACCAGGCGTTTCTGACCGGTGTCGGTTATGAATTTGACGAAATAGACGACCAGGACCTTTTCGATTTGTTCCTGCCATTTGCCGTCAGGCAAAAGACTCGGGAAGAGTTCGATGCACTGGTCAGTCATGGCGAAGATATCGAAAGGGACCGTGTTACGGTATTGGTTCTTACCAAATCCGGTGGGGCCAGGGCGTGCCATTTTAATCTTATCCTATATTTTGACGAAAGCGGAAAAGTTTCGGGCATTACCCTTTTGGGCGAAGATATCACGGAGGAAAGGAGAAAAGAAAAAGAGCCGAATAGGAATTTTGAAGATAGGGCTGAGGACTTTACTGTTGTCCTGAGAAAAGATTTGACTTTCAAGTTTATTCAGAACGATTGGGCTTCGAAGCTAGGCTTGGATACGGAAAATTCAAGAAGCCAGTCGTTTGTGGACTTGTTGGCTCCGTTTAGCCGGCAACATTTCATGGATTCCCTCGAAAGGCTGGACGCAAAGAGGAAGCCCGTTAGGCTGGAGGTCACTTTATTGACTAAAGGAGGGAAAGAGATTAGTTTGCTGGGAAGTTTGAAAGGCGACTTCCGTAATGGGAACCTTTACGAGATCAGCGCCTCATTCCATGACATCAGCAATCGCCTAAAAGCCGAAAGCGCCCTCAAGCTATATTATTATATAGCGAGAATAGTCTCGGACAGTAACGATACAGTAACTCTTTTTAAAAATATCCATGAGGAACTGAGAAAGATTCTTCCGGCTCAGCGATTATATGTGAGGCTGGATGACGAACTTTTTGGTGGAGAGACTTCCCATTTCTGTTCGGATTCGGATAATCCGTGTGAGGCGGAATCGGCGGAAAGGAGACATTACTCGTTTGAGTTGCTTGAAAATGTAATAGAGAGAAACAGCTCGAAATTGCTTTATGAGAATGACATTAAGGAATTCTCGCAGGAGTATGACCTTCAGGCTGAAGGGGAGTTTCCGGCTTCATGGCTTGGAGTGCCGTTGAGGTTGAAAAACAGGGTGATTGGAGCGATCGCTGTTGTGAATTTCGATAAAAAGGAAGTCTTCAGTATTCGTGACTTGGATCTTCTGAAGTTTATTTCGGGGCAGTTGGCCGTAGCTGTTGACAAGAAATACAAGGAAGATGCTTTCAAAGCCCAAGCGGCTAGACAGCGCGCTATTTTCGACAGCGGGACACACCATATTTGGTCCATAGATCAAGAATGGAGGTTTACGTCTTTTAATAAGGCCTTCGAGACTGATATTTCCGAATACATGGCCAAGGGCCTAGGCGCGGCTGGGCATGTGCTGATTTCAGAATCGTTGCCGGGAGGAACTTATGTGGAGCCCAAACAAAGCGCGAAGTTCTGGCGGGAAAAGTACGGTAGGGTTTTCGAAACGGGCGGTCCGGTTGATTTTGAGATTATGATCCAAAACCGGATTGAGAATACCGAATGTTGGCGTAAAGTGTTCCTCAATCCTATTTTCCTTCCGGGAGATAAATCCGTGAATGAGATTTCGGGTTTTGCCTATGATATCACGGAAGGGAAGAAAACGGAATTGGAGCTGATCCAAAGCGAACTTAAGTTTCGGGATATATTCGAATCCTTTCAAGACCTTTACTTCAGGTGCCTGCCAAATGGCAAGCTGACAATGCTAAGCCCTTCCGTAAAAGAGGTTACGGGACTTAATTCGGAGCAGATATTAAATAATAAAAAGAATAATATAAATGATTATTATAAGTATACTCCGAAAACAAAACAGCTTTTCAAAAGGTTGTTGAAGTCGCAGTCAGTTCGGGATTTTGAAGCGTCCTTGATTAAGGAGAACGGGGATCTTCTGAGGTGTATTTGTAATGTCAGGCTGATTCGCAGAGGGAAACACGTAGAGATAGAAGGTGTGGCCCGGGATATAACTCCTATAGTAGAAGCGAATAAACAATTGAAGGCGGCAAAAGACGTAGCGGAGAATTCACTGAAAGTGAAGGAAAGTTTCTTGGCTAATATGAGTCATGAGATCAGAACACCTATGAACGGTATTATAGGTATGATTGATCTTATTGCCGACACTAAGCTTGACGAGGAGCAAAAAGGATATGTGAAGACTATTAAGAAGTCGTCAGAGACACTGCTTAATATTCTGAATGATATATTGGACCTTTCGAAAATTGAGGCCGGAAAGATGCAACTTTACAAAACTCCGGTGAGGCTGACGGATTTGATGGAGAAGTTTGTGTCCTTATACCATCACCAAGCGAAGGAAAAAGGCGTGAGGTTAGGCTTTATGTTGGAGGAGGGATTGCCTGCGGTGTTGTCGCTTGATGAGACCAGAATGTTACAGGTATTATCAAACCTTACCTCCAATGCCATAAAGTTTACGGAAGCGGGCGGTTCGATTGATATCAACCTAAGGAAAGAGGAAGACCTTGTGCGCCCTGGGCAAATAAGGGTTTATGCGGAAGTTGTGGACACGGGTATAGGTATCTCTAAAGAGAATCTGGAGAAAATTTTCAGTAGCTTTACCCAAGCGGATATCTCGACCAGCAAATCATTTGGAGGCGTTGGGCTTGGTTTGGCTATCTCAAAAGAGCTTTGCGGACTGATGGGAGGACGTATCGGCGTAGCTTCCGAGGAAGGGCAAGGCAGTACTTTCTGGTTTACCGTTACTACGGAAGAGTGTTTGCCCGAAGTGGGTTCGGAATTGAACAAACCGAAGAATGACTCAGTGGATATCAGTAATTATCTGGAAGGAAAAGCGCCTAAGATTATGCTTGTTGATGACAACATGATCAATCGGACTGTATCTGGTGAAATTCTAAGAAAGGCAGGTTGTCGGGTAGAGCTTGTTGACAGTGGGCAGAAGGCTATCGAGATGGCTTTGGAACATGAGTTTGATGTAATATTCATGGATATCCAAATGCCTGGAATGGACGGTATTGAAGCTACTCAGAAACTGCGAAACTTATGCCCTGAGCAGTTACCTCCAATAATAGCCATGACGGCCTATGCCATGAGAGAGGACCGTGATCGGTTTTTAAGCGAAGGTTTTGACGATTATGTGCCTAAACCAGTGAGAGCCAAAGATCTTTTGGACAAAGTGAACCATATAGTAGGCCAACAAGTTGAGGCCGTTGAGCCGGAAGTTGAGGAATCCGAAGCGGAACCAATAATCAATACTGCGGTCACCGATCAACTCCGCAAGTACGCTGATTCGTCAATTATCAATGACGTATATGGAGATTTTGATATTGAGGCGGCAGAACTAATTAACGGATGCAAACTTTCGCTTGAAACGGAAGGTCGTGAAATTATTTTAAGTAACTTGCACACGTTAAAGGGGAACGCAGGTACGTTGGGGATTGATCGTGTCACTCGTTGGGCTCGGGATATTGAGGCAAATCTCAAAGCTGGGAACGACACAAACCTTAAATGTGATTTGGATCATTTGTGGGACGCTTATCTGGAGTTCAAGAAAAATTATCTACGGATCATTAACCCTTAAGCAATTATGGCTGGGAAAAGAGTTCTTATTGCAGAGGATAGTTCGGTTATTCAGAATCTAACCAAGAAAATCCTTGTAATCCAAGATTACAAAATCACGTCAGTGAAAAACGGCAAACAAGTGATGGCCGCGCTGGCAAAACAACCTTTTGATGTTATCTTGATGGATATCAATATGCCGATTATGGACGGCATGGAGTGTGCTAGGCAAATCCGGTCTTCTGAAGATCCAGATGTAGCGAACATTCCGATTATTGCCATCACCGGTAACGCAAGAAATTATACGATGGAAGATTTCAAGTCCGTTGGTATTAACGAGTATATGCAGAAGCCTTTGGATTTCGATCAATTGGTGGAACTCGTAAAACAATATACCGAGAACTAATTCGGATGAAAATCGAAGGTGTTAAAAAAGGCTTACCCAATAGGGTAGGCCTTTTTTGTATTCGAATACCTGCGAAAGGTCAATTATCGGAAGGTTAGGGCTCCGATTTTTTCATAATCATGGCCAAGGCGAAAGTGAGAATTATGCCTAGTATTATTTGCCTTATGAAAACGGCGGTAGCGATACTTGAACCGTCAGCGCTTCGAAGGTCGGAGAGATATTCGTTATAATACTCTTCTCCGCGGTTTTTGATTGTTTCCTCTTTTGAGCTTTCCCAGTTTTCAATTTGGTGATCCAGCAGTGTCTGGACAGTTTCTGGTTTGGTAGCGCTTAGAGCAAAAACACCTGCGCCGGAAAGTGCGCTACAAGTCATATAGACGATAAAACCGATAGACGCGCCTTGCCAAAACTTCAGGAACCCGCGGTTCAGACTTTTTTTAAAGTCTCGGATTGCCGAGAAAATGAAAATGGCCAGTATCAAAATAAAAGGGATCTCCGATTCACTAATCGGGTTTTCCAAAAATAAAGACATCCCGAAAAGAAGCGCTATGCAGATAGCGCCTCCAACCAAACCGTATTTTATAGCTGTTTTTACCATAGAAAAGGAGTCTTATTTGGCTATGTAGATTTGATTGTTGTTAAAGGTGGCTAAGACTTTTCCCTCCAGTTCTAATCCGAAAAACGGAGAGTTTTCCGACTTCGATCTGTTAGTTTTTTCGTCAAATGTCCATTTAGTCTCAGGAGAAAAAAGTGTAAGACACGCTGTTTCTCCTTCGGCAATCTTTGGAGACTCAATTCCCAAAATGCTTCTTGGTCCTACCGTAACTTTTTCAAGGAAAACATCCTGTGGAATTCCGCGCTGGGCAGTAGAGAAAACAGTTTGGAGACCGATAATTCCTGGATCCGCCAAGTCGAATTCTAAACGTTTGCATTCGATGTCATGAGGTTCGTGAGAAGAAACGATCGCATCGATAGTGCCGTCTAGCAAGCCGTCGATTAAGGCCAGCCTATCTTCTTCTGAACGGAACGGAGGCGAAACCTTAAGGTTGGTGTCAAAACCGGCCAAGTCTTCATCCGTAAAACAGAGTTGGTGGGCGGCTACATCGCAAGTTACTTGCAGGCCTTCGGCCTTGGCTTCTCTTATAGCCTCAACTGTACCTTTTGCCGAGATTTTCGCAAAGTGGATTTTCCCACCCGCATATCTGAGCAAGTTCAGGTCACGCTGAACCATCAGTGTTTCAGCCAAAGATGGAATGCCTTTGGTGCCCATCAGCGTACTTTGGTGGCCTTCGTGCATTAGGCCAAAAAGGCTGAGGTAATAATCTTCTGGACGATTGATCAAAAGACCATTGATCGGCTGGAGGTACTGTAAAGTTTTGAGGAGAATATCGCTGTTGTGAATCGGCGTTTCCCCTTCCGTAAACGCTTTGGCACCCGCATGGTGTAGGTCAACCATGTCAGTGAAACTGTCGCCCTTAAGTCCAAGTGTGACGGCCGAAGCAGGGTGAATTTGTACGAGGTTGTCGTGGTTGGTCGCTACGAGATATCGGATTTCGTTTTTTGTGGCGATAACCGGATCCGTTTCCGGCATCAGCAAAACGTCCGTGAAACCGCCGGCTTGGGCGGCAAGCCGTCCGGATTGGAGGTCTTCTTTGTACTCCAGACCCGGATCGCGGAAGTTGCTTCGCATATCAAACCATCCCGTAGAGAGGAAGGAGCCTTCGCCTTCTATGATTTTGTCCGCTTTTGGCGTCTCATCGGTAATGGCGGTTATGCGACCGTGTTCGATGAGTACGTTTTTGGTTTTTCCGTTGTGTCCAGAGTTTTTGTCTGCAATCGTTGTCCGTGTGATTAATACGCTCATGGCCGAAGTTTTCCGGATCTATCTGAAAAATCTAAGAATTAATACTTCCGTGAGCAAGAACATCAGGGTGAGCAACAAAGCGTACCTCCATAAGGCTTGGCCTTGGAATCTTTCGGAGAGTTCGTTGCGAAAGCCCTGTCCGTCCTGGCTTTCGAATATGATTACGCCTGGCACGTTGGCCAAGGCTTTTTTAAGGTCGTTGTTGTCCCAGCATTCGGTGAATGATTCGGCTTTGGCCTGATTGATAGCCAAAAGGTCCGACGGGGTTGTTTTGTCCGTTATTACCTCGTAGAATCCCGGGCTCATCGCGAATTTCGGTAAGCCGAGGATCAGGCTCTGCCCCGAGACTTGCCCTGACGGAATAAGCTCGGTTTTGCCTTGGCGAAGTCTTACGGGATTGTTCGGCTTGAGGCCTTCTGCTGAGATTTCGGCGGTGCCTTCGTCTAGGGTGTAGGCGAGGCGCCGCGAGGTTCCCGGGCGGTAATGTGTCGCTAACTTGTACATCACGGGTACAAACAAAGCGTGGTTGTGCAGGTCCGTAAAAGCGTTATCCAAAGGCGAAGCTAGGATTAGCAAGTTAGATCGTCTCGGCGATTCGAATAGAAATGGCCTTCCGTCTCGGAACGACAGCTTGCTGTGGGCCTTCCGGCCTGTGGCGATAACCCGCATGGCGGAGGGCATATTTACCCGCTCTTTGTTTTTCTCGAACACGTTGGCGTAAAACGGGTCCTGTTGGTCCACTTGTGCCAGTTTTCTTTTTACGGAATCTTGCGTAAGCGTAAGGCTGGCGCCCCGGGTTATGCTTCCATAAGTTGTCAAATCTGGTTTTTGGGCGGGAATAAGCAACGCGTAACCGTTGCCGTCCAGATAATCGTTTAGGGCGAAGGCCAGTGTTTCGTCTATTTTTTCCAGACCGTTGAGGATTACCAGATCCGTTCTTTTCAGTCTGTCATAATCAAGGTTGTTGGCGGGGGAAGTGGCGAAATCAAATACTTCGTTGTCACTGTAAACATCCGCTACGTCAGAAGATATATTGTCGCCCCTGATTTCTAAAATCCTTACAGGATCGGCCTTTTTTAGGGTGAAAAAATAATCGTTGTCGTAAGTGACCGGAAAATCCTCAAGACTGATTTTTCCCTTGTTTATTTTTTCCAATCCATCCGGAAGGTCAAACTCGATTTCTTTGTTTTCGCCGGCGGCGATGTCTGCGGAAGTGTTAGCGATCCGCCTTCCGTTTACACTGAGTTTGATGGCGACTCCATAGCGATCTTTCTCGCCGGTATTCCCCAATCGGGCGATCAGTTTATTTTTTTCGTGCCCCATCAAGAACGGAGTCCCGAGCCGAACGCTGTCGATGTAGATGTTCGGGCTTTTGTCAGAGGCTACGGGGATCAGACTTATTTTGAGGGCGGAATCGGCTGTGACCGCTGACGGATCGCCGAGCGTGGATTTTTGGAAGTCCGAAACCCAGAAAAATTGCGAAGCTTTATTGCCTGTTTTCAATCTTCCCATCACCGACCCAAAATCGCGGGTGGCGGCGCTGTATTTGATTTCGGTAAGCGCTTCGAGGGTTTCTTCCGAAGACCTGTAGAAGTTTGAGGACGGCCCGAATTCGTTTGTCAATAGCCGGAATCTGGTCCCTTTCGGGAATGTTCCGATCAAATCCACGGCTCTGCCCACGGCTTCGTCAAGAACCGTTTGCCCTTCGGCGGTTTTATTTGATGCGCTTAAGGAGTTGTCAAGATAGATGTTGACGTAATTCTCTGTAAGCTGTCCGTTTTTCGGAGGTAAATACGGCTGGGCAAAAGCGAAAACGAGGCAGGCCACGGCGAGCATCCGGGACGCTAGAACCAGCCAATGTTTGAGTCTGTGTCGGGTCTTTCGCTGTTTTTCAACCTGATGCAGGAAAGCGGTATTGGAAAAATAAACCCGTTTCACTTTTCTGAAATTGAAAAGGTGAATGATCAAGGGAACGGCCAACAGGGCCAAACCGTAGATGAACTGGGGATAAAGAAATTGCATCGGTCACAAAACTAGTTAAAGATCGGGAACTATAGAAGGGTTTCCGGCGGATTTCGCCGTTATCGCCTGTTTGGATTTACGGTGCAATAGGTGCTCCAAATTTTCGCTTTAGAGCACTCTTCTCCCTTGTTTGAAGATTTTCAGGTAATACTTTGTGTGCAACTTGCTTTCGATTACGCCCAGGCTGGTGGACGCGTGAATGAAATAAACGTCGCCTTTGCCCCGTACTCTCGACACGATTCCGACATGCGCTACTTTCCTTTTGCGTTTTACGCTTCCGAAAAAAACCAGATCGCCGGGTTTAAGATCGTTCAGTTTTACTTTTTCCCCGATTTTGATTTGGTCTTTGGTGCTTCTGGGCAAGTGGATATTCGTTGATTTGAACGAGTTCATTGTCAAAGCGGAACAGTCTAAGCCCGCTCTGCTGGTTCCTCCCCACTTGTAAGGCGTTCCCCTGTAGCTTCTGGCCGCGCTGATTACGGTATTTACCCGCTTCTGCCGAATATTGGCGCGTTTGCGTCCGCCACACCCGGTGGAACCCAAGGCGAGTACGAAGATTAGAAAAATTATGAATGGTTGGAGTCGTAAGTTTTTCTGTTCCATAAAAGTCCGGTTAGAAGGAAAAGGGCCATGAAGCGGAGTGTCCGTCTAACAATATAATGACGGAACCCTTCCGTTTCAAACGTCAAGCTGACATTGGCGGTTATCCTTTGTTGAAAAATTTGCGGAATAACCCGCTGAAGTCGTCGGAAAGCTTAAAACCCAATACTCCGGCTACGATCGCTAGCGTAATCCAAGTTCCGCGCAAAAGGAATGTGATCCAGAAATTGGAAAAGCTGATATTCAGCGCTATAAATGCGGTTAGAGCGAGTAAGCCGAGAGTTATTCCAGTCTTTAAGGTGAATGGTTGCGTTCCGATTTTTTTCCAAACGATCAGGAATCTAGACAAATTGTAGATAGCGACAGACAAAAACGTAGCGAAAGCGGCGCCGTTAATTCCGTAGGCAGGGATGAAAATATAATTCAAGGCGATCATCAGAACAGCGAAAGCGATCGTGATCCAATGGTTGAGTTTGTAGTATTTTGAATAGAGCAGGATTTCGTTATTCACACCAAAAGCCATATCAATCAGTCTGGCTCCGCCAATAAACAGGATAACGTAAAGGCCTTGTACGTATTCGTCGCCTTTAGGCATTAAGTGGAAAATAAAATCCGTATTGCAGGCGATCCCCAAGAATAACCAACCGCCTACGATTAGCTGATTGATAGCGGTTTTCTTGTAAAGCGACTCCACCTGTTTTATATCGTTTTCTTTTATCGCTTTGGAAATAATAGGAAGACTGATTTGCGACAGTGCCTTGCGCGGAACCTCGATAACCGAACCAATATAGAATGCTATGGAATAAACGCCCAAATCCTCAAATCCCGTAAGTTTTGGAATCATTAGCGTGTCGGTATTTGCGATAATTAACCCGCCGGCGCTACCGATAAAGACGAAGGAATTGTAAGTGAAAATCTCTTTTCGGCGTTCGGGTGTGAGGAAGGCTTTGAAGTTGGTAAGGTGGAAGGGATTGAGTTTGGCTCCGTAGAATAGTAGAATAATGACGAAAAGGCCCCAAAACAGAGTTAACCCTATCGCCATTTCTTGAAAATCGATGATTTGGTAGGCCAGCAATGGCAGGAGGAACAGAATTGCGAACCTTGGAGCCAGATCACGCAGTACGCTTGGCACCACAATTCTGTGAGCGCTACGGCATAAAGCCTCACCGAGAGAACGGTAGATGCAGATTAATGTCAGTGGAACCAAAAGTATGAGATAAGGGGCCATCTCTGGCGTATCGCCTATCATAAAGTTGTCCAGCGGTTTCCTAAAGAGAAAAAATAGCGATGCGCCTGCTACAAACAGCGGAAGTGGATAAAGAAATACGAAACTCAGGAACCTGTTTCGGTCATTATTGTTTTTGGAATAAATAGGGTAGAAGTGATCGATGGAACTTGATGCGCCGAATTGCAGAAAGCCGGCGATCAACAATGGAACATTGAAGACGTAGCGATATATCCCGATTTCGGATTTGCTCAGATATTCGGGAAAAAACCAAATATTGATGACGGCTCCCAGAGCTACGGCCGCGTAATTTACGATAGAGGATTTGAGGCTTTGCCTTAAAACGATGCCCATTACGAGTTGAAAGCGTCTTTTGAAGATGGATAAGAAGGCGGAAATTAAGTTTTTTAGAATGATTTCTCGTAGTTTTCCATTGTTTTTTGCCCGATGGACAACTCGCCGGGCGCTTACTCCCAAACCATCGCGCTGAACTATAGCCAAATGGAAAAAATCGGAATAGTGATACAGGCCCGTTCGGGTTCTACCAGATTGCCGGGGAAAATGCTCAAGCCGTTTTTTCAGGGCAAAAATATTCTGGAAATCCTGATCGAAAGGTTGAAATCGAACAGCTTTGGCATCCCCGTAACCGTGGCTACCAGCGAACTGCCGGGCGATGACCAAATCGCCTCGGTGGCGGAAAGTTCGGGAGCGAAGGTGTTTCGCGGAAGCGAATCGGATGTTATGTCCCGCTTTGTTCAGGTTGCGAACGGTCAAGGGCTTGAGACCGTAGTCCGGGTTTGCGCTGATAATCCGTTTCTGGATCTGGCTTTGTTCGAGCGTTTGGTTTCGGATTTTAAGGAAAGTCCGTCCGATTACAGAAGCTATCGTGTTGGTGAAAAGCCCGCAATCTTGACGCATTACGGTTTCTTCTGCGAAATAGTGAGCGCCGGGGCTCTGGAAAAAGCGTCGAAGCTTACGGAAGAAAAGCTTTATAGGGAGCATGTAACGAATTTCATTTACGGGAATCCCGGGATCTTCCATTGCGAATGGACGCCGGCGCCCGAGCGGATTGTGAAAAGCGAAAACGTCCGGCTGACTATCGATACGGCGGGCGACTTCGCCACGGCGCAAATGGTTTTCGGAGAATTGGCAAAACGGAACCTGGATTGCTCTTATGAAAATGTGCTCGATATTCTGGAAGAATTTCCGGAATTGGAAAAAGGCATGAAACGAGAAATCGACAAGAATTCAAAATGATGGAATCGACATATCTGATAGGCGAAATCGGGCAGAACCACAACGGTTCCGTCGATATTGCGAAGCTGATTATGGACGTGGTGTCGCGTCCGGTGGAAGACAAGCTCTTTGGCGAAAAACTTCGGGGAATGGACGCCGTGAAGCTGACTAAGCGTGATTTGAAAGAAGAGCTTTCCGTCTCGCAAATGAATCGTCCGTATGATTCGCCGCATTCTTTCGGCAAGACTTACGGCGAACATCGCGAAGTGTTGGAACTGAACGACGAGCAACATTTCGAGCTTTACTCATACGCCAAATCCAAAGGATTGGAGTTTGTGGAAACGCTTTGCGCCGTCGGTTGCCTGAGTATGCTGAAGCTTTTCACTCCGGACCGGCTGAAAGTCGCTTCTCGCGATTTGACCAATTTGCCTTTGCTCGAAGCTATGGCCGAAACCGGAATTCCGATGATTATCTCTACCGGAATGGCGGGAAAGCGCGAGCTTGACGAAGCTTTGGAAATGATCGGAAAGCACCACAATAATGTCTCGATTTTACATTGCGTTTCTGAATATCCGACCCGATACGAAAACGTAAATCTGAATACGATTAAATATTTGCAGAAGAATTATTCGGACTACGTTATTGGATATTCCGACCACACTATCGGTATCGCTACGCCTTTGGCCGCTGTCGCGATGGGTAGTAGAGTGATTGAAAAACATATTACGCTCGATCGCCAGATGAAAGGTACCGACCAAGCCGGATCTTTGGGCGTGGACGGTGTAGCACGTATGGTTCGCGATATCCGGAACTTGGAGCGCTCGATGGGAGTGGAGGAAATTGTAGTTCCCGACAGTGTGATCGCCGCAAGGCATAAACTGGAACGCTCGGTGGCCACTTCCCGTCCGATGAAAGCCGGCGAGAGTGTGACTGAAGCCGATATCCACTTGCTCAGCCCGGGAGACGGCGTGAAGTGGTCGGATCGGAGTCTTTTGATAGGAAGAAAACTGAACCGTGATATTCCGCAAGACGAAATCATCTATCCCGCCGACGTGGATTAACCCTAACAATTTCTCCCAATAATTTTTAGAAACACAATTATCCGATACCGAAATGGCTTTACCCAAATTGGTTCTCACTGACATCGACGGCGTTTGGACCGACGGTGGCATGTACTACGACCGCACGGGCAACGAGTGGAAAAAGTTTAATACTTCCGATAGTGCGGGAGTACTTTTTTGCCGTCTTCTGAATATTCCCGTGGGAATCATCACCGGAGAAAATACCGAGATTGTCCAGCGCCGGGCCGATAAGCTGAAAGTGGATTATCTGGAAATGGGAGCCAAGAATAAAGTGGCAATAGTGGAAGCGATTATCCGCAAACAGGGATGTATTTGGGAAGAGGTAGCGTATATCGGCGATGATTTGAACGATATGCTTCTGATGGATAAAGTGGGCGTTGCGGCGTCGCCGGCCAACGCTCCGGAATACGTGAAAGCGAAAGCCGATTTTGTTATGGAAAAAGCGGGAGGAGAGGGCGCCTTTCGCGAATTTGTGGAGACGATTCTAAAGAGGGAAGGCCAGCTTGATAAGGCGATTTCCCTTTATTTTGAGCAACAGCAACAATTTCATCAATGAGTATAAATACTTGGGCGGAAAAGCAGGAGGCGAAACTCATACGGTTGAATCCGGCGGAGAGCTTGGGCGACGCCGTAATGAAGCGGATATATTTGACCATGAAATATTGGAAACACTATTTCCAATATATCAGACCGAATAAACAGGAAATGGACGCCCTGAAGGCTTTGAGAGGAAGCAAAAAAGGAAAGTCCGCATTTATTTTGGCGGGCGGGCCGTCGCTAAAGAAGCTCGATTACGAAAAAGTGGCCCGTTATCAGCGGGAGGAAGGTTTTGAGATTTTCGGTATCAACAGTTTTATTTCCAAGATAAAACAGGTTTACGACTTGCGTTTGGATTATGCCGTATTCAGCGATCCAAGACATTTCGGGTTGTTGCTTGACGAAACTACGGAAAAACGCCGGGCCGAAATCAAGGAAGACATAAAGGCGGTGATTGATGACGAAGTGGCGCTGTTCGCTCCGATGCGCTTCAAGGGTTTGGGCAAATACCGGACGGTTTACCATTTTCCTGATTTTTGCGATATCCGGACCGATAACGTGGAGGACATTACCAAACCGCTGGGCTATTACTCTTTGAGTACGTTCAAGGCGCTGAGCATCGCCCTGTATTGCGGTTACGATACAATTTACCTTTGCGGATTGGACAACGATTATTTCAAAACCGTAAGCGTAAACGAGAACAACGAAGCTTTTTTCGAGGACAATCATTTTTATGACGATATAACCGTTACTCGTCGTTTGGCAGACAATCCGATTTATAAGCGGATGGGGCAGTTTCTGTTCAATTGCTCGCTTACGTTTGAGTTTTTGGAGAAATTTTCGCCGTATAATATCGTCAACCTTGACAAAGAAGGCTTGGTGTCCAATTTCACCAAAAAGCATAATCTTGACATTTACCGAAAAGACTGACGGATGAGAATTACGTTCCTGAATACGTTTGCGGAATCCGGTGGCGCGGCGATTGCCGGAAATCGGTTGTATGATGCCCTGGCTACCCGGGATCATCATTTGTCCGGTTTGGTGCAGTTTTCGGAAAAGACGGCCAGGCCCTACAAGTCTTCGGGTTTGGGGATGTTCCGATTAGGGCTGGAAAAGCTTTTTTTTCTTCCTTATGAAAAAGATAAATCCGTTCGCTATAAATTCTCGACGGCTACTGTAGGTTCCCGAATCTGGGATCGTCTGGAAGTTCGTGAGGCGGACGTGCTTCATTTACATTGGATAAATCAGGGTTTTGTCTCTTTGCAGGGATTGCAGTATTTGGCCCGTTTGGGTAAACCGATTATCTGGACGATGCATGATATGTGGCCTTTTACGGGCGGATGTCATCATAGTCAGGAGTGCCTTAACTATCAGCAGGCTTGCGGGAATTGCAAATACCTCAAGAAGCCTGCGCCGGAGGATTTGTCACATCAGATTTGGAAAAAGAAGAAAGAGGTTTACGATAGCGGCAATTTCCATTTTGTGGGTGTAAGCCAATGGATTACCGACCTGGCGTCTGAATCCTCGTTGCTTTCGGAACGTAGCTTGACAAATATTCCCAACGCGATCGATACCGAACTTTTCGCTCCGGCGGGGGACAAGGCTTCGGCGAAAAGATTGTTTGGACTTGCTCCCGAAAAAGTTGTGTTGGCCTTTAGCGCATTTAATCTTGACGATCCCCGTAAGGGATTTTCGATTTTGAAAGACGCTTTGGGCAAATTGCTGTCAGAGAATCCTGAGTTGATTGATAAATTGACATTGCTCGTTTGTGGCAAGACCGAGTCTGAAGAGAAGCTGTTTGCGGATATCATATGCGAGGTAAGCTATAAAGGTTTGCTGAGGGGCGAGGACAAAATGCGGGAGTTCTACCAAGCGTCGGATTTGTACGTGACGCCATCGTTGGACGAGAATTTCGGTTGTACGATAATGGAAGCGCTTTCTTGCGGGTTGCCAGTGGTTGCTTTTCCCACGGGAGGAACGCCCGAGTTGGTGAAAAACGGCCGGAATGGGGCTTTGGCGGAATATGGAAACGCAACTGATTTGGCGTTACGTCTGAAGGAACTGTTAACCGATAAATCTAAAACTGAAGCTTTGGCGTCGAACGCGCGTGCGGGTATTGTGAGTAGTTATTCATACCCGGTTATCGCAAATAAATACGAAGAACTCTACGCGAAAGCCTTGGGGAGATAATCATCCAAATACAAACGTTAAAAAACAAAAGGCTCCGAAATATGAAGTTCGGAGCCTTTTGTTTTTACCGAAAGTCCATTTTTTCATTTTTCCGTTTTACTGGCGAACCTACCCAAATTAAAAACCTTCATATTGTTGAATACAAAAACACTGGTGTCAGCGGGTTTTTTGCTGGATATGGCAATTACCCTTCCCGAGCATAAAGAGTCCGTTAGCGTAATCTGGGTAGCGAGTTTTACTGGCAAACTCTCCTCCGCATCGAAACCGGTGTAAAGGTAGCCCCGCATATTTTGGCCTATTGATAGGTTTGGTTCAAATGAGACTATGGTGACAGGCGAAAGCTCGTTTACAAGTTTCTCACCTATAGGGACAAAGAGAATGTTTCCGTTTTCGGTGGAGAGAACCATGCCGTGATTGCGCATTGTGCCGGCAGTGTAAATAGCCATTGCGCCGGATTTGATTCTTAGGTTCACGTTCTCTTGTTTGTCAATAGTCACCGGGCTAAAAGCGAGTTTGTTTACCGAGACCCTATGGTTGGTTTTTGGAAGTGATTTTTTCTTTTCTTTTGATGAACAGGAATAAAGTCCAGCAACAAAAAGGGCGAGAATGAGTATGCGTATATTCATAAGTATGATGTTGTGTTAAATCGAGAAAACGTATTGTGAAAACCAATCGTCGGGAAAGATGTTTTACACATGTCTCGCAAAATTGTTGCTAAAGTTAGAGTTTATAGGCTAACCAATAGTTCGGGTAGCCGTATATAGGGCTTGTTGCCACGAAGCTGGCGCATACTGATAACCCTACAAACTCTATACACACCAATAACTATGAACACAATGGAAGGAATGAAAAACCCGCTTTACGTGATAGCCAAAATGGGGCTTGGGCTGATTTTCTTAATCCCGGGAATATTCAAGTTGATACAACCTGCGGCATTTTTGGAATATCTGACCATGAGTCCTGTTCAGATCCCTTTCGGCCATCTTATGTTTTATCCGGTCACGGTCTTCGAGATTCTGGCTGGGCTGTTGCTCGTGTTGCCGGGTTCGGTGCTGTTTGCGTGGCGCCGGTACGCTTATTTGGCGCTTTCCGGTATATTGGTGGTCGCTTTGGCTACGGTTGTGATTCCTGACGCCTCGAATATGTTTGCTGATCAGATAGAAATGGCGGAGCTGTACACGGCTGTACATCCGGATAGAGCGGGATTGAACATAGATGTGTTTCCTTCAAAAATCGGCTTGATTAATATCTTGTTTCACGTTTATGGTATAGCGATTCTGTTGGCCCTTTTTGTTTACGAACACAAACTGGCGAAATCCCGGAGATAGCGGTTGAAGGAAAAAGTGGAATCGCTTTATTAGAATATAGAACTGATCTCGACAAGAAAAGCGCTGGAACATGAGTGAATCCAGCGCTTTTTTATTGAAAACAGTTCAGCTTTGGGCGTGAAGTGCGGTTTTGGCTTTGGTAGAATTCTTTCTGAAATATTTTGACACATAAACAAAGTGGACGAAAAATGCGGAGGGCATAAAGAACGTCGGGATGAATACATAAGGAAATGAAGCGAACGCTTTAATGTCGATATGGTATTGGTTTGCCCAAATTGATGGAAAAAAGGTGGTGGAAATAAATGTAAATACCGTAACGGCTAAAATGGCTATACTGGCAAAGTTCCAGGCCAAAGCGAAATTTTCGGGCAAAGCTCTTTTATTGTAAACCAAATATGCGACGACAGGAGCGGTAAGACCAGCCATCACGTCAAGGTTTGTTCCTTCGAAAGTAGTGTTTTTAGGAATGATCCCTTCCAGAAAAGTTGACCAAATAATCAGTTCGACTATGATCCGGAAACTTTGGTAATAGATCAGCCAACTGGCAGGAATGGCTTTTATAAAATTGTCGAACCTTCGGGTAGTGAGAAAGAATGCGGTGAATAAGAATGTTGGCAAAATACCCAGCAGAGGCATCCGGGGCGGTAAATCTCGGCTTTCTATAAATCCGGTGCTTGAGAGCGTGAAGACATAAGCGAACCAGGCAATTAGACCGAAAGTGACTTTCAAAAGTATTGATTTTCGTTTCTGCGGCGGAGTATTCATTCGCTTCAAAGTAAGAGAAGTGCCAACGAAAATCATGGCCAAGATCAAGGCCAATAATGCGAAGTAAGAAATCTGAAGCATGGCTAGTTTTATTTGATTGCGATATGAAGGTCGCTCATGCCAGTGAATCCGGATTATCCGAAATTGCTATTTTCATTTTCCCATATTCCGGAAAGCGTTTGGAGAAATACCCTGACTATGCCGGTTGAAGGATTTGATAAACGAATTGACGGAATCGAAACCGACCAAAGTTGCGACCTCGGCGACAGGAATATCCGAACTGCGAAGCATTTCCGAAGCTTTTTCCATACGAATCGCATTGAGGAATTTTGCCGGAGTCAGTCCGAAATAGTTTTTGAAAAGCCGGAGGAAATGGAATTTCGACAAGCCCGCTTCCATGCTTATTTTGTCAAGGTTTAGCTTTGCGGAATAATTGGAACGGATATAGTCTGTAGCAATAGCCAGCCTTCGATAGACTTCTCGCCTGACATAAGCCTTGGTGGCGGGCAGTTTCTCAATCTTTTTGGCGATATGCCGGTGCGAACTATAAACGGAATCGATTACAGCAGAAAGGGTCTCTGAAAAATTACTTGTTACGGATGTTTGTCCGTCGAAATTTCCGATTAAAAAATCCGATAGTTTGCGCAGATTATCGGGTTTGGGGTAGAGTTGATTATGGAATAAGGGAGCCTGTACATCGTTAGTTTTCTCGTTCAACAGTTCGTCGTCAGAGCTAATTAATGAACGAACATTACCATGCAAAAAGTCGGTATTAATATGAATATTAAACGTTTCCGTGACTGTTGGATTATCGATTTCCAAAGTGATGCGTTGATCCGGATTTACAAGTAAAAATTCGCCGGAACCTATCAAGTGTTTTCGACCTTCCGTCGTACAATGGCTTTCCCCTTTGATATTCATAAAAAGCGAAAGCGGACTGACGATATCTTTACGAAAGATTTCCTTTTTTTGGGCGTGAATTATCACGTTAGGCCAAATGCCGTTGGATCCCGGCTGAAAATCGGGAGACTGCTCATTCCGTAATTTTCGGACAAAGTTTATGTCGGGAAAGTCGTTTAGGATCAATGCGTTCTATTCTTGGTTTAAGGGTTTGAAAGATTATGTATTTTATTGGTTTTTCCAAGTTTAGGATATTTCCGCTTTGTTACCTTGTACAGATACAGACGGTAGAAAGAACTGTCGTTTTCGAATTTTTCTACAAACTGAAGGTTGTTTCTTGCCGAACATTTTATCGGAACAGCGCTGATGATATGTGAACCGCCCATCGCCTTGAATTTTTTGGTATTGAACCTGAAATCCATAAGTGAGTCAGTTACGTTTTTTGAATTGATAGAATTTAGGCCCAATTCGCTGGAATAGGTGTAGCAACGGTTTCCCCAACGGTCAAAATTATCTGAGATTAATTTGTTGCGATCCAATTCTTGCTCGATGATTTCCCTAAAGTCGTTTTTATAGGCCATCGGATAATTAGTCTGGTAAGCGTCCAGAGTATGGAAGCCGTTGTAAAGGGCGCAGGCAGGGTGAATTCCTACATTGACAACTCGGTAGTTGGGAGCTTTTTCACCGATTTTCGTTTTGATCTCTGCAAAAAGATCAGAGGCAAAAAATTGTCGATAGTTGGGTTGGTCGGAAGCTTTTCCCGAGATCGTTTTGTAATTGTTTAGGTAATCTATATCTCCGCCGATCACTATGCTCGCTTGAAGAATAATAAAGACAGGAATCCATTTTTTCCAGCGTTTTGATTTTTCTAAAGAAAATAATGTTAGGGCAAAAAGTATCATCCATAATGTAGGCAACAGGAAGTAAAACCGGTCCCATTGAAAGGCTTTGAGGATTTTGGTTTCTTCTCCAAAATGAAAACGGATGTACGGGAAAGCGAAATATATCCCAACGATGGTTAAAATGACTATCGAAACTGGTAGTGTGGCTTTGTGGCGAGGCCTGATAAATAGAAAAACCAGAACGGCGAGTGGTGCGACAAGGACTGTGTAAAATGAGCCGCTGTGATAATGCGTTTTCGAAAGAAACTGTACGCTTTTAATGATGGAACGGAGAATTTCAGGTTGATAAAATACTTGTGCGTTTCGGTGTGACTCAAAGTCTTTTTGAAATAGATATGATCCGACCAATTCCGCTTCTACGGCAAGATAACAAATGGTTAGGAGGGTAAGCGCAATAAGGAAGTGAGGCTTTGGGGACCTATCTTTAATAAAGAGAAACAACCAAAACGCGCCAAGACCAGCCAATATAAAAACGCCGCTTAACACCAAAGAGGAATAAAGGGTGAAAATGATTATGATCAAGTAGTTCCAAAGAGAAGGCTTTTGGTCTGTAAGGTTTAAGAATGCGAATAATACGAGAGGTTGCCCCGCAACGGTAAGGCCAGAAAAAATCGAATAAAAAGGAATCAGGGCGAAACATACGGCGACGCCGGTGGCAATGGTTTCCGAATAAGGACCATTGTCGAGAAATTTCTTTTTTAGAAGAAAATACATTCCCAAAAAAGCGATAATACGAACGAAAAAATCATTGAGAAGGTATGCGGTGAACGGCTCGAATAATTTGAAAATCCAAACAACAACATTATGGCGTGACATCATGGTGAATGTCGGCAAGCCGTTCATCACCTGATCTATTTTTTCTCCGGGGTTTTGCGAGAGCAAAATCCTGTAAATGATTTCCCCGTCCAGATTATCGTGGATTCTTATATAACTGTTTTCTCCCAAAATCAAATAAGGGAGGTAGTATAGGATAATGGAAGTTAGACCGAAGGTGAATAAACGATTTTCTTTTGAAAAAATAGAGAGGAGCGTACGCATTGGTTGAGGGCCGTTTGTGGTAAAAAAGACTAGAATCGTCGATAAAAAGGATAATCGGCGAAGGCCAGTAAATCTTTGTCTCCGGAGCTGTCGCCATAAGCGAAGAGCGTATAGTTTTCTCTTTCTGGGAAAAACTCCAGTAGACGTCTTACTTTCTCCTTACCTGAACAGTTTTTTGAGGCGAAAAGCCCGCTATGTGTCCCGTTTGATGTCAGTAGCTTCGTTCCGATAACCTCAACGGAGTATTGGCTGGCCCATGGGCGAATCCAATTTTCGGGACTTGCGCTGACTATGACTGGCTCGTGTCCTTTGTCTTGATGCCAAAGCAGTTTGTTGAGTGCTTTTCGTCTTATAATCGAAGGCAAACGGTTGCGGGTGAAGTCTTCGCAAGCCGTTGTAAATACCCGTTCTGACATTCCTTTCGTAAAGTACCCGATCAGTTTTTCTTTGGTCTGGCCATTATTTCGAAGTCCCATTTTCATCCCTATCAAATCCGGAGCACAGTAGGCTAGTCCCGTAAGCACTTTCCTCTTGCCGAAGGCGAAAACCAGAAATTCCCAAAGGGTGTCTTTGTCAGTCAGTGTCAGATCGAAATCGAACGCGGCGATGGTCTTTTTTTCCATAAATTCAGACGAAGCTGGAGAAGTCAGAGGTACAAGATAAAGGCAAATGAACAAACCCACAGCAAAATCACGGTTTGCAGAAAAGTGTCGCGAAGCAAGACCTTGGTGGGCGATTCGCTTTTTTCATGGACGATCGTCAACTGTAGATAGCGCAGAATCCCCAACGTGACAAACAGTGATGTGTAGAACGATTCTTCACCGAGTCGTTGGGTGACGGACGGTGACACCGTATATAGGATATAAGAAATAATAACCGTGGCAGCCAAGATTGCCATGGCAATGGTAACGAAGCTTAGATTATAGCCGTTGAGGTTTTTTCGTACTTCCACGGATGTGGATTCCATGATTCTCACATCGTCGTACCTTTTTGAAATGGCCAGGAAACAAGCCAAGAGGAATGTCATAATAATAATCCATGACGAGAGCTCAATATCACCGGCAACGCCACCGATAAGTACGCGTAAAACGAACCCTATGGCAATTAGGGTTACGTCAAGTAAAGCGATATGCTTGAGCGAGACGGAATAAAGGAAATTTTGAAAAAGGTACAATCCTATAAGTGTAAAGATCCAAGGATTCGCTCCGGAAAACGCAATAATAGAGGTTCCTGCTAACAATAGAAAAATGATTAGCGCAACACCTTCCTTTCGGTTGATAGCTCCTGAAGCTAATGGTCTTTTCTTTTTTTCCGGATGAAGTTTGTCAACGTTGATATCGCAAAGATCATTGAAAACATACACAGCGCTAGCGATAAGGCTGAAACCCAATGCACAAAGAGTTGTAGTAATCAGCTTTTGGGAATCCAAGACCTGAGCGCTGAAAAATAGCGGGAGAAATATAAAAGTGTTTTTGATCCATTGGTGAACTCGTGTCAGTAGGATTAACTGGATAGTTTTTTCCTTCATCCTATAGATTGATGTTTGTTTATTGTTATCTCTAAGGTTAGATAAAAGACATTTGAACGAGTGAAAAAGTTGATTTCTAAATCGATAAATTCATACAAATAGTAAAATATTTTGATTTATTGAGTTTGCAGTGAATTTGGCGTGGGTTTTCTAAGAGGTTTGAAGGGAGATAAATGGAGAACGCCCTCTTTTTTTGGAAGAAACAGAAGGAGGTATGTAAGGCAATTTTTCAAAACCAGAAGTTAACGAAGGTGTTGGGCCTTCTGAAAAGCCAAACCCAGATGTTCCGTAATATCCGATGCGATCAATGATTCGTAGCTTTGTTTACGTTCCGTAGCTATGTCGGCCGCAAGGCCGTGGAGGTAAACTCCCAAAACCGCCGATTCTTCGGCGGAATAATTTTGCGAGCGCAATCCGGTAATGATTCCCGTGAGCGTGTCGCCACTGCCGGCGGTGGCCATGCCGGGGTTTCCGGTACCGTTGAAGCGGACACGTCCGTCGGGTGTGGCTATGGCTGAAAACGCTCCTTTCAAAACTATGACGGATTTTGTCCAAGCGGATAGTTCGCGGAGTTTTTCCAAGCGTTGGAACCCGTCACGGCTTTCGCCCACCAATCTCCTGAATTCACCCAAATGTGGCGTGAGTATGGAGCCTTCCGGGATTTTGTCTATCCAGTCGCGCATTGCGATGATATTTAATGCGTCGGCATCCAGAATCAGTGGGGCGGGGGAAATGCGCAAAAGTTCGCCGATCATGTTCTGCGTATCGAGAGCCGTGCCTATACCAGGACCTACGGCTATTGCGCTCTTTTTCGAAAGGTCAGGCAGGGAGCTGAGAAATTCTTTTTCCGAGTCCAGATCGCACATGGCTTCGGGTACGGAAAACTGCAACGTGTCAACGCATTTTTCCGGGCATCGGACAGTGAGCAGTCCTGCGCCCGTTCGCAAACAAGCCTTTGCGGATAGGACGGCCGCGCCCGCTTTGCCAAAAGCCCCGGCGATTAGCGTTGCATGGCCGTAGTCGCCTTTATAGGCGAAATGTTCGCGTGGGCGAAGAACCTTGCGGATGTCCTTTGCCTCTGTTAGGGTATAAGGTGTTTTTTCCTTTTCGATAAATTCCGGATGTAGACCGATTTCTGCCACAAGCCATTTTCCAGTGAATTTTGAGTTTTCGGGAAGTAAGAAACCCAGCTTAGGAAATTGGAAACTGATGGTATAGGTAGCTTTTACGGCTACGCTTTCAGTTGGGGCATCGCAACAAAACCCCGTGGGGACGTCTATGGCTATGGTATCGGTTGCGTTTTCGTTAATCTCTTCGGCGATCTCAAGGTAACGCCCTTCAAGTGGGCGGTTTAGGCCCGACCCTAACAGTGCGTCGATAGTGATTTCTTCAGGGGATACCTTCAATTCTGTGGCGAAACGGATTTTTTCGAGTGGGATTTCTTTCGGAAGGCGTTCCAGATTCTTATTGAAATCGTCAGTGCTATTTTCGGAGATAATTTGGCTTAACCGAATTCGGTACGCTTGCGCAAAAAGTAAACGCGCCACGGCTAAACCGTCGCCGCCGTTATTGCCTTGCCCACAAATTATGTGTACGGTTCTGTCTTTTTTGGGAAATAACCGTACAAATTCACGGGTAAAGGCCGTGGAGGCCCGCTCCATTAAGGCTAAGGAAGCGATAGGCTCATTTTTTATCGTGAAGGCGTCAGCTTCCCTAATTTGTTTTGCGTTTAGGATTTTCATTAGCCGGAGGAGTTTTTTCGGTAAGGGAAATTAACCTTTTTACTTTTCTTTTGCTCGGTTAATCCGTCGCTATAAGCTAAAACCATCTACACTTTGCCTTGGTTAAGGCCTTGGAATCATTCCGTTGAGGTTTTAAATATTGAGAAAATAAAAAGAGTGATGCGAGTAAAGTGGGGAATGTTTGTATTGGCGGCTATGGTTTTCGGCCTGGCCTCGTGTTCTGATGACGAGATTGATGTAAGGAATTCCGATGCGTCGGGAACTCTTTATATGCGGGTAATGGATGCTGAGGGAACCGTGGCTACTTCGGGTGATATCACATTGTGGACTTATGAAGCTGGTGATACCCCCAAGTCATTGGGTAAAAAAGTGATTGATGACGATGGAATCGTTTATTTCGGAGCGCTTTTGGCCGGCACTTACGTGGCGAATATTAGAACGACAATAAACGAAAAGGATTACGAGTTTGAGGCGGCGGTTCAAGTGATCGGAGACAAAAGAAATTCGATTTATATAAACGCTGAAGATTTCACGGGGGATGTGAACGTGGCGTTTACTTCGGGAGGAAAGCCGTTGTTGGCTTCGGACCTGGCGGTAACGGTGGCGTTGGTCCCAAAAACGCCGGACAATTTCGTGTTGCAAAACGATCTTCACGCACTTTGGGAGCGGAAGGTTTATAGCGGTGACTTGGAAGACGGTAAAGCGGTTTGTGAGGATCTGCCAACTGGGTATTACTATTTACTCTATAAAATCCCGCTGACAGGTGACGTTTACATGTATAAGGGAGATGGCGAGGAATTCGAGGCTAGAATGGCTGATCATGCGTCACACGGTGTTGTACATGTCGATAAAGGAAAAACGCTGACGGTTTTGATGGATATTGATCCGGTTTGGTATAAACTGGTAAGCGGGTGGGAACTTCTTACGGCCAGCGACAACCCAACGGGTGATGACCGTACGAATGTTTTTCCGTTCAAAGAAGTTCATCTAATGCCGGATGGAAACGTGAAGTTACTGAATCGTTTGGACAAGATGGTGGACGCTACTTGGCGGTATGAAGACGGTGAGCTGAATATAGCCGAAAGCGATGGACCGTGGTATATTCAGGCTTTTGAAGTGGATAACACGACTTGGAATCTGACACACGTAACCAAAAATCCGGATCTTGGGCCGTTTTTCGATGTGACTTTTTCCCGTATGGAGAATGAGTGATCGAAATTCAGACACGTAATTTATTAAGATCTCTGACCATTCTTGTTTCCTTTTGCATGAAGGTGAAGCGGAACGGTCAGAGATCTTTTTATTATGGCTTGAGAGCGGATTTTACTTTTTTCGCTTCTTCGATAATGGCTTATAATCCATAGGCAAAAGCACTGCAATTTTCATCTCTGCCCAATCCCTATTGCAGACCAACAAATGCCCTTTAGCCACTTGGCCGTTTGACAGAACAGGAAGTTTTTCCGTAGTTATTTTCATAACATCCGATTCTCGCATCGATTCTTTTCCCGGGTTGTGCAACACAAGGATTTTCCCATTGAAAAAAATCTCTTTGTTTTCGTCTATAAGTGAATCTGCGGGCAAAAGATCGCGTACTATTGTAGTATGGAATTTTGGCAGGCGGTTCATTCTTTTCCAATATCGCAAGGAGTCCATTATTGGGGTTGAAATCATGATTTTTTTTCCATTGGATGTATTAGAACGAATTTGGGCTCTGAATTTTTTAAGATTTTTATTGATCAAGCTTTGTTGGGGCCTGTGTGGATTTGGGAATTCGAGTATTCGGCGGACCGCAAAATTAGAAGCGTTGAGCTGGTCGTGATATAAGGATCGATAAAAATGTAGGCGCGAGCCGAAGTAAGCGAACCGTCTCTTTTTGTCCGCTCTTCTTCGCGCGCCTTTCGGCTTACCGTCAGTCTGGTCCATAAAGCGGGTGAAATATCGCATTTGGTTCCGCTGTTTGGCAAAGAATACCTTGAAATCCACCAAGTGTATGTAGATGTCGTAGCGCAGGGCTTTGTTGCGGATATGGAGGGATGAGTCGGCCCAGGCTTCGAACACTCTAGTCCTATGGTTCATATCGAAATGTAAAACCTTTGGATTGAGAATCTCGCATTGGTCCACGAACGGAGTCCCCGGAGAGCCGATAAAATAGTTCTTGAAAATGGCGTAATGCTTTTCCCATTGGCTGAGATCCTCTTCCACAACGACTGTATTGAGCATTCGCGTATCGGGGTGGAGCTTTATTCGTAACTCGATCTTTTCGGGAGTTTCAATTGAAAAAGCCTGCGTTTTGTATCCGACAGAACTAACGACGAGCGTAAAAGGTCCGGGACCTGTCTCGAACTGGAAACGTCCGTCGGGCGTTGTGCCCGTACCGACTGTTGTGTTGTCGATAAAAACGTTTGCGAAAGGCACAGGCTCTTGGGTATTGGCGTCAAGGACAATTCCTTTGAGGCTTTGGGCGCTGAGGCCGAAACAAAAAGAAAGGCAAGCGAGTGCGATGAATAATGCTTTCCTATTCATGAGGTTACTGATTTTGTGAAAAAGTGACCGTTGTGCGGAGTGTGTTTGCTAGGATGACAATTGAAAAATAAATTCGTAACAAAAAACAGCGAAAATCTCAATCGGGCAAATCCGAAAAGCGTTCGTTGCGCATCTCGTCGAGCTTTTTTGTCTCTTGATCGAATTTCGTGGCGTAACGGTCCAGATTTTCCTTTTCCATAAAATTGATACAGGCTTCGAAAGATTGTAATGTGGAATCGTTTATGCCCTCGATTGTCCTGATTTTTTCAATATGTTGACGCCAAATTTTTGCGCAACGCACTTTATCTTTCGGGCGTAAGCTCTTGATGTTAAAATGGAAAGGCCTTTCGAGGGTGTTGAGCTTAATGTCATTGATTCCGATAAGTCCCCGTTCGAACCAATCGAGGTGGAAGGCGGGAAGTTGGGCCATATTCAGAACGCTTACTGTAGGCGCGATAAAAAAATCAGCCAGTGGTAATTCCCTTTTCAAAACCTCGCGGTTGCGTAAAGCCCTATCCCAATCCAGACCTTTTCTGATGTATTCGCCTCGTGTTCCCGACGCGTCTAAACTTGCGCCGATGCTAACATTTTTAAACTGTTTCCAGAGCGGGATAAAGGACTTCTTTCTAAACTCCAGCGTACTGAGGTTAGTGTTGTAGCGCAAGCGAGTTTTGGTAAAGCATTTCTCTAAAAGCCAATTAATTAGTAAGGAATGGCCTTCGGAAATAAGCGGTTCTCCTCCGGCGAAAAAGATCTCTTCGGGGACTATTCCGGTTTTTTCGAGTTGGGAAATAAAAAGCTCAGTGTTTTCGATATTATGGATTACGGCGCTGTCGGAGGCGGTGCGTTTGAGCTGTTTGGCTTCGTCGTACCACGATGAGCTGTAGCCGTGCCAACAAGTACGGCAACGGAGATTGCAAAGGTTGGAAAACCGGATGTCAAGATAAGCCGGTTTGATGTCGGTGGAGCCGTCCGGTTGGGTTTTGTCGAAAATCTCCGGCAGTTTTTCGGCGAATTTCCTTAGTGTTTCCGTGCGGTCGCTTTCTTGCCCGGTTTCCTCCCTCCGGTAGCAGGTAGAGCAACGGTTGTCGGGCTGAAGAGCGAGCATTTTCTTACGGAAATTCCGGATGCTCTCACCGTCCAGAATTTCCGTTAGGCTGTTATCGTTGATATTTCCGAAAGGAATAACGGCGTTGCAACAGGCCTGCGCCCGCCCGTGGTAGCTGACGTGGAGATGAAGCCACGGCATTGGACAGAATGGAGTCTGGAGCGCCTGTTCTAAGTCCATCATTCGGTTTTGCGGATTCTTAGCGGAGCGTGTTCAGTAGCGTCATGCACTTGGCTTCCGTTTCCTTCCACTCTTTTTCAGGGTCGGAGTCTTGCGTTACGCCGGCGCCGGCAAAGAGCATGGCCTTGTCGGCGAGCACTTTCATACAGCGCAGGTTTACGTACGCGGCCGTGACGCCCGAAATATTGGAAGGGCCGAGGTATCCGCTGAAAAATTCCCGGTCATGTTTTTCGTGAAGTTCGATAAACTCAGTGGCCGGCTTTTTGGGCATTCCGCACACCGCCGAAGTGGGATGCAGAAGTTCGAGCATCTGGTGAGCGACTTCCGGTTGTCCTACCGCATGGGTGTCTACCCTGAATTCGGTGCGCAGATGCGTTAGCCCTCCGGCCCGGACAGTCTTCGGACCATGTTCCTCGAATTCCCGCAGGCGGATTTTCTTGAAGCAATTAATGATGTAACGACTGACAAGCGCTTGTTCTTCGATTTCTTTTTGTCGCCAAGCGATTTCGGCCAGCGGCACTTCGGGGTCGGCTACTTGGGTGCCCGCCAAAGCCATTGTCCTGAAGATTCCTTCCTCATCTTGTCGTACTAGAATCTCTGGCGTGGCGCAAAACCATGTTCCGACTTCGGGAAGGGAACAAACGCAAACGAAAGCGCTGGGATATTTCTCGCAAGCCTTGAGGAATGTATGGAACAGATCGAAGTTATCCGGCAAAGTCTCGTGCTTCATTTTCGAAGGCACCACTTTCTCGAATTTCCCGCTTTCGATAGCCATTACGGCGTCGGTTACCATTTTTTTGTAATCCGATTCCTGTGTCGGGGTGGATGTTTCTTGCCCTTCGGATAAGTGATAGTGCAAGGCTTCCTCAGGAGCTTTGGTATGTTCTTCGAAAATTTGATCCAGCAAGTCTTCGCTATGAGATCCGTCGCCGTTTTGGCTAAGGTATAGGTCCGCTTTGATGAAAAATCCGTCGGAGTTTTGGCTAAAAGGGCTTATGGCAAAGCCTTTTTCCCTGTTTCTAACCTGATCGGTAAGCCTGTCTTTTTTGTCGGAAAAATCCGCTACGGCCTGAATGTTATCCGATTTAGGCTCTCGCCAAAAAGCGAATGCTTTTCCCGTCTGGGTGGCCCAAGCGGCCATTTTTTTTATTTGGCCAAAGAAAAAGGCCTGCTGGTTGTCCGTATACGCTCTCGTCTCTAAGCCTTTGCTCATCCCTGCTGTTTTTTGTCCAACACCGCCACTGTCAACCTGCTTACGCACACGAGTTTTCCTTCCTCGTTTTCGATTTTAATGTCCCACACCTGCGATTTTGATCCCAAGTGTAATGGACGCGCCGTTCCGTAGACGTACCCTTCGACCACCGGACGAATATGGTTGGCGTTGATTTCCATTCCCACGCAATATTGTTTGCGGTAATCCACGACCATATTGGCGGCCACGCTACCCAGGCTTTCGGCCAAAACCACTGACGCCCCGCCGTGCAACACGCCGTGTGGCTGGTGGGTGGTCGGGTTTACGGGCATTTTGCCTTTCAGAAAATCTTCGCCCATTTCGGTGTATTCGATTTTCAGATGTTGGACCAGCGTGTCTTTGCTGGTGGCGTTCATTATCTCCAGCGTGGCATTTTTGTTGAAAATGGACATCTTCGTTCGGGGTGTGTTTGTGCGAGTGTACGATTTCTATATACTTCCGCCAACCGAAACAATACGGATACCGCAGTTGCTTCAGGGGCGATTAACGGCTATTTTCGTAAATTTGACGGGAAACAAATGTAGCAAAAAAAATTGGAGAGTAAGAAAATATACTTGGTGCGACACGGTCAGACGGATCTGAACACCAAAGGCGTAATGCAAGGTAGCGGCGTGGACGCGGATTTGAACGAGACAGGCAAAAAGCAAGCGGAGACGTTTTTTGAAAGGCATAAAAACGTTCCTTTTGACAAAGTGTACGTCTCGGCGCTTAAGCGGACCGCGCAGACAGTGGCTTCGTTTGTTGAGAACGGGGTGCCTATGGAAAGGTTGGCTGGGCTAAACGAGATTTCTTGGGGGATAATCGAAGGCAAAGTTCCGTCACCGGAGGAAAGGCAGACGCATGAGAGCACGCTCAAAGCGTGGGCTGGGGGCGATTATGAACGCGCTATGCCCGAGGGCGAATCGCCTTTGGATGTGGTGAAGCGCCAACAAGAGGCAATGGAGCGGATTATGGAAAATGTCGAAGAGAAAAACGTTTTGGTTTGTCTTCACGGCCGTGCGCTAAAGATTCTGTTGACGTGGTTGACCGGTGGAAGCCTAAGCGAGATGGAGCGCTTTACGCACACGAATTTGAGCTTGTATATTTTGGAATACGTTGGCGGGACGTTCCGGATTTTGGAGCATGACCAGCGGGTATAATCTTCACTTAGACAGTGGAAGTCTCTCGGTCTAGACAACGGTACTGGATGGCTTCGGCCAAGTGTTCGACCCGGATTTCCGGGCTTCCGGCCAAATCGGCTATGGTTCTCGCCAGTTTCAGGATACGGTCATAGGCCCGGGCCGAGAAGCCGAGCTTGTTCATGGCGGCTTTCATTAACGCTATGCCGCTTTGGTCCACTTTGCAGTGGTCTTTGATCTGGCGTGGGCCCATCATGGCGTTGGAGTGGATTCCGGTTAGGCTGTCGAAGCGTTCGTTCTGGATTTCCCTGGCCGAAATTACCCGTTGCCTGATGACTTCGCTTGGTTCGGCTTTTTGGGCCGATGTCATTTCGTCGAAAGAAACCGGAGAAACTTCCAGGTGCATATCGATTCGGTCCAGCAGAGGCCCGCTGATTTTGCTCATCGCTTTCATCACGGTTTCGTGGTTCCAGAATGAGTCGTCCTTGCCCTGAAATCCTTTGGTGGAAGGGTTCATGCTGGCGACCAGCATAAAGTTTGACGGGAAATCGACGGAGATTCGGGCCCGCGAGATGGTTACTTCCCGGTTTTCCAGCGGTTGGCGCATTACTTCCAAAGTGGAGCGCTTGAACTCCGTAAGTTCATCAAGGAAAAGAACCCCGTTGTGGGCCAAGGAGATTTCGCCGGGTTGGGGCACGCTTCCGCCTCCTACCAAGGCCACGTCGCTGATAGTATGGTGCGGAGCCCTGAACGGTCTGGTAGCCACCAAAGTAGATTGCTTTCCAAGTTTTCCGGCTACGGAATGTATCTTGGTTGTTTCGAGGGCTTCACTAAGGCTTAGCGGTGGTAGGATGGAGGGCAGGCGTTGCGCCAGCATAGTTTTTCCGGCGCCGGGAGGGCCGATCATCAATACGTTGTGGCTTCCGGCCGCGGCTATTTCCAACGCCCTTTTGATGTTGTCCTGACCTTTTACGTCGGCGAAGTCCAGCTCGAAATTTCCGGATTCGTATTCGAAAATCTCTCGGGTGTCTTTGGTGGTAGGCTCGATGATTTTTGTGCCTTCCAAGTGGTCGATAGCGTCCGAGATGTTTTTTACGCCGATCACTTCCAGATTGTTGACGATCGCTGCTTCGGAGGCGTTATCTTCCGGAAGGATAAAGCCTTTGAACCCTTGCTTGCGGGCTTCGATGGCTATGGGCAGTACGCCTTTGACCGGGCGCAAAGCGCCGTCAAGCGCCAATTCGCCCATGATCATATACTTTTCGATGTCTGCGTTGAGTTGGCCGGAGGCGTTCATGATTGCCAAGGCGATGGGAAGGTCATAGGAAGATCCCTCTTTGCGGAGGTCGGCGGGAGCCATATTTACCACCACCCTGTTGCGGGGCATGTAATGGCCGTTATATTTCAGAGCGGATTCTACCCGTTGTTGGCTTTCCTTTACGGCGCTGTCCGGCAGGCCGACCATGTAGAATTCGGTACCCTGCCCGACACTGACTTCAACGGTGATGACAACGGCGTTGACTCCGTAAACGGCTGCTCCGAAAGTTTTTGATAGCATAATGGAGAGATGAGGTAAGGACGCTTTAGTTTTGTTATGATGCTGTAGCTTCCTTCAATTTCTCTTCCATTTCGGCCAAATCGGCCTGTAGCTTTTCTATTTCTTTGTCTTTTTCTTCTAGTGAGCGGTTTTGGGCCCTGTCGTTGGTGATAAAAAGCGCAATAGTACCGGTATAGATGAAAAGGCTGATGACTGTTCCTATTTGAAACGCCTGAAGGTTATCCAGGATCAGGAAAAAAATATCGGAGATGTCCCAAGACAAGTAAACCGCAACGCCTTGGGTCAGCAGTCCGACGATCGCTAAAACAAGTCTGATTTTCTTCATAAAGTAACTTCAGGTCAAATTCAACCCCGGATTCACTCCCGGAAAGAGGTGGAACATCGTCAGCGGAACCTTCGAACGATCCTAAGAGAAAGATTCCGAGCGTCAAAAATAATTAAAAAATCAACTTTTCGGGCTTTAGAAATGACTTTTTCGGGATGTGGTTAATGAAAGTTTCTATTTATGTTTTAGAAATCAAGGGAAGTGAACAGCCCGAACAAGGTCCTTTGCCCGGGCTGTGTTAGGTTCTTTTAGAGACTTTGCATAGCGATAAGCTTGCTGTAAACTCCGTTTTTCGCCATCAGTTCGTCATGAGTTCCCTCTTCGGCGATTTGGCCGTTTTGAACTACCGCAATCTTGTCGGCGTGTTGTACCGTGCTCAGCCTGTGGGCGATAACGATAGCGGTTCTGTTCTTCATCAAATTATTCAAAGCGTTCTGTACCAGCTTTTCCGATTCGGAATCCAAAGCGGAAGTGGCTTCGTCCAGAATCAGGATGTCCGGATTTTTGAGTACCGCCCTCGCGATGCTGAGGCGTTGGCGTTGTCCGCCGGAAAGTTTGGAGCCCCTTTCGCCGATCATTGTCCGGTATCCGTCCTCAAGACCTTCTATGAATTCGTGGGCGTTGGCAATTTTCGCCGCCTTTTCCACTTCTTCTTGGGTCGTGTTCTGAATTCCGAAACTGATATTGTTGTAAACGGTGTCGTTGAACAGGATCGACTCTTGGGTAACGATTCCCATATGGTTGCGCAGGGAATCCGTTTCGTAAGCGGTAAGCGGAAGCCCGTCGATTTTCACACTCCCGTCTACCGGATCGTAAAATCTAGGGACCAAATCGGCGAGAGTGGATTTTCCTCCGCCCGAAGGGCCGACCAAAGCCAGTGTTTGGCCTTTCCCCACTTTGAGGTTGATGTTTCTCAAAACAAGATCGTCAGTGTAGGCAAAGCTGATGTTATCGAATTCCACACTGTTGTTAAACGCTTCCAATTTGATAGCTCCCTCCTTGTCCTTGACCTTCGGGTCAGAGTCCACTACTTCGAAGATCCTTTCGGCCGCCGCGATTCCGCGCTGAATATTGGTCATGGATTTCGAGATGTTTTTGGCGGGAGTGAGGATTTGGGAGAATATGGCGATAAAGGTGATGAAGCTATCGCCGGACAATCCGACTTCCTGTTCGGTAAGGATGATCTTTCCTCCGTAAAGAACAATACCAATGATAATCACGATGCCTAGAAATTCAGACAAGGGGCTTGCTAACTCACGTCTACGTGCGATGCTGATCGTAAGGCGTTTGAATCTTCGGGTTTCCCTAGCGAATTTTTCAAGGATGAATGATGTGGCGTTGAAAGCCTTAATCACTCTCATGCCAGATAAAGCTTCTTCTAGGATGACAGTCACTTTTCCCGCAGACTCCTGACTCTTTTTAGCTTTTTTCTTTAGGCGTTTGGCTATACTGGCAATCAATCCTCCGGATAAAGGAAGAACGAGAAGGGCCAGAATCGTCAGCTTTGGAGAAATAGCGATTAATGCTCCAAAATAAGAGATAATCAGGATTGGCTCGCGGAAGATAACGGTCATGGAACTGACAATGGTAGAGTTGACTTGAACCATATCATTAGTCATTCTTGACATTATATCGCCTTTCCGCTCATTGGTGAAGAAGCCCAACTCTAAGGCGTTGATCTTTCCAAAGGTTGCGTTTTGGAGGTTGTAATGAGTCGAGGCGCTAATCTTGGCCAGAATAAGATCCGAAAGATAACGGAATAGCGATGATAACATCGCCGACGCAAACAAGATAACGCATACAAATTCAAGGGCTTCCAAAGGTCCCTGTTTTATATAAGGCGTGAAGTAATAGTTGAACAGGTCTGAGAAATATTGTCCTGGGGAATTTATGTCGAAAGTTGGTTCGGTAACAATGTCAGCGCTGACCTTATCAGGTGTGAAAAGCAATTTGAGCACAGGCATCAAAAGCGCAAGCCTTCCTAGGCTGAATACGGAGTATAAAATTGAGAAAAAGAGATATTGTGGGACGCGGGTCCCCAGGGGCTTGGCAAAGCCCAGTACTCTTAAGTAGGTGTTCATCTATCGGTGTTTAAGACAAAATCCAATTTTGGGGCAATTTACCGAAAAAAAACGGTTTGGGACATGCGGGCGGGTATTTGGAGCGGTCTAAAGTCGTTTTGGTGTGGTACTGGTAGAAAAAATAAGCGTATTCGAACAAATGTGCATACTTGACTTGTTTCGCCTTGTTATTTTCTTCGATTATCTCCTATATTCTCTCAAGTGTTGTTGGAAAGCGATAGCTGTTTTTAGCACTCGGTAGGCTTTTCTTCATAATGTAGAATTTTGTTTGAAAATGTGACCGCTACCTTGTTGTTGTGTTTTTTTTATTAAAAAATACACTAAGAAAGGTTCGGGTGAGCGACTAAGAAGCTCTTGCCGATGTGTTTATGGCCCTAGTAAGAGTTTTCTTCAGTTGGCGTTGAAAGAGGAAGAGTGCGTTATCGCTTAAAAGCTGTTCGGAGGTCTTTGTGTGGGAAGGCGTCGAACGGAAGA
This sequence comes from Fulvitalea axinellae, assembly GCF_036492835.1. Classification (GTDB taxonomy): domain Bacteria; phylum Bacteroidota; class Bacteroidia; order Cytophagales; family Cyclobacteriaceae; genus Fulvitalea; species Fulvitalea axinellae. The sequence continues at coordinate 3,640,738 of NZ_AP025314.1, read as the reverse complement.
GAGAGTACCTAAGGTCGTTTTTTATCGCTGGTAGCGTGTGATCTGGGTTTCGCATCCGGACCGGTATGTCCGGATGTTGAGAGGATGTGCATTGATAATATGTTTGGAGATGGTAAAAGTTTATGAGAGTGCTGTTCTTGTGATCGAGTATGATAAGGAACATTCTAGTTTGACCTGCGTTTGGAGCGGGTTTGCGAGTGAAAAAGCTTACAAGGAAGGGATTGAGGCTCAGTCCAGGCTGGTGAAAGAACTGGGCGTGGTGTCTATAATGGTTGACGCCAGAAAACAAGGCGTGTTGCCTTTCCGGTACGCTGAGTTTTCCGATAAAGCGGTGGACGAAATGATCGAGTCGGATTTGAGGTATATCGTGTATGTTTTGCCTGAGAATGTATTCTCGCGACAAGCAATCCTTGATTACAAGGCTCGAAATGAAGGGGAGCGCTTGGTTTTTCGCTGTTTTGACAGTTATGAGCAAGCTAAGCGCTGGCGTTATCAGTTGTTTTCGCTGAGTTGAATCCTTTGTCGTTCATTTTAATTCGGGTGCGAAACCTATTCGTTCATTTTGAGTGAGGAAAAGCTGGGTTCGTGCAAGGCTTCGCATCCGAAACTTAGAGTCTTATTTCCATTTTTGTTTTAGTATATTTTTAGTGTACTTGCGAGCTTGTGTGTGTATGACTAGCTTTTTTAATGAAAAAGATATCGATTGTAGTTCCCGTTTACAATGAGGTGAACACTGTTCGTGGCGTGTTGGAGCGACTGAGAGATATTCCGCTAAATGGAGTGTCAAGACAAATTATAGTGGTGAATGATGCGTCCAGTGATGGCACTGATGGTGTGATCTCAAAGTTTTTGGCCGATAACCCCGAGCTGGATTGTGTGTATGAGACGCATGATAAGAATAAGGGGAAGGGGGCGGCGTTGCATACCGGAATCGCTTCGGCTACAGGAGATTTTTTGATTGTGCAAGACGCTGACTTGGAGTATGATCCGGAGGAAATCAATATACTGTTGAAGCCAATGCTGAAAGGTGTTGCCGATGTGGTCTACGGTTCGCGTTTTGTGGGAGGAAATCCGCATAGGATGCTTTTCTTTTGGCATTCGAGAGGTAACAAGATGCTGACTTTCCTTTCCAATATGTTTACGAACCTGAATCTGACGGATATGGAAACGTGTTACAAGCTGTTCCGCACGCCTTTGATTCAGTCGTTGAAGTTGAAGGAAAGGCGTTTTGGTTTCGAACCTGAGGTGACGGCGAAAATTTCCAGAATACCGAACGTGAGAATCTACGAAGTGGGCATATCCTACTATGGGCGGACGTATGCGGAAGGTAAAAAGATCAACTGGAAAGACGGTTTTCGGGCTATTTACTGTATTCTGAAATATAACCTTTGGAGTAAATGACATTTCGTTGGGGCGCTCCTGTGGTTCTCCTGTTGTTGTCGGTACTTTTCGCTGTTTTGGTGATTGATGGCGGGCACAATTGGGGAGGCGATTTCGCGCTATATATAATGCAGGCGGAAGCTTTGCTCGATGGTAGTACGGAGGTGTTGAGGGAAGTGAACGGCTTCAGTATGCGGGCTTCCGATTTTCCGAACGGACCGGATCTATATCCCATTGGTTTGCCTTTGATGCTGTTGCCAGTGGTGGCGTCCTTTGGTCGGGATTATCTGATGATGAAAGTTGTGCTTGTTCTGTCTATGTTTTTCTCAGGTTGGGCAACGTATAAGTTGTTTGAAAAACGAGTAGAGCGGAAGGTCTGGGCCTTTCTGGTTGCGGTGTTGGTTGCGTTTAATTTTAACACCTTATATATGGTGGACGTGATTAACTCGGATATTCCGTTTGTTGCGGTCAGTTTGTGGGCGTTGTTTCTGGCGGATAGATATGGTCAATCGGAGAGTGTGTTTAGGCAGGTGTTGCTTGGGGTGGTCATCGGCTTTTCGTTTTTATTGCGAGTAAACGGGGTGTTGCTGTTGGGGGCGTTAGGTTTGTCTCGGTTATTGCTGGATTTCTCTTCCATCCTTAAATTCCGAAAATATATAAAAGCGAACTGGAAGGCGTTGATCCCGTTGGTTGTGTTTGTGGGCGTGTTTTTGGTGAATGCTGTTTTCTATGGAAGTGGTGGCGGATCTTATAAGTCGCTGTTGGATGAAGTGACGTTAGGGCAAGTGTTTTCCAATGTTTGGTACTATGCCACCTTGCCTGGAGACGTGATAATGCCTTCTCAAGTACCGGTTTTGGGGCGAGAGCTTGTCGCCGTTTCGCTGTTATTTTTTGTGTTGCTGGGGATGTGGGGACGATTCCGAAAAGATTCGCTTTTCCTCCTGTATATTGCGATGACGTTGTTGTTATACATCATTTGGCCGTCTCGACAAGGTGTTCGGTTTGTTTTGCCGATTACGCCGTTCTATTTTTATTACTTGTTTGTGGGCCTGAATAGGCTTTTTTCTCAAAAGTATGCGAGGATGTCTTTTGCTGGGTTTGTCTTGGTGAGTTGCGTGTTCTCAACCGCATATACAGGGAACGCTTTTTTTAACAAGAATAGCGATAAAATCGGCCGAGCAGAATCTGTTGAGATTTTCGAATATGTAAAAAACAATACGGCTAAGGAAGACAGAGTTGTTTTCGAAAAGCCGAGGGTGATGTATATGCTGACCGGAAGGCAAGCGGTTCGGTATATGAATCCGAATGAAAGTGTGATGAGAGAACTTGGCGCAAAACTTTATGTTGTGGAAGGGCGACGCGCAGACGCTTCCGATTTGCGGGTGGTTTTCAGTAATGACGTATTTACTGTTTACGGAATACCGGAACAACTGGCCACGGTAAAAGAGCTATAACGGACTCACCACAGAGTCTTTATGTATAAGGTATTCCCGCTTGTTGTTTTGATCGACGCAGAGGACGTTTGTTCTTCTGAGTTGTTTCTTTTGAAAAGGGCGTCCTCTGAAGCTGAAGAGGGCGCCCTCTTTTATATCGTTAAGTTTTGCGTAGCTGTTGATCTCTTGGGTTGATTTCAGTTTTGTTTCGTTCTCTTCGCTTATTGGCTCGATAGGAGCGTGCAATGTGAAAAGATAGCTTTTCCCGTTTTGCACATTCCTGCAGAGGGCCTTGGTGCGTCGAGTTTCCATTTTTTCGAATACGCTACTTTCGTATCGAAACAGTTTTCCTGTTTCTATATCCCTTACGGTTGTGCTTGGGCCTTCCGGATTGTGTTTTGACAATGCGTAGCTTAATGCGTGATCGGAATGTGTTGACGCCTTGGGATTCAACATATAGTTGGTAAGCGGGCGCAGGATGTCAATCGGGAATGTCTCTTTGTTTAATAACGGGAGCATCAACTCTTGGAACGCCGATTTCCATTCTTTTCCATGTGGTTTGATGAGTCTGTTACCAAAAGCCTTTTTGACTTTAAGGTGGGCGCATTCATGAATGAAAGTGATAAGAAATGCGAATGGGTTAAGGTCTCCATTGATAGTTATGGTATGGGAGCTGTCTCGTGGGTCGTAGCGGTAATCGCCTGATTTGGTGAGGCGTTTTCGTGTTATTTTGAAATTGAAGGGGTTGTCCGAAAAAAACTGGACGCAGTAGTCCACGGAGGGTTGCGGTACGTGTGCGTTTAGTAGTTCTCTTAGTTGATTCTCCATTGCTGTTTATGTTCTTGAAGCAATATAGCAAGATAAATGATGGGAACCTTGTGTGATTATCTATGCGGGGTGGTCTTGGTTTGGCGATTTTATAGGTTGTGTTTTTTGCTTGACTAGTTTGTTTGAATTCAACCGAAAGGGGATGTCCAATTGCATTAAATTAGTTTTTTGAATTGTTTTTAACGCCTTGTTTTTCCTGGGTTGCAGAGGTGGTGGGTAGTCGTTTTTTTGTTGTCATTCCTTCTTTTTAAGGTGTGTTTTCCTTGGTTTTCGACTTCCGCTCGATGTGAAATTGATATGTAATTCACGGTAATGTTGATTTTAATTTCGAAAAACGGGTAAAAAATTACCAAAAGCATATTTAGTATTATGTTTGGGTTAAAAAAATATATACAAATAGAAATATGATTAGAAATATTCATTAAATATGCTGTTAAGTATCATAATTTTTAATTACTAGATGCATTTAAATCTATTTAATGATAAATAAAATTGTTATAGTTATGAAAAAATGTAGAATAATTGATTGTTTTTGAGTCGGATGTCCGCTTTTTATATTGATAGGTGGGCATATTTTGAAATAAGATTCTAAATTGCGCCTTCGTTCATGATTTTTCACATTCATTTATGGGTACTGACATATTGTTGGCTCTACAGAAGCTTCCGATCACGGGCTTTTTGAAGGGTGGTTTCGAGACTGCGTAAGTTGAAAATGACATTACCTGTAAAGCAATAACACATAAATATAGTATGAATAAAAAGGTACTTCTATTGAGTTTGATTCTGACCTTGTTTTCAAGCTTTGCTTGGGCGCAGGGGAAGACGGTCACAGGTACTGTGATTAGTGAAGAGGATGGGGAGCCGATACCTGGCGTAAACGTTCAGGTAAAAGGCAAGACTGCAGGTACTATCACTGACTTTGAGGGTCAATATACGGTAGTTGTTTCTGATGGAGATATCCTGACATTCAGTTTTATTGGTTTGGCGACTCAGGAGGTTGAGATTGGAAACCGTTCGAAGATAGATGTTACGATGTCTGCTGACCTGAAAAAGCTTGACGAGGTAATCGTTACGGCGATCGGTATCAAGCGTGAAGAGCGTAGTCTTGGTTATTCGGCCACGGCCGTGAAGAGCGAAGCCCTTACCGAAGCTGCGCCTCAAGATGTAATGTCGGCATTGAAAGGTAAAGTGGCCGGTCTGCAGATCAGCAGTGCGGGTGGGGCCCCTGGTTCGTCAAGTAACGTACTTTTGCGTGGTATGTCTACTATCACAGGCTCAAACCAGCCGTTGTATGTAGTGGACGGTGTGCCGATGTATAACGGTACAAGCGGTGCGTCAAGTGATTTGAACGCCGGTGTGGACTTCGCAAACGGTGCGAATGCGGTAAACCCTAACGACGTTGCTTCGGTGACGGTTCTGAAAGGTTCTTCGGCCACAGCGCTTTACGGATCCAGAGGAGCGAATGGAGTTATCTTGATAACCACCAAAAACGGTAAGACAGGCGACCGCAAAAAGGCTCAGATTAGCTTCAATTCGTCGGTGCAGTTTAGCAACCCGTTGAAATTTCCTGAGTATCAGAAAAAATATGGCCAAGGTTGGCAAGGACACGCGGCGCCGGATGAGAACACCTCTTGGGGTGACGCTTACGACGGAAAGCCTCGCGTTTGGGGTAACGTTGTAGATAACGAGCAACGCGTGAAGCCTTACGAGTTCGTGGAAGACAATGTGAAAGATTTCTACGAGACAGGTACAACTTACAGCAACTCACTCTCATTGGGTGCTGGCGATGACGAGATGAACTACTACTTCTCGTACGGTAATGTAAACGCTGACGGAACATACCCTACGGATGTGGATTCGTACGTGCGTCACAACTTCTCGCTTCGTGGTGGAGCTAAATTGACTGAAAAACTCTCTGTTCGTGGTTCTTTCAACTATGTGAAAACAGAGCAAAGCGTGGTTTCAAGCGGACAGGGAACGTCTGTTCTTAACGGCTTGTGGCAGATTCCAGCGGATATTCCGATTTCGGAACTCAAAGACTACAATAACAAGTTCAACGATTTGGAAGGCTATTTCACTCCTTACGGACTGTTGAACCCGTATTTTGTGTTGGATAATTTCGGAAACGAACTGGACGCCAACCGTTACTTCGGAAACTTCCAGTTCGAATACGCTATTAAGGATAACCTTCGCCTTAGCTGGAAAGTGGGTACGGATATCTCAGAACGTAAAGTCAGACGTTGGTCTCCAAAGCTTGAGATTGCTGGCCCGAACTCAGGACAGAACTCGCCAGGTAGCTATTCGGAAAGCCGTTACAGAGACAGTGAGCTGAACAGTGACCTTCTTTTGACTTACAATAAGAATTTCGGGGATGATTTCGAATTCACAGGTATTGTTGGCTGGAATATGAACCAGCGCGAGACGGACGGGATTACTTCTTCGATCACGAACTTGAGTATTCCGGGTTTTTACCATTTGTCGAACTCTGGTGACGCTCCTGAAGTAACACAAACAAGTAGTAAAATCAGGTCAGCCGGTGTTTTCGCCAGTGCGGATTTGGGATATAAGGATATCCTCTTCATGAGTTTGACTGGCCGTCAGGATTGGTCTTCTACTTTGCCTTCTAGCAACAACACATTCTTCTACCCTGGCGTGAACCTCGGATTCGTATTCTCTGATGCGTTTGGAATCTCTGACTACGTGGATTACGGTAAAATTCGTATGGGTTGGGCCAGAACGGGTAACGCCGCTCCGGCTTATCGTACCCTCACCACATTTACTCAGGCTAGCCACGATAACGGATTCACTGAGTTGACTTACCCTTGGAATGGTCTTAACGGCTACTCTCTCAGCAATAGGGCTGGAAATGAGGATTTGAAAAACGAAATGACGACTGAGTGGGAACTCGGTGCCGATTTGAGATTCTTCGACAACCGTTTGGGAATTGATTTCACTTACTATAATAAAGTAATCGAGGACTTGATTCTTGACAGATTGTTGCCTGCCACTTCTGGTTATACCGTAAGAACGGAGAACACTGCTACGGTAAGAAACAAAGGCGTGGAGATCTTGGTCACAGCGACTCCTGTCGAGACGGATAACTTCCGTTGGGAAACTTCTGTGAACTTTGCGAAGAACAATAACGAAGTGGAGAAGCTTTCGGGCGAGAGCGACGAGCAGAGCATTGGCGGACTTTCTTCTTTGAGTTTTATCGCCAAAGTGGGGCAGCCATTGGGCTTGTACAAAGGTATCGGACCGAAAAGGACTAAGGACGGAAAAGTAATTGTTGACGCTAGCACAGGCCGTCCGATTAAGAGTAGCGAACCTGAGATTTTGGGTAGCTCGCAGGTGGACTTCACAATGGGGTGGACTAACAGGTTCAGCTATAAGAACTTCACTTTGGGTGCGACTGTCGATATGAGCAGAGGCGGTGTAATGTACTCGCGTACTAAGGACATCATGTTGTTTACCGGTAATGGTGAAGTGACAGGAGATCGCGAGAACTACATTGTGCCAAACTCAGTGTATCTTGATTCCGAGACAGGTGAGTATGTTGAAAACGATATTGCCTTGTCTCATGACGGTAATAATCTCCAGAAGTATTGGAGTGAGGGAGGTGTTGACTTGGCCGGAGGAGGCCTTATCGACAAGGATTTCATTAAGTTGAGGGAAGTTAGCCTCACGTACACATTGCCTCAGAGTTTGCTGTCGAAGACGCCGTTTAACTCGTTGCAATTGTCGGCGGTTGGTCGTGATTTGTTCTTGATCACTGCGGACGGTAACGTGTATTCGGATCCGGAGCAATCTACGTTCGGTGCGGGTAGTGATATCTTGAGAATGTACGGTGACTACGGAGCCCAGCTTTCAAACCGTTCGTACGGATTTAGCCTCAAGGCTACATTCTAATTGTCTCCCTCAGTAAAAACCAAAAGGATGAAGAAAGTAATAAAATCTATATTCACTGCGGTGTTGGCCTTTGGACTGACATCATGCGGGTCAGATTATTTTGATATTAACCAAGATCCGGACGTTCCCAGCGATTCTTATCCAAACCTGACTTTGCCTCCGGCTATGTCGGCCACGGCGTTTGTGACAGGTGGGAACTACCAGATTTTGGGCGGTATCTGGTCGCAGCATTGGACACAAGCTCCAGAAGCTCGCCAGTATCAGAGTATCGAGGAGTACCAAATTACTACTCAGGACTTCAACCGTGAGTGGAGAGAGTTGTATGCGGCCGCTCTTCAGGATTATGCTTGGGTTGCAGAAAAATCGGAGGAGACCGGCCAGCTGGAATATTACCTCATATCAAAGGTTATGCAGGCTTACACTTTCCAAGTGTTGACCGACTTTTACGGGGATGTGCCGTTTTCGGAAGCTTTGAAAGGATCTTCGGGAACCGATTGGCCAAAATTTGATAAGTCTACGGATATCTACGACGGTTTGATTCCGTTGATTGATGATGCTGTAGCGAAGTACAAAGACGGAGTGTCGAAAGGTGGCAAGCCATCGAAAGACGATATCGTTTTTGGCGGGAACATGGACAATTGGTTGCGATTTGCCAATACGCTGAAGCTGAAAATCTATATGCGTCAGATCCATGCTCGTCCTGATGTGGCAAAGGCAGGAATCTCGAAGCTTTTTGCTGATGGGGCACAGTTTTTGGCGAGTGACGCTGAGATTACCCACTTTATCGATCAGGCGAAGAAGAGAAACCCAGTTTATGAAAGGGAGATTTCGGCCGCTGGACACGGTAATGTTAACTTGGTTGCCAGTGCCACGGTAGTTAATGAGTTGCTTGCAAACTCAGACCCGAGAATTGACTTCTTCTTTACAAAAAGTAAGAACGAAGGTGTTCATATCGGATTGGAGCAAGGGGATTTTGAGCGTAAAGGATTAAAGAGAGATGGGTTTTCTAGGGTGAACCTTAAACCTACGTCTCCTGTAGTGTTTATCAGTGCCGCCGAGTCGGCTTTCTTGCAGGCCGAAGCGGCTATTCGTTTTCCTGACGTAGTTTCAGGTGTTACGGCTAAAGGGGCTTACGAAGCTGGAGTTAAAGCGTCTTTTGCCGATTGTGGCTTTGCCGCGTCAGCGGACGGTTTCTTGGCTGCTGACGGAGCGTACGCTTATCCGGAATCCGGTACCGACGAGGAAAAGATCGAAGCTGTGGTTACGCAGAAATGGCTTGCGGCTACAAATAGCCGTGGCGCTGAGTCGCACTTCGACTTTTTGAGAACGGGTTACCCTAAAGCGTTTACCGTATCTAAAATCTCTGTTATAGGTGACCAGTTCCCGCAACGTTTGCCTTATCCGGACAATGAGATCCAGGCTAACCCGAACACTCCACCTGTTAAGTTGGTGACTGATAAAATCTGGTGGGCCAAGTAATTACTCCTAAAGACAAGACGAAATGAAAAATATATTTAAAACCGTTTTGGGCTTGGCCGTAGCTATGATGGCTTTTTCGGGTTGCTCTGACGATGATGAAACGTATTCGGACATTACTGTCTATCCAGTGTTTACGTTGGCGGATGGTGATTTTGCCATCTCTAAAACCGGTCAAGAACTTAAGCATCCCGAATTGAAGGTGACGCTTAGCGGTGAAGAGGTTGAATACAAGACTGAAGACGTTAACTCTTTCGACAAAGAGAAAGAAGGCGTTTACCGTTTCGACCATAGTTACACAAACAAGGACGGCTTTACCCGCGGACAAAGCACTTTTACGGTGAACAGAAAAGGTGAGTTCACTGTGGCTGATATCGAAGGAAAGTACACTTTCGAAGGCGGAGAAGTTACGATTAGCAAATTGGGAGAGGGCGTTATCGCCATTCCTGACGCTTGGCCAACGGGAACGACTATTAAATGTAGAGTAGCCGAAGTGTCTGAAGGTAAAATTGTTGTTTTCCCTGAAAACTCTTCTTTTGGTCCGATTTCAGGATCGGGAGAAATCACGGCAACTGGTTTTACTCTGGATTTTACCCTTGTTTATAACGGGTCGGCACTGGTAAGAAACAATACTTACACAAAGGTGAAGTAATTCTTGGTCTGAAATTAAGTTTTCGAGATATAGAAAGGCTCGCTTCCGAATGGGAGCGAGCCTTTTTCTTTTAATTAGAGATTACAGACGCTTGTTTTTTGAAGTCTTCCAAGTTAATGTCGTCGAAAGAATATTGTTCAGGTAAGCTTTTCGGTTGTTCCGGACTGGCGGGCGTAGGTATTGGAGAGGGTGCTGTCGGTTCGGGTGATTCGCCTCTCAAGTGGATCAGCTCAAACTCTTCTTTTGATCCAAATACAGAGCTGCTGGTGTAGTCATTCAGGGCGGTGGCGCCGGCGACTGGTTCGCTAGGTGATATGTCTTCACCCTCCCGGTGTATTAATTCAAATTCTGTTGGTTTGCCCTTGCAAGTTCCCTCTACAGTCGAGCTTGTCATCTGGCATCTTTCCACGTACTCTTTGTCAGTGTCTACTATTCTGGCGTCACGGTATTTGAAAACAGGTTTTCCTCCTTCTATTTCGTATCCGGGGGCTACTTTCCCCCCTTTTTGCCATACAAAGAGAGCTAATTCTGGCTTAAGTAGAACGCCTCTGCTAAGCCGTCCTCTTCTGGTGAACTCAGTTACGATATAGTCCGGCTTTACGGTGAAATTATGCGTGTAGGCCCGCGAAGCGTATTTCTGGTCTGTCTTCAGGTCAATGTCGAGAATCGGGGCGTGCTTCTTTTCCAGAAAACCCGCTTGGATCGGTTGGCTATTGTTGATGATTCCCTGAAGGTTCCTTTGCGCTTGACACACTGGTCTGTTGTCACAAAAAGTGGCCGTGCCGGTGTTTGAGGGTGGGGAGTGGCTTCGTGCCGATTTTCTGTCGCGATTCAGGAACATTCTGTGTTTTTGTTCTGAAACAGCCGAGCCATTCCTTTGTTTTTCGGTTTGAACTTGAGATAAGGATCTGGTTTTGGATTAAACCAAGGATTTTCCTTGCGGAGGAGTTTGGGGTAAAACAAAAACAGCCGGCTTTCCAAAGCCGGCTGTTTGCTTAGCGAATGAGAATCCCGCTTGTTATTTTTCATCATAAAGAACTTGCGTCACCGTTTGGCCAACGGCTTTCAAGGTCTCTTTACTGATAATCTCCATATTGTCGTTCACCGTATGGTGATAGGCTCCGAAATCATTGCCGTCATAGTTAATGATGTCGATAGCCGGGATCTTGGCAATTGTGTTAACGAACTGGTGGTCATCAGTTACGGCAAAAGCCTTTTTGTTAACGAAATAATGGCTGTAGTTCAGCTTTTTCGCCGTTTTCCATACTTTCCGCAAAATGCTCGGCGCAAATTGCGATGAGGTTCCCTCCTTAAGGAATTTGGCGTCTTTGGCACCCACCATATCCAAGTTGATGCCGTAAAAAGCGGAATAACGGCTAGCGGCGGCTTCTTTTGCCCAATATTGTGAGCCCAAGCACCAGAAAATCTGGTTGTAGTCTCGTTTGCCTTTATAATTTTCGGGCTCTCCCCAATCTTCCCCGTCAAAGAAAACGATGTCAACCCCCACGTTTAGCGTTTCGGGGTTCGCTTGCAAAATCCTGGCAATTTCCAGAATTACGCCTACGCCACTTCCGCCGTCGTCAGCGCCGTCGAATCTGGCCATCGGCTCGTTTTTGTCCTTGTCGGCGAACGGGCGCGTGTCCCAGTGCGCCGACAGCAAGATTCTTTTTTTCCTTTCGGGAAATAACTTGCCGATGATGTTGGTCAGGTAGAGTTTCGTGCCGTCGTAAGTGTTGGCTTCGAAGTTTTGCTCAGTTACCGTGGCGCCGTATTGCTTGAGTTTGGAAGCAAGGTAGGCTCGGCATTGGCGATGCTCCGGAGTGTTTGGGATTCTGGGGCCGAAATCGACTTGTTTCTGGATAAAAGCGTAAGCCGAATCGGCGTTGAAGGCGGGGGCTGGCTTCAGCGTCTGTGCCGGTTCCGACGAGATGTTCTCGTTCTTTTTGGTTTTGGCGCCACAAGCGGCCAGTCCGGCCAAAAGCAAGACGATAATCGCCTTGCTTATTCCCGATTTGAAAAAGTTGTTAAATGTTCTCATCATATGCCCAGTCAATTCTGGTTTTCATGTCTTTGATGACGATCCCTTTCTCTTTCATTTCTCCCCTGATCTCGTCCACTTTGTCATATTCCTTATTCTCTTTTGCTTCTTTGTAAAGTTTCAGCACGATGTCAAGCAGTCCGTCGAACTGGTCAGGCTTTTCGATTTTGAAACCGAGAACGTCCTGGCTGAACGAAAGGAAAGTGTCGATCATCCGCTTGAATGTCTCTTCGCCCAAAGCCGAAGGTTTCAGCTGACCGGTGTCCACCGAGTTGATTTTCTTGAGAAGGTTGAAGAGATGGGCGATGGTTTTCGGTGTGTTGAAATCATCGTTCATGGCTCTGTAGCAGTTGTCGCAGATACCTTCTACTTGCTTGATCGCCTTTTCGTTTAACTCTACGCCTTCTTCCGTTACAAATTCGAGTTTCTCGGCCAAACGGAGTCCGTTCGCCAGTTTGCGGTAGCCTTTTCTGGCCGCTTTCAGAGCTTCGTTTGAGAAATCCAGCGTGCTGGAATAATGCGACTGCAACATAAAGAAACGTACGGTCATCGGGCTGTAGCCTTCGTCCAATACAGGATGGTTGCCGGTGAAAAGTTCCTCGGGCAAAAACGAGTTGCCTTTCGACTTACTCATTTTCGTGCCGTTGACAGTCAGCATGTTCGTATGCATCCAGTATTTGGCCGGCGATTCGCCGTGCGCGCCCACGCATTGCGCTATTTCGCATTCGTGGTGCGGGAATTTCAGGTCCATTCCGCCACCATGGATGTCGAATTTGTCGCCGAGGTATTTGGTGCTCATCACGGAGCATTCCAAGTGCCAGCCGGGGAAGCCGACGCTCCAAGGCGAGTTCCAGCGCATGATGTGCTCGGGAGACGCTTTTTTCCAAAGGGCGAAATCGGCTTTGTTGCGTTTTTCGTTTTGGCCGTCAAGCTCGCGGGTGGTTTCCAGCAAGTCTTCCACTTTGCGGCCGGACAGTATTCCGTAGCTGTGCCCGAGTTCCGAATACTTTTCAATATCGAAATAAACGGAGCCTTCAGATTCGTAAGCTAAACCTTTGTCCAACAGTGTCTGCGTAAGCTCAATCTGCTCGATGATGTGGCCGGTAGCCTGCGGTTCGATGTCCGGAGGCAAAAGGTTCATCGTTTCCGCCACTTGGTGAAAGCCGTTGGTGTAGCGCTGAACCACTTGCATCGGCTCGATATTCTCCGTTTTGGCTTTTTTTGCGATTTTGTCTTCGCCTTCGTCGGCGTCGCTGACCAAGTGCCCCACGTCCGTTATGTTACGGACATAGCGCACTTTGTAGCCCAAATGCTGAAGGTAACGGTAAACGATGTCAAAACTGAGAAACGTGCGGATGTTGCCCAAATGCACGTCACTATATACGGTGGGCCCGCATGCGTACATCCCCACGTGGGGCGCCGAAACAGGCTCGAAAAGCTCCTTTTTCTTGGTAAGCGTATTCTGAATTCTCAATTCTTTAAGCATAAGGGCAAATTTAGCAATAAAACGTATTTGGGCGAATGAATTTTCGTTTATGTGGCGCCCCTGTCCGGTTTAGGGTGCGGGAGCTTGGCCAAACGCGTGCTTTTGGGGTACAGGACTATTTGAAAAGTGCACAAAACGCGGACAGGTGTTTTTTCAATCCCTGAGAAACGCTTCCGCATAAGGGAGAGAAACGGCTAGTATAGGTAAAGCGTTTCAAAATTTGTGTTCAAGTTGATGTTTTTATATATTTGCCATCGAAAATTACGGAATGCGTAAGGGGAGGGGACATCGGGTCCCCTCTTTTCATTTGTTTGTAATATGAAGCAGGAAGAGCTCAAATCATTGATCCGCGAACTGGCCGAAGGCTTGTTGGATAACGAGGAATATTTTGTCGTTGGTGTGGTGTTCGGCTCCGCGCCCGGTAGCGTGTCGGTCAGGATCTTGCTCGATGGCGACAACGGCATTAGCATTGACGAGTGCGGCAAGCTTAGTCGTGCTTTGGGCGACGTTATCGAGGAACGTGAACTTTTTGCCGGAAAATACGTGCTGGAAGTTTCCACTCCCGGAATCGATTACCCTCTGGAAGGCCTCAGACGATACCGCAAGAACATCGGGCGGGTGCTGAAAGTTACCTTTTTGGATAAGGAGGAAAAGCCTGCTAAAGGCGAACTTTTGGCCGTGGACGAAGACTCCATAACGATTAATGAGGAAATAAAGGAGAAAGGTAAGGGGAAAAAGGTTACATTTGCGGAGAAGACGATCCCTTTCGCGGCTATTGAGCAGGCTAAAGTAGTAATCTCATTCTAAACAGGATACAATGGATAGCGCAACGCTGATCGAATCATTTGCTGATTTTGCGAAGAAAAAGAACATCGACCGTCCTACGATGATTCGCATTCTCGAAGACGTCTTCAAGACGATGATTCGGAAAAAATATAATTACGACGACAATTTTGACGTTATCGTCAACTCGGAGAAAGGTGACCTCGAGATCTGGCGTTTCCGCGAAATCGTGGACGACAATTCCGAGGATATCTGGGACCATGACAAAATCAGTCTTTCGGAGGCCAAGAAAATCGAGCCCGATTTCGAAATCGGAGAAGAGGTGGCCGAAGAGATCAAGCTTGAGGATTTCGGTCGCAGAGCCGTTCTTACGGCCCGGCAGACGCTTCTTCAGAAGGTTAAGGATCTTGAGAAAGACCTTCTTTTCCAGAAATATAAGGAGCGTGTAGGGGAAGTTGTGGTAGCTGAGGTTTATCAGGTGCTTGGTCGCGAGGTATTGTTGATCGACAATGATAACAACGAGCTTTCGTTGCCAAAGAACGAGCAAATCCAAAAAGACCGCTTCCGTAAGGGAGATTCTGTAAGGGCCATCGTTCACAAAGTGGAAACCACTAACGGCAACCCGAAAATTGTTCTGTCGCGTACGGCGCCGTCATTCCTTGAAAGACTTTTCGAAAACGAGGTTCCGGAGATCTTCGACGGATTGATTACGATCAAGAAAATCGTTCGTGAGCCGGGCGAGCGCGCCAAAGTGGCCGTTGAGTCTTACGACGAGCGTATCGATCCTGTAGGTGCCTGTGTAGGTATGAAAGGTTCACGGATTCACAGTATCGTTCGTGAATTGAAGAACGAGAACATTGACGTGATTAACTACACGGACAACTTGGAGTTGTTTATCTCTAGGGCGTTGAGTCCGGCCAAAGTGGTGCGTATGGAAGCCAACGAAGACTCTGGTCGCGTGGCCGTGTTCATGAAGCCGGACCAAGTGTCCTTGGCTATCGGAAAAGGCGGACACAATATTCGTTTGGCGAGTAAGCTTGTCGATAAGGAAATCGACGTTTACCGTGAAAACGAAGGAGGGGCAGACGAAGACGTGTTGCTCAGCGAATTCTCTGATGAGATTGATCAGTGGATCATCGACGAGCTCAAGCGTGTCGGTCTCGATACGGCTATGAGTGTGTTGGCCCTGAGTGGCGAAGAGCTCATGAGGCGAACAGACCTCGAAGAGGAAACCATAGAGGAAATAATTAAGATACTCAAACAAGAGTTTGAATAATAATTTTTAGTTAAAACAGGCAAAAAGGCAAAATTTGAGTATGGCAGAAGGAAAAATGATGCGGCTGAACCAAGTGGCTCGGAAGCTTAATGTTGGGACGTCAACCATAGTGGATTTCTTGCGGGGGAAAGGCCACGGGGTAGAGAATAAACCGAACACTAAGATCTCGCCGGAACAGTTTTCATTGTTGCGCAAGGAGTTCGCTTCTTCGGCGATGGATAAGGAAGAGGCTTCCGGATTGAGAATTGGCAAAAGCCATGCGCCTGACGTGGTGATCAAAAACGACACTCCATCCAAGCCTGCCAAAAAGCAGGAGGAAGAGGAGGAACTTTTGATCAAAAGCGTAGGATCTTCATCTTCGAAACAGAAGAAACCCGCACAGGACACTACTGATGCGGATAAAGCCAGCCGTACTCAAGACAAGCCGAAAAAAGAAGAGGAGCGTATTGAGGCTCCGAAGCTTAAAGGAATAAAAGTTTTGGGCAAGGTTGATTTGGACGCCAAGCCGGCGTCTAAGCCAGCGGAAGAGAAAAGGCAACCCGCCAAGTCTGAGCAAAAAAGCTCTGCCGAGAAGCCTGTAAAGGCGGAGCCTGCTAAAGCTAAAAAGCCTGAAGAAACAAAGCCTAAAAAGTCTGATAATCGGCCAGTGAAAGCCCAGGAGCCCCCCGTTGCTGAAAAACCTGCGCAGAAGCCGGCCACCACACGTCAAGAGCCACCTAAGCCTAAGCCGGAGAAAAAACAATCGCCGGAACAGCCCAAAGCGCCTGAGACGTCCGGGGAAGTTGCGAAAACTCCCGATAAAGTAAAGGAAAAAGTGCAACCAGTAGCAACAGAGGAAGAGAAAGTGTCTACAAAAGAAGAAGCGAAGGAGGGGCAGGAGCTGATTGAGGCGAAAGCCGACCAACTGAAGGGATTGACGGTTCTTGGCAAAATTGAATTGCCATCCGAGAAGAAGGGTAAGAAAAAACCGGTTGCTTCTTCTGACGAGAACAAGAACAGAAAGAAAAGACGCCAACGTAAGCGGATTTCGAAACCAGGCGATAACAAGCAGGGCAACAACGCCAACGCCGACAACAAAGGCGGTGCTGATAACAAAGGACGCGATAATAATAATGGCGGACGTCAGCAAGGCAACGGTGGTAATGCGGGCGGAAACCGTGGTGGTGGAAACCGTGGCGGACGTGGTAATTTCCAAGGAGGCCAAGGTGGTCGCAGAGGCCCTGGTGGCCAAGGCGGACCTGGTGGAGCTAGACGTAGGGGCCCAGGAGGTCGCAGACAGCAAACTCCACAGACGGCGGAACTTACCGACAAGCAGATTCAGGAACAAATCAAACAAACGCTTGCCAAGCTCAGCGGTGGTGGACCTAAGAAAGGTGGCCGTGGAGCAGCGAGCCGTTCCAAATATCGTAAAGACAAGCGTGACCGTAGAGCCGAGGCCCATGAGGAGCGCATGCTCCAGGAGGAGAAGGACGCAAGAGTATTGCAGGTAACCGAGTTTATCTCGGCCAGCGACTTGGCATCTCTGATGGACGTGTCTGTCAACGATATCATTTCGACCTGCATGTCGATGGGAATGTTCGTTTCCATCAACCAGCGTCTCGATGCTGAATCGATATCTTTGATCGCCGACGAGTTCGGATTTGACGTGAACTTTAACTCTGCCGAAGACGAGATCGACGTAGAGGAAGTTGAAGATAAGGAAGACGAGTTGATTCCGAGAGCGCCAATCGTGACCATCATGGGACACGTTGACCACGGTAAGACATCTTTGCTTGACTATATCCGTAGCGCCAAGGTAATCGATACCGAGGCCGGTGGTATCACGCAGCACATCGGTGCTTACGACGTGATGACCGACAGCGGAAAACGTGTCGCTTTCCTTGATACACCGGGTCACGAAGCCTTTACGGCCATGCGTGCTCGCGGTGCGAAAGTGACCGACGTGGTAGTTATCGTGGTTGCGGCCGACGACAACGTCATGCCTCAGACTAAGGAAGCTATCAACCACGCCCAAGTGGCTGGTGTGCCGATCGTAATTGCGATCAACAAAGTGGATAAGCCGAATGCGAATCCGGAGAAAATCCGTGAGGAGCTCGCAAATATTAACCTTTTGGTTGAAGACTGGGGCGGTAAATACCAGTGTCAGGAAATTTCGGCCAAAACTGGTCAGGGTGTTGACGACCTGTTGGAGAAAATCCTCCTTGAGGCCGAAGTACTCGAATTGACCGCTAACCCGGATAAGAAAGCCGTAGGTACAGTAGTGGAAGCGTCGCTCGACAAAGGTCGCGGCTATGTTGCTACAATGCTTGTGCAGGGCGGTACGCTGAAAGTCGGAGACGTTATGTTGGCTGGCCAGCACTTCGGTAAAGTGAAAGCGATGTTTGACCATTTGGGAACTCGCCTTCAGGAAGCGCCTCCAGCTACGCCGGTACAGGTGCTCGGACTTGACGGAGCGCCACAAGCGGGTGACCGTTTCAACGTGATGGAAACTGACCGTGAAGCAAGGGAAATCGCTAACAAACGTGAGCAGATCATCCGTGAGCAAAGCATCAGAACCAAGAAGCACATTACACTTGACGAGATCGGACGTCGTTTGGCGATCGGATCGTTTAAAGAGCTTAACGTTATCGTTAAAGGTGATGTGGACGGTTCTGTGGAAGCCCTTTCGGATTCGTTGCTGAAGCTTTCTACCGAGGAAGTACAGGTGAACATCATCCACAAGGCGGTGGGACAGATCTCGGAATCGGACGTTCTTTTGGCCTCGGCCTCAGACGCCATCGTGATCGGTTTCCAAGTTCGTCCTTCGATGGGAGCCAGAAAACTTGCCGAGCAGGAGCAGATCGAAATCCGCTTGTACTCGATTATCTACGACGCCATCAACGAACTCAAGGATGCCATGGAAGGTATGCTTGATCCTGAGATGGAAGAGGTTATCACTGGTAACATCGAGGTTCGCGAAGTCTTCAAGATCTCGAAAGTCGGTACGGTTGCGGGTTGCTACGTTACCGAAGGTTTCATCAAGCGTAATAACCAAATCCGCTTGATCCGCGACGGTATCGTGACTTACACTGGCGACATCGGACAGCTGAAGCGTTTCAAAGACGATGTTTCTGAAGTGAAGAACAACTACGAATGTGGTTTGAGCATCAAGAACTTCAATGACATCAAAGTTGGTGACGTGATCGAAGGTTTCGAAATGAAAGAAGTTAAGCGTAAGCTTTAATAGATATTTACTGAAATACAAAAGCCTTTTCCATTGCGGAGAAGGCTTTTTTTATATCCAAAATCTTGATGATGGAGACCGATACTTTGCCGGAATATTCGAGAGGACAGTTG
The DNA here is from genome assembly GCF_036492835.1 of Fulvitalea axinellae. Lineage (GTDB taxonomy): Bacteria > Bacteroidota > Bacteroidia > Cytophagales > Cyclobacteriaceae > Fulvitalea > Fulvitalea axinellae. Next base: position 3,622,144 of record NZ_AP025314.1, on the reverse strand, counting down.
GCTTTGCGTAATGGGCAAGACAAGCCTGAGATTTGGTGTTCGTACCAAGGCTTGATTTATGATATGACGGAATCGAAGCTTTGGAGAAACGGCAAACACTATGAACATTGGGCTGGCCAAGATTTGACAGAAGAACTAGCTGACGCGCCACATAACGAGCGGGTATTCGCCAAGTATAAACCCATAGCGAGGCTCAAGAACTGGAATCCTCATTGAAAAACAGAGGTGAAAACATCGGGGCGAAACCGTCCGAATCGTTTTCGCCCCCTTAAAAAATCACACGCTATTCCGCTTTTTCCAGCTTCAGGATCTGGCTCCATGAGCGTTTTCCTTGGCTAATTTGCAACAGGTATTCCGCGGGTTTGGCGTTTCGGAGGTTGATATTCTGCATATATTCTCCCTCAAAATCGGCTCTATGATCCAAAAAGATATAATCGCCATTTTTATCCGTAAGGCTGACTTTTAGATCACCCGTTCCCGTCGCAAAGCGCAGGATTAGGTTATCATTTGCCAAAGAGGTTGAGATCGACTTAAAGCTGAATTCTTTGTGATAAGGTGAGGCCTCGGGAAATATTTTGGAAGCGGCCTTATTGTCTATAGGCTTAAGGGCTGTCGTGATTGGAGATGAGAAGAAATTGTTATTGGGCCGTGGTTTTACATTTAAGTTGTTTTTCCCAAAGTGTTTGAACAGCTCGTCGAAATCTCCATTAAAATTTCTGCTCATGCTTTCTACCTTTTCAAAGATATCTTTTTGGAAATCACCATTTCCGAAGAATTGATTAGTACCGGCGCTGTCAATGTTAATAGTTGCGAAATTTGAGTGTTTGCGCTTAAACTCGCTGGTGTCTGCCTTGTAATCTTCCATCGAATGGTAGATTCTTTCGGTGACTTTTTCGTTGCCGTCAGCGTCTCTGGTAATGGATTTTATCTTGATTTCGGTCTTCGGTTGGCTTTGTGCGAAGATAGCGTTGACGCTGAAAAGTGAAAGGAGCAAAAACAGGGAAAGAGAGTAGGCGTGATTTTTCATCGTGTAGAATTTTATTGTAAAGACCTGATTTCGAAAGAAGTAATGATGTTTTTTATATCGGAATGAATTTAATCAAGAATAGTAAAAAAGAGTGATGCCTTACTGTTAAAAAAGGTTAATCGGTTGTGGGTGAGTGCTTTTGATAGGGGGCTTTTAGGAGGGATATTACTATCTCGTGAAAAATAAAAGGTGTATAAGTTTGCGAAAAGAGAAAGGGAAAAAAAGAAAAGGCATACTCCAAGCCTTCATTTTTGAAGAATTGGAATATGCCCTGAAGTGTATTCTTGTAAACCTTAGGCTTTGGAGCAACGGTTTCTCAATAGAAAATCGGCAAGCACCAAAGCGGCCATTCCTTCTACGATAGGCACAGCGCGCGGAACCACACAAGGGTCATGACGGCCTTTGCCACTTACGGTTATGCTTTCGCCGGCTTCGTTTAGGCTTTCCTGATCTTTCATTATAGTGGCTACGGGTTTGAAAGCTACACGGAAATAGATGTCCTGGCCATTCGATATGCCACCCTGAATACCGCCGGAGTAGTTGGTCCGGGTTTTTACCTCGCCGTTTTCTGTGTAGAAAGCGTCGTTGTGCTCGGAACCTCTCATGCTTACGCCTTCAAAACCGCTTCCATATTCGAATCCTTTGGCAGCGTTAATGCTGAGCATGGCCTTTCCTAGTTCGGCGTGTAGGCGGTCGAAAACAGGCTCGCCCAAGCCGGCCGGAGCGCCTTTTATCACTGCGTTTACCACTCCGCCTACAGTGTCACGATCTTTTCTGACAGAATCGATAAACTCTTCCATTTCTTTAGCCATTTCGGCGTCCGGACAGCGTACGATATTGTCTTCTGTCTTCGAAAGGTCGAGTTCGGTGTATGGCTTGTCGAGTTTCAATCCGCCCACCTGCGATACGTAGGCGCTGATTTCGATACCGTGTTGTCTGAGGAAAAGCTTGGCCAAAGCGCCGGCGGCAACCCGGGCGGCCGTTTCGCGAGCGGAGCTTCTTCCTCCGCCGCGGTAATCTCTTACTCCGTATTTCTCGGTGTAAGTATAGTCGGCGTGGGATGGGCGATAGCGGTCCGCAATGTGCGAATAATCTTTGCTGCGTTGGTCTTGGTTGAAAATCACCAGGCTTATCGGCGTGCCGGTGGTTTTTCCCTCAAAGACTCCCGAAAGTACTTGGAACTCGTCCTTTTCGTCACGCTGGGTTGTAATGCGTGACTGGCCGGGCTTTCTGCGAAGGAGTTCGTTCTGTATGAACTCCTCGTCGAAGTCGATTCCCGCCGGGCATCCGTCAATGACAACGCCAATGGCCTTGCCGTGGGATTCCCCGAAGGTGGTGATTCGGAACTGGTGTCCGTATGAATTGTTCATTTGGCAATGCGAATAAAGTTTCGAAAAAGTGCGATTGCCGTAAAATTAAGGTTTAGTGGGGATTAAAAAAAGAACGCCGAGCTTCAGAAGCGCATCCGTGTTCCGCATAAAGCCCGGCGTTGGTAGTCGTTCCGTCTTATTTTCTCATGACAAACCCAATTGTAAAGGCTATCACGAGTAAAAGAGCGATATTCATAAACCAGAGGAAATAATCCGTCCTGTTGCGGTCTTTGAGCCGATTGTTGGCGTTCATGGCCATATCCTGCAAATCGGTTTCACTGTCCGTAAGCGTCTTCTTCGGCGACAGGCTTTCACCCTTTACATGCAACGTGATTCGGGGACTGAGTGTATCGTATTTTTCCCTGATCGGATCAAAATATACCCATTGGAATTTCTTGGAAAGATCATACGTTCCGGGGTCCTCGGCCACTATGTAATAGTTGAACGATTTGTATCCGTATACCGAACTGTTGTTACGCTTAATATTTTCCGAGATTTCGGGCGGAAAAACGTTCAAAGAGTCCGTTTCCGGAATGTTTGGGGGAGTGATCGCCGCGATGTTTCCTTTGCCAGAAATCGAAAATCCGAAGCTTGTGCTTTCCCCGGTCTGCAACTTCTTTTTGCCTATTTTTTCGTTGAGACGGTATTGGCCGACAGCCACTGCTTCATCGCCGGGATATGGCGGAAGCGGTTTTACTTTGATAGTTTTCGCCTTGGTATGGAATGTTTTCAGATCCGATTTTTGGCTTTGGATTCCGAATGTTCTACGACGGGCAAACTTAAGTTTGCTCATGGTCAACGGCACTGACGGGATCTCAATGTCTTCGTCGTTGAGAGGGAAATAGGTCGCTTGGAAAAGCCTGTACCGTATAAAACGTTTTTTGCCAACCTGAACCGGCTCGCCTTTAGGGTTTTGCAAGTTAAAGTTTTCTTCCCAAGCGTTGTTAGGCTTTATCGCCTTGATTATTTCCGATAGCTGTTCGTTGATTTTATATAATCTAAACGGCATCGGGCCACTGTCGGCGACATAGAATTCCAAGGCCAAATTAACGCCTTCTCCTTCGTAAATTTCAGTTTTAGAGGGTGTTATGGCGATGAAAGCGTCTGTTTTTACTTCAATGTATTCCTGCGGTTCGGGTTCACGGAACGGGTCGTCAAACCCGAAAGGATCAAAGAAGCTTCTGCGTCGTCTTTGGCGTTGGATAGGCGGGCCTACTTTGATAGTCTTGCCCTGCGAACTGATTTTTTTCCCGTTTACGTTTATCGAGAATGGCTTAAGCGTAAAGGTTCCTTGCTTTTCGGGGAGATAACTTTGCTGGATGCTATGGCTAACGCTCATCTGCCCGTTCATGATGTTTGTCGAGGTGGAAGAGGAGGCGCCTCTCTTTGTGAATCCGTCGATCTCCGGAAAAGTTCCGTAAGATTTCATTTGGCCGTTCTTCACGACAATAGTGATATAGAAAGCCTGGTTTTGGGCGATTTCGCTTGGTCCCAATTCCAGATGGATGTCCTGAGCCCAAGAGGGGCCGGCAAACGAAAAAAGAAACAGAAGGCAAATACCCAAATATCTCATCCGCGACGCTTTAAATATAAATTTTGAATCGTTAGTGTCTATGTAGTCCATTGTGGGCATAAATAAACATTTTTGATGACTCGGGCAAGCTAGCGACGGCCTGAAGGTCTAAAAAAATGTTAAAGTTTTCCGCTTTTTTCAGGTGTTTACATCGTATTGGTTGAAGCTTGGAAATAGTGGCAATTTCATATTTTGAAAGCAACTTTTAATTGGGGCTTGCGTATATCTTGATGGGTGATAAAAAATTTCTTTGACATGCTAAAGTACTGTAAAACTATCCTTACAAAGGTTAGCTTTGACATCGCTCTTTTTGAGAAAGAGTTGAGAAAAGCTATCGGGATTTTGGTGCCAGGAGAGAGAGAGGAGCTGAGAAGTTGGTGCTTTGTCGAATTTGGGCAAAGCCAAGCGCACGGACCGATTTTGCATCGGTATTTTTCTTGAAACTAGTGCCTAAGCGAATTAAAAAAACATTGTGACAAAACCATGGGGCGTAAAAAAGTTGCGCCCCAAAGGTGTATCCTTCCAGACAGATTTTTTAGCGATATAAAAAATAAGGCGACACGGTCTTTAATTATGTTTTTTGTGCTTTCCTTTCCATAATCTTGCTTATTTCTTAGTTTTGGTCGTACAAAAAAAGAAAAAGCTATGTTGGAAGCACCGATTGGCGAAGGCGCGAACACCTTTATCTGGATTTTCTGTATTCTGGTCGGATTCGTTAAGGCTTTGATGGTCTTGGACGTATTCTACGGCAATAAAAAGAAGACCGAGCACTAAGCTGTTCGCACACCACTACCTAAAACAAGCAAGGCTACCCTGAGGGCAGCCTTTTTTTGTATATCAGTTTTTTTCGTTTACCAATCGCCGAATAGCGTGGCCTGAGTGCCGGTGTTCGGTGGCGAAACGTTGAGGTGTTCGTATGCCGCTTGCGTAGCTTCCCTTCCTCTGGCGGTGCGTTTTATGTATCCCTCCTTTATCAAGAACGGTTCGTAAACTTCCTCGATCGTTTCGGCTTCCTCACCGCATGCCGTGGCAATGGTCGAAAGCCCGACAGGCCCGCCTTTGAATTTGAGGATAATGGTGGACAGAATGCGGTTGTCCATCTCGTCAAGCCCATTGTGGTCCACGTCCAAGGCGCTGAGAGCCATTTCAGCTATCGCTTGGTTGATTCTCCCGTCGCCTTTGATTTCGGCGAAGTCGCGGGTACGCCGAAGAAGGTTGTTGGCGATACGTGGTGTGCCTCGGCTCCTTCTGGCTATTTCGTAAGCGGCGTCTTTGTCTACGGGAGTTCCGAGTATGCCACAGGCTCTTTCCACGATTCCCGAGAGTATTTCGGCGTCATAATATTCCAATCTGGCGTTGATGCCGAAACGCGCCCTGAGCGGAGCGGTAAGTAATCCGGAACGTGTCGTGGCGCCGATTAATGTAAACGGACTCAGGCCTATCTGTACCGTACGGGCGTTCGGGCCTGAATCGAGCATAATGTCGATTTTGTAATCTTCCATAGCCGAATACAGATACTCTTCCACTACGGGATTGAGTCGGTGTATCTCGTCGATAAAGAGTACGTCGTTGGCCTCCAGATTGGTCAGCAGTCCTGCCAAATCGCCGGGTTTGTCGAGTACCGGGCCCGAGGTGATCTTTATTTCCGCCTCCAGTTCGTTTGCCACGATATTGGAAAGGGTGGTTTTGCCCAAACCCGGAGGGCCGTGCAAAAGCACATGGTCCAGAGGCTCTTGCCGGCGCTTGGCCGCGGCGACAAAGATTTTCAGGTTCTCCAATACCTTTTCCTGTCCCGTAAAGTCGTCAAACGACAGGGGGCGCAGTGCTTTTTCTATTTCCTGTTCGGCAGAAGAGAGGTTTTCCCCGTCGCCGCTGAGATAATCCTCACGCATATTCCATATGGCTTGGGCTGGAATATTTCCGGCCGTTAGTTCGCTAGATTGTTTCCGGAAGGGTATTGTTCCTATGTCGGAAAACTTAAAATTACGGTATTAGCCTGAGAATTCCCATTGCGAAGCGAAGCGATCGGTTGGCGGAAAGAACAAGAAATGATAACCCTCCGGCGTTTTGTCCGTAGAGATAGAGAATACTTTATAGATATGATAAGATTTGTTTTACTGACGCTGTCCTTTCTGTTGTTGAAAGGTAGCGGATATGCGAAAGTTGGTTCAATGGAAACTGATAAAGGAAAAGAGGTTGCCGTATTCGGTGCCGGGTGCTTTTGGTGTGTGGAGGCTGTTTTCCAAGAATTGAAAGGCGTAGAGTCCGTGGAAGCGGGGTATACGGGTGGCGGGGTCAAAAACCCAACGTACCGCCAGATCTGTACAGGACTGACGGGGCACGCCGAGGTGGCCAAGGTGGTGTTTGATCCCGGACAAGTGAGCTTCGCCGATTTGCTTCAGGTCTTTTGGTCAACGCATGACCCTACGACATTGAACAGGCAAGGGGCCGATAAAGGGACGCAGTATCGTTCGGCCGTGTTTTATACGTCGGAAGAGCAAAAGCGGGAAGCGGAGAAGTTTAAAAACGAGCTGAACGAGAAAGACGTCTTTGGGAAGCCTGTTGTGACGGAAATAACCGCGTTGGGCGATTATTATCCGGCCGAGAATTACCACCAAGATTATTATGATAACAACAAGGATGCGGGCTATTGCCAAGTGGTAATCAAACCCAAATTAGAAAAGCTCAGAAAAGTGTTTTCAGACAAGCTGAAAGACTAAGGATAAACCTGAGAGGTAAAACAAAAAAGCCCGGGCGCAGAGTAGCGTCCGGGCTTTTTTCCGATATGGACATCGGTTAACGGTGAATATCGATTGTATAAACGAATTTGTCTCCTCTATAATAGCAGATATTGTACTCGATCGGCCTGTTGCCCGGATCATAGACTTCCCTTTTTCGGGTGAGGATGGCGTCGCCATTCTTGATCTTGAGTTTTTCGGCTAAGTTTTGGTCCGCCAAATCGGCTTGGAGTTCCTCGCGGGAAAGCGACGGCACGGTTGAGCAATCTTGTTCAAGGATCTCGTAAAGAGGTCTAGTAAAATCCTCTTCGCCCGTTAGGCCTACGCGGGGATGGAAATAGGAAACAAACCAAACGATAGGCCCTTCGTCCGTGCCGCGGACTTTGGAAAGGCGGGTTACCGTAGTGCCGGGTTCTATGCGGAGCTTATTGGCCACGTCCTTGTCGGCTTTAACCTGATCGGCCAAAATCTCGAACTCAACCACCTCTTTGCCCAAACGCTTCATTTCGTTGCGGAAGCTAGTCCAGTTTTCCAATTGGGTGGAAAGCTGTTTTTTGATAACGCGCGTACCCACGCCTTTTTTTCTGGACAACAGACCTTCGAACACCAGCTTGTTGATGGCCTGCCTCAGTGTGTTGCGCGATATCCCCAGTCTTTTGGCCAAGTCTACCTCGTTAGGCAAAAGGCGTCCTTCCTTCTGGTATTCGTCTTGGATAATAAGCTCCTTCAAAAGCGCCTCGGCTTGCGCATGCAAGGGTACCGGGCTGTTATGGTCTATTTTTAATTCCATTTTTTAGGGAAAAAGAGTGGGCGTGAAAACTTAAAAGCTTAGGCCAAGGACAAAAATACACTTTTTTGTTTAGAATGACTGATTCTGGTTGACAGAGGAAAGCCTTTCCTTGTGATTTTCCCGATACCTTGCCCGATGGATTGGTATTTGTGATTTAAATTGTATATTTGTTCAAACATATAAGGCTTCCGGTTTTTCGGACAGCGCATAATTTCCATTGTCAAAACATAGAAAAACGCTTCGATTATGAAAAAACGTTTTGGTGTGGGGCTTTTTTTCGTTTGCCTTTTGCTGGTTACGGTAACGTCTTGTGACAAGTCGGTGGTGAGGAGCTCGGATTCGGGCTGGATCGGCGCAATCCTGGAGCAGGGGAAGCAACAGGCGAAAGGAGACGGGTTTAGCCCCTATTCTACAAAAATCTTGTCGAAAGGCGAGCGCCTTGACATTGAGGTCGGGATTGAGGGGGTGGACACCCTTTGGCTGATGGCTTTGGACGGAGGCAACGGAAGCGGTTGGGACCACGCGGTATGGGGCGAGCCCGTATTGGTGGATAAGGCCGGTAAGGAAACATCGCTGACGGACCTGAAAATCGAAAGCGAAGTGACGGGTTGGGGAAAGGTGTTGAGGAATGTCAACTTTGAAGGGAAGCCATTGAGCTTGGCGGGCGAACGCCTAAAAAACGGTTTGTTGGCGCATGCCCACAGCGAAGTGGCCTTTGCCACTGGCGGAAAATACGTAAAGCTGAAAGCCGTTGTGGGTGTGGATGATGGTTCCAAGCCCAATACAAAGGTGAGTTTTTTGGTGGGCGAAAGAGGCCTCAAAACCAATTGGAATGCCATGGCGAAGCGCTATCCGGAAGGAATGGGCGCACTGAGTATGGCTTTGGGATCCGGAAACGCCATGATGTGGCTGGCCGATCCCGACGCGAAGACATTGAAAGCGGCTTTGGCCAAGAGCTTGGCCAATTCGGGAACCGCGGGGGCGTGGTACAGGGAGCGTTGCGCTGAGTTGGCCGACGATAAGCTGAAACCCGCTTTGGAATTTTTGGGAACTGTTGACGGTTTCAAAAAGGCTTTGGCGATTCTTGACAATAACGACTTCGGAGCGTTGGAGCGAAGCGTTACGAACTTGAAAAGTGCGTACGGCGAGAGATATGCGGGAAGCGAAGACTTTTTGCGCAGGATTCAGGCGTCGAAGAACACTTTTTCGTCTTTGAAAAACGAACTGGCCAAAGGAGACCCCGGCGTTTTGGAGAAAGCTCTTAAAGCTAAAGCGGAATTCGCTTCTTTAGCCAAGGAGGCGATGGTGGCGCACCCTGTGTTGGCCGAAAACGCCTTGATGTTTGTCACCCGCATGCAGTATTTGCGTGACCACCATAACTCTGAAACACTTTTTCAGACGGATGAAATCAATACCGAAAAGTTCCGCGGAGGTTCGGCGATCAAGTCTATCCGTTTTGGCGAAGGCGGCAACGTGAAAACCCTGATCGCTTCCGAAACGGGCGTTGTGCGTGATCCGGACATTCATTACGACGGTCAGAAATTCCTGTTCTCGATGCGCCGTGACATTAAGGACGATTACCACGTATACGAAATGAACGTGGACGGTACGGGAATGAAGCAATTGACAAAGTCGCCGGGCGTTTCGGATATCGACCCATGTTACTTGCCGAATGACAAAATCGTATTCTCGTCTACCCGTGAGCCGAAATACTGTATGTGCAATGTCCATATCATGGCCAACTTGCACCGCATGGAAGCCGACGGAGCCAACATTACGCAACTTGGAAAGAGTACGCTGTTCGAAGGCCACTCGACGGTTTTGCCTGACGGAAGAATCCTTTACGACCGTTGGGAATATGTTGACCGTAACTTCGGTGATGCACAAGGACTCTGGACCGTTAACCCTGACGGAACAAACCATAAACTGTACTGGGGAAATAACACCAGCTCGCCGGGCGGTGTGATTGACGCCAAGCCGATTCCGAACTCGTCGTTGATGATGGCCATTCTCGGCTCTTGCCACGACAGGCCTTGGGGCGCGCTCGCTTTGATAGACCGCTCTAAAGGACTCGAAGGCAAAGAACCCGTTGTCCGCACTTGGCCGGCTTATGCCCGCGATCTGATCTCTACCGAAGGTTACGGTAAGTGGGATGTGTTTATGCAAGTTCGCCCTCGTTACGAAGACCCTTATCCGCTTGACGATAAGTATTTCCTCTGTACCCGAACCGTTACCAAAAATACCGAGCGTACGGGATTGTTCCTAATCGATATTTACGGGAATGAGACCCTGCTGTACGAAGAGGAAGGACTCGGGTGTTTTGACCCGACAGTGGTTATGGAGAGAAAGCGCGAGCGCGTTATTCCCGAAAACCGAAAATACGACAAGACTCCGGGCAAATTCTATGTGCAGAACGTATACGAAGGAACGCACATGGACGATGTGAAGCCCGGCGAGATCAAATACCTCCGCGTAGTGGAGTCTGTGGAAAAGAAAGCCTGGACCGGACCGGCTTGGAACGGCCAAGGCGTACACCGTCCGGCTATGAACTGGCACAACTTCGAGAACAAGCGAGTACTGGGTATAGTGGATGTGGAGGAAGACGGATCGGCCTACTTCGAGGTTCCGGCCGACAGGTTCGTTTACTTCCAGCTTCTGGACAAAGACAAGCGAATGGTGCAGACCATGCGTAGCGGAACCTCTCTGCAACCGGGCGAAACGCAAGGTTGCGTAGGTTGTCACGAAAACCGCCTTCAGGCTCCGTTGCCGATAGGTTCGGCCAAGCCGATGGCTATGCGTAAGCCGGCCAATCAGCTGAAACCTACTTGGGACAGGGAAAAACCGGAGTCGATGCACTTCCTGCGCGATATCCAGCCGATTTTCACCGCGAACTGCGTCAGTTGCCACGATTTCGGAAAAGACGCCGGAAAGGTGTTGAACCTAGCCGCCGACAAGAACATGTTCTTCAACGCCTCGTATATCGAGCTTCGCATGAAAAATTATGTGAAAGTAATAGGGGCGGGGCCAGCCGCTCTGCAGGGATCCTACGCTTGGGGAGCGAACAAAAGCCCGCTTGTGAAAACCATTGAGGGAGACCACTACGGCGTGAAGCTGACCAAAGAGGAAAAAGAGCGTATTTACGAATGGCTCGACGTTAACGCACCGTATTACCCAAGATTCGAAAGCGCTTATCCGGATAACCCCGTTGGCCGTTCGCCGCTTACGCACGCCCAAGTGAAGCGCCTGTCGAAACTTACCGGCGTAAACTTGATGTCTTTGGGAACGTTCCGCAGAAAAACGGGACCGCAGATCAGTTTCGAGCGTCCGGAAGTCAGTCCGTGTCTTGACGGTATCCGCGATAACAAAGCCAAGTACGCCGAAGCCGTAGCGATTATCAAAGCCGGTTACGAACAACTTCAGCGGGTGCCACGCGCCGACATGAAAGGCTTCCAGCCGAGCGAAGCCCATATGAAGCGCTTGGTGAAATATATGAAGTTCAGGGAAGCGGAAGAGAAAAGCCGCGAGGCCATCCGCTCAGGACAAAAAGTATTTGACGGAGACGGGGCGAAATAAGCTTTCCCAAAGTCAAAAGACAGTATAGCCGACCATTACGTGTCAATGTTGGAAATGGGAGCCGAGAGGCTCCTTTTCCTTTTTCTAAACTTCGGTTTTTTCGTTTTGTCCATTTTCGTTTATATATATAAGTCTATGATGTTTTTTGGCATATAAACAGGAAGATAGTCAGCGGTTGTTGTTCATTTTTTCATGTTTGTTTTCTAAAGCCTTATATTTGGATCTGTTTTGACTAAAGGGCCGCATGCCCGATTTTGAACATAAGCAGGCTGCCAAGCTTACTTTTTCAGTTATCAGAACCTTATTTATATGACTCTAGCTCTGTTTTACCTTCCTACTCCTGGACCAGGTTATGAACCCGTTTCGCCCATTTATTTCTTCTTGCCCTTTATTTTGGCTATCGTTTCCTTTCCCTTTATCTATTGGTATTGGCGATCCCAAAAGCCGAAAGTTCTGCCTATGCCTTCAAGGTGGAAAGGGATATTGAATAGAAATGTGAAGTTCTACGAAAAATTGAGCTCGGAAGAGAAGATGAAATTTGAGGTGAGGGTAATGAAATTTCTCGCCGAGACGGATATTGAAGGAAGAGGAACGGAAGTGGAGGATCTCGATAAGCTGTTGGTGGCGTCCAGCGCCATTATTCCCATGTTCGGGTTGCCGTATTGGAACTATCCCGATCTGGAGACCGTAATCCTTTTTCCTGCTTCTTTTTCGCAAAGGGTCGACCCTTCGGCGCCATCGCAACATATTGTCGGTTTGGTGGGGACCGGGCATATGGAAGGGGCGATGTTCCTGTCGCAAAAAGCCCTGCGGAAAAGTTACCTCGACAACGACGACTGTTTTAATGTGGGCATACACGAATTCGTCCACTTGATAGATATGGCCGACGGTACTATGGACGGTTTGCCTAAAATGCTTGTGCCCCACAAATTTGAAAGGAATTGGCTGAAGCTTGTCTATGAGGAGATTATGAAAATCCGGGATGATCAATCCGCGATCCGCGATTACGGCGGCGTAAGCAAAACGGAATTCTTGCCTGTAGTTACCGAGTACTTTTTCGAAAGGCCCGCCGATTTCCGTAAAATTCATCCTCAACTTTTCGGGGCGCTCACCAAAGTGTACAATCAAAATCCGATTCGCTAGCCGACTCGCCCACGTAGGATAGGGAGGCTTTTGGTAGCTTTGATTTTTACATTTCTTTCGTATATTGTTTTTATTAACGGGCTTTCGATGGTGTGTGAAATTTTTAGAGTGGAGGCTCGGTATGGGATATTGGAAACTTTTGAAAATGTTTGGCTATGGGACTCGATTCGGTTGAATTTCATTCAGCGATTGAAGAAAATTTTGGTGTCTCGATACCTGAAACGCAAGCCGGGGAAGGGAGAGCTTCCGGCGAAATTGCGGACTATATTTTCGGGAAAGTAAAAGCAAAACCTAATCGCAAATGCCTTCAGCAAATTGTCTTGTACAGATTGCGAAAAGCTTTTGTATCGATGGGGAATATGGAAGATGATGTAAAGCCTGACTCCATTATTGTCGATTTGCTCAAGGGCGATGATATCCAGCAAAGCTGGAAAAAGCTAAGCCATGAAGTTGGATTTGAACTTCCGTTGTTGGTAAAGGAAGACTATATGGAAGGAGGAACGCCCGCTTTCAGTTTTTTGGGAATAAAATTCGGTTGGTTCTATGGTGGCGATCCCGTAACCGCCCATACGGTGGAGGACTTGGTTGATTGGGTAGCCTCCTTGAACTGGTCGGAGTCGATAAAACTCGATAAAATCACCGACAAAAACGAGCTGGAACAGATTATATTGCTCTTGGCCGGTACCTCAGCGGACATCACCTAAACAACTATAAGGGTGCAAAGTAAACAGTAAAGTATAAAGAGACTGCTCGGTGAAGTCTAAAATTCACTCTCTCAAAGCATAGACTGATTTACTGGATGTACTTTTCTCGAATGTCTTTTAAAAGAGTACAGGGCTAGGGTAGGTTTGATCATAATCAAAGGGGGTAGTACCCGTTCTGATCGACCCTAAATTATTTGACATTGTACTCTTTACTCAGTACTCTTTACCCTTTACTGGTTAGACCAAAAACCACCTGACGATATGAATAAAAACTACTTTACCTATGTCTTTGTGGCCTTGCTGTCATTGGCCAGTGCGGCCAACGCGCAGGAGCGAAAGGACAACTCCATAAAAGCAAAGCCCGTCTTCAAAGACGGCCAAGCCCAAGTGGTGGAGGCCTTCAACGATCCGAAAACCTGGGTCCGCCACGACCTGTGGGTGGAGACCGAATTCGATACCGACGGCGACGGAAAGCTTGACCGTATGCACGTGGCCGTAACCCGGCCTTCGCAAACCGATACGCAGGGGCTTAAGTTGCCCGTGGTGTACGTTACCAGCCCGTACTTTGCGGGAGTGGCTACGGAAAAGGATATTTTTTGGGACGTTAAACACGAATTGGGAGCAACGCCGCCCAAGCGCAAGCACGCCGACGTAAAACGCACGGGCAAGCGGCCGATCATCTCCAACTCGCACCTTAAGACTTGGGTGCCCCGCGGATATATCGTGGTCCATTCCTCGTCTCCGGGTACGGGGCTCTCGCAGGGCTCGCCTACCGTGGGCGGCGATAACGAATCCTTGGCGCCCAAAGCCGTGGTCGATTGGCTATGCGGAAGGGGCAAGGGCTACACCGAGCCTTACGGTGGCGAACCGGTGAAAGCCTATTGGTCTACCGGCAGGGTGGGCATGACAGGCACTTCTTACAACGGTACGCTTCCTTTGGCCTGCGCCACTACCGGGGTGGAAGGGCTTGAGGCCATTATCCCTATAGCGCCCAACACTTCCTACTATCACTACTACCGCTCGAACGGCCTGGTGCGTAGCCCCGGCGGATATTTGGGCGAGGATATCGACGTGCTTTATGATTTTATCCATAGCGGACCGGAGGAAAAACGCGCTTACGCAGATTCGGTAGTACGCGACGACGAGATGGCCAAAGGCATGGACCGGATCACGGGCGACTATAACGACTTCTGGAAAGGACGCGACTATATCCACGATATGAAGCCGATGAAAGCGGCCCTCCTTATGTCGCACGGATTTAATGACTGGAATGTGATGCCCGAGCACAGCCTCCGGATTTACGAGGCGGCCAAAGCCAAAGGCTTGCCGGCGCAGATCTATTACCACCAGTACGGCCACGGCGGCCCTCCGCCGATGCGCATGATGAACAGGTGGTTTACCCGCTATTTGCACGGTGTGGAGAACGGTGTGGAAAATGATGCCAGGGCGTGGATAGTGCGCGAAGGAGCGAAAACATCCAAGCCCACCGCCTACACCGACTACCCGAACCCTGCGGCTACGAACGTAACGCTTTATCCCGGTACGGAAACGGGCGCCAGAGGACTGTTGAACCTCAAAAAATCGCCTGTAGCGTTGGAGACGCTGACCGACGACGTGTCGCATTCGGGCAGTGAGTTAGCCAGCGCCGAAAGTTCGGAGAACCGCCTGCTGTACGTAACACCGAAGCTGAAGAAAGACTTGCATATCTCGGGTACGGCCCGCGTAAGCCTGCGCATCTCATCCGACAAGCCCGCCGCCAATCTTTCCGTATGGCTAGTGTCATTGCCTTGGAAAAAAGGGCGCAGACTCAAGACCACCGACAATATCATAACCCGTGGTTGGGCCGACCCTCAAAACAGAAGATCAATCACGAAGAGCAAGCCGTTGAAGCCAGGCAAGTTTTACACCGTAAGCTTTGACTTGCAACCCGACGACCAAGTGATACCGGCCGGCCAACAAATCGGCTTGATGGTATTCTCCAGCGACAGGGACTTTACCCTCTGGCCGGAACCAGGTACCAAGCTGACGCTGGACCTCAGGAAAAGTTCGCTGAAACTTCCGGTAGTGGGTGGCGAACAGGCTTTGAGAAAGGCTATGGGACTCGACGCCGTTCAATAGTGTAAGCCTAATTCTCTGCAATGAGATATGAATACAACAAAACAGGGGATCGAAAATCGATCCCCTGTTTTTATATCATTTAACTGGAAGCAATACGTTTGCGTTAAATTATTCTTTTTTTAGGAGTCAGTGTTTCTTCTTCACAAATTCTATATATGAAGACTTTTTTGCGTTCCAAAAAACTAACTTCAGGCCTTTATTTTTCTTCCATAACCGTTATGTTTTTGGATGGAAGAAAAATTTGTAGCCGTATTTAGAAGATTTTTTGGTTACTTTTTGATCTCTCAACTAGCGAAGCGTTCTCATGAACTCCTTTGAACGAAATTGAAAGTGAATAAAAAGTGACACCGGGGCTGGCTAAGTGCAAAATGTCAGTGGTTTCGGGATACCATATTTTTAATGCTGATAATTATGCCGGTTAACAAACATATCCCCACTACCGACGTTCGTAACTTGGCACTTCGGCGAAGCCGTAACTGTTGTTTTTCAAAAGAACGGCCAAAGTTTCCAGCACTTTATCGAGCAAGTCCAGTTCCCGTTCGCCGATATTATTGAAGCTGGCCAATTCGATTACGCCGTAAGTGACGCCCAACAGTTGGATAGGAATAATTACCACCTCTTTAGGCTCCGCGTCACCGAGGCCGGAATTGATATGGTAAAAACCTTGGGGAATGTCCGTCATCCGGATCATTTCGCCCTCAAGCCAGACTTGGCCCGCTTGGCCGTCGCCTTTGGCCAGACGGGTGTCCAGATGGCGTTGTTTTTCCCAAGCGTAAGCGGCGGTAAGGCGCAACAGCGGTTCTTCGCCGGTTTCGTCCACCACGTACAGGAACCCTTGCGACGCGTCGATATACCTGATAACCTTCTGAAGGGCTTGGAAAGTCAGGTCTTCCAGGCTTTCGTGCTCCTTTTTCATCACCTCCGAAAAGTCCTGCACGCCTTCGCTGATCCATTCGTTACGTTTCCGGGTTTCGTCCGCCAAGTGGAGGTCTTTTTTCATTTGCACCAAAGATTTCCCCAGTATGTCATCCTCACTGCGGATCTTAAGGTCCTTTGAATAGTTGCCCTTTCCGATTTCGGCCGAGAACGAGGCTTTTTCGTCCACGCCTACGGCCAGTTCGCGTAACGCGCCGAACATCAGGTCTATTTCGTTGTCCGAGTTTCTGCGGTATTCGGGCACTTCCACTTTTTTGCCCTGGGCTACCATCCTGAGCCTTTCGGTGATCTTGGTCAGCGGTACGGTGAGCGATCGGATAGTGAAATAAACCAAAGCCGAAAGCACTAGCATAGCCAACAGGCCAAGTCCCGCAATCTGGAAAAATATCTCTTTCACCGGACCTTCGATCAGCTCGTAAGGAACCAGCTGGGTGTAATACCAACGCTCTGGCGCTTTGCCGACTTTCACGGGAATCATAAAAGCCATAAAGCGTTTGCCTTTGGAGTCTTCCAAGTCGTAGCGGTACATATCCTCCAACTCATTTCCCGACAGGTCTTTTACCGAGGCCCTAACATTCCTTTGTAACGTGTTGAACAGTAAAGTGTCGGAGAGATAAGTATTCGAGGCGCTGACATAGCGCTCGTCTTCGGGACGTTTGGGATTATCGAACTGATTGTATAGAAGGATGGAGTTGCAGGCTTCCGGCAACTCGCTGTCCCGGACCAGCTCGCGGAGACGCTCCATAGAGACGTCCGCTGTCATTACGCCTATAAACTCTCCGTTTACTTTTATCGGCGTCAGCAAATTGCAGTGCAAGGATTTTTCCTCGCCTTGGCCATAGACGATCCTGAACGGATCGCGCAACATTTCCCTGGGTTTCTTTTTGATATAGGCGTACTGCCCGTGATTCATCACCGCTTTCACCGTCGTGGATCGGCTATGGCGTAACCCGATGGATCCGTCCGGCTTTTTGTAATAGGTATAATAGAAGTTTCCGGCTACGGAACTGCCCCGTTTGCCCCTCCATTCGTCCTGAAGGCTGTCCAAGGCGTAAATCTCAAGCTTGGACCAAACGGCCAGCAATCCCTTGTCACTTGAGAGTTCGTTTTTCATAAACGTACTCAGGACTTCCCGGCGTTCGTTTACGGGAATTACCTCGAACATCTCCACATTGCGGGCCAGTTGCCTGACCGTTTCCATATAACCCTGCATCTGGTCTTCCACCTTCATGGCGAACAGATGGGTGGAAAACCCGCTTTCCCGGATTTGGTCTTCAAGGCTTTTGGTATAAAATCGATATGTCATCAACGCCACCGTAAGGCCCGTAAGCAAAAAAGTGGGTACGAGGATGAGTAAATTTAGCCGCTCTCTGATTTTCATGGGTTTATAAAAATTGTGAGGAAACAGTCCTCTTCCGCCACCCCAAAGCCGGCCAATTGCCGGCATCTACCCCTCTAGCTCGCTTGGGGCGGAAGACTACGCAAAATATAAACCCGAAAGCACTATTCATAGTTACAGATGAACGTATTTGAAAAAATGATTACTCATTAATGTGATAGAAATGAATATCTTAAATTGAAATAAGCTAATCAACCGTATGTTTTTATGCCTACAAGTCCAAAAGCGGATGATTAAGCCATTGGTTTTATCAAATAGAAAAACAGAATATAGTCAGTGGGGTCGGTGCGGGGAAACGCTTGTAAAGCAGGTTCTTGTTTTTTGTGTCAGAAACCGAATTCGTTGATTTTGTAACGTCCATTCTGAATTCGCTGAGCAGGGCCCCCGGGCGTTATCGCTTCATAGCATTTTGAGTAATCTTCGGCGTACAAGTTTTGGTATAATTGAAAATAGTATATTTATTATTTATGCCATATATTGGAGTGCGTTTGTGATTTATTGTGTCAATAAAATACCAGATTGATACCTTGTTTTTTGAAAATCGATTCCTGCTTTACCTCTTTCTAGGTAAACGCTTTTCCGTGGTGCCGTATGCCAGCAACCATTGGCTATAGCTTTTATGCCGAGCGGTTCGATACATATAAACTGGTGTTATATCTTTCTAAGATTCGTTAAACCTGATAAAAATGAATAGTACCCTAAGAAGCGTAATTATATTTATTTTGATGGCGATCGCCTCCTGTGGTCCGAAAAATGAAGGAAACGATTCCGGCCGCGGCCTTTCCGAGCGGGAGATGACGGAGGATTTCGAGGTGTTCGAGAAGATCTACAAAAGGGCGAACGCCGGACTTTACAAGTATCGCTCCGCTTCCGAGATCGATAGCGCATTTTTGTCGGCTAAACGAAAGATAGGGGGGACGACGTCGTACCGCGATTTTTACAATCTGATATGGGATGCGATAGACTTTACGGGCAGTTGCCATAACGGACTGACATATCCCGATTCTCTGGAAAGGCTGCTGAACGGGCAAAAGATATTTTTTCCGGTACCGCTTAAGCGTATTGAGGACAAGCTGTATACGAGTTCCGATTACCAAGGGATGCCCGCCGGGAGCGAGGTACTTTCCGTTAACGCTGTTCCGGCGGATGATTTCGCCGCCTCAATATCAAAATACACAAGTACGGACGGCTTCAATACCACGGGCAAATACGCCGGCATAGGATCGGACTGGCTTCCTTATTTTGTTTATCTGGCCTTCGGCGAGCAGGACGAGTTCAGGATTAAGTACATGGACAAAGGGACGGGCGGTATCGGGGAGAAGAGAGTCGAGCCCATTGCGTATTCTGGATTTTACAAGGTCTATAAAAAGCGGGTGTCAAAAAGTTTTGAGGAAAGGAACAAGGGCAGGTATTCGTACGCTTTTCTTGACAAGCTGAACGCCGGGCTCCTGAGGGTGAGTAGCTTCGGCATGGGAGGCCCCAGCAAGGAGGGGCATAAGAAGTATGCGGTCTTTTTGGATTCGGTATTTAACTCATTGAAAACCCGAAAGGTCGGGAAGCTGATAGTCGATATTCGTGGTAACGGAGGTGGTAACGACCCGAACGACCTGCTTCTGTACTCGTATCTCACGCGCAGAAAGTTCAGGGAGAATATCTCGGCGCACACCATTTTCCAGAAAGTACCCTTTCCCGAATATTACGCCTATGACGACAAGAAGGAACTGTTCGAGGAACTGAAGGAGGAACACAGCCTCGTCAATGGCGTACGCTATCATCAGAACAGCTCCTTCAACAAGTTTTGGGAACCGAAGGAGAACGCTTTCCGGGGCGAGGTGGTTATGCTGGTCGACCCTTTGGTGGCCTCGGCGGGGTCCCTGTTCGCGAGTCTGGTGAAGAGCGATGCCAGCGCTACGGTGATCGGTGAGGAAACCTTGGGTGGGTACTACGGGCATACGGGGCATATTCCGGTGGTCTATGAACTGCCCAATTCGAAGCTTCGTCTTAAGTTTTCGATCGTCGACATTGAGCAGGACGTCAGAAAGCTCGCCGACCAGAATATCGGCGCCGGCGTGGTGCCGGACATAAGGGTTGTACAGACTTACGAGGACTTTATGAACAATGAGGACACGCAGTTGAATTTCGCAATGGAGAGGCTGAAGGAGTTTTGAGGAGCCGGCCCTAGGAACAACTCTCTTTTGCGTCCCGATTCCTTACGTATCTAAGCTGTTGTACGGCTTTGCCGAGGCAAAAAATTTGCTCCCGCATAACCGATGATGGTAAAAGGCAAATACCGGCACCTGAACCTAATGGACCGCCACTGGATACAGCGATGCAGGGCCAAAGGCATGTCCATACGCCAAGTGGCGAAGTGGCTGGGCATAAACCCGTCGACGGTCTCCCGCGAATTGCGACGCAATGACTTTATGGGAGTGTACACCGCCGAAAACGCCCACAAGCTTTATCAGGCCAGGAAGTATTTGGCTACCACCAACGAAAGAAAAGGCTCGCCCGCGCGTGCCGTACTGCCTCCGATGGTAGGCCGAAAACGTTTCGGTCACGATCGTTTGCTGGTGGTATGGGCCTCCGACGATATTTGCGACCAATATTGGCGCTACGGCAGGTTACCGTACCGGGTATATTGCCGTATTAGGCGCAAAAGCCTCTACCACTGCGGTATAAAGCCTATTAACCCTACGCTAATGCGCCCCGCTTTGCGCCTCTATGTGGCCAAATACCACCCGAAGCTCTACCGCAAAGGCCTCTACGACGACAGCCCGAAGGTCAAAAAAGAACCCGAACAAAAGACCGAAGCAAGACCAAAACGTTCCAAAATACGACGGATATACCCCGAACTACGGGAGAGGTGCGCCTAAACCAAGAATTTATCACCCCCACCTTTATATGGCCCCGCCTTTTGGTGGGGCTTTTTTTAGTGCTTTCCTAAAACCGCCGATTTTTTAAGGGCTTTTGCCAGGCATATTGATTAGCCGTTCGATTTTTCGGGGTGGTTTTCCTTTGGGTTGGGGAATTATGGGGAGTGTTGCGATTCCTCACGAGTGGTCGTCGGAATTTTGCTTTCAGAATTTTACCGCTTGAAAATCGGGAGGAAAAAAATCAGAGGCTTTTTACTCTATTTCGCAAAGAATAGTACAGATAGGATTATGGCTAAAATATGGCTGATTCAATGGCCCCTGAATTTCTTATATGGGTATCGTTTCATAAGGGTTACCTTATCTTGGGGGAGTTGCCAAAAGAAAAAAATACTGGTTTCTTTTGTATCAATGCGAAAGTCTCGATTTAGAGAAAATACGTGCTCAGATGCCGACGAAACCAGAAGGTTAAATGTGACGATAAACACGTTAAACGAAAGGAATATACGCCGTAGGGTTTTATTAATCCTGAATTCTGGAAAACGTCTATGAATTAGCCAAAAGATAGAGAGCCAAAACAGGAAATAAACCGATAAGTCGAAAAGCAATTCGAGTATAAAAATTTGATAGGACATGGAGGTGTGCCACCCGTCGCACTTATACGGTAGGGGAAAGCCGTAAAGGAATGATTCGGGAGCGTCTTCGGGATATGCGAACCACCATTTCGTTACGAATAAGAACGATAAAAGGGTAGCAGGTATAACGGCGGGGATGATTAGTTTTTTCATGTGTTAGTTCTGATGGCATCTTTTGAAACAGCTTCAAGTTTAATTCTTTTTATGCGCTTCACGGTCATACTTCCACCAATCAGGCCCATGGCGTTTTTTGAGCTTATCTAAATAGAGAATTCTGTCTTTGATGTCATTGTAATCTTCCCGACTGCATATCCCTAAACGAACCATGTCTTGCGGGTCATGGCTTATTTTTTCCTTTTTCACATGAAGCTTATGGATAATACCGGGAACCTCTTTTTTAAATTTGAATAGGCAGAGGTGCTTATGTCCACCCTCAATTTTATTTATTGGGTGCAGACATTCATAAATGGATTGGCTGAGTATGCACTCCGTATATTCTACATTTTCGGGATTGTCTATATCAAAAATACAATCGAAATCTTTTGGTATCTGGAAGCTGGCATATGCGTGTATAGTGAATAAAGCTACCTCATTGTTTTGCCTGCCCCATTTCGTAAACCTAAAAAAAGCGTCATCTTTTTCGAGATTCTTTCGGCTATTGAAGTTTAAGCATTCACGCTTCACTTCCTCTATTAATTCATCCGAGAAAATTTGATAGATGTATAAATATCGATCGTATGGTTTACACTTATTTTCTCTTTTCATAATAAAAGGAAGTTTAGTGAAGTTGTCATATAATAATACGGAGGAATCTTGGGTAATTAAAACCCTAATGTTATTATAGCCGACTACCATTTGTTTGAGTTTACTTTTTAATAGAAACCCTATGTTGATTTGTAAAAATTGCGATACTGAAGCGAAGGAGAACGACTTGGTCTGCGGTACTTGTAACTATCCTGTCCGTGGCAATGAAAAAGAGCAGGCCAAATTCATAGCGAAACAGGTTACGGAGAAAGCCGACGTCGAGACGGCGTTCCAAAGATTGAAGCACGCCCGTAACGCGCTGTTCGTGTTGGGTGCGTATTTTGCCGTAGTGACGTGGTTTACCGGTTCCGATATTATTGGGATGACGATTGGGTACTTTATTGCGCTGGTCTTTGTGGTTTTTGGTGTGCTTACGCTAAAGATGCCAAAAATGGCGATGCTTGTTCCGCTTTGCCTTATTCTCGTAAAAGAGATTATACACTTGTTTGTGTCCCCGGAAACCTTCTTGGATGGAATCGGGTTGCGTTACGCTATCCCCGCGATTTTGGCTGTCGGTTTTTATTCGGTACGAAAAGCCGAACTCATTTTGTCTAACAATACCTATTTGGCCTCCCAATTGGGTTATAGTAAAGTCAGGTGATTCTCTAAAGGAGAGGTTATTACGAATACAGACTGTATACTCATAACAGATAGGCTCTGTTATGTGCGGTGTTATTCGTGATAACCTTTATGATATTCACCCAATAGAAATAGCCTGAGTACCGCAATATACTTTTTTGGCCTTTCGTGTTTTTTAATAAGGCTTCTGGTTGCCAGATATAAATTCTCTAATACGCCTATTTTTTTGTTCGGCCCGTATCTGATGACGGACTCTACCTTGTATACCGCAATTTTTTTGGATTCTGAAAACACCCTGCGGATACGGGAAGCGATTAGTGGTTGAGCTTTATTGATTACCTGTCTCCTGTTACGGGCCTGACCTTCGCTATATGAATTTTGACCATTCATGAATTGGGTGGCTGTTTCGGCTGTTTAAAATCTATTCATCTCTTTCGTTTTGTTTTTCAGTGTATTGGGGCGAGTTGTTGCGTCACAATTTATTCAGGGTATTCTTATGTGTAGCTTATTCGCTTATCAAAATGGGAGTAAATGAACGCTTTTGGGTAAAAACTAAACAGTACCAAAGGCCCACCTTTGTGAACAACATTTAAGAATAACGAAAGGTTGAAAGATGAAAGCGCTAAATACATTGTTCATTCTAATCCTAATGACTATGGATACGAATTCAAAAGCAGAGGATCATTTGCATTCTAAGGAGGCGATCCGTGAGGCGATGGACCATCTGATTGACCGTGCGACGCATTTTGATGTAGAGGCATTGGAGACGATTTATCACAAAGATTTTCATACCACTTTGGTCATGCCTGACGGTAAGGTTGTGGTATATAATAAGAGAGAGTTTATCGAACACTTCGCGAAACAGGCCAAAGAAGGTAAGAACCAATTAAACACCTGGGCCGATTGGCATGACTTTCATATTCTCGGCAACTCCGCCGTGTGCGTACTTACGAGGCAACATAGCGGTATGAACGGGGAGGAAATGAGACTCCTCTGTAATATTGAGTTACGGCTTGAAGACGGAAGGTGGCAGGTTTTGAGAGAGGCCATCTTTTTGCGCCCGCTTTGATCTGAAGTTTGTCAGTTGGAGGGTCGAAGGAAACCGGCTTTCCAACCGATTACAAAACAAAAACGAATTCCATGAAAAGTTTAGCGGTAATAATAACAGGAGGCAGTGGCGGAATAGGCCGTGAAACGGCTATCGCTTTCGCCAAAAAGAATCATAAGGTTCTGATTACGGGGCGTAATGAGGAAAGGCTGAAACAAGTTGCCGATACTAATCCAAACATCCACTATATGGTAGCCGATAGCGCCGACACCTCCAGCGCCGAGGCTATAGTCGGCGAGGCTGTCGCGCTTTGGGGTAAAATAGACGTGTTGGTAAATAATGTCGGCGCCGGGTTGACATCCAAAATAGAGGACATTACGGCCGAAGGGGTATCCAATGTGTTTTCCGTGAACATTGTGGGCACTAGCCTCTTGACAAAATATTCGATTCCCTATTTGAAGAAATCCAAAGGCGCGATTATAAACATCTCAAGCGCTGTGACAAGTATGGCGATTCCCGGAATCTCGCACTACGGGGCGAGCAAGGCGGCTATTGACTACTTGACTAAATCATGGGCTGTTGAGTTGGCTCCGGATATCCGTGTAAACGCCATCGCTCCCGGCTCCACGGAATCAGGCGCTTTGACAGGAATGATGGGCTTGTCGGAAGAACAGGCGAAAGTTGCCGTAGAAAAAGAAGCGGAGATGACTCCTATGGGCAGAAGAGGAGTCCCCAGTGACATTAGCGGTTGGATTGTATGGCTAGCGGACCCCGAGGCCGCTTGGGCTACGGGCCAGGTTATAGCAGTAGACGGAGGGTTTGGACTGTGATCGATTAATAAAGCGTAGAGTTATGCCGTCACTGTCAACGATACGGTTTGGGAGAGCCATATTAAGCGGTCTGCCTTTTAGTTAGACGTTTTGCTGGGCCGTTTTTAATTAGGCCTGCCCATTCATTTAAATACCCCTTTCAGAATTAATTGATCACTCATGAAAGTTAGCCTTAGGCTGATGCTTTTATTGAAACGGAAGAACGGTAAAGTCTTCTGATGGAGACGCTGTGTGTCTGCCTTCGATATTTTCGTTGGGTGAGAAATAGTCAAATCATAAAAATATGGAAAAGTTGAGTTCAAAGATCTCGAAAGTGTCATCGGTCTTAATGATTGTAGCGATGATGATATTTGGCGTTAACGGTTACGCCAAGTCAAAAAAAGAAGTGACTATACAGCATATAAGAAACGCGACTCTTAAGATCGATTACGCCGGAAAAAGCATTTTGCTGGATCCCATGCTCGGGAAGAAGCATAGTTTTATGTCTTTTGTCGAGCAAAATAAAAACTTGAATCCGACAGTGGATTTGCCGTTTTCCGTGGATAAAGTGACGAAAGGCACTGACCTTATACTTTTGACCCATACCCACCTTGATCACTTTGACCAAAAGGCGAAGGATTTCTTGGATAAAAATATTCCGATCTATATTCAGCCTTTTGACAAAGACCTTGTTGAAAAATCAAAGTTCAAGAATATCCATGTCCTGAACAGCAGTACTAAAGTAGGGAATATGGAAATTATCAGGACTACAGGGGTTCACGGTCCTGAAAGCATAAACGAAATGCTCGGGAAAGTATCGGGCTTTGTTTTGAAGGCGAAAAACTACCCGACAATTTATATTGTAGGGGACTGCCTTTTGGATGATGTAATTAGGCATAATATTGAAACCTATAAGCCGGATGTCGTGGTCACGAACTCGGGGGGCGCCGTGTTTATGAACGAGACGATATTGATGGGTGCGCAAGAGACAGTTGATGTCGCTAAGATGGCCCCTGAAGCTACCGTGGTGGCGACGCATATGGAATCGTTGGACCATTGCAAAGTGACAAGGAAACAGATAAGGCAACTGGCCAAGAAAGAACATGTGAGTAATATCCTTACTCCAAAAAATGGCGAGACCTTGAAGCTAAGGTGATAGGAGTTTAAGCGTTCATAGATGAACGCGGTGTGATTTCAGTTCATCAATACCCCAAAAGTCCCATAGAATGGTGATTTTTGGGGTGTCGTTTTTTTAGGGCTTTCCCGACTTTTATTTTTTTCAGAACAACAGGCATCGTTTTCAAAAAAATCAAAATCGGGTGTTTTTGATAAATTCGAAAAATATTAATCTGATAAAAGAATGTTTAAGGATGAGTTTGGATTGTATCCCATCGCGGTTATCGAGCACCATTTACTGGCGCAAACCGATAAGGTGAATTTGTCGACTTACGATATTTGCAAAAACCTCAACGAGCTTTGGGGATCTTTGCGGAAGGAGGAAAGGGAAGAGAAACAGTTGATTGATGTCGATTTTATTCTGAAGATAAATGGCCTTGTCGCTGAATCACTGAATATTACACCAAGGAAAACTTTTAAAGACGCTCAGGCGTGGGATAATGTAATAGAAACCGAAACACAAGAGTTTTCAATAAGTGAAGACAAATATCATTGGAGATGCTGGATGTTTTCGGAGCTGTACTGGAATCAGTTAGAAACGTTGAAAATATCAACGTGCTGGTTTTTTTATAACGTTTTCAATCTCACTTATGGTTTGCCGGAAGAATGGTTGGTAATGGGCAAAATCGGAGACTTTCTGGATTCCCTATCAGGTTCTGGACCACCATTGTTTGACGGTCAAACTTTTTACCCAGAGGAGTATTGTGGGAAATAAACGAACTGCCACCGCGAGGCTCCAGCCTCGTGGCAACACTTACGGCAAGGCTCCAGTCTTGCCTCTGTTTTTTGAAACTTTTTTTACCAAACCCATTTTTCCGGTACGGTCCTAGCGTAACTGTATCTCGGTACGTGACGGAAGCTTGTGGGGATTAATCAACCAAAATGTTTAAGGGATGTCAGAGACATCAGTAAGCGGAAAGTTGGCCCGCGAGGTTGAATACTCGGATGTATTCAACGAAGCCAACTACCGGTCGTTCGCCTTTACCGAAGAAGAGGCGCAGGATTTGTCGGATGACGTGGCCTACGTCATCAAGGACAAAGATAACCGCACCGAGCGTGTGGATCTTGACAATTCGAGGAGTCAGGAAAAGCGGGAAGGGTATATTTCCGACCGCGCGAGTTTCCAGGCCCAGTTGGAAGCCAACTTGCAGCGCATCTCCGATCCGGCTACCCCCGCTAAGCAAGTGGCGGAGTTGGAGCACAAAAATCACAATCTTCGCTACCAGATCGGTCAGATAGACCGTCGTTTGGCCGTGCGCGAGCAGGGTTATAACTTCTTGCGCGCGTTGATGCGTGGCAAGATGATGCGCGAAGAGAAAGAGGCTTTGGAGCTGGGTATGCGCGATTACTTGACCAACTACGTGGCCGCGGGCAAGATAGGCCCCTGCTCGGTTTCGTTTTTGGGCGAGGTTTACGAATACTCGGAGTAATTTCTTTCTTCATATGCATCGGTCCGGGGCGGGGAGCGCAAGGCCTCCGTACCCGGCCTTGGCATATGGGCAAAGGCATTGGAAAATGAGCCGGCAATTTGTGCCGGCTTTTTTTGTGTCGGTGGGTTGGGGCGAACAACATATTTTTTTAAGAATAGTGAAACTAGGGGCCTGTTTCTATATGAGGTTTTTCGTCACAGGTGGGGGCTTATAGTCCTTTACGGTACGCATTTCGGCCCGTTTGCTGTCGGTAACCTGCTTGACTCGGTACGATGATTCTTTGATGTGTATGTTGCCGAAGGGGCTTTATCGCTAAGTATAGCGGGGAGAATGTCTCCGAAAGCGAGTCTAGCGATAAGGGTATTTACCTTGGGGAGCAACATATGCTATACGAGATGAGATACCTGACTTTTGTGATTGCGGTTTTGCTCTCGGCTTGCGCCACCGCAAAAAAAGAGAGTGTACAGAATATTAGGCCCACAAACGGCAACCCCGTAGTGCCGGGCTATTTCGCCGACCCTTCCATTTTCCGGGACGATGACGGCACCTGCTATATTTACGCCACCACCGACGGCTATGATGTCGGGAAGTTTACCAACGGACCGTTCGGTGTCTGGAAGTCCAAGGATTTTCGCAACTGGGAATTTTTCAACTATCCGTACCCCGACGCTTTTCCGTATTGGAGCGAAAAGCATTGGGCGCCGTCGGTGACCAAAGGTCCGGACGGGCGCTATTATATGTACTTTGTCAAGGACGGTTACGATTGCTTTGTCGTTTCGGCCGAGTCTCCTTTGGGACCTTGGAAGGAAGAGAACGCCGGTAAGCCCGTGGCGCCGGAGATGTTCGACGCCGAAGTGTTTAAGGATGACGACGGATCTTATTACTTGGTGTACCAAGGCCCTAAAAAAGAAGGGAAGTATTCCATATGGATGGGCAAGCTGAAGCCGAATATGATAGAGTTTGACGGAGAGCCCCGTATGGTCTACCAAAATTTTGATCTGTTCGAAGGACCGGGAATGTTCAAGCGAGACGGGATTTACTATATGTTGTATTCCAATGGCAGTCTGAGCGGTTCTTATCACGTCAATGTAGCGTACAGCAAAGGGTCGGTATGGGGCCCGTATACGCCGCATAATGTAAAGGGCGGGCCGTATGAGCCGGTCATTAAGCCGATACCCGAGCAAAACCTGATTTCGACAGGCCATAACTCGGTGTTGGATATGGATACGGCCTACTATATGGTCTACCACCGCAAGGCGGACCCTTACCGCAAGGGCTCTGATTTGTACCGTCAAGTGGCGGTGGAGCGCCTGAAGTTTGACAAAAACGGAAGGATGATCAGCGTCAAGCCTACTTTCAAGGGCGTTAATCCGTTGGGTGGTCCGCTTGCCGTGGACGGGAATTTGGCCTTGGACAAGCCCGTAAAGGCGTCGTCGGTGGCGAGCCCTGTCTTCGGCCCGGAAGGGGTGACCGACCAAGACTACCGTACTATGTGGCGCGCCGCGGAGAACACTTATCCGCAGACGCTGGAAATAGACCTTGGCGAAAAGAAAAGCCTGAAAGAGGTGCGGATTTTCTTTGAGTATATGACCGAACGCTACTTTTATCGCATCGATTGTTCGGAAGACGGAAAAGAGTGGAAGCTTTTCGACGACAAAACAAAAAAGGCTGAACTGAAAGCGCCGGCCGTAAGTAAAGGTAGGGCAAAGGCCCGTTTTGTTAAACTTACCATCACGGGATCCACGAAAAAGAACAAGGCACCCGGGGTGTGGGAGGTTTTTTGTAGATAAAGGCCTAAAATCAGAAAAAACAGGAGTGACATCAAGGGATTGAGTACCTTTATAAAGATGAGAAAGCTACATTTTTATACTCTTTTCTGTACTCTTATTCTTTGCGGAAGCTATGTTTTTCAGTCCTCTAGAGATCTAACGGGCATTTATGTGTTAGACTCAAAAAGCTATATGAAAGATGGTGAGAGATTCGGTAAACACGGGAAGCTTTTGGTAAAGGAAATTACCGATAATCGAATTTCGATATCATTGATGCTGAATAATGGAGCGCCGGGATATAATTCGGGGTCGTTTATAGATACTTTGTCTGTTGACAGTAACGGATTGACCAAATACATTTCCGAATGTGATACCAGTTGTGTTATTACATTCTCTTTTTTGAAGGAAGCTGTTCTTGTTCGGCAAGTTTCGGAACGACAATATGGAGCTTGTTGTTTTGGTTTGGGAGTGAACGTATCAGGAAGATTCCTAAAGAAATCTGATGAAGTGCCTGTAATTCGTGATTTAACAGCATCGGATGAAATTACAG
The DNA here is from genome assembly GCF_036492835.1 of Fulvitalea axinellae. Classification (GTDB taxonomy): domain Bacteria; phylum Bacteroidota; class Bacteroidia; order Cytophagales; family Cyclobacteriaceae; genus Fulvitalea; species Fulvitalea axinellae. The sequence goes on along the minus strand of NZ_AP025314.1, from coordinate 3,593,103 downwards.
ACTACTGAGAGCGTATATGCGCAAAATGTGGGAGATTTTTTGTAAATAAAACGTTGGGTATGTGGTTTTTATGCCCTAGGCTGAATAAGAGGAGAAATGAGGGGTAATAAGAAGGCCGGCGAGAAATCGTCGGCTTTTTTTACAGAATTTTTTGAAGGTGCCGGAATCCGTTGCATTCTAAGGGGGTAATCGGTTTTGTTGGATTCCGGGTTTGTGGCCTTAGGCTGGAGCGTCTAGTTTGCCTGTATCGCGGAGAGGTAGTTTATAAGGATTTCTTCCCGTTGCCTTACGGGATTTTTGGCCGTGTTTCCTGATAGCCGGCTTTTTTACGACGGCGTTTTCGTCGCCGGAATACACTATTCACCACAATTTTTTTGATTTATGAGCGATACAAGAAGATCATTTGTGAAAAAGTCGGCTATGGCTGGCTTGGGGATTTCGATGTTGCCCGATTTTGCCTTGTCGAAACAAAACGACCGGAAAAAGGGGGGGAAGAAAGCGGGGAAAGTCAGATTGGGCTTTATCGGCGTGGGTTTGCGCGGTATACAGCATTTGTCCAACGCCCTGAAGCGGGAGGACATTGTCGTGCCGGCGGTGTGCGATATTGATCCGGCGAGGATAAAAATCGCCAAGGAGATGTTGGAAAAGGCCGGGCATAACAAGACGGTTTTTTACGCTCACAGAGAATCGGCTTGGGAAAAAATGCTGAAAGAAGTTGAACTTGACGGCGTAATCATATCGACTCCATGGCTTTGGCATACGGTGATGTGCGTGACGGCTATGCGGGCGGGAGTGTATGCCGGCGTGGAAGTCCCCGCTACCACGACTATGGCGGAGTGTTGGGATTTGGTGAACACTTATGAGGAGACCGGTGTGCCGTGCATGATGTTGGAGAACGTATGTTATCGACGTGATGTAATGGCGGTGCTGAATATGGTAAGACACGACGTGTTCGGTGAGTTGGTCCACGGCCGTTGCGGTTACCTGTATGATATGCGTTACGAAAAATTTAACGATGGAAAACAGTGGTATGGCGGAGGGGTGGAATTTGGCGAAAAGGCGATAGCCGAGGCCCGCTGGCGCACACAGCATTCCGTTCATCGCAATGCCGACATCTATCCTACACACGGCATAGGGCCGATGGCCGTGATGATGAATATAAACCGGGGGAACCGTTTTATGTCTTTGACTTCCGTGGCCACCAAATCCAGAGGCTTGCATGAGTATGTGGTGAAAAACGGCGGCGCTGACCACCCGAACGCCAAAGTGCGCTTTAAATTGGGGGATATAGTGACTTCGATAATAAAAACGGCCAACGGGGAGTCGATTATCGTTACGCACGACACGAATTTACCGCGTCCCTATTCACTCGATTTCAGGGTGCAGGGAACAAGAGGGCTGTGGGAAAAAGACGCTAACAAAGTCTACATAGACGGAGAAAGCAAGCCGAGGAAATGGGACGAGTCGGAGGTGTGGCTGAAAAAGTACGATCATCCGCTATGGAAGAAGTATGAGGAAGAGGCCAAAAAGACCACTTACGGAGGTATGGACTTTTTTGTGTTGCACGCTTTTGTGGAATCGATTAAAGCCCAGTCCGATACGCCGTTGGATGTTTATGACGCCGCGGCTTGGTGCTCAATCACGCCTTTGTCGGAAAGATCCATAGCGAATAATGGCGAGCCCCAAGATTTTCCCGATTTTACGAAAGGCCAATGGATAAAGCGCAAGCCGGTCTACCCGAAACAGGACGAGTATTTTTTCTAGGGTATTTTAGCCAAAGGTTTTAAGGCTCTTCAAATTAAAAACGACCGTATTTTTACGGTCGTTTTCATTTTCGCTTTTTTTGGAGTCGGTATTTCAGCTTACTGAGTCAAAGCGTTCCAAAGAATTTCCACCGGGTGGAGGGCTTGCCTGCCGGTACCGTCTTTTATCTGGTGGCGACAACTGGTGCCGGGCGCGCAGATCACCGTGTCTTTGGCCTGTTTGCGGACGGTGGGGAAAAGTACCAGCTCGCCCACGGCCATAGAAGTTTCGTAGTGTTCCTCTTCATAGCCGAACGACCCGGCCATTCCGCAACATCCCGACGGTATCATATGGACCTCGTAATTGGCCGGGGCGGAGAGGATCTTTTTCATCGGCACCAAAGACGATAGGGCCTTTTGGTGGCAATGTCCGTGGACTTTGATGAGTTTTTTGTCGGTGTGGAACATGTCCGGCGTAATTCTGCTGGCGTCCAGCTCCCGGGCCAAAAATTCGTCTATGGTCAAGACGTTCCCGGCCAACTGTTCGGCGTCTTTTTGCTCCTGTCCGCGGAGCAGGTCTTTGTACTCGTCGCGGAAAGTGAGGATCGCCGACGGCTCCACGCCCAGTAGCGGGCTCTCTTCGCTGATAAGATCTTTGAGCATAGCCACGTTTTTGCTGGCTACCTTTCGGGCCTTTTTCAAAAATCCTTTCGAAAGGAATGTCCTGCCGCTTTCTATATGTTTCGGGATCTCGACTTCGTAACCCAGTGCCGTCAACAGTTTGATGGTGGTGATGCCTATCGGCGTGTCGTTGTAGTTGGTGAACTCGTCGGAGAAAAGGAACACTTTGCGCTTGGGCGCTTCCACATAGCCTCCGTTTTGGTCAAACCATTTGTTCAGGGTGGTTTTGTGGAGGAGGGGAATGCTTCTTTCCGTAGCGAAGCCCATCATTTTCTTGGCGGGTTTGGCCAGCCACTCGTTTCCGAATACCATATTGTAGGCCCACGGCGCCAATTCGGCCATTTTGTTGGCTTGTGGCGTGTAGGCGATCATCTGGGCGCGGAACGGAGCCCCTTTCTGGTCGTAATAGTGTTGCAGAAATTCGGCTTTGAGCTTGGCCAAGTCCACGTTCGACGGGCATTCGGACTTACAGCCCTTGCACGACAGGCACAAATCCATCACTTCTTTCACCATTTCGTCGGCGGGGAGTTGGCCCCCTTCGGTTTTGGCCGTCAGGGCTTCGCGCATTACGTTGGCGCGGGCGCGGGTGGTATGTTTTTCGTCGCCGGTGGCCATATAGCTAGGGCACATGGTACCGCCCGAAAGTTCCGTTTTCCGGCAGTCGCCGGAGCCGTTGCAGCGTTCGGCGCCGCGGAGTATGCCCTCGTCGCCGGTAAAGTCGAACACCGTGTCGTATTCCGGAGTGGCCTGCCCGGGAACGTAGCGCAAATGCTCGTTCATTTTCGGCGTGTCCACTATCTTGCCCGGGTTGAATACGTTGTGCGGATCCCAGGCCCTTTTTACTCGCTTTATCAGCTTGAAGTTCTTTTCGCCCACCATATACGGGATAAACTCCCCGCGCAGGCGTCCGTCGCCGTGTTCGCCACTGAGCGACCCTCTGTATTTCTTGACCAATTTGGCGATGTCGTCCGCTATGGTGTGGAACATCTCGTTGCCCTCTTCGGTCTTGAGGTTGATTATGGGGCGCAGGTGCAGTTCGCCTGTGCCGGCGTGGGCGTAGTGTACGCAGCTGAGTCCGCGCTTGTCCAGCGTCACGTTGAATTCGCGGATATATTCCGGCAGGTCTTCCGGATCCACGGCCGTGTCCTCAATCACCGGCGCCGGCTTGGCGTCGCCGGGAATGTTGGAGAGCAAACCCAGGCCGGCTTTGCGCAGGGCCCAGATTTTCTTCATGTCGTTGCCGTACAGTACGGGATAGTGGTAGCCGTAGCCCTTGGCTTTGAAGTCGGCTATCATGGCGGCCACGTCGCGGTCGCGCTCCTCTTCGGTGTCCCGGGCTATCTCCACCACCAATATGGCCCCCGGATCCCCGTCTATAAAGAAACGGTTTTCTCGCTGGGCTATATTCTCTTTGGTGCAGTCCATTATGAACTTGTCGATCAGCTCGGAGGCGCTGGGCCTGAAGGCCAAACAGGCGATATTGGCCCTGAGCGATTCGTCTATGGTATGGAAGTGCGTACACACCAGCGCCTTGTGTTTGGGCGGGAGTGGGGCTAGTTTTACCTTCAGCTCCGTAACGAACATCAAGGTGCCTTCCGATCCCGCTATAAGTTTGCAGAAGTTAAACGGTTCGGCCCCTTCGGTAAAAGGCTCCGTTTCCAGCAACAGGTCTATGGCGTAGCCGGTATTTCGTCTTTTGATCGACGGCTTCGGGAATTCCTTCCTGATCTCTTCCTGGTTTTCCGGCGCCGACAGGATTTCCCTCACCTGCCTGTACACCGATGTTTCGAGGCTGTCGGGGCCTTGGCATTTCTGTTCGAACTCTTCGACCGTAATATCGGTGAATTCGGTTTGCGAACCGTCGCTGAGAAATCCCTTTACCGAGATCAGCTGGTCGCGGGCGCTGCCGTATACTATGGAGTTGGCCCCGCAGGAGTTGTTGCCCACCATGCCGCCTATCATGGCGCGGTTTGCGGTGGAGGTTTCCGGCCCGTAGTACAGGTTTCTCTCCTTGAGCTTGATGTTGAGCACGTCGCGCACTATGCCGGGCTGTACCCTTGCCCAACCTTCGGCTTCGTTTACCTCTATGATTTCCTTGAAGCGTTTGGATACGTCCACCACTATGCCTCCGCCCACTACCTGCCCTGCCAGTGATGTCCCGGCGGTGCGGGGAATCACGGAAGTGCCGTTCTCTTTGGCGAAGAGTATAAGTTTTTTGATGTCGCTTTCGGTGGCGGGCACGGCTACGGCCGTCGGCGTCTCGCGGTAAGCGGAGGCGTCGGTGGCGTAAAGCGTACGCATGGTGTCGTCGAAAAAAAGGTCGCCGTCGAGTTCGGCGGCCAGAGCTTGTAGCTTCGGGGTAGAGATCATAACAAGTAGCTAAACGGTCTTGGCGGTTGCGGGCTCCAGGGCGTTTTCCGCTTATAGCGGTCGTAAACGCCGTTTTTCGCAACCGAAAACAGGTACTCGTGAACGAAACGCATGCGCTGAAAAAACGCGGGGCGATAGAAAATTCACAGTTCCGGTTCTGCGAGATCCTTATTTTGGGAGTAAAAATAATGTATTGATGTCAAAAAAATATCATTACGATTGTGAAAGTCGTAAGGAGAATGGCTTTTTCTTAGATATTAGAAGGAGGGTGACACCAAGCCGTTTGGAAAGCTTGGGCCATTTCCTTCTGAACTTTCGGCGTGGCGAAAGCGATTGGTATTTGACGTTTGTGTCTTATTATTTTTTTGGCGGAGCCATACGGATATCACCGGGATGGTTGACTTTGAAATGCATGATTCCGGCGATGCTGGCGGCGTGTTTTTTGAGCGTAGTGGCCCGGATTCCTTCGAAGTTTTCGTCGATGGTTTTGTCGAACAACTCTAGCCAACGGTCAAATAACGCCTGTTCCATCGGCGCCCGATCGTGCACTTTGGCGTGGGCCTCAATTGGGCGTCCTTTGTATTTGGCTACGCCGAAGATGTTGGTCTCCCAGAAGTCGTACATGATGGGCAGGTGCTTGCTCCAGTCCACTTTCATGACATCGTCGAAAATTGGCCCCAAAAGAGGGTCTTTCCTGACTTTCTCATAAAAGTCGTCGACGAGCCATTCCACGTCGGCCCTTCCTTTTATGTCTTCCATAGGTTTGCTACGGATGGTTTTAGTGATTGTTGTTTTAGTTTCGCAATGGGTTTGCGGGCAATGACAAATATACGTGGTCGGGGAGCTAACGGTTTATGAGTTCACTCATAAAAGTCTCCTTATGGTCGTGTTTGCGATTTAGGTATCGGCTTCTGCCGAGATTACGGGTTCGTGACGTACGGGAAAATTGCAAGAGTTGGCTATGAAACACATGCGGTGGGCTTGGGCGTGTAGAGCTAGGGCCTGTTCCGGATCGCCGACGCCGATAGTGACTTCGGGGCGAAGCATAACCTCGGTCATCCGTCCGGGAGTTGTGGCGGACCCGTCATCCATTTTGGCTGTGGCCCTGTCGGTGTATGCGGTGACCGAAATACCGGCTTCGGCGCACAGGTGCAGATACCAGAGCATGTGGCAAGAGGAAAGTGAGGCGAGCAGGAGTTCTTCGGGGTTGTGCCGTGTAGGATCGCCTAGAAAAGCGGGATCGGAGGAACCGGCGATATCGGCTTTTCCTTGGCTTATAAATCGGTGATCGCGGCTATAGGAGCGGTAACCGGCGGTGCCTTGGCCTTTATTGCCGGTCCATTCGGTGGTGATTAGGTAGTTGTGGGTGCTCATGAGGCTGGAGTTCTTAATGGTTCGGCGGTAATGTTACGCAAATTTCGATTATTTGGACTATAAATCATTATGATATAATTTAGCCGGCTTTCCTAAAGCTTTTTTCTTCGGGCTTTAAGGCTTGGTTGTGGTGCTTTTTGCTGTTTTATTCGTTTTCTTTGCCCTGCTTTTGACTTAGTGGTTTGTAGACTCGTTTTTTTTCCTTTTTCATTTGGTTTTTGAGTGAATGAAAAAAGTGAATTGCGGGCTTGTGATTTGTTAGGGCGTCTGATAGTCATGTCTCTACGCTAGAGAGAGTGTTGCGTCGGGAAGGAATTAAGTAGAGGAAATCAAAAGACCAATGATGGGTCATTACTGTTCTTGGCAAGCGCGTTTTGGTTAGGGTAAAACCTGAAAGGGAGACCGTGGAGCGGTTTTTCGGCGTGTTTGTGATAAAGATCAGCTTTGTCGGTGCCTTTTATGAGGCAAATGAAATTGAGAACAGGCTTAATTTTGAAGCTTGGATTATTATACAGAATGATGAGAAGACTATTATCTAGAGCATTGGCTCTCGTTTTTGCATTGGGAGTTGCCGGACAGGCCGTAGCCGCCGACGATAAGGACAAGGAAGGCTTCCCGAAAACGGGGTTGTCTTGGAAATTGGGGAAAAACGACAACCAAAGCCTTTCGGTGGCGATTATGGGGCAGTTTTGGTTGCGCAACATCGAAAATAACCCGGGAACGATCAACGCCGCCGGCGAGGAGGAAAGCAATACTTGGGACATGGCGATGAGACGTATGCGCTTGGTGGCCAAGTATACTTATAATGATAGACTGACGGTGTTCACGCAGTTTGGTACCAATAACGTTACGTTCAACAATTCCATCGCTACGTCCTCGTCGCACACGTCTAGGCCAACGATGTTTATCCACGACTTTTGGGGGATGTACAAGGTCTCGTCGGGCAACCAGTTTTATTTGGGGGCCGGAATGAACGCGTTTGCGGGTGTGTCTCGCTACTCCAACTGTTCTAGCTTCACTTTTCTGACGTTGGATAACCCGTTGGTGAACTACTCGGGCATTAACCGTCACGATCAGTTTTATAGGCAAATAGGTATGTTCGCCGCTGGAGAGTTGGGACGGTTGAATTACCGTATAGCTTTAAGCAAGCCGTTCACTTATGGAAAACTTGCTTCGGAGCTTATAGACGGCGACGCAAACAACAATCCTTATGTGGATAACGCGGTGGCGATAAGGTCGACAAAATTCAGCGTTAAAGGATACGCTTATTGGCAGTTTGGAGATAAGACAAGCGCGGCGTCTCCTTTTTTGCCAATGTGTTATTTGGGTAGTAAGCGTATATACAATTTAGGAGTAGGTTTTAATCTCTATCCTGAATCGGCGGCTTATGTGAAGGAAGTGGCGCCGTCAACCCTCGAAGTGGAAAAAGAAGACCGCTTGGAAATAGGGGTGGACTTTATGATGGAGAATCCGTTTGATAACGGTTCTTCGCTAACCTACTATGGCGTATGGTATCATTATGAATTGGGTAAGAACTATCTCCGCCAAGCTGGTATTATGAACGTGGCCAGTGGCCAAACCCCGGACGCTGCGACGAAGTATCCCCAAGGCAAAGGAAACAACTACTACGTAATCGGTACGGGCGATATTTTCCTGACGGAGATCGGATACCTGTTCCCTGAAAGCATCTCGTTGGGCAAAACCCGTATCCAGCCCTTCGGTCGCTTTACTTACCAAGACTTCGATGCCGTAAAAGAGGCTGGTACCGTATACGACATGGGTGTGAACTTCCTGGTTGCTGGCAACAGGTTCAAGATTTCCGCCCAATATTCGTTGCGTCCGCTTTACGAAGGAACAGTAGGCCCTGACGCTACAGCCGAAATTGCGGAGCACAGAGGGTTGGCGATTATGCAGCTCCAGTTCCGTCTTTAATCACCGAAGCCGCTAAGCGTTTCGGACGTTGGACACAAGAAAATCACGCGACATGGCGGGGAGCATATTCCCGCCATGTTTGGTTAAAGCGTAAAAAAGCTGTGTTTTGGGCCGAAAGAAATACGAATCGGAAAAACGAAACCGGCGCGGCTTTTAAGTCATCGATTTTTTTAGCACATTTGTAACCTTGTGGGTTTGTTTACGGGCGGTTACAAAAGCTTCAACTTGAGTAGGGAGTATGCAACTAGATTGTCACGCGATATGGCAACAATGCCTGGCGTTTATCAAGGGTAACGTAGGGGAGCAAAGCTTTAATACGTGGTTTTCTCCGATAAAGCCGCTGAGGCTTCAGGACAATAAGATTACGATTCAGGTACCTAGCCAATTCTTTTACGAGTATCTGGAAGAGCATTACGTACATTTGTTGCGCGAAGCGATCGACAAAGTTCTGGGTCGAGAGTGGCGTTTGGAATATTCCGTTGTAGTCGATCGTGGCAACAACGGCAATCAGCCCTACACGGTAAATTTGCCGAACAAAAAGCATGGCAATAGGGGACCGTCGGTTACGGCCGGTTACACGAGCCCTTTTGAGCTGAAGGCTGTAGACGAATCCGTACAGGAATCGAACCTGAACCCCAACAATACTTTCGAAAACTACATCGAAGGCGACTGCAACCGCTTGGCCCGTTCGGCGGGATTCGCTGTGGCGCAGAAGCCGGGTGTCACTTCGTTCAACCCATTGATGCTGTACGGCGGAGTGGGATTGGGCAAAACCCACCTAGTGCAGGCGATAGGCAACGAGATAAAGAACAATATCGAGCTGGCCGACAAGTTTGTGCTTTACGTTTCTTCGGAAAAATTCACCAACCAATTTATAGAGGCGCTTAAGTCGAACCGCTTGCAGGAGTTCCAAAACTTCTATATGCAGGTGGACGTGCTGATTCTGGACGATGTTCAGTTTTTGGCGGGCAAGGAGAAAACGCAGGAAATGTTCTTCCACGTGTTTAACCACCTTCACCAGTCCGGCAAGCAGATCATCATGACCAGCGACTGCCCTCCGCGCGATCTTATGGGCTTGCAGGAGCGTTTGCTCTCCCGTTTCAAATGGGGACTTACCGCCGACTTGCAACAGCCTGATTACGAGACCCGCCAAGCGATTATCGAGCGTAAGATGCAGGCCGACGGAATTACGATTCCTAAAAACGTTTTGGAATATTTGGCCTACTCGATCGATACGAATATTCGCGAGTTGGAAGGCGTTTTGATCTCGCTTTTGGCCCAAGGGTCTTTGGTCCGCAAGGAGATCGACCTTGATATGGCCAAAGCCACATTGAAGCACATTGTTAATGATGTGGAGATGGAGGTGAGCATTGAGGCTATTCAGGAAACGGTGGCCGAACATTTTTCGTTGAGCGTAGCTGACCTGAAAGCGAAATCACGGAAAAAAGAGCTGGTGGTGGCTCGCCAGATTGCGATGTACTTCTCCAAAGAGTTTACCGAGCATTCCCTCAAATCAATCGGATACCATTTTGGTGGCCGTGACCACAGTACGGTAATCCATGCCGTTCAGTCGGTGAATGATATGCTTGAGGAAGATTCGCAGTACAAAGGGCATATTCAGGAATTGGAAAAGAAAATCAAGGTGCGGGCGTAATTGTCGCTTGTGCGTAATCCGATTTTTTCGGAATAAAATATACCAGCCGTCCGGTTCTAAGCCGAGCGGCTTTTTTGTTTGTGGGTGTTTTTTAGCCTTAGGTCTTTGGTCCCTTTTTGAAATTCTAATAGTATAACAAAGCCACACGTTTGTACTTTCTCCCAGAGAAAAACACTTAATACCTCATACCAAATGCCCCATGCCCATTTTCTGAAGTGATAAAATCGATTTCTGAAAATAAGCCCGTCCCTATGAGGGCAAAAACGGGGCGAATGTTAATTTTGCAGCATGGCAGAGCAGATCTTAATCATCGATTTCGGTTCACAGTACACGCAGCTGATAGCCAGGCGCGTGCGTGAACTCAATGTTTATTGTGAAATTCACCCTTACAACAACCTTCCCGAGCTGTCTGAGGACGTAGTGGGCGTGATCTTGTCCGGCAGTCCCCATTCCGTACGCGACGAGGACGCTCCGGTGATCGACCTGACTCCTTACAGAGGAAAGTTGCCGTTGTTGGGCGTTTGTTACGGAGCGCAATACATGGCCTTCCATAATGGAGGCGAGGTTTTGCCATCGACTATCCGTGAGTACGGAAGAGCGAATCTTACGAAAGTGGATAACGCTTGTCCGTTGATGAAAGACATTCCTTTGAATTCGCAGGTTTGGATGTCGCACGGCGACACTATCAAGAGCCTTCCCGAAGGATTCGAAATTGTGGCTTCTACCGAGTCCGTTGAATGCGCGGCCTACCACGTAAAAGGCGAGGACACTTTCGCTATCCAGTTCCACCCGGAAGTGACGCACTCTCTGGACGGATTGACCCTTTTGAAAAACTTTATTGTCGGAGTTTGCGGATGCAGCCAGTCTTGGACGCCGGACTCTTTCGTGGAAAGCACGGTTGCGGAGCTGAAAGCGAAATTGGGCAACGATAAAGTGATCATGGGCCTTTCGGGCGGCGTGGACTCTACAGTGGCCGCCGTATTGTTGCACAAGGCGATCGGTGACCGTTTGCACTGTATCTTCGTGGACAACGGGCTGTTGAGAAAGAACGAATTCGAGGACGTGCTGGACTCTTACAAGCACATGGGCCTCAATATCAAAGGCGTGAATGCCAAGGATTTGTTCTACAAAGAACTCGAAGGCCTTACCGATCCTGAGAAGAAGCGTAAAGCTATCGGCAAAGTGTTTATCGACGTTTTCGACGCCGAATCGCACAAAGTGGAAGACGCTAAATGGCTCGGTCAGGGAACTATTTATCCTGACGTGATTGAGTCGGTTTCTGTAAAAGGGCCGTCGGCCACTATCAAGTCGCACCACAACGTGGGCGGTTTGCCGGACTTTATGAAACTGAAAGTCGTGGAGCCGTTGAACACCCTGTTCAAAGACGAAGTTCGTCGCGTGGGCAAATCAATGGGCATCGACGCCAAGCTTTTGGGACGCCATCCGTTCCCGGGCCCAGGTTTGGGTATCCGTATCTTGGGTGATGTGACAGCCGAAAAAGTGCGCATCCTTCAGGAAGTGGACCACATCTTTATCAAAGGTCTGAGAGACAAAGGCCTTTACGACGACGTTTGGCAGGCTGGAGCAATGCTGTTGCCGGTACAGTCGGTAGGCGTAATGGGCGATGAGCGTACTTACGAAAGCGTAGTGGCTTTGCGCGCCGTAAGTAGCCGCGACGGTATGACCGCCGATTGGGTGCATTTGCCTTACGATTTCTTGGCCGAAGTGTCAAACAACATCATTAACCAAGTGAAAGGCGTAAACCGAGTGGTGTATGACATCAGCTCTAAACCGCCGGCCACTATCGAATGGGAATAATCCTGAAAAAATTCCTGTTTTGAACGAATCCCCTGCGCAGTGACGGAGGGGATTTTTTTATGCGCTTTTCAGCCTAGTGGCTGGTTGTTTTTTTCCGGAAATGGGCGAAGATATAAAGCCATTCCAATGCCGTTTGCCTGTTGAGCGCCGTCAGGTCTTCCGGTAGTCTTTTGTTCAGGATCAGGTAGTTTTTGTATTTGGGATTCTCCGGTACGTAAGTGAATACGAGTAACTCCGGCGATTCGTAATTGGGTTTGTGTTTCTTTTTATTTACCGTTGGGAATATTTTGCAGGAAACGGGCCCAAACGCAAAATCTATTCTGAAAAAATCGTAGGAAGGAACAGAATCCTTGTAGACAATAAACCCCGCTTTTTCCAAAGGGGAGAAAATATCCGATCGGGCGGTGTTACCGTTTTGGTTGTAGAGGCTTATCTCCACGCCTTTTACGGAGTAAAAATGCGTGGCCATTTTGGCCCAAGTGTATGCGTACACGGTGGAAGCGTCCAGATCTTTACCCACAAATTTGATATGGGCTGTTTCGCCTTTGTTTTTTTTCTCTTTAATATATAATCCGATACGTTTCAGTGTGGCTTTTCTATCGTCGCTGATTTCCGGAAAGCTCTTTCTTACTTTTTTGGTAAAATATCTCAGGTTCGGATACAACGACGCTTGGTCTTGCGCCATGGTCGGTTGCCAGAGCGCCATCGCCAAAACGAAAACTGTCGTCAATATCTTCTTCATTCCTGTCCTGCTTAATTTTTTGGTATTAAGTCTTAGGTATTAGGTCTCAGGTCTTGAGTTGGTGTGTATTTTTGACTGGAGATATATCTATCAGGGCAGTTCCTAATACGTAATACCGGATACCAAATACCAACGAGATGAATTTACCAGTTATAAAAGTAATGGGATTAAGGCAGGCTTCAAAGCCCTTGACAGGCTAAAACAATTCATGCGGTTGCGCTTTTTTGGGCAAAAATAAAAACGGAAGACTCTTGGAGCCTTCCGTTTCGGGTTCGACAAAATCAGCTTTGTCAAATAGGTTTTGAGTCGAGGGCCACTTGGTATTCCGGATCCTCGATTACGTTTACGTCTACCAGCTTGCCGGCTTTGCTCAGCAGTCGACGGCAGTCGGAGCTGAGGTGACGCAAATGAAGTTCCTTGCCTTCGCGCTCGTAGCGTTCGGCCAGTTTGTTGATGGCGTCGAGGCCGGAGTGGTCGCATACGCGGGACTCGATGAAGTCCACCACTACTATCTGCGGGTCATTTTTCGGGTCGAATTTCTCGTTGAAGGCTTTTACCGAGCCGAAGAACAACGGGCCGAAAATCTCGTAATATTTTACGCCCTTCTCCTCGCGTTTGCGCGCGCGGATTCGGGTGGCGTTTTCCCAGGCGAAAACCAAAGCCGACACTACGATACCTGCGGCAACGGCGATAGCCAAGTCAAAGGCCACGGTAAGGCCCGATACCAAGATCAGAACGAAAGCGTCGGTAACAGGGATTTTGTGCAGAATACGGAAGCTCGACCAAGCGAACGTGCCGATCACAACCATAAACATAACGCCCGTAAGCGCCGCGATAGGAATCATTTCGATCAATGAGCCGGCGAACAGGATAAAGATCAGCAGAAACAGCGCTGCTGAGATGCCCGAAGCTCTGCCACGTCCGCCTGAGTTTACGTTGATCATACTCTGGCCGATCATGGCGCAACCGCCCATACCGCCGAAGAATCCGGTAACGATATTGGCCGTACCCTGCGCTACGCACTCGCGGTTTGAGTTACCGTGCGTTTCCGTCACTTCGTCAACGAGCGAAAGTGTCATCAACGATTCGATCAGACCGATTGCCGCCAAGATTACTGAATAGGGCAGGATAATTTGGAATGTTTCCCAGTTAAGAGGAACGGTTGGGAAATGGAATTCGGGGAACGATCCGGAGATCTTGGCCAAATCGCCCACGGTACGGGTCTCAAGACCACCGAAGATAACGATAAGCGAAACGATAACGATCGCCGCCAATGAGGACGGAATCGCTTTGGTGAGTTTCGGAAGGAAATGGATAATGGCCATAGTCAAAGCCACCAAACCGAGCATCAGGAACAGAGGCATACCGGTCATCCACTCTTCGGCGCCTTTTGGGCCTACCATAAACTGGCCTTTCTGCGCCAGGAAGATCACGATAGCCAAGCCGTTTACAAAGCCCAGCATTACCGGGTGCGGAATCAGGCGGACGAATTTGCCCAGCCTCAGCACTCCGGCCAACACCTGTATGACACCCATCAGCACCACGGTGGCGAAGAGGTATTCCACACCGTGGTCCGCCACAAGACTCACCATCACTACGGCCAAGGCTCCGGTGGCTCCGGAAATCATGCCCGGGCGTCCGCCGATGGCCGCCGTGATCAGGCCTACGAGAAAAGCGGCGTACAGACCCACAAGCGGATCTACGCCGGCCACAAAGGCGAAGGCCACGGCCTCGGGTACCAAGGCCAAGGCTACCGTAAGGCCGGACAGCACGTCGTTTTTAAGATTGGCGCCATTCAAAGTAAAGTTCTTCAACATTTCTCAGTAATGTTCAGTCTGATTGTATAGTCGATAAATTTTTTCGTTTTCGTTGACGATTTCGTAATCGTCGGGCCGTTAGGCTACGAAGCCCGCAAAGATATGGAAGTGCGGGCGTTATATGAAACTCTTTCCTACTTATGTTCTCGCTTTGTGGGAAGCGTGCCGGCCGGACCGTGAATTTGCCCCCCGTCGGCTGGTCCGGCCACGCTTGCCGATGTCTTAACGTGCTTGTTTCCATTTCATTATAAATAATCCCGCTTCTTAATTTTTGCGAAAGGGTTTATTAATACTACAATAAAGGTCTTGATAGTGAATATTGGTCAAGTCAGGCTACCTTTAGCTGTGTAGAACTTTCACTTCCTAATTAATTGGCTTTGGAACAGCAGACAGACTTTTTCAGATGTGAGGGCGACGTAAATACCACCGAAGCCCGCCGAAAATGGGACGCCGGACACCGTGACCCGGCTACGCGGGATCTTTTGGCAGAAGATGCCCGTTATTTTCTTCACCAATCCATGTCCACGCCCTGTTTGGATGCTCTTTGGGCATGCGAAGGTCCGTGGCTCGAAACTTTGGAGGGGAAAAGGGTTCTGGATTTTCACGGGAACAACGTCCACCAACTCGGTTTCGGAAACTCTTATGTTATCTCAAAGGTATTGGAGCAGATGAGAACCTTGCCTTTCAGCAGTCGGCGCTATACCAACCGCCCGGCGGTGGAGCTGGCTAAGAAGCTGGCGTCGCTGTTGCCCGGGAGTCTCAACCGTTCGCTGTTTGCCCCGGGCGGAACATCGGCCGTGGGAATGGCCGTAAAGCTGGCTCGGGCCGTAACGGGCAAGCATAAGGTGGTTTCGTGTTGGGATTCCTTCCACGGCGCTTCCCTCGACGCCATTTCGGTAGGGGGCGAGGCGGTTTTCCGCAAAGGCATGGGCCCGATGATGCCCGGAGTCGAGCGCGTTCCTCCTCCCGTAACGTACAGAGGTCCGTTCGCCAACCATCCCAAAGGCGACGAAGCCAGCGCCGATTATTTGGAATATGTACTGGAAAAAGAAGGAGAAGTCGGGGCTTTTATAGCGGAAACCGTCCGCAATACCGACGTGCAAATTCCGTCGGAAGCCTACTGGCGTCGTGTGCGAGACATCTGCGACCGTCACGGTGTGTTGCTGATTCTTGACGAAATACCCATAGCCTTGGGCCGGACAGGCCATATGTTCGCTTTTGAAAAGTACGGCATCGAACCGGATATTCTCTGTTTGGGCAAAGGCCTCGGCGGAGGACTCTGGCCAATGGCCGCGATGGTGGCCCGTGACGAATATAACGTGGTCGCTGATGTGTCCCTAGGTCATTATACCCATGAAAAAAGCCCGCTGGGAGCGACGGCAGCTTTGGCTGTGTTTGATTTTATGGAAAAGGAATCGTTGCTGGACAAAGTCCGGGAAGACGAGGCCTATGTGCTCGGGCGACTGTTGAGCATGAAAGAAAAGTACGGTATGATCGGTGATGTGCGTGGTGCCGGATTGCTTTGGGGGATAGAGTTGGTAAAGAATAAAATCACAAAGGAGAAAGCGACAGGTGAAGCCGAACGGATAATGTACCGATGCTTGGAGAACGGCCTAAGCTTTAAAGTGTCCCAAGGAAACGTATTGCAACTAAGCCCGGCCCTTACAATAACCAGAGACGAATTGGCCTTGGCCCTTGACCTGCTGGAAGATGCTTTTTTGTTAGTAAAGAGTCCAGAGTAAAGAGTAAATAGACTGCTCAGATTATTTTAGTAAAGAGCGGAGTAAAGGGTAAATAGACTGTTGACGATCTCAATCCAGATACCTAAGACTTAATACCTCATACCAAATACCAACTCCAAACCATGAAAAAAATCATTCTGCCAGTGTTGGGCCTATGCTTGGCCATGCTGGCGTCCTGTACCCGGCAGGCGTCCACTCGCCGGGCGGATCATGTGGTGCTGATCGGCATCGACGGGCTGAGTGTTGCCGGCGTGCGTAACGCCGAGACGCCCGTGCTCGATAGTTTGATGAACGCTGGGGCGTATACTTTACGTGCCCGGGCGGTATTGCCTACGGTAAGTTCGCCCAATTGGGCCTCGATGGTGACGGGCGTGGATGTGGCACAACATGGCGTAATGGACAATGATTGGGAGCGGGCCGAAATGCGTATTGCGCCGGTTAGCGCCGGGGAAGAGGGGATGTTTCCTTCCGTTTTCTATGAAATCCGTCGGGCTTTGCCGAATGCCAAGATCGGCGCTATCTACGATTGGGGAGGCTTCGGGAGGCTGATAGAGGATTCCATTCCGGATTTGAAGATAAGTCCAAAGGGAGTGGAGAAGACCGTGGCCGAAGCTATCCGCTTTATTAAGGCTGAGCGTCCGGACTTTACGTTTATCCAGCTCGACCATGTGGATCACGCTGGCCATTCGAAAGGGCATGAGACGGAGGCTTATTATCAGGCTGTGGAAGAGGCCGACCGCTTTGTGGCCCGCATTCTGAAAGCTTTGGCGGAAGCTAAAATGGCGCAAAGTACGACGGTGATTATCACTTCCGATCATGGCGGTATAGGTTACGGGCACGGAGGTTTTACGGAAAAAGAAATCAATATCCCAGTGATATTGGCCGGTCCGGGCGTAAAAAAGGGTTACCGAATAGCGGCTCCAGTTTATCAGTTTGATGCGGCGGCTAACGTGCTGTTCGCTTTGGGTGTGGAGCGTCCGGAATCTTGGTTGGGCAAACCTACTGCCATTGCGTATGTGGATGGCCCGTCGGTAAAGACCGCCGGCTTTATGGATCGTATCCCAGCTCCCGAAATTCTTCCGGCGGACAGCGCCGCCTTTTCCGGGTATGGTTTTTTGTCCGAAAACGATTCGGTTACGGTACGTTTCAAAGCGCAGAAGGGCGCCAAAGTTTACTATACCTTGGACGGAAGCTTGCCTACGCAGTCGTCGAAGTTGTATACAGGGCCTTTTGTGTTGGACAGTACGGCGGTAGTGAAAGCCAAAGCTTTCGCCGGTTTTAGCCAACAAAGTAATGTGGCTACATCATCTATTAGGGTTGTGAAAAATAGGGAAGGCCACGGGCTGAGATACGCCTATTATGAGTCAAACGCCTGGACCGATACTTTTCCTGATTTGGCGAAAGAGAAACCGGTAGCCAAAGGCCAAAGCCTTGAGCTAAGGGTGGGTAATATAGACCGCCGGACGCAGAAAGGCGAGAAGCAGATGGCGTTGACTTTTGACGGCTATTTTCTGGCGAAACAAAAGGGCAAATACAAATTCGCTACCCGATCGGACCAAGGAGCCAAGCTTTGGATAGACGGTAAATTGGTAACCGGCAATAAAGACGGAAACGGGATAAGAGAAGAGCGTGGCGATATAAAGCTGGATTCGGGGCGCCATCGTTTGCGATTGGCGTATTTCGATACGGTGGGTAACCGTTGGCTGGACGTGATGGTAAAAGGACCAAACTTGCCGGAGCAGGTTGTGCCCGCTGACTTGCTGTTTCTGGAAGCGGAGTAAGTTCGAACGAATTACTTTGTGAATTTTTCTATTCTGTGTTGTTTCAAAATTCAAAAAAGCCCCGATTATGGGGCTTTTTCCGTAATGAGACGAGTCTGTAGATATATTTTTGATTCGGTAAGTTTTTTGGTTTTGGTCAACACTTTTGTCGTTGGTCATTTGCGGGCTGTCGGTCATCATTAAAAAATGGAAATGGCGGTTGACTGAGCTTCTTTTGTGTCATGGCGGGCGGAGGTCCGGATTATTTTTCCCTAATTTTAAAAAACCATGAAAGAAGGAACGACAGGAAAAAGGCTTGAGCACTTTATAGTGCTGTTAGGAATAGTTACGGTGTTTCTATTCGTGTTCAGTTTTGAATTGTTTAGTAGGGAAAGGCACACTAGGCATGCTCTTGTAGAGGTTCATGTGCTTGTATATATGTTGTATATCGCGCCGCTCTTTTTCGCTTTTCTTAGCGACCGGTTATACAAATTCAGGATGTCGCATCCCTTTAAATATTCAATAGTGCAAGCCATTGTGTTCGGTGTTTATTTTGTTCCGACGCTATTTATCGTGTTAGAATTCGCGAAGGACTTAAAAAACGATATCGAAATACTTTTCGGTTTGTCTTGTGGGATTTACTTTTCCGATAAGGTGTTGATGCTGTTGTCGTATCTCGGGAAAAAGATTCGAAAACCGAAATGGTTCGACAGATGGCCATATAGTAGGGAATTGACAATCTTGATTGGAGCGGTCCTTTTACTTTCGGTTTTTTCGGCATTGATTGATATCAACCGGAAGTCGGCGCTAACATTTCCCGACAACTTTGCGGGAAACTTTTTCGAGTTTTATTTCGGTGGCATGACTAAGTATATCATTCCTAGAATGGTAGTGGCTACCGGAGTAAACCTTCTCGTTTTCTTGACTTGGGCAACTTTGATAGCGATCAACTATCTGGTCCTGATTCCTAAAATGTTGGCTAAGCATAAATACTTGTTGTTTTTGGCGTCCGCTACATTGTGTGTGATCGGTTTCCATATTGTGTTTGCCGAAGTGTTTGAATATTTGCCGCATACTTTTATGAATAAGGAAATATTTAGATGGAAAGATAGGGTGCCGGGGCCTTATATTGGAGTTAATGCGGGAGTGATGATTGTTTCCGTTCCGGTAATCATGATTTACGAATGGTTCAAGCAAAAACAAACCATCGACACGCTGACCCAGCAACGCCTGACCGCCGAGCTGGACGCGCTCAAAAACCAGATCAATCCGCACTTCTTTTTCAATACACTCAACAACCTTTACGCCCTTACGCTTACGCATTCGGAACGGGCGCCGGAGGTGGTGTTGAAGCTTTCTGATATTTTGCGTTACACTATTTACGAATGCCGGGAAGATTGGGTGCCGGTAGGTAAAGAGATCAAATGCTTGCGGGATTATATAGCCCTTCAGGAAATCCGACTGAAACGTCCGGCTAGTATTTCCTTTGACGTGGATGTGGAGGATGAGGCTGTGTTGGTTGCTCCTTTGGTGTTTATTGTTTTTGTGGAGAACGCTTTCAAACACGGTGTGGAAACCGTGGCGGACGGAGCGTACCTCCGAATCTCGCTGAAGTTGGACAAAGGTTTCTTTGTCTTTAACTGCGAAAACAATTATGAGCCGGAAGAGGGGAAAACGCCCGGTATCGGACTGGAAAATGTGCGTAAGCGCCTAGGTTTGCTTTATCCTAATAGCGATCATAGCCTGAAAATAAACAGAACAGATGAAGTTTTCTCAGTGAAGTTGGTGATGAAAGTGCCGAGAAAAAGGGGGGTGATGCCAGAAAAGGTGAAGCCTGAAGTTGATATTATGACGGAAGATGTTTCCGAATCAAATGATTAAAAACGATTTTTAAGGGAAAGGAATTTGGCGGAGCTGGTAAGGTGTCCGCTTTTTCCGTCTCGGATTTTTGACTGGTAATTTTTCCCATATGAAAATAAGAGCGCTGGTAATCGACGATGAGCCTTTGGCTCACGAGATCGTAAAGAAGTACGCTTCCGACATTGACTTTTTGGAAATATCCGGCCACTGCTATGACGCTATGCAAGCCTACGACGCTCTGGATCGTGAGCAGGTGGATATGCTTATTCTGGATATCCGGATGCCGAAGTTAAAAGGGACGGATTTACTGAAATCTTTGCCCCGTGCGCCTCTTACGGTTATCGCTTCCGCTTATCCGGAGTACGCTTTGGAGGGCTTTGAACTCGACGTTTGCGATTATTTGCTGAAGCCTTTTTCCTTTGAGCGTTTTCTTCAAGCTTTGATGAAAGTCCGGCGTCGTCTGAACGATAGAGTAAATCCAACGACAGCTGAGCCTGTAAAGCCTAAAGCGGAACCGAAAAGCGCTGACGCCGATAATTGCCTGTTTCTGAAAGACGGAAAGAAAATAGTGCGGCTTGATGTGGAGGAGATTGATTACCTTGAAAGCTACGGAAACTACGTGAAAGTGTGGCACGGAGGCCAAATGACCATGACACCCGATACGTTGACCGCTTTTGAGAATAGGCTAGGGGAGAAAGGTTTTCTCCGGGTTCACAAATCGTTTCTGGTTCCTTTCCATAAAATCAGGGAAATAGACGGCAACAGGATTTTTATTCGTGAAAACGAAGTGCCTGTGGGCCGCGCGTATCGGAAAGTGCTGGAAGATCGTTTGGGATAACAGTTTTGTGAAAAGAAAAAACGACGCTGGTTTTGGTTACGAAGCCGGCGTTTTGTTTTAGAACATCAAAAAGTTGCGGAACTCGTAAACGCTGAAGAACAGCCTGAAGGAGTAAACGATAAGCGCTATGCCGACCACACGGTTTACGGTACGCATCAGCTTCGGCGTGACGATGTGCGAAAGTTTGTTGGCTAGATGAACCTTGGTGAGGTCCATCGAAAACAGCGCCGCGATGATGCAACAGAAAAAGAAAACTGTCTGGTTTGGCGTGTAATTGTTGTGATTGGCCACACTGCCCACAATTCCCACCCAAAACATAAAGAGGAACGGATTCAGCCCGTTAAGCAGAAAGCCTTTCATAAAATCCCCGAACAGGCCTTTCTTGTCGCTAATTTTGTTGATCGTGTTTTTCTCTTTGCGCGGAAGCATTTCCTCAACCCGCTTCATCAACGAGATGATCCCGAAACCAAGCATTACCGCACCGCCCAGTAAACCGAACCAAGCCTTGAAGTGGTCGTCGCCAGCCCAGCGCGATACGCCGATGTAGCTGACCGTAATGTAAATGGCGTCACTCGACGAAATGCCCAACGCTATTCCCACGCCGGCGGCGAAGCCTTTCTTGATACTTGTTTGAATCAGCGTGAAAAATGCCGGTCCGATCAAAAACGCCAAAGCGACTCCGAAACCTACGCCTTTTATAAATATCCAAATCCAATCCAGCATCTAGGGTTAATTTTATACAGCTTTTATACGGATAAAGTATAACGCTGTCTCCGTTCGCAAATCTCCGCATAGGCGGAAAATAACAAAGCCGAAGTTCGGGAGATCCCGCTCTACGGCAAGAAACAAAGACCAAAGATATATAGATTAGCGCGAACAAAACAAAGACAAAGGTCATAATCAAACTAAGGTCGGAGCCAAAAAATGAACGTAACAGTAGCGGGAACACTCCGCGATTATGGAACAAGCAAGAGAAAACGCCCTGAGGTAAGTGCCTATGTCCGTTTCGCATATAAGGAAACTCAAGGCTTTGGCCTTTGCTTTGTGTGGCGTGCGGAATTCAATACCACTCTTGACGCTGGTTTTTTGCGCGGGCTTCTTAACTTTGCGCTTCGGTTGACGGAATTCAAGAAAATATGAGCATAAAAGTAAACTACGAGCAACTCCGTGACGGGTTGGAAGGAAAAGGAGTGACTTTGGTGGCGGTAAGCAAAACCAAACCACTGGAAATGCTTCGGGAAGCTTATGATGCGGGCGCCCGCGACTTTGGGGAGAATAAGGTACAGGAACTGGTAGGTAAGCACGAGGAACTGCCCCAGGATATCCGTTGGCATATGATTGGTCACCTTCAGCGCAACAAAGTGAAATACATCGCGCCCTTCGTTCACCTTATCCACTCGGTTGACAGTCTTGCTTTGCTCAAGGAGGTTAATAAGCGGGCAGCCAATAATGAGCGTGTGATCAATGTTTTGCTTCAGGTTCATATTGCCGAAGAGGAAACTAAGTTCGGCCTCACTCCGGATGAACTCAAGGAACTGATCGCTTCCGAGGAGTTTGCGGCTTTCGCCAATGTGAAAGTTGTTGGCTTGATGGGAATGGCCACAAACACGGGCGATGAAGAAAAAGTGAGAACAGAATTTTCCGCTTTGCGTAAGTTTTTTGATGAAATGAAAAGCAAAGAGCAACCCGGCAAGTTCGAAATGGACGAACTTTCGATGGGAATGAGCGGAGACTGGGGAATTGCCGTGGAGGAAGGTTCGACAATGATCCGTGTAGGATCGTCAATTTTTGGAGCCAGAAATTATAATATCTAAACGTAAACCTTCGCTTTTATAAACCAGAAGGTCATTTACTGAAAAAGAGGTTGTCTCAAGCTTGGGACAACCTCTTTTTTGGTGAAAGCCGGGCGTTTTATTTTTCGCACACCGTTTCCGATTCCTTGAATACGATTCCGTGACTTTCCAGTTCCGATAATATCGGTTCGTAAATTTCCGGAACAACCGGGCGCTGGACTCCGGTCAGCTTGATGTCTCCCGAAAGGATTTTTTTGACGGCGATTCCCATCGGTAATCCGACAGTGAGCGACATGGCCGTGTTTTCCGAGTCTTCTCCTTCCAAAACCATGTGCGATTCTATCCGGTGGTTCTCTCCGTTTTTGACAAAGTCGAACTTATGCCACATCACGATCATGTCGCGCTCGTCCTCGTTTAGCGTCCATTTTTTCTTGAGAATATGTTCCAGGATTTGCGCTGGCGTTCCTTTTTCAATTCCCACCAGCTCTTCTTCAAACATTCCGAGCCATTTTAGCTTGAACATTTCTTCCGAATCAAGATCGAGTCCCGTGTAGTGGGCGAGTTTCAGTTCTACGGAATCATTTGGATTATAAGACAGGAAAGAATTGATAAACTGGCGGTGCGTCATTTCCGCCACGTTTTCCATTTCGTAGGAATCGTCGGTGGCGCCCAGTTGAACGAAAATATCCCAAGCCCGGCAAAAACTGGGACGCCTGAGCGTACCGCGATAAAGTGTCCGGATACCTTGCAGTCCGTAAATGTCCAGATATTTGAGCGAATCACGGTTGGCGTAGCCTTCGAAATAGCCGTGATCCGGAATATGGATCATCTCTGTCCGGCGGAAAAGCCGGTGGTAAGGAATAAATTTGTAGCGGTTTTCCTGTATGAATTTCACCGTTCCGTTTCCGGCTTTAACCACGTTTCCGGGATTCCAAGTGAATTTGTATTCCCAAGGATTATCGTCGTTTGAAGGAGCCAATAGCCCGCCTGTGAATGTCTCGAAACCAGTTAGTTCGGAACCTTCAATCCGAAGCCGGTCCAACACCAGCATCGCCGACATATGGTCGATGCCCGGATCAAGTCCGCACTCTTTGAGCATTATGATTCCCGCCTGTTTAGCGTCGGCGTCCATCGCTTCTATTTCCGGGCTGACATAAGAAGCGGAAACAAGGTGTTTTTTCAATTTCAGGCAAACCTTGGCCACCAGCGGGTGAAACGTTGCGGGGACCATCGACACGACGACGTCCGCTTCTGAGATTGCTTTTCCCAGATTTTCCTCATCTTTGATGTCAAGCTGTATGGCCTTAGTGTGTTCGGCGCCTTTAGTTTTGGCCAATGCCAATTCACGGTCATAATCGGCTACGGTTACGGACCAGTTTTCGGCATTAGCGTTGGCCGTAAGGTAGCGTATGAGCGATGTGGCAGACCTTCCGGCCCCGATTACAAGGATGTTTTTCATTTTGGTTGTTGTTTGTGTTTGGGTAGGCACAGTTATACTGTTGCTTTGAATATCTAAAAAATATTATCTTTATGCACAATTTTGGAAAAAAATGACAGCGGAGGATTAACAGGGACGTTGTCGGACTGTTCCAAAATATGAACTGTCACAAAAAAGAGAGGGGATATGAAAAGAGTAGCGAAAACCGAAATCACTTGGGAAATTTACGGAAGCTTAGGTGAAATGGAGGAGAAGGATAAGGAGCTGATGCAAATGGCCCGAAACGCTTGCGATAACGCGTATGCGCCTTATTCAGAATTTTTTGTCGGCGCGGCGGTCCGCCTTTCCGACGGAAGAGTGGAGATCGGTTCCAATCAGGAAAACGCTGCTTATCCTTCCGGACTTTGTGCGGAGCGTGTTGCGCTTTTCGGAATTTCGGCCAGATTGGGAGATGTGGAGGTTGAGACCATCGCTGTGGCTGCCCGCCGTTCGGCTCCTGATAGTTTTGTGCCCGTTACGCCATGCGGGAGTTGCCGTCAGGTAATGGCGGAATATGAGTTTAGGCAGGAAAAACCGATCCGTATAATTATGGAACGCGAAGATGAAGAAATGTTGGTTTCGTCATCCGTAGCCGATCTTTTACCCTTGGGATTCTCGAAGAAGAGCCTCTGAAATGCGGGTTATGCTGTTTTACCAAAGCATAATGAGAACATTTTAAGGTGATCCGGTTAATTTTTCCTCATTTTTAATTAATATCGAGTCTTCATAGGATTGTTTGTCCCATTGATATGGGACATTTCATTTCTTAGATAAACTTCGGGATTATATGCGTGAAATGCGGGAAATTGAAATTGCGGAACTCCGAAAACTGACCGAATTCATTGCCGGCAGGTACGGTTACGACTTTAGGAATTATGCTATGTCGTCTTTTAGGCGCAGGGTACAGCGTATATTGGAGCTTTATAAGTTTCCGTCCGTGGCTTGGCTGATTCAGCGGATGGAAGGGGACGCAGATTTTTTCGAAACGTTTTTGTCGGAGTTGACGGTGAATGTGACGGAGATGTTCAGGGACCCGTCTTTTTGGCGCGAGTTACGTGACCACACTTTACCGAATATACTCTTGAACCACGAGAGGATCAATATCTGGCACGCTGGGTGCTCTTCGGGTGAGGAAGTGTATTCAATGGCCATCATGCTGCATGAGGCGGGTTTGCTTGACAGGGTCCGTATCTACGCTACAGACATCGACAAAGGGATACTCGAACAAGCCAGGGGCGGGAGCTATTCGCTCCGGAATATGGAACTGAACGAGAAAAACTATATCCGTTTTCAGGGAAAAAAAGAGCTTAAGGAATACTATACGGTTCGCAACGACAGGGCATGGATGGATAAGAGCCTGTTGCGTTCAGTGACGTTCCGCGAACACGACTTGGTGAAGAGTGAGATCTTCAACAAGTTCGATTTGGTGCTTTGCCGTAACGTCATGATCTATTTTAACCAAACACTCCAAAACGAAGTCTTGAAAAAACTCCATTCCAGCCTTTTCAAATACGGCTACCTTGTGGTAGGATCAAAGGAATCTTTGATTTGGAGCGAGATCGCGAACAAGTTTATCGTGGTGAACAATGAGGAGAAAATCTACAAAAAGATAAGGGAATAAGTGCCCGGCCAAAAAACTCGAATATGTCTCGATTCAGTCTTAACAATAATTACAAGGCAATCGTCATTGGCGGGTCGGCTGGAAGTTTTCAGGTGGTGACCAAAATTCTATCGCAGGTTCCCGCAGATTTCCCGATCCCCATTATAATGTGTCTACACAGGCTCAAGCACGTAAGGCACGGCTTTGTGGAAGCATTGTCTATCAAAAGTGTCAAGGAGATAACCGAACCTTGCGACAAGGAAAACGTCCGTAAGGGAAAAGTTTATTTGGCGCCGGCCAATTACCATTTGGGTATCGAGTTGGGCAATACCTTTTCGTTGTCTACCGAACAGATGGTTAATAATTCCCGTCCGTCTATCGATATCACCATCGAATCGGCCTCTTATGTGTATCGTCACAAGCTGATTGCTATTCTGCTTTCGGGCGCTAATAAAGACGGGGCCAAAGGGATGAAATACGTGAAAGATCGTGGTGGGCTCACGGTGGTTCAGGATCCGTCGGAATGTGTGATTGATACAATGCCTTCTTCGGCAATGAAAGAAACAACAATAGATCATGTGCTAAAGACCGAAGAAATTATTAAGTTTATGAACGACTTGTACAAACTCTACCAATAAGTCCAAATCCATGAAGAAACTTTTTTCGAAACTGGCCGTAGGCTTGTTTTTTCTATACGTTGTCGGGATGTGTGGAGTCCTGTGGTTTTTGAGTGACTTGCCACAACGGATTTTGGCCGAAATCCCTATGGGAGTGGCCGAAACCGAAATGCTGGAGAGCGTCTTGAGAGACGGTTTTTTTGTGACTGCGGGAACCTTGCTTGTCGGTGCTACGGTTTTGTTGTTCCTTTTGCTGGCCAAAACAGGCGAGGCCAAGAAGGAAATCGTTTATGTAGACCGAATTTCCAATAAGAAGGACGTAGAGAAATCCGAAAAGAAGTCCAAGAAGAAAAAGACCACCGATATAGACGAGTTTCGCGAAAGCGTACGCTCTGGAGGCGGAGACGCTGAGGACATGTTGTCAAGACTTTGCAAAACGCTCGACGCCGTTCAGGGTGTCGTATATCAGACGGAAGAGTTCGAAGGTAAACGTTACGCTGTATCGCATGCGGCTTACGCTTTTTCAATGCCCGAGAGCGAACGTCTGAGATTCGAGTTTGGAGAAGGGGTGGTTGGGCAGGTGGCCAAAGAGGGTAATCCCCTTAATGTTGAGAATGTTCCGGAAGGCCATATGCTTGTCCGTTCCGGTTTGGGCGAAGCTTCGCCTCAACATCTTTATGTTACCCCGATCCGTGTGGACGGGAAAGTAAGCGGCGTGCTTGAAGTGGCTTCGTTCAGGAAACTGGATAACAACGACCGGGCGATGGTTGACGCTGCTTCGGAGCTTTTGCTCGATTCGGCCGAAACTGAGGCCGTATGAAGCCTGTACGCTGAAAAATGATTTTTGAACCGATTTTTTCGATACCGAGATTTAAAAAGATAGCACATGTTCGGAAAAATACGAATAGGAGGTAAGATTGCCCTGGCTGTAACATCAGTGGTTATTGTCGCTGTTGTTATAGTGGGAGTCATTACCGTAAAGTTTGTCCGACAGAACGCCAAAAAACAGAACGTGGAGATGCTTCAGAGTGTCAATGCGTTGAAAAGTAGGTGGTTAGAGGATTTTTTCAAAAGAAAAAGGACAGATCTCAGAAGATTTCTCAAAGACGACGAGTTAGCTGAGGCATTGGATGAGATGGAGTTGGCCGATGGTGACCCAACTGAAATCGCATACGCTAAATTGGCCCTCGAGGAGATCTGCAATCATTTGCTCGGTCTTGAGACTATTTCCGCAACCAGGCTTCTGGATAAGGACGGCAATGTAGTTTTCGAACACTTTAACGAGGCAAGCAATAGCAAAAAAACAACTATTGCCAAGGGGGCGCATAGGGACTTGGTGGCTGTTTCGAAAGGGCAGTTGGTTTTCACCAAACCTATAAAGAGCGGAAAAAAATTCTTGGTAAATACCGTGGGCCGTGTCGGGTTGGATGATTTTCATTCCGATTATCATGTAGTGTTTACGCTTGACGTTACTTCGGTTTTCGATTACATAAGTAATAAAGAAGGCTTGGGCGAAACCGGCGAGACGATGATCGCTATGGAGTCCGTCGACAAGGCCGAAATACTTTCTCCTTTGCGCCACGCCAAGGCATCCGAAGTCGGCAATGTTTACTTCAATGACGGAAGAAATCGTGGCCTTCAGCGCTCTGTAAAAGGCGGTGACGGCACAGGTGAATATCAGGATTATCGTGGAAAGACGGTCTGGGGTGTTTGGGCGCATGTGCCTAGCGTTAAGTGGGGAATCGTTACAAAGATTGATAAAGAAGAGGCTGAGAAGCCTATCGAGGGATTGATTTGGGAATTTGCCATTGGTGGATTTTTTATCGCTGTATTGGCTATCTGTATGGCAATCCTGTTCTCAAGACTTCTTATTAATCCGCTACTTTCCCTCAAAGATGTTTTGGGACTGCTAGCCAAAGGTATTCTTCCGAATAAAGTGCCTAAGAAAACCGATGACGAAATCGGTGAGATGGCCAAGACTGTCGGCGATGTTGTGAAATCCCTGAAACGTACGGCCGAGTTTGCCTACCGGATTGGGGAAGGAAAGTACGACGCTGATTATAATCCTCAGAGTAAACACGATACTTTGGGGACCTCATTGATCAATATGAGGGACAGCATTCAGGCCAGTGAGGCCCGGGATAAGGAACGCAACTGGATTGTGTTGGGTGTGGCCGAAGTCGGTAATATTTTGCGCCAGCACGATTCCTTGGAGGTTCTTGGTGACGAGATTCTTGAATTTATCACCAAAAAGATAAACGCTATTCAGGGCGCTTTCTATGTGGTGGAAGAGGACGGGGACAGGCCCGTAATCGACATGAAAGCGAGCTATGCCTATAGCAAGAAAAAATACCTCAAGGCCGAATTTAAATTCGCTGAGGGCTTGGTTGGTCAGGCTGCGGCGGAGCAGGATATGGTTTTGAGAACCGAGGTTCCGGAAGACTATATGCATGTGACTTCCGGTTTGTTGGGTGACGCCAAGCCAAGCTGTATTTTGGTAGTGCCTCTTATTACCGAAGAAAAAGTTTACGGAGTGTTGGAGCTGGCCGGCTTCGAACGTTTTGACGAGCGTAGTATTAAGTTCGTTCAGGAAATCAGCTTGATCATCGCCCGGACAATCTTTAACATAAAAGTTAACGCTCGTACGGTAAGTTTGCTGAACGAATCCCGGAAAATGAGTGACGAACTCAGGGAAAAGCAAGAGATCCTTCGCCAAAACGCCGAGGAAATGCAGGCGACCCAAGAAGAGCTTCAGATGACGAACAGACGTCTGGAAGATCAAATCGAGCAGGTGAATATGGGCCAGACCCGAATGCAACTTCTCTGGGAAAACGCTTCGGAAATTGTGACGATCTACGAACAGGACGGCACAATACGTTATGTCAGTCCGTCCGTGGAACGAATCGTAGGCTATGGTGCTGATGAGTTGGTGGGTACACACCACGTTAAACACGCAATCGGTGAGGGCAAGGATGCTTTTGCGCGAATGTTTACCGAACTGATAGAAAGACCAAACCTGCCGTCTAGCGGGCAGTACGCTTACGAGCGCAAAGACGGTGATACGGTGATGATGGAAGCTACGGGTGTCAACAGACTCTCTGACCCTGCCGTAAGAGGCATCATCATCAACTCAAGGGATATAACAGAAAGACAAAGGGCCGAGCGTGAAGAAAGAATGCGTTCCAAGATGCAGTCGCTTTCCGAAAACTCGCCTGATCTTATCGCGCGTCTCGATCCGGAAGGGAATTTCTTCTACATCAACCCGACAATCGAAACGTATACCGGAGAAACCCCTAACCACTATCAGAAACGTGGTCTTAATGACGTAAATCTTCCGGAGCCGATTGTTAACGCGTGGAATGCTCTGTTGGGGAATGTGAACGAGTCGAGAGGTAAAATTCACGAGGAATTGGCCTTCCCGTCTCTGTTGGGCGACCGGATGACACGGGTGAACGCCATCCCTGAATTTGACGAAACGGAAAATATCGAATCGGTTCTTCTTGTGTCGCATGATATTACGGAGCAGAAGAAGATCGAATCCGAGATTAAGAGTAAGAATAAAAAGATTACCGAAAGTATAAACTACGCGAGTCGTATTCAGGACTCGATATTGCCGAATCAGCAACACCTTCGCAACGCTTTGCCGGAATCGTTTGTCCTTTACAAGGCGAAAGATGTGGTCAGTGGAGACTTCCCGTGGTTTGTGGAAGCCGACGGCGAGATCTTTATCGCCGCGGTGGATTGTACGGGACACGGCGTGCCGGGGGCGTTGATTTCGTTGATCGGTTATTTCCTTCTTAACGATATCGTGACGGGTAAAAAGATCAAGGAACCGGGACGTATTCTCGATTTGCTTGACGACGCCGTAACGAAAACGCTGAGACAGGACGAAGAAGGAGCCATCACCAAAGACGGAATGGACATCGCCCTTTGCCGGATAAACAAAGCGACCGGAAAGGTTCAGTTTGCCGGTGCGCACAGACCGCTTTACGTAATCCGTAACGGGGAACTGGAGCAGATCAAAGGCGACAAATTCCCGATAGGTGGCGGAAAATACCGAAACCAGACCCATTTCACGAACCATGAAGTGGAAACAAGCAAGGGCGACGCCATTTACTTCTGTTCAGACGGATTCCCGGACCAGTTCGGCGGACCGCTTGACAGGAAGTTTGGGCCGAAACGTCTGCGTGAGCGCATATTGGCCCACAGCGCGGAGCCGATGGACGCCCAAGTTCGACTGCTTGACCAGGAATGGGAAGAGTGGAAAGGCGACGGTAGGCAGACAGATGACATGCTGTTGATCGGTATACGGTTTTAATATGTTTAAAAGGAGAAAAAATGCAGCTACGTTTTTATAAATGTTCTGTATTTTATTTATCTTGACCTTAGTATTTGCGATAATATTTCAATTATTTTTCCCGGCTGAGAATGATCTTCACCCAATCTCATCCTAACCAATAGCCTTATGGAATATATCTATGAGTTACATAAAACCATGCGGGACCGGAACCTGATATTGGTGTACGAGGGAGAATTCACTCAAGAGATCACCAAGTCGGTACTGGCCATGGCCGAGCGTAACATGGATTCCATCGGGGAGGAATCAAGCATTAAACGCAAGGTGTTCAACGTGATGGTGGAATGTCTGCAGAATATCGTCAAACATTGTGACGAGCTGAACTCCGAAACGAGCCATGCCGCGGTATTCATGATAGGCAAAGACAACGACAATTACTGGATCACTTCCGGCAATCCCGTTAATCAGGAAAATGTCGACGAGTTGAAAGGCCGGATAGACCGGATCAACAACTTGGACAAGGACGGGCTGAAACAGCTCTACAAAGACATTATAAAGGGCACGGAACTCTCCGACAAGGGCGGTGCCGGCTTGGGATTCGTGGATATGGCACGGAAATCCGGAAACAAGCTGGAGTACGACTTTGTAAAGATGGACGATTCTAGCGCTCAATTTTTTGCCTTGAGCACGCGCATTCCCCGCGGGTGATCTTGGCAACCAAAAAACACACGGATGATGGAGATTATCAATTTAGAGGGGACTGAAGATACCCCAAAGATCTTGCTCGACAAGAAAAACGGAATCTTTGAGATATCGGGAAGATCGTTGCCTGAAGATTCCGCCGAATTTTACCAACCGATTCTCGATTGGATAAAATCTTACGGCGGTGACCCTAATGACAAGACCGAGTTTGAATTCAAGCTTGAGTATTTCAATACTGCCTCTTCGAAACTGATTCTGGATGTGCTTTCAGCTTTGGAAGATATCGACGGAACCAGAATCCTGTGGTATTTCCACGAGGATGACGAGGATATGGAGGAAGCGGGAGAAGAGTTTTCGGAGTTGGTCGATTTGTCTTTCGAGTTCAAGACTTACTGATACTTACGGAATATATTCAAAAGTTGCTTTTCCGGATACTGCGTCGGGCTTTGCCTGTAGGTGGAATCCCCGAAAGCAACTTTTTTGTGTTCAATGGTTTGAGCGCTTATTATGAGTGAGGAAATACTAAAGGCACTGACACGCCTGTTCGCGATTATCACCAAACAGGACGGGGGAGTCACCGAACGCGAAAGGGAATACGTTATTTCCTTTTTCGAACAGGAACTGGATCAGGATACCGTGAAAGAGTACTTGTCGTTGTACGACGAGCTTTCGGGTTTTGTCCAAGAAAAAGAGCCTGTGATTGCCGGTACGGAGGAAGATGGATGCGTCGTAAAGAAAAAACGACGCAGGGCCTCCATGTCCGATTCTGTGAAGACCTTGGCAATCTGTAGGAAGATCAACAAAACCCTGACGCAGAAGCAAAAGGTGGTGGTGTTGGCCAAACTTCTGGAGTTGGTGGCTTCTGACAGGAACCTGACGCGTACCCGGATGGAAATCATCGATACGGTGGCGGATGTTTTTAACATCAGTCCGGAAGACTACCGTTTGGTTTCCGATTTTGTGTTGTATGATGGCGGGGACTGGCCGGAAGATCCCGGAATTCTCATTGTCGCTTCGGAAAGAAAGGAAGGGGCGGAAGCTACCAAATATTTCCGCTCGGAGCTTACGGGAGAGATTCTGTTTATGCACGTGCCGGTCGTGGAGATGTATTTCGTCAAAAACCACGGCACAAACCCTATGTCATTGAACGGTCAGCCGATGCAACCGGGCGGGGTTTATCTTTTCTCGCACGGCGCTACAATCAAAGCTTCGGAAGGAACAGCGCTTTATTATAGCGATTTGGTCGGGCAGTTTCATTCGTCCAGAACAGAAACGCCACTTTCGTTCAACGCCGATATCGAGGAATTTCGTTTTCCGAACGGAGGCGTAGGTCTTCGTAATATCCGCATTTCGGAAGGTCCGGGCAACTTGATCGGGATAATGGGCGGTAGCGGTACGGGCAAAACCACTTTGCTGAACGTATTGGCCGGTTTGGAAAAACCGGGTAAAGGCCAAATACGGATCAACGGAATCGATATCAATACGCCTCAAGGGAAACATGATACTCAAGGAGTGATCGGTTATGTTTCTCAGGATGATTTGCTCATAGAGGAGCTAAGCGTATACCAAAACCTATATTATAACGCGAAGCTTTGCTTTGCGGATCTTCAGCACGAAGAGCTTCACGAAAGGGTGATCGCCGTCTTGACCAGTCTGGGATTGGAGCACCGCAAGGATTTGCGTGTCGGTAACGTGCTGGACAAAACTATCAGTGGCGGTCAGCGCAAGAGGCTTAATATCGCTTTGGAGCTGATTCGCGAGCCGGCGGTTATGTTTGTCGATGAGCCTACTTCCGGGCTTTCGTCCAGAGATTCGGAAAACGTAATCGACTTGCTAAAAGAGCTTTCGCTTAAAGGAAAGCTGATTTTTGTTGTTATCCACCAGCCGTCATCGGACATCTACAAGATGTTCGACAAGATGTTTATTCTCGATACCGGAGGTTTCCCGATTTATTACGGCCATCCGATAGAGGCCGTGACGTATTTCAAGCGTCAGTCGAACCAAGTGGACGCTGACCGCGGGCAATGCGTAACCTGCGGTAACGTGAATCCGGAACAGGTATTCAACATCATCGAAGCCAAGGTGGTGGACGAATACGGCGAGCTGACGAACAAGCGTAAAGTCACGCCGATACAATGGGCTGAACGTTTTCAGGGAGATTATGAAGCGATAGATAAAATTCCTGATGTAGAGGAGAAACCGCAGAATACGCTTAAGATACCGCCGGTTTTCCGCCAGGCGATGATTTTTGCCAAACGGGATTTCCTTTCCAAAATCAGTAATAAGCAATACTTGTTGATTAACCTGTTGCAGGCTCCGGTATTGGCTTTTATACTGTCGTTTATTATTCGATATAATAATAACAGCGAGCAGACCGAGTACCTTTTCAGATATAACGAGAATATTCCGGTCTATATCATGATGGCTGTTATCGTGGCGCTGTTTTTTGGGCTTACGGTCAGTGCGGAGGAGATTATCCGTGACCGGAAAATTCTGAAGCGGGAATCATTCCTTAATCTTAGCAGGAATTCCTACCTGATGTCTAAGATCGGGATTCTGTTTACTCTGTCCGCTATTCAGACACTTATGTTTGTGGTGGTGGGCAATGTGATGCTGGAAGTCAAAGACATGGGCCTGACGTATTGGTCGGTGCTTTTTGCCGTTTCGTGTTTTGCCAATATTCTCGGCCTCAACGTTTCTTCGGCTTTCAATTCGGCCGTTACGGTTTATATCCTGATTCCTTTGTTGATTATTCCCCAAATGGTTTTGAGCGGATTGCTTTTCCGTTTCGATAAGCTTAACGATTTTATCAGTACAAAAGGAGAGGTTCCGGTTGTTGCGGACATTATGGTTTCGCGTTGGGCGTATGAAGCGGTCGCGGTTGATCAGTTTAAGTCGAATCCTTTTACGGAGCCGTTTTTCAAGTTTGAGTCGCAGATGCGCAACGCCGATTTCAAGGCCAGTTATTATGTGAACGAGCTGAGATCGGAACTGGACTACGTTTCGAAAAATATAGGGAGTACGGATTCGGATTCACGCGAGAATGTTGATCGTTACCTGAAGATTTTGGGATATGAACTGGAAAAGGAACCTTATAAAGTGGGCCTGAAATGGTTTGATTCGCAAAAACACCTGACTCGGGATGGCTTCAGCGCTGACGTTTACGAAAAACTGGATGTATATCTGGATAACCTGAAGTCGCATTACTTGGACGAATTCAACCTTGCGAACCGCAAAGTGGATTTGCTGGTGCAATATATGACGGAGAACCGACAGGAAGGCTACAATATCAATGAGCTGAAAAATACGTACTATAACGAAAGTCTGGCGGATCTGCTCAGGAACGTATCGGTAAAACAGCGTATTATCCGCTTTGACGGCAGGCTGGTTCGTCAAATCGATCCGATTTATGAGGAACCGGAAAAGCCAACTTCGCCGTTGAACTACCGGACGCACTTCTTCTCGGCCACAAAGTATTTTGCGGGAATGCAGATTGACACTTTCAGGTTCAATCTGGCCGTTATCTGGCTGTTCTGCATTTTGCTTTACGTGACGCTTTATTATGAAGCTTTACGGAAAATCGTGGACTGGATTAGCAACATTAAGCTTGGACGAAAAAAATAACCGACGTCTATTTTGGCGTTTAATCCGGAAGTGTAAAGGCTTCCGGTTTTTTTGTACATGAAGTTCGGAGTGGGAATAGGTATATCTTGCCAGATTTATGTATGAATTTACACATGAATAGTTCATTTATTCAAAATGAACTATTTTATTCTTATATTCGAAAGTGCTTTTTCCTACATGGAGGCGTCTGTTTTTTCTTGATAGGATGGTGCTTTTATTACAATCGAAAATACGATTTGGAAAATATTTTTAATCTTGGTCTATGAAAAGGTTTCTATTGGCTTTGGCTGTCTTGGCCGCGTTTGGGTGCGGATCTAAGAAAAAGGGCAATGACGAACAGGATTTCATTAATTCCCTGGATTCTTTGTCCGACGCCAAGTTGGCCGTATCTGATGAGATGATAGGCGAAATTATCGGGCAGATACCTTCGCCGCTTGAAGTGTCGTTCTTGCTTAAGGATGCTGGGGCGAAATATGATAAGGATATTCTTAACAGCCCGTCGAACGTGTCCGGGTATAACAGTAGCTATAAAAAAGCGCTCAATCTGGGAATTTTCGGGACGGATCTCGGCT
Organism: Fulvitalea axinellae; assembly: GCF_036492835.1. Classification (GTDB taxonomy): domain Bacteria; phylum Bacteroidota; class Bacteroidia; order Cytophagales; family Cyclobacteriaceae; genus Fulvitalea; species Fulvitalea axinellae. The sequence continues at coordinate 3,558,091 of NZ_AP025314.1, read as the reverse complement.
ATACGAACATCTACCAGCAAAACCAGGAAGCGCTCGGGTACTTGAATTCGATCAAGAAACTCGCCGACGATTTGGGAATCGGGCAGTATTTCGATTTCGGTACAATCAAACGGTTGGCTACCAACAGCAACAGCACCGATTCGCTGTTGACCATGACTACGGAGAACTTTAACAAAATCAATGAGTATCTTCAGGGTCAGAAGCGATCTAACCAAAGTGTACTTTTCCTGACGGGAGGTTGGCTGGAAGCCCTTCACGTGTTGTTGAAAGTGGAAGAGAAAATCGGGGGCGAAGAGCTTCGCGAGAAGGTTGGAGAGCAAAAAATCATTTATGATAACATCAGAAAGCTTTTGGATTTCTACAAGGACTACGATCCGAATATAGTAAAGCTTCAAAAAGAAATGGACGCTTTGGGCAAAGCCTTCGACATGGTGGACATAAAGCTCCATAGCGGCGAGGCGTCAACGAAAGAGGTGAACGGGGAGTTGGTGATTGTTGACAACAGCCGTACTGAGGTGAAGGTGACGGATCAGGATATCCAGAATATTCGCATCGCAGTTGAGAAAGTCAGAAATCTGATCATTAACTAAAAAACCGACTAGGCCCCTACTATGAAAAAGATCTACTGCTTGTTCGTAATCGTTGTGTTTGGCGCCTTGTTGGGCCAAACCGAGGCTGTGGCGCAATCCTGCAACACCGAAAAATATCATGACGAGTGTGTGAAGGATTTGGAGTCGCAAGACAATTTTATCTTTATCAAGAGCTTTAAGATTGACGGAGTTGGCGGAGCCAAATCAAAGATCCAGAAGTCTTACGTTTTCGGTAAAGGGAAAGAGTACTATATCAACGTATGTTCCGGAGACGAGGGAAATAGTGACGGAATTGTCGTGAGCCTTTATAACGGAAGCCGTAAACTGATCGGATCCAATTATGTGAACGGGAAGTTTTACCCGCACATCAAGTTTCCGTGTACAGCCACTGGGATTTATTACATCACTTATACATTCGAAGGTTCCAAAAACTATTGTGGGGCCAGTGTCCTTGGGTTTAAGTAATCCGCAAGTGATTTTCTCTAGGAAAGCCTCGGTTTGTGACAAGCCGAGGCTTTTTGTTTTCTGCTCAATTCTCTTCGGCTGTATAGCCACCTTCGTCACCGGCGATGGCGTAGCTGTTCGGCGCCTCTTCGTCGTCTCTTCGTATCGTAATAAAGAGGGAATAATAAAAGCGATCGGCCTTGCGCAATGACTCGATTTTCAGGCCTTCTGATTCCAGTAGGGCCACGAATTCATGCCATTGTTCGGAAGTGGCGAATAAGTCCAACGCATCGTTCCAAACGGCATTGGCGTATAGCGTTGTGTTTGCGTAGTGCCTTTCGATCCGTTCGAATATCGAATTGTCATCGTGGGCCATTGCCAAGGCGTTTTTCATGTTTTCGATGTCTGGGAAATATTGGCAGACTAGGAAAGTGCCATGAGGCGATAGCCATGAGCGTATTTTTCGGAAAAGTTCTTTTTGTTCGGAAAGCGTGAAATAGAAAAGAACGAAGTTGGCCAGAATCAAGTCGTAAGACTCGTTATCGGATATGTTGAGTGCGTTTTCGCAGAGGATTTCGATTTCGGGCTGTTTGTCGAACCTGGATTGGGTAATGTCTACTACTTCGGGGTTTATGTCCAGGCCCGTAATTGAGTCCGTTTCAACAGTGTGGCGCAAAGTCTCTATATAATCACCGAAGCCACAACCGATGTCGAGTACATTTCGGACGGGAGTCGTTACGCATAAGCTTTTGAGTGCCTCCTTGAAATTCGGTTCGATAAGCTGCCGGAAAGCGTCACGGCCTGAGCGGGTGTAGTAGCTTTCTTCGAAAGAGGAGACAATTTTGTCCGAGAAGCTGAGTTGCGCAAGTTCGGACAGCGTCTCCGCCAATCGGATTTCATAGCTTAAGTGCCCTTTTTTTATAAGATTGGCCCACCCGGCCATAGACTTTACTCTTTTGTCATTATAAAGCAATGTGAGGTTGTGGATGAATAGATAATCTTGGGCTATGCCATCGAGGATAGCGTCTAGCCTGTCCGCTTTTTCTTTGTTCGGAGCCTTGACAAAATCCTGAATATCATCGAAAAACTTGCTGGGAAGCTCTTTGTATTCCTTCGAAAAGCAGATATGATTAGTCGTTTTGTCAGTCTGTAAGATTCCGGAGTGCTCGGCCATTCGTTCGAAAGAGCGGAGGACTCTTGGGAGGTTGGTCTCCGGGCTGGCGGCCGGGGTTCGGTAAGAGAGTTGAAGGCCGTTTCTGGCAATGATGTGAAGACTGAGAATTTTCAAGAACCCGTTGAGACGATTATAAAAAAGTAGTTTTTTGCCCGGTTTCGTGTAGCTGAAGAGGCTTGTTGTCAGGCTTACGGTAAAGGAGCTGATCTTGTCCAGTTTGTTCGCGGAATTTGCGGATGCAAACTTCCTTATTTCGGCATAAGGGATCATCGGCTGCATGGGGGCATGGCTCAAAAGGTTGTGAACATGGTTAGCTTGCCGTCAAAAAATAATTTGTGACGACTGATTTATTGTAATGTTTGAATATAATCTTTTAAAAAGACTTTTTTTAAGGAATGAGGAATATTTATGCCTATAAAAAATAAGTTTATTTAAGTAAAAAAATGAAAAAGTAGGATTGGGGGTAGGGGTAAGGGCGCCTTTACGACGCCCATGTGTTTATGTTGTTTCTATTGTTTCTGGTTTCTCTTCGTTTTCGGGCGCCTCGCTCTTTATTTTTTCAATGGCTTCCCTAAGGTCTTGGGCGCTGTCGAGATTAAGCTTTTTGCGCAAGCGGTAACGCTTCATTTCAACGGCCTTTTTGGAGATGTCGAGCAAAACCGAGATGTCGCCACTGGACCTGTTTAAGGCGATTAGGCACAGAATCGTTTTTTCGGTCTGGTTAAGGTTCGGGTATTGGTTGCCGAGGCGTTCCATAAACCGGTCTCCAACCTCGCCCGTAACTTGATTGAGATATTCTTCCTTGTTAAGAATGCTGATAGAGTGGTTGAGCCAATTCAGCATCGAAGCGATTTCCTTTTGCCTTGAAGTGTCCGGAAGGCCTTTGATAGTTTTTAGCTTGTCACGAATATCCTTGAGCAAAATATAGCGCTCGTTCATCGATAGAAGCGATTCTTTAAGCTTTGTGGACTGGTTCTCGAAATTGTCTCTGAGCTTTTTCCCGTCGGCCTCCTGCGTCTTGATATTCTCTTGGGCCAAGTGGTATTTGATCTCCATATTGCGCTTTTCCTCTTGGCTCAGGCGTTTCTTTTTATTGAGAAACAGCGCAAGGGTAATCCCGAGTAAAGTGGTCAGAATGGCGATAATGCCGTATGTGCTGGAACGGTAGTTTAGTGCCTGGTTCTTTTGTTTGAGAAGCACCATATCCTTTTCCTGACGCTCCTGCTCAAAAGCCGTTTGTAGTTCGAAAACGTTCTTTTGGGCATTGGCGTTCATCAAGGAGTCGTTCCATCTTTTGTGCTCCTTAAAGTAGAAAAGTGCTGATTTCGTATTTCCCGTTTTTTCTAGCAGATTACTGATCTTAATGGGGAAATTGGCCAACTGATCGACATCATTGATCTTAAGCGCAACTTTATAAGCCTTTTCATATTGTAAGATGGCTTTTGCCGTATCCTTTTTAGCTAGCATTAGGTTTCCCCGGATCGAATGGAGCGATGGTTCCGAAGAGCTTTCCATCAAATCCAGCCTAACTTGTTCCGCTTCCGCTAGATATTTTTCGGCCTCTTCCAGCTTGCCTAGCTTTATCAAGTCTCCCGCCAAGTTTCCGATCACCATGTTCATGTTTCGCTTGATGTCGTAACTGGGGGCGCAGTCATTGGCGGTGTGGTATTGCTCTATTGCCGAACGATAATAGTTTACTGCTGTCCCTATCTGGTTTTGCTTGGTGTAAACTCTGCCTATTTCGTTAAGGATATTGGCTTTGCCTGTATAACAAGCTGATTTTCTGTACGCCTCAAGCGCTTTCTGCCAGCTGGCCAGTGCGTCTTCGTCCCTGTTTTGTTGGAAGTGAACCCTCCCCAAACAGTGGTAAGCATCGCCGAGAACGGTAAGGTCATTGATTTTCTTAGCGGTTCGTACAGCCTCAAGCGCCAAAGCGATCGCATTGGCGGATTTTCCTTCGAAAAGTTGGTAATAGCTACGCTGTACTTTGAATTTGGCGTATTGGCTTGGGATTTTGTCCCTGTGTTCCCAAACAAGCGAATCGCCCGTGTCCAGCCATTTGTAGGCTTGGAGTATTTTTCCCTGGAAAAAATTAGTGGAGCTTTGGTACAGGATCGCATCCAGCGCTATCCTCTTTGCTTCAATGTAAGCTTTTGGTGTGAGGTTGTTGACCAAAAACGTGTCGTTTTTGAAGAAGTATCGGCTAACGTCGCCGTAGGCTTCCAGTCCAAGGCTGTGGTCCAACCGTTCTATAGAGTCGGCTCTTTGGTAGAGGTTATTGATACGGTCGTACGCCGCGGATTTCCAGGGTTGTGGCGAATCCTTGGATACCGATGTTAGGAATGGCGCCATAAGAATCAGGGCAAAGGCGCATTTTACAGCAAGAGTGCGTACGGTCATGTTGATGTCGATGTTCAAGACGTCTCAGGTTATGAACGATACAAAAGGTATCCTTCGTATCCTTTTCTTACAGGTTTGAGATTTATAAAACAGTTTGAGTGTGTGGTAAGGACAAAGGAAAGAAAGCGAAACCATTGAGAGAGCATAAGGGTGACTCGAAGTATACTCACTCTTGGTTTATGGCTGTTTTGTTAAATGTTTGCATCAAAAAGTCATATAAAATAAGTGGGTATATACAGGGGGTACAAGAATAGGGATAGGAAAGCTGGTGGCGGAATAGGAAAGGAAAGAGGGGCTGACGCCCCCTAAATCATACATTGAAAATGACCTCGTCGTGGGGGACGCGCCTGCGCTCGTCATAAATCCCTTCCGGAGTTCCGACTCCGCAGCCTACGACCATATTGATCTCGGATCTGTTTGGCAAGCCGAGCAACTTTTTGACCCTTTTGGAGTCAAAGCCTTCCATCGGGCAAGTGTCATAGCCTTCTGATTTCATGGCGTACATAAAGGTCATAGCCGCTAAGGCCGCGCTTTTATGCACTGTCACCCGTATGTCCGACCTGCGCAATTCCCGGAACATTGGTTTGCGGAGGCCCATGAACCAAGCCATTACACGTTTGCCTCGGTTGATTATCCCGAGCCTGTCCGAACTGTAGAAAAACGGGATTAGCTTCCGGTAGTAGTCGAACGCTCTTTTGGCGCGATTTTCAGAGTGGTCAGGGAAGCGCTTCTTCATGTTTTCAAGATTGTGTTCCTTGCGCTTTTTCCACAAATCGGGCCTAGCTACGATGACCATAAGGGAGCCGGCGGTTTTGGCCGCGTTTTGGTTCATGCATAGCTCTGCGAGTTTCCTTTTCTTCTCCGGTGACACGACATGATAGAATTCCCAAAGTTGCATGTTGGAGCTGTTTGGGGACAGAGTAGCCGTTTTTGCGCATTCGGTTACCCTGTCGGTGTCGTAGTCCGCTTGGTTGTCATAGACGCGCATGGACCTTCTCTGGCGTACGATTTCTTTAAATGCCGTGGCCAGTTCCGTTTTTTCTTCGGTCATATTTTCGGAGCCGTAGATGTTTTAGATCGTTTTAATCCAAGAAAGCGCCTTGTGTTGTGTGTCGACGATTTCTACGCGCGCTTTTCCACCCTTTTTCTCTCTGTCTTTAAACTTTCTGACAGCTGACGAAGCGAAAACATTGTTCGGGGCCACTAAAAAAAGCACGCGGAGGCCGGATTCTTCCATTTCCGACAATCTCGACATGGAGTACTCCAGATATGAGATTGGAAGAATGGTGAGGTTTTTAGTGTCGGCTACCATATTCAGCGCTTTGTTTTTGATAACGCATTCGGTGATGGCATCCACACCCTCTTCAAAAGCTCTTTTGCTGACGAATCCGTCCCACACCTGAAGAACGAGTTGTTGCTTCGGGTCGTATTTTACTTGCAGGTAATTTGTTTCGAAATAAATATCCATGTTAGAGTAGATGCTATGTGATGTCCAAATTCAGAAAAGGATTTAGAGGTAATGTTTGTCCTAAATTAAGTAAAAGACGAATGAAGTAGAAATCATATGGAGCATTAAAGGCTTTATAGGTGCTTTTATTGTTTAAAAAGCATGAAATATGGGGCTTAATCATGTCAAAGACATTTGAGCTTTGCTGGGAATTCGAAAGTAGTCCCGAGATTTTTTTTGCCATTATTTATTACCTTTGGAGTTGAATGACAGGAAAAAGAATTCTTTTATGAAAGATAGAGTAGAGGCTTTGAAGCAGGAGATAGCGGGCTTCACGGTCAAGGACGCCGCTGGATTGGAAGCTTACCGTATGCGCTTCATTAGTCGTAAAAGCGTAGTGGGCGACCTTTTTGCTGGCTTGCGCGATGTTGCGCCTGAGGACAAGAAGGAGATGGGCGCTTTGCTCAACAGTCTGAAGGTTTATGCTCAGGATCGTTTTAGGGAATTGGTCGCTAGCCTCGAGGAAGGACAGGGACAGGAGGTTGCCGCTGGACTTGACCTGACTTTGCCTCCCGCGGAGGACGTACTTGGCGCCGAACATCCGCTTAGCGGAGTAAAAGCCCGTATTGTCGAGATTTTTGAGCGTATGGGCTTCAACCTGTCGGAAGGGCCCGAGATCGAGGACGATTGGCATAACTTTTCAGCCTTGAACTTTCCCGAAAACCATCCGGCTAGGGAAATGCAGGACACTTTTTTTATTGAGAAAAATCCTGATATCGCATTGCGTACCCACACCTCGTCTGTGCAGGTGCGTGTGATGGAAAACGAAAAACCGCCTATCCGTACGCTTTCTCCCGGACGCGTGTATCGTAACGAGGCTATTTCCGCCCGTGCGCACTGCGTGTTCCACCAAGTGGAAGGCTTGTATATAAATAAGAGTGTTAGCTTCGCCGACCTTAAGCAAACGATGTTGCACTTTGCCCAAGAGTTTTTTGGCGAGGGAACGAAAATCCGTTTGCGTCCGTCATATTTCCCTTTCACGGAGCCTAGCGCTGAGCTTGACGTAAGTTGCGGCATTTGCTCTGGAAAAGGCTGTAACGTGTGTAAATATACTGGCTGGTTGGAAATCGGCGGTTGCGGAATGGTGGATCCGAACGTACTCAAGTCATCGGGTATCGATCCGGAAGAGTTTACCGGTTTCGCATTTGGTATGGGTATTGAGCGTATGGCTATGCTCAAATATCAGATCAACGATTTGAGATTGTTTACGGAAAACGACATCCGTTTCCTTAAACAATTCGTATCGGTTTAAAACAGGGCGAACAAACCTGTCTTGCCGAGCGCCGAAGCATTAGCGCATGCTTGTCTCGGCCTGTTTTTGACCGCCCGCTTACGGAATTTTCCGAGAGCGGGTGGATTGTCCATTACCGTATACGGGCTCCCTTTATGAAAATAGAAGATATTAAGACTGTCGGAATTGTGGGGGCGGATCCCATAGGACAGGGAATTGCCGCCATGTCGGCTATGTCTGGGTATGAGACCTACCTTTACGATATCAATAACCAAGCTCTGGATCCTGCCTACGAAAGTATCAGGGCGGAGCTGAACCGTCAGATTTCGGCGGGAAAGATCACCGAAGCGGAAGGCGAAGCGGCGATGGGTCGCTTGCATATCACGTACGATATTCGTGACATTACCGGCGAAGTGGTGATCGAGAACCTAAACGCTGACAAGAAGACGAAAAAAATGCTTGTCGAGGAGTTGGAGCGCTTGAATGCCCACACCTCGATTATCGTCACTAACACTGGCGACGTGTCCGTTACTCAATTGGCGGGAGACATGTCTCACCCTGGCCGTTTTGCGGGGATTCACCTGTTTAACCCGGTGCCGAAAATTCCTTTGGTGGAAGTGATCGCCGGCGAGGCCACTGATCCGTCTACCGTAGAATTGATTAGCGAATACACACTCAAAATGGGGAAAACGCCTGTCAAAGTAAAAGACACTCCCGGTTTTGTGGTGAATAGAGTGGCGAGCCCATTTTACTTGGAAAGCCTTAAGGTGTTGGAAGAAGGCGTAGCCGATGTGAAAACCATCGACGCTCTTTTGGAGAACGCCGGTTTTACGATGGGGCCGTTTAAGGTGATCGATTATCTAGGAGTCGATACCAACCAGAAGATTTCCCAAATGATGTTCAAAGCCTTTGGGAACGAGCCTAGGTTCAGGCCTAGCCGGATACAGCAGAGGAAAGTGGACGTGGGGCATTTGGGGCAGAAGTCCGGCAAGGGGTTTTATGATTATGAAAAAAATAAGTGATTTCTTAAAGGCCGGAATACTTATTCCGGCCCTTTTTCTATTGCTTGGAGGGTGCGGACCCTCTACGCCGGATTCGCCGTTGCCTTTAAGGCCGTTTGACACTCAAGTGAATCTTTTTAGCCCGAAATACAGCGAATTGCATACAAAAAAATGGGTGTATGTAAGCGGTATAGGGTTGAAAGGCGTGATAATCCGTAAAATCAGCGAATTTGAATACAGGGTTTTCGAAAGGAATTGCACATACTTGCCCAATGACGATTCTTGCAATAAAGTAAACGTGGACCCTTCCGGACTTTTTATGTACGATCCATGCGGCGAATGTGGCAGCCGTTTTGAGTGGACCGGACGACCTACCCAAGGCCAAGCCTCCCAATACTTGTTCCGATACTCAACGGAATTATTGAATAACGGAAAGGTGCTGAGGATCTTTTATAATTAAAAAGCGTGGTTTTTCTTATTCATCCTTTGAGCTTCCGGTTAGCCGTTTTCGAAAGCTCCGGATTTGTGTTGCCCAATGTAAGTTTGCCTAAATTAAACCATGGCGATTCTCTCCAAATATTGCTAAATAAGTAAGTGGATAGTGTCCGGGGACCGGATACTTCGACAAAACGCGTTTCGGCCGGGCGAAAAGCGCTTTGCCGGCAATGGGTATATTCCTTTACATAACCATTTGCTTTCAAATCAATGGACCTGAAACTATTCTTCTCCCCTGTCGATCACGACGTGTGTCGCGGTATAGACAGCCCCAGCGATTTCTACCGTAACATTGACCATTATCACGACACTTTTCCCGAAATCGGAACCTTTGACATCGCGATTATCGGAGGGGTGAAAAACCACGCCGATTTAGTGCGGACAAGGTTGTACCGACTGAAGAAGAGCGGTCGACCATACAGGATTGTTGACTTGGGCAACCTTCGTTACGGCGTGGACCACAGCCAACGGTTGTTGATTCTCCAAGAGGTGTGCGTCTACCTTTTGCGGAACAATGTATTGCCATTGGTTATCGGTGGATCCCACGATATGAGTTTGGGACAATTCAGGGCGTATTCGGATTTGAGAAAATTGGTGACGGTGGTGAATGTCGACGCCTTTATTGATCTAGATACCGAAGAGGAAGTTCCCGCTAACAGGGGTTTTATAGGAAAAATGTTTGCCGACGTATCGGGGAGTTTGTTCCATTACAGCCACTTGGCTTACCAAGCCTATTTGAACGATACGGAAGTAATAAGCGCATTGCAAGGCTTTGCGTTTGATATGATAAGGCTAGGAGTGATGCGGGAAGATTTGGGCGAGGTTGAGCCCGTAATCCGTGACGCCGATATGATGACTTTCGATTTGTCTTCGATCAGGGCCTCTGACGCTCCCGGAACTACGAATCCCCAAGCGTTCGGACTTACCGGTGAGGAAGCCTGCAAATTATGCTGGTACGCTGGGCTGAATGACAAATTGAGTTCGGTGGGTTTCTATGAATTTGATTCGGACAGAGACGGCGATTACCACCAGACTGCGCAAGTTGTGGCGACTATGGTCTGGTATTTTGTGGAAGGTTTTTATCATAGAAAACGAGAGGCGAATTTTCAGGAAAGCGACTATACTAAGTATAGCGTGACTATGCCCGTTTCCCCATCGGTTCTGGTTTTTTACAAAAGCCATTATTCAGATAAATGGTGGATGGAAATACCTTCTGGAAGTGATGAGAGAGGGAAAATAGTTCCTTGCGCTTACTCTGATTATAAGACAGCGACGGAAGGTGAAGTGCCCGAACGTCTGTTGAATGTTTCCGTTAGGTTTTCATAAATACGCTGAATACGGATCGAAGGGCTGAAAAACAATTCCTTGCACTTAAGGTTTGCTTTACGGAGAAACAAACTGATAGTGATATGAAAAAGATGTTGTTTGCTTTGGCCCTGTTGTTTGCGTTCGGTTTTGCCAACGCCCAGGATGAGTCCTCTGAGGAGGGCAATGACAGCGAGCATGTCAACGAGTTGAAGTTCGGTGTTAGAGGTGCTGCGAATCTCGGTACTTTTGCTTTGAACGAAGTTTATAAAGGAGTAAGTAAGTGGGATTGGGGGTTTACTGTGGGTGTTACCGCTGAGAAACATTTCTCGCCATTATTCTCTGTTCAGGCCGAATTGCTTTACTCGTATCAGCAAGCCGGCGTATTGGGAACTTTCGCTCCGCTGGGTGTAAGGTATGAGAATACTATAAAGACGGACTTTCTGAATCTTCCCGTGATGGCGAAGTTTTATGTGTTCGACGGGTTTTACCTGGATGCGGGTTTGCAAGCGGGTTTGAAACTTGACGCCAGACAAGACCTGGAGCAAAAAGGAATGGGAATGAGCTCTTCGGAAGAAAGTAATATAGCGAAGGATTTCATCGATGTGACTTTTGATGTTGTCGGTGGTGGCGGATACTTGTTTGATTTTGGCTTGTTTGTGGATTTGCGTTATCAGTACGGGTTCCTGAACATGTTGCGTCCGGGTAGTCGTCCTGAGAATGACACTTCGCTTAAAAGATCTTCATTTGCGTTGGGTATAGGCTATGTATTCTAGGGATAGATATGATTTGAAAAATACTAATTGAATGTTCCCCGGCTTATTTGATAACGCCGGGGTTCTTTTTGTCTGGAGGGTGTGACATGTTTCTCGTTTTGGCTGAATTGCTTCAATAGAGCTGGGAACGTTTTTAAAAAGTCGGAACCATCGGTTAAAATGACATTGAATATTTTTATTTTAGCAAAATAACAGTAGGTTTTATTGAGTCTCAAAGTGTTGTTTTGCCTTTTTGTTCAAAATGAGTTGCCTGCGATAGCTTTTCCGCCTGTTTTTGGAGTTGGTGTTTCGTGGTTTTGTTCTCGGTTTTGATTTTCGGCTAACGCTTGTCTCGGTCTACTTTCATTGTAAGATATTCATTTGCTTAATGGCCAAAAATAGCTTCAAATCGAATAATTCGAAAACTGGGGAAAGAAGGCGAAAAACTACGAAGCGTTTTTCAATTCAGTTCTTCAAGGATCCTAAGTTCAAAATCTCCGCGGGATTGTTTCTTATCATTGCGTCGGTGTTCCTTTTTGTTGCTTTCCTCTCGTTCCTGTTTACGGGACATGCGGACCAAAGCGTATTGGAAGGTGTGCCGGGAACGGGACTTAGACAATCCAGCCGTGAGGTTTCCAACTGGCTGGGGTTGTTGGGTGCTTGGGCTTCTTATAGTTTTATTTACAAATGGTTCGGGGTCGCGTCGTTTTTCTTTCCGCCGATTCTGTTTCTTGTTGGTGTAAAAATCGTTTTTGACAAAACGCTTTTGCCATTGGGCCGTGCGGCAAAACTTTCCATTTTCGCTTTGGTGTGGTTTTGTGTTTTCTTCGGTTATTTCAACCTTCGTACTGAGACTCCCTGGATGGGGATGAGCTACCTGAGCGGTGGTTTCGGGTTTGAGTTGGCCTCGCTTCTCGACGGCTTCTTGGGTTGGGGTACTTTGTTGCTCTGGCTTTTTGTGTTGGCCATTTTTGTTGTTTATTTCTTTGGAGTTGACAGTCTTAAATTTCTTTGGCCTGAAGGCAAAAAGAAAGAAAAGAAACAGGAAAAAGCTACAACAACAGAAGATACTGTTCCAACGAACAGGATAAGGGAAAAAGAACCGGAGCCTGTCCCTGTCATTGAAAAGGAAAGGGAAACCACGGCGGTGACGGATACTGAGGAAGATCCGGATATAGCTGGAATTGAGCTGAAAACCGAGAGCCCTAAGCCCGTTATGATGCAACCAGAAAAAGAATTGGTCGTGACGGAGCCAGAGCCAATAAAAGTGGAGGAATGGGCAGTCGATACAAAAGCGGTGAAGGCAAATGCCCGAAGTGCGAAAAAGGAAAAAGACGCCACCCCGTTGGAGATGGCGGTAGAGGATACTACTAAGTTGGCCGAAACATTAACGCCGAAAGAAGCGGCGAAAATAGCCCAAGTTAGAGACAAACTGGGCGATGAGATTGAGGAATACGACCCTACTTTGGAGCTGGGAAGCTTCCAGTTCCCGAGTTTGGATTTACTTATCGACCGTCCGCACAAGAAGGGGCAGGTAAGTAATGAGGAGTTGGAAATGCATAAAAACCGTATTGTGGAGACCTTGGTCAACTTCAAGATCGGGATTTCCAGCATTAAGGCCACAATCGGGCCTACGGTGACACTTTACGAGATTGTGCCCGAAGCGGGTGTGAAAATATCGAAGATTAAAAACCTTGAGGATGACATCGCGCTGAGCCTTTCGGCTTTGGGAATTAGGATTATCGCCCCGATTCCGGGTAAAGGAACAATCGGTATAGAAGTTCCGAACAAGGTGAAAGAAGTTGTGTCCATAAGGTCAGTGCTTTCTACCAAGAAGTTCCTTGACAGCGGGAAAGAGCTTCCGTTCGCCATCGGAAAAACGATTTCTAACGAGGTTTATGTAGCCGATTTGGCCAAAATGCCTCACTTGCTGATGGCGGGTGCTACCGGCCAGGGTAAGTCTGTCGGACTGAACGTGCTGTTGGCCTCGTTACTTTATAAGAAGCATCCGGCCGAGCTTAAGTTCGTGATGGTCGATCCAAAGAAAGTGGAGCTTACGCTTTACAATAAGATCGAACGCCATTATTTGGCTAAACTGCCGGATAGCGAGGAGGCGATTATTACCGATACGAAGAAAGTGATCAATACGCTGAATTCGCTTTGTATCGAGATGGACAACCGCTATGATTTGCTGAAGGATGCCGGTTGTCGAAACCTTAAAGAATACAATGGCAAGTTTAAGGGACGTCGTCTGAACCCTGAGAAAGGCCATCGCTATTTGCCGTACATTGTCGTGGTAATTGACGAGTTGGCGGATTTGATGATGACCGCAGGTAAGGAAATCGAAAGTCCTATCGCTCGTTTGGCGCAGTTGGCCCGGGCTATCGGCATTCACTTGGTATTGGCGACCCAGAGACCTTCCGTTAACGTGATTACGGGTGTGATCAAAGCGAACTTTCCGGCCCGTATGTCGTTTAGAGTTACTTCGAAGATCGATTCCAGAACGATTCTGGACTGTGGTGGAGCCGAGCAACTTATCGGAAAAGGCGATATGCTGGTTTCCGACGGCAACGAGGTCGTTCGTTTGCAATGTGCATTTATCGATACGCCGGAAGTGGAAGAGATTTGCGAGTTTGTGGGCGAACAGCAAGGTTATGCTTCGGCTTATGTCTTGCCGGAGTATGTGGGCGAGGATCCGGACGGAGGCTCTTTGGCAGATCTTTCGGAACGTGATTCCATGTTTGAAGAGGCCGCTCGCGTGTTGGTGATGCATCAGCAGGGAAGTACGTCGTTGTTACAAAGAAAACTGAAGCTAGGATATAACCGGGCGGGCAGAATCGTGGACCAGTTGGAGGCCGCGGGGATTGTCGGACCGTTTGAAGGTAGCAAAGCCAGAGAGGTGTTGGTTAAAGACGAATACTCTTTGGAACAACTGTTAAATGCCCTGAACGAAAAATAAAAGCGCTGGGCGGGCGTCTACTTTACGAGAGTTTATATCTTTGCGGCGACTTTTCCGTAAAAGCATAAATGAGACTAAACCGGAGAGAAGAGAAAACCAGATATCTATGTTAAGAAAAATTTTTAGCGCAATGTTGGTCTTATGCCTGTCGGCGATGGCCGTCATGGCGCAGGACGCGGACAAAGCGAAGGAGATCCTGGACAAAGTGGCGGATAAGTATCAAAAAGTTCCGGCTTTCTCCGCGATGTTTGAGCAAAGAATGATCAACCAAGCCGAAGGGCTTAACGAGAAATTCGAGGGAGCGGTTCTGGCTAAAGGAAACAAATTCCGTATCGACATTGCCGGAAGGGTGATCTTCAATGACGGAAGCACAATGTGGACTTTTGTGCCGGACGATGAGGAAGTGACCGTGGCGGAAGCCGGTGGCGAAGACGGGGAAGAACTTGACCCGACTGCTATTTATACTGCGTATAAGAAAGGATTTAAGCTGAAGCTTCAGAAAAACGAGAAGATTGACGGTAAGGATTATCGGGTGATCGATCTTTTGCCTAAAAAACCGAAGGACAAAAGCTTTTTCCGAATCCGTGTGTACGTAACACCTAAAGGAAGCGTGTTGCACCGCTGGTCGGTTTACGAAAAGGACGGGAATGTGTTCCAATACACCATTTCCAATTTCAAAGAGCTGGCTTCTTTGCCGGATACCGATTTCCGTTTTGACAAGTCGAAGTATCCGGATATGGACATCGATATAGTCGATCTTAGATAAGATATTTATTCAATCGTGTAAAGGCCGTTTCGGCCTTTTTTTATGCCCGACCAAATAATATGACCAGAGACCAATTATTCGAACAGATCAAAACCAAAGGCTCTTACCTGTGCGTGGGGCTCGATACCGACATCCGAAAGGTTCCGAAACACCTCTTGGGTGAGGAAGATCCGGTTTTTGAGTTTAACAAACGGATAATCGACGCCACTAAGGATTATGCCGTGGCTTATAAGCCAAACACGGCCTTTTATGAGGCGATGGGTTCCCAAGGCTGGGAAAGCTTGCGCAAAACGCTGGAATATATTCCGAAAGATATTTTTACCATAGCTGACGCAAAACGAGGCGATATCGGTAATACCAGCGGACTGTACGCAAGAGCGTTTTTTGATAATATGGATTTCGATTCCGTAACGGTAGCGCCGTATATGGGTTCCGATTCCGTAAAGCCGTTTCTGGATTTCGAAGGCAAATGGGTTATTCTTTTAGCTTTGACATCGAACCAAGGAAGCCATGACTTCCAGCGTTGCGAGTTGAAGGAAACCGAAGAGGAGCTGTATGAGCGCGTAATGAAAACCAGTATGGAATGGGCTAGCCCGGAGCAATTGATGTTCGTGGTGGGCGCCACGCGGGCTGACGCATTGCGCAAAGTCCGTAGCGTAGCTCCCGACAATTTCCTTTTGGTACCGGGCGTTGGCGCTCAGGGCGGAAGCTTGGAAGAAGTGTCGGCTAACGGAATGAACGACAAATGCGGATTGTTGGTCAACTCCTCTCGCGGGATAATTTACGCCAGCCAAGGCGAGGATTTCGCCGAAGTGGCTAGAGAGAAAGCCAAAGAACTCCGTGATGAAATGGCGGTGTATTTAGAGAGATATTTAGGCTGAAAAGGGTCTTGAACAAAAGCCTTACATGGAGTCCGGTCTAATTGATCGGACTTTTTTGTTGATGACAGCGCTGATTTCTTCAGCCTTGTCAACTATCATAAAGTGCCCTCCACCTTTAATCGTGATTATATCTGTGCGTTTGGGGGAGAGTAGCAAAAAGTCCTTGTCACCGCAAATCTTTAGACTTCCGGCTATCCTTTCCTTATTTTCCCAACCAAGAAGTTGCGTAACTGCCCATTTTGCGAAGGCTGGATCCGTATCTTCTAATATTGGGTAAAGCGTTTCGGTATTTTTTGTTCCGAATAGAAATCGGGACAAGCTTTTGGGTGGGGTGAAGAATATTTTGGGCAAAATATAAGCGATGCCTAATTTTCCAATTGCCCGATAGAGTAGAGGCAGTTCCTGATCTGTTTCTATGGATGAAATACTTATGGTCAATTTTGGGTTTAAATTTTTCGAAATCTCAACAGCAATTAGTCCTCCGAAACTTACGCCTATTATTCCGAATTCTTCATCGGTATTGATAGAGGCGGAAAGGCGTAGAGAATAGTCACGGATATCTTCATTAGGTTTGGGTTCTATCCAATCCAGCGGAATTAGTTCCAATTCTAATTTTAAAAAATCGTAGACTCTTTTGTCCGCTCCAAGTCCGCTGATGGCGTAAAGTTTCATTCCGTTTTCTTAAGAAAAAGGGTTTATGTTCCTGAAGATAATGATATGGTTATCGGAAAAAAAGAAGGCCCAAATTACGGAGTGTATTTTAACAGCGAGCAAAAAAAAGCCCCGAACCAATGGCTCGGGGCTTTAGAATATTTTATCAATTTTTGGATCAACCTGTAGTACGCAATGCGCCGGCGATGCCGTTAATAGTCATCAACAGTTCCAAAAGCGTGTTTTCCGCATTCGGATCTTTGTCTTCTTTTTCCACTCTCCATTTTTTCAACAGGCTAAGCTGTATCGTATGGATAGTTTCCAGAGCCTCCGTGCGCAACAAGCTTGAGTAATAGTGCTTCTGCTGGCGTTGGCTGAAGGTTTTGCGCATCAGTACGTCCAGCATGCGAACGGTACGGTCGTATTCTTCTTTGATAACCGAGAGTACCGATTCGCGGACATCGGCATCCTCTACCAAAGCGGCGTATTTTTCGAAGATCGCCGGGCTGGTGGTCATTAGGCTGGCGTCCACGTTTTGGAAAACGTAGCGTACCAAGTCGCTTTCTTCCACTGTCTCGCGGAAGCGGTCGAAGGCTTCTGGTTGCTCGATCATAAACTGCTCAAGCGTTGAGCCTACACCGTACCAACTTGTGATATTAAAGCGCGATTGGCTCCAGCTAAATACCCACGGAATAGCCCGCAAGTCAGTAAGGGAGCGCTTGCCTGTACGGCGTGCCGGGCGCGAACCGATCTTACTGTTCTCGATGGCGTCGATAGGCGTGGCCTCGCCGAAGAACTTGATGAAGTTCGGGTGGTGGAGCAAGTTTGAGTAATGCGCTTGGCTGGTTTCGGAAAGGAACGACATGATCTCTTCGGTCTCTTTACCGTTACCGTTTTGGTGGTTGTGAAGAGCCGTCATAGACGTGGTCCCCGCCAACAACAACTCCAGGTTATAAGAGGCGTTGATTTTGTTGGCGTATTTCTGCGCAATGGTCTCGCCTTGTTCCGTCAGCCTAAGGTCGCCTTGGAGGGCGTGCAGAGGAAGCGAGCGCAAGAAGTAGTGAGTCGGGCCTGCGCCACGGCTGATACTTCCGCCTTTTCCGTGGAAGAAACGGATTTGGGCGTTATGTTTCAGACCAACGGCGGTAAGTTCCTTTTGCGTTTTGAAAAGGTGCCACTGGCTAGCCAAAGCTCCGCCGTCTTTGTTACTGTCGCTATAGCCGATCATTACCTGCTGTACCGGACGGTGGTGGTCGCGGATAGTTTGCTGATAAGCCAAGCTACGGCGGGTAAACGGATGCTTAAGGAAAGAGTCTAGGATCGCTGGACTGCCTTCCATATCGTCGATTGTCTCAAATAACGGAACTACCTGCATACGGCAAGCGAATCCGTCACCTTGCTGGATAGTAAGTCCAGCTTCGCGGGCCAAAACGTAAACCGTAAGCAAGTCGGAGAGACTGCGCGTCATACTGACGATAAGCGAACCTAAGCACTGCTCGCGGTAGCGCTCTACATAGCCAGCCAGTACTTTGTAACAATCAAGCACGGCTTGCGCCTCATGCCCGAGGTTGTCGTGGCGTGAAGTAAACGGCCTGTTCGACTGAAGTTCTTTGTTCAGGAACTTGACGCGTTGCTCCTCGTTCCACTCCAAGAATTTGTCACCGACCAAACCTGCGGCGTCCATAAGCTGGGCGATTGCCTTTTCATGGAATCCGCTGTTCTGGCGGATATCGAGGTGCGCGAGGTGGAATCCGAAAGTCTGAACGATACGGATCGCCTCGTTTACGTCATTATAAGCGATCTCCACGGCGCCGTATTCGATAAGGGCTTCGTGAAGGATAATAAGGTCGTCGATTAACTGATCCGAGTTGCGGTAGCTGTGCGGCAACTCCTTAAGGTGCGTTGCGTGCTCGCGCTCGATATCGATCGGGAGTTTGTGCAGCAACAAGTTGATGAACTGGCGGAAACCTTCGCCGTTATTACGCTTGAGCACGTCTTCCGCCTGCTCCCCGATTTCCGCAACGATAGCGTCGGCGCGTTTGCGGAGCTTTTTAGAAGTATCTTCGATATTGATGGAGAAACTCAGGTGCTTAACCAACTTCATAAGGAAGCGGCGGATAACTACCAATGAGTTCAGGCGCATGCTTTGCAACGTGTCGCGGGTCACGTCCGCTGTTACGAACGGGTGGCCGTCACGGTCACCGCCTACCCAGCTGCCGAAGCTGATTTTCGGAAGTTTGCGAGGATCGCGAACCAAAGACGTGTCAAATCCGGCGCCTTCCCAAGCGTGCATGAAGCGACGGTCCAAGATCTGGATCGTGTTTGGAAACACGTTGGTGAGGTAGTGAGTGACGCTTCGCAATTCGGAAGCCAAGTCGGGCTTCTCGACGAAGATCTCACCCGTGCGCCACAAGCGGTCCAGCGTTAGCTTAACCTCGTGGCGGATATCGCCTTGCTCCATATCGGTGTACATCTGGTTCTCGCGTTTTACGAGAAGAAGGTACAGCTCACGGTGGTGCTCCAATACCGTGGCGCGTTTGGCCTCGGTAGGGTGGGCGGTAAGTACCGGTTCTATATATGTTTTGGCCGCGATATCGGCGATTTCTTCCTGGTCGATGTTCCAGCTCTTGAGGTATTCCAGGCTGTTTGCCCAGAGTCCTTTGGTGGACGAGAGGTTTTCGTTCTCCTTTTCACGACGACGTTGCACGTCACCGTTTTCTTCCACCATATTCAGAAGCTGGAAAGCTATTGAGTACATCTGGACATGCTTCTGCCCGAAAGACTCGAAAGGGATCTCGTTGGGTTCGTTGATCCAAGGCAAGTAGTTCGCTAATTCCTTCTCACCATTATCAATGAGCACTTCCTTAAAGCAACGAAGTAAGAATTCTAGGTCGATATAAGGTTTGCCCAGCTTGGCTTGCGTTTTAGTCAATTGGCCCATGGCACGTGTGGTTTTGGGATTAAACTCATTTGAATGAGCGGAGTAGTATGTGGACTGCCGATCTTGATTACTGATTGTGTGTAAAATTATCAGGAAAATTCTTCTCTGTAAAGGTATTTTATAAAAATAAAGTGGTGATTTTACTCATTTTGTAATGATGAACTCGTGATGTTGCTCATTTTTCAATGAAACGGGTCTTTTGTTGTTTTTTAGTTCGGTTAATGATACGCATCATATTTTATAAAAAGCGAAGCCCGTGAAAACTTGTTCACGGGCTTCGCCAATAAATCTTGTTTATGGAGCTAAAGTCTACTCTGTCAAGGCTTCGTCCTTGCCGAAGAAGGCTTCCAGCTCTTTCAGAGTATTCTCGTCTTTGTGTGCGTCTTTCACTACTTCACCCTTTTCCAAAAGCACAATCCGGTCACAGACTTCGGTGACGTGGCTCAGATCGTGACTGGAAATGAACATGGTGATCCCTTTCTCCGCCTTTTGGTTTTGCAACAGTTTTTTCAGGCGAATCTGCGTACTGGGGTCCAAGTTGGCGAAGGGCTCGTCAAGAATCAGCAATTCCGGGTTGCCGATAAGCGCCCCGATTATACCGACCTTTTTTTGATTTCCTTTCGAAAGGTTACGGATGTATTTGCCCGTTCCCAATACTTCCCCGTTGAAAATGTCTTCGAATTGCGCCAGAAACTCTTCAAGATCCGCTTTGTTCAGGCCACGGAGCTTACCAATGAATTCGAAATACTCTTCGGGCGAGAGGTAATCGATCAGGAAGCCCTCGTCGAGATAAGAGCCAGTAAACGATTTCCAACTGTCGTCGCCTTTGACTAGTTGTCCGTTGAGCTTCACTTCGCCTGTGTCCGGCAAGATCAAATCGAGTACGGAGCGGAAAAAAGTGGTTTTGCCGGCGCCGTTGTTTCCGACCAAGCCTACCACTTCGCCTTTTCCGATGTTGAGTTGTTTAATGTTCAGTACGGTAACGGGTCCGTAGCTTTTTTTGATATTATTTACTTGGATCATGATTTCGTGATTGAGGTTTCAAAAAAGGGTTTAGGCGCGTAAGCCTTCGGCCAGGCGGTACTTTTGCTTAACGTACATTTTGGCTATCCTGTCAAGGATGGGGCTTTGCAAGGCTAATCCCAAGACGCCGATAATACCGATTGTAATCAGCGCCGTATTGTTGTCTGCCAAAAGTGTGATCGGCCAATAAAGAACTTGTGGCAACAGAAGAAACGGAACGGAGGCGAGCCATTGTGTGGCGCCGGTGCCCTCGAAGTTAAACGATCCCGATTTCGTAATATCGAAACGCCTGTTGTTTCTGGTGCTGAACAGCAGAAGTATGTAGCTACTGACGCCGATGTTGAAAAGTGCCATCGACAAGTGTGTCCAGATTATATCCATGCCGAAATAGCCGTACGGCAACGAAAGGACAAAGAAAACTGAACAAAGGGTGATCATGTAGCGGTGCTTTGAGCGCACGTAGTCTTTGAACGAAAGGTTGCTGGTCAGTAACATGTCAAAGTGTCCGCTGTCCCATGCCGGTACGAACTGTCCAAAGTTTGACATGCCGAGGCCTGTGATAAACACAGCGCAAAAGACGTACATGCCCTTTCCGTAAATATCGTTAGTGTAGAACAGAAGTCCGTAGAACAAGAAAGCGAAAGCCATAATTGTAACTTGTTTCGGTCTTTTGTTTCGCATGATCATTTTCAGGTCCAAAGCGATAATGTCTCCAACTCTACCGAAACCGCGCAGAAACGACAGTCTTTCGTTGAGGTTGTCGCCTTTTCCGCCGTCTGTTTTCACCGCCAGATTTTCCAGGTAAGCTTTGGACTTAAGGTAGCGGAAAGCCAAAACGTACCAAAGTACAGCCCAAACGACCGTTGACAAAGCCGTAAGCGGAGTAGCGGCGACCGTTTCCATAAAGGCGCTGGAAATTTCGTTTACAGGGAAAAGGTCGTAATAATTAAGCCCGAACAGTCCTGCGGCCAATAACATTAAGGCCCAATTGATCCAGATTTTGCCCAGGGTTTCCTTTTTGAGAATGAAAACGATATAGTTGTTGGCCATGGACATGCTGAAGAAAACGATCAGCCAAGCGATGGCGGAAGGGAAGTCATTTACCTTTTGGACCACTTTCAGGGCGAAAGGTATGGCGAACGCGAGGTGGAGCCAGTTGTTGGCGCTAAAGAAAGATCTGGCGAGCAGAAAGTTAAAGACTTTGGATTTCCGGATCGGCAACAAAAGGTAAGGTTGGATACCGATGGCCGGAGTGTTTTGCATAGTCATTCTTACACCGATTCCGACAATCCAATATAGGACAAGGTAACCGTTTATGAAAGTGACGGGGTTTATAGTATCGTTGTCTTTCAGCAAGATCACGTCGATGAGTAGGCCGAACGCTATCAAGTAACACAAAGCCATAAACCCTAAAAAGCCCATCAGAATCTTGACCGGAAGCCCTTGGTCAAAGGCCGGAGACCGGAAATCTTCTTTCCATTTATGTTTGAGGAGTTGTAGAATCATAAGCGAGCGCTGTTGTATATAATAGATTTGGTTTGCGAAAAAGTGTTGAACCAAAGATACTCTTGCCGGATTCATAGGCAAATACAATTTTGACAAATACTTGACTCGGGAAGATAATTGGGGATTTTTTTAGGGCAGAAGGCGAAAACCCCAACTGGACGGTTTCCTCCTTCATATGAAAACTGATGGCGATAATCACCTTCCAAACTGAAGCTTATCATGCTTTTTGCGGAGTGGTTTGTGCTTCAAAATAGATAATTAGTGTATCTTTGTTTAAAATTTAGACGAGCTTAAAAATATTTTGAAGCCCATCATTTTTTCGATTTAAATAGATCTCATGAAAATGAAGAATTTTGCAATATTCTTGGCCGTGCTACTCGTATTGGGCGGGTGCAAAGTCAAGAAAAAGGAAGGAGTGGAAAATCGTACAGGTAAGCTGTCGGTGGTTACCACTACTACGATGATCACCGATTTGCTGAAAGTAGTGGGCGGTGACCGTGTGGAGGTTCAGGGCCTTATGGGCAGCGGAGTTGATCCGCACCTCTATAAAGCCAGTGAAGGCGACGTAAACAAGCTTTTTACCGCAGACGCGGTCTTTTACAACGGTCTTCACCTAGAAGGAAAACTGGTCGATGTGTTCGAGAAAATGCGCCGACGAAATCGGGTGACGATCGCTTTGGCTGACGCTTTGGCCCCGTCGGATTTGATTACATCGAAAGAGTTTGCCGGAAATCATGACCCTCATGTTTGGTTCGACATCAACCTGTGGGAGAAAATAACGCTTTATACCGCCGAAAAGCTTTCCGGACTGGATCCGGCGAACGCCGATTATTATATGGCGAACGCTAAGGCTTACCATGAAAAGTTAGCGAAGCTATTGGTCGATATGAAAAAAGAGGTGGCCGTGCTTCCCGAAGAAAAACGTGTGCTGATCACAGCCCATGATGCGTTCAACTACTTTGGGCGTTCGCTCGGATTTGAAGTGGTAGGGCTTCAGGGACTTTCGACCGCTACCGAGGCGGGGGTAAAAGATGTCCGTAAGCTCGCCGAATTGATAATCGATAAAAAAGTCAAAGCGATTTTTGTTGAGTCGTCCGTTCCGAAAAGGACAATCGAAGCATTGCAGGCGGCGGTAAAGGATCAGAACCATAACGTCAACATTGGCGGAACGCTTTATTCCGACGCCTTGGGCAACGCAGGTACTCCGGAAGGGACTTACTTGGGAATGTATAAATACAATACAGAGACAATCGTTAACGCGTTACGGTAATGGGGGAGAAGATAGCGATACAGGTAGACGACCTGACCGTGGCTTATAATTATAAGCCGGTGCTGTGGGATGTGGATTTGAAGATTCCCGAGGGTGTGTTGATGGCCGTAGTTGGTCCGAACGGAGCGGGAAAATCCACGTTGATAAAATCCGTGTTGGGAATTATCAAGCCCTTGGCTGGTTCTGTGAAAGTATTCGGAAAACCTTACAGGAAACAACGCTCCAAAGTAGCCTACGTTCCGCAAAAAGGCAGCGTGGATTGGGATTTTCCGACCACGGCCCTCGATGTGGTGACGATGGGCACCTACGGACGCCTGGGTTGGATAAAAAGGCCGGGAATAAAGGAAAAGAAAGAGGCGCTGGAAGCTTTGGAGAAAGTGGGGATGTTGCCGTTTCGCGATCGTCAGATCTCACAGCTTTCGGGCGGGCAACAGCAACGGATCTTTTTGGCCAGAGCATTGGTCCAGCAAGCCGAGATTTATTTGATGGACGAACCTTTCCAAGGCGTTGACGCCACTACGGAAAAAGCGATTATCAATATTCTGAAAGACTTGCGCAAAGCGGGCAAAACCGTAATCGTGGTGCACCATGATTTGCAGACGGTACCGGAATATTTCGATTGGGTGACATTCCTAAATGTCAAGAAAATAGCCACGGGGCCGGTCAAAGATATCTTCAACGATGATCATTTGACACAGACTTACGGAATCAATTACAAAGTAAGCATCCAGCCCTCATGAATTTACCGGAATATTTCTCGTTGGTCTTTACGGACTATACCCTGCGTACAATCACGCTGGGAACGGCTTTGCTTGGGGCGATATGCGGTATGTTGGGCAGTTTTGCCGTATTGAGAAAACAGAGTCTTTTGGGCGACGCCATCTCTCACGCCGCTTTGCCGGGCATAGCCTTGGCTTTTATCCTTTTTCAATCCAAAGACAGTTCTGTGCTTTTGACGGGGGCTTTGGTCAGTGGATTGGCCGGCACGTTTTGGATCAGAAGCATTACCCAGAATACCCGCTTGAAGTCTGATACTGCCTTGGGGCTTGTTTTGTCGCTGTTTTTTGGCTTCGGAATGCTGTTGCTCACTTTTATTCAAAAACAGCCGAACGCAAACCAAGCCGGTCTGGAAAAATACCTGTTCGGGCAAGCGGCTACGCTAGTGGCTTCGGACGTGTGGCTTATGGCCGGAGTGACAGGCGTTAGCTTTTGCGTAATGTCAATTTTCTGGAAAGAGTTCAAAGTCCTGCTGTTTGATCCCGAGTACACTTTGACTTTGGGCTTCAATACCAAGTTTATCGATATCCTGATGACCTCGTTTATGGTTTTGGCCATCGTTTTGGGCTTGCAGACAGTAGGCGTGGTATTGATGAGCGCCATGTTGCTGGCTCCCGCCGCCGCCGCTCGCCAATGGACTGACCGGCTTTGGGTAATGGTAACTTTGGCCGCCGTGTTTGGCGCTTTGTCGGGAATATTGGGCACCGCGATTTCCGCCGGTTATGATAACCTATCCACCGGGCCGGTTATCGTTTTGGTAGCCGCCGTGTTTGTGTTTCTTTCGTTTGTTTTCGCTCCGAGGCGGGGTTTGTTGGCCCGCCGTATTGGTTTTATCCGAAACAGGAACGATCTGCACTTGCACAAGACACTCTCGTTTATGTACGAAATTGCCAAAAGTCACGAAGACCATAGCCATCCGCACTCGTTGCGGTTGTTTAACGAGTTCAGGGGCTTTTCGAAAAAATCGTTGCGAAAACTGGAAGTCCAAGGCTGGATCACTTTCGATAGCCGACAGTGGTCGCTCACTGACGAGGGTTTTCATAAAGCGGCGAACCTGTATAATCAAAATGTTGAAAAGCCATGACACAAGCTCAGTTTGAAATTCAGCTTATAGCCATGTTAGTGGCTATGGCGTGCGCCATTCCGGGCACCTTTTTGGTTCTTCGCAAAATGGCCATGATTTCCGATGCGATCAGCCATTCCATTTTGCCGGGCATAGTTATAGGTTTCTTTGTTACCCAAGATATCAGCTCGCCGCTGTTGGTGGTTTTGGCCGCGTTGTGCGGAGTCCTGACGGTAATGCTGGTGGAGTGGATCCAGAAGACGGGCTTGGTAAAAGAAGATACGGCGATTGGGCTGGTGTTTCCGGCGCTGTTCAGTATCGGGGTCATAATGATCGCCAGAAACGCTAATGACGTTCACCTCGACGTTGACGCCGTTTTGCTTGGCGAGTTGGCCTTTGCCCCGTTCGACCGTTTTATTATAGGCGAATACGACCTTGGTCCGAAAGCCCTTTGGGTGATCGGGTCGATTTTGACACTTTCCGTAACGCTTCTCGGGTTATTTTTCAAAGAATTAAAAATCAGTACTTTCGACCCGCAATTGGCAACGGCCCTGGGCTTTTCTCCATTGCTTATTCATCACGGCCTTATGACGTTGGCCTCCGTAACCACGGTTGGCGCTTTCGACGCCGTGGGAGCCGTGTTGGTAGTGGGACTTATGATTGCGCCACCCGCAACGGCCTATTTGCTTACCGATGATTTGAAGAAAATGTTGGGCTTGGCCGTTTGTTTTGGAGCCTTCTCGGCTATTGCGGGTTATTGGTTAGCCCACTTTCTCGACGCTTCAATTGCGGGCGCCATTACCACCGTTCTTGGTTTTGTTTTCTTTACGGTGTTTCTGATCGCTCCCGGTAAGGGTTGGTTGTCGGTTTGGCACAGAAGGAGAAGGCAGAGGCTGGAAGTTTCGTTGTTGACATTTCTCTTGCATCTGCATAACCATAAAGATGTAGAAGAGCGAAAAGTCGGGCATTTGCGCGAGCATATCAATTGGCAAAAAGTAAGGGCCAAAAGCGTATTGTCTTTGGCGTTGAATAATAATATGGTGACGATTGAAGGTGATGTCGTCTCCTTAACTTCAAAAGGTTGGAAATTCGCCAACGAGGCGATAGAGCATATCTCTTCAGATAAAACCACAGCGATCGAAAGCATGAAGGACGAGTTCTTTCTGTTTCGGGCGTAAGGTTTTTCCGGGAAAGAGAACCGGACAGTGCGATGGGCGTTGTCCGGTTTTTTTGTTGAAAATCACTGGCTTTCGACAATATTAGTGGCTCGCCAGTTCAAACTACAGCCTTGTTTTGGAGTTGTTCTTTGCGTAGCGTCCTAAAAAGTGGGATGTAATATTTAAAAGCAAAGAAGATGAAGGGAATGGTTAGGGTGTTGTTTGTGATTTTGTTTTTAGTATGCTCCACAATGGGGCTAAAAGCTCAGAAGTTGGTGGAAGAAACAGCTTTGAAATCGGCGAAATCTTCATTGTCAAAGCCGGATTTGGCGCCACCGCCAGTAAAAATCCGGCCAATTGGAATTACCGTTCAGTCTCCAATGCCTCCAGTCAACGATATTCCTTGGCCTACTGTGAAGTCATCAACTCCGCCAGCATTACCGAAATTGTTGCATATCGCACCGCCAGAGCCGGCTAATCCAAACCAAGGATATATGCCGGGTAGGGCAGACGCGCCACAAGGAACGCCGAGCCAGTCTGTCGTGGCCAAAAAAATAAAGTCTTTTCCGCCAATAAAACCCATAGCTCCGGCTCCGAAAATAAAGAAAATCAAACCGCCTAAGCCTCGTTAATCGAATAGGGTAGGATCGGGCAAAAGTTTGAACGACATGCGGTGATGGGGAGTCGTGCCCAATTCCCGGATTGCGTTTCTGTGGGCCTTTGTCGGGTAGCCGGCATTGGTCTCCCATCCATAGCCCGGGTGCTTGGTCGCAAATTCCCGCATGATTTCGTCTCGGCGGGTTTTGGCGAGAACCGAAGCTGCCGCTATGCTTAAGAACTTTCCGTCGCCTTTTACCACGCATTCGTGCGGAATTTCGGGATAAGGCTTAAACCTGTTGCCGTCGATCAGAAGGAGTTCCGGCTTGGAAGATAATCCGTCCACGGCACGGTGCATGGCCAAAAACGAAGCGTTCAGAATGTTAATCTTGTCTATTTCCGTAGGCGAAACTTCCGCTACACACCAAGCGATAGCGTCGTTTTTGATCTGTTCGCGCAGTTTGTCGCGCTTCTTTTCCGACAGTTGTTTCGAATCGTTCAGTATGTCGTTCTGATAATCTTTTGGAAGGATAACCGCAGCGGCCACAACCGGCCCGGCCAAACAACCGCGCCCGGCTTCGTCGCAACCGGCCTCGATTTTTTCTTCTGTGAACTGTGATAAGAGCATATGGTAAAGATAGCTCGAAACTAGCCTATTTTGGAAGCGTGGAGGTGATTTCTCCTTTAGGAAAGAGTTGCCGAAGTCGTTGGTGCTGTTTTTTCGGGAACAATCACTTCTTGCGGTACTAGCTGAAAACCAAGAACAAGAACGTCATCTACTTGGGATTCTTCTTGTTTCCAGTCGATAAATGTTCTCATCAGAGTGTTTTCCTGCTCTTCCATCGGAAGGTCTTGGATTTCGGAAAGAACCTTTCTGAGTCTTTTGTCGAGGAATTTTTTGCTTCTAGGTCCGCCAAATTGGTCGCGGAATCCGTCGGTATATAGATATAGACTTGTCGGTTTGTCAATTTTAAGCACGTGTTCTGTAAACACTTCATGTCCTCTGTGTCGTTCTCCGATTGATCTTCTGTCACCTTTCAGCACCTGAAGTTCTCCATCTGCGAAATAAGAAAGTTTGATGCGTGCGCCGGCGTAGCGAAGCTCGTTAATCTCAGGATCCCACCGACATAGGCCGATTTCCATTCCGTCTTCGAATGTTTTGTCGTTTAGGGCGAACTTTTCTTTTAATCGTCTATCAAGCTCCGAAAGGATATTGTCAACCGAAGTTTCACCGTTGACCCTGATGATTTCCTCAAGTAAGTTATTGCCTATGATTGACATAAATGCGCCGGGAACACCATGGCCTGTACAGTCCAGAACAGCAAGGAAATGCTTTCCGCCTTCTTTGGCTAGCCAGTAGAAATCACCGCTAACTTGCTGTTTAGGTAGGTGTAATACAAAAGCGTCAGCGAAAGAATCACGTAGACGTTTGATGTCAGGAATAAAGGCTTTTTGGAGATATGAAGCATAAGTCAAGCTTTCCCTGATTTCTTTATTGCCCGCCACAATTCTCTTGTTGGCTTTTTCCAGCGCGTCACTTTTTTCGGCCAGATCATATTTTTGGGATTCCAGAATTTTTCGCTTTTTCTCTAGCTGAAAAGTACGTCTGCTTACCATGAGTTCCAGCCGTTCATTGTCCCGCATCAATCGGTGGTTGTACCATTTAACGGAACCGAGAATAAGGGCTAAAAACGAAATTCCGTAAACCAGGTAGGCCCAGCCCGTCCGGAAATATGGCGGGTCTATTCCGAAAGAAAACGACTGAACGGGGCTAACCCGGCCTATGGCGTCAACGGCCATGACTTGGAAGGTGTATTTGCCTTCGAAAAGGTTCATGTATTCGATACGGTGGGCATTTCCTCTGTTGACCCAGCTTTCGTCAAAACCTTCCAGTTTGCAATAATAAGACACCTTGTCGTGCAGGTGGTAAGTCGGAGCGGAATAGTCAAAAGCAATAGAGTTTTGACTGTAAGGGAAAACGTGTTTTTGCTGATCTATTCCGTTGAGATAAAGCGTGTCTTCATGAGGGTAAACATGCGCTATATGAAGGCTGAGCGTACTGTCCTGTTCGGTGTTTTGGTGCGAAAAACCGTCCATAAGTAACAGGCCTGTTTGGCCGGAAACCAATAGCCTTTTTTCAGAAAGCTGTAGCCAATTGTTGAGCTCGCCCACAGGATAACGTCCCCAATCAATACCCGAAAAGATGCCGGCGGGGTGTCCTAAGTCGTCAAAGATTTTGTATTGGCCGTCTTTTTTGTTCCAATAGAACGTTGAGTCGCCGTTTAGTATTGATAAATCCTTGAGTCCGCTGATGCCGAGTCCTGATTTTCTGAATTTCTTTATTTCAGGATAAAAACGGTAAAGGCTTTCGTTTACGAATACTTCTAGGAATTCATTGTTCTTAATGATCTTGGCCCGCCCTTTTGGAAGATCCATAGTGACGCCAGGGCTTGCGACCCGGAAATCCGGTTTTAATTGGTCTTTTCCTCTCCATTCCGCAGAGAATACTTTCCCTTTGGCACTTAGCCAAAA
Source organism: Fulvitalea axinellae (assembly GCF_036492835.1). Taxonomy (GTDB): domain Bacteria; phylum Bacteroidota; class Bacteroidia; order Cytophagales; family Cyclobacteriaceae; genus Fulvitalea; species Fulvitalea axinellae. The sequence goes on along the minus strand of NZ_AP025314.1, from coordinate 3,529,066 downwards.
ATTGACATGATCTCCTTTTGGGAAAGCTTTGGCGCCGTCAAATTCATAATGCAGATAATTCGATTCCCAGTGTTTTTGCCATTTGCCGTTTTCGAGCCTTAAAATAGCCAAACGGCGAGGTCCGGCGCAGATGACATAGTCACGGCCTTTCCAAGAATAATGATCGAAGTAAATGTACTTGTAGTCGGAAAGATGTCGTGGTTTGGAGTCTTCATTGTCCAGAACCCAAGTGTCTAAAGCTCCAATAATAAGGCCTTCCGGCGTGGTTTTCAGCCCGAAGCAAACCGTTCCGGGATATTCCTGTTTTTCGAACTTCAGTCTCTGGCTAGTGTTTTTCTTGTTTTTGAGGAGCCCTTCCGAAGTGGCGAGATAAATCTTGTCGCGGTATTTCGCCATATCATATATAGCGCCTTCCAGTCCAGATTCCCTTCCAATTATTCCGATGGGACTCTCGATTTCCCACATCATTATGCCGCGGTACGTAGCCAGCCAAACGTTTCCTTCCCTGTCTTGTAAGGCATCGTTGAACGCATTGCCGTTCAGCCCGTCATCTTTGTCGATTTTTTCGATAAGATTACCTTTCGGACTGAAATGGAACACCCCTTCGTCCTCGGTTAGCAAGAGGAAGTTGCCGTTTCGGAGGCTGAGTCCGCCTGTGATGGAGGACGATTTTAGTTGGTCTTTGAAGTCGAATTCAAAAGGTTCGTGTCGGAATGGGGCCAACGATATTTTGAACATCTCTCCCCGACGGTTACAGGTCAGGACTTTTCCGTCGCCAAAAGGCATGGCCGTTACGGGAGTCTGCCTCAAAAAGAAGTTCCTGTTTCGGCTAAGAAGACGCAAGTGTCCCGCTTTTAGTTCGAAAAGCCCCGACATTATGTCGGTGATCCATATCCTCCCGTCAACATTCATGATGTCGAAAGGGGCTCGCATGGTGTGTTTTGTCGCCTTTTGAGACAGGTCGTCCCAAACCAGAACAGTGTCGCCGTGGATTACGAAGATTTTATTGCCTAATGAGCATAGTCCGAAAAACAGGCCCGGTAATGTGTCGCCGTCTTCACTGAAATGTTCAATCAGCGAAACGAAACGTTTCTTGCCGTTATGGATTTCGACATATCCGAAGATATTGGTGCCTGCCACAAAGGCTTTACCCGAGCCGGTAACGGTTACTTCAGAGATAGTGCGGTTATCGGAATTAGGCAGGTATTGTTCCCAATATGATCCGGCGTACCGGACAAGCCCGTCGCTGTTGACGATGAAGATCATTCCGTTTGGGCCTTGGGCAAGGCTCGTGTTGATTCGCCCCCCTTCTCCTTTTTCAGCGTCGAAAAAGACAAAAGGGCGGTGTGGCTGAGCCGAAATGTCGGTATGCGACAAGGTCAGCGCAAGGAGTAGTATGCTTACGCAATAATATTTAAGGCCTGTGTACAACAATGTATAACCTCTTCTATCACTTCAGGACCAAAACATAAATGTAAGTAATTTAGGTAAATAATCAATCAGGGCCGATAAGGCAAACTTGTCGATTATTACATTCTTTAATGCCTAACCTTCGTTTTTTCCGATTTTAGGCTCTCGTTGCTATGCAGAGAACGTAATCATCAATGAATTGGTATGACAGCCTGAAGGGACCGGTTTTTCGTGCGGAAGCCAGAGAGTAGGTTTTGGACTCCGGGCAAAATTGTTCAAATATAATTTCGTTTTTGAACTCCAAACCCGGAATGGCGGAACACTTATATATGGCCTCTTTGGCCGCCCAAGCTGCGGTAAGCGACATTTCGTCCATACCGATCATTTCGGATTCTGTTTGGCTAAGGAATTTATGCCTCACCCGGACGACTTTGGCGCTGGCCCGTTCCATATCTATTCCCGTTTTTCCCTGTTGGGTCAAAGCGGCGGCGGCGTAACCTTTTGCGTGGGTAATTGAGATGTCGCTGTCCGAGCCTTTTAGCCGTGGCCTGCCATTGGTGTCTTTTTTTAGCCCGTTCCATTTTTCGCCCGATTCTTCGGTGACTTTAGCGAGTATGGCTCTGGCCGACAAGCGTTCGGCTCTTTTGGCCGGGTGCTTGGTTCGCATTACGTCTTGGCGGTCTTCGTCATCATATGTGTAGATGGTTTCCAGAAGTTCGGCCGATTCTTCAATTTTCCAAACTCCCCAAAACAGGAATTCGCTATTTTTTTCTATTTTCGTGACTGGCATATTCCAAATTGTGGTTTCCCGAAAAGATACGTCTCCAATACGTATGGGCAACGCTTTTTCGAAAGAAAAAAGCAAAGCGACAATTTGGAAGCGATATTTTAATTATTTTCATAGGAAATTCACGAACAGTAGATGGGGAGCCCTCTGAAAGTAGAAAAACGGTTTTCGTTGACCGGACACAAAGACGCCGTTTATACTCTGGAAAAAGCTTGGGCGCCCGAGCTATTCTTTTCCGCCGGCGCAGACGGGATGGTGGTTCTTTGGAACCTGAAGGAGCCGGGCAAAGGCCGTATGGTAGCTAAAGTGCAGTCGTCTGTGTACGCCATCATGTTCGATGCCGAATCCTCGCGTTTGTATGTAGGTCAAAATCATGAGGGAATTCATGTGATTGACCCGGTCAAAAGAGAAAAAGTTGGTGATGTTGCTTTGGGTAATGTCGCCATTTTCGATATTGTCAGTATCGGATCGCAAATACTGGTCGCCTGTAGCGATGGTGTTATCAGGGTCGTGGATTGTGAAAGTCTGAGCGTGGTCAAAACCTTGCCGGCCGCTGGCCAAAGTTGCAGGTCATTGGCCGTAAGGCCGAATGCCAAAGAATTTGTGGCCGGGTACAGTGATAATGCCGTTAGGTTATTCGGAACAGAGCCTTTGTTTTGGAAAAAAGAGATTCCGGCCCATGCGAAATCCGTTTTCGCGTTACGATATTCGCCCGACGGGAAAAGGCTTTTTACGGTTTCCCGCGATGCTAAAATTAAAGTCTGGGATGCGGAGAATGATTACGCCAATATCCAGACCGTCGATGCCCATATGTATGCCATAAATCACTTGGCCCAAAGCCCGAACGGGTTGTTGTTGGCCACGTGCAGTATGGACAAGTCTATAAAATTATGGGATGCGGAAAGTCTGCGTCTTTTGAAAGTGATTGACAAGGCCCGGCATGCCGGGCACGGTACCTCGGTGAACCGGCTTTTGTGGGCCGGTTATGATAATTTGCTGATTTCGGCCAGCGATGACCGCAGTGTTTCCGTCTGGGAACTCAAACGAAATACTCCTGAACCATGAAAATAACTCCGTTAGAGATTCGCCAAAAAAGCTTTGAGCGTGTTTTTAGAGGTTACGAAAAAGAGGACGTCGACGCGTACCTGCTTTCCCTTTCCCAGGAATGGGAGAGGCTTTTGGACAAGAACAAGGACTTGCACTTGAGGCTGGAAGCCGCTAACCGTGAGGTGGCCAAACTCAGGGAAGTTGAAAGCTCTTTGTACAAGACCCTGAAAACCGCCGAGGATACCGGGCAAAGTATTATGGAACAAGCCCAGCAAAAGGCGGAGTTGAAACTCAAGGAGGTTGAGATGGATTCCGACAAGCGTCTTAGCGAAGCGAAGACCGAAGCGATCCAGATGATTGAGGAAGCGGAAATCCGCGCCGACGAGATTGTGCAGAAAGCTGAGTCTGAAGCCGGAGAAGCTGCCGAGAATATGATGGAATTGATCAAAGAGCTTGAACATCATTATAGGGCGGTTGAGGATGCTCGCGATCATATTCTTTCGGGAATGATTCATCTTTCTGACGAAATAAAGGACAGGATAGAAAGGGCTACCACAGCCAAAGAGGAGAAAAAAGGTTTGATTGACGGAATTGTGGGCAAGGCCCGTGTTACCCAGCGTAAATTCCGTGAAAACCTAACGCAAACAACCCAAGGAACCGGAGCGTCTGTGCCTGACCCGGTAACGGATTTTAACGATACGGAATTCGTGACCACTAAGCCCGACGAGCCTGAAGCCCCTGCCGTAAGCGACGATATGCCAAGCTTTCAGGAAGAGCCGGCAAAGCCAGCCGTGGAGCCACCGGCAACGCCCCAAACCCCGCCCGCTCAGAGCTTTCCGGAACCTTCCGAGGAAATCCGGCGTGAAAACGCTCCTAAGCAGGATGGAAGTGGCGGAGACCGTTCGTTTTTCGACGATTTAGGATAAGAATGGTTGAGGCCTAACGTTTTTATTAGAAAGAGATTATGGGCAAAATCTGTCTGGAGGGGCTCGAATTTTTCGCTTATCACGGCTATTTTGAGGAAGAGCGCAAGATCGGGAACAAATACGGTGTGGACATCGTGGTCGACACCGACTTTGATTACGGAGCCAAACATGATGATTTGGACGGTACAGTGAACTACATGGTGCTGTACGATATCATAAAGGAGGAAATGTCGATGCCGTCAAAGCTGTTGGAAAATGTAGGGAAGCGAATTATTGAGAGAGTTTTTTCTCGTTTCGCCACTGCGAAAAATGTTTGTTTGTCTATCGCTAAGTTCAATCCGCCTATAGGTGGGATTTGTAGTCGTGCGAAGATCGTGATCGATGAGGAAAGGCCTAAGCCTGAAGAAAGAACGAAAAACGATCGCAAACCGGAAAAAGCTGTGAACGAGCATTATGGACTTCCCGACCTCCCCGAGGAAAAAGACATAAAAGTGCCGGAGGAAGCAAAATCCTCAGGCTACAGCATGCTTGAAGAACTGTGCGAATAGTCTTGATGCGAAAAGTACAGGCTTCGAAAAATATAATTTGCATATAATGGCTTTTTGGGCCAAGGGGATAAATTCCAAACACATTTCAAATTCATCTGATTTACATCAAGGCTTTTGGAAATAGCCGTCGATTGTATTATTATGCCCTTGAATCCATTATGTTTTTACTGGAAAAGGCGAGAGCTGTTTCGGTTTAGATGAAAATCAACTTTGATAATACGAATTAGAATACTTCAATTCAGGAAGTTATAAGAAAAGGGATCTGATAATTCAAACATATTCTTCATGAACAACAATATTTCTCGAGGTTTAACTAGAATCGGGATTTTTTATGATGGAAATTATTTTTACCACGTAAGTAATTATTACGCATACCAACACGAAAGCAAAAGCCGGATAAGTATTTCCGGGCTTCATGATTTCATTCGGCGGGAAGTGGCGAGAGAGGAAGGGAGCGATTACAGACGTTCCCGGATTGTTGACGCCCATTATTTCAGGGGCCGACTGAGCGCTCGCGAAGCCAACCAAAACGGGAACAAGCTTTATTACGACCGGGTTTTTGACGATATCTTGATGTCGGAAGGCGTTACTACGCATTATCTTCCGGTTAGGGGGCACAGAAACAAGTCTGACAAAGTGGACATGTCTTTGGCCTTGGAAGCTTTTGAGCTGGCTTTCTATAAGAATTTCGACGTGGTGGTCCTTATCGCTGGTGATAGCGATTATGTGCCATTGGTCCGCAAGCTCAATACCTTAGGCACTAGGGTTATGTTGCTTTCTTGGGATTTTGAATATTACGACGATTATGGCGAACTGAGGGCTACGCGTTCGTCAAGAGATTTGGGAGAGGCAGTGACTTACCTGTCGGAAATGCATGACAGTATAGATCAGGGACTGGCGGAAAACAATCCTGAGATAGCCAATCTTTTCGTGTCCCGTGACGCATTCTCAAAGTCTGGCGAAGAGGAAGAAAGTACATTCGTCGCTGAATTGAGCGAAGAGGAAATCGGAGAAGGTTTTGAGTTCAGCGAAATCGTGACTCTCAATCAAGGTTACGGATTCGTGAAAGCCACACCAAGCAACCTGTTTTTCCATTATTCTAATCTGGCGGAAACGGATTTCCTTGATTTGGATGTCGGTAATCCGGTCAAATTCAAAAGAGGAATTACGGAAGAAGGAAAAGAAGTCGCTTATGAAGTGACAAAGTTGTAAAGAAGATCTTACATAAAAATATGAAACGGGTTCGGCGTTAATCGTCGGCCCGTTTTTTTGTTAGTAACTGTTGTTACACATTTTGGTTCGGTACGAAACACCTGATACTCTTACTCGAAATCAGTGCCGTTGTGATGTCCTGACATTAACAATCCGGCATCTGCGGAGTAGTTGATACACGCCTCAAGCATATGAGGTCTTGAATTGTGATTGACGGACTGCAAACGTATTCGATGCTATGCCAAAGCCATTAAACCTTACGCAAAAGCTTATCAAATCCCATCTTTTGGAAGGGGAGATGACTCCCGGAACAGAAATCGGGCTAAGGGTAGATCAGGCGTTAATGCAGGATGCGACAGGAACCTTAGTGATGTTGGAACTGGAAGCGATGGGGCTGAAGAGGGCGAAAACGGAGGTTGCCGTTCAATACGTCGATCATAACCTGTTGCAAACGGACTTTAAGAATGCCGATGACCATTTGTTTTTGAAATCAGCGGCTCAAAAGTTCGGAATCTGGTTCAGCCGGCCAGGCAATGGCGTTAGCCATCCTGTGCATATGGAGCGTTTTGGTAAACCGGGAAAAATCTTACTGGGTTCAGATAGCCATACTTGCGCGGCGGGAGGCTTGGGAATGCTGGCTATCGGTACTGGAGGCTTGGATGTGGCGCTGGTAATAGCGGGGCATCCGTATCATGTCAAGATGCCCAAAGTTTTGGGTGTTCATCTTAAAGGCTCTCTGCCGGAATGGGTGAGCGCAAAGGATGTGATCTTGGAAATGTTGCGCCGATATGATGTGAAAGGTGGCGTTGGTTATGTGATCGAATATTACGGAGAAGGGTTGGATTGTTTAAGCGCAATGGACCGTCACGTAATAGCGAATATGGGCGCTGAGCTAGGAGCTACTGGAAGTGTGTTTCCGTCAGATAAACACACGTTAAAGTTCCTGAAAGCACAAGGGCGTGAAGCCGATTGGTCGGAGCAAAAAGCCGATCCTGAATGTGAGTATGATGCGCATGAAGAAATCAATTTGTCCGAGCTGGAGCCGTTGATCGCTTGCCCAAGTAGCCCAGGCAATGTGGTTCCTGTTCGAGAGGTAGCTGGAAAAGCGGTGCACCAATGCGTAGTAGGGTCGTCAGCGAATCCGGGTGTACGCGATTTTTGGATTGTGAGTAGAGTTATGGAAGGCAGAATGGCTCATCCACAAGTTTCATTGGACATAAACCCTACCTCCAGGCAAGTGATTGAAAATCTCGATAACGAAAATGCTTTCCGTCCTTTGGTACATGCTGGTGCAAGATTTCACCAATCGGGTTGTATGGGTTGTATCGGGATGGGCCAAGCGCCCGCTTCCGGAAAGATTAGCTTAAGGACGATGCCCCGGAATTTTCCGGGCCGTTCGGGTACTTTAGACGATCAAGTTTATCTCTGTAGTCCGGAAACCGCCGCCGCCGCCGCTTTGCGAGGCGAAATTACCGACCCGCGGGAGTTAAAAGATCTTTATGGAATTACTTACCCTAGGTATACGTATCCTGAAGCGGCAATTGTAAACACTTCCATGCTTTTGGAGCCATTTGAAGATGGAGAAGGTCTAAAATTGGAAAAAGGACCTAATATTAAGCCGTTGCCGGAAATGTCGGAACTGCCAGATCAAGTTGAGGTGCCGACGCTTCTTAAAATGGAGGATAATGTTTCTACCGATGAGATTCTAAGGGCGGGGGCTGTCGTGTTACCGCTCAGAAGTAATATTCCTGAGATTAGTAAGTGGTCTTACTACATAATCGACCAAGGTTTTTACGATAGGGCGGTGAAAAATAAAGAGAGTTATTCCAGTTTTGTGGTGGTAGCGGGAGATAACTATGCCCAAGGCTCAAGCCGGGAACATGCGGCGCTGGCTCCAAGGTATTTGGGACAAGTGGCTGTAATTGCTAAAAGTTACGCAAGAATCGGGTGGCAGAACTTGGTGAATTTCGGGATAGCGCCGTTGGAGTTTGAGAATCAAGATGATTATGCTCGGATTGATCAAGATGACGTTATCAAGATCGAAAATATAAGGGAGTCAATAGCGAAAGGGCTTCCTGTAACAGCAAAAAACTTGACTAAGGATAAAGAAATTCAACTAAAACATAGCCTTAGCCCTCGACAGATTGAAGTGCTATTGGCGGGAGGGGCGATTAATTACTATAAGGAGAGGTAAAGAATTGGCTGTAATCGATAGTTGCTTGGAGAGAGGTTGCCCATTTTGGGCAGCCTCTTATTACATGCGCTTTTACCAAGTCGGATCTATACTTTTGGTCACCATCTTACCATCGGGTTTATAGGCTCGTATATGTATCCAGCTGTAGGTCTCTTCATCGAACTTTTCATTCTTTAAAGGCGTGTCTTTTTTCTTGAATTCAATTTTGGTCAATTCTTTAGGCTTGACAATTGTCTCCTTTCCAGGGAAAAGAAAAGCAGGCTCTGAGACATAGTCAATATTGTTTTTCCCGTGAATGAGAACAACAACGTCAGAAATCGGGTATGAAAAATTATTACGGACTTTGATACTTTCTTTATCGTAGCTGATTGATATTTTTTCGTCCGTCACGGTTTCTGTGATATTTGATTCGAAAGTTGTTCTACTACCTCGGCCATCGGCTATCTCGGTCCTAATCGCAAAAAACTCAAAAGGCATATGCCATTTGAATGTAATGTCTTTGAAGACATATCCAGGGTCGCCTCTTTCGGTCGTGATTAGGAAACTGTCGAGTGGGAGAAGTATAACAGCGTCAGGTTTTACTATCGGCAGTGCCTTCACATATGATCCAGCGTGATCAAATGCCATAATAAACCCTCCTCCGAAGGTTGCGATCCCCGTGTTTTTGACACTGAGAGTATTTGGGCTAGTTTGCCTTACTTCGATTTGAACGCCAACCTCGTCGTCGTCTTTGCAAGAAGTGCCGAATAGGACGAAAAATGAAAAGACGATTAAAAGCCACGGAGAAGCTTTTTTACTTGAATAATTCATTAGATAAGATTAAAAGTGTTTGTAAAACACATCCCCGCTAGCTCCTCTACACTTGTAAAAGACACGATTGCCTTTAAAACAGTTGTTTTATGGCTAATGATCTGCTTTTCTGCTCATTAGTTTCACCAATACTTGATATTCCGGAAACCGAGCCAATATGGATTTGATAAGAACCATTAGCGGGACAGCGAGTAACATTCCTATTATTCCCCAAAGGTAGCCCCAAACAATCAATCCGATAAGAACAGTGATAGGGTTTAGCGCTAGCCAATCTCCTAAGTATTTGGGCTCCACAAGGTTTGTGGTTACAAATTGAAAGACAATTAAGATCGAGAAGAAAACCAGAAAGAGTGAGAAAGACGGAATCTGAAGTAAAGCCAGAATGCCTACTAGAATCGAAACCGTGATAGCTCCTATATTTGGGAGGAAGTATAAGAAAAAAGCGAAAATTCCCCAGAAAAGGGCGAAATCTACATTGAAAAACGTACAGCAAAGATAGAAGATAAGTCCATTTGCTAGACTGGCCAGTGTCTTCACTTTTATGTACTGGATTACCGATTTTTTGATAAGCTTAAAATCCTCGATCATTTTAAGCCCTTTTTGCTCTGTTCCGCCTAAGTACATTAGGTAACGTTCGTGGTTGATTATGGAATAAAGCATAAAAATGAGGTAGATGGCGGCGAGTCCTATGACCTCGGAAACTTTTCCCACTTCGTTCAGTACTGCGCCCGTTATGTTGATCAGCGATCTGGTATTGATCATGTCAAGGGGTTTGTCAATCCAGTTTTTTATGATTAGGCGCCCGTTGGTAACCTTTTCCACAAAATTGGAAATAGAAGTGGTTTGCTCGGTAATTTTCTCCCCGAAGGTGTTTTTTTGTTCGATTATTTGGTTGACGGTTTCAGTAATCAAAGAGGTGAAAAGATAAATGGCGATGGCGTGCAGCGCAAGGACGAGAAGGATACTCACGAAAAAGGGGACTTTCTTTTTTCGAAGCCCATTGATGATAGGTTCAAGTAAAAGCCCGACAAAGACGGCCAACACCAAAGGCAGAATAATTGCCTGAAGTTTCATCAGCAAGTAAGCGCAGAGGACTGTGACAATTAGCGCTAGCTTTGAGTTTATGGCCCGCAGTAAATCCGTATTTAGCATATGGGTTGCTGACGCAAAAACTTTTCCGGCAACAAAAAAGCCACCCGATAAGGTGGCTTTAATATTAGGATGAGATTTGGTGTTTACCAAATCTTGATTTTTATGCTGTCAGGACGAACCATTTTGTCAGTTTCTTTAAGAGAGAATGCTTTCTCAAATTCTTTCAGGTTTGACAATGGGGCGAAACCGCGGATCATGGCGGGTGCGTGTACGTCAGTGATGAGACGATTGCGGAGCGCTTTGTCCGTGTATTTCGCGCGCCAAACCGTAGCCCAAGAAACGAACAAACGCTGCTCTGGAGTCAGGTTGTCGATATTCTCAGGACGGCCGTGACGGGCCAAATACTTTTGCAAAGCGTAATACGCCATGGTAATACCTCCCAAGTCGGCGATGTTTTCACCCAAAGTAAGTTTGCCGTTTACATGGAGCGAATCCAAAACAACGTATCCGTCGAATTGCTTGACCACTTTGTCCGCTTTTTTAGTGAAACGTTCGGCGTCGGCCGTTGTCCACCAGTCGTTCAAGTTGCCTTTTGCGTCGTATTGGCGTCCTTGGTCATCGAAGCCGTGGGTGATCTCGTGTCCGATAACCGCTCCGATGCCTCCGTAGTTAACGGCGGCGTCAGCTTTGTAATCGTAGAACGGTGGCTGTAAGATAGCGGCCGGGAAAACGATCTCGTTGCTTACAGGGCTGTAGTAGGCGTTGACTGTTTGTGGTGTCATATGCCATTTCGTTTTGTCGATTGGCTTATGAAGGTCGTCAATGTTCTTCTTGCGTTCGAATTCGCTGGCGCTGATAACAGCCGCTACATAAGATTGCTTAGGTGAAATGTCAAGTTTTTCGTACGTCTCCCATTTGTCTGGGTAACCGATTTTTACACGGAAAGCCTTGAGTTTGTTTTGCGCTTTAACCTTGGTTTCTTCCGACATCCAGTCGAGCTGGTTGATTCGCTCGCTGAAAACGTCTTGGATATCTTTTACCATTTCCAAAGCTTTGGCTTTGGCTTCCGGTGGGAATACTTCTTCCACGTATACTTTGCCAACGGCAAATCCTACGGTTCCGTTAACGGTTCCGAGTACTCGCTTCCAACGAGGCTTCATTTCTTTGGCGCCTTTCAAAGTCTGGGCGTAGAATTCCCAATTGGCGGTCTCGAACTCGGACGGGAGATAAGAAGCTACAGCGTCGATCAGCTTCCAGCGGAGATATGTTTTGATATCTTCAATGGAAGATGATTGGATCAGCCCGTTCATCGCTGTCATGAAATCAGGTTGCTGAACGATGATATAAGGCACTTTTGTGTAACCCGACGAAGCGAAGTAAGACTTCATGTTAAAGCCCAGAATTTTCTTGTCCAGGTCCGCAACGCTCATTTTGTTATAAGTGCGCTTAGGATCGCGGAGTTCCACTCTGCTAAGCTGAGCCTTGGCGAGAGCGGTTTCCATCTTCAGGACCAAAGCAGCTTCTTTTTCCGCTGTTTGTTTGCTGTCACCCAACAATTCGAACATCTTGGCGAGATGGAGCGAATATTTTCCTCTTACTTTTTCGAATGAAGGTTTGAGGTAATAGTCTCGGTCTGGAAGGCTGGTGCCTCCGGCCACTACATAAACAGTCTTCTTTTCACTGTCTTTTTTGTCTATGTACACATAGTCGCCGAAGAATCCGCCTATGCCTTTGTTGTGCAGGTCGGCCAAGAGTTTGCCGAGATCCTGTTTGTTTTGCAAAGCGTTGATTTGTCCGAAATAGGCTTGTAAGGGTTTGATCCCGTCAGCTGAAATTCTGGCCGAATCCATACCAAGTTGGTAAATAGTTACGGCTTTACCTTGGTCCGAATCGGTTTTGTATTTCTTGGATTCAGATGCCTCGGTAAGGATACGGCGTAGAATGTTGTTATTTTCCTCTGCAAGTTCGCCGAAGCTTCCCCAGCGTGTTTGGTCAGACGGGATTTTGGTGCGGGCTAACCAGCCCCCGTTGGCATAGCCGTAGAAATCCTGTCCCGGATAGGTCTGGAGGTCCATGTTCTTGACATCCAACCCGTGAACGTGCTCATGTTGTTGGCTAGTGTCCATTTTCTTTTCGTTGTCTTTGCTTCCGCTGGTACAAGCGAAAACGGCGGAGGCTAGAAGGGCGTAAGCCCCGCCTTTCAAGATTTGTTTCATGATGAGGTCGGTAATAAGTGAAATAATTCGTCAAAAGTAAGAAATATCCTTAAAACGCATAGTATTGGTATATTCCATGCTGTTATTTTGCGGTTGTTGATACAATGAATAACATGACGAAGACAGGATCGTTAAATGATCCGACTTTTTTAATTTTAAAGACTATGGAATATCCTTTCGAATATCAAGCGGGCCTCTCGCTTACGATTTTGGATGACTTCGATGATTTTGTGAGCTCAACAAGCGAAGATTCCCTCGGGGACGACGCTATGACGGCCCTTGACATGGAAAATGAATTCATCCTGGATTAAGTTTTTAAAACGAAGCCTTATTTTTGCGGTAAGGCTTACAATATAAAACTTAGTCCCAAATTATGCAGAACAAAAACATAGTACATCGGTACTTCAAAAAAGAACTGGGAGACTACACCATAATCGTTCAGGTGGATCCGGAAACGTTTATGGGGCTGGAGCTGATAAAGCATCCTGACGGGAAGTTGGAGAAGACGAAAATGACGTTTGACGAAGATATTTATGAAGACCTGAAGGTTGATGAGTTTGAGGAGACTAACGGTCTGGCCTTCAATCTGTACCTGAAAGGTTTGGCGTAAAAGTTAGTGGTGTTTTTTCTCGAAAAAGGCCTTGGGAGCTATGCCAAGGATGTTTTTTTGACGAAAACCCATTGACAATAGAAAATATTGCCGTACATTTGCATTGGCGATTCGGGGCTATTGCTCCCTCTGAATTCCCCCAGGGCTTGACAGCAGCAAGGGTAAGAGGTTGTAGCGATGAGATTCCGGATCGCTATTTTTTTATGTGATTTTTCGATTTATGATATCGATTTTTCTCTAAGTACACCTACCGGTCTTTCTCATTTACAATTTTTTTCAAGAAAAAAACGAAAAAAGCCGTTGGTTTTATAACTAAATCCCTAAATTTAACTAACAAGCTAGTTTCTTGGGTGGAAACGAATCGATTCAAAAGTCTCAGAAATGGAAAATACAGATAACCTAAAAAAACTTACCCGCGCCGAGGATGAGGTAATGCAAATCCTTTGGAAGTTGGATAAGGGAGTGGTTAAGGACGTGATAGCGGAAATGCCCGCTCCTAAGCCCGCGTACAACACTGTTTCGACAATCATCAGAATTTTGGAAAGGAAGGGTTTTGTTAGCCATAAGGCATATGGCAAGACGTACGAATACTTTCCTTTGATAACAAAAGCCGAATACAGCAACTTCTACCTGAAAAGTTTCATGGGAAGTTACTTCGGCGGATCTTTCCGCAAATTGGTTTCTTTCTTCGTGAACGAAAATGACATCGATAGCGGAGAAATGCAGGAGTTGATGAATTACGTGAAGGACAAGGATAAAACGCCGGAAAAAGGAAACGAATAAGTAAGAAGACCTATTAGGCATGCTTTCGTTTGTTATCGAAAATATCATCGCTACGGGGCTGTTTTTCCTGTTTTACCGGAAGGTTCTGGCTAAAGAGCACGCGTTCAGGCTTAACCGTTACTATTTGCTGGTGGCGTTGGGGCTGTCCGCTGTATTGCCTCTTTTTCCATGGTCTAATTTTTTGGATTTTGCTCCTTCCGAAAACCTAAAGCCCCTGATTGTGCTTTTGGCCGAAAACGGGATTCCCCAAATAGGCGAAGGAGCGGATGCGGTGTCCGAGGGCAGGTCTTTTGGCTTGTCGACTTTTTTTGTCGGGTTGTACGGGGTGACGTTACTGTTTTTGCTCGTACGCTTGTCGGGAAGAGTCTGGATGATTTTCGATCTAATCAAACGTTATAGGCACGATGTCACCAACCACGGAAATTTCCGTGTAGTGACACTCAATGGCGATGCCTCAACGTTTTCTTTCCTGAATTTTATGTTTTGGAATCCGAAAGAAGGGCTCGATACGGAGTCCGAAAAACGGATTTGGAACCACGAGTTGGCGCATATCAAACAACGCCACAGCCTTGACGTATTGTTTGTGGAGTTTATGTGCGTCATCTTCTGGTTCAATCCTTTCCTGTGGTTTTTCAGAAAGGATATTATGGCCAATCACGAATTTTTAGCCGATAGCGAAGTCCTGAAAGACAATGATTGGTCTGATTATGCGGATCTTCTGGTTAGGCAGCTTTTCAATAATATGGATTACGACTTGGGGAATTTCTTCAACAAGTCGATGACGTTGCGCCGGGTGCGGATGATGAAAGACGTGGTGCCTATAAAGCGTTGGAAATACTGGATTGTTGTTCCGTTTATATTGCTGTCGATGGTTACGGTTGGCTGTGTACAGGAGATGGTGGTAAATGATTATGACGGTAAGTATTTCCGTGATCTGAAAGGAGAGAAGCTAATTGTAAGAGAATATCCGATAAAAACTTACAAGAGCGAAGTCGTTATCAATTCTTTGAAAAAAGAAGGGCTAGTGATCCAGCGGATGAATGTTGATAATAAAAAAGGTGTGGTAAGGCTGACGCTTAAAAAAGGCGAATGGCTTGACGGTAACCTTATCAAAATTGATTCGAACGCTAGGAGGAGCTTCTCCGAAGAGGAAATTATAAAAGCGGCCCAATCAGTTGGCGCTAATAAGATTGAAAAGATAACCTCGCCTCAGGATTCGGGTCAGAAGCGGTTGGAAGTTTTGTTGAAAGACGGAACTAAAAAAACGTTTAGGCGCTAATCAACAAAGAGGTTGAAGAATATTAAAGCTTTGGGATTTCCAAAGCTATTTTTTTGGACTGGCCCCGCCTTCTGCTTTCGTAATTTCGCCTGAAGCTGAAAGCGCCGTCCACTGACTTTCTTCGTCTGATGATGATTCGCCGCTGAAGTGATTGGCGTCGAAAAGTAACTCCTCGTGTTCGCCTGATTGTTCCAAAATATCTGGTAGTACACTTGGTAGAATAAGCGGTCTTGCGGTGTCTCCGGATCTGCGTTTTGGAAGGCCTGCGTCAGACCTAAGCCTGTTTTCCACTTCGGAAATATTACGTCGCTCTTCCGCGTCTATCCATTTTCCCATCGATGGTTTTTTCAAGAACTCATCTTCGAACAGTCCGGCCCAAGACTCGCCTTGGGTGATGTTGGTAGCCTTTGCGAGCGCTTTGGCGTAAGAGATATAAGCGGGGCCGAGAATCAGAATCGGTTGCCTTTGGGACTTCCCACTTTGGTGCTGGCTGAGTTTCTGCCGTCTTCTGCCTACGTATAGCGAACGTGAACTTTGTAGCTTTTCGTCGTCAAGTAACAGTCTGGCGGAGCTTCCTTTTCCGGGTTTTAGGCTTCCGGAAAAGAAAGAAGTGTAGCATCGCGCATTATGTTTGTCTAAAGCTTCAGTTACCGCAAAATCGGGCAAGCCACCCGAATTGATGCTTTCGATTACGATCGGATGTCGTGTGTTGGAGGCGAATGCCCGTCGTAAGACCGAACGCCCTTGCGGGTTGCACATAAGCCGGGCGTGAATCGCATCCAACATTTCGGGGGTACTTGAGCTACCGGGTGTTTGATTATTGGAAAGAGCGGCCCGGCTTCCGGCCCACACTTTTGCCCATAGTTCTTGGGCTTCGGCCAGACCATGTTTGTCCATTGTCTCTTGGTGCGGAATCCAGATTTGGTGTGCGTTCGAAACAATATGAGCTGTTACTTTAGTGTGTTCTTTACGAACCCTGTCGAGTAAATCGAATAGAATCGGAATCATAGCTGGAACGTTTTCCGGGCTTGGGCTTTTTCGGCCGAAGACCATCGGGTGGTCCATATGCCAGTGGTAAATTAGATGTTCCAGATCATGCAGGATTGCCATTCGGCGATGCAGGACTGCTTGCCCAAGGTAGCTGGACATAGCTTCGTACATTCCCAACAGTTCTATTATGTGTTGACTCGTTAGGTTTTGGACCCCGAAACCTTCGATTTGATGTTGGAATTCGCTGGATTTGGGCAAATTGTATTCAACAATCAGATTTGGTTCAGCAAGTGGTGCTTTTGTCTCGCTGGTTTTTCCTTTGGTGGCGACGACGGTAAGCGGGGAAGCTTTGAACTCATCAGCGATACTGTCGTGGAATGATTGGCCTGACTTACTTCCGTACATTTTCATAAACCAGGCTTTTTGGTTAGCGTGGTCTAGGCGTTTCATTTTTTCGGTGTACTCAAGCCAGATGGCTTCATTGGAAGCTTGGAATTCGGGAAGGTTTCTGTGTAATTCCATTTCGCTCATATCGGCGAATTTTTCCTCGTGACTGGCTAACAGCATCCGGAGTCTGGCCATTTTCAGCGCTTTTCGATCACGCTGTTCAAAGGAAACATAATCGTTGCCGTCTTCGCTGACCGCTACGGCCGGAGCGAAATAATTTGTTGCCAAGTGCCGGGCGAAAGGTGTCGCTTCGCCGGTTTGCAACATGCTTACGGCGGTACCGCCAAGTGGAGGAACCGCATGCCGATTTATTCCCAAGGTTTCTGAGGCTGGATCCAATTTTCCTTCGCTGTACATTTTAACGTATTCGAACATATTGGCGTGACCGTCAGGGCTGGGGCACAGTTTGTTGGCCATGGCTGTCGAGGCCTCTTCGGTTTCGGGGATTTCGCCGTCTTTTCTTACCAAAAGATTCCGTAAGTGCTTAAGCGGATCAAACAGATCGTCAGTTAAGCTCACTCCGTTTTCTTCAGATTTATAAGGTGCTTTGGGAAGAAAATTCGCTTTTCTGGTTTGGCCATTTCCCAAAGTCATCGTAGCTGTGTCGCAGGAAGCGCCGCGGTACATCATAGTTTCAAAAGGAAAAAGCGAATGTTCCGTTGGCGGAACCTTTAGCGATGGTCTGACTTCGAACAGTATGTGTCCTTGGACGCTTAGGTGGGATCCTGTTGGGACCAATCTTATATCGGCGCTTTGCGAATGAAGCGTTTCGTTACTTTTGGAGATAATAGACGGAAGTGCGAAGAGGCTTTTTGCCTGAAGCCCGGGATGTTCGGGAATTGCCAGGCTCATGTCGTCGGAGATTAGGAAATGCGCGTGACTGGAAGGTATCGGAATACGATTGATTTCCAAAGTAGGGAATCCGCCTGGCCTTTGGGTATTGATTTGCTGGCTTTGCATATGCGTAGCCGGAGCGAAAAGCTCCACATTCAGCTCCGCGTAGTCTCTGCTACTGAAGAACGCCTGGACAATCTTGCCATCACCGGCTTTACCGACTTTGTTTCGGGCGCTATTTTTTCTTCTAGGGTAAAACAATTGCTTTGGCTGGCGCTTGTCTGCCGAATATTAGGAATTCGCAAGAGTGAAGCCAATTTCACCCCGCATGGCTTAGTGGTGATGGCGTTTTCTCGGTGGAAAATTGCTGTCAGGGCTTTTTTTCGCATAGTTCCCCATCTTTTCGTCGCTTTAGAGGCTGTAGAGGTCGATATTTCTGGCGAAAGCCTTAAATTTATGTTACTGGAAGTAATTGAACACCGTTAGGATAAAATGACAACAAAGACCAAGTTTATATTCGTTTTCGTACCCTTGCTTTCGTTGATTTTTAGCGTCGCTAGCGCCGACAATACCAAAAAGTCGTTGCGGATGTTGGAGAAAGGCGAGTGGCGTAAAGTATGGGAACTTTCGCATAAGGATTTACAGAAGGACAGTTCCAATGTAGGCGCACATTACGCTTTGTCTTTACTTTTTTCGGAAAATAAATTCGAGGATTATAATCTGGACTCATCCTATTATGAGATAATCGAGGCGATAAATTTTTATTCTCTTTATGCCGAGGATTCGAAGGAAAGGGAGCGTTTGGGTAAAATCGATGTGGATAGTCTGGTACTGGACAATCAGCGGAAACGCGTCGACAGTCTGGCTTTTGAAAGTGCCAAAGAATCTGACGGATTAGAGGATTACAAGAAATTTATCGGTCAGCATAAAGGGGCTATTGAGTTGCCGTTGGCCATTGCCCGCCGAAATGAGATTGCCTTCGAAAACGCCACAAAAAGCAACACGTTTTTGTCTTACCGCAGATTTTTGCAGGAATATCCGGATGCGGACCAAGCGACGGAAGCCAAGCGGAGGTATGACCGGCTTTTGTTCGAAACGAAAACAAAAAGCGGGAAACTGAGCAGTTATAAGTCTTTTTTGGAAAACCATCCTTCGACCCCTTACCGCTCCGTGGTGGAGGCTGAGATTTTCAAGGTCATGGTCGCCGGCAATAATCAGGCTTCGGTAGAGGCTTTTATTAAAGAGTATGGACTGAAAAGCCCGGTTATAAAAGTTGCGGAAAGCTATCTTTATCATATTTACCGAGAGGAACACAAAGGGGCGAAGGGATTCCTTTCGGCTTATTGGAATATTCCCGGTGTCGATTCGCTGAAGAACGTGATTGCGGTGGATACGATTCCGTACTTGTTGGGACGTTATGAAGAATCCGATAACAAGTATTGGTTCGCAAAACCTAACGGAACACCGCTTTGGGAAAAGCGTTTTGCCGGAATCCAGCACCGTTATCTCTGCGACGGCTTTACGGACGATTTTGTAATGGTCAGCGAAGGCGGGAAGTCGCATCTTTTGGGTAGAAACGGAAAGGAATTTTACAGTGGAAATTTCGAGTCAGCGACACCTTTGGGGTACGGTTTGGTCTCGGTACAGGCGGATTCCGGTATTGGAGCGGTACACGAATGTGGTTGGGATATAGTCGAGCCGGAGTATGAGTATGTGGGCGTTATCGGAAAAGGATTTTTGTTGGTTGGCCGAGATGAGAAATTCGGACTTTTCAGTGCTACAGGCAAAAAATTGCTGAAAGTCGAGTATGACGAAATTGCTGTGAACGGCGATTTTGTCTTATTGCGTCAGCAAGATATGGTGGCTGTATTGCCGTTGTCAAAAGTGATCAAGGCGGCGGATAAGCATCCTGTAAATCCTCGTTTTGTGTATGAGGACGCGGAGGTGATTGGCGGAAAATATGTTGTGGGTTATCAGGGAGATAACGAGAACCTTTCGGATAGTGCCGGCGCGACTTTGATTTCATCCAAAGATCAGGAAATCTTTAAAATCTCGGAGTATTGGGCCACAAAATCAGCGGACGGTTATAGGCTTTATAACAGCAAGGGACAGCCTTTGGGCGATTCGGTTTTCGAAGACCTGAAGATGAACAAGCGTTGGCTTGCCTTGCGAAAAGGAGGTAAATGGGCAACGCTCGGTCTAGGGAGAGAAGGCCAATTAAGCGATTACCGTTACACGGACGTGAATTTCCTGAGCGATGACATTTCCTTGTTCTATGCCGCCGATTCCGTTTGGGCGGCGTTTTCCGATGTGGCGGTGAAAAACTTTGCGGGAAAATACACTTTCCGTCTAGTGAAATCTGCGGACGAATCGGTTCCGACGGAATATTTGCAAGTCAAGAACGCTAAGAAATACGTCAAGGTTTATAATGAGTTTGGAAAGGAAATCCTTTCCGGATATTATAACAATATCGATCCGCTGGGACCCGATTACTTGATTTATAGACAGAAGAAAATGGGCCTGTTGAGAAAAGATGGCAAACGACTTCTCAAAAACGTTTATGACGGAATCGGGCATTATACCGATGGTTACGTTTCCGTTTTGTTGGGCAAGCGTTTCGGTGTTTTCAACGACTCTCTTAAGGTTTACATCAAACCCCAGTATAGTGAGCCAATCGCCGTGTACGGTGGTGGTTTGTTAGTGGCCACTCGAGGGGGAAAGAAGGCGATAGTGGATAAGGCGAACAAAAAACTGACGCCTTTTGAATATGACAAAATAGAATATTGGACAGATTCCGTAGCCTTGGTTAAGACTGGCGAGCTTTGGAGTTTTTACAATATCTCGCAGAAAAAGAAAGAGGGAGAGGTTTTTCAGGAATATTCGTTGCTGAAAGACAGTCCGACCGAAAAAGTGATTTTGACATCAATGGATGCCAGAAACGGTGTCGTCAGCTCGTTGCACGGCAAAATCGTGGCGGATAATTTCGATACTGTCCGGAATATCGGATCGGAAGAGGATCCGCTTTATTTCTGCGAGAAGTTCTTCTCCGAAGCCGATCTTTATATCATTTTGTATTACAACTCGATAGGGGAGCGGATTGGGCGCCAGAGCCTGACCGAAGAGCAATTTGAGAAAATCAGTTGCGAATAGATTGACTCCGTTCAGTGGTCCGGAAAAAAAGCAAAAGAAAACGCCAGCGATGTAGTGTCGCCGGCGTTTTTTGTTTCTTCTGTCTTCTCCGATTAATAATCGTAATCCGAAGGCTGGTAAAATTCTTCGTCAGAAGGGCTTCCGGCCAGTTCCCTGAAAATTTTAAGGAATTCTTGCGGGCTTTGCGCTCCTTGCATCAAATGCTGGTCATTGATCACGTAAGAAGGAACTGCGTCAACGCCCGACTGGCGGTAAAGGCTTTCCTCCGAGTACACTTCGGTGTAGCCCCATTCGGAATCTCTGAAACCTTTGATTGTGGTTTCTTCCAGATTCGCAAGTTCCGCGATTTCCAACAAGACATTTCTGTCTCCGATGTCCTGACCCTCTTTGAAGTAAGCTTCGAAAAGCTTGTCGGCAAGTACGCCTTCTTTTTCTTCGGGCCTAGCCATCCACATAAGCCTGTGCGCCTCGAGCGTATTGGGCATTCTGGTGACTTTCTCGAAGTTCATCTCCAAGCCGTCTTCCTTGGCTACTTTGGCTACGCCGACAGTAACTTGGGGAAGGCGTGAAGCGCCAAACTTCGCCGTCATGAATTTTGTGAAATCCTCGCCTTCGGGAGAGATTTCGGGATGCAGTTGGAACGGCTTGTAAGAGATTTCGAACTCGAAGCCCTCTTCTTTGGCCAAGGCCATTGCCTTTTCCAAACGGGTTTTGCCGATATAACACCAAGGGCAAACCACGTCCGCTACGATGTCCAACTTGATTCTTTTCATCATAATGTTTAATCTATAAAATCCGGCTTTGCCCGGTTATTTTTCTTGTTAAGGGGATTTCTATGTGAAAAACACTTTCTTTCCTCCTTCAGCCTTAATTATATACGTCCGATTTAGGAGTTGCCCTTAGCCGAAACGATTTTTTTTCGCATTTAGGCTAAATGGCCGTGTTTTTTTGAGGTTTTTAATCAGTAAATTTTTGTGCCTTTGATTTGGCAAGTCGCAAAAATAAGTTTTCGGACGATATAATCGTAACCTTTGTGGCGTAAAAAGTTAAGGTTTGAATTGTGGCTGTAACAGTTGAACGCCCCTTTGAAGGCGGGGCGTTCGTGCTTAATTTTCTGCGGTTTGTTCTTTTTTTATCCTTTCCAAAATCTCCTCGATGGTAAAACTGCTGTTAGGCATTACGAAATCGGGACATTTGCCTAACTTCTGCGAAATGATATATCGCTTGCAAGTTGGGAATGTAGCTGGGTTGTTGCAAAACAGGTTTTTGTATGTCCTCTCAGACTCTTTTCTCTGAAGAATCCGGCCGTTAAACAACGGGCATCTTTGAGTTTTAGGGCAAGAATTGTCCATAGTCTTAAAGTTGAAAAAGGTTAATCACTGAAGCGTCGCCACAAGAAAAATAGAAAAGCTTCAAGTGTGGAATGCTCAAGTGCGAATAAGTAAATGTAACCGATTCGGTCACTTGAAATTAACCATTAATATGTGTTTTATTGAAGTAAAAGAGTTTTAATTTTAATTAAATCATTATTTTTTTTGAATGTGCTTTATTTAAACTGCGCCAGTCTGGTTGTTCACCATTAGGTAGACGCCGAAACAAATGCCAAACACTAAGGTCAGCCCAGTCAGTATAAAGCTGTAGAGGATGGCCATTTTTATATAGTCGAATATTCTTGTCGAACGGAAAACTCTGTAATAGAAAAAAGTTGAAAGGACTAATCCGATAAGTAAATCGACTACCATAATGTATGAATAGCCAGCGGGTATGAAAGCGAGCCTGATGCAAGTCCAAACGAACGAAGCGAAGTTGGAGGCGCCGTAGAGATAAGTGTTAAGAATCAAATGTTCGGGTAACGTATAGCTTTTGGTTTTGAAGGAAGCTTTGGAAGCATAAGCGATAAAAGGTAAGGTTAGCACTAAAAAGGGCATGTAATATTGTGAAAAAGCGTTGCCGAAATCCTTATGCGCTCCGTCGGGTATTTGGGAAGATGTAAGGCTGGAGTCATCGAGGGAAGCTTCTATGACCGACCAAAGCACTAGGTTGACCAATGCCCAACTAAGCAGTAAAAACTTGCTGGGGGAGGTGTATTTTTTTCTGGCGCCGTTAATGAAGCCATCCACCACTTTTTCGGGGGTCGTGAATATTTCCCTGATGGTGCGTGGAACGCCCTTGTCCCAGTTTAGATGCTCTTGGGAGTATTCAAACAAAAGTTTAGTGAGAGTTTCCGGAACTTTTTTGTTCTCCGAACCGCATTCAGGACAGAAGCGGTTAGCTTTGGGAACTGTTTTTTCGCAGTTGGCGCAGGTCCTAAACGTTGTTTTTTCAGCGGTGGATTCGGTTTGGAGCATCGTTTAGTTTGTTGAGAGTTGAAAAATCAATGCAAATTGAATAAAAATCTCTTTAAAAATCTATCTCAGGTAATTTTTAGGTGAAATATGATAAAATGATATGTGTTTGTTTGGTTGAAAAAGCCATTTTGTCCTTTTCGATTTTTTAGATTTCTCTAATATGTTCAGATAGTTTGGTGTCGATGATTTTTTTCGTAAAATAGTCCCCTTTCTGTCTTGCCGGCTATTAGCCGGTTTTTGGCAAATCTAACCGGAATCAACCATGAAAAAGAAACTGACAAGGGGAGTCCTTATCGCTGTACTTATCATCGGGGGTGTGTTGCTCCTGAGTCCGGAATATTTTAGGCGGGCGCTGATTTACACTACCGCTGATATTACGGATTACAAGTTGTTCGATAACCGCGTCGTCAAGACAGGGAAGCCAGAGCCTTGGGCCAAAGACGCCGCTTACAACAGTTTTAAAATTTCGGAAGAACACCGCAAAGCGATCGAGAAGTTGGATCCGGTGGCTTTTTTCGTTTTGCAAAACCAAAAAGTGCGATACGAGGAATACTGGGACGGTTACGGGCCGGAGTCCTTGTCGAATTCGTTTTCGATGGCCAAGAGTATTGTCAGCTTATTGGTCGGCATTGCTGTGGACGAAGGGAAAATTAAAAGCCTAGACCAAGCCGTAGGCGATTTCGTTCCGGCATTTGCCGAAGGCGAAAACGCTAAGCTGAAGATCCGGGATGTTTTGACTATGAGTTCGGGCCTGAATTGGGACGAAAGCTACGGAAATCCTTTCTCGGTAACCACAAAGGCCTATTACGGGACGAATCTTCGGGCTTTGATTGACGGCCTTAAAGTGGTGGAAAAGCCCGGCGTGGAATTCAAATACCTTAGCGGCAATACGCAACTGTTGGCCATGGTTTTGGAAAGCGCGACCGGAAAAGATCTTGCCGATTATGCGGGAGACAAGCTTTGGTCGAAAATAGGAGCCTTGCACCCCGCTTTGTGGAGTGTGGACCGTAAGAAGGACGGAATAGAAAAGGCTTATTGCTGTTTTAACTCTAATGCTCCGGATTTTGCCAGAATTGGCCAATTGGTACTAAATGGTGGAGAGTGGGACGGTCAGCAGGTAGTGTCTGGCAATTATGTGAAAGAAGCCACAAAACCGGCTTCTTACCTTGTGGACAAAAGTGGAAAGCCGGTTGACTTTTACGGGTTTCAATGGTGGGTCGTGAATTATAAAGGTGTGAATGTGCCTTATTGCCGAGGGATTTTGGGTCAATACATTTTTGTGATACCGAATAAGAATGCGGTAGTGGTGCGTTTGGGTAATAAACGTGCGAAAAAGAAAATCGGTCCTCATCCGGAAGACGTTTACTTGTATCTGGATACGGCGATGAAAATGCTTGACTAAACAGACGGTAAGAACCCTAATCAAAAATAATCATATAGAATAATATGTCTTTTTTTAAGAAAGTGATGGCGAGTGTCGGAGTTGGTGCGACCAAAATCGATGCGGTGCTGGATACTGATAGAGTGTGTGCGGGAGATAGCCTGAGCGGCGTGTTGCACATGTATGGCGGAAATATTGACCAAGAGGTGGAATCCGTAACGCTGAAGTTTTTGACGGAAATGAGAGTCGAAAACGACAGCGACAGGGAAGACGCGCCCGAAAAGGTTACGAGGCGACTGGAATTGGCGAGATATAAAATCAGCGATAAAATAACCGTAACATCGGAAGAGCATATCGAGATTCCGTTTCACTTGGACGTGCCGGTAGATATGCCCGTTTCTTTGGGCGAAGTCAGGTCGTGGGTTCGTACCGAGGCCGACGTGAGTTTCGCTTTGGACCCAAAGGATGATGACGCGATAGAGGTAATGCCGCATCCGGTGCAAGGGGCTTTTATGAACGCTTTGGACGATCTGGGCTTCCGTATCCGAGAGATTGAATTTGAGCGTAAACCGAGAAATTGGGCGGGAAATATTCCCTTTATTCAGGAATTCGAGTTCTTTCCGGTTAGCGGACAGTTCCGAGGAAAAATTGACGAACTGGAAGTGGCTTTTGTGCCTTGCCACGAGCATATCCGGATTTATATGGAGCTGGACAGGCGCACGGGTTGGTTGGGCGAGATGTTGGGGATGGATGAGAGTAATCTCTATCTGGATATCCCGATGGACGCCGATATGTCTGACGCGTCGGAAGTGCGGTCAATAATATCTGACTTTTTGTCTTCGAAGCTCTAATGCTTGAGTTGAATATAAAAGAAAAGGTCCGGAGCGATGTCGTTCCGGACCTTTTTATGCAGAAAGAAGTTGTTATCGTCCCAAGATTTTATCCAGCATCGGGCGAATCAGTTTTCTTTCGTATTCGGGTTTTACTTTGTCGTATACGGCGCCGTCCGATTTGTCTGGAAGGCTGTAGTCAAACATCCGTTTTTCGAATGTTTTGGAGAAAATCCGCTTACCTTTGGCGTCGGTAAGTGTTCCCTTGACCTGGATAACGATTTCGTCGCCCTGTTTTTTTCTCTCCGATTTGATTTCCAGCCTGTGCGATGCGCCGGATTTTTTTGTGGTGGCCCGTATCGATCTTTTTTCCAGCTGATGATTGAGGCTTCTTTTCAGCGTTTCGTAAGATTTGTCGGCGGAAACGTAAACGAGCGGTTGTTTAATATTGATCGTACAGCGGTATTCTGTCGGTTTGAACCTTCTGAATATTCCTCGTACAAAAATATCTCGGGTGGAACTTCTGGTCAGCTTTTCCCAGTCACTGGTTACGGTCACAAACTCTTTCGGCTTTTTGGAATCTGCCCTGAATTTATCCAAAACGATTTTCCCGTCCGTGCCCGAAACGGCTTTGGATTGGCTAAGGTAGCCGGCGCTGTATTCTATTTTTACAGGAAAATCGGAAATAGGCTCACCGGAAGCGTCCAAGACAGTGAAGCTTGGCGATTTTGGGAGCGTATTGCCTCGGTTGACGTTGATCTCATTACTTTGGAACTTGATCTTGATGGCGGAGGCGGAGCGTTCGATTATATCGAGGGCCTCTCGGGCCAAGTCGGTTTTCTTGCCGTCTATTTCCGTAGCAGTCTCTTCCGAAAGGTAGCCCTTGAGCGCTTCCAGTATCTGCGCCGATTTCTTTAGTGTCGTTTTATAGTCCGAACTGTTTTCGGCTGTTACGGCCTCTTGGTAGGGGAGTTCCGCCCGTTCCATGGCTTTGCGTTTGCGCTCGGCTTTTCGTCGGTAATATTCGTCTTTTGGAATTCGGTAATAGACCCAATAGTAAGTCTCGGTTTCAAAATTATCGGTAGCCTGAAAGCCTTCCAGATAATCGTTTGAACTGGTGCGAACCATATCTTGGAAGAATTCCGAAGAACCGTTTTCCCCGGCATCGAAGCGATACATCACGGATTGTGTGGAAATGTTTACGGAAATTTCCTGCGCCATATCGCTGAGCGCCTGTCGGCGGGCTTCGGCGGTATATTGTTCCACGGTCCCCACTTTATTGGCTCGACCGACTCCGGTGAAGTATCCTGGTTGTGTTGGTTTGGATTTCACCCATTCCGGCAGGCTTTCCAAATCTATAGTGGGTTTGCTGGCGGCGCATGCGGCCATAAAAACGGAAAGGACGGCGCAGGCGAGGTATAACTGTACGCTTTGTTTCATAAGGCGGATAGAGTTGTTGCGCAAAAAGGGTAACTGGTGAAAAGCGTGAGTTTATTTTTTTTCAGGATTAAATTTCTCAACCGATTTCACCAGACGACGAGAGGCGTCGGCCACAAGTTCGTTTGCCAAAGCCGTAGCTGACGGAATGCTTTGTCTGCCTTGGAAAAGCCTCCTGAGGCTGTTGACGGAATAGGAGCTGTCCTTTACTTCGTCTTTGTCGCTGTTACTGCTTTTGTATTTCCAGTATCCCGGCACAAGGCGTTTGTAATTGCCGTCGTATTTTGCGTAATGAAGATTTGCGCTTCGGTCGTTATTATAGTTTCCCGCACTCCATATCTCGCCCGACGCCGTAGATACCAATTTGTAATCCAGGCTGAGGTTTGCGTTGTGTTTTTTGTTGTATTCCGTAAACCAAGTCTTGTGGTATATCACTTTGGTTTTCTTCTCTCCGTTTTCGTCCTTGTATTCTTTGGTTTCCTTTAGGTAACACTTCTGGCGTTCGGCCTGCAATCGACCTTCGTAGAGTTGGGCTTCACTGATATGTCCGACAAGGATAGCGTGTCCGCCTCTTTCTTTCGCGATCTTGAGTTGCTCATCCAATGACATTTTCGGGGAAATTCCCTGCCCGTCGATCATGCGATAGAACGGGGAGCGCATTTTGTGCAACCCGCTGTTAACGGAAGACATGAACTTAGGATGGACATTGTGATCAACAATCCTGCTGGTAGTGAACGGAATTACGACAACGTTTATCGTCGCCTTGTCCAGCGCTTCTTTTTTCAGCGCTTCGGCGTCTTTATAAGTTTTTGAACCTGAAAGTACTTTGGAGAATCGGTAATAAGCTGAGCGAGGCAATCCGCGCTCCAGTTCGTCGATTCCTTGTCGGTAAACGGGCTCGTAGCGGGCTATGATAAGCTTCGCGTCAACGTCTCGGAATCCGGATTTGAACCTTGCGATTTCCTCAAGCGTTTTTCTGGCTTTTTGGAATTCCTCAGCATTTAGGGCCTTCATGCCTTCGGTGTAACGTTGGTCCAAAAATTCGGTCAAAGCCTCTTCGTAATAGCTTTTTTGTTCCGGAGCGATAAAAAGCTGAACACCGACTCGTTTCACTTTCTCGGCGTATTCAGTAGCCTCTTTGTATTGATAAACCGCCGATTTTGTTGAGCCGTTTTCATAAGATTGCCGGAATGTCCCGAATTTTTTGTCCAAAACAATCTGGCCGTTTTTCCGAAGGCCAAGTTTGGCTTCCACATTGTCTTGGTTGGCTACCAACGAGCGGTAGTAATAGTCTGCGGCGTCATCGACAAGTCCGGCCTTTTCAAACTGCGAAGCTAGTTTGCGGTACCGTTTCGCCGCGCAGGAACTCAGCGCGAGCGCCAGGATAATCAGCACGGTAAATCTATACATGGTATGAAGCTTAAAAGTGGGCGGGTTTCGGAAGTGTGCGGAGGCGGATGGGTGTTGTGTCCGTGGCTCCGAACCGAAAAAGCGTCACTCTGCGAAGAGGGCGCCCCGATAGAACATAATACGGGAAAGCCCCCGAACCTTTGCGGTCCGCGGGCTTTCCCGTTAAAGGATGAGTTATATTTTAGCGCTGGTTTTCGTACTCCTTGAGTGCGCTTTCGAATGTGTCTTTGAATTTTTCGTAATCGTAATCCATTTTCAAAGACTCGTCTTTTGAAATACGGTCAGACAAAGGCTTGAGCAAGTTGTCCACCGAGATCTCGTAAGCCAAGTAAGTTCTGTACTTGCCGTCACGCGATTTGGTTACTTTTTCGCAAAGCGTTGTGTAACCGCTGATTTTTTGCTTGATCACTTCGCGAGTCAGTTCTTCGTAACGCTTCGAAAGCTCTTCGCCACGGGTAGTGGCCGCTGATTTCTGGTAGTTGTCGATTACCGACTGTACGGAAGTTTCGATCTTTCCGGCGAGTTCCTGTAGCGTGTTGTTTCTGGCTTTCTTTTTCGAAAGTGTCAGGTCAAGGCTTTCGCCCATAGAGTTGGCCCTGATGAATTGGCCGTTCGAATAATATTCCGGGCCCGAGCAGTGGACTACGATTTCCACCTCGTCTGGCTGTACGCCTGTTTGAGCTGCCTTCTTGGAACCTCCGCATGAGGCCATAAAACCTGTGGCCAAAGCCATGGCCGATATAATGAACAGTTTACGTGTCTTCATGACGTAGATATTTTTTAGGTTAAAATTTCGTTTTTTACGTGAGCTTGGTAAAAGTATGAAAAACCTCCGAGGATTCTTCCTTTTTTCCATGAACGACGTGTTTACTATTATAAATGCTAAGATTATGTAAAGGAATATCAACTTCTAGTTGGTGTGTTTTCCCTTAACTTTCCGACTTGACACGGGCTATTGTGTCTAGGTTGCTTGCGCTGTGTTTTTTTATGAAAAAAATGATTTTGACAATTCTCAAGCGTTAGGAAGCCTGTTTTCTGTTGAGCTTAAGTTAAACCACGTAGCTGGAAAATATAGCGGAAAGGATTGTGTATAGTTTGTTCTTGTTGTGTTTCAAAAAAGGAACTCAATTTGATTTCAAGAGTGTTGAGGTTCTGTGTTTCTTCCAGCGTTTCCTTTTTGTTAGTGAATTTTTTTACTGAGTATTTTAATGTTATACCTAAAATATAGAGAGGTTGTGTTTTTGGTTTTTTACGTTAATTGTCAGTGATTCAATTTGTTAGTTCTTGTTTGGGGTGGTTTTGTTTTCTGATGTTTGTCATGAATCAGAAAAAAAATAAAGGCGGCCGGTGATTTTATTCGTCCGATGATTAATTTAGCTACCTCGTTTCGGTTTCTGTTTCCGAGTGGTGAGATGTCTGGAAATAAAAGGAAACCGATCAATAAAAAATAGACGGATGAAAGCATATATGTTCCCCGGTCAAGGGGCCCAATTCTCAGGAATGGGAAAAGACCTTTACGAAGGGTCGGAAGAAGCTAAAGCGCTTTTTGACAAAGCGAACGAAGTTTTGGGATTCGAAATCACTAAAGTGATGTTCGAAGGATCTGACGCTGACCTCAAGGAAACAAAAGTTACTCAGCCCGCGATTTTTCTGGATTCGGTAATTCGTTTTATCGTTCAGCCCGACACGGCTCCCGAGGCCGTTGCCGGTCACTCATTGGGTGAGTTTTCCGCTTTGGTGGCTTGCGGTGCCCTGAATTTTGAAGATGCTTTGGGCCTTGTGGCCAAGCGCGCCGCCGCCATGCAGGAAGCTTGCGAAGCCGTTCCCGGTACTATGGCGGCCGTTTTGGGCTTGGAAGACAGCGTGGTAGAGGAGGTTTGCGAAGGCATTGACGCCGTAGTTGTGGCCGCTAACTACAACTGCCCCGGGCAGTTGGTTATTTCGGGTTCTAAAGAAGGTGTGGCCGAAGCTTGCGAAAAATTGAAAGAAGCCGGCGCTAAGCGTGCTTTGCCGTTGCCTGTTGGTGGCGCTTTCCATTCGCCGCTGATGGAGCCTGCCCGCGAGGAATTGGCCAAAGCTATCGAAGCCGTGGAATTCTCGACTCCGGCTTGCCCGATCTACCAAAACGTAACTGCCAAGCCTTCTACCGATGTGGCGGAGATCAAGGCGAACTTGATCGCTCAGCTTACGGCTCCCGTGCGATGGACTCAGACTGTACAAAACATGTTGGCCGACGGCGTGTCGGAATTTACGGAGTCTGGTCCGGGCAAAGTGTTGCAGGGGCTTGTGAAAAAAGTAGACCGCAAAGCGCCTGTAAGCAAGCTGTGATATTGATCCCGTCGCTTTGAGGGCGTCGGGTATTCGGAAATGTTGTATATTGGACGGAAGACGGGGTTTTGGCCCGGTCTTCCGTTTTTTTGTTTCGGATCTAAAGGTTTTGGGCCGATTTAAAATTGAAGAGGAAATGAGCTTTCAGGATATTATAAAATCAGAGTTGGAAGAGGCGGCTGCGACATTGGACCGCTTCATTAACGAGCCGGAGAATATCAAAAACATTGAATCGGCGGCAAAGACTTTGGCCGACTCGTTCAAAGCGGGCGGAAAGGTGCTCTCGTGCGGAAACGGAGGCTCGCACTGCGACGCGATGCACTTTGCCGAGGAACTAAGCGGGCGTTACCGTGACAATCGTCCGGGCTTGCCGGGAATTGCGATTTCGGATCCCAGCCATTTGTCGTGCGTAAGTAATGATTTCGGTTACGAGTACGTGTTTTCGAGATACGTGGAGGCGGTAGGTTCTGAAGGTGACGTGCTTTTCGGGTTAAGCACCAGCGGAAATTCGGCGAACGTAATCCGCGCGGTGGAAGCGGCCAAAGCCAAAGGCATGAAAACAATCGCCCTGACGGGGAAAGACGGCGGAAAACTTGCGGGAATGGCCGATGTGGAGATCCGGGTTGAAGGCCCGAAGTACGCCGACAGGGTACAGGAAATCCACATAAAAGTGATTCATATTCTGATTTTGCTCGTCGAGAAATTCATGTTCGAAAAAGGCGAAGGAAAATAATGCAAGCTAATCTGTTGTGAGTTAGTTTTTTAGGGTGTTCTTGTTAGAATAGTTCAAGAAAAAAGAATCCTGACGGTTTGGTCTTTCCAGATTGGGTTTGTATGTTTGCAGTCCCTTAAGCGAAAGCGATGCCCAGGTGGCGGAATTGGTAGACGCGTTGGTCTCAAACACCAATGCCTTCGGGCGTGCCGGTTCGACTCCGGCCCTGGGTACGAATCCATTAAAGTGGGTTTGTAACAGATTGAATGACAGTACTTTTCTTAAGGGATTTGCCCAGGTGGCGGAATTGGTAGACGCGTTGGTCTCAAACACCAATGTCTTTACGGACGTGCCGGTTCGACTCCGGCCCTGGGTACGCAAGCCTCAACGTTGGTTTGGCGAGATTTAAAATACTAGGATTATTTTCAAAGGGACATGCCCAGGTGGCGGAATTGGTAGACGCGTTGGTCTCAAACACCAATGCCTTCGGGCGTGCCGGTTCGACTCCGGCCCTGGGTACCATGTTTTCCTTTTGAAAGGCTCTCTTGTGAAGCGCCGATTTGCCCAGGTGGCGGAATTGGTAGACGCGTTGGTCTCAAACACCAATGCCTTCGGGCGTGCCGGTTCGACTCCGGCCCTGGGTACTGCATTTTACGCGCTTTCATGAGATTTGCCCAGGTGGCGGAATTGGTAGACGCGTTGGTCTCAAACACCAATGTCTTTACGGACGTGCCGGTTCGACTCCGGCCCTGGGTACTCGGCATCCGCCGGAGCCAAAAATCCTGTTTTGCCCAGGTGGCGGAATTGGTAGACGCGTTGGTCTCAAACACCAATGCCTTCGGGCGTGCCGGTTCGACTCCGGCCCTGGGTACAAAGCTCATCCTTTTTGGATGGGCTTTTTTTGTGCTTAATAATTTCTCAAAAGAGACCCAGTTTGGTCTTTGGTTGGACTGTTTTTTTGAAAATAAAGGAGAGGGTTGAATATGTATCGATGCGATACCTAAGACCTAATACCGATGCAATCTTTAGGAACAAAAAAACGGCCCGAGAAGGGCCGTTCTGATATTTCGTTTTCGCAAGTCTTTCGATTATGCGATGGCGTCTTTTCCGAGGGCTTTCAGTACCGTTTTGCCCAAGTCCGCAGGGGACTGAACTACGTGGATGCCGCATTCGCCCATGATTCTCATTTTTGCTTCGGCTGTGTCGTCCGCTCCGCCGATGATAGCTCCAGCATGACCCATACGACGGCCTGGAGGCGCTGTCTGTCCGGCGATAAAACCTACGACTGGCTTAGTGCCGTGCTCTTTTACGTAATAAGCGGCTTCAGCCTCCATTCCGCCACCGATTTCGCCGATCATAACGATGGCGTCAGTGTCGTCGTCTTCCATCAAAAGCTGAACGGCGTCTTTGGTGGTCGTTCCGATGATCGGGTCACCGCCGATACCGATGCAGGTCGACTGTCCGAGTCCGGCTTTTGTGATTTGGTCAACGGCCTCGTAAGTGAGTGTTCCCGAGCGGGAAACGATGCCGATGCGTCCCGGGTTGTGGATGAAACCGGGCATGATGCCTACTTTCGCCTCTCCGGGAGTGATAACGCCAGGGCAGTTAGGGCCGATCAGGCGAGTGTCTCTTTTCGAAAGATATTCCTTGGCCTTGACCATGTCGAGGGTAGGGATGCCTTCGGTGATGCAGATAGCTACCTTGATTCCCGCGTCGGCGGCTTCCATGATGGCGTCGGCGGCGAAGGCCGGCGGTACGAAAATCACGGAAACGTCGGCGCCGGTTTTTGCGACGGCCTCGCTAACGGTGTTGAAAACAGGTAGGTTTAAGTGGGTCTGTCCGCCTTTGTTCGGGGTTACGCCGCCTACTACGTTGCTGCCGTAGGCGATCATTTGCTCAGCGTGGAATGTTCCTTCCGAGCCAGTGAATCCCTGAACGATAATCTTGGAGTCTTTATTAACTAAAACGCTCATAGGGTTTGATTATTTTACGCAAAAATAGGACTGTTGTCGGCTTTTGCAATGCTATGGGTTGAATATCCGAAAAAAAACGGATCAAACGCCCATAAATCTCGATTAGCTTTAAATAAGGAGGGCAAAGCTGCGCTTCGGTGTCTTTATTGGAGGGTGTATTTGGGTATGGCCCAAAAACTTACTACCTTTGCCGGTCGTTTGTAATGACGTCTTTCCGGTTTTTTCTGGAGAGGAGTAAATGTTTAACCAAAAGGTTTCGCGGATCGCCCTATGCGGAACTGTAACTCAGGGCTGCTATATTATGGCAAATATCGAAGATTTTGACTGGGACGCGCTGGAAACAAAAGGTTTTGGCGAAGGCTACTCTGCTGAGCAGAAAGCCGAAATGGAAAAGCTTTATGACGGTACCCTTAACGAAGTTCACGAGAACGAGGTAGTTAAAGGTGTTGTTGTTGCTATTTCCGACCGTGACGTTGTTTTGAACATCGGGTTCAAATCTGACGGATTGGTTTCTGCTTCTGAATTCCGCGATCTCACTGACCTTAAAGTAGGTGACGAGGTTGAGGTTTACGTTGAGGAGCAAGAAAACGCTCAAGGACAGCTTGTTCTTTCGCGTCGTAAGGCAAAAATCGTTAAGGCTTGGGAACGTATCCAAGACGCTCTTGACAACGATAACGTACTCGAAGGTGTGGTTAAGAGAAGAACCAAAGGTGGTCTTATCGTGGATATCCACGGTGTTGAGGCCTTCTTGCCAGGTTCTCAGATCGACGTTAAGCCGATCCGCGACTTCGACGTGTTCGTTGGTAAGAAGATGGAAGTGAAAGTTGTGAAAATCAACTACGCTAACGATAACGTTGTTGTATCTCATAAGATCCTTATCGAGAAAGATCTCGAGAAGCAGAAGATGCAGATCCTCAACAACTTGGAGAGAGGTCAGATTCTCGAGGGTGTTATCAAGAACATGACCAACTTCGGTGTGTTCATCGACCTCGGTGGTGTAGACGGTCTTCTCCACATTACGGATATTTCTTGGGGGCGCATCAGCCACCCAGAGGAAGTGCTTCAGTTGGATCAGAAGGTGAACGTTGTAGTTCTCGACTTCGACGATCAGAAGAAGCGTATTTCTCTAGGTATGAAGCAGTTGACTCCTCATCCATGGGATTCGTTGTCAGAAGAGCTTCAGGTTGGTTCTAAAGTTAACGGTCGTATCGTTAACGTTGCTGACTACGGTGCGTTCTTGGAAATCATGCCAGGCGTTGAAGGTCTGATCCACGTTTCTGAGATGTCATGGTCACAGCACTTGAGAAATCCACAGGACTTCATCAAGATCAACGACCGTCTCGACGCTGTTATCTTGACTTTGGACCGCGAGGAGCGCAAGATGTCATTGGGTATCAAGCAACTCACTGAGGATCCATGGACTAAGGCTGACTTGAAAGAAAAGTACGCTATCGGAGCCCGTCATAAAGGCATCGTACGTAACTTGACTAACTTCGGCTTGTTCGTAGAGCTTGAAGAGGGTATCGACGGTTTGGTTCACGTTTCTGACCTTTCTTGGACTAAGAAGATCAAGCATCCTTCTGAGTTCATCAAAGTTGGCGAAGAGCTTGAAGTACAAGTACTCGAACTCGACGTTGATAACAGAAGACTCGCTTTGGGGCACAAGCAGTTGGAAGAGAACCCATGGGATACTTTCGAGTCTATCTTCACAAAAGGTTCTATCCACAAGTGTACTCTCCTCAGCAAGAACGACAAGGGAGCGGTATTGGAGTTGCCATACGGCATCGAAGGTTTCGCTACTACGAAGAACTTGGTGAAAGAGGACGGATCTCAGGCAGAGGTTGGAGAAGCTTTGGACTTCCGCGTAATGGAATTCTCGAAAGAGGACAAGCGCATCGTTCTTTCTCACACCGCTACTTTCCAGGAAGTTGCCGTTGAGAAGAAGAGAGCTCCTAAGAAGAAGCCAGCCCAGTCTGCTAAGCCAGCTGGTAAGCCAAACGTAGCCGAAGGCGAGAAGACCACTTTGGGCGATCTCGACGCTTTGACTGCTTTGAAGAAGAAAATGGAAAGCGACGAGAAAAACGGATAATTCGTTTGATTGTTAAAAATATTGAAAAGCGCCCAGTAGGGCGCTTTTTTTTGTGCGTTTAGCTTTGCGAAAACAAAGCCTTTCCCTACATTTGCAATCCCATAACGGAAAAGGGAGCGCAAAGTGAAGGTGGCCTTGGCGGTATGTCAGGGGCGATTTCCGGATTGCTTTTTAAAGATTGGAGATAAAATCGACAAAGATATTTTTCAACAATTTTCAACTCTTTTCAGTTTAGATGGTCGCGTGGCCGAGTGGCTAGGCAGAGGTCTGCAAAACCTCGTACAGCGGTTCGAATCCGCTCGCGACCTCCAAAGGGATTCCTTGATTTAATTGGATAAAAAGGTCGCGTGGCCGAGTGGCTAGGCAGAGGTCTGCAAAACCTTTTACAGCGGTTCGAATCCGCTCGCGACCTCCAATATCTTCAAGGAAAAATTGACCGAATAAAAGGTCGCGTGGCCGAGTGGCTAGGCAGAGGTCTGCAAAACCTCGTACAGCGGTTCGAATCCGCTCGCGACCTCCAAATATCCTTCAAGGAAAAATTGACCGAATAAAAGGTCGCGTGGCCGAGTGGCTAGGCAGAGGTCTGCAAAACCTCGTACAGCGGTTCGAATCCGCTCGCGACCTCCCAGTTTCTTGAAGGAAATTTGATTGAATAAAAAAGGTCGCGTGGCCGAGTGGCTAGGCAGAGGTCTGCAAAACCTTTTACAGCGGTTCGAATCCGCTCGCGACCTCCAGTAATGAAAAAGGGTGTTCTCGTTTTGGGAACACCCTTTTTGCTTAAATAGATTTTTGGATGTGATAGTAATAAACGAGCCTGAATAATGTGTAGCCTGTTGTAGTGGTATATTTGCATGAAAGTTTGAAAGGGTCTCAGCGGACGTTATATGGAAGTCTAAGAGTATGATTAATGGAGGGTTTGAGTTTTTCTTTTTTTGAATTGAGAATGAAATGCGTTTTTTACAATTTGTGTTACCGCATTATATTTTAGTCAGAAGTAAAATGCCTTCTAAAGGCAAATGATTAGTTATCGGTTCGTTTGAAACAGTGTTCGATTAACTTTATGTTGATTGGAAAAACCACTCTTGATTCACCTTCATTTCTACTGAAAGTATCGGAAAGTCGAAGATCCATTGTGTTGCTTTTTTAGCTCATAAGGCATTTTTTCTAAAACCTTATGGTATTGCCATCGTATTCTCTTTCTGTGATATTCGTGATTTCGTTCGGGAAAACCGGCCTGTCGAAATCGAATTAACCCTAAGCAAACACACGGAAACTATGTCGCTCAAAGAAAAACTGGAAGAGAAGAAAGCCGGATCCCGTCAAGTGATCCCTGCGGAAGCGTTGGAAGTAATGGATGCTGCGACTGTGTCGTTGAAGGACTCAGGCTTGGCTGGAAAAGCCTTGGGAGTGGGAGAGAAAGCTCCCGGTTTCATATTGCTCGGAGTATTAAGTGATGAGGTGAGCCTTGATTCGTTATTGGCCGAAGGGCCGGTGGTTTTGTCGTTTTACCGTGGTGCTTGGTGTCCGTATTGTAATCTGGAACTGGCGGCTTTGCGTACGGCCCTGCCGGAAATAGAGAAAGCGGGAGCCAAATTGATCGCTATATCGCCTCAGACACCCGATAACAGTTTGGAAACAGTTAAAAAATCAGGTGTGGAGTTTGAGGTGCTGAGTGATGTCGGTAATGTAGTGGCGCGCTCATATGGGTTGGTCTTCGCCTTGCCGGAGAGTCTAAGGAGGGTCTACTCTTCATTCGGAATCGACTTGGAAAAGGTAGATGGAGATGACTCTTGGGAGCTTCCCTTGCCGGCGACCTACGTAATCGATAAGTCGGGAATCGTACGATATGCTTTTGCCGAAGCTGATTACACAAAACGAGCTGAGCCCGCTGATGTGCTTGAGGCGCTTAAAGCCATTTCATGATCTAATAAACGCTCGGCTTTCGCAAAATAGTGCCTGTGAAAAAAGTGATCACTATATAAGGTGTTACCAAATACAAAGAAGCCGTCCCGGTTATGGGACGGCTTCTTTAATTTCTCCGTTTGTTTCTTTTATTGCTTAAGCCTCAACCTCCTCAGGAGTTTCTTCTTCCTGCCCTGCGTTGACCTTGGCTTCGTAAGCTCCGCGCAACGACACGGTCATGAAACCGTAGAACAATCCGATTACGCAGTAAATAAGCTCAGTGATTGTGGCCGAGGTGAAAGTAGCTCCAGGTACATACGACATGAAAGCGAAGAACACTCCGGCTCCAACGAACAGTGCGGGGATGAAATCCAGCCATTGAATCTTTTCGAGACACATAACCGGAATCACAATGATGAAGACAGCTACAGGGAATGCCCAGAAGCCCAAGTCTCCAAGCTGACCGCCAATAGTCATGATGCCGATGGAGGCCAAGATTCCCATTACATAACCAAGGAAAGTCTTTACGCCACCTTTAAGGTCGCAACCGGCAAGGAAATACATTGCCCAAGCCTGGAACGCAATCCAGCCAAAACCGAGGTTTCCTTCAGGTGGAACGTAAGAGTGAAGGACTTGGTCCAGCGCTTGGATCGTAAAAGCCAAGGCGGCCACCATTAGAGGGATGATAATGAACTTTTTAAAACTCATGGGTCTAGAAAAAATTTGTTGATGGATAAAAAGAAAAAGGACCCGTGCGGGATGCTGGAAGCCTTGGCTTGAATTATTCTCCCCAAGACTATCCGGTGCTCGGGCCCGATGTCTGGCTTTTATAAAAATAGTAAAAACGTTTAAATAAGGAAACGCTGTTTCTTATTTTTAACCATCATCCCGCAAAAAGTCAGTGTTTTCCCTGTAATTAACAGGTCTCTGTTTCGGGTTTTAGTCATTTCAAAAGGCTGAAACGTCAAACTGAAGAAGATTCCAGTCCCAATAAAAAAGCCCGACCAAAGTGGCCGGGCTTTTCATTCGCAGTGTCGGTTTTTACTTTATGAACCGACAACAATATCTTCACGAATGATAGTTTCGGTTCTGTCAGGCCCTACGGACACGATATTGACAGGTACTTTTACATAATCCTCGATAAACTTCACGTAGTCTCTCAGTTCCTGAGGGAATTTCTCATACGAGTCAATGCCCGAAAGGCTTTGGTGCCATCCCTTGAGGGTTTCGTATACGGGCTTGATCGGTACGTCGATGTCGAAAGGAAGCGTCTCTGTTACCGTTCCGTCAGACAGTTCGTAAGCAACGCAGGCCTTGATTTCTTCGAAGATGTTAAGCACGTCGGCTTTCATCATGAACAGTTGCGTAACGCCGTTGATCATAACAGCGTATTTAAGAGCAGGCAAGTCAATCCATCCACAACGCCTAGCCCGGCCTGTAGTGGAGCCGAACTCGTTACCTTCCTTCTGCATCCTTTCGCCTGTTTCGTCGAAAAGTTCGGTTGGGAACGGGCCTGAGCCCACGCGGGTACAATACGCCTTGAAGATGCCGAATACCTGACCTACACGTCCTGGGGCCACGCCCAAACCTGAGCAAACGCCTGCGGCGGTAGTGTTTGAACTGGTCACGTAAGGGTAGCTGCCGAAGTCGATATCGAGCAACGAGCCTTGCGCGCCCTCAGCCAATACGCTCTTCTCTTGGTCAAGCAGACCGTTCACCAAGTAAGACGAGTCCTCTACGCGGAAATTCTCTTTGATGAAGTCCATCGCTGCGAAGAATTCCTCGTTCAGTGGCGCCAAGTCGTATTCGAAGCCGTGATTGTCGAGAATGGCGGTGTGCTTGGCTACCAAGGTTTCGTAACGCTCCTTGAAGTTGTCGGAAAGGGCGTCGCCGACGCGCAGTCCGTTACGGGCGATTTTGTCTTGGTATGTCGGGCCGATGCCCTTGAGAGTGGAACCGATTTTCTTGTCGCCTTTGGCCTTTTCGTAGGCGGCGTCAAGCAGGCGGTGAGTCGGCAAGATAAGCTGGGCTTTGGTCGCGATAACCAGACGGCTACGGAGTTCTTTGCCAAACTTGTCGAGGCCTTCAATTTCTTTGCGGAAGATAACCGGGTCAAGCACCACGCCGTTTCCGGCGATATTCAGGATGCCTTCGCGGAATATCCCCGACGGGATTTGGTGGAGGACGTGTTTGATTCCGTCAAACTCCAGGGTGTGGCCGGCGTTAGGTCCGCCCTGAAAGCGTGCCACGTTATCATACTTGGGGGCCAAGTAGTCGACGATTTTTCCTTTTCCCTCGTCTCCCCACTGGAGACCCAATAAGATGTCAACCTTCATCGATTACAAACTTTTCAAATAGTCTACAGCCTGTCGCTCGTCAGGCTTGATGGTGAAAATGGAGTTGAGCTTGGTTATGATCAACAGCTTCTGCACGCTTTCCGAGGGTCCGGCCAAGGCCACTTCCCCTTCGGCGTTGCGGAATTTGGTGAGTATAGTCATCAGTACGCCCAAGCCGCTACTGTTCATGTAACGAACGCCCGAGATGTTCACGGCGCAACTAGTCAGCCCCGACTCGATTTTGTCGTTTAGCAACTCCATTAGCGCTGGGCCGGAGTCTTGGCCGATCAGGTCGCCTTCGATTCTGAGCACCAATATGTCCTCGATTGTCTCTGTCTGGAATTTCATGGTTAGCTGGCGGTTTGGTTAGCGTAACGGGCGCTGGAGGCCCGGGGCGCTGTGGTTTATTGGTATTTCTTCTGGCAGTCCTTGCAGACGCCGTAGATGTTCAGCGAGTGGTGAGTGGCCCTAAAGTCCATTAGCTCGGCCACCATGTTTTGGATCTGCTGTATACGGGGGTCGCAGAACTCGATCACTTTATGGCACTCCGTGCAGATAAGGTGATCGTGTTGTTTGAATCCGTAAGATTTCTCGTAATGGGCCAGGTTTCCGCCGAACTGGTGACGGCTGACAAGATCGCACTCCACTAGCAGGTCAAGGGTATTGTACACCGTGGCCCTGCTGACGCGGTAGTTTTTGTTCTTCATGCTGATGTACAGCGACTCCACGTCAAAGTGTCCCGTGCGGGAATAAATCTCCTCCAGTATGGCGAAGCGCTCGGGGGTTTTCCGCAAGCTTTTGTTGGTAAGGTAGGCGGTGAAAATCTTTTTCACCTTCTCCAAAGTAGATTCCTCTGTGCTCATGCGCGCCGGATAAAACGTTTGCTTAACAAATTTAAAACTATCGCGGCAATTGAACGGATGATTCGCGGATTTTTTTACGCTTGGCCTAAAGGCCGGTACTCCGAGTGCCGCTTATTATATCGATACGGGCCTACTTGAATGGCTTGCCGACAATTTTTTTATTTCGTCCGCCGCTTTGGTCCGATGTTGGTTTCCTGAAATGACAAATCAAGTGACCATTTAATTAAACCATTGGAAACATGGCCGTAAAATTCAAGTCAGTAGCCAAGCCAGTACCCGGTAAACCTTCAGCTCCGAAGCGTTTCTACGCCCAAGCCGTCAGCAACCGCACGATCGATCTCCGAGCCTTTGCCGCCGAGATAGGGCGTATTTCCACCGTCAGCAAGCCGGATATCATGGCTGTGCTCGAATCGTTTGTGGAATTGATTCCCGTCCATTTGAAAACAGGCAACGCCGTGAACCTCGGTCCGTTGGGTACCTTTTACCTTAACGTAAAAAGCGAAGGAAGGGATAAGCCTGAGGATGTTTCTTCTTCGTCGATTATCGGGAACAAATTGCTCTTTAGGCCCAGCAAGTTGATCAAGACCGAACTGAAGTCTACTGAGTACGAAAAAATTACTACAAAACCTGTTGAAACTCTCACTGAAGGCGTGGAGGCTTAATTTGTTTGGGTTGAACAGTTGCAAATTATTCCACGGCTGGCCGTCCCGGATTCGGGGCGGTTATTTTTTTGTCCTTTATTTTTTAAAATCCGTCCTGTCGCCTTGTGCCGAACAACATTAGGCTGACAGGAATTCCAAGCTTCCTCGTGGGGGATGGAGTTGTCTGTTTCGCTTCTTTGTCCATTCTGTTGAGGAAAATCCCCAATCCCAAAGGCTAACTCGATTCTGGTTTTTCCTTTTGTTTCCACAGTGTTTTATTACCTGTGAAGGGAGGGGAGAGGTTTGTCCTCATTAGCATATGTTTGTTTCGCTGGGTTTTTAACAAATTTTGAAAAGCCCTTTGGTCCGATGTTAGCGAAGACAATAACGAAAACAATTTGTCAAACCGCCTAAAACATCAAAAGACATGGCCGTTAAGTTCAAGTCCATCGCCAAGCCGATACCTGGCAAGCCTTCGGCGCCGAAGCGTCACTACGCCCAAGCCGTTAGCAACCGCACGATAAACCTCCGCGCCTTCTCAGCCGAGATAGGGCGTATTTCCACAGTCAGCAAGCCGGATATCATGGCCGTGCTTGAGTCGTTTGTGGAGTTGATTCCCGTTCATTTGAAAAACGGCAACGCCGTAAATCTCGGGCCGTTGGGTACGTTTTATTTGAACGTAAAGAGCGAAGGCCGTGATAAAGCCGAGGATGTTTCTTCTTCGTCGATTATAGGCAATAAGCTGCTCTTTCGTCCCAGCAAACTGATCCGTACGGAACTCAAGTCGATAGAGTACGAAAAAATCACCCCCAAGCCTGTCGAGGTGCCCGTAGAGGGCGTGGACGCCTGATGGGTTACAACACCAAGTCCGTTTTACAGCCAAATGACGGCCGTTCCGTGCGCGGGACGGCTATTTTTTTGCCCTTTTTGCGCTAAAAAGGACCTGTCCTTAATGGGGAAACGACCCGTTCTAACCCTTAAAAGGACCTGTCGTTACCTCCGAAAGGACGTGTCCTTTTTTATTTTGGGTTTGAAGTTGTTCTTGTCGTGCTGTTTTGTTGCGGTTTAGCTCTTGGTCTTACATCTTTGGGGTAGGGGGTGTTGGCAGGGGTGGCCCTTTGTTTTAGCCAAGTCTAGGTGTCTTGAAAAAGGTAATGACAGATCATGGCTGAGTGCCAAACGAAGGGAGTGATATTTATGAAGTGGTCATAATTTAAATAGGCTCAATAAATATTGTAATAGTTACATGTTGTTTTTGGCATTGAAAAGGCTGGAAAAATAAGGCGGGCCCGTCGGCTCCTTTTTAAGGAAAAGACAATTGTATTTTTTCGCAACGATTTTTCTGATTTTTCGTTGTCTTATGTAAGGATTTCTATATTGTATATATTTTGTTAGCCCCGAGTCCTATCGAAAAAAGGCTTCTGAGGTGCTTTTTCAAGGGTTTTGGCTAAAGTTTTAGACTAAAGTTTGCCTGCTTCTATCATGTGGTATGAAGCTGGTTTTTTCTTCGATATTTCCAGTTTAAAATGCTGGTCAGATCGTATGTTTCCTTATATTTGTTAAGGCCTGGGCTGTTCTCGGGCCATATGGTATAACCGCTACACAATCAAGCTTTACGTACACCGCGCACTCTGACGACATATCAACCCCTTCCCCCGGCCAAAGCGTTTTTTTTCGCTAACAACTTTGTTTCTCATTTAGTATTAGAAACCTCCACGTTTTGCGAAACGTTCGCCCGGCCGTAAAGAAGTGTTTATTATCATCCGTCCAGGCCATGTTACGAGAGACTTTTTGTGATAGGTAAGTAAAAAAAACACTTTCAGATGAACATTTTCGTAGCTAAACTCAGCTCAAACACAACAGGTGACGACCTTAATGACGCATTCTCGCAATTTGGCGAGGTGTCTTCCGCAAAAGTTATTTTCGACCGTGAGACTGGCGAGTCAAGGTGCTTCGGTTTCGTGGAAATGGACGACGAAGACCAAGGATACAACGCTATAGAGAACCTCGACGGTTCTGAGCTGGACGGTCGTAGTATCGTAGTGAAGAAAGCCCGCCCTCGTGAGGCTCGTCCTCAAGGCGCTGGCGGTGGTTTTGGTGGCGGTAACCGTGGTGGCTACGGCGGTGGAAATCGTAGTGGCTACGGTGGCGGAAACCGTTATTGATATTACCGTTTACTAGGTATGGCATAAGCCGAAGCGCCGTTCGCCCGAAGGTGCGCTTCGGTGGCTTACGAGCCGGAAAATCCCGGAAGCCTTTAGGCCTCCGGGATTTTTTTGTGCTTAGTGAAAAAGGGAAGTGGTTTTCCGTCGTTGTGGACGGGGCTTAGCTCATGTCGTCTTGGGTGTTGTCTTCCGAATCGTCGCTTTCGGATGGGGGCGGGGGCGTGTAAAACGGGTGCAACTCCTCGCCGAATTCGTAGTCCATACGTTTGTTGGTGGCGAAAAGGTAGGCGAACCAGGCTTTTAGTCTCCGCTTCAGCTCGTCGTTATCATATATACTGTACAGTCCGCGGATCTCTATTATTGGGGACGGTGAGGCGTCATCGCCCACTAGGTCTACGGTCCCGCCCATAGCGCCTAGTGACTGTAAGCGATGGCCCTGGGCGGGGTCCGGAAAGTTTCTGGCGGTTAGCAGGTCGGTGCCTTGGGTCATGGCCCTTAACCAGTCCTCCCGTATCAGCGACGACAATATGTCTGTTGGGAGGTGGGCATAGTGCCCTGTTCTTTTTTTGTACACTCCGGATTCGAAAAAGGGCTTGTCCATTCCGAATTCCGTCTGTTTGGGTCTGACCGGGGCATAGTACGTATAGTCCCTATAGTCGGCCCAATCCACCGCTTCGTACAGAACGGATTCGGGCTTGAGTATATGGGCGAATAGTTTTACCCACTCTTCTCCGTTGTTTTTGCTGAAGTGGGCGCGCTCCATAGGCGGTAACAGGGAGAACATCTTGCCGAAATCGGTGCGGGCCAAGAGCTTTGTGAACGCTTTTGGGTAAACGTTGGTTCCTTCTGCGCCACGCATCAGGTAGTAGGTTACCAAGGCCGAAAGTCCGTCCAGCTCACGGCTTAGGGGCGGGCGGGAGCCTTCCGGTAAGCTATTGAGATAGGAAGACATGCCGAACCGGGCGCTTGCCAAGGCCTTTCCCACATTATAGATTCTCTGTGTGAAGTGCGTCAGAATGTTAAAACCAGTCTCCATTCTCAGTTTATCGCGCCGTTCCATCATCTCAAGGTCCTCCTTCTCTCCGCCCGGACCCATCGAGGTCATCATCTTGGCCAGCTGATCCATCCGTAATCCAATAGTGACCTGCGGGTTAACGACTAGGCCGGAAAGTCCTTTTCGAACGATTATACCCCGGGGCGCGGTTGCGACTCCCAAGCCCTCGGCTTCTAATTCTTTTATAGTCCGGACGGGAAAACCTTTTGGGATGAATGCCAGTATCCGGCAAATATGTTCCAAGGCCAGGTTCAGTCTCTCAAAGCCTTCGTGGGTTTCGGGGAAGGGGACGCTGACAATCTCTAGGTCCGAAAGGCGGTCCAGATCACTTATGTCAGTCTGTACCTCGAAGTCCTTTCCCTTGAACAGTACCGAGCTTTTGGGGAAAGTGTCCCATTCGGGAAGGTTTGGCGGCCGTTCGGCGAATTGTTCCTCGGTCTTGGCATTATAAGCCCGCCAGTTGGTCATTTGCAGTTCGAAGCCCAAGGCGCACTGAATCGGTGGGAGTAAGGATATTCCCTTGCGGTCTTGGCCCTTTTGGGTGGGCTTGGAAGTCTTTTTTCCTCGTTTGTCAAACACTGTTTTGTAGGCGGGTCGGTTGGATTGGGCACCGAGTATTTCGCTTCAAAATTGTGTCCAAACTGGGTCTTGGTCGCGTGGGTTTAGTGATCAGGACGTGTGTCTATAAGAAGTTGATTCGGTGATGAGTAGGTGGAGCGCAGTCCCTGCATGTATTGTTTTCGGGCGAAAAAAAGCCGTAACGCTTCTGATTTCCCGAAGCGTTACGGCTTTTTTATTAATGACTTATAGTCATTTATTTTTGCGGACCTATATCCTCGGGTGTTACGCCG
The DNA here is from genome assembly GCF_036492835.1 of Fulvitalea axinellae. Classification (GTDB taxonomy): domain Bacteria; phylum Bacteroidota; class Bacteroidia; order Cytophagales; family Cyclobacteriaceae; genus Fulvitalea; species Fulvitalea axinellae. Next base: position 3,484,411 of record NZ_AP025314.1, on the reverse strand, counting down.
TTCAGGCCGTAAAAGCTCATGATTAGTTTTTGGAAAAGCTTCTGCGGAAGAATTCTCTTCGCTGTCGGGGTAATCGTCTCCAGCAGGGCGCCTACACGGTAACGCAAGGCGGGGTTGCTCTTCTTTAGCATGCGCTCAACGTACGGACCGATCTCTTCCGGACCCGGTGCCTTGTCCATGCCTTCTTTGATCTGACGTTCCATATCGGTCAAAAGCTTGTGATACGGAGAGTCTTTCGGCACGCCCTGTCCGCGGCGGCTATTGGCTATGTTGGTGTTGAAGTCGCCGGGTTGTAGGATCATCACCCTGACGCCAAAGGGGCGGGCTTCCATCCTGAGGGCTTCGGTGAGGCCTTCCACCGCGAATTTGCTGGCGGAGTAGTAACCCCTGAACGGTAACCCCACTTCTCCGGCGATGGAACTTACATTGATAATGGCCCCGTAGCGTTGCTTTCTCATTTGTGGCATTACGGCTTGGCATACGCGCATAACACCGAAAAAATTGGTTTCGAAAGCCGCTTTGGCTTCCTTGACGGGCATTTCCTCTACTGATCCGTTAATTCCCAAGCCGGCGCAATTGACCACGGCGTCGAGTCTTCCCTCGTCTTCTATGATGTCGTTTACGGTTTGTTGTACCGAATCTTCGTTGTTGACATCCATTATCATGGGAATCACTCCCTGTTCCTGCCTGATTTTCCTGCTTGTGCCGTAGACTTTGTAACCTGATTTGGCCAAATGACGTGCAATGGCTTGGCCTATTCCGGACGAAGCTCCGGTAACTAGGACCACTTTTGTTTCTTTTTCTTTACTCATAGTAGGTTTCGGGTGGCGGTACGGGTCCTTTTAAAAGGACGCTTTCTCCATTTTTTTTCGCCGTTTCCGTATTTATTTCCCCCAAGCCTTACATGCTTTTCCTTACGTGAGGCGGTGGTCACCTAGGGCGGATGTTCGCCTCGGCTACCCGTTATGGCGGGTGCATACAGGTTTGGTAACGTATCTTTCGCCTTTTGCGTCGGGAAGTGTAAGGTATTCGCTGTTTTTTTCGTTCCAAAGGTAATAAAGTACGCAAGGCTTTCGGCAACGGCAGGACGTTTTTCGTTAATGCTTCCATGGTTTGGGACCGGCCGTTGGGTTCCCGGCAAAAAGCCGGGGCGTCGGGGCTTGACAGATTGGTGATCATTTCGCTATTTTGGATTATGACCGAGATTGACAAGGAAGAAGAGAAGAAACAGATACTCCGGCGCTATCGTCGTCTGTTGCGCCACGCGAAGCCGTTTTTGAAAGACGACGACGCGAAGCTTATACGCAAGGCTTTCAACGTAGCGGCCGAGGCGCACCGGCATATGAGACGTAAGTCCGGAGAGCCGTATATCTACCATCCCATAGAGGTGGCCGACATCTGCGTCAGTGAGATAGGCCTCGGCCCCACTTCCATTGTGTGCGCACTGTTGCATGATGTGGTGGAGGACACGGAGTGGACGCTTGAGGACATCGAGCGCGAATTCGGGCGTAAGTATGCCCGTATCATCGACGGCCTGACCAAGATCTCGGGTGTGTTCGAACAGGGAACGTCGGCGCAGGCGGAGAATTTCCGCAAGATGTTGCTCACGCTCTCCGACGACGTTAGGGTTATTCTGATAAAGCTCGCCGACCGTTTGCATAATATGCGGACGCTCCAAAGCATGCCTCGCAACAAGCAATTGAAGATAGCCTCGGAGACGATCTATCTGTATGCGCCACTTGCGCACAGGCTTGGTCTTTACGCCATCAAGTCGGAGCTGGAGGATTTGCACCTCAAGTATTCGGACTATACGACGTATCGTGGCATCGCCGACAAGATCAACGAGACGAAGACGGCACGGGCCAATTTTATCCGGAGCTTTATTAAGCCTCTGCAAAAGGAGCTGAACGATTCGAAACTCAATTATGAGATAAAGGGCAGGCCGAAGTCTATCCACTCTATTTGGAACAAGATGAAAAAGCAGAACATACCCTTTGAGGAGGTGTATGATTTGTTCGCAATAAGGATTATTCTGGATGTGCCTTTCGAGTTGGAGAAGTCCGCTTGCTGGCGGGCCTACTCCATAGTGACGGACTATTACAGCCCTAATCCCGACCGCCTGCGTGACTGGATTAGTACGCCCAAGGGCAACGGTTACGAATCACTGCACACTACGGTGATGAGTAGGCAAGGCAAATGGGTGGAGGTGCAGATCCGGACGCGCCGCATGGACGAGATTGCGGAGAAAGGGTACGCTGCCCACTGGAAATACAAGGAGACGCCGAAGGGAGCGAATTCTGGCCTTGAGCAATGGATCTCCCGTGTGAGGGGAATGTTGGAACAGACCGAGAAGACGGCCATGGAGTTCGTTGACGACTTTAAGTCGAATCTTGTCAACGAGGAGGTCTTCGTGTTTACGCCAAAGGGAGAGTTGCGTCCGTTGCCGAAGCACTCGACCGTTTTGGATTTCGCCTTTGATATCCATACCGAGGTGGGCGCGCGCTGTATCGGGGCCAAGGTAAACCAGAAGCTTGTGCCGCTTAACTATAAGTTGCGCAACGGGGACCAGATAGAGATTATCACCTCCGTAAAGCAAAAGCCAAACGAGGGTTGGCTCAACTATGTGGTTACTTCCAAGGCCAGGCACAAGATCAAAGACTCTTTGCACGAGGAGAAAAAACGCTTGGCATCCGACGGTAAAGAGATAGTGTTGAGGAAGCTCAAGCAAATGAAGCTGGAGCCGACCAACGAGATATGGGTGAGCCTGCGAGATCACTTTGGCGAGAAAACCCAGACGGACTTCCTTTCGAAGGTGGCCTTGGGTAAGATTGACCCTAAAGACATAAAGAAATTTCAGGAACGCCGTGAACGCGTTACCAAGAAGCGCACTGGTAGGGCCTCCGACGCCAAGTCGTTTGAGAAGGCGCTTACCAAGGAAAAAGGCGAGAAGACCAATGAACTCCTGATAGGGGAGGATATGGATGTGGTGGATTATAACTTCGCCAAGTGTTGTCAGCCCATCCCGGGAGACGATATCTTCGGTTTTGTGACCGTTAGCGAGGGGATAAAAATCCATAGGACCAGTTGTCCGAACGCAGTGGAGCTGTTGTCGAACCACGGACACCGCGTGATAAAAGCCCGATGGGCCAGCGCGGCAAGCAACGACTTCGTAGCGGACTTGGTGGTGATAGGCACCGACCGTGTGGGGCTTATCAACGATGTGACCAAAACGATATCTGAAGACTTGCAAGTGAACATGCGCTCGATGTCGTTTAGTTCCGACAGCGGAATCTTCGAAGGCAGTCTTCAGGTATATGTGCACAGTCTGAAACACCTGAACACGCTGATCAAGGCGCTGAAGTCTATTCAGGGAGTGATCAAAGTGAAACGGGTGGATTCGAAAGGCAATATGGCTACGGGCTCTTAAGTCCGGTACTTGGCGATCCGGTAGTGCGGAGGGGCGTTTCCCGAAGAGGGGACGCCTCTTCGTTTTGGGGGTGTCCGGTTTTTTGCTTTGTTACCGGTATTTGTCCTTCGGGGCGTTTTTTAGATTCAGAATGACAATGGACAAAGATATCAAGAACATAATATTCGATTTGGGAGGAGTTATCCTCAATATCGATATCCGCCTTTCGGTGGAGCGTTTCGCCGATTTGGCGGGCGTGACCTCTGATGAGGCGTGGGGATTTTTCAAAGGTTCCGAGGTGTTCCATGCCATAGAGGTCGGTACGGGAACAGAGGGGGATTTGGTGGAGGCGATCAGAAGCTTCACCGGTAAGGACCTGAGACCGGAGGAAGTGGTGGGCGCTTGGAACGAGCTTTTGTTGGACTTTCCTGAAGAGCGCGTCGAGGCGTTGAAGAGATTGGGTGAGCGCTACCGGATATTTTTGTTGAGTAATACCAACGCTACTCACGCTACCTATTTCGAGAAACGCTTCGAGGAAGCTTTCGGAGAGCCGATGTCCGGTTTGTTCGAGAAGGTATACTACTCGCATGAGCTGGGCTTGCGGAAGCCGGGGGAAGAGATCTTCGCCCACGTTTTGGCCGACGCCGGGCTTGATCCGTCGGAGACTTTGATGGTGGAGGATACGGCGCCGAACGCCGAAACCGCCGAGCGTTTGGGTATGGAAAGCCTTTTGGTGGAGGCTAACAAGGGCGTGTTTTCAGATTTGTTCGCCGAGGCTTTGGCTTGAAGGTAATGTCTGTAAGGTAAAAAGGACTTGTCCTGAAATAGAAAAAGCCGGCTTTATGGGCCGGCTTTTTCGTGTTCCAAAAGGAAATTTCTTAGCATACTTCTTCGAAAACGCCCTTAAGGTGGCTTCCGATGATGATAGCGTCGCGTCCTTCGATTTGGTGGCGCTCAAGCATATGAACGAGTTCGCCGTCTTTGAACAAGGCGATGGCCGGAGACGAAGGAGGGTACGGCGCAAGGTATTCACGCACTTTGGCAACGGCTTCGGTATCGAAACCTGCGAAAACGGTACGCAAGTAATCAGGCTTTTTCTCGGCGTGTTTGAGGCCGAAGAGCACGCCCGGACGGCAAGCTCCCGCGGCACAACCGCAAACGGAGTTGACGACAACCAAAGTAGTGCCTTTGTTATTTTCGAAATGCTCTGCTACTTCCTCTGCTGTGGTGAACTCACCGAAGCCTTGAGAAAGCAACTCTTCTTTCATTGGGAGAACTAATTCCGCTGGGTACATAAGTGTATTGGTTTTGGTAGGCCCGTCGCCCAAAGAGTGAGTGGGGCGCCGAGCGCTTGGGTTTTCTCGATTACATAAAGCCCAGTTCAAGGCGGGCGGCCTCCGACATCATGTCGGCAGTGTATGGTGGATCGAAGGTAAGCTCGACTTTGACGTCGTTTACTCCCTCGATGGCTTTGACTTTCTCTTCCACTTCCGCTGGCAAAGCTTCTGCTGAGGGGCATGCCGGCGAGGTGAGCGTCATAAGGATATGGACGTTGTTAACCGGGAAAACATTGATCTCGTAGATAAGTCCGAGCTCGTACACGTCGACCGGAATCTCCGGGTCAAAGACCGTTTTGATCGCGGCCAGCACTTGGTCTCTGAGAGGAGTGCCTTCCGTCGGTTGTTCTTGTTTGTTATCTTCCATATTGGCTGGTGATGAGAAACGTTATTCGATGGTATTAAGCCTTTTGCGCCAGCTTGGTTTTGTAAGCCAAGGCGTAGAGTTTCATCTGCTTAATCATGGCCGTAAGTCCGTTTGAACGTTGCGAACCGATGATTCCGCCCATTCCGATCTTCTCTATAAAGGTCAGTTCGGCGCTTAGGATCTCGTCTGGTGTCCGCCCGTCCAGCACGCGAATCAAAAGACTAATCAAGCCTTTGGTGATATCGGTGTTGCTGTCGGCCTTGAAGTTGATTCGGTTTCCGTCTAGGTCCGCGGTGAGCCATACTTTTGATTGGCAACCTTTGATAAGGTTCTGCTCTGTCATGTGCTCTTCGGCCAAGGCTGGGAGTTTTTGTCCCAGCTCCATGATATAAAAGATAGTGCTCTCGCGGTCGTCGCCGAGCAGTGAAAATTCGTCTACTATTTGGTCCTGTACCTTGTTCAAGCTCATATGACTCATCGGTTAGCGAGTTTTGCTAGTCTTTCCACACCTTCGATTAACGTGTCCACTTCGTCTTTAGTGTTGTAAACAGCGAAGGAAGCCCTAACGGTGCCCTCAAGGCCAAAACGGGCCATCAGAGGCTGGGTGCAGTGGTGTCCCGTGCGGACGGCCACTCCCTTGGCGTCGAGCATCATTCCCACGTCGAAGTGGTGGAGGTTGTCGATAACGAAAGAGAGAACGCCTACTTTATGAGTGGCTTGGCCTACTATCGTTACGCCTTTTATGGCCGATATTTTTTCGGTGGCGTAAGCCAAAAGCGCCTCTTCGTGCGCAGCGATTGTCTCCTTGCCCGTCTCGTTAATGAAGTCGACAGCTTTCTTAAAGGCGATCACGTCGCCGATATTGGGCGTGCCGGGCTCGAATTTGTACGGGATGTCGTTATAAGTCGTCTTCTCGAAGGTGACTTCTTTGATCATTTCCCCGCCTCCCATAAACGGCGGCATAGCTTCTAATAACTCGCGCTTGCCGTAGAGGAAGCCGGTGCCTGTCGGGCCGTACATTTTATGGGCCGAGCCTACGAAGAAATCGACGTCGAGCGCCTGTACGTCCAAGGGGAGGTGAGCGCAGGATTGCGCCCCGTCGATAAGGACTTTGGCGCCTGCTTTATGGGCGTGCGCTATGATCTCTTCTACGGGGTTTACCGTTCCTAGTGCGTTTGAGGCGTGGCATGTGGCCACTATCTTGGTTTTTGGAGAGAGTAACTTAAGGTACTCTTCCATAATGATCTCGCCTTCGTCAGTGATCGGAATCACCTTCAAAATGGCGCCTCGCTCTTCGCACAGCATCTGCCATGGGACGATATTGCTGTGATGCTCCATAGCGGAGATAATCACCTCGTCGCCTTGGGCCAAAACCATGCGCCCGTAAGTCTGGACGACTAGGTTGATGCCTTCGGTTGTGCCGCGTGTGAAGATGATTTCCTCTGCCTCGTTGGCGTTGACGAAATCCTTCAAAGCTTTGCGAGTGTCCTCGTATTCCGCCGTCGCGCGGTCGGCTAGCGTGTGCGCGCCACGGTGGATGTTGGAGTTGTCCTTACGGTAATAGTTGTCCAGCGACTCGATTACCGTGTCGGGCTTTTGGTTGGTGGCGGCGTTGTCGAAGTAAACCAAGGGCTTTCCGTTCACCTCTTGGTGAAGGATGGGAAAGCGCTCCCTGATGGCTTGTACGTCTAGGGTCGCGTTGGTCACGGCGTTGTCGTTTATGGGCTGTGCCATGGGAATTCGGGTAAGGTGCTGAAGTGTTCGGAGCGGAGTGGCCGGCCAATAAGCCGGACGACCGTCCGGACAAGAGTTGGGAAAGCGTGTTCCGGGATTGCGAAAACGTCTCCAATATCCGTACTTAAAAACGGAAAAAGCGGGGGCATATATCGCCCCCGTCTTTGTTATGCGTTCCGAAGTGTCTGACCGGATTACTTGATCAGGCGGGCTTCGATGATTTTGTCGATATGCGTGCGGATAGCTTCGTTGTCGATCTTCGTCACTACGTCCTCGGCGAAAGCGTAGAGCAACATCGCTCTGGCTTTTTCCTCGCCGATACCACGAGCGCGGAGGTAGAAGAGTTGTTCGTCTTCGAGCTGTCCGTTGGTGCATCCGTGCGAGCACTTCACGTCGTCGGCCCAGATTTCAAGCTGGGGTTTGGTGTTTACGCTGGCGTCGTCGCTAAGCAGGATGTTCTTGTTCGACTGGAAAGCGTTTGTCTTCTGGGCGTTTTGGCGCACGAAGATTTTTCCGTTGAACACACCCTTGGATTTACCGTCAAAGATGCCTTTGTAAAGCTCGTTGCTTTCGCAGTTAGGCATGGTGTGGTCGGCCACGGTGTGGTGGTCAACAACGCTTTTACCGTCAAGTAACGAAAGTCCGAACATGTTGGACTCGATATGCTCGCCGTCGAGTGAGAAGCGGAGGTTGTTACGGACCATGGCGCCTTCCACTGATACGGTGATGTTTGTAGCCACACTGCTTTTGCCTTGGTAGATATAGGTGTTGTTCACCTGATAAGCCTGGGCGTCGTTTTGCAGGTTGTATACTTTTACGTTGGCGTTATCGGCCACGAAGATTTCCGTAGCGCCGTTCTGGAAGCTGATTGCCTCGCCAACAGTGTTGTTCTCTACGTAGAAAGAAGCTTGTGCGTTCTCTCCAACAGTAATGATATTGCGTTGGAAAGAGAAAGCTTTGCGTCCGCGGGAATCCGAAATGTTGATAATGGCCGTCGGTTTTTCGACTACGGCGCTTTTCGGAACCTCGATGATTACTCCGCCTTCAAACAAAGCCGTGTTGGCCAAGAAGTAAGCGTCGTCGTGTTGCGTGCCTTTGGCCATGATGCCAGCTACGGCGTCAGCGTCTTCGGCAATCGCCTTGTTGATGTCGCGGATGCGGATTTCCTTTTCCGGGCTGATAATGCGGGAATGCTGCTCCGAGTATTGACCGTCAACGAAAACCAAAACGTTGGCGTCAAGGCCTTCGATCAGGAAACGTTTGTAGTCTTGCTCGGCTACGTCTTTGGCCGATGCCGTTTGGGCGTGGTCAAAGCGCTTTTCCAGCTGTCCGGTAATACGGAAATATTTGTACTCCTCGTCTTTGCCTACTGGCAGGCCCATTTCGGCGAGCTTTTCGGCGGCCGCTTTGCGGATGTCGGCAACGGCGCCTTCGCCTGTGGCCGATGCCACAACGTTGTCGTAACGGTCGAGGAATATGTCCTTGAGTGATTTTTTATCTACTGTCTGACTCATCGTGAAACTCTTTTAAGGTAAGACAAAGGAGGGCTTAGGCTTTGGCGTCGGCCTCTTCCTTGATCCAGTCGTAACCTTTTTCTTCGAGCTCCAAGGCGAGTTCTTTGGTTCCCGACTTCACGATGCGTCCGTTGTAAAGTACGTGTACGTAGTCCGGCACGATGTAGTCGAGTAGTCTTTGGTAGTGCGTTACCACGATAGTGGCGTTGTCGGCAGACTTGAGTTTGTTCACGCCGTTTGCGACGATACGGAGGGCGTCGATGTCGAGGCCGGAATCGGTTTCGTCAAGGATGGCGAGTTTTGGCTCAAGCATGGCCATTTGGAAAATCTCGTTACGCTTTTTCTCTCCGCCCGAGAAGCCTTCGTTGAGCGAACGGCTAAGCAAGGCTTGAGAAATTTCAACGAGCTCCATTTTCTTTTTCATCTCCGAAAGGAATTCCACGGAGTTAAGCGGCTCAAGGCCTCTGTACTCGCGGACTTCGTTTACGGCCGTTTTCATGAAGTTAACGGTGCTTACACCCGGGATTTCTACGGGGTATTGGAAAGCGAGGAATATGCCTTCGCGGGCGCGGTCTTCAGGAGCGAGGTCCAGAACGTCCTTGCCTTGGAATACGGCTTCTCCACCGGTTACTTCGAAGTCTTCGCGTCCGGCCAAAACGGAAGCCAAGGTACTTTTACCTGATCCGTTGGGGCCCATGATGGCGTGTACTTCGCCGGGTTTCACTTCCAGGTTGATTCCTTTGAGTATGTCTTTGTCCCCGATTTGGGCCTTAAGGTCTTTTATCTTAAGCATGATGGTATTCGGATGAAAATGAAAGTAAGGTTGATAAATACGGATGGCGGGCGTTTAGCCTACGCTTCCTTCGAGTGAGAGGGCGAGAAGTTTCTGCGCTTCCACGGCGAACTCCATCGGGAGTTTGTTGAGCACTTCTTTGCAGTATCCGTTCACGATAAGGGCTACGGCCTTTTCTGTGTCGATACCCCTTTGGTTGCAGTAGAAGAGCTGGTCTTCGCCGATTTTAGAAGTGGTGGCCTCGTGTTCCACCATAGCAGACTTATTGTCCACCTCGATGTATGGGAAGGTGTGCGCTCCGCATTTGTCACCCATCAGCAAAGAGTCGCATTGGGAGAAGTTCCGGGCGTTTTCGGCGCCTTTGAGAACTTTCACCAAACCGCGGTAGCTGTTCTGGCTTTTTCCGGCGGATACACCTTTGGATACGATTCGGCTTTTGGTGTTTTTGCCAATATGAATCATTTTGGTTCCCGTATCGGCCTGTTGCATGTTGTTGGTAACGGCCACGGAATAGAATTCGCCGATCGAGTAGTCTCCTTTGAGTACGCAGCTTGGGTACTTCCAAGTCACGGCCGATCCGGTCTCCACTTGTGTCCAAGACACTTTGGCGTGGTCGCCAGCGCAAAGGGCTCTTTTGGTTACGAAGTTAAAAATACCGCCTTTTCCGTCCTTGTCGCCGGGATACCAGTTTTGGACAGTTGAGTATTTCACTTCGGCGCCTTTGTTGGCGTAAATTTCCACTACGGCGGCGTGAAGCTGGTTTTCGTCGCGCATAGGTGCGGTACAGCCCTCAAGGTAGCTGACGTAAGAGTCGTCTTCGGCTACGATGAGCGTTCTTTCGAATTGGCCGGTACCCGAAGCGTTGATCCTGAAATAAGTGGAGAGTTCCATAGGACAACGGACGCCTTTCGGGATGTAGCAGAAAGAACCGTCGCTGAATACAGCCGAGTTAAGGGCCGCGTAGAAGTTGTCGGTCATCGACACTACGGAGCCGAGATATTTTTTTACCAATTCCGGGTGGTCTTTTACCGCTTCGCTGAACGAGCAGAAAATGACGCCGTCTTTGGCCAGTTTTTCTCTGAAAGTGGTTTTTACGGACACGCTGTCCAGTACGGCGTCCACGGCGACTTCCACGCCGGTGAGGCGTTTCTGTTCGTCAAGCGAGATGCCGAGTTTGTTGAATGTTTCGAGCAGTTCAGGGTCCACCTCGTCCAGGCTTTTCGGGCCTTCCTTCTGTTTGGGCGCCGAGTAGTAAATGATGTCCTGGAAGTCGGGTTTCTCGTATCCTACGTTTGCCCAGTCTGGCTCATCGAGTGTTAGCCAGTGCCGGTAGGCTTTCAGTCTCCATTCCAACAGCCACTCGGGCTCTTCCTTCTTCTTGGAAATGAACCGGATAATGTCCTCGTTGAGTCCTTTCGGAGCCGACTCCTGTTCGATGTCGGACGTAAAGCCGTACTTGTACTCTGAGCCGGTTACTTCCTCAAGAATTTCGTTGTCCTTACTCATATCGTTATTTAGACTGTTTCTATGAAAGCGGTGCAAATGTACTAAATATGACGAAAATAATGTTCATGGGTTTGAGTATGATTGCGTTGCCGACGTAAATATACTCCAATACGGGCTAATCCCATTTTTACGCACCATAAAAAATTGTAATAGTCTCATAGATCCGCCTTATAGTTTTCGCTTTTCTGTAAGCGGAAACCAAAGCCCCCAAACGAAAAAAGGCGCCTTTTGGGCGCCAAACAGTTATTTTTCCGTCCGCTAATCGCGGCGTTTTATTCTCCGAACTTGATGTGTCTAGAGAGACTTTCCTCCAAAGAGATAATGGTTTCCGTACGCTCGATGCCCTCCACTTTCTGGAGCTTGTCGTGCAACGTGTCCTTGAGGTGCCTGGTGTCTCGGCAATGAAGCTTCAGGAACATGTTATAGTTGCCTGTAGTGTAATGGATCCTCACGATCTCGGGGATTTTCTTGAGTTGCTCCAAAACGGAATCGTAAAGGGAGCTCCTCTCGAGGTAAATGCCTAGGAACGCGGTGATGTCATAACCCATCATGGCGTAGTCGATGTTAAGGGTCGTTCCTTTGACTATGCCCATTTCCTCCATTTTCCGCATCCGTACGTGGACCGTTCCGCCCGATACGAATACCTTTTTGGCTACCTCCGTGTACGGCGTTTTCGCGTCTTCGGTCAGGAGGCTCAGTATCTTAAGGTCGACGTTGTCAATGTCGTAATTTTTACTCATCTTCTTCACGGATAATTGCGATTTTGATAAATAACAGGGTACAAGATAGTCAAAATACGATAGTTTTGGCTTCTTGGTTTGCGATTTTTTTAAAAAACAGGGCCGTTTCGTAGCTTTGTGTCAGGGTTCGGAAGGGATTCGGCGAAGAATGGGGTTTACTTCGACGCCGATTTAATTTCCGTCCGGACTTTCATTTTGGGTTTATGTTGTTTTGTAAACGATTCGGGTTGGCTCCGAATCGTTTTTTTTATTCTTTTGATTTTTGTAAAATTGCAAAACAATACGCAATATTAATCATTAGTCGTAAAAAATCATCGGTTTTATTGAATTAATATTGCGAACTCATTAAAAAAATGACGGCTTATCGGTTTCCGGTGGCCGAAATAATACGCCAACACTGTTATGAGCCAAGATAGACCGTGGTATGCCGCTTATCCTGAGGGGATGGCGAGAGAGATTGACGTAACCGAGTATGTCTCGTTGCCCGATATGGTCGCCAGATCGATACGAAAGTTCGGGGATTCGGAAGCTTTCGTGAACATGGGGGTTTCCATTACTTTCAATGACGTAGACAGATTGTCGCGCGATTTCGCCGCATATCTTACAACTGGGCTCGGGCTCAAGAGAGGAGACCGCTTCGCTATCCAAATGCCGAACCTTCTTCAGTATCCGATAGCCGTTTTTGGCGCTTTGAGGGCTGGGTTGGTGGTCGTGAACACAAATCCTCTTTATACTCCAAGGGAACTTAAACATCAGTTACAGGATTCCGGAACGAAAGCGATATTGGTTGTCGAGAATTTCGCCAGTGTATTGCAGGAAGTTGTGGCCGATACTGATGTGGAGCATGTCATCGTAACTGGAGTGGGCGATCTTTTGGGATCGATCAAAGGTCCGGTGGTTAACTTTGCGGTGAAGTACGTGAAGAAGATGGTTCCGAAATATTCTTTGCCTGAAGCGATTCCTTTTAAAACGACTTTGAAGAAAGGGAAATCGATGAGTTTGGAGGAGCCGTCGCTTTGTCGTGATGATATAGCGTTGCTTCAATACACGGGAGGGACGACTGGAGTGGCCAAGGGTGCTGTGTTGACCCAAGGTAACGTAATCGCCAACATGCAGCAGACTTTGGCTTACATGTCGGCTGGGAATTTGGTGGAGAACAAGGAAGTGATGGTGACCGCTTTGCCTATTTATCACATTTTCTCCTTTACGGTCAACCTGATGGCGATGTTCAGCTATGGCCAAAAGAACGTTTTGATCACGAATCCAAGGGATCTTGACGCTTTTCTTAAGGATATGTCCAAATATGCCCCGACCGTCCTGACGGGTGTGAATACGCTCTTTAACCACATGATGAGCCACCCGGGCTTTGAAAAAGTGAATTTCAGCGGACTTAAAGTTACCGTAGGTGGCGGTATGGCCGTGCAGGAACATGTAGCCATTCGTTGGAAAGAGATGACGGGATGTTACCTTTCTGAAGGTTACGGATTGACTGAAGCTTCGCCGGTGGTAAGCTGTCAACCTCTTAACGGAAACGGTAAAGTTGGGACTATTGGCTTGCCGTTCCCGAGTACGGATGTGAAAATAGTTTCTGACGAAGGGGAAACTCTTTCGACCGGGGAAGTTGGAGAGCTTTTGGTGAAAGGCCCGCAAGTGATGCGCGAGTATTGGAAGCGTCCAGACGAAACCAAGGACGTGTTTAGTGAAGACGGTTGGTTAAAGACTGGCGATATGGCCAAGATCGATTCGGAGGGCTATGTCACAATCGTGGATCGTAAAAAAGAGATGATCAACGTTTCCGGTTTCAATGTTTACCCTAATGAGGTGGAGGACGTAGTGTCAAGCCATCCGGGGGTGTTTGAAGTCGGGGCTATTGGCGTGCCGAACGAGCGTTCTACGGAAGTGGTTAAAATATATGTTGTTAAAAAAGATCCTTCGCTCACGAAAGAAGAGTTAAGGAAGTATTGTAAAAAACAGCTGACTGCTTATAAAGTGCCGAAAGAAGTTGAGTTTGTGGATGAATTGCCTAAGTCGAATGTAGGTAAGATATTGAGACGCAAACTTAAGGAAATGGATGCCAAAAGTCGTTGAGGCGGTTTTTGAGGTTCAAACTAAGAAAATATTACAAGCCAGATTTATATCTGGCTTTTTTCATATTTAACAAAAAGATAATATACAGTTGTGGGAGCCTTAGTGTAAGTCTCCGGGCCTTGGTGTACTTTTGTGGCCTAAACATAGGCCAGCGATGTTCAAATTTTCAAGTATTAAACTAAAATTCCGTCTTGCGTTTTTCGGTTTGATTTTTCTTTCGGCAATAGGTGGGGGGCTCTCATTTGTGTTGCTTGAAAAGGTGGGGGGCTTTCATGAGACGGAACGGCAGATCAGGGATGTAGTGTCATTGCTTGACGCTTGTCGCGGAGCCGAAAAGGATTTTTTGCTATATGGAAGTAAGTCGCCTTCGTTTTTTAAAACTTTTGAAGATACGGCGGTCACTACACACGCCGAAAGTGTAAAGCGAATAAATGTTATTCTGAATTCCCTGAAAAAAGATGAGAATCTCGAGGATTTGGGCCTCGTTGGGGACGTGTCAGGTTTGCAGGCCGCTATTGTTTCATACTCTCGGTGTTTCGACAAATTAGTTGAGGCGAAATACCAGCGAGGATTCAAAGATTGGGGGCTGGTGGGGCGCATGCGCCGTTATGTGCACGATTTGCAACAGTGTCCTTCGGCTCAGGAGAAAGTTTTCGCTTTTTCGTTGAGAAGGCACGAGAAGGATTTTATGCTGAGGCAGGATGAGCGTTATGCGGACAAGTTGCAGAAAACCGCTCGGGATTTTCAAGAATTTGTAAGGGAGGCTTCTTTGCCTCATATGTCGGCCTCTTATGTGGAGGAGTACAGCGGCGTGATTGACGCTTATGTTCGCCAATTCGAGAAAGTGGTGGAGATAGACCGTTTGATCGGTTTTACGGCGGACAGTGGTTTGTCCGGTCAATTGGCGGATATTGTTGCGGATGCGGAGCCGAGAGTTGAGAGCCTGTATGATGGGATTCGGATTAAAAGTGAAGAGATGGAGGCGCGCGCCCTTTGGGTGAGTTCGGTGGCTTTGGCTTTGTTGCTAATCGTTGGCGGGATGTTGAGTTTCTATTTTTCGTCAGTGATTTCAAGGCCTATACGTGTTCTGGATAGAGTGGCGAAGTCGGTTTTGAAAGGGGACAGAAAGCAAGATAAGGTTCTTGAGAAGTTTCACCTGAATGATGAGATGGGGAGTTTGATTAAAAACTTTCGCTCAATGCTGAAGCAAATCAGGAAGCAGGTGGATCAGATAAAATTGAAAAACGAAGCGTTGGAGGCGAAAGGGAAAGAGGACAAAGCGAGAAGAAAACACGCTGAGGGAATGGCGGATTTGGCGGGGATTCTTCGTAAGTACCGGACGTCGAAAAACGTTCTTTGCGAGGAAGTCTTGAATTTTTTGATGTCGTTTACCAACGCCAACATGGGGGGGCTGTTTGTCCGTGAGGAAGAAGTTATGAAAATGTGCGCCACTTATGCGTCCGGAAAGCGTAAATACATGGAAAGCGAATTCCGAAAAGGAGAGGGGCTTGTAGGGCGAGTATGGCAGGAGAGGAGCGCTGTCAGGATGAACGATTTGCCGGAAGAGTACATGAAGATTCGTTCGGGTTTGGGTGAGGTTTCCCCTAAATATGTTTGCTTGGAACCCGTCGCTCACGGAGATGGTGAGGTGAACGGCGTTTTGGAGCTGGCTTGGTTAAAAGAGCCGGATGAGCAAATGTTGGAGTTTGCCAATGCCGTTGCCGAGCAATTGTCCTATGCGTTGGACGCAATGTACATGCAGGAAACCACCGCGACATTGCTAAACGAATCGCGGGCGATGTCGGAGGAATTGCAAAGCAATGAAGAGGAGTTGAGGCAAAACTTGGAGGAAATGGCGGCGACAAGGGAGAGTTTGGAAGGTGTGATTAATGAGAAGGCCGAACAAATTTCTTTACAGGCGTCCAGAGGCGATATGTTTAGGGACCTGTTAAAAGCCAAATTCGGTGAGATGCTGGTTGCGGATGCCGATTTCAGGATTGTAAGTGCCGAGGCCGAAAGTTGGGGGAATATCGAAAAGATGCTGAATCCCGATCTGGTGGAGAAGTTGGCGAAAGACGAGGCGCTGGTGTTGGACGGTTACGGTACTTATAATGATGTGAAAATCGGAGGTCGGACCGTGAAATCTGTGGAAGTGTATCGCAGAAGGGCGAAAGGCGAAGTTTTTTATCTGTTGCTGTTTTCTTATAGCCAAAAAACTGAGCTGGTGGATGGGTGACCCTAAAAGATTGTTTTCTTTAAAAATAGAAAAGGCGAAGAATCAGATTCTTCGCCTTCTTTATGCTTTGTGGTTAGCCAAAAGAGATCAACTTATTTTGTTGTCTTCTTTTTAGTGGTGGCTTTCTTTCTTGTTGTGCGCTTGGTTTTCTTCGGTTCCTCTTCGATGATGTCAACAACATCGGCGAAGATTCTTCCGCACTGCTCACAAACGATAACTTTTTTGCGCTCGCGAACATCGGCTTGCCTCTGCGGAGGAACGATGTTAAAGCAACCGCCACAAGCGTTACGCTCAACGGCAACTACGGCCAAACCGTTTCTGGCGTTGTCGCGGATACGGTCATAAGCGCGCTGAAGTCTCTGCTCCACTTGCTTGTAGGCGCGTTCGCGACTACGGAGAAGCTTGGCTTCGTCGTCTTCGCTCTCCTTCATGATCGTGTCGAGCTCCTCACGCTTGCTGTCCAAATCTTTTTGGCGCTCGGCGAGGGTTTCGTTCGTAGCGTCGATCTTTTCTTTTTTCCGGTCGATTTCCTGAAGAGCTTCGCGCGTACGCTTCTCAAGGATCTGGATTTCCAGTGTCTGGAGTTCCACTTCCTTGGTGATGGCGTCATACTCGCGGTTGTTGCGGACGTTCATCTGCTGCTCCTCGTACTTCTTGATCAGCTGGCGCGCGCTTTCGATTCCGTTGTTGTTGCCTTGGATGGTGGCCTCAAGTTCCTCGATTTCGCCGTTGATCTTAGAGATACGCGTGTTGTAACCTTCAATCTCGTCCTCCAAGTCGCGGACCTCTTCGGGCAACGCGCCCCGGATTTTCTTGATTTCGTCAAGCTGTGAGTCTATCGACTGGAGCTTTTTTAACGCATCTAGCTTCTGTGCTACAGTACTCTCCATAAAGACCTTTAAATATAATGAACGGGATTGGTGTTAATATCGGATAAATAGAGTGCAATACTAGGAAATTTATCGGACAAATGCTCGTGAAAGAGTTCTTTTGTGAAAGCTTCGCTCTCATAGTGGCCAATGTCCGCGATCATGACTTTCCCTTCGGCGTCGAAGAACTCGTGATACTTGAAGTCTCCGGTGACGAAAGCGTCGGCGCCGACGGCCTTGGCGCGCTTGAGCAGGAAGCTTCCCGAACCGCCACATACGGCGACTTTCCTAATCTCAGACTCAAAGCCGGTATAACGTATAGTGTCAAGATTCATGCATTTTTTCAGATGCAGAAGGAATTTTTCGGCGTCCATCGCTTCCGGCAACACACCCACCATGCCCGAACCTGTCTCTTGGTTCGTGTTTTCGAGGCGGTGGAGGTAGTACGCCACTTCCTCGTAAGGGTGGGCGTTGTTCAGCGCACTGATTACGTTTCCTTTCATATATTCTGGGAAAATCACCTCGACACGGCATTCGTCGACACTTTCCAAAGTGCCGTGCGCGCCGATATGGGGATTTGATTTTTCTCCGGGTTGAAAAAATCCCGTGCCCGAACTGCGGAAACTACAGTTTTTGTACTCACCGATTTGTCCGGCGCCGGCTTCGTTGAGCGCTTGAGTGACCTTGTCGGCGTCTTTTTCCGGGACGAATGTGGTAAGCTTAAACAGGTTTTGCGATTTCGGGGCGAGAATTTTCGTGTCAAGCAAACCGATTTTCTCCGCTATTTTCCCGTTTACTCCGCCGTTGGCCACATTGTCTAAGTTTGTGTGGGCAGCGTAAATTGCGATGTCGTTTTTGATCGCTTTGATTACAGTCCGTTCCACATAATCGCGGCCTGTGAAGGTTTTTAGACCCCTGAAAACGATCGGATGGTGGGCCACAATCATGTTGCACCCTTTTTCAATCGCTTCGTCCACGATTTCCTCGGTAGTGTCCAAGGTGATGAGAATGCCTTGGCAGTCCAAGTTGGCGTCGCCGGTGATAAGGCCGGCGTTATCGTAACTTTCCTGCAACGCGGGTGGCGCTATTCGTTCTAAAAAACGTATGACTTCTTTTATTTTAATCATAATTCCGAGACTTTTGCGTAAGCTGTCACGGCGAATTTACGCGATGAGAACGAGTCGCACACGGTTTTCCCGGCCGTTTTCCGGGGATAGTTTTTTGTGGGAAATGTATGCGTTGGAACCAACTGTTGTTAAGCCCCTTCAGTCTAGCTTACCGGGCTGTTACGGACTTCAGAAATCATCTGTTTGATATTGGGTACAAAAAATCGTTCCAGTTTGACGTTCCGGTTATCGGTGTCGGTAACTTGACGGTGGGCGGTACCGGAAAAACTCCTATGGTGGAATATCTGGTTCGTCTGCTGGCAAATCGTGAGAAAGTGGTGACTTTAAGTCGCGGTTACGGTCGTAAAACAAAAGGTTTCAGGGTAGTGGGCGAAGGCGATTCTCCGGAAACAGTTGGGGACGAGCCGTTCCAGATGTTCGAGAAGTTTTCGGGTAAAGTGACCGTAACGGTAGGCGAGGAGCGTTCCGTAGCGATTCCGATTATCCTTCATGAATTCGAAGAAACAAGCACGATAATCCTTGATGACGCTTTTCAGCATCGCTATGTCAGCCCGTCTCTCAATATAATGTTGACCGATTACGGAAGACCGTTCTGGGAGGATTACGTTTTGCCCGCGGGGAGGCTGAGAGAATCGAGAAAAGGAGCTGGCCGTGCGGATATCGTGGTGGTGACCAAATGTCCGGGCGAATTGTCCGAAGCCGAAATGGCGACAATGGAACGGAATGTGAAAGAATATGCGGGAAGCGAAACGCCGGTGTGTTTTACCACTATCGGCTACGTCGAGCCCGTCTCGATGTCCGGTTCGGATGGAGAGCTAACTGGACCGGTGGCGCTGGTTAGCGGACTGGGCAATGCTGAACCCTTTGAGCGCTATGCGAAGGGGAGGTTTGAAGTGGCCGCAAATTTCCGTTTCGGGGATCATCATAAATATTCGGAAAAAGACGGGGAAAAGATAGCCTCGGCGGGTCTGGACGTGTTGACTACGGAAAAAGACTCCGTGAAATTGTCGGATTTATCCGCATTGTCGGGTGTGTCCCTGTATTATTTGCCGATTGAGACACGTTTTCTTAAAGGGGAGAGTATTTTTGTGAAGTTGGTGGAGGAGACTCTGGAAAAATATAAGAAGTAGACAGATTATAGTGGATAGATATTTCAAAACATTAACGGTTGTAGCGATTCTTTTCGGAGCGATAACAGGAACTTTCGCGCAAGGCAACCTTAGAAGGGATGATACGCCTGACCGGACGGGAGGTGGCAGGAAAAGTATCTTGGATGATTCTTCCAAGCTGGTTTACAACCCGAACACGTTGGTGTTTACCAAATTGGCTGATGTGAAGTACGATTTGGGAACGACTTATTCGGTAGATACTACACTGAGCAAGTTTTATAAATGGGACACTCGCTCGGGTTCAGATTATACAATCCAGAATTTGGGCAATGTAGGGACGGCGGCCAAAGAGGTGTTCTTCACGCCACCGAAAATCATCGGAAAGACTTCGGGTTTTTCGGTGTATGATTATTACTTCAAGTCTGCCGACAAGGTCAAGTTCTATAATACAAAATCGCCTTACACCAGCCTCTATTGGGCTTTGGGGAGTAATTCGAGGTCTGTTTTGGACGTGAGCTTCAGTAGGAACATCACGCCATTGTGGAACATCGGAGCTGATTTTTCTTTTAACGATGTGGACAAGGCCGTCGCCCGATCGACGAGAAACGATACGGAAACGCGGACCACGCAGTTTGACATTTATACTTGGTATAAAGCGAAAAGCGGGCGGTATGAATTGTTGGCGAACTTTACCACCTTTTCAAATGAGGTTCGGGAGACAGGGGGCGTGTTGATACCTACCAATGGTGTTTTTAGTTACGATGACGCCCGGTTGGTGTTAAATGACACAGACGCCGAGGCGAAAGACAAGCGGACGAATGTTCACCTTTTTCATCAATATAATTTGCTCAATGGTTTGGGAGTGTACCATGAGGCTGATTGGTTGTCTACTTCGAATCGCTACGAAGCCTTTGAGAATGACGCCTCAAAGGCCAAGTATCCGATTTTGATGGGAAAAGACACTACTAGTGAACGTTCGACTTTTACGTCGCTTACGAACGAGATGGGCGTGAAAGGGCATTGGCGCAAGTGGTATTACCAAGCCTTTTTCAAAAACAGAGTTTTAAGCTTTAGTCAAAAATTCGTTTCCGGAACGGAAGACGATATAGAGAATTCTGTTGGCGGCTATATGCGTCTCGATATTGATTCCACTAACCGAATTAGCCTAAGAGGTGAACTTTTGTTGACAGGAGACCACCGATTCTCGGGAAAATACGAAGGGGATTGGTTCGATGTCAGCTACGTTAGGGAGCAATATGCGGCGCCGTATATCTATGATCGGTATACTACCAACCACCAAGATTGGAGCGAGAGCTTTAACTCACAACAAGTGGATCAGATCAAAGGGCGGGCTAAGTTTGACTGGCGAGGCTGGTTCCATTTCTATCCAGGCATAACGCTTACGAACTTTGCCAATTACCTGTATTTCGTAAATGTGACACCGGCGGATGAGCAAGTATCAGTGGACCCGACACAAGAGGATGGAAGGCCAAAATATAAGAGCCTTCGTCCTGTACAGATTCAGCCCCGCCAGACGAGTGGCGTAGCGCAAGTGCTTTCGCCTGAGGCTGAATTTGAAGCTACGTTCGGCAATTTTGGTTTTAAAGGAAAAGCGGTTTACTCTATTGTGACTGGCGGTTCCAGCGATGTGTTTCCTATGCCTGACCTGTTTGTCAATGCCGGAGTGTATTGGGAGAATAAGGTTATCATGAATAAAATAGGCTTGAGATTGGGAGTGGATGTCCATTGGGCTTCCGAATATTACGCTTATGGATACGATCCGACATCTCAGCAATTTTACTTGCAACAAGAATCAGGTACCTCAAACTCTATTTCTGTGGAAGGTTTCACAAATGTGGACCTTTATATGAATATCAAGATGAAATACTTCAGGCTCTTCTTGAAATACAGAGACGCCACGCTGGCCCAAGACCAAGTTAATTTTGTGACGCCTTATTACGTAGTGGCCGAACCTGGGCTGGACTTCGGTATCAGCTGGTTTTTCTTTGATTGACAGTTGAAAACGAGCTTTTGAAATAAAAACCGCATTCTTTTGAAAAAGGGTGCGGTTTTGTTTTTTGAAGAATAATCGGGGCGTATAAACCCGGTTTTCGATTTTTTTATGTGGAATAAGAGGAATATTTTGTTTTATCTGTTTTTCGGCTTTTGATAGATCATTTCGTGTTTGTGCGTCATTCAGATTTTTTCACGAAAAAGATTTCGAATCAAAGAATTTAATTCCTTTCCCCCCGTTTCTTGCCAAGAGCCATTTTTACGTGACTCATCGCGGAATATCCAGCGGGAGTACGTACATTTGCGGGCCCTAATTTTCAGGGGAGAAATGTCTTTAGTAAGGTGTTGTGAATGAGTGATTTGACGAAAGGAAAGGAATTGCCGGCTATATTGAAGTTGGCGTTGCCTATAATGGGGACATCGTTTGTGCAGATGGCCTATAATATGACCGACATTGCGTGGTTGGGACGTTTGGGAAGCGATTCCGTTGCGGCGGTCGGCGCGGCGGGTTTCTTGGTTTGGCTCGGAAATTCCCTGATGATGACCACGAAGATCGGGGCCGAAGTGGGGATTGCCCAATCAATAGGCCGTAGTGATATGGGAATGGCCAGGAGAGTGGCTGGTGCGGCCACTACGCTGGCATTGGTTTTTGCCAGCGTTTACGCTTTGTTTTCCCTGTTTTTCGCCCCAAACCTTATAGGTTTCTTTGGTTTTAGCGAAACGGGAGTGGCCGAACAGGCAATTCTGTATCTGCGGATAGTTTCGGGCGGTATGGTATTCGCCTATCTCAACCAGACGTTTTCGGGTGTTTTTAACGGAAAAGGGGATGGTCGCACGCCGTTTTATGTCAATACGTTGGGGTTGGTGGTTAATATGGCGCTTGACCCCTTGTTGATTTTCGGATACGGGCCATTTCCTGCAATGGGCGTAGCCGGCGCCGCTATGGCTACCGTGCTGTCGCAGTTTATAGTGGCTGTGGTATTTGCTGTTTTGCTTAAAGGAAAGAAAACCCCGTTGGGCAAGCCCCAGCTGTTCGGAAAGTTGGAGAAGGTGACGGTGAAACCGATCGTATCGGTAGGTTTTCCCGTGGCGGCGCAGATGGCGCTTTTCTCCGTAATTGCCATGGTCGTAACCCGTTTGGTTTCGGGTTGGGGCGCTTTGCCTGTCGCTGTACAGAGTGTGGGGGCGCAGATCGAGGCTATTTCCTGGATGACGGCAAGCGGTTTCGCTACGGCGTTAGGAACATTTACGGGTCAGAACTTCGGGTCGAAAAAATTAGGGCGGATCAAGCGGGGGTACTTTGGCACATTGTTGCTGATGACGGTCGTTGGGTTGTTGCCGACTCTACTGTTCGTATTCTTTGGCAAAGAAGTCTTTTCTTTATTTATTCCGGAAAAGGAACCAATAGAATTGGGAGGGATTTATCTGAGGATATTGGCGGTTTCGCAGATCTTTATGATTTGGGAAATCACTACTTCCGGGTTGTTTAACGGTGTGGGTAAAAGTAATATTCCTTCGTATGTCGGGATAGTTTTTACCGCTTTGAGAATTCCTGCGGCGATTTACCTTTCCGATGTGTTGGATTGGGGCGTGGAAGGAATCTGGTGGGCGATTACGTTCTCGTCTATCTTAAAAGGTGTGATTTTGGTCGCTTGGGCTTTTGCGCGCCTGCTTCCGGAGCTGAATGCCAAACACGATGAGGTTTTGGCCAAGGAGCAGCCAATGGTTGTCTAAGGAAGTACAGTAACAAAAAACGCCCACTGATTAACTGCGAACATCATTCGCTCGGTTAGTCAGTGGGCGTTTTTCTTAGTTGAAGTTTTTATTCTAAAACGGGTCCCGATGTTGGCGGAGCCTAAAGGCGGAGGAGAGCAAAAACACTCCGAGTATTATCATATAAATTCCAATGACAAAGGTAATGGCTATAGCCCCGGCTATGGGATGTTTGAAAAGAATCAAGGCGAAGGCGATAGAAGCGACGCCTCCAAGCCCCCACAGCCAGCCGTCATGCAAGCGGAAGGCTGCCAATAGTTGCATGGCGCCTGTGGCGAAAGCCCAAGCTCCCATCAGTATCAACAAAACTTCGGCGGACGGTGCGGGATAGTAAATAACGATTACGCCAATGATAATATCCAAAAGGCCTTCAAAAATCCAGAGGCCGCGGTGGGGAAGTGTTTTTTTGTAGCGGATAGCGCCCGAGAAAACCAGAATTCCGCTGATAATGGCCAGAAAGCCGAAGTAGTAGACAAGCGTTTCGAAAGCCAGACTGGTGCGAACTACGGCGAAAATGCCGAATAACAAGGCGGCCAGACCCTTTAGGGCCGTGGCCCACCAGTTTTCGTATACGTATTTTTTCATGGGACGGAGAGTGTCTTTACTCCGTCGGGGCAAAATCTGAGCCGGGAGTTTAGTCCCGGATGATTTCGAATGCCGTTTCTATCTCCGCCGTTTTTTCGAGCATCTTGCTTACGGAACAATATTTTTCTACCGAAAGGTCAATGGCCTTGCGTACTTTGTTCTCGTCCAAGTCACCGTGGAGGCGGTATGTGACCTTGATTTTTTCGAAAACCGACGGAGTAGCGTCCACTCTTGAGCCGTCCACCTCGATAGTGAATTTGCCCAACGGCTGTTTCTGTTTTTTCAGTATGCTGATAATGTCGATGGCGCTGCAACCACCTACGCCGGCCAGCAACAGTTGCATCGGGCTGACGCCTTGTCCGCTACCTCCGTGGCTTGCGGAAGTATCCATTTCGATTGTATTTCCGTTTTCGTTGGACGCCCGCATGTGGAACGCGTCGTCGAGACGTTCGATATTTACCTTCATTTTAATGTGGTTTGGAAAGGTGAACCGGCGAATGCCGGACTGTCTGCGCTAATTTACTAAAATGTAGCCCGTCTCTTATGGGCGCTCAAGCCTTTTTATTAACTTCGATTACGATTGACTATCGAATAACCTAACGAAACATGAAAACAATAGACGCATTAGGCTTGAAAGAGATGCGTGACCAGGGCGAAGACTTTGTTCTGATTGACGTAAGGGAAGAGAACGAGTACCAATTGACTAATATTGGCGGGGAATTTATGCCGCTGAGCCGTTTAAACGATTTTGTTGAGCAAATTCCTGAAGACAAGAAAGTGGTTGTGATGTGCCGTAGCGGTGTGCGTAGCGCCAGAGCCATCGAACAACTTGAGCGTCTAGGATTTGAGAATTGCTATAATCTTGAAGGTGGTATCCTTGATTATGGCAAAAAAGTGGACAAGAGCGTTATCCAGTACTGATACTGTTTGGAGCCTTCCCCGTTAAGGCTGGGGAGGCTCCATAATCAGGATTTTTTGCGTTAGTTTTGTTTCCAGACTCACTGTATCGCTTACGATAAAGGTTAGGTTATAAACCCCTTGGGCCGTTTGGTAAACTGTGCCATTGACCGTAAACGAGGAAGGGACTATACTGTCGTTGACCAACACTGTAGCTTCTTTTCTCCCCAATAAGTCTCCGTCCGTTTCGTATTGCCAGCCACGGGTTCCCTCTTTTTCCGTTTCCGTGTATTCCACTTCCAGAATAAAACCCGAAAGCGAGTGGCTGTCCGCCACATCTGCGGAGAATTTCAACGTGTCTCCGAACAGAAATAACGGAGCTGTCTTTCCGTCGGGTAGCGTGCCGGTCCGTTTTCCTATTTTAACGTTTTTGATTGTGGGATAATCGTTCCTGTCCGAGTCGTCCGGACCGTTGCAGGAGTGCAAGGAAAACACGATTATTGACGCAAGTAAGATATATAAAGATTTCATAGACATTTTTTACATCAAGCCGGTTAGTGATGGACTTGTTTGGCAACTCTTGGATTTTTGTTGCGAGTGACCTTTTTCGGCGGTATTTTGAGACTAATCGTAAAGAATACAGTATGCCTGCCGGTTTATCTTTATGTTATGCCGGCCACTAGCCGGAGTTTTCCATAACAAATGAAAATCGCTATGAGTATTTTTCGCGCGTTGGTTTTTACTGTTTTATTAGCCCTTTTTGCGGGCTGTTCCAAAGATGATGGGCCGTGGCAGTCCGTAGGTGATTCCCGTTTGGGGAATGCTTTTGTTGAAATGCGGGGAGATAATTTGGCAATAGGAACTGGAGAGATAAGCAGGGAATTCGCTTGGACGGAACGAGGTTTGGTTTCCGCTTCCGTATCAAGAGATGGCAATAAAGCCTGGGCGTCGGAAGAACCATTGCCGGTCTTTGGTCACCCGACTTGGGCAGACGCCGAAAATCCGGCCGTATTGAAAAGCGTCTCCGTAGAGAAGAGTGACGATGAGGGTTTTACGTCAAGGCATTTGGAATTAGTCGTGGAGACGGAATATCCGAAGTTGGGTTTGTTGGCGAAATATAAGGTTTGGGCCTATCCGAACACGCCGGGGCTACGGACGCAATTGTGGTTTAAGCTTTTGCCCGGAACCAAACTTTCCGAAAACGCTCTGGACGGAGTGGTTGCGGAAGCCGTGGCCGTGGGCAAGGGTTCCGCCGAGTGGAAGGCCGTAGGTTATTACAACGATACGCAACACCGGAATATGGCCGAAACAGAAATTTTGAGGGAAGAGAATTCCAACGGAGAAGCGGATTGGGCTAGCGTGTATATCGGCAAAAGAGGCAATGAAGGTTTAGCTTTGGTGAAGGAAAGCCACAAATGCGTAAACCAGCAAGGCGTAAATACGGGAGTGTTCGCCGTTGTGGATGGAACGTTACAAAGTACGGGAGTGGCGTTAACGGCCAAAAACCTGAACGATTTTGAATACAGACAAGCTTGGGCAAACTGGATTGTCCTTTTCGAGGGCGGAGAGGCCGAGGAGGCCTTGGCGATTAAACGTTTTGACAGAGCGAGATATCCGGTAGACGCCGAGCGCGATATTTACATAATGGCCAATACGTGGGGTAGCGGTTCTTCGGGCGAAATCAGCAAGTACGCTTCGCGCCAAGAGAATATCTTCAGGGAAATCGATTCGCAGAAAGATTTGGGAATCGATGTTCAGCAAATCGATGACGGTTGGCAAGGGAAAGGATACGGCAAATGGCGTCCGGTCAGAAAGCTTGAAAGCAAAGTTGTGGGGGCGTACGACGTTTTTCCGAAAGGCTGGGAACCTACTCGCCAGTATTACAAAACCAACGGGATCCGTCCCGGGCTTTGGGCCGCGTGGTCTATTCCGCTTGAAGATCTGAAATGGAATTACGACAAAGGAGGGTTCTTGTACTACAAGCTGGATTTTGCCAAATTATATAATTATGAGACTCTGGACGGTTTTATTTCCAAAGTCAGGAATTTCATAAAATACACTAAGCACAATGTGCGCGTAAACTGGGATGTGACTGAAAATCCGCCGAGGATCGGTTACTTCTACGGTCGCGAATACGGAAATATCTATCTTGAAAACCGTAAGCCGCAGAATCCGCCGAACGTGCTTTATCATCCGTACCTCGTGTTGCGTGACGCTTGGCAGACTTCGAAATACCTGAACCTGAACAAATACCAAATCAGTGTTCAGAATATCGATAGGGTGAACAGGGAACTGAGCGACGCGTATTTGCACAATCATCCGTACAGTGTGGCGCTGACGCTGATGGGAAGCCCGATTTTCTTCCAAGAAACTCATCGTTATACGGACAAAGCCCGTGACGAGATCCGTAAATTGCTGGCCGAATACAAATTGCACCGCAAAGAGATGTATGACGGCTACGTTTTCCCTGTCGGAGCGAAGCCGGATAATAGCTCTTGGACCGGTTTCCAAAACTATTTGCCATCTGATGACCGTGGTTATTTGACCATTTTCCGTGAGTTGAACAATGAAAACCGGAACGGGAAAATCAAACTGAACTTTCTTGGCGGAAAGAAAATCAAGATTACGGATTTGATAAAGAAAACCTCAAGGGAAGTGACTGTGGGAAAAGATGGCGCCGTGGATTTCGAGATCGCAGACAAAGCAGGTTTCCTTTTCTGCGAGTATGAAGTGATCTGATTTTCAGGAATTATTTCAAAAAAAGCATTAGCGAGAGCTGATTTTACCAACCAAGAAGTTCGGCGTTGCGGGCTTCTTGGTTTTGTGGTTTTGCCGAAAGGCGTTGTCGATTGTTGAACCGAAACATAGGGAGAATGAAGAAGGCGATATTGTTTGGGATGATTTTTTTTCTGTACGCAACCTCGGCTATGGCGGAGGAAAGGGCGTACCGCTTCCGGACGTTCACATCCGATAACGGCTTGGCTGAAGACCATGTCACCAGCATTACCCAAGGAAAAAACGGCGTGATGTGGTTCGGAACACGAAGCGGACTCAGTCGTTTTGACGGTTTTGAATTCAAAAATTTCAGACATGATCCGGCCGATAGCGCGTCGTTGCGCGGCAATTTTATCCGCAAAGTGTTATGCGATAAGGACGGTCGGGTTTGGGTTTTGGATTGGGCCGGTTTGGAGCTGTATCGCCCCGAAAGCGGAGATTTCCAGAGAATAAACTTGGGTGAATGCTCCAAGAGTGGGATAAACTCCATGGAAGTTGGCGATGGTGGTTTGTGGTTCGGTACAGGAAAGGGCATTTTCTTTTTTGATACTAAAAAAATGAAGTTTGCCGGGCAAGCGCTGAGACATTCGGCTATAAGGATCTTGACAGGAAACTCTAAAGGAGACTTGTGGGCAGTTAGCGAAATCGGGATTTTAAGGCGCGATGCTGGCAAAAACGGTTGGAAATCCATAACAAGGTTGCCTATCCAAAAACAATATGTTTTCGCTTACGCTGACGAACAAGGCGATTTTTGGCTTTCCGACAAAGAGACCGGTGCGTTTTTATATGAAAGGAAAACCGGCGAATGGAAAAGATTCGGTGTCGCCGAGGGTTTGGGGCACGAGTTTGTAAATGGATTTGCCACGCCTGATCCCGAGCGTCCGCATGAAGTGTGGATGACAACCGGCGGTGGAGGAATCGCCAAAATCGATAAGCGGACCGGGGAAGTCAGTACGCTCCGTTCGTCCTATCCGTTTACCGTAAACCTTAAGACTGACCAGACTTCCAGCATATACGCAAACGGAAGAGGCTTGCTTTGGGTGGGATTGACCGATGGTGGTATTTGCGTTACGGATCTTAAGCGCCCGGCTTTCCGTTCTCTGTTTTTCAATCCTTTTGATTTTTCTTCAGGACTTCGCCACCGGATTGTCCGTGCGATTTCCACTTCCCCCGAAGGGGAGAAAGTCTGGCTAGGAACGGATGGTGGAGGTCTTTCCGAATACGATCTTTCTACGGGAAAATTCAGGCATTTTGATGAGAAAGACGGTCTTTCCGGTGATAAAATCGGGGTGCTTTTTAATGATTTTGATGGAAAAGTCTGGTGTGGCGCTTTTCAGAACGGGTTGACGGAATTTGATTCTGAAACTGGGAATTCCAAGGTGTTTATGTTCGATCGGGAAGATGAACAGAGCCTGAGCGCCAATACCGTTCTGAAAATAAGGAGGGGAAAACACGGACACCTATGGCTGGGTACAGTTGGAGGGTTGGATTTTATTCCCAAAGGGAAAAATGAAATTACCCGTATGTCCGGCTTTATTGGGGGGGCAAATGTCAATGATTTTATTTTTGAGAATGACAGTCTGCTTTTGGTTGGTACGGGAAACGGAATTTATCGTTTAGTACTTGATTCTCTTGGGTTGCCGGTACTTTCTACTCGGTTGAAAAACGTGCCGTCTGTTTCGATTTACGCAATGGAAAAAGCGGGCGATTCGGAAGAAATCCTTTTGGCGACAAATAAAGGGCTTTGGCTTTTGGGAGACGGAGAGCCGAAACATTGGTCGGTAAAAGACGGCTTACCGGGCGATGATATAAAAAGTATAGTTTGGGGAGCTGGCAAAGCTTGGCTTGGGACAAACGACGGATTGGTGTCGCTGGATGTGAAGACGGGACAGATAGTGCGTTACGGAAAGCAAGACGGCTTGCCGTCACGGCAGTTTACGCCTAGGGCTACCCACCGGGACGCTCGCGGTTGGCTGTACTTCGGAACGGTGGACGGGTTACTTTATTTTGATCCGAGCAAAATAGTTCCGAGAGAAAAGTCTCATAATATTTTCCTTTCGGAATTTGAGGCCGGTGGCCGTTCGTGGTTATCCGAATTGGCCGATTTTCAGGAGAGTACATCGCCTGTTGAGATTCCTTTCGGTAAGGACGGGTTCAGTATGCGGATAGTAGCGCCTGATTTTTCGGGTAGCGGGCGTTTTGTCAGATATAGGCTCAAAGGATTTGACGAAGATTGGCGGCAGGTCGCTAATCCAGCCAAGTTAAGATATATAAACGTTCCGCCGGGTTCCTACCTTTTCGAGGCGGAAATGAAGAGCGGATCAGGGCGTTTTACATTCCGGGTAGATATTCTGCCTCCGTGGTGGCAAACCGGGATCTTCCGATTCCTTGTTTTCGTCGTTCTTTGCGGGCTTCTGTATGCTGTTTACAGCTTCCTTTTGGGACGGGTCAAACTCAAAGGAGAACTGAAACTTAGAGCGATGGAGCTTAAAAATGCTGAAGAAGTTCATAAGGCGAAAATGGATTTGTTCACGAACGTTTCGCATGAGTTCAAAACGCCGTTGAGTCTCATTATGGGTGTGGCCGAAGAGGGGCTGGATTTGAACAAAGAGCTGGACCGGACGGCTGTTTTCGGCAGGGTGAACAGAAATGCGAAACGTTTACTCGCTCTCGTCGAGCAGTTGCTCGATTTCCGGAAAGCCGAAGAAGGTATGTTACGAATGAACAGGCGTACGGTTGATGTCGTGGATCTGCTCAGGCAATGGTCGGGCGGTTTTGGGCCGAGAGCCGAAAGCAAAGGAGTTAGCCTTTCGTTTCGTCCAGAAACCAATGAATTCAGAATGGCCGTTGACGAACGAAAATTGGAGAAAATATTCCTAAACCTGATGTCCAACGCTTTGAAAGCGACAAACTCGGGCGGAAAGATTCTTGTCACCTGTGGCCAGTCGGATGACGGTTGGTTCGTTAAAGTTTCCGACGACGGAAAAGGTCTCACGGTAAGCGATATTAAGCGTGTTTTCAGAAAGTACGAACAGTCCGATGATTCGGAGAAAGGGACAGGTCTTGGGCTTCCTTTGGTGCGTAGTTTGGTAGAATTGCATGGCGGTGAAATATCCGTGAAAAGTGAGGGTCTAGGCAAGGGAAGCGAGTTTACGGTGATGTTGCCTTGTGTTGGTGAAGAGCCTGCGCAAACTCCGGAAGTCTCAGCTGAACCGAATCCAGAGGCGAAAATACTTGTTGCTGAGGATGATCGGGAGATGCGCGCGTTCCTGTTGGAGATTCTTGACGGATTTGATCTGGTAATGGCCGAAAACGGAAACGAAGCTTGGGAATTGGCTTTGGAACAGGTGCCGGATCTGATAATCAGTGATGTTATGATGCCGAATGGTGGCGGTTTGGAGTTCTGCCGAAAGGTCCGGGCTGATGAAAGGCTTTCGCATATCCCGTTCTTTTTCCTGTCCGCCAAAGGAGGGGAAACGGCTCGTTTGGAAGGCTTGTCCGCAAAGGCTGATGATTATATCGAGAAGCCTTTTTCTCCGGAAGAATTAAGGAAGAAAGTATGGAACGCCGTCAGTCGTCAAGCTGTAGCGGGCCGTTTTAGGGAAAGTCTCAATACGGAAGATCTCGGCGAAGATGTGGTGTCCAGAGACAAAGATTTTCTGGACAAACTCTTAAAAGAAATAGGGGACAGGCTTTCGGATGAAACGCTCAGTGTGGAAAATCTGGGAAAAGTGATGGGGATGAGCCGGGCGCAACTCTACAGAAAAGTAAAAGCCCTGACGGGAATGACGCCACTGGAACTGATCCGATCCAAAAGAATGGAAAAAGCCGTATGGTTACTCATCCGTACCGATTGGCGCATCAGCGAAATTTCTGACGAGTTGGGATTCAATGCGCCCGCCACTTTCGGCCGGAGCTTTGTGCAAATCTACGGCATGTCGCCGTCGCAATACCGTAAAGAGCGTCAGGTTTTAGGCGATGAGTTGGAGTAAAAGAGATAAAGGAGGGATGCTAAAAACCTCCTTTTCCCACAATTAGTCGTTGTACTGGCTCATGGTTCTGGCGATTCCCGCAGTGCAGAAACCGTCGATCATTTTTGCCGAACGGTCGATAAGCAAAGGGAGTCCCGCTTTCTCGTCCTCGGAGAATTCACCCAATACAAAATCGATTTGTTTGCCTTTGCTGAAGTCGTCACCGATTCCGAAACGCAAGCGGGCGTAGTCTTGTCCGCCGGTTAGTTGCTCAATATTTTTGAGGCCGTTGTGACCGGCGCTGGAGCCTTTCGCCCTCATTCTCAACTTTCCGAACGGAATGGCCAAGTCGTCGACAATCACCAAAACGTTGGATTTCTGGATCTTAAGAACACTCATCCAGTGGCGAACGGCTTTTCCGCTGAGGTTCATAAAAGTGGTGGGCTTGATCATGTGGATCGAACGGCCCTTGTATTTGTATTCGCACTTGAAGGCGTACCTTTCCGCGCTCCATTCAAGTCCTTTCTCTTTGGCTATGGCGTCGACGGTCATAAAACCGACGTTGTGTCTTGTTTCTTCGTACTCCGGCCCGATATTGCCCAGGCCTACAATAAGGTGTTTCATTTGTATGACTTTTTCGGAAGGAAACCGGGTTCCTTTCCAGATTCGGCCGAAAATAGAAAAATCCTACCGTAAACGGTAGGATTTTGTTTATGTCTTCGAAAAAGGAGTCGCTTACGCTTCTTCCTCTTCGCCACCTTCGTTCATCTTGCTTCTCAGTGCTCTTGGGATAGACACTGTAGCTACAGATACTTGTGGGTTGTTCAGGATTTCGTATCCTTCAGTCTCGATCTCGCTTACACGAGTAGATTTTCCGAGCTCAAGAGCGCTTACGTCAACCTTGATGCTTGAAGGCATGTTGGCTGGCAACGCTTTAACTGAAAGTTTACGAACGTTAGTAACCAATTTACCACCAACAGATACGCCAGGAGCAGTACCAACCAACTCAACAGGAATTTCCATTTTCTTGATGACTTTTGTCTCGTCGAGCAACAAGAAGTCAGCGTGGAGCAACATTTCGCTCACTGGGTGGAATTGGGCGTCCTGGAGGATAGCTTTGTACTCAGCTCCTTCGATGTTCAAGTTTACGAAGTAAGCGTTTGGAGTGTAAATCAGCTCGCGGAACAAGATCATTGGAGCAGAGAAGTGAATTTGCTCTGATCCACCGTACAATACGCAAGGTACTTGCGCTTCGCGACGGAGTTCTTTAGCTGTTTTTTTGCCGAGATTTGCTCTTTTAAACCCTATAATCTCTACAGTTTCCATAATGGTATTATAATAAATATATCAATAAGAAAGCGGAGAAAATCCCCGCTTATATAATTCTAATGTCTTGTGCCTGCCAGTGATTAACGACCGCCGCCTTTGATGAACAGCGAGCTGATAGACTCGTTGTCATGCAACTTGCGGATCGCTTTTGCAAACAGTTCGCCAACTGAAAGCGCTTTGATCTTCGTAGTCTCTTTTCTAAGCGGAATAGTGTCGGTTACGATCAACTCTTCCAACTCCGAAGCCTCAATGTTTTCGTAAGCGTTACCCGAAAGTACCGGGTGAGTACACACGGCTCTTACGCTCTTGGCTCCTTTTTCTTTCAAAATAGAAGCCGCTTTGCAGAGCGTTCCGCCAGTGTCGATGATGTCGTCCACAAGGATAACATCCTTGTCCGTTACGTCACCGATTACCTGCATGGAAGCCACCTCGTTGGCGCGTTTACGATGTTTGTCGCAAATTACCATGTCGGCGTTAAAGAACTGGGCAAAATTACGGGCCCGCTTCGTACCTCCCACGTCAGGGGACGCAAAGATAATATTTTCCAGCTTAAGATTTCTCAAGTAAGGAATAAAAATGTACGAACCGTCCATGTGGTCTACTGGAATATCAAAGAAACCTTGGATCTGTCCAGCGTGCAAGTCGCAAGTCATCATGCGGTCGGCTCCGGCTGCCATAATAATATTGGCGGTCAGCTTGGCTCCGATCGGAACACGAGGCTTGTCTTTGCGGTCTTGGCGAGCGTAGCCGAAGTAAGGTATCACAACCGTAATGTGCTTTGCGCTGGCCCTTTTACAAGCGTCTACCATCAGGAGAAGTTCCATCAGGTTGTCGGCAGGTGCGAAGGTAGCCTGGACAAGATAAACGTCGCAACCGCGGACTGAGTCGTGGAAAATCGGGTTGATTTCCCCATCGCTAAACTTTTGGATTTCTACGTTGCCCAAAGTAGTTCCGTAACAGTGCGCGATTTCCTCGGCCAGATATTGCGAGTTGGTGCCTGAAAATATTTTTACAGCAGACATAATTGAGTTTGGTGTACTTAGGATTATCCCATAAAACAAATACCCGCCAAAGTCATATCGACCTTGACGGGTATTATATTGTCATCCGTACGGGAATCGAACCCGTGAAGCCAGAATTTCGGAGCGCTCCGACAGCGCCCGGATGTCTTCTCGCGCCGGTTGTATCTCGGGCGAAGAGTAAGATTGTATAAACGTATCTTTTTTGTGTCTCACTTTGGTGTTTTTCCAAGTCGGAATTCGTGCGCAAAGGTATGAAATCTTTTTTGTAAAAGCATCCTTAGGTTTTCAAAACCTTAACGGCGGACGTTCTGTTTCACCTCTTTTTCATATGTCTGTATTAAGTTAGTGTGTCCGCAGGGTAAAGTTCGTACGGTGACGTTGCTGGGGATTCTGGCCCTGATTTTTGACTCGGGTATCACATTGTCTCTACTCGCCAAAATTATGCCGACCCCAGGATGGGCCAAAGCGCTTTCGAGAGCCTTTTTCGAGAGAAAGATACGGCTGAGCGAGATCCATGTGCGGTATAGTTTTTTGCGCTGGGCGGAGGTCGTTATTTGGGATAATGCGAAGCGTGTCAAAGTTCGGGGGAGCGCCCCGGTTTTGGAAATGGCCTGAATAAGTCTCGGAAGTATATCCGAATCGCCCGTTAGCGATTTGAATAAGAGTTTTCCGACTGAAGTTCTGCAGGCGAGAGAATACGTGAAGGATTTTAATATCCCGTCAGGAGCGAGAAATGTCGCCTTTTCTATTCTTTCGGGTATTTTGTGAAGAATGGAAAAAGCAAGTCGGCAACCGATGCTGAACGCCAAGAGGCTGAACTGGCCTACTTTTTCCTGTGATAGTAGCTTTTGGAACATCTCGATCCATTCGTTTTCTGAGACCGGTGGGGCGAGGGGTGTTTTCGATGTGCCGTGGTGAAACAGCCAAACGGATAAAACGCGTGTGTCCGGGTAAATTTTTTCAAAATTCCTGAACACTTCCGGAAATTGTCCGTAACCATGGAAAGTGATTAGTGTGGACGGTCCTTTTCCGTACGCTTCATAAGCCAATTGGAAGGGGCGCTCTTGGATTGTTCCGTTTACGTACATGCGCCTAAAATAGACAAATGCTTAGTTTGGTGAAATAAATTCCCGGGAAGTTTGTTTAATAAATAAATCGACAGTTTCTTTGCGGAGGCTTTTTTGTGTCAAGGCCATTTATCTATTCGACGAAGTCTTGTTTTCGGCTTCGGATTATTTCTGGTAAAAACTTTGGAAACGGGGAGAGTTTTCGAGGTTTTGGAAAAATATCACAACATTCAACAAGATGTAGCGTTAGTGCTTAGGGTTGGGAAACTTTAGAAACGAGTAAAGTTTTCCGAGTTTCAAGGCTGTCATTCCCGTTTTGCCCAAGTTGTTTTGGGCTAATCTTATGGGTTGTGAAAGCTCGCTGATTGACGGGATACGGACATACATTATCAAAGATATATGGATACCAAAATGCGGATTGTGAGGGCGGCGGCAGAGCTGTACTTGCGTTTCGGGCTCAGATCTGTGACTATGGATCAGGTGGCGGGAAGTCTGGCGATTTCCAAGAAGACTTTGTACGAACTGTTTTCGACAAAGGAGAAGCTGATCATGGAGGCCATGACGCTTTACATCGAGGAGGACAAGTGTCAGATCGACTACCTTTTCGACAAATCCAGCGACGCCGTGCAGTTGATGGCCTTGTTGGCCAATGATATTAAAGAACGCTTTAGCCGAATCAACCCGGTGATGATTTCGGACCTGCAAAGGTATTACCATCAGCTTTGGGAAGAGTTGATGAGCTTTCAGGACGAATATGTAGAGAAAATGTCCAAGGTCTTGGATTGGGGCAAGGAGGAAGGTCTTTTCCGTGAGGAGGTAGATTCTGTAACGCTAGCCCTTCTGTTGCACAAAGAGATTGAAATGAGTTTTGATGTCGAAGTTATCGACCCTGTCAAATTTTCCGTCCAGGATGTACAGATGCAATTTTTGTCGCATTATATCCACGGGCTTGTAACGGAGAAGGGCAGAGTGTTGCTAGAGAAATACAATAAAGAGGGACTAAAATGAACGTAAAAAAACGCTTGCTATCTTTTGCTGCGGCATTGAGCTTGGGAGTCTTCCTTGGCGGAAGTGCTCTGGCGCAGGATAAGATGACCCTGCAACAATGCGTCGATTATGCGCTAAAACACCACGCGGAAGTTCAGAACGCCGATGTGGATGTGAGGATTGCCAAGGCGAAAGTGGGGGAGACGCGCGCCATTGGTTTGCCTCAAATCAACGCGCAGGCGACTTGGAACAACAACCTGAGTTTGCGGAAAACGCAGATGCCGAACGTTGAGGGCTCTCCGTTCTACGATCCGAACGCGGGCGAAATGCTTGAATTCGCTTTCGGAACCAAGTTCGACGGGGCGCTGGGTGCGGAACTGTCGCAGTTGCTCTTTGACGGGTCCTATATCGTGGGCCTTCAGGCTTCGAGCACTTATCAGGAATTGGCCAAGAGGCAATCTGTCAAAACCAAAATTGACAGGGTTGACGCCGTCAAAAGGGCTTACTTCCTAGTGTTGGTGAACGGAAAGCGCAAAACGCTTTTCGACTCTAACCTTGAGCGACTGGAGAAATTGCTCAATGAGACGGACCATATGTGGAAGCAGGGCTTTGCCGAAAAAATTGACGTGGACAGAATCCGGGTCAATTACAATAACGTAAAAGCTCAGCGCGACCAGTTTGTCAGAGTGCATAGTCTCAGTCAGTTGGCGCTGAAATTCCAGATGGGATATCCGTTGGACGGAGACTTGGCCTTGGTCGAAAGGTTGGAAGACTATGACTTGACCCTTCCTTCCGGTTCGCAAGGCAATTTTGACAACAGGATTGAGAAGCAACTTCTGGATGTCAATATTAAGCTGGCAAAGCTTAATATCAGGCAATATCAGGTTCAGTACCTGCCTACGCTGAGCTTCATCGGCTCAGTGGGTTACAATACTAACGCCGACCAAACCAGCGAGTTTTTCAACTTCAAACAAGGTTGGTTAGACTATTCATTGGTGGGGCTAAGGGTTAACGTTCCGATTTTTGACGGTTTGTCAAAACATTACAAAATCCGTCAAGCCAGAATGGAGAAGCTCAAATACGAGCAACAGCGCAAGATGTTGAGACAAAGCTTTAACGTCGAGTATTCGCAGGCGCTGAATGACCTGAAAACCGCTTTGGATATGCTTCAGGTACAAGAGCAGAACCGTGAGTTGGCGAACGAGGTGTTTCGTGTGACGAAGATGAAGTTTCAGGAAGGCATAGGCTCAAACCAAGAGCTTGTGGACGCCGACAACTCGCTAACCGAAGCGCAGACTAACTACTTCACGGCTTTGTATGACGCCTTGGTAGCTAAAGTGGCCTTGGCCAAAGCAACGGGAAGTCTTTACGGCGCTCCCTGATACCCCCAGACGATATTAGACTTAGGAAAAGAAACCTTCAATTCAGATGAAAAAAATATTTTATCGTTCCGTGTTGTTGGCGGTGGCTGTGAGCTTCATGGCTTGCCAAAGCGACGACGTGTCGAAGAAAAAAGCCGAGTGGAAAGAGAAAACTCAGGCGATGAAAACTATCAAGGAGGAACTCAAGTCTATTGAGGCCGCGCTTGATACGCTCGATCCGACATGGAGGGGCGAGACTAAGAAAAACGAGCTTTTGGTGGAGCTCATGACCGTTAACCCAACGGGATTCCAGCATAAGATTGAAGTGCGCGGTACAGTGAAGTCGCGTAAAAACGTGGATGTTTCATCCGAGTCCATGGGGCGTCTGGAGAGTTTGGGCGTGATCGAGGGGCAGAAAGTTTCACAAGGCCAATTGCTTGGCCGTATAGATTCCCGCGCCATCCGTAACCAGATTTCTGAAGTGGAGACGCAAATGGAGCTGGCCAAGAAGGTGTACGAGAAGAGAAAAGCGCTTTGGGACCAGAATATCGGAAGCGAAATCCAATATTTGGAAGCGAAAAACAATTTCGAATCACTGGAAGCGAAATTGGGAACTTTGAAAACCCAGCTTTCTTTTACCCAAATCCGTGCGCCGTTTGCCGGTACTGTAGACAAAGTTTACGTGAGAAAAGGCCAAATGATGGCTTCCGGCACTCCGGCTTTCCGTTTGATCAGTCTTCGTGACATGTATGTGGAAGGCGAAGTTTCGGAGCAATATGTCGGGAAGTTTAAGGAAGGTGAGTCTGTGATGTTGAAATTCCCCGCTTTGGAAGCGTCGCTTGACACGAAGATTTCCGCAGTAGGAAAAGTGATCGACCCAACTGGGCGAACTTTCGTTTTGGAAACGCGTTTGCCTGACGGAAATAGTGAGTTGAGGCCTAACCTTACCGCTATCATGAACCTGACGGACCTTAACGTGGAAGGCGGATTTGTTGTGCCTACCCGCGTGGTGCAGAAGGACAACAAAGGCGACTATATATACGTGGTGGCTAAGGAAAAAGGCAAAAACGTGGCTCGCAAACGCAGAGTTGAAGTGGCCAGCGATTACAAAGGGAAAACCCTGTTGTCTAAAGGGCTTGTCAACGGTGATCAGGTAATCGTGGAAGGTTACCGTCAGGCTACGCCGGGCGTAGAAGTCAAAGCCATCAAGTGACAGGGAAAGGATTCCCTGAGTTCTAACATCCAACCTTCATGAACTGATGGAAGAAGTTTTGAAAGAAAAAGAACCAAAAATAGAAGGGGACGGCAAAAGCAAGAAAATGCTGAAAGAGTTTGGCTTGACCAGCTTGGCCTTGAGAAACAGCGCTACGGTGTATGTCGTTACGCTTTTGATCGTGGTTTTCGGCGTTATCTCTTATGTCACGCTTCCGAAAGAGAACTTTCCCGAGCTGGACATCCCCAAAGCTTACGTAGGTACGGCATATCCCGGAAACTCCCCGGCGGATATGGAAAACTTGGTTACCAGACCGATCGAGCGCTATGTGAAGCTTGAGAAAGGTGTGGACAAGATCACTTCCGTGTCGATTGACGGTTATTCGGCCATTACGGTTGATTTTGAGACCGATGTGACTAAGGAAGAGGCCCGTGACCGCGTGAAAAACGCTGTGGACAAAGCCAAGGTGGATCTGCCCAAAGATTTGCCTGCTGACCCAGACGTGCAAGAGATTGATATGTCGGCCTTGCCGATTCTTAATGTCAGCTTTTCCGGACCTTATACTAAGGACAAGCTACGGGATTTCGCGAAAATCCTGAAAGATGAGGTGGAGCGTTTCCCTGAGATTTCGAAAGGGGAAATCAAAGGTGTTGACGACCGGGAGGTGCATATCAACATCGATCCTTACAAGATGGAAGCTCGTGAAGTTAGCTTTAACGACATAGAGCAAGCCATCCAGTCCGAGAACATGAACATGTCGGCTGGTGACATTATCAAGGACGGGATTCGTCGTTCGGTACGTGTGGCCGGCGAATACGCTGACCCGACCTTGATGGCTGATGTCGTGGTGAAACGCGAGAAAGGCAAACCGGTTTATATCCGAGATATCGGTACGGTGGATTATACGTACGTGGATCAGGAGTCGTACGCCAAGGTGAACGCAAATGAGGTGGTGACGCTTGATGTTGTGAAACGGGGCGGAAAAAACCTGTTGATCGCTACGGAGAAAGTCAACAACCTCTTGAAGGAATTGAAGGGGAGTGTTTTTCCAAAAGATCTTGAAATCGCCGTTACCGGTGACCAATCGACTATAACTCGGGAAAACGTCAGCAACCTTGAGAACAACATCATCTCTGGTGTAATCCTGGTTGTGTTGGTGCTTCTGTTCTTCCTGAATACTCGTAACGCGCTCTTTGTCGGTGTGGCTATTCCGCTTTCCATGTTGATGTCATTCCTGATTCTTTCTGTTTTTGGAATCAATATTAACATGATGGTGCTCTTCGCCTTGATTATGGCTTTGGGTATGCTTGTGGACAACGGTATTGTGGTGGTTGAAAACGTTTACCGCTTGATGGAAGAAGGTTACAAGCCGATGGACGCCGCCAAATATGGTGTGGGCGAAGTGGCTTGGCCGATTATTTCCTCTACCGCAACTACGCTTGCTGCGTTTATTCCTTTGGCCTTATGGCCGGGAATGATGGGCGAGTTTATGAAATACTTGCCGATCACTTTGATGATCACGCTTTCGTGTTCGCTCTTTGTGGCTTTGGTGGTGAACCCTGTCTTGATTATGCACTTTATGGAAGTGCGTGACGGTAAGCCTGAGCCTGTTAAGCGCAAAGTATTGGTTTTGGCTTTGGCTCTTATAGTGGCTGGCGGTTTGTTGATCGCTGGCGGGGTTAATGTTTTCGGAAACCTGTTTGGGGTTGGCGGTGCTTTGATTTTGCTGGACGCTTATGTGTTGAACAGAGGTTCTTACACTTTCCAGACCAGGCTGTTGCCGATTATCGAAGGTTATTACGAGCGTACGCTCAAATTTGCGTTACGTAAGCCTTTCCTCTTCTTCGGAGGTGCATTGGGGCTTTTGATTTTGACATTCAACCTGTATTTCGGTGTTTTCCCTCCCAAAGTGTTGTATTTTCCGGAGACTAACCCGGCGCAGGCGATGGTTTATATCGAATATCCAATTGGAGCGGATATCGAGAAAACTATCAAGCTGACAAATGAGCTGGAAGGCAAGGTGATGAAGGTGATCGAGCCTTATCGCCATATGGTGAAATCAGTGGTGACCAGTGCGGGCACTAGCTCGGGAGATCCGCAGACTGAAGCCGTAAGTACGGGTTCTACACCTCATAAGGGACGTATTATTGTCAACTTCGAGGAGTTTAAACGTAGAAACGGTATTAGCACTAGCGCTGTTTTGGACTCGATCCGTACCGTAACGACGGGCTACGCTGGCGTGAGTGTGACCGCTGACAAAAACAGTGACGGACCTCCGGCCGGTAAGCCGATTCAGCTTGAGATTTCTGGCCGTGATTTGGCTACTTTGGTAGATGTCAGCGAACGCTTCATTACGTTTATCAATAATTCTGGTATTCAGGGAATTGAGCAGTTGAAGTCTGACCTTGAGGTTGGCAAGCCGGAATACCTTGTTAATGTTGACCGAGAGAAAGCCCGTTTTTATGGACTTTCGACAGCTCAGGTTGGTGAGGAACTTAGAACTTCTCTTTTCGGTAAGAAAGTGTCTACCTTTAAGGAGGATATCGATGATTGGGATGTCAAATTACGTTTGGCGGAGCCATACCGATACGATGTGGAGGCGCTCAAAAACCGTCTGATTACGTTCCAAAACAAGCAAGGAAAGATTATTCAGGTGCCTGTGTCATCTGTGGCTGATTTCAAGCTGAGTTCGACTTACGGTTCTATCCGCAGAAAAGACCAAAAGCGGATGGTGACAATATCTTCGAACGTGCTGAACGGATACAATGCCAACGAGATCAATATGCAGATCCAGGAAGCTTTGGAACGCTTTGATATACCTCAAGGTTACAAAGTTGAGTTTGGCGGTGAGCAGGAGAAGCAAAAAGAGGAAATGGCTTTCTTGAGTCAAGCCCTGCTTCTGGCGGTGTTCATGATTTTCTTGATCATTGTCGCTCAGTTTAACCAAGTTACCACGCCGTTTATCATCATGACGTCGGTGCTCTTCAGTACAATCGGGGTTTTCCTCGGTTTGATGGTCTTCAAGATGGACTTTATCGTGATTATGACCATGCTGGGAATCATCTCGCTGGCGGGTATCGTGGTGAACAACGCCATCGTGTTGCTTGACTACACCAACTTGCTGAAAGATCGTCTTAGGGCCAAGCTTGGAGAAGGAGAGGAATTGACGGTGGAGATGGTGCGTGAGCAGATCGTGAAGGCCGGTAAAACGCGTTTGCGTCCTGTATTGCTTACCGCTATAACAACCGTCTTGGGACTTATTCCGCTGGCGGTGGGAATCAACATCGACTTCCTCAACTACTTGAGCCATTTCGATTTTGCTTTCTATATCGGTGGGGATAACGTAGTGTTCTGGGGGCCAATGTCTTGGACGATTATTTTCGGCTTGACGTTCGCTACTTTCCTGACGCTTGTGATTGTTCCGGTAATGTACCTTTTGGTAGAAAAAGGAAAGAAATTTGTCGGAGTGAAACTCTGACCCGTTTTTTTCGGTATAAAGAACTATGTGTTGAAAATCCGGCTTCGCGTCGGATTTTCTTTTTTGCCCTTTTCGCGTTTTATTTGAGGGCTTTAGTATAATGTGACTTGTGTTCGGACCGTTTTATATGGAGACTGGACAATTAGCCAAAAGAAAAGACCCGCCTTTATGGTTACAAAAATCATCTTCAGATTCCTGATTACATTGGTTTTAATGATAGGAGTTGACATTTACTTTTATCAAGCGGCCAAAGTGGTGATAGACAAGTATTTTCCAAAGTTCCGAAAACCGCTGATATCCGGACATTGGGGCTTTACGGTGTTGATGTACGCTACGGTAGCGTTGTTGGCTCTCAGCGTTTCTGGGTGGTTGGATGTGCCGAGGCATTTCTTTACTTATCCGTTGCTTATAATCTTCGGGATGTACCTTTCCCGTTTGCTGGGTTCGGTTGTTGTCTTGTTTGACGATATCAGGCGGGGCGTTGTGTGGCTTTTTGGGAAATTCTCTGGTTCTAAAACGGACGCAAAAAAGCCGGATGAGGACGAAGTCCCGATTATGAGCGGAAGAAAGATCAGCCGTTCTGAATTTCTTTCTACTACGGCCTTGGCTGTGGCGGCGGTTCCGGTATCCGCTATGTCTTTCGGAATTATTTCCGGAGCGCATGATTATAGAGTGAGAAGGGTTAAAGTGCCGTTGAAAAATCTTCCGAAAGAGTTTCACGGAATCCGTTTCGCTCAGCTTTCCGATATTCACACAGGTTCTTTCTTTAACAAAACGGCCGTTAAAGGCGGTGTGGAAATGCTTCTGTCCGAAAAGCCGGACGCAGTTTTCTTTACCGGCGACTTGGTGAACAACGAGACGAAAGAGGTTAATGAATACTTCGATGTGTTCGAGAAAGTTAAGGCGCCTTTGGGTGTTTATTCCACTTTGGGAAACCACGATTACGGAGATTACCGTGTGTGGGCGAACAAGAAAGCGAAAGAGAAAAACTTGGCCGATATGCACGAGGCGCACCGCCGTTTGGGGTGGAATCTTTTGCTGGATGAAAACCGTGCCCTAAAAGTTGACGGCAAGTCCATCGGTTTGGTCGGTGTTGAAAACTGGGGAGCTGGCCGCTTCGCAAAATACGGAAACCTTCAGAATGCGATAAAAGGAACGGAAGACTATCCGGTTAAGGTATTGCTTTCGCACGATCCGAGTCATTGGGACCATCAAGTTTTGCCGGATTCCGATATTGACCTGATGTTTGCCGGCCATACGCACGGCTTCCAGTTTGGTATAGAAATCGGCGCTTTTAAATGGAGTCCGGCGCAGTACCGATATAAGCAATGGGCCGGTTTGTATGAGAAAGACAATCGTTTCTTGTACGTGAACCGCGGGTTCGGTTATCTCGGATTTCCGGGTAGGGTGGGTATGCCTCCGGAGATTACGATTACCGAATTAGTAAAAGCATAAAATCCGATTTTTGATATAAAATCGGTGCAAATAGAAAAGGCTCCGCAATATTGCGGAGCCTTTTGTCTTCTTATACTTTCTCAGAAAATGCTGATCAAGCTTAGATTCCTTCCTTACGGAATCTGAAGGCTTTCATCATTTTGTGATAGATCTCGTTGTTTTCGTAAGTTCCCATAAACTCTTCGGAACCTGGGCCGAAAGCGAATACCGGAACCATAACGGCCGTGTGGCTCGGGGAAGTAAACCTACCCACGATTTCGCTTTTTTCCATACTGCCGTAAGGGACTGAATATCCGCCAGTTTCATGGTCAGCAGTCACGATCACGAGCGTGTTGCCGTCTTTGGCGGCGAATTCAAGAACAGCCCCTAAGGTTTTGTCGAAATCAAGAACCTCTTCGGTTATCATGCTGGTGTTGTTGGCGTGTCCGCCCCAGTCCACTTGCGAGCCCTCAACCATCAGGAAGAAGCCTTTTTTGTTTTGCGAAAGCACGTCAATGGCTTTCTTGGTGGCGGTTTCAAGCATTTCGCCACGCTCAGTGAACCTTGGCATGTGGTCGTCGGCCAGAAGTCCGGCGATTTTTTGCCCCTTTGCGTTCGCAAGGTCGGAGGTCTTGTTTATTACGGTAAAGCCCTTGTCTTTGAGCTCTTGCTCAAGGTTACGGCCGTCTTTACGGTCTACAAACTCTTTGCGTCCGCCACCGATAAACAAATCGACATCACTTTTCACAAAATCCGCGGCGATAGCCTCGTACATGTTTCTGTGCTCTTGGTGAGCGATGAAAGCGGCCGGAGTCGCGTGCGTGATTTTCGAAGTGGCTACAACGCCTGTAGAAAGCCCTCTTTTCTCAGCGGTTTCGAGGATTGTCTCTTTAGGCTGTTTGTTTTTGTCAACACCGATAGCGTGGTTGTAAGTCTTTTCTCCGATAGAGAAAGCCGTCGCGCCCGCGGCCGAGTCCGTAACAAAGCGGTCAGAGCTGGCTGTTTTGGAAAAACCCGTAACAGGCATCTGCTCGATATAAGCCTTGTTGTGGTTGGCGGCGATAGCGGTGAAAAACTGGGTTGTCCCCGTTCCGTCCGACACCATCAGGATTACGTTCTTGGCGCGTTTCTTAACGTTGCCTTTGAACTTGATTTCCTTCACCTCGTGATGATACTTGGTGTTGGTGTAAATGTCCTCGTTGGCCTGGAAAACCTTGTCGGGATCCGAGGCTACGGGATAAGAAAATTTGGACTTTTTTTGCGCCATACCTGTACTGCAGGCGAGGGCAAAAGTGAGGACACCTA
The DNA here is from genome assembly GCF_036492835.1 of Fulvitalea axinellae. GTDB lineage: Bacteria > Bacteroidota > Bacteroidia > Cytophagales > Cyclobacteriaceae > Fulvitalea > Fulvitalea axinellae. The sequence continues at coordinate 3,440,375 of NZ_AP025314.1, read as the reverse complement.
GCGTTAATGTTCTCATTTTTTTCATCGTACAACAAAATTTTGGTTGCGTAAAAAATACGGCCTAATTTAGAGATTTCCCTTTAATATCCGCAACGGGGAAATGGTTTTAATTTTAATAAATGATGACTTGTTTTATTGTAAAGTCGCTAATGCCTTGAATTGCGGAGTGATAGGGGTGCTTGAGGCTCTTACCTTGATGTGGCGCTTCTTAGATAATGCTTTGATTAAAAAATTGGAATGCCGACTAAGGAAAAGATATTGTTTGTCGTAAACCCCGTAGCGGGGACGAAAAACAAAGATGATTTCTCCTCTTGGGTTGAGACGCATCTGGGGAGCAAAGGTCTTGTTTACGAAATCCGTTATACGGAAAGGCGTGGCCACGCCGTTGAATTGGTGAACGAGGCTTTGGAGCAAAAAATCCGTTATATAGTGGCCGTAGGAGGTGACGGAACGGTAAATGAAGTGGCCAGGGGAATGGTAAACGCCGATGCCGCCATGGGCGTAATCCCGATGGGTTCCGGCAACGGCTTGGCCAGAAGCTTGGGTATTCCTTTGAAAATATCCGATGCCATTGCGCGTGTTTCGGAGCTTAACGAGCGGACAATCGACGCCGGCTACATAAATGGCGAAATGTTTCTCTGCACTGCCGGAGTTGGGTTTGACGCCCATATCGGCAAGTGTTTCGAATTTGCCGAAGGGCGTGGTTTGAGTACTTATGTAAGAGAAGGGTTGAAAGAATTCGCGAAATACAAACCATTGTCTTATCGGATAGAATCCGATGGGAAATCGGTGGAGCGGGAAGCGTTTGCGTTGACCTTTGCCAATGCGCCACAGTACGGCAATAACGCTTATATCTCGCCAAACGCCGACATGTCGGACGGTTTGCTTGATATGTGCCTTGTCGAGCCGTTTACGATGGTTGAGGCTCTAGTGTTGGTTACGGAACTGTTTACCAAAAATATTCACAGAAACGAGCGTGTGCGTATCACCCGAGTGAAAGAGGTCAAGGTCCTTTCGCCCGAATCGGATTGCTTTCATGTCGATGGCGAATATAGGCCTTTGGAAGGCGGGGAAATTAACGTTCGCGTGTCGGAAGGTGCGCTGAAAGTGTTGGTTTAAGAGAAAAGAGGGGATGGCATTGTACGCGGTACTTGATATTGAGACTACGGGAGGAAACACCCAAGGGGAAAGGATTACGGAAATCGCAGTTTTTTTGCATGACGGCGAAAACGTGATTGACGAGTTCCACACATTGGTCAATCCGGAGCGTTCCATTCCTCCGTTTATTTCCAATCTTACGGGGATTACGAATGATATGGTTAAGTCCTCGCCCAGGTTTTTTGAAGTGGCCAAACGTTTGGTCGAAATCACGGAAGGCGCTACCGTAGTGGCTCATAATGCCGCTTTTGATTATAATTTTATTCGCAGGGAATTCCGTGAGTTGGGTTTTGAGTTTAAGCGGAAAACACTCTGTACGGTTAAGATGAGCAGAAAACTTATTCCTGGCGAACCTTCCTACAGCTTGGGGAAGCTTACGAAATCTTTGGGAATACCGCTCGACAATCATCACCGAGCGAAAGCCGATGCCTATGCTACTGTAAAACTCTTCGAGTTACTTTTGGCGACCGACAAGGAGAAATCCGTATTGGAAGACAAAAGCTTGGTGCTACATCCGGCTCTTTCCAGAGAGACTTTGTCCGATTTGCCGGAGGAGGCTGGCGTTTATTTTTTTTATGATGAACACGGTAACGTGATCTACGTCGGAAAAAGCGTGAACGTCCGTCAGCGGGTGTTTAGCCATTTCTACAGCAACAAAACCAAGCGGGCCATAGAAATGCGCCAGAGCGTGGCCGATATTGATTGTGTGGTAACGGGAAGCGAGCTGGTGGCGTTGTTGAGGGAATCGCACGAGATAAAAACACTGCGTCCAAAGTATAACCGGGCCCAGCGTCGTCAGGCGTATCCTTACGGCGTGTATGCGTCTTATGACATGGACGGTTATGTCCGCTTCAAAATAGGCAGAAACATCAAAGGGGAGCTTCCTGTGGCCACTTTCGCATCTTCGGACGCGGCCAAGAATACTATGTTCAAAATGGTCGAGGATTATTCCCTTTGCCAAAAGCTATGCGGGCTTTACGATACCAAGAACGCTTGCTTCGGACGGACCCTTAAGCAATGCGCCGGCGCATGTGTGGGCGAAGAGCTTCCGGATGCGTACAACCTCCGTGCGCAGGCCGTAATCGACAAATTTTCCTTCAGTGGCGAAAGCTTTATTATTTTGGATAAAGGCCGTGTTTTGGGGGAGCGTAGCGTTGTGGTAGTGGAAAACGGAAGGTACTTGGGGTTTGGCTTCGTGCCGGTAGAGGATGCGATTGAATCGCCGGAAGAGTTTAAGACCTACATAAATACTTACGCGGACAACAAAGACATTAGACAAATCCTCAAAAGCTTCCTTTCGCATAAAAAGCCCGAAAGAATCATCAAATACGACGAAGGCTGATGCCTCTGGTTTCTGGATAATTGTTTTCAGTTCCCATTTCTTACAAAAGGAGAAAACGGCGCCTTATTTTTTCGGAACGGATATTGGTTAGGCAAGATTACCTTTTCACTAAAAACAAAAAGCGTATGACTGCTTCAATTATACTAGCTGTTACTATTGTTGCTTCGTTGGTTGGAACCGTGATTGAGTTTTTTCGGTATTACGAAGAAAAAATGCATTGAGAAAAAATTCTTCGGAAATTGTCCGACAAAGAAAAAGCCTTGTCCAAATATTGGACAAGGCTTTTTCTTTGTCGAGATGGCAGGATTCGAACCTGCGACCCCTTGCACCCCATGCAAGTACGCTACCGGACTGCGCTACACCTCGAGGTATGGCGGAGAGTGGGGGATTCGAACCCCCGGTACCCGGGAAGGGTACGGCAGTTTAGCAAACTACTGGTTTCAGCCACTCACCCAACTCTCCTGAAATTCTTATCGATAAAATTTGTCGGGGCGGCAGGATTCGAACCTGCGACCCTCTGGTCCCAAACCAGATACGCTACCGGACTGCGCTACGCCCCGAAAGTGGCGGAGAGTGGGGGATTCGAACCCCCGGTACCCGGGAAGGGTACGGCAGTTTAGCAAACTACTGGTTTCAGCCACTCACCCAACTCTCCATCTGTTTGTCGTTTTTCGCAACCGTTGTCCCGAAAAGCGATGCAAACATAACAGAAGATTTTCAACTTGCCAAACCTTCTGCATGAAAAAAATGCGCCTGTTTTTGTCCTCAGGGGCGTTTCGGGCCAATAATCGGTTAATTAGTAACGCTTTAACCCGAGGTGATTTTTTCTGTGTCGAAGAAGTTTTTTTCTTTGGCACAAAACCATCCCCACAGTCATGCCAGTGTCGGCTGAAAATCGTGCGGTGTAGGAAATAGTCAAAGTTTTTTCCTATTTTCAGGGTTATTTTCCCATTGGGAGTGGTTTTTCCGCTTTGTAGGGAAATGGGTTGTAGGATAAATCGAACAAGGGTATCAGGATGAGCTGGACTGAATCGTTTGGAATTACCGAGATCGTTTTTACGTCGGTTTTTGTCTTGGCCTACGCCGCCTTTATCTGGCGGACGGTAGACGCCGCGCGGAAACTCAATGCGCCTTTTTATAAACTTGCGATCAAACTCGTATTGCGTTCGCTATACTTCGGGCTGATGCTTGTGGCTCTGTTGGGGCCTTCTTTCGGCAAAATAGGCAAAGAGGTCAAGGCCACGGGCAAGGATATCTTTTTCGCCGTAGACCTTTCGGGATCTATGAACGCTACCGATGTGTCACCGTCGCGGTTGAAACGCGTGAAGTACGAGCTAAAGAATATTGTCGATCAATTTTCCACGGACCGTATCGGCCTGATTATTTTCTCTTCCGAGGCTTTTGTGCAGTGCCCCATGACTTACGACAGATCGGCGTTATATCTTTATATAGAAAGCCTTAACACCGGTTTGGTGCCTGATGCGGGAACCGACTTCGGCCCGCCTCTTAGAATCGCGTTGGACAAGATGCTGACCGAAGACGAACCGAAGGCCGCCGAAAAGTCGAAGATCATTATATTGGTCAGCGACGGAGAGGACCACGGCGAGGCGACCGCTTCGGTTGCCGGCGAAGTGAAGGAAAAGGGCTTGGTGCTGTTTGCCATGGGCGTGGGTACGGAAAAAGGAAGCCGTCTGCGTTCCGGCCGACGGGGGTACATTCTGAATGAATTCGGACAACCGGTAGTTTCGAAACTCGATCCGAAATCATTGCGTGAGCTGGCGTCTTCCACAGGCGGGAAATACTACGAGATTAGCGATAAGCGTGACGACACCAAAAAGATGATTGCCGACATCAAGAAGATTAAAGGCAATGTCCGCGACACCACCAAGCGTGACGTGGCCGACAATAAATACTATTATTTCTTGGCCTTGGCTCTGTTCCTGATGGCCGTTGACGCTTTGATAAGTATCAGAACAATCAAGATCTGATACAAAAACAACCTTTTTTTTCGTTGTCTTATAAGAGAAAACAGAGGATAAAAGATATATGAAACCCCTTTTGCTTTTTTTGCTGTTTGTTACCCCTTGGCTTGACGGCGGGGACGTGTCGGAAATCAATCGACTGAAAAGAAGCGCTAAAGACGCGTACCTCAAAGGCGAATACAAAGTCGCCGTCACGGATTACTTGACATTGAGAGACTCGTTGGGCGTTACCGATCCGGGCATCGATTTTAATTTGGCCACGGCATACCTGCATATGAGTGACACCGCAAAGGCTATGGCGTCGTTTACGGATGTGACTTTGGGCAATGATAACAATCTGAAGTCATTGGCTTACTCGGAATTGGGGATGATGATGGCTGAATCGGGAGGTCTGAAAGTAGCTTTGAAATATCTTGAGGAGGCTTTGATGGCTGATCCAAACAACGCCAACGCCCGACATAATTACGAGGTGGTGAAAAAGATGCTTGAGGACCAGCAGAAGCAAGAGAATCAAGACAAGAACAAAGACGACAAGAATCAGGATAAAAACCAAGATAAGAATAAGGACCAGCAACAAAACCAAGACAAAAAGCAGGATAACAAAAAAGAGGATAAGAAAGACGACAAGAACCAGGATAAGAACAACGAAGAAAACAAAGACGATAAGAATAACCCGGATAAAAAAGATCAGAACCAAAACGAGGATAACAAAGACGAAAAAGACAAACAAGACGAGCAGAAAGATCAACAAAAAGGCAAAGACGAAAAGGATCAGAAAGAGCAGAATAAAGACAAAAAAGATCAGGGCCAAGGAGACAAAGACAAGGAGGAGAATAAAAATAAGCAAGGATCCGAAGGCAAGGACCAAAACAAGAAAGAAACCCCTCAGGAAAGGGCTAAGCGACAAGAGAAGGAAATAGAAAAGAAACTTCAGGAGATGAAGCTTTCCAAACAGAAAGCCCAGCAGATCCTTGAAGCCATGAAAAACTCCGAAAGGCAGTATATACAGCAGTTGAAAAGAAAGCCGTCAAAACCTGTCAAGCGAGACAGACCACAGTGGTAAGGCTTTTTCTGTAACCGATAAAGAATTCGAACGCCGTATTTTACGGCGTTTTTTTATGCCCTGATAATAGTCCTTCCCTTATTACATAAGAATGTGTGCGTCCTTAAGATGGATTGGATCGATGAAGCGATTCTATTGATGTTGGGGAGCTGTTTTAGGGAGAAAAAGACTTTACGTACAGAGGGCTTGGCTATATAAGCGGTATAAAACTGCCAAGTCATCAAAAAAGCCCCGGAAAAGGACTGAGTCCTTCCGGGGCTTTTCTATTCAACTTATTTGTTCTGAAGTCTTAGCTAGGCATTACGTAATCAAGCGGTGCATCTGGACCAATCGGCCAACCGGCGAGCATCCAGATAACTAGAAGTATGGTCCATACGGCCAAGAACACCAATGAATAAGGTAGCATAGTGGCGATCATTGTACCGATGCTGGCTTTCTTGTCATAGCGCTGGATAAAGGCCACGATAAGCGCGAAGTACGACATCATCGGAGAGATGATATTCGTAACGCTATCACCGATACGGTACACAAGCTGGGTAAGCTCAGGAGAAACGCCGTATTGCATAAACATCGGGATGAAAACAGGAGCCATCAAGGTCCATTTGGCGGAAGCCGATCCCATCACCATATTGATCATGCAAGTAAGCAAGATAAAGGCGATCATCAGCGGAATAACGCCCGGGTCCAAAGCCTGTAGCATCTGCGCTCCGTTGATGGCGAAGATAAAGCCCAAGTTTGTCCACTTGAAGTAAGCCACGAATTGTGCGGCGAAAAACACCAATACGATATACGAGCCCAGAGTCTTCATGGAATTGGCCATGCCGTCCATTACGTCCGAGTCGTTTTTGTAAGTCTTGGCGGCGAATCCGTAGGCTATGCCGGCGCCGGCGGCCAACAGGAAGATGAAACTCACGATTCCTTTCATCAAAGGCGACTTCAGGATGCTCTGCATCGTATCCATCTCCGGATCGGGGTTACGGAGGAATCCGCCCTCAGGGGCGATACCCGCAACAATAATGGCCAATAGTGCCAACACAACAAGCCCGGCTATTTTAAGTCCGCGGCGTTCTTTGTCGTTCAGAGGCTCTACGCTTTCCACTTGTTCGTCGCCTTCGTATACGCCAAGGCGTGGGATAACGATTTTCTCCGTCACCCAAGTACCCGCAAGGGCGATCAGGAAAGTGGAGGCAAACATGAAGAAGTAATTGCTGGCGGGATTTACCGTATACAGTCCGGCTGCGACAGGGTGAATGATATTGGCCGATTCCTGCGAAATACCCGCTAACAGAGGGTCAATGGTACCCAACAGCAGGTTTGCGCTATAACCGCCCGATACCCCGGCGAAAGCCGCGGCGAGTCCGGCGATAGGGTGGCGCTTCATGCCCAAGAAGATAATGGCGGCCAAAGGCACCAACAGCACGTAACCCACCTCACTGGCGGTGTTCGAGATAACGCCGGCGAAGACGATCATAAACGTCATCATGCGCTTTGGCGCCGAGAGAACCATCAGGCGGATCAACGCGCCGATAAGCCCACTGCCTTCGGCGATGCCGATACCCAGCATGGCTACGAGCACTACGCCCAAGGGGGCGAATCCTGTGAAATTGGTCACCATGCCGGTCAAAATGCGGTGAAGGCCCTCTACGGTCATCAGGTTGACGGGGCGGATCACTTCACCGGTGCCGGGGTTGGTCACCTCAAGGCCAAGGCCCGCCGTAATGCCCGAAAGCACCACAACCAGCAAAGCAAGGCCGGCGAAAAGCGTGGCGGGATGGGGCAGGGCGTTGCCCGCTTTTTCCACTACGCTTAGGAATTTGTTGAAAAGGCCCTTCGTTTCCTCCGGGTTCTGTGAGATCTCTTTCTCGGTAGTAGTTGACATAAGGGTTTAGGTTTTCATTCCGTTCGTTTGGGGGCTAAAAGCCCGGCGGCACGGCGTGCGGCCTTGTTTTATTTTAAAGAAAACGTTACTAATATACTCATTATTCTGTAGCTTCAGAACTGATGCGGGCAATTGGGTGACGCCTTGGCCCGCCTATTCTTGGGAAATGAACAGCGAATCTATATGAATCACAGGCAAGATATAGTGTCGGACGTATTGGTTATCGGTGGTGGGATCAGCGGAGTATTGGCCGCTTACTGGGCTTCAAAAAAAGCAGGAACGGTTACGTTGCTGGACGCTGGCCAGAGCGTTGGCGGTTGTGTAAACAGTCCTTCATACAATGATTTCTGGTTCGAACTCGGAGCCCATACCTGTTACAACTCTTACACCCATTTGTTGGAAGCCGTAAGGGACGCCAATCTCGAAAAGATGGTAATGGCCAGAGGCAAAGCTTCGTTCAAGGTTTTGGACCAAGGGAAAATAGTTTCCATTCCATCCAAGCTGTCCTTCGCTTCGTTATTCGCTAATCTTCCAAAGCTCTTTTTTACAAAAAAGGACGGAAAGACGGTTAGGGAATTTTACTCGGCGATAACAGGCAAGAAGAACTACGATACATTACTGACGGCCATGTTCAACGCCGTAATCCTTCAGCCCGCCGACGACTTTCCCGCCGACATCTTCTTGAAGCGTCGCGGAAGCCGTGACAAAAGCTTTCCGAAGAGTATGAGCTTCAAAGGGGGAATCCAGACGCTGTTAAAAGCCTTTGTGGATGCTTCGGGAGTATCCGCCCATACGGGAGTGAAAGTGGTAAGTGTGGATTTTAAAGATGGTGTATACGAAGCCAAAACCGAAGACGACCAAGTTTTCCACGCTTCTAAACTTGTGTTGGCCACACCTCCCTCGATAACGGCGGGTTTGGTGATGGACTGTTTTCCTGATCTAGCCCAAAGTCTTTCCGATATTGAGGAGTTCTCCCTTAAGTCATTCGGCTTCGTTGTTCCGAAAGAGGCCTTGAACTGGCCGGAACTGGCTGGGGCCGTACCCTTGTCGGGGCCGTATTCTTCGGTCGTGTTGCGCGACGTATTTCCTGACGAAAAATACAGGAGTCTTACCGTACACACCAAAAGTGCCAGTGTTCAGGCGGAGGAAGCCAAAGCTTGGCTACTGAAAAATACGGGATTAAAGGAAAGCGATTTGCTCTTCGAAATTGAAAAACGGCACACTGTGCCTTCTCTGAAGATGGGCCACACCGACCGCGTAAACCGAATAGACTCCAACCTGACAGACAGCCTTTCAGTAGTGGGCAATTACTTCTACGGCTTGTCGTTGGAAGACTGTGCCCAGCGGGCCAAGGAAGAGGTACTTCGCCTTATGAAAGGGCTTTAAGCGCTAGGCCTCACACTTGTTTTTTTCCAAAAAAAGCACGTAATACGCGGGGCGTAAAATATTCAGGTACCCACAGGGATTATGATCGTAGAGAAAGAATTGGCTCACGAGGACAGAAAACTCGTGAAGCGTTTGAGGAAGGCCTTCTGGTCGGGAATGGAAGACTTCAAGATGATTGGCGAAGGCGACAAGGTGATGGTTTGCCTTTCGGGTGGCAAGGACAGTTACACTATGTTGGACATGCTCCTCCACGCCCGGACCGTACGAGGTAACTTTGATATAGTGGCCGTAAACCTTGACCAGAAACAACCTGGCTTTCCGGAACATATCCTGCCCGAATACCTGAGTAGCTTGGATATCGAATACCGCATCATAGAGCGGGACACTTATAGTATTGTAAAGGAAAAAGTACCCGAAGGTCGCACGACTTGCAGTCTTTGCTCTCGTTTGCGTCGGGGAACGCTCTACGGTTTGGCCGAGGAAATAGGAGCTACCCGCATTGCTTTGGGCCACCATCGCGAAGATATTATCGAGACGTTCTTCCTGAACCTGTTCTTTAGCGGGAAAATGGAGGCCATGCCACCAAAATACCGCACCGACGACGGCAAACATGTGGTTATCCGGCCTTTGGCCTACTGCAAAGAAGCGGACATTATCCGTTATTCAGAGTTGGCGGATTACCCGATTATCCCGTGTAATCTTTGCGGTTCGCAACCAAACCTCCAAAGGCAAGTGATCAAAGGCATGCTCAAAACGTGGGAAGAAAAGTATCCTGACCGTACAGAGATCATGTTCAATGCCCTAAAGAACGTATCGCCCACGCATTTGCTGGACCCGAACCTCTGGGATTTCGAGAACTTGGCCCCAAAAGAAATAGTCTCTCGTAACTACGATGATTCCAAAATGGAACTCTGAATGGGGAGTGAGTAAAAAGTAAAGAGTCCAAAGCGTACTGGGTTCAAAGAATTGAAAAGGGTAAAGAGTGTGGGACAAATGGTCCGTTACTCTTTACCCTTTTTGCTTTTCTGAGTATTGGAACACTCATCATTCCAATATTCTTTACTTTGGACTTTTTACCAAAACATCAATCCCAATCCTTAAAAGGCTTGCGGGCCAATTGCGAGTTATAATAACGTTTATCGCCAGTGACTTCCTCAGCCAGCCAGTCGGGTTTTTCGAAGTCTTCGTCCTCACGACGGAGTTCAACTTCGGCCACTATCAGGCCGTCGTTATCGCCGTGGAAAACGTCCACTTCGTAAGTGTGCGGGCCTGCCGGCACCAAAAACCTTGTCTTGTCAATAGCTCCCGGTTCGCACAGGTCCAACAGTTCTAAGGCTTCGGGAACGGGGATTACTTTTTCCCACTCAAAGCGACTGGTGCCCGTTTCGTTTACTGGACCTTTTACAGTCAAGAATCCATTCTTGCCTTTAATCCGGATCCTCACGCTACGCTCGGGGGCGGAGCTTAGGTAGCCTTGCGTAATGCGCTCCGAGTCTGAAGCCAAAGCCGAGCTGAACTTATCGTTGACCAAAAACTTTCTTTCTATTTCCGTTGCCATAATCTAAGGGTTGGTTAGTCGCTAAGCGTGAGCGTTTGCGGTGTTAGGTATGAAGAGTCTAAGACTTGATATCTAACACTTGACGCTACCAATGAAGTTACTCTTTTATTCTTCTAGTAAATAGGCCATGGGGCTTCATAATATAGTTTTGATAATCCCTTAACCTTTTCTCATAACCAAGACCAGCCGGGTTCCTCTTCTTGTTCGTCGAAATTTTTACCGAAATCTACCTGATAATCGTGTTTTGACGACAGATTTCGGATATCGACGGGCGGAAGAGGGCCTACAGGCTGAAATTTCCTGACGCCGGTATACACTGATTCGCCTATGTTTGGCAGTTCCTCTGAGAGCCCCGGTCTGGTTACCGGGAAGTTCAGGCTGTCGGCTGGCAGGTTGAGGTGTGGCTGGAAGAAATCCACGCCCGCATTGGTCAATTTGCGATACGCTCTAGCGGCAAAAGCCTCGAAGCCTTGCCGTTGGGTCTCTATCAAGGCATCGGTGATAACATATGCGCGGAGAGTGTCGAAGGGCTCACCGTCGCCCGGCCAGATCTTGCCGGACTGCACGCTCTTTAGGTGTTCGGCCAGTTCCCTTACTTGGGGCAAGTGGCTGGTGCCCAATACGTCGTCGCTTCGGCGGGCAAAGTTTACCCATTCCATCGGACTGATATCGCTCACCCGGCGTGGCGGACGTGCTCCGCCTTCCAGTTGACTTTGTCCCATGAAGGGGCCTTGGATATTGGAGGCCGAATAACCCAAGTGTTTGAGTTTCTTCTTTCCGGTTTTGTCGGTTACCTTTTTGCCCGATGCCGTTCTTTTTTCCAAAGTCAGCGTTTTCGTCTCCTCGCTCATCCGAATGAAAGGGCTTGCGGGAGCGTCTTCCAAAGTCTCTCTGCGGTAATGCTCATATTCCACAGGAGGTATCTCGCCCCAGCTGATACCCCTGCAAAGCGGTTGGCTCATAGGCAATCGTCCTTTGTCAAAGAATTTCGGATTGGCTCGGGCATATTCGGTTAGCGTGGCGCTGACGGAGTCGAATTCGGACTTGCCGACTACCTGAAGCAGTAAACCGTAGGGTATTTGGTCGGAATAAAAAGGCATGGATTCCGTAGACATCGAGCGTAGGTGGCGCCCCAATGGAACGGAATCGACGATGTGGCGCATCAGGTAGCGGATCACCACCGGCAAGTGGTCTGTCAAAGCATTGATAAAGAAACAGTATATCGTATCGCTCCGGCGTATGGGTATTCGTCCTTTGGAGATAAAATGACACATATTAGGCTCCAAATTTTCGCATTCCTCTTCGGGTGTGGTCTTGCGCATGTCGTGGTTAAACATGGAAGTCCATACCAAACGATCGGGGGCGCCTACGCTTAGAATCTCTTTGCGGAGTCTGTCTGTAGGGGCTTTGTACATCGGTTTGTCTTCCGTATGGGTTAGCTTGCCGTATACGGTGTGATGTTCGCCTTGGTGTTCCAGTATGTCGGACCTGTCAAACCACAGTTTTCTAAGGAACACCATCAGTTCCCGAACCCTTCCCTTGAAGCGCAACAGTTCTATCTTTTCGGCCGGAGCCCAGAATTCTCCGCTTGGAACTATGGCTCTCAGCATTTCCACATCTTTGTCCCCTTTTCGTATGGTGGTTTTGCCGGCATCGTCTACCAGTAGGTCGGCTCCCTTTCGCAATATTATCGGTCCCCAAACATCGGTAGGTTTCTTAAGTAATTCCAGAGACTGAGAGGCCTTGCCGTGATGTAACATAGCTTGAACGGGAGCTTTAGCAAGTCCTCCACTGTCGTGAGCCTGTTGGTTAGCGATCTTGCGGTATGTAGTACGGCGGTCGAACATGCGTCTTGCCTGGCGTAAAGCTTTGGGCTTAAGTACTAACTTTGTCAAGGTCGACCCTGTTTGATGGCTAACCTTCTACTGATTTTCTTTCAAAGAATTTACAAGGGTAAGGTTTAAGGCTTAATTCAAAGTGATAATGCTGAACACTAAGTAAATGGTCAGGCATGATTGTAGAATTCCGTTTGAAAAATAGTGGTTAAATGGGTGGCTCGGTTTTGGGTCGATAGTGCGTATATTCAAAGCTTTACCTCGTCTATGTTTACGTTTCGCAACAGCGTTCCGAATCACGGGCAGGCAAGCTCCGCAGAGGGCGTCGCCAAAATGCCTCCCGTACAGCGTATCCTAAACCCGACATGGGGAAGGGATACAGGTGCCAAGCGTACGACTTTTGGTAACTCTGGCTGTACTTTTTTTGTGGTTGATGATAAGGGGACGCACTTCGTGGTGAAGCTTTCCGATAATCAGCAGGGCTTGGAGAAAGAGGCTTTTTCATCTTCATTTCTAAGGAATTTGGATAGCGAGTCCGTTCGGGCTCCGGAGACGGTGTTGTTGGCAAAGGGATCGGCGGAAGTGACTAGCTTGTACAACGCTTTGGGTTATGACAACTCTGACGGTTCCAAACAACTCCGGAGTATGATAAAGAAGATGCCGAAGGGACACTATTTGCTATTGATGGAGAGGCTTCCTGGCGATGTGTTGGTGCACGTGGACGGCTGGCGCGAAGGGGCGAAGGATACCTTGGCCAGCGATGAGTTTATGACCAAAATGGGGGAGCTGTGCGCTTATGACCTGATAATGGGCAATAATGACAGGATGCTTCAGCTTTTGAACTGGGGAAATATGCTGTACGATCCGGCTTCGGGAACCATAGGGGCCATAGATCAGGAGATGTCGGTGGTGAGCCAAAAGGGAAACCTCAATAATATGGCGGCCAAGGACGTGACAGCCGCTGTAAGCAAGTGGAGGGATATGACACGGACGTTGACCATGAGGTCTACTGAAAGAAGCAGGGGAACTAGACGGACAAGGCAGACCAATCGCACTAGAAGAACCTCAAGGCGAAGCAGAGACACGAACCTTGGACGTAGTGGTGATTGGAATGATGACGGATTTCGTGACGATTGGGATGATGGGGATTTGGGCTATGGAGCCCGTTCCGATCTATTGGACGATGATTTTGGGGGCTCCCGTAAGTATGTTTCGGAAACGGAAGAGCGGGAACGTCTGGCCGAGATAATGGCCATGAAGAAGGGGCCGGCACGTAGGCGTGCCTATAATGCTTATCTAAGGGAATTGCAGGAAGATTTTATGTTGCCGGTGTTTGAGGAATTGCTGATACTAAGCTCTGAAGACAAGACAGGGAGTCATCCGTTAACGCAGTTTGTGATCCGGAAGATAACGGATTTTACAGGGATAAGGGGGCTCTCGGCCCGGGCGTTTGAGAAGGGAATGCTCAAAGGGTATCTTCATTTATCCGAACGGGTACAGAGCCCAATGTTTTTGGATGCGGTATTAGGCTCGGTAACAGCGGGAATAGAGGAAGAGGGCGAAGGATTCGCCAATAACCTGCTCCATTACACCCAACACCTCTGGAAGACAGCAGACCGTACGGCGCTCAGGAGACGGCTATGAGGTTGGTATTAGGTATCAAGTATTAGGTCTTAGGTAGTTGGAGTCAAGAGAAGTTAGACTGAAAAATCTTTGCGAATGACTAACGATGTTATTAGCGCTCCAATTACCTAAGACCTCATACCTAATATTTCAGACTAAATTACTTATACTGATAAACATTATAAGGCAAAGACGCCCCGTCAAGCTTAAGGACAACCACGCCATGCGAAGGCACTTCGAAGCTAAGGCTGTCGGTAGTGGCAGATGGGTAGTCTTTTTTGTTCCAGAGATCGCGGGCGGTGTAACCTTTAGAGGCATCCATACCTACTGACTTGAGGCTGAAACCGATTTTCTTGGCTTCTTTTGAACGGTTCAGAAGAGTAACCGCTACCAGACCGCTGTTGGTGGAGCCGAGTGGTTTGCCCCATACTTCCAAATCACCGTAGTCTTTTACGCGACGGGCTTGGTATACCAAAGGATCCTGGTTCAGGGCGATGATCTCCTTGTTCGTAAGAATCTCAAGAGTTTGGTCGCTCATATTGGTCATGTCGTTACCGGCCATCAATGGCGAGCACATCACGGCCCACATAGTGAAGTGGGTTTTGTCCTCTTCATACGTCATGCCACGACCGATTTGGAGCATATCCATGTCGTTTACATGTCCGGGACCGGCGTATTTCCACAGGTCGGCGTTTTTGTCGATGATATGTGCTACAGACTCAAACTTGTTGGCGATATCGCCGGAAATACGCCAAGAGTCGCCCACTAGCGGCGCCCATTCGCCCGGGAAGCGCCAGCGACAGATGTTATAGATCACGTCCGGACGCAGTTCACGGATCATCTCTCCGATTTCCGTATAGCGGGTCTTGTCATTAAGGCCCATCCATTCGCCACCGCACCAGTCCACTTTAATGAAATCGTATTTCCAGTCCTTCAGCATAAGCTCCAAGTCCTGTCTTTCGTGGCCGTAGAGTCCCATGCCAACGCCGATGGTGTCTTTGTCCCAGTAGCTGGCGCAAGTGTTGATGCCTCCGTCAGTGTAGATGCCGGCCTTCAGGCCTTTTGAATGGATATACTCGGCCAGTTTGCCCATGCCATTAGGGAAGCGTTCGGGATGTACTAACAAGTTGCCCTTGCGGTCGCGTCCGCCGAAGTAGCCGTCGTCGATATTGATAAACTGGTAGCCGGCTTCTTTCATGCCGTTGGAGGCCATGGCGTCGGCTTGTTTCTTAATGATATCTTCGTTGATATGTACGCGGTAGTTGTTCCAGCTGGCCCAACCCATAATCGGGGTAAGTTTGCGGGTAGGCTTGGCGGCTTCTGTCACCGTGTCCTGTTTCGGGGACTGGCAGGAGACGATAAGCGCGCAGGCGAGAAGCGTAAGAATCCTGTTAAGCATAAAAGTGTATGTTAATGTATGGAAAAGCTTCGCCAACCGTAGTGGAAAGACGAATCGACAGCAATGTAGGGGGTCGGGATTTATGGGGCTGGGTGTTTTCCTGTTTAAGAACGGGGGGACTTTCGTATGCGGAAAAGGGAATTTCCGTTTGCCTTAATGAGGCTTTTGATTTTGGACCAAAGGGCTGGTCAGTATTTGCGCTATGGGGTCAGAATATTCGGGAATGCGCCCTGAGGGAACACTTGGGCGTGTTTTGGATATAAAAAAGTCCCGCGCCGGAGTTGGTGCGGGACTTTGGTGCTTTTTGTATTCCGAAAGCTTTTAGGCTTCTTCTTTTTCCGGATCATAGGCCAAAACCGGCGAGAGCCATTTCTCCAAGGTCTCCATCGTTTCGCCTGTTCTGTCGGAGTAAGACTCCACTTGGTCCCTGCCGATATTGCCCAAGCCGAAGTAACGGCTGTCGGGGTGGGCGAAGTACCAACCGCTGACAGACGCGGCCGGATACATGGCCAAGTTTTCCGTCAGCTTGATGTCGATCTCCTTCTCGGCGTCGAGCAGGTTGAAGAGCGTGATTTTCTCCAAGTGGTCGGGGCAAGCGGGATAGCCTGGCGCCGGGCGGATGCCTTGGTATTTCTCGCGGATCAGTTGCTCATTGTCCAGGCTTTCCTCTTTGGCATAGCCCCACAGCTCACGGCGTACCTTGGCGTGGAGAAGTTCGGCGAAGCCTTCCGCAAAGCGGTCGGCCAGGGCTTTGGCCATGATGGAGTTGTAATCGTCGTTTTGCTCCTCGAAGCGTTTGGCCAGTTCTTCGGCTCCGTGTACCGTTACCACAAAGGCGCCTATATAGTCTTCTTTGCCCGAATCTACAGGTGCGACAAAATCGCTCAAGCAATAGTTCGGCAAGCTCGGAGCCTTTTTGCCTTGCTGGCGCAAATGGTGGAGCTTGAGGCCGGTTTCGGTGCGATCTTCCTGTCCGTCGGCACTGAATTCGAACAGCTGGATATCGTCGCCGATGGCGTTGGCCGGGAAGAAGCCCAAAGTGGCGTTGGCGCTAAGCGCTTTCTCTTCGATAATTTGTTTGACGAGTTGCTGGGCGTCGTCGAAGAGTCTGCGGGCTTCGCCACCCACTACGGGGTCGTTGAAGATTTTCGGGTACTTGCCGGTCATCTCCCAAGAGATAAAGAACGGAGTCCAGTCGATATACTCCAAGATCTCTTCCAGAGGATAGTCCTTGAAGGTTTTGTTTCCGAGGAAAGTAGGCTTGGTGATTACCGTCTTGTCCCAGTCGACCGGAGCTTTTTTCTTCACCACTTCAGAATAAGGCAACAGCACTTTGCCTTTGCGCTTCTTGGCGTGGTCTTCCCTTAGCTTGGCGTATTCGGCCTTTTTCTCCGCTACGAATTCCTCTACGGTAGCTTGGTCTTCCGAAAGTAACTTGTTGGCTACGGGAACCGACTTGGAAGCGTCGAGTACGTGGACTACGCAATTGTCGTATTCCGGGTCGATCTTCACGGCCGTGTGGATACGAGAGGTAGTGGCGCCACCGATCATCAGCGGTGTGGTCATTCCCCGGCGTTGCATCTCGCGGGCTACGTACACCATCTCGTCAAGCGACGGCGTAATCAGCCCGCTCAGTCCGATGATGTCGACTTCTTCCTTAACGGCGGTATCGAGGATTGTTTCCAGCGGTACCATTACGCCAAGGTCGATAATCTCGAAGTTGTTACAGGCCAATACCACGCTTACGATGTTCTTGCCGATATCGTGAACGTCGCCTTTTACGGTGGCCATCAAGATTTTTCCGTTCGAGCTTTTGCCCGCCAGTTCCGGATTTTTCCTTTTTTCTTCCTCAATAAAAGGAATCAGGTGCGCTACGGCACGCTTCATTACGCGGGCGCTTTTCACTACCTGCGGAAGGAACATTTTGCCGGCGCCGAACAAGTCGCCCACCACGTTCATTCCGTCCATAAGTGGCCCCTCGATTACGTGGAGCGGACGAGGCAATTTGAGTCGGGCTTCTTCGGTATCTTCGTCGATAAACTCGGTGATACCTTTTACCAAAGCGTGGCTTAGGCGTTCCTCCACGGGGAGTTGTCGCCAAGAGTCGTCGCGGACTTGGGTTTTCTTCTTGCCCTTGAACTGGTCGGCCATATCGACCAAGCGCTCGGTGGCGTCGGGGTCGGTATTAAGGAGGACATCCTCCACAGCCTTGAGCAGGTCTTTCGGGATTTCTTCGTACACCTCGATCATTCCGGCGTTGACGATACCCATATCCATACCGGCCTTTACGGCATGATAGAGGAAAGCCGAGTGCATAGCCTCGCGGACGATATTGTTGCCGCGGAACGAGAAGGAAATATTACTTACCCCGCCACTGACTTTGGCGCCGGGGAGGTTCTTTTTGATCCACTCCGTGGCGCGGATAAAGTCCACGGCGTAGTTGTTATGCTCTTCGATTCCCGTAGCCACCGACAGGATGTTCGGGTCGAAGATGATGTCTTCGGGCGGAAAGCCCACCTCGTCCACGAGGATTCTGTATGAGCGTTCGCAGATCTCGACACGGCGCTCGAAGTTGTCGGCCTGTCCTTTTTCGTCAAAGGCCATGACTACAGTAGCGGCGCCGTAACGGCGGATCTTGCGGGCGTGTTCTTTAAATGTCTCTTCGCCTTCTTTCAGCGAGATCGAGTTTACGATCCCCTTGCCTTGCAGACATTTCAGTCCGGCTTCGATCACCGACCACTTGGACGAGTCGACCATGAAAGGCAGGCGTGCGATATCTGGCTCGGAAGCCATAAGGTTCAGGAACTTGACCATGCAAGCTTCGGATTCCAGCATACCGTCGTCCATATTGACGTCGATTACTTGGGCGCCTCCCTCCACTTGGTGCAGGGCTATTTCCAGGGCCTCGTCGTATTTCTCTTCGCGGATCAGTCTGGCGAACTTCAGCGAGCCGGCCACGTTGGTACGCTCACCGATATTCATAAATACCGAATCGTCTTTGAGCGTAACGGGTTCCAGGCCACTCAAATGCATATCGCCGTCTGGCTCCCGGAGTGGGCGTGGCTTATGTTTGGCCACGGCGTCGGCGATGGCGCGGATATGGGCAGGCGAAGTACCACAACATCCCCCCACGATATTAAGCAACCCTTCTTCGGCGAAGCTTTCCAATACCCCGGCCATATATTCCGGAGTCTCGTCGTACTGGCCGAATTCGTTCGGCAAGCCGGCGTTGGGGTGCACACTGATAAAACAGGTGGCTACATCGGAGAGTTCGCGGGCGTATTGGCGCATCAGGTCGGCGCCCAGCGCGCAGTTGAGGCCCACGGACGTGACGGGAGCGTGGCTGATAGAGTTCCAGAACGCCTCGGTGGTCTGACCCGAAAGCGTACGGCCACTGGCGTCGGTGATAGTGCCGGACACCATGACCGGGAGCGCGATGTTGCGCTCGTCGAAAAGGTTTTGGATGGCGAACAGGGCCGCCTTGGCGTTGAGCGTGTCGAAGACGGTCTCCACCAACAAGATGTCGGCTCCGCCGTCCACCAAACCGCGACACTGCTCGTGGTAAGCCTCCACAAGTTGGTCGAAGGTGACGGCCCTGTAGCCCGGATCGTTCACGTCCGGAGAGATGGAGGCCGTGCGGTTGGTCGGGCCGATGGAGCCCGCCACGAAGCGCGGTTTGTGTGGCTCTTTGGCCGTAAACTCGTCGGCCACCTCGCGGGCCAGCTTCGCCGACTCGAAGTTGATGTCGTAAGCCAAATGCTCCAGCTGGTAGTCGGCCTGAGCTATGGTGGTTCCGCTAAACGTGTTGGTTTCCACGATATCGGCTCCGGCGGCGTAATACTCGGCGTGTATCTCGCGGATGATATCGGGCCTGCTGAGCGAAAGCAGGTCGTTGTTGCCCTTAAGCGGGGTAGGGTGGTCTTTGAGCCTCTCGCCCCTGAAGTCCTCTTCTTCGAGCGTATGGCGCTGGATCATGGTACCCATGGCGCCGTCGAGAATCAGGATTCTTTCTTTGAGGATTTCTTGCAAGGATTTTTTCATGCGCTCGGTATAGAAGGTTTCGTTCACCGGCCGGAATGCGAAAGACTAGACTGCGATTCTTCCGATTTAGACAAATTTTGCCTTGTGCCGCCCGGTTCCGGGGTTTTAAATACCCGGAACTTGCAATTTTAGCAAAATATGGCGAGGGGGCAAAAAGTTAGAGTAGGGATGGAGTGAGGTGAGGGGTGTAACTACAGTGGTGAGCTATTTTAAAACCTAACTTCTTATCACTTTAAGCACCAATAGGGCTAAGAGTTTTTGGATAAAAGGTGCGGAGATTACGAGTATCGTGACGATCCGCCAGTCATATTCTTTTCCTACAAATAGCAGTATAAACGCCATTATAAGACAGAGTCTTGTAAGTGTTTCAAGGCTGAGGTAAGGTTTGCTTTCAAACAGGGCGAAAAAAGTTAAAGGGACGGTGCCTTTGTGGGAGATCACTGTTAGGGTAATGGATATGGTAAGAAGGCTCAAAAAATAAGAAATGTCATCATCTTGTGGTCAAAATATACAGTTAGGGGAAATATAAAAAGTTACGTTAAAACACCCTAACCATCATCCAATAATAGATAAACGGCTAGGGCGCATTAACGAAAGAAACACAAACCTATTCTTCTCCGAAACGAGCCCGAAGGGCGAACACAAAGCTCCGGCCTGGCGAGTAGATTGGTCCAGAGTCATTGTTTCTGTTTGCCCGGCTCAAGTGCTCGAAATACGTGGTGTCAAATAGGTTTTTGAGGCCCAAGTCCAAATCCAGCCAAGGCAAAGGCCGGTAAGTAAGATTGATATCGGCTAGGGTAAAGGCCTCGCTTTTGCGCTCACCGAATTCCTCCGACACTCGGTTTTGTTTCAAGACATGTCTTAGACTAAACTCGGGTAACAGTTTACCGCCAAATAATGCGCCGCCCACAACATAGCGGACATCCAGAGGCGCAATTTCCGGTAAAGGATCCTTGCGATCCAAGTCTTCGCCGTAGGTGTAAGCCACGCTAAGGCTGTGTTGCCAATGTCTGGCGAGCATTTGGCGCCATTCCATTTCGCCGCCCATGCGCAGGGCTTTGTCCAGATTGACCATTCGCCTTACGCCTGGACTTTTGGGCATAACAGGTTTGAGCTCTTTGTCGATAATGGAAGTGATGAAATCCTTGGTATAAGCGACGAATCCGACCATGCGCCATTGCACCTTGTCACTTTTCCATTCCAGCACAAGATCGGCTTGGCTATTGGCTTCGGGCGAGAGATCGGGATTGCCCAAAATCTCATAAGGGTCGTTGCCTACGGGAAAGAAGTTGATAAAACGCTCGGTCAAATTGCCACTACGGCGGGCGTGACCCAACCACAAGGAAAGGTTCCAGTTGGTTGCCAAAGCCCGCATGGCGCCTACACTGAAAGAAGGATTCGCCTGTGTGTCCGGCGTTTCCGGATTCAAGGAGTCGAACCCTTCGGAAATATCGCGGGCGCCGGCCTTGTCCACGTCCACCCGGGCCGAAAGCACCAATTGGTAACCTGACAGTTCTTGGTGGTATTCGGCGAAAACGCCGGTTTTCTGGATATAGCTGTCTTGCCAAGCCTTGTCCACCAGCACTTTTCCGGCCATAGGTCCCTTTAGCATATGGCGCTCACGGTTTCCGTCGGCGCTTTCGTAACGGTAATCTGCGCCGGCAAAGAGTTTCGATTGACCGAAAGACCAAGTGCCCTCGGTGCGGGCGCCATAATTTTGGGTTTTGGCCAAGGTCTCGGCGTCCACCATTCTGGGATTAAGGTTTTTCATAGAATTGTCCATGGCATGGTCCACGAAAGAGCCGAAAACGACGTTGCGCCATTTTTTCAGTGCGCCTCCGTGAAAAGTGGCGGTGTGATTGACGCGAAACATCCAAGTGTCGTCGCTGATCAGGTCCATGGGCAGGCCGGCGAAATCGGTGTCGTTGGCCCTGTTATTTGTCAGGTTGAATCCCAAATCGTGGTTTTGGGCTAAGAGGTAATTGACGGTCATGCCTACGCTCAAGCGCTCGAAGCCACTGGCGATTTCCTCACCGTTGCCGGCGCTGTAATCCCTTCCCTGGGAATAGGAAGCGAACAGGCGCGCGTCAAAGCGGTCGCCTCGTGTGCCGGCCATGGCCTCGTTGCGCCATACGGTTCCGTTACTTTCGAACAGCGTGCTGTACCGGCCGAATGATCCGCTTTGCTTGTGGTAGGAGGGGGGCTGGCTCACGAAGTTAATCGTACCGCCCAGCCCAGCGCCATAACGTAGCGAATACGGTCCCTTGGCTACTTCGATTTTACCCAGCATATTGGGCGCCATCTGGCTTGTGGGCGGGTCCATCCGATTGGGGCAGGCCGCCGTGGCACTTTGACACCCATCCATCACCACGTTGAGCTGATCATACTTAAAGCCCCTCAAGACGGGATCAAATCCATAACCGCCGCCTTTGCGGATCACGGCCACAGCCGGGTCGTGCGTCAGAAGGGCACCGGCGTCGTGGGCGCTCTTCTCCCGGTTGCCGATATCGTGTGTGTCACCGTCCTTTTCCCGTAGGGAGATGACACTGACAGGCTTTAGGCCGATGATTTTTTCCTGCCGGTAAAAACGTTGTCCCTTGCGGGCTGTCTCCAGCGCTTTGGACCCGATTCGCCACTGTCCGTAAGTCACGTGCGAGAGCGCCATGCTTTCCCTGGCTCCGGTTGTCCATTCGAACTGTATAGCCCCGTGTTCGTTGGAAAGCCCTGTTTGGCTTCCCAAACTGAATGACGCTCCCGCAATGGGATCTCCGCTTTCTTTGTCCAGAAGGGTGATTGATTTTTGTTGTTGCCCGTAAGCTGGGAGTAAGGCCAAGACAAAGCAAAGCCCTGACAACGCCCAACGGACGTTACTCCTAATTATATTTCGCATCGGTTTATTTTATTTAGCTAAGTAGTAAATGAAAACCCTGCGCAACCGCAAACCTGCGACAGCGAAGGAAACGGACACAGTTTGGCCTTTCCCGCAAAACATGCGGTAACTGGCCACTGGCCGACTTGTCAAAAAGAAAACTTAGCTTTCGGGAGGATGGAATACGGAAAAGATCGTGGCCGTATGAAAAAGTTTGTCGAAGAAAAGGCTTTCGGATCTCTTGACTAGCGAGGCCAGTTTATCCAGGTTTTTCTGGGAAAGACCTTCGAAGTATAGCGTGGGAAGCTCGTCTTGGGTAAGGGGCAAAGGTTTGTCAGGTGTGTTTTCCTCTCCGCCGACATCCTCCAGCTTCTTTGTCAAAACGCAGGAACCGCCGCACATGGTCATCGGCCGGTCTCGGTTTTCGCACAGGTTGTTGGCGATATAGTCCCGGTTAAGGTCAAACCATACCACCACCGCCGCGCTTTTGAAAAGCGCGCACGCCAATACGCATAACAATATGACCGCTATGGTTCCTTTCACTAAAAATGGGATGTGACCGCTGTTCTTTATGATTTATTCACCATCCAAAATAATAAAATCCATAAAGGAATTTAAATACAGATATTATTAATACGGCTCAAAAGTTAAAACCAATGTCAAATGGGGAGTTGAGGCCCGGTAATGAGTCGTTTTTTTTAAAACCAAAAAGACCCGCCATACGGCGGGCCTCCCACATGAAACGACAGATGCAATAATGCCTAATTCTGAGTGGCCAATTCCGCTACGTACTCGACGCCCTCGAAGGTTACGGATCCCTCGCCGATATTGCCGGGTACCACGTAGTTGTTTAGGTAATCGATGATAGCTTGGCGGTAAGCCCTGTACTTGACGTCGAGGATGGTGGCGTCGGCGTTGGCGTGGAACACGTCCTTGGCCGATACGCTTTTTTTCGACTCCAGTTCCAGCTCGATCAGTTCCAGCTTGGCCTCGGTAAGCTTAAGGTCGGACAGGACCTTGCGCTTGAGATAAGGGTCGGTCTCCTGCTCGGCGGTGCTGGTCAGGATGTTGATCTCCTGGGCCAATACCTTCTTGTCAAAGAGCAGGTCGCCGACCTTCTTGCCAAGACTCTCCTCTCGGATCATCTTGCCGAAGGCGCGATGCTGGGTTTTAACTAGGAACGAAGACTCCCCGTCCAGGTAC
This sequence comes from Fulvitalea axinellae, assembly GCF_036492835.1. GTDB lineage: Bacteria > Bacteroidota > Bacteroidia > Cytophagales > Cyclobacteriaceae > Fulvitalea > Fulvitalea axinellae. Next base: position 3,417,037 of record NZ_AP025314.1, on the reverse strand, counting down.
GTCTGGCACTTAGGGAGGCTATCCGCTATCGCCGGATAGTCGGACGGAGGGATCAGATCCTCCGACCTAACAACAAATTCTGCCATGGGCTTGAATATGTTTGGGTTAAACAAGTTACAGTTAACCAGACAATCGCAAGCCCTGTGCCGGAGCGGGTTCGAGGAGGTGAAAAAATTTATATTTTTTAGAACGTATTTGAAGCTGGTAGCTTAAGTTCACTTATTTACTAGGCTAGCTACGAAGCGGTTGTATTGTGCGCCCATTGGTAAGTCAAGGTCAACGGCTATCGTTTTTCTTGTAGTGACGGTCTCTTCTTGCTTGACGGGGTTCCAGCCTGTTTTCTCGCTGTTGGTCCAGTAAAGGCCTACGCCTCTTTTTTGCCATGCGGGAATATTGTTGAAGTTAACGCCGTTCTCGAATAAGAGCTGGTTTTTGAACGCCACGGACTTGCCCGATATCGCTTTTGTCGCTTCTGCGGAAGATTTTCCTTGTTCTCTTAGCATCCAATAACAGTGTGCGTTAAGCGAGTTCCTGTGGGCGTCCTCGTGTCTCCACCTAAAATAATTTATTACGTCTTCGGGCCTCGGCAATTGGGAGATTCGGCAATCGAAAGCCCCTATATCCCCCAACAGTAGTGAGAACTTGGCGCTGGCTTCGCCGGCCAATATAGAATTGTATTTACGCGGTTTTCGGGAAAAGGCGTCTTCGTGGAAATCGAAAAGGAGGGATATCTCATCGCTTTCCGTATACCCGTATACGATTTTGAAACCACACTGCATCAGATGCTTTGTGGTCTCTACCATCATGTCGCGGAAGCGTTCGTCGAAAGGCCTGTCGAACGGATGTTTCTCTTTAGTCAAGCGCGTGAAGCTCCGGCCATCTATTCGGGCCACCAGATATATGTTAGGCGGAACAGAGAAATCGTATGCGGTCTCGTATACTCTTAGTTTGCTGTCTAGTTCGTCAAATCTCATCTTTCCAATCGTCTACTAAAAATCCGTTTTCGGTAATCCTTACAAAATACAGTTTGTCAAAGCCCTCTTTGTATTCGGGTATTTCCAGTTTGTTTCGGCAATCCCTAATCCCAACTTCCGGTATTCGCTCTTTTCCCGACCGCAAATCATTCCGCCTGAAAGCGTCCTGTATTGATGTGCTGAAATAGTACCCGATTACCTCGTACTTGTTCTCTTTGGCCAAGTTGATGTATTTCTTCCGTTCTTCAGCGGTCGGATTCGTATTGTCGATAACAAACTTTGAGGATGTTTGGACGCAGGTCTCCAGAAATCGGTTCTCCTTGTTTCTGGTGTTAAGCAAATCCATACTGATACGGATATGGCTATTGAAAAAGTTGTCTTTGTAGAAAGTTGACTTTCCTGAGGCTTGGATACCTGTAAATATAATCGCTTGCATACTTCTTCTTGATTATGGACGAATACCTGACGATGCTTTTTTTGGGGTGAATAGCCACTTGGGAACAGGTAGTTCGCTTAACTTCTTTATAAGTGGGGCAGGAAATTTATGGCGGTCTCTTTTGCTTAAAAATGGTTCTGGAACTAAGCCCCAGAATTCGTTTGCGTGCCCGTTTTTGAGTCGGTTATAGAAAGCGTCAGAAAGACCTTTTGTATCAGGGGTGTATATGCCACTTAGAAAGAGGAACTTTTGGGCCGTTTGTATATTGCCAATCTCTTTGTTGTATAAGCCATATATGTGATACAGTACGGGATCGTATCGGTACAGAGTTCCAGCTAATGTACGCTCCATTTCTTTGTAATTTTTTTCCTGAAGGAGTCGGTTGTAAAAATATCGCCAGAATTTAGTTTTATCAAAAAAGCAATACTCTTTAAGTTCGGGAGGGCAAAGCTCTTCGAGTTTTTGTATTTCTGTATTGCGATAATTTGTTCTGAAAATAGAGAAGGCTGTTTCGTTGTAATATATGCGTTCCAATCGTATGTCACGATCGATACATTTAAGAGTGTGTCGAGCTTTGTCTGGTCGGTGGTTTTGGATGTGCGTATATACTTTTCGGATATATCGTCGTCTTAAAAAGTTGAACATTGTAATTGAAAAGTTTTCATTGAAGATAAATGCACTGGATTTTAGTGAAATCGAGTTGAGTGTGAAAATTTTTCGGGTGTAATATTCAAGCAAATATAATGGGAAAAGAAATGGTGAGATTTTCCTTGAGAGAAGAAAGCCCCTTAAAAAGGTCCGTCGTGACTTGATGCTTTGGAAGTGATTTTACGTGACCAACCGCAACGCTCTAACCAATACCTCTCACGGTATTCGTAATACCCTCGATTAAGATCGAGAAGGAAAAAAAAGCCCGCAAAGTTTGGTTTGCGGGCCTTTTTCATGACCAATTAATTCAAGAAGAAACAAATCAGGGTGATAAACCGGCCAGTAAGCCGTAAGAGGGCATAGTTATCCCGCCAATGCCATTTCCGCAGGCCTTTCCGAAAGGGGAGGGCTTAGCGTTTTATGCGCTTGGAGGGGCGTGTAGAATGTTTTTCGTTCGCTTTCGGCTTTTTGTAGGCGGATATGGGCAAGGAGTAGTTTGGCCAGTGGTGTCATATCGCGGTAGTGTTGGGGCTTATCATCCATGCGGAAGATGGGTTTTGCCCTTTCCTTTGCCCTGCTAGGGAATCCCGCCCGCTTCCAGAACGATTCGGAACGGTGGTAGTGGAGGGTGTCGGAGTGCCAGCAGATATGGGTTCGGGGTATGCGTGCGGGGCGCCAGCGGGGTTTTGCGGGAATTTTGCGCCGGCTTTGCGGGTTGCGGAATGATCCGTACCAGCGTTTGCGCGCGGTATAGAGGCTTTGGGCGGTGCCGGGGTTATACTTGCCGGATGCGCTGTTGCGGCGTATCTCCCGGCTTATGGTGGAGGGCGAGCGGTCAAGGTCTTCCGCTATGCGCCTGACGGAGGCGCCCTCGTCGAGCATGGCGCTTATATACAGGCGCTCGTGGGTGTTGAGGTGCGAGTAGCGGATGGTTTTCATGACGCGTTCTTTGTGCTTATGCCAATTAAGGCGCACGTTCCGTGCCCTCACCTAATGGTTGTCGTGATACGGACGTATGTTTTTGCTTGTTTGTGGGAAGCTAAACCGTTTCGGTCGGCTGTTTTTCCTCTTTTCCGGGTATTTGGGCATTTCCGTTGACAGATTCCCGAATATTAGGCATTTTGCGTCCGGGGCCGTCCCCTTATTACGGTCGGCGGCGAGTTGGGCATGAAGTACGGCATTATCATGAGGTTTCTTTTTACTTGTTTGGGTCTTCTTTTTTTTGTGGCCACGGCTACGTGCCAAGTCCTCAGCGGCGAGAACGCCACTGACCGGATGATGGGGCCTTGCTATGAGCTGGATGGCGAGGACGATTATATTGATTTGGGACTATTGGACGTAAGCGACGATTTCAGTTTCTCCGTTTGGCTGAAGCCCGCCGTATTACAAGAGACGAACAGGACTATCTTTTCTATCGGATCCAATTGCGTAGTGAATATCAATAGGCTTAACCGCGAACTTTTGGTCTTGAATCCGCAAAGGCGGGGAGTAAAGTTGGATAGCGTGGCTGTGGCGGAACGGTCTTGGCAACATTTCGTGTTTTCTTACCAGAAAGGCAAGAGCCTGACGGTGTTCCAAAACGGTCAGCAAAAGGATAGCACTTCTTGGGACTTTGGTGGCGGCAAGCGCAGTATCCGCATAAAGGTAGGGGGATTTGAGTGGAAGAGCCATTTCAAAGGGCGTATGGCCAAGCCCAAGTTATATAAAAAAAGGCTGGATGCGGAGGAAGTCAAGCTACTGTATGGCTCCACTTCAATGGAAGAAGTGGCAACCGAGGGACTGTCTTATTTCTCGGGCCGAACGAACAAGGCTTTGCGAGCGAACATTCTGAATGCGGATAGCCTGGTAACAGCTCCCTTGCCGGGCGCGGGCGGCGTGGGGTTGTCATTTCCGGCTTCTTTGGCGGGCGGTACTCCATCTACAGGCAAGGTGCTCTCCGGAAATTCGGGGACAGTGGCCGCTTGGGTAGCGCCGGTCAATGTACAGGCTATAGACGCGATAGTAAATGTGGGCAACGCGTTTGTTCTTCGTTTGAATTCGAGTGGCAGACTGATGTTTACCACACCGAATACCCATGACCATCATTCCACCCGTATCCGGATTCCCACTGACCGTCCCAGCCATATAGCCGTGACATTTTTGGAAAAAGATTCGGTTCGTTTTTATTTCAACGGGGAGAACGCCGGCGCCGTTCCTATGGTAAACCTTTGGCGCGAGCCGGAGATGAGCTTGGAGCTGGGTTCCGATTTCTGGAATTTCGACTTTGAGGGCCTGATGTGGGATGTGGGCTACTGGACCCGTGAACTTAGCCCTTCCGAAATTCGCTTGTTGCGTGACCGTGAGGGGACGTTCGCCGGATTGGGAATCCCCGAGGGCGATGATTCTTGGCCGGTAGGTTGGCTTATCGCTCTTGCGACGGTCATCGGGGTGTTATTGTTGTTCGTTGGGTACAAGTACTTTCGTTCGCGTACTGCGAAGCCCCGGGCGGAAAGGGTAACGGTAGCGGTGCCCCAAACGGTGGCGACGGAAGAAAAGGAGGAACAAGGAATAAGGGAGATACGGTTGTTCGGCGAATTTTACGTCCCTGACGCTCAAGGCGAGAATTTGGCCAAGGGTCTGCCCCCTAAGCTTAGGGAAATATTCGTGTACTTGTTTTTGAAATGCCTGCACGGCGAGCCCGCGACTACTCAGGAACTTAATGACGCTTTTTGGCCGGGGTATTCTTCCGGCAAGTCAAAGAACAATAGAGGGGTGTCTATCCGCCGGATACGCGAAGCCCTTGAACAGGGAGGCGACGTAAATTTGGTTTTTGAGGACGGCCGGCGCGTATGGGAGGTAAAGGTGAGCGAAGCCTTGGCCTGCGATTACTCTAGGCTGGTGGCCTTGACGGATTCGGGCATGGCGGAAGCGGCCCATGAGGCTTGCGCGATATTGGCCAAAGGGCGCTTTATACCTTTCGTAAACAACGAGGCGCTGGATACTTTCCGTTCCCGCACCGACGACCTGTTACGCCGCTGTTTCGACCTATGGGGGCATCCAGGTTCAGGTTTGTCCGGTAATACCCGCGAAAAGCTCCTTAGGGTATTGCTTAAACATGACCCGTATTTTGAGGAATGCGCCGAAGCCCTGGCCGTGGCCCTCGACGCCCGGGGACAGTCCACCGAGGCCCGGAAAGTGCGGCGCCAGTCGGAACTGCGCGCCGCCGACTGATGTGGCCCGCAAGGGGGACTATCGTTCGATTTATGTTGCTTTTCGGCACAAAAGTACTTTGCTAACCCTGCGCTACCCCGTAATAATCCGTTTACTACCCTTCCGGAACTTATAATCGTTTCTGAATTTTTTAGTCAGAAAATCTGGAAGACATGAAGTTTCTATCTATCTCTGCCACAAAAAGTTTCGTAGCTTTTTGCTCGGCGTTTTTGGTATCGGCGGGTTTGTTTGCCCAAGGCGGTGCCGTAAGTCTGGAGTCTTTGCTCCGCGAAATGGCAAACCGCGACGCGTTGGCCTCTTGGCCGGAAGTTCCCTACACTACGGGACAGGCATCCAGCTACGACCGTAATTCCAAAACGAACAATCCCGAAGATGGCGCCGACGCCCAGAGCCGTTGGGGCAAGGGGTGGTTCGCCAACAAGGATTTCAGCCACTATATCCGGACCGAGGACAATAACGGACGCCGCGAGGATGTGATGCTGGACGTAAAAGGTCCGGGCGCCATCGTGCGTTTTTGGAATACCCTCGGCGGAAACGCCTATAAGTACGGCGGCATCATCAGGGTATATATCGACGGTAACCCGACTCCGGCTATCGAGATGCACAACAAGAACCTGCTGGGCTCGGACGGGTTGGTGGGCGAGCCTTTTTCTTATATGGCTCCAAAGGAGGCGGAGAATCCCGTATGGCGGGGCCGAAACCTATTCTTGCCTATCCCTTATCAGAAGAGCTGTAAAGTGACCTTCGACGGCCATGGCAAATACGCCCACCAAAAGGGTTGGTCGGCGATGTATTACGCCTTAAACTACCGTACTTATCCTGCGGGTACGCGTGTGGAGAGCTTTACTATGGAGGCCCTGAACCAAGCGAGGGAGTTGGTGAAGGAAACGGGCGAGCGCTTGACAAAATACGGAGCGCCTCGTGGCGAAAAGTTAGCGGCTTCGGTAAAAGACCATACTCTGGCTCCGGGCAAATATTACCGCGCTAGACTGAAGGGCTCTTCAGCCGTAAAAGAGTTGGCGGTGAAGATCAAGGCCGATAATATGGAGCAGGCGCTACGCTCTACGGTGTTGGAAATTTCTTTTGACGGCGAAAAGACCGTTTGGTGTCCGTTGGGGCAGTTTTTCGGCACGGGTTATCAAATCAAGCCTCACTCTACCTTTAACGTGGCGATGGATTCCGCTGGCCTGATGACGGCGCGCTGGACTATGCCTTTCCGAAAAAAGGCCGACCTGCGCGTGCGTAACTATGGCGACCAGCCCGTGATATTGGAGAAAGTGGAAGTGCGTACGGACGATTGGGAATGGAATGAGAACAGCATGTATTTCTGCGCCTCTTGGAAAGAGCTCCGCAGTATCAAGACCGACTATCGCCGAGACGGAAACTACGTGGAGGTAAAAGGCAAAGGCGTGTTGGTGGGCGATAACCTGACACTGTTCAACACGCACCCGGACTGGTGGGGCGAAGGCGACGAGAAAATCTATGTTGACGGCGAGACTTTCCCTTCGCACTTCGGTACCGGTACTGAGGATTATTACGGTTACGCCTGGTGCCGTCCGCAGTTTTTCTCTTATCCGTTCCACTCTCAACCTACCGGCGCGGGCAATAAGGCGGTGGGAATCACGAGCAATAACCGTTACCGCGGGCTGGATGCCGTGCCGTTCACTTCTTCGCTGAAGTTTGATATGGAGATCTGGCATCCGTTCGAAAAGCCGATGACTTATTCGCCGGCGTGTTTCTGGTATGCCCGTCCAGGAGCCGAGCGCAACGTACAGCCGGATCCGGAAGGTGTAAAACTGCCGGTGACTATGAAAAAGGAAGACGTTATAAACAGTTTGTAAGGGTTTGAAACTGAGAAAAGGCGGAGGCCGGTAGTCACGCTCGGATCTATCGCGTTATAAATGCCGGGCTGTAAACGTGTCAGCAACGGGCGCCGTGTCTTTCGCCTTTTACTTTTAATAATTTGATCTTATGAAAATCGTACGACAAGCGGGGGCATTATTAATGGCCCTGATGATTTTTACGGCCTGTACGGAGGCACCGAAGCGCGTTACGTTCGAGAGCCTGCTCCACGAGATGGTGGACCGCGACGCTATTGCTTCGTTTCCCGAAAAGGAATACCGCTGTCTTCAGGCCAGCAGTTATAACCGCGAATCGGTATCGCCGGACAAGCCGGGGTGGTTCGCCGACAGTGACGGTATCGGCTTTATCCGTACCGAAGAGAACGACGGAAGAAAAGAGTGGGTGTTGATGGAGGATGACGGCCCGGGGGCTATCACCAAGATTTGGGCGGTATGTTTTTATTACGGCCTGAAGAACACCACCGGCGCAAATATCCGCATCTACCTAGACGGAGCGGAAAAGCCGGCGATAGAGGCGAACTTCTTTGAGTTGGTCAAGGGCCAAGACTTCGTAAAAGCGCCTTTGGCCGACGAGTCTACCCGTGCGGGCAACCTGTATATGCCGATCCCTTACGCCAAAAGCTGTAAGGTGACGATGGATAATAAGGCGTTCTATAATATCATCAACTATCGCTCTTACCCGAAGGGTACCGATGTTGAGACATTCAGCATGGATGTGTTCACGAAGGCGAAAAAGACTGTGGCGGAAGTAAGCGAGACTCTGGAAAAGGCTCCAGTGGCCACGGAAGGAAAGGTTTTGACCGCGGATATGACTATCAATCCGGGCAACGAAGGGATCTTGACTTTGCCAAAAGGAAGCAAAGCGGTAAAGGCGTTGGAAATCGAAGTGGAAGCTACGAACCATAACCTGGCTCTGCGCTCTACGGTAATGAAGGCTAATTTCGACGGCGAGCGCACGGTTTGGACGCCTGTCGGGGATTTCTTTAACAACGGACCGGGCAAAAAGGCGTACCACATGTGGGAACGTACGGTGACGCCGGAAGGCAAGATGATTTGCCGTTGGGCGATGCCTTATAAGACGGAGGGTAATATCGCTTTCGAGAACTTCGGCAAGCAAGATGTGAAAGTAAAAGTACGGGCGATAGTGGACGATTGGGAGTGGACCGACCGTTCGATGCACTTCCACGCCAACTGGCGTATGGACCCCGCGTACCCTACATTCCCAATCTTCGATTGGAACTTGGTGGAGGTAAAAGGCAAGGGCGTTTTTGTGGGCGACCAATGGACAGTGCTGAATCCGCGCCAAGGCTGGTGGGGCGAAGGCGACGAAAAGGTGTATGTGGACGGTGACTTCCAAAAGAACTTCCCGTCGCACTTCGGTACGGGAACGGAAGACTATTACGGCTGGGCCGGAGGTGTGGTCCCTACGCCTGCCGATGAGTTTTCGAAGCCGTTTTTGGGCAACGTGTTGGTGGGTAACCCAAGGGCGCAAGGGTATAACACTTGCTCGCGTACCCGTTCGCTCGACGCCATTCCTTTTAAGGAAAGGATAAAGTTTGACTTTGAGGCCTCGTGCGGTACCCGCAAAAGCTGGCACCGCCTTCAGTATAGCGCTAACTCTTACTGGTACGCTATTCCGGGCGCGAAGAGCAACCGTAATCCGTTACCGGAAATGGCTTCGGCCACTACACCGACATTGGCGGATATTCAGGCCGAAGTAGAGGAGGCCAAGAGTGCCGGCTTTGTGGTGGACGGCGCTTTGGAATGCGAAAACCTGAGCACCTTCAAGGCGGACGATAACGTGACATCGGACAAAAAGATCAGCGTTTGGGGCGAAATCAGTAACGGCGCAATGAAAAGCTATTGGTTCCAGAAAAAAGACGAGGCGGTATCGGTGAAAATTACCGAGCAGTTTGAAAAGCGTCACCTGAACCTTTGCGCGGCGGTGGGACCGGCTATGGGAGTTTACGATATTTATGTTAACGGCAAGTTGAAGGTGACGCAAGACTTCAGCTCGAACCACGGCGGAATGACTACGCCTTATGTGGATTTGGGCGTTTGCGAGCCGGTAGACAATGCTTTTGATGTTAAGTTTGTTTTGAAAAAGAACAAGCGAGCCGTTAAGAAGAAGGAAGCCCGTGTTGGACTAGGGTTGGACTTTTTCCTGTTGAAATAAACTGTAAATCGATTGACTGCAATAAAAAACGCTCCGCCGTGTATTGGCGGAGCGTTTTAATTTCTTCCGTTTTCTAAAGACTAAAAATTGCTTGCCTTCAGGCGGTATTTGCGCGAATCGAGACGAGGATTGCCCATGCGGGTGCTATATTCTACCACTACGTCGAGCAATTCGTTTACTTCTTTGTTCTTAGGAATCGTAACGTCGAAAGTGGCGATGCCGCCTACTACGGTTACGTCTTTAACCTGAGATTTTTTCGGGTTTACGTGATCGGCGCCTTTGAGCTTGCCAACGTATACCTTGAACTTTTTACGGGGCTGGCTTAGCTTGATATGCAGGGAGTAAGTGTTGTTGCTGGCCAGATTGTTTTCAGGAGTGATAACGATTTTCGGGAACTTGGTTCTTTCTTTTCCCGTAGTCATAAACTCCTTGGTTCCGAACTTCAGGAACCCTTCATGGTAGTTCATTTCGGCCAACATCTTGCCGTCACGCCCGTAAGTTTTGCGAGGTCCGTGCTTTTTGCCGTTGTTGAATGTGGTCAGGCGGTAGAGCTTTCCGTTTTGGTGAAACCACTTCGAGTCGCCGTGCTTTACGTTGTTGAAGTAGTCGATTTCGGTCTTGACTTTGCCGTCGGCATAGTAAGTTTTCGCCTTGCCGTGTTTTTTCCCGTGGTTGTAATTTACGGTAGACTTGAGGGTCTTGCCGTCCGGGGCCATGATTTTCCTTAGCCCGTGCTTACGGCCTTTTTCGTCCACGGTAGCGGTCTTGGCCTCTTTTTTTTCTTTGGACTTTGAGGGACCTTGACAAGCCGAAAAAAAGAGGGCGGGAGACAACGCCAAAATAAGTAAGTACTTTTTCATGAAAATAAAAGCTAAATAAGTAGGTGAAAAATTTACTGTTCCAATATAGTAAACAGACTTGTAAAAAAAGCCAGTATAGTATTATTTGGATGTCGGTGACGTTCTCGGAGAAAAGAAAAGGCATGACCCGGAGGCGTTTTGTATACTCGGAGCTGTTTACTCGCTAGTCATTTTTTTGTTATTTTTGAGTATACGCCGGGGCGGTCCCGGCTATGGGTCCCTTTTGGGTAATGGGTTAGCGTGAATATGCGGTATCTTTTGTCAATAGTTTTTTTGGTTCTAGTAGGCGCCGTTTCTGGCTTTGGGCAGACTCGTCCCACCGAGGTATATGACCCGGTTTTGGGAGAGAAATGTTTTGAGTTTGATGGTGACAAAGACCTTATAATTACTGATACTGTACTGGTTTCCGGGGACTTTTCCCTGAACGTTTGGTTTAATCCGTCCGATTTGAACGGGTCGGACCGGACTCTCCTTTCGTTTAAAGACCAATTTTTTGTTAATACCCGGAGAGTGGGCCGTTTTCTGGAACTTTCTAATATGGGAAGAAGCCACAGGCTTTGCGAGAGCGTGATTTTGGTTGAGGGGCAATGGCAGATGCTGACGCTGGTTTACATTTCCAGAATGAAGACTTTCCGCATTTATGTGGATGGCGAACGGGTGGCTTCCGAGAAATACGAATTTCTGTTTAAAGGCGGGTGGAAAAACGAACGGGACGGATGGAAAACCTTGGTGGCTGGCTCCTGCTTTTGGGCCGGGAATTTCAAAGGAAGGATGCAATTGCCGGAATATAGGCGAAGAGCGTATCTTGACGAAGAAGTGAAAGAGCTGTATCGGGCCAAAACGCTGAATATAGATTTGGCCTCGGATCTCCAATTTTTTATGCATTTGGAGTCAGACAAAGACTTTTTGGACCGCACTGAGCACGAAGGTGTTGAGGTGATCGAAGACGAGGGGCGTTTGGCTCTCAGTTTTGATGGAGACAGCAGTTTTGTCCAGGCGGGGAAAGTCCCGGTGAAAAACGCTATGACAATCAGCGCTTGGGTCAAATTTTCCGGGCTTAAATTCGATAACGCGGGTCTGGTGGATCTGGAAAGTTGCGTGGGGTTTAGAGGGCATCGGGGCAATAGCATGAAGTTTACCGTAGCGCAATTGGGTGATTTGTGGTCGGAAGAAATGCCTCTTGAAGAAGATCGGTGGACGCATTTGTCGGTGGCGTTTTCTGAGCGGGATTCCGTACGGTTTTTCCTGAACGGCGAATTCATAAGCCAACATAAGGTGGACAAGTTCTGGTTTCAGCCCGAACATAATCTAGTGTTGGGAACCGACTTTTGGAGATATTATTTCCGAGGAAAAATGCGGGACGTAGGCTATTGGACCCGGAAACTGAGCGACAGCGAGATCAAACGTATTTATTTTGAAACCGATTCTGTAGCTACGCAATTGGCTAAGGCGGTAGGCCAAGGCAAAATGAATTCGGCCAAAGAAGAGAAAAGCGGTAACGGGTATTGGTGGTTGCTTCTTTTGGTGCCTGTTACAGGATGGATCATTTATTCGAAAAAGCGAAAACGTGAGGTAGTAGCCCATTCGAAATTAAAACCTATCGTCGCCTCCGAGGAAATTCAGAGCTATACTTTGCCCGAACGTAACGCGCTGTTTTTGTTCGGGAAATTCGCCCTATTGGATGACAAAGGGGAGGATGTTTCAGGAAAATTTACCCCGAAATTGCGGGAGATTTTCTTGTTGATTCTTATCCGGACCATCCGTGGCGAATATATTACTTCCAAAGAATTAAACGAGGCGTTTTGGGAAGGGTACGGAGCCGACCGGGCAAAGAATAACCGCAGTGTTTCCATTAAAAAAATCCGAAGCGTATTGGATGACGTGGAGGGCGTGGAATTGATTAACGATCAGAAGAAATTCTGGAAACTGGTTTTCGATGATGGTTTCTTTGTGGATTTCGCCAGTTTGTACGATAGTTTTTCCAAAAAAGAAATTCCGGACGAAATAGGTTTAGCGGTTTTGGACAGAGGAATTTTTCTGGAAGCGGAAAACCATGAATGTTTTGACCGGATAAAAGCTTGGCTGGACGATTCCGTATTGGGGTTGTTCGATATATTCGCATCCCGACAAACGGAGTTGCCGGAAGCCTTTTTGCGTTTGGTTCTTCGGCGCGATCCGGCCAATGTCAAAGCTTACGAAGTCTTATTGAACCGTATGGAAGATTCGGGAAGAAGAGTGGAGGCCTCGCGTTTGAAAAAAGCATTTCACGCCGATTACGAACGGATTTTCGGAACCGAATACGCCGAAGGATAAACGTTTTTCTTTTTTGATTAACAACGATCTCCTTTTTCGAAAATACCCAAGACTTTTGACCTGAAACTGGCGCCGACGGGCACGGAATGATCGCCTACCGTAAGCTCGTTGCCGTAAAGGCTTTGGATATGCCTGATCGAAACTACAAACGATTTGTGTGTACGGACAAATTGGTTTTCCGGTAATCGGTCTTCCAGTTTTTTGAGAGAGGCTAAGGCGGTGATATCGCCGTTTACGGTATGAAAAACTACGTACTCCTTTAGGCTTTCCAGATAAAGAATGTCCTCGTAATGGATTTTGTAATGGCGGTGATTGGCTTTTACCGAAATATATTCCGGATTCGAAAAAACGTATGGGTATTTCTTTTCATTGCCCGCTTCGGGCGTTTCCTTCTCTTCGTTTTTATTTTTCAGTATCTGGATAACCTTGTTGACCGTTTGCATAAACCTCGGGAATACTATGGGCTTAAGGAGATAATCAACTACGCCTAATTCAAAACCTTTGACAGCGTATTCCGAATACGCCGTGGTAAATACGGTTAATGGTTTTACGCTTAACGATTCGAGGAATTCTACGCCCGTAAGGTGAGGCATCTGGATATCGAGAAACATAAGGTCGACCTGTTCCCGGTTAAGGAATTCGAGCGCTTCCAAAGCGTTTTTGAAATTGCCCACCAGTTCCAGTTGCGGTGTTTTTTCGATATACTCCACAAGCAAAACGCGCAAAAGGCGTTCGTCTTCCACTACTATGGTTTTTATCTTATCCATAAGCCAAGCGTAATGCGTAATTCGGTTAAGCTTTTAATCCACGAACGAATATCCGTTAAAACAAAATGGGTTTTTTTGGTCTATGACCTTGTTTTTTAAGTCAGTTTCAAAGCGAGAACCGTACGGTGGACATTTCCTTTCTGATTATTGAAAAACGAATATCGGTCCGGATAACGGAGCTCTAAGCGGTGTTCGATATTTTGATTTCCTATTCCCGGTTCGCCTTTCCTTTTCGGGGATTCATAAACACTGTTTACGGTTTCGAAATTAAGACTGCCGTTTTCTTCACTCATTTTAATATGGATAAAAGCGTCGTCGCGACTATCTATTCCGCTATGTTTGAAAGCGTTTTCAACCAACGGTTCCAAAAGCATCGGTTCTATTTTCGTTTCGGGATTATTCAGGCTGTATTCGAAGGTTACCCGTTCGGGGTTGTCCAGCCGTAGTAATTGGAAATCGATAAAACTTTTAAGGTAAACCAATTCCTTTTCAAGCGTTACTTCCTTTTCCTTGCATTCGTAAATCAGATACCGGAGCATATCGGAGAGCTTGGCGATATTATCCGGTAAGCCTTCCATTTTCATATAACTCATACTGTGGAGGCTTCCCAAAGCGTTAAAAAGGAAATGCGGATTGATTTGCGCTTTTAGGTATTTTAATTCGGCCTGCATTTTGGCTTCGGCCATATTTTTACGGGCTTGTTCACGTTGTCTATCGTATCGGTTCTGTTCATTCAGAATACTTACCAATAAAACCACCAGTAGCGATGCCGTTATAAAACTGGAACCGAACATGAGTTCGTAAAAATCTTCGAATGTAAATTCCGGTGTTTCGTCCCAAGCTTCTATTTGGCTATAAAGCTGATCTGTATCCACAAACTTGAAGGCGAATTCGTAACCTATATAGTCCAGAATTAGAAGCACTATAAAGGTTAGCCCAAGATAAATAGCATACTTGCCGAGCAATTTTTTCTCACGTAAAAGAAAACGAGGCATTAAGACTCGTTTGTTGAGCTGATAAACGGAAAACAGCAAGGTTAACTCGGTAATGGCGCGTACAATGGCGTAATCTGTACCCACCCAAGCTACAGAACTATAAAGCGTAGCGAAAAGCCCGAGCCAAATAAGCGAGAGGCCTGCGTTTCGTTTTATTTTTTTCCAATGCATAATTCTCTTTTCGGATTTGCCGTAATGGTAGGGGCTACAGCTCAAAAAAAGAAAAATTTTCCACGAACCGCCTCTCGGGTAGTATAAACTGGGAAAAACAGCCTATAAAAACGGTTTTTGGCCCTATCAACGTTTTTGTATAGGCTTTCTCGCCATGTGTGGAAAAAAATTCACGGCTTGTTTCGGCTATCATACTTTAGCCGAAAACCAAAGCCCGATTTTATGAGAAGAATAGCGATGCTGTTACTGATGTACGTTTTTTCCTTGGCCATACCGGCCTTGGCTCAGGAAAAATACGGAGTAAAAGGAACGATAAAAGATAAAGACGGAAACGGTCAGCCTTTTTGTAATGTGGTGTTAAAAGACAACACCGGGAAATTTCTGAAAGGAACGGTTACCGATACTAAAGGAGCTTTTCGGATAGAGATTTTAAAAAAAGGAAAATACAAAGTAGAGATAACCTTGGTCGGTTTCGAAAAAACGGAAAAGGAAGTGGACTTGAATACTTCCGGGCTTAAAGATTTGGGAAATATTAAGCTTGAGGAGGCGTCGAAAATGCTGGAATCCGTGGAGGTGACGGCTAGGCGAAAAGCCATAGAACATAGCCCTGGAATGCAGGCGATAAACGTTTCTCCGGAATTGGCCAGTATGGGCGGAAGTGTCGGCAAGCTTTTACGGGCGATTCCTTCGGTGGAGGTTTCTCCTAAAGGAAACGTTCAGGTGCGCGGTAGCGGAAATGTTTTGTTTTTAATCGACGGAAAGAAATCCGTTTTGGGTATGAACCCGAAACAGTTGATGAAAATACTTCCCGTTTCCTCGATTGAACGGATTGAGGTTATCACGTCGCCCCCTCCAAAATACGATGGCGAAGGCGCTGACGCTATTATCAATATCATTCTTAAAAAAGGAACGATGGACGGTTTTATGCTTAGCGCCGGCGGGTCTTGGGTTCCGAATCCGAAGATGTTGGGCGCCGGAGCTATGGCCGGATATAAAAAAGGGAAATGGAATTTTACGGGAACGGTAGGCTATTATGAGGAAAACTTCCCGATGGAAGTGGAAAACGAGCGTAGCGATTCGGAAACGGAAAAAACGACGCTGAAGCAAAAAGGGGATGGAGATACGAAAGGAAACGGCTATTACGCGGCGGCCAGCGCCGAATACTCTTTTGACGATAAACAGGATCTGACTTTCGAAATAGGCCATACGGATTTTGGCGGAAGCTCTGACAGTAAACAGAAAAACACTTTTGGGAATGAATCCGATAAAACCGACCTGAAAACGGAAGACACTTACGATTTCCGGGCTACGGATATTTCATTGGTTTATACGAATGAAATCAGTAAAGCGAAAAGCTTAGAGGTAAAAGCCAACAGTTCTGTCGGGTATGATAAAAACCGGAGCGATATTATAGAATCTGGATCAGGTAAGGAAACTAGATCTTCGAATCCGGGCGAATCGAAATACGCTATTTATGATCTGAAAGTTGATTATACGGATTCTATCGGTTCGAAGCTCCGATTGGAGACAGGGGCTTCGAGCAGTATTCTTCGTTTTACCGTAGACCAAAATAACGAACGCTTTGAGGCGAGTTCGAAATACAAATTTCTGCAACAGCAATACGCCGGATACGCTATGGCGAAAATCGGTTTCGGGAAATTCATGCTTGGCGCCGGCGGTCGTTTGCAGTATTTCCGAAACGACGGTACGGAGAAAATAAAGAACTCGGATATCAAGCAAGAGTATTTCAATCCATTGCCCAACCTTTTATTGCAATACAATTTTTCGGAAACAGAACCCTACCATACGATATCGTTGGTGTATAACAAAAAGGTTAACTGGCCGGGATACGAACAGCTGGATCCCGCCTTGCAGATTCACGATCCGTATAACGTAGAACGCGGTAATCCGGACCTGAAACCCGAGAAAGTAGATAATATGGAGGTTTTCCATGAGATCAGAACCGGAGCATGGCGATTGTCTTCGACGGTTTTTGGCAGGCGAACGAAAGACGTTATTCAGAGGACGGTTACGCTGAAGGATAAAGTGACACATGCTAGCTACGCCAATTATTCCGAATCGCATTCTTTGGGTTTTGATTCCCAATTGGAATGGGAACCGAATGATTATTTGGAAATGAGTATCGGTTTTTTGGGAATGAAAAATTGGTATGCCAAACCATCCGACAAAACTACGGAATACAACGCTACGGGGCTTTATTGGAATACCAAAGGCAACTTGACGGTACACACCGGAAAAGGCCCGAGTGTCGGTTTACGTTGGCAGTATTTCGGAAAAGAAGTGGAGGCGTTCGCCTCGCGTAAGCCGTATTCGAAATTCGATGTGAGCGTAACGCAAGAAATTCTTCAGGGCATGATTACGCTTGGTCTTAACGGCGAAGATCTTTTTAACACGGCACAGTCCGAAACTTGGGTATCGAACGGTCCGGGTTTTAATACTGCCACAAATTGGAAAACCTTTTCGCGGAGTGTTTCGATTTCAATGTATATCAATTTGAATTAAAGGGAATAAGAATGGGCGGGAACGCTAAAGCCTGCCATCATTTAAAAAATAAGCTATGAAAACAATGAGGAATTTCTTGAGCGTGTTTTTCGTTTTATTCGCAAGTGTGTCATTTGCGGGAAATCCGAAATCAAAAGGAATAGCGGGGCAGTGGGATATAAAAGGCCAAAACTATACGGCGATATACCAAATGGACGCTTACCGGGGAAAATATTACGGGCGTTTGATCGAATACACGCAGGCTGGAAAAACTATCAAAGGAGGAAAAGAGGATTACTTTATTAGTGATGTTCAAAAGTCCAAAGGTGGAGGCTTCATTGGAAAGTTCTATACGCCTGACGGGAAAGAGCATAAGTTTACCCTAACTTGGAAATCGGACACGGAATTGGAAGCCAAAATCGATATTGGTGGAAAGATAAGCGTGGAGCAATGGACAAAACGTAAATAAATATTAGCTGTAATTATCCGGAATATCCGGACGTTTCTAAACAGAAAAAGGCCTCCAATCGCAGTTGTGCGAGGGAGGCCTTTTTCAATTTCCGACAGATGCTTTCGTAAATCGGGTTTTAGATTTCGGTCTGCGGCTTAGGCATTTTCGATCCGGTTTTCACCAACATCTTGTCCAGTTTTTTCTGAAGCTTCTTCACCATATCCGGACGGCTTTCGGCCAAGTTTTTCGTTTCGCCGATATCGTCTTTCAAGTTGTACAGTTCAGCGAAATCCCCGTCGTAATAACGGATCATCTTCCAGTCGCCTTCGCGGATGATGCTGTACGGATTCACCTTTTTATAATTGCGGTAATGCGGGAAATGCCACAGCAGGCTTCTTTTCGCTATGTTTTTGTTTTTGAAAAGAATAGGGCTGAGGTCCGTTCCGTCCGTTTTCTTGTAATTCACGTCCGTGATTTCGCAGATAGTTGGGAAGAAATCCACGCTGCTGACGGGAATATCCGAAGTGCCGGGTTCAATGGTGCCGGGCCAGTGAAACACCAAAGGCTCTCGGATTCCGCCTTCGTACGGCATCCCTTTTCCGCCACGGAGCGGGCTGTTGTCGGTGTAGGCGGTGTGGCCTCCGTTGTCAGAGAAGAATACGATCATCGTATTGTCGGCGATTCCCAGTTCGTCGAGCGTGTCCATAATCCGGCCGACGGCTTGGTCTACGGTCCGTATCATACTGGCGTATTTCGGAAGCCTCTGTTTGCCCACCGGCGTTTTGCCTTTGAAGTACTCAATGTCTTCAGGCTTGGCCTGGATCGGATCATGAACGGCGTAGTGCCACATATTCAGGAAGAACGGGCCGTTCTTGTGTTTTTTGATGAAATCGATAGCCTCGTCGCTTTCGCGGTCGGTGAGGTATTCGCCTTTTTTTCGCGGCGTAATCGTCGGGATCGGTTTGCCCTCGTTTATATACGGGTCAAAGTAACTTCTGGTGTGTCCCAATTCCGCTCCGGCGATGTTGATGTCGAAGCCTTGGTGTTGCGGAAGCCATTCTTCGCCACCAAGGTGCCATTTGCCTATATGCGCCGTGGTGTAGCCTGCGCTTTTCAGCTGTTCGGCCATGGTTACTTCTTCCTGCGGTAGGAACATTCCGTTCTTTGGCGTGGCAAGCGGTTTTCCTTTCGGCGTATCGAAACCTACCGGCTGTTTGCGGTTGGCAGGGATAACGCCACCGTCGCGTTTGGCCCGGATCCAGTCCGTGATGCCCAAGCGCGAAGGGTATTTTCCCGTCAAGATCGAAGCCCGGGTAGGGGAGCAGACGGCGCAGGCCGCGTAGGCGTCGGTGAAGACTTTACCTTGCTTGGCCAAGCGGTCGATGTTCGGAGTCTCGTAATATTTACTGCCCATAAAACCCAGATCGGACCAACCGAGGTCATCAACCAGGATAAAAACGATATTCGGTTTGGGCGTGCCTTTGCTTTTCGCTTCCGAAGCCAATCCGGAGCAGATCAGCCAAAGCGCCAGAAAAAATCGAGTGACTTTCGCTCTGTTTAACATGAATCGTATAGGTTTTTGATATCAAAAATTCTTTTTCTTAAAACGGACAAAAGGAGCGGGAAAAAGCCCGCTTGGACTTTCCCGCTCCATATATTTCATTGTCGCCCGGCTGTGCGGGTATTTTTATTTTTTCGCTGTCGCGGTTTCCGGTTTAGCCAAATCCCGAAGGTAGTCCTCCACATTGAAGGCCGAAAATTCGCTGATTATCGGTGTGGCGGCGTATTCCGGAAAGCGGATCCGGAAACGGTCGGCCGTTACGTTGTCAAAACCGTGGATACGTTTGTTGCCGATCGAGCTTCCTTCCCCGATTGTTTTCCAACGGCCGTTTACCCGGGCCTCGATTTTGTATTCCCGGACCCTTTGGCCTTGGGCTATATCCTCTTTGATGACTAAACAGTTGGCCGTCGTCGGCTTATTCAGCTTCAGGTAAAGCGTTTTTCCCTCTCCTTCGGTTTTGGCTATCGCTTCGCCGAAGTTTTTCCGGATTGCGTCTCCGGTTTCCGCAAGCCTTTTGGCGTCCACTTCTGGAATCAGTCCGTCGGGATCGGGAGTCAGGCCCAAGATCAGCGTCGAGTTTCTGCCCGTGGAGCGCACGTACATTTTCATCAGGTCTTTGACCGGATAAACGTGCTCCTCGTCGCCAGGCTCCCAGAACCATTCGTGACGCCCTTTGTATCCGCGTAGCGGAGCGTCCGACATGGCGGGCATCCAGTATTTTCCGTCGGCCGTGCCGTGTTTTATCAGGCGGTAATTATCCGACCGCGTTTCGTACGGACGCCAGGCTGGGTGCGGAAACGTAGACCAGCACGGGTAAGGAACGGTTCCGGATTCCGATCCGCCCCAGCGGGCGTCGGCCACTTGCAGGTTGTGGTAAAACAGGCAGTCCGGCTGTAGCTTCCGGATAATCGGGTACACGTCCGGGCCACCCTGTTCCGGGCCGTAGGCGCCACCGTCAAACCAAATCTCGTATAAGTCGCCGTATCGGGTGCAGAGTTCGGTTACCATGCGCTCCACTACGGAGTTGTAATGTTTCTGTCTGTTTTTGCTGAAGGCCTTGTCGCCTTGCGTCTGGAAATTGTGGATTCCGTAGAAGGAATTCCATCGGATACCGATATAAAAACCCGGTTTTACGCCGTATTTACGGCACGACTCCACAAAGTCTTTGGCGATATCGGCTTTGCCGTCGCGCCACTTTACCGCCTTGAGGCAATACGGATTCACGTCCGATTGGTAAAGGGCGAATCCCGTCTCGTGCGTCACCGTCAGTATGGCGAATTTGGCGCCCATTGCTTTGGCCGAGCGTACCCACTGGTCGGTATCGAGTTTTTCGGGATTGAAAATATTGTAGTCCGTAATAGGAGTGATCCTGTTGCGGTGTTGCGCGTATTTTTTATTGTCGAACACGTGGAGGTCGTAATGGAAAACCACTCCGAGCTCGTCATTTTGCCAAGCCAATTGTTGGGGCAGGGGTTTCGGCAGATTATTGCCCTGTCCTTTTTTCTGGGCGCAAGCCAATATCTGCGCGCTTAGAAAAAGTGCAAAAAGAATGATCTTGGTTTTGGTCATAGCCACAAAAGCGTTTGTCGGTGATTGGAAAAAAGCTCGTCAGCTTGGCGATTAATACCGGCATCATAGCGAAAGCTCAGCCTTCGCTTTTACAATTATAGGCGGTAAGCGGGCTTAGGCGGGTTTGATTTCGAATCCTAGAGGTTTGTTTTTCGTTCAAAATGCTTTTATTGCGGTATTAAAGCGGATTTTTATGGAAGTGTCAGCCTTGCGTCGGATTTGTTTTTGGATTGCCCTGTGCCTTCCCCTTTTCGGATGGGGACAAGGCGGTGCGCTCCGTTTCGATCGTTTGGGCGTAAGGGAAGGGCTTTCCAATAACACCGTCTTCGATTTTGCGGAGTCCGAATCCGGTTATGTTTGGATAGGGACGAATGACGGACTGAACGGATTTGATGGTAAAACATGTAAAAAGTACAAAATAAATCCCGGCGGAGACTGGTCCGGCGGGCGCGTCATCAATCTGGAAGTTACCGAAGGCGAAATCGTTTGGGCCGTAGTGTCGGGCAGGGGACTTTGGCGGGGAAATCCTTCCGGGAAATTCGTTCGGCAAGTTTGGCTCGATTCCCTAGATCTCGGTTTCGGAGCGATGCGGGCCGATACTTTGGGAAACCTTTGGCTGGTGGGGCGAAATGGTCTTTGCCGGTTTCCCGCTGGCGGACATTCGCCCGAAATAATCAACACCGAGGTAGCGGGCGATAAACTGGCGCTGGATAATGCCGGCGGAATCTGGGGAAGTCGGGACTCTCGCGTTTGGCGCTTGGATTTGGCTACGGATTCGGTTAGGTATTTTTCTTCCCTAAAAAATCTGGGTGGAAGAATCAGGGGCTTGGCCCTTTCTGGCGA
Organism: Fulvitalea axinellae; assembly: GCF_036492835.1. Lineage (GTDB taxonomy): Bacteria > Bacteroidota > Bacteroidia > Cytophagales > Cyclobacteriaceae > Fulvitalea > Fulvitalea axinellae. Next base: position 3,395,699 of record NZ_AP025314.1, on the reverse strand, counting down.
TAGCGTTCTGTGGGTGGGCCTTAACGGCGTGGGCGTTGCCAAAGTGGACGTAAGGAAAGACCGGCTGTTACGGCTTTTTTCCCGATCGAACGGCGATTTTCATAACGATGAGGTGCAAAGCCTGACCGTTGACGCCCGTGGCCGGCTTTGGGTGGGCAATTCCACCAACGGAGGCCTTTATTATCTGTCCGGCGACGAAATGATTCCCGTACGCCATCGCCCCGGTTACGATTATAGCGTCAGCAACGACGGCGTTTACGTGATCCGGCCAATGCGCAACGGCGACATCTGGGCGGGGACTTATGGCGGAGGAACCAATCACCTCAATCTTTCTAAAAATCGCTTCGGACATTTCCGCTTTTCTGGTGGCGAGGCCGATCCGGTGCGCAATAACACCGCCCGTTCGGCTTTTGAAGACAGTCAGGGCCATTTGTGGCTCGGCACCAAAAAGGGAGTGACCAGAATAACGGCCGACGGCCAAGTGTTGGAGAGTTTCGCCGTGCCCGAATTGCGCCAGCCCGTGGTATTGTCGGTTGGCGAGGATTCGGACGGCTGTTTTTGGTTCGGGACTTTTAGGGGCGGACTTCACCGCTGGAATCCCGTTACCCGATCCATCAAAAACTTTTACAAAGGCGAAGGCGACAGCGGATTTCCGGGCACGAACGTTTACTCCATTTTCAATGACAGTGAAAATCGTCTCTGGATCGGTTCCATAGGCGAAAAACTGGCGAGATACGATAAGGAATCCGGGAAATTCGTGACATATCCGGTCCACAATATCGGAACGGTGACCGAGGATTCATCGGGAGATGTTTGGTTTGGGGGATATGGCCAGATTTTTCGTTTGCGAAAGAATTCCGACAAAATAGAGTTGGTGTTGGACGGGAGCAAAGGACTTGGCGGTACTTGGATTCATTCCATGACCGAAAATATGAACGGCGGAATCGCCTTCACTATGGAAGGTCACGGATTTTACGTTTATAAGGACGGAAAACTCCGCAATATCAACAAGAAGCAAGGCTTGCCGAGCGATTTGGTTTATGGTGTGGAAGTGGACCGTTCGGGGAATTATTGGGTGGCGACCTCCGCCGGGCTGACTTGCCTTGATTCGGCTTTGGCGGTACGCCGAACGTTTCGTGAGGGCGACGGCCTGCCTACCAACGAGTTTACTTATAACGCCTCTTTGGCCACGCGTTCGGGGCGGATGCTGTTCGGTAGCCAAAATGGCTTCGCCTATTTCTCTCCCGACTCCGTTTTGGCCGGGCTACGCTTGCCCGCCGTCACCTCGGTGCGGGTTCTGGACGGCGGAACGGAATACGCGCTTCCCTTAGGCGACACATTACGGCTTACGGCCGGCGCGGGGCGTTTGTCTTGGTCCGTCTCCGATTTTTTATCCGAATCCGGACGCCAATCCTTTTGTGTTTTTTCCAAAAATGGAAAGGCGGATACTTTACAGACTGTTACGGACGGATACTTGGACTTTTCGGGCTTGGAGCCGGGCCTTTATTCCGTCGGAATATATACAGGGCGCGGGGGCGAGTTTGCCCAAGCCTCGTTTAGCCTGATCGTTCCCGGCGCTGGCGGAGTATCCGTTTGGCTTTGGGTTTCGGGCGGGGTATTATCGGTTGTGGTCTTTTTGTTTTTTTGGAATAAAAAGAAAAATAGAAAAGTAGACCCCGTTCCTGCCGAACATGAAGAAGAAAAACAGGAACCGAAAGTGCTTGATTGGGAAGACAGCGTTTTGAAAAAGCGTTTGGACAAGATATTGGGCGACAGGCTTTCGGATTTGGAGTTCAACGTCGAGGCTTTGGCCCGTGAGCTGGGCATGAGCCGTCCTGTTTTGTACCGAAAAGTGAAAGCCGGGGCGGGTTGTTCCGTAAAAGCTTACTGGCAGGATTTCCGACTGGGCAAAGCGGCCGAATTTTTAAAGAATGGCGATGCGGGTGTCTCGCAAGTGGCCGAGGCCGTAGGTTTTGGCGATGCCAAACACTTCAGCGTGGTGTTCAAAGCCAAATTTGGCGTCTCGCCGGGCAAATACCGCGATTCGTTTGCTGGCCATAAGGTTGACGGGCAAAAGGCGTAAGCCATAAGATTGTAGTCTTCTCCAATCCATACGATATAATTGATTAATCGGACTGGTGATTTACCCGATCGGACTGCCCAAAAGGCAAATCGGACTGGTATTTTACCCGATCGGACTGCCCGAAAGGCCAATCGGACTGGTATTTTACCCGATCGGACTGCCCGAAAGGCCAATCGGACTGGTATTTTACCCGATCGGACTGCTCAAAAGGTCAATCGGACTGGTATTTTACCCGATCGGACTACTCAAAAGGCCAATCGGACTGCCTTAATTGTTGATAGTCTCAGCTTTACGCCTGTCTGTTCTTGACGGATTAGCTTTATACTTAGGCGATATAGAAGAGTGCGCAAAAAAAACAGGGCTTGGTCAATTTCCAAGCCCTGTTTCTGATTAAGTGTGTTATTGATATTAGTTATTCAACTGTCGTCATCCTTTTGATATTGTCCAAACCAAGCACAATATCAAACTCGCCGGGTTCTATCACTTTTTTCATGTCCAGATCCAGCATCTCGAAGCGTTCCGGCACGATGCTCATCTCCACTTTCTTGGATTCGCCCGCTTTTAGGCTGACGCGTTTAAATGCGGCGAGTTCCTTGACGGGGCGAGTTACGCTGGCGTACTTGTCGGTCATAAACGCCAGTACCATTTCGTCGCCGTCCATCTTGCCGGCGTTCTTGAGCGTGAAGCTGAAGCGCAAAGTGTCGCCGGCTTTGATCTTGGCCGGGATCTTCAGGTCCGAATACTCGAAATTCGTGTAGCTGAGGCCGAATCCGAACGGGAACATCGGCTCGCGTTTGGCAAATTTGAACTTGCCACGGCTATAAAGCGACGGTTTGTGATTGTAAAAGCTCTGCGTATGCCCCGCGCTTTGCGGGAAGGTGATCGGCAGGCGCCCGGACGGGTTGTTTAGGCCGAAAAGCGTCTCGGCTACGGCCTGCCCGCCGAGCATTCCGGGTTCCCAAGCCTCCAAGATCGCGTCGGCGTTCTCCACGGTCCAAGGCGAGGCGATCGGTCCGCCGTTTACGTAAACCACCACCAGTTTTTTACCCGATGTTTTGATCGCTTTCAGCAAATCGAGTTGAGTGCCCGGCAATTCCAGCGAGGCGCGGTCGATGTTTTCGCCCGAAGTCTTGTGACGGCTGTCACGGAGTGAATTCTCACCTACTACGGCTATCACCAAATCGGCTTTTTGCGCTTTGCGTTTCGCTGTCGCAATATTCTTGGCGTCGATAACGGCGTTTTCCCCGCAGTCATAATTATCGATCACCGATCCTTTAGGTGCGAATTCGGCTATGCCTTCGGCTACCGTTACGATATTCTCGGGCTTTTGTCTTTTTGCCCAATCTCCCAATATCGCTTGGCTGTTGGCGTGCGGTCCGGTGACGAGTATCTTGAGTGGTTTGTCGCCCAAAGGCAAAGTTTCGCCATCGTTTTTCAGCAAAACCATCGAGCGTTTGGCGCTTTCAAGAGCCAAGGCCTTATGTTCCTTCGTGCGGAGTTTTTTGTCGATATTCTTGGCGTCGGTAGCAGTGTTTTCGAAAAGTCCGAGCCTGAATTTGGCTTCAAGGATAGTTTTGGCCGCGTCGTCGATGCGCGATTCCGGAATCAGGCCTTCTTTCACCGCCGCTTCGATATTGTCGAGGAAATGCATGCCGTGCATATGGACATCCACGCCCGCCAATACCGATTTTACGTAAGCTTCCTTACGGTCCTTGGCGATATGGTGGACGTTTTCGAGTTTCTCCATATCCATCCAGTCACTTACTATAAAGCCGTTGAAGCCCCAGCGGTCGCGCAATACGCCGTTGAGCAATTGGCCGTGGGCGTGGCATGGCACACCGTTGATCTCGTTGTGGGCGGGCATTACGGTAAACACGCCTTGGTTTACGTTGTCGACGAACGGCGGGTAAAACACTTCTTCCAGCGAACGCTCCGAAACATCGGAAGGGGCGGCGTTGAGTCCGCCCTGCGGCACGCCTCCGGCCACTAGGTGTTTGGCGCAGGCCAGTACTTTGTCATCGCCCGAAAGCTCGTCGCCTTGGTAGCCTTTTACCATGGCCTTTCCGATTTCGGTGATCAGCAACGGGTCCTCGCCAAAAGTCTCGCCGATACGTCCCCAGCGGGCGTCGCGGACCACTTCTATATTGGGCGAAAAGGTCCAATGGTAGCCCGTAGCCCTCATCTCTTCGGCAGTATAGCGGGCCATGCGCTCGGCGGCCTCAATATCGAAAGAGGCGGCCAACCCTATGGATGTCGGGTAAATGGTAGTGCTGTGCTGGGTCATGCCGTGGCCGTGAATAGCATCGGTCGAGATCAGCAACGGAATGCCGAGCCGTGATTTCTTCGCCAATTTCTGAAGGAATCCGGCGGTGTTGGCGTCTTTGACTTTAATAAAAGAGCCTACGAGGCCTTCGGAGATCAGTTGGCCGAGTTCGTTATTCTTGAGCGTGTAATCCACGAAGTCGTCAGCGGTGCTAGTGAGTGTGTCGGTCGGTGGTTTTACGCCGTCGGAGACATACATGCACATTTGCCCTATCTTTTCGCGGAGCGTCATTTGCGAAAGCAGGATTTCGGCCCTTTTGGCGGGAGCCAAATCGGTATCATTGTAATCTTCCGGTTGCTCTTTTTTGCCGGAACAAGCGACTCCGATTGACAGTGCCAATGTCAGTTGGAGTAATCTGAAAAATTTTCGTGTCATGCCTAAAATAGAAATGTATAAGTCCTAATGAGTGCGAATATAGCCTGTTTCGAGCGTTTTTGTCCCCAAAGGTACGGTAAGAGGACGGTGTGAGAGGTGTAAGCGAGTCAAACGCATATGTGGGGTGGATGTGCCGTGGTGTGTTCGCAATTTATAAGCATTGTGTTTTTGTTGAACAGTTGCATATTTGTTCGGGAGAGATGAATGAAAAGCTTGTCCTAAGCCGGAATCATTAGGTAAATTGGAAGTGAAGGGAAATTTAAAATCTATTTTTGCTTATGAAACGCGTATCCAGGCTTTTGTGCCAATGGGCTGGCGTCGGGTTGGCTTTGGGGGCCTGTTCCTCAAAAGATAACCGTCAGGCCGAAGAGGTGACGAAGAAGAAGCCGAACATCCTTTTTATCATGTCCGACGACCACGCCTACCAGGCCGTGAGCGCTTACGGGCACGGAATCAACAAGACTCCGAATATTGACCGGATTGCCGACGAAGGCGCCATTTTCAACAATAGTTTCGTAACGAATTCTATCTGCGGACCCAGCCGGGCCGTGATGCTTACGGGCAAATACAGCCACCAAAACGGTTTTTACGCAAACTACGTGTCGGTGTTTGACGGCAAGCAACAGACGCTCCCGAAAATATTGAAAGGGGCGGGCTACACCACCGCCGTAGTGGGCAAGTGGCACTTGGGTTCTGATCCGACGGGCTTCGATTACTGGAATATCCTCTCGGGCGCCGGCGGACAGGGCGACTACTACAACCCCGACTTTAACGAGATGGGGAAAGAGAAGATTATCGACGGCTATGTAACCGATATTACCACGGACTTGGCGCTTAATTGGCTCGAAAAGCGTGATCAGGAAAAGCCGTTTATGCTGATGCTCCACCAGAAGGCTCCGCACCGTAACTGGATGCCGAGGTTGGATCAATTAGGTAAGATTAAGGAAGGTTCGGCTAAATTGCCGTCCAACTTCCATGACGACTACGAAGGCCGTGGACGCGCGGCTCGTGAAGGTCAGATGGAAATCAAGTCCATCATGCGTTGGGGACACGACATGAAATTCACCACGCAACCGAACGGCGAGCCTTGTCGTCCGGATTTTATCCGGGAGCTTAATCGCATGAAGCCTGAGGAAAGGGCCAAGTGGGACGAGTATTACACCCCAATTATGGAAGGTTTCAACAAGAAACCTCTTGAGGGCAAAGCCTTGGCCGAGTGGAAATTCCAGCGTTATATGCACGATTACCTGAACACGGTCACTACTGTGGACGAAAACGTGGGTCGTGTGCTGGATTATCTCGACAAAAAAGGCCTTTCGGATAATACTATCGTAGTTTATACTTCCGACCAAGGATTCTACCTTGGCGAGCACGGCTGGTTCGACAAACGCTTTATGTACGAGCAGTCTTTGCGTATGCCTTTGATGGTTCGTTACCCGAAACACATCAAGCCGGGAACCAAAGTTGATGATATGGTTATGAACCTCGACTTCATGCCTACGTTCCTCGATTACGCCGGAGTCGATGTTCCTTCGGATGTTCAGGGCGCGTCGTTCAAGCAAGTGGTGGAGGGCAAAACGCCTAAGACTTGGAGAAAGTCGATTTACTATCACTACTACCATTATCCGGGCACTCACATGGTGAAGCGCCACTACGGCGTTCGTACCGACCGTTACAAGCTGATCCGCTTCTACCACGACAACGACGAGTGGGAGATGTACGATCTTGAGAAAGATCCTCAGGAAATGACCAGCGTGTACGGCGATCCGGCTTACGCCGAAGTGCAGGCCGAGATGATGAAAGTTTTGGCAGAGAACCAAAAGAAATACGGCGATGACGAGCAGACGTCGAAGCGTCTTTTTGACCAAGAGCAGATCAACCACACCGAGCGTGTGAAAAAGCTTCACGCTGACGCTAAAAAGAAATAAGCGCTTGCAAACGAAGTGACGGCTTCGTTACTTAAAGGGCGGGACTCCGATGGGGTTCCGCCTTTTTCTTTGTTAAGCATTTTCTGAACTCCGATAACCAATGAGAAAATTAGTAGTCTTGACTGGCGCAGGTATAAGCGCCGAAAGCGGTATTCCCACTTTCCGGGCTTCGGATGGCCTTTGGGAAGGCCATGACGTGATGGAAGTCGCCAGCCCCGAAGGCTGGGCCCGTAACCCGGAGCTTGTGCTGAACTTTTATAACGAACGCAGAAAAGCCGCTCGCGAAGCCGAACCGAACGACGGCCACCTTTATCTAAAAAAGCTGGAAGAGCTTTTTGACGTGACCGTAGTGACGCAAAACGTGGACAATCTGCATGAAAAAGCGGGCAGTTCGAACGTGATTCACCTTCACGGTTCGCTTTTCGAATCGAGAAGCGAAGCGGATGAAAGTCTGGTTTACCCTTCGGAAGATGTGGTGGAACTAGGCGACACATGCGAGCGCGGTCATCAGCTCCGTCCCAATATCGTATGGTTTGGCGAGGCGGTACCGATGATGGAGAAAGCGATTGAGGAAGCGAGCCGAGCCGACGTGTTTTTGGTGGTGGGCACATCCCTGCAAGTCTATCCGGCGGCGGGCTTAGTGGATTACGTTCCCCATGATTGCGAAATCTACCACGTTGATCCGAAAAGCGAAACGAACGCCCGTGTGCCTTCCCGTGTGCGAATGATCAGGGAAAAGGCGAGTCTGGGAGTGAAGATGGTTTATCAGGAACTGTCGTAAGTGATTTTTTGGTTGTCCCATTCGAAAATGGGTATAATGAGCAAAGGGCTTCTGTACGGAGCCCTTTGTTTGTATTCGAAGATGTTAGTTGATCGACTTACGAGGATTATCGATTCTTTGAGTAGGATAAACAAGATCGATATCTCTTGAGAAATTAAATAAAGGTAGGATTGGCCTTAATATAAAAGGCGTAAGAAAACTGTAATAGGCAAGTCGAAAAGGTATTATGAACAGAAATGAGTTTGAAAAGAAAGTGGCGAGAACGAGAGTTGAACTCGTGACCTCCGGGTTATGAATCCGACGCTCTAACCAACTGAGCTACCTCGCCAAAAGGTGTTTTAAAGAAAGTGGCGAGAACGAGAGTTGAACTCGTGACCTCCGGGTTATGAATCCGACGCTCTAACCAACTGAGCTACCTCGCCAAAAGGTGTTTTAAGAAAGTGGCGAGAACGAGAGTTGAACTCGTGACCTCCGGGTTATGAATCCGACGCTCTAACCAACTGAGCTACCTCGCCAAAAGGTGTTTTAAGAAAGTGGCGAGAACGAGAGTTGAACTCGTGACCTCCGGGTTATGAATCCGACGCTCTAACCAACTGAGCTACCTCGCCAAAAGGTGTTTTAAGAAAGTGGCGAGAACGAGAGTTGAACTCGTGACCTCCGGGTTATGAATCCGACGCTCTAACCAACTGAGCTACCTCGCCAAAAGGTGTTTTAAGAAAGTGGCGAGAACGAGAGTTGAACTCGTGACCTCCGGGTTATGAATCCGACGCTCTAACCAACTGAGCTACCTCGCCAAAACGGAATGCAAATGTAATGGATCGAGGTGAAAAATCAAGGGCGGAAAGCCGAAAAAATCCCTGCGGAGACGGCTTGCGGAGCTAATCCTTTGTGAATGCCGAGGTTACGGGACGTATTTTTTTACATAATTTCACGTCCCTTCCGAAATGCGGGCCGGCTCACCGGCGTTATTCTTAAAGTGACATTCGCAAGACCATTCCGCAGATGCCGCTTCCGTTGCGCTTCCTCGCGGATTTGTTTATCTTGCGCCGAGTTTTCCAACCGATCCACCGATCACGGGATATTATATGAAAAAAATAGACAAATTGGTCCTGTGGGCCTTTATAAAGCCCTTTTTTCTGACCTTTTTTATTGTCCTGTTCATCTTGTTGATGCAGTTTCTGCTACGCTATTTCGACGATTTGGTGGGCAAGGACCTGGGCTTTGCCGTGATATCGGAACTGGTGGTGTATATGGCGGTGTTCCTTTCGCCGCAGGCGTTTCCGCTTTCTATCCTGTTGGCCTCGCTGATGACTTACGGTAATTTGGGTGAGCATTTCGAGCTTACGGCCGTCAAGGCCGCCGGTGTTTCGCTTATCCGTACTTTGCGGCCCATATTTGTGTTCGCGATATTGCTTTCCACCTTCGCTTTCTACGTCAACGGGTTTGTGGTGCCGGCCGTGAACCTTCGCTTTTTCCGTTTGCTTTACGATGTCAAACAGAAGAAAGCCGCCATGCAGATTCCGCCGGGTGTATTCTACAATGACCTTAAAAACTATAGTATAAAAATCGGTAGCCGTACGGAAGAGGGGATTCTTCATGATGTGTTGATCTATGACCATTCCAGCACGCCCTCGTCCAACAAGAGTCTGACATTGGCTGATTCCGGCAAAATGTACACGGTGGCTTCCGGAAGTTCCTTGGTTTTCGAACTTTATAGCGGTAATGTTTATGACGAAAAACCGCTGAAGAACTCGGGACGGAAACGCAGTTATGGCAAAAAGAAACTGCCGCTTACCCATGCTGAATTCGATACGCTTAAAATGATCGTGGATTTGTCTTCGTTGGCCTTGGGTAATACCGATGAAAAGGCTTTCCAAGGTCACCGGATGACTTTGGCTTTGCCGGCGCTTTCCGCCCAGATCGATTCTCTTAGGGAAGATGCGGGGGATAAAGTGTATATGAATTTCCGGAAGGTGAAAACCTATTTTAATTACCATTTGAAAGGTGGGGTTGAGATTCCCGAAAGGTTCCTGAAAGCCCATGAGGCTGTTCTTGAGCGAAGGCGGAGAAGAAGTCGTAAATCGGCGAAAGATTTGGGTGAAGAGTTCGCCAAAGACCAAATGGCAGTGGATTCTCTGGAAAAATTGGCGCGCAGAGGTTCCCTGGCCGACAGTGCGAAAATAAAGTCCTTGGAGAAGACCTTGCGTACCGATGCCAAAATAGAGGATACGGCCATTGCGTCTACATTGCCGAAAGATACGGTAGTCGAAGAGGCGCAGAAATATATTGTTCCGCTGGATACTTCGCTGGCTTATTTGGCCAAAGTTGACGCCTCGATAATCAAGCGTAAGCGGGAAAAACAAGCCTATGATTACGCCAAAGGGCAGGTAAGTAATATAAAAAGTACACTTTCCGGGGAAGAAGTGCTCTTTAAAAGCCGTCGAAGGACGTTGGCTAAGGCCGAGATCGAGCGTATGAAACGCTATGCTGGGGCTTTCGCTTGCCTGATTATGTTTTTGGTGGGGGCGCCGTTGGGTTCCATTATCAAAAAAGGCGGGTTGGGCGTGCCTGTGCTGGTGTCGATTATATTCTTCATTTTCTATTACGTGATTTCCTCTTCGGGGGAAAGGATGGCCCGGGCCGGAACCATTTCTCCTTGGCTTGGCGTATGGATGGCCAATATGGCGCTGTTGCCAGTCGGGCTGTTTTTCCTTCGCCAAGCGAAAAACGACGCGAGGCTGTTCGATTCGGACTTCTATATCGTGGTGTTTAACCGGGTTAAGGACCGGTTCTTCAAAAAAAAGAAAAAAGCGAAGGCCTAAAGGGCGGACTTTAGGGCCCGGAAGCCATATAAGTTGTTCGGCCTGAAACAAAAACAATGGTGAGTTTGGTTGTCAGTGCTGAAAAGGCTAACTTTGTGCCTTTGCAATCAATATTTCTAATTAATACTAGCTATGTATTTATCAAAAGAGAAGAAAGCTGAGCTTTTTGAGAATCATGGTCGGTTGAAGGCGAAAGTGGACACAGGTTCGCCGGAGTCACAAATCGCGTTGTTTTCGTTCAGAATCAACCACTTGACCGAGCACCTCAAGACTAACAAAAAAGACCACTCTACACGTCTTGGTCTTTTGAAACTTGTTGGTAAGCGCCGTAAGTTGCTCAACTACTTGCAGAAAGTTGACGTTGAGCGTTACAGAGCGATTATCAAGGAACTTGGCATTAGAAAATAATTGTCGTTTATATTGAAAGGGATTCGACACGGAATCCCTTTTTTTGCTTCTATCCATCCCCTATTTGAGTTTGTCGCTCCGCGTACCTATAAACGAGTCGATAATTCCAAAACAAAGACTTTTCTATGTTACCCAATGTAGTTACCAAAAAAATCGATTTGCCTGACGGCAGAACGATCACTGTTGAGACAGGTAAGTTAGCGAAACAAGCTGACGGATCGGTAGTGGTTCGTTTGGGCGACACCATGTTGTTGGCCACTGTAGTCGCGCGAAAAGAGGCGATGGAAGGTTGTGACTTCATGCCTCTTTCTGTTGATTACGTCGAGAAGTTCGCTTCTGCTGGCCGTATTCCAGGAGGTTTTCTTAAGCGTGAGGGCAGGCTTTCGGATTTCGAAATCCTTACTTCCCGTTTGATCGACCGCGTGTTGCGTCCCCTTTTCCCTGATGACTACCATGCCGACACCCAGGTGATGGTTCAGTTGATCTCGGCGGACAAAGACGCTTTGCCGGACGGTCTCGCCGCACTCGCCGCTTCAGCCGCTCTTTCGGTTTCGGACATTCCGTTCAACGGACCGATCTCCGAAGTGAGGGTTATCCGCGCAAACGGCGAATATATTGTGAACCCGACTCCTGCCCAGATCGAGGAAGCGGACATCAACCTTATGGTTGGGGCTTCTGAGTCTGATATCATGATGGTGGAAGGCGAGATGAAAGAGGTTTCTGAGCAAGCTATGCTCGAAGGCCTTAAAGTGGCGCACGAAGCTATCAAGGGACAGTGCCGTCTCCAGACTGAAATGGCGGAGGAACTTGGCGTTGTTAAGCGCGAGTATTCGCATGAGGTTCACGATGAGGAATTGAAAGAGGAAATGTTCGATAAGCTTTACCAAAAAGTTTACGACGTATTCTCTCAGAGAATTTCTGACAAGAAAAAGAGACACGAAGCCATTCAGGCTGTCAAAGAGGAGTACATCGAGTCGCTCGGTGAGGATCACGAAGTGGATCTCGGACTCGTAGGTATGTACTTCCGTAAAATAGAGAAAAAAGCGGCCCGTAATTCGGTGCTTGACAGCAATATCCGTATCGACGGCCGTAAACTCAATGAAGTTCGTCCTATCTGGAGCGAAGTGGGGTATTTGCCTACTCCTCACGGTTCGGCGGTCTTTACTCGTGGCGAGACTCAGTCAATCTGTACAGTTACGTTGGGTACTAAGCTCGACGAGCAGATGATCGACAACGCCATGGTAACGGGGACTAACAAGTTCTTGTTGCACTATAATTTCCCTGGATTCTCTACCGGAGAGGTTAAGCCTAACAGAGGCGCTGGCCGTCGCGAGATTGGTCACGGTAACTTGGCTTACCGCGCTTTGAAAGAGGTTATTCCTCCGGAAGGACCGGACAACCCTTACACAATCCGTATCGTATCGGACATCCTCGAATCTAACGGATCGTCTTCTATGGCGACTGTTTGTGGCGGTGCTTTGGCGCTTATGGATGCGGGTATCCGTATCAAGAGCCCAGTTTCGGGTATTGCGATGGGTATGATCTCAGACGCCGAGACCGGACGCTATGCGGTTCTTTCCGATATTCTCGGAGACGAGGACCACTTGGGTGATATGGACTTCAAAGTAACCGGTACGGACAAAGGCCTTACCGCTTGCCAGATGGACATGAAGATCGACGGTTTGTCTTACGAAATTCTTGAAGAAGCCCTTTTGCAGGGTAAAGAAGGCCGTGAGCACATCCTCGACGAGATGAAAAAGACCATCGACGTGCCACGTGCGGACTACAAGCCGAACGCTCCGAGGTCTACCATGATGAGAATCGAGCGCGATATGATCGGGCCACTCATAGGACCTGGTGGAAAAGTTGTTCAGGAAATCCAGAAAACTACCGAGACTACTATCGTAATCGAGGAAGACGATCAGGGCGGTGTGGTGAATATTTTCGCTACGGACCAAGAGCGTATGGATAAGGCCGTGAACTGGGTGAAGAGCATTGTGGCTATGCCGGAAGTAGGCGAGATCTACGAAGGTAAAGTGAAGTCAATCATGCCTTTCGGTGCGTTTATCGAGTTTATGCCGAACAAAGAAGGTCTTCTTCATATTTCAGAAGTGAAGTGGGAGCGTCTTGAGACCCTTGAAGGAATTCTTGAGGTTGGCGAAGAGGTGAAGGTGAAACTTCTTGATATCGATAAGAAAACCGGTAAGTACAAACTGTCTCGCAAGGTATTGCTTGAGAAGCCTGAGGGCTATCAGGAAAGAAGCCGTGGCGGTGACAGAGGAGACCGTGGTGGACGTGGCGGAAACTTCCGTGGCGGAGACCGCAACCGTCGTCGTAACGACTGATTTTGAACCTAGAAGAATATATTTGTCAGGCGAAATTTTTTGCCTGACAAAATTTTGCCTACATGGCTTCGTTAATTGAGTGACCGCCGCAAAAAGTCAGTGATCCGGCGGGCCAAGTTGCTGAAAGTCTCCCCGATGCTCCGAAACTTTTCGGGCAAAAACATCGTATAAGACATGCGACTGGGGTGTATCATTTTTCTGACAGCTTCGTTAGGTAACTTTAAGAGAAAAATAAACGAATGAGACAGCTTAAGATCAGTAAGCAGATTACCAATAGAGAAAGTCAATCACTGGACAAATATCTTCAGGAAATCGGAAAGGTTGACCTTCTGACTCCGGACGAAGAGGTGGATTTGGCCAAAAGGATCCGTGAAGGTGACCAGCTTGCTTTAGAGAAACTGACCAAGGCCAACTTGCGTTTCGTTGTTTCTGTGGCGAAGCAGTACCAAAACCAAGGCCTTTCTCTCGGTGATTTGATTAATGAGGGTAACCTTGGCCTGATCAAGGCGGCTCAACGTTTTGACGAAACCAGGGGATTTAAATTCATCTCATACGCTGTATGGTGGATTCGTCAGTCTATTCTGCAGGCTTTGGCCGAGCAGTCTAGGATTGTACGTTTGCCTTTGAACAGGGTAGGTTCGTTGAACAAAATTTCGAAGACTTTCTCCGAACTTGAGCAAAAATACGAGCGCGAGCCTTCTCCGGACGAACTGGCCGAGGTACTTGAGGTAAACACCTCAGAGGTGGTTGACACCATGAAAATCTCGGGCCGTCACGTGTCTATGGACGCTCCGTTTGTACAGGGCGAGGAAAACAGCTTGTTGGACGTGTTGGAAAACGACACCGAAGAGAAGCCTGACCAAGAGCTTATGAACGACTCGCTTTGCCGTGAAGTTCAGCGCGCCCTTTCGACCCTCACCCAAAGAGAGGCTGACGTGATTAGCCTTTATTTTGGACTCAATGGCGAAAACGCCATGACGCTTGAGGAAATCGGCGAGAAATTCAATCTGACTCGCGAACGTGTGCGTCAGATCAAGGAGAAAGCTATCCGTAGGTTACGTCATACTTCCAGAAGTAAAGCTCTCAAGCCGTACTTGGGATAAGCTAAAAATATCATGAATAACGAAAGGTCTCCATTTTGGAGGCCTTTTTTTACGTCCTTTTGCTTTTTGCCGAAACCTGGCCGAGTTTCATCCGTATCCGTACTTTGTGTCGGGGCATATTCTTACGAATCGCCTTGTGGCAGATGATTTTATTGTATTTTTGTATAGCGCTGGAACCTATGAACCGAGAAGTTTGGCGTTATCCTTATATATGTAAGAAAAAGGTTAATAGACGATATTTTATCTAATCATGACTCAGGAAAAAGTTAAGGTTTTGATTTTGGGCTCGGGCCCTGCGGGATATACCGCTGCTATTTACGCTTCTAGGGCAGGTTTGAAGCCTGTATTGTATCAGGGAGGACAGCCCGGCGGACAGTTGACGATTACGAACGACGTTGAGAATTTTCCTGGTTATCCGGAAGGCATTAACGGCCCACAGATGATGATGGATCTGCAAAAGCAGGCCGAACGCTTTGACGCGGACATTCGTATCGGGTTGGCCACGTCGGTTGATTTTTCGGGATATCCGCATAAAGTCGTGATTGACGAGAAGCACGAAATCTTAGCCGATTCCGTAATTATTTCGACAGGAGCTTCGGCGAAGTGGTTGGGCTTGCCGTCTGAGGACGAGTATAACGGCAGAGGCGTATCGGCATGCGCTGTTTGCGACGGATTCTTTTACCGCGGGCAGGATGTGGTGGTTGTCGGTGCCGGTGATACCGCATGCGAAGAAGCCAGCTATCTCTCTAACATTTGCAATAAAGTTTACATGCTGGTCCGTCGTGATGAGATGAGAGCATCGACGATCATGCAAAAAAGAGTTGAGAATACCGCCAATATCGAAGTTCTTTGGAATACCGAAACTGATGAGGTTTTGGGCGACGAGAATGGTGTTACTGGCGTAAGAGTGAAAAACAAGGTTACCGGAGAGCTGAAAGAGATTGAGGCTACGGGATTCTTCGTAGCTATTGGGCATAAGCCGAACACCGATATTTTCGCTGATTATATTAATCTTGACGATGCGGGATATATCCTGACGACTCCGGGTACGGCAAAAACAAACGTGGAAGGCGTGTTCGCTTCGGGCGATGCTCAGGACAAACACTACCGTCAGGCTGTTACGGCCGCGGGAACTGGCTGTATGGCCGCTTTGGACGCTGAAAGATTCTTGGCAGAAAAAGAGCTTTCCTAAAATATGCGGACAAAAAGGTTGGTAATGGCGTTCCTGTGTGTTTTTGTCGTTGTAGGGGCAAATGCGCAGGACAAGCAGAAAAAGAAGAGGAAGGGCTGGTTTTCTTTTTTGAGAAAGAAGCCGAAAGTAGAGAAGCTTGCGGTGCCAGCCGACACGATTCCGGAGTTTTTTCCCGAAGAGTTTTCCTGGGACGTGGATTCCACGCTGAGGGAGGCGTTGGCAGTGGAAGACTCCTTGCCGGCACTCGAAGATGTGGAACCCTGCTTCTTCGATATTTCAGATAACTTGTCGATCGATTGCGGTTGGCTGGAAGCCCACGACTATTTTAAGAAGTGGGATAAAAGGAATATTAACCCCTATAAGATCGATGCGCTTAAGTTTAAAGATTCGTTGAGTCTTGAACTTTATAGGCAAGACGACAGTGTAGCGTGGAAATATCCGATAAAGGTATCTAAACTTACTTCCGATTTTGGATGGAGACGTTGGCGTTGGCACTACGGCGTAGATCTTCGTCTTAAGACCGGAGATCCGATTGTGGCCGCTTTTGACGGAATCGTTCGCTTGACGAGATATGATAGGAGAGGCTATGGCTATTATGTGCTTTTAAGGCATAAAAACGGCCTTGAAACGCTTTATGGTCATATGTCCAAGATCTTGGTAAAAGTAGGGCAGGAAGTCAAAGCGGGAGAGCTAGTGGGAAAAGGAGGCAGTACGGGACGTAGTTCCGGTCCGCACCTTCACTTTGAGGCTCGTTACGCAGGTTTGCCGATTGATCCGAAGAGAGTTTTTGACTTCTCGAAAGGAGAGATCAAGGGCGATACCCTAGAGGTGACGCCGGAAACGTTCGCTTATTTCAAAAAGATAAGACAACGGACTTATCATCGGATAAGAAGTGGCGATACGCTTTCTAGATTGGCGGTAAGATACCATACTTCGATTACGAAGATTTGCCGGCTGAACGGAATAAGTCGCAATAAGATCCTGAGAATAGGGCAACGTTTGCGTGTAAGATAAATAACTGAAATGGCGCACGAAATCGATCGTGCGCTTTTTATTTTGAGTAAAAGACTGATGTATAAAACGGATATATTGGTATTGGTGGCGCATCCCGATGATGCGGAATTGTCTTGCGGAGGCACAATCGCAGCTCATGTAGCCAAGGGACATCGGGTGGGGATCGTGGATTTGACTCGTGGGGAATTGGGTACCAGAGGAACTGCGGAAAGTCGGGCTAAAGAGGCTGCGGACGCCGCCAAAATCTTGGGCGTGGCTTTTAGGGAAAACTTGGGATTGCCTGACGGCTTTTTCGAGAATACGAAAGAGTATCAATTGGAAGTGGTAAAAGCTATCAGAAAGCACTGCCCGAAGTTGGTAATCGCAAATGCGGTCGCCGATAGGCATCCGGATCATTCCAGAGCCGCTGAGTTGGTGAAAACAGCTTGTTTCTTGGCTGGGTTGCCCAAAGTCGAAACGGAGTTGGATGGTGAGAAGCAAGAAGCGTTTCGTCCGGAAAACCTTTACCATATCCTGCAGACCGATTACATAAAGCCCGATTTCGTTTTTGATATTACTGAATATATGGACGTGAAGTTGGAAGCGGTAAGGGCGTTCAAGACACAGTTCCATATTCCCGATTACGACTCGGAAGAACCGCAGACCTTGATTTCGTCTCCGGAATTTATGGAATTTCTAAAAGCCAGGGCCAAAGAAATGGGACATTCCATTAGGACTGGATTTGGCGAAGGCTTCACAAAATCGAGAGAAATAGGCGTAAACGACTTGTTCTCCTTGTTGTAAGCATCCTTTTGGGAGTAAAAGCCGTAACTAATCATAACAAGGCTAAATTGGAGAATGTTATGAAAAAATTAGTTACTGTAGCGACATTCAATTTTCCGGCGGAGCTTTTGGTGATCAAAAGTCGGTTTGAGGCCGAGGGTATTCATTGCCATACGGTGGACGAGAATCTGGTTCAGGCCAATAATATGTATTCCGTGGCGATTGGTGGCGTAAAGCTTCAGGTACGCTTGGAAGATGAAAGGCGGGCATTGAAAATACTTGCCGAGATGGGATATTTGGAGCATCAGGCTGGCGTTGTTCCGCCGTACGTTCGGCGTTGGGACGCTTATACTGACAAAATTCCTTATCTGGGGGCGCTTAGTTCCGATCTCCGTATAATGATTATCCTCGCCGTTTTGGTGGTCCTTTTCGTTCCGATTCTTTTTGTAATGAACGGTTGGTTGTGACAGTGCCCGGAATTCCGGACACTGTTTGATTTTTTATCGAGATCAAACGATATCCTGATCAAGAAGAATCCGTTCCTCGTTTCCGTAAGTCAAGACTTTTCCTTCTTTTTTACCTTTGTAAACCATTGTTTCCCCTTCTACATGAAGCAATGTTCCCTCCGGCAAGCACACAACGGTGCTGTCCTGATTGATTTCCAAGTATTCGGCCAAGCGCATTTTTCTGGTTTCGCCTCCGTGGTTAGGCAAAGTGGCTTCCGTATAATGCGGATTGATTTGGAAAGGAATCAACGACAAGGCGTCGAATGACGGCGGGAATGTGATCGGCATGTCGTTGGTGGTTTTCACCGTCGGGCAGGCCATGTTTGAGCCGGCGCTCCAGCCTACGTATGGTGTACCGGAATTTAATTTTTCACGAATTGGCTCTACCAGTTTGTTTTTGTAAAGCTGGCTAAGCAATTCGAAAGTGTTTCCTCCTCCCACAAAAATCGCGTCGGCGTTTTGGATCGCTTTTACGGGATCCGTCGCTTCGTGGATTCCGGTGGCTTTCAGGCCGATTTTTCCCAAAGCTCCGTTGAGCCTTTCCGTGTATTCGTCGTAGCTGATAGTGATGCCGGCGTAAGGAACGAAAACGATATTTTTGAATTCGCCCGACATAAAATCGGCGAGATAATCTTTTGGCCAATCCAGATAATCTTCACCGGGATTGGTGGAGTTGCTAAGCAGAAGAAGTTTCTTCATTGGATTTTATAGAAAAAGAATTTAAAATCGAAAATATGGCGGTGCCGATAAATAATCGACCGTCTTCGAAATTAACGGAAAGAAAATAGACGGCTCAATCTTTTCTGAATTTTTATCAGTAAAATTTATCGCTTCAATTTTCCTGTATTTGTCTTAGTTGATTCGTTAGTTGATAATAAAGTACATGCAATGGTGGCTGTCTTTCCGTTTTCGCAAGGTATTTGCGAGACGATAGAAAAAACAGAAGGCAAATGGAACAGAAAAGCATTTACGTATTGGAGGAAAACAGAACGGAGGCGATGGTCATGAAATTGGCTTTTGACAAGTTGTCTGATGTCAATCTGACGTTCTTCACTTCGGGACAGGACGTACTGGCCCGATTGCATGAAAAGCCTGATGTGGTTATCTGCGATTTGATGATGAGCGGGATGGAAGGGCTGGAATTCGTCAAAAAAATCAGAAGGCTCTGTCCGGTTACCCAGTTTATCGTTATCTCCTCATACGGTTTTACGGACGTGATTCGCGAGCTTCAGAAAGTGGGGGTTTTCAATTTTGTTATTCGTGGCGAACACTCGCTGAGGTATATGAAGCAAAGGCTAGAGGACCTGTTGTTGGTGTTGCGTGCCGATAGCTCCGTTCACGACGCGTAAACGCAAGGTTCTTTACAAAAACAAAAGGCGTCACTTTCTGAGTTGGCGCCTTTTGTTTTGGATTCCCGGCTATCGGGACTGGTTTCTTTAAGATTGTCCTTCCGTATTCTTTTCCTCTTTTGTCTCCTGCAAAAGAAGATCGATATCGTTCATCAATTTGTCCACGGCTTGCGGAACGGTTCCGTCGTATTTACCGCGAATACGCCCGTGGGTGTCGATAAGCATAAATGCTCCGCTATGGATAAATCCTCCCGGAGCGTTTTTGTCTTCTTGGGCCGTAACGTAATAATGCTTTTCGCCCAGTGTATAAATCTCTTCTTTTTTCCCGGTGACGAATTGCCATTTCGGGGCTTTTACGTCAAGCTTTTCGGCGTAGCGTTTCAATACCGGAGGGGTGTCGTATTTCGTGTCGATAGAGTGTGACAACAGGCGAACCTCATCCGTGTTCTCGAAGCGCTGGTAAAGACGCAGCATCTGCGCCGACATTTTTGGGCAAATGGTAGGGCAAGTGGTAAAGAAGAAATCGGCGACATAAACTTTTCCTTCGAAATCTTTCTTGCTTACGGTTTGTCCTTCTTGGTTGGTGAAAGAGAAGTCAGGGATGGTTTGGTAGACGGTGTCGACTACCGTTTCCCCGTTTACGACTTTTTCCACGGTGGTTCTATGACCAAGAAAGGGAAGTTTGCGCTTGCCCGAACCGCAGGACATGAGTGTGACGGCGATCAGAAATGCGCTGGCGATGCCAAATGTTTTGACGTTTTTCATGGGTATTAGTCTTAAGGGCTTTCCGCTGTAAAAGTACGATTTTTAGGCGAATAACGTACATTTTTAGTCTGTTAGCCAAGCGGTTTTCTGTCGGTTGGCGCATAGGGAACGGACTTTGCTTCGGTTTGGTGAAATCCCAAACGAATTATTTATGGATAAGAAAAGTAAGACTTTCCTCTACGAATATTTGAACAATAACGCCCCCACAGGTTTCGAAACCGGCGGTCAGCGGCTTTGGATCGATTACGTGTCGGAATATGCCGACGAATACTTTACGGACACTTACGGAACGGCCGTGGCGGTAGTGAATCCGGAGGCCGAATTCAAAGTGGTGATAGAAGCCCACGCCGACGAAATCGCTTGGTACGTGAATTATATTTCCGAAAAAGGCTATTTGTACGTAATCCGAAACGGCGGAAGCGATTTCCAGATTGCTCCGTCGATGAGGGCCAAGGTACATACGGAGACAGGCGAGGTTTTGCCGGCGGTATTTGGTTGGCCTGCTTTGCATGTTAGGGAAAAAGGGAAAGAGCCTAAACCTACACAGGAAAACTTAACCTTGGACTGTGGCTGTACTTCCAGGGAGGAAGTGGAGGCGCTGGGGATTCATGTGGGAGCTGTGGTTACTTTTGATCAAGATTTGGCTGAGTTGAATGAAAAATTTTTGGTGGGAAGGGCCTTGGATAATAGAATCGGTGGATTTATGATCGCCGAAGTGTTGCGTCATTTGCGGGAAGAGAAGGTACACTTGCCTTTCGGGCTTTACGTCACCAATGCGGTGCAGGAAGAAGTCGGTTTGAGAGGTGCCTCGATGATAGCCCACAGGCTGAAGCCTAACTTAGCAATAGTCACCGATGTTTGCCACGACACTCAATCGCCTTTGTACAACAAGATAAAGCAAGGCGATATCTCGGCGGGAAAAGGACCTGTTCTGACAGTGGCGCCAGCGGTTCACAATAAGTTGTTGACAATTTTGCGGGAAACGGCCACCAAGCATGAAATTCCGTTCCAACGGGCCGCTTCGTCCAGGTTTACGGGCACTGACACCGATGCCTTTGCGTATTCGGGAGAAGGCGTGGCTTCGGCGCTCGTTTCGTTGCCCCTGAAGTATATGCACACTACGGTGGAAATGGTAGCGTTGTCCGATGTTGAGAATCTGGTGAAGCTGTTTTTTGAGTTTCTGAAAACCCTTGAGCCTGATATTGACCTGAAATATATCGGGTAAAAACAGTGACGCTTTCTTTTTTATATTTTGAAAATAGAATGTCTGTTCGTTGAGAGGTGAGTTTGCGATTGTGGAAAAGGGTTATTCCGGACGGGCGAAGCCATAAAACCGCATGAGAACATTAATACTCTTACTTTTCTTGACGTTTTCTTTCTTATCGCAAAGCCAAGGTCAAACGTTGCCTGAAGGTATTTTAGACGAGGCGAATACCTTGGTTTGGAAAGGAGGAAAAGGAAATTGGGATGATCTGTCGGGCTGGAAAAACTGGGACGGTAGCCAAGCGGCTCAATTGCCCGACGTAAATACCAGCGTTTATATCGCAGGTTTTTTTGATACTTTGAATATTTCCGAAAACGCTGTTTGTAAGGCGATTGTATTTGGTCGGGAGGTTCCAGGCAATAACGCGACATCCGCCGTCGGGGTCTTTCGTTTGAAGGAAAGCGCTGTTTTAGCGGCTAAAAAGGGCGTTTGGTTGGAAATCCAAAGTATGCCGAACAATGTAAGCTTAAGGATGGAGGCTGATTCCAAGTTTGAGTTGGCGGTGTGGTCACGGGAAAAAGCTCCTTCCAGCAGGGCTTACGCCTTTGGTTCTTATTCGTTCGCTACCACATCTAAACTGATTTTTTCAGGCGGGTCGTATTTTTATATGCATAGGACACAATCGGTTGAATATCCGAAAATCGAAGTCAAAGGCGATGAGAACGGAAAAATCACGAAAGTTGATTTACCGAAATATTTCAAAGTAAGAGACTTTTTGTGGCGAGCGAACCAACCCGATTTTGTGGAGAGGCAGTCGACAACCGTACATCTGAGAGGCGATTCGCTTGGAGGCTGGATGGCTACAGGAACGCTGAATTTGTATAAAACCGGAACGGTTTGGCTCTGGGGAAATGTTGACGCTGGGAGATTGTACGGAAAAGGCTCCGGAACTTCGGTTTTGGCATATGATGGAAATACTGAAGCGGGGGAGAAGCTGATTATACGTAAACTTTCCTCAAGCAAATTGGAGCTTTCCGAACACATAGGCGGAGAGATCGAATACAATAGCGATGAAGATTTGAATATTTTGCCCGGAGCGTATTCTGGGCTGACACTGGCCGGTTCTGGAAAAAGGGCATTCCCCACGGGGGAAGATGTGACTTTATCAGGAACGTTAGAGCTTCAGGATTCTGTTTTCTTTTCCGTTCCGAATGGCAGGGCGCTCCGATTGTCTGGCGATTGGATGGATAATAGGTCTTCGTTTCCCCAAAATGACGAAGGATTAGTTTTGTTGGAAGGCGAAAAAGATCAGACGGTTGGAGGGAATTTAAGAGTGCTTGTGGATTCCCTGAGGGTTTCAAAAAGTTCGGGTAAAGTGCGTTTGACTCAGGCGATGTCCGTCAAAGGGCGGTTGACTTTGCGCAGTGCGTCTTTGGTGGAGCTCGCTATGGGAGATTCGTCATGGTCGGTGAATGGTGACTGGTATAACTTGGGTGTTTTGGTTCGTAACGCCTCGGGACATGAGTCTGTTGTCGAGTTTTCAGGCGAGAATGTGGGGCAGGATATTTACGGTACAACCCGTCTGAGGAATATCCGGCTGAATAAACCCAAAGACAAGATTCTCACTATTCGTGATTCGCTGATAGTAACGCATTGTTTTGAGGTTAAAACGGAGGAAAACCGTGGCGGACGGCTGAATATCAAAGGCGAGTTCGTGCTGGATGGCGGGCCTGTGGGCAACGCTTATGTGGCGACTATTGATAATCCTGATAATTTCTCTTTCTATTCGGGCGAGGCGACGGTCAGGCGGTATCTGAAAGACAAACTTCAGGCTTGGTATATGCTCGGCCCTGTGACTTCGGGCTGGAAAGCCGGTGATTGGAATAAAAGCTTCCATATGAGTTTTCACAGCCGGGGAAGCATAACGTCTTTTAACCAATTCAAATACGGAAGCCGGTTTGGCGACGAAGGAGCCTTGGCCAGCGAATGGTGGACAAATATCACCAGTCGCACAACAACGGTGATGGCGGGTTTGGGTTATCGGATTTATATTTGGAATGACCGTCAAAACGCTAATAAGAAAGGTTTTAAAGGCAAGGCGATTGTCATAGAGGAAATAGGACGGTTTGTATTCGGATCGCACAGCGTGAGTATCAAACGTTCATATGGAAATTATCCGGATGGAGTTACGGCCAATACGTTGAATTACGGCTGGAATTTGCTTTCCAATCCTTACCCGAGCCCGGTTAGTTGGGAGAAATTATACGCTTTGCAAGATGCCGGAGCGGTTCAAAGCACGGCTTACCTTTGGGACGGCGCCAACAAATCGTACCGGGAATTGGTGGCGGGAGGCGTTTCCGTAAGCGGAGATCCGGACCAAAATATTATCGGGCCGGGCGATGCGTTTTTCATCTTCAAATTGAAAAAAGGAACTGAAGATTTCCTGTTTGAGGAAAGCGCCAAAGTTCAGCGGGCGGATATTCCCTTGTACCGTCAGGCCACTGCCGAAAAATTGATGCGTTTGTCCGTTTCCGACGAAAATGAATTTAAGGACTACGCCCTTGGGGTTTTTGATCGAGAGGTCGGAGAAAATCCATTGGAAGCGTTTAAGCTTTTCGATTCGGGTTTTGCCAATATCGGATTTTGGGACAAAGGCGATTTGGTGGGCGCTTACGCTCTGCGTACTTGGACTTTTGATCGTGACACTACGTTAAATCTTGTTTTCAATTCCGTACAGGACGGCGAGTTCCGGTTTGAGCTGGAATCGTTGCCTTTCCATTCCGAATTCGCGGAGGTTTTTCTGAAAGACAATAAGCTCGATACCTTGGTAAGCCTTAAGGAAAGAGCGCCTTATTTATTTGAAAAGTCGGCTTCTGATCCAAGTTATGACACTTTGCGTTTTGAGTTATTGTTGAAACGAGTTGAGTTGCCGTTGCTTGCTCCGAGTATTGAAAAGCGAAGGATTTTGAGTTTGGACACAATGAAGTGGCCCGTAGTGGCGACTCAATCCAAAATGTTGGACGCGTTTAGTTTTTCATTCTCTTACGATACCGATAACTGGGAATTCGTGGGCTTGCGAGGCGAAAGAGCGAGTGATTTTCTGACTGAAATTATAGATGGGAAAGTTACGGTGAGCTCAAAGACAGAGATCTCAATAAACGAGAATGATGTTTTGGTGACAGGAATGTTTCGGGCAAAAAAACTAATTGAAGGAACCGATAGCCGGACAAAACTTCATTTGGAAGGAAAATATGAATTAGGAGGAAGAAGCGAGACTTTCTTGATAAAAGGCTTCGGTAAAGAAGTGGAAATCTTGGAAGGGGCGAATGTTTCCGCCATAGTTGAAGGTAAGGGAAATGGCGGTATAAATTGGGAATGGTCATCAACGGGGGAAAGTATTGAAAGGGAAATAAAGAATGATTCACTCCGAATCCGCTTGGAAAAAGGCTCGGATCTGAAGCTGGAAGCGAAAACGGGTTTAGTAGACGGCTCTGAAGCGGGTGTTGGCGACTTGGTTTTGCTTCGAAGGCACATTTTGGGAATCAATGCGCTTGGCTCACGGGAAAAGTGGGCGGGCGATGTAAACGATGACGGCTTTTTGAGCACAAAGGATGTTGCGGAGATCCGGAATGTGATTTTGGGACTTGCGGAGTCGTTCAGCATGCCTGCTCGGGTGCTTTATAAGGAAGGGGATTCGTATTCGGAGAACTTTAACGGAACGGTTGAGAAAGATTCGGTCATTCGTTTTGAATTGGTGAAATCGGGTGAGCTGTTTCGGAGAGAAGACAGAAAAGAGGCGATGCCGACAGTTGAATTGGAATTTTCCGAAAAGAATACGAAAAACGGTCAGTATAGAGTCGCTTTGGCTCTGTTCGGAGTCACGGAATTTGAAGCGCTGACTTTCGGACTGAATTGGGATTCGGACAATATAAAACCGTTGAAAATTGAAGCTTCGGAGGGCGTTTATCTGAATCGTTCGGAAACGGCTTCGGGAAGGCTGAAGGTATTGTGGCAATCCGGCTATGAAATCACAAGGCAGGCGGGAGATACCTTGCTTTGGCTAACTTTTGAGAGCGTGGGCGAGCACGGAGGCGAACTGATGGTTGATGGTGGTGAGTTGATAGGGAATGGTTTGGAATCCATCGGGATTGTACCTTCTTTTATGGATCTTTTTCAAAATCTTGAAAGTGAGATCAGAATCGAAAACCCTGTGGGCGACAGGCTTAGGCTGTGGTTGCCTAGGGAATCCTCAGGCGACTTGGGAATGGTGTTGTGGAATGCGGAAGGTAGTCGGGTTTTTGAATTTTCGGGACAAAAAGAAGAAGGCGCCGATTATTTTGAAGTGAGTATCAACGCTTCCCCCGGAGTTTACAGGCTCAAAATAGAGTTGTCGGGAAAGCGTTTTTTTAGGACAATATTGAAGCAATGACATGAAGAAACTTT
The DNA here is from genome assembly GCF_036492835.1 of Fulvitalea axinellae. Taxonomy (GTDB): domain Bacteria; phylum Bacteroidota; class Bacteroidia; order Cytophagales; family Cyclobacteriaceae; genus Fulvitalea; species Fulvitalea axinellae. The sequence goes on along the minus strand of NZ_AP025314.1, from coordinate 3,370,296 downwards.
TGGCCGACAAAATCAGCTTGCTGAAGGGCGATATTACCAAAGTGAAATGTGACGCTATCGTAAACGCCGCCAATTCGTCGCTACTGGGCGGTGGCGGAGTGGATGGCGCAATCCATAGACAGGCCGGGCCTGAATTGTTGGAAGATTGCCGTAGAGTGCGCAACGCCCAAGGCGGTTGCCCTACGGGAAAAGCAGTGATTACGGTAGCCGGAAAGTTGCCGGCCAAATACGTAATCCACACCGTCGGGCCGGTGTGGCGCGGGGGAGCTTCCGGAGAGGAAAGCCTGTTGCGGGATTGCTACCTGAACAGTTTGTCTTTGGCCTCGGAAAACGGTCTGGAAACGGTCGCTTTTCCCAATATCAGCACCGGAATATACGGTTATCCGAAAGACAAAGCCTGCGCCGTGGCTGTGTCGGCGGTAAATGAGTTTTTGGCGTCGGATACAATCGTCAAAGAAGTCGTTTTCGTTTGTTTCGATGATGAGAACTTCCGCCTTTATCAGGATTTTATCGGGAATTAGTGGCGAAATGCCGGGCATACGGATTGTGCGTGTGGCTCATTTCGGGTTTTTGGCTTTAAGCGATGCCGGACGGCCCTCCCAATTGGCATAAGAGCTTGAATATTCTTACTTTTGCGACTGAATAACACGAGTCAGAAAAATGCAATTGAGCGAGCAAGAAATCAGACGTCGGGAAGAGCGCGAAGAGCTCATGAAAATGGGTATCGATCCGTATCCCGCGGAAGAATACGAAATCACGCACAAGGCTGCGGATATCAAAACCCGTTTCGAAGACGAAGGCGAGGAATGGAAAGAGGTAACGTTGGCCGGTAGGCTGATGAGTCGCCGTATTATGGGCAAGGCTTCTTTCGCCGAGCTTAAGGACGATTCGGGCCGGATTCAGGTTTACTTCAACCGTGACGAGATCTGCGAAGGCGAAGACAAAACCCTTTACAATACCGTATTCAAGAAGATGCTTGACATCGGTGACATTGTAGGCGTAAAAGGTTTTGTGTTCCGTACCCAGGTGGGCGAGATCTCGATCCACGTGAAGGAATTCAAGCTTTTGACCAAATCTTTGCGTCCGCTTCCTATCGTTAAGGAAACCAAGGATGAGCAAGGCAACGTCAAACAGCACGACGCTTTTTCCGATCCGGAATTGCGTTACCGTCAGCGTTACGTCGATTTGATCGTTAATGACCGCGTTAAGGACACTTTCGTCAAGCGTACCAAGATCGTTAACTCGATGAGGGAATTCTTCAACGCCAAGGACTACCTTGAGGTTGAGACGCCGATCCTTCAGGCGATCCCTGGCGGTGCGGCGGCGCGTCCGTTTATCACGCACCACAATGCGTTGGATATTCCTTTGTACTTGCGTATCGCCAACGAGCTTTATCTGAAGCGTTTGATCGTGGGTGGTTTCGAAGGCGTTTACGAGTTCGCCAAGGACTTCCGTAACGAGGGAATGGACCGTACGCACAATCCCGAGTTTACCGTAATGGAGATCTACGTGGCTTACAAGGACTACAACTGGATGATGGACTTCACCGAGAAGATGATCGAGAAAGTTGCCTTGGACGTTCACGGAAACACTGACGTGAAAGTTGGTGAGAACATCATCGACTTCAAGCCTCCTTACAAGAGAATCTCGATGTACGAGGCCATCAAGGAGCACACAGGTGTGGACATCTCCGACATGGACGAGGAGCAACTGCGCGCCACTTGCGACAAGTTGGGCGTTCCGGTTGACGACACTATGGGTAAGGGCAAGCTTATCGACGAGATCTTCGGCGAGAAGTGCGAGCACCTTTACATCCAGCCTACTTTCATCACCGACTATCCGGTAGAGATGTCGCCGTTGACTAAGAAACACCGCGACAAGCCGGGCTTGACCGAGCGTTTCGAGTTGATGGTTAACGGTAAGGAAGTAGCCAACGCTTATTCCGAGCTTAACGACCCGATCGATCAGCGCGAGCGTTTCGAAGAGCAACTCAGCCTTTCGGAGCGTGGCGACGACGAGGCGATGTTCATCGACAACGACTTCTTGCGCGCGCTTGAGTACGGTATGCCTCCGACATCCGGAATGGGTATCGGAATCGACCGCTTGACTATGCTCATGACCGACAACTCGTCGATTCAGGAAGTGCTTTTCTTCCCGCAGATGAGACCGGAGAAAGTCGTGAAGCAAGCTACGGTTGAGGAATATGTTGCTTTGGGAGTTCGTGAGGAATTGGTGCCGATTATCCAGAAACTCGGCCACATGACTATCGAGCAACTGAAAGAGCAGGATTTGAACAAGCTCTTCAATGATATTTGCGGAATGCGCAAAAAGATGAAGCTTAAGGACGTGAAGAACCCGTCGAAAGACGAGATCACTTCTTGGTTCAAAAGCGAGGACGTAGACTAAGATAATCCGTAATAAGAAAAGGGCGAGGGGAATTCACTTTCGCCCTTTTTTATTTTCCGGAAAGATTTGGCGTAGCCGGAATAGTGAAATTCGGCGTTGGGATTTGGATTACTATCGTCGAGACTTTCCGAGAACCGCCTAAAATTATAGAAAATGAAGAAGACACTGATCTTATCTTTCCTGGCCGTTGCGGTGACCATATTTGCGGTTTCCTGTGGCGGAAAAAGCTCAAAAGACAGGGCCGGACTCAATAAGTTGCGTCACTACATGGTGAACGGGCAGAAGGGCTACAAGAACTATTGCGCAAATTGTCACCAAGACGATGGAGCGGGAGTTGGAAAATTGATTCCGCCACTGAGACAGTCAGATTTCTTGAGAACGAAATTACCCGAGGTGATATGTGGGATCAAAAACGGCATGACGGATCCGATAGTGGTAAACGGAGTGAAATATGATGAGCCTATGCCTCCGAACAGACGCCTGACGGATTTGCAAATTGCGGAAATCACAACGTTTATTTACAACACATGGGGTGGTGGAAACCGTATCGTGACTATAGAAGAAGTACGGTCAGCCCTGGCGAATTGCAAATAGTGACGGTTCGTTATTCCGAAACATTTTCAAAGCCCGAGGTTTATATCAACAGGTGTTGATGTGAACCTTGGGTTTTGTTGTTATGAGAAAGCTGTTTTCGGCCATATTTATCTTTTTTCTTTGGCTTCCTTTGGTCTTGTTGCTCTTTTTCGTGTATCACCAAGAAGAGTCTTCGGCCGAGGAGCATCAGGAAAATGCATCCAGAGTGGCGGTGGGCATGACTACCGAACAAGTTTTGGAGATAATGGGCCCGCCACAAGAGAAGTACAAAAGCGAAAAGTCCGGTGATTCCGTCTATGTTTACGAGACTCCGATTTTGGGGTATGACAATGTCGAAGTTTATCTAAGTCCCATGCGGGTGGTTGTAAAAGTGAAAGAAGTGGGCAAGCCTTGATTTTCCTTTAAAATCTAATCCGAATTTGAGTGCTAAGCTTGTCTTTCCTTTTTATCTCATTTGTTTCCGGATCCGTTGCGCTGGTAATTGCGTAGCGAAACCAAAACGTGATTTTTTCTCCAAATGTCCGCCTGACTTGAGCTACAAACCGATAGCCTTCTCCAATGTAAGACGGGAAATTAAAATCATACAGAATTCCCGGTTCGTACATCGTCACTCTAGTATAGAAATCGGTATTGAAAGTGGCGAATCTGAGTTTGAAATCATAACGTTTTAATTCGTACGAAAAATCTTGGGACAACAGAAAGCCGTTGTTTTCCTCTCCGTATCGTTTGTGAAAATTGAAATTCACTCTACTGTCGCTTCTGATGTTTTCACCGAAATAACGCCTCAGCCACACCGAAGCTTTTTGCGTTCTGACAGAAGCCAATTTTTGGGAAACGGATTCCCTGGTATCGTTCGCCTCTTTGTTTTCGATACGGAAAGCGATCCTAACCTCCGTTTTTTTGTAAAGCGAATAAACGGCCTGAATTCCGGTCTCGTTTCCGTCGCTGGGCATATCCACATTATATTTTAGCCAAGGAAAACGGAAGTAATCATGATAAAGGCTAATCTTCAAATGCGCCAAAGGCTCCGATGTTAGCCCGATATAAAAACCGGATTCATTGTCGGTGTTCGAAGCTTCTCCAAAGGCGTTTCCATGCCGTGGTGCGAAACCAGCATCGTAGTGCCTTAAATTTACCCCGATACGGTAGCCGGGTGCAAGGGTTTTAAGCGCTGAAACCGAACCCGCGATTTTCTTGTCTTGATTTATCGCCACTTCGCCTTTCATATGGAAATCCCGGAAGCTATAACGTGTGAATGCGCTTGCGGAATAGAAGCGTTTTCCTTCGGGGTGCTTGGCCAAATCCAATCTGCTTGGAGAAGCTTCGAATGGAAGGGAAAGATTCGTCCCGATAAAAGCGATACCCGCACTGAAGCGATAATTCTCGAATTTTAACGCTCCGCCAAGATTGGTCTCCCGGACATTCCATTTACGTTCCAATTCGGATGCGTCTCTGTGGAGTCCGGATTCGTCAAACGAGCGGATAATATGGCCTTGCGATAGGGAATCCAGCCGGGCATCGCGGGGAGTGGAGGCTGCGAAAACCGTTAGATTCCAATTTTTCGCCAAATCTATTTCTCCCGCTAATCCCCGAAATCCGAAAGCTTGGGAAGACGCTGTGGCACTGAGATTTGGCGCTCCGGAAAATATATTTCCGAGAGCGTCGTATGTTTTTCCGGTAAACCTCCTGCCACTCATGATCAGGCCCTGTCCGAAGTGAGTCCGGAAGTTTCCGAGTATAACTTTTTTAATGATTCCGATTTTTTCGATTTCGATAAATGAACTGACATGGTCATATCCGTAATGGCCTTTCTGAGGTTTCCACCGGAAAGACTCGCCGTAGTTTTGCGTGGCGGTAAGAGCGATACGCATAAAGCCCGGCGCCTGGACTTTTAGCCGGAGAGCGTGATAACCATAAGGATTGCTATCTTCTCCGTATTTGTCGGGAGCGATTCCCGTGGTTTGTCTATCATGTCGGATAAGGATTTCTGAGCGGGTGTATTTCAACCGTTCTTTTAAAGAGCGTTTAAGTTCTGGGTTTTGTGCGATAAAGAATGGCCGGATTAGCGCAACGGTCACGCTATCGAAGCGTTTGATGAATTGAAGTTCGTTTAGCGAAAAAAGGTCTCCGTAGATTTCCCGATAACGGATTAGTTCCTGTATTTGGGCCGGATAAAGTAATCCTGTCGATTGTAATTCGTCATAATTCAGCGCATTGATATTCGCTTTGTTTTCATAAAGAAAAATCAGGTTTTCAAGATCCAAGGCGACGTTTGTGGCTTCTTCTTCCGGAAGAATAAAGTTTTCGATATGCTCGATCGCCGTATGTTTTTGGGCAATACCTGGCGAAAGAATTATAAAAAACAGAATTGCTGAAAAGACGATTCTCTTATTCATTTCTCAAGCTTTTTCTTTTCAGGTTTATCACGATAAAAAGACTGTGGCTAAAGCCTAAAGACGTGTGGTGAGTGGTGCCGTAATGAAATTCCTGTCCCATAACCGAAATACCAAAACCACCTCCCAGTGTGTCGCGAAGCGTATTTTTGCCTAAGTAAGCGTAGGCTTTACCTTGCCATTTGTAAAGGGTCTCGAAGGTGTATCCGGTTTCGAATTTTCCGAAACTGTTTTCCCGGAAAACCGCTGCGCCAAAAGTCAAATTGCGGGCTGGTTTGTAGGCCAAGGCGAATTCCATCCGGCTTTCGGCCGGTATAGCCGTTTCAAAGTCGAATTCGGGGACGGTGGGGTTTGAGGCGTAAGCGCTGATTTCGATATTTTTCGTAATGCTGTATATTCCGCCGAAGGCGAATTCCCACGAAAACCGAGTTCCTTTTCCGTCTACAGAAAGCTGGCTCACGCCTCCGCGCCCGCCTATAGCGATTTCCCCGACTTGGTGGGCGAGTGTTAAACCCGCCGAAGAATTACGGAACTGCGCGGTGCCCGAACTCCTGACGCTTAATCCAGCGCTGGCTTTCCCGATTCCCGTGGCGCCGGAAAGGAAATAACTGTTAAGGTCATTTATTCCGAAAGGGCTATGAAGACCTGCCATCGTTGTCCAGTTTCTAGTACCGGCCAACCCGGCGGGATTTGCGACAGTAGAGTATATTCCCCGGTTTTGTGAATTGATCAAACCGATACGTTTGATATCCGTGGCATTTTGGGCGAATAGGGAAAAGGGGAAAATCAGAATGATGATGAAAATTATCCAATAAAGCTTTAAATTCATCTTGTTGATTCTGGTTAAAAGCGTATTTGCTTTTTATGAATCGCAAAAAGCAATCCTTTCTATTATTTAAGAAAATTGAAACCGTATGATTTTTCGGTTGATTATTCCGATATGTTTTATTGCGTTTTTTCTGATTCTCCCTTCTTCAAAAGTTTCCGCGCAAGAATCAAAAGTTTATTATGAAGACGGAAAACTAAAAGCCAAAGGACATCTGGACAGTGAAGGAAGAAAAGAAGGCGAATGGAGTTTTTATTATCCTGACGGAAAACTGAGCGCCACGGAATCTTACAAATCGGGAGAGCTGGATGGCGTGGTCAAGAATTATGATTTCAAAGGCCGTCCTACATCGGTGGAAAAGTGGAAAAACGGATTTCAGTCCGACTCATCCGTTTATTATTACGCCAACGGGAAAGTATCGAAAAAAGGCTTGTTCAAAGACGGGTTTTATGACGGCCGTTGGAAGTTTTTTTATGAAAACGGAAAACTGAAGCGTGAGGGGAATTATGAAGACGGAATGCCTGCGGGAATATGGGAGGCTTTTTGGCCGAACGGAAAGATCAGGCAAAAAGGCGCTTATAAATTCGGAAAGGAAGAAGGTGTCTGGCGCTTTTACAGAAAAAACGGAAGCTTGGAATACGAAGGTCCGTACACTGGTGGGAAGCGATCCGGCGAGTGGGTTTTTGTAGATAAAAAAGGCCGTCGATCGCCGGTGGATTTTCAGGAATGAAACGGTTGAAAATAGAAACGGCACCACCGAAAGATGGCGCCGTTTTCCGTATAACTTGGGCCGGTTATTTGGCTTTTTTTTCCGGGGCCAGTTTAAGTAGTTTTTCAGGGCTGTTATGGCTCCAATATTTGATTCCCATAAACTGGTAGCGCTTTAATTGTTTCTTAATCAAAACCTCATCACGCCAAGTTTTCCAGTTCGGTTTGTTTAGGTCAATGTTTTTGGGTTGGGCCCAGCCTTTTTCAGACAAAGCGGCCAAACGTGGGAAAGTCCGGTCTTGGAAATCGTCCCAGGTTTTGATCTGCTCGCTCCACGTACAGGCGATCACGCCTTGAGCCAAGTGGTTTTTGCTAGGGTCGGCGTCCGTAAGATCGAGCAAAGGCTCCCAAACATAAAGCTTGTCGATGGACGCTATTCCAGCCCAGCCGGCGCCGGCTTCGCCTTTGGCGTTGCGCATATCGAAATAAGTTTTGTTGGCGGGCGAAAGCAAATACGGTTGATCCAGTTTTTGTACTTTCTGGTCAATGGTGAGTGGCAAATCTTTCCACCAATGCACTTTTCCGTAGCGCCACCAGTGTACCAAAGTCTGCTTGTCGTGCCAGCCTTTCTCGAAGGCGTCGTCCCAGACAATCGGAGTCGCTTTCAGGTCCGTTTTAACGTATTCGGCTAATTTTCCGGCGAAGGCCGTAATCTCCTCGTTTCCGTAGATTTTCTTTTTCGACCCGAAATTGATCTCGTCAAAACCGATATGGATGTATTCCGGCGTAAAAAGATCGTTGATTTCGTCTAGGACCTTCTTGCAGAATTCCTCGCCTTTTTCGTCGATGCGTATCACCTTTGCCGGCTCGCGTTTGTCCGTCGGGCTTTTCAATTCCGGGTAGGCGCGGATAGTGGCCTGCATGTGTCCCGGCATATCGATTTCGGGAATGATGTCGATATGTCTTGCCTTCGCGTAAGCGATAATCTCACGCATTTCCTTTTGCGTATAAAATTGTTTTTTGCCTTTTCCCGGCGTACTGTGGTCGCCGATTGCCCCGATTTCGGTGAGCTTCGGAAACGCTTTGATCTCGATTCTCCAGCCTTGGTCGTCAGTCAAGTGTATGTGGAGCGTGTTGAGCTTGTGATACGCCACGTAGTCGATGGTCTTGAACATTTCCTCCTTGTTGCGGAAATGTCTGGAAATATCGACGTGAAGGCCGCGGATTTTTTCAAAGAATGGTTCGTCTTCGATTTTGACGGCCGGAACGGTCCATTGCGCCTGCTGTTTTTTGTCGGAATAAATTTCCGGAGGCAAAAGCTGCAACAACGTTTGTACACCGTAAAAAAGCCCTGTTGAGCTGTTGCCCGTTATGCTGACGCCGTTGGCCGAAGACTCAAGGCGGTAGGCTTCCGCTTTGCCTTTTCCGGAGTTGTCAACTGCTAAGCGGATCGTGTTTTTTTTGGCTCGCTTGCCTTTTTCGGCTCTGGTTCCGTAGCCTGTGGCTTGGGCTAGTTTTTCGGAAAGGTAATTGGCGATTTGCTTCGCCTCTTTTCCGTTAAAGATGATTTTCGTCTCGGAGTTGATTCGGAAAGGGGAGGACCCTGCCTGTGACGTTATTGATTTCGGCCGTGGAACGATGCCGTAATTGTTGTTGGAATCCTGTGCGGAAGCGCGTCCGGAGAAAAATAGGCAGGCCCAGAAAACGAGCAACAACGAGAAGGTTTTTCTGATGAATTTCATAGTTTAAAATACGTATTGACAAGCCGATGAATGACGCGACATTGGCTTTAACGTAAATTTAACCTAAATGCCTGACTTATTAACCGTTTTCGGCAAATTGATAATTGTTGTATCAAGGCGGGGGTAAAAAGTATAATTGAAAAGAATAGGTAAGGGTTGCGGGCTATTGTAAATCAGGTTTTGGGTTTTTATCAAATTTTTGTGTAATCTTATTTTCCGACGGAACAGAAAGGAATTATACACTATGCCTGTTTTTTGTTTAAACAAAGATCATTTTATGGTTCGGTACACTGGGTTTTTGTGCCGATTTGGGATGTTGTGTTCCATTGCCGTTTAGGCTTTTGTGTGTTCTGTGTGAGGAAGTTGAGGCGTATTCCGTTGCGGTTGTTTTTCTTTGAAAAAAGGCCGGCTGTTTTGCGAAAAGAGAAGAGAGACGTATGAATCGGATATTGTCAATGGACAATCTGGAGGTGTTCAAGTCAGTTTACCTTGAGCATTATCCGTTGTTGATCGCTTATGTCAGAAAAAATTTCGATACCGAAGGCCATGAGGAAGATATAGTTCATGAGGTGTTTCTTAATATCTGGAAGAAACAAGGAAGGATAAGTGTAAAGGAATCTTCCGTCAGGGCGTATTTGCTCCGTGCCGTAAGGAACAAGAGCCTGGATTGGTGTGCCAAACACGGCCGTAAATCTTCCGTGACAATGGCTTTGGAGACTACGGCCGAGATTTCCGTGGCGCCATCCGACGATTCCAGGTATCTGGAGAACAAGGAATTGGAACAGGAAATCCGTGACGCTGTGGAAGCTTTGCCTCCGCGGTGCAAAGAGGTTTTTGTACTGAGCCGGTATTCCGATATGAGCCACAAGGAGATTTCCGAAGTAACGGGCCTTACCCCCAAAACGGTGGAAAACTACATGGCCCGCGCTTACAAAAAGATGAGGCAAAGCTTGAAAAATTACTTGGTGAGCTTCGTACCCTATCTGCTAATGGCCGGGACTTTTGGTATGGGTTGGGCGGAAATCTCTTTTTCGATAATTTTTTAGCCGTTAATTTAGAGGGAGACGTGCAAAAAAGGAGTCTGTGAGATAAATGGAAGAGTATAAGATAGCTGAAATAAAACAATTCTACGACTTCCTCGAAGGAAGGATGACGAAGGAAGAGTCCGGCGATTTTGAGCGAAAGCTGGAATCGGACGTTCGCCTGAAGTCCCATTTCAAGGAGATACGCCAAATATGGAAAGCCACGGCCGAAAATCCCGAAGACGGGTTGGAGAGTTGGAAGCGCTTGGAAGCCAAGTTGGGCACGGGGCGAACGAAAAGTCGCAGTATTGGACAGTGGATTGGTTATGCGGCGTCATTCGCCGTGTTGTTGGCTTTGGCTTATTGGGCCATTCCTAACAATTCCGGTTCGGCCGCATTGTCCGATAACGAAGGCGAAACGGTTGACCCGTTCGAGGATTTGCGTTGGGTGACTTTGGTTCGCGCTGGCGAGAAGTTCGTTTTGTGGGGAGACACCGTGCTGGAATCCGGAGCGGTAATGGTCAAAGGAGGCGTGTTGTACGAATTGGCGGGCGAAAACGAGCCTGTACAGCCATGCGAAGTGTTGGTGCCGAAGGGCCAGCTTTTCGAAGTCCGTTTATCCGACGGATCCACAGTGACTTTGAACTCGCAAACCCGTTTGAAATACGATTCTAAATTCACCGAAGGGGAAAGGGACGTGGAGCTGGCGGAAGGCGAAGCGTTTTTCGAGATCGAGAAGGTGGAGGACATGCCGTTTGTGGTGAAGGCCGACGAAGTGGGGATCAAAGTGTTGGGAACGAAGTTCAACGTAAGCAATTATAAAGACGACAAGAACATCAGCGCGACGCTCGTTTCCGGGAAAGTGGCTTTGTATGCCGGTAGCGGAAAACGATTGGGAATGTCGCCATCGGATCACGCCGTTTATTCGAAAAAGGGTAAGGAGTTGAGCGTAAGCAAACTTGAGAACACTGACGAATATCTGGCTTGGATGGACTCCAAACTCGTGGCGCGCGATATGGAACTTTCCGAAGTTTTGAAACGCTTGGGCAGGATGCACGGCAAACGTGTTCGCTTTAATGGGAAGCAGGAATTGTCCGAAAAGAAAACCTGGATTACGCTGGACAAAGAATATGGAATGGACCGTTCGATGAACATTCTTTCAAAACTTTTTAAGATGGAATACCTAATCGAAGGGGATACGGTAGTGGTTTGGTGATATGATGAGCGGAATGGGGAAATTGGTAAAACATATGCGTCAAGGAACGGCTTTGCCGGTTTTTCTTAGGCGTTTTTTTATCGCCGGTTTTTTCGTGTTTCTCTTTTCTGGGGTTTCGTTTTCCCAATGCGTTAAAAAAGTGACAATTCGCCAGGCATTCGCCGAAATCGAAAGGAAAAGCGATTATAAAGTTGCGTTCAGCAAAGGCGATATTGACGAAACCCAGCAGGTCAATTTCGCTTTTTCCGAGTCTGAGAAGATCGGAAAACAACTGAAAAGCCTTTTGGAGGGAACGGGACTTTCTTTTGAGATTATTGACGACCAAATTATCATTCTTCCCCAAAAACCGGATGCGGTGAAAAAAAAAAGCCCGAATGGGTAAAGATCTCCGGAACGGTCAATGACGAATCCGGAGAGCCCATGCCCGGCGTGAATATCATAGCCGAGGGCTCCAGAAAGATACTTACCACAGACGCTGACGGACAATTTAACGTACTCGCCTTACCGGGCGATTTTTTGCGTTTTACCTTTGTCGGTTATTTTGAGAGATTCCTGCGAGTTACAGAACCTTTGACCGATGTCCGGGTGGTGATGAACACCGCATTGGAGGAACTGGACGAGGTTTTGGTGCTCGGTTATAGCGAAACCCGCAGAAGTGATCTGACGGGAGCGGTGTCGCCCGTAAAGTCCGAGAATCTTAATAAAAACGTCTCGTCCAATGTCACAAATATGCTGATAGGCCAAGTGGCCGGGCTTCAGGTTTGGCCCGGAGGCTGGGCGCCCGGTAGTGGCGGACAGGTTCAGATAAGGGGCGGTGGCGGAGTCGGTTCGGCGAGTTCGCCACTTTGGGTGGTCGATGGATTTCCGATGTCCGGAAACCCGCTGAACAACCTGAATCCAGAAGATATAGAAACTATAGAAATACTTAAAGACGCTAGCGCTACGGCCATTTACGGAGCCAGTGCCGGAAACGGAGTTGTGCTTGTGACTACAAAACGGGGAGAATTTAAGTCCCTGAAAGTTAATTATTCACTGAAATTGACTTCCCAGAAATTGGGACCGGTGCCCGAAATGTTGGATCCGGAAGAATACATGCTGGAATCGAATGCGATTGGGAAGGAACTTTGGCTTATCGAAAACAAAATTGGGGTTTACGGCCCGAATACCGAAGCGGATATTTTGGCTAAAGGTATCGACCCTTTTAAGCCAAAGTACTCGGAATTGTATATAAGGAATTTCCAAGGCGGGACGGATTGGCTGGACGAAATGATCAGGCTTGGAATAGTAGAGGAACATAACCTTTCCGTAAGCGGAGGCGGAAAACGGACCAGAGTGATGGGCTCGCTTTCGTATTATAAACAAGCGGGTGTAATCATCAAATCCGGTTATGAGAGATGGCTTGGGCGCCTGAATTTCGATCATCATTTTTCCGATTCTTGGCAGGCGGAATTTCGTATGAGCGCAAAGTATTCGGAAAAGCCGGGAATCAAAATCACCGATGAGGTGTTCCAAGGGTCCGGAACCGTAAACGGAGCGTTGCTTTTCAGCCCATTGTTGCCGATTTATGATGAGAACGGCGAATTTTCCGTAATGCCCGAACGCCCGCACCAACCCAATCCTGTTTCCTTGTTCGAAATTCAGAATGACGCCACTGGAATAAATTTCAATAACTTCGGACGGGTCACTTGGTCGCCTATAGAAGGCTTGAAGACGAAAGTATCTTTCGGTTTGAATTCTACTACTTCGGAAACCCGTTACCTCTTGCCTACCACTACCTATTTGGGCAAAGTACAGAACGGGATGGCAAGGTGGACTGAGAGCAAAGTCAATAATATCTCTTTTGATTTCTCTTCAACCTACACGGGCGAGACCACTTCCGGCGACGAATACGGAATAATGGCCGGTTACGCATTCCAGAAAGTTAGGTGGGAAAATATCAAAGCCTTCAAAAATAATTTGGGCAAAAACGAAGTCAGCTGGTGGATGCTTGAAAAGGGTACAATAGATGGCCAAGAATTTGAAATCGGCGCTTGGGAAAGGACTTTGGCCTCTTTGTTCACCCGGTTTAATTATACTTTTCGGGAGCGCTATCTGCTTACCATGACCATGAGGTTTGACGGTTCGAGCAAGTTCAGCGAATCCAACCGTTTCGCGTTGTTTCCGTCAATGGCTTTGGCCTGGAAAGTTGGGGACGAAGATTTTTTGAAAAATTGGAAAGCGCTTTCGAGTTTGAAATTGCGTTTGGGCGTAGGCCAAGTCGGTGACGAGGGTATTTCGGGAAGTTATAAAACCCTTTACTATGAAGATGACGCGTACGTGATCGGTGAGGAAAGGCAAGTCGGTTCGGTGGTATTTCAATCGGGAAATCCCGATCTGCGTTGGGAAGTTTCAACGGAAGTCAATTTTGGAATGGATTTTAGCTTTTTCGACAATAGGGTCAACGGAAGTTTGGATGTCTATACCAAATGGGTGGACGGACTTTTGGCGTACGCAGAGCCCCAAAGCTGGGAAGAACGGGGCCTGAAACCTTACAATATCGGGTCTACCGTTAGCCGAGGGTTTGAATTGGCGATCAATACCGTAAACATTAATAAGGGCGGATTTAGGTGGAATTCCAGCTTCAATATTTTCGGTTACGAGGATTATTGGAGAAAAATGGACGAACAGATAGCGAAGAAAAACTACCAGTCGGATTCCGATCCGCTTTATCCCCATTTTTATTACGAATCTGATGGATTGGTTATGCCGGGGGAGGAATTGCCCCATATGCCGTCCGCTGTTCCCGGCGATGTTAAGCTTAAGGACATAAACGCCGACGGAAAGCTGGATCACCATGATATGATAAACGGCGGAAACAGCCAGCCCGATTTCCAGTTGGGGTTTGGCAACGAGTTTTATTGGAAAAATTTTGATCTGAAAGTGTACACCTACGGCAAGTTCGGGTTTGTAAGGACCAATAATGTAGCCTTGACTTTCACTACACGGGTCGATAAGCTATATTCTGTAGGAGCGAACAGGTCTGTGGATATCAAAGACAGATGGAATTCGGAAAACCAAACTTCCGAAATGCCGAGCGGGATGCTTTCGCGCTATGGCTACGGCGATTATTTTGACGAGAATATCTCCTTTCTTCGGATCAGGAATATCACTTTGGGCTACACTTTGCCGGAAGGGAAAATTAAGGGAATACGTAACCTGCGCCTTTATCTGGACTTGAGCAATCCCGATTTTGTGACCAATTATAAAGGCCTTGATCCCGAATTTGACGGCAATGGTCAGTATCCGTCCCAGCGCTCTTATACACTCGGATTAAACTTGAGCTTATGACCCGCAAGCGGTTAATCTTCGCAAGATGTTTGGGAATGATCGTTTTGTCGTTCCTTCTGGGCGGTTGCTTTTGGAGCCTTGAGCCCGTAAGCGAAGACAAAGAAACGGAAGAGGATTTTTTTAAGAACGAGGACGACGTAATGTTGGCCCTGTACGGAGCTTATGGAAAGCTGGCAGTGTGGCAAGCGCCTGGAAAAGACTCGGGCCGTTTTATTTTTAGCGAAGCGACTACGGACGAGTTTTACTGCTCTTGGAGCGATTGGGAATGGCCGCGTTGGAGCGAGTTTTCTTGGACTCCGGTGAACAGCGCCTCCACCAGGTTTTGGCAACCGTACAAGATGACGGATTGCACATCCATAATCTGGAAAATAAACAACACCAAGATGAATCCTCTGAACCGGCCCAGGGTTTTGGCCGAACTGCGTTTGATGAGGGCGCTGTGGGCTTGGCATCACTATGACCTTTTCGGTCCGGTTCCGGTGTTGACAAATCCGGAATACCTCAAAAAAGACGGGCCCGATTACAAACCAAAACGTCCAGATAAAGCTTGGATGGTCAATTTTATAATGACTGAAGCCATGGAATCGGCAAATGATCTACCCGTGGCTGTTGAGGAATTTGAGTATGGACGTTTGACCAGAGGAGTCGCTTATATGTTGGCCTTAAAGCTGAGCGTACACGAAAAAGACTGGCGCAGTGTGGCTGACTTGTGCGAAAAAATCATCTCACTCAACCAATACGCTTTGCAGGAAAGTTACGCCTCGATTTTTCATGTGGAAAATGAGCGGAATAGCGAAATTATCTGGGCGATTCCCTGCTTGGTTTCGTTTAGGTCTAATTCTTGGTTACGGGCGGTTTACCCATTTGATTACCAATCGCCGGATGGGAATTTGGTGGAAAAAATAGGAGGCTACAAAATGCCTTGGGCCGTTTATGATAGGGTTTTTACCGACCCTGCGGACAAGCGTCTGGAAGTCCTTTGGGAGAACTATCCTGTGGGTGACGGCGAAGTGGAAAGCGCCCGGAAGTACAAAGGAGCTTTACCCGTGAAGTACAGCGAAGATCCCGAGGGCCTCGGTGGTGACCAGGGTACGGATTATGTGGTGTGGCGCTTTGCCGATGTACTTTTATATAAGGCGGAAGCTTTGGCGAATCTTGCCGGTTTTCCCTCGGCGGAAGCTTTGGATGCGCTTAACCAAGTACGAGACAGGGCTGGAATCGAAACTGTGGAGGGTGGGGAAATTCCGGATTTGGATTCGTTCAACGCATTTATCCTTGATGAGCGATTACGCGAACTTTGGATGGAAGGTGTCAGAAGACAAGACTTGATCAGACACGGGAAATTTGTGGAGGAAGCCCGCAAGCGTGGCTCCTCGGAAGCTTCGGAGAAGCATCTTTTATTGCCGATTCCCCAGTACGCTATTGACGAGAACGAGAATTTGGCTCAAAATCCCGGTTACTGATAGAGGGAAATAGCCCCCAGCTATGTCTTTAGGAGTACAGAAAGGAATTTCGGTTTGAAAATCCAGGCCGGAAATGACTCCCGATAGATATGACAGGCAAGGCAGGGAAAATACTTTTTTATTTGGTGGTGTTGGCGGGTTCGTTCGTCGCCAGCTCGTTTGTGGTTTCCGCCGTTTCGGAAGCGCCCGTGTTGGGCCAACTTCCGGCAAAGGCTTATGAGCGAAAGGACGTACTTTCGTTGGAAGACTCGGTCGGGAATACAGTGCATTTGGCTTTTGACAGCCTCGACTGTCCGCTATATTATTACAGCGAAGTTTTCAGTGCCGTTTGCTATTCTGGCGAGTGCAAGCCTGTCTACGTAAATCTTTACTGGGATCTTCTGGGCAACTACATGATGTATGAAATGCCCGAAGGGAAAATCATGACCAAACTGGATCATGTTCCTTTTGAAGTAAAGGATTACGAAAAGCTTCATCGGATTCTCGGGAACGAACTTTCCATTCTCAAAGATTTCTCTCTCAAAGATCTCGTTGGCGGTCCGGACGAGAAAAGCGGTGACGACTTGGCTAAAGTGGATGCCGTCACGGGCGCTACGGTAGAGAAAGTGAAAGAAGAAGTTATCGACGGAGCGGCTTACAGTTGCCATACTATCTGGCATTTGGTCAACGGCCGAATCAAATCCAATATCAAAAGCTTTACCCGAGATTCGGTATTCAGCAAAAAGCTCTTGCCATATCTTGTCCGCAATGCTAACAAGGACTACGCGTATTTCTCGATAGACGAAATTGCCCGGCGCAACTGGCTAGATGACATGTCGCTTTCCGAAGCTGGCTGGTTGGTTGATTCCGCTGAGCTTTTTTTGGCAAAATATACGGTGGCCAATTATCCGGAAGGGGCGCTTGAAATCGCGGATACGCAAACCCGTTTTTGGAACCGATACCAAGATGCGCAATACGGCCTAAAATCCGAAATCCTTAGAAAATTGGCTTCGGCTAAACTCTCACCGCACATAATTCTGGAATTGTCTGAAGACCTTCATACGCTTAGTCTGGAACAATTCGACTTGGCGATGGACTTGTTCCGAAATGTGGAGGAATTACCGGAATCGGTACAGCTACGTATGGCGGAATTCCTGACGGGGCAAAGTGGCGGATATGCGAAAAAGGCTTACGAAGTGTTGGTAGCCAAGCCGGCGCTCGCCAAGGGCGTCCGTAAAGCGGTTAGGAAATACGAAAAGAAATCAGGGATAAAACAATAATTTTTAACTTATGAAAAGGGGAATTTTAGCGACGCTGTTCGCTCTGGTTTTCGCGTTGTCGGCGACGGCGCAGAAGCACGTTTTTGTGGAGGCGGAATCATTCGGTGAGCGTGGCGGATGGAAGACCGACCAGCAATCTTTTGACGTAATGGGATCGTCATACCTTTTGGCCCACGGTATGGGAAACCCCGTAGGCGATGCGGTGACTACCGTTAAGTTTCCTAAAACGGGTACTTACCGCCTTTGGGTTCGTACCAAAGACTGGGCACCATTCCCTAAAGGCCCGGGTGAATTCGCTGTTTATTTGGATGGAAAGCCGTTGTCAAAGACTTTCGGTGTAAGCGGAGAGGCCGGATGGCGCTGGTATGATGGCGGAGACGTTACCGTATCGCACAAGGACATGGAGCTTCGATTGAAAGACCTCACGGGCTTCGATGGCCGTGTGGACGCTATTCTTTTTACGCGTAAAAAAGGTTTCGTTCCGCCGAACGAAAAAGCCGATTTGGACGCCTTCCGTAAGAAAATGCTCGGTGATTTGGCTAAGCCAAAAAGCGCCGGAAACTATGATCTCGTAGTTGTGGGCGGTGGTGTCTCGGGTATGTGCGCGGCCATTTCAGGCGCTCGCAAAGGTTTGAAAGTGGCTTTGGTTCAGAACCGTCCCGTTCTTGGCGGTAATAACAGTTCTGAAATCCGTGTTCACTTGATGGGAAGCATCAATTACCAGAACAAGTATCCTGAAGTTTTGGGTAAAATCGTCAATGAAATCGATAATGGTGACCCGGGAAACGGCCATGTTGACGGAAAACGTTACGGCGACAACCGCAAACTCAAGCTTGTCGAAGGCGAGGAGAATATTACGTTGTTCTTGAACATGCACGCTTTCGGTGTGGAAATGAAAAACGGAAAAATCGCTTCTGTTTTGGGTCGCGATATTGAGACTAACCAAACTTACCGCTTTTCGGGAACTTACTTCTCGGACTGCACCGGCGACGGAACAATCGGTTACTTGGCAGGGGCGGAGTATCGCATCGGACGCGAGAGCAAAGCCCAGACGGGCGAATCTATGGCTCCGGAAAAAAAGGACGACTTTCTGTTGGGAATGTCGAACCTGTGGGTGTCAACAAAGAAATCGGAGAAATCTGCTTTCCCCGAAACTCCTTGGGCCTTGCAGTTCACTGACGAATATTACATCGACGCCCATAAAGCCGACTGGCAGTGGGAAACCGGATTTACCAACTTGCATCAGATTGATGACGTGGAGGAAATTCGCGACCATAACTTGCGCGCCATTTACGGAAACTGGTCATTTCTCAAAAACAAGAAAGGTGACAAGTATGCTTACCATGCGCTTGATTGGGTGTCGTATGTAGGCGGAAAGCGCGAGTCCCGCAGGTTGATCGGAGATCACGTACTTAACCAAATGGACCTGCAAGATGACGTTCAGTTTGAAGACGGAATGGTGACCGCTACTTGGACTATCGATTTGCACTTCCCGGACAAGAAAAACTCGAAGTACTTCCCGGGGCAGGAATTCATGTCGGCTACTGAGCATATCCGCGTGGCTCCTTACGATATTCCATACCGTTGCCTGTACAGCAAGAACATCGATAACCTGTTTATGGCTGGCCGTAACATCAGTACTACGCACATCGCATTCGGCAGTACTCGCGTAATGCGCACTTGCGGAATGATGGGCGAAGTTGTGGGTATTGCCGCTTACTTGGCAAAAAAGCACGATACGGACCCGAGAGGCGTATATAAACAACACCTTGAGGAGTTTAAGAGAATTCTGAAAGGAGAGAGTCTCGCCAAATAAAAAATGGCCTGATTCTATTCTTTGAAATATTTAATTGGGACCTCTGCGATTGGCAAGAGGTCCCTTTTTTTGTCGGTAAAAGTCCAAGTCAAAATACCCGAATAACGGATACTTCGTCAGGTTTTTTATATGTAAATTCGTCATGCGAAACGTGCCGTCGCTTTTCACCCTGAACGGCGGACAGGCGTACCGAACGGACCGTCCGAAACCGGTTGCCACCATGTGACTTTTTTCTCACAGAATCTTCAAACTTATGAAAACCGACATCGAAATTGCCCGCGAGGCCCATCTTGAACCCATCGGAAAGATTGCCGAGGGATTAGGCGTTGCCGAAGAAGCCCTGTTTCCTTACGGTCGCCATATGGCGAAGTTGAGTCCCGAGGCCCTTCCAGCCAACGACAATAAAGGCAACCTGATCTTGGTGACGGCCATTACGCCCACCAAGTCCGGAAATGGAAAAACCCTTGTGTCCGTTGGATTGTCAATGGGCCTTAACAAAATCGGAAAGAAGTCGGCCGTTGCGCTCAGGGAGCCTTCGTTGGGGCCTTGTTTCGGGATGAAAGGTGGCGCCGCTGGCGGTGGCTACGCCCAAGTGGTGCCGATGGAGAACATCAATCTCCATTTCACCGGAGATTTCCACGCCATCACGTCAGCCCATAACATGATCTCGGCGATGTTGGACAACTACGTGCACCAACACCGCAATACCGAAAAACAGCTTCGCGAAGTGGTTTGGCGTCGCGTATTGGACGTAAACGACCGTAACCTCCGCCACGTGATGACGGGAATGGGCGGAAACGCAAACGGCGTGATTTCGGAGTCTGGTTTTGATATTACTCCCGCTTCGGAAATCATGGCGATTCTTTGCCTGGCCAAAGACCTTGACGATTTGCGTGCCCGTGTGGACCGCATTATCCTTGGTTACGATTTCGAGACAAAGCCGTTTACGGTGAAAGACCTTGGAATCTCGGGAGCCATTTGCGTATTGCTGAAAGACGCTTTGGACCCTAACCTCGTACAAACCACCGAAAACACTCCGGCAATCGTACACGGCGGACCTTTCGCCAATATTGCTCACGGTTGTAATTCAGTACGCGCTACGCGTTTGGCTCTGGATTTGTCCGACTACGTTATCACTGAAGCCGGTTTCGGAGCCGATTTGGGTGCGGAGAAATTCTTCAATATAAAATGTCGCGCGGCGGGTCTTAACCCGAAAGCTACGGTTTTGGTAGTGACCGCACAGGCGCTTAAATATCACGGTGGCGCGTCGCATGACGATATCAAGCTTCCGAACAAAGAAGCGTTGACGGCCGGATTCGCGAATCTTGATCGTCATATCGAAAACATGAAGGCTTTTGGCCAAAATGTGGTTGTGGCTGTCAATAAATTCCATTTTGATACTGATGAGGAACTTGATCTGGTCAAAGAGCATTGCGCCTCGCAAGACGTGCCTTGCGCTCTTATGGAAGCCTTCGTAAAAGGCGGAGAAGGAGCAGTGGAATTGGCTAAGGCCGTGGCCGATACCGTAGACAAAGCCGGGGAACGTGATTTGGAGTTCACTTACGAGGAAGGTGATGACCTGAAAGTTAAATTGGAGAAAATCGCCTCCAAAGTATACGGAGCGGATGGTGTTGCGCTTACAGGAAACGCGCCTAAGATGCTTCGCAGAATCAAGAAGCTCGGATTGGACCATTTGCCGGTTTGCGTGGCCAAGACCCAGTATTCTTTCTCCGATAATCCGAAAGCCATCGGCGATATGTCTGGCTTCACGATTACTTTTGACGATTTGATTATCAACGCTGGCGCCGGCTTCATCGTGGCCAAATCCGGTTCGATTATGCGTATGCCGGGCTTGCCGAAATCACCGCAGGCTTTGCGTATCGATATCGTGGACGGGGAAGTGGAAGGCTTGAGTTAAGCTATCTCGGAAAACAGGATAATTACGGCGCCGAAATTCTTTCTGGCGCCGTTTTCGTTTCGGTTTTTCGGCCAGGGGCCAGAGTGTAATTTGCCAAAACTCGCGGGCTCTTCCCGGATTTTGGCGAAATTTGCTTACTTTTGTCTTCTGTTAGGATTTGGCGAAGCTTCAATATTCGTCAAGTTGCGTTTACAGAGCCGGAATTTCCGGCCTATCCGTTCGAAACAATTATGATTTACCCTATAGTTGCCTACGGGCACCCCGTTCTTAGAAAAGTGGCGGAGGATATCGAGGAAGGCGATCTCGATGTGAAGAAGCTTATCGAGGACATGTTCGAAACCATGTACAACGCCCACGGTGTAGGATTGGCCGCTCCGCAGATTGGCAAAGCCATCCGTATTTTTGTCGTTGACGGAAGCCCGATGGGCGACGATGAGGAAGACGATGAAATGGAAGGTTTCAAAAAGGTGTTTATCAACCCGATTATCGTTGAGGAAAAAGGCGAGAAATGGGGATTCGAGGAAGGGTGCTTGAGTATTCCGGACGTTCGCGAAACCGTAATGCGCCACGATACGGTGACGATCAATTACTTGGACGAGAACTTTGAGGAGCACGAGGAAACGTACGACGGCGTAAAAGCCCGGATTATCCAGCACGAGTACGACCACATCGAGGGTGTACTGTTCACGGATTATCTGAGTAGCTTCAAGAAGCGTCTTCTTAAATCAAGGTTGACTAATATTAGCAAAGGGAAAGTGTCTTCGGGTTATAGGATGACATTCCCTAAAAAATAACGATCAGAGTTGTGTGGAATCGTTTGATTGAGAGAGCTCCCTTCGGGGAGCTTTTTTGTTTGTCTATACTTTAGCTTTTACGCTCTCTTTTGGAGTGATTTTTTCTAATGAGCTCATTTTTTCGGAATAAAATCTAACCCCGAATAGCTGACCAGTATTCCGCCAAGATAAAAATGCTAATACGTTGAAGGGATAACCAGCGTAAAGCCGTCCATATTAACGTGGAGTCTGATGAACCCATGAGTGTAAGCTATGGAAGCATATTTTTCTTGAGTTCAAGCGTTACCCGTGTTTACATGAGGCCCATTTTTATTTCTCTTAATCCATTGTTTGTGTCAACAGATAAATAAGGCGTTGGGAATGTCCGCTTGTTTAAGGATGGGGTGACACGACAATTTTTAAATCAAAAAGAACTTCGATGATTGTTAGGAAAACCGCGTGGTTGATTGCCGCACTTTTGATTTTGGCAGGGAATAAATGCTTTGCTATTGAGCCTATAAAGGTGATTGGAGTGAAAGTTAGCTCGTATATGTCGGAGCACAAGCCTGAAAAAATGATTGACCGTAAGCTGGGAAATGCGTCCCGGTGGGTTAGCGAAAAAGAGGACGAGGTTTGGGCGGTCTTTACATTCAACAACGAGCAAGACGTCGGCGGGCTCCATCTGTATTCGGGCTATGGGCAAAAAGACGCTATAACGGACGCCAAAGTCCAATATATGAATGGAGGCGCTTGGAAAGAGGTGCTTTCGGGCAGGGTCCGTTCCAATAAAAAGCCGGCTCTTTCCTTGGTTTTTGACGAAGGACGAAGAGTAAAGACTAAATCGATTCGTGTCATGATCGAAAAAACTCCGGGAGATGTAGCCAGAATAAAGGAAATCGTTTTTTGGCCTTTTATGCCCGAAGGAATTCCTCCCTTGGGCGTTGGAGTGGAAAAAATTAAGCCTGGGAAAAAGAGTGTGGCGGAAGCGAACGTTCCCACGATTTATTTGAACCAAAGTGGATTCAATTTGGGCGCTCCCAAACGCTTTACGGCCCCTTTGATGACTGACGGTATTTCCTTTGTTATTACCGAAAGAGATGACGACAAAGTACTTTTTAGTGGGAGCATTAAGAATCATCTTGGAGATTTTACTGATTTCAATCCCGAAGACTGGCGAAAGGAGTATGTGGTGAAAGCGAATGGGGTCACTTCGTTTCCGTTCAGAGTTGGACAGTGGTGGCTGGAGCGTACAACTTACCAAAACATGGTCGATTTTATGATCGACTCCCGCCATTATGTGGGTACGTATAAGAAGACTTGCCGAGGGTCGTACGGTTGGAGAGACAATCACCAGTTTGGTTGGGAACTTCATACAATGGTGTCGCAATATCTGTCCAATCCGGGTGCGTATGATCGCATGCCTCGCCAAATCAGTTATGAAAAACCTGATGAGCGAAAGACTTGGGGCGCTCTGGAACCTTATGATGAAACGGCGCCTGATATAGTGAAATTGATTCACTGGGCATCGGACGTTATCGTGACCCGTGATTTGCGTCACGAGCATTTCAAGGCCCAATTGGCGTATTTTCTTTACGCTTGGCCATGGTTAAAGAAATGGATGCCGCAACAAAATTATGACAGTGTTAAAGCGTTTGCTTTCGCAAACTGGGCGCAGGATGATAAAGCGAAAAATTATCCTTATGATGAAAGTAGGGGGCATAATCTTTTGGCTGTCAAAAAGAAAGTGGGAAGCACTAAAGGGGCGTTGCCTCCGGGCTATACCGTGATGCCCAACTTGTTGATGTATGAAGTCGCTCGTCGTGAAGACCGCTCCGATAAGGATTTGTACTTCCAAACCGCTTATGATCAGGTTAAATGGATAATCGACAATATCGATTGGAATGACCCGATGACGACCAAAGGGCAACGGATGAGCGAACACCTTACCATGACGGGTATGGTGTATATGTATACTCAATACAAAGATAAAGCGCCGGTTGGATTGAAGAAGAAGATTGAAGCTTGGTGCGATGTTGTGTTGAAGCGCTCCGGAAACATGTGGGATTTCCGAAAATATTCGGACAGCCAGTGGGTTCCGACTGGAGTGAAGCGTACGATGTGGAATGAACCCGGGAACGTATTGGGCTTTCCCGCATGTATGCTGAGCGCTATGCAGGTGGTTGACTCTCCGGAAATACACGGGAGATTCAATGAGTTGATATTTGCGCATTTCGATAACGCTTTTGGCCGAAACCCTACTGGGCGTCATTGTGTGTATCATGGCATTCGCGATGTGGAGGGAGTTGACTTGGGGTGGTTCTCGTTGCACAATGGATTAGGGAAATTGAAGGACGTTCGGTTTGTCATCGAGGCTACTGCGAAAAATGAACATTACCCTTATCACCCTGAAATGGGCAATTCGGGCTGGTCGGAAGGTTGGGTTAATTTTAACACCGCCTTTAATCAAAGCATGGCGTATTTGGCCTATCGGGATATCAGTTTGACAGCCAATAAGGTAAAGCGAAAAACGTATGATGTCCGCCTGAAAGTTCCTTTGAATTTTGATTATGAGAAGCGAGAGTCGGTAGATGTTATTTTTCATTATAAAGACGGCTCTCAGTCAACGCAGACGCTAAAGGAAGAGAATATAAACTCGGCATATTTTGTAGGAACAGTCAAATCCAAAAAGAGCGTTAAGTCAGTCTCTTACGGATATGGATTTTTTGAGCATAGGGTAAATTTCTAAAACATGAGCAATTTAGATTACGGCGTTATTGTAGTTTTTTCGCTGTTGATTGTTATGGCGGGGCTTTCGTTTCGTAAAAGCGGTTCGGATATGAAGTCTTACTTCGCTGCGGGCGGTGCCGTGCCATGGTCTATCAGCGGGTTGTCCCTCTTTATGAGTTTCTTTTCGGCGGGTACTTTTGTCGTGTGGGGCTCCATTGCTTATGAGCAGGGATTTGTAGCCATTACGATTCAGCTCGCTATGTGTTTGGGCGGTTTCCTGGTGGCGTACCTGATTGCGCCGCGTTGGAAGAAAACCAAAAGCCTGACGGCGGCGGAGTTTGTGCGTAAACGATTGGGAGGGAATACCCAGAAATTTTATACCTACCTGATACTGATTCTCTCTTTGGCTTATACCGGAGCGTTTCTTTATCCCGTGGCCAAAATCGTTAATGTATCGACGGGCTTCTCCATCGAGGCCTGTGTAGTGGCCTTGGGCCTGTTGATTTTGCTTTATACGGCCGTAGGCGGTCTTTGGGCCGTGATTATTACCGATGTGCTCCAATTTGTTATCTTGACGGCGGCGGTGGTTGTCGTTGTCGTTCTGTCAGTAAAGTCTGTCGGTGGTTTGGATAATTTTGTTGACCAAGCTCCGGAGAGGTTTTTTGATTTGACCAGGGGTGAATACAATATCTGGTTTATAGTTGCCTTCGCTGTTTACAATACCATTTTTATTGGTGGAAACTGGGCTTATGTACAGCGCTATACCAGTGTGAAAACCACACGGGACGCCAAGAAAGTGGGGCTCTCTTTTGGCTGGCTTTATTTGGTCAGCCCGTTTATCTGGATGTTGCCGCCGATGATTTACCGAGTTATGAATCCGAGCTTGGGAGGCCTTGAGAACGAAGGAGCGTATTTGATGGCTTGCAAACAGGTGCTTCCCACAGGTATGCTAGGGCTGATGCTCGGAGGGATGGTCTTCGCTACGGCTAGCTCGGTCAATACTACTCTGAACTTGGCCGCTTCCGTGATTACCAATGACATTTACAAGGTGCTTCGACCGAAAGCTTCGGTGAATGAAGTGATGCGTGTAGCCAAGCATTCGACTTTATTTTTCGGTTTGGGAACTATCGCCGTCGCTTTGATGGTTCCGGCGGCGGGAGGTATCGTGAATGTTGTGTTGAGCGTAGGAGCGGTGACGGGTTGTTCCTTGTACGCCCCGCCGATTTGGGCGATGTTCTCCAAACGGCAGACTGGAAAATCCATTCTCACGATTACCATCACTAGTTTGGCCATAAACGTAGGGGTTAAATTCTTTTCGGCATCCCTTTTTGGTGATGTCCTAAGCCGTGCGGATGAGATGCTCTTGGGGGCGCTTTTGCCACTGGGAATGTTGGCGGCGTATGAATTGTTCGCAAAAGCAAAGGGAAGTGTTAGCCGTGAATACGAGGAATATAAAACTGGAGAGAAAGCCCAAGAAGCGGAAATGGTTTCGGATAAAGGTCAAAATGAATTCGGGCTGAAAGTATTGGCTGTTACGCTGGCTGTAGTGGGGTTGATGATTGTGGCTCTGGGAGGCTACTCTGAAGAGGGACGGATATTAGTGGTTGGTGTGGGGGCGGTTATCCTGTTCTTGGCGGCGTTTATTCACCCATCATTGAAATTAAAAAAAGCGTAAGGATGATTCGGAAAGAGGTTGAGAATAATAGATCGAACAAGGAAGTGAAGCTGGACGTGGACCTTGTGGTTGCGGGCGGTGGACTTTCGGGAGTTTGCGCGGCGGTAGTGGCGGCGAGGCAGGGACAAAAAGTCGTTTTGATTCAGGACAGGCCGGTTTTGGGCGGAAATGCGTCTAGCGAAGTTCGTTTGTGGGCGTTGGGGGCCACCTCTCATATGGGCAACAATAATCGTTGGTCCAGAGAAGGAGGGCTTATCAATGAGATATTGCTCGATAATCTAAAGAGGAACAAGGAGGGTAACGCCCTGATCTTTGACACCATTCTCTTGGAAAAAGTTCTGGAGGAGAAAAATATCAAATTATTGCTCAATACGGCCGTTTATGAGGTCCGGAAGAGTGGCGATCGGGTAATAGAAAGCGTAAGGGCGTTTTGTAGTCAGAATTCGACGGGCTACACAGTTTCCGCTCCGTTTTTCTGCGACGCTTCCGGCGACGGAATAGTTTCGTTTTTGGCGGGTGCGTCTTTTCGTATGGGCGCCGAAAAAGCGGAAGAGTTTGACGAAGGGTTCGCCCCGAATATCGAGGATTATGGCGACTTGCTGGGACACTCGCTTTATTTTTATACAAAAGACACTGGAAAGCCCGTAACATTTACGGCCCCGTCTTTTGCGATCAAAAATGCTTCGGAGTTACCCCGCATCAAGAATTACAAATTCCAACAACACGGCTGTAAGCTATGGTGGGTGGAATATGGCG
The DNA here is from genome assembly GCF_036492835.1 of Fulvitalea axinellae. Lineage (GTDB taxonomy): Bacteria > Bacteroidota > Bacteroidia > Cytophagales > Cyclobacteriaceae > Fulvitalea > Fulvitalea axinellae. Next base: position 3,343,675 of record NZ_AP025314.1, on the reverse strand, counting down.
GAAGGTTGGATACAATCCATGAGTCGGAGGACATTAAGATGGAATTGTGGAAAGTCGTTTACGGCATTTGGGATCATGTGAAAAACAGTGGTGAGTATCCCGAGGCGGAGAACCTGACACTTGAGTGGGTCGGTACGGTGCCGGGCAAGCGGGAAAGCCGGCGGTTTAATGGCGATTATATGCTTTCCCAGAAAGACATCGTAGAGCAACGCGACCACTATGACCGAGTCCTTTTCGGTGGTTGGGCCATGGACCTACACCCCGCCGACGGTATCTACAGCAAACATAACTCGTGTTCGCAGTGGCACGGCAAAGGGGTTTATTCGATTCCTTACCGTTGCCTTTATAGTAGGGATATGGATAATCTCTTTTTGGCGGGCCGTATCATCAGTGCGTCACATGTGGCCTTTGGTTCTACCAGAATAATGTTGACTTGCGCTATGACGGGCCAAGTGGCGGGAATGGCTTCAAGGCTGTGCAAGGAAAATAATTGGACTGCCCGGCAATTGAGCGAAGAAAATAATATTGGTTTTCTGCAGCTTGAGCTGAATAAAGCGGGGCAGAGTATTCCGAGGTTAAAATGGAACGATGAAGAAGACCTTGCGCAAAAAGCTACAGTGAAGGCCTCTTCCGGGTTGGACCTGAAGCGGATGGAAGAAAACGGGGAATGGCAAACTTTGGAATTTAGTGTAGCTCAACTATTGCCACTAAAGGCAAATACCGAATATGCGTTTAAGCTTAAAGTTAGGGCCAAGCGTGATTGTGTACTGGAAACCAAAATGCGTATAAGCGATAGCCCGAAGCATTTCACTCCTGAGCGCACCTTGCAGACATTGAACATTCCATTGGTGAAAGGCGAGCAAAACGTGGATTTGGTGTTTGATCAGTTAGGGTTGGAGGAAGATAGGTATGCGTACCTGACTTTTATGAATAATCCGGATGTGGAGCTGGTGTTGACCGAAGAGCGGATAAGCGGAATCCTTACTGTTCAGCAAAAAATCAACAAGGACGTTTCCAATTACGGAAAGCAGGAACCGCCGGAAGGATTGGGTTTGGACGCGTTCGAGTTCTGGACTCCGGAGCGTAGGCCGGGAGGGAAGAACCTGGCTTTGTCAATCACGCCTGGTTTGGATAAGTTTCAGGCGGGAAATAGTATAAACTGTGAGATCCGCCCTCTTCCCGATGGAGAACCTAACGCTTGGGTCGCCGCACAGGGAGATCTTTCGCCGGAGTTGACCTTAAGCTGGAGTCAGCCACAAGAAATAAAGCGTTTGCGTTTGTTTTTTGACCCGGACTTTGACCACGCTTTAGAATGTAACCAAATGGGGCATCCGGAATCGGAAATACCATTTGTTGTGAGCGATTATAAAGTGTTGGACTGTGGGGGGAACGTGATTTATGAAAAGAAAGGGAATTATCAAGCGATAAATGATATTGAATTGGAGAGCGCAGTAACAACCGACAGTGTCCGAATTATTTTGTCGCAAAAACACAAGCATATTTCGGTGTCGCTATTTAAGGTGTCAGTTTACCGAAAATAGGGTTGTCATGCGGAGTGTAATTAATTGCCAGTAACCAAATAAAACCTAGCCATGCCAGTCGGTATGGCTATTTTTATGCTTGAGTCGTCTGCGGAAAAGCCTAATCCATTGCGGAAATGCTTGAGTCATCCGCGGAAAAGCCCAATCCATTGCGGAAATGCTTGAGTCATCCGCAGAAAAGCCCAATCCATTGCGGAAATGCTTGAGTCATCCGCGGAAAAGCCCAATCCATTGCGGAAATGCCTGAGACAACAGTGCGAAATGGAGATTCTCAAAGGATTAACCGTTGTCCACTTCTTTAAATCGACTCTTCCAGCTTGTCGAAAATAGTTTTGACGGCGGGACACACTTGCGTATTCCTTACGGAAAGATTTACGATCTGGCGGAAGCGTTTTCTGTCGGTATGCGGATATTCACGGCAAGCCGTGGGACGACTTTCGTACACTATGCAAGTGTTGTCGTAGGTGAGAAACGGGCAAGGCGCCTCGTTCAGGACGTAATCGCCTTCATGGTCCAAGTGTAGATATTCGTCGATAAACTGCGAGCTCTTCATCCGTACGGCAGAGGCCATGCGTTCGATATCTCCCTGTTTAAAAATCGGGCTTGTGGTCTTGCAACAGTTTGCGCAAGTTAGGCAGTCAGTGTTTTCGAATACTTCGTGATGGAGGCCGTGGACCATGTTTTCCAGTGCCTTGGGTTTCATCTTCCTGAGCTTTTTGCCCAAGTCCTTATATTGCGGTAACCGTTTTTTCGCCTCTTTCCTAAACTTGTCCAGATCCATCGTTCCCTTCAAAATATTTACGCGAAGAAAAGGATTTTTCCCGACTCGGGACTCGTTCGTTTATAAAAACTGGCTGTTTATTAGAGTTAGTCGGTTGCTTTTGCGTCGATATTTGGATATTATGGGACTTATCGGTTGCTTTGTTTTGATGTCTGTGTTTGAACTTTTGGGAAAATCGAAATGTAGATGAAGATGAGACGTTTATCCGGTTTGGCGGGGTTATTTTTTATGTTTCTAGGAGTAACGCTCCTTGGTGGGCGCGTGCAGGCGCAGGATCGTTGTAGAGTGCCGTCGATGTTCTCGGATCCCGAGATGGAGCGGGTTCAGAGAGAGGCTTTTGAGATCTGGATGAAACAGAAGGCGACGGAAGAAAAAATGTTGAGGCAATCCAGATCATTCTTGATGAGCGCCGAGCAGGAGGTGATACGCATACCCGTGGTCGTACACATTATCCATAATGGCGAACCGTATGGAGTGGGACCGAATATTCCCGACGAGCAAGTGCTTTCCCAGATTCGCGTATTGAACGAGGATTTCCAACGGAATAACCCTGATAAGGAAAATACTCCCGAAGACTTTAGGTCAGTGGCAGCGAATATTGGCGTTGAGTTCGTGTTGGCGAAACAAACCCCTGAAGGTCGCGAAACCACTGGAATTGTAAGGATTGACGGTGGGCGTACATCTTGGGTGGATATCACTCAAAACGGCTCCGCGGGCGTACGGGCTGAGAGGGAGATGAAAGCTATGAGCACATGGGATCCGGCAAGCTATGTCAATGTTTGGGTAGCCAATATCGGAAATAACATTTTTGGTTTTTCCCGCTTGCCGTTAGGGGATTTAGGTGGTTTGGGTGGTAGTTTCTCCAAAGATCTTGATGGAGTTGTTGTTTCCTATCAACGTTTCGGTTCCGAAGACCATGGGGCCTTTCCGTCGCTGATACATGATGAGACAAACAAAGGCCGTACACTGACCCACGAAATGGGACATTACCTGGGCCTACTTCATACTTGGGGTAGCGGAGAGAGTAATTTCTCTTGCAGTTCAGTAAATGACTATTGTGATGACACCCCGATAACTAAAAGTGGCCATTCTTCTGCGGATTTTAAGTGTGATCACCCGCATGTAGGTGGGTGCGGTGAAGTGGTAATGTTCCAAAACTTTATGGATTATTCGGCCGACAGGTGCATGAACCTGTTTACCGAAGACCAGAAGTTCCGTATTCGTACCGTGTTGGAGAGTTCTTACCTGAGAAAGACTTTGTCGTCTTCAAAAGGATTAGAAGATGCCAGTGACGAGCCTTTCTATGATTTGGCATTGAAAGAGGTGACCCGCCCGGTAATCGTAACAGGTTTCGGGTCGTCACCGATGGAAATTACCGTGGAGAATAAGGGAAGGGCAGACGTAAGCTCTTTCAAAGTTGTAGTGAATTCCGAATCCGCCGGAATAGGAGAAGTGGAGGCGAATGTAGAATTAGAGCTTCCCTCTGGCGAGGCTAAGACATTGAACCTGAATTGGGCGGAAGGAATCATCCCAGAAGGTACACACACCTTGGAAGTGCGTTTGGAGAAGCCAAATAATGATGTTGACGAGAATACCTCGAATGATGCCAAGTATATAAAATTCACCCAAAACAAATTGGTTACGGAAGTGCCTTCCCGTGAGAATTTCTCCGAAACGCCGGAATGGAGTGTGGCTTATGACGGTTTTGTAAGTCCGATTTTAGGAAAAAAGGATTCTTTGGTTGGGGATATGACAAAAGTTGCCTACGGCAATGGGATGTGGTTAGTGTCGCCACTTTTGGATCTTAGGGGATTGGTGGAAAGCTCGATGTCTTTCAAATATCGTTTTGACAGAAAAGGGGAAGAGAATCCGTCCGGTAAAATAGAGGTTTTGCTTTCGGAAGCCGTTCCCGAAAATTATGAAACGTCATTGTTCTCCACTGATTTCGATTCAAATACAGAAGAGTGGAGAAGCGTGTTCCTGAATCTTAGTGATTATGCCGGTAAGGAAAATGTTAGGGTCGCCATAAAAGTGACGGGCGCAGGCACGGGAATAGTCAGTCTTGACGATGTCAATATATACGATACCTACGGACAAAAAGCCCATGCGCCGGAGGGCGAGATTATCGTATATCCGAATCCGTTGCCGGGAAATTCAGGGAAAAGAGTCCTTCACGTAACCGCTAACCTTCTGGAAGAGCAGGAATTGAAAGTGTATGTGTTCGGGTCCGGAGGGTATAAGCTTCAGGAAGCGGTATTGCCCGAAGCGCTGAACCATACAAGGCTACTCAATTTTGCTAATTATCCGAGAGGCGTTTATATCGTAAGAGTAAAATCGAGAGAATTTACGAAATCGTTCCGGGTTTTGGTTAAATGACAATAGAGATTTTGGCAATGGAAAAAGGCTGTCTTGCATGAGTGAGACAGCCTTTTTCTGTAAATGATGTTATTCGCTTAATGCTTCTTTCTGCTGAAAGCGTCGGAATAGAAATAGCTGATTCCCGTCACCCAGCCGGCGCAATGATGGATGGCGCCTTCGTTGCCGAAATAACTGGGTTTGTCATCGGCCAAAGTTGGGCGTTTGAGCTTGAATTGCCTATACGCTTCAAATCCGTTTGTGATCGTTCCTTTCATTGCGTCCCAATCGTTTTTCCACACATTCCCGATCCCTACGATCATCGAAGCGGAAGAGCTTCTGTCGGCGCCCGGAAAACCACAATGTAGACCGGTGATCCATTGAAGGTTTCCGTATGCGATTTTTTCGAATTGTTTGTCGTCAAAATATCTTGAGAAAACGGAGGCCAAAGCTCCGGCATAGCCATAAATATTATTATGGCCATGATACCATCCGCTGAAATTCAGCAACCCGACACCTTTGTAATAACCCGCCGGAAGAATGCCGAACGGATTTTGTTCGGTAGCCGGCAGGAAATAATGGTAAGCGAAATCCCGGACGGTTTTTTCCCACTTTGGCCTGTCCTGATGTTCGGGCCAGATCATGGCCATCTCAAGCATCGGAATCAGGTAATGAGGCATATGTCCGCCTTGGTTATAATTCTTGAACGGCTTGTCTAGTGCGCCGCAATGGATGTTGGCTTTCTCCGTAAAATCGAAAGAGTCATACGTGTAAAAATGTCCGTAAAGCCCTTCTTCCGCTTTGTCAGCGGGCACTTGTCGAGCCATAACCTTGCGGGCGTATTCAAAAGCGTCATTCTTGTATTGGTCTTGCCCTGATTTATAAAGTTCTAAAGAGGCCCACATCATCATAACCAAATCTCGGGTCATCCATTCCTTTGGTGGTTTCATTCCTTTCGGCGCTCCGTGAACAATTGAGAAATTATCCGTTTCGTCCGAATACGTGATTGGAGCGTGGCTTTTTGCCCATTCAAAAGCCTTGATAGACCGTTGGATATAGTTAGCGCTTTTGGCAGGGTATTTTTCCTTTACAATTCGGGCCACTCTCGCCAATATCATCGAGGCTTTTGGAGAGTTTCCGGTAATGACCTTTTGGGTTCTTCTGGGTTCGTGCACCACGGGGCCGTCTCCGAAGCCCAGTTCTTTGGCCTTGTCCTGACAGACTCCGATATAATCGGTGCCGATGATAAGTTGGCGAAGAATATCGTCCTGTTGAGACGGAGCTATTTTTTTTCTCGCATGTTCCCAAAGGTCGCAGAGAGAGTTCAGCATGATGACATGACTGCTGAGTTCCTGCAAAGTGCTACCACAGTCTCGCCAGCCGCCTTCGGGCTTGTAGCTTTCTTTTGCCCGGATTTCAAGTTGGTGAAGTGTGGTCAATTCCCAAGTCGAGTTCCACAAAACATCTTTTTTGATGGAGATTGGAGCGGAAGGGTCGCTACTTATTTCATTGTCGCCTATTTTTAGCTGGATGTAGTATTCTCCCTTTTTTTCCAGTTTCGAAAAATCGCCTTTCCACCAACGTTCGCCCCATTTTTCCCCTTCAAAACGCAAACGTCCGGACAATGCCTTTTTATGGTCGGTCGTTCGCCTAACCGTAAACGATGCCCTTTTCTTCGGCCGGATTGTGCCGGATTCCCTAAACATAAAATATTTAGGCCTTTTGATGTCATAACCGATTTGCGAGTATGTAAGGTGTGCGTACCCCTGTTTTATAGAGGCGCTGTCTGGTTCCGGAGTAAGTTTAGTTGATAAAGAATTTTCAATCTTGGATGCGAAAGAAATCTCACTTCCCAACAGTAATAGTATGCAAAGCCAAAAAGATATTCGGGCTGATTTTCTGATAATGCCAATCATTGCGTGAAAGTTAAAAGGCTATGAAATCGATAATTGGATTAAGCTACAACGATTTAAGTATGAATAGAAAAAGATAAACCCTCAATATATATCGAAGGACATTGCGGGAAGATCTTTAGACAAATGTTATAGGGTCTAAAATGTGATTTTTATTGTGTGGGCTTTGCGAGAACTGGAAAGTGAGTTCAGGCCCCTCAAAAGCGTGAGATTCATAGCTTGTGGAGGTTGGTTTTATTTCGTTTCAGCAGTTTGTCTACTGCGGAAATAATCCCTCATGTACGTTTTTCTTCAAAACAACATCATTATTGTCGTGTTAATCCCGATGAGAAGTCATTCTTATTCCATCAAAAAATTGTCAAGTATGGGTAGCGATAGCGTGAATACGGATAGCCTGCATTTCGATAACAAACATTGGCGTAGCGAGATCCGGTTCTTCAAAGATGAGATCCTGACTTTCGAGAAGCTCCTTAGGGAAGTGTCGGGAAAATATACCGACGTGGAGAGGAAAAAGGAAGTTGAGATGTTCCAGAACCGCTTTATAGCTATGAGCCAAGAGTCCGAGTCTTTGATGGACGCGGTAGAACTCCATGAGAAAAATTTGGCTACGATAAGTAGGGGGAGAAGTTCGAAAATAGCGAAGGGAGATCCTTTTCTCAAAGAGCACGAAGGCCTTGAGGAAAAAGAAACCAGCCTAAGGGCCGATTTCAGCATAGTGAGACAACAGTATCGGAAGTGGCTGGCTCATTGGATGTAAGGGAAAGAGTGTAAATCTAGTCGAGCGCAATTTCATTTTTGCGCTTTGATGGGTTTGAGGTTCGTCGCCGGGTGCCGGTTATCGGTGTTTCCGGTCATTATCAGAAACAAGTATGACATATATAACGATGACTCCGCGGGTCAATGTGGGGGACTATGTGAGTGGGGAGCGGGATTCGCCGATTATCGTAATTGAGTTCGGAGATTACCTGAGCTTGGAAAGCAAGGAGCTGTTTAAGGTCATGATGCGTGTCCGGGCGATGAACAGAGGCAAAATGGCGTATGTTTTTCGTTGTTTGCCGGACCAAAGGTCAAGCCCGTTTTCCGATATGGCCGGAAGAAGCGTACAAGCGGCCGGTTTGCAGGGGAAGTATTGGCAAATGCACCAGAAGCTGTTTGAGACCAGCGAGAGGGTGGACAAAGACCGGATTTACTATTGTGCCCAGCAGTTGGGCTTGGATATGGATGCTTTTGAGAGAGAGCTTAACGGACAGAAATGCCTAAGCCGGATGATGCAGGATATTGAGACCGCCAACCGGTGCGGGATTTCGAAAGGTCCGGTGATTTTTGTGAATAAGCGTAAATATGGAGGCGCCTACGAAATAAAGGCGATCGACGACTTTATAAACAACGAATAATATTTGAGTGAAGTGGTATTGTGAGGGGGATAAATGGCGTCGGCTTTTGGCTGGCGTCTTTTTTTGCTGAGAGTTTTAGCGTTCCATAAACAATGGCTTGTCCAGTTCCCTGTAAGGACATTTTGTATAGCGTTTTTTCCCTTTTGTCGAACTGTTAAGTTTTTGGAATTTGGTTATGCTTAACATATTTTGCTGAATCCCAGTATTTTGTTTTCCCGCTTGTTTTTTGAGTTTATAAATTCCCTTTTAGGTTTTGTTTCTTTAGTCTTTAGGATATACTTTTGTTACAGCATCAAGAGCCTGAAAGGCAGCAACCGAGTAGTGTGAACACCACGGTGCTTTCTCAGGATGCGCCCCAAACCCGGGGAAAATCGTTCACGGAACCTCCCTTCCGATAGGCTTCCAGATTCGAATACCCTTGATGCTACCATTGAATTTTGTCGTATAGCGGTAAATGTTTTAAGAATGGTAGAGCATAAAAATGTTTTTTCTGAATTGAGCAGAAAACTTCACGGAGCCAATGATCCGTTGAAGAAGCGTTATGGAGTCACTTGTGACTTGCAAGGCCTGGACGACAAGCGAGTGTTTGTGCGGGTGGATTGTGAAGGAGAATTGGGCAGGGAAAAGGTAATGAGGGCCTGCGAGAGAATCAAAGAGCGGATGTCGGCTAGAAGTGGAATGAGAGGTCCGTCGCATGTTCGGTTTGACGTGCATTTCTCGGAGACTCTTTATGCTTTCGACTCATTTGAGTTCGATATGTCATTTTGAAAGCGAAATGATAGATTCTGAAATCTCTTTTTTGTTAAATATTCATTATATTTTCAAATGATATAGTGGTGTTGGCTCGTGCGGTATTTTATTGTTAAACCTAAATCCGTAGATATGGGAAAGGGAGATAAAAAGACCAAAAGAGGCAAAATTGCAAAAGGAAGTTTTGGTGCGCGACGTCCCAAGAAGACGAAAAACGCGACGCCGGAAATGAAGTTGGTGGCGGAAAAAGAACATTAGGATGGAAAGCGCTCATGAGGGGCGCTTTTTTGGTATCAGGAATTTATTGTTAAGATGACTAAGGATACAACGACAAAATATCGGATTGGACTGGCTTTTTCAGGAGGTGGCGCAAAAAGTATGGCGCACCTCGGGATGTTGCAATGCCTTAAGGAGTACCGAGTAGAGGCGGACCTGATAGCGGGAGTGAGTGGAGGTGCAATGGTTGGCGCTTTTTATGCGGCAGGGTATTCCCCACTGGAGACCCTTGATTTTTTCTTGGAGACAAAATTGTTTGCGCTGGGAAATTTTTCGTTTTCCAAGATGGGAATTATTGATACCCTGAGAATGGAAGGCCCAATGGCAGCGTTTTTTCCCGAAAATAGGTTTGAGGCGTTGAAAAAGCATCTTGTGGTGGTCACAACAGATTTGAATGCGCCCAAAATGGTGGCATTTGAGAAAGGGGAGTTACTGCGCCCGTTATTGGCCTCCTCGGCTTTTCCCGGAATGTTTACCCCGGTCGAAATCGACGGTGTTTTGTACGCTGATGGAGGTATAACAAATAATTTTCCAGCGGATTTGATTAGGGATAAATGCGATATTCTTTTGGGAATGCACCTAAGGCCTGTAAAAAGCCGGTCAACCGAGACAATGGGCAATGTGGCGGAGCTTTTAGACCGAGTTTATGATATTTATAGTGCGTCGAAGGTGGCCAAACGTCTAGCTCTTTGTGATGGATTGATGATCCCCGACGGTGTTGGTGACTACGGGACATTCTCCGTCAAGAACGAGGATATGGAAAGGATTTTTGAGATCGGTTACGAGTCCACTTCTAAGTTCTTTAGAGAGGAGAAAGGCCATGATTTAATGACCAGAATAAAAGAACTAGTTTAGTTTGCGAGACATCGTTGAGTTTTTGTTTAGGTGAGTTAGGCTATGCTGTTTATGGAAAAAACTCACCTTAAGTGAAGGGGGGTAAAATTGAGGTAGTAAAAATATAAGCTTAACATGTCTGTTTGCGTGTCAGTCCTAAGCCATTTTTTCGTAATTTCGGCGTAAATTGGATTTTCGTTTTTCAAACTTAATTTTTGCGCATAACATGAAGAATTTGCGTTGGCTATTGGTTTTTGGATTGGTTCTATTCTTGACCGAAGGATTGATTGCCCAAAAAATCACTACTGAGAGGCCTTTCAATATTTTGCGGGCAAATACTCTTCCATCCGGAAGCTTGCAGATAGAGGTGGGAATGGATACTTATAAGTTGGATTACAGTACGGGAGGGGAAAAGTCATTTAGAGAGTGGCCGACTAGTCTTGTTAGATTCGGAGTGACGGACAGGTTGGAGTTAAGGGGAAATATCGCTTATCTACAAACTGTCACTGATAATGATAACGGGGAGGTGAAAAGCGATCCTGAGTTTCAGAACCCGAGTTTCGGCTTGAAGTTTTTGCTTTATAGCGGAGAGGGGCTAATTCCTAGTGTGTCAATAATTGAGACGGCTTATATGCCCATTATCCATACTGACGAGTCGTTTGCGAACGATCTTACGTTCTCGGCTTCAAATAACATTGGAGACTACTTTTTCGCAACGGCTAATTTCACTTGGAGACACAGGGTAACTGCTTCGGACGAGGCCTCATATGGCCTTATGTTAGGAGCGAACTTGGTTGGTGATCTTAGCATTTTCGGAGAATATAAAACGGATTATTACGAGAATGATATCGATTGGGTTTGGCGTTCATACACGGGTTTCGGTGCGCTTTACGCAGTTACAGACCGCATTCAGTTGGATGCCTCCTATACGTTGGAAGTGGGTGATAAGCCAGAGCGAAACGAACGAAGCTATTTGCGAATCGGGGCTTCGGCAAGGCTGTTTAGATAAAAGATTGATTGACCTTTGTTGAGATAAAAAAGCCCGGAAACGAATTTCGTTCCCGGGCTTTTTACATGTACAGTAGAACTATACTATTTCCGTTTCCTCAACCGGCTTCTCGGTTTTTTGACCTTTTCCGTTAATCATGCGTGAGATGATGCCTGGCTTGTCAGTTAACTCACTTAAGAAAACCCCTAAGAGGTGGACTGGAGTGAAAATAGCAAAAAACCACATCAAGGCTTCGTGGAATTCTTTGATATCATGCTTAAAGTCGCCTGTTAACCCGAAGGAGTCAGAATAGTAAAGAGCGATGCCCGTTACGGCCATTACGCCGAGCATAATATAAAAAGCGATGTAGGATAGCCTCACAAATGCGTCTTTTCCCCCAGAGCTGACCTTTTTTGCCGGAGCCAAGGAGGAAGTGTCTTTCTTGGCGATAATCTGTATTAAGCGAATCACCAACGCCCCAGTGGCTATAAACCCGAAGATGTAATGCCATTCCCACATTGGGGCCCTTATGGTTTTCGCCGTGGCTTTGGCCGCGTCGGCCGTAACGCCGAACTCTGATAGTTTGTCTTGGATTACGGCACTGTTTGTACGCCAGCTCAAAAAAGTCTTCCGTAAAATGACAGTGCCCAGTAGGCCCAGTACGGCAACGCCGTTTACCCAGTGCCAAATCCGGTAGGTGGCGCCGAGTCTGTTCGTATTGTTTTTCATGGATTGTTGTTTGGTTCGGTTGTATTGTCGTCTTGCTATTTTTACCTGTGGAGGACGGTTTCGAGCACTTGAAGCGATTTTAGCTCACCGAAATTCTCCACATGCAATTGGTAAAATTTCAGAATCAGATCAAGAATTTTTCGCCTTGATTCCACATTCATAGGTACGGGATCTCCGTAGCCTGAATTGATCAGTTTTTCTACGTTCTGACGATTTTGAGGACTGAGAGTGTCGGTCTTTAGATAAACCTCTGTTTGTGTCAGCAAGTCGTCAGTGGAGCGTAAGGCGAAGCCAAGATATCGGCCGAATTTGAGTAGAAACTGAAGGTGGAAATTGGCGATGCTTCCCTCAAGGTGGTCAAGCGTGAGGAAAGAATGGTAAAGGAATTCGAAAAGGTCGTGTTGCTCTTTTTCCTCCCTGATACAGCGGGCAAGGCATTCCGTAAGAAACATGGCGATGCCCGATTTAGCGATATCGAATGGCAACGTATGGTATGGTTCGGCGCAACGGTATTCGGAAATGCGCTGGATATCGGAATTGTTTTTTTTGTAAACCACCATGTCCAACAGCGTCAGAGGCTGAAAAAGGGCGATTTTCCCTTTGCTCCGTTTACTTCTGACTCCATTGACTATGTAACTCTGCAGTCCGAAAGCGTCGGTGTATATTCTTACGATAATGGACGACTCTTTGAATTTGATAAAATTCAGGACGATTCCTTTCGTAGGGTGCAGCATTTCGGTCTGTTTATAAAATTATCTGATCACGGCCACTTTTCCGGCCGCGGTTTCGCTTCCGTCGTCATTGGTGACCAAGATTAGGTAAATGCCCGTTTTTACGGCTCGCCCAGTATAGTCCCGGGTGTTCCATACGCATGTGCCTCCGTTCGCCCGTGTTTCATAAACAAGCCGTCCGGAAGCGTCCGTGATTTTTACCCTTGCGTCGGTTACCAAATCGCTGATCGTTACCAATCCGCTATAATTCGGCCTGACGGGATTCGGGAACACTTTGATTTTTTCGGGTTGCGAGCTGTTTCCGGCGGTGGCGTCGGAGCGGTAGGATACCAGCCCGGCGTCGGTGAGGACGAATACCTCGCCTGAGGAATGGTCGATAGATAAGTCAAGCACTTTATTGGAAGGCAGGAAGCTGTTGTCGCTGGTGAATTGCTTGATCAGCTCCTCACCGTACTTGTCGAAAAGCCAAAGGCCTTCGTCCGTTCCGAACCATTTGCGGTCGCCACCGTCTACGGCAAGGCAATGCACTTTTTTGTTTTCGAAAAGGTAAAGGCTTTCGTTTACTGGACGTGTGGCGTTTATGGCCTCGTTGTTTGTGGTGCCCCAGACGTTGGTGATGTAGGCTACGCCGGAATTTGTGGCCACCCAAGCGAAACCTGAGCGGTCGAAAACCAAATCGTTAATATTGGCTGACGGCAATGCGCCGTGGTTTTCGGAACGGCCCAGAAAGCGGAATTTGTTCTCGTTGTCCACGACTATAATGCCGTTTCCGTTGGGGAAATAAATCCAGCGTTGCTCATTCGGGGCGGTGACAATAGATTTCGCCCCAGCGAGATTGCCGATACTGCCGGTGAAAGCGGTCCAGTTTTCGTACGCTTTTTTGCTGTAAAGTTTCGCTTGGTTGTCGCCCGCAATCGCCCAAAGAGTCCCGTCAAGTCCTGTTTCGCTTACGGCATGAACGTTTGTTACTCCGTTTTCGGAAGGGAGTCCGGCGTTGACCTGTCTAAAGGTTTTGTTGTTTTTGTCAAAAATAACAAGACCGTGAGTGTTGGAAGCCAAAGCGATTTCGTCGTTCTGATTTATCGCTATATCCGATATGTTTTGCGCAAGGCTTACGTTTTCGATATTGGCGTTTTCCAGCGGATTAAGGTTTGTCCATAATCCGTTTTCGAATAAAGAGAAACCGACAGAGGCCTGCCCGTCAATCTTTTGGGGAAGACTGACCGTTCCCGACGCCAAATCGAAAATCCTGGCGGGTTGGTCATCGGCGAGGCCGGATAAAGTATAGGTTCTGAATTCGCCCTCGAAGTCGGAAACCAAGCCTTTTCTTTCGTCGGCTAGCCAGTATTTTCCAGAGTTATCGGCGAATGCCTGTGAAGGGGCGTCGTTTTCGCCTTTTAGAATGGTCTGAAAGCCGTTTTCGCCCAAAGTCCAGGCGCCGTTGCCTGCGCATACTATGGTTTTCTCGCCTGAAGTGATGGAACGCAAGGGCGTGGCGGGTAATGTTAGCGGGGCCAAGGCGTTGTTGCTGAAAAGCCAGATTGAATTTTCGCCCGCAAAAAACAGTTTGTCGTTTTCCTTGGCGATGTGCCTGATATTATCCGGAAGCCCATTGACCGGAGTCCAAGACCTGAAATCCTGAAGATTTCCAGAACGGAGCGCTTCGATTACGCCGTGGGAAGTCGCCAGATAGACTTTTTCACCCAAAATAGCGCCTGCGAACACGGATGTTTCGACGCCCTGCGGGCCCAGTTTCAAATAGCTTTCGTTTACCACTCCGGTCTCGCTGTCCATTTTCGCCACTCCGAATTCGCCGAGAACCCAAAGTTCCTTTTCGTGGCCGAAAACCCCGAGTGTTTCCTTTCCGTCCGCTATTTCCGAATCGGCGATGGCGGGAGAGTTCGTGATTTTTCCGTCTCGGATCAGGTCCACGTTGCCGTTGCGATAAACGACGCAGAGTGTGCTGGATGCTGTCAGGTAATTTAGGGCCGTTATTCCGGCGCCGGAAAGGCCTTGCTCTTTGCCAAGCGGAAAAATTTCGGAAGTGGGCTTGTCAAGCCAGAACATGCCGTTGGCCGTGGCGCAAAAAACTTTGTCGGGAGTAAGCGCCACGTGTTTGGCGTTGTTGTACGACCGGTGCGCCCTCCATGTTCCGGTCGGGATTTGTTGGGCCTGGCCCGTTCCGCAAAGGAACAGGGCCAGCGCTAGGGCTACGGCCTTAATTTTTGCCGGAAACGGCTTCCGTCTTATTTTGTCGGGTTTTCTCATTCATTCCCTTGTTAAAACACTTTCTGCAACGCGCTTCGTAAGCGTCTTTTTCGCCCAAAACGACTTTTTGTTCCGACTCGCTGAGCCTGTACGAGTAGTTGGCCACGGCACCGCAATTCATACAAACGGCGTGGACTTTGGTGACGAACTCGGCTACGCTCATCAGCGCAGGAACCGGGCCGAAAGGCTTGCCTTGGAAATCCATATCCAGTCCGGCTACAATCACCCTCTTGCCCATGTCAGCCAGCTCGACGGCCACGTCCACTATGCCTTCGTCAAAAAATTGGACCTCGTCTATGCCAACCACCTCGCTTTGCTGAGCCAACAGGGTGATGTCACGGGCGAATTCCACGGGCGTGGACCTGATGCTGTTTTTATTATGGGAAACGATATCCTCCTCGTCGTATCGGGTGTCGATGGCGGGCTTGAAAATCTCGACCTTCTGTTGGGCTAGCGAAGCCCTTTTCAGGCGTCGGATAAGCTCTTCGGTTTTGCCGGAGAACATGGAACCGCAAACCACCTCGATCCAACCAGTGCTTTTCTCATTCTCTGCGGAGGGGTTTCCCAAATTAGGCTCTACAAACATATAATTTTTTCAATTTCTTTAAAGTGAAAAGACTCTGAACGTGTTGGGCTCAATAGCTGTATTCGATATGCTTGAGCTTACATTTGTCCGGCACTTCGCCGTATATTTCGCCAGCCTCGACGGGGCTGCATTGGCAGGCCAAGCGTTCGTCAGGCTTTAAGAGGCCTTTGTGGTGGCACATAGCCTCAAACTCGCTTGGTTCCGACAGAAGTTGTGCGCCTTCCAGAATCCGAACTCTGCAAGTTACGCACCTGCCTTTTCCCCCGCAAGCGTGCATCCAGTCGGTTTGTGCGGTGTGGATGTGGGAAAGAAGTGTTTTTTTAGATTCTGATATATTGATTTTCAGGTTGTTGATGTTCTTTATTGTCAGGTTTGAGTTCGGCATTGGGAAGATTTGAAAATAAAGACTTAGCCAATCCTTTTTTCGGTTCGGCCTTTAGGTTCGGTTTATTTGTGATGAAGTTGGGTGTTTTTCTTTTTTTTCGGACGGTCCGGAATGGCTGTGGCGTGACTTGAAAATTTTGCTTTCTTCAAGGACTTAACCAATATATAATATTTTTCATAAAGAATCTTTCCGGGATTTTATATTTTAGAGTTCCAATTCAAAGTGCACACATGGAATTCAATCTTAACCGATCGCTGATCGATACATACGCAAACATATTCACGAAGAAAGTCGTCTCCGATTTTTTCCAGAATAAGGAATATATTGGGGGGAGAGAGATCGTGGAGCTAACGGCCGACAGGCAGCTGAATTTGCTGGTTGTCCGCGACATATTCGGGAAATGGAAATCGGAAGCCGAAAGGTTGAAGAGCCCGTATTTTGATTTTGAAAGCCGGGAGGTGAAGAGCGCCTTAAACACGTTTATGAACGTGGTGTCGCAACACATAAAGGTTAAGGGGACGGATTTCGCTCCGTTGTTGCGTTCGGCCGTAAAGGCCCGGATTATGATGGTTTTCGCTCCTGAGGAATTCATCGACGAGCAGGATGGGTATTCGTTTACCCGAAACGATCTGGCGGAGTGGGGCAAGTTCCTTTCTGATTGGAGATCTTCAATCCAGAAGGCCATAGCGTTTATGGACAGCAACGGCTTGGCGGACGTGGACAAGAACCGGCTGAAGTCTTTGTTTGACGGGGACGGGATTTTGCGTTATGAGGAAAGTCGTGGAGAACGTCTTTGCGAAGCGCTTTCGAAGACAGAACCGATTTTGGCGGCGCAAATTGCCGAAACGGCTTTTGATATGCCCGAGCCTGAGCCGTTTCCTTTCGTGTCACCTGAGCCGGAACCCGAGCCTGAGCCAAATCCGTTTTCGTTCGAGACACTTGACATTCCCGAAGTAGAGGAACCAACACCGTTTACGGCGCCTGAGACAGATTTTCGTCCGCAGGAACCGGCGCCTGAGCCGTTGTCGGATGATGCGCCAGACGTGTTCAAATCCATAGCTGCTGATTTCTCCGCACAATTCGGAGGCGAGGAAGAAAATGACGCTCCTCCGACTTTAAATGATTCCTTTTCCAATAAGGATGAGCAGAAATCAACCTTGGCGGATTCGTTGGAAAAGAATACGGGTAAGAGTCTGGAAAAATCGCTGAGCCTGAACCAGCAATTCCGTTATACGAACGATTTGTTTAACGGAGATAAGGACGCCTTCAGGATAGCGATTAAGGCGATCGAAAGGCAACGGTCTTATGACGGGGCGGTGGATTTGTTGAAAAACGAGTACATGATGCGTTACGGGTGGCAGATGAACGAAGAGTCGGTGATTGATTTCTTTGAGCTAGTAGCCAAACGTTTTTCGTAAAAGGGATATAAAAAAGCGGCTTCAAGAGCCGCTTTTTTTGTTTATATCGAAGATCGATTTTTCGGTTAGTCCACTGACATTGAGCCCGCTGTTGATGCGAGAAACTCATCAACGTCGGTGTACGGAAGATTGAACGCGTCGGATACGCCTTTGTAAACGACTTTTCCGTTGGCCACGTTAAGGCCTTTGCGCAACTCCGCGTTGTCTTGACAAGCTTTTGTCCATCCTTTTTCAGCCAGTTCGATAGCGTAAGGAAGGGTCGCGTTGGTAAGGGCCAACGTAGAGGTGTAAGGCACTGCGCCCGGCATGTTGGCTACGCAGTAGTGCAACACGTCGTCGATGATGAATGTCGGATTTTCGTGCGTGGTAGGAGTACAAGTCTCGATGCATCCGCCTTGGTCAACGGCCACGTCCACGAGCACTGTGCCCGGACGCATGTCCTTAAGCATTTCGCGTGTGATGAGGTGAGGCGCTTTCGCTCCGGGAATCAAAACCGCTCCGATAATCAGGTCGGCGTCTTTGATGGCTTCCCTGATGTTGTATTCGTTCGACATCTGAGTGCGAACGTTCGCCGGCATCACATCGTCGAGGTAGCGCATTCTCGGCAGGCTGAGGTCCATGATAGTGACATCGGCGCCCATACCTGCGGCCATTTTGGCCGCTTGCGTTCCCACAACGCCACCGCCGAGTACCAATACTTTGGCTGGCTTTACGCCGGGTACGCCCCCCAAAAGGATGCCGCGTCCGCGGTAAGGCTTTTCAAGGTAGTGCGCTCCTTCTTGCGTAGCCATACGGCCGGCCACTTCCGACATCGGAACCAAAAGCGGGAGGCTTCTGTCCTCTTTTTCCACGGTCTCGTAAGCCAGGCAAACGCTTCCGCTTTCTATCATGGCATGAGTGAGCGGTTCGCAAGAGGCGAAGTGGAAGTATGTGAAGACTAACTGGTCTTTTTTGATCAGTTTGTATTCCGGTTCGATAGGCTCCTTAACCTTGACGATCATGTCGCCGGCCGCGTAAGTTTCTTCGATAGTTGGAAGAATAGTGGCGCCGGCTTTGGCGTAGGCTTCGTCCGGAAATCCGCTTCCGATACCTGCTGTTGCCTGAACAAAAACCTCGTGCCCGCGGTTGCTGAGCTCTTTTACGCCAGCCGGGGTGAGGGCTACGCGGTTCTCATTGTTTTTGATCTCTTTCGGTACTGCAATTCTCATTTCAGGGGTTAATTAAGGGTTCTTATGTGTGGAAAAATAGAGCATTTTGGCCAATTATCATTATCTTCTATTGGTTTTCTTTTTCTTGTATGACATTCTATTTATATAATACGATGGTGAGTGGTTTGTTTCTTGGTTTTGTTACAAAATTAAATTCCGAGACATTGAGGTGTTGTGAATTGAAATTTCAAAAAAATACACCGGTATAGAATAAAGTTTTGATTTTGGGTGAAATAAAACCTGTTATTTATTTAAATCGTTTAACGAGAGAGAAGGTTCTTATACTCTTCTCATAAGACCTCGCAATCCGTAATACTTTGGTTTATGCAACTTTAATGTATACATTTGTTATAGACTGTTGTATAACCGAAGCTCTCTGAAAAATGCTTTACGACGTGCCTACGCAAATGACGATAAAGAAAAATAGCCTTGCTAAAGATGAGGTTCTGAATGACTACCGAGTGGCTTGTTTAAGCCGTGAGGTAAGCTTGCAGGGAAGGAAAGAAGTGTTCATGGGAAAAGCCAAGTTCGGGATTTTCGGAGATGGCAAAGAGTTGGCTCAAATCGCTATGGCCCGGGCTTTCCAGCCAGGGGACTGGCGTTCGGGTTACTACAGGGACCAAACACTTATGTTCGCCATGGAGGAGCTTACTCCCCGTGAATTTTTCGCGCAACTATACGCCCATACAGATATTGAGGCAGAGCCGGCCAGTGGCGGGCGAATGATGAACTGCCACTTCGGGTCGAGGCTCCTTGACGAAAACGGCGAATGGGTAAAACAAACCGACAAGAAACTGACTGGTTCCGACGTGTCTTCTACAGGAGGGCAAATGGCCAGGGTAATCGGTTTGGGTTACGCTTCCAAATATTATCGTGAGAATCCGGACGTGGCCGATATGACGGACTTTTCCGTAAACGGCGACGAAGTGGTGTTCTCGACTATCGGCAACGCTTCCACCTCCGAAGGCGTGTTTCTTGAAACCGTAAACGCCGCTGGTGTGATGGGACTTCCTGTCGTGATGTCCGTTTGGGATGACGGTTACGGAATTTCCGTACCGAACTCTTATCACACGGTGAAAGAGAGCATTTCTGAAGCCCTCAAGGGATTCGGGAAAGAAGGTGATTCCAACGGTGTTAAAATCTTTGTGGTAAAAGGCTGGGATTACGAAGCGCTTTGCGAAACATACGCAGAAGCCGCCGACTGGGCCCGTAAATACCACGTTCCGTCGCTGGTTCACGTAATCGAGATGACGCAACCGCAAGGACACTCTTCGTCCGGCTCGCACGAGCGTTACAAGTCTGAGGAACGTTTGACTTGGGAGGATGAGTACGATTGTGTAGCTAAGCTCAAGGAATATATTCTGGATAGAAACTTGGCCGATGAAGCGACTCTTGAGACTATAGAGAAGGAAGCTAAAGTGTCGGTGCGTAACCAGAAGAACTCAGCTTGGAAAGCTTATCGCGAGTCAGTGGACGCCGACAAAAACCAAGGTTTGGCTTTGGTGAAGGCTTTGGCCCAAGCCAGCAAACTCCAGCCGGATTTGGTCAGCCTGATCTCCGAATTCGAGAAATCTCCGACACCTATCAAGTCCGATGTGGTTCGCATGGCGAAAAAGGCGTTGAGGCTTACCAGAACGGAAAAAACGGAACAACGCGAGTCTTTGAGAGCTTGGTTGTCTTCCGCTATGGAAAAATACGAGCGCGAATACAGCTCGCACCTTCACAGCGAATCAGACTTCTCCGCTTTGAAAGTGGAAGAGGTAAAGCCGATTTTCGACGAGGACGCTCCTTTGGTTGACGGTTTTAGCGTAATCAACACTTGCTTCGACAAAGCTTTTGAGCGTGAGCCTAGACTGTTTGCTTTCGGCGAGGATGTGGGTAAGATTGGTGACGTAAACCAAGGAATGGCCGGCTTGCAGGAGAAATACGGCGAGCTTAGAGTGCACGATACGAGTATCCGCGAGATGACCATCATCGGTGAGGGAACGGGAGCTGCGTTGCGCGGATTGCGTCCGATCGCCGAGGTTCAGTATCTTGATTATCTCGTTTACGCTCTGAATACGCTTACTGACGACGTTGCTTGTACGCACTACCGTACTAGAGGCGGGCAGAAAGTACCGTTGATCGTCCGTACCAGAGGTCACCGCTTGGAAGGCGTGTGGCACTCGGGTTCTCCTATGAGTATGATTCTCGGCAGTTTGCGCGGTATGCATGTTTTGGTGCCCCGTAACCTGACTCAGGCTTCCGGCTTCTACAATACTTTGCTGAAAGGCGACGATCCGGCTTTGGTGATCGAATGTCTGAACGCTTACAGGCAGAAAGAGAAAATGCCTGTGAACCTCGGCGAATTCACTTTGCCTTTGGGTGTTCCTGAGGTGTTGAGAGAAGGCGCTGATATCACAACCGTTACTTACGGAGCGATGTGCCGTATCGTAATGGAATCCGCCCGCCAGTTGGCCGAGGTTGGAATTTCCTGCGAGGTGATCGACGTACAGTCGCTGTTGCCGTTTGACGTTCATCATAGCATTGTGGAGTCGATCAAAAAGACGAACAGGGTTATCTTCGCCGACGAAGACGTTCCGGGTGGCGCTTCCGCCTTTATGATGCAACAAGTGGTGGACGGCCAAGGAGCTTACGCTTACTTGGACTCCAAGCCGGTTTGTATTTCGGCCAAAGCTCACCGTCCTGCTTATTCTTCGGATGGGGATTACTTCTCGAAACCAAACTCTGAAGATGTATTTGACGTGGCATACGAAATGATGAGGGAAACTGATCCGAACCGTTTCGCTGAGCTGTACTAATTAGCGATTATCATCAGTATAAAAAATTGATTGAAAATCCCGGTCGCTTATCGGTCCGGGATTTTTGTTTGTTTGAGGTATTATTTCTTGAGCCAAACCCTTACGGTTTCGGTTTTACTATTATTCGAGCCTTTGACCAAGTAAATCCCTGATGGGAAATACGAAAGGTCTAGCGTTGTGGCATTTGATGTTTCGTAGAGTTTTTTTCCTTGGTTATTCAGAATCTGTATCCTGTTTTTTGGGAAATCATAGCCCAATTGGATAGAACCACTCGTTGGGTTAGGCGATACGTTTGCTTTCGCTTTTTCAATAGCGCCAAGTACCGTTTCTCCCGTTACGATTAGATAGTCTTCGGTTTCTCCGGAATTGACCACCCCGCACGGGTCTTCGCCTTCGTTGCCGTATTTGTAGTGGACTGTTACCCGCATTTTGTATTCTCCGGCGGGAAGGCCTTCCGGAAGCGTGAATTTCACTTTGTGCGTGTAGGTCCCCACTGTGGCTTCGTTTGCTACAAAATCATGTTTAAGAACCACTTCTTCGGGCGCAAGGTAAAGATCGTTGTTCCAGTCACCCCACACTCGGATCATTATCGGATCTTCTTCTCCGGAGTCACCCGTGCCTGCCTGGACCACTAAGTCGTGCTCTTTGCCTGTTTCCAAGTAGGCGGTTTTTGTGCCGGAAATGTCGGTGTAGGTTTTCTGGTTGCCGGTAGGGTTTTTCATATCGCCGATTTGTACTTGGCGAATATGCGAGTAGCCGGCCCCGTATGTCATGGTAGGTTCGCAGAGTTTCTCGTAAGGATCAATGAACTTGATCTCGATATTTTGAAAGCTACTGCTTGTTGCGGGTTGAATATTGTCTTGAAAAGCAGATGCGTTAAAGTTGATTTGGCCTTGCCATTCCGTGTCGGATTTTCTGTGGTTTGAGGTTTTTCCTTTGAAATAAAGCGTGGCGGTAGTCGGCGAAGTGACTTTTATTTTTGGTACAATTCCTTCCGGAAAACCCGAATAAGTGTAATCGCTTGGTGAAATCGATTCGTTGGCTAAGCTTTTGAATTTTGCCTCGCCAGATGTGAAGATTAAGGCCGTGTCGGCTACTGAGCCGTTATTTCTGGGGTGTTCGCCGAATTTCGTCCGCAAGAGGCTGATGCCCGGTACCAGTGTTTGGTTTTCGGCCACGCCGGTTGCCTGTAGATTCTCGTTTTGCCAGATAGTGAAACGGGCAGGGTGTTGTAAAGCTTCTGTCATCCGGGCTACTTGGCCGGTGGTAAACATGGCGTAGCAGTTGGAATAATCCATGAAATTCTCACCGTTTATTTCCTCTCCAAAGCAGTTGTTTACTCCCCGGCAACCCATTTTCGAATCGTCCGCTTTTGGGGTGTCCGCTACGCCGTCGTCGGAGTTGTTTTTTGAGCATCCGCCTTCAAACGTGTGCTTGAGGTTGAGCCAGTGTCCAAATTCGTGAGTAAGAACCGAACGGAAATTTTCCGAAGTGTTTTTGCCCAGATAACTCCCGTTGTACACCACTCTTGCCAAGTTGTCTTTTGACATTTCGGTATCGGGGTACCAGGCCACACCGGAATTGGTCTCCTTGCCGTCGTCATAAAGATCAAGCATGACATAGACGTTCATGTATTTGTAATTGTCCCAAGCCAAGTTGCTGATAAAGTTATTCCGCTTTTGTTTGTGTCCAAGCCCTTTTTCATTCGGATAGAACATGATTCCCTCTGTTGGTCTGCCGTCTGGGTCTATTTTCGCCAAACGAAACTCGATGCTCAAGGCTTTTTTCACATCGTTGAAGTTTGGGTTTGTGTCGTTCCAGTCTTCGGCTTTCCCTTGAAAGTCTTCGTTTGTCGTTTTTAGGGCGTCTTTGATGATTTCGGGCGTCACTTTTCTGTCCGCTATGAACTTGTCTCCGAATACGTGAAAGACTACCGGGATAATATATTTTTCGGGCAACGCCTCTTCGGAGTGCGTGCGGAAAAGTCCGGTCCCGGAGCCCAATTCCGAAGGTGCGGAGGGGGATTTGCAGGGTAGCGGGTCCGGTTGGATCTGGGCCGTGGCGACTGATCCGGACAGCAAGGCTAGAATGAATATAGTCTTAAACAGTCTCATGGTTTGGTATTTAAGCCCAAATTATGATGAGATTAAGAATAAGGCTATCAATATATTGCGCAATTCAGGGACTCAATTGTCCTAAATTGTTTTTTGTGGATAAAAATGAAAAAATAAAGGCCTTCCGATGCTCGTTTCGGAAGGCCCTTGGTGTTTTTTGAAAACCGATTCGGTCTTAGCAAACCGTAGCTTTCGCTTCTTTTTTCGTCTGTTCTTCCGTAAGGATATTAAAACGGAAATCGAAAGCGTTGATGGCCTGCGTAAGCTGGCCGATAAAGTCTGGATTGTTCAGCTGGAAGTTCAGGAAGTTGTCGTGGCGCTCCTGAAGGCCTCCGTTCGGAAACAGCTTGTCTGTTACGGCTTTTGCCTGCGCTATCGCCCTTTCCGCTTTCTGCTCTTCGGCCTTGCGAAGTCTCTTTTCGATGTTCTTAGCCGATTTGAGAGCCTTGGCTTGTTCCGCGCCTACAAATCCGGTCAGACTTTTGTCAACCTCGCCAGCTTTGGCTTTGATTTTTTCGAAAACTTGGGCCAGTTCGGCCAATTCCGTTGAAATCTCGTAGTCGGCGTCGCCGTGGCGCTTGGTGAGCAGTTCTTTGAGTTCGTTTTCCGGCAGGAACAGCTCTGCTACGCTGATTTCGGCTTTCTCCATTTTCTTCAGGTTCGCCTTGCTGATAACCATGGCGAAAGCCCTTGGAAACAGAATAGGGAAGCGCTCTCCGTAAGTTTCGAAAACGCCTTTGAGCTGAAGCCAGTAGGCGAGTTCGCCTGGCCCGCCGATATAGGTGAGGTTCGGAAGGATGGTTTCCTCGTAGAGCGGACGCAGGGCCACGTTTGGGCTGAAGCGCTCCGGATGGCTGTCAACCAAATCCAGAAGTTCTTCTTTTTCGAATTTCAGTTCGGTGTTCAGGACGCTGTAAGTACCGTCTTCTTCAGGAATAATCCGCTCTCTGAGACCGTCTTCCATATAAAAGAAGTTGATCTTGCGGGGAAAGACTTGGGCTTTGTAGCCTAGCGATTCCAGCTTTTGGGAATATTCGTTAACCGAATCGTTGGCTTTGTGCTCCTGTAGGTCGCTCTTGACTACGTGAGAAAATAGCGCCTTGAGTTCCGGTCGGTCGCCGTCGATCATGACGAGGCCTGAGGCTCCGAAAAGCCCGTTGATATATTTGCGGACCGCGCTGGCCAGTGTCTTGGATTCGGAATACGCCTTTACGAACAGTTCCGGCTTTTCGGGCAGGCTGTCGATCAGCCCTTGGATAGATGCCGTGTCAAAGCGCCCGACAGGGCCTTTTTGGTCGGTGTTCCAAGTGTATTTTGTTCCGAAAAGGTTGAAGTGGTTTATTTCCTCGAAATCGTGGTCTTCGGTGGCCGCCCAATAGACGGGGACGAAGTTGCGTTCCGGGTAACGCTGTTTGAGGTCTTCACAAACTTTGATAGCCGTGATTATCTTGAGGATAAAATACAGCGGGCCGGTGAAGATATTAAGCTGATGACCCGTGGTGACGGTGTAGGTGTTCGGGTCGAGCAGGGAACCGATATTGTTTTGGAGTTCGGCGCTGATTTCGATTCCTTCGTATTGTGCGAGTAGGGAATCTCTCAGTATTTGCCTTTTTTCGGCCGAAAACTGTTTTTCTTCGATTTGGGCTCCGAAGTTTTCGAGCTCCGGACATCGGGAGAAGAACGGTCTCAGCTTTTCAGCGTTGTTCAGGTATTCCAAAAAAATAGGAGAGAACTTGTTGGTCTCTCCCATTTGGATTTTTTCGCATTTAATCATTGCTTGTCGCCTCGGATGATCAGATTGTACCGGTTTCATTTACGCAAGAAACGGCTTGGGGTTGTTGTTGCCGGCCTGTTTTCAGGCGTCGGTTTCGGCCGTTTGCGAAACCGGAGTGGCGTAAAGGTCGAATTCCGTGGCGTCGTCGATGTGGCATTCCACGAAATCTCCCAAACGTACGTAGTGCTGGCGGGCGTCGATAAGTACTTCGTTATCAACCTCTGGCGAGTCTGATTCCGTACGTCCGTAGAAGAAGTCGCCTTCTTTTCGGTCGATAAGAACTGGAAACGTCTTGCCGATTTTTTCTTGGTTCAGCTCGTAAGAAATTTCCGCTTGGATATCCATGATTTCTTGGGCGCGCGCCTCTTTCTCCTCTTCCGGAAGAAGGTCTTCCATGGTGTCGTGGGCGTGCGTGTTTTCCTCGTGGGAATAAGGGAAAACTCCCAATCGGTCGAATTTCATCCGGCTAACGAAGTCGAGCGTCTCGGCGTGGTCCTGCTCGGTCTCGCCGGGGTGGCCGGCGATAAGTGTGGTGCGCAAGGTGATGCCCGGAATCTTTTCGCGGATGGTATTGATAAGTTTCTCGGTCTTTTCCCTGTCGATGCCACGGCGCATGTGCTTGAGCACGGCGCTGGAGCCCGTTTGCAGAGGCATGTCGAGGTAGTTGCAGATATTGTCGCGTTCGGCCATTACGTCGAGCACGTCGAGCGGGAAGCCGGACGGGTAAGCGTAGTGGAGGCGGATCCATTTTACGCCTTCGACGTCGGAGAGGGCGCGGAGAAGATCTGCCAAACGGCGCTTGCCGTAAATGTCGATGCCGTAGTAAGTCAGGTCTTGGGCGATGAGCAGGAGCTCGCGCGTTCCGTTCTTGACCATGTTTTCGGCTTGTTTCACCAATTCCTCGATAGGCGTGGATTCGTGTTTGCCGCGCATCAGCGGAATGGCGCAGAACGAGCAAGGGCGGTCACAGCCTTCGGCTATCTTGAGGTAAGCGAAGTGGTTGGCCGTGGTGGTCATCCTTTCGCCCACGAGTTCGTGCTTGTAGTCGGCGTTGAAGCGCTTGAGCAGGGCCGGAACCTCGGCGGTGCCGAAGAAGGCGTCCACTTGCGGGATTTCCTTGATCAGATCCTCCTTGTAGCGTTGCGAAAGGCAGCCGGTTACGTAAAGTTTGTCGATCTCTCCCTCGTCCTTCGCTTCGGCGTAACGCAGGATGGTGTCGATAGACTCCTGCTTGGCCGCGGCGATGAAGCCGCAGGTGTTTATGATGATGATATTGGAGTCGTCTTTAGTGGCCTCGTGTTCCACTTCGATGTCGTTCCCCTTCAGTTGGGTGATCATGACTTCGGAGTCTACCAGGTTTTTGGAACAACCCAGCGTGATCACGTTAACCTTATCCTTCTTTAATCCCTTGGCTTTCAAATCTTACTCGTTTTTTTCGGTCGGCAAAGGTACGGCAATTCAATCGGAATTGAAAGTTAGGACCTTGCTTTGGCCGATGTGGGCGTTATGTATAGTAAAGGGCCGGTGACCGAAAAAATTGTGTCCTAATCGGTCCGGATGTCACGAAGTATGGCGAAAAAGGGTAAATTTGTTGCGGTATGCTATGTGATTCCGGCGCTGGCCGGGTATGGAGGACCAGGATCTTAATATGGAGAAATATAAGGTGAAAAGGGCGCTGAGAACGGCGCTATGTGCTATGGCGGTTGCTTTCTTGGGCTTGTCGGCTTGCCGTGAGGACCAGGATTGCACTTCGCAGTACACCAGGGATATCAAGGTGGCGTTTTTTGAGATTGACGTTCCTAGCGATCCGGCGGCGGAAAACGATACGGTGCCGCTTCAGGTGCGGTTCGATTCCGTTTATGTGAAGGAGTTGCCGGATACGGCGTATCATAAGGGCGATAACTTGGTGACGAGTTTGGAGATTCCCGTTCATGAGGGATACGATAAGCTGACTTATGTTTTTGTGAACAAGTCGGTGAAGTATGAGCTGGAAGTGGGGTATAAGGGAGAGTCTTCTTTTATTTCCGAATTTTGCGGACTTGAGTTCGTTTTTAGAGACCTTGAGGTTCTTAGGACGGGTTTCCGTTTTGCGGATGTGCGAGAGCCTGTGTTGCAAGTCGGTACGGAAATGAACATTAGGGTAGTTGACGGGCGCTTGGACCCTGAGAATTAACACTGGCGGTATTTTAGAGCATGAGAAGATCTTTATTCATATGTATGCTGATGGGCTTGGCGCCGATTTTTGGCATGGCTCAGAAGAAAAAGAAATCCGAATCGGATTCGTTGCGGATTCCTAAACCGAAATTTTGGTATTTGCCTTCCGCGGCCAGGCTTGGCGTGGATTTGACGAATCTGGGTTCTTCGGCCTTCAATAAGGATTATATGGGCTTTGGCGTAAGCGCCGATACCGATATACTTGGCCGTTTTTTGATTGCGGGTTCGGCGGGGTACTCATCTGAAGAATTTACGAACAGTACTTTCGGCTATCCTGACCGTGACGATTATAACAGGGAAACAAAAGTCCGTGACAAGGTGAGCGGTTATTATTACCGCGTCGGAGCCGACTGGAATTTCGCCTTCCGCAATAAGGATAACGCCGTATTGGCGGTAGGTTTTCGGCGGGGACAGGGTAAGTTTGACGAAGAGTTGGATTATACCGTACAGCAAGATATTTGGGGGGAACATACGATCAACAAGAAGAGTACGGATATCTCGGCGAGTTGGTACGAGCTTAATGTCAGTCTGAAAGTGGCCGTATGGAGAGATCTTTTTTTGGCTACGGTAATGCGTTACCGCTTCGGTTTGGATACTTCGGGTGGAAGTGATGAGAGTTTGAATCCTTCGTATGTGCCTGGTTATGGGCGTACCCGAGAGTCGTCCACTTCGGCGGTGAGTGTTTCGCTGATGTACAGGATTCAGTGGAAGAAACCGTTTAAGCCTGTTAAGAAAGAAAAATAGGGAGTGTAAGGCTGGAGCCTTACGTTAAGGGTGGTTACAAGGTTGGAACCTTGCAACGGCCTAAGGATTTATCCTTTCATTGCAATAAAGAAAAGAGGTCGTCTGGCGAAACGCTGGACGACCTCTTTTTTGAGCCTCTATTTATAGGTCCAGTACCAAATGCCTGATACCTAAGACTAAATTCGGTTTTATCCTTTCAGAATCTGCTCGATCTGCAAAAGCTCCTCGTTTGTAAAAGCTTTGTTGTCTAGGGCCAACAGGTTGTTTTCAAGCTGTTCGACTCTGCTGGCGCCAACCAATACCGATGTTACGGTAGGCAGGCGGAGATTCCAGGCGATGGCCATTTGCGCCAGGCTTTGGCCTCTTTGCATGGCTAGGTTGTTCAGCTGTCTCAGTTGTTCGACCAATTCTGGCGTTACCTGATCTTTTTGCAAATATCCGGTCGATTTGGCCGCACGGGAATTCTCTGGGATACCTTTCAGGTATTTGTCAGTCAAAAGCCCTTGGGCCAATGGGGAGAACACGATACATCCGAGGCCGTGTTTGTCGAGCGTGTCAGTTAAGCCCTCTTCCATATGACGGTCGAGCATGGAGTAGCGTTCTTGGTGGATGATAAACGGCGTGTTCCAACGGCTCAGGATCTCTACGGCTTTTTCCGTTTGTTCGGGATTGTATTTCGAGATACCCACGTACATGGCTTTTCCTTGGCGCACGGCGGTATCTAGAGCGTAGAGGGTCTCTTCCAGCGGCGTTTCCGGATCGAAGCGGTGAGAGTAGAATATATCCACATACTCCAAGCCCATTCGTTGCAGGGAGTCGTCGAGGCTGGCCAGCATGTATTTGCGGTTGCCTCCGTCGCCGTAGGGACCGGGCCACATGTCGTGTCCGGCTTTGGTGGAGATGACCAGCTCGTTGCGGTAGGGGGCCAAGTCTTTGGCCATTATTCTGCCGAAAGTCTCCTCGGCCGAACCCGCCGGAGGACCGTAGTTGTTGGCCAGGTCAAAGTGCGTGATGCCTTTGTCGAAAGCTTTGAGGACTATTTGGCGTCCGTTTTCGAATGCGTCTACCCCGCCGAAGTTGTGCCACAGGCCGAGTGAGAGCTCGGAAAGGCGCAAGCCACTTTGGCCTATTCTGGGATAAGACATGTTTTGGTAGCGCTGTATGTTCGCTGAGTAAGTCATTTGAAGGTGTGAATGAATTGCGGTTTTGTTTCCTTGGGGGGATTAGGGGCTAAAAGTATGTTTTCTTTTTCATAAGTAAAACTTTAGCGGCGGAATATGTCGAAGAAGGAGCGTTTGCGGGTGGGGACGTGCTCTATGCCCGATATTTTTTCGTATTCGGCGTTCAGGAACAGGTAATCGTCGGCCACTAGTTCGCCTTCGGCCGTGGAAATGCTTACTTGGAGGCGGTGGAGCGATGTCCTCATCTTGTTGCGCCAAGCCTCTTTCTCCATTTCGGTCTCGGCGGTTTTGTAGCTGGAAAGGCAAAGGTTGGTGAGCGAGGCCAGCGTCTGCGGATTTTCCGGCAGGGGACAGGCGTTGATGAGCATGCACTTTTTGTTGAGCAAGACTTTGAGCCTTTCCTTTTCCCGCTTTTTGCTTTCCTTCGTCTCTCCGAATATGCTTTCCGTTACTTCCAGCACGGCGTGTTTTCGGGGGCGCTGTATCATTTCGAGATCAACTAAGGATAGTTGGTCGATAAGCTTGGCAATTTCGGGGTCCATTTCCATATGTATAGCAGTAATTTTCAGAAAAAATGAGTGGATCAGAAGCCTAAGGCTTTAAAGCAATATCGTATATGGAAAGGTACGGGGCAATAGGATGGTTTTTTTTCGGGAAAAAACGGAGATGTACGGTGGTTGGGACCACCGTATTGAGATGGGGACGGCCCTAGCTAGGGACGGTCTCGGATAAGGCTTCCAGAAGCTGGGGCTTTTCTTCGAGCGCTATGCGGGCAACGGCGAAGAAGTCCGTCATCCAATCGTCGAGTTCGGAGAAGGCTTGGTCCTTGGCTTTGGTGGCTTGTTGGGATTCGCCCTTTTCGCGGAGGTAGGTGGCCCGGGCGGTCTCAATCTCGTTGATTGCCGTTATGCCCGCGGCGATATCGTCTGCTGTAACTTTGATGGTGGCCAGTTTGGTCTGCGTAGCGGTATCGGCGGAGGCTTCGATGTAGAACTTCCGGTAGTTTTCCATACACTTTGAATGGGATTTGGGTATGGGAGCAGTGATGCCCAGCCGGTCGGCTGTCAGCGGGGTTTTGCGGAAGACCACTTTGGCTTTTTTGCGATGGGTTCTGTAGGTTTTGGCTAACCCTTCCTTTTTCTGAAGGAAGTCTTCGTAGGCGGCGGAGGTTTCGTTGTCTTCCGTTTGGTTGTGGCCGTAGGCTTGGCGGGTATTGTCGAGGAGGGTTTTGCCTGCGGCGATGGTTTCGGGGCCGTAACCCAATTCAGCCATTTCCGACGCTATTTCGGGTTGGAGCAATACGTTTTCCAAAGCGATGCGGTAGTGTTCGAGGGCGTCAGCCTCCGGGAGTCTTGATCTTGATTGCATAGATTTTCGTTTTTGGGTTTATGGATGTTGTTTGGCGTAGCCGGAATGGAGTCGTGAGTTTTTTTCCGGCCAGAGGATTTAAAATAACGTGAGCTTGGAATTTAACCGACTCAAATACAGTCAGGTAAAGAAGGGATCGTCCAGAAAGATCAATGTTTGAGTATTTGTTTATTTGTGTTTTTGTACAAACCGAATAAACACAACTGGACATGACCGTTCTGGACACTCTCAAATTAACTGAAATTTTCATCGCTTCCGACGATTTCTGCAAACGATTGGACGAGTACCACAAGGAGAAAGGAATCGGAAACCAGAAGAAATCCGGTAGGCCCGCGACGATGAGTGACAGTGAAATCATGACGGTTTTGATATTCTTTCACCTCTCCGGCATCCGGTGTTTCAAGTGGTACTACAACAACGTGCTTATGGTTTACCTGAGAAGCTACTTTCCGGACCTGCCGGACTACACCACTTTCCTTACCGCCTCAAACCGGGTTTTCGCTCCCATGACGCTTTTTATGCAGGCCGTCAGGCTGTCTCCCCGGACAGGCCACAATTACGTGGACTCCAAACCTCTGGCCGTGTGCCACAACAAAAGAATAAAACAACACAGGGTTTTCGCCGGAATCGCCAAACGTGGCAAGAGCTCGATGGGATGGTTCTTCGGGTTTAAGCTCCATGCCGTCATAAACGAATACGGACAGCTGGTCGTCGTCAGGATATCTTCGGGAAATGTATCGGACAACAACCACAAAATGCTCAGGTCACTCACCAAAGACCTGCAAGGGTTCCTCTATGGGGACAAAGGGTATATTTCCAAACTCAGGGACGAACTCAGGGGCAAAGGCCTAACCTTGGTCACAAAGCTCAGGAGTAAAATGAGGCCCAAAGAAATGCTTGCCGAAGAGCAAAAACACTATTTGAAGCACAGGCGGCTAATCAAATCGGCGTTCGATATCCTCAAACATGTTTGCCAGATTGAACACTCAAGGCACAGAAGCGTCAAAGGGTTTCTAATCAACACAATAGCCGCGTTACTCGCTTATACTTTCCTTGACAAAACACCTGAATGCCCTAAATTCCCCAAGAAGCTGGGGAAGTGGGATAGGAAGATGACGATTGAACTAATCTAATATTTCGATTCCAAGTTCGCGTTAAAATAGGGGATATAGGCGGGTATGCAACCGGATAAGGCTGTGAAATTGAGGGAAGTGTAAGTTTCGGGTTTCTTTCGTGTGGTTTCTTGGACGGATTAGGGGTTTCCGCAGTTGACTTGGTGTTATCCGCGATGGATTGGGCATTTCCGCAGTTGACTTGGTGTTATCCGCGCTGGATTGTGCGTTTCCGCGGTTGACTTGGGGTTATCCGCGCTGGATTGTGCGTTTCCGCGGTTGACTTGGGGTTATCCGCAATGGATTGTGCGTTTCCGCGGTTGACTTGGTGTTATCCGCGCTGGATTGTGCGTTTCCGCGGTTGACTTAGTGTTATCCGCGATGGATTGGGCGTTTCCGCAGTTGACTTAGTGTTGTCTGCGCTGGATAAAGACTTTCCTTACATGTTTAAGGTTTCAAAAAAATCTTGGTTCTTTGACAATTTCTGTGGTGCTCTATATCCCAGAAACTAATACCCTAATTCTCATATGCTCAAAATTCGGTATCCCGAATGAGATTCGTTTGTAGTACCGAATCATGTTATTCAAGCCTTCGGTCATTGCGTTAGTCACTCCGGTTTGAGTGAAAGCCCATATCTGAGTGCGCCAGCGACAAAGGGTCTTAACAAATCTGTTGAACCCTTTTTGGTTCACGTCCCGTGCTTTTTCGATCCATTGGTCCAATCGTTTCTCGTCGGATACCTTGGTTTCTGAAAAGTCCATGATCTCCAAAAATTCGTTCCGTAGGTCATAGGCGTCTTTCAATAAGGCGGAATCCCGGAACGCCCGACCCAAAGATTCCCGTTGCCGGGAACAACAATGGTCAGGACGTTTAAAAAGGGCCCATTTTATATTCTTGAAACAGTCCGTGTCTTTGTGTTCTTTTCGCAACTTTTTCCTGATTCCGTCTAATGAATCGTTCAGGGATTTGACGACATGAAAATAATCGATGACTACCGCAGCGTTGGGAAAACAAGCCTCGCACACATCAATGTAGGGCCTCCATATATCGCAGGCGACAACCTCTATCCTCCGCATGAATCCGTTGCCAAGAGACTGGAAATGAGACCTAATCGTTTCTTTTTTCCGGTCTTTGAGAATGTCGAGGTGAATGCCCCGTTCCAAGTCCGTAAGCACGCAAACATAGTCTTTCTTCCCTTTTCGGTGCGCCAATTCGTCAATGCCCAATTTTCTGACGCGGGCGTACCTGCCAAGCAAATCGACGGCTTTGTTTGCGTGCCGAAAATATATTCTCTCCACCGTCTTATGGCAAGCGTTGACCAAAGCGGCGACCTCGCTGAACGATTGTTTGGCGCAAAGTTCGAAGATCCATTTTGATTGCCTGTCGGTATGGGATTTTCCGGACGAGGCCCATTCAGGCCTGTGAAGAAAGTATCTCCCGCAACCTTCACAAACAAACTGGGGAACCCGGACGTGAAGCCAAACCTCTTTTCCGCTGATGCTCAAGTCTTGGTATTTATGCAGACTGTATTGGTTGATTGTTTCTCTTTTCTTAAGACAAACGGGACATTCACGGTAATTTGGCAGTGAATACCTATCTTCTTTGGACCGTGCACTACAGATTCCACCTTCAGATAAGGTAGGTGCAGAATTGACCCGTAAAATTCTTCTTCCGTCATTTTGCAAAGAGACTACTTTCCACAGAAATTGTCAAAGCACCAAAATCTTCTTGATATAAGAACTTTGTGGTTTCATCGAAGATGGCTCCTTTTTCTTTGAGGTAGTTTGGGGTGACACTTTTGAGGCTTGAGTCGTTTGTGTCAAAGTATTTTGTGCTTGTTAAGTCAGATCCTTTGAAATCGGTCTTGTTTAATTTGGTGTGATAAAAGACCGAATCATTTAAGATCGCATCATTTAAGTTAGCCCCTTCCAAGTTAGTGCAATTTAAGGATGTTTCATTTAGAATTGAGCCTTCCAGATTTGCCCCGCTTAAGTCAGTGTCCTCCAATTTTGTTCTACTAAGGTCTGCGTAATATAGGTTCGCCTTGTAGAGTTTTGCCCTGCTTAAATGGGCACTAATCAAATTCACATAACTTAAATCCGCTTCTATAAATTCTGCTTCATTCAATTCTGCCCATGTAAAGTTTGTTCTGTTCAATTCCATGTTGTTGAAACAGAAAAAATTGAGCTTTCCGGCTTTTAGGTTTCCTTGGCTTAGGTTTCTTTTACGTATTTTATATATACTGCCTTTTTTACCTTTTTTGGTAAAGGCTAACGTCACTATTGTATGGGTTAGGAAACTTATACTTGGGAGGTAGCAGTTTTCGTAATCTATATCATCTACTTGTTGGAAGCGGACTTTCAATATATTTTGCTGTTCTAGAGTTCCTGTTTTTTTTGCATCTTCGATTTGTTCTTTTAATGATTCTAGCTCTTTTTTCTGCATTTGATCACACCGTTTACTCAATTCCTTTCCTTCACTACGAATCATTCCGCATAAGATGTTAAACACAGGTTCTCGATAGCTCTCGTTTTCTTTTGCAATATCATGTAGAGCGTAGATTCCGCCTAAGACTATCGGGTCCTTGTCGCTACCTAGGTGTTCGATAGCATTTTTGAATCGTTCTTCCACTAAGCCCCTTTCTGTATTGGAAGCTTGTTTCATAAATGCGGCTGATCTAAGAAAGTTCACCCGTAGAGCAATAGCTCCAATGATTCCGGCCCAAACTGGAGTTAGGATTTTAAGCATTTCGCCTTTTGGGTTGGCGTCTTTTACTCCGATGGTGAAAAGGCTTGCCAATTCATCGAGATAGTTTAATGAGAGAGGAATACTTACTATAGCTACCACGACTAGAGCAATTGTCAGTATGTCGAAGTTCTTCTTTTTGAGGTCATTGAAAAAATAGGGCTACAAGTTATTCATTCCCCGCAAGCCGTCAGCACATTTTCAATTTACCGAAAGAAGCCCAGTTCAAAAAGTATTATGTATTCCTATAAACAAAAAACGCCACGGCGATTAACCGTGGCGTTTTTCTATTCGAAAGATATTTTTGAAGTCTTAGAGACCCATTTTTTTGATTTCGGCTTCGATGTTGGCGCGGAGACCTTCGCTGGCTTCTGCCAAGGGGAGGCGTACGTGTCCTTTGCAT
This sequence comes from Fulvitalea axinellae, assembly GCF_036492835.1. Classification (GTDB taxonomy): domain Bacteria; phylum Bacteroidota; class Bacteroidia; order Cytophagales; family Cyclobacteriaceae; genus Fulvitalea; species Fulvitalea axinellae. The sequence goes on along the minus strand of NZ_AP025314.1, from coordinate 3,309,062 downwards.
ACGCCGAGGATTTCCATGGCGGCTTTTACGCCCACTGGGTTCGATTCGGTGTACATATGCGGGTTGATGCTGGAAAGGGCGAAGAGCGCGTTGCTGGCTACTCCGAAGTCGCCTTGGAGGGCGGCGTTGGTCATTTTGCCCATCAGCGCCGGGAAGGCGTTGGCGAGTACCGAGATCACTCCCGCTCCGCCGAAGCTGATGAGGGAGGTGGTAAGCATATCGTCGCCGGAGATCAGGAGAAAGTCGGCGGGCTTATGCTTGGCGATCTCGATGCACTGGTTCAGGTCGCCGGAGGCTTCCTTGATGCCGATGATGTTCTCGTGTTCGGCGAGCTTGAGGGTGGTTTCGGCGCTCATATTTGATCCCGTACGTCCGGGGACGTTGTAGAGGATCACCGGTTTCGGCGAAGCGTCGGCCACGGCCGTAAAGTGGCGGATTATGCCTTCTTGGCTAGGCTTGTTGTAGTATGGACTGACGGACAAGACAGCGTCCACGCCTTCGAGGTTGGACTGTTTAAGGCGTTTGACCACCGAGCGGGTGTCGTTTCCTCCCACACCGTACACGATCGGGAGATTTTCGGGGTTGTTGTCGAGTACGAAGCTCAGGACTTCCTGTTTTTCCTCCTCCTCAAGCGTGGCGGACTCGCCGGTGGTACCCATGACTACCCAGTAGTCGGAATCCTGGGCCGTATGGCGCAGAATGTTGCCGAGCGATTCGAAATCGATCTCGTGGTCTTCGGTAAACGGGGTGACCAAAGCCACTCCGGAGCCTTTCAAGTTACGCATAATCCTCTAGCACGTGAATGTAATGTAACATCTCCTGGATGGCGTCGGAATAGCCGGCGCCACCGCCTAACATCAGTTCGTAATAGTCCTCTGCCCCGGGGCGGAATATACCCACGCGGCACTTTGCCTTCGAGGCGGCCAGCAGGTGGTCCGTGACCGCATTCGGTTCCGTGTCTATATGGAACAGAAAATCGAATGGCTTGTCCATGAACGCTCCGATCATCTCGTGAACGGGGCGCCCTTTCCAGTCGAAATCCGCCGACGTGAAAATGTCGAAGTCTTCGATAGGGCAGTCCTTTTCGCCGGGAAAATAGGCTATCAGGGATATTTTCTTACCCTTGCCGCTGTTCCTCAGTTCGGTACGGAGCCTCTTGGCCGCGTCGGTTTTCTTCTCGTCACCGATGGTGAAAAGGATACCGGCGGTTTGGGCGTTTTCCCAGGAAGCGGGATTTCTTTTCGCTTTGTTTTTCCTGAGCTGTTTTTCGGTGCTCCGTTCGAGCAGACGCTCTTTAAGGACGAACATGGTTCAGAACTTTCTTTGCAAATGAAATAAATTTCTATAAATAAATTCCGCCCAAAAGAGCGAAAAAGACCAAAACGGAACAATGTTTCGAAATTGTCCGACTAACAGAATGGTGTTCTTGGTCTGTCGGCGTTTTGGACGGCCGGTTTTGGCTCAAAAGCGACGAAATCCGCCGAAGCAGAATAATGTTTGGCTTTCGGCGGCTTTCGTCGCTTGTCCCGAATCGGCGTCGGAATATAATTTCAAAGCGCTACATTTCAGGGTTTTCCCTGTGTTGGCCCGGGTGCTGGCTTTGCGCTTTTTGTCAGTCCGAAATCAATTCGGCGAAATCTTCTTCGGAGATTATTTTCGTGCCGAGCTTTTCCGCCTTGGAGAGTTTCGACGGGCCGATTTTCTCTCCGGCCAGCAGGTAATCGACTTTGCTGGAAATGGCCGAGACGATTTTTCCTCCGTGGGCTTTCACGGCGTCTTTGATTCCGTCGCGGCTGAAGTTGGCAAAAACTCCGGAGACTACAAAGGATAAACCGTCAAGTTGATTGCTCGCCGGACTTTGTGAGTCGTCGGCCACTACCTCGAACTGAAGGCCGTGCGACTTGAGTCGCTCGATTAGCTCTTTGCTTTTTTCGTTTTTGAAGAACTCGATTACGCTATTGGCAATCTGTTCCCCGATTTCGGGCACGTCGATCAGCGTTTCGAAATCCGCTTGCTCTATTTTGTCTATCGACCCGAAGTGGCGGGCCAATTTTTCGGCCACGGTTTTCCCCACGAAGCGGATGCCGATGGCGAAAAGGACGGTTTCGAAAGGTTTCTTTTTAGAGTCTTCGATGGCTTGGAGCAGTTTGTTGACCGATTTCTCCTTGAAGCCTTCGAGTTCGATTACTTGGTCGTAAGTCAGTTCGTACAGGTCGGCGATGTTGTTGGCCAAGCCTTTGTTGAACAGCGCGTTGATGGTGCGTGTGCCCAGACTCATGATATTCATGGCCTGGCGCTGTACGAAGTGCTCTATCTTGCCTTTGATCTGCGGCGGACAGCCGGTCTCGTTCGGGCAGTAGTGAACCGCTTCTCCTTCTTTGCGTATCAGTTTGGTGTCGCATTCGGGGCAATTCTCCACAAAAGCGATGGATTTGCTTTCGTCTGGACGGTTTTCGGTGGCCACGTCCACGATTTTTGGGATGATTTCCCCGCCTTTTTCCACGCCTACCGTATCGCCTTTGCGGAGACCGAGGCGTTCGATCTCGTTGGCGTTGTAGAGTGACGCTCTTTTCACTACCGTTCCGGCCAAATCAACGGGTTCCAAGTTGGCTACGGGAGTCACGGCTCCTGTGCGACCCACTTGGTAAGTAACGTTTTTGAGCTTGGTGTAAGCCCTTTCCGTTTCGTATTTATAGGCGATTGCCCAGCGCGGGCTCTTGGATGTGTTGCCCAGGCGTTCGCGTTGTTTGAAATCGTTGATCTTGATTACGATTCCGTCGGTTTCCACGCCCAACTCGTTACGCCCTTCCCGCCAATGCTCTATATATTCCATTACCTCGTCGAGGTTGGCGCAAAGCCTGTATGTGGGCGAAACGAAGAATCCCCATTCCTTCATCTTTTCCAAGGCTTCGGCTTGGTTTCCGACTCCAAGGTTTTCTCCCAACAGATAATAGAGGTAGCAGTCAAGGTTACGGGAAGCCACGACTTTGGAGTCCTGCATTTTTATGGTTCCCGAAGCGGCGTTCCTCGGGTTTGCCAATTGGGCTTCGCCGATGTCCTCGCGCTCGGCGTTGATGCGACGGAACTCTTTGAGCGGAAGCATTACCTCGCCCCGTACTTCGAAATCTTCGGGGAAATCTTGGCCCGAAAGGCTGAGCGGTACGGTGCGGATGGTGCGGACGTTGTTGGTTACGTCGTCGCCCTGCGTTCCGTTTCCGCGTGTTACGCCGGCGCTGAGTTTACCGTTTTCGTAGCGCAGGCTCATGGCCACGCCGTCGAATTTGAGTTCGCATAGATATTCGAACGGCTCGTCGCCGAGGGTTTTGCGGATCCGCTGGTCAAAATCGGCCAAGTCTTCTGCCGAGTAGGTGTTGCCGAGCGATAGCATCGGGTAGCGGTGCGTTACGGTAGGGAATTCTTTGGTTATCCCTCCGCCCACGCGGCTCGACGGCGAGTTCGGGTCGTCGAACTCTGGGTGGGCTTTTTCCAGGGCGATGAGTTTTTCGAGTAAGGAATCGAATTCTCTGTCGCTTACCACGGAGTTTTCGTGGAGATAATATTGCTCGTTATAGTAGTTGAGCTTTTGGCGTAATTCCAGTATCTCGTTCCGTGCCTGTTCTTTGTCCATAGGTATGTTGGGATAAGTTCTTCGTTTTTGGTTCGGGCGGATTTGGCGTGTAAGGCCGGGCCCGTATCCAAAACTATAAAAAAACGGCGAGATTTTTAGTTGGGCAGGAAACTGGGCAGGAATCTTAGTTCAGATTTCTTGGAAACTAATTCTCGCTTCGTTAGTTTTATAACGGCGAAAACAAGATAATTAGCGTACTATGGACAGGCATACGAAAAAAAGCGAGGAAATATTGGAAACAGCCCGAAAGCTGTTTTTCAAGTCGGGATATACGTCGATTACTATGGACGACATCTCGAAAAGCTTAGGAATGAGCAAAAAAACGCTTTATAAGTATTACAAAGGCAAGCACGAATTGCTGCTGGTGGTGGTGGAAAATTGGAAAACCCGACTGTCGCAAAGCGTGCAGGAAATTTTCACTGACCCGGAAACTCCGTATGCGGTAAAGCTTCGAGAATTATTGACGCTGACAGGCACAAGCCTTGCCGACGTGAGCGCCGTATTTATGATGGACATTCAGGAGAATGTGCCGGAGGTATGGAATGACGTGACCAGGTACAAGCGCGAGGCGGCTTTTTTGCGTTTCCGCAGATTGATTGAAGAGGGGCAGAAGAAAGGTTTGGTATTGCCTACGGTAAACAAGGATTTGGTAGTGGCGCTGTACGCTAGCGCAATCAATAATCTACTTGATCCGGTTTTCTGGAGAGTGTTGCCGATAGACGTGCAGTCCGGAATACCGGAGAATCCGTCGGAGATTTTTGATCAGGCCGTAAACGTGATTTACGAAGGTATTTTGAGCGCTGAAGCTAAAAAAGAGTATGAGGAACTGAAAGGTTGATCGCTTTTCTGTTTTGAAAATAAAATAAAAGGGCACCCGCACAGGGTGCCCTTTTTCTGTATCAGGTATTAGCTTATTTAGGTGCCTAATACCGGCTGATTCCAACTTAATTTTTCTTAAGCCAGAATTCTTTGAGCCTTTTCTGGCGATCGGTTGGATTCTCGATTTCCATGAGGGCTATGTTTGCGCGGTTGTCGGCTTTGAGTGTGACATTTATGTCCATTAGCAATCCGTCGCGAGAGATAGTGACCTTGGCGGTTTCGCCCGGACGTTTGAATCCGATCAGTTTCGAAAGTTCCGATGAGTTTACACGGAATCCGTCCACGGCTATGATTTCGTCGTTGACGTTCAGTCCGTTTTCGTAAGCGGATGTACCGCGGATTACCCGGGTAATTGTCAGCTTGCCGCCTCTTTCCGAAGTCATGGCTCCGAGATACGCGCGGGTTTGGCGTCCCTTGTTGCGGTCGATCATCTTGATTCCGACTTTATCGAAGAATTCGTTGTATGGAATCTGCTTTGTGCTGTGGATGTAGTTTTTGAAGAAATCATCCATGCTTTTTCCGGCCACTTGGTTGACGGTGTTGACGAAGTCGCGCTCAGTGAACCCGCTTCCGTTTTTCAGATACGTCTTGCGATAAAGTTCGAGCATTACGTCGTCGAGTTTTTTCTTGCCGTCGGTGGCGTCGATAATGGCTAAGTCGAGCATAGCGGCCACCACGCTTCCTTTGGTATAATAGGAGATCGTGGTGTTGTAGCTGTTCTCATTGGGGCGGTAAGCCTTGATCCAAGTGTCGAAGCTTGACATGGCAAGAGGTTGCACGCGTTGCCCTGGCTGGTTCTCGATGCTTCCGATGCCGTTTTTGAGTCGTCCCAAGTATTCTTTTTTCGAAAGGATACCTGTTCTTTCCAGCAACAGCTCGTCGTAGTAGCTTGTGATGCCTTCGCTTACCCAAAGCAGGGTAGTGTAGTTCTCGCTCTGGTAGTCGAACGGGCCGAGGCTTTTCGGGCGGAGCCTTTTTACGTTCCAGACGTGGATGTATTCGTGGCACACCAAGCTGAGGAAGCTCTGCATTCCGCCTTTGGTGGCGTATGCCCAGCGGTTGACTTGGAGCGTGGTGGAGTTGAGGTGTTCCAAACCGCCGCCGCCGTGGCTGAGGTTGTGAACGATGAACGTGTAGTCCTTGTTCGGTTGGTCACCCCCGAATACATCGGAGCAGGCGTCAACCACTTTCTTCATCTCCGCCTTCAGGGTGTTTTCGTTGTAGTCGGCTTTGCCGTACATGGCAACGGTAAACTTAACGCCTTTTGATTCGAAGTGGAATTCCCTTTGGTTTCCGATTTCGAACGGAGCGTCGGCCAATACGTCATAGTTTGGCGCTGAGTAAGTGAATTTCTTGCCGGGAACGGGATCTAGGCCAGTGTTCACCTTTTTCCATTCTTTGTAAGGCTTTACCGTAACGGTAACGGGAGTTTTCTTTTGTCCCGCAACGTACATAAATACGCTGGTGCCGTTGAGATAGCCGTGCGAAGCGTCAAGGAAACTTGTTCTTACGGAAAGCTCGTAAGCGTATACACGATAGCGGGCCGTGACGGACTTGGCTTTTTTGCTTTGGATTCTCCAGGTGGCCTTGTCGGTTTTTTCGCTTTTGAGCGGGTTGCCGTTGGCGTCCATAGCCTGGAACCCCTCAACGCTTTTGGCGAATTCTCTTACTAAATACGAACCTGGGGCCCATACGGGCATTTTCAGGTCGATATAAGAGGTTTTGAGATTGGATACCTTCATTTCCACTTCAAAATAGTGGGTGTAAGGTTCCGGCATTGAAAGCTTGTATTCGATCTTGGGAGCGGCCTGTGCCCAGGCGCTAAAAAAGAACAGCGCGGCGAAAAGGCCGAGCGATATCTGAGAACGTTTAGTCATCAGGAGTTTGGTTTATTTTGGATATGGTGAAAGTTTTCCTGTAAAAGAGAACGAGACTGTGTTATCGTCGATTAGGGTAAGTCTATTTTAAAGCCTTGTGCTGAAGTCAAGGTTGGAACGCCGTTTTAAGCGCTGTCCAAAGTGCCTTTTTGTGTTTGACTTCATTGGCGATATCCCTGATTGGGAGTGTGTGGATCACCGCTCCGTCGTTGACGGTAGCCGGAATGTTTGTTTGCGTGCCCTCTGGCGGGGTGTAATGGCTTTCCGCAAAAATAATTGCGTTTTCGGCACCCAGACTTGTGAGGGTCTCCTCAAGCGAATCGGAAAGTTGTGTGTCCGAATGGCTTATGTTCGAATCCTCAAATCCGGTTGCCACGGCGATTTTTTCGGCGAGCTCCATTTCCTGTTCCGTAGGAGGTTCCTCTTGGAGCAAAACTATGGCAAGGGGCACGTTGGCGTCGGTGCCGGGCTTGTCTTGCTCGAACGCATAAATCCCCGAACTGAACAAAAGGGGTAAGTGGGCGCTGTTTTCCATTTTTTGCTTAAAGGGTGTAAAGGCACAAAGTACGAAAAATACTTGTCAATTCAGCGCATTGAAAGGAACGGGCGTGTTTGATTTTTTTGGCTTAACATGCTTGGGTGGAATTTTATGTTATTTAATTATTAAAATGCAGAATATAATTTTGCAATAGTGATTTTAAGTTGTATCATTGTAATGCATTAAGCGTTCGAATCGAAAGGTTTGTTTCGTTGATGAATTATTCGGTTTGAAGATGCCACACATTTTTAGATGCCGACGTGAGTCGACGCTATAGGGTGATTTTTGAATAACTGTGTGGGTTTTAAGGGTTAATTTTGTTTGTGTGAGCCCGGGCCATATTGGTCCGGGTTTTTCTTTTTTTACGGCTATGTGTGGTCTTCATTAGCGAGGCGGTCTCTAGTTTCTAGTTTTTATTTTTTGCTGCGTAAGTAATCCTGTATATTATGTATATATACTGTCTTTTTCTTTGCTTAACATACATGAACTGTGGTATGAGGTACAATCACTACTTGGATAAATTAAAAATATTCTTTTTTCTATTTATAATTCAATTATTGATTCTTTTTACTAAACTTTCTTTCAACTGTTATGTGCCCAATTGTGCTCAGGCAATTTTGATACATTAATTGTGTATTTTTAATGTTATATTTTTAATGAATAAAATTAAATATATATAATTGATTTCATGACGGTGTTTGCGAGTATTTTTTGATCATTGCTTGAAACGGGGAAAAATGAATGAGAAAATACCCGGTTTTTATTATAAACATATGCCGGGAAATGCCTATATTCTTCCATGAAAGTTGCATCAGCCATGTAAAGTGGTTGATAAATAAAAGGTTGTGAGTTTTTTCGCTTCTTAAAATGAATAAATGATCATGAAAAACCATGTATTGGTATATTTATACGCGGCCTATGTTGCGTTGAAGACTTCATGTGGGGGGAGCGGTTTTTGGCGTGGGGCTAGACTAAGTGTGAAGTTGTCCATTGTAGTCTTGTTTTTGACTTTATCCAATCTGGCCGAAGCCCAGCAAGACCCGATGTTTACGCAATATTTGAACAATTCGGTATTGCAAAATCCTGCATATGCAGGTTCGAATAATACCATTCAAGGTATGTTGCTTTACCGTTCGCAGTGGATGGGCTTTGAAGGAGCGCCACAGACAACGGCCGCTTCGTTTAATATGCCGTGGGTGAAATACGGTATCGGGATTGGCGGTTCAATGTATGTGGATGAGATCGGTCCGGAGAGAGAGTTGTTTACGGCAATGGACTTTTCTTATCGGATTAAGCTTGGTGAAAGCGAGGAGAAAGTTTGGGTGCCAATCCGTAAAACTTACGATTACCTGATGAAGCAAAGGGAACAAAAGTTCACTACTTATCTCTCTTTTGGCCTCAAAATGAGCTTTTCGGACTATAAGGTGTTGCTCGATCCCGAGGACGCAACCCAACCCGGTGACGCCGAGTTGTTCAACGATATAAACCGCAGGGCTTTGAATGTAGGTTTCGGCCTTTACCTTTACAGCCCTAAATATTATGTGAGTTTCGCCATTCCGCAACTTCTCGGTCACGACTTTTTGGATGGCGAGCAGACAACGAGAAAAAAATCGTTTGATGAGCTTTACTACTACTTGAGTGGAGGGTATGTTTTTTCGCTAAATCCTTACGTGAAATTTAAGCCCACAACAATGATCCGCTACGTGCAGGGAGCGCCCCTTTCAGTGGACGTAAACGCGAATTTCCTTTTCCTGGAGCGCTTCTGGGCGGGCCTCGGCTATCGTCTTGGCGACGCTCTGTTGGGGAATATGGAATACCGAATTACCGATCACTTTAGCGTTGGCTACTCTTATGACATGACAACTACGAGCCTTGCCCAATACAGTTCGGGCACGCATGAGATTACGCTTAAGTTCGACTTCCTGATAAAGACATTGGCTCCTTGTAAGCCATATTTCTAATATAGAATAGCACTCCGTTTTCCTTTTTCCTGTATCTGACAATGATATAAAATGAGGTTGAAAAATTTTATACTGTCGCAAATCATAGTGGCGCTTTTATGCGCAGCACTTTTGCCCCCCGAAGCCGTAGCTCAGGGAGGGCTTTTTGATATTAACGAGCCTAAAACACAGTTTCTGCCTATTGGTAAGATTGTGGATGAAACTTTTACTGTTTTGGCTCCAAAGGAACCCGTGATCACGGCAACAGCTACGAACACGGGGCTTTTTGCTTCTGGTTCAATTACTGTGACCAGCATGGGGCTGTCTTCGCCTGGGGTATTTGAATATCGTATTCAGGCAACGCCAAGCACGTGGACGGGAAGTACGACGTCTCGGCTTTCGTATATTACACTCAGGGCAGAAATGCCGGAAATGCCCGAAGCGGGAATCCGGGAAGTTCGATTTGCGGTAAAGGCTGGAGACCAAGGAAAAATGCCTGCGGGCCAAACCATAAAATTCGGGGATTTAGGGGATCCGGATTTTAAATTGAAAGACCGGTTTTCCTCAAGTTATAATATGACTGGACCCAACCCGGTATTTGCGGATATTGATAATGACGGCTTTCTTGAGTGCGTCACAGCCGTGCAAGCGCCGGGACATAATTCTTGGGGCAGACCAAACTCTTCATCGCAGACAGGGCGAATTAGGGTGTTGGAGTATAAAGACGGAGATAAAAAAGAATTCAAAGCCTCTTTTGACGGGAAAGACATCGGTTTGGAATTGCCTAGGATGTCGAGCAATCAGTATTACCTGCTTCGTCCAACTTTTGGAGATGTAGACAATGATGGAGATTTAGACTGTATGATTGGCTTTAACCGCGCCAGTCCAAGTTCGGATCGTGGCGGTTTTTTCTATTTTGAAAATAAGCTGATCGACAAGAATGGTGGCGGAACATTATATTTTCAGAGGAAGGGCAATCCTGTTTTTAATTTACCGTCACGTTACCCTACAGACTTAAAGAGTTCGAGTTCCACTAACGGATTGTCGCGGAGTGATTGGAATATGTTCTCGCCAAGTTTGGTGGACCTTAACTATGATGGCAAGCTTGACCTATTTTTCTCATCAGGTAAAGGAACATTTCATTATTACTTAAATGAGGCGACAGGAGCGGATGACCTTCCTAAATTTAGAACTAGGAATGACGGAGCGACTGGCAAGGCAAGGTATGCCGCTGGAGCGTTTGGATTGCCGTTTAATTATTCTGGTTCCAAGGGGCAGATGAGATATGACGTGACATCTGTTTTTGTGGATTATGACGGTGACGGCGACGAGGATGTTCTTTTTGGGGACTATGATAATAGTATAGGCTACTTTGAGAATATAGCCGGAAAGGGAAACTTGCCGAAATTTGCGTCAGGGGTTAAAACCCTTTGGAGTAAATACGGAAACAGTAAGGTTGCGGAATATCAGACGGTTACGATAGCTGACGTTGACGGAGATGGTAAAGTGGAACTGTATACGGGACGCCGAAAGAGTTCGTCAGGTTCTGGTTTGGGCCCGGGGTTATTCTCAGCCAAGCAGGAATTCAGCGCTGATTTTGGAGCGCAAAGGAAAGATGTCTGCATGACTAAGAACAATACTGAGAGTGCGGATTTGCCTGAATTTAATTTTACTATCATCAATCCTGATGCTAGTAAATATAAATTGAGTAACCCAACTTGGCATGTTTCGGATAGTCGTTATCTGGAGTCTGTTGAAATCAAAACCAACGGAGTGTCAGGTAAGAAGCATAAGTTTAAAGTAGTAGCCCGACAAAAGCGCAACTTGCAAGTCAGAAATATGGGACCGGGTTCTGGCTCTGTATTGATTACCGTGAGTGTGGAGTTAGTGTCTAAATCTGGATCGGGAAACGTAATTCTGAATGCTGAAAGATTAAAGACAAATTACGAATATTTTATCGAGGACTGCGAAGAGCCCGCAAATGGTAGCGTGGAAGGTTTAGTCTTCGACGACCGGAATTATGAAGGAGGCCCAGGTTCCGACTTTGATGGTGGTGTGGGTGACAAGCGTGTGCATAACGCCACTGTGGAAATTTACCGTGCGACAAGTGATACGGATGGGATATTCCTTAAATCGGTTAAGACAGGAGCCGACGGAAAATATCGCTTTGAAGAGTTGGCTCAAGGAGACTACTTTGTCCGTGTCGTTTCAGGAACCGTTAAGGCGGATAGAGGAGACGGGACCGAAATGGCTGTTCAAACTTTTAGAACTGATCCGAGTTCAACAGAACCGTTTGTCACGGATGAAATAGGTGGTCCCGAATCGAATAAAGGTTTTATAGACGGTTTGGTGAACGTAGGGGAAGTGACTCTGGAAACTTTGCGGAACAGCGTCTATAACACCCAATCCGTTTCCAAAGTCGAAATTGGCGATGAGGGATCTGGTAATAATTCCCAAATAGAGGATGTCGACTTCGGTTATAGTTTCTATGCCGTTACGAATACTAACTCCACCGGTCAAGGTTCTTTGGCGCAAGCGATCCATAACGCCAATGTTATCGATGACGATGCGATAAACTCTGTAACGGAGCATATTCGTTTCGCTATTCCGGGATCAGGTAATGCGGAAGGACATCATGAAATTATGGTGCCCATTTCAGGTTTTGAGGATATCGTTACCGAAATGATCATCGATGGATCCATGAAAAGGGTTGGTGATGTCGTAGCTCCTGAAGCCACTCCAAGAAAAAACGGCCAGCATGATTTGAGAATAGCCTTGAACGCTTCAAATCTCGACGCAAGTAAGACGGCGGTGTTTAATGTCAAAAGCTCTAGGGAGGAAGTGGGTAGAAACCACTCCATAATCCAAGGTTTTATGGTTTATGGAGCCAATAAGTCGGGGCAAGCGGTAGTTGAGCTTTCGGCAAACGGAACGACAGTTCGAAGCAATTATTTGGGCTTTACAACAGAGCATAGGCTCATCCCTGGTCCGGAATCCTTTTACTCTTTGCCTGTGGATGTGGATTCGCAGAAGAATAATGAGGGTATAAGAATCGTTGCGTCTGCTTTTGGAGGTGACGATAACGTAATCGGCGGAAAGCCTGCGGGTGTAGGCGATACCACATTTTTAGACCAGACTTACGCAAACTATATCAGTAACAATGTTCGGTATGGGTTGAGGTTTGTATCGGATGGCGCTGAAATCCCTGAGAGAAACTTTGTGGCTAGCAACGTTTTTGGCTTGGGCCCAGATTTCCCGAATGTGGATGTGAGCCCGACAAGGGAGTCTTGGGAATCCGGTACATTTAACGTGTTGGGTAACTGGGCAGATGGTGCAGGTGCCGAAGGAGAAACCTCGATTTTACTTTTGGGTAAAGAAAATACGCTATGGGGCAACCTGATTAGGGAAGCCCAGACAGGCGGAATTTATGTTAAGAATTATCCCAAAAGTATAGCTAGTGGAGGCTTAATATACGGAAACGTGATCCGGGGTTGTTCCGGAAATGCGATACAATTGGAACGTGGCCTTAGCGAATACGTGGTCGGTGGATTAGGCCGGTACGACGCTAACTTTATGACAGAAAATGTAAAGGGTGTTGTGATTGGCAAGGATAAAGACCTTGTGCCGTTAATGCCTGGCGAAAGCTTTGCCGAAAATATCCCCGTGATGAGGAACTACTCATATCTGAACAGTTCCAAGATGGCGATTGACTTGGGCGATGACCTTATAACGCGTAATGACGATAAAGACGAGGATATTGGCCCGAACACAAAGCTGAATTATATTGAGTTTATGGATCCTGATCCTGGTACGGACTTTTTCCCGGCCAAGATGTCAGGTGATGGAAAGTCAATCGAATTAGGATTCCGCTTTAATGGAGAAGAAGGCCACTACGCTTTGTTCTGCTATACGGACAACATTAGGGAAGGGGAAGACTTCAGGGACTATGAACCGGGACAAGGACGCCACTTCTTCGGAGTGGTGACATTTAAGCATGAGCATCCTACCGGAGGTGGTACGACAATATCAGAACAAACAGGGATAACCTTATACCGAGCTGGTGATGCGACCAGCGTTGGGCTTGATGATATTCCGACCGATTTGGGGAGTACCCCGCCGGGTGAGAAGTCCCAAGGGTTTTTGATTGTCAATGTTGTTAGGCTCGAAGGCCCAGTGTGGGCTACAACCACGGACGATGAGTTTAAAGGTCTCAATGCTGATAATTTAAAGACTAAAATGAATATCAGTGATTGGGATGACGCTTTTGACGATTCGTCAGAGTTTACCCTGACTCCGATTGAGGTTAAACAGCTTCCTGACTTTTGGATAGAAGCGAAACCGGTATTCGGTCCTGACGGGAAAATCGAGTGTCAGGAAAATGCTGCAGGGCAAAAAGTGATTAAGTTGCCGTACGATTACGGAAACATAGGTCTTACAGACTTTGAACTTCCGTTGTTTGTTCAGGCGTCTTGGTTTGACCCGGTCACAAGAGAGACTGAGCTAATTGAGAAAATTTCGTTACCGGATGGACTGAAGGCTTTGCCGGATCCGTTGAAGGGAGAGTTTACTATACCTGTACCTTGCGGATTGGGTAAAAAGACAATCCTATTATATATAGAACGTTTTCCTCCGGAGATTGACAAGAACAATAACTACAGCTTTTTAAGGAATGTTGAGATAGCTTGTGGTTTTGACTTGGACTTTCAAATTCAAAGTTTTGGGCCATTCTGCGAAGGTTCTAATCCTACATTGAAAATCGAAGGGGCTCAAGATGGGGTAACCTATCAAGCGTTCACTAGCCGAGGAAATACATTGATCGGGGAATTTGTAGGAGCCGACGCGGAATGGGCTCCAGGACCGAGCAATCCCGATTTGAATTTTAGCCTAGCGGGTGATTATCCGATAAAGTTGAAGGCTATAAGGGCTGGTTGTGATGAGGTTGTACAAGACGTAACGATCAGAGTAACCAAAGAACCTGGCGTGGCATTCAAGAACCTCGGTTGGGGAGGAATGTACCATATGTGTGAGGGCGCCGAAAATAGTGAGATGTTCTTTGATTCTGATCCAGGTGTCTCGTATGACCTGAAGCTACTCGGTAGTGGTGGTAAAGAGTATGATGTTTATTCTTTGCCCGCCGATAAATCGACAGGAGTAGAGGAGACAATAGTTATAGAAGAAGAGTTTCTTCTGAACAACGATGACGGAGCACTCAAAACCGGAAGCTTCTGGGCATTTAAGTTTAGAATGTACGCTTCGGTGCCAGGTGGTTGTCCTTCCATTTCGGAAGTTGACCTTCGTTATTATGTTGGTACTGTCAAAGAAGGTTTGGAGATAGATGGCTTGGGACCTGTTTGTGACGGAGGGGAAATTACTCTTACGGTAAAAGACGTTAAGCCTTTTAGAAATACGATATATTACATTCGCAAAAATTCAACTCCTGTTGGTGTAGTTAGTGAAGAAAGAAACGCTGGAGAAGCTGTAGGAAGAGAGTTGCCTTTGACTGTGAAGACAAGGTATAACGAAGGTGGGACTGAATATTCTATTCCGGTTGGTACCAACCCGATGTCGCTGAGGGCCACGTATTATCCATTCTCTTCCAAAATTTTAACGTGCGATGTAAATATCACTGATTTTGACCTGGAAGTGATTAGCGAACCGCGTGACGTCACTGCGAAAGCAAAATCCGTGTGTCCTGACAATCCCGTAACTGTTGAGATTACGAATCCTGAAGATAAGGTGAAATACCATCTTTATTCGTTGAATGGAGCGGGAGAACTCGGAGCTTTGCTTGCTGATTTCGCTGATGCTTCCGATGAGGTTGAATTGACGGTTGACCAAGTGAAATCATTGCTTTCTCCGAATGTTACGGGTTCTGTTCGTATTGGAGTTGGAGCGAAGAAAGGAACTTGCGATATCAAGAAAGTCGGAGAGGTTGACATTACTTGGGCGGCAAAAGACTTTAACACTGGCTTGACTGTAGAAGGAAGTCAAATCTGTGAAGGGGAGACTAGCGCTACTGTTCGGATTACGAATCCTGAAGCTGGAAACAGTTATTGGGTAGACGGTTATCCGGGAGAAGCCAAAGTGGGCCAAGCTGATGGCTCGGCGCTCGAATTTACGGTGACTGTCCCTGGTACGGTAGGGATACACAGTTTCAATTTCTTTGTGGGTGCGACGGATGGCGAAAGCGGAAGTTGCTCTGATATTCTGGATAATATCGCCAAAGTAAAAGTCTTGGCTAAGCCTTTGGCTAAAGGTATTGAGCTGGCGGAAACTGTTTGCGGAAATGAGAACGTACGGATTAAGGTTAAGGACCGCGAATCATTTGTGGTGTACGAAGCTTACCAAAACGGTACTATACTTCCGGCCGCGACCAGTGAGGAAAGCGGTGACCTGTTCTTGACTATACAGCAGACCGCTCTCGATTTCACTTCTGGCAATCCGGTTCTTGAAGTTCGGGCAAGACGCAATGATCTTACGAGTTGCAGTGTCTCATTAGGGAACATTACTGTTGAGCGGAAAGCTTTCCCTCTAGCGCCTGAACTTGCGCCTGTTATGGCTTGCGGAGGAAAAGAAGTGATCTTTAGGCTTTCTCGGCTTTTAGGTGATGCTACCTACGAGGTGTTCTACAAAAATGAAGGAGCTTCAAGCGGTTCCCCATTAGAAATATTTATTCCGTCCCCTGCTGAACTGGGAGATGGCAGATTACTGTATGTAGAAGCCAGAAACGTAACTTCTCAAAAACTGACGATTTACGGAACGGTCGACAACGGCAGTTGCAAAACCGATTTTGAGTTTGTCATAAATATCACGGACACACCAAATACGGCCCTTGCGGTAGAGGGAAGCACGATGGATTGCGCTACCCGCATTGCGAAGGTTACTGTTAAAAATGCCGAAGAGGACGAATATTGGCTCCAAGACGGAAGCGATGAAATGACATTGATTTCCAAAGAGCTTAACGGCACCGACTATGTCATGACCTTCGAAGTGCCGGCAAGTGTTCCTGCCGGAACAAAACAATATACGGTCTGGACCGGAACCAAAGGGCACTGTCCTTATGAATTGACGAATAAAGCTACAATCACTGTTCTCGATGTTTATACACCTTCTGATTTAACCACTATAGAGATATGCGAAGGAGAGGATGTTTCCTTCGAAATACCTAGGCCGGGAGCAGGTTGGGTGTTGACTTTGAGCACGGATACTTATGCGTATGATGAGGAGATTGTAACGGAAGTAAGTTCTGCCAAATGGAAGGTTACTTACAAGAATGTTTCTAGAACTGGAACATCAAATACTGGAATAGGCATTGAGCTTAATCACAGTAATTATTGTCAAGTAAGCCAAATCCAACCGCTTACGGTTCGTGAGACTCCGGATGATCCGACATTCTTTATAAAAGATCCGACCTGCTTGAGTGCGGAAGGGGTTATAAAAGTTGAGGATCCTCAGGACAATATTCTGTACAACCTCAGGCATGTGGATGGCACTACCGAAAGTGTCGATCTTTTCCCTGATCGCGAAGGCGCGCCTGTAATTTTCACGGTAAACGGACTATATACATCCAAGCCGGAGAATAAGTTTGTCGTTACGGCTCACAACAAATTCAGAGAGTCGTGCGCTATATCGCCACTTGTGACGCTTAAGGTTACCGATGTTCCGAAGTTGGACTTGACGGTTCCGGAAGTGACGCTTTGCGAAGGCGGTACACTGAAGTTGAAAATCGAAGGGGCCGAGGACCAAAAGCGCTACAGCTTGTTAAGGGCTGATGATTCGGAGTTGGCTTCTGCGAGAGCTGAAGGAACTACGGTCACGATCTTGGCGAACTTGCCAGCGGATACTTATCCGGTTGGTGTTTATGAGTTCTCGGTAGGAGTGGGAAGCACTTCTTGCGACGACAAGCTGGATAATAAGGCCAAAGTAACCGTGGTGGAAACGCCTGACGTTCCGGCTCCTGTTTATGAAAAGATGGTTTGCGGAAACGTCGACGCTCAAATCCGAATCCCAGGTGGAGCCAAGTTGACTTTGGTGTATGAGGCGGTTGATGACACCGGCAATAAAGCGAACGGTAGCGTAGACGGAGACGATTATGTCTTCACGGTTCCAGCCAGTTATTTTGCGGAGCGCGTTTATAGCGAGAAGTTTAAGTTTACTATAAGTGGCAAGTCTACCGCTTCGGGTGATTGTGACAGTGATGTTAAGCATACAGTGAACTTCCTCCGTCTAACGCCTGTTGTTGATGCGATTTCGGACTTTGAAGCGTGTCTTGGCGAGCCGGTAGCACTGAATCTGAAAGAAACTAAGGCCAGTGACACATATGAGGTATGGCAAACAACACCAGACCTGCCCGCTAGCCTTGACAAAAAACCGGGAGGTGGCGATATAAGCCTGAACCTGAAAAACCACACTCCTGCAACAAGGTCTTTCCGTTTGTCGGAAACAGTGAATCGTCTCCCAGGAGAATCTTGTACTTTCGATCAAAACTTTACGGTTAAGGCCGTTGAGTTGCCTGATACGAAGTTGAGCCCGACGGTTCCTGCGATTTGCGAAGAATCATCGGCGGTGATTACCGTTCCAGGAACGGAAAATGGGTTCCAGTATGAGATCAGAACAGCCGACAACACGACTGTACTGGCTAGTTGGGCCGACGGAAGCGGCGAGCTTTCCTTTACGGTCGGTTGGGACAAAATCGAACCAAGGTGGTCTAAAGTTGACGGCGACAAGGTTTCGCTGAAGCTTTTTGTCAGGGTGGAAGACTCTTGCGAAAAAGAACTTAGCGATCCGTTTGATCTCGTTATTCTTTCCAAACCAACAGCTCCAGCTCCGGTAACGGATGAGCTTTGTGCCGATGATAATAAAGTAGTGACAGTGGCTTCTCCTGCGACAGGGATTTATAAACTCTTCAAACCGGACAGAAGCCAAGTCTACTCTGAAACGTTAACACCTGGGCAAATCACCGTTCCGGGAAGTGACCTGGAATACGGAGAAAACGACCTCGATTTGGAGGTATACCGTAAAGATCTTGTGACGTGTAAAATCACGTTGCCAGCTCATGTGAAAGTAACGAAGCTCGAAAAACCAAGCGATGTCGATGTTGTAGCAAAAGCCTGTATGGAGGAGCCGGGAATTGTGACCATTACGGACGGTGACAGTAAGTTCCGATATTCTCTTGAGGGCGGTAATTTGACGGCGCCGGATACAAAATTGAATTTCGTTTCCGATTTCGATAATCCAAGCCTGCTCAAAACCACCATTCCTGCCAAGTACATAGCTTCCGGTGATCTGGATGCGGATGGAAATCTGACATACGAATTATACGGAGAAAGGGCGGATGGCAAAGGTTGTAGAATTTTGCTGAAGACGGTTGTGGTTAGCCCTGTTGACAATCCGGGACTTAACATTACCGTAAATAATCCGACAGTTTGTGCGAATGAGGAAATCAACCTCCAATTGGGAGGTGAAAACCTTACGGAGGACGCTGATTACTGGATCGAGATCTCGGCCGGATTAGAGGATGATACCCAAAGAGTTTTTGCTGATAAAGTCACAAAAATCATCACTCTGAATCAGGGAGAATTGAATCTGTCGGCTGGAGCTACCTATAATTTCCCGATAAAAGTCGGGGCGGGTGACGAAACGACGGAAATCTGCGGAGAGGATACGGATGCGGTTGCGACGATAACTATACAGAAAGAGTTGCCTGTTAAAAACGTGACCATAGATCCTGCGGTTTGCGAAGGTGGTGTGTTCTGGGTAAGAGTTCCTGATCCGGAAACTGGCAAATACACATACGAACTTTCCGTAACGGATGGGGCTGACAACAAGCAAATCATTTCGGATTGGAAAACTTCCTCAGACGGTAGTTTGTATAAAGAACTTCCTTCGAATCTGGCCGGTAAGACAAACTTTGTCACGTTGGTGATGACGGACAAGGTCACTGGATGCGAAAGGGTGTTGCTTGACCGGAAAACTGTTGAGAAAAAAGCGCTTCCGGATGAGCCTCAAATTGATGTTTTCAAACCTTGTGAAGGACAAGAGGCCACTTTGATCGTCAAAGATGCGATCAAGGACTTTAATTACGTGCTTTACGCAAAGAATCTCGTTTCGAATAAGCTGAATGTTGCCGCAGTAGATGAAGGTAAGGGGACGGTTGCTCTCGAGATTAAAGTCGATCAGAAATTCTTGGAGGGCGAATATGTAGTAGACGGGAAAGTCGAGTTTATTCTGGAAGTTCAGGACTTTGTTACAAAGTGTACTAACAGCGTTAAAATCCCGGTTACGTTCGATAAGGAACCAGGAGCGGTGCTAGCTCCGCCACCTGCCGAGATTTGCGAAGGCGAAGGCTTGACACTGACCATTAGGAACACTAAAAAAGGTTATTACTATCAAATCTTCGAAGATGACCGTAGAATCGGTTTAGTGAAAGAGGGTAATGGTGGTGATTTGCTTTACGATATCGAAACGTCTGACCTTCCTGTCGGTGACCATACATTTATGTTGCGGGCTCAAGGTGGTTCTTGCGATTTGAAGAGTGAAAGCACGTTTGATGTTACCGTTTTGGCTACACCTCAAGAAGACGATTTGAGGAACCTGGAGATTATTACAGATGACGGGTATTGTCAAGGTGGAGGGGATTTCAGAATAACGTTAAGAAATCCAAGAAGCGGAGTCGTTTACTCGGTAAAAGACGCCAACGGAAAAGTGACCAACGGAACGTTGAACGCCGAGGGCCGTGTAGAGTTTGTCCTTGGAGCCGATTTGCCTCAGGTTGGAAGCAACTCTTATGACTTGATCGTGAGATGGAAAAACGGCTTGGGTTGCGAGAAAACTTTCGAAGACGCCATCGGGCTAAACGCTTACGGAAAGCCTGTTGCGGTGATTATGGAAGATCAGACAATCTGCGAAGGAAGCGAAGCGACCGTTAGTTTCACTTCCGAAGTGCCAGTCCGGTATTGGTTGGTGAAGAAAGGCGGATTGATTACGGCCGAAGAAGCGTGGGTAGAAAGCATTGACGAAGACAGCGAGCTTAAAGTTTCGCCAACGGTTACGACGCAGTATGACCTTTACGCCCGTTATAAACGAGGCACTTGCGATGGAATCATCGTCGGGTCCGTGACAGTCAATGTTATCGATCAGCCGGACGATATGGTTCGGGCCAGTATCGAAAGCTCTTGCTTTGGCCAGACGACTTCTAGTGTTATAATTGAAGACCCACAGCCGGGAATCAAGTATCAGGTTTTCCGCAAGTCTTCAAATGCTAGTGTTTCTGATATAGGGGTGTCAAGTGCGGGCGAGTCTCTGGAATTGCCAATTACGGAGGCCTTCGAACCTGGGGTATATGACCTGTATGTTCACGCTACTGCGGGAGCTTCTTGTGGTCGCCCGTTGCAGGTTACTTTGCGATACGCCGTGATAGGGAAGCCGGAGATGAGAACGCTGGATGGTCCTGACGGCGTTTGCCCGGGTGAGGACGCTGTTTTTAATTTGACAAACCCAGAGGCGGGAATAACTTATACACTGGAAGCGCGTGGTGTTTCAGGCAAAGTATATCGCTCTGTTCCTCTCGGTGATATTTTGACGTTCAGAATCCCGAACGCTGACCTTGAACTGGGGCAGACCGTGGAACTCGAATTGTACGGAGCTAACGAAACGGCCGGTTGTGGCAAGGAGAAACTGGACAAAGTTAGTCTCAAGGCCAAAGAGTTGGCGCCGATCAAGATCTCAGCCGAGGAAATGTGTGAGAACTTCGATGGAGTTATTTTGGTGATCCCAACCCTTACTGGTCACGAATACGAATTGACTTTGCCAAACGGAGATGTGGAAAAGAGATCCGGAAAAGGCGACGAAATCATTTTTGAGATTCCTGCTTCGTTGGCTACTGCCGGAAAAGTGAACCTGACGCTTGACGCGATTGATCCTTCCGGAAATTTCTGCCCGAATACGCAGAAATTTGCCGTAGAGGTAGTTGCCGAGCCAAACAGAAGCCTCGATGTGATATCGGACAGGCTTTGCGAAGACGGCATGGCGGAAATCACGATTCTTAAGCCGGAGAAAAACGTAAACTACCATTTGGTTTCCTTAATGGACAACCAAGAAGTGGAAACCATCAACGAGACATCAGGCGACGCATTGATACTACGATTCGACACAAGCGATCCTGATAAGTTCTTGCCAAACGAATATGACTTTGTGATAAAAGCCAGCGTAGGCAAAAACTGTAGCTATTCGTTTGACGAAAAGATTCAGCTTGAGATTTTGGCTAAGCCATTCTCTGACAGGACGGTGGTTGGCGTCCCTGATGAGGTTTGTGAAGATAATGACGCAGCTATCGAAATTCGGGCCTCTGAAGCGGATGTGCTCTACACCGCAACGGCTATAGCGCCAGACGGAACAGAGAAAGTGGTGAATACGCCTGTCAGGGGATTAGGTTTGGATGCCGACCCTCTACAGATTACCGTTCCCGCAAGTATACTTGTGGCTCCATACACCGATATCAGGGTAAGCGCTCAAAGGGTTATGGAAGAAGGTGGAGTTTGGGTGCCGGTAGACGGTTGTTCAAGTATGATTTTCGACAGTCAACGTATTCTTATCAGCGAGCTTCCGGACGGAGAAATCGAAACCGGAATTCACGCTGGATGTGAAGGTACCGTGACTTATGTAGACGTTACCAATCCATTTGGCGGGGTAAAATACCAAGTGTTCTCGGCAGACGGAAGTACGGCCGTAAGCACGGCGGTAAAAGCCAAGGACGAGGAAAAGATCAGATTGGTGATTCTGCCGATGCATATTTCCGCAATGCCTCGTGACTTTGTTGTTAGAGGAACAGCTTCCAAGCTTTGTGGTGAAGCGACCATCGAGACAACGGTGACGATCAAATCCGTTGCGAAACCGGATCTGACATATGGCGTGAGTGGCGATGTCGTTTGCCAAGGAGCGACCGAAGGAACTGTTACGCTTTCCAACTCCGCCGCCGATTCTCAATACAGAGTGATTGCGGAAGGAGTAGGCATAATCAAAGACTGGACTACCGGTCTTGGTGGCGAGATGACGCTTACAGTGAACCCAAGCGCTTTGTCTTCTGGAGAATTTGCGATTAAAATTGAGGCTAGAAGGCTAGATAGCGAAGCTTGTGAAGATGTGTTTATTAATGAAGGCAAACTAACGGTGCTGGCCCCAGTGAATAAGGGGCTGACCTTGGAAGTAGGTAAGGCACTGTGCGGTGACCAACCCGCCGAACTGCGCATCTCCGCTCCGGAAGAAGGGGTACGTTATACAGTCGAGACTAATTCTGGCGCCGATACGGGAGTTTCCGGATTGGGCGTGGCGGGAGAGGATCTCGTCCTGACAATCCCAAGCGAATGGATCGATGTTCCGCATAGCTTATTTAAGGTTAAAGCCGAAAGGCCTGACGGAAAAGGAGGCTTTATGTGCGCCGATTACCTCAATAGTTCTGCCTTGGTATCTAAAGAGCTTGATGAGGAAGCTCCGGAATTTATCTCATTCCCGGCCAATATTTACGTGGAAGCCCAAGGGGCGAGCACTACGGTAACTTGGGACGAGCCTAACGCCACAGATAATTGTGCGTTGGAGTCGGTAGTCGGAGACAGGAAATCGGGATCGAGCTTTACGATAGGTAAATCCGAAGTGACTTATGTCGCCACTGACGTTTCGGGCAACAAGACTTCGCAGGTTCTCACCGTTGTGGTGTTCAACCCTGGAGGCATGGCTGGTAACCCGCCGACGGCGAATCCGGATTTCATTTCGCTCTTGCCAGGCGAGTCTGCGGTTATCCGTCCAATGGATAACGATATTGACCCCGACGGTAATTTGGACTTGAATTCGTTCAGGTTGAAAGAGCTAGCCGGACATGGAGAAGCGAAGTGGAATTTCCATACCAAAGAATTCAAGTATACGGCTCCGGCTGACTTTGTGGGGCAGGTGTCTTACACTTATGAAGTTTATGATACCGAAGGCCACAAGGCGACCACCGAGATTGTTATCAGGGTTCTTGAGCCGGGCGACGTGAGGATTCCGAGAGTCTTTACTCCGAACGGTGACGGCATCAACGATAATTTCTATA
The DNA here is from genome assembly GCF_036492835.1 of Fulvitalea axinellae. GTDB lineage: Bacteria > Bacteroidota > Bacteroidia > Cytophagales > Cyclobacteriaceae > Fulvitalea > Fulvitalea axinellae. Next base: position 3,286,117 of record NZ_AP025314.1, on the reverse strand, counting down.
TCGAAGGTTCTGAGCAATACCCGAACAACAGGATCAAGATTTATAACCGCTGGGGAGTGAAACTTTTCGAACGTGGCGGATACATTGACCATTGGGACGGAACGGCTTCCAGAGGCGCCGTGATCGGAAGCGGTATTCTTCCGCAGGGAACTTACTTCTTTATCTTTGACAAAGGTGACGGAAGCGAGCCTGTAAGGAGTAATGTCTTCCTCAAGCGTTAATTTTGTTGCGAAAAATGATCAGTTTGGGTCTAGGCAGGACTTTGATTGATTTACTGATACCATAAAGAGAAAAGCCCCCGAATATTTTCGGGGGCTTTTTGTTTAATTATTTTAGCTTTGTACTAGCGAATGGATAATCGCATGTTTTCTCGGCTCAGTTAAGGCCGTAAGTCTTGAAACCATGTCTGGGCGTATTTCCGGGCTTCTCGTCAAAGGTTTCTAATGTGCGGTGTTTCGTTGATCAGTCCTTGGCTAATCCATTTGCATAAAAGCAGGACGATAAGTTTGAATGACGGCTTTGGGTAATGTCGGGCCTGGGCCAAATATTTTTGGAGATGAAGAAAAAAACTTCTTTAAGCGATATAGCGAAAGCGCTGGACGTTTCCACGACCTTGGTTTCGTTGGTATTGAACGGTAAAGCCAAAGAGCACCGCATCAGCCAGCGCATGTGCGAAAAAGTGAAGGCCAAGGCCAAAGAACTCAATTATGTGCCCAACCACCTGGCTCGCGGTCTGAGGACGGGAAAGACCAATACTTTGGGGCTGATTGTGGCCGATATCGCCAACCCGTTTTTCGCTAAACTTAGCCGGGCCGTAGAAGACGAGGCCGATAAGCACGGTCTGAAAGTGATTTTCGGAAGCTCGGACGAAAACGCCGAGAAATCGGCCGAACTGATCCGGATTTTTCAAGACAGGCAGATGGACGGCATAATCGTGGCCGCCGCCGAGAAAACGGAAGACCAGATTGAGGAATTGCTCGAAACCAAAACGCCCGTAGTTTTAGTTGACCGTTACTTTCCGGACCTGAATGTCGATTTGGTGGCCGTGGATAACTATCAGGCTTCGTTCAACGCCGTTGAACACTTGGTGTCGCAAGGGCACAAAAGAATAGGTATGATCGGTATCCGTGGCGATATTTATCATTTGCAAAAAAGGGAAGAGGGTTTTCGTGACGGCCTGAAAGCCCATGGTTTGGAAGAAAACGACGACTGGATTCGTTTCACAAGTTCGTGGAAAGAATTTAGCGAAATCAGTGAACAGTTGGAACATATCCTGAGTTCTCCGGAGCGTCCAACGGCTTTGTTTTTGGCCAAAAACCATCTCGGTGTAGGTGCGTTGGAATATTTCCAGAACAAAGGAATCAGGGTGCCGGAAGATATGGCTATCGTAAGTTTTGACGACTCGGAGACCTTTAGGCTGGCCTCAACTCCTGTCACCGCCGTGGAGCAACCGATCGAACAGCTTGGGCGCGAAGCCGTAAAGCTTGTAGTCGAAAAAGTGAAGGGAAAGGTCGAGAACAAAGAATACAGGGAAGTGTTCCTCCAGACCCAAATGTTGGTGCGCGAATCATCTGGTCCTCACGAAGATTAGTTTGGAAGAAATTTTTCAATAAAATCAAAGCTCTCTTCGGGGAGCTTTTTTCTTTTTCAGGGTGCTGGAGTCGCAAAAGCTTGTTCGTATTCTGGGAATCGAAACGGATTAGGCACTTTTTTGGCGAGTAGCGGGGTAATGTCCGTTACCGATTTGCCAAATGTTTATAGAGCGTAAGAGATCCGATAACTTTCGCCAATCCGGAAATTCTTTGTCCGGTCCGGGAGCCGGAACGCTTCAATGTCTGATGACCGAAGAGGCCTTCGTTCGCAAACAGTTGGCTATCGGAGGTGAGGCTGAAGAATTGGACCCTAACGCCGTTTTTGTAAGTCAATTGCTCAAAAGCTTCCACGAAATGCCCGAAGAGTCGGTGGAAGCCCTAGGGCGAATGATGCGCGATGAGGAAGCGGTAACGGAAGCCCGCCTCGACGAAATGCTGGCCGAAAGCGTCGCTGTACAAAGCTCGGGAGCGACAATACCTGAGCGGCCTTTGACGGCCCGACAAAAATTCACGGCCACGGTCCACGGGCGTTTGCGGTTGCTTTACGAGATCGAAAAGCAGGTTTACGTCTGGAACTCCAAGAATTCACTTTCCGAAAATCCCGCTGAAGAGGCGCTTTTGCGCGAAGTCCTTCTCGATGTCCAAGACGAGCTTTCCTATTGGGTTTCGGCAATGATCGAATACGGCTTGCCGATGTGGACGCCGGAAGAGCATGCCGTATACGTCCTGACAGATGAAGGAGAGGAAGACGCCGAGGACATACAAAGCCTGTGGGGCGATGTGAGAAAGAGGGTGAAAGTGGAGGGAGATCCGGCCTTCGCCAACAAAGTGAATGTTTGGCTATTCCAAATGATGCGAACAGCTGAGGGTCGTTTCTTACTATCGTCGCTGGCTTGTTCCGATGCCTTGAAAGCGAAGAAAAGGCGTTTGAGAATAGGAAAGCAGAAACGTGGGCAGACAGTGAGTTTTCCGGAAAGCGAATCTGATGAATTATTAGCCAATTATTCCGGAAAAGATAGCGTCTTGGTCGTAAGACCCATTTCCGGCACTTCGTTTTCATGGTTCCGTAGCGGAAACAGCGTAGTGCTGGGAATGCCTGATACTGATATGTTAGGGCTAGTGGCTAAAAGTTCAGGGGGTGATTCTTTTTATCCCGACTTTTTCCATATGGCCAACGCCACCAAAGATATCGTTGGCCGTCATGACTCTTCCAAACTGTCAGCCTCCGGCAGAACCCGCCTTCTTTTGGACTCTGAAAACGCTCTCCGAACGGATTACGGCTTGCCTTTGCGGACAGGCGATGTGCTTCCCGCCCGCGCGATGCCTGACGTTCCCCGGATTGTGGTGTCTGATGAGGATGCGCCTGTTATGGTGGAAAGAGTTGTTCCGGCCCGTCTGCGATCCGACGCTCTTAATTATGACCATGGCGAATATCCCGACTTGCCGACCCTCGTATTTTCCCCTGATAAAGAGGGTGGGAGTAGTTTGGAAGAACCGCCATTGCCTGCAAAAGCAGGTTTTTGGGAACGTCGTCGGAAGGTGCGTTTGGAGAAGCTGGTTGGTGACTTGCGTGAGCTGAAGGAAAAACTGCCGCCAGAAAGCGAGATGGATGAGCTATTGGAAAAGCTGGACATTTCGCTATTGTCCCAGTTGAACTTATTGCGCAAAGGCCGTGGGGGAATGGAAATGGCGTGGCGCGGACTGGAACTAGCCGATCATGCCGACGAGTTATTACACCAAAACACGGGCTTGGAAATTTTTGGAGTAGTGGGTGGAGCGCTCAGTTCCGTTTTCGGAGGAATAATGTTGCTTGCGCATATCGGGCAGGATATCAAAGCCTTTTTGGTGGATCGGGAAAGTATTAGCAAGCGCGAGGTAGTGGCCCGAATGCTTGGGCGCTTGCGAGAAATGGGCGAGGTGGGGCAGACAATCCTCCGGACAGGAAATAACGCTTTGAAGCTTTCCCACGTAACCGTAGCCGTTTTGGATACGGCCTTGCCCATTATCGGGTTAGTTTTAGCGACTATCGAGGTTGCCAAAAGGGCGATCCTCCTTTCTGGTCATGTCCGCAATTTTATAGCTATGCGAAGAAGGGAAAAACGGCTTCGTGATGACTTTACCCTTCACCCAGCCTTTAAGGCTGTCGCCGAAACTGACAAAGCCATTGACTCCCACTTCCTGTTTAGATTAGCCAAGCGTGAGGCTTTCGAAGAATATATGAGAGGTTCGGGAGCGGGTTTGAATACTGATAATCTCGAATCGGGCTTCCGGCGGTTCCGTGAGTTGGGAGTTGTCAACGAACTGCGGGTGATCAATAGGGAGCGGATAGCCAGAGAGTGCGTTTACCTAACCACTAATGCTATGCGTGTGGCGGGCAATATTACGCTTATAGCGGGAGTGACGGCGCATGTCGGTGCGGGAATCAAACTTGGTGCTCTCGGTGCCGAAGTGGGAGTGGCGGCCGTTCGTTTCGGAGTGCAAAAAGCCCGCAACCACGGCTTGGGCGATAGTGATATGAGCGAAAAAGCGTTGAAATCCAGAAGAAAAGAAATGATCAGGGAAATATTCGGCATGATAAGGATCTTCGATGGCGATTCCGAAGAACAGGCCGAAATCATCAGCTCTTACCTAAAAGCCTCCGGCGTAAGTATAAGCAGTTTACTAAATGCCCGAAGCGGTGAAGCCAGAGTCAAGTTGCTCCATAGGGAACTGAAAGACCGGTTCTGGACTTGATTTTCATCCTTTTTAAAGGGGGGCTAAGGCTTAGGTGCTTTCACCAATGAGATACTGAATACCTAATACCTGAGACCAAGTACCATAAAAAAATCCCCACTAAGAAGCGGGGATTCCGTGGGCCCAACCGGGCTCGAACCGATGACCCTCTGATTATGAGTCAGATGCTCTAACCAACTGAGCTATGGGCCCAATACTTTGATAATCTAATAAAATGTGGGCCCTACTGGATTCGAACCAGTGACCCCCTGCTTGTAAGGCAGGTGCTCTGAACCAACTGAGCTAAAGGCCCGTGTCAGGAAAACGGTTTTTTATATAGTGGGCCCAACCGGGCTCGAACCGATGACCCTCTGATTATGAGTCAGATGCTCTAACCAACTGAGCTATGGGCCCCAACGCCGTTTTCCTTAATTGGGAGTGCAATATTAGGGATTTGTCGGCATTTAGACAAGTGGCGTTCTCGCCTTTTGCCCCATGTTAAAGGTAAGCGATTGATACTAAGTTGAATATTTTTTCAAAAAAAATAGGACCTCGTCGCATTCTATGCGCATAAGGTCCCGTTTCTTCGTTTTTTACAGTAAAGCGGTTACCAATCCCAGTAGAAAAACAGCCAATGCCGAGCCCAACCCTATGATTACGCAGGCGACCACAATGAATACGAGTATACCCAAGCAAGAGGCTAAAGCCTGAAACACGATTTTGAAAATGAAAATCAAAATCTTGATCACCAGAATACCGATGGCCACGATGATCACAAGGCTGACAATGGAGCTCAGGAGGCTAGTCATGGCGTTTTAGATTTTGATCCACCCTTTTTTCGCCGCAAATCTCACTACTATTACACCCATGACCAGGTAAAGCAATATCTTGAAAATAGCGCCCATCGCACCGAAAATAAGCCCGAGAAGATAAATAAGAACTTTGAGGGCGACGAATCCGATGACGATTAGCAAAAAAATATTGAAGAGTTTAGACAATGTTCTCATGATACCTATATTTTCGATCCGATTTTTAACTAATTTCGCTGTTGGTTCTGTTTCGGCTTCAAATCCTCCGCGGTAGAACCGTTGCGCTTGCGCAAGTATAAAGAATATTTGCATGTATACTGCTTATAAACGGCTTTTTGGACAATCAGTCCTTTTGTTTTTGATCATTACGCTCATTCCGTGGATAAGCGGTTGCGGAAGCGGAAACGACGGTAAAGCGCCACAGAGGCCCTTGCCCGATTTTTCCGAACTGGAAGCTTCGAGTCTCGTTTATCTTGAGAAATCCCTGAAAGACGATCCCGATAACGCTTTGGCATGGTTTCGCAAAGGGAGAATACTGGAAAGAATTGATACGGCGAAAGCTATTAAGGCATTCGAGAAAGCGGTGGAATTGGATAACTCTGACACGGAATCATGGCTGTCATTGGCCAGAGTGTCGATGGAGTCTGACACTGCGCTTTCGAGAAATGCGCTGGAACAAGCCGGTAAGCTCGGAACCAACGCTCCCGAGTTTTGGCAACTCAAGGCGGAATTCGCTTTGGCCGACGGTGACCGCGCTGGAGCTGAAGCCTATCTCGACCGAATGGCTGGCGCTAATGTGGCTCCATTCAGAACAGAGGCGTTGAAAGCCCGTCTGTTGCTGGGCCAAGGCGATACTCTCGCAGCCGAAATGGGATTCCGGAAAAGTTTCGGACTAAAGCCCACAGCTCCTGTTTTCGAAAGCCTCTACGCATTATTGTTGGAGACGGGAAAAGGAGAGCTTGCCGCAAACTTGAGCAAAAAGGCCGAATCGTTATTAGGTGAAAACCTGTACCGAAGACATTTGGCCGATGCGTGGTTGTCGGCCAATCAGCCCGATAGCGCCAAGGCTGTATACAGGAGCGCTTATTTGGCCGATACGTTGAACGCGTTCGCTCTGAAAGGTTTGGCCCGGACCGAAATTGAAAAGGCCGTATATGATTCGGCTTTGTTTTATGCCGCCCGTGCTATCGATTTGGATAGCTTGGATCTGCAAGCCCGGTTGCTGGTGGCGGAGGCTTACAGGAAGAAGTATTGGTATAACGCCTCTTTTCGGGAGTATACCACGATCCTGAAGATCGACTCCGCTAACGCAGAAGCAAAAAGGGAACTTCCTTTGCTGATTGAAAAGATCGAGTATTGGCAAAAAAGAAAAGCGGCCCAACAAAGCAAAACGACAGAGTAAAGGGTAAAACCTGACGGCGCTGTCATAAAAAACTGGAAAGGAATACACTATCAATAGTTTGTAGTATTGATAAACCTATAATTAAATGATTGAAGAGAACATCAAAGTGACGTTGCCCGACGGTAGCGTCCGGGAGTACCCCAAGGGGACAAGCGCGGCCCAAATCGCTTTAAGTATTAGCGAGGGATTGGCCAGAAACGTGTTGGCGGCCAAAGTTGACGGAGAAGTTTGGGACAGTGCCAGACCTATCGACAAAGACGTAAGCGTACAGTTGCTGACATGGAATGATCCTGAGGGAAAAAATGCCTTTTGGCACTCTTCGGCCCACCTTATGGCCGAAGCGCTCGAAGCCCTTTATCCTGGCGTAAAGCTCGGTATCGGACCCGCTATCGACACGGGATTCTACTATGACGTAGATTTCGGCGATCATGATTTCAGCGCCGACGACTTGGAGAAAGTCGAAAAGAAAATGGCTGAATTGGCCAGGCAGAAAAACGTCTACACCCGTTCGGATATCAGCAAATCCGAAGCCGAGAAGTATTTCACGGAAAAAGGCGACGAGTACAAGCTTGAGCTGATCGAAGGCTTGGAAGACGGAAGCATTACGTTCTACACCCAAGGCCAATTCGTTGACTTGTGCCGTGGACCGCACATTCCGCACACCGGTTTTATCAAAGCCATCAAGTTGCTTAACGTTGCCGGCGCATACTGGCGCGGAGATGAAAGCCGTAAGCAACTTACGCGTATCTACGGTGTGTCTTTCCCTAAAGCCAAAGAGCTGAAGGAATATCTCCACCAGTTGGAAGAGGCCAAGAAGCGCGATCACCGTAAGCTGGGCAAAGAGCTTGAGCTTTTCACATTCTCTGAAAAAGTGGGAATGGGATTGCCGTTGTGGTTGCCGAAAGGAACATTGTTGCGCGACCGCTTGACGGATTTCCTAAAGCGCGCCCAGCAAAAAGCCGGTTACCAGTCGGTAGTGACACCGCATATCGGAAACAAAGAGCTTTACGTGACTTCGGGTCACTATGAGAAATACGGCGAGGACTCGTTCCAGCCGATCAAAACCCCTAGCGAAGGCGAGGAGTTTTTGCTCAAGCCGATGAACTGCCCGCATCACTGCGAGATCTACCGTGCCCGTCCGCGTTCGTACAAGGAGCTTCCTTTGCGCCTTGCGGAATTCGGAACGGTATATCGTTACGAGCAGAGCGGTGAGCTTCACGGATTGACAAGGGTTCGTGGCTTTACTCAGGACGACGCCCATATTTTCTGCCGTCCGGACCAAGTAAAGGCCGAATTTATCAAAGTTATCGACTTGGTGTTGTACGTGTTCAAGGCCTTGGGCTTTGAGGACTACACCGCTCAGATTTCGCTTCGCGATCCTGAAAAAGCCGAAAAATACATCGGTGAGGACGAGCAATGGCAATTGGCCGAGGCCGCTATTGTGGAAGCGGCTGCAGAGAAAGGCCTGAACACAGTAACCGAACTTGGCGAAGCCGCTTTCTACGGACCGAAGCTTGACTTTATGGTAAAAGATGCTCTGGGCCGTAGCTGGCAGTTGGGTACAATCCAGGTGGATTACCAGTTGCCGCAGCGTTTCGCTCTCGAATATATCGGAGCCGACAACCAGAAGCATCGTCCGGTGATGATTCACCGTGCGCCGTTTGGCTCGTTGGAGCGTTTTACGGCCGTTTTGATCGAGCACTGCGCAGGCAAGTTCCCATTGTGGTTGGCTCCGGAGCAGATCGCCGTATTGCCGATTTCCGAAAAATTCGCCGAATACGCCGAGAAAGTGTACGCTGAGTTTGAGGATAACGATGTGACCGGTTACGTGGATCACCGAGACGAGAAGATCGGAAGAAAGATCCGTGACGCCGAAGTTAAGCGTATTCCTTATATGCTGATCGCCGGGGAGAAGGAAGCCGAAGCCGGCAAGGTTTCGATCCGTAAACAAGGCGAGGGCGACTTGGGAACCTTCACTGTTGAGGAAGCGGTGGAATTCTTCAGAAAAGAAAAGCGTAAGAGTCTAGGACATTGAGTTTAAACAACCGTTCCGAATATGTCGGGACGGTTTTTTCAGCTTAAATATAACCGGATGGGTTCTTGTCCGGTAATTCCGAAAGGGAAAGCGGTTTAATTTGGATTGCCGGTTTTTCTCTTTGGGAAAAAATAATCATATTTGCAGTCTCAATTTTATAAATAAGGAGGTAAAGATCGCTAAACAAAGAAGAAAACCCAGATTCCGTGGTCGGGTAAGGGTGGAAGAACCTTACCGCGTGAACGGGCGAATCACCGCCAGGGAGGTTCGTGTTGTCGGGGAAGGTATTGAGCAAGGTGTGTACCCGTTGAGGGAGGCGCTCCGCTTGGCCGATGATCAAGGTCTAGATTTGGTGGAGATTTCCGCTAAGGCCGTCCCGCCTGTTTGCCGTATTGTCGAGTATTCGAAATTTAAGTACGAGCAAAAGAAAAAGCAGAAAGAGATTAAGGCCAAAGCCCAGAAAACAGTCTTGAAAGAGATTCGTTTTGGACCTAACACCGACGACCATGATTTCAACTTCAAGTTGAAGCATGCGAAAAATTTCTTGGAAGACGGATGTAAAGTTAAAGCTTACGTACACTTTGTGGGCCGTACTATCGTTTTCAAGGAACGTGGGGAAATCCTCTTGTTGAAATTTGCGCAGGCGCTTGAGGATCACGCCAAAGTTGACCAGTTGCCAAAGCTGGAAGGCAAGCGTATGATCATCATGCTTTCGCCTAAAAAAGCGGCGAAATAAGCGTCTATAGCCATAGAATAACTATTAAGTAACGGAAACGTCCGAAGCGATTCGGGCGTTTGTCTGTTATGGTTCAATATATACACGCTTACATTTAAATTTTACAATTATGCCGAAGGTAAAAACCAAATCGGGAGCCAAAAAGAGGTTCAAGTTGACCGGCTCGGGCAAAATCAAAAGAAAGCACGCTTTCAAAAGCCACATCTTGACCAAAAAGGAAACGAAGCAGAAGCGTAACCTTACTCAAGCCGGACTTGTTGACAAGGCCGACGAGACTAACGTTAAGTTGATGCTCCGTTTGAAGTAAGTTTCGCTTACTTTCATTTACGGTCGCTTTAAGTGACCGAAACCTAATTTAAGGTTCATTAATTCACCGGATTTTTGGCCAATAAAGTCCCTGACGGGCGCCAAAAGTCAAAAAATTATCAATTATGCCTAGATCAGTAAACGCAGTAGCCTCAAGGGCTAGAAGAAAAAGAGTTCTCAAGTTGGCTAAAGGTTACTTTGGCCGCAGAAAAAATGTTTGGACAGTAGCGAAAAACGCAGTTGAGAAAGGTCTCGGCTACGCTTACCGCGACAGAAAGCAGAAGAAAAGAGAATTCCGTAAGTTGTGGATCCAGCGTATCAACGCCGGTGTTCGTCAGCATGGTATGTCTTACTCGGCATTCATCGGCGCCGCTAGCAAAGCTGGTATCGAATTGAACCGTAAAGTTCTCGCTGACTTGGCTATGAACCACCCTGAGGCGTTCAAAGCCGTAGTTGAGAAAGTGAAAAACGCTTAAGACAAGCGCTTGATAGTTATAAGAAGAAGGCTCCGTTTGGGGCCTTTTTTGTTGCCCGATATTTTTTGAGAATTTTGTCTCTCTGTTTATGAAAAGATACAGCGTTCTTCCGTATCGGTGATGATGTGTTGTAGTGTCGAGTTTTTGATACTTAAAGCGACAAGTTCCTCCCTTGGGTTTCTCGATAATAAGGCAAGATTGATGTCGGCCTCTTTGAGCCCCAGATTTTTTAAAGCCTCAGGTAAGATTTCTCTCTTTTCCCGAAGCATTTCTCCGATAAGTGTGGTTAGGGTGGTGTGCAATTCCGGGTGAAGAGTCAATGCTGATCGCACGTCGCTTCCGGAAACGCGCTGTTCGAAATGTAGGGCGGATGTTTGCATAGCTTTCTTGTTCTATGGTTCTGCTGTTTGGGTGAAAATGGGTTTTCTATTCTGTCATATCCCCAATATCCGTTTTGTGTCCGGCAATCCTAGAAAGATAATTTTAACCCTTCGTTACCCTTTCGTGTTGTCCGCTGGTTTATTGCCGTGCTTTTTCTCGCAAATCCGTAATAACATCTGATTTTCTTGTCCCGGTTTTTGTCTGTTTCAATACCAAAAAACCGAATCCAATGATGAGACAGTTACTCTTGATTTTTCTTGTTGGCCTTTTTTCTATAACTGCGAAGGCTCAATCCTATGAATTTTCCGAAGAACGTTTGAAAACCGAGTGGACGGGCATAAAAACGTACCGCTACAAAGACAAAGGAGGCGTGGCGGTAGGCTCTTCGAGTCAGGCGGGCGAGTTGGTATCGCCGGATTTGGAATTGGCCGATCAATTTGTGTTGTCATTTGAAGCTTTGGGTTGGAATGAGGAGGAGGTTGAGTTGATTGCCGAGTATGGAAGTCAACAGCAAAAAGTGGTTTTGGAACGAGTTTGGTCCAAAGAAGCTTCGCCACATAGGGTTTCGTTGGTGTTTGACCGTGAGGAAGACGTGCGGAATGTCAAGTTTAAAAGTGCGGAAGCCGGAAAACGTTTTATAGTTTATTATGTGTCAATTAAAGAAGGTTCGACTGTCTTGCCTGTCGTGAGTCTGTCGGCAGATACTTTAATAGCGGGCGAGTCTGGCAATTCCGAAATCAGGCTAAAAATAGAACTCTCAGAAGTATTGGATTATGAGGTTTCGACCGAGTTAGTCTGGGAAGCGCCTTCGTGGGCCGAAGCCTCGGATTTTGAATTGTCTCGAACTGAGGTGAGTTTTGCTCCGGGGCGAACGGAGGCTGAAGTGCTTTTGAAAGTCGTAGATGATAATGAGCGGGAAAGGAAAAGGGAAATTTTATCCTTAGGCCTAAACGTCGATGGACAACAATTGGAAAAGGGGTCAAGGAGTAAAGTGACGTTGGTGTTGTTGGATGACGATTACGGGAAATCACCGAAAGGAGCCGAATCCATTTTTATTTCGAAAATGTTGGAAGGCAGTGGCTACGATAAGTTTCTTGAACTTTTTAACGGAACAGGAGGGGGTGTGAATCTTGATGGTTTATACATCTTCTGGTCGGATGGGGATAAACCGATTGATTTTGAATCGGACAAAAGGAAAGTGGCGCTTTCGGGTGAACTGGCTCATGGCGAGACTCTCTTGTTGGTGAATAAGGATAGCAGAACTTCTCCATCGCTGAAATTTTTGGCGGATACGTTAGTGGGCTTCAGCTTCAATGGGGATGATCGGATAGGGTTGTTCCGTAAAGACGGCGAGAGTTTTCTGCCAGTAGATTTGTTGGGAAAAGAAGGGATGGGCAATGTGTTGAAAGATAAAACATTGGTTCGTCAAAAAACTGTTTTGAACGGAGTGAAACTCTGGGCGTTGCCTGACGAATCGGAATGGGAAGTTTTGGGTAAGAATGATTGGAGTGTGCCCGGTTTGCATGAATTTGAAGGCGTGGGCCCTGCCTTTAAGTTAGAGGAAGGTTACCCGAAACTAAAAACGGTGGCTTGGGAAAAAGTTGAGATTTACTTGAAAGGTAATGCAAAAACTGAGCTTCGATATGTATTGGTGAAGGGAGGTGGTGAAATTCCAAGCTTGGGGGGAATTTTGGCGGAGGGTAAAGAATGTGAAGTGACTATATCCGAGTCCGTACTAACTCTAGAGGAGTTGGAGGCAGATGAGAACTATACTTTGTGTTTGGTTTGGTCTGGTGCTGAAACTGTCATCGAGTTTCCGTTCAGAACGGCAAGCGAGTCTTTTGCGCTGTCAAAGACCGATATTGATTTTGGAGAAGTCTTGGTCGGGAACGTGTCGGTTCTGGAGTCTTATGAGGTGCGATATTCAATAGGGTCGGGCGAAGTGAAGATTGTTGCGCCGGAGGGTTTTGGTTTGTCATTGTCACCTGAAGGGCCATTTTCGAATTCGTTAAATATCCCTGTGTCAGGTGAGTCCTCAATTCGGATTTTTATTCGATTTGAAGCTTCTGTATATAATGAAAATCAGGTGGAGAGTTTTGTTTCTCATAAGCTTAATGGGCGTGAGATGGAAATAAGGGTGATGGCTCAGACAAAGAAGAGAGTTCAGAAAATAGTTTTACCTTATTTGAAGGAATTGCGTTACGGAATGCCTCCGCAGGCTTTTGCTGTCAGCGCAACTTCGGGACTTCCTGTCAAAATATCGATAAGTGATGAGGGGGTTTGTGGTGTGGAAGATGGCTATTTGAATATCAAAAATGCTGGAAATGTGACAGTAACCTTGAGTCAGGAAGGTGATGGTGTATATGAGGCGGTTTCCGTGGATATGGAGTTGGATATTCAAAGGGCGGATTTGGTTGTCGGAGTGGTTGATGCGGAGATTGAATTTGGGGAAGAGTATGTGCCGGAGTTGACGTTTTCGGGTTTTGTGAACGGAGATACTGAAGATTCGCTTTTTGGAGAGCCTGTGTTTGAAATAAATGAGGGGGAGGTTACGGTGTCCGGTTATTCTTCAGTGAATTATAATATTTTATACGAGTATGGGAGGTTAACTATACTGCCAGGAGAGCAAACGCTTGCGGTAAATCAGCCCTCAGATAAAGTGTATGGAGACGCATATTTTGTGCTGGACGCATCATCCAGTTCGGGTATGTTGCCTGAGTTTGAGAGTTTAACTCCGGGAATCGTGACTGTAAATAATGAAGGTGGGGTTCTGATAGTAGGGGCTGGAGAAGCAAAATTAAGAACTTCTCAGTCGGGGTCTGGGCGATATAAACCTGCCGAGCCTGTTGAAGTCTCTTTTCTGGTAAAGAAAGCACCTCTTGAAGTCAAAGCTCTGGATGCGACGATCCGGTACGGTGAAGACGAATTGGATTTTGAGGTTGAATATTCAGGGTTTGTTTATGCTGACGGTCCGGAAGATTTGAAAGGTGAATTGGTGTTTGATCTTGTGGGTGATAGGGTAATGCCTCAAGGCTTGACCTCATCTAATTACGAAATTACTTTTGTTGGGGGACTTGTGACGGTTTTGCCTCCGTTTTCGGATGCGAAGGAAATACTTTCGTTGAGTTGGAGAGGTGAGCCGGTCGATTTCAATCCAAGCGAGAGCGTCTTTGTTCTGGAAATAACGGAAGGGGTTTTCAACATTGATGAATTGGATGTTGAGGTTTCGGATAAGGCAAGCTTTGAAGTTTTGGGTTATCCTGAAAATGGTGTTTTGAAGATTAAAGTCGTGGCCGAGAATGGAGATGAAAAAGTGTGGGAGGTTAGGGTAGTGGAGAGGCAAGTTTTGCAATTGGAAAATTCAGACGAAGAGAGGCTTCGGATTTTGGGCGCAAAAATGTTTGTCAATTTTGGTTTAGGCTCCGAACTAAGGGTTTTGAGTCTGAATGGTAGGGTTTGTAGGGTTTTTAATGGAGTTGGACGACGGGAATTATCATGTGAGGGGTTGGCTTCGGGTGTTTATGTGGTGACGCTAATCTTTGACGGTAGTGTTTTAGTGAGGCGATTCAGAGTGGAATAAAGAAAAATATTGATTTAGAAGAGTCATGTGCAGGGGTTGTGCATTAGTGAACCCCTGATTTTTTTGCTTATAGAAAATGAGTGTATATTTTTTTATGAATTCAATGTTGTCTGGCAGGTCGTTTCTCTTGGTTTCGGTTTGCGATCGAGTTAAGGGTACGAGCTTTTTTGATTAGCATGTGTTTTGGTGGTGAAATGTAAGTCCTGTTTGTTTAGGGGTGATTTTTAATAATGTATTTTTTCGGGGTGCGTATTTGGGGTGAGTTTTTATGTTCATTTATATGACACTGCTGATTTTAAAATATGATGGAAATATTTAGCTCTATTTTGTGATGACGGATGTCTTTTGCGATGATTTTTTCCGTTATGCGAAGTGTTGTTGTTGGGATGTTGCGCAGGTAAAATGTCCATATTGATTAGCGGTATTGTATTGTGTTTATGTTCGTGTTGTCCACATAAAAAATGTATTCATAATTGTGGGTTGATGTAATGAAAACGAGTGAAGTGCTCTGAAAATAGAATAAATGAATTCTGATTCATAGCAACATGGAATTTTTGTAATAATCCCAAATGATTAACGAGATATTATTTTAATTAAAAAAACTTCTGGGATTTTTATATTAGGAGGGCCTTTTATTATATTTGCCACCGTTAAAATTTCTGACAGTGGTAGTCTCCGTTTGTCAGTTGTTTTTTTCGAATCTAGCCCGTTTGGGCCGGTTTTCGGAGGTTTTTCTTTTACGGAAGTCCCTTGAATGGGACTGAAAGGGCGAAGCTGTGCCTAGATAATTCTGCCGGCGTTTAAGTTTCAATAATTGGGACTGAAAGGGCGAAGCTGTATAGGTCAGGCTAGATTTTGTCCGTGTTTTTTCGGTAAAATGACGATGTTTTCATATCGTTGTGAGCGAAAGATTTTTTCTTGAGCTAAAAAAAGAGATTACAAGTTTTTGCGTTAGGGATATGTCCTTTAGATTCAGTATAAACGCAAAGACCTAAACAGTTCCGGAAATGAGTTTTAGAAAAGCTTGGTACGTACTGTATACAAAGTCCCGTTCCGAAAAAAAAGTAGCCGAGAGATTGGCCCGGGAAGGGTTTGACGTATTCTTCCCTACAAAAAAAGAATTACGGCAGTGGAGCGACAGAAAGAAAATGGTGGAAGTGCCACTGTTTAATTCGTATGTCTTTATCCACCTGAATGACGATAGGGAATACCTGGCTGCTCTTCAGGATAAAGGGGTTTCATGGTTTGTTTACCATGAGAATCGTCCCGCCATATTGCCGGATTCGCAGATGGAGTTTATCCGACGGATGGCCGGCGACGAGAAAGTGATAGAAGTGCTCGATGCCTCGGATATAAAACCGGGCGAAAGGGTGATGATAGAGTTCGGCCCTTTTGCGGATTGTGAAGGGGAAGTGATGGACCACCAAGGCGCGCGCCGTGTAATGGTACGCTTAGAGACCTTGGGGCAGGCAGTGGTGGTTGATATCCCGGTGGAGAACCTTAAGGTGGTTTCCGAGACGGCTTCCGTAGACTAATTATAACCATTCTGCAGGTATCGGTTTTGTTTTAAAATGTTGATTTCTGAAGTTGAAAAGATCAATCGACTGAGCGGCAGTTTCTTTAAGTTGTTCCCAAGTAGTCTCGTTACACTTTACTATTTACTATTTACTTTGTACTAATTGAGTATACCCGTCTAAAAGTAATATGAAAGGAATTATTCTGGCCGGCGGATCCGGCACAAGACTTCATCCGCTGACTCTGGCGGTGAGTAAACAGCTTATGCCGGTGTACGACAAACCGATGATATATTATCCTTTGTCCTGCCTAATGATGGCTGGTGTCAAAGAGGTTTTGATCATCTCCACACCTAGGGATTTGCCCTTGTTTCGCCAACTTTTGGGCGACGGAGAGAACTTGGGGTGTAAGTTTGAGTACGCTGTTCAGGAAAAGCCCGAAGGATTGGCGCAGGCCTTTTTGATCGGTGAGGAGTTTATCGGTGACGATAAGGTCGCCCTTGTTTTGGGAGACAATATTTTCTACGGCGCCGGGCTTTCCAAGACGTTGAAAGAGTCTAGTGACCCGGACGGTGGAATTGTGTTTGCCTATCATGTTCAGGATCCGGAGCGATATGGCGTAGTCGAGTTTGACTCTGAGATGAGAGCGGTTTCTTTGGAGGAAAAACCTGAGAAGCCAAAATCCAATTACGCTGTTCCCGGAATATACTTTTATGATAATGAGGTGGTGTCGATAGCCAAAGCCATAAAGCCAAGCGAGCGTGGCGAGTTGGAAATTACCGACGTTAATAAAGTGTACCTTGAGAAAGGTAAATTGAGCGTAGGTATGATGAACCGCGGTACGGCTTGGTTGGATACCGGAACGTTTAACTCGTTGGCGCAAGCCGGCCAGTTTGTGCAAGTAATCGAGGAGCGTCAGGGACTTAAAATTGGTTGTATAGAGGAAGTTGCTTACCGTATGGGCTTTATTTCCGCTGAAGAACTGGCGGAAATAGCCAGGCCGTTGCTCAAAAGCGGTTACGGTAAATACCTGATGGGGATTCTGCCCGCTACAGTAGAGACCAAAGGATAATATCGGATTATAAGTACATCCAGCAAAATAGTTTATGTTTCGAGAGATGAATATCTGAAGGGTTAACCTGTTGGTTTTGTGGTTTTAGATTGTCCTCGAGCAGTCTCTTTACGCTTTACTATTTACCTTGTACTACTTATGAAAAGCATTCTGATTACCGGCGGTGCCGGATTTATAGGAGCGAATTTCGTTCCCTACTTTTTGGAGAAATATTCCGAGTATAAAATTGTCAACCTCGACCTGCTGACTTACGCGGGCGACTTGGCGAACTTAAAAGAGATTGAAGGCGAGGCCCGTTACGAGTTTATTCAGGGTGATATAGCCGATAGGGGCGTTGTGGAAACGATTTTCGAAAGATTCGATATCAGGGGAGTGATACACTTCGCTGCCGAATCGCATGTCGATAACTCCATCAGCGGTCCTGAAGCGTTTGTCAGGACTAATGTCAACGGTACTTTCACGCTTCTTGACGTGGCCCGAAGCCATTGGATGAACGGGCCGTTCCGCTATAAGGAAGGTTATGAGTCTTGCCGTTTTCATCATGTATCCACTGATGAGGTATATGGGACGTTGGGAAAAGAGGGGCTGTTTACCGAAACGACTCCTTACGCCCCAAACAGTCCGTACAGCGCTTCCAAAGCTTCGAGCGATATGCTCGTAAGGGCCTATCATCATACCTACGGAATGGATGTGGTGACGTCAAACTGCTCAAACAACTACGGACCGAAACAACACGACGAAAAACTGATCCCGACGATTATCCGTAAATGCTTGGCCGGCGAACAAATTCCCGTATACGGCGACGGAAAAAACGTGCGTGATTGGCTCTATGTGTTGGACCATTGCAAAGGGATTGATTTGGCTTACCATACCGGCCGTTCCGGCGAGACATACAATATAGGGGGACGTAACGAGCGGGAGAATATCTATATCGTACGGACCATCTGCGAGATTCTGGACGAAAAACGTCCGATGCCTGACGGCCAAAAGCACGAATCGTTGATCCGTTTCGTAACTGACCGTCCCGGACATGATCGCCGTTACGCAATCGACGCCACCAAAATAGAGACTGAACTGGGCTGGAAGGCTGACGAGAACTTTGAGACTGGGATAGTGAAGACGGTGGATTGGTATTTGGCTAAGGCTGTGGGGACAACAAAAGACTAACATATTCCTCAGATATTTTTTGTACAAAGAAAATGAGTAAGCATAAAATTGCCGTAATCGGTTTGGGTTATGTCGGTCTGCCACTTGCGGTAGAGTTCGGAAGAAAATACCCGACTATAGGTTTTGATATCAACGAAACCCGTGTGCGGGAGCTAAACGACGGGCACGACCATACTTTGGAAGTGTCGGACGAGTACCTGCGACAAGTAATCAAAGAGTCCGGTGAAAATTTCAGTGTAGCTTTTGACGCTGTAAAGGCGTTGGAGCTTGAAGGGGCTGATGGACTCGCTATGGAAGCCGTGGGCGGAAATATTCCGCAGGCTGATGATGAGTCAGACAACGATTTCGGGATAGCCTTTACTGCCGATACGGCAATGCTGGCGGAAGCCAATGTCTATATAATTACGGTTCCGACGCCGGTGGACAGAAATAACCGCCCTGATCTGACTCCTTTGTACAAAGCTAGCGAAACGGTGGGCAAGGTATTGAGGGAAGGGGATATCGTAATTTATGAGTCTACGGTATATCCGGGTGTGACGGAGGATGAATGTGTTCCGGTACTGGAAAGATTCTCGGGAATGAAATACAACGAGGGTTTCTATTGCGGATATTCTCCTGAGCGAATCAATCCGGGTGATAAAGAGCATACCGTAACTAAGATCAAAAAAGTAACGGCGGGATCGACGCCCGAGATAGGGAAAGTGGTTGATGAGATCTACCGGAGCGTGATAGTAGCGGGTACACACTTGGCTCCGAATATTAAAGTGGCGGAGGCCTCGAAAGTGATCGAGAACTCGCAACGGGATATTAATATCGCTTTTGTCAACGAACTGGCCAAGATCTTTAACCGTATGGATATCGATACGGCGGATGTTTTGGAAGCGGCGGGAACGAAGTGGAATTTCTTGCCTTTCCGTCCCGGGTTGGTAGGCGGACACTGTATAGGAGTTGATCCGTACTATCTGGCCCAAAAGGCGCAGGAGACAGGTTATCATCCTGAAATTATTTTGGCGGGACGTCGTCTCAACGACGGTATGGGGGCTTATGTGGCCAGCCAGACTGTAAAGTTGATGATTGATAAAGGTACTGCGGTCAAAGGGGCCAAGGTATTGACACTCGGGATTACGTTTAAGGAAAATTGTCCTGATATCCGTAATACCAAGGCCATAGACGTGATCAACGAGTTGAAGGATTATGGCGCTGATGTGTCGGTGTATGATCCATGGGCCGAGGCTGACGAGGTGAGGTATGAGTACGGTCTTGATTTGTTGCCGGAGCTTAACGGTGAAAAGTACGACGCTGTGGTTTTGGCCGTAGCGCATAAGGAATTCCTTGATATGGATATCCGTGATCTTTGTTCGCCTGAAGGGGTGATTTATGATGTGAAGAATATTTTGCCTAAGAGGGCTGTTGACGGGAGGTTGTAGTCTGTGTTTGTCCGTCTGCGTGTTCCCGTCAAGGGCGGTCCATTTGCATGTTCCCGGGATATCGTCCCGGGCTGATGAATGCAAGGCTTTCAGCCTAGTTTGGGTTGATCGTCTCGCCAATAATAGTCCGGGTTAAAATTCGGGGCTTGGTAGGCTAGGCATAACTTGCTTATTTCTGCTTCTAGCGACACTTTGTTGTGATGTTCTTTTTGGCGGTGGATGTACCTTTTTACGGTTTCCAGCTTTGATTGGCTTACTGAAAATGCTCCGTAACCTTTTTGCCATTTGAATCCGTGCAATCCTTTGGATTTGCCAATCCATATAGAACTGTTTTGTTTCAGTTTCTGGACGACGCTGGCCAAGGCATGGTTTTTTGAGAGCAAAAAAAGAATATGAATGTGATCAGGGACTGAGTTTATGGCGATTGCGTGCGACTGATACTCGTGCAAAATTGCGCCCATATAGTTATGTAATTCCCGTTCCCACAAGGGATCAATCATTTCTGCCCGTTTCCAGGTAGAAAACACAAGGTGGATATATTGCCTAGAAATAGATTGAGCCATCGATAATATACGATATTCAATAGGCTGAAAGCCTTACATTGGTTAGCCCGGGACATCGTCCCGGGAACATGCGGATGGACACACCCCAGATGGAAACATTTGGATCAGTCCGGTTTTCCAGCAATATAAGTCTGCCCCTCAAAGGTAACCACACCCTCGCCGATATTGCCGGGAACCACATGTTCCTCAAGATACCGGACAGTGACGGCCCTTTGCGCCTTGATGCTGACCAAATGGGTTTTCCAGCATATATGGCGGCGGAATATAAAGAATCCCTCTTCCTTTTCGTTTTTGAATTGGTCGAGGACTTCTTGGGTATAAACCTTTTCCAACTCGTCGTAGAGTTCCATATAGTGCTCGTCTTCCCATATAGAGCTGGGTTCTTGGTCCTTCTTTTCGTCGTTTTGGTTGCCCAGAAGGTCACGGACTTCGTTCACGCCACCGCGCATGGATTCCAGCTCACGGTGAATTCTGGCTTCAATCAAGTCCAGCTCGTGCTCCAAATGGACGGTGCGCATATCTTTACCCTCGGCTTCTTTAAGGTTTTTGGCCATATCGTCGGCGAACTGCTGGCATTCCTCGATGTTCTCCGCGATCAGGTGGTATTTGTCGGGAGGCAACAGTTTGTCCAGATCTATACTGTAGCTTTTGCCTTTGTTTTCGTCGTCTTCGAATTCTTCTTCCATACATTGGGCTTTTATGGAGAGTAAATGGTAAAGAGTACAGAGTAAAGGGTGTGAATATCCAATTGCGCAAATTATAGGCCAAATCGGGGTAATAGCGTAGGTCTTAGAACGGTTTAGGGCTGAGGGTGTTTGGCGGATGTAATGATTTCGCTGTTTTATCACCTGTCTAAGGATTTGCCGTCAAGGTAAAGTGTTTGTCGCCGAGCCTATAGGAGCTATGATCCTTCGGTACGTGAGCAACCGCAACATATCCGGATTTTGGAGGAAGAGAACTGGTGGATCAAAAAAAGGGGGCTTCAAATATCAGGAATTTAAGATGATAAGGCTTTCTTGTTGGTTTTTAGCCAAAAAAATAAAGGAAACAAGCGAAGATGCTGGACTATTGAATAAGCGATAGGGCTGTTATTAAAAAATTGACATTAAGCGACCTCCCTTGCCATTACATGGAAGGATGCTTTATCAGGTCTTGCCTCAGGATTGCGGTAGCTAACTCTCATAAGAGGTTGCCCGTTTCTGTCGGGTTTTCGCTTACGTTGCCTGTGAGCCAATAGAAGCTTGCCTAGGGTGATGAGTCCGCTGTAATGATATGGCTTTTTGAAAATGGGATAGAGGGACGGGTGCCTAAAGAATGTTCCGCATAGATATTTTGGTGCATTCTGGTTGATTCTGATATAATCTTCCAGGTCCGAACACCAGCAAATAAGCGCGTGGCTTAGGGTGTGCCGGTAGGGAAAAAGACGAAACCGGAACTTCGGGAATTTGTGTCTACCGCCCAGCGACATAATCCTTTTACGGGCCGTGGCTATTGACTGGGCATAAGAGGCCCTGTATAGTTGTCCTGCAGTGTTGCGCCGGATTTCACGGCTGACACTGGAAGGGGAACGCTGAAGCAAGCGGGCGATGGTCCGGAGGCTCCGGTCTTCTGAGAGCATCCATTCTATGATTTGCCGCTCACGCAAACTGAATTGCCGAAACAGTTTTAAGCCCATAGGGAGAAAAAAGCCTTTGTGATTCGATAAGTAAAAGGCTAGGGAAAGGAAGATGTTTGCGGAAAGGTCAAAAAAAAGCCCGCCGATAACGACGGACTTTTAATTGATGGATGTGAAATTTAGTCGGTTACGGCCTCGGCCACGTATTCGATACCTTCGAACGTCACCGTGCCTTCGCCCAAGTTGCCGGGAACAACATAATCGTTAAGGTAATCGATAAACGCCGCGCGCATAATTTCGCTGGAGTTGTCGTTGTTGGCCTGTTTTAGGTCTTCGTAGCAGGCTTGGATACCGTTTAGGGAATCCCCCTTCGTCAGCTTTTTCTTTAAGGCTCTGAGTTGCGCCTTGGCCATATCGAGCTTGACTTCCAGATCGTCGATTTCTTGAGGGTCCGTTTCGTTCACGATATTGTTTTCCAAATTGGAAATCAGCCGGGTCAGCTCCTTTACTTGCTTATTCGCTTTTTCGGCCGACTGCTCTTTGTTGTCCTCCGTGATATGCGACTTTAGCGCTTTAAGCGAATGTTGCATAATAAGGGAAGTGACAAAATCGGCTATGGCTTGGCAAGTCTGCATGTCCTTTGCCAAAAGCGGGTAGCGCGACGGAGTGATGAACTGATGGCTTGTGACTTGTTTTGTCAACATAGCTTTTTCAAGTTTATCGTTAATGGGATAAATTCTTCCGATTTTCGGAAGCGTTAATCCAAATACAATCGCCTTGCCAAAACAAACATACGAGTGTGGGTTTATGTGAAATTTTAGGGAAATATCGGTTTTAGTTCAGGGGAATTTTCCTCTCTCCACTAATAAGAGGATGACCCAGATTGATTAATGTAGGCTCAACAGTCCGATTATCATTACGGATTAGGCATCAGGAAGACGAAGGAGCCAGAGAAAAAAAGCCTTACTTGTGGGGGAAATGAGTATTAATATAGATGCAAAGCAACGTTGAGTGAATTAAAAAAAAAAGGCTTAAAAGCCTTTGTGTGGGACTTTGGTGGTAAGTTAGCTAACCAAGGTGTTGGCTTCGTGATTTCCATTTTCTTGGCCAGGCTATTGGAGCCTGAAGAGTTCGGGCTGTTGGCCATGGTTAACGTGGTGGTCGGGCTGTCGGGTGTGTTTATGGACGTGGGGCTGGGGGGCGCTTTGGTGCAACGCAAGCGTGTGTTACCGGTGCACTATTCCTCGGTTTTCTTTTTCAACCTCACGTTGGGCTTGTTGCTTACCGGGACCTTGTTTTTCAGCGCTGATTATGTGGCGGGCTTTTACGAACGTCCAGCCTTGAAGGCGATCACGCAGGTTATGGCTTTCGCTTTTTTGCTGAACGCTTTCGGGGCGGTACAAGCTACACACTTGCGACGTGAATTGCGTTACAACGCCATAGTAAAGGCTGGCGTAATCGCCGGTACGTTAAGCGGGGCTCTCGGTGTGTTTTTGGCCTTCGAGGGTTACGGCGTTTGGGCTTTGGTAACGCAGAACCTGTCGGGCGCTTTGCTTCGGGTGCTTTTGATTTGGTTTTTCAGCCAGTGGACGCCGAAAATCCTGTTTTCTTTCAAGGCTTTGCGCCAGCTTTGGGGTTTTGGCTTCCGGATGTTTCTTTCGGGATTGCTCGATGCGTTTTTTACGAGGCTGGATGTGATGATCATCGGAAAGATATTTTCGCCAGGGATATTGGGCTATTTTCAACGGGCCAAAGGGCTTGACGGAATGGTGGTGCAGTATTCTTCGGGTAGTTTGATGTCAGTGCTTTTCCCGGTCCTGAGTAAACTGCAAAACGACCTCCGACAATTCCGGCAGGTGGTGTTCCGTAGTTATCATATGCTCGCTTATGTGGTGTTTTTGCTTTTGGGTGGCGTGTATTTAGTCAGTGAGGATTTGATAGTGCTCTTGTTTACGGAAAAGTGGATGCCTTCGGTGCCCATCTTTCGGATCTTGGTTTTGAGCGGTTTTGTTTATCCTTTTAGTGCTCTCTTGGTCAATGTATTGTCGGGTCGCGGGAATTCTAGAGACTTCTTGCGCTTGGAGGTAATCAAAAAAGTCGTAATGGGAATCAATCTGCTAGTCGGTTTTTATTTCGGCTTGGAAGGTTACCTCTACGGCTTAGTGCTGGTCGGATTGAATGCAGTTTGTTGGAACACTTGGTTTGCCTCTAGGGAAATGGGGCAGTGTTTTCAATATTTATTGCGTTTGCCCCTGCCTTATTTGTTGCTCTCATTGGCGACAGTGCCCCCTTTGCGTTGGCTGGCAGAATATTGGCCTACCATAGATGCTTTGGACCGAGCGATGCGTTTGGTAGGTATCGGTTTGGCTTATCTCATCGTATATGAAGCGGGTGCTTTCGCTCTTCGTCTAGAAGGCGAGAGGCTCTTGCGGACACAGTTGGGGCGTTTCGTTCCGGTGTTGTCTCCTTACCTGGGTGGGGAAACCCGAGTGTGAGTGTGTTTTTAATTCTATTTTACAGGATAATAATGATACAGGTAACGGTACCTTTTCAGCCACCAAAGGAAGAGTATGAAGCTATGGTTTCGGATATCTGGTTGCGTAACTGGCTGACTAACAACGGTCCCTTGGTCAACGAGATGGAGCTAGGTTTGAAAGAATATTTAGGGCTGAAACATTTCCTCTTCGTTAGCAACGGAACGATAGCTCTGCAGTTGGCAATCAAGGCCTTAGGACTGAGCAAGGAGATTATCACCACGCCCTTTTCTTATGTGGCCACTACCTCTTCCATCGTTTGGGAGGGCTGTACACCAGTGTTCGTAGATATTGATCCGGAGAGCTTCAATATTGACCCCGCCAAAATAGAAGTGGCAATTACGGAAGAGACCGAAGCGATATTAGCAACGCACGTATATGGCAATCCTTGTGATATTGAGGCTATCCAACGTATTGCCGATAAGCATAGGCTCAAGGTGATTTACGACGCCGCTCATTGTTTCGGAACTAGATATCAAGGTGAATCAGTCTTGAAATTCGGTGATATAAGCACCATCAGCTTTCATGCCACCAAACTATTTCACTCTGTGGAAGGTGGGGGGGTGGTGAGCCAAGACCCCGAGGTTTTGAAGCGTTTGGCTTATATGCGTAATTTCGGACACAATGGCCCGGAATCTTTCGACGGCATGGGTATTAACGGTAAGAATTCTGAATTTCATGCGGCTATGGGCTTGTGTAATCTGAAATACGCCGATGATATTCTGGCTAAGCGAAAACGAGATACGAAGCATTATAACCGCTGGCTGGATAAATTGAAATTACAAAAACCAGTGGTTGCGGTTGGGACAGAATTCAATTACGCTTATTATCCCGTGGTGTTCGAGACAGAAGAGGCCTGTTTGAAGGCATTTGAAACGTTGGAGATGAATCGAATATTTGCTCGTCGATATTTTTATCCAACCCTTTCAAGTTTGGAATACGTCACTTCGGAACCGATGCCAGTGGCAGAGGATATTTCACGACGGATTTTGTGTCTTCCTTTATACTATCAGTTGACGGAAGTAGAGATTGATATGGTTTGTAGGATTGTTTTGAGAAGTCAATATTATTAATTGCGTAAGATTCTTGTGTAGAATTTGAATTTTTAATCATGAAAGTTTTACTATTAACAGATAATGACCAATTATTAAGGCGTTTTAGGGAATTAGTTGGAGAGGGTGATTTAGATCTAATTAAAAGTTATCACTTCGAATATGCCTATAGCTGGAATAATCAAGAATTTAGAGAAAAGTATAAAAATGATGATCGGATTTTTCCGCTTAAAGTCGCCACAAATACCCATGAGCTAATTAGAAAATACAAGGTTATATTTTCATTACATTGTAAACAGTTTTTTCCTGAAGAATTAGTCAAGAATGTTAGGTGTATTAATGTGCATCCTGGTTTAAATCCCTATAACAGAGGTTGGTTTCCTCAGGTTTTTTCTATTATTAATGGTTTGCCATGTGGTGCTACAATCCATGAAATTGATGAGAAATTGGATCATGGGCCGGTAATTTGTCAAGAAGAGGTTGTGATTGAAAAGTGGGATACGTCGTTTTCAGCCTATAATAAGATATTAGATGCCGAGATTCGTTTGTTGAGAAATAGTTTAGTAGATATTCTTGATAATAAGTATGTGGCAGTTTCAAAGCCTGAAGGCAATGTGAATTTGAAGCGCGATTTTGATGATCTGTGTGAAATTGATCTTGATAATACTGACACCTTTTTGAATCATATTAATAAGTTACGTGCTTTAACACATGGGGAATATTCGAATGCTTTTTTTTTCGATGAAGAAGGCCGAAAAATCTTTATAAATATTGAAATGACAAGGGAGTGAATTCCTCTTTTAGGAGCTTTTGATAATAGGGGGTGTTAAGGATTTTATAGAACTGAAGATTGTGAGTTAAATAGTAATTTAACTTACCCTAGAGTGTGAGCTCTTTTGTTTGTTTTTTGAGGAGTTATTTCTGAGTACTCTTAAGAATAATTGTTTGATGATAATACACTTAGCAACCGATGAGAAATTTATTGATATAGCTATCTCACTGTTCCTAGAAGTGGATCTGGATGAGCATCTTTTCATTATTGACCATCCGGCGTCATTACCCATTACACATGTTAAAAATCATGGAATACAGCGCCGAGACTTATCGGATGAGCGTGATTTTTCAGATGTAGTTAGAATGATTAATGAAGCTAGCGCTACTGTTTTTCATGGATTTTTCTCTATATCTTTTCAGAAGTTGGTACAAACGGTATCAGCGAAAGCTATTTTGCATTGGAACAGTTGGGGAGGAGATGCCTATTTCGGTCCAGGAATGGATGAATGGATTTATCAGACTGAGACTTTAGCTTGGTTAAAGAAAAAGAGGAGCTTAGCACATAATTTCTCGGATTTGCTCTATCGGTATTTTCCCGTTTTCTTCTCTCATACTTATCGCTTCTTAAAGGGGAAAAGCTTTTATTATACCAAGGCAAAGGCTTTGAGGCAACGCTTCAATTCTTTTTCTACGATCTTGCCTCAAGAAGAGAAAATATATAGGCAATATTGGGGGTTGAAGACACCTTGTTTACCTTTTTCGTATGGTTCTATTGCGCAGTATATACCAGATAATCTTAAAGATCGACGTGTTATAGGTAGTGATATCTTGATTGGAAATTCTGCGACGCCTACGAATAACCATATTGAAGCGCTGACTGGTTTGAATACTGTAGGGATTTTGGATTTTGGTAATTCAATAAAGATTAATTTACCGCTTAATTATGGCGATACTCAGTATGCTCAGGAAATTAGTACGCATGCGGAGAAATTTTTTGAGGGAAAGGTGAGAATACTATCTGATTTTATGCCACGGGATGTTTATCATGATCAAATCTTGTATCAATCGAGGCATGTCATTATGAATCATCACCGCCAGCAAGCGGTAGGGAATTGTTTAGTTTCTCTTTGGGCGGGAGCTAATTTATATCTGAATGATCGCTCTGTTCTTGCATCATTTTTAAAAGATTTAGGTGTTTTCTTCTTTTGTGTAGAGAAAGATCTTCAAAAATTTCAAGGCTTAGGATTGAGTTTGGAACAGGTAGAGGAGAATAGAGATAAATTAAACCGTTATTATTCTCATTCGATTGTATTGGAGAGAACATATAAATTGACTCGGGGTCTACTGAGTAATCATAGAAATGTATTAGATCAGGCAGTCGAAGAATCTTGAATTCGAGAATGATTGTCAGAATCGCTTTTCTGATGTCTACTTGGTCGCAAAGTTAAATGATATTTATCAGCAAAATTAAACCCAAAATAAAATGAAGTTATTGGTGGTTGTCGGCACAAGACCGAATTTTATCAAGGTTACGCAGTTTCGAAAGCGAATTTTAGAAAAGTATTCTGGTTTTGATCTTAAAATCGTTCATACAGGACAACATTATGATGAAAAGATGGCCGATGTTTTTTTTAGCCAATTTGATTTACATCCAGATTATTTTTTGAATATAAGCCCAAATTCGCCCGTCAAACAAATGGCTGAAATCATGGTGTCTTTGGAGGATTTGATTGACAATATCTATACGCCGGATTTGATTATTGTACCTGGTGATGTGAATTCTACATTGGCCGCAGCGATAGTCGCTAATAAAAAGGGGATTAAATTGGCCCACCTGGAAAGTGGCTTACGTTCTTTTGACTTGGGGATGCCCGAAGAGTGGAATCGCTTGTTGGTGGATGAAATGGCTGATTACTATTTTGTGACAGAGGAAAGTGGATTAACTTTCTTAGAGAAGGAAGGTCGCAAGGGAAAGGTATTTCATGTCGGGAACACGATGATTGATACCATGGTTGCTTTTGAATGCCAGATTCAAGCGAATCCAATTCTTCAGGATTTAAACGTCAAGGAGAGAGAGTTTGTTCTAATGACAGTTCACCGGCCTTCGAATGTAGATCATAGAAAAGGAATAGAAACTTTAATTCGTCTATTAGAATATCTGGACCAACGTTTTAAGGTTGTTTTTCCAATTCACCCAAGAACGAGGGCTAGGATAAAGGATTTCGGGTTTGAGGAAGCGTTTGTTGGTCTGAAAAATGTGTTTACGACTCCACCTTTAGATTATTTTGCTTTTCAGAAATTAATAGCTTCATGCAAGATGGTGTTAACGGATAGCGGTGGCATTCAAGAGGAGACGACTTTTAGGCAAGTGCCTTGTTTGACGCTTCGGGAGAATACGGAACGACCGGTTACTGTTGATCTTGGAACGAATACGTTGGTACCTTTCGATTTCGAAACGATACAGCGATACGTCGACCAAGTTATTCTGGGAACCTACAAGACCGGTCAGGTGCCACCTTTTTGGGATGGAAAGGCTACAGACAGGATTTTGGAAAAGCTTCAAGATATTGCAAATGAAAATATTATACTTAGTAGCTAGTGAAGGCATCTATTACGATATGCGTGGTGGTGCTGGAACGCATATTCGAGGGACAATAAAAGCCTTTCGGGATCATGGTCATGAGGTAACACCTTTGTTATTTGGAGATTACTTACGCAAGAATCTGAATTCTCAAGGTGAAGATGATGTAGTGGTGGAAAAGTCGAAATCGACTAAAGATTTCTTGCCTCAAAAATTGAGGGTACTAGGGCGAGAATTCAATTCTATTAGAAGAAAAAAGAAATATAGAGCTTTAATAGAAGATTATTTAGTGGATAATAGACCGGACTTTATTTATGAACGTTCGTGTTTGTTTTCAGTAGATGGAGGCCGATTGGCTAGGAAGCATGGAATACCCTATTTTTTGGAAACATCGGGTTGTATTGCTGAATTGGCAGATGATGCATATGGAGTTCCGTCTGTTCAATTAGCTAATTATATTGAGCGGTTGAAGTTGCAAAGCGCCGATGTCGTGGTAACAGAAGCAAAATCGGCGATCCCTTTTGTAAGGGATAAATTTAATCTCAAAAACGCAAAAATTATCGCAAAGCCATTGGGGGTATATTTGCCTGTCGATGAAGATTCGAATATACGAGAGGGAAGAATATCTATATTAAGAAAGTCTCTGGGTTTATCAGAAGAGGACATTGTTGTAGGGTATGTTGGTTCTTTCGCTAGCTATCATAGAGTAGAATCTTTTATTCCCTATTTTAGGGAGAATGAAGCGCTTAGATTTTTGATGGTAGGGGCTGGGGGGAACTATGAATATTGTAAAGAGAAAGTATGTGAATTGGGATTGTCCAATGTAATTTTTACTGGATATGTTAAAGAAGGATTATCTGATTATTTAGGTATTATGGATTTGGGGTTGATCCCTGATTGCGAGCCCCATATGGCACCTATCAAATACTTTGAGTATGGGATATATGGGGTTTGCCCAATTGTTCCAGATTATTGGGCGTTTGAGAGGCTTTGCGAAAATAAAGTAAATGGTTTTAAATTTCGACCTAATGATCATAGCTCAATTAGTAGTATGTTCTCTACGATAATGAATTGTAAAAGAGAGGAAGTAAAAGAAAAGGGAGAATCTTGGTCCCAAGAGGTTCGATCGAATTTTGAATGGAAAGAAGTCGTTAGAGAAGTTATTTTGACGGCCCAAAATAATAATTGATTTAAAGGAGTAGATAATATAATTAGTGAAAGTTCTACATATTAATGATAAAATAGAAAATAGTGGTGGTGTTGAGGTTTATATCCATCAGTTGTTAGAATTATCTCCTGAGTATGGATTGGATGCTGATTTGTTGGCGATAAAAAGGGAAGAGGGCAAGTTACAAGGTCTGACTCAGGGAGGTGCTGTGGTGACTGAAATTGAGCACGATGATTTGGCCGAGTTTGTCTCACAATATGATATTCTTCACCTTCACAGTATCTCGGATCCTGATCTCATAAAATATTTAAGCAAACTTAAACCATTGATTCGTTCCATGCACGAACCTAGAATGATTTGCCCCGGAAGCGGTAAGTTTTTACGGAAAAGTGAGAAGGTCTGTCAAAAGCCTTTTGGTCTTCATTGTTTTTATCAGGCATATAAAGAGGGCTGTTGTAATCGTCACCCTAAACGTTTGATCCCCGCATATCAAAATACAGCGTTTGAAGTCAAGTACGCTCATCAAGTGTATCGAAAAGTCCTTGTGATGTCTGAATATATGAGAGAAGAGGCGATAAAAGCTGGGATACCCAAAGATGTATTAAACCTAAACCCTTATTTTTCGTCGACTAAAATTGAGTCGAAGAAAAAAACGATGAATAACGGAACTAAAAAGTTGTTATTCGTAGGTCGTTTGATACGGCACAAAGGCGTTCATTATGCTATAAATGCGGTGGAGAAATTATTAAGGCAAGGGGTTGATGTTTATTTGGATATTATAGGTGAGGGTGTAGATAAGGATGAATTTAAATGCCTTGTTCATGACTTAGGGGTAGGTCAGTTTGTGAACTTTTCAGGATGGAAGACTCAAAAAGATGTTCTCGCAGCCATGTTGCAAGCTGACATTGTGTTAGTCCCGTCAATCTACCCTGAAGCTTTTGGTATCGTAGGCTTGGAGGCTATGGCTAAAGGTCAACCAGTAGTTGGGTTTGATGTTGGGGGAATTAGTCAGTGGTTAACCCCTAAGGTTGGAGCACTTGTCAAAGGTATTTCAAATGATGATTTTGCTGAAGGAATCATTTCTGTATTGAATGACACAACCCAATATGATGGACAATCGGAATTTCGAAAAAAATATATGCCTGTATATCATATTGAGGCATTGAAAAAAATGTATAAAGATTGTATATGAAAATTGCTCTTGTTACTAATGGTATCTATCCCTACGTGATGGGAGGAATGCAGAAGCATTCGTATAATTTGGTTAAGACTTTGGCGCGAAAGGGGACGCAAGTTGATTTGTATCATTTTATCCCGAAGGGAAAGGAACATTTAGAAAATCCATTTACTGAGGAGGAAAGAGGTAATATAAACGAAATCATAATTGATTATCCTATAGTTAGGTGGTTTCCAGGGCATTATTTGTGGACCTTATATTTATATTCAAAGCTTATATTCAAAGAATTTTTGAAACGGAGGCCTGTTGATTTTGTGTATGCGAAAGGCTTTTCGGGCTGGCATTTTTTAAGGATGAAACGTAAAGGGTTGTTGGAAATTCCTTTTGGCGTAAATTTTCATGGATACGAGATGTTTCAAAAATGGCCGAGTTTTAAGGTTGGTCTGAAATTACAACTTTTGAAGTTACCAGTTTTAGAGCATATTAAGCATAGCGATTATTTATTTTCTTATGGGGGAAAGATTACGACAATCATAGAACGTCTTGGGGGACGTGGGAAAATTATAGATATCCCAACGGGAATTAATCAAGATTGGATTAATACATCAGATGATCTAAGGAATTTTGGGAAAGACCGGGTGAAATTTATTTTTGTTGGAAGAGCGGAAAGAAGAAAAGGCATTCAAGAAATTAAAGAGGTATTAAGAACATTGCCTGAAAACCAGTTTGAGTTTCATTTTGTAGGGCCAATACCGGAATCGCAACAGGTTTCAGGAGAGCATATTTTTTACCATGGACCTAAGTATGATCAATCTGAGATAAAGAATATTTTAAGAACTTGTGATGTTTTGGTTTGCCCTAGTTATTCGGAAGGAATGCCTAATGTTATTATGGAAGGGATGTCTCAAGGTTTGGCTATTATTGCTACAGATGTAGGGGCGGTGGCAGCGATGGTTGGCTTGGAAAATGGGAAACTTCTTTCACCTAATGCCATAACCAGAGATTTGCGTAAGTCTATGTTGGAAATAATTGAAAGGGATAAGCGATCATTAGCAGACCTCAAAGGAGCATCGCTTGAAAAAGTGCGACAACTTTCATGGGAAAAGATAGGATTGATGACCATTGATTGTTTAAAATCGTGTATTTCAGTCAAAAATGAGATGAGTGCCTAGATCTATTTTTATGAAGAGAATGTGAAGTTTCGAAATGGAATATTTGTATCAGGCGATTGTCGGGCAGAAGAAAGAATATTTATGGCTGATTCTAATTGGCATAACGGGTTTTTTTGGTGGCTTTATCTTAGCTTCATTGGTATTATTGCTCGCTATGCATTTCCAGTCAGGAAATGATCGTTTTAGGTTGTTGTTGTTTCTTCTGATTTTCTGGATGAGTGATCAGGTATCACAGCAGTTTGCTTATTGGAAAATATTGCGTTTTGTTATCTTAGGAATATTTTTCGTTAGTTTATTTCGTAAACATTTGATTTTTATTTCGCCCACGAATCGATTGCTTGTTTTATCTGTATATTCTTGTGTTTTGGCTTTATTATATTCGCCTGTATTTTTTGACTCCTTTTTGCGGGGTCTAGGCTATTGGCTTGTAGGGCTTGTCGTTTTTGTAGAAATAGGTGGTTGGTATAGGAATGACCGTTGGCGTATAATTGATGCTATTTTGTTATTTGGTCATTTATTTTTTGGTTTTGGCATTTTAGTGAAAATATTTGGTTTTTCTTTTTTTAATGTTGAAATGGCTGGTCGTTTTTCTGGACTGATGGGGAATCCCAATGGCTTAGGCTTGCTTTCTGTTATGCTGTTGCCTCTTTTGGATTATTTTATTACGGTTGTAAATGATGATAAACCCTATGTTAGGGCTTTACGCTTATTGCAGGTGTTAATACTAATTTCAGTTGTGTTGAGTGGCTCGAGGAGTGCCTTGGCCTGTATTTTTATCTATGTTATGTTGTCTTGGGGCCTTAAAAATAGTTTGCGAATGATCCTTACAGGAGGCATTACATTTTTATTATTTTATTTTTTCAATTCATTTAATTGGACGGAAATTTTAAATACCTATGGTTTGACGGAGTATGCAAGGGTAGATTCATTGGAGACCGCCAGTGGCCGTTCGGAGGTGTGGAAAATCGTTTGGACAGAAATTCAGAAGTCGCCATGGATAGGTAAGGGTATGCTCTATGATATACATTTTATCGGAGAATATCGAAGAACCTTGACGGGAGTAGTGGCTCGGCATTGGTCAGGCGTATGGAATAGTTATTTAAGTATGTTGATGGACGTAGGTTTTATTGGTTTGGGGTTGTATCTCTGGTTTATTTTTAAGTGCTTTCTTCGTTCCGCAAATAAACGTCTAGCTTTAGCCTTTTTGTGCGCCACACTTTTTTTAGGGATCACTGAATCTTGGATGGCCGCCTCGATGAACGCTTTTACTCCCATGTTCTTTTTGTATTGGGCGATACAGGGTGCTGATAGAGAGAGACAGGAAGAAGAAGATTTGAATGAACGTAGTGGAAAATCACCCATTTCTGTATAGTAAAAAAATGAAAGTATTGGTGTTATATACCCGTTTGACAGGCTATTGGATGGCTTGCATGCGGCAGAGTCATCAAGAGTACGGGTTTGAGTTTTTTGTTTTACGAAAGCGATCTTCTCCGGACGCTCCATTCTGTTTAGAGGATGAAGCCGGTATTCGTTTGATGGATAGCGAGGATTTTGACGAAGTGAAATTGTTGAAGCTGGCGGAGGAAATTCAGCCCGTGGCAATTTATGTGGCGGGCTGGGGGGATAAGCGCTACCTTCAGGTGGCGAAGTGGGGCCTAAAAAATGCCGTACCGGTGATCTGTGGGATGGATAACCAATGGCTGGGAACAGCTAAACAACAGCTTGCGTCACTGTTGGCGCCTGTTTATTTGAAAAAACATTTTTCCCATATCTGGATACCGGGAGCTTTGCAATTGCCTTTTGCGCAGCGTTTGGGTTTTGGTAATGATCAGATTCTTAAAGGTCTTTATTGCGCCGATTTGGAAGCCTTCAGACCTGCTGAAGTCACCGGGGCTGTACCTAAGCGTTTTGTTTTTACGGGCAGACTGGTAGAGCATAAAGGGCTCGATGTGCTGTTGGAGGCATTGGACCGTTTGGGAGACGGATTGAAAGATTGGGAGTTTGTGGTGATAGGCAATGGCCCTTATGCGGAAAGGGTGAAAGCTAATTCCCGCATTACACATTATGAATTTATGTCGCCGGAAGAGCTGTGCGTCTTTATGCGCGAAGGAGGGGTATTTGTTCTGCCGAGTCATTACGAGGCTTGGGGGGTTGTGGTACACGAAGCAATGGCTGTGGGGATGCCTGTGATCTCTACTTATCAGTGTGGTGCCGCGGATGAATTGGTTGTGGATGGATATAATGGCTTTAAAGTCAATAGTGGCGACGTAGATGTTTTGGTAGAGGCACTTTCCAAATTTGTAGTGATGGACTCGGAAACACTTCAAGATTTCTCCGATCGTAGCTTGGAATTGTCAAGACAAGTGACATTGGAGAGCTGGAGCGCAAGTTTGAGCCGAGTGGCGAAAAAAGTAAGAGAGAAATCTGAAGTCAGTGTCTAAAAGAAGAATCCTTTTCGTATACGATTATTTTTTACCAGCCTATAAGGCGGGTGGACCGATTCGTTCCTTGGCTAATTTAACGACCTTGTTATCTCCGTATTTTGATTGCTATGTATACACCAGCGATCAGGATCTTGACGGGGAGATTTTGGCCGTGGAGAAAGACCGATGGGTGACTTTTTCTGAAAATATCAAGGTCTTTTACAGTTCGAAGTCATTTCGGAATAGCGGGGGGATAAAAACCTTGGTAAGAGATATTATGCCGGAAGCAGTATACCTGAACGGAGTATTTTCCTTGGATTTTATCGTTTCGCCTTTACGGCAACTAAAGAAGGGAGGCTATTCGGGAAGGGTAGTTATGGCTCCCCGGGGAATGCTCAGAGATAGTGCCTTTCGTCTGAAATGGTATAAGAAGATACCTTTTATGTTCTTCCTGAAGAGTATGGGACTCTTGGAAAATGTAAGATGGCATGCGACGGATGAGCAAGAGGCAGTAGACATATTAAATAAATTAAAAGTACCAGCACATAAGATATTGCCAAATGTTCCATTTTTTGATATTGAATCAAAGGGTAGCGTAGTAGAGGACAGAGGAATGGACGCCATTCGTTTTGTTAGCGTATCTTTGATCGCTAGGATGAAAAACCATTTAGCCTTTTTGAATACTTTGATTCGAATGCCTTCGTATGGAAAGACGATTATTTATGATATCTATGGGCCGATAAAGGAATCGGAGTATTGGGAAGAATGTCAGGCCTTGATCAAGAAACTGCCACCGCATGTGCGGTGTACGTACAAAGGGGCGATCCAACCTTCCGAGGTATCGGATATTTTGAAGGATTATCATTTTTATGTACTGCCTACTTTGGGCGAAAACTTCGGGCACGCTATCTTTGAGGCTTTCAATGTCGGCTTGCCAGTGATGATCAGTGACCGCACGCCTTGGAAAGAACTTCGGACGAAAGATGCGGGATGGGATTTTCCTTTGGAGGATCCTGAAGCGTTGGAAGCTGTCTTGGAGGAAATATTGGAGATGGATAATAAAGTGTACGTTTCAATGCGAAGCGGGGCTAGAAAATTGGCGGAAGACTTTATGCAAGCTCAGGATTTCGTAAAGATGTATTCCGATTTATTGTTGAATTAAGGATTGGTCGTAGAGACAAGGTATGTCTTGTCTTCTAGGCGATGAGGAAAATTTTGGCTTGGATATCAATGATATGGCGCAAAAGCAATCGGAAAGGAATTCGTTGATCGTGTTTTTCGTTAAGGCTTTGGCTTTATACGCCCTATGGTTTTTTGTCTACGAATCGTGGCTGAGAGATTTGGGTGTCGTAGACGATTGGTTGACGACAGCTGTTACGGGGCAGAGTGTCTGGATCCTGAAAGTATTGGGCTATGACGCAAGTATGGCGCAGGATTCGGTTTGGACCAGCGTTGTTTGTTCCGGTCAAAAGCTGTTGAATGTAGCCGATTCATGTAACGGGTTGGTTTTGTACGCCCTCTACGGAGGCTTCTTTATAGCTTTCCCCGGATCTTGGAAGCCGAAGCTGTCATTTGTTTTGGGAGGATTTGTCGCTATCTACCTTTTGAATTTAGTGAGAATCGTAGCCCTGAGCATGGTGCAGATGTATTGGCCCGCTTACTTGGATTTTAGTCATAAATACGCTTTCACATTGGTTGTCTACAGTGGTGTCCTAGCCTTGTGGTGGTGGTGGGTGAATCATTATTCGATTTATGCCAGTATGGAAAAAGATAAGGTTCGGAAGGCCAGCGTAGAGGTATGAACAAGCGGAAATTAATACGATACCTGTTGGTAGTCTGCGCGGCCTTGCTCTTGTTGCTCGTCGGATATTTTAGGGAACGGTATATTTTTAATTTTATCAATCCCAATATCAAAGGCTTCCTTTTGCCTCGCTTACGTCCGGATTATGAGAGCTATCCAATGACCTTGGCGACTATGTCACAGGCTTTTTTGCGGGATCCGCGTTGGTTATCCACACTGTTTCAGTTCATATCGATTCCTTTGGCCACGGCTACCTTGATTTACGGTATTTTCGGGCAGGGCCGTTATTTCGGTTTTACTCTGGGAATTTACGTAGCGGTGGTGCTTCTTTGTGTTTCTGCCGTGGCTTTCAGTATGCTGACAGGGCAGTACGCCTATGGATATTCCTTGGCCCAGCAATTGAAAAACCTGGCGCAATTGCCTTTCGTCGCTATCTTCCTTATTCCGGCATTCCGACTCTACGAAATGAGTCAAACGCAAGAGACTTGATATTCCAGATAATCGCTTGTTATGATCTATTTCATCGCAATAATTCGAAAAGAGGTTTAATTTGAATGCGAAAGATATCACTCTGGGGGATTTTACACAGGTTTCGTCCCAAAAGGCTGAACACCTGACATATGTTAGCCTGGTGTTGTCCCGGAACCATGCGGGTGCTTACACACGGATACCCTCCGAAAAAAAGCTCAGTCATCAAATAAGTTTACACGAAAATTAAAAATATACGTATCGGCAAGGCGTAATGCCTCAACGGGTATTTTTTTACGCTTTACGCTTTACGCTTTACAAACAATAAAATGAAAAAAATCACCTCCATTTGTTGTATCGGCGCCGGATATGTGGGCGGTCCTACTATGTCCGTAATCGCACAGAAATGTCCGGAAATAAAAGTTACTGTAGTCGATATTAATGAGGCCCGTATAGAGGCTTGGAACGATAAGGACTTGGATAAACTTCCGGTTTACGAACCCGGTTTGGCCGAAGTGGTGGATGAGGCTCGTGGGCGTAACTTGTTTTTCTCCACTGACGTAGATAAAGCCATTCAAGAAGCCGAAATGATTTTTATCTCGGTAAATACTCCTACCAAAACTTACGGTGTAGGCAAAGGCCGAGCGGCGGATTTGAAATTCGTAGAGCTTTGCGCTCGTCAGATCGCTCGTGTTGCGAACGGGGATAAAATTGTTGTGGAAAAATCGACTCTTCCTGTAAGAACGGCTGAAAGCGTTAAGCGTATTCTGAAAGCCGAAGCGGGAGAACATGAGTTCCAAATTCTGTCGAATCCTGAGTTTTTAGCCGAAGGTACCGCAATAGATGACCTTCACAACGCTGATCGTATGTTGATCGGCGGTGATCAGGATGAAAAGGGACAGGAAGCCATTCAGGCTTTGGTGGATGTATACGCCCATTGGTTGCCGAAGGACAGACTGATTACTACTAATCTATGGTCTTCGGAGCTTTCGAAGCTTACGGCTAACGCCTTCTTGGCGCAACGAGTATCATCAATCAACGCTATTTCAGCCTTGTGCGAGCGTACTGGTGCAGATGTAGACGAGGTAGCTAACGCTATCGGTTCGGATAGTCGTATCGGACCTAAGTTTTTGAAGTCTTCTGTAGGTTTCGGCGGGAGCTGTTTCCAGAAAGATATTCTGAATTTGGTTTATCTCTGCCGTCATTTCGGATTGCCGGAAGTGGCCGATTATTGGGAGCAGGTAGTGGCCATGAACGATTACCAAAAGCACCGTTTTGCCAAGCAGATTATTGATACGTTGTTTAATACGGTATCGGGCAAAAAGATCGCTTTCTTGGGCTGGGCTTTTAAGAAAGACACGAACGATACCCGCGAGTCGGCGGCTATTTATGTGGCTCACGAGCTATTGCAGGACCGTGCCGAGATCCATGTTTATGATCCGAAGGTGCCTAAGGCACAGATGTTCCGGGATATGGAGTATCTGATCGAGAATCCGGGGTCGGTATATACGGAGAACCCGTTGCCGGAAAATTGGCGAGACTTGATCGTGGTGCATGAGGAACCGTACACGGCTATGGATAGCGCCCATGCAATCGCGGTTTTGACCGAATGGGATGAATTTAAAACTTACGATTGGGCAAGCATATACGCAAAGATGCTGAAACCGGCCTTCGTCTTCGACGGCCGAAATATTTTGGACGGAGAAGCTATGGCTGAATATGGTTTCGAATTCCGCGGTATTGGCAAAGGTTTGGAGAAAGCCCGTGCCAACGTTGAAGCCTAATCTTGAAAGAGCGATTAAGACACCAATAAGGCTGAAGGCCTTACATTAATTAGCCCGGGGCATCGCCCTGGGTACATGCGGATGGACACATTAGGATTGTCACATCCTTCAAGAAACAAAAAAAGCGATCGAAAGATCGCTTTTTTTGTTTCTGTTCGGCCGGGCCTATTTTTTAATATACTCGCTAAAGTCATTATGCTCACGCTTAAAGAGCTTCTCTTCTGGCAAGGATCTGAAATACTCATAAGTGATTTTCAATCCTTCTTCACGGGATACCTTCGGCTCCCAGCCCAGAATCTCTTTCGCTTTTGCGATATCCGGCCGGCGCTGTTTTGGGTCGTCAGTAGGTAGGTCTTGATAAATTACCTTTTGGGTAGTGCCCGTAAGTTTGATAATTTCTTCTGCGAACTCGCCAATCGTGATCTCGTCGGGATTACCCACGTTAACCGGTTCCGCGCAATCGCTTAGTAAGAGGCGATAGATGCCTTCCACCAAATCGTCTACATAGCAGAAAGAACGGGTTTGCGAACCGTCACCGAAGACTGTCAGGTCTTCGCCACGGAGCGCTTGGCCAATAAAAGCGGGAAGAACACGACCGTCGTTGAGGCGCATCCGGGGACCGTAAGTGTTGAAAATCCGGACTATACGTGTCTCAAGCCCATGATAGGTATGATAGGCCATTGTCATAGCTTCCTGAAAGCGCTTGGCCTCGTCGTAAACACCTCGTGGACCTACAGGGTTTACGTTACCCCAATAGCTTTCCGGTTGCGGGTGTACGTGCGGGTCGCCGTATACTTCGGAAGTGGAAGCGATAAGGACCCTTGCGTTTTTTTCTTTGGCCAATCCCAAAAGATTATGGATGCCGAGGGAACCGACTTTCAGGGTCTGTATCGGAATCTTGAGATAATCGATTGGACTGGCGGGGGAGGCGAAATGGAGGATATAATCGAGTTCGCCCGAGACGTGTACGAACTTGGAAACGTCGTGGTGGTAGAATTCGAAATTCTCCAAGGGCATCAGGTGCTCGATATTCGCCATATCGCCCGTAATCAGGTTGTCCATGCCTATTACATGGCAACCTTCCGCAATAAAGCGGTCGCAGAGGTGGGACCCTAGAAAGCCGGCTGCGCCGGTGATTAGGACTCTTTTTCTTGACATCTTATTTTTTGGTTGATTGGTCTCTTTTTCTTGTATAGGAACCTAATGGCTCAGAAATATTTGGGAAAAGGGCTTACTTGCGTCAGCAGGGTATTTTCTAGCCAATAGCCAAAAAACTTCCGTTTAACAAGTTTTCTTTATTATAAAGGAAGACCTCGTTTTCTTCGCTTCCCGTATAAACTTTCCCTCCGGCGGCTTCCAGCACGGCTTGTCCGGCACCGGTATCCCATTCCATCGTCGGACCATGGCGGTAATATACGTCGGCTTTGCCTTCGGCTACCATGCAAAATTTTAAGGAACTGCCCACCGATATTGAATCCGTGACGTTGTAACGTTCCAAAACCGACTCTTCGGCATTCGAAGCGTGCGATTTGCTTCGGACGGCTGTAGCTTGTTCCGGGCGCGGGCGTACGCTGATTTTTTCAGCCGATTCGTTTCCTGTTCTTTTGAAAGCTCCGTTTCTATCGCCGAAGTATAAGGTGTCTTTAACGGGAACGTAGATGACTCCGGCTATCGCTTTACGGTTTTCAATAACGGCTATATTGACGGTGAACTCTCCGTTTCGGTTAATAAATTCCTTAGTGCCGTCAAGGGGATCCACCAAGAAATAGCGGTCCCATTTTGAGCGTTCAGCATATTCTATCTTTGCGCCTTCTTCCGAGAGAATCGGAATCTCCGGGTAAAGCTTTTCCAGTTCAGCGCAGATGATTTTATGCGCGGCTTGGTCGGCTAATGTAAGAGGGGAATCGTCGGCTTTGAAATCCACTTTTTCGAACGTTTTTTCGTCCTTGTAAAAGTTCATAATCTCTTGGCCGGCCGAAACGGCTATATCACAAATATCTTCTAGTTTGATTTGACTCATAATCGGATTGTCATGTAAATGACGTGAAGTTTTCAGGGTACGAATTTACGATATCGAGGGTTTCTATAATGAAATTATACGACTTAATTTTTTTGTTTTTTCTGTAAATTTTTGATTCCGGTTTAATCTGGACCAGCGTTTTACGCCAAAGCGGCTTTTTCGTTTTTTCAGTAGTTCCCGAAAGCGTAGTTTTGTCTGAGGAAATACGAGTTTTAGTTTCTTGAAAAGAATATGAACCCAGCTTACCGAAACAGATACAGCAGACACCTAATCCTAGAACAAATCGGCGAAGCCGGCCAAGAGAAGTTATTGGCGTCAAAAGTCCTGATTATCGGGGCGGGCGGATTGGGCTGTCCCGTGGCGCAATATCTGGTGGCGGCAGGGGTGGGTACTGTCGGGATTGTGGATTTTGATTCTGTTGATGAGTCGAATTTGCAACGGCAGATTCTTTTCGGGGTTTTGGATGTTGGGAAAAACAAAGCTTTGTGCGCCAAGGCTCGGTTGGAGGCGCTGAATCCGACGATTGAGATCAGGGCGTATACGGAGCGTATTACTCCCGAAAACGCTTTGGGTTTGATTGCGGAATATGATATTGTGGTGGACGGAACGGATAATTTTTCTACCCGCTATCTGCTCAATGACGCTTGCGTGATTTTGGGCAAGCCGTTGGTGTTTGGCGCTATTCAAAAGTTTTCGGGACAGGTTTCGGTTTTTAATTATAAGGGCGGGCCCACTTACCGTTGCGTGTTTCCGGAACCGCCGGCGCCGGGCGAGAGTCCTACCTGTTCGGAAATAGGGGTTTTGGGTGTATTGCCCGGGCTTGTCGGAACTAAGCAGGCGAACGAGGTTTTGAAAATGATTTTGGGGATCGGCGAGACTTTATCCGGACGTTTGCTATTGCTGGACGCGCTTTTTGGGACTGAGAATGTGCTGGAAGTCGTTCGGACAGAAGAGGGAATAAGAAAGGCGCTGGATGAGGCCGATTCTTTTTCGAAAAGAAACTATGAGCGTTTTTGCGGATTGAGGACAGAGGAGAAAAGTAACACCATTTCCTCGGATCGATTTTTTGAATTTTTGCGAAGCGGGAACGCTGTGGTTTTGGATGTCCGTGAGGAATATGAGGAACCGAAATTTCCGAAAGAATGGAACGCCGTCGAGATTCCTTTTGCGGAAGTAAAGAATCGTTCGGTGGAAATCGACGCTCGGGGCGGAGTAGGAAAGACCTTGGTGATCGTTTGCCAAGTTGGAGTACGCAGCGCCGTGCTGGCGGATTTTTTGAGGGATAACTCGGAGTATTCATCCGTGGTACATCTTGAGGAAGGCGCCTTGGCTTTGCCCGACACCACTCTGGAAAGCGACGGGTAATCGGGGCGCTAACATAGCGTCGATCTTTTCGTTAAAAATTCAGCCACGCCTTGGGTTTCTCCGGTCACGGTCTTACCTTCATGCAAGAAATGAGAAGTTTTGTCACCATATGGGCTTTGGTAATGTTGTCGTTGGCAATATTGCCGTGTGCGGACACCCTCCATTTGGCGGGCGATCATCCGTCCCAATTGGTGGAAGAGTTCTGCGGAGACGGAGACTCGCATGACACTTCTCACGAACATCCTGTTTGTGGCCCGCTCTGCGTTTGCGACTGTTGTGGCGTTATGGTTCCCGTGAATATGGATTTTACCGTGACGCTTCAAGCTCCTGAAACATCTGAAGTCGTACATTTTTTCAACTATAGAGACCCCAATGTCGTGGGTTCTTATTCTGATATTTGGCATCCGCCGAAATCCTGATCATAGCCTTTTCTTAAACTGTTAATCCGAGCGCGTTTCCGTGGCTTTTCGCTACGGAAGTCTTTGCTGTATCCTTTTGGATATAAGATTGTTCGGAATTGATAACCCGTATGCGGTGCGAAAGTCGTTCATGGACAAATTTGCCCCGTTTCCGGAAAACCTATATATGGGCATGATCAATCAAATCATAAATTTTTCTATAAAGAACAAACTGATCATTGGGCTAATGACTTTCGCCCTGATCGGTGCGGGAATATGGTCGATGCGGGAAGTTCCCATCGACGCGCAACCCGATATTACTAACAATCAGGTGCAGGTGATTACCGTGGCGCCGAATCTGGGTACTGGCGATATCGAGCAATTCGTTACCTACCCTGTGGAATTGGCGATGGCGAATCTACCCAGCGTAACAGAGATCCGTTCGATCTCGCGTTTTGGCCTGTCGGTGGTAACTATTGTCTTTGAGGACGGTATGGGAACCTTTTTGCCTCGGCAATTGGTAAGCGAGAAGCTGAATGAGGTAAAAGGTGAGATTCCCGAAAAATTTGGCGAGCCGTTTATCGGGCCGATCACTACGGGACTCGGTGAAGTTTATCAATATACTTTTGAAGTCGATCCGAAATTTGAGGACAATTATGATCCGCAGGAGCTACGGACAATTCAGGATTGGATTGTGAAGCGCCAGATGGCTATGGTGCCCGGCGTTGTGGAGGTCAATTCTTTTGGAGGAACGGTAAAGCAGTATGAAGTTGCTTTGAACCCAAACCGGCTGAAGAGCATGTCAGTAAGTGTTTCGGAGATTTTCGAAGCCTTGAACAAAAATAATGAGAATACGGGGGGCGCTTATATAGAGAAAAACCGCAAGGCGAATTTTATCCGGGGCGAAGGGCTTTACAAATCCATCGGGGATATCGAGAATACGGTTGTCAAGATCGGTGAAACGGGGCGTCCCGTATTGATTCGGGATGTTGCCGTAGTGAAAATCGGCGCGGCTGTCCGTTACGGTGCTTTTACCAAAAACGGAAAGGAAAGCGTGGGGGGAATGGTGTTGATGCTCAAGGATGAAAACTCCAATGAAGTGATCAACAACATTAAGGAAAGAATCGTGCAGGTTCAGAAAACATTGCCAGAAGGCGTAAGTATCGAACCGTTTTTGGATCGTTCGGAACTGATTCAGAACACAACCAGTACGGTCGCCCTAAATCTGGTGGAGGGTGGCCTGATCGTCATTTTCGTATTGGTGATTTTGCTCGGTAACTGGCGTGGAGGGCTGATTGTGGCTTCTACGATCCCTCTATCGTTGCTTTTCGCCTTTATCATGATGAACATTTTCGGTGTTTGGGCGAATCTGATGAGTCTCGGAGCTATCGATTTCGGCATCATCGTGGACGGCGCCGTGATTATCGTGGAGGCGGCCGTGTTTTATATGACCCAGCATATTCACAAAAACAAAAAGCATAACCTGAGCGAAGGGGAGCGTGACCAAATTTCCGCCGAAGCGTCCACCAAAATGATGAACGCAGCCTTTTTCGGGCAATTGATTATCCTGATTGTGTTTGTGCCCTTGTTGGCCTTGACAGGAGTGGAAGGCAAGATGTTTAAGCCGATGGCTTTGACTTTCGGCTTCGCCATAATCGGCGCCATGATTCTCTGCCTCACTTATGTTCCGATGGTTACGGCCTTGTTCCTGAAAGCCAGCCCCGACCCGAATGCAAAACCCGGATTGGGCGACAAAATTATGAACTCTTTGCATAAAGTGTACGATCCTGTTTTGCAGAGAGTTCTGAAAAGAGGCAAAGCGGTAATAGTGGTTTCAGTGGCGTTGTTGGCGCTTTCCGGCTGGGTATTCTCACGCTTGGGTGGCGAATTCATCCCGACATTGGACGAAGGGGACCTTGCGATGCAGGCTTTGCTTAAACCCGGAAGTTCCCTCACCGAGACTATTGAGGCCAGTGAGCGAATAGAGCGGATTTTGTTGGAAAGTTTCCCGGATGAGGTGGAGGATGTCGTGGCCAGAATAGGAGTGGCCGAATTGCCGACCGACCCGATGCCGATGGATATTGCCGATATGTTTATCATGTTAAAACCGCATGAGGAATGGAACACGACTTCATCGAAAGAAGAGCTTATCCAATTGATGAAGGAAAAGGTTAGCGCCTTGCCGGGAATAAACTACGAGTTTTCGCAACCAGTAGAGTTGCGTTTCAATGAATTGTTGACCGGCGTCCGTCAGGATATCGCTATCAAGCTTTATGGT
Source organism: Fulvitalea axinellae (assembly GCF_036492835.1). Taxonomy (GTDB): domain Bacteria; phylum Bacteroidota; class Bacteroidia; order Cytophagales; family Cyclobacteriaceae; genus Fulvitalea; species Fulvitalea axinellae. The sequence continues at coordinate 3,241,735 of NZ_AP025314.1, read as the reverse complement.
GAAGATCTGGATGTATTGGCCGTAAAGGCCAAAGAAATCGGAAAGCTGATTCAGGGTGTGGATGGCGTGGGCGACATAAATGTGGAGGCGACTAAAGGCCTTCCGCAAATGACCGTAAAGTACAAAAGAGCCAAGCTGGCGCAATATGGCCTGAACGTGGAGGACCTGAACAGTATCGTCAGTTCGGCTTTTGCGGGGACGGAAGCGGGTGTGATTTTCGAAGGGGAAAAACGCTTTGAGCTGGTGGTGCGTTTGGACGATCGATACAAACAGGATATCGAAAGCTTACGCGGACTTTTCGTAAACCTGCCTAACGGAGAGCAGGTGCCTTTACAGGAAGTGGCCGAAGTGGATTTTCAGGCCGCGCCGATGCAGATTTCACGGGAAGGCACCCGCAGAAGGGTATCCGTAGGAGTAAACGCACGCGGACGCGATGTGGAAAGCACGGTAATGGATATCCAGAAAAAATTGGAAGCCAATTTGAAGTTGCCACCCGGTTACGTGATCAAATACGGCGGAGCGTTCGAGAACTTGCAAAGGGCCAAAGCCCGTTTGCGGGTTGTGGTGCCTGTGGCCTTGGCTTTGATTTTTGTCTTGCTGTTTTTCGCGCTCAAATCCGTAAAACAGACCATTATGATTTATATGGCGATTCCGCTTTCCGCTATCGGTGGGATACTGTCGCTTTACCTGCGGGATATGCCGTTTTCTATTTCGGCGGGTGTTGGTTTTATCGTTTTGTTTGGTGTCGCCGTTTTGAACGGGCTCGTATTGGTCACAAGTCTGAATGAACTAAAAGAACGGGGAGTTACGGATCTGAAAGAACGGATACTCAAAGGAGCCCACGAGCGATTACGTCCGATTATGTTGACGGCTTCAACTGATATTTTGGGCTTTCTGCCGATGGCTATTTCAAGTTCTGCGGGCGCCGAAGTCCAGCGCCCTTTGGCGACGGTAGTTATCGGAGGTTTGCTCACTTCCACCTTGTTGACTTTGATCGTTATCCCGGTTTTGTACCAATGGCTGGAGCGTGATAATACGGGTTCTAGAGGGTTTGGCGCAAAGCCGGCAGTGGCCGTAACCTTGGTTTTATTGATGTTGGTGTTGTCGGGAATTTCGAACGCTCAAGAAAATAAGGAGCAAGTTGATTTGAAGAGAGCTTTGGAATTGGCCAAGCGAAATTACCCGTCTTTGAAAAAGGCGACACAAGAGATGGAAGCCTCGAAAGAAATGCGGAAAACGGCGGTGGATTTCGGCAAGACAGATGTTTATACCGGAGAGGAACAAGTCAATATTGACGGAAGCGTCACGACTTTGGTTGGAGTAGGACAGAGTTTCGAATTCCCGACATCTTATATGGCAAAGGGTAAATTGAGGAAAGAAGAAGTGGCGCTTTCCGAGAGAGCTTTTGATCTGACCGAAAACGAGTTGGTGCGTAGCGTAACGGTAGCTTATTACGGCCTTCGGAACGCTCAAGATCGTTTGGATTTGGCGCTTTTGATCGATTCCGTTTATACTGATTTTGAACGGGCCGCCCGTATTCGTTACGAAACGGAGGAAACCACAAGGTTGGAATATATCGCTGCGCAGAGTAAAGTCAAAAGCGTGGAGGTCCGGTTGACCCAAGCCCGTTCCGATGTTGCGATAGCGAAAAGAAGACTGGCTCAGTGGCTTAATATCGGCGACAATTTCGAAATAGTCGGCCATAAAGTTCACGATAGCCGGGAGTCGACTTTTATGGACTCTACCGATATTTCCCTAAGTCCATTTCTTAAATACGCCGAGCAACAGGTAAATGTGGACAAGGCAAATCTGAGAGTCGAGAAAAATGGTTTTACTCCGGATATTAACGTCAGCTACGAACAGCAAAAAGTTGGGGATAAAACGGGTGTTTATACTTATCAAGTCGGAATTGCGGTGCCGTTGTGGTTTAGGTCACAAGCGGGACGGACGAAGGCGGCGAAGAGGCGTTTGAAAGCTTCGGAGTACGCTTTGGAAGAACAGAAGCTTTCTTTGGCGAGTACCGTGGAGCAGACGGCTTTGGAGTTTGGCAAGATTGACCGTTCCGTGAATTATTACGAAAGCCAGGCCGTTCCGCTCGCTGATGCCAGAATAGAGACGGCAGAGAAAAGCTATAAAGCCGGAGCGATCGACTATGTGGCGTATATCCAGAACCTGGACGAATCATTCCAGACAAAGACAATCTACCTCGATTATTTGTTCCAATATCATCAGCTGGCCGCCGAGTTGAAATATTATATCGGTGTTGAGTAATGAAAATCCGGCCGTGGGCCATTAACGATAGATCCTATGAAATTAAGATTCAGCATATATTCGATTTTGTTTCTTGCCGGTGTGATGATGTCCTCTTGTGGAGGAAACAAAACGCGACAAGATTCGGCGGTAGCCGAAGATGCTCATGAGGAGCATGTGGAAGGAGTGGTGGAACTGACCGAGCAACAGGCAAAAGCTATCGGTTTGCGTTTGGGGAAAATCCAGATGCGAAACCTAAAGGCGGTAGTCCGGGCTACGGGCGAGTTGGAACTACCGCCCCAAGATATGGCAACGGTGACGCCTTATATCGGCGGTGTTGTCAAAAGTGTTAAGGTTATGGAAGGCGATGAGGTTAGGAAAGGCCAAGTGCTGGCTTATCTTGCGCAAGCCGAATATATACACGTCCAACATCAGTATTTGGAGAACTATAACAAGCTCCAATTCCTGAAAAAGGAGTATGAGCGGAAGAAAAAACTTTACGATGAAAGAATCACTTCGGGTAAGGAATTTCAGAATATTACATCAGAATATAAATCTGTAGAGGCTGTTGTGAAATCGTTCGGGACTAAGCTTGAGCTCTTGGGCCTTAGTCCTCAAAAGGTTCGGAATGGTAAAATCAGCCAGATGGTTCCCATAACGTCTCCAATCTCAGGGCACGTGACCAAGGTGAATGTGAATACGGGAACATTTGCCGAGACGCAAGTCGGAATGTTTGAAATCGTGAACAACTCGAATCTGTATTTGGACTTGAGTATTTATGAAAATGATATCGCTAAAGTCAAGAAAGGGCAGGCTATACGTTTTACCGTAGCGAATATGACGGGCAAGGAGTACGGCGGTGAACTTTATGCCGTAAGCAAAGCTTTTGAGGGCAATTCGAAATCGGTAAAGGCTTTTGGGAAAATAACCGAAGGCGATACCGAACCTTTGATTTCAGGACTGTTTGTCAATGCGACTATCAGTGTTGGTGATGAGAATGTTCCTGCGGTACCCGAAGGAGCGATCGCTCTGGAAGGTGATGAGACTTTTGTGTTCGTTAGGATGGAAGCGGATGGCCATAGTCACGGATCTGAGAATGTCTCTGAGGGACACGGGCACGATCATGGTAATGAAGTGTCCCATGACCATGAAGATGCAGGGCACGAAGGTCATGACCACGGTAAGGAAACTCATGATCACAAGGCGGGCGAAGCGCATGATCATGTAGAGGCAGAAAGTGTCTATATCTTCAAAAGGGTGCCGGTGGTTTTGGGAGCGAAATCGGGTGGTTATGTTGAGATAAAGCCATTGGAAGAAATCCCTATCAATTCAGAATTGGCATTGAACGGAGCGTATTACCTTTCGGCCGAAATGGGAAAAGCGGAGACAAGCCACAGTCATTAATAAATTGGGATTGCGATTCTAAGAAGATCAAAAACCGGACGGCTGTCCGGTTTTTTTTATATTGCCGCCAAACAGATAAGGACTTATGGAAACCTTGACAGTGAAAATGGTCCAAGCCGATCTGGTTTGGGAAAATACGGAAGCGAATCTGGCTACGTTGGAAGAAAATCTGGAATTTGACGATTCAGGGAAAGCGGATATTATCGTTCTTCCGGAAACTTTCAACACTGGTTTCACGACAAATCTGTCGTTAGCCGAGATGAAAAATGGCCGGACGTTTCGCTGGATGAAGCTAATGGCCTCAAGGCACGGAGCAGCCGTTTGCGGTTCGTTACTTTTTAAAGAGGGCGGAAAAATCTATAACAGATTCCTGTGGATGAATCCGGACGGAAGCTTTCTGCATTATGACAAACGCCACTTGTTCAGTATTGGTGGCGAACGGGAAGGTATGGAAACGGGGGCCGAACGCTTGACAATTGAATATAAAGGATGGCGAATCCGCCCGTTGGTTTGTTACGATTTGCGCTTTCCGGTGTGGGCCAGAAATATTGGGGAAGACCGCCGGCCAGATTACGATCTTATGATTTGCGTAGCTTCTTGGCCTGCCTCTCGCCAAGAGGTATGGGATACGTTGCTCAGAGCCAGGGCGATAGAGAATCAAACGTATGTTGTCGGGGTGAACCGTTCCGGATCGGATGGCGATTTAATGTATCCCGGCGCCTCGATTACGTATGATTTTAAAGGAAAAGCGGTGTCAAATTTAGGAAGTGAAGACAAGATCGAGAATGTTGACCTGAATTTAGGTGAATTAAAAACCTTTAGAGAAAAATTCCCGGTTTACCTCGACGCGGACGTTTTTCACCTAGCCTGAGGGCAATTTCCTGAAGGTGAAACCAACGATTTTTATGTATATTTGTCGCCTTAGGTCAACAGAGAGGATCGGATAGAGGAAGGGGTTTAATTTTGTACAGCAAATAATTGAAGAATGGCGACTGCGATCAAGGAAACAAACTTTAGCTTTCCGGGACAAACAGGTTTTTATCGGGGTAAAGTCCGTGAGAACTATTATTTTGAGGATAAGATAGTTATCGTGGCCTCGGACAGGATTTCTGCGTTCGATGTCGTTTTGCCCGAACCGATTCCGTTTAAGGGACAGGTACTCAACCAGATTGCTACGAAGTTTCTTGAAGCGACCCGAGATATCGTGCCGAATTGGCTTGAGATGGTTCCTGACCCAAATGTGGCGGTTGGAAAACTTTGCCAAACGGTTCCCGTAGAGATGATCATCAGGGGATACCTTTCGGGGCACGCTTGGAGAGAATATAAAGCAGGAAAGCGTGAGGTCTGCGGGGTACCGTTGCCTGAAGGCCTCAAGGAAAATGACCGCTTGCCGGAACCAATTATTACTCCAACTACGAAAGCCGCTGACGGAGATCATGACCAAGATATTTCCAGAGCCGAAATTCTTCGTCAAGGCATTGTTTCAGAGGAACTTTACTCCCTTCTGGAGGATTATACGCGTGCTCTTTTCCAGCGTGGTACAGAGATGGCCGCCACTGAAGGCCTGATTTTGGTGGATACGAAATATGAATTCGGAATCAATAACGGGAAAGTGTTTTTGATTGATGAAGTGCACACGCCCGATTCCTCAAGATATTTCTATGCTGACGGTTACGCCGAAAGACAAGAGAAAGGAGAGCGTCAGAAACAGCTTTCCAAAGAGTTTGTCCGTGAGTGGTTGATGGCAAATGGCTTTCAGGGACAAGAAGGCCAAGTAGTTCCTGAGATGAACGAAGAGATTGTGAAATCAATTTCAGAGCGTTACGTAGAGCTTTTCGAAAAGGTAACAGGAGAAAAGTTTGTGCCACAGGATTACTCTAACGCTACTGAAAGAATAGAAAAAAATATCCTTGCCAATCTTTGATGTAAGTTAAGGAAGCGCAAAGAAATGTTCGTAGGAATCATTATTCTTACTTTTATTGAATAAGACCCTTACTTCTGAAATATGAAATATTCGATTGAAAAGAAGGAACAATACGTGCTGATAAAGCCGGAATTTGAAAAGCTGGATTCGACAAAGTCTCCCGCGATGAAGTCAGATGTCCTTACGTTTCGCGCCGAAGGTGCTCGAAATGTGATTCTCGATTTGTCGGATGTTAAGTATGTGGATTCGTCCGGGCTTAGCGCATTATTAGTCGGGCATAGGGTTTTTAATGAGGATAATGGAATGTTCGTAATCACGGGCTCGGGAGAACATGTTTTAAAACTGATTAAAATATCACAACTTGACTCGGTTCTTCATATTCTGCCGACAGTGGAAGAGGCAATTGATGCCGTATTCCTGCATGAAATTGAAAGGGATTTGACAGATACCGAAGAATAAAACCATACTGTTTGAGCTTTAGCGTAAAAATATTAGGATCCAGTTCGGCCGCTCCGGTTTTTAACCGGCATCATTCGGCCCAATGGCTAACCTTGGGAGAACGTCGCTTCTTGATAGATTGTGGCGAAGGCACCCAAACGAGACTTCAGAAGATGAATTGTAAAGCCGGCAAGATCAGCCGGATTTTCATAAGCCACTTGCATGGCGATCACTTCTTTGGCTTAATCGGTCTGATATCCTCAATGCACTTGTTTAGACAAGTGGGGGAGTTACATATATACGGGCCGAAAGGTTTGGACGAGATCCTTAAAATGCAACTAAAGTACTCAGAGACTTTGCTTGGTTTTGATTTAAGATTTCACCCTACAAATCCTGACGCGTCAGAAGTATTGTTTGAAGACTCTAAGATTACGGTTTCTTCATTTCCGTTACAGCATAGAATACCGTGTACCGGATTTGTGTTTAAAGAGAAGCCCAAGCCAAGAAGACTGATAAAAGACCTCTTGCCTCGGAATATAACTCTTCAAGAAATAGCGTTACTGAAGAACGGTCAAAACGTGATGAAGGAGAACGGTGAAATTCGTTTAAAGAATGATCGATTGACTCTTCCACCTTCAAAATCGCATAGTTACGCTTATTGTTCCGATACTAAATTTGATCCTAGTATTGTGGAGCATATTGAGGGGGTGGAGATGTTATATCACGAAGCCACTTTTACTAAAGAGTTTGAAGACAGGGCCAAACAAACGTTCCATAGTACGGCTGAGCAAGCGGGAAAAATTGCTCAAATGTCGGGTGTTCAAAAATTGTTGATAGGGCACTTTTCGGCAAGAAACAAACATCTAAAACCATTGCTGGATGAAGCGAGAAGGGTGTTCCCGGAAACCTATTTAGCTGTAGAAGGGGAGCGATTTGTTTTGGAAGAGTAAATTGTTTTTGAAAAATCAAAGTGAGTAAAACGAAAGGCTGTTCTTATTTAGGACAGCCTTTCGCTTTTAATAAGTTACTGGACGTACCCTGGGTTTTGTACGAGATTCCCATTCACATCAATATCTCTTTGCGGAATTGCCAAGATAGAATTATAATCGCCCGTTTTTATCGTAAAGAGGATTTCGCCTTCATCTTCGCTCATCCACCCGTACCTTACCATATCTCCGCCCGTCCTGAAGATGTCATAACTTCGATGCCCTTCAGCAAACAACTCCTTAGATCTTTCAAGAAGGATACGGTCAAGTACCTCATCATTCGGAGGGTCAATAGGAGTGAAAGTTCCTATTGTTGCTCTTTCAATGATTGTGTTTAGGTCAGCTTTCGCTTCGTCGTACATGCCTAATCTGGCATAGGCTTCAGCTCTATTTAAATAGATTTCCGCTAATCTGATCACTCTTGGAGACGCAAGCCCTAGAATGCCATCAAGAGAAGGATATTTATTTATATACAAAACACCTTGAGGATCTTCTTGGAATAAGCCTTTTCTAACGTCGTTATCAGCGAACATATCGACAAAACGGTTAAGCGGGCGTATGTCTCCGTATCCCTCAGGAAGGTACATTCTACCAATGTTGTTAGCTCCTCGGTCATCATTTTTTGTGAAGATGAACTCAAAGATCGCTTCATCTTCGCCGTTTTCACCCCATGAAGCTAAATACTCATCTGTAGGAATTAGGGAATAATCCCCGGAATTTATAATCTCGGAGGCTTGGGTCACCACAGCTTCGAGATCGGTGTTGTTAGCCCTTCTGTATAGGTAGATTCTTGAAAGCAGTGCAGTTGCGGCGTTGCGGCTTGTACGGCCAATGGCTCCGCCTTCTTTCATGATCTGTTTTGCTGAACTGAGGTCTTTGATTATTTGTTCGTAGACTCTTTCTACCGGTGAGCGATAGGGACGATAAATTGTAGTTGTCGAAATAGTTAGGCTGTCTTGTGTAATGATTGGTACTCCGAGTTGAGCCCCACCGCCTACTTGGTATGGTTGGGCAAAGGACCTAACCATATCAAACAGGGCTAAGGATCTAATAATTAGAGATTCTCCCTTAACACGATTTTTGGTGTCGACTTCTGCCTCGATGTTGTCAATATTTGAAAGGATGCTATTGCAGGAGAGTGTGGCTCTGTAAGCTTGGATCCATATATCCCTTGGATTAGCGTCGAATGTCGTTCGTTCGTAATCGTATGAAGGTACAAACCGGTTGGAAGAAAGGTTATTGTAAACGTTATCTCCCGAAACATCAGCCATCACTAGGAAATTGCGGCCATAGTAGGTTGTGGACCTCATTAAGTCGTATGTTCCCGTTAGAGCACTTTCGATCCCTTCGATATTTGTCAGGGCATCATCCGGTGGAAGCGATTGTTGAGGCTTTAGGTTAAGGTCATCTTTACAGGCTCCTAATAGGATCGTCACCAATACGACTGTTAGGGCTGATAGTCCTAATTTATGTGCTTTGTGTTTTGTCATCGTTTTAATATTGGTGTTAAGATATTTAGAAGCGAATGTCCAAGCCAAAGCTCCATGATTTGCCTACTGGGTATCGGAAAAACTCTGTGCCGATTACACCAACTTCAGGGTCAATGCCGTTGTAGTCCGTAATTGTTAACAAGTTTTGGCCTTGGAAATATACCCTTGCTGAATTCAGGCCGATTTTCCCGATAAGTTCTTTGTCGAACTCGTAGCCGAGTGTCACGTCTCGAAGTCTTATATATGACCCGTCTTCAAGGTATCTGCTAGAATTAAGGCTGGAAGTGTTTTGACTCAATCGAGGTTTTGGCCTTGGGGCTCCTTTATTGTCTTCGCGCCAGAAGTCTATAGCTTCTGTGGTTTGATTGACTGCTCCGAATCTGCTTCCTGAGGAGTCGTAATAGCGAGACGTTGAGTTATAGACATCGTTACCGTATGTGAAATAGAAGAAGAACGAGAATGTAAAGCCTTTGTAAGCTAAGGTGTTGTTAAGTCCTCCAGTGAAATCAGGAGTTGCGGAGCCGACAAACATTCTTGCTGCTTCATTATAATTGTTGGTTGTTGTGCCGTCAGCCTTATACCAAAGTGGGTCTCCGTTGTCACGATCTACTCCGGCCCATTTTTGCATATAAAATGATCTTACGTCGTGCCCCTCCTCAACACGTTGGAGTGATGTGAAAGGGTTGGAGAATGGTTCTCCTCCAGGTAAGTCGACCACTTCGTTTTTATTGAATGAGATATTAAAGCTGGTATTCCAGGTAATAGGCCCCGTGAGGTTTTTAGTGTTTAGGATAATTTCGTGTCCAGTGTTTCTAATCGACCCAATGTTTTGGTTGACGTCTGTGTAACCAGTTGTAGCGGGTATTGGCCTGCTAAGCAAGGTTTCCTTAGACTTTCGGATATAAAAGTCATAGGAGAGACTGATTCGTTCAAAAAAGCCGAGGTCTATACCTGCGTTAAAGTCAGTGTTCCTTTCCCAGGTAAGCTCTGGGTTGGCTAGTTGAATTGGAACCAAAGCCGGGTTGTCCATATAACTTGCGTTTCCTGACCATAGTGCCTGTGATTCGAAGTTGCCAATATTGGCGTTTCCTGTCTCCCCTGTACTTGCCCGGATTTTGAGGGTATTGATGAAATCTAGTTTTGAGATAAATTCTTCTTCGTGCATTAACCAAGACACCCCGACAGACCAAAAGTTCGCATATCGGTTATCGCTACCAAACCTAGAGGAACCGTCCCTTCTGAAAGAGCCAGTCGCAAAATATTTCCCCAGAAGGTCATAATTGACTTGTGCAAAGTATGAGATGAAGAAATACTCGGTATTAAATCCGCCAACTCCCGCAGGTCTAGCATATGAATCAAGTGTTCTTAAGTTAGGGTGCGCAACAGAATTACCGGTTGCGTCAAAATTTTCTCTTACATTTTTTTGAGCTTCAAATCCTAGTAAGAATGTCAGCTCTTGGTTGTCGTTTATTAAGTAATTATAATTTATAAGATTGGAGGTGGTAAGTGTATAATTAATATTGTTGACATTAGTTAGAAACCCTTTTACATTCTGTCCATCATACGAGTTTGGAGCAGCATAGCTGATCTGTTTTATTGTTAGGTAGTCGTACCCATTATTTGTAGTCAGAGTTAAATCCTCTAATGGAGACCAAGAAAGACTGAATTTATTGATACTTCTGACAGTTTTGTTTGTGAGTTTTCTAAGGTTGATTTCCCTTACAAAGTTTGAACTTGACAATGACTGCCAATCAACGCCAGACCCGATAATTCCGGCAGGGGTAGGTACTCCGTTGGTGTAGGCCCTATCGAAGGGCCTGTTTAGCCAAGAGCCCAATAATGGACTAGTGAAAGTATTGCCATTACCTGCGTTTCTTTGATCTGCAACGGATAGAGATGTGTTTAAAGACATGTTTAAGGTTGAGGATAGCTGGCTGTTGATATTCAATCTGCCAGAGTATCGCTCGAAATCTGACCCAATTAGGATTCCTGATTGGTCGTAATAGCCTAATGAAGCGAAATAAGTCGTATGTTCGCTTCCGCCTGAAGCGGATAACTCATATCGTTGAAGTTGCCCTTTTTGATACGCCTCTTCTAACCAATCGGTATCGCCATTCTCGGTTAGATATGATTTCGGTCTTAAAACGTCTGGATCGTATCCGTTAATTTCAAGAACTGCTCGTTCATAAGTCCAAAGTTCAAAGGCATCCATAACCTTAAATCCCCCTTTGTTCCGGACGGTTTGTCCCCATTGGCCAGAGAAGCCAAATCGGGTTTGGCCGGCTTTTCCTTTTTTTGTTGTGATAACAACAACCCCGTTTGCTCCTCGTGAGCCATATAGGGCTGTTGCGGAAGCGTCTTTTAGAATCGATATTGATTCGATATCATCAGGGTTGATTTGTGAAAGCGGGGATTGTTCCGTGTCAGTAATAGTTGATTGGTTGCTGTTTTCGACAATGATACCGTCGATTACGTACAATGGAGAGTTGTTTCCTGAAATAGAGCTTGCGCCTCTTATAATCAAGTCGGTTTTGGCGCCAGGCTGGCCTGAACCTATCGTGCTAACTACTCCGGCTGCGCGACCTTGTAGAAGTTGTGAGACATCCGCCGCGGGTTTGTCTTCGATCTCGGTAGGGGAGAGCACTTCTATAGTCGAGATGAGTTTTTCTTTGCTTTGTTGGCTGTAACCAGTGATAACGACCTCCTGTAGCTGAGTGAGCTCGGCGGTCATTTGCATGTCTATCACTTTTTGGGTGCCAATTCTGACCTCTTCGGTCGCTAACCCAATAAAAGAGAAGGTTAATGTGCCTCCTTTTGTTACCGGAATGGTAAGGCTGTAGTTGCCGTCAATATCCGTTACGGTTCCGATTGTTGTGCCTTTTAGGGTTACGTTGACACCCGGAATAGGCTCTTTGTCGTCCGCACCGGAGACATTGCCTGTAATTGTTTTTTCATTTTCTTGGCCAAACGTTGTCGTAAGGGTCATTAGCCCGGCCAAGCAAAACAGTAAAAGCTTTCTCATGCGTCAGTGTTATCTGTGCAGAATGAAATCCTGTCTGGTAAATTCAATGAATCAACAGTGTTTTAGTCTAAGTGTTTGGGATTCTTGTCTAAGAATTAAATTTTTTATTTATATCTATTTAACATAATGAACGGAGGTGGTTAGGAGGATGGGTATAGTTATTCATCAGGGTTATTTTTCATTTTTTAAGTGAACAATGCAATAGTGGTCCAGTTTTTAGATGTGTTTAACTGAAAGCTTGTTCAGGTTTTGTTTTCCACCTGTATAAAGGGCTTTGGCTTGTGTGTCCTTGTTCAATGTTAAATACCCCTCTTATGAAACCTTTAATTCATACCATATGGCGACATCTGGGACAAGCCTTTCTTGTGTTATGCTTATTGATTTTGACTACAATCGCTAGTGCGCAACCTTTTGCCAAAAAGAATGTACGGTATCTATATGACCCTGTAGCTCCGGTAAGCGTGGAAGGGAAAGTTTATCGTAATGGTGATTATTATAACGTCAATGTTTGGGTGAACATGAACTGGGAAGGAAGCATTAATGATGTCTTTTTCTTGAGTTATACCCTTACGAGAAACTACAATTCGGATAGCTGGAAGAACAGGGATGTTCCTATGTCTTATCAGCAATACGCTAAAAAGGAGGAGGGGAAGAGGGTCTACCTGAGCTTTGATGTTCCATATGAGAAAGGTGAAGAGTTGTTGATTATGAAGTTCACGACTTTGGATGGGCGTTATAGTTATTGGTTTGATCTGGATTTGCGCAAGCCGGCTAAATACGGTCGCTTTTTGGTTTGGAACGATAGCAGAGTTTACATCGAGGACTTTGTTAGCAGAGAGAATATAATGAACGTAAGGCGCACGAGAACGGAGGGGAAACTTCCCATGAAGTTGGCGTATAAGGAGTCGGAATTTATGGGTGCGGGTGTGCCTTATAAAAGAATGCGGAAGAAGAAAAAGCAGAAGCAGGACTCTACATTCGTGATTCAGATGGAAGGGGCTGAGCTGTCTGCGTCTGTTGATCTGCCACAAGGGCTTTATTACTCAATATTGGAGACGGGAAGCGGGCGCCGTGAGTATTTGCCACTTAAGATTGTCGGGGAGTATTATCCAAAATATGTTTCGGTTGAGGAATTATTGGGGCCGTTACAATATATAGCTGAGCCCAAGGAATTTGAGAATCTGCAAAAAAACAAAGATAAAAGATACGCCCTAGACTTGTTTTGGTTAAAACAGATCCGATCGACTGACCGAGCGCAATTGGCGGTCAGGAAATATTATAGACAGGTGATGTGGGCGAACACGTTTTTTACGGGGACAAAAGATGGCTGGAAGACAGATAAGGGGATGGTGTTTATTTTGTTTGGTACCCCTGACAAAGTCTACAAGAAGAAGAAGAAAGAGGTGTGGATTTACGAGGATGAGGGGGATAAGTCGAAAATTCAGTTTACCTTTGTGCGAAAAAACGGCCTGATGGGTACTGACGAATATCGCTTGAAGCGGTCAAGATCCTATATGGGCGAATGGTACAGAGCGAAGGACTTATGGAGAAAAGGGAGAGCAAAGACCTGAAAGGGCAAAAATATGGAAGAAAGCCCAAGAAGATCTCTTCGGACGAGATTGTTTTCGGAATCAGGGCTGTTATCGAGGCAATTAAAGCCGGTCGGGAAATCGATAAGTTATTGATTCAAAAAGGAATCAATAATGAGTTGATGAGCGAGCTTTTCAAAGAAGTCAAGCATTACGGTGTGCCTTATGCCAAAGTGCCGTTAGAAAAACTTAATAGAGTCACCCGGAAAAACCACCAGGGAGCGATTGCTTTCCTTTCGTCTATCCAATATGCGTCTCTTGATAATATCGTGACGGAATGTTATATGAAAGGAGGCTCTCCATTTGTATTGGTTCTGGACCGTATCACTGATGTACGTAATTTCGGAGCTATTGCCAGAACAGCTGAATGCGCTGGAGTGGACGCTATAGTGGTTCCTGCGAGAGAAAGCTCTCGGATTGGTCCGGATGCCATGAAGACTTCGGCCGGAGCCCTAAACCATATTCCGATTTGTAGAGCGGATGACTTGAAAGAGGCCGTTGATTATCTGCAAGGAAGTGGAATGATGGTGGTAGCGGCAACCGAAAAAACAGATACTCAAGTGTACGACGTGGATTTAGGTGGTCCATTAGCTATAATTATGGGTTCTGAAGAAAATGGCGTCTCCAAAGAATTGTTGGAAATGGCTTCAGAACGAGCTAAGCTACCAATGCACGGTAAGGTGGCTTCGCTTAATGTGTCGGTTGCGGCGGGCGCTTTTATCTTCGAAGCTTTAAGGCAAAGGGCGTTAGCGGAATAAACTGTTTAATAAAATATTCGAATACCAAAAAGAGGGCATTTTGTCCTCTTTTTTTTGGAGGAAATTTTAGCATTTAGTGCGGTATTATGATTCGGTGAAGCGAGAGAGTATTGTCATTTGAATAGAGTTTGTAAGAACTTTGGTTAGTGTAAGGAATTGATATGACGACTGTGTATGAAATGACAGGAAAGTGTCCATGTTTTGAAGTGCAAACGTTGAGTTTGGGTAACGCTTTTTTTTGAGTGAGTTTCCATTTCTTCATAAACTGTGAAGAAATTATATGTAGATTTTAACAATGAAAATTGGATTAAACCGAATGTCTCAACATCTTAGAGTATGGAGTGAAAGTCAGTGATGGGGCGGTAGGGTTTGAACTTGACTTGCGGGAATGAAGTGTGGGATTAAAGCGCTTCAAATAAACCTCTCTTTTAGTGATTTTTTTCGGTTTTTGCATTTTGGTTTGTGTTTTTTGATGGAGAAAGCATGTGTGGCAATAAATCGGAATTAGTTGTTTTAAATTAGAAAATGTTAAGTTTCTTTGTACGGATATGGTAAGAATGGACCTTGGGTGCGCCATATTCTGAAAAGAAATGTGTTGCTTGATTTTCCTTGTAAGGATAAGGGGGAGTTTCCATTTTTCGATTAAGTTTTTCCTTTTAAAGTAAGGGTGGTTTTATCCCTTTTCATCGCTTCATGGGATGAATGAAAATAAGGCATTTTGGATTAAGAAAATTGCACAACGTATCCATATATAATAAGGTTCTGCCAAACGGGGGGGACCTTATTTTTTTTAAGAGAGAGCTGAGTTTGGTTTTTGCATACGAAAGTTGAATACAAAGTAGTTTGATTGTTTTCCCGACAAAGAAGAAAATATAGTCCTAAGAGTAGCCCCTCAACAGGGGACAAAGGAACGGCATTGGATCCTCCAACAAGACGGAAACTCCATAGGCGCCGTCGATCGTCTAACAGTTCGTTGGGTGAGGGTGAGGTGTTTACGCATTTTTCGCGTTCGTCTTTAGCGGAAGGGTACAGCCCTCCAAAGAATGAGATACCGGCTTTTCCCGACGTTTTGTATACATCATATCAAGACGGGTATAAAGATGTATTGAGGCTTTATGGCTATAATTGGTTTAAGGCGAAAGAGCATCTGGCGTATGAGCAATACGCTACCGATAGTGAAGAGTATGAGAAGCGTTTGGATTTGATGCGTGGCTTACTGGATTACCGGACGGTTGTAGTTGATGATTTGTTGTTGAAAACGGCTGAACATGTGGCCTCGTTCATTCCTGGGGCTACCGTGGGGCAAAAGGAAGCGTTTTCGTACGCTAGTAAGAAGGAAAAAGGGTGGCAATTACATATCGGTTCGCAATTGTTGATCGTGTCAGCCCCTGGGAGCACTTCCACGACATCGGATTATGATATTACTTTTATTATCCCTGGTAGGGAGGAATTGGAAACGGAAGCAGTTCGTTTTTTTAATATTACTTTCCGAAGTCAGTGGGGCAATCATACGTCAGGAGTCGTTTTTGACACGAATGTATATACCAGTGGGTTTATGTCCCAGTTCGCTCAGGTGAAATTGGCGCCGCTTTTTAAGAGGCATTCAGATACTTATGCAAGAATAAAGGCGGAAAAACACGTATTGCAAATGGCGCTGTCTTTCCTTCCGATCCGTCAATTTTTCTTTATGACCGATCCTCATGGAGTCGGGTGGATTGACTTCAAAAGAAACACGGTACAGGCTTTGGGGAATTTTTTGAAAACTAATGGAAGTCGTTATGGTGTGGAGGCGATCGATAGAATAGTGGCTCGGGAAATGGATGCGATTTTCAACAAAACTCAGATCTTGCATGGAGAGACATACGGGCAAATAGGTAAAACTATGAGATCGTTATCTGCCGCTATGGACAGGAGGGGAGAAGTGATGGATGCCCAACACTTGGAGGCGGCCGCTAAAGATGCACTGTATGAAGGGGAGTTGCATAAAGTGAAGAAAATTATTGAAGAACGCAGAGTGATTTTGCGGGCATTGGCCATGATAACCCACCCAAGGCTTCACCCTAAACGCTATAGCGATTTGTTGGCTCAGCTAAGCGAAAATATCAAGCGATTTGATTTAGTGCAGGGCAAGGCATTGGTGTTTGCAAACGAAGCGTATTATAATGAAGGTGCCGCGACTCATGTGGTAAAGGGAATGCAATCTGGAGGTAAAATCAGTTTGGGACGTCAACAACAGATGCAATCAATCCTGATGAACGTAGGCTATAAGCTTCAGCATTTTCATCAGCATCATGAGGAAGGAGGCTATGGTAGGGCATATATAAACACTGCCAAATATGGCCAGCGGGTTCGGGATATCGTGATGCGAGGGCATTCGGATTTTGACTTGCCGCTGTTGAAAGGAACAGGAGCGACCGCTTTCGATCCGAAACTTTATGATGAGCTTTCAGAAGACCTAGACATGTTGGAGGCTGAAGAAAAATTGATAAGAGCATATAAGAAAAACCCAAACCTCACAACGCCCTCGTCAAAAGAAGAAGCGGCTGTAAGGGATTTTTTCGGGGATTCGGCTCCTCAGAAATTCAGAAAAGAAGAAATTGAAAGGCATTATATCCATATTGCCCAACATGTTTTGGGCCCATTTTATTTGGACAAGTTAGAGTCGAGGGGTTTAGGGCTTTGGGGGGTGGTATAAGGAGGGGATTTCCCCTCCCAATATTATGTTTTAAGCATTCTCAAGGAAAATCTTGCCAAAAAGATCTTCTCCTAGTTTTTTTCTAATGTCCGAGTAATCCTCACAAATGCAGATAATTCTAGTGATCTGCCCAGAAGTGTTTTTGAACGGACGATAGTGAACAAGGGTGTGAAACTCTTGCCCGTCTTTGGTATACCGTTTGACGACCTGGTCAAGTTTGCCTTGCTCTTTTACAATTGACCAAACTTTAGCGAAAGCGTCAATTGCTAACATGTCGCTTTCTTGAACAAAAATACCGATAGATTGCCCTATGATTTCTGTTTCGGAATAACCGGTCATTTTACAAAAGCGGGTGTTGACATTTGCGACTTTGCCTTGTTCGTCAAATTCCACGACAGGGTAGATGTCGTCAATGGCGGTAGTGTAGCCATGGAGTTCGTCCACATGGCGGTTCATCTCTTCGTGCGTTGCCTGAAGCTCTTCCATGGATTGTTTAAGCTCTTCTTCATGGGCCCTTAGTTCCTCGGTATGTTCCTGTAAGGACTTCTCCCGATTCTTATTTTCCGTTACATCCATAGATATGTTTATGACCGAAACGGGTTTGCCGTCCGTTCCCAAAAGTGGGATGTAATTTTCGTCGAGGATGATTTCCCTTCCGTCAGGTAGCAATACAGTTGTGTCTTTTCGGACAGGAATACCAGCTTTCAAGCGTAACCAAAACTTTTGATAAACCTCCATGTCTTGTACTCCGCGGTCAAAATCTCTGTGATTAAGCCCGAGAACTTCTTCCCGCTTCATGCCTAGTACCTCAAGAAAAGGTTCGTTCACCGATATGATGGCCCCATTCATTTCAAATTCGGCGCAAAGGGTAAAGCTTTGGATTGCGGATAGCATGCTTTCCGAACGCTGAGCCTGCTCTTTGAGTTTCGATTCTGATTTGAGTAGTTCTTGGGTTTGGGCTTTTACATCGTTTTCGAGTGTGTCTTTTAGTTTGATCAGTTCGTCCTGTTTCCGAGCCATCTCCTCTTGCGTAGCTAGGAGTTCCTCGGAGTTTTGGCGCATTTCTTCTTCTTGAGCCCTAAGCATTTCGGCTTGTTCCTGAAATTCAACAAGAAGACGCTCTGTCTTCTCATTGTTTTGACTCGCAAATAACGTTGAAGCAATGTTGCTTCCGAGCTTATCCACAAACTCAACCACTTTTTGCTCAAAAGGCTTGAAGCCGGCAAGTTCCAGTACTCCAAGCATTTCGTTATTATGTGTCAGCGGAACTAACAACAATGCTGTGGCGCGCGCCTCACCCAAACCCGAACCGATATTGATATATTCTTCTGGAACTTCGGTTAAATAGGCTTTGCTTTGGTTGAGAAAAACCTCGCCGACGATGCCCTCTCCGATTTCAACCTTTTTGCGTTTGTACTTTTTTTTGCCGTAAGCATGCAAACAGATCATCTCAAGGTATTTTTCATCCTTTTCGTTCCCTTTCGCAAGTAGTAGGCATGCTTGGTTGGCCCCAATATATTCGCAAAGATCTGAAAGTAGCTTGTCCCCTTTGTTTTCAAATCCATTATATGCGTCCCTGAGAATCGCGTTGAATTTAGTGAGCCCTTCAGTTTCCCATATCCGTTGGTCGTTTAATTCATTGGAAAGGTTGATCTCTGAAAACAGTTTGGCGATTTCTTTTATTAGTGGCGGGGTGTCTTCAGTGATTTTTATATTGAGATTGTCTTTAGTCGAGAAACGAGACAATAGTGTTTCGGCGTGTTCAAGCTGAGATTTAAGAAATTTTCTTTCATTAAATGCTGATTGAATGGTGCTCCTTTTAAAAATCCCATAAGGAAAAGCCATATGTTCTTGTTTTAATGTTAAAAATAATGCGATGAGGTGTGTTATTGCTCTGAGTTGTCGCTAATCTAATGAAATAATGAATATGTGGCTAAATTTATTAAAGTGTATTTATTTGTTTGAAAATATAACTTAACTGCACAATTAAAAATGAACATGTATTTATGTGAAATTTCCTTGTAAATTTTATCTATATAGATATTGGTGGTGATTATATTATTTAGTTTCTAATATAATTATGTGTATAAATTTGCAGTGTTTTTATTTTTATGCTCTTGGTTATGTTTTAAGATGATATTTATTTGATAAAATATTATTTGTTAGTTTTTACTGCATTGAATCTTTCGGATACAGTTTCCCAGTTTATAACATCGAAAAACGCATCTATATAATCGCCTCTCCGATTCTGGTATTTCAGATAATAAGCATGCTCCCAAACGTCGATGAGAAGGATCGGAACGCTGATCCACTGTGATAAATTTTGATGTTTTTCGGCTTGTAAAATGACCAACTTATCGGAGTAGGGTTGATAGGCCAAAATTCCCCAGCCAGATCCCTCCACACTTTTCGAGGTTGCGCTAAAGTACGCCTTGAATTTGTCGAAAGAGCCGAAACTTTTGTCAATATACCGTTGTAGGTCTTTACTGATTCGTCCTTGTTTGGGGCCCATGCTTCCCCAGAATATTGTATGGAGAAAGTGGCCCGACCCGTTAAAGGCCAATTCGCGTTCCCAATGTTTTATTAGGGAATAGTCGTTGTCACGAATACATTCTTTGACTTTTTCGGTGGCTTTATTTAAGCCTTTTACATAACCCGCATGATGGATATCATGATGGAGATGCATAGTCTTGGCATCGATATGCGGTTCGAGAGCGTCGTACGGATAAGGGAGCGGAGGAAGCGTATAGACTCCGTTCTTGTCGACAATGTTCAGACCGTCTAGGCCTTTGACGATTGCTTCCGCTCCAGCTGGAATAAATGCGGCCAAACTAGCAAGGGAGCCGGCTTTGATAAAATTTCTTTTATTCATCTCGGGAGAATCTTTGGTTTCAAGTTTGTTTGTGGGGAGAAAGAATTGGGCCAAAGATTCGCCTCCGAGATGTTTTCAGCGGTCTACTTTTCTTTTTTGAGTTCTTTTTCCAAAATTTTTCTGATTCCTTTGAGTTTTTCCCTCATTTCGTCGGTGACTTCGGGTGTTATGAATCTTAACGAAGCCATTTTTTCCATTAGGATTTCGGCTATTAGTACTCTCGAAAACCATTTGTGATCCGAAGGAATAACATGCCAAGGAGCGTAAGGGGTGGACGTGTTATTTATCATGTCTTCAAAGGCGAGGCGGTAATCGTCCCAATGTTCACGTTCTGCGAAGTCGGCGGGCGAGATCTTCCAGTTTTTGCTTTCTTCGTCAATTCTTGAGAGGAATCTACGGGCCTGTTCGTCTTTAGACATGTTTAGAAACAACTTCATGATTACGGTTCCGTTTCTGCTCAACATCTCTTCGAAATTCCGGATGTCCTTATAGCGGTTGTCCCAGAATACTCTGTCTATCCGGTCTGTGCTTTCGATTCCCGGAATGTTTTCGTTCAAAATGAATTCGGGATGGACTTTGGTTACCAAGACGTTTTCGTAGTACGAACGGTTGAAGATTCCGATCATCCCCCTTTCAGGCAAAGCCCGATAATGCCTCCACATCCAATCGTGCCTGAGCTCAAGGTGCGTAGGCGATTTGAAACTGTGAACTTGACAACCTTGAGGGTTTATTCCTCTGAGAACATGGCGCAAAACACCGTCTTTGCCGGCGGCGTCAGTGGCTTGAAGGATTATAAGAAAGGAATATTTGCACTCGGCATACAGCCTGTATTGTAGCTTGTTGAGCTGTTTGATAATATCGGCTATGCGATCTTCCGCATCGTCTTCGTCTTTGTATTTTTCGGTGTAGTCTGTTGGGAAGTCGTTGAGCCTGATCGGCTTCTCGCCGTTTACATAGAATTTGCGATCGTAATAAAAGTTGTCGTTTGCCATATCCAGTTTTTTAAAAAGATCTAATGCCTTTTGATTTACGTTTCGAATTGATGGAAGTTATTTGGTGCACTGCTTGTGCCATTGTCACTCCAAATTAGCGGTCAGGTTTATTTTCAACTCAAAGTTATCATGGATGAGTTTATCGCCTAGATTGTCGAAGAATGAGCCGGATTTGTATTGGATATCAAACGCTGTACGGTCTATTATAACGTCGGCTTTAGCCGTCAACAATTTGTCCTTGATTGTAACTTTGGCTGGAAATGATATCGGTTTTGTTATTCCCTTGACCGTCATATCCCCGCTGATTGTGTATTCGCCCGCATTGCCACTTGGGGCGGTGCTGATATCGTTGATTTTAAAATAAGCGTCCGGGTGGTTTTTGGTATCGAAGAAATCTCCGCTTTTAAGGTGGTTGACCAGTTTCTTGTTCCATTTCTTACTTGTCAAGTCAGAGTTGGTAATCGTAGTCATATCGACTGTAAAGTCACCGCCTGTTATTTTTTGGTCTTCAATGATTAGTTTCCCGCTTTTCAGGTTGAGGTTTCCATGGTGTTCTCCGCCAACCTTAGAGCCTTTCCAGACCACAACGCTAGCGGTAGTGTCGATCTTTGCGAAGGTTTGGGCTAGCGTGACGGCACATGCTGAAATGATTATTATGAGGGTAAGTGCTATTTGTTTCATGTCCAAAACTGTTTAGGTGTCTTGTCTCATCAATTGGAAATAAATATGCCTTTAACATAAGCAAAGGATTGTTTGGGGAGAAAGTTTAAACTATTTGAAGGTTTTGACATAATCGGCATTCAGATCATATGTATAGGCGAGCTTTCGTTGTAACTTTGCGAAAATTCTCTATAAAACTGAAACCATGAGTATGAACAAATCGTATGCGGGGAGCTCCGCATTTGAAGACACGGTGTTGGGGGTGCAGTTCCTCTTTGTCGCTTTTGGCGCAACGGTGCTGGTGCCGTTGCTGATTGGGGTTGATCCTTCCGTGGCGCTTTTTACGGCGGGTGTGGGAACGTTGATTTTTCACCTGATCACAAAAGGGAAGGTGCCGGTGTTTTTGGGTAGTAGTTTCGCTTTTATCGCGCCGATTCAGGAGGCGACAAAGCTTTATGGATTTCCGGGCACGTTGTCAGGTTTGGTTGTTGTCGGCCTGATTTACGGTTTGGTTTCCATGCTTGTGAAGTGGAAAGGCAAGGCGTTGATCCAGAAAGTCTTCCCTGCGGTTGTCGTCGGGCCGGTTATTATGCTGATTGGTCTTTCTTTGGCGCCTGTAGGCGTTAATATGGCAAGCACACATTGGGGCGTTGCTATATTGTCGTTGTTAACGGCGGTCGTGGCCGTGACTTATGGCAAAGGGATGATCAAATTGGTGCCTATTTTTGGCGGTATAGCTGTCGGTTACTTAGCCTCAATTCTGTTCGGTATCGTAGATTTTAAGCCGATTGTCGAGGCTCCTTGGTTGGCTTTACCCGAGTTTACGAAACCGGAGTTGGACTGGAACGCGATTATCTATTTGTTGCCTGTTGCCGTTGCGCCGATTATCGAGCATGTGGGTGATATGTACGCTATCGGGAATGTAGCCGGTAAGAATTATGTGAAGGATCCGGGGTTGAACCGGACATTGTTGGGTGATGGTGTAGCCACAACTTTCGCCGGATTTTTGGGTGGTCCACCGAACACTACTTATTCGGAAGTGACAGGCGCGATTCAACTTACGGGAATCAAAGATCCTAAAATACTCCGAATAGCGGCCGTGGGTGCGATTGTTTTCGCCTTTGTGGGTAAAATCAGTGGCTTTTTGCGTTCGATACCTCAGTCAGTGCTGGGTGGTATTATGCTTTTGCTTTTCGGAATGATTGCCAATGTGGGGATTAAGTCTTTGGTGGAATCGAAAACAGACCTGAACAAAACGAGAAACCAAGTGATTGTGGCCGTCATTCTTACTGTAGGAATGGGCGGTGCGGTTGCCTCATATGAGAGCATGAAGCTGGCGGGAATCGGTTTGGCGAGTGTTGTTGGGGTGATTTTGAACCTTATTCTTCCGGACAATTCTAAACCTTTACCTGAGAAAGAAAACCTTGAGGTGGAGGTTGCTGAAGAGGCATAAGCCTTGGGTTAATCAGAAAGAAATATTTGGGAAGAGACCGTGGCGCTATAGCGGAGTGGTCTCTTCCTCTTTTTTTGACCATTGAATCTCAATCCTATTTTTTCGAACCTCGAATGTCTTGATCGAATGTTCTTTTTTTGTCTTGCCTGCCAATTGGGCGAGGTTAAGCCGTTGGCTTACGCTTGTGTGCCTATTGGCATCCAGACTAATGTCGGAGACGGACTTGAACTGTACCTGATCGCTGATTGAATGCTTGAAAAGCTCCTTTCGGAAAGAAGCGACTACCTCTGGCCATAAACCGTGCGGTGATTCGAAAAACAGCCATTTTCCTCCGGAAGGAAGGCTGTATCGGTATCTGCCGGTCGGTATGTTATGCGGTTGCTTATCGATACTTGGCTTAACTGATGTTTTGTAATTGTGTATGTATATCGTGTCTGAAATCCCTTGGGGCAATTGTCCGTTTCTCTTCAATTCAGACCAATATTCGATTCGGTCTTTCTGTTTCTTTTTATCATAGACTTTAGAGACTCTGTGGAGGTTTAGTGTGGAACTTAGCGTAATTGAGTCTGCTTCTGTACGAATAGCTCCCGGTTTTCCGAAATCTAGAACGACAATATATTCGGAAGAAGATAGCCTAACTGAGTCTAGTTTAAATTGATGAAAGTTAATCGCAAGAGAGGCATCCAGTTTTATCATTTCTTGGTACTGATCGTAGCTGGAAGTCCTGAAATCTTCTTTCGTGTTTTCATAGATTTCAGAAAGTGAAAAGGTTTGGCCGTTTTTCATCCAAGCCCTTAGGCAAAGCGCTCTTTGGAGGGCTTGGTTAAAAGCCATTTTTGGTTCTAATCCTGGCGAAGAAATTCCGATCGAAAAGTCGGCGGGAAGTTCCCGTAAGATATTCAAAGAATCGTGGGTGAACCGAAATTGATGTTGTCGTGCCTCATCCGCTGATTGCGAAAAGCAAAGGTGCTGAACACTAAGGGAGAAAAGAAGAATGGCGGTTAGCGTAAAAGTTTTCATATCCTGATTTTAAAAAGTGTAGGAAGGAAAAACATACCGGACTTTCCGTTCGGTGTGTTTTTCCTGTTTAAAATACTCAAAATAAGTTTGTCTCGCTTAGTAGAGGTCCTCTCTGGCGGAGATATTCCACCTAAAGGCGACCGTGCTAGCGTAAGCTGTCTTGTCTGGTTGGTCAGCCATTTGGTGATTCCTCACAATCTGGCGCAAGTCGATAAAAGCGTTGGAAAACAGACGGTATGAAAGGCGCAGATCCGCCGTGATCGTCTGGTTGGTTATTCCTTGGCCTATTTTATTGTCGAAATCCTGAACTCTGTCGTTGTAACTTCTATTTGGGTCATCGCCCCAGTTATTGTCGCCGTCGCTGGTTCCATAATCTGCGAACATGGAAGTCAGTACCATTTCGAGTCGCCTGTGCGGACGGTAACGAGCTATTCCTACCAATTCCGTGAAGTTTGCGCCAAGCGGGTGGGCGAGTGACAAACCGTAATGCGTGTAACTGGTATAGTTGGTGGCGTGCGCATAAGTGTAAGGCGATGCTGTATTGAATTCCGCTTGCAGATCGAGATCTTTTATGCCTAATGCGTCATAATATTTTGCCCCGGCTTGGACTGCGTATTTATTAGCCCACCAGCCGTCTTGTTTGAAGAATTTTAAGTTGAATTCGTCCAAGAGGAATTGGCCATAGAGGCTGAGCCTTGGCCATGGATTCCATTTAGCGTCCAAGGCTACCTTTGCGTCGGTATCATAGCTACCCGTTTCAAGTTCTATGGCGCGGTAAAAGATTACGGGCACAAAAAACTCGGCTTTTGGGCTATAAGCTTCCCCGTTTTCGTGTACGTCGCCGTAAGTGATCGTTTCGCTCAAGCCAACATTCAGTGTAGGGGTAATATTGATTCCCAAGCGGTGCATCGCAAAGTATTTGGCGAATTTTGCGCTTTGCTCTTCTTGGTTAAAATGTCCGAAAGGCTGGCTGGTCATTTTCGCCCAAAGGTTCGTGTAGCGGATTTTCCAGACTTTGGTGTCAGTTTTCAGGAAAAGATAAGCATTCGGGTTATCTGACAAAATCATGGAGCGATACCCTTCGCCGACAAAGAGCTTGTCGTAACCGAACTTAACGTTTATTTCCTCAATCGGATTAAAGCTTATATAACCGCGGGCGGTGAAGTAGTCGTATCCAGTCTCTTTGAATTTTTTCCAATACCCTTCGGTAGGAATGGCGTTTCCTTGGTTCACTTTACCGATTACATATTCAGGGTATCGGGCTTGTGTAGTGGCTATGTAACTGTAAAACCCGATTTTCTTTCCGATCAAGCCTTCTACTTCCGCTCCGCGGGTATTAATGAATAGCTTGTCGTCGGCGTCTTTCTCGATTCCTCCGCCTACATAAAGCACAGGATTTAGTCTGAGTTTAAACCGGTCTTCATTTACATGGTAAAAATCATTTCCATTAGTGAAGAAGTATTTGAGAAACCCTTTTCTTGTTCTCAGACTGTCTTGCGCCAACCAGTTGCCTTGGTCAAGAAGAAAAATGTCTTCCGGAGAAAACTTGATCCCTTGCTCTTGCGCTGTTTCCAGCGTGCGTTTTATATCGGAACGGTCAAAAGGCTTTAGTCCCGTATGGATATTCGCTTTGTTACCGCTGAGATTCACCGCTTTGTCTATGCGATGCTGTGTGTCTCGGTTGAAAGGCATGGAGGTGTCTTGCGCCTCGCTTTGCGAGTAAAGCAAGACAAAAAGGGACAGGAGAGCCGGTATTCTTATCTTCATGCTGGTAGTTTCATTGAATTTAGGTAAAATTGTGATTAAATATTGAGTTGCGCAAGTACTAGGAAGGTTGGTGAAATAAAGATCTTGAGAGATTGTCTTGCGACGATGATTTGTCATGAATAAGGATATGGATACCGAAATACAGTTAGAAAAGAGGCGAAACGAGGTTGATTTCAGCGTTTTTGAGAATTCGTGGTATAAGCCCGGCGGGAATATTCTTAAGCGCCTGCTGTGGTTCTACGTGAACGCTTTCGTGTTCCGGACCTCCTGGTTGCCGTTCTCAGGTCCGAAGAATGCGTTGTTGCGTCTTTTCGGAGCCAAAGTGGGAAAAGGTGTAGTGATAAAGCCTTCCGTCAATATTAAGCATCCGTGGCGATTGGAAATCGGGGACCATTGCTGGATAGGTGAGGATACTTGGATTGATAATCTCGCTGATATTCGTTTGGGGAAAAGTGTTTGCCTATCGCAAGGCGCGATGTTGCTCACAGGGTCGCATGACTATAAGCGCACGACTTTCGACTTGACAATAGGGGAAATCGTTCTGGAAGACGGAGTTTGGATTGGAGCGAAAACAGTTGTGTGCCCGGGCGTGACTTGCGCTACGCACAGTGTGCTGGCCGTGGGTTCGATTGCCACTAAAGATTTGGAAGCTTACGGAATCTATCAGGGAAATCCTGCCGTGTTCAAAAGAGAAAGGAAAATCGGTTAAGATTTAATTTTCTAGATAAAATTTGAAATAAGAAAAGCCGGGCGATTTCGTCCGGCTTTTCTGCTTATAATCCCCAAAAGGAGTGACCAATAGCTAAATTATTTTGTAGCCTCAACCCACTTTCTGGCGTTAACGAAAGCTTCGATCCAAGGCGTAACTTCGTCATTCTTGCGATCCGCAGGGTAATGTGCCCAGTTCCATGGGAAGATGGCGCGCTCTAAGTGTGGCATCATCACCAAATGACGCCCGTCAGCGGAGGCCATGGCGGCTGTGTCGAAGTCGGAGCCGTTCGGGTTCGCTGGGTAATGCGAGTGGCTGTACGTGGCGCAAACGTTGTATTTGTCCTGTCCGTATGGCAGGCTGAATTTGCCTTCTCCGTGCGCTACCCAAATGCTCATTTCCGTGCCGGCGAGGCTTTGAAGCATAACCGAGTTGTTTTCCGGAATCTTCATTCCCAAGAACGCCGATTCGAATTTGCCCGATTCGTTGTGGAGCATTTTCGGTTTTTCCTCATGGTCAGGAGTAACCAATCCAAGTTCAACCATCAACTGGCAACCGTTACATACGCCAAGACTGAGCGTGTCTTTGCGGGCGTAGAATTTGTCGAGAGCCTCTTTGGCTTTCGGGTTGTAAAGGAACGCTCCCGCCCAGCCTTTGGCCGATCCGAGGACGTCGGAGTTTGAGAATCCGCCCACGAAGACGATGAAATTAACGTCTTCCAAGGTTTCCCTGCCCGAGATCAGGTCGGTCATATGAACGTCCTTCACGTCGAAGCCGGCGAGGTGCATGGCGTAGGCCATCTCGCGGTCGCCGTTTACGCCTTTTTCACGGATGATAGCGGCTTTGATTCCCGATTTTTCCTTGCGGTCAGGATCGATTCCCAACGAGGCGAAAGTCCCTTCGAAGTTTTTAGGGAAGGTGTTCGACAACGGTCCGTTAACGATGTTTTCGTAACGAGACAAGGCGAGATCTTCACGAGTCTGCTCTCTGTCGAGGAGGTAAGAAGTTTCGGCCCAAGCGCCACGCAGGCTGTCGATGCCGAATTCCAAGATATCGTCGCCCTTGCGGATGCGGATAAACTCGTCGGCGTAAGGGATACCGATCATCGTGGCGTTTACGCCGTTTTCTTCGAAGAATGCTTTGGCTTTCTCTTCGTCACGAACTTGGATGATCAGACCGCTGTTCTCAGAGAAGAGAAGCTTAACGAGATCTTGCTCTTCGATAGCGGAAAGGTCGATGTCGAGTCCGAGTCCTTTGGATGCGAAAGTCATCTCGGCGAGAGCGGTGATCAAACCACCTGACGAGATATCGTGTCCGGCCAAAACTTCACCTGCCGAGATCAATTCCTGAACGGCGTTGAAAGCTTTTTTGAAATACGCCGGATCCTTGATAGTAGGAACGTCGTCTCCAAGCTTGTTTTGAGTTTGGGCGAAGCTACTGCCTCCAAGCTTGAGCGCGTCTTTCGACAAATCGATATGGAAGATGGCGCTACCTTCGGCGTTGATCGCCACTGGTTCCACAACCTTGCGAACGTCTTCGGTTTCGGCTCCGGCCGAGATGATGACAGTACCGGGAGCGTAAACTACGTCCTCGCCATACTTTTGGGTCATCGAAAGCGAATCCTTTCCTGTCGGGATGTTGATTCCCAATGCGCAAGCGAAATCGCTGGCGGCTTCCACGGCTTTGTAGAGTCGGGCGTCTTCGCCTTCGTTCTTACATGGCCACATCCAGTTCGCGCTAAGCGAAACGCCATTGAGGCGATGCTTCAAAGGAGCGAATACGATATTGGTCAACGACTCGGCGATAGCGTTTACCGAACCCGCTTTCGGATCGATCATGGCGGCTACCGGAGCGTGGCCGATCGCAGTGGCGATACCGTTTCTTCCGCGGAAGTCGATAGACATTACGGCGACGTTGTTCAGCGGAAGCTGAAGTTCACCGGCGCATTGCTGTTTCGCTACGCGTCCGGTTACCGAACGGTCCACTTTGTTAGTGAGCCAGTCTTTCGAAGCCACGGCCTCAAGGCGAAGAACGTCGGTTAGGTACTCGGCGATTTTTTCGTTGGTGTAAGAAATACCTTCGAAGTCGCTTGGTACGCTCTTGTCCTTCATGACTGTTTTCGGCGGGTTGCCGAAGAAGTCTTTCAGCTCAAGGTCGATCGGAGTCTCGTCGTTTTTATTGTTTTTGAAGCTGAAACGCATGTCGCCGGTAGTGTCACCGACAACATAGAAAGGAGCCCTTTCGCGGTCGGCGATGCTTTTGATCAAGTCGATGTCTTTCTCTTTGATAACAAGCCCCATACGCTCTTGCGACTCGTTTCCTACGATTTCTTTAGATGAAAGTGTAGGGTCGCCGATAGGTAGTTTGTCAACGTTGATTTTACCGCCAATATCCTCAACCAACTCCGAGAGGCAGTTCAAGTGACCGCCCGCTCCGTGGTCGTGGATGGAAACGATAGGGTTAATATCCGATTCCGACATCGCGCGGATAGCGTTGCAAACACGCTTCTGCATTTCCGGGTTCGAACGCTGAACGGCGTTGAGCTCGATTGCGTTTTCGAATTCGCCGGTGTCAACCGACGAAACGGCGCTACCGCCCATACCGATCCGGTAGTTGTCGCCACCCATGATGACAACCTTCTCGCCGGCTTCCGGGGTTTCTTTCAAAGCATCGCTTTTCTTGCCGTACCCTACACCGCCAGCAAGCATGATCACTTTGTCAAAACCGTATTTCTTTTGCTTTTCGAAATGTTCGAAAGTAAGGAGGGAACCGCAGATCAAAGGCTGGCCGAATTTGTTGCCGAAATCGCTGGCGCCGTTCGAAGCCTTGATCAGGATGTCCATTGGCGTTTGGTAAAGCCAAGGACGAGCGTCGGTCGCTTTTTCCCACGGACGTCCGCCGTTAAGGCGAGGGTATGAGGTCATATAAACCGCCGTACCGGCTAAAGGAACAGCCGCTTTTCCGCCCGCCATACGGTCGCGGATTTCACCGCCGGTACCGGTCGCCGCGCCGTTAAACGGCTCGACTGTAGTCGGGAAGTTGTGCGTTTCGGCTTTGATGGAAATCACCGTGTCGATTTCCTTTGTCTCGAAATAATCCGGGATATCCTGTCTCTTCGGAGCGAACTGCTCGACTTTCGGTCCTTCCACAAAGGCGACGTTGTCTTTGTAGGCCGAAACGATATGGTTCGGGTTTTCCGCCGAAGTTTTCTTGATCAGTTTGAAGAGGGAGGTCGGCTTCTCTTCGCCGTCGATAATGAACGTGCCGTTGAAGATTTTGTGTCGGCAGTGCTCCGAGTTTACTTGCGAAAATCCGAAAACTTCGCTGTCGGTCAGTTTGCGGTCGAGTTTTTCGCTAAGACCTTCCAGGTAATTCACTTCCTCGTCGCTGAGGGCCAATCCTTCGGCCTTGTTGTATTCAGCGATGTTGTCGATGTAAACTACCGGGTCGGCTTGTTTCTCGATTGTGAAAACGTCTTGTCCGAGGCCTTCATAGCGGGCCTGGAGCATCGGGTCGAAGGTGTCGCCGTCTTTGGCCGGATGAAATTCCTCGATGCGCTGGATGCCTTGGATGCCCATATTCTGGGTGATTTCCACGGCGTTTGTACTCCAAGGCGTGATCATTTCCTTTCTCGGGCCGACGAAAGTCCCCTCCACGTTTTCGGCTTCGATGCGCTCGGCGTTGCCGAACAGCCACTTGAGTTTGTCGAAGTCTTGCGGATGGGCCTCGCCTGAGTATTCCACGGCGAAAAGGTTCTGATGAACCCCTTGATAAAATAGTACCATCGAATTAATAAAGGTTAAGTTGAGCGAGCGAACGGAAAACCGTTGTCGTTCACGTAACCGACCGCGAAATCGAAGCGCCGTCCGGAGGCTTGTCGGAAGGTTCGGCTTTGCGACCTTCCGAAAAATACCAAGAAACAAGATAGGGCCGCGACGTCGCCGCGGTCAAAAGAGATCGTTCAAAGTCCTGTCTTGGCCTGCCCACGGCGCCGTCTTTCGGTGACCGGTGCGTACGACAGACTTGTACCCCGCGCCGTTCGCGCGCCACATGGTTTGTGAATATGGACAAGTACGACGCGAAAATAGCGTAATCCCCCAAATAGTGGATACACAAACCGTAAAAAACTCGACACTAAAACCTGCGCAATGGCCGGATACCGACAAATCACCGGAATGTTCAGAATAGTAGCACAAAATTTGTAACGAAAATGTTGACGGCTCAGGCCGGGTTCTTTTTTCTAACGAGGACGTCTAACCCGACACAAACCCTTTTGGTATGCAGGAACCTGTAACATTAGAAAAGAAATTAAAATACTCCGAAAGCATGGATTTCGGAAAACTAATGCGCGAAGGATTGGACCTTGCGCAACAGCTTTCCGGAAAAATATGGACAGATTTTAACGCTCACGATCCCGGCTATACGATTTTGGAACAGCTGGTGTACGCCCTTACGGATTTGGGCTACAGAACCAGTTTCGATGTGGGGGATTTGTTGTTCTTTGGTGAAGACCGCCCCGAAAACATTGCGCGGGAAAACGCGTTATTCGACGCCCAAACGATTTTGACTACAGGCCCGGTAACTGTTGAGGATTATCGGAAAATGTTTATCGACAGAATTCCCGAAATCTCTAATATTTGGTTTGAGCCCAGAAAAAAACCGGCCGGCACTTACGATATCTTTATCCAGACACGCAGAAACCTTTTCGAAAACAGAAAAGGGAAAGTGGCCGAAAAGGTGCGGAAACTATATATGAGAAACCGGAACCTGTGCGAGGATATAGGCACCGTAACGGTATTGAAGGAATATCCGGTCGGGATTGAGGCGGAAATAGAAGTGGGAAGCTGGGTGAATGTGGAAATGCTTTTGGCGAAGCTCCTTTTTGAGCTGGAAGATTTCCTTAACCCGGGAGTCGAGTTTCATACTCTGGATGATTTGTCGAGAAAAGAAGCCTTTGACGGTCCGAAACCGGTTCATGGTTTTATAAGAAGCCGTGACTTGCACGAGAAAAGCGCTTTGATAAATATTCCAGCGCTTGAACAAAAGTTATTGTCACAGGAAGATATCCGCTCTTTAAGAAAATTCGAAGTATTGTTGGATCAATATGAAAGAGCGAAAGACAAAGTGGTAAAAGTTCCTTCCGACAGTTTTTCGGCTTTGGACGTTGATTTAACTCTTTCGAGAATAAAAGTGTATAGCGAAGGGGTTCGTTATCCGGTGGATATCGGGGCGACAAAGCGTTCATTTAGATTAATGAAGGCCCAAAAGCAAAAGGCTTTCGAAATCAGGCGGGTTTTTGAGAAAAACGACAAGTTCAAAACCAAAAACCTAGACGGTCTTCAGCGTTATGATTCAATTCAAAACCTATTTCCGCAAATATATGGAGTGGGTCCGGAAGGCGTTCCGGGAAAAGCCAGCGCCGACAGAAAAAGTAGAGCTGCGCAACTAAAAGCGTATTTGTATTTTTTTGAGCAATTGATGGCAAATCATTTAGCCCAACTAGCGAATCTGAAACATTTCTTTTCGTTGAATGAAAATTTGAAAAAAACATATTTCACTCAACTCCCGGAGAGTATTCCGGACTTGGATGTTGTGCTAAAATCTGGGTTAAAAGAAATATCCAGAAAAGTGGAGGATACGGCGAATCCGGAAGAGAGTTTTTATGATAGGCGGAACCGGGCGTTGGATCATTTGTTGGCCCGTTTTGGTGAAGATTCCAGAACATTTTCATCCGTTTTATATAAAGATAAACCTGAAACGGCGATTCGCAGAAAAAGCGAATTACTGAAAATATACCCGGAACTAAGCAAATACCGGTCAAGGGCTTACAATTATGGACTGGAGCCTACCGGAAAACATAATGTCCCGGATTTTAAGCGCAAAGTATGCCTTTTGTTGGATCTAGATCCGGAATATAGAACTTTACACGCTTTTGAAAAAGAAGATGTGGTTCGTGAACATTTATTGCGTATTCCGGGGTTCGACCATATTCCGAATTCTTTTGGGGACAATAGCGTGACAATCGTTTCGGAAAGACCAGATTTTTTGAGAAGGCTTTTCCGTAGTGCGGTTTTGAAAAAGAATTTTAAACTTCTAAGAGACGGGGAAGAAAGTCAGCCGTCGTTGCATCTGGTCCTCGGGGATGAGATAACGCAAGTGGCCTCTAGTGACAGTTTGGACGATTTACGTGACCTGAAGCGAAAGCTGATAAAGAATTTTGAGGGTCTAAACCGCTTCTGCGACGGTTTTCATGTGATAGAACACATCCTTTTGCGTCCGTCGCATATGGATCAGTACCATTTTCGTCTCTACGACGACAGGGGAGAGGTTTTCTTGGTGAGCCCAGTCGCCGATAGTCTTGACGCTCAGCGAGCCCGGGTTTTCGAATTATTAAGAAAAGGGGTTTCCATGGATTGTTTTGTGACTAATCAGGAGGCAATTGACGAGTGGGAATTGTTGATTGTAGACCCATTGAGTCATGCCAGATTAGGCAAAGCGTCCGGTTCTTATTTAACGGAAGCTGAAGCAATGGCCGAAGCCACGGATATTTCCGAATACCTCAAATCAATTCAGTTAACGGAAGCTTTGGCACTATCGAAATTTGAGTTTGTGAGGTTGCAAAACGTAGCGAAAGAAGTGTCGTCGGATTTTTACGAATCCCGCATAAGTGTGGCGTACCCGAATTGGACTCGGCGTTTTCAGGATACGGAATTCGAAAGGCTTTTCCGGTCGATTATTCTAAAGCACATGCCGGCATATATAACAGTTGATTTCTTCCCGTTGTCACTGCGGAATATGACACGCCTTGAAGCGACTTTGGAACCTTGGTTAGAGTATAAGAAACAGACTGAAAAGGATCCGTTTAAAATGGATGAGTTGTCGTTTCAGCTTATTGAGTTATTGAGGGAATTTCAGATTTATTATAGAGAACTGGAAAAGGAAAATAGGACAGATTGACGCTGTATGGTTTGGGGGAACCCCGTTTTCTGGAATAGAGATCTTATTTGATTGGTGATTTTTTGAAATATAATTTTTCCTATGGCTAAGAATCTACATAGAATCAAAAAGTTGCAAGTGCAGATGCAGTTTTCCGGTAAATCTGATGCCTGGAATTCGGAGGAATTGGTGCGGAGGGTACGAAGGGGGCTGGAGAGCAGGTTAGAACCCGTACTTGATGAGGTAGCGGGGCCGGATTCTTTATTATATCTGCCGGAATTGGTTTTAACGTTTGATTTGGGAGAATCCGTAGATTCTGAAAGTTTTGCGGAAAGGGTGGCGACCCAATTAAAGGAAGTGCTTGATGAAAGAAAACGAAACCTGTCAAAAACGGAATCGGTAGAAGAGCCCAGCGAAGAACGGCCGTTTTGGAAAAAGGATTATATGGCCGGAGAATTAATGACATACCTGCGCCACGGGTATGTGGAGGATTCGAGGGTTTTGGACGAAGCGTTTAAAGATCCCGAAGCGATTTCCGAAACGATGGAAAGTTTGAATAAGCTTTCCAATACGGAAATGAATCGATTGTTTGGGGCTTTGAGCTATGATTCGCTTGTGACTTATTGGAATAAAAAAGCGGGACGAAATCTGATACCTGTGTCCCGAAAAAGCCTTTTGCGGACACAGTTGCGTTGGGGTGTGGAGCGTTTTGACGGAAGTGCGAAAGGTAAGCTTTTGGAACAGAGGATTCTTCGGTTTTTACACTTGTTGCATAAGGAAACTCATTACACATTGAGTTTTTCGGAAACGCGCAGGGCTGTTGGGTATTTCCTAAAAACGGGATTGGCCGAACGAGATATTTCTAGACCATTTTATAGAAGTGATATTCGTGATTTTTTGGATTGGAATAGAGGTCAGGAACGGAAGGAAAGAGAGAATAATTGGGTGAAAAGTGACTACGCTTTTCTATATGACGATTTTGATGTTCTTCAATATTATCTAGAACACAAAAGGTTACCGAGTTGGAGTGGTCTTATAGCGGGAAATATTGCCGAAATACTGGTTAAAGGAATATTGTCTTCCCAACACGGAAAAGAACGTGTCCGTGAATTTTTCGGAAAGCTAAGGACACGAAATCAGTTGTCATTTTTTGGTCGCTGGGCAAAGGCGTTGGGAATTGATGTTTTTCGAAATCTGGTGGAAGTTGTAGGAACTGCTTCGGCAAGAAGTGTGGACAGGTTGATGCGTTTGAGAAGAACGTTTCAAAGAGGCGGTTTCTTAAGCGGAAGCGTGGATGAATTAATAAAAGAACAGCTTTTTGCCTTCGCCACGGGAGCGGGTACACGTCTTGACGCTCCATTTTACGCTTTGGTATTGGAACGCGCAGGAAAAGAGATTGGGCGATTTGTAAATCAGGAAAGCCCAGAATTGGATATTTTCTATTCCAAAGTAGCCGAGATGATGAAAGAGGATGATGTGGATACCAAACCTGGACGTGCTATGATTGCTGGAATAGAAAGCTATTCTTTTAAAGCTTGGTTATTGTCCAGGTTGGATTCGGCCTTGGCGGGAGTTGGGAAAGCGTTGGAGACATTAGATGAAGGAAGCATTCCTGTTG
Source organism: Fulvitalea axinellae (assembly GCF_036492835.1). Classification (GTDB taxonomy): domain Bacteria; phylum Bacteroidota; class Bacteroidia; order Cytophagales; family Cyclobacteriaceae; genus Fulvitalea; species Fulvitalea axinellae. Next base: position 3,207,152 of record NZ_AP025314.1, on the reverse strand, counting down.
GGCAATTATCAGTTTTCAGAAAGCGAATTACCGAGTTGGTTAGAAATGAAAAACTTACTGGTAAAACGTTGACAGAGTTAATCGTAGACTCTTTCGAGTATCCAATTTTTGTATTGGAAGAATACGGTGTAATGGAGGAATTTCAGAGTATTCTTGTTTCGGTAGGAGAAAAGGGATTTGATTGGCAAAAGGCTCAGGGTGAGTTTGTTTCCGAAAGAACGGAAGAGGAAAAGAAAAAATTAAAAATACTTTCCGAAAGAATAAGTGAAAATGCGGAGGATCGCTTACGTATTGAAAAGATAGTGAATGCGGTTTACGGTTTGATTCCGAAAGGTCTTTCGAATTCAAATAGAATCGCTCGTTTTTTTCATTTAGTGAAAGAGAATTTAAGGGATGCGGGGCTTTGGGAAACGGATTTTTCTGAAAAAATACAGAGTCATTTAGCGGACTTGTATGTTCAGGATAGTAGTGTGTCGGTTGATTTTTCGGGTTATACGCCGGATGCGGTAAAGGTTAAGAGTTTTGTGGGCTCTTGGAGATATCTTTTTGTGGAAGTCGGTAGGCCAGAGTTGAGAGATGCGTATGAAAAAGATATACAGAAAGTTTTAAGCGAAAATATAATATCAGATCCGGTTTCGGCACATCGAAAGCTTTTAGAAATAGCTTTAAAACTTTATCAGCCTACAGTTAGGGAATTAGAAAAGTGGGAAACGATTCTGATACAAAGAAGCGAATCGGAACGAGGGATAAAAGAAGTGTTTTCTCATGCTAAAGTTCGTTTACGCCTTGTAGAAGGGGTTCTGGCCAAACGAAAAGAAATAGCGGAACGGGTTGTCCGTAAGGTCGAGTTGTTTATTAATAAAAATGAAGTTCGTGAAACTATAGATTCGTTATTCGATGAAATAAGATTTCAGGTTAAAAAGGAAGTGGTGCCGACAGTACAAGAAATGTTGGAGACTGTGGAGTTAAGGTTAGAGGTTCTTGTAAAAGGTGATGCGGAGAAAAGAAAGCGAATAAAGGAAGTCATACAGCAAGAAAGCATTACTGGCGATTCTCCAAAACGTAAAAATAAGAGAATGCCTTTTGGAGAGGTTGACGGGCTCAAAACTATAATCACATTTTTAAGAGGTGGTGTTTGGTTAGAAACTAAAGAGACGGAAACACCGGATAAAGTTTTAGTGCAGCTAATAAAGCAGGGACGAGGCGGTCAATTGTTAGGGAGCCTGAGGTTAGGTGGTTATCCAATCGATTCAATTAACCGTTTGGTTTTTCAGTTTGGTATGGAGTCTCAAAAGCTCTTATTGGAAGAGATTGCTAATGATATTCCCAAATTGGAATGGATTGCGGATCAAATTATTTATGGGCCTATTAAAAATGAGAAGCGTCCGATCGTTTTTCGTGAATATGTAGCCTTGGTTCTGGAGTTTTATTTTTCAGACGAAGGTTTGTTTGATACAGATAAAATTCAAACAGAATGGCGAAATAAATTATTGGAAATAGATGCCCTTGAAGAAAGCGAAAAGCTTTATTGGGCAAGGGCGTTGAGCGTAGTTGGCGGATGGGAAAAGCCTGCGGTTAAGCCAATTCAATTATTCGGAAAGGAGCTAGAAGTAAAAGAACAATTAGAAGTCTTTTTAAAAACAGGTTTTGGACCAGATTCAGAAACGTTGAGCGAATTAGTCGGTAGGTTGGACGAGTCTGCTCTAGTCGAAATTATGGAATCTGTAGGTTTTGAGGAAAGAAGCAGATTCTTTTTGGTTGTTGATTTCGAAACGTTATCAAAGTGGATTAAAAAAACTGAGAAATACGATTGGGCGATATCTATATACGCAAGATTAGAATCTGTTTCTGTAACGTTAACAGGCTCTAAGGAAACGGGTCAAATTATATTGCGAGAAATTCTATCAGAGTATCAGGAATCGAAAGATACGGAGCAAGAGCTAAAAAAAGCTATCCAACGAATTAAAGACAAACGAGAAGTTCAGCGTGAATGGAAGCGCATTTTGAAATGGATAGAAGATTTTGACCTGGAGGCTGAGGCGTCTCAACAGCTCGAAGTATTTGAAACTGAAAAAGCCAAGGAGGTAGAACCTGTTTCTCAGTTAGTTCAAATTGTAATCAATAGAATGATTTCGCTCGATAGGCCTGTGTCTGAGTTAATTGAGTTGACTCTGGAGACGGGTAAAGGGTTGGAGTTATTTAACGGATTTATTCAAAATGGAATAGAAGCGGATGAATTGGCTGATGGAGTGAGTTATTATTTTTCGGAAGCGCAAATACGCCAATGGGTTGAATCAATTATTGGCCTCCCTCAATGGGTCGAAAGTTCCGCAGTTTTTTTTGAAAATAATGAAGTTGAAAGAAATACAAACGAGATATTCTATTCGATACTTAAAAAGGCTTTTCATAAAAAGTCAATTCATCTGACTGAGATGGTTTGGGAAGAGGTTTTGTTAAATCAATTGCCGAACGAGTCTAGGTTGCTGTTTGAGTTTATTCAGAAAGAGAAAAAGGGAATAGTTAAGCATACTGTTAAGGAATTTCGTGTTTTGTCGATGCTTGAAAATCAAGGGGATGAAATTGCTTCTGAATTAACAATTAAGGGTATGCGTTACCGTCTTTTTCAAGAATTGAAAGGAACAGCTGAAACACATGTTATTTATGATATAGAGAAAGGCGAAGTAGAATTATTTGAAACCCTTTTAAAGGAAACGAGAGAGGAAACTATTTTGGGATATTTAGCTATGAGGCTAAATCAGAATTTTATTAAGCTTAGTTTACGACGTACCGTTTCTTCGATTTCGGAATGGCCGGAAAAACAAAAAAGTGAAGTAGCCGAAAAGATAGAAAGAGCAAAAGAATTGGTCTTAAGAGAGACGGCGTTTAATTATTGGAGATCGAAAGATATAACAGTACTGTTTGAAAGGGTATTGGAAGGAGCATCAGAACCAAATTCGGTTTTAAAAAAGCCTTTTTCGGAACTCCAATCACTGTTTAAAAGTGCGGGTATAACCGATATAGTGCAAAAGTGGAATTCAGAGACGCAAACTTCACGTATACAATTTGTTCACGATTGGTTTTCTGGGAAACTAGATACTCTTTATGAAAATGTTAGGGGGCTAGTCGCTGTTATCGAGAAAAATAAAATTGATTCGATAAATGATATAGAAAGCATTTGGTTTGAGAGTTTACTTGAGAACTCATCTTCAAAAGATTCAGTTCAGGTTTTATTCCGTGTGTTGAAGATTGATGTTCGGGAAGAACATATACTGGCGGAGCTTGATAAAAGGGTTTTTGAACCGATTGAATTACAAAACCTATTAATGCCTGATGCTCTTTTCAAACCGGAACAGCAAGAAGTGTATCAGGATGTTCAGCTAATGGAAGTAGAGCTTTCAGAAATAACTTTTGATAAGCTTAGAACAGTATATAAACGGGGACAAAGCCAGAAGATTCATACATTCTGGAATTCAGCAACAGATAAAGTAAAGTCGAATCTAATTCGAACGTGGTTTTCGGGAGAGTTAGATATCCTTTTTTCAAATATTTTGACTTTGGCAAGTACACTAAGTCAAAAAAGGGTATCCGAGAAAGGGGATGTGAAGTTGGATACGATATGGTTTGAAAGTGTTTTGACAGATACGTCGATTGATGAAGCAACTTTGGGCTTTATTGTATCTTTGGTCCCTTCTTTATCCGGTAAGGTTGGTATAGAGGATCTGAAAGTAAGCCATTTTGCTTGGAGCGAAGTGGTTCAAAATGAAACTGTAAATGATATTCATTTACAGTCCATATCACTAATTTCTACATTAAAAGAACAATTAGATCGGAATCCACATCGATTAGAGGCATTTACTATCGATAACATCGAGAGTTTATTCGGTCAAGGTTATTCATATGCCATTGTAGAAAGCTTTTTAAGAAGAGATCGTTCGGATCAGGGAAATTTGATTAGGCATTGGTTCGATGATTCGTTTGCTTTTGTTTTTTATAATATAAGTAGTTTCAGAGATCAAACAGACTCTGAAAAAGTAAAAACACACGTATTTATTGAACGGGCTTTGGCTTATCGGCGGAAACCTGTAAAAGAGTTTGCTACCCGAGTTTTTACGGAAATAAGGAATATTCGATTATCAGAATCGGAGGCCCTTTCTGTGACCAAGGGGCGGATTCCGGGCATTTATTGGAAAAAAAGAGAATTTAAACACACACAAATATTAGCTAAGGCTACATCTGCCAACACTCCTTTTTTAATGTTAACCGATGCCTTAAGCTCTGAAGAATTGTTGAGCCATGCGTTAAGTTGGGCGAATGAAGAGAAAGCAACTTTTGTTTCTGACATTCGCATAAAACCAATTGCTTCGTTGCTTGAAGACAAACTATCAGATCAAGCTTTGTTAAGACTATTTGATAGTTTAGTGCCGGAAGGAAAAACTGTTCTGATTAATATCCTAAACGCTGTAAAGTATGCTCAAAAACTCTTTGGTAAAACTTCTAAGTTTGAGCGTAGACGAATTCTAACTTCACTTTTAGAAAATGCATTAATACAGCCAAAAGCAAATCGATCAGAAATTGGTTTCATTTCGGCATTAACCGAAAAGGCTGGCTTTGAAGTGAAATATATTAAGACTCGTGAAATTCAGGAAGTTGAATTAAAGGAATCATATTGGGAGTTTAATAAATCATTTTTCGGAGAAGAATATAGAGCTTGGGTTACCGAGCTATTAGATAGCAAGAAATTATTTGAGGAAAGGGAAATTAACAAGTCGGATTTTCAATATGTATGGAATGAGTTACCTAAGAATCGACTTCTGGACTCAATCCGGCAATTCGATAGTAATAGGGAGTTGTTGGAGAGCTTAATCCGGATTTTTGGGACACAATACGCTTTTGCGTATGAAAATGTAGAATTAATTTTTCAAGAATCTCAACAAGAATTTGGGGTAAACAATATTAGGGTTTTCGTTACGGCAATGCTGGATGGACCGAATGAAAGCGCTAACAATGTGGCTTGGCGAATCGTATCAAATCAAGGCCTGAATAAAGCCCGTAGAGCAGAGGTTGACCTTTCTAAAAGAATGACAAAGCCTCAAATTGATCGACTTTTGTCAATTAAGTCTGATTTTGCTGACAAGTTAAAAAGTACTCCGTTTGAGTATTTATCTCTTTCGGATTTTTATATCGATTCTGATGATGATTACGAATTATCGCAGAAACAGGTATCGGAAAGGTTTGGTATTGCTTTAAAACTTAATGAGTTTTTCGAAAGAGATATAGAGCTGATTCCTTTTTTTGAACGGGAATATGGAAAAGAGACTGTTCACATTTATACAAACCTTGTTTTAGTCAATGAATTGCTCTCACCAAAAGGCTTTTCTCGTGAAAGGGAGAAGTTGATTTTCGAATTTTTATCAGTTGATAAAAGCTTTTCCAAAAAGCGGAAAGAGTCTTTCTTAAGAAAGGTTTGGAACAATCTAAAATGGCCAGTTATACAAGAAAGTAATATTGAAAAAGCGGTAGAAGGCCTACAAAATAAAGCGTATTGGAGCGAAGCGTTAGCTGAGGCTAAGTCATTGGAATCCCTGCTGTCGGATATGTCGGAGCTTAGCGAAGATGGATTTGATAAACTAATTCGAACGCATGACACAATAGATATATTTAAAGGGTTACAAGAGGAGGAAACACGAAAAGTATTTTTTGTTACTGCCGAGAAGTACGCAAGCAAAGAGCAGATTAATGTATTTAGTAGGTTTAATGATCTGGTAAAAACCGTAGACGGGCGGTTTCCTTTGTTTTTTGAATATGATGAAAGTGAGTTAGTTTTAATCCGTTTGAAAGCGATTAAAGGTCAATGGACAAAACAGGAGACGGTTGATTCGTTAATAGTATTTATTAAAAGTGAGGGGCCGACCAAGTTAAGGGTTAAAACAAACTTGTTGAAAGACAGTGACTCCTTCACGAAAGACGAATTATTGGATTGTATTGCGGAGCCTGTTGCCGTTAAGCTATTAAATAGATTTTCTAAGACTTCGAATCCACGTCAATTAAAGGATTGGTTACTTGGGGAATTCACATATTTAGAAATTAAAAGGGCGATTCAAACACCTTTAGGGCAGGATGTATCGGCATTGTTCCCCAAAGTTTTTGATTTGGAAACCGGGGGGCAAGTTGTTATAGAATGGTTAGGGCCAAAATATCAGATTGCTGTAAAAAATCTTACCGAATCGATAAATGCACTAGTGGATAAAGGCCTTGCGGAACTTGATCTGGAAAAGAAAATACGGATTCAGTTATTTGATGAAGTTTTTAATAAACAGTCTGAGGGCTTATCGCCTGAGGTCTTTCTCCAAAACATTTTCTCTGTAGAGCCAACACAAGCTTTCTCCATTTCCCTTATCAATGATTTGATTTATGTTGGAGAATCTGTCGCAATAGAAAAGATTAGGAGAGAGTGGCTTTCTATTCGGCTGAAAGAGTCAGCGATAAAAGGCGACTCTGGAAAAGTGATAAAGAGCTTACGCCTAGTGAGCCAAAACGATGTTCGGAGTGTTCTGAAAAGCGCGGGAACAAGAGTAATTATGGCTATCAGGTTGAATGAACTTGAAAATGAATTACCAAAGTTAGTTAAGCGTTGGTTTGGCGAGGAAACAGGAAACGCGCTGTTCAATTTAATCGAATTCACAAAGGCTTTTTATTTAGAGAAAGAGGATAAGTTGATTCAAAGATCCGTGGATGCATTCTTTATGCCAATCCTTGAATCTTCATCTCAACGCATTTCACCAGAACGAATATTGGCAGGGGCTTTTTTAAGTCAAGGTTTTGGTATTCCCGGGCATTTTTTTCTTAGAAATTCAGTGAAAAGACTCAAACCTGAAGAGATTCAGGCGGAGGTACTGAGAAAAAGAGGATCGGTTGTTCCTAACGATAATAATGATTCAATTTTTGAAATATTTTCAGAGAATCAAGATTCAGATGAAATCTTCGTTAGGCTTAAACGTCTTGATTTACGGGATATAGTTGGTTCCTTTAAAATTGGAGGAAAGCACTTGGTGTCGCGAAAAATCTCAAAGTTAGGATGGGAAAGGACTATTACTCTTGTAAGGCTGTGGAGAGGTGATTCGTTCGCTCAGGTTTTCCGAAATGTTCAGAACCTTTTTGATAACGGGTTAACCGTTTCGGTAGGAGAAGAGCCTTTTAGAAGGGTAATGATTGTTGATTTTTTCGAAAATACAGAAAGTGTAAAAGCCTTTTCCAAATCCGTGGTTTTGAAATTAGGATTCGAAAAAACGGATAGGTTTTATGAGCGGTTGACTTCTCCTAATATGGATATTCGTCAAATGCTTCATCAAGATTCTGAAGCTATTTCTGGTCAATCCCCAAAACTATTAGGTTTTGATTTGCTACTATCGGTTTCGTCAAATAATTCCTTTGATAGCTGGGTTAAATCAATAGTAAAGTTTCAGCCTGTTGAGATTATTGACGCAATGAGCCTAATTCCAAAAGAATTGATTCTGGATTGGGTTGTTGATAAAGTGGATTATGCTGGGATGAAATTTTGGGTTAGTTCGTGGTATGGAAAAGAATGCGCGGATGCTTTCGAAGAAACTATAAAGGATACTCACCTTAGTATAAAAGAAGTATTGAGTTTTTGGAGTGATATCCTTCTAAAAAAAGACTTTAAAGGGCGACTAGATAAATTAGAAAGATCGGTAGAGCCTATTGTTAGTTTACCTATAGAGAGTGGAACAGAAAGCGGAGTAGACTTATTGCTTTTTATTAAAACGGGTTCGGAAAAGTATTGGGAGCGATCATTTTCAAGGCTTAATCATACTATTAAATCCCAATCGGTAATAAAGGTTATTTCGGAAACCAATAGAGTAGCTGACGATAAGTTTTTAAGGTGGGAAAGGTTATTTTATTCTGTATCGGATCAGGCTGTAGAAGAAATATTTCCAAGAATTTTTAGAGCAGATATTTATCCGGAGTTGTCTAAGTTAATAGAGGAAATTGATACTAAACAACAGGCCTGGAACAGTGTCGAAGCGCCTTCAGCTGAGCTGAAAAAAAGTATCATTCTTTGGCGAGTAAAAGGCTCAAAAAATGAAAGGTTCTTAATGCAAAAGGCGTTTCAGTATATCAGCCTGCGTTCAGGCGAAGAAGAATCCTTATTGCTAGAATTGACAGGGAAGGAAGTTCGGTTTGAAAAGTCAGAAGACCAGCTTTTTGATGTACGGAGAGAGGAAATAAGGGAGAGGGACGCTTTGGTTTATCGGCTTGATAGAGGCGTTTGGCCGTTTTGGTTTAAACCTAAAGCTGAAATGCCGTTGCCAAGAGTAACTTCGGAAATCTTAAGGAAATGGCATGGTGATTTTGGAAATAAGGATTGGGTGAACACAACGCATATCCATAAGTTATTAGCGAACAGGTTTAATGATTCTGATTATAAGCTTTTTCTTAAGGATTACTCTCCGAACTTGGGGGTCTTTCCGGCTTTGATAGAGAAGTTTATCGGACAGGCGGAGGATAGTCTCCGACCTGTTGAAGTCCGATCGATAGTTCTTGAAATCTTATTAACAAACACATTTACCAGCAGAAAAGAATTGATAGTTGAGGTTTTCGCTTATTTCATTAAAAAAGGGAAAAAGGTTACTAAGTTATCGAATACAGTCCGTGGGTATTTATTGAGAAAAGGAGATCTGGAAAGTACAATTGCCCTAAAAGAAATAACGGAAAATCCGCAAGTGGTTGATGGGGATTCTATTGTTAATACGGAATTCAAAATATTCAAACCTGAAGATGTCGTTCGTTATGTTTTTCGTTTTGGGTCTTTACCTGTTTTTATCGAAGAAAAGGAGGTTTTAAAATATATCGGTGTAATACAACTGAGAAGTTTAAAATCGATTATAAAATCATTTTTGAATGATTCCGAAAACGATAAGCCATCCCTGCCTGAAATCTATGGTGAGTTTGCCACAAAACGAATTTTCGGGGTTGGTTTTGACAGTTTGGTTCGTTTTGATCGGGAAACACTTTCCGTGTTAGAATCAGAATCCAGATTTAATCCTAGTACACGATCTCAATGGGAGCATATCGCTATGCTTTATTTTGAAAAAGAGCATGGGAGTTTTATGGATTACGCCGAAGAATCTGTGAAAATCAGATTAGAGAATGTTGCGGTGTATGAAGGAACGGAGTATGGCAAGGTTCTGGGTTGGTATCTTGAAAAGGTTTCACAAGCCAAGATAGGGGCGCAACAGGTCGCTGTTTCGGAAAAGTTGGCTTTGGCTTCTTCACCGCCTATTGTTGATGAATCGGAAGAATTAGTTAATAAGGAACTGGAAGAGGTATTATTCGAACCGAAACGGCCTATACCGATTCCCGACGGGATGTTGGTGAAAAACTCCGGTCTTGTGATTCTTTGGCCTTATATGGTTTCTTATTTCCGTAAACTGGATATGTTGGAAGGCCGGCATTTTAAAACCAAGGAATTAGCGAAACGAGCTACGCATTTAATGCAGTTTCTGGTTACGGGAGAAGAGGAGACGCCCGAGTATTTAATGTCGTTTAATAAATTCCTGTGCGGGCTCCCGTTTGATGAGCCATTGGAGCCCGAAATAGAAATGACAGAAAAAGAAAAGGAGTTGGCGCTATCGATGTTGAATGATATTGTTGAACGATTATCATTAACGAGTAAAGATCCGATAAGATGGTTTAGGCAAAAATACATGAAGCGAAACGGAATATTGTATTATAAAGAAGGCTGGAAGCTTAATGTGAAAGAAATAAAAAACGATTTGGTTTTAAGTCTTTTGCCCTGGGGGTTTGGAATGCTTCAATACCCTTGGATGCGTAAACCCTTAAAAGTGGAATGGGAATGGAGGTAAATCCGAATGTCCGTACCTTAGAGGCGGAACTTCGCTGGTTTAGCGCAGTGCTTGACACGCGTATGAAGCTGTATTTTGGCGAAGGTTGTGAATATCGGGATGTGGAGGACGTTCCGGCTCCTAACCTTGAGCGGGATCCGTCCATTTATGCGCAAATAATCAATGGTTTCAAATTCAGCAGAGCGGAAAGGCTTATTCTTTTATTGGGGTTGGTTCCTCATGTAATGCCTCAAATGCTCGACGTGTTTTTCACCAAAAATAAACTCTACGATAGAGCTTATACTGAGTTTGGAGGTGCCCCGACCACATATTTCCAAGGCTTTTTGCCTACAGGGGAAACGGCCGCATTTCTTGTTTCAGGAAGTAACTTGGCGAAAAGAACCAGAGTTTTAACCTTTTTTGAGGATGAACACCCTTTTAATAAATACAATATTCTAAAACTGGATAATAACCAGCAACAAGATAATCCGGAAACGCCTTTAAGCGGTATGTTGCGGATTACCGAAGAATACTTGAGTTATCTGATTACGGGTAAACCTTTTAAACCGAATTATACCAGTAAATTCCCCGCTATCCGGATTTCCACAAAGCTCTCGTGGGATGATTTGGTTTTTGATGACCATGTATTTAACGAAATCCAGCAGATAATAATGTGGTTGGAAAACCGCCCCAAGATTATGGAGGAATGGGGGCTTTCCAAATTTATAAAACCAGGTTACAGAGCGCTGTTTTACGGACCTCCGGGCACAGGTAAAACACTTACGGCCAGCTTAATCGGTAAGTATACGAACAGGGAGGTTTATCGCATCGATTTATCACAAGTTATATCAAAGTATATAGGTGATACGGAAAAAAACTTGGCGACTATTTTTGATACAGCGGAGCATAAAGACTGGATCCTGTTTTTTGACGAAGCAGACGCGTTGTTCGGAAAACGGGCGCAACAAAGCGGAAGTTCCGGTTTTAGCGAACAGCATCTTAACCAGCAGGTGGCTTATCTCTTGCAGAGAATAGAAGATTATGACGGAGTTGTCGTTTTGGCTTCAAACCTTAAAGATAATATCGACCCGGCGTTTCAACGTAGGTTTCAGTCGATGGTATATTTCGCCAAACCGGAAGTGGAACAAAGGCATAAACTCTGGACTAGCGCTTTCAAAGGTTTAAGGCTTGATAGCGGAATTGATTTTATGGAAGTCGCCACGCGTTATGATTTGGCCGGAGGAGCGATAATAAACGTATTGAGATATTGCGCCTTAATGGCTACCATGAACAAGGACGGTATGGTGACTTTGAAAACACTTTTAAACGGTATAAAGAAAGAGTATATAAAAGAAGGTATAGCGGTGGAATGATTTTTGATTATTGATAAATCAAATGATTTAAACTATTCGACTATGCCTGTTAAGATTGATTCCTTTTCTATAATAACAAAAATCGGTGCGCCGACCGTGGCCCCGGAATCAGATAGGAAAAGCCTGACTGAGGCGGACGTGGAGCAGATCGTAATGGAATGTATGGAACGGGTAGGTGAATTATTGCGAGAAATGGAAGATAAACGTTAGGTTCAATTAGTCTGGATTTATAGTTATGGCTACAAGTACCAAGCTCGAAAAACTGACAATAGAGGCTTACGGAGATCCCGGGTTCGGAAAGCAACTTGGCGAACCGTTCAAGATGCAGATTAACCCGTCTACGCTCAAATATTCTTTTTTCCAAACCCCGACCGCCCAAAATGTATTGGCTTCCGGTAAGTCTGTTTCGGATCCGAAGCCAAACGATTATAATCAAGTATTAAGTTTTGCGTTTTATCTCGACGCCACGGGTGTTGTCGAAGGTTGCGATAGCGTTTTGAATGCCGTAATGCAACTCCGGCAAGTATGCGCCGAAGTGGACGGATCGATACACACTCCGCCTTATCTGAAGGTGCTTTGGGGCGAGCAGGAACCGTTTACCTGCACGCTTAGGACTATGGATATCGAGTATGGGCCAATGGCTCCGGATGGTACGCCGGTAAGGGCTTTTGTCGATATCTCGTTTAATCGATATGTAGATCCATCAACAAAGGCGAGCGAAGAAAATAACAATTCCCCTGACCTTACGCACGTGTATACTTTTATGGCGGGAGACAATCTGCCGAGGTTATGCAAGCAGGTTTATGGAGATACAAAATACTATATAGAAGTAGCCAAGGCTAACGGTATTATTAATTTTCTTTCTATTCCCGCAGGAAAGAAAATCGTTTTTCCCCCTTTACGTAGATAGCTGTTTGGCTATCGTTTTTTGCGGGTGTTTTATTGGCTCTAGGCCTTTTTCGGAATTGATTTAATAACTTAAGAAACACCAAACCTATGGGAGCTCCAGGACAGACTACGTATACGGAAGTTGATGGATTAACGGTAAAAGTTGCCGTAAACAAGCAGGAACTTGACGAAAGTTATCAGTTGGAATCCTTGCAAGTGGATAGGCAATTGAGCAAGCTCACCACCGCAAAGATTATCTTGGTGGACGGAAAGACCCAGGATGAGGATTTTCTAATGAGTTCCGATGATACTTTTGAAGTCGGTGGAGCGGTAACCGTGAGTGCCGGTTATCAAAATACCGCCGATACCATTTTTGATGGAATCATTACGGGGCACAGAATCAAGACACGGAAAACCGGCGGAAAGGTAAGCTCGCAATTAGTGTTGCATTGCAGGCTTAAATCAACGGTGTTGGTCAATGGACGGAAGAATATAACTTATCCGGAAATGAAGGATAGCGACGTGATGATGGATATTCTTTCCGCTCACGGTTTAAAAGGCCAAATAGACGCGACGTCGACAAAGCATCCGAGTATAACGCAGCACAATGTGTCGGATTGGGATTTTATCAGAAAACGGGCTTGGATGAACGGTTTGGTTGTGGAGGATGATGAAACGGGAATTATCATTACCGCGCCGTCCTTTGAGGCGGAAGAAGGAAAGGTTCTGGATTATGGAATGAATATAATCGGTTTTGACGTCGAAATTGATTCTGTTCATCAAGTCGATTCCGTTGAAGGAGCGTCTTGGGACCCAAAACAGATGGCGCCGGTTAAGGCTACCGGAACGGATCCGGGGTACAGTTTTCCGGGTGAGCTCGACGCTTCGTCGTTAGCCGAAGTCTCCGATGATGAGGGTACGGGCTTTGCTTCCTCTTATTATGCGGAAAGTGGAGAGGTGAAAGCGTGGTCTGACGCGATGTTTGCTTTTTCGAGAATGGCGGCCGTGGTGGGTAGAATAAGCTTTCCCGGCGATTCGACCTTTGAAGTGAATACGGCGGTTACGCTAAGCGGCTTTGGCGACAGGTTCAATGGCCCGGTATTTATTAGCGGTGTAAAACATGTGGTTCGTGGCGGTCAATGGATTACGGAATTGGCCTTGGGCGATATAAATCCAATGATAGGGCAGTCGCATCCGTCTTTGGAAGATCCTTACGTGTTGGTTCCCGGTGTTTCGGGTTTGCATATGGGTAAGGTTAAGAAACTGGCTTCCGACCCTTTGGGGCAGAGTCGTTTGTTGATCGATTGTCCGGCGGTAGATCCGGACGGGGAGGGGGTCTGGTCAAGGTTGGCTACTTTTTACGCTTCCAGTAGCCATGGAGCCCAGTTTATCCCAGAAGTGGGGGACGAGGTAGTTTTAGGATTTGTCGGGGATGATCCGCGTTTTCCTATTATTCTCGGTTCGCTTTATGGAAAAAAGAACGCTCCGCCATTCTCAATAAGTGCTCAAAATGCGCAAAAGGGATTCGTGACTCCAAAAGACTTTAAGGTAGTAGTGGATGAACAGTCCAAAAAGTTGACTGCGGAGACTCCGGGGGGAAATGTCGTTGAGCTTGACGATATGATGAAGCAAATGGAATTGACCGATCCGAATGGTAATAGTGTGAAGCTTTCTAAAGAAGGGGTGACGATTACTAGTGCCAAGGACGTGACGATTGATGCGTCTAAAGGAAAATTGACTTTTTCTTGTATGAGCGATGTTAGCGTAAGTACGGAAATCGGTGATGTTTCTTTGGATGGGATGAATATAAAACAAAGCGCAAAGCTACAGTGGCAGGCCGAAAGTTCTGCTATTGGTGAGCTAAAAGCGACTGGGCCTTTGACTATTGAGGGCGCGGTGGTCAGCATCAATTAAGTAGTCATTCAAAATTAATTCGATACTTTGTCCCAATCCCTCTAATGACATCATCGATGGCTTTTGTCAGCTCTTCTATTGAATCAAAATAGTTCGGCTTTGAAAGCCATCGATGCTTGAATTCGAGCCAAAGCCTCTCGATGAAATTTAGCTCGGGAGAATATGCCGGTATAAACTGAAGGAACAAGCCTTTGCCTGCCCATTCAACCATTTTCTCTCTGACGAATATCGCTTTGTGGATGCTTGCATTATCGATTAGGACAACTGTTTTCTTTTCTATTTGATCGACAAAATCATTAATGCATGCGACGGTGGTTTCAGCCGTTGCCGCGCCGTCAACTCTGAATCCGTGGAAATCGCATTTCCGATTCACAAAACCGACAACCGTATGGTTGCTGCTGGGCATACTGGATAGTCGGTGTGTTTTTCCAACCTTTTGCCATCCATAAGGAACGACCGGTGACAGGTTCACTCCCATTTCGTCAAACGAATACAAATCTATTTCACCTTCATCTTCCATCTTCTTAAGCTCCTGTATCTCCGTTTTAAAGAAATCAAACAGCACCTTGTCCCGTTTGTGGGAACAGCTGACCCGCATTCTTTTGTAGCTGTATCCGGCAAACCTTAATAATCGGGACAGGACCGCGCGGGATGCGGTAACGGAACAGTTCTCTTGAGCCCATTGCACCACTTGACAAAGGCTTCGTGGGACATTCTTATCCACATACTCAAATTTTTTTGGAGTTATCCTCCCCAATTATAGGTTTCCGCCCACGCCCCGGAAGGTCTTTAAGGTCCCAGTCTTCATTCTCCTCAATTTGATCGAACCAAGACGATACGGTTTCCGTTGTGACACTCAACAGATCGCTGATCTGGGATCGTTGATACCCCTTGGCACTAAAAAGCATGGCTTGGGCTCTTTGCCTTACCCGATAATTCTCACTCTTTCTGACAAGAGTTTCTAAACGGTTGACGGTCGATGATGATAGGTTCAAAAAACGCATGACCAAATTTACAGATTTAATAATTTACGTGGGCATACGAAGCTAAACTCGAATTATTTTTGGAGGGGTACTTAATGATGAAGGCTGGCAATATAATTGCGTATTAAAAATCAATTCTGATTTGGTGGAAGCAACGGCATTCCGCCAAAGAATAAATACCATTAGGGTAGTGTTGTTGGGCTTTGTGAGCTTTATTATTTGTTTTTTGGTTTCTAAAAATCTTAATACTGTTTTATGGGACAACCAGCAGCCAGAATGTTTGATATGCACACCTGCCCGCAACAGGATACATACGGGCCGGTAGTAGTGCCTCATGTTGGTGTAATTTTGATGGGCCCCGGGGCCATGACGGTCACGGTAGGGAAATTACCGGCGGCCGTAATGGGAGATATTGCTCTATGTGTTTCCCCTAGTCCGAATTCGGTGCTTAAAGGGTCGGGACAAGTGTTTTTATGCAAACGCCCTGCGGTTCGCCAAGGCGATTCTACAGCCCACGGGGGCGTAGTGTCTTCTGGTTGCCCTACAGTGGAAATGGGAGGCTAGCATGGACGAATCGGTCGAAAAATCCTCGTTTTTAGGAACGGGTTGGTCTTTTCCCCCTTCGTTTGATAAGGCGCGGGATACCGTGAAAATGGTTTCCGAGGAAAAGGATATCGAGCAAAGCTTGGCCCTGATTTTGGGGACTGTTCCTGGCGAGAGGGCCATGAACCCCGAATTCGGATGCGATTTGAAATCTATGAGTTTCGCTTCAATTGACAGCCATACGCTAAACACTATCAAAGATATTGTCAAACGTGCGATTTTGCGTTTTGAGCCTCGTGTTACACTTAACGAGGTGGTGGTGGACGCTTCGGAATATATCGACGGAGTTATTCGGGTGAACCTGTTTTACACTATCCGGAAAATTAATGTCCGGACCAATATGGTTTATCCTTTCTATCTGGAAGAAGGAACGAATATCAAACTTGATTATTAAAAGTTGATTCAGTTTTTGAGCTAATGTCGGAGCTAAGCAAGGGGTATATCAGTGAATCAAACGGGACCATGCGGGAACATCGCATGGTTCGAGCTATTGCCCCTGACTATATCTTGCCAGATGAGCGTAATCTGACTGATTTTCTACTCTATTTAAGAGTTCTTTCCGAAAACATAAATTATTATAATTCAAAAAATAAGATCGACGGAGACTGGTCCTTCTTCTTTAAATCGGATTCGGCAGTCCTTTTCTCGGAAATCCTTTCGACTGATATAAAAGGATTGGAAAACAGGTGGGCAAAGTTAAGCGGGAATTTGAGTGGGGATGAGGACGAAGACGAAAAAAGACAAAGGCTTTCCGAGTTGTATAGTTTTGTTTCGGAGCTTTTCCAATTGTTGGACAGATGGTATCTGAGGTCCAGAAAATTTAAGGATGATTATGAAAGTAAACTTAATGGAGGCTTATATAATGCGATAAAGTTCAGTCTTTCCAGAACGTACGAAACCTTTCAGGCTCAAATGGAAACATTGGCAGAACAAGGTGTTTTGGGTGTTAAAGTATTATCGCTTACAAGCTCTTTAAATCAGATTTGGATATTTAGCGATAGGGAGGTCGTTAAAAGTGATGAAGAGGAAGAGCCTGAAGAGCTGGATAGCCTATTAACGGAGTTTATCAATGACCTTCACTTAATTTACGATGAGCTTTTTCAAACGATTACATATACAGTCAGTACCTCCGAAAAGTTATTAGTCGAGACGCTGTCTCAAAATGGCAAACATAGTCCCGACATCGCATTGTTGATTACATTCATCAAGCTTTTTAGTCATGTTAAGACTAAGCTGAATTCATTTACCGAAAAACATTTAGAATATTACTATAAAGAGCTTTTAGGGGAGAATCTGTCGCCGTCTAAGCCGGATTCTGTTCATTTGGTTATGGAATTGGCAGACCAATTCCAGACTTGTGAACTTCCCGAAGGCCTTCTGTTTCCAGCCGATACAAACAAAGACGGATCGGTAAACTATTATCAGCTTTCTAGAAGCATTGAGCTTAATAGGGTGAGGGTAGAGCAGCTTAAAACACTGTTTGTAAGCAAAAACAGAAACTTTGCGTTTAGCGACAATAAATATAGGATAGTTTCAAACGTATATGCCTCGCCTATAGCGAATTCGATCAAAGGTGAAGGCCCAGCTTTCTCAGATCCTCGACGTTGGCCTACTTTCGGAGAAGAACAGTACGGCCTTTCCGAAGCGGAGCGTACTATGTCTGATGCGGAATTAGGCTTTATTGTTTCATCTCCCGTTTTATTGCTTCAAGACGGGGTCCGAACGGTGCACCTGAGGTTAAGGTTCAATCTTAGATCAATGTCCGCCTTGGTCGATATTCTGGATGATGTGGTGACTCAGGAAGGAGTAAGTGTCTATGATGCTTTTCATAAGCTCTTGGGGCATAGTTTGACTTTGTATTATACAAGTGTTGAAGGCTGGGCCAAGGTTAAGAAATGTGATATCGTTCCGCCAAAAGATTGGCTTTCGGGTGAAATAGGGATTGTATTTACGTTAAGTCCATCTGATTCTCCATTAGTTCGTCTACCGGAAGATTTGGAAACGGATATAAAACTGTCAAGGCCCGCTGTTAAAGTCATTTTGGGAAATGAAAACGCAATGTATCCGTATTCGTTTTTCAGTGATCTTCTTGTGGAGGAAATCACGATCGATGTCGATATAAAAGGAAGTAAAAATCTATTGGTTTATAATGAAGGAGGGCGAGTTGACGTGTCGAAATCTTTTTACCCGTTCGGGACTTCCCCACATATTGATTCTTATATGTTGGTCGGGAATCCGGAGTTATTCAGTAAAGACTTGAACGGGATTAATTTGAATATTAAATGGAGTAACCTTCCTTCTGAACACGGCGGATTCGAAACCTATTTTAAAGAATATGGAAAAGACGTGGATAACGATTCTTTTAAAGTTTCGGTAAAAGCCCTTTCCGATTATAAATTTCTTCCCGAAGCCAACGATGATGATTTGGTTTATGGGCTTTTTGAAACAAAAGAGGACGGAACGTTAAGCGATACAAAGACCTTAAGTAACATTTCGGTAGATAAGCTAAGTATAAGAAAAAATCCGGAATTGGATGAAATTCCTGAATATACGACATCCACTAAAACCGGGTTTCTGAAATTCGAGCTTATTGAGCCATCCATGGCTTTTGGACATGAGATTTACCCGTCGCTTTATGCGAATACGGTTACCGATTCTGTAGAAAAAAACTTCAAGACTTTCTTTTCTTCAAAAAAGGGAAGAGGAAAGATGGCTTTGCCGAAACAGCCTTTCTTGCCTTATGTAAGCGATCTAAGTCTCGATTATTCAGCCTCCACAACAATTTATTTTTCTGCACAAAATACCTTGCAGAAAACATATAATAAGCATGAGCAAGTCGCTCATATTACGCCTTTTGGCCATCAGTTTGTATTTGACAAGGGGAAGGTTAGCAATAGGCATATAGTTCCGCAATTTACGGCTGACGGCTATTTGTTTATCGGATTAAGTGGCGCCGGGAAAGACCAAACCGCATCGATTTATTTCGAATTAAGAAAACGCCTTCGTTCAGGAGGAAACGGGATACGCCCGAGGCTTGTGTGGCAATATCTTGATAATGAGGATTGGTTTGACTTTGGGCAGAGGGATATCGTAGCTGATTCTACAAAAGGTTTTACTACTTCAGGAATTGTGGAGCTTCGGCTACCGAAAAGTTTTGGAAAAGAGAATACGTCAATGCCAAATGGTTTGCATTGGATTCGAGTAGTTGCTTCAGGCGATGTTCATACCCTTTCCGATACCGTTTTGGTTGCGGCTCAAGGAGTAAAAGCTGATTGGAAAGGGACGTTAAACGGTAAAGGGAATTGGAAAGAGCATATAAAAGCGAAAACTATCCGTTCATTCCAAACAGGAATACCGGAAGTAAGATTCGTCGAGCAGCCGTTTGATTCATTCGGAGGGAAATCACCGGAAAGTGACCGTGATTTTTACGCAAGAGTGAGTGAGAGGCTAAGACATAAAAACAGAGCGCTTACAGGGTGGGATTTTGAGCGATTAGTTTTAGAAAATTTCCAAGATATCAGTCAAGTGCGTTGCCTTACGCATAGTACGGCTCCGTCTTTGGTCGGATCGAAACAACTGTGCATGGTCTTGTTTCCGGTTGTGGAAACGAATGATAAATTCTACGAACCTCGATTGGATTTCGCAAGATTGGAAACGGTGAGGAAATTCCTTTCCCGGGTCAGTTCTCCTTTTGCGACAATAAGAACTATGAATCCAATTTTCGAAAGGGTTAAGGTTAGTTGTAGAGTCGTTTTTGAAGATAATCCCGGAGAAGAAAGACAGTCGGATGGATATAATATCAGCAGGCTTAATGAGGATATTTATCAATATTTCTGTCCGTGGCTTTATGGCGAACGTGAAGGGGTTGGGTTAGGCGGAAGCTTTGAGTTGGAACACCTCCTGAGGTATTTGGAAAGCTTGTCTTATGTCCGTTTTGTAACAGGTTTTTCGGTAATTCATTTATATAAAAATGAAAAGAACGAAACGATAAAGAAAGATTCGGCGACAGATCTGGGTTTATCGAAAAAAATGAAGGCCTCTTCGCCTGCTTCGATTCTGATGCCTGTGGCCCGGCACGATATTCGAGTTATTGAAAAAACAATACATGAACTCCCTACGGCCTCGGCTTTGGATAATATGGAATTCGACGTCGATTTTGTCGTAGAGGATCGGGAGGACGATGATGAGTTGGGAATCCGAGGAAAGGAAAATAAACCGACTGAAGATCCCGATGAATTCACACAGATAACGATTAATGTGTAGCCTATGGCGATCTTGAACAGAAAGACGCTTAAGAATTTCTTCCGCAAAGGGCAATTGCCTTCGGAAGTACATTTTGCCAGCCTAATCGAATCGACTGTTAATAAAGTTGACGACGGTTTTGCGAAAAGTCTGGAGGATGGCTTACAGCTTTCTCCCCAAGGTTCTTCGTCCAATTTGTTGAGCTTCTTTCGCAGTATCAGAGATAAAGGCCCAAAATGGAATTTGGCGATTAATCCCAGTAAAGATGCCGAAGGGTTAAGCATTAACGATTTGGGGAAAATGGAAAGCGCCCTGTTTTTGAAAGAGGGCGGTGGAATTGGAATTAGGACAATCGCTCCCAAATATGACCTGGACGTAAACGGCTGGGTTGGCATGAAAGGGCGAACGGGCACATACCTGCAAGGCGAAGTTCCGGCAGATGGGCGTTGGCATCCGATTTTGGTGAATATGGACCGTTGCGTCGCTTTTGAGATTGTGGCCCGAGTTGGCGCTGGAGAAGGAAGGGGGAAATACGCTTTGGCTCATATTGTCGCTTTGTGTGCTTTTGGGAAGTCAAAGAGCAAAGTGAATATCAACCAGTCATATTTCGGCTGGTTTATGAACCGGATAAAAGCGCGTTGGGTAGGGGACGTGAAGGATTTCTCTCTAGAATTGGGGACCGCTTCCCACTATGGATTGAAAAAGAACGGAGATCCGTTTAAAATAAAATATCGAGTTACCCAGATTTGGGACGATAGGGTTTGAAGAACATCTTTCCGGCTGGAAATTTGGTAAGTTATTGTTATGAAACAGAGAATCGCCAAAGAGATTTTGTGGTTGCTGGGAGCCTTGATAGGCGCGGTTCCGGTGGCGTTTTTGTTTCTTGAACTATTGGACTTGACAACCCAAGGCGAGCAACCGACAGTAGATGAGCGAGTCTTTTTTTCGCAACTGTTTATAATCGGTTATGTGATAGGAATGATCAGTATTTACGTGATCAGAATTGTACGTTTTGCGATAATCGGGGTGGTATCTCCTCCCGTCAAAGAAACGGAAAAAAGCAAACCATGATTCACAATGTAGTTCCGGTGATTGCGGGCGAGTTAAACAACTACCTCGCAAACAATTTTGACTTCGAGGAGGCGAAAGTTATTGTTTCGAATCTTGTGAACCAAGACGGCGGAGTGGCTTTTGAAGGGACAAATAAACTGGTTTGCACTTTGGTTAATATCGAAGAGGACCAATCCTCAAGGGCGTCCCGTTCTGGACACATGCAGATCGGTAATGCTTACGGAGAAAGTCGCCCGTATATTAACCTGAATTTGAAAGTATTATTCTCGGCTCATTTTTCGGGAAAGAACTATCCTGAATCATTGAAGATAATCTCCTATGTAATCTCTTTTTTCCAAAGGAAATCTGTTTTCACCCCGAACAATACCCCGCGACTTACGAAGAATGCTGAGCGTTTGTCATTCGATATGGTAACTCTTGAAATGAACGAAATAAGTCATTTATGGGGAATGATGGGGGCTAAATATGTGCCGTCTGTTTTGTATAAAGTTCAGATGTTGAGCTTCAGAGACAATATGATCTATGATGAAATTCCGGGAGTTACTGGATTCGAGATCACAGGGCTATCAGAAAAGAACTAAGCCATGTATAAGGGTATTTGCGAAATTCGACTCTTTCACGGATACTATAACCGTTATGTTGGAGATGATATGGTTTTGGAACCGGTTTTTCAATCTTCGGAGTTGATGAAGCAACATGGAATCTTTGTGAAAAGGTATCCTTATGGTTTAAGGCTGTGTATGGAATCCGCAAAGCTAGATGTGTTGAAAACGACACTTGACAGGAATCCATTGGAACTGTATTTCTACTTCAAGGACGTTCAACCATATATGGATATGGTGAGCAAATTGGAATTAAGAACCTCCACGGAGTACCATTATTTTGAACCGAATGAGGTGGAAAGTGGAGCTATCACGTTTTCTCACAAAAAAGCCACATTACCGGAATTTTACGAAGGTGACGATACCGAACAGCTTCTTACGCATGAATATGTCAGTGAATTAAAAAAATACGGATTTCGTGTTTGGGGCTTGGTTAAAGTGGTTTTGGAACGGGATATGCTAGAAGAAGATGTGTCTCCATCGGTTTTCGATTTTAGGATAGAAGGAAGAGCAGTAGAATGGCGCTACCGGATTGTGGATACAAGAGGGAAGTTTGATCAAATGCAGATTAATGTTCCGGAATGGTCCGACGTGAAATTCGGCGAGCACAAATTAGTAAAGCTGGTAAACGGAATAGAGGCGAAGGAATTCCGGTCAGAAGGACGAAGGTCCATTAGGGAATTTGATGATTTGGTAGTGACATTAGAGATGTTTTGGCTCAACGAAAGGACCAAAAGACGAGTGGCGATGGAACTGCCCCGGCCCGAATGCGAAAAGCTTAAGTGCGAAAGGGTAGGCGAAGAAAAAAATGTGTTTTCGACAGTATATGTTTATGTCTGAATCGATTTCTGGCAAGCTTGTTGAAATGCACTAACTGTCTGATTACAAGTTGAAAAAAAGATTAAAAAAATATCTTTTTGATTCTGGATTGCATGTTTTGGTATGGTTATGGCAAAATGGTCAGTAGAGTGAGGGAAAAGTTCTCCCAGCGACATGGCCCAAGCCAAGGCCAGTAGTGATTTACTCTAAATTCAAGCAGCTATTAAAAAGTAAATTATGGCGCAAGTATTATCAACACCAGGCGTTTATGTGGAAGAGAAGAGTGCGTTTTCGACCTCTGTTGTTCCCGTGGCGACTGCAATGCCGGCGTTTTTGGGGTACACCGAAAAAGCCGCTCGGGGGAGCAAGTCCCTCTTGAATGTTCCCACAAAAATTTCGTCCCTTAGCGAGTATCACCAACTGTTCGGTGGCGCTCCTAAAATCAAGCACACGATCGCTGCGGGCGAAGGCGGAGGTTACACCCTAGAGGTGGACAAAGCGACTGACTTTAAGCTTTACAACAGTTTGAGGTTGTTTTACGCCAACGGTGGCGGTTCCTGCTACATTGTTTCTTTGGGTGATTATTCTTCTGAGGTGAAGTCCGCTGACTTTACTGGCGAAGAGACTGCTGGCGGTTTGCAGGCATTGCTCCGCGAGCCTGAGCCGACGATGCTTTTGGCTCCGGATTCATTGCTTTTGGCCGAGGAGGATTTCAATTCCCTTCAGCAGCAATTCCTGATGCACTGTGGCAAAGACACGAAAAGCAGAGTGGCCTTGCTGGAGGTTTTCGGTGGTGACCAGCCTCGCACAATGGACGACGAGGACGTTATCAAGAAGTTCCGTAATGGAATAGGCACGAACTTCCTCGATTTTGGAGCGACTTACTATCCATGGTTGAATACCACGATTGTAAAGTCGGATGAGTTGGATTTTACCAATTTGGCGAACCCTGACGGGTTGGTGTCGATTTTGACTGCGAATGTTACAGCCGCTGTAGAGGCGGGTAAGCTTGATGAAAGCAAGTCAGCCGCGATGCAGGAAATTTTCCAGCAGTTGACTAGCGATGACGCTAACGTGAAGAATCTTCACAACACGCTTTTGGCGATTTCCCCACTGTACAAGCAAGTTCTTAGCGACATTCGTCACTCCGTGAACGTTATGGCCCCAGCGGCTGCGATGGCCGGTGTTTACTCTATGGTTGACAAGGTGTCTGGAATCCAGAAGGCTCCAGCAAATGTTAGCCTCGGAGCTGTTGTTTCTCCTACGGTTAACATCACCAGCAAGATGCAGGAGGACCTGAACTTGCCGTTGGATGGTAAAGCCGTAAACGCTATCAGGCCGTTCCCTGGCAAAGGTGTTTTGGTATGGGGAGCTCGTACTTTGGACGGTAACAGCCAAGACTGGCGCTATGTTAACGTACGTCGGACTTTGCTTTTCATTGAGCAGACGATCAAGAACGGAGCCGAGAGATTCGTGTTTGAACCAAACACTCCGTCTACTTGGAACAGCGTAACCTCTACTATCGCCAATGCCCTTAACAAGTTCTGGACTTCTGGAATTTTGACAGGCAATTCCACTACGGAAGCGTTTAGTGTGCAGGTTGGCCTCGGTTCTACGATGACCGCCACGGATATTCTTGACGGAATAATGAGAATAACCGTGAAGGTAGCTATCGCAAGACCTGCTGAGTTTATCGTGATCACCTTCCAGCAGCAAATGGCTGGCGCTGATGCGGCGGGTGGCAGTGAAGGTGGTGAAGAGTAATCAGATCCGTCCTTTTGGTTAGTTATTAGTTTTTTTAACCCAAAAAATAGACTGAATCATGTCCGATACTGGTGATTCGCAAAGTTCGAATGAATGGGCACTCCAGACCTTTAATTTTAAGATGGAGTGCGACGCACTGTCCGAAGCTGTTGGTTTTACGAAAATCAGCGGTTTGGAAGCTTCCCGGGAAACTGTTGAAATGAGAACAGGTGACGACCCTACTGGAACTACTCAGGTTATGCCTGGTAGGCCAAAGGGTGCTACTATAACGTGTGAGAGACCCTTCCGTCCGGATAAAAAGGAACTTTTGGAATGGTGGAATGGGGCCAAGGCCAACACTATCGCACGTCAGATGATAACAATATCAATGCTTGACGAAGCGGGTAACCCTGTCGACATTGGTGTGTTTCGTCTTGCCGAAGCGTTTCCGACAAGTTGGAAACCATCGGATCTTGACGCTATGGGAAGCGGCGCCGCCATGGAGACGCTTACCATCCAGTGCCAGCAGGTATTGTTGCCTGGCGACACTAGCGGAGGAGAGTAAGTTCTCCATATCTCTACATCTAAAAAAGAGAAGCATTTCTATGTTTCTCTTTTTTTATCAACCTTAAAATTTTAGAAAATATGGCGGAATCGGAAAGACCATATCCAATTACCTCGTTTTTCTTTACTGTAAGCATTGACGGAATCAACGGTACCTCAGACGGGATGTTTCAGCAATTAAGCGGAATTGAATGGGAGCGGGATGGCAAACTGGAAGTCCGCGAAGGAGGGCTGAATGGATACAAACATTCGTTGCCTATGCCAGTGACGCATCCTGATCTGGAATTGAAAAGAGGCGTGTTGCCAGATGACTCGGCTTTGACCCAATGGTGTACGGAAACTTTGAGCGCCGATTTCGGAACACCAATCGAGCCGAAAACAATCACGGTCCAGCTTACTGACGGACAAGGCAACGTGCTGAGAGGTTGGACATTTTATAACGCTTACCCACATAAAATGGGTTATAGCTCATTGGATGCGATGAGATCGGAGTATTTAGTCGAAAATTTAGTGTTCGCTTACGATTATTGCGAAGCGCTGTGAGTCTTTTATTAGAATGATTTTTTAAGCATCTTCGCTTGGTACAATCCAGGCGATATGACGGAAAGAGAGACCTTTTTTGCTGATGTGATATTACCGGCGGCAGTGCCGAATACGTTTACGTACCGGGTTCCTTTTGAATTAGCGGAATACATGCGTAAGGGCCTTAGAGTTGTCGTTCCTTTCGGAAGGTCGAAGGTACTTACGGGTATTGTAGCGAATGTGCATGCTAAAGTGCCGGAATATCGGACCAAGTATATCTATGAAGTGCTCGATGAGCAACCGATGGTTACAGAGATTCAGCTCGATTTTTTCAAATGGGTGGCCGAATATTATATGTGTCACGCCGGAGAGGTGCTGACGGTTGCCTTGCCTTCGGGTTTGAAAATCAGCAGCGAGTCCAGAGTACAGGCGCATCCCGATTTTGATCTAGAAGCCACAACTTTTGAGTTGAAGGAGAAGGAATCCATGCTGATGGAGATGCTGAAGGAGAACGATCATATGTCTTTCTCCGAAGTAGCAGAGCGTCTTTCAGTCAAGTCTATTTACCATATCATAAAAGGTTTATTGGAGAAAGAGGCGATCATCGTTTTCGAGAGCCTTAAGGAGAAGTACAAACCGATGCTTGAGAAGCGGGTCCGTTTATCCGCCGATTATTTAAGCGAAGAAAGCCTTGAAGTCTTGATGGCGAAACTGGAGAAGAAGCCCAAGCAACTGAATGTCCTTTTGCGCTACCTTCAGAAGATTCCCGTTTTTCAGGATAAAACCGTTAATGAGCAGGGCATAAAGAAAAAAGATCTGGAGGCGGCCGGAGTTTCGGTATCGTCTCTTAAGACCTTGGAAAAGCAGGGAGTTTTCGAATTGTTTGATCAGGAGGTCTCACGGCTTGCGGAAGGCTCCAGTGATTCGGACACTGAGTTTGAACTGTCCGAAGAACAGGCGAAAGCAAAAGGGGAAATACTTACGGCCTTTGAGTCCAAGGATGTCGTTTTGTTCAAAGGCGTAACGGGTAGTGGAAAGACCGAAATCTATATGGAGCTGATTCAGCACGTATTGGATGGTGGCGGTCAGGTGCTTTATCTTTTGCCCGAGATTGCGTTGACGGGCCAGATTGTTAATCGTTTGAAACGTTTTTTTGGAGATCGTCTAGGCGTTTATCATTCCAAATTTTCCGATAATGAAAGGGTCGAGGTTTGGAAAGGGGTGTTGAGTGGCCGTTTCCAGATTGTGGTGGGCGTTCGTTCCTCCGTTTTTCTGCCCTTTGATAGCCTTGGATTAATTGTGGTGGACGAGTGCCATGAGAATTCTTTTAAGCAATACGATCCCGCTCCAAGATACAATGCGGTTGACGCCGCGATGGTTTTGGCTAAGAAACATCACGCCAAGATTTTGCTAGGCTCGGCCACGCCGTCTGTGGAGCAGTATTATTTGGCCAAAAAAGGTATTTATGGATTGGTAAAACTGGACAAGAGGTTTGGTGACGCCCAGATGCCTTCGATTGTATTTGCCAACACCAGACTGGAACGGAAAAAGAAAACCCTAAAGGGTGAGTTCACTTCCGTTTTATTAGAAAAGATCAATGAAACGGTGGGTCGCAAAGAGCAAGTCATCTTGTTCCAAAACCGCCGAGGCTATTCGCCTTATATGTCTTGTGACGAATGTGCACATATTCCCGAATGCCCGCAGTGTTCCGTGAGTCTGACTTATCATATGTATAGAGACGAGCTTCTGTGCCATTACTGCGGACATCGGCAGGGAGTTCCCAAAACGTGCCCCGCATGCGGATCAAACGAAATGCGGACAGTCGGTTTTGGTACGGAAAAGCTTGAAGAGGAAGCCAATTTGTTTTTGCCGGAGGCCAGGGTCAGGCGAATGGACCTGGATACAACCAAGGGGAAGCATAGTTACCAGATTATAATCAGGGAATTTTCGGAAGGGGAGATCGATATTCTTCTCGGTACGCAGATGGTCAGCAAGGGTTTTGATTTTGGAAACGTTAGTTTGGTCGGTGTTTTCGGCGTCGATAGGATGCTGAACTTTCCGGATTTCAGGGCCCATGAGAGGGCTTACCAATTGATCACCCAAGTAAGCGGTAGAGCGGGCCGCCGGGCAGACCGGGAAGGAATGGTGGTAATCCAGACCGCTAATCCCGATCAGGAAACGTTGAGACAGGTCGTGTACGGAGACTTTGAGGATCTTTACGCTTCTGAGATCAAGGAACGTGAGATGTTCCGTTACCCTCCGTTTTTTAGGCTGATTCGGGTTGTGTTCAAGAGCGAGGATCCGAAAGTGTGCGAGCGGGCTGCTTCGTTCTATTCCCAGCTTTTAAAGGAGAAATTGAGGCCGTCGAGAGTCTCTAACGCCCATGAACCGGTGATTTCGAAAATCAGGAATCAGTACTTGCGGGAGGTACTGGTCCGGATAGAGAGAACCGGGGTGAAACTCGGAAAGGTGAAAGCTTTTATGCGGGAACAGGCCGAGGTGATAAAAGCCGAAAGGAAACAGTTTAAGGGTATTCGTATTAATTTTGACCCGGACCCAAACTAAAGGTTCTTGAAAAGAGAAAAAGCCTTCCATGAAATGGAAGGCTTTTGCGTCTGTTGAGATAAGCGTAAAAATATTCTCAGCTGTCAAACAGCTTGACAATATCGCTGACATTCTTTCTGTCGAATGCCGTTTCAAAAACCTTTTCTTTCGCAATCACGCGGATCGTCTTGGGGCGGTCGGAAGAAGCTAACAGGCCACCGAAGTAGCGCATGACACGTGTCCGATATTCCAGAACATCCATCCGTGAAAGGTCGATTGAGGTATGATACCCTTGTGCTTTGACCGAACCTTTGTTCAGGTCAAGGACAATCATCTGTCTGTCTTCTGAGAACGAAACCGTCATGCTCTCGACATTGAAGTCTTCGCGCTTGAGTTCGTCCGCCTTGGCTGCGATATTCGATGCGAAAACCGCTACCATAAAAGCCAATAAGAATGTAACACGTTTCATAGGCACCCCCTTGTCATTAAGGTGAACACAGGGAAAAATTACTCTTCGACTTTGTCGGCCAGAAGGTTTGTATCCCTCAGCTGACAATACAAAGGTAGGCTAACGGAATATGCGAGGAAATACCCTGAATCACTTTTACAGTTAGGGGTGTTTTAGTGTCAAAATCTTGCTTTTTTGGCCTAAAAAGGGCCTTTTTGATGAAATTGAAAACGTTCCTTTTCGGGGTTCTTTCCTAAGAAAATTTGGCCATTGAAAAAGTGGCGGAACTCTATATCGTTATTGTTGAAAAATCTTCTTGCGGTTGCTTGTTGTGTGAAATTTCCGAAATAAAAGTGCGACTTCGTGTTTTTGAAAAAATCGTAAAACAAACCCTGTTTTCGCTTCATGATTTTCGTCAGTTTTCAAAAAATAGGCGAGAAAAATTCGATTTTCCTCACCTGATTTTGGTTCTAGATAGCTTTCGCTTCCTTATTTTCTTCGTTTTCTTGGGCGTCCGTTCGATTTCAACCCCAAAGACTTTTTCGCTTTGGCGCTCAAATGAGGCATGGCTTTTACCCTTTGGTTGGTCTTTTTGTTTTTGTCTTTTTTCTCATGAAAAGCTGGACCGCGCTCGATTTCCTTGACTTTGTGTTTCTTTACGGAGTTACCGTGCCTGTCAGCAGTTGGTTTTCTAGGTGCCATTTCCACCAACATTGTCCCTTCGGGAAGAGGCATAAGCGGAATTACGGTGCCTGTCAGCGCTTGGATGTTTTCGAAGTCGGGCATTTCTTCCGGCTCTACAAGCGTGATGGCTTCGCCGTATTTTCCTTGACGACCTGTCCGGCCAATACGGTGAACGTATTCTTCGTATTCTTTGGGAACCTCGAAGTTGATTACGTGCGACACATCATCAATATCGATACCCTTCGCCGCTACGCTAGTGGCGACTAAAACAGTGGCTTCTCCGGTTTTGAATTCCTCAATCGCGCGGAAACGGAAATTCTCTGTCTTGTTTGAGTGAATAACCTGCGCCTTTCCGGTAAATAGCCTGTGGTGGAGGAATTGCTGCGTACGGTCGGCCACCTTCCGGCTTTCGGTAAAAACGATCGTTTTGGTAAACGTCTCGCTGTCGTTTAGCAAGTCGGCCAACAGGTTCAGCTTCGTCTTTATATTTACGGCGTCGTAGGCCTGTTGCTTGATATTGGCCGGAGGCTTAATCTCTCCGACCACGATTTTGGTCGGATTATTCATAAACGAGTTGGCGATTTCCTGAGTCTCGTGCGTAAACGTAGCCGAGAAAAGCAGGTTTTGGCGTCTTTCAGGAAGGCTGTCCAGTACCAAGTTCAGTTGCGGAAGAAAGCCTTGGTCCATCAAGGTGTCGGCTTCGTCCACTATAAAGTGTTTGATATGGCGTGGGTTCAGAGCCCGGATAGCGATAAGCTCTTGGAGCCTGCCGGGAGTCGCCACCACGATGTCGGTGCCGTTTTCCAAAGACGCGATCTGGTCTTTTTTGCTACCGCCACCATAAGCCCTCGTGATACGAAGGTTAATGTATTTTGTCAGCGTTTCGGCCACGTCGGCGATTTGCATCACCAATTCCTTTGACGGAACAAGGATCAGGCATCTTGGCGCTCCCTCTTTGGAGTAATTGAGGTTTCTGATCACCGGCAAGAGAAACGCAATTGTTTTTCCCGTGCCCGTAGGCGCGATGCCCAGCACGTCCTTGCCAGCGCTTACCGCCGGAATGGTTTTTTCCTGTATCGGGGTCATCTCCTCGATGCCCGCTTCCTGCAATCCTCTAAGAAGGAATTTGCCAAGTTTGAAATCTTCGAATAGCACGTCGCTTATATTTTTCTGGAAATCGTCTTTGCGGAGCCGGCTTGCGTTCCGTTGGGGAGTTGTCTGCCCAAAGAGATGCCCTGTGGTTTTGTCGCCTGTCCGGGTTGTTAACCTAATGAACCGGTTTTGGCGGGAATTGTAATCAGTCCGCAAAAATAAGTCATTGTAAGGCAAGGGCAAACCTTGTGGCGAATTAAAAGACCGATACTGTTTTGATATATACAAAAGTTTCGGCCTCGTGACGCTGTTCGGGGAATGTGTGTGGACGTGCCGGCTTTTGGGAACTTGAAAGGAAACTCCGGTTCCCGATTAGATAGCGGGTTGTTTAATTTTTACTTTGAGGATATTTTAATATTTTAAAAGAATAATCATCCGTTAATAATGTTTTGCGTCTGATTGGCATTAAATTTTACATATAAAATTTAAAATCGGTTCCCTTGAATTAGAGACTGAATTAAGGGTTTTACAGTTCATTTGTCTCTTTTTCAGTCATTTGTCGCTACATCTAAACACCATTCGTTATGAGCATATTTGATAAAAAACCTTGGTTGGGAAATTATCCGAAAGGAGTTCCGGTAACCATAGATCCGAACCGTTACGGATCAATGCTGGAGTTGTTTCAGGAAACTGTCGCCAAGTTTGGGGATGCGCCCGCTTACCAAAGTTTTGCGGATCGGATCACTTTTAACGAACTTGACACTCTTACCGACAATTTTGCGTCGTTTCTCAGAAACCACCTGAAACTTGAGAAAGGTGACCGGATTGCGCTTCAGGTACCGAATCTTATCCAGTACCCGGTCGCGATGTTCGGGGCGCTTAAAGCGGGCCTTGTTGTGGTGAACACCAATCCTTTGTACACGCCACGTGAGATGGAGCATCAGTTTACCGACGCAGGCGTAAAGGCTATCCTTATTTATGAGAATTTCGCTCATAACCTTGAGAAAATCATACATAAAATCCCTGCTGAGCACGTGATTGTGACAGGCACTGGCGATATGCTGAAGGGAATGAAAAGACATATCGTGAACTTTGCGGTGCGATATGTGAAGAAGATGGTTCCGGCTTTTAAGCTAAAAGGAGCTTACTCGTTCCGCAAAGCCTTGGCGCTTGGCGCCAAGAAGAAATTTACGGCCGATCGTTCTTCAAGGGACGATATCGCTTTCTTGCAATATACGGGAGGCACAACTGGCGTTTCGAAAGGGGCGATGCTGACACACGGAAATATCATTGGCGCCTTGGAGCAGAGCGCCGCCTGGCTGTCGCCGATGTTGGTGGGGGAGAAAGACATGTCGATTATTACGGCATTGCCTCTTTACCATATTTTTGCCTTGACGGCCAATTGCCTTCTGGTTTTCAAACTTGGCGGTCTTAATATTTTAGTTCCGAACGCACGCGATTTTCCCGCTTTTATTAAAATAATGAAGGATAATCCGTTCAATATGATTTGCGGGGTAAATACGCTGTTCAATGCCTTGATGAATCATCCTGATTTCGCAAGCATAAATTTCTCGTCTTTGAAAGTCTCACTGGGCGGAGGAATGGCGGTTCAGGACGCCGTTGCGAAAAAATGGCAACAAATAACCGGCTGTGTGCTTTCGGAAGCTTACGGACTTACGGAAACTTCGCCGGGGGTTACGATTAATCCGCTTGACGGAACGGCCAGAATGGGCTCCATCGGGTTGCCGTTTCCAAGCACCGAAGTAAAAATTGTCAAAGATGACGGATCCGAGGCCGAAGTGGGCGGACACGGAGAACTTTGTGTTCGTGGCCCGCAGGTAATGCTCGGGTATTGGAACCGTGTGGAAGAAACTACCGAGGTGCTTTCTGAAGACGGCTGGTTCCGCACTGGTGATATCGCAACGGTGGATGAGGACGGGTATTTTAAGTTGGTGGACAGGAAAAAGGAGATGATTCTGGTATCCGGTTTCAACGTGTATCCGAACGAGGTGGAGAACGTTTTGGCCTCTTATCCTAAAGTATTGGAAGTGGGCGCGATAGGTATTCCGCACGAGCGTTCGAACGAGGCGGTAAAAGTTTTCGTGGTAAAAAAGGACGAAAGCCTAACCAAAGAGGAGTTGTTGGAGTTTTGCAAGGACAAACTGACGGCATATAAAATCCCTAAAGAGATCGAATTCAGGACGGATCTTCCGAAGTCAAATGTCGGTAAGATTCTTCGGAGAGTGCTCAAAGAGCAAGAACTCGAAAAGCGTGACTTAGCCAGCCGGCCGGGTATAGCGTAGGGAGTGGCCGTAGAAGCCTCCATGTTTAAAGCTCGGAAAACACAGAAGTCATATAGGGGGAGCGGTCCGCAATCGACCGCTTCCATCCCTCAAAATGAGCCGATTCAGGCTTTGATGACTCTGCCCGCATTTTTGGAAATGACCCATACCGAAGACGGTAAACGGTATGAGGAGGCTCCCGAGTTTATTACCATCGAAAAAATGTTGCGCCGATATCACCAAGGACTTCGGGGTTTTTCAGGCGAAGAATATGCGCACGCCAAAATGCGGGCGCTTCACAATATAGAGCAAGCGATTTTTTCTTGGCAAGCTCGCAACCCTTTTCCTGAAGAGGGGCGTGGCCCAATTCCCCGATTTACAATAGCGATGATGAGGCTTTGGGATGAGGTGGAAGACGAAAGGTATGAGCTGGTAAAAGAAATAATTGACAATCATTACGCTTTCTGGGTTCCCGATGATCAGATGGAATTGGAAGAGGAAGGGATGGTGGTGACGGAAGAGGATCGGGATTTAGAGGATTATACGTGGGTAAATCTGGGACAAAACGAGCGGCAGAGATTATGGGATGACTTATTGTCGGCCAAGTATGAGGAGAAAGGAACTTACGGCCTGAGGGTTATTACTTATGAGAGGCAAACGGTCCTGTCGTTAATTCACGACGATGAGGAACAAGCTACAGAAAGTGCTTCCGAAATAAAACCGATAGTGCCTCGTGCGGGAGGCGCCTTTTCTGGTCATAGAACAGATTATGACAAAAAGTTAAGGACAAGGGCTCAGACAGTGATGGCTGAAAGCCGTTCGGCGAGATACTCGGCTTCTTCACGAATGAGGCCGTCCAGAAGAAGGCAGGGGTTGGAGGCGAGTATGATGCATTCGATTCAACCCGTTCGGGAGGAAGGCGATGATGAGCAACCGCGCTCAAAGCTTCCTGATGAGGAAACACTAATTGTCCCCGATTCAAGAAGGTTCCAAACGGAAGGCTGGTCAGAGTTGTTCCAGTCGAGAGACCGGGCGGGTGCTACCAGCGGAGCGCGTCTACAGTCGATGATTGACAGATATGTGGACGAATTTCCCGAATTTGATCACCCTGATTTTTATTACAGAATACAGACACTTAACGCCCAGTTGCTGAATCTGCCGACAGGCAAAAAGATTTTGGAGCTCCTCACAAAGCCATTGGGTGAGGAAGATCTAGGTATCCGTATTTTTCCTGATTATATCTATACGGCGTCAAACCAAGGCCGGGCGGCGGAGCCGGAAGAATATCCGGTGGCTCATTTCAGAGGCAATGACAGAGTGCAGATAACAAGGCCTGACGAAGGTTCTGGAGAAGGGACAACAGACCCTGTGCCGGTTCCTGAAGAAGCCCCTCGCAGGCGTAGATGTTGTAACTGGATTCGTGTGGCGATAAACGCATATCGTGAAAGGAGGGCAAGGCAGACCCAAACACAACCTATGGACTATGGGAATGTGGCCGGTTTTGCTGCGTTGTTTCCGGAAGAACCCAGAGGCACCATAATGCCTCAAGTTTTTATGAGAGCCAAAAGGCGCCGTCCATCCTCTATGTATGTCAATTTGCCTGACAGGCCCGACCGTAACAGGATGTACACGTTGTTTCCTGAGGTATTGGAATATGCCGGAACGCTACTGGATGTTATAGAAGCGAGATATTACCACTCCAGAAACCATGAAGTAGCGCTAAATCTGGATGAGTTTGTGCCGAAGGCAATTAACTCATTAAGAAAAGAAATGGGTTTGCCCTACCAGGATTTGGATAGCCGGGTAATCAGGGAAGTGGCGCTTATGCCTGACGAAGCGGTGCTTGGGCGGGGTTATATTAATGCGTTGGACCACCTTGCTTATGAGGATGAGGTGACCAAAGCGGAACGGAGAGAGCAGGCCATGGCTACCGAACGGGAAAACCGGGAGCGTAGAGCAAGGGAAGACGAGTTCGTGGTCGTTCGGACAGGAAGCCGGCAAGAATCATTTGCGGCGTCAGTGGATTCCAGAGATATGACGGATTTTCAGGATGAGGATTTCCAACAGTCAATGACCCATGACGGAGCGAGAGTCACTAAAGCTAGTTTTACGACATACAATCCCGAAGCCCCAGAGTGGGCGGATGGATCGTTTGAGGTTTTGCACGTGAAAAAGGAAAGAGCGGGAACGACTGTTAGAACACAGGTGGTGACTAGTCGGGAACTTAGCGCAAAAGGAATTACGGAAACAGATGGTTCTGATAGTTCCAGACCAAGATCAAGATCTTTGGGGAAACCGGAAAGAACCAGAGTAAAGTGGTATGACGATTCCGCCGCTACAGGACCACAGAAAAGAAGAGCGGCCACAACTAAATCTTTGGATGTTTGGAAAACGCGAATGGGAGTGGACACGCCAACTATACCGGATAAAGATGGATTGGAGGACCTCCGGAAACAATTTAGAAAAAGTGAGGATGAAGATGAGGGGGACGGAACAACCGAAAATTTCTGGCCAACGGCTTCAACTTAAAAGGGAAATGAAAATCCCGGAGACAATAAGCTGTTTCCGGGATTTTTGATTTTTAGGAATCCTTAATGGATAAATCCCCGATTTTGGTGTCCAAAGTAGGTTTCATCATCGGTACAGTACCTAATACGTAATACCTAAGACCAAGATAAATTTTAGATAGACGAAGGCTTGTTCAAAATCTGGTAAAAGTCTGCGAGCCTTGGCTTGAGGATAATCTCGATTCTTCTGTTGAGTTGCTTATTTTCCGGGCTGTCGTTATCGGCTTTCGGGAGGTGTTCTCCGCGGCCTTGGGCATGGATAAAAGACGGTTCCACACCTTCGGTAATCAGAATACGGGCTACCGATGTGGCGCGGATAACGCTCAAGTCCCAGTTGTCGCGCATGTATTTCGAAGGTTTTGAGATGGCGACATTGTCGGTGTGGCCTTCTATGACAATCTCGAAATTGTCTTGCTGGGAGATCACCTGCCCAAGCTTCTGGAGTGCGTCAATGCCCTTAGGGTCCACTTTGATGCTGCCTGATCCGAAAAGCAGTTTGTCGGAAAGCGAGACGTATACTTCGCCATTTCGGTTTTCGATTTGGATGTCGTTTTCGGCGAAACTTCCCAAAGCGGTAGCTACTCTGTCCTGAAGGTCTTGAGCCGCCTGCTTTTGCGCCTGAATCACTTTCTCAAGTTCGTTTACCCTTTTCTCCCTTTGCGCAAGGTCACGGGCCAGTTCCTCGTTTTGGGCTCTGGTGCTTTCCAGATCGGCGCGGGTTTGGTTAAGGTGTTGCTGTTGGGCGTGGAGGCTTTGGTTCAGCTTACCACTGTTTTTCATCAGGTCATCATACAGCCTGTTCAATGAAGCGTGTTCCTTGCGGAGTTTGGCAAGGTCTCTCGCGTTTTTTCGTCCGTAGGGGCCGAGTCTGGCGGTGTCTTTCTCAAGGCCTTCTATCCTTGCCCTGAATTTTCGGTTTTCCTCATCCGAGATTTCCAAGGCTTCTGCGCAGGCTTGGCTTTCCGTAGCCACTTCTTCCTTTTGGCTGAGAAGTTGGTCGTATTTGCCTTGGGTGACACAACTTGTCGAAAAAAATAGGGTCAGAAGAACGGGGGCGAGTGCCCAAAGTTTTCTGTTTGTCATCATATTGAGTATCGGTTTATTTCTGAAAAAGGTGGCGGACGGCTGGCCTGCCAATACATCACCGAATATAACAAAAAAGTCGGAGCGTAAACTCCGACTTTTTTTAATATTAAGATCCAACAGATTATTTGTTGGCTTGTTTCTTACGCTCGTTTTCGTCCAAGATGATTTTTCTCATCCTGAGATTTTCCGGTGTTACTTCAAGGTATTCGTCCTTCTGGATGTATTCTAAAGCCTCTTCCAACGAGAACTTGCGGGCGGGAACAATCTTGGCGTTGTCGTCCGAACCTGAAGTACGCATGTTGGTAAGTTTCTTTCCTTTCTGAACGTTTACCACCAAGTCGTTTGAGCGGGTGTGCTCACCGATTACCTGACCTACGTAAAGCTCAACGCCCGGATCTACGAAGAATACGCCGCGGTCCTGAAGCTTGTCGATAGAGTAAGGGGTGCCCGGCCCGTTGGCCATAGAGATCAACGACCCGTTGTTACGTCCCGGGATTTCGCCTTTGAAAGGAGCGTACTCCTTGTAGCGGTGCGTCATGATCGCTTCGCCGGCGGTGGCGGTCAGTACGTTGTTACGGAGTCCGATAAGTCCGCGCGACGGGATTTCGAATTCCAAGTGCTGAACGTCTCCTTTCGGTTCCATGATCTTCAGCTCGCCTTTACGCTGAGTGGCGAGTTCGATCACTTTGCCTGAGCTGGCTTCCGGTACGTCCACTACCAATGTCTCGATAGGCTCGCAACGCTGTCCGTCGACTTCTCTGAAAAGAACCTGTGGCTGACCTACCTGAAGCTCGTAGCCTTCGCGTCTCATTGTCTCGATAAGAACTGACAAGTGAAGCACGCCACGTCCGTAAACGAGGAATTTGTCTTCCGAGTCTGTTTCCTGAACCTTGAGGGCCAAGTTGATCTCGGTTTCTTTCATCAGACGTTCGCGCAGGTGTCTGGAGGTAACGAATTTACCTTCCTTACCGAAGAACGGCGAGTTGTTGATGGTGAAGAGCATACTCATGGTAGGCTCGTCGACGGAAATACGTGGGAGCGGTTGCGGATCTTCCAACGAGGTTACGGTATCGCCGATGTCGAAATCGTCGAGACCTACGATGGCGCAGATATCTCCGGCTTCCACTTTCTGTACCTTTGCTTTTCCGAGGCCTTCGAACGTGTTAAGCTCCTTGATGCGCGTTTTCTTTACCGTGCCGTCGCTTTTGGTAAGCCCGATGTCTTGGCCTTCCTCCAAAACGCCTTGGTAAAGGCGTCCGATGGCGATTCGGCCTACGAACGAAGAGTAGTCCAATGACGTGATCTGCAACTGCGGAACGGCGTCTATCACCTGCGGCGCCGGCGGTATGGTTTCGATGATCTCGTCAAGAAGAGGAATCAGCGAATCGGTAGGCTGGTTCCAGTCCGTGCTCATCCATCCTTGTTTCGAAGAGCCGTAAAGGGTTTTGAAGTCCAATTGCTCCTCGTCCGCGCCAAGGTTGAACATCAGGTCGAATACCTGCTCGTGCACCTCGTCGGGGCGGCAGTTCTCTTTGTCCACCTTGTTAACTACGACGATAGGCTTAAGGCCGGCCTGAAGGGCTTTTCCCAGTACGAAGCGGGTCTGGGGCATTGCGCCTTCGAAAGCGTCCACGAGCAGGAGCACTCCGTCGGCCATCTTGAGAACCCTTTCCACTTCCCCGCCGAAGTCGGCGTGACCGGGGGTGTCGATGATATTGATCTTGACATCCTTGTAGCGTACCGAAACGTTTTTGGAGGTGATCGTGATCCCCCTTTCGCGTTCCAGGTCGTTATTGTCAAGGATCAGATCGTCGAATTTCTGGTTTTCCCTGAGGCTTTTGGTGGCGTAGATGATCTTGTCCACCAACGTGGTCTTGCCGTGATCGACGTGCGCGATGATGGCAACATTTCTGATGTTCGTCATTTCAAGTAATTCGAAAATTTTGGCAAAGCTATGAAAAAACGAGCGCTTTCCGAATTTCAGTATGTTGCCTGCGCGTAAATATCGGGTAATGATTTCCGTACCTGTGAATAAATGTTGATGGAATGGGATGATTTTACCGGATTTAGGAAAGTATGCTCATTTTTCGGGGTCGATTTTTTTTAAATACGGAGGCTTCGTTTACTTTTGCCGCCGAGTTCCCGAAAGGATCGGGCCTCCCGAAAAACGGTTCAAGTGAACAGATTTTAAAGGTTTCAGTTCACACCCGTCCGTTTTTCGAACAAAATTGGGTGAAACAATAAACCTTGTCATATGCGTGACAATTTACTTCAGGAGTTAAATCTTCGGAGCCGGTGTATTGAGACTACCGGCGAATTGACCGGTATCCAAGCCGGATTTTTGAGGTTTTCCAACATTTTCCGTGGCATTT
The DNA here is from genome assembly GCF_036492835.1 of Fulvitalea axinellae. GTDB lineage: Bacteria > Bacteroidota > Bacteroidia > Cytophagales > Cyclobacteriaceae > Fulvitalea > Fulvitalea axinellae. The sequence continues at coordinate 3,168,890 of NZ_AP025314.1, read as the reverse complement.
TCGCCGTGGTCTTCCCTGTATTAAAGGTTTCCCAGTCGTTTGTTTACGAGCCGCACGTGCGTGCGTGACGATTTGTTCGTTCTAGTTTCAAAGGCGTGTTATTCGCCTCATTTATACAAATTATTAAGTAGTACTGGGATATGAGGAAGATTGTACAGGTGTTGGTACTTGTGTTATCTATGTGTGCGGTGGATGAAGCTTTAGGGCAAAATCTGCAACTTCATTACGATTACGGGCAAGCGAAGGACGGAAAGAACAACGCTGACCGTGAGTATTTTACGGTGACGTTCGAGATGTTCAAGCCGGATAAGCTCGGATCGACTTTCACGTTTGTGGATTTTGACTTTGACCGTAACAAAGGCGGTATGTCATTGGCGTATTGGGAGATCGCCAGAAAATTCACCCTTCCGAAGAAGTTTAACAAGTTTAATTTCCATTTGGAATACAACGGCGGTTTTGTGGACAAGGGTTACACCCCAGACGATCTTGAATTCGGAATCCCGTCGTCGTTCTTGACTGGTATCGGTTATGATTTCAAAGTGGCCGGTTTTAATCTGAGCACTTCATATTTGTTGAAAAAATTCGAAGGCTCAGACGGTATTGACGGACAGTTCACTTTGGTGTGGTTCCGCAATTTCTTTGACAATAAATTGACATTCAACGGATTTTTGGATGTCTGGACAGAGGACAAGTTTGTTGTGGACGGCGTGAAGCCCCGTACGGTGTTGTTGACAGAGCCACAGCTTTGGTACAATGTGGGTAACGGCTTCTCGTTTGGCGGCGAGTGCGAAATCTCGAAAAACTTCTTCACCTTCGACGGTGACGTGGAGTTTATGCCTACCGTGGCCGTTAAATATTCTTTCAACTAGGGGCGGATAGATTTTTTAACTGAGATGATCGAGAAAATATTCAAGCTTAAGGAAAGGAAGACGACAACCCGCAGAGAGGTGATCGGCGGATTGACCACTTTCCTAACAATGGCTTATATCATATTCGTTAACCCGGCCATTTTGGGTGACGCCGGAATGGACAAGGGCGCTTTGATTACCGTGACATGTGTGGCCGGTTTTATCGGCACCGTGTTGGTGGGCTTGTGGGCCAACGTTCCTTTTGCGATGGCGCCCGGCATGGGGCTGAACGCCTTCTTTACCTACTCGTTGGTGTTGGGTATGGGCGTAAGCTGGGAGCAGGCTTTGGGGGTGGTTTTCATCTCCGGCGTGTTGTTCCTGCTGTTGACTCTTGCGGGAGTCCGTGAAAAGATAGTGGACGCTATCCCGTTGTCGTTGCGCTTAGCCGTGGCGGCGGGCATTGGCCTTTTTATCGCCTTTATAGGCTTTAAAAACTTGGGCCTGATCGTTGACAATCCGGCTACCTTGGTAGGGCTTGGAGCTTTGACTCCAACCGTTATCATCGGGTTGGTAGGTTTGCTGATAGCCGCCGTGTTGGAAGTGAAGAAGGTAAAAGGGGCTTTGCTTTACAGTATCCTCATCACTTTCGGTCTCGCTTTGGCTTTCGCCGATGTCAGCTTGCCTGAATCTGTGGTGTCGTTGCCTCCTTCTATGGCTCCGACGTTTGCCAAGCTTGACATTATGGGCGCCTTGAGCGTGTCTTTGATGGGAGCCATCTTCTCGTTCATGTTTGTCGACCTGTTCGATTCGGTGGGTACCGTAGTGGCCTGCTCTTACGAAGCCGATATGGTGGACAAAAAAGGGAAGATCCAGAAAGTGGGCAAAGTGCTGGAAGCCGATGCCGTGGCTACGGTTATAGGTTCCTTTTTGGGTACCAGTACCACGACTACGTTTATCGAGTCCGCATCGGGTATTGCGGCGGGGGCCAGAACGGGTCTCGCCTCGGTAGTGACGGGTGTATTGTTTCTTGTGGCGCCGTTCTTCGCTCCGATGATCGGCATTGTTCCGGCGTACGCCACCGCTCCTGCATTGATTATCGTGGGCGTGTTTATGTTCCGGAATGTTCGCAAGATTGACTTTAAAGATTTTGCCGAAGCCGTACCGGCTTTCTTGACCATTATCCTGATGCCGTTGACATACAGCATCAGTACGGGAATTGTGTTTGGCTTTATCTCTTATGTGGTGCTTATGGTTGCCTCGGGAAGAGCCAAGGAACTTTCCTTGATGATGTGGGCCATTGGTGCCTTGTCGGTACTGAACTTGGTAGTGGGCGGACATTAATTCCGTCACAGAAGAATAGAATTCGAATCCTCTATTATAAACTCTCTTGACCAAAGCCGGGGCAAAACGTGTCCCGGCTTTTTGTATTTTTAGAATCAATTCCTCGAGCTATTTTTAAAGTGTGATTCTGATATGACCGATTTCAAAAAACTCTTGTCCAATGCATTGGATACGATGATGATTGCGTTTGGCTTTTTGGGATTCTTGTCGTTTTCGGCTGGACTGACCTCATCATTCCATGTGTATGGCAAATTCTTGCTAGGTGTTGGGGGAGGGCTTCTTTTGTTGGCGTACTTGATCAATAAACGCGATTCTTATTTTGGGGCGGATTTTTGGCTTCGTAGAGAAAGACGAAGGCTTATGAAAAATGGATTAAAAGTAGAGGTTGATCTGGCGAAATGTAAATTGAAATCGAATGATTGGGCGGAAATAAAGCCAAGATATAGAAACCAGAATGTTCAGATGGGGGACTCTCCTGAGTTGAATGAGAAGTCGGTAGAGCAGGTTGTTACAGATATTCAAGGGATTTTTTGGATAGAAAACAAGCCGTATAAATTGCGCTGTAGTGTTGTTTTGGACGAACACACCGTAATTTCTTTGTTGGGGGAGAAAGGGAAAGCGATGTTGTATATTGATCCTGAAAATCATAAGAACTATTTTTTCGATATGGGTTTTCTGCATAAAAACCTTTAGTGCTAGACTTCAGACTTTCAACTTTTTGCCTTTTAATAAAAGGGATTTCTTTTGGCCGAAACAGGTTTCTGGCTTCAAAAGACTTATGTACAGGAATCAAAGCTTTTCGAAAAGGTCCGTATTTATAAAAACGATATTTTGCCTTATGATAAAGCGTGTAATGACTGTGGTAAATAGAGGCTGAAGGATTTTCGGTGGATAACGCTTAAGTTGGGGTAGAAATAAGTTTTTCATAAATAACTAATCACAAGCCTAAACCAATCAATGGGAGATTTCAAAGCGATTCATGACCGTCTGGCCTTGCGTGAAGGCTATTACGCCAAAGTGTCCGGCGATGCCGGTGGCGAAACCTATTGCGGGATTACCCGAAAGAACTATCCGGGCTGGCCCGGTTGGGAAACTATTGACAAGGTGAAGAAGGAGAGGGGTGATAGTCGGTTGGCCCATAACGAGCGTTTGGAAGATCTGGATTCGGAAGCCTACGCCTTTTATCTGCGGATGTATAAAAAATACTCATTCGACAAGATCGAAAATGCCAGTCTCTCCGAGCTTGTGTTTGACCAATGGGTAAACAGCGGAAACAGGGCCGTAAAGCAGTTTCAGCAATGCGTAAACACTTTGGCGGAAAAGGATGGAGCACCCGCAATTGCGGACGATGGAGTGTTTGGGCCGAATACGGCCAAAGCTACCAATAGGTGTGATGCGTTTGACCTTTTTGAGGAGTTTAGGGCCTGTCGGGAGGATTTTTATAAACGGATTGCAGAAAAACGGGAAAACAAGAAATTCTTGAAAGGTTGGTTACGGAGATTGCAGGGGATAAGGTTTGTGGAAAGTGTAGCGTCGTAAGTTTTGCCGAAAGAAATATCAATGCCCTTGTGGTGCTGAACTGCGGGGGTGTTTTTTTGTCTTGGGTTTTCATTCTGGCGAAGCCTGATTCTGTTCCTGCGTGTACGATTATTGGCAGTTACTACGGATAAGATTTGCGTAATGAGAATGGGGGGTGACGTGTCTGGCTCTCGTAATGAATTGGATTATTACGATTCCGGTTTCTATTCTCAATATTGGAAAAAGAATATTTATAAGGTTTCGTAGAAGGTGTTTATAGATAAAAAAAGGAGTCTTGGATCCATAATGAAATCCAAAACTCCTATTGTCTTCTGCCTTAAGCCATTGTTATTGTGAAGGGCCTAAGGTAAGTTGTTTGTGGGCCATGCGGGATTCGAACCCACGACCTCTGCCCTGTCAAGGCAGCGCTCTGAACCAACTGAGCTAATGTCCCTTTTCCGTATGTTGCGTGTGCAAATATAGGCTTGGATATTACATGTGTCAAGGGTTGGATGATTGTTTTTTGCTGTCGTCAGAAGTTTGTCTCATATGTATGTTCGGTTGTTCGATGTTAATATATGCCAGAAATAGGGAAATGAGATTAGGTATATATTGCATAATCATATATTATTTTGCAAGTTCAGTGTGGGTGTGTCTGCCTGCTATATTTTGACTTAGGAATTTTTCAAACCGAGGAGATATTTGTTTATGAAATTCTTTAAAAAGTTTAATTCCCTGAAGGGTTTTTTGCTGTTGAATTTCGGCTTAGTGCTATTTGTAGCCACTGTGCTGGGGGCTGGTTTGTATTATGCTGGAGTTACAAGGCTCTTTGACCAACTGAAGGAGAGTGTTGTCCCGATGTTGACTAGCGAAAGACTCAAGGAAAGCGAGATGTTGTTTGGCTTGGCCGAAAGCACTTTGCAGACCGTGGGGAACAATCCGGAAATGATGGCCTGGATGGCGTCGGATTCGTCGGATTTGGCGGATGTGTCGGCGTTTTTGGGTAGGTTGACCGAGGAGCGAGTGGAGGGGGACTTGTGGTTCGGGGTCTTTTTGGCAAACCGCAACGTGTTTGTCGATAACGCCGGCGGCGTGTATCCTTATAAGCCGGATGCGGACAACTTGACGGGCTTTTCGGGCTTTCTCAATGGTCCCGCCGATAAGTTATGGGTTGTCTCGACCGATGACGACGGCGAGCGGCATTTTTATTCTGATCACAAGGTGTTTGATACTGACGGTAAGTTGTTGGGGGCGATTTACTGGGCAATTTCAGAGACCAATTTGGCCGTGGCGATGGGCGAGCGTGACGGAGTGGATGTTTTTTTGGTTGACCCTAAAGGGAAAATCCAAGGAAGCAACTGCGGCGTGAAACCTGATACCAAACTGAAGGATTTAGTGGGGGAAGACGCGGCCTTTCAGGCTTCAGGCCAAGTGTATGAGGCTGAAGTTGATGGTCAGGCGTACGGCGTATACACTGAAGAAATAGGGCAAGGCTGGAGTTTGGTTTCCAGATTGTCTTTCGATAGTTTTTTCGGGGTAATGAATACGGGCTTCGCTTGGCTGTTCGGCGGAGCGATAGTGCTTTTCATCTTGTCTTTTCTGATCTCGTGGAGGTTCCTAAATAGGCTGAATATCTATATCGAAGAGATGTTCAAGGCCTTGGATCATCTTTCTTTGGGAAAACTCAACAAGGTAAAGCTGACTTACAGGACTAAGATTCTTGAGTTTAGGAAGCTAAAAGAGCAAGTGCTTTCACTTTCGCAAGGACTTTCCCAGATCGTGGGTTACGCACGTGAGATCGGGGCGGGTAAAATGGATACTGACATTAAGCTCCGGGATGAGAATGACGAACTCTCGGACTCATTGGTACAGATGCGGGACTCGTTGATAAAATTGCGTAGCAATGAGGAACGGAACCAATGGATTGCGGGTGGAGTGGCCAAATTCAACGAGTGGCTTCGTGAATATCATCAGGATATTGACAAGTTGTCCGATGTCGTGATTACCAATCTGGTTAAGTACCTTGGCGCTAACCAAGGGATGTTTTTCGTGATTGAGGAGGATGAGGAAGGCGTCGAATGGTTGGAGCTGAAGGCCTGTTACGCGTTTAGTCGGAAAAAGCATTTGAACAAGCGAATAAAAGCCGGACAGGGCTTGGCCGGGCAGACGGTCATCGAGAAAGAGACCATTTTCATGACCGAAATACCGCAGAATTATGTGCGGATAACCTCAGGGCTAGGGGAGTCGAACCCTAATTCCGTTCTGGTGGTGCCGATGAAAATGGACGGTAAAGTATACGGTGTTGTAGAGCTGGCCGCTTTCAAGAAATTTGAGAAACATGAAGTGGATTTTGTCGAGAAGTTGAGCGAAGCGGTGGCGTCCACTATTTCCGTAGCCAGCATCAACGCCCACACGAGCAGGCTTTTGGAGGAAACCAGAATCCAGGCCGAGGAGCTTAGGGCACAGGAAGAGGAAATGAGACAAAACCTTGAGGAACTGGCCGCTACGCAAGAGGAAATGGAGAGGGCGCAAAAGCAGGTCCGGGAGAAGGAATACAACTTGCGTTCGATGATCAACAATACCGAGGACACTATTCTGGCCTTGGACACGGAATATCGGGTGACCATCATAAACGAGGCTTTGCAAAGAAGGATGGACGCCAGGAATTGGGATGTGAAAGTGGGCGATTACCTTGAGGATTCTTTGGGTAAAGAGGCTTGGGAATATTGGAAGCCTATCTACGAAAAAGCGATGAAGGGAGAGACTTATGTGCATACCCTAGAGTCGACCAACGACAAAAACGAGGCGATTATAAACGAAGCGACTTGTAACCCGATTAAAAACGACCGTGGTGAGGTGATCGGTATCGCTGTTACTTCTAGGGAAATTAAAAATGACGGTGATTTGCAGAAGGCTTTTGACGAAAGAGAAAGGCTTTACTCGGCTTTGTTGAACAATTCCGAAGATCTGTATTTTGCCATAAACCCGAATATGGAATTGACCGTTTGCAATGAGGCGGCGGTAAAGAGTCCGTTTACTATTGACGCGAAATTTGTGAGGGGAGCGAACTTGTATGATTCTATTCCGGAAGAGGACAAGGCTCACTGGGAAAGCAATTTGAAAGTAGCGTTGGCTGGCGAACGCGCGGATATCAGAATGGAAAAGGATAAAGACGGGGAACGTTATGTTTGTGACTTAACCTTCAAGCCTGTAAAACGCCAAAACGGAAGCGTGGCGGAAGTGGCCGTGATAGGAAAATCGCAGAACCTTTCGGTGTTGTCCTGAAAAGAAACATAAAAATGAAAAATCCCCGCATGTATTTTCATGCGGGGATTTTTTTTATGCCTTTAGCCCTGAGGCCGCGTATTGTTCTAATTGCTTAAGTGGAATCCGGTCGTTTAGATGTTTGGCATAATGGACGTATTCGACTTTCAAATCGGGACCGAGAAGGAACTCGGCCGGCATTAGGTTTCCGGTCGTCCCTTTAGTGTCCCCGCTATCGGGAAGCCCCATTCCGACGGCCCGCCTTTTGGCTTTGGAAGCCTCGCTGTTGAATATGGTTTTTACCATGCCCAAGGGCGATCTTTCGGTGCCGTACTTTTTGTACCATTCCCTTTCCGGATCGCTTAGGAGCGGAATCGGAGCGATTTCCTGATGAAAAGAACTTCGGAGAATCACCCTCTTTTTCGATTCGAAAAAGAAAATCATTTCCAGTCCTTCTTTTTTCAACCTTTCAGAGGCCTTGAGCAATTCGTATACTCTGAGGTTGCAAAACGGGCACGCTACGTTTCTGAAAAAAGCGACAAGAGTCTTCTTGCCTGTGTTTTGGCTTAGGTCTACGGGTCTTTCAAAAACGTCTACTAGATTAAAAAGGGGGGCGGGGTCGCCGGCGGATAATTTCATAGCTTGTTTTTCATACACATTTTGTATTGTAATCTTTACATACGAAAATTTGGCGATCAGGTTAAGGTTTCTCATCCGGAAAGCCGTAATACCAATAACGGTATCTGCCTATTCCTACCATGAATTTCTGATGAAAACCACTGCCTGGAATGATAGCCATATTTAGGAAATAACCGTCGTCGTCACCCTTTACCTTAAAGTCCACTTCCCAGTTGAGTCCCCCGTCCTTGGTGCGCAGGAGAAAATCTTTGGTAAGTAAATATCCTTCGGCTTGGTTTACGAAAAACAGTTGGTTGGCCGACGTGTTGTCCAAAATCGCGGGCAGTTTCAGGAAAGTCCAATTGTCGCCTCCGTCCACGCTGTGGAGTAAAACGGTGGCGTCTGTGGATAGCAAATTGCCGAGGGCGTACACCGACTTGTCCGAGGTGCAAACGATGTCGGCATAGTATATTTCTTGCCCAGTGTATACCTTTTCCCAAAGGTCTCCGGCGTTTGTGGAGCGCCAGATTCCGTCCCTTTCTCCCGCAAACCCGACGTCCTTGTTTCTGAATTTTATTGCCGAAAATTCGCTGAAACGGTCTTGGGTCAAACCGTTTGTTTTTTTCTTCCAAGTTTGCCCGCCGTCCGTTGTTTTGTAAATGGTTTTATACGCTGACGCAATGCTGTCGCTTCCCGATGCCCAGCCTATTTTGTCGTTGAGGAAGAATGACGCGTTTGGGGAAAATCTAGGGTCTAAACCGCTGTCTACGGGATCCAGTGCTTCCCAAGTTGTACCAATATTATCTGTGCGGTGTACTTGGGGTAACTCGCCGTCTCCGGCTATTATAAACCATGCGTGTGTTTCTCCGTGTGTTGTGAATGTGTTGTTAGCGGTGTATGGAATGCTCAAGCTGGTATTCCAGGTTCGTCCAAGATCTTCGCTTAAAAGTATTTCCGTTCCTTCCGCTCCGAATATAAACTGTTGGACAAAAAACCTGTCGCCTTTCATCTTGGTGATGTTGCTGTAGTTGAAAGGCTCGTCGGGTGAGTGCTGTTTGGGCAGGTACTCTCCACGGTTTTGCCATTCTGGTAGGAAAGGAGGGGTCTCGTCAACGGAGCAGGAGTATAAACATAGTGCTAGAGACGCAAGTGCGGTTATGGAAAATATCAGTCGTTTCATGGTTTGAAGAGGTTTATGGCAACGCAATCGATTCCGGAAAAATGTTTTTTCCCAAAATCGAAGAAGCTTTTGCGTATTTTCAGTTTTTCTTTCCGTTCTGGTTATATTCGTTTGTGAAACCATAATAATGGCATTGACGTTTGATTTTGACACGGAAAAATTATCTGACCGATGAGACGAATTTTGTTCCTTGTTTCTTTCCTGGGCCTGTTGGGAGCCTCGTGCAGCAGTAGTGGAGTGTTGCTTTTTTCTCTTCAAGATGATGTGAAATTGGGACGCCAAGTGCGCGACGAGTTGTTGAACGATTCGAAAGTGGACGTGCTTGACAGGGAATCCTACCCTGAGGCTTACGCCTATTTGGACCAAATGGTAAACGAGATTCTGAACTCGGGAAATGTAAAATACCGTAACGAATTCGAATGGGAAGTGCGGATAATCCGTGATGATGTCCTGAACGCATTTTGCGCCCCCGGAGGTTATATTTTCGTGTATACTGGCCTGATTGATTATTTGGACAAACCGGATGACTTGGCCGGCGTGTTGGGCCACGAGATCGCCCATGCCGACCTTAGGCATACTTCCCGAAACCTTCAGCAAGCCTACGGTGTCGAATTTTTGCTGAATCTGTTGATTGGCGAAAATCCCGGCCAGATTGAGCAGATTGCGGCGGGCTTGGCTGGCAACGTGACCAACTTGGCCTTTTCCAGATCCCACGAACGTGAGTCCGACGACAAGTCGGTGGAGTATCTGTCAGGTACGCGCTATAAGTGCGACGGAGCTTCGTCGTTTTTCGCCAAGATGATCAATGACGGGCAGACTCCCGGAATCCCCGAGTTTTTGAGCACACACCCAAATCCGGACAACAGGGTTGAGTCGATCAGCAAAAAGGCTTTGGAAAAAGGATGCGACACGAAATACACTGACGAAAACGGTTACGATTACGAGCAGTTCAAAATGGATTTGAGGCTCTGATCACAACCTGTTCTGAGCAATTGAAAAGTATGCGGGACTATTCCGGAATCCCCCTCCGGAATGGCTCTGAATAAAATACCTTGAGATTATCGTATCGAGAATTACGAACATTATTGTGCCCAAATTCCTTACATCGGTGTGATGTTCGGTTTGGACGCTGTATCATATTTCAGGGTTTAACAATAGTTTATGTCAAGGATGAATAATCTCAAGGGGGATAGGGCGACGGCCGTGTTAAAGGCTGTTTCTGTCTTGTTTGTGGCGATTTTGAGTTTTGGGAGCGCACTGGCCCAAGGCGAAAAATATATTAGCCATAATTTCAAAAATAACGTATTGTCAGTAAAAACTGACGAGAGCAGGTTGGCGATTAGGTTTCTGAGCCCGTCGATTGTGGAGGTGGTAGCCAAGTTGGACGAGCCGGAAAGACCTTCGCATGCGGTGGTTATGCGCGCTACGGAGAATATGAAGCCTCAGCTGGTGGATTCGGAAGTGGCGCTTCAGCTGGTGTCCGACGGGATGCGGGTGCACATCAATAAGGAACCGTTCAGCATTTCTTATTATTACGAAGGGCGCCAACTTTTGCAGGAACGTAGGGGCTTTTTTGCCGATTCCCTTTACAGCGGTTTCAGTTTTGGACTGGAAGGCGACGAGACGCTTTACGGAGCTGGCGAGCGCTCCGTCCCGATGTCGAGAAGAGGTTATCGTTTCGAGCTCTACAACAAAGCCCATTACGCCTACGGTGAAGGCTCTGAGCTGATGAACTACGGCTTACCGTTGGTGCTTTCCTCTAAAAACTATGCGGTGCTTTTCGACAATGGGGCGAAAGGTTACATCGACATGGCCAAGACCGAAGCGAATACGCTGGAATTTGGAGCCGTGGGCGGACGCATGGCTTATTATGTTGTGGCCGGCGATGATTTCCCGGATTTGGTGAACAAGTACGGAAGATTGACGGGTACGCAACCTATGCCGCCCCGTTGGGCTTTGGGGAATATTCAGTCTCGTTTTGGATACAAGACACAGGGAGAGGTTCTGAACACGATGAACCAAATGATAGAGGAAGATTTTCCTTTGGACGGGGTTGTGTTGGACCTTTTCTGGTTTGGCCCGGATGTAAAAGGTTATATGGGGGATTTGGCTTGGGATTATGAAAAATGGCCTGAACCGAAAATGATGATCGATTCTTTGAAAGGAATGGGTGTCAATACAGTTTTGATCACCGAGCCTTTCGTTCTTACAAATACCAAGAACTTCCAGATCGGTGATTCTCTCAGAATCTTCGCATTGGACACGTTGGGACTTTCCGCCACTTACGATTTCTTCTTCGGAAATACGGCTCTGATTGATATCTTCAAGCCGTCGGCCCAAGACTGGTTTTGGGAGCAATATGATCGCCAAAACAAAATCGGTGTTGCCGGTTGGTGGGGCGATCTTGGCGAACCTGAGGTCCATCCTTCGTGGGTAAGGCACGTAAACGGCACCGCCGATGAGGTGCATAACATCTACGCCCATTTCTGGGAAAAGATGGTATTTGAAAAGTATGCGCAAGAGTATCCTGACAAGCGGGTTTTCCATCTGAACAGGTCGGGATTCGCCGGTTCGCAACGTTATTCTATTTTCCCTTGGTCGGGAGATGTTGGTAGAAATTGGTCCGGACTCAAGGCCCAAATGCCGATCCTGCTGACAATGAGCATGAGCGGAATTCCGTATATGTCGTCTGATATAGGTGGATTTGCCGGAGGCGAAAAGGACGGTGAACTGTATACGCGTTGGGCGCAGTTTGGCGTGTTTAATCCAGTTTATCGCCCGCATGCCGACGCTCTGGGCGATATTCCGGCAGAGCCGATTTTCTTTGACAAGAGAACCAAAGACATCGTCCGGAAGTATGTGAAACTCCGTTATGAGCTGATGCCGTATTTGTACACCATGGCTTGGCAAGCTTTGGAACATGGGATGCCTTTGGCAAGACCGATGTTTTTTCAGGAGCCAGACAATGATAAGTTAAAAGCCTTGGACCAGCAATATTACTGGGGTAATGATATGGTGGTTGCGCCAGTTTTGGATAAAGGAGCTAAGAGTGTAAAAGTATATTTACCAACAGGAGGTGAGTGGTTTAACTTAATTACGTCGGAACGATTTAAGGGAGGCGAATATATCGATTATGGGGTTGATTTAGATAAATTTCCCGTTTTTGTGAGAGCTGGAGCGGTGATTCCTACAGTAGAAAATTACTATTCGGCTAATCGCTACTCAAGCGAAGAGTTGAAACTTAAACTCTTTTGCCCGGAAAAGAAAACCTCGGTGACGGGGCGGATGTATGAGGACGACGGCGTGACAAAAGACGCTTACGCCAGAAGAAAAAGCGAGATGTTGGATTTCTCCGGAGAAGTGGACTCCAAATGCCTTTCGTTAAATCTGGACCGTGACGTGGCGGGCAAATATGATAGTATGCCTGAAAACAGAACGGTGACAGTGGAGGCTATCGGGTTTTCCAAGAAACCGAAGAGAGTTTTGGTAAATGGGAAAAAAGTGAAAGCTGTGGACGGTGTCTCGGAACTTGATAATGTGAAAGACGGTTTTTATTGGGACAGCACATCTGGGAAGCTCTTTGTCCGGTTTCGTTGGGAAGGCGTTTCGGAGGCAAGTGTTCTTGTAAAATAAAAAGGTGTTTTTAGTCTGTCGGATTATTATGGCGAGCTTCTGGTAATCCAGGCGGACATTTTCAGACGGCGATAAGGTGATTCAACTTTATCGCCGTTTTTGCTTGTTTTCTCGGGAACGTTGCCGACATTTGACTATTCGTTAGGTGTGCCGGATTTGAAATGGAAGTTATTGTTGAATGAAATATAATTGTCTTTTTTAAATCCTTTTATTAACGGATTATGAACTGTAGCGGGGAATAATGGCGAGGGAGTGGGCTTTTATGTTTTTCCAGCTATATTGCGCCCGACGAGATGACTTCTTTTCTACCTTCCCCATCGGAGAATATGAGGCGGGCCACTTTTTGGTGGTGGCGGAGGTTGTGATTTTGAACTTTATGTTTTATGCTAACTAACCTGGTTTCGATTGAGAAATTGAGAGCCGGAGATATCCAGCTTTTTGAGCGGATAGTAAACGAGTATCATTCCCGTATAGTGTATTTCTCAAAAGAGTATTTGGGAGACGAGGAAGAGGCGCGGGAGGTGGCGCAAGATACTTTCGTGAAGCTATGGGAAAAGCGGGAAACTTTGGCTGACGATTCGCGGCTAGATGCCTACTTGTTCGCTTTGGCGAAGCATTTTTCCATAATGCGATTGCGGAAGCGCAAGAGCCGGAAAACGTATGAGGATTACCTTAGGCACCAGTTGAACACGAGTTTGAATATGGAGGCCTTGACTAATCCGGCGGCCCAACTTGCTTTTAACGAAACGGACCAACGTATTCAGGATTTGATAGACTCGATGCCGAAACAACGGCGCGCCGTATTCTTGCTTAGCAGGAAAGAAGGGCTCAAATACGCCGAGATTTCGGAAAAAATGGGGATTTCGGTAAAGACGGTGGAAGGGCATATGGGAAAGGCCCTGAAGTTGCTTAGGGAGTCGCTTAAAGACTTGGTGACTTGAGTTTGGAAATACAATGGTTGAAAAAAGCGCTTGGTTTTTTCGCTCTTTTTTAGCGTTTTGAAATAAAATTCAATTTTTTTTTAAAATGAGCTAAGGGTTTTTTAGAGGTTGCGCATTATGGATACGAAGACTGAAATGGAAGAGTATATAGCAAAATATTTGGCTGGAGAGATGACGGAACAGGAGATTCGTCAACTGGAAGGCGCGCTAGGGGAAGAGGAGCTTTCCCAATTGGCCGAATCCAAAAACGTTTGGGTTAGGTCGGGAATTGCCGTAAAGGACATGAAGCCTGATACTGCGTCGATTGCGGGTATTATGGACGAAGTTCGCCGTTCGGTTCCTGAACGTGAAAAACCTAAACAAAAAGAGTTTAGGCTGTCGACTACTTATTCCAAAGTGGCTGCGGTGCTATTGCCTTTGGCTGTTTTGGCGAATCTGTTGATTTGGCGCCTCAACACCGACGAGCCGAAAGTTTCGGAAGTGAAAGTTCCTTACGGAAGCGTGGTGAAATATACTTTGCCGGACGGTAGCCGTGTTAGCCTTAACGCCGGAAGCGTCTTGCGGACAGTGGATTTTTCGGGTGACCGCAAAGTTTATCTTTCGGGCGAAGGTCTTTTTGAGATTGTGAAAAATAAAGACATACCGTTTTGGGTTATATCTGATAAGGCCTCGGTGAAAGTAACCGGAACAGTGTTTAACCTGAAGGCTTATCCAGAGGATGGAGTGGTGACGACCAGCCTTAAAGAGGGGCGGGTGGAAATGTATGCTGGCACTAGCCCCGACAATCCGCATCTGGAGTTGAAACCGGGCGAGGTGGCTGTCTTGGATCTGGGGAAAGGTAAGTTGACCAAAAAGAAGTCTGACGGTTATGAGTTTGGCTGGGAGAAAGGTGTGGTACGGTTAAAGTCGATGGAGCTGGCCAAGCTGGCCGTTTTGCTGGAACGTATGTACGGTGTTGATTTTGATGTGGACGAGGAGCGGTTCGGGAAAATTCGCATAACAGGAAGTGTGGATAGGACTAGGCCTTTGGACGAAGTGGTGGAATTGTTGAGGTTGGCCTTGCCCAAAGGTGTGGGAGTGAAGGTGGATGATGATAAAGTGAGCCTGTTTTCCGAATAGGGAAAATCTGCGCTCGATTAAGAATGCCCAGTTTGTTGTACGCTATAATTTTTTCCGCTTCCCGAAAGGGAGGCGGGCTGGGATTGTTTTGCTTAAAAACGAAAGGCCGGCAAAAGGCCAGCCTGTAACTGTTGTTGTCTCGGATGGTTTGCAGACTCACTCCGGGACACTTTTTAAATACTAAGCTTAAAGTTATGAAGAAAAACTTTTACTATGCTTCGCTTGCGAGAAAAATCGTGAGTGCGGGGATGCTTTTTGCCTTTTTGGCTATGAGCCTTTCCTATTCGGAGGCTCAAGCGGCAAGTGAACCCGAAAAAACGGTGACCGTTAAGGCCAAGGCATTGCCCTTGGAGGTGGTGCTGAAGAGTTTGGAAAGCCAGTCGGGCTACGAGTTCTTTCACAGCTCCACGGTAGTTGATACCAAGGCTGTCGTTTCGGTCAATCTGAAAAACGTCGGATTGAAAAAGGCGCTGAATGAGGTTTTGGGGCCTCAGAATTTGACCTTTAAAATCATTGGGAAACGAATAGTGATCACTGAGAAAAAACAGCCTCAGAAAAAAGATGTCGAAGTTTCCGGAACGGTGAAAGATTCTGGCGGAGAGGGTTTGCCCGGCGTGAATGTGGTGGTGAAGGGGCAGACGGATTTAGGGACAATCACGGATGTCGAGGGTAACTTTAGGGTTAAAGTCCCAGTAGGAAGTGTACTTTTGGTTACGTCGGTGGGATATACGCCAGAAGAGATTTTTGTGTCCAAGAATATGTCTTCGGTAAATGTTGTCCTGCAGGAGGATGTCAAGCAATTGGGCGAGGTTGTCGTTACTGCGCTGGGCATAAAGAGGGAGAAAAAAGCGCTTGGTTACGCTATTACGGAGGTGAAAGCGGGCGATATTGTTGCGACAGGAGAAACAAATGCGATCAACAGTCTTCAGGGCAAGGTCGCTGGTTTGAGAATTAACAATACGAGCGGTGGATCAAATGGAGCGCAACAAGTGGTGTTGAGGGGTAACACCTCATTGACGGGTAACAACCAAGCTCTAATTGTGGTGGACGGTGTTATCTATGATAGTGGTTCGTTCGGGAGCGGTAATCAAAAAAACAGTAACAGTAACGAAGATTTTGACCATGGATCCGGAATGTCGGATATTAACCCAGAGGATATTGAAAGTGTAACGGTATTGAAAGGGGCGAACGCCGCTGCATTATACGGTTCGAAAGCGGCTCCGGGGGTTTTGGTTATCACGACTAAGAAAAACTTGAAGAAGCAGGGCATTGGGCTTTCTTACAAAGGCGGCGTGACGCTTACGGACGCCTACATCTTCCCTGATTTGCAAAACACATATGGCCAAGGCCATAGAGGCGATAGCGGAGTCGGACTCTTTGATGGAGAGTATAATGGCTTGCCAATGTTGGGCGGAGGTAAAAAAGATGAATCGTGGGGTCCTAAAATGGAAGGACAGGATGTTGTTGTGGGTTGGTTAAGGGATAAGCCTGTTCGGAAATTTTCGCCACAGTCGGAAAACCATAAGGATTTGTTCAGAACAGGAGTGAGGTATGACCATAACCTGTCGATGTCATACGGTTCAGAAAAGGCTACGTACTATTTGTCTTTCCTAAATCAGGAGGCAGACGAATATGTACCGAATAGCAGTTGGTCGAAAACCGGTGTTTCGATGCGTATGACGCAAAATGTGACTGATCGTTTTTCTATCGACGCCAAGCTGAATTATGTTGAGCAATCCGCCAAAAACCGAATGTCTACAGGATATGGCGGTTCGGGATATATGCAGTTGGCTAAGGCTCCCCGAAGCTTCTATACCTCGGATATCGAAAATTATAAATATGGAAATTCGAACGGGCAGGTATGGGGAGAAAAAGGCTTCGAGGATGGCAGGATGATTATTTGGTCCAATACGAAGTATAATGGCAACCCTTACTGGGCGCTTTTTGAAAATAGCAATAACGACAAACGCCGTCGATTGATAGGTAGTGTTCAGGCGAACTACAAGTTTACGGATTGGTTAAACGCGTCTTTGCGCCATAGTTTTGATCAGGTGGAAAGCGAGATTCATTTGATTTACGCCAAAAACACTAAATGGGGAGCGAACCAGTTGGGTGAGTACGGATTCTCAGAAGGGTATAGGAAAACGACTACGACTGATTTCTTGCTTTCAGGCCAAAAAGAATTCCTTGACGGAAGGTTTTCAGTATCGTCCACTATAGGTGCTACCCAATTCCGCCGTTTGAGCAGAAGCAGTTCCATTGAAGGGCAAGGGTATAAAATTCCGGACCTGAACACGCTCAATAACACTATAGTGCGAACGACAAATTACGGTTCTTGGGAAAAAGTGGTTAACTCGGTGTTTGGTACCGTGCAGTTTGGCTTTGATGATATTTATTACCTTGAAGGCACATTGCGTGGGGATTGGACTTCTACGCTTTCTAAAGACAATAATAATTATTGGTACCCGTCTGTCACGGGTAGTGTGGTGTTCTCAGAGTTTATTGAGAATAATGATATACTCTCTTTTGGTAAGTTGAGAGGTTCCGTAGCTGCCGTGGGTAATGATACGGGCGCTGGAGTTATAAACACTTCTTATGGCTTGCCGACAAGTTTGAATGGCGAGGTGTATCTGAGTAATCCGTCACGTTTGCCTCTTTATGATCTTAAGCCTGAATATTCTGTTTCGTATGAATTCGGTCTTGACTTACGATTCCTGAACGGAAAATATGGTTTAGACGCTACATATTACCTGGTAAATACGACAGATCAGATATTCCCGAATAGTCCTGTGTCTGAGACCTCAGGATATAAAACCCGAACAATAAATGGCGGGGAAGTTCAAACGAAAGGTTTGGAAATAATGCTTAACGCAACTCCGGTGGAAGTTGGGGATTTCCGTTGGAACCTGAATATCGCATATGATAGGTCGATGTCAAAAGTGATTGATCTCGATGGCCAAGATGCGGTGATTATGGCTTATGACAGAAAGAAAGGCCACATTGCGGCGGTGGAAGGCGAGCGTTTTCCTGTAATCAGGGGAACAAAATATCTCCGGGATGACAATGGAAACGTAATCGTTGACGACGAAGGTCTGGTGATGGAAGGCGACGATCCGAACGCCGTGCTCGGTAAAGTGGAGCCGGACTGGACAGGTTCGGTGACAAATACTTTCAGTTATAAAGGTTTCACTTTGGGTGCCCAGATCGACATCTCGATGGGAGGCAATATCCTTTCGACTACGAATATCAGCTTTAACGAGCAAGGAACCTCTGCGGAATCATTGGAAGGCAGGGAAGCTTGGATCGCTTCGGAAGAGGCGAGGAGAGCTGCCGGCGTATCACCTGATGAATGGGTAGCGACGGGCGGAATGGAAAAATGGTTTGGAAACAGTGTCTTCGAGGACGGTACGCCTAACTCGGGAGACAATGCCGTGTACGCCAACCCGAGCCAATATTGGGACCGTAACAAGAAAATCGCGGAATCGGCGATTGAAGACGCCTCGTACGTAAAGTTCCGTCAATTGAGCTTTGGCTATTCATTGCCGAAGAAAATTGTGGAGAAGACGCCTTTCCAGAGCATCGATCTTTCGGTGATAGGCCGTAACCTGTTTTTGCTCCATCGCGAAACCAAAAACTTTGATCCGGACGCTTACAAGTACAGTATAGCCACAGGCTCAAACGGTATGGAAAGAGGATACTGGCCGGCAAGCAGATCGGTTAACTTCAATGTTAAAGTTCGTTTGTAAAAGACTTTGAATCATGATACGCAGATATTTAATTATAGCGCTTTTGGCTTTGTCGGCCGCTTGTACGGACAGAGATTTTGAGGATGTCAACAGAAGCCCTAATCAAATTACTGACGCAAGGCCGTTGTTCCTTCTTAATACCACTTTGAAAAGTACGTACCAAAGCAGTTACAGCTTCGATTTCAAAGTGGCCGGAAGCTGGGCCCATCAGACGGTTCGCTTGGATATTCCGCCGGACAGATACGAGAGCTTCGGTACCGAACTCACGAATATGTGGGACGATGTTTACGGGAGATCCCGTAACCTGAATGATGTACTTGAGAGAACCGAGAACGCTGAAACTTACGAAGATCAAGCGGTAAGGGCATTGGCCTTGATCGGTAAGGTCGTTGGTTTTTCCCGATTGACCGATTCTTATGGTGATATTCCCTACTTCAAAGCGGGCGTCTTGGAAGATGGTGAATTGATTGCTTATACTCCATATGATTCGCAAGAGGAGATTTATAAGGACATGATTGCTAAGCTCAAGGAAGCCATCACCTTGTTGGAAGATAAAAATACGTTGGACATGACCGGTGCCGACAGGTTGTACGAAGGCAATCTTGGGGACTGGCAACGCTTTGCCAATAGCCTTTTGCTTCGTTTGGGTATGCGCATGAGTTATGTTGACGAAAGTTTGGCCGCTTCCACTGTCAGTGAGGCTTTGGCCAGAAATCTTATCGACTCAGACGAACAGTCGGCTTATTGGGAAAATACGGTCGATATAGGTTATTGGAATAATTATTTCAGCGATCTGGAATCGGGCACTCGGGCCCATGTCGCCGCCTTGCTTGTCGATTATTTGAAAGATAATAATGATCCTCGTGTCGCAACATTCGCCAACCCGGTAATGGAAGGTGAGTTCGCTGGAGAATTTAGGGGATTGTTCAACGGAGTGCAGTCCGTAAGTAATGATAACGCTTTTTCTTACGTGGGCTCTTACACTTACCAGAAATGGGTCCCTTCTCCGGTTTTGCTTTATTCGGAGGTTTGTTTCCTGAAGGCGGAAGCGTACCTCAAAGGTGTCGGCGTAGCTAAAAATGAGGATATGGCTAACGATTGGTATCGTAAAGGCGTGGAGTCATCATTGCGTTATTGGAGTTTCGAATGGATCGACGAAGGTGCGAGGGAAGGTATGGAGACGCCTTATAGCGAAGCCGATATTACGGCTTTTATGGCATCGCCAATCGCTACGTTGACGGGCGCCGAAGATGAGAAATACCAACAGATCATGGAGCAGAAGTGGGTTTCTTTGGTGAACAATTACAGCGAATCTTACGCCGAAGTGCGACGTACGGGATACCCGGTAATCGAGAAAAGAGTCTCTTCCAAAGACGGGTTCGATTATTATCTCGGAGATACAGATGGCGTAATGCCTAGGAGAGTGCAGTATCCGGTGAAACAAGGAACACTCAATGAAGAGAACTATTTGAAAGCTGTCCAAGCTACAGATAACAACAGCCTGTTGTACAAAGTCTGGTGGGACGCCAGGTAAAATAAGGTTCCTTAAACTTAGTCAGATGCACGGACCGCTCCTTCGGGAGCGGTCTTTCTTTGGGGCGGTATTATTCAATTTTCCATAACGCCGGAGGTCTTCCTGTAGTCTTGATGGGGTGTTTGGGCTATGCTGGCGGGGTTTTTCACATTATTTTTTTGCAGGTCACGCATGGCCAACCGGAAGACTTACCTTGTGGTTCGTGAATGTTCGTCCAGACGCCCGAATTTCTGAATTGTCCACCATTGGCCGACGATTTGGGAATTGATGTGGTAGGTTCGGGGTTCACGTAAGTTGTTTCGGGTTGGATTTTTTATCAATCAGTATTCAAATGAATAGGTTCAAGTTCCAGAAATTTTGTTTGCTGGGAATTTTTGCCCTCTCAAATCTCTTCTGTCAAGCGCAGGACAATGAGTGGGAAAATCCCAAGGTCTTCGGATACGGCAAGACCAAGCCCCACGCTACTTTTTTCGCGTATTCAAGCGAAAAGTTGGCGGAGTTGGGATCGAAAGATTACGCCGAGAATTTCCGTACGCTTAACGGCACTTGGAAATTCAACTTCGTGAAAAATCCGGATCACCGTCCAAAGGATTTTTACAAAAAGGACTTCAGCGTTGAGTCTTGGAAAGACATCCGCGTTCCGGGCAACTGGGAAGTGGAAGGTTTCGGGTTGCCGGTTTACGTGAACACCACGTATCCGTTCTGGGACTTCCAGCGCACTCGTCCTGAGCCGCCGAAAATCCCTGGCGACTATAATCCGGTAGGTTCTTACCGTAAGGATTTCGAAATTCCCGCCGACTGGGACGGTCAGCAGATCTTCCTCCACTTCGGTGCGGTGAAATCGGCCTTCTATCTTTGGGTAAACGGCGAGAAAGTTGGCTACAGCCAAGGAAGCAAGACTCCGGCCGAATTTGACATTACGAAATTCGTTAAGCCGGGCAAAAACGTGATCGCGGCGGAAGTGTACCGCTGGAGCGACGGCAGCTACCTTGAGGCGCAAGACTTCTGGCGCATTAGCGGTATCGAGCGTGACGTTTTCCTTTACGCGACTCCAAAGGTCCGTGTTCGCGATTTCTTCGTAAAAGCCGGACTCGACAAGAACTACACTAACGGTACCTTCTCTCTTGATGTTGACCTTTCGAACCACATCAAGAAATCGGGACGTTACTCAGTGGAATATAAAGTGCTTGACGGCGACAAGGTGGTTGCCGAAGAAAGTAAAAAAGTAAACTTTGCCAAAACGGCCGAAAACGCTAATGTTAGCTTTTCCGCCGAAGTGACAAAGCCCCGTCAGTGGTCGGCCGAACAGCCGAACCTTTACACTTTGGCTATTTCTCTCAAAGACAGAAAAGGCAAAGTGACACAAGCCATCCGCCGCAATATCGGTTTCCGCTCTGTTGAGATTAAAGACGGCAAATTCCTCGTAAACGGAAAATACGTATTGATCAAAGGCGTGAACCGCCACGAGCATGATCCGGACAGAGGCCACGTAGTGGGCGAGGCCAGCATGCAGCGCGATATCCAGTTGATGAAAGAATACAACATTAACACTGTGCGTACTTGCCATTATCCTGATGATCCCCGTTGGTACGAGCTCTGCGACGAATACGGCCTTTACGTAATCGACGAAGCCAATATCGAATCTCACGGAATGGGCTACGGCGCCCGCAGTCTCGCCAAAGATCCTGTATGGATGGAGGCGCACCTCGACCGTACCGAGCGTATGGTGGAGCGCGACAAAAACCACGCTTCTATCGTAACCTGGTCATTGGGTAATGAAGCCGGAAACGGCGTTAACTTCAAAGCCACTTACAAGTGGGTCAAAGGCCGTGACAACACTCGTCCTGTACAGTACGAGCGCGCTGGCCTCGAAGACAATACGGACATCTACTGCCCGATGTACATGGGAATCACCGGAATGATCGGTTACGCCAAGAAAAATCCTGAGCGTCCGTTGATTCAGTGCGAATACGCTCACGCCATGGGTAACAGCGTTGGTGGTCTGCAAGATTACTGGGACGCTATCGAAGCCTATGATGCGCTTCAGGGCGGTTGTATCTGGGACTGGGTTGACCAAGGTCTCCGCGAATACGACGAAAACGGACGCATGTACTACACTTACGGTGGAGATTACGGCCCGGAAGATGTGCCGAGCAGCAACAGCTTCTGCTTGAACGGTCTTGTTAATCCTGATCGTATTCCTAACCCGCATCTCAACGAAGTGAAAGCGGTTTATCAGTACATCAAGGTAAAACCTACCGATATCGCTAACGGAAAAGTGACCGTTAAAAACGATTACGCTTTCACAAACCTCAACGAATTCGTAATGCACTGGACCGTTACCAATGCCGAAGGCGTTGTGTACGAATCTCGCAAACACGATTTGAACCTCGCTCCAACGGCTTCTGAAGTTGTTAACCTCCGTATTCCTCGTTTGCCGGCTCCCCGCGCTGGTCAGAGCTATTACGTAAACGTAAACTTCACTACCAAAGCCCGCAAAGGTTTGGTGAAAGCTGGACACGAGCTCGCTCGTTACCAATTTGAACTTCCGATCAAAGCTGAGGCCGCTGTCGCGGAAAATGTAGCCGGATTCGGAAAGTTGGACGTGAAGAAAAACGTGTCGGATATTGCCCTTACGGGAAAAGATTTCCGCATTGTGTTTGACAAAAACACCGGACGTATTTCTTCTTATGTTCGCAAAGGCGCCGAGCTGATTGTTGCTGGTCCTCAAGTGAACGTTTGGAGAGCGCCAACCGAAAACGATATTAAGGACAGGGCCGGAGCCGGAAAATGGTACGCCGCCGATTTGGACAAACTCACTGTAAAAGCCCAGAACATCAGCGTTAAGACCGCTACTGACGGTGGAGCGGAGGTAGTGGCTTCCATCCAGTTCGTAGGCCCAAGCGGAAAGACCCGTCTGCAAGCCAAGCAGGTGTCTTACGTCTCTCCTGCGGGAGCCGTAACCGTTTCTACCGAAGTATTGCCTGACGAATCCGTGAAAGCCTTGCCGAAAGTAGGTTTGCAGTTGCGTATGCCTCGCATCTTCGACCAAGTGACTTGGTACGGCGCCGGAATGGAGACTTATCCTGACCGTAACAGTAGCGCATACGTAGGCTTGAACCAGTCAGATGCCCGCTCTATGTTCTTCGATTACGTTGTGCCGCAGGAAAGCGGTAACCGCACCAACACCCGTTGGGCTTCCGTAACCGACTTGCTCGGCAGGGGAATGTTCTTCAAGGCCGAAACTCCGATGGGCTTCAGCGCTTATCCGTTCGACGACGCCGAAGTGACAACCGCTCGCCACCTGAACGAGTTGGATCAGGCCGATTTCGTAACGATCAACCTCGATTCGGAGACGCAAGGTTTGGGTACCGCTACTTGCGGTCCCGGTACGTTGAACCAGTACGTTCTGAAAAACGCTCCAAAGCGTTTCGTATTCACCATCGTTCCGTTTGACGCCAACGACAATACGGTTTTCGATATGGCCGCTACCGAATTCAGCGCACCTAAAATGGCTTCATTGTCAGCCTTGCCGGGAATCGATACTGAATCTACAGGAAAGGCTACGATCGTAACCTTGAAAGCGCCCGAGGCGGGAATGGCGTTGCGCTATACGCTTGACGGCACTGAGCCAACCTCAAAATCGAAGCTTTACAAAAAGCCGTTTTCTTTGGACAAGACCACAACTTTGAAAGTGAAGGGTTTTGCCAAGAAAGGAAACGAAAGCTTTGTGCTTACCCGCAAGCTCTTCGTACAGCGCGCTAAGTCGGTGACCTTGAAAAACGAGGCGGCCGGCTCATACAAAGCCGATGGCGAAAACACCGTAATCGACGGACTCTTGGGTGATGTAAGCGATTTCAGCAACCGTTGGCTCGGCTTTAACGGGAAAGATTTCGACGCCGTTATCGAGCTGATCAAGCCGATGAACATCAAGGCTATCGAAGCCCGTTTTCTTCAATCTGTCGGCGCTTGGGTTATGCCTCCTGCCGAGGTGGTTTTCGAAGTGTCTACCGACGGAAAGAACTACGAGCGCGTGTACGCCAGCGAAAAGGAGAAGTATCCGAAGGATATGAAAAACATGATCCGCGAATACGGATTCAGAGCCGACAAAGACATTTCGGGCGTAAAGTTCATCCGCGTAAAAGGTGTGGCCATGGACAAGCTTCCGGGCTGGCACAGCGGAGCGGGTAGCGACGCTTGGATGTTCGTGGACGAAGTGACTATCCAATAAAAATAATTCTGAACCGCTGTCAGGCGTGTCGCGCGCCTGCGGAGGATTGACTGAGGCTTCTATCGGGCCATATAAGGGGAGGCCGCGTTTCGTTTGTGAACGCGGCCGTTTTTTGTTAGCCCAATAGCAATTTCGTCAAGCTTTCCAGGCTCATGCCTCTTGAGCCTTTCAATAAGATCGTAGCGTTTTCGGGTGCGTCGTTTTTCAAGGCTACAGCCAAATCGTCTTTCTTTTCGAAGTATTCGGCTTCAGGGTTCTCCGCTTTGGCGCTTTTCATATGCGGTCCGCAGAAATATACCTTGTCGATGCCCAATTCGGCGCTGAGCGCTCCGATACGGGCGTGTTCCGCCGGACTTTCGTCGCCGAGTTCGAGCATATCGCCAAGGATGGCTATTTTCTTTTCCGCCTTCATGCCCGCCAAGTTGCGCAGCGCGGCTTCCATAGAGGCGGGGTTGGCGTTGTAGGCGTCCGAAATAAGCAGATTGGTTTTTCCTTTCACCAATTGCGACCGGTTGTTTTCCGGGATATATTCCGCAATCGCCCGTTCGGCGTCTTCAGCAGGTACTTTGAAGAACTTGCCTACGCAGAGCGCCGTGGCGATATTTTCGAAGTTGTAAGCGCCCAACAGATGCGAGTGGATCGTGTTTCCGTTTTCCGTCTCCACCGTAGCGAAGGGGCTGGCCTCCACCAAGCGGCATCCGTAGAAATTTCCTTCGCCCAAGTACATCACCGGATCTTTGAAGCGCTTGGCCATATTGCTCAAGATCGGATTCTCGGCGTTGATAAACACCGTTCCCCTGTGTGAGAGGAGGTGCTGGTACATCTCGCTCTTGGCTCTGATAATCTGCTCAAAGCCTCCGAAAGGCCCGAGGTGCGCTTTCCCGATATTGGTGATCAGTCCGTGTGTTGGTTCCGCAATTTCGCAAAGCTCCCGAATGTCGCCGAGTTTGTTGGCGCCCATCTCTATGATGGCGAATTCGTGCTCGTTCTTCAGGTTCAGAAGCGTAAGCGGTACGCCTATGTGATTATTGAGGTTGCCCTCCGTGGCCAGCGTATTATACTTTTGGCTAATCACCGCCCGCATCAGTTCTTTGGTGGTGGTCTTGCCGTTAGAGCCTGTCAGCGCCAAAACCGGGATGTGGAACATGCGCCTATGCACCTGGGCCATATCTTGCAGGGCCTTGAGCGTGTCCTCCACCAACAGGAAACGGCCGTCTTCCTGATATTCCACTTCGTCTATTACGGCGTAAGCGGCTCCTTTTTCCAGAGCCTGCTTGGCGTATTTGTTTCCGTTAAAATTAGGGCC
This sequence comes from Fulvitalea axinellae, assembly GCF_036492835.1. Lineage (GTDB taxonomy): Bacteria > Bacteroidota > Bacteroidia > Cytophagales > Cyclobacteriaceae > Fulvitalea > Fulvitalea axinellae. The sequence goes on along the minus strand of NZ_AP025314.1, from coordinate 3,143,611 downwards.
CTTCAGGGCGAAAAACATTTGCCCGTCCTTAATGGCCCGGGTATCGGTACAGGCTCCCGTGCTGTTGAGGAACCTTTCGTATAATGATTCTGGACTCAATTCCATTTGGCAAGTCGGTATTTGTCTCTTATAAAAGAATGGCCCATGTAAGTTAAGAAAAATAGAGGGAAAGCGTAATTGGAAAATCAAGGCTGAGATTGAAATGGAAGTAGACTGCTATTTCTTTCGTGAAAGAATCTAAAAAGGATAAAATGTTAGTGCTGGGAAAGGGTGTAAATGCCTAAATTTATATTTAATCGATGACGCAAAGCTTTATGAATCAAAAAATTGAATTTCAAAAAGTTAAAAAACTAAGATCAAAATTGTCTGTTTCTCTGGCGCTTGCAATAGAGCTGATAGAGGAGAATAACGGTGATTTGGATGCGTGTGAAAAAGAGTTTCACAGAAATAATATTAATACCGTTTGTCGTCTTGCTGAATGTGATGAAACAATAGCGGAAAAGTATTATCGAATTTGCGATTTCGATTTGGAGAAATCGATTAAAAAGATTCACGAACAATTATTCTATTTGACGACTACACCAAATGAACCGATAGACAAGATTGGATTCATTTTGTGGGCGGAAAATGAAAGCCTTAAAAAGTATGTTACCGCCAGAGACAAAAGCCTCTTTATTCAAACAAAAGACTTTGAATATGTGATAGATGCCTTTAACTCTGTTTTTCCGCTGAAAGACCAAGATTCTGGAAAAACCCAAAATTGCCTTGATATCGTAGGTCACAACTTCTTCGACAATAAGACCTGTAGAATTATTGTTGAACGAATGGCTAAAATAAAAACCAAAGACCGGCATGTTGAATCCTTTCTTAGGGATTTAATAAAATGGTTCAATATTCAATTAAGGTATGCGGACGAAATCGTAGTATATGGAAACTTATAATAAGCGATGTGTGAATAAAAAATCGATTAAAGCTAAAATAAAAAGACAATAACCAAGAAACAGATATTTACCCAAGCCCAAATACCTGATGCGTAATACCAAAAAAGCCGAAACGACTTTTTAATCATTTCGGCTTTCATTATCGGCCGTAGGCCAAAAGCGAATCAACACTTTCCTAAGCCCAAATACCTAATACGTAATACCAACCAAAGCGCTAGTGCTTTTCGTAGACTACCGGAATCTCTTCGCATTCCATCATCCCGTTGTCGCTGAGGCCGGTCATTTTCACTTCCTTTACCTCGTTGATCAGCATCGGGTCGTACTTAGCCCTAACGCGTACGTAGTTCTCGGTGAATCCGTGCATCATGCCGTCTTCCACGTCGTTTTCGAAAAGGACGCGGGCGGTTTTGCCGATGTTCTCCTCGTAGAACTTGTGTTTCTTTTTCTCCGAAAGAATACGGAGCATCTTCGAGCGCCTTTGGCGTTCGGCGTTCGGCACTACGCCCTCCATGTCGGCGGCCGGAGTGTTTGCCCTTTCGGAATATGAGAACACGTGGAGGTAACCCACGTCAAGCCCGTTGATAAATTCGTACGTGTCGAGGAAATCCTGCTCGGTTTCGCCGGGGAAGCCCACGATCACGTCGACACCGATACAGGCATCGGGCATTTTTTCCTTGATCATGCGCACGCGGTCGGCGTACAGGTCACGCTCGTAGCGGCGGCGCATCATCTTGAGTATCTTGTCGTTTCCGGACTGCAACGGTATGTGGAAGTGCGGTACGAAGCGCTTCGAAGCGGCGCAGATGTCCACGATTTCCTCCGTGATCAGGTTCGGCTCGATGGACGATATGCGGTAGCGGTCGATGCCCTCCACGGTGTCCAGCTCCTTTACCAAATCCACGAAACGTTCCGTGCGTTTGCCCTCGTGTATACCGAAGTCGCCGGTGTTCACGCCCGTGATCACCACTTCCTTCACGTCGGTGGCCGCTATCTCGTTGGCCGAAACCATTACGTTCGCTATAGTGTCGCTACGGCTCTTGCCTCTGGCCAGCGGAATCGTGCAGAAAGTACACTGGTAGTTGCATCCGTCCTGTACCTTCAGGAAAGTACGCGTGCGGTCGTTCATCGAGTAGGCGTTGTTGAAAGCCTTCACCTCGCGGATCTCGCCCGAGAATACCGTCGACTGCTTCTTGTTGGTCTTCGCGTCGATTCTCGGCCTGAAGTCGTCAAGCACTTCCAGCAGGCGGAATTTTTCGGCGGCGCCCAATACGGCGTCCACGCCTTCGATCTCCGAAATCTCTTTCGGCTTCAGCTGGGCGTAGCACCCGATGATGATGATAAAGCCGTGCGGCGAAATCTTCAGGGCCTCCCTCACCACCTTTCGGCATTTTTTGTCGGCGTTGTCGGTCACCGAACAGGTGTTGATCACAAAGATGTCGGGCGTCTCGGTGAACTCCACCTTCTTATAGCCCTTCTGTTCGAATTGCCGCGCTATGGTGGAACTCTCCGAGAAGTTGAGCTTGCAACCCAGCGTATAGAAGGTCACCTTCTTGCGTTCGGCGGTGTTTTGCGTATGGTCGGTCCTGTCAGTCATTTCCTAATCCTGTCTCCAATATCTATGGAACGACGTCCGGATGCCTTTTGTGTGCGTAAGCCCGGATGTCGCAAAAGATTCGCAAAGGTAAGAAAATCCGCCCGCAAACCGAAAACCCGTAAATTTCGTCTTTGGCGCCAGGCTTCTTTTGCATAGTGTTGTAAGCCCTTAATATGGTGTTATGATTTCGGTTTGGGTATAATTTATTTTCCCATTCAATAAAATCGAGTCGTACTTAATGAAGGGTTCTTTCATATCATTTTATAATGAAGCCTCATGTGTAATGATTCAACTCTTGTCATGTTAAATGTTATGTCTATGATCTTTAGTTTAAAAATGAAAAACATGACATACAAAGACGATGAAACAATGCCGGAACTAAAAGAAATGGTTGCATAAGAAAAAGAAACAATGCCGGTACTAATAAAAATGATGTCGAAAGTTGATGGAATTATGCCAAAGCCAATAAAATTGGTGGCATGTGTCGAATCTATAATGCCCGAGCTAATTAAAATGGTGACATGAGTTAAAGAGATTATGCCGGGACTAGTATAATTGGATTCATGTCTTGATGAAGCCTTCCCTTGGTCATAATAAATAAGTGACAAACGAACTGGAGTAATGGTGGCGTTTGATGCTGACCTAAACGGGTGATGTACGGAAGTCCGATAATAATCAAAGGATTAAAAAGGAGGGATAGGGACTTTGTGAAAAAGGAATGCCAATTCCCCGCGCTCTTTATTTGTTCCTTCTTTGGGCGTCGGTGTTTCGCCTGAAACAGAGTAAGGTAGGAGCGGTGCCGGTTTCCTGATTTTCGTTTTTGTAAAATTCCCGGAAAGGTAATTCTGTTTTATTTACCTAGCGTGATTGATTTTTTACCTAACCGATGCCGTTTGTATTTACCTTGTTTTCCGGTGTTTTTAAGGTCTTTTCGGTTTTTGTGGAGGTATTTAGGGGGCGATTTAAGGTGAAAGAGTGATTTTGCCTCTGTTTTGAGCTTACTCAGGAGGTGTTCGCCTCTTTTTTGGAGGTTCTGGGGCTTTAAACGTGATTGAGGGAGGTGGAAAACGGATAAAAGAAGTTTTTGGGGTTTAAATTACCCTTGAGTCTGTTTTTGAGTCGATTTTATTCGTGTTTGGGGTGGTTTTGCCGTATGATGTTTCGTTTTGTTTAATATTTTTTAATAAAACTGGTTGTTTTTTCAATCAAACGTCCCTTTCTTTGAAATGTCATTCAAATACAAACGAATTCACTATGGCGAATCTAAGATTTAAAGCATTAGAACTTGTTGAGGGAAGATCGACTGCCGAGCCGTTGGTTCCCGAAGGTAAGATCTCGGAATATTTCGGAACGGACGTATTCGGACTTGAGAAAATGGAGGGGGCCTTGGCGCCGTCGATTTTCAAGCAAGTAAGAAAAGCGATTGAAAACGGGAAGAAAATCACCGACGATCAGGCGGAAGCGATAGCGCAAGCTGTAAAGACTTGGGCGATCGAGAAAGGCGTGACTCACTACACGCACTGGTTCCAGCCGCTTACAGGTTCTACAGCTGAGAAACACGATTCGTTCTTCGACGCCTCAAAAGGCATCGAGGTGTTGAAAGGAAGCGCGCTCGTGCGTCAGGAGCCTGACGCGTCGTCGTTCCCTAACGGCGGTATCCGCAGTACCTTCGAGGCGCGCGGTTACACGGCTTGGGATCCTAGCTCGCCGATGTTTGTATGGGGCAATACGCTTTGTATCCCTACCGTATTCGTATCGTACACGGGCGAATTGCTCGACTACAAGTCGCCGTTGCTCAAGTCGCTTGACGCGGTGAACAAGGCGGCTACCCGCGTATGTAAATATTTTGACAGAAATGTCAGCAAAGTAAGCGCCTCTTTGGGTTGTGAGCAGGAATACTTCGTGGTGGACCGCGCTTTGTTCAACTCACGTCCTGACTTGGTGTTGGCCGGTCGTACCGTATTCGGTAGCCACCCAGCCAAAGGCCAGCAGCTCGACGACCACTACTTCGCGTCTATCCCTACTCGCGTTTACAACTTCATGCGCGATTTCGAAGGCGAGGCTTTGAAGATGGGTATTCCTGTAAGTACTCGTCACAACGAGGTGGCTCCCGCTCAGTTTGAAGTGGCTCCTTTGTACGAGGAAGTGAATATGGCGTCGGACCATAACAAGCTCCTTCAGGACATTATGGACCGTGTGGCCGAGCGTCACGACCTGAAAGTTCTCTTCCACGAGAAGCCTTTCGCCGGATTGAACGGTAGCGGTAAGCACAACAACTTCTCGCTGATCGCCGATACTGGAGTGAACTTGTTTCAGCCTAGCAGCAGTGCCCGCGACAACCTTCAGTTCCTCGTGTTCTTCGTGAATACCATCATGGCCGTGTATGAGCACGCCGCGCTTCTCCGCGCTTCTATCGCCTCTGCCGGTAACGACCACCGTTTGGGCGCAAACGAAGCTCCTCCTGCTATCGTTTCCGTGTTTATCGGTTCTGAGCTCTCGGCCGTTCTCGACGAGCTTGAGCACAACGGAAACGTGAAAGTGGAGAAAGGGGATAACATGTACATGAAGTTGGGTATCGACAAGATTCCTGAGATCTTGCTCGACAACACCGACCGTAACCGTACTTCGCCTTTCGCCTTCACCGGTAACAAGTTTGAGTACCGCGCCGTAGGTTCGGATGCTAACTGTGGGGCGCCAATGTCAGTTTTGAGCCTTATCGTAGCCGATCGCTTGAAGAAATTCGCCGACGCCGTTGACGCTGAGGTCGAAAAAGGAAAAGAGAAGCGTTTGGCTATCGTGGACATTCTCCGCGAATACATCAAAGAATCTAAAGCCGTTCGTTTCGAAGGCGACGGTTACTCTCAGGAATGGGAGGACGAAGCGGAGCGCAGAGGCCTGCCGAATGTAAAAAGTACTCCGGAAGCACTCGACGCTTATACCAGCGACGCAACTGTGTCATTGTTCGAAAGCACTGGCGTGATGTCGCGTCGCGAGCTTGAGGCCCGTAAAGAAATCCTGTTGGAGAACTACGTGCGCAAGATCCAGATCGAATCTCGCTTGATGAGTGATTTGGCTACAAACCACGTGATTCCGACGGCCGTAAAATACCAGAACGAGTTGATCACCAACGCCAGAGGCTTGAAAGACTTGGGCTTGGACGCTTCAGGTGTTATCCCTACAATCGAGAAAGTTTCGCAGTACGTATCCAGCCTTACCGAAGATATCACGGCTATGGTGAACGAGCGTAAGGAAGTGAACCAGATCGAGGATATGGAAGAGCAGGCCCTGGCTTACTGCAAGAACATTAAGGAGAGATACTTCGACAAAATCCGTCACTCGGTCGATAAGCTTGAGCTTTATGTTGACGACGAGGACTGGCCATTGGCGAAATACAGAGAGATGTTGTTCTTGAGATAAGAATTCCCTATTTGACTTTAAGTCAACAAGCCATAATTGTGTGACAGAGGCCGTTCCGGAAAGGGGCGGCCTTTTGTCATTTCGTCTTTTTGGTATTGGGCTTGTGTGATTGATTTGGTAATTTAGGCCCTGCTTGTATGCGGAATCTCCGTGTGTGGCGTTTTTTTACTGACAGCGAATTTTGCTTGTGTATGGATAAAGGACTGAAAGGTATATTGATAAAGGTAATGGCGGTGGGTTTCACCGTGGTGTCGTTGGGCGCCTGTACGAGTTATGATTCGGAAGTGATTCGTTCGCCTTTGATAGGGGAGGATGAACCCAACCGTAGGGTAATGGAAGGTGAAAGCGAACTTTTGTCACCAATAGTGAACGAGGATGCGGAGCCCGAGCCGGTAACTTACGCTTGGGAAATTCTGGAAAATGATAGTTGGGAAAGGGTTTCCGAAGAAAAGACATACCTTTTTAACGGAAAAAAGGATAAAAAAATCGGAGAGCATAAGGTTCGTTTTTACGCAACAAATTCTTCTGGAGGTCATCCATTGGAGTACACAATGGATTTGCACGGGGTTTATCGTTACGGTATCACCCTTTGGGGAGAAGGCCCGAATGGTACGGAAATTCTATTTAAGCCTGATACGCTTGATAAGCCGATAATCCGAGACGCTTATTCTGGCAAAAACGGAAGCGATCGTCTTGCTAATAATTTGGTGGACGCCGTAAGTGTGGAAGACACAACGTATTGGCTGAGCAATTCGGGTCCGGATTTTCTCGAATATACCGAGCCTCATAATTTCAAGAAAATGGGTTTGGTAAATGGTCTTCCCGCCGATACCAAGCTGAACGGAATGGCTGTGTTGGATGAGGATAAGGCTTACTTGGCAACTGATGCGGGTGTGTATGTGATGAACCTTCAAACCCGTGAGGTCGGCAAGTTGATTGTAAATACTGAGGGGGCCTTGGATGTAATCGTAAAGAATAAAATTCTTTACGCCGTATTGCCGAATAAGGTATTACACATTAATACTACGGAGGATATTGTTTACGAAGATGATTCGATTCTGGATCTTCCGCAAAAGTTGGCTGGCGAGGATGATCAACCGGTACCGGGTAAGATAATTAGCGCTAAGGGATCTTCCAAAAAGAATGCTTGGGCGGTGTATGTGCCGGAAAGTGCCCCGCAAGAAGCTTTATTGTTAATGGTCGACTTGCCAATGCTTCATAAGGAAGTGAAAACTTGGGCTAATTTATCTGAAATCGACGGGTTTACGACTGCCGAGGAAGTAGTTATCGTCGAAAATGAAGTGGGTAGCGTATTTGTGGGTTTGGGTAACAAAGTCTATTATCCGGAAACCCAAGGCGAGGAATTCAAAATGGTGGAATGGTTCAGCCTTCCGGAAGCCGGCGCTGTAATCACGGCAATGAAGTATGATAAGAACATGAAAATTATGTTTCTGGCTGCTAAAAAAGGTGGGGGAACGGTCTACTACGAAATTGGCCAAAAAGATGAGAGTGAGAGTCTAGTTCGTGAGGTGCTTTACAGCAAAGCGATTAGTGGAGTAACGATTAAAGGTATTGAGCTTAGGCAATAAGAGCCGATAGAGGCTCTTTATAAAGCTTTACCATAAAGAAAAAGGTCACCGTAAAAGCGATGTGTTCGCAATTGCGGTGACCTTGTTTTTTGTTCTAAAAGAAAATCGAGCTTATAGATTAAGCCTCTTCCAGAATCTGGCTAGCGTGCTCTTTGGTTTTCACCTTTTTGATGACCTGTTCGATATGGCCCGTTTCGTCTATAACGAAAGTGGTGCGGACGGTGCCCATATACGTTTTGCCGAAGTTTTTCTTCTCCTGCCAAGTGCCGAACATTTCATGAACGGTCTTGTCCGTGTCGGCGATTAGGTGGAACGGAAGGCAATGCTTGTCGATAAAACGCTGGTGCGAAGCTTCGGAGTCCGAGCTGATGCCCAAAACTTCATATCCTTTTTTGCGGAGCGTGTCGATATTGTCACGTAGATTTTGGGACTCTAGCGTGCAACCGGGAGTGTTGTCTTTCGGGTAGAAATACAGGATGAGTTTCTTTCCTTCGAAATCGGAAAGTTTAACGGTTTCCCCGTTCTCGATTTTTCCTTCGAAGGCGGGTGCCTTGTCGCCGGGTTTTAATGTGATCATGATTGTTCAGTTAGCGTGTTTTAGAGTGTTTTTTCAAAAACACTTTTATTGTTGAGGTAATCGGTGACTACCAAGGTTAGTTTGCCTTTCAATTTTTTTGACTTGTCCAGCCGTTCAGACCAAATGCGTCTGGTCTTCGGATCGTAATGCATCAATAACCATTTTCCGCCAATTTCGGCTTTGATATCGCTGATTCCGGAAAGGTTGTCTCTGATAGAGAACATGGCTTTTGAAGTTGTGACCCTTACCGGACGAATGGTTGGAGGTACGGTGTCCGGCGCGATTGTGAAATCGCCCAGAGTTCTGGTCCTGAATGTGATCGTCCCGTTTTTAGTCCACTTGCCACCTATATAGTTGATCCTTCGTTCGCTTACGGAAAAGGCTCTGTGAGTGGCCGTATCATAGCCGTAACTTGGACGGAGTTTTATGGCGATGGCGCTCCGCAGGGGGAATGATGTTTCGTGAACGCTGAAGTGTTCTCTGCGCTTGAGACTGTCGTAATAGTAATCAGTCTTGAGGTATAACGTATCGAACAAGGCGCGTTTTGGAAATCGAAGTTCCATGCTCGGCGTATATACCGTCATGTCATGTTTGGGTTCCACAGCAGTTTCAAAACCCAAAGATTTCATTTGTCCCGAAAGGAAAAGCGAGTCCGGAATACCTTGGCGCATGTCCCAGAGGTAATAAAATTTCGACCTGCTTCTGTAAGCGGGTTCCAGTTGTTGGGCCTCCCTGTTTGCGTAAAGCTGTGGGTTCGAAGTGGAATCGCTGAGCTTGGCCGAAAGGATCAGCGTGTTGTGCATAAGGTTTTGGCGATAGTAAGGGACCTTTGCCAAGGCTGTTTTCCTGTCGTCGCCCCTGAGCTCAAACTTTACGATTGTCTCGTTGCCGTATGCGTCGGCGAGTGTGATTTCCGCTTTTTTGTTTTCCGTGCCGTTTACCGTAATTACGCCGTTGTCCAGAACGTTTTTATAGAGCGCAAGCTCATTGCCGTCGTCGATGTACAGTTTGTTGAACCGCCTGCGGGTACGCATCTCTGTAGCGTAATCGCAGAGGGTTTTGATAAAAGGGTTGTCTTTGAAGGGAATCCTGTCGACGTGTTGTTCGAAAATCGTTTGCCCGTCAACCCTGAGCGTGATGTCCGGAACGCCGTTTCGGTTTGGGCTTCCCGTCATCCTGTCGTAAGTCCAGATCTGGGCGCCGATTCGTCCGCTGGCTTTAATCGGTGACGTTGGTTTGTAGATTCCGTCCACTTTTTGCAAAACGAACTCGAACCTTCCGAAAGCGCCGTTGATTCTGGCGTCGGATTCCAGCGTCGTAAGCGCGAGGATTCTGGCCGAAGGAGGAATATTGTCCACGATTTCGTCAAAACCGAAGCGGAGCGGATTTACTGGCGCTTGGTTTCTGTCCCGGATTTCGAAATGGAGGTGGGGACCCTGCGACGAGCCGGTATTTCCCGAAAAAGCGATAGTCTCACCTTTTTTTATGGGGAACATGCCCTTCTTTGGGAAAAGTTCAATCTCGAAGCTCTGTTGTTTGTATTGTTGCTCAAGAACGTATTTCGCGATTTTTCCGGCGTATCGGTCCAAGTGGGCGTAAGTGGTGGTGGCGCCATTTGGGTGCTGGATATAAAGCGCGTGCCCGTACCCGCCTTTGCTCACTTTGATTCTGCTGACATAACCATCCGCCGCCGCAAAAACGGGTAGCCCGGTCCGTCCGCCGGTTTTGATGTCTAATCCTCCGTGAAAATGTCTGGGGCGGAGTTCGCCCATAGTTCCCGCCAAGAAGTTTTTCTCTCCCGGCCTGATAGGGAACATGAAATAGTCTTTGTAAGGATGCGCTTGGCTGTCTTGTTTATCTTGGGCGTATGTCCCGACATTAATCAGGGCCAAAAAAATGACCCCGACCAGCCGGAAAAAAGTTTTTCTCATGACAAGTTGCTTGATGTGTGCGGTCACGTTAGACTACATCGTTATTTGATTTCGAAATCGAACATTACCCGGTCACCGATTTTACCCACGAGGCGGTCGTCGATGGCTACGGGACCTACGCCTTTTGGCGTGCCGGTGAAAATGAGGTCGCCTTTTTTCAATACGAAAAACTTGGAAACGTAGGCGATGATTTCGTCAATAGGCCAGAGCATGTCCGAGGTGTTTCCCTGCTGTACGATTTCCCCGTTTTTTTCCAAAGAGAAATCCAGGTTCTGAAGGTCACCGAACTCTTCTTTTGGATAAAAATCCGAAATGGGGGCCGAGCTGTTGAAGCCTTTGGCGATATCCCATGGCAACCCTTTTTCTTTGGCTTTGGCCTGAATATCCCTAGCGGTGAAATCGATTCCTAAACCGATTTGGCTGTAGTATTTGTGCGCAAATTTCGGATGGACGCTTTTTCCCTCACGATCGATTCTGATGACAACCTCCACCTCGTAGTGGACGTCTTTTGTATAATCCGGTATATAAAAAGGATTGTTTTTTCTCAGGATGGCCGTGTCTGGTTTGGTGAAGATTACCGGCTCTTCCGGACGCTCGTTATTCAACTCTTTGATGTGTTCGGCGTAGTTCCTGCCTATCGCTATAATTTTCATGCTTATTCAAAACATTGGTTGCTAGGGCTTTGCCTAGCTTGGTGAATGAAGGAATGTAAAAAATACGAAACAGGGGTCTTTTACACAATCGTTTTTTTGCTTATTATAGCTTCGAAGCTTTTTCGGGCGGGCGGAGTCCGGTGCGGTTTTGGCACAAGAGACAAGACGCCCGAAGCGCGGAAAACCCTAACGAACCATAGAAGAGAACTTTTGATATGCCTAACAAATATGACAATCCGGGATTTGATCCTAAAGAGATAGACGCCCTGCGGGAGAGATTGCAGAAGAGCGGAAAGACATTTGAGGTAGTGGACTCGGAGGATAATAATGACGAGTTTGTCCACTTCCGTTTCATCGGACGTTTTGAAGGGCGTGCGGTGATTTATGATACGTTTTTGTATACTTTGAGGCTACACTACAACAGCCAGTTGTATGAAGTGGCCGAACATCAGGCGGCCAAGCAGTTTCCGGAATATCGTCAGATCAAATACGAAGAGGACGAGAACGGGGACTTAAGGAATTTAGACGACTTGGAAGAGGAAATCGGGTTGTTTATGGCCGAGGTGATCATGCAACTTGAGGAAGAGGATGACATTAAGGTTTCGGAGCACGTGGAGATTGACAATCGTGCCGAGTACGGTGTGGCGTTGGACGCCAGCTTGAATGTGGAGGAAGTTACTGACAAGGTGATCGCAAGCTTTGTCAAGGATTATAACGAAGACTCGCTGAAGCTTGATAAAACACTTTATTCTTTCGAGACAGAGGAGGATGAATAAGCCCTAAGCACCGAAAAGAGTAAACAAAAAAGCCGGACGGGTTAACCGTCCGGCTTTTTTGTGATTAAATGATTTTAAAACTCGGTGTCGGAGTCGCTTTCTGAGCTGTTTTCATTTGAGCCAATTCTATAGTCTTTGAGTTGGCTTTCGTGTTTGTCACGCCACTCGCGTCCTTTTTTCCTTCCGATAAGAAAGTTGAAGCCGAAGCGGAAATCGACTTGGCGAGCCTCATTGAGGTCCAATGCGCCAAACAAGTTGTCGGTAGCGAGGAAGAGCTGTACTGGCCCGCCAGTGAAGACTGTGCCCACACCGACGTTGTTGAATGACTTGTTGACATAGCCTACATTGGCGTTGAAGAGGAGCCATTCTTTTACGCTGAGGTTACCGAAAACATTAAGGCCTGGATTGAAAGATTCGCCGAAGGCATGACCGACAAAAGTAGCGCCCGTAGAGAAATAATCGGTCACTTTGTAGGTAGCGTTAGCGTACATACGGCCGTTGAGCCAAGTGGTGTATTTGTCTTTTTTCTCTTCTGGATCAGAGTACTTGTCTTCGAGTTGATCTACGAAGTAAGTGAAGAAATCGTCATCATATTCGGCTTTAAGCTCGAAGAAGCGGTCGATGTCTTCGCCGTTTGCTTCGTAGGCGTTTTCGAGATGGGTGTTTTTGATGTCGTCTTTCCAAGTGATATACCCGACATCCACCAATGAGGCCGAGAAGCTCCATTTGTCGTCGAGTCTGAAAAGTCCGCCAAAGTCGAAGCCCATACCGAAGTTTCTGCTTTCCAGTATGTAATCCATCGGATCATCGTATTCGCTTTCGCTATCGTCAGACAGGGCCATGATGCCGGCCGTGCGGATAACAGGCGAACTGCCGAGATTCATCCTCAGGGCGTAATTTGACGGGCGTGTTACCAATTGGCCTTCGAGTCCCTCGGTTTCGATATTCGCGTGTCCCCAAAGGAATTTGACTTTTGCGCCTAAATGAAGACGGTCGCCGAAACGCCTGCCGTATCCGAATCCGATTTCGGTGTAGGAGGTCTGGGAAAGCTTCAGATTGTCGAAGTTCATGGTTTCAAGAACCTCGTTCGGGATTTGGTCCACAAAGCCTTTTGTAGCGGCCTCTTTGTAATCGCCGTTATGTCCGTTACCTCTGGCTAATGTGGCCAAGAGGTCTTTGGGCAGGTTCATGCCTCCTTCGTGCCTGTAATTGATATCGAACGTGAAATAGGCTCTTTTGGAGCGGATACCGAGGTTGAGAAGAGGGAAGTGAAGCTTTTGGGCGTAGAATTCGTTTTCGGAGATATTCTCCAAAAGGTAATTCAGGTCCAGAACGTTGCTGTTTTGGCCGTTTTCCCGTATTGCGTCGCTGAGGCTGAAACCGCTGGTTACGTTGACAGAGGTTCCGGAGACTACAGGTAATCCCAAATACATTCGTGAGTCCGGGAAGAAAGCCGGGTTCAGCCGGTTGCCTTGAGGCAGTCGGTTGCCTATGTTGTAAAGCGTCAAGTCATACTGCGCTTGTGCCGTGTTGGAAACCATAATAAAGGCCAAGGCGCAAAGCGTAAGCTGTAAAAGTCTTTTTATATTTTTCATGGATGGTGTCGCTTAAATGTCTTCGTTGACCTTGAATTTGGCTTGCACGGCAAGCTGAATGTCGATGGTGTTCGACTTTTCGAACTTAACGGGATCGGAACCTCCTGTCTCGATAGTCAATACTATTTCGTAGTGCTTTACATCCGGGAGCTTGTCGATAAGCTCACGGCCCATGTAAATGCGGGCCTCTTGTTTTGTAGCCTCGGTCACGAATCCGTCAGACCCGGTTTGTGCGGCTTTGATGATGGTGTTGTCGGTGTTTTCGTCAAATAAAGTGGCGACCTGCTTCTTCTGGGCGTCAAGGAAATTGATTTGCAATTTCATGCCAATCGGAATTTTGTTGCTGGTTGTGATTTTCAACAAAGCTTCCTCTATGTTTTCGGCGTCTTCCTCGTCAAAGTCCTCAGCTTCGGCCGTGTTAGTGTAAGTGAATCCGGCCAAAGCCAAGTCAAGCGGCAGTTCGGCGCGGGCTTTCATGCCCAATGTGGTGTTAGAGTCGATAAACTCTTGTGGCAAGTTGTCGTCTTCGCCGGTACCTGTAAGGAATTTGGCGTCGAACATAAGCCTTTTCGGCATTTTGGAAAGGAAATCAGGCAAGTTGGAGTTGCTCTTGTTAAGGCTGATTACCGTTTCGACCTGCTGTCCTTTGGTTGAGGGCCTGAGTATTTCGTGCGGATTGTCCTCGTTAAAGAAGGTTCCGTCCATTTCTGTAAAGGTTCCGTTTGAGCTGATACCTGTGATCGAGCGGATATCGGCGGCCATGTAAAGCCCGATTCCGTTATCTACGATCAAGCTGAGTGTTGGGTCGGCGAAGAAGACGTTACCCAAAAGCTCGTTGTCAAATACGTCGATATCGATAGACTGATTGTCAAGGGAGATCTCTCTTTTTGCGAACCTTCCAAGAAATACGTCGGGTACAACATTGGCGACATTAATCCTGAAACGAAGTGCAGATCCGGCTTGGACTGTCGTGTTGCTTGTGAAATTCAGGACAAAATTGCTGAAAGAAAATTGGAGTTGATTTCTGACTCCGATGTTTTCGTCGGTGAAGAGGAATTTGTTGCCGGCAAGTGGCATTCTGATGATTTGGGTGCCAAAAGGCTCCAGGGAAATATGCCTGCTGAAAGGCGTTTCGGATGTTCCGGTTTTCAGCGAAGGCAAGTCAAAATCAGCGTCTAATCTCACTGGAACTGTCGAAGCCAGCTCGATAGTGATAACGCCGGATTTGAAACGGGCTTCGTCGAGTTTGTTTCCTCCAAAGTCCATGTCCCAACTCTCGTCCAGACCCACTTGTAAAGGTAGGGTGAGATCAATCGGAACCGGGATGTCCACGGGCGTGATTTCAATGTCTTGAAATCCGTTGGCGGGGAAAGATTGGTTCGGTACGCTAACGATATCGCCCAAGTCTACAGTGGCGAGATCTTGCTCGTATGCGAATTGCAGAACTTTTTTTCCTCCTATTTCCTTTTCTTCAATCGCAAGCTCGTCATCCATCTGGTCAAGAAGGTTTTCGATCGTGTATTGAGTCTCGCCCATTGGCAAGGCTATCGAAGTTTTGAGCTGAACGCCGTCGAGATCTTCTGTCATAAGGGCATTGCATGCTCCAAAGAGGAACGAGATGGCCAGCAGGAAGGTAAGTCGCTGGTAACGTAAGTAGTGTGGACTCATAATGGGAGGTTTTCGTGAGTTGATCCTGTTTTGTGACAACAGGAGGAAACATGCACTACGATTATAATTGGAAAGTTATTATTTGAAATAAATGTTATGCAAAAATAAAATTATGAGTTTATCGATCCAAATGTAAGGGCTTAAACTTGGGGCTGGGAAATGATAGTGACACCTGATCTTTTTTTTGAATTTTCCTTACAGTGGGGCGCCGTTTATGGATGTGATTTGCCGTTCGTATTTTTTTACGCTAGGTAATTGGCTATGCAAGGTACTGTTTCGTATAATAGTACTGTGAAAGGCAAGCTAATTGGTCAAGTTTAGACGCTGGGTAAAGCCGGCGTATACTCCGACTGTACTGGCTTTTGTCCAGTAACATTGCTAAAATTCAGTTCTGTAAAGAATCGCTTTACTATGAATATCGAAAATGTAAAAATACAGATGAAGAAAGGCATCTTGGAGTTTTGTGTACTGCATATAATCTCTAGGGGAGAGGTGTACGCCTCAAGCCTGATCTCCGAATTGAAGGATGCGGACTTCATGGTGGTGGAGGGGACGCTTTACCCTTTGCTGAACAGGTTAAGGAAAGCGGGATTGCTGGACTATAAATGGGTGGAGTCGGATTCGGGGCCACCTAGGAAATATTATTCGCTGACAGCGACAGGTTTCGAACTTTTGGAGCAGATGAATGAGACTTGGCAGGGGATAGAGCGCTCGGCCAACCTGATTATTAACAACGATAAAAATAAGCCGTCATGAAAAAGAACATTAGCATCAGTATAAGCGGCATCATATTCCATGTGGAGGAGGACGGTTACGAGCGGTTAAACCGGTATTTGGGTTCTATTAACCGTTACTTTTCTTCGTTTGAAGACAGTCACGAGATTATAGAGGACATCGAAAACCGGATTGCGGAGATCTTTCTGTCGAAACTCAACAAGACCAAGCAGGTGATCAACCGAGAGGACGTGGATGACTTGATCACCCGGATGGGAAGCGTGGAAGATTTTAAAGCGGTGGGAGAGACTCCTCCTGTAAAGGATGAGGACAGCCCGTTTGCGGAAGACGTGTATCAGGGAATCGAGGAAGAGGGGCGTTCGCGTCCGGCGTCGCTTTGCAGGGATATGAAGCGGAAATTGCTCGGTGGCGTGTTTTCGGGCTTGGGGCATTATTTCAATGTTGATCCGCTTTGGTTTAGGCTTATTTTTCTGTTGGGACTGTTGGGCACTTCGTTCAACTGGCCGATTATGACTCCGTTGCTTTTGGCTTATGTGGCGCTGTGGATCGCGCTTCCTCCGGTTTTTGACCTGAAGTCAAATGATAAGCACAAAAAGCTGTTTCGGGATCCGGACAATAAGCTTTTGGGCGGGGTGTCTAGCGGAATAGCGTCATATTTCGGCATTGATCCGGTTATCGTTCGCTTGGTTTTCGTGATTTCGTTGTTTCTGTGGCTTTCCGGTCCTGTATTGTATATCATTCTCTGGATAATTTTGCCGGAGGCGAACTCGATCACGGAGAAGGTTCAGATGAAAGGAGATCCGGTAACCTTGACTAATATCGAGGCAAGGATAAAGAAAAGCTTGGAAAGCGATAGTTTGAAGAATGAGCGTATTTCGGCGGGGCTTGGTCGATTCGGTAGAGTAGCTAGTCAGATAATATTGGTTCCGATCGGTTTTCTGAAGAATTTCTTCAAAGGAATCGGCGACATATTCTCGCCTGTGCTTAAAGTGATTTTTGAGATGGCCCGTTTTGTTTTCGGAACGGCATTGGGCCTCTTTGGCTTGCTTGGAGTAGTGGCTTTGGTGACTGTTACGGGAGCGTACCTGGGAATTTTTGATTCGGCGGTTTTCTTTAATGGGGAAGACTACCCGATGTCGATTATCAGGGCTTCGTTTCCGGCTTGGGGAGTGATTTCGATATTCTTTGCGATTTTGCTACCGTTGGTTTTTGTGATAATGGGCAGTATCGTGATGTTGACTAAGCGGATTAGTCTGAAGAGTGGTACGGTTTGGTCATTCGTTGGCTTATGGGCTTTGAGTCTGATAGGAATGGGGATTTTTATCCCCCGTACGGTGATGGAATTTGACGATAGGTCCACGAAGCGAATCAGCGAAACGATTCCGTTTCCCAACGAAGGGTTGCTGAAACTTCGTCTGCGAGAGGTAGGGTACCCTGAGCCTATGATGGCGGATGTGAGAATCAAAGGTTACCAAGGTTCGGATATCCAGATTATGAAAGAGTTTACGGCCCAAGGAAGGACCAGGAGAGGCGCTTTGGAAAACGCTGAAATGGCTAAGTACAATGTCGCGTTGGAGGGAGACGAGCTGTATTTTGATTCGAATTTAACGTTTGTGGAAGGAGCGAAATACGCTTTCCAGAATGTGCATACCACTATCTATATTCCTGTTGGGAAAAAGTTTACGGTTGGGGAAAACCTTGTTCACCTCTTACGGGGCAATATTGACAGGCGCTCAAACAGTCAGTTGACGGCTAACACTTGGGCGTTTGGTAGGGACAATCAGTTGCTTTGTGTGACTTGCGACGCCAGTGATAATACGCGTAAAACGGTGAAATTTAGGGATTTTTCGGAACTGGAAGTGGATGGCGATATCAGTGTGGTTGTCGAGCGGGGTGTTCACTGTAGAATGGAAATCGAGGGCCAAAGTGGCCAACTAGAAGCCTTGGACTTCGAACATAATGGAGAAAGGTTGACTCTTGACGCTTCTTCGGAACAATTTAGGAACGCAGCTTCATCAGGTGGGAAGTTAAAAGTGAAAGTGTATGTGCCTTCTCTTGAGGACGTAAGAGCTTTGGGCAAAGCAGAGGTGCTTATTTACGGAGTAGAATCGAAATCTTTTCGGATCAATACGCACAATAGAAGTGATGTGGAAGTGGAGGATATTGACTGCCGATATGTTGAGATTAACAGTACGGAATTATCCAGCGTAACAGTGAGCGGTTCTTGTGATAAGTTGCAAGTGGACGCTTCGGAAACGGCCAAGGTCAATGCTTTGGAAATGTCTAGCGAAGTGGTGTATGTGGTTGCGAGAATTTCGTCGAAGGTTTCGGTGAATGTCAGCCGTTTCCTAAAGGTTTTCGCCGATGGCGTATCTGTCGTGAACTTTACGGGGGATGTGAAGGAAAAGAAAGTCGAGACGGAAGGTTTTGCGAAATTAAAGCATGTTTGATTTTAGACGAAAGGATAGCTCAAATTGACGGTTTAGGGACCGAAGACTTAACGCGGTGATTGTTAAGTCTTCGGTTTTGTTTTTTAGGCAATTGAGGTCTTGGCCGATGTTTGGTGAGTGAGCAGAATTTTTTTGATCTCTTCTTTCTCCAAGTCGGTTATTTTATCGCTTTTTATTATCCAGCTTTCTTTGGCCTTTGTAAGAAGGAAGAGGAATTCTGTTCTGAATTCGTTTAATGAATCGTATTTCTCATACGGAATAAATGCGCCTTTTTTGAGGATATCCATTCCCTGTTTAATCGATATGTTATCGGTTTTGGAAACTAGAGATTTCAATACCGAATAATCGCAAAGCGTTGAATCGCCTAATTTTACTTTCCAGGAGCCGTTTCGTTCATAGACTAATTCAATATTTTCGCAATCTTTCAAGACATCACGAATTCGTTTGATAGAAACCCCTCTGTTATTCTTTGTCTTTTCTTTGTTTTGGCCAGGCCAGAAGATTTCGTTTAGTTCGGCTGTCTTGACGGAGGAATTTTGAAGTGTGCGTAAAAGGATAAATATAAGTATCTCTTTTATTTTTGGAGACATGGCTTGGCCTACGTTAAAATTCTTTTTGTTCAGAATTTCAAGTTCTCCGAATAGCCTGATTGTGGGGGCTTTATAGTTTTCCAAAATGGCCGAAGAAAGCGAAGCCTTTCTCCGTTTTCGAATAAAGAAAAACGGTATGCCTGTGGAGGCTAACACTAAAACAGCTAATGGCCAGACTTTATTCGTCAAAACATTTTTTGTTTTCGGAGGACTCAACATCAACGAAGCTTTTTCCGAATTGGAAAATAAGAAACGTATTTCTTCTTCGGTTAATTCCCTAGTCCAAATGCCGACATCGTACATTGATCCAACAAAATTCTGGCTTTGTCCCCAATAACTAGTCCCAAGGTCGATTCGTGAAATAGGAGTCCGCCAGATTGGTCCCATTTTTTGTTTTTCGATTAATTGGCCGTTTAGGTAAAATTTGACCTCATCTCCTTCGGAAAAAGTAATGACCAAATGGGATGGCATACGATGCGAAAGCTTAATTCCCCTTAAATAATGTTCCCGTTTATGATGTGCGATTAGTGTAATGTCTTGCCCGTATTCGAGGCGAGCCACTAACGAGTTGCCTATATTTACCATCGCCATTTTGCCGATATCTTTTTTAGGCAGAACCCAAAGTGAGATTGTACCCGTGTTTCCGGAATTAACGGGGCCACTTTGTGGCGAACGAGTTTCTTTGTTGTTAAACACTAAATGGGTTTTCGCATTTTCATTTTCCTTTAAGAGGTGTTCAAGGTTTTTCCAGTCAGAAGATCTTTTCCAACTTTCGGGGTCATGCCCTGTAAAAAGAGAAAGGTTGTCTTTAAGATCAATTTTTGGTTTGGTATCGTTGTGCAGTTTATTGATTTTTTCACTTTTCAGGGCGTAAGAAAAAAATAGTGGATGGGCTACTTTTCCTTTGAGATGACCTCTCCAAGGCCCTCCGCCAATAATCATTCGATAGGATTTTCGGTTAGGGAATTTAAAGTGAATTCTACCTTTCTTTTTCCCGTTTTGATAAAGGTCAATAACCTCGTTTTTGTATCTAAAGGTTAGGTGTTGCCAATTCCGTTCTTTAATAAATGAATTGGGAAATCTCCGTTCCATATGATTCACTTTTACCGCATATAGTTGGCGGTTGAATCTGTCAATATTAAAAAGAAAACGGTCGCCCAATGAAAAAATGGTAGTGTTGTATTCATGAACTGTTTCTGGTTTTACCCAAAGCGAGAAAGTGAATTCTGTTTTGAAGGAAACTTCTCCGAAATCAACGCACGAGTCCCCTCCGTTTAATGCGAAATGTCTCCCGATTTTTGAGTTATTGGCGTTTTCCGATAAAAGCGTCTGTGAGTTTACGGAGGAGAGGGGAAGTAATGTCAAAAATAGTAAAGACAGTGTACAGCCTAAGGTGAGTTGTCGAATGGGCCGGTAATCAAAAAGGGGTATCATAATGACAAAATCAAGTTAGAGATTGTGGCTAAGCACTTTTGGTATTGTAAGGGAAATCCTCATACAATTTCAGGAAGACATCCAGTGTATGAGAATGAAAAAACACAGATATGGCACATGACGGTTTCCGTTATAGGAAATGTGCATTCATGAAAATTGGTTTTGTCTGTCTACCGAAAGGGCTATGGATTGTAAAAATAACTTTAAATAGTAATAGGGCAAATTATTTCGATTAATACTTAGATGTTTTTACGTTATGAATAATATACGGGATAAATAGATGTTTGCGTTACGTTATTCGATCTATTTAGTGTTAGTAATTAAATTGTATTATATTAATTTTACTCATTTGATATTCACTGCGTTATTTTGGTGTCGGGGTAGATCAAAAGCTGAGAGATAAAAGATCAGATAATCCGATAGTATTAATAATCATATTCTTTTAGTGAAATGAAATCCCCAATTCTAAAAAAGGGAACCAGTTTTTCGTTAACCTACAATTTGTTTCTTATTAATAACAATTAACTTATTAAGTTATTGATTTAGAGTTGGTTGTTGTTTCTTTGTTTTAAAGGGTTAAATCCTTTAGTAATCCTGTTTTGTTTTTTATTAATCCGTTTTTAACCTGAAAGGTAGTTGCGGAGCCGTTTTGGTGTGACTTTTTTACCCCTCCAATGCGTATGATTGAGCTCTCTGTAATACGCACTATTTTATAATGTTTCACAAAGCTATGTCTGCGATGACATAATTGTTTTTTGTTTTTATAATATCACTAATCTGTTTTTGTATGAAGAGAAACTTTTACTCGATTTATCTTCTGCTTTCATTCCTGTTCTTAGGATGTAGGGACGATATTGAGCACTATGAGATTCCCGGAACATTAGGGGATCGATTGGTTGGCGCAATGGAAAAGCAGGAGGATCTTAAGCAATTTGTTAAAGCGATTGACAAATTGGAAATGAGGGAAGACCTTGAAAGTAGCGCTTATACCGTGTTTCCGCCAACGGATCAGGCTGTCCTAAAGTACATTAAGGATACGTATGGCGTTTCCGATGTGGACGAGCTGGAAGAGGAGGCTTTGAAGATGTTGGTTAGGGGACATGTAGTGCGAAACTCATTGTCTTGGGATCAGATGAGACGCTTGAATAGGCGTGGAGGCTGGGGCGATGTGCCTGGCGAAGACGGCTACAACCGAAGCGGTTCGGATTGGTCTTTCAAATTGCCGAGTATCTACAATCCGCTTCCTTTTGTGGATGTGAACCAAGAGACTAGCGAATCTGTTAAGTTATCGCGAAAGACGGTGTATCTGCCTATCATGCACTATGACAGGTTCAGTGGACTGTTGGAAGAGGACGATTATAGTTTCCTGTTCCCGGACAGCGAGTTTACGGGATTCAATGTTCACGGAGCCGTTGCCGTTAGGCCAAACCAGAAAACGCTCAACGGTTTTGTGCATGTTATCGACAGGGTAATTCCGATTCTTCCGAACGCGGAGGTGTTTTTGGCGACTAATGAGGATTACAGCCTTTTTTACGAGCTTTTAGGAAGGTTTTCAAAGTATTCCTTCGATAGGGAATCAACGGACAAACAGTTGGGAGAGGTAAAAGATTCCCTGTTCTCCAAAACCTATGGCGATTACCAAATGGATTGGATTGCCAATGATAGGCCTGTAGGGAACAATTTCGATAACGCTTTGGTGAATAACCTAACGGTACCCACAAACGAGGCGTTGGAGGAATACTTGATGACGAACCTTGTGCATGACAACGCTTACGGTTCCATTCAGGAAATTCCCGATGACATTATCCGTTTGATCGTAAAGAACCATTGCGCCAACGTATTTCGTTATGCCCAGATGTGGTTGCGCCCGTCTCAGCTTAAGTTCTTTGTAACGGGAAATTTGGAACTGGTGAAATTGGACAAGACGGAGGTCGCTTATACCAATATTGTAAATAACGCCGTAGTGTATGGCCTGAACAAAGTTCTGGAACCGAGGATGTTCAGCGCCGCTACTCGCCATTTGGTGTTTGATACGGAATATTCGTATATGCTTAAAATCGCCCAGAAATTTAATTCTACAGTCACTTCTTTGGTCACTTCTCCTGATAGGCCGAGTACGGTTTTTCTTCCGAGCGATAGGGCATTTGAGCAAGCCGGATTTAGCTATGATGAGCAGAAAGACAAATTCTCGTACGAACATCCGTTTACTGGCGAAGCCGAGGAACTTTCCGACGGAGAACTTATGCGCTTACTCAGTATGCATTTGGTGTCAGGTACGGATTACAAAGATCTTGACAGCAGAAATTTTGCCCGAACATTGTCTGATGGGGATTATCTGATCATCAAAGACGGGAAGATCAAGTCCGGAGGCAATTACGAAATGGGAACTGTCAACTCTGTGGTCTTAACCGATGAGACCGGCAATAACGGTACTTTTTACGGAATAGACCATGTGCTGTTACCCCCTTCTTTGTCGCCTTCGTTTTATATTCTTGACCCGAACAGGGAAGATGAGTATTCGGAGTTTGTAAAGCTTTTGGACAAGGCGGGATATGTGGACAACGGTTCCATAACCAAGCTGGCGGGCAAAAGAAACATTACGGTTTTGGTTCCCTCAAACGAAGCGATCGAGCGTGAAAGGGCGAAAATCCCCGAGGACGAAGATGCTCTAAGGACCTTTATCGATTACCATTTTGTTCAGGACGCCACCGTACTTTCTGACGGAGCACTGAGCGGACGTTTCAAGACAATGCTTGAGCCCGTAAAAAAGGAATTCGAGAATATTTGGGTCGAGAACGCTCCCGAAAATCTTGTGTTCAAAGACGGCAAAGGCAATACGGCCAAAGTTATCGAAAACAGCCGTTACAGCAACATCTTGGCTAATGGAGGCACAGTTCACCTCATTGACAATATCCTCTTGGGAGAATAATCAATCAGCATGAAAAAAATAATTTTTATCTATATGCTTCTGTGCTCCGTCATGTCTTTTAGGGCCGTGGCCCAAAAAGGGATGCTTGTGCAGGGGCACGTGAAGGATGCTACCACCGGAGAGGCTCTTGTGGGCGTCACAATCGTGGAAGTAGACAAGGAAAACCGTTTTGTGCAAGGGGTGCCAACTGACCTTAACGGTTTCTATATGATCAAGCTTACGGAAGAGAATTCCAGATTGCGTTTCGCGTATATCGGTTATGACAAAATAACGGAAGTCGTAAACGGCCGGGCGGTGCTGAATGTAAATATGCAGGAAGCCAATACCCGATTGGAGACCGTGGAAGTCAGGGGAGACCGTTATACCAGCGACGGCCTGATCTCGCTCAAAGACAAAGCGACGGCCATCGCTCAAGTGAAGCTTGACGATTTGGACCAAATGGGAGTGGCCTCTGTCGACGAAATGCTTCAGGGCCAGATAAGTAACGTGGATATTACGGCGGTTTCAGGCGATCCTGGTGCGGGAATGCAGATTCGGATCCGTGGTACGGCAACTATCAACGGCGACAGGGAGCCTTTGATCGTTCTGGACGGTCTGCCTTACGACGTTCGGATCGATAATACCTTTGACTTTAACTCGGCCGATAGCCGTGATTATGGAGCGTTGTTGTCTATTTCGCCTGATGATATAGCGAGTATCGAAATCCTTAAAGACGCCGCTTCCGCTGCGATTTGGGGTTCGAAAGCCGCTAACGGCGTAATCCAGATTACTACTCGGCGGGGCAGAAAGATGAAGCCTCAATTGCGGTATAATTACAAAGGTTTCTTGTCTGTTCAGCCAGACGCTATCCCGATGCTCAGTGGCCCGGATTATGTGACTTATCAGAAAGAGGCCCGCTTCAATGTCAAAGGCAGTTTTGCGGACAGCGATATTCCGGAGCTGAATTACGATAAGGATTGGGAACTTTACCATAACTATTCCCAAGACACCGATTGGTTGGGAGCGATTACGCAGACGGCCCGAAGCGACGAACATAACGTTTCGCTGGCTGGCGGAGGCGAAAAAGCCCGTTACAGGGTCGGTATGGGATATTTTAACCAAGAAGGAACAACAAGGGAAACGCTTCTGCAAAGGCTTTCGTTCCGTGCAAACCTTGACTACAATGTTACGGACAGGCTAAAAATCAGTACGGATTTCTCCTATACCCGTTCTGATAACGACCGGACATACTATGGCGACGAGCGCTCGGTGGCTTATAAGAAAATGCCGAATCAGAGTATTTACGAAAGGGATTCGCTCAATAATCTGACGGGAAGGTACTTTCTGGATACCAGACCAAGCGCTTTCGAATCGAGAAGGACACCGTTGAATTCGGGAGGAATGTACAATCCGGTTGCGGTGATAGACAAAGCCCGACACAATTATTTGGAAAGTCGTTTCCGCTCTGTTTTCAGGATAAAATACAACGTGACCGACTATCTGTTGCTGATGAACGATATTTCGTTCGATTTGGTAAACGGAGCCACCAGCAAGTTTATGCCAGTGGAAGCTTCCAGCTCCGATTGGTCCACTTTGGCCACTAACGTTTCTTCCCAAGGTGCGAGCGAGTCGTTTAACGTTCAGTCGATTAGCCAAGCGATATTCACTCCGAATTTGGGTACGGACCACGAACTGACTGTAGTGGGACGTTGGGAAGCGGGAATGAGCAGTAGCACGCCGTTTTCCGTCACCGCCGGCGGTTTGCCGACTGGTGAATTCAATTCGCCCGGCGCGGGAGGTCTTGCGCCTGTTAGCCTTTCGGCTGGAAATTCGGAATCCAGAAGGGTTGCGGCCGTTGTTCGCGGGCACTATAAGTGGAAAGACCGCTATATCGTGGATTTGGGAACCCGCTTGGACGCCAGTTCAAATTTTGGCCCGAATACCACTTGGGGAGCGTTTCCATTTTCTAGCGCGGCATGGCGTATCTCCAACGAACCTTTCCTTGAGGATGTGATGTGGATGAACGAATTGAAAATCCGCGGAAGTTTCGGTGTGAACGGCCGGGCTCCGGGCGGTTTCAACCACTACAGCATTTACAAAGCGGGCGGAGCGTATGTGGACGCTTTGGGCGTTTATCCCAGCAACGCCAGATTGAACAATTTGAAATGGGAACGCATTACGCAGGCGAACTTAGGCTTTGAGGCCGCGCTTTTCGACAATCGCCTGAATTTGGAATTCGACGTTTATCAGAAAAAGTCAACCGACTTGCTTTGGACCTTGAATGTGCCAACGGCTTCAGGTTTTTCATCGATGACCCGAAACCAAGGGGAGATGAGCAACAAAGGGATTGAGTTCTCCTTTCGCGGAGTTCCGTACAAGACCAAAGATTGGAGGGTTGACGTGCAATTCAACATCGCCAAAAACCTAAACACTGTCGATGAGATTCCGGAAAACTTCAGTTTGAAAAGTGGCAATGTTCTCGACAACGGCAATTATGCGACAAGAGTGGTTACGGGCGACCCGATCGGCGGTTTTTACGGCTATAGGTACAAAGGCGTATATAAAAACACCGCCGACGCCATAGTGCGCGACGATACTGGCGAGATCGTGATCGATCAGAATACGGGTAAGCCGATGCGGATGCTGATGGGCGGATCGAACTACACTTTCCAAGGTGGCGACGCCATTTACGAAGATATCAACCACGACGGGGTAATCGATGAGGGCGATATTGTTTTCTTGGGGTCGAGTAACCCGGATTTTACGGGAGGTTTCGGTTTCCGGGTGTCGTACAAAGGACTGAGTTTGAGCTCCAATTTTCATTACAGGGTGGGGCAGGACATTGTCAATGATTCTCGTATGAGATCCGAAAATATGTACGGCAACGAAAACCAGAATACGGCCACTATGCGCCGTTGGCGTTATCCGGGCGACGACACCGATATTCCCCGGGCGGTGTATGATAAGGCCTTCAACTGGCTGGGTTCGGATCGTTTTGTGGAAGACGGATCGTATTTGCGCTGGAAAAACCTGTCGGTGAATTACAGGTTCGAGAAGAGCTGGCTTAAGCGATTCAACGTTACCGATCTTTCGGTCTTTTTTACGGCCTACAACCTGTACACTTTCACGGACTACACCGGGCAGGATCCCGAAGTTCCGTTGGGGGCTGATCCGTTCAGTTTCGGTATCGACCGTTCCACCACGCCGCCTAGCCGGACCTATACCATGGGCTTAACCGTAATTTTCTAGATGATGAAAAAAGGAATCATAAATATGTTGGCGGTGTTGCTGGCCTTGTCCGTTTCGTCATGCAACGACTGGCTGAAGCTGGAACCCCAGAACGATATTACCGTTGAGGATTTTTGGAAATCGAAAACGGATATCAGAACGGCGCTTAATTCGGGCTATATCCAGCTACGGTCCCAAGTGAACACACTCTTTCTTTGGGGCGATATACGTTCCGATTTCGTAGTTCAAGGTCCAAGTGATGAGGATTTTAGTACTCCTTACTATAGGATTCTTAATTTGGAGATTTTGGATAATAACGAAGTCTTGAAATGGGGCGGGATTTATAAGGTTGTCAATTATGCCAACACCGTAATCAAATACGCTCCCGATGTGCGAAAAACCGATTTGTCGCTGACGAAAAAAGAGCTGAACGCTTTTTTGGCCGAAGCTTATTTCCAGCGGGCGCTTTCTTACTTCTACCTTGTGAGAACGTTTAAGGAAGTTCCGCTTTATTTGGAGCCGACAGACACGGACGACGTCGATATTTTCTTGGAAAAAAGCGACGAAGAGACCGTTTTGGCCCAAATCAGGCAGGATCTTGAGTGGGCTGAACGTTATGCTCCAAGAGGCTTCGATACCGGTCTGGAATACAATAAGGGATTCGCCACCAAGGCGGCGGTTCAGGCCCTTTTGGCCGACGTTTACCTTTGGAGCGAGATGTACGCCGAATGCAAGGTGATGTGCGATAAGATCATCAACCGATCGACTTTCGCCCTAATGGAACGAGACCAATGGAGCCGAATTTTTGAGGAAGGAAATACGCACGAAAGTATTTTCGAAATACAGTTTGACAAAGGCAAAAACCAGCAACACAATCTTTACAAGCTTTTCGGAGGGTCGAACGGATCTAATTTTTTCGATCCGTCATTTTTGGTCAGCCCTCAGGTAGAGGATTTGTATGACGCGAATGACATCCGGGGAGATTTGACAATCATCGATAACTCCGCCCAGGGTTCCGGCCTGTGGGTCGGTAAGTTCTATGGTGGCGGAAAGTTTTCCGACCGCGACGCGAACTGGATTGTGTACCGCTATGCGGATATTCTGTTGATGAAGGCCGAGGCTCTGGTACACATGGGCGACTTTTTCGCCGCCCAAAAAGAGCTTAACAAAGTCAGAAAGCGTGCTGGTCTGGGGCCGAAAATTTTGGCCGGAGACCGCAACGATGCCGAAGACGCGATTCTGGAAGAGCGAGGACTTGAATTCGCCTTTGAGGGCAAGCGTTGGTTCGACCTGTTGCGGGTAGGGAAAAGGAACAACTTTGAGCGGAAAAGCAAACTGATCAGTGTGCTTACGGCCAGGGTGGAACCTACCGAAATACCGAAATGGCAGAGTTTGCTTTCGGACCCAATGAGCCTTTACCTGCCAATCCATATCGATGAGCTGAGAAGCAACCTGAACCTAAAACAGAATCCATACTATGAATAAGATATTCCGACAAGGCGTACGCTTGGTTTTGGGCGTTATGCTGTGCTTGCCGTTTGTCCTGTTCTCTTGCGACGATCCGGTCGATACGGACACATACGACGACAGCAGGTTGCTGACCGTAATCCAATATTTGCGAAATTCTCCGGACGGCGAGTACGACGAGTGGTTGAAACTACTCAAAGCCTCGAAATACTACGGAATGCTGGGCGCAAGGGGAAATTATACCTTCTTGGCCTGCAAAAACGAGGGAATGAAAGCCTTTTATGAGGCGAAAGGGGTTAGTGGAATCGAAGGGCTGGAAGCCGACTATATCGATTTGTTGGTGAAGACCCATACGGTAATGACAGGCTTCCAGAGCTTTAGCTTTAACCAAGGGCCGATGTCAGATTCCACCATGAACGGAAACTACCTGACCGTGATGTTCGGCCAAGACGGCCTGAACGGTCTTTCGGTCAACCAGAATTCCAAGATAGTGGAGCGTGACGTGGAATGCTCGAACGGCTACCTCCACACGCTTGACCGTCCGGTCGAGCCGATCGGAAACGGGGTTTACAAAACCTTGAAAGCCCTTGGGAAATATAACATTCTGGCCGAAGCCATTGAGAAAGCCGGTTTGGTCGACACGCTCGAACTTCGTGCAAACAGCGAAGATCGTTTGGTGCAGTACACCGTTTTCGCTGAGACGGACGATGTTTTCGAATCGCAAGGGATAAACAACTTCGACGATTTGGTGACGCACCTGAATTCCGGCTCCGATTTTACGGCTAGAGACAATAAACTGCACCGCTTCGTCAGGCACCATATCATTACGGGCAAAACTTACTCGAACCGTTTCCGCTCCGACATTTACCTGACGATCGGCAAATCGATGGTGAAGTTCGTGAAGGACGAAAACAAAGCCTATTACCTTAATCCGAAGTACGACGACTTTGGGGTGTTGGTGGATGAAGGCTCAAACAGGTTGGATTTGTTCAACCTCGATTTTCAGTCGAAAAACGCTGTGATCCATACCATGAAGCAGATCCTTTATGAGGAAGAGCTCAAACCGATTACCGTTTTTGACGATTTCGCGGACGTGCCCGAACTTATAGGGAAACGTTGGAACAACGATTACAACGAGACGCCGTTTTTCGCCAAAGATATCGCCCGCTGGAGGGCCGAAGGCTACGACCAGTTTACCTATCGCTACTATAACTGGATGAATGCCTACGGCAAAGACAACCTGCAGTGCTATTCCGCCTTTTCTGGCTGGTTCGAATTCGAAACCAAAGCGATCCTGAAAGGAAAATACGAGGTTTCCGTATCGTTTGGCACAGGTTGCGAGGGCGTTTTTGAGATCTCCGTAGATGGCGAGAAGAGCGAAAACACTTTGTTCAGAGGGCCGAGAAGCTTTGTGATCGGAGACTACGAATTCAAGGAAAGCGGAACCCACGTCATCCGTTTCGATTCCTTCGCTGGTGGCCGTCTCTACCTTGACCGCCTGATGTTCAAACCCATTTAATCCGCGGAAAACATGAAGACAGATTTTCAGAGAATATTAGGGCTGGTGCTGGCCGTGGCGCTAATGGCGTACTCTTGCGACGACAAGGACGAATATATTGACGGCGGAAAAAGCGATCAGGTAAAGGCCATGACCGTAGGCGAATATTTGGCCTCCGTGCCCGAATACGCCTATTTTTCGGATTTGCTGAAGAAGCATTCCTATACCGACAGCGTTTCGGGTTCCAGACCGGTTACGGTTTTTCTCCCTTCCAAAGAAGCCATCCAGTCGTTGGCTGTTTCGGAGGATTCGATGAAGAGCATTTTGTCCTACCATATCGGTAACACTTTGCTCTATCCGCACCTTTTGAGCGATGA
Source organism: Fulvitalea axinellae (assembly GCF_036492835.1). Classification (GTDB taxonomy): domain Bacteria; phylum Bacteroidota; class Bacteroidia; order Cytophagales; family Cyclobacteriaceae; genus Fulvitalea; species Fulvitalea axinellae. Next base: position 3,114,183 of record NZ_AP025314.1, on the reverse strand, counting down.
CAAAGACCAATATTTGAAAACGCTCTATTCGGGAAAAAACGTTTGGGTAAGCAAGCAAGCCGGCGGTGGCCTGTCCTTGGACCGCTCCGTGGCTTCGTCCGGAAAGCCGGTACTCTGTTCCAACGGAATTGTGCATACGATTGACGGAATGCTCGAGCCCCAGAAAAACTTGTTCGAGAGCATCCAGAGCAAATCAGATCTTTTCTCCGAATACAAAAAAGTGGTGCTGAAAGACACCTTGCTTTTCGATTTGGAAAACAGTTTTCCGGTAGGTGTGGACCAATTTGGCCGACAGGTTTACGATTCCGCTTTTGTGCTCGGTTATATCTTTTTGGGCCAATTGGGAAATATCAGCGACGAAGATCAGCGCTATTCCAGCGTCTTGCTTTCCGACGCCGCCCTGCAAGCCACTTATGACCGAATGGTGGAGCGGTATTACAGTTCGGAAGAAAACCTGCCCGACTATTTTTCGGAAGAGGATTTTCAGGAAGAGCTTCGCACGCAAATCCTTCTCGCGAGCGTGATCAAGGAACCTACCGAGGAAAAAACTTTGGGAGACACTTTGGAAACTACAAACGGGAAGAAAATCTTGGTAACCCAAGAATGGCTCGATTATACGCCTGAGCGCAGAAGCAACGGGCTTCTTTACGAAGTGCCGAAGGTGGATTTGCTGATGTCTAATTGGATGGGACGACCGATCGAATTTGACGCGGGCTTGGGCGTAAACCTTACCAAAGGCCTCATCGGCGTGCCGAATTCTGGCGAAGAGGTGACCAGCGATCCGGTCAGTAACGAGGCTATCAACGAGCTTGCGCTTCACTTCTCCTCCTCCCAGCCGTTTTGGGTCGAATACAGCGTTCCGGAATTGATGGGCGGACTTTACGAATTGCGCCTGAGCGGCCTTAAGGTCAAAAGTACACAAGCCAAAGTTTTTGTGGACGGCAACGAGATCGATCCGAGATACACGCCGTCGGGCAACTGGAATTTTGACCGGTTCGAAGGTTTGGGCTTCGGCGCCTTCGGCGAAAAGGTTGTGCGCTTTGAAGTGACGGAATCTACGATGAAGGACAATCCGGACAATCCCGAAGAGCTTGTGGAAGTGTACGAGTTCGCCGTAAACAAGCTGACTTTTGTGCCAGTGGCGGAGTAAGCTTCGGGCTTACGATTATTAGTTCCATAATAACCGTTTTAGGAATGAAACATATTTCCATAAATATATTTTTGATGACCGTGCTGGCCTTGTTTAATCTGGCGCATGCCCAAGACAAGGTAACGGGAACGGTCAAGGACGCCAACGGCGACGCCACTCTGGAAGGGGTGGTCGTGAACCTGATTGGCAGTCAGGGCGTATCGACGTTTACGGACCGGAACGGCTTCTACGAGTTGCCGATTTCTTCGAAAAACGAAGTGGCCTTGGAATTCGCCTTCGCGGATTATCAGACAAAAAGGGTATACATTCACGGGCGGTCCACCGTCAACGTTTCGATGATCGGCGAGACGGCGAGTAACCGTGAGGCTTTTGTTAAAACCCCTTTTGGCGAGAAGCTAAGACGCGATATCAGTGGCTCTTCCGTGACATTGACTAAAGAGCAGATCCAGCGCCGTGGATATCAGACCATCGAAAGCGCTTTGCAGGGCATGGTGCCCGGGCTCTTGGTCACCAGCCGTTCGGGCGTTTCGGCCGGGGGCGGTACGATGTCCGTTCGAGGCGCTTCGGCTATCACTACCAATTCGCAACCGCTGGTTGTGGTTGACGGCGTGATTTACGAGACCCGTTTCGGCGATCAGACGGCCATCGAAGGTTACAGCTATAATCCGTTGGTAAGTATCAGCGTCCGTGACATCGAGCAAGTGACGGTGGTAAAAGACGGAACGGCGTCTTTGTACGGATCGTTAGGCGGTAACGGAGTGATTTACATCTACACTTCCGAAAGCAATGTGAAGAAAACCAAGGTGGATTTCAGCGCCAGTTTCGGGGTTTCTATGGCTCCGGAAAGAGAAAGGGTGCTGGACGCTTCGAGTTTTCAGTCTTACGCTCTCGAACAGACAATCAGCAGGGGTTTTTCTTACGACAAAATCGAGGAAGTCTATCCGTTTTTGGTCAATAGGGCCGAAGGGGTCGAGAAATACCGTTACGGACAGGATACCGATTGGCAGGACGAAGTTTTCCAGACGGGAATGTTGAGTCGTTATTCTGCGAATATTCAGGGTGGAGACGAAATCACTACTTACAATTTCTCCGTCGGCTACGCCAATAATGAGGATGTGGTGAAAAATACGGACTTCGAGTCTTTCGATATTTTGATGAATGCCAGAATGCGGTTGTTGAGCAATCTTACGGTTCGTCCTACTGTGGCTTTGACCAAAATCAATTCGAATCTCAGGCCACAAGGTCCAAACGAAACCATTAGCCCGACTTCCGCAGCCTTGTTCAAATCGCCTTTGATGGGAGTGAACCAGCGAAGCGAAAAAGGTGTGGCTTTGCCATTTTTTGACGAGTACGGCGCTTTTGGAATGAGTAATCCGGCGGCTTTGGTAGAAAGTGGCGAAGGTGTTCACGAGAATTTCCGCCTGCGGGCCGGAGTTCAGTCCGATTTGGAAATCACCGGCGCTCTCGGGGCCTCGGTGGTCTTGATGACGGATTTGATGAATACCAAAGAGTCGTCGTTTGTGCCGAGCGTGGGCGGTGTTCCGCAGTTGGGCGGAGGAGCCAGAAGCCTGATGCAAAACGCCCAGAAGAGCTTTTTTTCAATCCTTTCCGATGCCAATCTGCATTATAAAGATCTCTTCTCTGAGAAACATAGGATTACGGCGACGGCGGGCGTAAGGGTAAAGATTTCCGATCTCAAAGACGAACTGGCGACTGATGTAAATTCGGCTTCCGACAAATTCACGGTTGTGGGCAGGGGAGACGGATCTTACAGAAAGCTGGCTCCGGTGAACGGAAAATGGAATATGCTGTCCCTTTACGGAAACGCCGGTTACGCTTATCTGGACAAATACTATCTCGATTTCGGCTTGTCGGTGGACGGAAGTTCGAAGTTTTCTACGGAAAACCGTTACGCTTATTTCCCTTCCGTTTCCGGTGCTTGGAGGGTTTCTTCCGAATCCTTTATGCGAGGGTTGACCTTTGTCGATGACTTTAAAATCAGGGCCAGTTATGGTTATACCGGCAATGAGGATATCGGATATTATTCTTCAAGGTTCTACTATGTCGGATTGCCTTATTTCAATATTTCAGGATTGGAGAGAGGCGGAATTCCAAGTACGGATTTGAAATGGGAAGTAAGCAAACAGCTCAATGTAGGGTTGGACTTGGCTTTGTTCGACAATCGAGTGAAAGCCACTGTCGATGTTTACCAAACCCGGACAAACGACCTGCTTACGGTCGAGCGATTGGACAAGTATTATGGAACGGATTTATTGCTGAGCAATGCAGGTTCTGTCGAAAACAAAGGCGTGGAGGTTGGCCTGAACGTGGAGGTCCTTCGGACAAAAGATATGTATTTGGACCTGGGAGCGACATTGGCGACCAATCGCAACGAAGTGGTGGAACTCGGTAAAAACGCCATTTACGATAATAGGAACGGATCGCATTTGATTACCGAAATCCAGGGCGGAGAGATTATCACCCAAGTGGGAGAGTCGGTAAACGGATTTTTTGGATATAAATCCAACGGTGTGATCAAAACCACGCAGGAAGCCGAAGCGCTCGGGTTGAGAGACCGCTACGGAAACGCTTTTGGACCGGGGGATATCGCTTTCGCCGATTTGAACAATGACAAGATTATTGACGAAAGCGACCGAATGCGACTCGGCAGTAGCATGCCTGATTTATTCGGGTCTTTCTCGGCGAATTTCCGCTACAAGAAACTCACCGTCGGTCTGTTGGTCGATTACGTGTACGGAAACGAGGTGTTTAACCAACAGCGCCAAGGCTTGGAGTCGATGACGAATTACTACAACCAGAGCGAGTCCGTTAATCGTCGTTGGCGGAGCGAGGGGCAGGAAACAGACATTCCGAAGGCCACTTACGGAGACCCGATGGGCAACGGCCGTTTTTCTGACCGCTGGATCGAGGACGGTTCTTTTATCCGCCTGAAAAACGTTACGGTTTCATACGATTTCGACGTGCGCAACAAAGTGTTCAGAAACCTGAGCGCTTATGTCACGGCCAACAACTTGGTGACATTCTCGGATTATCTCGGCGCTTCGCCGGATGTTTCTTACGGCAATATGCTGATGATGCGGGGTGTCGACTACGGGCAATATCCGCCGTTGAGGTCATTTTTGGTTGGGGTTAAGTTGGGAATCTAAATTCATGACGATGAAAACCATAGACAAAAATATAAGAATAGGCATAAGGGCGTTAATGGTGGCGCTTTGCGCTTCGCTGTTTTCATGTTCGGATTTTTTCGATCCTTCGCAGGATTTGGTTCAGGAAAAAGAAGACCACTATAATTCGCTTGACAAAGTTCGTCGGGCCACGATCGGCGCTTATGCCAAATTACAGGATTTGGTGGAGTCGTTGGTGGTGATGGGCGACTTGCGCTCCGAGCTGATGACGGTCACCTACAATTACGACGCCCATCTTGAGGAAATCGATTTGCACAAAATTTCGGATGACAATCCTTATGCGGATCCCCGTCCGTTTTATGATGTTATTCTGAATTGTAACGACCTGCTTACCAATATCGAGCGTTCGTATGCCGATCCGCAGATGACGGAGAATAAACAGCAGGCCTTTAAGGCGGAGATCAGGACGCTTCGGGCTTGGGTTTATTTCCAAATGATCCAGCGTTACAAAACGGTTCCAGTGCTTAAAGAAGCCGTTGACGGACATTTTCCCGATTATCAGCCCAGAGAATACAATATGGTGGATATGGTCAATTGGCTGATCAAAGAAACCGAATGGGCTATGGAACAGCCGTTTTTGGACTGGAAATTATTCGATAAGGACGGCAAGGAAGTGAGCCAGCCATGGCGTTTGACTCGCATCAACAGGCGGGCGCTTTTGGGAGAGCTTTACCTTTCGTCGGGCAATTATCAGAAAGCGGCGGACTTGTTTTACGACTGCATCATAGTAGACGGTGGCGGAGCCGACGAGCTGAGGCTTAAATGTTCGGAACCTACCGGCCGGAGTAAATGGAAAGACTTGTGGAAAGCCGTGACTTTGGACGATCACGCTTCTTCATTGGGGCACCTTACCGCCGTTCCGTTCGATAAGTCAAAACACCAGACCAACAATTTGTTGTCTCTGTTTTCCAATGCTACGGTTAATAAATACCTGTTAAAACCTACCGCCCGATCGGTTGCGAATTGGGAAGGTCAGGAGCTGAAAGGAACCACTTTTTTGAATAGGGATATTTATAGAGGTTTCGGGGCTTCCTACTCTGTTTTCAATCAGGATACGATAGTGATGAAATATCTGACGGGAAAATCCACTTACAGGGACGACGCCGTGTATCCGATTTACCGCGCCGCCGATCTTCATTTATTATACGCAGAAGCGATAAACCGTGCGGGCAAGCCGGAAGTCGCTTTGGAAGTGATAAACGAGAGCTTGGAAGGTTCTCCGGAAACGGCCGGTATCCGAGGACGGGTTTCCCTTCAGCCATTGGACCTTCTGGATTTGAGGGACAAGTATCCGCACCTGAGCAGTGATATTGAGATTGTGGAAATGGCGCTGCTCGAAGAGCGGGCTTTGGAATTCGCTTTTGAAGGCCGTCGTTGGAACGATTTGGTCCGCTTCGCCACAAGGGCCGGCAAGCCGGAATGGTTGGCCGAAACTGTGGCCCAGAAGTACAAAGGTATTGACGACAAAAAGGCGGACGAGCTGAGAAGTAAGCTGATGACTCCGTCAAACTGGAAATTGGAAATCCAAACTGAAAACTCTGATAACTAAAAAGGATAAACCCGCCGGAGGCTTTCGCATTCTGGCGGGCAATATCCCGATATCGGTTTTTTGGACTAAAAAATTCTCGAACAATGAAAAGATATATATACAGCCTGTTTGTATGTCTCGTCTTTGCCTCTGCCTGCAAAGACGATTCGGCCGACGAGCTTCCGGAAGAGGAATTTTTGGAAGTGGCTACCGAAATAGCTGAAGGCGTAACGGATAGCAAAGCCGTTTTCAAAGGAAAAGTTATAGCCAAAGGAAAATCCGACGTGCAGGAAGTCGGCTTCTCATATTGGGTACAGGGAAATTTGGGAACGAGAAAAAGCGTGGTCGCGACGTATAATGAGTCGAATCAGACATTTACGGCCGAAGTGACCAAGCTGAGTTCCTATACCGACTACGCTTATATAGCCTATGCGGAAGATAAGGAAACGAAAGAGGAAGGCGATATCCTGAACGTGAAAACGGAGGTGGCGGACGGAGTTGTGTTGCCGCAAGTAAAAGCCACTGGTTTGGACTATCTGTCATACAGCAAAGCCACGCTGGGCGGACAGCTAATAACTGACGGCAACAGCGAGCAAACGACGACATTCTTTTACCTGTGGGAAAAAGGGACGGTAAACAAAGAAAAATCTCTGGAAGCCGAATTTGAGGAAGGGTCGGACAAAGGGATAGCTCCCGTAAAAGACCTGAAGCCGGGCACCGAATACGCTTACACAATGGTAAGCATAAACGAGCTGGGCACGGCGGTAAGCGACACAGTGTTTTTCTTAACGAACGCCATGGTCTACGTAGACCTCGAAGCTACTGGTGATGGTGACGGCTCTTCGTGGGAAAACGCTTTTACAAGTATAAAAGAGGCGGTAGAGTCAGTGCCCTCCGGAGTTCAGCTGTGGATAGCCGAAGGCCTTTATACGGAAAAAGGCATTCCGTTGCGCAAAGGCTATGATTGGTACGGCGGGTTTACCGGTACCGAAACGGCATTGGAGCAACGTGACTGGATGGAAAACAAAACGATAGTGGGAAGATCGAAAGAGGACTACGAGGCAGATCCCAATTCCAATAACTACCAGATCATATCCAGCCAATTCAAAAACAAGCATGACCGTGCGATCTTGGATGGTATCACTTTCCAATATGCGCATGGCGGACACGGAGGCGTATTCAACTGCCAGATCGGAAGCCCGCAAGTAAGCAATTGCACTTTTGAAAACAACAGGGCAAGTGCTTCAGGAGGAGCCATGTATGTCAGGAACTCGGCAAGCGCTAGGTTCTTTAACTGCGTTTTTAAGAACAATTTTGCGATACATGAAGGAGGAGCTGTTCGAACTTGGACCACACTTGAAAATGTGATTTTTGACGAATGTGTATTTATTGGCAATGAGTCTGACCGGAATAAAGGGGGAGCGCTCTTTCTAAAGCAACATGTATCAATAAGAAATTGCGTAATCAGAGAAAATACAGCGCAAGCAGGAAGGGGAGCTGGAATTTATGTTGAATCCGGAGCATGCCCGACATTCATCGGAAATAACGTGATTGAGGGTAACTTGGTTGGCGGTGATATCGCAGGGCCGGGCTCAAACGGGTGCCAACCTTAAATTACTTGTTCCAAATGATTTGAAGTAATGAACTTTTACAACGAAGAATCATTCAGATGAAAAATATATATAAGTTTTTAATATTGATAACCGGAACTTTGGGTTTTCTCTCCGCCTGTAGCGAGGATGAGGCGAACCTAAACGTTCCTGGAGATGACAATTTTGGCCTGCCTACATTACATGTGATCAACGATTTGTCGCAGTATTGGAACCGTGACCTGTTTGGTCCGAAAAACGGTTTTGTGGCTTTTCTGGATACGGCGAACGAGCAGTACCAAACGATTTCCTTTCCCGCGATCAGGAATGTGAACAGTCTAGGCAAAAACGTATGGAACGTTTTTCTGAATACCGAGCAGAATGTGCCTTACAGCGCATCCGATATCGCAAACTTACAAGAGTTTGCCGAGACGGGAAGCGTGTGTTTTTTCGCCATGAACAACGGGGCCAAACTGGATAATCCAAATGGATTGACAGAGCCGTTTGGTTTTACGTTCGAAGCCGGGCCTGTAGGTGAGCTGGGAGGTTCCATAAAAGTGGCTAACGGCGGGAGCTTTCTGAAACTGAACCAACCGGAAGAGTGGGAGGTTCTTGCCTCTTCGTCAAACAAACCCGTTGTTGCGGTAAAAACCGTCGGAGGCAAATTGGTGTTGGCCTCCGGAGTAGATCTGTTTTCTGGAGAAATGCCCGAGAATATCCAGCTATACAAATCCCAAATGAAGAAGATCGCTGAAGGGTCACCGACATTCCTGTCCGCTACGCCGATTAACAAACAAGACACTCCAGCGAGCTTGTCCACGGATGAATTAAATATCCGGGCAAATACTTATGTGAGTGATTTGGTCCCGGGCGTAAAGGATAAGCTGGACAAGATCCTTCCGGAAATTGCCGAAATCACGCAAATAGATAAAGGTGAGGGAGCTTTGAGTATTCGCCTGATACCGAGTGAAAAAGGAGCGCAGATTAATTCCGACGAAATCGTGATAGGGATTAATCCCGAAACTATAGCCTCGGATGAGGCAGGGCTTCTGGTTCAGCTTGGTTTCGGAGCCTACGCATGGTCATACGGTTATCAGGAAAATCCGCTCAGTCTGGAAGCTTTGGCATTGTTCACATCCGTAAAGGCGGTGGAGGGCTTGGGGTACTCGGGGCTTAGTGAGCGTTTTCTCGATCCGATTATCAGCCAGGCCAAAGCCCACCCGGATTTTCAGGCTTATGACCCCATGACAATGTCGGCGGAAGAGCTGGGTGCTTACCCAAGCTATTTGGGTAAGGGAAAAATGTTGGGCATCCTTGCCGAGATGGAAAGTAAGTACGGAGCCGATTTGGTGGGGAAATATCATGAAAAGCTCAAAAACGATATTCCTTCCATGTTCTTGGCAAACCCGAATAACCTGGCTTGGGTGTGGGGAGACGTTGCCGAAGATAAGGACGGGGTTCTTGCTTTGTTTGAAAACACCGGTTACGCCGTAAACCCTGACCTTATAACTGTTCCGGGAAGTTACGCCGAAGCGATGTTGGACGGAAGCGGCTTTGGGATCAGCGTTCCGTCGACTCAGCAAGGTAAACCTTCGAACATATTTGACGGGGTAACTAGTTCGTTGTGGCATTCCAGTTGGTCAAACCCTAACCCGTATCCACACCACATTGATGTGGATATGCAAGCGTCTCACGAGGTGGCTTACTTTAGGTATTTGCCAAGGCATAACAATTCCGACCATATTGCCGAAGCCCGTTTTTTTGTTAGCGAAGACGGAAAAGACTGGGGAGATCCTGTCGCTTATTTTGAGTGGAGAAAGCCTTCAAACAAAAATTGGAAGACTATTTATTGCGAGAAATTCAAAAAGGGACGTTTTGTAAGGCTTGCGATTTATGAGTTCAGAAGAAGTAACAAACCTCGAAATTTCTCTAATATAAATGAACTGGAAATACATGTTAAGCAAGCTTCGGAATAAAGATATAGGCAATTAGGTTCACGCTGTTTTGGCGTAAAACCCCGGAGAAATCCGGGGTTTCTTTTTGTGGTGGAATACCAAAGATTTAAAGTTGAAAAAATCAATTTTATGTGAGATAAAGGAAACATATGTGTAATCGGTCGAGTTCCTCATTTGATGTTAAAAAGACATGAATGGTTACAAATATAAGTCAGCTTGACCATGAGAAAAATTAGAATTTTAACCTTGATAGTCGCTTTGGGGCTATTTGCTCTGGGTGTTAAGGCTCAGAGAATCACGACCTTCGCTGGTGACGGGATAGACGGCTTTGCGGGTGACGGAGACAAGGCGAATAAGGCTCGCCTAAACTATCCCTTGGGCGTTGAACTTAGCCCGGACAAGACTCTCCTGTATATTTTTGACACTTTCGGCCACCGTATCCGGAAGGTGAATTTGCAGGACAGCATTATCACCACTATCGCAGGTATTGGCATTTCGGGCGAAACTGGCGATGGTGGTCTTGCGACTGAAGCGGAGATAAACACGCCGATTAGGGGTGCTTTTGACAATGCTGGTAATTTGTATTTCGCCGAATTTTGGGGAAATAAAATAAGGAAGATATCTGTAGACGGCACAATCACGACTATCGCCGGAACTGGAGCGCACTCAAGTGGGCCTGATGGTGGTTTAGCGATTGAAACAGCGCTCTTTCGCCCAGCGGATGTTGCGGTAGATGCGCAGGGTAATATCTATGTTGCGGAGCAGGACGCAAATAAAGTAAGAATCATTTTTCCGAATGGAGTAATCTCCACATATGCGGGAGACGGTACGGCGGCTTCAACGGGTGATAACGGTCCAGTGTCGCAAGCCAAGGTGAATAAGCCGTCCGCTGTAGAGTTCGGCCCGGACGGCAACCTCTATATAGTAGAGCAAGGAGGCCAAAGAATTCGTAAAGTCGTTGGAGGTATAATCTCGACAGTCGCCGGTATCGGAAGTCGCGGTTATAGCGGTGATGGTGGTTCGGCCAGAAATGCTGAGATGAACGAGCCAAGCAGTATTTCTTTCGATCAGACTGGAGCGTTCTATTTCTCTGACAATGAAAATTATGTGGTACGAAAAGTTGATGTCACTGGAAACATATCTACAGTTGCTGGTAATGGGAATTTTGGTTATAGCGGTGATGGCGGCCGTTCCGGAAAAGCGAGTTTAGGTAGGCCTTTTGGTTTGGCGGTATTGCCTACCGGAGACTTTTTTATTGCTGACGGTGAGAATTTGAGAGTCAGAAAAGTGGCTTATGAAGGCCGAGCTGTTCCGAAAACTGACTTTCCGAATCAAACGGTATCTTTCGGTATCCCCGACTTCCAATTGCAAGCGATCACAAACTCTCCAGGAAACTTAAGTTTCTCGCTTTTGAACGGTGCTGGAATTGTGGAGCTCTCAGGAACAAATAACGGAACCCTAAAAGTATTGAATACAGGCGAAGCGGTAATTCGCGCCTCCATAGCCGGTACGGATTCTTGGTGGGATGATGAGATCGATATGAAATTGACTGTTGAGAAAGGGGTTCCTGTGATTACAATCAATGACGCGGAAAGAACCTTCGGTGACCAGCCGTTTGTTTTGGATGGAGAAACAAGTATTCCGGCGGAATTGGAATATGAATTAATCGAAGGGGAAGGCATTGTGGAATTGTTAGGAGCCTACCAAGAAGTTGTGTCCATAAAAGGAGCTGGCACCGCAAGGATTTTGGTGACTTCAGTAGAGGACAATAACGTAGAATCTTCATCAAAAGAAATTACGATCGTTATTAATAAAGCGGAACCGACCTTGAATTTTAGCGATCTTGTCAGAACGTACGGAGACTCACCTTTTAAACTGCTGGCTGAGGCGAGTTTCGAAACACCTGTTTCTTTTGAGGTTGTCGAAGGACAAAGTGTAGTAGAGTTGATGGGAAACAGTATGGATTCCTTGAATATTCTTAATGCGGGAACCGCGAAGATTCGGGCTTTTGTAACAGGAACGGATGACATATTGCCAATTGAGAAAGAGGTATCCCTAACCATTTTGAAAGCCCAGCCCGAAGTGCATATGGGCAGGGTGACAAAAGTATACGGAAATATTCCTGTACATCTAGAGGCGTTCTCTGACTCTGACGGTTCAATCTCGTTTGAAGTAATAGAAGGAGGGGACGTGTTCGCCCTTAGTGGAAGCAACAACAGTTTCTTGGGGTCTCTCAAGTCAGGTACAGGAAAACTGCGGGCATATACTACGGAAACTTCAAATTACTTGCCTGCGGATTTAATTGTTCAAGTGACTGTTACACGTGCTGAGCCTGAGTTGTATAACGTGGAAGATATTCAAATGTCCACTTTGGAAGGGCCTCACAAAACGTTCATAGTTTCTGATTCCGACGGCAAAGTGGCCTTTGATGTTATCTCAGGGGGCGACATTATTAAAATGAATGGTGACACGGTAGTCACGTTAGGCCAAGGAGGAGTGGCGCGTGTTAGGGCAAGTGTACCGAAGACTGATAAGTATAATGCGCTGGCAGAAGAATTTGAGGTAGACGTTACGGTGTTGTTGGGAGGGATCCAAACCGCAAACCATGACAATGAAGTACGTGTGTTTCCTGTTCCTTCCGATGGTTTAGTGAATGTTGGTGTGGATGATCCTCAAAAACTAGACTTTATCAAGATCAACGCTTTGACAGGTCAGGAAGTGGTGTATATGGAATCCGGAGCGCAGGATAAATACCAGTTCGACTTGGAAAGAGGAGTCTATGTGCTGGTTATCAAGTATGATGATAAGCTGGTTAAGAAAACTGTATTAGTGAAATAAAGTCTACCCAATAAATCTGCGACCCTAGTTGTCCTCAAATATGAGGAGAGCTAGGGGTCGCAATATTTTTTATAAAGTCAGCTTGGCTAGATACTGATCGTTGTCGTCAACAAAGAGGATTTCGAAATGAAACCCTGCTTTTTCGGCCAGTGATTTCATAGTTCTCGGGTCAACATAAACCCAACCAAACCATTTTCCTTTTTCTTCGTCTAATTCATATCTAAAATTCACCTCTCCGTAGTATTTGTCAAAGGGTAACGGTTCGTTCTCGTAGAGGTAAGCCAAGTCGCTTGAGTCGAAGATAATTTGTCCGCCGGGAGCTAAAGACTGTTTTAGCTTGTTGAGCAACTCTGAGACGTTGTCCAGTTTTTGGGCTAAACCTAACCCATTCATGAGCAGAAGTAAAGTGTCATACTTACCTTCGGTACCCAGTGTGAGGATATCCGCTTTTTCGGCTTGCGTAACGCCGCGTTCTCTCATTAACTCTACAGCGAGGGGGGAGATGTCAATGGCCTTTACATCAAAACCTCTGTCTTGCAGAATTAATGAATGCCTTCCGGCGCCGGCGCCAATATCGAGAACTTTTCCCTTACAGTTTTCCAATGCGAGTTCCTCAAGCTCGCTTATGGAATCCTCCCCTTCAAAAAAGACTTCGATTGGCATCATTTCGGGTGATCCGTAATCATTGTGGAGCTTAAATTCCAGTGAGTGTTCCCCTTTGTAATATCGATAGAGGCCTTTGCCGTATAAATCTTCTTTCATTTACTCCCCGTTTTCGAGATGTCGTCGCAGAATTGGCTACCTTTCGGCCCCAAGCCCAGAATATGGATTCTGGTTAGCGACAGAGATAACAACAAATTTATGAATTATTTAGCTCATTTCGTGTTGTCAGATGAAGATACGCTGGTCGGTAATTTCGCTGGAGACTTTGTGAAAGGAAAGAAAACATTAGAGGCTCTTCCTGAAGATTTCCGTCGCGGAGTGATCTGGCATCGGGCGATTGATGACTTTACCGATAGCCACCCTGTTTTTATCCAGTCGGTAAAACGAGTGCGAGCTGAATTTGGTCATTATGCGGGTGTTGCCGTTGATCTTTATTATGATTATTTGTTAGCGACCGATTTTGTGAAGTGGACGGGAGAGGATTTGTCGGATTTTTCACAACGATGTTATAGCGCACTTTCACTTGAAATGGCCACTATGCCTGAGAAAGCGCAATTTGTGTGCGAGCGTATGATACAATATGATTGGCTGGCTTCGTACGCAACGGACAAAGGGCTTGACCGTTCGTTTAAAGGAATTGCGTCACGGACAAAGTTTGATTCTGGCCTAGAGAATGGTTTTACTGTGCTTCAGGATAACGAAAAAGAGCTACGGGCGGATTTCGCTCAATTTTTTCCCCGGATTTTAGAGTTTAAGAAAGATTATTTCAAATGAAGCTGATTGCCGAAACTGAGCGTTTGCTGATACGGGAATGGGATGCGTCGGATGCGAAAGACATTTTTATGCTGAACGAAGATCCTGAAGTTGTGAGGTATACAGGCGATAGGGCTTTTGTGAACGTTAAGGAGGCCCTGTCGTTAATTTTGAATTATGACCAGTATCGGCAGTATGGTATCGGAAGGTGGGCTGTTTTAGATAAAAGTTCAGGTGATTTTCTTGGTTGGTCGGGCCTTAAGCGGAATGGCGACGGTGTTGTGGATCTGGGTTTCCGTTTTTTCAGGAAACATTGGGGGGGCGGGTTCGCTACCGAAGCGGCTTTGGCTTGTCTAGATTATGGTTTTTCGAAAAAAGGAATCTCTGGAATTGTTGGAAGGGCAATGTCAGAAAATATAGCTTCCGTAAGAGTGCTTGAAAAAGTCGGAATGTCTTTCGTGAAGGAATTTGATTTCGACGGGCAATTAGGTGTCGAATATTGTTTGGCGAAGCGAGATTTTGAATTTGGAAAATAAGTTTTGCGCCGGAATTTTTCCAGCGCAAAAACGTTAAACAGGATTCTTAAGACGGACACCGTTCCGGACACGTTCTTCAAGTATTTTGTCAATCTGACCGACAGAGTTGTAAAGCTGTTCGTAGCTGTCAATAATATAATAACAGGTTTGCAGTCTGTCCTTATAAAAAGGAGTGTCGAAAACAGGTTCGATATCAAACTCTCGGTGTTCCGGTTTGTCAGAGAGAGAATATACGGATTCTTGGGGGGAGGATAGTATCCCGGCGCCGTAGATTCGCAATTCGCCTTCTTCTCGGATTAGCCCGAACTCTATCGTAAACCAATATAGGCGCTGCAACATCGTAAGTGCGTCGTGGTTGTCCGTATACTTTATGCCAACTTCCCCGATAGCTTTCATAAACGAAGCGTAAAAAGGGTTCACAAGAAGAGGAACATGACCGAAAGTATCATGGAACATGTCTGGCTCTTCAAGGTAATCCAATTGCTCGGGCTTTCTTAGCCATGTGGAGGAACAAAACTTTTTTTGCGCAAGCAATTCAAAAAAATCTCCGGGAGGTATCAGCCCCGGAACGACATGGATTCCCCAGCCTGTGGCCTTATCCAGAATTTTGTTGGTGTCGGTGAATCTCGGGATACTTTTTTCTGAAAACTCAATGCTTTTTAACGCTGAAAGGTATTCTTTCGATGCTCTTTCCTTTAGAACTTCCTCTTGTCGTTTGTAAAGCAAGCTCCAGACTTCGAAATCTGCGGGGGTGTAATTTTCATAAATCTGTGTCATTGTTTTTGTTTGTTTCCAAAAGCCGAAATAACCTTTCTGAAGGCTTTCTGCTTCTGTTGTGGGTTTGGGTTATAGTGTTAATTGTTGTTGCTTTTATTTCTAAAATATATTATTTATTTTAAAATAATGCCATAATGCATTGCTTTTCATGCTTTCATTTTAATAAATTGGTAAAGCGTAATCTGTAGGATCGCTTCGGGATATGTCTTTTCCGCCTATGGCTTACATGCGAACAACAAACAAAAATAACCCAAAAACCACATGTCCAAAGTATACCAGAACGCCCGTGAGGCCCTGGATGGAGTCAAGGACGGCATGACGCTGATGCTTGGCGGATTCGGGCTTTGCGGTATTCCAGAAAACAGTATTTCGGAATTGGTCCGTCGAGGAATTACCGGCCTCACTTGTATCTCCAATAACGCAGGCGTAGACGATTTCGGAATAGGTCTGATGTTGCATCAGCGTCAGGTCAGTAAAATGATTTCTTCTTACGTAGGTGAAAACGCCGAGTTCGAGCGTCAGCTTCTCAGCGGAGAATTGGAAGTGGAATTGATTCCGCAAGGCTCGTTGGCGGAACGCTGTAGGGCCGGGGGAGCTGGAATTCCCGCATTTTTTACTCCGGCGGGATACGGGACGGAAGTTCAGGACGGAAAAGAAGTCCGGGACTTTAACGGAAAACCGCACCTGTTAGAAACAGCACTTACCGCCGATTTCGCTTTTGTCAAAGCTTGGAAAGGGGACGAGGCCGGAAACCTTGTGTTTAAAGGAACGGCCAGGAATTTTAATCCGATGATGGCGATGGCGGGGAAGGTGACAGTCGCCGAGGTGGAAGAGCTTGTTCCTGCGGGCGAGCTTGATCCGAATATGATCCACACACCCGGAATTTTTGTCCAAAGGATATTTGAGGGAGTCGGGTACGAGAAAAGGATTGAAAAACGTACAGTAACCACCAAAACGGAAGGAAATGTCACTTGATAAATACGGAATAGCAAAGCGTATAGCTCAGGAATTGTGCGACGGGTATTACGTCAATTTGGGAATAGGCATTCCGACTTTGGTGGCGAATTATATCCCGGACGGAATGTCAGTGACCCTGCAGTCCGAGAACGGATTGTTGGGAATGGGACCCTACCCTACCGAAGACCAAGTGGATGCTGATTTGATTAATGCTGGAAAAGAAACGG
The DNA here is from genome assembly GCF_036492835.1 of Fulvitalea axinellae. Taxonomy (GTDB): domain Bacteria; phylum Bacteroidota; class Bacteroidia; order Cytophagales; family Cyclobacteriaceae; genus Fulvitalea; species Fulvitalea axinellae. Next base: position 3,098,004 of record NZ_AP025314.1, on the reverse strand, counting down.
TGACTACACTTCCGGGCTCGGTTATTTTCGATTCCGCGACAAGCTTCGCCATGATAAGGGGAGGACATGTCGATTTGACCGTATTGGGAGCGATGGAAGTTTCTGAAACCGGAGACATCGCAAACTGGAAGATTCCGGGCAAGATGGTGAAAGGAATGGGAGGGGCGATGGATTTGGTGGCTTCCGCCCAGAATATCATCGTGGCCATGATGCACACCAACAAGCGGGGCGAATCCAAATTGTTGCCAAAGTGTACTCTGCCAATTACCGGCGTGGGATGTGTAAAGCGGATAGTGACCAACTTGGCCGTATTGGACATTTGTCCCGAAGGTTTTCGTTTGGTGGAAAGAGCACCGGGTGTTTCGGTTGAACAGATCAAGAACGCTACCGCCGGAACCTTAATCGTTGATGAGGAAATATTGGAAATGGCAATCTAGTCAGAGCTAGATCCGAATTTAGATTTTGTTTGCTTTTTATAATGTGAAACCACGAACATATGCCTATTTATTACCGTTTGGGGCAATTTCCGCAAACTAGACATACGGTATTCGAAAAGCCCGAGGGTGGATATTATTATGAGCAATTGTTCGGGACCGAAGGTTTTTCCGGACTTTCCTCGCTTCTGTATCACGCTCATAGGCCGACGATGGTAAGGGAAGTTGGCCTGCCCAAAGATGACCGACCAGTACTTGCAGACGACCACAACATTAAAAGCCGTCTGTACGACGGTTTGTCCTTTGTGCCCGCTGACGATTATCTTGATAGCCGTTCGGTGATTCTGTTCAATTCGGATTGCGAGGTTGGAGTGGCCGCTCCGCGGAAATCGCAGGAGGATTATTTCTACAAGAATTCCGATGCCGATGAGATTCTGTTTGTGCATGAGGGGACAGGAACACTGAAAACCATGCTTGGGCAAATCGACTATGTTCCGGGCGATTATTTGGTTATTCCAAAAGGAATTATTTATCAGCTGAGATTTGACGGGGAGAATAATAGGCTCTTGTTCGTAAATTCGTTTTCGCCAGTATATACGCCTAAAAGGTACCGGAACGGATTTGGACAAATGCTGGAGCATTCTCCGTTTTGCGAACGTGATTATAAGATGCCTCAGCGCTTGGAGACCTTCGATGAGAAGGGAGAGTTTACCGTTGTGATTCGAAAACAAGGCTTTTTGCATCCGGTGGTTTACGCCTCTCACCCGTTTGACGTTATAGGTTGGGACGGTTATAATTTCCCCTATGGCTTTTCCATAAAAGACTTCCAGCCGATAACGGGAAAAGTCCACATGCCACCACCAATCCATCAGACTTTCGAATCCAGGGGATTTGTAGTTTGCTCCTTTTGCCCACGTTTATACGATTACCATGAAAAGGCTGTTCCAGCCCCTTATAACCACAGTAATATCGACTCCGACGAGGTGATTTATTATGTGGAGGGTGATTTTATGAGCCGGAACGATATCGATAGAGGTTATATCACGCTACACCCTGCTGGGATTCCGCATGGCCCGCACCCTGGGGCTATGGAGCGAAGTCTAGGCAAAAAGGGAACGGAAGAATACGCCGTAATGGTGGACACTTTTAAGCCGCTGAATATTGCGAAACCGGCGCTGGAAATCGAGAAGCCAGGATATTTCCGGTCTTGGCTGGAGTAAGAAAACAACAACGACACAAACAAAACAACCCTAAAATGAACAGTAATACCGAGGACATTCTGCCGATAAACGGAACAGATTACGTCGAGCTGTACGTTGGCAACGCTTTGCAAGCGGCGTATTATTACCAAACGGCTTGGGGATTTCAGCCTTTGGCCTTTTCGGGATTGGAAACCGGGAATACGGAGACGGCGTCATATGTTTTGCGCCAAGGAAAAATAACTCTGGTGCTTACCGCTCCCTTGCATAAGGGAACGTATATCGGCGAATTCGTTGACAAACACGGTGACGGCGTCCGAACGGTCGCTTTTTGGGTCGATGATGCCGAGAAGGCTTATTACGATACCGTCGGCCGTGGTGCGAAATCATTTATGGAGCCCGTAACGGAGCAAGATGCTGACGGAACGGTAGTTCGTTCCGGAATCCACACTTATGGCGATGTAGTACACCTTTTTGTAGAGCGAAAGGACTATAACGGCGTTTTCTTGCCTGGTTTCAAAGCTTGGGCGCCTGCGTATGAAGTTGAGCCTTTGGGTTTGGAATATGTCGATCATATGGTTGGGAATGTTGGCTGGAATGAGATGAACGTGTGGGTCAAATTCTATGAGGATGTATTGGGCTTCAAGCAGATTATCTCTTTCGATGATAAAGATATTTCGACGGATTACACTGCGTTGATGAGCAAGGTGATGTCCAATGGCAATGGCAGGATCAAGTTCCCGATAAACGAACCTGCCGAGGGCCGGAAGAAATCCCAAATAGAAGAATATTTGGATTTTAACCATGGGCCGGGCGTACAGCATATCGCGATGGCTACGGATGATGTAGTGACTACAGTCCGGGAATTGCGTCGCCGAGGTGTTGAGTTTTTGAGAGTTCCCGCAACTTATTACGAAAGCTTGACCGAACGTGTCGGGAATATTGAGGAAGAAATAGAAATTTTGGGTGAATTGGGAATCTTGGTTGACCGTGATGATGAGGGGTACCTCTTACAGATTTTTACCAAGCCACTGGAACACAGACCGACTTTATTCATCGAAATAATTCAGCGAAAAGGAGCGAAATCTTTCGGGAAAGGAAATTTCAAGGCCTTGTTTGAAGCTATTGAACGCGAGCAGGCTTTGAGAGGGACTTTGTGAGATAAAACCGTGATGGAAAACACATTCGCATTAAAATCTTGGGTGCCTGGGGCGGATGCTTCGGGTTTTCCCGTCCAAAACCTTCCTTTTGGTGTTTTCAGGCACGAAGGGGACTGTCGTGTGGCCGTTCGGATTGGAGATTATGCCTTGGATTTGCTAAACCTCTGGCGAATCGGCTTGCTCGACGGATTGGGCTTGAAGCTTTCTGTTTTGCAAAACGATTTTCTGAATGATCTTATATCATTGGGAGACAAAAAAAGGAAAGCGTTAAGAAGTCGTTTACAAGATTTGTTATCCGAAAATGCGGACGCAATAGAACGTGAAAAAACAAATCGCTGTCTGAAGCCACTTTCGGAAACGGAAATGAAATTACCGCTGAATATTGGCGATTACACTGATTTTTATTCTTCCGAACATCACGCCCGAAATGTGGGGACGATGTTCCGGGGAGCTGAAAACGCTTTGATGCCTAATTGGAAAAGTCTGCCAGTAGCCTATCACGGACGTTCTTCCTCGATTATCGCATCTGGAAAGCCTGTAAGTTGGCCGAAAGGACAAATTTGTGACAGCGAAGGAATTCCTACGATTGGTGAATCCCAAAGGGTGGACTTTGAGTTGGAGATGGCTTTTGTTATCGGAAAAAATTCGAAACAGGGCAACCCCGTGGAAATGAAAAAAGCCGGGGACCATGTTTTCGGTTTTGTTTTGTTCAACGATTGGTCGGCCAGGGATATTCAGCGTTGGGAATACGTTCCGTTGGGGCCTTTCGCCGGGAAGAATTTCGCGTCGTCTATATCGCACTGGATAACGCCGTTGGAGGCGCTGGAACCATTCCGGACTGCCGGGCCAGAGCAGAGTCCAGACCCGTTGGAATATCTTCAAAAGCAATCCGATTGGCATTTCGATGTTACCTTGGAAGTGAGTGTCTTCACCGTTGACGATCACGAAGAAGTTATTTGCCGGACGAATTCCAAGCATTTGTATTGGGATATTTGCCAGCAATTAGCCCACCATACTTTGGGCGGATGTAACGTTAGGGTTGGCGATTTGATGGCTTCTGGAACTATCAGCGGACCAAACAAAGGCGAATGGGGATCGATGCTTGAGGCATCATGGAATGGAGAACAACCTATCGTTTTTGGCAACGGGGAAAAGAGATCCTTCTTAAAAGAAGGAGATGTGGTTTGCTTACGTGGCTTCGCCGAATTTAAAGGAGTCAGGATTGAACTGGGAGAGGTAAGAAACCAATTGTTAGCCCGCTCGGAAGAGGCGGTTGCGACAGCGGAACGGAATATTTTGAACTGACATGGTTATGGAAACGATCGATTTCAGGACCTTGAGTCCGCAGGATAAATATAAGTATCTGTCTTCGTCCGTAACGCCACGCCCGATTGCACTTGTTAGCACTGTTGACGGAGCGAGGAACGTGAACTTGAGTCCGTTTAGCTTCTTTAACGTGTTTTCGGCAAATCCGCCAATCTTGGTTTTCTCGCCACTTAGGAGTATTCGTACGAACGAAACTAAGCACACGTTGGATAATGTCCATGAAGTACGTGAGGCGGTAGTAAATTTGGTTTCGCATGATATGGTAGAGCAAACTTCATTGTCGAGCGGTTCTTATGAACGTGACGTGGATGAATTTGCCAAGAGCGGTTTTACGGCCCAAGCTTCCGAATTGGTGACACCACCAAGAGTTAAAGAGGCTCCCGTTTCGTTTGAATGCGAAGTGAAAGAGGTTGTGGCTCTGGGAAACGAGGGCGGAAGCGGCAACCTGGTGATATGCGAAGTGAAAATGATGCATGTCCAAAAGAGGATCTTGAAAGATGGTCTTCCCGATCCGTTTTTGTTGGATACCGTTGCCCGTCTTGGTGGCGATTGGTATTGCAGAGCGAGCGGGGATTCCCTTTTCGAAGTCGAAAAACCGATTGGGAAATCCGGGCTAGGTGTTGATTCAATGCCGGAATCTGTTCGTAACAGTGATGTGCTTTCGGGAAATGACTTGGGGAAGCTCGGCGGTATTGAGAGGTTTCCGAGTAAATTGGACCAGAAGGATTTTCTGAAGGAATATGTTTATGCTGTGGAGGAAATTATGAATTTGGCCGAAGCGGGAAAACGATTGAGAAAATTGCATACTTGGGCCAAAGAGCTTATCGCAGAAAGAAAAATTCAGGAGGCTTGGAGCATTTTGCTGTGGGCAGACACTCTTGGAGAATGATATTATTTTCGGATACGTTTGGTTAGTCGATTCCTGTTGAAAATGCGGGAGTCGGGAGAAGTTCCGCCAGCAAACGGCTGGCGGACTTTTTCTCAAATTAGTTCTTTAAATCAGATCGGCTAATGAGATCCGGAAGGCTGAGGCGGTTAGCCCGCATTTGTCAGGGTTAATCTCGTTAACTTTTAACAGCGCTTTTCGAATAGCTTCGGAAGTCGCTTTGAAAATGCCTTGGTCCGTAAGATCGGCGGGATGGCGCATCAGATAATCGAAAGTTTTGGCCATTCCGCAGTTGGCGATAAAATCAGGAATAACGGCTGATGTATTGTCAGCGTAACGGCTTATTTCACCGAAGAAGATTTCTTTATCAGCGAAAGGAACATTGGCGCCACAGGAAATAAGCTCAAGTTTTCTGTCCGCCATTTTTTGAATATCCTCTTTACTGACAAGCCTGGAAGCCGCTGCGGGAATAAAAATTTCGGCATCAGTATGATTGAGGTCTTTTTGGGCCTGTTCTCTTGAAACCATAGCCTCGGAGTTAAGCTTGTTTCCTTTTTTCAACAGAAAAAGTCTTCTCACTTCTTCGAAATCCAAACCTTCAGGCTTTACGATTCCATGGTCTTTATCTAAAATCCCAACGATTTTCACTCCCGATTGTGCCAGATAATATGCGGCGGAAGCTGCCACATTGCCCCAGCCTTGGATTACGGCTCTTTTTCGTTCAAGGTCTCCGCCCCAGATATGGTAATAATGTTTGACCGATTCGGCAACTCCATATCCGGTGATCATATCGGATACATTGAACTTGCGTTTGACGTCCGGCGAAAGATAAGTGTCTTCGATAACTTTCTTAACACCAAGCCTTAACTGGCCCAAAAGGCGGATTTTGTCCGGTTCGTCAGCCCTGTGGTGGCCATTGACAATACCTTCTTGCGGGTGCCAAAGTCCGTAATTCTCTGTGATGGGGATTACCTCGGCCACTTCGTCTACATTTAGGTCTCCGCCGGTTCCGTAATAATTTTTCAGTAGGGGAGTGACGGCTTTGTACCAACGGTGAAGCACGCCTTCTTTTCTGGGGTCGTTCGGATCGAAATTGATTCCGGATTTGGCTCCGCCGATAGCGGGCCCGGATACCGTAAACTTCACTTCCATGGTTTTGGCAAGCGAGACCACCTCGTGTTTGTCGAGACCTTTTCGCATTCTGGTACCGCCACCGGCCGCGCCTCCGCGAAGGGAATTGATCACAACCCAGCCTTGGGCTTCGGTTTCCGTATCGTTCCATTCGAACACGATACTCGGACGCTTTTCCTCAAAGGACCGGATCATACCGTTTACGTCATCCGTACCTGCCTCTCGGTACGTTGTTTCTTCGTTTTGCATGTTTTGTATTAGGGTTTGAGTTGTTGTTTGTCCAATCGTCGTATCGACGTTTTCTATGGGAGCGATTGGTTATTTCAGTCTTTAGCCGATACCTTGCGTACGTCGCCCAGGGTGAAGGGCGCAAAAACCGTTCGAGGAACATTCCTCAGGCTTTAAGGTGAATTGTAAACGATTGGAGACTAGATAATTTAAATAAAATGAAGGGGAATAACAAATGGATGATTCGGTGGCTCTATTTGGGTTGCGCTTTGATATTTGTGATGGTGGTGATCGGTGGAATAACGAGGCTTACGCATTCGGGCCTTTCGATGGTGGATTGGAAGCCGGTCACCGGCGCTATTCCGCCATTGAGCGAGACGCAATGGCAGAATGAGTTCGAAAAGTATCAGCAATTCCCGGAGTTCCAAAAGATCAATTATGATTTTACTTTGGAAGAGTTCAAGTCGATTTTTTGGTGGGAATACCTGCACCGGTTGCTGGGCAGACTTATCGGAGTGGTTTTCCTGATTCCCTTTCTTGTCTTTTTGGCAAACCGAAAAATACCTGAAGGCTATACGCCTAGGCTTTTGTTGATCTTTCTTCTAGGTGGCTTGCAAGGGCTGTTGGGCTGGTATATGGTGAAAAGCGGTTTGGTAGACGTTCCCAGCGTAAGCCATTATCGTTTGGCTGCTCATTTGGTTACGGCCTTCTTGACATTCGCTGTCACGTTTGATACCGCCTTGAAATTACAATTTTCCGGGTATGAAGAAGGACACGCATCGTTGAAAAAATACAGAAAGGAAATGATCTGGTTCGTGGTGTTTCTTTCTGTACAAATCATATACGGAGCCTTTGTGGCGGGGCTTAAAGCCGGCTTGGTCTTCAACACTTTTCCGAAAATGGGGGATTCGTGGATCGCCGAGGCTGTGACCGCCATGTCGCCATTTTGGAAGAATTTTGTGAGTGGTTTGGCCGGTGTGCAATTTATACATCGCTATTTGGCTACTGGTTTGCTAGTTTGGGGGCTGGTATATTGGTTTAGAAGCAAAAATGAACCTTTGGGTAAATATCAAGCCAGAGCCTTCAACTATTTTGGGGTCACTTTGGGAATTCAATTCTTATTGGGAGTGATTACTTTATTAATGAAAGTGCCCGTTTTTATGGGAGTGGCTCACCAGGCCGGGGCGTTTTTGCTATTAGGCACATGCCTTTTCGTGCTAAACAGAACGTCTAATAAAGTGAAAAAAGTAACTCCAACTTTGGTTGAAGTCTAAGCGGTAGGTATGGTTTCTTTCAAAAAAGCCCGGCTTAGGTTAGATATAGGCCGGGCTTTTTGGTGGAGAAAGTTCTCTTAGAATTCGAAATCAGTAACAACCCTTTCTGATACTACCGAACCGATAAAAGCGCCAGCTTCTTTGTGATCTGGGTGTGTTTGGTAAGCGTCCAAGCCTTCTTTGTCTGGGTGTGTTGTAATTAAAACAAGATCAAATGCGGCTTCAGAAGGATTGAAATTTTCTCCTGTTTCCAAACTCGAAAGTGTTTCGATTTTGCCTTTCAGGGATTGTAAAATTTCTATAGTTTTTTTGATGTTTTCGCTTTTGGTGTTGCCGTTGGCTTCATCCTTAAATCTCCACATCACTACGTGCTTGACCATAATCGTCTGGTTTTTTACAGTTTTTGAAAGAAACACAAGTTACTTTATTGAATTCGTAATTCAAGGCCCGTCAACTCGAAAAATATATGGATTGAAATTTTTCCAGTGCGGTTTGAATGGATAAGTTTGATGTTAGAAATTTTATTTTTGTCTTTTTTGAAGAAATAAATCCTTTACAAACGTTTTCAAATTGTAATATCTTAGTTTTTATCGAATTTATTTTTGCAAATAGGTGGATGAAAAAAAAGAATATCTTCTATCTTCGCAGTTGAAAACAGAAACCGCCTATTTTTCGAAAAAACGTTTGTTTTTCGGACTAGAGAAGGTTTTTCGTCGTTTTACAAGGACACACATTTTCAGCAGACGGTTATATGCAGTTTTCCGAAAAAGATCTCAATCAGTTAAAGGCAAAAGGAATGTCGCCGGAGTCAGTGACCCGGCAGTTGAGCAATTTCGAATCGGGCTTCCCATTCCTAAACATCGTAAAGGCCGCGTCTATTGGCGACGGTATTACGGCGTTGGATGAGGATTCGGCCGAGGAATACGCCTTGGCATACGATAGGGAGTCAAAAGGTCGCCGAATTGTGAAATTTACACCAGCTTCGGGTGCGGCCACCAGAATGTTCAAGCACTTGTTTGAGTATCTGAATGGCACTTGTGACATGACTCCGGCGGTAAAAGAGTTTTTTAGCGAGATTAAATCCTTTTCGTTTTGGAGTCTTTTGGAAGCGGTTGCAGAAAAGCAAGGTTGGGATATAGAGGAACTGCTGAAGAAAAAGGAATATAAAACCGTATTGGAATTGTTGTTGACTCCATTGGGTTTGAATTATGGAAGCATGCCCAAAGGATTATTGGAGTTCCATAGTTACAAAGCGGAAACTAGAACACCTTTGGAAGAGCATTTTGTGGAAGGTGTAACTTACGCAAAAGGCAATGAAGATACGGTCCGTTTACATTTTACGGTTTCCCCCGAACATCTAGAGTCTTTCCGTGAGCTGTCTACTGAATTGAGCGAAAGGTATAAAAAGACTCATGGGATTTCCGTGGAGACTGAGTTTTCGGTCCAAAAGCCGAAGACGGATACGATAGCGGTGGAGGAAGACTTGACCCCTTTCAGGGACGATGATGGCGGTATGCTGTTTAGGCCTGGCGGGCACGGTGCTTTGATCGAGAATCTCAATGACCTGGATGCAGAAATCGTTTTCCTGAAAAATATCGACAATGTGGTCTGTGACAGGTTTAAGCGTGACACTTACTTGTACAAACAGGCGCTTGGCGGATTGTTGCTCGATTATGAGCGCAAAATCCACCTTTACATGGATCTGTTGGAGCATGAGGACAGCATGACTTCAGACCTGATTGAGGAGATGAACAACTTTGTTGAGGAGCAACTTTGCGTATTGCCTTACGACCGTCCGGCAAACCGCGAGGAAAATATCTACTGGTTGAGACAAAAACTTAACAGGCCTATTAGGGTTTGCGGAATGGTTAAGAATGAGGGTGAGCCTGGCGGAGGCCCGTTTTGGGTTATCAATGAGGATCATTCCATTTCGTTGCAAATTGTCGAGCAAGCGCAGATCGATTCTTCGAACGAAGTGAAAGCGACGATCTTGAAAGGTTCGACTCACTTTAACCCTGTTGACTTAGTTTGTTCGATTCGGGATTATAGAGGTGAGCCGTTTAACCTTGAGAATTTTGTGGATCACAAGGCCGGGTTCATCACTAAAAAGACAAGAAATGGAAGGCCGATAGTGGCACAGGAACGACCTGGATTGTGGAACGGAGCGATGTCGGACTGGAATACCATTTTTGTAGAAGTTCCGGTATCCACGTTTAACCCGGTAAAATCGGTTAACGATTTGTTGAAAGAAGCTCACCAACCAGATCCGGCAACGGTACTTTAAGGTCTTATATTCGAAAGACAATAAAGAAATGGAAAGTCACCCCGGAGGGTGACTTTTTTTGTGCAAAAAATTACGGGGTTTTGTATTATTGGTTCTTCAGAATCGAAACTTTTTCTTTTGCCACTCGCTATACATTCCAAAGTCATATTTAATTTGGAATAAAAAATTGTCTTATGCTAAAGTCGGAGTTTCGTTTAATTGCCCTGATAGCGTTGCTGGTTCTTGCTCAGGCCTGCGGGTCGTCGTCGAGTGATGAGGATATTGTGCCGGTGAATAAAAAGCTGGTTTCTTATAATGAGTCAGGTTCGCTTACGTCCAGCGCGGCAGTTTTGGGAGCCACTTTTTTGGGATACGGAGACTTGGCCAATATTCTGGAACATGATATCAAGACTTATAAAGTTGTTTATAAGACAAACTTGGGCGACAAGGAAGTGGAGGCTTCGGGTATTGTCAGCCTTCCTGAGGGGGACAAAGCTTTTCCTTTGGCGATGATTCACAGGGGAACCATTTTTTCCGACGGAGACGCTCCGTCCGAAGAATCGTTTTCAACTTACGCATTGGCTGGTTCTGCGGGTTATATCGGAATTACCCCGGATTTGATAGGTTTTGGTACTTCGAAAGATGAAAACCATCCTTATTATTTATATGAGCCTACGGCGAAAGCCTCTGTCGATATGCTCGTTGCCGTCAAAGAAATGCTTCAGGAAATGGGGAAAAAGCACACTTCGGAAATGGTGATTGCCGGTTATTCTCAGGGAGGGTATTCCGCATTGGCCACTTTGAAATGGATGGAAGAGAACGAGGAAAACCACGGGTTTGAAATATTGGGAGTGGCCGCCGGGGCAGGTGGGTTCGATATTAAGGATGTGGCTCTTGGCGCTATTGCGCAAGACGATTATCCGTCTATGGCTTATTTGGCTTTTGTGACTAACTCATATGTTGAGAATAACGATTGGAATCGGCCTAGAACAGATTTTTTCCATTCGGATTACGCTTCGGGAATGACAAATATGCTTGATGGAAGGTATGGACAGGGAGAGGTGAACGATCGTTTGCCGGATAACGTGTCAGATTTGTTTAATCCAGATTTTCTTACAGGTTTGCAAAACGGAAACGAAGCGGAATTTTTGCAGGCTCTGGAAAAGAATAGCGTTGCGGATTGGGCTCCGAAGGCCAAAGTGAGATTATATCATGGTACGGGGGATGAGATCATCCCGATGGCTAACACGATAGCCACAAAGAACTTGATGATAGAAAATGGTGCTGAAGCCGTTGAGTTCAAAGAGTTGCAGGCTGATTCGCACGCTGCCGGCGCAATGGAAATGCTGAAGGAGGTTTTTGTGTGGATGAGAAGTTTGGAGTGAAAAAGAAACATTAAATGAGATTGAACACAAATTCTTGGAACCGATTACGCTATACTTTTTACGCTCCTTTTTACGATCGGATTGCTGAGGTTCTTGAACCGCACCGCAAGCGCTCTATACAAAGTTTGGAACTGGGGGCTTCCGACAAAGTGCTGGTTCTTGGTGCGGGAACAGGCTTGGATCTTCCATATTTACGTGGGGTGGGGCATGTGTCCGCAGGTGATATTTCTCCTGCAATGGTAGAGAAAATCCGTTCTCGGTCCGCAGGGTTGGGGAAGGAAGTCGATGCGAGAATCCTAGACGGGCAGAATATCGATTACCCCGACTCATCGTTCGACGCCGTTGTGTTGCACCTTATCGTAGCCGTGATTCCGGACCCTTACGCATGTATGCGAGAGGTTGTCAGAGTACTTAAGCCCGGTGGTACAGTTGCGGTTTTTGACAAATTTGTAAAACCAGGCGAAGCCCCCGGACTTGCCCGTCGTTTGGCTAATTTATTTACATCAGCCCTTTTTTCTGATATTACCCGAGATATTGACAAAATCATTTTCGGGACTGGGATGACTAAGATTTCGGATATTCCGGTAGCTTTTGGAGGGAATTTTAGAGTGATAAAACTGTTGAAAAATGAAGAAAGATAAAACTTTGGTGATCGGCGCGTCGACAAATCCGGAGCGCTACTCCTTTAAAGCCGCCAATATGTTGGCCGAATACGGTTGTCCTTTCGTATTGTCGGGATTGCGGGAGGGGACAGTGGCCGGCTCACCTATCCATGATATCCGTAAACGTGAAATGTTTGAGGGCATCGACACCGTTACGTTATACGTCGGGCCAAAAAATCAGGCGGAATTGGAAGAATATATAATTTCGTTGAAACCCCGTAGAGTGATTTTTAATCCAGGAACCGAAAGTCCTGATTTTCAGAAAAAGCTGGAAACCTCGGGAATTGAGGTGCAGGAAGCCTGCACGCTGGTGCTATTACGTACCGGGCAGTACTGATGTCGGGATAGTTGCCGAACTGACAAAAAAGAACAGGCCTCCCATAACTTCGGGAGGCCTGTTGTTATTCCTTACAATAATTTTTTAGGCTTGATGCCGAATGTGTTATTGCTTGGTGGGTGCCTGAACATTGGCGCGGATGGTGATGCGCTCAACAGGTTTTGCGGGATCATTAGTGTAGACAGTCACTGTCTTGATCTGCTTGTTCGTGCGTGTGCCAGTACGGAAATCGACGGTCATGTCAGTGGATTCGCCCGGTTTCAGCACATCTTTTTGCTGACGAGTGAGTGTGCATCCGCATGAGGTTTTCGTTTTCTTGATTCTCAGGTCGCTTTTGCCTGTATTAGTCACGGTAAATTTGGCCGAAACAGTTTGGTTCTGGGCGATATTTCCGAAGTCGTGAACTTTTTTGTTAAGCGTAAATACAGGCGCTTTAGCCTTCATGGCCTCGGTCATCGGCGGGAAGTAATCCTCCACAGTGGCTGCTATCCTGAAGCGTTTCGTTGGCTCTTTGGTATCGTTTGTCCCGATTTTCATATTGTCCATCAGGAAGCCAAGGTCGTCTTTTTTCTTGCCGTCGTAAGTCAGTGTCAGCTTGGCTGTTTCTTTCGGCTTGATGCTTCGGGGGCTGATTGATACGCTGATATGGGCTGGGATGGTATTCTTTCCTGTAAAGATAATCGGAGCGTTGCCTGCGTTGTAAAGTTCGTAGGTTTTTACTGTCGGCTTGTTGTTCAATACTTTGCCTAAGTGAAACACCGAATACTTTGCGCGGATGTTTCCGAGTGTGATCGGATATTTTCGTTCCGGTGTGAGCGGTGCCGGCGTGACGGTGCCTTTGATATAAAGTCGGGATGTCGATGGCGTGGCGTTTGACGTAATAGTCAAAGACTTGTGGAATGCGCCCGGGCGGTTTTTCGGGTCGTAAGTAGCAACTACAAATCCGTTTTTGCCGGGAAGCACGGGTGTCTTGCTCCAATCCGGAGTGGTGCATCCGCATGAGGCCCTAACGCTTTTGATTACCAAAGGTGCGTTGCCGTCGTTTTTGAACACGAAGCGGTGTGTGATTTTTCCTTCAATCTCCTTTACCGCCCCGAAATTGTGGGTCGACTCCTTGAACGAGATTCTTGGTCCCTGTTGCGCCAAGAGGTTGGCGGCGGTGAACAGCATCATAAATATGCCGAGAACACTTTTTTTCATCGTTACGTCTTATTTGGTTTCTTATAGTATCTTTTTGTCGTTTCGGTATGCATTCGCAAAAACCGCACAATCAAAAATATCAAAATATCGGCCTGTTGTTGAGCGGAAAGGGAGGTTTTAGTTTTTTTTAACACCTTGCGCCCTTTTTAAGGCTATGGGTATAACGAAAAAATTCTGACTCTTGCGTGCCCCTTTATCCGCTAATGGTTAATTTTGGCGCTTTGAGTAGTTTGGCCAAGGCAAAGAAGGAATAAATATCAAAAACCGTTTGACTGGCAAACGTTTATCTCAACATAAAGCCTTTTGTGTGCTCCGAATTATTTTGGAGAAACCGAAAACGATTAAATTGGCGGTTGCTCCAAGTCGTTTTTCGGCAAAAGCACGGGGATGATTCCTGCTTTATGAATTACACCGAACTATTTTAACAGAATTTATACTGACATGTCGAGAATACTTACGGGAGTCCAAAGTACGGGAGCGCCCCATTTGGGCAATCTTCTCGGGGCCATTATTCCGGCCATCGAGCTGTCTAAGGACCAGAAAAACGAGTCCTTGTTTTTTATCGCCGACCTTCACTCGCTTACCACCATCAAGGATGCCGAGGAGCGCGAGCACAACGTAAACGCTACGGCGGCGGCTTGGTTGGCTTTCGGATTCGACACCGACAAGAATATCTTCTACCGCCAATCGAGGATTCCCGAAGTGTGCGAACTTACTTGGTACCTGAACTGCTTTACGCCGTATCCGATGTTAGCTAACGCCCACTCGTTCAAGGATAAAGCTGGTCGCCTTTCGGACGTTAACGCTGGGCTGTTCACTTACCCAGTTTTGATGGCCGCCGACATCCTGTTGTACGACGCCGAGTTTGTGCCGGTTGGGAAAGACCAGATCCAGCACTTGGAAATCACACGCGATATCGCAGGTACGCTTAACCGCAAATACGGCGAGCTTTTCGTTGTGCCTGAAGTGCGTGTCGACGAGCAAGTGAAGATCATTCCGGGCGCTGACGGTACGAAGATGAGTAAGTCGAAAGGCAATACGATCAATATCTTCCAAACCGATAAGAAATTGCGCAAGCAAGTGATGTCGATCGTAACGGACAGCACGCCGTTGGAAGAGCCGAAAGACCCTGAGACTTGCAATGTGTTCGCATTGTACAAGCTCTTGGCTCCTGAAAGCAAAGTGGAGTTGTTGCGTGAGCGTTATTTGGCCGGAAACTTCGGTTACGGACACGCCAAGACGGAATTGTTTGAGTTGATCAAGGAGAAATTCGCCAAGGAACGCGAAACCTTCAACTACTACATGGAGAACCTCGACGAACTCGATAAAAAACTCCAAGAAGGCGAAGCCAAAGCCCGTGAATTGGCCCTCACCAAATTAGCTCAAGTACGCAAAGCCTTAGGCTTTTAGAATTATATTAGTAAAGAGTCCAGAGTAAAGCGTAAAGAGTAAGGACGTCAGTACTCTTTACGCTTTACTCTGGACTCTTTACTCTTTACTTTATTATTTAATAATTTCACGGAGATCCGTATCCGTTCCTGTTCTGAATTCGAAATCGTTCAGGCGGTTGTGGGTTACTTTTCCCCCCATCATAGTAAACAGAACTTGCGTGGCGTGCAGTTGGTGTACGGGCACTGTCAATGGATTTTCGTCCAAGATAATTACATCTGCCTTTTTACCGACTTTTAGGCTCCCGATCTGTTTTTCCGATCTTAATTGATAAGCCCCGTTGTAAGTATAGCCTCTGAGTAGTTCGGCAACCGATACCCGTTCGCTTTTTTGTGGAATGGGAAAGGAGTTTGGTTTGCCAGGCACTTGTCTGGTCCGGCCGGTTTCTATGCCGTACATTGGCGAGCTTTCTGTCAAAGTTCCCCCCGTAGCGGGAAAATCACTTCCGAGACTCATAATTACCCTGTTTTTCAGAAATGTGCGGAACTCGAATTGATGATTGGCCCTGCGTTTTCCAAGCTCTTTTACCCAAAGTTTGTAATAAGTGCTGTGGAGGTCTTGTGGCCATTGTGGCGAAACTTGGGCGATCACACCCAAGTTAGCGAAGCGCTTGATATCTTTTTCCCTGACTAACTGAAGGTGGCAGATCGTGTGTCGGGTGTCTTTTCTTCCCGTTTTATCTTGGCTGGCCTTGATTGCGTTTAGCGCTTCATGCGCTGTCCGGTCGCCTATAGCGTGGATATGCGTGTCTATTCCGGCCGAGTCGGCTTGGATTAACAGGCGGGTCAGGGTTTCCTGATCCAACATTACGGCTCCGCTATTTTTCGGATGGTCGGTGTAAGGTTCCAACAGCGCCGCCGTTTCGGCTTCGATTGTCCCGTCGTTAGGGATTTTGATTGCGGAGGGAATCACAAGCTCGGAAGTAAATTCTTCTTTCAGAGCCAAAAAATCCTTGACCGCATCTTCGGCCTCTGTTGGGCTTGTGACGTAATGACTGGTATAATAGCGCACGGGCAAATCGTCGTCCCTTTCCAACTCCGTTAGAGCGGCAAGGGCGTAGCGCTCCAAACCGGGCACGCCAGCGTCAAAAAGGCTGGTGATACCGAATGAGGCCAAGACAGGGAGAATTTCCTTCAGCCCCTGTTTAAAGTCCGAAGAAGACCCTAAACCAAGTTTTGGGAGTTGTGGCCAAAAGGCCCCGCCCTCAA
This sequence comes from Fulvitalea axinellae, assembly GCF_036492835.1. GTDB lineage: Bacteria > Bacteroidota > Bacteroidia > Cytophagales > Cyclobacteriaceae > Fulvitalea > Fulvitalea axinellae. The sequence goes on along the minus strand of NZ_AP025314.1, from coordinate 3,081,862 downwards.
CCAGCCAGCCCGTCGGTTCTCCGTTTTTATCCCTTTTGTAAAAGTGGACGCCCGGAAGCGGGTCGGGAGTGTCTTTTCCGATGTCCAGCAATTCCAGAGCTTCGCTATTTACCCAAGCACTATGGGCGTCGTTGGCAATCAGGAATACCGGTCGATTGTGGATTACGCTATCGAGTTCGGACTTGTGCGGTCCGTTTGGCTCGAAGAGGTCATTGGACCAGCCGAAGCCGAAAATGGCCTTTTTGTACGGATGACGCTCGCTGTAGGCCTTCAGCGCTTCCATTATTTCTTTTTTCGTACTGAATTCCAGTAACTGTACTCCCGTATTTAACAGTCCGGCAACGGCGGGGTGGATATGCGATTCCACAAAACCGGGCATCAGCATTCGGCCTTTCAGATCCACTACTTTGGTGTTGGGGCCTATCCAGTCGTCTACTTGGCCGTTTTTGCCCAAAGCCGTTATAGTGTCTGCCGAGATGGCGATTGCCTCAGTCTTGGTTAAGTCAGTGTCCATAAGGTACACAATGCCGTTTACAAATACCCAGTCGGCGAATTTTCCGGAAGGGGCTTCCTCTTGTTTTTTGCTTGAACAGGCAAATACACTCAGGGTCAAGCCGAAAAGAATCGCGCAAAAATATCTGCTTTTCATGTTTATAGTCTGAATTGCTACAAAAAGGCAACAGGCTAAGGAGTGGGGAGGTTCGAATTATTCGAGAAGAGGTTTTGGTGTCTATTCAATGAATGGAGGAGAAAATGGAAAAGGCGTCACGGTGCGACGCCTTTTTCAAGCGGTTATTTCGCAAAAACGATAACCATTCCGGATTCCAACCCGTCCGAGCTTGCTTCGACCACAATCTTTCCTTTCCTCCCGGTACTTTGGACCATTAAAAGACACTTGCCACGGAAAGCCCGACGGCGGGGAACCTTATATCGTGACAGATCCAGCGGATCACCGTTGTCTACGCCGATAAGGCGGGCGGGGCCTTTTATATCGAACGTGACCTCGTTGGAAGCCATCGGGCAGAGAGTGCCCCGCTCGTCGGTGATGTCTATAGTGTAATGGATTACGGACCGACCGTCGGCTAGGGTTTCTGTTTTGTCGGCCGTCAATCGGATCTTTTTAGCCTGGTCAGCGGTCCGGACGGAATCGGTGGCTACGGCCTTGCCTTGGCGGTAGGCTGTGGCTGTTAATGTTCCTTTTTTATAAGGGACTAACCACTTCAGGTCATTCTTTTTGTAAGCTTTTGTACCTAGTGATTTTCCGTTTAAGCTCAGGCTAACCGAATCGCAGTTAGTATAAGCCACAACGGGTACAGCTTTTCCTTCTTTTCCGGGATGTGTCCAGTGCGGAAGCAGATGTACCATCGGTTTGTCGGTCCACATGCTTTGATAGAGGTAGAAAGCGTCTTTGGGAAAACCACAGATATCGATCACGCCGAAATTGGCGAAGCGAGAGGGCCATTCGTTGGTTTCGCCAAGATAATCGAAGCTCCCCCAACGGAATTCGCCCAACATAAAGTCGAAGCGTTCCGTCCGGTTCCAAGATTCGCGGGCCGAGCAACGGACAAAGGCATTGTCGTATGACGATTGGTAATACAAATGCTTGGCGAAAGGCTTGTTGTTTGGAATCGGAATACTGTTGCCGTCTTGGTAATAGTGTGTCTGGGTTTCTTCAGGAAAGAACTCTTCGGAGGCTAGATCATCTTTGAGGAATATCCGTTTCTTGAAATCTTCGTCCAGCGGTTTTCCGCCATAGGTTCGTGTCTGTTCCCACATGGCCGGAAAGTGCTGACGGCGATAATGCGTGTTGCTTCGGTAAACGCCCCGGGTTTGGTAAGTGTGCGGCAATTCCGTCCCGATCATCGGCACTTTCGGGTGTCGGGCATGGTAGTCCTCAAGCGTGTTGCGGTGTTCGGCGCTTCCGTTGAATCCCTTTATATCGAGATGGCCTTGGGTGTTTAGGTTCGTGGTTTCTTTTCTGGAAGGGCTGTGTCCGCCTTGTGTCACGGGGCGGGTGGGGTCGAGGTTGTGGCAGATGTCCACCAGCATTTTCTGGGTCTTGAGCGTGGCGCCAGGCACTTCGTTGCCGATGCTCCAAATTATCACGCTGGGGTGCGAGCGGTCACGGCGGATAAAATCGGAAAGGTCACGGACGGCCCACTCTTCGAAGAAATTTCCGTAGCCGGCACGGGTTTTATTTCGCTCCCAGCCGTCGAAGGACTCGTCCATAACCATCAGGCCCAGTTCGTCGCACATGCGATAGAACTCGGGAGCGAAAGGATTATGCGCCGTCCTTACGGCATTGCAACCCATACTTTTCAATAGTTTCAGTCGGCGAAGCCAAACGTCCTCAGGCACAGCGGCGCCAACGGGGCCGGCGTCGTGGTGGGTGCAGACGCCTTTGATTTTAAGGCGTTGTCCGTTTAGGCGGAATCCGTCTTTGGGACTGAAAGAAATATCGCGGATACCGACTTTCCGCTCGGCGTAATCGGTGGTTTTTCCATTTTCAGAAAGAAAGACCTTGAGCGTATACAGGTTTGGATTTTCGGGCGACCAGCGTTGCGGATTTTTTACTTCGGAATCAAAATCGAAAGGTTTTTCCTCTTCCGGTCCGATCTTGAAAATGTCAGTGCTCTGGGCTACGGTTTTTCCGTCGGGGTTTTTAAGCACTGTTTTTACCGAGATGTTTTTCGGCTTATCGCTTTTGTTTACGATATCGTAAGTGGCCTTAACCTTGGCGGTGTTGTTTTCCGTCGGTTGGTGGCGGAAATAGACGCCCCAAGTTTTGATATGCGCGGGGCTTTTTACGTTGAGCCATACATGGCGGTAAATCCCCGAGCCCGGATACCAACGGTCCGAATAGGAATCGGAGCGGTCTACGCGCACGGCGATCACATTTTTGCCGGAGCGCAGATATGGAGTAAGGTCGTATTCAAAGCCTATGTACCCGTAAGGGCGCTTGCCGAGATAATGACCGTTGATCCATACTTCGCTGTTCATATATACGCCGTCGAAAAGGATGGCTACGTGTTTGTCTTTCCAGCTTTTATTCGTTTTAAAAGTCTTGCGGTACCAGCCTACACCAGCCGGCAGGTAGCCGGTTCTCCATTCGGTATTTGGGCCGTTGGAATATTCGCCTTCCACCGACCAATCGTGCGGAAGATCCAGCGAACGCCATTTTTTGTCATTGTAATCAGACGATTTGGCTTCGGCGATATCGTCCAGAATAAATTTCCAGCCGTGGTCGAAGTTTATCGGTAAGCCGGGTGCGGATTGGCTTTGGCCGTAGGCCGAAATGGCGTAAAATGTCAGCGCAAAGCAAAGGCGGAGTGTAAATCGGACTGCTTTTGTCATATTTTGGAAGAAGCTTTTTGATCGAAAAATATAATCCCGAATCTGCGGGGAAGACAAAGGCAAGAAGACGAAACGGGAAGAAATACCGGGATGCCGAATTGTGAAAATAGGGGTGACATATCCGTAAAATGGCCTCTGAAGACGTATGCCGAAGGATTTGTCTGCCGTTTTACCGATATTGCCCCCATGTTTCCGAGGAAAAACCGTGTTTGATGGGACTGATTTTTTCGCTTATTCTCTTGCTGGGCCAAGTGCCGGTATTCAGCCATTTGGGCGTAAACGATGGCGTGGCCCACAGCGACGTACTCGATATTGATCAAGACAGCCAAGGTTTTCTCTGGATTGCCACTCACAACGGTTTACAGCGCTATGACGGAGACGTGTTACGGACTTTTCGCCATACTCCCGGCGATAGTGTAGGTTTGCCCGGTAACAGAATCAAGACGATTTGTGTTGATTCCCGTGATCGGATTTGGGCGTATATCCACGGTAGCGGTTTCGGATATTTCAATGGCGAAAGCGAACGGTTTTTCCGAATGGAATTGCCCGGATTGGGAACGGCGACCATCAGCGATATTGAAGAAGACAAATCGGGTGATATCTGGGTGGCGACGTACGGCGAAGGAGTTTTTAAGATAGAAAATACCGGAATCCGCCATTATTTGGCCGAAGAAAGCGCATTGGCTCAAAACGATATTCGGGATTTGTCACGAACGGTATCCGGCGATATAATTTCGCTTTCCGCTTCGGGCATTCCCCAGCGCTTTTCCTCCGATAGTATAGTGGATTTAGGTATTGATCCGAGTCTGAAAATCCAGAGGATTCTTCCTGTCGGCGAAGGTAAATATCTGCTTTGTGATCGGGATCGTCTGTATGTTTGGGGAAATGGAAAAGTGGAATCGGTAGCGCGACGAAAGTTGAAATTTTTTCCTTCTGATATAATATCTGAAAACGGAAATGCTTGGATTAGCGGCTCCGCAGGTTGCGAGATTTTTGATTTGGCGAGTGGAGAGTCGGAAGTGCTGAGTGTGACATCGCCAGAAGATATTCCCAAAGAAAAGCGCTTGGCAAACAACAGGGCGAATTGCCTTTTTGCCGATCGGTCGGGAATGGTTTGGGTAGGGACGTCGGGCGGAGGCTTGAGCTTTTATAAACCCTTTCGGCATGATTTCCGGCTTTCGCCGAAAGAAGGGTTGCCGAACAAATATATCTCCGCTTTTGCCGAAGGCAAAGGAGGAAAAGTTTGGGTCGGGACGCGTACGGGTTTGGCTTTGTTCGATAAAGAAAAAGGGCGGTTTGAGAATATAGATTATCTGACTTCCCGGATTTCCGCTTTGTCGAAAGCCCATATTTCCGATCTGCTGTATTTGCCCAAGCGAAATACGCTTTGGGTGTCAAGCAGGAATTTGGGCGTGTTTGTGTTGGCTTTTTCTGAAGACGGAAAAGCGTTGGAATCCGACAAACGTATTTTGGAAGGTAGAAACATAATCGGTTTGTGCTGGACTGAAAACGGTAAAGTCTGGCTGACAGGTTATACTTCTGGCGTTTATCTGGCGGATCCTTCGGGCGAAGGGCTTGAGCCGTTGGACCGGAAAACACTGCCGAGTTTGGCGCTAAACTATTGCTACGCAGATTCGCTTAGCGGGAAAGTCTGGTTTTCGACCCGCGACAAAGGGATTTTTGCCATAAATGCGAAGACCAGAGAGTTGACGGACTTTTACGGCAAAGCCGACGGTTTGGGCGCCGATTATTGTTGGCCGATCGTAAAAACGGCGAAGGATACGCTTTGGGTTGGGACGATTGGAGGAGGTTTGACTCGGTTGGTTTTTGGAAAAAGCGGTAAGCCTAATTATAAAATATACCATTCGGGAAATACGCCCGAAATGGAGGATAACGATATCGAATCCTTGGCCTTCGGAAAAGGAGAACTATGGGCCGGAGGCCGGGGGCTGTTGCGTTTTGGGGCGGACGGAAATTTGATCAGAAAATACAGCCGTAAAGACGGCTTGCAAAGCGAATCGTTCAAAATCGGGGCTTCTTTGGCCTGTTCGGACGGCTGGTTCTTTTTTGGGGGTTCCGAAGGGTTTAATTATTTCCATCCATTGGATTTTTCTGAGAATACAGCTCTGCCGTATGTAGGGATTTCGGCGATAAAAACCGACAATAAGCAAGTCTTTCCCGATTCAGTTGGGAGCTATCATATTAGCCCGAATTCTCGATTGGATATCGACCTGAAAGGAATGTGTTTCAGCGACGGAAACCGATGTGGAATCGAATATCGATTTTTTGGAAAAGGAGATACGACATGGACTGATTTGCCTTATAAAGCGACTTCTTTTTCTTTGCGATCTTTAGATTCGGAAATCACCAAAATCCAATTTCGGGCAGTGAAAAGAAACGGTGTTGTCGGTCCGATGAATTCGGTGCGTTTGACGATTGATGACAGCCCGTTTCTTGTTGAGCATCGAGTTGTTATAGTGATATTTTCATTGATCGGGATAGTAGTCTTTATTTTTCTTTTTTGGAATAAAAAAGAGGCCGAAGAATATCGAGATCAAGAAAAAGCGATTGGCCTAGAATCGGCGAGTCGTGACTCTGATTTATTGGATAAAGTCAGGGGAATTGCCTTGCGGAATGTGTCGGAAGGGGAGTTTGGAGTGGCGCAGTTGGCGGAGGCCATGGCCATGAGCCAGTCGTCGCTTTACAAGAAGGTGAAAGCCGAAAGCGGGCAGACTGTCGTTGAGTTGATTCGAAATATCCGTCTGGAAAAGGCAGGCGAGATGCTTACGGTAACGGCGTTGCCGGTAGGTGAAATCGCCAATGCGGTCGGGTTTTCGGACGTGAAGTATTTCGGGCGTTGTTTCCGGAAACGTTTTGGTCAAAGCCCGTCCGAATACCGGCAAGAACGGCGGAGAGCTTCGGCCAAGTGAGATTAAAATACGATTTTGTCTTAGGAAACGGCGTTTAGCGCTTCTTCGCAGGCCTTGAAGCCAGGGTCGTGCAGAAGCATTGCTTCCAAAAGGCGGGCACGTTCTTTTTGGTCGAGTTGGCTTGTAGATTTTTTCAAAGTTTCGAAACAATGTCTGAGCAATTCGTTTAATTCCAACCTAAACGGCCTCAGTGATTGGTATTTTTCCGAAGGGAAGAATTTTCCCCGTTCCAATATTCCCGTTATCAGTTTCAGGTATTCTGGATTTCCGTTGCGGATCAGTTCCCGGAGTTCTGCGAAATCGCATGTCTCGTAATCGTCGCAGATTACGGTCCAGAGTCCCGCTCTGTCATAGACCAGTTTAACGTAAGGGCTATTTTCCAGCGTCTCGCGGATTCTCCGTATAGATACGCTTCTGTTGTTTTTGCTTTTTTGGTGCGAATAATTCGGCCAGAAAATATCATGAAGCTCCGCGGTGCGAACAGGCCTGTTTTCTATACTTCTCAAAAGGATAAACGCGAATATTTCCTTCAGTTTTGGGGGCATATTCGTGACGGCGTTTTCCTGCTCTGAATTCAAAACCTCCAATGGGCCGAGTAACTTGATTTTGTGTTTGTGTCCGCTTTCTTGTCGCTTCGCAGGGCGTTTTGTTTTCGGGGTTACATCAGATTTTTTGGCTCTATTTTTCTTTTGCTTATTGTTTGTTAATCGGTTGGACCAATATGCGATTACAAGAATTAGCATAATCAAAATAACAGTTATGACAACATGGGTTGATGTCTCATTTGTGGTTACTTTGGCTTCTTCTTGAAGTAGATCAGTTGAGGCTTCGGGATAAGAGTATAATTCGAAGATTTCACGCTTGCTTAGTTCCCGAGTCCAATAGCCGACATCGTAGATTTTTCCCTCAAAATCGAATTCCCAATAATCTGTTCCAATTTCCACCTCGGCTTTCGGAAATGGTGTGAAAATTCCGATTGGAGCCCGGGTTACCAATATTCCATTGAAATAGAAAGTGGCGTTTCCGTGCTCCGAAAAGGTAATGGCAAAATGGCTGGGGTAATTCTTGGAAATAGGAAGTCTTGACGTGTGGGTAGTGTTACCGGATGCGAACGGGATAAACGATAGTGAACGTTGGTTGACTAAGCTTATCCGAAACGCATTATCTATGTTAAAAAGAGCGCCTCTGGAATATGTTTTTTTTACAGAGTCTTGCTCTGTAACGGGTAGGACCCAAAGGCAGACTGTTCCGGAATTTCCAGAACGGACATTACTGATTTTCGGAAAAACTTTATTGTCTCTAGGAATATTAAGATACCCGGATTTTCCATCACCTGAAGCCTCCCAGAGCTTGTTTGCTACTTCCGCTCCAAATGCTTTTGTAAAACCGTCTTTATCGCGACCCGAAAAAAAGGATAAGCCACGTTTTAGGTCGTGTTTAAGTTTTGTTTTTGAATATAATGCGTAAGCCTGTTCATCTGTAATTGCTTCAGCAACGAACATCGGTTTCGCTATTTTCCATTTATAAAAACCGCTTTCGTAATATCCGCCAAACTTTAGTCTGGATCTGTTTGATTTGGGGAGTGGATAATGCAAAGAGCCTTTTTTTATTCCGTTTTGGAAAAGGGTCAGTGAGTCTTTGGCGTAGCATACGATCAAATGTTGCCAGGAATGCTCTCTAATCGCCGTATTGCGAAAGGTGGGCATATAATTCCTGTTGAAACTAAAGATTCTGAAGTTTCGGTCACGCTGATTTAGTCCGAAAATAAAAAGGTCTTCGAAGAAAAAAATATTCGGAATATACCCGTCGATGGAGCCCGCTTTGATCCAGAAAGAGAGGTGAAATTCGTTTTCGAATCCGACTGTCCCCATGTCCACCGCATCACCGGGTTGTTTCAGTTCATAGCACTTTCCAATAGCTTGGTCCGTGGCGTTTTCCTTGTTTACTGGGTCGGCAAATGAGACTAAATGACAAAAAACGAATAGAGCTGTAATCGTAAAAATTCTCATAATCGGTGCGTAGTCTGGCAAGTTGAGTGGCTGAGCGGTATCGTAATTTCGATCGCTTTTGTATTTGCGATTTGGCGTTGTAAAATGTTCGGTCGTTAGGTTAATTGTCTGATAAAAACGCTTGTGGCAAATGTGCTGAAACGAAGTTAGCTCGCTGGTGTTGAGCCAAAGATATTTTTAATTTGCAGAGTTTCAAAATAGAAACAGTAAATTTGAAAACGTCTCGCAAAGCGCTTTCACCCCCTTTTTTATGTGAATTTAGAAGCTTTTTCGTTTTGTTTTAGTACCGAGGTGCTACAAGAGGGGGAGCTTGATTATTTGGTTTTTGATAGCGTTTATATCTCTTATAAAGTATGAAAAAAATGATAAGCGAATAATCTGAATGATAAATAAATTAATCGGTGAATTCATTTTGGTTTCGGTTAATTTCAGGATTAAAAAACTTTTTTTATATCATATATGTGATTGTTAATTAGTGTTTTGTTTCATTAACTCTAATTGAATTCCGCTTTATGTGTTTATTCGGGTTAATTTTTTTCGATAAGTGATTTATGACTCTTTAAGCATATCGGTTAATGTTTTTTGTATCACCTCTGTTACCCTGTGTTTTGTTACTTTTGCTTCACATATAAAAGGGTTGTTTTGAATATGAATTTTTTCGGAATGTAGTTAGGCTTTGCTCAAAGTTTTATTCGAATAAAGTTCAAGCCTTAAATATCTGTAGACGAATTACTCCTTGATTTTAATTCCGGAAACCTGGGCTGAATAATTGAAAACTGAAAATTGGCAATAAGATGACTAGGTATCATTTTGTGTTTTGTTTTGCGTTAGCTCTGTTTTTCTGTACATGCGGACGTCCTACGGCAAAAACGTCGCAGGATAGTTTGAAAGTCGAAACGCTCAAAGCCGTATCTGCTTCGGCGAATGAGGTAGAGTTGGCGGGACGGATAAAAGGGGCCAAGAACGAAGTGTTGGTAGAGGGCGGTTTTTACATTTGGGAGTGGGGAAAGAAAGATCGGGGATGTAGAGTTATAAAAGGAAAAGTGGATTTAGAAACCCGAAGATTGAAGGCGAAAATCGGCTTGCTTAAACCGGAGACGGTTTACGCTTTTGTCTCTTATGTGGAAGACAAAGGGTTTCGGATGGAAGGCGATATTATGAACGTCAAAACGTTAGCGGAATCCGAGATTAAGGTTCTGGAGTTGCGTACGGATGGGCCGGTTTTTATTTCGGAAAGTACGGCTATGCTTAGTGGCTTTCTGAAAAATTATCGCAATGCGGGAAAAGCCACATTGACCTTTTCGATTTGGGAAAAAGGAAAAGAAAACGAACCTAAGCAAATAAAAGTTAAAAATACATTCGGCGTATTAACCGGCGATGCGACAGGGTTGCGTCCGGATACCGATTATTCTTATACGCTTTTAGGAATTAATGATAGGGGACCGGTGTTGGGGGACACTTTAAGTTTTAGAACCAAGAAAAGTTCGGTGCCTGTTTTGGGCGGTTACGATCGAGGACGTTAATATCCTAAGTCAGTCGTGGCAGTATGTATTCGACAAAACAAAACGCCGTCAAGGAAATCCCTGACGGCGTTTTGTTTTCTCCGGCATGTATCGCGCTTCGGATTTTTCTCCAAAGATTTACAGGTTATATAGAGAAGCTCTCGCCACAACCGCAAGTGCGCGTAGCGTTCGGATTGATGAACTCGAAACCTTTTCCGTTCAGTCCGTCGGAGTATTCCAAAACGGTTCCGGCCAAGTAAAGGATGCTTTTCTTGTCTACCAAAATCTGGATTCCTTTGTCTTCGAACACCTCGTCGCTGTCTCCGGTTTTGTCATCGAAGCCCAAATCGTACATTAGACCCGAGCATCCGCCGCCTTTAACAGATACTCGGACTTTGTGCTCTTCCGAATAACCGTCGTTGGCCCTGAGTTCTATGATTTTTTCCTTCGCTTTATCCGTAATTGTTATCATATCCGCAGAAATATTTTTGATTGCCAGTGTGGTGTACAAACGAAGCGATCCGCTGTTATGTTGCACCTCATAAGCAAAGGTATGGATTTTCGTGCCATCTGATCAAATAGATCCGGATTATATGGTGATAGCCTAAAGAGATCTACGGATTTATTCTTTCATTCCCATTAAATTGGCATTTTGGCTCCAAACAACGAATTTCGCAACAAACCATAGTATTTCGCAACAAAAAAGCCATATTGGGTTGGTTGTAATGCTTTGGTTTTCAGTGAAATGTTTTTGGGGAAGAAGCTGGAACGCTCAGCCTCAACGATAAAAACAAATTGGTTCAAATGTCTGAAGAACAAAAAAGAACCGAACTTTCCTCATTGGGCGAGTTCGGGTTAATAGATAGAATTACGAAAGATTTTCCGCTGACCCACGAGTCTTCGGAACTAGGTGTGGGCGATGACGCCGCTATCCTCAATTATGGAGACAAGCGCGTGGTCGTAAGTACGGATATGCTTACCGAAGGAGTTCACTTCGATTTGCGTTACGTGCCGCTGAAGCATTTGGGCTATAAGTCCGTGGCCGTAAACGTATCTGACATCGCCGCGATGAACGCTGTGCCGAAACAGATTACGGTAAGTATCGGGCTGAGCAGTCGCTTTTCTTTGGAAGCTTGCGAAGAACTTTACGCAGGAATCCGCGCCGCTTGCGAAGAATACGGCGTGGATCTGGTAGGGGGCGACACCACCACTTCGCGAAGCGGTTTGGTAATCTCGGTAACCGTAATAGGCGAGGCCGAAGAAAATGCCTTGGCAAAGCGCGACGGCGCCAAGGAGAAAGACATCATCTGCGCTACCGGAGATTTGGGCGGGGCGTATATCGGTTTGCAGATTTTGGAACGTGAGAAAGAAGTCTTCTTGAGCAATCCGGAAATGCAACCCGACTTGTCAAACTACAATTACGTAGTGGGACGTCAATTGAAGCCGAAAGCGCGTATGGATATTATCCACGAGCTGGCGGACTTGGGCGTGGTCCCGACTTCGATGATCGATATTTCTGACGGTTTGGCCAGCGAGCTTTTGCATATCGCTAGCCAGTCGAACGTGGGGATTTCCATTTTCGAAGACAAACTTCCGATCGACAAGCAGACGTACAATACCGCTGTGGAATTCAAGATCGATCCTATCACTTGCGCTTTGAACGGCGGTGAGGATTACGAATTGCTGTTTACGATTAAGCAGAGCGAATACGAGAAGCTGAAAATGCATCCCGATATTCATTTTATAGGATATACCCAGAGCAAGGAAGACGGCTGCAACCTGATCACTAAGCAGAACAACGTTTATCCGCTTTCGGCGCAAGGCTGGAACCATTTTAACAAGAAATAAAGATTGGCCCGCTACGCTTAGGTGTGGCGGGATATTTTTTCCATCGTTCGAAGACCATGATAAATCCGAAACTCATAAAAAAAGGTGTTGAGGGAGTAATAAAGAGAATTTATCCTTTAGCGGAGAATTACGCTCCAAACACGGCGAGACGTTTCGCCATGAAACTTTTTTCCACACCTATAAAATTCAAGAATTCTGAAGGTGATTTACGCTGTTTGGCACAAGCTAATCGAAATTTCACCATTTCGGCGGATGGCAAATCCATTAAGGTGTACGTTTGGGGCGAAGACTCCGAACCGGCTGTTTTGTTGATGCATGGTTGGAGCGGAAAGGCAATGCAACTCAAAAAGTTTATCTCTCCTCTTAGGGAGAAAGGGTTTCGGGTAGTGGCCATTGACGGCCCCGCGCACGGGGACTCTTCGGGTCGGCGAACGCATTTGTTGGAATTTGCCACGGCGATAACCGAGGTGGGAAAGAGCATTGGCGGTTTTAAAGCGGTCATCGGCCATTCAATGGGCGGTACGGGTACGTTGCTTTCCATTAAGTATGGCCTGCGTCCGGATGTGGTGGTTACTGTCGGTGCCCCGAGTGTAGGCGAGTGGATATTCGATGCTTTTGCGAAAAAAATAAACGCTACGGAAGTTACCGGGAAATACCTTAAAGATCAGGTCAGAAGCAAATTCGGTGTGGACTTGGAAGAGGTTATGCCGTTGGCGTTTTCCGATTTGTTGGACAGTACGTTGAGCGGAATGCTGGTAGTACATGATCGTAAAGACAAGGAGGCCGTGTTCCGTCATGCTGAATGTTTGGTGGATGCCGTTCAGAAATCAGAATTACTGGACACCAAAGGGCTGGGACATGCCCGGATTTTGAAAAACGAAGGAGTTGTCAAGAAGATTGTCGAGTTTGTGGCTGAAAAATCGAAGCTCGGTTAAGTTTAGCGAAAAAACGGTTTCGTCATTGGCGAAACCGGTATTATCTGGATAGCGGATGGGCTTTATTGAAAATTTAAAGAACAAACTGGAAGACGGACTGCCTGGCGTGGAAGGCCAAAAGACGATGGCTCCGATGGAAATCGGGGATTCCCGTTTTGGCCGAATGCCGAGTGACGCCAGAAAAGCCGCTGTTCTCTGTCTGTTTTATCAGGACGGTAAAGGCGAATGGCGGTTTCCCTTGATTCAGCGTCCCGAATATCCGGGTTCGCATGGAGGTCAGGTGAGTTTTCCCGGAGGGAAAATAGAGCGACAAGAACGGGCAGAGGACGCCGCTTTGCGCGAAACACATGAGGAAATCGGAGTGTGGCCTGACGAAGTCCGGCTTTTGGGAAACCTTTCCGATCTCTATATTCCCGTCAGCGGTTTCGTCGTTTCCCCATTTTTGGGTTACGCCTCCGCAGAGCCAACGTTTAAACCCGATCCGCGCGAAGTAAGCGGTATTTTATATCCGACTTTAGAGGATTTGTCCAAGCAGTTTTCGGAAGGCCCCGGAACCGCCATAATAGAAACCTCTTACGGCCGGATGAAAGTTCCGAGTTTCGATGTGGACGGCTCCGTAGTTTGGGGAGCGACTGCAATCATCATAGGAGAGTTGCTCACGCTTTTGAAAGATTAATTCGACTGGCTCTCTTTTCGGTCAGTGAGACGACGGAAGATGTCTTCCATTGAATTAGGTTCCTCGGTCAAGCCAATCAGTTTGGTCCCATTGGCAACGGCAAAATCGAAAATCATTTCCCGGATATCCTGTAGGCTCGCCGAGCTGATGTTAAAGGTTCTTTCGCCGATGCTTTCCGCGCTAATTTCTGGCGATATGCTCCTCAGTTTGTCAAGATTTACTTCGGAAGTGAATTCCACTGTGTAACGTTTCGCTCCAAAAGAACCCTTTAGTTCGGCAATGCTTTGGTCGGCCACTATTTTTCCCCGGTTAATGATGACGGTGCGGTCGCACATGGCTTCCACTTCCTGCATAATATGCGTGGAAAGAATTACGGTTTTGTCTGTGCTAATGTCTTTGATCAGTGATCTGATTTCGGAAAGTTGGTTCGGGTCCAGGCCGGTTGTCGGTTCGTCCAGAATCAGTACCGACGGATCGTGGATAAGGGCTTGGGCCAAACCTACACGCTGTTTGTAGCCTTTGGAAAGCATCCCGATTTTTTTGTTCTGCTCACGGCCAAGTCCGCAAAGCCCGATAACCTTTTTCACTTGTTTGTTGAGGTTTTGGCCTTTGAGTGAATGTACACTTCCGGCAAAGGCCAGATATTCGCGTACGTACATGTCGTAATACAATGGGTTGTTTTCGGGAAGATATCCGATATGGCGCTTTGCTTCCACGGGAGCTTGCTGGATATCGTACCCGCAGACCATGACGGTCCCTTTAGTCGGCGATACGTATCCGGTGGAAATCTTCATCGTAGTTGATTTTCCCGCGCCGTTTGGTCCCAAAAAACCGAGGACTTCTCCTTTTTGGGCGTTGAAACTAACATTGTTTACAGCCGTTTGGCTTCCGTATATTTTTGTTATTCCAATAACTTCTATTGATGATGTTGGATTATTTTGAGTCATATTCCTGTTGCTTCAGATTTGGCCCACGCAATGTTTATTGTAAAAATAAGCAAGAAAATCGAAATCCATTTTTTAGGAAACAGATAAAGTATGAAGGTTCCTTTTTCGGGTGTAAATCGGCATATTATTCTTAAAAATATGGCTCTTGGGGTATGTGAGTGCAGTAATTGCGGTGTAGTGTTAAGAATAACTAAAGTTTTTTCTATATTGTGGCTTACTATTCAAAATAAATCTATGACACGATAAGCTGGGTAGTATTTTTTATTTATTAATATAAATAAAAGAATATTTTTTATGAATATCTATGTTGGTAACCTTCATTACACTCTGACCCAAGATGATTTGAGGGAGGTCTTCGAGCAATATGGGATCGTGAACTCGGTCCGGCTGGTGATCGACAAAGATTCTGGGAGGAGCAAAGGGTATGGCTTTGTGGAAATGCAAAGCGAATTCGCCGCTGACCTGGCTGTGGAGCGGTTAAACGAAATGGTCCTCAGGGGCCGAAATATGGTGGTGGGAAAAGCTAAAAACGCTTTTTTCAAGGTTTCCGAAAAGCCAAAGACCCGAACAAGATAGCGGACCGTTAATGTCCGCTATTTTTTTGTGTTTTGCCCAGCGTCTGTAACATTTCCAGAAAACTGTCAGTATTGTAATAAGCCATGCCTGAATGGCTGAAGGTTACTTGCCCCGAGGGGGAAATCACGAATGTGCTGGGGATGGAACTGTGGTTGAATACTGCGGGCAGGGCCGAGACATTTTTGTAAAGTGGCATATCGTAGCCTTTCTTTTCGAAAAACTTTTGGGCTTTGGCCATTTTTTTATCCGCCGTTACCATTACAAAAACGATGTCGCTGTCTGTTTTGGCCCGTTCGTACAAGGCTTGGATATCGGGCATTTCAGCAACACAAGGCGGGCACCACGAGGCCCAGAAATTCAGAAAGACGGTTTTTCCCTTAAACTGTGAGAAAGGAACGCGTTGGCCATCGGCGGAGACGAGCGTGAAATTGTAGTCGGCTTTTGGGCCGTTGAAGTCCGGCTCGCTGTCGGGACGGATCAGTCTGGTTTTGACTATCAGACCCTGTACGAATCCGGCAACATGGGGGAGGGTTCCCGTGGCGTAAAGGCCCAGAAACACAGCTGAAAAAATCGCCAGTTCTATTACGGCTCTCTTTCTCGATTTCTTTTTTTCTTGTTTGTCCATATGATAGGGATTTGTTCGAAATCCAAATATGAAAAATGTTGAGAAAATCAGCTATAGTTTTTACTTTTATCCTTGGTGGCGGAGAGTTTCTTTTCGCCGGATTTAACTAATTATTTCTGGATTTCTAGGTATAAGCCCACGCTTTTTCTGCGTTTTTGGGAGACCTTTCGCTATACGCCTATTTAATAAATGTTAGCGGAATATTGTCTCTTCTTTTGCCGAAAAAAATCGACAAGCTATATGCGTGGATACCTTGCGTATGCAATTTTCTGTATTGCGCAAGCGGTTTTCTGTACCCGTTTCGGTATTGGCCAACCTGATATTTTTCGCTTAGGCAGAGTTAAAGCTAATGGGAGTGCTATAACTAATCTGTATGCTGACACATTTTTATAAAAATTGTTTGAAAGGAATATTTAAGTTCCGGAGGTCTGTTATGTCTTATTTTTTAATGTGCTTATTTATGGTTCTAGCTTTCGGTGAATCGGCATCGGCTACGAAAGAGGTGCGTATTCGATCGGATTCGACTTATATGGAACGAGTGGATGCTTTTGATACGGTACGGCATGTACGCTACGGGCAAGGTGATGTTTCGGGAGGGAAGTTATCTTACTTAAACATCAGTGAAGGAGATTTTTCGGTGGAAAAGATCTCCAAAATATGGGAGAAGTGTGGCTATCCGCCAACTTATATAGTCTGGGGGAGAGGTCAAGAGGCTCTCGCTGAGTCGCTTTGCGATAGTTTGAATGCTTTGGAAAGAATTAGGGGAAAGATAGAAAAGAGTGACGGAACACCAATAAATGGAGTAAGGCTGTCCGATGAGGGAAGGGCCTTGCCTAGTTCGTATTTTAGTGTTCCCGTCAGGGAAGGGAGAACGGATAGAATCAACTTTCGTAAGCCAGGGTATGAATTTAATCCCGAAGTGGTAAAGGTTCTTCCGGGAAAGAAATTGACTGATCCATTGCTTGTTTTAGCGACACAAGTTCCTTTGTATGAGGGGATTGTTAGTTTTTCTTTGAGCTCCTCCCGGTTTGATGGAGTTTTCCCGAAGGGGATGAGAAACAGGTTTGAAAAGAAAGGGCTGGTAAAAGGGGCCGATTACTGGACTTTTAATGGAAAAGGTGCGCAAGTAAGGCTTAAGGAAAAGGTGGATGGGCCGGTTTCCATATATTTCGGTTTTCGGTTTAAGGAAGAGGGGCACTCAGGACAGACCTTGTTTCGGAGAGGGGAGGTGTTCGAAATATTTGTCAGGAAAGGTATATTGAGCGTTGACCTTCCAGGAAAAGGGCGGGGAGGCGTGTTTTCCTGTAAAGTGGAGCCAGATGTTTGGAATGATCTCGTATTGACTGTCGAAACAGGCGGAACCTTGGGAGTTTATCTAAACGGGGAGCATAAGGGTACGGTGGATTTTGGAGTTCAAGGGTCTGTGCGTGAGTCGCTTGTGTTGGGTCGGGGCTACTGGAATGGGGGCTTTAGGGGCGATGTGCGAGATGTAATATTGTGGACCCGTACATTGGGAAGTGAGGAGATTTCGGAACTGTCTGACATTGAGGGTGGTGGGGTATATTGGAGAAGAGGTGTGCCTATAGTTGGAATTCTGGCTTTTCTGTTCATCTTTTTGATTTTGTTCAGACAACGTAAAGTTAAGAAGGTGGAAGAACGTATTTCAATCGACAAAAGGAGGCCTACAGGGCCAGAGATACGTTTTTTCGGAGGGTTTAAGGTAATTAACAGGGCCGGAAATGACTGTTCCCATGATTTTGCGCCACAAGTTCGGGAATTGCTGGCTCTTTTCTTTTTGCATACGGCTAATGGCCAAAAAGTGGGGCACAGTATTGTGAACAATGCGTTATGGTGTGGCTTGGACGAGGCTCAGGCAAAAAATCGACGAAGCACGCTTTTTACCAAGCTCAGAAAAGTGCTTACCAAACACTCCTTAGGGAAGTTGGAATTCGACGATGGAAGCTGGCGACTATCGTTGAAATCCGATGTAGAATGCGATATACCGTTGGTCTACGATTGGATGGAAAGCCCACGACGGAATTTAGATCTTGAGACGCAGGCGATTGAATATATGGAAAGAGGGACGCTGTGCCGTGGGGTTATTGGCGCGTGGTTGGCTTCTTTCATCAGCGAATTTGAGCGTCGTTTGGTGATTAAGTTTAAGGAAATGGAAACCTATGCGGACATAAGTGAATATCAGGCAATGGCCAAAGTCTCGGAGCAAACGCTTCCGGCCGATATTATCGGGCTTCGGTATCGGCTAAGAGTTTTCTTGGAAACAGGGGAGGGTTCTTGGGAACGATTGTCCCATGAATACGAAAAGAGGTATAAAAGAGAAAAAGGCGTAGTTAGCGAGCGGGATCTTGACGCGGTGATGAAAGTTGAAAAGTTACTATGGGAAAAAAAGTTGGGGTTAAGCCGGAAAAAGAGCGAGGGGACTTCAAGGCCTTAAGGTCTGCCCATTAATGGGTGTATTATAACGTTATGCGAAAGTCAGAGCCGTAGTTATACTTTTAAGAAAAAGTGGGGTCAATAGTCACAGGAGTAGGTAAATGTTGCCGTTATGCGTGTCATTGGAGTACTAGACCAATTTTTATGATGATTTCTGAACCAAAAAAGGAGCGTAAGCTCCTTTTTTTATTGATATTATTTCTCACTTGTATAAATGAGAGGGTAGGAGAGAGAAATGCCCATTATCGCTTGTTAGCGCCGATTAGCGCAATATTAATGTTCATTAACATCATTTGAAAGCCAATAAATTGGTCATTTATTGATATTGCTGTTATCTGGATTTTTTTTCCTTTGGTATTGAACGCCACGCATTGTTTAGCTTTCGAACCATTCTTTTGGTAGTAGTCTGAGGTGATAGTTTTTAGTGTTTTCGATCGACTGTTTGCGTGCTTTGATTTTTGAAGATTACAGATTTCCAATAGTTCAATTTCTAATTTTTAATGTAACGTATGATGTAACATGATTACAAGAAACCTATCTTATTTTATGTTGATCGGCTGTCTTTTCTTCGCTTCTTGCGATGATGAGGTAGAGCACTACAAAGTTCCGAAAGCCCAGTACGGAACGGTTGTGGAAGTATTAGAGGCCAGGGACAATTTCACCCATTTTCTTAAGGGAGTGGAGATGCTCGATATGCGTTATGCGCTTGAAAGCAGTTCCTACACCTTGTTTCCGCCTACGGACAAAGCCTTCGAGAAGTACTTTTCCGAAAAAGGAATTTCGGGATTGGATGACCTCTCTAAGGAGGAACTTACCGGGGTTATTTCGAACCACGTAACCCGTAACGCCATCACTTGGGACAAGCTCCTTAAGATGGGATGGAGGGGCTGGCTCGAAGAGGACGAAAAAGGCCCCGATGGTGACGGTAGTTGGGCTTTCAAACGCCCGACGGTTTATCAAGCGCCTAACCCTGTCGAAACTGACAAGGATGGCAAATCTTACAAAGTGTGGCAGGCCAAGAAATTTTTGCCGCTGATGGCCGACCATTATTACTGCGGGATGCGCGAACCTGGTGACTATGAATTCCTTTTTGGCGAAAAATCGCCATGGGGAAAACCCGTGCAGTATACGGGTAAGCATGTACACCGGGCTACGGTGGTGGAACACGATATTGCCGCCAGTAACGGTGTGTTGCATGCGTTGGACCATGTCATTCCCCCTTTGGAGAATATCGACAGGACTCTGACAGCTCAGGGGAACCGTTTTGGTTTGTTCAAATCTTTGTTGGATAGATTCGCTCAATACGAGCAGTCGTTTCAGGGAACTAACGAACAGCCGATAAACGACTTGGGTTATCGGGACACGGTTTACGTAAAGCGCTATGAAAGGATTCATGATATCGGGTATGATATTATTAATATCCATGCCAGTAACCAGACGATCTATAGTGAACCTAAAGCTTTTACGGCTTTTGTACCGACTGACGATGCGTTGAACGCTTATTTTAACGAGACATTTGTTAGTTACGGTTACGAGTCCATTGACGCTGTTCCGGATAAGCTGATTTACTTTTTGGTCTCCAATCATTTGGCACAGACTTTCAACACTTGGGTACGTCCTTCGCAGTTGGATTTGTGTGTTTCGGGTTTGAAAGAGCCGGTTTCAATTGACAAGGATCAAGATGTTGAATATGTTGAATTCTGTAATAATGGGGTTCTTTATGGTTTGAGTAAGGTCTTGGAGCCAAATATATACAAATCAGTAGCCTCCACTATTCTGTTTAATCCGGAGTATTCGTTCTCGATGAACTTGATGTTCCTCTCATCGGAAATCACGGAACTTCTTTCGAACGTGGATCAGGAGCTGACGTATTTCGCCTTGTCAGATAACGCTTTCAAAGACGCCGGAATCCGCTATGACCCTATATTGGAGGTCTTTTTGAAGGATGTCCTTAATCCTGTTACCAATGAATGGACAGAAGAGCCGATGAACCTGTCCAGTGTTCAGGCTTTGTTGAAAGGCCACGTGGGTGTTGAGTTTAACCTTGAGGACAGAAACCGTCGGGTTTTCCTGCGTAGTGTTCAGGGTGGTTATATCGGCGTGGAGGCTGGTGAGGCCTTTGGCGGAGGTAATCAGGAAGAGGGTGAACGTGTTGCGATCTTGTCTTCTGACCCAAGGGGGAACAACGGAACGACTCATCTGCTGGCGTCTCCGTTGAAGCACGCTACACTGAACGCTTCGGATCATATTACCAAAGATGAGGAAACCGTAAAGCCGGAGTACAAAGAGTTCAGGCTCTTGCTTCAGAAAACGGGACTGTTTGGTGACAGCGAATACGGCTCGATATCCTTTTTGGGTAATTCCGATTATACAATCCTTATTCCAACAAACGAGTCGATTGTAGCGGCCGTGGCAGCGGGACAAATCCCGGGCCTGGACGAATTGGGGCGCACTAATACAGAAGAGGACCAAGAGAAGCTTTTGGGTTATCTAAAGCGCTACTTCGTTCAGGGCGAGAGGGTGTTTACGGACGGCCGGCTTAATGGTACGTTCAGGACGTTGGCCACTGACGCTAAAGGTGACAGGGTAACAATCACTCTGGAAAACCAGCCTGGAAGCTTGCGTATTCTTAACGGCGCAGGTGAAGGCAATGACCTTTCGGTAAAGGGCGGATCGGTGAGCGATATTATCGCCAGGTCCTCGACGATTCACCAGATTGATGGAGTACTGTTGTTGGACGATCAAAACCCATAACGGATGAAGACATTATATTTTTTCGCAATAAGTTTTTTGATAGCGACAGCCAGCCTGTACGCGCAGGACAATAAAGTCGTGGTCAAGGGCTATGTCAAAGGTTCGTCCGACAATATGCCGTTGATTGGGGCGAACGTAGTGGAAGTCGGTGACGACGGGCGTTTTATTCAGGGAACCGTTACGGATTTTAACGGCTTCTATATGCTCAAAGTGGATCCGACGCACCAACTTAATATCTCGTATATCGGCTATAATGCCAAGAAAGTAGCGGTAGGAAGCAAGACAACCATTGATGTGATCTTGGAAGATGCCGCACAACAGCTTGGTGTAGTAACCGTTGAAGCCGATCCGGTTATGTCCGACGGAATTAAGATACGGGATGTGGCCATGTCGGTTAAGACTGTTGAGCTTGACGACATCGCCCCTATTGGCGCCACGTCCGCGGACCAAATGCTCCAAGGCCACGTCAGTGGTGTGGATATCATGACCGTTTCCGGTGACCCCGGTGCTGGTATGCAGATCCGTATTCGCGGTACGGCGACTATTCTCGGTAATCGTGAACCTTTGATAGTGGTGGACGGAATACCTTTTGACACCGAAATCGACGATTCCTTCAGTTTCGCTTCCGCTGACGTACGGGATTTCGGAGCGCTGTTGTCCATCTCGCCTGACGATATCAAGTCTATCGAAGTGCTGAAAGACGCAGCATCGGCGGCGATCTGGGGATCTCGTGCGGCAAACGGTGTTTTGCAGATTGTGACCAAGCGCGGGCGCAAAAGTAAGCCTAGAGTCACGTATTCTTACAAAACCAGTTACAACTGGCAAGGTGATCCTGTCCCAATGTTGTCAGGTCCTGAATATGTTACTCTGCAAAAGGAAATGTACTTCAACGTAAGCGGTAATATCCATTCGGGTAATTACAAAGAGTTGAATTACGATCAGTCTTGGGAGAATTATTACAATTATGCCCAGAATACTGACTGGCTCGATGAGATTACTCAAACGGCCCAGATGAAAGAACACCATGTATCGTTGATGGGCGGTGGTGAGAAAATCAAGTACCGTTCGTCTGTTGGATTCCGTACGGAAGGCGGTACGACTATCGGTACCGGACTGGACCGTTTGACAGTGAAGACTAACCTTGATTACGCCATATCGTCACGGTTGAAATTCATTACTGATATTTCGTATACCCGGGCCGATAACGACCGCTCGTATTACAACAACATCCGTAGCATTAGCTACCAGAAGATGCCTAACGAAAGTGTCTACGAGTATGATGCGGACGGGAATCTTACGGGCAATTATTTCAATGCTGATTGGCGTAAACCTTATCAAGAATTTAAGCATGATAATAAATATTACCCTTTTTACAATCCGGTAGCTTTGGCCAACGAGTCAAGTAACAATTATTTGGAAGACCGCTTGAGGACTACGTTCACGTTGCGTTACCAATTGCGTGATGACCTTATGTTACAAGGTGACGTGGCTTTTGACGTGTTGAACGGACGTACCAATACGGTGCTGTCCTCCCTTTCGACCAACGAGGGCGCGTGGAGCCACTCGAGTAAAAACAAGGTTGCGGAAGGCAATAGCGGGACGTTCCGGGTACAGACCTATACCAAATTGATTTACACGCCGGATCTTGGCGAAGATCATGAATTAACCATGATGGGGCGTTGGGAGACAAACGAGTCTAGGGGAAGCTATTACTCGGCCTCTACGGGAAATATGGCTTCCGAAAAACTTTCGAATGCTGGTATGGGCGGAACATTGCTCAAAGTTGGTTCGGGAACTAGCACAGGCCGTAGTTTAGGTGGCGTATTTTCTTCGCATTACAAGTTCAAAGACAAATACATTGTCAGTGGTGGTATGCGTATCGACGCAAGTTCCAACTTTGGTGAGAATGTTCGCTGGGGCGCTTTCCCTTTCGGAGCTTTGGCTTGGCGTATTTCCAACGAGCCATTCCTGGCCGACGTTGAACAGCTAAACGAGTTTAAAATCCGAAGCAGTTTTGGCGTAAACGGTATAGCGCCGTCAGGGAATAGGCATTATTCCATTTACGGAACTACCGAAAGGTATCTTGACGACCAAGGTGTTAACCCTAACAACATTCAGCTACGGAATCTCTCATGGGAACGGGTTTATCAGTATAACTTAGGCTTTGACCTTTACGCTTTGGACAATCGCCTTAATGTTGTCTTCGACCTTTATCGTAAGGTTTCCGAAGACCTGTTGTGGGGTATAGGTTTGCCGAGTTCCGCAGGCTATAATTTTGAAGGTGTCAAGAAAGAAAATAGTGAATTGCTCCGCAACTGGGGTAAGATGACCAACGAAGGCGTCGAACTCTCTGTTGACTATGCGGTGGTTAAAACCAAAGACTGGGGAGTGGATGTAGGTTTTAATATCTCCAAAAACATTAACACTGTAGAGGAGATTCCGGAAAATTTCTCCTTGGAGAAAGGAAACCTGCTGAACAATGGGGAGTACGGCCGGCGTATCGTGATTGGTGACCCTATTGGTGGTTTTTACGGTTACAAAAGCGCCGGAGTATATTCGACAAAAGCAGAGACCATAGCCCGAGATCGTAACGGTGATCCTATTCCCGATTACAAGAAACAGGGCGATATGAAGATCATGACCAGTGGTTCGGGATATGTTTTCCAGCCGGGTGACGCTCGTTATGAGGATATCAACCATGACGGTGTGATCGACGAGCTCGACGTGGTGTATCTCGGTTCGAGTAATCCTGATTTTACGGGTGGTTTCAGTTTCCGTATTCGCTACAAAGGCTGGAGCTTGAGCAGTCTTTTCCATACAAGGGTAGGTCAGAAGATTATCAACGAAAACAGAATGCATTCCGAAAACATGACCAACCGATCTAACCAAAGCAAGGCGACGTTGCGGCGTTGGCGCGCTCCGGGCGACCAGACGGACATTCCGCGTGCGCTTTATAACCAAGGGAAAAACTGGCTTGGTTCGGACCGGTTTGTTGAGGACGGATCATTCTTAAGGTGGAAAAATGTCTCTTTGAGTTATCGTTTTTCAAGGGATTTGCTCAAGCGTATCGGGCTTCAGGATCTGAAAATGTACGCCACGGCTTACAATCTCGTGACTTGGACCGACTATACAGGCCAGGACCCGGAAGTTGGCTTGGGTGCCGATCCGTTCTACTTCGGTGTGGACAAGAGTGTGACGCCACCAAGCCGATCGATGATTTTTGGAGTGTCGGCGACATTCTAGTCTGATTTTTAAAGCGAGCGGAAGGAAAGGGTATACTTCTTTCTGTGACGCAAGCTTTTGGATTATGAATTTTTAATGTGAAATCCATGATGAGAAACATCAATATAATAGCCGTCGTGCTGGTTTCCGTTCTGGCTTTTGGTTGTAGTGATTGGCTTCAGATCGAGCCCGAAAACGACATTACGAAAGACCAGTATTGGAAATCCAAGAACGACGTGGAGGCCAGTGTGGTCGCGGCGTACGTACGTTTGCGAAAACAGACGCCTACCTTCTTTTATTGGGGAGAATTAAGGGCCGATTTCTTGGCCGACGGGGAGGACATTGATACGGATGCCCAGAAAATCATGTCGCTCCGGATTCTGGACGATAATAAGTACTGTCAGTGGGGCGATATGTATTCGGTGATCCAGTTGGCGAACACCGTATTGAAATACGCTCCGGCTGTTCGGGATTATGATTACTCGTTTACGGAAAAAGACCTCGACGGCTATATGGCCGAGGCCTATTTTATCCGTTCGTTATCGTATTTCTACTTGCTCAGAACCTTTAAGGATGTTCCTTTGGTCCTTGAGCCTTCCGATACTGACGATGTAAATTTCTATTTGCCGAAAAGCAAGGAAACGGAAATTCTGAACCAAATCATCGCCGATTTGGAAAAGGCTGAACGTGGAGCAAGCATTGATTTCGGTTCGTTGGCCAAAAATAAGGGACGCGCCACAAAAAGCGCTATACAAGCCTTGTTGGCTGATGTTTACCTTTGGTCGGGGCGTTTTCCGGAGGCTATCGCCATGTGCGATAAGATCATAAGCCGTTCGGCCCATGCGCTGTTGCCGGAAAAAAGCTGGATGGAAATCTTTACCGAAGGAAATACTAGCGAGGGCGTTTTCGAAATTCAATTTGACGCCGAGTTGAGGCAGTATAATTCCTTCGCCGGATTTCTTGGTTTGGTTGAGACTCCTCAATTTGTGATTAGCGGAACTGCTTCCGAGAAGTATCGGGCAGAAGACGTAAGGGGCGAACACGCAACCTTCAAGCCTGACAGCAAAAGAATCTGGAAATATTCTGCGTTGAATCCTAACGGAGATGACAATGTTCGACCATTGGATGCCAATTGGATCCTCTACCGCTACGCTGACATCCTATTGATGAAAGCTGAGGCTTTGGTGCAAATGGGTTCGTATCTCAAAGCTCAGGATTTGCTCAACAAAGTGCGTGAACGTGCGGGCTTGGGACCTCAGCTTCTTCCCGTTGACCGTGTGGGCGCCGAGGATATGATTTTGAACGAACGCGCTTTGGAATTCGCTTTCGAAGGCAAGCGTTGGTTTGATATTTTGAGAATGGCCAAGCGTGGACGTCCGGAGTTGGTGGTGGAAATCTTGTTGGAGAACGCTCCCGCTTCGGAAAGACCACTTTGGGAAAGTAAACTTTCGGACGAGAACAGTTTCTACCTCCCGATCCATATCAACGAACTGAGGAACAATACCAAGCTGGTACAGAATCCTTATTACGAACACTAAAACATGCGGAACATGAAAATGTACAAGAAATACGGCCTTTTGGCGCTGTTGCTTCCCATGTTAATTCTGGGAGCCTGCGACAAGAACCTGCCGGAGACTTTCAAAACGAGCGATACGATGACCATGATGGAATACCTGGAGAAAGAATCCGGGAATTATTCCGAATTTCTGGCCATGCTCGACAAAAGTGGGCTTTACGGCATTCTGAATGCCACAGGAACGTTCACTGGTTTTGTGCCTGACAACGAAGCCGTGACGGCATACCTTTCCGAAAACGGAATATCAAGTGTCGACGCTCTGGAAAAAGGCCAACTTAGGGAATTGGTAGGTACCCATTTCCTTACGGGCGAGTATTCAACGGACCTGATGACTCCCGGAATGTTGCGTGACTCAACCTTTGCGGGTGGTTTCGTAACCGTAAAATTCCGAGAGGGTGGAGTGAACAATCTTTTGATTAACAATCGCTCTACCATAAAATCTCGCGATACGGAATGCTCGAACGGTACTTTGCATTTTCTTGATAAAATGCTGAAGCCAGTGTCCAATTCCGTTTTTCAGGAAATCGAAGCGATGGGTACGGCCACTATCTTCGCTCAAGGGCTTCGTGAGACGGGGCTGATGGAAATGCTTAACAAATCCATTTCCGAAAAAGGTTACCCCGTTAACTATACCGTATTGGTGGAAACGGATGCGATGCTTGCGGAAAAAGGGATAGGCAGTTTGGAAGAGCTGATAGCCTTGCGTTCCGAGGGCGGAGACATTACGGATCCCGCAAATAAGTTCTACCAATACATGGCTTACCATTGCATTAACGGATTGTATTATTCTTCGGAATTTACGAATAAAATTTATCAAACCGTTGGGGCGAATATGGTAAGTGTGGATGTCGACCACGGCTTTAGGATAAATCCCGTTTATGATGAATTCGGAGATTTTTTGAGTGCGAATAGCTTCATTCAGGAGAAAATGGATCACCAAGCTTCCAATGGAGTGATTCATGAGTTGGCTGATATGTTACCCGTGGTTACCCCGCGTCCGGTGGTGGTTCGCAATGATGTGCTTGACGTACCGGAGATTCGTCGTCTACGTGGTCAGGATTTATCCAAGGTAACCTTCTTTACTAAAAATGTGGAACGTTGGGATTCTGAAGGCCAGCGCGATGAAGGTTTCTACTACGGCGGAAACCATTGTGGACTTAACCTTGGTTCATTGCACATGACAGGTTATATCGGAACTTTCCATTTCACTACCGAACCGATTGTAAAAGGAGAATACCGTCTCAGAATGAAGGTGGATTCTAACGGCGAGGATGCCTTTGGATCATTCAATTTCTATGTTGACGGTAAATTCGCAGCTTTTGCCGATCCAAGAGGTAACAGTGGCGCTTCTAACGTGGATTTGGGAGTGTATACATTCAAGGAAAATGGAACTCATGTGATTTCCATCAAAAACGTTCGACCTGGCCGTTTGACTATGGGATGCGTGACTTTCGAGCCTACAAATTGATGGAAAGTAACACTTTTAAAAGCTGAAAAACATGAGAATACGATTGTTTAGCATATATGCGCTTTCCGTTCTGTTCGCCGGCCTGTTGATGTCGTGCGAAGACGCTTGGGAAGACCATTATGAGGGAAATACGGCCTCTCAATATCAGGGGACCGTGTCCGAATACCTTCAGTCGAAGCCGGAGTACGCTCGTTTTTGGTCGCTGGTCAAGAAGCACGGAATCGACCAAAAGCTGGCAAAGGGCGGAAGCAACACGGTTTTTGCCGTGCCCGATGCCGGAATGGCTTCTTTCGATGGCCTTGACGAGAAAGCGGAGGCGGACAAGATCGCTTACCATGCCGGAAACGCGTTGGTTTACGGCTACAACGTGACGAAGCAAAAAGATTACTTTGCTTTCTTGAAAACCTTTTTGTCAAAAAATGTCCGCCTGAGCGAATCGGCCGGAACTACTTGGGCTAATAGGGAAATCAAAGTGACTGAGTCGGATATCGTTTGTTCCGACGGTGTGGTTCACGTTTTGGAAAAAGCCCTTTTGCCTACGGCGAATATTTACGAACAGTTGCAAACGCTTGGCGACGAATACGACGCTTTCAAAAAGTATGTTTCGAAAGACACCTTGCTTTTCGATCGCGAACTAAGCGTGGAAGTGGGTAAAGACGAGTTCGGACGTACGGTTTACGATTCGGTTTTCGTACCGCGCGTATACTTCTTGGTTCGCAACGGCGATATCGCCCATGAGGATTCCACACTTACTTGCTTCGCCTTGAACGAAACGGCTATGCAAGCCACTTTCGACGATTTGGTGATGCGCTATTACGGAGACGAGTCCAATTTACCGGAAAATTTCGATGTGGTTGAGCTTGACCGCTCAGGCCAAAAGTCAATCGGGTCGATGCGTTCGAGGATTATGGACGAGATCCGCAATTCGACGGTTTGGACCGGAGAGGCCACTGTCGAGAACATGCCTGATACGCTGGAAATGACAACCCGCCGGAAAGTAATTGTAAAAGCTTCGGATGCCGGTGATTTGAGCGTACAGAGTAACGGTTATCTCTATACTTGGAACCGTCTAGGACTTTTGGCTTCGGACGTAATGGGTGACACATTAGAGTTTGAATCGGAAAACGTACCATATTTCACTAGTCCTGACAATACGCTGATAGAAGTAGAAAGCAGTGGAAGCCAGCAAGGATTCTTCTTCAATATGGATGAGCCGGTGGAGGTTACTGTGGAATGCGAAAAGCTGATCGGGGGAAAATATATGGTGTATTACCGCTCGGCGATTTCGGGCCATAATAGCCTGTTGGATATAACCGTTGACGGCAAAAAGTTCGTGACGGAATTTCAGCCTCGCGGTAATTGGCTTAATAACCGCCTTGGAACAGTGAACTTTGACGCTTTCGGTAAGAAAGTTATCAAAATCAAGACACTGGAGCCTTATAACACGGATGAGGGATTGTACGGAATCAGTTTCGACAAACTAATCTTTATCCCTTACGCCGAACATTGGAAGTAAGGTCTTGCCATCATTTTTTATTTGAACAATGATTATGGATCATATAAAGCATCAATATAGAAACTTATGCTTGTCCGTATTGCTGTGTCTGGTTACGGGATTCGCCTTTGGGCAATCTAACGTAACCGTGACGGGCACCGTGCTGGACGCACGCGACGGTGCGCCTCTGGCCGGCGTACAGGTGAGCGTATACGGCGTGGCGGGAGCCTCCGCCGAGACCGACTCGGAAGGGCTTTTCTCCGTTGAGGCGGACCCTTCGAAAAACGCTTTGCAATTGACTTTCGCCGATTTTGAAACCCGTTTGGTTTACCTGAACGGGCGAACTTCGGTAAGTGTGGGAATGCGTCCCGAGGGATTTGTGGGGCAATCCGCTCCGGTGGAGTGGGTAGGGGGCCGGCGGCCGGGAAATGACCTTCCGTACGCAGGAACCGTTATACGTAAAAAAGAGCTATCCAACTCAGGTTATGTTAGCTTGTCGCAGGCTTTGGCGGGCCTGGTTCCGGGCTTGTCCGGATCCCAGGCTTCGGGAACACCCGGTGTGGCCACTACGCTGAATATTAGAGGAGTGTCTTCTCTAAACACCAATACGCAACCGTTGGTGGTAATCGATGGAGTGATTCTCGAAAACCGTCTTGGCGAACTCGGAGCGATGGGAGGACCTTCTTTGGACCCCTTGACATTCCTGAAAGTCGATAATATCGAGAGCGTAACCGTAATTAAGGACGGTGGTGTGGCTTTGTACGGAACTTTGGGCGCCAATGGAGTGATCTTGGTGGAAACTCAAAAATCCAAGGCCACGGAAACACGTGTAGACGTGGAATCCAGATTTGGCGTAAGCTTCGCCCCTGAGAAGATGCCTGTAATGGACGCCAAGCAGTTCCAGAATTATACGATGGAACAGCTTACGGACCAAGGATGGTCTTATGACAGAATTTTGTCACTCTATCCTTTCTTGGTAGACAAGGCCGAAGGATCGGAATATTACCGTTACGCCAACGACACCGATTGGCAAGACAAGGTTTTTCAGGAAGGTTTTAACCAATCTTATTCGGCGTTTGTACAAGGTGGCGACGCCATTGCTAACTACGCCGCTACAGCGGGTTATACCCAAGCGGAAGGTATTGTCAAAAATTCTGATTTTGAGCGATTTGATTTCGGAATGAACGCCGATATGAATATCCTGAAAGGTTTGGTCGTGCGCCCGAATGTGCTTTTCTCAAGAACCTCGTCGAGATATTTGGATGAAAGTGCTTCTCGTATCGCCAATCCTTTGTTGGCGTCGATGAGCAAATCGCCGATGATGAAGACCTTCAAGTCAAGCGACGAAGGTTATCCTTTGCCACACTACGACGGCGTAGGCGCTTTTGGGGTAAGTAATCCGCAGGCTTTGATTGACAACACTTTGGGAGAAGTGGAAAGCTACCGTACAGTTGCCGGCGTGGACGGAAACTGGGTGTTGATGCCGGGATTGGACGTCTATTTTAATGGAGGTATAGACCTTTTGAAATACGCCGACGACGGTTTTATTCCTTCGCAAGGCGTGGTGCCTCAGCAAGGGGGAAACGCCGAAAACAGCCTGTTGCATTTGGAGCGTTCATACTTCTCGACATATTTCGGAGGAGGGTTTAACTTTTCTAAAACCTTTAGGGGAGTTCACAATCTCAACGCCCGTGTAGGAGTGCGCTCCAAGCAGAACGATTTCAAGTCAAGTTTCGCCTTGGACGCCAATTCGGCATCGGATGTTTTCAGAAAAGTGGGTAGCGGTGACAAATCACTTCGTAGTATCCAGCCCGGTGGCGGGGTCTGGAACACAATGACTTTCGAAAGTGCCTTAAACTACGTTTACCTTAACAAATATATCCTTTCCGGAAGCCTCGCTTTGGACGGCAACTCACGTTTTGATCCCGATTTCCGTTTCGGAACTTTTTATTCTGTGGCTGGCGCTTGGCGCCTTTCGGCCGAGCCGTTTTTGGCCGGGATAAAAAATCTTGACGATCTGAAAATCCGGGCCAGTTATGGCGTGTCGGGCAACGATGATATCGGTAATATGAACTCGCTCTATTATTACTCGTCGATTTCTTACTTGAATATCGGGGGATTGGTTCGTGGTGGGGTTCCTAACTCTAACCTGAAATGGGAGGAAACGACAACCCTTAACGTTGGTTTGGATTTGTCGTTGATTTCGGAACGTTTCAGACTGACGTTGGATTACTTCGAAAGCGAAACCGACGATTTATTGGGCTATCAGCTCCTGCCTACTTACTACGGACTCGACACCTATGCAAGCAATAGTGGGAGTTTGAAAAACTCAGGATTCGAAATCGGGTTTGATGCCAAAATGCTGGAAACCAAGCGCTATGATTTCAGCGTGGGTCTTGTTTTGTCAAAATATACAAACGAGATGCTGAGCCTTCCGGAAGGAACCGAATCGGCCTCAAACGAGAACGGAGCTGGTGTTAACAGCGTAGTGACGAAAGTTTTGGGAGCCGAAAGCATTATGCGGGTGGGCGAGCCGATCAATTCCTTTTTCGGATATGAGACCGCCGGCGTGTTCGCTACTGCCGAAGAAGCTAAATCCGCTGGCTTGATAAACGAGCATAAGCGTCCGTTCGGCGCTGGCGATATGCGTTTTGTGGACCAAGACAAAAACGGCATAATCGATGAGCGCGACCGCGTGATTTTGGGCGATCCTAATCCGGACTTTACGGGTTCGTTTTCTTTGCGTGGCCGTTATGGACGCTTGAGCGCAAACGTCCTGTTCGATTTCTCTTACGGAGGCGAAATTTATAACCAGACCCGTCGCGGATTGGAATCGATGTCGGATTTCGGAAACCAAAGTACGGCCGTGCTAAAGCGCTGGCGTGCGGATGGTGACCAAACGGACATACCGAGAGCGACGCTTAACGATCCGATGGGCAACGCCCGCTTCTCGGACCGCTGGATAGAGGACGGATCGTTCTTGCGCTTGCGCAACATTACGCTCAACTACGCCCTTCCTTTGCCGAAGAACAAGCTTGTGCGGGGAGTGGACGTACATTTGACAGGTCAAAACCTATTCACTTTTAGCGAGTACTTGGGCTTTACGCCTGATGTAACGCAAGGGAATGTGGCTAATCGTATGGGAATCGACGCCGGAAGGTTTCCGTTGCCGCGTACGGTTATGGCAGGTCTTAAAATCGGTATTTGATCCTTTTCTTTTGGAAAATCGTTTGGCTTCGTCCGGTGTCGGGCGGGCCAAACGCAAACGATATACATCATGAAGACAAATATTAGGATATTCTCCCTTTGTCTGTTCGCGTTGTTGGGCTTGGGCGCCTGCTCGGATTATTTCGATCCGGACCAAAGCCTCGGTTTGGACAAAGGAGACCATTGGAATACGCACGACAAAGTGCGACGGAGCGTGATTGGAGCGTACGCTGGATTGCAGAATGTTGTGGAGGAACTCGTGATTTTAGGTGATCTTCGGGCCGACCTTATGGATGTGACGGGGAACTATGACGGAGATTTGCTGGAAATCAGCGAAAACAATATCGGGGCGGACAATCCCTACGCCAACCCTCGGCATTTCTTCGAGATTATCACGAACTGTAACGAGACTTTGGCCAATATGGACAAAGCCTTGGACGACCCGAATTTCACTGAAGAAATCCGCGACGTGTACAAAGCCGAGTTGATTAGCTTGCGCTCTTGGGTCTATTTTCAGTTGAGCCAAACTTACAAGGAAGTTCCGTATATCACCGATCCGCTTAGCGGATATGACAAAGGTTTTGAGCCCGAAAAATTGGGTTTTGAGGCTATGGTCAACCATTTGATCACGGAAATGGAATGGGCTTACGCTCAGGGCCGGATTACTTGGTCGGAAGGAGATTCTAACAACTATTGGAAACGGGTTTTCATCAACCGCAAAGTGCTCTTGGCCGAGCTTCACCTTTGGGCCGGGAATAATGGCCGGGCTGCCAATTTGCTTCTGGAAGCGATAAACGTAGACGGCGAAGGGGAGGACAACGCACACTTCAAATGCGAAAAATCCGCAACGGGACGCGATAAATGGAAAGAGATTTGGAACTCGGCATTAGCTGGCGCCAGCTTCAGCGAGCAGGTGACTTTGGTTCCTTTTAACCGAGAAAACGATCAGTCAAATGAATTTGCCAGACTTTTCGCTGCCCTCGGAGTAGGGGATTATCTTTTGAAGCCGTCAACAAGGGCAATTCAGTATTGGGAAAACGAGGGCAATAACGGAGATTTTTACCGCGGAAGGGAATCGTCTTACATCCAGTATGGCGAACAATTGCCTGTGGTTTTTAAATATTTCAAGAATAAGGAAGGCGCCTTGAATCCTGAGGAAGAGCGTAAAAGCGATACGCCATATTGTATCTATCGTGCGGCCGATATACACCTGATGTACGCCGAGGCGATGAACAGAATGGGACGTCACGGAGAGGCACTTAGCACAATCAATAGAAAACTGAACGCCGTTTCTCGCTCGTCGGGAATTCGTGGTCGCGTAGACCTTCCGTCCATTGATCTTTTGGAATATATCGGAGCGGAAGAGCCTGTCGACATCGATTCGTTGACAGTGATCGAAAATGTTCTTCTGGACGAGCGCGCCAAGGAATTGGCTTTCGAAGGCCGCCGATGGAATGCGTTGATGCGCTTTGCCTCGCGTCGCGGCGACGCTTCCGTTTTGGCCGACAGGGTAGCGATGAAGTTCGATGAGGAGTATCTGAATCTCGATGGAATCAAAACGAGATTGGGTGACATGAGTACCTGGAAACTTGAATTTAATATGAGACACCTTAGCGGTGAGTGATAATCATTATTAAATCGATCGATATGAAAAGAATTTTATGGATGATATCGGCCGTCCTGATTATTCTGGCGGCTTGCGACAAGGAGGACAAAGGCTTTGTTCCTCCTGTCAAAAAGGTGTTGAAGGTAGTGACTCTGCCTCCTTCTGACATTACCGAAAACTCGGTGACCCTGAACGGGGAATTGCTAAGCTTGGGCGAAACTGAGCTGGACAGCGTGAGATTCTCGTATTGGGAACAAGGCAATATGGGCACCCGCGTAAGCGTGAAAGCTGATGTTAGCGAAGGC
Source organism: Fulvitalea axinellae (assembly GCF_036492835.1). Lineage (GTDB taxonomy): Bacteria > Bacteroidota > Bacteroidia > Cytophagales > Cyclobacteriaceae > Fulvitalea > Fulvitalea axinellae. The sequence continues at coordinate 3,048,376 of NZ_AP025314.1, read as the reverse complement.
GGTAAATTCTCTAAAACGCTGACAGAGCTGAAGTCTTTCAAAGACTACGCTTATAGTGCCACGGCCGTAGACCAAGAAGGCCACGTGGAAAGCGATATTTACTCCTTCTCGACTTTGATTTCGGCGGGAATAGGTAAGCCTGAAATCGAAACCACCAAGTTTGATTCCTTGACCTTCAACGCCGCTTCGGTGTTTGGCAAACTTATAAACGACGGCAATAGCGAAAACACCCGCGTGTCGATTGTTTATTGGAAACAGGGATTCCCGAATCTTCAGGAATACGCTAACGTGGAGATGAAGGAAGACGGCACTTTCCACGGTAAGTTGAAAGGACTTCTGCCTGCCCAGGCCTACGAATTCAACTGTGTGGCGCAAAACGAATTAGAAATAGCCCAAGGCGAACCGCAAAGCTTCACGACTACTTCGACCATTTATGTAGATGTTACGGCGCCCGCAGGCGGGAATGGGTCGTCGTGGGAAAAGGCCTTGACCAGCGTAAACGATGCGATGGAAATCGCTGAAGAGAATGTCGATGTCTGGGTTGCCGCAAAAGGGGTTTATTTCAATAGAAATATTCGGCTTAAAAAGAATATTGACCTCTATGGCGGTTTTGAGGGAACAGAAAGTTCTTTGAATGAACGTAAACCTAACTTAAGAACCGTCCTTGACGGTACTCACGAAAACCCGAACGTGAATAACAACAATAACCAGATCATGAACATGTGGGCTTCAAAGCGTGAAGACAAATGTGTGGTCGATGGTTTTGTTTTGCAAAACGGAACGGGACAAAGAGCTGGTGCTTTGTTTTTAGGAAAAGGTAGCCCTGAATTTAAGAATGTTGTTTTTCAAAATAATTTAGGTAAATGGGGCTCGTGTGTTCATATGTATCACAATGACGCTAAGTTTATCGATTGCGTTTTTAAAGATAATATCTCGGAAATGGGAGCGGTACATTCAGGGAAATCTGTTACGATGAATACCATATTCCAAAAGTGTCATTTCCTTAGAAATGAGGCAACTATACGAGGTGGGGCTTTATTTATCAAGGGTAATATAGTGGTGCGTAGCTGTATTTTTGAAGACAATATCGGAAAAAACAGCGCAGCGGCCATTTTTATATCGGGCAGTGGACCAAGGTACGAAGGTAACAATGTGCTGAAAGGCAATAACGTATCTGGAGATGGGAGTATGTGCGCAGGCAGTAATACATACTGCCCAGAAGACTGGTAATACAATTTAATTCGGAACCATAGGCAATAGGTTTTTTACGAAAGTCCCGGACCGTACGGGTTCGGGTAAGACGAGGCGGGAAGGCATAGTCCTTTCCGGCCCTTGTCCTTTCCGTATTAATAAGGTTCCGGAAAATTGATCTGGAAAAAATAATCGTGTTGCATAAAAATGGAGTTGGGCATATGCCAACGTTGGATTTACTCCGCTTTTTATCGCTTCAGTATTTATTCTGGACTTCTTATTCCCTTTACTTTTTCAGTATAAAAATGAATTGAAAATGAAAATAAGAACTTTACTGTTGAGTTCCCTGATGTTGGCGGGAGGGTTATTCTCCTGTGATCAGGAAAAGGATATATATTCCGCAAAACCAGAAGTTGTGGAAGAAAGCAACCCGGTACATGTTCTGAACGACATGTCGCAATATTGGACTCCAGCCTTGGATAGCGAGGGGGATACGGGCTTCGCAAGTCTCTTGGATTTTGGCAAACACCAATACCTGACACAATCACTTGCGGGGCCAAATCGCTTAGAGCCTTTCGTTACGTCTGTATCCGTTTTGAACGTCTTCGTAAATATGAACGAGGGAAGGCAATATCAGCCGGATGATATAGATGTGTACAACAAGGCTCTTAACGGAGGAGGAGCTTTGGCTATTTTCGCTATGGGTGAAGGCTCCGACGCTTTGAGTCACGCTAATGGCTTGGCGTCCGAATACGGCTTTTCATTCGTGAAAGCGGACTTAGCAGGTGCTACGGACTCTGGACTTAAGGTATTCGGCAAAGGTTTCACGCTAAACCTTGAAAACCCTTCGGATTGGACTGTAACAGAACGAAAAGGAGAGTTGCCGGTTATTGCCGTCAGACAAGTCGGAGAGGGCTTTGTCATGGCTTCGGGCGCCGATATTTTTGGAAATATGGAAGACAATCCAAACGGTGATTTTTACAGGAAAGCCATTGTGGAACTATCCAAAAACAAGAAGGGATTTATGTCTTCGCAAAAGGTCAAGTCTTCAATCGCACGTGAATTTAGCCTTGAAGCTCCAAACTCGGTATTTAGGACAAATAGATTCTTAAAAGATGAGTCTGAGCAAGTTCGGGACCTTTATGACGTAGTGCTTACGGAGTTAGAGGCTTTAATGACGGTTTCGAAAGGTGTTGATGGTAACGTAAACATAAATATGCTACAGACGAGCAAGCCCGGTTGGGTAAACGGCTCGGATATGTATGTTGGGGCGCTTTATGGAGGTTTTCCTTCTGAAGTGGACGCCATGAGAATGCACTTGGCGGAAATGATTCATAGTGTATGGACCTTACCTAAAACGGAACCATTCGCGGATGATGTATTTTCCAAATATATAGCTTATAAGGTGTCGGAAAAGTTAGGTGACGCAGAGGCTATCTCGAAGATGGAAGAGATAATGGAAAAAGCTCGCGCTGACAAACGTTACAGAGAGTTTGATCCAGTGAGTATGACTGATGAAGAAGTGTCAGCATATCCGGAATATTTGCGCCTAGGGAAGTTCTTTTTTATGATGGACTCGGTTCAAAAGGCTTACCCTGACATTGATCTTATAGGGCAATACTATTCTGAAAAACGTTCCAAGTTACCAAGCTTTGATAGTTTTGTGTACACTCCTCATGATTTCATGTGGTTTCTGGGGGAAATTACGGGAGACGAGAATTTCTTGAAAAACCTTAGAACGAATACAGGGTATAGCTTCGACAAGGAAGAGATTCGAAATCCTTTCGCATATAATAGAGTGATCTTGCCGACTTTGGGTTGGAAAGTGACAGCGGATGCAACGGCGGCGCACAATAGTTATAAACCGGAAAATTTAATTGACGGCAATAAAGGAACTGCTTGGCATTCAGAATGGAAAAGTCCGCAACCACCTTTCCCTCATGATTTAATAATTAATATGAAACAAGCTCATAAAATTATGGGTTTCCGGTTTCTGCCATGGCAGCATGGGGGCTATAGGGATATTGCCACTGATATTGATTTTTATGTTAGTCTTGATGGAAAGGATTGGGGGGAGCCAATTGCTAAATACACGCATGGACACTTTTATGATAATGATTGGCAAGAGGTGTTTGTGGACAGGTTTGTAAGTGCTCAGTATATAAAAATACAGATTAATAAAGTCTATAGAGCCAAATATAACGATCCTAACCATAACCAGTCGAATATGCAGGAATTTGAGGTTTATACTGAAGGCAAAGATTAACTCTAATATGTTTCACTTTTTTTAAAGCTATGTCATGAGAAAACTATTGTTTATTACGTTTATTTTAATGGCGTTCAACCTTGTGTCTCACAGTGCGCCAAATCTTTCAGAAGTATCAATTCTTATAGATCACCCCTATCCGTATGAAGTTTCAACAGATTATGTTGTTATTGATGGGGACGTTTTTGTCGTTGAGATCACATATGATTATTCGTATCCAGGTCATGCTGTGTCAAAAATCAGCATTTTACCTCAAGAGATGACAGCATATTATGACTACTATTATAGCATTCATAATGGATCCGCTAATGATCCAGTTATAGTGAGCGGAGTTAGCGATGGGGATGTCAGCCATTCTTTTAGTGATGGAAATTTCACCTATCCCGCTATAGTGATTAAATATGCTAGTAATAAAAAATATGTTATTCATATAGGGTATCATCATTAAAGTCAATGATTTGGGGTTTCCTAAATTATTCGCATATAAAAGGAAACTAGAGGTGACAAGCCTAATTGTGACCAATCAGATATGCAGGAGTTTAGGTTTATGTTGAAGCGGTTGATTGATTCTGCCATACAAAACGCTTTACGTGTTGTAAATGATGAAGCTACTGTTATTCACCCCAATGTTGGTGACATTCGATACTACATCTTATAATTCCTTGGATGCTGAAGAAGTTGAATTCTTAATTGATCGACCACAAAGTCCTGGAACTTCCACCCATTCTGTGATATTAAATGGGGAGCTGTTTCATATTTACTTTATGTATGCTGGTGGAGATAATTCAGAAGAAACATTTTGCGTAAGGAATATTAGAGTTGAGCCTAATGTTAAGGACCTGTATTATCACATTACTGTTTATGAAACTGGGTCCTCTAGCGGTAGTTCGAGATTAACCAGTGGTTGGGCTTATGGATGTGAGACATTCTCATATTGTTATGGAACGTTAAAGTATCCTGGAATTGTAATACATTATGGAGGCGAAAAATATGTTATCAGGACACTTTAACAATCCTTAATTGTGAGAACATAATGTAGTTGTCAGTATATTGTTGCGCATTTCCAACGAAAGGAATTTTCAAATAACAGCATGATTCGCTCTGCTGTTATTTCTTTTTTCAGCCCAATCAAAATTTCCACACATTCTTTAAAGTGATTTTTAGAAAAAGTGTATAATTGAGTCCTTGCTTGCGGGATACCTACACCTTATCGGTCATCCCCGCAGTCTAACACGAAAGACTTGATATTATCAAAAAATCGAATGAGAGTAATACATACGGCTGATTGGCATTTAGGACAACGTTTTTTTCAATATGATAGAGCCCAAGAACACCAGCGTTTTTTGGATTGGCTTCTTGATTTTATGAAAACGGAAGGCGCTGATATTTTAATCGTTTCCGGTGATATTTTCGACACGGCTACACCTCCTAATTATGCCTTAAAGCAGTATTATGATTTTTTGAAAGAAGTACGGACCACAACATGTCGGCATATAATAATAACAGGTGGAAATCATGATTCGCCCGCCGTGCTAAACGCTCCGAAAGAGGTTTTAAAGGAAATGGACGTACATGTAATTGGTTGTGCAGAGAAAAACGATGAGGGTGAAATTGATTTCGAAAAAGAAAAAATCGTTTTAAGAGATCAGAACGGGGAGATTGAGGCTGTAATAGCGGCCGTGCCGTTTTTACGCGATAGGGATTTGCGTTTTTCCGTTGCGGGAGAATCATACGAAGACAGAGCGATGGCAGTAAAAAAAGGAATAGAATCCCATTATACGGAATTGGCGGAAATGGTTTCCGATTATTCGAAATCGGGAATTCCGGTTTTGGCCACTGGGCATTTATACGCCGCTGGCGGAGAGGCTTCCGATAGCGAACGCGATATCCATATCGGTAATCTAGGGCAAGTGTCGGCTACCGCTTTTCCCGATCTTTTTGATTATGTGGCTTTAGGCCATTTGCACAGGCCCCAACGTATCGGCGGTTCCGATAGAGTGCGGTATTCCGGCTCGCCGATTCCCCTAAGTTTTAGCGAAAGGAACGATACGAAGGAAATAGTAATTCTGAATATCGAAAACAAAGTAGTGGAACTGGAACGGATAAAAGTTCCGGTTTCGCGACAGTTGTTGCGCTTTAGGGGCAATATCGAACAATTGGAAAAGAATTTTAAAACCCTGGATGATTCTGCGTGGGAACTTTGCGCATGGGCGGAAGCCGTAGTGGAATATGAGAAAGGGGTAGAGGCTGATCCGATGGCTCGAACGAGGCTTTTGGAAGCAATTGAGGGAAAAAATATAGAGTTATTAAAAATATCGAATCAATTGGATCTGAGAAACGATAATGAAGAAATCGATTCCAATGAATCGCTTGACGAATTATCGGAAATGGAAATTTTTAAGAAACGATGTGTTAGCAAAGGGTATTCGGATGAAAAAACGGAGGATTTGGAAAAGACCTTTACCGAATTACTGGAATGGATGCGAGTGGAGGCTACGGTTTAAGCTTTAATATTCCTTTCTCGTTTTAATTGATTTTGAAATTACATAGCTCGGAAATGAAGATTCTCGCATTACGTTTTAAAAATATAAATTCCTTAAAAGGTTCCCATTGTCTGTCATTCGATAAAAGTCCTTTCAAAGAAGCGGGACTTTTTGCCATAACAGGAGATACCGGAGCTGGAAAAACCACTATACTTGACGCTTTGACTTTGGCGCTTTACGGCCAAATAGCCCGCCCCCAAGGCGAAACTAAAATGGTGATGACCTACGGTACCGGGGAATGTTCCGCCGAAGTTGATTTCGAAACAAAAGACGGAGTTTACCGCAGTTCTTGGACGTTGCGCAGGGCTAGGGGAAAAGTGGGTGCGAAATTACAAACCCCACAAAGGGAGTTGGCCTGTCTCAATTTGAATAAAGAGAAAGGAGATATTTTGGCCAGCAAGATTAAAGAAGTAGAAAAACGAGTCGAGGAGATTGTAGGGCTGGATTTCGAGCGTTTTACCCGGGCGGTTTTATTGGCGCAGGGTGCTTTTACAAAGTTTATCGAAGCGCATGATAACGAGCGTGGAGAGCTTCTGGAAAAAATCACGGGCTCTAAAGCGTATTCCGAAATATCTGTTGCGGCGTTCAAAAGAGCTGGCTTGGAGGAGCGGAAACTTAACGATCTGGAAATTCGCTTAAACGAAAAACAACTTCTGAGTATTGAGCAAAAAGAGCAGTTAGAAATAGAGCTGAAAGAAATAGAATCTTCGATTTTGCTTTTGACCAGTGAATCGAAAAAAATAGGAAATGCGATTCAATGGGGAAATGACCTGAAGGATACCCGTAAACGTCTGGAAGATGTCCAGAAAGAGAACGAACTCTGGACTGAAAAAATGAAAGCTTTCGCATCGGGTAAAGAACGTATTTCGGTTTTGGAGAAAGCTGGGGAATTAAAAGCTAGTTATAACGATTTATTAAAGCTGAGAAACCAGAAAAAAGGACATGAAGCGACATTAAAAAATATAGCCGAACGACTGCCTGAGCTTAATCGAAAATACGAGTCGGTAAAAAAGCTAAAACAAGAAACGGAAAAAGAATTAAACGTTTTGGTGTCGGAAGAAGAGGCAAAACGTGCGCTTTGGGATACAGTTTTGACTTTGGACCGAGATATTTCCAAAAAATCGGATGAATTGAGGGCTGAGAAAGTCCGCCTTGTAGAGGTGCTGAATGAGAAAAACCGGGAGGAAGGGGAAATAAAGGTTTTGAAAGTTAAAGCCAAAACCGAAAAAGAGAAAAAGGAGGAATTGGCGAAAGTAGCGTTGGGAACGGAAGAGTTAAACAATCTTAAAACTGCGTTACGGGATTTTCAGGAACTACAAAGGGAGATTAAAAGGGTTGAAAATGAAGCTTCGACCGTTCGTTCTAAAAAAGAGGAATGGAACGGGAGTCGAGAGACTCTTTTGAAGGCGTTGGAATCGGAAGGAAAGCGAAAGGACGCACTATTAAGCGAATTGGAAGCGGGGGATAAAGTTCTTGAGAAACTAATTACGGATACTCCAGATGAGTTTTTGAATTTTGACTTTAAAGCATACGCTGAAAAGATTCAAACGGATAGAATAGAATTGGAACGTTCGAAAAAACGTTATTTTACATCTGCTCTGTTTACCGATTTGGTTGGTGAACTCGGGGAACTGGAAAAAACGATTAAGAACCTTTCTGATGATATTAGGGAGAGTCAATCCGGTTTAGAGAATAAAGGAATAATTTTAACTGAAAAACGCTCTAATCTAGAGGCTTTGCGCCAATTAAAGGAACAGGAGATTCTGATAAAAAGTCTGGAAGAGCATAGGGAGCATTTGGAAGATGGGAAACCTTGTCCGCTTTGCGGTTCCGAGCACCACCCTTGGTCGAACGGTTCGAGCCCAAAAGAGGATTCATTGGATGAAAAGATAAAGAATAAGGAATTAGAAATAGCTGAATCCGAAACGGAGAGGGAGGCAGATCTTTTGAGGCATTCGGCTTTAGAGGAGCGTTTGCAACAATCGGGAGTATCGAAAGAAAGATTGTATGAAAAGAAATCGGGATTAGAAAATGATTTTATAACCGCTGGGGGAAGCCTTAAAACGATCCTGATTAAAGAAACTCATGAGGGAGCCCAACTTTCATTAGAAAAAGAACTGGCGGAAGCCGAAAGGAAACAGGAGGAATATTGGGTTTTTGACCGGAAGAAAAACGAATTGACTCAAAAGGTTGAGAGTACTAAGGCCGAATTGAATTTAGTTTCTCAAAAATTGGAGACGATTTCAAAGAATATAAATGATACAGATAAATCTATAGCCGATCAGAAAGAAAGGTTCGATAAAGAGATTTGTCCGGAATTGGATAAGCTTCGTTTGTCGGCGGAGGATATCGGGCATACATATGGAATTCCTGTTGTTGACTTGGAAACGGAATTGGGAAATAAAATCCGTATTGCGGAAAAAGCTTCTGATGATCTTGAGGAAATAAGGGGGCGTTTAGAGTTATTGGAAAAAGAGAGGATTAGGATAGAAGCGGGGATCAATCAAAAAGAAAATTTCCTTGATCAGGGAAAACTGGATTACGATAAATCAAAAGCCGAGAAAGAGGCTTTGGTTGAAAAAAGAAAAAGCCTTTTTGGTGAGAATGACCCGGAAAAGGATAGAACCGAATTCTTAAAAAATAAAAGCCAATTAGCTAAGGGATTGGATGACCGTTCGGTGGAGGAGCGTAAAGCAGGGAATGAATGCTTGGTTCTTCAGAAAGAGAAGACCTTAACGGAAGAGTCCCTAGAAAAAGCTATTGTTTCTGAAGAAACGGACTCAAGAGTATTTGCTACAGGGTTATTAAAAAATGGATTCACGAGTGAGGATGAACTCTCCGATGTATTAGGTGAGTTAGAAAAATTGCCTGAATTACGTAATCGTGAGCGTGAAATAAGAGAAGAAGGGTTGCTTATTTCCGAGAAAATGGAATTGGAGAAAACCCGTTTGGAAAAACTTCTAAAGGAGGCATTAACTGAGAAATCAATTTCGGAATTAGAATCCGATTTATCGAAAATAGAATATGACCGTTCCGGGAAACTGGAGGAAAAAGGGCGCTTGGAAGGTAGATTGGAAGCTGATAAAAAAGCGAAAAAAGAAAGCGGGGAATTAACCGGTGAACTGGAAGCGCAAAAAAAGGAATATTCCCGTTGGCGTTCGTTAAACGAGCTTATCGGTTCTGCCAAAGGAGATAAACTGCGGAAATTTGCGCAAGGGCTCACACTGCGTCAAGTAATACGATTGGCGAATGTCCACTTGGAACGCCTGAATGGCCGTTACGTTTTGCGAAAAACGGAGGACGAGGATCTGTCGCTTTCTATTTCTGACCGTTTCCAAGGCGGCGATAGCCGGCCGATCAGTACGCTCTCCGGCGGCGAAAAGTTTTTGGTGAGCTTGGCCATGGCTCTTGGCCTTTCGGATTTAACTGGCAAAAAAGTGCGTCTCGACAGTCTGTTTATAGACGAAGGCTTCGGAACCCTCGATCCCAAATCCCTCGATGACGCTTTGGCCGTTTTGGACGGCCTTCGTTCTACCGGAAAAATGATTGGCGTGATTTCTCATGTGGAAGCGATGAAAGAACGAATCGGGACAGTAGTTAAAGTCGTTAGAAAAAGTGGCGGAACCAGTACTCTGGAATTGGTTCACTGATTTATTAAAATCAAACCGGGATCCTTCATTAACAATGGATCCCGGTTTTCGCTCTTAATGGCTTATTCGTCTTTTCCCTCTTCGTGAGAATGCTCCTTTTTCTCTTTTTTCCCGCCATGGCCTTCCCCTTCTTTATGGGCATGCTCTTTCTTTTCCCTTTCGCTGTGCCCTTTTCCTTCTTTATGCTCCCCGTGGTTTCCGTGTTCACGTCCTTCTTTATGTGGAGCCTCCGGTTTTTCTTTTAGTTTATGGTCAATACCTTCTTTATGCGGAATCTCTTTCTTTTCTTTATGTTCGTGCACTCCTTTGTGTTCGCCATCATGGCTGTGTTCCTTTTTCTCTTTTTTCTTCTTTTTCTTTTTATCCTGTTTTAATTCGGTAGGGTTTTCGGTGTCGTTGGCGTAAACGAAAGGAGGGATAAAAAGCAATCCGGACAGAGCGACAACTGTTGCCCCTTTAAGGATGTATTCTTTTACTCCCGTTGATGATTTTGATACCCATGACTTCAAAAACACAGCAGTAAGGGCAATAAGAGATGCGATTGACAATAGATCACTGTAGATTACGCCGTTAAATGATAACATAGCGAACAAGACAGTCGAGGCGATTAAGCCGATTTCGATCTTTTTCATTTTTTTAATGGTTTAGTGATTAATAATTCCCGCAATTCTCCTGCGGTGGTATGTTTCAAAAGTAGCTGAGGAACTTGTGGAGGGAAATTTTTTTGAACCAACGAGTCGATATTTCGAACCAATAAGAAAATCCTATTTTCGATAAGCGAATATCGGTTATTAGCTGTAAGTATTTACTCGTTCGGAATACCACTGTATTGGTTCAAATAAATTGGCTGTTGGTGTCTGAAAGGCTATATTGGAGCGAACTGTATAAAAATGGAGCTACCTGAAATAGTACGTAGAAACGCAGGGCATTTAGCGGAAGCGTTGATTTGGTGTTTGTATTTCCTGTTGCTTCGGATCGCTTATTCAGGCTCTGTGGATGGGGAAGGGGCTTGGGTTAGAGCAGGGGTTTCGGCTGGAATGCAAGCGATTCTTTTCTATTTCAATATGTTTTATCTTTTTCCAAGATTACTGGAGAAACGGAAAACGTATCGATACTTGTTTTACCTATTTATTGGGGCTTCGTTGGCGATTGTGGTAATGAGTTTTTCGGATAAAGCTTTTTCGGTTAGGGGAGAGCATGGAGAACTTCAGGCACCTGTAAATAGGATTATTAATTTTTTTTCCAAAGAATCCGGAGAGGAGCATCATTCTTCTGAACACGGGGAATTGTTTTTTAATCTTTTTTTAGTGGCCGTAACACTTACAATCAGCGTGGTGGTTAGCGCACTGAAACAAGCGAGAGCCCAGCGGATTTTGCAGGAAAGAACGGAAAAAGAGCGTTTGGAAAGCGAAATGAAGTTTTTGCGTTCACAGGTCAATCCCCATTTTCTGTTTAATGCGTTGAATAATATTTATTCGTTGACTGTAGTAGGAGAGAAAAACGCTCCATATGCGTTGTTGAAGCTTTCCGAGATGCTGCGATATATGCTTTATGAATGCAAAAACGAGAAAGTGCTTTTAAGTAGTGAGCTGGCATATATTAGAAACTATATCGAACTGCAACAATTAAAAACAGAAGAACCTCAGGATATTCGGTTTTATGAAAAAAATGAAATCGAAGATGATATGATTGCCCCGATGCTTTTTGTGCCGTTTATCGAAAACTGTTTTAAGCACAGTGGTGTGGAAAAAAGAAACGGTGCTTGGGTGAGCATTTCGTTAAGTAATAATTCGGAACGATTGGAGTTTGTAGCGGAAAATAGCCTTCCTAAAAAGAATTATACCAAGGACAAAGTAGGGGGAATAGGCCATGAAAATGTACGGAGAAGATTGGAATTATTATATCCCAAAAATCATAAGCTATCCATCGAAAACAGAGGAGAAGTATTTCGGGTTTGTCTGAGAATCAAAAAGATTTAGTGAGGATGAAAAAATTGACGTGTCTAATAATCGACGACGAATATCCGGCGAGGGTTCTTTTAGCTAAGTTTGTGGAGAAATTCCCTAGTTTGGAACTGATCGGTCAATGCGAAGGGCCTTTGGAGGCTATGGAGATATTGGCGGAACGATCAGTGGATTTGATTTTTTTGGATATACAAATGCCTGATCTGACGGGAATTGAAATGCTTCGTGCATTGTCAGGACATCCAGCCGTTATTTTTACCACTGCCTATCCGGATTACGCTTTGGACGGATATCGATTTGATACGGTAGATTATTTATTAAAACCGTTTTCTTTCGAGCGTTTTGCCGAATCCGTAAATAAGGCGATCAAGAGATTGGGAACAACTTCGGAAGCGACGAGGAAAAATCTAGATGATAGTATAGTCGTAAAATCTGACAGTAAATTCCATATTGTAAAATATAAGGATATCGACTATATCGAAGGCTTAAAAGCTTACGTGTCGTTTTATGTAAAAGGAGAACGGATAATAGCTTTGGAATCGTTGAAAAGTTTGGTTGACCAATTACCGGAAAACAATTTTATGCGAATACATAAATCCTATATCGTTGCTTTGGATAAAGTAAAAGCCGTGGAAGGGAATATGCTGTTGGTCGGAGATAAAAAATTACCGGTTGGGGCCAGTTTTAAAGAAACGGTAATGAAACGATTATTAGCCTCGGGCTAGGCTAGAGGTTGGTATAAACATTCTTAGGCGAGAAGGCGTGTAGGTTTTCTTTTCGCCTAAGTTAATGTTATCTGAATTCGGTTATTGGAGTTTTATGTTATTGTATTTTAGGACGTAGCTGTTTGTTCCATCACTCCCGTCTATAGCTACTCCACTAGGGCAGTAGAGGTATTCCGGCTCTTTGTCTTGGTCAAAAAGAATTTGAGGTCTTTCGAATTTAGGGTCTTTGTTATAGTGTGCTTTTGCGCTTTCCGGGATATTCCCTTTTAAGTAATATTTCCCGAAATGATGAAAGCCTGAATGTACTTTTGAAGAGAAACTATATCCGTCATCCGAAGCCCATAAAACACCTCCGCCATGTTCGAGGATTCCGTGGTTGTCCGTTGTCAAAAGGCAAACCCGGTTTTTCCAGACAAACGCGTAGCCGTCTTCAATCATTTTCTCATTTGATGTGATTGGCTTATTGCGGATAATATACGGGCCTTCGAGTTTTTTAGCTTCCGCCACGCCCATACTTACCTTGCCTTTTGGCCGAGGGCCGGTCATGGCTTTGAAATAAAGTAAGAATCGACCGTCAGGGTGGGCGATTAGTGACGGGTTTGTAACGCCACAACCACTGTCAAAACACCAAACGTCTTTGTCTTCGGAAGTTTTCAGGATTGGATTGTTATCGTCCGGAATCGATCTCCAAGGGCCGTTTAGGCTTTCGGCTACCATCATCCCAATGAACTGGGTAGGGCCGTGCGTTTTTGCTCCGTCGTTGGCAATGAAAACCAAGACATATTTATCTCCGACTTTTCTGATGTTGGGATTATGGAACCCGGATGTTTTCCAACCTTTTCCAGTCGTGCTGGGGCTCGCCACAACTTCTACAAACCTGAATGGACCTTCTGGTTTTTTCGCTACATAATGAGCGATTTCGCTGTCGTATCTCCATGCTTTCTCGAATGGAATGTCGGCTTTCCAGCGAGCGCAAAAAATATGGACATTTCCTTTTTCGTCTCTGATAGGGGAGCCCCCCCAAATGTCGTAACCGGGCTCATTAATCGCTTCGCCTACATACTTCCAGTTATCTGAAAAAGTTTCCGGCTTAAAGGCGGAGGATCTTATGTGTGAATTTGTTTGCGATTTTTTGTTTTGGGAAAACGAACAATCGGTAAGAAAAATCAGAAAAGGAATTGAAAACAAGTACCTCATTTGGCGACAGGATTTTGAAACGTATTTTTTTAATGTAAAAATCAACCAATAGCTAAAACAGTGTAGTTCGCTTGTGTGGCTGTTTCCTAATGACGGACGCCAAAATGATCCTTTTCCCTCTATTGTGGATGAATCTTTTGTGGAAATGCTGGGATATGTTCAGGGTCAAGCCATTTATTGCTTGAAAAAGTGAAATCGGCGAGTTGAAAAAGAAGTACGTCCCCAATTGTTCGGGGACGTGCTAATGGGTTAAGGTTTTTGGCAGAAATAGATGATCTCTTCCGAAGGAAAAGCATGGAGCTTGACCTTTTCGGGATCAAGTTTCTTCACGAAATCATCTTCGGTAACTTTAAAGCCGGCCTTTTCCAGTCGTTTGCCATAATCCCTGCCAAAGAGGCGGACGTGGTCAGATTGCCAGAAGGCCTCTTCCCGAGCTTTCGGGTCGGTGATGGTCGGATCTTCGTAAGTTTCCGCCCTGGACATGTCTTGTGGCGATTGGATGATGGCCCATCCGCCAGGTCGCAAAACCCTGCAAAGTTCGCTCATGGCCTTTATGTCGTCGTCTACGTGTTCCATCACGTGGTTGCAGAAGGCTACGTCAAAACTGTTGTCTTCGAAAGGAAGGTTTTGGACGTCGGCTTTCACCTTTGCCAAAGGTGATTCCAAATCCGCCGTTACGTAGTCGAGGTTTTTCATGCCCTCGAACGTTTTGATAAAGCAGAGCTCCGGCGCTACGTGCAGCACTTTGTGTTTTGCTGTAAAGAAATCGGTTTTTTCTTTTAGATATTCCCACATCAGTCTGTGGCGCTCCAATGTAAGGCAGTTGGGGCATAGCGCATTTTCACGTGGAGGTTTTCTGCCGTAAGGCATAAATTTGCGGAAGGACTTTCCACAAACGTTGCAAGTCGATCCTTTTCCTATATAAAATAATGAAGCGACTTTAAGTCCGTGATGCGCGAATAGTTGAAGATATTTGCGCGGAATATTTTTGATAACGAAACTTACGAGATTTTTCATGTTTGTGAGGCCGAGAATATGCCATAGGCTCCAAAATGCCGAATGTGCTTTTGGAAGCTATTGTCTTATTGACAGGGCTATTTTTTTTGCCTAATTTGGTTAAAAAACACTTGGGTACGTGAAACAACTTTTATTCCTAGTTTGCGCAACGCTAATTTTTCTGCCGGCCATGTCCCAGCATAAAGCCAAGCCTTATGAAAAGGACGAAGGGCCTGTGGTGATGGAAAAGAGATTTCCGAACAGGGCAAATGAAAAACGGAAACGCTATTGGCGCATGTACCGTAAAGATACGAAGGGAATTCTGTATGGCAATGTCTGCTTTCAGGAAGCCACGCGGAAAATGGGTTTTGAATATGAAGTGACGCCCAAGGGGCAGCCAGGTTACAAAAATGGCCTTCAAAGGGCTTCGCATAACTTCTTCGTATCTGTGGGTTTAGTGTTTCGGGCCGGGCCTTGGTGGCCGTTTACGGTTCGCAAACGAAAAAAACGATGCCGTGAAGCGACCGCGGATTTCTACGGATAACACTCTGGCATGAACCTCGCCATGCTGTTATTGAGTATTTTTTCGTAATTTCCGGCTTCGAATCTTCAAGCGTCGTTGACGTGCCAAGCGAAATAATGAAATTGAGCATGCTGAAAAGTGTTAATAAGTATTTTTACTTTCTGGGTAGTTTGCTGATAAACAGGGAATCGTTTAAAACGTACCTGAAACGCACCCTTGACGAGTGTATGAATATCGGCCTGAATTCGATGATGATCGTCGCCTTAGTATCGGTGTTTATCGGTGCGGTGACGGCTATCCAGACGGCGTATAACATGACTTATCCGTTTGTTCCCAGAGATGTAATCGCCTTTATCGTAAGGGAAATGGAGCTTTTGGAGCTCGCTCCGACTTTTACGGCGATTGTTTTTGCCGGTAAGGTAGGGTCGAATATCGCCGGTGAGTTGGGAACGATGCGTATTACCGAGCAGATTGACGCGATTGATGTGATGGGGATTAATTCCTCTTCATATTTGGTCTTGCCGAAAGTGATCGCTTGTACCTTTACTTATCCCGTATTGGTGATTTATGCGTTGGCTTTGGGGCTTTACGGCGGTTATCTTTCCACAACCCTGTCGGGCGAGCTTAGTCCTGTGGAGTATATTAACGGGCTTCGTCTTGACTTCAAGATGTATAACCTGATTTTCGCGTTGATCAAGTCGTTTATCTTCGGTTTTCTGATCGCTTCCATTTCTGCTTTCAAAGGGTATTACACCCGTGGCGGAGCTTTGGAAGTTGGAAAAGCGAGTACCGATGCCGTTACTTCAAGCTGTGTGGCGGTTTTGTGCGCTGATTACTTCTTGGCGCAAGTACTGTTGTAATTAAAAAGGCGGACAGTAAGGGATGATTGAGGCAAAAAACATTTCGAAGAGTTTCGGGGACAAACTTGTCCTTGACAACGTGAGCGCTCGTTTCGAGGCGGGAAAAGTGAATATGGTTATCGGGGCCAGCGGTACAGGGAAAAGCGTTTTTCTGAAAACTATTGTAGGCCTTGTGGAGCCTGATGAGGGCAGTGTCTTTTTTCATGACCGGAATTTCACCGAAGCGAACCGGTTGGAAAGAAAAGAGGTGAGGCAGGAGATAGGTATGCTTTTTCAGGGAGCGGCTTTGTTCGATTCCAAAAATGTGGAGGAAAACGTGATGTTTCCGTTGGATATGCTTACGGAACTGCCTTATGAGGAGAAAAGGGTAAAAGTTAATGACGCCCTTGAAAAAGTGGGTTTGGGAGGTTCCAACGACAAAATGCCCTCGGAACTCAGTGGCGGAATGAAAAAACGGGTTGGAATTGCCAGGGCAATCGTGAACAGCTCGAAGTATCTCTTTTGTGACGAACCGAATTCTGGATTGGATCCCCAAACCTCGATTCTGATAGATGATTTGATCATGGAGCTCACAAAAGATTTGGGAACAACAACTATTGTCGTTTCTCATGATATGAACTCGGTGATGAATATCGGGGAGAATATCATTTTTATCCGTGAAGGAAGAAAGTTATGGGAAGGCCATAACTATGAGATTTTGGATACGGAATGTGAGGAGCTTCGTGATTTTATTTTTGCGAATAAATTGATGAGAGCGCTTAAAGACGACGACGAAAGGCCGAAAGGTCAGTAGGGATGGCCTTGTGTTGCTGTGAAAAAGACTATTTTTTAAGGAAATAAAGCTGTGTTTAACTATTAGATGCTTAACTTTGTCATAGTTGTACTTAGTTTTATGAAAAATAGATTCCAAACAATAGCGACAATGAGACAAGCTTACAAAAACTACAATCTTAAAAATTTGATGGTCAAATTCGCCTTTTTGGCGGTTTTGCCGATCATGTTCGCTTTTAGCTGCGACGAGGACGGAACCCCTACCGTAAATAATTTGATAAATGGTTCTTGGTATGTAGCGGAGATAGTTGATGAAGACTTTAGCCAAGAAAATGTGGATTCTTGCCCTGACGTGGAAGCTGTTTTTCAGGATGGCAATTTGACCTTAAAGATTGACGGTAAAACCTACAACGGAACATATAAGGTCAAGTTGGAAGGGTACGAGTTTGAAATTCCGCCGATTAATTCACTTAAGGGTGTCGTTGTAAGTGAAGATTGTCCGATAAATCGATCGTTTATCGATAAGTATCAGACACTTTATAAGGTTGCGATTAAGAGTAATTCGGTAGAGCTGTATTACGGAGAGGGCAAATACTTTATTTTGAAGAAGAAATAAAAACCACTTTTCCATTGATAAAAAAACGGGAATCGAATTTCGATTCCCGTTTTTTATTTTGGAGCCAATCGAAATCAAATGCCTAGATCCGCTTTCAATGCTTTTATCTTTTCTTTCAATGAAGAAAGAGTTTCGTCGAATTGGTTCTTGTCAGCGAGGTCGCCGTTTACGCTAAAGTAGAATTTGATTTTTGGTTCTGTACCAGAAGGGCGGGCGGAGATTTTTGACCCTTTGTTAGTAATGAACTGCAGAACGTTTGAAGAAGGAAAGTCTACAGCCGAAGTCTCTCCGGTTACAAGGTTTTTCTCCGTTGAGTTAGCGTAATCGATAATGCTGGTGACAGTTTCGCCCGCAAGTTCTTTAGGCGGTTCTTGACGCATATCGGCCATACGTTTTTGGATAGCCTCGGCGCCGGCCTTTCCTTTTTCCGTAAGAGAAACAAGCTCTTCGTAATAGAAGCCGAAACGAGAATACATATCGATAAGAACATCGAATGCCGAAAGGCCTTTGTCTTTGAAGTAAGCAGTCATTTCAGCGAACATAACGCAAGCCGAAACAGCGTCCTTGTCTCGCACGGCGTCGCCGACTAAGTAGCCGTAGCTTTCTTCGCCACCGCCTATGTAGTTTCGTTTTCCTTCCAAGTCACGGATTACGCCCGCAATGAATTTGAATCCTGTCAGTGTTGTGAAATACTCCACTCCATAACCTTCGGCTATTTTTCCGAGAAGGTCAGAGGTTACGATCGTATAGACGATGTACTCTTTGCCGTCGATTTTGCCATTTTCCTTCCATTTTTCCAAAAGATAATAGGTCAGAAGAGCGGCGGTCTGGTTTCCGTTGAGTAATTGCCATTCGCCATGGTGGTTCTTCATGCCAACTCCCACGCGGTCCGCGTCAGGATCAGTTGCGAAGAGAATGTCGGCGTCCAACGCTTTGGCTTTGTCTAGCCCGAGTTGCATCGCTGCGGTTTCTTCGGGGTTGGGATAAGGGACTGTAGGGAAGTTTCCGTCCAGAGTAGCTTGCTCCTCAACGATGTGAACGTTTGTGAAACCGTAAGCCTCCAAAGCCCTTGGAACCATAGTGATGCCGGATCCATGAATCGGAGTGAAAACGAGTTTTAGTTCTTTTTGACGCTGAACAGCTTCCGGCGACAGTGAAAGATCTTTTATCGATTGGATATAAGCCTTGTCGACGCTATCTGATATGGTGTGAATCCTGGCGGGATCCTTTTCGAATTTGATATCGGCAAGATCAGAGATTGCATTAACCTCTGTAATGATGTTTTTGTCGTGCGGAGCAACGATTTGCGCACCGTCGTTCCAATATACTTTGTAGCCGTTGTATTCTTTGGGATTGTGCGATGCGGTGATTACGATACCAGCGTTGCAATCCAAGTGCCTTACGGCAAAAGAAAGCTCCGGAGTAGGACGTACTTCCTCGAAAACGTATACTTCAATACCATTGGCTGAGAGTACACTGGCGGTTACGTCGGCAAAAAGCTTGTTGTTGTTTCTTGAATCATAGGCGATGGCCACTTTGGTCGTTTCGCCGGGGAAAGATGCCGATATGTAATTGCTGAGTCCTTGGGTGGCTTTTCCAACAGTATACCTGTTCATACGGTTTGACCCGACCCCCATGATGCCACGGAGCCCGCCGGTGCCGAACTCAAGGTCTTTGTAAAAAGCGTCGGTAAGTTCGGTTTGGTCTTCCGCTTCGATCATCTGGCGTATTCCCGCCTTGGTTTCCTCGTCAACGGAGTCGCTAGTGAGCCATTCGTTGGCTTTGTCCAAAATAGCTTTGTCTGCCATGACAACAAATTCTGTTTAAAGGTAAGATTCTGCCCGCCGGCCCGGGCGATTCGGTAAAAATCAATGGGCACCAATGAAGGTCCTGCCGGAAACGGGTGTCCTGTGTGTGCGAATTTAGGAAGGAAATCGGAAGCATGCTCTTCCGTGTTGGAAAATAAAGCAAGAAAACGTTGCCAGAGTTTTTTGACAGTTATTGAGTAGTCTGAATCCGGTGAAGGATTGTGCTGTTGTCGCTTTTCATGGAATATCAAAATCTGTTTAGTTGCTCAAAAGTTTACTGATGATTTTATAGTTGTTTTTTTTGTTCCTTCTTCCTTTTTAGTAGCGTTTGGTTGATTTTTTCTTTTAATTGCTCAAGCTGTTCGAGCTCTTCTGCAAGTGCTTCGGGTTCTACGATGCCGTCCTGCAATAGTTTTAAATTTAGTTCAATGGTTTTTTGAAGGCCATTGTAATAATCTTTCAGCTCTTTATCTGTAAGAATCATAGATTTTACATTAGTGAATGTTGGTCAAAAACTTCGATTTCATTACATGGAAATCAGGCTCATTGTTCGGGAAGCTTGTTTTTTTTTCCAGATATGCATTTCTTTTTTTTTGATCATGAATTTTTTATATTTAAAATTGTAGGAAAATACGTTTTGTAGAATTTGTGTACTGTAATCAAAAAGTGACACGATAAAATCGCCCAAATGAAACGCTTACTATTACTGTTATTTTTACTGGGATTTTTCACGTACGATGGGGTGTCGCAGTCCTTTGTGCGAAAAGCTGGCAGTTCGCCTTTGGAAGTTACCGTAGGGGTAGGTTCGTCTACCTATTATGGTGATTTGGCTGACGATGCGCCTTATAATAACTTTGGTTCGAACATTAATCTGGGCATGCGTTACAGGGTGTTCCCTCATGTGAAGGTGGGCTTTGACGCTTCTTTGATAAGTTTGAGTGGTCAAGACCTGTACGAAGAAAGAGGCCTTTCTTTTAATTCCATAAACTACGAGTTTGCGGGAATTCTTCAGGCGGAGCTTTTTGATAATAACGCAAAGGACAGATCGTCTACCCGAAAGTCGATTATACCGTATGGTTTTGTTGGTGTTGGAGCCTTGATGTTTAATCCTACCGTTAAGGTAGATGGGACATCTTATGACTTAAGAGATTTTCAAACCAATGGCGAGGAGTATGAAAAGTTCGCTATGGTTGTTCCTTTAGGGGTAGGTGTCAAATACGAGATAAACCCGCAATTTTCCCTTGGAATTGAGTTTACATACAGGGCTGTTTTTACGGATTATCTTGATGATGTTAGCAAGGCGGAATATCGTTCTATAAATTCATTTCAAAACCTGGAAGGAGAGGAGCAACAAATAGCAATGTTGTTGGCGTATGGTAAGCAAGCAGCAAACTTTATAACTGCGGCAAATAATGGGGATATTGATAAGACGAAAGACTTCACATACGGTGGGTTTGTTCGAGGTAATCCCGATAACGACGACGCCTACACCACCACCGCTGTCCGTTTAACGTATAACTTCGCCAAAGGCACCTACAAAAGAAGACCAAAAAGACCAGGTCGCTATAAGCCACCGAAGCGCAGAAAGCCAAAAAGACGCAGACGTCGTTAATTTTATCCAACGATACATTTACTCAATCCCGGGAACAAAGGTTCGCGGGATTTTTTTTGCTTTTGTTTCAACCTCCTTAGCTAACTGCGGTGTCTTTGACTCGAATTGACAAAGTGATAAGTTGATGTGTGATTAACTTGATAGAGCATATGGAAGTAATGAGAGAGAGATGGGGAATGCCGAAGGTGAAGTGGATTTTGAGCCTTTGTCTCTTCGGTGCTGTATTGGTGGCCGGTTGCATGCCGGATAATGATTTGTCCTACGAGGATACGGATGTTGTTAGCGCCTTTTATGACAAAGAGGCTGACTTGTCGAAGTACGAGACCTTTAGCTTGCCGGATACGATACGATACATTAAGGACGAAAAAAATCCAGATAACAATATCGTCTTCGAGGATGATTTTGACGAGGCCTTGCTCGCTACTCTGAAAGACGAAATGATTGAGGCTGGGTATGAGTACGTAGAAAAGGTGGATGAATTGACGGAAGAGCAGAAAGTGAAAAACCTACATATCCCAATGTCGATTTACGCTACAAAAACTCGTTATACTTACGTTTCTTACCCTTGGTACCCAGGCGGATGGAGTCCATGGTTGCCAGGTGGTTATTGGGGAGGCGTGCGCTACCCTTATATAGTCAATGTTAGTTACAAGACAGGTACGGTTTATATGGATATGCTAGACCTGACTAGGGAGAAGAACAAGGATGGCAAAATCAAAGCTATATGTACAGGGGTAGTTGACGGGTTGATCCCATCGTCGAGCCAAACGGACTCTTACCAAAAGAGGGTAGAGGAAGGTGTTGAGAAGTTTGTGAAATTGTTCGTGGAGTTGAAGAAAGAGCAGAAGAAATGAGGAAGCTAATCAAATATATTGGGGCGTTGGTTATGGTCTTGGCGGTTTCGCCAGTGTTTGCGCAACAGCAGCAGACCGGATTGATGGGGATTTCCTACAACATGGCTTCGCCGACGGGTAATACTAACGATTTCGTTTCGGACATGTCTTTCAGGGGCGTTACTTTTGACGGCCGTTACTTTGTCCACCCAAGGGTTTCGGTTGGTCTTTCTTTCGGCTGGAACGGTTTCGACGAGTTTGTTGAGGATGGCCGAATCGAATACGATAACGGAATTGTGGAAGGTAACCAATACCGCGAGATCGAGGCTATTCCGATTATGGTGACGGGTCACTATTATTTCGATACTTACGAGTTTATCAGGCCTTACGTAGGTTTGGGTGTCGGGGCGGTTAGCTTGGAACGTAGCTTTGATATGAGCCTTAAGACTTATGGAGATGATTCTTGGCACTTTGGGTTAACACCAGAAGCTGGGTTCATTATTCCAATCGGTTACCAAGGTTTTGGAATCATGGCGAACGCCAAATATAACTATATGGCCGGAGCTAAAGATGTGGACTCGCAAGGCTACTGGAATTTTGGAGTGGGTGTTGTAGTGAATCTTTTTGACTGATATTTCACTGTTATAGTAATGTCGGTTTTAACCTGAAGAATCTCTTTACTTAGAGAGACAAGGTGATGATATGGAGGGTGGACCTTAGGGTTTACCCTTTTTTTTGCAAGAAATTTTCCAGTGATGATTACTTAACATTTGATGATTTTCCGGATAAGATGTTTTTTTTGACTTAATAACGCTTAATTTTTTGATAAACGATAAGCCAAGCATTGCCCATAAATTTGTGGAGCAAAATGTAATCTTTTCAGCTTATCGCTATGAATGCAAAACTACAAAACTACAGGTCGTTGAGGTTTTTTATGACGGCTTTCTTTCTTCTCGCTTTTTTTACGGCTAATGCCCAAAAGGGTATGGTGCGAGGTAGAGTTCTCGATTCGGAATCGAATCAGGGGTTGCCGGGGGTGACTGTTTTGGCCAAAGCCGCTGGGGTTGGCGCCGTGACGGATATCAACGGAGAGTTCAAGCTTTTTAACGTGGCTTCCGGTTCCGAAATTCTGATCTTCAGTTACATGGGTTATGAAACGACTGAACATCCTGTGGAAGTGCTCGCCGGAGGAGTGGCTGAATTGAAGGTAGCCTTGAAGCCCGGAGTTTTGGTTGGTGACGAAGTGGTGGTAACTGCCGATCGGATTCAGGGACAGGCGGCGGCTTTGAACCGCCAAAGAAACAATGTTAACGTGACTAATTTAGTTGCGGCTGACCAGGTGGGCAAGTTTCCTGATGCCAATATCGGTGACGCTATGAAGCGTATTCCCGGCATCACGATGCAGTACGACCAAGGCGAGGCCCGTTTCGGCGTAGTTCGCGGTACTTCTCCGGCTTGGAACTCGGTAACTGTAAACGGCGAAAGAGTTCCTTCGGCCGAAGGCGAGATTCGCTCGGTACAGCTCGACCTTATTCCCGCAGACATGGTGAAAGCCATTGAGGTGAGCAAAACCGTAACGCCGGATATGGACGCCGACGCCATCGGTGGCGCTGTAAACCTCGTGACAAAGTCGGCGCCTGAAGGGTTCAGGATTTCAGCCACCGGCGCTACAGGATACAACACGTTGCGTGAAAAACCGATTTGGACAGGCGGATTGGTTTTGGGCAATCGCTTCTTCAAGAACAAGCTCGGGATGGTTTTGAGCGCTTCTTACAACTACCACTCATTGGGTTCCGATAACGTCGAATTCGAGTGGGACGAAGATGATGGAAAGACTTTTATCTCCGAAATGGATGTTCGTACTTATGAACTCGCTCGTGAGCGAATCAGCTTGTCGGGTGCTTTGGATTTCAAGATTAACCAGAATAACACGCTCTTTTTTAACGCTATGTACAACCAGCGTAAAGACTGGGAGAATCGCTACAAGCTAAGATACACGGATCTTCAAATGCCCGACGAGTCTGGCGTGTCAAGACCGGATGCGGAAGACGGTGGAAACGTGATTGAGATCGAAACGAAGGCTGGTAGCCACGACAATAAGAAAACACGTCTTGAGGATCAGAGAACTCGCTTTTTCTCGCTTGGCGGTGAGCACTTGCTCGGAAGTAAAGTGCAGATGAACTGGACCGTGAACTGGGCTAAAGCTTCTGAGGATCGTCCGGACGAGCGTTACGTGAAGTACGTTTACGAAGAGGCGGATTTCAATGTGGATTTGAGCGACAGGGACGAGCCGAACATGACGCCGAACAACATTCCGGTTTCTGACTTCGAGCTTGACGAATTGTACCAAGAGCAGCAAGAGACTTACGAAAAAGATTTCGGAACCAGGCTGGACTTCAAAGTGCCTTTGGGTGTGAATTCTTTCCTGAAGTTTGGCGGTAAATTCAAAGACAAGCGCAAGGTTCGTGACAATATTTACGAAGAATATGACGGCGACGATTATGAGTCAATGGGAGACCGTCCGTTGGTGGATAAAACAAAATCGGATTTCCTTGCGGGCGATTACGTAGCTGGAAATTTCGTTTCGAGAGACTTCTTGGCTGACCTTGATTTCGACGCCATGCGTAAAAACGGAAAGCTGGAGTTGAAAAAGGATGAGTATATCCCCGGGAACTTCGAGGCTGATGAAAGAATTGTCGCCGGTTACGCCATGGCTACGCACCGTGTCGGTAGGTTTGATTTCTTGGGCGGATTGAGAATTGAGCAGACCAACCTTGACTACACGGCTTACGATTATAGGGAAGAAAGCGACGACGCGGACGAGTCGGTAACGCCGAAAAGCGCCAAGAATGATTTCACTAACGTAATGCCTGCGCTTCATGTGAAATACTCGATGCCGGATAACTCAATCTTGCGTTTTGCGTGGACCAACACTTTGGCTCGTCCTCAGTATATCGAATTCGCTCCTTACGCCGAGTACAACGACGATCGGGACAAGATAAAAATCGGTAACCCGGATTTGGGCATTACTAAGTCAATGAACCTCGACTTGATGTACGAGCGCTACTTCGGAGGTTTGGGCCTTGTTTCTGGTGGAGCGTTCTACAAAAGAATCGACGATTTCGTGTACAGTCTCAAGCAGAAGGACGTAATGTTCAACGGTTCCGAAGTGGACTTGACCAAGCCGTTGAACGGTGATTACGCTAACCTTTACGGTTTTGAATTGGCCTTCCAGCACAACTTTGACTATCTGCCGGGTGTGCTCGGAGGTTTGGGATTGTACGCCAACTACACTTATACCAAGTCCGAAGCTTTCGGGTTTGTAGTGCGCGACGAAGAGGATGGGCTCTCGCTTCCGCAAACGGCCGAGAACACTTGGAACCTCTCTGTCTCGTACGAGCGAAAGCGTCTCTCAATGCGCCTTTCGATAAACTACACAAGCGATTACCTTGACGAGCTTTCCGAGAAAGAATTCGAGGACGCTTACTACGACAAGCAATTCTTTATGGACTTCAACGCCTCTTACAGCTTTACCAAAAACTGGAGATGGTTCATTGAAGCCAATAATTTGACTAACCAACCTTTGCGTTACTACCAGTCGAGTAGCGATCAGGTTAGGCAAATGGAATACTACGGCCCAAGATTCAACATGGGCGTAAAGTTCGATTTGTTCAAATAAGTTACATGCTGATGCGGTCGGTGCCTCTTAAGGTGCCGGCCACTTCTGTGACTGTATTTTCTTGCCGACATTTCAGGCAAGATTTTTCAAGTTTTTATAAATGAATAAGATATCATACGAAATGAAGTTGTTTTGTAAAGAGGGGTTCGCGTTTCGGATTTGGTCTCTAATGTTGGTGCTCGTTCTTGCTTTCGGCACGTTTTCTTGCGGTCCGGGGCGTAAGGGGAGAGCGTCGGCTTCTGATACTCTTGAGCTTTTGCGCGAGCCGTATTTGCAGGCGGTTTTTAGCGACAGCGCAAGCGTTCTTTGGAAGACGAACGCCAAGGCTGAAACTTGCAAGGTCCTTTTCGGTCTGGACACTGCGACTATGACGGAGGTGGACGGAATAGTGGAGCCACAGGAGTACAATACGCTGAATTACGCGACGCTAAAAGGTCTTGAGCGGGGAAAGAGATATTATTACAAGATCATCACCAATGGGAAGGTGCTGGCTTCTGGCGAAGATTACTACTTTAAAACAGAGCCTGCCGACTCAATTGCCGATTTCAGTTTTTACGCCATGGGCGATATCGGAGAGCCTGCCGATGAGGGCGGTTTTCCGGCCGTAACCGCAAACCGGATAAACATCTTGGAGCGTCGTCCCGACTTCGGGATTGGGTTGGGCGATATCGTTTACCCTGACGGCGAAAGCCACGGCTATGACGAGCATTTCTTCAAACCGCTGGCTCCGATAATGAAAAACATTCCGTTTTACCCTGCTTTGGGAAATCATGACTGGCATGTGAATCCGGACAGGAATTTTACTAAAGAATGGCAACTGCCGGGTAACGAGCATTACTACAGCTTCGATTATGGCAATGCCCATTTCATTGCTTTGGATTCCCGGGAAGGGGAGTTTTTTGATCGTGATAACCAAGTCGCATGGTTGAAAAATGATTTGGCGGAAGCCAAAGGGAAATACGATTGGGTTTTCGTTTACCTGCACCACAACGGTCGTACCTGCACTTACAAAGACGATTATCCGCATGTGATTAAGCTTTACGAAGTGTTCGCTACGCAAGGCGTTGATTTTGTGCTGAACGGCCACGCCCACACTTACGAAAGACTCAAGCCATATGGCGCCGACGGAAAAGTTCTCGCCGATTACGCCGGCTTGGAGATCCTGCCGGAAATTAAAGAAGGCTTCGTAAGCATAACGACCGGAGCGGGGGGAAAGCTCAAAAGCGTAAAGAAATGGTCGCCGGATCCTGAAAACTGCGACGAAGGTGATATCGTGGCCAAAGCCGCTCACGAAGGTCACTTTACTGTTTTCGAGATCAAAGGCAAATCATTGCGAATGAAAGCCATTTCGTCATCTACAGGAGAGGTTCTCGATTCTTTGAGAATGGAAAAGCTCACCTCAATCACTATGAATTCGAACTGATACATTAATTACCGATATGAAAAAGTACAGCTACTTAGTTCTCGCCTTGGCTTTGGCCGGTTTCACTTCTTGTGGAAAGAAAGCCGAAAAAAAGGAAGCCTCAGTTACTCAAAAACCAGCGCCGTTGGCTCCGCTTGAGGCTACGGTTATTACCGATACTGTTTTCCACGATACTGACGATCCGGCGATTTGGTATAACGCCAATTCTCCGGAATCAAGCTTGATAGTGGGTACGGACAAAGATGTGGAAGGCGCCATCTACGCCTTTGGTCTTGACGGAAAAACCCGCAAGATGGTTCGTGGGCTGAACCGCCCGAATAACGTGGATATTGAGTACGGATTCGTATTGGGTAATGATACGCTCGATATCGCCGTATTCTCCGAGCGCGGGCGTAATATGATCCGCGTTTATAGCCTGCCGGCGCTTGAGCCGATTGATAACGGCGGAATTCCGGTTTTTGAAGGTGATTCGCTCAATCGTCCGATGGGGGTCGCGTTGTATAAGCGCCCGACCGACAACGCCATCTTCGCTATTGTGGGGCGTAAAGACGGGCCACAGGAGAATTACCTTTGGCAATACGAATTGAAAAACGTGGCTGGCGCCGTGGCTGGCGAGAAAGTTCGTGAGTTCGGAGCGTTCAGTGGCAAGAAAGAGATCGAAGCGATTTGCGTGGATGACGCATCCGGTTTTGTTTACTATTCTGACGAGCAGTTCGGAATCCGTAAATATTACGCCGATCCTGAAAAAGGCGCCGAGGAGTTGGCTCTGTTCGGACAGACCGGATTTCAGGAAGATATCGAAGGAATCTCGATTTATACAACTGGCGAGACTACCGGCTATATCCTGGTTTCGGATCAGCAGGCGAACAAATTCCGGGTGTTCCCGCGCGAGGGAGCGGAAGACAACGCCAATAACCATCCTGAGCTTTCGGCGTTCTCTGCGCCCACGTTGGAAAGTGACGGTTCCGAGTCGATCTCTCAGCCTTTGGGTGAGAAGTTTCCAAAAGGCTTCTTTGTGGCTATGTCTTCGGATAAAACCTTCAAAGTGTTCGATTGGAGGGATGTTGAGAAGAGAATTACGAAAAATGACGTGAAATAGGTTTGTAATTTACCCTGTTCAAAAGAAAGACTCATCGGGATTGTCCTGATGGGTCTTTTTTTATCCTATTTTTTTAAAATTTCATCATTAAGATCTTTTTTGGGTAAAAAAATCAATCAAAAATCGATTGTATTGCAAAAACCGAATCATTTAAGGGTTTTATTTGAACTTGAAGTTTGTGTTTTTGCATTTTTGCGTTACCTTTAGGGTGTAATCAGAAGCAAATCTTAATCAACTGATTGAGTCGTGCCCCAACAGGACTCTGTATCTGAAAAGAATTTGTTTTATCTGAAAAACCGCATACGCATGGTTTGTTAAAGACTTGCGGTTGGATGCCTGCTTTGTAGGTTCCGCATGACCGTATTTTACGAGTATTACTTTGGGGCACGTTTAATTTCCGGGGGGCGGATTTCCGTCCGTCCCCCTCTTTCTCTCCTTCTTTCTTCACCTGACTTTATATACCATGAAAAAGATATTTTACTTGGCTATAGCCGTTATGCTCAATTTTGTAGCGGTAGATCTCTTCGCTCAAGCTGATAGCCTTGCTGGTTTCAGCGTTACCGGATCGGTAGATCTTTATTATCAGTATAATAGCACCGGAAAGCCTGTCGAAGTAAGCAGTTTTACATCCAGACACAATTCGTTTGAATTGGGGATGGTAAACGTAATAATGGAAAAATCGTGGGCTAAAGGCGGGTTGGTTGTGGATCTTGCTTTCGGTCCGAGGGCTACGGCCGCAAACGGTTATGAGGGCTCTAGCTTGGAGATGATCAAACAGCTGTATGTGTATCATCAGATCACTGACAATATCAAATTGTCGGCGGGTAACTTTTCTACATTCGTGGGCTATGAGCTGATTGAGCCTACGGGAAATATGAACTACACCACCTCGTTGCTCTTCTCGAACGGGCCGTTTTACCATACTGGCGTAAAAGCCGATTTTGATTTGGGTGGCGGTTTCGGGCTTATGGCCGGTGTGTTCAACGATACCGACAGCAAATTCGACCTGAACGATAATAAGCATGTCGGGGCGCAGTTCTCCATCGCTCCGGCCGACGAGTGGTCGCTTTATCTGAACTATTTGGGCGGTACAGCCGACACCGAAACGGCGGACGTAAGCGAGCACCAGTTTGATATAACGGGAGCCGTAAATGTTTCCGAAGAGTTTGCCCTTGGGCTGAACGCTTCGCAAAAGTGGAGTGAAGTGACTATGCTAACAGAAGCGAACAAAGACTCTGAAAAATACAGCTGGTACGGTGTGGCTGGATACGCCAGCTATGCTTTCGGCGACGCTTTCACATTGGCCGGCCGTTTGGAGTACTTCGACGATTCGGATATGCAGACAATCTACGACGGAATGGAAAAGGGAGGTAGCGCGACGCTTTACACACTGTCGGGCAATGTGAACTTCGGACCTGTTAGGTTGATTCCGGAAATCAGATATATAAGTTCAGATCAAAAAATATTCCCTGGGTCAGGGGAGAAGATGGAAGACGGATCGTTTTCCGCATTGCTTGCTTTGGTTTATTCGTTTTGAGACTGACAACCTCAACTTTGTTTAGCTTGTTGTCCCGCCAAACTCTCTTGGCGGGACTTTGTGTTTTTATCTTTTAACGTCCTTAACGCATCTGAAACCGGTGTGGTTAAGCCCGGTGTCAGGGCTGGTGCGCATCCGTGCCGCGACCCTGAAGCCTGAGCAGTAGCTGTCGTGGCAAAGGAACGAACCGCCGCGGGTTACTTTTTTCGGAACGGTAGGTTCTGTGGGGTCGTAGCTTTGTACAGGGCCTTTCGGGTCGGTGGCCAAGCCTTCGTCGGCCAGGGTTTGGTAATAATCCGGACGATACCAATCCGCTGTCCATTCCCAAGCGTTTCCTGCCATATCGTAAAGTCCATATCCGTTCGGCGCGAAGCTTTTTACGGGCGCCGATCCGGTAAACCCGTCTGTAGCCGTGTTGGTGTATGGGAATTGTCCTTGCCAGTTATTGGTTTTCAGTGATCCTTCCTCCACTTTCTCATTTCCCCAAGGATAAACATTGTCTTTGAGCCCGCCACGCGCTGCCCATTCCCATTCGGCCTCTGTCGGGAGGCGTTTGCCGGCCCATTGGGCGTAGGCGTGGGCGTCTTCCCAAGCTACATGTACTACCGGGTGGTTCATTTTTCCCTTGATGTCGCTTCCCGGGCCTTGCGGATGTTTCCAGTCTGCGCCCTGTCTCCATTCCCATACTTCGGTAGGGTGGTTGATACGCTGGTCGTTGGCCGGTTGTCTAAATACTAGTGAAGAGGCTACCAGCGCTTCTTCCGGCGGTTTTGGAGTTCCGGGAGGGAGTTGCTTTTTGATTTCTTCCCAAACAGGTTTTCTTTCGGCAATGGTTATATAGCCTGTAGCGTCCACAAATTCTTTGAACTGTTGGTTGGTGACTTCCGTAGCGTCCATCAAAAAGGAACTTACTTTCACTTCGTGTCTCGGCAGTTCGTCGGGGCGGGCCTGTTCGTTGTTGCCGCCCATGGTGAATTGTCCGGCGGGAATCAGGATCATCCCTTTGTCCGAAGAGGTTCCCGGCTTTGCTACGTTCGCTGTTTTTGTACCTTCTTTTTTCGCTGTGGCGAAGCGCGCCGGCGTTTCGGCGCAACAAGAACTTAGGCTATCTTTAGTCGAAAGCTGCGTGGTACTTTTCGTTTCCGTTGCGGAAGAACTTTTATCTTTGTTTTGGCAGGAAAAGGCGAGGCCCGCCACCAAAACGATCATCGATGTTTTCTTGATCATGTGAGTGGATTTGGTTTGAAACCGGCGCAAAGGTAATCAAAGGGGCTTCCTGCGTTTGCCTCAAATGGTTTTATGAATATAGATTTTGTTTCCGGGAATGGGAATTATCGTGCTCCGGAACGTTGAACGGCTGTAGGAATGATGAATCTTGATAAAAATACGGTAGGGCGCATAGCTCCGACCCCAAGCGGTTTTTTGCATGTCGGAAACGCCTATTCGTTTGTGTTGACTTGGCTTTTGGTCCGGTCGTCGGGAGGGGAATTGATCCTTAGGGTTGACGATATTGATACCGCAAGATATAGAAGGGAATATCTGGAAGATATATTCGAAACGCTGGATTGGCTTGGGCTTGATATGGATAAAGGGCCGTCTTCCGTTCGTGAGTTTGAAGAGAAATATTCCCAAAGCCTGAGGCTGGATGAGTATGGTGAAGCGCTACAAACCTTAAAGAATGAAGGCCGTATTTTTCCATGCGGATGTTCGCGAAAGCGGATAAAAGAGGATAGTGTGGATGGTCAATATCCCGGGACATGCCGAGAAAAAACTGTGGGTTTTGATAATTCCCAAACAGCGTGGCGAGTGAAAACCGAAGACCGTGGAATACTTGTGGAGGATGCTGTTTCGGGAGAGTTATCGGTGAATTTGCACGAAAAAATGCGGGATTTTGTAGTGAGGAAAAAGGACGGAATGCCGGCTTACCAATTAGTCTCATTGGTTGATGATATTAGGGAAGGAGTAAATCTTGTTGTCCGTGGAGCTGATCTTTTAGAATCGACGGCGGCGCAACTTTTTTTGGCCGAGATTCTGGCTTTGGATTCGTTTCGTGAGGCGTCTTTTTATCATCATCCGTTGTTGTTGGACGCTTCGGGAGAGAAACTTTCGAAGTCGCAGGGGAGTCTTTCCCTAAAATATATTCGGGAAAATGGAGGGACGGCCAAATCTGTTTTCGGGAAAGCCGCGAAGTCGTTGGGTTTGGCTGGGAATATATCTACGGCCGGAAACTTGCTTTCGGAATTCGGTGTTGAAAAATTGCCGAAAATCTGATTTTCGGAGAATTTTATTTCATAAAAACTCCATGCCTCAAGTGTTTCCCTTGTTTTGCTTTGTGCCAAAAAAAGCCTGAATTCGGGCTCTTATCAGGGTTTTTCATAACAAATGTCCTGTTTTCGTGCGGAGAAATCGGTGCGAAAAGAGTTTTTTTGAATATTTTTCAATTAAGGTTTTGAAAATATTGCCCAAAGTATAATCTTTGAGTGGTCGTAAAAACAAAATATTATTTCTTTAACTAGAGCTTTATCGGAACATGAATAGTGTCCTTTCACAGCGTGTCGTGTTAGTCGTGGTCGTGCTTATCGTCATTATTGAAAATATGACGAGAAAGGACTTTCTATAGCCATGTCGATATGACTCTAGTCAAAGCCTTTCTCGGAAACGGGAAAGGCTTTTTTTATTAAAAACTAATTCTGCCATGGGTAACGAATTGAACCGCTACAGCAAGACGATTACGCAAGATGAGTCGCAACCCGCCTCGCAGGCAATGCTTTACGCAGTAGGGCTAACCGAAGAGGACATGTCCAAGGCACAAGTGGGCGTGGTAAGTACAGGTTGGGAAGGGAACCCTTGCAACATGCACCTCAACGATTTGGGCGACCAAGTGAAACAAAGCGTGGTGGACAGCGGTCTGGTGGGCTTGACATTCCATACGATTGGGGTCAGCGACGGAATTTCCAACGGAACGGAGGGGATGCGCTATTCGCTGGTGTCGCGCGAGGTGATCGCCGACTCTATCGAAACGGTAGTGGAGGCCCAGTTTTACGACGCCGTGATTCCCGTGGTGGGATGCGACAAAAACATGCCCGGCGCCATGATGGCGATGGGAAGGTTGAACCGTCCCGGAATTTTGGTTTACGGCGGTTCGGTAAAATCGGGTAACTGGAAAGGGGAGAAGCTGAACATCGTTTCCGCTTTCGAGGCTTACGGAGCCAAACTCCGCGGCGCTATTTGCGAAGATGATTTTAAGGGGATTATCCAAAACGCGATACCGGGCGCCGGCGCTTGTGGCGGTATGTATACGGCCAACACCATGGCTTCCGCTATCGAAGCTATGGGAATGAGCCTTCCTTACAGTTCTTCGAATCCGGCGGTAAGTGACGAGAAGAAGAAGGAATGCGGATCTTTGGGCGATGCCATCAAGAATTTGATGATCAAAAATATCCGTCCGCGGGATATTATGACCAAAGAGGCTTTCGAAAATGCCGTTACGCTGATTATGGCCTTGGGCGGTTCCACTAACGCCGTTCTTCACTTTGTGGCCATGGCCAAAACAGTTGGTGTGGATTTCGGTATCGACGATTTCCAGCGCATTAGTGACAATACTCCTTATTTGGCGGACCTGAAGCCGAGCGGGAAGTATCTGATGGAAGATTTGCACGGTCTTGGTGGAGTGCCTGCCGTAATGAAATATCTCTACGAAAAAGGTTACATCCACGGCGAGTGTCTGACTGTGACAGGAAAGACCGTAGCCGAAAACTTGGCGGAACTTCCGGGCCTTCCGGAAGATCAGGATATGATTCGTCCGGTTGAGTCACCGATCAAGGCGCAAGGACACTTGCAGATCCTGTACGGCAACTTGGCTTCGAAAGGTGCCGTGGCGAAAATCACCGGAAAAGAGGGTGAGCGCTTCGAAGGTCCTGCAAGAGTTTTCAACAATGAGTTTGACGCCATCAAGGGCATCGGCACGGAAGTGCGGAAAGGCGAAGTGATCGTAATTCGCTACTCGGGCCCAACTGGTGCGCCGGGCATGCCGGAAATGCTTAAGCCTACGGGAGCCGTAATGGGAGCCGGTCTAGGTAAGGATGTCGCTTTGATTACTGATGGGCGTTTCTCTGGCGGTTCGCACGGTTTCGTGGTTGGACACATTACGCCAGAAGCCCAAGAAGGCGGAAATATCGCGTTGGTTGAAAACGGTGATATTATCGTGATCGATGCGGTGAATAATCGTATCGAGGTGAAGGTTTCCGATGAGGAATTGGCGGAAAGACGGAGAAATTGGAAAAAACCGGCTTATAGAGCTACTACAGGGGTTTTGGGTAAATACATCCGCCTTGTAACACCTGCCTCTGACGGTTGTTTGACGGATATTCCGGAAGAAAAACCAGTAGAGCAGGAATCTATAATTGACTGATAGGTACGGACCTAAAGTTGAAAAGAATTTTTTTAGTGGCGAATACAAACGAAAAAGACAGTGAAACCAACCAGTAATTTTCCGAAAGCCTCAGCCGTTGCCGAGGCGCCGAAAAAGACGAAGAAAAATATATCGGGAGCGGAAGCGGTAATTCTCTCTCTTTTGGAAGAGGGAGTGGGTACGGTTTTCGGTTATCCGGGCGGAGCCATCATGCCGATTTATGACGCGCTGTATGACTATCGCGAAAAGTTAAATCACATTTTGGTCCGTCATGAGCAAGGCGCCAGCCACGCGGCCGAAGGTTTCGCTCGCGTATCGGGCGAAGTAGGCGTTTGTATGGCGACTTCGGGCCCGGGTGCGACTAATCTGGTGACCGGCATCGCCGACGCAATGGTGGATTCCACGCCAATGGTTTGCATTACCGGACAAGTAGGCAAAAACCTATTGGGTACCGACGCTTTTCAGGAGACGGATGTCATCGGTATCACTATGCCGGTTTGTAAATGGAGCTATCAGGTAACTTCCGCCGAAGAGATTCCGGGAGTTATGGCCAAAGCTTTTTATCTTGCGCGTTCGGGCCGTCCGGGACCGGTAGTGGTTGATATTACCAAAAATGCCCAGTTTGAAACGCTTGATTTCGAATACAAAGGTTGCGAGAATGTTCGGAGTTACCGTCCGGTTCCCGCGCCGAAGGAAAGCGCAATTGTTGCGGCCGCTGAGGTGATCAATAATGCCAAGAGACCGATGATCCTCGCCGGTCACGGAATCTTGATCTCGGGAGCACAAGAGGAATTTTTGGAATTTGTCGAGAAGACGGGTATTCCCGTAGGCTCCACGCTTTTGGGGCTTTCCGCTTTCCCAAGCTCGCATCCGTTGAATATGGGAATGCTAGGGATGCACGGAAATTACGCACCGAATATCAAGACTAACGAAGCTGACGTAATCTTGGCGGTGGGTATGCGTTTCGATGATCGCGTAACCGGAGATTTGAATACCTATGCCAAGCAAGCGACTGTTATTCATATCGAAATTGACAAGGCTGAGATCAGTAAAAACGTCAAGGCTGATATTCCGATAGTTTCCGACGCTAAGCTTGCTTTACAAGCGCTCTTACCGAAAGTCGATAAGAAGACTTACCCGGATTGGGTTCACGAATTCGAAGAGGCGGCTAAAGTTGAGAAAGCCAGAGTGATTGAGGGAGACATCCATCCAAGCGAAGGTAAAATCAAGATGGCCGAGGTGGTGAACCGTGTGTCGGAAATGACTGATGGAAAGGCGATTGTTACCACTGATGTTGGCCAGCACCAGATGATCGGGGCTAGGTACTATAAGTTCGAAGACACCGACACTTGGGTGACCTCGGGTGGTTTGGGAACAATGGGCTTCGCTTTGCCGGCGGCTTTCGGCGCCAAGCTCGGTCGTCCGGAAAAAGAAGTTGTGGCCTTTATCGGCGACGGCGGTTTCCAGATGACTTTGCAGGAGCTCGGCACAATCGCCGACAGCGAGCATCCGGTGAAGATCGTAATCTTGAACAATAGCTTCTTGGGTATGGTGCGCCAGTGGCAGGAGCTTTTCTTTGAGCGCCGTTACTCGTTTACCGACATCAAGAGCCCTGATTTTGTGACAATCGCCAAAGGCTACGGCATAGAATCCGAAAGGGTTAGCGAGCGCGAAAACCTTGACGAGGCTTTGGGCAGAATGTTGGCTTCGGACAAATCGTTCTTGCTGGAAGTTGTTGTCGAGAAGGAAGATAACGTATTCCCGATGGTGCCGACAGGTATGTGCGTTTCCAAGGTGAAACTGGGCAAAGAGGACTAAAAAACCAGAACGATGAACAGGCAATTCACGATAACGATTTTTTCGGAGAACCATTCGGGTCTTCTTAACAGGATAACGATCATCTTCACTAGAAGGAAGATGAATATCGAGAGCATTACCACGGCTAAGTCAGAGATTCCGGGTATCCACCGCTACAATATTGTGGTGGAAGCTACTCAGGATCAGGTCGAGAAAGTCGTGGGCCAAATCGATAAGCAGGTGGAGGTGATCCGCGCTTATCTCTCTCAAGACGACGAGATTATTCACCGTGAGGTGGCGCTTTACAAAGTGCTCAACCGTCCGGGGGCGAGGGAAAAACTCGAAAAGGTGGTGGATAGTCACGGAGCCAAGATTATCCGTGACGAGAAGGATTACTTCGCCGTTGAGCTTTGTTCGCGCGAAGGCGAAATTGATATTCTTCTCAAAGATCTTCAGCCTTTCGGCGTGTGCGAATTCGCCCGCTCAGGACGCGTAGCCGTGACCAAGGCCATGGATCATATGAACGATTATCTGCTGGCTTTGGAAGACGAATGTTCTTGCTGATCGGCAGATTGAATACAAAACTGAAGGGCGCTGGAACGCGCCCTTTTTATTACACTCTTTTTTGGGATTCTAACATCCACAGTAACTACTAGACAAGATGTTGAAGGAAGAAAACAAAACGAAACTTGTCGGCTTGGACCGGATACAACAAGCCCACCAGCGCATAAAAAGCGTGGTGACCAAGACGCCTTTGCAACGTAACCTGAACCTTTCGGAGGCTTACGATTGCAATATTTGGCTTAAAAGGGAAGATGCCCAAGTGGTCCGTTCATACAAGATTCGTGGCGCTTTCAACAAGATTTCCTCTTTGAGTGACGAGGAAAAGGCCAAAGGAGTCGTGTGTGCCAGTGCGGGTAACCATGCCCAGGGCGTCGCTTACGCATGTCGCGCGTTGGGGATAAAAGGCGAGATCTTTATGCCCGGCACTACGCCGAACCAGAAAGTGGGTCAGGTGAAGATGTTCGGAAGGGATTTCGTGGACGTAATCCTTACAGGCGACACCTTTGACGACGCATACAAAGAGGCAATGAACTCTTGCGATAGTCAAGGAAAGGCTTTTATCCATCCGTTTGACGATCCGTACGTGATGGCGGGGCAAGGTACCGTAGGTTTGGAAATTTTCATGGATGCCGAAGAGCCGATCGATTACATCTTGGTGCCGATTGGCGGTGGTGGATTGGCTTCGGGTCTTGGAAGCTACATCAAACAAGTCAGTCCCGACACGAAGATAATCGGTTTGGAGCCGGAAGGAGCGCCAGCCATGCGCGATTCATTGCTCAAAGGCGAAGTGATAACACTAGATTCAATCGAAAAATTCGTGGACGGCGCTGCGGTAAGGCGTGTTGGTGACAATACTTTTGAGGTCTGCCAAGAAGTGATAGACGAGGTGTTGCTTGTTCCCGAAGGGAAAATATGCACATCGATTTTGAGTCTTTATAACCAGGATGCGATAGTTGTAGAGCCCGCAGGGGCGTTATCAGTAGCGGGATTGGATTTGGTCAAAGATCGACTGAAAGGCAAAAACGTCGTTTGTCTGATAAGTGGCGGTAATAATGACATTACCAGAACGGAAGAAATCAAGGAACGGTCGATGTTGCACGAGGGCATCAAACACTACTTTATAGTGACGTTCCCTCAGCGTGCGGGCGCTTTGCGAGAGTTCTTGGTGGATGTGCTTGGGCCAACTGACGATATTACTCTTTTCGAATACACCAAAAAGAGCAGTAGAGAAAAAGGTCCGGCGCTTGTGGGAATCGAGACCAAAGCATCAGAAGATTACAAGCGAATAATCGAGCGAATGGAAGAGCGGAATATCGTGTTTAAGTACCTGAACAAGAGGCCGGATTTGTTCCAATATCTTATCTAATCGAATTAAGAGATTATAATTCATTCAAGAAGCCGTTCCTTGTGGAGACGGCTTTTTTCGTGTCATAATTTTGAAATATGCTTATTGTTGAAATCGATCGGCTATTTATGTTTTTCCAATTAACTCCTTATTATATTCGAAAAAAATATAAGGTTCTATGGCTTCAGTTTATGATTTCAAAGTGAAGGATATCCGAGGTAAGGAAGTGTCCTTGGAGGAATATAAAGGGAAAGTGTTGTTGATTGTGAACACTGCCAGTAAGTGTGGGTTGACGCCTCAGTATAAAGGTTTGGAAGAGCTTTACAAAGAGCTGAACGGACAAGGTTTGGAGGTTCTGGGCTTTCCGTGCAACCAGTTCGGAGGGCAGGAACCCGGAAGCGAAGAGGAGATCGGTCAGTTTTGCGAGTTGAATTACGGCGTAAGCTTCCCGATGTTCTCAAAAATCGATGTCAACGGTTCCGAAACCCATCCGCTTTACGAATACCTGAAATCGGAGAAAAAAGGAGTGTTGGGGACGAAAGCTATAAAGTGGAACTTTACCAAGTTTCTGATTGATAAGGAAGGCCGTGTTATAGAGCGCTTTTCGCCGACAACCGAGCCTGCGAAAATTAAAGGAGCGATTGAAAAATTGCTGTAACAGGTTCTTGGAGATTTTGGGTAGAAAAAAGCCGGCGGAAACAGTATTCGCCGGCTTTTCTTTTAGTCTATTTTCATCAGTTCGTCGCTGAGCATTTCTATTAGCTCTTTGGAGTGGGTCGGGAAGTTGGCTATGCGGATCTGCGTGTTTTTCGCTCCGCCGTATCCGCTTCCTGGCTGTAAACCCTTTTCTGCCAAAGCCTTCAGGAATCTTTCGGAACCGCCTTCGCATTTTGCCACCACAACGGTTTTGGACTGCAATTCCTCCTTTTCTGCCAAAGGAGAGAGCGACGGGTGCTTTTTCAGCGTTTCGTAAAGCACTGTCGATTTGTAAATCGTTTCCCTGCGCAATACGTCCAAACCTTTGTTAAGCATATCGCCGGCCACTTTGCCCAGAAGGTAAACGCCCAATACGTTCGGTGTTTCGGGTGTTTGGTCTTTAACCGCCATTTTCAGTAATGACGGGATACTGTGATAAGAACCCAAGCTATGTCCCGCCTGCGATTTTTCTTTCGCCTTTTGAACACAACGATCGTTGACGATCCATACGCCAAGCCCGGCCGGCAAACCGAAGCATTTTTGAACGGAAAAATAAGCGGTGTCCACGGCTTCGAAATCAATGTCGACATACGGAGCCGAAGAAACCACGTCCAAAGAGATAATTGCGTCGGGGTACAAGTTGCGGGCTTCCCGGATATTGTCCATTGGCGTCATAACGCCGGTAGAGGTTTCGTTGTGCGTAAAGTTCAGGACTTCGATGTCCTTCGGAAAACTTTCGGCGGTGACGTTCGGCAAGTCGCCCTCTACGGCTTCTATCTTGTGGGCGTCAACACCCATGGCTTTGGCCGCTTCGAAATTCTTTTTGGAAAAAGCGCCGTTTACCACATGCCCGGATTTGGCGATGATCAAGTTCTGAGCGATTCTTTCCCAAACTTCCGTTGCCGATCCGGTGAAGAAGACGTGAAAGTCGGATGGGATGTTGAGCAGTTTGCGGATATTGCTTACTGTTTCGCGATGGATTTCCGTATAAAATTCACTTCTGTGCGATATGGAAGGAACTTGCAAGGCCAAAGCCTCTTTTAGATGATCTTCCACTGTAAAGTAAAGCGCCGAAGGGCCGGGGACAAGAATAAAAGGTCGGTTTTTCATTCCCGAATGCTTTTTAGAGGTTTCGAATATGTAATAAATACTGCGGTACAATGCCAAAGTTACCCCTATGCTTGGACTTATAAAACGGACGATAGTAAAAAGCCTTGATTTATGGGTGGAGGAGTGTTTTTTAACGTTTTTTGCTTGGAAAAAGGAACACTGTACTCCATATTTGTTAAAGACAAAGGGGGATGAAAGATCTTCCCATGGAGCGACAGATTTTCAAACCTAACATCATACAAAATACCGGGTTAGCTGCTCGTCAAAACCAGGCCTCAACCCTTCGGGGTCATCTTTCGGGGTGTTAACAGTGGAAGGTTGCGATGGGAGACGGCGACTCAAATCTTGTCATTTTAAGGGTTTGAACTAACCTCTTTCTTCATGGGATACCTTATTATATAAAGTCCATCGGAAACGTTGGACTATTTTTTTGTTTGATTTTTTTCATTAGGGTCTCTGTTTGTCTAAATTCGTCGCTTCATTTTATTTTTCATTAGTTTTTTCAACCTGAACATGAATAGAATAATACTATTGGCCCTGAGCTTTTGTCTTTTGGGTTTTTCCGGTAAAGCATTTTCTGGGGAAAGCGTAGATTCAGCCGATGAGACTGTCGAATTGGACTCCGTTGCGCTATATCTGGCGGCGATCGACAGTGTTAACAACAGCTTCGATTATCAAACGGGGACTGTGACCATCGGTGACGGATTAGCGACTATCAATGTACCAGAAGGCTATAAGTTTTTGGATGCGAAGCAGGCCGAATATGTTTTCACGGAACTTTGGGGAAATCCTCCATCGGAGACATTGGGGATGTTACTCAAAGCTGACAAAGGCCCATTGGACGACGATACCTATTTTGTCGGAATTTCCTTTGACGAAGAAGGTTACGTGGAGGATGAGGACGCTCAGGATATGGACTTTGAGGAACTATTGGAGACCATGCAGTCCGATATGGAAGAAGTGAACGAGGCGAGGAAAGCCCAAGGCTACGATGCTGTGGAATTAGTTGGGTGGGCGGCCGAGCCGTTTTACGACGCGAAAGCTAAGAAACTGCACTGGGCAAAAGAGCTGAGGTTCGAAGGAAATGATGTGAATACCCTTAATTACAATATCCGGATCTTGGGGAGAAAAGGTTATTTGGAGTTGAACGCAATCAGTGACGTGAAAATATTGCCTCAGGTTCAGAATGACGTAGATAAAGTATTGGCTAGCGTTAACTTCAATGAAGGGCATCGTTACAGCGATTTTAACCCGAGTATTGACAAAGTCGCGGCGTATGGAATCGGAGGTTTGATTGCCGGTAAGGTATTGGCCAAGGCCGGGTTCCTTTCCGTTTTGGCCAAATTCGGCAAGTTTATCTTTATCGGTATCGCAGGCTTGTTCGCTTTGGTGCGTAAGAAGATCTTCGGCGGAGAATAAACTTATGTCGTTGGATCGGAAATGTTAAATTTTCCGAAAATGACATCAGTGGCCGGGCTCTTTGAGAAAAGGGGTTCGGCCATTTTTTTTAAGCTGTCCAAGTTCCCCGTGCTGAAGAAAGAATGTTGTGCCGAAATATTTTTTGTGTTAAAACTGTCTTGCTTTCGCAAAATATTGAGCGTTTGTTTGGCTACAGCGGGCGCAGGGTCCACAATATTGACATGCGGTCCGGAAATCTTCGTTACTAGATTTTTGAAGAAAGGGTAGTGCGTGCATCCCAAAACGATATGATCAGCTTTGGCCTCTAGCATCGGCTGAATATAAGTTCTCAGAAGCTCTTCGCATTCCGGGCTTTCGTGCATGCGGTTTTCCACTAGCTCAACTAGTCCTTCGCCGATTTGGACATGGACCAAAACGTCATTAGCGTATTTTTGGCTCGTTTTGCGGTATAAAGCGCCTTTAAGTGTTCCTTGGGTAGCCAATACGCCTACGTGTCCGGTTTTTGTGCGCAAAGCGGCCGGTTTCACGGCCGGCTCCATTCCGATAAATGGAATATCGAAGCTATTGCGAAGTTCCTCTATCGCGGCGGCGGTTGCTGTGTTGCAGGCGACTACAATTGCTTTGCAACCCAAATCCAGAAGGCGTTCAGTGATTTCGAAACTGTAGTCCCTTACTTGTTCCGGAGTTTTTGGGCCGTAAGGGCATCTTGCGCTGTCGGCGAAATAAATGGTGGATTCGTTTGGGGCCTGTCTATGGATTTCCCTCCAAACGGAAAGGCCTCCAAGGCCTGAATCAAAAATGCCGATAGGGCGCTCGTTCATCACTTGTGTTTTAGGTGCGGTCATTTTGGAACCCCGCAATTTTACGAAAAAATGCTTTTTCTCGCTCGGAAAACAATCCCCGATTTCTCTAACGCCCGATTCGATATGATATTTTAGCGTTTGCCAGTCGATTGCGGTGCTATTTCGTTGTGTGGATATTAAAATTCGGTTATCTTGAGAATGCGTAAAGAGCGTTTTTTCTTTGGCTTGTTTGTGACAAAACACAAAGGTTAGGCGTTATGTATATGATGGGCGGAACATCGTGCCCTTTTTTTCGTCTAAGTAATAAGAATTAGCTAGAAAAAGATGATAACCAAGGTACTTAGATATTTTGTGGCAACAGTGTTGGCGGTTGCGATCGGGATGGAATACTCATTTGCCCAGAACGATAACAGCAAGGGTGAGGAGGAACTTGAATATGTTTCCTCTTATCGCAAACCCGCAATTTATGCGGGGACATCCGTAATGGCCGGCTCTGGATGGAATGGTTACAGTTACGATTTGCAAGGATCCGTGCCCGTTAACCAGCCTAGAAGGCGAAGACAAGCCTCTTATTCCGCCAATTTTGGTTACACATATCAAAAAGTGGGAGGTTACACAACTTCTACTTATTGGATGGGCCCAAGTATGTGGATGCCGTTAAGTGATCGAATGGCGCTTAATCTTGATGTGAGGGTCGGTCAACAAGATGTGACAGGCAAGTCTATAATGCTGGAGAACGGTAATAAAATCGGTGGGCCTGATCTCAACCGGACTGTGTATGATATAAACGCTGAGTTACATTACAAAATTTCTGATAAGGCCGATTTGATCATAGGTGCGAGATTTACAAATGCGCCAAGTTATGGTTATGGATACGGTGGGTACGGTATGGGACCTTACGGTATGGGTAATTACGGTTTTGGGGCTCCGCCACTTGGTTACAGAAGATTTTAGGCGAAATCATATAAAAAAGTGAAACGAGTCCTCAGTTTTTGGGGACTCGTTTTGTTTTTTGGGTTTCCTAATTCGCTTTTTTGTTTATTTTTGGTCCAAAAACCCGGCTTGCGGGTTATATATGAAACTTGTGTGAGTATGTATACATCGATAGTAAAAGGAGTCGGGCATTATGTGCCTGAAAACGTTGTGACCAATGAGGATCTTACAAAACTTATGGACACGACTAACGAGTGGATTGTCGAACGTACCGGAATTACGGAGCGGAGATTCTTCACCGAGGGAAAAGATACGACTTCGACTATGGCCGCGGAGGC
The DNA here is from genome assembly GCF_036492835.1 of Fulvitalea axinellae. Lineage (GTDB taxonomy): Bacteria > Bacteroidota > Bacteroidia > Cytophagales > Cyclobacteriaceae > Fulvitalea > Fulvitalea axinellae. The sequence goes on along the minus strand of NZ_AP025314.1, from coordinate 3,005,667 downwards.
ATCGAAGGTGGCCTTGGAGCGGGCTGGCCTCGAGGCTTCTGATATTGATTTGATTGTTTTCGCCACAATTACTCCTGATTATTACTTTCCTGGTTCAGGCGTATTGTTGCAACGCCAATTGGGGATTGCGGGTGTGCCCGCCTTGGATGTCAGAAACGCATGTTCCGGATTTGTGTATGGCGTTTCCGTTGCGGATCAGTTCATAAAGACGGGAATGTACAAGACTGTTTTGGTTGTGGGTTCTGAAGTGCAGTCTTCGGGACTTCAAATGAATACCGAGGGCCGTGGCGTTGCCGTAATTTTTGGGGACGGAGCTGGAGCTATGATTCTGCAGCGTGGAGAGGAAGAGTCCGGGCGTGGAGTCCTTTCCACTCATTTGCATGCGGATGGTAATTTTGCCGAAGAGCTGTGCATGAAATATCCAAGCAGTAGCTATAAGCCGTGGATGACGCACGAAATGGTGGATGATCCTGGTTCTAAAGCTTACATGAACGGCAACTTGGTGTTTAAGCATGCGGTAGTGCGATTTATGGAAGTTATAGGGGAAGCTTTGGCCGCAAATAAAATTCCTAAAGAAGACATTGATATGCTGGTGCCGCACCAAGCGAACCTTCGTATCAGCGAATTTGTGCGTCAGAAACTCGGCTTGCCTAAAGAAAAGGTTTATAACAACATTATGCGCTACGGAAACACAACGGGAGCGTCAATTCCGATCGCTTTGAGTGAGGCTTGGGCCGAAGGGAAGATCAAGGAAGGCGATTTGGTTTGTCTCGCCGCATTCGGTAGCGGATTTACTTGGGCATCGTCATTGATTCGCTGGTAAATCAGTTTTTACGCAATTTGTTGAAGAGGGCCCGGGAATTTGTTTTCGGGCCTTTTTTGGTGATTAGGGCGAACAAAATCCCATTTTCTGAGTGTACCATCATAGCTGGTGCCGAAAGGGCGGTTAAATAAGAGATGGGATGCAGGGGACGCTCGGTCCATAGTTCCTGAATATCAAGGGAGTTATTTTTTTATTGAGAATAGAGTCTGGCAGAGTCGTGTAAAATTGACGGAAAAGGCTACCTTTGTATCCCGTAAGTGAGAAAACAAATACTAGAATTTACTTATGGGTGCTGCTAAGTATATCTTCGTAACGGGTGGCGTTACGTCTTCATTGGGTAAGGGAATCATCGCCGCTTCTTTGGCGAAACTGTTACAGGCCAGAGGGCTTTCCGTAACCATTCAGAAATTTGACCCTTATATCAATGTCGATCCGGGAACGCTCAATCCCTATGAGCATGGCGAGTGCTATGTTACTACCGACGGGGCCGAGACGGACTTGGATTTGGGACACTACGAAAGGTTCCTGAATGTCAGGACTTCGCAGGCCAATAACGTCACTACGGGGAGAATCTACCACAACGTGATCACCAAGGAGCGTGAAGGTGCGTTCTTGGGCAAGACTGTTCAGGTCATCCCTCACATCACGGACGAGATCAAGAATAATTTCTACAAACTAGGCGAGACAGGCGAATATGATGTCATCATTACCGAAATTGGCGGTTGTGTTGGCGATATCGAGTCTTTGCCGTTTATTGAGGCCGTCCGACAAGCTAAGTGGGATCTGGGCGAAGACAACGCCATGGTGATTCACTTGACGCTTGTGCCTTACCTGAACGCTGCGGGCGAGCTTAAGACAAAGCCAACGCAACATTCGGTAAAACAATTGCTTCAGGCGGGTATTCAGCCAGACATTTTGGTTTGCCGTACTGAGCACTCGTTGCCGATGGAGATCCGTAAGAAGCTGGCCTTATTCTGCAACGTGAAGCTTAACAGGATCATCGAGTCAATCGACGCTGAGACGATCTACGATGTGCCGTTGCTCATGCTTAAGGAAAAGCTTGACAAGAGGGTGATCGAGACATTGAACATCTCTTATGAAAGCGAGCCTAAGCTTGACCTTTGGAAAGATTTCCTGGGAAGATTGAAAAACCCTACCGACGAAATCCGCATTTCGCTTGTGGGTAAATACGTTGAACTACACGACGCTTATAAGTCTATCGTGGAGGCGTTCGTACACGCCGGAGCCGAGAATGAGTGTAAAGTCAAGATCAACTGGGTGAGCTCGGAATCGGTAACAGCTGAGAACGTACAGGAGAAAATAGGCGATTCGGATGGTGTATTGGTAGCGCCGGGCTTCGGAGAAAGGGGCTTGGAAGGAAAAATTGAGGCCGTTCGTTTTGTCCGTGAGAATAAGATTCCGTTCTTCGGGATCTGTTTGGGTATGCAATGCGCCGTTATCGAATTTGCGCGCAACGTGCTCGGGCTTGAGGGGGCTAATTCTACCGAAATGGATAGCGAAGCGGCTCACCCTGTTATTGACTTGATGGAAGATCAGAAAGAACTTACCCAAATGGGCGGTACCATGCGTCTGGGTGCCTATCCGTGTGAGTTGAAAGAGGGAACATTGGCTAAGCAAGTTTATGATGCCGAAATCGTAAACGAGCGTCACCGTCACCGTTACGAGTTCAACAACAAGTATCTTGAAGATCTGGAGAATGCGGGTATGACCGCTTCCGGTATTAACCCTGAAACCGGTCTGGTTGAGATCGTCGAGCTTGAGGATCATCCGTTCTTTATAGGTTCGCAGTTCCATCCAGAATTGAAAAGCACTGTGATTAATCCTCAACGTTTGTTCGTAGGATTTGTGAAAGCGGCGCTGAAGTACCACAGAAATGCCAAAGAGTCTTAACGGACTTGGAAAAATATTATGCGTAATGAGTAACCTCATGTCTTTCCAAAGGCATGAGGTACTTTAATTTATTAGCTATGGATAAAAAACAGATAATCGGGTTTGTTCTGATTGCCTTAATATTGGTGGCGAACTACTTTTTTATGAAGCCCGAGATCGAAGCGCAACAAGAGTTGGCGCAAGTTGAACAAGCGGAAGCCGAAAAGCCGGAAGCGAAAGAAAAGCCTGAGGAGGCTCCTGCGGAAGTTGAAGTGCTTAGCGATTCGTTGAGAAACGATCGTCTATATAAAGAGTTCGGTGTATTCGCCAATGCCATGACAGGCGTTGACAAAGAATCCGTGCTTGAGAATGACATGCTGAAGGTGACTTTCGCCTCAAAGGGTGGTGTGCCGAGCAAAGTTGAGCTTAAAGGGTTCAAATCTTGGGACGGGGCTCCTTTGATGTTGATGAACGGAAAGAACTCGACGTTCAGCTATAAGGTGAAAACCTACAAAGGTTTCGTTGACTTGGCGGATCTTTACTATGAGCCGGTGCAGTCGGGCGGGAACTTGACTATGCGCGCTACGTTGGAGCCGGGAAAATACGTTGAGCAACAATACCGCTTAGGCGAAGACGGCCATACTGTTGAGAATACATTCAACCTCGTAGGGCTTGATAATTACATCGAAGGTGAGAATTTGAGAGCCGTATGGGCCGACAAGCTCCTTCGCGCCGAGGAAAATATGGTTGGCCGTGGAGGCGAGCGTGGTTACACTACAATCAATTACTACTCCGCTGATGGCGATTTTGATTACCTTTCAATTAACGTTGATTCTGAGAAATCGGAAAAACTGGAAGGTTCTTATAAGTGGTTCTCGTTCAAACAACGTTTCTTCGTTTCAGCACTTATCGCTGAGAAATCGGTGAAGAATCTTGAGGTTGAGTCAATAGTTCACGAGAAAGACACCGTACACGTCAACAATATGACTGCGGCGTTTGATATTCCTCTTGCTGACCTTAAGGGCGGTAACAAGAACTTCTCTTACTACTTCGGACCGAACAATTACCAGATCATTAAGAAGGTGACGCCGGGCTTTGAGGATAACGTTGACCTTGGTTGGCCGATTATCGCTTGGTTCAACAAATTCTTAGTGGTTCCGTCGTTCAACTTCCTTCAGAAATATATCAGCAACTACGGTATCATTATCCTGTTGCTCGTATTGTTCGTGAAGTTGATCCTTTCGCCTCTTTCATACAAGTCTTATTTGTCGATGGCTAAGATGAGAGTCTTGAAGCCGGAAATCGACAAGATCAAGGAAGAAGTTGGCGATGACCAGACGCAAGTGCAGATGAAGCAAATGGAGCTTTATCGTCAAGTGGGCGTAAACCCGTTGAGCGGTTGCGTTCCGATGTTGTTGCAGATGCCGATTCTCTTTGCGTTGTTCCGTTTCTTCCCGAACTCTATCGAACTTCGCCAGCAAAGCTTCCTGTGGGCGCATGACTTGTCGTCTTATGACGTATTGTTAAGCTTGCCTTTTGATGTTCCGTTCTTGGGTAGTCATATCAGTGGCTTCTGCGTTCTGATGACGGCTTCGACTATGGCGTATACTTGGAGCAATAACCAGATGACAACCGTTGAGGGCCCGATGAAAACCATGCAGTACATCATGCCTTTGATGTTCTTCTTTATGCTGAACAGCTTCTCGGCGGGTCTGACTTATTACTATTTCTTGTCCAATCTCGTGACATTGGGTCAACAACAGGTGATTAAGAAATTTGTTGACGAGGACAAGGTGAGAAAGAAACTAGAAGAGAATAAGAAAAATTCTGGAAATAAGAAGAAATCTTCATTCCAACAACGGCTTGACGCAGCAATGAAAGCGAGTCAAGAAGCACAACGGAAAAAGAAAAAATAAATTACTGTGAGAGAAGAGACCGCTAAATAGGCGGTCTCTTCTTTTTGGGGTTAAAATTCGTCGGGATCGGTTCCGGGAAAATTTGTTAAAAAAATACAATGTTGAGACCGGTGTCAGTATGAAGTTTTATGATTTTAGTCATCCTTTTTTAATGGGATGATTCATAATTTTGGCCCGTCGTAGATAAGAAATCGTATCGCAATGGACTTGTTGTTAAAAATAAAGGAAAGCGCAAAAAAGTGCAATAAGCGAATCGTCTTGCCGGAAGGTGAGGAGGAGCGCACTTTGCGGGCCGCTGATGAAATCGTGGCCGAAGGAATTGCGCAGGTTATATTGATCGGTGATCCCTCAGTGATCAAAGCCAAGGCAGAGGATTTCGGGTTGTCGAATGTCTCTAAATTCGAGATTGTCGATCCGAAAAGTCACGCAAAGAAAGATGAGTACACGGATTTGCTCGTTGAGATTCGCAAGTCTAAAGGCTTGACTCGTGAGGAGGCCTCGAAGTTGGTCGAGAACCCGCTTTACCTTGCCGTACTTATGATTAAGAGCGGTGATGCTGACGGAGAGGTGGCTGGTGCCCAAAACGCTACAGGTGACGTGTTGCGCCCGGCGTTCCAGATCGTGAAAACGAAGCCTGGTTTCAGTACGGTTTCGGGAGCTTTTGTTATGGTGCTGAAAGACGAGGTTTACGGAGAGGACGGCCTTCTCGTTTTCGCTGACTGCGCTGTGACTCCTGACCCGACGAGCGAACAGCTTGCCGAAATAGCTATTGCCTCGGCTGAGACGGCCAAAGCTATTGCGGAGATCGACCCTAAAGTGGCGATGCTCAGCTTCTCGACAAAAGGAAGCGCCAAGCACCCGTTTGTGGACAAAGTGGCCAAAGCGACGGAATTGGCCAAGGAGCGTGCTCCTGAGTTGAAGATTGAGGGCGAACTGCAGGCTGACGCGGCCATCGTAGAATCTGTAGGTCAAGCGAAAGCTCCGGGTAGCGATATTGCGGGTAAAGCGAACGTATTGGTATTCCCGGATCTGCAATCCGGTAACATAGGCTACAAGCTGGTACAGAGACTGGCGGGGGCTGAGGCCATAGGCCCAGTGCTGCAAGGCATGGCGGCCCCGATAAACGACCTCTCGAGAGGTTGCTCGGTAAGCGACATCGTCAATTTGGTGGCGATAACAGTAAACCAAGCGGCGGCGAAATAATCGCCGCTTTTCTTTTGGACTAGAATTCCGGGGACTTATTTATTGGATTTTATCGTAAGGCGGGAATTCCGAGTTAAGGGATAGGAATAGTTTTAATTGTTGTTGACGAATAAATGGCAGAGATCACAAAATCAATTGAGGGGTATGGCCTCAATCGAAGCAAGGAAAGCGCACAAGACAACCTGATCTCCAAGATAGGTGTGATCGGTTGCGGAATTTTGGGCCAGGAAATCACTCGCTTGGCGGCCGCTACCGGGCTCGAAGTTGTCTTTATCGAGATTTCGGAGGAGCGTATTAAAGAAGCTTTCGAGGAGCTTGAGGTTTCTTTCGAAAGGATGATTGACCGTTGGGAGATGACTTCCGGGGAGATGAGCGCTGTAATGGGCCGTATTAAGGGTAGCACGGATTACTCTGAGTTGGCAGGTTGCGATATCGTGATCGAGTCGATTAAGTCCCGAACCAGGGAGGACAGCATCGAGATCCGTAAGAGGATTTTTAAGAACATCGAAGAGTATGTTGACGAACGTTGCGTTATCGCTACAAACTCGACGACTTTGGTTGTTACCGAAATGTCTTCGGAATTGGAACATCCTGAGCGTAGCGTAAGTTTGCACTTCATTTCTCCGGCGCAAGATTCTAAAGTGGTAGAGGTTGTAAAAGGCCTTTACACTCAGGAATGGGCGTATGAGAAAGTTTGCAAATTCGCTTCTATGATGAACAGAAGGGTTGTTTCTGTTTTGGAATCTCCAGGACTGATCAGTACCCGTTTGGTAGCGCCTTTGATCAACGAGGCCTGTACGATGTTGATGGAAGGAGTCGGAAGGAAAGAGGATATCGACAAGACGATGAAACTCGGTTTCGGCTTCCCGCACGGACCTTTTGAGATGGCCGACAAGTTTGGTCTTGACCGTGTAGTGCGTTGGCTCGACAATATGTATGCGGAGTTCGGAGATACCCGCTATAAGGCTTCTCCGATGCTTAAGCGTATGGTGAGAGCTAATCTTCTTGGTTTGTCCGTAGGGCAAGGTTTTTATCGTTACGATAAAAACGGGGTGAAAATCGATTAACTGGATTCGAAAACAGGAAAATGAAAATATTAGTCTTGAACTGCGGAAGTTCGTCGATCAAATACCAATTGTTCGATATGACTTCCACTGAGGTTATCGGAAAAGGAATTGTTGAGAAAATCGGCTTGAAAGGCGCTTTTCTTAAATTTACCTCTCCAAGTGGCGACAAAGTGAAGCTTGAGGGTGCGATTAACGATCACGCTACCGGAATCGAGTATATTCTCGGTGTTTTGGTAAGCGAGGATTATGGTTGCATTAAGTCGCTTAAGGAAATCGAAGCCGTAGGGCACAGAGCCGTTCACGGTGGCGAAGCTTTCAATGACAGTGTTGTTATTGACGAAAGCGTGATCGCTGAGATTGAGCGTTGCGTAGATTTGGCTCCGTTGCACAACCCGGCTTGTTTGATGGGTATTGAGGCGATGTTGGAGCTTCTTCCTGAGGTTGAGCAGGTAGCTGTTTTCGATACTGCGTTCCACCAGACAATGCCTCCAAAGTCGTACATGTACGCTATCCCTTACGACTTGTACAAGAAGTACGGTTTGCGTAGATATGGTTTCCACGGCACCTCGCACAAATATGTGGCGCAAAGGGCTTGCGAAATCCTCGGACGTGACATTTCGACCCAGAAGATTATTTCGTGCCACCTTGGAGGCGGAGCTTCCGTAACCGCTATCGACGGCGGAAAGTCGGTTGACACTTCAATGGGCTTGACTCCTCTGGAAGGTATGATTATGGGTACGCGTGCCGGTGATTTGGACTTGGGCGTGCTTACTTATATCATGAACAAGGAAGATATCAGCGTTAAGGCTGCCAGCTCGTTGGTGAACAAGCACAGTGGTGTATTGGGTGTGACTGGTATTTCTTCGGATATGCGCGATATTGAAAACGCTGCGGCCGAAGGAAACGAGCGCGCTACACTCGCATTGGATATGTATGACTACCGAATCAAAAAATATATCGGCGCTTATGCGGCGGCTATGGGCGGTGTTGATATCATTATCTTTACAGGCGGTGTCGGTGAGAATGGAGACTGCACACGTGCGGGCGTATGTAAAGATTTGGAATTCCTCGGATTGGATTTCGATACCGAAGTGAACTCGTCTTTCAGAGCTGAAGAACGGGTGATCTCTAAGCCAGACTCAAAAGTTACGGCCATGGTAGTGCCAACAAACGAGGAGCTTATGATTGCCAGAGATACTTTACGCTTGGTAGGTGAAAAGTAAATTCATCTTCGATAGAAAATAAAAAAATGGGTTCGGATTATTCCGAGCCCATTTTTTTTCTGTGTTTTCTATGTTCGGGGCCTCCTCCATGTTGTGGCCTTCTCATGTGCTTGAGAAGAAACCTTTTGAAAGAGCTCTCTATTAGGGCAAGTTTGAGGACTTGATTTTTTGATAGGAATTTTTCGTATTCCGTAAGGTATTGCCTTTTTAGACTGTCTTGTTTTTCCTGTAGTTCCAGAATTCTCTTGAGATTTTTTTCCGATTCTTTCTCGTTTAATTTCGGGTTCTTTCGAACAAGCTTAGCAACCTCCATCCATTGATCAGCCAAGGCTTTGTATTTTGCCGAATACTCGTTAAATAAAGGCCAAAACTGCTGGGCTTGAGTGGGAGAAAGCTCTAAGAGGTCTGTAATAAACGCGATTTTCACAGACTGGATACGCTCGTTGTCGTTGCCAGGCGGTTGGTCGCGCCGTTTTTCTTGTGCCATCGTTTGCGGTGATGTGAAGAAGACAACTAAGGCTAAAAGACAAAGAATATATGGTGCTTTGCGCATGGGTTTCGGGTTTAGTTTAGCAAATAGTCCGAGGCCTCGTCGAATGGGGAGGCATACGGATCGTCCTGAAGTGTTTGGCTTTCTATATAAGTTTCTGAATCGAGGCTTGAGAAATCAAACTGGATCTCGTCAGAATCAGCGAATTCAAGAATATCATTAAGTGAAATGTCATCGGAATAAGCTAGGTAATTTACGATATCTGTACTGTCGATTTGGGAGAGTAAAGCGATTTCCACGGCCGAGCTTTGTGAAGATTCCATGCTAGGCCATATTGCCGGGCCAAACCGAAAGGCTATGAAGGCCATAGCTGCGGTAGAAAGCGAGACGACGGCTGTTTGGATTTTTCTGATCCTTGCGCCTTTGCTTCTTTTTTCTTCTCCCTGGATTCTTCCCTGTATTACATAAGGAAGCTTTTCGAAGTAATCAGGAGGGGTTTCGAATCCTTTCGGTTTGTTTGATTTATGATTTTTCATGATTCAGATCTCTGGATTTAACATGGCTTTCAACCTTTTTTCTCGCATGATGATAGTTGGCTTTTACAGCGCCTAAGCTTTTTTCAAGGATATCGGCGATTTCCGAAAACTTGAGGTCATCGAAATAACGCATATTGAAAATAAGCCTTTGTTGTGTCGGCAAAGTCAAGAGTGCTTCCTGCAGCACCATTTCTATCTTTTCACCATCTATATGAGCAGAGTTTGTAAGCTTTTCCTTTAATTCCGCTTCCACGTCGTGGATTGGCAGAAAAAACCGGTTCTTTTTTTTCCGAAGAAAATTCAGGCACTCATTGGTCGAAATCCTATAGATCCAAGTGTAAATGTCCGACTCTTCCCGGAATTTGTCTATGTTTTTCCAGACTTTAATGAAGGTGTCCTGCACCAAGTCGTCTGCGTCGTCATGATCGATTACGATTTTTCGGATATGCCAGTATATCCTTTCCTGAAACTGTCCGACAAGCGTTACGAAAGCCTTATCTCGAGTTTCGGGATTTCTCAAATTATTTATTAGTTCATGGTTGCTCAAAAGTTCGTCGATTTTCTGTTTCGGTTATTGGATGCGAAACAGGGCCGGAGGTTTAATCTTCATCTAAGAAAATGAAAAGAAAGCTGAAAACTGAGACTTTGAAAATGATATTTTTGTAGGCACTACTTTTCTTACGTAAGATTATTTGGCGATATTCGCTGTTGCTTAACTTTAGTGTCTGAAATGCGCCTGAAAAGGTGTATTGTAGGATTATTCATTTAGTAGGGTTTGGAAGAGCCGTAAAAAGTTTTGTTTGTCATGTGCCGGTATTCAATCCGGTTGGATACCTAAATCTCAGTTTTATTTTTTATGTCATTGATCACGTTTACTTCCGATTTTGGCCGGTCCGATCATTATGTGGCTGCGGTGAAAGCTAGGGTCTTTCGTATTGCGCCCGAGGTTTCTGTTGTAGATGTGACTCATGATATAGAGTCTTTCAATATCATTCACGGAGCTTATGTGTTGCGTTCGGTTTTCAAAGATTTTCCAGAAAAATCGGTCCATATAGTTTCCATAGATACCAATGGCGCAAGGAGAGGAAGGCACTTGGCGGTAAAGCTAGAAGGTCATTTTTTTATTGGTCCGGACAACGGGATCTTTAGCTTGATTTCGGATGAAAAACCTGCCGCTGTAGTGGCTTTGGGAGGTGAAGATACCATGCTGTCATCGTCTCCGGCAAAGGAGCTTTACGCTGAGGCCGCCGCTAAATTGGTGTCTGGGAAACCGCTTACGGAAGTTGGGGATTATACCTCAAAACCTTTAGAGCTGAGAGGCCGAATACCGAAGCTGACGAAAGACTTATTGGTAGGTAATGTTTTAAGAGTCGATCATTACGGTAATCTCATCGTGAATATCTCAAAATTGGATTTTGAGAAGTTTAGAGAAGGGCGGTCATTTGTGGTGAGTTTCGGAAGGGAAAAGCTGGGTCGATTTGTCGAAGTGCCAAATCAAGCAGTGCCGGGAGAGGTTTACGCTTTGTTTAATTCCGATGGTTTGTTGGAAATCGGGATTAATAAAGGAAGGGCTGACGAGTTGTTGGGCATGGTGTACGATAGCCCAGTGAGAATTGGATTTATAGAAGCTGAAGACGAAGACTAGAAAAAGGCCTTTCGGCCGGAGTCTAAACTCCGGCCGTTTTAGTTAGCTCATTTTGGCCCGTTTAGCAAGATATGCCCCCAGTACCTTGTCAAAATCATCGTTGATGTCCACTGGAACTAAATCTATTTTGGATTGCCCGCATTTAATCCTTAAGTCCTCATTGAATTTCTTCATAGCGCCTTGGTATTCCCGCTTGATCTGCGAAGGATTCAGGTCTATTTTTTCCCCGGTTTCAATATCTATAAACCTGTGTGGCCTTTCCGAGAATTCGAAATCCAGTTCAGTTGATTTGTCGGTTACATGAAAGATAAGGATTTCGTGCTGGCTGTGTTTGAGGTGTTGAAGCGCCGCAAAAATCTGATCCGTATTTTTTTCATTGTCAAACATGTCGCTGAATATAATCACCAACGAGCGTTTGTGGATTTTTGTAGCAATTCGGTGGAGCGTTTCGGCTATGGCCGTGTTCCTTTTGCCTTCGCTCTCTTCCAGCATACCGTTAAAAACCGAAAATAGTTTATGAAGATGCGTTGAAGAAGATTTAACCTCCGTATGGACGTCTAACTTGTCTGAAAAGCACGCCAAACCTACCGCATCCCTTTGGCGGTTAAGCAGAAAGGCAAGTGCGGCGGCGAGCGTTACGGAAATATCGATTTTGCTGGCTCCTTGGTTCGGATAATGCATCGAAGAGGAATTGTCGAGAACCAAAACGCATCTGAGGTTAGTTTCCTCTTCGAATTTTTTTACGAAAAGTTTGTCTGTCCTAGCGAAAACCTTCCAGTCTATGTGACGGGTACTTTCCCCGGGATTGTATAGCCGGTGTTCCGCAAATTCCACCGAAAATCCGTGGTACGGGGATTTATGAAGGCCGGTGATGAATCCTTCGACCATTTGCTTGGCCAGTAGCTCCAATCTGCCGGCTTCCTTGATTTTATTGATGTTCAGTCTCATTTGTCGTGTTTTCTTACTTTTTTTCTTACGTCCAAGTTCCGTGCCCTTCGATTGGGCTGGTTTATCTGGAAAGCAAAAAAAGGCAGTAGGCTATGTTGTTTTGTCTTTGATTTTGGGAAAAAAAGCATGCCATTATCGTTCTGAGAATAAGAAGCTTTTAACTTTTTTATACTAATTTATAATAATACGTGTTTTTTCGTTTGCTTGTAAGTGAAAATTTGCCCTATATTTATAGGACAGTAAAGCGGAAAAAACGAAAATTTTTGAGTCCAGTAAATGTAAAAAAATTGTAAGGATTGTGGAAGAGCATAAAGGCCATGAGAAAGCGGAGATTTACTCCAAGCGAGTAAGGGCGGGAAAGCGCACGTACTTTTTTGACGTGAAGGCAACCCGTTCCGATGATTATTATTTAACAATCACTGAAAGTAAAAGGAGGTTTAAAGAGGATGGAGCACATTTCTACGAGAAGCACAAATTATTTCTGTACAAAGAGGATTTTAACAAGTTTTTGACGGCTTTGCACGGGTCAATCACCTACGTAAAAGACGAACTGATGCCTGATTTCGACTTTTCCCAGTTCGATGAAGCAGGTGATGAATTTGTTAATGACCAGTTTGAAGATGAATTGAAGTGGGATTGATCTCTACTTTATTCTCTAAGTAAGAGCCCTTGGAAAATTGGTTTTCAAGGGCTTTTTTTGTGCGAATGGTTCCACGTTTTTAGGATGTCGGTATGTCTCAGAAAGTGAAGTTTTTGTTATCGGTAGCATCGGGGGTGTTGCTGACGCTATTGTTTGTCTGGTATTTCACGAATATCTTTCTCTATATAGTCTTCGCATTAGTCGTTTCGACTATTCTAAGGCCGGTGGTGAATTACGTCTCGCAGGTTCGGTTTTTTGGAGTGGGAGTGCCTCGTGTAGTGTCTGTTCTGGTTTCCTATGTGGCTATGCTTGTGGTCATCTCGGTATTTGTTTTTCTGTTTATACCATTGATTTCGGAGCAGGTGAAGGTTCTGTCTTCCTTTGACTATGACAACTTTATAGCTGTAGCCTTGGGGCCGATCGAGGAGATAGAAAACTTTCTTATTAGGCATTCGCTGACTTCTAACGAAAAGGGTTTTGTGGTGGAAGGAATCCGTGAGCATTTAAAAGAAGCTTTGCAGGGAGTTAACTTCTCAAATGTCTTAAACGGAATAGTGTCTTTGACTGGGAGCCTCTTTGTGGGTGGAATGGCTGTTTTGTTTATTTCATTTTTTCTCTTGCTAGAAAATGGGTTGATACGGAAGATTTTTATCAGCATGATTCCGAACTTTTATTTTGAGGTCTCCGTATCGGCGTTTTACAAGATTGAGCGCTTGCTTACGAATTACCTTTTGGGCTTGGTTTTTCAGATGATTTCCATTTTCAGTATGGTTTCTTTAGGGCTTAGCGTGGTTGAAGTGAATTATGCGCTTACGGTTGGGGTTTTTTCCGCATTTGCGAATCTGATCCCTTATATGGGGCCGGTTCTGGGGGCTTTGTTCGGTATTGTAGTAGGGGCGTCTACTAGTACTGATTTAATGACTCTGAATGAGTATCTTTTTTTAATGGTAAAGATTTTGTCGGTCTTTGGGGCTGTGCAATTGATCGATAACTTTTTTCTTCAGCCTGTTATCTTCTCAAAAAGTGTTAAGGCTCATCCTTTGGAGATTTTTATTATTATCTTTGCGGGCGCAAACTTGGCGGGCATCCCTGGAATGATCGGGGCGATACCTTGTTATACGGTGTTGAGAGTTACCTGGAAGGAATTGCGTGTAGGATATAGGCAGTATTATATCTTTAAGGATAAAGGAGATTTCAAAGATCTGAAAATACAATAGAACATGGGATTGCAATGTGGCATTGTGGGCTTGCCTAATGTTGGCAAGTCAACGCTCTTTAATGCGTTGTCGAGCGGTAAAGCCGAGGCAGCGAATTTTCCTTTTTGTACCATCGAGCCTAATGTGGGCGTGATCACCGTTCCTGATGATCGATTGAAGATATTGGAAAAGTTGGTGGACCCGGAAAAGGTGTTGCCGACAGTGATCGAGTTTGTGGATATCGCAGGCTTGGTAAAGGGTGCGAGTAAGGGTGAAGGGCTTGGGAATAAGTTCTTGGCGAATATCCGTGAAGTGGACGCTATTGTTCACGTTATTCGTTGCTTTAACGATGAGAACATCGTTCACGTAGAGGGTCGTGTTGACCCTGTTACGGATAAAGGTGTGATCGATACCGAATTGCAGTTCAAGGATCTTGAATCTGTTGAGAAAAAGATTCTGCGCTATTCTAAGATCGCTAAGTCGGGTGATGCTAAAGCCAAAAAGACTATCGAGGTTTTGGATAAATTCAAAGCTTGTCTGGAAGAGGGAAAGAATGCCCGTACTTTGGATTTGGCTCCGGAAGAAATGGAAGAGATAGCCGATCTGCACCTCTTGACTATCAAGCCGGTAATTTACGCCGCCAATGTCGACGAAGATTGTGTGGTAGATGGAAACGAATACGTTGAACAACTTAAAGAAGCCGTTAAGGACGAAGACGCTCAGGTTGTAGTTGTTTGCGCATCGTTGGAGTCTCAGATTGCGGAGATTGAGGAAGAGGAAGAACGTGAGATGTTCCTAGGGGAATATGGTCTTGAGGATTCGGGCTTGAATCGACTTATCCGCGCTTCGTACGAATTGCTTGATTTAATTACATACTTTACGGCTGGCAAGACAGAGGTTAGGGCTTGGACTATTCGCCGTGGATGGAAGGCTCCTCAGGCTGCCGGCGTAATCCATACGGATTTTGAAAGAGGCTTTATTAAGGCTGAAGTCATCAAAATTCCGGATTATGAGCAGTATAAAACAGAAGTTGGATGTAAAGAGGCGGGAAAAATTTCTATTGAAGGAAAAGAATATGTCGTAGAAGACGGAGATGTGATGCATTTTCGCTTTAACGTCTAATATTAGCAAGTATTATAGCGAAAAATCTTGGCTTGTTCTGATTAAATGTTATATTTAGGTGGAGTGAGCTAAGTTTTTTTCGCATTCTGTTTTCTGAATGCGGGGACGAATTCCCATTTTATGACAGCGTAAGCGGTTAGGGATTTGTCTTTTTTTCAAAGATATTCTACTTTTGTCGGCCGAAAACAAGCGATAGGTTTCTACGTTTGTTGACAAAACCATTCTGAGAGGTCAGGATGGTTGAAAAGTGCGTTTACAGGAAAAATCTAGACATGGTGAAAGTAGTGAAGAAGGACATGTGACGACTAGAGAGTTGTGAATGTGCGGATTAAGGAACGGCTTTTGCGAAGTGTCAAGTGTAGTCTTTCGGGACTGCGATATATTGTGTTAGCGTTTTCGTATTTTTTTTAACTTAAAAATTTAAGAGGTTGAGAATTCGTATAGTATTTATCCTGAAAAACAAAGGGGCTAACGTCCCTTTTCATCACCAGTTTTTGCTAGCCCAGCTAGTGAAAGGAGTGATTCTGAAAGGAGACAACGAGGAGCTTAAGAAGTTCCCGTTTTACAATTTTTCAGGGCTGAAAGGACAGACTAAGATCAGTAGGAATGGTCTGCATTTCTTCTCGAGTAGAGTGACTTTGGTTTTCTCTAGCCCGAGCAAGGAGTTCAACGACTACTTCCTGCGTGAGCTGTTCAAGATGCAGCAAGTTGAACTGGGTAACCTTATTTTGGTTCCTGAGAGCGCTGAATTGGAAACGGCTCCGGAGATCAAAGAGGTTATGAAGTTTATCTGTATCTCTCCGTTGGTTTTGATCCAGCCTGGCTTTAACGATAGCCAAGGCAAGAGGTTCATTACGCCAGAGACGGACGAGTTTTCGGATTTGCTTTATGAGTCGACTATGAGAAGGCTGGCGTCATATGGGCAGTTTTCGGAGGAGCAGATGGCTTCGTTCAGTCAGTTTCAGCTTGTCCCTGACCTGAATTATTTGAACAAGATTAAAGAGAGTCAGAAGAAATTCGCTCGAATTTATCCTGTTTATGACCAAGACGTGAAATATGAGGTGAGGGGGTATACATTCCCGTTTACTTTGTTTGCCACAAAAGAGGTTCAAGAATTCGTGTTCACTTGTGGGATGGGAGCTTACACTCACAAAGGTTTCGGTATGTTGGATATCGCCAACTCCGATCCGAGTGTGCGTACCGTCAAATACGAGTTCGAGAGGGAGTCTTAATCTATTCGAATTACGAAAAGCGCCCATCTGTAAGGTGGGCGCTTTTTTTGTTCGGAATTTCCGGGTATGAAAAAAGCCAATCAAAATGATTGGCTTTTTTTAGTATAAATTTAAAGAAGGCTAAAATTAAGCAATCTTCACGTTTACGGCGTTAAGACCTTTTCTTCCTTCTTCCAAGTCAAATTCAACGTAGTCACCTTCACGGATTTCGTCGATCAAACCTGTAACGTGTACGAAGTGATCTTTGTTGGTTCCCTCTTCAGTAATGAATCCATAACCTTTAGACTCATTGAAGAATTTTACTGTTCCTTTAGTCATTACTCTATGTTATTATAATCTGATGCAAAGATACGCAAATTGCTGTGTTAAACAAGTACGTGCCTTCTTTTAGTTTCTAATTTGAAAAAACCTTATGGTCTTTTAGCTTTCGGCGTTTTCCGTTCCCTGTGGCGATAACGGCTTTAGGTTCGGAGTTACACGCTGGTCAGATGATTTGAATCTGAAAATTTCCAGAATCGGAGTCTCTACCACTTCCGGGATACGGAACGGTACCAGCATCGTGCTGAGACTTTCGGTGATGCGGTCGTATGCCTGTTTGGCGTCGTTTGCGGCAACAAGCATGAAATTCGTCACTTTTTTCTCTTTACCGGATTCTTCGTCGGCCAGAACATAAGTGATTTTGCATCGGTACCAAAGATCAGCGTCGTCGTAACCGAAAACGTCTAGAATCTTGGTCTTGTTCAGGTTTGAAATAAGAAATTCGCCACTGATTAGACTGCCGACTTCTTCGTGGATGCGGGCTTCGGCCTCTGTAAACGAAATAGCGTCGACGAGATACGACTCGGCGATGCTCTTCAGCACACCCTTGTCATCTTCTTTTTTGTATTTGATTTTGCAAAGAAACCAGCTGTTCATTACCGATTGTTTACGTTTTTGATGTTGGCGGGCCTTTGTGAGCCCCTTTGTTTGTTAGGGAAGACCCAAACGGATTCTGAAGTTAGAAAAAAAACTTGAGGTCGTAAAACGCCCGGCTTCAAAAAATGGAGCTATTTACTCTTTGTTTTTTGCTGGGACGATATTGGCCGTGAAGCGTATGATATATGATCCGTTGTCGGCGTTGGAAACTATTCGGACGACTTTGTTTTGTCGCCCCGATTTTCCGGCGGAGTCGAATGTTATTTTCATTGATGCGTTTTTGCCGGGAAGGATTGGGGATTGGGGCCAGTCCAACGCCGTGCAGCCACATGTGGTTAGTACATGGTGAAGTAGCAAGGGGCTTTCGCCGGTGTTTTTGATGGATACGGTTTTGGTTACGGCTTTGCCTTGTGGTATGTCGCCGAAGGTGAAAACGGAATCGGCTACATAAACGTGAGGTTTTCCGGTCGTTTGGGCCTTTGCGCTTGAAAATGCAAGCAATCCGATAAGTATTGGGAGTAGGTTCAAAAGTTTCATGGTTCGTCTGTTTGTCTTTGCTTGTTTCAAAATTCAAAACCTTCCGGACTTAACCCGAAAAACTCGGGCCGGAAATTAACCAAAAAGAGTTCGTCAGTAGCTCTGGTGACGGCGGTGTAAAGCCAGCGGAGGTATTCTGTCCCGAGCATATCGTCGGTAAGGTAGCCTTGGTCCACAAAAACAGCGTTCCATTGTCCGCCTTGTGATTTGTGGCACGTTAGCGCATATGCGAACTTTATTTGCAGTGCGTTAAGGTGCGGGTCTTTGTCCAGCGCTTCCCGTAGAGCCTTTTTGCTGGTTAAGTCCGCATATTCAGCTTTGACAGAATCGAAAAGCTTCCGGTATTCGGCGTATCCTAATGAAGGGGCGTCCGAGTAAAGCGTGTCGAGCATAACCATGGTTTCGAATGCGGGTTGTTCCGGGAAATCGGGAAGGCGTAAGCTTAGGCAAGCGAAGCGGTGGCCGTAGCGCTCTTCGAAATCCACGATTTTCACAACTTCCGCAAAATCGCCATTGGCTAGGAATCCGGCGGGCGAATCCGAAGGCAGGCAAGAGTAATTGTTTCTGACTACCATCAAAAGGTCTCCGGCTTCGATTTCTTCGTCATAAAAGTGTACGACACGTCTGATGTATTGGTTGAATTGGACCGCGGACCTGTTTGACCGGCATACGATCACGGTGTTTTCGGTTCCGTATTTGTCGTATGCGTAGCGGAGTCCGTCTTCAAGCTTGTCGGATGTCATCCGGAATGTGTCGGAATATTTTTTTGTTTCGAACAGTATGTCGTTTTCACTTTTTGCTAATGAAGCTCTGAGCCTTGTGGCGTTGTATAGTATTCCGGATTCTTGCCCTTGCCTAACGACTTCGGTCAATGTGGCTTCAAGGACGTTTAGCGCAAAATTCGCTTCCAGATATGCTTTGTCCATCCCTGGGCTAAGGGCTTGTCCAACAGGTGGTAGCTGGGCGTCGTCTCCAATCAGCATAAGCCGGTTTGTGGAGTCGGTATAGACGAACTCTATTAGGTCCGAAAGCAGACTTTGCCCGCCAAATCCGCTATCGTCGGAGAGCATTGAAGCTTCGTCCACGATAAATACCGTTTTGGTTGCGTAGTTTTTTTGGGGTCGGAAAGCCATCTCGCCTGTATGGCCGTCAGCGACTTGCCTGTATATGAGTTTGTGTATGGTGAACGCTCTTCTTTTTGCGTATTTGGACATGACTTTGGCCGCTCTTCCTGTGGGAGCCATCAGGACGTAGCGATAACCTGAAAGAGGCAGTGCTTTTACAAGGGCGCCGATTACGGAAGTCTTTCCGGTACCAGCGTAGCCACGGAGCAAAAGAGCTTTTGTGTCGGAAAAAGAGGGCTGGAGTAAGTCTCCGAACAATTGGAAAAGCCGTAACTGTCCCTCTGTCGGATTGTGGGGGAAAAGGCGGGTTAGGCTTCCGGAAATGTCAGGGAAACCGTTGTTTTTATATTCTGTAGTCAATTTCTTCGTTTTAAAGCCGAGGCACTGGTTTAGTGTTAACTGAAAAGTACGGCACTTTGAGGATTTTGAAAACAAAAGTAAGGGCAAAATAAGAAATCCGCCTTACAATGGAGGAAAAGCAGCGGGCATTCCATATATTAGGGGTTGAAACGAATTCTTTAAGAGTTAAAATAATTCAATTGTGAATAGGCGTATGCGCCTGTGAACTAAAAATTTCGAAGTTGTCTCGGGGTAAGGAACATATTATCAACGAATTCGGCCATAGGTTAAGGTTAAGGGTGAGTGGGGTATGCGTTCGCAACGATGAAATTTTGCTTGTAAAGCATGATTATCTCGGAGAAAAAAATTATTTTTGGAGTCCTCCGGGAGGTGGAATGCAGTATGGTGAATCTGCGGTAGAGTGCCTGAGAAGGGAGTTTATTGAAGAAACAGGCTTGGAGATCGAAGTTGGGACACAGTGTTTTACGCACGAATTCCTGTCTCCGCCCTTACATGCGATTGAGCTCTTTTTTGAGGTACGGATTACGGGAGGGGCCCTACGGAAGGGGCTGGATCCCGAATTAGCGGAGGACAAACAGATAATCCAAAGAGTGGAGTTTGTGCCGTTCGAACAGTTAAAGGAGTTTCCGGAGGGGACTGTTCATCAAATCTTCGAGAAGTGTAATACAACGGAAGACCTGCTGTCGCTGAGAGGTTTTTTCCTCAATGGCGAACCGGTGGTCTGACACGGGATAAAGACTATTTGTAAATTTCAAATACTATTCAAAAAAGCAAGGAATAATGGGCAAGATCAAGATTTTTACGGGCGCGCTTTTCCTAGTGGCTCTCGGTCTTTTCTGGTATCTGGGCAATAACGTGATCTATTCCGAGATCAGGTTGATGAGACAGATCAAGAAAGTGGAGAAAAACGTTGTGAATCGTTTGAAGCAGATTCGTGACGCTGAGGTGGCTTTCCAGGCGGTTAACAAGCGTTATACCAACAACTGGGACACGCTGATCACTTTCGTGAAGCACGGAGAAATTTATATTACCCAAAAAACTGAAACCATCATTCCCAAGGAATATGGAGAAGAAGAAGTTATCGTTAAGATTGATACTTTGGGGTCTGTAGCGGTACTCGATTCGCTTTTCAAGCCTTCGAAATACCCGCGTTTTTCTCCTGATTCGCTTCCGTTCGTTCCTGGGTATAAAAACCGTAAGTTCGAGCTTTACGCAAGCAAGATCCAGAAAGGTAACTCTTGGGTTGACGTATTTGAGGCTAAGGACAACGAGAAAGGAAATATCAACCCTGAGCGTAAGGAAAACAGCAAATTCTACCACAAGAAGCCTTTGCGTGTAGGTTCGAAAGAAGAAATCTCTACTTCGGGTAACTGGGAATAATCTTGATCGAGATCACTGGGCATATAGAATACAAAGTAATCAAGCGGGTAAAAGACAACGAGCGATTCGAAGTCAACGACCTTCACCATTACGATCTCGCCGTTCAGGTGGGGATGCGTGATATGCAGGTGATGGCGACGGACTCTCGGACAGGGCGTTGCCTTTTGCTCGAGGATTACGTTCTTAACGATCACGAAAACCTTGATCAGTTTCTAGAGCTGTTGCACAAGGTCTACGACGAGCATTACGTTCTGTCGGCTGGATTTTGGAATAGCGTTACTGTTTCTGGGAAAAGCGGGATGTACTCTTTTGTTCCGAAAGAACATTTTATGGCCGAGCTGGCCCCGCATTACCTACAGTTATCATGTGAAGTTGATGACAGTGTACATGTTCTTTATAATGAGCATAAGGACTTGGGATTTGTGAATGTTTTCGGAATACCGTGGGCCTTGGTCGATTTCTTTGAGAGGAGTTACCCCTCGAAGGAGATCGTGTACACTCACCAGTCATCATCCTTGGTTGAGGGGATCGCTAAAAGTTTGGGGAAGATTGATGACAAGCGGATGAGCATGTTCGCCGATCGTTTTTATATGCATTTGATTGCGTTTGACGGTGATCGTCTTTTATTTTATAACAGGTTCCCAATACAGCGCTTTGAGGATTACGTGAAATACGTAAACATCAACAGCAAACACTTGGGAATAGACACCGTGTTGGGCGAGATGACGCTTTGGGGCTTTATTAGCCACAAGACACCTCATTATCGGCAATTACAACGGTTTATTCCGAACCTTACTTTAGGGGACAGGCCAGAGGGCTTAAGCTTCTGCTATGAGTTTGATGAATTGGAGGATAACCAGTATTTTGATGTTTTCCAATTACGGAATTCCAGCTAATGGGACGGAGGTGAATTAACAATATTCAGAGGCGAAATAGCCTCTTTTTTTATTTCTACAAATTGGTAACGATTCGGACAGAGCCATGAAGAGAGTAGCGATATTTCCCGGATCATTCGATCCGTTTACAAAAGGGCATGAGGATGTTGTCCGAAGAGGAACGCGTATTTTTGACAAAATAATTATTGCGGTAGGCCATAATACCGGAAAGAGCGGAAGGTATTTTGACCTTGACTTAATGGTGGGTAAGATCAGGGAGACTTTTGATGATATTCCGGATAAAGTGGAGGTGGTGGTGTACCAAGAGTTGACAGCTTCCTTGGCAAAAAAATACGGTGCGAATTTCATAATCCGGGGCCTTAGAAACACTACGGATTTTGAGTACGAGAATAGTATCTCGCAGGTGAACAGGCATTTGAATGAGGAGTTGGAAACTGTTTTTTTGATTACTTCACAACAGTATGCGCCAGTAAGTTCTTCGATAATCCGTGAAGTGCATCGCTATAACGGTGACGTGTCGGATTTTCTGCCTTATGAGTTATAAGTTGCTGAATATTAGGGGTAAATGGCCTTTCGGATGTGTTTCGAAAGGCTTTTTTTGTGCTTATATTTTTTTAAGAATAAGGGTGGGAATCCATTTCGTGTTAATCATGAGTTTTTAAATTACTTTTTCGTGAATTGAAATTATCTATGGATAAAAAGTAACCTTATAAGGTTCCTCCCGTAATACTTTTCCGAAACGATTTGCTTTCCCGGAAAGGGTCGCGGGAAGTAAGGCGCTAATTATTTCCGATCCTTTTCAATCAAAAACAAGATACTAATATGAGCTTTTTGACAAGAGCGGGGTTCGCTTTAGTGGCGGTGTTTCTGTCTGTTGGTGCAACAGGCGCTTTGGCACAAGGATGTAGTGATGCGGGGGTTTGTACAGCTCCGGGGTTGTCTTCGGGGCATACCGAGAACGAGTTCAGGAATTTTGTTAGTTTCGAGCCTACGTTTGGGGTGGGGGAAGAAGGGACTTCCGTTTTTTCGCCTTCAGTGGTCGTTGGTCTGGCCTTGGGTAAATCGACCCAAGTACAGTTGAAAGTTCCGTATTTTGTGACTTCGGGTGATTTGGGCGGTGCCTCAGGTATCGGTGATATCACGGTGTCGGCGGTGCGCCATCTGTGGAACTCTGGCAAAATGAGTATGGATGCCACGCTTGGTTTACGTTTGCCGACCGGTAAAACCGATTTGACTGACGAAATCGGAGGGAATGACTTTGTGTTGCCTATGGTTTACCAGACGGGCTTGGGCACGCTTGACCTTTTAGCGGGTGTGTCGATGAGGTATGAGAAGTGGCTCTTTGCCGTTGGGTACCAGCAACCGCTTAGCCAAGACAACAAAAATACATTTTTGGCTTCGGGTAGCGAAACATTGTCTCTTCCGGACGATAAGGCTAAGCAGGCAAAGGAGTATTTTAGCTCGAAAGATTTGGAAAGGGCTCCGGATGTCGTGCTGAGGGCCGAGAGAGCATTCGACATTAAATCGAGTTCGTTGTCTGTAGGGCTTCTGTCCGTTTTCCATATGGGAAAAGACAAAGTGGCAGGACAAGATGTGGATGACTCGCAAGGCGTTACGCTTAACCTAAGCGCAAGCTGGGAGTACCCTGTGAGTGATCGAGTGACTGTCGGGGTAAATGCGGGTACGCCACTGGCTGTTAGAAAAGAGAGACCGGCGGGATTGACCAGGGGTTTTGTGATTTCACCAGCGGTTCGGATCAAATTTTAAGTCTAAGTTAAATTTTGAAGATAAGAAGCTCTATTTAGATAGAGCTTTTTATTTTACAAGCTTTCTGATTTCATATTTTATATGAGTATTTATGGGAATGATCCTGTTTTAAAATAAAATTTGCATTTATCAAGGTATTTTGTGAATTTTATGATTTTATTGATGGTAATAACTATATTTGTAATCTGTTTTACTAGAAATTTAAATGAAATGGGGAATTCTCAGTTAGTGATTCCCGAAAAAAAATTTTTCGGCATATCAAATTTTGCCCTTGCCGGTTTTATTTTTTTCTGGTGAAATGGATATGTTGTCACATAAAGTCGGTTAGAGATGTTCACAGAAGAGCAGCAAGAAAATCTTGAAAGGGCTTCGAAAATTCTGAAAACGATTGCCAATCCAATGAGACTTGGGATCGTTTGGCTTTTGAAAGATGGTAGGGAAATGAGTGTGTCGCAGATTCATGAGATACTGAAGAAGGACCAAGGCCTTACTTCGCATTACCTTACGAAACTTAAAGACCAAGGGGTGCTTGGCAGTAGAAGGGAAGGGAAAAATTGTCTGTATTTTATTAAAAATACGGATATCCTGAATGTTTTTAAATGTATGAAAATATAGAACCTTTGACTATGCCCCGGTCAAAAACAAGGCCCGTGCGATAATCGTACGGGCCTTGTTTTTTAGCGCTTAGGTCTTGTCACTTTACGGGGCGGTCGGCGTAGAAGTCTATCATTTTTATTAAGCTCCGGGTGCAGACGGGGCAGAAGTCGTTGGTGTTGTTTGACCTCATCTTACAGTCCTTTACCGGGCGGTAAATTTTGGTTTTGACGTAGCCAGCACCTTCAAAAGCTCCGACTTTGTCGGCGTATTTTTTGGTGTCGGGAGTTGGGATTGGGGTTCTTTTCTTAGTCAGGTCTTTCCATTTGCTGGCAAAGTCAGCCAAAGTCGTGATGTTGGGCTCGTAGGGCTCCACACTCAAATCATACAGGTGCTCGGGGTCGGAGTATCCGTAGGCGTATTCATCGGCGAGGGAACCGAAAGCATGGCCAAATTCGTGCGTGAAAACGCGTAATGACTGCTGATGGTCGCTTGAGCAGAGGTTGTAATAATTGTAAACGCCACCCCCGCCATATTTTTCGGTGTTAACCAATATGTAGATTTGGTCGTAAGGCGCTAATCCCGCCACATCACGCACTCGTTTGATATCTTGGGTTGTTAAGTAACGCTCGCTTTCGAAAGTGTAAAAGCTGGTGTTCAAGGCTGTGTTTTTCCAGATTCCCTTGCCGGGAATGTCTGTTCCGCTTTCCTCGGAAGGAATCATGACTAGGTGAAAGTTGAAATCTTTCGAATGATTTTTAAAGGGTTCCGTTTCGAAAAAATCGTCGATAAATCGCCTTGTGTCGCTTTCGAATTTCCCTAATTCACTCTTTGTGTATCCTTCCGGAATGACGACTACGTCAATCTTTTCGGTAGGGCTCCCGTTATCGACTACGCTTTTGATCGGGAATTGTAAAGCCTGTTCCTTGTTGATGTAAATGCTTTTCGGGTCGATGCTTTCCCGCATGATTTCCTTAAACGTCTGGTCCCTTTGACGCTTTTCTATCGAAACGATAACAGCGTTTTTCGGAAAAGGCATCACTACCGTTTCATAAAAATTACGGTTTCTCATTGTGGCTTCCGGAGTGTCGAGCCATTCGCGGAACAGGGTGCTATAGCCTCTGGAAAAAATTAGCTTTTGAGTGGCCGAATCATAAACCATCAGTCGGTATTGTCCGTAATTAAACGGATCGATCAGGTTTTTTCTTGGTCCAGCCCATTCGGCTTCTTTGCGAAGTTGTTCGAAATTAACGATCTGCGATTCACTGTTTCCTGCTTGGGTGTAATCTAGCCTCAGCGTGTAATTTTCGAAATATTTCTCGTATTGTCCTTGAGCGCAGGCGTTTTGCCCGATCCAACAGTTTGAAATGATTAAAAGTAAGGCGTATATATATTTCATCGGTTTGATTTTTGACGAACATATCCAAAACTTGGCTTATTGAAAAGCCGTAAGAAGGATTTAAGCGGGTAAAAACGATTTTATTCAAGATTGTTTTATCTTCGGCCGGAACCATCTCTGTTTAGTTTGAATTAAGAAATATAGGGGGCTCTTTTTATTCAAAATGAATGATTTGTTTTGGAGTCGCCACAAATAGAAATAAATATGAAAGTAAGGTCAACGACGGTTTGCGCCGTGATTCATAACGGAAAAGTAGCGATAGGAGCTGATGGACAGGCGACTATGGGAAATACCGTAGCGAAGAATAATGTAAAGAAAATCCGAAGCTTGAGAAACGGCACTATCGTGACCGGGTTTGCGGGCTCTACCGCCGACGCTTTTACGCTTTTGGAGCGTTTTGAGGAAAAACTCAACACTTACGGAGGCAATATGAAACGAGGAGCCATCGAATTGGCGAAAGATTGGCGTACAGACCGCTACCTGCGTAAGTTGGAGGCAATGATGATTGTCGCTGATAAAGAGGAGGTTTTGATTATTTCCGGGACAGGAGATGTATTGGAACCGGAAAACGGTGTAGCCACTATCGGTTCGGGAAGTAATTATGCATTGGCTTCCGCTTTGTCATTGAAAAAACATGCGGAACATCTTACCGCAGAGGAAATGGTTCGTGAGTCATTGACTGTAGCGGCGGATATCTGTATTTATACAAATCACAACTTCGTGATTCAAACTGTGGAATAAGGTTCTTGGCCTTTAAAGAATAAAAAACGCCCGCCGAGATTGTCTCGGCGGGCGTTTTTGGTTTAAAGTCTAGTCTTAGCTAGGTTGCTCATTCAAGAGTTCATCCATTTTTTCGGTGAATTCCTTTTTGAAATCTTCATAAGCTTTTCCGGTGGCTGGTCCGCTAAATCCAGTGTGAATGTTCCTTATTTCGCCTTTGCGGTCAAGAATTATAGTAGTTGGGAACGACATGATTTTATTGAGCATTGGGAATGTTTTCTCAACATTTTTTGTCCCTGATTTTCCCGCTACTACCAAGTCGTATTGGATGTCATAACGCTTTTGTAGTTTTTTGAGCATCTTGGAAGCGTAATCGAAATCCGCTCTGCGCTCATATCCTAGGCCGATAATCTCAAGGCCTCTATCTTTGTTCTTCTTGTAATAATCGCTCAGAAAAGCGGTTTCGTCAAGACAGTTTGGGCACCACGAGCCGAGGATTTGGAGGACAGTAACCTTGTTTTTGTATTTCTCGCCAGGGAAGCTAAGTGTTTCGCCGTTGATATTTGGCAATTCAAGCGAAACCTTCTGTGATTTGTCAGTGACATAAGTCAAGGAGTTAGCGTCTGGAAGCTTAACGGACTCGTCGTGGATTGCGCTCCAAGTGTTTTTGCCCTTCAGCCCTGAAATGTAACTGCCCTCGATTCTTCCCTGTTCCGTCATCTTTCCTTCGAAACGATAAACGTGCTCGCCGTCGAAAGTACTCAGGTACATGGTTTTCCCGATTACGTCACCTTCCAAAAAGCGGTAGTCGCCGGTGGTGGTCAGGAATGTGCCTTGTACTTTTGACCCTTCTTGCTTAAAGATGCCTACCGCAAATCTGTCATCGCTATAATGTCCGAATTTGACTTTCCAACGACCGTTGAAATTGGCGCTAGAGCCTGAGCGGGCTTCAAAACGGAATTTTTTGCCATGCTCAGCCGTGAAAGGGATGATATAGCCTTCGGCGTAGTTTTTTACGAGTCGGCCTTCTATTTTTCCATCTTTAAAGGCTCCCTCAAGTTTGGCGTCGAAAACGGGCATTTCGATAATCAGCGAGTCGGCGGTAACTTTTACGCTTTCGATAGTCTCGTTATTGTCTCCGTTGAGCAAATGTACGGCATATTTTCCGTCGTGATTGTGCAACTCGAAGTTGAAAGGGATTTTCTTCCCTTGTGCGGAGAATTCACCTCGCCAACTGCCTAAAGTTTTGGTGTCTTCTTTTTTTTCTTGGCCACAAGAGGTCAACAAAACACTTCCAAGAGCGAAGAGGGATAATAATCTGGTGAAGCCGGTTTTCAGAAGCATGTTTCGTGATATGTATGTTGTCTGTAATAGTTCCGATAAAATTAAAACGCAATTTAGCAAGAATACGCATATGGCCGAAACGGGTTGGGGTTTCAGGCTCCTTTTTGCAGATCAAAATATTGAAGAGAATTTATCGCATAGACTTTTACGTAATTTGAACTTCCGATTTAGCGGTGTTAAGTATGTTTGTGGAGTTTTGATTTCGGTAAAAGTGGCTATATTCGTAATTGTGAAGGCCAGACTTACGTCAATCGGATTGCTATTATCATTTATGATGATATTTCTGCATGGGATGATTCCGCATCATCACCATGCGGGGGAGATGAGGTATATCTCTTCGCATCAAGTTTGGGATGACCATTCAGATCACCATACGGTGTATGAGGATGCTGGTCATCACCATCACCAAGAGCATCAGCATATCGCTGATTCTGATTTTATTTTTCTAAAGCCCCGGCCGAATGTGAACCTTCATAAAAAGGTTCCCTTACCCATAGCTTGTGGTTTTTTCGGCGAGATTTCGCTGGAAAAAACCGTATTCTTTTTGGGGCAAAATGGTCTTACGGATCACCCTCCGGAGATTGGATCTTTGCTTTTTCGGTCGGTGAAGACCCTTCGTGGCCCTCCTGAATTGTACTGAATTTTTGAGAAAAACCAATTGCGGAGTTTTGAATGGCTCCGCAATAGTCAATTGTTTTGCCTTTGTCAGAGCCCCTAAAGTCGCACTGGATTGTGTCTGAAATGACGATTGTTGTCGGCGGTAGGTCGTGCCTTTGCGGGAAATGCTTATCTCAAGATTATGAGCTAATCGTCTGTGATATTAGGGCGCTAGTATTCATGCTTTTGTGTGGTTGCGCTCCGTTTGCGGTCAATCTTATTGGTACGCTAGTTCTTTCCGTTTTAGCTTTCTGTCAAAGGCGTTTTCTGATTAATATAAATAATTTAAGATGAAGAAGATTTTAAGCATATTAATTTTTGGAGGTGTTTTATTTAGCGCCTGTGGTTCAGGATCAAAGGAAAGTAAGAGTGGTGAGGCTACGAAAACGGAAACAAAAACCGATTTGCAAGGCCATGATCATTCAGCTGGCGGACATTCGCACGAACATGTGGCGCCTGTTGAGAAAAAGGAAATGAAGAAGCATGCGCATAAGCAAGACAGTTCCAAAGTTGTCAATAGCAAGGAGGCTGCCGAGCACGGACACTCTCACGGGCATTCACACGAGCATTGATGCTGATTTAAATAGATCTTAAAATGAAAATTAAAAATATACTTGCGTTTGTGTTGGTTGTGCTGGTTTCCGTTTTTTCGGGAGTGGCATATGCGCACGGCGTAGATGGCGAGACCCAAAAGTTTTTGACCAATAACGAAGGAGCAGCATTTATCCCGTTCCTTTATATTGGAGCGAAACACATGATAACGGGCTATGATCACTTACTGTTTTTGGTGGGTGTAATCTTCTTTTTGTACAAACCAAAAGAAGTGCTGATTTACGTAAGTTTCTTTACTATCGGGCACAGCGCCACACTTCTGTTGGGCGTGATGGCCGATATTCACGTCAATGCGTTTTTGATCGACGCTATTATTGCCTTATCGATTGTGTATAAGGGATTTGATAATTTGGGGGGCTTCGAGAAATTCTTCGGAAAGCAGCCGAATACGAAAGTCGCCGTGTTGATCTTCGGGCTGTTCCACGGTTTTGGATTGGCTACCAAACTTCAGGAGTTTCAGTTCAGCAAGGAAGGGTTGTTTACGAACTTGATCGGGTTTAACATCGGAGTTGAGATTGGGCAGTTTCTGGCTTTGTTGTTTGTCATAATCGTCATTAACGTTTGGCGCCGGTACCCAAGCTATCACAAGTTCTCAACCGTAACGAATACGGCCTTGATGGTAGCCGGTTTTTTGCTTATCGGTTTCCAGCTTACGGGTTATTTTGTAAGCGTTTGAATGATGCCCGGTTGAGGAAACCGGGTTTGTGTTTTTATGGAATAATAAATTTGATAATGGATCAACAGACAATAGATAAACCGACGATCATCAAACTTACATTGCTGTCGTTGGTAATAGGAGGGGGTTTATTGGTTGTGGCTATCATGCCTGCAGAATATGGAATAGATCCGGTTGGAGCTGGAAAATTGTTGGGTTTTGACAAGCTTTATTCCCCTGAAACTACAGAGGCTGTGAGGAAGCCTACTCAGAAATCTCATCCAGCCGTAAAATTAGGGCATGTAGGGTCAGGGCCTGATGTGCCAGTGCCTGCGGGAGTAAGCGATCCGGCGCCAGAGCGACAATATCAAGAGCGTCAGGATGAGGTGAGTGTGACAATTCCTGCTGGAAAAGGTATCGAATATAAGGTTCAGATGCTTAAGTACGGTAAAATGAAATACTCTTGGATTACCGATGGACCTGAGTTGTTTCTCGATTTTCATGGCGAGGTCAAGAAAAAACCGGGTGAAAAGAGCGGATTTTACGAGAGCTACACTGTGGCGTATTCAAAAAACATGGCCGGTACGCTTACCGCTCCATTTGAAGGGCCACATGGTTGGTATTTCAAAAACAGTGGTTCGGAAGACGTAGTGGTGACGATTAGGATGAAAGGGCAGTATCGTTTGAAATAACGGCTGTAATAGAACATACATCCCCGGATCGGCTCCTCTCTGAGTCGGTCCGGATTTTTTTATGAAAATCGGTTTGAATTTAGAACGATTTTTTTCGGAAAGGTCTTTTTTTGAGGAGAATCTGTCTTGGTCCGGGAAGAGAAGGTCCAGATGTTCCAAAAAGGCAATAACTTACGTCGTTTGGCGTTCATTAAGTCAAGTAAAAGAAGTATAAATGGATAGGCCAAATACGTTTTTTTCGCACGAAAGCCGTATTTTCGGGTCGGATTTAATGTGTTATCAAGCAAGATTATGATTAAGCTCTTCAGGATTGGCGTTTTAGCGTTTTTGATGTTTCAAATTTCCCATTTGGAATTGCGGGCTCAAGCCACCACACAGCCGGCTGTCGCTTCCCCAACGGAAACGGCGACGGATTTGGCTTCGCGTTTTTATCAGATGAAGAAGAAGTCGAGCAATTGGAAAGACTATAAAGTAATCAAAGAGGGACAGCTCGACGCTTTTTGGAATGAGATTTCGGATACGCTTCGTGTTGAAAAGGAGCAGATTTCTGAACTGAAAGCCTCTATCGTGAAAAAGGACGCCCAAATTGTGAGCCTGAACGATACGATTAAGAGTAAGGAAGTTCTAGTAAACGAAAGCCGTCATTTGACGACTCACATTAGCGTAATAGGAATTGATTTCTCAAAAGGGACTTATATTTATCTCACTTGGGGGATTATTCTTGTGCTTGCCGGGCTAATGGCTGCGGCGTTGATGAACACCAAGGTGAAAAATAACGCAGCGAATGTCGCTCGCAAAGACCTTGACGAATTGGCAAAAGAGTACGACGACTACAAGAAGAAAGTTTTCGAAAGAGAAGTGAAGCTTAAACGAGAGCTGACTACCGAAATGAATAAGGTGGAAGAGCTGAAAATTAAGCTGAAAAAGAAATAAGTGGTAAATGCGGGAGATAAAAGCTCCCGTTTTTTTTAATTTTTGGTTTACTGACCAAGCTAACCGAAAAACATCACAGATATGATCGTAGTGACCGGAGCGGCGGGCTTTATCGCAAGCTGTTTGATTGCCGAGCTTAATAGGCAAGGATATAAAGCCATTGTGGCGGTGGACGATTTCAGAAATCCGGAGAAAAGAACGGAGAACCTGGAAGGTAAAAGTTTGGAATGCAAAGTCGATTTGGAAGACTTCTTTGAGTGGTTTGACGAGAATCAGAAAGAGGTGGAATTTGTGTTCCACAACGGGGCTTGTTCCGCTACGACAGTGTTTGACAAAGCCGTTTTTGATAAATTGAATTACAATTATTCCATTGATATGTGGAATCGTTGTGTCAAGTATCAGATTCCTTTGGTTTACGCATCTTCTGCGGCTACTTACGGAATGGGGGAGAATGGTTATGATGATGACGAGTCTCTTATTCCGAATCTTAAGCCTCTTAACCTCTACGGAGAATCGAAAAACAATTTTGATATTTGGGCGCTTGAGCAAGAAAAAGCTCCGTTCTTTTGGGCTGGTCTGAAGTATTTCAATGTTTACGGACCTAACGAATACCATAAAGGACGAATGGCCTCTGTTGTTTATCACGCTTTCAATCAAATTTCGGAAACTGGCGGAATGAAGCTTTTCCGTTCGCATCACCCGGATTTCAAAGATGGAGAGCAAACCCGTGATTTCGTTTATGTAAAGGATGTTGTGGATATTAGCCTGTGGCTGATGAAAAACCGAAAGCATTCGGGTATTTACAATGTCGGGACCGGAAATGCCAGAACATTCCTTGATTTGGTGAAAGCGACCTTTAAGGCGATGGATAAGCCTGAGAATATTTCGTTTATCGACACTCCGATTGATATCCGTGACAAGTATCAGTACTTCACGGAAGCGAAAATGGATAAACTGAGAGTTGCTGGTTACGATGCCGAGTTTACGTCTCTTGAAGACGGAGTTGGTGACTATGTTCGTAACTATCTTTTGAAAGGGAAGAAAGTTGACTAAGAGACTTTGGTGACAATATAAACTAGAAGTCGGAATTCTAGTTCGAGAAAAGAGACGTCATTGGTTTAGATGACGTCTCTTATCGTTTAAATATTTTTCGCCTTATTATCTCGTCTTTCGAATGAATCTCTATTATAAACACCCCTTGAGGGAAGTGGCTAAGATCTAGTTTCTCACCAGATGAAAGAGATGAGAACTTGCAGACGGATTTGCCTGAAACCGAGAGGATCTGTCCTGAAAATTGGGTGTTGGATTGTGTGTCTTTTGTGATTCGGATCCAGTTCGTGGCGGGATTTGGTGAGATTTTGATTTTGTCGTCTAAGTTTTGAGCATCCAAGACTTGATGGGCCTTAAGTACCTCGACTTTTATGCCTTGGGCTTGTTCAATTACCCGTATTTCCAGAGAATCAATATTTTGAGAGAGCTGAAGAAGCGGTGAAAGCCTGTTTTTTTTGCCTGTTGGCTTGTCTACTTGTAAGGTGTAATTACCGTATTTGATTCTATTGAATTCGAATTTTCCCGTCTCATCAGTTCTTAAAACATCATAGATTCTTTCGGTTTCCGGGTATAAGAGAAGAAGCACAATGTTAGGGATTGGAGTGAAGTTTCCATTGTCTTCACTGACATATTGACCTGATACCGTGACGTGTCCAGGGTTGACTTCAGGTCTAAGTTCGGGAATGAAAAAGGATAAATCCTTTGCCTCGGAAACGGTAATACTTTCGGCATCTTGCCAAATTACGGATGTGCCTAAGTATGTGTTGATAAATCGACTGGTGTCGGGAGCATTGTATCTCAGAATGTACTTGCCTCCAGGAGCCTTTACGCTATATCCGCTGGTGGTCAGGTTGGTGGTCGCAAACGGGACATAGGAGTCGAGCGTGTCTCTGAAAAGAGTTACACTTCCGTAATCTATGATAGTTCCGTCGAAGTCTACAATCTTTCCTTTGATTTGGCTATACGGGCTAAGCGCTGCGAATATTTGCGTTACTGAGTCCGCTTTCAGATAATTGTCGTTGCCGTCCTGTTTTGCGGTCACTGTAACGGCTCCCGGCATGCTCAGTGTAAGTGTGTTTCCGTTTACCTGAGCGGGGCTTTCAGGTGAGACCGAATAAGTGAGTGTGAGCCCGGACGAACTAGAACCTGACAGTTCCAAAGGAGGAGCGTCGATTGGTCTGTCTTCTATACGTCCAAAGGTTATAGTTTGCGGAGCCTTTTTGATAATGAATTTGGACGAGTCAACTTTCTCGTAATTCGGATCATTGACTGTGATGATTACATCAATTGTGTCTGCGTTAATCGGTTTGGATGTTTCATCGTCATAGCTTACCGAGAAGCTTAGGCCTTGAGGAATCGTGCTAATTGTCGGGCTTTGTGGTAATCCGTTATATGTGGTTATCGTATCAGAGCGAATGATTTGAGCCTCCGCTTTTTCAATAACAAGGGTAGTGCTGTCGTTTCCAGTATAGTCACGGTCATTTATTGTAGCGGTGACTTTGTAGTTTCCGGTTTGTGTCGGTTGCTGATCTGTATTGTCAAAAGTAAGGTTGACGTTCAGATTAGGCGGATCTGTGACATAATCAGGCTCTAATTCTAGGCCTGTGTACGTTTTGGTAGTGTCTGTGAAAGTGATTGTTGCGGTAGCTTTGTCAATTGTTAAAGAGGCTTGACTACTGCCTGCGTAGTTGTTTTCATTGATGGAGGCTATGACCGAATATAAGCCTGCCGAAGCGGGAATTGACGTGTTTCCGTTGTAAGTGACGCTTACGGCTAGGTTTGGTGGCACAGTCGTGACCGTAACCGGCTTAGCGTTTCCGTCGTAGACTGCTTGTGTTCCGGCAATGACGACAATGCCGGAAGCGGGATTGATTTTCAGGTTGACGGTTTTCGAAGCGCTATAATAAGGATTTTCTACCGCAATTACCGTAGAGTACGTTCCGGCGTCTCTTGGCGGTATTTCACTGCCGTCGTAAGTTATTCTTAAACCCAAATCGGCGGGTTCGGTACTTACGGTGGGGCGTTTGCTGGCACCGTCGTAAGTTTGTATAGTGTCCGAAACGAAAAGTGTGGCGGGAGCTTTTTTGATGCGCAATGTGCCTGATTGGGAGCCCGTGTAGTTGGTGTTTGTTACCGTGACTGTTACAGGGTAGGTGCCGGGAGTGGTGGGAGGGCTATTTAGGCCGTCATAAACCGCTCTGATGGATAATCCGGGAGGAGTTGTCTCGGCCAAAACGGTTTTGAAATTTCCGTCGTAGGTTTGAACCGTGTCCGAAAGGGAAATGGTGGCTTGGGCGGGTTGAATGTCTAAAGTAGAGGTCGCTGACCCCGTAAATCCCGCGTGAGCGATGGTGACAACCACCGAATATTGACCGACATTAATTGGCGGTTGTGTGGAGGAATTGTACGTAACCGTATAATTTAAACCGGCGGGATTTGTAGTAACCGCAACGTGTTTGGGGTCTCCGTCGTATGTAGTTTGTGTATTGGTGATTTCGATTGTGGCTTCTATGTCGGAAAATCCGTTAGCATAAGTGGCGCCGATAGCCAATATCGTAATCAGTATTGTTGCGATACCAATTCGCAGAGTGCGAATGTTGTTCGTAATATGCAATAATTTGTACATATAATCACGGGTTTGTCAAGCCTTAGGAGGGTAACCCTGATTATGCGGGCATTGTTATATTGTGGGCGAGCATAAACGTTTACCGTACCTTGGTATTTTGTGCGGAAGGGGTTTGTTTAATACATGGTTTGAGCTTAATATTGCTCAAGAATTCCCTTTATGGGGCCTCGGGAGCGGGGTATTTAACAACAAAAGTCGAGTAAGTTGGATTTCGAAGCATTTAAAAAACAGGTCGAACGTTACAATGCGGAAGGACGTCAGATGTTTACCACATCGTCGTTTCAGTCGCACAGTATCGTCTTGTTGCATATGATCAGCAGGGTAGACCGTTCGATTCCCGTATACTTTATTAATACGGGCTATCATTTTCCGGAAACCATCGCTTACAGGGACCAAATATCTGAAATGTTAGGGCTTAATCTGGTGGATTTGAAAACCCCGGTGCCCAAGACTATGCAGATGGACGGTAATGGCCGGTTCCTGTTCGCCAGCGATCCCGACTATTGTTGTTTCCTGAACAAAACCCAACCGATGGAAGCCGTTATGAAGCGCTATGACGTGTGGATTAACGGAGTGAGGGCGGACCAAAGCGCCGTGCGTAAGGCCATGAAAATTGAGCAACCTGCGCCGCACGATGTAACTAGGTTTCACCCGATGTTGGATTGGAACGCCAAAATGATTTATTTCTATAGGAAGGAATTTGGACTGCCATCCCATCCATTGGAGGATAAAGGTTACATGAGTGTCGGTTGTGCGCCGTGTACGCGTAAAATGGATCCTGAAATGCAAGAGCGTGAAGCCCGTTGGTACGGGATGAACAAGACCGAGTGTGGCTTGCATACCGACCTTGTGAAGAAGTGATTTTTTTAAACAATTGGAAATAGAACGGAAAGGCTTAGCCTTTCCGTTAAAAATATAAACGGAATGAAAGTATTGGTGACTGGCGGAGCGGGTTATGTGGGTACAGACCTAGTGAGAACATTGGCCATGCGTCCTGAGGTTACGGAGGTTCGAATTTATGACAACCTGAGCCGTAAGAACCATAATCTATTTTTGGGAGCCACTCTGGAAGGGGGCGAAAAAGTTCGCTTCGTTTGCGGAGACATTCTGGATTCTAGAAAATTAGCAAAAGCTTTACAGGGAATCGATGTGGTTTACCATTTGGCCGCTTGCGTTTCCACTCCGTTTTCTCATTTGGACTCTCATGTTTATGAGCAAGTGAACCATTGGGGAACCGCCGATTTGGTAAGCGCTGTTGAAGAAAGTGACGTGAAAAGGTTTGTATACTTAAGTAGCGCCTCGGTTTACGGAAAATCAGCCACAGCCGAATTTACGGAGGAGTCGGTTCCGTTCCCTAAAACCGTTTACGGAATTTCGAAGCTGAAAGGGGAGGAGCATGTTCGCCGTCTGTTCAGTAAGATGGATACCTATATATTAAGGTGTGCGAACGTGTACGGTTATAGCAAAAGTATGCGTTTTGATGCGGTGATTAACCGCTTTATGTTCGAATCGCATTTCAATGGCCGGATTTCCATCGACGGTAACGGCAAGCAGTTCAGGGCGTTTGTTCATGTGGATACAGTGACGCAAGCTTTGGGCGGTTTGTTGTCGGAAACAGTGCCGTCGGGAATGTACAATTTGGCGGACAAAAACCTTCGGATTATCGACGTCGTAGACGCTTTGAAAGAGGTGTATCCGGAGTTGGAGTTTATGTTTGTAAACCAGCACTTGGAGCTCGAAAGCCTTAAGGTTAGCCCAGAGTCAAGTTTGCGTGAATATTTGAATTTTTCTAAGAGTGTGGACTTTGTGGATGAGCTGAAGTCTTTCAAAGAAAGCTTCTCGTTCTGTTACAATAACGTGCCGGTGAATTGATTTTATCTAATGTGAAATAAAATAACTGAAAGTCGCTTCGGCGACTTTTTTGTTTTAAAAATGGTTTTTGACGCTATAAAAAGCACATGGCTCTCAATCTTCCGGATTTGCATAAAGAAATATTGCTATGTGAAATTACGAGAAAATTTCGTCTGGAAATCACTTTTTTTATTCGTAAATGCCGCCTCAATCACCTCTTGTTTTTCTTCTTTAATAAGCCCGGTGTTTTTCCTGTGTCAATCAGTGTCTTATAAAGACACAAAACAAACATCAAATATGAGATATGAATTGATTTTTATTTGATAAGAATATTACTGTATCTTTCGTATTTGGTTGATACTTAGTTATTTTCATGAAACATGGATGTTTTGCTGTGATAAAATTAACAGTGCGACATAGTGTATTGTAACTATTATTTGATAAATTCAAGCTTAGATATACTGTTCCCGATATGTTTTTGGGAGGTCTCAATCTGAGAGAAAGCTGTTTTTGAACCAAGCTTTTTGATTACCCGGAAGCGAAGGTGGTCGTGACCGGAACCAAGTCTGATTTTAAGTAAACCTGAGTTATATGAGACGGTACTGTACTCTGTTAATCTTAATCGTCGTCGTGTGCGTTTTTTCAATAAACGTTAAGGCAACCACGCCCCCGTGTGATGTGAAATATGAGTATCGGGTTATCGCCGATAAAAAGCGAGACGGAAAGTTCGAGTTGTTTTTCACATTTAAGGATAGGTCCGCAAAAAAAGCCAAATTTTTTCTTGTGGATTTGATGAATGTGACAAACACGAAAGAAATGAATTTTTCGGTTGAGCAGAATGTTGAGAAATCATTATTCTCAGGACTTAAACAAGGGCATTATATGCTTCATGTGAGAATGGGGGACGGGTGTTCTTTCGATGTGAATGGACGGAATGGAATTGCGGTTAAATAACAGGTGTTTTGGCGTTAGTATTATGGTGAAAAAACTTAGATTTTTCAGCTTAGTTTCCTTTGCGTTGCTTTTATTGATAGGACAGGCTTTTGCGCAAAGTTTACCGACAGTTTCTTTAAATGGGGCCAAAGGCATTAACGGTTACGAAATATGTTATAACGGCGATGGCACCGCAGATGTAACGGCACATTTTGTTTTGGACGATGGGGCCGATCTGGATGATTTTGATGAACTGTTACTTTATGATATAATCTCTACCTCTAGGGTTTTGGTTATTGTTCCGGGAATGCCTGCGGTAGGAGGAATAACCGTGGAACACGAAACGGGGGATGATTTCTATGTCTTTAAGAATGTTCCGGCCTCTTTGAGCACTGATGGAACGTTGGCGAGGTATACGATCATACACCAAAACAACTGGGCTGTCAGAGGCGCGAACATCTTTTTCGAGATTATGCGCTTTAACAGCGATGTTGCTCCAGTGGGCAACACTTCTTGTGATGATAGTTCTGCGACGGGTGAGATAGACTTGAAGATGGATGGAGGTTATTCTCCTGATTCGAAAGTCTATTCTTGGGTAGGGCCAGATGGTTTTACGGCTGATACTCGAAAAATTTCAGGATTAACAGAGGGGGACTATACTGTAACCGTAAAGGACAAAAGGGATTGCGGTACAATTTCGAAGACCTATACGGTCGACGATTTGAAAGTGATACCCGACCAACCTGAGAGCACGAACCAATCTGTTTGTGAAGGGGAACCCACCCCGACATTTACCGCAACGGGAGAGGCAGGTTACGACTTCTTTTGGTATAGTGATGCCGGCCTTACAAGCCAAATTGGTGCAGCGGCTGATTTTACGCCAATAGAAACTGCGCCTGGCACATATACATATTATGTAGTTCAACAGAACCCGACAACGAAATGTACAAGTACCGCCAAATCTGTGGTATTTACGATCTTCCAGAAAGGAGAAGCTTCCGCTAGCGATCCTGTTGCGATCTGTAAAGGATCAGACGGAGTGATTTCAGTACAAATCACAGGAGGAACGGGACCGTTTAATATCGAATTAAATGACGGGACCAATGCTATAAACAAAACAAACTATAGTTCAGGAGACCCGATAACGGTAAGCCCGACAGCTACGACAACATATACAATAATCTCCGTTTCGACCGCAGATGGCTGTGATGCGGGAATTAACGCCACAAAGAATTCGGTTACCGTTACGGTAGAAGAACCGCCTACGGCGGAATTCACTTTCGCCAAAGGGGAGTTCTGCACCTCTGAAACGGATCCGAGCCCGTCGATGACCGGGACTTCGGTAAAAGGGACTTTCACTGCTACACCCGCCGGCTTGGCGCTCAACGCCACGACGGGTGAAATCGACCTTTCGGCCAGTACGGAAGGCACATACACAATAAAAAACACGGTTGATCCCGGTGGCGCCTGCGCGGCTGTGGAGTCCGGGGCTGTAACGGTGAAGGTCACCAAAACGCCAGACGCCCCTACGGTTACGGACCAGACATTCTGCTCGACGGACTTGACCACGGTCGCCGATCTTCAACCGGCGGGAGTGTCCTGGTTCGCCAACGCGACAGGGGGGACGGCTTTGTCTTCAACAACGGCCTTGGCAACCGGCACGACGTATTACGCGGAGTCGACGAACGGAATTTGCGTGAGCGCCCGTTCGGGTTCGCTGGTGACAATCGAGGAATCGCCTACGGCCGAATTCACGTTCGCCAAAGGGGAGTACTGCACCTCGGAAGCGGATCCGACCCCAACTATGACCGGCGCTTCGGTAAAAGGTACGTTCACTGCTACACCGGCCGGCTTGGCGATCAACGCCGGGACCGGTGATATCGACCTTTCGGCGAGTACCGAAGGGACATACACCATAAAGAATACGGTTGACCCCGCCGGCGTTTGCGCCACGGTGGAGTCGGCGGGAGTGACGGTGAAGATTACCAAAACGCCTGACACGCCGACGGTTACGGACCAGACTTTCTGCTCGACGGACTTGGCCACGGTCGCCGATCTGCAACCGGCCGGAGTTTCCTGGTTCGCGAACGCTACGGGCGGAACGGCTTTGCCTTCGACTACGGCCTTGGCAACCGGCACGACGTATTACGCGGAGTCGACGAACGGAATTTGCGTCAGCGCCCGATCGGGCTCTTTGGTAACGATCGAGGAATCGCCTACGGCGGAATTCACTTTCGCCAAAGGGGAATACTGCACCTCGGAAGCGGATCCGAGCCCGTCGATGACCGGGACTTCGGTAAAAGGTATGTTCACTGCTACACCGGCCGGCTTGGCGATCAACGCCACGACCGGTGATATCGACCTTTCGGCTAGTACGGAAGGCACATACACCATAAAGAACACGGTAGATCCCGGCGGCGCCTGCGCGGCGGTGGAGTCAGCGGGGGTAACGGTGAAGGTTACCAAAACGCCTGACACGCCGACGGTTACGGACCAGACTTTCTGCTCGACGGACTTGGCCACGGTCGCCGATCTGCAACCGGCGGGAGTGTCCTGGTTCGCCAACGCAACAGGGGGGACGGCTTTGTCTTCAACAACGGCCTTGGCAACCGGAACGACGTATTATGCGGAGTCTACGAACGGAATTTGCGTGAGCGCGCGTTCCGGTTCTTTGGTAACGATCGAGGAATCGCCTACGGCCGAGTTCACGTTCGCCAAAGGCGAGTACTGCACCTCTGAAACGGACCCGACCCCGTCGATGACCGGGACCGCGGTAAAAGGGACATTCACGGCGACTCCAGCCGGTTTGGCGATAAACGCCACAACCGGGGAGATCGACCTTTCGGCCAGTACCGAAGGGACATACACCATAAAGAACACGGTCGATCCCGCCGGCGTTTGCGCGACGGTGGAGTCGGCTGGTGTAACGGTGAAGATCACCGAAACGCCTGACACCCCGACGGTTACGGCCCAGAGTTTCTGCTCTACGGCCACGGCTACGGTCGCCGACCTGCAACCGGCCGGCGTGTCCTGGTTCGCGAACGCGACAGGGGGGACGGCTTTGCCTCCGGCGACAGCCCTGGTAACCGGCACGACCTATTACGCTGAGTCGACGAACGGAATCTGCGAGAGCGCGCGTTCGGGCTCGCTGGTGACGATCGAGGAAGCGCCGACGGCCGAGTTCACTTTCGCCAAAGGCGAGTACTGCACTTCGGAAACCGATCCGAGCCCTACGATGACCGGGATCGCGGTAAAAGGGACATTCACGGCGACTCCGGCCGGTTTGGCGATAAACGCCACTACCGGGGAGATCGACCTGTCGGCCAGTACCGAAGGCACATACACCATAAAAAATACGGTTGATCCCGGTGGCGCCTGCGCGGCTGTGGAGTCCGGGGCGGTGACGGTGAAGGTCACCAAAACGCCTGACACGCCGACGGTTACGGGCCAGACTTTCTGCTCGACGGACTTGGCCACGGTCGCCGATCTTCAACCCGCGGGAGTGTCCTGGTTCGCCAACGCAACAGGGGGGACGGCTTTGTCTTCAACAACGGCCTTGGCAACCGGAACGACGTATTATGCGGAGTCTACGAACGGAATTTGCGTGAGCGCGCGTTCCGGTTCTTTGGTAACGATCGAGGAAGCGCCGACGGCCGAGTTCACGTTCGCCAAAGGCGAGTACTGCACCTCTGAAACGGACCCGACTCCGTCGATGACCGGGACCGCGGTAAAAGGGACATTCACGGCGACTCCGGCCGGTTTGGCGATAAACGCCACAACCGGGGAGATCGACCTTTCGGCCAGTACCGAAGGGACATACACCATAAAGAATACGGTAGATCCCGGTGGCGCTTGCGCCCCGGTGGAGTCGGCGGGAGTGACGGTGAAGGTCACCAAAACGCCAGACGCCCCTACGGTTACGGACCAGACTTTCTGCTCTACGGCCACTGCCACGGTCGCCGATCTTCAACCTGCGGGAGTGTCCTGGTTCGCCAACGCGACAGGCGGGACGGCTTTTCCTTCGACTACGGCTTTGGTAACCGGCACGACCTATTACGCGGAGTCCACTAACGGACTTTGCGTGAGCGCCCGATCGGGCTCTTTGGTTACGATCGAGGAATCGCCTACGGCGGAATTCACTTTCGCCAAAGGGGAATATTGCACCGCGGAAGCGGATCCGAGCCCGTCGATGACCGGGACTTCGGTAAAAGGGACTTTCACGGCGACACCAGCCGGTTTGGCGATAGACGCTGGGACCGGAGAGATCGACCTTTTGGCCAGTACGGAAGGCACATACACTATAAAAAACACGGTTGATCCCGGTGGCGCCTGCGCCCTGGTGGAGTCGGCGGGGGTAACGGTGAAGATCACCAAAACGCCTGACACGCCGACGGTTACGGGCCAGACATTCTGCTCGATGGACTTGGCCACGGTCGCCGATCTTCAGCCTGCGGGAGTGTCCTGGTTCGCCAACGCGACAGGCGGGACGGCTTTGCCTTCGACGACTGCTCTGGTAACCGGCACGACGTATTACGCGGAGTCGACGAACGGAATTTGCGTGAGCGCCCGATCGGGCTCTTTGGTAACGATCGAGGAATCGCCTACGGCGGAATTCACTTTCGCCAAAGGGGAGTACTGC
Organism: Fulvitalea axinellae; assembly: GCF_036492835.1. Lineage (GTDB taxonomy): Bacteria > Bacteroidota > Bacteroidia > Cytophagales > Cyclobacteriaceae > Fulvitalea > Fulvitalea axinellae. The sequence continues at coordinate 2,964,052 of NZ_AP025314.1, read as the reverse complement.
ACCTCTGAAACGGATCCGACTCCGTCGATGACCGGGACTTCGGTAAAAGGGACTTTCACTGCTACACCCGCCGGCTTGGCGATCGATGCCACGACGGGTGAAATCGACCTTTCGGCGAGTACCGAAGGGACATACACCATAAAGAACACGGTAGATCCCGGCGGCGCCTGCGCGGCTGTGGAGTCCGGGGCGGTAACGGTGAAGGTTACCAAAACGCCAGACACGCCGACGGTTACGGACCAGACATTCTGCTCGACGGACTTGGCCACGGTCGCCGATCTTCAGCCTGCGGGAGTGTCCTGGTTCGCCAACGCGACAGGCGGGACGGCTTTGCCTTCGACTACGGCCTTGGCAACCGGAACGACGTATTACGCGGAGTCGACGAACGGAATTTGCGTGAGCGCCCGTTCGGGCTCTTTGGTTACAATTGAGACCGCACCTACGGCGGAGTTCACGTTTGCCGCATCTTTTTGTTCAACAGATGTTGATCCAAGCCCGACTATGACGGGCTCGGCGGTAAAAGGAATGTTTACGGTTACTTCGGGTACGGGACTGTCAATCAATGCCTCAACAGGGAAAATTGACCTTTCGGCAAGTCCGGCAGGAGAGTATACTATTATAAATACGGTCAAGAGCGGGGCCCCATGCGGAGATATCGTTTCCACTCCCGTAAAAGTGAAAATCCTAAAGACAGCGAAACCTGTCGCCTCGAATCAGGAGTTTTGTTCCAATGAACCTCATACGGTTGCGGATCTGTCAGCTACGGCTGTAGGTACAATCTCATGGTTTGCAACGGCAACAGGAGGCACCGCTTTGGATGGTGCCGTGACACTGACAAACGGCACGACATATTACGCTGAAACAGTACAAGGAGGTTGTGTCAGCGAAAGAACGGCGATTGACGTTACTGTAGAGGAAGTCGCGAAAGCGGATTTCACTTTCGGAGCGACCGAATATTGCGTTGACGCTGTAGACCCTGCTCCAGTAATGGGAATGGGAGCCAGTAAAGGAACCTTTTCGGTAACACCGGCTACAGGGTTGGCTTTGAATTCGACCACCGGGGAAATTGACCTTTCGGCCAGTACGCCCGGTACATACGATATAACAAATACGCTAACGGCCACTGCGATCTGTACATCGACGCCAGCCACGTTTACGGTTACCGTAAAAGGAGTGGTCGGAAAACCTGTTTTTGATCCGACGACTGTAAGCGAGCTTTGTGGAAATCCAGCAAACACCACTTTCGTAGCGACGGCCACTAACTCAACATCGATAGAGTTTAGTGTTCAACCTTTGGGTGCGGGTACGTTTGCCGGAAATGTATTGGATTGGGACGATACTTTTGAAGGAAACGCCACTATTACGGCGACTGCGAAAGATGACTGCGGTAATGTGGAAACGACTGAAACGACGGTTCAGGTTAAGGGAAGCTTGGGTGTTCCTAACTTCTTGGTTTCCAATCCTACCGAGATTTGTGGTGGAACTCTCAATACTACTTTTATCGCTGATGCTGATAATTCCACTTCAATAAAATATTCGATTTCGCCTGCCGGTGCCGGGACAATAGGGGAGACTAGCGGTATCGTAAGTTGGGATGTGGATTTTGTGGGAACAGCCCAGATTAAGGCGACAGCCTCTGGCGATTGTGGCTCAAATACTGAGGCCACTCATTCCGTAAACGTAAAAGAACGGGTTAAACTTCCGGTTTTTGAAGCGGGAATTCCTTCGTCGGTTTGCTTGGGCGAGGCTACAACTTCGGCAAAAGCGACTGTTACGGGAAGCTCAACATTGACTTATAGCTTGTCGCCGGTTTCTGCGGGAGGCGTAGACGCAAATGGAATCATTACGTGGGCTCCTACTTTTGTAGGAACCGCTACTGTTACAGCAACCGCTTCAGGTAGTTGCGGTGCGGATAAATTTGTGGAGAAAGAAATTGAGGTTAAACGAGTTCCTGTCGCCACGGCTACTTCGGCCCCAACACTGTGCGGGGTGACCGAGTATCAATTAGGAGGAAATACACCAGCTTCGGGAGAAACAGGAACCTGGACAATCTTGACTGGAACGGGAGGTAGCTTGGACAATGCGAATAGTCCTTTGGCCAAGTTGACAGGGTCTTTGGGTAGCACTTACACTCTTGAGTGGGTTGTTTCGAACGGAGCATGTTCCGCTAAGTCGAGTGTGGTTACGGTTACTTTTAACGATCCCTCGGCGATTACGGCGCCTGTTGTAAATAAACCAACTCAAGGCTTCTGCCAGAACGATTCGCCGACTGTAGCGGATCTTGAGGCGTCAGGAGCGAACCTGAAGTGGTTCTCTTCTCTGACTTCTGACACTCCTTTGGCTTCTACAGAACCGTTGGTGGCCGGAGATTATTATGTGGCCTCGGTAAATGGAACAGGATGTGAGTCTGACCGAAAAAAGGTGACAGTCGAATTGTCTGAGCGTGAGGTAGTCTTCACGCTTTCCAATGTTGATGTTGATGCGGGTGACAATTTCGATTTCCCTATTTATATAAAAGGTTTTGAGGAAATAGCGGGAACTAATTTCACTATAAACTACGACCCCGCTTTGGTCGAGCCTGTTATTTCCAGTGGAATAAACGTCTCGTTATCGCATTCCGCTTTCGGCGCTGAGATCTTGGCGACTAATCCGTCCGCTGGAGAAGTTAGGGTGTTGTGGGCTCCCGCTGATCTTTTACCGGAAACGCTAGCTGATAATTCACAGCTGTTAGGCATTAATTTTAAGGCTAAAGAGAATGTTTGCGGAGAAGAAAAAGTGACTATGTCTGCCGTCAATGTCGCTTTCGGAGATACTCCGCTCTGTTCTGCCGAGGTAATACTCGGGGAAGGAAATGTCAAGGTGAAAAAGGAAATGACCGTAACCTTGACGGCTTCGGCTACCGCTGTTTGTGCAGGGGATAATGTGACGTTTACGGCCAATGTGACTAACGGAGAGGGCACGCTGTCTTATAAATGGATTGTTGACGGAACAGAAACCACAACGACCTCTTCTACATACAGCAGAAACGACTTGGCCGATGGGGATCACGCTGTAAGCGTGACTGTCGTAAGTACGGAAACAGATTGTTTGGTTAACGGAACTGTCGCCTCCAACTCGGTGGACGTAAATGTGGGAACCGTCACGCCGACAATTTCACTGAATGGAGAAACTTCGATTTGCTCGGGCGAAGAGGTCGAGTTTACAGCTACGTTGACAAACGCCAGCGCTACCCCGACTGTAGTCTGGTTTGTGAACGGAACCGAACAAGATCGTGGAGTCAACAAGACGACATATAAATACGACCCGGCGAATAACGACAAAGTGAAAGCCCAATTGTTGACAGCAGACATTGCATGCTCAACGGTTACTGACCCAGAATCAAATGTCCTTACGATCAGTACTGGGGATAAGGAAATGAAGTTTGAGCTGGTCAAAGATGATATAGTCAAGTGTGGCGCAAAGACGGTAAAACTTGAGATAAGACCAATTGACGCTCCGGCTGGGGTGAGTGTTGAATGGTATAAAATTCCGATTTTTGGCGATGATGAGAAATTAGGAAATGGAATGATCCTAAATGTTGGGGGAACCCTTTTGGCTGAGCACGATTGGGTTTACGCTAAAGTTGGAGCTAAAGACTGTTATAAAGAATATCGTTCTGAGAATCTTGTCATTTTAGGAGAAAGTGCCACAGCCAAAGTAGACTTGACCGCTGAAAGCACAACGCCATGTAAAGGCACGCCTGTGAAGTTTACGGCTACTCCTCTTGAAAATGCAGGCTCTACTCCAAAATATAAATGGTTTATTGACGGAACGGAGATTTCAGAAGGAACAAGCCCTGAATTTAACAGAACATTTGTAGCAACAGGGAATGTGACTGTCAAAGTCGAAATGACACCGACTGCGTCTTGTTTGGATCCCGTAACAAAGGAAGTGACTGTTAACGTGCAGGAATCACCTTCTTTAGATCTAGTGACCTCGCTGTTGCAAGGTTGTGGTAACGTTGATTTGGCTACAGGAGTAAAAGGCACTGGCGTAACTCCGGAATACTTCAAAGACAAAGACTTCACTGTTCCTGTAGGCGGTAGCGTAGTGACTGAAAGCGGAACGTACTATGTGCGTGATGCTGGTGCCGGAGGAAGTTGCCCTGCGGATGAAGGAAGCTTGAACGTCTCGGTAGGTGAAAGTCCAAAACTTGCGTTGACGTCAAATACGCTGGAGACTGACTGTGGTCAACCCGCCGACATTAAGGCCCTGGTTGACGTGGCGAACACCGATACGGGAGCCAATTACGATTTGATTTTCAAAGATCCGTCTTCCAATGTGGTTGCTAATCCGGAAGAGGTGACCGTCAGTGGCGTTTACAAAGTCATGGTTAAAGACAAGGTCACTGATTGTGAAAGTGGAGAGCTTGATATAGATGTGACTATCAATCCGGATATTCTGCGAGTTGGCGACCCGACAGTGACAAACAATACATTGTGCGGAACCGGAGGAAATGGGCAGATTGAAGTAAAATACACTGGAACAGGGTTGGAGTATTCGAAAGATGACTTCGCTACAGTTCAAACTGACGCTACGTTCACTGGCCTGACCGCTGGCAATTACGAGATCAAAGTACGCTATGCGGGAAGTGGAAAGTGCGTGAAAGTCGAGACTGTGACAGTTGTTGACGGCGCAACCGACCTTACTGTTTCAGCGACTTTTGTTGACCCGAGTTCATGTGCCACTACCGACGGAAGTATTACGGTAACTGCCACTGGCGGTACGGACTACTTTTACACCTTGGAGGATGGCGACGGAAACGTAGTCAGGGCCGAGCAGAATTCGCACTTGTTTGATAACCTCGCATACGAAGCGAAATATGTCGTGAAAGTGCGAGACGCCGTTAGCGGTTGCGAAGGAACAACCGATGTCGATTTCGCTCCGAAGGTCAATGTGGACGACTTCGCTTTTGATGTGACTCATGTAACATCTTGTCTTGCCGACAATGGAAAAGTGGTGATTACGTCTGTCGATCCTGTGGGAACGGATTATGAATATCACCTTGCGCAAGGAGCTACGGTAACGAAAAATGATAAAGGAGTTTTCGAATCCCTAGCTGCGGGTAATTATACACTCAAAGTAGTCAATAAGGTTAGCGGTTGCGAATCATCCGTGAAACCTGTGTTAATTGAGGATAATGCTGAAGGTCTGGACGTGGGTGATATTATTCTGACCACGACAAGGCTTTCTGACTGCGGAGTAACTGACGGAACTCTTAAGATAGAAGTTAACGTAGCAGGGAATTACGAATTCTCGGTTAACGGAGGCGCTTATGTCGCTGGAACCAGCCCATTCATGGTGAACGCCTTGGATGCTGGTGATTATAAAGTGAAGGTTAAAGATTTGGCGACAGGTTGTGAGTCCGACGAGAAAACCGCTACTGTAGACGGTCCAGCCGACTCTAGTCCTCCTGCAAAGCCTGTGTTTGCGGCTACTTCTATTGAGAATATTTGCCAAGGAACCGCAACAACTACTTTCACTGCGACTACAACAACTGCCGGGGCTACTTTAAAGTATACTTTGGAACCGAATGTTGCGGGAGCGATTGACGCTAATACAGGGCAAGTAACCTGGTCAGGAACATTTGACGGTACGGCCACTGTGAAAGCGACAGCGACAAATAGTTGTGGCGATAGCGATGTGGCGGAACACGAGGTTAAGGTCTTGACCAAACCGGTAGCGACTGTCGATCCTTTGCCGGCTCTTTGCGGTGATACGGAAGTTACTTTGGAAGGAAGCGCCTTAGCGGCAGGGGAAACCGGACAATGGACTATCACTTCTGGTACGGGAGGAACATTGGATTCTCCGACAGCATCTACAACAAGATTTACCGGTACATTAGGGACTACATATAAACTGACTTGGACTGTATCGAATGTCGTTTGCGACAGTGACCCTGTGGAATTGACGGTTGAGTTTAAGGATCCGACCACTATTACTCCACCTGATGTTGCGGGTAGGGAGAACCAAAACTTCTGCGGAGAGAAAACGGTCGCTGATCTTGACGCCGACGGTATAAACCTTAAGTGGTATTCTGTCGCGGCTGGCGGAACGCCTCTTTTGACTTCCGAAAAATTGGTGACAGGAAAATATTACGTTACGTCTTCCGACGCTGAAGGATGCGAATCCGACAGAATTGAGGTGAACGTAGTTGTCAGGGAGCTGGATTTCGGATTATTCTTCCCGAATGATTTGAGCGTTGACGCCGATAGCGAATTTGACTATCCTGTTCTTGTAAGAGGTTTTGACGATATATCGGGAGCGCAATTCACCATAACTTATGACGCTACTTTGGTAGAGCCGGTAATGGCTGATCCTACTAATCCAGCTAACAAGGCGGTAACCTTGGGGTACAGCGCCTTCGGAGCCGAAGTGGTGGCGGTAACTCCTGCTGAAGGAAAAATTACGGTAGTTTGGACGCCTGCTGACGCGAAACCAGAATCGATTACGGATAACGGACGCTTTATTAGCCTGAGAATGAAAGCTAAGGATGGCGTTTGCGGTAAGTCGGTCGCGAGCTTCGGAAACGACCCGACTAAAATTGAGGTAATATTTGAGCGTGACGACGTTCTGTGTGAAGCCTCGGTAGACACCAAGACCGGAAATATCGCTGTTCAGAAAACAATGTCTGTAGCCCTTACCAGTTCGGCCACCGCTGTTTGTGCGGGCGAGGAAGTGACCTTTACGGCTGACGTAACGGGTGGCGAAGGAACATTGACATACAAATGGACAGTAGACGGAATAGAGCAGACGAACAATACGAATATTTATAAACGTTCGGATTTGACTGCGGGAGACCACCAAATAAGCGTAACGGTAGTAAGCAACAGTGTAGACTGTTTGACTGAAAGTTCGGTTACTTCGACCACCGTAGACGTTAATGTGGGTAGCGTTACGCCTTCGATTGCGATAGACGGAAACACTGATGTTTGTCCGGGAGACGAGACGGAGTTTACCGCCACGCTTACCAACGCCGGCGGAAGCCCGGTTGTCGATTGGTACGTCAACGCTACAAAAGTGGCTACTGGTTTGACGTATCGTTATACTCCTGCTGACGGCGATAAGGTAAAAGCGCAATTGACCACCGGGTTGGCCTGCGCCACTTCACCGACGCAAGAGTCCGCAGAACTCACGATGAATGTGGCCAAGAAGGACATGGACTTTATCGTAATAAAAGACGATATCGTTAAATGTGCTGCTAACCCTGTAACGTTGAAGTTGCAAAAGGTTGACGCCCCAGACGGTATTACTGTTTCTTGGTTCAAAGTAATGACAGGCCCGGACCAACTGTTGGGAACAGGAATCACCCTTACCGAAAACACTTTGGTGGCGGGAGATTTGGTTTACGCAAAAGTTCCGGCCAAAGACTGTTATAATGAGTTTATCTCTGAAACCTTCGAGATTCAGGGAGAAGATGATAAGCCGGCTGTAGCTCTGGAAGTAAGCGCTTCCGAAACCTGCAAAGGTGAGAGCCTAACTTTCAAAGCCAAACCGACAAATGGTGGTACCACACCGCTTTATACTTGGTTTGTGAACGGTACTGAGATTACGGGAGAAGAAGGAGCGGAATACACGCACACCTTCGTGAACGGTGGCAACCAAACGATTAAAGTCGAACTGCTCTCATCGGCTTGCCTGAAAAATCAGACTGCCGAAACCACCACAAACGTGAACGTTAAGGAAGCGCCCGACCTGAATCTGCAAACGGCGCCGTTGGTGGGCTGTGAAAATGTCGATTTGACCGCTGGTGTAGGTAACAAGGCGATAACGGTAGAATTCTCCAAGAAACCTGACTTCAGCGAAATTCTCACAAGCGCTACAGTAACCGAGAGCGGGACTTATTATGTGAGAAATACGGGAGGCGGAACTTGCTTGGCCGAAGGAACTCTTCTTGTTGTTATCAATGGTTTGCCAACGCTCGTAGCTACGAATACCGCTAAAGCAAATTGCGGAGGCACGGTCGATTTGACCGCTTTGGTGGACAAAGGCGCCAGCGATGCGGGAACTGTCCTGTACACTGATAACGGAGGCAATACGGTGGCTGATCCTACCGCTGTGGGAGTCGCTGGCCGATATACTTTGATCCTTAGGGACGATGCGACTGGTTGCGAAAGTGCCCCAGAGTTTGTAGACGTTACAATCGGGGACATTACAGTAAATACTCCTTTGGTAACGCACAATACCACTTGTGGCACAACAGGTAACGGAGTTATAGAAGTGAAAGTGACTGGAGGAACAGGTATCCTCACATATTCGAAAGATGATTTCGCGACTTCGCAGACCAGTCCGATATTCTCAAATCTTAAGGCTGGCACTTATGTGATAAAAGTTCGTGACGAGGCTACTTGCGAAAAAGAAGTGGCCAATGTAACGATCACCGATCCTGCTCCATTTACATTGACCCTGACTCCGACCGATGTTACTGGATGCGGGACAACGGACGGTTCGGTTAGCGTTACCGTATCGAAAGGAGCTGGCAAATATCGCTATCGTCTTGAAGATGGGGATGGAAACGAGATAGTGGGAGATACCGAAGACGTTGATGAGGACGGAACATTTGTCTTTGACAACTTAGATTACAAACCTGAATACAAAGTCTTCGTGACCGATATAGTATCGAGTTGTACGGCTGTTGAAAGCGTGGCCTTCACTGAGCCGGCCAAAGTGACTGACTTTACGGTACAGGTACTCGAGCATGTAACTACTTGTACTGCGCCGAATGGCAAACTGCAAGTCAAAGATGTGCTTCCTACGCTGGCTGCAGGATCTTACGAATACACATTGTCAGGACCTGCTACTTTCACTAACGATTCGGGAGAATTCGATAATCTGCCTGCTGGAGATTATGAAGTGACTGTGAAAAACAAAGCCACAGGTTGCGACTTGAGCAAAACAGGATTTACCATTAATGATAATTCGGAAGACGTTGTGGCAAAAGTAACTGCCGAAACAGGCGTTTCGAATTGTAATGATAATGACGGCGAATTCAGAGTGGAAATCACCGGAGCCGGTAATTTCGAGTATTCGTTGGATGGATCGAGCTATGTGGACGCTCCGGGTACGACATTCACAGTGTCGAACCTTTCCTCTGGCGAACACAGCTTGAATATTCGGAACAAAGACACCCGTTGTACTCTTGCTACCGAACTTAAAGTAACGATTGACGAATGGCCGGAGGCTGACGACGTTGCCTTTAAGGAAACTAAGCATCCGACAGCATGTAACTCTGTCGATGGAGTTATCGAAGTCGATGAGGGCGCTTTGACCGGTACCGGGCCTTATAAGTATTCGCTTGACGGCGTAAGCTTCCAAGCCTCTCCACGTTTCGAAGCCCTGGCTTCTGGAGATTATAAGGCATATGTGCTGGATGAAGGAACGGGTTGCGAAAGGATTAGCCCTGAAGTAAGTCTGGTATCGGCTAATGCGATTACCGCCGATATCGAAAACGTAATGCCTGTAACTACCTGTGGCGGAAACGAAGGTTCGTTCACGGTAGAAAACGCAACGGGCGGAACGGGCACTTACGAATACTCAAGCGGATCGACCTTCCAGGCAAGCAACAAATTCGAAGACTTGACGGAAGGAACATACACCGTAACTGTAAGGGATGACAAAGGGTGCGAAACCGTACTCGGCGATGTCGTTATCACAGGACCGGGCTCGTCGATTACCTTTACCCTCGGCGCGTCGGACATGACTACGCCTTGCGGTGCGGCGGACGGCTCGATAACAGTTTCCAATGTAGTGGGCGGATCGGGTAACTTTGTCCTTGAGCTTACTAAGCCTGACGGCACAAAACAGAACGAAGCCTTTACTGGAACAAAAACGATTGGCGGTTTGACGGCCGGCACTTATAGCGTGCGTTTGGTTGACACTGCGGGAGGTTGCGCTTCGGCATCTAAAGATGTGGAAGTTGGCAAAGGCCCGGGAGCAATCACAGGCCTGTCAATCACCGATAGTGATCCGACGACCTGCGATGCGACAGACGGCAAGATCACGGTCGAAGGCGTCAATGGAGGCTCAGGTGCTTACGAATATAAACTGGATGGCGGAACCTACGGATCGGACAACGAGTTTACGGCGCTGGAAGCCAAAGATTACATTGTTTGGGTAAGAGATGCCAATACGGCTTGCGAATACAGCGAAACGTATTCGGGAGTAATGGCGCCAGAGGCTATCGACGGAATAATCGTCGATGCGGCCAAACTTAAAGTTACCTCTTGCGGAACCCCTGACGGGACCATCCATGTTACGGGAGTAAGGGGCGGAGTTGCGCCGTATACTTACACAGTAGAAGGCGACAACAACACAACTGGACTGTTCGCTGGAAAGTCTCAGGGCACTTACACTGTCGAGGTTAAAGACGCTAATGATTGCGTTTACACTACGGACGTGACAATCACGGCTCCAAATCAGATTATTGGTATTACCGAGAAAGTGACCGACGTAAGCGTTTGCGAAGGTTCTGACGGTATTATCGAGGTGGCCAATGTACAGGGCGGTTCGGGAGCCAAAGTCTTCAAATTGTATAAAGGCACGACGCTGGTCGCTGGCAATGGAGTGGGTATTTTCACTGGATTGGCCAAAGGCGATTACAGAATCAGCGTTACTGACGCCAACAGTTGCGACTTCGAGAAAAACGTAACGGTAGGCGAACCGTCTGACTGTGGCGTCGAGTGCGAAGACTTGGTGCTGAATGTAGCCGTTAACAACGAATCCTGCAACGGTGCCGGAAACGGTGAGATTATCTTGCTTGTTGAAGGGGCTAAAGCTTACGAATACCAGATACTCAACCGTGCGGGCACCATCGTTAAAGATGGAGACTTCACGGCCAGATCCAGAAACCTGACGGCTAAAGCCATAGAGGACTTCGGTGCGGGAACGTACACGGTAAATGTCCGTATCAAGGATCTTGCTTGTAGTTGGGTTAGCCAAGAGGCCAACATCTCTAGGGCCGTAGACATCAAGCCTGGTGTCAGCGCCAGCGGAGTGACCTGCGACGGAAACGACGGTTTTATCAAGTTCGACGTTTCGCCTACGGATGTACCGGATTACACCTTTGAGGTACTTGACGGTTCAGGTGTTGCGCAAACGGCGGATCCTGCCCAAGCCAACTTCTTCCCGAACCTTAAGGCTGGAAGCTACACCGTCAAGGTTAGCAAAACTGGAGGTTGCGAGACAGACACTTGGGTAGTGACGCTCAGCGCTCCGGATCCGACGGATTGCGAAAACGATAAGCCTTGCGAACTTGAAGCTACTCTTGATATTGCCCAAGCGGTTTGCAACGGCGACAACGCTACGGCTACCGTACGCCTCACAGGCGAAAGGGCTGGACACAGTTACCGTTACGTACTTCTGAAGAACAACGGAACTGACTTCGTGGAAGAAGGAACCCAAGTTGACGCTCCTGTATTCAGGAACCTGATTCCGGGCGATTATAAAGTGAAAGTGACGGACCTTACGGCTACGGAGACATGCGAAGACGAATCTGACGTGGCAACGGTCGATACCCCGAACTTTGACGGCGGAGACTTTACCGCCGAAGTAACAGCCGAGTCTTGTACCGGAAACGATGGAAAACTTCAGGTAAAAGTACTGGACGCCACCTTGATAGGAACGTTTGTGTACGAATTGCTTGATCAGGATAAGAATCCGCTTTCGCCGGCTAAGGCTAACGAGACGGGTGTCTTCGACGGACTTGGACAAGGAACTTACTTCTTCAAGGTGTCGACTAAAGGAGCGGCGTCTTGCGAACTGATCTCTACCAACGCTTATGTGATCAACTCTTCGAGAAAACTCACGGGCGTAACGGTGAAGGAGATAGTTGGTAGTAACTGCTTCGGAGGCGATAGAGGAAAAGCCAGTTTCGAAATCACTGGCGGAACGGGCGATTACCAATACAACCTCACAGGACAGCCTACTGACTGGAAGCCTTATACCAATATGGCCTTTATCGAAGGCTTGCAGGTTGGCAAATCGGTAATTAGCTTCAGATCCGGTGTTGACGATAATTGCAGCATTCCTGTTGAAGTTGATATTCCGAATACGGGTACCGAGATTAAGGTGGAAATCGGCGATATCACTCCAGCGGCTTGCGACAATAACAACGGTAGCTTCCGTATAATTAGCGTGACTGGTGGAGAAGGTGGCGCTGACGGCGAGCTTTACAGCTACAGACTCAATGGGGTGAATTATCCGAAATTGCCTGAAAATGGTCTCTTCAACGGCCTTACCCGCGAAATACAGCACTTGACGGTAATCGACGGCAATGGTTGCGAAAAGAACGTGGAAGTGCCAGTAGGCGGACCGGATTTGGTTTACTACGATCTTGAGCTAATCGCTCCGACTTGCGACGGAAACGGCAAAGACGGAAAGATTGTGGTGAAGATTGACGGTAACCTCACCAAGGTATCGGCACCGTTCTACGTGAGTATCCAGAAAGACGGAGAGTCAGAGAATATCATCAGCAATGACCAGATGAGTAGCCTTACCAAAAGCTACCCAGGATTCGGAGAGGGAACTTACCACGTATTTGTCAGAGGTAAAGATTCTGACGATTCTTGTCCTAACGCCAAGCAGATTACTGTTACGGGCGGAACCAAAGCGGTTGATTTCGAATTCGCTTTGACTAACCCGAACTGTAGTACTGACGACGCTGTGATCTCAGTATCGAATCTCCAAGGCGATAACGATTTGGATTACTACGTTGCCCTTGTTTCGAAAGCGACCAACGAGAAGATTCACACCGGATCATTCACTAACGATATCGACTTTGTGACTTACGAATACAGCAGTCCGGCGATAACCACTGGCGATTACGAGCTGTCTGTTAGACAAGACCAAGGCGGTTGCGTAATCGAAGCCAAGAAAGACGTGACTGTTAACCGTCCGCTTAATCCGCTGGCTATCGAGGACGTAAGGCCTGATCCGAACTCTTTGCCGTACGATGACGCTTCAGGTAATACGGGCGCCATCAGATTAGTGCACGTGGTACGAAGCGGAGTACCGGCCTACGAAGTTGAGCTGAGCGTAGCCAATTCGAAATGGGTGGACATCAATAGCGTACTGGAAACAAGTCCGATTCCTGAAACCAGAAGCCCTGGCGTAGAGAACGAACATGTGTTCAAGAACCTGTTCCCGGGCGTATATGTGGTGACTCTTACCGACGGAAACGAATGTTCGGTAAAAGAAACCGTGACGTTGGGAACCAACAACGAGATCTGGATTCCGAACATGTTTACTCCTAACGGGGATAACAAAAACGACCAGTTCTACATCAGGAACATGCCTAAGGAAAACGAAGACGGCTGGAAAATCATCATCACCAACCGTTGGGGCAGAGAGGTATACAGTTCTGATCAGTACAGGGAAGGTCAGCTTTGGGATGGCGGAGACGTGCCTGACGGCGTGTACTTCTACCACATTCAGGCAGATGATGCCGGTGAGTTCCGCGGTTACATTGAGGTGTTCCGTGGCAAACCGCAACTCGAACAGCCTACGAAGCCGGATCCCGGAACCCCGGAGCCGACTCCCTAACCGGAAGGGAAAACGGAATAAAGTATAATAAAAGGCGGGCCATGACGGTCCGTCTTTTTTGTTAGGTGATTTTTGGAATGTGGAGCGGAGCGTTGTTTTTCTTCAAAAACGAGTGGTTTTCGTATTCGCAAATGTCCGTAAGCATTCCCCATACTTACAGGCTGTTTTATGCGTAAAAAGCATTCGCTATATTCGTTAAGGAAAGGAATAAACTGGGGAAACCTCTCGATATGATTATCGGGAGGTTTTTTGCATTATATGGGGCTGTTTTAAGGTCGGCCCAAATGTGTTAACACATTGGATCGATTCTCTTAACACCTTTGGTCAAAAGTGTTAACTGTTTTTGTCGGAACCCTTAACGAAGTGAACCGAACCTTACTTCATGTACTTTCGAAACGCTTTTAAAAGCCGGATAACCTTACTTGGTCTTTCAAACAAAAAAACCGTCGCTAAAGTGGCGACGGCTTAAGTTGTATCCGCTGGTTATGGAAAAATACAGATCGACAAATCTGTTTTTCCTTTACGCTAAACTTGGGGTATTCTTTATCGGGTGAAGACCCATTCGTTTTCTGTCGATAAGGATTCGTTATAAAGGTATTTGCCTTCGCAGAAAGTTTTTAGGCCTTCAAGGTCCGATATCTTTTCTCGTATAATGAAATCGGACATCATGCCCCGGGCTTTTTTGGCGTACAGCGCCACCACTTTGTATACGCCTTCTTTGTTCTCCTTGAACACGGGTGTAACCACCTTCAGCTTTTTCAACCCCTTAAGTTTTACCGCTTTCGAGTATTCGTTTGAAGCCAAGTTCACCAATACGTTATCGCCTTGGGACAAAACGGCTTCCTCTAGCTTTTGCGCCAACAAGTCTCCCCAAAATTGGTACAGGTCTTTCCCCTTGGGGTTGGCCAGCTTTGTTTTCATTTCCAAACGGTAGGGCTGGATCAGGTCCATGGGGCGCAACAAACCGTAAAGGCCTGAGATGATGCGCAGGTGCTGTTGTGCGTACTCGAAGTCTTCGTCCTTAAACTTGTCGAACTGAAAACCCGAGTACACGTCGCCCGTAAAGGCGAGCATGGCGGGCTTGGCGTTTTCGGTGGTGAAAGGCGTTGAAAAATTTCGGTAACGGTTGTAGTTCAGTCCTGCTATCTTGTCGCTGACGGCCATCAACTTGCCGATTTGTGCTTCGGAAAGCTTGAGAAGCTCTTCGATTAGCGATTGCGAGCGGTCCAGATAATCCGGCGTAGTGTGGATTTGCGTTTGCGCCGAAGTGTCGAAATTCTGTCCTTTTGAGGGTGAGATTATTGCTAGCATAGAGTTTTCTTTTGTTCAATATTGTGAAAAAATGAGGGGAAGGTCAAGCCAATCCTTTACCGAAATGGATGTCGGGATAGGGGATAACGTTGATTTCGCTATCTTTTTTTGGGCGAAAAATTAAATGTCAATTTTTCGGTTGCCTAGCCTTCGGGCTAAGCCCTATCTTTCGGATGTTGAAACCACCAATACACGACTATGGCTTTTGTCAGCGACATCGAAAAAAGGGAAAGGTACTACAAGGCGGTAAAGGAAAGGGACACCAGCTTTATCGGTTCGTTTTTCTTGGGCGTAAAGACAACCGGAATATTCTGCATTCCCAGTTGCCGGGCCCGTACGCCCAAATTCGCCAATGTCGTTTTCAGCCATGATTCCAAAGAGCTGTTGGCTCACGGTTTTCGGCCCTGTAAGATCTGCAAACCGACAAACCATGCCTACGAACCGCCGGAAGAGGTCCAAAAGGCATTGGCGATAATGATGGCCAATCCTTACGAGAAGGTCACTGACGCAACGCTAAGAGCCGAGGGAATAGCGCCCGAAAAGATAAGGCGCTGGTTCAAAAAACACCACGGAATGACTTTTCAGGCTTACCAGCGAATGACCCGCATCAATATGGCTTTTCAGGAGCTGAAGAAAGGCGGAAAGGTTACGGACACCGCTTTCAATTCCGGTTATGGATCGTTAAGCGGTTTCGGCTATGCGTTTAAGAATTTGTTGGGAAAATCGCCCAAAGAAGGGGAGTTGCAAAACGTGGTATTGGCTTCCCGTCTCACCACGCCATTGGGCCCGATGTTCGTTTTCGCTACCGACAAGGGTATTTGTCTGCTCGAATTTACCGACCGCAAGATGTTGGAAACGGAATTGGCCGAAGTGCAAAAGCGCTATGGAGCGGTAATTCTTTCCGGAGAAAACGAACATATAAAACAAGCGAAGAAAGAGCTGGGAGAGTATTTCGAAGGAAAAAGGAAACGCTTTGCGGTGGCTTTGGACTTGTCGCCTACGCCTTCCCAGAAAGAAGCTTGGGACAGGTTGCTCTCGGTCGGCTTTGGCCAAACCCGCACTTACGCTTCGATGGCTGAGGAAGCGGGCCCGGAAACCTCCGTAAGCGACATAATCCGGGCAAACGGGCAAAACCGGGTGGCCATAATTGTGCCTTGCCATAGATTGCTGGAAGAGGACGGTGCGTTGGCGGGCTACGGCGGAGGATTGCAAAGAAAGCGATGGTTGCTCGATCATGAGAAAGCGAATAACATCGATTGACCACTCCTTTTTTACTTTAGAAAACTTACCGAAATGACATATTACCATTATTTCCCATCGCCCTTCGGCAAGATTTACCTAGTCGGAAACGACGGAGGTTTGTCTCGCCTGTTGGTGGATAACGGGACAAAGCCCTTCGAAATCTCCGACGATTGGATCCGGTCTGAAGAAAGGTTCAAAGAAGCTGTGAAACAACTGCGAGAATATTTTTCAGGGGAAAGAAAAGCGTTCGACTTAAAGCTAAATCCTGCCGGAACCGATTTCCAAAAGACCGTTTGGCAAGCTTTGGCCGAAATTCCGTACGGGGAATCGCATAGCTATAAGGATGTGGCCGTAAAAGTGGGCAATCCGAAAGCTTCCAGAGCGGTAGGCATGGCCAATAACAAGAACCCTTTGCCTATAATCGTACCTTGTCATAGGGTGGTCGGAGCCAACGGAAAGCTGACAGGTTACGCCTATGGCTTGGAGATGAAACGGCGGTTGCTTGATCTTGAGAAAGTGACAAGACTCTTCGGGCGACTGATAAAACGTTACGGTTATCTTGAGGAATGGTGGCCGGCGGAATCGGAGTTTGAGATAATGGTGGGCGCCGTGCTGACGCAAAACACGAATTGGAAAAATGTGGAGAAGGCTTTGGCCAATTTCAACGGAAAGCTTTCTCCCGAGTTTATAGAGAAAACGGAGACAGACGAACTGTCGGAAATAATAAGACCGAGCGGATTCCATAACCAGAAGGCGGTTAAGCTAAAAGCCCTCTGCGAATGGTTCGCGAAGTACGAATATGACACCGAACGAGTCAGGCGCCAAGACGGGGAAACTCTCCGTACCGAATTGCTAAGCGTAAAAGGCGTAGGTGGTGAAACGGCCGACAGCGTGCTCAACTACGCTTTTGACAAACCGTATTTTGTGATCGATGCCTACACAAGGCGGATTTTCGGACGAATGGGCGTGCAAGTCCCCGAAGCCTATGTTGACCTTAGATTGATGGCGCAATCCATGTTTCCCGCTTCGGCGTCGGTATACAAGGCGTATCACGGCCTGATTGTGGAGCATGCCAAGGCTCATTGCAAAAAAACTCCCGACTGTGTTGATTGCCCGGTCAATGATCTGTGTGAATTCAAATTTGAAAGAAATGTTCAGCAAAGAGCTAAAATCGAGAGCGGAAGCCTTTTCGAAACTGCATAAAGAAAAGGGCATGTTCGTGTTGCCCAATGTTTGGAACGCCGGAAGCGCCCGTATTTTCGAAAGCCGGGGTTTTAAGGCCGTCGCCACCACCAGCGCCGGAATTGCCTACGCTTTGGGCTATCCGGACGGCGAACAGGTAGGTATCGACGATTTGCGTTTGGTGGTTTCCCAAATAACCAAAAGGGTAAAGGTTCCCGTATCGGTAGACTTTGAGCGAGGCTATGGCGACACGCCGGAAGAGGTGAAAGCCAACGCCATAAAAATGCTGGAAGCCGGTGCCGTGGGTTTCAATATCGAGGACGGGATTCCCGAGGAAAAAAGACTTGATAACCTGGATGACCTTTTGGTCAAAATCAAGGCTTTGGTGGAATTGAAAAAGGAAATAGGTATTCCATTTGTTATCAATGCCCGTACCTGCGTGTATTGGTTGGCGTTGGGAAACGAAGATGAACGGATTGAAACAGCCATAGCCCGTGGCAACGCCTTTGCTGAAGCTGGTGCCGATTGCGTTTTCGTTCCCGGTGCGATGGATGAAAAAAACGTAGCCGAGTTGGCGAAGGAAATTAAGGCGCCGTTAAATATCATTGCAAATCCCGTTTTCCACGATTTCAAAAAATTGGAGGAGCTGGGCGTTCGTCGGCTAAGCATCGGCTCGGGCGCCGTCAGGGCGACTCTGGCTTATATTGACAGCATCGGAGAGGATTTGGCGAAAGGCGATATCGGAAAAATGCTTAGTCACGACTTCTCTTATACCAAGGCCAATGAGTTCTTTGCCTAAAGTAAGGGGAAAGCCGATAAGGAGGAGTATCGTTCCGAAAAAGGAAGGTTAAGGAATAAAGCACATTTTTTGTGTTGTACATAGGGCGTGGTTGTTCATCAGCTTGAACAAAAGCCACGCTCTAAACTTTTATTGGTACGCAAACGTTTAGTGTCCATTTATTTCCAAGAATGATACAGCTTTGGGGGAAAGATAAAGCCCAAACGTCCGTTAACTTCGGAACTTTTGCCGGACAAAAGGGCATAAGCAAACTACCGCCTCCCCCGGGCTTCGGTTCAGTGGCGCAATGCGCAGGCCACGCCAAAGATTTCCACATGCTTGAGAGTAGGGAATGGATCATCAAAAGAATAGATCCGTTGGAAGCCCGTGAGTACGCCTCCTTTAAGCTGGAAGGACGTCATGACGGCGTGATACCCCGATTTTTCGGTCCCTACGAAGATGCCGACGAACTTTTTTCTGATCATACAAACGGTGTCGCTTTAACGGGAAAAGATAGGGAGGCCGTAGGTGCTTTGTCGGCCTACAAAGGTCCCGGCGACAAGTTGATTATCCTAAGTAATGTTACCCGAAATAAGAAAGATTCAATTCTTAGGGATATTAAAATTGGTAGGCAAACGGCAAACTACAAAGACCAGAAAGTAAGGGGCGTAGGCAAAAAGGAGGCGAAGCTGAAAGTAACCCAACACGAACTGATGGACCGCGTGTCGGGAAGCAAAAGCCGTGGTTTCCGCGATGAGGACCAATGGAAAAAGGTAAAAGGTGGCAATAATCTCGGCCCTCTGCGCAAAATGTTGAAGTCCGTTTCGCCCGAATGTTTGTCGGTATTGGTTAAGCGTTTGGGTGATATTTACGCTTCTTTGGCCCAAGGCAGAACCGCGTATGTGGGCGCCAGTGTATTGCTGGTCATTAATCCTGATCCTGGTTTTTGCGATGCCGTAATGATAGATTTCGCTCATCCCGTTACGATGGGGGTTCATGGAGCGAAGTATTATAACCCGGCTTGGGAAGGGATGCTTTTCGGTTTAGCGAACCTCCGTGATTACGTTCAGGCTATTCTTCAGAAGAAGGAAAGAAGAGCGGTGGAATCATCGCCGAGAATAAGGCTTCGAAGTAGTGGAGGGAAAGGTAAAGTAGGAGTCAGCCCTACCTCAAGCTTTACCTTTATGAGTCCGGGAGAAATGGAAGAACAGTCTAGGCCTGAAGAAGTGTCGCTTCACGCTTCTTTAGCCCAGCACCAAATGTCATTGAGAAGCCAAGCTACGACCGGTGGTGGTGGCGAAAGTGATGGAGAAGAGGAAATGGCGCCGAGTTCGATACGAAGCAGAATGGAACCTGAGCGTTGGTCATTGTCCAGTGGATCAAGTGTGGAGGAAGAAGGAGAGCAAAGTATTCCGAGAAAAGCGAGTTTCTTTGCCGACGCGTTCGAATTTATGGTAGGCGAGGCCGTAGAGGAAATGAATTTTGGGCCTGAAACTGTGATTTATCAACGGGTTTTACAATCGCTTAAAGAGTATGACCTGATTCAGGGTTATCATGGAGTGGGGCCGTTGCATGCCCGTATGGCAAAGTTGTTTGAGATTGAGCACCTTGTTTATCGTTGGCATCATGATTTGGGAGGAAAAACCGCCGACGCATCCGGCTCTTCTATTTCTTCGCTCTCAATAGTAATGTTCCGGATGTTGGAACTACTTCAGAAGGAACACCGCCAAGTTGTTAATGTAATCATTGATCAGGGCTTGCCTATTTGGCTTCCCAAAGGTGTGCAAGGTGGCCAGGGCTTGTGGGAGCAGAGTGTGGCTATGAACGGACAAATGTCGATCGCTCAAAAAGATATGGACGATCCCGAATTTTTATGGCGTGTAAATGCCTTGCATGCCAAGTTGTTGACTACGCAAACAGGGCAGAACTTATTGGGACAAGTCTTTGCCGTTCCTCCCAAAAAGAGGATTACGATAGCGTCTCCACCCGAAACGGTTTTTGAGGACAGCCCCGACGATACCGCAATCCATATCCATAATATGGCGGACGCCAAAGTTCAGCATAAGGATAACCCTAAGAAACGCCGAGCGGGAAAAGGTAGTGATGTGACCGTGCACTTACCCGACGAATCCAATTTTGTGGATGTGGATCCAATAACTAGAGGAGGTCCGTCTTTGGCCGGAATGTATAAGCAAGACCTTCCGGATGAATGGGAATTTGTGTCGGAAGGAAGTATTGGCGGAACTGGTGCCGGAATCGTTTCGCCGGGAGCTTCATTGGCTTCACAACCCAGTGTTCGTCCGAAAGGTAAGCGGATAATGGTTCCAAGTTTCGTTCGATATGCCAGAGGATTGGAGCAGGCGATCTTGGCCAGTAACGGAGAGCAGAGAAGTCAATTTGAGAGTGAGTACCGTTACGGAATGAGTCCTTTGGGAATGAATGATTTTGAGCGCAGAAGTATTTTGAACCAGATGGAAATGGCATTGAGATCCGAACACCAATTGCCGAATAATCCTATTGCGGGCGGTATAGAAGCCACAGACGGAGCCAGTGTGGAAAGAGCACAGCCGGACTGGACAATGTTGTCGTATATAGACCCGGAACGATCGTTAGGTTTCCCGTTCTGGGAGGAAAAATAATAATCGTTTATTGTTGAAGTATTTTGTTTTGTTGTTGTTGCGTATGAATTAAAGGAGTTTTATAGTGTTTTTTGATATAAGATGTTAATATATTTGCCGTAATAAATGGTGTTAATTTTAAACTGACTGTCATGAACTCCTTTCGTGTTCTCTTTTTGTCTGCCGCAGTGTTAGCGTTGGCGCTTTTTGAATCATGCGGAAACAATTCCTACTCGTTGAAAGATCTCCAATTACCAAATATACCAGAAGGTGAGGTGGATCAGCAATCTGAAGCCCAAGCGGAGATCGTTTTGCAAACGGTACAAGAAATCCAGGGTTTAATGATGATGGGACAGCAGGGTGCTATGAACACGGGAGGAGCGGTCGCTCGTAGCGCTGCTACAGAATTCGATATTTCGATGTGCGAAACAATGAAAAGTCTGTCGGAAGCCTTTACGGGCACATGTCCTGCCATAAAGTTCGAATGCGATGACAGTAAGCCCAACGACATCATAATACTTTACGACTTTGGAGACGGATGCGAGCAAATGGGCAAAACGTATGCGGGAAAGATGCGTTTCTCTGTCAGTATGGGTGGAACGAGCGCAGGAATGGGAACATTTGAGTTTATCGATTTTAAAGCCGATGGCAAGACGATAAACGGCACAGCCACTCAGTCTGTTGAAATCGGAGACGGTTCTTTCGGTAGCGCGAAGTACGTGACGGAAGGCCAATATGAGGTCGAGACAGCAAAAGACACTTACAACCTAAAGTACAAAGTTAAGACGTCTATGGACTTTGTGAATTTGGAATTTGTTCTTGACAATACGGTTGAAGGTTCCGCCAAAAGTGGCTTCTCGTTTAAGTCGGTTACCGTTGAGCCTATCAAAGCTTCTTTGAGTTGTGGAACGGCTTTCGAAGCGGTTTGCGTAAAAGGTAAAGAAAAAGTGACGGTTACCGTAAACAAAAAAGATAGCGCCTTTACGGTGGATTACGGCGATGGCGAATGCGATTATCTTTACACTATTACGGGGCCGTCGGGTACGGTGAAGAAGTATGATTTGAGAACTGGAAATCCACTTATTGAATAAGGTCGGTTTCGTGAAAGTCACGATTCTGTTTGGAATTCAAAATGTCATTGTTTTACTTTGTCGCATCAAGGAAGATGAAATGAAAAATGCATTTGTACATACAGCATGGTGGTGGCACTGGAAGAATCTCTCCCGGTGAACGGCCTTGTATTGTCAAATGTAGACTAAGATAATAAAGCCCTGTCGTTCACCGAACGACAGGGCTTTTTTTTATCGTCGCGATTTTGATTAGAATTGGATTCGTAAAAAACAATCGAATTCATTGAAAATAGAATAACAAACCATAAATTCGCTTGTGAATTTCAAATTGAAAAGAACAATGTTTTGTCAGAACGTACATATCGCATGGTGGTGGCACTCTCGGATACTTGAGTGAACGGCAGCGTATTACCCAGACAAAAAAGCGATAAGCGAAAACTGAGGCCCGCCGTTCACCGAACAGCGGGCCTCTTTTGTTATCAATCATTCGACATAAAAAATTAGATATAAATCATGAAACGTTTTCCCCTCAAAACCGCACATCGAAAGTTGCTGGCCGACACCACAACTCCTGTGAGTATCTACCTCAGGCTCCGTGACCGGTTTCCGGATGCTATCATGTTGGAAAGTTCCGATTACCACGGCAACGACAACAGTTTCTCTTACTTGGCCTGCGATTCCATCGCTTCTTTTAAAGTAGAAAAAGAAAAGCTCAGCTTAGCGTTTCCTGACGGTACAGAAGAAGTGAAAACTTTAGCCGATAAGAGTGAAGCGGTCGACGAATTGAGAGAATTTTCGGCTTCTTTTGAAACGGAGTCTGAATTTCCATTCATCAGCAACGGACTTTTCGGCTACATGACTTATGACGCTGTCCAGTATTTCGAAGATCTTGATTTTTCTGACAACAATCCGTCGGGTTATGAAGTTCCTGAGATTTTTTACAAGGTTTATCGCTACGTAATCGCCGTTGACCATTTTAAGAACGCCCTCTACGTTTTCGAACACGGATTGGAACAACCCGATTCGGACGGTCCAGATCAGATCGTAAATCTTATTCGAAACAAAAACTTTCCGGAATACACATTCACGAAAGAAGGGGAGGAAGTTTCTGACTTTACGAATGAGGAATACGTGGAGATGGTCAAAAAAGGCATCGACCACTGCCATAAAGGCGACGTTTTCCAGATCGTTTTGGCACGTCGATTCCAGCAAAAGTTCAGCGGAGACGAATTCAACGTTTACCGCGCACTCCGTTCGATAAATCCTTCGCCTTATCTTTTCTATTTCGATTTCGGAAGCTTTAAGATTTTCGGTTCATCACCAGAAGCGCAGATCGTAGTGAAAAACAACGAAGCTTCGATTTACCCGATAGCCGGAACTTTCCGCAGAACGGGCAATGACGAACGTGACGCCGAATTGGCACGCGAACTCGACGCCGACCCGAAAGAGAATTCGGAGCACGTTATGCTTGTGGACCTTGCACGTAACGACCTCAGCCGTCATTGCGACAACGTGGAGGTCGAGACTTTCAAAGAGGTGCAGTTCTACTCACACGTTATCCATTTGGTTTCGAAGGTAACGGGTCAATTGGCCAATCAGGATCTCGGTATCCGCACGGTAGCCGATACATTTCCAGCGGGCACTTTGAGCGGCGCTCCGAAATATCGCGCGATGGAGTTGATCAACGAATACGAAAAACACCAACGCGGCTTCTACGGCGGAGCGATCGGTTACTTGGGCTTTAACGGCGATTTCAATCATGCCATCATGATTCGTTCTTTCATGAGTCGTAACAATACATTGTCATACCAAGCCGGTGCTGGTGTCGTAGCCAAATCGAATCCGGAATCTGAAAGGGACGAGGTGTTCAACAAAATCGCCGCATTGCGCACGGCATTGGCCGAGGCTTCGAAAATCAACGCCAAAGAAACTACGGATTTTAACGCTTGAGGAAGAGAGAGATGAGAATTTTGGTAATAGATAATTACGATTCGTTCACATACAACTTGGTGCATTTGATCCGTGAGTTGGGCTATGGCGAACAGATGGACGTGATCCGTAACGATAAGATTTCGGTGGAAGCGGTTGCGGAATATGATAAAATCCTGATTTCGCCGGGACCTGGAGTGCCGGAAGACGCTGGAATCACAAAGGATGTAATCAAAACTTACGGCCCTTCAAAAAGCATTTTGGGTGTTTGCCTTGGCCACCAAGCCATCGCGGAAGTTTATGGCGCCGAGCTTTATAATATGCCGGAAGTCCTCCACGGAGTGGATACGGATATCAAGATCTTGGAAAACGACGGCTTATTCGAAGAAGTAAAAGAAGTGACGAGGGTTTGTCGTTATCATTCGTGGGCCGTAAAGCCAGAAACGCTTAAAACTCCTCTGAAACTGACCGCCGAGGATGAAACAGGTGTCGTGATGGGACTTCGCCATGACAGCTATGATGTGCAAGGCGTTCAATTCCATCCAGAGTCGATCTTGACGCCGGAAGGCAAAACGATGATTAAGAATTGGTTGGAGAGTGGTATTAAGTCTTAGATAACAGGTCTTAAGTACCAATTCTAGACTTAAACACGCAGTACTTTATACTTAATACCTTAGACCTCATACCAACATCATGAAAGATATACTTAGAGAACTCTTCGAATATAAATCCTTAACCAAAGAGTCGGCGAGGGAGACATTGACCAAATTAGCCAACGGCGAATACAACGAAAGCCAAATGGCGGCTTTCCTTACCGTCTTCCAAATGCGAAGCATTACGGTCGAGGAACTTGCCGGTTTCCGTGACGCCATGTTGGAGCTTTGCATGCGAGTTGATCTCGACGAATTCGACGCTATGGACCTCTGCGGTACGGGCGGTGATGGCAAAGACACCTTCAACATCTCGACTTTGTCCTCATTTATCGTTGCCGGCGCTGGGCAGAATGTCGCTAAGCACGGTAACAATAGCGTTTCATCGGTTTGCGGATCGTCAAACGTATTGGCGCATTTCGGAATCGAATTCACAAACGATCAAGACAAACTCCGTAAGGCAATCGACCACGCGGGCATCTGCTTCTTGCACGCTCCCTTGTTTCACCCCGCTATGAAGAACGTAGCTCCGGTACGCCGTGATTTGGGCATCAAGACTTTCTTCAACATGTTGGGTCCGATGGTGAACCCGTCCTTTCCAAAAAAGCAGATTGTAGGCGTTTTCAGCTTGGAATTGGCTCGTCTTTACGCTTATCTCTATGCGCAAACGGATAAGGATTATATGATCCTCCACGCATTGGATGGTTATGATGAGATTTCTTTGACTTCGGAATTTAAGTGCTACACCAAGAAAATGGAAAGCATTCTTTCTCCGAAAGATCTTGGTTTGGGAACATATCAGCAGTCAGACCTCCACGGAGGTAATACGGTTGAAGACGCTGCGGACATTTTCCTTTCAATCCTACAAGGCAAAGGAACGCAAGCCCAAAAAGAAGTAGTAACCGCCAACGCCGGAATGGCCCTTTACGCCGCCAACCCAGAAGCGGGAATCGACACAGCCGTAGCCAAAGCCAAAGAATCATTGGATTCAGGCAAAGCCTTCGGAGCGTTTAAGAAATTGGTTGAGATGAAGTATTAAGTATCAGGTATTAGGTCTGAGGTATAAATCATCAAGATCACCTAGAGCTAATACTTTTACCTAATACGTAATACCAAATACCTAAGACCAGAACAAATGAACATCCTCGATAAAATCATCGCAAAGAAAAGAGAAGAAGTAGCCGAAGCCAAGGCCAGCCGTTCCGTTGCCGAGTTGGAACGCATGGCGGGTTTCGGGCGCAAACCGCTTTCTTCTTTTGACAGCCTTTCCAAAGCCGGAGCTTCCGGCATCATCGCAGAATTCAAACGCCGTTCACCTTCCAAAGGCGACATCAACGTAACCGCTTCCGCTACGGAAGTTACTTCGGGCTATAGCGCGGCGGGCGCTTCCGTGCTTTCCGTCCTTACCGACGAGTCGTTCTTCGGAGGTGGATTGCCTTATATGCGTGAAGCGCGCGCGGCCAATCCGAACACGCCGATCCTTCGCAAAGACTTTATGATCGACGAATACCAGTTTATCGAAGCCAAAGCCGAGGGCGCCGATCTGGTTTTGTTGATCGCGGCGGCCCTGAAGCCGGAAGAGACGAAAGAGTTCGCTCGCTTTACGCAATCCTTAGGCATGCAGGTATTGCTTGAAGTACATAACGCACAGGAACTGGACGCTCACCTTAACGAATACGTGAATCTGGTAGGCGTAAACAACCGCGACTTGACTACTTTCACGACTTCCGTCCAAACATCATATGATTTGGCGGAGCGAATTCCGAACGAATTCCTTAAAGTATCGGAAAGCGGCATCAACGACGCCTCCACTATAGCGGGCCTGAAAGAAGTCGGTTACCAAGGCTTTTTGATAGGCGAATACTTCATGCGCCAGCCAAACCCAGCCGAAGCCTGCGATAAATTAATTCAAGACGTTAATTCAATTACGGTATAAGGTCTCAAGTATAAAGTATTAGGTAATCAAATTACTTAATACCTAAGACCAAATACCTAAGACCAAATACCAACATGAAAATAAAAGTCTGTGGCATGCGGGACGCCGATAATGTTAAATCAATCGGCGAAAGTGGGATTGATTTCATGGGCTTTATATTCTTTCCCAAGTCCGCACGTTATGTAGGCGAGGATTTCGATCCGAGCATTCCGGCCTCATTACCCGATTCCGTTAAGCGGGTAGGGGTTTTCGTAAACGAGAATGCGTCAAAGATGAAAAACCTTGGCGAAAAGTATGGTTTGAATTACTTGCAACTGCACGGAAATGAAAAACCTGAACTATGCGCCGAAATGCAAAATGCAGGTTTCGGTGTGATGAAAGCCTTCGGTGTGGACGAAAGTTTTGATTTCGAAACACTGAAAGATTATGCCGATTTCGTGGACTATTTTCTTTTGGATACCAAATGCGCCGGACACGGCGGTAGCGGTAAACGCTTCGACTGGTCATTGTTAGAAAAAGTCCCGAGTGGAAAGCCCGTTTTCCTAGCTGGAGGCATCGACCATGAAGCCGCTAAGGAAATCGAAAACCTACCAGCCAATGTGGCAGTGCTGGACCTAAACAGCCGATTCGAGATAGAGCCAGCGCTGAAAGACGAAAATAAACTGCGTCGATTTATTCAAAGACTGTGAATCTGAAAACCATGAATACGGATACTAATACACAATCGATTTTTCAAGTAGACGAAAAGGGCTACTATGGCGAATTCGGTGGAGCCTTTATTCCAGAGATGCTTTACCCGAATGTGGAGGAACTGCGTGAAAACTACCTCCGCATTATGAGCGAACCTTCGTTCAAAGCTGAATTCGACAAACTTCTCAAAGATTACGTAGGCCGTCCTTCGCCTTTGTATTTCGCCGAAAGGCTTTCTGAGCGTTATGGAGCTAAGATCTACCTCAAACGAGAAGACCTTAACCATACCGGCGCCCACAAGATCAACAACACCATCGGGCAAATACTGATGGCTAAGAAATTGGGCAAAAAGAAAATCATCGCCGAAACAGGTGCTGGCCAGCACGGCGTGGCAACGGCGACCGTTTGCGCATTGACGGGCTTGGACTGTGTTGTGTACATGGGCGAGATCGATATGAAGCGCCAAAAACCGAATGTGGAACGTATGAGAATCCTCGGTGCCGAGGTAGTTCCTGCAACAAGCGGAAGCAAGACCTTGAAAGACGCCACCAACGAAGCTATGCGACATTGGTTGGCGCATCCTGACGATACGCATTACATTATCGGTTCCGTTGTAGGTCCGCATCCTTACCCGGATATGGTGGCCAGATTTCAGTCGGTGATCAGCGAGGAGATCAAATTCCAATTGAAAGAGCACACAGGTAATGAAAATCCCGATTACGTAATCGCATGCGTAGGCGGAGGAAGTAACGCCGCCGGCGCATTCTATCATTACCTTGATACTCCTAAAGTGAAATTGGTGGTAGCGGAAGCAGCTGGAAAAGGCCTCAAATCAGGCGAAAGTGCCGCGACTACGGCTCTAGGTAAGCCAGGCGTACTGCACGGAAGTAAGACCATCGTGATGCAGACCGAAGACGGACAAGTGGTGGAGCCTTATTCGGTATCCGCCGGACTTGACTACCCAGGTATCGGACCACTTCACGCACACCTTTACGATTCGGGCCGAGGACACTTCGTTTACGTAACCGACGAAGAAGCCTTGGACGCAGGAATTCTCCTCAGCAAAACCGAAGGCATCATCCCAGCCGTGGAATCATCGCACGCACTAGCCGCTTTGGATAAGATCGACTTCAAACCCGAAGATATAGTGGTATTGAACCTCTCCGGCCGTGGCGACAAAGATTTGGAAACGTATATCCGTTACGGGAAATACTAAAAGCAGTAAAGAGTAGAAATTACCATGCAGACTATTTACTCTGGACGCTTTACTCTTTACCCTATTAAACCTACTTTTGTGATCGAAATGAATAGAATCGATAAGCTTTTTCAAGAAAAGCAAAATAATATATTGGCCGTTTACTTCACGGCTGGGTATCCGGGTTTGGGCGATACGACAAAAGTTTTACGTTCGTTAGCCGATTCCGGAGCTGATATCATAGAAGTCGGCATCCCGTATTCAGACCCCGTTGCCGACGGCCCGACGATTCAGGCTAGCGGTCAGCAGGCATTGGATAACGGCATGAATTTAAAATTGCTTTTGGAGCAATTGGCCGATATCCGCCAGCATACCCAAACGCCGATTGTCTTGATGGGCTATTTCAATACCGTTTTGGTATACGGCGTCGAGCGTTTCTGTATGAAATGCAAAGAAGTGGGCGTTGATGGTTTGATTTTGCCTGACTTGCCGGTAGAGGAATACAAAGAAAAATATGCCGACATGTTCGCCGAATACGGCTTGTGCAATATTCTTTTGATCTCACCGACGACGAAAGAAGAACGCATCCGCCAAATCGACGAGATCTCGACCGGGTTCTTGTATATGGTTTCCTCAAATGCCATTACCGGGGCGAAAGGAAGCGTGGAGGACGCTCAGGAAGAATATTTCAAGCGAATTGAGGCCATGAACCTGAAAACCCCAAGGCTGATAGGTTTTGGAATTTCAAATAGGCAAACTTTCGAAAGGGCGTCGAAATACGCTTCGGGAGCCATCATCGGAAGTGCGTTCGTGAATTTGCTAACTGAGAACGAAAAGGATTTTGACGGACCAATACGTGAGTTCGTAAAGGAAGTCAAAGGTTTATAAATAACATTGGGGAACGGGGACGACAAAGAGTCCCCGGCGTAAACGGAAGGAGATGGAAGACGCAAACGAGATTTATATTTCGGAATTTAATCAAGAAGAAGGGGTCGGGCTGATTATTAGCGGCGACGAGCATTCGGTTTGGGCATACCTGACAAACGAGGATAACGAGATCCTGCTTGACGGTTTTGTATGCTCCAGAGGGCTGTTGATCGATACAAATGATGATGTTCGGAAATACATAGAAGCGTCTTTCCAACCGCCGTTGATTCGCGAATACGCGTCGGAGTTTGCGGTAAAAACCGACCTCAATGCCGATGACCTGACGATAGCTTGGGACGAAGGCTTAGCCAGCGTTCTGTTGGGCGACGAATTGCTTTTGGAAATGGAATATCCCGAATTGGCCGCTTTCTCCAGAGCGGTTAAGAAATCCGGGCCTTTTGGTAATCCTTTGGAAGGGGAGACAGAGTAACTAATGCTTTATATTTAAGTCGAAAGACGCAATGGATATAGCGAGTAAGACTTGAATGGTCTTCTCGCATTTTACCTTAAAAGATAAGCGTGACCTACTCTTTACGCTTTACTCTTGACTTTTTACTGTCTGATGAAAACAGCAATAATTAAATACAACGCCGGCAACGTCACCTCAGTTATCAACGCTTTGGAGCGTTTGGGTGTTACGCCTATTTTGACCGACGAGGTGGAGGAAATCCGGTCGGCCGATAAAATCATCTTTCCCGGACAGGGCGAGGCCAGCACGTGTATGACTTACCTCAAGGCCAAAGGCTTGGACCAAGTTATCCGTGATCTTAAACAACCGTTCTTGGGCGTTTGCCTCGGGCTACAGCTTCTGTGCAAGCATTCCGAAGAAGGCGATACCGACTGCTTGGGCGTTTTTGATGTAAACGTGCGTAAATTTCCGCCACTGGACAAAGTCCCGCATGTAGGTTGGAATAAGTTGACGGATTTGAAAAGCCCGTTGTTCAAAGGCCTTAATGAACCCTTTTTCTACTATGTTCACAGCTATTACGCCGAGCTCGGTGAGCAAACCATAGCCCAAACGGACTATATCAAAACCTTCAGCGCGGCCCTGCACAAAGACAACTTCTATGCGGTACAGGCCCATCCCGAAAAAAGCGGAAAAGAAGGAGAGTTGATTCTCAAGAATTTCTTAGAGTTATAAATAGGTGTTAGGTCTTGGGTGTTAAGTATAGGTAATGTTGCCGATAATGCTTAGCCGAATCAGTACTTAAGACCGAATACCAAATACTTCATACCCCCATGAAAATCATTCCAGCCATAGACCTGATCGGAGGCAAGTGCGTCCGGCTGACCAAAGGCGATTACGATACCAAAAAAGAATACCACAGCGATCCGCTGGAGGTGGCCAAAAACTTTGAGGGAGCCGGCATTGAGCGCCTGCATTTGGTGGATTTGGACGGCGCCAAAGCCGGCAAGATCATCAACTACAAGGTATTGGAGCGGATTGCCTCAAAGACCGGCCTGAAGATCGACTTCGGCGGTGGCCTGCGTACCGACGACGATGTACGCATAGCCTTCGAAAGTGGAGCGGGACAGATTACCGGCGGAAGCATCGCCGTGAAAAATCGCCCTTTGTTCGAGTCTTGGATAGCCAAGTACGGCCCGGACAAGATCATTCTCGGAGCCGATGTTATAGATGAGAAAATAGCGGTGAGCGGATGGCAGGAAACCTCGTCATTGGATCTTTACGAATTCCTCGAAAGCTACTGGGAAACCGGTTTGCGGGAAGTGATTTGCACGGACGTTTCCAAAGACGGAATGCTGCAGGGCGCGGCCACCGAATTGTATAAAAAGATGATGGAGCGCTTCCCGGATATGCGATTGATCGCCAGCGGTGGAGTGGCCACTATGGATGATTTGCATGAATTATCCGAAATCGGCTGTTTTGGGGCAATTACGGGCAAGGCCATTTACGAAGGGCGAATAAGCTTGCGAGAAATCGAAAGGTTTCATTAAATTATGCGGACAAGGGAAAATATTCGGTTGGTCATCTGTTGAACTTAGGTTCATGTCCGTTTAAGATGGTGAAGCCGTACGTGAGCGTTTCGATTAGAAACGAGAATCTTTCCCGGAAAGTGTCGGAGAATAGTGGCGGTAGGATTTTCTAACCTTAAAACCGAAAGTCATGTCAGAAGTCGCAATATTTGTCGCCGTAGTGGTATTTCTTCAAGTGTTGGCTTACCGCTATTCCGGTAGGGTCTTCAAGAGTGACCGCTCCGGGCTGATACTTTTTCTGGCGCTTACCGTTTTGGTGCTTGTCCCGTCCACAGTTTATTCCGTAGCCTTGGCCAACAACGGCCCTATGTGCGCTTTTCCCGCTACGTTTGTGTTTGCGCTGATGGCCATTTTGGGTTGGCCTTTCGCCTTGGCGGCGCATTTTGTTTACCGGTTTTTTTTCCGGACCAAGGGCTCCACGCTGGGACATTCCTGACGGCGCCCCTTTCTGATTCCGATTTTATATGTTGACAAAAAGAATAATACCCTGTCTGGACATCAAGGACGGCAGGACTGTTAAGGGAACCAACTTCGTAAATCTTCGCGACGCCGGCGATCCAGTGGAGCTGGCCAAAACCTACGTAGAGCAGGGCGCCGACGAACTGGTGTTTCTCGATATCACCGCCACGGTGGAAAAACGTAAAACCTTGGCCGAGCTGGTAACCCGCATTGCCAAAACCATCAATATCCCCTTTACCGTAGGTGGCGGAGTAACCTCCGTAGATGACGTCTCGGCCATGCTCTACGCAGGCGCCGACAAGATAGCCGTAAATTCGGCGGCCGTTCGCAATCCCGGTCTCGTGGATGAAATTGCCGGCCAATTCGGCTCGCAGTGTTTGGTGGTGGCCGTGGATACCCGCCATACCGAAGACGGCCACCGGGTACACACCCACGGCGGTCGTACTCCGACAAAAATAGACACTATAGAGTGGTGCAACGAAGTGGCCAGGCGCGGTGCGGGCGAGATCCTCTTGACATCAATGGACCACGACGGAACCAAAGCCGGCTTCGCCGACGAACTTACCGCCGAAATATCGGAGCAGTTGCCCATTCCAGTAATCGCTTCCGGCGGAGCGGGAACGGAAGAGCATTTCAAAACTGTATTCGAAGCCGGAAAAGCCGACGCCGCTTTGGCCGCAAGTATTTTTCACTTCAGTGAAATACCGGTTCCCCAACTCAAAGCATATCTCAAGGCCGAAGGCCTGCCGATTAGGGTAGTGGGATAGGGTCTTAGGTTTTAAGTATTAGGTCATTCTTCCGATTATCCTTTTAATCAACACCTAATGCTGAATACCAAATATCTCATTCCGATTCACTAACTACCTAATACCTCATACCAATTACCTAATACCGAAAAAATGACTCTCGATTTTTCAAAAGGGGACGGACTCGTACCCGCAATTATACAGGATTACGCCACGGGCAAAGTGCTGATGCTCGGATATATGAATGAGGAGGCTTTGGCCGTAACAAAGGAAAAAGGTTTGGTGACGTTCTTTAGCCGGACCAAAAACCGTCTTTGGACCAAAGGGGAAACATCTGAAAATTACCTGAAGGTAAAAGACATCTTGGTGGATTGCGACCAAGACGCCCTCTTGGTAAAAGCCGAGCCGATGGGCCCGACATGCCACACGGGTGCCGACACTTGCTTCAAGGAAAAGAACGATAGCCGTACGCTGTTTATCGACCACCTGAGGGCGGTGATTAAAGACCGTAAGGAAAACCCGAACGATGAATCCTATACGGCCTCGTTATTCAAGAAAGGCATCAATAAAGTGGCCCAGAAAGTAGGAGAGGAAGCCGTGGAAATAGTTATCGAAGCCAAAGACAACGACTACGAACTTTTCCGTAATGAGGCGGCCGATTTGCTTTACCATTATTTGGTTCTGCTTGAGGCGAAAGAGATCAGTCTTGACGAAGTGGTGGAAGTATTGGAGGGAAGGCATAAAAAATAAGGATTAAAGCCTTTTCTGGAAAAGACAATAATGCCCGGCCTGACTTCGAATTTTCGGAGTTGGGCTGGGTTTGTTTTTTGTGTTCAAGTATTTTGGTGCGGGAATTTCGTAGGAGTACTGTTTTTTGTATTTTGCTTACGTGATCATATTTGAGAATAGTTATATTACCTTGAGCGATTCAATATATACAGACAATATAAGCTGTTTGAACAACCCGGACTTTTAACATATACTATAATGAACTTTTTTGAATTTCTCAGTAAACTAACCGATCCGGTCGGGCAAGGAGCGGTGTTTATTCTAATCATGGTTTTGATTCTTCTCATTACGAAGTTCCATGATGTCAAGTTCCTTTTTTACAGCTCAAATATTTACATGGGCTGGGTAGTTGTGGGTTTGCTTTGCGCTATTCCGAATTCCGTTTCATGGGGATATTTCTTTATGGAGCTTGGCGTTTTGACTTTTGCTTTGGCAATGCTGTTTTTTTTGTGGTGGTTATCCGAGAAGGTAGCTTTGTGCTTTAACTTACAACCCAATATTTATAGGGATATGGGCTACCCTTTTTACGCTTTTTTGCCGTTGTACGCTTGGTTTTTTACATCTGTAGGAGTGGGAGTCGTAAAAGGTGTTTGGTTCTTGGTGGCAGGTTAAATTCCGTTATTTTCTGCGTTCTTGAAGAAAGTAAAACTAAGATAAGTCATTATGGTGTTGTGCCTGTTCGCTTAGTGGTTGGAGGGCGAAAATAAGGAGGGAAGTAAGATCCGTAAATAGAAAAAATAGAAATAGGAATTTAGTTTTTTTTGAGTCTGATTGTATTTCTCTATTTTTCATAAACTCCAGATCCACAAATTTTAACAACACTAAAATGAAAGTTCTAAAAAAGATTCTTATCGCTTTGGGAGTGATATTGGCTTTGCCGTTTATCATCGCCATTTTCGTTCAAAAGAGTTATGACGTGGAGCGGTCGATTGTGATCAACCGTCCGCGGACTGAGGTGTTTGATTACATCAAATTCCTGAAGAACCAAGACAATTACAGTAAATGGGCGAAAATGGATCCCGATATGAAAAAGACATATAAGGGTGTGGATGGTACTGAGGGCTTTGTGTCGGCGTGGGAAAGTGACAATGAGGAAGTGGGACATGGCGAGCAGGAGATCAAAAAGCTTATAGCGGGCAAACGGATTGATTTTGAGCTTCGGTTTCTGAAACCTTTTGAGGCTACCGAGCCTGCGTATATGATTACGGAAGATCACCAAGAGGGAGGGACTACGGTAAAGTGGGGTTTCCACGGGCATATGGATTACCCGATGAATCTGATGTTCCTTTTTATGGATTTCGAAAAAATGATTGCGGACGATCTAGATACGGGGCTTAAAAACCTGAAACAGATTTTGGAAAAATAATAAGAAGGTTAATAGCCCAAAAGAGAGGCTCCGGAGTAGCGGAGCCTTTAGTCTAAATAAATGTCAGAACGTAATTCTGGAAAGGTGGCCATACAGTTGTTCCACTCTTCGTTTGGTGATTTGGGCGAAGTTCATTGCTTTGATTTGTCCTTGTATTGTGCCTCCGCCCGTATATCGTTCATGTGACATTGTGGCGACAAGGGCTCGTTCAGAGTCTCGGAACTTAATCCAATTGCGTTGCGCATTCTTTAGCGTTTGTTTGTCTTCAGGTTTTAAGCGTTTGTACAGAAGTCGGTAGTACTTGTTCAGCAAGCTGTCGAGGTCCTTTTCATAAGCGTAAACGGCATTTATTGAATTGGCCGTGGAGAGGTCCGCATCAATGTGATTCTCGAGTGTTTTTTCGACGATAAACATATCCACTTTGTAGTTTACTGACAGAGTGTCTTCCGGGTATGTATAGCCTTTTTCCTGGATTAAGCGTTGCCGGAGGGTTTGGGCTTCCTTTGTCGCTTGGGCTTTCATTTTCTCATGCCGGTTTTGAGCATGCGAAAAAGTGGCTACGAGCAAAAAAAGAAAGCAAAAAATCAATATTCTTTTCATATACGTTGATCTGTTTGCGTACAAACATATGTGATTCTATGAAAAGGTACAAATGCTTTAAATAAGGTGTTGTTGCCTTCAAAAAGTAGATAGTTTTTGGGGCTGCTTGGTTTAAGCATTAAAGCGTGACTATTTTCGGATTGACCTTGTTTAGCTGATTTTTTTTCATTTTCTCCTATAAATTCACTTTTTGTTCTTCAAAAATTCGACGGTAAAAAAATACGGACTGGTGCGTTTCAAATACAAAACTGTAAGGTGGGGTAGAAATGTTGGATCTGTCAATTTTACCCGAATGGATTACCCATTCGACTTTTTTAATGCTAATTAGGTTTCGGAGAGGCAATTAGCTTATGTCTGTTTGTTTGGATTTGATTGTATTATTTTACCTTAATTCGGTTGTGTTTTCCCAATTAAAGGAAAACTCCAGAATTTGCTTTTTTATCCGTTAGTCTTTTAATTCAAACAAGCGTTTCATAATTGAAACAATCGTTTGTCTGTATTTGTCCGGGTTTCGTCCGAATAAGATTCGGGTAATTCCGGAATCCATTTTTGCCTTCGAAGGAAGGCCCGTTGCGTTTAGTAGGAAACACTTAATTAGTGTACATATACCTTTTTTACGATGAAGAAACATATTGTAAAGACGTATCCGTCCAAAGCCAATTTGGCAAAGGAGGAGCAGTTGGCTTGGAAGCTGGCCAGAATGGCCACGGATGATGTTGAAATCAGTGACGAAGTGGTGGATATGGTCATCAACCGGATCATCGACAACGCTTCGGTGGCGGTAGCCTCACTTAACCGTACTCCGATCGTAAACGCTCGGGCCCAAGCCTTGGCGCATGCCAAGCCGGGTGGCGCTACGGTTTTCGGTCATGATACCGACAAGCCTGTGCATGCCGAGTGGGCCGCTTGGGCAAACTGCGTGGCGGTGAGGGAGTTGGACTACCACGATACTTTCTTGGCAGCCGACTATTCGCATCCGGGCGACAATATTCCGCCGGTATTGGCTGTGGCCCAACAAACTAACCGTGACGGAAAAGCTCTTTTGAAAGGCATTGTGGCGGCTTACGAAGCACACGTTGATTTGGTGAAAGGTATTTGCTTGCACGAGCATAAGATTGACCACGTTGGGCACCTTTGCCCGGCTCAGGCTATCGGGGTCGCTACGTTGTTAGGACTTGATACCGAGACGGTTTATCAGGCTATTCAGCAGGCTTTGCATGTGTCTATCAGTACGCGTCAGTCGCGTAAGGGCGAGATTTCTAGCTGGAAAGCGTATGTGCCTGGTCATGGCGCCAAACTGGCCATCGAGGCGGTCGACCGCGCGATGAGGGGAGAGAAGAGCCCGTCGCCTATATACGAGGGAGAGGATTCCGTTATCGCTTGGATTCTTAGTGGTCCGGAGGCAGAGTATACCGTGCCGTTGCCTGAACAAGGCGAGGAGAAGCGCGCCATCTTGGAGACTTATACCAAGGAGCACTCTGCTGAGTACCAGTCGCAGGCTTTGATCGACTTGGCTTTCCGTATGCGCGAGCAAGTGAAGGATTTCAGCCAGATCGAGTCTATTTTGATCGAGACTAGCCACCATACGCATTACGTGATCGGAACGGGCTCTAACGACCCGCAGAAGTTCGATCCGTACGCTACTCGCGAGACTCTTGATCATTCGATCATGTATATATTTGCCGTTGCTCTTGAAGATGGGTTCTGGCATCATGAGAAGAGCTACACTCCGGAGCGTGCCCAGCGTGCGGAGACTGTTGATTTGTGGAAGAAGATCTCAACGGTGGAAAAACCGAAGTGGACCGAGCTTTACCACGACAAAGATCCTGACAAGAAAGCCTTTGGCGGACGCGTAATCATCACGTTGAAAGACGGTTTCGTAATCGCCGATGAGCTTGAGCGCGCGAATGCCCACCCGGCCGGTGCCCGTCCGTTCGTAAGGGAAAACTATATTCAGAAGTTCGACACCCTAACCGAAGGAATCATCACCAAAGAGGAGCGCGATCGCTTTATCAACTTGGTTGAGCGCCTTCCGGAACTCACCGCCGACGAGGTAAAACAACTCAACGTTAAGGTGGCCCCAGCTTACTTGAAGTCAAACGAACGTAAAGGTATTTTCGATGATAATCAGTCCGGTATCTCCACAGGAAAAGAGAAAGAACTTACGGCAGGCGCTTAATAGCGGGAAGCTGTTGCAATTTCCGGGCGCATACAGCCCAATGGTGGCCATGGTGATCGAACAGCAAGGCTTTGAGGGCGTGTACGTTTCCGGTGCCGTAATGTCAAACGATTTGGGCTTGCCCGATATCGGTATGACTACGCTTACGGAAGTGGGGCAGAGAGCTTCGCAGATTGCGCGTGTCACTTCGTTGCCCGCCATTATGGATGCCGATACGGGTTTTGGTGAGACAATGAGCGTTGCGCGTACTATCAAGGAGTTGGAGTATTTGGGCATAGCGGGTTGTCACCTGGAAGACCAGATAAACCCTAAGCGTTGCGGTCACTTGGATAACAAACAGCTTGTGGATCGGGACGTGATGTGCCAAAAAGTACGAGCCGCATCCGATGCCAAGACTGACGAGAATTTCCTGCTTATAGCCCGTACCGACGCCCGCGGGGTGGAAGGTTTGGACAAGGCTATCGACAGGGCGAAGGCTTATGTTGACGCCGGAGCGGATATGATCTTTCCGGAGGCGATGAAAGACGAGCGGGAGTTTGAGGCGTTCCGCGAGGCTTTGGACGTGCCTTTGTTGGCCAATATGACCGAGTTCGGCAAGTCCAGGTTGTTTACTACTACTGAGTTGGAAAATCTTGGGTATAACTTGGTTATCTATCCGGTAACTACCCAGCGTTTGGCCATGAAAGCCGTGGAAGACGGACTTTCGACCATCCGTAAGGAAGGGACGCAGGAAAGCCTGCTGGATAATATGCAGACCCGTAAGAGACTGTATGAAGTTCTTGATTATGAGAACTATAATGAGTACGACCAATCGCTTTACAATTTTACTTTGTAAAGAATTGATCTGATTTTCCCGGAGCGGAATTCATAGGCTTCCTTAGCTCCCTAAGTACATCTGGGAAATTAGTTTACTCGTTGAAAGAGTGGTGCGAGGAGGCAATTTATTGAACTGTAGGTTTCGTAAACCATACTCGAACAGACTCTTTACGCTCTTCTTTGTACTAAAATAATGTCATAAGACTCCCTTGAAAAACGTAAAGGGGGCGTTGACAAATCTTGGCCTTGGCCTCTTTACTTTTTCTTTCTGTTTCAGAATTGCAAGCGCCCCGTTTCCCTTACCGGGAAGCGGGGAGGCTTTATTGGAATGCATGTTAATGGGCGATATTCTCTCGCCTGACTTTTGAAAAGAATTAATGAGTGGCTCATGGTGTCGGGTTTCGCTTTGCCGGACAGTTCCGGTTTCCGACGCTATATAGTCTACTAAAAAATATCTCGGACTACTTTCGCCCGCAACCGATGTGTTGTCATAAGCTGGCGATCCTTTTTTACAGCGCGTACGGATCGGCGGTAAGGGGGAGAGGTCCGGAGTTTTGCAAACAATCAAACCAAACCACAAAACTGACATTGACATGAGCGACACGATTAGAGCTCCCAAAGGCCTCGCTGGCGTAATCGCCGACGATACCAGAATTTCCAAAGTGAATCCGGCTACAAATTCACTTATATATAGAGGTTATGCGGTACAGGACCTTTGCGAGCACTGTGCTTTCGAAGAAGTGGCTTACCTCCTGACCAAAGGTAGCCTGCCGACCGCCGAACAGCTAGCGGAATTTACAGCAAAAGAGAAATCTTACAGAAACCTGTCGGATAACCTGTTGGCCGTAATCCAGCTTTTGCCGAAAGGCGCCCACCCGATGGACGCCGTTCGTACGGCGGTAAGCGTATTGGGCATGGAAGACGACAGAACTTGGGACAGCTCGCCTGAAACCAACGACGATAAGTTCCTCCGTATGCTGGCAGCTATTCCTTCGGCTGTGGCCGCGTATTATCGCCATGTGTCCGGACAAGAGTATATTGCGCCAGCGGAAGACTTGGGCTTTAGCGCGAACTTTTTCCATATGTGTTTCGGCGAGGTGCCGTCAGAGGAAGTCGTAAAGGCTTTTGACGCTTCGATGATCCTTTATGCCGAGCATAGCTTCAACGCTTCCACTTTCACGGGACGTGTGATCACTTCTACCACTTCCGATATCTATAGCTCAATTGTGGGCGCTATCGGGGCCTTGAAAGGACCGTTGCATGGAGGCGCTAACGAGCAGGTGATGCATATGCTGAAGGAAGTGGGCGAGAAGGCGAAAGCCAAAGGATGGCTCTTGGACGCTTTGGCCTCTAAGCGCAAGATTATGGGCTTTGGTCACAGGGTGTACCGCAATGGCGATTCACGTGTGCCGACTATGCGTTCTTATATGCATAAAGTGGCCGACGCTACGAACAACAGAAAATGGGTGGAGATCTCGGATGCTTTGGAGGAGACGATGATCGCCGAGAAGGGCATTCACCCGAACCTCGATTTTCCTGCGGGGCCCGCGTATTATATGATGGGCTTCGAGATCGAGATGTTTACACCGATTTTTGTAATGAGCCGGATTACGGGCTGGTCAGCTCATGTAATGGAGCAGGCTAGCGCCAATAAGTTGATTCGCCCGCTTAGCGAATATGTAGGTCCGGACCAGCGCAAGGTTACTCCAATTGGCGAAAGGGTTTGTGACGTCGCTGAATAAGAGAAGTATTCTATAGGTTAAATCTGGAGCGTGGTTTTGCTCTGGTATTTTTTGGGTTTATTAAAGCCGAGAGTCTTTTTCGTTCGGAATTAGACATCTCGGCTTTATCTTATTCTTTACTGATCGTTGCTGGCTACTGTAGCGGTATCCATATTGTAGAAAATCGGCTCAAGACGCTGACAGTAATATTCTTTGTTGTCTGTGACATCATTGGAGAGTACAGCTGCCCCGATTACTTCGTTTTGATCATCAAATATCGGAGAGACGTTGTAATATCGGAAAGATGTCAATCCTTTGGATTGGAGTTCTAGCAGAAGCTCTGTCTCTTTGCCTGCCAATGCCGCCTTGTAACGGGGCATCCAGTCGGCTTTGTCTTTTTCGTCCAAAAGGTCAAGTATGCATACGCCAACGTCCATAACATCGTATACAGTGCCGACGTAACGGCTCTTAAGAGCTTTGTTGATAGTCAAAATCTTGAAGTTTTGGTCGAAAGCGAGAATGTTGACCTTTAGGCTGTCCACGATCCCTTGCAGATTTTGACGCTGTAGCCTTAGTTCCCACTGAGCCCTTTCCATATGTTCTTGGGTGACGGCCAATTCCTCCATGCTTTGACGCATTTCCTCTTCTTGGGTTTTTAGTTCTTCGGCTTGTTGTTGCGATTGCCTGAGGAGCGTTAGCGTGTCTTCGCTTGTTTGGATTTTTCGGAAAGCGAGAGCGAGGGAATCGGAGACTTTGGTCAGGAACGATTTTTCTTTTTCACCAAAAACGGTAAACGAGGCGATTTCGATTACCCCGTACACTTCGTCATGAGCCATAAGGGGGTAAATACAGATACACGACGGAGTGGCTTCGCCCAAACCTGAAGTAATGCTTGTGTAGCCATCTGGAATGTCGGTGAGGAAAATAGGGTCTTTTTCCAGTGCGCATTGACCTATCAATGTGTCGCCTACTTCAATTCTGTTTTCCCTTACACGTTCATGGTCGTAAGCGTAAGTGCCTTCTAGTTCAAGGTATTCGTCATCTCCTTCGTTGCGGATTAAAAAGATCGATCCTTGGTTTGCTTTCAGGCGTCTTACCAGAGCCGATATTATCGTTACGCTGAAGCCGTTTGTGTCGGCGTCATTGTCTTTCAGGAGGTTGGCAAACATGGCCAGACCGTCCGAAATCCATTTTTCGTCATCTTCTTTTAACTTGCTGATTAGCAGGTTGTCACGCATCCGGATAAGCTCTTGGCCCAACACATCCCCGTCAGATTCCAGCTTGAGGTTTTCGTGGAGGTTGCCTTTGCCGATTTCGGCGGCGAAAGCCTGTTTTTTCTTTAGTCCTTTGATCACCTTGTTGAGTGACCGTCCAATGTCGTAAATTTCGTCTTGGTCTTTCTTGTTACTGTCGTTTTTGAAGCTTTTGATTTCGCCTTTGGCCATTCGTTTAAGGTGTTCCGTTAGGATCTGTAGTGGTTTAGCTACCTTTGTGACGGCAATCCTGGCGATAAGCGACAAGCCCAAGTAACCTGCTGTCAGAAATAAGAAAATGCTGAGAAAAACCTCTGAGGCCGCTTCCCAATGGCGTTTTAGAGAATACGTGACGCCAAGCATCCAATACTCGTCCGATTTGCCAAGTTTTACGGGAGTTAGGCAGATAATGCGGTCTTGGTCTTCTGGCTCGAATGTAAAGGCGCCATGGCCGGAATCCATGACTTTTCGGAGTTCCGCATTACGGCCTTCGTATTGGCCGAGTAGGTTTGATTTATCGGTGTTTTTGTTTGAAGCAAAAAGGGTTTTTCCGTCGCTGTTGGTGAGGAGCACCTCATAATCTTCGGTTGAGTTTGCTTTAACGATCTGGGATATCGAAGCGAGACTGAAAACGTACTTCAACATTCCTTTAAATTGCCCAAACTCATTAAGGATAGGAACGCAAGCAGACGCGTTTGGGTAAGAATTTTTAACCTTTAAGGGAGGGAGTAATTTTTCTTTCCCTCCTTTCGATATATCTAGAAAGGCGGTTCTATGAGCCCTGCTGGTTTGGGCTGGGTTCCTTTTTTGAAAAGCTGTTGTCCCGTTCCCGTTTTTAGCGTAAGTGTGGAGTTCTCGTTTGGTTTG
This sequence comes from Fulvitalea axinellae, assembly GCF_036492835.1. GTDB lineage: Bacteria > Bacteroidota > Bacteroidia > Cytophagales > Cyclobacteriaceae > Fulvitalea > Fulvitalea axinellae. The sequence continues at coordinate 2,922,155 of NZ_AP025314.1, read as the reverse complement.
TTCGTCCTTTGTTTCCGGAACAGGCAGCCGATCTATCCAGATGGATTGGGCAAAGTCCGAATTGGTTAGGAAGCCGGAAAATGCCTTGAGTTGAAACCGCTCTAATTCAGAGTGAGTGAGTGAGTCTAAGTCGCCGAGCTGGGAAGCGAGAGTTCTTGCGGTTTGCATTTCGCTTTCTAGACCCGCGTGTATTTTGGCTGCGATAGTTTCTGCGGATTTTACCGCAAGCTGTCTTGATATCTCTCCGCCCTTCTCCTTTAATTCCCTCGATACTAGCCACGCTGTAGCGCTAAGCAGTATGATAGAAGGAATAATGACGGCGAGGGAGATCTTGTTTACGATTCCTATCCGTGTTTTCATACTTGTTTGGTGTGTGATTGTTCGTTATAGGGTTGTGAGTGTATTCTCGAGAGAAATCCATTGAGTTTGAAAGGATAATATTTATAATTGATGGTTATATAAATATATTAAAAAAACTATTACAGCCAAATTTTGAGATTATGGTAATTTGATAATGTGTATGTGTTTTAGTTATATTATTGATAATCGCATATGTTGTGCTTTTAATTAGGTGCTATCCGTAATTGTTTTGTAATATTATTATTGTTGGTATTGTGAATTTTGATGAAACAGCTTTATAGTGTTCGTTTATTATTTGTAGATGTATAGTTGTGTTTTTTGTAGTGTACTCAAAAATGACAGCTTATGTGTGACTTAGTTGTTATTAAAACCTAGCTTTTCTTGGGCCTGCTTTCTCTTGTAGTGGGGGAATTATATATTTGTGTGCGGGAGTTTTCCCGTTTTGAGTTTTCACTATAGAGCGAGCGGATTTTTATGTCGGTTACGGCGGAAAGCATCATCAAAGACATGAGGGCGGGCAGGTATGCGCCGGTTTACCTGTTGCAGGGCGAGGAAACTTTCTTTATCGATCAGGTGGGGGCGTTTGTGGAGCGCAACGCTTTGCCGGAAGAGCAGAGGGGATTTAACCAAACGGTGTTTTACGGAAAGGATTCAGACCTCAAGAAGGTGGTGTCCGCGGCGCGGAGATTCCCGATGATGGCCGAACGGCAAGTGGTTGTGGTGAAGGAAGCCCAAGACTTGCTGGACTGGAAGCAGGAAGCCTCGCAAAAGCTGTTGCTTTCTTATCTTGAAAATCCGGTACCTACCACTATTCTGGTGTTTTGCCACAAGCGCAAAAACTTGGCGAAGAACACCAAGCTTTATAAGGCTTTTGACAAAGTGGGAGTAGTGTTGTCTACCAAAAAAATGTACGACAGCCAGCTTCCGCAATGGATCAAGAATATGGTCAAATCCAAGGGCGGTGTGATAGACGATATGGCGGCGCAGATGTTGGCCGACTATATCGGAACGGACTTGGAGAGGCTGAGCAACGAGGTGGACAAGATCTTTTTGAATTTTAAGGAAAAGGGAGTTCGCCTTGACGAAGAGATGATCCGCAAGTTTGTCGGCATTAGCAAGGAGTACAATCCTTTCGAACTTCAGAAAGCGATCGCTTTTCGGGACGTGATGAAGGCCAACCGAATCGTAAACTTCTTCGAGGCCAACCCCAAAGACCATCCGATTATTCCGCTGATCAGTTTGCTGTATAATTATTTTGCGAAGTTGTTGTTGTTGCACCATGCTTCTGACAAATCGGACGGGCACCTTAGCCGGACTTTGGGAGTTCCGCCGTTTATATTAAAAGAGTACAGGATGGCCGCGCGCAATTATGATTTGCGCAAGGTGGTGGCCTGTATCAGATATCTCAAAGAGGCCGACTTGGCCTCAAAAGGCGTGGACGCCCCAAGCATAACGCAAGGCCAGATCCTGCGCGAGCTGGTGTTCAAGGTTTTGCATTGAGTTTTTTAACGAGTACCATCGAGTAAGCCAATAAACGTAGTCGTATGATAAGACAAGCATTCCGGATTTTTTTGTTGGGTGTGACGCTCTGGGCGCCGCTGGGCCTGATGGCCCAGACGAAAGTCTATGAGGAGAAGTCCGCCCAGGTGTACGAGTCGGCCATGGAGCTATACGCCAAGGGCAAGTATTCGGCAGCCAGGGAGCGTTTCGACCGCTACGCCGAGAGCGGGGCAAACGAGTTGTTGCGGGTGAATTCCCGTTACTACGGCGCCATGAGCGCAATGTATTTGGGCAATAGCGACGGCGAGGCTCGCGTCCGCGATTTTGTGGAGCGCCACCCGGAGTCGCCTTTGTCGGCCAAAGCATTTTACGAGTTGGCGAACCATCATTACAGCACGGGCAAGTTCAAAAGCGCGGTGTTGTATTTCGAAAAGGTAAACGGATCGTCGCTTGACCGCGAGACCCGAGCCGATTATACGTTCAAAAAAGCCTATTCGTATTTCAACCTTCGCATGTTCCAGAAGGCTTTGCCGCTGTTCAATTCCATCAAAGGAATCGAAAGCGAAAGAAAAGGGGCCGCTTCGTACTATGCCGGTTATATCGAGTATGAGGCCGGTGATTATGACAAGGCGGTAAAAGACCTGAAAGTAGCCGGTGCCGACGACGCTTACAAAAACGTGGTTCCGTACCTGATCGCCAATATTTATTATAAGCAGGGCGATGACAAGAGCTTGCTGACTTACGCCAAGCCAATAGTGGACGGTAAGGGAAAGGTAGGTAACAGATCCGAACTTACGCTTTTGGTGGCCGAGGCCTATTTCCGGGCCAAAGATTATGGCGAAGCCGGAAAGTATTACGGAAAGTATCTGAAAGTCCGCAAAAAGGCTCCGGCCGATATTTACTATCGCGCGGGTTATTCGGCATACCGTTCGGGCGCTTCCGAAGACGCGATTTCCTCGTTTAAGAAAGCCGCGTTGGCCAAGGATTCTTTGGCTTATTACGCCTCGTACTATTTGGGTAGCCTTTATCTGAAAACGGATAATAAAAACTACGCTCTGACGGCCTTCGATAAGGCGCGCAAGGCGGATTTCAATGAAGATATCGCTTCGGAAAGTGATTTCAACTACGGTAAGTTGAACTACGATCTGGAACGCTTTGATCAAGCTATCCGTTCGCTTAACAATTTCGTGAAGAAGTATCCTTCGCACAAATACGTGACCGAAGCCAATGAGTTGATCAGCGACGCTTATCTGAACGGCAACAATTACGAAAACGCCATTAAGCACCTTGAGGGCTTGCCGTACAAATCGCCTAAAGTTCGTGAGACTTTGCAGATTATCACCTTTAAGCGCGGCGTGGAGTTGTTCAACCAAGATGCGGTAGAAAAAGCTATTCCGGTCTTCGAGAAATCGTTGCAATATCCTTACGACAAAGACATCGTGGTGAAGACCAATTACTGGATCGCCGAGGCGCATTCGTTGCGCAAGGCGTTTGCGGAATCGATTCCGTTCTACACCACATCGCTTCGTATGGCCGAGGATCGTGACAATGTCCGCCTCAACGCTATGTACGGATTGGGCTACGCTTATTTTAATACGAAGCAGTACAGCTTGGCTTTGCCGTATTTCAAAAATTACGTTACCGAGTTGGAAAGTCGCCCGAACAAGCTTTTCTACGGTGACGCTCTTATGCGTTTGGCCGATTGCTACTATGTGGACAAGACTTACCAAAGCGCCCTGAACTATTACGATTTGGCCGTAAGCCAAAATAATCCCGATGTGGATTACGCTTATTTCCAAAAAGGAATGATCGAGGGCGTTCGCGGAAATTTCCAGACTTCGCGGGCTCATTTGGCCAAAGTGGTAAGTATGGAACCTCGTTCAAAGCTGCGTGAGGACGCCATCTACCAAATGGCGGCGTTTGATAACGAAAGCGGAGATTACCATCAGTCGATCGAGGATATCAACACCTTGATTAAGTCTTCGCCACACAGCCCTGTTTTGCCTTTGGCGATTGAGCTTAGAGCCAGGAACTATTACAATTTGAAAAAATATCGCGAAGCCGCTGACGATTACGAGCGGATTATCGAGGAATTCCCGAAAGCCAGCGTGGCGAACGACGCTTTGTTGGGCTTGCAGGGAGCTTTGAAATTCTTGGAAAAACAGGACGAGCTTGACAAGTACATCGCCATGTACAAGAAAGCCAACCCGGAGAGCGAAGATCTTCAGTTGGTGGAATTCGAAACGGCGCGTAACCTGTATTTCTCACAGAAATATACGCAAGGCATCACCCGTTTGACGGCTTATTTGATCGATTATCCCGAAAGCGCTTATAAAGTTGACGCCAAGTACTTTTTGGCCGAATGCTACTACCGTGACAAGCAAGACGACAACGCCCGCAAGTGGTTTGACGATGTGGTGGCCGATGGCAACAATATGTACGTAAACCGTTCGCTTAAGAAGATTATCGATATCGAAACCTTGAGATCGAACCATCGCGAAGCGGTTAATTCGGCGAGTTTGCTTTCGTCTTTGGCCCGTACGAAACGTGACCAGTATGACGCCTGGTCGGCGTTGATGAAGTCTTATTATTCTTTGGCCAAATTCGATTCGACCCGCTTCTTCGCCAATCAGGTTTTGGAGAAAGCCAACGTTTCAACCAACGCCACGAACTCGGCCAACCTTTATCTGGGTAAAGCTGCTTACGGCAAGAAGGAATACAACGAGGCGATAGACCAATTCCTGAATACGCTCAACACTGCCAAAGACGTGAACGGCGCCGAGGCCCAGTACCTTTTGGGTAAGATCTTCCATGAGCAGGGCAAATACGAGCAGTCTACCGAAACGCTGATCGACCTGAACAAGAACTTCGGCGTGTACGAATATTGGTTGAGCAAGGCCTTCTTGCTTATCGCCGATAACTATATCGCCCAAGACGAACTTTTCCAGGCCAAAGCCACTTTGGAATCGATTATCGAAGGCTCGCCGGTGGAATCTGTGGTGGAAGAGGCCAAGGATCGATTGGCCCAAACGGAGAAGAAAACGCGGGAGCAAATCCAGAAGCGTGACACCACCCAAGTGTTGATGGTGGATTCTCTTGACGCTCCGGCGGAAGTGGAGACTAACGAGTCCGATTCTGTTGATGTCGGATCTGAAGAGGGGAGCGAGGATGAAAAGCAACAGTTTTGATTCCGGGAAAACCGTTTGATTTTTTTCAAAAGAGAAATTGGTTATGAAATATTCTATAGTCCTAAGCCTTTTCCTGTTGTCTGGTGCTACGGCCATGGCACAGGAGAAAAAAGAGGAGGGCAAGAAGCCCGGGAGCCTGCAGGACGCTCAGTTTGAGATTATCAAAGAGCGGAAAAACAGGGTGGGGGAAGCGGACCGCCGTTATGAGAAGATTCCTCCCCAACCGCAATTGGATCGCGAACATCAGGCACAACAGTTCGATATCAAGGATTACGACTTGGGTTTGCCCTTGTTTAGCCCTACGATTCGGGTGTTGAAAATGAAAAAGGAAAAGCGCCCTTCTTATACTCCGAATTACGTGAAGGCTGGTTTTGGTTCATACGTAAGTCCTTATCTGGAACTTTATTTGGCCAACCCGAAAAGCCGTGACATGAACTGGAATGTCCGGGCTGCGCACGCTTCGTCGCTGAACGGACCGGTTGACAGCAAAAATTCGGGCGCAAGCGAGACCGCTATCGATCTGGGCGGTGAGTTTATCGGCAAAAGAGCCGTGTTGTCTGGGAACCTTTTTTACAACAGGCGCGGCGTTCATTTCTACGGTTATGACAGCGATATCGATCCTACTCCGGACGCTTCGGATATCGCCCAAAACTGGAACACCTTCGGGGCTAACATAGGCTTCCGCAATGTGGATCGTGACCTGATGCAACTAGATCTCGGAACGGATTTCTATTATATGAAAGGAAAGTCCGGTATTTCCGAAATCGGCTGGACAATCGGAGGCGAAAGCGAGTTCGATTTAGGCGGAGACTGGGCTTTGGGCTTGGATGGAGATGTGATTATCTCTAGCCTAGACAAACCGGTGGAGAAAGAATCAAGGTCTTACGTTTCGGTGCGTCCTACAATAAAGTTTAGGCCGAACGTGTTTTTGATTGAAGCCGGAGTTTCGATTAACTACCAGAGCGATACTGTCGAGAATTTAGCGAGCGCTGTTATCGCTCCTTTGCTGAAGGCCACTTACGAGTTTGACGGAGCGGGTAAAATCAGTGCCGGTATCCGTGGCGGAGTCGATTACAACAGCTACCAAAGCTTTGTGGAGGAGAACCCGTTCTTGGCTGACACTATCGCTATCTTCAATACGGCGAAGGATTATGAGTTGTTTTTGGAAGGTGATTACGCTTTGTTGGGATCGTTGGGAATTACAGGCGGGTTCAGCTACGCCCGTTATACTAATATGCCATTCTTTGTGAATGACTATGTTCGTGATCCTGCGCAGTTCATTATTATTTATGATGATGAAACTGACGTGACAAAGTTCTTTGCCGATTTGTATTACGACTTTCAGGAAAAATTCCGTTTGACTGCCGGTCTAGAATACAATGGATATAGCGTTTCGGATCAGTTGAAAGAAGCTTGGCACAGACCGACTTTGATTTTCCGTGGAGGATTCGATTATAAAATCACGGAGAAGATCGGGTTTAACACCAAATTCGAAGCTCTTACGGGAATCAAAGCATTGGACGAAAAAGGGGAAGCGATAGATCTTGACGCTATTCTTGATTTGGACGTAAAGGGAACTTATCAGGTGAATAAAAAAATCTCAGCGTTTGTGCTGTTAGATAACCTGCTGTCCAAGGATAACGCATATTATTACAGATATCCGACCCGTGGCCTTATGGTGATGGGCGGAGTTGGAGTTAGCTTCTGACCAACTTTGGATTTAATAGAAAAAGTCCCCGGAGGAATTTTCCTTCGGGGACTTTTTTGTTCCGAAAACTTTTGGGCTTAGTAGGCTCTCAAGTGATCGTTCCCTTCGTAGAAGTTGACGAAAGATTTGTTCACAACCTGGATACCGCCCGGAGTAGGGAAGTCGCCGGTGAAGTACCAATCGCCGGTGTGGTCTGGACATGCTTCGTGTAGCCCTTCCACCGTTTGATAGATTACTCGGACTTCGGCGCCTATAACTTCAGGAGTGACAATTTCCGCGATCTTGTCCGATACTTCCTGATAAGTGAACGGCTCGTAAATGCGCTTAACGTGATTGATCGGTTCGTTGCATTCCACGGCCCTTTTGCAGTCTTCGTATACCGACTTTAGCAAATCGTCCATGCCTCGTTCCTTGATAAGGGCGAGCGCGGCCCTGAAGGCTACAAATTCCCTCATTTTTGACATGTCAATGCCGTAGCAATCCGGGAATCTGATTTGCGGAGCCGAAGAAACGATAATGACTTTCTTGGGCTCAAGGCGGTCAAGCATAGTCAGAATCGACCGTTCCAGAGTCGTTCCTCGTACAATGGAATCGTCGATCACGACTACAGTGTCGGTGTCTTTGTTTATTACCTCGTAAGTGGTGTCGTAGACGTGTGACACCAGCTCGTTGCGGTGCTCGTCGTCGGCGATGAAGGTGCGGAGCTTCGCGTCTTTGATTACAAGTTTCTCCACTCTGGGTTGCAGTGCCAGAAGACCGCGAAGTTCGGAGCCGTTAACGCCTTTGTCCAAAGCGTCGAGACGCTTGGCCGCCATATATTCGTTCAGCCCTTCGAGCATTCCGAGAAAAGAGTTCTCGGCCGTATTTGGAATATAAGAGAATACGGTGTTTTTGAGGTCGTGATTGACTTCGTCGAGAATATTCGGGATCAGGTTTTTGCCCAGTTGCTTGCGCTCGTTGTAAATGTCAGTGTCGGAGCCTCTAGAGAAATAGATACGCTCGAAACTGCAACTTTTTTGTGGCAATTCATCAATATACGGAGCGAGGCGGTAACTTCCGTTCTTCTCGATGATCAGAGCGTTTGCCGGAGGAATTTCCTGAATCTCGTCATAATTGATGCCGAAAGCCGTTTTTATGGCGGGCTTTTCGGAAGCCACAACCACTACCTCGTCATCGGCATAATAGTATGCGGGACGGATTCCGGCCGGATCTCTGGCTACGAATGACGCACCAAAACCAGTCATACCGGCCATAGTGTAACCGCCATCGAAGTCTTTGCAAGCACGTGTCAATACGGTCTGCATGTCCAGCTCATCTTCGATCTTTTGGGTGATCTCCTGATTGGTGAGTTCGCCTCTGTACTTGTCAAAGATGCGTTGGTTTTCGTCATCGAGGAAATGACCGATTTTTTCCATTACGGTTACCGTGTCGATTTTCTCTTTTGGGTGCTGGCCCAGCTCCACAAGTTTGTTGAAAAGCTCCTCAACGTTAGTCATGTTGAAGTTGCCGGCCACCACAAGGTTCCTGCTTCTCCAATTGTTTTGGCGCAACATCGGGTGGCAGTTTTCAAGGCTGTTGCGTCCGTGTGTGCCATAGCGTAAGTGACCGAGCCAAAGTTCCCCGGAGAAAGCGCAGTTGTCTTTCATCCATTGCGCATCGGTGTATTTGTCCGGCGCAATGCTTTTGGCATCGTTGTATTTACTCGAAATATTTTTAAAAATGGATTGAATAGGCTGCTGGTCCACGCTTCGGTAGCGGCTGATGTAGCGACTGCCCGGGTCCATGCCGATCTTGATGTTAGCGACCCCCGCACCGTCTTGGCCACGGTTGTGTTGCTTTTCCATCAGGAGGTACAATTTTCCTACCCCGTAGGCGGGTGTGCCGTACTTGTCGCAGTAATACTGCAACGGTTTGCGAAGGCGGATCATGGCGATGCCGCACTCGTGTTTGATAGGTTCGCTCATTGAGAATTCAAGGAAATGGGTTTTACCCCTTACATGGTTTCGTTGGGCGAATATAATCAAATGAGAGATAGTTTTAGCTTTCTGCTTGCTCAAATTAGCGACATGTTCGCAACATGCTAGACCTTTGTGTACGGTGGTAGGGGATTTGTGGAGGTGTGGTTCGTTTTTAACCCAAAAAAGGCCCCATTCGGAAGAATGGAGCCTTTTTAGCTGTTATTTTGAAGCCGATTATTTCTTTACTTCCGCAAGCGCTTTCTTTACGGCTACCGAAAGGTTGTTTCCTCTGAGGTTATAGCCGAGTACTTCTCCTTTGCTGTTTATAAGGAAGTTTGAGGGGATTGACCTTACGCCGTACTCGGCGGCGGGAGCGCTATCCCATCCTTTAAGATCCGATACATGGTATTTCCAAGCCAGCTTGTCCTTCTCGATGGCTTTTTTCCAACGGTCGGCGCGTGAATCGAGTGATACGCTAAAGACTGTGAATCCTTTATCCTTGAACTCGTCGTAAGTCTTGACTACGTAAGGGTTCTCATGACGGCAAGGTCCGCACCACGAAGCCCAAAAGTCGATAAGAACAAGCTTATGCTCTTTCATTACTTTGTGCAGTTCGTATTCTGTTTCTCCGTCAGTGGAAAGAAGCTTGATATCCGGCACGGTGGTTTGCGCAACCCCTTGCGCCGAGAAAAAAAGCATAACGGCCAAAAATGCCGTGAATGTAGACGCAATCCCTTTTAGCGTTTTCATGATCGTGTGTTGAAGTTTAAGTACGAAGGTGCAATTTGAGGCACATTTGCTTAGTACGCAAGACTTGTGCGGAAGGTTCTCCATGTTTTATAAAAAATGGACAACTGTAGTTATATCCGGCGGTAAATCGGTTAGCGGAATCTGAAAAGCGATCATTTGAATATGAAAAGTGACTGGATGGTGATAACTTAGAGTTAGAAATACATTAAGGGATTTTTATTTGTTTTTTATGACACATTTTGTCCTTTCCCAAATTTCCTTCAGAAAAGAGAGCAAGTTGGAGGAAGATTGGAAGCATTGGATTGCCGAATTGTCTGACGGTGTGAATTGGGAGGATTTGTTGGAGAAGGCGTTTTACCTTTCTCTAGACTTTATCGGGTTGTTTCTGATCTGTTACGTGGTGTTCAAACTCACCGACAAGGTGCTTTTGAGAGGTTTGGACAGGGCTTTCAGAAAAACGAAAAACAAGTTTGATGACTTGCTGATCGACAAAAACGTACTGAAGCCCTTGTCGTATTTTATTCCGATGTTGGTTGTGTGGTGGCTTGCGGGTTATTTTTTCTGGCGTTATCCGTTATTGATACAAGTTATAGAGCGAGTAGCCGCAGTGGCTGCGGTGGCCTCATTGGTGACATTTTTCCAAAGGTTTTTATCTACAGTAGGCGACGCTTTGGATGATGGTGACCATTTTCGGGACAAGCCCGTCCACAGTTACGTTCAGTTGGTGACTATTGTTGGGTACGTGCTCGCGGCTATCGTAATGGTGTCGATTCTGGCCAAAGTGGAGGTGACCAAAATCCTCACGACTTTGAGTGCGCTTACGGCGGTGGTTATTTTGGTGTTTAAGGATACTTTGCTGGGATTTGTCAGCAGTCTGTTGATTTCCGCAAACGATATGATTCGGGTGGGTGACTGGATTACGGTGAAGGACTTCGGAGCCGACGGGACGGTGTTGAAGATTACGTTAAACGTAGTGAAGGTTCAGAATTTTGACAAAACCATATCGATGGTGCCCACTTATGCGTTTATTTCGCATTCGTTTCAGAACTGGCGGGGAATGGAAGATTCGGGTGTGCGCAGAATCAAGCGTTCCCTTAACTTTAATATGAGTAAAGTCCGTTTTGTGGACGCTGATTTTGAAGCCAAGTTAAAAACTTGTTTGGGGCCAAGCATGCCTCATAGTTTTGCCGAAAAGCTTGTCGGGAGTTCAGGAAATACAAATTTGACATTATTTAGGCACTTTACGGAGTGTTACTTAAAGGCGCATCCGGAGATTAGCGGAGCGGCTACGATTATGGTCCGCCAGTTACAGCCAACCGCTGAGGGCTTGCCCTTGGAAGTCTACGCGTTCTCAAAAACGATAGATTGGGTTGAGTACGAACGGATCCAGGCGGATATTTTTGATTTTCTGATAGCAAGCGCAAGTTGCTTTGATTTGGATATATATCAGGGAGTTACAGGTGCGGATCTGTCGAATATTAAAGAGGTGTCGGCCTGATTAGGTTGGATCGATTGAAAAGCAAAAAAGCCGTCTCAATTATTTGGGACGGCTTTTTTGTGAGCGATTTTTCGACTGTTAAGCAGTTTTTAGCTCAATACTTTTTCCATTGCCTGTTAGCCAGTCTTGATAATACATTTTGGCCGAATCGCCTTGCGCTATAATTTGTGTTGTGCTGACAGTCTGATGGGTTGACGTTTTTAGGAAGATTGGCGTTTTCGTTTCGGTCTCCATTCCATAAGTGTGGAATTCCAAAATTTTTTCGGGTGTCCTTTCCGTTAGGGTTTCAAAAGCTTCCTTATAGACATTTTCCCTTTCCAATCTTATCTCCGAAGAATAAAGCGTAGCCGATGACCAGATATGAATATTGTTTGGATCGAGATCGGTGATGTGTTTGTCGCTTCCGTCCCAGCGTAGTTCTTTGGCCTTTGTTCCGTTTTTTAGTTTTTGGGCCAACACTAGTGTGAAAGGCTCAACGCCCTCAAGATCCACTATTTGGGCGAAGTCGTCAATATGTTCAAACTCTGCCACAGACCTGACTACCAAACCTCTGCTTCTTGCGTAGGGAGGATCGGAAATGTGTTTTTCAAAAGCGCCATTCAGCAGGCAGGCGGTTATATTGTTTTCCGTCGTCAGAATCCAAGTTCCGGAAGCTTGACTGTCAATAGGCGCCAAAACGGATTTTCCGTCAATCTCGATAATATTGGGCAAGAGGGCGTTGGGACGTTTGTGTTGTTCGTCCCTGTTGGAGGTTAGTATAAAATCGTTTTTGTTGATAGGAATGAGGGTGACGGTGCACATACGAAGGTTATTGTTTGTTTGATGCGGAGTCCTTTTCGCAATGAATAAGTTGGGATCAGTACGATTTAACGCCAAAAGAAGCCGTCCGGATACTTTTTTGTAAGCAAAAATAAGAGTCTGATCCATATCCGCAATAGATAAGGATCTGGAATCGGGATAAAATAAGTCAACATAGTCTTGAAATACTATGATGGTGTCGGTCAGTTTAATTACGGCGTTGTTTTATTTGGCGCAAATTTACTTGTTGTGCGGGGTGGTTTTCGCCGTGTATTTCTTTGTGTCGGGAGCTTCTGCGCTGGACGAGGGCGTAAAAAACAGCCATTGGTCAGTAAAGCTCATTTTTTTGCCGGGGGCCGTAGGGCTATGGCCGATTCTTTTAAGGAAAGTCCTTTCAAAGAAATAAAGCTATCAGGAATAGGCATTACCGTGAAACTTTCGAGAGATGATACACAAGCTTAGAAAGAGGCATCTGATGATGTGGAAGGTGTTGTTTCTGCTGTTGGTACTGGGCCTAATCGGCTCATGGGCTTTGAGGCCAGTGTTTCCGACAGGGGAATTAGTGGGGGAAGCGACGCCGGAGCCTGAAGGCAAGATTTTGCAAGAGTATCAGGCGGGGGGGATTAAGGTGAATTTAAGAGGAGGACAACAGGTGGAGCAGCTTGAGCTGAATGTGCTTGTTCCGATAAAGTCGCCAATGGCTACGGTGTTTTGGACCGAAAAGGATAAAACAGTGCGAATGGCGGGCCAAATCGGGAAGCGGGGAGTGTACCGTTTTCCGGTGCCAAAAGAAATGCCGTATGACGGAATGGTTGTTTTTGATCCGCTGAAGGGCGATACGCTGGGAGTTGTTCAATTTCAAAAAGCAAAAAATGGGTCTGGGTTATAATTTTGTAATATGGTCGTCGCAGAAGAAAAAATACGACCGGATAATTCTGTTTTTTGTTCTCGGGTATTTGGTGTTGTATACTTTGGGCTTTGTTCTTGCAAACCCTCAAGGCTCCGTAGAAACCCTGATTATCCGGGCCACAGGTTCTTTAGCGTTATTTATGCTGACATTTATTCTCAGCATTGGCCCGCTTTCCCGCTTAGACCGAAGGCTTCTTCCGATTTTGTATAACAGGAGGCATTTGGGTGTCAGCATGTTCCTAGTCGCTACGCTTCACGGGATTTTTAATGTGGTCCATTTTCACGCTTTGGGCGATATCAATCCTTTCCTGTCTGTTTTCGCATCCAACCTTGATTATGTCTCCTTTATAAACTTTCCGTTCCAAGTTCTAGGTTTTTTTGCCTTGATAATCCTCTTCTTTATGGCTTCCACGAGTCATGATTTTTGGTTGGCCAATTTGTCTCCAAAGGTTTGGAAAGCGTTGCATATGATGGTTTACGTGGCTTTTTTACTGGCTGTCATGCATGTGGCTCTCGGCGCTTTTCAGAATGAGCGTTCTGTTTTTCTGATTGTCTGGGCTATTCTGTCGGTCTTGACGGTTACGGTTTTGCATTTGGTTGCGGGGGCAAGAGAAAAACGTAAAGACGGAGAACAGGAGCCAGTTGAAGAGGGTTGGGTTTGCGCCGGGCAAGTTGAGGAAATCCCCGAAAAAAGGGCAAGGGTGATCAACATAGGTGGAGAACGGGTAGCGGTTTATAAATACGATGGGAAGATTTCGGCGGTTTCCAATGTGTGCAAGCATCAAAATGGACCATTAGGCGAAGGTAAAATAGTGGATGGATGCATTACTTGTCCATGGCACGGATATCAGTATGAGCCCCATAACGGATCTTCGCCACCGCCATTTACGGAGAAAGTGGCGACATACAAAGTGAAGGTGGTCAAAGGAAAAGCGTTTGTGGAAGCCAAAGCCCAAAAAGAAGGCACGGCGGTGAAGCCGGCAGAGATTTCAGATGAAAAGAATTCGGACAATGAAGGATGAGTTTTATATCGGGTACATGGACAAACCGCCCCGTGGCGTGATGGGAACGGTGAAAAAGGCTGTCTTTGGGGCTTTGGCTTTTTTCCTGATTTCGGGGTTGGTTTTTGTCTTGGCGCCCAATAAATCCGATAACGCGACTTTTGAGTTGGGGGAAGTGACCAAGCTTCGGGGGGTATTATATGCGAAGCCATATCCAACATTACTTGTGGAATTTCCGGATGGAGCGTCCAAGGATGTTTTGTTGCTGGGTTACGGAAAGTTCGGGGCGCAACGAATCTTGGATGTCATCAAGGGAGAAGAAGGCCAGGTTGACGGATTTGAGGTGAGTGTATCCGGAAACTTGATTTACTACGACGGCAAGACTCTTTTTCAACTTTTGATGGACGAACCTGATTTTTTCAAAAAGTCGGTGCGGAGCCAAACTATACGGAAGAGAGAGATTTATGGGGAAGTCAGGCTGGAAGGGGAGATTATCGACCCCAAATGTTATTTCGGGGTGATGAAGCCCGGTTATGGGAAAATTCACCGCTCTTGCGCCACCCGTTGTCTTTCCGGCGGGATCCCTCCCGTGTTGATGGTTACTAGCTCTACTGGCGAAAAAGAATATTACCTTATCAAAAAAGACAATCCGGGCGAGTTTGGCGAGAGTTTTTTGGATTTTATAGCGAAACCGGTAGAAATAAGGGGAAATTTGGAACGTGTAGGAGATTGGCTCGTTATCAAGACGAATATAACTAAGCTAAAAAGTCTATGAGACGGTTAAATTTTAATGTAATGGCAAGAGGGTATATTTTAATCGGTATTTTGTTATATTTGGTAGTGGGTGCCCACGCCCAGAATGTGAAGGATTTAAATCTGGATGACGGTGTGATGGCAAAAGGTTATGATGTCGTCGCTTATTTTCAGAATAAAGCCGTTAAGGGGAAATCATCATATAAATTCAAATACCAAGGGGCCGTTTACAAGTTCTCTAGCAGTAAGAATTTGGAGGAATTTAAACAAAATCCGCACAAATACGTACCGCAATACGGTGGCTGGTGTGCGTATGCCATGGGAGAGGATGGTAAAAAAGTGGATATTAATCCAAGCACATACGAGATCTTAGACGGGAAACTGTATTTGTTTTACAATAGGTTTTTCAATAACACGAAAGAGAAGTGGGACAAAGACCCTGAGGGGTATCGGAAAAAGGCGGACCGTAATTGGGATGAGATAATTAAGAAAAATTAGAGCATGAAAACAAAGTCGGTATCCATTGAACTTTTTAAGCAATTACTTTTTGTTTGTGACCAAATAGGCGAGAAAGCCTTTACGGATAAATTGGAGATCCTGTCGGGATCAACCATCGGACAGCACATTAGGCATATCGTGGAATTTTACGATTGCCTGATGCGTTCTTCGGAAACGGGTAGTTTGTGCTACGATAAAAGGGCTCATGATAAGTCGTTGGAAAGCGATATGGGTAAGATGGTGGCTAAAATCCACGAACTTAACGGTTGGCTCGGAAGCTTGGAAAGCGACAAGACATTGGAGCTGGAAATCGCTTACCCTTTGTCCGGTGTTGATAAGGAAAAGATGGGGACAAGTGTATTGCGAGAAATAGTATATAACATTGAGCATATGATTCACCATATGGCGATTATTAAAATCGGACTCAATCAGTCATTTCCCGATTTGAAATTGCCGGCTCACTTTGGTGTGGCGCAGTCTACGGTTGTTTATCAGATGCAGAACTAATACTTAGAGGCTGTTGGCGAAGGAAAATGATTTCTTTTGGAAAAGATTGGCCAGGTTTGAATACTGGCCTTCATGGGTGTTTTACGCACCCTTTTTAATTGTATGGCTATACTATGCGATTCGTTTGCGGAGTTGGCTTTACTTTACGGCGGTAAACCCTTCCATGCATATGGGGGGGCTGTTCCGTTACAGTAAAGGGGAAGCGCTGGAGCTTCTTCCCGAAAAATACTTGCCCAAAACCCGCCGTTTCGACGAACGCCCTGAAAATGCGGAATTTTATAAAACTGATTTTGATTTTCCGTTTATCTGTAAGCCCGATTTTGGGGAAAGAGGCAAAGGTGTTTGGCTTGTAAGGAATGAGGGCGATTGGAAGAAAATCTATTCCGAACTTGACGAGCCTTTTATGCTTCAAGAGTTTGTTGAGGACGAATTGGAATTCGGGATTTTCTATTATAGGATTTTAGGAGTGAATTCCGGAGTGTTTTCGGTAACCGCAAAAGGATTTCTTTCTGCGGTAGGGGATGGCGAGTCAACTTTAAAGGAATTAATCCAATCCAATATGCGGGCCGTTGGACGTGAGGAATATCTTTTTGATCGATTTTCTTCCGAGCTAGACCGGGTATTGCCGAAAGGCGAAACGTTGGTGTTGGAACAAATAGGCAATCATTGTAGAGGTACGGAGTTTATAGATGCCAATCACCTTATCAATGACCAATTGGTCAAAGTTTTCGATGAGATTACGAAAGATATCAAGGGCTTCCATTACGGACGTTTTGATTTGAAAGTACGTTCTCTCGAAGATTTGTATAAGGGGGAGACGATTAAAGTGGTCGAGCTTAACGGAGTGAATTCCGAAGCGACACATATCTACGGACAAAATTTTACGTTAGGAAAAGCGTACGCAGTCGTGTTAAAGCAGCATAGGCTGGCGTATGAGGTAGCGAAAAAGAATCTGGAACACGGGTTCAAACCTCAGCCATTATCCACTTTCGTAAAAGAGTTGTATGCGCATTTACGGTCTTAGAGCCTTTTGGGGATTGACGTTGTTGTTCATAGCGATATCCATGGGGTGTTCTTCAAGTCAGAAAAAAAGCCATAAGAAAGTTCAGGGTTCGTATCGTTTCCAGAGTAAAGACGGTGTGTTGCATTACGTAGATTTTGGAGGCGAGGATTTGCCAGTGCTTTTGCTTGTTCACGGTTCTCCGGGTGATTATAAAGCTTTGATCAATATAGCCAACGAAAATAGGGTAAAGGAGTCTTTCCGTCCTGTTTTGGTGGATCGTCCAGGTTATGGGGAGACGAAAATCAAAAAGAAGATGACTGTCGCTGATCAGGCGAGGTTGTTTTCCAATTTGCTCGATTCTCTTGACGCTGATGAGGCGTATTTGCTGGGTCATTCTTACGGAGGAGCCGTGGTGGCGGAAATGCTGACGCTCAATAACCCAAAAGTTAAGGGAGCCCTTTTATTAGCGCCGACTTTATCGCCTAAACATCAGAAAAGGAAGTATTACAATTATTTGGCAAAAGGATTTTCGCCGGTATTGTCAAGGGGTTTGGCGTCCAGTAATAAGGAAATGTGGACACTTTCAAAAGAACTTGAAAGTCTTCAAGGGCGGTTGAATAGAATTCGGGTTCCGGTCTTGATGATGCATGGTGAAAAAGATTGGCTGGTCCCTTTTGCGACGGTGAAGTACTGTAAAGAGTATTTCTCCAATGAGTGTCTGACCGTAAAAGAATTGCCTGAAGCGGGACATTTCTTGCCTTGGAAAAATAAGGGGGAAGTTTTAGACGCTTTGAACGAATTGAAAACGAAATGTGAATAGAAAGGCGTTTGATTAAACATAAAAAAGCCAAGCGTTTCTGCGCTTGGCTTTTTCTATATATGCCTTCTGATTAGTCAGTGATTTTGGCGATAAAATAATTCTTTTTGCCTCTCTGAAGCAACAAGTATTTGCCTTGTAACAGTTCGAAATCCTGAACGGATTGCTCGCTGTCGGTCACTTTGTTTTTGTTGATGCTAACGCCACCGCCTTTAATCATCTTGCGGGCTTCGCCTTTTGATTTGAAAACGATTCCGTTTGTTGCGGTAGAGAGCAATTCGGTTACGGATTCCAAACCTTGGAGATCCGCTTTGCTGATTTCGGCTTGGGGTACGCCTTCGAAAACAGAAAGGAAAGTCCTTTCGTCGAGCGAAGTCAAATCTTCCGAAGTGGATTTTCCGAAAAGAATACCCGAAGCTTTGATCGCCGCGTCGAGATCTTCTTTTGAGTGTACCATTACGGTGATTTCCTCGGCCAATCTCTTCTGAAGCGAACGCTGGTGCGGAGCTTCTTGGTGCGTGGCTACCAATTCTTCGATTTCCGACTGAGTCAGCATCGTGAAAATCTTGATGTAGCGAACGGCGTCATCGTCAGTTACGTTCAACCAGAACTGGTAGAAAGCGTAGGGAGACGTTTTTTCCGGATCTAGCCAAACGTTGCCTTTCTCTGTTTTGCCGAATTTTTTACCGTCGGCTTTTGTGATCAACGGGCAAGTGAGCGCAAACGCCTCGCCCTGCGCTTTACGGCGAATCAACTCTGTGCCGGTAGTGATGTTGCCCCACTGATCGGAACCGCCCATCTGCAATTTGCAGTTTTTGTTCTGGTAAAGGTGGAGGAAGTCGTAGCCTTGGAGAAGCTGGTAGGTGAACTCAGTGAAAGACATACCGACTTTCGATTCTCCGTTCAGCCTTTTCTTAACGGAATCCTTGGCCATCATATAGTTGACAGTCAGGTGTTTTCCGACCTCGCGGGCGAAATCGATGAAAGAGTAACCTTTCATCCAGTCGTAGTTGTTTACGAGTTCGGCCGCGTTGGCTGAGTCGCTATCGAAGTCGAGGAATTTCTTGAGTTGCTTGCGGATGCCTTCTTGGTTTTGGCGCAAAATATCCTCGGTCAGTAAGTTGCGCTCTTCCGACTTTCCGGAAGGGTCGCCGATCATGCCCGTGGCGCCTCCGACCAATGCGATGGGCTTGTGCCCTGCGGCCTGAAGATGTTTGAGCATCATCACGCTGACCAGGTGGCCGATGTGGAGGGAATCTGCGGTAGGGTCAATGCCCACATACGCGGCTGTCAACTCTTTTTGAAATTGCTCTTCCGTGCCTGGCATTATGTCGTGGATCATTCCACGCCACCGGAGTTCCTCTACGAAGTTCTTTTCCATCTTGGCTTATCGATCGTGTTAGATGTAATTACAGAATAAATATGGTCGAAAATCACCTAAAAATACAAGGTGGCCCTGTAAATGTTGTCGGAGGACGACCAAACCACAAATCTACCAAACCCGGACGTAAGTAAAAAGCCCGGGAGGCTTAGCGTTTACGGATTCCAGTCATGGTTGTCGATATTGGCGATAGCTTCAGTGAGAAGTTTTACGCAATCGTCGATGTCCTTTGTGTTCGCCATTTCGATCACTTGGTGCAAGTGTCTTGTGGGGATGGAGATGGCTCCGGCAATAGCTCCGTACTTGCTCATAAGTTGTAAACCCGTCGTGTCGGTTCCGCCGGCGCTCAAGATTTCGGGTTGCCATTCTATTGACGCTCCTTTGGCGGTGGTCTTTAGGTAACCGACCATTCTGGTGTCGCAAATAGCCATTGCATCCATGATTTTGATCGCTGGCCCTTTGCCCAAGGCGCTTACTTGTTCGTGAGGCTGAGTGTTGGGGAGGTCAAAGGCTACAGTCGTGTCGAGCGAGATTCCAAAGTCCGGATTGACGTGTTGAGCTGCGACTCTAGCGCCTCTTACGCCGACTTCTTCCTGAACGGTGAACGTGGCATAGAAGTCGTAAGGAATTTCACGGCTTTGCAACGCTTTTAGGGTTTCTATCAGAATATAGACCGATACCCTGTTGTCGATTGACTTTGCGTTTACGCATTCGCCGATTTGTTTGAGGTCGCCTTCCCTCGTGATAGGATCGCCGATCTCTACGTATTTTTCGACTTCCTCCTTCGGTAGCCCGGTGTCGATTACGAAATCTTCGGTTTTGATCGCTTTCTGTCTTTCTTCCGGACTCATCAGGTGAACCGGTTTGGAAGCCATAACGCCAAGGATTTCCCCCTTTTTGCCATGCACGGTGACTCTCTGGGCAGTTAGGGTTTTGGGGTCGAACCCACCGATGGTTTGGAAACGGAGAAAACCGGAATCATCAATATGCTTTACGATATAGCCTATTTCATCCATATGCGCGGCCACCATCACTTTTCTGTCATTTCCGGACGTTCCTTTCTTGACAGCCACCAAGTTGCCAATGTTATCGATCTCGAAGCTATCGACTAGGCCTTCAATTTTATTGATAATCAGGTCTCTGATTGGTTTTTCGAAGCCGGAAATACCCGGTGTTTTACAAATTTCTGAGAGAGAAGATATATTCATGTTCTTTTTATTTTTGTCGAGGTTCAAAGTTTGATCCTTAGCATTTAGGAGTCAAGTTCGGGAGAGATAATTTTATTTTGTATTTCATGTAGAAAAATTGCAGAAATACTTAATGCTGTTGCATGGCGAATGTTCTAAATTAGTGGTTTGGGCGGTGAAATAGCACGACTAAGTTTTTTTGTCAGGAAAGCCGGTTTTTATGAAAGTTGTCTTTGGTCTTTTTTTGTTCTTCTCTTTGTGCTTGGGAGCTTTAGTTTCGTTTGGCCAAAAGCCCGAAGTACATCGTTTCTATGAAGGGGATATTTTGAAGGAAGCATTCCAGCTTCGAGATTCCGTTTCGGGTGTTATGGAGGGTCGGTACAGGTCGTTCTTCAGAAATGGTATTCTTGAGAGCCAAGGAGAGTACAGGGATGGTTTGCCGGACGGGAAATGGTTTTTTTATTACAAAGACGGTAGGATTCAAGCTGAAGGAACTTACCAAAAAAACATCAAAGACGGTTGTTGGGCGTATTACGCTTTGGGCGGTCGCCTTGAGCGTACGGGATGTTATGTGTCTGGAAATGAAAACGGCGAGTGGGTGACATACGGAGCTTTCGGTGAGATAAAATTTCGGGACAAGTTTGAAAATGGAAGGCATGTTGAGCGCAAGCGATATCTTCAGAATAGATCTTTGACAAGTGTGAAGACCTTTGATCGGTCGGGACTGATTTTTTTCCAAGGATTTGAGAGAGATAAGCTGTCGATGGAAGGGATGATTGTGGGGGGAGAGCGTTCGGGTTCTTGGGTTTTTTATTACGGTGATGGAAAACCGCGTGCGAAAGGCGCGTATTTAAAAGGAAAAAAAGAGGGTGTTTGGAAATATTATTACCCTTCGGGAAAACTTCGTTCAGAAGGACTTTTTGAAAACGGAAGCGCCAATGGCAAATGGAAGGAATATTACGAGTCGGGAAGACTGAGGGAGGAAGGCGTGATGGAAAAGGACAGTCCGCAAGGGTACTGGAAGATGTGGAGCGAAGACGGGAAGAGAAAAGGCGGAGTTTCTTATAAGGATGGTCTTTATACGGAAGTTTATCCTTCAGGAGCCACTAAAGTGATGGGACATATCAGGAGTGGTAAGCGTTTTGGCGATTGGAGCTTTTATAGGGAAGATGGTTCGTTAGAAGGCGAGGCGATTTACGCTCCGTCAGGCGAAGGGCATTATCGCGGGTACTATGAGGACGGACAACTCAGTATGGAAGGAACCATGCGTGATGCTAAGCGAAAAGGGTTGTGGAAGCTATATGATAAGCGGGGTGGGTTGTCAGGTTATTACCGTCCTTTTGGTGAGGTGGAAGTGGGCAAACGCAAAAAAGGAAGAAAGGGGAATCCGTCATATATGTACAAGGCCAAGCGAAAATCCAGATATTTTCAGTTTAAAAACCATGAGGCTAGAGGTTGGGTGGCAGGAATAGGTTTGGCGGGTCTTTTTAGTGGTAAGATGTCAGCTTCTGTGGAGCGGTATTGGGAAAACAGATTAGGGCTTTCGTTATCCGTAGATTATTGGGCCAGTAAAATGGGGGGACGATCTTCGGCTTTGAAACTGGGAGAAGAGCTGGAAACCAGAACGAACGTAAGGTTTGGTCAATGGTTTTATCATGAACATGGCCTTTTCGGAAATCCTTATTTCGGCCACAGAATAACTTACAGCGGTTTGACTGACGCCGTCAAAGCCAACGGAGCTGAGGCAATTCGGACTTTTAAGCGTTCAGGGAATCAAATGGCGTACGGTTGGGCGTTTGGGGTTCGCAATCAGATACCAAGGCCGGAGAAAGGAGTTGTAGGCCGGAAAAAAGGAGTCCGGGTATTTCTTGATGTGTTAGTCGGTTTAGACGGTGGGTACCGTTGGCAGGGAAAGCTAAACCATGCCGATGATGATAAACATCCATTCAAGAACGACGATTATGACAAGTTTGTACTGGAACCTAGTTTTTCCCTGACTCTGGGCCTGTTTTTTCCTTAGCTTCTAGGCTAGTCTTTCTTTTTTAGCGCTTGAATTTTTTTGGTACATTTGCGCCTTCCTATGAGAGACTACGAAATCCACGAGTTGCCGAATGGCATTCGCTTGATACATAAACACGTTCCTTATACCAAGATATCCCACTGTGGCTTTATGCTGGATGCGGGAAGTCGTGATGAGGCCGAAGACCAATGGGGCATTGCCCATTTTTGGGAACATATGGCCTTCAAAGGTACTGGGAAGCGGAAAGCGTTCCATATCCTGAATTCCATCGACGCGGTGGGCGGGGAACTGAACGCTTATACTACCAAAGAAAAAGTCTGTTTCCACGCGTCTGTTCTGGATAAATATTTCCCGAAGGCTTTTGAGCTTTTGGCCGATATCACTTTCGATTCTATTTTTCCTGAAAAACAAATCGAAAACGAAAAGCGGGTAATCTTGGAAGAAATGGCGATGTATACGGAAGTTCCGGAAGACGCCATCCAAGACGATTTCGACGAAGTGGTTTTCGGCGGACATACCTTGGGTAAGAATATTTTGGGTAGCCGCGAGAGCGTAATGGCTTTCGGCCGTGATGATTTCCGGAGGTTTATTGACGGAAATATGGATACCGGCCGAATCGTGTTTTCGTATATCGGTAGTGAACCGGCCTCCAAGGTCTTCAAATTAGGGGAAAAGCTTCTTTCTGGAATTGTAAAGAAAACGATAGAGCGTGAGCGGAAACCGTTTGAGACTTATGTCGCCAACGACAAAGTGGTGTCGAAAGATTGTTCACAGGTACACGTGGCTATCGGAAATGTCGGCTACGGGATTGGACATCCTGACAGACTGAACCTTTTCATGCTTTCCAACATTTTGGGAGGGCCGGCGCTGAACTCGCGCCTTAACTTGGCGCTTCGTGAAAAGTACGGATATGTGTACAGCATCGAAGCAGGAAGTTCGGCGATGACGGACACGGGTTTGTTCAGTATTTTTTATGCGACGGAGCCGAAATATTCCAAAAAGACCCAAGCTTTGGTTTATAAGGAATTAAAGAAGCTCAGGGAAGTGCCTTTGGGCGCAGTCCAGTTGCGTAGAGCCAAAGAGCAGCTTTTGGGGCAAATGGCGATGTCCGAAGAGAATAACCAAAGCCTGATGCTCGTTATGGCAAAGAGCCTTCTTGATTTGGGCCGTATCGAGTCTTTCGAGGCCGTGACCCGCAGGGTTCAGGAAGTTACGAGCGAAGACCTGCAAAGAGTAGCTTTGGAAGTGTTTGATGAGAAAAAACTCAGTACGCTGACATTTGTGCCCGAAGATTAGTCAGGGAAATAGTTGTTGAAAAAGAATAGAGATGGAATTTCTTCCCGAAGATATACAGGCGTATTCTGACGCCCACACCGAGGATGAGCCGGAATTGCTTTCTAGGCTAAACCGGGAAACGCATGTGAATATTATGCGTCCCAGAATGCTGAGCGGTCATTTCCAAGGCCGTTTGTTGTCTTTTATTACCCATTTGATCAATCCCAAAAAGGTTCTGGAAGTTGGGACTTACACTGGTTATTCTGCGCTTAGTATAGCGGAAGGGCTGGCTGAAGACGGGAAATTGGTGACGATTGACAAAAACGAGGAGTTGGAGTCGATGGTTCAGCAATATATTGATGAGGCTGGCTTGTCCGAAAAAGTGGAATACAGAGTAGGCGACGCCAGAGAGATTATACCGGAATTGGACGGCGGGTTCGATTTGGTGTTTCTGGATGCGGACAAAGAAAGCTACGCCACTTACTATGATTTGGTTTTCGAAAAACTGAATCCGGGCGGAGTGATTTTGGCCGATAACGTGTTGTGGAGCGGAAAAGTGATTCCGGAACGCAGAAAGAAACTGGACCGCGATACCGAAGCGATCCTCGCTTTTAACGATATGGTCAAAAACGACGACAGAGTACAATGCGTCTTGCTTCCCGTAAGGGACGGCATTATGATGGCCCGGAAAAAATAAGAGCCGAACTGCTTCTGCGGAGCATGAAAAAAGGGAGCGGATAACCGTTCCCTTTTTTCAATTCCTTTTTCCGGGCCAAATCCTTATCGACGGTTTTGGTTGAAGGCCTTGAGTTTGATGTCGGTGAGCTTTCTTTTGGTGTCTAAAGGAAAATCGCCACGCATCATCCAGTCGTAGTAGCCGGGCTCTTCGTCGAATACGTCAAGGACAGGTTTGCCTTTGTGTTTTCCGAAGTTGAAGATCTCCACTTGGTTGTCGTTGAGGGCCAAACGACCGGCCAAGTCCACCATTTTGTTAAGCGAGATCTTGTGGAGCCTGTCCACGTTGTTCTCCATTATACCGACAACGTTTCCTTGCAGGTCTTCGGCCTCTTGCCCCTCGTAGCGTTCGATTTGCGCGCAAAGCACTTCCAAAGTCGCTTGGGTGTCGGCCAATGCGCCGTGGGCGCCTTCGAGTTTCTTTCCGCAGTAGAATTTGTACGCCGCCGAAAGGTTCCTTTTTTCCATCATGTGGAAAATCTTCTGGGCGTCGACAAGTTTTCTATCCGAAACGTCGAATTCCATTCCTACCCGGGTGAATTCCTCAACGAGAACCGGGGCGTCGAAGCGGATGATGTTGAAACCGGCCAAGTCGCAACCTCCCAAAAACTGGCTGAGCTCTTGGGCTACATCAGCGAAGGTAGGCGCGTCCTTAATGTCTTCGTATCGAATGCCGTGAATCATGCTTGATTCTTCCGGGATTGGAATTCTCGGGTTCACCAAAGACACTTTTTCCACGGTGTCGCCGTTTGGCATTACTTTGATGAAGGCGTATTCCACGATTTTGTCGTGGGATATATTGGTTCCTGTTGTTTCCAGGTCAAAGAAAACCAGAGGTTTTTTCAGTTTCAGATTCATTTTGACGCTTGTTTTGATTTGTCGTCAGTAAACTCCAAAGTTAGGAATAATATCGGTCTTTGACCCGCAGGGATTCTTTTAATTCGGGCTTAAAACGGCTTTATACCAAGTGGTCGTCAATGGCTTTTTGTCGTAAGCAACCTTCGTATCTTACGGTTTCCACTCCGAACTTTCTGAGGAACTCAACACCTTCGTCAAAATCAAGGCCTTTGTATTCGGCGTACGAATTAAGGTATACAACTTTGCTGATACCGACGCTAAGAATAATCCTTGAGCAGGGAAGGCAAGGCGCCAGCGTTACATAAAGAGTGGAGCCCTCAACTTTAGCGTCATTTTTCATGGCGTAAAGTATCGCGTTTTGTTCGGCGTGCATAGCCAGCGAACAGCTGCCTTTCGAATCCCTTGCACAACCGCTTTCGGGCCATTCTTCGTCACAATTGTGCGTGTGCGCTGGGGGGCCGTTGTAGCCCACCGAGATGATTCTGGTGTCTTTTGCCAAAACGGCGCCTACGTGTTTTTTGATGCAGTGTGATCGCTTGGCCATATTGACGGCCAATTCCATGTAGATGTCGTCGAAATCGGGTCTGTCCATTTGTGTAAGAATGTGCGGGGGTAAAAACTGACCGCAATTTAGCGATAGCCGGACAGACATTCAAATCGCATTTTCGAAATATGTAAAAATGAATTTTTATTATTATTTTTACTTGAGTGGGGTTTAATGTTGAAAAGTGTTGCGAAGTGTGGTAAATGGTGGGGGAATATATATATTTGTAATGGGCCAAACTCACAAAACACGTAATGGTTTCGTTCTCTGGTGAATACGAATGCAGAATCGATCCGAAAGGACGGTTGGCTTTGCCGGCGAAGGTAAAGGCGAGGTTGCCTGAGCCATACGCCGACGAGGTCGTATTGCGTATGTCGCCCGAGCGGTGCCTGCTGATTTACGCTGTTCCGGAGTTTGAGAGGATCGCTTCGCGGATTTCCGGACTGGACGAATTCAACCCCGGCCATCGGAAATTGCAACGTCTTTTTTATCGTTCGGTAAGGGAGGTTGGCCTTGATTCGGCGGGCAGGATTTTGTTGCCCAAAGCCATGATTGCGCATGCCAATTTGGGAAAAGACGCCCTGTTGATTGGTATGGGAGACCGTTTGGAAGTCTGGAATCCGGAAATATGCGACGAATCGCTATCCGGAGAAGATTTTTCTGATTTGGCGCAAGAGTTTCTGGGCGCGGATTAGTACGTTCGCGGAATCTTTCCATAAACGAACAAACGTTAATATGACTTATCACGTTCCTGTCATGCTCAAAGAGAGCGTGGACGCGATGAATATAAAACCTGACGGCACGTATGTGGACGTCACTTTCGGGGGCGGAGGCCACACGAGGGAAATACTTAGCCGATTAGGCGAAAACGGAAGGCTTTTTTCCTTTGACCAGGACGAAGACGCCAGGGCCAACGCCGAAGGAATCGATCACCCGGGATTCACTTTGGTGGAATCAAACTTCCGTTATCTGGCCAGATATCTAAAACTCCACGGCGTACGCCAGATCGACGCCTTGTTGGGGGATTTTGGTGTCTCATCGCACCAGTTTGACGTTCCCGAAAGGGGGTTCTCAACCCGATTCGACGCGGCTTTGGATATGCGCATGGGCTTGCGGGTAGCCAAAACGGCTGCAGATGTGGTGAATGATTATAGCGAGAAGGAATTGCACCGCATACTGGGAATGTACGGTGAACTGAAGAATGCTAAAACCGTGGCGGCGGCGATAGTGTCGGCTAGGATGTCGGAACCGATCGAGACTGTGAATGGTTTGAAAGAAGCCATCGGTAAGTTTGCGCCCAGAGGCAAGGAGAATAAGTTTTTCGCCCAAGTGTTCCAAGGTCTTCGCATTGAGGTGAACGACGAGATGGGAGCCCTTGAAGATATGCTTACCCAATGTTCGCAAGTCATTAAGCCAGGAGGTCGTTTGGTCGCCATGTCTTATCATTCTTTGGAAGATCGACTGGTGAAGAATTTCATAGCGAAGGGTAAGTTTTACGGACAAGTTGAAAAGGATTTTTACGGAAATATGCTTCGCCCGTTTGAACCCGTAACGCGTAAACCGATTGTGGCTACAACAGAAGAGGTGGAAGCGAACAGCAGGGCCCGTAGCGCCAAATTAAGAGTTGCGGAGCGTACTGATTTGGCTTAAGCCTGTTTCCGGATAAGGTTATCGAAACAGATATGGCTGTCAACAGACCTAAAGTGGCACCGCCACAAGCGAAAAAGAAAAGGAAGAAATTCAACGTTTTTTTCCTGTTTGACAAAGTGCTGAACTGGGATGTCTTCTTTCAAGACGGCCTGCCGGTTAAGTATTTGCCTCAGGCCGCTTACCTGATCTTTCTGGGGATTGTCTATATCGGAAATACCCATTACAGCGGTAAGATTGGAGGTGAGATTGAATCGCTTTCCAATGAGGTGGAGGAGCTAAGGGCGGATTTTACTACGCTCAAGGCCGATTATATGTTTAAGGGTAAACAGTCCGAGGTGGCGAAAAGGGTGAAATCGATGGGTTTGAGAGAAAGCCTTGACCCGCCATACAAATTAGTGATAGAGAAGAAGTGAGTATCAAGGATTCCATATTACGCCGAGCCAGAATAGCGTTTTTGCTAGTGTTCCTAGTTAGTTTGGGAATCATTTGGCGTATGGTGAAAATACAGGTTTTCGAGGGAGAGGAATGGAGGCAAAAAGCCGAAGAAATTGGCTTGGAGTTTAGGGATATTCCCGCTACCCGAGGAAATATTTATGCTGGTGACGGTAGCTTGATGGCCACATCCATCCCTTACTACAAAGTAGCGATGGATCCAACCCGCGCTTCGAAAGAAGACTTTAAAAATGGCATCGACAGTTTAGCGATGTTGCTCAATAGGGAACTTGATGGACCGGGTAAATCGTACTACAAACACAAAATAAGCAAAGCGAGAAAGACTGGAGACCAGTATCTGGTCATTAGTCGAAAGCGAGTAAGCCATTTGCAGAAAAAGCAGATGGAGACGTGGCCGATTTTCCGAAGGGGTAGAATGAAGGGCGGAGTGATCTTCGAGAAAGTTAGCCGTCGTTATTTGCCGTTTAAGACTTTAGGCAAAAGGACTATCGGTTCGGTGAACGAAAACGGCGTGGGAGCCGGATTGGAATACAGCTTCAACAGGGAGCTGGGAGGAGCGAACGGCAAAGCCCTTTATCGTAAGGTGATGGGCGGGCGTTGGCGTCCGGAGTTTGACAATAATGCGGTGCGTCCTATAGACGGAAAGGACTTGGAGACGACGTTGGATATGAATCTTCAAGACGTAGCTTCATCCGCATTAGACAAAGCTTTGCGGTTCCATAAAGCGGACTACGGTTGCGTGATTGTAATGGAAGTCGAGACAGGTGAGATTAAGGTTTTGGTAAACTTGGAGCGAAATAAAAGAGGCAGATATAACGAGTCTTACAATTACGCTTTGGGTGGTCAGGGACTTTCGGAACCGGGTTCGACATTCAAGCTGGCGAGTATGATCGCTTTGTTTGAGGAAACGAATCTCGAACTTGAGGATATGGTAGAGACCGGCAACGGCGAGCGGGCCTTTTTTGACCGGATTATGCGCGATTCCAAGATCGGAGGGCACGGAAAGATCTCCGTCAGGGAAGTATTCGAGAAGTCTTCTAATATCGGGATTTCGAGTTTGGTGGATCAGCATTTCGGCCAAGATCCGAAGTCTTTCGTCGATTACATCAAAGAGATGGGGTTGACAGAAACCTTGGGAACCGGAATGAAAGGCGAGGGTGTTTCGTACATCAAATCTCCGGATAATAAGACTTGGAGTGGTGTCACTTTGCCTTGGATGTCAGTGGGGTATGAATTGAAAGTGACCCCGTTGCAAACTTTGGCGTTTTACAACGCTGTAGCGAATTCGGGTAAAATGGTCCGGCCAGTTTTGGTAAGAAGGGTTTTCCAAGGAACCAAAAGCTACAGCGAAACCGAACCGATCGTATTGAGAAATAAAATCTGTTCCGAAGAAACTCTGAAGAAAGTCAGGGCAATGCTCGAAGGAGTAGTGGAGCGCGGAACAGCCAGAAATATTAGGGGAACCCACTACGGCGTCGCCGGTAAGACGGGAACTTCGCAGAAATTGGTCAATGGCAGATATACGAAAACGTATTATACGTCTTTTGCGGGCTATTTTCCTGCGGATAAGCCGAAATACAGCTGTATTGTAGTCATTGACGATCCGAAAGGATATAATCAGTATGGAGCCGACGTGGCGGCGCCGGTGTTTAAGGAAGTCGCAGACAAGATTTACGCTACGGATTTGGACTTGCAAAACCCGATTCCGTTAGCTGGTAAATTGGAAGAAGGCGTTTTTCCTGTGATAAGGGCCGGGAACCGTGACGATTTGGCTACAATCTGTGAGAGGCTAGGAATAGAAAGCCAAGGAGCCAATGACGCCGATTGGGTGCGCTCTAGCGTAAATGCCGGCAAACTGTCGTGGAAACCTGCGCTTGAGGAACGTGACGTCGTGCAGGACGTGAGGGGAATGACATTGCGGGATGCGATTTTCTTGCTGGAAAACAGCGGAATGCGTGTCCATTACAGAGGACAAGGCCGGGTGGCTAACCAGTCGCTGAGTCCGGGAGCGAAAGTGAGGAAAGGAAAGCAGATCTATTTGACTTTGGAATAATGCGCTTAGAGGGACTTTTAAGTGGAATAAAAATATCGAAACGCGTAGGGACGGACGTTTCCGAAATCGGGGCTTTGCACTTCGATTCTCGGAAAGTGGAATCGGGAGACGTGTTTTTTGCCGTGCCCGGTACGCGGGTGGACGGCCACGACTATATCGAAAAGGCTTTGGAAAAGGGCGCTTCGGTCATCGTGTTGGAGCGTATGCCTGAGAAGTTTAAAGACGGTGTTTTATACCTGAAAGTGTCGAGCGCTTCTGAGGCTTTGGGGAAAATGGCTTCGGCTTTTTACGGAAATCCGTCGAAAGAACTGAAACTGGTTGGCGTAACCGGAACAAACGGAAAA
This sequence comes from Fulvitalea axinellae, assembly GCF_036492835.1. GTDB lineage: Bacteria > Bacteroidota > Bacteroidia > Cytophagales > Cyclobacteriaceae > Fulvitalea > Fulvitalea axinellae. The sequence continues at coordinate 2,892,407 of NZ_AP025314.1, read as the reverse complement.
ACGTCGGTAGTAACGCTTTTGTACCGTCTTTTTTCCGAAATGGGATATGCGAGCGGAATGCTTTCGACAGTGGTGAACAAGATCGCTGACAGGGAAATTCCCGCTACGCATACAACTGGTGATGCGTTGCAGATTAACCGATTGTTGCGCGAAATGGCTGATTCGGGCGTTACGCATTGCTTTATGGAGGTGAGTTCGCATGCCATCGAGCAGGATCGCGTGGCAGGTCTCGATTTCGACGGGGCGGTGTTTATGAACATCACCCACGACCATCTTGATTATCACGGGACGTTCCGCAAATATATCGACGCCAAAAAGAAGCTGTTTGACGGATTGCCGAAAAGCGCTTTCGGTCTGGTGAATTCCGATGACAAGCGTGGCAATTTTATGTTGCAAAACTGCAAAGGCGCCAGAAAGACATTTGCGGTAAAGAATATGGCTGATTTCAAAGCCAAAATCGTCACTTTGGCTTATGAGGGAATGGAGCTTGATATCGAAGGTCAGTCGGTTTGGTTCCGCCTTACGGGCAAATTCAACGCATATAATCTGTTGGCCGTTTATGCTGTTGCGACATTGTTGGGCGAGGAACAAGATGAAGCTTTACGCACATTGACAGGTCTTAAAGCGGCTCCGGGACGTTTCGAAGCCGTACCGAACCAAACAGGGATTACAGCGATTGTGGACTATGCGCATACGCCTGACGCTTTGGAAAACGTACTTTCTACCATCGAAGGGCTGAGAAAGGGAGATGAGTCAGTCCTGACGGTCGTGGGATGCGGTGGTGACCGCGATAAAACCAAAAGACCGGAGATGGCCAAAATCGCCGTCGAGCTTAGCGATAAGGTCATTTTGACTTCTGATAACCCAAGAAGCGAAGACCCGGAGGCAATTTTGGCGGATATGAAAGCGGGAGTGCCAAAAGGCGACGCCAGAAGAGTATTGTCGATTACGGATAGGAAGGAAGCGATTCGGACCGCAATTATGATGGCGAAACCTGGAGACGTGATTCTGGTGGCTGGAAAAGGGCATGAGACGTACCAGGAAGTAAATGGCGTGCGTTATGATTTTGACGACCGAAAAGTCTTGGGCGAGACTTTCGGGGAGTCGTGATACAAACCAAGGCTTAGGTTTTTCGGAATTCTAGCCAAAGCGTCCCGCATTTTTTGGGGCGACATGAAAAGAGAGACTATACTAAAATGCTTTTTAGGAACGAAAGCCGTAACGCATAGGCGTCGGCGGACAGACCGGAAAGCGACCCTATCAAACGAGGAGCATGTTTTATTACCTTTTCGATTTCCTGCAACGGCAGTTTGACGTGCCGGGCGCGGGTGTATTCCAGTACATTTCATTCAGGGCCAGCGCGGCTATGCTGGTTTCGTTGTTGATTACGATTACGTTTGGCGAACGGTTGATTAACATGCTTCGCAGATTGCAAGTTGGCGAGAGTATCCGTGATCTGGGGCTCGACGGCCAAATGGAGAAAAAAGGCACGCCTACTATGGGCGGGCTGATTATTATTGCCGCTATCGTTTTGCCGGCTTTGCTTTTCGCAAAACTCGACAATGTGTACATCATCCTCTTGCTTGTTTCTACGCTTTGGATGGGTGCAATCGGTTTTCTTGACGATTATATTAAGGTTTTTAGAAAAAATAAAGAAGGTCTTGCCGGAAAGTTCAAGATTGTCGGCCAGGTAGGTTTGGGGCTTATTGTCGGATTGGTGTTGTCGTTTAACGACGGCGTTGTGGTTCGGGAATATGAGAATCAGGAAGAAAAGGCAACCGTCGAGACTTTGGCTCAAAATTCACAGCAACGTGATGCTCCCGATGGAGAATTCAAGGATGTAAAAGCTACCATAACCACTATTCCTTTCCTGAAGCATAACGAATTCGATTATCATGATTTAATCCCTTTTTTGCCGAGGGATTATACTTGGATTATTTACACGCTGATTTCGATTTTCATCGTGACGGCCGTGTCCAACGGAGCGAACCTCACGGACGGGATCGATGGTTTGGCGGCGGGATCTTCCGCCATTATCGGTGTTGTTTTGGGTGTATTCGCTTACTTGTCGGGCAACACGATTTTCTCGGAATATCTGGATATAATGTATATCCCGAATTCTGGTGAATTGGTAATTTTCTGCGCCGCTTTTGTCGGGGCTTGCGCCGGTTTTCTTTGGTACAATGCGTTCCCCGCCCAAGTATTTATGGGCGATACGGGAAGCCTTTCTATCGGTGGCGTGATCGCCGTTTTGGCGTTGACGGTTCGCAAAGAGTTGCTTTTGCCGATCGTTTGCGGGATTTTCTTCGTGGAGAGCCTTTCGGTTATCCTTCAGGTAGCCTATTTCAAATACACGAAGAAAAAGTACGGCGAGGGCAGGCGGATTTTCCTAATGTCGCCTTTGCATCACCATTATCAGAAAAAGGGAATACAGGAGGCTAAAATCGTGACTAGATTCTGGCTTGTAGGGATTTTGTTGGCGCTTTTGGCGTTGATTACATTGAAATTACGATGATTTTTTAACCGAAAATAGGGAAGGATGAATAAAAACGTAGTCATTCTTGGTGCTGGAGAAAGCGGAACAGGCGCGGCCTTATTGGCCAAGGCCAAAGGGCTGAAAGTGTTTGTGTCCGATAAAGGAGCGATAGCCGATTGTTACAAAACCGAACTCGACCTGAAAGGGATTCCTTATGAGGAAAAACGCCATACCGAGACGCTGATTCTTAAAGCGGATGAGGTGGTGAAAAGTCCGGGCATTCCGGATAGCGCTCCCTTGATCAAGAAGCTCGAGGAGAATGGGATTCCGGTGATTTCGGAATTGGAGTTTGCGTTCCGTTATACGGATTCGAAAATTGTGGCGATAACGGGCACCAACGGAAAGACTACGACTACAGGTCTGATTTACCATATTCTGGAAAACGCTGGGTTGAATGTAGGGCTGGCTGGGAATATCGGGTTTAGCTTTGCCCGGCAATTGGTTCATAACGACCGGGATTACTATGTCTTGGAGATTTCCAGCTTCCAGCTTGACGGGATGAAAGACTTTCGGGCCAATGTGGGAATCCTGCTCAATATTACACCGGATCATTTAGACCGCTACGAGAATAGCATAAAGAAATACGCTAGGTCAAAGGCCCGAATCACGATGAATCAAACGGCCGATGATCGCTTCGTTTTCTTCGAAGATGATGATTTGGTTAGCGAAATCGCTAGGCACCCAATGGGGGAAGCCGTTTCTTACGGAGTTTCGCTTCGGAATTCTGAGGCTTACGCTTCTTCGGTTGCCGACGGGCTTCGTTTAGAAGAGGCCGGGATAGAGTGGAATGTTAACGAATTTGACCTGAAGGGCCCGCACAATCGGGTGAATATGCTTTGCGCTATCGTCGCTTGTTTGGAAGTCGGGCTTGACGCTGAAACCATAAAGGAAGGAATCAGGACTTATCGGCAGGCGGAACATCGGATGGAGTTTGTCGGTGAACTGAAAGGCGTACGTTTTTACAACGACTCGAAAGCTACAAACGTGGATGCTGTGAAATACGCTTTGGAAAGCTTTGACGAACCGATAATCTGGGTTGCGGGTGGTACTGACAAGGGAAACGATTACAGCGAGCTGGAACATTTGGTGAAAGACAAAGTGCGGGATTTGTTGTGCTTGGGGGTCGAGAATTCGAAGCTAAAATCAAGCTTTGCAAATGAATTGCCCGTCAGTGAATTTACGGATGTGAAAAAGCTTGTCAATTATGCGCTTGAGATCGCCAATGCCGGTGATGTGGTACTGCTGTCACCCGCTTGTGCGAGTTTTGACCTGTTCAAAAATTATGAGGACAGAGGCCGGCAGTTCAAAGACGCCGTATTGGAACAGATAGCGGCTACGCTTTAAGAGTGAAAAATCCGAAGGATGGATATCGTTAAAAAAATTGCGAACAAACATCTCAAAGGCGACCCGATAGTATGGGCGATCGTCTTTTGTCTGATGGCTTTCAGTGTGCTTGTGGTTTATAGCGCCTCTGGGAATTTGGCCTATAGAAATGCGGGTGGAAATACAGAGTATTACTTGATCAAGCATAGCATCCTGTTGGCGTTGAGTTTTTGTGTAATGTGGATCGCTCATAAGATCGATTTCAGGTATTATCCGATTATCGCCAAAGTAGGCTTGTTGCTTTCCGTTCCGTTGTTGCTTTTCACTTGGTTTTACGGCCCGGAGATTAACGAAGCTTCCCGTTGGATGATAATCCCGATTGTGGAACAGCGCTTTCAACCTTCGGATTTGGCAAAACTGGCTCTGATCTCGTCTTTGGCGGGAATGCTTTCAAAGCGACAGCATGAAATAGAAAACTGTACGATCAAGGACCTTTTGCCAATGCTGGCTTGGATGGTTGTGATTTGCGGTTTGATTGGGTTGTCGGATTTGTCAACTTCGGGGCTTCTATTTACGACAGGCCTCCTGATTATGTTTATCGGAAGGGTTCCGTTAAAGCGTCTGGGGGTAATTATCGTTGCGGGCTTGATGGTCGGCGCTTTGGCGATTGTCATAGGCCAGCGAGGGCCGACGTTTGTTTCCCGAATTAAAACGCACCTTGATCCTACAGCGCTTTCATTCCAGTCGGAACAATCATATATCGCTGTTGCAAAAGGCGGTTTGTTGGGTGAAGGTCCTGGAAACAGTAAGCAGAAGAACTTTCTTCCGCACCCGTATTCAGATTTCGTTTATGCGATAATCATTGAGGAGTACGGCATTGGAGGCGGTTTGTTTATGCTGATTCTTTATTTGGGCTTGCTGTACAGGGGAATGTTGGTGGCGAGTAAAAGTGATCGGCCACTGGGCGGGTTGCTGTCTGCCGGGCTAAGTTTTTCTCTGGTGTTGCAGGCCTTGATCAACATGGGCGTAGTCGTTGGGCTAATGCCCGTGACGGGACTTACTTTGCCTTTTGTCAGTATGGGCGGTACGTCTTTGCTGTTTACTGGAGTTGCGTTGGGAATTATCCTTAGCGTAAGCCGTGGCGAATCATCGGCTAAAGTACAGGAACCCGTTATCCGGCCAAAAGGGAATGTGAGAAGGAAGATGACTGTTGAAGCCTGAATCGTTGAAAGATGAAAAAAATTAAAGCCATAATAAGCGGTGGAGGTACCGGGGGGCATATTTACCCGGCCATCGCTATCGCGAATAAACTTCGGGAACGCGTTCCCGGTGCGGAGATTCTTTTTGTGGGAGCCGAAGGAAAGCTCGAAATGCAGAAAGTGCCCGAAGCAGGTTATAAAATTGTCGGTTTGCCGATTCGCGGAATTCAGCGAAAGCTGACTTGGAGCAACTTGTCGTTTCCATTCCGTTTGTTGAAAAGCCTTCTTTTGGCCCGAAAAGTTGTGAAGGATTTCAAACCGGACGTGGCGGTAGGAGTCGGAGGATACGCAAGCGGTCCTTTGCTTCATCAAGCCTCAAAATCCGGGGTGCCCGCTTTGATTCAGGAGCAAAACGCATTCGCCGGCCTTACCAACAAATTGTTGGCGAATAAAGTGGCGAAGGTGTGTGTGGCGTCTTTGGGAATGGAAAAGTTTTTTCCTGCCGAAAGGATTGTTTTGACCGGAAACCCGGTAAGACAAGATATTCTTGACGTAGACGGGAAACGGGAAGAAGCCAGAAAACATTTCGGCCTTGAAAAAGACAGCAAAACGCTGTTGGTTCTTGGCGGAAGCTTAGGCGCTTTGGCGATTAATAACGCCATGCTCAAGCATATTAAAGCGCTGGACGAACAAGGAATTTCGGTGATTTGGCCTACTGGTAAACTATACTTTGAGCGAGTAAAGCGAACCACGGCAGATATGGGTTTGAAAAACACCCTGATTGTCGAATATATGAAGGAAATGGACTTGGCATACGCGGCCTCGGACGTCGTGTTGTCCAGAGCCGGAGCTTTATCCGTTTCCGAACTTTGCTTGGTTGCCAAGCCTACGATTTTTGTTCCTTCGCCAAACGTAGCCGAAGATCACCAGACCAAAAACGCTTTGGCTTTGGTGAAAGAAGACGCGGGCTTGATGCTCAGGGATAGCGAACTTTCGGAGAAATTGTTGGAAACGGTAACGGGTTTGTTTGCCGACGAAGCGAAACGGAAAGAGCTTTCCGCAAATATGAAAAAATTGGCGAAGCCGAACGCCGCGGACGAAATAGTTGACGAGATTTTAAAGTTGGTGCAGTGAGACTGGAAGAAATTCGAAATGTGTATTTCCTCGGAATAGGGGGGATTGGAATGAGTGCCTTGGCGAGGTGGTTTGTGAAAGGCGGCGTGCGAGTTTCCGGCTACGACCTTACCAAAACCCCGCTTACCGACGCGTTGGAAGAGGAAGGTATGCGGGTGAGCTTCGAAGACAATCCTGACAGTTTGCCCGAGGAATTTCGCGCTTTCAGAGAAGATTCGTTGGTGGTTTACACTCCGGCGATTCCCGCTGGACACAAAGAATTCGGCTACTTGAAATCCGTCGGTTATGAGCCGAAAAAGCGTTCGGAAGTATTGGGGATTATCACTTCCGGCACATTCACGGTAGGCGTTTCAGGAACACACGGGAAAACGACAACTTCATCGATGTTGGCGCATTTGCTAGATGTCGGTCAAAAAGATTGTAGCGCTTTTTTGGGCGGCATTGCCACAAATTTCAACTCCAACCTACTGTTGAGAGGAAATGTTACAGACGGTTTGGCGGTAGTCGAGGCCGATGAGTTTGACCGTTCATTCTTGCGGCTTTCTCCGGATCAGGCGGTAGTTACTTCCGTAGAGCCTGACCATCTCGATATTTACGGCGAAGCCGATAGCGTTTTCGAATCTTTTGCCGAGTTCATAGCCAAGGTGCCGGAGAACGGAATCGTTTGGGCTTCGGAAAAGGTGCCCGAATTCGTTTTGCCAGAGAACAAAAACATCGAGATTTTGAGATACGGGTTCGGTGAACGGGCCGATATCCGCGCTGAAAATTTGCGAAGTACACCGGACGGATATCAGGTTTATGACTTCGTGAGCCCGGAAGCCCGGATCGAAAACCTGAAACAGCTTGTTCCCGGAAGGCATAACGTGGAAAACATGTTGGCCGCCATTCATGTGGCTTTGGCCAATGGAGTGGATGTCGGGAAAATCAAGGAAGGCGTCGAAAGCTTTTTGGGCGTGAAAAGGCGCTTCGAATATGTGTTGAAAACGGAAAATGTAACCGTAATCGACGACTATGCGCATCACCCGACCGAAGTAAGGGCGTTTCTGGAATCGGTTAAGGAAATTTATCCGGGAAAAGAGCTTACGGTGGTTTTCCAACCGCACCTGTATACCCGGACACGAGACTTCTTTGCGGGATTTGCCGAAAGTCTGAGCCTTTCCGATAATTTACTTTTGTTGGATATTTATCCGGCGAGGGAACTTCCGATCGAAGGGGTTGATTCGAAGTTGATTTTGGATAAAGTGACATGTGAAAACAAGCGTTTGATATCTAAGGAAAACGCCTTGGAATTTATTAGGGAAAACAAGCCCGGGTTGCTGGTTACGGTCGGCGCCGGAGACGTTTACCAATTGCTTGATCCGATTAAGGAAATCTATAGATAATTATGCTCAAGGTTTTCTCGAACATAAAGTTGAAAATAGGGCCGAAGATCATCGGGGGAATCGTGATTCTTGCCGGGCTTGGCTGGTTTGTGGCTAAAAAGCAATGGGCTAGGCGTTGTGTCCGAATCGAAGTGACGGTTGACGATTCCCATCAGCAGTTTTTTGTCAGCGAACAGTCTGTAAAACGGATGATGACAAAAAGCGGAAGTCGCAAGTTGGTTGGGGAGCCTTTGTCCTATATCAACCTGAAGGAAATCGAGAAAGATATAGAGAAGCATAAATTCGTTCAGAATGCGGAAGTGTACGCCGGTGTGTCGGGAGTGCTGTTTGCGAATGTTACTCAAAACAGACCGATAGCCCGGATTGTCCGCCCACGAGCCAAAGACGCTTACATAAATTTTGACGGAGCGATTTTGCCGACTTCTTCACGCTTTACCGCCCGAGTCCCGTTAGTGAGCGGAGCCTACGCGAATAAGTTTGTTAACGGAAAACAGGACGAAATTTTCGAAGGAGTAATGACTGTTTTGCGCAAGCTTGAGGAGGATGAGTTCTTGAAAGCGCAGATCGCCCAAGTAGATGTTGACAAGGAGGGAAGGTTGAAGATTTTTCCGCAAGTCGGAAAGCAAATTTTCGAACTTGGTCTCCCGCAAGATATCGATCGGAAATTGCAAAAGTTGACTTGGTTTTACGAGCATATTTACCCTTTCAAGGGCCCTAACGCATATAAGCGGGTAAGTTTGGAGTTTGAAAGGCAAATTGTATGCGAATGAAAAAAGTGTAAATCGGACTTTCTTGTAAGGTCCGCTATTGATTATATTGCGGTTTGCGGGCTCAATATTTGAGTGTAAGCCCGCCAAAGGAAATTTTATGGAATTAATTCCCGTAAAATTGGGTGATGTTCGTATTAAATATTATTTTTAATTGAACTTTTTAGAGGATACCCATAAGCCCTGAAAATTATTGTCGCATGGATAACGAAAGAATTGTTGTTGGCCTTGATATTGGCACTACCAAAATCTGCGCTGTGGTCGGTCGTAAGAACGAGTACGGAAAGCTGGAGGTACTTGGTATGGGCAAGGCTGACTCTGATGGGGTAGTGAGAGGTGTTGTTAGTAACATCGATAGGACTGTGATGGCGATCGAGAAAGCGATCGACGAAGCGGAGAAACAATCAGGCATCAATATCCAGGTCGTTAATGTTGGTATAGCTGGACAACACATAAAGAGTGCGGTCCACCATGGTAGCATTACTCGCGACTCAATGTATGACGAGATTTCAATAGAAGACGTTAAGCGTCTGAGACATGATATGTACAAGATCGTGATCCCTCCGGGAAATGAGATTATTCATATCATGCCACAAGACTATACTGTCGATTACGAAGGTTCGATCAAGGATCCTGTAGGAATGAGAGGCCTGAGGCTTGAAGCGGATTTTCATGTGATTACCGCTCAGGCCAATGCTATTTATAACGTGAACAAATGCGTTAGGAGAGTAGGTCTGGAGGTTGAAAATCTGATTTTGGAACCATTGGCATCCAGCTTGGCTGTTTTGAGCAGCGAAGAAAAAGAGGCTGGAGTTTGTATTGTCGATATCGGAGGAGGCACTACTGATGTAGCTGTTTTCCATGACAATATTATTAGACATACGGCTGTGATTCCTTTCGGAGGCAATGTGATTACTGAAGACATTATGCACGGTTGTGGCGTGATGGAAAAGCAGGCCGAACTTCTTAAAGTGAAATTCGGAAAAGCCATCGCCGAAGAAGCGAATTCTAATGAAGTGGTGTCAATCCCTGGTTTGAGAAACCGTCCGCCGAAGGAGATTTCTGTCATCAATTTGGCCCATATAATCGAGGCCAGAATGGAAGAGATCATCGAGATGGTGCATTCTGAAATCATTAATTCCGGTTATGAGAATAAACTTGCGGCCGGTATTGTGATTACGGGAGGTGGCTCTTTGTTGGCTCACTCAAGGCAACTTTTCGAATACATGACTGGCTTGGATTGCAGAATCGGCCATCCGAACGAGCACTTGGGCAAAAGTAAAATTGAGGCGATCAAAAGCCCGATGTACGCTACGTCTGTTGGTTTGGTGCTTTCGGGTTTCCGTGGTTTGGATGACCGAGATGACCGCTACCAAGAGGTTGAACGAAAAAGTCCAAGGAGTGCAAGGGTTCCGGAGGATCAGACTATGGGAGGAAGACGCCCTGACACTGGAATTGATCCTAAGGATAATATAAACGGGGGGTGGTGGAAAAACTTCCTGAATAAGACTAAAGAATTTATTATTGACGATGTTGACGACAACCGCTACTAAGTTTTTTCGAAAGTAGCGATTGCGTGTTTACGATATTATTACGTTCGGTGCCACTTTGTTATGATCTGTTTTTGTGGTATCGGACAGCGAACTATAGGCTAAGTTTCTGGCTTGAAACGATTCGGTTATGACGGATAACTCTTATCAATTCGATATTCCTGCGCATCAGAAGTCCATTATTAAGGTTGTGGGGATTGGCGGTGGTGGCAGTAATGCTGTAAACCACATGTTTAGCAAGGGTATAAAGGATGTGGATTTCATTGTGGTGAACACGGACCTTCAGGCGTTGAAAAACAGCCCTGTACCAAATACCTTGCAGATTGGCGTAAACCTTACGCAGGGATTGGGCGCTGGCGCAAACCCTGAAAAAGGGCGTGAGGCGGCGCTTGAGAACAAGGAAGAGATCCGCGAACTGTTGGGCGACGGAACCAAGATGGTGTTCATTACGGCGGGAATGGGCGGTGGTACCGGAACGGGTGCTGCTCCTGTATTTGCCGAAGTGGCCCGGGACATGGACGTTTTGACCGTCGGGATCGTGACAGCGCCTTTCCGCTTCGAAGGACGTAAAAAAATGAAGCAGGCGTTGGCTGGCATCGAGGAACTCGAGAAGTATTGCGATACGGTAATCGTTATCCTCAACGACAAGCTGAAGGAGCTTAGCGGAAGTTTGCCGATTAGGCAAGCGTTTGCCAAGGCCGACGAGGTGTTGTCTACGGCGGCGAAAAGTATTGCCGAAATCATCTCGGTACATGCCGAAATCAACGTTGACTTCGAGGACGTTAAGACCGTAATGAAGGACTCTGGTGGTTCTGTTATGGGGTCTGCGGTTACCCAAGGCGACGCTAGGGCTACTAGAGCGGCCGAGGAGGCTATCGCTTCTCCATTGTTGAACAACAATGACATTCACGGAGCTCAAAAGATTCTCTTGTCGATTATGTCTGGCTCGGATGCTGAGCTTGAGATGGACGAACTCGATGATATCACCGAATACATCCAGGCTAGAGCTGGAGAAGAGGCGGATATTATTTGGGGTCACGGTATTGACGATTCTTTGAGCGATAGCATTCGGGTTACGGTAATCGCTACTGGTTTTGCCCTTGAACTTGAAGGTGCCGAATCACGTCGTGCGAAAGATGTTGTAGCGTCAAGCTACGCCGAGTCAGCAGCTAAAAAAAAAATACCTGAGTTAGAAATTAATCCAACTGTTTCTGAGGATGAGCATAAAATCGAACCTGTAGAAACAGAGGATACAGTTGAGGCGACTGAGCCAGTACAGCCTGTGCAGAGTGAAGTGGAGACTCCGGTTATTCCTGTGAATTCAACACCAATTCCTCCTCCTCCGCCAACGCCAATACCGGGACCGCAGCCACCTGTAAATGATGAGCCGGTGTTTGAGTTTCAGGTAACTGGTGGTGATCAGCCCGCTGAACCAGAAAATTCGGTTTTGGACTTCGGATCGCTTGACCCAATGGAGAATGAGGCTGAAGTCAAACCTGAAGACATCACTTCGAATATCTCCGATACTGGGGATTCAAGTTTTGTAGGTATTGAAGACGATTTCGTTATCGTTGATAAGGATACCCAAAGCGAGATGGAGAGAAGGGATTTGATGGTGGAGCAGAAGCGTGAAGAGCTTAATAAAAGAAGGCAGGAGCGCGTGGCTCGCCTTCGTGGACTGCAAAGCTCTCCGCAGGAAGAATCTGACTCAGAGTTTAAAGAGAAAATGAACGTTCCGGCTTATATCCGAAAGGAGAAAAAGCTTCAGGATCTGCCTCGTTCGGCCGAATCGCAAGTTTCAAGATATCAGCTGAATGACGACAATCAGATATTGGGAGACAATAAATTTCTGCATGACAATGTAGATTGATATTCAAAAAACGAACAAAAAAGCCTCATGAAAATGAGGCTTTTTTGTTTATCGAGAATTCAATTTTTTACGTACTTCGTTTTTTCATTACTACCCGTTTCTTATCGTTCTTATACATTGTTTGTCGGAACTCTATAAACTTTTGGTATTCTTCAGGAGGAAACTTCCCGGCTTTCCTAAGGTAAATTCTTGTATAGGTTAATTTATTGCCTTCCAGCTTAATGGCGGTCTCGTATTTACCGTATGGAGTGTCGATTTTTACGTCTTTAGGTTGCGTTTCTATTTCCATCCCTTCAGGTATTGTCCAAATTACGGAGTCGATTTCCTGCTTTGGGTTGCGCAAGATAAAATCGTATTTCCGCTGATGTTTACTTGAAGTGATTTTAGGGTACCGGTTTACGATGTTCGGCCTTAAGAATATTCTGTTTCCGGTTTTAGTGGCTACTCTCCGTGCGTTTATCTTAATATTTTCAAGTGAGGAAGGGAGCCTGTTTGGGAAGATTTTTACTTTATAAGATTCGATGTTTGGATTAGGGACCTCCAATGCCTTGTAAAGAATTTTTCTACGTTCGTCTTCGCTTTTTCGTGAGATAGCGTCTGGAAATTCATAAAGGATTCCTTGGGACTTTGAAGTGATTTCAATTTCGGCGTTGCCGTCTTCACTCAGTTTGACTGTTGTCGTTCTAACCCTTCGGTTGTCTTTTTCGGAGTAAGAAGTGGTATTCACTATCCGGCCTTTTCCGTCTTCGCAGAACATTGCCGTACGGTTTCCCGTGAAATCGCCAAGGTAGCCGAACGGATTGGTCTGGCTGGTGCATTCAAGCCAGACAGTGTCTTTTTCGTTTGGGATACACAGGATTACGTGGTTGGTATATCGTTGGCTTATTTCCCCTTTACGAATAATTGGTGGCGAATCTCCGCCGTATACGCTGGCGTAAACGGACTTTACGCCTACAACATCAAGTAGAGCCTTTGTATAGTTAGTAAGGGCTTTACAGTCGCCGTATCCTTTGCTGTAAACGTCTTGGGCAAGCATTGCCTGAAAGCCGCCGATACCTAATTGCACACTAACGTATCGGGTGTTTTTCTGCATCCATTCGTAGACTGTTTTCGCTTTTTCAAGCGGGCTCAACCCGTCGGTCAATTCCTTTATTTTTGCTTTTAGATTTTCGGGTAATTCTTGTCGCCCAATCTGCAAATCATGTTCCCATTGGATAAGTTCGGGCCAAGAGGCTTTGCTTCCTTCAAAACCCAGGTAATTGAATTTGTCAGTCTGAAGCCCAACGCCCGGTACTTGTTCGATTGCGGGGTAGTAGGGTTCGAGCCTTTCTATAGCCGGGATATTTTCCACTTTCCAAGTGTATCTTTTCCCATCTGAGATATCTTCGGTTTTTGGTGTTGTTTTCAGGTTGGTCGTGATATATTTTAATTCCTGATCACCTGTGTTTTCCACTATTAATGATGAGTTTTGAACGGCGATTCGAGTATCGTTCTGTACAATCCATCTGGGGAGTTCCAGATAGCCTTTATGGAGCCTTTCATACTGGATTTCTACCGTGTAAGGGTATCTCCCATACTCCGCTTTGAGGTGTTTAACGCGGTTGTCTTCATAAAGACTCACGCCACTCACCGCACTATAGTCGTTGATGTCTTTGTTTTTGACCGATTTCACAAAGTTCCCCGAAGCGTCGTAAATGTTACAGCTTATGTTTTTGATGCTGATATACTTATCGTAATGGATCACCTTTTCGGAAGCGTCGTCTTTTTGAGCATTGAAAATGGTAATCACTTCCTTGCTGATTTCTTTTACCCGAAAATCAGGCTGGATGAAGATGCTTAATTGGTTTTGCCTAATGACAGCGTCCGCCTCTTTGAGTAACTCGCCGGGAATATTGATGATTGAGTATTCGGGTTTGTCCTTGGCCGATAGCGTAAAGCTACCGGCAAGAAACATTAGCCAAAGTAGGGTTAAACTCTTTATATGCTTCATATTGAGGCTTTCTTGATGATGATTGGTTCCTCAAGTTTGTTCAGCATTCCTTCGAATAAGGTTTTGAGGAAATCGTATTCTTTTGGCGTGTACATCGTCTTGTTTAGTTTCAGGGTAGACAATACCTGAATCCTGTTGCCGGTTATCGCTGCTTTGAAAAAGTAACTGCCTCCGTTTTCAGGTAACAAAAGCTTGATTGCTTGGGGCGTCTCAGTTACTTTATAACCTTCCGGAATTGTGAAAATGTAGGTCATCTTCTCGGAAACGGCGGCGGCGAGATCTACGGGATAAGTTCTTTTTTCTTGTTTGAAAGGATTTTCGGAGAAAGACGAGAACAGCTTCGGAGTTATATAAATAGTCTCTTCCGATTCGCCTTCTTTCGTTATCTTCATCGAATGAATCAGCGATTTTGAAAGGTCTTCTTTGTTGCGGATACTTTGGTCGGACACTTCATAATCGACCATTTTTTCTTCAAAATTGGTGAAGTATTTCTCTTCTCCGTCCTTAAAGATTTTGATGCGGCTTTGGACTGCATCGTAACCTTTTTCGGAGATGCGTATTGCGCCTTCAAGGCTTCCGTCTTTGGCTATGTTTACTTGCGCAGTGATTTTATTGTCGTATTTGGCGGGAGAGGAAATGGAGATTGACGGAGCGGTTTTCGGTAAAATTTCCCGTCCAAAATAATTCAGGCATCGTTGGGGCAAAACGCCAAAGGGAACAATACGGCTAGTGGCGTCGAGTAACGCAAAGCCGTTACCGAGATAAACTTTGGCGATGACATAGTTATAATTATCGAGAATCGGGTAGTGGGGATGAGCTTTGCCATTGCCTCTGGTACTTAGAATTACAGGATTAGCCTTGATACCTGCGGCTCGGAGTATGGAGATCAGCATTAAATTTATGTCTGCGCTGTTTCCTTTTCTTATTTTGAATTTTTCCCTTGGTGAATCATGCGCCTGCATACGGTTCTTTCCATCCCATTCCATATGGTTTCTTACAAAGGAGTAAATTCCTTGAGTTAAGGCAACAGGGTCGGAGTGTTTGGCTTTGATCGCCTCAAGCTGGTCTTTGTAAAAACCTTTCTTTCTCATCCGACTACCAAAGCTTTCGGACTGCTGAAAGTCTTCGGCTATTTTCTCCCAAGTACCCAAGATGTTTCTGGTGACTCCTTGAGCGACTATGGACCCTAATTGGAATTTTACTTGAGCGTAGTAGTCCTTCATTGTTGTGATGAAAGACTCGGCTTTAAGCCCGGGCACATGATGGGCGTACCATCGGGTATTGACTGTTTGGCTATTCTCTCCGAAAATCGGCATGTTGCCATAAGTCTTTTCTTGTTTTATATGGTGGAAGCCTTGGGAAATAACCATGTATTTCAACACATCGGGAATGATTGTGAATAGCTCGGTGTATTTTCTGGGGTATTCTCCTTGAAAATAGGTTGTTGGGATGTCATAAAACCTGTTTGTGACTATTTCATACGAAATCTCGATAACCGAACCTTTTTTCACTTTCGGCATTGAGAATTTCAGGTTTGTATAATAGTCGTTTACCTTTTCTTTGTGTATTTCCTTTTTGTCTAGCTTGTACTTTGCCTCGGCGCCGTCTTCAAGATTGTAAGTAATCGCCTTTAGATTGCGCACTTTGACGTAATCGTTGTTGGCTTTGTATTGGGAGATGCTGAAATCGCCTAAGTCCAGAGCTTCGGTATCCAAGATCTTGATACGCTGGTGTATGGTGTAAATCAACTCAATTTCTTGGCGCCCTGTATGGTAGAAACAGGGCTTGTTCATAAAGGTCTATCTATTAAAATATTGGTGAATAGAATTTATATCTGCTACGATCTCCTCTCGCATTTCATTCATATTTTCACCAGCGTTCCTTTGGATCAAAATATTCATTACAGCAGTCAAAATACATGAAACACTTTGCTGTATACCAGAGACAAGGCTCCTTAACCCGTCCTCTCCGAAGTTCGTATCCCTCATATTATTGTTTGCCTCTACGGACCAGTGTCCCCTTACGGCGTTAGGCAAGTTGTATTGATCAATAAGACCGGTATTTATATTGCTGACGTAGTATGATGTCTCGCTTGATGTTTTTCCTGTTTTAACGACTTTACGGGTACGGTCTACCCGTATGAAGCAGCTCATCCCCGTATTCGACCAGCGACGCTCCAAGCATCCCGTTTCCACCGGGTAGGTCCGGTATATTCTTGTTTCGATCCTGCCATGGCCCTTTTCGACGGTCTTTTTATAATCCAAACATTCTGATCTCCGCTCCATGTCTCGAAGGTCTTCACGGAGTATTTTCTGGTTCCCTTTTATTTGTGAAAGGTAGACGCCCCGTTTTCCATGGATTCCCTCCAGTAACCCGGAATTATTGTGAAGGGCATCCATCGTATAAGCCGTTCCCGAAAGACCGGATTGAGTTTCAAAATATTCGTCGACAATACCCCGCTCGGAGTCTTTGGTACCCGAATAGTAGCCTACAACCTTGCTGGTTTTATCTTCTTGCGCGGTAACCAGAACCACGCTTTCCCCGCGTTTGTCCCCTGAGGATTTGTCGATACTCCCCCGGAGTTCTTTACCGTCAATCGAAAACCATTGAAGAGCTTGCGGATCTATAGTTTCGTTTGCGTTAAAAGTGGTTTCAGCAACCGCCTTAAGTCCCTGTATATCTGTATCCTTCAGGATTCTTCGGAGTTGAACACGGCTCACACAACACTTACTTTTACCACCTGTGAAATCCCGCCAATAATCGTGATCCCTTTTCATTGAGCGGTGAATCTGTGAGAAATTGAGTTTTCCTCCGCTCCTGAATACGGCAAGCATAAAGCACAGTACGACAAAAGCCAGTTCGTGCTTCTTCCCCTTGGCGTTCCTGTGGTCTACAAGGCTTAGTTGTAACTGGAGGTAGTATTGATTAATTTCGTTTTTTTGGGAGCTTATCCATCAACCGCAAGTTTGTTTGTGGTAATTCAAAATTGCAATTCATGGTGGTAAGCTCCTATTTTCTCAGACGCTTTATGAACAGGCCCTGATGGTAGAAAAACTTGACTGCGTTTAAGTCAGCTAGATAAACGGCTTTGGCCGAGGAGTCTTGTTCATAAACCGATAGTTTGAGATCCTCAATGGGGAGTTTTCCGAATTTCAATTTTGGACGTTGGCTAAAACCGGAAATAGTTAAAAATCCCAATAGTAGTACAAGTAGAATTCTTCTCATGATTCTAAAAATATGTAAAGAAATATTGTAGGTAATTAAATTTATAAAAATTGCTTTGATAGCAAAAGGTATTCTGCGTCTGGATTAAATTTTATCTTCGATTTTTTTGATGAAAATAGTGATGGGAATAAAAAAACGCCCTGTGGGAAGGGCGTTTGAATATCGTCTAGAATTATGTTTTTTATTTAAAAAAGGCAGGAATGCTTTCTATAAAGCTTGTGACAATTTCAGGATCAAAGAATAAGAATAATACAGGAGCGCTTAGTGTAACAAGTAAAGCGTATTCTCCTTTGCCCAGCTTCTTTGTGGTTAAGTCACTGCTTCTGAAATACATTACGTATGGCAACCTTAAGTAGAAGGAAAGCGCTATTACGGTGTTAAGAACCGCAGTGATGAAAATGACAAGTAAAATAGTGCTCTGTTGCGTAGCGAAGGCTTCCCACATTGCGGTGAAAATCCTGATTTTTCCGGTAAAGCCCGCTGTCAACGGAAGCCCAATCAGGGAAGCCATGACCAATACGGTCGCTATTCCGTATGTCGGTTTTTTTAAACCTTCGCCATTGAATGCCCGGAAGGATGTGCCGTGACCGTCATTTTCGCGTATTTGAATAATCATAAACGCGGCGGTATTCATAAAAAGGTATACGGCCAAGTAAAACATCAGGGCTTGAAAACCCGAAGGCGTTACGCATAGCGCCGTGGCGATAAACAAACCGCCTTGGCTTACGGAAGAGAAAGCCATCATCCGCTTTACGTCCCTTTGGGATAAAGCGAGTAGGTTTCCGCCCGTAATCGTAACGGCCGCGATAGCACCCAGCAATATCTTGCTTCCCTGAATAATTTCGGGGTTCTGAAACTCCACTCCCGAAAGCGTCTCGATGAATCTGAGTAAAATGGCGATGCCGGCGATTTTCGGTACCGTTGAGAAGAAACTGACCAACGGAGTCGGAGCCCCTTCGTAAACGTCTCCCGCCCATGGATGGAATGGGAACGAGGCTAACTTAAAGAGAATACCGGCTACTGCCAGAAATGTGGCAACGTAGAAAACTGGTGGCTCGATAGCTTTTAGTGTTTCGGAGGAAATCATGTCCGAAAAGTCCAAGCTTCCCGAAATTCCGTAAAGCAAGGAAATTCCAAATAGCGAAAGCCCGGTAGTAGTGGCGCCGAAGAGCAGGTATTTTATGGCGGCTTCCGATCCGTTTCTTTTGTTTGAGAATCCGGTAAGGGCATAGGCACAAACGGAAATCAGCTCTAATGCCAATACGGCCATGGCCCAATGCGCGGTACGGACCGCAAAAAGGGAGCCCAATACCATTCCCATCAGCAAGATGTGATACTCGGCGGTTTTGTGGAACGCTTCGGCTCTGTAGTATAAAGTAAGGAAAACGGTGATCAACGTTCCCAAAATAACCAGTGCTTGCATATAAGCCCCGGCTTGGTCATAAACCAGCATATTCCCGAAATAGCTTTCGGATATGGATGATGAGGGGCTTTTCCAGTCAATGAAAATCGCCAATCCGGCAAAAAGAAGCCCGGCGATAGAAATCGGGGCGAAGTACCGGTGTTGTTCCTTTTTTCTATAGATAATAGAAGCCACGACCAACAACAGAATCGTGATGGTGATAGTGACTTCGGGGCCAAGCCTTTTGCCTCCGTTCAGTAAGTCGTGAAGTTGTTCCGTCAACGAATTCATATCGGACAGATAAGTTTGGAAGCGCCAGAAGGCCGAACTTCCGTTATGAATGACGAACGGCCCGGAAGGCCGTCCGCTATGAAATGTCTAGAGTTTTAGAGCCACTCGCTTATGCTCTTGACCAAGGCGGAAATATCCGCGTCGGTCAATTTGAAGATGATATTCGGGAAAAGCCCGAACACGATCGTAAGCGCGGCCAGCGGGTACATCAGCATTCTTTCGTGAGCCGAGAGATCAGTCATTTTGGCCGGATCGTGATTGGCCTTGACGCTGTATTTGCCGAAGAACATGCGCTGAAGGGTCCATAAATAATAGGCCGCTCCGATAACCAGACCGCTGACAGCGACAATTGCCATCCAGTGCGGTAAAAGACCATTGATTGTGTTCGACCCGAAAGCGCCCAAGAAGACTAGGAGCTCGGCGATAAAACCCGAGAAGCCCGGAAGTCCAAGAGAAGCAAAAAAGCCGATGATAACTATTGTGGTGTATTTCGGCATCGCATTAGCCAACCCGCTGTAGTTGCTGATCATTCGGTCGTAGGTTCTGTCGTAGACCACTCCGGCTATCAGGAAAAGCAAGGATGCGATAAGTCCGTGGCTGAACATCTGGTATACGGCGCCCTGAACCCCTTCGGTGGTTAGCGAGGCCAAGCCGAGCAAGACAAATCCCATATGCGAGACCGAAGAGTAAGCGACAAGTGACTTAAGGTCTTTTTGTGCCAAAGCGTTCAAGCCTCCGTAAACAATGGATATCAATCCGAAAAGGCCGATCAGCCAAGCGAAGTGAATCGCCCCGTCGGGGAAGATGGCGTAGCCGGTCCTCAAAAGCCCGTAACCGCCAATTTTCAGTAGAATTCCGGCCAATACGACGGAAATCGCCGTCGGAGCCTGGACGTGAGCGTCCGGTAACCAAGTATGAAATGGAACAGTAGGCAACTTAATGGCAAACCCGATGAGGATAAGCAAGAACGCCCACATCCTGAAGCCGAGGCCTAGGAAAGTGTCCGTGTTCAAGGTCGAAAGCAAGCTGTCCGGGATGAGGTTCGCCTTGTCTGTCATGTAATCCAAGTCAAAAGTCCGGACCAGATTGTCGGCCGAAATTTCGCCTTTGGATAATTTTTCCTGTACCAGTTCAATCGCGTTTTGCTGTCCGGCCAAGCCAAGCTTTTCGGCGGTTTCCACAGGATCGATCACGGAAGTGTAGAGAGCGATCATCGAAATCAGTATAAGTACCGAACCGAAAAGCGTGTACAGAAAGAACTTGATTGCGGCGTATTCCCGTTTAGGTCCGCCCCATATTCCTATAAGGAAATACATGGGGAGAAGCATGAATTCGAAGAAAAGGTAAAACAAGAAAAAGTCCAATGATACGAAACATCCGGCCACTGATGCGCTTAGAATCATCAGCAGGGAAAAGTATCCTTTGGCTTTTTTCTCAATATTTTTGCTGGCCATGGTTCCGAAGAACATGACGATGGCGGAGAGCAACAGAAGGCTTATGTTTATTCCGTCTACGCCAACGTGATAGTCTATCGAAAGAGTGCCCATTTGGCCCAATTTCATGGTTATCCAGTCGTATTTCTCATGAAAAGCGAACCCGTCGGTAATTGAGCTTTTGAAGTTGATACAACAAATTACGGCCAGCGTCAACTGAATGGCGCTGGCGGTCAAAGCAGTGAGGTAATAGAGTTTTTTCCGCTCTTTGGGCAAGGCCAGAATCACGGCTCCTGCTAAAAGCGGTACTAAGATAATCCAACTTAACAAGTCCATAACCTTATATCCTTAATAGGGTCGGGTTTTAAAAATTCCGAATCCGTTTTTGGTTTCGGGATTGCCTTTCCTTTTGTGCTGTAGACGCAATAACAGCGAGGTTAAAGAAGAGGCGTTTTCTGTGATTACGTTCGCAAAATTAAGATTTATATCGTTTTCACAGGTACAAAAATAAGGAATAAATGACCCCGTGTTGAAATTGGGTCTTCGCTTGTTTTAGGTTTCCTTAGTATGGGTTTGTGTATTAGGGAGTTGTGAGTGTGCGTCTTTGTCCGTAATTACTCGATTGGTTTCGTGTTTTTGTCGCCGAATCGGTACGTTGGAAAGGTTGGCGGTGTTTTTGGCTGAAATAAAAAACTCGATAAAGCCGAAGTTGGCCTTATCGAGTCAGAATTTCAAATCAGAATTATTTTTAAAGAGTCGAGCCTCTTTCTATGAGTTGGGTAGGAAGGACTTTGATTTTCGGTCCGTCCTGATTTTTTTCGTCCAAGACATCGAAGAACATTCTGGCGGCTTCTTGGCCCATCTCAAAACCCGGTTGATGGATACTGCTAAGGGTGGGCTTGGTGAGTTTGGTAATAACTGGGTCGTTGTTAAAACCTACAACCGAAATGTCTTTTGGAGCTTCAAGGCCTTTTTCGTTGATGGCCATCAGCGCTCCCGCGGCGGCATTATCGTTTACAGCGAAAATCCCGTCGGGACGTTCCGGCAATTCCAGAAGTTTTTTCGTTTGTTCGTAGCCCGAGTCGATGTCGCCGGCAGGGACGATAAGTTGTTTGTTAACTTTAACCTTGTTTCTTGTGAGGGCGTCAAGGTATCCGTTCAGGCGTTGCGTACTGATGACCAAACCTTCGGGGCCGCGCAGATGGGCCACGCGTTTTCGTCCGTGCTTGATAAAGTGTTCCGTCGCCTCATAAGCTCCCTCATAATCTTGGCATACTACGCCGGGCGCTTTAATCTCATGGCAGATACGGTCAAAAAAGATCAGTGGAATACCTCTTTTCTGAATCTTTCTGAAGTGGTCGAAATCCGTGGTGCTTTTCGATACCGATACGATAATGCCGTCGACACGGGTGCTCATCAATGTTTCGATCTCTTCCTTTTCCCTTTCGAACGATTCCTTGGATTGGCAGACCATTACATGAAAACCTCGCTCGTAAGCTATATCCTCAATGCCACTGATGATGGTGGAGAAAAAGTGGTGAACAATTTCAGGGACGACTACGCCGATTACGTAGGAGCGTTTTTGCCGTAACCCTTGAGCTATCTGGTTGGGTTGGTAGTCTAGTTTCTCCGCAAGTTCACGTACCGCTTTTTTAGTCTTCTCGCTAATATCAGGCCTGTCGTGCAAGGCCCTTGATACGGTAGACACTGAAATGTTCAGTTCCCGTGCCAGGTCCTTGATCGTCGCTTGGGTCTTTTTCATTGCTCTTCAGTTAGGGGGTGTATGTTGTATCGAAGCGGATTTCCCTTCGTAAACAAAACTAAGCTAGTATACGGACAAATGAAGTTTCGCAGATGTTTTTTTTGTTTTGCCCGAACTTTTCATGACATAATATTATACGGGCACTGATTTGTTGGAGTTTTCAGGTCCTAATAACGTCTCTTAATTGTGTTTTACCATTCTCGTAAATTGAGATTCCGTTTATCACTTTTTTCTTGACGAGGCGCCTTTAGGTGATTTTTGAACTAGAATCAACTGTTTTTAACGTGAGAGGCTTTTTGTTTATGTAGCCTTCGATAAGTGAGTAGGAAGAGACACAAGGGAGTTACGTTATTGCAGTGATTATGTAATTGGCTGTATTTTAATGCGTTGAGTTGGGTTTCGGTGGTTTGGGTTGTATATGATGTTATTTTTTGAATCTAAAAATGGAGGCAAAAAGCACGCTATGTTGCTGTCGGCCTTTTTGTTTGTCTTCATGTGGGCCAAGACTGGGGCTTTATTATGACTTTTTGATTTTTATATGACTGAGCTAAGAACGGTGGGCTGTTATACCCAATATTTTCATTTTGATATTTTCGATTTACGAAAACGTTTTCGTTGAAAGTTCTTAAAAATGAGGTGTGTTACCTGACAGGTTTTCATTAATCATCATTAAAATTGAGTCATCGATACGATAATTTCAACGAAAGGGAGTGCTCGCCGATTATTAGGGGGATTTTAAACGTTTCTTCGGAAGCGGATCGGCATTGCACTTTCCTTAGTTGAATAAGGGTTTTGCAAGATTGAAGATTATTTGAACTAACCTTTAGACTTATGAGGCAAGTTTATCTGCTTTTTAAACCGTTCTTACTGACAGCGCTAATGCTTTTTATGGCGGTGGCGTCTTATGCGCAGACGAGAATGGTGACTGGTAAGGTCATTTCCGCGGAAGATAACGAGGGAATACCGGGAGTGAGTGTGGTGATAAAGGCGAAAGGTACCGGCGTCGCTACTGATTTTGACGGAAACTTTAAAGTTGAAGCCCAAGCAGGCGACGTACTTGTGTTTTCTTTTGTGGGATTTTCCTCTCAGGAAA
Source organism: Fulvitalea axinellae (assembly GCF_036492835.1). Lineage (GTDB taxonomy): Bacteria > Bacteroidota > Bacteroidia > Cytophagales > Cyclobacteriaceae > Fulvitalea > Fulvitalea axinellae. Next base: position 2,869,450 of record NZ_AP025314.1, on the reverse strand, counting down.
TAACGGTGGGTAGCCAGTCGGCGCTTACCGTAAAACTTGAGTCGGACGTTAAGGCCTTGGACGAGGTCGTTGTTGTTGGTTACGGTGTGCAGAAAAAGCGTGACGTTGCCGGCGCAATTGCAAAAGTGGACGCTCAGGCGCTTACCGCTACGCCAACACCTTCTTTTGAGCAGGCGTTGCAAGGTAAAGCCTCTGGTGTACAGATTATTCAGGGTTCGGGTATGGCCGGTTCTGGTTCTGTTGTCCGTATTAGGGGTGTAGCTTCTATTTCCGGTGGTGGCGATCCATTGTATGTGGTCGACGGTGTGCCGATTTCGCAAGACAACACTGCGAAGATCGGTTTTATGAATACAAACCCGCTTTCTACGATCAACCCTAATGACATTGAGTCTGTAGAGGTTCTTAAAGATGCGGCTTCCGCTGCTATTTATGGTGCTCGTGGAGCGAACGGTGTAATTATCATTACAACAAAACGCGGTAAAGGCGGTAAGCCTTCATTTAACTACTCGGCCAAGGTTGGTGTTTCTAAGCCTACAGAACTCCCTGAGTTGCTGAACGGCGCTGAATGGTTGCAGATGCGTCAGGACGCTTGGGAAAATGACGGAAACACTGGAGCTGCGCCGATTCCGGGGAAAACAAACCCGAATTCGACTCCAGAAGAGCGTTTGGCCGCTTTCAAGCAAGCCCAAGGTGTTGACACTGATTGGTTGGACTTGGTGACCCGTACGGGATTCAACCAAGAGCATAACTTTTCTGGAAGTGTAGGTACGGACGATGTTCAGGTTTATGCCGGCATCTCATACAAAAACACTGAATCTTATATCGAAGGCAGTGGCTTTGATCGCTTTTCGGGAAGGGTTAACCTTGACTGGAAAGTTATTGACGATTTGAAAATCGGATTTACAAGTTCATTGGCTCGAAGTGAGACTCGTTTGGTGGCTCCGCCATGGGATTACGGTTGGAAAGCCGGTTTGGGTGGTGCTATGTCGGGTGCATTGCCGATCTACCCTGTTTATGACGCTGACGGAAACTACGATATTTCTAATGGCGACAACTCGATGCTGATCAACGAGTACCTTAACTGGAAAACGGTTGAGACGCGTACAATCAATAACGTGACCTTCACTTATACACCGATCAAGAATTTGACGGTTATGGCGATGGGTGGTTTTGATTACAGCAGACTTAATGAGCAGAAGGATCGTCCGAAAGAGCTTTTTGCAGGACAAGATAACGCTAGGGATCAGTACTTTGACGGAAAGCGTGACATCTACAACTACACTGGTACCGTTACGGCCAGTTACCTTTTGGAGCTGAACTCGAATCACAGGTTTAACTTCCTGTTAGGTGCCGAGACTCAGAAACAGACGACAAAATACAAGAACTTCTCGGAGCAATACGTAGTTGACGACGCTACTGGCGACGGGCAGTGGGAAGAGACGGGGCGCACTAAAGCAGCTGACGACACTTGGTCTTTCCTTAGCTATTTCGGTCGTGTAAACTACACAATCAAGGATCGCTACATCTTCCAAGGTGTTATGCGTGCTGACGCTTCTTCTAAATTCGGTAAGAACAACCGTTGGGGATTCTTCCCGTCTGCTTCTGCGGCCTGGGTAGTGTCTGAAGAGGACTTCCTTAAGAATAGCGACATCATCAGCTTCTTGAAGTTGAGATCATCATACGGACGTACGGGTAACTCTAACATCCCTTACGACAGCCGTTTCGGTACATATTACAACCAGCCTGGCGGTAACCCTGGTTACAACGGCGACGGAAACATCATTACTCCTGAAAACCGTTCGAACCCGGACCTGAAGTGGGAAGTGCTTGACAGTTACGATTTAGGTTTGGAGTTGAATTTCTTCAACGACAGGGTGCAGACAGAAGTGGCTTACTACTACAAAAAGACTTCTGACGCTCTTTTGAAAGTTGTACCTGCCGCTTCTAGTGGACAAGGGCCTGCTTATGTGAAGAACATTGCGGAGATTGAGAACCAAGGTTGGGAATTCTCATTGAAAACAACCAACATTGACGGCCCATTCAAATGGACTACGGATTTCAATATTGCGATCAACAACAACGAGGTTCTTGACCTTGGCGGAATTTCTCCTGATCTGATCGAAGGTGGTACCAACGATACTCGTGTTGAAGAAGGACAGCCTATCGGTTCTAACTTCCTCGTACGTTATGTCGGTGTTGATCCGGAAGACGGATTGCCAATCTGGCTTGACAAAGATGGTGTTGAGACAAAAGAATTCGACCTTGACAACCGCGTGTTCGCAGGAAGCGTAACTCCTGATTTCACTGGAGGTATCACTAACAAGTTCATGTACAAGAACTTTGACCTCGAAGTGCTTTTTACTTTCTCTAAAGGAGGAAATATCTACGGTAACTCTGACAAGCGCCAATCGTCATTCATGACTGACTGGAACGTACGCAAAGACTTGGCGGACTACTGGACAGGCCCTGGCGACACTGACGCTCGTTATCCAAGACCAACGCTCGAAGGATACGAAGGAGTGACGGACGCTTGGCAGTACAACTCTACCATGTTCCTTTACGATGCTTCGTTCTTGCGCCTTAGAAATGTTACTTTGGGGTACACGTTCCCTGCTAGCATGCTGAAAAGAATCGGTTTGGGTAACGCCCGAGTATACATGACTGGCGTTAACTTGCTGACATTCACGAAGTATCCAGGCGGTGATCCTGAAATCGCTCGCGACTTTGACAACCCTGCCGACCGTAACATGAGCTCGAACGTAACGTTCCTCACGGCTCCGCAGGAAAAATCATTCATCTTCGGGGTGAACGTATCATTCTAATTTTCAGTCGAATCCAAACTAGAGGAAAAATGAAACTAAGAAGATATATGATGTCCGCGCTGATGGCCGGAGCGCTGTTCTCGACCGGATGTGATGGATACTTGGATTATGAGCCGAATAACGACAAGCAGCTTGAGGAAGACATCTTGGTAAGCGAGGAAAACCTTGTCAAGATCCTTAACGGAGCGTACAGTAATTTGGCAGGCGGGGAATTCCTCGGTGGCCGTACGCAACACCTCAGCGAATTGTTGGCGGATAATGTTAACGGTTCTGCGCTTATCGAAGGCGAAAGGGGCGTGTACACCCGTAATACCGATATTTTTGACGGATTTAAGAACGACGCTTACACTAAAGGGTATAAAGCGATCCGTAACGCTAACCTTGTCTTGGAAAACCTTGACTTGGTAGGCTTGCCGGGTAATCCTGAAAACCCTGAGTCAGTTGAGGAAATCAACAAGCGTAAAATCGCTTTTGAAGCTGAGGCTCGTTTTATCCGTGCGATAGCCCACTTTGAGCTTGTTCGCCTTTGGGGTAAGCCTTATGTGGCTTCTTCGGCGGATGCCGATCTCGGTATTCCTTACCGTCTCAGCTCCGATCCGACTATCGCTCCTGTAAGGGAGACTGTGGCTCAGGTTTACTCTAATGTCCTTGCGGACTTGAAATTTGCCGAGGCGCTTTCTGATAACAATGATCGCCAAGGACAGACCCGCTGGGCAGACAAATGGGCGGCGAAAGGCTACCAAGCCAAGGTGTATTTTCAGATGAACGACTTTGAGAACGCTCTGAAATACGCCGATGATGTTTTGAAAAACAGTGGCGCTACGTTTGACGAACGTCCTGATTATATCCTGCACCGATTTGACGAAAAGGCTGTTTCTGAAGAGATTTTCGGGATCGTTAGCCTTGGTACAAATAACGATAATGGTGGTGAGCTTAGGGGTAAGTATTACTTTGACGAAAAAGTGATTACGCACTACCCAATGGCGGAAGGATTGGCGAAAGTCGCCGTTGACAAAACGGACAGACGTATGCTGTCTTACGATAACGGAGAGACTAACGAGGGCATTTTGGCACTGGCCAAATTCAAGTCGATCAAATACGATATCGACGGTGACGGAACGTTGGAGTCTGAGCTTAAGAAGACCTACATGCAGGTGCCGCTACTCCACTACACGCAGTTGCTTTTGACTAAAGCGGAATCCGCTGCCGAACTCGGTCAACTTGACGTAGCCGGCACGGCGTTGACAAAAGTGCTTGATAGGGCTTACACCTCAGGCAAAATCGCACCGATTACGAAGAAAGCCTTGATCGACGAAATCAGGCTTCAGCGTCGTTTGGAATTGGTTGGTGAAGGTGACCGAATTCACCAGATCAAGCGTATCGGAGCAAAAGGTGAAGCCTCATTTGCAAGGGGAGCCAGCTGGAATTGCCCAGGTCTGTCTATTCAGTTTCCTAAGTCGGAAATCGATAGTAACAGGGGTAACTTCCGCGCTAACGAAGAAGGTGGTTGTAACTAATTAAGCGAAGGACGATGAAAAAATTCTCAAGATATATGCTTATGGCTGCCGTGGCTCTTTTTTCGTGGGCCTGCCAGCCGGACGATCTCAATGACCTTGAGACGCCCAATTACGAGTTGAGGAAAGAAGGCGTTGTTGGCGCTTGGAAGGTAAACGCGGTGAAGCTGGTTGACGTTCCGTTGGCCGCCATTGACGATCCTTTGGCCGAGCAGGATGTTACGGACGTGTTCGACGCTTCCCAACTTGAATTCACTTTTAAAGCGGACAATACCTTTACCATCAAGAAAAAAGAGGGATCAAATGCCCCGAATTTCTTTGGTGTGGAATCGGGCACTTGGAGCTTTTATGAAGAGGAAGGTGGATTCGTTACGAAAATGAAACTCACGGAAGGCGACAAAAGCGTTGACCTTGTTTTCGAGAGCGCTCCTCGTCCAGGACATAGTTTAAGCGTTTCTTTCGTAAGAAATGCGGGTGGCGAGGATATCCTCAAATATGTCTACGACTTGAATCTTTGATGACGAAATAGGGGAGGCTCTTATAGCCTTCCCGGTTTTTCGAAATTTTTAAAAGAGGAAAACAATGAGAAATTTAAGATACAGTTTGTCAGCCCTTTTGGTTTTGGTGACAAGTTTCGTCTGGGCACAAGAGAAACCGGCGGAATATTACACTAGCCCTGCGGCTTTCAAAATGACCGACGAGATTACGCTTTATGTGGATTTGACAGGGACCGGACTCGAAAGCCGAGATGATCTTCATATCTGGTCATGGCTGAATGGTGATAAAAACTCGAAATACAACGGTGAATGGGGTGCCTCTGCCGACGAATCTAAGCTTACGGCTGTAGAGGACCGCAATAACACGTTCTCGGTTACTTTCACTCCAAGCGATTGGTTCGGTACAGAGGATGTTGCCGGTGGAGGTATCAACTTCCTTATCAAAGCCAAAAACGGTGATGATGGAAAAACTGCTGACGTTAAAGACGACGATTCGGTAAAGCCTTTTGACTTCAGTACAATGTCGAAAGAGAAAGCGGTGATCGTACCTGCCGTGTTTGATGCGGACACTGAAATCTCTCTTGTGATTAACGTTCGTAACGCTGTGAAAACAGGGAAGAAAAATATCCCTGATGAAGGTCCGGTTTTTCTTCATGCAGGAGTTTCCCTTGCTGGAGGACCATGGACAAATGGGCGCGATTTTGACTCTGGAGATGACACCCAGATGACGAAAGTTAATGATGAAGGTGTCTGGATGATTTCATTTGTGCCTAGTAAATATTTTAAGCTAAAGCCAGAGGAAGCGAAAATTCTGACTGGAATCTATTTCGTGGCCAATAATGGATCTTGGGGTGATTATGAGTTTAAGGATGGGGATAATGATTTCTTGATTAAACCTTATGCTGAAGACAAGTCGGCCTCTAACATCCGCTTTTTCCCATCGGCTATGACAGCTGACGATATGGTATTCATCCACTTCGACAGGAATCAAGACGTAAATGGATCGATGCCATTGGCGGACACGGACGAGGTTTTCGTGAAGTTTTTCGTAAACGGAGAGCCATACGAAATGGACGGAGCGCAAAAAGCTTTCAAAATGAATGACGGCTATAACGGACGTTTTGTGTTGGCCATCATTCCTTCTAGGACTTTTGAAGGCATTGGTGCGGTGGAAAAAGTCGAGTACTATTTCACAAATGCTGATGAGACTGGCGAAACCGTAGTGAAAAAGTATGACAGCAATACGGAGTCTTATATCAACTATATGCTGAACCTCGTGAAATGATAAGCGGGAAAGCCTAGCGCTTTCCTTTACTATCAGAAGTGTTTACGACTAACTTTTTCTGACATGAAGAAACTTAATTTACTAGGAATATACTTGCTCTCGTCATTGGCTTTCACTGCCTGTGACGTGGATCCTTACGTAGAGTTTTCGGGAGAAAAGCCAGCAGACGTTCCAGCTGATGTTACGACTCCTGGTACTGAGATCACCGTACCTACGGACATAATGTATTACGGAGGTGATAAAATCTCGGTAAGCGTAAAACTGACCGACGAGGTTAATCTTAAGGAAGCGAACGTAAAAGTGTTCTTGCCGGGTTCCAAAGTTGCCCTCACTAGGGTTGAGGAACTGAACGGAACCGAAAAAACACTCGCTTACGAAATCGACAACGATTTTCTGCCTAATCTGGAATCAGGGCTTGCCAAAGTTCAGGTTTCGGTGAAGGATGCTTCGGGTAATTTCAAAAATAGCTCTAAAACTTTTGCCGTTGAGCGTCCGGCAATCGAAACAATGTATGCGGTGATTTCTGGCGATCCTGAAAAGGTGGTTGAGATGACCAAGTCTGAAGACAATGAGGACGCTTGGACTCTTAAAGAGGAAATCCCTGTTAACGCCGAAGTGATGTTCTCGGAAAAAGAGGACAAAAGCGGTTTTGTTTGGGGCTTCGTTAGCGAAGGTGAAGGTTTCAGAGGAGACGTAAAATCATCGGATGCTTTTGAGGTTAAGAACGAAAAGGCTGGATTGTATTCTTTTGAATTTAACGTGAAGGACTTCGGTTTGATCGCTAAAGACGCTTCGTTCCCTGAGACTCTTTACCTTGTTGGAGGATCAACTTTGGCGGATTGGTCGCCTGAAAAATCATTGGCTTTCAATAAAGTAACGGATGGCGTGTTTGAAATTCAGACACCTTTGACCGTTTCTGGTCACGGTTTCAAATTCTTGCCAACCCAAGCTTGGGATGGTGATTGGGGCCAGAAAAAAGGCGCTGACAAAGGTGTTCTCGAGCAAGATGACGAAGAGAATGTTACCGTTGAAAAGGATGGCTACTACTTGGTGAAAGTGGATTATCCGAATGGTAAATACACTGTTACCCAACTTAAGTATGGTGTGGTAGGTTCCGCAACTCCTGGTGATTGGTCAACCGATACAGAGATGACATACTTGGGAGAAGGCAAATTCACGCTTGACGTTACGCTGAAAGTTGGCGAGATGAAATTCAGAGCCAATAATGATTGGGCGTATAACTACGGCGACAATGGCGCTGACGGTACTCCTGAGCCAGATGGTAAGAACTTGAACATCACTGAAGCTGGGGAATATACTGTAACTTTGAGCATTGGAACTGAAGGTGTAGAGTACAGCCTTACGAAAAAATAAGAAGATGAATCACTCTTCATTATTATTATAGATTGGAAACAGCATGGTCATTTTGGCTGTGCTGTTTTTTTATAGGTACACGTTCCACGCTATATCTTTTTTAGGATAGTGACGATGTGCCAAGATGTTTTTTGGTTTTCGGATAAGCAAAAGGCCTGATACCAGAATCTTCTTTTAGTTGAAAAATAAGGAGGATTCGCTTTTAGTTGTTCGTGTTTTGAATTACAAACTCTTTTCAGGGAAGTCTTTATCGTACTAAAGTATGAAAAAAAGTTTATTGACAATATTGGCGCTTTTAGTGTCAAACATTATAGTCTGGGGACAAACCTGCACAGCTGATCCCGCTGTGTTTACGGCATTTGACAAGGTGACTTTTACGCTTGACGTAAGCGGTAATACCCAGTTAGAGAACCTGAACCAAGCTTGGATTTGGGCTTGGGATCCTTCGAAAAAATATGGTCCGACTACTAATATAGACCCTGCGACAGCTGAGGCGGACGCTGCCAAATGGACAAAGAAAGACGGGAATATCTGGGAGATTAGCTTTGTTCCCAAAGAATTTCTGAATGTTCCGGACGGAAAGGAAGGTGAACTTAAAAAGCTCGGTCTTTTATTGAAAGGCAGATCATGGGATGACGGAAAAACGCAAGATTTCCTTTTCGATGTTGCCCAAGCTGGCGAGCTTTCCATGAACTTGCTCTCGCCTTCAGGCAATGGGTTTAATCTTTTGGAAAAAGGAGAATCTTTAAAGGTAAAAGCTTCCGCCAACGAGAGTGTGACCTGGACCTTGTCTTTGAGTAATAATAAGATCACGGAGTCTACAGGGAAAAATTTTGATTTCGACCTGACTGTGGCTGAAGATTTCGTGGTAGGGGAATTCGCCCTTACAGCGACAAAAGGTGACAAGTCCGTAGAAAGGAAGTTTACGGTAGTGTTGGAAACTTCGTCGCCGACAGCTGAATTGCCTTCGGGCCTACGAGAAGGAGTAAATTATCATGAGGACAACTCGAAAGCAACATTGGTCTTGTTGGCCCCGAAGAAGAAATTTGTTTACGCTATCGGAGATTTTAACGATTGGAAAGTCAGCGCTGATTTCCTTATGAACAAGACTCCTGACGGAGAGCGTTTCTGGATAACATTGGACGGCCTTGTTTCCAAAAAGGAGTACGTGTTTCAGTATTTGGTAGACGGTTCTATCCGAATAGCAGATCCGTTTACGGATAAAGTAAGCGACCCTCGGGACGATAAATATATCGGTGATGATATTTATCCAAACCTAATCGATTACCCGGAGGGGAAAACGGAATTCAGGGCCTCGGTATTGCAGACAGGCCAAGAGCCTTTTGAGTGGAAAGCCGAAAATTTCCAGAAACCGGAAAAAGAAGACCTTATTATATACGAGGTTTTGGTTCGGGATTGGGTGGCGGACCATAAATACTCAACAGTCGCCGATTCCTTGGATTATCTGAAAGACATGGGTGTCAACGCAATTCATTTTATGCCTTTCAGCGAATTTGAGGGAAATATCAGCTGGGGGTATAATCCGAATTTCTATTTCGCTCCTGACAAATATTACGGAACAAAAGATGACCTCAAGAGACTGATCGACGCTTGTCACGAGAAGGGAATTGCGGTTATTATGGATTTGGTGCTAAACCACAGCTTCCATTCGTCTCCATTGCTGAGATTATACCAGAACCAGGACACAAACGCTCCGGCATCCGATAACCCTTGGTACAATGTCGAATCACCGAACCAAGCCTACAAATGGGGTGTTGATTTCGATCACGAAAGCAAATACACGCAGGCCTTCGTCGATTCGGTTAACAGATATTGGATAGAGGAATATAAAGTGGACGGTTTCCGTTTCGATTTCACAAAGGGCTTTACCAATACCCCTGGCGACGGATGGGCTTATGACCAAGCAAGAATCGATTTGCTCAAGCGAATGGCTGATAAGATTTGGGAAAAGTCACCAAAAGCTTACGTGATTTTGGAGCACCTTGCGGATAACAAGGAAGAAACGGAATTGGCCGATTATGGTATGATGCTTTGGGGAAATATGAACGGAGCGTATAGAAACCTTTCCAAAGGCGAGAACTCGGATATCGGCTGGCAATTCTTCAATAAGAGAGGTTGGAGCAAGCCGGGCTTGATTTCGTATATGGAAAGCCATGACGAGGAACGTTTGATGTACGACGCGATCACTCATGGCAAAAAAGAATCGGCCTATAATATCAAGAACCTGAATACAGCTTTGAGCAGAATGAAAATGCTCACAGCCTTTCATTTCCTGCCGACTGGACCAAAAATGATCTGGCAATTCGGTGAACTGGGCTATGGCCATAGTATTGACCTGAATGGACGAACTGGCGAAAAACCTGTGGAGTGGGGTTACTTTAAGGAAGCGCCTAGAAAAAGGCTGTACGACAGCTATGCGACAATCATCGCGTTGTCGAAGGACGAGTTGTTTTCTGACCTTGATCCCGAATTAAATGTTGCGGGAACCGTAAAGGAAATTCGTTTCCAATCGGGTGATGATCACGCTGTTTTGATCGGAAATTTTGGAACTACGATTAAATCAGTGACGAAGACATTGCCAACGACGGACGGCTGGAAAAATATCTTGACAGGAGAGGCTGTTAGCTTGAACGGGAATCAGTTTGCTACAGATCTATGGCCTGGGCAATTTGTTCTTTTGAGTAATAAGGATCTTGGAGTAAATGTTAGCCCGGAGGTATTTGATATCGCGCCTGCTATTGCGGGGGCATTGGAGAATATCGAAGGTGAAGTGTCAGAGATAGACCGTGTTATTTCGGTAAACGCTCTGTTCCAAGATTTGGCCGATGGAGACCAGGTAAAAGTCGAGTTGCTATCCAACACAAACTCTGAATTGGTTAATGTTACGGTAAGCCCGTCAGGGAACATGGTGATTAAGCATAAAGAAGGCTTTGGGGAAACTACGGTTACTTTACGAGGAAAAGCGCGTTATGCGTATACTGATCGTGAGTTCAAGATTAAAGTAAACCCAACACTTACCGATGTTGATGATCCGGAAGAGGCGGGGATCTCACTTTATCCAATTCCCGTTACGGATGAATTGAGAATTGATGTGCCGTCAAATGTGGAAGTGAAAAACGTTGAATTGCTTGACGCGAATGGAAAAAGGTTGTTGACTGCCGATTTCCAAGATCGTTTAGGGAAGATAAAGCTAGGTGGTTTTGTTACAGGGATTTACTATTTGAGGATCACGACAACAGATGCGGTTTACACTAAACGATTGCTGAAAAAATAGTGAAAAGCTTAATAAAGCGAGATTCTTTTAGGAGCCACTCCATATTTGGGGTGGCTTTTTTGTTGGGTTGAGTAGTGCGAATCGGAGAATATCACAATGTAGGCGTTTTTACTCACATGCTAAAAAGGAATACTGAAAGTAATTATGATTTAAATTAAAACAAGAGTCAATATTTGCTGTTATAAGGTGGAATTAAATCCAGAATAGGGGATTTATTTTATGAAAAATGCTGTTTTGTCCATTAATGACGGTTTAGATGAGGAACAAGTATTGGCTGTTTAAGACTATCGTACTGGCTCTGGCCCTGGCCTTTACGGGTTTTGCGTCCATGGGGCAAACATTGACTGTCACGGGTAGAGTTATCTCTCAGGCGGACGGTGAAAGTTTGCCGGGTGTAAACGTTGTAATCAAAGGCACGCAAGAGGGTACGATTACCGATTGGGATGGTAATTTTGAAATAAGTTGCGACGCTTCTGATTTTCTTGTTTTTTCCTATATAGGGTTTGAAAATCAGGAAGTCGGAGTAGGAGGAAGAACCATTATAAATGTAACGATGACCTCCGATCTAAAAGAACTGGAAGAGGTTGTCGTCGTCGGGTACGGCACGCAGAATAAGCGTGAGTTAACGGGATCAATTGCCCAAGTTTCCGGGCAATCTCTCACGGCCCAACCGTTGCCGTCGTTTGAGGCGGGACTTCAGGGACGGGCTTCGGGAGTTCAGGTTATTCAGTCCAGCGGTGTGGCCGGAGCAGGCTCACAGATAAGGATTAGAGGTACGGGATCTATCACCGCAGGTGGTGACCCGCTTTATGTTATTGACGGTATACCGCTCGTAATCGCCCAAGGAGATAGGGTCGGAGCCGTAAACAGAAATCCTCTATCCTCAATAAATCCGAATGATATCGAATCGGTTGAGATCCTGAAGGATGCTTCAGCCGCTTCCATCTATGGTTCAAGGGGAGCTAACGGAGTGGTAATTATTACTACGAAGAAAGGCACGAAAGCCAGAAAGCCGACTTTTGACGTTAGTTACAGGGTAACCACATCTAGACCTACGGATAAACTTGACCTGCTGAATTCTCGGGAGTACATAGAGGTAATGCAGGAAGCTCAAGAGAATGATTTTATTTACGGTACCGCCGCTGAAATTCCGGGCTATCAATGGCCGTTGTCTCCAGACGGTGTTCAGTTGCCGGGAAACTTTTCGCACGCTGAAGCGCTGAAAGTAGATACTGACTGGCAGGATGAAGTGATCCATACAGGCGTGAGCCATAATGTAGATTTTTCCTTTGCTCAGGGAGGTGAGAAGTTCTCACTCTTTACAAGCGTGTCTTATTCGGACGAGGAATCCTTTTTAAAAGAAAATAATTTTGAAAGATTCAATGTCAGACTAAACGCTGACTATACAGTCAACAATCATATTTCCTTTGGTACCGCTACGGGTTGGACTAGAACATTGGATAACAATGTACCTGTGGCATGGAACGGGGGACTTGGTACTGCGCAGTCAGGAGCGTTGCCATTCTGGCCTGTTCATAACCAGGATGGAAGCTATTACAACTTTCCGACAAGTCTAAACCCGGTTCAGGAAATAGACAACTTAGTCAGGAGGACTCGACAATTACGAACTTTAGCGACCCTATATTTTAACTACCAAATCATCGACGGACTTTCGGTGCGTTGGGAAGGTGGCCTTGATTATATAGATCGGAAATATGATGACTTCCGGAATAACGTATTGGAGACGGTTCCATTAGCTTATCAGGCTAACAATTTCGATTTCAGTTGGAATACGAACCTTACGGCCAATTATGGCTTTTCGGTTGGAGAAGAGCATAGCTTCAAATTACTTGCTGGTACGGAATGGCTGAGATTTGAACAGCATTCAAACGATATAAACGTTCGTTTTTCAGATCCGACAAACCCTGGGGCTCCGATTTACAAGGATCCGAAATTGCCGCCAAGAAGACTGCCTGGTGGAGAGCTGAATCCAGATTATCAAACAACTACTAACCCAATCCAGGCGTTCTCGTTCGTTTCGTACTTTGGTCGTGTAAACTACACTTTCAGAGAAAGGTACCTCTTGACAGCTACGTTTAGAGCGGATGGTAGCTCGCGCTTTGGTGAAAATAACAAATTTGGATATTTCCCGTCGGCATCACTGGGATGGATTGTTACGGACGAAGCATTCCTAAGTGATTCTGATATCCTTACCAATTTGAAAGTTAAGGTGGGGTATGGTAGAACAGGTAATGCAGAAATTGATAATTATGCCCAGTACGGAACCACTAACGTAAATATCCAAAACCCATACGGTCCGGGTGCTCCGGATAGACCAAGCCAAGTTATCGTCCAAGAAAGGCTTTCAAATCCGGATATTTCCTGGGAAACAACAGATGCCTTTGATGTTGCTATTGAGTTTGGATTGCTAAATGACCGGATTTCGGGTGAAGTTGCCTACTACAGAAAAACGACCACAGACTTGTTCTTACAAGTGTCAGTGCCTTCATCAAGTGGTTGGGTCTCTGTTCTAAGGAACATCGGTAAGCTTCGGAACCAAGGGGTGGAGTTTAATATTAACTCGACAAATATTATCAAGAAGAATTTCACTTGGACATCGAATCTGAATGTTTCCTTAAATAGAAATAAAGTGCTTGATGTCGGAGGTGCGCCACCGGATGCCTTGGCGGGATCAGGAGATACAAGGGTAGTTGAAGGCCAACCTATTGGTGTGAACTACTTGGTGAAAGTACTTTATGTGGATCCTCAAACAGGTCGTCCAGTTTATGAGGGCCTGGAAAGAGAGAATGGAAAGATTGTTCGTCGCTTCGAAACGTTTGAGTACGATGCGGATCGAGATCGTCAGGTAGTCGGTAAGCCGTTGCCGGACTTTATTGGCGGATTTTCAAACACGTTTAACTTCCACAATTTTGATGTGTCATTGCTCTTTAACTTCTCTATTGGAGCAAAAATCTATGATGATGCCCAGAAGTTCCATATGAGTAACATTGGAACATGGAACCTGCGAAGAGAAATTCTGGACAGATGGAGAAAGCCGGGAGACATAACTAACGTCCCAAGGTTGACGTTGGACGAGGGAGCCTCTGGAATTTCAAAGTCTCGAAATACGAATGAGTACTTGCACGATGGTTCTTATTTAAGAATGAAGAATTTTACTGTGGGATACACCTTTCCGGCGAAGCTTACGAAAAGATGGCACTTAGACAACCTGAGAGTTTATTTTGTGTCGACTAACCTGTTCACGGTCACAAACTATAAGGGGTTGGACCCTGAAATCTTCAGAGATGTTGAAAATGCTCAACAAGCTAACCTTAGCCCTAATGTGACGTACTTGACTCCGCCACAAGCCAGAACATTTTCTTTGGGCCTTAATGTTACATTCTAATCCGTTCGCATGATGAAAAGAATAAGATACTTACTTATAGTGTTAGTGGTCGGCTCTTTATGCTCGTGTGAAGGGCTGGGCTTCCTAAAGATCAAACCGGATAATTTGATCCTGACAGAAGATGCGGTTAAAACCAAAGATGATGTTAAAAAATACTTGAACTCAGCATATGACGCCATGTCATATTCAGGGGCCTTTGGTGGAAATGCCGCCGTTGCGGCTGATGTGCTGGCGGATAATGTGGTCACTACGAATAATGGTTTCGAATGGAGCCAGATCAGAAGCCGGACAATGAACCTTTTCAACCCGATTGGGCGCGACATTTGGGGACAAACATACCAGGCGATTGATAGGGCAAACTATGTGTATGATATTATCCCCGAGATATTTGACGGAGACCCGGAAGGCGCCGTATTAAGGGCGGAGTGCCGTTTTGTTAGGGCCTTGGGGTATTACCATTTGATGCAATATTTCGCATTGCCTTATGACGCAACCACATTGAATAGGCCTGGTGTACCTGTTCGGTTACGAGGAACTCAGAATATTGAGCAAGCGGCTACGCCAGTTCCTCGTTCCACCGTTCAGGAAGTTTATGCGCAAATCTTTGAGGACTTGTTAGCCGCTATGAATACTCTTCCAGAGGATAATGATTATTATCCAAACAAGTGGGCTGCTAAGTCTTTTCTAGCGAAGATTTATTTTACGGTGGGGGACAATGCTAACGCCTTGCAATATGCTGAGGATGTAATTAGCAATTCCCCATATACACTGGACCAAGATAACGTGACATTCGAAGCTCCGGAGGCAGATAAAGAGAAGTTCAGAGGGTTCGAGTATGATGAAAGAGACGGGAAGTTAATTGTAACTATCCGTAATGTGGAACTGAAATACGCTGCGGCCCAATTTTCTTCATACAGCGAGGATGTAAAGACGAATGAAAACATCTTTTATTTGCCAAGTATAAGTTCTGCAAATAATAGAGCGGGAGGATTGACGGGCTCATATAGAACTAATGCGACTTACACGCCTCAGTTTCAATACACCACATTTCTTGGGAATCTATACAAAGCGATCCCAACAGATAATAGGTTGACTTGGCTTGGAACGGATGCCGGAGATAATAATGATGTCGGAGATTTTATTACTAGATATAATTTTGACTACATGAACGCTCCGATCATTTCTCTAAACGAAGTTTACTTGGTGGCTTCTGAGGCGGCTTTCTCTCAGAATGAAAGAGACAAGGCGAGAATGTATCTAAATGCGATTCAGGCTCGAACTAAGGTTCCGGAAACGGATGTGTCATTAGAGCTAATAAGGCAGGAAAGGCGTAAGGAGTTAGCTTTTCTAGGGTATAGACTGACAGAGCTTAAGAGACAAAGGTCTACTGATATAAGAGGGGTGCCTTGGGATTCGCCAGACCTATTATTCCAAATTCCTGATACCGAGCAGAACGGTAATCCGGATATAATTCTGAACTAATTGTTGGGCGATATGAAAAGAGAATATATAAAATGGTCCATTGCGCTATTTGCGGTCGGATTGATCTTTTGGTCTTGCAAGAGGGATTTTGAGTTTGGGTACCCTTCGCCAAAAATTAATGGGGTTGTTGGGATGTGGACGGCTTCTAAAGTAGAGTTGGTAGACGCTGTAGCTTTAGCTAGCGGAGCTAATAATGTGAAGCTAGATATTACTGATGCTTATAATTTAAAATTAGACCAGTATACTATCACGTTCTCGGCAGAAACGGAAGGGCCGTCGATAATTCCGACCGCATTTATGGTGGAAGCAAACGGAGCTTATAATTTCATCGGGATATCAAGAGGTACTTGGAAGCTTGATAACATGATGTATCCGACAAAGATTCTGTTGCAGGCTTCGGATGCGTTTGATGATGTTATGCCACCTAACGCTAGCTTCAGAATCGTTGCTCCTCCCAAAGAGGGGACTGAACTACGAATCGCTTTCGACAGGATAGTCGATAACGAAGTGCTTTGTAGTTATGTGTATACGTTTGTAAAGGTACCGGAAAACTAAGAATTCGTGGACATGAAACACATAAGGTGCTTTAAAATATTATTGGTATTGAGTGTCATGTTTGCGGTTAACCATTCCGTGTTGGCACAAAACGGGGCAATTCGTGAGATCTGGACTGACCCTGCGGCGTTTACTAGAGATCAGGAGATTACGATATACTTCGATGTCACGGGTACTAATGTACAAGACCCGGCACAAGCAGGGGAAAGTATATTTGTCTGGTTTTTTAATGATTCCGGTAATGCATCCGATCCGTCGATACCGAATGGTCCTTGGGATAATTTTAATACTACGGGGAAGATGCTAAGTCCTGTGGAAGGGATGACGAATGTGTATAGCATTAAATTGACTCCTGAGACCTTTTTTGTTGATGGGAGTACAATGACAGAAATGGAAGGGCTGATTAGAACGGGGAATGGAGGAGAAATAAAGCAAACAGATAATTTTGACGCTAAGAGCAACTCCGCTATTGTCTTCTATGATTATGCGAGTGGAGGGATATCGAATGCATGGCCGGATAATTTCCAAAGTGACAGACCTGTTTCGATTATCGTTGACGTCTCTAAGGCATGGAGCGATGGAGGTACGGAGCAAGGGCAGTTAGTAGGGCAACCTGTTTATATTTGGCTGGGGGCAAATGGTTTCAACCCAGAATCGAAGTACAATACCCTAGGAAATGAAAACGCTGCTTGTAAGGCGGTTACTGGTATGGAGAACCTGTTTCAGTATAATTTCATTCCGGCCCAAACTATGAAAGGCTGGGATGCCGTTTCTCCACCACCAACCCTTAATGAGTTGAATTGGCTGTTTAATAATGGAACATGGACTCTAACGGGTAGGGATGTGAACGGTGCTAACTTTGGAAAAGAAGTTGTTAGGGAAATCTCCTCTACAGCGTTTGCTACCTTTCCAGGTAAGTTCACGACAGAGGATCTTGCAAAATTGACATATAATCCCGCATTGGATATTCCGATGGATGAGGGTGGAAACGTACTTGCCGATGAAGGTTTGTTGACAGGTTCCGTGAATATCTTCGGACAGTTTTATGTCAACGGTGAAAAGTATGGAGATAAGGTCTTGTTTGAGAATAATGGAGATGGGACGTATACGCTGTTCTTGATATACAATAGTGAGGCGTTCATGGATTTACTTAAAGTAGAAGAGGGAAAGTGGGTTCCTATTCCCAATAGTTTTGGGGTGAAATTCACGAATACATTTGGAGAGATTGTTTCTCCCCTTGGAGAAAACCCTCCATTTAAGATTAACATGATCGCTCCTTGACGGTAAGTAGATTGCTTCTCGGTGTTTATCGTTATGAAAAAAGAATTTGAAATGAAGTATGTTAAGAATATAGCGGGTTGGCTTTTCGTCGTCTGGGTTCTTTTCTTTATGTCCTGTAAAGACCCAGAGTCGGGAGGGCCTGGGATTGACTATAATACGGCTCCGAAGATTAGCGATAAAACTGATCAGGAGATGAAATACCCTAGTGGAGGAGAAATTGATATTGACGCGGAGTTTTCATCAACTTTCGGGCTATTGGAAGTCGGAGTGAAAGCTTTTGGTAATTGGACAACCTATAATGTCAGTGGTCCTCTTTACATGTTAGACCAACAAGTTGATATTCCGATTACGACTCCCTCCGCTGAATATGAGTACACATTGCGGATGGTCACCACAAAATGGGATACACTGTTTCTTGCGGGAAAATTTGATGTGGTTCGTCAGATTTTTGGTAAGATTAATATCCCGTCAGATACAAGTTTATATCGGCCGGGTAATGTGGTGAGTTTTAATGCAACAGTGACCTCCGAGACTGAGATCAATTCGGCGGTTTTGACATACAATGAGCAAGCTGTTGTTCTCAATGACATCTCATTGGCGGGTGAAAATCTGTATGTGATAAAAGGTCAAGTGCCTTTAGCTGACAACCTTCCTAAAAACGACTATGACTTGGAGCTTCGTTTGACCAATTTGGGGGGGCAAGAAGGAACTGTGACCGGAGTGCTGAAAGTCGAACCGATAGATGTATTATATTATGTAGGGAACAGTACGGGCACTAATGGCTGGGACGCTCAGGCAGCATACGGACTAACATATAATGTTGCTGAGAACACATTTAAAACTTCAGGCCTTTTCAAATCCACTGGGGATGGTTTTAAGCTTATCGGACAAAGAGACTTCGAGCCTTTACAATGGGGGATTGGTGATATGCCATGGACATTGGAGGATCATGGGGAGAACTTGCCACCTGTTGCAGTTGACGGTTATTACCAAGTGGATGTCAATCTAGTGAAACTCACGTATACAATGAGTCTTGACATGCGCGTAGATGAAGTGGATGAGATGTATGTGGTTGGAACGGCAACAAATGCGGGTGATGACCCAACAAAAGCAATCATGTTGACTAAAGATGCGGAAGGAGTGTTCTCTGGAGTTGTCGTGATGAAGGACTCGGGAACCTTTAACTTTATTGGTCAGAATACGGCCCCTGGCCCAAGAGCTTGGGGGAAAGGTATTCAGCCGGGTCAGTTGCGCTGGGGTGTCGGTCAATTTGAAGGTATTGAGGCGCCACAAGATGCGGGTAATTACTTTATAACTGTTGATTTGCTGGGAGCTACATATAGCATAGCGAAACAGTAAATGTGAATTGAATGAAGCCTTTGTAAAAACGAAGGTCTTGAGAATTTACATTTCAATTTCGTAAATGGTATTAAGCTTGAAAGTCATTAATGTTATTTAAAATAAAAACGTTAATCTTTAAAAGGTTGATTTAGTGTTGTTTGATTCCGATTCGTAGATTGAGAGGCTAGAATTATGATGCGTGTCATATGGGGTTAGATAATAAGTTCTAATTTTGCGTCAGAACGTAAGTCAACAAAGATTACAAAGCATCCTACCATGAAATTCAGATCAGGAGTATTATTCGGTGACGAGGTACAGCAACTGTTTCGTTACGCCAACGAGAACAACTTCGCCATTCCGGCTGTAAATACCATCGGTACCGACTCGGTAAATGCCGTTTTGGAGACTGCCGCTAAGGTAAATTCCCCAGTTATCGTTCAGTTCTCGAACGGAGGAGCTCAATTCTTCGCTGGAAAAGGTTTAAATAATGATAACCAGCGCGCTGCGGTAGCGGGTTCTATCAGCGGTGCGTTGCACGTACACGCTTTGGCGGAACTTTACGGTGTGCCTGTAGTATTGCACACTGACCACTGCGCAAGAAAATTGTTGCCGTGGATCGACGGCTTGTTGGATGCGGGTGAGAAGTATTATGCAGAGCACGGTAAGCCATTGTTCAGTTCTCATATGATTGACCTTTCTGAGGAATCTCTTGAGGAGAACATCGCTACTTGCAAGGAGTACCACAAGAGAATGTCAAAAATCGGCATGACTCTCGAAATCGAGTTGGGTATCACCGGTGGTGAGGAAGATGGCGTGGACAACAGCGATGTTGATGTGTCTAAACTCTACACTCAGCCTGAAGAAGTGAACTATGCGTACGAGGAGTTGCTTTCTGTAAGCCCTAACTTCACAATCGCCGCTTCTTTCGGTAATGTTCACGGAGTTTACAAGCCAGGTAACGTTGTGTTGACTCCATCAATCCTCCGTGACTCACAGGCATACATTAAAGAGAAGCACGGAACTATTGAGAACCCGGTTAACTTCGTATTCCACGGAGGTTCAGGATCAGAGAAATCGAAGATCACTGAGGCTATCGGTTACGGTGCTATCAAGATGAATATCGACACTGATATGCAGTGGGCTACTTGGAAAGGTGTAATGGATTATTACAAAGCCAAGGAAGCGTATTTGCAGGATCAGATCGGTAACCCAGACGGAGAGGATCAGCCAAACAAAAAGTATTATGACCCACGCGCTTGGTTGCGTAAGGCTCAAGAGTCATTTGTGGCTAGATTGGAAGAGGCCTTTGAAGACCTTAACTGCATCGGTAAAAACAAATAAGAGGTTTTTAGGTCAAATGAGTTTGATCAAGCTGACTTAATTAAAAGCACAGGAGGACAACCTTCTGTGCTTTTTCTATTTACATGATATAGCCTAAAGATGCGTGTGAAGGCTATTGACTATCGGTTTTGAAAAGTGAATTTTTTGTCTTAATATGCGCTTGTGAGCTACTTCAGGACATGAAGAGGACTTGATTTTTGGATTCCCCCCTATAATCCGGTTTGTCCTTATTCTAGCCACGGAACCCTTGATTTTATCGTTTCGACAAGACATATCTTTTTCCGAAAACCATTTCGGAGAAACACAGTCTGTTTTTTTGTGGTTGTTTCGTAAGTACAGCCATGTTTGTGGATATTTATAAATGTCTAGTCGGAAGAGATCATGAGGAAAAGATACAATTCTCTTTTAATAATAACGACGATTCTGTCGTTGATAGCTTTTGGAGCTTGTACCCCAAAAAAGAATGCTGACAATACCCAAAGTCAGAAGGGGACATGGCCGAATGCTGTAACCTATGAGATTTTTGTACAGTCTTTTTGTGACTCCGATGGCAACGGCATTGGTGACTTCAAAGGACTTACGTCCAAATTGCCTTATATTGAGGAATTGGGTGTGGAAGCGATCTGGTTAATGCCGATAATGCCATCTCCCAGTTATCATAAATATGATGTGACAAACTACAAGGCTGTACATCCTGATTACGGATCGCTCGAAGATTTTCGTGAGATGTTGGATGAAGCTCACAAGAGGGGGGTAAAGGTTGTTGTAGACTTCATTATCAACCATACATCAAAAAATCACCATTGGTTTAAGGAGGCTAGTAAAGGGAAGGATAATCCGTATAGGGACTACTATGTGTGGAAGTCTCTTGAAGAGATAAAGAAACAGGGGAACTTAACTAAAGAAAGCCAAGCGGACTCTGACAATAAAGTCCAGTGGTATGAGGTTGAGGATAACTCGAATCAAAGATATTACGGTTATTTTGGGTCTAACATGCCTGACCTCAATTTTGATAACCCGAAAGTTAGAAAAGCAATTTTTGAAATAGGTCAATATTGGCTGAAAGATATTGGAGTTGACGGTTTCCGTCTTGATGCCGCCAAGCATATTTTCGATGAGTCTCCAGAAAAAAGCCATGCTTTTTGGGTAGAGTTTAGGAAAGCCATGGAAAGTGTGAAGCCTGATGTATACTTGGTAGGGGAGGTCTGGGCTGACGCCAAAACAGTAGCACCGTACCTGGAAGGATTGCCGTCTCTATTTAATTTCGATATGGGTTATGCCATTACGGATGTTTGCCGAAACGGGGCTGATAACGGAATCGTAGAGAAGTATAAGAATATACATGATTTTTATGTGTCGGTTACTCCAGACTTTATAGACGCTACATTTATAACCAACCATGATCAAGAGCGGATTATGAGCGCTCTTAACAATGACATTAGTAAAGCGAAAATGGCGGCTAATCTTTTGATGACTTTCCCTGGCGCTCCATATGTTTATTACGGCGAAGAGATTGGAATGAGAGGAAAGAAGCCGGATGAATACATAAGAGAGCCATTTCCTTGGCAAAAGGATGGAAAAGGTACACCGAAATGGATAAAGCCTAAGTATACGCTTTCCAATACTGTTGCCCCAGCCTCTGAACAGGAAAGTGACAAGAATTCGATGTTAAACCATTATAGGGCACTTATTCATACAAGATCCAAGAATAAGGTGTTAACGTTTGGTGAAATAAAGCCTGTTGATTTCGGGAGCAAAGAAGTAGTTTCTTTCTACAGAATGCATGATTCAGATACATTAATGGTAATTCATAATGTATCTGCGAATGAGTTGAAGTTGAGTAATAATCTAGGTGAATTTAAACGGCAAGTGTTTTCAACTGGAAAGAGTATTTCCGTGGAAAACGGAGATATACAACTTTCGCCGTATTCCACTTGGATATTTTCTAAATAAGGTTGCTGTCTGATTTATTGATATAGTTATGAAAAAACAGCCTCGTTTAAGTTTTTGGCAGATTTGGAATTTGAGTTTCGGCTTTTTGGGAGTGCAGTTTGGTTTTGCTTTGCAGAATGCAAACGTCTCAAGGATATTGTCGACTTTGGGCGCTGACCCGCACACACTTCCAATTTTTTGGATGATTGCCCCTGCGATCGGGCTGATAGTGCAACCTGTGGTTGGAGCTTTAAGTGATCGTACGTGGAATCGTCTTGGCAGAAGAAGCCCCTACATTTTCGGTGGGGCGATTGCCGCTACAATCGGTATGTTTTTAATGCCAAACGCGTCAGCATTTACGGATTATATACCAGCCATTTGGTTTGGAGCTATGATGTTGGCGGTGATGGATGGATCGTTTAACGTTACGTTTCAGCCTTTCCGTGCTTTGGTGGCCGATATGTTGCCAAGCGAACAGATTAACAAAGGCTATTCCGTGCAGTCATTGCTTATTAACACAGGGGCTGTTATCGGATCTGCGTTACCGTTTATCCTGACATGGGTGGGAATTGAAAATGAAGCTCCCGAAGGACAGGTTCCGGATTCCGTAATTTGGTCATTTTATTTAGGAGGTTCCATCTTGTTACTTTCTGTATTCTGGACGGTTTTCAAGACGAAAGAATACCCGCCAAAAGAATATGCTGAATATAAAGGCGAAACAGAAAAAGAACTCCTTGAAGAAGAGCATAAAGGCTTTTTTGCGGTACTTAAAGATATGCCTCCTGTAATGTGGCAATTGGCGGTAGTGCAATTATTCTCATGGTTCGCACTTTATCTGATGTGGGTGTTTTCAACCTCCGCCATCGCTCAGCACGTTTGGGGAACGGAGATTAGCGACGTTAGCTCAAGCGACTACAATGAAGCGGGCAACTGGGTAGGCATACTATTCGCCTCGTACAGTTTAGCTGCTGCGATATTTTCTGCTTTTATGGACAAGTTTGCTACTGGACTTGGCCGTAAGAAAACTTATGGAGGTGCCTTGTTACTTGGTGGATTGGGCTTCTTGTCAATGTACCTTATCAAAGACCAGTACCTTTTGATTCTGTCGATGGTTGGAATTGGTATCGCTTGGGCTGCGATTCTGGCGATGCCTTACGCCATACTTTCAGAATCTTTACCTGCGGGACAAATGGGAACATATATGGGGATTTTTAACCTGACGGTAGTAATTCCTCAGCTTCTCAGTGGTGTAGTCGGAAGTTTCCTGATCAAACAATTTGGAGGACAGGCGATTTTTATGCTAGTGGTGGCAGGTGTATGTATGTGTATTGCGTCTTTCATGGTAACATTCGTGAAAGGGGGAGCTGTAAAAAAGAATTAAACGATACCGGAAGCTGATTGTGGCTTCTGGATAATCTTTCTTTTTGTGCGAATCGTATTCGGTAATTGCACGGAAAGCTAAGATCTACTTAACATAACGAATATTATTGTCACAAATAAAAATAGTGGCTGATGAAAATAAAGGCTTGTTTATTTGACTTGGATGGCGTGTTGGTAGACACTGCTAAGTATCACTATTTGGCCTGGAAACGTTTGGCCAATGACCTAGGTTTCGATTTTACGGAACAGGATAATGAGCGCCTGAAGGGAGTAAGCCGAATGAGGTCCTTGGATATTCTCTTGGAAATCGGTGGAAAGAGCTTGACTGACGCGGAGAAGTTGGACGTGGCGACCAAGAAGAACGTGTGGTATGTGGACTTTATTGAAAAGATGCCCAAAGACGAAATTCTTCCCGGTGCCAAAGAGTTTCTCGAAGAATTGAGACAGGCAGGAGTAAAGATAGCGCTTGGATCAGCGAGTAAGAACGCAATGAGAATTCTGGAGCGCTTGGAGATCACAGGATACTTTGATGCGATTATAGATGGAACAAAGGTCGAGAAAGCGAAGCCAGATCCGGAGGTTTTCCTCAAAGGAGCTGAATCTCTTGGCCTGAGTGCGGAAGAGTGTGTTGTTTTTGAAGATGCGGAGGCTGGTGTTGAGGCCGCTATTGCGGGAGGAATGAAAGTTGTCGGGGTAGGTGATCCTGAAATCCTTTCGAAAGCGGATATGAATATCAATTCACTGGCGGAGATGTCCGTAAAGCGTTTGGAATATTTTAACTGAGTTTAGCGAACGAAATCCTAAAAGATTTTTGAAAACCGAATTAGCATCCTGATGAAAGATTATATACAGTACAACGACTGGAGCATCGTGGAAGAGGGATTCCACGCTGAGGATAACAGAATTTCCGAATCCATTTTTAGTATCGGCAATGGCCGTATGGGAGGCCGTGGTAATTTTGAGGAAACTTATACGGGTGATTCCATGCTTGGCAACTATGTGGCCGGTGTATATTATCCGGACAAGACTCGTGTAGGTTGGTGGAAGAATGGTTATCCTGAGTATTTCGCTAAAGTTTTAAACGCGACAAACTGGATTGGAATCGGCGTTAAAATTGAAGGCGAGGAACTGGACCTGCATACGGCGAAAGTATTGGAGTTTCGTCGTGAGTTGAACATGCAGAAAGGATACCTCCACAGAACTTTCAAGGCTGAGCTTCCATCAGGAAAGGTTGTTTCTGTAGATGCGAAACGCTTTTTAAGTATTGTGGATGACGAATGCGGAGCGATTAGGTATTCTGTAAAAGCGGAGAACTTTAGCGGAAAAATTGAGTTCCGTCCGTTCATCGATGGGGATATCGCTAATGAGGATTCTAACTACGATGAGAAGTTCTGGAATGAAGTAGCGGTTGCGGCAGGCGATGATGAAGCGTATGTTGTATTAGAGACAAAGAAAACGTTCTTCCATGTAGCTACAGGTATGAAATGGGCGGTTTCGCTTAACGGGACACCTCAATCACCAAGCGCTGAAGGAAAGACGAAAGAAAAATATGCCGAGAACATCTTCTCGCTGGATGTAACTGAAGGTGATGAAGTCGTTTTCGATAAGTTTGCCTGCAACGTGTCTTCTGAAAATCACAAAAAAGAAGACTTGTTAGAATGGGCCAAAACCCATGTAGGGAAAGCGTTTGACAAAGGTTTTGAGAAAATGTTGGCCGAACAGGCGGAAGCTTGGGCGGAAAAATGGGAGTGGTCAGATATTTCTATTGATGGAGATGTTGCCGCCCAACAAGGAATTAGGTTTAACATTTTCCAGTTGAACCAGACTTACACAGGGCGTGACGATCGTTTGAATATTGGGCCGAAAGGTTTCACTGGCGAAAAGTATGGCGGTGTTACATATTGGGACACCGAAGCTTATTGCGTTCCGTTCTACCTGTGTACGGCAGATCCTGAGGTGACGAGAAAACTTCTGGTTTACCGCTACAAGCACTTGGAAAAAGCCATTGAGAACGCTGAGAAGCTTGGTTTTGAAAATGGAGCGGCTCTTTACCCAATGGTTACAATCAATGGTGAGGAATGCCACAACGAGTGGGAAATTACCTTTGAGGAAATCCATAGAAACGGCGCGATCGCATATGCGATTTATAATTATATCAGACACACGGAAGATAAGGCGTATCTTGCGGAATATGGCCTTGAAGTGCTGTTGGGTATCACAAGATTCTGGACACAGCGTGTCAACTGGTCGGAGAACCTGAACAAGTATGTAATGCTTGGCGTGACAGGCCCGAATGAGTTCGACAATAACGTTGACAACAACTGGTATACGTCGTACATCGCTATGTGGTGTTTGAAATACACTGCTGAGTCATTGGAATGGGTGAAGGAGAATAATCCTGCGCGTTTTGATGAGATTGTAGCGAAAACGAACCTGGATGTAAAAGGCGAAACTGAAAAGTGGGCTCATATTCGTGAGAATATGTATCTGGGCTATGACGAGGAGCGTGGAATCTTCTTGCAAGCGGACGGCTTCTTGAACAAAGAGCAGATCTTGGTGAAGGATCTGGACCCTAAATTCTTGCCGATTGTCCATAATTGGTCGTGGGATAGAATCTTGCGTTCGAACTTCATTAAGCAAGCCGATGTGCTTCAGGGAATCTATATGTTTGAAGAGGACTTCGATCTGGAGACTGTCAAGCGTAACTACGATTTCTACGAGCCTAGAACAGTGCATGAATCGTCTTTGTCGCCATGTGTGCACAATATTATTGCGGCCTTGATCGGTGACGAAGAAAGAGCGTATTCGTTCTACCTCAGAACATCGCGTTTGGACCTGGATGACTATAACGAAGATACCAAAGACGGCTTGCACATTACGTCAATGGCCGGAACTTGGATGTCGGTGGTTGAAGGTTTTGGCGGGAAGCGTATTGTGGACGGCGAGTTGGTATTTAAACCAATGTTGCCAAGCAATTGGACTTCTTACTCGTTTAAGATTCAGTTCAAAGGTTCATTGTTGAGGCTCAGTGTTTTTGCTGATAAAGTTGAGCTTGAAAACCTTTCTGATAAGGAAACGACTGTTAAGATTTACGGAGAGGAAGTAACGGTACCTGCTCAAAGCAAGTCTGAGGTTAAGAGATAATATGGACGGGAGTCCCTTGAATTTTATGAAAGCTGGCTGCTGAAGCCAGCTTTTTTTATGCTCGAAAAAACAAGTGCACTTGCATTTTGTCCTATTGAAGAAGGTTCTTGTTTTGGACTTTGAATTACGAAAAGGGAATAGAATGGCTAATCATATTGAGTTTCTGGGTGTTGATTTGGGTGGGACGAACATTAAGATCGGGGTGGTGGATACGGAGGGTAATCTTCTGGACAAGGTGAAATACCCCACTGCGCCACTTCAAGAGTCAGGTGACTTTATTACTAATTTTATAGAGATACTGGGTAGTGAGCTGTCAAAACGACCACATATCTCGAAAGTGGGGATTGGAGTGCCCGGAACGCTTACAAAATGTCGTAGAACCACGTTGGAGTTCCCGAATATAAAAGGTTTGGGCGGACAACCTTTGATGGATAAATTGGAAGACGCATTTCCTGAGAAAGAGATTTGGCTAGAGAATGATGCCAATGCGGCGGCTTTGGGCGAGTTGTATTTCTCCAGATCTCCACGTCCCGATCATTTTATTTTTGTAACTCTCGGCACAGGTGTTGGTGGTGCTGTGATAATGGACCGTGAGATTTTCAAAGGGGGCGACGGAAACGCCTTGGAAATTGGCCATGTGATGGTGAGTAATGGGATGACTCTGGAGCAGAATTTCGGAAAGAAGGGAATGGTTGCCTATGCCCAAAAGCTGATTGATAGCGGGAAGTACGAAACGGGACTGATTTCAGAAGACTTGTATCCTAAAGCAATAGTGAAGGCTTTGCCTAAAGGTGATGTGGTAGCGAAGAAGGTTTTTCGAAAGAACGCCAAATATTTAGGTGAGGCATTGGTTGGAGCTGTTCGGTTGCTGGATATTAAGGATATTTTTATCGGAGGTGGAGTGGCGGCATCTTTTCCATATTTCGAGGCCGAGTTGATGGCATATCTGAGGGAACATTTAACGGAATATTATACGATAAGCCTATCTGTTAGGCGTGCGGAGTTAGGAAACAACGCCGGGATTCTTGGTGCGGCTTCGTTATGTTTTCAGCAAGGCGAGAAAAACTAATATTTTAAAGGATTTGGCGATTAAGGGTGTAAGAGGCTTCTTTTGGCTTGTTTTTTTATGCAAATGAACAGAAATTGAAATCGATTTTTGATCATTGAGAGAAACTGATTATGACTGACCCAAGGATAGAAAAACTTGCACATAACCTGATTAATTATTCTGTTTCGTTAAAGCCGGGCGAAAAAGTACTGATAGAAAGTATTGGCTTGCAAACCGCTTTGGTCAATGCGCTGGTAAAAGCGGCGTATGAGGCGGGCGGGTTGCCTTTTGTTGAGATTAAAGAGCCGAAGGTGGAGCGAACCCTAAGGATGGGAGCCACAAAGGAACAGTATGAGCTGAAAGCTGAATATGAGGGGAAAGTCATGAAAGACATGGACGCTTATATCGGTTTGAGAGCGGGAGATAATGTGAGCGAGCTGTCGGATGTGCCGGCGGAGCAAACGGAGATTTATAACAGCACCGTACTTAAGAAAGTGCACTTTGATATCCGTGTGCCGAAGACCAAGTGGGTTGTTTTGAGGTACCCAACTTCGTCGATGGCCCAACTGGCGAATACTAGCACTGAGGCGTTCGAAGATTTTTATTTCGATGTTTGTACGTTGGACTATGCCAAAATGGGCAAAGCCATGGACGCGTTGTCTGCGTTGATGGACAGAACGGATAAAGTTAGAATTACGGGCCCGGGCACGGATTTGTCATTCTCGATCAAAGATATTCCATCCGTTAAATGCGCTGGCTTGAGGAATATTCCTGACGGGGAGGTTTTCACGGCACCGGTAAAAGATTCTGTAAACGGAACGATCAGCTACAACGCCCAGTCTCCGTATCAAGGGTTTACTTTTGAGAACGTAAAGCTGACGTTTGAAAATGGTAAAATCGTGGAGGCAACGTCAAACGACACTGAAAGGATCAACAGGATTTTTGATACGGACGAGGGCTCTCGTTTTGTCGGTGAGTTTGCGATCGGTGTGAACCCGTATATCATGCACCCGATGGGAGATATTCTTTTTGATGAGAAAATCGGGGGCAGTTTCCACTTCACGCCAGGTCAGGCCTATAAAGAGGCTTACAACGGCAACGATTCGAATATTCACTGGGACTTGGTGTGTATTCAGCGTGAAGAATATGGAGGAGGAGAAATGTACTTCGATGATGTCTTGATTCGTAAAGACGGGGTCTTTGTACTTCCGGAATTGGAAGCGCTGAATCCTGAGAACTTGAAATAATGAGGGTAAAGGCTAATAAGTCTAAACTTTTCGGATAAAAATAAGAAACACTCTGAGTCGCGACTTAGAGTGTTTTTGCTTTTAGACCTCTGGAAACCTTTTTCTTCCGACGGGAAGATATCCCGGGAAGGCGCTTTCCTTTGATTATCCACATTATCAGCCCTGTAATTGGAAGCCCAAACCCGATCAGGCATGTTATAAAGGCGAGGATTTTGGTGGGCATACCGAATATTGTACCGATATGGATAGGGTACATATAGCGGTATAACTTGTCTCCCGCCGGTAGGTCCTCAAACTTTTCGGTTTTCAGTTTCTTGCCTGAATATTTGTCAAGATGCACGGCGTCATAGCCGTTTTCATGCGGTGAGTCTGCGTGAGTTACCGCTCCCCAAGCCGTTCCGTCTTTCTTGGACGAAACGCGGATTGTAGTTCTCCAAATCTCCTCAAAATCTTCGGTAATGAGTTTATGAGCCTCATCAAGCGTAATTGTTGATTGGCTTTTGTCTTTTATAATCTCCGATTTTGGCTTTTCTTTTCCTCTGTTCGTGCCCAAAGAAATTATTCCGCCCCTAATAAAATCGAATGACCAAACTAGGCCGGTTAGGGAAAGAATAAGGCCGAAAACAGCGACATAAAAGCCAAGTACGACATGGAGGTCGTAGTTAAGCCTTTTCCATGAGGCTCCTTTTAATTTTACCTTGAAGCGGGTTTTCCAACCTTTTTTGCTTTTGGGAACCCAGAGAATTATTCCGGAAATGAGCAAAACGATAAAAGCCACCGTGCAGTAAGCCGTGATTTGTTTGCCGACTTTTTCCAGCAATAGGTTTCTGTGAAGCATTTCCACCGTATGGAAAAACTCCTTTTTGCTTTCGGAAACATCTAGAATCTCAACCTTGTAGGGGTTGGCGTAAACGGTTCTCCTTTGTTTTTCTTTATTGGAAACAAAAAATTGATACGCCAAATAATCCGGTCCGAAGACTCTGGCTCCGGTGACTTTTCCGTTTGACAGTATCGAATTATCCTTCTCGATTATGTGACGGTAAGTTTCTAGTTCCACTTTCTCCGATGTTGGGACAAAGTCATACCTTTCGGGATAAACGTACGGTCCCAATTCGTCTTCGAAGACTAAAATTGCGCCAGTCAGGCAAGTGAGCAAGGTTACGGCTCCGGTGATTAATCCCAGATATAGGTGAATCCGTCGAGACCATTCTCTAAAGTCAGCTTGGTTCTTTCTTGGCATAATGCTTAATCTTATTCTTGGCGATTGATCGGGATGTTTGTTTCAAAGGAAAAAATCGTAACCCGGATTTAACCAGATTACGATTTCTTTCCGTGGATCAATTACGAGTTTCGATATCCGGAACGGGGAACCATTTCCATTCGCGTTTTCCGAAAGGGGTTGGGCCGTCGCCGTCTTTGTTAAGTCGTCGGAGGTCAAGGGTTCGCAAGGCCCGGAGCGACAAATAAATTCGACGGTAAGTTTCAATATCGTCCATTGTCAATTGGGTGGATTGCTCGATGGCCGATTCGCCAGTTGTGTCGAAATGGTTAATCACCTCGTTTACGGCCGAGACGGCGTCGGTGTCTGACAAATGGCCTCGAACGGCGAGCTCCGCTTCGATAAGTTTGGTCTCGGCGAAGTCGGTTACGATGGCTGGATCGAATTCGCCATAAACACCTTGGGCCATACGGTCATCAGAACTGTGTTTGACAAGAGGATAGCGCACCTTGCGAGATTTGTCCGTAAGTAAGGCCTCAAACCAAGCGGGAACAGTCAATTCTCTGCCGTACGCACCGGCTACACTACCGATTCCGCTGGCCAAAATTCCGTCGGAGTAAGTGAAAGTTAAGGCTTCGTTGGTGGTCTGCATCCCGGATTTTACGGCTTTCGAGGCTTTTGCCCAATCTTCATGTTGCAAGGCTAAGCGGGCCAAGAGCGTATTTGTAATGGCTTTTTGCTCCTCGTTCGCATAAGTCAAGGCTTCGTCAAACGCATCGTAAGCCAGGTTCAAAATTTCGGAATGAGGAACGGACTTGCCTTCCAAGTGAATGTTTCCGGCTTCGCTACCGTTGTCGTTGAAGAAATTCACGAGGCAAGAATAAGCGTTCGCCGCGTGAAGGTTTCCGTACCAAAGGGCGTTTTTCTTGACATCGTTATGCTCTTCGGTATTGTTCCAATTCGTTTGTCCGATTCTGGTGATCAGTTCCTGAGATCTTGCCCTATAGTTGTGCGCTTTGGCCCAGATTGATTCAATCGACGAGTTTGACGAAGTAATATTGTCTTCGAACAAATCTTTGTAGATGAGTGAGTTTCCTCCGTCTACCCATTCCTGCTCATCGGACATAGCGGCGGAGTAGGGCAACAAATCCGCATAAAATTGCGCTCCTGCGTAAAGAGTGGCGGTAACGTTGGGGCCAGGAACGAATTCTCCGGAGTCGTTAATTTCGCCAAACGCGTCCGGGTAGTTCATGTCGTCATAGCCGACATTGTTTTTTGGGGCTTCCGCATCGTCTAGCCAGCTGTCGCAAGCCGACAGCGAGAGTGCGATAAGGAAATATATCAGAGTCTTTGACTGGATTTTCATCGTTTCTGGATTTGGAATGGAAGGATCAGATTCCTACGCTAAGCGTAAACATGAACGTTTTCGGGGCTGGAACCGAAGTCCAATCGGAACCGATGTGCGACATGCCTCGTTTGGCGGAGCTTCCGCCTTCGCCCGCCACGAGAGGGTCTGTTCCGCTGTATCCGCTAGATAGCCAAAGGTTGGAGCCTGTAGCCGAAAGAGTTACGTGACTTATCTTTGATTTGTCCACGATTCTGTGGGCCAGGTCAGTCAAGTCATAAGAAAGCGTAACGTTGCTGAGGCGGAGAAAGTCGCCGTCTTCGATGAAGTTACCTCTAGAGCTTTCGTATTTCGACAATTCGTTAGCCCAGCGGATATATTCGGGAGAGCCGACTGGGTGGCTGTTCATATTCTCCTTGGCGCTTTCCTTGGCTTCGTAGTTGTCGCCCGATCTGGCGATGTTTCTGGCGCTGATATTATAAATCTGGAAGTTCGTGGCGAAGGTGAACAGGGCGCTGGCGCTGAAGTTTCTGAAAAGTTTCAGGTCCAAGCCAAACGAGCCTTGGTATTCCGGAAACGGATTTCCCATGTATTCATATTCGCCTACAACCTCGCCTTTGTAAGTTCCGTCCTCATTGAATTTCGCACCCTGCGATTTTTGGCTGTAGAATGCGTAAGCCGGGAGGCCTTCCTGAATAGTGGAGGCGAAGTAAGTGAATTCTTGTCCTTGGGTATCCACAACTTCACTTTCTTGGCGGTTGACGTTACCGAAGATGTTAACCCCGAATCGTCCGTCGGCACTTTCGTAAGCCCTGTAGTTTACGGCCAACTCAAATCCGTTGCCTTCGATTTCGCCCGCATTTTGGGCATATTTGGCGTTGGTGGTAGGCCATCCTTCAGACGGTTTCAGATCCGTGTAAATAATGGCGTCAACAGTTCTTTGGTCGAAATAAGTGACGTTGAAGTCAAGTGGCCCGATTGTGATGTCGGTTCCGAATTCCCATTCGCGCGTGCGCTCGGGTTTGATGTCCGGGTTGCCCTTGATATAAGTGATATAGCTTGGCCCGTCAGGAGTCTGGACGGCTTTGTAAGTCGTGGTGGCGTCTTCCGGATGTGGCAAACGTCCGGATTCGCCATAAGCGACACGGAGTTTGAACATATCGAAAGCCTCCGGCATAAAGTCTTCCTCGGAGAGGTTGTAAGCGACATTGGCTTGCGGATACCAGATAGAGCTGACATTGCTACCGATCAAGTTCGAAGCGTCGCGACGAAGACCAGTGGTTACGTAGAGTTTGTTTTGGAATCCGTAAGTCACCTCACCGTAGATACCGTGCGTACGTTTCTCGAATGTGTCTTCATTGGTGTTTGTGATCGTTCCTCCCGATCCCATTCCGTCAGAGCCCGGTCCGGCAAAGTCTTTAACCGTAGTGGATCCGAATTCGCTCTTAGAGCTATTAAGTTGCGAGACCAATGTGGCCGAAAGGTCGTGTCCTTCCGCTACCGTAAGAGAATAAGTGGCCGATACTTCCCAGTTCAGGTTTGTATCTTCACGGTTCGAAAGTGTTTTCTGACCTTTAGTTGTACTGCCGTACGCATAGCCGTATGGCATAAGCGAAAGGCCGTCAACATTGTTTTTGTCGTAACCGAATACGGATTTGAATTCCAAATTCTCAATCGGTGAGTAAGTGGCGTAAAAGTTTCCGAGGAACCTGTTGTTGTTGTATTTTACTTCGCGAGCTTCCCAAGATTCTTCCATAAGGTACGGCCATGGCGTTTGGTTTCTGACCAAGTTCCATGTAGCGTCGTATTTTCCGGATCCGGTAGGGGGCATCACCACCTCGCCAACGCTGTATTGGTTGCTGAATCCGAAGCTGTACTTTTCGCGGGTATAGTCGTAGCGCCCTTTGAAGCTTTGGCGTACGTCGCTGTTGCCGGGAACGTGGCTTTCCGCGTCGCGGTGGTTAAACGACACGTTGAATCTGCCGTATTCGCCTGAGCGACCGTTTACCGATCCGTAAATGTCCCTGACGTTACCCGTAGTGTAAAAGTCGTTGATAGGGTCGTTGTTGACCAAGTAATCGTAGTCGTTTGCCAGCACGTTTACGCCTTCGGAGTATTTGACATTAACGCTGATATCTTCGTTCGAGCCTTTTTTCGTGGTGATGAACACTACGCCGTTGGCGGCCTCGGAACCGTAAGAAGCGGAAGCCGCTGGTCCTTTCAACACTTCGATAGACTCGATATCGTTCGGGTTAAGGTCGTTGAGACCGCCCAAAGATTCTTGGGCCGAGCTGACATCGCTGATATTGGATGTATTAACGCGAATACCGTCAATAAACACGATAGGGTCGCGTTGAAGGCTGAAAGTGGCGCTGGCTCTGGTGTTGAATCGGATGCCGGTACCCACTTTTCCGTTTACGTTGTAGAGTTGCATACTTCCGCTACGGCCGTTCATAAGATCGGCTACGGAGTTGAAGGACTGCTTGTCGGCTAGGTCGTCCACTGCCACTCGGTCATACGCTGTCGCGATTTGCGAGGCCGGTTTTTTGCCCGCAAGGCTGGATTGTACTACAACCTCTTGCAGAACATTTGAACTTTTCAGTTTGATAACCAAAGAGCTGGAAGCGGAAACCGGAAATAATTGCTTTTCATATCCGACAAAACTAACAGTTAGCTTTCTTGAAGTGAGATTCTCTGGGATGCTCAAAGAGAAGCGACCGTCAATGTCGGTTTGGGCGCTAACCTTTGTCCCCTCAATTCCTAACATTACGCCAACCAAAGCTTCCTTGGTGTCGAGGTCTACTACTTTGCCTTCCATTTTTGTTTGCGCAAAGGCGCTTTGGAAGCTGATCAAAAATAGCCCGACTAGGGCGTAGTATAAATTTCTCATCCGAGATGTTATTTAGACTTATTTCAAACGGATGGCGAAATTATACCTATTTAGATTAATTGCAAATAGCTAAACACGCTTTGTTTGAATATTTACATCAATTCATGAATTTACATTCATTAATTATAAGGTAATGCTTAATGGTTGGTTTGAGAGAGATTTAGGAGGCGTGTTGGTTAATCTAGTATTTGGAGGGAAGTAGGTTTTGAATGACATGTAAAAGGACGAAGCTTTACGAAAATTGCAGAAAGGTAAAAATCACAACAAAATCAAAAACGATTAATTTGTGTAACTAGTCGCCTTATTTAGCCAATGATCTGCTTTTGCCATGCGCTAGCTTTGTGTTGTGTCGGCCGACGATATGGTAAGAGTGGTTGGTTGGCGCTCAACCCGCTGTACGGATTTTGTCAAGATTGGCAAATATTCCCGCCCAGTTTATGCCGGGCGCTTACGTTTGCGTATGATAAATTATTACCTTTGCGGGGATAGACGGACAACTGAAAATATCTTTTTTATGCAGAAACGACTCATAATGGGCGGGAGCCTGCTGGATGTCACGCTTAGACGTCTGGCGCAGGAGCTGATCGAAAACCACGGCGACTTCTCCGATTCCGCGCTTATCGGACTTCAACCCAGGGGAACCTTTTTGGCCCAAAGACTAAAAGCCAAACTGGAAGAGGAACTTGGAAAGGAAGTGGGGCTTGGCTTTCTGGACATTACATTTTATAGAGACGACTTTAGAAGAAGGGAACGTCCACTGGCAGCAAACCAGACGGACATTCCCTTTTTATTAGAAGGCAAAAAAGTAGTGTTGGTCGACGACGTTCTGTTTACAGGACGTAGCGTCCGCGCAGCGCTTGACGCCATGATGGCCTTCGGCCGACCTGGCAAGGTGGAGTTGCTTACGCTGGCCAACCGTCGCTACGGGCGTGACTTGCCCATCGAGGCGCACTATACCGGCAAGAGCTTCGATACCGTGCGGTCGCAACGTATAGAGGTGGAGTGGACCGAACAGGGCCACGATGAGGACAGGGTTTGGCTGACCGACAGCGAGTAACGATAGAGAGACAGAGGATTCAGACAGAGGACATTTCAACTGGAAATTGAACACAAACTAAATGGACCAACTGAGCACCAAACACCTTCTGGGCATTAAGGACCTTACCGAGCAGGATCTGCAATTGATCTTCAGCACGGCCGATCACTTCAAGGAAGTGATCAACAGGCCGATAAAAAAGGTGCCGAGCCTAAGGGACATTACCATTGCCAACGTATTTTTTGAGAATTCTACCCGTACCCGCCTTTCTTTTGAGCTTGCGCAGAAGCGCCTTTCGGCGGACGTTATCAACTTTGCGGCTTCCAACAGTTCCGTAAAAAAGGGTGAAACCCTGCTTGACACGGTCAACAATATCCTTTCAATGAAAGTGGATATGATTGTGATGAGGCATTCCAGCCCCGGAGCGCCCCACTTCTTGGCCAAGCACATCGATGCGCATGTGGTTAACGCCGGAGACGGAACGCACGAGCACCCGACACAGGCTTTGCTGGATACTTTCTCTATCCGCAGACAGCTGGGAGACGTGGCCGGAAAGAAAGTCGTGATCGTGGGAGATATCCTCCACTCTAGGGTGGCGCTTTCCAATATCTTCGCCCTCAAGAAGCTGGGCGCCGAGGTAATGGTTTGCGGACCGTCAACCCTGATTCCGAAGTACATCGATACGTTGGGCGTGAAGGTGTCCCACAACGTAAAAGAGGCTTTGGCTTGGTGCGACGTTGCCAACGTATTGCGTATTCAGCTTGAGCGTCAGCAAATCAAGTACTTTCCGTCATTGCGCGAGTACTCGACCTATTTCGGCGTGAACAAGCAGATTTTGGACGAGCTGGACAAGGAAATAGTGATTATGCACCCGGGCCCGATCAACAGGGGCGTGGAATTGTCGTCGGACGTGGCCGACGCCGATAACGCCATTATCTTGGATCAGGTGGAGAACGGTGTGGCCATACGCATGGCCGTTATATATTTGTTGGCTGGCGGTACCGCCGCTTAGTACAATTCGTAGTAAAAAACGTTTGGCCCGGAGTAATCTTCGGGCTTTTTTGTATTTTGTGTGAAATTTTTAAAACTAAAACCTAAAACACTTTTGCTATGAACGACGCAACAAACATCAAAGTAAACAAACTCAGAATAGCGTTCCCATTAGTCCTTTGTCTACTGTTCATCTTGATGGGCATTAGCCTTGTTTTTCAGAAAAGCACAGACGGTAGCGATGCTTACTTTACTTTTACGAAGGCTATAGGCTATCTGAACATTGGCATGTTCGGGGTGGGTGCGGTGATTCTCTGTTACAGAATGTTTGGCGACAATAGGGGCTTGGTCATGGATCACAGCGGAATAGGGGACTTTACGGGCATTATCCAAAAGCCGGACCTGGTTCGTTGGTCTGATATTACTGGCTTTAAGGTTATCAGACAATTTACGGCCAGGCTTGTAGCCGTGGAGGTGAAAAACCCCGAAGCCTATATCAAAAAACAAAAAAGCGAGTCGGCGCGGCGCAAAGCCGAGGCGGACTTTAAGAAGTACGGAACCCCAGTGTTCCTGAACGCTACGTTTTTGGCGGTTTCCAAAGACAAGCTGATCCAGCAACTGGACGAAGCTTTGGATAAATACGGAAAGAGAAAGAAATAAGAAAGGGCCATGAGCCCTTTTACTATATAAGAGTGTAAAGACAATGCAGGGAAGGATTAAAGGCAATATCGTTGACATTTTTAATAAGGAGATTTACCCGGGTGAGCTGGTTTTCGCCGAAGGCAAAATAACTGAAGTCAAGCGCTTGGAGGCCGAAACGGTACTTGAGCGCTACATCATGCCCGGTTTTGTTGACGCCCACGTGCATGTGGAAAGCTCGATGCTGGTGCCTTCCGAATTCGCCCGTATGGCGGTGTGTCACGGGACGGTGGCTACGGTGTCGGATCCGCACGAGATTGCCAACGTCTTGGGCGTGGACGGCGTGGATTTTATGGTGGAGAACGGCAAGCAAGTGCCGTTCAAATTTTTCTTCGGGGCGCCGTCGTGCGTTCCGGCCACTGTGCACGAGACGGCGGGCGCCGTAATCGATGTGGAGGGAGTCCGTGAGCTTTTGGGCCGTGAGGATATTCATTATCTGGCCGAAATGATGAACTGGCCGGGCGTGTTGGCCCGTGACGGGGAAGTGATGGCCAAGATAAAAGCCGCCCATGATGCCGGAAAGCCGGTGGACGGCCACGCTCCCCAACTGAGGGGAGAGCAGGCCAAGGCCTACGCCGAGGCGGGAATCACCACCGACCACGAGTGCGTAAGCGAAGCCGAAGCCAGGGACAAGCTGATCCACGGAGTGAAAGTGCAGATACGCGAAGGCTCGGCGGCCAAAAACTACGAGGCGCTGAAGCCCCTGATATCCGAGCACGCCGACCGGATGATGTTCTGCATGGACGACACGCACCCCAATCACCTGATCGACGGGCATATCAATACTTTGGTGCGCAGGGCCTTGGCCGACGGCTTCGACCTGTTTGATGTGTTGAGGATGGTGACACTCAATCCCGTTGAGCACTATAAGCTTGACGTGGGCTTGCTAAGGGAAGGCGACGAGGCCGATTTTATTGTAACGGACGGCACGGGCGTGGATTTCGAAGTCTTGGGCACGTACATCAGCGGGGAACGTGTGGCTGAAGAGGGCCGGACGTTGATCGGTCCTGTGGAGGTGGAGCCGGTGAACAGGTTTGTGTCGAGGGAAATCCTTCCCGATGCGTTTGGGCTGGAAGCCAAGACCGACAAAATGCGGGTGGTCACAGTGGAAGACGGCCAAATAGTGACTGGCCAAGAGATAATGTCCGTAAAGGAAAAAGACGGAATGGCCGTGGCCGATCCCGAAACGGACGTGCTGAAGCTGGCCGTGATCAGCCGTTATGACGACAAACCGCCTGCCGTGGCCTTTATCCGGGGTTTTGGCTTCGGGGCCGGGGCGGTAGCCTCCACAGTGGCGCACGATTCGCACAATATCATCGCCGTGGGGGCGGACGACGAGTCTATGGCCAAGGCCGTAAACGTCCTGATGGAATCGAAGGGTGGCCTAAGCGTGGTCGGTGATGCCGGAACGGATGTGTTGCCGTTGCCGGTGGCTGGCTTGATGTCGGCGCAAGACGGATTTGAGCTGGCCGGCGAATATGACGAAATAGTCAGGAAGGCCGGGGAGCTGGGCACGCGGTTGCACGATCCGTTTATGACGCTTTCGTTTATGGCTTTGCTGGTTATCCCTGAGCTGAAACTCTCTGATCAGGGGCTGTTCGACGGCAGGAAATTCGAGTTTGTGGACCTGTTTGTATAATCGGGACCGTCTGTCTTTTCGAAAAATACTTTAGGGTTTACTGAAAAAGTAAAAACCACAAGATTATCAGTGGATTAGGTAGCTTGTTTCCCTTTCCAAAGCACAGGGAATATTCGTAAATTGGCCTTAGAAAGGACTGAGAGCATTTTTTCCCTTGCACCTATGATCAAGACAAGTTCCTCGCAATTGAGTATAGAAGGTTTTTTGGACCCGGAAATAGGGCGCCTTAACCCGGAAAACAGATGGGTGAAGTTGGCCAACTCCATCCCCTGGGCGGAATTGGGTTTGGTCTACGAATCGAAAATGTCGACGGGCAAGGGCAGTCCGTGCAAACCGGCCCGGCTGGTCATCGGCGCGCTGATCGTGAAGCATAAGCTGAACGTTTCGGACGCCGAGGCGATAGAACAAATCAAAGAAAATCCGTATCTCCAGTATTTCGTGGGACTCGGCTCGTTCACCACGGAAAAGGCCTTTGACCCTTCGCTGTTCACGACGGTCCGCAAGCGGCTCGGGTACGGGGATTTTAACAGGATGAGTTCGCTTTTGCAACACGAGGGGATCCGTATTGCGGAGGGCGATCGGGATGAAGGGTCCAAAGACGGGCATTCCGGGGACGCCGAAGATGACAAGCGGGTTGTCTCCTGCGACGCGACGGTGGCGCCGCAAGAGATTCCATACCCCACGGACCTTGGGCTGTTGGCTACGGCGAGGGTGCAGTCGGAGAAAATCATCGACCTCCTTTGGCCCGTCGCCAGGGATTCCGGTTTATCCAAAAAGCCCCGGACTTACCGGGATAAAGCCCATAGGGAATATGTCGGGGCGACGAGAAAAAAGAGGAAAGGAGCCGAATTCTGGCGCGTGTGCGCACGCCGACAGCTGAATTATCTGGAACGGAACCTACGGCATATCGACAGCCTCATAGAGGCCAACAAGGGCGTTATACGCCTAAAAAGCAGGTTTTTGAAGATTCTGATGGTGCTTCACGAAATCGCCAGGCAACAGTCGCTCATGCTGGAGACCGGTGCCAACAGGGTGGACGGCCGCATCGTGAACGTCTTCCAGCCCCATGTCCGGCCGATAGTCCGGGGCAAAAACGGAAGCGACACCGAGTTCGGCGCCAAATTGTCCGTAAGCCTTCACGAAGGCTATTCCTATCTGGACAAGGCGCAATGGGACGCTTACTACGAGGGTGACGCGGAAGTGATCCGCGGGCACATCGACAGTTTCGGGGAGAGAAACCCGGAAATGAAGCTCGGCAAATTCGTCGGGGACAAGATTTACGGAAACAGGAACGCCCGGCAGACCATGTCCGGCGCGGGTGTGGAATTCGTGGGCTCCCCGTTGGGAAGGCCTCCCTCAAGTCCCGAAAAAATCAGGGAACGCAAGGAAAACCGGACGCTTCACCAACGGCACCGGAGCAGGGCGGAAGGAAAATTCGGGGAAGTGAAACGGGGACACGGATTGGACAAAATACAGGCAAGGAGAGCGGACACTTCGCTTTCATGGATCGCCTGCATTTTCTTCGTGGCCAACTTGAAAAGATTTCAGAGCGAAATCTTTTTTGACCTTGTTTTCTTGAGCTGGAAATACGGGATATGGCTTCAAGACGGCGACAAGAAACAGGAAAAGACTGTCTGGCAAAATATCCTAGCTGGGTAGCCCTCTGGGCTTTTTCAGTAAACCCTACTTTACGCCCTTTCGGTGATATCCGTGGGGCGTTTTCTATGCTTCACCCTACGGACTCTTAGTTTTGGTGCTGTTTTCAGGATTATCTGACACGGCGTATTCCGCTAAATAAACGTCTGTCCGACAGGTTGTTTCCCGTTAACCTTCGGAGTTGTATATTGAGAAGAGGGAGAGATGCCCTATGCAAAACTTTCGGTAGAACTATCGAAAGTTTTTTTGTATTATAAGAAGTTTAAAAAATCATCAGTGAGAAATTTCACTTTCATACGTGCGATTGAAACAGATGAGACGTATGTTTTGAAAAAATCAGACTGTATTTTAGAGTGTTTTTCAGTCTCATTTTTTTCGTACATACGTCTCAATTTTCCAATTCTCACTGCTGATAAGAAAGAAGCTTACGTGTCGTAAGTCCGTTTCGTTACTGTTATCTGGCAAAACCTTACTTGGTGTTGCCCTATAAGTCAGTGCCGACGCTTCTAAACCACAGTGTGATATTTTTAGATAAGACTGGGAATGACATTAGATCAAAGTCCCGCCCAGTTTTTGGCCTATGGCCAATACGGTCTTCTTGGAGTTTCCGATAAAAATCTCGTCGTTGAGAATAAAAACGGGACGCTTAAGGAAGGTGTATTCTTCCAGTATATACTTTTTGAAATCTTCCTCGCCCAGATTTTTATCCTTCAGTTTCAGTTCGCGGTATTTACGGGCCACTTTGCTGAAAAGCTTCTCGTAACTGCCGGCCATCTTCCGCATTTCTTCCAGTTGTTCCTCAGTGATTTTTTCGGTTTTGATGTCCTGCTTCTCAATTTCGTCACTGATGTTAAGCTCTTTCAGTATGCGTTTGCAGGTGTCACATGTGGATAAATAATATACTTTTCTCATCGTTTATAGGTTTTGTGACGAAAATACGATGAAAATCGGACGGGAAAAGGGATTGAAAGCTATAAATTGGGGTTTTCTCCGTAATAACAATCCATGTCGCGGTGCAGGGCGAAAATATAGCGGAACGTGCTGGCCGCATACGCCAGAGCGTCGCGGACGCCCTGTTCCTTTTTGCCCGACCGGAATTCGATCACGGGAGCCGGCACGCCGAATATGGTGTCGGTTTTGTCGCCGAACGCTCCCATCGATTCCAACTCATAGGCCCGCAGGCGGTTGGGGAAGTGTCTTTTTGTGAGAAGATCCCGCCCGCGGGTCATCTCCACTAGCCAATCCTTTCGGCTCAGGGCACTCAGGTTGTTGTGGTGGACGGGAGCTTTTTCCTTAAAAATACCGCCCTCGAATACCGGTTTGGAGAGATCCCGCATATCCTCGGGCACTGATGCGGAGACGATATCGAGCCAAATGCGACAGTCTTCCTCTCTGAGTATTTCCTTTTCGTCTTCGGGGAGAATATCGAACATACGGGCGAAATCCGTCCGGGCCAGAAAAGCGGTGAACGCCTTGGCGTATGTCCGCGACCCGAAGCTCCCTTCGACCAAGTAGAAAAGTACCATAGTCAGGAAGCCTTTGAACGAACTGCTGAAACGGTCGCCCCACATCTCCTCGATTTGCTTGACGGTGATATCGACGGAATTGACGACATAGCGGGCGTCGTGTGGCGAGCCTTCTTTGAAATTCCCTGTTTCTTGGTCGC
Organism: Fulvitalea axinellae; assembly: GCF_036492835.1. Classification (GTDB taxonomy): domain Bacteria; phylum Bacteroidota; class Bacteroidia; order Cytophagales; family Cyclobacteriaceae; genus Fulvitalea; species Fulvitalea axinellae. Next base: position 2,827,366 of record NZ_AP025314.1, on the reverse strand, counting down.
TGTGCAGGAACTTGCGTCCCAGTTGCTTGCGGTATTCCTCGCGCGCGGATTCCTGTTCGGTCGGCGCCGCCAGATCGTCGAAGAGTTTGTGAAGCTTGTCCAGCCTTATCCCCGCCGACGCCTGCGGGAAAATCTTTGGCTCCTGCTTGTCAACGGGCATGCCTATTCGGGCTTCGGGGCTTTTGACTTGACCGTAGCGTTTGAACATCTCCATAGGCAATACCTTTACGTTGCCTATGCGTGTGCCGGGCGCGGATTGGACAAAGTAGAGGAACTCCTGGATCTTTGGTAACACTTCCAGTAGCTTCTTATAGCCCGATACGCTTTCGTGAAAAGGAATGGTTTCCAGCTCTAGGTGTGAGGTTCTGTCTTCGTTGGCGTCGGTTTTCGCTGTCCAAAAGTCACTCTCAAATAGTGTGTGCCCTATTTTGTAATAGGTTTCGGCTTCCTCTTCGGCCGGAGTCAGGGGCGTTTCCGGCGGGTCGTATCTACGGAACACTCCCCAGTTCGGCACTTCAAACTCAAAGCCTATATCGCATTGGATAGGCTGTTGCGAGTTTGGTGAGCTCTTGGTCTGATTGCGTGTGTATTGTTTTGGCCGTTCTCTCTTTTGGAACATCAGTAGGGGAGTCCGTTCCGGAAAGTGGAGGCCCAAACCGTGCCGAAACGAAAAAGCCCCGCCAAAAGGCAGGGCTTTTATATTTTTGAAAGGCGTTTACCTTACAAAGAAGCGATGTGAGCTACCAAATCAACTACTTTGTTAGAGTAACCCCACTCGTTGTCGTACCAAGAAACAACTTTCACGAAGTTGTCGTTCAAAGCGATACCGGCAGCGGCGTCGAAAGTAGAAGTGTGCGCGTCAGAAACGAAGTCCTGAGAAACAACAGCCTCTTCAGTGTAAGCCAAAACGCCAGCCATAGAAGTTTCAGAAGCTTCTTTCATAGCGGCTTTGATCTCTTCGTAAGAAGCGCCTTTCTCCAAACGAACAGTCAAATCAACTACAGAAACGTCAGCGGTAGGGACGCGGAAAGCCATACCAGTCAACTTACCGTTGAGTGAAGGGATAACTTTACCTACGGCCTTAGCAGCGCCAGTAGAAGAAGGGATAATGTTGTTGATGGCAGAACGTCCACCTCTCCAGTCCTTCATAGAAGGTCCGTCAACAGTCTTCTGAGTAGCGGTAGCGGCGTGAACAGTAGTCATCAAACCTTCCAAGATACCGAACTTGTCGTTCAATACTTTAGCTACAGGAGCCAAGCAGTTAGTAGTACAAGAAGCGTTCGATACGATAGTGTCCTCTGGCTTAACCTCAGTGTGGTTAACGCCCATTACGAACATTGGAGTGTCGTCCTTAGAAGGAGCAGACAATACAACTTTCTTAGCGCCAGCTTGGATGTGCTTCTCTGCAGTTTCTTTAGTCAAGAAGAAACCAGTAGACTCAACAACGTACTCAGCTGAGATTGCTCCCCAGTTCAGGTTAGCAGGGTCTCTTTCAGCTGTAACGCGGATAGTTTTGCCGTTTACAACCAAGTTCCCGTCTTCAACGGCTACAGTACCGCCGAATTTTCCGTGAACTGAATCGTACTTGAGCATGTATGCGATGTAATCTACATCAAGCAAGTCGTTGATTCCAACAACTTCGATATTTTCTCTCTCCTGGATGGCGCGGAAAACCAGACGACCAATACGTCCGAATCCGTTGATACCAACTTTAATAGTAGACATCAGCTTAAGTTTTAATTGTTAGACTGAATATTGAACAACACAAAATTACAATTCAACTCTCGAAAAACAACCCGCAAGCTCAGGCAATTAATATGATTTGTGTCATATTTTCGGAAGGCTTTGCGCCTTGTTCCAATTCCTGTTTTTCTAACTTGTTAATATACAGCGCTCTTGGAAACTGTGTACGGGAAAGGCCCCGAAGGTTTCCGGCGGTTGTTTTTCTCAAACATAAAAGCCTTTTGTTGCGGGATTGTTTGCTGAGGGCGTTTATTGCTTTAGCGGGTGCCGTGTGGCAAACATACCGCCCATATAGGCCAGTGGTATTACCGGTATCCAAGACACTATTTTGAACCACATTGGATAGGGTAGGGTGACGAATTGCATAACGGCCATCGCCGTGAGCAAAGCGCCGGTCACAATGCTTGTCAGCGCGCCTTTTTCGCCTTTTACGGTAATGGAAGTCCAGCCGCCAACCCATCCGCTGGCGCCTGAGGAGATAATAAGGGCGATAAGCGAGGCCAAGGGCATGTTTTCTATGTATTGGCGGAGCTGCTCCGCTTGTTCGGGACTAGGAGACGGAGGCGGAGCGAAGACCGCCTCGGTAATGGCCTCTATCAAGTATGTGGTTGCCCATCCGCCAATAAAACCGGCGATAACGGAAATGGTGTTTTTAAACATCTGGTTGTTGAGTTACTCGCAATTAGCCTATTTCGTGTTGAATAATTGTACTTTTGAACGCTTGTCGGCATTCATAGTATAGTACTATTCACGGTGTTCTTTTTGTGCGACTGCATTGGGTTTTTGCCTTCTGGAATATTCCGATGGCGAAGCGCCGAAGTGTTTTTTGAAAACTTTGCTAAAATATCTCGGGTCCGAAAAGCCTACGGCATAGGCCACTTCCGATACGTTCATGTCGCCTTGTTCAAGTAATTCCTTGGCTTTTCCGAATCGGATATCCTTTATATATTCCGAACCGGATTGGTTGGTGACCTGTTTGATCTTCACAAAAAAGCTTGTTCGGCTCATTCCGGTTGCTTTCAGCAATGTGTCAATCTTGAAGTCAGGGTCCGAGAGGTTTGCTTTGGTGATCCGGTCGACCGTGGCTAGGAATTCAAGGTCCTTTTTCCCTTTGGCAAGGGTTTCCGCCGTTTGCTTTTCCGTATCGGGTTCGGTTTCCGTATTTGGCGTTTTTCTTTTTTGCGAATAAAACCAGATTCCTACAACGATTATCGCCAAAATGATGCCCCCGGAAATGTAATAGATATAACCGATCGGTTTAAGAACTACGATCGTCAGTTTCTGTGTAGCTTTCGAACCGTGACCAAATGGTGAGAAAGCACCCAATGCGATTTCCGTATTGCCGTATGGCAAATTATTAAGGCTTAATTTACCGTCGTCGATTAGATGCTCAGTTGTGTCGGCCAACGAAGTGTAAAAGTAGGAGATGGCTTCGCTACGATATTCGCCAGGGATATACAGATCCAGATTGACGCTTGTTAGCTTTGACTTGGCCTCGATTTCCAGCGTGGTGGCTTTCTCATCGTCTTTCAGCGTATATTTTTCGTTTTGGCTTGTCGAAATATTGCGGAACCGGATGTTTGGCTTTTTGTCAAATTTGTCCGCAATGGAAAGAGGGAAAACTATAACCCCTTGATTTTCTGATCCGGCATATACTTTTCCTTGATGAAAAGTCAAAACGTCGATATTCAGTTTGATGCCTTTCAGGTCAGGGTGTTTTCCCAAGTTGAAAACAGTGCTGTCTTTTGGGTTGTAGCAAACGATTTCCTTAAATGAATTGAGCCAAATCCTACCTTTCGGGTCGATGTTCATTCCCCGCCATAAGATTCTGTTGTGGAAGGGTACTGTTCGTTTCTCGAATCTTTTTCCTACCTCATCATATTCGAATAAGAATTGCCTCCCGAGCAACCATATGCTACTGTCGGGAGCGGTACGACCAGCGGATATATTGACTGAAATGCCTTTGCCTTTCCCCATTTGGGAGAAACGCCTCCTTGATGGATCATAAATTTCGACTCCTGCCGGTGACCTGAACCAAACTTTACCCGTTTTGTCCGTGAAGATAGGGTGGGCATGATTTGAGGATGGGCCTCGGCTACCGTTTCCTGCGGTATAAATCGTTGGTTTTCGCCAGTCATCTCCTTTAGGGAACCTGTAGAGGCCGTTTCCGGGGAGTGAGAACCAAATATCCCCTCGTTTGTCGATAGTGAACGAATTGAAATTACTTTGAGGCGAAGACTTGCTGTCTTGAGGTCTGTAATGCTCGTATTTACCGGTTTTAGGATCAAAAATATTGATTGTGCGGTCATGCGGAACTATCCAAATCTTTCCTTGGCCGTCGTCTAGGATACTGTTCAGGTATGGGTACGAAAGGTTGCTTTTTTTGGGATCGAAAAATTCTCTTGAGGAATCTTTAGTGGAAAACTTGAAGAACCCTCCACCTGAAGTGCCAGAGGAAATCCAGATATCGTCGCCTGAAGGCGAAATACATGAAACGCCGCGGTTTCCGAACCAACCGGTTTCCGCCACTTCAGTAGAAAGCCCGGTGATATAATCTGGGTATAGCTCAATGACATCGACGCCATTGCCGAATGTGCCTGACCAAACTGTCCCGTTTTTGTCAGCGTAAAGGCTCCGTGTGTCATTTTCGGTTACGGTGGGGCCTTGTGAATCGCTGAGGAAACGTCGGAATTTTATTTTTCCATCCTCTTCCCTTACCAAGTTGAGCCCGGCGGAGCGGGTTCCAATCCAGATATTTCCGAAAACGTCTTTGGTCAAAGCCATGATTTCATCGGAACTGATTGATTGCGGATTGTCAGTTTCTTGGTTAAACAGGGAAATTTGTCCCGATTTTTTGTCGTAAAGGCCGAGTCCCAAGAATTCGGTTCCGAACCAGACCCTGTCTTTCTCGAAAATGGCGTCGGTTACAGTCGATCCGAAATAAAACAGAGGATGAAGCGTATTCGCTTTGCGATCGATCGTGTAGATCCCTTTGTCGCTTAGGGCGTATAATTTCCCAGCGTTGAGCACGACTTTGTTGAACGTCACTGGAGCACCTGAATATTCCGGTGGTTGTATCTTTTCTATCTTGTCCGGCGAGTGCGTTTCCAATCGATAAATAGAACCCAGTGATACAGTCCAGAGTGTAGAGCTGTCGGTAAATACTACGGATTCTACATTGAATCTCGGTCGGATAAAAGTTGCAGAATCCAGCTCAGGAGAGACAAGGCGGAGGCCTTTTTGCCCGCCAATATAAATGTCTCCTTTAGGTGTGGCGCAAATACTTTTCAGATTATCCCATTGCGATAGTGTAGCGATTTTTAGGCTTTTTAGAGCCTGCCCGTCATGTCGGATTACGGTCGAGTTAGTGATCATCCAGATATTTCCGGCCGGATCTTGGGTTATTTGGCGAACATGCTTTTCCGCCATGTCAGCCTCCACAGTGAGGTTTCGAAACCGGAAAGATTGCCCCCAAACAGAGGTTGAGATGAGGGACAGGATAAAGTATATAAATATTTTAGAATTGGAGCGCATATATTAAACAATCCTGATGATTGAAAAACGGCAGAGTTCGCCACACGTAAAAATAACAAAATATTGGAAGCAGGCACCCAAAAAATCGACGTCCGAATCGCTAAAACGAGTCGCTCGGAGTTTTTTAAGCTTATGAGCTAGGCTTGCGACATATGTGACAGAGTACGGTTTAAAAAAAGCCCGACTAGAAGGCCGGGCTTTGAGTTTGGTTTTATCAGATTCAGTCGTTGAGTTTGTCATCGACGTAATCAAGTACTTTTTGCATAAGGTGGATTCTGTCGTATCCGCGAACGTTATGTTTGTGCCCTGGGTAAACGAAGTAATCCATTTGCTTGCTGTTTTTCACGCAGTTTTCGATAAACATTAAGCTGTGCTGGATAACCACAACGTCGTCCTCAAGGCCGTGGATCATCAGAAGATCACCGTTGAGGTTTTTCGTTTTATCAAGAAGGCTGGCTTGCGCATATCCTTCCGGGTTTTGCTGAGGAGTGTCCATGTAACGTTCAGTGTACATGATCTCATAATAACTCCAATCGATTACTGGACCGCCGGCCACACCCACTTTGAAAGTGCCTGGGGATTTGACCATCAGGGAAGTGGTCATGAATCCGCCGTAGCTCCAGCCAAAAACTCCAAGGCGATCGCCGTCCACATAAGGCTGAGATTTGAGGTAGTCAACTCCTTTGAGTTGGTCCTTGATCTCAATCTCGCCAAGACGACGGAAAGTCACTTGCTCAAACTCGCGTCCGCGGTTCTCGGATCCACGGCTGTCCATAGTGAAGATAATATAGCCTTTTTGCGCCATATACTGCATCCAAAGTGAGATGCCTCCGTTCCAGCGGTTGCGAATCAGCTGAGCGTTAGGTCCGCCGTACACGTAAACGAGTACCGGGTACTGCTTAGACTCGTCGAAGTTAGCGGGTTTAATCATACGGCAGTTCAAAGGAGTGCCGTCGTCTGCTTTGATCTGGAAAATCTCGATAGGGCTGACGTTATAATCCGCAAGCGGGTTTTTCGCTTTCAGGATGTTTTTCGTCTGCTTGCCGTAGAGGCTGATAACGTCGATGTCATGCGGAGTTTCAACCGAACTGAAATCGGCGATAAGCTGATTTGTGGTTTTGTTGAGTTTTACGGAATAATTACCGCTGCGAGTCGTAATCTTACGCTGTTTTCCAGTGCGAACGTCCGCAATGTATACTTGGCGGTCAAGACCGAGATTGTCGGTTCCTACCACTACGATTTTGCGTCCGGCTTTGTCAAAACCGATGATGTCGGTTACGGCCCAAGGACCTTTCGTTACTTGGTTAAGGAGTTTTCCTTCGGTGTTGTAACGGTAAAGGTGAGTGAATCCGTCACGCTCGCTTTCCCAAAGAAATTCGTTCGAATTTTTAGGCAAGAACATGATCGGGTGCAAAGGCTGGATATATTTTTCGGCGTTCTCTTCGAAAAGAGTGGCTTCGAGCTCGCCTGTCGCTACATTGTAGCGGTTCATTGCCAAGTGGTTTTGGTCGCGGTTAAGAATGGCGATATAAACGTATTTCTCGTCCGGACTCCACTGTACGTTTGTCAAGTATTGGTCTTTGTCGCCAGTTTTGAGGTAAACGGTTTTTCCGGAACGGAAATCGTGAATGGCCAAAGTCACTTTCTCGTTTTTCATGCCGGCCATCGGGTATTTGATGGCGTCGTTTGTAGCGGGACGAGTGTGGATATTCGTGATCGGGTAATCGGTTACCTGAGTCTGGTCATTGCGGTAGAAGGCGAGGAGGTTGCCTTCTGGCGACCAAAATGTACCTTTGTGTACGCCGAATTCGTTTCTATGAACGACTTTTCCGTAAACGATGGCCTTGTTGTCTTCGTCAGAAAGGGCTTTGATGTTGCCGTTGTCATTTACGAAGAGGTTATTTTCGATAGTATAAGCCAAGCGTTTCGCTTTCGGGCTGAAATCTTGGTTTTCGCCACCTTTTTCCGAAGCGATAAGCTTTTCGGCCTTTTTCGATTCGGTGTTATAGCTGAAATACCCTGATGCGGTTTTGAAAGAAAAGCTTTTCGGGTTTTCCCATGTAATAGCAGGGAACCTCTTTTGTCCAGAAAGATTGGAGTTAGAGGCTTTAATGTCGTCGAGGGAAGCGATTGCGGTGGGTTCGCCTTTTCGGGCCGAAACCATCAACTCATTGTCTTTGACGAAGGAATAAGAGGACGAGCCTTTTACCCATTGAAGCTGGTCAACCCGCTCGGGGGCCAAGTTAAACCATTGTCCGATGACGGCGTCATCGATGGTGAGGTCTTTTTTCTGCGCATTGGCCGATACCGCAAAGAAGATCAGTAGGGCAAGGGCTTGTAGAAAGAGCCTGGATTTTTGAATCATGCTAAAGGTTGGTTAAAGAATTATCCGTTGCCGTTTTGTGGCCGGGTGGTCCGATAAACGGCTAATACGGAAAAATAGGAAGAAGAGGTAGAAAAAGAAACCCGCAAAAGGTTTCTCTTTGCGGGTTTCGTGTCGGGTGGGCATATTTTTATACCGGCGGAGATCCTCAGAGTTTCGGGAAAACGTTTTCCGTAAAATCTTTATATACGGCAGTGATGCCGTCTTTTAAGCCGATTTTATGGCTGAATCCCATATTATGGAGTTTGGATACGTCCATAAGCTTGCGAGGGGTTCCGTCCGGTTTTGTCTCGTCGAAATTGAGTTCGCCTTCGTAACCGACAACTTCTTTGACTGTGAGGGCCAAGTCTTTTATCGAGATGTCCTGACCGGTACCGACATTGACCCATCCACCTTCGTTATGCTCTTCCATAAGGAAAAGGCATGCTTGAGCCAGATCATCGACGTGGAGGAACTCGCGTTTTGGCGACCCCGTTCCCCAAATTTCCACGAAAGGGAGATTGTTGACTTTCGCTTCGTGGAATTTACGGATCAAGGCCGGCAACACGTGCGAATTGTTCAGGTCGTAGTTGTCGTTAGGACCGTAAAGGTTGGTAGGCATCGCCGAGATGAAGTTGCTTTCGTATTGGTCGCGGTAAGCGTCGCAGAGCTTGATGCCGGCGATTTTTGCGATAGCGTAAGGCTCGTTTGTCGGTTCCAATTCGCCGGTGAGCAGGTATTCTTCCTTAATAGGTTGCTCTGCGAATTTCGGGTAAATGCAAGACGAACCGAGCGAAAGAAGCTTTTCCACTCCATGAGCGTGACTTTGGTGGATTACGTTTGCCTCGATCATGAGGTTGTCGTAAATAAAGTCGGCTCTGTAAGTGTTATTTGCGTGAATGCCACCAACTTTTGCGGCGGCCAGAAAAACGAATTCGGGTTTTTCTTCTGCAAAAAATTTAGCGACAGCGCTTTGGTCCCTAAGGTCCAGTTCGCTGGAAGTTCTGGTGATGATATTGTCAAAACCAGCGCTTTCTAAAGCCCTGACAATAGCCGACCCGACCATGCCACGATGTCCGGCAACGTATATTTTCGAATGTTTTCTCATTGCGGTTGTGATTTTGTTACCGAGTGGGATTATTCGAAATAGTTATTAACCTTGTGACCTCCTTCGATCAAGTATTGATCACGCTTGAAGAGTTCCAAATCAGAAAGAACCATATCTTTCACCAATGCTGGAAGATCATATTCGAGTTCCCAACCCAGCTGTGTCTTCGCTTTTGTCGGATCGCCGATCAGAAGTTCCACTTCGGTAGGGCGGAAGTAACGAGGATCCACTTTTATTACTTCTTGGCCTTCGGGAAGTTTGAACTCGCCAGTACATTTCTTCACATAACCGATTTCGTTTACGCCTTCGCCTTTGAATTCCAGCTCAATACCGAGTTCGGCAAATGCCATTCTGGCGAAATCGCGGACCGTAGTGGTGATTCCAGAAGCGATAACGTAGTCTTCAGGAGTGTCGACCTGGAGCATGAGCCACATGGCTTGAACGTAGTCTTTGGCATGACCCCAGTCGCGTTTGGCGTCGAGGTTGCCGAGGAACATAGTGTCTTGGAGGCCGAGGGCTATTCTTGACGTGGCGCGGGTGATTTTTCGTGTTACGAAAGTTTCTCCACGTAATGGGGACTCATGGTTGAAGAGGATACCGTTTACGGCGAACATGTCATAAGCCTCGCGATAGTTTACCGTAATCCAGAAACCGTACATTTTTGCAACAGCGTATGGTGAGCGAGGGTAGAATGGCGTAGTTTCCTTTTGCGGAATTTCCTGAACCTTTCCGTAAAGCTCCGAAGTGGAGGCCTGGTAGATTCTGGTTTTCTTTTCAAGGCCTAGAATCCGGACAGCCTCGAGAATTCTGAGAGTTCCCATTCCGTCCACGTCGGCGGTGTATTCCGGTGAGTCGAAGCTTACCTTAACGTGCGACATTGCGCCCAAGTTATATATCTCGTCAGGCTGTACCTCCTGAATGATCCGGATAATGTTGGTGGAATCTGTCAGGTCGCCGTAGTGAAGAATGAAATTGAGATTCTTCTCGTGCGGGTCTTGGTAGAGATGATCGATCCTATCGGTATTGAAGAGCGAGCTTCTACGCTTGATGCCGTGTACTTCGTATCCTTTTTTGAGTAAGAATTCGGCAAGATATGCGCCGTCTTGGCCGGTAACACCAGTGATCAAGGCCTTTTTCATGGCAAGAAAATAATGCTTTAAAAATGATTGTTTTTTCTTTAAAAAGTAAAATTAATGGCTAGGGTGATAAAAGCCCAGTATTCGATCGAATTTTTGAAAATATCTTTTCATTGTGATATGGATTAGTGGTTGATTATACTCAGCGTCGGCGTCTAGGCGCTCTCGGAGGGTTTTGGACATGCTGGCGGAGTTCGGCTAGTGTGGGTTGTCCGAACTTGTCAAGGAGGTGGTCCCAGTTTCGTAACATCCATTGAACATCCCCTCTAGTACCGGCTCGACCAGCTTCAATAGCGGTGATTTGCTCTCTGAGAGTAGTGTTGTTGGTGACAAGGTGTAAAAGGCCTTCCATAAAACCTAAGTCAAATTGTCGGCGGTCAAAACCTTTCGCCCCTGAGTTGGTGCGCAACGAAGCTTCGACCCGGGCGGAAAGGCTCGTTTGTCCTGTAGTGGAGAATTCTCCATAGAATCGATCAACCAAGAACCTGAAGTCGTCGCCCCTTTCGGCCGGTTGTTCTCGTTCCTCTTCTTCCTCAAAGTCGTCTAATTGTGGTCGGTTAGGATCAAATACATTTCGTAATGGCACTAAACCCAAGTTGTCGATCTGCTGATCGATTGCCCCCAAGTTTTGATGTTCAGGGTCGAAAAGTACATTATTGAGTGTCGCATCAATGGAAAGCCTGTCAGTATTTCCCATAAGGAGATCATAAGCGGTCAGTTCTCCCATTTTCCTTGAAAAATCGGTGAGAGTGGTGACCGTATGAAGTCCCCTTCGTCTGGAAGTCACTTGATGGGACCCCGGGAGCTTGTGCATTACGAGATATGTGTTTCCTTGACCATGAGTCTTTGCGGTGAGACTTACTCCGGCGGCGCCCCTGTTGCTGTGCCTCAGGGCTAAGTTCCCAACACCCTTATGTTTTTCATCCCTAACGCCTACAAACTCTGTACGGGGCACTGTGATATTTCCAGACTGTAAAATTCTGATTATTTGTGTAGCTACATCTTGGTTCTTGGCGATATCCGGGTCATCGAATATTTTTAGTACATAATTGTTCCTTGTGGTGTCTCTGAGTGAAAAAGTGTCTCCAGCGCCAAGTGCGGTCGCATATACTTCCCTAACCTTATTTGGCTCGAAACCGCGATCGACTTGTAGTTGTCCTTCGTTGAGTTGTGGAACCTGTGACGGATCCAAACCGGCTTCATCCATTGTGGCGGAGACGTGCCCTGAGCGAGTCCGTCCGGTAGGAGAGCTGGTTGTGGGCGAAGTGGTTGTTGGACCAGGTGTGGCGCCTGAAGGTTCCTCTTTTTTCTTGCCTTTTCCTTTTCCCTTACCTTTTCCGCCACCAGTTGCTTGTGGAGGTGGTTGGGGGACTCTCCTTTGACCCGGACCATGGTCGGCGGCGTAACTGTATTCCAAAGATCTGGCAACATCAAAATCGTCGATATCGTCAAGTACTTCGTCATCCCGTATTTCGTAAACGTGGCGAGCAAACCTATTCAAGTCGCGGGCGGTTTGGGCGTCTCGAAGGTTGTGGACGTTTACAATTGTACCAGTGTCTATTTTCCCTGCTTGGTCAGCCGGTTCCACTAGCCTGAGCGGAAATCCGGACTCGGACCGGAGCATGTTTTCCACTTTTAATCCGGATTTTCGTGAAGTTTCGGCGTCTGTGTGAGCGCCATGTCTTGAGGCCAACGATTCTGCCATTATATCGGCCATTTCGAGATATTGTGGACGCAAAGTGAGGTTGCCCGCTCTTTTTTCTGTGTCCCAGTGCTGATCCCGGACCAAGACAGATGTCATTTTAGATTTGCTCCCTGGGAATTTCACTTTGATAGGCGAGACTTCCTCTTGCCAATCAGCCATTGCGTCGTCAAGGCTATCGAACTTGACTGGACGTCTCGGACGGCGTCTTCTGCGAAAAGCATTGCAGAGTCTGCCTCCACAGCCATGGTTTTCGTCTTCATCATCTTCCAGTTGGGGCGGACGGTGTTCCTGAAGGCGTGGGATTCTGGAAATCTTCGGACTCGGGAAGTCTTCTCTGCCAGGCACAATAGTTATTTCGCTATTGGCGTCAGGATTTTCCAGAGCTTTCTCAAGCAGTCTTTTTCCGGTTTTCGAATAAAGCATTTTGGCGAACTGAGCCAATTTGTGCTTTCTGAATTCAGCGAATTTATGATCCGGAAGTTGTGGAGTGTCTTGGGCCGTCGCTGGAGTTAAATCCGGAGTGGCCGAAGTTCTGGCAGGTGCTGGAGGTCCTCCGTTCTGAAACTTGATATTGCCTGAACCGGATACTAGTGTTTGCCACATATCACGGATGTCTTGGCGATACTCCTCTAATGTTTCCTCATCGTCTTGGGCTATAACAAAATCATCGTCTCCGTCAAACTGATTTAACGCAAACTTATTTGTCCTTTCAGGTACCCAAATAGGGTAGTCTTTATCTATGCAAATTCCGACGAGTATTTCGAATTCCTCTTCTACCTCGTCCCAAAGTTCAAAGAAGGCCTGGATATAGACGGGCAGGTTTTTTCCCGAACCCTTAATCGGGTTTTGTTTGTGCCAACTGAGCAGAATGCTTTCCAAGTTTTCGAGAATTTGGAATCTGCGATAAACGTTGGCGATGGTATCGGTATTTCTTCTCGCCATTATTTGCCGGTAGGCTTCCAAAGCGAGATCAATCGCAAGGATTTCCCGCTGTTTGTGCCTTTTTCCGTAGCGAGTTCTTTCCAAAAACGACAGAGGAGACATTAAAGCCTGTATTGGCGGAGCCGGATTAGGGTGGCGTTCTCCAAGCAATTGCGCAATTTGGGCTTGTCCTCGAATGAAAGTCCGTCGGTCAGAAAACGTGCTCGAACCTGTTCCCGAAGCTCCAGAGAGCCGGGAATCTTGGGTTGTGCGCACTTGTTTTCTGTGGGGATCAAACATTCTGTTTTGGCTAGGAGAAAATATCGCTTTGGACTTTATAGAGCCTATCCCTAGCTAAACTGGAAATGTAGGTCGGTAGTTATTTTTCTTTTGAAGGATTTAAAGATCCGGAAATGGGATTTTGATTTGTTGTCCTTCCAGTTCTTCGGGTTTTTTGAGGTTGGAAAGGCTTGCGCCCAGCAAACGCACTTCCCGGTCACGTAAAGGGGCTTGCTGTAATAATTCCTTGATTACCGGAAGCAGGTCTTCGTAAGAGCGGACGGGGTTGGGGAGGGTTTTGCTCCGAGTGATTTGGACAAAGTCACTGAACTTAATTTTCAGCGTGACTGTTTTTCCTGCTGACATTGATTTTTCGGCTCTTCGGGAAACTTCTTTCACAATATCATCCAGCCGTGCGCCCATTTCGCCTAAATCGGAAATGTTTTCTTCGAAAGTCCTCTCCGCTCCAATGGATTTTCGTTCACGCGACGAAATTACAGGGCGATCGTCGATACCGCGAACGATATTATAGAAAAACTTTCCGGCTTTTCCGAAGTGTAGCCGAAGTGTGGGAAGGTCGGCTTTGGCCAAATCGGCGCCTGAGTGTATACCGAGCGCTCGCATACGTTCGGCGGTGACCTTTCCAATGCCATGAAATTTAGCGATTGGAAGTTTTTCGAGGAACTCTTGGGCTTGGTCGGGCAAAACCACCGTGATTCCGTCGGGTTTGTTGAAGTCGGAAGCGGTTTTGGCGATGAACTTATTGTACGATACTCCGGCGGAGCAAGTCAGTTGAGTGGTCTCGAAGACCTCTTTTCTGATTTGTTCCGCAAGCAGAGTCGCCGAAGGCGGGCCTTGTTTCGGTTCGGTTACGTCGAGGTAGGCCTCGTCGAGCGAAAGAGGTTCCACCAAGTCCGTGTAGCGATGGAAAATCTCCCTTATTTGTGCGGAAACCCTTTTGTAGACATCAAAACGGGATTTGACAAGGATTAGGTGAGGGCATTTTTTCAGCGCTAATCCATTGGGCATGGCGGAACGAACCCCAAATTGCCGAGCCTCGTAACTGGCAGTGGCCAACACTCCGCGCCGTGATGTGCCGCCCACGCCGATAGGCTTTCCTCTCAAAGCGGGGTTGTCCCGTTGTTCAATAGAGGCGTAAAACGCGTCCATGTCGATATGGATGATTTTCCTGAGCTCTTTCACGGCAGAAACAATTTACGACAATTATTTTGACGTTTTAGTTTTTGTGAAATTATCCACTAAAAATAATAGCTGTCATATTTCCGGAATTATCCCTTATGTTGGGTCAATGAATGGGTAAAGTCAGTCCGATTATGTATATGGATGTTCGTAAACGGGTTACTATGTCCCATAAGCACAAGAATAATCTCATCAAGAACATTTTTGAAATGGAAAGGAATTCAGACAAATAATATTTGTAGGAAACCACGCACTTTTGATGTTATGATTGATTTTTATAGAAAGATAGCGCTTGCCATTTTCGCCTTTTGCTTAGTGGCGCAAGCGCAGGGCAAAGGAAAAAAATTAAGGAAACCGAATGTCGTCGTTTTGTTTGTCGATGATATGGGTTGGACCGATTTGGGATGTTTCGGAAGCAAATTTTACGAGACGCCGAACATCGACGCCTTAGCCGAAGACGGGGTTCGTTTTACGAACGCTTACGCAAACTGTACGGTTTGTTCGCCTTCGAGAGCCTCGATGATGACTGGGAAATACCCGGCAAGATTACATTTGACCGATTGGATCCAAGGGCATTCGTATTTGGCGAAACACTCTGCCAAGCAAGTTCCGGACTGGACGATGAAACTTGATCCAAAGGAAAAAACCGTTGCGGAAATCCTGAAAGACGAAGGCTACACGACCATGCACGTAGGCAAATGGCATTTGGGCGAGGACGAAACCGACTGGCCAGAATACCACGGCTTCGACCATAATGTGGGAGGTTGGTCAAGAGGAGCTCCAAAAGGCGGATATTTTTCGCCTTATGATAACCCTAGGCTAAAGGACGGCCCGAAAGGCGAACACCTGACCGACAGGTTGACCGATGAGGCGATTAAACTTATCGGTGAAAATAAAGAGAAGCCGTTTTTCCTGCATTTCGCTTTTTACGCCGTTCATACTCCTTTGCAGGGCAAAAAGGATTTGGTGGAGAAATACAAGCGGGTTGCCAAGCCGGAAATGCCTCAAAGACATCCGATTTACGCCGCAATGGTGGAGGCCATGGACCAGAATGTCGGGCGCTTGGTCGAATACCTGAAGCAAAATGGCCTTTACGAAAACACATTGATCGTTTTTACCAGCGACAACGGCGGGTTGGTCAACCGTTATCAGCTTCACAGAAACCCGAATCATACACCGACAACCAACAACCTCGGGTTGAGGTCAGGCAAAGGCGACATGTATGAAGGAAGCGTGCGCGTTCCGATGTTCGTGACTTGGAAAGGCGAAGTGCCGTCGGGAAAAACGACGGACCAAGTGGCAATGACGATGGACGTAAAGCCGACAGTGCTTGATTTCTTGGGTTTGAAGAAAAAATATAAGCCGGAGTTCAAGGCAATGGACGGGCAGAGCCTTCGCAAGACTTTGATAAAAGGAAAGACCGATGACGATCGCCCCGTTTTCTGGCATTATCCGCATTACCATTACCAAGGAGCTGTGCCTTATGGAGCGGTAAGGTCGGGAGATTGGAAATTGGTCGAGATTTACGAAGACGGAACGACCGAACTTTATAACCTGGCCAATGACTTGGAGGAAACGCATGACCTTTCGGCTTCGAACCCGGAAAAAACGGCCGAACTGAAAGTTATGCTTAATGATTGGAGGAAAGAAGTCAAGGCGCAAATGCCAGTAGACAACCCTGATTTTGATCCTAAGAAAAGTAACCATTTAAAGTATTTGGAACTGAGGAAATAATCAGGGATTCCAACGCAAAAATATTTTTACGATGAAAAAGTTTTGGAGAAGAATAACCGTGAACGCTCTGGCGGGCCTCACGGGACTTTTTTTGCTTTCATGTGGCAAAACGGATAAAAAACCGCTCAATATCTTACTGATCACGGCAGATGATCTGAACTATAATTCCGTTGGGGCTTTCGGATCAAAAATAGACGATATTACGCCCAACCTTGACCGCTTGGCGTCTCAAGGAAAAGTTTTCAACGATGCCCATGTGACTATCGCCGTTTGTCAGCCGAGCCGTGGCGTATTGATGACGGGGAAATATCCGCACAGAAACGGAATTCCCGGATTCCATAAAACGAATATTCCCGACCTCCCGACTTTGCCTGAAGAATTGCAAAAAGGAGGTTACGCTATCGGTTTGTTGGGGAAAATGCACCATTCATCCCCAAAATCCGATATTCAGTGGGATGTTCAGTTGGACGGTTTCGGAAGTTTGGGACTTGGACGAGATCCGGAAAGGTACTATGAGGAATGTCTAACCTTTCTGAACAAGTCTAAAGAAGCGGGCAAGCCGTTTTTCCTAATGGCTAATTCGCATGATCCGCACAGGCCATTCGCCTTGAGCGACCAGGAACAGTGGGCGATTAACGGCAAATATTGGAACGGAAAAGTTCCCCGGAAACCATCTAGGGTTTATAAGCCCGAAGAGGTGAACGTTCCGGATTTTCTGCCAGACCTTCAGCAGGTAAGGCTTGAGATGGCGGAATATTACACGTCCGTTCACCGATTGGATGAAACAGTCGGGAGAATTCTTGACGCTTTGGAGGAATCGGGAATGGCCGACAATACGTTGGTGATGTTCCTTTCCGATAACGGAATGGCCTTTCCGTTCGCCAAAACAAACTGTTACCTGAACAGCACTCGAACACCGTGGATCGTGCGTTGGCCGGGTGTGGTGAAAGCGGGAACTTCGGATTCGGACCACGGAATTTCGGGAGTTGATTATATGGCGACGGTATTGGACGCCGTTGGTCTCCCGGAGCCGTCGTCGATGGACGGGCACAGTTTCTTGCCTTTGTTGGAGGGCGATAAGCAAGAGGGAAGAGAGTTCGTTTACACTCAATTTAACGAGACTTCCGCGCGCAGAAGATTCACTATGCGTTGCGTTCAGGACGGAAATTTCGGCTATATTTTCAGCCCGTGGTCCGACGGTAAATTGGCTTTTAAGAACGAGTCCCAACATGGCCGAACGTTTAAAGCCATGCGTGCCGCCGCCGATTCGCTTCCTGAAGTTGCCACTAGAGTCAAGCTTTTCGAAAATAGGGTAGTGGAGGAGTTTTATGATCTGAAAAACGATCCTGACGCCTTGAAAAACTTGGCCAATGATCCGCTTTATAAGCAAGAAAAAGAACGATTCGAGAAAGCTTTGGAAAAATGGATGGTAGAGATGGAAGATCCGGCTTTGGAAGCGTTCAGAAAAAGGAATGATCCGGAAGCGTTAAAAGCGTTTATGGACCAAGAAAATAAGGACGCAAAAGAGTTGAGTAAGATGGCTAAAGGCCACGAAAGAATGGAAGAAACACGAAGGTGGTGATCCGTTAATATTAACTATAAACGACAAGAGGCTATCCGTTCTGCGGATAGCCTCTGATTTTTCACAAAGTTTGGAGTGTTACTTTGCCTTTAAGATTTTCTTTGGTTCGTACTTTCGAAGATTTTGTCGGCCGATTTGGCTATGAAACCTTGGAATAGCTCGCCGTCCTTTTTAGGGTATCTCATTGCGAACTCATAATAGCAAGCCGGGATTTTTTTCGTGTTTTCGCAATCGAAAGTTACGTCTACTTTCCCCGCCAAGGTCGAAGACTGTTCAAGCATTTGGTCCTTGCTTCCCTTAATGGCACCGCCACTTTCGTTAAGGAGGAAACCGTTCTCGCGAACAAGGGCGTTTAGGTCCGTCATATTGTCGAGGCTGTTGAGTTCATTGGCCAAAACGGTGAAATGATTCGCTCGGAAACCAAAAACAGAAAGCCAAGCGGCGTATTCGCTTTTTTCGAGCAACTTCTCATATTCGTCGAGCGTAACGGTCCAAGGCCTTCCCGAAACGCAGAACGCGAAATTGTCAGAGGCGTTTTCCGGAACTTGGCTAAGCATGCGGTTAACGATCTCGTTGAGCTCGGCGTCAAAGTCTTCAAGGCGAAGTTCGCTGATGAAGATTTTCGGCTTTGTCTTGTCGGGGTGCTCGAAGTGTTTGGCATTCAGTTTTTTGGACGGAAAGTCGTAGTTCCCGGACTCAACGTATCCAGATGCGAGGAAAGGCTTGGCCAGAACGTCAACACAGACCGAAGGGTGGTTGAAAGTCCGGAAAGCGATGTGATCGTTGATTACGTCCTCGTCCCTTTCCACAAAAATATTGTGGATTTCGAGAGCGTGGGGATTAAGGGTGATGTAATCGCTCCACAGTTTGTCGAGCAATTGATCGAGTGTGGAAATGTTCATGGTTTATTTATTTTGGGTTAATGCAACTCCAAAATAGCCAAAAAATGGAAAATCAAAAAGATGTTTTTATCTAAAAATACGCTTATTCAATCATGAAATAAACATGAAAGATGACTATGCGCTCATTTATTTTTTTCAGAAACCGAATAAGAAACCAAGGGTGTCTCGAATAGGCTGATTTTTCTTCCGATGGTTAATTGGAAATGCCCAAAACGCTTAATATCGCAGAAGCTTTGAGCATACATTCTTCGTATTCTTTTTCCGGAATAGAATCGATGGTGATGGCGCCCCCAACTTGAAAAGAAAGCCGTCCGGATTTTTCGTCAAGGAAAATACTGCGGATTACTACATTGAAATCGAAATCCATTTCTGGATCAAAAAAACCTACGGCTCCGGAGTATAATCCGCGTTTGCTTTTTTCGTAATGCTCGGCAAGTTCCATCATCCTAATTTTAGGAGCTCCGGTCATACTTCCCATCGGAAAGGCATTTCGGATGGCTTCGATAGGGCTAAAACCGGGGCGCAATTGGGACGTGACGGTGGAGATCATTTGGTTTACCTGCCGGAAGCCATAGATACCGAAAATTTCTTCCGGAACAACCGACCCGTAAACGGAACTGCGGGCAAGGTCGTTTCTGACCAAATCCACAATCATCAGGTTTTCGGCCCTTTCTTTTGGGTCGTTGAAAAGTAGGCTCTTGAGCTCTTGATCCTCTTTATCGTCTTCACCTCTCCTTATTGTTCCTTTTATCGGCTGAGAAATAAGTTTGTCGCCTTTTTTCTTAATAAACCTTTCCGGACTTGCGCAGAGAAGATGTTTCTTCCCGATTTTTAACCAAGCCGAAAATGGTGCGGGCGATTTTTCATTTAGTTTGAGATAAAAGTTTACCGGATTCTGTACGTTACCCGTTGCTGTGAATTCTTGGCACAAATTGATTTCGTAAATATCACCTTCAACGATATGGTCCTGTAGCTTTTTAACCGTTTCCAAGTACTCTTTTTTTGAAAAACGGGGTAGAAGCACTCCACAGGATAGTTCTTTTTCGGCTGTTGCCGTTGTTTTTTTTATTTCTTCGAAGATTTCCTTGGGCGCCCGGAAGGAACTGATTTCAAGACCGTTTTCAGTAAAGGTGATTAAAGTTTCCGGGCAAAAAAACATCCCTTCTGGGAAATCGATAAAACTCGGATTTTGGCTGTAGAGATTCTCTATTTCGTTTTTGAGATCATAACCGAAATAGCCAAACCACCACTCTTTTGAGTTTTCGATTCCGCTTTTTGTTTTCTCGAAGAATGGAGAGGTACCGGAGGTTATAATGTCATTTGCGCCAACAGCCAGCAAGTGGGGGAACGGTCCGTGCGGATAGTCGATGGAATTCGGGTTTAGATAAGCCACATGGGCGTAGCCATTCGCCCAGCTGAGTAGCTGCCTTATGTCTAAACTCGTATCGAAATGTTGTTTTTTTCTGGCTTTATCCATCCCTGCGGGCCTTTCTGTGGGTGTTGTTGATTACCGAACCGGTCGCGAATATAATTATTGCCTCGTGATTTCTCATTTTAAGTTTACTATATTGAATTCGTATAATGAACGTTTACGTATCGGTGTGCGGTACTTCGCGAAATAGAACCGTGGCCGATGGATTTTTGATTTAGAAGACAGTAGTATGGCTTTAGTGAGGAGCGTTAAGGGAATGGACCCGAAAATGGGCAAAGATTGCTGGTTGGCCGAGACGGCCGTGGTAGCTGGTGATGTCGTAATGGGTGATAACTGTAGCGTTTGGTACGGTGCCGTAATCCGTGGGGATGTAAACAGCATCAAGATAGGAGACAGGACTAACGTGCAGGACAACGCTGTTATTCACTGCACTTACCAAAAGCACGAAACGGTTATCGGCAATGACGTGACGATTGGCCACGGCGCTGTAGTGCACGGCTGTGAGCTTAAGGACAAGGTCCTTATAGGAATGAACTCTGTTGTAATGGATGGCGCTGTGGTGGAATCGGGAAGTGTGATTGCCGCTGGAGCTATTGTTTTGGCCGGAACACAAGTGGAGCCTGGTTGTGTTTATGCTGGAATTCCGGCTAAAAAAGTGAAAAAACTTTCGGAGGAAGAGATCGCTAATATGGCTAAGGTCTCTGGAAGATACCTGGAATACGTGAAATGGTATTAAGTCTCCGTGTTTTTCGGACATAGATTCGTCACTGTTTATGTCTGGTTATGGTGTCGCAGGAGTGAAATAGGTGTTCAGGTTGGAATCGTTTTGCTCCTGTGGTAATTTTTTGGTGAATGTTGGTGGTTGTTTGAAATCATTTGGTTACATAAAAATTATGTAAATAATCGTAGTTTAATTTGTGTAACCAAAGGAGTGCTACGACCTTTGTGTGAAGTGTTATTTTTCTAAGCAGTTATGAAAATCGCAATCGACTTTGACGGTACCATAGTGGAAGACCGTTACCCTAAGATAGGGAAACCTATGCCTTTCGCCTTCGAAACGATGGCGGGGTTGCAGGATCGGGGACACAAATTGATTTTGTGGACCGCCCGTTCAGATGAATCGTTGGATAAGGCTGTTGAGTTTTGTCTGGCCAATGGCTTGGAGTTTTATGCGGTAAACGAGAGCTATCCCGGAGAAAGGCTAAAAGAACGGGAAAGCAGAAAAGTGCTCGCCGATTTGTTTATTGACGATCGGAATTTGGGTGGTTTTCCTGGCTGGAGCCAAGTATGGTCAACCTTGACGGCAGAAGAAGAAGCCCATAGCGAGGCCGAATTCGAATTTTCGAGAGAGAAATCTTGGATAGAGCGTTTGTTCAGC
The DNA here is from genome assembly GCF_036492835.1 of Fulvitalea axinellae. Lineage (GTDB taxonomy): Bacteria > Bacteroidota > Bacteroidia > Cytophagales > Cyclobacteriaceae > Fulvitalea > Fulvitalea axinellae. Next base: position 2,806,350 of record NZ_AP025314.1, on the reverse strand, counting down.
AAATAATTAATGCCTTTCAGAGGAAAGGATGGCTTTGGGGTCTTGACCATACATTAACTTGAGAAGCTTGTAAAGTTCAGGGTAATGTTGGGCAAGACTATTCGGAGCCATAAAAAAATGCTCGCTGATTACGGCGAAAAATTCGGCGTTGTTTTCCAAGGCGTATGGATCAATGATCGTTTCTTTTCGCCTCATTTCCTCTGAAATTTTACTGACCTGCAAATCCCAGCCTTTCTTTGTTTTTGCATCGAAAAGTAAAATCGGGTCACCGTCGGTTTGCCCGTCAAATTTATCGATAAGGTGGGCGCACTCGTGAATCACGACATTGTGTGGGCTCGCTCCGTCCCATGAAAAACGCCAAAGATCTGGTTTGCTGATGATCATCGTGTTTTCTAGGCTTCCTTCGCCTACCATTCCTAGGATTTCCGGAGAATCACCAGCGAAATGTGAAGTGTTGAAATCTGAATCGAAAGAGTTTGGGTACAAAAGGATCTCGTGTAGGTTCTGATAGTTCCAATCGACCTTTAATATCGGAATTACGGCGAAAGAAGCTATTAGCAAACGGTCTTCGGGGTGCACGATCGTATCGATACCGGTAATTTTTGTTGTGTTTAGAAACCCTGACATTTTGTCTTTAAAGGTCTCTTTGTCGTCTTGGTTTAAATTTCTGTAATAGCAGTTTTTTTCGGAAATAAAGGCTTGCCAGTTGTCGGGGAGTGTTTCGCCCGTTTTATTTTTCCCAAAAATTCTTTTTTCAAAATAAAACACACAGACAACGGCCAAAACGCTAGTGCCGAATATTAACGCTTTTTCGGCTTTGGTCGTAAAGTGTGAAGAGGCTAAATGTCCTAAGGTGAATACGAGCAAAACGGTTATGGACAGGGTTAAGATACGCTTCATGCCAGTGGGGGAAATGTACATTTTCACAAGAGAAAACGCCTCTGTTTTGTTCCGCATCGTGTTTTGGTTGTGCGGGCTTTCTTTTTTTCGGTGGGTTTGGGTATACGCAAATTTGTTGTTCCGGCGAGGGAAATTAATGTGGATCTAGTTATTTTGCGCAGGTTTAAGTCTAAAAAGGTATTTAGTATGATAAATAATCACCTGAGTCGCCTGATGATGATGGCGGTAGCGCTTTTTGCATTCGGTACAGCAAGTGCGCAGAAAACTGTTAAGAATAAAAAGGATGGAGCTTACACATTTACGATCCTGAAAAATAACGATGCGCACGCTGTGCAGAATCAGAATAGGACCGGTACTTGCTGGAGCTTTTCTTCTCTTTCGTTTTTTGAGTCGGAATTGGCCAGAATGGGCAAAGGGGATTACCACCTTTCGGAAATGTTCGTTGTAAGAAATACTTACATGGACAAGTCTGACAGATATGTCCGCATGAACGGCTTTTTGAACTACGGACCTGGTGGCGCATTTCACGACGTTCGTAACGTAATCCGCGACCACGGTATGGTGCCAGAGTCGGTTTACGGTGGTTTGAACTATGGTTTTGACAAGCATAATCACGGCGAGATGGACGAAGTTCTCCTCGGAATGGTTAAGGCCGTAGTGAAAAATAAGAGCCGTCGCCTGACGGATTCGTGGAAACCGGCTATTTCGTCTACATTGGACGCTTACTTGGGCGAAGCTCCAAAAACGTTTGAAGTTGACGGAAAAGAGTACACTCCTGAGTCATACGCCAAGGAATCTGGATTGAATCCTGACGATTACGTTGAATTGACATCTTACACGCATCACCCGTTCTATTCGAAATTCATCATCGAAGTGCCGGATAACTGGGCTTGGGACGAGGTTTATAACCTGCCGATAGACGAGTTTATGGCGGTTATGGAAAACGCTATCGAAGAAGGCTACACTATCGCTTGGGCCGCTGACGTGAGTGAAAAAGGATTTTCGCACAAGAACGGTTTGGCTGTAGTGCCAGATTTCGATGCCATGTCTAAGAAAGAAAAAGAGAAGATGTGGGATAATGTGATTCCGGAATTGAAAATCACTCAGGAGATGAGACAAAAAGCTTTTGATGATTACCGTACGACAGACGACCACGGAATGCACATCACTGGCTTGGCCAAAGATCAGGACGGCAAGAAATTTTACATCGTTAAAAACTCGTGGGGCGATGAGTCAAACGAATGTGGAGGATATTTCTATGCGTCTGAGAATTTTGTCAAATACAAGACCATGGATATCATGATTCATAAGGATGCGATTCCAAAGAACATCCGTAAGAAACTTGGCCTTAAATAATTAAAGAGCCTCAAATATGAAAAAGCCGGTGTGAGCCGGCTTTTTTTATGCCTTATATTTTTTTGGTCAGGGCAACTTCCCCCGATGCGAGCTTGTAAGGCCATGAATTAAGAAGAACGCGACGCCACCCAAGAATATCCCGATGACCAAAGCCACCATTCCATTGTCAATGCCGTCGTTCAGTAGGAAAAATGTAGTGACACTTGCCAGTACAATGAAGATGTAAACGTATCTGTATAGTTTCTTTTGGAAGAACTGTTCCTGAACTCTCCAATCCAAAAGCGAAAGCGCCGCACCGATTATTAATGCGAAAAACACGATCATCAAAGCTATGGTAATAACCGGTTCGTATTTTACGATACGGTGAGCCATCGTATAGGTGAACTTCGGTTTGGAAGAGATTGGACTTATCGCCACAACAGAATCTTGGGCAATATTCTGGCTGATCGCTCTCCAGAACGGTTCATGCACTCTTTTGTCTACGATTGACCAAAAAGCTAAACCTCCAGTATTGTAATCAATTGCCCAATCAATTTTCTCTTTGAGCGATCGTTCGTCCTCAAACCAATAAACTTTGTCACCGCTTAGCAGGTAGTTGCTGGCGTATTCCGGGTCATAAACCGCCTCTCGTTTTCTGTTTGGGAAATTGAGTTCCATATTTTCGAAAGGAGAATATTCGACGAAGGAGCCTCGGAAATTTTTCCGGTTTTTCATTTCCCAGACCATAGCGTAGTCATAAACGTTGAATATCGTTTTGTTTGGGGAAATACCTTTGTTTGCGTAGAAGTTAAGCGCCGAATTCATGCTGTGAACATTCCCCTTTCCGGAATGAAGGGGGAAAGGAGGTGAAATATGTTGATTATTCGAGTATGAATAATCATCCTCAGGATGGTTGACAATCAGAAAGCAGTCAACGTATTTGTTCAGGTCCGAAACATCGAAATTCTCGTCGCCGTTTGCAGGGACGGTGAGGTATAATTGTAGATCACCGGCTTTGTCCATTTCGGCGGCGAGTTTAAGTACAAAGCCTGTAAACGCATCGTAATGTTTGTCCGGTATAGGGTGAAAGTCTATGTTGATGCCAGCCCCGTTTTTTGACATTACCGTGTGTACTACCGAGTCGATAAAGGTTTCTTGGGCGTATGGGTTGAGTAGAAAGGCGGTGTTTCCTTCCTGTGAGTAGCTTGTGGCGGTTAGTAGACTCCGTATGCCGAAAGTGTTGGCCGTATCGACCAACGCTGTTTTTTTCCAATCAGAGATGGCTTGTGGTTCGTTCGGCAGGCCTGTGTACGGATCGATGTTATATGAATAGAAAAGTATATCGGTGATTAGATTCAGATTGATATTATTGAAGTTTTCGCCTTGCCAATATGGGTACCAGATCACGGATTTGAAGCCGGGGCGTTTTACCCTAATATCCTTTCTGATTTTATAATATGTGTTGGTCTGCTCGTTCCAAAATACACTGTCTGTTTCGGGGTTTATATTATTGAATCGGATCGATTTTTTTCCGTTAACAAAAGTATAAACGTCTTTATATTGCCCGACAGGAGCGGGATGGTCCACTATAATGTCTACTCCGTTTTGTGTTGAGTCGCTGGAAGTCACGGCTTTGGCCGAACCCTTTTTGCCGGTAAGCTTGTCAAAAGTCTTTTCCAGCTTTTTGTTTTTCTTCTTCCTTTTCGAAATCTGCTTTACGCCTTTATAAAGCTTCTTCTCGACTTTGTCTAGCGCTTTGATCTGGGCGTAAGCTTTCTCGGAAGTAAAAAGGGCGAAAGCGATTAGGAGTATGGGTAAGAGTTTTTTCATATCCTTAGGCATGACCAAGAAAGATGCTCAAACTGCCGTTTAAGCATGAAGAATTAGAATAAGGTCAGTTTTCCTAAGTTAAAATCAATAAAAGACTCGGATTGTTTAATGTAGGCTCCCCAAATCGGGGAGCCGAAGGATTTATGGCAATAATTTCAGAGCTTCAGCGACTGTCTGTACGGGCTTGGAGCAGGTCTTGCCGTAACAAACATAAAAAGTCGTTTTGCCGTTGACGGCATTTTTTTCTTTAAGAAGTTTCCGTTTGGATGAGGGCTTTTCACTCGCCAAAATCACAATGCCGGGAGTTTGCTTCGCTAATATTTCCCGTGCCGATTCTCTCGCTTTTGGCCCGACTATCACCACTTCGGCGACGGTAGATGACCTGAGGACGGAAGATCTGGCCCAATGGTGCAGGTGCCTGAGGCCTCTGTTGTAAAGCGGTTCGATATTGCTTAGCATTTTGTCCGCCATTTTTATGTATTCGTCGTTGGCGTCGAGATGGCCGAGGCGAAGAAGCACATGTGCCATGACGGCGTTTGAGCTGGGAATGACGTTGTCGTACAGTTCTTTTTTGCGGATAATGAGTTCGGACCCGCCTGTTTCGGCGAAGAAAAAGAAGCCGTCCGTTTTATCGTAGAATTTCTCGATCGCTGTTTTGGTTAAAGCTTCGGCTTCCGTTAGCCATTTGTCGTCCGCCGTAATTTGGTAAAGCGAGATCAGGGCATCGGCGAGTAGGGCGTAGTCTTCGGAAAAGGCTTTGTTGTATGCATTTCCGTCTTTATACGCCCGGAAAAGGTTTTCGCCTTGTTTTAGGTTTTTGATCAGAAAGTGGGCGTTCGCTAGGGCCATTTCCAAATAAATCTTGTCACCGAAGACTGTGTACGAGTCCACTAAACCGGAAATTGTGAGTGCGTTCCAAGAGGTAATTGTTTTGTCATCAAGCCCTGGTCGGATTCTTTTGGAACGTTTATCGAGTAGGGTCGACTTTAATGATGCGATTTTGGCTTTTAGCATACTCTCCGAGACGCCGATTTTCTCGGCGAAATCTTTAGGGTTTTGAGAACGGAAAAGGATATTTCTTCCATGTTCCCAGTTGCCTTGCGCCGTAGCGCCGTAGTATGTTTTTATTAATTCGAAATCTCCTTCGGAAAGGGCGCCTGTTAATTCCTGATTTTCCCAGACGTAAAACCGCCCTTCTTCGCCTTCGCTGTCGGCGTCAAGCGCCGAATAGAAATTGCCGTGTTCGCCGGTCATTTCCCGCTTTAGGAAAATGGCGGTTTCCATGGCCGCGTCCCGGAATTCCTCATTGCCGGAGTGCGCGTAACCTTTGGCCAGAAGGCTAAGCAATTGGCCGTTGTCGTAGAGCATTTTTTCGAAATGCGGGGCGAACCATCTTGAGTCGGTGGAATATCTGGCGAATCCGCCTCCGATTTGATCATAGATTCCGCCTCTGACCATGGCTGTAAGCGTTTTTTCGCCGGCTTCGTAAAAATCCATGTTTCCAGTGACTGAGCGCATGTCGAAAAGGAAGCTCCAAACGGAAGGCATCGGGAATTTTGGTGCGCCGACAAAACCGCCGAGTTCGAAGTCCACCCCGTCGGTTAGGGTTTTGGCGTGCATTTCCAAGTCGTTTAGTTGAATTGGGGCGGAGCCGATTTCCGAAGAAGAGAAAGCGGAATTGCCTTTTTTTAGGGTTGCCACCATGTCTTCGGCGGATGCCAGAACGTCGTCTTTTCTTCTTTTATATGTTTCTGAAACATTGACAAGTATGCTCGTCCATTTTTGTGGAGGATAATACGTGCCTCCGAAAAAGGGCTTTTTGTCAGGAGTTAGAAAAACATTTAAAGGCCAGCCACCACGAATACCCATCCGTTGTACGGCGTCCATATAAATAGCGTCTATGTCGGGGCGTTCCTCGCGGTCCAGTTTAATGCAGACAAAGCGATCGTTCATCACATTCGCGATCTCTTCGTTTTCGAAGGACTCACGCTCCATCACATGGCACCAGTGGCAAGAAGAATATCCGACGCTTAGCAGGATAGGTTTGTCTTCTTTTATGGCTTTTTCGAAAGCTTCGGGTCCCCAAGGGAACCAATCCACCGGGTTGTGGGCGTGTTGGAGCAGGTAGGGGCTGGATTCTTTAATGAGGCGGTTGCTGTGCATTTTTTTCAAGTGATTGTCATTTTGCCTGTCTTGCGCTTTGCAGTTTGCCAAACACAAAACAAAGGCGAATATTGTTGTCCAAATTCGGGTTTGGGTATACATTGTAGGTCGGTTTTTCCAAAAAAGTGACATGTTAGGTTTATGTTGAGTGCCGTCACTTTTCGAATGTGAGCGTTTGGTTATCTTTGTGGCCAGACAAAGGCAAGTTAAGTGAATTTTCGACCAAAAAATTGAATGCGATGGACTTTCGTGCCGAATTGGTTTTGCCTCCGTCTCCCTGGAAGTTGGGCTTGGAAGACGGGATTATGACAATAGGTTCCTGTTTTTCCGACGTGATAGGTGCCCATCTTTCGGAAAACAAGTTTCGTGTTCTGGCCAATCCCTTCGGAACATTATTTAATCCTTTGACGATCTTCCGGTCTCTTAATGATGCGATCGAAAACGCTTCGTTGGAAGACGAGGATTTTATCGAAAGGGACGGCGTGCATCTTAATTTCCAGTTTCATTCCGATGTTTTCGCGAAGGAAAGGGGAAGTCTGGAAAAAGAGATTGGTGTAAGGAAACTGAGGGCAATGAGCTTTTTGAAAGCATGCAAGGTCATATTCATTACTTTCGGAACCTCTATTGTTTATCATAGAAAAGACTCAGGAAGGTTGGTTTCCAATTGTCATAAACGACCCGCTAAGGAATTCGAAAGGCGGATGCTGTCCGTAAACGAAATTACGGATGGTTTTACGTCTTTTGCGTCAAGGTTGTCGTCGTTGAATCCGGATTGCCGAATTGTGCTTACGGTAAGTCCGGTACGGCATCTGCGTGACGGAATGGAGGCGAATAGTTTGAGCAAAGCCGTATTGAGAGTGGCGTGCGGGGAACTTGTGGATTCTTTTGAGAATGTTTCCTATTTCCCAAGTTATGAGTTGGTGACGGATGATTTGAGGGATTACAGGTTCTTTAAAAAAGACCTCACTCATCCGAATGAAATGGCGGAGGAATATGTGTGGCGGAAGTTTGTAGGGCATTATTTTTCCGAAGAGGCCGATGCGTTCTTGCGGAAATGGGAAAAAATAAAAATGGCTTTGGAACACAGACCGTTGCATTCGGGGACGGAGTCGCATCAAAAGTTTTTGATGAATACACTGAAAAAACTAGAGACTCTTACTCGAGAAATAGATGTGGAGGAAGAAATTTCACAGGTGAAAAATGAATTGGAAAAAATAAAGTGAGGAATAATGATGAGAGAAGCCGTTGCGCATCTTAGAAATGAGGAATATATACTTATAGATGCTGGAGCCAAGACATTTCTGTTGGGAGATATCCGCATTCAGAGTTGTTATGAGAATGCGAGAGAGAAGCTGGGCGAATTGATCGTTCATCAGGAGGTCTTGGTGCCGGATGTCGGTTGGATTCAGGATTACGTCACGAAAATGCCCGACTTGGCTTGGGATATAATCGATTTTTCTGAAAAACCGCTTTCAATCTGTCTTCCGGGTGGCAGGCATGTGGCCGAAGGACTACTCGAAAATGATGGAGGATTGTTTGTGCGGGTTTGCAAGGAAAAAGCTATCCATAAGCTGATCTACAACTTTGGAAGGGGAGTGTTTTGTTTGCACCTGAAGGCTTCTGCCAAGGATGTCGGTGTTTTGACACTGGACAAGAAAGTCTTACATTTGCAGGCTAGCGAAATAGGTTTCGAACCTAATCCAAAGCGTATGTCTTTGGGTTTGGAAGGAGAGGTGAAATTCTGGGACGCATAGGGCGTCCGGTAAATTTGGAGAATGAATTACGCAACGTTTTTAGAGAAGAATAAAATATTTGCTCAAATTTCAGAAAGCGCCGAGTCGCTTGGATTGGAGACATATGTGATTGGTGGTTTTGTCAGGGATATTTTCCTGAAAAGACCGTCCAAAGATATAGATGTAGTATGCGTAGGCAGCGGAATAAAGCTTGCCCGCGAGGTAGCCAAACGATTGGGTGACGCAAAAGTCACGGTTTTCAAAAATTTCGGAACGGCGATGATCAACGCCGGCGAATGGGAAGTGGAGTTTGTAGGAGCGAGGAGAGAGTCTTATAACAGGGATTCTCGTAAACCGATTGTGGAAGACGGTACGTTACAAGACGACCAAAACCGCAGGGACTTTACAATCAACGCCATGGCCTTGAGTCTGAACAAAGAGAATTTCGGCGATTTGATAGACCCGTTTGACGGAATGGAGGATCTGCGTGACATGACGATGAAGACGCCTCTTGACCCCGGGATAACATTTTCGGATGATCCGTTGCGTATGATGCGGGCTATTCGATTTGCCTCACAGCTTTCTTTCGATATTGAGCCTGATACCTTTGCGGCTATTTCCGAAAATACTCACAGAATCCGGATCGTATCCAAAGAAAGGATAGCGGACGAACTTAATAAGATTATACTGTCTAAAACGCCCTCTTACGGATTTAAATTGCTGTTTCATTCGGGTTTGTTGAAGGAGATTTTTCCCGAAATGACAAACCTGCATGGCGTTGAAGTAAGAAACGGAAAACGGCATAAAGATAATTTTTTCCATACCTTGCAGGTGTTGGACAATGTTTCCGAGGTTTCGGATGATTTGTGGTTGCGTTGGGCTGCGATTCTGCATGATATCGCAAAACCACAGACAAAGCGCTTTCATCCGAAAGCGGGGTGGACATTCCATGGTCATGAAGATTTGGGCGGGAGAATGGTGCCGAAGATCTTCAGGAAAATGAAATTGCCGTTGAACGATAATATGAAGTTCGTTCAAAAGCTTGTCCGTCTTCACCTGAGGCCGATTGCTTTGGTGAAAGAGACCATTACGGATTCTGCGCTCAGAAGATTGCTCTTCGAAGCCGGAGATGACTTGGAAAGCTTGATGAAGCTTTGTCGCGCCGACATTACGTCAAAGAACGACAAAAAAGTGAAACAGTATCTTTCCAATTTTGACGAAGTGGAAAGGAAATTAGAAGATGTGGAAGCTCGTGACCAGGTCCGTAATTTCCAACCGCCAGTCACGGGGGAACAGATCATGGAGTTTTTCGATTTGAAGCCAAGCCGTACGGTAGGGGAGATTAAAGACGCTATTAAAGATGCGGTTTTAGAAGGTCGAATTAGGAATGATCACGAGGAAGCTTGGGCATTGATGAAAGAGTTGGGACTGGAAAAGGGCCTGACTCCTAAAAGTGAATAAATATATCAGAAAAGCAACCTGATCGATTGGAATTAGAATAGTCAGGTTTTATTAAACCCAAATATTTTTTGTTATGAGATTTTGTGCAATAATCGTATTCTTTATTTTGGCTATAGGTGCGTCTGTGCCTTCTGTGGCTCAGGATAATGAAGCGAATAAAGAGAGTGAAAAGGAAGGGAAAGCTAATTCTGTGTTATCAAACCCTTTGTTCAGGCTTAATCAGCAAGTATATATCCGGGCGAGGAAGTATAATGATACGGAAGTAGCTAAGGATGCCCTTTACAGGATGGTAACGATGGATCCAGCTAACGATTCGCTGTTATTCCAGTTGGGCTATTTGTACTATGAGCAAGGGAAGTTTTTCTCGTCGGTATTCGTTATGAATGATGTCTTGAGCTTAAACCCGGACTATGAGGCAGCGTTGGAAATTTCAGGAAGTTCTTACCAACGGATCGGTGCTTTGGAAAAGTCGGCTCAGGCTTATGAAACGTTATATTTGAAAACTCAAGACATAAATGTATTGTATAGGTTGGCTTTTGTTCAGTATGATCTGAAGAGAGATAGCGAAGCCGAGGCCAACGCTAACATTATTCTTAAATCCCCGAAAAGCAAAGAGATTAAATTGCTTTTTGAAGGAGATAATAAGAAAAATGTTGAGGTGTCGATGTCCGCTGTCGTATTGAATCTCAAAGGGTTAATCCAACTGAGAGCGGGGAATAAAGGTAAGGCGAAGGAGTTTTTCGAAGAGTCGCTGAAGGAGGCTCCAGAGTTTTCGTTGCCCAAAAAAGAGCTGGATAAGTTGAAATAATCCATTTTATTTTTGTGAAAATTTTAAAGTATCAGTATTCCCTGATACTTTTTTTAATTAACTTGCCCCCGTTTTTAAGAGAATATTTAAATCTCAGAGCGTACAAGCTTAAGCTTTATTTTGTCGAGGAAAATGAATTGGATCTCAAAGGGAGGGGTATGTTTTCTGTTCATGTTGCTTTTTAGCGCATGTGTTACAAAACGGAAGGTGACATTGTTGCAACCGGATCACGAATTAGAAAATGTGAAATCTGGTGAAGTTTATTCGACTTATAAATTGCCCGACTATGACCTAAGGTTAAAACAAGGCGATATAATATCGATTAGAGTTGGGTCGATAGATCAGTCAGATCTTGATTTTATATACAAGTATGCGTACGAAATGGGCGAATACTTGTACTTGAAAGATCCTTCAAGTAACAGGGTGAACAATCAACAAGTCCCTTTAACTCCAAATGGCGGTATAATCAAAGGGCCAACCCAATATGATAAGGCTTTAGGGTTTAAATTAAGTGAAAATGGAAGTGTCGAGCTTCCGAAATTGGGGAAAGTGGGACTTGATGGGATGACCATTACCGAAGCCGAAAAACTTATAGAAGATAAGCTTAAGGATGGATATTTGGACAATCCGATAGTGCGTGTTCAGATATTGAATTTCCGTTTTACTGTTGTAGGCGAAATCAAATCGCCTGGAGTCTATACAACTTATAAGCCAAAAACAACATTGTTTGAAGCATTATCTTTTGCCGGCAACTTTGATGAGTTTTCAGACCGTAAAGAAGTCAAAATTGTCAGGAAGCGGAATGGCGCCTCTGAAGTTGCCTATGTCAACATGTTAGATGAGAATTTTTTAGCCTCGAATTACTATTACATACATCCGGGCGATGTAGTTGTGATTGCTCCGTTGAAGGCAAAGGCATTTAGGAATTATGGTTTAAAAGATATTTCTACCACCTTCCAGTTATTGACAGCGGCCGTTTCTATCGTGGCGCTAATTAAATCACTCAATTGATAATAGGAGGATGAAAAATAAAGGGGACGAGAACCTTGAGCAATTGAAGAAAATCCTCTTCAAGTTATTGGCTAATTGGTATTGGGTAGTAGCGTCATTAATTATTTCGGTGTCCATCGCTTTTGTGATGAATAGGTATGCGACTCCGATTTATAGTGTTAGCTCACAACTATTGAGCAAGAAGTGGGAAAAAGGCCATTCACCATTGGATGCGATAAGCGGGGACTACCTATTTCGAAAGACACCTGATATCAATCAAGAAATAGCCTTAATTAATTCGACATTTAATATAAATGAAACGCTTGAGACACTTGATTTCGGAGTGAGCTATTACACTAAAGGAGATGTTCGTCTCACAGAAGTGTATCCAGGTAAGCCCTTTGAGGTTGAAGTGGACAGAGAGGAAAGCGGTAATCGTATCCCGTATGGTACCATGTTTCTTTGTGAAAAAGAATCAGACCAAGAGTTTGTATTGGGAACCGAAGATCAAATTTGGGCTACAGTAGTAGAGGGAAGGAAATTTAAATTCGACAAGTGGTATGAATTGAACGGTTTTCGTTTTCGGATTAAAGGGTACAATTATAAGAAAGCTGATGATGTTGACTTACTGTTTCAAGTCAATAATCGCAGGGCAATGATCAACCATTATCAATCCAGACTGAATATTGGTTGGGCATATAAAAACTCTTCCATTATCCAAATCGGAATGACAGGGGCAACACCTAGAAAAGATGTTGATTTTCTGAATGCATTCTTTTCGGTTGTGATAAGAAATGGTCTTAAAAATAAAAATGAATACGCTACACAAACTATTTCTTTTATTGAACAACAGCTTGGGAATTTGAAGGACTCTTTGGCTGGATACGATCAAGAAATAGATCTTTTTAAAGTAGAAAATTTTGAATATATCGAAGGGTCCAAAATCGTTTTTGAACGACTCAAGCTTTTGTATGAAGAACAGCTGAAGTTAGGGTTAAGCGAAAAGTATTTAGATTATGTAGAGAAATACCTGAAGGAAAAGAAAGGTAATAATAATGCTTTCGCTCCAGTTATTCTACCTGATCAATTTCCTTTACTTGACAAATTGTTGACTGGATATATCGAGGCAAAAATGACTGAAGAGTATGTCCGGAATAAGGGGAATAGGAATAATCCGTTATTGGGTCGTGTTAATCAACCCCTGGAAGAGTTTGAGAACAACCTTTTGGAGCATATTACGGAGCTGAGAACTCAGCTTGGAAAGCAGACTGCCGAGAATAGATTAAATATAGAAACATTAAAAGGATCCGTTAGAGAGTACCAACTGACAGGAAGGGCTTTGCATAAACTGCAGAGAATAATTGGGCTTAATGAAAAGACGATTGACCGTTTGTTGGAAAAGCAAATGGAACTAAGTATAGCGAGAGCCAGTACAACGTCCGACTATGAAGTGGTAAGGCTACCTTCTGTTGGAAGGTTTCCTGTTGCGCCTAATCGCAAAAGAACTTTTCTTGTTGCAATTTTGATCGGATTGGGTTTGCCCATCGGGATACTGTTTCTGCTTGATTTGTTGAATACACGTGTTCAGTATAAGGAGGATGTTCTGGATAATACGGAGGTGCCGATATTAGGGTATATTGGACATTCTAAATCCAAGGCTCAATTAGTGGTTAGCGATAACCCTAAATCAATGATCGCCGAACATTTCCGTGGCTTACGCGCTAATCTACAATATTACTTTAAGAGGATTGACGGTATTAGAGCGAAAACCATCCTTTTAACATCTTGGATTAGCGGGGAAGGTAAGTCGTTCTGTTCAATTAACTTAGCAAGTGTTTATGCTCTTTCTGGAAGCAAGACATTGATTATTGGTGCTGACTTACGAAAACCAAAACTGTCAAGTTATATGGATGTGGAACAACCAAAAGGGCTTAGTGATCTTTTGGCGGGGCTCGTAACAGTAGATGAAGTCGTGGTAAAAGCGAAAGAAGAGAACTTGTGGGTTTTGCATGGTGGTACCATACCTCCTAACCCTGCTGAGCTTTTGGTAAACGAGCGAGTGCAAATTTTAATGCAGGAATTGAAAGAACAATTTGACGTAATTGTAATAGATACACCACCATTAGGATTGGTTTCGGATACTTTTGAATTACTGAAGTATGCTGATGTAAACCTTGTGGTAGTAAGACAAGATGTGTCACATAAAGCTTCGGTTAAGCATTTACAAGAGCTTAACGAACAAGGTAAATTCCGTGATGTTTCCATCGTTTTCAACGGGATTAAAATAAATAGAACTAAATATGGAAGTTATGGAGGGGTAAATGGTTATGGTTATATAAAAGAAAATAGTTATTACTACGCCGATACGAAATCATAATTTTTTTGTGAAATGAAGATCTCCATCATAACTGTTACCTACAATAATGTTAAGACATTAGCTGACACGATTGACTCTGTATTACAACAGGATTATGTTAGTTTAGAATATATTATTGTAGATGGGGGCTCAACCGATGGAACGGTTGAGCTGGTAAGGGATTACGGAGACAAAATTTCAAAGTTTGTTTCCGAGCCTGATAACGGAATGTATGATGCTATTAATAAAGGCATAGAATTATCATCAGGAGAGTATGTGGGTTTGGTTCATTCTGATGATTTCTTAGCGTACCCACAGTGTGTTTCTGATATCGTTAACATACTAAAAGACTCTCAAACTGATTCTTTGTATGCTGATTTAGAGTATGTAGATGCGGAGAATACCGAGAAAGTAGTCAGGAATTGGAACTCTGGACCTTATTCTAAGAAGAGATTCTTATGGGGTTGGATGCCCCCGCACCCTACGTTTTTTATTAAAAAAGATTTAGTGAAAAAATATGGAGGGTATCGTTTAGATTTTGGTAGTGCCGCTGATTACGAATTTATGTTAAGGTATTTATACCGTTTTGAAGTATCCGCATCATACCTATCTAAGGTAACAATGAAAATGCGGAATGGTGGAATGAGTAATGTGTCATTAAAGAATAGAATAAAAGCGAATAATAGTGATCATCGTGCGTGGATGGTTAATAACTTAAAGCCATATTTCTTTACTAGATATTTAAAACCATTATCGAAGGTCGCCCAGTGGATTGGATAATATTTTTTCTGAGTAATAAAAAATTGGTTATTCGTTTTTTTTAGATCTTAATTCGATTGAAATTTACACTAAGCAATTATTATTTGTACTTTTGCTTAGTTGATTTCGGAAAAATCTATACTTAGTTATGGAATCGGTAATTTATGATCCTGAATTTCAAGAGGTTGTGAGGTTAGTGTTAGTCGGGGGACTCTCTTTTGTGTTAAGTTACGTGAGTATTCCTGTTATATTAAAGGTGTCGGAGATGAAATCTTTGCACGCTCAGCCTAATGATCGGAGCGCCCATTCTACGGCGGTGCCTAATCTAGGAGGTGTAGCGATATTTATCGCTGTAACACTGTCAATGTTACTTTTTGGCACAGATGCTAAAGTAAATAACTATGTTATGGCTTCCTTGGTCATTCTCTTTTTTATAGGGATTAAAGATGATATACTGGTTATTGATCCTTTAAAGAAGTTGATAGCCCAGATACTAGCCACGTTTATCTTAGTTTATTTTACGGATATACGGATTACAAGCTTTTTCGGTCTCTTTGGGTTGTATGCCGTGCCGGAACCAGTAAGTTATTTAGTGACGACACTTACTGTTGTCGTGATCGTAAATGCATACAATCTCATTGATGGAGTTGATGGATTAGCGGCTACATTGGCTATTGTAATGTCTTTGTTTTGTGGCGTTTGGTTTTATGTTGTAGGGGATTCTAATTCGGCATTACTATCTATTTCGGTTAGTTTCGCCTTAGTGAGTTTCTTGAGGTTTAATTTTTCAGATAAGAATAAGATCTTTATGGGCGATACAGGTTCGCTTATTACAGGTTTTCTTCTGGCTTTTCAATTGACCCGGTTTATTCAGCTTAACGATATGGTTACTGATTACCGTTTCCACAATGCACCTATTATTGGTTTCGTTTTATTTATGATTCCGCTTTTTGATTTGTTGAGAGTTTTTATCTACCGACTTAGTAAAAGGATGTCCCCGTTTTCTGCGGATAAAAATCATGTTCACCATTTTTTGCTTCAGTTAGGTTTGTTACATAGACAAATCACAATTACTCTTGCAATTTTTCAACTGGTAACAATTGTGATCTTGAGTATGATTATAGAAACTGTTTCCATAAATGCGTCATTGGTATTTATTGTGACCTTGTTTGTGCTGTATTACGCAATAGTGAATACTAATTCAATGAACACCAAAGGATCCAGAACAAGGCGTTGGGTTTGGAGAGGGCGTAAAGTGCTTAGAACATTTCAAAAACCTTAATAGGTTAGTTTCGTGTTATAAGGGAAAAGCCTATGATAATGAAGGACGTTCCCGGGATTACGGTTTTTGTCTGTAACTCGTCGAAGTGTAAAAAAAAGGGAGGGAAAGATCTTTACCGAGGATTGAAGAAAGACGTAAAGGAAGAAGGTCTAAAATCAAAGGTTAAGCTTCAGAAGACTGACTGTACCGGAAACTGTAAATTAGCTCCTGTTATAAGTCTTCAGCCGATGAATATTTGGTATGGAAAGGCTGATGACGAAACGAAGGAGGAGATAATGAGAAAAATCAGGAAAGAAATTGAAAAAGAGGGAGCTTAAGGCTCCCTCTTTTATTTTATGCGATATAAGATTCAAGAATCGTGAATTCTTCTGAAGTAGGGGTCAACTCCACTTCGTTTGTGTTTGCGGGGAGTAAGAGGCACTCACCCTTTTGAAGTGAAACTTCACCGTTTCCTGTTTTAATAGCCATTGATCCGTCCAAACAAACGTAGATTACGAAAGATTCAAGTTGTTGGTAATCCAAAGCTACAGGCTCGCTAAACGAAAGCTTGTTAGTAGTGAAGTACGGGCAACTGACCAAACCAACGGTTTCGTTTTTCTTTTGCTCATACGGTGTTTTGTATTCTTCGTAAAAACCAAAGTCAATAGCGTCAACGGCTTGGTCGTTGTGAAGCTCTCTTTTGTTGCCTTCGTCGTCAGTTCGGTCGAAGTCGTAGATTCTGTAAGTGATGTCCGAGGTCTGTTGGATTTCAGCTACAAGAATCCCTTTGCCAATGGAGTGGACACGACCGGCTGGCAAGAAGAATACGTCTCCGTCATAAACATTCTCTTCATTGAGAATATCCATGAGTTTTCCGTTCTCCAAGCTCTCAAGGTACTCTTCCTTACTAACCGGCTTGTTGAACCCGGCGATAAGCTTGGCGTCCTTGTCGGCTTGCATTACGTACCACATCTCGGTTTTGCCCTTTGAGTTGTGGCGCTCCATGCCCAATACATCGTCTGGGTGCACTTGAATAGAGAGATCGTCGTTTGCGTCGATGAACTTCACTAGCAATGGAAACTCATCACCGAAGCGCTCAAAAATAGGGTTCCCCAAGAGTTCCCCTTTGTATTCTTTGATAAGTGATTGTAGGTCCTTGCCTTTGAGAGGGCCTTCTGACACAACGGATACGTTTCCGTTTACGCCTGAGATTTCCCAAGTTTCACCACAGTTAGGTAGCGATCCGTAGTCTTTGCCCAGAACCTCCTTTATCTTGTTTCCGCCCCAGATT
The DNA here is from genome assembly GCF_036492835.1 of Fulvitalea axinellae. Lineage (GTDB taxonomy): Bacteria > Bacteroidota > Bacteroidia > Cytophagales > Cyclobacteriaceae > Fulvitalea > Fulvitalea axinellae. The sequence continues at coordinate 2,789,463 of NZ_AP025314.1, read as the reverse complement.
TTGTCTTTGAAAATCGTTTCGAATTTCAGCGGATATAGTTCTTGTCTCATTTGAAATATTATTGTGTTAAAAAATTTTATACTTATTTGAGTTGCCCGTTTTCTCTATCCTTCTTGTCATAGTGAAAACTGAGCAGTGAGAGCAATTCTCCAATTGGTTTTATGCCACGCTCATCTTCTTCGCTGATCTTTTTGCCGTTGAGCCTGAGTAGAAGAAATCCGAACATAGCGTTTAAACAGACTTGGACGGGCGTGATGTTTTTGTCTGGGTTCAGTTCTGATAAGCGTCTGATTTCGAGCCTACAGATAGCGAAAACCGCCCGGTAATCCGAATCGTTTCCAAGAAGTTGGATGTGTAAATCGTCAAGTTCGGAGACTAACGCTTGTGTGCTTTGGAGGTGCTGGCCGGGGTTGGAGTCAAGCCCTTCAGCCTTCATTTTTTCCAAAAAATCAAGATACTGGGCTTTTACCTCATTACGTTCTTGTTGCTCCACCGGAAGGTGCTTAAGCACGTGCTCGTATATCAAGTCTATATCAAAGTCAAAAGCACGAATCAACTCTTCGGTTTGGTAGAGTTTTACGATGCGCTCAGCGATGTTTTTATCTTTCCAGCTTTTGTTAGGGATCATTGCGTTAGATTTTGTGCGAATATCGCAAACATCGAGTACCTAACAAAGCTGAGGTTTTAGTAAGTAGTAATCTTATTTGAAGTAATATTTTGATAAAATAATGAAATTGTTAGCTGTTAAGAACGTTTTTTGATTCCCTTGAGTTGTTAGCTGGAAGGTCACGGGTAAGTACAATCCCGGAGAGGCGTAATCAAATTCAAGGAGGTGAAGGTGTCAGTTGAATCGAGGCTGTTTTATCGGAGTGTTTTTGTTACCATGGCATTTGTCGGAGTGCTTTGGCTGGTAACCGGTGTGGAGTGGGCTACAAAGTCTGATTTTGGTTTTCTGGGGATTTTGCCACGGAGAATAGAAGGGGCTATTGGGATTTTTACCGGACCATTGATTCATGGTAGCGCATCACACCTTTTCTCGAATACTTTGCCTCTGGTGATTTTGGGAATCGGTCTTTTTTATATTTATGACCGTATCGCATTTGAGGTTTTTGCTTGGATTTATGTGAGTTCGGGTTTCTGGGTGTGGTTATCGGCCAGAGAGGCTTATCATATCGGTTCCAGCGGATTGGTCTATGGGATGGTGACATTTCTGTTTATGGTAGGGCTATTACGTAGAGATCCGAAATCGATTGCGGTTGCGATGATTGTTTTCCTTCTTTACGGGGGGATGATCTATGGATTAATTCCCGGAAATGGGGATGTGTCTTGGGAGTCGCATTTGTTTGGGGCCTTGTCCGGAGTATTCTGTGCGTTTTATTATCATAGATATAAGACAAGAAACCGCGTGACCAAAGTTGTGGCGGCGCTTGGTCCGCACGTTGAACCGCCACTTTCTAGGCATAATCATACATTGCCAGGGGGGCTGGAGATGCGTTATGTTTACCGAAAATCGGAGGAAAAAGAAAAGGATAGACGGAAACCCTCGGATGGACCAGAAGAGTCTGGGATTAAGTGATAACTTTAAGGTTCAAACCATAGATTTTTGAAGATGAAAATAGTTTTTCTTGACGCCTCCTCGGTTGGGAAAGTGGATACTTTTCAGCTGTTGGAGGATTTGGGTGATTTCACTGCATATGAGCTTACCGCTCCAGAAGACACTGTGGCTAGACTTCAAGGTGTAGACGTTGCGATAACCAATAAGGTTGTTCTGGACGCTGAGGTTATCAGCCAATGCCCAGATTTGAAATTGATCTGTATCTCCGCCACAGGAATGAACAACGTAGACTTGGACTTTGCGAAAAGCAAAGGCATTCCCGTCAAAAACGTTGCGGGCTACTCAACAGAAAGTGTCGCTCAGGCTACTTTCGCAATGTTGCTGAGTTTGGCTAATCATATTCGAAGTTATGATGATTATGTGAAAAGTGGCGATTATACTAGCTCTCCGTTATTTACCCATCATGCGGGAACCATTTATGAGCTGAATGGCAAGCGCTTCGGGATTATTGGTTTGGGTGCGATCGGTAGGCGAGTGGCGAAGCTTGCGGAAGCTTTTGGCGCTGAAGTCGTTTATTATTCAACCTCGGGCAAAAACAATAATCAAGAATACGCTTCTTTGTCGTTGGATGAGCTATTGGAGACTTCTGATGTTGTATCGATTCACGCACCATTGAATGAAAATACCGACAAGTTGATTGGTGCGCAGGCGCTTGGAAAGATGAGAAATTCCGCAATTCTGCTGAATGCAGGTAGAGGCGGAATTGTGGATGAGGAAGCTTTGGCCGAGGCTATTGACAATGGAAAAATTGCGGGTGCGGGCATCGATGTTTTTGAGCGGGAGCCTATGCTTGCGGAGAATCCGTTGTTGAAAGTTGAGAATAAAGACCGTTTGGTTTTGGCGCCACATGTTGCTTGGGCCAGTCGCGAGGCTAGGAATAAATTAGTGTCTTTAGTCTCGGAAAATATAAAGAGCTTTATTTCTGAGAAATAAGCGAAATGTTCCAGCGGAGAGGGTATGGAAAGGGGAGGCTTATGAAGGTTTCCTCTTTTTTGCGATAAGGAAGTAAGGATTATTATCGTATTTTTACTCTACAGACATCAGGCCGACAGGCCAAATGCTTTTTTATAATTGTGAGAGAATTGATTTTCGAGAAAAATATAAGGGTTCTGGCATGGATGTTTTTTCTTCTGTGCTTTTTTGGTCGACTAAAATCATTTGCGTCCGATAAGGCTATTGTGGCCATAAAAGCTGAGAGTTTCTTTAAGCAAAATGATTTAGGGAAGAAGTCCTTACAAAAGCTCCTTGTCGCCGAGGAGGAAGTGGGCTTTGTGCTGGATTTAAATAATGGAAGGCTCTTTACGGATGAGCGGACTCGAAATTTTATGGAAGTGGTTTTGTCGCTTGGTGAAAAAAAGGGTCGAATTTATTTTTTTATCAAAGGACGCTCTTTGCTCAAAAGGATTGGCGATCAGATCTTAGAGCGGGATAACGCTGTCTTTTACGCTTGGGATGGTGTGGAATCATCGAAAGCGAGCCAAGGGCTGAATTATTTATGGGATGATGCCTTTTCGGTAAGGTTAACGAAAGACGGATATACATTGCGGGCTGGCGAAAAGTCGTCGCGGATTTTTGTTTTGGAGAATCATGAAAATCTAACGTCTGCTCAAGATTATGTCAATGTTTGGAAGATAGTCGGAAGGAAACCGAACGTTATCATAGGGGATTTTTCGGAATACGATAGGTTCAAGGAAATCTGTTCGAAATTAAATGCGAAGAAAGAAGTAAACGGAAGAGTTGTATGCAATGATCTGGATCTCAAGAATGTGAAATGGGAATCTAGTGACGCTATTTCAACAGGTGAGTTTAGTTTTCCGGTTGATGGCCAGAAAAAAACATATGCAAAGCCTTATAAGCGTGGGTTTGTTTTTTCTCCAAGTAAGATTTTCGCCCATAAGGACAGCTTTTGGCATGTGAGGGCGATAGAAATGAAATTGAAAGATAGTCTTTATGCCAACTATAAGCTTGACGGTAGTGCCCAAGATTTGAAGGGAAATACATTGCCAGTATTGTTTAGGCCTTCCTTTGTCGATGAGGCGGTTCGGGGAAAAGTAGCTTTGTTCTCTTCACGAGATAGACTTTCCTTGCAAAATGAAAAAGGAAGGGCTTTGTTGATGGAAGAAGCCCTGTCGTTAAGCTTTTGGTTCAAGGTTAAGCATTATCCTAGCGGAGATAATAATTTGGCGTTTTTTCGGAGTAAGGAAGGTCAAGGGTTTGGCGTAAAATTACGTAAACGAAGACCTGTTCTGTTTTTAGGTACTGAAGAGCAAGAATCGGAAATTACGATTGATTATGGTTGGCACCATGTAGCGTTAAGTCTTGACGCTGACGAGTTGACATTTGTGCTGGATGGAGCGGCGTCTTTGAGAATCAAGGATACAGAAAAGGCTTTTCCTTTTGAGGGCGATCTTGTTTTTGGCGCTGTGGAATCGACGGTTTTCTCGGGTTATCTAGACGATGTGAAACTGCACAAGAGGGCGCTTTCTGTGACGGAGCTGAAGCGTATGATGGAGTTGGAAGAAAAGAAACCGTCATTGGAGGCTGACTTGGTAGGTTATTATCCTTTGAGAAAAAACACTGAGTCATATTTGGGTAAAGCGCTTAATGGTAAACCGAATAATATTGATTTTACGTCTGATGACCGTTTTGGGGAGGTTGCGAGGTTCGAGAAGGATTCCTCTTTTATAGATTGTGGCCATGATGCTGTTTTTGATATAAATAATTGCCTGACCGTCACGGCTTGGGTGAAACCTACGTTGTTAAACGATCATATAGCCATTGTCGGCAAAGGCTATTCGTATTCGGCGAAATTCTGGAATAAGAAAATGTTGTTTACGACGACCTTTGTGTCAGATCATTACGGAGCTTCAAGCCGCATGAAGTTGGACGAGTGGCAACACGTTTCTTATGTTTTTGACGCAGGTGATCGGATTCGGTTCTATTATAATGGTGAATTGGTTCATGAATCCATAGCGTCACCGATAAATTCCTCGGATAATTCTTTTCTGATTGGGAGTAACCTGTGGGGGCAGTATTTTAAAGGGAATATGACTGAATTGTGTCTTTGGAACCGTTCGTTGTCAACTGATGAAATCAAAGAAGTTTATCGTAGGACGAAGGATGGAGGTCCCGTTTTCAGAATTCCGGAAGTAATACCGCCTGACGAGCCGGAAACGCAGACTGACGATACTATTTTAGTTGTTTCGGGCGGAGTGTTGCTTCTGTTTGCTGCCTTCTGGTTTTTTTATAAAAAGAAAAATAAAGAGCGGAACTCCGACAAAGTAGCTGAAGTCGAAAAGCCAATAGCTAAAGTAGAAAGGAAGATAAACGGTAATTCGCTTGAGTTTTTCGGTGGCTTTAAGGCGTGTGATGCGACAGGAAACGATGTCTCCAGGAAGTTCACGCCAAAATTGAGAGAGCTTTTCCTTTTGATGTTTTTGGAAGGGCGGATGTCAGGGAAAGGGATAAGCTCCAAGCGGATTAGCGATACACTCTGGGCTGGATACCCCGAAAGCAGTGCCAAAAACAGCCGTTCTACTTACATGAGAAACCTTCGGGCAGTGTTATCGGATTTTGAGGGAATCGAGGTTGTGTTTGAGAATAAGTACTGGCAAATTCAAGTTTCTGAAAAGGCTTTTTGTGATATTGAAGTTCTCTGGTCTTTGCTTCGGGATGGTTTGGATTGGAGTAATGGCGTGGGGGAGTCAGAGTTGGACGCTTATTTGGAAGTGTTGCTGAAAGGCAAGTTTTTGCCATCATTAGAAGCTGAATGGGCAGATTCGTTCAAAGCGAATTTGGCGGATAAAGTTACGGATCTTTGCGATTTCGTTTTGGCTTCGGATTTATATGTTGAAGACCGGAAAATGGCAATAGCGAAAGCTCTTGAAAATTATGACTCGCTGAACTACGGAGCGCTAGCGTTCAAGCTTTCGTATTATGTGAATCACCGAAAGCGTTCGGTTGCGGTTAAAATTTTCGAAAAATTCGTAAAAGAGCATCATGATTTTTATGGCTATGAGCCCGAGTTAACCTTCGAAGAAGCGCTTCGTGGACCAACGGAACGTGTTTAGGTAGATTTACCCCTGAGTTACCCCTTATTTACCATATAAAATACCCCTTTCGATACTCTATTGCTGAAAATTCTAATCGAAAAGAATACAGATATGAGTAGAGAAAGAAGAGACTTCATAAAGAATATGGGCTTGGCGGGGCTAGGTTTGGCCTTGGCGCCCGAATTGGCTTTTGCAAAACGTCGTGCAAAAAAGAAAAATGACGGAAAGGTTCGTATTGCTTTTGTTGGACTCGGACGTGGAAGTACTCACCTAAGAAATATCTCTAGAAGATCGGATGTTATTGTTCCCGCTATCTGTGATATAAATCCAGGCGCAATAAAAAGGGGACAGGATATTTTGGCGAAAAATGGACATAAGAAAGCGGACGTATATTCCGATAGCGAGTACGCTTACAAAGACATGCTTGCTAGGGATGATATAGACGGTGTTGTGATTTCTACGCCTTGGCTTTGGCACGTGCCAATGAGTGTGGAAGCCATGAGGCAAGGCGTTTTTGTCGGTGTTGAGGTTTCCGCGGCAAATACGATGGCCGAATGTTGGGATCTGGTAAACACTCACGAAGCGACGGGCACGCCATTGATGATCATGGAAAACGTGTGCTACCGCCGTGATGTGTTGGCGGTGTTGAATATGGTGAGAAACGGAGTGTTTGGAGAGGTTTGTCACGCCCGTTGCGGATACCTCCACGATTTGCGCCACGTTAAGTTTACAGACGGCGAATTTGGTGAAAACGCTAGAGGGGAGGCGCGTTGGCGTACGCAACATTCGCTGCTCAGAAACGCCGATCTGTACCCGACTCACGGTTTGGGACCTATAGCGACCATGTTGGATATCAACAGGGGGAACCGTTTCGTTTCTTTGACCTCAACGGCCACAAAGGCTAAAGGGTTGTCCAATTTCATTTCCAAAACCAAAGGTAAAGACCATAAGAACGCGAACCTTGACTGGAAACTGGGGGATGTGGTGACAACCGTTATCAAAACGGCAAACGAAGAATCCATTATCGTAACCCACGACACTAATTTGCCTAGACCTTACTCGCTCGGATTTTATGTGCAGGGCGTAGACGGATTAGTTGAATTTGACAGGGGTACCCAAAGGATTTATGTGGAAGGGGAAAGCAAGCCCCACGCTTGGGAAGACGCTAACAAGTGGCTTGAAAAATACGACCATAACATGTGGAAATCACATGAGGCTAAGGCCAAAGGAGCTGGCCATGGCGGTATGGACTATTTCTTGGACAACGCTTTTGTGGAAGCGGTCAAATATAACTTGGCTCCGCCATTGGATGTATATGACGCCGCTTCATGGAGCGCTGTGACGCCTTTGTCTGAACGTTCGATCGCCAATAACAGCGAACCGCAATATTTCCCGGACTTTACGAGAGGAAACTGGATAAAAAGAGAGCGCTACTTTGCAATCGACCAAAAAGAGAATGTGTTCAATTAATTAAAACATTAAGCGTTTTATGTGAAAGTCCTGTCAACTTATGGCGGGACTTTTGCGTTTAAGGCCTGTTCGCTGTCGCTGAAATTAAAAAAATGGAATAAAGGAAGGATTCCGGATAATAAGTCTTAATTTTGCCGTTTCGTAATTGCTCGGGTTGTTAGGCACTATAAAGGAATGTATTAAGCTGGCAAAGCGGGTGATAGTTTACATCAAAAAATTGGCATGAAAGAAATTGAGACGTTGGGCTTGAGCGAAGAGATCACAAAAGGGATCGTAGAATTGGGCTTTGAGGAGCCGACAGAGATCCAGAGTAAGGTGATTCCTTTGTTATTGGAAGAAGACCGTGATCTAATCGCCTTGTCGCAAACGGGGACTGGCAAAACCGCTGCGTACGGATTGCCTATCATTCACAAAACCGAAGTGAATGAAGGACATATCCAGACATTGGTGCTCAGTCCTACTAGGGAACTTTGCCTGCAAATCGCCAACAACCTGGAAATGTACGCCAAATATGTCAGGGGAGTGAATGTTGTAGCCGTTTACGGCGGAGCAAGCATTACCGGACAGATTTCGCTCTTAAGGAAGCGTCCGCAGATTGTAGTGGCCACACCTGGCCGTATGCTGGACCTTATCCGCAGGAAAAAGATCGATTTGAGCAACGTGAGCCGTGTCGTTCTCGACGAGGCTGACGAAATGCTGGACATGGGCTTTAAGGATGAGTTGGACGCCATCCTTGACAGTACGCCGGACGAGCGTACAACGATTCTTTTCTCGGCTACTATGTCGCCGGAAGCGGAAAGAATCTCTAAGCGTTACATGAGCGAGCCGGTTAAAGTATCGGTAGGTCGCCGTAACGCTGGTAACCGTGACGTAACCCACCAATGCTATGTTGTGCGCCGTGACGACCGTTACGCCGCGCTGAAGCGTATGATGGATATGCATCCGGATATCTATGGCATTATCTTCTGCCGTACCAGAAGGGAGACAAAAGAAATCGCTGATCAGCTTTTGGGCGATGGCTACACGGCCGACGCTTTGCACGGTGATATGACCCAGTCACAGCGTGATGCCGTAATGGGACGTTTCCGTGTGAAAAGCCTTAACATGTTGGTTGCTACTGACGTTGCCGCTCGCGGGTTGGACGTTGAAAGCCTGACGCACGTAATCCACTACGGGTTGCCGGACGATACTGAGAACTACACTCACCGAAGCGGACGTACAGGCCGTGCCGGTAAGCAAGGTCAGTCTGTAAGTATCATCGGGAAAGGCGATTTGAGACGTATTCGTTTCATCGAAAAGATGATCAATCAGAAAATCGAGCGCGTGCCGGTGCCAGACGCAAAGACTGTTTGCGAAAAGAGAGTAGGAAACTACCTTCAGCACCTTATTGAGCTCGACACGGAGAACACCCCGGCGGAAGAAGTGATGGCATTGGCCGTTGAACGTCTTCAGGAGCTGGACAAGGATGAGTTGATCAAAAAATTGGTTGCCTCGAAGTTCTCTGACTTCTTCACATACTACCAAAACGCCAAAGACCTTAACGTAAGTGGTCGTGATTCTGATGGCAGAGGTCGTGATCGTGATAGGGGATATGATCGTAATGATCGTCGCGGTGACCGCCGTGAGCGTGGTGGCGATCGTGTTCGTTACTCAAGGTTCAAAATCAATGTAGGTAAGCGTGACGGCGTTAATCCGCTTAAGGTTATCGATTTGGTAAATGAGGTTTCTCCTCACATGAATGTTGAGATCGGTAAGATTGACATTATGTCATCGGAGACTTACTTTGACGTGGATCAGAACTTCAAAGATCACATTATGGGTGCCTTTAAAGGTAGTCAGTTCGAAGGCCAGTCTCTATCAATCTCAGAAGAGAAAGAACGCCGTTCTTTCCGTGGAGGAAATGGTGGCGGTAGAGGGGGCTTCAATCGTCGTGACAACAACCGTCGTGATGACAGAAGATCGAACTATAACAGCAGACCAAGAAGAAGCTATCGTTCTTAATCCTTCAGGAAAAACGATTTTCAAAATATTCTAACAAAAAAGCCGGGCTAGTGCCCGGCTTTTTTGTTGTCCATGTCAATTATGGATTTAGTATTTTCTAACCACTTTCCCGTTATAAGTTTCGCCACCTACGGTTACTCGGTAGATATAAATCCCCGCAGTCAGTTTGGTTCCAACTTGGTTAACGTTCCAGTTGATCGTTTCCTTTTCTTCAGAAATAGTCTTTTCGAAACTTTCGACAAGTTGGCCATCAGCGTTGAAAATGTTGAATGTGGCGGTTTCTCCTTTATGTGCGTTAAAAGTAAAGCTCAGCTTGTCCGAGAATGGATTTGGTCCGACTAGGAGACCTTCTGTATGTTGTTCCGTATTTGTGTTGAGGCTGGTTTCGGCAATAGCGATTTGTTCCATATCACTTGTAGCGGCCAAAGCCTCTGTTCTGGACGATGAGATTTCTAGATTTAAGCCTGTTAGTTTTTTGCCTTTTTGTGGGGAGAAAACCAAAGTCACAAACTTCAAATCCTCCGCTCTGGCTTCTCCTGATTCGTTCCAGATAACGGATAAGCTACCAGTAGATTCGGCGCTTTGGAATTGGCCGGGCATCAAAGCTGAGACATTGTCTAGCTGCGCGGTATTGTCATCCCAATCAATTGTGAATTGCACACCGTCAAGCTGTTTTTCCGAATTTAGAGAAAGCGTCAACTCTAAATTGCCATTCTCTAGTTTTCGGGTTTCGCTCAGTTCCACCTTAACGGGATTCGTAGCTGTTCTGTAAGATTTTCCGTCAGAGGTCAGGTCGCCTTTTCTGGCTATAAGGAATTTCACATCAACTCCAGTAGAAGGCAAAACAGTTTCGAAATCATTTCGAATATCCGCAAAATCCTCGTCTTCAATTTTCTCCATCTCGTCTTCGGGAATTACTCTCCAAGGGGATTGGATCCCTTCCAGCCCGAGGATTTCCGATCTTACGGACGAAATGTCGGCGGTTGATACCCTATAGTCGTCATTTGCGTCTGCGATGTAGCGGTCGAGAGCTTTGTAAAGACGCGAGACGCCTAAAATATGTCTCCGGATAAGCAGGAGGTCCAAAACAGAAGGTTTCTTGCTGCCGTCTTCGTTTATTTCGGGTTCTATGCTCAACTTCTCACCTTGCAACGCAGATGCGCTGAGAGTTCCGGAATTGGTTACTTGGTCTTGTTTCTTATCCTCGATTTTCCAATTCCAAGCTACGTTGCCAGCCAATGTGCCGTCCGTCTGCAGAGCTGTCGCTTTTATGCCTACAAGTGGCAAGATTGTAAGCGAGCTGTTCCCCCAAGTTACGGGCGCTTCCGTTAGGATACGGTCAACCAGCGTGAATCCCTTACCTGACGCGTTCATGATATTAATGCCGGTTGTATAGGCGTCTGTCTCGTCTGCTACAATGAACTCGAGATTGAACAATATTCCGTTTTCAGGAAGCGAGATTCCGTTTTCATCGCTTGAGGCCCAATTGATGTTCAGCTTGCCTGATTCGGGTTGAGTATACGAGAAATCCCCTTCAAGTTCCGTTTTCACCCTTTCTACAGAGAGAATTGCAGGATCCCAACCCAAAGAAACCGTGAGGTCTTTCATGTGCTTGAACCCTTCTGCCGAGACAGGGACAGTGACTTTTCTGCCTTTGCCGGCAAATAGTTTTTTGGGACCCGTAACGTTTACTGGGTTCATGATGTGCTTATTTCCGAGCTTGACAGCGAATCTATTTGAGGCGTAGGATGCCTTGTTCTTTGTCACTTCAAAGGAGTACTTGTCGGCTGTAGTAAGGTCAATGTCTTTGTCAAGGAAGTTGTCATGTAGCGTCAGCTTTCGACTTTCTTTCAAGTTACGGAACTCGCTAATCTTGATGGTGTGCGTGCCGTAATTTCGGGCGGCGAAGCTTAGGTCTAATTGAGATCCCTTTTCGGGGAAAGGCATCACGTTGAATCTAGTGCTTACGTTGTTCTTTTCGCCTGTTTCCAAGCGCTCAGTGTTGTGTGAGGAAAGATACGCTTCTCCGAATTGTATAATGTCTTCAGAAATGTCAAAATCTGGACTTGCTTTGTCATCGAACTTGAAACCGATAGGGCTTTTGCCATGGGCGGGTGCTTCGATAGTCAGAATTATTCCCTCAAAAGCAAGAGGTTGTGGGGCCTTTCTGTATTGAGGAACATCGTGGACAGGGTAGTCTACCTTAGACTCTTCGGTGAAATTGAAAGTTTGAGCCGAGGTGGTTTCGTGATTCAATTTGATAAAGAATGCTTGTCCGGGAGCCAACATGACGTGATCCGCAACAATGCCTCCGGGTATGGCAGATTCTTCAGAGCTTCCTGCCGCATGTAAGACCCTATATGAATTCAGATATGTATCCCAAACGTAGCAAATTTTCGAAAGCTGACCTTGTAAGGCCGTAGACTGAGAGTAATAAAGCTCTGTCCAAGAAATAGGGCAGGGGTAGGGATTCGAAAGGTAGTAAAAGCCGTAATTCGAGTTGTCCCCAGATGGTTCGTTCAAGGTGACGGAAACATTTCCTAGGTTAATGGCACCTGTTTCTTCAAAAGAGATGGAGCCGTCTGTTATTGACGGAGCCAGAGTGTAAATGTTATATCCTAGGCCAGGGGTTAAGTTAATGCCTAGGCTTTCTTCTCTGTGCCAATAAGGAGTACTTGTACTACCGTCATTTGCGGGATTGGAGGCGAAGTCTCCGTAGGTGTTTTCCTGAAAAGTTGCAACACTTCCATGGTATGTGTCGCTATCCAAGATAACTCCAATTTTGTCGTTCCAGTCGCTTAGTGTCATTCCTCCAATCAGGGGCCCTATATGGTGCCAGTCCGGAGTTTGGTCAATCAAGCTTCCTTCGTCGTCATATTTGGCTATATGGCGCTCCACCTTGATGTCTCCGTTAATAGTTTTGTTGTTGCCGTCGTCGCTGTTTACAAACGATGTTTGGGGGATCATGGCATTGCCGTCCTCGTTCCATTGGAGTACGAGTTTTCCGTTGGTATTGACTGCGCCACTCGATAAAGTCAGCATTTTCGAGACGGTGAAGTCATCCTGAAATGTGATTGAAGTGTTTGGTTTGTTTACGAAAACGTACGGAACCGTGTGTTTTGAGTCAACTGAAACAGGGCCGGTTGCGCCACCAAATCTAACTTCGGCGCTTTCATCACTGGCGGTGATGGTACCTGAAGGGCCTGTCCAATCACCTTGCAGGTTTATTTTTTGGTTTAGGCGTAAATTTGTGTTCTCACCAGTGGTGAAGGTGCCGTAAACCCGTTGAAGCCCATCCACGGTTACAGTGCCACCTGTTTTTATTATGTCAAAGTCTCCTTGGTGGTTAATGGTCTGTTCAATGATTTGGTCGGAAGCGCCGGTTAAAGAGAGTTTCCCGGAATTAATTGATGATTCCAAACCTTGAATGTTTCCTGATACATTGAGGCTTTGTCCGGATAAGTTGAGCGTAGCCGTTTGGATATCCAAGCTTCCGTTTACCGTGACGGTGTTTACCATGTTGACAGTGCCACTAGTCGCGATTTCAAGGTTATCAATGTCAACCTCGGGGTTAATCTGATGAGTGCCGCTTCCCGTGATTTTCACTTTGCCATTACCAGTGATGTTGGTTGTTTCTCCTGTCCAATCACCTGTTACTTCCACAGTGTTTCCTGAAAAGCTGAAATCTCCTTTTGTGTAAAGGTTTGAGGTGGTGGCATCTTGGCTGACGGTAACGGTGCCGGCCCCTTTGTCAATATGGAGCATGGTCAAAGAGTTGCTCAGGTCAAGGTTTTGGTCGTTGTCGCCCAGTAGTTTTACCTTGTCGCTCGAGTTTCCGACCCAGTCTCCTTCGGCGTTGATGTGGTCACCGTCGTCATCTATTGTGCCGTCATTGCCACTGGTGTCAAGTGTGCCGTTTACGGTAACGTCATTTTCGAATTTAACAGTCGAGCCCGTAGGCTTTTCAATGACAAGGTCGTCCAAGTTCAGCTCTGGCCCGATTGTTTGCGGATCCTTGTCTCCGCTGATTTTTATCGTACCCTGGTTATTCGGACCGAGTTCGCCGGTCCAATCATTCTGAATTATTAGCTCTTTGTCCTCAAGGTTGAGGTTGGCGTTTGAGTTTGTCTCAAATTCTCCAAGAAGGGTGGTTGTGCCGTGAAATTGAATTTCTACGTCAGGCTCTGTCGGAAGAATTTTTAATTTAAACAGTTTGCCTGGGCCACCTTCTCCAGAACCTGTAACGCGAGGAATAATGAGTGGGGAATCCTCTGCCGATGGGGTAAGCTCTATCGTGTGGTTGTTGCCCCGGTTTCTTATTTCGTCAGCTATTGGGAATCCGTTCTGCGACAATGTTTTCATTTTGATGTGAGAATGCCCCCACATGACAATGTCCACACTGGAATTAAAGTCCGTTTCAGTGCTTGAGGTTAGGGCGAGACCTTCCTGAACGAAAAACTTTGCGTTGGTGTCAGTGTTTTCATTACCTCCGTTACCTATCTGGAATTTAAGCTGTACACCTCTCTTGGGGGATACGCCACTTTTTATCTGAATTTCAATCCGCTTACAGAGGATCGTGGTATTGCTTGGGATTTTGATATTGGAATAGAAATCCTTCTCAAAAACGGCAATTCCGTTTTCTCCAGGCCAGCGGTCATACTTTTTCACGCCATTCTCTTCGTATTCCCAAGCATTTGTCGAAGTGGGACTGCCATGCTGATGGATTTTAAGGGAATTCCAGTTTGTCGTATAAGTGAATTTGCTGGACGAACTAGACGAGTGCTCTGGTCCCATCCATCGGTAGACAGTATCAGGGACGGACGCCTCACTTTGCGCAAAAGTATTAATTGGGGGAGCCAACAACGCAAGGAGACAGGCCATGAAAAAGAACTTGGCTAGGAGTCCTTTGTGGGGGCTGGAGATTGACCGGCCCGCAGGGAAATGTTGTTTGTGAGTGAAGCGTTTCATAAGCTTATGAAATGAAGTATATCTGTTGGGGCAGAGTACTTTAGTCATGGTTTAGGCTCCTCCGGACCACGTGGTTTTGCGTGGTTCGAAAGTTCTAAAATGTAATTAGAAGTATATTTAACTTTATAAATATAGTCGAATTGTTTGAAAAATTAATTTGTATTATGCTTATTTCGAAAAATGTTTCCTTGTTAATAAGTAAGAAGGTTTTTGTTTTAATAAGAAATAGTGATTTTGAAAAGAAATATACGTTTTGCCGGCCTGTGCTTATTTTTTTCTGTGGTATTTATGAAATATGCCAATGCTCAAGTGAGCCAAGAAGGAGCCAATAGTGGGAACAGCGGGTATCCTATTGGGAATATGGAATATAATGAATTGGAGAGCGATGTTGTGACAACAAGCGGACTCGGCGGTGACGGGGATACCCCTCCAGGACCAAAGGTGCCGATTGATGGCGGAGTGACCTTGTTAGTTGGTGCCGGAGTTGCACTTGGTTACAGAACCTTAAAGAACAAAAAGGCGAGCATGAAAAAGTGATTTTTTGATTGACCAAATATTAGCAAGGGAGAAAGGAGGCTGTTTTCAGTTTCCAGTCTATGATGTATGCCGACTTAAATTGTGAGGCTCTCTTTTTGTTGCAAAAAGAGAGCTTTATTTTTTTGGGAAGGGACTCTTCTTGGAGGTTTAGGTCTTTGTGTTATAGGTGTTTTGCTTATACTTTTGTTGCCAATCGTACTTTTTGTGGTAAATTTCATTCTGAAGATTTTCTTTGAGAGCAAACGGTTGAAGATTCTTCCCGTTGTTTTTGGATGATGGTTGAGTTTCCTGTCGGTGGGCAAATGATTGGGTTGATGAAAAGAGTGCAGAGTGTGGGCCCTCTAGGGATTTAAGTAAAGCTAAATGGAAAAGAAACTGTTGATAATGCGTCACGGCGAAGCGGAATGGGCCAGGCCCGGTGAGCCGGATTTTGACAGGAGACTGTCGGCTTCAGGGCGGAAGGAGGCTTCGGAGGCCGGTTTGTGGATGAGTCAGAATCTCCTGATTCCAGATGTCGTTTTGGTTAGTGGAGCCAAAAGAACAAGGCAAACAGCGAAGCGTGTTGTGTCTAAATGGTATAATTGCAATCCTGATATTAAATATCTTGATGAATTATATCGGTCAAATCATCAACAAATGCTGGGAGAGGTAAATAAAATCAAGAATGATTTTAAAATTGCGCTGATTGTAGCGCATAATCCGACGGTTACCCAATTTGTCGAATACTTAACGGGAATTCCTTACGGGGGAATGTCTACAGGCAGTTGTATCGAAATTCGTTTTGGGCTGGATTCTTGGGCGTGGGTGTCGAAGGGGTTGGGAGAGCCTGGTTTGTTTTTTTCTCCTTCAAAATAAAACAGCCCGACTGTGAGTAAGTCGGGCTGGAGTGATTTTATAAACGGTCTGTGACCGTAACCGAATATCAAGCTACGGCTTCTTTCACTTTTTCGGCGGCGTCTTTCAATACGATGGCCGATTCTACCTCAAGGCCAGATTCGTTGATGATTTTGGCTGCCTCTTCGGCGTTCGTTCCCTGAAGGCGAACAATGATCGGAATCTTAATGTCTCCAATATTCTTGTAAGCCTCGACAACGCCATTCGCAACTCTGTCGCAACGTACGATACCTCCGAAGATGTTGATCAGGATAGCTTTTACGTTAGGGTCTTTCATGATGATACGGAACCCGGCCTCAACAGTTTGGGCGTTAGCAGTACCTCCCACGTCAAGAAAGTTAGCTGGCTCGCCACCCGAGAGTTTGATGATGTCCATGGTGGCCATAGCGAGTCCAGCGCCGTTTACCATGCAACCTACGTTGCCGTCGAGTTTTACGTAGTTCAATCCGTACTCGCCGGCTTCAACTTCCTCAGGGGCTTCTTCCGTGATGTCGCGCATGGTGGCGATATCTTTATGGCGGTATAAAGCGTTGTCGTCGATGTTCACTTTGGCGTCGAGAGCCAAGATCTGGTCGTCGGCGGTTTTGAGGGCCGGGTTGATCTCGACCTGTGAGGCGTCAGAGCCTTCGTAGGCCTTGTAAAGGGCGAAGAGAAACTTGACCATGTCTTTGTGGGCGGCTCCTTCAAGGCCGAGAGCGTAAGCCACTTTTCTGGCTTGGAAACCTTGTAGACCAACAGCCGGGTCAATCCACTCTTTGATGATCTTTTCCGGAGTTTTCTCCGCCACTTCCTCGATATCCATACCACCTTCGGTGGATGCCATAATCACGTTGGTGCCAGTGTTACGGTCAAGAAGAATACTTACATAAAGCTCGCGGATATCCGAAGGCCCCGGGTAGAAAGAGTCTTCCGTGATAAGAACTTTATTTACGAGTTTGCCTTCGGCGCCAGTTTGTGGAGTGACCAAGGTCATGCCGATGATTTTGCCGGCTAAGTCCTTAACCTCGTCAAAATCTTGGGCTAATTTTACGCCACCACCTTTACCGCGTCCGCCTGCGTGGATTTGGGCCTTAACTACATATGCTGGAGTGTCGGTTTCTTCCTTGATGCGTTTTGCTACCTCCACAGCCTCTTCAGGCGTATCGGCGACATAACCTACAGGAACTTTAACCCCAAAGCGAGCGAGGATTTCTTTTGCTTGATATTCGTGTATGTTCATGATTGTTAATTTTAGACGAATCTATAATATTTGAATTTCTTTACCAAGAGATTTTGGGCGTTAATACCGCTCTGAATTAGTCTTTTGGAAGGAGGGGAGTTTACCTCCTTTTACGGGCAGGATGCGCAGAAAGCTTGTTTTTTATGTTCATAATTTTAAGGTTTTCGGACTTGTTTGTTTATTTTGAATCTACTTAAAGTGCAACGATATAGGCTCTTGGGAGAGTTGGTGGGCTAATAGTGCAAAAACTAAAGCCTGGTGTTTTTAATGCGGGAATAATAAGAGTGTCAGGCGTAGGGTTTTCTGTGGTTAGAAGGCTTAGCCGAAAGTAAATTGCGGGAAATTACTTAATCCTCAAAATAATTCGGAATCGTTTTCGTTTGGGTACCGGAGGAGTGGAAATATGTTGAGAAGTTTAGCCCTAATTCTGATCTCAATCTTTGCGTTATTTTCGTGCCAAGAGAATAATTATACCGAGGATTTCGATTATATCCCTGAGGGAATATCATACAGTAATTCTGGAAGGTATATTCCCGAGACGTTAATGCCTTATCGCTCTGGACAGACGGTGGTCGATCATGGGAATTATGCGTTGGCTTATTCAGAAACGCATGAGCAGGCTGAATGGGCGGCTTATAAATTGACGCCCGAGCAGGTGAACAACAGACATATTACAAGGAAAAACTACTTTAAGACAGACCCCACCACCTATATTTCCTCGGCGAAGCACTCGGATTATAGCTATACGGGGTATGCCCGAGGACACTTGGTGCCAGCGACGCATATGGCTTATGATTTGACAGCGTACAAAAAGACTTTCTACATGAGCAATATGTCTCCCCAAATCCAGAACGGGTTCAACGCCGGGATTTGGTCTAGACTTGAGACGCAGACAATGAAATGGGTGACGAACGGCACGGGCGAAAAATGGGTTTTCACAGGTCCGATCCTATACCCGGGCTTGCCTAAGCTTACCCAGTACGCCGCCAATTCCAGCAGATTGAATTGGGATATTGTCACAAATATTTCTGTTCCCCAATATTTTTATAAAATCATATATGATCCGGACGAGGAATGGGTTATCGCATTTATTTTTGAAAACCGTCCGCATAATGGTAGGGAGTCGTTTATGGAATACGTTACAACGGTCGATGCGATTGAATCCTATACAGGCATTGATTTTTTGAGAGAAGTGGAGGACGAAATGGAAAATTGGTTGGAGTCCACAATAGATACTTCTTTCTGGGAATAGATAAGAGAGCGGAAACGCTTTCTGAAAGTGTTGTCGTTTTGATTGAGCGAAGTGCGTGTTAGGGAGTTTGATCTGATCAAATTCCTTATTTTTTGAACAAGCCTGTGTTTTGAGATATAAATCTTACGGAAATCGCTATTTTGCCAACGTTTTTTTAAAGTATCCGAACTATGGCTAGCGAAGAATTCATACTCCGGACGGAGGATGTCAAGAAAACTTACGGTGAATTAGCGGTCCTCAAAGGCGTTACGTTGGACGTGCGAAAAGGTGAATTGCTTTCGATTGTTGGGGCTTCAGGCGCAGGAAAAAGCACGCTTTTGCATATTATGGGGACGCTGGACCGTCCGGACTCCGGTCGTGTAACTATGAACGGAACGGATATCTCGGGCTTGGATGACAGGGCGTTGGCCCGTTTTCGGAATACGAATATGGGTTTTGTGTTCCAATTCCATAACCTATTGCCGGAGTTTACGGCGTTGGAGAATATTTGCATGCCGGGCTTTATTGCCGGAAGGCCTGAGAAAGACGTGAAGCGCAAAGCCGAAGAGCTGATGGAGTTGCTCAAGATTAGCGAGCGTAAGGACCATAAGCCTTCGGAACTTTCGGGCGGGGAGCAACAGCGCGTTTCCATTGCCAGAGCGTTAGTCAACGACCCGGAGATAGTGTTTGGCGATGAACCTAGCGGGAACCTCGACTCAAAAAACGCAGAGGAGTTGCACGGCCTTTTTTTCAAACTGAAAGAGGAACTGAATTGCACGTTTGTTCTGGTTACCCACAATATGGCGCTGTCGGCCATGGCTGACCGGACTTTGGAGATGAGAGACGGAATATTAATATAATCTGATATGTCAACGATTAAGCAAGGGGAGGTTTTCGAACACGAATTCCAATTTACCCAGGAGCAGGTGGCTGAATTCGCCAAAGTGACAGGCGATAACAATCCTGTCCACCTTGACGCCGAATATGCGGCGGGTACGAAATTCAAAAAGCCGATTGTCCACGGAATGTTGGGCGCAGCGGTATTCTCAAGAGTTTTCGGAACGATGTTTCCCGGTGAGGGGACGATTTACTTAGGGCAAACGCTCGATTTCAAACGTCCGATGCTCGTGGATACCGATTATGTTGCGGTGTTTGAAGTGTTGGAAGTTGATGAAGCCAAACATACCGCTACTGTGAAGGCGGAGATAAAAACCACCGGAGCCCGTCAAAAAGTTTTGATGGATGGTACTGCAAAGCTCCTGAATGAGTTACGCTTCTAGGAATTTCGGCCGGGAAAAAGTTTTCCGTTTTTTCCTGGCTATTTTTATTTGAAATATCTCCTATGGTATTTTTTCTTGGTGAAATAACCGATTTCCCGTAGTCCGAGAATCGGTATGGCAACACCAAACGAAAGGCAAAAGAACACGAACATCGCTTTTAGCCCATTGCTCGACGCCAAGGCTATTTGGGCAAGAATATCCGAAATCTTCTTTTCCGTAGTCACGATACTGATTAATGATATCAGTGCCTGGTAAGCGAACAAACCCGGGACCATCGGGATAAGTGCGCAAAACGAAAATATCAGCGACGGACTGTCGGTATGATGGGCGATCAGCATTCCGATTATGCTGATCGTAAAGGCGGCGACTAGTGTTCCAACCACAATATCCCCCCAATGGTAATGCATAACCAAATGCCTGACAGTATGGCCGATAGCTCCGAGAAGCCCAGCTGCCCAGAGGCTTTTGCGGGGCAAATTAAAGAGAACGGCGAACCCCAAAGCGGCGAAACTCGACCAAAGTGCGTCAAGTAGAACTTTATCCCATTCGATCATACCATGAAATTTTTCCAGGCTCCGAGCCCGAGGAGGAACATTGCGCACATAATACCCGCCGCGATGGAGGCTATTATGCCAGATGCCGTGAAGGCGCGTGCGATTCCGGTGGATACGTGTCCTTCGAGAATATCCAATCCAGCGCTGATCAGCGGTACGCCGGGAATCAGAAAAAGGACGGTTGTGGCGAGCGCGATATGCGAAGTCTCGCCTAAATTATAGATAACGCCTACGCTGGCGATCGTGCTTGCGGTAAACGAGGCCAATGTCACGGATATGAACAGATTGGCTTTAAGAGTCTTTTGGCGGACAAATAACCCGATAAACGTAGCGACAAAGGCTAGAAACATTCCGTAATAATCTCCGCCGAATAGTTTACAGAAAGCGCCGTCGGCAAGGCTGACCATCGCTAAGGTGGTGAGTCTGGAGTATCTGGGTTTCTTCTCAAGTTCGTCAAGCCGGGCTACAACCTGTTTGAGAGTGGTTTCTTTTTCCAGTACATCCCAAGAAAGGTGGCCAATTGCTGCAACCAAAGACAGGTTGACGCCGTGAATGGAGATACTGTGGCTTTTTACGCAACTGATTTTAGGGTCGTCTTTGTGGAACAAAGTGAAGGTGATCCCTCCGTATGTGATGAAAATGTCGACATCAAACCCGAACCCGTTGGCAAAACGTGTCAAAGTATTAACGATTCTGGCGGTATGCGCACCGGAAGCCATCAAGGTTTTGGCTACCCTGAACAGCAGGCTAGCTACTTCGTTCTCGTCTTCGGTAAAACATTTTCCTTGTCGCATCTTATTTGGTTTTCAAAATACTGAAATCAATTTTTCGGCCATAAATCGAAGCTTTTGGGATACGGCGTTAGTATTTTGGAGCTTATCGTGACTAAAGGCTTTTTCCGTAGCCAATGTCTTGAAAAAGGAAAAGGATTGCGCGATATTTCCATACCTGATAATGGGTGTCGATTTCCCCCAATTGCCGGAACCAAAGAGGTTATTTTGAGTGAGTTCGGTTTGGCGTTCCGGAAAAGGCGGGGCCTTAAGCAATATTTAGAAGAAGATGATAAGACGAGTTGAGATATTGAAGGCCTGGGTTGTGGCCTTGACCGTGTTTTTTGTGTTGCCAGCCAAAGCCCAGCGCAGGGCGGTGGAGAAGTTGGGGCCCGCCGTTAACAGCCCATTCGACGAGCGGTATCCGTGTTTTTCGCCGGACGGATCCCGATTGTATTTCACAAGACTTTATCACCCTGACAACAAGGGCGGGGGAAAAGACAAAGGTGATGTTTGGTATGTGGAGCTGGACGAAAAAGGAAACCCAAGCCCGGCGAAACAGCTCGGCGGGAAGGTGAACAACAAGTCCGAAAACCAGGTTTTGGGCTTTTCTCCTGACGGAAAAAAAATGTATCTGGCCTATAAATACGGCAAGAATAATGGCCGGTCGGAAGGGATTTCTGTTTCAAAATCCAAAGGAAGGTCATGGGGGGCGCCAAGCGATTTGGATTTTCCAACAATGAAAAACGACGCTGACCAACTGAACGGATCCGTTTCTCATGATGGAAAAGTGATGTTGTTGTCGATGCAGTCGTATGGAAGCTATGGTGCCGAAGACCTTTATGTTTCGTTCTTCAAAAACGGAAAGTGGAGCGATCCTAAAAACTTGGGTATGACGGTCAACTCGGGTTATCAGGAGATGACGCCGTATTTGGCCGCCGACAATAAAACGCTCTATTTCGCCAGCAATGGACATGGTGGTTTCGGGAGTTACGATATCTTCAAAACGGAAAGGCTTGACGATTCTTGGACTAATTGGACCAAGCCTCAAAACCTTGGAGAGAAAGTAAATTCTGCCGGACGTGAGTACTCATATCTCATTGGTCCTGACGGAGAGACGGCCTGGTATGTGTCAACTACTGATAGCCACGGTTACGGCGATATTAAGCGGATCAAAGTTCAAGATATTGGCCCAGCACCTAAGCAAGTGGCTGAGCGAGCTGTTTTGGAAGCCAATGTAGAAGTTCCTGTCAAACCGGAAATTGTGGCGGTTCCGACACCTGTCGCTGTTGTGGAAACACCAGAACCTGCTACCCAACCAGAGACGCCGGAAGTGCCTGCCAAACCTGTTCGGCCTGTAGCGGAACCTGCGGTGCCAGAAGGTCCGAAATGCAATGTCCTCTTGCGCTTGCGTGACGAAACCAACGGAAACGACATTGCCGGAGCAAAAGTTAGCGTTAACGGTGAAGTTTTGACGCCGACCGGAAGCGGAGCATTTTTGCTTTCTCGTGA
Source organism: Fulvitalea axinellae (assembly GCF_036492835.1). GTDB lineage: Bacteria > Bacteroidota > Bacteroidia > Cytophagales > Cyclobacteriaceae > Fulvitalea > Fulvitalea axinellae. Next base: position 2,767,360 of record NZ_AP025314.1, on the reverse strand, counting down.
GACAGAAGGCGAAATCGAGGTTGAAGCTGTGGCTGACGGTTATATGGTGGCTCATTCTTCCATTCTTGTAACCAAGGGGAAAACGGAAAGGGCACTTGCGCTGAAGCCGATCACGGTGGGTTCTGTGGTTAAGCTTGAGAATGTATTGTTCTCTCGCGCTTCGGATCAATTTCTCAAAGGTTCGAAAGAGGCGTTGAATGAAGTCGTAAGGCTGATGGAGGAAAACAAGGATATGGTCATCGAGATAGGCGGGCATACTGACAGTAACGGTACGGCGAAATTGAAGATGAAACTCTCGCAAGACCGCGCCGACAGGGTAAAGCGATACTTGGTGGAGCAAGGAATAGAAAAGAGACGCGTTAAAGCGAAAGGCTACGGAAGTAACCGTCCTGTTGCATCGAACAAATCCGAAGAAACCAGAAAACTAAACCGTAGGGTTGAGTTTACTATTCTGAAGAAATAGGAAACCTGATTTTAGGTGGAAAAAGAAACTCGCCTTCTTTTCATGGTCGAAGAGGAGGCGAGTTTCTGTTATATGGAAATATTTAAAAATATATAGCGCGATTTTTATGACGTTTCAAGAGTACCAAAAGCTGAGAGAGCAGGCGGACGTGTTGTTGGAGAAGATATTTGACTATAATCAATCGAATATGAATCGGGACATGAAGTTCGTAGCCAAAAGGTTGGGGATTTGGTCCGATGGGGCCATAGTGGCCGAGTCCGAGGAAGATGGTGAAGTGATCATGGATTATATCTTGCATGAGAAAAATCCGGACGGGAAGCGATTGGTTGACGATTTCTACGATTACGGTCCCGAGCTTGACGATTCCCTGGAAGAGATTGCTCTAAGCCACACGGAAGCTTTCGCTTCGGTATTTTTGGTGGACAGTGTCAATCCGAAATCAAAAACGGTGGTTGTCGAAGACCAGCTGGACGGGGAGTTAACAAGGTACGAAATCATGAACGAGGCGCTCGCCAATTCCGCAACACCGGAAACCCCTGTTTTTTTGCGTTTGGTGCCGTTTAAAGGGATGAATGTTACTACTGGCGTTCCGATTATGTTCAGCGAATATTCTTACGGGGAGTTCAAGAAAGGCTTGTCGTTGCTCAGAATGAAGAAAAGAGGGAATGTAAGTCCTGAGGACCTGTTTGTGCTGGCTTTCAAGAGGGGCGACGTGGGTACGACCGAGGGCTGATTTTACGGAAAACAGTAGCTCTTTTGTGAAAAAAATCGGCCGTCCCGAATATACGGGACGGCCGATTCTGTGAAGGGCGTGTTGTACCCGGAAGCAAATCAGTCTTTGATAAACCTTGGGTTCATAAGGTTTTCAACCGAAAGAATCTCATCCAGTTTTTCTTTGCTCAACAAGTTTTTTTCCAATACGATATCGTAAACTGAAGCGCCCGAGAGCAGAGCCTGCTTAGCGATACCTGCGGAAGTTTCGTAACCCAAAAGTGGGTTCAGCGCAGTCACGATGCCGATGCTTCCCATTACCATCTCGGCGCAACGCTCTGCGTTTGCGGTGATTCCTTCTACGCATTTGGTTGCCAAAACATCAAAACCGTTGATCATGATTTTGATGTTGTTAAAGAGGTTATAAGCGATTACCGGTTCCATCACGTTCAGCTGAAGCTGTCCGGCCTCGGCGGCCATTGTGATGGTAACGTCGGCGCCAATCACCTGATAAGCGATTTGGTTGACAACTTCCGGAATTACTGGATTCACTTTGCCCGGCATAATCGAAGAACCAGGTTGCATCTTTGGCAAGTTAATCTCGTTCAATCCTGCGCGAGGACCGGAAGACAAGAGACGCAAATCGTTGCAGATTTTGGAAATCTTTACTGCCACACGCTTAAATACGCCTGAAATCTGAACGTAAGCTCCGGTGTCGGAAGTTGCTTCCACCAAGTTTTCGGCCAATGTCACCGGAATTCCGGTCACTTCTCTCAAGTGTTGAGTGGCCAGTTCCGGGTAGCCTTCTGGAGCGTTAATAGTAGTGCCAATGGCCGTCGCGCCAAGGTTGACTTCGGTTAAAAGCGCTTGGGCTTCCTTGATTCTCCTGATGTCTTCACCGATAGTTACGGCAAAAGCGGTGAATTCCTGTCCAAGGGTCATCGGAACGGCGTCTTGAAGCTGGGTACGGCCCATTTTCAGGATCCCCTGGAATTCTTCGCCTTTTTTAGCGAACGACTCACGCAGGCGTTCCATGCTTTCGATCAGAAGGTCCATTTTCTCATGGAGAGCAACTCTGAAAGCGGTAGGGTACGCGTCGTTTGTCGATTGAGAAAAGTTTACGTGGTTGTTGGGGTGCACCACGTCATAACGGCCTTTTTCATAGCCCATGATTTCAAGAGCCTTATTCGCGATTACCTCGTTGGCATTCATGTTTGTAGAAGTGCCGGCGCCTCCTTGGATCATATCCACGGTAAACTGGTCGTTTAGCTCGCCTCTAATTACCGCTTCCGAAGCCAAGATAATCGCTTCCGCGACTTTCGGGTCAATAACGCCCAAGTCGCGGTTTGCCATCGCGGCGGCTTTCTTTACGTAGCCCAGTCCGCGTACTAGTGTTCTGCTGGTAGAGATGGGAATACCGGTGATGGGGAAGTTCTCCATCGCGCGGTAAGTCTGTACGCCGTAATACACGTCGTTAGGAATTTCCAATTCCCCGATAAAGTCGTGTTCCGTTCTTTTGTTATCGCTCATCCCTCTGTATGTTTGGCCGGAGAGTTTCCGGGGTGGGTCCCGTAATCTCCGTACGTTTGGTCATGAATTAATTTATGTCCGCGAATATGCGTTTTAGTAACGAAAAACGTTCGTGTAAATGATACAAATCGGCATCATCCCGATACGATTTATATCTGTCGCGAAGAAAGGGCGGGTGGCTTGCTTCGGTTTTAAGTTTTCGGCCTTTTTTAGGTTGTGGAGGCCGTTTTTACAAAGTTTTATTGAGAATAGTCTACCGAAAGCTAGAGTGTTTTTTCGCTTGATTATGACCTTTCTTTGATTTTGTATAAGTTGAAGGGTGGAATCGTCGATTCTCTAATTTTTCGGAAAAAATAACCGGAGGTTTTGTTCGGCTTCTGGAGACATTAAAACAGCTCGTTTATGCTTTCAAGTTGGGTTTTTATTGCCGTTTTGGTAGGTTATTTCGGTTTGTTGGTTGTGGTGGCCAAGCTCACGTCGAAAGGTGCCGACGACAAATCCTTTTTTACCGCCGACCGTAAATCGCCGTGGTATTTGGTGGCCTTCGGAATGATCGGGGCGGCCTTGTCCGGCGTTACTTTTATTTCCGTCCCGGGCGAAGTCGGTAATTCGAACCTTTCCTATTTCCAGTTATTGCTTGGCAACGTGGTCGGCTATTGGTTGGTCGCGTTCGGGCTGATACCTTTATACTATAAGCGAAACGTGGTGTCGGTCTACGAATACTTGCGTGACCGTTTCGGTGCCGGTTCCTATAAAACGGGTTCCGCTTTTTTCTTGTTGTCGCAATTGATCGGCGCTTCGTTCAGGCTTTATTTGGCGGCCTTGGTTCTCCAGCTCTTTTTCTTTGACGGTTGGGGAGTGCCGTTTCCAATGACTGTCGCTTTGGCTTTGGTGCTTATTTGGCTGTATACTTTCCGCGGAGGTATAAAGACGATTGTCTGGACCGATACGCTTCAGACCTTGTGCATGCTTTTGGCCGTAGGCAGTTGCGTGTATTGGGTAATGGACGATTTGGGAAGCGAATGGCCGGGATTGGCCGGTTTTCTTGAGGCGCACCCGAACGGAAATGCGGTGGTGACGGATTGGCAAGACAAACGCTTTTTCCTGAAAGAGTTTTTCGCCGGAGTGTTTTTGGCCGTGGTAATGGTGGGGCTTGACCAGAATATGATGCAAAAGAGCCTGACCTGCAAAAACAGCAAAGAATCGAAACGGAATATGGTGGCGTTTAGCTTAAGTTTTTTGGCCGTAAGTTCCCTTTTTCTTTTTCTCGGCCTTTTACTGTATTCGTACATGGCTAAGCACGGAATCGAATTGCCTAACCGTTCGGATGAGTTGTTTCCGTATTTGGCCCTAAACCATTTCGGCGGGCTTACGTCCGTGCTTTTTCTTCTTGGCGTTACGGCGGCGGCGTATTCCAGCGCCGATTCTTCCCTCACGGCGCTGACAACCAGTTTTTGCGTCGATATTCTGGGAGGGAAGAAAACCTACGGAGAAAACACCCGCCGGTACGTGCATATCGGTTTTACGGTGGCCGCTTTCGCTACTATTATGTTGTTCTGGTCCATGAACGACCAAAGCGTTGTCCGTTCAGTTTTCAAAGTGGCGGGATATACTTACGGGCCGTTGCTCGGCCTTTTCGCTTATGGGCTTTTCCGTAAAAAAGCGATTCGTGACGCTTGGGTTCCCGTAGTTTGCCTTCTTTCGCCGGTGTTGACATATTTCGTGAACGCCAACTCCGAGGCGTGGCTGTTTGGTTACCGTTTCGGTCATGAGTTGTTGTTGCTGAACGGATTGCTGACTTTTGTGGCTTTGGAATGCATAAGTCTCGGGAAGCCGGAAACGGTAAACGAAAAGAAAATTAAGATAGGGCAGGGGAACTAAATCCTTGCCGATGTTTTTTTGTTTAACACTAAAACCGCTATATTTGCGGTTCGAATTTCAAAAATAAACCGCAACTATATTAGTTATGGAATTGAAAAATTATGAGACGGTATTCATTTTGACTCCCGTTTTGTCTGAAGATCAGATGAAGGATACTGTCGAGAAGTTTGTGGGTACGTTGAAAAACAACGGTGCTGAGATCGTGAATCACGAGAACTGGGGATTGAAGAAACTTGCTTACCCAATCCAGCACAAAACTACTGGCTTCTACACATTGGTAGAGTTCAAAGCTCCTTCGGAAGCAATCGACGCTCTTGAGACTGAGTACCGTCGCGACGAGCAGGTATTGCGCTTTTTGACTATCGCTCTTGACAAGCACGCTTTGGCGTTCAGCGAGAAGAGACGCGCTGGTAAATTCAACAAAAAAGAAGAAAAATCTAACGAGGAGGGCTAAGTCATGACTTTAGTTAACGAACCAATCAATAGAAACGAAAACCGCAAGAAGTACTGTCGCTTCAAGAAGCACGGCATCAAGTACGTTGATTACAAAGACGCCAACTTCTTGTTGAAGTTTGTGAACGAGCAAGGAAAAATCTTGCCTCGTCGTATCACTGGTACTTCGGTTAAGTTCCAAAAGAAAGTTTCCCAGGCGATCAAGCGCGCGCGCCACTTGGCTTTGATGCCATATGTTGGTGACTCGTTGAAGTAAATCGCTCGTTTTTAGTAATCATTGAAAAAAGAGAAAGATCAATGGAAATTATCTTGACTCAAAATATCAAGGGCCTGGGCTTTAAGAACGACATCGTTACTGTAAAGGCAGGTTACGGACGTAACTACTTGATCCCTCAAGGTTACGCCATCTTGGCTACTGTTTCTAACAAGAAGCAAATTGCTGAGAACATTAAGCAAGCCGCTCACAAAGCCGAGAAAATCAAGGCTGACGCGGAAGCTTTGGCAAACGCTATCGGAACTACTAAGATCACTATCTCAACCAAAGCTGGCGAGAACGGTAAGATCTTCGGTTCTATCACTCCTTTGCAGTTGGCTGACTGCTTGAAGGAAAAAGGTTTCGATATCGACCGTAAGCAAATTTCTTTGGACAGCGACGCCAAATTCGTTGGTGAGTACACTGCTACTATCGCTTTGCACAAAGAAGTTAAGCACGAAATCACTGTTGAGGTTGTAGCTGAGTAAGCTGACCCCAATAAAGAAATACAAAAGCCCTCTTTCTTAGAGGGTTTTTTTTTGCCTTAATATTTCCGCGTATTTAGCGTGTGGCATTTTGTCATGTTTTTCGTGTTGGCCCCGAAAGCACTGACAGTTTTTCGAAAAAGCGTTTTCTTGAAAATTCGGGCTCTTTCGCCATTATTATTTTGAGTCTTAGGGTTCTATCGGAATGCGTGTCGGGAATTGTTTTTGAAAAATGCGCCAAAGTGTCACGTTAGTTAAGTTGGCACGGGAAATGATAAAAGCTAGGGTGTCTTTCGGGACAAGAATCTGAAACAAATTTTTATACTTTAATAAAAATCGCGAACTAAAATGTCAGAAGTAAAAGCAAAGCCATTAGGGGACAAGGTTCTCATCGAGCCGGCTCCAGCGGAAGTTAAAACCGCTTCAGGACTCTATATTCCAGACACGGCAAAAGAGAAGCCGCTTCAGGGAAAAATAGTGGCTGTTGGCCCTGGCACTAAGGACGAGCCGATGACGGTTAAAGTGGGAGACCAAGTGTTGTATGGCAAGTACTCAGGCACAGAGGTGAACTACGAAGGCGTAGACTACCTGATCATGAAAGAGTCTGAGATTCTTTTGATCCTTTGATTTTCCCGTTTTTAACATCTTTCATTTTAAAACAGAATAGACATGGCTAAAGAGATCGTATTCGAGATTGAGGCTAGAGATAGATTGAAAAAAGGCGTTAACGTTATCGCCGACGCCGTTAAGGTAACTTTGGGACCTAAAGGTCGCAACGTAATCCTCGACAAAAAATTCGGCGCTCCTCACGTAACCAAAGACGGTGTGTCTGTTGCTAAGGAGATCGAACTGAAGGATCCTGTAGAGAACATGGGCGCTCAGTTGGTAAAAGAAGTTGCTTCTAAAACTAACGACGACGCCGGTGACGGTACTACTACCGCTACTGTTTTGACTCAGGCTATCTTCAACAACGGTATCAAAAACGTTACTGCCGGTGCCAACCCAATGGACATCAAGCGCGGTATCGACGCTGCCGTTGCTTTGGTTGTTGACGGATTGCGTTCGCAGTCTAAAGAAATCGAAACTAACGACGAGATCGCTCAGGTGGCTTCGATTTCAGCTAACAACGACAAGGAAATCGGTGGTATGATCGCCGAAGCGATGGAGAAAGTTGGCAAAGACGGTGTTATCACTGTTGAGGAAGCTAAAGGTACTGAAACTGAGGTTAAGACTGTAGAAGGTATGCAGTTTGACCGCGGTTACCTTTCTCCTTACTTTGTTACCGATACTGAGAAAATGGAAGCCGAGCTTGAGAATCCTTACATCTTGATCTACGACAAGAAGATCTCGACTATGAAGGATTTGATGCCGATTCTTGAGCCTGTAGCTCAGAGCGGAAGACCTTTGTTGATCATCGCTGAAGACGTTGACGGCGAGGCTTTGGCTACTTTGGTAGTTAACAAAATCCGCGGAACGCTGAAAATCGCTGCTGTTAAGGCTCCGGGCTTCGGTGACCGTCGTAAGGCTATGTTGGAAGACATCGCTATCTTGACTGGTGGTACTGTTATTTCTGAAGAGCGTGGATTCAACTTGGAGTCTGCTACTTTGGATATGCTCGGAACCGCTGAGAAAGTAAACATCGACAAAGACAACACTACTGTTGTTAACGGTGCTGGCAACGAGGACACTATCAAAGGTCGCGTTAACGAAATCAAGTCGCAGATCGAGAACACTTCTTCTGACTACGACCGTGAGAAGTTGCAGGAGCGTTTGGCTAAGTTGTCAGGCGGTGTTGCTATCATCTACATCGGTGCCGCTACCGAGGTTGAGATGAAGGAGAAGAAAGACCGTGTAGACGATGCGTTGCACGCCACTCGCGCCGCCGTTCAGGAAGGTGTGGTTCCTGGTGGTGGAGTTGCTTTGATCCGCGCTATCGAGGCTCTCGAAAACCTTGAGGAAAAAGTTGAGAACGAAGACCAGGCTACTGGTGTAAACATCGTTGAACGCGCAATCGAGTCCCCTCTCCGCGCTATCGTAGAGAACGCCGGTGGTGAAGGATCGGTTATCGTTCAGAAGATCAAAGAAGGAGAAGGTGACTACGGTTACAACGCTCGCGAAGACAAGTTCGAGAACTTGTTGTCCGCTGGTGTTATCGACCCGACTAAAGTTACTCGTTTGGCTTTGGAGAATGCCGCTTCTATCGCGTCATTGCTCTTGACTACCGAGTGTGTGGTTGCTGACCAGGAAGAAGAAGCTCCTGCTATGCCAGCCGGTGCCCCAGGTATGGGCGGTGGCATGCCAGGCATGATGTAATCGAGCATCTACTCATAGTTATAAAAAGAAAGCCGTCCCGATCTGGGGCGGCTTTCGTCGTTTATTGATAGAGTATGTTTGTTGCGGGAGTGTTCCTTATTTTTCTATTCTCAGTCTTTGTCATCATCTCCTAATATTTCCTGAATAGGTTGCCCCGTACATCCTGAAGGAAATTTCGTCTGAAGCATAATGGACAATGTGGCGGCGATATCGGTTACGGGATGATACTTTGAGGATGATCCGTGCGGAACATTTGCGCCGAACCACAGCATTGGGATATTGGTGTCGTAAGTGTAAGGCGATCCGTGTGTAGTCCCTTTTTTGTTGAACCACTGGATGTATCCGGGCTTTTGGGCGAAGATCACATCACCGCAACGCTGTGGCATATAGCCACGAACCATAAACCCTTTGATGCCGCCTTCGTTATAGTCTGCCTTGTAAACGGTGTTGCCGGTGTAAGCTCTCGAGACCATCTCATTGGCCATCAATGCTTCTTTTACGGCTTCGGAGGCCTCTTCAATGTTTACTTTTTCGCGCTTGAGCAATGCGCGGTCAAGGTAAACTTGCATAAAGTCCATACTCTCAACCCAGAGACCCATCCCGAATTTTTCTGACAAAGCGTCGTTGATTTGCTCTTTAGCCTCTTTGCCGTTGAAATACCCTCCGGGAAATTTATTGTCTTTCAGAAATTCCGGATTCGCTGTGGCGGCGTGGTCGGCGGTTAGGAATACGGTGTATTCGCTTTTGCCTATGTGTTCGTCTAGAAAGGCCAGCAAATCGCTGATTAGGCCGTCTAGGCGAACGTAAGTGTCTTCGATTTCTTCGGAGCGAGGCCCGTATCGGTGTCCGATGATGTCGGGCGAGGAGTAGCTGACCGCCAAAAAGTCCGTTTCTTTACCCTGTCCGAGTTTTTCGCTTTTGACGGCCGAAAAAACAAGCTCGGTCAGGATAGTATTGCCGAAGGGTGTGCTGGGGATAATGCCGTAACGGTCTTTTCCCCGTTTGCCCTCGGAAAGCTTTTGCAGGTCATAGGGGAATTTGTCGTTGGCGTTTAGTCCGTTTTCGTATTTGGAATGATGGGTGTCGCTGACGGTGTAGGCTTCTTTGGGCAACAGCCTGTTCCAAGTCTTTTTTAGGAATTTGTCAGGTAAGTCTTTCTTGTTGAACTTCTCAACCCAGCCTGGGAGCGCTTCCATATAGTATGTGGAGGTGACGAAATCGCCGGTATTGAAGTCGTACCAAAAGGCACCGTTGGGGTTGTGGCCACCGGGAAGTACGGACGCGCGGTCTTTAATGGAAAGCGCGATCACTTTTGATTTGAAATTGGACGCCAGCTTCAGTTCGTCGGTGATTGTAGTGGTGAGCAAGCGGTTTGGCGAGGCTTTTCCCGCGTCTGTTTTGGAGCCTACGGTATGGAAACGCTTGTCTTCGACGCAGTAGACTTTCTCTTTGAGTGTTCGGTCGTACCAGTTGTTGCTTACTATGCCGTGATAAGCTGGGGTAGTGCCTGTATAAATGGAAGCGTGTCCGGGGCCTGTGGCCGTGGGTACGTAGTTGATATGGGTATTGCTGAACATATAGCCTTCGCCCATAAGTCTTTTGAATCCGTCTTCGCCAAAGTTTGGGGCGAAGCGGTAAAGGTATTCTTGCCTCATTTGGTCAATGACAATGCCGACTACCAGCTTTGGTTTTTTCTCTTGCGCGATAGCGTTACCGCACCATGCGAATAAAAATGCGATTAGCGTTCCGTAGATTCTTCCCATATGAATAAGCCTTCAATTTGTTGCCTTTCCGATACGTGGACTTATGTTTTCGTCCCCGTATGCGGTTGTTTGGACAATCAAATTGAAGGCTTCTTGTTTTTGGAACGCGCCTTTAAGGTCTTAAGATGTGGTTTTTTCGATTAAATACACACTTTGTGCGAGTGTTGGCGGTTATGGTTGGTTAAATGTAAAGCCTGTCGGGATGACGCCTACTCGAAAAGAATCGACGGGGTGACCGTTGGGGCGGAAGCGGTAGGCGATGCCTCGCCGGAGGTAGTCCAGCGCGTCGCCGACGTAGATTAGGCCTGTGCCCGGCTCAATGTCCATTGCGTAAAACTTCTCCCTTTGCGGGATGTACGCGTTCGGATTAAGCTCCGGAGCGTCGATTGGGTGACGGCATACGCCTCCGTTAAGGAAGTATAGCGTGTCGGCGGTTTCGTTTGAGCGGAGGTTGCCGGGCGCTATCACGGCTTCGTTGGGGAAGGGGAAGGTTTTTTCCACCTTCATGGTAAATGGGTTGAGGCGAACGAGATTGGGCTGGTCTTGCAAGCCTCCGTCGCAGAGGACCCAGGCTTTTCTGCGTTGGTCCATCACTATACTGGACGGGCCTTTGGGCAATGCTACGCTGTCCACTACTTCATCGGTGCGGGTATCGATTTTAAGCAAGACTTCTCCGCCTTCCCTTTTGTCTTTCGTGGTTCTCTTTTTTGTGACCAAGGCATAGTTTTCGAATAGGATTAGCCCTTCGGTCCAGCCGCTTACCGGGATTTTGCCTGAGATCTTTTCGTTTTCCAGGTCCACTATCCACACGCAGTCGACGTACAGTTCGGTTAGGTAGGCTTTCTTGGTATTAATGGGGAGTAAGTATCTGGGGCTTCCGCCTGGAACTTCTATAGTGCCTGTCCATTTTATGGTGCCCGGATCCGTGACGATTACCCGTTCGGAATTGTTGATGACGATGTAGCCCTTGCCTTTGTAGATGGTCATGGACTGCGATACGTTGCCTAGTTCGGAGTCGTTGATCTGGCGAAAGATTTTTGATTCGGTTTCGCGGTGGCCGTCTATCCACGGCGATTTTTCGGGAGAGAAGAACGAGAGCGTCCCGACTCCCCAATCGAAATTTCCTTCGTTCAATACAAACACTCCGTTTGTGTAATTGCCCGACGGAGGCTTATAGTTCTCGACCAAGGCATCCTCGGGATCGTTGCAGGCTAAGGTTGTTGCTAAAATTCCTGCGATAATGGCCAGTCTTCTCACATGGCTAAAGAGCTTGGAGCTAGTTGTCCCTTTTTGGCCTTCCGAAGCGGTATATTTCATCTCTGTCCTAATCATCGGCGTTCCTTTTTACTTGGTCTTCGGTTTGGGGTTCAGTCCGTAGTTTAGCGTAAGGCTGTAGTATCGCCCCGGCATCGGGCGTCGGGCTACGGACTGGTATGTGTAGTCAAACAGGTTGCTGGCTTTAAGTCGGAGACCGAAATTGTTTCGTCCCGAAGCCCAGTTTCTGCCTACGCTTAAGTTGGTGAGGTAGTATGGCGCCAGATGTTCGTCTTCCTGTTCCTCTTTGGTTCTGATATTCCTTTTTCCGTAGGCTAGTTGTTCCGCTACAGCGTACCAGCCTTTGTGGCTTACTCGTAATGTGGCATTAAAATTATGTTTGGGCACGTAGATCATCTGTTCGCCCACAATATCATCGTTGCCGTCATAGCTTTTCTGGTTTTCCGATATTATATAAGAGTAGTTGACTCTGGCTTCCGTAGTCCAGCCGTTGACAGTATAGCGTGCGCCTAAGGAATTCTCAAGTCCGCGCGAGTATACTTCCCTCAGGTTTTCCGGGGCCCAGAGGTTGCGTACGCCTGGGCGCCATACGATCCAGTTATCCACTAACGAGGCATAGGCGGTTAAACTGTAGTCGAAGTGCCAGTTGTCCTGAAGAATGACCCAGTCGGTGCCGAGCTCGATGGAATTGCCTTCTTCCGGAAGCAAATCGGGGTTGCCTACCGGAAAGTAATACCTGTCGTTGAGGCTGGGGGCGTGGAAGCTCTTGGAAACGTTGGCTCGGACTGTTCCGCTAACGCCACGGTGGTTTATTACTTGATAGTTCGCCCCCAGAGAGGGTAGCAATGGCTTTGCGTCGCCGTCAATCCACTGTTGACGGAGCAGGAACGATATTTCCAACGCTTCGGCCGGGTGCCATTCTACGCTGGAATAAATGTCGAAGGTGGTCTGCGTGCGCCTTACGGTATTGCCGGATTCCAGATCTTGGTAATCGTCCGTGTCCGCTTCGTCGTGACGGAGATTGTAGCCGCTGTTCAGGTATACTTTCTCCCCGAATTTGAAATTGGCCACCCCGTTCAGGAAATAACTGTCGGTGACACTCTCCGAATCGGTTTTGGTCTTCGGGTCAGAGTAGTCGAGTTGTTCCCTTACATAGGCGGCGCGCTGTATGAAGTTCTTGTTTTCGTCGTTGTGTTTCCATTCCAACATCGTGCGGAGTGTCTCATCCTTCTGGTTGTCGTCGCCGGGCTTCTGGTTCATTGGCGAGGAAAGGTTTCTGTCGCTGTCCTGATACCAAACCCTGGCGGCTAGGGTTCCGTGTTGTCCCACGGATCTATAAACTTCCTGAAGAACACTCCACTGTCGCAATTCGGCGTTTTCGTTGGTTTGGGTAGGGTAGTCTTCGTCTTCGTGACTCTCTTTTTGGGAAGTGTTCACGAATTCAAAGTCGTTGTCGGCGGTTTTGTAAAAGATTTTCGTTACGCCTTGCCAAGTGCCGTTGCCGTAATTAAGCCCGACATTGGACGTGTAAGTCCCGAAACTGCCTACATATTGCGTGGCGTTGATCTCGAAGCCCCGGATAGCGTCAGGATTACTGCCGAGACGGATAGCTCCGCCCAAGCCTCCCGTTCCGTAAAGTAGGCTGGAAGCCCCGAAGTTGACGTCTATCATATCCGAAAAGCCGATCGGGAGCAAAGAGAGGTCGGTCTGGCCCATAGTGGGCGAGTTCAGGTTTATTCCGTTCCAGTACACCTGCGTATGGCTGGCGCCCGTGCCTCTGAATGACGGGGTAGCCAAGCCGCCGGGTCCGTAGCTCTTGATGAAGATGGATGTTTTCATCGTAAGCACTTCGGCTAGGTTTTCCGAGCGGTATTCCTTTAGCGTAAGCGTGTCGATCGTTTGGTTTTTGAACCCGGAACGTTCCAGTATACGGCTGTCAATGACTTGAATATCGGGGAGCACAATTAACGTGTCCATGAAATCGATTATTTTCTCTTGCGCTGTCGCGATATTTCCGACAGTTGTCAAAAGAATAAAGAGGGGTAGTATTTTATTTAAGTAGAATCCTTTCATCACGATGCCGTATTTGGGCTCTTCCCTTCGGGTAAAGAAATCTTTGCTAATGGAATTGGATGCGCAGTTATAAAAATTACGCCGGAGTACATCGACCTTACGTACATGACAATAGAATTGGTAGTACGAGTCGAAGAAACTGTGCCGTAGCCAATAGAATTGGTTGCATGAGTCGAAGAAACTATGCCGTAGCCAATGAAATTGGTCGCATGAGTCGAAGAAACTGTGCCGTAGCCAATAAAATTGGTCGCATGGGTTGAAGAAACTATGCCCAAGCCAATGGAATTGGTTGCGTAAGTCGATTTGGCCTTATCAGGGCCAATAATAATGGGTGTCGAACAAGACGAAATAATGCCGGGATCAGATGAAACGATTCCGGAAGGAACAAAACCGGGCCTTTGCGAAGGCAAAACGGCGTCCCTGTGCTTTTGTGAAAAGTCAAAAGTGCATTTTTCTCCCATATAAGGATAAAAATCCTTGCCGAATCGGGTATGTGCCGATGACGACGGGTACGTATGGAGCAACAATCGCATAACTTTTCAATGCAAATGAAATAAGATCCGCTCCGGGTATGCAGGCATGCTGACGCTTGCCGCGCCCACGGAGCGGAATCGGGTAGCCCTCAGGCCGGGCGGACCAAAGCCTTGAGAAGAGGCTTTGCCGGTCTGGGCACCCAGTGTTTTAGAACTTCGAAAGGTCGGCGGCTCCGGAGATTTCGGTGGAAACCTCGCCGAGGTTGCCGGCGTCTTTGTTTACCGCGCACTGTACCTTGATAAAGCGGATAGAAGAAAGGGTTACCGCTTTGCCTTCGGCGTCAATGGCGTTTGAAATGTCTATACGGTCACCGCCCGAGGTATTGTCGGCGTAGCCCTTGCCGTAGCTTGGGTTGATTATGTGTCCGGCTGTATCGTCGTGTTTGGTGCGGGCGGGCAACAGGGTTCCGCGGAGGGTGTAGCTGTCGTCTTCAATCCACTTTGGAAAGTATTCCTGCTCGTGGTAGCCATTCCGCTTAATGGCTCCGGAGTTGCCTTTGTTGTCAGTCCAAGGAACATCGGCGGTAGCACTGGCCGGACGCTTGTAGGTGATCTCGTAGTCACGGTGAACGCCTTCGTCGTCGTGCGCTTCGCCTTTGATTTCGTACCAAGTATCGTCGGGTTTGCCGTTGCCGTTTTCGTCTTGCATCACGAAAACGATTCCCGGCTCGGAACTGCCCTCGAAGGCGTTGCCGTAGATAATGATGTCCTCTTCGGAGCCATTGCTGACGTCGTGATCAAAGCCCGCAATGATATATCCGCCGAATCCGCCGAGGGTGATAAGTGACCCTTCCTTGCCGATGATGTCTTTGCCGGAGTCTTTTTCCCCGAGCGAGGTGTTGACAAATTGTCCCGGAGCGGGTGCGTATTCGAATACCTCGCTAAGGTACGCGTTGTCGGGAGCGGGGTTGTCGCCGGGCGTGACGGTTACATTGAATTTGACCGAATCGGCTTGAGCGCCGTTCTGGACTTTAAATTTTACGGTGAATTCACCGGGCGCCGAGCTCTGGAAAATATGCGTAGAGGTGGTGGCGACAGTGACGCCTTTCTCGATCCATTGGTATACGGGTGCGTCGCCTTCGTTTTTTACGCTGGGGCTAAGTAAAAGTGTCTCGTTAACCTTGGTGTTGAATCCCTGTGAGGGGATATCCCAAACGATATCGAGTTTTGGAACGACGGGATCGTCGCTGTCGCTGGAGCAGGCGCCGAGGAAGGCGGCTCCTAACAAAACTGTAAGTGTGCGGCGTAGATTCATAGGCCAAACCTTGTGTTAGAAGGTATATATCGTAAACAAAAAGGTGAAACCCGGCATGTCCGGTGTTCCATATTCAAATTTCATCGAAGCGGATGGATTAACCAACCCGCAGGGTTATGATGCTCATCAGTTATGGGCTGGGAAATGTGCGCCAAGTCTTGTTTGGTCACTGAATGTCCCGGCAATTGTGGCGACGAAGCTTTGGCGAAATAATTACCGTCGCTTTGACGCTATGTTTAGGCTTTGTTTTCCGGTATTTCGGAAACGGGAAAGGACCGGGGCGCCTGACTTCCCCGATCCTTAATAAAATAAATAGTGCTTTTGCTCTAAGCATATTGCGCTAGCCTAGCTTCGTGCCTCATAATAATGAGTGATACGAGTGAAGATATTTGCAGTGAGACACAAAAAGCCAGCGTTTATTCCCTTTGTTTTAAATTATAAGAACACGAAGTCTGCGGGGAAGTAGAAGAACGAGTTGTCGGCTTCGGTTCCACCGTAGTTGTAAGTAAGGATGTTTGCGCCTGCCGAGGAGCGAACATACATGCCGTTTTGTTTGTAATTGTTGCCCCATCCGCTCTTGACCGCATTTACATAAATGTTGCCTGTGGTAGGGTGGGCCTTAACGCCTCCGTTATAGAAGTTGTTGCTTACCATGTCGGTCAGGTCAAGGATAGCGGTCAGCTCAGCTGTTTCGCTGTCGGCGGGAACATATTTGTAAAGTTTTTTTCCGCTCTTGAAGAAGACGGCGCTTTCGGTCTTGGAGGTGGTAAGCGCGCCGGCGTCCCATACCCACCCGTTTTTGATGGTGACATCTTCGGGAAGGGTTTTCTCTTGGGTTGTGAGATCGGAAGCGTTGATTTTTATCAATTTCTCTCCTGCGCCAACCCAAACATTGCCGTCGGCGTCAATGTCGAGCCCGGCTACGGCGCCGGAAATATCCACGGTGTTGGCCAAAGTGCCCGCGTTAGCGTCAAGGACGAATATTTTTTTGCTCTCGCCAGAGACTCCTTGAACGAACACTTTCCCGCCTGAGAGTTTCATGATGCCTCCGGCGGAAATGCCTTCAATTTTGTCACCGACAGAAAGGTCCGTAAGGTTGACGGGATAAACGCCGTCCGCAGAGCTAAGGAAGCCTTTGTTAGCGTCCACGCCTACAAAGTGATGGGCGTATGAGTATTTGTTGCCTGTAAATACGTCGATTTCGTTCAGATATTTCAATGTAGCGGCGTCAAGCACGACGAGCTGAGGCGCTTGCTTGGACATGATGTAGACTTTCCCGTCGTGCAAAACACCCGCTTGCGAAGTGACGCCGAGATTCTTTTCGGGATTAATTTTCTTGAAAACCCTGTATGAGAATCTGCTGGAATCTTTCATCCAATAGTTCAGGTTGCCGGGTTCGTGCCCAAACCAACCTTCGTTTACTACAAGCGTGCCGTTGTCAGTGTAAGAGAGCTTTTCGATGGTTACGCTCTCCGAAATGGCGATACTTGGGTTGCGGGCGGTAAAGGTGACGGTGAAAACACCTGTGCCCTCAGCGTCGAAATCAAGCGTTTTACCTTTGCCGATATCTTCGCCGTTGAGGCTCCAAGTCATTTCGGTGTCTTTGTCGTACTTGAACACCGAGGCCTCTAGTTTTACAG
Source organism: Fulvitalea axinellae (assembly GCF_036492835.1). GTDB lineage: Bacteria > Bacteroidota > Bacteroidia > Cytophagales > Cyclobacteriaceae > Fulvitalea > Fulvitalea axinellae. Next base: position 2,750,732 of record NZ_AP025314.1, on the reverse strand, counting down.
GAAATCCGTGCTGGAAGCCTTTGAAAGACTCGATATTGAGCGATACGCTAGGCGTAGGGTGCTTGACGATAACCGTAAATGTGTCGATGGCGGTTTGTTCCAGTCTGGTAGCGTGGAAAATGTACTTGAAAGTGCCGGTTTTGTCAGGCGTGAAAGTGTATTCTAGCGTCTCGGACAGAAGTTTTTTCTCGATGTCAAACCATTTGAATGTCATGCCGTCTGTGGGGCTTACATCAGGTTTTAGTGTTGTGGATTCCTCAAGAAAGGCCGTGTAAGTGCCGCCGGAAATATCCGGGGTGATAATGTCGTCGTCATTGTCGCAGGCAGTAAGGCCGATAAAAAGTAATGCGAACAGCCCCAACAGGCTTCTAAAATTTTTCATTTGTAAAACTTTTTGGACATAAGAATTTCAGGGTCCATTCATCCGGCCGGGCTGAAAGGTCCTTTTTGCATGGGAAATAGAGTGCTCCGGACGCCATGCGCAGTTTCGGAGCCGAAACACAAAATTGGTCTTTAAAGGAAGACTGAAATGTGTGTTACAGTAATCGTGGCTTCATTACGTAGCGCTAAAACCCGAGCGGAACGTAATTGTGGCTCGTCAGGCAGGTCTCCCGGCTTGTCCAATTATCTCTGGCCTTCCCGCCGCAGTTGGCAGTGGCAAAGGGGTGGGAGATAATCATGTATCGGACTTACGGTTGCGGGTACAGCTATTAAAATTCCCTATTAATCCTTTCGGAACCGTGACAACGCAAATATAAAAGGCGCTTTTTGAAAAGCCACGCATAAGAGGTGATTTTTATGTGATTCTCTACGTCGAGGCTTGTTGTGTTGTTTTTGGAACCGACGCTTACGATTGAAACGTATATGGCTGGCCGGAATATTTAATTGGCTAACAAAGAGCGAATCGATCGGGTTAGAAAAGGAACCCTGTTAGGGTGGAGAGAGAAGTTTTTGTGGCTTGAGAGCGCAAAAAAGAAAATGGAATCTAAAACCGAATAGTTATGAACCGGAAAACGTTTCGAACATTAGAGAAGATATTTCAGCGTCCGATGGACGGGGAGCTTCCGTGGTATGCCGTGGAGGGAATGTTTCATTCTTTGGGTGCGAGAATCCACGAGAAGGATGTCCGCAAAGACATGAAAGACATGCGGCAAGTAAGCGTTATCTACGACCGTGATGATTTTCAGTTAGAACATCCCGCAAACGAGAAGTTGATGGAAGGGGCGGATTTGCAGAAGATCCGTGAGTTTTTGTTGCGTCACGATGTTCATCCCGATCACGAGACTATGGCGGAGTTTACCGAAAGTACGGTGGAGCTTGATGATTGCAAAATTGTGGTGGTTTGCGCTGGACACGAGAGCAAAGTTTACCGTTTGGGTAACGAGAACAACGCAATCTGCCTTGAGCCGAGGGACTGGGACGGATTCAGAAGGCGTCAGCATCATAAAAAAACGGAAGCGGATTTTCAGCCGGAACATTTCAAGGGACAGCAAGCGCCAAAGGATCCGTATTTTTTCGAGCGTTTGGCGGAGTGCGTCTCCGATGCCGACGAGCTTTTGGTGGTAGGCCACGGTGACGGACACTCTAACGAGGCCCGGGAATTTATGGCGTATTTGAAAGAGCATAAACCGCAACAAGCTAAAAATCTGGTCGGTTTTATGAGAATGGGCGATTCTTCAGAGAAAGCTTTGTTGGAAAAGGCTAAGGCGATTTTCGGTATTGTTCCGCCGAGAAAATTACCTGAGAGATAATAAAAAACGGGCGCCTGGAATGTTCAGAGCGCCCATAGTTTTTTTACGGTGTGATTATATCGTCTTCCGAGAAGTCGGAAGCGGGGCCGTCCTCATCGTCAAGGTGGATAAACACTTCCAATTCCTCGTTGTCCGGATCCATGTCAAATTCCTTCATACCGGCCTTGGCCTGTTCCCAAAGGCTGTCGTATTGGTTGTCGGTGGCGGGCATTTCGTCCAGGTATTTCGCTATACGGTGGCGAAGTTGGCCCGAGTCTAAGCCTTTGAGTTCCGGGTAGTCGTTGGTGTCGATGCTGATTTCAGGATATACGCACTTTACGACTTTCTTTTTCTCTATTCTGAATTTGATACGCATGTCAAGCTGGCGTTTTGTTTCTTGAACATAGATGCGAAAGCTTGTTTGAGCTATATAGCATCTTATCAAGAAACAGCGATGACCGACTTTCGTTCGGAATACGCCGAATTAGCCTTAGCGAGACGTAATCGTGAGTTCGTTAACAGTGCCGATGGAATTGAATCTAAGCCTCAGCGAAAGCTTCTTTCCGCCTTTCTTAAAGTTCGGACAAGTCTTGGCGGGCGAGAGCGTGTAGATGTAGTATTGCTGGTCTCGTCTGATAAGTTCGGACGAATTCGGAAGGCCCATTACCTTTTGAACTTGGTCAACGGTCATCCCCTTAACCTCGTTCCGGTATTTGATTAGGCTGTCGGCCTGTTGAAGGCGAATGCCGTCGCATCCTTTTTTGTCCGATTTCCAAGAAGCGGAGTCAAAGCCCGGTATTTTCTTTTCGCTTTGGCATGCGCACGCAGATAGTGCGATTAGCGTCGCTAGGATTGATTTTCTCATAGAGGCTGTTTTTTCGAGTCGTGAATTTACGACACGAAATAGAAAAAGAGTATCAGGGAAAAAGAAATAAGCGAGAACAAGGCGATTTTGGTAAGAAGACGTTTACGGTTCGCTTTTACGGCGTCTTCACGGATTTTGGCCAGAACGGACGGGTCTGTAGGCGAAGGTTTTGACGGTTTCTTATGCTTATGTTTTGATGGAGCTGACCTGTAATCGGAGGTGCTTTCAAAGGCTTGATTTGGTCTGGCGGAATTGGCTCCTTTGCTCATTCCGAATCCCATGTATCCCATAGCTGTGGCTTTTATATGAAAAAAGTATGTAGGCGGAATTTTGTATTCGGGTCCGTGATTTTTTAATTTTCTAGACGGAATCCGGGAAAAGTTCCGGGATGTAGGGAAAATTTAAATATCATAGAGCCGAGATATGAATAAGATGCATTCCTTTTTTTGGGGAATTACGCTGTTGTTGACTGTGGTGGTCCTGTTGTCCGTTTACGGATTTATGCCATATGAAGTTGGGATAAACGTGGACGGCGCGGGGAAAATTACGGATTACGTTAGTAAAAGCCAGTTTTTTTACGGGAGCTTATTGTTTATCTTCGTGGCGAATGTCACGTTTTATTTTTTTGGGAGAACATTGTCTAACTCCCCAGTCAGGCAAAGCAAGCCCGCTTTTATAGAAGCGTTGTCGGGTTGGGTATTCGTGTTTAACGGCCTTGTAAACCTGATCATGTGCATTTCCTTGGTGGTGCTGGCGGGCCTTAACGTAACGACTACCCCGTTTTTCGAGAGGATTTCGTTTTTGGCTTACGGCGTACCTGCGCTCTTCGGTGTGGGTGTTGTTTGGCTTTTGACTGCTTTGAGGAAACGGTAAGAATAGACGTACGGCAACTTATTTCGGAAGCGCAGAGACTGATCATATATGGCTAAGAAAGTAGAGGCAACTTATACGGAAGACAGTATCCGGTCGCTGGACTGGAAGGAGCATATCAGGCTGAGGCCCGGTATGTATATCGGTAAATTGGGCGACGGGTCGGCCCAAGATGACGGTATTTACGTGTTGGTCAAGGAGATCGTCGATAACAGTATCGACGAGTACGTGATGGGCCATGGCGATAAAATCGAGATAAAAATTACGGACCACCGGGTTGTGGTTCGGGATTACGGACGCGGTATCCCGCTGGGAAAAGTGGTGGATTGCGTATCGAAAATCAATACGGGCGGAAAGTACGATTCGAAGGCTTTCCAAAAGTCAGTAGGTTTGAACGGTGTGGGTACGAAGGCAGTGAACGCCCTTTCCACATATTTCAAAGTACAGGCTTTCCGCGACGGAAAAACCAAGTGGGCCAAATTTAATAGGGGCGAACTGATCGAGGAAAGTGCGATAGAGCCAACCGACGAAGGAAACGGTACGCGAATCGTTTTCGAGCCCGACAACAGTGTTTTCAAGAATTTCAGGTTTATTCCCCAATATCTGGAAGACCAGATTTGGAATTACGCTTTCTTGAACGCCGGCTTGTCCGTGATGTTCAACGGAGTGAAATACCACTCAAAGGACGGCCTGTTGGATTTGCTGACCCGCAAAACCAATATGGAGCAAGTCCGCTATCCCGTGATTCATCTGCGTGGCGACGATATAGAAATCGCCATGACGCACGGAAACCAATACGGAGAGGAATATTATTCTTTTGTAAACGGCCAATACACTACCCAAGGCGGAACGCACCAGCAGGCGCTGAGAGAAGCTTTGGTGAAGACCGTTAGGGAATTTTACGATAAAAACTTCGACGCTGCCGATGTCCGTTCCGCTATAGTTGCGGCGGTTTCGGTTAGGGTTATGGAGCCGGTTTTTGAGTCGCAGACCAAAACCAAACTCGGCTCGCAAGCCGTAGGTCCGGATGGCCCTACAATGCGCGCTTTCGTTAATGATTTCGTAAAGAAAGAGCTTGACGATTATCTGCACAAGAATCCTGATACGGCCGAAGCTTTGCGTAAGCGAATTTTGCAGTCGGAGAGGGAGCGGAAGGAGATTTCGGGCATAAAGAAACTTGCGAACGAAAGGGCCAAGAAAGCCAATCTGCATAACAAGAAACTTCGCGATTGCCGTCAGCACTTCAATAACGCCAAATCGAAATCGGCTGAGGACACCATGATTTTCCTTACGGAGGGCGACTCGGCCAGCGGGTCGATCACCAAAGCGCGCGATGTGCAGACGCAAGCGGTATTTAGCTTGAGGGGAAAACCGCTTAACACTTTCAACCTTACCAAAAAGGTGGTGTATGAAAACGAGGAATTCAACTTGTTGCAACACGCCTTGAATATTGAGGACGGATTGGAAGGCTTGCGCTACCGCAAAGTGATTATCGCCACTGATGCCGACGTGGACGGTATGCACATCCGTTTGCTGTTGATGACTTTCTTCCTGCAGTTCTTCCCGGATTTGGTGAAGCAAGGGCACCTTTTTATTCTTGAGACGCCTCTTTTCAGGGTGAGAAACAAGAAGAAAACCCACTATTGCTATAGCGAGGAAGAGAAAATGAAAGCGGTGAAATCGTTGGGAGGCAAGCCGGAAATCACGCGATTCAAAGGTTTGGGTGAGATTTCGCCTGACGAATTCGGAGGTTTTATCAATGATGATATCCGTTTGGAGCCCGTGATTCTGAAGAAAGACACATCGATCAAAGATGTTCTGACTTTCTACATGGGCAAGAATACGCCTAAGCGACAAGGCTTTATCATCGATAACCTGAAAGTGGAAAAAGATTTGGTGGAGGAAGAAGCCTGACAGGGCGGATTCGCTTTTCGTGTTAGTTTTTTTGCTGGAGAGATCAAATGGAAGAGAACCAAAATTCATCCGAAGAATATAACAACGAGGAAACAATCCATGACGCCGTCTCGCTGAACGACATGTTTCAGGACTGGTTCATGGACTATGCCTCCTATGTGATCCTGGAACGCGCCGTTCCGGGAATCAACGACGGCTTCAAGCCCGTACAGCGCCGGATTATGCACTCCATGAAGGAGATGGACGACGGGCGCTTCAACAAGGTGGCCAACATCATCGGTCACACGATGCAGTATCACCCGCACGGCGATGCATCGATCGGTGACGCTATCACTAACCTTGGGCAAAAAGATCTGCTGATCGAGACGCAAGGTAACTGGGGCGATGTCCGGACGGGAGACAGGGCGGCTGCGCCAAGGTATATTGAGGCGCGCCTTTCGAAGTTTGCGGGAGAGGTGTTGTTCAATCCCCAAACCACCGAGTGGCAACTGTCTTACGACGGAAGGAAAAATGAGCCGGTGGCTTTGCCGGTGAAATTTCCGTTGCTTTTGGCCCAAGGCGTGGAAGGTATCGCCGTAGGACTTTCTACCAAAGTGCTTCCGCACAACTTTGTGGAGTTGCTGAAAGCGTCTGTCGATTTGTTGAGGAACAGGAAAGTGGCCGTTTATCCGGATTTCCTGACGGGCGGACAAATTGACGTTTCCGATTATAACGACGGACAACGCGGAGGAAAAGTGCGCGTGCGTTCCAAAATAGAGGTGGAGGACAAGAAAACGCTTGTCGTTCGCGAAATTCCTTACGGAACCACTACCAGCTCGATTATCGATTCGATAATCAAGGCCAATGACAAAGGCAAGATCAAGGTGAAACGCGTGGTCGATAACACGGCCAAAGACGTGGAAATCCAGATTTCCATTGCGCCGAACCAGCAACCGGACGTGGTCATCGATGCGCTTTACGCCTTTACGGACTGTGAGGTTTCGATTTCGCCGAACGCTTGCGTGATTGTCGATGAGAAACCGATGTTCATGACGGTGACGGATATCCTGAAGCGTTCGAATGAGCAGACGGTCGAGTTGTTGACCCGTGAACTTGAAATTAGAAGAGCGGAGCTGAAAGAGAAACTTCTTTTCTCTTCTCTTGAAAAAATATTTATCGAGAATCGGATTTATCGGGACATTGAGGAATGCGAGACTTGGGAGGCTGTAATCCAGACTATCGATAAGGGGCTGGAGCCTTACAAGCCGGATTTCTACCGTGATATTACCGAAGAGGATATTGTTCGCCTGACAGAAATCAAGATAAAGCGGATCTCGAAGTTTGACAGCTTCAAGGCCGACGAGCTGATGAACAAACTCAGCGCCGAGCTAGAGGAAGTCGAACATCACTTGGCGAATATTATCGATTATGCGGTGGCCTATTACCGTAACCTCATCAAGAAGTACGGAAAAGGCAAGGAGCGTAAGACCGAGATCGCGAATTTCGAGACTATTCAGGCCAATGCCGTTGCAGCCAACAACGCCAAACTGTATGTGAACCGTACGGAAGGTTTTGTGGGAACCGGCTTGAAGAAAGACGAATTCGTTTGCGATTGCTCCGATATCGACGATATCTTGGTGTTCCGCGCCGACGGACGTTGCGTGGTCACCAAAAATGCGGACAAGGTATTCGTAGGCAAAGACATCATTCACGTGGAGGTTTTCCGCCGCAACGACGAGCGGAAAGTTTTCAACATGGTTTATCTCAATGCGGATAAAAAATGCGCCATGTGGAAGCGTTTCCAGATCCTGACCGTAACGCGCGATCGCGAATACGAATTGATCAAGGGCGGGCAGAAATCCAGAGTCCTTTACTTCTCGGCGAATGCCAACGGAGAGGCCGAGCGCATCAACGTGAAGCTTACGGCCGGTTGTGGAGCCAAGCAAAAGAACTTGGACTTCGATTTCGCTGATCTGGAAGTCAAGGGCAGAGGGGTTGCCGGAAATATCCTGACCAAGTATCCGATCCGTAAAAACGGAATTACGAAAACTTCCGAAGGCGTTTCGACCTTGGGAGGCGTTAGCATCTGGTTCGACGATTTGGTTGGCCGACTCAACAACGACGGTAGGGGACGCCTACTCGGGACATTCTCAGACGAAAAAGTTTTGGCCGTATACAAAGACGGTTCTTACGAGCTTACCACTTACGAGCTCACCAATCGTTATGAGGTGAAAGACTTGATGTTGATCGAGAAATTTGATCCGCATACGATCCTTTCGACCATCTATTACGATGGCGAGACGAAGTTCCATTACGTGAAGCGTTTCAATATCGAGACTACAACACTCAACAAGCGCTTCAAATTCGTCAACGATGCCCGATCGACCAAATTGGTTGTGGCTACTACGGACCGCTCGCCACAGGTGGAGCTAAGCTACACACCGCAAGGAACCCGTAAGGTAAGTACGAACGTTTATGATTTTGACCTGCTTGATTCCGTGAAAGGCTGGAAAGCGATCGGCAATAAGTTGGGAATGGGCAAGATCAAGAAAGCGACATTGCTGGAAAGTAAGAAAACGGACAAGGGTTCTTACTCGACTGGCGATGTAGTGGAGTTGGATAAATCTGCAAAGGGAACCAAAAAAGAAAAAGATCAGCTGGGCCTGTTCTAGGAAAGAATAATATGAGCTAACCCGCTTCGTGATAGGATGGGTTAGGCGAGACAAAAAACGGGGATCCGAATTTCGGATCCCCGTTTTTTGTTCGAGAAGAATTTCTCTTACATATTTTTACTATGCTCGCAAAGCTTTTCTGATGGGCGGAAACCTGCGCCGTAGCATTTCGGGCAGTCCTGTTTTGTCTTCTTTCTGCCTTTGCAAGTGGAGCATTGGATAAAGCCCTTTTGCTTGCAGTTGTCACAGTCTTTGTAGCTGTTTTCGCCATTTGAGGCTTTGCTGATTACCACACCTTCGCCTTTGCAGGTAGGGCACATGATATTGCCGGCGCCCGAGCACCTTTGGCAATTGCCGATTACAAAACCTTCCTCGTCGCACATTTCGCAAGCGATAAGCCTGTAGCCTTTGTCGTTGCAGTAATGGCAGAAATGGTTTCTGCGGATTCTTCTCTTAAGTTTTTTCTCCAGCTTTCTGGCTTCCGAATTGAATTTTCCTTGGCCGTGGGTAAGGTCAAAGTATTTGTTCAGGAAGTTTTCGCTGTTTTGGTACTGCTCAATCTGGTAAAGAGTTTCAGCGAAAAAGTAGCACAGGTCTTTGGGCAGGGTTTTCTGCTTTGTGAGAATTTCCCTGAACGTGACGTTGGCTTCCTCGAATTTGCCGTCCACCATTTGTTTCTGGGCGGTTTTGAAAAGTGCGCTGACTTCCGGGTCTATTTTCTCTTTCTTTTGCGCAACGCCCATTTGACCGGCCAGAAGCAGGACGAAAATCGCCACCATAAAGACTCGTAATCTCTTCATATAAAAATCGGGTTTGGGTTGGCCCGGCGTTTTTGTGGCCGAGCGAGACTAACGGGAATATTAAGGACGCCTTTTTTTCCCTTAAAGGTAAAACGTAGAGACTCTTTTTTTATTTTTTGAATAGACTTTTGACAAAAGACATAAACTCTTGGCGTATTTCGGATGAGGTGAGCACGTCCTTTAGCGTTTTGGCAAAATAGCCGAAAGTGAGCTTTTCGGGTTGGCCCTGTACCGTTTTCTCTTCCGTTACTTTCTGTTTTAGCGTTACGCTTTTGCTTTCGCCTTTTGTTTCCGGCGCCTTTTGCTCGTGTTTCTTTGGGTTCCGGTTTTTTTCCAGAATGTTTTTTTGCTTGTCCTTATCCAAAGAGTCCGCTTTGGCGAAGCTTTCCTTGGCTTTTCTGGTACGGCCAAGTTTTTCTTCGAGCATGCCCTTGTTGTTGAGCGAGATTGCGTCGTCGGGGTCTAGCTCCAAAGCGTGTTCATAATCGGCGATGGCGCCTTTGGTGTCGCCGATACGGCTTTTCACGAAGGCCCTGCTGGAATAGCGGTAAGCGTTCTCCGGTTCCAGTTTAATGGCGTGGGTAAAGTGCTTGAGCGCCTCGTCGTTTCGGCCACACATATGCAGGGTAATGCCGAATTCGGAAAAAACGTCGGCATCGTTTGGGCGAATGGTTACAGCGGTTTGCCAGTCGGAAACGGCTTCGTCGAATTTTCCGCTTTTGGCCAAGGCCTTGGCTCTCATGCAGGTGGCTTCGTAGTGTTCGGGCTCGGATTCGAGAATCTGGTCGAACGCTTGCGTAGCCTCCGCATATTTTTCCTTTTTAAGAAACTCTATTCCCTCTTTGTATTTCTCTGCGATATCCATCAAAATGTCGTAATCTATGCGTAAGGAGCGTTTCCATGGTGTGGAAGGGATGTTTTTCCTTCTCGAAAACCACGGGTAGGGCTCGCTTTCCTGATGCCGTTGCGGCCTTTCCGTTCTGGCAAATATACGTAAGTTTATGCCTAATCGTTTTGCTCTTTTATATTAATTGGGCGGATGTGGCGGAATCGAGAATCTCTAGGCGAATATTTGCCTTTTCCCATTTGTTAATACTGCCTTAATCCACTACCTTGACGCAACAGGGCGATCGTTAGCGCTGGGATTGGCGCTTTCTGTCGTCGGATATTTTTACGGAACCCGCTCCCATCACTTTTACGGGTTTCAGGCTCCCCGGTGGGCCCTTATGGGCCTTTGTATTTGGCGTGTTAATTTTTATTTGAGAACAAGCGAATACCTACCTGATGAAAACCTTTGACCAAAAACACATTAAGAACATCGTCTTGCTCGGAAGCTCGAAGTCCGGCAAGACGACACTTGCGGAAACGATGCTGTATGAAGCCGGTATGACCGATCGGCGGGGCAGCGTGGAAGGACACAACACCGTGTCGGATTATCACGAGATTGAGCGTGAGCGCGGATTTTCCGTATACGCCACTTCGATGCACACCGAGTGGCGGGATTACAAAATCAATATTTTTGACACTCCGGGCGTGGACGATTTCGCTGGGGAAGTGGTCTCGTCAGTAAGGGTGGCGGACACTTGCCTGATAATGGTCAACGCCAAGGCGGGAGTGGAGGTAGGTGATCAGTTGGTGTGGGAATACATCAATATTTTTAACAAACCAACGATTTTCGTAATCAATCAACTGGATCACGCGCAGTCCGATTTTTCGGAGTCGTGGGAGGATGTCCGTTACAGTTTCGGCCCAAACGCCGTGCTGATGCAGTATCCGGTAAACGAGGGCGAGGGTTTTGATTCCATCATCGATCTACTGAAGATGGTGATGTACAAATTTCCTGAAGGTGGAGGCAAGCCTCAGAAATTGCCGATTCCGGAAGACGAAAGGGAAAAAGCCGACCGTCTCCATAATGTTTTGGTGGAAAGGGCCGCCGAGAACGACGAAGGATTGATGGGGCTTTACTTCGAAAAAGGGGAGCTGAACGAAGACGAAATGCGGTTAGGCCTTCGGATAGGAATGGCTAACCATGACGTGTTTCCTGTTTTTTGCGTTTCGGCGGAGAAGAATATGGGAAGCGGAAGATTGATGGGCTTTATAGATAACGTAGCGCCGTCGGCGACGGACTTGAAACCCGAGCCACTTTCTACAGGGGAATATATTCCGTACAATTTGGAAGGGGACCCGGTGGCTTTTGTCTACAAAACGGTTAATGAGCCTTATTTAGGCCGTGTAAGCTTCCTTAAAGTCATTTCGGGGGAGCTTCATCCGAATATGGACCTTTATAATCCGGATACGGATACAATGGAAAGAATCCATCAGCTTTATGTTATGGACGGTAATGAAAGGGTTCCCGTACAAAAGTTTCAGGCGGGAGATATTGGAGCGGTGGTGAAGCTTAAGAAAACGCGGACAAACGATACGCTTTGTTTGAAGGAATCGCCAGTGAAAGTGGCGCCGATGGTGTTCCCGGAGCCAAAGTCATTGTATCACGTATTCTCGGAGAAAAAAGAGGAAAATGAGAAATTAGGCGAGATGATTCGGGAAATCGCCGAGGAAGATCCGACAGTAGAGGTGGAATTTGATCAGGAAACTCGCGAGCTTATCGTTGGCTTGCAGGGCGAGGCTCATTTGAGCGTTTTAGAGTGGAAACTGAAGCGACTTTATAATGTTGAAGCATCGTTTAAACAACCAACAGTACCGTATCGCGAGACGATAGACGGAGGGGCTGAGGTGACTTATCGCCACAAAAAACAATCGGGCGGAGCGGGGCAGTTCGGAGAGGTTGTGTTGCGTGTGAGCGCTTATACCGAGGGTATGGAAGAACCGCCGAAAGAGGCGCATGTTCGTGAAAAGACCGAGACGGATTTGCCGTGGGGCGGAAAGTTCCAGTTCTACAATTGTGTGGTTGGCGGTGCCATCGACCAGCGTTTTATGCTCTCCATTCGGAAAGGCGTGATGGAGGTGATGGAAGAAGGCGTTCTGGCGAAATCCAAGATTCGCGATGTCCGGGTGATGGTAATGGACGGAAAAATGCACCCGGTGGATTCAAATGATATTTCGTTTAAAATAGCGGGAAGGGAAGCGTTTCGGGAAGCATTTTCGAAGTCTTCGCCCCATTTGATGGAGCCGCTTCTGGACCTTTGCGTAGGTGTTCCTTTGACACAGGTAGGAGAGGTAATGACCGATTTGCAGTCGCGCAGAGCGATGATTATGGGTATGGAGCAGGAAGGGAATCGACAGCTTATCGAGGCCCGGGTACCGCAGGCGGAGATGTACGAATACGCCAATACTCTGAAATCGCTGACACAGGGACTGGGTGATTTTACATGGAAATTCGCCAAATATTCTTCGGTGCCGGCCGGGGTTGTTTTGGCTTGACAATATTAAATAATCCTTTGCAAATGGTCGTTCGGGTACGGACGGCCATTTTTTTTGAATGATTTATTTCATGTTTCTGGAACGGGAACGGTTTCGGCCCTTTATTTTTTTTGCCAAATACATAAAATCTCATCGCTTTTGTGCGTGTTTAATGTGAATATATCGATAGGGCTTTAATGGTTTTTGATTTTTTCGCACAAAAAGGCTAATCATGATTGTCATCATGCATTTCGTCTTGACATTCTTTGCAGTGTGGTGTACACTTGAACCTTAATGTTCCCATGTGTTATTTTGCGAACGAGTGAAGATAAAGAAGCGAATTAGTGTTTTTTTGTGACACTTTCGCTTTCATGCAGTTTTCGATTTATTGACAAAACTAAAGGTATAGATACTGTACGGCTTATGGAGCTATTAGATTCGTTAATGCGGACTGATTATTTTGCGATTTTTGTAATCATCGCCATCGGAATCTTGGTCGGGAAGATAGAGGTTAAGGGTATAGGGCTAGATTCCTCGGCTGTGATTTTTGTAGCCTTGGCCTTTGGGCATTTCGGCTATTCGGTGCCGCCATTGTTCAAGACACTTGGTTTGATTCTGTTTATAATGACAATCGGTGTGCAGGCTGGGCCTGGATTCTTCGAGTCGTTCCGATCACAGGGAGCCAAATTGGTGCTTGTGGCCGGGGTGATCGTAGTTTCGGGTAGCATCGTAGCCGGTGGTTTGGCTTGGTTTGCGGGCGTTGATCTCAAGTATGCGGTTGGTTTGCTTACGGGAGCGTTAACGTCGACCCCAGGTCTGGCGGCTGCGATAGAAGCCACAAACGGATCTCCGGAGGCGTCCATCGGTTATGGTATCGCATATCCGTTTGGCGTTATCGGCGTGATTTTGTTTGTAAGGCTCGTTCCGAAAGTTTTCAAAATCGATCTTAAGAAGGAAGAAGAAGCTTTCAAGAAGGAGTCCAGAGCGAATTACCCGAGCCTAAAAGCAAGAAACTTCAAAATTGATAATGATAACATTCACGGTCTTTCATTGAGCAAATTAGCTGTTCGCGCCATGACCGGTGCTAACGTTTCCCGAGTGTTGAAGAAAGGCAAGACAGTTGTTCCGACTGGAGACACGATCCTTGAAAAAGATGATCTGATTCGTGTGGTGGGAACCAAAGAGTCCTTGAAAAAAGTGGAACTGTTGGTTGGCGAAAGCGTAGACCAGGAAATCCCTACAAGCGAATTGATGATCGTGGACTGGATACTTGTCACCAATAAGCGAGTGGTGAACAAGTCGATCGGATCTTTGAACCTTCAGGAAAACTATAACGCCACCGTGACGCGTATCCGTAGATCGGGTATCGATATTACGCCTACAGGCGACGCTCAGATCCGTTTTGGCGATAAGTTGATGGTAGTGTCGGGAACATATAACCGCGACGCTGTGATGAACCTGTTCGGTAATGAGCAGAAGAAACTTTCGGAAGCTGATTTCTTGCCGATCGCCGCTATTTTGGTGTTGGGTGTTATCCTCGGTAAAATCGCGTTTCCATTGTTCGGTTCAGAGTTCAAGCTTGGTCTTACCGGCGGAGTGTTGCTCGTTTCGTTGATGCTCTCTAGGGTAGGAAAGACCGGTCCGATTATCTGGAACGTCTCGGGGCCAGCCAACGCAATGCTGCGACAACTCGGTTTGTTGTTTTTCTTGGCCGCTGTCGGTACAAGTGCGGGTAAGAGTTTGGTCGCTACCATTCAATCTCAGGGCCTTACCCTGTTCTTGGTAGGTTTCGCCACTACGCTGATGCCGATGATTCTAAGCGTGATAGTGGGCAGAATATTCCTTAAGGTAAACTTGCTGTCGCTTTTGGGTACGATTACGGGTGGTATGACCAGTACGCCCGGTCTTAGCGCCGTTGACTCAATGACAGACAGTAACGCACCTTCGATCGCTTATGCGACAGTTTATCCGTTTGCGATGGTAATTCTGATCGTTTGCGCCAAGATTTTGGGTTGGATTGCATTATTCTAGATAAAGCCTGCCGTTCACCCGAATGGGTGAGGTTCAGGTTTATAACAAAAGAAGGGAACCGCAGTGGCGGTTCCCTTTGTTGTTTGAAAAGCAGGAAGGCAATCTTATTAAATGAAATCCGTTGTTATTTGCTTAATTACCTATACGGCTTGTTTCCGCCCAAGGTTTTATTTTCCCTTGCTTTTAGACTAGTTTGTCTTGTTTCTTCCATGAATGGGGCGGTGCCCTTATATGCGGTTTTCCGAGATCGGGATATTAGCTTTCGTTTGCATGAAGAGGTTTGAATTTTTATTTTGTTGAAGGGAGTGTTCCCGCCATTTTATTTTATCGGATTAGATCAAAAATAATTTCGCATGACAAGAATATTAACGAACATCATGGCGCTGGGTCTCATGGCGTTTATTTTTTCATGTTCACCAAAAGAGCAAACACCGAAGGCTGATCAACTTATTGTTAATGCCAAGGTGGTGACAATGGATTCGGAAAATCCGGAAGCTACGGCTTTCGCCGTAAAAGACGGAAAGTTTATTTATGTGGGAGACGTTAAAGGTGCTGAGCAATTCATCGGGCCGAAAACGAAGAAGGTAGACCTTAATGGACAGTTTGTGTCTCCAGGACTGATAGACTCTCATTTGCATTTGGCCGGTGTCGGGCTTAAGAAAATCGATTTGGACCTATCTCCCATTTCGAATTATGACCAGATGGTCGAGATGGTAAGGGTAGCTGTTTCAAAAGCCGAAAAAGGAGAATGGATTGTTGGCCGTGGATGGCACCAGGACAAATGGGACAAGAAACCGGAAAAGACGGTGGAGGGAATGCCTGTTCATAACCGAATGTCTGAAGTGTCGCCTGATAATCCGGTTTTTCTGCGTCATGCCAGCGGGCATGCGGGAATCGCTAACGCAGAAGCGATGCGGATTGCAAATGTTGAGGCCTTGTTGGCGAAAGAGGGACAACCGGAAGGTGGAGAAGTTACTCTGGACGAGAAGGGCAATGCTACAGGTCTGTTCAATGAAAATGCCATGAATATGATTATGAGGCATATTCCCGAAAAGTCTGCTTCCAAAACCAGAAAAGCTTTGCGGTTAGGTATGGAAGAATGTCTTTCCAATGGTATCACGGCGGTGATGGATGCCGGTATTGGACCGGATATGATTAGCCAGTATCGCCAATTGAGAAAAAGTGATTCGCTCAGAGTCAGGGTTTGGGCGATGCTTGACGGGGAAAATGACGCGTTATTGGAGAAATGGTTTGCTAATGGGCCTATGAATGATAGCGCTTCTTGGTTTACCCTTCGTTCAGTGAAGTTGTACGCTGACGGCGCTTTGGGATCACGTGGAGCGTGGCTTCTGAACGAATACGAGGATCAGCCTGGCCATACGGGACATGCGCTTAGGCCGATGAAAGAGATCGGTGAAATAGCCGAAAAAGGCTTGGAAAGCGGGTTCCAGATATGTACACACGCAATCGGTGACAGGGCGAACAGGGAAGTGCTTGATCAATATGAAAACGCATTGGGTAACCGTGCCAAGACGGTGGATCATAGGTTTAGGATTGAGCATGCCCAGCACCTAACCAACAAAGATATTCCCAGATTTGCGGCTTTGGGGGTTATTCCTGCCATGCAAGGTATTCATATGGCCTCGGACAGGCCTTGGGCCATTGACAGGTTAGGGGAAGACAGAATCAAGGAAGGCGCTTATGTTTGGAAGAAACTGTTGGCCTCGGGAGCGAGGGTGGCTAACGGAACCGACTCTCCGATTGAGCCGGTGAGCCCGATTGAGTGTTTTTATGCGTCCGTGTCTCGCAAGACGCTGAAAGGAAAGCCTGAGAAAGGCTACGAACCGTCACAGCGGATGAGCAGGATTGAAGCGCTCAGAAGTTATACTTTGGACGCCGCGTACGCTTTATTTGCCGAGAAGAGAATTGGATCGATTGAAGTGGGTAAATTGGCCGATTTCACAGTTTTTGACACTGATCTTGTCCGTGCCGATGAGAGTAAACTGTTGGATGCTAAGGTGAAGATGACTGTGGTGGGTGGAGAAGTTCTTTATGGGGCAAAGTGATATCACTTTAAAAGAATTATAGAAAAGATTGGGGTTGGTGTTTTGTCTATCTTGAGATAAAATTTATCTATTTGAAGCCGAAGAGGGAATTGCCTTACTTTGTATTAACAAAAACGGCAGAGAAGTCAAATTTGTAATCAACCATAAATATCGGTTAGTCCCGAAGTTTAAACCTTCGGGTGCGGGGCCGATCAACATCAACTACCAATCAAACCCAAGGCAAAGGCCGTCACTCAAATTCGCTTAGGCTGAAGCCGACAATTTACACCCTACCCAGTTCCGATTTCTTCGGAATGAAAAGGCGAGCTTTCAAGCTCGCCTTTTTCGTGTTTTAACTGGGGCTAATGATTCTGATAAGCCGATTTGTACGTCCTTTCGTCAATAACCGATTTTCCGATAATCTCTTTCATAATATCCGAAGTCCCGCCGATTATGGTATTGACCCTTGCGTCGCGGAACATTCTCTCGATTTCGAAATCGGCCATATAACCGTAACCTCCGAATATCTGCAGACATTTGTCAGCCACTTCTTTGCTCAGTTCGGTGGCTTTCAACTTTGCGATAGCGCATTCGCGCGACATATTCTCACCGCGTTCAAGATTCCAAGCCACGTGTCTGAGATATTGCTTTACACAGGCGATATCGGCGTGAACGTCGGCCAGTTGGTACCTGATGTTTTTCATTTTTTCCAACTTTTTGCCGAAAGCGTCCCGCTCGCGCGCATATTTCAGGGCCAAATCAAACATGCGTTCCGCCGAAGCTTGGGAAATAATCGCAATACAAAGACGCTCTATCTGAAAGCTGTCCATGATATAATAGAAGCCTTTTCCTTCCTCCCCAATGAGGTTTTCCTTTGGAACGACAGCGTTTTCGAAGAACAGCTCGGCCGTATCCGAACAGTGCCAGCCCATCTTTTCCAGTTTGTTTCTGGACAGCCCCGGATTGTCACCTTCAATTACAAAGAGGCTCATTCCTTTTTCAGTCTGCGCCGCTACGGTTATGAAATCCGCGTAAAATCCGTTGGTAATGAAAATTTTTGAGCCGTTCAATAAGTAATGGTCTCCCATATCTTCGGCTCGGGTGCGAAGTGAGGAAACGTCCGATCCGGCTCCGGGTTCGGAAATGGCTAACGCGCCGACTTTTCTACCCTCAATCGCAGGTTCCAGATATTTTCTCTTTAGGGTTTCGCTTCCGGCTTTCGCCAAATGGGCCGTGGCCATATACGAATGTACGCTTACCGCTCCGGCGAAACCTCCGAAACCGGTATTCGCCAATTCCTCAAGAAAAATAAGCGAAAAGAAAATATCGGCTTCAAGTCCGCCGTGTTTTTCCTCGTGGAGGAGCCCCAGATATCCTTGGTCGCCCATTTCTTCCCAAATTGATTTGGGAATGCGTCGTTGGGTTTCCCACTCATTTGCGAATGGGGTCGCGCGTTGGGCAAGGAAGTCCCTTACGCTTTCTCTAAAAAGCTTATGCTCATCGTTAAAGTACATGTTTGTGTGGTTTTTATGGGTTTATGAAGAATGAAAAAGGGTGTTGTCGTTTTTGTGTCGAGATATTGAAGTGGCGGGAGCGAACCGTTTTCCAAATTTGAGTTCCAAATCTCTCAGGGTCTGATAAGCCGATTCCGGTCCTTTGGCGTCAGCGAAACGGAAAGGACCGCCGGTGTATTTTGGGAACGCCAATCCGAGAATAGCTCCGATATCGCCGTCCGCGGGAGTGCTAAGGGTATCGTCTTCCAGGCATTTGATCGCTTCGTTGACCATTGCCCAAACGACTCTTGTGCGGATCGTTTCTTGGTCCAATTCCGCGCCTGAGGAAGTGTTGCCAATCTCAGGTAGGTTTTCGGAATAGATTCTCGCCGATTTTTTTCCGCTGTCGTCGTATTGCAAAAAGCCTTTTCCGTTTTTACGGCCAAGGTACCCGTTTTCTACAAATACGTTTAGCAGTTTGGATATCGGGGTGCCTCGCTCGTCAAACATGGCGCCGATAGGTCCGCCGAGCAAATGAGCGCAAACGTCTATGCCGATTTCGTCCATAAGCGTGACGGGCCCCACGGGCATTCCGAAACTCTCAAGCGCACTGTCTAAGTCCGCTCCCGAAACGCCTTCTTGTAAAAGCAGAAGAGCCTCGTTGAGATAGGGGGCGAGGATTCGGGTGGTGTAAAACCCCGGTCCGTCATTGACGATAATGCAGGTTTTGCCTTGCCTGATCCCGATGTCCAAAGCGGTGGCTTTTACCCAAGATTCGGTTTCGGGCGTAACGATAATCTCAAGCAAGGGCATCTTTTGTACGGGCGAAAAATAATGCGTGCCGATGACCCTTGTTTTGTCTTCGAAAACTTCCGCCAAATCTTTGATTGGAATAGCCGATGTGTTGCTAGCCAAGATGCTGTTTGAAGGAAGCTTTCCGTTAAGCTTTCGGATGGTTTCCTTTTTTACCTCAAGGTTTTCGTAAATGGCTTCCACTACCATTTGGGAATCTTCCAGAATGTCCAAGTTGTCCGAAAGCTTGAGTTTATCGTCGGCTACTTCACCGTTTTCTTTCTGGACAACGGCTTCCAGTTTCAGTAAAGAAGACTCATGAATGTCCGTAACCGCCACGTTATAGCCTTTTCTGACGCTCACCGACGCGATTCCGGATCCCATCAGACCGGCTCCGATGATTCCGATGTTGTGAGTCGGTTGGACAAGGTGTTTCCAAGGGTTCTTTTTCTTATCGTTAATGGTGAAGAAAAGCTCGACCATTCGGCTAGCGGCGGGTGTTGCCAAGGTTTTTGCGAAAAGCGCTTTTTCGTTTTCGATGCGTTGCTCCTCATCTGGGTTTTTGCATGCGAATTCCAGAGCGTCCAATGCGTGAGTGAGGGCGGGGTAGAGGCCCTTGCTTCTGCGTTCCGTCTTTTTTCGGAATGATGTAATAGAGTCAAGGTCTGTTGGGAGGTGCCGGTTTTTCCTGTTTTGAGATAATGTGAGACTTCCGGAATTCAGTAATCCCGTCAATTCATCCAGGTCACCGACCTGTTGATCAACCAACCCAGCTTCCGATGCTTGTGCGATATTCAGCTTTTGACAACGCAAGATCATATGCAGGGCAACTTCGACACCGACAAGATCGGGGAGGCGAAAAGTGCCCCCGAAGCCGGGAATGAGACCGAGGTTGGTTTCCGGAAGTTGGAAAAAAGCGCGTGAGTTTCGGTTGGCGATTCTGGTTTGGCAAGCCATCGCAAATTCCAATCCTCCGCCCAAACAGGCGCCTTCGATATACGCTACGGTAGTTTTCGGAAATCTTTGTAGACGTGAATACAGGTCCTGGACTTCGGCGATCATTTGCGCAGCGTCTTCCGCGGAGCCTTCGTGAAGAAGCTTAAGGTCCGCACCAGCGATAAAGGTCTTTTTCTCGCTATTGAAGATGACGGAGCTGATCGATTCGTCAGCTTCCAATTTGTCCAAAACGGAGTTTATGGCTTTGGCGAAGCTGGAATCCACCGTGTTGACCGGAGAATCCTTTTTGTCCAAAGTGACCAAAGCGCTGTGATGGCTCCTGTGCACTTTGACATAAGATTCCGTTTGTTGCAAGTCTTCGTCTGTGTGAAAAAATAATTTCATAATGGGTTATGTTTTTTATTAAAATAACCCTTTTTCAAGATAAAAAAAATAGAAGATACTGAAACGGCATCCAAAATAGGATGCCGTGGTTTTACTTATTCGTTTTTTTCATTGTCAGAATGGCTTTCGGGTGGAAATGTTTTACCCCAATCGTCCATAGCTTTTAATATTGGAATTAGGCTGTTGCCTAGCTCAGTCAGCGAATATTCCACTTTGGGCGGAACGCTGGGAAATACCTTTCGGTTGACAAGCCCGGAGTATTCCATCTCCCTGATCGATTCGGTGAACACTTTGTTGGAGATGCCACAAATCGACTTCTGTAACTCACCGGAGCGTTTTGGCGAACCGATTAGATGGAATAGAATTAGAGGTTTCCACTTTCCGCCTATGTATTCCATAGTAAGCGCCAGCGGGCAATAGTTTAGTTTCTTTTTCACGGAAAAAATGTTTTAAAGATCTTTTCGATCAATCATGATGACTTTATAAAGACCTCTCTTGTTTTCGTCAAGATGGATTTGAGAAGTTGTGAAATATAAGTTTCCCTCGCCGTCTACGGCAAACGAATCCGCCCAGCGGATTTCGGGATCCTTGGCAACAAGTTGATATTGCCCTTTTCCGCTCACCGAATATACGCTGTTTGTCTCTAGCCCGGCTAAGTAAAGCGTGCCGTTTTTGTCGAAAACCATACCGTCAGGGGCGTATATTTTCGCCACTTTTTCTATGTAGCTTTCAGGCTTGGGCGTGTTGTTTCGCAGAACCTTTGTGGGAATCCTATAAAGAGTATGCCCGCTTAGCGCTACATAATAAAGCCAATTAGTGTCGGGTGACAATGCGATACCGTCGGAGTGTACCCGGTTTTTCCAGACGGTTTTGTCTTCAAAAACCAACGAGTCCGTTTCGGCCAAAACTGAAGGGTGACCCGACAAATGCCGTTTTACTTGACCGTTGCTCAGATCGACGGTTAAGATTCCTCCTGTTCCGGAGTCGGTGATATAAGCAAATTTTCTCTGGGTATCAATCCTGACATCGTTGAGGTAAGAGTTTTCACTGTAAGTGTTCTTCGGAAAGCCGAATGATTTTTCTAGGCGCTTAGTCGTCAAATTGAAGCGAAATAATCTGGGACCACGCTCAATGACTCCTCGAAATTGCGGATTGCCAGTGTCCAATACCCAAAGTCTATCCAGATTGTCCACAAAAACACTTTGGACAGCGACAAAATGTTGGTCGTCTTCTATGGGTTTATTCCACTCCAAGTCAGGAAAAGGAATGGTCTTGCCGTTAATTATCTCAGCTACTGAAACCGGAACGTTATCGGACCAACGGGGGAAGTTCACGAAGATTCTCCCTTTTTTTGTAACCCCGATTCCTGTCCATTGATTTTCAGACTCTGCAACGGTGTGGAGGGTAGGGCTGTTCAGGGGCCCGCAAGCGGTCATAAAACAGATTAGAGCTATTATGATTCGAAATGATTTTTTCATCTTTGAACAAGTATTAGAAGGTGTGTTGGTTCTTTAGGAGTTGATTCTTCCCTAGTGCTTTGCCTGATCCTTTAAGGCATTGATCACGGCGATGGACACCCCTTTGGCCGATGCGGGATTCTGTCCTGTAATCAGCCGGCCGTCCACTTGAATGTTCGGTTGGAAATCGGTGCCGTGGATGATGTATGCGTTTCTGTTTCTTAGCTCGGTTTCCAAAAGGAAAGGTACGACTTTGTCCAAATGTATTTTAGCTTCTTCGGAATTCGTAAATGTCGCAATCTTTTTTCCGTCAATAAGGAATTTTCCGTCGGGGAGTTTGACGTTTAGTAAGCCTGCTGTGCCATGGCAAACGGCGCTTACCACTCCGCCATTGTTATAGATATGAGCGGTGACCCTGGCTAGACTTTTATCGTCGGGGAAGTCCCAAACTGACCCATGCCCGCCAACGAGATAAATGGCGCTATAGGTTGACGGATTTATGCGGTCGATCTTTTTTGTTTCTCGTAGTTTTTTTCTGATCCCCGTATTGTTCCAAAAAGATTTGTTGATTGGATCGCTTAAGTTGATGTCGTCCGCCGTAGTTACACCACCCTTTACGCTACAGAAATCTATATGGAATCCAGCTGAATCAAACGTTTGGTAGGCGTGGGAAGCCTCCGATAAGAAAAAACCTGTTGGTTTCCCGGTATTGCCCAACTGATTGTGGCTGGTGAAAACGAAGAGGATTTTTTTTGGTCCCTTCCTGTTTACGCATGATACTGTAAGCAATAGTGTTAGGAGTTGGGTGAACAGGAGTGTCTTTTTCATGTTCGGCGGAGTTGTTGGCGGTTTGTGCGTTTGGTGTTCCGGACAGAAGAAGAAAGAGGGGGTAAGGGTGGGCGTAAGGTTTATTGGCCCTAGGTTATGCTTTTTCCGAAATCTTTAATGAAGATTTGGGCAAAAAAAAAGCCGGGCTTAATCCGCCCAGCTTTTGATTCCGAGTAAACGGAATTATTTCTTAACAGTAGTGTCCGTTGATTGCGCCGCGCTGTCAGTAGTTGTGCTGTGCAATGACTGGATAGCGTTCTGTCCTTGTTGTTCCTGAGCTTTTTTCAAGTTAGGGCTCACGTAAGCTTTAGGACCCGAATCAAGAGTAATGTTGGTAGCCAAAGTCAGGGTAACCAAAATAATTGAGAGTCCCCAAGTAGCTTTTTCAAGGAAATCAGCGCTTCTTTTGGCTCCCATCAACTGCCCCGCACTTCCGCCGAACTGACCAGAGAGGCCACTGCCTTTGGATTTTTGCATCAGGATAGCAAAGATCAAGAGCAGGGAAACAATGACGATCAGTGTAATAAGTATGTTGAACATTATTTTCGGAATTTTATTGTAGTTCGTTAATTAGCTTTACAAAATAAGTCTTTTTTTCGGGATATTTCAATATCAGTCTCTTATAAATCTTGGAGGCTTCTTTGCTTTTTCCCTGCTTCACAAGGATCCTGGCGAGGTTCTCAGAGGCGAATTCCTTGTCCATCGTTCCGCTTCTGGCGGCTAGGTCTTCGTAGTTCTTCTTATTCTCCGGATCGTAGTTCAGCGGTTTGTTTATGCTGGGTTCATCCTTAATGAAATCGTTGACAATGCTCCATTCCAATCCCCGTGCCATTGCGGGTTTTGGAGCGGTGGGGGAGGCATTGGAGTCGGTGTGTTCTATTTGGTTTTGGAGTTTGTCTTTGTTTTCCTTCATGGACAAAAGACTGTCCATGACCTCCGAATATATGTCAGGTTGTTTTTCAGTGGGGGTGGTCTCTTCCTCATGCTCTTTTTTGAACTCCGTTACCGGTTCATAAAGGCTTTCCAGCGAAAAACCTTTTGGTACGGGAACATTGAGTTCTTCCATCACAAAAGATTTAAGCCTGTTCCTGTTGCTGGAATACAGCACGGCTTTGCGCAAAAGAGTTTCTTTGTCTTTGAATCCGTTGTCATGGGCGATTTTGGCCGCCAAGATTCTGAAATTTTGGCAATAGGGGTATTCCCTGATAAGTTCAAGCAAACATTCCAGATCTTTTAAAGTAGCCTCTTCGGGCCTGTATATAAGCTCTATTTGCCTTTGGTATTCCACGCTTTCCTTTTCGTTAAAAATCTCCACACACTCTCTTGCGTTCTCCCTTTTCGGCGAGTAAATCGAGGGGGAGGCTCCTCCCTCTTAGCATTCGTTTGCTTTTCGCTCCGGCTGTCGTGATGGCTTACGCCGTTATGCCGGGCCGGACTTCGGTGTCATTCGCAGTCTTACACTATAATAGCCAATTATTGGCAGAATGAAAAGCGGGAAGCGAAAACACCTTGGCCGGTTTTTACCAGTTGGCAACGGAGGCGTTGAATATGTCGAGCACGATTTGGTCGAGAATGCCGTCTACGAGTCCTGTCTCAACCTGCTCACGGGTTTGGGTTACGGCATTATAATCCTCAAACTGCGAAAACACCCTGTTTTCGAAATCATAGGTTTCGTCATTTACATTGACATAAGTAGCTGAAACACCTATGGTTAAGCGCTCCAGTCCGGCTTCGTCAACACCCTCAAGGCCACTGGTTGCGTTTGGGTTGCTTTGTGGGGCGAGCGGGCTAAAGGCGTAACGGGATATGGTTCCCTCAATTTGCAAATCGCCGTCTTCGGCCACGATGTCGAGCTGGGTGTTTTGTTGGAAAAAGTCCTTCAGTTTGTTTGTCAGTTCGTCGCTGATGTTGGCTGGACCAAGTCCGGCTTCGTTATAGAAGTATCCGATGGATATCGTCTTGGTGTTGGTGTAGTCGATAGAGGCTCCGGTGAAAGAGTAGACCCCGCAACTGTGGCCCGCAAGACAAAAGGCCACAAGCAAAAACAGCTTTCCGGTATATAATAAGGCCTTTTGGGCTTTAGTCTTCAATTTCATACTGCTTAATTTTTCTGTACAGCGTCCGTTCCGAAATGCCCAGCTCTTGGGCCGCGCGTTTTCTGCGGTTGCCGTTTTTCTTTAAGGCTTTTATTATAAGTTCTTTCTCGTTTCTCTCCAATGAGAGCGATTCCGATTCTTCGTTGCCCTGCAATTCTTCAACACGGTCGATGTCTATGGTCTGCGATTCGTCGGTTGAATCGTTGTTTCCGTGTCCGCTCTCCAGTAACAGGGGAGAGGTAGGTTTCGGTTTTTGGCTGAGGTCGGAATCTTCGGAAGTCAATTGTGTGAATTTAGCCAATAAGGCCGGAGACTTCACATGTTCGTCCCGGATTATTCTGGCCACAATCTCTTTTAGGTCGCCAAGCTCCTTTTTCAGTTCGAAAATGATTTTGTAAAGCATCTCCAAATCTGCGCTGTCGGGTTGGTCTCCGCCCATTTCTGGTTTTGAAATCGGAACCAAGGCTTGGGAGGTTGGCATATATCCGTCGAGCGTGCGCGAGTCGATTACCTTTCCTGTTTCTAGTACCGACATCTGCTCAACGAGATTTTTCAGCTGCCGGATGTTACCAGGAAAACGATAGTCGAGCAGTGTTTCTTGCCCGTCTTCGGTAAGGAAAATCGGTTTTGTATGATATTTCTCGGCGAAATCCGAAGCGAATTTTCGGAAGAGGAGCAAGCTGTCGCGTCCGCGTTCCCTTAGCGGAGGAACGAACAACGGGACGGTATTCAGTCTATAGTAAAGGTCTTCCCTAAACTTTCCTTTGGAGATTGCGTCAAGCAACCGGACGTTTGTGGCCGCCACTACCCGGACGTCGGTTTTCTGCACCTTGGAAGAACCGACTTTGATGAATTCGCCGTTTTCCAAGACCCGGAGAAGCCTGGCCTGGGTGCTGAGTGGCATTTCCCCGATTTCGTCCAGAAAGATAGTGCCACCCGAGGTTACCTCGAAATACCCTTTTCTAGTGTCGGAAGCGCCTGTAAAAGCGCCTTTTTCGTGTCCGAAAAGTTCCGAATCGATAGTTCCTTCCGGGATAGCGCCGCAGTTTATGGCTATAAAAGGGCCGTGTTTACGGTGGCTCAGATGATGGATGATTTTCGAAAACGATTCCTTACCGCTTCCGCTTTCGCCCGTTACCAGTACTGCCATATCTGTAGGAGCCACGTACATGGCGATTTCTATGGCACGGTTCAGTAGGGGAGAGTTACCGATTATGCCGAAGCGTTGTTTGACGTACTGAATGTCGGAATTGGAAATCATACTTTGAAGCGAGGTTTTGTTGCCTGACACGACTGCTTTAGACAAACGATTGGGGAAATTTCCGCCAAACGAAGGCCGTGCCTTCCCGAAAAATTGTCGATCCGAATTCTATATTATGAACTCCCGGAAGGCCTGTCGAGCATTCCGGGAGTGAATTGTCTTATAGGATTTTTCCTTAAGAAACTGGTTCGCCGATAAGCGTACCAGGCGTGCATTCCGTAACTTTTACGTTTACGTAGTCGCCTTTCTTGAAATTACGCTTGTCGAAGACCACCACTTTGTTGGCTGAGTTGCGCCCTTGCAGTTGCTCATCGGAACGCTTGGATGTTCCTTCAACCAAAACCTTGAAGGTTTTACCGACGTCGAGCTGGTTTCTTTTGAGGGAAAGATCCCTTTGCAAGTCGATGATTTCGTTAAGACGACGTTTTTTTGTTTCCAAAGGAATGTCGTCTTCGAATTTTTTAGCGGCCAAAGTGCCTGGGCGTTCAGAGTAGAAGAACATATAAGAGAAGTCGTACTGAACGTACTCCATCAGAGTCAAGGTCTCTTTGTGTTCCTCTTCGGTCTCGGTACAGAAACCGGCGATCATATCGGAAGAAATACCGCATTCCTCGCCAAGAATCTTACGGATAGAGTCAACTTTCTCGATGTATTCCTCGCGGGTGTAAGTACGGTTCATGATATCGAGAACCCTGCTGTTTCCGCTTTGCGCAGGCAAGTGGATGTATTTGCAAATGTTTTCGTGCGCCGCCATAACGTGCAACACGTCTTCCGTAATGTCTTTAGGATGCGAAGTGGAGAACCTAACGCGGAGGTCCGGGCTCACTTTCGCAACCATTTCCAAAAGGTTGGCGAAGGTGACGATATCCTTGGCGTCGGATTTTTCGATTACCTTTTTCTGGTTTTGGTCAAGATCGAGGGCGAATTTGTAGCTGTCTACGTTTTGTCCCAAAAGCGTTACCTCTTTGTATCCGCTTTCGAAGAGCTGACGCGCCTCTTCCACAATACTTTTCGGATCGCGGCTACGCTCACGGCCACGGGTGAACGGCACTACGCAGAACGAGCACATATTGTCACAGCCGCGCATGATCGAGATAAAGGCTGTAACGCCGTTGGAGTTCAGGCGAACCGGGCTGATGTCTGCGTAAGTTTCTTCCCTTGAAAGTACGGTGTTGACCGCCTTTTGGCCCTCGTCAACCTTGGATACCAAAGCCGGGAGATCGCGGTAAGCGTCCGGGCCGGCGACCAAATCAACGATTTTTTCCTCTTCGAGGAGCTTTTCCTTGAGTCTTTCGGCCATGCAGCCCAACACGCCGATCAACATTTCCGGTTTGTTTTTCTTAACCGAGTTGAATTGCTTAAGGCGCTTTCTTACAGTCTGTTCCGCCTTGTCGCGGATAGAGCAGGTGTTGAGCAGTACCACATCGGCGTTTTCGAAAGTGGACGTGGTGTCGAAGCCCTCCTTTTCCATAATCGACGATACGATCTCGCTGTCAGAGAAGTTCATCTGGCAGCCGTAGCTTTCAATGTAAAGTTTACGGCTTTTGCCGGTGTCGACGTCTTTGCTCGTCCTGTAGGTCTCGCAACTCGTATTCTCCCCGTTGTTGTTTCCGAGAATCCCGATATCTTGGATAAGCTCGCTCATTCAATCTATAGCTTTGGTAGTCAATTGTTTGTAACTGGAACTTCCGTGTAGTTGGAAGGAATTCACAAAGGTACGCAAATTTCGACGCTATGCCAAAATGACAGTGTTGGCCTTTAGGTATCAGGAGGCCATATTCCAATCACTCTATTTAACATAATGTGTAAAGGTTGAGATATTCGCAAACTGAAAACGGTTCGGTTAGGCTATACGTGTTTAGGTTTAGGGAAAAAAATAACCGTGACGTTTCCGCCACGGTTTTGAGGGTTTTGCTACTGACCTCAGAGACTTTTTTTGTTTGAAGATCTGAAATCGAAAACGAATTTTCCGATTACGGATTTCTGGTAAGGCCTCCATGTATTATGAACGTTTTTCCGTCCTTGTGGGCCAAGTTCGTCAGAGGGGTGGAACTTGGTGCCAACGGCCGGAATGGCGTGCATCAGTGAGATATTTCCTTCCGGGAAAGCAGCTTTGGTGTGAGCGGGCTTCTCGGGTAGGGCGGGAGTGTAGAGGCGGAGGTAAACGCCGTCGGTTTTTGAGTAAACTGTAAACGATTGTTCTCCTAACGAGATCTTTGCCCAATACAATTCCGAATGGTATCCTTTGAATTCGGGATAATTCCAGTCGACTCCCGTGATGGTGTTGTTGTATTCTTTTTCCCAAAGTCCGAATTGCGGTCCTTTGAGCCTGTTTTTCCAAACCCGATACGGACCTTTGCCCAGCCATTTTACCGTTACGTTAGGATCTTCCGGGAAGTCCCAGCTTACGCCCATCATATCAAAACGGCCTTTGGTGTCTTTGATGTCATATTCAAGTTCCAAAGCTCCGCCTGGAAGCATGGTCCAACGTACGCTGGCGAATCCTTTTTCAAAAAGAGCCTCTACGATTTGGTTTCCGTCTTTCTCGAAGCTTTTTACGGATTTAACCTTGGTTTCCAATGTCAGCTTCGGTCCGTTTTTGAAAGGAATGGAGCCTTTCGCGTTTTCGATGTTAAGCAATGTTCCGTCTTTGGCCGAAAATACGGCTTTTACTTCTCCTGAATTCAGGATAATATTTTCGCCTTCGGTTGTTGCGTTTACGGCGTCGGAGGAAGCTTTTGCCAACGCTTTTTCGCTAAGTTCCGAAGCGAACTGGATCGGCCAAGTGCGTGAGATGACTTCCCTGCCGTGCGGGTCTTTTACGGAAATAGTAAGGGCGTCGTATTGGGCGAAATCGTTGGGAAGATCCAAGTTCAGGAAGCCGGCTGTTCCGGGTTCAAAGTCTTTGAACGTGGCTTTCGCTCCCCGTTTCTCAACGGTTTTTCCGTTTTTCGCACTTGGAGAAGGATAGCGCAAAAGCTTCCATTCCACATCGCATTGGTTGAGGTTCGTGTAAGTGAAGCGGTTTTCGACTTTAAGCTTTCCTTTGAAACTAGGGCTGAGGTAAGTCACAGGAAAATGAACAGGAGTCCAAACCTCCCTGATGGTGTAATAACTGGCTTCTTTTTCCCTGTATGGCCCCACAATTCCGTCGGGAGCGTAGTTCATATGCGTGTCTACGCGTCCGCCTTCGTCTGTTCTTACCACTCCTTCGTCGGCGAAAACCCAGAGAAATCCACCGGCCGCGTTCGGATGTTTCAAAACGCTTTCCCAGTGGTCGTCAAGCCCGGCGCCGTGTCCGCCGTCGTAGAGGCCGTGGAGGAATTCCGTCGGGAAGTAGATGTCTTTCGAGTTCTCGAACGCCCCGATTCCGTATGCGTAGTCCTTGTAGTGCTGAGTGTCCATTCCGTCGTGGAGGGCCATCGGGTGGAGAACTTTGCGCTCTTGCGGATCATATTTGGCGAATTCTCCGTCGAGTTCAGTGTTCCAGCCTTTCTCGTTTCCATTATCCCAAAGGATGATACTCGGGTGGTTTACGTCGCGGATCACCATCTCTTTCACGAGTTTTTTCCCGATTTCAGTATCGTAATTGTCCTGCCAACCGGCGAGTTCGTCAAGGACAAAAAGGCCGAGAGAGTCGCAGGCATCAAGGAAATGCGCGTCCGGCGGGTAATGTGACATCCGTACGGAGTTCATGTTCATATCCTTCATCAGGTTGATGTCCATGATGTCGATTTCCGGGCTGGTGGTACGGCCGGAAGTAGGGTAGGCGCAGTGCCTGTTCACTCCTTTGAAGATGATCTTTTCGTCGTTGACATACACGCCGTCACCTTTGCGAACCTCGACGGTGCGGAATCCGAATTTCTGGTTGATTACGTGTTTCGTTTTGCCATTGTCAGAAAGTGCGACCTCCACTTTGTAGCGTTGCGGGAATTCGGGGTTCCATGGTTTCACGTTCGGGATTTTCGCCGAAAGGCGTACTTTCGGATTTCTGCCCTCAACTTTTGCGGTAAATGGTTCCCCGATATTTCTTCCGTCAAGCGATTTTACCTGAGCTTTTACCGAGCTTCCTTTTCTGGCTCTTTCCGTAAAAACATCCACGGTGAAATCTCCGTTCGCTTGGGCGTCGATAGCCACTCGTTGGATATGGGTTTTCGGATGGGCGGTTAGATAAACCGGACGGAAAATCCCGCCGAAGATCCAATAGTCGGCGTTGCGCTCCGCTTTGTTTACGGATTTGTTGGAAGACATTTTTTCGACTTTTACCTCAAGCAAGTTCTCTTTGCCGAATTTCAAAAGTCTGGTGATGTCGTATTCGAACCTATAGAAGGCTCCTTGGTGCTTGGCGCCCGCCAATCGGCCGTTGATCTTGACTTCGGTATCGGTCATCGAACCTTCGAAGACGATATTGATTTTTTTGTTCTTCCAAGAATTCGGAACGGTGAATTTGTGCTTGTACAAGCCCTTTTCGGAGGATTTCTCCTTGTCTTGGCCATAGTTATAATTACCGAATCCTTGGCTTTCCCAGCAGGAGGGGACCGGAATTGTGGTCCATTTTCCGCTGTTTTGGCCTTCGGTACAGAAAAAGTCCCATCGGACGGTGTTGTCCTTGTCCGTTCCCGAAAGGTAAACGGTCTCGCTTGTTTGTGCCCAACTGGCTAAAGCAAACACTGTGAGAAAAGATAAAAGAAGTAATCTTCTGATCATGTCAGTGTGAATGAAATTAATAAAAAGCGGAGGGCGGGCCCTTCCAAAAGGTTCAGGAACAGAATATACGAGGCGAAAACCTGTAAGGCAAAGCCTGTGGGGACGATTTCTGCCGGGAACCATTTCGGGATCCTTCCCAATTTTCATAGTCGAAGAATGGAGGCTTTTTAGGGCGGAAAGTGCTTTTCCGGGATGTTTTTCTGAGAAGTTGAAAAAAGGAAATAAGTAAACTGAAAGCCCTCTATTTAACATAATGCATTGAGGGCTGAAAATATCAGCTCCAATATTCTTCAAGCAGGGGGCCGGTACTAATATGCCCGATTCTGTTCGGTAAATTAAGTTCTCTACGCATTGGGTTGTCAATTTTCTCGATCACGTATTTTTCCTCCGGATTTGTCCATCTTGCTATGTCAATTCCATATTTTTTTGAGGAAAAATGTTCCCGGCTTTTTCCATATTGAGCGTTCATGGCGTGCCCCAGTTCGTGGGCTAATCGTAAATATTCCGGTACGATGGTGTAAGCGCCGTATCTTGGGTTGGGGGATTGGGTAAAATAGAATTTCATTTTTCGGCTAGGTACGGCGGGCGAATATACCGTAGCGTCCGAGCCCAAGCCTTCGTACACAGGTCCTTCAGGGTCGCTATCCAAGATTGGGCTTGAGGCTTGGGAGTTTTTCTTGTTTTTGGTTTTTGTCCGGTACTTTTCGCCTTCGTGCCCGCGTATGGTGACGGTGTGCCGATTTTCCAAAATAGAATCGATAAGTTCCCTTCCGCCACGGCTCATCATTATTCTTCCGATTTGTGTAAACATTCTCTTCTTGAAATCTGCTGAGGATCCGGATGGCATCGGACGTTTTGATGAGTCGGCGGACTCTATTGGCGGATAAATTGAGGATTCTACCTTAAGGCTGCTGTCTTCGGCTAAGACGCTTCTCCACATCGCTTCCACTTTTCGGGTTTCTCGCAATCCCGCTTTGTCTTTTCCGGGATACCAAAAATCGAATCGCCTGCGGACGGCGATGGAGAAAAGCGAATCGAATTCCGAATTGACGGTTTTGAGAAGATTGGCTAAGGCCGGTGTTCTTTCGTCGGGTCTGTGGCTTTCCAGAGGCATATTTTTGGAATGCCAAAGGTAAACCGTGCGTTCGAGTTGGCTTAGGCAAGATGCCAATTTTTCGTATTCGAGCTGGGTGCGGGGGAGTGGATTCAGTTTTTCGTATTGCGCTAAAAGTCGGTCTATTTCCCTTAGCTCAGGTTCTGTTTCGGGCGGGATGGAGCGGGCGTAGCCTATTTGTTTTCGGAAATCCATGCGATTGAGCATCGCTTGGATTGGGGGGAAATGGTTTGGAGGAAATTTGGACGATTGGGTTTGGCTTGTAGAATCTCCCGTTGATTTCAGACTGGAACCATGTCGTTTTTTGTGTTGAAACATCGGGAGTGGGAATGTTCGGGATGAAATGTGGAACTCAAAAGTATTGCCAATCAGGGGAAATAAAAAAGCGCTCCGCCATTTTTCGAATTGGCGGAGCGCTTTAAAATTGAGTTTAGGCCGATCGTTATTTGTCCTTAACGAAAATCAGTTTGTAGACACACGGTATCACAAGCAAATTCAGCAAAGTGGCGGTTAGCAAACCGCCCAGAATTACAACGGCCATCGGGCTTTGGATTTCGTTCCCTGACTCGGCGCCTTTTAGCGCAAGCGGAACCAAGGCCAATCCGGTTGTGCAAGCTGTCATCAGGATCGGGTTCAGCCTGTCGAAGGCTCCGGATTTTATCAGGCTGTCGTTGGCGGGCTGGCCGTCGCGCAGGTCTTCGTATCTGGAAACGAGCAGGATCCCGTTTCGCGTAGCTATACCGAAAAGGCTGATAAAACCGATAGTCGACGCGATGCTGATAATTCCCGAAGTGAAATACACGATCAGGATACCGCCGATCAATGCCAATGGAAGATTGACCAAAACGATAAAGGCGAGCTTCGTGTCTTTGAATTCGAAATACAGTAGCAAGAAGATGACAAGGATGGCCGAAATAGCCGTGATTAACAGCAACCGTGAGGCTTTCGCTTCGCTTTCGAACTGTCCGCCGTATACTACTCTGTAGCCTTCGGGCAGGGAAACTCCGGAGTCAATGGTCGATTTGATATCGTCCACGGCGTTTCTTAGTCCACGGCCGTTTACGTTTGCCGATACTACGATTTTCCGTTGGATATTCTCCCGGCTGATGGTGTGCGGTCCGCTTACTGAAGAAATTTCGGCGAGTTGGTCAAGCGGAATGTGTCCGCCTTCCGGCAGGCTGACGAGCATGGCTTTAAGCTTTTCGGGCGTATCCCGGAAGCGTTTTCCGTATCTTACCACCAGATCGAAATAGCGTTGGCCTTCGTAGATCTGACCTGCTTTTTCGCCTGTGAAAGCGATATCGAGCTGTTCCATCAGCTGATCGACGGTCATTCCCACGGCTGCGAGTTTTTGCCTGTTCGGATCAACCCGCAATCTCGGGACTTCCGTTTGGCGGGCCACGGCCACATCGGCGAGTCCGTCGATAGGTTTGATCAGCGTTTCGATGTTTTTGCCGATTTTATAAAGCTCGTTCAGGTCCGGGCCGAAAATCTTGATGGCGATATTGGCGCGAGTTCCCGAAAGCATATGGTCTACGCGGTGGGCGATAGGTTGTCCGAGCGTAATATTCACTCCGGGTACAATACTTAGCTTTTTGCGTACTTCTTCGAAGAAAGTCTCTTTGTCTTTTCCGTCCAAAACGAACGGAGCGTCCACTTCGGAGGCGTTTACGTCCTGCGCGTGCTCGTCCATTTCCGCCCGGCCGGTCCGGCGGGTTACGGTCGTGATTTCCGGCATTTGCAGAAGTTGTTCCTCCACCATTCGTCCGGAGGTCTCGCTTTCTTCCAATGACATTCCCGGTATTCCGACTACGCTGATCACCAGCGACCCCTCGTTGAATTCGGGCAGAAAACTGCGGTCCAATTGTCCGAGAAGGCCGATACTTACGGCGAAAGCCATGGCCGTTACGGCGATGATCGTTTTCGGTACTTTAATCGCTTTTGAGAGAATTCGTCCGTATTGTTTCTGTAGCCAGCGTTCCACTTTTGTCCCTTCGGCTCTCGCTTTGAAGAGTTTTTCATTGTTCAATAAATAAGAACAGAGGACGGGAGTTAAAGTAACGGCGACGGCCAACGAGGCCAATACGGAAGTGATAAAGGCGATTCCGAGCGGTTTGAGCAGTCGGCCTTCCATTCCGCTAAGGAGGAAAAGCGGTACAAAAGAAACGATCACGATCAGCGTAGCGATAATAATTGAGCTCCGGATTTCCATCGAAGCCTCTTTGACTACGGCCAAAAGCGGAAGCCTTTCCTCTTTCGGTTTCAGAAAATTTTCCCTGAGCCTTTTAAATACGTTTTCGACATCGATAATCGCGTCATCAACCAAAGCGCCGACGGCGATGGCCATACCGCCGAGACTCATGGTGTTGATAGTGTAGCCGAGGAATTTGAGAACCAATACCGAAGTCAAAAGCGAAACCGGAATGGCCAAAAGGGAGATAGTCGTCGTGCGCCAATCCATCAGGAAGATGAAAAGCACTAGGATAACGAAGAACGTGCCTTCGAGCAAAGTGGATTTTAGGTTTCCGATGGAGGCGTCGATAAAGTCCGATTGGCGGAAAATATGGTTGTCGATTTTTACGCCCGCCGGCAATGTTTTCCGGAGTTCGGTTACGGCTTTGTCAAGTTCCTTCGTTAGCTCAATCGTGTTGACATCGGGCTGTTTGGAGATCGTCATAATCACCGACGGCCTCGCGTTGAGCGATCCCGTTCCGATTTGGTCCGAAGCGCCGATTTTTACCTCGGCCACATCGCGTACTTTTACGCTTTGTCCATTTACGGTTTTAATTACGGTGTCCTTGATTTGTTCCAAATCGTTCACACGGCCGTTACCTTTTATTATATAGCGGTTTCCGTGTTTGTTAAGGTAACCGCCGGTGGCGCTGACGTTGGTTTCACGTACGCTTTCCAGCAAATCCTCAAGGCTGAGTCCGTAATGTTGGAGTTTTCCCGGATGGGCGAGCACCTGATATTGCTTGTTTTCACCACCGATTACGATAACGTTGGCAATTCCGTTGATCGATTTTATTTGTGGGCGAATACTCCAATCGGCCAGGGTGCGGAGTTGCATCGGAGGCAAACTGTCCGAACTGACACCGAGCAACATGATTTCTCCCATTATTGAGGAGATCGGTGCCATAGTCGGCGCCCCGATTCCTTCGGGCAAGGTTTCGCCGGCGGTGGCGAGTCGCTCGGCTACGGTTTGGCGAGCTCTGTAGATGTCCGTTCCCCATTCGAATTCCGCCCAGACAATCGAGATGCCGGAGGCCGATGACGAACGGATTCTTCGGATATTCGGAGCGCCGTTTAGGGCGGTTTCCAGCTGGAAGCTGACAAGCTTTTCCACTTCTTCGGATTCCAGGCCGTGGGCTTCCGTCAGAACGGTAACGGTGGGAGCGGTGAGGTCGGGAAAGACGTCCACGCTCATCGTGTTGGCGACATAATAGCCCGAAAAGCTAAGCGCCGCGGCGAACACCAAAACCAGTATTCGGTTTTGGAGCGCCAGGTTCAATATTTTGGTTAACATATTTTACCTTTCATTCCTTGGTTCGAAAACGTACTGGTTTTAGTGTTCGTGGCCGTGGGCCGGAGCTTGGCCCGACATGGACGCCATACGGACTTGGTAGGCGCCTTTGGTCACGACCACTTCGCCTTGGGAAAGACCTTTCAGCACTTCCGCCATTTTTCCGTTTTTGCGTCCGATCACTACGTTTCTTCTCTCGAAGCTTTCGCCCGAAAGCTGGACGATAACCGAATACTGTCCGTAATCCTCAAGCAATGCCGATTCTGGAATTGCGATGGCTTCGTGAGCGGGACCATAGGCAAGCAAAGTTTCCGTAAACGCGCCTTCCGGAGCCGACGATGGCGTTTCCGTTTTGGCGAAAACCGATACCATAGGCTTTGTCGGATCCACTTTTTCGCTTACCGAAAGCACCTCGCCGTTGTTGTCTTTTACACTTTGCCAGCCGTTTTGCGGGGTTTTGAACCAGATGTCACGGATGTCGGAAGCCGAAAGTCCGGAAGAAGGGCTGAGGTAAGTTTCGAGGATTCTGGATTTTTCCGAACCCAGTACGATCGCCGTTTGGCCTTCGCCAACATAGTCGCCGTTTTGTACGGAAATGCGTTTTATATAGCCGTCGAACGGCGCTCTGACTTGTTTGGAATTACCGCTGACGCCTTTTTTCATAGCTTTGAACGAAGCCTCGGCTACCCTGAAATTCTTCTCGGCAATCTCAAAATCGGCTTTCGAAATTATGCCGTCTTTCTGCAAGTCCTTTTTCCTTTCGAATTCCTGTTTGGCCTGTTTGTAAGTGGCTTTCGCCGATTTCAATTTCGAAGCTATTCCGCTTTCGACAAGATTTCCTCCACTGATCTGGAAAAGTACTTGGCCTTTTCGCACTCGGCTACCTTCAGTCAGTTTTTCCGATCCGAAGTTCACGATTCCGGTAACCGGCGAAACAACCGATTTCGAAGCGCCCGGAGCCGAACGCCATACTCCGGAGCCGGCGACGGTTTCGTATATCGGGGCTTTTACCGCGGGCACGGTTTTGAAAGTCATTTTCCAAGCCTGTTCTTTCAGGAAAGTGATGGAACCGTCTTCTCCTTCGTCTTGGCCCAATTCGTTGATCGAGGCTTCCACGCTTGGATAAACCTTTACTTTTTCGACCACAATTGTGTCCGAGAGTTCGGGGGAATTCAGGACGAAAAGCAATTTGTATGTTCCCGCTTTTTTTGGTGTGAGTGTTGGCCTGAAAATGCCGGGAGAAGAGGGCTTTTCCTTTTCGCTGG
Source organism: Fulvitalea axinellae (assembly GCF_036492835.1). Taxonomy (GTDB): domain Bacteria; phylum Bacteroidota; class Bacteroidia; order Cytophagales; family Cyclobacteriaceae; genus Fulvitalea; species Fulvitalea axinellae. The sequence continues at coordinate 2,714,589 of NZ_AP025314.1, read as the reverse complement.
AAATACGCTGGCCGTTTCCTTCCAAAATAGTCACGACTTGTCCGGAAGTGACGGCGCTATGGTCCGACATTTTCGTAAAGTGCGCAGCGAAACGGCTTTCCTCATTTACCGTAAGGGCGGGAAACTCCACGAACAGTTCGCTTTTGGAAGTCCAGATTGTTTCGTCTACAGCTGGGCGCTCAACGGTTTGGGATGTGTCATTTCCGCTTTTTTCAGAACAGGCAACGATTCCTGAAATGAAAATTAGGGGAAGATATTTTATGATAGATTTCATTTTGCTCTGATTGTGCCGGAGCCGGGTAGGGCAGGTGCCGGCGGTTTTGTTGTTGATTACAGACGGTGTTTCAGCAGTTCGGCTTTGAGTTGGTGGAGTTCGAATTCCACCTTCAAAAGTTGGTCTGCCGCTTGGCGATAGAACCGCAACTCGTTGTAATAGTCGGTGTAAGAAATTTCGCCCGAACAGTAGGCTTTCAGCAACAGGTTTTCGTCGTTTAGCTCACCGAAAACGGTTTGGTATTCACGGAATTTCACGAGCGTTTTCCGGAAGGTTTCGTAAACGGCGGAGAACTCGGTCCTTTTCTCGTTTAGCTTCGCTTCGGCCAAGCTTTTTGTGGCTGAGAGTTTCGCTTTTGCCGTTTTCACCTTGTTCTTGTTTCTCCAAAGCGGTAGGCTGATGCCTCCGTAAAAACCCGCATGGCGCTCGTTGTGGACGCCCTGAATATTCGCCCCGAGGCTGATGTCCGGCAAGTTTTTTCTTTGCTGGACTTTCAGCGCCTGCTCATACAGCCGTTCTTGCGAGGACAAAGCCAAGAGTTCTGGCGAAAAGCGTTCTTTTTCCGCCCAAAGGCTGTCTTCGGATGAGATTGTCAGGGTGTTGCCGTATTCGGAAGTTGCGAATTCTACAGGCTGGTTGCCGTTCATGGCCTTGAGGGTTTTCTCAATTTCCAGCTTTTCGTTTTCCACGCTTTCCAGTTCGAAAGACTCCTTGTATCGGACCACTTTGGCCTTGTTGAGTTCCAGCAGGTTGATTTGTCCTTTGGAATAGAGTTCCTCCGTTTGTGAATACACCTTTTCGGACATCCGGAGCCTGTCTTGAAGGTGATCGAGAGTCTTGGAAAGGTAAGTGTGCCTTAGAAAGTGCTTCTCGGCTTTTGCCAGGATTTGTTGGCGTTTTTGGCCGTATTCCAGATCCAAAAGCTGTTGTTTTTCGCCAATCATCTTCTTTCTGGCCAAGTATACGGTCGGAAATTCAAAGCTTTGGGAAAACTGGAATTCTGTATAATCACCGCCAGTGTGGGTGCCGTAGGGGAGATAATAGGCGCTCACTTCCGGATCGGGCAGATTATTCTCGGTCTTACTGCCGAGCTTCTGGCTTTCGGTCTGGTCCCGGAGGGCTTTTAGCTCCAGGTTGTTCCGTTCTATTTGTGATATGACTTGGTCTGCGGTTGTCTGCGCAACGGTTTTCGAAACGCATATATACACCAAGGCCAAGGCGAATATGGTACTTCGCATGATATGTGTTTTATGAAATAGTGAAATCAACCCATAGCGGGAAAGGCCGGAATCTAAATTCCGATCAGAATTGTCTGCGGTTTTGGGTTGCTTACTCTAGAGAGTTAGCCTAAAAAGGCTAAACGGAAAAGGTGAAAAAAGAAGGAGGTCCACGGTGACTCCAAGCCAGCGTAAATCGCTTCGGGCTGATGGGAACCTCATGTCTAGGCTCTTGAGGAGCTATTGATTCTTTTGGGAAAGTAATTTCGAAGAGGAAACAAAAAACGGCTACGGGGCTGTATTCAGGGCCGTTCCACAGATCCTGTAAAACTTTGTGCCCTTTATAGGTGTCCGTGTCGAAACCGTGTGCGTGTTTCTCGATAAAATCGCTGAGAAAATCGGCTAACGTACTTTTCTTTTGGTGATGGTCCGTACGCTTATGATGCGTTTCGGCGTTGACTGTAGCCGAATAAAAATCTTTATGGTCATGGTGCACGTGCGGAACCAAGGTGTGCATGAGCAACAAGCACAGGATCCCCAGAAAAAATATAGCCGATATTTTGCTCAAAGCACGCATACTTGCGTAAGGTAGTAATTGCTTGGCTTTAAAACGAGGCTGCCGATGTTTTTTTGCGAATATGACGCTGAAAAGGCAGCGGGACGTGATGATAACGTCCCGCTAAAACCTATTTGCTGGTCATAATATCCAGAATATCGATATCTGTCTGCAACATTCCGTGAGCGGCTATTCTTGCCAAATTGTCAATGGTGTCTTCCACACTGTCCGAGATGATTCCGTCGCTATAAGGGAGTTCGTCGTCACTCATGCCGAATATGGCGGCTTGGACGGCGGCGCTGGTTCCGGTCGAAACTTTCAGAGCGCAAGCAGGCTTGGCCCCGTCGCAGAATACGCCGGAAGTGTTGGCCAGCATATATTTCACAACCCTTTCGATTTGTTTGAAATCACCGCCCATTAGATAGGCGATACCGCAGGCGGCGCCTGTCGAAGCCGGGACGATTCCGCAAAGGGCCGAAAGAGGGCCGATTTGGGTTTTTATGTGTATCGGAATGGCGTTGCCGATGATCAGGGCCCGTGCCAGCTGGTCTTTGTTAGCGCCAACTTTTTGGGCAACGTCAACGATTGGGACGAAAATAGTGATGCCTTGGTTACCGCTTCCCGAGTTGGTCATTACGGGCATAATTGACCCTGCCATCCGGGCGTCGCAACCCGCGGCGGCTTTTGACATGGCGGAAGTCATCCAGTCGGCGTCAATGACTTCGGTAGGCCGGTTTACGGTTAGCCGTTTTCCCACCTTTAGGCCAAAATCGCCTTCAAGGCCGTACATGGCGATGTCCCAGTTTGGTTCTACGCCCTCGAGAATAAACGAGATGTCGTCGAACGAGGCCGTCTTGGCGAATTCCACGATCCGTTCAGTTGTCATGCCTTTGACTTTTCCCGAGTCGGTTTTTCCCGGACCGTTTTCAGTTTCTTTTTCCGCTTTGAAAACAGTTTCGTCATTCAGCTCTACGGAGACAATATTGGTGTGCCTTTTTTCCAGAATCACACGGCTCATGTCTTTGCCGGCTCTGCAAACCGCCTCCACATAAAGCTTGTCGACATTGTTTTTCAGCACGATATTGACTAAACCGGCTTCCACCATCATTTTGGCTTGGCTACCGATCTCGGGCGTGACATTTTTGAGCACTTCCAAGGCGTCGGACGAATCGCCGGTGAGCGCACCCAAAGCAGCCGCGACCCTGAGGCCGCGCATGTCCGTGCCAGGAATGCCGACACCCATTCCGTTTTTGAGGATGTTTCCGCTAACGTGAATGTCGATGATTTCAGGTTTTCGGCCCAAAGTTTCCCGCGCTTTGGCTACGGCCAAAGTTACGGCGATGGGTTCGGTACAGCCCAAGGCGCGTTGGACGTCTTTTTTGATGAAGTCAATAATCTGTCTGTCGGTAATTGGACTCATCGAGTTCAAGGGTTTGGTGTGGGAAAAAATGTTTCATAATAAACGAATAGAACGCCGGATTATGATTTGGGTGTAAATATCCGGGTTTTGGAAGCGTGTAATATACGGAAAAAATCACATCCGCTAAAGTGCTTGAAAACGAAAGACGAGATGGAATCTCTGGACATTACGAATTGGACTTTGGGTTGGGAATTTGATAAATGTGAGCTTTCTAATTTAATTTTTGATAAAAAACCCATGCGATGATTAACAGTATTATTCTCTCTGGGTTTCATGCATGAAAATCAAACCTTAACGTCAGTGGATATGAAGGGAGTGGAAAGCAGGTGGTTGTTTGGATTACTTTTTTTGTCTGTGTTGGAGTTAACGTCTTGCGGTTTGAGTTACCGTAAAGTGGAATCGGGAGAGGAGCTTTCAAAAGCGGGAATGAAGCCGGGGCTGTATGAGCCGGAACCGATCAGGCCGGATTTTTTTGGAAAGTCAAACAAGCCGAAATTGAAAGAAGACGGATATGGGGAAATGCCTTTGGGTGGCGCAAACAGGCTGGATCTGGCGGAGGTGAAAAACTACTTTCCGGGGACTACGATTATTGAAAATATAGGGCAGGAAGACGGGCGGCCGTTTAAGTATTACGACATCATAAAAGGAACGGCCGGAAGCGTTTTCATTAGGATGAGCTCTAAGAACGACAAAAAGGTGAATCGGCTTTTCATTTTTGACAAAGGAGTTGCGGACGTGTATGGAGTAAAGCCTGGAATGACGGTAAAGTCGGCGCAAAGAAAGCGGAAAGGCTTGAGTCTGGTTCAAGATTCAGGGGAACAGTTTCTGGTGGCAAAGAGGTCCAAGATTTTGTATTTGATTGAAGAAAATACGGAGAATAATAGTGATGACCTGAAAAACAGACGAATAGCGGCGTTGGTGTGGAACGGTTCATCCAAATGACATTTCGATAACGTGGGATTTGTGGCGCTTTTCTTGTGCTGGAGAAGTCGGACAAATTCTGCGATATGGAAAACATTGACGTAAACAGCCTTTGGCAAAAAGTCTCGGAAATGGCTGTGGAATATGCTCCGAGAGTAGTAGGCGCTATTTTGGTGTTTTTTATAGGCTTGATTGTGGTGCGGATGATCGTGAGGGGAAGCGCCAAGCTTATGGAAAATAGGGAGATGGATATATCCCTGCGGACATTTTTAAAAAGTCTGGTTGATATTACGCTCAAAATCATAGTGGTGATCACCGCAATTAATATTCTCGGTGTTGCGATGACTTCGCTGATAGCGATGGTGGGCGCCGCGGGTTTGGCGATTGGGGTGGCGCTTTCGGGAACCATGAAGAACTTTGCCGGCGGGATTTTGATCCTTTCTTTCAAACCTTACAAAGTCGGAGATTTTATCGAGGCCCAAGGGGAGAAAGGCGTCGTGCAGTCGATTCTGATCTTCAATACGGTTCTTCTTACTCCAGACAATAAGACGGTCGTGATACCCAATGATTTTCTGGCTACAGGGACATTGACAAATTATTCGGCACAGAAAAATCGGCGTGTGGACTTCGTGTTCGGGATAGCCTATGGTGATGATGTGGAAAAGGCCAAGTCGATCTTATTGGGAATAGCATCTTCGGATAAACGAATTTTGGATGTGCCAGAGGCTTTCGTTGGTTTGTTGGAGATGGCTGACAGTTCGGTGAATTTGGTAGCTCGATTTTGGGTGAAAACGGATGACTATTGGCCCGTATTTTTTGATGTGAATCAGACGGTTTACCGTGAGTTTAACGAAAACGGGATCAGTATTCCATTTCCGCAAATGGACGTTCATCTTGATTCGGGCGATACTACAGACGTTAAGTGATCATTTTTGATTTCCTATAAATTTAATTTCCATGAATCATTTCTATTCACGTTTTCTGGCAATATTGTCTTTTGCGCTAACGCTTGCTATTGCCGTAAATGCCCAAACGGAAGAGGAGACAGACAGTGTAAAATGGACTAAGAACGGAGTAATCGGGATAACGGTGGCTAATGCCGGTTTCTCGAATTGGTCAGCGGGCGGATCAAATTCCTTTTCGTTGGACGCTACGGGAAATTATTCCGTAAAAAGGGAGAGCGCGAAAACGATTTGGATAAACAGAGTTGAAATAGCCTTCGGTTGGGTGACTTTGGATGTGGACCGTTACCCAGACAGAAAAACACAAGACAAACTGGATCTGATGACCAATTTTGGCCGTCGTGTATCCGAATACTGGTCGGTTTCGGTAACAGGCAGGTTGGTTACCCAGTTTGCTGCTGGTTATCAGTATAGTTCCGATAACGGAAAAAGCATGCGTGAATATACTTCGGATATATTTTCGCCTGCTTATCTGACGACGACTTTGGGTGCGAATTACGCATACAAGGACCTGTTGGTTGTCAATCTGTCCCCAATATCCGGGCGATTTACTTTTGTTTCAAGTGAGCCACTGAGCGAACAGGGACTTTTTGGTGTGAAAAAAGGAGAGAAGTTCAGGGCTCAAGTGGGGTGCAATATATTCTCCAGTTTGCATTGGAAAATTGTGGAGGATGTGGTTCTTGACACATCACTTAACCTGTTTGCCGATTATGAATCCATAACCACTGTCGACATAAACTGGCCAGCTTCATTAAAAATGAAAGTGACTAAGCTTTTATTTGCGCAGGTCGGTACACAAATGATTTATGACGACGATATAAAGTTTATCAGGGACGACGGTACGAGGGGACCCGCATTACAGTTTAGGCACAATATATCCGTAGGAATCAATTGGGAATTCTAAATTGGATTTGTAGACGATTACGAATATTGAATTATATAAATATTAATTTTTTGATTATCCGAATATTGATAACTTGTTCCTATCCGTGACATGATTTTAACCTAATCCGCTTTTGTTTATGAAATTGAAATCATTCAGAATTCTAGCCAGTGTTCTTCTGGCTTTAGTATTACTTTGGTCTTGTTCCGAAAACTCGGAAAAGAAACAGGGTAAGTACAAGTACAAATATGAGCGTGTAGACAATGACCCGTACGGTGCGTTGATATATACGCTAGATAACGGCATGAAAATATTCATGTCGGTAAACAAACGGAAACCGAGAATTTTTACCGAAGTAGCGATCCGGACAGGCAGTAAGAAAGATCCGCATGACGCTACCGGATTGGCGCATTACCTTGAGCATATGATGTTTAAGGGAACTTCAAAGATAGCCGCGCTAGATTGGAAAGACGAAAAACCGTTGTTGGATAGAATCGAGGCGCTTTATGAAGAGCGTCGTGGTGTTACCGACGAAAAGGCCCGTGATTCGATTTATCATATTATCGATAGCGTTTCGTATATCGCTTCGGGTTATGTCGCTACGAATGAATACGACAAGATGGTCTCCGTTCTGGGAGCTCAGGGAACGAACGCCTACACTTGGACTGATCAGACGGTTTATATAAACAGTATTCCTTCGAATGAGCTGGAAAAATGGATGAGAATCGCCGGCGAGCGTTTTCATGAAGTTGTATTACGCCTTTTCCATACTGAGCTGGAAGCTGTATACGAAGAGTACAATCGGGGATTGGATAGCGATTATCAGCAAGTAATGAAAAAAATGCTTGCTGGGTTGTTTATGAACCACCCGTACGGAACCCAATCCACTATAGGTACGGCGGAAGATCTGAAGAATCCGTCGATGAAAAAGATCTACGAGTATTTTCATGAATATTACGTAGCGAACAATATGGCTCTTGTTATGGCTGGGGACTTTAATCCGGATGAGGTCGTTGATTTTGCGAAAAAGTATTTTGTGACTTTGCCAAAAAGGGAAGTGCCGAAATTCACTTATAAGCCTGAGGATGAAAATCGTTCGCCGGTAAAAGAGGAAGTGATAGGTCCAAACGCGGAATTTGTGCAGATCGGGTACAGAATGCCGGGTGGCAAAGACCCTGTGGCCACGGCCAAACTGGAAGTGCTAGACGCTATTTTGTCCAACGGAAAAGCTGGGTTGATTGATTTGAATCTGAACCAATCACAAAAGGTGTTGGGAGCAGGATCTTCGCCGATTATCTGGGAAGATTATTCGATTCTTACATTAAGGGCGAATCCGAAAAACGGACAAACCTTGGAACAAGTGAAGGATCTGTTAATGCAACAGATTACGGATTTGAAAACCGGTAATTTTGAGGATTGGTTAGTTCAAGCTTCCGTTCGCTTCTTAAAACTTCAGGAAATACAAGGTCTCGAAAGTAACGAGAATAGGACAGAAGCGATGAAAGACGCTTTTATTCTGGGAGTGGATTGGAAAAATACTGTTGGGAAAGAGAAGGTTATGTCTTCATTGACTAAACAGGACATCGTTGATTTTGCCAATAAATATCTGAATAACAATTATGCAGTAGTCTATAAAAGACAAGGAAAAATCGCTCCGCAGAAATTCAAGAAACCTAAAATTACCCCAATTCAGGTAAACCGTGATCGTCAGTCGCAATTCTATGCGTCTATTGATTCGATGGAGGTTTCTAGGATTAAGCCGGAATTCGTTGATTTCAAATCCGCTATATCGGAAGGAAAGCTGAAAAACGATATTCCGATAAGCTATATAAAGAATGAAAGCAACCAGTTGTTTAATCTGGTTTATCTTTTTGATATGGGAACTGATAACGACAAAGAGCTTGATCTTATGGCCAGCTACTTGCCGTTTTTGGGAACATCAAAGTATTCGGCGGAAGATCTGAAAAAGGAATTCTTTAAACTTGGTGTCAATTTCGGAGTAAGTTCAAGTAATGACCGTACATACGTTTATTTATCTGGATTGGAAGAATCTTTGGAGGCGGGAGTACCGCTGTTTGAGCACATTTTGTCCGATGTTAAAAAGGATCAAACCGCTTATGACAATCTGGTGGGAAGGATACTTAAAGGCCGATTGGATGGTACTCTGAATAAAGGGAATATATTATACAGTGGCTTGATGTCCTATGCTCAATACGGTAAGGATTCCAGATTACGGAATATCATCCCGGCACATCAGCTTAAAACAATGGATCCGCAAGCGTTAGTGGATAAAGTTCATGGCCTTTCAGATTATAAACACCGTATTTTCTATTATGGGCCTAATACGCAGGAAGGAATCGGAAAAGTGCTGGAAAAGGATCATAAGCCAACGATGCCGTTAAAAGCGTATCCACCGAAAAAGGAATATAAGGAATTAGCAATCGATTCGGATCGTGTCTTTTATTCCAATTATGATATGGCGCAAACAGAGATGATAATGTTTGGTGATGACCAGATTTTTGATCCAGCGTTAATGCCGATGGCCAGCTTATTTAATCAATATTTTGGTGGGGGTCTTTCGTCTATTGTATTTCAGGAAATCAGGGAATCTAAAGCGTTGGCTTATTCCGTTTATAGCGCCTATTCCCAAGCCGGGAAAAAAGGAAAGCGCAATCACGTAATCGCATATATCGGAACACAAGTGGATAAACTTCCGGAAGCGGTTTCGTCTATGAAATCCTTGATGAATGATATGCCAGAGGCCGAAAAACAGTTTAATGAAGCGCGTTTTGCCGCCATGAAGGATATAGAAGCCCGTAGAATAGTGGGTTCTGATATTTTCTGGACTTACGAATCCTTAAAGAAACGAGGAATCGATTATGATATCTCAAAAGAGATTTACGCAAAACTAAAAACAGCCACTTTGCCAGAATTGAAAGCGTTTTTCGATAAACATGTAAAAGGAAAGAAATACGCTTATCTGGTGATAGGGAATGAGTCAAAAATGGATTTTGAAGTGTTAAAGCAACTAGGCGATTTTGAGCAACTTACTATTGAAGACCTTTTCGGCTATGATGCGGAATCGTTGAAAAAGGAAATGGCTCAATAAACATCCAGTTATTTCGGAAAACCATTAATGTTTCCAATTAAAAAATTAAAGCGCTCCTGATTCATGGAGCGCTTTTTTTATATTCGAAACTCATGAAATTATTGTTGGAAAGTAAGTGGTGAGTGCGTTTGTGTTTTTTCTTTATAAGGCTTGAGGTTGATATGAATTTGGTGAGTTGTTTAAAAGGCCGAACGACGTTAATAGCGTTGTTCCTTTTTGGTTTTTCTGTATTGGCAAATGCCCAAGAGGCTCAGGAACCTGATAAAATATCTGAAGAAAAAGGAGCTGAGCTATCTTTTATTCATCGTTGTATGGCCTTGGCCGACCGAATGGCTTCGTTGCCGGATAAACTTGCGTATGAAAATGAAAATATAAAAATCACGCCTATTCCTCTTCTTGCTTATAGCCCGTCCACAGGTTTTAAATATGGGGTGTACAGTGTAGCGGTTTTGGGGCATAAAGATTCGGAAACGGCAACGGTTGTAACTCCAAGATTCTCATTTTCCACAAAACAGCAAATGGGAGCGAAAGTCGGATTGGACCTTTTTATGGGCGATTCATATGTATTGAACAGCGAATTGGTTGCTGAGAAATACCCGGATGAGTTTTATGGAATTGGAAACGAAGCTTTTGATGATCCTCTTGATTTTACAAAGGAGTGGGTAGTGTTAAACGCTGATGTATTAAGGCGTTTAAAAGGCGATACTTGGGCGGGTTTAAGTTCTCATTTGCTTGCTACAAAGATTTCTGAAATTCAGAATGTTGAGGACGGTAGTGTCGATAATCCGTTATTCAAAAATGGCAGAGCATCATTTATCGGAATAGGACCTGTTTTTAGAATTGATAAAAGGGAAAATCGTTATGCGCCTAAATCCGGTTATTTTTTAGAAACGAAAGGATTACTCTATAAACGATTTGATAAGGACGTAAATCCTTTCGGAATAGTAAAGCTGGATTATCGCCATTACTTTTCTTGGGGAAATGGAAATAATGTAATGGCGTTTCAGATGTTGGGAGAAGGCCTTGTAAACGCAGAGAATACGCCGTTTTATCTTTATCCAAAAATTGGAGGGGAAGATAGGTTAAGAGGGACAGGACATGAGAACAGATATGCGGATGAGCGTTTTATGTTTGTACGGAGTGAATATAGAAAACATTTGTTCAGCAGATTCGGAATGGTGGCTTTTGCGGGGATTGGCCATCATGGAGCTGGTTCGGAATGGGATTCGGAAAATTTTCGACATACAGTCGGTTTAGGTGGCCGATTTTATTTAAGCGAAAAAGAAAGAATCAACCTTCGAATAGATATTGGAACAGATCTGAAGGGAGAAAAAGCGATTTATTTTTCCTTGAAAGAAGCGTTTTAAAGAATTAGCCTCCACAGGGAAAACGTGTTTATCAAATGAAATTCACTATTTTCGAAAAACCCTATAAGTTCGGTCCTTTCTAATTATAAGGACAAACCTTACAAACCGAGAATCGCGATGATAACAAAAGAAAGTAAACAGGTACCTTCGTCAATTATGATGGTGCGTCCGGTTCGTTTTGGTTATAATGCTGAAACGGCGGTTACTAACGCTTTCCAAGTCCAGGATACGGGAGAATCAGCGGAGCAAATCCAAGAAAAGGCGCTGGAAGAGTTTTTAAGTGCCCGAGATAAATTAAGGGAAGAAGGAGTAAAAGTTGTAGAGTTTGTGGACACGTCCGAACCGCATACGCCCGATTCGATTTTTCCGAATAATTGGATTTCTTTCCATGATGACGGAAAAGTAGTTCTTTATCCGATGTGTGCCGAAAACAGAAGAACGGAGAGGCGTAAAGAATTTATCGATTCGTTAGTCGAAGAATACGGTTTTAGCGTTTCAGAAGTAATCGATTATAGCGATAAAGAAGCTGAAGGAGTTTTTCTGGAAGGTACGGGTAGTGTTATATTCGATTATGTGAATATGATAGCTTACGCTAATTATTCGCCACGTACGGACAAAGCTCTTTTTGAAGAGGTTTGCGATCGTTTAGGTTTTAAACCATTTGGTTTTACATCTGTGGATAAGGCGGGTAAAGATATTTATCACGCTAATGTATTGATGTGTTTGGGCGATGACTTTGCGGTAGTTTGCGAAGAAAGTATCCGAGACGAGAAGGAACGCAAAGCCCTTCGTGATTCGCTGGAGAAAACGGGCCATGAAGTAGTCTCCATCACAATGGACCAAATGTATTCCTTTGCGGGAAATATGCTGGAAGTTTGCAATGAAAGGGGACACCGTTATTTGGTGATGTCGCAATGTGCTTATGATAGCTTAGACGACCAGCAATTAGAGACTTTAGCGAAATACGCAAAACTTTTGCCATTGGATGTAAGCACTATCGAAGAAAAAGGCGGAGGAAGTATTCGGTGTATGATGGCGGGAGTTAACCTGCCAAAGGCCTAACCCGAAAAGAATAACCTAAACCGGAATACTTACTTGAGTGGTGTTCCGGTTTTCGGTTTCCCCGTCAGGTTTTACGTTTACTGGCTGTCGGGGTAGCGTAAAACGGAATAAGCTGCCTTCATCCAAAACGCTTTCAATCGTTAGTTTGCCTTTATTCTTTTCCACAAAATTTTTAACCAACAGTAAACCTAAACCCGTTCCTTTTTCGCCTTCGGTTCCTTCGGTGGTATAGTGTAGGTCCCGACTTAGTATTTTTTGGATATTCTTAAAATCAACGCCGATTCCGTTATCCGTAAATTCTACGGTAATCATTTTTTCGTTAGTGGTCACCGCCACCCTTACCTCGCCATTCATCGGGGTGAATTTAATGGCGTTTGAAAGAAGGTTTCTGATTACGGTCCTTATCATATCCTCATCGAAATACGCAAAAACTTCGTCTTCTTCGCATTCCCATTGAATATTGATTTTTTTATGGTCGGCTGTTGCCGAAAAAAGGTCCATAGCGTCCCTTATCGGTATCGTGATATCACAATGTCGAGGGACAAAACCCAATACGCCTTTCTCGCTACGTGCCCAGCAGAGAAGGTTTTCGAGCAAATTGTGAGTGGAAGCGGAGGAGTCTTTTCCTAATCTAATTAATCGTTCTACACGTTCCTGGTCAAATTGGTAATAACGACTGGTTAGAACGTCAAAAATGTTTTTGATATTACCGATTAAGCCACGAAGGTCATGACCTATGATAGAGAATAATTTGTTTTTTGTTTCATTTGCCTTTTGTAGCTCACGAGTAGTATTTCTCAGGCTCAATTGGGTTTTGACCCGAGCTAATAATTCCGTTCCGTTAAAAGGCTTCGTGATGTAATCGACAGCCCCTACCTCAAAACCTTTTACTATATTGGTAGGCTCGGCTTTGGCGGTTAAGAAAATAACAGGTGTGTCTTTGGTACGCGGACTGGCCTTAATTAATTTACAAACTTCATATCCGTTAATTTCAGGCATCATAACATCGAGTAAAATAAGGTCGAATTCAATTTTTGAGATCTTCCTTAAAGCGGCTTTTCCGTTTTGCGCATAAGTGATGTTGTAGTGCTCTTTTTTCAGGATATTTGCGGCCACTTGAATGTTTTGCGCAATATCGTCTACAATGAGTATTTTTTGGGTTGATTCCATACTTACAGTTTTTTTGCTCGTTTAATCTTTGTCGTCGGAGCTTTCCGCTAATTCGGAAAAGGCCGAGAGGTAGAGCGACATTTTGTCTAAATCGAACGTTTCTGTATATCGGATTAAAAGGTTTCCGTATTTGATAAGGTTTTCTAATTTATACCTATTGCCGAGTTCGATAACTAATCGGGCAAAGTGTAAAATGTCATCGGATAGTTCCGTTTCAGAAGCGATTTCCCAAGCTTTGACACATCGGATATCATATGCTTTGAGTAATTCGGGGATTTTCGCTTTATCATTTTCCGAAAAAATCCGGCTGTTTTTTATTTCGGAAATTATTAGCGGAAGTTCCTGAGATACCACTTTTTTGGACAGATCTGGATCGGGTTCTTTTTTTGATCCGAAAACAGAGACGGAAGGAATGGTAACTTTAAATTCGGCTCCGTTTCCAAGTTCGCTAACAAGATCGATATCCCCATTCATCATTTCGACAAGTCTTTTGCTAATCGAAAGTCCGAGGCCCGTTCCTCCGTATTTGCGGGTACTTTGTCCCGATTGTTGACGGAAGGCTTCGAATATCCCTTTTTGTTCGGTAAACGGTATTCCAATACCGGTGTCCCGGACAGACAGGGTAAGTGAAATCTTATCGGGATCGTTGATGCATCTTGCAAAACTTATATTCAGTGAAACGGAGCCTTCCGATGTGAATTTTATAGCATTTCCAATCAGGTTGAGCAAGACTTGCCTCATTCGAATACCGTCAAAAAATAACATTTCGGGTAAGTCCTCCGGAATCGACACTTTAAATTTTATACCCTTATCCTGACATTTTAGAGCGAATATCTTCCGTATTTCCCCAACAAGATCCATTATGTTGCATGGTTCGGGTTTGAGTTCCATCATTCCCGCTTCAATTTTCGATAAATCGAGAATATCGTTAATTAAATGCAAGAGATTTTTTCCTGCGGCCCTAATGGAACCCAAGTAATCGGATTGTACGGCGTTAATAGGGGTGGACTCCAATAATTCGGTATATCCTATTACGGAATTGAGCGGAGTTCGTATTTCGTGACTCATATTCGCCAAGAATTCACTCTTCGTTTTATTCGCTTTTTCGGCTATTTCTTTCGCCTCCTTAAGTGCCCGTTCGCTTTCTTTTATGGCGGTAATATCGGTTTGAACGCCTATCATCCTTTGAGGGAAACCGCTTTGTGTTCGGTTGAGGGCTTTTCCCCGGACCAAAATGTTCTTTATATTTCCATTTTTAGTAATTGCCCTAAACTCCGTTTTGAAATTACTTTTTCGACTATGAATAAACGTTAAGTAGTCTTTTTTGAACTTGTCCAGATCATCGGAGTGAACGGTTTTGAGAAGGGTTTCTTTCTTTCCCGAAAAATCGCTGGTCATATACTCCAGCATGGTATAGCTTTTTTTACTGGAGAAGAGTTTGTTTTTCCGGATGTTATATTCCCAAAAACCATCCTCTGAGGCGTCAATGACTTGTTTATATTTTTCTTCGGCTTTCCATATATTGGTAATTTCTCTGGCACTGACCACAACGCCGTCCACACTGCCGGTTATTCCGTAAACAGGGTCGAAGTGAAAGTCGATATAAGACAGTCTTTTTGAAGTGAATTTCACCCAGTGTTGAAAGCGCATGCTTCTTCCCAACATACATTCCTGCAAAGCTTCGGTTATCAGAACCTCGTCAATGAAATCCTTCATGACCGTTTGGAATGGAAGCCCGATGATTTTGCTGTTTTTTCGCCTGGCTTTTTCCTGAAAAGTATCGTTGACTATGGTACAGCAAAGATTCTTGTCCAACAACACGATCATTTCAGAGGTATTAGAGATCGTGAGTTGGTACTTTTTCAGTCTTTCCTGCATTTGTTCGGACTCCGTATTGTCCCGGCAAACTAGTAAGCAGGCATTGGTGTCGTTTTCTTCTCGCACCGGGTCTAGCCGGATTTCCCAGCAACGTTCCTGACCGTTTTCGATGGTTTTCGTTTGGCAGAAACTTATGTTACCCTCCAGGCAACGGTTTATATGTGTTTGTAATTTGGCATCCAGCAAGGAAGTTTCGTAGAGAGTGGTGAGCCCTAGATTTTTCATGTCTTGATCCGTAAAACCGAACGCTGATTTTGCCGCTTGGTTGGCGATCAGGATGTTCATGTCTTTGGATATAAGCATGAGGGGTTCCGAAAAATTTAGAAAGATCAATTCAAGCGTATGAAGTCTTGAGATGACGCTTCTGCGAGATTCCACATTTATTTCCTTAGTGTTGCCCATCGGTAGGAGTAAGTGGCTGTGTGTAAACGAAATTGAAATTCAAAAATAAATTAAGAAAAAAAATAACTTGGAAAAGTTTAGTTTTTAGCGAATACTTGCGTCGGTTTTGGGTATAAAAAAAGCGAACCCATATCGGGTCCGCTTTCATTAATAGGAACATAATGGCTGTTATTATTTCAGCGTTTCATCAAGCCATTTAAAGAATTCAGTGTGCCAGATAATTCCGTTTTGTGGCGAAAGCACCCAGTGGCCTTCGTTCGGGAAATAAAGGAATCTGCTATGGATACCTTTGAGTTGTGCCGCTTGGAAAGCCTGCATGCCTTGGCTTTCGGGTACTCTGAAGTCTTTTCCTCCGTGGATTACCAAAATTGGCGTGTCCCAGTTCTGGACATAGTCGCTTGGAGAGAATTTCTGGTACGCTATAGGTTGCGGGTTTTCCCAGTATGGTCCGCCGATGTCCCAGTTTGCAAAGAAGAGCTCCTCTGTTGTCCCATACCAGCTTTTCAGGTCGAACAACCCGCAGTGTGAAATGAACGTTTTGAAGCGTTTTTGGTGGATTCCTGCCAACATGTACACTGAGTAACCGCCATAGCTGGCGCCGATAGCTCCGAGTCTGTCTTCGTCCACGTATGGCTCTGCCGAAACGGCGTCGATTGCGGAGAAGTAGTCTTTCATTGGCTGTCCGCCCCAATCACCGCTTATGGCTTCGTTCCATTCAGTGCCGAAGCTAGGCAACCCACGGCGGTTTGGCGCAACGATGATATAGTCGTTTGCGGCCATCAACTGAAAGTTCCAGCGGAAAGAGAAGAACTGAGAAACGGCACTTTGCGGGCCACCTTGGCAATAAAGAAGGGCAGGGTATTTCTTGTTCGGGTCGAAATTAGGCGGGTAGATTACCCAAGTAAGCATTTTCTTTCCGTCTGAAGTCGGGATCCAGCGTTTCTCGACTTTACCCAATTTGATGCGGTCGTAAATATGCTTGTTAATAAACGTAAGCTGGGTTTCCTTGCCCTTTTTGATGTCCACTTTGAAAAGTTCGTTGGACATGCTCATGTTTTGTTTCAGACCAATCAGGCTTTTTCCGGCTTGGTGGAGGCTTTTGTAGTTGTGGTCTCCTTCGGTAATCTGCCTGATGTTAGAAGCGGTGAATTCCTGATAACCTTTACGAGGGAATTTCGCTTCGAAGAGTTGGTAAGTGGCGTTTACGCCCGCAAGGAAGTAGAGTCCTTTCCCGTCGTTTTTCCAGATGAACGAACTAACCGTTTCGTCATAATCGCCAGTAAGTTTGCTTTTCTGAGCCGACGCGAAGTCGTAGATATAGATGTCATTTTTATCAGACTCATACCCGTCGTGCTCCATGCTCAACCAAGCGATTTGTTTCCCGTTTGCCGAGAACGAAGGCTGAGTGTCATAACCGAGCATACCTTTGGTGAGGTTCTGGGTAGTGCCTTCCCCAATATTGTAAAGGTAGATGTCGGTGTTTGTGCTTATAGCGTACTCTTTGCCAGTTTTCTTTTTGCAAACATACGCTACCATTTTTCCGTCTGGGCTCAAAGCGAAATCTTCGCCTCCACCGAATGGTGTTGTCGGAGTATCGAACAATTCGCCTTTCATAATATCGGTGCTTTTCGAATCGTCGATTTTACCGTTTGAGTAAGGCGCTACGAAAACGTGATTGTGCTTGTCATCACTCCAGTGGTCCCAATGACGGTACATCAAGTCGTCGATTACCAAAGCTTCGGCTTTCGGAAGGTCCGGATAAAGTTCTTTGGTGTTCTTTCTTAGCTTAACCTCTTTGGCAAAGGCCAGGGTGTTCATGTTTGCGGAATAGTGGTAAGCTATAATACCAGTCTGTTCCGAAACCAATTGCAGGCCGTCGCCCTCCACGTTCACTTCGAAGAGTTGGCCTTTTCTCAAGAACGTAATCTTCGCTCCGTCAGGTCGCCAAGCCAAAGAGTTCGGAGAACCGTCGATATTGATTTTTTTCGCTTCTCCGCCTGCGATGGGCATTACGTACGCGCTTGTATAACCTCGGTTTTCCTGTAGTTCGTAGTTTCTTACCGTATACAGGACTTGCTTTCCGTCAGGGGAAACGAGACCTCCGCCAACTCGTCCCATTTCCCAGAGAAGGTTAGGGGTAAGGCGGTTTTGGGCAATTAGCCCCATGGGCATTAAGAAAAACGCCGCAAGAAGAATTCGTTTAAGCATTTTATCTGTTTGTGAGATATTGAAAATAGGGCGGGCAAGACGCCTGCCTCCGTTCGTAACAAGGGAATTGGCCTGTGGTTTTAAAAGGCCTTTATACTAGGGTTGGCAGAAGAGTATGCCACCATTGCTTTCGAAGGGATAAAAATAGTCAATTTTTCGGCAATTCACCTTTAGCAAGACAGCTTACCGAAAACGTCCATCGATTGTTGATGGAGGAAGGATACTTTTCATAGATCTAATTTGTAATGGGAAGCTTTTCTGATCACCGAAGAATCGGCCGTATTCCGCAGGGTGGGTGAGATGCTTTACGGCGGGGGTGGATAGTTTTTCAATTAGAAATACGGTCTTTCGAATATGAAAACCAATATGTTTGAACAAATTGATTTTGTGACAATTTTCAAAGCTAAAGCGAGTGGACGATGAGATTTTTATCCCCAGTATTTTTATTAAGCGTATTATCCGTTTTGATCTATTCCTGTTCTGAAAAGAAGAATAGAAGAATTACCATTGAAGATGGTAAATCAGTGGAACTACCGCTGAATTTGGAAAAGGAAGAACTGGAAGGCACTAAAACCTTGTGTTTTGAAGTGGAGAATATTGGAAAAGACACGATATACGCCGAAAGCACCGTAAAGGGACGAATGTGGAACAACGCTACGATTATTCTTAATCCGGGCGAAAAGACTAAGGTGAAGTTAAGGCTATTGGGGACCCCTTTGCCTGATAGCGTGGATAATAGGCAAATCTTTAAAGGAATGAAAGGCTTGCCGGACGGTTGGCAATGGCATTGGGACAGGGTGGACCCGAAGCAGATCAAAGGCTTGGTGTTCAGTTTGATTCCTCCAGGGAATACGGCTGATTTAGAAATTGGGGAAGTGGAACTTGAGAAAGGAAAGAGTGAAAAAATTAAGCCCGAAGACTATTTTCCCCTTGTGGACAAGTATGGGCAGTATAAACATAATAATTGGCCCGGAAAAACATTTGGAGATGTAAAGCTTGCGAGCCTAGGAAATGAAGCGCTTCGGGATAAAGAGGCAAAGAAAACTGTAAGGTCATGGAATAAATACGGCGGATGGGCAGACGGTCCAAAGCTTAAAGCCACAGGTCATTTCAGGGTAGAGAAATATCAGGGGAAATGGTGGTTTGTGGATCCGTCCGGTTGTTTGTTTTGGTCACATGGAATCGATTGTGTCAGGTTCGGAGGCTCGGTAACGCCTGTAGAAGGTAGGGAGTATTTTTTTGAGGGACTTCCAAAAGAAGGTGAGCCTTTCTCTGAGTTTTATGAAGTTGTCAGTGGAGGAAGAAAAGCATATAACTTCTCTGCGGCGAACCTTTATAGAAAGTATGGCGAAGACTGGAAATCGATATACCCCGAATTGGTTCACGAAAGATTGAGAAGTTGGGGGATGAACACTATAGGTAATTGGTCCGCTTCCGGTATTTATCTTTCTGGCGAAAAACGGACGCCTTATGTGGTTAATTTACGACACTATTGGGAAAGGCTTGGTAAAGGAAAAGCGAAGTTTCCAGACATTTACAAACCGGGGTATCGTGAGGAGTTGGTCAAAGCGGTCAGAAGCCAAAAAGAGACAACTAGCGATCCTTTTTGTCTGGGTTATTTTATAGACAACGAATTGCACGGTTGGGGTTGGTTAGGCCATACGGTTTTAGCTTCCGACGAAAACTCTTCGGCAAAGCGAAAGCTTCTTTCCACTCTTAGAAGCAAATACATAAACATTGATTCGCTTAATGTAAAATGGAAAACGGAATACAAATCTTGGAAACATGTTTTGAAAGAAAAGAGTCTCCCCAAGTCCAAATCGTATCAGCATGATCTACTTTCTTTCGAAAAGCAGATGGTTAATGATTATTACCGAACCTGTCTGGAGGTGATAAGAAATGAGGCTCCGGGAAAACTGTATTTGGGAAGCAGACTTGATTTTCATTATTACCCCGAAACTTCGGATATAAGAAAAACCGTTGTGTCGATTGCTTCAAAATATTGCGACGTCGTAAGCTTTAACAGATATAGGCTTAACGGGGCGGATTTTGCATTTCACGGAGAAATAGACAAACCGGTTTTGATTGGAGAATTTCACTTTGGAGCGTTGGATAGGGGAATGTTGCACGGAGGTTTGAGAAGCGTGCAAAACCAAGAACAAAGGGGAAAGCTGTATGCGCATTATGTAAAAGGAGCCGTTTTGAATCCGTTTATTGTAGGGACGCATTGGTTTCAATACCAGGAACAGGTAGTGACAGGCAGATTTGACGGGGAGAATTACCAAGTGGGATTTGTCGATATTTGTGATAAGCCATATTTGGAAACAGTCAAAGGAAGCCGATCAATAGGGGAGAGGATTTACAGATTACGCCGTAACTAGACGTTTTAGCTGAATAGGAATGAAATGATGACATAATTCATATTTGAAAAACCTTGGGCGTACCTTAATGTCCAAGGTCTTATATTTTGACCTTTTGCGGGGGGCTTTTGCCAAACAGTATAATTTTATTTGAAATATACTTTGAGAGTTCTTTAACCACGAGAGTGAATGAAAGGAGAGAAAATGTGCTTTTTGCCCCTAGCGTTCTGGTTATCTATTGATATTCCCATTTTTGGCTGGTGTAAATCATCCCTAAAGGAGGGGGGGCTTTTTTGTGCCTCCGAAAATAATCTTTTGCATTATAATATTTGTAATTTGGTTTTTCTTGTCAGATAACCTTACTTGTCATCAGTTTCAGAACGGCAAACACAAACTGGGGAGTTTTCACTTGCCGTTGTATAGTGGAGATACCTTCTAAGTCTATACCGAGAGACTTTCAGGCAGTTTTATTATAAAGCTTAATGGTAAGGAACCTTTACCTTTAGGCTTGAGAACTATTTTTAACTTTACAGACCTTAGTAAGCTTACACTTTTAGAAATCCGCTCGGGTATGATATGTTGGTATATTGTTTAAGCCTGTGGGGCTTTGCTCAAAACGTATTTTTGTTTCTCGAAATAAAAAATGACAAGATGAATATTGTCAAGTATATCGAACGATTGGAATATATGGACAGCCTAATACGGCGAGCGGCTACCGGAACGCCAGAGTCCTTCGCTCAGAAGGTGGGCTTGTCGAGAAGCGCTTTAATGGAGTATTTGAAGGCCTTGAAGGCTTTGGGGGCACCTATTGAATATGATAATTATATAAAGACTTACCGCTACGTAAAGGCTGGGAAAATGAAGCTGGAGTTTGAGTTTTCCGAAAAAGATGCCACAGTGAATGAAAAAAAAATTAATGAAAAAATGGCAGTCCAGTAATAGTGGATTCCCGTTTTGTATAATTGTGTACGAGTATTTCACACAACGAATAAATGTGTGAATTTATTTGGCTTTTCTATCGCAGAAATTAAAAACCAAAGACAAAAAATAAGGAGGTCACAAAAAAGAACATGAAACTAAGAAGGTCTAAACGTTATGGTGAATTGTAGGGGATTGAAATATTTTGATGCTGGAGGCAAAAGCCGAATGGTTTTCCTTATGGGGAATTCCGGGGTGTCAAGACCGTTTTCTGAAAAGTTTTTTCCCTCGTCGATTTAAAAAAATTTACCAATTTTGCTAAATCGTAGTAGCTGTAATGTTTGGCTCTCTAAGTTTTATGAAGGCTGTATTGGAAGTATGGGTTGAGTCTTTTTTGACGTATGTGGTTGTCTTGGTTTTTTAGTGTCGAAGTTTATGAAATTCACAGGTCTTTTTGTAAGGGCCCCTTTTAGTGTTCGGGAAACCGGAAAGCATTGAGATTATATTCACTTGTCGTGATCACTAGCGAATTGTGAAGTATAATACGTTATGGGCAATTATTCATTATCCTATTTGTCCTCATTAATTGAGCGCTGGGAGGCCTAAATAGGCCGTTTGTCCGGTGTAGTCATATTTGTTTAACTTTTTTACAAATCGATTTTTATGAAGCGAAAGGTTTACATGATTTTGTTTCTGTTTCTCTATTTATTACCGGGGTGCCGTGATGATATGGATCATTATAAAATTCCCGGAACGTTGTCTGACCGTTTGGTCGGCGCAATGGAGAAACAAGGGGATTTGACGCAGTTTGTTAAGGCGGTTGACCTTCTGGAAATGAGGGAAGACTTGGAAAAAAGCTCCTATACGGCTTTTCCTCCCACAGATGATGCTGTGCTGAAGTATATCCAAGAAGCATACAGTGCCTCAGACGTTAGCGAACTGGAAAAAGAAGAGCTTAAGAAGCTCGTTATGGGCCATATTGTCCGGAACTCCATGTCGTGGAACCAAATCCGGAGGCTGAATATCTTTCCGAATGATGGAGGGTATTGGGGAGACGAGGTAGGAGAAGGAGGTTACCGCCAGGAAATCGGGATCAACTGGGGTTTCAAGCTTCCCACGCTTTATCAGCCGGGTACCTATGAGGTAATGGATGAGAAGGCTGGCAAAAAGCGTAAGATCTCCAATATGCTGACCTATTTGCCGGTTTTGGATTACGAGCGCTTCAGCGGACTGTTGGAAGAGGACGATTACACTTTCTTTTTCCCTGACACAAAGTTCGTTGGGCGTAATGTTCTGGATGCTACGGCTATCCGTGCGGACCAGAAATCACTCAACGGAATGATCCACGTGATCGATAAAGTGATTCCGCCACTGAAGCATGCAGAGGAGTATTTGTCTAAATCTGATCGTTATAGCTTGTTTTACAGGCTGATAAATAGGTTCGCTGAATACGAGTTTAATTCTAGGGCTACGGTTATCGAGCCGGGTTCGTCCGTTGTCGATTCTGTTTTTGTCAAAACTTACCAAGGATCTAAGATTCAAGACCCGTTGGAGTGGTTGGCTAAAGATAAGCCGTTGGATTATACCTATGACGAGGACCGTGCGACATTCTGTATTCTTTTGCTTCCGGACGACGTCACGTTAGAAACGTACCTAAACGAAAACTTCGTTCATGAAAACGGCTACGCCTCTATTGATGATATTCCGGATGAGGTAATCAAGGTTTTGGTTTACGGTTTTGGATATAACCCTACGGGTACGTCGTCTTGGACCAGACCTTCGCAGCTCGACAACTTCGTGAACGGTAACGGCCAGGTTGTGTCTTTGGACAAAGACAATGACATCAATTTCACGAAGATGCTCAACAATGGAGTTATCTACGGAACCAAAGAGGTAATCGTGCCGAACACTTACACGGCTGTAACCCGTCCTTTGATTTTCGATAAGCGTTACTCGTATATGTTGCGGATCGCGCAAAAGTTTAGCTACAAGATAACTTCTCTGGTCGCTTCGCCGGATATGACCGCCACTTTGTTTGTGCCGAGCAATGATGCTTTTGTCCGTTCGGGATATCGCTATGACGAGGAAGAGAGAAAGTACTATTATACTGATCCTGAATCTGGTGATGAGTACGAGCTTGACGACAGGGAAGGCGGACCGTTGGAGCAGTTGTACAGAACCCACATCATGCTTGGCGAAGATCATACCGACTTGTCAGGAGAGATGTATCTGAAAACGATGGCTACTGGCGATTATTTGAGAGTAAAAGCCAATACTATCCAGTCTGGCGGTAATTTCCAGTCATCAGAGGTTACGACTGTATTGAAAGTGGATAAGTCGGGATCTAACGGAACGTTCTACGAGATCGACGCCGTTTTGGACCGTCCTACTTTTGCGCCGTCTAAGTACGTTCTCAATCCTAATAAGGACGAGTATTCCGAATTTGTCAAACTGCTCGACCGTGCCGGGTATATCAGGGGCGGTGTGATTACGAAAATCAACGGAGCGAAAAACATCACTGTTTTGGTTCCTTCAAACGAAGCC
The DNA here is from genome assembly GCF_036492835.1 of Fulvitalea axinellae. Lineage (GTDB taxonomy): Bacteria > Bacteroidota > Bacteroidia > Cytophagales > Cyclobacteriaceae > Fulvitalea > Fulvitalea axinellae. The sequence goes on along the minus strand of NZ_AP025314.1, from coordinate 2,691,338 downwards.
ATTAGGGCTAACCTTGACAAGATTCCGGAGAGCGTAAACGACCTGAGAAAATTCCTCGACTACTACTTCATCCGAGATGCCGTAGTATTTACCGACGGAAAGGTATCGGGTCCATTGGACACTTATAGTCAGATAGCCAGAAACGAATACAACACGCTTACGGCCCAAAACGCTCCGGGGAACCTGACATTCACCGATGCGAAGGACAATACCGCCAGAGTGGTGGTGGATCCGCGTTACAGTAACATTCTGGCAAGTGGCGCCACGGTACATTTGATTGACAACCTTCTGTTCGCCAAATAACCGACACAGCATGAAAAAAACATCTATCATATTTATGATTCTGTGCCTTGGTCTGGCTTTTTCGGCGACGGCTCAGGAAGGCCGGCTTGTGCAGGGTCGGATAAAAGACGCGGTTACGGGCGAAGCCCTTCTCGGAGCGACAATCGTGGAGGTTGACGCCGAAGACCGTTATGTTCAGGGCACAGTAACGGACCTGAACGGGTTTTATATGCTAAAACTTACGGAAGATAACGCCAGGTTGCGTTTCGCTTACGTGGGATATAACGAGCAAGTAATTAAGGTCGGAGAAAGATCGACGATCGACTTGCTGATGGAAGAGGCCAGCACGAAACTGGAAACGGTGGTGGTGCAGGAAGAGCGCTATACCAGCGACGGCTTTGTCTCTTTGCGAGATAAGCCAACGGCAATCGCCCAAGTGAAAATCGACGATTTGGCGCCTATGGGTGTGGCTTCGGTCGGTGAGATGCTTCAGGGCGAGATCAGCGGCGTGGACATTACGGCCGCTTCAGGTGACCCGGGGGCCGGTACCCAAATCCGTATTCGCGGTACAGCGACCATTAATGGGGATCGCGAACCTCTGATTATCCTTGACGGTCTGCCATACGATGTTCAGATCGATAACAATTTCGATTTCAACTCAGCTGACCAGCGTGACTTTGGCGCTTTGCTGTCAATTCCGCCAAGCGACATCGAGAGTATTGAGATATTGAAAGACGCCGCCTCAGCCGCTATTTGGGGAGCGAAAGCTGCCAATGGTGTTATCCAGATCACTACGCGCCGTGGCCGTAAAATGAAGCCTCGTGTTCAGTATAATTACAAAGGCTACATCGCTCAGCAACCGGACGCTATCCCGATGTTGGGTGGAGGCGATTATGTCACGCTTCAGACTGACGCGAGGTTTAACGTTGGCGGGTATCCGCTTCCGGACGGTAAGTTCTACGAATTGAAGCAAGACAAATCTTGGCCTTTGTATCACAATTACAATCAAGATACGGATTGGCTTGAGGCTATAACAAAAGTTGCCCGTACCGATGAGCATAACCTTTCGGTTTCGGGCGGTGGCGACAAAGCCCGTTATCGTGTAGCCATGGGTTACATGGATCAGGAAGGGACGACAATAGGCACCAACTTGCAACGCCTTTCTTTCCGTGCCAACCTTGACTACAACGTGTCAAAGCGTTTGCTCGTAAGCACCGACTTTTCTTATACAAGATCAGACAATGACAAGAGCTATTACGGTGATGAGCGTTCGGTTGCGTATCAGAAAATGCCGAACCAGAGTATTTACGAGCGAGACACGGCCAACAATTTGACCGGACGTTATTTCTTGGATACCAGAACTGACGCTTTCGAGATTAGGCGTGATCCGCTGAATCCGGGAGCGGGAGGTTTGTATAATCCCGTAGCCGTAATCAACGAAGCGCGTCATAATTATTTGGAAAATCGCTTTCGTTCTGTTTTCAGAGCTCGTTATGCGCTTACTGACCAGCTTCAGCTGAATACGGATATTTCTTTTGACGTGGTTAACGGAACCACTACCAAGTTCCTTCCCGTGGAGGCCTCAAGCGCCGACTGGTCGTTGAATTCGACCAATGTTGCGCATAAAGGCGCCAATGAGATGTTCAACGTACAGTCGATTACAAACGTAATCTACACGCCGAACTTGGGCCCGAACCACCAATTATCCGTTTTGGGCCAATGGGGAGCGAATATTCGCAGGGGATCGTCTTACAGCGTAGTCGCTGGCGGTTTGCCTTCCGGCGAATTCAACTCGCCGGGTGCCGGTGGTTTGGCTCCGAACGGCTTGGGCGCAAGCAATTCCGAATCAAGAGGCGTTTGGGGATTGGCCCGGATATTTTACAAATGGAAAGACAAATACTTGATGGAAGTCGGTACCCGTATGGATGCCAGTTCCAACTTTGGTCCCGATACCAAATGGGGCGCTTTCCCGTTCGGTAGTGTTGCGTGGAGGATCTCCGAAGAGCCGTTCTTGAAAGATCTTACTTGGATCGACCAACTTAAGATTCGCGGTAGCTTTGGTGTGAACGGTCGCGCTCCTGGCGGATTCAACCATTACAGTATCTACCAAGCGGGAGGTTCTTATGCGGGATACAATGTGGTAAGGCCGGCAAACGCCAGACTCAACAATCTCAAATGGGAACTTACCAAGCAAGTTGACTTCGGGTTGGAAGGATCGTTTTACGAGAATCGTTTGACTTTTGAGTTTGACGTGTATCAGAAAGACGGCTCCGACCTGCTTTGGACCATGGGGATTCCGACTTCGTCGGGTTATTCGAGCATGACCCGTAACCAAGGGGAAATGAGAAATAGGGGAGTCGAGTTTTCGTTTAGGGCCACTCCTTTGAAAACCAAGGATTGGAGAGCGGATCTCTCTTTCAATATTTCCAAAAACATCAACACGGTTCGTGAAATCCCGGAGAACTTTTCGCCGGAAAGCGGAAACGTGCTGGATAACGGACAATACGCCGTCAGGGTGCGTGAAGGCGACCCGATTGGCGGTTTTTACGGATACCGATTTCTGGGTGTATATAAAACCTCATCCGACGCTATTGTACGTGACAAGTTCGGGGAAACGGTTATAGATCCTTCTACAGGTCAGCCTTTGCGTATGCTTATGGGCGGATCGAACTACCGTTTTGTGGGCGGTGATGCCCAATATCAGGACATCAACAACGACGGTGTGATCAATGAGAGCGACGTAGTGTATTTGGGTTCCAGTAATCCGGATTTTACAGGCGGATTCGGTTTTAGGGTTTCATACAAGCGTTTGCGGTTGAGTTCTAATTTCCATTACAGAATGGGGCAAGACATCGTGAACATGGCCAGAATGCGTTCGGAAAACATGTTTGGTACGGCCAACCAAAACCAAGCGACTATGAGGCGTTGGAGAAATCCGGGCGACGAGACAGATATGCCTCGCGCCGTATTCGACAAGGGCTATAACTGGCTCGGTTCGGATCGTTTCGTGGAGGATGGGTCTTACCTGCGCTGGAAAAGCCTTTCGTTAGATTATCGTTTCGAACGCAAATGGCTCCAACGCTACAAGCTTCAGGATCTGACCTTGTTTTTCACGGCTTATAACCTGTACACCTTTACGGATTACAGTGGTCAGGACCCGGAAGTACCGTTGGGATCGGGACTTTTCTTCTTCGGAGTGGACAATGCCCGTACTCCTCCAAGCCGCACGTACACCATGGGTCTCACATTAATTTTCTAAGCGATGAGGACTATAAGATTGCAGATATATTTTGTCGTGGCCTTGGTTATGTCCTTGAGTTCCTGCAGTGACTGGCTGGAGCTTGAACCTCAGGACGATATCACGGTAGACGACTATTGGAAATCCAAAGAAGACATCCGTATGGCACTGAACGCAGGCTATCAGAAAATGCAGGCGGAAGTGAACACGATGTTTCTTTGGGGTGAAATCCGTTCCGATTTTGTCAAGTACGGAAACAACATTGAAAACCATGGCAAAGCCTATAAAAGGATAATGAACCTGGAAATCCTCGACAACAACGAGGTGTTGAAATGGGGCGGAATGTACCAGATTATCAATTATGCTAATACGGTGCTCAAGTACGCCCCTTCGGTCCGGGCTTCGGACCTTTCGCTGACAGCCAAGGAGTTGAATTCCTATTTGGCCGAAGCGTATTTCCAGCGTTCGTTGGCTTATTTCTACCTCTTGAGAACCTTCGGCGAGGTCCCGATGCAATTGGAGCCTACCGACACTGACAAAGTGAACGTTTATCTCCCGAAAAGCTCCGAAGCGGAAATCCTCGCCCAATTGGAAAAGGATTTGGAATGGGCTGAACGCTACGCCCCGCGCGGTTTCTCGGAAGTGGAGCCGGGAAAAGCGTACGGTACAAAAGCGGCGGTTAGGGCTTTGTTGGCCGACATCTTTTTGTGGGATGAGAAATATGACAAGAGCATTCTCTATTGCGACAAGGTCATAAACGCCTCCACATATTCTTTGATGGCCGAGGTTGATCCGAATTGGACGGAAGAGCAGAAAAAAAATTTCAACGCCGAATCCGAATACCTGAGGATTTTTAAAGAAGGGAATGTGGCCGAAAACATTCTGGAAGTCCAGTTCAGCAAGCCACTCAACCAGTTCAATTCATATTGGAAACTCTTTGGCGGGTCCGACGGAAGCAATAACCATGAGCCCGCGTTTGAGATCAGTGACCAGGTAGCCGAATTGTACGGTGAAGATGATTTGAGAATTAGCGCTCTTGTGTTGGGCGACGATGACTTAACCACGCAAGAAAGCATACTGAAATTCGAGAAAGGGGATCTTCGCGACGCTAACTGGATCATTTACCGCTATGCTGATATTCTTTTGATGAAAGCCGAATCTCTGCTTGAGACAGGAGATACTTTTGGCGCGCAAAAGCTTCTTAATCAAGTAAGGAACCGGGCCGGTTTGGGGCCAAAGATCCTTAACGGAAGTTTGGAAGATTCGGAAGACGCCATTTTGCAGGAACGCGCTCTTGAGTTCGCCTTCGAAGGCAAGCGTTGGTTCGACCTTTTGCGTTGCGCCAAGCGAGGCAATTACAAGCGTTCCACAAAAATCATCGACGTGATGATTTCACGTGTGGATCCGGCCGAAGCTCCGAAATGGAAAAGTTTGCTCTCGGATCCGGACAGTTACTACCTGCCGATCCACATTGACGAATTGAGAAGCAATCCGCAACTTAAACAAAACCCTTACTATGAATAGGATGGCGAAAAAAATCCGCGCTTTCCGTGTCGCCTGTCTGGGCCTGATGCTGGCGCTGTTTATATTCACGGGATGCGACAACGACAACGGAGGCGCGGTTTTCGAAGATACGAAGTTGCGGACCGTAACCGAGTATTTTGAAAACGAAGGCAACGGCGAGTTTTCCGAATGGACCAAATTGTTGAGGGCCTCAAAATACTACGGTCTGTTGGCCGCTCGTGGCAATTACACCTTTTTGGCCTGTAAAAACGACGCTATGGAGGCTTTCTATTCAGAGCTGGGCGTTTCGGGTGTGGATGGTCTTGAAAAAGACTATGTGGATCTATTGGTCCGTACGCATACGGTAATGACCGGCTTCGAGAGCTTCTCTTTCCGCCAAGGCCCGATGAGCGATACCACTATGAACGGTAACAAACTCGTGGTAGCTTTTGGTAGCGAAGGTTTGAACGGTTTGAAGGTAAACCAGAAATCAACCATTCTCGAGCGGGACATCGAATGCTCAAACGGCTTTTTACATATTCTGGACCGCCCGGTGGAACCGATTTCCAAGGGCGTTCACGGAACGTTGAAAGATTTGGGCAAATACGGAATCTTGACCGAAGCGATTGAGAAAACGGGCTTGATCGACACTCTGGAACTTGAGACGACCGAAAAAGGAACTCGCGTGCTGTATACCGTTTTGGCCGAACCGGATGAGGTTTATAAAGCCAAAGGAATCGAGGATTTCGCCGGTTTGGTGGAAAAACTCGGCGCCGGTAATGATTATACTTCAAGGGATAACAAGCTGAACCGTTTCGTCCGTAACCACGTGATCTCGGGCAAGTTGTTTTCCGATCGGTTCAAGACGGATATTTTGCTCACTGTCGGATCTTCGATGGTGAAAATGATCAAAAACTCTGACGGATATTTTATCAATACCCAAATTGACGACTTCGGAAACGAAGTGTTCGAAGGAGCGAATACCCTTGATGTTTACAATCTTGATATGCAATCCAAAAACGCCACTATCCACGACGTGAAAGACGTGTTGTTCGAAGCCGAATTCGATCCGATTTTGGTGGAGGACGATATCATCGCCGTGCCTGAGCTTTACGGTTTTCAGGTAGCGTCAAATGACCAGGAAGTGGTATATGTCGACAAGGTTGAACGCTGGAGAGCCAAAGGCTATACGCAGTTCGTGTATATGTACCGCAACAATAGTTCTGACCACCTGAACTGTTACGTGGCCGAATCCGGATGGTTTGAATATACGACCCGCCCGATTTTGAAGGGCACATACGATATCAGCTTCCGTTCAGGTAGCGGTAACTTCCGGGCAACCATGTCTGCTTGGATCGACGGTCAACGTAGCGAAAACTTAGTCTATCCGCCGGCTTGGAACGTGCCGATAGGGCGCTATACTTTCACGGAGAACGGACGCCATAAGTTCATGCTCAAGTCGGTGGCCGGAGGCAGGTTAAGCTTAGACAGACTAGTGTTCAAACCCGTAAAGTGATTTAAACATGCATAGCGATAAAATTAAAAACATCGTGATGGCTTGCGCGTTGGCGGTTTTGGGCCTAGCCTCATGCGACGACCCCGCCGAACACTACGACGGAGGACGCGGTGGCGTAGAATCGCAGACGGTGGGCGGTTATCTGGATTCGAAACCGGAATACCGCTTCTTTGCCGACCTTTTGCGCAAGCACGGTTATATGGACAGCGTTTCGAACGGAAGACCCGTTACGGTTTTCTTGCCAAAAGAATCGGCGCTGAATGCGTATAACATCTCGGAAGATTCAATGAAAAGCGTATTGGCTTACCATATCGGCAACACCCAGCTGTACACCAGCGGAATGGACGAACAGCCGGACCAATACGTAAAGACGCTCTATAACGGCAAAAACATCTGGGCCACGAAAGTGGCGGGCTCGGGCCTAAGCCTGGATCGCATGGTGGAAAGTGCCGGAGAACCTGTTTTCTGCGAAAACGGAGTGGTGTATTTTCTGGAAGGCGCTTTGGCTCCAAAGAAAAACCTCTTCGAAAGTATCAGGGAAATGGATGACGAATATGCCAAGTACAAGTCGGTGGCTTTGAAGGATACGCTTATTCTTGATCGCGACAAGAGTTTCCCTATCGGTGTGGATAAATACGGACAAACGATTTATGACTCTGTATTTTATCTGGGATATAAATTCCTGAACGCTTACGGAAATCTCAACGGCGAGGACTTGCGTTACTCAAATCTCGTTTACTCTGACCAAGCCGTGGAAAGCGCCTATGACCGGATGGTGGAACGCTATTATACATCAGCCGAAAACCTGCCCGATTATTTTGAGGATGAAGAAGGTTTTGTTGACAAAGTCAAAAACAAAATCATAGAGTCCAGCATTTTCGCCGAAAAGACGGAAGGCAGAAAAGCGGGAGACACCATTATGGCTACGAACGGCATTCGTCTGATCATGACCGCGGAGTGGTTTGCCAAAGATCCGGAGCGTTACAGCAACGGGCTCTCTTACAGTATCAATAGGCCGGAGCTCCTGATGTCTCACGTTATGGGCCGAACCGTAACCCACGAACTCGGTTTCCAGACAGGATTGACTGCGGGCCTCATCGGCCAGACGGCTCCTCCGAGCAACGGTTTCGAGGAAGACCCTTCCCGTACTCCTGTATCGAACGAAGCTACCGGCGATATCGCTCTCCACTTCCGTTCTGAGAATCCTTTTTGGGTTGAGTATAAACTCGACGCTTCCATGGCGGGCCACCACAGGGTGGTGATCAGCGGAGTGAAAGGAAAAAGCGGCCAATCGGCGGTTTTTGTGGACGGCGAATTGATCGATCCGCGTTACACTCCGTCGGGAAGCTGGAACAACGATTTTGTCAAAATCCTGAGATTTTCGGAATTCGGCGAAAGGACTATCCGTTTCGAAGTCACTGATCCGAAAGAGATCTTGGACGACGACAACGAGCCGATGGAAGTTTACGAGCTGTGTCTCAACAAACTTTTCTTCGTCCCGGTGAAAGAATAGGGTACGTCCTCCTCGTGGCGGAGGCTAATGGTGAGGCTTCCGCCCGTACCCTTTTCACTTTTTGATAGATAAAACAATAAGGAATGAAACATATTTCCATAAAAATAATGACGCTTGCGATGTTGTTCCTGTGCGGTCACGCTTTTGCGCAGGAGCAAGTGTCGGGCACCGTCATCGACACCCATGAGGGCGTGCCGTTAGAGGGCGTAGTCGTCAACCTGATCGGTAGCCAGGGCGTGTCGGTGTTTACCGATGCGCAAGGGCGCTACTCGCTGGCGATTTCTTCCAAGGAAGAAGTGGCGCTGGAGTTTTCCTTCGCCGACTACGTATCCAAAAGGGTGTACCTCCACGGCAAGTCCAAAGTGGATATTTTGCTGTCCAAAAAGGTTTTGGACAAAACGCCGGAAAGCGTAAGGACTCCGTTTGGCAATTTTGCGCCGGGCGAAGCTCCGGGGTCGTCGGTGACAATTACAGGTGAGCAATTGAGCGAACGCGGGTATTTCACCCTCGACAATGCGTTGCGCGGGCTTGTTCCCGGGCTTTTGTCAAATAGCCGTTCGGGAGTTTCCGCATCGGGTTCTACTATGACATTGCGCGGGGCTTCTTCGGCTTCCGCCAATACCGAACCGCTGATTGTAGTGGACGGGGTGATTTTCGAAACCCGTTTGGGAGAGCTTACCGCTTTGGAAGGAAACTTTTACAATCCGTTGTCTTCCATTAAAATCAAGGACATCGGGCAAGTGACGGTAGTTAAGGACGGAATGGCTTCGCTGTACGGATCTTTGGCCAATAACGGAGTGATTTTCATCTACACCAAAGACAGTGACGTAAAAAACACCCGTGTAGACTTCAGTGCGGATTTTGGTGTTTCCTTCGCTCCTGAAAAATCGGAAGTGATGAACGCTTCGGCTTTCCGTTCCTACGCTTTGGACCAAGCTCTGAGCTCGGGTCTCGATTATTCTCAGATCGAGAAAAAATACCCGTTTTTGTTGAGCCGTTCCGTTGGCGCCGAGGCTTTTCGCTACGGCAATGACACCGATTGGCAAGACGAAGTTTACCAAACGGGCATTATGAACCGTTATTCGGCCAACGTACAGGGTGGTGACGAAGTGACGTCTTATAACTTCTCGGTAGGTTATGCCAATAACCAAGAAGTTGTGAAGAACACGGATTACGAATCGTTCGATATCCGGATGAACGCCAAGATGAGGCTGTTGGGAAGCCTTTTGGTACGTCCGCAGGTTTCTTTGACCAAAATGAGCTCGAACCTCCGTACTCAAGGCCCTAACGCTACGGTGAACCCGACTTTGGCTTCGGTTTTCAAATCGCCGTTGATGGGCGTTTACCGCCGAAGCGAGAAAGGCATCAAGCTTCCTTTTCTGGACGAATACGGAACATTCGGGATGAGTAACCCGACGGCGCTTATCCAAAACGCGAAAGGGTTGAATGAAAACTTCCGCCTTCGTGCCGGTATGACCGCGGACCAACGGATCACGAAAAGCCTGAGCGCGAAAGCTTCGATCATCGCCGATATCATGAACATGAAAGAGTCATCTTTCGTTCCGCGTGTTGGTGTTGTGCCTCAATTGGGCGGCAGTGCCGAAAGTTTGATGGGTAACAACCAGCGTAACTTCTACTCTGTGCTTTCCGAGCTTTCTTTTGCTTATGACAAAACTTTCGAACAGAAACACAGGGTTTCGGCCTTGGCAGGATCCAGGGTGAAGGTTAGTCAGTTGGAAGATGAGATCGCTTCTGACGTAAATTCCGCTTCGGATAAATTCACGACCATCGGTCGCGGTGACGGATCCTTAAGAGGCCTTTTGCCGATGAACGGAAAGTGGAACATGCTTACTTTCTACGGAAAACTTAGCTATGCATTCCAAGACAAATATTACCTCGACGCTGGCCTTAGCGCAGACGGAAGTTCAAAATTCGGCCGTGATAACCGTTTCGGATATTTCCCATATGTATCGGGTGCGTGGAGAGTTTCTTCGGAGAGCTTTATGCGAGGATTGGAAACCGTTTCCGACCTGAAAATCCGTGCTGGCTACAACGTAAGCGGTAACGAGGATATCGGATATTACGCTTCGCGATTCTCTTATGTGGGAATTCCATACTTGAATATCTCAGGAATTGTAAGAGGAAGTATACCGAGCACTGGCCTGACATGGGAACAGACTTCCCAGATGAACGTTGGTTTGGATCTTTCGTTATGGAACGATCGGGTGAAGGCGACTTTTGATGCTTATCGCTCCGAAACCACCGATTTGCTGACTACCGAGCGTTTGGACACGTATTACGGAACCGAACTTCTGGTTAGCAATGGAGGCGCCTTGCAAAATACCGGTTTTGAGGCGGGATTGACAGTGGATGCCCTGCGTACCAAAGACCTGGGCGTAACGCTCGGGACCACCTTTGCGATGAACGACAACGAAGTGACGGAATTGGGAGACAATTCCCTTAACGATTCGCGCAACGGACAGCACCTTGTCACGGACATTAACGGAGGCCAAATCATCACCCGGGTAGGGGGATCTATTGGCGAGTTTTACGGATACCGTTCATTGGGTGTGATTACTTCGTTAAAACAAGCCGAAGCCCTGTCCTTGGAAGACCGTTACGGCAATTCTTTCGGAGCCGGAGATATTCAGTTCGCCGACCTTAACGGTGATGGGATTATTGACGAGTCGGACCGCGAGTCTATCGGCAACGCTACGCCGGATTTCTTCGGAGCGGTGCACGGTAGCGTGCGTTACAAGCGCCTTACCTTCAACTTCCTTTTTGACTACGCTTACGGCAACGAGGTTTTCAACCATAAGAGAAGCCAATTGGAAAGCGCTTCGGGATATTTCAACCAGAGTACGGCCGTTCAGCGCCGTTGGCGTTACGAGGGGCAACCGACCGACATGCCGAAAGCCATGTTGGGGGACCCGATGGGCAACGCCCGTTTCTCTGACCGTTGGATTGAGGACGGGTCTTTCTTCCGCCTGAAAAACGTGAGCTTTTCTTACGATTTCCAGATCAGAAGCAAAATCATCCGCAGCTTGGGCGCTTACGCGACGGCCAGTAACCTTTTCACGCTGTCGAATTATCTGGGAACCAATCCGGATATCGCGTACGGCAACACTATGACTGGCCGTGGCGTCGATTACGGACAGGTACCGGTATTGCGTTCCGTAATGCTTGGGCTGAAGTTGGGCATCTAATTTTTGAGTCATGAAAAAACGAAACGGATTTATAGGCATCGGAAAGATGATGGCTTTGGCGCTGGGATTGGGCCTGCTGTTTTCTTGCGACGACTTTTTCGACCCTTCGCAGGATTTGATCCAAGAAAAGGGTGACCATTATAATACCTTGGACAAAGTAAGGCGCGCGACCATCGGGTCGTACGCCAAGCTCCAGGATTTGGTGGAGGGATTGGTGGTAATGGGCGACCTGCGGGCCGACCTGATGACCGTAACCAGAAACTACGACCCTTTTTTGTTGCAGTTGGACCGTCATCAGACTTTGTCCGAAGACAATCCATATGCCGATCCGCGTCCTTATTACGACGTGATCCTGAACTGTAACGACGTGTTGACCAATATCGAAAAAGCCAAGGTTGACCCTAAAATGACCGACGATGTGATGAATATGTACATCGCCGAAGTCAAGACGCTGAGAGCCTGGGTATATTTCCAGCTTATCCAGACATACAAAACGGTTCCCGTGGTAAAAGAGGCTTTGGACGGCGAAGTTCCGGGCTACGAACCCCGCGAATACGGCGAGTCGGATATGATCAACTGGCTATTGTCGGAAATGAAATGGGCCGAGGAGCAGGCCGTGCCGGACTGGAAGCTTATCGACGGCGACGGTAAAGAGATCAGCCAGCCGTGGCACCTTACTAGGGTAAGTAGAAAAGCTTTGTATGGAGAACTTTTGCTTTATGCGGGAGACTACCAGACGGCGGCGGAAAAACTTCGGGCTTGTATTGCGGAACAAGAGGGAAATTACCTTAAGGTATCAAATCTTTCCGGCGGGCTGAATTGGAGAAGCTATTGGGACAGGGTTACGCTGGAAGGTGGTTCGGCTTTGGAACACCTCACTACTATCCCGTTCAGTAAATCGAATCATCAGACAAACGGCCTTTTGGAGATTTTCTCAAATGAGACTCCGGGCAAATACCTGCTGAGACCAACAGTCGGATCGGTAAAATACTGGGACGGAAAAAAGGCTGACGGAAGCCTTTACAGGGATTTTTTCAGAGGTCTTGGGTCTTCTTATATGGTTTTGGAAGGCGATACTGTTGTGGTGAAATATCTCAACAACAAAAATAACTTTCTGGATGACGCCGTATACCCGATTTATCGAGCCGCCGATATTCACCTTCTTTTCGCCGAAGCGATCAACCGCTTGGGCCGTAGCGAAGAAGCGTTGGCTGTTATCAATTCCGAAATAGATGGAATTCAGGACGTGGACGGAATACGTGGCCGGGTCGGTTTGGACCCGATCGACATTTTGGATCTGGCTGATCTTCATCCAGAGGTTAAGACCAATATGGAATTGGTGGAATACGCTTTACTTGACGAGCGGGCTAGGGAACTGGCTTTCGAAGGACGCCGGTGGAACGACCTTATGCGTTTTGCCAAGCGGGCCAACCGTCCGGAATGGCTTGCCGAACGAGTCGCCTCAAAGTACAGGGTTTCGAATCCTGAACTGGCCGACGAGCTGGAAACCAAATTGGGGTCGGAAGACAATTGGAAACTCACAATGCCCAGAATCAAGGAAGGCCAATAGCCTTTCTCGGTTCGGGACGAATCTGCGGAATTAAATATAATATCCAATGAAAAGAGCTTTATACATATTAGTTGTCGGGCTGTTACTGATAGGTTCGGCCTGTACAAAAAGCGAAAATGATCCGGTTTTGGATCAGGAGTTTTTGGAGGTGGTGACCGAAATCGCCACAAACGTAACGGAAAACAGCGCTACACTGAACGCCAAAGTACTTACCGTTGGCGATAAAAAGATCGAGACTGTCGGATTTTACTATTGGGTCCAAGGCAATTTGGGAACACGCAAAAAGGCCGATGGAGTTTATAATGAATCTACTAATACGATAACCTCCACGGTCGAGGAGCTTCACTCTTATACTGACTATGCTTTTGCGGTATTCGCCGAAAACGCCGAGGTAAAAGAGGAAGGCGATGTTTTGAGTCTGAAAACCTTGGTTGCTCCGGGCGTAACGTTGCCGACTGTGCAGACAGGAGAACTGGATTATCGTGACTACGAAAAAGCCACGCTTACGGGCAAAGTGATTTCGACTGGCAAAAGTGCGCAAACCGAATTCAGTTTTTACGTTTGGGAACGCGGGACGGTAAACAAGGAAAAAGCCGTGAAAGCCGAAGTGGACCAAGCGGGAAAAGCCGTAGGTGTGGTAAAAGGCCTTAAGCCGGGTGTTGACTATAAATACACCGTCGTTGGCATTAACGAGCTTGGCGTTGCCGCCGGCGACACGCTGATGTTCACGTCAAACAGTATGGTCTATGTGGATGCCGACGCTACGGGCAACAATGACGGCTCTTCGTGGAAAGACGCTTTCACCAGCCTCAAGACCGCAACGGAATCGGTGAAACCCGGCGTTCAGTTTTGGATCGCCGAAGGCATGTACAACGAGTTCTGGATTCCTATGAAAAAAGGTTTCGATTACTACGGGGGGTTCAACGGAACGGAAGAAACGATGGACGAAAGAGACCCGGATACATACAAGACCAAAATAGGCGGAACCGAGTTTGACGGCCGTTATCCAAGCGGTGTGAAAGCCAGGGTTTTCGATGGGCGTTATAAGCACAGACTTGAAAAATCAATCATCGACGGTGTAACTATCCAACACGGAAACGCATGGAACGGCGGAGCCGCATTCGTACACGGCGGAAGTCCCGAATTCCGAAACTGCACGTTTCGTGGTAATCACGGAATGTGGGCCTCTTCGATCTGGATCCGTGATGGACAAGCCATTTTTAAGGCGTGTGTTTTCGAAGACAACTACAGCCTTAACGGTGGGGGCGTTGGCGTAATCCACGAACTGACGGATGGGACCACTTTCGACGAGTGTATTTTCCGAAACAACGAAGTTAACGCCAATAGCCAATGGGGCAAAGGCGGAACGCTGTTGCACGATAAAGGCGTATCGATTTTCCGAAACTGTATTTGGGAAAACAATAAAGCGCCAAGGGGAAATTCCATCTATATAGAGAACACGACCAGTTGCCCGGTATTCTTGGGCGACAAGAACGTGATAGATCCTGACGAAATTTATTTTACTCCCACAGGTAGTCTCAACGGTGGCACATACGGTGCTTGCCCGTTGTAAATTCCCTCTTGCCGGCCCGAAGCCCCATTGGGCCGGCCTTTTTTAAGAATTAAATTAAGATGTTTATGAAAAGCATTTACCGTGTATACCTGGCGTTGTGTTTGGGAGGTGCGCTGGCTTCGTCTTGCGAAGAAGCGGCCGTCGATCTCAACGTTCCCGGCGAAGACCCTTTTGACAGGCCAGTACTTCACGTTCTGAATGACGTGTCGCAATACTGGAACCCGGATTTGTTCGGTGACGAGGCTCGTTTCTTGTCCTATCTGGACACTGCGAATTTCCAAGGCCAAACGATTTCGTTTCCTTCGTTGGCCCTTTCGGATGTCAACGGAAAAAACGCTTGGAATATATTTCTCAATACCGAGAACAATACGCCTTACAGCGCGCAGGATGTCAGCAGTCTTCTCGAATTCGGCAAGAGCAATTCGGTTTGCTTCTTCGCAATGGGCGACGGAAGTACATTGGCTAACCTGAACTCGCTGACAAAGAATTTCGGTTTTAGCATGGAAGCTGGCCCCGTAACGGATTTGAGCGCCAAAGACGGAGCGACGCTAAAGGCTTCCAATTCAGGCTCATTCCTGACTTTGGATAAGCCTGCAGACTGGGACGTTCTGGCCACTTCGGCCAGTAAGCCAGTGGTTGCTGTAAAGCGTGAAGGTGAAAAAATCATTCTGGCTTCGGGAGTGGATTTGTTTTCTAATAAAGCGAAAGGAAATATCGATTTCTACAAGGCGATAATGAAAAATGTGGCTGAGAAAGCGCCGGGTTTTCAGGCCTCCAACTATACGAATTATGCGAACCTTTTCACAAAAGTAAGCGAAGGGGAGTTCACTTATAGTTCCAATTTGTACTCAAATGAGGCTCTTCCGAAAATCCAGGAACAGTTTGCAACGGTGTTGTCCGGGATGAAAGACTTTTCCGGTTTTGAGGATGGATCTAGCCCGTTGAAGATAAACTTGGTAGGCGGAAGTCAGATGGCCAGTACTTGGGACAAGTCAGTGGTTTTGGGCACGCAAATAGGCGGATTTCCGCAAAATGATCAGGACATGCGTGTCTCATTGGCAAAAAGCGCTTTTCACTGGCTATCAAACTTCAAGCAGGAGACACTAGGTGACGAAGCCGTAGCGCTTTACGCCGCGCTAAGCTTTGCGGAAGCCAATGGCGACGCTGACGCAAAAGCTCGTTTTTTGGATCCAATGATAGCCAAAGCCAAAAAAGATCCGGCTTACGCTTCATATGATCCGTTCACTATGTCGGCGGAAGAACGTGGTGCCGTTCCGGCCGAAGTCCGTACGGCCAAGTTCCTCGAAATCATCAAAATGGTGGAGGCGAAAGGCACGGACCTTCAGTTTATGGATTTTATCAAAACCAGAAACGAGAACACGCCGAACTTTACGCTGAAAAGCAACCTGAACAATGTCGTTTGGGCCTTTGGCGAATGGATTGGAGATCAGGACATGGCCTTTTCCGCTTTTGCGGACGCCGGTTATTCCGCCGATCCGGCCAAGGTAAACGCTATCGGAGTTTTTGAAAAACTGGATCCGTTGGGCGAGGAATTCGGAATCGAAGCCTTGGTGCCGGGCCACGAAAAATTCCCGATCACCAAAGTGTTCGACGGAATTGTGGAGGCGGGCCTGAATCCCGAAAACCTGTGGCTGACGCCGTGGACCATGGAAGTTCCGTATCCGCACCCGATTGTAGTGGATATGAAATCTTCCAGAGAATTGGCGATGGTGTCTTACCTGCCGCACCAGATTTCCCCCGACGTGTTCACCGATTTGGTGACCAAAGCGAAAATCTATGTCAGTGATGACAAAAACGATTGGGGAGATCCGGTGGCCGACTATGTCCTGATACCGGAAGAAACGGACTTGGATTGGAAATTCATTCCTTTCGACGCTCCGAAAAAAGGCCGCTATATGAAATTTGAGATTAACGGTTTTATCCGAAACGGAGTGGACCGTAAAATGTCCCTGATGCAGGAATTGGAATTGTACCAAGTAGCCTCGGGAACCGACGAATAAAATAGGCAGTGGAGTAGGTTTCTTACAAGGGGGCGGGAAGATGTTATCTTTCTCGCCCTTAATTTTTTGGTGCTTTGACAATTTCTGTGGAAAGTAGTCTCTTTGCAAAATGACGGAAGAAGAATTTTACGGGTCAATTCTGCACCTACCTTATCTGAAGGTGGAATCTGTAGTGCACGGTCCAAAGAAGATAGGTATTCACTGCCAAATTACCGTGAATGTCCCGTTTGTCTTAAGAAAAGAGAAACAATCAACCAATATAGTCTGCATAAATACCAAGACTTGAGCATCAGCGGAAAAGAGGTTTGGCTTCACGTCCGGGTTCCCCAGTTTGTTTGTGAAGGTTGCGGGAGATACTTTCTTCACAGGCCTGAATGGGCCTCGTCCGGAAAATCCCATACCGACAGGCAATCAAAATGGATCTTCGAACTTTGCGCCAAACAATCGTTCAGCGAGGTCGCCGCTTTGGTCAACGCTTGCCATAAGACGGTGGAGAGAATATATTTTCGGCACGCAAACAAAGCCGTCGATTTGCTTGGCAGGTACGCCCGCGTCAGAAAATTGGGCATTGACGAATTGGCGCACCGAAAAGGGAAGAAAGACTATGTTTGCGTGCTTACGGACTTGGAACGGGGCATTCACCTCGACATTCTCAAAGACCGGAAAAAAGAAACGATTAGGTCTCATTTCCAGTCTCTTGGCAACGGATTCATGCGGAGGATAGAGGTTGTCGCCTGCGATATATGGAGGCCCTACATTGATGTGTGCGAGGCTTGTTTTCCCAACGCTGCGGTAGTCATCGATTATTTTCATGTCGTCAAATCCCTGAACGATTCATTAGACGGAATCAGGAAAAAGTTGCGAAAAGAACACAAAGACACGGACTGTTTCAAGAATATAAAATGGGCCCTTTTTAAACGTCCTGACCATTGTTGTTCCCGGCAACGGGAATCTTTGGGTCGGGCGTTCCGGGATTCCGCCTTATTGAAAGACGCCTATGACCTACGGAACGAATTTTTGGAGATCATGGACTTTTCAGAAACCAAGGTATCCGACGAGAAACGATTGGACCAATGGATCGAAAAAGCACGGGACGTGAACCAAAAAGGGTTCAACAGATTTGTTAAGACCCTTTGTCGCTGGCGCACTCAGATATGGGCTTTCACTCAAACCGGAGTGACTAACGCAATGACCGAAGGCTTGAATAACATGATTCGGTACTACAAACGAATCTCATTCGGGATACCGAATTTTGAGCATATGAGAATTAGGGTATTAGTTTCTGGGATATAGAGCACCACAGAAATTGTCAAAGAACCAATTTTTTTATGAATTCTCATTGCACTTGACGATTATTGGCATATAACCGAAAATGTTTATTATTAAATGGTATAATGGGAGTATTTATTTTTTTTATCAAAAGATAAATCACTGCGATTGAAATAATAAAAATGCTATTTTTTTACAACCTAAAAGGTTTAAGCTACTTTAGCGGAAGGGGATTTTAGATACGGAAAAAATCTAAAAAAATGACTTTTAATGTTGACTCAAAGCAGACGTTATTTGTTCTCGTTGTGTTTTCTATTGCTGGGAGCTTTGTCGGCTTTCGGCCAGAACAACAAGTTCGGACATGTGATTCCCGAGAATAAAAACTTGGGACGAAAATGGAAAAAAAGCCTTTACGCCTCGGGCGAACAGAAAGTTTATAAGGGCGAAGAATTGAGAACGATCGGAATGCCTTGCGGCGGTATAGCGGCCGGCCAGCTCTATGTGCGCGGTGATGGAACTTTGGCCAACTGGTGGATCGCCAACAACGCCTACAATACGGGCTGTGCGGAAGATCGTTTTCTCGATTTCGAAACCAGACAAGGCCCGTGGAAAGTTTGTTATCAGACTTTCGAGCCATTGAGTTATTTCGACCAAGGGTTCTCAGTGAAAGTATCCGGCCACGGAAAGACCGAGTCAAGAAGCCTTGACAAGAAAGGCTTCGACAATATCGGGTTTATCGGCGAATACCCGATAGCCACGGTACTGTACGAAGACAAAAAGGCGGCTTTCCCGCTACATGTGGAAATGGACGCCTTCTCGCCGTTTATTCCGCTTTCGGCGCAAGAGTCGGCTACGCCGGCCACGGTATTGCGCTTTAGGCTCAAGAACAAGACAAACAAGAAGCTTGATGTCGAGCTTTCAGGTTTTTTGCAGAATATGGTAATGGCGGACCGCAAAGGCGTGTCGGCCGGAAAATCAAGAAACAGGGCCGTAACTGGCAACGGAAGGACAAGCCTGCTTATGGATTTCGTTCCTGAAAATTCTAAGGACGAGAAGCACGCTTTCTTCGGAAACATGAGCCTTAGCCTGTTGTCGGCGGACGGAATTGTGAAAGCCGATAAGGACAAGGATTCGGCGAATGATGTGGCCACAAAAAATCTTGGCGACAAACTGATCGGTGAAGTAAGCGGAAAGCTGACTTTGGCCAAGGGAGAAGAAAAGGAACTGACGTTTTTGCTGACTTGGTTCTTCCCGAATCGTCCAAGAGATCACGGAAGCGGATATAACTGGACAAAAGCGATTCCGTCGAAAGGTCCGGCTATCGGAAATATGTACGCCAACTGGTTCGACTCTTCGCAGGACGTAGCCCGTTTTATGGACGAGAACTTGGAGCGTTTGGAAGGAAAGACACGCGAATTCCACCGGATTTGGTATCGTGACGCGAGTCTTCCTTATTGGCTCAGGCACAGAATCATGATGCCGACTTCCACTTTGGCTACCGAGACGTTCCAGTGGTGGGCCAACAATAAAGTTTGGGCTTGGGAAGGCGTTGGCTCTTGCGAGGGGACATGTACCCACGTTTATAACTACGAGCAGTCTTTGGCCAGGCTTTTCCCTTCGATGGAAAGGAATATCCGTGAAAAAACCGACTTCGGAAGGTCTTTCCAGAAAGACGGCGGAATCCAGACCCGCGACGGACACCAATTCGTGGCCTTTGACGGGCAAATGGGCGTCGTTCTGAAATCTTACCGCGAGCATACGCTTTCGAAAGACAATATATTCCTTATGCGCAATTGGCCGAAAATCAAAAAGGCCATGGAATACGCTATTGACAAAGACGGTGACGGCAACGGCCTGATCGAGCGTTCGCAACCGAATACTTACGATATCAATTTCATGGGCCCCAACACTTATGTCGGCGGGCTGTACCTCGCGGCTTTGCGCGCTTGCGAATTGATGGCGACGGAAATGAACGATACCGAATTTGCCGGACTATGCAAGAAGTTATATACGGCCGGAAAGAAGAATTCATCGGAAAGGCTGTGGAACGGAGAATATTTCCGTCAGGATGTGGATTTGAAGAAATATCCGAAAAACCAGTACGCCAACGGTTGCCTAAGCGACCAGCTTTTCGGACAGACTTGGGCGCATCAGCTCGGCTTGGGTTATATCTATGACCAAGACAAAGTGGAAAAAACGCTTGGTTCGATCTGGAAATACAACTGGACGAAGGACATCGGGCCGCACGTAAGCAAATACAAGCCCGAGCGCGTTTTCGCCGATCCGGGAGAGCCGGGATTGCTGAACTGCACTTTCCCGATAAGCGAACACCTTAACGAAAACGCCGTCCGTTACCGCAACGAGGTCTGGACGGGAATCGAGTACCAAGTGGCTACGAATATGATCTACGAAGGAATGCTCGAAGAAGGACTTTCGCTTGTGAAAGCCGTACACGAGCGCTACCGTCCGGAAAAGCACAACCCTTGGAACGAGATCGAGTGTGGCGACCACTACGCTAGGGCGATGGCTGTTTGGGGAATTTTCCAAGCTTTGGAAGATTTCCGTTATCACGGGCCTGAGGGCTATTTGGCTTTCGATCCGAAACTCGATGCCGATTCGTTTAGCGGGCTTTTGCTGGCTTCCCAAGGCTGGGGAACGTTGAGTCAAAAAAGAAAAGGAAATTTGCAGACCGACAAACTTTCGATCTCGCACGGAAAATTAAAGCTTAAGACTTTTGAGGTAACCTTGCCTAAAGGTAAAGAAGCCAAAACGGCCAAACTTTTCCTTGACGGAAAATCGGTTCCTTGCGAAATCAGTCAGAACAACGGAAGGGTGGAGGTGAGCTTCGGCCAGATTATCCTTGCGGAAAATCAAGACCTAAAACTTGAGGTACGGATCTAAGATCCCGAAGAAATAAAAAGAACGCGGGTTTGCCTTAAATCCGCAACCCCGCGGTTCTTTTCGATAGCGAAATAGAATTAAGAGGAATAGGCCGCACGAGGTCTTTTAAAATCAAAAAAAATGAAAAAAAA
Source organism: Fulvitalea axinellae (assembly GCF_036492835.1). Taxonomy (GTDB): domain Bacteria; phylum Bacteroidota; class Bacteroidia; order Cytophagales; family Cyclobacteriaceae; genus Fulvitalea; species Fulvitalea axinellae. The sequence continues at coordinate 2,670,615 of NZ_AP025314.1, read as the reverse complement.
CGCGCTCTGGTTTTTTCTCGCGCTGTTATGCTTCGGTTGCGCCGACAGCAAAAGCGAGTTGGACGGTTATGTGGAGGCTTTTAAGGTAGACTCCCTTTTTTCCGATAAAGCGGACGTTTCCGTTGATAAAGTTTCCGACGGACTTTTTAGGGTAAGTGTCGTGGCGGATTTGCCGGAAGACACCGTTTGCGGATCGTTTTCCGTTGATATTATCCCGGCTTTTAAGGCCTCGTTTCAGTGGGCGCCGCACCTTACGCCTACAGACAAGCACATCATCGCCGACCACGTATTCCGCGCGCCGGCTTTGGTTATGACCGACAAGGACAAGGTGCTGACTTTGGTGCCGGACCTGGATACCCGCGCCACAAGCCCTTATCGCTGGTATATGGATATGAACGCTCCCGAAAACCGCTTGGAAATCGGTTTGGCGGATTATGTGGTGAAAGAGCACGTTCTTTTCCACAAAACGGGCAAGACTAAATTCAAGAAAGGGAAAGTCGATTTCGCTTTTTACGTTATGATAGACGAAGGCCCGGACGCCGTGCGCGATCCTTGGCGCCGTCCGTTGGCTTTTATGTGGGAAAAATACGGACGCAAGCGTGCGCTTACCGGAATGCCGGTCGACCGTCCGTTGGAACCATACGTGAAAAATACTTACAACTGGGCGTTTAACACTTGGGAAAAAGCCGTTTGGCAAGAATTCGAACTGAACGGAAAGAAAGTCGGAGCGCCTGTGTTTATCGTGAACTACACGCAGAGCCCGAACTATCCGGGAGAAGTGAACGAACGCGCTTTCCGCTCGATCTTCAACCAGGCTTGGTTCTCCTCGTTGCGTTCGGCCCAAGGGCTTTACCGCTACGGACGAAGAACCGGCAACCAAGACTATATCCGCAGGGCGAACATGACCAAGGAACTCGCTTTGTCATTCCCGCAAACAGACGGCCTCTTCCCGGCGATTGTGGCTACGGAGATGGAACAGGTGGAGATCAAAGGAAAGAAATACAACCGCTCGAAAGGCTGGAAAACGATGTATTTCGGGAACTCGCACAAAAACCCGATCGCTTGGAATCCTAAAAAAGCGCCTCTTCATATTCTGGACATGAGCTTTACGGCTTACCAGATGCTGACTTGGTACGAGGAGCTGGAAAAAGACGAGCGCCTGATCGATTATACCAAGACTTACGCGAACCGCTTGATCAACCTTCAGGACGATGAAGGTTTTTACGCTGTGTGGCTCGATAACAAAACGCAGGAGGATCTCGGCCTGTTGCACCGCTCGCCGGAGACTGCCATGTCGGCCACTTTCCTTTTCAAGCTTTACGAACTGACCAAGGACGAACGCTATAAAGACAGCGCCCTGAAAGCTTCGGAAGCCATGATCAAGTATATTATCCCTACCGGAAAATGGGAAGACTTCGAGACCTATTGGTCGTGTAGCGGATGGGGCCACAAGACTTTGGTCGATAAGAAAATCGAGCGTAACAATATGTACAAGCAAAACACGCTTTCGATGTACTACGTTGCCGAAGCGATGTTGAGCGCTTATGAGCTGACCAAAGAGGAACGTTATATCCAGCTAGGCCAAAGAACCGTCGACGAACTGATGATGACGCAGGCCGTTTGGCAGCCGCCTTATATGTACGTGGAGGTATTCGGCGGATTTGGCGTAATGAACGCCGACGGCGAATGGAACGATTCGCGCCAAGCGCTGTTCTCCGACCTTATGATTCGCTACGGCAAATTGTTGGGCATCAACGAATACGTGGAACGCGGTGTTGTCGCTTTGAAATCTTCTTTCAGCATGATGTATTGCGAAGAGAACGCCAGAGCCAAAAAGCAGTGGGAAGCAGTTTATCCTTTCTTCAATGAAAAGGATTACGGATTTATGATGGAAAATTACGGACACAACGGCTATACCGACAACGAAGGAACGGGAATCGGAGTGTTTACGATTTACGATTGGGGCAACGGAGCCGCTTCCGAGGCCTTTATGAAAGTTATTGACAGATACGGGGAAGATATCCTGGATCTGGGAAATAAGAAAAAAGAAAAGGTGAGTGTGTGATGCCTTATCGGCCTCGGGATTAATTCCGGGGCCGAACCTTTCTGTTCCGTAAATGGCGCCTGTATTCCAAGTCGCCATTTTTTTTAAGGATACAAAAGAGTGAATGCGAAGTGTTAAACCTGAAGAATACAGTGTTTCAAGGCCTAGTACCTAATACGAAATACCATATACCTAATACCACTCGCATTCATTCTCTTTTAATATCAAAACCTAAAGAAAATGAGAAGAACTGCTTTTTTAATCTGTCTCCTGATTTGGAGCTTTGGCTGTAGCCAAAAACAGAACGAGCTGGAAGGGTTCGTCGAAAGTTTTAAAGTGGATCCGGGCTTTTCGGATAAGTCGGCGGTGGAGGTCGAGAGAATTTCCGACAAACTTTTCAGGGTAAACGTAACGGCCGACTTGCCGAAAGATACGGTTTGCGCCTCTATGTCGGTTAATATTCTGCCGGCCTTTAAGGCGTCGTTCCATTGGGCTCCGCATCTGACTCCTACGGACCAGCATATTATTTCCGATCACGTATTCCGCGCGCCGGCTTTGGTAATGACAAATGAGAACAAAGTGCTGACTTTGATTCCCGATTTGGACGCCCGCCGCGATAGTCCGTACCGTTGGTATATGGACCTGAACGCTCCGAAAAACCAATTGACAATCGGTTTGGGCGATTATAAAGTAAAAGAACACGTGCTGTTTCAGAAAAAAGGAAACACGGCTTTCAAAAAGGGAAAAGCCAGCTTCGCGTTCTTTGTAATGGTGGACGAAGGAAAAGAGGCTGTTCAAAACCCTTGGCGCCGTCCTTTGGCATTTATGTGGGAAAAATACGGAAAGCAACTGGCCCAAGAAGGAAAACCAGTGGACAAGCCGTTGGAAGCCTACGTAAAACACACTTACAATTGGGCGTTCAATACTTGGGAAAAAGCCGTTTGGCAAGAATTCGAATTGAACGGAAAAAAAGTGGGGGCGCCTGTATTTATCGTCAACTACACCCAAAGCCCCAATTATCCGGGCGAAGTGAGCGAGCGCGAATTCCGTTCGATTTTCAACCAGGCTTGGTTTTCTTCCTTGCGCTCTGCCCAAGGGCTTTACCGCTACGGTCGCCGTACGGGCAATCAGGATTATATCCGCAGGGCGAACATGACCAAGGAACTGGCTTTGTCGTTTCCGCAAACCGACGGTTTGTTTCCGGCCATTGTGGGAACGGATATGGGACAAGTGGAAGTGAAAGGGAAAAAATACTGGAGATCGAAAGGTTGGAACACCTTGTATTTCGGCAATTCGAACCGGAATCCGGTGACCAGAGATCCCAAAACTTCGCCTCTTCATATTCTGGACATGAGCTTCACGGCTTACCAAATGCTGACTTGGTATGAGGAACTGGAAAAGGACGAGCGCCTGTTGGAATACGCCAAGACTTACGCCAACCGCTTGGTAAAGCTTCAGGGCTCTGAAGGCTTCTACGCTGTTTGGCTCGATTTCAAAACGCAGAAAGACCTCGGCCTTTTGCGCCGCTCCCCAGAGACGGCCATGTCGGCGGCTTTTCTGTTCAAACTTTACGGCCTGACCAAAGACGAACAATATAAGACAAGCGCCCTGAAAGCTACGAAAGCCATGAGCGAATTCGTAGTTCCCTACGGAAAGTGGGAAGACTTCGAGACCTATTGGTCGTGTAGCCGTTGGGGGCAGAATGACCTTGTCGACAAAAAAGTGGAGCGCAATAATATGTACAAGCAGAACACCCTGTCGATGTACTATGTGGCCGAAGCCATGTTCGAAGCTTATCAGCTGACAAAAGAAAAACAATACCTCGGTTTGGGTCAGCGTACCGTTGACGAACTGCTGATGAACCAGGCCGTTTGGCAACCGCCGTATATGTACGTGGGAGTCTTCGGCGGATTCGGCGTAATGAACGCCGACGGCGAGTGGAACGATTCGCGTCAGGCCTTGTTCGCCGACCTGTTTATCCGTTATGGCAAGCTTTTGGACAATCGCGAGTATATCGAGCGCGGAGTCGTGGCCTTGAAATCCTCTTTCAGCATGATGTATTGCGAAGAGAATGCTCAGGCCAAAAAACAATGGGAAGCCGTTTATCCGTATTTCGACGAAAAGGATTACGGATTTATGATGGAAAATTACGGACACGGCGGATACGCCGGAGACAAAGGCTCCGGTATCGGCAAATTCACGATTTACGATTGGGGTAACGGTGCCGCTTCCGAGACATATATGAAAATCATTGACCGCTACGGGGAGGAAATCCTGAATTTGGGAAATGACAAAAAGGAGAAAGTAAACGTGTAATCGCTTACTATTAAGAATTCTGTAAGGGAAATATATTCCTAATAAAATATATAAGGGGCGTTTTCGTGTTGGTGATGAACACAGAAGGCGACCTTTTTTTATTTTGACCTAATTCTGCAAGAAGGAGGGTATTCGAAAGGGAGGGTATTTTTTTAATCGAGGTGGTTAAGTCGTTATTTGGCCATGTTTGGACTGGAATCCTGTTGGCGCTCTGGTTTGTAATACTAATATTGTGAAAATAGGAAGAAGTGCACTCTTTTCATTCTTACAATCATTGTTATGAAAAACTATCGCGCAAAGAAACCCCTAAGCGTTGTCTATGACGATGCGGAGCAGGACTCATTACCCCCTGCGGAAATTAAAAATGACAGTGAGGTATGGCGGGAGTTTAAGTCGGGTAGCGAAATCGCATTGGTTTATATTTACAAACATTTTTACGGAACGGTTTACCAATACGCCAGCCAATTTACCCGTGACAGAGAGCTAATAGGGGACTGTATCCACGATATGTTTATGGAGTTGATGCAAAAAAGAAAAAAGCTTTCCGATATCAGTTCAATAAAGTTTTACCTGTTTAAATCCATTAGAAATACGATTTATAGAAAATACAGAAAACTCAATAGGGAACATACCGAAGACGATTTTTCCACAGGTTACGAGTTTGAATTTTGCTTATCTGCCGAACAGGTTATGATTGAGCGGGCAATTACGGAAGAGAAAAAGAGAAAGGTGGAAAAGGCCTTGAAAAAACTGACAAGAAAACAACGGGAAATCGTCTATTACTATTATCTGGAAGGAATGACTATAAGGGAAATATCAGAGTTAATGGGTTTTACGAATGATAAATCCGCTCAAAATCTTTTATATAAATCGATAAAATCGATAAAAGATATAGTCTTGGTTTTCAATACTATAGTGTGCTTTAAGATTTTTTTGTCAGTAGATTTTTAAAATAAATTTTCCATAAACGATGGAAATAAAAATTCTCAGGGCTTCTGTTTATAGGAGACTGAAGAATGAAATATAACTCTTACGAGATACAGGACTTTTTAACCGATCTTGAATTTATCGATTGGGTTAGGAAAGGAGACGACAAGGCCGACTTTTTTCAGGAATGGTTGCATACTGATCCCGAAAATAAACGTGAAGCATTAATCGCTAGGGATATTTTGCTTAGGCTTGATGTGAAAAAATTGACACCAAGCCAGGAGGAATACAGAAAATCCCTAAAAAGACTGTTGCGCAACAAACGTGTTAGTATTGATAAAAGGGATTCGAGTGATAGTGAAAACGTTAGGGGCAAATTATTGCCGTATTTATGGAAATCGGTGGCGATGATAGCCTTTCTTTTAATCGCTTTTGGGTGGGAATGGCAACAGCGAACATTCGAAACCGAGATGCAGAAAGTGGAATGGGTAAGCAGAAGTTGCCCGTATGGGAGCAAGCTCAAAATCACGTTACCGGACAAAAGTGTAATTAACCTTAATTCCGGCAGTCGGGTAGAATTTCCCAGAGCTTTTAGGGGGAATCGGAAAGTCCGATTAGTGGAGGGGGAAGCCTTTTTTGAAGTTAAGAAAATATCCGATTCCCCTTTTCTGGTTTATTCGGACGGGTTGGAGGTAAAGGTTGTCGGGACGTCGTTTAATGTCCGGGCGTTTGCGGATGAAGAGGAAATAAAGGTTTCTGTTTTGACCGGTAAAGTGATCACTACTGGAAAACAGGATAATGACAAAAGCTTTGTGGCGCATTTGACCCCGAATGAGGTTATCCGTTTTGAGAAAAAATCGGGGAATTATGCCCGTGAGTATGTTCCGGACCTTAATATCCTCTGGAAAAGCAATACTATAGTTTTTGAAAATGTACCGTTTAGCGAAGCCGTTCTGGAATTGGAAAGGTGGTATGGGTATACCTTCGAGTTTCCGGATAAAAATATTCTGAAGATTCCCGGCAAGATAAACGGGAAGTATAAAGGCAAGTCATTGGTGGAGGTTTTGGACGGGTTTACGTTTTCCTTGCGATTGGAATACGATATCGATTATGATAAAAAAATCGTGACGGTTAGGAAAAGCGATTGAGATAAGCGAGTCCGTCATTTTTTGGCTGATTGTTGTGTGTTGTCAGTTAGCCGGTCTCTTTTTTTGAAATAAAACTGAAGTGATAAATCGTCCCGGCAAAAGGTTGGGACAAGGGCCCCGTATTGACCTGAAGATGTAGGAGTCGTAGGCCAATACAGGGGTGTTTGGATAATTTTTAACCAAAACATTTTAATCTATGAAAATTAATTTACTGAGGCAAATTTGGTTTATGTCTAGACTAACCATGTATGGGCTACTTTTGCAAACGGTACTTTTTAATTGCCTTTTGGCCAAAGACAGCAAAGCCCAACTCAAAAGTATCAGCGAGATCACCGTGTCGCTTAAGACCGATGACCTTAGACTTGGCGAAGTATTCGATGAAATTGAACGGGAAACGGGTTTTTCCTTCATTTACAGCAAAGAAGTTGTTAACGATAGGCAACGGTTAACCGGCAATATTTCCAAGATGAGTTTGGAAGACGCGCTTCAGTTGATTTGTCAGCAAACGGGCGTAGGCTTTAAGCGGATCAACAACAACATATACGTAAATCAGGATAAAGCTTGGTTGGAAAAATTCCGGAAGGACCAAAAGGCCATGCAGACAGGGGAGGTAACCGTGATAGGTACAGTGATCTCTTCTGATGAGAATGCGGGCCTGCCCGGCGTTAGCGTAGTGGTAAAAGGGACTAACAAGGGAGTTATCACCGATCTGGACGGCAAGTATACGATCAAAGTGAATAAAGAGGATATACTGCGCTTCACTTATATCGGATTTAAGGCACAGGAAGTACAAGTGGGTAACTTGACGAAGATCGATATTGTATTGGAGGCCGATTATGCCCAGCTTGGCGAAGTGGTGGTGGTTGGTTACGGTACGCAGAAAAAGGCTAGCCTTACGGGTGCCGTTTCCGCCATCAGCCAAGACAAAATAACCAAAAGGCCTGTGGCCTCCACTGGAAAAGCTTTGCAGGGTTTGGCTCCGGGCTTGATCGTGGTAGACCGCGGTGGTATGGCTGGAAGCGAAGACTTCAATATGCAAATTCGAGGAAATACGTCGCTTTCCGGAAGCAGCAAGCCTTTGGTGTATATCGATGGGGTGGAGCAAAGTATGAACGATATAAACCCGAACGATATCGCCTCGATTTCTATCTTGAAAGACGCCGCCTCCACTGCCATGTACGGTTCCAGGGGAGCGAACGGCGTTATTCTCATTACGACCAAACGCGCCGAGGAAGCGGGGTTAAGCCTCTCTTATAATGCCTATTATTCTGTTCAGACTGTGGCCAAGTTGCCGGAGAAAGTAGGGATCAGAGACTATATGACGTTATACAACGAGGCTTTTGAAAATGACGGCCAACCTAAACCGTTTACCGATGAGGATATTGAAAATACCGTAAACGGAGTTGATCCGATCAGATGGCCAAATACCGACTGGCATGACGTGATATTTAGGGATGCTCCCCAGCAAAGCCACTCGCTTAGCGCAATGGGCGGAAGCGAAAAGGTGAAGTTTAATTTGGGGCTGAATTTCTTGGACCAGGAAGGTGTTCTTGTTTCCAATAATAAGCTTAAGCGTTACGGTGTCCGACTCAATACCGACTATCAACTTACGGATAAATTAAGCGCCCGTATCGATTTGAATATGAGGCGGAAAGAATGGAGTGAGCCGAGGAATGCCGGAACTGTTTTTTGGAGGCTTTTCCATGACATGCCGCCATGGGGATTGCCGAAACTTCCCGACGGAAGGTACGGAACATCTATTCCCGGAAATAACCAGTTAGCCCGTCTTGAAAGTGGCAGAAAAGATCAGGTGGAGGACTATCGTCTGTTTAACGCCCATTTGGAATATAAGATTTTGGATGGCCTTACCATTGTGGGCGAATACATGAACAGGACAACGGATTTGTCCGATAAGCGCTTCCAGAAAGCCGTAAAGCTGTATAATTGGAACGGAACATTTGCAAAGGACCTAATCAGTAATAACGGTACTTTTCACCAACAAAAACAATGGCGGAGCGTACAGTTGCGAGGCCTTTTGCGCTATGAGAAAACGTGGGGGAAACATAGCCTGAATGCGTTGGCCGGTGTTGAACGGATTTCCGACGATTACCAATGGCTAAGCGCTAGCCGGTCAAACGCTTATAATGACGAGCTGACCGTAATTGCGGCGGGAGACTCCGAAACCGACGGAAACGGAGGTAACGAGAACTCCTTGCGCATCGGTTCATACCTCGGCCGAATCAACTACAGCTTTGCCGACAAGTATTTGTTGGAAGCCAATTTCCGTTACGACGGTTCTTCACGTTTTGCCCAAGGCGATACACGTTGGGGATTCTTCCCTTCATTCTCCGCTGGTTGGAGAGTCTCCGAAGAGTCGTTTATGAAAGATATATCTTGGTTGGAGGAATTCAAGCTTCGCGGTTCATACGGCGCCACGGGCAAGCAAGACAATATTAACTATTGGCAATACATTTCCGATGTTGCGATTAGTAACAGCTATGCCTTCGGGCGCGACGATAAAGCCGCCTTGGGTGCATGGCAGTCTCGTCTTGGAAACGAATCGATCACTTGGGAGCGAACGGATATCCTTGACTTGGGTCTCGACCTCGAACTTTTTGAAGGTAAACTCGGAATCGTATTCGATTATTATGTGAAAAATACGAAAGACGTACTCAATGATCGTGTACCGATACCGGAGACTGTAGGTTTTAACCGTCCTGCCGTAAACGCTGGCGAAATCGAAAACCGAGGATGGGAGCTGTCCATTACGCATCGCAATACCGTTTCCGATGATTTTAGCTATAGCGCTACCTTCAATATTTCTGATAATACGAATGAAGTGAAAGACCTTAGGGGAACAGGCCCGTATGTTTCCGGATGGACAATTGCGCAAGTGGGCCGTCCGCTTTGGGCACTTTGGGGATACCAAACTAACGGATTCTATAAGAATCAAGACGACGTAAAGAATTCGCCATTATTGGATACGAACACGATCCCTGGTGATGTGAAATACGTGGACAGAAACAAAGACGGAAAAATAAACGGCGATGACAAAATGTATCTTGGCGACGCCAGTCCGCATTTTCCCGTTGCGCTTAACTTGAACCTCAAGTATAAGAATTTCGATTTGAATATGTTCTGGCAGGGGCTTTTACAGCAGAAAGCCTATATGGAAGGCGCCCTGACCGAGGGTCCAAACTACGGAAACTTCACGCATAAGGATATGCTAGGGCGCTGGACTCCGGAGACAGCCGAAACGGCCACTTGGCCTGTTCTCCGGAAGAATTCATGGAAAAGCCAAGTGCCTTCCGATTTCTGGATCAGGAAAGCCGGTTATATGAGGCTGAAGAATATTCAAATCGGCTATTCGCTTCCTAAAGATCTTGTTGAGAAGCTTCACCTTCAGCGTGTTCGCTTTTACGTAAGTGGAGACAACTTGCTGACATTCTCGCAAGAGGAATTGATCGATCCGGAATTCAGGCCGGGCCGTGTCAACTACCACCCTCAGACAAAGCAGTATCTGGTAGGCTTGAACGTTAACTTTTAAATCTGGCTAAAAATGAAAAGAATATTATTTGCGATAGCCTGCGCTTTGGTGTTTACGGCGTGTGGCGACGAATTCTTCGAAACGGCGCCCAAGGATAAGCTTTCGGATCTCTCTTTTTGGAAAACCGAGAAGGACTTCACTTTGGCGGTCAACGCTCTTTATCCGTATATGGAAGGGGCTGGAAATATAGGTTTGGAAGCGATGTCGGACAACGCTGTACGAAACCAGAACTGGAACGCCGATTACGAAGTGTCTAACGGATCAGGCACGGATGAGAACAGTATTTTCTTTAACGAATGGAAGAATAACTATAGGGGAATATCCCGGGCCAATACGATAATAGAGCGAATAGCTGACGCTGAAATCGACGAAAGCGCAAAGACAGGCCTAAACGCCCAAGCCAGGTTCTTCAGGGCGTATCTCCATTTCCGTATGGCTTTTCTGTTCGGTGACGCACCTTTAATTCAAAAACCGATAACCATAGACGAAGGACGTTCGCTCACCAAAACCTCGCAAGCGGAGCTTTACTCATTCGTCTTCTCGGAATTGGACGCTGCTGAAAATAACCTTCCGGAATCATATTCAGATCAGGATTACGGACGAATTACAAAAGGAGCCGTTCAGGCTATAAAAGCTCGTTTTTATCTGTATGTCGGGAATTGGGAAAAAGCCAAAACGGAGGCCGGGAAGGTTATGGGAAACACGATGTATTCGTTGGATCCCGATTTGTCTTATTCCGAATTATTCCTTTATAAAGGCGAAAATAGTAAAGAGCATATTCTGCAGCATCAGTACGTTCGAGACGCTCATGAGTGCGGAACTTACGGTTACGCTCCGATTGTGGCCGGTGGAGGCTCGCGTATCTCTCCATTGAGAAGCCTTTACGATTCTTATCTATGTACAGACGGTTTGCCAATTGCCGATTCACCTCTTTATGATCCGGCTAATAGCGCAAAAAATCGAGATCCGAGACTCACAGCGACTCTTTTGACAAACGGAAGTATGTTCGGAGACAAAAAGTTCGATTCATTGGATGATCCCGATAGCCCTGATTACCGTGGAAAAGGTTTTGACGCTACCCGAACGGGCCTTAACGTCAGAAAGCATATTAATGTGGAGGACTTTTCTGATAACAGAAAATCCCATTGTGATTTCGCCGTAATCCGTTTTGCGGAAATATTACTCACGTATGCGGAGGCGAAAGTCGAGCTTAATCAACTGGACGCTTCGGTTTACCAATCGATCAACAAACTACGTAAACGGGTGAATATGCCTGAAGTGACGGACGGTAAGACACAAGACGAATTGCGGAAAATCGTTCGGTTGGAGCGTAGGGTAGAGCTTGCTTTGGAAGGCCATCGTTTCTGGGATATCCGGCGTTGGAAAGCTTCGGAAGAAGTTATGAATACGGATATCTTTGGAATGGACGTTAACGGAAAACCTCTTTTTGTCGCCACTAGGAAATTCAACCCGGCAAGGGATTACTTGTATCCGATTCCTCGAAAAGAATTGGAGTTGAACAAAAACCTTTTGCCTCAGAATAATCTGTATTAATCCATAAAAAAAGAAAAACCGGAGACAGGACTCAAAAAGGGTCCACTCCGGTTTTATTTATAGATAACACAGATTGTGGTCTTGGATTTTCTAATTTTTAAGCCTCGGTTTTTACCTTTTAAAAACCATTTGTTTGGTTGAGATACTTTGTCCCTCTAGGTGAAGAATATAAAGCCCGGCAGTAATGATGTTGTCAGCCAAACTGATTTCCACTAAACCTTCGCTGTCACTTTTTGTGGAGGTTTCTAATACCACTGTCCCTGAAGATCCGATTAGGCGTATACTGATCTCTTGCTCCGGATTATCTGTTAGCTGGACACTTAATCTATCGTTAAAAGGGTTAGGGGAGACAACAGGCCTTTTCTTTTCATTAATCATTTCCTTGGAAGTAATCAGAAGAGAAAAAGGCTCCTCAAACGAACCGTGAATGCCATTTGCGTCAAAGTCTATATTTTCTTTTACAGTATAGATTATTTCGTTTTCGCTATCAAATAGTTGAAAGCTAACGGGGATCTTTTCCGTATTTCCTAAAACAGGTAATAAATATATTGTGGAGGAATTCGTAACCGAAGGCGAAGCGAATCCTCTTATGGTTTCTCCAATATTCGCGAAAAGAATTTCGGAACCGTTTAGTCCGAATTCATCAGCGTTTTCGATTGTCGTTATCATCGACATATTCCGCTCGTATTTCCTTCTTTCCAAAGGGGCTTTCTCAGGCAATAAAAGGGAATAATCTGATGATTTATCTTTCCGATCAGCAGGGGTGGAAGCGTTTAACGGAAAACGCAAGGTTGCGTTCCTGTTTAAATGAATCATATAGCCGTTAAACGGATTCATAGTTTGTAATCCGCCTACCCAGCCGTCTGTTTCGCTATAAACGGAAACGGCGTCATGACTTTTGATTAAGTCGCCGTTTTCTGGGTTAATAGAAGCCAATGCGTCCTTAACCGACATGGATTCTTGCGGAATAAATCCCACGTAATTCCACCCGGTTTTTAATTCGATTGAATAATCACTTACCGAAGCGGGCGGAGCGGTAACCGAAAATGAGGACCCGGCAGACAAACGTAATCGATACATGGACCGAACGTCGATACCGGGTCCCCGGGAGAGCGTCCCTTCCCATCCCGTTTCTTCAGAATAAAGATCAAAGCCGTTTTGTCCGATAATGATATCTGATTTTTGGCCAAGACCGTTTAGAATATCGTTGGTTTTGGTTGATCCTTCGAATGTTTGGTTAAAGGAAATCCAGTTCCAGCCTTCTTCCAAATCCATTGTAGAGGTAATAGCTTCTTTATTAATCGATACGTTTACCGTCCATTCGGTCTCGTACCGATATTTGTTTTTGATAATATAAGTTACCGTTTCGTTGAAATCATTTATTGTCGTACCGCTAGTTTGCGCTATATCGTTGACAAAAGCCGAATAGGTATTGTCCTTAAATGAAAATATTGCGATCAAATTCGTTAAATCGGTATTTACGGGAACTTTGGCCGTTACCGTATGGTTAATTTTATCCAAAACGATTTCTACATCGTCGATTCCTTTGAAGCTGAAACTTTCGAAGTCAGAAACCTTATCGTTTTTATCTACATTGGTAAACAGGTACGGTTCTTTAAAATTCCCTAATACGCTGTTTGCCGAAAACTCTTCGGTAGTGAAAAGCGAATAGGTTTCGTCTTTATCAGCGTCATAAAAACGAAATGTTATTTTTTCACCTGAAGATTCGTTACTCCGAATTTGTAACAAAACAAAATAACGGTCAAAGGCATCGATATAAATAGGGCGGGTAACCCCCCGGCATTCTTCGCCTACAAAAGCGGCGAGCATATGGTTTTCGCCCCGAATTTCCTGATCGAATATTTCCACTATTCCCGTTATTGCCATATCGTTGGAATAGTCGTTCGGGTTCACTTGCCAATCGGGTGTTTGGCTAAATGCGCCAAACGAAACCAATAGCGACAGAAAAAGAAGAATTGAATTTTTCATAGAGCCGTGCATTTGGCGAAAATTTAGATTTTGAAATGTAGCGTAGGCCTCCCTAAAAGGGCAGGGGGAGCGCCTACGCTTGGGGGCAGAAAATTATTTTTTGATGATTAATCGTTTTTCGAATACTCCGTCACCTTCTACCAACAGCATATACGTTCCGGTAGGAATATCATTTCCGAAGTCGATAACGGCTATTCCTGACAAGTCGGTTTTGGTCGGTATTTCGGCAAGTTTTTCTCCCAGCATCGAATAAAGGCTAACCCGAACGGAATTGCTTCCGAAACCGTTTAAGGTGATTTGAATTCTGTTCTCAAACGGGTTAGGAGCGATGGTCATATTCTCTTGTTCAGGAGAAATCCCGGTTATTGTATTTTTGAGATTTAGAACAAGCGTTTCGTTCACCGAACCGACTATGGCGTTTTTAGAAAAAGAGATTTCCTCCACCACTTCGTATTCATTTCCGGTACTGCGGTCCAATAATTTGAAATGAAGCTTTTCGTCGTTTTGATTTCCAAGAATCGGCAGAGTGAAGATTTTGTCTCCATTCTCCAATTCGGTGAAATCGGTAGCGCCTTTTATCAAATCATTTGTTTCGGCAATCAATACAAGGTTTTCGCTGTTCAGTTGCTCAATCCCGTTTACGCTGGCGATTACCGACATATTATGCTCGTAGCTTGTCCGGTTTGGAATCATATCGGCAAACGATTCGATTTGGTCCTCCGAAGCTTTCCGTGCGGTACTGCTTAGTGCGTTTCTCGGGAAGGCGATTGTCCCTTCATGTGTTGAGAAAAGCATATAGCCGGCGTTCGGTTCCAGACGTTTCAGGCTTCCTATCCAGCCCAATGATTCCGTATACATCGCGAAAGCGTCATGGCTTTTGACTAAATCACCTTCGGAAGGTTGGTAAGAAGCCAGAGCTTCGGTTACGGTCATTTTCATTTGCGGAACGAAGCCGATCATGTTCCAACCTGTTTTTACAGAAATCTTATAATCATCTACCGATACTGGCGTGCCGTTCAGTTTCAGATCGGATCCTTCTGTCAAACGTATGCGGTACATCTTTCCGATCTGTAATCCATCGCCGGTAGTTAAGATTCCCATCCAGCCTAGGCCGTCCGTATAGAGATCGTAACCGTTTTGCCCAATGATGATATCGGAATCCGAGCCGATGTCGGTCAGGATATCGTTGACTTTGGACATTTTCGGGTTGTAGAGGTTAAACGATATCCAGTTCCATCCCGATTCCAAAGCCAGATCGTTGGCGATGTCTTCGCCCGCTTCGATTTTGATAGGGGAGAGGACGGTTCCCACAATCTTGTTCGGTTCGAAAGTCAAAGCCGGCGTCACGTTTTCGTGAACGCTGTTTTTGCTGGCGTCCCAGATGCGGAGCTCGATGTTTTCGGTGTTTACAGCGTCGTTGCTGTAAATGTTCAGGAACACTTCATAGGCGTCCAGGGCGTCGATGTAGCGGACGTTGGCCACACCACGGCACTGGCCATCGACAAAGGCTGCAACCATATCGTCTTCGTCGGCCGAGACGATCCCGTCGATGATCAGTTGGCCGTAGACGTTCATCGTATATTCGAAGTCTTTTTCGTCGACCGTCCAGCTAGGTTTGGCGCCGGTTACTTTGACTTTCAGATTCAGTTTTTCATCAAATCCGAGCGCCGTAGAGAGGTTGATGCCCTGCTCATAGTAACCGATATTCAAACCTTCGACGATTTCGAAATTCAATTCCAAATTGCTGTTCGGCTGAATGGTGCCGCTTGGGGCGTCGACATTGATCCATGAAGGAAGATTTTCCAAATCATAGTCATGGGCCACGCCGCCTTTGTTAACAATACTGACGGTGAAGGCTTTTCCTTGACCTTCCTCCAGTTCGAAGCTAAGGGCGTCGTCTTGCCAAACCACTTGGTTTTGCTGTACGTATGCCGTCCAAATAGCCGGTGAGAGCATGCGGTTTCCGTAAAGATCCTGCACGTCTTTCACGCTGATTTCGAGCACTTGCCCTTCGATGCGGTAGGCGTCGACGATCGGCGTGATGATGATCTCACGATCGCTGACTACGAAGTCGAAAGGAATATCTTGAACCGGGCGCACGTCTTTGATCGCAGGACCGGAAGCGCTGTAAGTGTCGCCTGAGTTGGCTGTAGCTACGAAGTCGTTGCTCAAAACATCCGAATCCAATTGGTCTTCCAAAGAAGGTTTCAAGAGGATGGCCCCTTGCTGGTTGATGTACGCTTCGAACGGATAGTAAGCGAGAAGTCCAATCTCATCGCCTTTGAGTTTGGCGTGACGATAGAGCTCAAGATGCTTGGCCGTGCGGGCGCTGTTCCAGATTCTTACTTCGTCCATCTGACCTTTGAAATGCTGGTCGGTGACGACTGAAAGCGAATTGTTAGTGTTCAGTCTGCGTTGGCGCGCGCCTAATTGGAAGCTCGCTCCGGCAAGGCCCGAAAGGCTTGATCCCGGAATCTGATCTGCCAATTCACCGTCTATAATTACTTTGGCGTTGGCGCGACGATCGACAGTCAAGGCGAAATGGTGCCAGTCGTTGTCGAAATGATTGTCGCGCACCGCTGTCCATATATATCCGTTGTTTTTGATGGTAATCTGTCCCGTGGCGTCGGCCTGGATGTCCATGCCGTACACAGGGTTGATTTCCTCATTGGCGTTCACTTCACCACTGCCGTGAGAGAAGAGGCTGACCGTTGCGGTCGGCTTCTCGCCTTTGAACCAGAATTCGAGTGTCAGGTCGGTCTCTTTCGTGATCGCGACGTTTCCGCCGTTGATGTCGACACGCTGTGAAACACCGTCGAAGGCGAAGGCCTGTCCGGCAGGCTCCAAGAACCAAGTGGCGTTGACATTGGCGTGGCGTCCGGCGGCTTTGTCTTCGGCTATATTGCCTATGCCGGCGTCCAATGGCCAGTAGGCGTACAGTCCGATTTCGTTGCCCGAGAGCGTCTTGCTCATGTTCTCGTACACTTGACCGATGCTCAAGGCTCTGTCCCAGATGCGCAGTTCATGCGCTTTGGCGTTCATGTTTCTGCCCGATTCCGAAGCGCTTTTGCCGAAGGCCGCGTTTTCGGTGTTTACGGAGTTGAAGTTGATGTCCGTTTGGTCCAGAACCTTTTTGTCGTCCCCAAACACCAAGAACTGTCCCGTTTCGATATTGAAGCTGAATGCCCAGTGGTGCCATCCGTTTTCAGGATAGGTTACCGTATAGACTGGTGTAGGGTCAACATCAAAGGTATTCGAACCGAGCGTGGTTTTGATCTTATCGTTTTCGAATGCGAATTCGATCTTATCATCACCCGTTCCTTTTGAGAAGATCACGCCTTCGGTGCCGATGTCCCTTCTTAACCAGAATTCGATGGTGAAGGACTTGTTGTTCAATGACAAGGCAGGCAAGTCTACAAAGTCATCTGCGCCGTCGAGTTGCAAGCCTACGCTGTGCGATAGGTCCGCTCCGTTGAGCACGCCTCGCAGGCGGATGTTGTTGTCCCTGACAAGGCTTGCGACGATGTCTTCGTTGAAGGTGATCTTCATATCATCATGCGCCTCCAAGATGCCGTCGGTAGGAGATGCTTTACCGAACGGCCTTGGTGTGGCGCGGTCAATACGACCAAGCGCCCAATCGGTCTCGGTCACGGAGCCGTCTTTGCAGAAAGCCCGTGCCCGGACCTGGTATTCACGATCTGTCAGGTCGGTGATATCCCAAACAAAAGTTTCGGCGGGATCGTCCAACGGGGCCTTTTCTCCGTTGTACTCTTGATATGCGACGGAGTTCTCATCCGTGAAAAACGCTTTTACCACTATCGGGTCCCCACTCAGACTTTTATATTGAAAGTCCACTCTTTCTAACGTCGCATGATTGAGACTGTAACCGTCCAAAGTTACTGTCGCCTTATTGTCGTCGTTATAATTGATAATCCAATTCTCGTCAAAATTCGCAAGGTTAACCTCCGAACAAGCAGGCACGAAGTGGGCCGAGACATAAACGGTATCGGCGATGTCTTCCTGGCTGTCCATCGGGTTGAACTGGCATTGCGAATGCAGAATTATTCCTATGCTGTCGTATTCCAAAATCCCTGAAGGGCCTTTCTGAATTGTCAGCGTTTTGTTTACCGTCTCCCAAGCCGGGACGAGGAACGAACGCTCGGCGGTGAGGCCGTCGATAAGCACGATGGCTCCGTCGGGGTTCGTATCCTCGGCTATGGAGATGTCATACCACATGTCCGTATTCGATTCGCTTTCGTTCTGAAGATTCAGCGTAAATACGGCTTGTTCCGTCTCTAGCACATTCGAACGCAGGGCCGGAGCCACGTCTAGTTTCGGATTCTCACGGCGTAGGGTGGCGGTGTGCAACTGTGTCGCCTGATTGTTTACCGTATAGAACGACGCTACCTCTTCGCCTTCGTACGGGCAACGACTTTGACCGCCACGGACCGAGAAAATAGGGCTGGAGATTCGGAAACCTGAGATGTCTAAGTCCTTTTTGATGCCGTCTTGTTTGTCATAAATCTCCATTTGGTTTTGGAGCACGTCACTCATCTCGTAAATGAAGTATCCAGCGTCTACCAAAAAGCCTGCTGTGGCTAAGAAACTATGCGATTTTGAGGTGTATTTCTCGGCTAGTTTCACAGCCAAAGTCTTTACGCCTACACCTGCCGTTCCGATTCCGGCACGAGCAAATTGATATTCTATAAAGGCTTTTTTCTTCTGGAGAAAACCTGAAAAGCGACTTCTGTTTAGAAGAGAGATACCAGAAGTGTTTTTTACGTCGATACTGTAATAATCGCCCTCGTCACGCTCGTCGATTACGTACCCGAACTTCACGTTGTGGTTGATCGATTTCTCTTTTCCATGCGACAAGTTAAGGCCAACGTTAAAGTCGTTTTTCATCGAATACCCCTTGCCGTTCAGTTGCACGCCAAAGGCTGCGTTCCAAGTAAAACGGATCAGACGCGAGCTTCTCCAGTTCTGTTCTGACGTATAGCTTTCTTCGATTTCCTCAGATATTTTTCCTCCCGAACCATCTATAGAGAGGTTTTTCAAGGTTTCCGCCTCGATTTTTTCCGCTTCGTTAGTTTCCAAAGCGTTCATCCATTGCGTGATCTGGTCATTGACGAAAGCCACAGAGTCCATCTCATCGCTTGTACCATTGAAGGTATAGGAGATCGTGTTCGGATCAAGGTGCGGATTTGCCGTTTTGTATTCGTCCAAACTCGAATTCTCATTATCAAGGCCGTAGAATTGGTGGCCATAAGGGAAATTCGAAGTGTATTTGTCAGAAGCCAAAAGCCTGTCGCGCAATACCATCAGTTCCGGCAAAAGCTCTTCGACGATATGCTTTTGCGAGTAGATGAAATAAGTGGCGGTATTACCTTCGTCGATAGCGTAACCGTCGATGATCCCCAAGGCCATGTCACTGCCGGCCAGATCCAGATAATCCAAACCATTGTCTATGCAATAGCTCTTTGGAATGATCTTCAGCGTCTTGGTTTTCGTGATGAAGGCGTTGTAAGCCTTACCGATATAAAGGTCGGCGTCAGAGCCAACGTCTTCAGGATCGGAGCTGGTTTCGATACGCTCCTGGAATGTCCATTGCTCTGAATATTTACCTTCGTCATCGAATCCACGTTCGATGGCCAATCCGATCTCAGAGTCCAATTGATAACGGCTTTCGATAACCGGACCGGCCAAGCCACCGCCAGCGCCGAGGTACATGCCGTTATGCCAGGTTTGATTCAAAGCCGTATGCGTGTCGGCGTTTACGCTCCAAGTCTCAGTCTTCGTAAAACTTGATCCTTTTTCAATAAAGGCGTAACTGTTACTTCCCGGAGGGTCGCGCAATACCATTTCGACCACCTCGGGTCCGTATGACACGAAGTCCGTGCCTTCCAGTGGTTTAGCTCCGAGAACATATGCCCTGAAAGGATTGTTCTCGCGCCATTTATATCCGATGCCGTCTATCTTGGCGTCAACTTCAAAGCTTTTGGTGTATGACTTGTCGCCGTCTTTGGCAAGGTTTGGAAGCCCCGCGCGGAATGAGTAGGCGAAGAGTCCCGTATCGTCCGTTTTGCCTTCTTGGCCCGTCGGTTGGAAAGCGATACCGTCGGTCACCGTAATTTCGGCGCCTTCTACAGGCACGCGGTCTACAACCGGGCCGTCGGGGTGATTCGGGTTTTCATAAGTTTGGTACACATATACGTTGGCTTCATATGTCTTAGGCGACTGGAAAACCGCATACGGGAAGGGGTTGCTTCCGCTGATGTCCAAAGTGTCTTGAAGACCGGTGACTTGATTCGAGAATATCAATAATGAATCTCCATTGAACGGCGAATGATTCTTACCGTACACGTGTATCTGAGGGCGTTCCTGAATTATGTAATTCAGTTTATGATGATAATCGAATGTTCTTACATCATAACTTACGGCGCCGGATTCCGAAGTCACTTCCGTGCTGTCTTTGGCCTGTAAAACGTCCAGTGAATAACGAAGATCGACTACGGCCAAGTCTTCTGGATCAAGCGAATAGTCGTTGTTGCCGACTTGTTGCACGACCCATTGTTCAGGCAACATTTCGATGGTGAATTCACCCGTATATTCATCGGTAGTGACGCTTACCTGATCATAAACCTGTTTGTCTATTAAGTCAAGATCGTAGCCTTCCTTCTGAAGTTTAAATTTAAGATTCGATATGCCGATGTTGTTGAGCGAGAGACCGAAACCGATTTCTTTGTCGCCTTCACGGCTACCGCCCACAATACGTCCCGCTACGAGAATTTTTGTGCTGTCGGTGAAGTTTACGGTCAAATCATCAGTGAACTCGTGGAGTTCTATATCGCCGAATTCGTTGACAGGAGGGTACACCCCGTCGGCAAAATAATGCCCGTCTTTTTGGACCGAAATGTAGTGATATCCGATCGGAACACTGATTTCGTAATTACCTTCGGCGTCCGTTCGGACAGGCTTTTTATCGAAGCCCAAGGCCTGCTCTCCGTCCACGAGAACTTCAACGCCTTCAACCGGAACTTCGCTGTTCAGGTAAGTGACTTTACCGCGTACGCTGAATGACGAGATGTCGGTGAAGTCCATGCCGTTGTGCGTCTGGGCACCGTCGCCGATGTAGATCGAACGGGAAGAAGGCTCGAACTCGTGCTGACCGAAAGCGGCCGTCACTCGGAAGATTTCGCCGTTGGAAGCGTAAGGGATATAATCGGCCGTATAGTCGCCATAACCGTCAGTTGTAGCGATTACACCCAGTTTAGAAGTCTCAGGAATATCGTTGTTGAAGCTTACGCCGTTGCCAAAGCTGGCGTCGTTCTTATTATAATCGGTGCCAATGTGTGAGGCGTCGTAGATTTTGCTTCCAACACCTTCATCACAACGGTAGTAGAAAGTCAGCCCGTCTTCATTCCCGCTGAGGAAACGGCGGTAGCTCTGTTTGATTTCTTCAGCAGTAAGCGGACGATCCCAAAGGCGGATTTCGTCCATATAACCCGTGAAGAGGTTCTGGGCTTCGTTAGAGCTGTAATTACCGCGGCCGATTTTCACTTTTTGACTTGTGTAACCCGAGCGGCTGGCTTTGTAGTTAGAGCCTGAAGTGCTGATCTGCTCGCCGTCCAGAAAGACTTTATAGTCTACGGAAGTGCCTGATTTATAATCGTAAGAAAGTGCGATATGATGCCAAGCGTTGTCGTTTATCACCGTATCGGTTCTGATGTAACCGCATCCGTTACCCACAAAGGTTAGCTTGCCCTCATTATCAAGATACAATACCTTCTCTCCGCCTTCCCAGCGTGTATCACCGTCCGAGTTACCGAAAATGCCGACCTTAGTCGAAGATGTTTTGATCCAGGTTTCGAAAGTAAAATCACTCTTGCCCGGACGCATGAACTCTTTGTTTGTGTTCACGAAGCCAGTTCCGTCGAAATAAAGGCTCTTTCCGGCACTTTCGCTCTGCTGTTCGAAGTTTACGGTTACGCCTTCTACAGGATTACCGCCAGCGTATTCAACGTGGCCGTTGGCTACGCCAAATGGAATCATAAAGCCGAGATCGGAAGGCTCGTTGGTGTAGATGATATTGTCGTTACAAGCTACTTCGCCCGCTACTTTGTAATTGTAAAACTGTCCGCCGAGCGCCGTTTCGTCGTCGAAGATCAAGTCATTGTCGACTACTTTGATAAGCTTGTAATCGACTTTTTCGGCGTCTGTACGATAGATTCTGAATCGGTCGATTTCCGAAAGCGATCCGTCCACTTCCCATTCCAAACGAACGCTGTTCGGGTAGTATCCTTTCGATACTTCGAGGTCTGTAATCTTGTTGGAAAGGTCACGCGTTAGGTTGCCTGTCTTATCGACCGGAGAAAAAACACCGTCTGTAGCGCATTCGTTTTTCGAAGCGATAGAGTAGCGGTATGACTGGCAAGATTCGACATCGGAATCGGTATATGAAGTTGTACCTAATCCAAGATCGATGCTTGTTTCATCTGATCCGTCAGATTTAGACTTTCTTAATATCCAGCTATCCGCATTATTATTTGACGGATTTGCCCAAGTAAGCTTGATTTCACCTTTAGGAACATCTTCCGTAATGGCGAAATTGGTAGGGTATTCCGGAGTCTTAGAAGTTCTGCCTTTTACCGCCGACGTCAAAGTACCACTTACCGAACATCCGTTGGCGCCTGTGCCGTAGGCTTGTACTTTATAATAGATGTCACGCTCTACGCTTTGGTTTGTATGAGTAAAGTTGCGCTCGTCACCGTCCAAAGAAGAGGTAACCGTGGAAGCGCCACTGAAATTACTGTTGTATGAGCGATAGATCCTCCATTTCGGTGGCGAGTCGGTGGCGGTCCAGTTCAGCTCTACGCCTTTGTCGCAACGATCGTCCGAAACGGTGAAATTCGCAGGTGCCCCGTATTGTTCTTTGATCGAACCGTAATTCGTATAGCCTTGATCATCAGAATAATACTTGACTCCGTTTACTTTCCAGTAAGTACGCAGGCGGTATTTGATCTTGTCGCCGGGCTCCACGCCTGTGTCTTTATAATAGGACGAGGTGCCCGCATAGATTTCTGAATTATAATTATCCTTGCTTCTAGAGAGTGAGTAATAGACGTCGTTTCCGGTTTCGTAACCGAATGAGCTACTCGCAACTGAGGCCCAGTCGACGTCTATGTCACTCGTTTGACAAGTGTTAGCGTCAAAATCGATGTTGAACGCACTGCTTATGAATGATGGAGGCTTGATGGGAGGGTAAACGTCTTTGATGCGCGTTTTGCTGTTGTTGTTTACCGGAGCGTCATATTTGCCCATCACATCATCGATAGTTACTTTATCGCTGTTGATGTGCTGCTTGGTTCCGTGGTAGTAACGTACCAAATTGCCCCACTCAGGGTGCGCTTTGTTGACCTCTTCATCGTAGTATTTTCTTACTTCCGACGAGGTCAGAGCGGTTTTCCACACACGGACTTCGGAAACGTAAGCCTTGCCCTTTATACCGAAAACAGATGTGGCGCCGATGTAGCAGTTGCCGTCGCCACTTTGGTTATTTTCTTTTGGGTATAAGTCTGTTACCCTACTGCCATTGACCGTAAGGCTAGTGTTGATCACACGCTCGCCGTTGATGTATACTTGAACCAACGAAGATCCATTGTAAACGAAGGCTACGTGCACCCAATTGTTCAGGAAATTAACCGACGAGTTGGCGTTCAGAGTCCAGTACCATTTACCGATGTCGCCATTGGTTTCGACTCTGAAGATATTGCCTTCTTGATAGGCGAATGAGATGCGGTTTCGGCCTGTGTTGAAATCGAAGAAGTTGAAATCGTTGGCGTTGTTGGACTGCAATTTCACGTACATTTCTACGGAAAATGCAGTTTCTTCAACCCCCATTCCTCTGTTAGAATCTTTGTCATTAAGTCTAAACCAGGAACCTTCTCCCGCTGACGAGATATCGACTGCCGCGTTTCTGTTTTGTGCGCTCACCGAATTCGATAAGCATGTAAACAGCGTAAACAGCATCAATATTCTGCTTGCCAACCGCATAGTGCGTTGGTTTTTAGCAAACACATTTGATGAACCCTTTCTCATTGTTGCTCTGTTTATTTTAGACGTTCGGATAGCCGCTTTACTTTCGGGTTTATTTCATCGAAGATTAACTGCGATGAATTATCTCCGACTTAAGTATGCTTCAGCCACGTGGCATAAAGCTTTCGGCTACTTGCTGTCACTAACTCTGGTGACAAATCTGTATAAACAGTGCTTAAATATGAACTTTAGTCCATGGACAAATACATGGACAAAGTGATAATTTATTGATAGTAAGGGTTTAATGTGATTTGCTGTGATGGCGGACTTAGCGAAAAAGAGATGAGTATGTTTTGAGTGAAATATTGGGAAGCAGTCTTCTCTTAGCTTGATTTGGCTCTAGAATGAAGCGTTTAACCAGTCCTAATTCTCACTGTTGAGTAAGTGGCCCTCTATAAAATCAAGTAGTGAAACGTCCTTTGGCAGCTCTAATTTCTTTCGTAAGCGATAACGGCTTTTGATGATGCTGGCGCTTGACACGCCTAGCATATTAGCGATATCATTCGTCTTCAGTTTCAGTTTTTCTAAAGCTAACAGACGTTCTTCAGATTTGGTGAGGTTGATGTCTTTGTTTTGGATAAGAACAAAGAAGTGGGGGTTCACGGTAATGAATTTTTCTTTAAACTCATCCCAGTCTTCATTAGTGAGAATCTTTGCAGATGTCAATTCCTGTAATACATCAAGTTCTTGTTTCTCATTGACGGTAGTTTTCAATGATTCCAGCTCTTCGCTAAGCATCTCTTTCTCTCTGCTACGTTCCAAAAGCGCTTGGGTAAAGCTCTCTAACTCGACTTTATTCTGTTCTAACTTTGAGTTGAGGGCTTTACGTTTCTTTTTATTTCGAAATGTAGTAATCAAAAGGGCGCCAGCGCCAAGGGCGATCGTTATCGCTAAACCTATCCACAGTAAATTCTTTTTTCCTGCTTCCTGTGCTTTATCATTTTCCAAAGACATTATTCGGCGTCTTTGCCTATCGGAAGTATGCTTTTCCCAATTTAGTGAGAAGAGCTTTTGATAATGCGAGAAGGTTTTGATCGTAGATTTATCATCGTTACCAAAAGCCATGTAACGGTTTCTCAATGCCGGGTTGGAGCCTTCGAGCAATGATGCGATTTTCCATTCTGGAGGAAGTATGTTATGTCGCCTTTTGGGCGGTGGTTTATGCCCGCGTGGTGGGGGGGTACCTCTTGGAGCTCCTTCCTGGTGTTTCCGAAATCTATTGGTAGCTAAAAAGAACTCAGACTCAAAATATCCTTTATTTGAAATCTTGTTTAACCATTTTTCAAGTAGCTGAAGTTTTTGCTTAGCTTCAGAAACATTTTCCAGATTTAAGGCATATCTAAATTCCCTCAGATATATATAGAAATGTAAAATGGCATTGAATTCAGCGTCAACGGGCAACTTGTTGTCTTTCAATTCTTCTAAAAGCTCACGAGCGGCTTCGTAATTATTCTGAAGCAGATAAATGTCGGCTAGATTCAGACTGTTAAGGGCGTTTTCTTTTGCGTATTGAGGGAGCTTAGTCAGTCCTTTTAGTTTAATCCTCTCTTCAATAGCGGTATCCCAGCTTCTATTCATCACATATAGTGACGCAAGCTCGTTCAAAGTATATATTTGAAAAGCGGAATCCGTTTGATGCTGATAAAGTGAATACGCTTTTTCGAAACATTCAATGGCTTCCTCAAATCTCATATCAGCATTGAGGACCTGAGCGGTAAAGTACCAAGCGTCGGCCTCAAGCAATACGTCCCCTGATATTTTAAATTTATTTACCGCTTTGTAATAATCTTTGGAGGCATTCTCAAAATCTTTTTTATCAAAGTAAAGATCTCCTCTTTTCTGAAGCAGTAATCCGGAAATTAGAGGGTTTTTGAAATTGAGGCTGTCTTTCAGGATTTGATTTAATCGCGCTAAGACATCATTCTGTTTCTCTACAGAGGTAAATTCTTCGATCAGAAGTCTTAGGTTTTTAACAGTTTCGCTTTTGTCGCTTTGAGATTTTGTCAGTTGTATAGCACTGTCAAGATAAATAAGGTTTTCCGGGTACAGACTTTGTCTCATCTTCTCGGTCAAGGAGTTTAGATGAGATCGGTAGGTGAGTGTATGATTTGGTTTGCTTTCATCGTTTTTCAGAATAGGCGTACTTTCAGAAAAAGCGTAACCTGTTGAAAATATGAAGAAAGCCGAAGCTATGGTGAGAAATATTTGAATGTTGTGTTTTGAACCCACTTTATAGTAATGAATTTTTAAAATAACGATACTGGCATAAAGGTAAGATTCTTTGATAATAATAATCTATTTCGATATGATTAAACTATAATTCTACTTTTGGTTTCCAAGGCCTAAATCATGCCGATGGTTTTATCTAAAAAGGGTGTGTGTTTTAGTATATTATAAACTACGCTTTGACTTTGCTGGAAAATTATGAAATATCAACATATGTGAAAGGGAATTCCAAACCTGCAACTACAATGATTTAGTAATTGATTTAAGAACTGTGTTTACTTCTGTCAAAATGCTAAAATTTGATTTGAAAGAGGCAAATACCAGAGCTTGATCTATTACTATTTAGTCGATAAAAGTTCTTTCGGAAAATCACGCCTCAGAATTATATGAACTCGAAGAATTTTTGTGATACTAATTGGCCGGAAGGCTTTCCACAAAATCCAACAGTGACACATCTTTCGGAGATTCCAATTTTTTGCGAAGGCGATAACGGCTTTTGATAATCGACGAGCTCGAGACGCCTAACATATTCGCGATTTCGTCTGTCTTCATGCTTAGTTTCTCCAGAGCCAGTAAACGTTCTTCCGATTTGGTCAGACGAATACCTTTGTTCTGCATTTGTATAAAGAAATGGGGATGGACTGTCAGGAATTTTTCTTTGAACTCGTTCCAATCGTCATGGGTCAAGATTTTGGAAGAGGCCAGATCAAGCAATACTCCCAATTCCTCTTTTTCGCCGAAGGCTTCTTTTAAAGATTCCAGTTCATGAGTCAGGATTTCCTTTTCCCTGCTTCGTTCCAACAGCTCGGCGGTAAAGCCTTCAAGCGCTCGTTTGTTCTGCTCCAATTTTCTGAAAAGGGCTTCTCGCTTACGCTTATTCTTCTGGATAACCCAGATAACGGTTCCTCCGCCTAAAACCAACGAAAGGGCAAGGCCCATCCACAGCAATTTCCGTCGATTGGATTCAAGCAGTTTGTCTTTCTCCAAAATAACGATCCTTTGCTGTTGGCGCTCGATCTCGTTTTCTTTCCTTTCCGTTTCAAACTGCGATTGGTAGAATAGAAACGCGTTCGATTTAGTTACGTTAAAAATAGAATCCTTTATCTGCAAGTAGTTCTTCAGGTGGAGGTTCGCCTCGGCGGGCTTGTGCTCTTCCAATAGAGTGGCCAGCATGTGTTCCGCAATCATTTTCGTTTTCGGATTATTTACTTTGCCGTTGAGTACGCGTTTTGCCGACTTTATGGCTTCTTTGCGTTGTCCTTTCAACTGATACAAGCGTGACGAAGCCAAATCGATCTCGGTCTGATAATAATCGGGGGCTCTTAATTTTTCAACCCATTCCTTTGCGAGTTGAAGGTGCTTTTCGGCTTCGGGTATTTGCTTCCGCTCAAAGGCGTATCTAGACTCTTTTATATGGGCGAAATAATTTATTATAGCATAGTCAGGATCCGACTCGGGGATATTAGACAGAATACTACGGAGAGTATCCAGAGTCTGCCGGGTTTTCCCTAAGGCATTTTGGTTAAAATAATTGTCGGTGAGATTAATTAAGTTAATAGCCCGTTCTTTAACGGCCCCACGGCTTCTTGCTAAGGCGTCAATTTTTAGACGGTCTTTAATCGCTTTATCATAAAGAGTGTTCATCCCGTAAAGCGAGGCGAGTTCGTTCAGCGTATGTATTAGATAGGCCGAATCCGCTTTGGCTTCGTAAAGAGGGTAGGCTTTTGTAAAACTTTCCACCGCCGGCACAAAACGTTTCCACGCGGCGTTTACTTGTCCGTTGAAATACCAGGCGTCGGCTTCGTATATAGTATCACCGGATTGGTGGAAAAGCGTGGAGGCTTTCACATAATCTTTTGAAGCGTTTTCGAATTGATTTCTATCGAAATACACTGCGCCCCGCTTTAGAATCAAATGGGCGGAAGACGCTGGAGATTTGAATTGCTGGCTATCCACCAGAGCGGAATTAATCAGGTTTAGCGCACTATCCTGATCTCCTTTAAATATATAATTCTGGATGACGAAGCGCGTTTTCTTTGCGGCCATATCATAATCCCCGTGTTCCTTCGCTAATGCGATTGCGCTGTCGAGATATGCGAATCTTTCCGGATGGCGGTTGCGGACCATCTTTGTTGTTAAGGTATCCAGAAAGCGAAGACGCTTCTCGTTTGAGTCGGCTTGTTTATATTCCTTGATCAACCGGTTCGTATCGTCTTGGGCATTAAGGACCTGAAAAGGATACAATGAGAGAACCGTTAAGGCTATGATTAAAGAAATATTTGCGGATTTCACGGAATACGGGGTTGTTTTGTGGCTAATAAGTGAATTTCAGGAATTGATACGAAAAAAAAAATCCGTAGGCAGGCTATACTCATAATTTTACTTGAAGAAATTTGAATTTAATTCTAACTCACTGGATGATATTGGGGTATCGGTATGAAAATGCGCGAGGACGTGTTTCGGGCATGGCGTTTAAAACAAATCGGGTGAGTTTTGTTTTAAGATTCTATTTCCCGCTCTGCGAGTTGATTTGATTCTCCATACTGCGGTACTGCCGGTTGGAGCTTTGGAATTGCTTTCTTGAAGGGAAACGTATACATTTGGTGACTACTCAGTCATTATGGGAAAGAAACTCGAAAAGAAAGAAGCTATAGTGGAGGCGGCGCTCAGGCTGTTTTGCACGGAAGGTTTTCAGGGAACGTCCACCGCCAAAATCTCGAAAGAAGCGGGTGTGGCTACCGGAACCTTGTTCCTTTATTTTAAAAGCAAGGACGAGCTTATCAATAAACTGTATATAGAGGCCAAAAGGAGAATGTTCGAGGCGATTACGAAAGGCTTGGACAGTAACTGGCCCGTCTGCGAACAGTTCGAGCATCTTTGGACCAATCTGGCTATGTGGGCCGAAAAGGACTTCTGGGCTTTCAAGTTCGCCAACCAATACAAGTACTCGCCATACATCGACAAACTGTCTCAGGAAGAAGTAGCGGAGAGCTTCGCTTTTGCCCAAAACCTTATAGCGAAAGCGGAGGAAGAGGACCTTTTCGGTCCTTTGCCTACCGAATTTTATATGAAGCTGTTCTTTACCGTATTGGTGGAGAGCGTAGGTTATATAGTCTCGGAAAAATTGAAGGGAGAGGAAAAAGAGCGCTTTGTGAAAAACGCTTTTGAGGCGGCCTGGAAAAGTATTTCAAAATAATTTCAAAGAAAACACACCTTTTTGGGCAAACTTCCGTTTAGTGATAAAAGTGACTAGTCAGTCATTTTTAAAATCATGAAAATTGACATGCGAAACGCCCTAATCCTGAGTTTCGCCTTAACGGCGATAGCCTTGAATTCCTGCACGATGACACACCAAAGCAAAATCGTTTCGAGCGAAGAGAAAAGACAGGTTCGGATTTCCCAATCACCGAATTTCAAAGACGGCAAATTTATAAATGAAGAACCGCTTGACAAGATGACGGCCGGGAGTATCTGGAGAATGGTAAAGGATATGGTAAACGGAGGCCATCCGTTGCGGGAACCCAAAACGCCATTGCCGATGTGGGATAAGGAATGGACCGATTTCCCTGATGAAGGCCTTTGGTTTTCGTGGCTCGGCCATTCCAGCGTATTTATAAAGCTTGAGGGAACCAAAATCCTAATCGATCCAGTGTTCGGAAAAAGAGCCTCATTTACGGATCTGGCCGGACCGAAAAGGATGCACCCGGTGCCCGTAAAGGTTGAGGAACTTCCGGGAGCCGACGTAATCGTGATTTCGCATGACCATTACGATCATTTGGACAAAGGCACGGTCCGTAAACTTTCCCAAAAGACGGGATTGTTCCTCGTTCCGCTGGGAGTGGGAAAAAGACTTGAGAAATGGGGAATCCCAACAGAAAAAATCAAAGAGCTTGATTGGTGGGAAACCGAAACGGTTAAAGGAACGGAGTTTACGCTAACGCCGGGAAGGCATACGTCGGGACGTGGACTGACGGACGCCGGCGAAACGCTTTGGGGCGGTTGGGCTATCAAAAAAGGGGAACGCAACCTGTACTACAGCGGAGATACCGGATATTATGAAAACGGGTTTAGGGAAATCGGCGAAAGGCTAGGGCCGTTTGATTTGTCGCTTATGCAAGTCGGGGCTTACGATAAAAATTGGCCGTCTTGGCATATGTTCCCCGAAGAGGCGGTAAAGGCGCAGAAACTCGTGAAATCTACCGAAATGGTTCCGCTTCACTGGGCGACTTTCAACCTGGCTTTCCACAGTTGGTACGATCCAGCTTTGCGCTTAAAGAAGGCCATGGATTCGGCTTCGTTGAACGTCGTGTTTCCAATGTTGGGAGAGCCTGTGGAAATGGATTCTTTGCGAATCCGGGACAGGTCCAAGCCTTGGTGGCAGACGTTCGTACCCGAAGAAGAGGCGACAGATTTGGAAAGCCAAGCACACTTGTAGAAGAAATAATGGATTATTTTCAATATATATAATACCGCAAGCTAATACGTTTTTGCTTTCTCTGTTTACTTATTTAAATTGAGATGATAAATAGTTTTTATATCTACCGAACT
Source organism: Fulvitalea axinellae (assembly GCF_036492835.1). Lineage (GTDB taxonomy): Bacteria > Bacteroidota > Bacteroidia > Cytophagales > Cyclobacteriaceae > Fulvitalea > Fulvitalea axinellae. The sequence continues at coordinate 2,640,221 of NZ_AP025314.1, read as the reverse complement.
ATATCGTTCGGACACGATGTTTACCTTTTATTGTCTGGCTAAAATGAGAGAATTAGTTTGCGTTTTTTTGATATTGCTTTCCCTTCGGGGATACGCTCAAACTCCCGGAGTTTTGTTTTCGAGGATAGGCTATGACCTATCGGGAGAGAAAAGAATAATCATCAGCGGGGATGAGAAATCCGCCGTGAAGCAGGGCGTTCTTGCCGAGATTGTCGGGAACAACCAAAAGACTGAGGCAAGCCCGAAATATTGGGGCGAAAAGTGGCGGAAGCACTGGTGGGTGATCGATATCAGTGACTTGAAAAAAGGGGATTATGAGTGTCGGATAAGCGAAGACACCATCCACTTTAGCGTAAAGCCCGATGCGCTTTGGGAGGATACTTGGAAGGAAGTGTCGATCGTTCAGCTTCAGGGGCGCGTAAAGATGCGTGAGGAAAACTCGGTGAAAATGGGTCCGGAGTTTGCCCAAGGCGGAGGCTGGCAAGACTGCGGTGGATCGCTAAGGGAAACGAACAGCCACGCCACTATGCTGATCGGGCTGATGGATATGCTGGAATTTTCGCCGAACCGGATTTCACAGTTCGACCAAAACGAGATCAGAAGGCAAATGATAATCGGCCTTGACTATATCGCTTATTGCCAAGAGAAAGGCAAAGAGCTTGGAAAAGGAGAGGGTGCGATCATTCACGAATGGCCAAGACACAAAAACGTGATCACGGGCGATGTAGCCAAAGGCGCTTTGTGTTTCGCCAGAGCGAGTAGGGTACTGAAAGATTATTCGCCGGAGAAGGCCAAGGAATATCAAAAGCGTGCCGTTAGGTCTTTTGATTGGTTGGACGAAAACGGATCGCAGGACCACCCGGGCGGTACGAGCTTCCGCGGTGATGTTCTGCCTGATGACGGATTCCACAGAATCGCTTACGGAGCGCCGGAAGGTTATAAGCGTCCGGAAGAGTGGATGACCAGAGACCTTGTTACGATGACTTGGACCGCTTTGGAGCTTGCCAAATCCGGAAAAAAGAAATATAAAAAGTCGGCCGTAAAATATGCTGATCAGCTGATGGCTAGGCAAATAGCCAAAGACGACGCTGAGGGCGGGTTTTACGGGCACTTCAGGGTTTTCTCTTCGTCGCCGTTTTCCGAAAAAGCGTGGAGCCACCACCATATGGGCTTTGACGCTGGGGCCACATTCCCGCATTATCTAGTGCCGTTGATCGAAATGTCAGAGCTTTGGGCGGGGCACCCGAAGGCTAATTCATGGAAGAAAACGGTAAATGATTTCGCTTACGGGTATTTCTTGCCGGCTTGTAACGAGAATCCGTTTAGGCTTTTGCCGATGGGCTATTTCAAAAACGAGGGAATTCTGACCTTCAGCGGGTTGTGGCACGGAATGAACGGAGCTTACGGATCAGCGGCGGCTTTGGCCTTGGATCTGGAAAAAATGACCGGTGATAAGCAGTTCGGGCAAATAGCGACAGGAAACCTTCAGTGGATTGCGGGGCTGAACGCTGGGGTTAAGGAGCAAGGAAAGTTCGTTTCCAAAAGTATGATTTACGGAATCGGGCAGGAGTATATTGGTAGCTGGACGAAGCTGGAGGGTACGATCTGTAACGGCTTTGAGTCGGACAGGCAATTCCAGTTTACCGAACCGAAAAAAGAGAATGACGGACCCTTCGTGTTTACTGACGAAGGTTGGATAACCCACTCGGGCGGATGGTTGAGCGCCATCAGCCGTTTGGTTCGGGAAAAGAAGTCGCTTTGAGTTAAATGATAAAGATCGAAACCTGAAGAAAATAGAGTAGGGGAAGCGATACAAAAAAGGGAAGCGCTTGGCACGATAGTTCCAAGCGCTTCCCTTTTTTTGATGGGTTAAAATTTTATTTCTGTACCTTATCAAAATCCTGTTTACGGACTATCTCGCCGTATTTGTTAAAGTAAGTCCACACTCCGGTAGGCTCTCCGTTTTTGAAAGTTCCGACACTCTCTTTGTTGCCGTTTTTATAGAAGAAAGTCCAATTGCCGACTTTCTCACCATTTTCCATTCGGCCATGGACTGCCGGACGGCCATTATTATAATATTCCAACCAATCGCCACTCAATAGGCCATTATAATAATTCTCTTGCTTAAAGAGGTTTCCGTTATCATCATAAATAATTACCGAGCCTTCTCCGTCTTTCAGGTTTCCTTTATCTAGCTCAATTCCTTTAGGGTTATAATACGTCCCGATTTGGTAAAGATGACCTTTCAGCCATTGGTTTTCTTGTTTGAGCTGTCCGTTGGAATAGAAATTTCCCCATAAACCGTCCTTAGCGCCGCTAATATAAAATCCGATAGACATCAGCTGACCATTGTCGAAATAAGAATACCATTGACCGTTTCGTTCGCCGGATTTGTATTGGCCTTCCTCGCTTAGCTTTCCGTTTTTATGGTAGTATTTCCAGAGTCCAAGTTTATTCCCGTTAGAAAATTTACCAAGAGAGTATAAAGCTCCAGTGTTATAATAATTTTTCCAAACGCCGTCTTTCTCACCGTTTTTATAAGCACCGGTTGCGCTATATTTTCCGTTAGGGAATTTTTCGAAATATACGCTGTCGGGCAACCCGTTTTTGAAATACATTTCCTTATACATCACGCCATTTTCATATTTCATGATGTATTTTCCTTCGGGCTTTCCGTTTACGTATTTGATATTCGAGAATATCCGGCCATTGTCGAAATAGGCTACAGAGTCACCGGACAATACGCCTAACGAGTCGAAAGAGTAAGTGGCTTGTTTTGAGCCGTCGCGGAAATTACTGCGCCATTTGCCTACGTTTATGCCGTTTCTATATTGACCTTGTTTAAACGGGACGCCGTTATCATAATATTCAGCGTATTTTCCGTTTTTAATTCCTTTGCTGTATTGGATCATAAAGGTGGCGTTTCCTCTAGAGTCAAAGAGGTTTACGCTACCGTCGAGCTCGTTGTTTTTGTAGGGAACAATGCCTTTCAAGACGCCACTTTGATTGTATTCTCTCCAAATACCGATTTTCTGGCCATTCTGATATTTTCCGGAAAGGCGAAGCACTTTGTTAGAATAATAATACCGCGCAGGGCCAGTCAATTCGCCACGTTCGAAGCGAAGATCAGCGATTAACTTGGGTCGGGTAGCGTCTGAGTATAAATGGTATTTCCCGTTAAGGCGATCATTCTCAAACATGGCTACGACTATGGGCTTACCCGTGGTTTTGGAGTATAATGTCCATTGACCGGTTTTGTGGCCAGTGGCGTAACTGCCTTTGATTTTCAGCCGGCCTTCGGGATCGAAGTATTGCCATACGCCGTCGGGAATTCCGTTAGCGTTGAATTCGCCTTTGCTTTGGTATTCGCTTAGTCCGTCAAACTTGTATAGTTCGAAAGCCTGTGAATATGCATAGTTAAAATTAATGAATATGGCCAACGACATTATTGTCGCGAATACTGCCTTGAACATTCGATTAGAAATAGGGTTCAGTCTAGTCATTCTTAAAAATCCTTTACTGCACGACGCCATAGTGGGTACTTTGGTGTGTTTCTTTAAAGTTAAAGAACCGGAGCATAATAGCCATAAATATATCCCTAATTCTGATTATCATATTTCCCAGCACGAGATTATAATTCATGTTATGTTAAATAGGGTCTCCTATAACAAAGAAGCCATCCTGTTTCGGGATGGCTTCTACTCTTCGGGGCCAGTTAATGGAATTAACTAACAGTTCCCCCATTATAAATGTTTTTGTCCGGGTTAAGGAACGCCAAAGTACCGTCGCTGTTCTCGGCCATCAGGATCATTCCTTGGGATTCGATCCCCATAATCTTTCTAGGCGCCAAGTTGGCCAGAAGCAGAATCTTTTTGCCGATCACTTCCTCAGGGCTATACGATTGAGCGATACCGCTAACAACCGTACGTTGGTCCATACCTGTATCGACTTTGAGCTTAAGAAGCTTTTTGGATTTCTTAACCTTCTCCGCTTCCACGATCTCACCGACTCTCAGGTCCATTTTCATGAAATCGTCGAATGACGTCAGTTCCTTTTGCTGAGTTACGGGCGCTACTTTCTTTTCCAACTCATTGGCTTTCTTCGTGTCTTCCAGTTTCTGGCGTTGCTTCTCGATCATCTCGTCATCGATCTGTTCAAACAGGAATCCGCCTTTGTTGATTTGCTGTCCTACCTCCAACAGATCCGGTCTGCCGGCGTCTGTCCACGCAAGTTCTCCAAGGTTGAACAAGTCCTTTAGCTTATCTGCGGTGAACGGCATAAACGGACGTGCTAAGATCGAAAGGTTCGCTGCCAACTGAAGGCTGATATTAAGGATAGTTCCCGTTCTTTCAGGATCAGTCTTGATAAGCTTCCAAGGCTCAGTATCAGCCAGATATTTGTTACCTAAACGCGCCACTTCCATCATAGAAGCCAGAGCCTCACGGAATTTGTATGACTCAATTCCCTCGGCGATTTTGGCCGGAAGCGCTTCCAGTTTCGATATAATCTCACGATCGTAGTCCTCAAGGCCTGCTATCGGCGGAATTTTTCCGTCAAAGAACTTGTGGGTCAATACCTCCGCCCTTCTTACGAAGTTGCCGAAGATGGCTACCAGTTCGCTGTTGTTTCTAGTTTGGAAATCTTTCCAAGTGAAGTCGTTGTCCTTGGCTTCAGGAGCGTTCGCGCAAAGCATATAACGGAGTACGTCCTGCTTGCCAGGCATATCCTCAAGGAATTCGTGCAACCAAACGGCCCAGTTCTTTGAAGTGGAGATCTTGTCGCCCTCAAGGTTCAGGAACTCGTTGGCCGGCACGTTATCCGGCAAAATGTAGTCGCCGTGCGCTTTGAGCATCGTAGGGAAAATGATGCAGTGGAATACGATATTGTCCTTGCCGATAAAGTGAACGAGCTTGGTGTCGTCACTTTTCCAGTACGGTTCCCAGTCTTTGCCGGCTTCCGTGGCCCAATCTTTCGTTGCCGAAATGTAGCCGATCGGAGCGTCGAACCAAACGTAAAGGACTTTACCGTCGGCGCCTTCCACCGGAACAGGCACTCCCCAATCCAGATCGCGGGTTACCGCTCTTGGGTGAAGGCCTGAGTCCAACCAAGATTTACACTGTCCGTAAACGTTGGATTTCCATTCCTTGTGGTCTTCCAAGATCCACTCTTTCAGCCAGGGCTCGTATTTGTCCAAAGGCAAGAACCAGTGTTTGGTGTCTTTCAAAACCGGCTTCTCCCCGCTCAAAGCGGATTTTGGATTGATAAGCTCGGTTGGGCTAAGTGACGAACCGCAAGATTCGCACTGGTCGCCGTATGCGTTTTCGTTGCCACATTTCGGGCAAGTGCCCGTGATGTAGCGGTCTGCCAAAAACTGTTTGTTGGCTTCGTCGTAGTATTGTTCCGAAACCTGCTCTACAAATTCGTTTTTGTTGTACAGGTCTTTGAAAAAGTCTGAAGCGGTATTGGCGTGAGTTTTCGACGAAGTTCTTGAATAGATGTCGAAACTGATGCCGAATTTCTCAAACGCCTCTTTTATGATAAAGTGGTATTTGTCCACCACTTCTTGGGGCGTTATCCCCTCTTTCTTGGCGCGGATGGTGATTGGCACCCCGTGTTCGTCCGAACCGCAAACGAAGACCACGTCGTCTTTCTTCAGTCTTCTATATCTTGCGTAAATGTCCGCCGGCACGTAAACCCCTGCCAAGTGTCCAATATGCACAGGTCCGTTAGTGTACGGCAAGGCCGCGGTAACGGTATATCTTTTCGCTTCTTTGTTAGCCATTGACTTAAGTATATGATTTTCCAAAAAGTCAGCGCAAATATAACCAATTTTTCAGCGGTGCGTCTTTGATCTAGAATGAAAAAATCATGTCTCCCCCACTTGCTTTATTACATTTGCTGGATTTCAGATGGAGAGATACAAAAAAAAGCGCCCCAGGTAACTGGAACGCTTTGATTTCATTTCGTCAGAATTATTCTGCCCGGTCCCAATATTGGGTTTTACCGATAAGGGAAATGCCGATATATCCGCGGACCTTAAGCTGTTTGCCCGCTTTTTTCAATTTCAGTTCGCAAGAATACGTTTTTCCTTCTTTGGGGTTGTAAATGGTGCCTCCCTCGTATTCGCCGTCGCCTTCGGCAGTAAAGCCTTTCAGCAAATTAATGCCCATTATCGGTTTTGAACGTAGATCTTTGTCCGGGTTTTTGGTGTCCAACTTCTCTTTTCCTGCATCGTCTTTCGGGTTCTTGAGCCAAACTATTTTCCCGCAGAACTTCTCACCACACTTATATATCTCGATTTTGGCGTCTTTGTCCTGGTTATACCAAACGCCTATCAAAGGATCGGTCCCCGCGGCGAAGCTCGAAGAGTGGAAAAATGCCAAGGCGAGGATCGCAAAGAAAACCGGTCTGATTTTATCTAGTATCATGTCAATAAGTTTGTGTTGGTTTAAACGTGTTCAATCGTTAAATTGTACAGATAGAATTTTGTGAGCCGTATTTTGATGGCATCTGTAACTAAAGTTAGCAAAATATTGCGGAAATCGAAGCGGGATTAAAATGGAAACTATATCATGCTTCTTGTTCCGGCTTCGCCTAACACTAAAAAGAATTCAATTTTTGTTGGAGTAAAAGGGTTACTTATTTCTGCCCATTAGTATTAAAAAAATGAACGACCAAGAAACTCTTAAGAGGTTGCGAGCTGGTGATGAAGGCGTTCTGGCAGATTTGTACAAGAAGCATTTCCACAAGATCACTTCCATGATTACCCGCCAAGGCGGTGGCATGGAAGAGGCCCAAGACGTTTTTCAGGAAGCTTTGGTCGCCTTTTGGCAAAACAGCAGAAAAGAAGACTTTAAGCTAACGGCTCAAATAGGCACTTACCTTTATAGCGTTTGTCGGAATCTGTGGACTAAAGAGCTCTCACGAAGGCAACGGTTTTCGACCGAAGAGGCGGATAAACCAATCGAATCTGATTATGACCGTGACGAAAGGGTCCGGATAATCAGGGAGTGTGTCGGGAAGATGTCGGAAACGTGTAAGAAAGTGTTGACACTTTTTTATTTCGACGGATTAAGAATGGAAAGAATAGCTAGCGAATTGGGTTATTCTAGCACGGATGCGGTAAAAACACAAAAATATAAGTGTAAAAAGAAGCTTGACGCTTATATCAAATCACGCTTTGGGGCGGAAGATTTTCAAGACTTATGAGTAAAGATCTCAGCCATACGGAACTTATAGACAATTATATCCTGAACAGGCTTTCCGGTCCGGACAAGTTGCTTGTCGATGCCAGAATGTCGATAGACAGCGAGTTCAGGGAGCAAGTGGAGTTCCAGCAAAGTGTAATCAACGAGATTCAGAACGCTAAGAAAGCGGAGCTGAAAGCCATGTTGGCGAGCACGTATGTGCCTCCGGTTCCTCAAGGCCTGACTGTTTTGAACAAAGCACTGAACGTTCTCTCTTGCGTGACAATAGTGGCTGGAATAGCTTTGAACCCTACTGCTCCACAAATCCCTCAGGAGGAAAAACCTTTAAATATTGAACTGGCGGAATTGACAGCAAGCACTCTTGAGGTGGAAACTGCCAGTAGCCCAGTGGCGAAACCTAGTATTCCAATCGCCAAACCTGTGGAGATTGCGATGAAGGAGAAAACTCCTGAAATCGTTATGCCGAACAGTATCGTAAGACCTGACAGGGCTTCGGAGAAGGTGGACGACACTATTGAAATTTCCCAAGCGGAATCTTCAATTAGGTCCGAAGAAGCTTCGGAAAAGTTAAATAGCAGGTCTGGAAGCGGGGTTAGCTTCAATGTCCAGACAATTATGAGTTTCAAGAAAAAGTATAGGTTTGAGAATGGTAATCTGATTCTCTTCGGTGATTTTGGAAGGAGCCCTTACGAGATCATCGAATATCGAAAATTGGGAGAATCACATTTTCTACTTTATCATGACAAAGCCTATTATGAGCTTAATACTGATAAACGGGAACCGACTCCTTTAATTCCGATGAAAGAAGAACTAATTCGGGAAATATCCGAAATTAGAAAATAACCCAAGGGAAAATAAAAATGCCCGAAGACCATAAGTCTTCGGGCATTTTTTTGAATTAGAATAACGCTATTTTCTCACTTCTACAGAGATTGGAGTGTTTCGCATTATTACCCACTTTTGTAAGTAATCCTCAAAGCCTTTTTTGTCTTTGAATCGCTTGTCCGCTAATTCCCATCCGCTTACAAAATCGAATTCGTAGATTCCGTTTTCCGGTTTGAGTGAGGCGTAAAAACTATCGCTAACGGCATTGTCTGTTTCCGGATCCTTTTCTATTCGTCCCGAACTAGCAAAACACGCTTCAGGAATTGTCAGAGCCATACCCAAAAGATCGCCGTTCTCACTTTGTTTACCGAAAGAATAAACTGACCAGCCTCCATTATCTTTGTAGACGGTTTCCTTGCCTTTGAATTTTAAGTTAACCACACCGGCTACTAGCTCGGGATAGTCAGGCCCGACCAGTTTAATTTGACTTCGGTATGCGTGCTCTCCTTTTACAATTTCGATTCTCTCAGTTAACTGATATGTTTTTTTATTGACGATCCATTCAGGATAAACCAATTCGAAAATGGCCCTGACGGGTCCTTCAACCAACTGTTTGTACTTTACGTTCGGTGTGTTACCGAGGCGGTGCAATTTACCCTCGCCGTCTTTCATAGCTAAAGATCCGGCTCCCAAAGACGTACCGACTTTCAGCACATCCATTCCCCAGTCCTTCAGTTTGTGGTACCCCCCTTTGATCGAGTCCAGAACAAGTTCCGTTTGTTGTTTTCCGAAAATATCTTTTCCGTTTCGTTCGTCGAAATAAAGACGGAAACCGATTTTGTCGTTTTCCCATACAACGCCTTCTAGTTGGTACAATTGCGGAATAACTTGCGCCTTTTGGACCGAATCCATAACGTGTTCCGTCACTTCGCTAAAAGTTCCGTTTCGCTCTTTTGAAACACCCAATCTGGCCTGTACTTTAAGAGGCTGTCTTTCCTTTTCGCCATTCCATTGGTAGGTGAATTCTGTTTCGGATATTGAAGGGATATTGGCTAAGAAAACGATCTCGTCCCAATTGCCGTCACCATCCAAATCGTCGTGCTGTACGTTTAGCTTTTTATTGTTTTCGTCATAAACAGCTATCCATTTTCCACTTCCTGCGAGGTCTTGTTTTTTGATAACGATTGGCTTCGATTCCAAATCGTTATCGGTAGGGTTTTTCACTACCAATCCTGGGCGTTTCTCTCCGCAAGAAATTACGGATAAGAAAACTGCGGAATATAAAAATTTCGATACGATTCTCATTTTTGGAAAATTATGAAAGAACCAAAATCCGTTATTGTTCATTTGACGGTTTCCCTATCGTAGCCAAGATTCCTCCGTCAACGTAAACTACTTGTCCGTTAACGAAATCGGAGGCTTTGGAAGACAAGAAAACAGCGGTGCCCGCAAGATCTTCGGGATCGCCCCATCTGCCGGCGGGAGTTCGGCCTATGATAAACTCGTTGAAAGGATGCCCGTCCACCCTGATCGGGGCTGTCTGTGAAGTGGCGAAATATCCAGGACCTATTCCGTTAATTTGGATATTGTGTTTGGCCCATTCCGTGGCCAAATTTCTGGTAAGCATTTTCAGTCCGCCTTTGGCCGATGCGTAAGCGCTTACGGTATCCCTGCCCAATTCGCTCATCATGGAGCAGATGTTGATGATCTTTCCTCCACCTCGGCTGATCATCCCCTTAGCGACGGTTTTTGCCATAATAAAGGGCGCTACCAAATCAACATCGATTACTTTGCGGAAATCGGCGGGTTCCATTTCAATGGCTGGTGTACGTTGAATAATTCCCGCATTGTTTACGAGAATATCGATCCCTCCTATTTCGGATTCGATTTTTGACACAGCCTCCACAACCGCCTTCTCGTCTGTTACATCAAAAAGATACCCTGACGCTTTAAAGCCATGGGATTTGTATTCCTCCACGGCCGTTTCCAAACGGCCGGTGTCAATGTCGTTAATTACAAGCTCTGCGCCCGCGCCTGCCAGGCCTTTAGCCATGGCCATGCCCAAGCCATGTGTTCCGCCCGTTACCAGAGCGATTTTTCCAGTTAAATCAAAAAGTTTCATTATGGTTTTCTTTAGTAAAAGAGACCCCGTAATAAGGGGCCTCATAGGTGCATAACGTATTGATTTCGTTTAGCGAATATCGCTTACTGCTTCTATATCCATATCCGAATAGTCGAGGTTTTCGCCAGCCATACCCCAAATAAAACTATAGTTTGACGTTCCGGCTCCTGAGTGGATAGACCATGGAGGCGAGATTATCGCCTGGTGATTTTTCATCCAGATGTGACGGGTTTCTTGCGGTTCGCCCATAAAGTGGCAAACGGCTTGTCCTTCGGGAAGGTCAAAGTAGAAATACGCTTCCATGCGGCGATCGTGCGTATGGGCCGGCATAGTGTTCCAAACACTGCCTGATTTCAGCTCGGTTAGTCCCATCTGCACTTGGCAAGTGTCCAACAGGTCGTTTACGATCAACTTATTGATCATTCTGTGATTACTGGTTTCCGGAGAACCCATTTCCATCACTACAGCCTCTGATTTTGAGATTTTTCGGACCGGGTATGATGTATGGGCCGTTGCGGAGTTCAGATAAAAGAAGGGTTCCTCGTTATTTTCCGCTTTAAAAATGACTTCTTTTGCTCCTCTCCCAATATAAAGCGCCTCTTTTTTCGAAAGGCTGTAAGCTGTTCCGTCTACAACGACGGTACCGGCTCCCCCTACGTTGATAATTCCGATTTCTCTTCTTTGCAAAAAGAAATCTGAACGGAGAATGTCCAGGGTGTCCAGTGTAACCTCAGCGTTTCCCCGAGGCATAGCTCCTCCGACCATATAGCGGTCATAGTGGGTATAAGTCCAAAGCACTTTGTTTTCTTCGAAAAGGGTTTCGATAAGAAACTCGTCTCTGAGAGTTTGTGTATCCATCCCTTTCACTTCTCGGGGACTGGATGCGTAACGGGATTCGTGTTTAGTGTTCATGAGGTATTCTTAGTAAGAAAAATTTGATAATTGGGAAGGCTGTGAATTAGTTTCTGACAAAAACTTTCCACTTCCCTTCTTTTGGGGTGTTTTTGGCTGTCAACACAATCCGGTTCATTTGGCCCCAATTCCTTTTTATCTTTTTACTAATAGAAACGCTTTCCACTTCAGCTTCGAAGACCGAAGCATTATAGGTGAGTGTCATTTCGTCTCCATTTTCGGTAACAATTATTAGCTTTCCTTTTTTTCCTTTTCTGACTTCGTTTGGAGTCATAAAATGCAAAGCGCTTTTTCCTTCGGTTTTATTCAGTACAAACCTGTCCGTAAGTTCCAGACCTTTCCCCCTTTTCAATTTTATCGTACGGTTCCACGATTTCACTCCGGCGTTTTTCGGATACGCGCTGGCGATATCTTGGCTCAATAAAGCGTTTTGGGAATTGGCGCTATATATGATTTTTGAGCTTTTGAATTCCCGACCGTTCTTTTGCCCAATGCCGTTAATCACCGGAAGGTTGTGGTATTCCGATTGCATATTCCAGATCTTATAACGATTTGGGCCGAAGGTATTGAGCGTATAAGTATCCGAGCCAACATCCACTAAAACAGGCTTGCCGTTGAAGTACAAAACAAAGTTCCCGACATCATTATGGTTATGGCTTTCGGCGTTGTGACCGGCTTTGGCCGAGAGGAAAAAACCTTTGTCAGAGCCGGCTTTGTCACGAGCGGTCATAAATCCGGTTTCCTTGAGCCATACATCCTTAAGGTACGGAGGGTGAGAGTTTTCGCTGTCTTTTTTTACAGGAAAAAACAAACCGAAAAGCTGACGATCGATTGATGATTTGCTTATTCTGCCTTTCGCAAAATAAGTGGCGAAATCTGTAAGGTTTTTATCGCCAGAAGCTTCGCCTGCTCTAGCAATCAAGTTGACCGGTGGGGTGAAAAATGGGGCGGCGTCGGCATAGTTGACAAACGCTTTTCCGGATATCTGGCTTTTGTAAATATAAGCCAACATGTTCCCGAATAGCGGATCGTCATTTACGTCCATTTTCCCTTGGCTGAAGATCCGTATCCATTCCGAAAAATCGAAAGCGCTACCGGCGGCCCGTCCCCAATAGTTTGGTCCTTCGTCGCAGCCTCCGTCTTCTGGGTATTGGTTGAAAAATCTGTCAACAAAACCCATAAGGCGATATACTCTTTCCGCTTTCAACTTTGGGTCATTCTCAAAAACTAGAGTGGCAATAAGCACGTTTGAAGAAACCCATGGGTTCCAATTATTCACAAAGCGTTCGCCTTTTCCCATCCACCAGTAAGTGTCTCTGGTAGCCACTGGATCAAGCACCCGTTTTTTTACTTCCAAACGCATACGTCTGCGAACCTCTTTTGAGTAACCATCAAGTTTGTCGCCCAGCAAATAGTCTGTGATAGCGAAAGATTTGGCGATTCTCCCCGCAAACAGGTCCACTACCGGATCGTCTATTAACGGCAAGCCTCTGCCTCCACGTTGCATAGTCAAATGCGCCACTCCGCTCCACGTACTCGCTTCTGAGAAAGTCCAGATGAAATCGGAAATAAAAGGGATAAAGCGTCCTTTGTTTTCCACGCATTCGGCCAAGACCAGGTCGTTCATCGTGGCGAGATTTCGGTGTAACAGTTTGTCGAGCTTTGATCGGTCCCCTTTCTTGAACGATTCCATAAACTCTGAAGGCAATGGGTTTCTGGGTTTTGTTTGCATAGCCTTTTCCCCACGTTTCACCAAATCCTTTCTAACGTTATCGGGCAGAGCGTTCCAGCCTTTCCTATCGTTAATTCTAGGAAAAGGCAACCAATCCGTTTTTTGGATCGCCACGGCCTTTCTAACGTCTTCAAGAGTGTATTTGGTTGTGAAAACCTTATGACCGGCCTCCACGGATAATGGCAATCGAAAAAGAAGGATTAACAGAAGAAAATTCGAAACGAAATATCTCATAATCGATGATTGAAATGGCTGAATAAACCGAATTCCTGAAAAAATACTAGATATTTTTAAACCCCTCTTAAATCGTCGGAAGTATAAGCGAACCAGTCCTTAAGCTTTTTCCCTTCGTCCAAAATGCTTTTTCTTTTCAAAGCTTCCAGATAATAGTAATCGGCGTAGTTCAAAGGAACGTCTACCTCTACATCGCCAGGCAAGTGGCCTACGGCGTGCATCAGGATGAAGTTTGAGTTCTGTCCACTTTCCGGAGTATATGCTTTGCCAGCCAAAGAAGTGATAGTTTTGTCGGCGAATACGCGGAATCTCTTACCGCCTTTGGCGTAAGTTGAGAGCTCGTAAAAGGCGCTGGCCATAATCGCTCCGGCCGAAACGTCGCGGTGGGCGTTAGGGATATTTGGAGCGTTGAAGTCCCAGTACGGAACGCCGTCCGCAGGCATGTTTTTGTGGTTTGCCAAAAAGTCGGCGATTTTAACCGCTTGGTCGAGGAAGCGCCTGTCTTTGGTAAAACGGTAGCACATCACGTAGCCGTAAAGTCCCCAGGCCTGTCCACGGGCCCAAGCCGATTCGTCCGCATATCCTTGGACGGTGATTTTTCGTCGTGGCTTTCCCGTTTCCGGGTCATAGTCCACAAGGTGAAAGCTACTGCCGTCGGGCCTGTAATGGTTTTTGATTGTAGTAACAGCGTGCGTAACGGCGATATCTTTATACTTGGAATCTCCCGAAAGCACAGAGGCCACAAACATCAATTCCAGGTTCATCATATTATCCACAATCACCGGATATTTAAAATCCCGGCTCTTGCTTGGATTCCATGACATGAGGCATCCTGTGGTTTCGCTGAAACGTCCTGCCAAGGTGTTGGCCGAGGTAACGAGAACCTCTTTGTAGGTCTCGTCTTTAGTAAGACGCAAAGCGTTACCAAAAGAACAATTCATAGTGAACCCGATGTCGTGGTTGTTATATTTCGTTTTGTAATGCTCGATTTTGGCTTGTTGAGCAATCGCCGCCGTTTTCCATTTTTGCTCTCCGGTCTGCTCATACAAATACCAAAGGCTTCCCGGAAAAAATCCCGCTGTCCAGTCAAACGGATGAGTCCAACGCATGGATCCGTCTTTCTTTAATGTACGGGGCATGGCCTTTTCGTTACCCGCCACAAAATCGAGCATATTCCCGTATTGGACGGACGCCGCGTCATACGCTGTAGTAACTAGATCTTCCTTGCTTTGGCCGGGCTTAGAGGCTGTACAAGAAGCAAACAGTATCGCCAAGATTGCGATAAACCCCGTTGTCTTTTTCATAACTGAAATAGGTTAGTGTAAAAAAAAGTGTCAGCCACAAGGTATAGCTGACATCTACTCCAAACGGGAATGATCGTATTTTTAAGGGGGTACAACCGTATCTAAGGCCGTTTTTTCGCTTCCTTAAACATTATTACATGGGTTTGGACAAATAAACCCACTCCGATTCCTCTTTAGCTTTCTTCCCCAGTATGGTCGGCGATAATTTTCCAGCCGTTAGGCATGCGTTTCCAAAATAGGGAAAAGTAACCCCAGCGGTCTTTTGAGTTTTTTGTCAGATACCATTTTCCGACCACAAAACAGTTTTCATTGTCAATCGGTCGGAATTGAAGTTCCGAGAATTTGAGCTTTCCCATTGCCTCTCTGTCGGGGTAAGCGCGGAGGTAATTATCCAGGGTGTTTTGCCATCCGTAAGTTAATCCGCTTCCGCCAATAAACATCAACGAGTCCGAATTCCAATAGCCGTTCATATAAGCCTTGATGTTTCCCCTGTTCCAGTCGGCGGCTTGTTGGTCCATTACATCTTGGATCGATCGGTTCATTTCGGATAAATCCGCTTTTTTTGTGTTCACGTTCTTATCGCAAGAGCCAAGGGAAATTATCGAAACGAAAACGAGAAGATAAAAAGTCAAAGTGGGTCTCATAATAGCAAAGTGGGTTTGGTTAATATGATATCATTAGAAATATACAATAAAAATAGATCGAATCGAAAAGGCTTTATTCAGGCCGGTCTATAGGTCCGCTAAGTTTGGCTTTCATCTCCGACAGTTTTGTGAAAAGTTCAATCCTGTCGTATTGGTCAACCAGCGAATCAACCATTCTGCAACATTCGAAAAGATAGAAAGCCTCTTGGCTGAAACTCGGAAACTGTACTTTTTCGAACGCTCCTAGTTTTTCTCTGTTATAGCGGATTTGAAGCATGGCTTGCACCATACCGATTTCCAAAGCCGTATAATCCGAAAAATGTCCGACAAGATCCTGAAGGAAATGACTTTCCATTGATCGACCGAGTTTGCCGGCCATCAGGTTGTCGAGTATTTTCTTGAACATTGTTCTTAAATAGTCCACTTGCCAGCGTATTCGGCTTTGGAAAGCGAGTGGTCTTGTCTCAGCATTTTCGATATCTCGACCTACTTCTTTATATTCCGGATCAGACTGTAGAGCTTCATGCGATTTTCCGTCTTTTAGGCGTCTCAAAAAGATATATTGACCGTAAGCGCTTAGGGTTTGGTCAATTGCGTGCATTGGCTTTCCTTCGCGCGGAGTATAGGCAGGATGCGAATATATGTTGCCAACCGTTTTCACATTAAAGATGGCGTTTCCGCCGTGTACTGTTAGCCAGAACCGGTCGAAATTCCCCAATAAAAGATCATAAACGAAAAGTTCGCCAACCGACGCTTGATAAAACGGTTTGGACACCACACGAGCCAAGAGAGCGTCTCCCTTCGCATTTCCGAATTGTGTCCTCATTTGGTTTCGGGTAACGCCCGGAGCCCGTTCCATTACCAAGCAGGTATAGTCGTAAGTCCCTTTGCGGATCTTTTTCAAATCGTGATAAAATTTCTGCTTGGTTTGGCTACTTGAGCAACGCGTAGCTATTTGGGCAAGTCTGGTTAACTCCGGACCTTCCCGCCTTAAGGCCAAACAAGCCGGCGCGTCCACACGGCTTCCCAAAGCCCTTACGAAGTTGGATGCGAAAGCCTCTTTTTCCGGGTGCCAGGAGAATGAGAAATTGTAGCCGGTTTCAGTGTTAACAAATTTCAAAATACATTCTTTGCCTTTTTTTGTCGTAAACCCGTAGACGGATCCGTAAGCGCCTTGCTCTCCCAATAGTCTGAAAGTAGTGAAGTCGATATCGTCGGGGTTGAAATCCAAGGACGGTTGAAGCTCTTCCATAGTGGCCTGCTCCTTTTCGAAGAAGTTTGCGGCTGGGCGCCTGATACCGTGGGATGTTACCCGCATTTTCCTTTTGACACGGTCGCTTCCCGAACTGTCACTTGAGCTGTCGTCTTCCTCAGGTGTGGATGTTCGGGTTTCTTCCTCAAGATGCCTAAGCCTTTCCGTTAGATCGTCCACAGCTTGTCCCGTGGTTATTCGATCTCCTTCCAGCTCTATATCTATAAACCCTGTTTCTCTTTTCAACAGTTCAGGGGCTCCAACCTCTTCCAAGCCCATTTCCATTCTCAACTTACTGATTTTCTCATGAACAAGGCTTTTTACTTTGGATTTCCTTTTGCCTACAAGCGTATAAGTGAAAGTGGCCAAATTGGCGGCCAATATCAGGTACGGAGTCGTGTAGGTGACCAATTTCGGATTTTTGTCGCTGTAGCTTTTCTTAAAAAATGAGCCCGGCGAAGCGCCCGGACTGGCAACGGGGACGAAATAGTCTGCGGGTGACCAATTCGGGTCCAAGGTTATGGTGTCGTTTTTTGTGTCTGGGTTTCCTCCGGGATTTCCTTTCCAGCCCGGAAGATTCGAGGCTAAACGGAATGTCGGGTTGGACATATGTTGCTGGGAGCACCTCATAAATTCGGTGAGAATCTCCGCCCCTGTCGGAAAAGCCAGAAGTTGTCCTAGGTCGCTAATCAGGCGGTTTTTCATCGCTTCAGAGGTTGCCCGTTCCACACCCGGCGTATAGAGTTGCGGAAATGAGCTTCCGCGTTTCGTAGCTCCCATGGCTACCGACAGCCCCATCTGGTCAACGGAATCGACAACGCTTTTTAATCCGTATTTTAGGCTTGGAGTCAGCTCTATGCTATAAGTGCGGAAGATAGCCGTAACGGCGGCCCTTTCTTTCTGCACTTCTTCCAATAAATGGGTATTGATGCCGAAATCATTGTCCGTGTCCATCAAATCAATTTCCCGGAAAGCTACAGGACGACTTCTTTTCCAAAGAAAAACAGCTTGCTCAATATCGTGCAAGACTCTAATGCGTCGGTAGCAGTTATCTCGCAAACCGGTGGGCTCTATAGGTACGCTGGCGTAGCCTCGTCTTTCCTCTTCGAGAATCCGTTGCGTTTCCTCCACCAAAAAAGCGTAGTGTTCCAACAAACCGGCGATGTTCGTTTCGTGCTTGCTCTTTGTCTGTCCGCCTTTCTGCCCGTCCAAAAGAGTCAAATAAGCGGCTTTTGTGAGCATGGCCTGCGCCGGAATTCCGGCGGGAGGATTGACGCTAATCCCTTGTCTACCCGCAGGTTTGAAATCCCTTGAATTGGCTGTATTAGTGGCGTTGCGCTTGAACACTGCTTAGCGTTAACGGATTTTGACGAAAGTTTCGGCCATTGGGGAAAACTTATTATAGAGGTTAGGAAACAACATCCTCGGATCCGGCAGTTTACCTGATAATGTTTTCACCTAAAGTTCACCGACAAAAAAAGCACCGAAATGCCGATCCGGCTCCAAATGTTATTCAGGCAAAAATCGGTTTTGAATTTGAACTTAGTGCTTGGAGAACATACAGGTCCGTTCCGGGACGAGAGCCTCCACAAGAGAAATATCCGAAAGCCACCAGCTTGGTAAGTAATCCGGATTTTGAAATTTCTACCGATTATGTAGGCGGAGGAAGCGATCTGGAAGTCGACACTAGACCATTCGATGAAAGCACCGAAGGATTGGAAGAGGCGCTTGTGATGTCGAGAAAAGTACGCTCCCTTTTCAATCGTTTGCAATCGCCCGGAGATAGATATTCCAAGAAAACAAGCCCCGTTTCAGAGCTTACGGATTTTGGAAAAGTAAGGGAACCCGACGGTTTTATAGAGGCGACAGGCGAAAGCAATGTTTACCCTCAAATTACGGCGGGAATTGCCCTCGATGCTATTCCCGGGATGTTCCGGGATTTAGGTGCGGATGACCAAGGAACCGAATCCAGAGAAGAAAAAGAGCGGAAAATGCCGGGGCGTGTGGCTTTATGCAATTACAAGCCAGTCGGAGCTTCCCTTTCTGAGCCATTGCAGGGAATCAAGCTTTTTCATATGCATCGGTTCTTGGATAGGCTACCGGATGGAATCACCTACTTTAAGGAATGTTTCCCCGAATTCTCGGACTGGGAACCGAGTCCGGAAATGTGCGGTCTTTTGGCTTTGACTACCCAGTATATGGAAGATTGCGGAATACGGAACAATCTTTCGCCCAAAATCGGATTTATGTTTATCGCCAGAACGGACTTTGCCAGAATAACGGAGCTGTTGCCTCCACGCGAACAGGAACTGTTTCTAGGGAGTAACGCTGACAATTGGCTTAAGCTATTCAGGTGTTTCAATTATAAGGAGGAAGAGGATATGGAACGGCCTCTTTATCGTGGAGGCGTTTATCATTACAATCCGTATAAGAACCACCAAGTGATGGACGCTTTAAAATTGGGCGATTGGATTCTGAATATGGCCAAGGGCAAAGACCTGTTGACCAAGAAACATTTTCCGGATAGGCAATACGCTGAGGAACCCCGCTCATTAGGTGAGTTTGGTGACCGTACAGAACCTGTAGGCCAAGACGGAAGGCAAGCTCCTATTTTGGAATTCAGAAAAGCAAAAACACTTGCCAGCGCTGACGAATTGCCTGAAATGGTTGAGAAATCGTTTAAAGCCATTTACGCAATTAATCATGGAATAGACAGGAAATATGGGGAAGAGTTTTCGTTAGCGTGATTAATGAAAAAAGTATAATTAAAAACTCCATGGTAGTTGTGTTCATTTGTGTTTTTTATGAATTCCTCTTTCCGAATTGATTATCGTTTGGAAAAAATATTTTTCTGGAAAAACACCTACTGTATTCCACCTTACAAAAAAGGAATATCCTATGACGTAAAATTGTAGTGTAGTATAATGATTCCCACTAATTAGGATATTGAAGTCAGAAGTTTTCGTTTTAAATATAAATATGACGCTTTGTTCGTATAACAAAGCATGAAAATCACTGTACAAAACCGGCTGAATTGAGAGATTGAAATGATAAAGTCTTCTTTCAATAGTGTAAGTGTGAATTTTTTTCTACTCTAGCACTGTCGGAATTATTCGTGGGTTTCCAGTCGGGTTTCTGTAATCAGAACGAATTGGATTGTGCCTACAATTGCATAAAAGACAATATTGTATAGAAAAATGGTGGTTAAGGGTAAATGTGTGGTTGATTATTGTAGAGATGTGAGTTTTATGGGTTTATATGAAATCTGACTTCCCAGTATAAAAAACATCATAGTTTCCGTTTTTCCAAAAGATATAAACAACATAAACCGTTATGCTTTATTTGACATATGCAGATAAAGCCAAAACAGAATCGAATTGCAACCCTTAGCGGGTTTGTGAAAACTAAACACAAACAAATAGACTATGAGGAACCAAGTACATGACTTTTTACGTTCTGTGCTATGCCTTGTTTTTCTGTTTTTAATAACACAGAGGCAAGCATTGGCCCAAGAAGACTCGGAGGGAGTCCGGATTCCGTTCTCCATGATGTACCTAGACGCATATCATGGCTCGTCCAAGGACGTTCCCCTCGGTATTGACCTTTCGGAACTGTTGCGACGAGGAGAACCGGGCGCAACGGTGGAATTTTGGTTGAAAAGGAATGGCGGAGCGAGGTGGAAAAATCCCGAGGACATTCTTCTTTTGGATAAAGAAAATGATTTCGGTTTTGGCCTACACATCACTTACGACTCTCCCGGAACACTTTTGCATACGGGCGGATTGGCCGTAAAGAAAGGTGATGATTACCTGACTACGGATGACCGCAATAAAAACCCGTACAATATTTTGCCGGGCGAAGACGGGGTGAACGACTATATCCTTTGGCAATTGGGCTGGCACCACTTGGCATATACCTTTATAAGGGTGCCGGGAATGGAAAACCACTATTACATCGACGCATATTTCGACGGTAAGCTACACGAACGTTTTACCGATACGGATGGTGACCAAGCCTTTGACCTTTCGTCGGAGACTCCTCGCCCACTTTCGCTTATAGCCAAGCGTTCTGTCGCGCTTTACTCCGAAATGCGTTTTTGGAGCCGTCCGCGCTCAAGTAGCGAGATTTCGTTTGACAGGGAAAAATATTTCGGAGGATTTTCCGAAATCAAGCTCAGCGAGCAAACCGGGCTTGAGGCTTACTTCGGTGGCACCACCGAAGTGGAGGAAGAAACTCGAAACGGAAAACAAACTCACCTTTGGGGCAATGAGATCATCAATCTTAGCTCGAACGCAATTGTCGAGAATATCGCTCTCGAAGTAGACGGATTGACTCGAATTTTTTCCGCAGGAAGCCCTTTTACTGAACCTTTGGGCGGACACCCGTTTCTGGAAAGCAACAAACTGTTCCTCCACGCCACTCGCGGTTTGGAGCGTTCGGTGGAGTTGACTTGGCTTAATGCCGCTGACGCCCGCTCTTATCGTGTGTATAAGGACAAGCGTTTGGTGGCTTCAATTGAAGCGACTGATGCGAAAATCCGCCAAGAATTGGCTTGGACAGACCGTGATGTGATCTCCAACCGAGTCTACACCTACCGAGTGGATGCTATGGGAAGCAACGGCGTGGTCTCTCATGAAGAGGAAAAAGGCTTTGTGCTTCCGAACGGTAAAGTGGAAGGTAATGTCCACACGCTTTCCGATATTTTTGTGAAAGACGCCAAGATTACCTTGGAAGAACGCCAGCCGTTACCTGGTTACGCTTTAGGTTTTGAGAATACCGATAAGATTATTGTCGACGTAGTTGACGGTATCCGGGACAAAGCGAACTATACGCTTGAGATGTGGTATAAGCAACCCGCAAGCAATGGCTCGCTGAACACTGTATTGTCGTTCGCCGAAGCGGACTTTAAAATCGGCCGTACTGCGGACGCCACATACACGTTTGGCCTATCGGTGAACGGTGCAAGCGGAGAAACCAAAACCGTAACGGAAGTGAAAGATCCGGCTGGATGGCATCACTTGGCCGTGACCTTTTCTCAACTCACCGGAGAAGCCGTCTTGTTTTTTGACGGAGAACGTTTGGGATCATACAGGATTCAGGCTTATTCCAATCCTAACTACCGCTTGGGATCCAGCGAAGTGCTCAACAGCCTTACCCTGAACGACAATTTCGTTTCGGCGTACGGTTTGGACGAACTGAAAATCTGGACGGCAAACCGTGATAATTTCGAAGACGAGTACAGCGGAGCGACAGTCAACCTGATCGACCGTTACCGTGACTTGATTCTCTCCGGCCGTGAAAAGGATTTGGCTTTGTATTTCCGTTTTGACGAAGGTTCGGGTTCCGAGATCTATAACATCGGCGGGCGCTTCGGTTTTGACAATAACGAAGACTTTGTCCTTAACTTCGACAAACAGTCTGGCGCACTTATTAGCGGATCGAATTCGGCCCTTCCTTGGAGCGATGACCGCCCGGAAGTGAAATACGGAGCGTACACCAACGAATTCGGAAACTATTTCATTTGGAATGTTAACTATGGCACCACTTACGAAGGCGTCAACTTTATCGTAACGCCTTATAAGGAAAACTACGATTTCCGTCCGGAAGAATTGGAGATCAACCTCAGCCTTGGTTCCAAGGTGAGCGATTACCAAAAAGATGAGGTTGACTTTATCGATAGGTCTTCGTTGGCCATTGCCGGTCAAGTCTATTATGATGTGGAAGGCGAACGTTTTCCTGTACCGCAAGGAGCCCGTTTTAAACTTGACAACGCTCCGATAAACGGAGACAAAGCCGTAACTGACCGTGATGGCAACTATGTGGTTTCGTCCGCTTTGGGACGTCATAAACTGCGTGTGGACGAATCGGAATTCAGCCATTCGGTTGGCCAGCGTTCGTACTGGTTCAATGGCGAGGACGCTTTGGCGTTGAGCTCACAAGCATGGAGATCTAAGAAAGGTACGTGGTCGGGCTGGTTCTATTTGCCGGACGTTCCTGTTCACCAGCAAGGAGAACGCCGTGACACTTCCGACGGAAGCTCGGGGTCAAGCTTGGAAATTGTGGACGAACAAGTGCTCTTCTCGATCGGTACGATGAACCTGTTGATGAAATCGGAGCGTGAGTTAGTGTTGCGTGACGGAACGACAGAGGAATTGCGTTTGACAGGCGTGTTTGAAAGAAACGCTTGGAACTTCTTCTCCCTTTCATATGATTCGGAGACTGGCGAGGCCAATATCTTGGTCAATGAGGAGGAAACGTCCTCCACGGTTTCTTTGATGGCTATCGAAGATAAAAAAGTCGCCATTGGAGCTTATGTGGAAACGGAAATCCCGCTGGAAACCAGCCAATGGTTCCGCGGTTATCTGGACAACCTTTCTTTCCGTACGGAAAACTACGACCTGCCGGAGCTTCACCAAATAAGGCAAGGCGAACTGATCGAACGCGATATGGCTTCGCTGTACGCTTTCTATCCTCTTGAAGAAACTGGAGCGTTCCGCGCTTTGGGCTGGAGCCCGAACGGTCACGAACGAATTTTGAAATTCCACGGAAAGCCGACCTCCACAAACGCCATTGCGAAAACGGACACGCAAAACGGCGTTTACGCTTATCAGGCGTCCAATACGGATTACCCTATCTCGGAAGGAAAAGAAGAATACGAATTCAATATTTTCCGCCCGATGACTTCCGTAGACTTTATCAACAGCACCCGTTTCGGTTTTGTGGGGCATATCAGAACTACCTGCGGCTATGGCGTCGGAGCTTGGAACGGACGCATTGTGCGGACTGACTACACGGGTAAAGTTTATGAGAAACAAATCAATTCCGAGAACTTCAACGACGACTTTACCACGTTCACGGTAGACGGTTTGGTTCCGGGCAAATACAGGGTGGAACTCCAGAAAGCGGATAACAATTCCATTACCCTAAAATCTCCGATCATTGACCTGACCAAAGGCTGGGAGTCTTACGAGTTCGAATACAATAACCCGTTGACTCTTGAGGTCGAAGTGTTGAACAAGATCGTTACAAGCCGTAATTCCGATGGAGACCTTGTGATGACGAAAGAAGAAGTCAGAAAATCGGAGTGTGACAACGGAATCGATTATGTGTTGGATTACCTGTCAAGCTACGAAGTTAGGGCCCGCGCTTTCGAAACTTATATTGTGGACGGCGACGAAGTGCGTTGCGAAGTTGACGGAGTTCTTCAGGTAACCGGTGATATCGGGGCGTTTGCCGTTAATCCGAACGATCCCGAGGCTATAGCTGGAGAATATAAGCTGAACGAGAACGGCGAGGCGACATTTACTATGGTGACGGGCTTGCCTAATTTCAGCGATCCGTTTACCAAGTCCTTTACTTCGGGAATCCGTTACAAAGGAAAACTCTACACTGATGTGGTAACTACGGTGCTCAAAGGTACTGTTCGGTACAATAACGACTTTACGATCAAAGCTCCGGACCAATTGCTTATGGTCCTCCACGACCCTCCGGGCGACGGCAGTAGTGTGACTTGGAAACGCGGACAATCTTTGGCGTTTAATCTGGACTGGGATCTTTCGGGCTCTTTGGGCGGAAAGTCGAAGATCAAAGGTGGCGCCTCGTTGAAAACCGAATTGCAGGTTTTGGCGGCTCCGTTCGGTATCGGTGTGGCCAATGGCACACAGTTGGTCGAGACGGAATTCACAACCGAATTCGGTTCGGAGTTGAAAACTGTCTTCGGTGGCGGTGGCGGGCGTACCCGTTCGGTATCTTTTGACAGGGACATTTCTACAGACGGCGGTTCAGTAGCCCCGGGCTTGCAGAGCGACGTGTTTATCGGGTTTAGCCCCGCTTTGATTTTCGGCCGTGGCCAGAGTCTTGAATATGACGAAAACACTTGTACGGCTACCGTTGTGCAGGAGGATCTGGTGGCGACTCAGGAAGTAAACTCTTTCTTCTCGCACAGCTATCAGCATGTTATCGACGTGATTATCCCTAACCTTGTGGAATTGCGTGACGCCGCGATAGCCAGAGGCGAGCAAGACAAGGCTGATAATCTCGATACGAATATCGAAAACTGGAAAGTTATTCTGGAAAGAAACAGAAGGCTGGTAGCTGGTTTGACGGAAGAAGAAGTACAGGCCGGAACATACACTGATCCGTTCAATGACCTCCCTCCTTTCGAGATTAGCAAAGAAGAAGGTCTTCCAGGCACTCTTCGCCTTAACGATGATGGCGTTGACGTCTCGGACACTGATTTCACACGGATTAACTTCTCCGGTGGTACCTCCTTGTCATATAGCATGGGACGCAATAACTCCAGCTACGGCAAAGGTTACGAGTCTTTAGGTTTTGACCTTTCTATCGGCGGAGAATTTAAGCTTAAGGTTCCGGGAGCGTTAGTCGAGTTGGGCGGTAGCGTTTCTACAGGGATTTCCCAATCGTTTTCAGCTGGAAACAGCAACGCGCAACAGGAGTCGTTCTCTATCAAACTTTCCGACGATGATTTGGGAGACCAATATCTCTTGGAGGTGCGTAGCGACAATTTGGACAGCCACGGAGCGTCAAAATTCCTGAACTCTCCGGTATTCCGTACTATCGCCGGCCGATCGATGTGTCCGTTTGAAAGGGGAACAGTGCCACGTGAAGGCGTACAGCTGACCGTGGTAGGCGAAAGCGTAAAATCGGGAATCTATGGAGACCAGATCGCTTTTGATTTGGTATTGACCAATACCCAGCCGTTTAACGACAACACGCCGAAGCGATACACACTTGCTTTGGTAAACGCTGGACACAATAATGAAAACGGCGAGACCAATACTGATTTGGCCGGAGCCGTAATCAAGATCAACGGACACCCGTTTGCCCGTAAGGATTATATTATGAATTACGGACAGAGCGTTCAGGTACGCGTAACGGTCGAGCTTGACCGTAACGTAACCAAGAAGACAGTGGCCCGTATTCCTATCCGATTCTTCTCAAAATGCGAAGAGGCCAACGATTCGTTTATCTATAATGCGGGAATCAGGGAAGGCGTAATCGACACAGATACGCGCGTCGAGCTTACTGCTGAATTCTTCCAGCCTTGCCTGCAGATCATCGATCTGGCCAATCCGACGGCCGACTGGGTTGTAAACGGTGGAAACGACGATTTGGTGGACTTTGCGTTTAGCCTTGACGGGCTGGACTTGAGAGCGGCTCGTGACCGTACGGATGATCCTTTCCGTAAGTTGTGGATCGAGTACGCCGAAGAAGGAAGCAATATCGGGCGCCTTTTGAAAGAGATTCCGGTTTCGAAACTTGTCGACGCTCTTGACAACGCCAACGAGGAAGATCCGAGAGTGGACCTGAACCCGGAAGGAACGGAGAAAATCTATGTCGGCAACGACGGCTATTTCCACATGAGCATAAAAGTGGACGGCTTGGTCGACGGAGCTTATGGTTTGCGTTTGGTGCCGATCTGTAACAACGGCGACAACGAGCAGGACCGCCAACGCGCCACCGATTGGATAAGAGGATCTATTTTCCGTCGCGCTCCGATTATCGAAACCACGGTTCCGTTGAACAACGAGGTGTATCGGGGTAACGAGATTTCGGCTACACTTACCAGAAGCCTTTCTCCTGAGACTGTCAATTCGCTGAACATTAAGCTCAGGGGTGTGCTTACGGGCATTCCGCAGAAATTTACTTCGGCGGTTTTCGACCAGCCTAGCGATATCGTTTCTGTTCCGGACCAAAGCGCTTTCGATATAACGAAAAACTATACGGTGGAACTCTGGGTAAGGCCTACCAGCTATCCGACCACCGAAGCCGTATTGGTTCAGAAAGGTGACAATTTCAAAATATCGGTGACTCCTAACGGGCGTGTCGCTTGTTTCGAAGGGCTTTCCAACATTCCGGTGCCGTTAAACAAGTGGTCGCATGTGGCTGTGATCTACAACGCGGCTTTGAAACAGTACAAAATCGTAATCGACGATGCCGTACGTTTCGAATCCCAAGGCATTTTCGAACCTCGGGCCACTAACGACGAACCGATGCAAATCGGTGGAGGCTATTTCGGTTATATGGATGAAATCCGTATTTGGAATGTGGCCCGATCGGTTGATCAGATATTGGTGAACCAAGGCAAGATGCTTTTCGGCAACGAAAAAGGACTCGTGGCCTACTTCCCTCTTAATAATGCGGGACTGTCTGGCGAAGCCGTTTACGACTTCACTGGAAATGCCGTCGGCACTACGGCCAACGGTTTGGACTGGACTGAAGACAGCGAAAAGGTTTTGGTGATGAAAAACAGCGGAACGGTTAGCGACATTCCTATCGACGTGTTCCTTTCCGACAATAGGAAAATCATCATTCGACCGAAACCGGAATTCCCGAGGAGAAACTTGGAGGGGGCCGTCTTGAAAGCGGCCATATTGGAAAACAAGGTACGTGACCCTTACGGCAACTACATTGATCCGTATTCTTGGGACTTCTCAATGGACGGCAACGCCTTGAATTGGGAAAAAGCCAATATGGAGATCAACATGCTTGCTGGGACCAAAAAATCCTTTACAACCAGCCTGAGCAATATCGGAGCCACTGCGGCCAACTTCCGTATCATCGACCTTCCGGTATGGCTAAGCATGAAAGGCAGGTACCGTGACGAGACCACATACACGCTTCAGTCGAGAAACGAAGCGAATCTGGAATTCGAAATCGCTCCGTGGCTGAATCCCGGCGAATACACCGAAAACATCGTGGCTGAAAGTGCGGATGGAACTAGAGAATCGTTCTCTATCAGCCTGAACGTGAACTGCCCTTCTCCAGAGTATGTATTCTCTCCCGGCGATTTCCTCCACATCATGAACCTTACCGTAGCGCCGAAACATATCAGCGGATCTTACGAAGGCGATGAACTCGATGTGGTGACCGCTTACGTTAACAATGAGCTGAGAGGCCTTGCGCAAGTACGCAAAGAGCGAGTTGGCGGAGAAGACCGTTACTTGGCCCAAGTGCAGGTGTTTAGTAATATCTCTTCCGGCGAAACGGTGACGTTCCGCATTTGGGACGCTTCGGAATGTACGGAATTCGTGGGAGCTGAGACGTACACTTACCGCCAGGGAATTGCGAACGGCATCGACAATGCGCAAACTGTCACTTACGGAGACGTTCGGGTGAAACGGATGAATCTTGAGGCGGGATACCATTGGTCAACGTTTAACCTGACCGACAAAGCCAGCCTTACCTTGGAGCTGAGCAAAGTGCTGGGCGCCGAGAATGGCGACAAGATTTTCTCTTCGGGAGAAGATATCCAGGAAGCCGTTTTCCAAAACGGATCGTGGGGAGGTACGCTGACGCAACTTTCGCCGATGAAATCTTACACGGTGTTTATGTCCAACGCCAAGGAACTCCAAGTGGAGGGCGTTTTGGCTGACGTGAGCAGAACGGACATTCCGGTAGTGGCCGAAAGCGTAAACGCCATAGGTTATCTGCCGGATCGGGTGAAGCCTACCGAAGAAGCACTGGCTTCGTTGCAACGGGATTTGCGCAACGGAGACGCCGTGTATTCCAGAAAAGGGTTCGCCGAGTTCTATGACGGCAAATGGATCGGGCCTTTGAGACATATGCTTCCGGGCGAAGGTTTCCGTCTCAAAATATCCAACGATTCGAAGCTGAATTACACTGGAGTCTCGACCGACGCTTTGCTCGCTCGTCAGGCAAGGTCTTTCGCTTCCTCTCCTATCGTTGCGCCTATCCAGCTTGACGCCATCGTTGGCGAAGCCAGAGAACGTGGCTGGGAAGTTGATAACCGCGAATATCCGTTCGTAATGTTTATGGCCGCCGGACTTGAGGCGGATTCAGGCAAGCCTTGGATCAAGGAACCTAATTACCTCTTGGCTTATACGGACGGTAAGCTTGCTGGCGTCGGGGTTCCGATGCAGGGAGACGGAAAAGTGGTCTACTATTTGACTCTTTGGTCATCAAGACCGGTAACCGAACTTGAGTTCAGAGTGGTCAAGCGCTCGACAGACGAGGTCTTTGAGGTGGAGGATACCGAAGCGTTCAAGGACGGAATCCAAGTCGGTAATTATATGGAACCGATTACTCTGCGTGTGGGTGATGTTACGGATCAAGTGGTTCCGGAAACTACGGGCGACGCTCTGTACCAGAACGTTCCTAACCCGGCGGATAACGTGACCGAGATCCAATTCCAGTTGGCTGAGGAAGGCCATGTCATCCTGAATGTATATGACACCTTCGGCCGATTGATCAAGGAACTGGTGAACGAAAAGCGTGAAGCCGGATACCACAGCGTGGACTTCAGCGTTAATACACTTCCGAAAGGGATCTATGTATACACGATGGAGACCGCCAACGGTAAAAAAGCCAAAAGGCTGATTGTGAACTAATCAAAATATCGTTGTATTGACAACGTATCCATAATGAAAAGGCGCCACCGAACGGGGGGCGCCTTTTCTGATTTTGGGTAAAAGCGATTTCGGTTATTCGAAGATCTGGAGAACATTCGAACGGTAACTCTGCCCTACCGGCAATCGGTGTTCGCCGACTTCCAGCATGTTTCCGTCCATGGTTTCGATATAGTCTTTTGACACTATATACGATTTATGAATTCTGATAAACTGCCCTGAAGGCAAGTCCGATTCCAATTTTTTCAAGGAAGCCAAAGCCATGATCTTCCGTTTCAGCGTATGGAACGTTACATATTCCCTTTGGCCCTCTATAAAAACAATATCGTTGAGTTTAACTTTGAAAAGCTTATGGTCTGCCTTGATGGAAATATAGTCTTGGTGCGTATGCACGAACGAGGGCTGTACTGCCTGTTCCGCTGGCTGGTTAGGCACCTTAGACATCGTGTTTTTTATTTCAATGACTTTGCTAGCGCATTTCAGGAATCTGGGAAATGTAATCGGCTTGAGCAGATAGTCAAATACGTCCAGCTCATAGCCCTTCAGAGCGTATTCGGAATATGCGGTGGTAAATACCACAAACGGCCGTTCGGTAAAGGTTTTGGTTTGGTAGCTCAAAGCGTCCAGCATCTCTACTCCAGTGAGATTGGGCATTTGGATATCCAGAAAAACCAAGTCGACTTTGTTGTTTCGGATAAACTCCATGGCCTCCAGGCCGTTTTTACAGATTCCGGCAAGTTCCAGTTCCGGGATTTTCTCGACATAATCCCTCAAAAGCGTACGGGCCAGATGCTCGTCGTCGACAATTAGCGTTTTAACTTTTTCCATACTCAATTCTCCATTCGTATCGAAAGCTTAACGAAAAAATCGTTGCCTTGCCTTTTGTACACTAGTTTATGCTCTTCGGGATAACTCAATACCAACCGTTGTTTCAGGTTTTCC
Source organism: Fulvitalea axinellae (assembly GCF_036492835.1). GTDB lineage: Bacteria > Bacteroidota > Bacteroidia > Cytophagales > Cyclobacteriaceae > Fulvitalea > Fulvitalea axinellae. The sequence goes on along the minus strand of NZ_AP025314.1, from coordinate 2,610,657 downwards.
AGCCCTATTCCCCCCACGCTTTCCCGTTCCCTGTCGGGCGCTACGCTGTTTTGGATCACAAAGTCCAAGTACTCGCCTTTCTGAACCAGTTTTATCCAGATATTCCCTTCCGGATATTCGTCGATTCGGCTGTATTTGAACGCGTTTTCCACTAACGGTTCGAAAAGCATCGGCGTCACTTTCGCCTTCGGATTTTCCATTTCCACACCAAACTCCACTTTGTTTTCGTTGGCCGTTTTCAGGTTTTGGAAATCTATATAGTTGTTGATGTAATCCACTTCTTTATACAGTTCCACCAGATCGTTACTACAGTCATAGAGCATGTACCTGAGCATGTCGGAGAGCTTCGCCACGGTTTCGGGAGCCTGATCCATTTTCATATAACTCATGCTGTAAATGTTGTTCAGGGCATTGAAAAGGAAATGCGGGTTTATCTGCGACTTCAGGAACTTCAGCTCGGCCTTCGTTTTTTCCATATTCAGTTGCTTCGCTTTCTCTTTTCTCTTTTTGTCGATGTTTGCCAATTCTAGGCTTGTGCTTACAAACAAAGTGAGCAATACGTAAATACTGGAAAAAGCGAAAGCGAATTCCGGCCTGTACAGGGTTTCCCTTGTGGGTTGTTGCCCTTGTTCCTCCACCATGGAATGATAGAATTCTATAATGTCTTTCAAAGCGGAATCGGATACCAGGCTCCAATACTGCTCGTCCAATGTCATGATACAGAACAGCATCGTGACATATGTGGCGAACGCCAGAAAAATATACCAAGCGTTTTTCTTAGGCAGAAAGAAACGGGGGATCAGCCATTTTTTATTTATATAATAAACAAGGAGGAGGGCCACCACCAAGGTAATCGTCCGGGCAAGAGCATAGCGCCAGCCTAGCCAATATACGCCTGAATAAATGAAAACCACCCCTCCTATCCACACCAGGTACTTCAAAACCTTGTTCAGAAGGATATCTTTTATCTTCTCGTTCATTGAATTGCCATTGATACCCCCAAATTACCGATCATTTAATCTTCGTAAAACAAAACTCTATGAAAAGGGGCTCGCCCTCTACATACTGCCTGTTTACATCAACAAAATGCCTTGCGGATTTAATATGAGGGTTTGTTGATGTTATTCGGTGATTGATTGATTCTTTTATTATAAGGAACCGGAAGGTGCTTATTTGCTGGAACTATCGACTTAACGACGACTGATGAGACGAAAAACAGTTTTTAGCGCACTCGGTGGCCTTGCCATGGTCGGAATCCTTTGCGGTCTCGCTTACACCATGATTGCGAACAAGCCAAAACCGGAAAAATCGAAAAAAGAGGAGAAGACAATTGCCGTTAAGGTGAAAAAAGTAACCTATTCGGATTTGTACGAGCCGATCGTTTATCACGGACGTATCCGCTCTACTGAGATCGTAAGCCTATCATCGGAGGTGTCGGGCCGGATCCTGAACGGAGACGTGCCTTTGAAAGAAGGCCAGACATTCCGCAAGGGACAAGTGTTGGTGAATATCTATTCCGACGACTTCAGGGCTTCGCTTATGGCTGACAAGAGTAACTTTTTGACCAGCCTAGCCGGAACGCTTCCGGATATAGAGGTGGATTACCCTACGGAATTGGGGAAATGGAAAAAATACTTCAGCGATATCCAGCTGGAAAAACCGTTGCCTCCCCTTCCGGCCATCAAAAGCGACAAAGAAAAGGTCTTTATGGCCAGCCGTAATATCCTTTCGGCCTATTATAACATTCGCCAAAGGGAGATTACGTTGACCCGCTATAAAATCCGCGCGCCGTTTCATGGCGTTTTCTCAACCGTGAACTTGGAAGTGGGCGCTATCGCCAGCCCGGGCCAGCCGTTGGGCCGGATTATCAGAACAGACAGGCTGGAAGCGGTAGCGGAAGTGATGCCGGAAGACGCTTCTTGGATCGCCGAAGGCAACAAGGTGGAAATCCATGCTGACGGGAAGAACCATAAGGGAACCGTAATCCGTAAAGCGGCATTTGTGGACCCTGCCACGCAAACGGTCAAGATTTATATCCGTACGGAAGCGCCGGTTTTGGAAGGTCAGTTTATCGAGCTCGTGTTTAACGAAAAACCGTATAAGTCTGTGATGAACCTGCCTCGTGAGGCTGTTTTCGAGACGGACAAAGTGTTTACCGTCGAAAACGGAAAGCTTAAGCAGTACCACGTGGAGGTTGTGAAAACTACAGACGACACCCGTTTAGTTCGTGGGTTGAAAGAAGGTCTTTGGGTGGTTCAGGAAGCGCTCGTAAAGGCTGAGGAAGGCATGGAAGTGAGAACGCTGAAGTAAACGGGATGAGAAAATTAACAGAGCTTTTTGTCAAATATCCGTTCTACGGGAAAGTAGTGATGCTTTTACTGATCCTGCTGGGAGGAGTCACGATCAGCGGGATGAAGAAGTCCTCTTTTCCGTTGGTCCCTTCGCGGAATATCAGCATTCAGGTAGCCTACCAAGGAGCCTCTCCGAAGGAGATGGAAGAAGGCGTCACCTCGCTGGTGGAAAACGCCCTGAGGGGAACGCCCGGAATCAAGGAGATGACCTCCGTCTCCGCCGAAAACATCGCCAGTATCAGTGTCACCACCCTACCCGACTACGATACTGACAAGGTCCTCTACGACATTAAGAATGCGGTGGACGGGATTTCAAACTTCCCGGTGAATGCCGAAAAGCCTCGCGTATCGAAGGTAAGGGCTACCTCCACGGCGATGTACGTGGACTTAAAAGGTTCCGCCGACTTGATGACACTGAAGAAATACGCCCAAAAAGTGGAGGACGATTTCTTGGCTTCGGGCATTGTTTCCCAAATGACCATTTCGGGATACCCTTCTTTGGAAATTTCTGTGGAGGTAAGGGAAGACGATCTGCAACGTTACGGATTGTCCCTGGACCAAGTTAGACAGGCTATCGCCAATAATAACTTGGACATCACGGGCGGTACTATCCGAAACAAGCGGGAAGAGATCAAGGTGCTTTCGCGCCAGCGTTCCGTAGAGCCTGATGATATTCAGGAAATCGTAATCTTGGCGATGCCGAACGGACAGTTGCTCAAGATCAAGGACGTTGCCGACGTTAAGCTGATGTTTCGAGAAACACCGTCCGGAAGTTGGGTAAACGGCGAACGTTCGATCTCTTTGGCTATCAGAAAGCTGAATACGGAGGACTTGGAAGATATTTCCGTTTTCGTAAAAGACTATGCGGAAAAGTTTAACGAAAAACACACCGATGCCGAAATCATCGTTGCGTTTGACTTTGCTGATCTTTTGCAGGATCGTCTCGATACCCTTTACGAAAATGGCCTTATGGGGATTTTCCTCGTAGTGATTTCGCTTTCGCTCTTCCTTAGTTTCAGGTTGTCGCTTTGGGTTGCTTGGGGTATTCCAGCGTCCTTTTTGGGGATGTTTGTCTTGGCCGGCCTGGTGGGCATTACCATCAATATGATCTCGCTCTTCGGCATGATCCTGATTATCGGTATCCTTGTCGATGACGGCATCGTAATCGGTGAAAACATTTATAGTCACTTCGAAGCGGGCAAGTCGCCGCGCCAGGCCGCTATTGACGGTACTATGGAAGTGATTCCGGCCGTATTTACCTCGGTAACTACTACTATCGTGGCGTTTTTGCCTCTCCTTTTCATGACCACCAAGTTGGAGATGATTAAGGACATGGCGATTGTCGTTATTCTTTGTCTTTCGTTCTCATTGCTCGAAGGTATGTTTATCCTGCCTAGCCATTTGGCGACACCGGCGGTATTGAACAGAAAAAAGAAGGACAACATCTTTAACCGTACTAGAGCGAAACTTGACAAAGGCATTTTCTATGTCCGTGACAAGGTTTATTTGCCTATGCTCTCGTGGCTACTTGGGCATAAGTGGTTTTCGCTGTTCATCTACCCTGCCGTAGTAATCTTCACTATTGGCCTTGTGGGTGGCCGTAAGATTGAGGCAACCTTCTTCCCTAGCGTCGAGCAGGATTTCTTTAGCGTGGACTTGGTTCTGAAACCGGGAACGAACGAGAAATTCGTAAAGGATGAATTGGTGAAGATCGAGAAGGCTATCTGGGAAGTGAACAATGAGATGATGGAAGCCAATAACGATACTGCCAGCTATGTGAAGTACACTTACGTAGGGTTGGGAAGTGCGTTTAACGGCAACGAGACCGGAACAAACGCCGGCTCTATCTTCATAATCCTAACAGGAGGCGATGACTCGCCGGTTTCCAGTCACGAGATCAAGAAAAAGATCCATGAGAAAGTCGGGGATGTGCCGGCCGCTTACAAATTTGCGGTAGGCGCCAGCGATAACTGGGGAGCTCCGGTATCGATCAGTCTATTGGGAGATAACTTCAAAGAGATTGAGCAAGCCAGTGACTATTTGAAAAAGGAACTGGGAAAGATAGCCTCTCTGTATAACATCATCGATAACAACCAGCTCGGAAGCCGTGAGATCCGTCTTAGTCTGAAGCCGAAAGCTTACGCACTGGGATTCAATCAAGTCAGCTTGATGACCCAAGTCCGGGCCGGTTTCTTCGGTGCGGAAGCACAACGTTTACAGCATGGCAAAGACGAAATCAGGATCTTCGCCCGCTATCCGCACGACGGGCGCCAATATATGGGCCAACTCGACAAAATGAGGATACGGACGGCCCAAGGGACATTCCCGCTGACAGAGCTTGCCGATTACCATTTTGACCGCGGACCTGTGGCGATCAACCGCTTCAACGGCAAAACCGAAATCAGGGTCGACGCTTACTTGGTGAATGCAGAAGAGGCCGTACTGCCGATCATCGACCAGATCAACGCCAACGTGTTGCCGAAGATGGCCGAGAAATTCCCGGACATTAAATGCATGTACCAAGGCCAGCAGAAAAGCTCTAACGAAGATATAGCCGATCTTACGAAGTTCTACGGAATCGCCTTCCTGATCATCGTCGTTATTTTGGTCGCTTACTTCAGGTCGTATGTGCAGGCGGGGCTTATTCTGGCCATGATTCCGCTCGGAATTATCGGAGCCCTCTGGGGTCACGGTATCGAGGGGCATCCTGTTTCGCTCTTCAGTATCATGGGTATCGTAGCGCTTTCGGGTACGATTATCAACGACGCCGTGGTATTCGTCTCCAAGTTCAACCAAAACCTAGCGGAAGGCATGGCATTCAGGGCATCGGTTCTTGACGCCGGCAAGTCCAGGTTCCGCCCGATTATGCTGACTACGGTGACCACCACCGTCGGGCTTTATCCGCTTATTCTGGAAACAAGCCTTCAGGCGCAGTTCCTTATCCCTATGGCTATTTCCTTGGCTTACGGAATCTTTATCGGAACCTTCTTTATCCTGACTGTCCTTCCGGTGCTTATCACCTTTGCCAATGACGTGAATAGGTCTCTGAGGTCGCTGTTCAAAGGTCGGAAGCTGGGACGCGAGGAAGTGGAACCGGCCGTGATCGATGCTCAAAAAGAAACATTGGAAGCGCTATGAAAACTCGAATAATATTTGCCCTGGCCCTGTTCGCCTTTTCGGCGACAGGCGCTTGGGCCCAAGAAGCCCTCAGCCTTTCCCAAGCGATCGAGATTGGCCTTGGCCAAAACTACGATATCAAGATCAGCGGACAGCAGGAGGAAGTGGCCGGTCTGCAAAACACTTGGGGAAATGCCGGCATGTTCCCTACCCTTGATTTTCAGGCGTCGCTTACCGAAAACTGGAGTGGCGAGGACCTGGAAAGGCGTAACGAGACCATAGATCCGGGCTTGAGGATGAACTGGACCGTGTTCAACGGTTTCTCCGTCAGGATCAACAAGGCCCGTTTGGCCGAGCTTGAAGAGCTTTCGGCGGGAAATACCCAAGTGGTGATCGAGAATACGATCAAGGATATCATCACCACATACTACCAAGCCCTATTGGAACAGGAAAGGACAGCGGTTGCGGAAAAGCTGGCTAAACTTTCCTCTGACCGATACCACTATACCGAAAGGCAAAGGGAAATCGGCACCAAAGTGACTTATGATTTGCTCCAGTCCCAAAACGCTTGGTTGCAAGACAAAAGCAACCTGTTGCAACAGAGGGTAAATTATAAAAACGCTGTTCGCCGTCTCAACTTCGTGATGGGAATCAAGGAGGACAAGGAGTATGTTTTGACCGAAAAATTCGAGTTTCAGGCTCCCGATTACTCTTTTGGTGATCTTGAGGAGAAAATGCTTTCGAGCAACTCCACTTTGAAGAACCAGTATATTCAGCAAAGGCTTAACCGCAACTCTATTCGCCAAGCGAAAAGCGCTCTGTACCCTAGGCTTTCCGTAGGTGGAGGAATTAATAAAAGATACTACCCTACGGCCGAGGACCAAGGCGAAATCCCGGCGGTGAAAGACGACTGGGGCGCTAACGTAGCCCTTACGCTTTCCTATAATATCTTCAATGGCGGAAACCGCAAAAGGGCGATCGAGATTGCGAAAATCAATACCGAAATCGGCGATATCCAGACCGAACAGCTTGGCCACAGCCTCAGCAACCAGCTGGCGCAAAACTTCGACAGCTATAAAGTGCAGGACGAAATCCTCCACTTGGCTATCGAAAACCAAAAAGCGGCGGAGCTGAACCTGAAACTCTCCGAGCAGAGATACAAGTCGGGTAACATCAATTCGTTCAACCTGCGCGATATCGAAATCGCTTATCTCAACGCCTCGAACAGTAAATTGTCGGCGATCTATCAGTTGATTAGTATACATTCTGAATTGCTCAGAATGACGGGAGGAATCATCTCGCAAAGCGAATAAGACATTTAGATATTCCGTTTCCCAATTAAGGCTCTCTGGCGACAGAGGGTCTTTTTTTGTCTATACTTTCGTTGCCGAACTTAAAAGGCACGGAAGAAGTTAATCAACAAACCGCCTCCTGAATAAATTTACCGAAAGCCAAAGGCTTTTTTAGTTTCCTCCGATGTTCAAACAAGCCACACCGAAAAAATCCCTATCCGAACAGCGGAAAAAAACGGGGAACAATAGCGGTGGAACGGTCTGTCAGGCTATGCTAAGACCGGGCAAGCTAAAACATGGAGCTTACGCTCACGCAAGGCAATATGACGTTTTTGACAAATTGCCCGAACTATTTTTTAAAACAGGAGAAACACTCCTTTTCGATGATGAGGACACGGTTGTAACCGACTCGGAAATCTCGCCGGAAGCCGATTGGTGGAGAGCTTGCGTTAGCCCGCGCTATAGGTTTAAATTCTATATCCATTCGGAAGCCCTTCAGGCTACGGAAGAGTCTTCGTCTTTCAGGTCGATGATCGGTTTTTTGCAGGAAGTCTTTGATGACTCCACTGATACGGAAAGATATGCCCGGAACTTAAAGAAAAGATGGAAAGGCGATGAGCTATTTGATAACCTGTATTACGAATACACGAACTGTAAATCTAAAGAGTCATGGTCGATGGCCAAAAGGCGTGAAGCGTTTGGCAAAATGTTGGAAGTCGCCAAGTCCAGGCCTGCAGGCGCAAGGCTGGAAGCCAGTAGCAGGCGGGAAGGCCATCTCTCCTGTCCAATTAACAAGTTGCACAGAGGCGAAATTCAGGACGCTTTGAAATCCCGGTTTTGGGATTTTTACGGGAACCTCTCGCCCCACCCATCCTTAAAGGCAAAACCTAAAGGACTGGAAGCGATGCCAAAAGAAGGAGAGATGAAAGCCTGTAAAAAGAAAGGTCCGGGAAAGGACAATATAGGGAGAGTTGAAACCAGCGAGCACCCTTTTGAATTTAAGTTTTATCTGAATGTACTTCCTGGCTATGTGGATATAGTGGCGAAAAAGTTCATTGATATGATAGACGTTCCGGCTACCGAACCCCGTCCACGCACCCGAATGGTTAGGCTAAACACTATGGATTTTTGGGACAGGCGCCTCGATACGATTATTATCACGGTAGGCTCTTATAAGAGTCTTGAGATAACGAAAGAGATAATCCGAAAGATGACTGAGCAACATCCGGAGTATTTTTCGGAAGGGACAATCCCATTTGTAGAGGGCTTGGGAAAAGGATGCGGTTGGTGTGAGGATACGGGCTTCGAAAATGTATGGGAAATGAGTCCGGACTTGATGGAGGGACTCCGTCGGTTTATCGTTAGGGTCGGCAATATGTTGGAAGACCGAAGGAAACGTTGGTTTAAGGGGGACGCGGAGAAAAGAGCATTGGCAAAACTCGAAACCCAATATCGACAGGCCTTGAAAGAAGTGGGAACGCCGGATGCCTCCACGTTTGGAATGGACAGAAAAAATCTGTTGGAAATGAATGCGCTGATGCTACAGCTAGGAGGTGTCGGACTTTCAGAGTTGCCACTAAAATGGCTTGAGCACTTTCAGAAAGTAAAGACCAAAATCGGAAACCCAAGAGTATTCCTATTACATAGACTTCAAGCTGTGGAGGATAGTCTGGACGAATATCCAATTACGTTCCACGATTTCCTAAGGTCGATGATGCTCAAGTTTGAGGAACGAAATGTGGATTTTTATCGTCCTCATCTAAACCTTCCTATCAAGCCATTTGAGGATGAGGATATGGTTGTAGTGGATCTTGGGCAAAAGACTTCTACCCTTGAGGATATTCCTGAGGCCGACCAAGACTTTATGGGACTCTATAATCAGCAACAGACTCGACCTAAAGCGGAAACCTCGCTTTTTAAGGCCACAACAGGCATTGGCCGAATGATGGATCAAGTTATGAAAGGGAAATATGAGGAACTCGGACCGTGTCCGTCATTTGTGGAGGCTGGAGCGGAAGCCACTACCGTAAATGTAAGAACGGCATCGGCAAAGAACACTTCCGTTCTCCATCCCGAATTGGAACGAAAGATAGCGGATCCGGATGATTTTCTTAAGGAAGAACACCTTCCTGCCAAGAAGGACCATGGAGGAGATTACGTTCCCAAAGCACGCCTAGGCGATTGCGTTGATTCGGACTCTTCGGCATCTCAGGAATAGGAACATATGTTTTTCTGGCGCCATGTATTTTTCTGCCCATTTTTTAACAAACAAATTCTGGCCTTATCGAATTGTAGATAGCGTAATAGCCCAAAATACTTATAAAATACGGCTACTTTTATACGTTCCCTATGTTTCGAAGGAAATCCAGACGTAGACGAAAATCTATCTCGGTGCCAGACCTTACCCTAAACGGGAAAGGAATGGGGGCGCCTGATATTGAAGTCTTCTCTCCTTCTCCGAAGAAATCACCGAAAACTCCCGTCTTCGATTACAGTTCAGAGGAAGCGATCTTGGAACGTTTTGATCCGCTTCACAGAAGAAGAACCCTAATCCCTTCTGAACCTGCTGCGACTCCGACTCCGTTGCCACTTCCGCAAATTACTAACCTGAAGAAATATGCGTCCGAATCGGCGTTGCCAAGGCCTTCCAGCCACGGAAGTTTGTTGAGGCCGGCTTGGGAAATAGCTGGAGACATAACGCCACCTGTTACGTCTTCCGGCGAATCCACGCCAAAAGCTAAGCTTCCATTCCTTAGTCCAGAGATAATAAGGAAGTCAACAAGTGTTGCCTCCCTTCAGGAACCGCCTACAGGTTACCATCCTTTAGGTCCGGATTTTAGCGTAGGTGAACCTGAGGAATTAGGTTTCTTAGGAAGAATAGGTAGAACGATGAGTTCTTCAATGACAGACTTGTCTTCTTATAAGTTAAAAAAGAAGTTTTTTCAGGGCGCCTCACCCGGGATGAAAAAAACGCTGAGCCATCATGAAGGATTTAACGTTGACGAATTATCTCCATTATTGCATCTGCCAGCCCCTACGCCAAAAGACAGAGTAACTTGGGGGCCTCATAAACTTCACCCGACTACTCGGGATTTGATTTCTGTCACGAAAAAGAAACCGCCTCTCAAAAGGCGCAATACCTTTAAAGATCGTAATAAGTCCAGACGGGGACGATTCCTGCCTACAATCGAGATGGATGAGTTTTCGGAGAAGGAACTCTTAGATACTGTTGAGTCGCCAGACCAAAAGAGTGTTTACACGATTGCGGGAGAAGCGTATTCAAGTGCCTTAGGCTCTTTGGCTGACAGTACGCAAAAATTCGAGTTTCTTGAGGACATGTCGAGCGGTGGTCAAGCGACCCTTCACGGGTTCGCTTTGATTGATCAACTTTTGGCAATGAAGAAGGCCTTCGGTGGAGACCATAAAGGTGAGATTGAAGAAGCTGTAGCTTTATTCAGCGGTGGAGGAGCCATCTTGGGGGCGATATCAAGCGGGGCAAATGCGATCAGTTCATTGGCCGAGGGCGAGCTGTCCGAAACGGTGTCTAACGCCGGCACCTTTTTCAGTGGCTTGTCGAGTGTTTGTGATACCGTTGGGAAACTGATTTCAATTATAAAAAGAATTAGGAGCTTAGCCCATAAGGTGGAGGCGCATGGCGAGGAAGTGGTATTCGAAGATGCAATCGATTATGTTACCCTCGGTCTGCAAATATCGAAAGAACTTGTGGGCGCCGCTAAAGATGCCGCCTCGGCAGCCAAAGGGTTTATGGATATTGCGGGAGCGGTGACAAGTACTGTGGGGCAAGTTGTTCCAGGTCTTGGTATTGCGGTAAGTACTATTGATATCGCCGTTAGATCTGTGGCTCTTGCCCGAAGCATCAGATCTGTCTGTCAGGTGGGTGAAATGAAAGTCCGGATGAAAGAGTATTTTGTTGAAGACGCTGACCTCACTGATATTATAGAAAAAACTAGAGGGACCAACGTCGCTGCCTTGAGGCGTATTTCTTTCGAACATTATCCAGGCACATTTGATGAGGACATCGTAAAAGAAGCGCAAAGGTTTTACCTGATTAGAGGCCTCAAAAAGATAAATATGAAACGGGCTGTCAGGGAAGCCATTAAGATTGGTCTTGACGCAAGTAATATCGCAAGCAACATCATAAAATTATCGGGCGTAGCCGCCGGGGCGGGACTTGCGTTGGATATTGGAAATGCCCTTGCGAGCGGAGCTTTGGTGTTGTTTAGGGATGCCAAGCAAATTTATCATGACTGGACGGAGCATCCGGAAAAATCGACCGAACAAAAACACTTATACCGTACCCGGCAGATTCAGGTTCTTTTCAGCCTTATCAACGATATGCAACAGAACCCCGATCCGGAAGAGCAGAAAAACCAGTTCCTTGAGCTTAAGATCCTGTTCAATGCAGCTGGAATATCCTTGGATGAGGTAGTCCACGCTAAGGATAATCAAGAAAGAATCAGGGCCATTTATAAAGCCCTTAGAAGACGTGAATAAGAAAAAAGCCCCTTTCATAGGGGCTTTAATAATAATATCGACGAAATCGAAGATTAAACAGATACGTTGTTGTCTCTCAAAGCGTCGTTAAGGCTCGTTTTCTTGTTTGTGCTTTCTTTTCTCTGGCCGATAATCAGGGCGGCGGGAACTTGGAATTCGCCAGCCGGGAATTTTTTGGTTACCGTGCCCGGGATTACAACCGAACGTGGAGGAACATAGCCTTTGTATTCCACAGGCTCGTCGCCAGTCACATCGATGATTCTGGTGCTTCCAGTCAAGGTTACGTTTGCTCCCAAAACGGCTTCTTTACCAACACGAACACCTTCAACGAGAATACAACGGGATCCGATGAAAGCGTCGTCTTCGATAATCACCGGAGCGGCCTGCAAAGGCTCAAGTACACCGCCTACTCCAACGCCACCGCTAAGGTGTACGTTTTTGCCGACTTGCGCGCAACTTCCTACAGTAGCCCAAGTGTCAACCATCGTTCCGCTGTCTACAAACGCTCCGATGTTTACGTATGAAGGCATCATGATCGTTCCCTTGGCCAAGTACGAACCGTAACGGGCCACAGCGTGAGGCACTACCCTTACGCCCAACTTATCATAACCGGTCTTCAGCGCCATTTTGTCATGGAACTCGAAAGGACCAACTTCGATCACTTCCATCTTCTGGATCGGGAAATAAAGCACTACGGCTTTTTTCACCCACTCATTCACTTGCCAACCGTCGGTTGCAGTCTCGGCTACCCTCAGTTTTCCTTTGTCCAGAAGTTCAATTACCTCCCTAATGGCGTCGGTGGTTTTGGAGTCGCTCAGCAAATCCCTGTTTTCCCACGCTTGTTCGATAATCGCTCTTAATTCTTCCATGATAGTTATTCTGTGATTTTTGTGCGAAAAGGCATGTTTCAAAATATCTTGAATCTAAAAATCGATTCAGTGAGCAAAAATAAAAATATATTCCGATACGAACCCGATCGACAAAATTATTTTCCGCCTTTCAGACTAGTTCGACACTTTTGATGTGCGCAACCATTTCCTTTCGGGCTAGTTGAAACTAGTTGTTCCCCAAGCACATTTACGACTCTTTTGCGGACATGTCTACAGAAATTTACACACTTAACAATGTTTTGCTTATCGGATCGCTAATGCTGTTTTTCAGCATCCTGATCAGTAAGCCTTCCATAAACTATGGAATTCCCGCCCTGATCGTTTTTCTTGGCGTAGGCATGATGTTCGGCAATGGCGGAAAATATGACTTCTATTTCGACTCGCCCAAAATATCCGAAGCCATCGGGAACTTTTCATTGGCGTTTATTCTCTTTGCCGGAGGCTTGGACACGAAGTGGATTTATATCCGCTCCGTTTTGAAAGAAGGGCTGACTTTAGCCACGCTTGGTGTTTTGCTTACAGTGGTCGTAGGCGGTTTCTGTATACACTTTATCACTGGTTTTGATTTACTGCGTTCCTTTCTTCTTGGCGCAGTAGTTTCTTCCACTGACGCCGCCGCTGTTTTCTCCATAATGAAGACCAAGAAATTGATTCTAAAAGAGGGCATTACGAGGACTTTGGAGCTGGAATCGGGAGCTAATGATCCGATGGCGTATTTCCTTACGGCCGGAATCACTTCGATTATCTTGCAGAACGAGGCATCACCGAATTTCTTGGAACTTATCCCCTCTTTTTTCCTTCAGATGACTTTGGGCTCGCTGATGGGATATTTTATGGGGAAAGCCTCACTCTGGGTACTGAATAATGTGAGCCTCGATATTAAAGGCCTTTATCCAGTCTTGATTATATCCCTCATCACGGCTACGTTCTCTATCACGGCTCTAATTGGGGGGAGTAGCTTCTTGGCCGTATATATCATGGGGATTATGCTGGGGAACCACGATTTTGAGGAAAAATCTGATAATATCCATTTCTTTGAAGGTGTTTCGTGGCTCATGCAGGCCATCATGTTCCTTATTCTCGGGCTTCAGGTATTTCCTGATCAGATGATCAAGGTGACGGGTCCGGGATTGTTGACCGCTCTGGCCCTTATCTTTATCGCAAGGCCGGTAAGCGTGATTATTTCCTTGCTATTCTTCAAAGCTTCGTGGAGAAAAATGCTCTTTGTGTCGTGGGTTGGGCTTAAAGGGGCCACTCCAATTATCTTTGCTATTTACCCCGCTATACACGGTATTGAGGACTCCGAAAATCTGTTTAATATCGTATTCTTCGTTGTTATCACCTCCGTACTTCTCCAAGGGTCTACTATAGACGCGGTGGCGCATTGGCTGAATTTGGTTAAAACGGAGGACACAAAAAAAGACAAGCCTAAATAGGCTTGCCTTTTCAATTTTGATAACCTTACGGTTTATTTTTTCCTCTTAACTTTCTTTTCCAAAGATTTCATTTTGGCTTCAGCTGGGGCGTAACCCAATTCCAAAGACTGCTCGTAAAGCTCGTAAGCGCTTCTGAAACGCTCTTTCTTTTTCTTTGGAGCGAAGAAAGTTTTCTTAGCCAATTCTTCAGTTATGCCGGCGGCTTCAAAAAGCAGTTTCGCTTTTGTTGTTTGCGACACGGACTGCAGGGATTCATAATCTTCCTGTTTCTGCTGAAGCTCGCCAGATAGGCTGTTCAACTCTTCAGACTGTTGCGAAACCTTGTCGGTAAGCAACCTGTTCTCGTCTTTGAGTTTTTGAACCTCATCTTTCAGGCCGGCGATCATTTCCTCTTTTTCCTTGATCTGCTTCTTCAGGCGACGTACCAAATAAGCGTGGGTACGGTTGTTTTTCTTAACCTGACCTTCCAGCGCCTCGATTTTCTCTTTGGCCTGCTCAAGGTAAACGTTCAGGTTTTTGATTCTGTCAACCGTGCTGTTACTGGCTTTCCCTTCCTGAATATTAAGCTGAATAATTCTTTCGGAAGCCTCGATGCTGTCCAAAAGGTTGTCGATATTGTCGATTTCCTGTGTAAGTCTGTCAATCTGCGAGGCATTGGTGTTCAATACCGTCCTCAAGCTGTCTACCTGCCCTTCCAGGCTTTCGACTTTTTTCTGATTGCATGCGCCCAACAACAAAACACCAACAACGAATAACGCAAGTTTTCTCATAGCTCAAGCTTTAGTTTATACTTTCCTACTTTCCAATAGACAACAAACCTGTGCGTTTTGTGTCGAAAAGTATTAGTGAAACGTCGATTACTGATAAGATATTATCAAAACGGCGCTTTTCTTACATTTAAAGTTTTTTCTCCGGAAATGGTTTAGCACTATCCTGTTACGTTTACATATTGATGACAAAAAACAGCAAACAAAGCCTCAGACTTCACTTTCCTGACGGTTTGAAATGCTTAAATTCGCAAGAGACCATATAAATTCACATGCAAACGCTCGGAAAATTACTTGTAATAGCTGGGTCGGTAGCCGTTGTGGCCGGGATGCTCCTGTGGCTATTTCCCGACAGGGTCAACTGGCTGGGCAACTTGCCGGGAGATCTGAAAATCAAGGGAAAAAACTACGGGATTTATTTTCCGTTGGGCACCAGCCTGTTTCTTAGCGTTATATTGAGCGCCATTTTGTGGATCATCGGGAAACTGATGCGTTAAAACACCTCTTCTATGGAAAACCTGACTGCTGAATATATAGATACGGACTTTGACAGGGAGCATATCTGGCACCCTTACACTTCAATGACCGAACCGCTTCCTACCTATCCCGTGGTGTCTGCGGAAGGTTGTAAATTGAAACTTGAAGATGGACGGGAACTTGTGGATGGGACGTCTTCTTGGTGGGCCGTGGCTCACGGCTATAATCACCCGAAGCTAAATAAGGCCATAGTGGATCAAACCGAAAAAATGGCCCATGTTATGTTTGGAGGCATTACGCACCAACCCGCCGTGGAACTTTGCAAGAGGCTTGTCGAAATTTCGCCGGAGCCCCTTACCAAAGTTTTTCTCAGTGATTCGGGATCGGTATCCGTGGAGGTTGCGCTGAAAATGGCCCTTCAATATAATTTTTGCAGGGGGAAGAATGAAAAAAGGCGTTTTGTGACCGTAAAGTCCGGCTATTACGGAGACACGTTTAACGCAATGTCGGTTTGTGATCCTGTAAATGGGATGCATGAAATATTTACGGGGGTTTTGCCAGTAAACCTATTTGCCGAAAGGCCGGAGATTAGGCCGGACGAGGAATGGAATCCTGAAGATTTCGCTTCGCTAAAAAAGACTGTTGAGGAAAACAGCGACAGTATTGCGGCCTTGATTATTGAGCCGATTGTCCAAAATGCCGGAGGAATAAGGTTTTATCATCCCGAATACTTGAGGGAAGCCCGGAGACTCTGCGATGAGCACGATATACTTTTGATTTTTGACGAAATAGCGACCGGATTTGGCCGGACGGGCAAGCTTTTCGCCTCGGAACACGCTGGAGTTTCACCGGACATTATGTGTATCGGCAAAGCGATGACCGGTGGATATATGAGCTTAGCAGCGACATTGGCTACCGAAAAAATAGCCGAAACGGTATCAAAAGGTACTCCGGGAATCTTTATGCACGGGCCTACTTTTATGGGAAATCCGTTAGCATGTGCTGTTAGCATGGCCAGCATTGATCTTTTGTTTGAGTCGGATTGGCAAAGTAACGTCCAGCGTGTGGAGGAAATTCTGAAGGAAACATTGACGCCATGTATTAATATCCCTTCCGTTGCGGATGTGAGGGTAATGGGAGCCATCGGCGTTGTGGAGATGAAAGAATCCGTAAACATGCCTAAAGTTCAAGCACGGTTTGTCGAGATGGGCGTTTGGGTTCGGCCGTTCGGTAAACTGATTTATACTATGCCTCCGTTTGTCATTTCGGATGAGGAATTAAGGAAAGTCACTTCGGCGATTCGGACGGTGACGGAAGAGATTAGCGACGGAACCTTGTAAGTCATGCCAAATTTTGATGATTACAGAAGCGAGTTAGAGCTTCTGAATAACACTGGTATGATGCGGAGTCTACGAACTTTGGGCAGAGGCGAAAACGGACTCGCTTTTGTCGAAGGAACTCCCCTAGTCAATCTCTGCTCGAATGATTACCTCAGTTTTGCGGAGGACAAGAACTTACACGCCGAGTTTTATTCCCAGATGTCGGAAGCGAATATTTTGGACGGTTACGGCTTGGGATCCGCTTCATCCAGACTTTTGTCGGGGAACCATCCCGCCTACGAAGAAGCGGAAAGGTATATAGGCAAATTGTACGGGAAGCCGTGTTTGCTTTTTAACAGCGGTTATCACGCCAATATAGGAATCTTGCCTGCTCTCAGTAAAAAAGGCGACCTTATTCTTTCCGATAAACTGAATCACGCAAGTATAATTGACGGCCTTAGGTTGAGCGATGCGAATTTTGTCAGGTATAGGCATTTGGACTATGCGCATTTGGAATCGATTCTCGAAAAGAAAAGGCACTTGTACAAAAGGGTGTTTATCGTAACGGAATCGATTTTTAGTATGGATGGGGATCTCGCCGATTTGAAAATCTTGGCGGAAATTAAAGAAAGGTTTGACGCCTTGCTTTATGTCGATGAAGCGCACGCTTTGGGAACCCGAGGAAAAAATGGATTGGGCTTGGCGGAGGAGCAAAATGTCTTGGAAAAGATTGATTTGCTTGTGGGGACTTTCGGAAAGGCTGTGGCAAGTGCTGGAGCTTTTGTCTGTTGCGCGCCCGTTCTTCGGGATTACCTGATCAATAAGTCGAGATCCCTTATATTCACGACGGCTTTGCCACCTGTTATTCCGCATTGGATCCGTTTTGTGTTCCAGAAATGCGTGGAGGCAACCGAAAGGAGATCTCTTTTGGAGAAAAAATCGAACCGATTAAGGGAAGCCGTCAGGAATTTGGGCTTTCCCATGCCTTCCGAGTCAAACATAATACCCGTAATTCTTGGCGAAAGCGACAAGTGTGTCTCGATAGCGGAAAAAGCCATGGAAGATGAGCTTTTGGTTTTACCGGTACGCCCTCCCACCGTTCCCAAAGGAACATCAAGATTGCGGATATCCGTATGCGCAAAGACTCCCGATCCGGCTTTGGACAAACTTATTGCCTGTATACAAAACGGTTCTTAGGTTTGTTAACAAACAGCTTATTTTTTGGAGTTTTTCATTATATTTAGACAAGACAAAACGAGTATAATGTTGAACGCCTTCAAACTGCCCAGACGGGAATCGCTATGAGCCTGGAAATAAAAAAAATCATGATCGCCCTGGATCTGAGCGACATGGACCAACAATTGTTCGAATATGCCCTAATTCTTTCAGAGAATATTAAGCTGGACCATATTTATCTAGTGCATATCGTCAAGAGTTTTGACGATCTTGACGAGTCCGAAAAGGAAGGTGACCCCTCATTGCCTGTAGATGAGGGAATGAAGAGGCTAATATCCGAAAAGGTTCCGGCGGAGTTGTCGAAAAGGGCCGAGATACATATAGAAATCCATGAAGGACCAACGATTAAGTCTTTGCTAAGATGGAGCAAATTCAAGGATGTTGACCTACTGGTAATCGGTCATAAACAGGATAAGTATCACGAAGATTATCTTCCGGCGCAAGTTGCTAATTTTTCGAAGTGCTCCGTGACGCTTGTCCCTGAGGTTTTCCCAAAAGAGCTTCGCCGTATTTTAATTCCTGTTGACTTCTCCGAACATGCTGGGTTTGCCGTAAAGGCCAGTTTGTTTGTCTCAAAGCACAAAGAAGAAAATCCCGAAATCAAGCTGATAAATATTTACGAAGTGCCGTCGGGATATCATACGATAGGTAAATCTTTTGATGAGTTCGCCAATATCATCCGTACTCAACATGAAAAGGAATTTGAGGATTTCGTTAAGAAAAATGATTTTGAGAAAGAAGAGTTGAAGTGTGAGTATATCCTTGACCAAAAAGGAAACATAGCGCAGGCCATTGCTGACTACGCCCAAGAAAATGAGGTGGACGTTATCGTAATCGGAGCCAAAGGGCGGACACATCTAGCCTCGATGCTAATCGGAAGTGTGGCGAAGAAACTAATCCAGATTTCCAGCCGTTTGCCTGTAGTGGTTATAAAGCAAAAAGAAGACGAATACAATTTGATAGATGGACTTTGGGACATCTAAACCAAGCTTGTATTTTTGTGTCGATAAAAAAATTGAAAATGGGAGGTCTGAATCATACGGGCCTCCCAATTTAATCTGGCACAGAGATGAAAACCTTTTGGCTTCATAACAATAATAACGATAAGATTATACTTTTTTTCGCTGGATGGGGCCAAGATCCCGAGCCGTTCCTCCCTCTCCCCTCCGACAGTTACGACGTGTTGATGGCTTACGATTATGCCGAAGGGAATCCAAAGATAGATTTGCGAGAGATTGTCACAGGGTATAGGGAAGCTTACCTAGTTGGCTGGTCCATGGGCGTATGGTTTGCGCAGGAAGCCGTAATCGGTAATGAGGACCTATTCGACGGTAAGTTTGCGGTAAACGGAACCCTCAACCCTTTGGATGACGAATTCGGTATTCCACCGAAGATTTTTCAGGGCACATATTTAGCCTTTTCGGAAGTTACCAGAAAGAAATTTTTTCAGAGAATGTGCTATAAATCGGCGGGTGCGTCTCTTTTCTTCGATCATTCTCCAAAGAGAGATCTTGATAGCCAAAAAGCGGAATTGAAATTTATGTTGGACGTGTCGAAAGAAGATCCGCAGAAGAGAAATATATTTTCCAAAGCGATAATCGGAGAAAACGACCTGATATTCCCTAGTCAGAACCAGAAAAACTATTGGGAAGGAAAAGTCGAAACAATTTCGATGGACCAGCCCCATTTTCCTTTTTACGCTTGGCCTTCGTGGGATGAATTCCTCCGTGTTTTTTCGTAAATTGGTGTTATTGGTCACGTGACGAAGGAATTGTGATGAATATTTGTGTAGATAAACAGCGGGTAAAGGAAAGTTTTTCCATTGGTGCCCGAACATATGACCGGAACGCTGAGGCTCAACTCAAAATTGTCCGGAATTTTTTAGGATTACTCAAGTCCAGAGTCTCTCCCGATGATTTTCGCTGTACAATGGAATTTGGTTGCGGAACAGGATTTCTGACCAAAAGGATTATTTCGGAATACTCTCCGCAGTCATTTTACCTTAATGATTTGGTGGAGTTTTGCGTAAATGAATTGGAAAAGTTATATCCAGTTATAACGCCAATGTCTGGTGACGCCGAATGTCTTGATCTGCCAAATGGTCTGTCATCTGCCGTAAGCGCTTCTACGGTACAGTGGTTTGATGATTTTCAAGGATTCACTGAAAAGATCCATAAGGCTCTTGTTCCGAACGGCCTTTTTGCCTTTACCTCGTTTGGTCCGGGAAATTTTACAGAAATAAGAAGTTTGTCTGGAAAGGGTCTCAATTACCTTTCCGAAGATCGGGTTTGTAAAATTCTGGAAGAAAAAGGGTTTGAGGTTTTACACTCGTCAGCTGAAACACTTATGTATGAGTTTGAGTCACCGGTCGCAGTGTTAAGGCACATGAAGTATACGGGGGTGAACGCTACAGCTAGCAAGAGAAGTGGAAGTACGGGTATAGGGCCGTTTAGGCAGAATTATATTAAGCAATACCCTTACGGACAAGGAGTGGCCCTGACGTTTAACCCTCTCTATTTTATCGCTCGAAAAAGAGAAAAATGAAAGACAATATAGTTTTTATAACGGCAATAGATACAGACGCTGGGAAGACATTTGCCACTGGTGTTCTGGCAAAGCAGTATAAAGATCAGGGGATAAACGTAATAACCCAGAAACTTTCGCAAACGGGTTGTGTCGGGATTTCTGAAGATATTCTCAAGCATCGTGAATTGATGGATATACCTGTTCAGGAAGTGGACAAAAGTGGTCTGACGTGCCCCTATGTATTCACTTTTCCGGCTTCTCCGCACTTAGCGGCCGAAATGGATGGTTTTGAAATTGATCCAAAGAAAATAACGCAATCTACTGAAGAACTTTCGGATCAATATGAATTGGTACTTGTGGAGGGTGTCGGTGGTTTACATGTTCCCATAACAAGGGATCTTTCTTTATTAGATTATCTGGAGGAACGGAAATACCCTTTGATTTTGGTGAGTTCAGCCAAATTGGGAAGCGTAAACCATACTTTGATGTCTTTGGAATTGGCAAAAACCAGAGGTATAGAAGTTATCGGAATCATTTATAACAGACATCCTGAGTCTCCGGAGCCTATAGCGAAGGACTCAAAAAGAATATTTGCGGATTATCTTAAGAGGTTCGGTTTCGAAAATGCTTTTATCGCTGATTTGCCCATAATCGAATCAGGCGAAGATTTGAGAATATCAAATCTACCCTTGGCTAGCGAACTTGTCTAAAAAATCCTTACGGATTCGACATTATCCAATAATGTCGAATCCGTAAGACTTGGCTACTTTTACCGTATCCTTGTGGACCTCCAAAGACCCAAGAAACCCGGAAATGCCTGAATCAATTTGTTTCAGCACCGTTTCGTATCGAGCGATTGGCACCGCAATACGAATTAGGGCAACGGGGCCATTTGAGTAATAAACCCTCCTGAAGTCTTCCAATTCCAGTTTAATAGAATCCTCTAGATAAGAGGCTAAGTCGGAAACCCCATTATCCTTATTTCCCGATCCTTGGAAAATTGTTGAAATCTCAAAAATTACTTTTCGAGTAGTAACTTTAATAATAAACAATACCTCCTGGTGATACGTGGAGGAATATCTCTTTTCGAGCCTTACCATTAAATATTTAAGTTTTTAACCTTGAGTTACCCAGAAGAAGGCTTTTGTTTGAAATTAAAAGAAAACCACACACCCAATTTTTAAAAAGGAATTTTAAGGAAGCCTCCTTCCAGTTAATTTTTTCTTGTTTTCCTACATCAAAGGTAGGTAATAATTCAAAGAAAACATTTTCATTTAATATAAAAATCACTGTTTTCAATAGAAATGCTCTTTAAAACATTCAATTAATTGTCGTTTTCGTAATTCACATTGCATTGAAACATGAGAATTAGGGCAGGTAGAAGTCGAATTTCTGGTCTTTCATACATCTGAAATGGCCTTTAGGACATTCATTATAACCTAATTTGGAACATGGCCGGCAGTTTAGACCCTTAACTTCAAAGACAGTGAATTTTGTACGGTAAGGATACATTCCTAATTCAGGTGTTGTATTCCCCCAGATTGAATATATTTCTTTTTTAAAAGCTGCGGCGATATGCATTAATCCCGTGTCGTGAGTGAATACGCAACGGGAAGCCTTTACTAAAGCCGCTGAGCGATGTAGATTGAATTTTCCGCAAGCATTAAATATTTGCGTTTTCTTACCCAATTCTGCAAGGGTATCTTCCTTTTGTTTATCGAGTTCGGCTTTAAAGAAAGCTTCGATTTGCTCCCCTACCTCAACATCTTCTTTTCCGCCAAGTAATACTATAGGTTTCGCTATTTGATCGCAGAGTTGAATAAGCTTTTCGGTAGGTAACCGTTTTGTGGAAAACGAAGCTCCAACGACTACAGCCACAAATTCTTTTCTGTGACTTTCAGGGAGCCACTTCGGGTCATATACGTCATTTTCAGGAATGAAATAATCAAGCCCCAAAGTGTCCATTTTTACTCCAAGAGGCTGAACGGCATCCATATACCTATCGACTATATGCCTATTTGGCATAACATCCATCTTCAAATGGACATAAAGCCACTTTTTGAGATTCAGTTTATCAAATGTGGAGGACTTTACTCCTAGCCTAGCTTTGATAATCATCGTTCTCAAGTTATTGTGGAGATCAACCACATAATCGAATTTCTCCTTCTTTAATTCATTTACCAGATCACCTAAACGGTTGCCTAGCGTATGAACTTTATCGATATAAGGATTCTCTTCAAGGATTCCCGCAAATTGTTTTTTTGTGCAAAAATGAATTTCCGCATCATCCAATTGGGTTTTCAGAGTTCTTGGTACAGGTGTAGTTAATACGATATCACCAATGGATGAGAAACGGAGAATTAATATTTTTTTAGGACTCATGCTCTGCTAAATAAGGTCATCGGACTGTAAATAAATAATTAATTAGTTTACTGTCGCAATCCCCTTTTTTCTTTTATTAAAATAATCTTTTACATCGTTCAACGACAAAGTGTTGAACACTTGTTTTGCGGAAAGTCCCGCTTTTTGGGCCACTTTTATTCCGTAATGCATATCGTGGTAACCTGCGGTTTCATGTGCGTCCGGGTTTACGCTTAATAAAACGCCCTTTTGAATAGCGTAATTGATCCAGCGCCAATCAAGATCAAGTCGATGCGGATTGGCATTAATTTCTATAATTACATTATGCTCAGCACAGGCGTCAATGATTTTACGGTGATCAATAGGATACCCTTTTCGTTTTAATAGAATTCGCCCAGTAGGATGTCCTAAGATTGTTGTATATGGATTTTTGATTGCCGTTAATAAGCGTTCCGTCGCTTTTTGTTCATCCATTTCCAGACCGGAATGAATAGAGGCTACAACAAAGTCAAATTTTGCTAATGTGGAATCATCATAATCCAAAGATCCGTCTTGGAGAATATCTGATTCAATACCCTTAAAGATCGTAAACGGAGCCAATCGCTCATTCAGCGAATCGATTTCACGATGTTGTTTATCTATTCGGATTTCATCCAACCCGTTGGCGTAAAAAGCCGATTTACTGTGGTCACTCATTCCCACGTATTCCCAGCCCTGCTCTTTTGCGTAAACAGCCATTGTTTCCAATGTATCCGCTCCATCACTATAGCTTGAGTGATTATGAAGGGGGCCACGTAAATCTTCGTAATTAATCATTTCAGGGATACTCCCTGATTTGGAAAACTCAAATTCCAAATAATTCTCACGTAAAGCGGGAGGAATAAACGGAAGCCCAACTCTTTCGTAATATTCGATTTCCGATAATCCTGGAAACTCTAAAGTCGTCTCATAAAGTGATTTTCCAGTTTCACCAATATGCATTAAATGGCTTTCAGAACCAGTTTCTTTTAATAACGAAGCACCAAGGCTAGTTTTATTTATGAATTTTAGTGAGACTAAAAGTCCATTTTCGATAAGCTTGCCACGCCATACAAATGGACCCGATTTGGATTCGCTTTTTTCCAAGGATTCAATACTGGATAAATATTTAGAGACGTTTTTCGGGTTCTCAGTAACGTGAACGAATGTCAATTCCGTTATCACTTCGCATTGTCGTCTAAACTCACCTACTATGATCGTTTCGTTTTCAGGAAATTCGGAGTCTAAAGTTTCTATAATCTGCTTGGCAAAAGCTTCGGCGTGAGCGTAAAAAACTTTGCCCTCGTTCGCTCTTAAAAACCGGATTGATTCTAAAATTTTCTGCTCTGTTTTCGAGGCAAAGCCTTTTAGTTGTGCAACCTCTCCGGCAATACAAGCTTTTTCTAAAGCAGGCAAATTATCAATATCCGCCTCTTGCCACAAGACTCGGATTTTCTTTGCGCCGACTCCCTTTATTGATAACATAGACAATACACCGGCAGGAGTTCTTTGCATTAGTTCGTCGTGACTCGGAAATCCACCTGTTGACATTGCGGTTTCAAGATTCTCCAGCATTCCTTTTCCGAATCCCGTTTTCTCTTTCCTTTCCTCCGCAGACATTTCCCTAAGAGGGCTTCCGATATTTTCCAATGTGAAAATAGCGTTGTTATAACCGCGGACTTTGAAAGGGTTTTCACCGTGTAATTCCGCCAACTTAGCGGTATTCCTAAATAGGGAGATAATTTCTTTGTTTGTCAAAGCGGAAGAGTTTTGGGGTGAATATGTTTATTGTAGGCGACTTGGTAGCTGTGAAATTGTCTAGCCCAAAGATATCCATTCCTCACCGGAAAAGACGCCAGCAAATATTTTTTTTAGACGCAAAGTCAGAAGCGGTTTTAGACGTATTGAATTATATAAAAAAAAGCGTATTTTTTACTTTAAAAGATCACTACCGCAAACCATTACCGTAATCGCCTCGTTATGCTTAGCCTTAATATCATTTCATGGAATCCACATTTGAAAGCGATCGTATTTATTCTTCTGGTGTATTCTTTATTCCGTCCAGGGAATACCTTTGCCCAGTCTTTATCCATTAGCCAATTAGAGCATTATGAACAGGAACTGTTTATGCTGGAAGAGGAGGACGTAATTATTCATCCAGATGACAATAATGGTTTTTTTGTATTCTTTCAGGAAACAAAAGATGCTCGGGTCTATGACAATCGTTGGAGGATAACTTGGCTAGACACAGAGTTGACCCCATCTCCACCACTTAGAGTAGAATTTGATTCGGAATTTAAGTTGATTGCCCATGATGTACACAAAGGTTTGCTCAGGTTATTGTTGATTGACGAAAGCCGTAAAGACGAATACCTTTTGACATCAATTGATAGGAGGAGAAGGATATCTAGTGATATTAAATTTAAGTTACCGTTTTTAATCGACTTCACTCATTTTGAGTTTGTGGGAAACCATTTGTTAATGGGCGGAAAAATCAATTACCTACCGAATGTGACGTTGTTAGATCTAAGTACAAAAAAACTGGTCACTGCCCAAGGGTTAAATCTTCGGAAAACGGAATTGGAAAGAATTCAAGTGGATGATTCAGAAAACACTTTTTCAGTTATTCTGAATGAGATAGGCGCAAATGGGAAACATATTTATAAAAAATTCTCGGAAACGGGAAAGGTACTTAAAACACACAAGATTTCTGACCGGGGGGAGTTTAATTTGATGGATGTAAGAAGTATCGAACTCGATACCGCAATGGTTTTTACCGGGACCTACAGTCACGGTTATTCAAAACTAGAAAGCCATGGGTTTTTCATGACCAAAATACTGCCAGGCGGACAGGAAATGTCCTTTTTTTATCCCTATGCCCTTCTCGACAACTATTTTTCTTATATGCCTGAAAAAAAGCGATGGAAGAATAAAGCAAAAGTAATGTCAAAAGCTCAAAACGGAAAACCGTTGAGATATGGGCGAAACTATTTATTTCATAAGCCAATGATCGGAAACGGTCAAATTACCTTATCGGCCGACGGTTATTATTCAGTAAAAAATTCGTCGTCCGTTTATCAAGGCAGTCCTGCTCAATATAAATTGCAGTATGTTCATACACTATTGGCACAGGTGGATTTGGCGACAGGAAAAACACTTTGGGACACCTCTTTGGAATACGATAAATATACGTCATCATATATTCCAGAACAGATATCAGCAAGATCAACTGTTCAAGCTGATTCGACGATAAGCATATTAGCTTTAGAACTTGGCAAAATCGTTACGGTAACATCACGGGGAAGCCTTTACAAAAAGAAAGATCGTATTACTCTTCGAACCAACCGGAATTCTGTAGTTAAAACGGAGAAAGAAATGCGGAACAGACGTTTTGGTATTTATGAGTTTGCCGGAAAATACGCTTATGTTTTTGGCGTGCATGAAACAGTAAATGAACTGAAGACCGAAGGGAAAAAGCACAGACGAGTTTTTTTTATAAATAAATTAAGGTTTAATAAGGCGGTGGGTCCTATTTACTAATCTCTTGCGATCTCATTTTTGGTAGGGTTTGACACCAAATTCTCCCTATACTCTGACGGGGTAACTCCGTATTGATCCGTGAAGCATTTCCGGAAATATTTTGGAGTTTTCACCCCTACTTGCCAAGCGATTTCTTTAAGCTCCATTTCGGGGTGTGAGGTAATCATGTCCGCCGCTTTTCTCATCCGTACTTCCATAATTAATGCGTTGGGAGTTTTTCCAGTGATCGACTTTAATTTCCGATAAAATACCGCTCGGCTGACCCCTATCTCTTTGGCTAAATTATCTACATTGATTTTTCCGTCAATTTGCGATTCTATCATATTAAGTAATTGACTCATAAGCGCATTCTGCGGAGTTTGCTTTATAGGTTCAGGAGCGTCTCCTTTTATGCTTTCTCGCATTTTAATCCAAGATTTCTTTCTTGTATTAAGGATATTTCTCACTTTCAGTCTCAATAAAGATGAATCGAAAGGTTTTGCGACAAAGTCGTCCGCACCGGCACTGAGGTTTTCATATCTGCTTTCTTCCGATGTTTTTGCGGTAAGCATAAGAACAGGTATGTGATCTGTTCGAATATCGTTTTTAATTTTTGAGCAAAATTCTGTTCCGGACATTCCGGGCATCATCACATCACAAATAATACATTCAGGTATTTTTTCAAAAGCAATTTCAAGCGCCATTTCGGCATTATGAGCTTTAAGAACCACTGCTACCGAGTCGAGCACCCCTCCTACTAACTCTAAAATTTCGGGGTTATCATCAACAATTAAGACAATTGGAGCGCTTTCATCTTTTTCGTTTGAAATAGGTTCAATGAATTCTGTTTCTGCTTCATATTCTGAAGTTGGTTCTATTGTGACTTTTTCCCCTTTTACGGTTTTCATAGGAATTATGAGAGTAAATTCAGTTCCTAATCCTACTTCTGAGGTGACGGCAATATGGCCGTTGTGCGCTTGTATGATTTTTTGGGTTAAAGCCAAACCTATTCCTGATCCCCCGGAATCGCCTTTATAAAAACGCTCGAAGATTCGATGGCTTTCCGTTTTATCCATCCCCTTCCCACTATCACTTATCTTTGCGATTAGTTTTCTATTATCCTCATTCAATCGAATTCGGACATGTTGACCAGGGTTCGAATATTTTAAAGCGTTTCCAATGAGGTTGAAAAATGCTTTTTCCATCATCCGAACATCTACAGCCACTTCTGCTTTTTCCATGTTCGTTTCCAAAACTAGCCCCACTCCTTTTATTGAGAAATAACTTTCGAAAAATGTCTTTATGCGCTTTACAAATTCAACAAAATCTATATTCGCCAATTCCGGCTCTTCCACTCCTGATTCCATTCTTCTGAAATCCATCAACTCGTCAACTAAAATCCGCAGTCGACGTGTATTCCGTAATGCGCCTTCAAGTGTTCTGTTACCTTTTTCTTTTTGGGACAATTCATCCAATAAACCCGAAATCATTGTTAATGGAGTCCGAAACTCATGGGAGATATTCGTGAAGAATCGTAGTTTGGCTTGGTGTAATTCCTCCGATTTCTCCTTCTCAATAGTTTCTAACTGAAGGCGATGCTTAATCTTTATAATACCTAACCTGTTTCTTATAAAAAGCCCAGTGATTATAATAACGATTAAGATGTAAAAGGCATAAGCCCATCTACTTAGGTAAAAAGGGGGATAAACTTCAATTGGTATGGAAATTTCGTTTTTGGCTGGCAAACCGTCATTATTCCAAGCTTTGACTTTAAAGACATATTCCCCTGCAGATAATTGAGAATAAGACGCAACTCTTGTAACATTAGCCTTTTGCCATTTGGAATCGTAGCCCTCCAACATATACTCGAATTGGTTATTATTTGGTCTAAAGTAATTCAAGCATGTAAACCCGAACGAGATATTGTTATATGGGTAATTAAGTTCAATTAAGTTTTTGGGGTGCCATTGAGTCTTTGTTCCTGGAATTGTGTCACCTTCACTTATTGGTACCTCATTTACCTTTATTGTTTTTAAATGAAGAGGGGCTTGGTAAGAGTTTTTCTGAAAGGATTTTCCTGAAAAAGAAACCAATCCATTCCTAGTCCCGATCATTACGGTTTCGTTCCTAGTAATGAATAATGCGTTTTCAATAGGTTCTAATAATGGTGCCCCATTTAGTGAGGAATATTCTTCAAAACTCTTTTCATACGTATTATATCGTAATAGGAATTTATCTGTTAATATCCATAAAATGGAATCGACATTCTGTTTTACGGAAAAAACGTCTATTTCCTTATATTTCGATGTTTTTCCTATCCATTCAAACTTTCCTTTTTTTAAATCGAGCTTGTTGAGCCCTTTTTTTGTCCCAATCCAAATGGTATTGTCTTTAACCCCTTGAGTTATACAGTTTATAGCATTATTGCTCAAATCGGAATTTGGGAATAGGGCTCTTTCAGGTGTTTGTTGAGTATCGGGCAAAAGACTATAAAGCCCTCCATTTGTCCCTATCCATAGTTTTTTTCTCGTTTTATCAAACATTAAACTTGTGGAAAAGGCATGTTTAAGGATTTGCTCCCCAAGGAGTTTAGAGTTTTCAGAAATCCGGTATCTCCATACACCATTTGGCGAGCTTAGATACATGTATTCCCCTCCGTTAACTATATCTGTTGCATCACGATTTTTATATGAAAGAGGGAGAAGGGTTAACCTATCTGTTTTTGGGGAATAGATATGTGTTCCTCCCATGAATGTACCTATCCAGATCCTGCCAAGACTATCTTTTTCTAATGCTTTGACATTATTATTCCTTAATCCTCTTTTTGTATCAATCGTTTTATTTGATTCAAAATCAAGAATATCTCCTCTCCTCCATTTAGCTCTGTTTACTCCTCCCCCTTCGGTCCCAATCCACAAGGTTTGTGAATCGACATCCTCAATGATTTCACCGACAACTGGAAAGCTTAGTCCGCTTCCTGAAGTTGTGAAATGACTGTAACGATCATTTAAAGGATGATGGATTGATAACCCTCCGAAATATGTGCCGGCCCATACAGCGCCCATTTTATCGGTAAATAAGGCATGAATTGATCCATGTGATAAACCACCGGGTCTTTCTGATCGATAATGACGGGTAAAGACGCCGTTACCTTCCGTAACATTGAGACCTAAAAATGTACCGACCCAGAGCCTTCCTTCGTTATCTTCAGTGATTTTGCGGACTGTGTTATTTGAAATACTTGAGGAGTCTGACTCATCATGGCGATACCAATCAAATGTTTGATTTTCGTTTCTTAAAACAAATAACCCTGAATTTCCAGCTAGCCACAAATTGTTACGGCTATCCATCAACATATCGTTTATTCGGCCAGAAATTTTGGAGCTTAAGATTTTCCTAGTAACGCTTCCTTTTGAATCCAGTTGGAAAATCCGGTTATTTGAATACGCCCATAGACTTCCGTCACCCCCATCCGCTACCCGTTCAATAGGGTGTGTTTCTTTTCTATTTATAATGTGAAAACCAGCTTCTTTTCTTTTAAGTAGATTCCCTCCCGCTAATAGAATTAATTCGCCTGTACTGCTAACAAATATTTCCTTTACACTCTCATTTTTACCGGATATGATCACAGGGACAGATTGAAAGGCCCCCGATTTATAAGAATATTTACACAGACCTCTTCCCGTTGATATCCAAATATCGCCATTAGGTTCGCAAGCAATGTCCAATATATGATTATTGGGAAGGCTATTTTCTTTTAGCTCATTAGCATAAAACGTTTCGAATGAATAACCGTCATATCGATTTAGGCCTTTCTGTGTTCCCACCCAAATATAGCCTCTTGAATCTTGGGAAATACAAGTCACAGAGCTCTGAGACAAGCCTTCTTTCACGCCTAAATTGACAAAATTCCGAAGACCTCCTCCTGCTATTGCTGGGAAATATTGGCATACAATTAGCCAAAAAACTAAAAATATATTAGCTCTCATACTCTTATTCTCTTCAAACAATTTCCCTTATCAAAAAACTAAATGCTTATCAAGATAAGAATAAATAGAAAAACAGTTCTGGTTTTAGGGATTCGTTAAAGTCCAAACTAACATCTCATTGTTTTTTCGAGTTGTCTTGAGATAAAGTATTGAACAATGAAAAAGAAACTGTCTTTAATAACCCTATTCTTCTTTGTTTCTATAGCTAGCGTTTTTGCTCAATTTCATGTTTCAAGCCCTGATCTTGTGAATGAAAGTGAAATGGCAAAAAAATACACATGTGATGGAGCGGACATTTCCCCTACTATAATATGGAAAAACCTACCTCCGACTACCTTGAGCATCGCTGTTCTTGTAGAGGACCCCGATGCGCCCAATGGTAGCTTCTGTCATTGGATCATTTATAATATCGAACCGAAATCTGGGGCATTACCTTCAGGGATCAAACCCGGAATATCACCAAAAGGAGAATTCAATCAAGGACAGAATGATTTTAGTGTGAAAGGTTATTCTGGACCATGTCCCCCAAAAGGAAAAACCCATCGATACATTTTTACGGTTTATGCGCTTGATTCTCTCTTACCAGATTATAGGCCCGTTGATGCTTCGGAATTTAAGCGTTTGATAAGCGATCATATTTTAGCGAAAGCTACTATAACAGGGTTATATAAAAAGTAAATATTACGATTTCTAAAAATATATTCTTTCTTCCTAGTTTATAATATAGCCTCTAATACAACTATTTTAATGAATAAACAAACTTTTATTAATCAATAACAATACATTATGTTAAATAGAATGCCATGAATTCACGCCTTTTGCATTGAGAGTTTATACAAGGTCTATTCGAATTCAATAAGGTTATTATGTTAAACAGATTGCCTGCAGCATCTTTTTTGCTTCTACGTCAGAAAAGACAAACTTATGCCCGCTTATATCATCTGGATACCTTTCACTCTTCTATTTTTTATCATTATAGGCTCCTACTTTCGTTCGATGCTACGGATCATTAGTGGCTTCAGCGCCAAACTGACGAATGGCGCTCTTTTCATATCCCAGCGCCCTATTGCCAATATCAGAGGCCAAGAGTTGTCCTTTTTCCCTGTAAATCTCGTCAAAATCCAAACTGATGGTCAGAACAAATCCGTTAGCGGGTCTTTCTTCAAGGTTAGCCGAAGTGTTCAATTCACTCCCGAAACTGGAGGGAAATTCATCTCATCCCCAGTCGCACACTCGCTACCTCCCCTCCCCTCTCCCCATAAGAACAAAGAAACAAAGGCTGAAGATTTTGCCGTTTTGGCTTTCAAACAGGGAGAATTAATCTTCGAGAAATATGCTATAGGTATCGATTCTAATACTAGATTGCCCGGATGGTCTGTAACGAAAAGTGTCATGAATGCTCTGGTCGGCATTGCTTCCAAACGATTTGGTTTTGACATACACAAACCTGTCCGGCCTTCGGAATGGTTAAAAGACGAAAGAAAAAATATTACTTGGGCTCATCTTTTAGAAATGTCGGACGGGCTGAAATGGCGAGAAAAATACGACAGAGTATCTGAAGTAAGTAGGATGTTGTACTTAAAAAACGACATGGCTTCCTACGCTTTAAGACAAAAATCCTCAAGAAAAGCCGGAAGCTATTGGAACTATTCTTCAGGGAGCTCTAATATACTTAGTTACCTACTTAAGCGTTTCTTCGCTAACGAAAACGAGTACTTACGTTTCCCTTACGAACACTTTTCATCTCAACTCGAAATGGATTCATTTTTCTTCGAAACCGACAATTCAGGCACTTTCGTAGGCTCATCATACGCTTGGGCTACCCCACGCGATTGGGCTAAATTTGGGTTAATGTATGCTAATGGAGGGGTATATAATGACAAAAGAATTTTAGACTCCAGCTGGGTAGATTACACTCGAAAACCGACACCTGCCTGCGCAACGGGAGAATACGGAGCTCACTTTTGGCTTAACGCATCTGTCAATGGAAAACAGAGCCTTCCCGGCGTCCCTGAAGATTTACTTTATTGCAAAGGCTTCCAAGGACAACGTATCTATATCATCAATTCGATGGACCTTGTCCTTTTACGTTTTGGAATTTCCCGAAAAAACAATTTTTCGGATTCGGAATTCCTCAGCAAGTATCTAAACAAACTTAAACACAGCTAAGAAAACATTATTTGATTCAAAATATGGCAAACCTTTCGTTTCATTGATATAAAATTCGCTATTTTTGAACATATTCATTAAACGCTTCGCAATACTCAATGGATGCCAATCAGTTTTTAATTATCGATTTCGACAGCACCTTCGTTAAAGGTGAGTCACTGGACATTTTGGCCCAGATTGTTGGCAAACGCCATCCGGACCCTGAAACTCTAGAAAATGAAATTATCGCCCTTACCTCCCGGGGAATGGACGGAAGTATTTCATTCGAAGACTCCATCAGAACCCGCCTTCAGCTCTTGAGTCCTCGTAAAGAGGAAATCGAGGAGCTTACCGAAATCTTGAAACAGGAAATCAGCGATTCTTTTCTTCGATCCAAAGAGTTTATCGAAAAGCATTCCGGTCAGATATATATTGTTTCCAGTGGGTTTAAAGAATTTATTTGCCCGGTGGTTGAGTCTTTCGGAATTCCTTCGGAACGTGTCTACGCCAACACATTTGTTTTCGACTACGAAGGAAATGCCATTGGCTTAGACCCAAGCAATCCGCTCGCAAAAGATGCCGGTAAAATCAAGGTTGTCGAACGCATGAACTTGCCCGGAAAGCGATATGTAGTAGGTGACGGATTTACCGATTATGAAATTCGCCAAGCGGGCCTTGCCGATCTGTTCTTCGCTTTTACGGAAAACGTTTCGCGTGAGAAAGTCAACAACTTGGCTGACCACGTAGTCAAAAGTTTCGAGGAAGTCCTAGAACTTATTCCGGACAGCAAGAACACATCCAAAGGCCTGAAAGTTCTTTTACTCGAAAACGTCAACCCTATCGCCGTTGAGCTTTTCCGTGACGCTGGTTACGAGGTTGAGTTGCTTGCAGGCGCGCTTGACGAAACTGAACTCAGTGAAAAAATCAAGGGTGTACATGTGTTGGGTATCAGGTCTAAGACCATGGTAACCAAAAAAGTGCTCGAAAACGCGGACAAACTTCTGGCTATCGGTGCTTTCTGTATAGGCACTAACCAGATCAATGTTCCCGCTTGCCAAGAGCTCGGAATTGCGGTCTTCAACGCTCCATACAGCAACACTCGTTCGGTTGTGGAACTTGCGATTGCCGAGATCATTTTATTGATGAGGAACCTGCCCGATTCCATTTTCAAAATGAAATCAGGAATTTGGAACAAATCAGCAAAAAACAGCTACGAAGTCCGCGGAAAGAAACTGGGTATTATTGGCTATGGCAGCATAGGGTCACAGCTTTCTATCCTAGCAGAAGGCTTGGGCATGCAGGTTTATTATTATGATGTACTCGAAAAACTCGCTCTCGGAAATGCGGTTAAGTGTACGTCATTAAACGAGCTTCTCGCTATTAGCGACGTGATCTCACTGCACGTAGACGGTCGTGCCAGTAACAAAAACCTGATCCGTGCCGAGCATTTTGACAAAATGAAGGACGGCGTTATTTTCGTAAACCTTAGCCGTGGACATGTTGTGGACATTGACGCTTTGTCTGAAAACGTAAAATCCGGAAAGGTAAGAGGCTGTGCGGTTGACGTCTTCCCTACTGAGCCTAAGACTAATCAGGAACCTTTTGAAAGTCTGCTTTCAAGCCTTCCAAACACTATTCTGACTTCGCACATCGGTGGTAGTACATTGGAGGCTCAGATCAATATCGCTAATTTTGTTCCGAACAAGATTATCGAATATATGCAAACCGGTTCTACTGCCAATAACGTCAGCTTGCCTGAGATTCAATTGCCGAAAATCAGTAACGCTCACCGCCTCGTACATATTCACGAGAATGTACCGGGTATGCTTGCCGAAGTAAACCAGATTTTCGCCAAACACAAGATCAACGTTTTGGGTCAGTACCTCAAGACAAACGAGAAGATCGGTTATATGATCACTTCCGTAGACAAGGCCTATGGAAACGAGGTTATTGAAGATCTGAAAAATATCGAGGGATCGATTCGACTTCGAGTACTTTATTAAGAAGAAGGAGCTCTATATTAAAAGAAAATCCCTTATCGCCATTTTGCGATAAGGGATTTTCTTTTTGATAATCAATCAAAGCGATTATTAGAATGGAGACTCTTCAGGTTTGAAATCATCAGGAAGGTCATCTCTTGAAGATTCTATAGTTTCATTTGCCCTACTCGGCAACATCACTACGCCTTTCTCCTCAAAGCCTCCGCTTTTTCCCTGCCCCAAAGATCTCGGCTCATTTTCACTTTTGCCTTTCTCCAGATCCTCGAATCTAGTGTATTTACCAACAAACCTAAGTTTGACATTCTCCAACGAACCGTTCCTGTGCTTGGCGATAATCACCTCACCCATTCCGCTCGTCGGGCCGAAATCATCTTCAGTAATTCCGTAATATTCCGGGCGGTAAAGGAACATTACCATATCGGCGTCCTGTTCTATCGATCCAGATTCACGCAAATCGGAAAGCTGTGGTCGTTTGTCTCCGCCACGGGTTTCCACCGCACGGCTAAGCTGCGAAAGCGCAATCACCGGAACGTTGAGTTCCTTGGCAAGTCCTTTCAAAGCCCTGGATATAGAGGCGATTTCCTGTTCACGGTTACCTTGCCCTCCAGATAGCTTTCCGGCGTCACCAGTCATAAGCTGAAGGTAGTCAATGATAATCAGCTGGATATCATGTTGCGCCTTAAGCCTTCGACACTTCGCCCTAAGTTCCAAAATTGAAAGCGCCGGAGTATCGTCAATAAAAATTGGGGCTTCTGTCAGCTTCGATGTTTTATGGACTAATTGCTCCCATTCGTAGTCGGCGAGGTTACCTTTCTTGAGTTTTTCCGATTCCAGTTCGGCTTCCGCAGAAATAAGACGGTTAACCAACTGGACGTTTGACATCTCCAAAGAGAAGATCGAAACCGGAATATTGAAGTCAACCGCTGCGTTTCTCAACACGGAAAGAACAAAAGCGGTTTTACCCATCGCAGGTCTCGCCGCAATAATAACCAAATCGGAAGGTTGCCAACCGGCCGTCACTT
This sequence comes from Fulvitalea axinellae, assembly GCF_036492835.1. GTDB lineage: Bacteria > Bacteroidota > Bacteroidia > Cytophagales > Cyclobacteriaceae > Fulvitalea > Fulvitalea axinellae. The sequence goes on along the minus strand of NZ_AP025314.1, from coordinate 2,575,674 downwards.
TGTCAAGCGCAGCCAATCCACTAGGCACACCGGTCAGACCATCTTTAAGTTTCTTTTTGGCTTCCAATTCGGCAATCGCCTGGCCCATAATCGAGCGCATATCCGACACGTTCTTTCGGATATTCGTGTTTGTCACTTCAAAAAGAGCGCGTTCCGTGTTGTCCAATAACGAGAATACGTCCGTTGTCTCTTCGTACGCCTCGTTTTGGATTTGTGTAGCGACGTGTATCAGTTCCCTCTTGATGGATTGTTCGGAAACGATCCTGGCGTGAAATTCAATATTGGCGGCAGAACTAACCCTACTAGTCAATTGGGACACGAAAAACGCACCGCCAACAGCCTCAAGCTTACCACGTTTGCGAAGCTTTTCGGTAACTGTCAAGATATCGACGGGTTCGGCCTCGTTAAAGAGTTCCAACACCGCCCTGTATATTTCCTGATGGCTGTCTTTATAAAAACTCTCGGGCCTCAGTATATCGACTACAGACGTCAAAGCCTCTTTTTCCAGCATCAACGCTCCCAGCACCACCTCTTCAAGTTCAAGCGCTTGGGGTGGCATTTTGCCCGGAACCCCCGGAAGCTCATTGCTCCTGCCCCCTGTAAAGGGTTTGCTTGTCACCGTCTGAATCGTATTGTCTTCCATCGATTTTTTTACTTGTACACAGTGAATGTTTCAGAATATCGAGAAACATCTGTTATCCGGGATCATTCCCGCTGTCTTGTCCCCCATCGGCTTTGGACAAATGCCAATCCCGCAGTAAAGGACATTACCTAACCCGCTTACCGCACATTTTTCGGACCGAAATCGGCCTTCCGGATATTTCCAGACACGATTTCAAAGCAGGTTTTGGTTGAGCTTTGCAATTTACGAAAGAAATCTCGAATTAAAGGAAGTTCCCACCCTTTATTCAGAGCCATTTTCAGGGCAATTTCAGTGGTTCGAAAACCACCTCGCCAAACACTTGAAACACTAAAAATATATGGAGCATCTACAAATCTTTTCCGTTTCTTAAATCGGGAAAGGGTCTTCTGTTTTTAAAAAAAATCATATTTTTGAATACATTCCTAAGTTAAAAATAAAGGATATGCCAGAGAAGTCGTATCACAACATACACATGATTGCCATCGGAGGCAGCGCCATGCACAATTTGGCTTTGGCGTTGCAGAAAAACGGATTCAATATTACTGGTTCCGACGATAAAATATATGAACCCTCAAGAACAAGATTGGCCGAGGCCGGCATCCTTCCCGAAACGGAAGGCTGGGATCCTTCGCGTATTAGCGAAGACACGGATTTGGTGATTCTGGGCATGCACGCCAAAGAGGGAAATCCAGAATTGGAAAAAGCCCGTGAGCTTGGCATCAAAATAATGTCAATGCCCGAATACGTTTACGAAGCTTCGAAGAACAAGCAACGAATCGTAATCGGCGGAAGCCACGGCAAAACCACCATCACGTCGATGGTGATGCACGTTTTGCAACACGTAAAAAAGGAGTTCGATTACTTTGTAGGCGCCCAAGTGCCGGATTTTGACATTATGGTACGCCTAAGCGACGCTGCCGTAATTGTGATCGAAGGTGACGAATACTTGAGTTCGGCGGTCGATCCGGTTTCTAAATTTTTGCGTTATCACCATCATATCGGGGTAATTAGCGGAATTGCTTGGGATCACGCCAATGTTTTCCCTGAATTCGAGAATTACCTAAAGCAGTTTGAGGATTTCGCTGACCAAACGCCAAAAGCCGGCACTCTTATATATAATAGAGAGGACGATCACACAAAAACGATCGGTGAGAAGAACAGGGACGACGTAGCGTCTATCGCATACGGAACCCACCCCCACCGCATCCGTGACGGAAAGGCTTTTCTTGTAACTGACTTTGGCGAGATCGAAGTCCAGTTTTTCGGCGCGCACAATATGAGCAATCTTTGCGCCGCCAAGGAAATATGTAAGCAACTCTGCATCGTGGATCTGGATTTTTATGAAGCGATCAGAAGTTTTCGCCCAGCGCAACGCAGATTAGAACTTTTGGCAGAAAACGACACGCAATCGTTTTACAGGGATTTCGCACATGCACCGTCCAAAGTAAAAGCATCTGTGTCCGCTCTCAAAAGCCTAAGGCCCGAAAGGAATCTGCTCGCTATTCTTGAACTCCATACCTTCAGCAGCCTTCAGGAATCTTTTGTAAAAGAATACCGAAACAGCCTCGACCCAGCAGATATCGCAGTGGTTTTTCTTGATAAAGAAGTCGTGGAATTGAAAGGCAATAAGGCGTTCAGCGAACAAGAAATCAGAGTGGCCTTCGCTAACAGCAATATCCGCGTTTTCTATAACGCCGATGATCTGAATCGTTTTTTGATTGAGCAAGAAAAAGAAAACACGGACGTGGTGTTTATGAGTTCGGGAAATTTCGGTAACCTTGACATTAACAGTTGGATCTCCAAACTAGCGATCTGACCGGATTCATTTCCACAAAAAAGCCCGCAAGATCAATGTCTGGCGGGCTTTTTTGTGTTCATTCCGTTTTCACCAAACGTTCACTTCGGGTTCGATCCGTATTCCGAATTTCTCAAAAACAGAATCCTGAATTTTTCTAGACAAATCCAGAATGTTCTTTCCGGAAGCGTTACCGTGATTTACAAGTACTAAAGCTTGCTTATCATGAACCCCGGCGTCACCGTCACGCTTTCCTTTCCATCCACACATTTCGATCATCCACCCTGCCGGAATCTTGAATGTTCCGTCCGAATTTTTATAAAATGGCCTTTCAGGAAATGATTCGGAAAGCTTGTCGAACACCTCTTTTGTCACCGACGGATTTTTGAAGAAACTTCCGCCGTTTCCGATCTTGGCAGGGTCAGGCAATTTACTTTTCCTGATTTCCATTACCGCTTCGCAAACATCTTTCACCTTCGGCTCCACGATTCCTTTCTCCTCCAAAACAGACCGAATCGCACCGTATGAAACGTTTAGCTTCGGCTTTTTGCTAAGCCTAACCGTAACGCTTACAATAAAGTATTTGCCTTTGGCTTCTCTTTTAAAAATACTGTCACGATATCCGAAACGGCATTCTTGGGCATTGAAAACCCGAGATTCGCCCGTAGCCAAATCAACAGCCTCCGCACTTACGAACACATCCTTAAGCTCGGCTCCGTACGCACCAATGTTTTGGATTGGAGCCGTACCGATTTTCCCTGGAATCAGCGCCATATTTTCTACGCCACCCAAGTTTCTCTCTACCGCCCAGAGAACAAATCCATGCCAATCCTCTCCACCGGCAACTTTCACTTCCGTAATTTCCTCGTCCTCTTTCTGTATTTCAATCCCTTTGATCTCATTCAGAAGAACTAAGGCGTCAACATCTTTGGTCAAAAGAATATTGCTTCCACCCCCCAAAACCACTTTGGGAATTTCACGGAATTCATCGTTTGACAGTAACAGTTCACTTAAAGCTTCACCTGAAGAAACCTCTGCCAAACACTTTGCCGAGGCATTTATCCCAAAGGTATTCAAGTCTTTAAGCGATACGTTTTCCTTTATATCCATAACGGATTTTTCGACTTTATCCATACCAAAATCAACGCCCCAAAACCTGCATCCGGTGAGCGTCCAGTTTTACCAAAATGAAAAGCAATATCGTAAACGACCAAAGTGACGAGCCTCCGTAACTGAAGAACGGTAAGGGTATACCTATCACGGGAAATAATCCGATAGTCATTCCAACATTCACAAAAAAGTGAAATAGCATTATCGACAACACACAGTAGCCGTAAACACGGGCAAACTGCCACTTTTGTCGCTCGGCCAGAAACTGTATCCTAAGAAACAAGGCGATAAACAAAGCTATAACCGTGACGCTACCAACCCAACCTCGCTCCTCACCCAAAATACAGAAAATAAAGTCGGTACTTTGCTCAGGTACGTAGTCATATTTTGTCTGTGTTCCGCCAAGAAAACCTTTGCCCAACCAACCTCCGGAACCGATGGCGATTTTGGACTGGATAACGTTCCAACCGGCGCCGGAACGATACGCTTCGGGATTTACGAAAGCTTTCACACGGCTTTGCTGGTGAGGTAAGAACACATTGTTTACGACATAATCCACACTCAACACCACTCCACTACTCAGGATCAACGCCCCCAATACGATGGCGATTCGTTGCTTGGTCTTTTTTCCTAACAAAATCACCAATGCGCATATCAACGCCGCGGCACCAATTAAATAAAGTGGAGAAAAAAGTAGCGTCAGGATAAACAGGGCGACTAATGTAAAGCCTATGACAAAAACTACAGGCGAAAGCCCTTCCCTGAAGAACATGATACTGATGGCCATGAAAACCAAAACGGACCCGACTTCTCGCTGTAGGATAATCAGCACCATCGGAATCGCCATAATCCCGATAGCCCTGGCCAACGGTTTTATTCTGTCAAAACGTTTACCCGATTCGGAAACGTATTTCGCTAAAGCCAAACCCACTGTGAATTTAGCAAACTCCGCCGGTTGCAACCGTATTGGCCCCAACACAAGCCAAGACTTGGATCCGGAAACTTCTTTGCCTATTAACAATACAAGGATTAACTGAACGATCACAACGCCGAAAAGCACATAAGCGAACGTATCATAAAACTTGAAATCCAAGACCATTATGATGACTATCACGGCCACTGCTCCAGCTATCCAAACAATTTGTTTCCCCGCTTTACTCGAAAAAGAAAGCATCTCGGCGACTGTGGAATTATCTTCGAAAACCGAGGAATAGATATTCGACCACCCGATAAGCACCAACGCCAGGTAGAGCAAAACGGTCACCCAATCTATTCTATCCAATAATGTAGTATCCCTACGCATCTGTCTTTTGCTGTTTTGAAACGGATTTGACGATTATTTCCCCAACTGTTTCAGGTACTCGGATTCCAATACATATTTTTCAAGCCAGGGTCTAGTCACTTCTCCCTTGATATATTTCTCCACCAACAAACTGGCGATACTACCTGACGCTCGCCCTCCATATCCTACATTTTCCATATACACCGCTATGGCAATTTTCGGATTATCTCTAGGAGCGAAAGCCATGAACGCACTATGGTCATGTCCGTGAGGGTTTTGGGCGGTACCCGTTTTCCCGCAGATCTCGATATCGGGAATCAAAGCGCGGAAGGCCGTAGTACCCACGGCGCGCCTCATTCCTTCCACCACTACCTCGTAGTGCTCTTTCCTGATCCCCGTTTCGTGTCTTTTTCTATATTTTTCAGGAGCGGGATCTCCACCGATATTCTTGATAATGTGAGGTGTATAGTAGTATCCTCTGTTTGCCATAATGGCCCCAACATTCGCCATTTGCAGTGGAGTAACCATAACTTCTCCCTGCCCGATGGAAATCGATCTTACGTTTGACGCTTTCCAACGATATTTCTTCCCTCGACCAATTCGTTTATCGTAGTACTTTGTATTCGGAACATTCCCCGGTTTCTCTCCGTAAAGATCAACCCCGAGTTTACCTCCCAGACCAAATCGCCTTGCGTAATCGGCCCAAACATCCATACCTATCGAAGCGTCAACAAAAGCACTTTTCTCTTTTCCTTGCTGAACCACCCTTTTGAATATTCTCGCAAAATAATCGTTTGATGAAAATTGCAATCCTTTGACAACATCATAACTCCCTTGTGGAGAGTGGCCGGGAATAAGGGAATTGTCACAGAAAATCTGTTCTCTTGGTCCAACTACCCCTTCTTGCAAAGCCATCAGCGCCTGAATAGTCTTGAATGTAGAGCCCGGAGGATACGTCGCTAACACCGGACGGTTAAACAACGGTTTAGTGGAATCATTTAGCGTCAGCGCTTGATAATTCGCCCCCAATTCACGGCCCGTAAGCAAACGCGGATCATAAGCCGGAGCGGAAACATAACTGAGGATCTCACCCGTTGAAGGTTCGATAGCTACCAAACTTCCGACTTTACCTTCCATCAGTTTCTCGGCATACTCCTGAAGTTCCAGATCGATGGTTGTCGTAATCGTTCTCCCTTCCACCGCCAAGGTATCATAAGCACCTTTGGCGAAAGAGCCTTTAATCACTCCGTAGGCATTCTTTATTTTGTAGCGAACGCCCCTGTGGCCACGAAGATCTTTTTCATAAAAACGCTCTAGACCACCGCGCCCCAACATATCGCTGCTTCTATAATAGCCTGTTGTATCGGCCTTCAAGGCTTTAGCTGAAATTTCGCCCACAAAGCCCAGCAATAGCCCCGATATAGGATTCGGGTAAGCCCTTTGTGTCCGAACTTCAGGATAAAACCCCGGAAAGTCGATCAGCTTCTCTTCTATTCTGGCAAAATCGTCTCTCGATATTCTCCTTACGATCGGGCTCGCCTTTCTGCTCGAATAATCTTTTGCTTTCTCCAAACGAGCCTTAAACTCTTCCGGATCCAAGCTCAAAAGATTACATAGAGTCAAAGTGTCGAATTCCTTTACGTCCTTGGGTACTACCGTCAAATCAAAAACAGGCTCATTCACCACCAACGGAGTCTGGTTCCTATCAAGAATCAGCCCCCGGTACGGGTATTCGACCATTTTCAACTTGATATTATCGTCCCCTTGCTTTTTATAGACAGGGTCAAATACCTGAATGTACAGCAGACGCAGGGCAAAGACCAACCCCACGAATATCAACAATCCGCTAACCGCATATTTCCTGGCTTCCGACGTCATCCTTCACTTCTCTTTTTTGTCGGAGAATAAAACAGGTATTGAACAAGGCAAATCACTACGAAAGTAAATATCGTACTGCTGATAGAGTCTCCAATGATTCGAAAGGTCAAACCAGCATTCCAATACTCGATCGTAAACAACCCGATGTAGAACGTCAAAATCAACGGCAGGGTATATTGCGCAAACCAAGTAATGCCGAAACTGTAAACCGTTGGCAAACTGGTCTCATCATATCCTCCGCGAGGCGTGATCATACCCATCCAATATCTGCGCATATGCATCAGAAAAGTAGCCATCGCCGCGTTTGCGCCAAGCGTATCATAAGCCACGTCAACCACCAAACCTGTCCCGAAGCCGATCAGCAAACCAATTACCGGACTCAACTCCACAGGCAACAATAACAAAAAACCAATATAAATCAGGCAATATGCCGAATCGAAAAGCACCAACTCCTTGAGCAGAAGAATCTGTACGACCACATAGGTCAGAAAATGCAACGCCTGTTTTCCGGTCAGTAATAATCTCATTATTCCGTCTCTTTTCAGTCCCTGAATTCTTCCATAAGCGAATCAAGCTCATTTTTCGCCAGATCCTCCACTACATATACATAATCGAGCCTACGGAAATCATTTGACAACCGAAGCTTGATATCATGAAACGAGGCGTCATCTCCCCTTCCCACTTCGCCGACAACACCGATAGGCGTACCTTCCGGAAAAAGTCCGTTAAAACCGGAAGCCACCACACTGTCTCCTGGCTTCACTTCATAATGCCTGGCTACGTAAAGTACTTTTGTGAATTCCGGCGAAACCCCGTCCCAGTTTACAGTACAGGCGATCCCGCTCGGCAGTAGCTTGGCAGAGACCAAAAGCCGGGAGTGTAACATCGAAGCGACAACGGAATAATTGTCCGAGACCGTCAAAACGCGTCCAACCACTCCACTCGGACTAACCACCCCCATTCCTTTACTTACGCCTGCCGTTTCCCCTTTGTCCAAAGTCAAGTAATTCTTTGATCCGCGCACATTGTTGTTAATCACGTGCGCCGGCCTAAATTGATAGCGACTCGTTTGGGTCACGGTATCCAACGGATCGAGTATTTCTCTAGTGGCCGAATCCAGTTCGGGTAACTCCTTGTCCACAGACAGGGCCGCACGCAATTTTGCGTTTTCCATTACCAAGCTGTCATTTACCCTATCCAAGTCCATATAGGAATAAAACGACTGCTTTCCGTTGTATAGATTTCCCACCATCCTATTGGAAGAATTGAAATACAACGAGGAGTGGTAGCTATCGTTACGCACCAACAGCATTACCGCGACAAGCTCCAAGACCAAAAAAACCAAGCCCGCCCTGAAAGCATATAAGAACTGTATCAGTTTACGCATCTGAATTCAAAATCGTTAACGAAATTCTCTCCGGTTCGTACATGGGCCATTGAGCCCCAAATAAAAAAACATCCGAAACCGCTTGTCTTAAAACGCCTTCGGATGTTGAAAATTGCCATTCTGCGCCTAAATAAAGGCCCAATCAGGTCATTAATACCGCCTTGTTGGCGTCAATATTTTTCAAGGCCTTACCTGTTCCGCGCACTACTGCCCTAAGCGGATCTTCCGCCACGTGTATCGGCAATTTGGTTTTCATGGCCAAACGCTTGTCCAAACCTCTCAACAACGCTCCCCCACCGGTCAAGTGGATACCGTTGTCGTAAATATCGGCTGACAATTCCGGCGGAGCGATTTCCAAGGCTTTCAAAACGGCCTCTTCGATTTTCGAAACCGATTTATCGATAGCGAAAGCGATTTCCGAATACGACACCTTGATTACTTTAGGAATACCCGTCATCAAGTCACGGCCACGAATCTCGAATTCCTCCGGAGGATCATCAAGCTCGGTCAAGGCCGCGCCCACTTCGATCTTAACCTTCTCGGCAGAACGTTCACCAATCAGCAAATTATGCTGACGACGCATATAATCGAGAATATCTTTGTTGAAAGTGTCACCCGCAACACGGATCGACTGGTCGCAAACAATACCGGAAAGAGCGATCACAGCAATTTCGGTAGTTCCGCCTCCGATGTCCACCACCATCGAACCAACAGGCTTTTCGATATCGATACCGATACCCAAAGCGGCGGCTATCGGCTCGTGAATCATATAAACTTCCTTGGCGCCAGCGTGCTCGGCCGAGTCACGTACCGCACGTTTTTCCACTTCTGTAATACCCGACGGGATACAAATCACCATACGATGCGAAGAAAGAAAAAAACGGCTACGATTGTCAATCATCTTGATCAACCCCCTAATCATCTGCTCCGCGGCGTGGAAGTCCGCGATAACACCGTCTTTCAAGGGGCGAATTGTCTGAATGTTTTCGTGTGTTTTTTCATGCATCTGCATGGCGTCACGGCCTATGGCCAACACCTTTTTGGTGCTTTTATCCCGGGCTATTATCGAGGGTTCATCCATCACGATTTTATCCTTCTGGATAATCAGCGTGTTGGCTGTCCCCAAGTCTATCGCTATATCATTGGAGAAAAAGTCGAAGAATCCCATTCTGAACCTATATAATGTCTTAGTCGTTAAACGATGCCCTAATTTTCATTGCCATTCAACAAGAAAGGCAGGAGTGTTTTTTCTGTCTTTCTAGAGTAAAGGGGGGTTCAACGAAGATAAGTCTTTCTGATTCCGAATGCAAAATATTCAAAAGTAAAAAGGTGAGGGATAGTTCATATCAATATCCCCCCATAAAAACACGTTTTGCAACAGGAAAAAAATATGACGTATCCGGGATCAACACCCCCGGATACGTCCTGAAAGCACTCTTAATGCTTAAAATGCCTAGTTCCGGTAAACACCATCGACATTCCGTGTTCGTCGCAATACTCGACAGAATCTTTGTCGCGAACAGAACCACCGGGCTGAATAACGGCCTTGATACCCTCGGCGTCGGCAAGCTCCACGCAATCGGCGAACGGGAAAAAAGCGTCCGACGCCAATACAGCTCCCGAAAGATCGAAACCGAAGCGCTTGGCCTTCTCGATAGCCTGTTGCAAAGCGTCAACGCGAGAGGTCTGCCCCACTCCGCTAGAGAACAACTGCCCGTCCTTGGCCAAAACGATGGCGTTAGACTTGGTGTGCTTACAGATTTTGCTGGCGAAAATCAAAGCCTCAACCTGATCAGCTGTCGGAGCGACTTTTGTAGCCACCGTAAGCCCTTCGGCCGAATCAGTCACTACGTTTTTGTCCTGCTCGATAACACCGTTCAGCAAACTCTTATACTGCTTACCTTTCGGCATCGCATGGTTTTGCTGAAGCAATATTCTGTTTTTCTTAGACTTAAGAATAGTCAAAGCCTCTTCAGTAAACGAAGGAGCGATCAACACTTCGCAGAAAAGCTTATTGATTTCCTCGGCCGCCGATTCGTCAACTTCTTTATTTGTCACCAACACGCCACCGAAAGCCGAGATTGTGTCGGAGGCGAAAGCCTTAAGATAAGCTTCTTTCACGTCGGCACCCGTAGCTACGCCACACGCATTCGTGTGTTTCAGGATTGCGAAAGCCGTTTCGCCCTCAAACTCGTCGATCAACGCTACCGCCGCGTCAATATCCACCAAGTTATTGTACGAAATCTCTTTGCCGTGCAACTGAGTGAACATCTCGCCGAAGTTTCCGTAGAATTTACCGGCCTGATGAGGGTTCTCCCCATAACGGAGTCCCCTAGCCTCACGAAGACTCTGCTTGAAGCCCGGCAATTCCTCTTCTTGATTGAAGTAGTTGAAGATCGCGGTGTCGTAATGCGATGAGATATCGAAGGCCTTAGCGGCAAAACGACGACGGTCCGCCAAATCAGTGGCTCCGTCCTTCTCGTCAAGCAACGCTTCCAGCTCACCGTACTGCTCACGCGACGAAACGATCACCACATCTTTAAAATTCTTGGCGGCCGCCCTGATAAGCGAAATGCCACCAATGTCGATCTTCTCGATAATATCCGCCTCAGGCGCTCCAGAAGCCACCGTTTCCTCAAATGGATAAAGGTCAACGATCACAAGGTCGATCGAAGGAATATCAAACTCCGCAATATGTCCCTGATCCTGCTCGTTGTCCCTGCGGTTCAGGATTCCGCCAAACACCTTCGGGTGGAGCGTCTTTACGCGTCCGCCAAGGATAGACGGATAAGTGGTCAAGTCCTCAACGGCCGTAACCTCCACACCTTGCTCCTCAATGAAATTCTGGGTTCCTCCCGTAGAGTAAACCGTCACGCCGTGCTTCTGCAAAAGCTTAACGATAGGCTCAAGGTTGTCTTTGTAAAATACCGAGATCAGTGCCGATTGAATCTTCTTTGTGGTCATTATCGTAATTTTTGAGAAATGTATTTACTCACCCGTCAAAACGGACTCGATTACTTTAGGGAAATATTCGTATTCCAAGTCATGGACTTTGCCGGCCAAACTGTCAGCGTCGTCTTCAGGCGTGACTTCGCACGTTACCTGAAAAATCACGTGACCTTCGTCGTAGCGCTCGTTCACATAGTGAACCGTAATACCCGACTCAGCCTCTCCGGCTTTGATCACCGCTTCGTGAACCCTAGAACCGTACATGCCCTTGCCTCCGTATTTGGGCAACAGCGACGGGTGGATATTCACGACAGCGTCCGGGTAAGCGTTCAGCAGGCCTTCCGGAACCATCCAGAGAAAACCGGCCAAAACAACCATATCCACTTGGGCTATCGCCAGCGTGTCCAACACTTTGGCAGACTCATAAAAGTCTTTCCTGTTAAACACCATCGTAGGCACTCCCAGCTTTTCCGCCCTAGTGAGCGCATAGGCGTCCGGTTTATTGGAAAGCAACAAAACCACCTCCACGCCTTCGACTTCCTGGAAGTATTTGATTATGTTTTCGGCGTTCGTTCCGCTTCCCGAAGCAAAAACAGCGATTCTTTTCTCGCTTTTCATACAGCTATAATTGACTTGAATTAAATACGGCTCCAACCGAACCCTCTATTCCCAAAAACTCTCTCAAAAACCACGTCCGCAAGGATTCCTGACCAAAATCCCCGCAAACCCCATACTCCGCCGGTCCTCTAATCCGACAGAGCCGCTTATTTTCCTCAATGGAATATCATACTAAGAATACCCAGCGCCATCAGCACTTTGCTGAACCTGCTAAGCACTCCGAAATCTCTTTTTGTGTCGGCTTTCGCCAAAATCATATAAAACAATAACAACAAAGGCACAAACACGGCAAAGTAAACCTGAACAACGCCATTCCCTATCCGAAAAGCGAAAACACCCAAACCGGCCGTAAAAACCAATACTAGCCATTTGACCAATCTCCGTGCGGGACGCAAACCATAGACCACAGGCAAAGTCCTGCAACCGAAACTGGCATCCCCCTTCATATCCTCTATATCCTTAAGAATCTCGCGGATCAATGTCATAAACACGGCAAAGAAGGTATAGACAAACACCCATTTCTCGTTGTTACGGGAAAACAACAACATCATCATCATCGAAAGCCCGATAAGAAACGCCACCATTAGGTTTCCTCCCAAAGGTCTTCTTTTCAAATCATTGGAATACCACCAAAGACAAAAGGCCATAAAAAAGATCACGCCTCCCTGCTTCCAAGAATAAAGACCCGCCAAAACGATAGCCACGGCGTTGAACAAGGTGTGAGCGAACAACACGGCCCTGCGGGAAAAGTACTTCCCAATAATCACGCTGTCCGGTCGATTTACGTAATCGATTTTTACATCGTAATAATCGTTGATCATATACCCCGCCGCCGCCACAATCACCGTCGAAGCGATCACGGCCCATACTGGCTCGAACTCTTCGGCGGGAATATCGATCAGGAACCTGGCCACCATAAATTGCGTCAATGCGATCATCAGCAAATTGGGCCACCGCACCAAAGCGAAGAACGCCGAAACCGAAGAATCGCCAACCTTGCGCGTCTTTTTCATAACACACTAGCCATAAAGCCTAACCTACCGGGCACCAACGGCCTCGGATACAAAAAAGGACAACCGCAAAGGCGATTGTCCCAGTATTCTTTATCTGATTCGATCCACGGACCGCACCAATTCCTCGTCTCTTTTGATAAACCTAGTCGCTATCTGGTTACAAACCACGGCTCCCATCAACATGAATATACCCGCACGGTACATCGTGTCCGGCCCCACAGTCCAATCCTTGCCGTTTGTAAACACAAAATATATCGACAAACCCAGATTCAGCAACATCAGCATAGTGTTGCCCATGCCAAGCTTCATTTGGAACATACGGTTCTTAAACGACACCAATTCGTAGATTCCGATAAGGATCGAGATCACCGAAAGAACTCCCAACACGGCAAAAGGCATGTTCTCCATTACCGGATTACTTCCAGCCACTATGTGCTCGTGTCCGTAGAAGTACAGTGCCTGCGCCTCACCCGTTTCTTTCAGGTAGCTGGCCCACAGGGGAAAGTAAAGACCGCCTCCCAACAGGGCGACAGCCAGCGCCAAAAAAAGCGTCTGGACTCTTTGTAACATATAATATCCTGTTCTTGGTTGATTCCCGGAAAAAATCCTCCGGGCACACATTATTTTACGCCGACAAAACTACGAAAAAGGCCGAAACGGAAAAACCCGCCCGCAAAAAATACCCTCACCGATTCGCGCAGAAGACAACGTCACACCCGATTTTATTGTTAAATTCGCAACCGAGGCCCCCGCGCCCTTATTCGCCCGCCGGAATCCCCGGTTTGGCCGTTCCAATTTCACGACATGAGATATTTCCTCGAAATAGCCTACAAAGGCACCCAATACAACGGATGGCAAATCCAGAAAAACGGACATACGGTCCAAGGAGAACTCAACCGTTGCCTCAGCACCATCCTTCGCCAAGAAATAGAGATTACTGGCAGTGGCCGCACCGACACCGGCGTCCACGCCACGGCGCAGGTCGCCCACTTCGATTATGACGGCGAACTGAACCCGGACCGTGATGCCTTTCGCTTCAATTCATTTTTACCGGAAGATATCGCCGTCAAAGCCATACGCCCCGTACACAGCGAGGCCCACGCCCGCTTCGACGCTGACCGCCGCTCTTACGAATACCATGTAGTCCAGCACAAAGACCCCTTCAACGATCACCAAGCCCACCATCACCGCAGCGCCTTGGACGTTGAGGCCATGAACAATGCTGCCCACCACTTGCTCGGAAGGCAGGATTTCGAAAGCTTCAGCAAGGTACACACCGACGTAAACAACTTTTTCTGTGACATTAGCCGGGCCGAATGGAAACACGAAGGCCAAAGGCTCGTATTCCATATCAGCGCCAACAGGTTTCTGCGCAATATGGTCAGAGCCATTGTAGGAACTTTACTTGACATCGGAGCCGGAAAATCCGCCCCCGACAGCCTGCCGGCCGTAATTGCAGCCCGCAACAGAAGCGCAGCGGGAAAATCGGTCCCGGCACATGGGCTTTACCTTACGGAAGTGCGTTATCCCGCCTCCGTTTATCTTAACGAATAAGGCCTAAGAAGCTCGCCCGACAACAGAAACCAAAACACACACCTAATACCAAACACTAACTTGGACACCAACGAAAAAAGCGGCAACGTAATAGATTGGCAAGTGCTCAAGAGGCTCTTCAGCTTCATGATGCCATACAAAGGCAAGTTCACCACACTCTTAGCCCTTACATCATTAGTGGCCATCCTCGGCCCCGCCCGCCCTTACCTTATACAAGTTACCTTAGACAAATATGTAGCTCACGGCGACTACAACGGCCTTGTCCGCATGACTGCGATTATCATCGGATTGCTTTTGGTACAAACCGCCGTCACCTACAGCCACACTTACCTTTCGGGTTGGCTCGGCCAAACCATGATCCGCGACATCCGCATCAAATTATACAAACACCTTCTCAACCTCCGCCTAAAGTTCTTTGACAACACGCCAATCGGACGGCTTGTCACCCGAAACGTTTCGGACGTTGAAACCCTCGCCGACGTATTCAGCCAAGGCGTCGCCGCAATGGTTACAGACATTCTTCAGCTGGTTATCATCTTCTGCATCATGCTCTATACCGACTGGCGCCTTACGCTGGTCTGTCTCTCCACATTGCCGATCATGATCATCTGCACTTATATATTTAAGGAGAAAGTAAAAAAATCATTCAACAACGTGCGCAACGCCGTGGCCGCCCTCAATTCCTTCGTACAGGAACACCTTACGGGCATGAACGTCGTGCAGATTTTCAACAAAGAGGACCGCGAGTATAACAAGTTCGCCAAGATCAACGAAGGCCACCGCGACGCCAACCTCCGCTCCGTCCTTTATTATTCTATCTACTTCCCCGTGGCCGAGGTCATTTCCGCTTCCGGCCTCGCCTTGCTGGTTTGGTACGGCGCCGAAGGAGTCATCGACGAGCGCATCAGCGTCGGCGTCATGGTCTCCTTTATTATGTATATCTCCATGTTCTTCCGCCCTATCCGCATGATCGGTGATCGTTTCAACACCTTGCAGATGGGCGTTGTCAGCGCCTCGCGCATCTTCAAGTTGCTCGACAACACTGACAACATCCCCGACGACGGCGACCTTGCGGTCAAAGACTTCAAAGGCCTTGTGGAATTCGAAAACGTCCACTTCGCCTACAACGAGCCCGAATACGTACTCAAAAACATCTCATTTACCGCCCAACCCGGCCAGACTCTGGCCCTTGTGGGCGCCACCGGCGCCGGAAAGTCCTCCGTCATCAATTTGCTCACCCGCTTTTACGACATCCAGAAAGGCAAGATCAGCATCGACGGCCACGACGTGCGCAAATACGCCTTGCATGACCTCCGCCGCCATATCGGCGTGGTGCTTCAGGACGTTTTCCTATTTTCCGACACCATCCGCGGCAATATCACGCTCGGCAATCCCGACATCACCGACGAGCAAGTCCGCAGAGCCGCCGAACTCGTGGGCGCCAACCGCTTTATAGAGCGCATGCCCGACGGCTACGACCATCCCGTTATGGAACGCGGCGCCAATCTCTCCGTCGGCCAGCGCCAGCTTATCTCATTCGTCCGCGCCATGGTCTACGATCCCAAGATCATCATCCTCGACGAGGCCACCTCCTCCGTGGACACCGAGACCGAAGAGATGATCCAAGAGGCCATCAACCGCCTGATGCACGGCCGCACCGCCATAGTGATCGCCCACAGGCTCGGCACTATCCAAAACGCCGACCGCATCATCGTCCTCGACAAGGGCGAGATCAAAGAATCCGGCGGACACGAAGAGCTTTTGCGCCTCGACGGCTACTATTCCCGCCTCCACCGAATGCAATACAAAGAGACATTATAATATAAGGCCCCACTCGGGGCCTTTACTTTTTTCATACGTTCATGCGTTTTCACCCAAAACCAAAACAGCTTTGAGGGCGCTTTAAATTACCGGAACAAAAATCATATAACCTCAAGACAAACAACACTTAACACACGCAACTGAATAATTCACATTAACACAAGAAAGAACATCTTCTTTCCAAACTTCCAAAACTTAAACCTTGCAAATATTACCCTTCGGCGTTTCCCCTTCATTCACACCCTTCGCTTTGTCATAATACCCAACTACAGCACCGCCCTCAATCATGGAACCATCGCGTTCTTGCTTAATTTCCTTATCCCAAACCAAAAGCGACACTAACCAAGAACCAGAATCCTTAGCCTTCGGCAAAAGCCCATCACACTCATCCTCCCCTTTGCCATGTTACCTCCACACAATTCCTCCCCCAACCACAAGATCCACGAATGCCGGCATACGTTCTTTATAGTTTATGGAGTAACAAACGCCTTATATTCGAAAGAATATTTCGTCAAAATAAGTGGCAATTAATATCAATACTAAAAAAACAATCTCAAAAACGAAGGGAATGTCCTAAAAAGTGCCTTCTCTCCACCGGGTGAAGACCAAAACAATTTATCACTCCATTAATATTAGCTTTGGCGTCATCTTACCGTCCTTCGGTCTTATCTCTTTTCCTTCGGTTATTATTTCTTTTTCTTGTGCCTCCATTTTTTTTAGCTCTGGCATAATATCTTTAGCTTACGGCATTATTTCTTTTAGTTTCGGCATAATTCCAACACCCTTTCCCACCATTTATTTTAGCTTCGGCGCCATTTCTTCGCTCTTGTATGTCAACTTTTTCATTCATAAAGCGTTACTGACAAATATCTTTTTGCGATTGATATATTTTCATAAAAAATTAAAATAAACAGATTATATCCGGCATTGTTTTCGCTTATGTTTTCTTGAAAAATTTATCGAGTGATAACAATATACCACTCCCAATCAACACCTAAACAGTGAACAACATGACAAAAACTATGCACTAAGACAAAAAGAATGGACCCATGACCTCTTCCTCAAAAAGCCAGACATGTAAAGTCTGTCCCGAAAACGGTTTTTAAGTACCGGTCCGATTTACCTTATTGTAAACAGCCCCCGGAACGTCGCCCGACGATCCGATGATCAAGCAAACCGAAAGGTTTGGAACACCGCCCTCGACGGCCAGGCTCACGGAAGGACAAAAGGGAAAAAACGCCACCAAAAACATGGTGCCATACGAAATTCCCGCACCGCACTACCCTTCACGGGCCTAGGCAAAACGGCAGGCACACACGCCCGCCGGTATTCTTCGCTATTACAAAGGTATCTGTAAAACAAACGATCAGATGGCTACAAAAAACAGAGTCTCCATTCCCTACGCCGAACTCCTCCAACGCTGTGACCGCGTACTTTCCCTCTTCCACCGCGACGCCGACGTCTTCGCCGACTACGGTCTAAACGAGGCCTTCGCCACGGCGTTCTCCGAAAAGATCGAACTCTTCCGCGACACCGACACCGACCGCTACTGGGAAGGCCAACAAATGATGGCCACCAAAGCCAAGGACGATGCCCGCAAGGCTTTGGAAGAACTCTTGGCCGGTTTTCGCTTCCGTGCCAAGCTCGCTCTCGGCGAAAAATCCGCTCGCTTCCGTCTCTACGGCTTCGGCCCCTTCAGCAAGCATAAAGATCCCGGCATAGTACGCCATGCCCAAAGCGTAGTGCGCGCTGCCTCCAATATGCTCGCCGACCTAAGCCCACGCGGTATTGACCAAGCCTACCTCGATGACATCCAAGGCGCTTACCAACAACTGGACATGGCCATCGACGACGCCGAGGCCGCGCGCGGAACCCGCCAAGCCAAGACCGTTGACCGCAGAAACTTGGCTGCAGGACTTTACACCTCATTGGGCGAGATCTGCAATATAGGCAAACGCCACTGGCGCACCCTCAACGAGGCCCATTACGAAGAATACGTCCTCTTCGGCGACCGCATAGTCTCCGAAAGCGCCTCGGAATAAGCCACCTCCACGCCCGAAGCTGTTATAACGACGCCCGAAAGCGTTTGAACAGTTTCGGGCGTAGTTTTTTCACCCTCCACAGTCAAAGATATTTCGCCGAAAGGCATAAACATCCCGCACTCCGATAGGGATTTCATTTTTTATACATCCAACCGTATTCACTAAGCGTTCTGAATCATTTCAGACATATTCTTATAATTGATCAAGAAAGAAAAGTCTATCATATTTGATCCACACTACTCCGGCTTCGTATTTTTACAGCAGAACGTCCCCAAAACATTCTAAAACCATAATCGACAAACTATGAAGCCAGACTTCAAACCGACCAAAGTTTCCCAAATAGAGATCAGCCAGCTGATGTTGCCCTCACACTCCAACTTCAGCGGGAAGATACACGGGGGACACATCCTATCCATGATGGACCAAGTGGCTTTCGCCTGCGCCTCAAAGCACTCCGGCGAATACTGCGTCACGGCATCGGTAGACAGAGTGGAATTCCGCACGCCAATTGAGGTGGGCGAACTGGTAACCATGAAAGCGCAGGTAAACTACGTGGGACGCACGTCTATGGTAGTGGGTATCCGCGTAGAGGCTGAGAACATCCAAACCGGCGAAGTGAAACACAGCAACTCATCTTACTTCACCATGGTAGCCAAAGACGCGAGCGGCAAGACCGTACCCGTGCCCGGCCTTATAGTGGCCGACAAACACGATGTGCGCAGGTTCCTCCGCTCCGCCCGGCGCATGGAATCGATCAAACACCGGCGTATGGAATTTGGCAAAGACACTCACGAGGAATTTATTGTGGAAAACTATCTTGAGGAGCTGAAGAAATTCCGTCTCAAGTTGGAGCTGTAAGATAAATATGTCGCTTCCAGGACTCTGAGAAAGGTTCTGGAAGTTGTTTCACTCTCCCATCACAAGAAACTAGCTTTAACGGAAACTATTTTTTTGGCAAAAAAGCATGAGGAAGTTTGCCTACAAAAAAGAAGAGCGGGCCATAAAGACCCGCTCACAAACCATCACATGAAAAGACTAAAAAATGTCGGTTGCCGCGTCTCACGACGAAGCGATTATTTTATATCCCTAGTTTGCCTTTTTATAGTTAATGGCAATACTAGTAACGTGCATTCCGAATTTAACTTTCACATTTGACAAGTAACCTACCATTAAGTTAACAGCGCCCAATGCGTCAGTAGTAGACTGAATCTGTGTCGCTCCGGTCTGGCTGAAATATTTTTTATTCTCCGGGTTATTGTTTTGCCCATCTGTTCCCGGAATGACCATTTTACCGTGAACCACATTATCATCTCCCGCTCCCACAAATGACCCAGGGTTGATATTCGGAATCATCACTCCTGCTTCATTTTCGCTTACAGCCACTCTCTCGTCAGAAATCGCCAACTTAATTGCGGATTTCCAGTCATTCACATCATCATAACCCAAGTCTGGAGCATCTGGCAACATTGCGATCCAGCTGATTTGAACGTAAAAATCATATTTGGTATTTGGCGCCAAACCTGGCCCGGATACGTCATTGCGACTTAAAGTTCGTTGTGCGTAATGAAAGATACTGTCAGCTGTCGTGTTATTGGAAAGGAGCTGCATTCCTCCAACCTCGTCAATTCTCTCATGACCGAAATCGTATTCTAGGCCATCTTCATTTTTATAGTAAGCGGCACCGTCACTCCAACCTGGAATCAAACTGCTTCCGTCTTGAGCGGCGAACAAATAAGTAACACCACCGTCCCAAGTATCAATATCGTTTGAAGTGTCAAGGCATGAACTCATGCCAATTATCAATAAAATTAACCAACCGTAAAATTCTTTCTTCATCTTATTCTTTTTTATCTACACGCTCCAAAGACACACATTCTTTCGCCAAACGTTGTAATGAAAATTATTTTTTTGGCGAAAAAGGCTAAAAACTTACTGAAAACCCAATTTTCATTGTCACGCCTTTAGGATTGACAGTAAAAATTTCCTTGTTATTACTCAAGTCGGTAAAAGCGTATTTATAGCCACCACCCATTGTCAATGCGTAGTGCTCCGAAAAGTTGTATCGAAGGTCCATTCCCGCTAAAGCTGAGACAAAATTTTCTCGAAGAGAATAATCCACTTTTTCCCTTACCACTACTTTAGCGGAAACATCGTCCCGATTCAACAGAAAGTCAACAGTCATACCTGCGTTCAACAATACAGACAGACGACGATCGATTACTTTATAACCAATTTTAAGAGGCACACCAATAGTTCTCAGCTTCTCATCCCCCCAACTTACGCCATTGTTATCTTGTAATGTTGGGTCACCACCAGAAAGACTCATCCTAGAGTACTCCAAACCCGACAGCAACATAACGCGATTCGTAACCTGCCAACCAGCCTCCATCACCCACGACACTTCCGGCTTTACAGTAAAGTTTTCCGGTTCAGGCCTTTCAGCTTCAAATGCTGAAGCTACACTAGCAAACGAACTACTTTTACGTGTCACCAACCCTGGAGTGTCGAAACTTTCCATCACTGAATTATTGTTCCCGATACTCGGGTCCATACTATTGGTCCCAAGAAAAACGCCTGCGACAAAAGCATTACGGCCTTTTGGAGAACGCTTACGGGGCATATAACGCGGAGCCTGCAAATACAATTTGCGATAAGGGCTCGGCACATTATAACTTATCCCATTCGCCACCATATCAGTCACTTCCGGCGGTATTGACAAAGCTATTGCTCCATTACTCAACACATCCGAATCCGACAAAACCTGAGACATCATTTTTGCCGAAATGGCTGTTCCTCGACTGTTTGTCAGAACAGGAGGCCTTACACTGGCTACGGACGTTCTGGGGTTTAATTCTTCAGGGTCAACATCTTCCGCATCATTTACAATCGGGTCAGGTAATTTTGTCAATGCTTCGGGGACAACTTCCTTAACAAACTCAATTTGGCCTTTTTCCGATTCGTTTATGGCAACCGCTTTTTCATCCAGATATTCATTGATCTGCCAATATCCGGCTCCCGCAAAAACGGAAACGCTGGCCGCCACCACCAAAGGCTTTAGGTTGGCCACAAGCCACATCGCCACCATTTTTGGCCCTTTTCTATGAGTGGCTCCGGGAGAAACCGCTCCCAAAATCGCAGGCCAAACGCGGGCAGGCACTTTTTCAGGGCCTTTTTCTGTAAACGCTTTTTTCCAAGCCTGCTCGAACGTATCGGCTCCGCCACCATATACACCACCACGAATAGCGCTATTCACATTCGCCCACACGCTACCGGGTACTGGCGGTATAGCATCATGTTTCTTCTTAAAAGCCTCTGACCAAGCGGAAGCAAAAGCCTCATCACTTTTATCCGCCAAATTATCATCAAGTCCTTTCCGCACGCCTTCCCAAATTCCTTTGGGAACTTCCGGAGCCTTTGAAGCGTCCAGCGCATTCGTCCACTTTTGACTGAATTCCCCAGAATCGGGAGACACCTTTTTTGATGGATTACTCTCCGCTCCCGGAGATTCGCCCAAAGCCCCGGAGATCTTGGCCCACAAATGATCGGGAACCGGAGGCACACTTCCCTCCCCAGCCATCTTATGACGCCATTGCTCTTCGAAGCTGTCTTTCTTCTTATGCGCCATAGTGATATTCCCTTTGGTACAACAACACTTTTTCACGCAACAACTTTTTCGCCCGGGCCAATTGCGATTTGGAAGTCCCTTCCGAAACTTCCATCATTTCCGCAATCTCCTTGTGGTTGTATCCCTCTATTGCGTAAAGGTTAAAAACCGCTTGGCAACCGGCCGGCAATTCCCTTACCATTCCCAATAATTCTTCGTACTGGAAATCGGAAAGCACCCAATCCCGGTCGTCATTGTAGTTCAGGTCCGAAACGTCTTCCATCGGGGATGCGTACAGCTTGCCTCTTCGGCTGTTTAGCGCCGTGTTGACAACAATACGCTTGATCCATGCGCCGATGGTCGAATTCCCCTGAAACGTGTCCATTTTCTGGAAAATCTTGATAAAAGCTTCCTGCAGGACATCTTCCGCTTCCTGTTCCGATCGGGCATACCTCAGCGCCACACCGTACATATTCTGGGCGTATTTACTATACAATGTGTACTGCGCTTCGCTATCTCCCTCAATACATTTCCGGATAAGCTCTTCGTCTGTTTCTTTCATATGGCTGAAAAAAAGTGGGATTCGGGAAAAAGACACGCCCGTCCCACTTAACGTTGTAAGTGTACCTTAAGAATTCTAAGGTAAGCTTGACTGGTCTTACAGGCCACTTAATGGGCATATTTTTTGACTTTTCTCCCCCCATTAGCCAACTTTGGGAAAACAAACCCATATTCATGCTCAGCTTCGCCGAAGAGAACTATCTCAAAATCATCTACTTGCTTTCTAAGGACGGAGACAAAAGCGTGGCCACCAACGCCATCGCCGAGGCTCTGAAAACAAAGCCGGCTTCTGTCAGCGACATGATCCGTAAATTAGCCGACAAAAATGTTATCACTTATATAAAGTATCAAGGGGTAAACATTACGCCGGAAGGAAGACAGGAAGCTCTGCTCATTATCCGCAAACACCGGATATGGGAAGTGTTTTTGTGCCGAACCCTGCGTTTTAACTGGGACGAGGTACACGACGTGGCAGAACAATTGGAACATATTAAGTCGAAACTGTTGATTGACCGTTTGGACGAATTCCTCGACTTCCCGCGTTTCGACCCTCACGGCGACCCTATTCCGGACAAGGACGGAAACATGCTGAACGTTCCGAAAAAACCGCTGGCAGCGCTTGAAGCCGGCGCTACAGGGACCATTGCCGGCGTTGAAAACACAAGCTCACCATTCCTGAAATATTTGGATAAAATCGGCGCCTCTATCGGCTCGGAAATCGCCGTTTTGGACAAAATCGAATTTGACGGATCTATGGAGATCCGCTTAGACGATAAGTCCAATGTTTTCGTTTCCAACGAGGTGGCCAAAAATATTCTGGTAGCCGAATACAACGAAGGCGAATAAGCGCCTCTATTCTATTCCGAATTTCGAAAATGCAAGATATACAAGACACTATAGTGGCTTTGGCTACACCCCAGGGTGTTGGAGCCATCGCCGTTATCCGCCTTTCGGGCGTAGGGTCCATTGAGTTGGCCAACAAAGTCTTTAAAGGCAAAGACCTGACAAAGCAAGACTCCCACACAATACATTTCGGTACAATCAGAGATGGCGAAACCATCGTGGACGAAGTGCTGGTTTCTTTGTTTGTGGCTCCGAAGTCTTTTACCAAAGAAAATTCGGTGGAAATCTCATGCCACGGCTCAAGATATATCGTCAAGCGAATTATTGAGCTTTTGGTCCGCCAAGGCGCTCGCTTGGCCAAGCCCGGAGAATTTACGAAACGGGCCTTTATGAACGGCCAGTTCGACTTGGCCCAAGCCGAAGCCGTCGCCGATTTGATCCACTCGGAGAATGAAGCCGCTCACCAAGCCGCCCTCAGCCAGATGCGTGGCGGTTTTTCGACGGAAATAAAAGAATTACGGGAACAGCTGATCCATTTCGCGTCCATGATCGAATTGGAACTCGATTTCAGCGAAGAGGATGTGGAATTCGCCAGCCGTGACGATTTGCGAAAGCTGATCGAAAAGCTCAAATACGTAATCGGAAGGTTGATCAAAAGCTTTGACTTGGGCAACGTGATCAAAAACGGAATTCCGACCGTTATTGCCGGAAAACCCAACGCCGGTAAATCCACATTGCTCAACGCCCTCTTGAACGAAGAAAAGGCGATCGTATCGGACGTGGCGGGAACAACCCGGGATTTTATCGAAGACGAATTGCTGATCGAGGGCGTAGCGTTCCGCTTTATCGATACCGCCGGCTTGCGCGAAACCGAAGACAAAGTGGAAGCCATTGGAGTTGAGCGTTCCAGAGAGAAAATGAAGGAAGCTTCGCTGATAATTTACCTTTTTGACCTTTCCGTGGAAAGCGTTACGGAAATCAATCAGGAAGTAAACCGCCTTGAAAACCTCGGAAAACCGTTCCTGTTGGTCGGAAACAAGACGGACAAAGCCTCCGAAGATTTGCGTATGCAACTCGGAAAATCGGAACATCACTGGACGTTTATCTCCGCAGACCGAAAAGACAACATCGAGGCACTGAAGGAGGAGTTGATGAAAACCGTAAACCTCGACGGCTTCAAGACCGGCGATACGGTAGTTACCAACGCCCGCCACTACGAAAGCCTACTGCGTACACGCGAAGCCCTGGACGACGTTCTGCGCGGACTGGACCTTCAGGTTACCGGCGATTTCCTGGCTATGGACATCAAGCAATCCCTCCACCACTTGGGCGAGATCACAGGCGAGATCACCACAGACGATTTGCTGGGCAATATCTTCAGCAATTTCTGTATCGGTAAATAATCAAACCGTAGGTTTGAAAAACAGGCGAAGCGTACTAAATGCGTTTCGCCTGTTTTTTTACTATTTCGCCTACCACATTTCACTTCACTGAGAGAAAACGACTTTATTCTCTCTTCAATATTAAGATTTTTTCATAGCTTGATTATCTAAGAATAGATCCATATTCTTGTATAATACTCTTTCAAAAAAGCGGATTTCTCAGCTTTTCGCCACAAGAAAGGGGGCTCATTATTTTAGATCGGAATATTTTGCGACATATCGCTTCCGATTATTGAAACGGGGCGTTTTCGCCCTTCCACTTATACCTTTTATATCTGTATGAAGCTAACGAAAGATCGGGTCTTGGCACTTCGGTCCGGCGATGTAAAAGCCTTTGAGGAAATCGTAAGGCTGTTTTACCGTCAGATACTTTTTTTTGTCAACGAATACGTAAAAAATGAGGAAGACGCCCGGGAAATAACCCAAGACGCTTTTACAAAACTATGGGAAAAGCGAGAGAATTTGGACGCTGACGCCAATCTGAGGGCCTATTTGTTCACAATTGCGAAAAATATGGCGCTTATGAGTCTCCGAGGGAAAAGGCGAATAATGGAAACCTCAGGCAGGATAGGATTGGACGACATTTCCGAACTTCACGCCGTTGCGGCATACGATCCCGCCTCCATGTATTCTTTTTCCGAAACACGTTCGAAAATCACCGAAGCAGTGGAAGCTATGCCCGAACAAAGAAAACGGGTTTTTCTTCTTAGCAGGGAAAAGGGAATGTCATACGCTGAAATTTCCGAAGAGCTTAACATTTCACTCAAGACTGTGGAGGCGCATGTTAGCGCAGCATTGAAATCCGTGCGAAAATCATTGAATGAAGTCGGGATTACGGCATCTGGCGCGATCATTTCAATAATTATCACCCTACTTATCGGCGTCATTTTGCGATAAGCGAAAAAAAATCACTTTTTTTTCAATCCTCACTAAGGGAACGATCCCAAAAACTGCATATAGATATTTGATGGGCATGAACGAAGACATATTGTTTCGGTACGTTACGGATAACACCGATGCCAATGAGACTGCGGAAGTGATCGCTTGGCTCAGGGAAAGAGAAAATATGGAACGTTATATTTCTCTGAAAAACGCTTGGGTGAACGCCGGATTAGTTTTCAGAAATGAAACCGCTACAGTTGAGGAAATTCAGGAAGTAATAAAAAAGGCTACCAAAGCGGAAAGTTTCACAAAGACGCCTCAAAAGATTTCGCTTTGGGCGACATATTCCCGCATAGCGGCTGTCATCTCCCCTATTTTGCTCGCTACAACGTTGTGGCTTTTTCTTGGAGATAATAGGCCCGAACAAAATATGTTGGAAATCTCCGTTCCTTACGGAAGTCTTGGCCATTACGTTTTACGAGACGGAACCGAAGTGGACCTCAACGCCGGAAGCCGGCTAAGGGTAAAAGAATTTGGCGAAACGCGCGAAGTCTACCTCGAAGGCGAAGGCTATTTTAAAGTGGATTCCAACCCTAACAAACCCTTTTTGGTCCACACTCCTGAAATGGACGTCAAGGTGACCGGTACAGCCTTCAACGTAAAAGCATACGAAGAAGAAAGACAGACTTCCACTACTTTGGTAGAAGGAAAAGTCACTTTGGAATATCTAAATCAGCAGGGACAAAAAATGCGTTTAGGGCTTCTACCTGGCGAGACGGGCATTTTTGACCGTAAAACGAAAACATCCAGCAAAAAGCCTGTCAACGGCCTGGAACACTCCTGGAAAGACGGAACTGTACGTTTCAAAGATCTGCCTTTTGGGGAATTGGCTCTTAGAATCAGGAGAATGTACGATGTGAATATCGTTTTCGAAACCGACTTTGTTAAATCAAACCGTTATAGCGGAAGCTTGGATATTAACAGCCCTTTGGAAGACGCACTGTCCATTATCCGGATTTCTTTGCCTGATGGGGTAACTATGGACACAAAAGACAAAACGGTGTTTATCAGAGCGATAAAATAATTACAGGGATAGCTCGCCTTTAAAAAACATTAGCATAGAACAGTTTAACCGGTCGTCTTTACGATTCCGGAACAGACTCTTTTTGCCTATAAATAAAGAAAATGAAGGGGGTATTGCAGTACCCCCTCTGATAAAGTTCGCCGTTGGGCGGACATTCAATAACGTAATTGCAAAGTTATGCAAAAAAAACTTTACAATGAGATTCGGAGGAAGACACCTTCCCTGAAAAAATCCTTAATAGGCCTGATGATCGCAGGATCCGTGGTTTGCACGTCTCTCCCGGCCCATGCGTTCCCCCAAGGAGGCGACGAGGACAAAAAGATCACGATAAACGTGTCCTCGATGTCGCTCGAACAGATTTTCGAACAAGTGGAAAAACAAAGCGGCTTGGAGTTTTTCCATAATTCGGGAATAATCGACGCAAAGAAAAAGGTTTCGGTTTCCATTAAGGACCTGACACTGAAACAGGCGCTTGACAAACTGCTGTTGCCTCATAATGTCACCTACTCTATCGTAGGGCAAAGAATTGTGGTAAAACAAAGAAACGAGAAAAAACAAACCGACAAAAAAGTCAATCTAAAAGGCACCGTAAAAGACAGCAAAGGCGAAGGAATTCCCGGCGTAAACGTCACTATTAAAGGCAAAGACGGCGGTGCCGTCACGGATGTCAACGGCAACTATTCCCTCAAAGCCAGCGCTGGCGATGTTTTGATCTTCTCTTTCGTGGGTTTCACCACCGAAGAGGCCACTGTTCAGCCCGGCAAAACGGTTTTTGACATTTCGATGAAAGAAGATGTCGAAGAGTTGGGCGAAGTGGTGGTCACGGCCTTGGGTATCAAAAGGGAAAAAC
The DNA here is from genome assembly GCF_036492835.1 of Fulvitalea axinellae. Classification (GTDB taxonomy): domain Bacteria; phylum Bacteroidota; class Bacteroidia; order Cytophagales; family Cyclobacteriaceae; genus Fulvitalea; species Fulvitalea axinellae. The sequence goes on along the minus strand of NZ_AP025314.1, from coordinate 2,548,316 downwards.
GGGCGCTTGGATATTCGGTGACTGAACTCAAGTCTAACGAAATCAGCTCTTCTTCGGAAAGCAACGTGCTTAATGCCATGGCCGGTAAAGTGGCGGGTCTCGACATCACTACCTCCACGACGGGCAGTATGAGTTCCTCCAGAGTTGTCTTGCGCGGAAGTTCCTCGATCGACGGCAACAACCAGGCGCTGATCGTTGTCGACGGTGTCATATTCGACAACAGCAACTACAGCTCGGCGGGCAACGTGGACCGCGGGCAGGGTATTTCCGACATCAACCCCGACAATATCGAAAGCGTGACCGTTTTGAAAGGCGCCAACGCCGCCGCGCTTTACGGCTCAAAAGCGGCGAACGGGGTTTTGGTCATAACCACCAAGAAAAAGCTTAAGTCACAAGGTATTGGTCTTGAGGTGCGCTCAGGCCTTACGCTGAAGCAGGCTTACGTTTGGCCAGAGCTTCAGAACACTTACGGCCAAGGCAAATCCAACATCGGGCAATTCGCAGGAATGGACGACGACGGCCTGCCGTACATAGGCGGAGGTACGCGCGACGAATCTTGGGGACCGAAAATGGAAGGCCAGCCGGTACACGTTTATTGGCTTAGGGACCAGCCAGTCCGGAACTATACCGCCCAGCCAGACAATATAAAAGAGCCGTTCCGCACGGGAACCACTTACGACAACAACGTGGCTCTCTCCTACGCGACGGACAAAGCAACTTACTTCGCCTCGTTCATGTACCAAAAAGTAAACGAGTACTTGGAAACCAGCGAAGGCGAAAAGTACGGAGGTTCGCTCCGGGTATCGGAACAAATTACGGATAAGCTGAGCGTGGACATGAAGCTCACGTACACCGAAACTTCCGCCAAAAACCGTATTACGGGCGGTAATTCCGGCAACTCGTTCAACTTCCTGACCCGAATGCCGAGAAGTTATCAGGACAGCGACATCCGCATGTACGAATACCCCGATTCGGGGCAATCTTGGCCTACTAACTTCAAAGACGGTGACCCCGTAACCTTCGCCACTACGCAGTGGATCGGTAATATTTACTGGGGACTTTACAACGACAAAAACTTTGACGACAGAAGGAGAATCACCGGTAACATTAACGCCACTTACGCTTTCAACAAAAACTTCTCGGCGATGATCCGTTACGGTTTCGACGCCTCGGATCTGGAAGCGCATTTGGTTTACGCGAAGCAATCTCGCTGGGGAAATTACGAAGGTAAATACATCTACCAAGAGAATTACAACAAGAACTACACGACTGACGTTCTTCTGACTTGGCAAGACGACGAGCTTGTCGATCGTTTCTCATTCTCCGCAAACGCCGGCGCCAGCCAATACAAGACTTTCGCAAAATTCGGTAACTTCACTGGCCAAGGTTTCCCTTCGAAGGATCTAGAATTGATCAACACCACTTCCCAGAAATCATTTTCTTATAACGAAGTGGAAAAGATGATCAACTCGGTTTACGGATCGGCCCAAGCTGGATTCGACAACACCTACTTCCTCGATTTGACTTACCGTAACGATTGGAGTTCCACCCTGAACAGCGACAATAACAGCTACGGATATTTCTCGACCACTGCCAGCGCCATCTTCACCGAACCGCTCGCTGATATATTGCCTGCTTGGTTCGATTTTGGAAAAGTGCGCTACTCGTACGCCGAAGTGGGCAACGACACCCGACCTTACGAAATCAACAGGGTTTACGGCTCGTCTATCGGACCGAAGGGAGAAACATCGATGTACAACCCAAGTAAGCTCCCGTTTTATAACCTTAAGCCGGAACGGGTAAAATCGCATGAATTTGGAATCGATTTCCGCTTGCTGAAAGGAAGGCTGAACTTCGATCTGGCAGCGTACAAGTCGAATACTTTTGACCAAATCATCCGAGGGCAACCCGTTTCAGAAACTTCGGGTTACGGATCGATGAGCCTTAACGGCGGCAATATCGAAAACCGCGGAATCGAGATCTTGGTATCGGCCGTTCCGGTAAAAACCGAACATTTCGAATGGAACACTTCCGTGGCTTACACCAGAAACAGATCGGAAGTAATCGACCTTCCTAGCGGACTTGAGTCCATTACGATGTCCAGCGACAACTTCGCCAGAACGGTACTGAAAAAAGGAAGCTCATACTTGACTATCCAAGGCCGAGACTACTTGCGCAACGACGCAGGAAAAGTGGTTGTGGACAATAACGGAATCCCGATGGCGACAACCGAATATGTCGATCTCGGAACGGTGGCTCCTGATTTCGATATTACTTGGAGAAACAATTTCCGCTACAAAAACCTGACTCTCGGGTTCCAGATCGACGCCAGAATCGGAGGAGACATTTATTCCCGTTCCAACATCGACATGAACGAGCAGGGAACGTCGAAAGCCTCGCTGGAAGGCCGTGAAGCGTGGATTAGATCCGAGCAGGAACGCGAAGCCGCAAACGTAAGTTCCGGCGACTGGATCCCGACCGGAGGTAACGCTTCGATGATCGGTAACAGCGTTTTCTACGACGCCTCTCTCGTTGGCGATGACGGAATTCAAGTAGGTGGCGTGGCAAACGAAGGCGCTAACGCCCGCTATGCCCGTCCTGACAAATTCTGGGACAATATGAGTTGGAACCGCCAGATTGCCGGTCCGGTAATAGAGGACGGTTCTTACGTAAAACTCCGTGAACTCAGCCTCGGATATTCCATTCCGAAATCTTGGGCCAACAGGCTTTCGCTTCAGGCCATCGACTTCTCCGTCGTGGGCCGTAACCTCCTCCTGTTCTACAAAGGCACCGAGCATTACGATCCCGACAGCTACCAATACGACACCGTGTCTAACGGACGCAGGGGCATCGAGACCGGATATTGGCCATCGGCCCGTACGGTATCTTTCAACGTAAAGTTCAAGCTCTAACCCGCACGCACCATGTTTAGAAAAAATAACATAATCATACTGATTCCGTTGCTGGCTTTCATGTTCTCTTGTACCGACAGGGGCTACGAGGATGTCAACAAAAACATCAACGAAATAACGGATCCGAAACCCATTCACCTGCTGAACAGCGCTTTCGGTATTTTCAACAGCAGCTCTACTTGGAGCACACTCGCCGAACTCAGCCACCAGTACGCCGAAACCAGTAACCAAGCCGGCAAATACTATCGGTTCGATACGGGAGTTTGGGGAAATTACAAGGCCAACCTCAACCTGAACGACGTAATAAACAGAACCAAGGACAGCCAAGACGAGACAGACCGGATGACTTACGCTTTGGCGAAAATCTTCAGGGCGTACGCTTTCCAAAAAATCACGGACTGCTACGGCGACGTTCCTTTCTCCGAAGCCGGAGTGATCGACGACGCGGGCGCGTTCAACGTCACGCCAAAGTACGACAAGCAAGAGGAAATCTATACCGCTACCCTAGCCGACCTCGACGAAGCGATCGATATTATCGGCGACAAGTCCCTGACTTTAGCGCTTGGTTCGGCCGATAGAGTTTATGGCGGAGATGTCCAATTGTGGAAAAAATTCGCCAACTCGCTCCGTCTCCGTATGGCTATGCGAATCCGGTTTGTGGACGAAGCCAAAGCCTTGGAAGTTTTGAAAAAAGTATGGACACAGCCTCTTATCGATTCTCCAGAGGAAGCCGCCGACTACGAGAACTTCGACGAGCCGGGCTACTACTATTATGGTTACGTAGGCCTGAAAGCCGAAACCAGAACCAACGCCAGCAAAATGATGGTGGATTTCCTTAAATCCAATTCGGATCCGAGACTCTACTCCTACGCCCTGCCCGTACAGCAAGGTCCGATGGCCGGCCAATACGCCGGACTTCCAAACGGATACGACGGAGGAACCAACCGGGATAATTTCTCATACGCGGGCAAAGTCTCTTATCAAAAGACCCTGCCTACCATCAACCTGTCTTATTCCGAAGTTTGCTTCCTTAAGGCCGAGGCCTATTTATTCGGTCTGGGAGTTGCGAAAAACGAATCCGAAGCCCAAATGTACTACGCCAAAGGGATAGAGACTTCGCTTAATTTCTGGCGCCGTCCCGACACATTTGTCAAGGACGGAGCGGAGGTTTCCGAACCGCTTTACTCTGAGCAGGACGTAACCGATTTCATGAGCTCTTCCGCCGCGAGCCTTTCGGGTACGCAAGAGGAAAAGTTCAAGATGATTGCCGAGCAAAAATGGGCTTCGCTGATGACCAACTGGGTTGAGGCTTACGCCGAAATGCGCCGGACCGGGTACCCGGCGGTGAAACCCCGCGTAGTCGGCGAAGAGCTTTCGTTGGGCGACACCCAAGGCCAATGGCCGCGCCGGGCCCCTTACCCCGATTCGGAAATGCTCAACAACCAGGAAAACTACGATAAGGCCAGCGCCGCCACCGACGGCAACAGCATGACGCACCGCGTGTGGTGGGATGTCAGATAGAACCGTACTCTTTTATAATTTTAACAAAAGAGCCCCGTCATTTTGGCGGGGCTCTTTTTCGTTCTAATCAGCGAAAAAACCGTTTCGGTTTCCTTCCAGAAAAACATATTACGTGATAATTTCATCATGTTTTTCTTTTCCCAAAAGAAGAAAAAACAACGGTCTTGGCAAGTAAGAATACCGCATCCTTATAAGCTGAAATATTTAAAATTTCGCAACTACAGCCATTCGAACACGAATAAGATTCGGCTACAGATCAATTTTGATGAATATATCGTAGAAAAATACACCGAAAATTAAGTTATTTGGATACGTTAAATATCGGTTTCCGTTAGTACGGTCCATAACTAGGGCTAAAATTTCAGAAAACTTGCGGACTTTAACGTAAGAACACCGCGAAAACGGATATTTCCCGACCTGTTTCGGTGCCCGGTTTCGCATTTTTTCAATCCAAACTAGCAAACACAGATGACGAACAAGACTTCAAAGATCATCTATACCAAAACCGACGAAGCGCCGGCTTTAGCCACCTACTCTTTGCTTCCGATCATCAAGGCGTATACCGCAACGGCGGGCGTAGAAGTGGAAACCCGCGACATTTCTTTGGCTGGCCGTATCATCGCCAATTTTCCTGAATTTCTGAAAGAAGACCAGCGTATCGGCGACGCTTTGGCCGAACTCGGTGACCTTGCCAAAAAACCGGAAGCCAACATTATCAAGCTTCCGAATATCAGCGCCTCTATTCCGCAAATGCAGGCCGCCATCAAGGAATTGCAGTCTCAGGGCTACGCTCTGCCGGACTATCCCGAAGAGCCTGCCAACGATCAGGAAAAAGAAATCAAGGGCCGTTACGACAAGATCAAGGGAAGCGCCGTAAATCCGGTTCTCCGCGAAGGCAACTCTGACCGCCGCGCTCCGAAAGCCGTGAAAAACTACGCCAGGAAAAACCCGCACCGCATGGGCGCTTGGTCGGCCGATTCGAAATCGAACGTGGCAAGCATGCCGGAAGGCGATTTTTACGGAAGCGAAAAATCGTTGACTCTTGACAACGCTACAACTTTCCGTATCGAGTTCGTGGGCGAAGACGGATCCGTAAAAACGCTCAAGGGCGAGAACCCTCTCCAAGCCGGCGAGGTTATCGACGCTTCCGTAATGAGCATGGCTACGCTCAAAGCTTTTATCGAAAAAGAGATCGAGGTGGCCAAAAAGGAAAACATCCTGTTTTCCCTCCATATGAAAGCCACGATGATGAAGGTTTCCGATCCGATTATTTTCGGAGCCACCGTCAGCGTATATTATAAAGACGTTTTCGAAAAGCACGCCGCCACTTTCGCCGAATTGGGCGTAGACCCGAACAACGGTATCGGTGACGTGTATGCGAAAATCAAAAGTTTGCCGGCCGACAAGCAGGCGGAAATCGAAGCCGATATCCAAGCGGTTTACGCGGAGCGCCCGGCTTTGGCTATGGTGAATTCGGACAAAGGCATCACAAACCTCCACGTTCCTAGCGACGTGATCATCGACGCCTCTATGCCGGCCATGATCCGTACTTCCGGACAAATGTGGAACGCCGAAGGCAAACAGCAGGATACTTTGGCCGTAATTCCGGACAGAAGCTACTCCGGCGTTTACCAAGCCACTATCGATTTCTGCCGTGAGAACGGAGCCTTCGACCCGACCACGATGGGAAGCGTTCCTAACGTAGGATTGATGGCCCAGAAAGCCGAAGAATACGGTTCGCACGACAAGACATTCCAGATGTCGGCGATAGGAACCGTACGCGTGGTTGACGCAGAAGGAAACATATTGCTCGAACAGCCTGTCGCTGAAGGTGATCTTTTTCGCATGTGCCAAGTGAAGGACGCTCCTGTTCGCGACTGGGTGAAATTGGCCGTAAACCGTGCCAAAGCCACAGGTTCGCCGGCCGTTTTCTGGCTCGACAAAAACAGGGCTCACGACGCCGAGCTGATCAAAAAAGTGGAAGCTTACCTGCCGGAACACGACACCGAAGGTTTGGATATCCGCATTTTGGCTCCGGTTGACGCCACCAAATTCTCATTGGAACGCGCCAAGGCCGGCCAAGACACGATTTCGGTAACAGGAAACGTACTCCGCGATTACCTTACCGACCTCTTCCCTATTCTGGAACTTGGCACCAGCGCCAAAATGCTTTCGATTGTCCCGTTGATGAACGGCGGCGGACTCTTCGAGACCGGAGCGGGCGGTTCCGCTCCTAAGCACGTTCAGCAGTTCAACGAAGAGGATTACCTCCGTTGGGACTCTTTGGGAGAATTCTTGGCCTTGGCCGTATCTCTTGAGCACCTCTCGAACGTTACCGGCAACGAAAAAGCCCAAACCCTCGCCGACACATTGGACGAAGCCACAGGTAAATTCCTCGACAACGACAAGTCGCCGGCCAGAAAGCTCGGACAAATCGACAACCGCGGAAGCCACTTCTACCTTGCGTTTTACTGGGCACAAGCTTTGGCCACCCAAGACAAGGACGCCGAGTTGAAAGAAGCCTTCGCTCCGTTGGCGAAAGCCTTGACGGACAACGAAGCCAAGATCGTGGAAGAGTTGATCGCCGTACAGGGCAACAGCGTAGATATCGAGGGATATTACCACCCGAACACCGAGCTGGCCTCAAAGGCAATGCGCCCGAGCGAAACGCTCAACAAAGCTTTGGCAGAGTTGGGATGTGAAGTATAAAATTATCGCCTGATATTTTAAGCAACAAAAAAAGCATAACGAGTCCCGTTATGCTTTTTTGTGCTTTACAGCAATTATGCGTTTATATCAGAGTTCCCTAACCAAAATCATGTAAACTGGGAAGTGGTCTCCATAACCGCCAGAATAACGGCCTCCGGCAAATGTACGCCAAGGGTACCCTTTGTATCGGCCCTCTTGTTGCTTAAGGAATTTCTTGTTGAAAATCTTGGCTTTCATCAAATAATAACCGCCTGAATTTTTATCGATCAATGGTTGCGTAAGAATCAACTGGTCAAAAAGATTCCAGTTATCTCTGTAAGCCAACGTTCCGATTCCCTTTTTGAAATAAGTTTCGTAAGGGTTATAAAGATCGCCTTCTTGCAGTTTCTTTCTGTCGCCTTTAGTCCTCAAATGTTTCTTGACACTAGCGTTGTCAGGATCATCGTTGAGGTCACCCATCACGACGATTTTAGCGCCTGGTTTTACGGCCGAAATCGAGTCAACCAAAGATCTTGTCAGGTCCGCCGCGGCGTTACGCTTTGGACGGCTCCTTTTTTCTCCACCGTACCTTGAAGGCCAGTGGTTTACGATTACGTGAAGTTCCTCGCCGTTCTCCAGTTTTCCGCTGACTACCAGCTGTTCACGAGTAAAAAACTCTTCCCCTTCGTCGCTTTTGATTTTCAGTGGTGCCCAACGCGCGTTTTCAACCACAAAATCTTTTTTCTTGTAAAGCAACGCAACGTCGATACCCCTCCTGTCCGGAGAATCCTGATGAACGATTCCGTAATTTTTCGACTTCAGTTCCGGCTGACTGACGAGATCTTCGATCACCTTGAGGTTCTCGGCTTCGCAAATACCCAAAATAGACGGAGCCCCGTGCCGTGACCCCAATTCGTCAGCGCCGATTTTCGAAATAACCGTGGCCATGTTGGTCAGCTTTCGCTGATAACGCTCCTTTGTCCAGTTGTTTTTACCCTCAGGGGTGTATTCGCTATCGCGAGTGGCAGGATCGTCGTAAATATCGAACAGGTTTTCCATGTTATAAAAACCCACGGTCAAGGCCTTTGCTTTGCCGCTCTTCTTCTCCTGCGCCTGGGCCGTTATCGAGAATATCAATATCAACCCCACTAAGTAATGTCTTACGCCCATTTAAATGCCCGTTAAAGTGTACTCATATGTTTTCCTAGTAACGCCAAAATGGCGAACATCTTTTACGACCCGTGTTTAATTCTTAACCCTATCGGAACTTTTATCTGTTCATTTTCACTGCCCAAAACCGGGATTTGAATCCGAATCGCCGGCAAATATTACCTTTTTTTTGATCATTAGAACAATTTTCGCGCACGATCTGAAAAAATAGTGCGTTCACATGATGTGGAAACCATATATTAATACTTCCTTTGCGGTCCTGAATTCAAAATGCGGAATTCGAAAAAAACCAACCGCAAAACACATTAGAGTTGCGGAATTCGAAATAAAAGAATCAGATACACAAAAGAGCTCTCTATTAAAATCGAGAGATCGCCTTCACATTAAGTACGACTATGAGACATCGTATACTGTTAATCCTCGCGCTCCTGCTATGCAATCTTACATGGGCGCAGCAGCAGGGCAAACTGTCCGGCCGAGTTGTCGACGAGAAAACCGGCAATGCTGTGGAAGGGGCTCTGATCGAACTCCTCGGACTAGAAATTACGGCCAAGACTGACGGCCAAGGTGTTTATCTCCTTTCGCCAGTCCCGGCCGGGCACCAGAAAATCCGGATATCACACGATGAGTACGAGACCGTAGAACGGCTCATTAGCGTAAGCGCCGGAATCGAAACGAAAATGGGTGACGTTCAACTCGCCTTTGTAGGCGAAGACACCGACGCCATCATCACACTTGACGCTAACATTCAGCAAGAGGATAGCGATACGGACGGTGAGAACATTTCCAGCCTTTTGGCGTCATCAAGAGACGTGTTCCAAAACAAAGCCGCTTACACGTTCGGAAGGTACCGTTTCAAAATCAGGGGTTACAATTCCGAAAACACAGGCGTTTACCTTAGCGGTTCCCCAATGAACGATCCCGAAAGCGGACGCGTTTATTGGTCTAACTGGGGCGGTCTCAATGACGTTTTGAGAAACTCCACCATCACAAACAGTTTGGACCAGGCGGACAACACACTCGGATTCATCGGAGGATCAACAAACATTGACCTTAGCGCCTCAAAGCAACGCAAAGGGCTGAAGTTAACATACTCAAGCCTCCAAGGAAGCTACAAAAACAGGTTGATGGCCACTTACTCGACCGGGCTGATGGAAAACGGTTGGGCGTTTACGGTAGCCGGTTCGAGAAGATGGGCCCAAGAAGGTTACATCGACGGCACTTTCTATGATAGCTACAGCTACTTTTTGGGTGTGGAAAAAGTCTTCAACGACAACCACCGCCTTAGCTTCACCACTTTTGGGTCTCCAACTAAAAGAGCCAGCTCCAGCGGTAGCCCCGCTTACGTTTACGAGCTTGCAGGGGACAACTTCTACAACCCTAACTGGGGATACCAAGACGGAGAGGTTCGCAACGCTAGAGAGACTTCATCTTTCAAACCAACTTTTATCTTGAGCGATGTCTGGGACATCAACGACAACCTCAAGTGGGTGAACACGCTGACTTACATGAAGAGCTACTACGGAAAAACGGCTCTCAACTGGCAAAACACTGACGATCCTCGCCCGAATTACTACAAGAGACTTCAAAACGAAGACGAAGACGTTCAGCAAGAACTTCAGGACAGGTTCCGCAACGACGTCTCTTACCGTCAGCTGAACTGGGACGCTTTCTATGCGACAAACCAAAACAATGGCTTGTCTAAAGCCGGATTCGTTTACGAAAACGGAAAAGCGACACCTATAGGCAAAGATTACAACCGTTCGCTTTATATCGTTGAAGACCGCAGAAACGACTCTGATCAAGTGAACTTCACTTCTATGCTCTCTTCGACGTTGAACGACAATGTTTCTTTGAGAGGTGGCGTAAACTACACTTGGTACAAAGCCAGAAGATATAACGAAGTAGAAGACCTGTTGGGTGGCGACTACTGGTTGGACATCGACCAATTCGCCGAACGTGACGGTTTCGCTTCTGACAACGACGTTCGTTACCCGGACCGCCTTACTCAAGAAGGTGACGTAATCAGCCACGATTACGACGTGAATATCAAAACGGGTAATGTTTGGGCTCTCTCCTCTTTCACTTACAACAAAGTTGATTTCTACATTGGCGCCGGCCTCACCCAGACTCAGTACTGGAGAACAGGTAACATGCAAAACGGCAAATTCGAAAACAACTCATTGGGTGACTCGGAGAAGAAAAACTTCACCGACTATCACATCAAAGGTGGAGCTACCTACAAAATCAACGGCCGTAACTACATCGTTTCGAACTTGAGCTACCAGACAAGAGCTCCATTCTTCAGCGACGCTTTTGTTTCTCCAAGAACACGTAACCAGTACGTGGACGATTTGAAAAGCGAAAAGATTTTCTCTTCTGACCTCGCTTATGTTTTCCGCTCGCCTTACGCCAAATTCTCGGTTAAAGGTTACTACACTAAATTCTCTGACAAAACTGACGTCTTCAGCTTCTTCCACGATGACAAGAAGACATTTGTCAACTACGTAATGACTAACATAGAGGAAGTCAGCCGTGGTTTCGAATTCGGCGGTGAGTACAAAGTGTCTCCGTCTGTTACCGTTAACGCCGCTGGTGCAATCGGGCTTTACTACTACAACGACAACCCGAACATCACAGGTTACCAAGACAACAACAACCAGCAGTTCGACTCAGGCACACCTGAAATCAAGAACCTTCGCAGAGGCGGGTCTCCTCAAACGGCTCTTTCTTTGGGCGCCCGCTACCAATCTCCGAAATATTGGTCTGTAGGGTTTGACGCCAACTATTTCGCCAACAACTACGTGGACTTGTTCCCTGTGACTCGTGACCCGAACATCACGGACAACAACGACAAGATGTTGTGGCAAGAAGCCGAAGAACTTCCAAACTTCTTCACTTTGGACCTGAACGCACGCAAGTCTTGGAGAATCAACGGCACTTACGTTAGCCTTAGCCTCAACGTGAACAACTTGTTCGACAAGCAAGTGGAGGTTAGCGGTTACGAGCAAAGAAGATACAGCGTAGACGGACGTTATGAGTTCCCTTCTACTGTATTCTACTCTTACGGAAGGACTTACTTCCTGAACCTGAGCATCAGTCTTTAATAAAAGATGATCGAGTTTTTAACGTTCTATAGGAAAGAAAAGAAAAGACCATGACGACTAGTAGAAAAATATATTCGCTTTTGGCCCTCATCGTCCTTTGGGGAACAGCCCTCACCGGTTGCGTTGACAAAAGCGACGACATAAGCGAACCGACAGTTCCGGACTTTGTCCTCAAGCCCGAGGCGGAGCTGTTGAGCATCGCCGACCTGAAAGCCAAATACGATTTGTATACGCCAAATGCGGTAAAAATCGAAACGGACGAGCAAATCCGCGGGATCATCTCAATGGACGACTCGCAAGGAAGCCTCTACAAAACGGCTATCATTTACGATCCGATTTCCAAAGAGGCCATCCGCATGCAGTTCAACAGCAGCTACCCTTTCCGACAGGGTTCTGAGGTGGTTATGAACATAAAAGGTCTCAATGTTTTCCACTCAACGGGCGCGCATATTCTGGGTGCCCAACAATACACCAACAACAAAGGCAACGACTACCTTTTGGGAATCCCTTACCAGACCATCAGCAAAGTGCTTTCTCTTGGAAATGACACTCCGATAACCGAAGTGACTATGGAAGAGCTGAAGGCCAATTACGCTGACTATGTCAACTTGATGGTGAAAATCAAGAACGTGGAATTCAAAAACCAAGACATAACCTACGCCGACAACGATGAGTCAAGAGAACACTTCATCGAAGACGCAAACGGCGAGGACATCAAAGTGCGTGTCAGCGGTTACGAAAAATTCGCATCCCAGAAAGTAAGACAAGGCAAATTCGACTTCGTTGGAATGGTCTCGATCTTCAAAACATCAGGAGGCAATGTTTCGGAAAACGACATGCAGCTCGCAATCCGAAATCTGAACGATTTCGAAGATGCCAGCAACTAAACAGCTTAGGGAACATTTTTGGAACACACAACCCAAACAATTATGAAATACAGGTATTTAAACAAAGCATTAACGCTCTGCGCCTGCCTATTCGCTGTCGCCCTGAGCTCTTGCGAAATCGAAGCTGACGCTCCGAAAGCGCCAGACAAAACCGCTAATACCGACTTTGGAACAGCGATCACCTTCGCAGATCTGAAAGGTATGATTGATAGCGAGAATTATGCGGTAATCACCGAAAATCGCTTCATCGAAGGTTTTGTAATCGCCAATAACGAAACCAACAACTTCTACAAGAAGATCAAGATCCAAGGCGACAACCAAGGCGCCGAAGTAAAATTGAACTTCACCAAAAACGCTTATAAAGTTGGTGATCACGTCAAAATCGCCTTGAAAGGCCTAAACCTCAACAAATACACTGATCTCCAAATCGGCTCTACCTACGGTTCTGCGGACGATATCCGTTTCGGCGGAATCGACGAAGACGCGGCCGACACAATCATCAGGGTTACGGCCGGTTCTTTGGTAGAACCAAAGTTGCTGACTTCCGAAGACTTGAACGACGATGCGCTCAATACGCTCGTGAAGTTCGATCAGGTTCAGTTCGACGAGGGCGATCTTGGAGAAACATTTGCGGATCCTCAAGGAGAAAGCAAATATAGCGTCAACAGATCCTTGGTTTTCAAGAACGGATCTAAAGTGATTGTCAGGACTTCAAACGCCGCTACTTTCGCTTCTATGGCCATTCCGGGCGGAAGCGGATCTATCGCCGGTGTTCTCGGAAAATACGGCAAAGACTTCCAGCTTTTCATCATGGATCCAGCCGAGATCAAAATGGAAGGTGATCGTTTCGAAATCGAAAAACCTGAAATTGATTTCGGAACCGAGATTTCCATCACAGAGCTCAAAGGCTTGATCGATTCTGAGAACTACAAAAAGATTGAAGAAGCCCGCTTTGTACAGGGTACCGTAGTAGCCAACGCTGACGGTGGAAACTTCTACAAGCAGTTCACTTTCCAAGCAGGTGAAGAAGGCGCCGTTGTGAAAATCAACACGACCAAAGTACCTTTCGCCATCGGCCAAAAAGTGAAAATCGCCCTTAAAGGCCTTTACCTTAACAAGTACGCGGACTTGCAGATCGGGTCGACTTATGTGGATTCGAAAGACAAGAAGACTAAGTTTGGCGGTATTGACGAAGGCGATATCGAGAGTAAAATCGAAGCTTCAGCTGGTACAGCTATCGCTCCGAAAACCGTAACTATCGCAGGTTTATTTGACGGTATGTTGAATACGCTTGTTACCGTAAACGATGTACAAGTAGTTGACGGAGACTTGAACAAAAGCTTCGCTGAACCGAAGCAAAACACAAACCGCACTTTGGAGACTTGCGACGGTGAGCAACTTGTTCTCAGAACTAGCGGATACTCAAAATTCGCAGGCGAGACACTTCCTTCCGGAAAAGGTTCTATCACAGGTATCCTTGGCAAATACGGAAGCACTTATCAGCTCTTCATCCGCAATACCGCTGACATAAATATGGCCGGCGAACGTTGCACCACTGATGGAGGCGGTAACGAACCAGCTACCGAAATCTCTATCGCTGACCTTAAGCAAAAAATCGACGGTACGCAGTTTGTTCAAATCAACGAGAACCTCTTTGTGGAAGGAACTGTTATCGCCAATGCGGAAAGCGGAAACTTCTACAAGCAGTTCACAATCCAAGCTGAAGGCGAAGGAGCAATTATTAAAATCAACACGACAGATCTTCCGTATACTGTAGGCCAAAAAGTAAAGGTGAAACTTAAAGGTCTTCACCTCAACAAATACGCTGACCTACAAATCGGAAGCACTTATGTTGATTCCAAGTCAGGAGACACAAGATTCGGTGGTATCGACAAAAATAAACTTAGCGAATTCATCGAAGCGACCACAGGAACCGCTATCGAACCTACAACGGTAACAATCGACGGGTTGACTGACACAATGCTCAATACGCTCGTAAAATTCGAAGATCTTCAGTTCAAAACAACAGGAGAGATTTACGCTAAATCAAAGCAAAACACTAACCGCACGTTGACTACTTGCGACGGAAAAGAGTTGGTGCTTAGAACCAGCGGATACGCAAAATTCGCTGGAGAGACCGTAGCCGAAGGCAAGGGTTCAATCGTAGGTGTTCTTAGCAAATACAAAGACACTTACCAGCTCTACATCCGTGATCTCAACGATGTTGATATGACTGGTGATCGTTGCGAATAAAAAACGCATAAACGAACAGTAAACGATCTTTACAAACAAGATCTTTACTTTCATTAAAGAATAAAAAAGCCCTCTTTCCTGATATTGGAAAGGGGGCTTTTCTTTTAATCCACTTGTGAGGCGCTAAAACCGATTCCCTCTGATTAAGGAGTCGCTATACATGAATCCCTATCCTTTTTCACACCGTATGTGGCGCTTTACGGGAGTATAAGAAGGCCTCAAACGAGAGTATCGGGTGTTCTAAAGCTAGAGCTTGGCTCCATTCTGCCTCTAATAAGGGTATGAAAAAACGCCTGACCAATCTGGCCAGGCGTTACAAATATTCCATCCAAATGAATGAATGGGCTTTTTTATAGCATCGCCGATTTGTTTGGCTCGCTACCCATTACCAACTCCAATTTTCCTCCATTCATTATTTCCTCATACTTCAAGAATGTCCTTTTCAACGCCTTTCCGTTCAGCTTCGCCGACTGGATATAGATGTTGTCCGAAGAATTGCCTTGGGCCGTGATTACGAAAGACTTTCCGTCCTTAACCTTGAAAGCAACCTCTTCAAACACCGGACTCCCGATTTGGTACTCACCGCTGGCCGGATTCACAGGATAAAGCCCCGAGGCCGAAAGCACATACCAAGCCGACATCTGTCCGCAGTCTTCGTTGCCCGAAATCCCCTCCGGAGTATCGTCGTACTGGCCTTCCAAGATTTCCCTCACTTTCTGTTGCGTCTTCCAAGGCTTTCCAGCCAAATTATACAGATAGGCTACGTGGTGGCTAGGCTCGTTACCGTGAACGTACTGACCGATCAGGCCTGTTACGTCTGCGCTGGCATCACCGGCATCGCTAGGCAAAGAGAAAAGAGAGTCGAGCTTAACGGTAAATTTCTCAGGACCGCCCAAAGTATCGATCAAAGTCGGGATATCGTGCAATTCGTACCAAACGTACTGCCAGCCATTACCTTCAATATAGTCTTTGATCGGATTTCCGTGGTGGTGACCGCCGTAGCTAATCGGATCAAACGGCTCGCGCCAGTTTCCTTTCGAATCTTTGGCACGCATAAATTCGGTCGAAGGATCGAAAAGATTTTTCCAATATGCCGATCTTTTCATAAAGAACTCATAGTCCTCGTTTTTGCCAAGGTCTTTGGCTACCTGAGCGATTACCCAATCGCCGTAGTTATATTCCTGTGTCTTACTTACCGACTGGTTTGTCAAGTCAAACGGAATATATCCGTACTTCTTATACAGGTCCGTGTAGCGAATGTCCTGCATAGCCGAAGTTTTCATCGCCTCATAAGCTTTCTCCACATCGTAATCGCGGAAGCCTTTCAGGTAAGCCTCACCAATCACGGAAACCGCATGGTAACCCCACATACAACCGGTGTCGTTACCCTGAAGCCCCCAAACGGGCAATTTTCCGGACTCTTCATAAAAAGCGACCATCGAACGGACCATATCGTTTACGATATCCGGGTTCGTGATCGTCATCAACGGGTGAACAGCCCTAAAGGTGTCCCAAAGCGAGAATGTCGAGTAAATATTCGTTCCTTTCGGCGCTTTGTGGAGTTTGTAATCTCCGCCTTGGTATTCGCCGTTTACGTCCGAGTAAGTGGCCGGGGCGGTTTTGCTATGGTACATCGCCGTGTAGAAAATCCTACGTTGCTTTTCCGTACCGCCTTTTACCGTAATTCCCGAAAGCTCATCTTGCCACAAAGCACTGTTGGCCTTCACCTGAGCGTCAAAACTATTGGCGCTTTCGGCCATAAAGTTTGCCTCCGCCCCTTTCATCGAAGATGAAGCCAAGGCCAATTTCATCACTACGGGCTCAGCGCTTCCGCCAGCGAATTCGAACACGCCGCGCGCCATACGTCCCTGAATCTCCTTAATCTTGCTCGAAGAGGAAGTGGAATCCATCGCCAAAGTGTACTTCACAAAAGGCTCCGAGAAACGGGCGTAAAAATACACGCTCTGTTTTTTGGCCCAACCGCTACTTTTACGGAAACCGCGGATAGTGTTATCATTCACAACCTCTATACGGGTGTCTTCCGGCCAATCCCAGTTAATAGTATGCGCCAAATCAAGCACTACTTTTCTGGCTTCCCCCTGCGGGAAAGTATAACGGTGAAAACCCATCCTTCTTGATGTGGTAAGCTCGGCTTTTACGCCGGAGTTCATCTTAACGGAGTAATACCCCGCTCCCGCCGTCTCGTTTTCATGGCTGAATTTGTCGAGATAACCGTAAGTCTCCCTTTTCCCGGCCTTGCTCGCGTTAAGGTCGATATCCTTTGAGGTAGGCATTACCAAAATATCGCACAAATCGCCAATACCTGTACCCGCAAGGTGCGTATGGCTAAAACCGGCGATCAGCGAATCTGAGTAATGGTAGCCCGATGTCCAGTCCCAACCCGACCTTCCGTTGTCCGGGCTCAGCTGCACCATTCCCCAAGGGCTAGTGGCTCCCGGATAAGTGTGTCCGTGAAATCCAGTCCCGATCATAGGGTCAACATACCCCACCTGAGATTCCTGTTTTACTTCTTTCTCGCAAGCCGTCAAGCCCAGAAAGAGGGTCGCCACCAATAAATAAAAGCGCCTCATTGTCACCATCAGTTAAAATAAATATATGTTGGGCAGACCGGAAATCCGGAATTGCCTTGTGAAAACAAAATTTGAAACGGCTTTTCCGTATTTGTTAGGGAAAAAACCGCCTTAACACAACACGTCCTTAAGGACGCGTCCCTCTACAACTCTAAATTTATGACTATTCTTATTCCAAAAAAATATCCGCCCCACTCAAAAGGGACTCGGTATATGAAAACCGTCAACTCCCTAATCGAAAATTAGCCCAATTTGGCTATATTTAAAAAAAACAAGGGCAAGATATTTATTTACGTTTCAAGGTAAGGCTTAAAACAGAACGACAACGCCTTACCCACAATATAATTTTTCCAATAATCACCTTTTAACTCAGTTTAAAATGAAACAAAGGTCCTTATTCTTCCTCTGCGGAATGTGCTTGCTGTTGATTTCCTCATCAGCTTGGGCCCAAAAAGGACGAATCTACCATAAGGGGTGGACAGATTTCAACAAGAACGGACGCCTGGACGTTTACGAAGACCCGTCAAAAAACATCGAAGAGAGGGTTAACGACCTGCTCAGCCAGATGACCATGGAGGAAAAAACCATGCAAATGGTAACGCTCTACGGCTACGGCCGCGTACAAGACACCGAACTCCCCAACCCTAGCTGGCCGGAAAAGGTCTGGAAAGACGGCTTGGCCAATATCGACGAGGCTTCAAACGGCGTTGTGACCCAATCAAAATATACGCTCCCTTACTCAAAACACGTTTGGGCGCTGAACGAGATCCAGAAATTCTTCGTGGAGCAAACCCGTTTGGGAATTCCCGTAGAGTTCACCAACGAGGGCATCCGCGGTCTGAACCATAAGAAATCGACCAACTTTCCGGCCCAAATCGGCATCGGAAGTACTTGGAACAAGGAGTTGGTAAACAGCATCGGCGAAGTTGTGGGTGCGGAAGCTTACACATTGGGCTACCATAACGTATACGCCCCGATTCTCGATATCGCCCGAGACCAACGCTGGGGACGCGTGGTAGAATGCTATGGCGAAGATCCGTTTTTGGTATCGGAAATGGGCATCGCCATGTCCAAAGGCATCCAGAGCGGCGGTGTTGCCAACACAATGAAACACTTTGCCGTATACTCGGTGCCAAACGGTGCCCGTGACGGCAACTGCCGTACGGATCCGCACGTAACGCCAAGGGAAATGCACGAGCTTTACCTCTACCCGTTCAAAAGAACGATCAAGGAGGCCAACCCTATGGCCGTTATGAGCTCTTATAACGACTACGACGGCGAGCCGATCACCGGCAGCAAGTATTTCCTTACGGACCTTCTCAGAAAAGAATACGGATTCGAAGGATACGTAATAACGGACAGCGACGCTTTGGTTCACATTTCCTCAAAGCACAAAGTAGCCGAAGATTATAAAGAAGCCGTTCGCCAAGCTGTGGAGGCCGGGGTAAATGTCCGCACCACTTTCAATTCGCCCAGCAATTTCGTTACGCCTTTGCGCGAGCTGATCATGGAAGGGAAAATCTCCATGGACCTGATCGACGAAAGGGTAAAAGACGTATTGATGGTCAAATTCAAGGAAGGCCTTTTCGACTCTCCTTACCGAAAAGAAAAAACGGCTGACAAAACCGTAGCTTCGGCCGAACACCACGCCGTTTCTTTGCAAGCTTCCCGCGAGTCTATCGTATTGTTGAAAAACGACAACAGCACCCTGCCTCTCGACCGCAAAAAGCTGAACAAAATCCTTGTTGCCGGCCCCAACGCGACGGCTACCAGCCACAGCGTAAGCCGCTACGGCTCTTTGGATATCGACGTTGTGTCGGCTCTTGACGGAATCAAAAGCCTGGTTGGCGACGAAGTGGAAATCGCTTACGCCAAAGGCTGCGAAACCACCGACAAAAACTGGCCGGCATCCGAAATTCTTCCTTTCCCTTGGGAAGACGAGGAAAAAACGATGATCAACGACGCTGTAGAAAAAGCCAAAAACAGCGACGCCGTAATCGTATTTTTAGGCGGAAACGAAGAAACTGTAGGCGAAAGCGTATCCAGAACAAGCCTTGACCTGCCGGGCAGACAAAAGGATTTGGTAATGGCGCTACAAGCCACCGGCAAACCCGTAATCGCGGTATTGATCAACGGACGTCCGATGTCGATCAACTACGAGCACAAATACCTACCGGCCGTAGTGGAGGCTTGGTTCCCCGGCCAATTCGGCGGACAAGCCATCGCCGAAGTTCTTTTCGGCGACGTAAACCCAAGCGGCAAACTGCCGATCACTTTCCCGCGTACCGTAGGCCAGATTCCTTTGACTTTCCCTTCGAAACCGGCCGCTAACGCCGGCCAACACGGCAAAGGCGACCCTAACGGTTCGGGCAACAGCCGGATCGTGGATCCGCTGTACGTTTTCGGCCACGGCCTTTCGTACTCGAAGTTCGAGTATTCGAACCTGAAAGTAAGCCCTGACACGCAACACGCACAAGGCGAAATCACGGTAAGCTGTGATATCAAAAACGTAAGCGACAGAAAGGGATCGGAGATCGCGCAACTGTACGTCAACGATGTGGTGAGTAGCGTAAGCACTTACACGCAATTGCTTCGCGGGTTCGAAAAAGTCAGTCTGGAACCGAACGAAACCAAAACGGTGACATTCACGCTCAAGCCCGAAGATCTCTCGTTCTACAGCAGGGACTTGAAAGAAACAGTGGAAGCCGGAGAGTTTAAAGTTTGGGTAGGCGCTTCATCCACCGACCTGAGACTCGAAGGATCTTTCGAAATTCAGCCGGTAAAGTAATCGGATCGAATTCAAACTTCCATAATAGCAAAAGGGCGTTGCGGGTTCTCTCCGTAACGCCCTTTGTATTTTGAAGAAGGGGAAAATCAGCTGATTGACCCTCTTACCATTCCCGTATATTCCCTCAGTGCCACTTTAAACTCCACTTTTCCGTCCCTCATTCTTTCGAGAATCCAAGCCGCCGCCAAAGCGTGTGTCAACTGCTCGCCTTCGTCATCTCCAGGAACTTCTATATTGGGAGTCGATTCGTTTTCCAAAGCTTCCGCCGCATCATTGAGTTGCGCCTCGGTATAGCTTTCGACCAATTTTTTTATCGCTGGTATTTTCATAGACCGGCATATTCAGGATTTAAATTTCACCTAACAACTCCACCAAGCGCTCTTCTTTACTTGTAGCTTCGGCGGCGATCGTTTTTCCGGAGTTAAAAGTCGCTATAAAAGGCAGATTGGTCACCCCTACCGCACGACGAGCCTCAGGGTTTTTCTCGGCGTCCACTTCGGCAAAAACAACGCCTTGAAAGCGCTCATCTTCCGAAAGACGCTTAAACTTCGGTTTCAATAAGCGACAACTTCCGCACCAGCCCGCAAAAAATTTCACGATCACTTTGTCATTTCCCTCAATCGTTTCTTTGAAATCAGCGTCGGTAATTGTGATAACAGCCATTCTGTATTAATTTTGGTTTAGTTCGTTTCTTATTTAGTTCAACAGCTTAAAGTACGCTAAATACTAAACAAAGGATACCGCCCTTTGGGCATTTTATTTTTCGATCAAGAGATAAGAATTTCTAATAATATGCTAAAAACTCTCGTGAAAGTAAGCGGGGTGAACAACCTCAGCGACGCCCGGTATTGCTCGGGTATGATGGTGGAATGGATCGGTTTCAATATTGAACAGGGAAGTTCGGGAAGCCTTACGCCCAAAGAATTCAAGGAAATCACCGATTGGGTGGCGGGAGTCAAGTTGGTGGGCGAATTTAACGCCGCCACTGCCGAGGATATTTCGGCTACGCTCAAAGACTTCAACGTGGACGCTATCCAGTTCAACCAAGCGGAACAAGCCCAAGAACTGTCGGAAACGGGCAAAACCCTAATCTTCCGCCTCGACCGTAGCACTACGGACCCAAGGCAAACGGAAGAGATTCTCGACTCCGTAGCCGAATACGCCGATTACGTACTTATCGAAAGCTCTGGCGACGAATGCGCAACATTACCCGATTTCTCGGAAATTCCGGAAGGCATTAAAGTATTGTTGGGTGACGGCGTGTCGGAGAAAAACGTCGAAAGCCTGTTGGCTGGAAATTGCGTTGTGGGAATCTCTATCAAAGGAGGCGACGAGATTAAGCCCGGTTACAAAGACTTCGACGAGATGGCGTCGATACTGGAAAAACTGGAAGAGGATTGATTGACCCTTTCACGCAAAAGCTCATGAAGCCTGCCTCATGAGCTTTTGCCACTAAGGTCCCTAAAAAATGCGTGGTCAGCCATAGAACGGTTGGCGTTTTTTCTGATGATTTAAAAAGTTACCCGAAATATTGTTTATGACGAAGTCACGGATGAACGATCTCTTTTTCTTCTTATTGTTGAAATCGATCTGCCGGTCGTACTTCACTTTCCGGTAACAGCCACCGTATCTTTGCTTTCCCCAACCATTGGGAACCCTGGCCTCTTCCCGGTCAGGCATTCCGCTGAAATAATCTTTGTTGAACCTTACTGTCATAAATTTATCGTTTGATTGTTAATGTCCATGCTTTAGGCACAAGCATTTTCCTTATAGCACAAAATGTGTCCTATAGACTTAAGACGCAAAGCGATAAGTGTAAGGTTTCAATCTTGAGTAACTTTTTTTGTAAAAACCAAGAAACTTTTCGCTTTTTTTATTCTTTTAACGACTCATCCGTCAATGTTTTTAGGAAAGCCACCAAATCTTTTTTCTCTTGTTCCGTAAGGGAAATTCCCCCTTCATGGCTCATCATCGGGTCGGTCATTTCCGTAAACTTCACGCCCGAACTATAAAACTCAACAACCTCTTCCAATGTAGCGAATCTTCCGTCATGCATATAAGGGGCCGTCAGCTCGATATTTCTCAAAGTCGGCGTCTTGAATTTACCCATATCCGAAGCGTTTCCTGTAACCAGAAAACGGCCTTGGTCCAGCCCTAACCATTCGTCGTCCAGTCCAGTATTATGGAAATCATTGTCCATAAACAAAAACGAGCCGTGACAGTGAAAGCAATCCCCTTCTTCGGAATTGAACAACGCCCAGCCGTTGGCTTCCGACGACGTAAAAGCGTACCCAGGCTCTTTACGCATTATTTTATCAAATTTCGAATCAGACGAGGTCAATGTCCTAACATAGTTGGCTATGGCATATGCCAAGTGTTTTTCCGTTATCTGGGAATCCCCGTAAACCTCGGCAAGCAACTTTTTATACTTCTCCTTTCCCGTAATTCTCCCAGGGTCAGCCTTGAAAAAATCCTTCACCTCAAACAGCATAACATCCTCTAGCGTTCCCTCTACCTGTCCCTGCCAAAGGAACACATCCTGCCAAGCCAGATTCATATGCGACATAACGTTCAGGGGCCCTTCCTGCACAGATGTAAAAGCCTTGTCGGCATGGTGGCAACCGGCACACGAACGTCCTTCTCCCGTTCCGTCCAAATCGGTATCCGCATATAGCATTTTACCCAATTGGACGCTTTGTTCCGTTATCGGATTAAAATCGGGAACCACAAACTCCTGCGGGAAATTCCCAGGTAAGTTTGGCTCAAAAGGTGTCAATTCGCTGTTGTTGTTTTCGCTTTCGCAAGCGGAAAGACACATCAGAAAAAGACCCAGAAGTGATACTGAAATATTTCGTCTCATCTTTTTCATCAATTATTCGGCTATTTTCAACTCAAAAACATCGTGGCCGTTTTCCTTAAGAAAACGTTGCGCCTCAAGATTATTCATGATAGCTTTTCCAAAATAATCAAACGAATATAGATTTGGTGACTCGTACCATTTCTCCACATTCATCACCAATTCCAAATCGCCCCCCCCTTTTGGCATTTCCAAATTCACCCTAAAAAAATGGGAAGTCAGGGTATCATCTTTTTTCAACCTTCCCGTGTGGGTATTATAAGGTTTATTCTGACCGTCAGAACTTTTGTAACGCCCTTCTATCTTCATATAATGATAACCTCCCCCCATGGGCATAGGCCAAATCATTTTCTGGTCATCGCTGTTAAAAGGTCTGCCCAAACCATTTTCGGTATTTCGCTCGTCATCTAATCCGAAAGTAAACGCCACCTTGGTCACAGGATCATTCAACTGAACCTGCGGAAAGGATCTGGCTTTTAACGTTTCCGCCTTGTTTATATCAATATAAAGCACAGTATCTAAATTACTCACATTTCCCGACGAGGTGGTAAACGAGAAATCAGAAACATAATATTTCAGGTTTTCCACCTCAAAAGCCTCCCCCTTCTTGTTTTCATACTCCATGCTTCCTTTTTTGAGTTGCCTTCCGTTGGCTTTGTGTGAAAATTTCACACTCAACCCTTCGTTAGCGTCCTCATCTGAAGACGAACATGCTCCTAACCCCGCCAACAAACCGGCGAAAACAAAAAATAAGTATGCGAACAGCAATCTTTTTACCTTCATTTGTCCAAAATTTATCCCCGAAAAAAAAGTCTCTTTAATGAATCGCCATTACGACGTTTTTACTCGCTCAAAAGTGAACGTACCTTTAATCCATTGCATAATACACCTATTTCAGATTACGGATATTGATCAGATCCGTTTCACAATTTGTTTCATCCAGAGCTTCATTTAAATATCTCTGTATTTAACTTTCCCACCAAACTTTTTAACGTCCTTTACACCAAATCGCACCAATCTATAACACATTATTATTGAGAAAAATCTTTTCGCCCACACCCTATCGCACTTTATCCCTCTTTTTAACCGTTTAAACGAGAAAACTCATCATTCACACGAGTACAGAGGTTACCAAAAGGGCGAAACTGTTGCGAAAACGAACAAAACAATTATGAAAAAGTGTACTATAATCGGACACTTTTACTCTCAAGAAAAACACTAATCACCTAAAAATCAACCAGTTAAATATATTGGCACGTGAATGGGATATCCTTTAGTGTCACAAACATCATTTGCCATGAAGATCACACGTTCAAAAACCCAATTAACACTTTTAGGCCTGGTCACCGCCGTTGCGGTCATCGCACTGCAATTTCCCAGTATGAGCGCCACCAGTTCCCCTGTAAAGACCAAGATCGAGAAGCCTACCGAAATCAGCATTTCGCCAAAACAAATGCTTAGCGAGCATGCTGGAAGCCTAAATATCCGCAAGCTTCTTTCGAGCAAAGGGATATTGCCAATCTTCTTTTGATTAGCAATATTCCTTCCCATTCAGCCTAATTTCAGCGAACATCTTTACTTTTTATAAAGTTGTGCCTGTAAAAGGCTATGATAAAAATTCTACACCGCCTTCTGGCGCCCTCCTACACACAAGACACTTCCCTTTCCAATTCGCTTTCGGGTGATATTGGCCATAGGGCCACGATAAAGGCCCGATACTCCAGAACAGGACTAAAACTCCTACTGAACCTCAGCTCAATGCGCCGGCTTAAAAAATTCGTCGGCAACGGAATCAGGATCTACCGACTGGAATACCCAACCACTTATAAAGGACACAAAGTCACCGCGTCAGGGTTGGTCTGCATACCCGAAAAACAAACCCCTTCGGCAATAATCTGCGCTTTACGAAGCACAATCCTCGCACACAAACTAGCTCCAAGCGAAGTTCGTCCCTTTTACGGCCTTGAACTCTACGCCGCCGCCGGCTACATCACGTTTATACCCGACATGCTCGGCTTCGGAAGTTCCAAACACCTTATCAGCCCTTATCATAATCACGAACACGCAGCGTCCACTGTTATCGACATGATCAAAGCGGGCTTGGGGTTCCTTAACAGCCAACAATTCCATTTCAAAAAAGACCTTTACATAATGGGGTATTCCGAGGGCGGATATTCGGCTTTGGCGACCCAAAGAGCCTTGGAACACCGTCCCATCCAAGGACTAAAGCTGAAGGCCGTCGCCGCTGGAGCCGGAGCCTATAACATCCCGGAAACAATGTCATTGATATTTGACAAACACGGGCACAGCAATCCGAGCCTTATCGCCTATATGCTCTATGCTTACAAACACATGTACGAATGGAATCACAGTTTCGAACAAATATTCAAAGCTCCTTACTCCAATTTGGTACATAAGGCCTTTAATGGCCAAAGGTCAATAGACCAAGCGAACGAATTGCTTCACACACGGTTTGACAGGCTATTTCACAACGACTTTCTCACTCTGCTTAAAAACCCAAAATTAGCCGATTTTTCACATTCGTTTGTCCAAAACAGCTTACACGATTGGCTTCCGTTAACACCAGTAAAACTATACCACAGCAAAGCGGACCAAACCATTCCCTATACAGATTCCGTTAGCACTTACGAAACGATGAAGCTTAACGGCGCCAGAAATTTAAGCCTAAATTTCACCAAACCGCTCACGCATGGAGAAGCGGTATTCGATATGGCCGAAGAGACCTTCGCTTGGTTCGGAGCGATAGATAATGCAATGTAACTTGAGTTCACAGTACATGACAAAAAATGGCTTTCCGAATCATTGCGTAATTTTGAGTGACCAAACTTAAACCCGCAAAACGATTGGAAAGCCAGTTCGAATATACAAAACTACAGACCTTAATTACCAGTGAACCCGAGTTAAAGAAACTGAATAAGGCCCGACTAAAACTGCTTTGTTACCTGATAACCTCGTTGATCAAAGTCCAAAAGGTTGGTTTCAGACACCTTTCGGAAGGATACGATTCGGGAGCTACGGTGACGTCCAACATGAGGAGGATTCAGCGTTTCTTTGCCAAATTCGAATTTCCGGAAGAGGGCTTTTCCCGGCTTATCATCAGGATGATTCCCGTCAAAGGGAAATACCGGATCGCCATTGACCGGACCAACTGGAAGTTCGGGAAAAGGAACATCAACTTGCTGTTTCTCTGCGTTGTATACAAAGGCGTGGGTATTCCGTTGATATGGAAAGTGCTTGGGGACAAGAAGGGGAATTCGAGCACGGCCGAACGAAAAGGTCTTCTCGGGAAGTTTATCGAATGGTTCGGTGCGGATATGATCGAACGCATTACCGCTGACCGGGAATTTATCGGCGAAGAATGGTGGGAATTCCTGCTGGAACACGGGATCCCTTTTTATATCCGCATCAAGGAAAACGCGTTAATAGGGTTGCATGGCGGAAGATTCGTAAACGCCAGGCGATTGTTTGCGCCCCATAAGCTGAAAGTCGCCTATTTTCATCCGACTTCCGTGACGATCACCAAGGTGAAGGTGTATGTTTCGGGAATGAAGTACATCGAGAACGGAAAGCTCGAATACTTGATCCTCGCGTCTCCGAAAAACACTCGGGAAAGCTTAGAAATCTACCGTGAACGCTGGCAGATAGAAACCATGTTCAGGGGCTTCAAAAGTGCGGGCTTCAACCTTGAGGATACGCATTTACAAGATTACGAAAGGATAAACAAGTTGCTGTGTGTCATAGCAATAGCGTTTATCTGGTCGTATAATATCGGGATTTTCAAACACGAAGAGGAGGAGCCGATCAAAATCAAAAAACACGGGAGAAGGGCGAAAAGCTTTTTCTCGTACGGCCTTGAGGAAATAGCCCACGCTCTGATTAATAAGGTCGAAACGAAGATCGAGAGATTATCAGGGCTATTTTTGTCATGTACTTAGACTTGAGTTACAGACCCTCACTTTACAAATTGCTAAACGGATATTTATTCTTTGACCAAGTCAAGGTTACTGAATCACGTATTGTAGTTGGATTATCCGGCGCGGCGCCCCAAGTCGGATCAGGCAAATCCCAACCTTTCGTAATCAGCTCGGCTCTTCCACTATTATAAACCCGAATCAATGAATAACCGTAAAATCTCGGCGTATCCTTGCCACTATATGTTCCGCCTTGGCCAGCGATTATCTCGTACGTTCCATTACCCTCGGGTTGCCACCGTTGGTATTTATGTTGATGCGCCGTCAACAAAGCCGTAACCCGTTGCTCAACCATTGTCGGCCAGACTTTCGGGCCGTCCGGAAAACCGCTATGAAGCGTATCATAAGCTCCGTCAACATAATACGGACGATGCCCCATTGTAAAAACCCGCTTGACCGCCGGCGAAGAAGCTAACCGACGAACTTCGGCATTTACCCAATCCTCGGGCACTTGGCCTTCCTTACCAAACTTTTCTCCAGGCGCCGGAGCGTTGTAGGTATCGGTATTCATCACCACAAAAGCAATACTATCCCTCACAAAAGAAAACGTGGCGCCGTTAATCACGGAATCAAACGGCACACGGTTTCGATCCTTTGGCATATATGGAGACATATGTTTTAGCCAATCTTCCGTTGCGCCTTTCAGCGGAAATTCGTTATGTGTAGCCTCATCGTAAAACAGCATTTCGTGATTTCCGGGGATAGCCACCATTTCGATTCCCGACTTGGCAATTCCGCTGAATTCGGCATCTTCGTATTGAGCTACCCAAGCCGACAATTGTGTATTCAATGCGGTAGTGTCCTTTTCGCCCAATACCAAATCGCCCATAAAAAATAGCAGGTCCGGCTTTTTTTCCATCGCCGTAAGCTCCCTGAAAATCCTCTTTAGAGCGGGAACGTTCGCTTTCGATGCATTTGATTTCTTACGGTCACTATACGCAATTCGATTACACCCGATAAAAGCAAAGCTCAGTCTTACCGAATCCGAATCCGCAATCAATTCAGTGTTGCCAGCCTGTTTTTGTTGACGGGGAGTACAAGCAAATACAGCTCCTATAAGCAAAGCAAAGGATACCCAGACAATTCGTTTTAATATTTTCATAAACAATAAAGTGAAGTTAAAGAAGGTAGGGTTCGTGTCGGTTTAATTCGAAGAGAAAGAACCGACAGCCTAAACTAGCATTATTCCGACCAAAGAAATCTGTCGCGTATGATTTTCCTTCTTGTCTGACTTTTTCAGACATACCTTGCTCCATCAATTTCAACAATTGTAATTTTTCGATGTTATCCTTCCGTCACAACCCCACTTTTACAGCGGTTAGGAAACATAAAACATGTTTAAAAACTCCCGAAATACAAAATCACCACCTAAAAGAGCAAGCACCTCTTCGTCAGGAACTTCACAACACGTTGACCGCAGGCCTGAATTTGCCTTACAAGCCAAGTGGTCAGGAATGATGCGGGACAGAACCATCCAAATGGCTGGGCATAAAGCCGACTTTTTGAAATTGAGGAAAAGAATTGTCAAAAGAGTGGATCCGATCGAAGCCGATCAATACAGGCGTTTTTTGGAAATGGGAAGGCAACCTTCCCCTATTCAGCCGAAGATTCCGGCATTTGCCGGCCCGTTCGGGAGTATTGACGAGTTAAAGCAAGCAATCGAACCTTCGAAACACGAAGATATTGACAAAGCTTGGCCAAAAGAAAAGCCCGGATATCACTACGTTATTTTAGACGATGTTACCGGAGGACACGAAGGGGCGAAATTGCACGACTTAAAGATAGGAACGAAAACCGCCAGTTATACAGAACAACGAATCAATCAAAAACGCTGGGTTCCCACCGCTTTGGCCAAAGCTTTTATGCACCAAATCATTATGGACCCTTGGGTAAGCGATCAGTTCGGTTTTCGGGACGAAGATTCTCACAAGCAAAAAAAATGGGGAAAGAAAGGCAATCTTTCTCAGGTGAAAATGACCGTTTCCAGCATGTCCGTCCAGAGTTGCAGCAGGGTATTGGATGATGTGCAAGACATTTTGGAATGGGCCAGAACCTCCCCAACAGTTTACGTTGGTTCCAGTATTCTTATTGTCGCCAACGACATCAAACCCGAACTGAGCAGGGCCGTCCTCATCGACTTCGCCCATCCGATAAGCGAAGAAATGGGCTTCCCGAAATCTAAAGTGGACAAATACCGGGAAGCTATGCTCAAAGGTTTCGAGACCATACGCAGGGAGCTGGTAAACCGTGTTCTAGGCGCCTATGACGAAAGCGAGGACGAAGACGGTTTCGTTCATATATAGCTGAAAGATTTTCTTACCCTCCTATCGCCACCATAGTCCTGTTTTGGCTATGCAACTTCGGCTCTTTCAGCTTTTCAAGCGTATTCATGCCTCCACGCACCTTCGCTTTTTCCCAAACCATATTCTCGATAATCGGACTTATATCCTTTCCTTCCCGATAAGACGTCAACAAGTCCGTTTCTCCGGCGGAAAAGAGACAATTTTTCATCCGTCCATTAGCCGTAAGGCGCAAACGGTTACATGTTCCGCAAAAAGGATTTGACACGGAACTGATTACGGCAAAAGACCCGTTGTAACCTTTTATCTTATAGTTTTTCGAAGTGTCATTCTTAGCGTCTTCCATCCGGACAATATCCTGTTGCGGAAAAACATTCGAAACATTGAGCAAGATATCCTCAAGGGAAACAAGTTTATCCAGTTTCCAACGGTTTCCGTCAAAAGGCATAAACTCTATAAAACGAACATTGACGGGCAACTCTTTTCCCAAATTGACAAAATCGACAATCTCGTTATCATTAAAACCTTTGATCAGAACGACATTGATTTTCACGTTGAATTCGTTTTCCGCCAACAGACGAATGTTGGAATACACTTTATCGAAAAAATCTCTT
The DNA here is from genome assembly GCF_036492835.1 of Fulvitalea axinellae. Lineage (GTDB taxonomy): Bacteria > Bacteroidota > Bacteroidia > Cytophagales > Cyclobacteriaceae > Fulvitalea > Fulvitalea axinellae. The sequence goes on along the minus strand of NZ_AP025314.1, from coordinate 2,518,636 downwards.
CTGGTGATTTTTCCGAATTTCACGGGATCCAAAGAGTCCAAACTGACATTGATATTACGGATGGAACACGCCTTGAACACATCTATAAACCTGTCCGCCAGAACAGCATTAGTCGTGATTGCAAGCTCGACAGGCAAGGTCGATAGCTTTTCCATAATAATGCGGGCGTCCTTTCGCACCAACGGCTCCCCTCCAGTGAGACGGATTTTGGTAACACCATGATCCACAAACGTTTTGGCTATACCATAAATCTCGTCATAAGTCATGATATGCGATTTGGGAGTCAGCTGAATCCCTTCCTCGGGCATACAATAGGTGCACCGCAAGTTACAACGGTCCGTAAGCGAAATCCGCAAATAACGGTGCTCTCTGCCATACGAGTCTGTCAATATGTTCCGCTTCCCTTCCATCAGTCGTGTCTGGCCCCCTTGAAGATTCTGAAAATGTGCAACAATGGCGGAAATACCGCCTCCATCGATTCTTTGGCCCCCATTGTGGACCCCGGAAGCGCCAGTACCAGCGTCTCTCCCATCGTTCCCGCAACACTTCTGGAAAGCATCGAATACGGTGTCCTCCCCTGTCCATGGCTCCGTATAGCCTCTTCAATTCCCGGAATTTCCCTGTCAAGCAAAGGTTTTAGAGCCTCGGGGGTGACATCCCGCTCTGAAAGTCCCGTACCACCAGTATAAATCACGAGGTCGATACCCTGTTCTTGGTAAGCCTTCGCCTTTTGCTGAATAATATCCTTTTCGTCCGGAATGACAATATAATCGACAATCTGAACTTGGCATTCTTCCAACTTCTTGACTATCGCTTTGCCCGCTCGATCTTCTTTTTTGCCCGCCGAAATACTGTCAGAGCAAACGATCACCGCCGCTCGGATATCTTTGCGGTAACGGTCTTTAAAATCGGACTTTCCGCCTTTCTTCGAAACCAGCTTAATATGATGAATTTCGACTCCCTTGTCTATCGGCTTCAACATATCGTACATGTTCAAAGCCACCACGCTGGCCCCGTGCATAGCCTCCACCTCCACACCGGTTTTGTAGATCGTTTTTATAGTACAGGTGACCGTAATTTCCAGACCGTCAATCTCATATTCGATACCCGTGAATTCTATAGGCAACGGGTGGCAATCGGGAAGCAAGTCCGGTGTCTTTTTGACTCCAAGCAAGCCGGCCGCCTTGCTCATCGCGAAAACGTCACCTTTAGGAACGGTCCCTTCCTTTATCGCCCGAATGGTTTCGGGTTTGCTGACTTGTACTACCGCCTGAGCCGTGGCGATTCTCAAAGTATTCGTTTTATGCGTAATATCGACCATATGGTTTCGTTCTGCTTTGAATATTGACTGACTGAAAAATTCCTTAACTATTAACTTTCCACTGATGGCTATCGTCACCAAAAATCTCTTTTCCGAAAACCGGAACGTGCTTCTTGATTTCCTCCACGATGAATTCCTTTGCCCTGAAAGCTTCTTTTCGGTGTGATGAGGATACAAAAACGAAAAGACAGAGTTCGCCGGCTTTCACCTTCCCGAGACTATGGTAGATATGCGAACAAGTCAGGTCAAACTTCTCAAAAGCCTCCTCCCTGATTTCGTGGAACTTCTTGTTCGCCATTTCCTCATGGGCGGTGTACTCAATTGCGCTCACCGTTTTGTCACCTACCTTATCCGCACGTATCTGTCCCAAAAAAATATCATGGGCTCCTATTGTTGTTTTCGCCTGATGCTTAGCAATCGACTCGCCGATAAACGTCGCCGAAATCGGCCCTTGGACAAACGAGTTTTTGATTTTCTTTCCTTTCATCTCAGTTAATTTCTTCGGCTAAAATTTCATTAAGCTCGGTCGCGCCCTCTTTCAAACTATAGCAATCACCGATTCCCAGTTTATGCGAAAGTGTCACCGCCTCTTGGCTTCTTGCTCCAGACTGACAGAAAAAGACGATGGTCTTCCCCGTTTCTATTTCTCCGGAATTCATTTCCAGTTCCCTCAAAGGGATAGATATATGGTCCAGCCCAGATACCGCCGGCAACTCATACGGTTCGCGAACATCGACAAACAATACATCCGACATCTCTATCGCTTGGTCTAGGGTTACGGTTGGGACATCAAAAGAACACGACTCCATAGTCTCCGAAGAATGGTCACCTAACGAGACTCTCTCTTTTTCGGCGAGATCGGTTCGTTGCACTTTCATGGTCACGGACTGGTTTGTCAATGCGTTATAACAAAGTAATTTCCCTGACAGTGTACTCCCTATTCCCAAAATGAGCTTAAGCACTTCGTTGGCCTGCATGCTCCCGATAATACCCGGAAGCACACCCAAAACTCCAATATCGGAACAGTTCGGCACCGCCCCTCGGCTTGGCGGTTCGGGAAACAGACAACGATAGCTAGGTCCGCCATCATGGTTAAAGACAGCCACTTGACCTTCGAATTTATAAATGGCACCGTATACCAAAGGTTTTCCGGTAAGCACCGAAACATCATTTATTAAGTAACGCGTGGCGAAATTGTCTGTCCCGTCGATGACGATATCATAATGACTGAAAAACAACGTGGCGTTGTCAACCGTCAGCTTTTCGGGATAAGCGTTGATCCTAATTGTCCCGTTCAAGTCGGTGAGGCGTTCCTTGGCCGCCATTGCCTTGTTTTGTCCCAACGAACCGCTTCCGTACAACACCTGGCGTTGCAGGTTGGATTCGTCCACGGTATCATGGTCCACTATACCGACTGTCCCTACGCCTGCGGCGCAGAGGTATTGCAAAATCGGGCACCCGAGCCCGCCAGCTCCGATAACGAGCACTTTTGCTTCGGAAAGTTTGTTTTGGCCTTCCGGGCCTATTTCCGGCAACATCGTATGTCTGCTGTATCTGCTCATAGCGTGATTTTTAGGTCAGCATATCAACCTCCGGAAAATGGAGGCAACAAGGCTAATTCACCGGAGGCGAGAGTCGAATCCATAGGCACAATCTCATTGTTTTGGGCCACTTGGAAATCTTTCCCTTCCAAAGCCGGATACTTTCCGTAAAGCGATTCCAAAAGTTCCCGAACCGTTTTTACCGAAACGTCAACCGACTCCTCGTCGCAACCCGTAACTTCGGCCAGCATTCCGAAATATCTAATCGTTATTTTCATCGCTAATTTCCTTAAGGTCGTCAGGAGTGTTGATGTTGGCGACAGTTATCGCGAACCTCTCTTCCAAAACGACTGTTTCTGTCCTAGATTGTAAAGCAAGTGTCCTCAGACGTCTCTGTCCGCTTTCTAAAAGCTCAAGGCATTTCTTTTCGCAGCGCTTCTTGTACATGGCCAACATAGGCATCGTTTTTCCGTCATAGGCCAATTGAACTATGTCCGTATCGTCAGCAACCCGATCCATTAGCATGCGTAATACCTCTGTATTTACCATAGGCACATCGCAACTCAGTACGATATTGTCCTCCGTTTCCGAATAATGAAGACCTGTATACAGCCCGGCCAACGGCCCGGCGTCCCTAATCAAATCCTCCGCACGCTTACATCCAAAGGCATCATATTCCGGTTTGTCCGAAACGATTATGATATCATCAACCAATGGCGCCAAAACGTCGATGATACGTTGCACAAACGTCTTTCCTTCAATGCGGATCAGACCTTTGTCCCTGCCCATTCTTGAGCTTTTTCCGCCCGCCAGAATAATTCCCGTCCGTTGTTTTTCCATATGCGCTTATACCAAAAACAGTTTAATACAGGCCAAGGCCAACACAAACGCCAACACATGACGCAAACGCAGGTTATCGAGTTTCTTACTGCCCACATATCCGCCGAAGTATCCGCCAAAGACAGCGAACAAGACAAACAAAAACGCCTGCGACGACAATGTAACCCCGCCCGCAATCTGCCCGACCATCCCCGAAGCGGAGTTAACCCAGATAAACATTGCGGAAACGGCGGCGGCCTCTTTCACTCCACCCCAACGGAAGAGCAATATCACGGGACTAAGGATAATCCCTCCGCCTATTCCGATAAGGCCCGAAAAAAAGCCGATCGCCCCTCCCACAACCAAACCTTGCCAAACTTTCACATCCCTTGTATTCCCCTTGACGCCCTTAAACACGTTAAGCATTTTCAGGATGGCGAAAACCAACAGAACCGCCAAAATCCTTTTGTACAACGTGGCGTCCAGCTCTACCATTCCGCCCAAAAAGGCCATCGGGACAGATGCCACGGAAAATGACAGGAATAATTTCTTATTGAAATGGCCTTCTTTATAATAATGGAAAAACGAAACACCGGCCACAAACAGATTGAGCAACAGGGCCGTGGGCTTCATCACCTCCGGTGAAAAAGAAAACAGCGCCATTAAAGCCAAATATCCGCTGGCTCCGCCGTGCCCAACGCTGGAATACAGAAACGCCACTACAGGCAACAACAGTACAAACGCCCAATTCGCCTCCAAATCCCAAATCATAGGCTCTCGATCTTGGTCACTTGCCTGTCAAGGTGGCGCCAACAACTTTTATTAATCTTATCAAAAGTTGCCACGAGCTCTCTTCCGTAATCGGTAAGAGTCGCTCCGCCACCGCCTTTTCCTCCGATACTCATGCTGATCACGGGCATTTTCGCCGATTTATTGATGGCGTCAATCAGCGTCCAGGCCTTTTTGTACGACATCCCCATAGCCTTCGCCCCCTTCGACAGAGAACCGGTCTTCTCTATTTCCTTGATTAGGCGTACCCGTCCCTCTCCCAACAGCACGTTGTCGTCAACCTCGATCCAGACACGGCTTTTTATCCTGTATTTCATATTTTTCCGTTTTAGCCTTTTCTCCAAAAAATATTTTGATGCCTTAGCGGTTCAGTTTACCCCGGCAAACGAAAAACTTCCACCTTATCACCAACCTCCACACGCAATTGTTCCGCCGGAACGAGCGCCAATGCGTTTGCCAAGGCAAAAGTCTGAAGCATAGCCGAACTTTGGCCTTCTAACAGTCTGACTTTCCCTCCTTCCGCATACGCTTTGAGAAACTGCGGACGATCTCCTTTTTTGACAAAACCGTTCGCCGCTTCCATCGTCACGCTTTCCAAGCGGAAGTCCCGCAACCCCGATATTCTTTCCAATGCGGGGTAAACGTATATGTAAAAGCAGGTCAAAGCCGCCGCCGGATTACCCGGCAAAGCAAACACCGCCGTACTGCCTTTACTTCCGAAAAACAACGGTTTGCCCGGCTTCTGTTTCACTTTATAGAAATGTTCCTTTACACCCAAAGTGTTGAGCGCCTTACCCACATAGTCATAGTCCCCAACAGAAATTCCTCCCGAAGCGATCACCACATCATAGCGGTCTATCATTTCGTCCAGCAACCTGACAGTCGCCCCATAATCGTCAGGCACTTTGCTTACCGCTACGTTTTCGTAGCCCAGAGATTCCAGCGCTACCGCAAGCATCACGGAATTGCTTTCGTAAACTTTCCCCGTTCCCAGAAGCTCCCCGGGCTCGGCCAATTCGTTGCCTGTAGTCACTATCGCTACCGAGGGTTTTTTGAAAACCTCCACCTCAGCCACTCCCAATGAAGCCAAAAAGCCAATCGCGGCGGGTGTCAGAAGAGTCCCTTTTTTCAAGGCCACCTCACCCGCCTTCACTTGTTCTCCCACCGGCCGGATGTTGTCCCCTTCTTTCATGGGCCCCGAAACCTTTATGGTTCCTTTGTCGGTCACTGCCACTCTTTCCTGCATCACTACCGCATTCGCCGAAACGGAAACCGGAGCCCCCGTAAAGATCCGAAAAGCCTGCCCCGGCTTCAGCTCAGGACAGTGAGAATCACCCGCTTTCACCACTTCGTCGAGCAAAACATACTCGTCGTTATCATGCAGAAAAACAGCGTATCCATCCATGGCGGATTGCCGAAAAGGAGGCATACTTATGCTTGATTCGACATTTTGACATATCACTTTACCAACGGCATTTTTCAATTTTTCAACCGTTCGGTCGCCAGTAACCCCGACATGCTTTTCGATCAACGATATTGCCTCTTTTATAGTCACCATAATCACTCACCGTTATGTATTTGCGAATATAACGACAGGGAATCATCTTGAATTATGACTTCAATCACAAACTTTTATGTGTAATTGTTATGAATAACAAAACATGACAAAAGTCATTCTTTAGCTTCAAAAAGAAGTTGACATTAGCACAACACCAAGAATAAGAGCATTTTACCGGATAAACACTGAAATTGATTGTACTATCCGTATAAATCACTCTTGGAAAACGGGTAAAAACACATATATAACCAGCTTGGCCCCTATAGAATATCCAAATCTATAGACTTCAAAAAATCAGGCCACTTGGCTATAGACTAATACCAGAAAAACACTAAAATAACATTACCACAGAAGGTAAAATTATAAAACCTTATTTGAAATATAACAAGGATGGAATCGTACGCTCAAATTTTCCGTACGCTCGGTCCAGCTCCTTTCCCAGAACGGGTTCGGCCATATGAATACTTGGAAATATTGGCGCTACGTCTACGTTTTACAAACGAAACATCACGTGACTGACATATTAATGGGATCCGCATTAAAAAACGGAAACTCATATGAAGAAGCCACGAACCCAAACCATTAAAGCAAACTGCCATGCCGATTAAAAGCTATCTCGCCCATCCCCATTCAGGACAGAAAGAAACGCTTATTCAGGCGCTTCAAAACATTCGCGAATGCGAAGTCATACCGGCAAAAAACGAGGATCTCCTGATTGTCGTGACCGAAACGGAAAATAAAGATCAAGAAGAAAAACTAACGCAACGGATGGAGGCTTTGGCGGGCATGAAATTGCTGGCCATGGTTTCCGGTTTCGATACACAAAAAAATGACTGAGGATATGCACAACCATACTACTAGCAGACGAAATTTCCTGAAAAAGCTGGCGATAATGTCGGCCATGACGGCGGCTTCGACCATGTTTCCGGGCATCATGTTCGCCGAAGAGCAAGAGAAAGGCCTGCCCAAAGGCGGTAAGATGGACTGGAAGAAGGCCCCCTGCCGTTTCTGCGGCGTGGGTTGCGGCGTATTGGTAGGCGTAGAGGAAGGCAAGGCCGTGGCCGTGAAGGGCGACCCGAAATCGCCGGTGAACAAAGGCCTCTGCTGCGTGAAGGGCTACCACTCGGTGATGGCGCTGTACGGCAAAGACCGTCTCACCAAGCCTTTGGTCAAGAAAAACGGTAAATATGTCGAGACTTCGATGGACGAGGCCCTGGACTTGATCGCTTCGAAGATGAAGACCACGATCAAAGACTACGGCAAAGACTCCGTTTCCATCTACGGCTCGGGCCAGTGGACTATTCCAGACGGCTATGTGGCCTCGAAACTTTTCAAAGGCTGTATCGGAACCAACAACGTCGAGGCCAACGCCCGTCTGTGTATGGCCAGCGCCGTGACCGGATTCCTTACTTCCTTCGGCGCAGACGAACCGATGGGTTGCTATGACGACATCGACCACGCCGACGTATTCATCCTCTGGGGCAACAACATGGCGGAAATGCACCCCGTACTTTTCTCCCGCCTTTTGGACCAGCGCCTCAAACGCGGCGTAAAAATCATCGACTTCGCCACGCGTACCACACGTACCAGTATGGCCGCCGACAAGTCGATACTTTTCCTTCCGCAAACGGATTTGGCCGTTGCCAACGCCATCTGTTACGAGATCATCAAGAACGATTGGGTAAACAAAGACTTCGTTGAGCAGCACTGCAACTTCAACAAAGGCCTTACGAATATGGGCTACGGTCTTGAGGACAAATACAAGTTCAAAGACAAGCCCGAGAAGATCGATTTCGAAGCTTATAAGAAATTCCTAGAAGACTATACGCCTGAGAAGGTTGAGAAGATTTCCGGCGTTTCGGCGAAGGACATCAAATATATGGCCTCGTTCTACGGCGATCCGAACAAGAAAGTGATGTCGTTGTGGTGCATGGGCATGAACCAGCACTCGCGCGGTACGTGGATCAACAACTTGGTCTACAACATCCACCTGCTTACGGGCAAGATTTCCGAGCCTGGCAACAGCCCGTTTTCACTCACAGGCCAACCGAGTGCCTGCGGTACGGTGAGGGAAGTGGGTACGCTTACGCACAAACTCCCGCACGGCGTGGTGATGAAGAAAGAACACCGCGAGTTCGCAGCCAAAATCTGGGACGTGCCGGCCGAGAATATCCCATCGAAGCCGACCTATCATACCGTGGAGATGTTCCGCGCGCTTGATCGAGGCGATATCCGCTTTATGTGGATTCAGGTGACCAACCCGATGGTGACCATGCCGAAGCTGAAGCGCTACCGCGACGCGGCCAAGAAAGAAGGACGCTTCATCGTCGTTTCGGATATCTACCCGACACCGACTACGGACATTGCCGACGTGATCCTACCATCGGCCATGTGGATCGAGCGCGAGGGTATGTTCGGTAACTCCGAGCGCCGTACGCAGTACTTCGAGCAGATGGTCAACCCTCCGGGAGAAGCCATGAGCGACACTTGGCAGATTGTGGAAGTGGCCAAACGTATGGGCTTCGAAAAGCAATTCTATTATAAGAAAGATACGCACGTAGAGGAGATCTACAACGAATACCGCCGTCACCACGACAACAAGAAGCACAACATGGCGCCGCTTGCGGTCTTGAAAAAGAACCCGGGCATGCAGTGGCCATACGTGGACGGCAAGCCGACCAAATGGCGTTTCAACTCGGAGTATGATCCGGCTTGTTCCAACGGAAAGAAATTCCACTTCTACGGCAAGCCCGACGGTAAAGCCGTCATCTGGCAGCGTCCTTACGAGCCTGCCGCCGAGGAGCCGGACAAGGACTTCCCGTTCTGGTTGAACACCGGCCGTGTGGTGGAGCACTGGCATACGGGATCTATGACGCGCCGTATTCCGGTATTGCACAAGGCCATGCCGAAAGGTTATGTGGAGCTTAATCCGGGCGACGCCAAGCGCATGCAGATCAAAACCGGCGACTTGGTGAAATTGACCACCCGTCGTGGCGAGATCATCATGCCGGCCTCGGTCAACGAGCGCGGCGTGCCGGCGCCGATGCAGGTGTTCGTGCCGTTCTTCGACGAGAAGATGCTCATCAATGACATCACGCTCGACTCGTTCTGCCCGATCTCGAAAGAGCCGGACTATAAGAAATGCGCCGTCCAAGTGGAGAAAGTAAGAGGAAAACAAGCGTAATATGAAAAGACTAGGAATCATATCATTATTCGCGCTGCTTTTCATAGGCTTTGTCACCGTGCTCGACTCCACCATCAGGTCGAGCATGGATGAGGCCAACGTTCCGCTGAAAGTCAGCTCGGTCAAGTCGATCCCTTCCGAAGAGGGCGTCTTCAAGCGCTCCAACCTCGGCAAGCGATACCTTGACATGCCCGTCGACGAGACGCATCAACGTTCGCTCAAGACGTATTACGACAACCGCGCCTACCATGGCGCGCCGCCCAGCATACCGCATCCGGTCAAGAGTGAGCGGAGCATGGGAGGCAAAGACTGTCTGAAATGCCACCAGGACGGAGGCTTCGTAGCCAAATACAAGGCCTACGCCCCCGTGACGCCGCACCCCGAGATGGCCAACTGCCGTCAGTGCCACGTGCCGCAGCAGACGAACAAGGTTTTCAAACAGACGAAATTCCATAAGGTACCGGCGCCGAAGGCTGGCGTGAACAACGCCCTGCCGGGTAGCCCGCCGGCTATTCCGCATCAGATCCAGATGCGTGAAAACTGCCTTTCTTGTCATGCCGGCCCTGCCGCGCCGAAGGAGATCCGCGTTTCGCACCCGGACCGTTCGAATTGCCGCCAGTGCCACGTCGTGAACAACAAGGAAGTGACGGATATCGGAAATTTCATTAGAAGCAAGAACAATGAATAGACATAGCCTGAAAATATTCGTTCCCGTTGCGCTGTTTGCCTTGACGCTGTTCTCATGCGGGCATCATGACGACCACGGTGGCGTACTCAGAAAAATCGAGGCCGGAAGCAAGGACTACAAGGGCGTGTCGGTCTCTTCGGAAAAACACTTGGGCGATACCAAGATGATCCAGATCACGGAGGGCGACCAAACTTTCCTGATTCCGGAACGCAAGAGCCAGATCCGCTCATACGCTTGTACCGAATGCCATACCAAGCCCATAGCCGAGCTTCATAAGATAGGCAAGGCCAAGGGTAAGAACGGCGAAGCCAAGAACGCCCACTGGGACATCAGCCTCAAGCACGCCGACGCCAACACCATGAACTGCGCCACATGCCATGACGGCCAGGACATGAACCAGCTCAAGAGCTTGACGGGCAAGAAAATCGACTTCAACAAAAGCTACCGCGCCTGCGCGCAGTGCCACACCAAGCAGTTTCAGGATTGGAAAGGTGGCGCGCACGGAAAACGCATAGGTGGTTGGGCGCCGCCGCGGGCATCAAAGACCTGCGTCAACTGCCATAACCCGCACAAGCCGCATTTCGAATCGAGATGGCCGGCGAGGTTCAATACCCAGAAGGTCAAAGAACGAAAATGATGTACGTGGGGACCTTGCGTGCAGGGCCCCTGCATCACACATGAATTCTTTGCCGGTTTGAAAATCAAACGAAACGAACTGAAGTATGAGTAGCGATAAAAAAAGTTGGTTCTCTCTGGGATTTGGAAAGAAAGCCGCTCCTGAAAAGGAAGCCCTTTCCGACGCCGAGCTCGAGGCCAAGCGAAAAGATACATTCGACCAAGTATTCAACAAGAAGATAGACCGCAGGTCGTCGCTCAAGGCTTTGACCGCGAGCCTGATGGCCGGAGCGGGAGCCGTCAACACGAGTTGCAACCCCGTAGCCAGCGACAAGGCCAAGGAAAAGGCTGAGATCGATTGGGAAGAGCAGTTCAAAGGCAACTACCGCCTGATGACCGAGGAGGAAAAACAAGCCACCGTCGATCGTCTGGTGCGTTCTTATGAACTCCGTACGGGCAAGACCATCAACATGTCCAGCAAGGGCCCCGAGGAAGACGTGCTTTTCGGTTACGCCTTCAACATCTCGAAATGCCAAGGCTACATGGACTGCGTGAACGCCTGCGTGGAGGAGAACAACCAGGACAGGAACTCGCAGATGCAGTACATCCGGATCCACGAGATGAAGGACGGCAACGGCCTGAACTTCGGCGAGTCGGACGACAACTACTACCACGAGGTGCCGGCCAAAGGCCATTTCTACATGGGCACGCAGTGTTTCCATTGCGAAAACGCCCCATGCGTGGAGGTATGTCCTACTCAGGCCACTTGGCAGGAGAAAGACGGCATCGTGGTGGTCGATTATGACTGGTGCGTGGGCTGTCGTTACTGCATGGCCGCCTGCCCGTACGACGGACGCCGCTTCAACTGGAGCAAGCCCGAAGTACCAGAAGAGGAAGTCAACAAAAACCAGCATTACCTCGGTAACCGCATGCGCAAGAAAGGCGTGATGGAGAAGTGCACCTTCTGCATCCAGCGCTCGCGCGACGGCAAGAACCCCGCCTGCGTGGAGGCCTGCCCGACCGGCGCGCGTATCTTCGGAAACCTGCTCGACCCGAACAGCACCATCCGCTGGGTACTCGAAAACAAAAAGGTGTTCCGCCTTAAGGAAGACCTCGGCACCGAGCCAAAGTTCTGGTATTTTATGGACTGATGGTATTAGGTATACGGTATTAAGTATTAGGTAAATAGATCACGTAATTAAATGAAAATCAAAAACGCAGAGACATGGCATGCCTTGTATCTCCACCCAGAATTTCAAACCATGATTTTCAATTTGATTCCAACTACCTAAGACCTAATACCAAAGACCAAATACCCAAAAATATATTCACTATGAAAACTCTTACAGTTTTTTGGAGCATGGTTAAGGACGGCCTCGACACCGTGACGCACGGCTCCAGGAAGTACCATATTTGGATGGCCTTCCTGACCATGGTCATGCTCATCGGGATGTACTGCTATTCGTTCCAGATCGAACACGGCCTGAGCGTCACCGGCATGACCGACCGCGTCAGCTGGGGCCTATATATCTCCAACTTCACCTTCTTGGTAGGTGTGGCCGCCGCGGCCGTAATGCTCGTCATGCCCACCTACGTGCTTAAGGACATCGACTTCAAGCGCGCAGTGCTTATCGGCGAGGGCCTTGCCGTGGCCGCGCTGATCATGTGCCTGGCCTTTGTGGTAGCCGATATGGGCGGACCAGCCGTACTCTGGCACATGATGCCCGTAGTCGGGGTGTTTAACTTCCCGAACTCGATGCTCACCTGGGACGTGATCGTGCTGAACGGATACCTGTTCCTCAACATCACCATCCCGATGTACATCCTCTACAGGCACTATCAGGGCAAAGAAGCCAAAAAGAACGTCTACGTTCCCGGCGCCATCCTGTCCGTATTCTGGGCCGTGGGCATCCACTTGGTGACGGCCTTTCTATACCAAGGCCTGCAAGCGCGGCCGTTCTGGAACAACGCCCTGCTCGGACCGCGTTTCCTCGCCTCGGCATTCGCGGCGGGACCGGCCCTGATCATCCTTGTGCTGGCCGTGATACGCAACAACACCATCTTCAACATCGAAGACAAAACCATCAAAAAGATCTCGATGGTGGTGACCGTTGCCGCGCAGGTAAACCTGATCATGCTCGTATCCGAGCTCTTCAAAGAGTTCTACGCACCAACGCATCACAGCGAAAGCGCATATTACCTCTTCTTCGGCCTCGACGGCAAAGAAGCGCTACTGCCATGGATACGCACCTCGATCACCATGAACGTCATCGCCACCGTGCTCCTGACCTTCAACAAACTGCGCAACAACTTCAAGGTGCTTTACATCGCCTGCGGTTTGTTGTTCGTAGCTATCTGGATCGAGAAAGGTTTCGGTTTGATCATTCCCGGCTTTATCCCCGGACCTTACGGAAAAATTGCCGAGTACACCCCTACCCTCATCGAGATTGGCGTGACATTGGGCATCTGGGCTTTGGGCGCGTTCGTGTTCACGGTACTGGCCAAAACAGCGATCCAGATCGAGAGCGGACAATTGCGCTACAAAAAAGAGAAACAAGCTAAGAAACCGGAAATACAAGAAGCGTAATCAAAAGCGACACATAGACACTCCGCTTTTTTAATCTCTAATTGGATTAATAGGGAATCGTTTCATCTGAAGTAAAAGGGACCACCGGCAACGGGGTCCTTTTTTTAATATGTGTATGTTTCAAGCCCCAATCCCGCCAACTTATTTGGCAGTCATTGCAAATGCCCTTCCAGAAAACCAGCACGAAAAAAGCCCCGAAGGGCTTACAATTCTTTTGTTGTCTCAGAAAGTCGATGAGATAGGGGAAAATGAAGAGCGAAGGACAATTCCCTTTGAACAGGACAAGTATTTTCTAAAACCGTCCTTTTTCATCTTCCAAATTCCAGATCTTATGCTCTAATCTGTATTTTGCAAACATTTCTTTTGCTTCTCTCATCGTCCATTTTTGCCAATTTTCATCTAGGTGCTTGCCATACCATTCTTTCGAAAATTCCCAAATTTTTGAGATAGGCTGTATATCTCCTTTTGGGATATTATGTTGTTTCACCCAATCGTCTATTTGTTTTTCATTTCTGAATACAAGCATGGTACTACACGTGTAAATAACATTATCCCAGGCGTTTTTCATTGGAATAGGGAAATGTATATATAAGTCTTGTTCTACAATTTTTCCATCCTTAATCTGTATCTCAACTTTTTCCCCATGTGCTCCATAGCTTGTCATAATGGTCAAATCCTGATTTAAAAGTGCGGCTACACCTAAGGAGCACCATGCACAATTCCCCCACCACTCACCTTTTTCCGACTTGATCCAAAAGTTTGTCGGCGCTAGAGAGAAAGGGTGTATTACCCAAACTTTCGGCTCATTGGGGTGAAGAACAACGCCATGATATTCTTGTAAATTATATAAGCCCTTCTCAATACTTGCTTTGTCGCTATTTAAAAGTTCTGACAGTGTTTCATTATCAGGAGCAAAGCCATTGTCAATAATATATTTGATTATTGTATAATGTAAATTTGAGTTGGTTACCATTTTTATACTGTTTTTAGTCAAGTGATAGGTTAGCAGTGTTTACGAATTCATTTCAAATGATAACAGTAAAGAATTTCACCCTTTTACGAGCATTGAATATAAAATCATCGATAAAGCGATATATCCTCTGAGATCAATTGTAATTGAATCTATAATCGTGTTAATCATGGAACTTTAAACCATTTAGGGCTTTATTTACTTTTTTATTTTCGCCATAAACAATTATCCCGACCAGCTCTTGGGTTTCATCCGTGCACTTGCCAATCTCAACATGATTTTCATCTTCGTTTTTGGTTGAGAAGAGTGGTTTGATATATATCCCTATACTTAAGTCCCTTTGTTTAGCTCTTTGAAAGGCTCGGTCTATTTGAGCTTGGTCGTCAGCTTTATAAACAAGAATGGGATGCTTTATAAAGGGAAGGTATTCTGATTCAGAAGCGTTAATAAATGGTTTTCCATGCGTTTCGGGAAACTTTACCGCTATTGAACTAGCTAGAAATGAGGCTACATTAAGTTTTTGCCAATCCATAAGGTCATTTTTGATGACCATTGCCACTTTATTCTCGTATGTCATTTTGATTATAATTTAAGTCCCATTTGAATATTACAGCGCTCATAAGGCGTGTGATGTCCCGCTATTTTTTCAAATCCAAGCTTTTTGTAAAGTGATACCGCCGGTTTTAGTATGGTGTTGCTTTCAAGATATAGGTGTGAGGCACCTAAGGCGTTAGCTTTATCTATAATCGCTCTACCTAATAAATATCCCACTCCTTTTCCTTGCGCTTTTGGAGAAACAGCCATTTTCGCCAGTTCATAATCGTACTTTTCGTCTTGCCTTTTGATAAGGGCGCAAACACCTAAAACCGTATTGTCATGAATAGCTATTAAAATTTTTCCGCCTTTGTTTAGGATGTATTCTTCGGGTTGATCGAGCGCAATCCTATCAGCCTCTTCCATCTTAAAATAAGTTTCTATCCATTCTTCGTTAAGGCTTTTAAACGCAGATTGATGCTCAGGCAAATAATCCACTATTTCTATTTTTTGAGCCTCCCTGTCCTTCTTTTGTTCCGCCACCCTTTCAAATAAGGTTTTTTCATTTAATAGGTATTCAAACTCTTGAATTGCCAACCAGACATTATGTCTCGTTTGCTTTAAGGTATCCTGTATCGCCTTTTCTACATCAGTATATTGTTCTTTTATCTTTTCGGATAACTCTGTCCCTTTCTTAGATAGTATGATGTTAGTGACACGCCCGTCCGATTTATCCTTTTTTTCTCTCACCAAACCGGCTTTGGCCATTTCACGCACAAGCTTTATTACTGATGGGTGTGATTGTCCAATTCCTTTGGCTATCGAAGTGATGGATTTGCCTTCATTCTGATTCGAGAGAAAATAGAAAACCGGAAACCATTTGGGTTTTAATTCTATATCATAAAGCTCATAAATTCGTTCGGCATCTTCGGTAACCATATTGCTTAAGGCTCTTAATCTACTGCCCAATGCCATTTCTCCGATGTTATCAAAATCCATAATCTATGTTTCTATATACGTAACTAGTTACAAATATGTAGATTTTTTTAATAACTCTCTCCCGAAACTCTGGAAAAAAACCGCACAAAAAAAAGCCCCGAAGGGCTTCAATTTTTTTGCGGACAAAGAGATTCGTTGAGAAAGGAGAAAAAACGGTGAGATGGCGGTATGCTTATTACCAGCCATCGAGTTTGGTTTCTTTTTTTCACAATGGAAGTTTATTCAGAGATGCTGAAGTGTTCTCTTTCTCTTTTTTTGCGATTAGGAAATCAAGGCTAAGCTTACCCGCTCCCATGAAAAAGAAACAGGAAAAGATCATTAGCAAATAAAATGTTTCGGTTCTAATACTCCCGTCCAGCATTATAAAATTGATTACACACATTGTTATCATCAGGGGTATAGTACTTAGCCTTGTAAAAAGTCCAACGGTAAGAAACAATCCGAAAATAAGCTCCGAAAACTTGCCAACGTATACCATAACCACGGGAAATGGCACTCCCACATCCGTTAACCATAAAGTATAATCTGATATTTTACCCTCATCGAAAACCTCAAGACCAAACGAGAAAATGATTCCTCCGCTAATGATTCTGACAACGTCCAAACCCACCGGAAGCGTTTCATTTAATTTTAGCAATTTTTTCATGATTTTATTTAAATTGATGAGCTTTGAATTTATCATTTACGATAACGGAACCTCTCATACTGCTTGTAAAACGAAAGTAAAATGAGTGTAAAAAGTGTTTTTACAATTTTCAGACAGCTCAATATCAGCCACATACTCTTTATAATGGCCTGTTTTTTTATTGCCATTTCCATCAGCCTGTTTCGGGTTCCGAATAAGAAATTGGTCCGGGAGCAAACCCATCTGGCAATGAGAGCGATTGGTGATGAGTTGTTAAAAGCCAACAATGACTTCCGCACGCCAGTCCCTCCAATAGAGCAAATAGGCTCGGCTACCTTAAGGCTGAGATTCAACAAACCAATCGTTATTGACCCTGACACTTTGGTGACGCTCTCCGTAAAGCATTTTAATTCTCGGATATCGTCGAGGTCGATCGTCAATGTTCTGAAAGCGGACACCAAAGAGATTGTATATAGTTTTGAGATAAACCATTTAACGGAAAAGGAAATCCCCTGTCTTGGGCGAAAACTCCCAAAATCCCTATACTTGCTGGAGTCAAGCTTCTATGGTCAAACGACTATACGGCTTCGTTCCAACGTTCCTTCCCTAAGCCTTGCGGGCACTTCTGTCCTGTTTATATTTTTCGGGCTAGCATTATTGATAAAACAAAAAGCAAAGCCAAAAGGAAGTAACCAACGCGAACTGAATGGCATCAAACTGGACCTTAACTTTAATAGAATACTTTATAAAGACGAAAGCATTGAATTAACGGATAAGGAGACTCAGATATTGGCAATATTATTCGAGAAAGCCGGCGAGCTGATCTCAAGGGAGTATTTGGTGCAGGAGGTCTGGGCAAAGCAAGGTGTGGTTACGGGGCGTAGTCTGGATATGTATATTTCTCGATTAAGGAAGAAGTTGAAGCCTTTACCGAATATTCAAGGTACCGTTTCATTAAGTGTGTAAATGAAATTTATATGAGCGAAGCGGGGAAGTTCCCTCGATTTTGTCAGTCAGTTTCTCGGAGGAGCGATAGCGTCTCCGAAAACTGACTGACAAAATGAGGAGCCTCCCGGCAGGGGACACTCCCATTTTCATTCGTATAGGTTTCAGGATGTCGGGAATATACTTCAACAAGTTATATTCAGACATGAAAAAGAACGAGAAAACCATTCGCAAGGAAGACGTGTTGTCCGCAGACTTCCTCAAGGAGTTCGGCAACGCCGAGGAACTCGGCGATTTTTTGAAACGGCTCCAGAAAAACGCGGTCGAGGCGATGCTCGAAGGCGAGCTGGACGCCCATCTGGGCAACGGGAAACACGGCAAGAGCGAGGACGGGAACTACCGCAACGGCCACGGGTCGAAAAAAATCAGGACAAGCTTCGGCGAGAGCCAAATCCGTGTTCCCCGCGACCGCGAGGGGACCTTTTCCCCGATGCTGGTGCCCAAGCGCAAAAGCATGGTGGACGGTTTGGAAAACGTCATCGTCTCGCTTTACTCCAAAGGCATGTCGAACAGCGATATCCGGGAACAGGTCTCGGAGGCGTACGGGATCGAAGTGTCCCCCGCGACGATTTCCAGAATCACGGACAGGGTCACCGAAGACATCGTCGCTTGGCAGAACCGCCCGCTTGATCCCGTTTATTTGGTCGTGTGGATGGACGCGCTGGTGTTCAAGGTCAGGGAGAACTCGAAAGTCGTCAACAAGGCGGTGTATATCGCCGTGGGGCTCCGTACGGACGGAAAAAAGGAGGTGTTGGGATTCTGGCTGGGCAAGAACGAATCGGCCTCGTTCTGGATGTCGGTGCTCACGGACATGAAAGCCAGGGGCGTACGGGACGTCCTGATCACCGCCACCGACAACCTAGCCGGCTTCACGGAAGCGATAAAATCCGTATTTCCGCAGACCGCCACGCAGATATGCGTCGTGCACCAAGTGCGGAACTCCTTCAAATACGTTGCGCACAAAGAGAGAAAGGAATTCGCCAAAGACATGAAGGCCATTTATGACTCGGCAAACGAGACCCAGGCCAAACAGGCCCTGGAATATTTCGCCCAAAAGTGGGAACACAAATACTCCTACGCCGTCAAAAGCTGGCGGGACAACTGGGACGAGCTGACCGTCTTCCTGGGTTTCCCGCTGGAGATCAGGAAAATCGTCTACACCACCAACCTGATCGAGAACCTCAACGGGAAGATCAGGAAATACACCAAAAACAAACTCTCCTTCCCCACGGACGAGGCGGTGGTCAAAACGGTGTTTCTCGCGATCAGGGAAGCCACAAAAAAATGGACCATGCCCGTGAGGAACTGGGGCATGATCCTTAATCAGTTTTTGGTTATATTCGAGGACAGAATCAAAATCTAGGCGAGACAAGGCCTAATTCCGACATTCTGAGTTTACACACTTTTTGAGACAGTGTCATATTCAAATTACAAACCAGCATGGCAAAGGGTACTTTTTAAAAATACAATAGCGATACCCTCGCTTCAGAGAAACTACTCCCCTAATGAAATTACCTTACTAAGTATTAACTCTCCACCTACAAACCTAAAATACTCTTGCTCGCCCATAACATCTTTTACATTGACAAATTCTATCGTTTTGACAAAACCGTCATTCTTCTTATCATAAACACGAACCTTTCCATTTCTTAAATCCCTCCAAACCAAATTAAAGACCTTTTCATCGCACAACGATTTTAACTGAAGGTTATCAACCAATTCAAAAGCTTCCTTTCCAAAACAGTCCTGAACGGAAGAGTCACTTTGAATTTCATTTCCATCAATTACTATTTTTGCATTTGGTGTATCAATAAAAAATTTAACTTTACCTTCCTCTCCTTTCAACTGAATAAGACAGCACTCTATCGGAGTATTTATTTTGCCAGCGACACAACCTGATAGGACCACACTAAAAAAAAGATAACAAATCACCTTCATGATCAATAGCAAAATATTTATCGAGTCAAAAATTGAAGGAAAACAGGAAGCTTATTTCCCTACGACATAACCCCTTCTCTAGCGCTTACTTCTACCCTGTTTACTTGTATCTTAATAAGCTCAACTATTTCTTCCAACATAGTCAATTTTGCTTCAAATCTTCTAGCCTCATCATAATCATGTATTTCGGAAACATCATTCTTATAGATATAGAAAAACAACGACTCATTCTTCTTTTCGAATGTAAAAACCGGATATAGTTCAGCAAAGTAATCGGCTAATTCGCTTGAGAATAGAGTTTTCAACCGCTGTTTGTTTCCATATAAAGAGAAATTCTCTGTAAAATCGTCTGTTACGTTGAGCATAACCTCATGCGGTGAACCAAAAAACTTGTCGCTAAAACTTGGATCACGTGGTTTCAAAAGAAAATCCGGAAAACCACTCAGCCATTCCGCATTAAACTGATAAACAGTAATTGCGCTTTTAATTTTAGTCCGAGTTAATCGAACCAATACTCGAAAATCGAAAAAACACAACCCCTTCTTTTCTATCGATCGAGTCATATGTATTATTGGCGGAGAAAGCTTATTAGGCAATTCCTTTTCATGCAGTACCGTGTCAAAAAAATCTCTGGAATCACCCACTTCATTGTATTCAAAATTGAATGCTTTCGCCCAATCCCTAACACATTCCCTTCTTCTCTCTTGGTCCTTCTTATCTCTCCAAACACGATATAGATACTTTCCAAACATGATAGCGCCGATAAACAACCCCAATTTCAACAACTCTATTTTATCCATTTTTTATCTTGATTAGTTTGAATCATACTCTGTTGTATGGATTCCCTTTTTGATTTTCTAAAAAACCATTACCCTTATCAAAGGTAAATTTGACCCTAAAAATATAGATCAACCGCACGCAAAAGGGACCGCCAGCGATGGGGTCCCTTTTTTTCTTTTGCTGGCGTAGATCTTGAAGACCAAAATAGGTAAAAACACAAGTCATGCTTTTATTAAATACGTATGCGGAGGGCATGGTTGGATTCGTTTCAAGTCTTATAAATTATATGAATCCTTATTTAATTTTTTTTCTAAATGAAAAGGTGTTAATTCCTTAAACAATCCATTTTCAGAATAGTACTTTAGAGTTCCATTGTTTTCTACGATAAAATACTCTCCATGATAGTTACCTTGTAAATTATCATATCTGATTCCTGAACCTAACTGAGTCGTTTTTAATTGTTCTAAGGATTTACTTCCATCGGAATATTTGGTTTCTAAAATTGTTGCTCCATCATTAAATAAGAGGGTTAGACTAGAACAAATAAAGGGGGTTTCATCAATCCACATTCCTATTGTTTCTCTAGTTTCATTTTCAAACCCTTCTATTAGTTCTTTTTCCTGTTCAAGAGATAGCCCGTTGATAGATACCTGTAATTCTTTTCCATCAAAATTTGCAGTAGCCCAATACCCATTACCAGCAATCACACCATGGATTCTAAATGAAATAAAAATTCTTCTTGCACTTCTGAAAAGATCCTCTTTGATTTTATTTGCTATCCAAATCAGTTGTTCTCTATCTGCTTTTGAATCCAATTCAATTAAAATCGTTGCTTTTTCGTTGAATTTATTGAAATCTTTTTCAATGATCTCAAAGTTGATACTTGATTTTTTTCCGTTTAAAGATGGAATTTGACGTAGATATGTAACTTCGCTTCCGCTAATATCTGGAACTTCTTGTCTATCAAATTCGTATTTACCCTCAACTTGAAAGATTTGGTAATACTTTATTCCTCTTCCATGTAAAATGGTCATCATTTCCTTTTTCCATGGTTCGGGCATTCTTAATCCAAAATATATTGCTTGAATAGCTTTGAAATTATAAGTATGTTCACCGCTCTTGTCTGTTATAATCCTATATTCGTTTTCATAATCCCATTTCTTTGATTTGTTGCCTGCCAGTTTCCTTACTAAGGAAATTCCATCTTTACCTGATATATCAGATATGTCAATTTCAGGTGGATTTTTAGAATACTTTATTGGAAAGGAATAAATTTTATCACTAGGATATGATTCTAATAGCAAGTCAAGGTCGTATTCAATGCAGAAGCCTTGATGCGAATTTGCATAGTGAGCCCATAAAAGTTCATCATTGTAAGTTGCTGATAACGAGTATATACCTATTTCTTTACCTCGATTTATAAAGGTATCAAGCGCATCGTGTACCTTTTCTAATACCTTTTCAGAGTTCTTGTTTGTAAGGTTAAAAAATGTTTTAGTCTCACTTTTGAATCTGTCAGAGGAAATTAAGGTTTCACATGGGTCATTGAGTTGTTTGAAATTTGAGCCCCAGAAAAAATTTTTTTCAATAGCGGATAAGTCTCTTTCGAAAATCTCCCTATCGCCACCACGATATTTAAAAACTTGCATAATTTTTTGATTTACTAAATTATCTATATAGTATTTGAAAACTGGTACTTTATACTGCTGTTTTTGATTTATTGCTCAGCTTCAGCAAGACTGTTTAACGACCATTGCAAGTATTCAGACTTGTGATTTTTTATTAGCAAGTGTCCACGTTTGCCCATTCAGTTTTTCCAATTAGGAGTGTGCAAGCGAGGTCGCTTGTGACAGCCAGCTTATTTAAAAGTAAGTACCGCAAGCACCGGGTTGCAGTCTTCTTCAAGTTTTATATTTGGATTTTTTTCGGTGAGTGCCTCAAGATACTCTGGGTCAACGGTAAACAAAAGCGTTTTTCCAGTTTGATTGACAGGGTGCATTTTAATTCCGTCGCAGGATAAGCCCAGTTTGTTTTCGTCAAAAAGTGGACGATGGATCTTATCCTTTTCTTTGTCAAACACCAAATATTCGTGAGTAGGCTTTATCAGCCCTTTTTGCAATTTGAAGATATTAGTCTTTGGGGTGTTGAAGACGTCAAGCAGTAGATATTTGTCTCCCCAAATGTGTCGTTTTGATCGATTAAAATCCGCCTTTTTAAAAAAGGAATCATTTAAGGACAAAACAAAAAGACTGTCCGGTTCTGTATTCTTGTTGATTGAATAAATGACATTGCCGAATAGTTCTTTATATGCGACGCCAACCCCGTCGATATTCATTATATTATTATAATATGCCAATCCTGCTTCATGTCGAACTACTTTTGATTCTACTTTTCGAATAAAATGCCCTTCCTTGTCATAAATATGAATGAGGTCGATACTAGTGATTTCTTTCTTTTGCGTTTTATCAGGCATTATAAAATAAAAATTGCCTTCATTGTCTATACTCATAGCCTGAAGTCTTAGATCATCTAGCGGGATCGTTCTTGTGTAATCCCCCGTGGCAGAGAATACTAAGATTTTCCCTAGAGAAACTAAAAAGATCTCGTTCTGGCTGCATTGTACATCGACTAATAATTCGTATTCTCCTGGACCTTTTCCTTTAGTGCTAACTTTTCTGATGAAATGTCCAGAGGGATCGAACATGTACACATATTCGGTGTCCTGAACCACATAGTTGTCTTGCACTTTGAATATGTTCCGTATATCACTAAGCATGCATTCCTCTTTAGTTTCAAAAGGAATGTATTTGATTCCCGTTACTCTGTCTTTTAGATCAAAGTGATTTTTTTCGTGCAGACCTTGTTCAAAGTCGATGGTTCCCAGTTTATTACTTTCATGGTGCGTGGAGCATGCACTGAAAAGACATAAAATTAAAAATAAGATTGATAGTCGCATTTGATATTAGTTTAGTCTTTAAAATGGAGCTTCATGATGTAGTCCTTTTGAAGCTTAATGTTTGTCAAGTCAGTAAAAAAACTAGCCCTTGGGTATGAAGAGCCTCAATTATACTGATTGCGATAAGTATATAGGTATTGATGAAAATAGTAGTGTCTTAACACGAGTCATAATATACTAAAAATATAGTTTATGTGATGTGGTGGCATGATTAAAATATAAAAAAGCGCCCCGTTTCCAGAGCGCCCAAACACAACAATCACAGCCAAGCCCAATCAATTTAAGAAGCCGTATACTCTACGCCCTCAAAAGTCACGGTGCCCGTGCCGTAGTTTCCCGTTTTAAAATAATCCTCAATCGTTTTGAGAATCCCTTTGCGGAGTTCACGTACCGTATCCGCCAAAATTAACGCCTCCACTTTGGCGTCCAGATAAGCGTACCCCAGTAGTTTTTCGTTAAGTCTGCTTTGGAAACGCAATTTGTCATACTTGGCTTTGGCCAATTCCAAATTCGCGGATTCCAAAAGCTTCTCGTCCGTTATCGTCGGAATGGCGGCTTCCAGTCTGGCTATATCCGCTTCGGCTTTGTTTTTCAGGTTTTCGTTCTCATCGCGTTTGCTATTTCGCTTACGCCCTTGCAACATAATACCTTCCGCCTTATGGTTTAGGCTTTCGATATCAGTTTCAGCATTAATCAAAAACTTCTGAAAGCCGGGCACGTCTTCGGCAAAGCGCGCCATATCCTCCGCCTGAAAGCAGGAATCCAGATTCAAAATTTCCGAGATTATCTCATCGGTGAACATTTGGTCTACCATATTATTTTTTGTTTAAGGTGTATAAGACTGCCCGGGGCAAAGCCCCGGTTAAGATCAGTCTTAAGAAAATTAAAAGGAGTGTGTCTGTCCGGGCTTGGCTGTACCCGTTGCGTATCCAATCTTTACGAAGCTTTGCACCCAAACGGACGAAAACCAAGCTTTCGAAAACCGGCAAAACATTACCGCTTAGTTATTCCAAAAATGATTTTTACGGCGGATTTGATTTTTTCCTATTACAAGGCCCTATTCCGACAAAACACTCACGTCGCCCAATCACACGCTGTTTTATAAAATCACAGGACGTGACATAACCGTATATCGTGTTTTTATCAAAACTATCCGTTTTGTGTTTTTCTATTTTCTTTATCACAAACTAATCCTATCCGCTTATCAAAAAAACCGCTTGATGTTCCGGTTTTCAGGATTTTCAAAACAGTATTACGCCCTTATTCACATAAATCCCAAAGGCTTCACCCCTATTCAAGAATTGATTGTCAATAAAAATCACTGAATCAAGTGTATTCCGCATTGAAGATTGTACGTAGCTTGCCAGCCAAAGTAAACTGAAACCTTTTTGTGATATGAAAGCCTATTTTGAATATATCGATATTTATAGACGACAATATAAATTTTGGAGCGCCAAAATAGAGCCTAGCCAAGAAGACGCACCCGATTTGAGCATAACCATAAAACATGGGCAGATTGGTTCCGAAGGAGAAAAACGGCGTGCGCGCGGGGACATGAAATTTTTCGAAAAACTAATACAGGAAGAATGCCGGGACAATCATTATTCACAGGTTTACTTTCACCCTACGGAAAGATACCCCGCACATAAAGGGGAACTGTCCGAAGCTTATCAAAACGGTATTTTTTCGCCCGCCACTAAGGTCACGGACCTTGTAAAAGAAATAAAAACAAACGGCTGGACCCAAGAGCGTTTCGATCAGGTAATGGCTTTGTACCTGGACACAAATGTACTGGCCAATGAAGAATACGAACAGCTGAAAATCTTAATCTGGGATAATGAAGGGGAAGCCTTAGAGCATATTATCGAATCGAAACGATATGCGTTTACATATTTCTGTTGTTATGCCGGCAGTCCTTTCCGCAAATGGTATATAAACAATTACCTGAATGACAACGAATCCATAAAAGGCTTTCTGGAATCCGAGTATTATCCCTATGAACTAGCCATTCGGGATTGTTACCTTTTTTCATCGGATAGCAAGAGACAATACTATTTAGAATCCGGCAAAGACGGCGAAACACCTCCCGAGTATAGGATATTATTTTTTCGATATCCACACCACCTGACTGTAAAGAGTCTGCCCATAGAGTTTCAGGCTTTTAGTGAGGCCAAAGGGCTTAACCTCTCGGGATACAGTTTCGAAAATTTCCCCTCCGTATTATTTCAACTCGAAAAGCTAGAGGAACTACAACTTTGTTATAGTGCCTTGAGCAGCATTCCCGAAGACATTTCCAAATGCAAATCACTGAAGACTCTCGACTTGCGTAATAGCAAAATCGAAACACTTCCGGGATCCATTAGCGCCATAGAGTCCTTGGAAAAAGTATTACTGGACCAAACGCCAATTGAAAAAATACCTGTCAATCAGTTTCTGAAGGATATGCGGGAGAAAAAAATGCCTAACGATCATCGCAAGATCTTTTTCAGTTTGCTGTTTAATCCCCTATCACCCGAAACCTCCAATGAATGCCGAGATATACTCTTCGAAGCGCTCAAATCGAAATTCGCTTTAATCCGAAACAACGCCATTTTGAGTATGGAACCCCTTTTCGGTAATGCCAACACTCCAAAACCAGGCGATTCGGTATTGATAGCCGGAAGCTTCGCCAATAAAACCGAAAAGAAGAAAGACCTGAAAGAAAAAGGCTATATAGTCAAAAGCAAAGTGGATAGTTCGCTGGATTATATTCTCGTAGGCGAAAAGCCGGGGCGTATCGGTATTGCGGGTTTTAAAGGAAAACTTATAAACGGCCTTCGCTTCTTCGAATCCATTAATAATTCGTTTCTTCAGGAAGCCTCGGAAATGGGCGAACATATGCGCCAACAAATACAAACATTATTGGATAGCAGTGACGAGACAAACCATATACTGGCGTTTAATATCCTGAAAAACGAAGGCGTAATAAAAGAGTTTTTCACGGAGATTTTCTTAGTTACTTTTTCTTCGAACAATGATGAGGTCCGTAAGGTAGGACGCACGCTAATAAAGGAACACGCCTCGCCCGCATTAAAAAAAAATATGGGGAACAAGCGTATAAACTTTATTCCCTATCGTAACGAAAAAGACCTCCAAAAAATGGTGGATATTTGTGGAGGAACGGAACTGGATATAGCGAAGCTTATTATGGGCTCAATATCTTTAAAGCGTCAGCGATTATACTATAGGCCGACTCCGGCTTATGCTTTAAAATATATACTGAAATATGGAAATAAGGAGCAAATAGAATTACTGCTCAATCAAGTACAGGAAGATGATTTTGACAATATAGAATTCCCTTTACCGGAGCCTCGCTATACCCAACGCCTATTAGAGACTCTTCAAGCTATGCCCGAAATAAAGGAAATATCGTTTTGGGGATCTTTTTCCGATTTTGAAAACGCGTTGCCTTACCTACAGCATATCGAAAAGTTTGAAATCAGGGCATTTGATTCAGATACAAAAGTAGTCACCATACCGGAGACAATAAGGTATATGCAAAAATTAAAGCGATTGATTTTTTCAAATGTATTTAACCGTTCAGACATGATTATTTCCGATAATATCAAACAGCTTAAACAACTCGAAATTTTGGTCGCGTTGAACTATAACGAAATCGAACTATCAGAGTGCATTTTGGAAATGGATAACTTAAAAATCTGCCTAATCGAAAACATGGAAAAACTAAAAAACACCAGCAACGCATTAAAACAAAGCAACAAATTAAAAACCGAAGAGGAATATCAAGAAATAATAAAAACTAAAAACATTTCGAGTCGTGACTTTTTTATGGGTATGATTTTCTGAAGTGAATAGGCATGAGAAAAGAAGCGAGGTATAACATCTGGATACTTTTCCAACTCATTCTCTTATTCACACGAACAAAATTATTCTTGTTTTACAATTCGCATTTCAATCAACTTCAAGGTTTAGCATATAATGACTTCTATGCGTTCCAAAAAACTAATTTCAGGCCTTTATTTTTCTTCCATATCCGTCTTGCTTTTGGATGGAAGAAAAATTTGTAGCCGTATTTAAAAGATTTTTTGGTTACTTTTTGATCTTTCAACTAGCGAAGCGTTCTCATGAACTCCTTTGAAAGAAAACAAGAGTGAATAAAAAGTAACACCGGGGCTTGCTAAGTGCAAAATGTCAGTGGTTTCGGGATTACAAATTTTAAATGCTGATATTTAAGTCAAAGTGCGCTCACCCTAAAACCAATCCGGCATACGTGAGCAAACGCAATTTTTTTCAAATTGTCAATATTTCCAAACTTGACCGAATCAACAGCAAAAAGGGGAAAGAAAAACGAAGACTAAGGCTAAATGCAGTCCGAAAATGACATTAAAAAAACACCGTCAGGATATACCGACAAGTATAATAAGCTCAAAAAGTAAAACAAGGCTTTAAGAGGGAGAATCAGGCCGCTTTTGGCAATAGCGGAACTTCCTCGCTATTAATTAAGGCGAGTGGCTTGATGAAGATAACAGCATGATTAGGGACCGAAATATGTAACGGCGGGGGCTTAGGTTTTCGTTCCGCCTCCACCCTGTTCAAATCCCAACGCATCAACGCAAAAAGTATTCGGTCTTTTAAGTAATGATACGGTTTGTCATTCCGTTCATATAAACTATATGCCCTCCGGCTTGGTGGCCAAGCTATTTCATTTTTTCGGCCTCTAATCCTCCACCCGCCCATAACTTTCCGGTATGGCAAACGATGCTTCCGCTTTTCGGTTTGGATATACCTTGGTCTGCGAAAAGGCAATTCACGATTATAGCTTTTGGTATCTGATAACCATAAAATCCAAGTACGGGGAGCAGGCAAAACCGAAAGAGCGTGATGCCGGAGACGGTTTTGATACAAACAGCGATCCGCCATAGCCGTAGCCAGCTTGCGCATTCGGTATAAAAGCTGGGCTAGCTTCGGATCATAAAAACCCATCGGGCTATTGCGCTTCAGCTCACGGCCAATGGTCGAGGGATGCACATTCAACAGCCCCGCTATTTCGTTCTGCCGAAGCCCCTGCCCCAAAGCCACGGCTAACCGCTTACGCAATTCGGCGTTCAGTTGCCGATGCTTGCGCGGTTTTCTTGGGAAAAACGGTTTTTCGGAAAACTCCATAAGTAAATGTTCGAAAAATAAATGGGTCAGGTTGGCGAATGTAAGAGAATCGATCAATCAGAAGTTTGATTGGTGCATTTTAAACTCTTTCTAATATGCATCTTGACTTATTTATCAGCATTAAAAATACGCTATCCCGAAACCACTGACATTTTGCACTTAGTATGCCCCGGTGTTACTTTTTATTCACTCTTGTTTTCTTTCAAAGGAGTTCATGAGAACGCTTCGCTAGTTGAAAGATCAAAAAGTAACCAAAAAATCTCTCAAATACGGCTACAAATTTTTCTTCCATCCAAAAGCATAACGGTTATGGAAGAAAAATAAAGGCCTGAGATTAGCTTCTTGGAGCGCATTGGACTCAATGATAGTCTAGACGCATGAAACGAATAAAACCAGAATAATTTTGTTCAAATGCATAGTATCAAAGAATCCTCGAAATACCTGTAGAATAAGCCAAACTTTGCAATAACAAGACAAGCTCCCACAAATATCAAATCGTCCCTCTCAAATATTTATCCCAAGCGAATATGGATTGACCGTAGCGTATCATTGCATTTTAAATCACCCGGACAAGGCTATTCAACCCATCGAATGATTACAAAACCCTATTTCCATTACATATTGATTCTTCTAAGTTGCGCTTCATGTACAAAAAGACGTATTCCTACCGACGCTGAATTAAACCGGCTTCTCGGCCCCGTAAAAACAGTGGTAATCACTTATGAAAACAAGCAAGGACAACTCGATACCACAAGGGTCCACAATCCCATAGAAATGCGATTCGACCATAAAGGAAATATCACTAACGAAATATCATACTTCGAAGGCGAAATCGATCATGAGTTTAGGTGGCATTATTCACCAAAAGGGCTTGCCAGCAGAAAGGAATATTTTAATGACGGTCGGCTAAAAGAAGTCTCTGTTTTTGAACATGAAGTGTCCGAGAATAATATAAAAAAACGAAGAGAGGTTCTCGTAGGAAGTCCTATTAAGGAAACTATTGAAACGACATTCGACAATCGCCTGATCAGGGTTGAATACTTTGCCGACCAAACCATCACAAAAGAAGAACAATATGTTTTTGACGACGAAATGAGACTTGTATCAGAAGAATGGCGCTCTTTTACCAAACGAGTAAATCCAACCCCTCGGGGCAAGGAACAATATGAGTACGATAGAGAAGGTATTTTAAGTCGTCAAACCACATTTGGTTTAGATGGAAAAATAGTAGGAATAGCAAGCCCCAAACTACTTAAATTCGACTCTCACGGCAATTGTACCGAAGAACTAGTTGGCGCCAACACCATTAAGAGAATGACTTTTTCATATTATAAGGACTAATACATTTTTTAAAAGTGTGCGGTTCAAATCCACACATACCATCTCCTCGAACCGCATACTTTTTTTGATATTCGTCTTAATTTCCCAAGAAGCTATTTTAGATTAATCACAAACCGGTGGGCTTGTAACAAGGGAGTCCGTTTATCGAATTCAAAATCAAAATAACGGGAATCGTCTTCGTCTATTTTTACTTTCAAAACGCTTCTTCCTATCTCCATTCCGGAAGCGTCAAAAGCTTTTAATTTCACTTTACCGTCAAACGCTTTTTCCGCAATCAGATAAACCGATACTTTTCTGGCCTTGACACTGTCCGATGAGCTGAAATCTTTACTTAATCGCCCCAGAGAAAACGTTTTCAGAAATACGCTATCCGCTTCTATATTCGCTTGGTTGATACTTTTGTCAAAACCGGAATTTACGCCTTTGATTATTTCCCCGACACCTTCCGTCGCAGTTTCAACGGCATCTTTACCATCGCTTTTCAAAGCCTCTCCCGCCCCTTTTATCAGTTTGGATTTAATCGCTATAAGCGCATTTCCCTCCTCTTCCGCTTTCTTTTTCTTTTCTTCAGTACTGAGGCAAGATGAAGTTGTTAAGGCAAAAGCCATCAGAACCAGGCTTGTTATTCTTTTTCTCATTTTTTGATTTTTGGTAAACCAATATTAAACCCCGAACCTTTCTGATCCTGAGATCACAGTCAGGCCTACGGGTTAGTTAGGGTTTACTGAAAAAGCCCAGAGGGCTACCCAGCTAGGATATTTTGCCAGACAGTCTTTTCCTGTTTCTTTTCGCCGTCTTGAAGCCATATCCCGTATTTCCAGCTCAAGAAAACAAGGTCAAAAAAGATTTCGCTCTGAAATCTTTTCAAGTTGGCCACGAAGAAAATGCAGGCGATCCATGAAAGCGAAGTGTCCGCTCTCCTTGCCTGTATTTTGTCCAATCCGTGTCCCCGTTTCACTTCCCCGAATTTTCCTTCCGCCCTGCTCCGGTGCCGTTGGTGAAGCGTCCGGTTTTCCTTGCGTTCCCTGATTTTTTCGGGACTTGAGGGAGGCCTTCCCAACGGGGAGCCCACGAATTCCACACCCGCGCCGGACATGGTCTGCCGGGCGTTCCTGTTTCCGTAAATCTTGTCCCCGACGAATTTGCCGAGCTTCATTTCCGGGTTTCTCTCCCCGAAACTGTCGATGTGCCCGCGGATCACTTCCGCGTCACCCTCGTAGTAAGCGTCCCATTGCGCCTTGTCCAGATAGGAATAGCCTTCGTGAAGGCTTACGGACAATTTGGCGCCGAACTCGGTGTCGCTTCCGTTTTTGCCCCGGACTATCGGCCGGACATGGGGCTGGAAGACGTTCACGATGCGGCCGTCCACCCTGTTGGCACCGGTCTCCAGCATGAGCGACTGTTGCCTGGCGATTTCGTGAAGCACCATCAGAATCTTCAAAAACCTGCTTTTTAGGCGTATAACGCCCTTGTTGGCCTCTATGAGGCTGTCGATATGCCGTAGGTTCCGTTCCAGATAATTCAGCTGTCGGCGTGCGCACACGCGCCAGAATTCGGCTCCTTTCCTCTTTTTTCTCGTCGCCCCGACATATTCCCTATGGGCTTTATCCCGGTAAGTCCGGGGCTTTTTGGATAAACCGGAATCCCTGGCGACGGGCCAAAGGAGGTCGATGATTTTCTCCGACTGCACCCTCGCCGTAGCCAACAGCCCAAGGTCCGTGGGGTATGGAATCTCTTGCGGCGCCACCGTCGCGTCGCAGGAGACAACCCGCTTGTCATCTTCGGCGTCCCCGGAATGCCCGTCTTTGGACCCTTCATCCCGATCGCCCTCCGCAATACGGATCCCCTCGTGTTGCAAAAGCGAACTCATCCTGTTAAAATCCCCGTACCCGAGCCGCTTGCGGACCGTCGTGAACAGCGAAGGGTCAAAGGCCTTTTCCGTGGTGAACGAGCCGAGTCCCACGAAATACTGGAGATACGGATTTTCTTTGATTTGTTCTATCGCCTCGGCGTCCGAAACGTTCAGCTTATGCTTCACGATCAGCGCGCCGATGACCAGCCGGGCCGGTTTGCACGGACTGCCCTTGCCCGTCGACATTTTCGATTCGTAGACCAAACCCAATTCCGCCCAGGGGATGGAGTTGGCCAACTTCACCCATCTGTTTTCCGGGTTAAGGCGCCCTATTTCCGGGTCCAAAAAACCTTCTATACTCAATTGCGAGGAACTTGTCTTGATCATAGGTGCAAGGGAAAAAATGCTCTCAGTCCTTTCTAAGGCCAATTTACGAATATTCCCTGTGCTTTGGAAAGGGAAACAAGCTACCTAATCCACTGATAATCTTGTGGTTTTTACTTTTTCAGTAAACCCTAGTTACTAAGCGTAATTCAAACAATACGCATGTTAAACATAGATTTACCTCAAAGGACGAGAAATAGAATATACAAGCACGAGTCCTGAACCGAACAGAGTAATATTCGTCAAGAATAAAGTTTTATTCGATCCGCTAATTACGAAAACGGACGGCCTTCGCTACACAACCGAATAAAACTATTCTTCCTTTACAATTAGCTTTTCCACCCTATATAAAGGCAAAGAATATCAGCCGTAATAATCTTCCAGAATATCACTGATTTTTTTGACCAAGGCCGAGTCCGGATAGCGGGATTCCAGTTCGGGAATCATTTCTGACTGACAGAAAACGTCGTGTTCCCAGTCCATATTCGCCAAATAAGCCTCCACCAAAGGCAAATAAGCTTCGTCCTTTTGCGCCAAGGCGTTCACGGCATAGGCTAGGGAGCGTGTTTCGGCATCATAACGGAACAGTTCGGAATCTTTTACCTTCAAAAAGGTGCGCACCAAAGCCTCGACCATCGGCGCGACGGTCTTCAAGCCGGCCGCTTTATTGAAAAAGGCTTCTTCATCCATCGTTTTGCCCTTGGCGTCGCATACCCGGAAAGCCAGATTAAGGCCATGTTCACTCGGGCTGAGGTTTTCTACGAATTCCGTCATCTTCTCCAAAGCCTCCACTACGGACGCCTGCTTGAAGTCCGCAACCTGAATCAAAGTCACGCCGAGGTTTTCAATCGCCAACTCGTCTTCGTCACGCATGCGTAGCTTGTCGGGCATCGCTGACTTGAGTCTTTTCGGAATTTCACCGTCTTCACCGTTTAATTCCTCTAGCTTAAATGGCATTCGGAAATACCTGAGGGAAGTTTGATCCTGCAACAAAAAGCCCTTGAACGGATCCAAACCTTCGATGCTCAGGTGAAGGCCCGGTTTATACTTAAGCTCCTCATCCGAATCACGGGTAGCCATCACAACTAAAGGCTCTGAAGCTTTGCCTTCGCCGTCGATTCGCACCAAAATACCGCCGTCAAAAACACACCACGAGTCTCCTTCCGAAGGTTCGATCCACACACTTTCCAACTTTCCATAAACCTTGGCCATCAGTTCATCATACTCTTCGGATCCAAACTCAGCCTCTTCCAGACTATCAACAAAGCGATCGACAAAACTTTGCAGGAATTCCAAGTCGGAATACGGGTAATCGAGCAGTTTGAAAACGCCACGGTCTTCAAATGTCTCCAGATCTATAAACTTCACACGGAAGGGAATGGTAATGCGCCCTTTGGCTTCTTTGTTCAAGCTCAGCTTTTCCCAATAAGGCATTAGGGCGAAGCCCTTTTCGGCATTGACAAAAGGACGGCGCACGTCTTCATCGGTACGCGGGGCGTCGGAAAGATTATGTTCGGCTACGGCTCCCGACTCCAAATCCAGTGTCAAATAACTATGCGCCCAGCATTCATTCTCTTCATGATAGTAATTATAATAGAAAAGCGGGTTCCCTTTGGCGTCAAGATCAAAGGCTTTGCTGTGCGTGAAGTTGTCCAACAATTCGAAAGACTTCACTTCCGAAAGATCATCGGCGCGCAGAATATGGAAAGAGGCGCTTTGGCCGTCTTCATCATGACAATAGAGGTACAATACACCTTGCTCCGGACGCATTTCGGCCCAAATCATCTCTTTATCCTCAAACTGTCGCTGGCCTATAAGCTTTTGCGAATCGATATCGTAGGCGTTAAGTACGTTTGCTCCGTTTGGAACGTAAAGGCGGTCTTCGAAAACAAATTCCTTGACGGATGTAAGATTGTTAAGGGCCAGTACCCAACAGCTTTCGTATACGTCGCGTCGTGTTTTGTGCTGTTTGAAAACGAGGATGTGGTGGGGCGCCATCTCGTTCTCTACTATCAACTTATATTTTTCAGTATTCATACTAACCTTGTAAAAGTAAAGCGAAAAATAACCAGGCTCAGAAAATCACTTTAGCCAGTGAAAAGCCCAGCCATTCCATTCATAAAACCAAAATTGGCAATACATTAACATAAGTCTACATGATTTATAAAAATACTTCTATATCAGTGGCATTTTTTCCTTTTGAAAAACAGCCATCACTCACAGAAAACACAAACTAAACAACGCCTTCTTCCAATATCTCTTCCATCTTGCCACCGCATCATCTAAACTAAAAGCATATGAATTAATACTAATCCAAGAATAACAATAGAAATCACGTCAGTATTTCCTGTATCCAAAAAAGATAAACAAATTTATATCTCATACATCAAAATTTTAAGTTACGTGAGATCAAACCTATTCCGATTCTTTATTTCAAGCCTTTTGCTCTTCATTCCAGAGATAGCGTTTTCCATTAACGAAAACGACAATATCCTGCGTTTGAAAAAAGAAAAGAAGCATGACTCGTTGGCGATGGCCCTTACGGAAAAACTAAACCGTGAGGAACTTAGCCTTAAAGAATATCATTGGTTAGGATTGGCGCACTATGAAAACTCCAACTATGTCAATGGCGCACTTTATGCGGAACGCCTTCTGCATTTGGCAAAACAAAAAGCCGATACCTCTTATATAATCGAGGCGTACCGGCTCTTATATATTAAAGACTTCCTGTTCAAACGCTATGACAAAAGCATAGAGACGATTCGGGAGAACCTTCCGTATTTCCGTAAAAAGGATTCGCTATTATGCGCTAGTGTCGAACTCGTATTGGGATTGGTATATTTTGAAAACGGCCAACTTGACTCGGCTTTCGCTGTTTACGACCGTATGGACCCCAGAGTATTTAAGGCGACTACTCTAGAGCTTGATTATTTCACGAATTACAGTCAATTTTTAGGTTATTCCGGGCAGTACGATTCCGCTATTTTCTATTTCAAAAAGAAAATCCCGATAGAAAAAAGAATGCGCTACCATAATGCGTTGGCAATGACGTATTCCGACATTTCCCACCTTTATATGGAAAAAGAGGAATGGGAAAAATGCCAAGCCTATATGGACTCAGCGATGGCAAGGGTTCCCGACGACCCGATAGCCACGGCCCATCCCGTGATTTACAAAAACAATTTTTTGATTTATAAGAAACTGGGAAAATTGGATGAGGCCTTGGAGGCTCTGGATTCCATAAACGCTTATAATCAACGGCTGTTTGACACTAATGTAGACCAAAAGGCCCAAATCCTTAACGACGCTTACCGAAGGGAAGTAGACCTTAAGCGGGAAGTAACCGTCAAAGGCGCCCAATTGGAAATTTCACAACGAAGAACTTTGTGGAGCGTTATAGGTGTTCTCGCCATGCTTTTGGTTCTGGTAATTATTTCCGGATTTTATATATATAGGCATAGCCAAAACAGGCAGCGCTATATCGGGATGAAACAACGCCTGATGCGCTCGCAAATGACGCCCCATTTTATTTTCAATTCCCTTTCCTCAATTCAGGGAATGATACTAAACGATGACAAGTCAAAGGCTGTGAATTATTTGGGCAAATTCTCAAAGTTGATGCGCCTTATCTTGGAGAACTCGAACAATCGGGTGGTACCGCTGGACAGGGAACTGATGGCCGTCGAGAATTATATGCAATTACAAAAAATGCGTTTCGAAAATCTATTCGATTTTACGCTTCGAATAGACGAAACGATTGATCCTGAAAATATCGAAATCCCGCCGATGCTGATCCAGCCTTTTGTGGAAAACGCCATTGAGCACGGTTTCCGTCATGTTGACAGAAAAGGATTACTCGATATTTCCCTAACATATAAAAATGATAACTTATTCTGCACCATACAGGATAACGGTTCCGGTATAAATCGAAAAAAACAATCGATAGAAAAACGTTCGCTATCCACTGGTATTACACGTGAAAGACTTGCGTTATTCGCAAAAGAATTTAATTGCAAAGGAGATCTGAAAATTGACAGTGATGATACCGGAACAACCGTAAACATTACCATCCCTCACCAGACACACTATGATTAAGACCATCATCGTCGAGGACGAGCAATATACCAGAAAAGGAATAATCAGTTTAGTCCAGCAACTCAACCCCGCTGTGGATTTTATCGCCGAATGCGCTTCGGTAGACGAAGCCAGCGTGTTGATCAAAGCTTGCAAACCGGACCTTGTGTTACTCGACATCAATTTGCAGGGCGGTTCCGGTTTTGATGTGTTAGACAATACGGAAGAGCTTGATTTTTCGGTTATTTTCATCACCGCTTATAATCAGCACGCCATCCGGGCGCTGAAGTGTGGCGCAATAGATTATATACTAAAACCTGTTGATCCGGACGAATTGCGAGACGCGCTCGAAAAGGTTTCGGCAGGAAAATATTCCACACGCAAACAGCTGGATATTTTCAAAGAACAACTCTCGGGTAACCAGAACCGTATCGTTCTCCGTTTACAGGAAAGTTATCAAATTATCGAACTCGCCGAATTAGTTTACTGCAAATCGGACGCAGGATATACGACATTTTTTCTTAATGACGGACGAAAGTTCATTGCGTCAAGGCCTTTGAAAGAATATGTCACCCAACTGCCCAATGACCGTTTTGTCAGAACGCACCAATCCTATATGGTTAACATCGATTATGTTGATCGTTATGACAAAACCCGTTTTGCATATTTGAAGGACGACACCCCTATTCCCGTTTCCATCCGGAAGCGAGAAGAATTCGTTAAGAAAGTATTCGAAGCTTAATCGCCTCATTCAGAAAAACAATTACCTTTTACTAATATGCGACCATAAAGGGCGGAAATTGGTTTGGCTTTCCAACTGATCACCGCTCTTTTACTTTTACGGACGAATACAAAACCAATAGCGTTTTGCTTTTTGGTTATAAAAATTATTCGTCCATGAATAGTCAAGAATTACAGAAACTATTGCTTCGAGGGCACGAACAGGATAAGAAATACACTTTCGTTCAATACGGTGTAAATCTCTTTCTCGCTTCCTTCTTTTTTTATTTCATGAGGCCCTATTTATATCGTTTTCTTGGGCCCGCTTTCGAATTCGAGCTTGGATCAAATGTCTTTCATCTGACTGATCTTCTTATTCCGGTTTTAGTGATAGGCATGGTAATCCATTTCTTTACCACCGTTTTAAATCGCCCGACGCATATTGCCGTATTCTGCTTGGAGGTCGAGAACGACCGTAAAGCCTCCTTCGTACAGCACGGTATCGAATATAAAGTTATCATTCGCTTACCCCGGGCAAGACGAATCAAAATGTGTCCCATCGATTACGTTCAGATATGTCTGGAAGGAGACAAAAAGGTATATCGTTTTCCTTTGGACTCCCCTATTCATACGAAAATCGAAAGAATGCTATGTCGCAAACCCCGAGCCCATGGTTATGTGGCATAAACCCTTTACCCTTTTTATTCGCATTGATATTTATCCATTATACTCGACATGAATTTAATCAAAGACAAACTTCCTCAAATTGGCGGCGGATTACTCTTGATGGGGCTAGCCTCCTCTATTCTCGCAATTTTCAATTACAATATCCGCCTTTTGATGTGGATTGACATCTGGGGAGCTGGCATCGGTTGGTTACTTAGGATTTTATTTATCGCAGCAGGCGCCGCTATCCTATTCTTTTTCAATGAAGATGAAGAAAACACTACGCAATCGTCAATAAATAGAGAGTAGCTTTCCTTATCCTATCGCACACTTACTCACGCTCAAGGACTCCCTTCGGGGAGTCCTTTCTAATGCCCCTACCGAAAAGCAATTCAATCAATAATGAGCTACGAACTAGTCGCCGAGAGTATTATGGAATATATCGAAAGTAGGATTCAAAAGCTTTTTCCAACTAACCAACATCACGAAGCCAAGCGATTGATCGAAAGTATACGAGCAGAACACGTCATGGATACAGGTTCATACAATTTATTCAATACAAGAATAGCCACTTTGGAACTCTCCAAAGGCAGTTTGGAGAGTTTACGCGAATTTGTGGATGAGGCTAAAAAAGACTTCCGTAACGTTATTTACTGGTATCTAAACCAAAGCGACAAAACACAAGGCTAAGAGTGTAAAGCAAAAAAGAACGTTCCATGATTGTATATTTATCCGATTTTATTCGAACCGGAGTTTTCGGCAAAATTAGATTAGGCTTGCGCAAAGACGAAATCGAAGCCCTAGGATTAACACCTGATATGTGGCTAAATAAGATGAATAAAGAAACATCACCGATTTGGCGATATGGAAATCTAGAATTGCATTTTGACGATAGGAAGCATCTTTCCGGTATCTTCAATGATTACATTCATGATATACAAGGCGGAAATCGAATCACAATCGTTAACCATTGGAAAAAGGTTCCCACATTAAGCGATATTTTGGAAGAATTGAACCGAATAGAAAAGGATTACACAAAACAAACCAACGAATACGGAACTATCACTTTAGAATTGCTGAACCGGGTATACTTCATGTTTGAGAGCGAACAGGAAAACACCGTGGAAACAAAAAAGGAAGATCCAAACCTATACTCTTTAGTAGCCTTTGGAACCAAATAACAAAAACTCAGCATTGTTCCTGTCCCCTCTATTGAGCTAGATATTACTCTTTTATTTTATATCGGTCAATCTGGTCGAAAAAAGTCAAATCCTTATACCCCGCACTAATTTTTGCGGAATGAACCTGATCTTTTTCAATATAATAGGAATCGCCTTTCTTCAGCAGTTTTGTTTTTCCCTCGATAGTCAATTCTATTTCGCCGTCAAGAACGACACCCCATTGGGCATTATGGGAATGTGGAGGAACTATAGCCTCTTGCTCAAATTCCATAAAAATTAATTGCCGTTCACCGGCTTGTATCAAACGAGAAACCACGCCCGGCAACGGTATTTCCGCTTCGGGAAATAGTGATAACAATGGGTTTTCTTCAATCATATCTTTTTCTCAATTTTAAATCGCTTGTCTTTAAGCATATATTTTAGGCAAAACTACATAGAGTCTTTTTCAAAAAATTGTATAATCTTGCTACCCTATCAATTTTTGATATTGCTATGGTGTGATACTCAGTAAACGACGGAAGTTTCTTATAAAGTGGCTCTG
Source organism: Fulvitalea axinellae (assembly GCF_036492835.1). Taxonomy (GTDB): domain Bacteria; phylum Bacteroidota; class Bacteroidia; order Cytophagales; family Cyclobacteriaceae; genus Fulvitalea; species Fulvitalea axinellae. The sequence goes on along the minus strand of NZ_AP025314.1, from coordinate 2,479,805 downwards.
GTCATAAAATCCGGCATCATAGCCTACATCAAATTTAGCTTTCACCTTACCTGCAATTTAGGAATGAAATATATAGAATTCGACAAAACCCTCTGCAACGTTCTATTTCTGATGAACGTTATTGATTTGCAATCGGAGTGCGCTATGGAAATGACAACCGAAACGCAATCAGCGGGATTCTTTCAGATATATTTCATTAAAAATGCGGACGGCTTTCTAAAATTGAATGATGCGACCATAACACTAAAACCAAATACCTTTATATTCATTTCCCAAAACCAAAATTATTCTTGGCATGTAAACCCTTCTAGCTTTGAAGGAAGACTTTTGGTTTTTCAGGAAGATTTTCTAAATGATTTTTTCTCAGATCAATATTTTATTTATCGACTATTGTTCTTTTATCAACCTGATTTCCCTTTATTCTTCACCTCAACCGAGTCTTTTTTTAATGACACACTCCTAAAGCTGAAGGAAATAAGACAAGAGATTTTACATACCAAAAGCGATAGCGCCCATCTTATCCGCTCTATTCTTTATTATATATTGATTAACCTTAATCGTAAATACTCCGAAGTAAACGAAATTGGAAACGCAATCGCTTTGGACAATACAGCGTACCAATTCCGAAAATTGGTGGAAGAGCATATAAGTACCAACCACAAGGTAGACGATTACGCTTCGATGATGAAGCTCAGCAGAATAACGATAAATAAGGCCGTAAAATCTCAGTTCAATTTAACGGCTACGGATTTTATAAAATCAAGGCTTCTGTTTGAAATAAAAATGGAGCTTATTCATACCAATAAGACTGTCAGCGAGATAGCTCATAAGTTCAATTTTTCGGAAGTCCAGCATATCCACCGATTTTTTAAGCAAAAAACAGATATGTCCCCTTTAGAGTACAGACAGAATTATCAAAATGGGACTCCATCGTAAGGTGTGATAAAACCAATGATGGAAAACTCATTTGCCGTCTAGTATTTTCTTATTTCATTCGGAAACAAAACACTATCAATCAAAATCATAAACAGTAACCTGAATATCCTGAGCCAGTAACGTTTTTTCGATAAGCGGTTCTATCTGGTTCCATTTACCGCCCGCCAAGCCACAACCGATTCTTGGCATATGTACCGAGGCTTCATTCTCTATAGCGAATAAAGCGACTTTCTCTAATCCCGCTTCAATCGCTTCATAACGAACAGGAACTCCTTTGCTTCCTGTCTTTATCCCTTGTTGCCCGATTAGATTGACTATATGAATATATTTCTCAACCTGAACGATTTGAACATTTCCCAACTCGAAATCATTCTTCGCCCTTTCCCTGTGCCACTTTCTGTAATTAGCTTCGGGCTCTTTCCATCTTTTGGAAATAGCCAAGACAAAGCCTTTCCCCCAGCCTCCGATGTTATTGCAGATATGTACAATTACTTTTACACCTTTACCTTGGGGCGAAGTAGCGTCGCCTTTTATATATTTAATCTCTTCCATAATTTCTCATCCTCATTTTCAACTCTTGTCATTACTCCAAATCGGCACCAATGGCTTTTTAAACTTTAGGCCATTATTGGCATGAAGGAGCCAATACCTGATAAGATGACTTTTCAACAGTTGGGATATTTTGATTATCTCGAATTTTCACACAAGTCAAATCAGGGTTTCTGTCAACCCGGAGAAAATCCAATGAAACCAAAAAACTAACATCCAATACCTTAAGGGAGTTACTGGAAATATAAAGTGTCTTTACCCCTATATTTTTCTCTAATGAAACACTTTCCAGCTTATTGTCAGACAAGATTATTGTCTCCAGCTGTGTATTTGCGCTCAAATCCAAAGCTGATATTTTATTCGATACCGCATAAATAGCTTTGAGCTTTTGAGAACCGCTTACGTCCAATTCCTCCAATTGATTATCCCTGACATAAATTTCTTCCAGTTCAGGGTTGTCTATCTTTAGCTCTGTAAGATCGTTATAAGAAACATTCAACCACCTCAAGCTCTTTAACTCTCCCAACCCTTTGACAGACAAAAGATTATTCCCATCAAGATTCAGTTTTATTAATTTTTTGTTATGGCTAAAATCAATCTCGTCTATAAAATTCCCGGTTACTGATAAGGTATCTAAATTGACAAAACCCTCTATACCCGCAAGGTCTTTAATCGAATTCCCTTGAGTGGAATTAAGTTCTAGATGTGTGATTTTTTCAGCGTCTGACCGCAGTATCTTTTTGTTGACTACTTTGTCGGAATCTATCCCCGACTCAATCAATAATTCTTCAAATCTGGAATCTGGAATTTCAATAAACAGGTTCGCGCTTTCTTCATCATCATTTTTAGCGCATGACAATAGAATAGTGCTTAAACAAAAGACAAAAAAAATAAGCTGAAAATATCGCATAGTGGTTTTAGAAAGAAAATTAAGATTTGACTTGTTGATTTTAATGTAAAAGTATAAAAAATCATCCAGTATATGACAAAATCAAAAACCAAACTATGTCCCTGCATCTTTCGGGCCATATAACGGCCAAAAAGTTCGGCTTAGTTTGACAGTTCACCGTATACAAAAAATTAGCTACAAAAACTGAGAATACGATTTGGTTATGGAATGTTATAAAGAATGTTACAATGGATTAAGATCTCAATTTCTGCACAGTATTGCCTCTTTGAACCTAAGCGAGAAAAAGCATCTAGTAAATTCCATCAGTGAAATCACCGTAAATAAGTCCGAAATATTGGTGGAGGCCGGCAAAGTGTCCGATAAACTGTTTTATGTCGAATCGGGACTTCTACGCACTTTTCATATCGATGACAATGGAAGTGAAAGCACAAGTAATTTTGCGATTGAGGGGGATTTCTTTGGGGTTTATGAGAGTTTTTACGGCAACATCACTTCGACAGAATCCATTCAGGCCGTATTTAACTCGAAAGTGAAAATCATTCACAAGTCAGCGATTGAGGCTTTATACGAAAAAGGCGAAGTATGGCAAGTATTGGGCCGTCGTTTTGTAGAATTCATGTTTATCGACTCACAATGGCGTTTATCCACTTTTCAGCGCTTGGACGCCAAACAACGTTACCAACTTATCATCGAAGCTTGTCCTCTTTATGCGCAACGTATTCCGCAACAATACTTGGCGACATACCTGGGCATAACCCCAAGACACCTGACCCGATTGCGGAGCGAAATTCGATTTTAGGACATTTGTCCTCTAAAGGGAGTTAACTGTCGGCTTACTTTTGTCGGGTACAAATTAATATCACTATGAATATTCTAATCGTTAATAATCACCCCGACAAAGAAAGTTTCAATGTTGCGATTGCCTCCGCATTTGAAAACGAAGCGAAATTGGCTGGCCATACAGTCAATACACTAAATATTACCGACCTTGATTTCGACCCAAACCTTCGTTTCGGATACCGTAAGCGAACGACTCTTGAGCCTGACCTTATCAAAGCCCAAGACATGATTCGTAAAGCCTCCCATATTATTTGGATATATCCTGTTTGGTGGGGAGGGCTTCCCGCTTTGGCGAAAGGCTTTATGGACAGAGCTTTTTTACCAGGATTCGCTTGGGAATTGACCGAATCCGACGAGCCTGTCGGATTATTAAAAGGCAAGACTGCGCAAGTAATCACAACTATGGACGCCGATATCGAAGAATACCAAAACCTACAGAACCAGAATATAAACACCAATTTGGAATTTATTGGATTGGAAGTGGTAAAAAACACAAACTTCGCCCCTACGTCCAGTGCTTCAACCGAGCAAATAAACCTTTGGCTGAACGAAGTGAAAACACTGGCTCAAGAAATCGGAAAAGCGGTAAAAGTTTAAGCACTCGAAATAGCGTAAGGAAACTGTTCCTTGCGCTATTTTTATATAAAACTCATCTAATGCAACAGCTTCAATTAGGGTTAATCGGGAAGAAACAGAAACTTCTTCACATTCCCACGACCATAAACATCCAAGTCCTCTTCTGACATCTTAAATTGACAGGCCTTTACTTTACCCCAAAAGGGTGCGGAAAATAATACACTATCTCCAATATCTAAACGAATCCGAAGCTCCGTTTCGTTTCCTTCCGTATATCGGTTCATCCCCACTATCGCAAACTCTCCTGGTGCTAGCGACTGATGCCAATAGCTATTTCCACATTTGCTATTCAACCAATACTCGATTGGACGCCAGACACCATTTTTATCTTTGGCTTCCTGAATCATTCTAAACGAACCATCCTGAACCAGAACGTCAACTGTATCAATTCCTTCATTTACCACATATACAGGGTTTGCCCTGACCCTTTCGGCCTGCCTAGATTCCCATTCCTCACGTTCTTTCAAAATCCGTTTGATTGCTATACTATCGGATGGCGCTTTTTGATCAACATTTACCGTTTCTTCAATGATTGAATCCTCCTCAAATTCATCTAACTCTATTGAACTCTCGATCTCTTTAACAACCAATCCCACTGAAGAAAATGGCTGTGGGGGCGGAAGATGCCTTCCCGGACGCAAATACAATGTTTGGCTTACATCCACATAAACTCTTATTGATGAGGCTAGAGAATCTGAGTTCAATTTCTTCTCATTAGAAAAATCCCAACGGGCTAATTGAAGCGTATCCAAACCCACTTCTTCAGGCAAAAAGATCTCGCTATTTGACCTCAACATACTTTCCGGTTTTAACGGTCGCACATGTTCAGGAGCTTTAACTTGAAGTTTCGGAAAATTAATGGCATTAGGACTTGAACAGGAAAAGTAAATAAACATCGAAATAAAAATGAAAAGATAGCGCATTATAGATCAAAATAAAGTCAGGCTTGAGGTAACACTTGGGTTATAATATACGACAAAGCCCCCAATAAACTAACTATTTAGGTTTACTGTTTTTATCATAACCTTTTCTCCATAAAAAATAGAGACAAGGCAAGCCCTGTCTCTATATCATGTAATGGTTTGGTTTAGTTGTCACGATGTCTCACGACATTCGCTATTTTATGCAAAAAAGATATTATTCCATTTCCAATATTCGTCCAACCTATTATTTAGCAGATACCTTAAGGTCGCTTACGCTCATTGTTCCGATATTGTATCTTTTATTGTCTACCACTCCGAACTTGTCTTTGAAACGTTTCGATTGGTTTTCAAACATAAACACCAATCGTACCTTATCCGTGGAAATATTAGTTTCGAGAACCCTATCTTGGAACAACTCATATTTCAATGGTTCCAATTCTGTCATACGGTCTACTTTAAAGCTAGACCAAACATCGTTTTCCTCATTCAACGATTGGTTCAGTGTCTGATAATTATCCGCCTTTGCGGTTTCGTATTCACTTTCCGGCACTACATAAACCTGAATCCACTGGTACGGCTCCGGAATATATTTATCGGCAATCGCCCCAACGAATTTGTTACAGTTAAAGTCCATATAGGCGGTAAAGGACATCTTTAGTTTATTGAATCCCTGAACGTCAATCGCTTCCGAGGCAACGATATGGCGACTGTCGTTCAATACCGTCAGCTTTGTGCCCTGCGCCGTAAGTACCAAACTTGGTCCCAGCGGAACGGTCGGCTGTTCAGATTTGGCGTTTCTTGGCGTAGCCGAAATATGTTTGGCCTGCCACCAAAGTTTATCTTCCGCCAGTACGTAACCGTCTGGCAAATCGATAATCGACACTTCCATATTTCCTGATTTGAAATTCGCTCCCTCCCCTATATGTTCCGGCTGTCCGTAATTTACTTTCGCTTTCTCATCGGCCAGTTCGGGCAGTGTCATCGTAAACAAATCGGTGAATTCTACGTCGGCTTTGGTTTCGGTGGAAACTGTAAGCGTAGAAACCTGCATCACGCTTTCGCCCCTGGCCAATGTTATAGTCAACGCGATAGTTTCCGCATCCGCGAACGTCTTGGTCAGGTCCGGACGAATAAGGTTTCCGTCAGCCATAAAGCGGTTATCGCTGAGCGTTATCGTCGCATCATCCGGCATATTGAGGTCTCCGAGAATAGTTGTCAAACGTGGCAACCATGATACGCCGTCTTGCTTAACCGGAAGTGTTTCTTCGGTAGCCGTAAGTTCGAAAGCGGCCCGTTTTACTGCCAAGGTCAATGTGGCTAATCCCGGATTTTCGCTACCCTCTATACTTGCGCGGAGTGTAAGTTCGTAAGCGTCTTCGGTTAGCAACGCGCCTTCTTTGGCTTTCAATTCGATCTTTCCTTCTGTCTCAACCATTTCGAAAAGCGGATGCTCTTCACCGTCACCTCCCAACACGGTCAAAGCCGAGTAGCCAACAGCATTGATCGAAAGCCCTTCGCCTACGCCCGGCGCTATGCCTTCCTTGTTTGTCCAGATATGCGGCTCGGTGGGGTCTACCGAAATTTCAGGATCACCAAGCTCTTCAATAATCAGTTTCAATTTCGCCGATCCGTCGAGGTGCTCGGCCAAGCGCGCCGTAAACGTGATGTCATATTCTCCCGGCTCATAAGCTTTGTCAGCTACCGGCACATAACGCCCTTCTTCGTCAAGAGCCAAAAGTCCGTCTGGCTCTACGGTAATGGCCGCGCCTTTTTCGTTTGTCAGGGCAATCGGCACCCAAATGCTGGTAATCGGTAATTTTGATGTAGGGTTCACCATCAATTTGGCCTCCGTAGCGCTTAGGCTAATGTTCGCTTTCAGAGGGTCCAAAATTTCCAATTCAATAGCATTATTAAGCGTAAAACTCCCGATTTCGTTGGTTACCGTCACGCCCACTTTGTATTCTCCCACTTCCAAAACGTTCGCTTCGATGGAGATCGTGCCAGTCATCGGGTCCAGTCGAAGCAAAGAGATATCGATATCCTCCTCGCGCGGAGTGGTCTCCTCTTCGCCTTCCTCGTTTTCGGGCAACGTCTTGGTTACCTTATCTATCGCAAAGCTAAAAGTCCCTTGTCCGAACACTTGCGGTTCGGGAGAAGTCCAATCCTTGTTTTGCTCAACGGCCTCGACATAATCCGTATATCTCAACCCGCCAGGCGCCACCATAGTCTCGTCCTCATCATCATTGCAGGAAGCCAGAAAAACGCCCCCAACCAAAAATGCCAGCCATATGCGAATGCATGACCGGAAAAAATTCTCCAGGTTAGTAATATTTCTCATAGATGATTTATGTTGTTTGGTCAAAAGTCCCGTAAAGTCGGCGCGCCTTTCGCCCGCCTACTACTACCATCTCGTAGCAACATCAGGTTACCCTGACAAAAATCGATTGTTATTTGATATTCGGTGTTTGATAAACGCTTGGACTCCGCCCTTTGCGCCTAAGCCTCATCTTGAATACGAAAAGCGCAAAAAGGGAAACCCTCCTGCGCTTTTATGCAATACTTGGATACGTGTTTCTTATTGCTCCATCTTCCCTAAGTCTTCCCTTAGTTCCGATTTATCCATATACTCGGCGTCATACACCAACGTTTGTCCCGCCAAATTCTCCAGCGTCGCTTTAAAAGGCCGTTTTCCTCTGGCTTGTGAAATAGGATAAAACGGGCTCGACCTTCTTTTGAAATCCTCAAAACGTAATAGCCAGAACTCCGGTGTTAGCCCCGCTTTTTCGAACGCTTCGGTATTAGCCAATTGCGGATTGCCAGCAACACTTACTTTCCGAACGCCCCAGCCCAGTACGGTTTCGCGCAACGTCGCCAATTCTTTCGGTTGGGCTTTTTTGGAATGCTCCAATACCAAGGAGATTCCGTGTTTTTTGGCCAATCCGCAGAACTCCTCAAAACCGGCCATTCCTTTTTTGAAAAACTTATCCGTAGGCACTATCGCCGATTCCACACCCGCCGATTTCATTTTCCGCATTACGTCTTCGCTCATTGACAGGCCTTTATCGTAAGTAACTCCCCATTCTTTTTCGAAAACCACTTGGCGATAACCATCCACAAACGGTCGGAAATCGACAATCGTTTTACGAAGGTTTTTATTATTCGATGCAAAATCCGATACGAATTTACCCTCCGACATTTCGAACACAAGACGGGCGTTCAAAAGAATCCCGTCCAATTCCCCCGCTTTCGCCAATTCCAAATCCGATACGGTACGGACGGTCAAATAGCGTTTTTCTTTTTTGCCTAATAAGTTCGCTTTCGCTGAATATTTGTTTTCCGGTTTTTCTCCGGCCAATGAAGCCTTCTGATAAGGATTCGCTTCCCATACGGCCAAATAATCGCCAAAAACCTGATCCCAATTAGCGTATTCAAGAGTCAAAACTTGCAAAGCGCCCATATTCGGCTTTTTCAATTTTTCGATAAGATCAACTCCACCGCTTTTCTCCGTATGAAGTTTCCGGCCAAACTTATCCGCTGCTTTACCCAACGTTTTCGTACGCTTATTCACCAGCCAATCATCGGCCAAATCCAACGATTTCGTTTTTTCCATAGCGCTCAAAACAGCCTTTTCATCAGCGTTTCGGGCGTCTATTACAAAACGAACACGTTTTCTATTAAACCACTTGGCGTTTTCTTCCAACGCGCCTTGGTTTACGGCTCGCAAATCTTCCAAATCGATTTTCACTCCATCGAAATAAGTAAAAAACGAAGGATAGCAGAGAATCCTTTCCTTGAGCTCCACCATACTTTTCATTGCCAAAAAGCGTCCGTTTCCACGATTTACCGGATGGCGCTCCGGAAGAACATCCAACTTCGACGATTCCTTTATTTTAACCTTAAAAATCCGAACGTTATAACCGGAAATCTCTTTGTCCGTATCTTTTCCGATATCGTATTTCTCAAAACCTCTCGGATAAAAACCTTTTATATTTTTCAATTCGGCATCGGCCAAATCAGCTTCTTTAATCGATTGGATCTCACCGATATTCGAACGGATTTCGAAAGGGGCTTTAGTCAGGCTATTATTAAAAATCGCCAATGTGTAAATACCCTTTTCATTTCGGTTACAAACCAATCCCAGATTTTCGCCGACCTCAAAAGGCATTACGGCTTTGGCCTGTTCGCCAATTATACGTTCCAAATGCGCGGGCATATAATACGGCCGGCCTAGCCCTTCCGGATACATTTTATTCGGATCGTCTTTCCACGAGAAGTTTTCCTTTTTACTGGTTATTCCGGCAGGCACCAAAGAAACGATAATTTTCCCTTTCCCTATTTCTTTTTCAAAGGCCAATATTTTATCCGCTGTCCGGGCAATCGCCTTACTGTTTTCCGGCAAGTTCCTGATTTTCAGACTTTGGAAAACCCTGGTTTCCTCCACTCGGTTTCCTTTTACCGTCACGGCCGTTCCAACCTGATTCTTTTCGGATTTTTCGGAAATACCCCATTCCGGGAACAGCTTCCGGGCGTTGTCGCCAGTCACTACAAAGCGCCCACCTGCTTTTACATATTCCAAGATCTTATGACGCTGATATTCCAAATCGTATTTCAATTCGCCAGCGACTACCATCAAAGCGTAACGGTCCAAAACTTCCTGTTCGGCATCGCTGAAAATGGCGTCCACGTTATCGCCATAAGGCGTGGCGGTCATCCCGAAGCTAACGTTTTTATATAACCCCACATTGCGGTAACCGGGATAGAACATAGAAAACAGGTTATCGGTGAAATAATCGCCGGCCCCATACGGAATGTTTGTCCAGACCCTCATCGCTTTTTTGCGCGAATCGGGCGTGCGCCATCCGTTAAAGAAATCCATATAAAAGGCCACGGGCGTTATCTGGTTTCCCGGATGCGGATTCTTCTCCACAAACTCCCGTACAGAACGCACTTGCTCCCCAATAGGCGAAAGTTTCGAAGGCATATTTTTAATATCCTTCCCGTTTTCGTCAGCCACTTGGTAGTTATTGTAATACGCGCCCGGCTCATAGTTCATCACCACGCCGTTATACATATAATTACTGTACATCAATCGGCGGAAAAGACTTAATGACGAACCGCGATCGCTGGAAGTCTGGAAATACATCCGCAAAGCTTTGTAAGCCGGAACGGTGGTCGGATAATGCTTGGGATCGGGAATCAATTCGCCGTAGGCTTTTATGATTTCACGCTTTGCCCAATGAATGTTTTCGGGCGAATGGAAGCTCATTCCGCCGTGTGGCGTAGTTGTGGAAAATCCCATTCCCAACAAAATACCGTATTGCTTGGAGGCACCACGCAAAAAGACATAATGAACCAATGGATTCACTTTTCCCCTATAAAAAGTCTGCGCTTCGGCGATAGTGGCCGTGCCTTCTTTCATCAAATAATGTGAAGTCCCTTCGTTTACGTGCAACACCACCCTATTTCCGATATGGTTGCCGTAATGTTCGAAATAACGCTGATAATCCAGATACTGACGCCTATGGTCACGCGACATCGGCGATATGTAACCGGGCGAAAGGTTCAGGTAGCTGGCGTCACTTTCGCCAAACTGCAAACCGAGAAACCGCGGACCGGCCAAATCGTAGAACTTTTCCGAAATATCGGAATACGATCCCGCTATATGCGCGCGCTCGTTATAGTTTTGATGAGCCACTTTCGGCGTCCGGAATATTTTATATCCCGCCAACTTAAATGTATTATCGCTGTTTCTCACCGACTTGGCATATTTCAGATGTTTCGGCTTCAGTCCGTCAGCGAATATTTTTTCTTCCAAACGAACGGAACTGCCACCCGTACGGTCGTAGCCCGGCAAAAAAGACCTTCTGTCGAAAGCCTTATGCTGAAACTGCATCCGGTCGGAAAAAAGATCGCGGGTAGCCGGCAAAGACGGACGCCGTTCGTTAATCGGATAATCTTGGGGATTCACCCTATATGGATAAATTCTGATGGGTTGGGAATCGTCTTGCGCTTGCGCCACAAAGCATCCGCACATCAATAACAGGAAAGCTAAAGCTCGTCTCATACGTTTTCCTTTTCAGTAAAAAATTATTGGCCCCTGCGCCGGAAATCGAAAAAAGGGCGCTTGCCATGCCTCAAAGTTGCTCATTAATTCTGTGAGGATATGATTCATTTTGGCTCAAAAAAAGCGCTTCCGGTTGATTTTTTTCACCCGAAACAAGAAAATAAACTTCAGGCCATGTACAAATATACTTTTTAACTATTGAGCTAAAACATAAACACATATTCATGTAAGGGTAAAGTAAAATCCGCCCGAGCACATTGTGGGAAGCCCCCAACAAACCAGACACTTTTTTCTTCAACATAAATTACCGCAATGAGAATACCTTTACTAATTGTGGCTATTTCAGCGTGCCTATTCCCCTTCGGGAAGCTGAAAGCCCAAAGCACTGTTCCGAAACTAAGGCATAATCCGGTCAGGATTTATCGTCATCTTTATAATCCGGAAGATTATCCGGAGTATAATAAAAGGGCGCTGGCCTTTCCTACCCGCCAAAGTATGGGCAATCGCCTGCAATTCGCCATCAACGGAATCCCTTTTAAAAAACTCGGCGACAAAAGCTACGGATACTCGGCCTACGGCGGAAAAACGTACCGAATTGAAGAAACCGGACTGGCCAATGCCGATCCGGATTACCGTTGGTACAAAGTGTTCCAAGACAGTACGTTTAATTTGCGTGTGGCCGGATTCAAACCCCTGAGAACTCCTGGCGACAAAAACTCCCACGGCTTAGCCGACCGTGAAGGCGGATTTTCGGAACGCCTCCAAACGCTTTACGATTGGCTCGGACCGAATATGTTGGGATTCCAATTCGGCGAAAGCGACGCTTCTTTTTTCAATCTCGGACAGAATTACGTTTTTCCGCTTTCGAGAAAAAAGGAAAACCAAGCGGAGGCATTCCGTGACTATTTCGAGTATTACGGCACCCAGGCCAACAACTATATCCTCGCCCATATCAACAAAGGCGGCATTCACCACCTGATGAAGGAGGGAATCGTTACCTTGGCCGAAGCGCAGGTTTTTTATCGCGGCGAAACGGCCCAGCCCATCCATTACGCGTTTATCCGTGGCGCGGCCAAACAATACGGCGTGCTTACCTCAATGGGCCATTCGGCCACGACGGGCACTAGTTATGTAAAAGACGAGGCGCCTTTCAGCTTTTTCCGCAGGCTTATCTACCTGAATTACCTTTATAACGGCGTAGACCAAACGCAGGAATTCGCTACGCAACAGCGAAATTGGAAAGAGACGGACGCGTTGGTTCCGCGCGGGCAGATGGTCAAGGACATGGCCAATTACATTAAGGAAAATCCGAACCCGGGCACAATGGTGACTCCCGTAGCACTGTTTATGGATTTCAATAACGGATATTTCGGTCCGGAAAAGAAAAGCCAGGAATTCCAATCTTGGGTAAACCTCCCCTACTCGCAAGGCGATTTCCTTACGGACAATATCTTCAGCATGCTCTACCCGGGCTTCGAAAGAGTCGGCGTTTACAAAAATTTCCGATACGACCTGACCGAAACCCCTTACGGCGAAATGTCTGACGTTATTCTTTCCGACGTTCGTCCAGAAATCCTCGACCGTTATCATTTGGCCGTGGTTACCAGCGAAATCGAGAAGGATTTCGGATATGTTAAAAAGAAACTCACCGATTTCGCATCGAAAGGCGGTGAGGTGGTAATCACAGCAGGAAACGCAAAAAAACTGTGGCCGGAATGGCGCATCGGAAGCACCGAAAACGTGCCGGCAAACGCCCAAATCGACGTTCTCGAAGGAGAAAGCATTACCGAACCCAGAGCCTTCGAGCTTTATTCGATTCCGGCTATTCCCCAAGGCGCCGAAACGGCGATGAGCTGGCAAAACAAGCCCGTGTGCTTCGAATTGCCCATAGGCGAAGGGTTTATTACGGTATTGATGTCGCCTTACGGCCTTAACAAAGACGAGCTCGGTTTTTCGTGGGACGTAAACCCCGACGAGCGCAACCCGCTTCCGTTGCAGCGCCCATATCGCCTGCTGGAACACGCCAAAACCGTTTATGACGCCAAGCTCAAAAAATCCATGCCGTTCAGCGTTGGCGAAGGCCTCCACCATGTTGTCAACGCTATTTCCGAAACGGAATATCACGTGACTGTTTTCAATAATACGCTTGAGGGAAAACCGTTCGAAATCAAATCCAATATCGGGGAAATCACTTCCGTGGAAGAAGTGAACATGGGCGAGCGCGACATTATGCACGAAACGGAGTACTACCCAGCCACCGCCTCCACGTATAATATCGGCACTTCGGACAGCGAAAACATCCAAGGCCACGACGTCCGTATGTTTAAGGTAACCGTCGCTCCCGGCCAGACTTCCATTCCTTCCGAAATCGTATTGGAAGACAAAGGATCGAACCGCTTTTTGGCCATGGCCGATTTCCATTCTTTACGAAGCAAGAACAAACAGTGGCCAGCTTTCGGCAACGAATTCGAAGGCGCAAAATTCTCCGGAACCCAGATGTTGGCCACCAGCCCGGAAGCCGTATCCAAAGACGCAGCTTATTTCAATACCAGAAAATTCAGCTTCGTTTTTGACCTGAGAGACCTTACCGCCGAACAGATTCCCGGCGTATTATCAAAAATAAACGTATTGGATAGCGCCCACGTATTGATGACCGAAGCGCCACAAAACGTAAACGAGCTTTTGACCAACGAAAAGATCAAAACCTATACGGGCCAAGCCGTTTCCACTTTCGTTTTCGTCAAAAAACGCTCGGATATTCCGCAAGATACCGAAGGCAAGAAAATAGTACTCAACCAAGTTTACGAAACTTGGGACGATGCCTACGCAAATTCGCAAAAGGTTAATGGCGAAGGCACTGGCGAAATCACCGACGGAATCACGACTCAGACTCTCGATATCGAAGGGCACACTATCGCCAAAAACGCCAATCGTTACCTTTCGCTCCGCAAACAGCCCGATCTTAAGACCGGCGTGGCCTCGGCCCCTTCGTTTTTCGAATACTTCGGAGGAGTAATGGTGGAGGCCGAATACCTCCACGGTATTTCCGATGAAAAAGCCTTGGCCGACAAAGCTTGGGCTGATTCTAAAGGAATCGGAATGGTAGTGGATTTCACCCGCGACGTGGATGGCTTTAGCAAAATCGTATTCGAAAAAGCTTGGCAGAAGATCTACGAAAAAGGAATGGCCTACGCCGAAACCGTAATGGACCGTATGCAAGCCACTGGGCTTACGAAAGCCGTAATCACTATGCGTGCGCTGGGCAAGGTCGGGCTGGAAGAAGGCTTTACGGAAATAGCGCAAATGGCCAAAGACCGGAACATCACGCTTTATATCCGCAATGGACAGGAAATCAACGGCGCATCGCTCCGCAATAAGGTCCAGCAACTGGTCGATGCCAGCCTTACGAACTTGGAGGTAGCCCCTTCTGTGGAAACGGCCGACGGCGACTCCAATTTCGATAACGCAAAAATGATTTTCCTTTGCAAAACCAAAAACAGCATCTTCTACCCTCTCAGTCATTTGGATAATCCGATAAACATCGCTCCATACGAAAACAGCGGGGCAATGCTTATTCTGGACGCCGAATATATCAACGAAAAGGAATTCTTCGAAGACCTGACGGAACTTGACTGGAATAACGGCCCCGTAATTCGCCTCGAAGAAAACGGCGACTTGTTTACACTCCACTGCGACGCCACCGACGAGGAATCATACGCTTGGACAAAGAACGGCGAGAAAATAACAAGCGAGACAAGCCCAAGCCTAAGTGGCAACAAACGCAATGATTTCGGAACCTACGCCTGCGAGGTGGTTTCGAATGGAAAAACATTGGTTTCCAACGAAATCATAATCGAAAAACCCACTCCTTTTATCGATAATCTGAGCGTTTCGAAAATTTCGGAAGACGGCTTTATTACGGTAAGCAATATGACTGTAGATTACGATTATATTATCCGTGACGGAAACAATAACGAAACGCTGAGCGGAACGATAAACGCCCAAAGCAATAAAATAGACGTGAATACACTGGATCCGGGTAATTATAGCCTAATCTTGACGAATAGCCAAGACGGAGTTTATGAGCACGCTTTCTCTATCGCCGAGCCTACTCCCGTTGTAGATAATATCGAATTATCGGAAATTAAATCAGGCGGTTTTGTTGTAGTATTCAATATGAGTGGCCCTTACGATTATACGCTTTCGGATAGCGAAGAAAATATAGTTCAGTCAGGAACACTCGACCCTGAAAACCGCAGAATATACGTAGACGAACTCGATCCCGGCACTTACGCTTTGTCTATGACCAACGAATCGGGAGGCTCATTTTCAACCGCGATTACCATTCCCGATCCGACTGTTTTGCCAGTTCCGGACCCAGACCAGATTACTGACGTGTTGAGGGTAACGCCAAACCCGTCGGACAAAGGATATGTTGCGGTTATCGGGATGACCTCGGAATACCAATGGGTTGTTTACGACTTAAACGGTGTGGCTCGACTGCAAGGAACCACTTCGAATTCTAATCGCAGAATATATGTCAACACTATTCCGGCCGGAACTTATATTTTGCAATTAACCCATAGCCAAGGCGGAACTTTCAGCCAACAAATCATTCTAACACATTAAAATGATTATATCCTAATAAGGGTTTACTGAAAAAGTAAAAACCACAAGATTATCAGTGGATTAGGTAGCTTGTTTCCCTTTCCAAAGCACAGGGAATATTCGTAAATTGGCCTTAGAAAGGACTGAGAGCATTTTTTCCCTTGCACCTATGATCAAGACAAGTTCCTCGCAATTGAGTATAGAAGGTTTTTTGGACCCGGAAATAGGGCGCCTTAACCCGGAAAACAGATGGGTGAAGTTGGCCAACTCCATCCCCTGGGCGGAATTGGGTTTGGTCTACGAATCGAAAATGTCGACGGGCAAGGGCAGTCCGTGCAAACCGGCCCGGCTGGTCATCGGCGCGCTGATCGTGAAGCATAAGCTGAACGTTTCGGACGCCGAGGCGATAGAACAAATCAAAGAAAATCCGTATCTCCAGTATTTCGTGGGACTCGGCTCGTTCACCACGGAAAAGGCCTTTGACCCTTCGCTGTTCACGACGGTCCGCAAGCGGCTCGGGTACGGGGATTTTAACAGGATGAGTTCGCTTTTGCAACACGAGGGGATCCGTATTGCGGAGGGCGATCGGGATGAAGGGTCCAAAGACGGGCATTCCGGGGACGCCGAAGATGACAAGCGGGTTGTCTCCTGCGACGCGACGGTGGCGCCGCAAGAGATTCCATACCCCACGGACCTTGGGCTGTTGGCTACGGCGAGGGTGCAGTCGGAGAAAATCATCGACCTCCTTTGGCCCGTCGCCAGGGATTCCGGTTTATCCAAAAAGCCCCGGACTTACCGGGATAAAGCCCATAGGGAATATGTCGGGGCGACGAGAAAAAAGAGGAAAGGAGCCGAATTCTGGCGCGTGTGCGCACGCCGACAGCTGAATTATCTGGAACGGAACCTACGGCATATCGACAGCCTCATAGAGGCCAACAAGGGCGTTATACGCCTAAAAAGCAGGTTTTTGAAGATTCTGATGGTGCTTCACGAAATCGCCAGGCAACAGTCGCTCATGCTGGAGACCGGTGCCAACAGGGTGGACGGCCGCATCGTGAACGTCTTCCAGCCCCATGTCCGGCCGATAGTCCGGGGCAAAAACGGAAGCGACACCGAGTTCGGCGCCAAATTGTCCGTAAGCCTTCACGAAGGCTATTCCTATCTGGACAAGGCGCAATGGGACGCTTACTACGAGGGTGACGCGGAAGTGATCCGCGGGCACATCGACAGTTTCGGGGAGAGAAACCCGGAAATGAAGCTCGGCAAATTCGTCGGGGACAAGATTTACGGAAACAGGAACGCCCGGCAGACCATGTCCGGCGCGGGTGTGGAATTCGTGGGCTCCCCGTTGGGAAGGCCTCCCTCAAGTCCCGAAAAAATCAGGGAACGCAAGGAAAACCGGACGCTTCACCAACGGCACCGGAGCAGGGCGGAAGGAAAATTCGGGGAAGTGAAACGGGGACACGGATTGGACAAAATACAGGCAAGGAGAGCGGACACTTCGCTTTCATGGATCGCCTGCATTTTCTTCGTGGCCAACTTGAAAAGATTTCAGAGCGAAATCTTTTTTGACCTTGTTTTCTTGAGCTGGAAATACGGGATATGGCTTCAAGACGGCGAAAAGAAACAGGAAAAGACTGTCTGGCAAAATATCCTAGCTGGGTAGCCCTCTGGGCTTTTTCAGTAAACCCTAATAAAGCCTAAAGGCTACTGATTTTCGATCTTAAACACTTTCAGTAGAACTTAGGCTACTTTCTTAAAAGAGAACCACACTTATCTTTTAATACAATCCAAAGGACCGGAGCAATCTGGTCCTTTTCATTTTCAAAAAATCATCTTCGGAATCAGCAAAAACGGAAATTGAATACAAACCGATATTTCTCACTCACGGAAATGAAAATACCATTCAAAAGAACAATTGGTTTATACCTAAAGAAACGAACGGAAAGACATAAGACTAATTTTCCGTAAATTGATGTCAGGGCAAATCGGCACTCTTGCGAGTTAACACTGAAAGGGAGAAACAGCTCCCTCAATATTTTAAGGAAAAACCGGAGTGGATTTTTACGCCTCCATTTATCTGCGCAAATTTTTATCGCTCCTAAATGTCCGCAAATATGAGAAAAACATACCGAAACCTTTTGGGATTGGCGCTAGCCACCTTAACAGCCAGCTCATGCCAACCAGCCAAAAGCACAAGCGACACCTCCCCAAGCGAAAAGCCGAACATCATTTTTATCTATGCCGACGACTTGGGTGTAGGTGATATATCAGCACTGAACCCGCTAAGCCAAAAAGTAATAACTCCTGCCATGGATCGCATGGTAAAGGAAGGCCTATATTTCGCCGACGCGCATTCATCCGCAGCGGTTTGTACGCCCTCGCGTTATAGCTTGCTTACTGGGCGGTATAATTGGCGAACATCAAAAAAACGGGGCGTATTAGGCGGTTATTCGTTCCCTATGCTTGAAAAAGGAAGAAAAACCGTAGCCTCCCTCCTGCACGATAACGGCTACGAAACCGCAATGATAGGCAAATGGCACCTCGGCGCAAAATGGGGGGTAAAAGACGAATACGAAACCGAAATACAGGCCCGAAATATGAAAGTCGGAGACAGGTTTGGCAAGAATGAGGTGGATTTCTCAAAACCCGTAAGCGGCGGGCCGGAAGAACACGGATTCGGTTACGCTTACTGGCATGTCGGCTCTCTTGATATGGCTCCATATTGTTTTATCGAAAACAAATATGTGGCAGACCAAGAGTTTGAACATTTCGAAGGACAAGAAGGAATGTTTGCCCGGCCCGGGATTAAATCGAAATCTTTTGAATTCAAGGAAATCATTCCCGATTTAAGTCGAAGGGCCGTAAGCTATATCGAAGAAAAATCCGGAAATAAGAAACCGTTTTTTCTTTACCTCCCGCTTACCGCTCCGCACACGCCGTATGTGCCTACCGATAATATGCGCGGAAAATCACAAGCCGGTATTTACGGCGATTTCGTATTGAACGTTGACGAATTGGTACAGAACGTTTTGGCTAAGCTAAAAGAAAAAGGAATCGATGACAATACGATGGTAATCCTTTCCAGCGACAATGGCGCACAAAAACACCGTGGCAAAAACAAACCGAATATTATCGAATTAAAGGGGCACTATACCAACGCCGGCCTTTATGGTGAAAAAAGGGATATTTACGAAGGCGGACACCGTATTCCGTTTATAGTCCGCTGGCCTGGAAAAATTAAAAAATCAAGAGTCTATCCCCACATGATCGGCCAATTGGACTTAATGGCTACTTGCGCTGAGATGCTCCAAGTAAAATTACCGAAAGACATGGGCGAAGACAGTTTCAGTTTCTGGCCCGCAATCACCAACGAAAACTTCGACAAACCTGTCAGGGAATATCTTGTCAACCATTCCGCCCGCGGGCAATTCGCCCTGCGCCACGGCGATTGGAAGTACATCGACGGTCAAGGCTCTGGTGGCTGGACACAAAACAACACTCCCGACCAACAGCTCTATAACCTAAAAAAAGACCTATACGAGCAAGAGGAACTTAGTGCCCAACATCCGGAAAAAATCCAGGAAATGAAATCGAAACTGGAACAGATTAAAACCCAAGGATATTCGCGGACTATTTAACTCCCCACAAACGCTTCAACTAAAGAGGTCACTTTCTTTAAAGCGACCTCTTTGATATAAACATAAGTCCTATAACAAAATCGATCAAAAGGTAACCTGTTGTTTCCCCCTCTCTTTAACCTGACTTAACTGTTTCCGAACTTCCACGCATTCAATTTTTCTTAATTCATTATTTCCAAATTGATCTGGAGAGTACATTAGCGAGGCTTTTGCCGGATTAATAGTATACGAACCTGTATAACGGGGAACGAGTACAAATTCGATTTTATGTTCTCCCTCTGGCATATTTTCAAAGAATACGTTGACCTTCTTCTCTTTATGATATTCTCTATGGGATTCCAGCCCATTTACTCCTTTCTTTTCATAATAACTGAACTTTCGCTCTCCCTGCATTTGGGAGAGCGAAAGTTCAGTTATAGAAAAAGAAAGGCTTATTAATAAGTTCAAAACTTAAAATTTGAATTAATACCCAATAAAAAATAACTAAAAAAACACGCTCACCATTAAATTCATTAAGTTAATCGGTTTTTGAAAAATTCATGGACTAATATTCGCGGATAATAAGCTTGGCAAAAAACCAACCCAAAACCGTGAAACAGATATCAACACTAAGACTAACGTTTGTAACCGCCGCCCTATTTATGACTCTACGGAACATGCCAATGATGGCCATCACAGGTATGCAAATGTTTTTCTTTAATATCCTTACAGCTTTTTTCTTCTTAATTCCCGTAGCCTTGGTATCCGCGGAATTAGCGACAGGCTGGCCAAAAGCCGAGGGTGTTTTTCATTGGGTACGTATCGGTTTCGGGGACCGGATAGGCTTTATGGCCACATGGCTTCAATGGTTGCAAAGTATGTTCGGTATGGCCTCTATTCTTGCCTATATCGGAACTACCATCGCTTATATTGTTGACCAGAGTTTGGCCAATAATCCATGGTTTATCTTCTTTTCTATTGTAGCTGTGTATTGGATATTAACTGTCGATAATTTTTTCGGAACAAATATTTCCACAAAGATCAGCTCGTGGGCCTTAATCATTGGCGTGATTTTCCCCACGATTTTATTAATCTCATTTGGAGTTTATGATTTCTGGACTACCAAAGAAATCGTAATGAATACCCGTATTTCAACGGAAAACCTATTGCCGAATCTTGGGGAACAAAACCGATTAGTTATGCTTATGGGATTTATCTTCGGGTATGTAGGTATTGAAGTTTCTGCCAACGACGCAAACCTAATTCCAAACCCGTCAAAATCTTATCCTAAAGCCATATTCAGCGCTGTTTTGCTGGTCTTTATTTCCACCTTGCTAGGCGCTTTGTCTATTGCTATCAAAATACCACAAGATCAGATTAGTGAATCGGCCGGTGTTATGCAAATTTTCGAACTTTACTTAAAAAAACACCAACTTGGTTTCATCACGCCTTGGATCGCCGGACTAGTGGCTTTCGGCACGGCAGGCCAAGTTAGCACATGGGTTATTGGACCAGCCGACGGTCTTCATCAAGCGTCAGAAAGGGGTGATTTTTTCTCATTCTTTAAAAAAGACAACAAATATGATGTACCGAAAAGGCTATTAATTTTTCAAGCGATTGTCCTTAGCGTAATCAGCATCGCCGTATTATTGTTAAACGATGTTAACACCGCATTCTTCTGGTTGACTTCGTTAGCGGTTATCCTCTACGCCCTAATGTATATCCTTTTATTTTTAACTGCTATCAAGCTCCGTTACACACATAAGGACCAAGTACGTCCCTACAGAATTCCATTTGGAAACATCGGGATCTGGATTGTCTCTTTTTGTGGATTGGCTGTCATTACTTTATGCCTTTTGGTCGGGTTTATTCCATTAGATTCAGTAAACGAAAATCTAAAACCTTGGTACCCAATTATTATGGGTTTAATGGCCTTAACTTGTGTCTCGGTAGGACTTATTATTTTTCATAAATCGAAATAGGTTTAATATAGCATAAGATTAAGCTCCCATTTTCCGATTGTTATTTCCCTTTTCCAAAGTCCTCGGGCAATGCCCTGTTCATCGGCGTAAAGTTACGGCGATGGCCGTAAAGCAAATCCGGCCTTTCCAAATTTCCATCAACCCCAAAGCGCAAAGGAACGTTTCCCGGATTGGTTAAAATTAGTGTTCCCATACTCGTCCCCGTATAACCCAGGCCATTAACCATAGCGTATTGATATTTCTTCCAATCTGATTTTCGCATACGAACCGCCCAAAGTTGTTCGGTAAAGTCTAGATAACGCCCTTCTTTCAATAATGAGTCTGCTTCCATCTCGGTTACGTTATGTCCCCGAAGCCCCAATTCCATCACTGTCCATCGGCTTAGGGAATCATGCAAATTTTTCACATCCTCACCGTACGGAGTCCTAATCGCCGGGCCGTGTTTCAAGGTATCGAAATAAGTGTACATACTGTCCACTTGGTTCAGGTCGGCCTTAAAGATGATTCGATAACGTTTTTTCCATAATTTATCTTTATACACCGCATCCAAAAAATGGGCTTTTGTACCCTCATAAACCGCGTTTCGACGCTTTAATACCTTCCGGCATTCTCGGCGTTTCATCCCCTCCGTAAGATCTTTAAAACTCCGATCCATTCTGCAAAATGAAAACCACCGTTCCGTATCGAAGTGAAATTCGTTCAACTTCACCGACATCTCATAGCCCAAATTCCGATTTAGGAAACGCAAAGAGTCTTCGCTCCAAACCTCGAAACGCTTGTCATTCTTATTATAATAAAAACGCAATACTTCCGGGTTCAATAATTCGCAGTTCTTCGTCAGGCTGTCATCCGGATTTCCGATAAATTTACTTTTAAACAGATCCAAATAGGCTTTCCCTATTCGCCTCCC
Source organism: Fulvitalea axinellae (assembly GCF_036492835.1). Taxonomy (GTDB): domain Bacteria; phylum Bacteroidota; class Bacteroidia; order Cytophagales; family Cyclobacteriaceae; genus Fulvitalea; species Fulvitalea axinellae. The sequence continues at coordinate 2,457,827 of NZ_AP025314.1, read as the reverse complement.
TCCACGAACCGTAATAGCCCGCAATTCCACTACATTCTGTTTTACCGGAATAATTATATCCTCGCTAGTATTTCTGTCTACAGCCACTTTGGTTTTGTCATAACCGACACTCGATACTACCAAATGATAAATCCCATCTCCCAATTTAGCTTGAAGGCGGAACTTTCCCTCCGCATCAGAAGCCGTCCCAACGTGCGTTCCCTCAATATAAATATGGACAAAAGGTATTGGCGACAATGTTTTGGCATCCACAATCTTACCCGTTAACACTTGGGCTTTCGCCGATATTGTAAAAATCAAGAAAAATAAAATCAATCCGTTTCGCATAACCTTAATGTTAAAAAAATACTATTAAACTTATTGACCAACAAAAACAAAGTCCTTTGACAGATTAAGGTCAAAGGACTTTTAAAGCTTCAAATCAGAACCTATTCTTTTATCAATTTCAGTTGATAATGACTGTTCTCAGCAGAAACCTGCAATAAGTAAATCCCAGAAGACCAGTCTCGATTACGAATTACAATCTCATTGGCATTTGGCACCCATTGTTTCGAGAAAATTTCTTTCCCTGACATATCGCATACCTTCAACTGTACCAGCTGGTTTTTCAATAGATCTGATAACCAAATTTTCAATTCCTGATCAAAAGGGTTGGGATATACTCGAACCATTTTATCTCGAATCGGCCCTCCTAGAATAATATCATTATTCACAACTTCCAGCTCGAAAGAAAACACTTCGCTGTCCACGGTTCCGTCATTCACCTGAACACGAACGAACAGCATCCCTTCAAATCCCTTAGCGGGGGTAAGTTTAGTCCCTTCTACATTATAATTATTCCCGTTTAATAAGGTAAGCATAAGATCTTCGGAACTATTGTCATCCTCAATTACGAAGTCCCCTAATTTTAGGTCAATTGAACTATTCTTATTAGTCGTCAACGGACTCACCAAACCCGTAATTATTGGCACTTGATTCTTGATTTCAAGAACCTCAATCCCTACAATGAAAGGTTGGCTAAACTCATTACCGTCATGAACTCTTACCGGAACTGACAGTAGACCTGTAAAGCCTATCACTGGTGATATCTTAGCTCCACTCACCTTATAGTTCTCACCATCTCCAATTGAAAAACTAAACTCTTCCGGATAAGTGTTATCAGGGTCAAATACATTTAAGTCTTCAAGACGCAAAATTACACTCTCACCCTTGAAAATTGAGAACTCCTTTGTCGTTCCCGAAATAACAGGGGCATCATTTACCGCAACAACCTCCATGGCCAAAATCAAGGGTTTACTTTCCCCTATCCCATCACTTACTTTTACCGGAACTTTCAAGGCCCCATTAAAATTGGCCGCAGGCAAAACTGTAGTTCCCTGAACCGTATAGTTCTGGCCAGAAATAACCGTAAGACTAAAGTCGACCGGATAGCTATTGTCTGGATCGGACACGATTAAGTCACCCTTATGAAGCGTCAAACTCCCGTCTTCTTCCATTACGAATTTTCGAGTCGAACCTATAATATTTGGAAGGTCATTCAACGGGGAAACGCTGACTGACAAAACAAAAGGTTCGCTATCCAATTCCCCGTCATTCACCTTGACTGGAACTTCCAGTGTCCCAGAGAAATCTGCGACTGGAGAAATCTTGGTACCTTGGGCCGTATAGTTAGAACCAGGCATAACTGTAAGACTAAAATCAGTCGGATAGTTATTGTCCGGGTCGGAAACGATCAGATCACTCTTCTGAAGCGTTAAACCGCCGTCTTCCTCCATAGTAAGCTCGTGTGCTTGAGCGGTTATAACCGGACGATCATTCAACGGGGAAACGCTTACTGACAAAGCAAAAGGTTCGCTATCCAATTCCCCGTCATTCACCTTGACTGGAACCTCCAGTGTCCCGGAGAAGTCTGTGACTGGAGAAATCTTAGCGCCTTGGACAGTATAGTTAGATCCAGGCAAAACCGTAAGACTAAAATCAGTCGGATAGTTATTGTCCGGGTCGGACACGGTCAGGTCACTCTTCTGAAGTGTTAAACCGCCGTCTTCCTCCATAGTAAGCTCGTGTGTTTGAGCGGTTATAACCGGACGATCATTCAACGGGGAAACGCTGACTGACAAGACAAAAGGTTCGCTATCCAATTCCCCGTCATTCACCTTGACTGGAACTTCCAGTGTTCCGGAGAAGTCTGCGACTGGAGAAATCTTGGTACCTTGGCCCGTATAGTTAGAACCAGGCATAACTGTAAGACTAAAATCAGTCGGATAGTTATTGTCCGGGTCGGAAACGATCAGATCACTTTTCTGAAGTGTTAAACTGCCGTCTTCTTCTACCCCAAACTCCCGTGCTGGACCTGCTATGACTGGAAGGTCGTTAATTGGCGTCACTTGTACAGGCAAGGTGTACCATTCGCTTTCGACCTCGCCCTTACTTACCTTTACATCCACCTCCAGCGTCCCATTAAAATCTTTCGCCGGTATTATGCCTTGGTTTGTAGCCGTGTAATTCTCTCCTTGTTTCACAACCATGCTGAACCCTGCAGGGTAAGTGCCTGTCTCGTCTTCAACTTGCAGATCCGAGAACAAAAAGGACAACCCTGTTTCCTCTTTTGTAGAGAACGACTTATTTACCCCCGTGATCATTACAGTCGGTAAGTTTTCTGCGGATCTAATCGACAACCAATAAGGCGCACTGTCACTCGTTCCATCATTGACAATAACAGGAACCAACAAATCCCCCTCAAACCCTTCGTCTGGGACAATCCGATTGCCAGCGATTGAGCAATTCGCCCCATTTAGTAACTGCAAACTAAAATCGGTCGGATAATCGTTATCAGTATCTGTAACGAGAAGGTCATCCAAACTAATGTCGATCGAGCTACCTACCTTGAAAACCAATAGCCTTCTTGTCCCTGTAATTACCGGAATCTCATTCGGCTCAATTACATCCCGAACTTCCACCGACGCTTGATATACATCACTTTCATATTGTCCGTCACTCACTTTTAACCCAACCTGCAAGTTCCCGACATAGTCAGGCGAAGGCGTCATGCGTTTACCGGTTGCTGAATAATTTTCTCCCTCCACAATAGACAAAGAAAAGCCGTCGGGAAACTCGTTATCACCATCCTCGACTATTAGATCCGAAAGCTGGAATGTCAAACTTGTATTTTCGTTTGTTATCAGCCTTCCCTTTGTCCCCATTATTTTAGGGACAGGATCAAAGACTTCCACACTAAACGGGAAAGGCTCGCTATCATTCGCCCCGTCATTTACTTGTGCGTAGGCAGTAAGCACGCCTGTAAATCCGCCGGACGGAACCAAGGTCGTACCCTTTACTGTATAATTTTCACCGTCCAAGATTTCCAATCCGAACCCATTCGGGTAAGTGTTATCCGAATCATAAACGGTAAAATCATTTAACTGTATTTCCTTCGGCTGATTGACCGGCAACCTCAACGGTTTTGTCAGTCCCGTAATTACCGGCTTTCCGCCTACATGGTCTTCAACCTCCCCTACCACAACTACAGTCGTCATTACAGGGCCCCAATGTTCGCGCCCATCACGAAACCGGATATTTAACAGATGGATCCCGTTCTCAGAAGGTACGGTTGCGGCTTGTTTCTTAATCTTCTCAAACGATTCATCGAATCCGTCGTCTGTAGTTACCAACTGATTTCCGTTCCCTTCCCCTGGGTCGTTGTTCCAAAAATACTCCGCTTGGATTAGGCGCGAAGGCAAAGGCTTCACTTGGACAGGCACTAACAATTCATTGGAGACATTAACTCCGTCAGATACCTGAACCGGCACCATCAACGTTCCCTCAAAGGCATAGTCCGGCGTAACAATATTACCTTGAACGGAATAACCCTTCCCTTTACCCAGAACTACTTCGTGGTCATTCGTATCGGAATCCTCATCTTCCACATTCAGGTCCTTGATATCAATCGGAATCGGTATCCCTGCGTAGGTTTCGAACACTTTTCGTTCAAATTTCAGAAACGGGCGCGCTTTATCCACCATACTGACATTCACCTTAAAGATAGGCCCCCAATTCAGAAGCTCGTCCTGAATTCGGAAATTCAGCTGATGAATACCCATTCCCGCCGGTATAATAACCTTTTTGGCTACCATCTCTTCAAAAGACTCCTCGATATCCATGTCCGTCGCATCAATCGGTACGCCTTTACCTTCTCCCGGGTCTTTGTCCCAAAAATATTCCGCCCTCACAACCCGTGACGGCAATGGCTTAATCTTTACGGGAACGGTTAATGTATTTGATTCATAAACACCGTCGGAAACGCGAACGGGAACCGCCAATTGCCCCACAAAATTATAATCGGGAATAACTACATTCCCCTCAACCCGATAGTTTTCCCCGTCGTCCAAAATAACGGTTAACGCATCCATATCGGTATCTTCGTCCTTCACGCTCAGATCCTCGATATTGACAACTACAGGAATACCCGCAAAAGTCTCAAACGCTTTCTTTTCGTAGATAAGCATCGGCCGTTTCTTGTTTTCTACCGATACGTTGAACTTAAACACCGGTCCCCACTGCAAACGCTCATCCAGTACGCGCAGGTTCAATTGACGCAAGCCTTCCTCCGCCGGCATATCGGCCGTCTCAGCCAATATACCTTCTACCGCTTCCTCAAATGTTCCGTCTTCGGCTAAAAATTCGATTCCGTTACCCTCTCCAGGGTCCTCATCCCAAAAATATTCAACCTTCACGACCCGGGACGGCAAAGTCCTGACAGTCACGGGCACAATCAAGGTATTTGACTCATGCTGACCGTCGGTCACACGAACGGGAACCGCCAACTGCCCCACAAAATTATAATCGGGAATAACCACATTGTCCTCAATCCGGTAGTTGTCTCCGCTTTCCAAAACAACCTTCAGCGCATCCAATGAGGTATCCTCGTCTTTTACGCTCAAATCTTTGGTACTTATGACCACCGGAACACCGGAGAAAGTCTCAAACGCTTTCTTTTCATAATTGAGCATCGGCCGTTTCTTGTTTTCTACCGACACATTGAACTTAAACACCGGACTCCACTGCAAGCGCTCGTCTTGTACCCGAATATTAAGTTGGCGCAACCCTTCCTCTCCGGACACTAGCGCCGCTTTCGATAACAATCCCTCAACAGTTTCTTCAAACGCTCCGTCTTCGGCCAGAAATTCCGTTCCGTTACCCTCACCGGGGTCATCATCCCAAAAATATTCCGCCCTTATAACCCGTGAAGGCAAAGTGTTGACGGTTACGGGCACAAGCAAGGTGTTTGATTCATGAACACCGTCGGTCACACGGACGGGAACCGACAGTTGTCCCTCGAATTTATAATCGGGAATAACCACATCACCTTCCAAGCGATAATTTTCTCCGGTTTCCAAAAGTACCCGCAAGCCACCCAAAGGAGTGTCCGAGTCCTCAACTTCCAAATCCGACAATCGAATTGTAACCGGAATACCCGCAAAAGTCTCAAACGCCTTTCGCTCGTATTTCAGCATGGGCTTTTGTGTGTTTTCCAAAGCAAGGTTAGCCTGTAGCGCCGGTCCCCACTGCCCCTCCTTGTTCATCACCCGAACAAACAGCATATGCACGCCTTCGGAAGAAGGCAGACCTATCTGCTTAGCGACAATCGTTTCCAAGGCCTCGTCAAAGCCGCCGTCTTTACTGCTTAAAGCCGTTCCGTTCCCTTGGCCGGGATCAACATCCCAAAAATATTCCGCCTTTAGCAACTGGGCATGGGCGCCGGACAATCCGAGCCAAAGCCCCACCAAAAATATAAACAGAGTTTTCTTATTCATCTGCTCAACAGTTTAGAATAAGAAAAATCATTTGCCGGTCTTAGCCTCTGCCTCTATATCAATTGTCTCCCCTGGATTAACTCGGTTGTTCAACAAATTGATATAAAACACGGTAGGCAAGGATATTTCCTCACTGGTTCCCGCCGGATGATAGTACATTTCAAATGGAAAAGAGCCTCCGGACTTACCTTGGGTATTGCGGGTACGGTCCAAGTTGGAATACGCCGGCATTGGGGCCCCTTTATGAGGCGTCACATTTTTACCTTTCGTATACTGTGCTCCCCAGTTTTTAATAAACAAGCGATCTTTATAAGCTTCTTCCTGCGCTACATAAATATGATTGAACGCCGCATTCTCTGGTTTATTAAAAATATTGTAATAATTATCTCCCGAACCTATGTATACCTGAAGGCGTAATGCATTATTCATAATCTCCGCATCGCCCAAACTTAGTATATTATTGTTAGAGGTTGCAGACTCCAAGACAATAGTGTTGTTTGAAAATTTACTATTACCATCACATGGCAATGCGAAAGAGCTCTTTAACTCATTCCCATAAAAATGGATAGTTTGCTGAATGGATTCACTATTCGCTATTTCCGATATCGAATTGCCTATAACAATTAAGTCACTAACGTATGTCAATCTACGCTCTACTCTTTGAAATACAAATTTAGTTATATTACTCCCAATAATTTTTCCGCTATGCGCAAGTAATTCTCCCCTCACCACACTATGAACAAGTATCAACTTCGAATCTAAATTATTACAATAAACATTATTTGCAATACAATCAAAGATCTCTAACGACAATTTATGACCAGTAACATCGCTCACGCGATTTGATTTTATATCTAAATATTTCAACCTGATTTTCACATCAGCTCCAGCAATGATATCATCAGCTATAACGGGCCTTTTTAAAGCCGTAGGTGATGCCATTATTGTAATGTCCTTAGCTATCTCAATATCCTTTCCTGTTTGATATGCCGAGTTGGACACACCTCTATTTTCAACAAGAATACGGTCACCTGCCGTAGCCGCATTTACAGCCGCTTGGATAGTACTATAAGTCCCATTATAGCCATTGTAAGTCACCACCAAGTCTTTTGCCTGAACCCAATTGATTCCCACAAAAATCACAACAAAGCATACGGATAAAATTCTTTTCATGATAAAAATAGTATCTTTAAAACAAAATTAAACTCAAATAATTACAATAAATTTAATAGAAAAAATGTTAAAAACTCAATTCAAACAAAATAAGACTGTAATATCACAAAAATTTTCAGGCTTGTTTTTTAATTACGAAAAAATAAAGACTGTCATTGATATTCTTATAAAAAAAGCGACCTCCCCAAAATCAGAAAGAAGGTCGCTTTGCTTGTGTTAAAGCTCAAAATGGAAAATCACGCCCAATCCCAGTGAGATCAAATGCCCTTGCTCCTGTTTAAAAGACCTGAACGTATTGAGCAAATACACTAGGTCCTGATTGGCATTGCCGTAAAACGATATTCCTTTAAGAACCTCTCCTTTTTCGAAACGCTTCGTAAACCCTGTCTCAAAACCTAATTGCAAAGTTTGGTCATTTCTTAAAAGGTAATACCCGTCGGGGAAACCGTCTTTTAAGTCGTCCAGATACCGATCATAATAAAAGATAAAAGTCATACTGCCCTTTACCGGATTCCAGCTCCAGCCCTTGCCCAAATCAACGGATTTTAGAAACGCGTATTGATACCTGATCGAGGACAAGTAAAGGTCCTCTTTCCCGCGAACATTTTTTGGTTTCATACCAAAACCTAGCTCCAACTCGTGTTGGCGACGTTTACCAAAATTGTATCCGCCATATACCGAAAACATTCCCAGGCCTCCAGCAAATTGTATTTTCGAATAATCGGGTAACCATTTCGACCTAATTGTCTTGCTTTCTTCCGGTTCAACGGAACTTTTTACTCCATCCGATAAGGCCGGTAAACTTACTAACACAGCCAATATCGTTATAAATATCCTGTTCATCTCTTCTCTTCAAATAAAGCCAATCGTGTTGATTCTCGAACTATCCGCCAACACTTAATCAAAGTTGATTACCTCTTCCCGCAAAGAGCCCGAATCGAAATGGAATACTGAATAAAACCTTTTCGCTACTGCCCCTACTTCAATCATCGGTATAGATTTGTTCGTCAACGGATAGAATGTTCCGCTACTATGGCCATGTCCGTGGATCACCGCTACCAAGTCCGGAGTATTGCTCAACATTCGGTCGATTTCTGGAAATAAGGCTTGGTCAAACGAATCATCATCAGGATAAAAACCCGTATGGCAGAAAACGATCGTGTAATCGTGATCATCCGTTTTTTTCAATTGCTTCTCAAGCCAACTCACATCAGGCACGTGCATGAGTTTCCGGAATTCGCGCGTATTCGTATTAATCGAAATAAACTTTACCCGTTTGTAAATAAATGTATAATCGTACGGGCCATACATTTCAGAATACGCCTCCGCCCCGTTACCCAAAGCGTCGTGGTTGCCGATCGTGGTCAGGAACGGTTTATCCAAATCCTGAAAATTATTAAGTCCCAATTCATACTCGGCGGGCAGCCCATATTCGCAGATGTCACCACCCACAAGCGTAAATTCCACCTTTTCATGTCCGTTTACCCTGTCAACAGTTTCCGTCAACCGATCGAAGAAATTCTGGCTGTCGGCGATAAACGCAAAAGTAAACGCCCCCTGCTCTTTACTGCCTGGCGTATTCGCCAGTTCATTTAGGTTTTTCTTTATCTGATCTTTTTGATCGCTGTTAAACGTGATATCGTATCGCGAATACTCAAGTAAGTCGCAACCGTGCAAGATCAGTAACACCAGCGCCGAAACCCATACCTTCAGCACACCTCTTCGGAGTCCTAATTTCCCCATAATTTCTTTTCTATTGTTTCGTGCAAACCAGCGTGTTCCGCCAGTCAAGACGCGAAGCTAGTTTGTTTTAAGTACCCCTCCAAAAATAATTCGAGTTTAGCTTCGCATGCCCACGTAAATTATTAAATCTGTAAATTAGGTCATGCGTTTTTTGAACCTATCATCATCGACCGTCAACCGTTTAGAAACTCTTGTCAGAAAGAGTGAGAATTATCGGGTAAGGCAAAGAGCCCAAGCCATGCTTTTTAGTGCCAAGGGGTATCAACGATCCCAGATCAGCGATCTGTTGAGTGTCACAACGGAAACCGTATCGTCTTGGTTCGATCAAATTGAGGAGAATGAAGACTGGGACCTTAAAGACCTTCCGGGGCGTGGGCGGAAACCTATAATTGGGGAGGATAACTCCAAAAAAATTTGAGTATGTGGATAAGAATGTCCCACGAAGCCTTTGTCAAGTGGTGCAATGGGCTCAAGAGAACTGTTCCGTTACCGCATCCCGCGCGGTCCTGTCCCGATTATTAAGGTTTGCCGGATACAGCTACAAAAGAATGCGGGTCAGCTGTTCCCACAAACGGGACAAGGTGCTGTTTGATTTCTTTAAAACGGAGATACAGGAGCTTAAGAAGATGGAAGATGAAGGTGAAATAGATTTGTATTCGTTTGACGAAATGGGAGTGAACCTGTCACCGGTCGTTCCTTATGGATGGCAAAAGGTTGGAAAAACGCACCGACTATCCAGTATGCCCAGCAGCAACCATACGGTTGTCGGCTTTGTGAATCGGAAATGCGATTTCCACGGATTCAGAGTTGACGGCGCGGCAACGGCTGAAACCACCGTCGCATGCATTAATGATTTTGTCGATCAAATAGAAAAGAAAACAGTTGTCCTAATCGATAGCGCAAGCATCCACAAAGCGATATTCGTCAGAGAGAAAATGGTTGAATGGGCAGGCAAAGGCTTGTTCCTTCAGTTTATACCGGCATATTCTCCCGAGCTAAATTTCATCGAGAGGCTTTGGCTCGAATTCAAGCATCGATGGCTTTCAAAGCCGAACTATTTTGATTCAATAGAAGAGCTGACAAAAGCCATCGATGGTGTCATTAGAGGGATTGGGACAAAGTATCGAATTAATTTTGAATGACTACTTATGATTCTCCAATCATGTTTAAAGTGAAAAAAGCTACTCCCGAATACGGAAATAGCTTTTTTCAAAATAACTTATAATCTTATTTAGCTTAGTCAGGCCGTTTCCAAATCCTCGGCAATTGGTGCCGTTTCGGGATTTTTCACTTTGTACAATACGCTATAAAACGCGGGCACAAACAACAACGTAATCACAGTGCCGAACATAAGGCCAACCATAATCGAAGCCGCCATCGGCTCCCACATAATTCCACCGCCCAGATACAACGGAATCATACCCAAGACTGTGGTAAGGGTTGTCAGCAAAATCGGGCGGAAACGCTGAAGGCAGGCTCCTACCACGGCGTCATAAGCTTCCACTCCTTCGGTCTCCAGCTCGATCTCGATTCGGTCAATCAACACGATCGCGTTGTTGACCACAATACCGGCTAAGGAAATAACTCCCAGAAAAGCCATAAAACCGAAATAAGAACGAAGCAGGATCAGCCCCAAAACCACGCCGATTATTCCCAAAGGAATAGAACAAAGAACGATCAATGTCTTGCGCATAGAATTGAACTGGATAATCAGCAACAGCACAATCAGAAAACCGCACAAAGGCAAATAGTCGATCACGGCGCCCATATTTTCAGCCGACTGTTTACTGTCTCCACCCAGTTCGTAAGTGATACCCTTCGGCCAATTAACCACGCTTTCCTCAAGTGCGGGAACCAAAGCGTTGGTCACCTCGGATGCCGTAACGCCCTCTCTTAGTTGTGAAGAAACCGTTATGGTGCGATCCAGATCTTTACGACGGATCTGCGCATATTGCCACTTGGGCACAATACGGGCCACCTGACTCAAAGGAACCGCCTTCCCCGACTGTTGGGCGTATATATTCACACCTCTCAGACGATCGATATCCAAAGACTCGCCTTTCTCGTTTCGCATTACGATTGCCAAACTTTGGTCACCTTCACGGAACTCTCCCGTTTTGACGCCCGTAAGTGCCGACGACAAAGAAACGGCGATATCCTGATTCGTAACTCCCGCCTGTTGGGCTTTAGCCTGATCTATATCAATCACCAATTTCTTGGTTCTGGGACCCCAATTGTCCTTTACGTTCTTCGTACCCGATATCCCGACTAGCATTTGCTTTACGGATTCAGAAACCTCGAACAGTTTGGCCGGATCGTCTCCGATTATTTCTATTTCGATCGGAGTACCTCCCCCTGCGCTTCCGAGGCGTTTAACTTTTATATCAGCGGTAGGGAAACGCTCGAAACAAAAATCGTCAAGGCTACTTATCGCCCGCTCGTTCATATCCGCCGAGGTCGTGTTGATCAGCATATGGGCATAATTGCTGTTCGCCTCGTCCGGAGCGTAACCCAAGTCATATGATTCCGGCCCCTGCCCTATATACGACGACCAGTCTACCACCACTTTTTTATCTTCGGCTTGCAGTTCTTTTTTTATAAAAGTCTCGATTTCCTCCACAACGGTTTCCGTAGCCTCGATTTTCACTCCCAAAGGCAAATTGATATCCACCGTCACCAAGTTACGCTCACTGTCAGGGAAAAAGATAAAAGGAACCAAACCGAAACCGAAGAAGGAAAGGAAAAACATCCCGAGCACCGAGAATAGCACCAAAACCCTTTTGCGAAGCGCTACATGGATCAGCATTTCGTATTTGCTTTTCATGAACTCGATAAACTTGTCGAAAAACGACAACTTCTGCTCTTCACCCGGCCCGTTTACTTTTATAAAGAAATAACAAAGCAAAGCGATCATACTCAGGGAAATAATCCATGAGGCCAACAATGCGATAGTAATCACGACGAAAATCGGCCCCATAATCTCGCCCATCACAGATTCGGCCAGATAAAAGCTCAGGAAAGCCACCGATGTTGTCAATGTCGAGATCAACAAGGGAATAAACAGCTCTTTGCAAGAATCCACCGCGGCCGTCATCCGGTCAGCGCCTTCTTCCATCTTCACCATGATAGATTCGGAGACCACCACGGCGTTGTCCACCATCATGCCCAAAGCCATAATCAAAGCGGCCAAAGTAACTTGGTTCAGCCCCATCCCTATAAGCCCCATTACCAAAAGCGTAGCCAGCGTTACCATCGGGATCAGACTCGAAATTACGAATCCCGTACGCATGCCCAAGAAAATAAGCATCACCAACAGTACGATAGCCACCGATTGCAACAGGTTCGACATAAAATCGTCTACACTCGTACTGACAAACTCGTCCATCGATGTCAAACGCACAAGAGAAAGACCAACAGGTAAATCGTCGATCAACGTATCCACCGCTCGGTTTACGTCTTCTCCCAAACGCACGATATTGGCTCCTTTCTTCAAGGAAATGGCCAAACTCAAAGCTTTCTGCCCGTTTACCCTCACAAAGCTTTTGGCCGGAGATATATACCCTTTGTGAATATTAGTAATATCACCCAAGTACACCACTTCGCCAGATTCCCCTACGGGCACGAGCATACGCTTCAACTCCTCCACACGGTCAAAGTTACCGGTAGGCTCCAAAATCACGCTTTCTTCGCCTTGGCTGATCGTACCGCCTGACACCAAAATATTTCGAGAAGCGATCAGGTTCTTCAATTGGCCGACAGTCAAGCCATAACGGGCCAAACGGGCGTTGTCAAAATCAACATACACCCGTTCTTCCTGCGCTCCGCCGATTTCCACTTTGGCCGCGTCGGGCAACTTCACCAACGCATCCCGGATATCATCGGCGTAATCTTTCATTTCGTCGTAGGGCAAGCCATCGCTGATCAAACCCAAGGAAATCCCGTAAACTTCGCCAACGCCGTCATCCCTCAGCTCCCAATGTACGCCTTCCGGCAAACTGAGCGCCTGCATTTTGCGGCGGACCAAGTCCCATATTTTTTGCAGGTCTTCCTTGGCCACTTGGTCCTTAACCGTTATCCCAATAACAGCCAGCCCCGTCCTCGATTGGCTACTGATCTGTTTTACCTCGGGAATTTCCTGCACTCGCTTTTCGATCTTGTCGGCCACAAGCCTTTCCACCCTGTCCGGAGAAGCTCCCGGAAACGAGGCGATCACCTGCGCCACACGCACCGTGTAAGGAGGCATGCTGTCTTGCGGGAGTTTCTTGTACATCGAAACGCCCATAACCATGATCACGAACAGAAGCGTAAACGTGACCCGGCTTCTTTTTATACTGAATTCTGATAAGTTCATCTTCGGTTCTGTTTAAGGAACAATAGATTCGGGCAACATTAGTCCAAGCGTACGCTCACGCCTTCCAACAATACGGAAAGGCCGGCCGTAGCCACCACCTGCCCAACGCCCAATCCTTCTTTTATCACAAAACCGCGGGGTGTGAGCGCCCCGATTTTCACATATGCCTTTTTCACTTTGGCCACTTTGCCAGACTGTTTTTCCAAAGTGTAGACAAAACGCCCTTTGGAATCTTCGCCCACAGCCGAGGCCGGCACTACGATATTTCCTTTGAAAGCTCCGCCTTCCACACGAAACTCGACATCGGCGGGCATTCCAGGGCGAATCGCTTTGTCATTGCCGTCGAGCACGACTGTTACCAAATAAGTGGAACCACCCAATGAGCTGTATCCGACTTCCGTTACCGTACCTGGAAAAACTTTCCCGTTCAGCGACGCGAATGTGGCCTTGGCGGACATTCCTTCGCTAAGGTGCGCTATAAGGTTTTCCGGCACGCCAACCTTGATTTCCACTTTACTGGTGGCGCTCATCGTAAACGCTTTCGAAGATGAACTCACCATCTCGTTTTCTTCCACGGACACGTCCGTAACCACACCGTCAATCGGCGCCTCAAGTCGCGTATAGGTCACTTTGTTTCTTACCGCCGCCACTTGTTCCTTGGCCGCCAAGAGTTTGGCTTTCGCCGATTCAAAACCCGCCTTAGCCTCTTCGAAGTCGCTTAACGGAAGACTGTTTGCTTCAAATAATTTTTCGATACGGTAGTAAGACGAGCGCGCCGACACGTATTGCGCTTCGGTAGCCTTTTTATTGGCTTCTGATTGGCGAAGTTCCACTAAATAATCCGTCGGGTCGATGCTAGCCAATACGGTTCCCTTCGTCACACGGTCACCCACCTTTACGTTTACTTGCTTTAACTGACCGCTTACCTTAAAGCTCAGCTTCGATTCGAGCGTTGACTTGGTGGTACCCGTAAACACGTAGGCGTCTGACGAGGCGGATTCGCTGATTACCATTGAGCGAACGGGACGCAGACGTTCTTTTTTCGGGGCTTCTTTTTCGCCTCCACACGCCGTCATCAAGGCGACGAAAAGTATCGGAACTATATATTTTTTCATGCTTGTATTCTTCTCTAGATAAAAACTCCGTAGCGTAGCCACGTTTAGTTTAACGGTAAGCGATTATCGCAAATCTGCATTGCGGATTTTGCTTTTCATTCTTCGAAAAAAATCACGAAGTCTCTTATCGCTTTACCTTTTTAATAATTCACCGCTAGCTTATTAATTCTCGGACAACAGATATTCCATAACACGGGTGTAAAACTCCTTGCGCTGTTCGGGTGTGTCCAAAAATTCATAGCGCCCGATGGAACGGCCCAAGGCCAAAAAGTCCAGCGTAAGGGCGTAAGTGGCGTTTGATGTGGCGATTTCGGTTTGTAAAGCCGCATTTTGGCCGTCGAGCAGTTTCACCAAATCCACCAAGCCTTGGCGATAATAGTCCTGTAAGATTTCCAAACTCTTCGCAGCCTTGTCTTGGGCAATGGCCGACTGCGCCACTTTCAGCAACGAGGCCCTAACCGAAGCCAAATTTATACGCACCCGCATTTCCAACTGGTTTCTCAGGTCTTTCTCCTGATATTGCAGCTGTTCTATTGACAATTTGGTCTTACGGAGTTCTTTTCTGTTTTGGCCTCCACCGTAAATCGGCATATTCAGCCCAAGGCCAATATTCCAAGTCAGATCCTTGTTCAGTTCCTCCACCCCGGGCAATTCACTACGGTAAAGCGGTTTGCCGGTTTCTCCGCTTAGGCCGAGGCTGGGCGTAAACAATTTGCGGTTTTGCGATTTCCTCAAGCGCTCCTGAGCTTCGATCGAAGCCACCAGTTGCTTGATTTCCGGAAGGTTAGCGTTAGCTTCCCTGACCAAAAAAGTCGCCAAACGGCGGGAAAGGTGATTCTCGCTTACCAATGCCGTAAGTTCCTCCCCATTGATATCAAGCGGATTGTCCCCTATCCCAAGTTCGCGGGTATGAATTTCGGCCTCTTGCGGTAAATTCAGCAACTGTTTCAAAAGCAAGGAAGCCTTCTCGGCTGTCAGCTTTGCGTCAAACAGCTCGTTTTTGTTTTGCGACAACTGGGCTTCCAAGCGATAAACGTCGCTGGGACTTCCCTGCCCCACATTATGCTTAGCGCGCGATACGTCGAGGTTGGTTTTGGTCACCAACAGGTTGTCTTCACGGATTTCCACAATACTCTTGGCCTGCAACAGCTGCAGATAGGCTTCCGATATTTCCAGCACCAAATCAAGCTCGGCGGTTTTTACGCCTTGGCGCTCCGCCTCCGCCAGCATGCGCTGGATAGTAACATTGGCGAAAGCCGGTTCGCTAAACACCACTTGCGAAAGCTTGCCCGTCAAGTTAACCGTATGCTCGGAAGAGCTTCCGAAAGAGCTCTCGGCCCTGTCTTTATCGATCTTTACCGCCGTAAGTCCCGCCTCTACCTGTGGCAGTAACTTGGCCTTGGCCAATCCAACTTCCTGCTCGGCGATATTATTGTCATACTGCTTGGCTTTCAACCCCAAGTTTTCTCC
The DNA here is from genome assembly GCF_036492835.1 of Fulvitalea axinellae. GTDB lineage: Bacteria > Bacteroidota > Bacteroidia > Cytophagales > Cyclobacteriaceae > Fulvitalea > Fulvitalea axinellae. The sequence continues at coordinate 2,442,162 of NZ_AP025314.1, read as the reverse complement.
CAAAGCGCGTACAATGGCCGATTTCAAATCCAAGTTTTCACCCGTAGCTTCAGCCTCTTCCGAACGCGTAAGTATGGCTCCCGCCACTACGTCCCATCCCGGAACAAGGCCCAATTTAGCCGAAGCGTCAAGATTGTAATACAGATCTTCCCCAAACACTTCCAGATCGATTGGCAAGTCGGAAGGCTTAACGCCTTCGCTTATTTTCATAATATCCAGAGCTATCCGGCGAGCAAGGGCCACCGTCTCGTTGTCGTTTGACATACTGGCCAAAGCCCCTGACTCCACATAGTCTTTTCCTAGCATCGCGTACACGGGCCGTCCTTGGGTATGTAGCTTGTCAAAAAATACACGCAGATTTCGGCTATGCGGGGCGTAGCCCTCAACATGCGTATAATAAACGGCATCCACGGATTCGGGGATCAAAGCCAAATCCTTTTCCGGATCGCCAGAAATAGGCACTATACTGACAGGGCATTTCGCTAAAGTTTCAAAATACTTCGTAGCCAGTTTATCCAAACGGGTCTGGGGACCTTGATCCACTATTATCGCAAGGTGCTTAAACTCCTTTATTCCCCTAAGCTTTTCCAAATCACGCCCAAAACGAAACGGGCTTCCTATATAAGCGAAGTTCTTTCTGCCGGAAGTCCCCTTTTCGGTTTTGGGAAAACCCTGAAATTCGGAAGATAGCACAAGTGCCGCTATACCCGGCTTGGGCAACTCGCCTATCCGCTCCATAGCTATGGAACCCATAACGCCGGATGCCACGACCAGATCAGTGGATGGATCGGCGAACGCTTTTCGCAAAACTCGCTCCGCTTCGTCCAGTCCCGTTCCAGCCTTTTCGAAACTCATCTCCACCCCTCCACGATAACGCATCAACTCCTGAGTCTCATGCCGAATCAGACTGTCGATGTATTTATCGGAGCCGGAGCCGTCACGGACCACCCGAACCCGGAGGCTGTTTTGAGCGTATGCCCCGCCACTCATTACAAAAAAGAAAAATAGTAGTCTTAGTAGTTTTCGTTTATCCATAAGCTCTCCCTTCCTTACGGGTTTGATTTTAAATCGGGTTCATTCCGGCTAGGCATAGAGGTTATTCTTTTAAATATTTCGCACACCTAAAGCCATTCAACACCGGTATTCCTCCGCTAACAAAAAAAGGGAAATTAAGGCAAAACATCACAATCCAACAGATTAATATATTCAGTAAAAATGCACATAAGTCGAACCATTACCGCCTACAAATCTAGAAATCAAAACATTACAGTCTGTCTAACAAAATGAATCAACGGTGCGATAAAACAATTAAAGCTGGCTCGCCACCTTTACAAGCTCGCAAATCAACACAAAACTTACTTGACTAAAGATCAAGACAGGTAGCCCTTCCCTAAAAACCGACACACTATTAACGATAAAAAAACGACGCCTTAGGTTTCCCCAAGGCGCCGTCCATATCAACTTTAAGAAACGCTGTTCAAAATTATAACCAACCCGGATTCTTTCCGAGTTTAGGATTCAGCGAGAGCTGGTCCAACGGAAGCGGGAATAAATAATGCTTGTTTGCGTCGAAACCGCTACGGCTTTCCGCTGACTGCAGGAGTATAAATCCGTCTTCGTTTACCTGAATGTTCTCCGGTCTTGGCCCGAAGAGCTCTTCGTCGTATTTTACGCCCAAAACATCTTGGGGCAATTCCGTCTCGGCCGTTTTCCAGCGGATGATGTCATCATAACGGAAGTTTTCCATTCCCAATTCGGCTTGGCGCTCACGGCGAATTTCGGTAAGCATTTCCAAGTTGTTTTCCTGTACAAAGGCGTTATTCAGCTTGGCGGGCATCCCTACCCTGTCGCGTAATACGTTTACGGAGTAGTTAAGCTCGGCGTCGGTGATAGAACCGTTTTTCTCGAATGTCGCTTCGGCAAAAATCAGATACATCTCCGCAAAGCGCATCAATATATTGTCCACCTCATTCTTAGCGGCGTTTCGGCCGTCGTTGTATTTGCGCAAGCCATAGCCCGAACCCATAGTACCATTTACACTCGGGCTATATGTCTTTAATTCTTCGCTATCGTCTGGCAAACCTTCATTCTGCGGAATCAAAAGACGCGCTCCGGGCATCCAGATTGTCATCGCCATCCGCGGATCGCGGTTTTTGAATTCCGTCCCTTCGGCCAAAGGCAAGTAGCTATGGTTGATTGTCGAGTTTTCGTGGTCGATCGGCAGGCCGTCTACACCCAAATAAATATCGGCCAGATGCTTGGTCGGCGCCGTTTCCGCCTGGCCGGGACGCCCGTTCCGGTTGGGAAAGCGGATATGGTGGGCGAACATCGTCTCGCTGTTCTTTTCGTTTTCCCAAAGGAACAAGCCCACATAGTCTTCAAACAAGCGGTAATTCCCTCGGTCAATCACGTTTTTGGCCGAAGTGACAGCCAAGTCCAACAACTCGTTCGCATCGCGATCACCTCCATGGTATTTCTGGTGAGTCCCTTCATACAAAGCCACTCTCGCCAAAAAGCCTTCGGCTATGCCTTTGTTTATCCTTCCTTCTTCGTAAAGCTCCGTTCCTTTTGCCGGCAGGAAGTCTACGGCGTCTTTCAGGTCGTTAACAATTTGATCCACCACCGCGGCTCTAGGGTCACGGCCGGCGTACAGTTCCTCGGAATCAAGATCCAGAGTGCGCAATACCAAAACCATATCGCCGTAGCGACGGACAAGGTCATGGTAATACCAAGCGCGGAAAAACAGAGCCTCGCCCAAGTATTTCTCCTTCACGTTATCGGCGAGGTTCGCGCTTTCGTAATTCTCCACGAAGTTGTTGCTGACGCGGAGGAAATCGAACTTGCTATCCCAGTTACCGCCGTCTGAAGTCGGACGCACATGCGTGCTGGAACTTACAGTATTCAGCGACGATTTCGGTCCAAAAGCGTCTATCGTTTGGTTATCCAAACTAATCGAAGGTTTTAGGCCCGTATACAAGTAATTTACAGACAGTTTCAGGTCCTTCTCCGTTTTCCAAACGTCTTTGTTCGAAAGGTCATCGTTCGGATATCGATCCAGAAAATCATTACAGGAAGAAACCAAGAACAACAGGCCGAAAAGATATATCAGTCGTTTCATAATCTTCAGTTTTAGAGGGTCAGGTTAAGGCCGAAAGAGTAGCTCCGCATAATCGGATACTGTCGTCTCACTGTCTTGGAGTTGTAGTTCAGCGTATACAGCTCGGGATCGTAAGCCTTTACCAGCTCCGAAGATTCCCACAGGTTTTCCCCGCTGAAATACACCCTCAGCCTGTTTACACGGATTTTCCGGCTCAACGTCTTCGGTAACGTATAGCCTACCTGCAGGTTCTTCAGGCGAACATAAGCTGCGTCCTGCAACCACCAATCACTCAACGCGTAGTTGTTTTTATACCCCGCCCTTGGGTTCGGATAATCCGCGTTGGTGTTTTCCGGCGTCCAGTAGTCGTTTTGGAACGTATAAGTATTGTTGTTATACACTTCGCTGAACACGCCCACCATTCCTACGTCAAGGTATTGCGACCGCTTGGCCACTCCTTGGAAAAAGATAGAGAAATCGAAATTCTTCCATGAGGCGTTGGCCGAAAATCCGTATTCGTAGCGTGGCGACTGGTCTCCCAAGTACACGGCGTCGTCATTTGAAATCACACCGTCGCCGTTCTTGTCTACATAACGGATATCGCCGGGCTTCGACACTCCACCAGACGGGATCTTCGCAATTGTCGGATCGTCCGCCTCTTCCTGTGTCTGGATAAATCCGTTAGTCTCCAATCCCCAAACATTAAAGAGCGGATAGCCTTCCATCGGCCTGTTCAGCCCGGGCGTTACGGTATTTACGTCCACGGCGTAATCGATCAGCTTGTTTTTCTGATCGGCCATATTGAATGCGAAACCGTATTTCAGGCCATTGGATAGTTGGTCTTTCCAAGAGATAACCAAATCCCAACCTTTGGTCTCCAAGTCGCCGAAGTTGCCTTTTGGAACTTTGATACCGATTACGGCCGGCACTTCGAAATTGACCAGCATATCGCGGGTTTTCTTTACGAAGTAGTTACCTTCCATCTGAAGTCTATTGTCGAAAAACCCCACTGTCGCCCCCACGTTCAGAACCTCAGAAGTCTCCCAAGTGCGGTCTTCCGAGGCCAACGATTTCACCAACATCCACTGGCCGTCCTCACCCGGGAAGTCGTAGTATTTCTTCTGCTCCATTTCGTATTTCGAGATATGGTCGTATGTCCCCAATCCGCTCTGGTTACCCAGCTGTCCCCAAGACCCGATAAACTTCAGATTGGAAATAACGCTTTGGTTTTGCATAAACGATTCTTCGCTAACACGCCAGCCCAAGGAGAAGGACGGGAAAGTGCCCCAACGGTGCTTGTTCGAGAACTTGGACGAACCGTCGACACGAACGTTGGCCTCGAAAAGATAGCGATTGTCGTAGGCGTATTTTACCCTTGAAAAATAAGAAAGCAACGCCCATTCCGGGTGGCTGAACGATTTGGTCAGCCCTTCGTTCGACCCCAAGCCCAAAGAAGGCAATTCGTTGCCCAACACGCCGTTTGTCCCTACGGAAATGGTCTCCGTTTCCTGATATTCGGAAGAGGCGCCGGCCAAGACATTAATATCGTGCTTGCCGAAAGATTTCATATAATTGGCCAACAACTGAGTGGTGGCGTACAGGCGATTCTCGGTAAGTTCCGTCAAAGAGTTCTCTCCTTCTGCACGGTTCCAAGGCCCCGATTTCTCGATGGTTCCGTCCGGACGATATTTGTTATACGTTCTAGCCCAATCCGTACGTATATAGTCGCGCAAGCGCAAACCGCCGATACCGGTAAGAACCAACCCGTCCAACGGCTTCCAAACCAAAGTCATGTTACCTTGGGTATTCTGGATTCCCTTATTTATAAATCCGCCTTCGGCCAATGTCTGAACCGGCTGGCGCTGGTTACGGAAGCGTGCATAATTTCCGTTAGGGTCGTATACCGGAATATTCGAGCCCATGGCGTAAATCATATCCAGCATCTTGTTATAGTCCGACACCGGCAACTGGAATTCCTCGTTGGAATAGCTGATGTTCGTTTTCAGCGTCAGGATATCCTTGATCAGCTTGTTTTCCATATTCAAACGGAAGTTGTAGCGGGTATAGCTGTCATCGCCATACTCGTCGAACATTCCCACCTGATCAGACCAAGCGCCCGATACGCGATACGTTGTCACATCTCCGCCACCCGATACCGCCAAGTCGTGGTTTTGCGCATAGGTTTCCTGCAATAACAAGTCTGACCAATCCGTATTGGAAACGAAGGTCCATTCGTTATCGCTTCCGCCAGCGTTCGGGCTGATAAAAGCCGAAACGTTCGGATCTTTCATCAAAGCGATTTCTTCGGCCGAATAAGGTGCCGATTTCCCCTCGTTCACAAACGCCGTATTGGCGTATTCGGCGTGCGTCCAAGAGTCGTTGATCTCAGGCTTCCGGCCCGGCGACTTGATGGTGTAGTTACCGTTATAAGAAACTTTAAGCTTACCACTCTTACCCGACTTTGTGGTGATCAGGATAACACCCTCCGCAGCACGAGCGCCGTAAATGGCGGCCGAAGCGGCGTCTTTCAATACCGAAATGCTCTCCACGTCGGCCGTGTTGATGTCGTCCATAGTACTCTGTATACCGTCCACGATCACCAACGGCCCGCCACTGTTTACGGAAGTAATACCGCGGATCATAATCGAAGATGACGCACCCGGCTGACCGCCTTGCGACAACACCGAAACGCCCGGCATAGTACCCTGTATACCTTCGGAAATATTCCGGATCGGTCTTGACTCCAAAGCTTCGGCATCAATACGGGCAACGGCACCCGTGAGGTTTACCTTCTTCTGCACGCCGTATCCTACCACAACCACTTCGTCAAGTTCCTCCACGTTCGGCTCCAACTGCACGTCGATTTTCGTCCGCGAACCCACTTTCCGCTCGGCGGACTTATATCCCACAAAGGAGAAAACCACGATATCGCCAGCTTTGACACGCAACCCGTATTCGCCGTTAAGGCTGGTAATGGTACCCGTCCCCGAATTTTTCACCGAAACGTTTACACCGGGAATCCCCTCTCCGGCCTCGTCCGTTACCGTACCGCGAAGCTCAAAGCCCCCCGTTTGCCGTAAGCCTTGTCCGGCTTCCGCCAAAACAGCTCCCGGCGAAAAAAGCGCCAACGCCATAAAGCCGAAAAGCAACGCCGGCATGCGGTGACGGAATAATCTTTTAATTCGATAAAAAATCTCCATACGCTTTAGTTTTGTAAAAAGTATTAAGACTGTTTTTCTCTGTTTTCACTAAGGAAAAAGCCACCCGACCGCCTAATTTCCACGGGACCGCAATTGTGAAAATTGAAGATTCCCGATTTTCAGGATTTATACCCGGAAAAAAAGCCATGTCAAATTCGCCCTTTCAACCTATACTCGCAGACCCTTGATAATTCCATTACAAAAACATCAAAAAAAATATAATCTTCTTTTTTCGCCCGCATTTTCACTCTCCATTTTACGAAGTTTTCGGTTTTCTTCAGATATAAAAAAGATCAGTGAAACCGACCCTTTTAAAATCCTTTTTTGAAATGATAAAATAAAGAAATCGTGTTTCACACTATCTTTAATGGAAAACATGATTTTATTTTTCTAAAAATCGAAAAACAAAGTATAAGACATATCTTCAGCCTCAATCAAATACTGTTCTTTCGGCTTAGCATTACAGTCCCACGAATTATCTCCGCCAACGCCTTGCGTTTTGTAATCGAGGTTTAGTGTAAATCCTTGTCCCGTTTTCAAGTCGTTGATATGCTCCGCTTTTTCCAAAGATTCGATATCGTAATCCCAAAGCGAGAAATCAAAATGTTCGCCACTGACACGGAGTATTGGCTTTTTTCCGGCCTTTAGACTTAGCCAGCGTGTGGCGCACCGGTTACCGTTTTCTTGTGGACGGACGTAATCCCACTTCAAGCCGTCGGCCGAGGTTTCGTAACGGCCCAAAAACGCTCCGTTTGATCGGTCGGGGTAGTTCTCGTGCGGGCCTTTTCCGTAATATTCCGCACGGTCAAAAACGGGAAGAAATTCCATACGTAAACCCACTTTGGGCAATGCCGGCAACTCTTTTTCGGGAAAATCATAGGATTGGGTTATTTCCATATTTCCCGAACCGCCAAATCGGTATATTATTGAATACCCGATTCCAGTTGACGAAAATACTCCCGCGCATTCCACCGATAGAATTTTTCCTTCTTGACTCTTTTTAATTTTATCCAATACAAAATCCTTTTCGATGTTTTTATAGATCTCTGACGCCTTCGCCAGCCCGGAAGCCAAATCATTATCAGTCGGAACTCGCCAAAGTGAAGGAACCACTTCGCTTTTCAACAACTCTTTTCCGCTTTTCCTTATTTGCCGTATAAATCCGTTTTCCTTATTGATTTCAACCGCTATTTTTCCATCGCTTACCAATAAAGTTTTCGAATCGTCCTTTACTGTAACTTTTCCTTTACCCTTTAATTCAGGATAAGCCTGTTTCCTTTCTAAAATAAATTCGGAACGGGCTATCACATGTCCTGTTTCCGCCCATGATTCCTTTCTCGCCAATTCTACGCTAAAACTTAAAACCCGTTCTCCTTTTATATTCGGATACCGTTTAAAAATAGGCGTCGGCACTTTTCGTTTCTCTCCGCTTGCCAATTCCGGCACTACTATTTCCTTTCGCTGAACCCTTTTTCCGTCAATAAGCAATTCGGCGAAAAAACGATACTTACTCGTACTGATATGGGAATGGCGGTTATATACTTCCAAATCGTCTTTCTTCTTGTCAAAAGTCAAAACGATAGGCTCAAACACTTTCCGGCATTCGTTTAAAGCCCCTTGCGGTTTTCCGTCCGGATTGAGAAGTCCGTTAATCAGAAAATTTCCGCGGGAAGGATATGCCGTATCGCCAAAATCACCGCCGTAAGCCCAAAGCGTATCGCCTTCCGCAGTCTTTTTCATTAATGATTGATCCAACCAATCCCAAATAAACCCGCCAACCAATTTCGGGTGCTTATGTATCAGATCGTAATACTCTTTCAGGTTACCTGTGGAGTTCCCCATCGAATGGGCATATTCGCACATCATCAGGGCATGTGTTTTTGTAGAGTCTTCCGCAAAAGCTTTAACCCGCTCCACTGTCGGATACATCCAACTCTCCAAATCATAATATTTCCACCCGAACTCAATCGCCGATTTAGATCCTTCGTAATGTACAAAACGCGTCGGATCGGCGGTTTCCACCCAAGCGGACATAGCGAAATGGTTTGGCCCGAAACCTGACTCGTTACCCAAAGACCATCCGATAATAGAAGGATGGTTTTTGTCACGTTCCACCATCCGGATTATCCGGTCGAACATAGCGGGAGTCCAATCCGTAAGATTGGAAATCAGTCCGTGAACAGCGTGTGTTTCGATATTGGCCTCGGAAAGCACGTAAATACCGTATCGGTCGCAAAGCTCCAAAAAATAGGGATCGTTGGGGTAATGCGATGTCCGCACGGCGTTAATGTTGAATCTCTTCATCATCTTCACGTCATTTTCCATCATCTCCCGGGTTACGGCGTTTCCCGTTACCGGATCATGATCGTGACGGTTTACGCCATAAATCACCACTTCCTTTCCATTGACTTTCAGGCCTTCACCGCTTACCTCCACACTTCTAAACCCGATTTCGCTACTTCTTGCCTCAATCAAACGGCCACCTTCGTATAATCCCAAAACAAGTTTATATAAATACGGTCGTTCGGCCGACCACTTTTCCGGATTTATTACAGGCATGGAAATAATTCCGAATTTCGGATAACGCCCGCGTTTATAGCGTTTTTGCGGTTGGTCAGGATCATAAATCGTTAATGCGGAAACCGAGACAGGCTCGCCCACAGCTTTTCCTTCCGAATCAAAAAGCGAAGCTTTAACACTTAAGTCTTCCTGTTTTTTTCCGAAAGGAAATTTGAGTTTAGGGTTAATTTCCAAAGTGGCGTCACGGTATTCTTTATCCAAAATGGTCCTTACGGCAAAATCATTAATCCGTACTTTCGGTTCCGACATCAGGTAAACCGACCTATGGATTCCGCTCATCCGCCATTTATCCATCGTTTCCAAATGCGTTCCGTCGCTGAAGCGGAAAACCTGAACAACCAAACGATTATTCCCTATTTTCAAAAAAGGCGTAACGTCAAATTCAGTTACGGTTTTGCTTCCTTGGCTATAACCTACACGCTTGCCGTTCAGCCAAACATAAAAAGCCGACGTAACACCACCGAAATGCAAAATCAGTTCCCGATCTGGACTTACCCATTCTTCTTCCAATCGGATATTTCGGGAATAAACCCCGCAACTGTTTACCGAATCAATCGGAAAATCCAACGAACGGTTCTTCCAGCAATAATTATTATTCGTATAAATCGGAATACCGAAACCTTGGGTTTCCAGATTACCCGGCACTTTTATTTTTTCGGTGAATAGCCCTTTATTTTTATATAAATAAAAACCCTCAGGCACATGGCTATAGTGAGCGAAATATCGGAAATCCCAATCGCCATCCAACAACTTAAAAAAAGAAGACTCCCTATTACCAGACAGGGCTTTGTCCAAATTCTCAAAACTATACGAGACGTTCCTCGCCGTCATTTTATTCCGTTCGAAGGTTCTCGGATCATTCCAATCGGCCTTCTGGGCTAATACCGTAGAGAAAAAACTTCCCAATAATAGCAGCACCCACACAAAAAACGTTTCTCTCATATGCATTAAAATAAATATAAGCGTAACAGACTCAGAGAAAAAAACACTTATTCGAAGTAATGGAAGGACACGATTCGATACCATTGATCAATCTGGCCCGTTACGCTTTTACCAATAAAAAAACTGTTTAGAAAAAATGAATTCACTCCATACGAATTGGTTATTACTCTCGGATAACTAACCGAAATCCGACATCAGAGACTTTTTGCCATGTTTCGAATGGAAGGGAAAATCCCGCGGCGGAACGTTTTGGCCTATCTTTCCAAGAACCTCCTTTTACTATCCCTTTACCATTCATATTCTCGGATTTTGTCCATTCCTTCACATTGCCATGCATATCGAACAATCCCCAAGCGTTTGGCTTATAGCTTCCCACTTCCGTCTGCACAAGATTTCCGTCATCAAATCCCCAAGCTCTAGGCAAGAAATTATTATATCGGAATTTCGGGTGATATTCGGGCATCGGTTTCGGGTTTACGCCGGCTACGGTCATATTCCTTAATTGGTCATCGGCCAAATTGGCGTATTCAACAAATTTCTCTTCCGCTCCGAAAGACCAATCCCCTTCGTTTCCGGCACGGCAGGCCCATTCCCATTCTTCGGCCGTAGGCAAATCAAATCCATGACCGTGTTTGCCCTCCAATTTTTGAGCGAATATCAACGCCTCGTCACGATTGATCCGAACCACCGGTTGCCCCGGACGATTCGCCTCGTAGCCTAATCCCGTATGGTCTTTCCAGTGCATATCGATCATTCGCGTATGATGATCGGGATAAACCGACCTGTATTGGGCATTAGAAACTTCCGTGGCCGATATCCAATACGCCTTTTTGATTTCGGAAACTTTCCGTTTTCCTTGGGCATTTACCGTTACGTAACGGCCAGCGGGAATCCGAACAAATTCCATGGAAACGCTATCGTTTAGCTTAACGGTTTTTCGGTTTTCCCTTTCGCCCGTTTCTCTCTTTATCTTGACTATTTTGGTTTTCGGCTTCTTTCCTCCTTCCTTAACTTTCCATCTTGGCGCCGGCGCCGGATTGTCCTTTAAATATTTGCGAATGCCGGCCAATTCCTCATCGCTATGGTCGTAAAGATTATTGTACTTTCGGGCTAATTTCTCCCGCAAAAAAACCTGATCCACACCCCTATAAGGCGTCACGTCTCTCCATTCCCCATGATATGGCGCGTTCAGGTCGATCCAAGTATTTATCTTTTCCCATTCTTCAGGTTCCAACTCCACTCCATAGTGCCCTTTTTCCAAAAGCTGGACAAGTTCACTGGTACTGGCGTGAAACTCCATCGGCGTAAGCACATGCACATCGGATTCAGGGCCCGGACGATTAACAAAAGGATGCAGATTCAGATAGCTTTCCCGGAAATCGTTATAATCCTCGGCTTTTTTATCACTAGCCAAATCAATCACGTTTTTCTTGCTCCCGTTGTGGCAAGAAATACAGTTTCGATCCAAAACCGGCTGGATTTCCAAATCAAACGTAAACGGTCTGGCGCCACCGCCGGAAACCGGTCGGATCTTCTGCGGTTGCTTTCGCGAAGCCAATGTCAGTTTCGGATTGGCAACGGTATTTTGTTCCTCATGACAACCAACGCACGACAGCACTTCGCCCGGCATTGCGGTCAGCCAAGAGCGCATCAGCTGTAGGGCGCGCCCGTCCTTGTCAAGCGGCTGAAGGGAAATCGGCGTATTTGCCGGCACTTTGAACATTACGGAGCCGTCTTCCTCCACGGGCACTGTTCCCAAGATTCGTTTTACGTCCCAAGAGCTTTCCACGCCATGGATGTCGTGGTTACTCTGCATGCGGTTATACCCGAATTTATAGGCGAAAACCCGCAATGATTTTATCGTTCCGCGTGGCACTCCTTTCGTCCCCCGCCCTTCGTAAAGATCTTGGATATAAACGGTTGCTTCCTTGTCCCCGCGCTTGGTTTTGTCGGGAATTACCATCGGCTTTTTTCGCTTACGCAAAGGCATAATCTCACGGATTCCGGAATCCTCAAATTCTTTGATCAAGGTCACGTTATCGAACATATCGACCAAGTAAACGCCCCAGAGCCCGGTAGGATTCAGCTTGGCTGTAACAACAAAGTACTTGTCGTCGAGCGGATAGGGCGTGGAGAACAACGGCCATACGCCGGCCACCAACTGGTCTTTGATTATGGGCACCAATTTTCGGTCGCTATACGGGATTTCCTGCACCACTCCGTCGGCCTCGAAGCGTCCCTGTCTCGGATCGAACACCACCAACCGTCCGGCTCGGGCTATTCCGTGGTGGCCCGTCACTATTCCCACAAAACGGGCAGGATCGTTAGGCAACGGGCGCGCTCCAAAAATACTGTTGGGCCAATACGAGGCGCTTCCGTAGTATTCTTTTTTGCCTGTTCCGTCCGGGTTCATATGCATCAGCACGCGTGTAAAATAATGTGTCTCGTCGGTGTATTCCCAACGCTGATACATCACACGGCCGTTCGGCAACATCACGGGATCCCATTCATTGTCCTGACCGAAATTCAGCTGATGAAAATCCTTTGTTTTCGGATCATACAAACAGAGGTTTGCCACCGGATCTTTACCGTTTACGCAGGGAACACCCTGCATCGAGATGTTCGATGCGCAAATAACCTTACCGTTAGGAAGGTAAAGTCCTTCGAAATAATCTAAATCGGGTTCCGTGTCCGGCGTAACCTGACGCGGTTTTTTCTCTTGCAGATCCATCTCGTGGAGATGCCAACGTCCGTTATTTCCCACTTTGGAGAACATCAGGCGCCCAGCGTTATAATCCAATTCAAGATCGTTTACCAACTCGCCTTTTTTAGGCGTATAAAGTGGTTTTACAATAGGCTCGCCTTCCGTAATATCGCTGAGTCGAATAATCTCCGTATTGTATTTCGTATCAAAGCCTTTAATACTACCGTTCGAAGAGAAATTACTCGGTGGGGTTCCCAAATCACGGCTTCTGACTTGTCTTGCCTTATCGCCAAAATAGTGTCGAACAGCTACGAAATCGTCTTTAAGCAAAGGATTCCGCAATAGGATTTTTCTTTTCAAACCCCTAAGGCGATGTATTTCCTCAAAACCCGTTGCCTTGTTTTGATAAGCTTCGGCTTTCGCTTTAGGGTATTTCGCCAAAAGCTCCTCGTAACTTGATTTTACTTTATCGAATTCGAATTCTTCGGAATGATTTTTCCGCATCCATTCCACCGAATTCACAACCGAAGTCAAACGGAAGAACTTCAGGTAATTTTCCTGGAATTCGTAAACTTGAGCCACTTCCAAAAATAGGCTCAACAAAGCTCCGCTGTCTCTTGAAGATTTCAGCGCGTTCAGCCTATTTCGGAGATAACCCGGCATTTCGAGCTTTGCGATCAATCCCTCCAATAACCCGATTTCGAAATCGCCTTCATCCGCCCAAAGCCATTTATCGGAACGTTTTCCGGCATATTTCAAAAACGTTTCGGTCTCTACCGGATAATGCTTTTTCAATTGGCCGAAAATAACATCGTGCGAATAATTCTTAGCGTGAAAGGCCATGGACGCCCGAACGCCTGAGCGCTTACGGTGCGTCCCGACCTTGGCACGGAAAGAGCGGTAACGACGTCCCAAATCCAATATCACCTCGCCGGGAGCGTAGATTCCCACTCCCCGGCTTTCCTCGGCTTTTCCTATATAAATCGTTTCGTTTTGCTTAGGCCCGATAATGACCGGCTTGCCTTTCAGATCAATCTGGCGGATAAAAGTCATTTGGTCCAAATAGTGCTTATCGCCCTTTTTATCGACCAAATAAGCGTCGGCGAAAATACCGCCGTCGTGGACGCTGTTATCGGTGCATTCGTCAGCTTGAAGGACCAAGTTATCGCATTCCGAAAGGTTCACTTCCAAAACCTCCGGAGCGTCGTTGATGCCCATCACCGGCGAGCTGACAGTCCGGAAAGTCACGCTTTTCTGATATTGCCGAAACGCCTTTCGGCTAGCCGACATCGTGGACGACCAATCCTTGCCCTTCTTTACGAAGGTCTCGCTGATTCCCTGGGCCATAGCCTCTACGGAAAAAAGCGCCAAGAGGGCCGTCACCCATAGTTTTATATTTACGTTCATCGTTTGGTTATTATGCTTCTGTCGGTTCTAATGAAAATGGGTCGTGAGATTTTTCCAGCCAAGCTTTCAGCTCCGGCATCAACTCCCTCATTTTTGGATAATCCGGCCTTTTTGAAATTACCGGACTAGTCTGGTATTTATCGCTCACATTATCGTAAAGGCGGAATTCCAGCGTACAGCCATCAGCCGAACGAACGGCTACAAAAGTATGGGTTTTGGTGCGAACACCCCGGTAGCCCAAGTCTTTCCAGCTGATTCCCTGTTTGGCCAATTTATATGTGTTTTCCACCCAAGGCGACATTCCCTGCCCGATTGTGGCCAAAGGTTCCGGCCTGCATATAAACTCGTGCAACAAGGCCGTCTTGCGGGTTTCTTTAGTTTCTCCCTTTATGGCGGAGGAAAAGTCTTCGCCCTCGCAACGTTCCGGAACATCAAGCCCCATCAGGCCGAGCAGACTCGGCATAAAGTCGTAGGTCTGGAAAAGGATTTCCTTTTTGCCCGGCCGTAGTGTCTTGGGCCAACGGATCATCAGCGGAATATTTGAGGCCTCTTCGTACCAAACGCATTTGCCCATACGGTTATGGGAGCCAAGCATCTCGCCGTGGTCGGAAGTAAAGACCAGAATCGTGTTATCGGCGATTCCTTCGGCTTCGAGGTATTCCATAATCCGCCCGAAATTCTCATCGCAAGATTGTACGGCGGCGAAATAACTTTGGCGAGCCGCTTTGCCTTTTATATTCGCCTCTCCGTCACCTTTGGCGTTTGGCCTCACTTCCACTCCTTCCAGGTCGTATTCGCCTTTGAGCTGTTCGGGAGCGATAAACGGCGGGTGAGGCGGATTCCAAGACAACACCATCGAAAACGGCTTGCTCTTGTCGCGCTTGGCCAAGTAATCAAGCGCCACATCCGTTTCGTGACTGACCGACCATTTTTTCGGTTCGATCATCTCCTTGGAGTCGCCCGTCCAATAATGCGGATCGAAATGCACATCGTGGGTATTGTAAGCGTACCAAAAGTCGAAACCGTGACGGCGTTTTCCTTCCGGCGTCAGGGCGTCCCAGGCTTTCGCTCCGCTTTCAGGCGCAATATCCTTATTCAGCTCCGGACATTCCAAATGCCATTTACCAATATAGGCGGTTTGGTAACCGTTTTCTTTCCAAACATCGCCCAGGCAAACCTCGTCTTCATGAAGCTCGATAGCCAATCCGGGCTGGCAATTCGTAGTCAGCCCGGTGCTCATCGGGAATCTTCCCGTCAAAAGCGAAGCGCGAAAAGGCGTGCACAACGGACAGGAACTGACTGCGTTTTCAAAAACCACAGACTGCTTGGCGAATTCGTCCAAATTAGGCGTTTTCACCGGGTCTTCTTTCATAAAGCCCAAAGCCTGTTTTCTGAACTGATCGGCGAAAACAAACAGGATATTCGGGCTGTCAGCGCCGGCCTTACCGGTTTTCTTCGCCGATTCACCTTTTTCTCCGGAACCGGACGCGCAGGAGGTTACGGCAGCACCCAGTCCCAACGCTCCCACGCCCTGTATAAAATCTCTTCGCTTCATATCTTTCGGGTTTTGAGTTTCCGGACCGGACGCCTAGCCCATTAGCCGTCCGCCGTCAAATGTATCGATTATGTTTTTTATTTTCTCAATGCAAAAGTCTTCGCAGGTTGGGCGTAATACGGATGTCGGCTTTTCCCGGCGTCAAAGTCCGGATTCTTCACGGGCATCTGCGCCCCCACTTTTGTTCTCCAAGCATCCAGCGTCCGGCGCATACTGGCGACTCTCCGGGTTTCCGTCGCTGACAAGTCATCGCTTTCGGCCAAATCCTCTTTCAGATTATAGAGTTCATAGCGGTTTTCCTCAATCACATGAATCAATTTCCAGTCGCCCTGACGAACGGCGCTGTACGGAACCGCCCCGCCCGGATGGTAATGCGGATAATGGAAAAATACGGCGTCGCGCCCAAGCGAATCGCCCTCTAGCAGAGGTAGAAGATTCTCGCCGTCGATGTTTTCAGAAGAAGGAGCCAATCCCAATGCGCCGAGAACGGTTGGAAAAATATCCATTCCCATTACGGGCTCGTTGATGGTTTTGCCTTCGGGCAGTCGGCCTTTCCAGTACATAAACATCGGAACGCGAACCCCGCCTTCGTACATGCTTCCCTTGCCGGCGCGCAAAGGGTAGTTGGAAGTGATCTTCGCTCCTTTAATCGTTCTGACCAAACCTCCGTTGTCACTGGCGAAAATCACCAGCGTATTTTCCAGAAGCTTCTTTTTCCGAAGCGTCTCCATCACCTTTTCCACGGCTTCGTCCGTACTCTTTACCATAGCGGCGTATGTGACGTTTGTCCACCTGCCGGATACCGTTTCTTTTTTGGAAAAATATTCTTCCAGCTCCTTTTTTGCCTTTAACGGTGTATGCACTTGATAAAAAGGCATATAAGCGAAGAAAGCAGTATCCTTATTCGCTTCGATAAACTTCGAAACTTCCTTGGCCAAACGATCCGTCAAATACTCTCCGGCCGGACCGTTTTCAATCTGCGGATTATGATATGGCGAAAAGTAGCTTTTGGGATGTCCTTTGGCGTTTCCTCCAATATTTATATCAAAGCCCTGCTGTTCCGGAAAAAGAGATTCCGTTTCGCCAAGATGCCACTTCCCAAATGAGGCCGTCACATATCCTTCCCCTTTCAGCACCTCGGCCAATGTCTGTTCCGACAATTTCAGTTGTTTTGTCCAATCCGGCGAGGCCATTTTAGCGAACGGAAAACGATGTCCCGGAATCCAATCCGTTACGCGCAATCTGGCCGTATATTTCCCCGTCAGCAACGAGGCCCTTGAAGGCGAACAAACCGTACAGTTTGAGTAGGCGTTCGTAAAATTAACACTCTTGGCCCGCAAAGAATCAATGGCCGGGCTTTCGTAAAAATCATTACCCGACGAACTCAGGTCCGACCAACCCATATCGTCCACATAAAACAGCACCACGTTCGGTTTTCGGTTTTCCGACGCCTGCCGTTTAGGCTTTGTGCCCGCACACGACCAGGCCGTCAGGCCGGCTACAAGACCCAGCCCCCAACTTCTCAATCCCGAACAATGGCTTGATCTATCCTTATAAAAATCGCTCATATTTCTTGTGGCTTTTTCTCAATTTTTTGAACGAACGGTACATATGCGTTTCCACCGTTTTTTGCGAAACGTTCAATTCGTCCGCAATCTCCCAATACTTCATCCCTTGGTATTTGCACATGCAAAAAATCTCCCTGCTCCGCTCCGGAAGTTCCGCCAAGGCTTCTTGCGCCCAACGCCTCATATCCGGGCTGATTTCGGAGTCTCCGCCGTCTTCGTTAAGCTTCCATTCGTAAGCGACATTCTCCTCGTGCCTTTTCTCAATGGCGTTTTTGCGAATCAAATCGACACATTTGTTATGCGTGGCGCCCATCAGATACGGCCTGAGATTTTCGAAAGAAATCTGATCCCTCCTACTCCACAAATCCATAAAAATCGCCTGCACAACGTCTTTCGCAAAATCATGGCGGCAGAGTTTTTTCTTTACCTGCGCCAAAATACTAGGAGCGAATTCCTCGTAAAGTTCCTGAAACGTCCGCTCAAAATCGTCCCGGCCCTTCTGATGAACAAAAACAAACGAATCCTCCATAATGCAAAAGTCTTGGGTAACAAATCAAATACTTTCGGTAACAGCAAAGGCCCACAGAAAAATCGTTTTCGACCCAAATACCGCTCCCGGAACGTTTATAGTCCCGAGGCTTCAAAGGTGGCGGACAAATGAATATTTTCAGGATGCGAAATGTTGCAATAAAGGATCGTTTCGGCTCAAAAAAATCAAAAGGAAAAATATATTCTCCCCTGAAAATCAACAACATGAACATTCGAACAACACATAACGACCCATTTTTTCAACAGAATGCCCTACTGGAAATCATTCAATTCTAATAAAAAAACTCGCCACGTTATGACAAAAAGATTCTTGAAAACCCTATCCAAACCGTCTTCACGTAAAACAAAAACTTTATTTCATATTTGAATTCATTGTATTAGTTCTCCCGTACTGTATATTTGGTGAAACGCCACATCTATTGTTGGATTTTTATTTATACCCACCCCTTTTTAAAAGGTATTTCATGAAGAGATTTATTTTAATTGTCTTTTTCCAAATATCATATTTTAGCCTGCTTTATGCCAACGTGTATAAATTTGACCGCTATACGATAAAACAAGGTCTCTCCAGCGACCATATTTATGATATGGTTCAGGACGAGAAGGGTTTTATCTGGATTTCCACCCACAATGGTCTGATTAAATTCGATGGCTATGACTGCGAAGAAGTGATTCCCGCAAACTCGGCTGTACCAATCAAGGACCGGATTTTCAAAATGGCACATCGAAACGATACGCTCTGGCTGGGAACCAAAAATGGCCTTAGATCTTTATGCCTAAAAAGTCTTAGACTTGACAGTCTGGGAAAAGACGAAAACCAAATCTCAAGCCTTTACACAGGACAAAATAAAATTTGGGCGGGGTTAGCTGGCGGACAGGTCTTAGAATTAAATAATTCATCGTCCAAACTTCAAAAAATACCAATACCGACAGATGTCACAAAAGCGATTTTTTCATTCTATAAATGTAAAAATGGCGATATGCTTGCCACTTCTGGAAACGTTCTCCTTCAAATTCCCGGTAACGGTGGCAAAACCGAAGTTCTCAGAAAGCTTTCAGGCAGAATACTACTTTTTGATTTGGGCCAACAAGGTGTTTGGTTATCGGCCGGAAACCAAGTTTATCGGATCATTGAAACCTTGCAGGGTGTCCAGTTCCTGAAAGGAAAAATGAATCTGGAAGCCAGCTCCATCCACTCCATGGCTACGGGGCCTAACGGCGATATATGGCTCGGAAGTGATATGGGCCTGCATAAACTGGAAATCAAAAATCTGAATCAAATAACTGTCAGATCTATTCCACTTTGGAAAAATATGCCCGACGCCCGCACCAAAGTCCGCAAGGTTTTTTCTGACAGGTCAGGTACTCTTTGGGTCGCTTCCTTTGATAAAGGACTTTTCAAAATGAATACCCAAGAAAGCAAAACAGCGATTTTTCATACATTATCCAATAACAATCCCGAAACCAATGACATTTCCGTTATCCAAAAAAACAAAGACGGTAAATTACTCTTAGGCACCCGCCGCGGGGGCTTATTGCTTTGGGATAAAGGAAAAATAATCAAACACCTCAGACGCAATCGCAAAAATCAACGTATTTCGCCATTACAGGATAATGTAATCAGATTTATATCGCCTAACTCAAAAGGCGGGTTCGATATCGGAACGATCTCCTCGGTATTTGAAGCCGATCATGAAGCCAACGTCCTCCGTTATTTGCGCAATGCCAACAAAAAATTAAAGCACAAGGCCTTTACCGACGCCCGGTGTCTACTGGTGGACAAAGCCGGCGAAAAGTGGACGGGAAGTTCCAACGGTATGTTTCGCCTTGACAGACGTGACTCCATAATTCCATTTGGGAAAAGACCCACACAAACCTCCGAAATGACTGTTACGGGAATGATAGAGGACGATAAAGGACAGATTTGGGCAACAACCGAAGAACAAGGGCTTCTTCGATTATCGAAAAACAGAAGGCATTTAAAACGATTCCATAATGGTAACAATTCACTTTCCACAAATATAACGCACGATATACACGCCGGGAAAAACGGGCTACTATTTATAGCGACAGCAAACGGGCTTAATGTTATTACTCAAAACGATAAATTCCACCACATTGGAAAAGAAGAAGGCTTACCCCACACATTAATACAATCAGTATTGCAAGACGATATTGGAAACGTTTGGATGGGAACCAATTCCGGATTGTTAATGCTAAAAGCAAAAGATCTACACAAAGTTTTACGGGGGAATCAAAAGGTTTATTTCCAATCCTTTCTTTCACGTTACAGTTTCTCGATCTCTACAGCTTTCAAAGACACACAAAACGGTAAACTCTATTTTGGTGGCCCCGAAGGATTCGCCGAGATCTCACCCGAAAACCTATCAGAAAACACAAAGGTTTTACAACCTGTCATTACTACCACCGAAATTTTTAATCGTCCAAAAAGATTCGCCAAAGGTCGCACCATCGAATATTCGGATACACTAATTCTAGATCATGAGGATAATTTCCTGAAATTGAAATTTACATCCCCGAACAATAACAACCCGGAAAATAATCAATTCAGCTATAAGCTCTCTCCTGTCCAAACCAAATGGATCCGCACAGACGCCACTAACCGTTATGCCGTCTTCAACGCCCTATCACCGGGTACATACAAATTTATGGTCCATGCGTCAAACGAACAGAACGTTTGGACTACCTCCCCTGAAACGCTTACCGTTATTATACGCCCACCTTTTTGGCAAACCACTTGGTTCTATTTAACCATAACATTTTTAGCTGTATTAGTGGCGTTTGCTCTGTTTCGCCTCAGGGTTCGAAACCTGAAAAACAGAAACCGGGAATTGGAAGCCAAAGTAGAGGCCAAAGTAAAACACATAAAAAAACAACAAGAAGAAATACTGGAACAAAAGGAAAGCATAATCGAGATGTCGCAGAAGATCCATGAGGCGGATATGGAAAAACTTCGGCATTACACTAATATATCCCATGAGTTCAAAACACCGCTTATGCTGATTACAAGTCCGTTGGATAGAATTTTGGAAACGGAAAAACATTTACCCAAACACATTACCCAATCCCTGCGGGTAATGCGCCGAAACTGCTATACACTTTTATTGCTGATTAACCAATTAATGGAAATCAGGAAAAAAGACACTGGAAAGCTCAATCTCAGGATTTCGGAATGCGATATCAACACATTGGTCCGCAATGTAGCGGAGTGTTTCAATCCGATTCTTAAAGAGAAAAACATAACGTTAACTGTTCCTCCGCAAGATATTACGGAAGGGTATCTGGATGTTAGAAAGATTGAAAAAGTCATATTCAATATTCTTTCTAACGCCTTTAAATTCACTCCTGAGAATGGAGAAATTCAGATCAATCTCGATATTAAAAACGGAAAGGCCATAATAAAAATAAGCGACACCGGTTCCGGAATTCCTGAACAGGAAAAAACAAGAATATTCGAACGGTTTTATAAATCTGCGAATCCGCAAAACCACCTTGGTAGCGGTATCGGACTTTCCTTAGCCAAAGAATACTTGAAACTACATAAAGGAGAAATCACAATTGAAGACAACTCTCCACAAGGAAGCGTTTTTATAATCGAAATCCCTATTCAGAAAAACGATTATTCGCCAGAACAAATAGTAGACGCAACCGAAGCCGGAGAAAACGATTACCGTTATTTTGACGAAGGTGTTAATCTTATCAGAAAAGTAGAAGAGCCGGTCCAAATCACTCCAATGGGCAAGGACGTTTCACAAGTGATCTTAGTGGTGGAAGACAACCACGATCTACGTTTCCATATCAAAAACACATTAATGGAAGCTGGTTATCAGGTATTGGAAGCCAAAAACGGCAAAGAAGCTGTAGACATTACGGCAAAGCACCTTCCCGACCTAATTATCTCCGATTTAATGATGCCGGAAATGGACGGAATGGAACTCTGCGAGATTATGAAAAAGCAACTGTTAACCTGCCATATTCCTTTCTTAATCCTAACAGCCAAAACGGAAGAAAACGCCCAATTAGAGGGGCTTTTGCACGGTGCTGACGATTATATAACCAAACCGTTCAACCTAAATATTCTTCTTGCCAAAATCAGATCAACTTTGCAAAACAGGGAAACGCTACGCAAACGATTTGCCGACAAAAAGGAAAGTCAGTTAATCGACGATAACATCCCGAAAAAAGATCAAACCCTTATTAATAGTTTGGCTGAATATATCAGAGTAAATATCAGCGACCCTGATCTTAGCGTAGAGCTTCTGGCAAAAGAGATGGGAATGTCACGATCCAATTTATATCGAAAAGTAAAGGAACTAACCGGGATTTCCGCTTCGGAATTCATTCGAAATTACCGTCTAAAAGTTGGTGCGGAATTGATTCTAAAGAAAGAAATGAATATTTCCGAAATATCTTATCAAGTCGGGTTCGAATCAGTTACTTCTTTCCGCAGAATCTTCAAAAAATATTATGGTTGTACACCCAGCACTTATGGTAAAGGCTCCAATTAACTTGAATCCGGATATTTCAGTTTAAAAAAACAAAAATCCATTTCACTTAATTAAAAATTACAAACACAAAATAATCATATACAAACTATAAAAACACAAACCTGTGAAAGGTTTGTTTATCAACATAAAACTCCTAAAAGAATAATAATACAACAATAAGGGATTGTTATAAACGACATTCTTATTTCTAGAATTCCATTTTTCATTTCCCCCTTATACTTAAATCATTATCCCCATCCCTCATTTGCACTCTTAAAACCCTCCTTTCCCCTTACCCGGTAGCGTCTAAACTCAATAGGGAGCTACTTGCGGTATGCTTTTCCGAAACGGCGATTGACATTTGAAACAGCAGAATGTTCGCTGAAAACAACAATTTGTTTCACGAGAAGAGCGTCTATTAAACTTAATCCGTTTCGAAGACAATTCTAAACGGGCTTTTTAATTTTTTTTCACACAAAAAACTGTTCTATGATTTTATCATTTTACTGTTTCGTTCTTGAACGAAAACGAAGGTTATTATTGCCTTTTTTGACGTTGCTTTTGTCCATCAACGTCTTCAGCGCTTTTGCGCAACAAGTGAATGTTACTGGGCAAGTCAAAGACGAGTCCGGAGAAGGCATTCCCGGCGTAAACGTTCTTTTAAAAAACAAAGAGGCGGGAACGGCTACAGACTTTGAGGGCAAATTTAGCCTTGTAGCCGACAGAAACGACATCCTACAATTCACATCAGTAGGGTACGTCACACAAGAAGTGACTGTGGGAAATCAGACTTCTTTTAACATTGTATTGGCAGCGGATGTCGAACAGCTTGAGGAAGTTGTGGTAACGGCATTGGGTATCTCCAAAAGCGAAAAAAGCCTGGGTTATGCCGTCGCCAATATCAAATCCGAAGAGCTGACCAAAGTGTCTAACCCTAATTTTGCTTCGGCATTATACGGTAAGGCGCCGGGTGTCCAGATTAAAACAGCGCCTGGTGGGGCCGCCGCCGCTGTAGACATCAACATCCGGGGAATTAACTCTATTTCGGGTTCAAGCCAACCATTAATCGTTATGGACGGTATTCCTATCCGGAACGAGGAGGCGAACAACGCCGGCTATTGGGGCGACCAAAAAATCAGGGGCAACGGTTTGGTTGATATCAACCCGGAGGATATCGCTAACATTTCCATCCTGAAAGGCGCCGCGGCCAGTGCCCTCTACGGTTCAGAAGGGGCGAACGGTGTTGTTGTTATCACTACCAAAAGTGGTAATTCCAGCAAAAAGGGATTTGGCGTAGAAGCCAGCATGTCAATGTCTTTTGACAGAGCGGCTTATTTCCCGAACCTGCAAACGGAATACGGGCCTGGCTACGACCGTAAATCAAACATGACAAACTACGGAGCAAACGAAGAGGGATTTATTCCTTACGGTTCCGCAGGCAAGGTCAGAGTTCCTTTCGAAGCTGCCGGCCAATTCGGTCCTCGATTTGACGGCCGTACTGTTACTAACTGGCTCGGAAACGAAGTTCCTTATGTTTCGCAGGGCAACAACTGGAAGGATATGTTTAATCCCGGAAGCACCCGGAATTTCAATGTAGCCCTGACAAAAAGCACGGACGCCATTAACATGAGGCTTTCTTTATCACAATTGAAAGCTCAAGATGTAAACATCTCGGGTCCGTTCGAGAAATACACAGCAAGTCTTAACACCAGCGTAAAAATCAGTCCGAAGAATAAACTGAATTTCGTTTTTACGGATGTGTATCAGAAGGTTAACAACCGTCCCGAAAAAATCTCCCGTATCACAAACAACTACGGAGGCTTTTTCAGCCGTTTTGATGACATCGATTGGTACAAAGACAATTACACCACTAGCGCCGGTTACAAATACGTTATCGGTAAGGACCAGCCTAGCGCCACTCCAGAAGAAAACATTCCTTTTAGCTTCAGGGCAAAAGACTTCATGGAATATTTCTGGAGAAACAATGAAATCCAGGAAGACGAAACCAGCAACAGGATTATCGCTTCGATCACGGACACGCATGAGTTTATCAAAGGGCTTAACCTTCGCGGTCGTTTCGGTATTGACATGACCAGTTTCACTTCACAAAGGATGGAGCCCAATTCTGCCCCGATTTCAATCCGTAATTCGGGAAGCTTCAGCCAAGCCACTAGTTTCAAGAGCATCCTTTACGGTGATATCGTCCTTACATACGATAAAATGTTCGCTGACAAATACGGAATCAACCTTTCGGCTGGACTTACCGGAAGGGAAACCGTAAACAAACGCAACTCCATGAACACAAGTGGAGGTCTCAGCGCCGAAAATTGGTTCCATATCAACGCCTCGGTCAACCAACGTGGAGGCAGTTCTACTGAATGGCGCCAAGCCAGCTACGCTTACTTCGGTACCGCTGAATTCAACTACAACCACTTCCTGTTCCTTAACTTCTCAGGAAGATACGAGAACTTCTCTTCTCTGCCTGAAAACTCAAGGGGTACCTTCTACCCTGCCGGAAGCTTGAGTATGGTGTTCAATGAAGCTATCGAAATGCCGTCTTGGGTAGACTTCTCAAAGCTCCGTGTCTCGTACGGTGAGGTTGGTGTTCCCGCTCCCGTTTACAAATCTAACATTGCCTATAACCAAGGTGGTCTCAACGGTACTATCTACTCTGCTCTTGGCGCAGGATACGGAAACGAAAGTATAGTTCCAGAGAGAAAAAAGGAATTCGAAATCGGATTGGAACATAAGTTTTTCGGAAACAGACTTGGATTCGAATTCACTTACTACAACAGTACGATCGAAGACCAGATTTTGACACTGAACGTCCCTCCTACCGTAGGTTATTCAACTATGTTGGCCAATGTGGGTAAGCTTAAAAACTACGGATACGAAATCGCCCTTTCCGGTACGCCAATTCAGACAAACGACTTCTCATGGGATGTTTCGGCAGTATTGAGTTTCAACCGAAATGAAGTGGTGGAATTGATGGAAGGTGTGGACGAACTCGAACACCGTAACGTGGATGGTGGCGCCGCTTGGTTAGTATCCAAAGTCGGGCAACCGATGGGGGATTTTGTCACCTTCCTGCCTAAAAAAGACGAACAGGGGCGCCTCATTGTCGATAATGACGGATACCCTATGATGGACTTCGAAAACAAGCACACCGAGGGAAATGTGAATCCAGATGTTATCGGCGGTTTGCAAAACAGCTTCCGTTACAAAGGCTTCACGCTGGATGCTGGAATTGACTTCCGTTTCGGAGGCCAGATCATGTCATTGGGACAGTACTACATGTACGGCATGGGCATGTATGAGGAAACCTTGAAATATCGGTCTAAATCAGAAGGCGGTCTTTCTTACAACATCGATGACAAAGGCAACTTCATCTTGGCAGAAGGCGGAAAGTATGACGACGGCTTGATCATAGACGGTGTAACGCAAGAGGGCAAAAAGAACGAGAAAGTTATCGACGCGGCCAACTATTATATGAAGATGTACGCTTGGGGCGGGCCTCAATACAACTCTTACTCTAATTACTCTTCTTCGATTTTGGACAATAGCTACATAAAGCTCCGTGAGTTGTCATTGAGTTATGACTTGCCGAAGAACATTGTCAAAAACATCGGACTCAGTAGCGTTAGAGTCGGAGTATTCGGAAGAAACCTCTTCTACATCTACAAAACTCTCGATCATTCCGATCCTGAAGCCACTTTGGGTACCAACTGGATATCGAAAGCCTTCGACGCCGGATCGGCTTCGTCTACACGTTCTTTCGGGTTTAATGTTCGCGTAAAGCTTTAATTCGGAAACCATGAATATTTATAAAAAACTATTAGTCTTTGGGTTGGTCACGTTATCCTTTTTCGGTTGTGACGACAAGCTTGACGAATATTACTACGACTCATCCAAAGTCACGAAAGCCACAGTTGACAACTTCCTTACAGGTCTTCTTAAGGAAGGAAACAATATGACTTTCCCGTCGTACAATTATATCGTTTCGTTCACCAACCCTAGTGTATCCGTCTACACCCAATCCCGAGGATACTCTTTCTCAACGGGTATTTACTCCCCCGGCGGATCGCAGAATATGTGGTGGGGCAACTACTTCAACGTAGTTAGACAATACAGGGAACTTGAGTCGCTTTACTCCAAACTTACGGACAAGGAGAAGGAGGATAAGAAGATCTTTATGATCGCCGCCAAGATTTACATGCATTACCAAACGGAAAGGACAGTAAGCATGTTCGGCGATATTCCTTGGTCCGAAGCGGGAATGCTGAAATCCAATAACGGCGATCTTGAAGCTTCAAAACCGAAGTACGACGATGACAAGGAAATCTACAAGCAGATTCTTAAGGAACTGAAAGAAGCCGCTGTTGAGCTTAATGACATTGAGGTGCCTGCGTTTGTAGCCAATAGCTTCAAAGACAAGGATTTCATCAACAATGGAGATATCGATATATGGAAACGCTTCTGTAACTCTTTGCGGGTAAAACTTCTGACAAGGGTTTCTGGTGCCGACGGTTTTGACGTAAAAGGTGAATTGGCTGAAATCTTCTCCAATCCAGCCACTTACCCGGTAATAGAATCAAACGAACACAATGTTTTCGTTAAAGCGGACGGACCTAATATGTTCACCCGCGGTCTAAGATCCGGATATCAGACATGGAACTTGGACTTGGCATCTTATGTATTTACCAAGCACATGGTTGACAATAAAGACCCAAGGCTTGAGGTGATGCTGGACCCAACAAAAGATGGAAAATACGTAGGCTTGGATCCTGACCTTCCCTCCGACAAGCAACAGGAGCTAATCTCTGACGGAAAAATCGCACGTTTGGACAGCGCCACGTTTATGCACAACGAGCTTTGCCACGGACTTATCCTGACAGCCTCAGAAGTATTGCTATGCAAAGCCGAAGCGGCGACGAAAGGTTTCATCTCGGCTGACGCAAACGAAGCCTTTACCGAAGCCATAGAGCAGTCTACGAAGCTCTTTCATGAGATTAACGCCCGCAGTACGCACCGCACACCGTTGACTCTCGACGAAGCCGCCATGGACAAGTACACAAAAGATATGAGTCTGGCGGACGCAACCAACAAACTGGAAGCGATCATGTGGCAAAAGTACCTCCACTTGGCTGTTTTAAGAACAGAGGAAGCCTGGGCTGAAATCAGAAGGACAGGCTACCCTGAGTTCTCTTTCAAGACGGACAATAATAATACGATAAAAACTCCGCCGACAAGGTTGAGCTATCCTGAATCCGAGAAATCTTGGAACGGAGCGCATTACGCACTTGTCAAAAAAGACGACACTCCATTTACCAAACTGTTTTGGGCCAAATAACCCCCTTAACGGGTCCAAAAACGGTTCATTCCTAATCTGAAGGGAATATCAGTTCACTCTAATCTCAGCAGAAGTCTCGGTCTCTATTGGCCGGGGCTTCTCTCACACAATTGTTTAAAACAATTTAATCCAAAATTTATGAGTTTTTATAAGTATTCGCTTATGGCGTTATTGGCTATGCCATTATTTCAATGCCAGCAGGAATCTTTGACAGACGAAGCCTTCGCCGAAAAAAACGAGGCTGTTGCTTTAAATTCGGCCAGTAGCCTACAGCCCGAATCGATAAACCCGTATGTGAAGCTCGATAAGGCCGCCACTTTAAAAATTGATGACACAGCCTTAAAAAACAGCAAAAGCGCAACCATTTCGTTTTGGGCAAGAATTGATCAGGATAATACCGAAGCGTGCCTGTTCTACAAAGGTTGGTATCATAGCCCGTACTACAGATTCGGATTAACTACCAAAAGAGACGGCTCAATACACCTACTCACCAGTCAGGGGCATGATACTTATTACGCTACTGGCGGAGGTATGATTGCTCCGAACCAGTGGTATCATTTCACGGTAGTTGTGAACGGAAACCACATTGACGGGCAAGACAAGTATGCTCTTTATCTAAATGGCCAGAGATTATGGATGGGCAAAAAAGGCGGGCATAATACTCCTCACGCCATTATTCCGGAGGCCGGCACCACTTTCGGCATCGAATCCAGCATTAGCTTGGACGGTGTTTACATAAAGGAAAGGGCTATCAAGCATGACCTTATCGGTCTGACTTGGGGTGCGGAATTCAGTAGCCGGGACATCTACTATGACAGACACTTGGTTACCGCTCTTGATTTTGACACAACGGAAGGTGACAAAGTAAAAGGAAAAAGCACTTCATACAACGACGGGATGCTTTTGGGCAATTACTCGATTCGCCATGAAAAGGGCGCTCCTTTTGTGACTCTTCCGAAAAATGATGCGTTCAAAAGCGTACTTTACGTTAACGGATACAATTCCGTGGATTTGGTAAAACCGGAACACTTCAAGTACACCACGGACATTATCTACCTGCGAGACCTTTATCCAGAAGGTGACGGACACTTTGTCTTGCCTGAATACACAAAAAATTACCTCAACAAACTTAACGAGCTCAAAGGCAACAATAAAACCAGAATCTGGCTCTGCATCGCCGGCGCTAATAGCCACGAGATTTTCAGGAATCGCCTTAATACAGATGAAAAGAGGACACGCTTTGCGAATGACTGTCTGGAAATCTGCAGAAAGTACGACTTGGCGGGTATCGACTGTGACTGGGAATTCCCTAAAAAAGGAAATGACGAGGCTATTTGGTTAAGCACCGTTCACAAACTGCAAGAAATTCTTGAACCGCATGGCTACAAGCAAGGCGCCGCTATCGCTCCAAAAGGCAATAGAGTCTTCGGAAACTTTGTTGACTTGACCTTAAGACTTCAGCCGTCACTGGAATGCATCAATTTCATGACCTACGATTTGGTATTGCAAAATGACCACGCCAGCTACGACATCACCAACGATTGGATGAAGTACTATTCGGACCGTGGCGTGAAAAAGGAAAAACTGATGTACGGGTGGCCAGCGTATGCTCGCGTGAACCTTCTGCCCGCTTCTAAACGGACTGAGAAATACAGCGTGATCCAGAGCCTGTGGCAACCTGACGAAATGAAAGACGTTCACGAAGGCTGGCAATATAACGGTGTACAAACCGTAAGAGCCAAAACCCAATGGGCTATCAATAACGGTTACGGAGGTATGATGTGCTGGGCCTTGGATGCCGACCTCGACATCAAAGACAAACGTTCCCTCATTCGACAATTAGCGCGTCAAGCTTACGGTTTAGAGTAACAATCCCTCATTCAAACAGTCAGTAAGCTGACCGCTTTCACCCGCATGGCACCCCTTCCGCCATGCGGGCTCTTTTTTTTGGATAGAATGCTATTCCGAGTCATCTCTCTTCTACCAAAGGCTGACAATTTGCCAATCTTCTAATTCCGGCCTACCTCCTGTAGCCGTTTTCAATGGAGGCATCAAGATGTCGTGCCAAGTCGTTGTTTGAGTCCCTACACGCAAAGGCAAACCATTCTCCATTCGGATTAGATTCTCTTGCTGATCGATCATATCCATCTTACTTGCGTCATCGTCTCCAAATAAGCCACGTTGCGCACGCCTAGCTTGCTCCAAAGCATAAGCGAACCGGATAAAACCAGGGTGCAATACCGACACTCCACCACCTTCGCCCAATACCATAACCTCCGAAAGCGACATACTGTCCGGAAACACGACTTTCGACTCAGTGCCGGCTCCTGGGCGAACTTCACCCGGTACACGGCTGGCTTTCGGGCGCCCTTTTGCGCTATTTGGAGTGGTCACAAAGTCTGCACTATAAGCCTTCTTCTTTGGATCCACAAGACTCACTTTATGGTTGCCCGCAGGTTGTACCAAAGTCTGTTTCAATAGCTTCCGCCCATGAGGTGCCCAGATAAGTTGCGCAAAATAGGTTTGCAATCTGCGACGCTGAGGCGGCGTGAGTTTATTCATGAATTTGCCTCCATTCCCCAAAGCACGCCACAATTCCTGAATCTCAACATCAGCTTCCGAGTCAAACACAGGCAAGCCTACGCTTCTATGTCGCATAGCTTCGATAATGGCATCCATTTCATCCGAGACAAAATCCAGAAAGCGCAAAACGGGAGAAAGCAAAGCGTAATACCTGCGCTTATCACCCTTGGCCAACAGCTCCTTATTCTTTTTCATCCCATCAAAACTTCCATACCATGCGAATATCGATTTTTGCAAACTCATCAGCAGACTTAACCGCTCCTGAAGCATTGCCCCTGTAGCCCTACTTGGGGCAATTTTGTCTAAGCTTTGATAGTGGTTTAGGTGATATTTTATTCCGTCCAAACCTTTGTCTTTATACGCCTCCGCCCCGACATCACCTACAAATAAGTCCCGAAAGGACTTTATAGTAACTTTTCCCTCGTATGTATCCACTTCCAAATTCAATGTCGCTTCCAGAACACTTATTCGGATGGAGGCCCCTACGGACGTTGAGCTCAATTTTGGCCGTGTAAAAGGATCAGACCAAAATGGATCTTCGTCATCGGACGGAATTTCCGAAGGAGAAGGTACCGGCAAAGGAGGAAGTTCCAACAAACTACCTGTAGGCGAAGGAGATAACGATTCCTCCCGTGCAGAGTCTTGTAATGAATGCGTGCCCGGAATATCGGTTGCAGAGAAAACCACCGTTAAGGGTGCTGGAACTCCAAAATACGGCCCTTTTTGCAGGGCATGATAACTTTGCTCTTCGGACCTTCCGTACATGCGATAAAACGCTGTCTGGTGAGGCAACACGTTATATTTCTTCGCCTCTATATACTCTTGGTAGACCTCCATACCTCTCTCCGTTTCGGCCATTAACGGAGCGCCATGATGCAGAATATGAAAATCAGACATGGATGAGACATCAATCCCCGCTTTATGGAAATAGTGCCTTCTTTGCTCATTTTCCAAATCCATTCTCCTCCGCATTTCCAGCGTTACGTAATCACGACCATCCAAGCTTTCGGCCACAACTCCACCATGATAATTTCCTTGCTCGAACATGCCCATATCCTCATCGGCGTTACTTCGCATAAAAGTGGCCACCGAATCGCCCAATCTTGGTTGCGCAAATTGGTTAACTCCCAAGCGACGTTCCATGCCCCGCATTCGCTCCCTTTCTGTAGTATAATATTTTTTATATTGATTATCATCAAGGGTTCGTTGGTCTCGATCTATATCATTCAGTAAACGTTCACGCAGGCTAGCGTCATTCAGGCTTTCCGCTTCTGGGTCCAATAAAACATCTACAAGCCCTCTCACGCCAACCACATCCCCTTCTATTCCTTTCAAATCAGAAGAAATCGGCGAATCCACAGGCGCTAAAATTCCAAACGGAGGGGCGAACCTTACTCCAAAGTCTGTCGGGTGCTCAATCAGGTCCGTATACCCAAACATGTAACGCGTAGGGTTAGAACTCCCGCCACGCAAAGGCATGTTCGGAAACCGCATTTGACGCTTACTCACTTCATCAACTGCCCCTTCCTCATCAGGCATCACTTCGACTTCACATAAACTTTGCTCTCCAAGCAACAATTGGTTGCCGGTCTCTTTTAGATAAACCCTGGCTTTTTGCGCCTCTAGTCTCGTATTTGTCCTAAGGATAACTTCCGGGTGCGCAAAGAAAAACTTTGGACGAAACTTTCCAGAAACATTCAGAACCGCCAAGCTCATATCATCCGCAATCAAAAAAACCGATTTTTCTCCCGTAATCTCCCCTTTGCCATTCTCTATAATCCGGTATTCCTTGCCTTTCACCGTCAGCGTACTCATAAAACTGGTCTGCATCGTAAGCTTATGCCCCGTATAAGCGATGCTGAGATCCTCCCGATCTTTTGAACTAAACATAGCCTGGATGGAATCGGATTTGCCTTCCCTTTCACTCGCCGCACTCTTATTATTGTCCGCCCGTCTTTTTCTTTGGTAAAACATACCGGTTTTACGTGTCTGAGATCACTAATAGATTCAATCGCCCACATGCAGGCCTTCCATTCCAGTAAAGCCTAAAATCACCTCATCTACTGTAGCCTCCTTTTCCGTGACAAATTCGAGGCCGACTAATGGTTTTATCAAAAGCAAAAGAAGAAAAAATAAGCCTTGAGGACCTGACAAGGGCTTCCAGACCACAATCATCCCATTAAACTTCTCCCATTTCAAAAACAGCAACCGAGAAATACATAGACAGGCGACCACTCTATTCAATACAAAATATATCCCCAAAGTATAAAACGATTGACTAACAGCCCCTCAAAAGCACTCAATGCTTGTTATGGGCAGAACTCCCCAGTTACTTCGTGACAATTACTCTTAACATATGATGACCTTTCTATTTTACGATAAGCAGAAAATCAAAATTCAAAACTAATGACACACGTGCTATAATTTTCACAATACGTAACTATGAAAAGATCCATTTTGAAATTTGGCCTTATCGGCCTTACACTAGTTGCTTGCGCTAAAAACGAATCTGTCGAGGAAGACATAAACAGCGCCGAAAACTCCAAAAAACACCTAGTTACTTTTAACAATCAAATCAAAAGCCAAATAGACATTAGCACTGGCCCGATGATGAGAGCGGCCACTCAAGACCAAAGCCCTAAATTGGGGGGAAAGCGACTTATAGTTTACAAAAAGATTGAAGAAGGGAAATATACTTTCTTTCAAGAACTGATCGCATACCGTCACAAAAGCGATCATCCGGCAAATATTGACGAGCCATTCAGCCTTATGTTGGAAAACGGTGATTACATGGTAAACAGCCTGAACCATAAACTGAGAACCAACCCTTGGTCAGGCAAAGTGGTGGAGGACAGTTACAGGTCTTACGCCTGGATGATCCTTAAGTGTAACTTCCCTGTTTTTATGGGGTCCACGGTTGTCCCTAGCGGAGAAACTTGCTGGAACTCGGATGTGTTTGCCGGGCAAAAAGAGTTTACAATCGATGGAAGTGCCACTGAAATCGATATTGTCTCGACACGAAAAGTTGGGTTGGTGAAGATTTCCAGCACAACCGATTTGCCTGAGAACTGGAGCTATGTGGAGGTCAATGTAAACACAAATGTGGTAAGTCATATCACTTCGGGTAAAACAGGGTCGAAGCGAAAGCACTTTTATGACATCTTCAAAGACAAAAACCCCGATATGCCCCAGAAAGGATTTGAATGGGAATTCTACAACCTCGCTGATGATGATGTAGAAGTGGAAATTTTGGCGAAAAACGAACGGGGAGAGCTACTTACAAGAAAGGTTATCCAGCACGTTCCGGTAGAAGTAGGCAAAGTGACCACACTAAAAGGCGACTGCTTTCCCATCGGACAAACCTCTTTGAGTATTAAAATCGAGGATACTCCTTACGAAAACGGAAAAACCGTAACATTCTGACAATAGTGAAAGCAACCCCCATTTATGCGGGGTTGTTTTTTCCAAAAACATTTTCGACCTCAAAGCCATAAAAATCATCAACAACGAAATCAAACGCTTAAAAATAGAGTTCTTCAAAAACGACAAGAACAATCCATAAACCGTGTCCCTAATTTAGCGCACAGGTAGTATGTTTTCCAATTGGAAAAGAAAAGGCAAAACCAAGAAAGAATCCGAAGGAACACAGGGGAAAAGCCATGAACCTCCTGAGGATTTCGAATACTCAATGCAAGTATTCAAACAAGGCAATAAGTTGGTTCCAAGTACACCAATCACCCACCTCACACTTCATCATCCCCTATCTGTTGCCGAATCGCTGACTTCTTCCCTTCCCAAAACCAAATCCCCTTCCCAGACTCCCGATCCGCCACGTTTGGAGAGACTACCCACACCCCCTCCTAGCCATTCGGCCCGTAGGAAAGACAAAGAAACCGAAACGTTTCCTTCGAAGCCCAAAACGCCTTTAGAATTACATACACTAAAAGAGGCTTTGCCTACCGAGCCTTCAAGCCTGCCCTTTCCCCTTTTGCCTAGCGCAGGGCATAAAAGTAGCGAGGGATTCGAGCTAGATGCGGATTGGGAACTTATCGAAGACACTGATGTCCCCGAATACCATAACCCGGCTCCAAAAGGCAAACAAAAAAAAGTAAAACCTCAAAAACGTAAAGCCTCGAAATTAAAAAAATCGGACGAGGAAATTTTCCATACATTTTTCAAAGTTCCAGAACCTGACAATCCGCTTTACGACCGTTACCTCTTAATAATCGAAAAAGAACATCAGCAAGTCAGGAAAGACTCTGATGCGGTAAAAGCAAAAATCGGTATGGTTTACGATCCTTTTTGGGTGATGAACCGCCTAATCTCAACCGCTGAAGAGTCATTTCTGCACAAAATCGAACTCAGTAGACACAGAGGGATGCCTGACAGCACCGAAGTCTTGTTCGATAACGCGAGAAACATGCTAAAAAGAGAACTTACGTCTCTCAAGGAGAAAAACCTAGGCGAAGCCCATGCGGAGGCCTCTATTCACCTTGCTTATAGAAGCATTACGAAGAAGGAAAAGCTCCGGCAATCCGTTTCCGATTTCTCATCCGAAGACGTGTATGATTTTCTCTATCTTTTCAACCCTTCATTACTTGATGATAGATTTTTGATCAGTCACGGCCCTGGACTATTTAGCAGCACTCCACGCTTCGAATTACACAGGCTCAATAGGGATCTGATCCCAAAATTGATCAATGAGGGACGCCAAATCTACAGGAAGTTCAAGGAACGAAACCCTGAAGTGAATGTCGATAATCTTCATCAAGACGATATTCTTACGATGGCCAGAGACCTTCGTCCCATTGGGGAGGAACTGTTTGGTGATTCCTTAGATATTTACTCTTACCGAGGCTTTATGATGTGGGCCATAGGTTCTTTTGAGGAAATAGTAATATAAGCCTATATGCTACCCAGCAATTTTGATTTTATACACAGAGAATTTTTCATATATCAAA
Source organism: Fulvitalea axinellae (assembly GCF_036492835.1). Lineage (GTDB taxonomy): Bacteria > Bacteroidota > Bacteroidia > Cytophagales > Cyclobacteriaceae > Fulvitalea > Fulvitalea axinellae. Next base: position 2,407,158 of record NZ_AP025314.1, on the reverse strand, counting down.
CACGTTTTACCCCACTCCCTCTCCTTCCCTCAACCCTTGTCGTAGCCAGTTAGACTGGCTTGCTTTGTAGAAAAGGTCCACATAAGTCGTGGATAATTAAAAGTCATTTATTCAAATCATTATGAACAAATTAAGAGGATTATTCGTGGTGATGCTCTTCGTTTCACTATTTGCCTGCAGTAGCAAAGACAGTGTCGATGAGATAACACAGAGAGGAACGGTTGAATTTAAATTGAATGGTACCTCAAAAAAATTCACAAAAGCAAATTCATACGTAATATCAGGAGAAAGTATTCTACTCACCTTTGGAAACGACAAAAGAGAAATAGTAACCTTTAGAATTCCGGAAGTAAAAGAAAAAGACCTGCCCGCCACCTTTGACATGAATCATAAAGGAAACGTGCTTTCGGCAGGCTACGCAGCTGGCAACGACGTTTATTTGGCCACAAACGGCATAAACGGAATTGGAAAAATAGGTGATTTTAGCATAACTGTTACCGCATATGGAAACAAGAAAATCAGTGGCAAATTTTCCTTGAAAGCCAAACATTCCGAAAACACCTCCACAGTCACTATCACTGACGGGAACTTCACGGATGTAAGAATTTATTAAGGAATACGTATACAAGAGTTTAGATTTTCCGCTTACTGTATAAACAACGCATACCCTAAATGACAGATGGCTGTTCGCTACAAAAGTCTATTGGTAGATTTTTTGCGAACAGCCTTAGTCAAAAACCAACTCTTTATCTAGACACCACCGAAGAGACTCAGCTTTAGGAACAAACAGATCATGTTTAGGCAAACGCCAGCAAGAAAGCGGAAAAAACACAATGCGTCCCCTAAGCAAGGGTTGTCCAAGGCCCCTCCGATTCAGCCTTTTTCCAAAGACCAACCGATACAGCGGAAAATTGGTTTCGAAATAGAATTCCGCAGTATATTTTCAGGCCAATCAAAAAGCGAAGAAGGCTTTCGTAAACGGCGATTTGGCTTACTTCACACCAAACCCCTGGAAAAAGGAGAAACTTTACTTAGCTCCCCTTATTTCGATTTGGAGGCCGAAGACGGTCCCTACATCGGTTCTACTGTAGAAATCGTTACCAAGCCTTTCGAAGAAACTCTGGAGGGCTTCCATGAACTGTCCGTCTTTATTGAGCAATTAAAGCGATTCTGTGAAATCGCTAAAACCGCAAAATCCGTCGTAGGTCTGGATACTTTTGAGGCGGAAGGATTAGGGCTTCACGCCAAAGAAAGGATACTTCTGGATCTTACCCACTCCCAATATGAGTTGCCCATGTTTCCGCAAGCCACCTCAGGGATACGCATAAGCAGACTTTCCGCTATGCTTAACGATATCGGGATGGGAGAAGTCGGGGAAAGCGCGGAAATGGCCGAAAGAAAAAAAGCGCTACGACAGGAAATAGGACACCTCCCCTTTTTCGGCTATCATTCCAATTTGGTTTTGATGAGCCATTGCACATTGGTATCTAAAGAGGCGCTGGAAGTATTCTGGACAGAACACCCCGAAGCCCCTGGAGTCAAAGCCAGCGACGCATTACGAGGAACGCTCCAACAGATCTGCTTTTACTTAATGAGCGGATCCATGCCCGTGTATTCTTATGTCAAAGCCTTCACCACAATATTAGCCCGCACTGACTTCGCCAAGATATTCTCTCTGCTACCAAATGAAGAACAATTATTTTTTCGCTTGAACAACAATCAAGCTTGGAAAGAACTTGTCCGGACAATGTGCAGACCCGAGATATTCGGTAAAAAACGTAATGACTGGTCCAACTATAAAAACCCTAAAGTTGTTTGGCCTATGTCCGGGCCGAAATCCATAAATCTGGAAGCGCCATTTTTCGCAAAAGGTATTTACCGGGGTTTTCCCCACTTTCTTATTTATTCCACAAATATGTTAGCCGGTCTTTCCAGCGGGCAATGGGCCGATTCAATACCGGATACGGATTTGCTTAGCCCACATCACTTCCCCGTTCCAAGCAGAAGGGAATGGCTTCAGTCATTGGGAGAAATGCGTGAAAAAACAGATGTACACCCATATTCGGAAGAGGAAATGCCCATATTCGAAACCCGTGGAATGGGCGTCGCATATTCCGCCGAAAAAGTGGCCGACAAACTCCGGAAATGGTTCGCTTATGTTTTCGAGCTAAACCAAGACAGGGATTATAAGTATGGAGAACCACATGAGGAATTTGGGATTCATTAAATAACTGACCTTTCGCTCGCCTTTCCTATTGCAATTTTGGAAATTATATGATAAGTGACCGATTTTTGAAAAATGAAAAGGAGAGACGGATTTGAATTATACACGGATTATCTTATTGCCAGTCGAGGGCAAGCCACCTCAACAGGGCTCTCAGCATCTTTGGACAATCAGATTCCCCATGATTATTTCAGCGACCTCCTCAAGCAACCGGACATGGACCAAAAGGCTTTTTGGAAAGAGGTGAAGTCTTTCGCCAGGAGTATTGAGGGCGAAGAGGCGGTTTTGAGTATCGACGATTGCATTGTCCACAAGCCTCATTCCTCGGAAAACGACATCGTAGCTTATCATTTCGACCATACTGTAGGCAAAGCGGTCAAAGGGATCAACTCCCTTAACTTTCTTCTGAGCAATACCGTGGAAGGACAAACGGTTAACTGTCCGGTCGCTTATGAGATCGTCCACAAGACGGTGAAATACATAGACAAGAACGGGAAGGAAAAGCGTAAAAGCGAGAAAACGAAAAATGAGATGGTACTGGAAGTTTTACACCGTCTAAACTTTCTGAACAAACTGGTTTTCAGGTACATTCTTTTCGATACGTGGTTCACCGCCAGCGATACGCTGAAGTATATTCATTACAAGCTCAAGAAGGTTTTCGTTTGCCCGCTGAAGAGCAACAGGAATATAGCAATGAGCGAAAAGGACAAAAACGAGGGCAAATTCATTCACGTTTCGGATGCGCCTATTGAAAGCGGTCAAGTGAAGCGGGTGTGGGTCAAGGGAGTTGATTTTCCTGTCACGCTCGCCAAACAAGTCTTTACAAACAGGGACCGGTCGACCGCGGAACAATGGCTGGTTACCAACGGGGAGAACATGGCTTTCGAGGATATCGTAGCGATCTACCAAAAACGGTGGAAAGTCGAGGAGTTCCATAAGTCGCTCAAGCAAAACACGATGTTAGGCAAGTCTCCCACAAAGATGGAGATTACCCAATTGAACCACATCTTCGCTTCCATGATCGCCTACATAAAACTGGAAAAACTGAAGGTTAAGGAGAAGCTGAATCACTTTGCGATAAAATCAAAATTGTATTTGAAGATGATAAAGGCTGCCATGGAAGAACTTGACGCCTTGCGGTCGGCCTGAAATATATTCATTAAGAATCGCTCTCCCAAATGCAGGGAGAGCGAAAGTTCAGTAAATAACATCCAGTTATTGACAGCAATATAAAAGGGCGCCAATAAAAGCACCCTTAAAAAACTGTCGTATTTCTCACAATAAAGCGTTATAGCCGGAGACACTACATTCTATTGACTTATCAGGCTATCTACCTCTATTCTACCATCCGAAAAACATGACCAGGTGTATAGTCTCCCTTTTCAGCCAATGCCCGATATTTAACCAACTTACCGTCCTTTGTCATAATATGCAGGACAAAATCCAGTTCAAAATCAAAACTATAATTATCTCCAGACAGGGAAAAACGCCTTTCGGACTTTTCCGAGCCCAAGTCTAAAGGCAATGGAGTTGTCCAGTTGATTTCCCCGCTCATGTTTTCGATCCGAACAATCTTTCCCGCTCCACCGTAGTTAGAAAGATCCATATGAACCGAAAATCTCGAATTGCCTTGTTGCATTGAAGAATACCCGCCGGACTGTTCGCTTCTAATCAATGGGGCGCCATCGAGGCGATCTATCCTACTGATAAAATAGGTTTGTTCCGTTTTAAGGATGCTTATTCCTTGTGTATCTTCCGATTTGTATTCGTCATAATCTTCGTAAACAGCGGAACGTAACACATCTCGTTTTACCCATACAGTCTTCAGCTTCGCAATATTATTCAAATATTCCTGCTGAATATCGCTAGCAAGATTATTCCGATAACCGAAACTTGTTTCAAAACCGCTAACCAGCAAACTATCCCCTTGAATCTCTTCCACTTTAAGGTAGTCTACGCTTTCAACGTTAATTTTATCTCCTTCTACTTTGATAAAATCATCCGTATTTAAAGCGCCCAACAACTTCATATTCCATTCGGCGGTCAATTCGTATGAATGTTTACTATATCGATAAATTTTATAGTCATCATACGCCTCGTTACCCAAATAAATCCCCCCGGCAAGCAATAACAATATCGGCCCCAGAAAACTAATCCATGGGGTTGACGGCTCTTTTTTGATTTTTTTTAATATCTCATGCCTTATTGGTCTGGGAATTTCATAAAGCTCTCCATCCTGCTTCCGTAAAGCGACAAACTTACTTGTTGGGAAAAATGGTATAAAATAAAGATGAAAATACTTTTGCCGATACTCAACCTTTGCGTTTCCAAGTTCGGACATCTCTAATTCCCCAGCGTCATAACTCTTGATTTTAACGCTACGGGTTCCAAAAATAATTCTCGCCATTTTGTGAAGTTTAAACAGGGTTTGGTGATTAGCTAACGCTATAAAATATTAAATAACAGAACACAACATCAACATATCTAACGAAGCTCTTTGGATAACCTAATTGTCATAGCTTCATATTATCAACAAAAATAAGACAAACGATGAAATGCAGAAAAAATCTTATGTGAAATTAAAATTAATCAACTGCGCATAGGCTTAAATCTATTAAATGAAAAAAAGCCTTGATTCGGACTTTCCCGAACCAAGGCTTTTCAATTTGTTATTTAATCACCGTCACCGTACGAGTATTCTGAATGTCTCCATAAATTCTTCCAAAGACACTTCCAATACATACACCCCTTCAGTGAGGTTTATTTCCAGCTGAATCCGGTTATTTCCTTTTTCCAAAGGCACATTACGTTTCAGAACCGTATTACCCATGATATCATGAATCCTAAATTCCGCCAGTTCCCCTTCTTTTTTAGCAAAACACTCAACTCTTAATTCACCTCCAGCTTTGACCGGGTTAGGGAACACTACTATATCCGAGAGCTTTTCCTGATTAATACTTGGGGAATCACCCGCAACATTTACTCTAGCTTGAATATTTGAAACCTTATCATCAAATACCCATTCCACTGCGTCACCAGCTACTGTAGGCGCTACCAAGTCCACGACGCCCTGAGGATTAACCCTCAGAATCTTTCCCGAACCAATATGAACGATGTTTACATGGCCGTTTGGCAAGTGTTTCAGTGTCCAACGGACATTTTTACCACTATTGGCGTCACCTATCACCCTTACATCAAAGGCTAAACTTCCGGCATGAGGAGCGTTGAGTCTAAGAGCTCCACCTTCGTTGTCAAAATGGTACGCTCCCTCGCCGTCATCCACTTTTCTCCACTGCTGAGTCAGTTTATCCGAATTTCTCGTTACTATCACGTCACTCGGACTAATTTTCCCTGCAATATCCAATACCTCAGCCGTAGCCACATTTCGGATGTAAAACACCTCGGTTCCGAATGCGCTGACCGTAATGTACCCTTCTTTGGTTCTCTGCCCATCTCCAAACATGTTATTAACGGTCAAAGCAACTTTATAAACTCCCGGCTTATTGTACACCACCTCAGGGCTTTCCTCTTCGCTCATTTTAGGGGTTCCTCCCTCAAATGTCCATATTCTAGATGATGTCCCATTTACGGTAAGGTCCGTGAAACTCACACTTCCGCCAGACTTTACTTTGGTAATGTCAGCCTTAAAATCCACAATCGGCAACTTAGGGCCGGCTGTAGGGTTTTCGTCAAATGTCCATTCTACGTTCGATCCGGTTGTCTGTGACGACACAAGCGTCACCTTACCGTCTTTATCAGCATGAAGAATGAGACCAGATCCCAGGTGAATGATGTTTACATAGCCATTCGAGAGGAATTTAAGCTTCCAGCGTACATTCATTCCCGCATTAGCATCCGATATGACCCGAACAGGATTCGCTTTTGGAGCATTAAGCCTAAGCGCTCCGCTTTCATTATCAAAATGGAAAGCGCCGTCAGCCGTAGGCTTTCTTCTCCATTTTTGCGAAAGTTTCTCAGTGTTTGCTGTAGCTACAGCACCGCTGAATTCATTTGCGCCCAATATGTCCAACACAGATCCTGTACCTACATTTCGAATATAGAAAACATCGCTAGTAAACGGAGCTACGGTTATATAAGTGTTCTTGGTCGCCGTATTCTCCCCTTTCGAATTTCGCACAGTAAGCGTAACCCTATATGTACCTGGCTGGCTATAAGTAACCTCGGGAGCCTTATCATTACTCTCGGCGGGCTCTCCGCCCTCAAACGTCCATGCCCACTGAGACGGAGCATTTGCGGAGAGGTCTTCGAAGATAACTGATTCGCCTTTGTTCAAGGCTGTTTTCGAAGCCCTGAAATCAGCGGCAGGTCTCTCTTTCGCCTCAATTCCCTTAACAGTGATGTAATCACTCTTTTCCAAAATATCCTCTCCCTGTGAATTCAATACTTTAAGAGTGACTTTATAGGTTCCGGGCACATGATAAGTCACTGCCCGCTCTTTCGAATCACCATTCTTTGGAGAGCCTCCTTCAAATGTCCACTCATAAGTTTCGGGAACACCGTATGAGGCATCATAGAACACTATTTCGTTTCCTTGTTCGACAACTCTTGAGGTTACGTTAAAACCAGCCCTTAACGCTTCTGTATCGGGAGCGGTTATTTTCAAAAAGTTATCTTTTAGCAACTCATTGTGCCCCAATACGCTTTCCGCCATACAATTTACATTATACAGCCCAGGCGTTCCATAAGAGACATCAACCGAATCTCCTGACAACTCATAGGTTAACTCTCCAAGCCCCCAATTGATTTTCGGATTCACAGAGAAATCTCCGCCAATAACAGGGCATCCAGCAACAGCCATTGGAGCAATAAGCACTTCCTTCTTACCGGTTGGGTTTTTAGCTCTAAACGCATGGTTTCCACCAAAGCTTCCTTGATTGACATATTGCCCGAGCCCGTTTTTCTTATCAAAGTCCCAATAACCTATAAGCCCACTTTCGTTCAGCGGCTTTCTGTTCATATTCAGCCTGATTTCCTCAGGAGTGAGCATACGGTTCCATAATTGCAGTTCGTCGAACTTGCCTCTAAAGCTGAGATCTCCCAACACGATAAAAGCATCAGAATGTTGACGAAGGTTCAGCTGACGATTTTCCCAACGCCTAACTTCACGGCCATTGATATAAATCACCAAAGACGAACCATTATAAGCCATTGCCAAATGAGTCCACTTTCCGGGCTCCACTTTTGTGTTTTTCAACACATTAGTCATTGGAGTATACTTTCTCGAGAAGAATTCCAACTCTCCAGTGGCCCTAACCTTAATATCAAAATCTCGGGTACCCGTGTCTTCCCTACGTTTCCCGAATAGGCGCATTCGGTCATTGGCAATCAGATCAGCATTAAACCAGAACCCATATGTGAATTTGTTCTGCGTTCCGATAATTTTATCGCTCAAAGCAATATGATCCAAAGTGCTTACCTGAACTCCTGTTGAAATCTTTCCTTCTCCCTTGATTCCTGTAAATTTCAACTTTGCCGGAGTTGGAATCTGAGCGGGATTATTTTCCGCAACAAACTCCATTTGAGGCGTACAACCGTTTTCTTTCGGAATCACACTGAAAATGCCTTCCAGGTTTTTCTCTACAGTTTGTCCATTCCCGCTAACGATCAACTTCGCTCCATACGAACCCAGTTGATCCATATTTAAGGTAATCTCCGTTCCAGTTTTGCTTACAACGGTTATTCCATTTCCAATGATTTCCCAGCTAGCCTGTGAAATGTTCGGATCCTTAAGCTTGAGGGTGACCGTTTGGCCAGGGTTGATATAAGGCCTGTCCACTTCGACATCCGTACTCAACCTTGCGGATTTCACCTGTCTAGTCCATGCGATCTCGGATTTTGTGACACCATCAGGAGCTACCGCCCTTACCCCTATTCTGTATTCTCCGTTTTCGGGATTCAAAGGGGCGTCAACCACCAAGCCGGCCCATTCGGTACAAGCGTTCAACAGCACAGGTTCGCTTTGGCCTTCCTGCAACAGGATTTCAAAATACCAAGTGTCCACTTCGTCATTATAAACAACCGTTCCTTTTGGCGCACCCGGTTTACTATCCCAAAACAATTTGAACGAAAGCTTATCGTAACTTTCTTTCAGATTCTTGTATTTCAAAATCTGGGGTTTGGCAGGCTGAAAAGCTTTGGACGGATCATTTAAGGAAATTTCACCGATATAAGCGACATAATCCTTTGCCGTGCCTTCCACTTCTATTCCAAGCATTGCCACCACATCACCTGAAGATATTCCGTGATCGGCCAAACGGCAAGTATATGTTTTCCAACCATCACCGTCAGTGGTTGGCAAAGGAATCCTTGTAAAGATCGTTTCCGACCCTTCTTTGCTCAAGCGGATATTCATTTTCGGGTCCGATCCATTTTCTACCCGATACACCACCTTAAGTTCCGCTTGCGACGACATAGCAAGTTTGGTCTTAAAGAGATTAACATTAGACTTGCTCGTGTTTCCAGAAACCTTCAAGCAGTTGCCCGCAAAGTATGCGTCATCAAAGGATAATTCCAAATTGATCGGGTCCGCAGGCACCTGACCTCCGTCGTTGGTGACCCACCAACGCCAAGTAGGAAGATAATCCTGAATGCCTATATTATACCACCCTTTATCGAATGTCACTTTACCCTTGTCCGAAAAACGCATACCGTTACCCAAACCAAAACGGGTTACGAATGGCATTTCGGTAATCGTACTTTTGGCCACAGCCAATGACGCGATACCGTGAAATCTTTTTAGGCTCTCATTTCTTTGGTTACGGATTGTATTGGTTATGGCTGGCGTATTGGCCGGGTTCTGATTGCCTCCTGAATAAATCAGTTCCAACTTTTTCTGATAAGTCTTTTGCCATGTTAATGGTTCCGCTCCTTGCTCAGCGCTAGCCTCATAGTAAGTGTTGGCTCCATAGCCGCCCCACCACCATATTCCGATTTTTGAATTGGGCAAAATCTCCCAACCCGTACCTGGACCACCGTTGAAGTTGTGAGACATGCCTCTTTCGCCAGGGTTGAATCCAGCGTACACCGTATAAGGATCGGCACCGATAGACTCAGCGAATCTCACAGACGCCTCATTCTTATCTTTGGTGAAATTATAGTTGAGCAGGAAGGTTTTGAATACATACTCTCCATTCTTAAAAAACCAATCCCGGTTTCTCTGCGTCAGACCGTTATACCAATCAATATTCCCGTCATTGTTCTGAGCGTCATACCATAGAATCTGGAAGCCTTCCACCCCTTCTTCTTTAGCCTTTACGTTCAAATCCCTGAAGGCGTCTTGCAAACGATCTGCAGACTGCGGCGTAAAACTGGCCTCGCCATCAATCCCCAGCCCCGTCATACCATAGTATTTGAGAAAACGGGCAAGCTTACGGGTATTTTTAAATGTTCCGTCCGAGTTTTTAGCGGAGAGCCACATTAGCAAGTTACTATGCGCCGTGTTTGAATTAGGGCCGATAGGCTCCATCCAATCCAGAAAGAGTAAGCTTCCCGTCTGCACTCCGTTTCTGCTGGCCACGTTTTGGTACCCCGCCGGAGCACGCAAAAAATGGTTTCCCCAGTTACCGTGCACGTCCAAGTATTGCCACATACTGAAGTTATCGGAGTTGAAATTATAACGGGGCAATTGCTTCCATCTCTTGTCCTCCGTACCGATAGGGTCCCATGAGCAAACCCTTCTTTTGGGATCCAAATTTGGATTCACTTGGGTCGCTTTGTTTACAAACCTCTTTTTAAGCCTGACTCTCGAAATAAAAAACGCGTCATCTTCGCAAAGAGGATCTCCTACTTCGTAATCATCCCACCATTCCCATATTTTCGTATCATCCATCGGATAGGTGTAATAAAACGGATGTTGCGGACTAGTCTGGCAGTAGCTGATGCCACACCAGAGTATCGCTATTAAAAATGAATATAATTTTTTCATGTAAAAATTTTTCAATTCATAAATCTAAATTGGTCACAATTACGCCTTAACTTGGATCTTACAAGGCGATCTATTTAGGTATTCCAAAGCCAGCACCTTTAAGCGAAGGTCCCAAGCCATATATCCAATGGCAATCAAATCGTTTTACCATTTCAGTGAATGGCCGAGGACTTGAATGAATTTATGATCATTACATCACTGGATGTTCAAAAAAATAAAAGCAGGTTTGCCCGACAAAGCGGGCAAACCGTAGATTACCAACCAGGGTTTTGAGTTAATTTCTCATTCAAAACAATCTGGTTGCTAGGGATTGGGTGCAAATAATAATGGTCAGGAAACGCTGGAGGCACACCAATCCGGGAAATATAGCCTTCGGCTTTACCGCCTTGTATTGGAAGTTTATTGTTAAACTCGGCTCCAACAATATAACGTCCCAATTTCTCTTTGGCAGCCTCGTCGTTCATCATTTTCCAACGACGAAGGTCATCAAAACGGAAACCGTCGCACATCAGCTCCACAGCACGTTCACGGCGGATTTCCCAGAGAACCGGGTCCACTTTCGCATTGCGTTTCGGGTCAAAATTAGCGTTTATTTGAGCTACCGCCATTGACGCCACTTCTCCCCTGACCCGCAAGCGATTCACCGTTTTGTCTGCGACACTTTGGTCAAATTGCCCCAGTTCGTATTTCGCTTCGGCATAGTTTAACAACACTTCCCCAATGCGGAACAATGGCTGGTCCGTAAAGTCTTTCCAAGCGATACTGACCTGATGGTTATTATACCATTTCCAGCACTTGTAGCCTGTACCGGTCACGTTATATCCAGGGTCAAACGGCAATTTTTGAGAACCCGCATCCCTGTAATTTGGCATAATCGGCTGGATAAAACCGGTCCAATTGTTCTCTGGCAAGCGTTTGAACTTTTCACCCGAAAGCTTCTCCATCAGATCAATGTATTCCCTGTGAGCCGAATTATCCGTGTGCTTCCACTTTCGCTTATTTCCGTCCACACGGCCGACCACCTCATAAGGAGGCGTGATGATATAATACATTCTGCGGTCCCTGTTCCGAAACTCGTCATAAGGATTCTTGTCTCCGTCAAAAAGCGGGCTATTCCAGCGGGTTTTCCCGTCGGTACAAAGGAACATGTCCGCCGCTTTTTTGGTCAAATCCCACCTGATAGCCTCACTGCTACGGTTCCACTGAGTGGTATTATGCACATGCTGGTCAGGTTCATATTGTTTGTATAAGATAATGCCCGGCATGCCCGCTAGGTTAGGCGAGTTATAAATCTCGTCATAACTTCCGTGCATTTGCGGAGCGTCATCCATCAACTTTTTGGAATAGTCGGCGCAAGCCTGAAGATATTCCTTTTCACCTCCCAGGCCGTGGTATTTTCTCCAAGTTCCCTCAAACAAGGCAAACCTGGAAATCATGGCCCTTACAACATTCGTGTTGATTGAGTTGGGGCCATCTCCATCTTTCTTGATTTTCGACTCAGCCCACTTCAAATCATCCAGAATATGTTTGGCCAATTCGTCACGACTTGCCCTTGGCCCATAAAGATAATCTTTGTCCGAGTCGTCGATATATTTATCAATCCAAGGCACTCCGCCATAAGCCTTCAGAAGCTCGAAATAATGATACGAGCGAAAAAACAATCCAACAGCTTTCCAATGCTCCGCATCTTTTTCATTAAGCGAACTGTTTTCCAGATTATCAAGCATAAGGTTTATAGCCCGGATTCGCTTATAATTTTCGTTATATAAGCCCGACGAGGTTGGAACAGTAATCCTTTTCCACAGCCATTCATCACCGTTAGGGTTTTTTCCATTCATCATCAAATCCCCAGAGTATTCGTCTCGGTCAATCAGGCCACGGTGATAATTCCCGAAGATCCCATAAAACTGCCAAGCGTAAGTCTGGATATTCTCATATGTCGTGAATGTGGTCGGTACCGTAAGCTCGTCTTTGGGCAAGCGTTCCAGATCGTCGTCACAGGCGCTAAAAAGACAAACGAGCGCCAAAGCCATTATCGGAAAAATATTTCTTTTCATCGTTTTTGCCTTTTAGAATGATACATTAAGCCCGACGGTGTACTGTTTCATAAACGGATAAGCATTTCCCATACCTTTATCCTTAAATTCAGGGTTCATGCCTTCAGGCATTTGGTCATTGACAAACATGTTTTCCCCTGAGAAGTATACCCGGAAACTTGACAAACGAAGTTTCTCAATAACAGCCTCGGGCAAGGAATAACCAAGGGTTACGTTTTTGAGGTTCCAATATGCACCGTCTTGCAAATATTTAGTCTGTTTTTTTTGACCATTCTTATAATTGGCGGAACTAAAAGCATAATTTCGCATATAATAAGCGTCCGTATTCTCCGGAGTCCAATAGTCCAACTGGTGAGCCCAAACGTTATCAAACTGCGTCCGGTAGGCCCACATCATGTCATTACTCACCCACAAATCACGCTTTCCTACACCTTGTACAAATACGCTTAAGTCGAAATTCTTCCAACCAACCGAAGCGTTTATTCCATATTGGAAACGACGGTGATTATTTCCTATCACCTTTTTGTCCCCCGGGTCATCCAAGGTCTCATTACCCCAATTTATTTCTCCGTCACCGTTAAGGTCTTTATATTTAATGTCTCCCGGGTTTGGATTTACCCCTTTAAACTTTACGACACCCTCTTTCAGTTTTCCTCCCGTGAGGTTATCTTTCAGGCTTCCGTCAACGAAATCATCAACGCTATAGAAACCGTCTGTTTCGTAACCCCAAATCTCGCCGATCATCTTTCCTTCGTAATTTTGCGACAGCAAACCTTCCTCATTATCGAATTTGGTAATCTCGGCGCGGTTGTCCGAAAGGTTAAAGCCTAAAGAATAGCTCCAATCCCCTATTGATTGGCGCCAGCCAAGGCTTAACTCCCAACCGTATGATTTCAAATCCGCTACGTTTGCCCTAGGAGCGGATGTACCTAATACGGCCGGCAACTCCGCCCCCATCGCTATCATATCGTATGTAGTTCGGGTAAACCAATCGAAATTGGCCGTTAACTTATTCTTGAAAGCCGCTACGTCAAGCCCGTAATTAATCGTCCTAACCTGCTCCCACGTAAAGTTGGAACTTACTAAAGCCGGTGGCGCCAGGGTCAAGAATTTCTCATTATTATTTGGAGAAACCCAACTAGTCTTGTAAGTCGGCATTCCCGGTATGGCTGGGTAGTATAGTTGCGTTCCTCCTTGCTTTACTATCTGGTTCCCCACATTTCCCCAAGAGGCTCTGACCTTAAGCAAGTCAAAAATCTTTTGAGAAGCCATAAAGGTCTCATTCGTAATATTCCAACCAGCGGATACCGAAGGGAAGAATCCGTAACGCTCACCTTTCGGGAAACGCGAGGATCCATCATAACGGCCATTCGCCTCAAGAAAATAACGCTCCTTATAATTATAATTAAAGCGGGCGAAACTTCCCATTACAGCCCATTCATGAAAGCCATCACCAGCGGTAAGCGTTCCTGACGCACCGGACAGAGACGGCAAATCCGTATTAATCAACGCCATTTTTTTAGCCCATACCTGTTCATACGCCGTTTTCTCATAGTTATAGCCGGCGGTTAAGGAGATATTGTGGGCTCCGAAAAGCTGCTTGGAATAATTAGCGTAAACGTTGACAGCATGATAACGATTTACCGAGAACTGCTTACTGTAGCTAGTATTATTTTTCACTCCACCAATCTTGGTAAATTGGCTTGGTGAGACAAAAACAGGATCGTCATTAATGAATATTTGATCCATAGCTTTATTCTCATAAGTGTATTCGCCCGTAATCGCCAAATCCTTTATCGGCTCATACTTCAGGCTACCGAACAAACGGATATTGCCGTTACTCCGCTCGTTCGGCGCCGAATTCAGGACTTGGTTCGCCGGAGTACCGTAAGGCAACTCAGAACCATCATCCATTTTATGATTTCCTGTAGGATAAATCGTAATCCCTTGCCTTACCGCTCCCGAATAGTTTGCGTCTGGAAAAGTAGTTTCGGTATTGACATAAAACAATCTGGTTTCCGCCGTAAGGTTATCCAGAATTTTGGTTCCCAAATATGTACTCAGGTTATACCTCTTCATTCTGTCACGATTGGAAACCATTATACCGTCATCATCGGTATATCCAACAGACACGCGATAATTCGTTTTTCCATTCCCTCCGTCAATACTAAAGTTATGGATTTGCTTGAAACCGCTATCGTTCAGAAACTCATCCATCACATCAGAACCCGCCAATTGATAACGAATTCCCCCCACTTCTGTAAAGCCCTCAGGGTATTTGGACGGATTCGCATTATATTCTCCTATAAGGTCATGCCACTTGGCAATATCCTGCCCCTGTGACCAGTAAGTATCAACACCCCAATCTTTTAAGGCTCCAATAAATTCAATCGGGCTTGCGGCCTTCGGTAATTCCACCGGAGAACTCACGCCGAAAGAATTGGAGTATGAAAACCTTACTTTTTCCGTACTACTCTTCTTCGTGGTTATCAATATCACTCCGAATGCCGCGCGGGCACCATAAATCGATGAGGCGGCGGCATCTTTCAATACTGTGACAGACTCAATGTCGTTCGGATTAATATCATTGATATTAACAGGGACGTTATCGGCCAAAACCAAAGGCTCCCCTCCGTTAATCGAGGTCATACCCCGAATATTAATCGATTGTCCCGTAGCGCCGGGCTGACCGCTATTCATAGTAATCTGAAGACCGGGAACGGCTCCCTGCAACGCCTCGGCAGCGCGATTCAGAGGCCTTGATCCCAGTACGTCGTTCATCTTGACTGTAGTAGTGGCGCCGGTCAGGTTGGCTTTTTTCTGCACCCCATATCCGACCACAACCACTTCTTCAAGTTCCGAGAGGTCTTCGTCAAGCGTAACCTCCACAGTAGTTTGGTTACCAATACGGACTTCCTGTTTTTTGAATCCTACAGAAGTGAACACAAGAACATTGTCAGCGTTATCCGGCAACTCAATGCTGAAGTTGCCCGCCACGTCAGTAATCACGCCTTGGCTTGTTCCTTTGATCACGACATTAACTCCCGGAAGGCCATCTTTTTCCGACGCCGAAACCACCCTTCCGTTCACCATTCGTTTTTTATCCTGCAACAGCAAAGACGTCTTCACCGCCTCCCGCACTTTTTTTTTAATGATAATCTGGTTCTTTACCACTTCAAAAGACAAGTCCGAATTACTGAGGGCACACTCCAACGCCTCTTGTAACCGATACTCACCTTGCACGGAAACCTTAACATAAGGAGCCAAGTCACTGTCCCTAAAGAGGATCTTCTTGCTAGTTTGTTTGCCTATTTCGGCCAAGATTACTTCAAGCCGCTCATTTTCGAACTTCAGTTTAACAACATTTCCGCTGTCAACAGCTCCCGCGGCGAGCGGTGGCAGGAGTAAAATAATAAAAGACAATAGAATTCCTGTCTTTCGCCAGTATGCGAAAGAGATTTTATAAAAATCATTCATATCTTTGTTTTGTTAAAAGTTGGACGCTTTTACAAAAATTACTTGAGGGCGGTCATAACGGGCCGCCTTCTTGTTTACCCGTAACTTTCTTTAATTCATATCCCTCCTTTCTATTTTTCGATTCAATATTCTGATTAACAATTAAGTTCTTCGCAAAAAGTATTTCAAAAACTCGTATCGTTCGTTTTGGGGTAACTTAACCACTAACACCCATTTAAAAATCCCCAGTTTTTTATTCAACCACTACTCCGTTATCCGTAAGCCGAAAGTTAAAATCACATAACTTTGATAATGCGTCTAAGGCTTCCTCAATACTTTCCTCGTCAAAAGTGCCACTATAAGTATAACTGTCCCCACGCCCTGTCCGGTCCTCTATACGAACACCATACCACCTACCCAACCTAAGCAATAGCTCATTTAACGGCATAGTTTTAAAAATAAGTTTACCGTCTTTCCATGCGGTATAATCGGCTACCCTCACTTTCGATTTAACGACTTTCTTTATCATTTTATCATAAACCAAGGCTTCTCCCGGATCCAGTAGAATTGCTTTTTTGATATCGAAAACATCATTACGAGGTATAATTCCCACACTTCCTTCCACCAATACCGCACTACTCTTTCTTTCGTTTTGGTAAGCGCTAAAATTGAAGCTTGTACCCAATACCCTTAAACGCAACCGACTAGAATTTACATAAAACGGTTTATGTTTGTTTTTAGCTATTTTACAATAGATTTCACCACTTAGCAATTCTATATTCCGTTCATTCCCCTTAAAAACAACCGGGTACCGTAGCTCTGTTTCCGAATTCATTTCTATTTGGCTTCCATCAGATAGCGTAATCGAAAAACGTTTCCCGCTAGGAACACGAACTGTATTAAAAGTTTCGCTCAAACTCTGAAATCCATTCGCTTGATAACTCAGGCTTTTACCATTCCAGACTCCCACAAAGCCTTTTCCTTTCACATCTTCCAATCTACTGACATTCTCGGTCAAAGCCACCTCATTGCCATCCGACAACGTTAGTATAACATTTTCGCTACCAGCAACATTCAATACTCCATCTCCTCTATCACCCCATTCTTGCGAAAAGAACCCTAAAAGAACGAGCAAGACCACGGCAGAGGCAATCGCAGACCTACGCCACCACAATCGTACATGACGGTTTTCATGTGCGACAATTCTTTTTTTCACATCCGACAAAGCTTCCCGTTCCGAAAGAACTCCTTCAGGCAATGGCTTTCCTTCCAATGTTAGGGATATTCTTGATTCAAAAACATCTTGGTTTTTACGGTTAGAATTAAGCCAACGCCAAAGCTCTTCCTCTTCCTTAGCGTTCAGGCTACCTTCCATATGCCTTTCAATCAAAATGTCTTTTCTCCCTTTGAAACTCATAATTACTCCCTTCTACTTAAACTACGATTTGCCTTTAATTCCCCCTCGCCCCTCATTTAAAAAAATTAAAAAATATTAACCCAATTCTTTCTAACACCACAGACTAGAACCACAGGGCAAAACACAGTATCAAAATAAAATCCTGTAACTCAGTCCTAACCTTTTTTTGGGCTTTCGTGAAATGTCCTTCAACCGTTTTTATAGAAATCCCCATCTCTTCGGCAACGTCCTTATATTTCTTACCCTCAAGCCTAATTTTGGTATAAACGCTTTTCTGTTGCGCAGGCAAGCTATCAAGCACAACCGTTAACCTTTCGTTTAACTCATTGTATTCCGCTTGTGATTCAGCTCGATCACAGGCCTTTTCGTCGTAAACATGTAAACTATGCTTCCTATACTTTTCCTTAACTTTTTCATGTCGGCGAAGATCCATTACGTCGTTAAACACAACCTTCACTAAGTAAGGCTTCAAGTTTTCACTGATCATTACCTTTTCCCGATTTTCCCACAAGCTGACAAAGACATCCTGCACAATATCCTCGGCAATGGACGGTTCCCCAACTAAATGAAAAGCATAACGAAGCAAATCCTCCCGATAACGTTTAAAAAAAATATCCAAAGCAGATAACTGGCCCGCTTTGAGTTTATGGAGATAATAGTCGTCGGTATACATATTGGACCCTTAAAACGTGACCACAAGCCTTTTCTTTACCAAAAGAAAAAGCCAATTAAAAGAATTGCCTTTTCTAAGCCCAGAAAAGGGAATATCATGTTTATAAACTTATCCCGAAAAAAATTTTAACTACTAAAAGTAGCTCCTCCCGTATTTCCGGTTTAATAATGCGAGTATTATTCGGACAACTAAGTCCGTATCCCTTTAAGACCATTCTTTTTTCTATTCTTTACTGTGGACTTAATATGGATAAATCTGTAAAATAGAAATTGCTCCCCCTTAACGTGATAAGGAGGAGCTATATATTTTTCTAATCATTCCAAAAAGAGCATAAAACCCTTAAAGACTATTCTTTTTTACTACACGGAATAATTGGTTCTAAACCTTCAGATACCTTTTTTAGAAAACCATTAATTCGTCAATTCTCATCGCCGGTTTCGCTCCCGCTCTATGGTGTCCTTCGGGAATTTTATCCCAACTTTCACATTTAACCTTCACTTCTTTTACCATAACGGGATTAAAACCACAACGCACTTGCAGATAATTACGCCCTTGCTCTGAAGCTATTCCCGACAAGTCTTTTTCCCCTAATTTTGTCCATGAATTATTGTCAGATCTCAGTCCCCAAACCGTCACTTTTTTAGCTGGGTATCGTCCCGCAATGGTAAATCGCTCGGTATTGAATTTAACGAAACTCGCTTTTACAGGGCTTTTCAGCTTTATTGTAAATTCTGGGTTTTCGGCAAATGTCATCCACTGGGGACTGCCAGGATCCAATGAAGCGAAATTCAAATCAGTAAGTCGATCCGTAGATTCTGGGCTATCATGCTTACTGTCGGTATACGTCACTTCGGCGCCTGTCGCTTTATGAACCTCGAAGGTTAACGCAGAGATGTCGCCCATCGGCTTGCCTTCTTTGTCAAAAGTACGAGCCTTAACCGTTGTTGTTTCAGAAACACTAAAAGGCTTTGAATACAATGTAGATGTCATATCCGGTTCTTCCGAATCTAAGCTATAACGGATTTGCAAACCTTTGATTTCAGTATCCAAAGTCAGCATCACTTTCGAACTGTCCGCGTTTCCTTCATGCTTAAAACGTGGATTGAATGCACTCTTTGCGTAACGAATTCTTGAAACGTCCATCCGTTTCATATGAGTCCTAAGCCGATTAACAAAACCATCCCAACTTTGTCGTTTCTCATTTGTCCACCCTTTTTCAGCGATCGCATGCAAACGTGGGAAAGTCATATACGTAAGTTTTCCCCAATCCGTAATGGATTCAGTCCACATATTTGCCTGAATACCCAGAATCCGTTTCGCTTCCTCGGAATTAAGGGTATCGGGCACCAGTTTATAATTATAACTATCGGAAAGGAATAAATGCCCGTAACCCAAATTCGGCTCTTGGGAATCTTGCCCTTGTTTTAAATCCAGATAACAGGCTGAATTCGGTGACATTACGACATCATGTCCCATTTTCACAGATTTCATTCCGCCCACAGTTCCACGCCATGACATTACCGTAGCGTTCGGAGCCAATCCGCCGTCCAAGATTTCATCCCAGCCCATCATTTTCTTTCCATGCGAGTTAACTATCTTTTCGACTTCTTTCAAGAAATAACTCTGCACGGCATCCATATCCTCCAGCGATTCGGTTTTCATCAACTTCGCCACAAAAGGATCTTTTTTCCATTGATCCTTATTACACTCGTCTCCCCCGATATGAATATATTCATATGGAAATAATTCCGTCAACTCAACTATAACTTTACGAACGAAATCGTATGTTTCCTTTTTGCCTGGATTCATCGTGTTATTTCGGGCCACCCCGCCTGTAGCCACGTATTCCTGTTTGTCAACACAACCTATTTCAGGATAAGAGGCTACCGCCGCTTGGGCGTGTCCCGGAAAATCCACTTCCGGAATTACTTCTATGTTTCGTTCCTTCGCATATCGGACAATTTCCCTTATTTGATCTTGGCTATAATATCCTCCGTATTTAGCCAACTCGTCTTTTTTCTGAACCGGGCGTCCCCACCATTCTGATTTTCTTTCGTCGGTATTGATATACCCTACACGCCAAGCTCCATATTCCGTAAGATTTGGCAATGACTTTATCTCGACTCTCCAACCTTGATCATCGGTCAAATGCCAATGAAACCGGTTTAGCTTGAGTTCCGCCATAAAATCCAAAACTTTTTTAACCTGTTCAACAGTGAAAAAATGTCTCGAAGCATCTAGCATATAACCACGCCATCCATAGCCCGGAAAATCATTAATACTTACCGCAGGCACACGCCATTTAACATTTTCCTGAACTTTTCCTGACATTACCACAGGAGGAAACAACTGTTTAAGTGTTTCGAAAGCGTAGACAGCCCCACCTAAAGACGAAGTACGTATCTCTATTTTATTCCTTTTAATATCCAAACGATAAGCTTCATTTGGAAGATCCTTATCTAGCTTGACCAAGATATCGGCGTCTTTCGCTTCTTTTTCCACAGAAATCCGATAACCAGAAACCGTTTTAAAAAAATCGGAAAAACGCGTAGCTACTGTCGCCAATTCCTCATTATCAGCCTTAATTTGAATCCCTTTATCAAAAGAGAAATGCCCTTTTCCCGCAATAACATCCTGGGGCAAAGGAATAATATCAATCTTATTTAAATCGGTTGCCTTCTCTTGGGAGTTACAACCAAAAACAATCGGAATTAGCAAAAAAACAACTAATCCGTTTAAAATTAAGGATCTCATATAATTGAAATTAAATTAAAAAACTATCATGCCGTAACGTTCAAATAAATGGATCATTCAGCCGAACCTACTCTTCGCATACTAATGCGCCAAGTAACTTATAGCCTAAGAAACCTTTTATCACTCTAAAAAGATTAGTTTATAAACTAACCTAAATCAATTTCCGAAAAATCAACTTCTCTCGAAATATTGGTTTTCTTCCTCAATCGATATTTTTTCATTTCTATCGATTTCGCAGAAGTGTTAAGCAAAACAGATATTTCTTTATTTGTTAAGCCTAAATAAAACAAACCGAAAAGCTCCGATTCGTTTTTATTCAAATCGGGGTATTTGCGATTTAATCGCACAAAATAGTCTTCACCTAATTGACTAAGTTTCTTTCCTGTAGCCTCGTCCTTAGTAAGCGATGTCATTGACTGCCGAATCCAAAGTTGCAAAGAGTTGAGTTGTTGCGCCCTAACATAGCCTTCGGCCGTTTTCAGTTGGCTTATCTTCTCATCAAACTCATTAAACAGACTTATCTGCTTATTTGTAGCATAAGCAAATTTCTCCATCTCTTCTCGTTGTGAATTCACCCTCAGCTCCAACTCTGAACGTTGTACTTCTTTCAGCGCAATCTGATTTTGAGAGAGTTCCCGTTCCAATTCCAAAATCTTATTACTTCTACGGATCACTCCTCTTTGTCTCAAAACCACATAAACGGCAAAAACAATTGTGAGAATAAGCAACACTAATAGCCAGCCTCTTTGTTTCGAAACCCATAACTTCTCTAGATCCAATAGTTCTTTTTCTTTGCCCAAAAGAGCATACTTAGCGTCTCTCGTTTTTAGCTCCTCTTCATAAACCGCATTTTCAATTTCCTTTAGGTTCTTATGCCTATTAACCGAATCACTGATTTGGCGGTGTCTGTCCAAGTAGGAATAAGCTGTGTTGTAGTTTTTGTCTTTAGCATACAAATCGCTCAATTCCCGCATTGTTACCAACAGGATTTCGTCGTATGCCTTCTGATACGGCTTTATACTTAAGTTCGACTCATAGGTTTCTATCGCCTTTTTCCGGTTTCCCTTCAGCGCATAATATTTCCCCAGATTATTATTCGATTTAAGAATATCAATAGCGTTACCTAAACGCTTATAAGTCTTGTTTGATTGAAAAACATACCTCGAAGCCGAATCGGGCATGTTCATTTCCAAAAATACGTTTCCAATATTATTAACCAACGTAGCTTTGTTTGTTGCACGCTGATAGCCAATCACTTCAGGAAAATAGCTCAATGACTTTTTATAAAAAAACAATGCCGAATCCAGGTTTTTCATATCCTTATGGTTCAAAGCCAACGCATTGTAAACGGCGCTTTGCCCAACCTGATTCCCCACTGTTTTATAAGCGTCTATCGCTTTTCTAAAGCTCTCGTTGGCTTTTTTAAAATCAGATTCTTTTGAAAGGATTCTCCCCACGTAATAATAGCCCTTTCCCATATACATCGTATCGGAACTATTGGTAGCCAAACGGGTAGATTCTTGAAAAATACTTAACGCCTGCTTATGGCGTCCCTGTTTCATGAGGAAGCTTCCTCTTAGAAACTCCAGCCTCAATTTTAACTGAACACTAGCGCCTCTGCGCTCAAGCCATTTTTTTGTTTGTTCATAATTACTTTCATAACCGTCTTTTCTGTTGGCATAAAAATCCATTACCATTCTGGCCATCAAAGAATAAGTTCCATACATCAAGAGCGAATCTTTTGTAGATGGCCGAATAGTCACGGCAAACGACAACGTGGAATCTATAGCGTTAAAAAGCGAATCATACGCCACATAAGCCCTTTGCTTGTTTTTTTTCTTGTGTTCGGAACCGACTATGGAATTATATGCACTATCGGCTAACCACAAAGCCCTTGTACCGTCTGCATTATTGCCTTTTTCACAGAAAGTCCGGCTTGCCAAAGACAGGAAAAAAACGATCCCGACAACAATTTTTACTCTAATTGATTTTACAACACCCATGAGTTGTTGGTTTCCCTTTTAAAGTTCAATCGTAAAGAGAAGCGGAAGGCACCCCCATGCCTTGTTCCAATCATACCCCATACCCTCTTGGGCTCAGTGTAGACATCCCTCCTCACTAAAACGTTTCATTCTTTCGAATATTTGAAATTAACAAAAGTGACCGAGAATCTCTTGCTCATAAGCTTCCTGAATATGTCAGTTTATAAGTAACGAGCCCTGCCCTTTTAGAATCCCTTTATTTTTTACTTTTAAGATGTAATGTCCTTTTTCCAGTTTGAGTTCATCCAAAGGAACATTGACAAATTTCCCATTCGCATCCTGGATTATTTCGCTGTAAAATACTTTTCCATCAATTTTCTCTATCGAAAAATCAACGGCCCCTACCTTTAAGGAACTCAAATTCAACAAGCAACGTTGATCAAAAAAAACCGGGCTGATCACCACTCCAGACGCTTTGATTCGGGTAGAATTTCCCCCTATCTCTACGTTCGACACAAATTTCATCACCGCTATGGAATCGCCATAATTGAGGGTAATGTCAAACCTTTGCCGCCCGGAAACTCTTGGCTTTATTTGAAGGTTCAAAGTTGCGCGTTCTCCTTTACTAAGCTCTAAATCCGAAACCCGACTTTTGACAAATGACGGGGACTCTATTTCTTTGATTGTAAACGCTTGTTCTCCCGTATTCTTGAGATTAACCGTGTACTTCTTCGTCTCCCCCAAAGTAAGCGAGCCTAAATCATGGAACTTTTTCACCTCTAACCTTAAAGATCCATTCTCAAAGTTGGCTACAATGGGTAAGATTGTAGCTCCTTCTCCTGAATTCGTTCTGAATACCACAGAATTTGAGAAGTAACCCGACCGCTTAGGCTTTAGTGAATAAGTCAGTTTGCGCTCAGAATTTGGACTAACGGTAAATATCGTTTCTGAAAATTTCAAGATCGTTGAAGGGTTGTCTATTCCCGACACCGACAATTCCCCGTCTCCCGTATTTCTCACAGTCAATTCGCCCAAATATTCTTGTCCCATAGGCACCTTTCCTAAGTCGATACGCTTGGGCAATACCAATTGGGGCGATTTGGGCCTATAAGCTTTACCCTTGAAAGTCGTAAAATGAGTCTTATTATTTCTTTTATCAAAAATCTTGACAAAGCCGTTAACCAGTCCTTCTTCTTCGGGCCTGAACGTCAAAGTCATCACCGTATTCTGGTTCGCCTTCAATTCATTTCGCAATAAAGAATAGCTTGTTCCCGCACCCTCTATTTCTACGCTGATGGGAATCAAATGGTCGGACTTGTTGAGGATGTCCAATGGCACGGAAACCCCGTCCCCCACCTTCACTGTTCCAAAATCCAACTTTTGGCGATTAACACTCAATCCATCCGAAGATTTCTGTAAAGGGAAATTACCTTCATCGGCAATTTTTCGTAAATCACCTTTGCTTGTTTCATTTTCAGACAAAGTAACCCATGAAGAACTAGATCGTGCCGAACATCTTTTTCTCACCTTCAGATTACTCGTTTGGTTAGGCACTTTGACTGATCGACTCTCATACTCTTTATAATAGTGATTTTCTCCTATCGTATAAGTAATCTCAAGCTTTTCGTCATTATCAAGATTCACAGGCGCCACGGCTCTTCCATCTGACGAATGCATGATCTCGACTTTCGGCTCCGAACAATCACGGCGAAAAACCAATACGTCCCCAACCCTATACTCGTTGCCAATCGCTCCACAAACTAAGTCTCCATTTTCCTCAAACCTTACGCTGTGGCCCAATCTGGCGCCATACGACATTCTCTCATGGAATTCAGAAGTGTAAACTCTTTTCAGATCATCCACTTGATCCCCATAAATATCGTAAACATAAACACATCCTCTTTTATCGTCCCATCTTGGCGCACCCACAGCCAACATCCCGTTGCGTAACGAAACCGATGTTCCAAACCCGTATATCGCCCCGTGGCTCCTAGGCTCCAATACCTTTAACAGCTTCCATTCGTCCGCCTTTCTATCAAGCTTAAAAACTTTTACCTGCCCGCAAACTCCCGCTTGATCGGAACCAATCGCCAAATAATCACCGTCAATGGCCACATCGCTACCTAAATACCTCCGATCTCCACCATCAATCTTTTGGTGATAAACCCATCTGTTTTCCGAGTTCCTGTATTTATATATATAGCAAGCCCCCTGTCCGTCGTTTCCTTCCCATGGAGCGGTTACCGCCATCCAGTTTTTTTGCACAAATATATCGGCTCCAAATGTGCGACTATGCGTATCGGGTTCAATCTTTTCCGTTACTTGCCACTTTCCTGATTCGGGAGCTTTAGTATAAACGAACACTTGCCCCTGCGACCGGCTTTTAAACTTTGGAGAACTTACAAACAACTGTTCCTTTGTGGCTTGAATTGAATAGCCAAAAAAATCATTCTCACGAGAAGAAGGCGATTCAACCTCTTCTTTGATTTCATACTTTCCGAATCCGTTCTTTTTTGCGACCCAAAGTTTCCCCTTATTTTTGGAGTACCTCGCAAACCCCAACATCCCGGGAGCTCCGATATACAATTCTTCCCCTGCTGTCGCCAAGCTGAAACCAAAGGCTTGGTTTAGACTAGGGGAAGGAGACTTTAATTTTTGCAGTTGTTTCCCTTTGTGAAATAAATAAACAGCGCCACTCCTAACCGCGTCAGCTCGATCACCTTGGGCCCCAACGGCTAATATATTCGCACCGCTAAGCCTTGCCGACACATTCCCAAACGACTTCTCATTTTGAATATCGCTAGAACTGAATCTCTCAACTACTTTGAATTGCGCCTTAGACGCGTTAAATCCCAGAACAAGGCAAACAGCCAGCAAAAAATTTCTCATCACTCTTCTTTATTCGTTCCGACACTCTTTGGAACACCAAGAACTATTCACAATAAAAATCAAGCAAGTGTGCTAATACGACCCAAGTCTTCGTAAAAATGACTGGTCAAAAATTAACCAGCCATACGTTATATTTAGTCAGGTAATTTTTTCACGTCTTCAAACACTCCCTTTTTAATCGAAACAGCATCTTCACTTTTTGCCTTCTTAGCGGTCATCGTAAACGTCCCGCTAATTTTCCCATCCGCAAAAGATGTAACCGTAACGCTAAAGGATCCTGTACGTCCAATTCCGTTTATCCCGTTCGTCGCGATATAAGTGTCCTCACCGGATTTATAGCCTCCTGAGATTATGCCTCCCTTATGGTTTTCGTCAAACGTTTTAGGCAAATCCGCCCCCTCAACCAAAGGAATCCTAAACGTAACGAGTTCGTCTGATGAATTTCCAAACGAAAGCAAGATGTTCTCTCTCGTGCTTATATATGAGTTCCCTTTTGTGTAGCTCTTCTCTACATCCCCCATCACGAATTTCACATTGCCTCTGTTCGTCAATTCCTCAATCTCAGGCGAATCGTCGTTGCTTCCGCATGAAAAACATAAAAAAGACAACAACAAAGCAAACATTCCAAATCTACCCATAACCACGTCTCTTGATTTAAACAAATGGCGCCTTCCCGCTGAAGACTTACCACGAAACAACAAATGAAAAAGCCACCCAACAAGGTTTGAGGGCTATTGAGGGGCAACTATCGCCCTAAACACCACCAACAAGACCAATCGGCTGATCATCCCTCATTTTTCCTCTCCAAAAAAACAATGGTATATATTGCGACTACCAGAACTAAATCATGAAAGCAAATCCATGAAAAAATATTGAAGTCCGGATTTTAACCCACCTTTCCTGCCGTGTAGTTGAATAAAAATCACAAAAAAAGCGTTCCACTGCGCTTGAGTAAATTCACTAATCCGATAAGGCAATCCCCTACTGATTCCTAACCGTAAAACTTTCCCTCCGAGAAAACGAAATCAGATAGGGATGAAAAAACATCGCTTATACAAGGATTGAACGGCCCCCTCATAACCTAAGGCTCCGAGGACCTACCCATAACAAAAAGAGCCTAATGAATTAATCATTAGGCCCTTCTTCTCGCTCAGTCTTAATCCTTATTTATCTCTCGGAAGTTCCGGGCGATCCAACTGATAATATGGTCGGGAAGTAATACTCTGCAAGAAGGCCACAATATCGTCACGCTCTTCTTTGCTCAAATCCAGTTCGTGCACTAAATGCGACGTCTGCGGAAACAACTTGTCATCTTTCTGGTGCTCTTTCCGCTTCGGGCGCGGCATGCCGGCATTGTACATATTCATAATTCCGTCCATTACCGTAAAAAGCCCATTGTGCATCCACGGGCCGGTACGCATAACTTCACGCAAAGCCGGCACACGAAATTTACCAACGTCCTCGGGGTTTTTCGTCACCTCATAAAGTCCCAAATCACGGTATTTGTCACTATGGTAATACGTCAAACCGATATTATGAAACTCTCCGTTAGTGAAGTATGGACCGGAATGGCAATTCATACATTTGGCCTTTGTGCGGAAAAGGTGCATTCCCCTTAACTCCCGGTCCGAGAGCGCTTCTTTCTTCCCTTCCACAAACTTGTCAAACTTCGTCGGACGGCTCACAATCGTTCTTTCAAAAGCGGCCAACGCTTTAGCTATTCTTTCGGCACTCGCTTTTTTCTGGCCAAACGCTTTTCCGAACTCTTCACGGTAAGCCTTGATATCATTCAGCTCCTTCACTAGTTCCGGTATCAACTGGTTCATCTCTATCGGATTCTGAATCGGTTGAAGAGCTTGATCTTCCAAACTGCCACTTCTACCATCCCAAAACAGTTTTTTCACCTGCCAAACATTCAGCAACGAAGGGCTGTTTCGGTTGCCTCTTTGGTGATCCTCCCCGATTGCCGTCCGCCTATTATCCCCCCAATTCAGTTCGGGATCATGACAGTTAGAACATGATATTTGATTTGATCCGGAAAGAATAGGGTCAAAAAACAAGGTTCTTCCAAGCTCGATAATCTTTCGTAGAGAATCTGGCTGTTTCCTTGGCAAAACATCCAACAACTTGACAGGCATAGCTCCCAAAGGTTTCCAGTTAGCGCCAGAATCCACCCAAGGAGCTGGCCATTCTGCCTGAGGACGCGAATAAATCAATCGTAGAGAATCAGATTCAGAACCCTCAGGTTCCAAGCCTTTTCCCTTAAAACTCAAGCTAAAAGTCGCAACTGTCAAGGCTAAAGCCAATAGCGCATAAAATGGATTTATTGGATACTTTCTCATCTTCCATCAACTTTCCCCATGCTCGCAAACACTCCCTAATATAGGAAATATTATAATTTGAGTTAAAATAAAAACGAATGGCAAATATAGTGACCTTATTTTTAAAAAGTCTAAATACATTATATAGATTTCATCTATGGACTTCCAAAAATATCATATAACGTAACAAATACCATCCAGACCACTCCCAAACCATCCCAATCAAAGATTTCTTTGAAGAAAATCTTTTCGGTTTATTTAGAACAAATAAAAATAAAATACATAGATTTGCCTTATCAATAATGATTCTATATGATTTGGATATTACGCAAGGCAACTATAGGTTGCTTTATATTTTTACTTTCTTCGTTTTGTGCTATCCAAAAAGTCAACGCACAATATACAGATATCTTGGCTGGCAAGGTTATCTCCAAGGCAAGTGGCAAACCGTTGCCTTATGCCAATGTGATGATCCGCCCAATCAACAAAGGACTTATAAGCGACGAACAAGGCAAGTTCCAAATAGCGATCCCCAACCATATACAAACAGACACTTTCAAACTTTCTCTCTCTTATGTTGGTATGCGGGCGCTTGATACGCTGATTGTTGGCCCATGGAAAGGCAATATTATATTCGCTTTGGAAGAGGAAAATCTTCGCCTAAAAGAAATCACGACTACGGCTACCCGTCTCAGCGACAATAATTCCTCCTCGGTAATTGAAATAAAAGAACAAGCCATCTCCCAAATGCAGGGAAACAGCCTCACCGAAATATTCCAGACATTGCCCGGTGGGAAGATTCTTAATCCGGAGTTTCAGAGTTTGAAAACCTTTAACCTCCGCACAGCTTCGGAAAGCGAAACCGATCTTCAGAATAACGCTTTTGGCATAGGGTTCTTTGTGGATGGCATGCAGTTATCCAATGATGTGAACATGCAATCCAGAAACCCCGGAATACCTGGAGCGGGGCCTTTGTCCCATCCCAGCGGATCTTTTTATTCAGATAGAGGAAACGGAGACAATCCGAGCAATGGTTTTGACTTAAGACAGTTCCCTCTTGATGACATTGAAAGTGTCCAAGTAATTCAGGGCGTACCCACCGCGGAATATGGCAATTTGACTGATGGCGCAGTAATCATTAAGACAAAAACAGGCAAAACACCTTTCAGAGGTCGCTTTAGTATGGCTTACGGAAACACCTCAGCCGCTCTAGGCAAAGGTTTTCTATTACCAGGAAAATGGGGTACGTTAAATGCCAGCTTGACATATTTAAACTCGGTTCCAAATAAAAGAAACAAAATTAAGTCCTTCAACCGGTTAACCGGATCGCTCAGATGGGTTAGCTTCCTTGCTGACAAACAACTGCGAAATGATTTGAAGGTTACGATTGGCCGAAACTTGGACCAAACGAAATTAGATCCGGATCAAGGTGATGATAGAAAGTCCAAGTTTGAACAAACCCAAATCCGGATTCATGAAGAATTGGCGTACTTACCCTCAAATAATTGGGTGGATAAAATATCGGGTTCCTTTTCTCTCAGTTACGAAAAACAATCCAGTTACGACCAACAGTATTTGAACAGTGGAGTAAAAGCCATATCCACGGCATTAGAGTCAGGAACTTTTGAAGGAGAGTTCATCCCCGGCAACTATCTTAGTTTTAGATCAATAGAAGGAAACCCAGTAACTACAACGACAGCATTAAAAATAAAAAAAAGCTTTAAAACTGGGTCAATAGATCACCTATTGGGCGCGGGCCTGGAATATCGCTTCTCAAAAAATTATGGTGATGGCCGTGTTTACGACCTGCGCAGGCCTCGTTTTGTCTTCGACCGATATGGGCAAGAACGACCTTACGATTTTAAAGACGCTCCTGCCCAGAAAAACTTTGGAGCATATATCCAAGACGCCATGAGCGGTCGTTTAGGCAGTAGAAAATGGACCCTGTACGCAGGGTTGAGAATAGACGCGCAAAATAATTGGGCTACTTTCTCTCCCCGTACCACATTCAACATCCAAGTAACAAAACGAATCAAACTTAAAACTGCGTTTGGCATGTCTTCCAAGGCTCCTTCATCGGAGATGTTGTATCCCGGCCCCTTATATTTTGACATTCCTCTTCTTAAATACTATCCAAATGATCCAGATGAGAATCTGTTTTTGGTCCATACTAAAGTATTTGAGGCACGCCCTAAAAACTTGAAAGTACAGCGCGCTACAAATATGGAATTAACAATGGAGTATAATTCGTCCTTTGGAAACCTCCATATCACCGCATTCAGAAAAAGGGTAGATAACGGATTCCAACGCTTAAAAAAATACGTAGCCTACGAATTACCTGTGTACGAAATTGCAGATACACCTGAAGGACAAAAGCCAATATATCAGGAGTCTGGAAAAACCAAGATTCATGCATTACAATATCGGGAAGCCACTAACGGTCGCCATTCCAATAACTACGGCATAGAACTCTATTATCGATCGCCCAAGATCCCGGAACTGCACACCTCTTTTACCGCAAACTTCCAATATATAAAAAGCAACACTTTCAATGACCATGGCGAAATTGGATTGGTGCCAGAAGAACATTATGACAAGCCTATACAGTACGCATATTACGATAAGCCAAATACCCAATATGAAAAACTGGGTGGGCAAATAGTCACAAATCACCACTTTCCCCAGTTAGGGCTTTCTGTGAATTTGCGCACAGAGTTGTTTCTGATGAACAATACTTACAACTCAGCATGGGACGGTACCCCACTCGGATATTATACTGACTCGTTCGAGTATATACCTATTCCTAAAGATGAAGTAGACAACCCCGAATACTCTTATTTAAAGAGAGTATTTTCCGAAGCATCCACAGATAAGTTACCCTTTGTATATGGCAACCTTCATTTGCGTATCAAGAAAGAGGTAAACCGAAACCTATCTTTAAGCTTCAGAATCAACAACTTACTTAACCTTAGACCAAGGTACAAGTACACAGACTTTTCAGGAAAAGAGTATGAGGAACAATTGAATCAAACACCATTCTATGGTGCCGAAATAAATTACACTTTCTAAAGACAACACACTAAATTAAAACCTATAATAGAGATGAAAATCCAACAATTTCACAAAGCACTGATAATGGCGTTTCTTGCCATACCGTTTTTTGCCTGTGACTCCGATGACAGTGACCCAGTGGTACCTGTCGATTTCAGCGTGACAGTAAAGCATAGTGAAACTTTCGAGAATCAAGTCGTTAAGAACCTTGAGGTAATAGCGACAAACACAGCGAACCAAACCGAATTAAAAGTAACGACTGACGAGACCGGCACTGCAAAATTCATGGGGCTCACACCGGGCGAGTATTCTTTCTCCGCCAAATTGACCATGACCCCAGAACAATTTCTGAATTTCGCTGCGCAAAAGGTTGAAGACGATGTTGTTTTTAACGTAAACCAAGGCAATGTCTCTGTAAATGTCACTTCCCCTACTTCATTGAACTTGGTCCTTGTCACTGGAAAAGTGGGTAACCTACTGATAAAGCAAATCTATTATACAGGTTCGGATATACAGGAAGGCGCTCTTTTCCGCGATCAGTTTATCGAAATTTACAACAACTCAACAGAAGTGATTTACGCGGACAGCTTGCATATTGCGCAAATCAACGGTCGTACCAGTTCATCGGTCAAAGATTATACTTTGCCAAACGGTCAGTTCGACTGGAGCAAGTCACTAAACATGAGCCCTGCCAATGATGAAGCCAATACGGAGTATGTTTATGCCAAAGCTCTTTTCCGAATCCCAGGTACCGGAAAACAATACCCTATCCAACCAGGCGAGAGTATTATTTTAGCTCAAAACGGTTTAAATCACAAAGCTCCTTTCACCGATAAAAACGGAAACCAAGTAACGGTTAAAAACCCGGCTCTTACTGTTGACTTGAGCGGCGCCGATTTCGAAGTGTTTATGAACGACGACTATGTTTCGGACCTTGACGCTCCAAATGTGCCAAATGTCGATGCCCTCCTTAACCCCAACCGAGACCTCGTTCTTAACCCGCAAGGAAAAGAGGCTTACGTGATTTTCAAAACAAGTGAAAAGATCGAGGACTCTTGGAAGAAATACCCAGATCCAAGCGTAAAAGAAGTCAACGAGAGGACAAAATTCAATTACCAGATTCCTAATAATTTGGTCATCGATGCCGTTCAGCTCCAGTTTAGCCCTTCAAAAATTTATAACGCAAGGATTCACGACCATCAAGATGCCGGGTATTCTTATGCACCAAAAGGCGCATTTTCTTCCCAATCAATCATTCGAAAAACCGCCAAAGAATTTGCGGGTCGCAAAATTTTGCAAGACACTAATAATTCCAGCGAAGATTTCACCACACTCGATATAGCGAACCCGAGAGGTTTCGCTCAATAATTCTAGCAATCGATTATCCATGATCAATGAGCGCCGGACAAACCGCATAAGCGAGTTGTCCGGCCTCTGCACTTTACTAGCCTTTCATTTAACCCGCCATGCGTTATATTCTGACTATTCTGTGTTGCTTTATTCTTGCTTCAACCGTCAAAGCGAATAAAAAAACTAAGCGAGACAGTCTTGTATTCGCCAGTTTTCAAGAAAGAGAGTTTATAATCCCCGCACTACAGAATAACAACGCAATGTTACGCCTTACTCCGTATCAACGTTTGGGCATGACGACATTTAACTGGGAAAGGCAAAACATTGAGAACTTTAATATCCAAAAACCGGAATCGCAGACCCAATACAGTTTTTCTTCTTTGGGATTTAAAAAAATCGGAAAATTCAACTTATACGGCGATGTGCGTTATCGCCGCGTATATGCCGACAGTATAGCTTGGCTAAACGCCACTATGCCCCAGAATGGATCCCCGTTTTATTTCGGTAATATAAAAGCCGGAAACTGGGACAATGAAATGTACAATATAAAAGCCGCCGTTGCTTACGAAATAACTTCTTCGCTCTCAGCCGGTATCCGTCCGGAATACGCATACAGAGGCGATAGCCGAGGCAATGACCCGCGTGGCAAGATAGACTCATATGACGTTTACCATGAGGGATTCTTCGACTATTCACTAAAAAAAAATATTCTCATCGGACTTTTTTACGGCTATGGAGCCACTAGCGAAGTAACCGACATTGATAATAGCAACGAAGAACACGACAGTTTCGGAGCAACTGAATACAATATCTACACATTTCAAGGGAACGGTTATTATAGGGTAAACCTACACAATAACTCCCGGCGAAAATCCTTTAGAAATAATTATGGTCTTAACACAAGACTTGAAACCAATAAAGGTACAACCCATTCTTTAAAGTACACTTATACCCATCAAAAAGAACGGTTTATTTACAGGACCAGACCAATCGACGGAAAAGAAATTGATGATCAATTAATCGGTACCTATATCGCCAAGACTCAACATCTAGAATATTTTTCGATCAAAAGGAAAGCAGGGGTAACCAATATTTTAAAAAGCAATATCCTTTATCGCACAGGAGCTGACAATCAGCCTAAACTTGGAGGGGAAAACTTTCAATCCACACTTATGGCCTTTGACAGCGAGTGGTTTTACGCTAAAACCAACTCAAAAACCTATAAATTTTATAATCTCGGTCTCAAAGGGCATATCGAAACAAAAAAAGATCGAGTAGCGAATCTTGACCAAAAAGAAACGCCTATTAGCATTAAAATCGGAGCGGGAAGAAGCTTGGGGCCATCCACATCAAAAACGATCTTATCCCTTACCGGAGAGTATTTCTTCAGCCCGATCAAAGAAATCGAATACCGTTCAAGCGCCAAAAATGTTGTCTATGAGGAAGTGCTCCTCCCTCTTCATCAGTACAGAACAGCCTCTGGGATTCGGGCTAAAGCAGCAGTGGACTTTCGCCTTGATTTTTGGAATAAAATTGACGCCTACCTAACCACTTACGCATCCACCGAACAACGATTCTCTAGTGATCTTAAAGGAGGAAATAGCTGGACATTAGGAGCTTCTTTCCGTTTTGGGATCGCTAAAGAGAAAACGGAAAGTAAATAACACAATCCATCTGCTGAAATTCATTCAAAACATCCTTCATTTATAAATTATAACCGATACAATGACTTTACTCATATTAACTCTCTAAAAAGAAGGCTAGATTCGCTTATCTATTTTTAATTAGTCAAAATTAATATAATATGAAAAAAGCGATATACATCCCCCTCTTAGCCTTGATCGGATTCATGGCTTGTTGTTCCGAAAAAAACAACTCCGAAACCAAAGAACAAGCTTCCAAGACGTCCGTAATCACAGCTACGACCGAAACTAAGACTGCAGTATACCCTGTTGACAGCCTTCCTTCAAATTTTGAAAAACTGGTTGGTCAGGATATTTTCTTCAAAGGAAATGTTCAGCACGTATGCAAACACTCTGGAAAGAAAGCTTTTCTAGTCGGGGAAAACCCTAAAACGAAAGTGCGGGTAATGGCCAAAGGTAAAATCAAAGCTTTCGGTGGGGATTTGATCGGTGAAGAACTCGTAGTGAAAGGAACGGTAAAAGAAATGCGTATCGACGAAGCGTACCTCGCCCGTTGGGAAGCCCAATTGGAAAAAGCCAAATCAAAACAGACCAAAAAGAGAAAAGAAGCTTTAAAGAAGGCTGACGAGGCCTCCTGTGATTCGGGAAATAGCCCAATAGACAAAATCAGAGCCGAAATTAAGGCTAATGGCAAAGGCTACAAATCAGTTTACTACATTGACGGATTGGAATACACAGTAAGCGATGATCAGTAAACAAACAGCGAAATCGATCCGGAAATGGTTCCGGATCATTCATCGCGATGCGGGTTATCTGATTTTCGGTTTTACCTTTATATACGCCCTTTCAGGAATTGCCCTAAACCATATTGATGACTGGGATCCTAGCTATATTCACGAAACACACGAATACCCTTTCAAATTAAAAGGAAATCGGATTTCAAAAAAGGATTTCAAAATATGGCTTGAAAACACCGGACTTGGTCTGAAATACAGAAAACACATTGCGCAAGGTCATAAAATCAAAGCCTTCGTTAAAGGTGGAATGATCGTCATAGATCGCCATAAAAAGAAGGCTCATTTCGAAATAGTCCGAAAACGCCCGATTTTCAATCAGATTAACAGCCTCCACTATAACAGACCTGACCACTGGATTTGGTTGTCCGATACGTTTTCAGGTATCCTGATCATCGTTTCCATTACTGGTTTATTTATAGTAAAAGGTAAAAACGGCATTACCAAACGAGGCCTCTATTGGACACTCGCTGGCATAATAATACCGCTATATTTTATGCTCGGAAGTTTTTAAGAACCGTATCTGGTCCGAAACCCCTTCTTAAAAGGGTTCTCTTGACAGTTCAAGGAATGGGTTTAGGGCCAGACATTCCCACCTATAATTTTATGGATCCCATCTTAGAATGCAAAAACCTCACTCACCATTACGGGGAACGTTTGATTTACGAAAACCTGAATTTCACTATTGAAAAAGGGAAAATTTTGGGCTTGCTTGGAAAAAACGGAACAGGAAAGACAACCACAATCAATATCCTCACAGGTTACCTCCGCCCTACCAGTGGCGAATGCAAAGTGTTTGGAGAACATTCCCACTCGATTAGTCCCGCAACCAAAGCACGTATAGGTTTTCTAATTGAAGGTCATATCCAATATGACTTTATGAATATCCACCAAATCGAAACATTCTATTCACAATTTTATCCGAATTGGAAACCTGAGCCTTATTTCGAATTAATGTCGAAATTAAAAGTGGGACCGAAACAAAAGATAAGCACCATGTCTTGCGGGCAAAGGTCACAAGTAGCGCTAGGTCTCATCTTGGCCCAAGACCCCGAATTTATGGTTCTCGACGATTTTTCTATGGGGCTAGACCCCGGATATCGCCGATTATTCATCGAATATCTACAAGAATATGCCAAAGCAGAAAACAAAACCATCTTCACCACCTCCCATATTATCCAAGATATGGAACGGTTGATAGATGATTGCCTGATAATGGATTATAACCGGGTTCTTGTCCAAACTCCTGTCAGAGAATTATTGGACAAATTCAAAGAGTATAGTTTTACCGATATAAACAAAAATGGAGATCTCCCAACAGGAGGGCCTATCCAAAACGCCGAAAGATCGGGGGATTTAATTCGAGTGTTTTCATTCGAAAATCACTCAACGGTAGAATCTTATATCAAGAACCAAGGTTTCGCAACCGATAAAATCATTGAGAAGAACTTGACTCTGGAAGACGCATTTATAGGCTTAACAGGAAAGTATTAGTCGAAAAAGCCCTAAAGGATTTACTATCATGATAAGATATATATTTTATAAGGAATGGGTCAAACTACGATGGATAGCCCTAACCGGACTTACTATCGGTTTGGCCATAACTGGCTATACAGGAATCGAGCTTGCGTACACGGTCAGAAATAATGGCGCTGTTCCGGTCTGGGACGCCATATTACACCAAAATTATGCGTTCTTCAGCATATACCGATTTTTCCCTATCGCCTTTGGTTTGGCCTTAGGGTTGTTTCAAATGTTCCCCGAAGCCCAGCACAAGAGAATTAAACTTTCTATGCACTTACCGGGAAAACCTTTAACAATTCTGTTTAACCATATATTGATAGGAAGCATTATCATTTTTATTATTTCATTATTAAACACCTTATTTTTAACGTTTATCTCCAACACCTATTTCTCTTCCGAAATTACGGTCGCATTCCTACTTACCGCCCTTCCTTGGAACTTATCGGGTTGGTCTCTTTATTTGGCAACTGCGGGAGCTGTTATAGAACCCCAGTGGAAGATTAGAGGCCCTCTGATGGCCATGACTTTCGGTTTTATTTATTTCCACTATATCTACTCCGGTTTAGCAAATTATACCCCTTCATTTCCTCTTTTATTAGGCGGAAGCATCCTTTTATTACCCACAATCATTTATTCGGGCGCAAGATTCAAAAAAGGCATACAATCATGAACGGCAAAATAGGCAAGTACGCATTGGTTTCGCTCGCTATCATAGTATTAGCGTGGTATCTCCCTTATTTCTTCAATCTACTCTTCAAAGAAAATATTCGCCCCCCCTATCCCGTATACAGTGCTATTAAACAAGATTATTATTTCTTTAACCGTAAGGGGCCCGGTATAGTCGACAAAAAAGGAAATGAATTTTCAATCAAACAAGCGGACTCTCTTCTTCCTCTATTCTATTATCGGCAACTATACGCTCAGGGAAAAATGCCCGACAGCGTTCAGGGCATCGCCATGACTCCAAGCCTTTTCAAGGCGAAAACATACATGACCCGATTAAAAGCCAAAGATTACGACAGGCCCGAAATCAAACTCTATCCCCTTTTCGAAACGGTATTGAAACGGGGAAAACTCACTATGCCCAACGATGTGTTTAGAATAGGCAAAAAAATGGAGTTTATAGATTGTCAAAGCAATACTATAAATGAAAAAAAGAGTGAGCAGTTCACACAGACACTAAAAAAATCAGGCTTTACTTTCCCTGCCGACATGATTGTTGGTAATCCTTCTGCCAGAAAGCCCTACGATTGGGGGTACTTCGTTTTAGACCAGAAAGGTGAATTGTTTCGTATTTGGATGAGAAAAGGAAAAGCTTTTTGCAGACATATAAAAAAAGCGGACAACATGAGCGAAATAGCCCGGCTGGTTGTTACGGAACATTCCAGCAAGCGGTTTTTCGCTACAATATTAGACTCAAACGGTAAGGTTTTTCACCTTTCTGCTCCTACTTACAAATGGGAAAGATTACCTATAGACCCTATAAACCCAAAAACAGATGATATATCAATTAACGGAAACCCTCTTTATCATCTTGTTAGAGTTATTAACAACAATGAGATAAAAGCTTACGCCATTAAGCAGGATTACAGCCTTGAAAACAGTTATTCAATACGATTGGACAAATGGGAAGATAAAAATCCCGGCAAATTGAAATCTTATATTTTTCCATTTGTATTGTCTTCGAAAAAAGAAGGCAGTGACTTTGTTAATTTCCACTTTAAAAAATTCGCTTGGTCTAGTATCTGGGTAAATTTGTTTTTTGCTATACTGTTTTTTTTAACAGAAAAGAAACAATGTCGCCATGAACGCTATTTTGGTTTCGCTTTATGTTGTCTATTTGGAATCTATGCCCTTATTCCCCTTAAGGTTTTGGTGCTTTGACAATTTCTGTGGAAAGTAGTCTCTTTGCAAAATGACGGAAGAAGAATTTTACGGGTCAATTCTGCACCTACCTTATCTGAAGGTGGAATCTGTAGTGCACGGTCCAAAGAAGATAGGTATTCACTGCCAAATTACCGTGAAGGCGTCCAAGTGTCCCGTTTGTCTTAAGAAAAGAGAAACAATCAACCAATACAGTCTGCATAAATACCAAGACTTGAGCATCAGCGGAAAAGAGGTTTGGCTTCACGTCCGGGTTCCCCAGTTTGTTTGTGAAGGTTGCGGGAGATACTTTCTTCACAGGCCTGAATGGGCCTCGTCCGGAAAATCCCATACCGACAGGCAATCAAAATGGATCTTCGAACTTTGCGCCAAACAATCGTTCAGCGAGGTCGCCGCTTTGGTCAACGCTTGCCATAAGACGGTGGAGAGAATATATTTTCGGCACGCAAACAAAGCCGTCGATTTGCTTGGCAGGTACGCCCGCGTCAGAAAATTGGGCATTGACGAATTGGCGCACCGAAAAGGGAAGAAAGACTATGTTTGCGTGCTTACGGACTTGGAACGGGGCATTCACCTCGACATTCTCAAAGACCGGAAAAAAGAAACGATTAGGTCTCATTTCCAGTCTCTTGGCAACGGATTCATGCGGAGGATAGAGGTTGTCGCCTGCGATATATGGAGGCCCTACATTGATGTGTGCGAGGCTTGTTTTCCCAACGCTGCGGTAGTCATCGATTATTTTCATGTCGTCAAATCCCTGAACGATTCATTAGACGGAATCAGGAAAAAGTTGCGAAAAGAACACAAAGACACGGACTGTTTCAAGAATATAAAATGGGCCCTTTTTAAACGTCCTGACCATTGTTGTTCCCGGCAACGGGAATCTTTGGGTCGGGCGTTCCGGGATTCCGCCTTATTGAAAGACGCCTATGACCTACGGAACGAATTTTTGGAGATCATGGACTTTTCAGAAACCAAGGTATCCGACGAGAAACGATTGGACCAATGGATCGAAAAAGCACGGGACGTGAACCAAAAAGGGTTCAACAGATTTGTTAAGACCCTTTGTCGCTGGCGCACTCAGATATGGGCTTTCACTCAAACCGGAGTGACTAACGCAATGACCGAAGGCTTGAATAACATGATTCGGTACTACAAACGAATCTCATTCGGGATACCGAATTTTGAGCATATGAGAATTAGGGTATTAGTTTCTGGGATATAGAGCACCACAGAAATTGTCAAAGAACCAAGGTTTTTAAATAAAAAATCTGTTATGTCGGAGTCTTTTATCAACGCTCCGGCTAATTTTTTCGAAAACCACTCGTTTTATTTTCACTAGTATAAACCAATACGTAAACGAATAATCTAATTTCCGCAACTTGACTTCGCAGTTGATTTATTATTTTCTTAAACTTTCGGACATTAAAAAAAGAAAGGGAAAGGCTAAAATTGCCTTCATGAAAATAATCCGAACCGACAAAGAGTTGGAAACTCCGTTAGTAGATCAAACTTTACGCAAGCAAGGACATCATTTAGTGCTTTTGCCTGATGGGATTTCCGAATCCGACCTTTGCCGAGAAATAGCTGACGCAGATATTTTATTAATGTGTTATACCCCTATTACCGAAAAGGTTATTCGTGCCGCAAAACGTTTACGAGCCATCATTAAATACGGCGTTGGTATAGACGCAATTGACATTCCCGCAGCCAAATCCCAAGGAGTCACAGTTGTGAATATCCCAGAATATGCGGAAGAGACTGTGGCCGAAGGAGCATTCTCGATGATGATCGCATTAGCAAAACGCTTACCCGCAATCCAAGGACAGATGCGCATTAAAGGATGGGCTTGGCCAG
The DNA here is from genome assembly GCF_036492835.1 of Fulvitalea axinellae. Taxonomy (GTDB): domain Bacteria; phylum Bacteroidota; class Bacteroidia; order Cytophagales; family Cyclobacteriaceae; genus Fulvitalea; species Fulvitalea axinellae. The sequence continues at coordinate 2,367,337 of NZ_AP025314.1, read as the reverse complement.
AACGGGCATGGATAGGCTCTGACCTTGCCGAGAAAACTATCGGGATAGTCGGCTGTGGAAGAATTGGTAAAAGTATGGCTCGGATGGCCAGATTCGGATTTCGCATGAAGGTACTGGGCTTCGATCCACACAAAAACGAAGAAGAGTTATCGGAAGTTGGAATAAGAAAAATCGAAACTCAACACGAACTTCTTTCCGTATCTGACTTCGTTTCCATTCATGCGGTATTAAACGAAGAGACTTTCCACCTTATTGGCAATCGAGAATTGGGGATAATGAAATCCACTTCTTTTTTAATTAACTGACCTTTCGCTCGCCTTTCCTATTGCAATTTTGGAAATTATATGATAAGTGACCGATTTTTGAAAAATGAAAAGGAGAGACGGATTTGAATTATACACGGATTATCTTATTGCCAGTCGAGGGCAAGCCACCTCAACAGGGCTCTCAGCATCTTTGGACAATCAGATTCCCCATGATTATTTCAGCGACCTCCTCAAGCAACCGGACATGGACCAAAAGGCTTTTTGGAAAGAGGTGAAGTCTTTCGCCAGGAGTATTGAGGGCGAAGAGGCGGTTTTGAGTATCGACGATTGCATTGTCCACAAGCCTCATTCCTCGGAAAACGACATCGTAGCTTATCATTTCGACCATACTGTAGGCAAAGCGGTCAAAGGGATCAACTCCCTTAACTTTCTTCTGAGCAATACCGTGGAAGGACAAACGGTTAACTGTCCGGTCGCTTATGAGATCGTCCACAAGACGGTGAAATACATAGACAAGAACGGGAAGGAAAAGCGTAAAAGCGAGAAAACGAAAAATGAGATGGTACTGGAAGTTTTACACCGTCTAAACTTTCTGAACAAACTGGTTTTCAGGTACATTCTTTTCGATACGTGGTTCACCGCCAGCGATACGCTGAAGTATATTCATTACAAGCTCAAGAAGGTTTTCGTTTGCCCGCTGAAGAGCAACAGGAATATAGCAATGAGCGAAAAGGACAAAAACGAGGGCAAATTCATTCACGTTTCGGATGCGCCTATTGAAAGCGGTCAAGTGAAGCGGGTGTGGGTCAAGGGAGTTGATTTTCCTGTCACGCTCGCCAAACAAGTCTTTACAAACAGGGACCGGTCGACCGCGGAACAATGGCTGGTTACCAACGGGGAGAACATGGCTTTCGAGGATATCGTAGCGATCTACCAAAAACGGTGGAAAGTCGAGGAGTTCCATAAGTCGCTCAAGCAAAACACGATGTTAGGCAAGTCTCCCACAAAGATGGAGATTACCCAATTGAACCACATCTTCGCTTCCATGATCGCCTACATAAAACTGGAAAAACTGAAGGTTAAGGAGAAGCTGAATCACTTTGCGATAAAATCAAAATTGTATTTGAAGATGATAAAGGCTGCCATGGAAGAACTTGACGCCTTGCGGTCGGCCTGAAATATATTCATTAAGAATCGCTCTCCCAAATGCAGGGAGAGCGAAAGTTCAGTTAATTAACTCTGCCCGAGGAGCAATAGTCGATGAGACAGCCCTGTTAGACGCACTTGAATCAAACAAAATCGCAGGAGCAGGTCTAGATGTTTTTAGCTCTGAACCCTTGAGTCAAACTAAACACCCATTACAAAAGCTTTTCAAAATGGATAATGTGTTGCTTTTCCCCCATTTAACTTTTTATACTAAAGAGGCAATGAAACGTTTAGAATTAGAGGTTTTGGAACGTTGTAGCGAAGTGGTTGAAAATTATCCCGTTATCATAAAATCAAAAGACCCCAGGCTACTAGGTCAAGGTTTACATGTACGTTATATCATTGACGAATATGAATCATTAAATAAGCCCGCTACGAAATAATAATATTTGAAAAAATGTGTTTTGAATGTTTTGAAGCCTATTCTTACACTTGGAATCGAACATTTGTAAGAATCAAAACAAGAAAGATCTATATAATACCACAACGCATTCGTTTAATTATATTAAACACTATTTCTTTGCCTGCTTTATAAAGAATGTCTTTTTAGCTTAACGCCCTCTTACTTGCTACAAATTTGTCGCTTGTTGAAACTTTTTTCGTCATCAGAAGCTTCGTTCTTTATTAATATTACATTATTCGACAAGCATTTCATTAACGGCCTATATCCGTATGCCTATTATTTAAAACGAACACTTTTTGAATAACTATGAACGCTAAAAAAATCATTCTTAACTGTGGTTGCCTTTTACTGAGCGCCACATCTGTCTTTGCGACAAAAAAAACGAAGGAAAAACCAACACGCCCAAATATAATCTATATCCTCGCCGATGACTTGGGTTATGGAGATGTCGGTTGTTACGGACAAAAGACGATTAAAACTCCCAACATAGACAAGCTTGCTGAAGAAGGCATGATGTTCACGCAACACTATGCCGGAAGCACTGTTTGCGCACCCTCTAGAGGTACCTTAATGACCGGTCTTCATACCGGACACGCCTTCATAAGAGCGAACGGCAAGCATCAATTACGTCACGATCCTTATGATATTACGGTTGCGAAATTCTTGAAAGACGCCGGCTATGATACTGCTATGATAGGGAAGGCAAGTACTGGTTGCTCAACTACGCCTGGACAAGTAAACAAGAAAGGATTCGACCACTTTTTCGGATACTTAGACCATGCGCAAGCTCATTCCTATTTCCCAAAATTCCTTCATCGAGACAGTGTGAAAATCGAATTCCCTGGAAACGGCGGAAACAATACTTGGGAGGGAGACACTTACAGCCATGATTTATTTGTAGAGGACGCCGTTTCGTTTATTGAAAAGGAGCGCAAAAACAAACCCTTCTTTCTTTTCTATGCCTCCGCCCTTCCCCATGCCCAGCTCTATGCACCGGAAAAATTCAAAACAGATTATAAAGGGAAATTCTCCGAAAAACCATTCTCAGCAAGACATTACGGAACATGCGAAGACCCTAACGCAACCACTGCCGGAATGATAGCCCGACTTGATTGGGAAATAGGAGAAATACTTAAAACATTAAAAAAAGAAGGACTGGACAAAAACACAATAATAATGTTTTCCAGCGATAACGGACCTCATAGTGCCGGTGGCAGAAAAGCTGAATTCTTCAATAGCTCCGGCCCTTTTCGTGGAATAAAACGTGATTTATACGAAGGGGGGATCCGCGTTCCTTTTATTGTCCGTTGGCCCGGAGTTGTAAAAAAGGGAAGCGAATCAGATCATATCAGTGCCTTTTGGGACCTATTGCCCACACTTACCGAAATAGCCAAGGCTAAAACACCTGCAAAAATTGACGGAATCTCATTCTTACCCACACTTAGGGGAAAAAGGAAAAGACAAAAAGAGCATGACCATTTATATTGGGAGTTCTTTGGAAAAGGTGGAAAACAAGCTGTAAGAAAAGGAGAATGGAAAGCCGTTAGAATTGGATTGCAGAAGAACCCTAATGCCTCTATCGAACTTTATAATTTGACAACAGACCCTGCGGAAACAAAAGATATTTCCGCAAGACACCCTGAAATAGTCAAAGAGATGGCACGTCTGATGCGAAACTCAAGAACAATCCCTAAAGGAGACCCTTTGTATCGGAGCAAAAAGACGAAAGGGAAAAAACAGATCAAGTAATATTAGCGGATATCCATAATTACAGAGGAAACCTTTCTAATAAAATCCAAACACTAGAATTAAAGTCGCCAGAAGATTGCTCCTGGCGACTTTTTTTTAGTCTCTTTTTTTCTATCATATTCCCAAAAAAATCACAAAAGTTTTTCGAAATATTTACTCATAAAACAAGAATGAGTTAAATGAAATTTTTATCTTTATGCATACGGTTGGCCCTATTAAAATTTAGTTAATTCATGGGGATACATCCTTTTCTCGCCACTTTTTCATAGATCTAGACTTGGGACAAACCCCTCCCAAAAACAGGAATCGTATCTCAAAATTAATATTTATTCTTTTTACCATTGGAGTCCTGTCTAATCATCACGTACAAGCTCAAACCGACATTTGAAATAATGGGAAATCTAGATCTATGTAATAGCCCTTTGTCGTTTTTTATTTTAATGGCGAATTATGAGATTTTTATTACCAGTCATTCTCGTTTTATCTTCATTTACCCAACCCAAACAATCAGAACTGATTCAACTTCCCCTAAAGGATGAAGGGGTTTACCCCTCCATTCAAGAAATCTTTCAGGATAAGGATGGCTATTATTGGTTTTGTGACAGGTATCTTTTACTAAGATTTGACGGTATCTCACCCAAATCCATCAGGGGAATGGAAAACGCATTTAAGAAAAAGAGAAAACTAAAAAGGGTCCCTGTCTCAACTGCGATAAAGGGGCGAATTCTACTGGTAAAAAACAGGCATATCGTAATCCAAAACGAAAAAAACGCAACTGTTTTTACGTTTGATAAAAACGGAGAACGATTCGCATTGATAGAAGGTCCCAACGGAAAACCAATCAAAAATGCGAATTCAATACTCCGTTTGAAAAACGGGAAAACATTAATTGGCACTAGCAAAGGAGCCTATTTAATCTCAGACTCCACCATTACAAAAATCTTAAGCGATCAAAGTATTCAGTTTCTTTCGGAAAGCGGGGACGGAAACATCTGGTTTTGGCTTGGAGAGAAAAAGCTTATCTGCGTTTCGGCCATATGGGAAAAAATAGCCGAATTCCCACTAGACATCTTCCATAAAAACATATTAACCAACCGTATAAAAATAGCCTCTATAAACTCATCTGAAGCTCTTTTGGCTTCAAGAGATTCTGGCGTATATTCATTAAACTTTAAATCAGGAAAGGCAACTCAACTAACTTTCAATTCCCTTAAGGCATCATACAATCTGGATTTGATCAATGACAATAAAGGACGAATCTGGTTGGGAACCGACGGTGAGGGCGCATTTCTTTTCAACAAAAAAGAACACACTTGGACAAAGGTCTCCGCAAAACTTCCCAAAGCGATATATGATATTTATGAGGACCAAGCAGGTAATGTCTTATTCGGCACAAACTTCGGAGGGGTATTTCTTTATAAAGAAAATTTCGGGCCTTTTGACAATCCAAAGAAAGGAAATAGACGAATTACAGACTCAAGAGTACTTTCGATTTGCGTTGATCGCAATGGACAAAAATGGATAGGAACGGATGGTTTTGGTATTAGGAAGATCACCGAATCAGGGGAAACAAACACAGCCACTCCCTTTTTAGATTTAACAGGCCAAAAAGGGTTTATCCAAAATATCTACGAGTCAAGAAAAGGCAATATTTGGCTAAGCACTTACCAGCAAGGAATTGGCTTACTCGACACTACCTCATTACGAATAAAAAAAAGATTCTCTTTTCCGAGAAATATCAGAAGTATCGCTGAAGACAGCACCGGTAATTTTCTTTGGCTAGGCACTGAAAACGGCCTATTCAAAATGAATAAACTAAACGGCAAATCGGAGAGAATTAGATTCCAAAACGATAAACAGTTTGGCTACAAGATCCCGATTAAGACAATATTGACTGACGAAAAAAACAGATTATGGGTGGGGTCAGAATTCAGAGGACTTTTCAGGCTCACATTTTCTCAAGATTCAATAACGGAATGTATCGAGACCTCTACTGTAACTTTTGTAAGACATCTTTACAATGACTTGAACGGATACCTCTGGATTACGGGAAAGACTAACCTTTTTAAAATACCTATAGACAATATTCCCCCCGAAGGAAAACGAAAAATGTATCGGTTTCCTCATGATAAACTAAAGGCCTCTTTTCTTGATCATAACGGAGAACTCTGGATTAGCACCGAACGAGGCCTAATAAAAATGGATACATTGAGTGGTAAAGCAAAACGTTATTCAACATACCACGGATTACAAAGCTTAAAATTCACCCGAAACGCAGGTGACAAAACAGAAAATGGAAAAATTATTTTTGGTGGTGTTTTAGGGCTAAATGAATTTCACCCTGATAGCCTAGCCTCTAATGCAGTCTTACCCACCATATCCATAGAAGGCATGAAAGTCGATGGAGTTTCCATTTTTAAAAATCCTGCTTATAAAAATACTTCTCTGGGTGATTCTACAGAATACAGCTTACCTTTTGATTATAAATCCTTGTCTTTTGAGCATTCAATTCCTTCATTACAAAGAGGAGGCATCTTTGTAGAACAACGTCTAATTGGATTAGACAGTTCATGGACAGAAACAAGTAAATACGACAAAATCACATACGGAAGACTACCGCCCGGCACATATAAATTCCAGATTCGATCTACTTTAAATAGTGAGGAAATTTCCCAGATTATATTTCGCATTAACCGTCCATGGTGGCTATCATTTTGGGCTTTTTGTCTTTATACAATCGCTGTTGGCACTATTGTATACGCACTACACATTTACTTTTCGCTAAAACGGAAAGTTAAATTTGAGAAAATTCATAATAAACGTCTAAATGAACTTTCTCAGCTTAAACTCCGGTTCTTCACCAATATATCTCATGAATTAAGGACTCCTCTTACCCTTATTCTCGGTCCAGTCAAACGGATGGCTAACACCGAGAAAGATGAAAACAAAAAACAACAGCTATCAGTCGTAGAACGAAACGCCGATATATTACTTCAAACGATCAACGAACTATTGGACTTCAATAAAATCGAAGCGGAGAAATTTTCCATCTCGGCAAAGAGATATAAGTTTGATTTATTAATAAACAATATCACTCAATTATTCTCTGAAATTGCAAAAAGCAAATCCATCGATTTCCGTTTCGAAAACAAGATCCAGACACATACTGAGTTTGTATGTGACAAAAATGTTATAGAGAAAGTAGCGATAAACCTCATTTCTAATGCCTTCAAATACACTCCTGATTACGGTCGAATTACGGTTAGCGTATATGCTCAAAACGGAAATATGGTTTTAACCGTTGAAGACAATGGGAAAGGAATTAAAAGCGATAAACTTCCACATATTTTTGAATCCTTTTATCAAGCGAATCACGCCGACAGTCTTTTGGGTTCAGGTATAGGTCTCACCTTCGTAAAAAAACTTGTGGAGATTCATGGTGGCAAAATCTCTGTTCAAAGTGAACTTGGTCTAGGCACTACTTTTACCGTTCGGTTTTCAGCATTGGCAATACAAACCCCTGAAGAAAAAGACCCTATATCAATTACTCCTACAAAACATCTATTTCAGGGCAAGAATAACGAGGCTGAACATTTCTCAATTAGTGGCAAAAAACAAATTATGCTGGTGATTGACGACAATCGTGAAATAAGAGAATTTATATCCAGTATCTTTGCCGAATCATTTGATTCAGTCCACGCCGAAAACGGCCAGGAAGGGTTTGACCTTGCCCTAAAGCATAACCCTGATATTATCATCAGTGATATAATGATGCCCGTACTTAATGGTATTGGCTTATGTAGTAAACTGAAATCTAACCCTATCACATCGCACATACCCTTAATCTTCTTGACAGCGAAAACCGACAACCTCAGTGAAATTGAAGGGTTCAAAATAGGCGCTGACGGCTATATCCCAAAACCTTTTGATGAAAATAAACTGATAACCGTAGTTAGCTCAGTTTTGACAAATAGGGCATTGCTGAAAAAACGATATTCGCATTTAACTGCCCAACCGAATTCTACCGATTCCACAGAAAGGGAAAAAAATGACGAAAGATTTATATCCTTACTTACTGAGCAGATTTTCAATCTAATGGATGAAAACAATCTAACTGTAGAGAACCTCACAAAAGAAATGGCAATGAGTCATTCGGTATTATTTAAAAAATGTAAATACCTAACCGGAATGTCACTATCCAAATTCATCCAAAAACAACGCATTTTACGAGCGGCAACTTTATTACGAAAATCAGGATTAACGATAAAAGCGACTATGCAAAAAGTCGGCATTAACGACCCAAAGCACTTTAGGGATTGTTTCTTCAAGGAAATAGGGATGTTGCCGAGTGAATGGAAAAAAGGATAAACATCACGGCCAGCTATTAAAAAATCAATGCGAAAGCAATTCCAATCTGTTTATTGGAAGTAGGCAACAAGAAAGGCCCTGGAAAATCCAGGGCCTAATCGCGCATCACTGCGCTCACCTATTTGCCTACGTTTTTCTTTTTATTTATAACCTTTAAACTGATAAAATTTCAATTCCGCAATCGACGAAGCCTTAACCCACTTACCTTTTCTGAGCGTTTCGTGGATTACTATTTTCACATACCTGCCTGTTTTCTGTTCCGTAAAATAGATCTTCTTAACAGACTCTTCCCAAGAAAGGTCTTTCCACGGTTCATATGACCTATACTCAAACACAGGATCTCCCCAATTGCTACCGTCTTCGCTTACATAGAAATCCATTTCGGAAACCAGCTCTTTCCGGCCTTTATCTAATCTTGGATAATAATCGACAGAAGTTAGCTTATAGTTGTCATTCAAATCAATCGTAACGACATGGGGGTATGGCGGAGGGCTACTCCATGGTGACTGCCACAAATTCTTCGTCCCATCAAACATATTTGAGGGGAGATTATTTCCGTTGGTTAGAGCAGTCGCTTTAAAATTATCTGGTTCGATAAACTCCTCATTAAAAGCGTCGGGAATCGTTACCTTGTTGTTTGTGACGGAATATCCAACCTCATTAAACAACTGAAAAACTGTTGGCCTATCACCAGAAGCATCTGCCCAAAGCCATGCGTCATTATGGCCAGAAAGCGGAAATCCTTCAGGTAGTTTCTCCGTTTTCAGAGTATGATAATCTTTTACGATAGATTCTCCATATTTTTCTTTCAATTGCTTGATCATATTGAGCATCTTTCCGGTGGCCACATTTGCGGGAAAAGCTTTCAATTCCTCTTCACTCATTGTCATTGGATCGAAGGCCTTATAATCAGGATGTGACTTCGCTTCCTCAATTATTGGATTCACATAATTCTCGAAAGCATTCGCTACACCTAGTTTACTCACAACCTCAGCTGATGTGTGAATAGATAAAGCTAAACTATCCAATGGCGAATCACTCCCCTCTTTAGTCCAAGAATAAAATGCTTTGCCTAATTCGAACATCATTCCATCCTTTGACTCGGGGAAGTTTCCATTATAAGCTCCGAGTAAGGCACTACCCCCTAGATTCTCTAGCCCGCCATTTCCGGGCATTAACAAAATGTCTAACACATCATCGCCATTTTCCCTACCCGTAAAAAGAGCCACTTCCGGGATAACCTCCTCAGCGATTTCATCTATGATCTCGGCTTTTTCTTTCAAATACAATGAGGACCTATAACGCCTTTTACCATTCCTCTGCTCATAATCAAACCCTCCGAAATTCGTTGGAGATAAAGAAATATAGGAATCCATATTTGAAACAGCCTTTGCAGTGATCTGATTAAAGAAAACCACGTTATCCGCCGACCTATTGGAAAAAATATCTATACCAGAAGCAATTACATAACCGCCGGCGGTTTTCATAATCGAAACTACAGGCTTATTTCCCGCAACCACAAGGTTTTCCCATTTCTCAGGATTAGTCAGATTAAGAGCAAAGCCTTCATTCGAAGGGGTAACGGAACCACCAGTAGTCGACTTCAGCCCATCTACCGCCACTTTCTCATACGTAAAACCAAAATTAGCGGTTAAAGCATTCAACTCATCGAGTTTGTCCCCCGAACCCATTGCGAAAAACGCTACTGATTTCTCATCGAGATAGCTCTTCAGTTTGGATATGTCATCTGCCGAATACGGACTGTTTTTTTCCGTATTCAAATAGATATTCCACAAGTTTGTAGAGCTCGCTGAGGCGTTTGTCAATGTTGACGCAGATAACGTTTGGTATTGGTGCTCTCCGTTATTCAGAAAATCCGAGAATCCGTTTTCCGGGCCAAAAAGTCCCGAATCCCAATACTGGGAAATATCATTTAGCACATGAAGCGGATGTGCATCAAAGACCGGATCTGTGGGCGGAGAAAAGTTTTCCTCATCGCCATCGCAGGCAAGGGTACCTCCCAAAAGAAGGGAAGCAAAGAATATAGTAATATAGTTTTTCATTCTTTTTCAGTTTAATTCGGAAAGCCTTGGTATTCCACAGCTATTATCTTCCATAAGCGATACTGTAAATACCAACGCCTTCCTTTTCAAAAATCACTCACAAACCTTCTTTGACTTATTGACTACCTGTTTCTTATCTCCCGAGTCATTATTTTCAAAGATGTTTTCACCCAACATTTCCGGACAACTGTTTGTGTCCATATAGATGGCACCGCCTTTTCCTTTTGCGTAGTTGTCTTTGAAAACACTGTTTGCTAAAATGAACGATTCTTTTGAATGTATAGCACCGCCGTCTTTTGTCACTTCGTTTCTTTCAAAAACACAGTCCTTGATAATTAAACTGTTTTTAGTATAAACCCGAATAGCCGCCGCCCACTGAGATGAATTGTCTTCAAAACGACAATTTTCAAGTCTTGCGTTTGAGTTTTTAAAATATGTGGCGGCCCCTTTATTCTTCGCTTTGTTAAACCTAAACGTACAGTTTCTAATCTGCGGGCTTCCCAAGTGGCAACGGAGACCCGCACCATCCTGGTCTGATTTTCCGTATTGGAGAATCACTCCATCCAATATTGACTGCTCCAGTTTGTGCTTATACTTGGTAATAAACAAAGTGTAATCATCTGACTGATTATTGTCAAAATCTTCCTTTGTTCGGCCTATTATAGTCAGGTTATTTTCCCAATCTCTATCTTCCAAGGTTAGTTCTGTTCCCGAGAAACCACCGTATACATCCACATTCCGAACCATCGGAAGGTTCTTTTCTGAATACAAGCCTTCGGCTATCCAAAGCTCCGTTCCGGCGACTGCATGTTCAAAAGCTTCGCCAATACTATTGAACGCATTCTCCCAAGTTGATCCATTCGCAGCCCCTTCCGCATCGACATCAACATAGATCATGTGGTTTGTTGTGAACGAAAGCGTATCGCTATAAGCCACACCCAATTCGTTCAAACCAAGGAGCGTAAACTTATACAACCTTCCAGGCATTAGCTCGTCTAATTCGACCGTTCCAATATTCTCTTCCATTTCGGGGACAAGATTTTCGGCCATATTCTCAAACCCGTCTTCCCAGAAACTAAAAGTCAGGGCCGTTTGCTCACTACTTCCATCGGAAACCAATTCCCCGGAAATAACCGCTCCGTTAAACGACACGCCAGTAGCATCCAATACTTTCACTTCCGGCAATGTTACGCCTGCGGCCACCATGGTCTTGGCGCTTAGGATATCTCCCTCCTCCTTACTTACGGCATCTTCCGCAAACGCCTCAAAAGCATAAGTGGTAAAGGATGACAAATCTGAGATTTGGGCAACAAAGGTACTGTCAACAGTATTGAGTTCCGCCTCCACAGTCTTGCGTGTACTCAAACTGCCTTGTTTCCAGTACGCAAAGCCAACCTTCTCAACCGGTGTCCCGCCAGAAGAAAGAATCTTTCCTTTCAGAGTAAGCTGCCCGGCACCGATATTCTCGGCGTTTTCTGTTCTCACTTCCAGAAAATCATCCAAAACCGGTTCTATATCATCATCCTCTTTACAGGCCATGCTTCCAAACAAAAAGCACGGAATCAAAAACAATAAATACTTTCTCATCTTAATCGTCTTTTTAGTTTGAACTCTCTTTCTCAAGAATATCTAATTCGGGCATATGGAGTCGCCATTCCGAAACATTCAACAATTTGGCTTCCAGCTCCGAAGCTTTCATCGGGTCCTTGCCCCTAAACTTCGAAGCCACCCTTTTCGCTAGCCATTCCGGTTTACCTGCCCTATAAGCAAAGCGCACCAGATCGTTCCAACGCCTTCCCTCAAAAGCTAGCTCCAGCGCCCTTTCTTCGATCAACGCCTGCTCCACTAATTCCACTTCATTATCTATGCCCGAATAGCGTTCTTTCAAAGCATCCATGGTCACATGCTTCAGTCTTACTCTGCCTCTAATTCCATCCGTCAGTGGCGAATCATTTAACTTTGAATTCAGAATCCCCAGGGCTATATCCGTATTGGACATTCTATTCTCAGCTTCAGCCAAAAGGAGATGGACATCCGCAGCACGGTAAATGGCGAAAACCGCATCCCTTGCCCCATACTTACTCACCACAGTATCAATGTCGAATACCGAATAAGAAACGTCTTCCCCCCTGTACCTATCACCGTCAGGGAATATGCTTTCGGCCGGCCTTTGGCTTTCCCAAATATTTACAGCCAATGTACTTGGCTTCAACAGGTAATCATAGATAGACGAATTTGAGAACAACCTCAGTAGGTCATGTGTCTGGTTCTTTGTCCTGTCGAAAGGAATCGTGGATATGTGTTCTAATCTGGAATCCCCATCATTAACCCTTTTCCAATGGTTTTCCCAATTTGACACGCCGGACTCTAAATTACATTTATGCTCTTCATTCTCGTCCCCGCCTCCGTCATCTATTATACACTTGCGGAACAAGGATGAAGCCTCACGGTATTCTCCAATAGTCAAAAAAAGCTCACCAAGAAAGGCATTCCTATTGATGAAGACTTTACGCCAAGGCTGCAGTATTTCCTTTCCGCTGTCATCTTTAGTCGTCCACTCCAAAATAGGTTGCTCATTGGCCCATATCATCTCCTCAATAAGCCAATTGACCATTTTAGGAAAATCATATCGCTCCGGTTCGTATCCCGGAAAAAAGCCGTTTACCGCTCCGGTTATTACCGGCACTTCTTTATACATCTGGGCCAACTGAAAATAAGTCCACGCCCTTACAGTCTTAAACTCTGCTTCGAATGCGGCATACTGCCTTTCGGTCATCCTCGGATCGTCCAAAGACTTTTCCATATTCGCCAAAGCGTCATTGCAGTTTAGAATCACGTCATAAAACGGTCTAGGACTGGCGTATGGATTGCCTTTAGACACTTTTAAGGACTCTATCTCACGCAGGTCCGCGTCAAGGTTTCTGGTTGTGGTCATTAGGTCGGCCCTCAAGCCTCCCATGACAACCATCGGCTCCACCAAATTCTGAAACCCAGCGTAAACGCCTACAGTGGCTCTTCTTACTTTGTCAAAACTGTTATAATGCTCCTCCCGTTCCTGAATCAGGTCTTGGGAAGGTTCGAAATAATCCGAACACGAAAACATCGGCAAGCCCAAGAGCATCACTCCCAAGCATAAATATCTTACTGTCGTATTTTTCATCTTCAAAAAATCAAATTCCCAATTTTACTCCCATCATTACCGAGCGGGTCAACGGCACTTTGCCATAATCAACCCCATTCGAGTAAATGCTCTGTCCGTAAGACAGATCCGGTGTAGCTCCCAAGTATTTTGTAAAAGTGACCAAATTGTTCGCCGCCACATATGCGCTCAGGCTTCGGATAATTTTGTTCTTCACTCCAAAATCATATGAAACCGAAACGTTTTTAAACCTGACAAAAGACCCGTCCTCAATCCATCTGTCGGAAAAACGGCCGTTCTCCATCGGGTCTCCAAAGACGGCTTTCGGCATATCCGTTTCCTGCCCATCTTGCCTCCAACGACGCATTACGGCTTGACTTTGGTTCCAGTACTTGTCCATAGACTCAAGTCCGTTTCTTACGTTGTTATAGATCTCGTTTCCGGAAACAAAATCCCAAAGCATATTAACCCGAAGTCTCTTATATCTGGCTTCCAGACTAAACGAACCGTAATAGTCCGGCAATGCGCTACCCAGCTCCACTTTATCGGATTCGTCAATGACGCCGTCATTGTTTTGGTCAACAAAAAGAATATCGCCAGCACCAAATTGCTCTTCCAACTCATTCCTCAAATTCAAATCCGAGGCCTGCTTGGCGGTGGTAATTACGCCTTTTGTCTCATAGCCGTAAAAAGCGTTTACCGTTCCTCCTTCTTTACTTATAACTTGGCCTCCCTCAATATCGGTTACAAGGTGTCTTCCATGCGTTTCGTTGTAAAGAGCATTCGTTCCTAATGACACCAGCTTGTTGTCGTTTTTAGAAATGGAGAAACCTAAATCCAGACCAACGTCCTTTTTGCGTAAAACACCTACTTTGACGCCCAACTCAACACCCTTGTTTTCTACCGAACCAGAGTTACTGAATAAAAGGTCCGAGCCATAATAAACGTTAGGTTGCTCAATGGTAACAAGGTCATCGGATTTGATCTGGTAATAATCGACTGTCATCGCAATGCGATCATTCCAGAAACTCAAATCAGCGCCAAGGTTCAATTGCTTCCGTTCTTCCCATTTCAAGTCGGTACTTGGAATTCCTCCGCGCACCAAACCCGTAATATCGAATAACGGAACACCTACATAAAAGAAGCGGGAGGAATAATAACCGATGTCATCATTACCCAAAATCCCGTAACTAGCCCTCAGTTTTAAGTCGCTTACAAGACCTATTTCGCTCATAAACGGTTCTGACGACACTCTCCATCCCGCTGACGCAACTGGAAAATATCCAAACCTATTGGAAGCCGAAAACTTAGAGCTACCGTCCACTGAAAGGTTTACGTCCAAATAATACTTGTCTTTATAAGCATATCCAGCCGCTCCAAAAAACGAAAGCATATTCCAATCACCGTTGCTTGGTGACAGACTTCTCAAGCTTTTATCCCCTTTACCAACCACTACAAACTGGTCAGAGGGCGAGTTGATGTCAAACGAACTCTCTTCCTCAAATTTGTTGATAGTTGAACGAACTCCCGCCTTTGCGGTAACCCGATGTTTGAAACCAAAAACTCTATCGTAGTTCAAAGCACCTTCCGTCAGAATAGAATAAAAATTCCGCTGGGTACTCGACATCACGTTACGGGCCATTCCGTCATACTGGCTCACGACCCCAGTTTGTGGCACAAAAGAGTTTTCTTTTATACTGAAAAGATCGGTAAACGCAAAAACATTGAGCGACAGCCCTTTCACAATCTGTTGATCAGCGGAAAAACCGGCCCTTACCCTAAAATTCTCATGGTTGCCCAAGGCATTGTCAATAAGCGAAACGGGATTACTCATCTTAAACGAGCTCACTTCGTCATAAAACGGCAATGTCAACCCCTTCTCGCTTCGTCTGTACACTCCCATCAAAGGCGATTTGTATAATGCGGCAAGCCCCGGATTAGTCGTAGCGTTAAAGCTTTCGGAACGTTGAGAAGCGTCTATCTTCGACAGGGAAACTCTAGGCTTAATGATCAAACTCTTCAACATCTGAATCCGGGCGTTAACCATAAAGTCAAAAGCCTCGTACTCGGCTTTTTTCACTATGTCCTCATTCTCCCTATATCCCATAGAGATATTATATGAGGCGATGTTATCTCCCCCTTGAATGTTAACCGAATACCGGCTCAACATACCATTCTGATACACTAGATCCTGCCAATCGGTGTCATGGTCATAGCGATATTTTTCTTCGCCTTCGGCCATATCTAACAAAAACGGATATATGTACTCCACAGACGAGTGCGACATACCCGAATTCACCAACTGTTCCAGAGTATAGTTCTTAAAACTCGCCGCATCCAAAACAGGAGTCCGTTCAGGAGCGGTAACTACACCGAGATTTGCTGAAAAGTCAACTCTTGTTTCGGTCGATTCACTTTCCCGTGTCTGGATCAGAATAACACCGTTTGCTCCCAAGACCCCATAATTGGCTGCCATTCCATCTTTCGAGACGGTAACCTGCTCAATATCCCTTATCTGGATATTAGACAACGGATTAAAGGTAAAGCCTTCTATTGAAGACTGGCTACCAATTTCCGTTTCGTAAATCACGCCGTCCACCACAATGAGAGGTTGAGTCTTGGCGGACATAGTCGAGACTCCACGCAAGCGCATGGAAGCGCCAGAAGCAGTTGTTCCCGATCTGGACTGCACAAACAAACCAGGCACCATTCCTTGCAGAGCGCTTTCCAAAGTCACATAACCACGGTCCATAATTTGGTGCCGAGTCAATGTGACCGAGCTCCCGCTTAGTTCATTGGCCCGGAATGTTCCGTAAGCCGTTTGGACATCCGGTTTTTCGTCCAAGCCTCCTTTCGGTACCAATACTATGTCAACAGTCATGCGACCGTTGAGATATACGGTCTTAGAGTTATAGCCCGCATAAGCGAATTCCAACGCCACTTCAGACTCTGAAGTTACTTCAATGGAATATGTTCCGTCTTCCGCCGTAAAGGCCGAAACACCGTCACTCCCGACTAGGTTTACCACCACTCCGGGAATTACCGCCCCACCTTCGGCGTCCATCACCTTACCGGTAACAGTGCCTTGGGCATAAGCCAAAGCACTGGTCAGCAGGCAACCAAGCAATAATATATTTGAGAAAAAATATTTCATTCTTATCAGATTTTCATTTTTCCTATCTGAAAAATCATTCATAAACAGGATAGAACACGAATTCATTCAGCGCCAGCTTGTACTCTCCGTCTTTATTAGCCACATTGACTTCGAAACGGATCACCTTATCTCCAAATTCCGGAAAGTAAAGGTCTCTATACAGATCCCTTTTCCATTCACCTGATGGACGGTAAGCGTTATCCAGCACCTTCCCGTCCAAGATTACTTTGGCTTCGGTTGTACCGCTTCTCAAGCCCTCAATGTAGAGCTTATGTTCCCCTGCCATAACTTTTTCCAAGGTATACTCTACCCAAAACGGCGCTTCCGCCACGAAAGTCATGGCGACTTCGCCTCCCTTTACGGCCACATCCAATTCTATATCTTCCCTGTCGAAATCATATTTCAGAAACTCGCTTTCAGAAGCGTCAAAAGGATTTCTACGCCCCATAGCTTCGCCCATAAGCATCTGTACTTCCGAGATTTCGTAAAGATATCCGTTGCTGAACCTCTTGGGCTGGTGAGATAACCATTCAGGAGTAATAATTATTTTCCCAACACTGGTGGTTCTCACGGTATCGCCAACTTGTAAGTCTGTTACTTTTTCCCTTAAAATTGTGGAGGCTAACACTCTTTCTCTAAGTGTTTCGATAAACTCTTCGTCTTCGAAATAATCAGGAAGATTTTCCTCTGATCCGTAATACCTTTTTACCATTTGACCGATAGTGTTCTCCAACGCCTTATCCGACATAAGTAATGAGGTAAAATCATGATCTTCATTATCTATACGCCCATAACGCTGTAAGTATACATAATCGAGAATAAAAAGGGAATCGTATACATTATCACCAAATTCGTCAACACCCAACACAGGACTGTTCACCTTATCAAAGAGCAAAGAATCTTTCAGTACAAAATTGTTAAATGCCATGTAGCTATCCGGTAGCCCTTGCAATCCCTCAAAGATATTTTTCTTTGGCAACAGCGCTTTATCCAGTTTGTACACCAAACCATTAGTGCATATAACGGGATCTCCCTGAATGTGCATCTCAAGGTCCAAAGTAATGTCCGTACCATCCTTATCAGCCCAGACATTCTTCTTGGCATACAGGGTTTTTATGAATCGCCTAAGGTATTCGCCCGAATCTTCCTTTTTATCAAAATGATAATCATAAAGAAGAGTATTGCCAATATGGTATGTCACAAGTTTCTCTAGTGAGTCTTGCGGAATATTCAAAGATTCCAATGCCCCTTCGGGAGGCAAAAACACCGTAACCGGACGAGTGCCCGAAACGGAATCCATATATCCCGAAGATTCCAGCAATTTTGAAAAATACGCATACTCGCTATTTTCCGACAGGTATTTACCCACCGATACATTTTGTACAAGCCCTGAACCCGGATCGAGAAAGTGGTCATCCTTTTCATCACAAGAAAAGAATAACGGAACCCATGCCGAAATCAGTATTATTCTAAAAAAATTTCTCATGGTTTCTCATCATTTTACAGGAGTGAAAATAAAGGCATCAAGAAGTAGCTTAGATCCCGTCAAAGATTCATAACGCATAATATGGGTTCCGTTTTCTTTGAATTCATAGACGCCGATATCATGATATTGGGACCCTGGTTTGGTCGGGTCGGGACATTTTTCCCCATCAACAAATATGAAATGCGAACCCGCTCCGGTTTCGGCGAACTTCACCTGGATTTTGTATTTGCCCTTCAGTATAGGCTTTGTGGTGTATTCAAACCAACCGAATTTGGCATTAAAACAATGCGCAAAATCATTGTTATAACCCCTACTGCCTAACTGATACTTAAAAACGATATAGCCTTTGCCTTTCCACCTTGCGATATCTTCTGATGAAAAATATCTGCCGTTTATTTCTTCCTGTTTGTACTTTCGTATTTCAGGAACATCACAGATATCATCAACAAACTCTTTGGGCGCAGGCTGGAACACATAGAGAATATCCTTTAATTCATGAATTACCGCATTCTTGGATTGCCCGTCCATTTGAAACACGTCCAATGTGTTGGAATTTTCCGGTTCCAGTTCTCCCAGCACGTTATATCTTGGGTTAACGTAAATCTCAGATTCAGGCAAAATCTCCACCATCGAACCGCCAATAGTCATATACATCTCGTCACGAAACACATTCGAATACAGCTTACGGTCCAAAACATGATTGCTCAAGAATTTGTAAAGAGCGTTTGAGGGTTCCGTAAAATCATCTCCAGCCTCCAAATGATTCACTAATTCGTTGATGTCATTTATACCTTTGGCTTTGAAAACCTCGTCGGGCTCCACAAATACTGTATAATTGGCTAAACTACCGTCATTGATTGTGGAGGCGTCCAATTGCGTGCTTAATCCGGTTTTTTCCATAGCCTCCACAAGGATATTGTATTTGCCGGATTTTTTCATCATAGTATAGGCCCCGTCTACGATTGGAGCCACCGGCTTGTCCAGAACATGCAGTATACCGTTAGTACAGATATTATCCCTGTCCACAATGACGGAGGTTTGGTTGACCAACAAATTGTTCAGTCCCCCATCCCTGTATATTACAGTCAGGTAATTTCCGTTCATCGTAGTGTCTCCCATCGGACCTTGTGAAAAAGTGTAGCTTTCGTAGCTAGTCAAAACCGTATGGTTTTTAACCAAACGGTTAATATCATCCTTTTCCATAGAAGCAATGTCCGAATAACCGTTCTCGGCCAAATAATCCTTAACGCCTTGGTTTCCGCAAGCCAGAATAGTGTAATCTCCTCTTGCGCCCCAAACACCGTAAAAATCGGAAGCCTCCAAGATTTTCAACCACTCCGAAAAGCGACCTTCGGGGTCTTGTTCCATAAACTGAACGGCGGTAAGGTACTCCGGCTCAGTAAGGGAGCCCTTGTCGACCTCATCACAGGACGATAAAACGGAAACGCCCAAGAACGCGAACATGACGTAACCGATAAATTTGTATATAAAGTTTTTTGCCATGACTCGATTATTATTCGTAATAAGGGTTTTGCTTCAGGTTCAGATTCTTTTCCAACTCATCAAAATGAATCGGCAAATAGTAGCTCATCGGATCAGAGAGCAAACTCCTCCATTTCGGTACGTCTCCCGGATCCACATTTTTAGTCAAGATGTCTATGAGATTGTCCTTACGTTTGAAGTCATTCCTTTTGGCCATTCTAAGAAGGTCAAACCAACGTTTTCCCTCGTAGGCAAACTCCAAGGCCCTTTCTTCCAAAATTATATCTTCGCTACGTTCTACATCCTCTGGAAGAACGCGTACTCCAAGTCCCGCCCTTTCACGGATTTGTTCCACTAACTCTTGGGCCTCGAAAAATTCGCCTTTCTCAACCAAAGCCTCGGCCTTCATCATCAAAATATCGGCATAACGGTAAACTATCCAATTCGCGTCTTCATTATTGTATAATGACCCGCTATAATACTTGTTGATAATTGCGGTCGCCTCATCACCGTCGTCGCCTCCAGAGAGACTTGCAAAAGTCACGTTTTTTCTACGGTCACGACTTCTATAGAGTTCCATCACTTCTTCAGGCACTGTGAAAATTGGGTTGTCCGTTTCGCCCAGAACTTTTTTCAAACTGTTTTTTTGGTTTCTATCCCGGTCAAAAGGTATTTCGAAAATACCTTCAACGGTATTTCCTTCCTCGAAAATATTGTCCCAGATTTCCACCAAAACAAAAGCCGATCTATTGATAATTTTGTCGCATTTCTCAATACACTTGTCATACTGTTCATCCCAGAGGTAAATATCGGCCAACAATGCCTGAACGGCAGCTTGTGTGGCGAATCCGTGGTTATATTCCGCCGATTCGAGGTTCTTCGGAATATAGCGCTCCGCCCATTCCAAATCCTCGATAAGCTTTGCCAACACCTCTTTCTCCGGCGTTTTTTCCAAGAAAATATCCACATCATCGCTATCGGTAGGCTCCAAATGGAAAGGGATATCCTTAAAGGTTCTCACCAAATAGAAGTAACTCAAGGAACGCAAGAAGTAAGCTTCCGCCAGATAAGCGTTCAACTCTTTTTTGCCTAAAGACAAATCCGAGGAGCGGACCGTAGGGGCATACTTCAGAACAGTGTTTGCGTAATTAATCACTTTGTAAATTCCGCCCCATTTCGCCACATCATTACCCTCTAGGATTTCCAATCTCAGAATCCTTTCGTAGTCTGTATTCGAATCCGGGCCGTCCTTAAGAAACCCACCTCTTATCTCTCCCCAAAGGAATAGCGTATTCACCTGTCCTCTCAGTTGCGAATATGACGTGTTTAACGCCAGCCTAATGTCCTTTTTGGATTTCCAATAATCCTCCAAGGTTATATCGTTCTGCGGTTCCACTTCCAGCCACGAACCGCAGGAGCTACCCGCAAAAGCCAGAATGAACGCAAAGATTATTTTTAATTTCGTTTTCATATTTTAAAAAATTACGGTCATACCAAGAGTGTAAGTTCTGCTCGGTGGCGTAGTCGATGTATCCTTTCCAAAGAAATACGGATCGGCCCCTAAAGGAACTTCGGGGTCTTGGCCCGTGTATTCCGTAAATGTGTAAAGGTTGTAAGCCGTAGCAAAGACAGACAAATCCGAAAGGTTGAACTTCTTGATCAACTCTTTGGCAAATCTGTAATTCACCGAAAGGTTTTTCCATCTCACAAACGATCCGTCTTCTACGAACCTGTCCGAACCTAACCAATTGTAAGCCATTCCGTGTACGGCCCTTGGGATATCTGTTTGGTCACCAGGAAAACGCCAACGGTTCATAGTGGCCGTACTTTGGTTATTTTTGGTGTACATGTTTTCGGTCTTCATTCTGGCGATATTCACGATATCCTGCCCTTGTCTGAAGTGGAAATTCGAACTCAGGCTCAGCCCTTTGTAACGAATTCTAAAACCAAAACCTCCTGTGTACTTCGGATTACTCGACCCAAGGTAAGCGACATCATTTTCCCCGATTTCTCCGTCGTAATCCAGGTCTGCATAACTGGCGTCACCTTCCCTGAAACGATAGTTACTGCCACTCATTAACATCCTCAACGGATACCCCGTGATAGGATCAATCACTTGCTCTCCGTTTTTGTCAT
Organism: Fulvitalea axinellae; assembly: GCF_036492835.1. GTDB lineage: Bacteria > Bacteroidota > Bacteroidia > Cytophagales > Cyclobacteriaceae > Fulvitalea > Fulvitalea axinellae. The sequence goes on along the minus strand of NZ_AP025314.1, from coordinate 2,345,885 downwards.
ACACGATCGCCTCAGAATCTACGGAGTACACCCCTTTGTAGACATAGCCATAGAAACCTCCAATCGGATTTCCCTCCGTAACTTTGGTTGCGTAATTGCCATTTTCCCGCATATTTCCTTTTGTCAGGCTGAAGTTATCAGGAACTTCATCTACACGGTTTTCATTTCTGGAAATATTGAACTGCAAGTCGAGTCTCCAATCTTTTGTTTGTATCGGCACTGCCCGAAGCGCTAACTCAATACCCCTGTTTGTCATGCCACCCGCATTCATCTTGTATTTCGAAAAACCGGATGATGTAGGCACGTTGAGGTCCCATAGCAAGTCCGTAGAGACTTTTTCATATACATCGAACTCAGCGTTAAAACGATTGTCATAAGCGGCAAGCTCAAAGCCCAAGTTCGCTTGCGTCACACGTTCCCATTTTAGGTTCTTGAGTTTGACATTGTCGGGATACACCGTTCCTTGGTCTATATAACTGCCTCCCGTCTTGTATATGCTAAAATGCCCCATGCCACTCGGAGAACGGCCGTTTACACCGAAACTTCCCCTAATCTTAAGTTCGTTCAGCCAAGTTTTATCCCTTAGAAAGGATTCCTCCGAGGCTCTCCAAGCCACACCGCCAAACGGGAAGTTTCCCCATTTAGTATCATCGCCAAACTTGGAGCTTGCGTCCGCTCTGATACCAGCATTTATCATATAACGGTCCTTCCATTTGTAATGGGCTCTAATAAGTCCCCCCATGCTCCTCCCGAGGCCGTTTTCTGAAGACAAATCGCTTAAAGCACTACCAAGACCCGGGTCATCAAAACTGCCTGAAGGGAGTCCACCTGCAGAGGCCGCATAAGAAGCGCTACGGCTATCTGACGTTTGCCATTGGCCCATAACTGTTACACTGTGATCATCACCAAGATTAGGAGTGTATATCAGTTTTGTCAATGTCTGGGATCGGAAAACTTCCGCATTTCCCTCCGATGACTTGTTTGTAGCTGAAGAATTCCAAAAATCACTCGATGCTTCTATTGGCAAGAACTTCTTTGTCCGTCCGTTCACCAAATCAAACGTAATGGAAGATTGCAACATCAAATACTCCGTTATATTATATCTCAAACGGAATGTAGACCTAAGCTTATTCTCCAAATATGAGTTCCGACCTTCGTTAATAACAGCAACCGGGTTATACATCGCTTTATCCTTATCCCCCGACTTGTACTTAGCCTGAAAAGCATTTGTCCTTGGGTCAAGAAAATAACGACCGCTTTTATTCCCTAAGCTATCATACTCATATACGCTTTGGTTTGGCATTTTCAAACGTGCCACCGACCTCTCATCACCATAATATGTTCTCTCATTTTCAGACCTTGTATATGAAAAATCGGAGCTTATCATTAATCTGGTGGAAACGTTAAAGTCCATATTCGCCCTAAAAGAAAGGCGCTCCAAAGCCGTACCGACGGTTGTTCCTTCCTGATCGAAGAGCCCCACACCCACTCGATATCTGGCTTTGTCACCACCGCCCGTGATCGATAAGTTATGTTCCTGACTCTGCCCCGCTTGGGTTATCTCGTCGAGCCAATCCGTGTCTTGCGCATAATTGTGATAAAGATCCCAATCCTGATCATAATTTAATTCCAGAATGTCACTGTCTTCACTCTGACCTTTCTGGTTAAAAAAGGCCTGCTTCTGTAATGTCACGTAATCCCCACCGTTAAGCAACGGAACTGGATCTGGCTGTTCAGACCGAAACGCTTTGAAGTTATATCTCAACTTTGGCTTCGATTTCCGCCCTCTTTTCGTGGTAATCTCGATTACACCATTTGCAGCCTTGGCTCCCCAAATAGCGGCTGAAGCGGCATCTTTCAAAACCTCGATCTTCTGGATATCGTCAGGCGCAATCGAAAGAAGTGAGCCATAATCCCTAGTGTCTGCGGAATTAAAATCGAAAGTGTTGTCGATTTCCACATCGTAAGGCATTCCGTCCAAAATGATCAAGGGCTCCCTGTCACCGGTAATAGTGGCAGTTCCCCTAATTCTAATCTGCATGCCCGCTCCTGGATCACCGGAAAGCGCCGTGATATCCACGTTACTGATTTGCCCCTGAAGCATTTCGTCAACTGAGGCCACGCCCATTTCATCCAGATCATCCAAATTGATTTGCGCTACTGCCGACACCTTATCCCGCATGGCAATAAACCCGTCAGATGTATAACGTTCTTCTTGTACTACCACCGTCTCCAGTTGCTGGCTATCATCCTCTAGCTCCAAGTTCAGTTGGCTTCTCCCACCAATATTGATTGTCTGGGTTTTATACCCCACAAAACTAATTTTGAGCTTTGAGTTAGGCTCCACGATTTTTATCATATAAAAACCGTTAATGTCGGTAACCACTCCGTGAATATGCCTTTCCTCGGCATCCACCTCGATAACGGTGGCTCCCGGCAAGGCCTCTCCCGTCTCTTTATCTTTTATATATCCCTGAAGCACCCTATTTTCCTGTGCCCATATTTCTGCGGACAACACGGAAAACAAGATGACACAGATTGTCATTAGCTTTTTCATTTCAAAAAATTATTTTATCCACAAAAGATTGTCGATGAGGTGAATAGTCCCTCTGTAAGCCAGAATGTTACTGTAACGAACATCCTCGATTACCTTGGCCTTTCCACCTTTTAGGTCAGTGAAACCCAAAGTCCCGTTTTCGGTCGATACCTTGATTTTTCTGAAGACATCTTTCGCCGCCGTTTCTGAGAGGGTCAGAAATTCGTCGTTAATATTATTTTCGGAAAACAAAGCCTCTTCCTGTATAAAATAATATGACAAGAAGTCCCTAAGCTCATCCGGGTCCTCCGGAATCTTATCTTTGTTTGCCAAAATCACCGCATTTGACGGCACTATTACAGTAAAAGGCCCCTCACCCGCCAACAAGACAACACTTTTGAATATACTATTTTTAATTAGCCCTGCTTTCTCAAGTAATTTTACAAACTCTTCGTATTCATGCCTCGAAGGGTCTGTCAAATAATGATTTACGGAAAAACGAGGAGGCAGTAACAGGTCCGATATCTCATAGAATGTTCCGTTATCTCCACCCTTATCCGTGGCTACAACTTCCACAGCCTTCTGTTCGTCTATCTCATAGTTTCCTCCCGAATAGAGTTTACCGTCCTGAACCCTAATCCGGCTTTCACCATCCATATTCTGGATAAAAGAACGACTCGTAAAATCTTGCAGGTCGACGTCATAAAGCATATGGGATATAAAAATCCGATCCAACATAGTAGAGGAAACCTCTACGTCTTTTCCCTTGTCGGGGTCGAACCACATGAACTTATTCGCTTTTTCATCAAAAGTATAGCCTGCGGCCTCAAACGCATCGTCACTTGGAGCAAGTACCGTAGAGGTTATTCCCTGCGCATTCATCAATGTAGCAACGGTTTCATTCCTGTTCATTAGCCTAAGCATCATGGAATACTTGGAGTCAAGCGAAAGTTTGCGCATAACAGACGCATATCCACGAGGGGCCAATGTCCTGTTAATGCCATAAACAACAGCGTTATTCAGAAATGCGGTAAAAAACACCTCATCTTTATCTATACTGGCGAATTCCTTATTTCCTGTAGTGAAATAATCCAAATCCGAAGGCCTGAGCCATTGCATTACCGTATATCTGGCAAATTGGGTATGGTTCATGATCAATGGCCATAACGCTTCATTCGGAATATCATCCACAGAACCGAAATAACCAGGTTCAATAAAGGTCTCGTCCAGAAAAGCATTCAACGCTTCATCACTTGGTATAGTGGCTACGTTATTGACCTTTTCGGTATACCAATGCGAATAAGCGTTTTTCGGGTTTACATCAAACGCCACAAAGTCCACGTACTTGCTATTGTAATACTTATCGTACAACGAGTCCTTAACCTCTCCTTTTTGAGCTAATGTGCTTTTCTCATCATAAGAATATTTCGAAAACCGGTTTAGAATATCATAAAAAACGGTAAAATCCTTACTCTCAGCCAAAAGCATCTCCAAATTACCAAGTGGCGGGATCACTCTGTCGATTACATGGAAATAACCGTTTAGCGTCTTTTGATTTGGCCTTGTGGAGATCGCCGCATGAATATTATAACCTGTAAATTCACTGTCGGGGAATAAGAAAGTGTAATCCTCCTCTTCTTTTATTCCGCTTTCCGGTTCAAAATCAAAGATTGGGAGATAATCCGTTTCTCTGGAAAGCTTATATGTCTTTCCCGTTTTCTTGTCCGTTACTTCATAAGGTTTGGCATTATAAATAGACTTGAACTTAAAGTTCCAGTCCGCCTTTAAGCCATATCCCGGATCCCCCGGTTTTTTTCCCCAACCGGAATTATTGGCGATTAACAACTGATCCCAAGACCACGCGTCACGGATAATATGCCCGCGAACGATCTTCTTTACCTCTTCTTCGGGAATCTCGCTAATGTCCGAAACTCCAAACTTGTCTTTAAGGTATTTGAAAACGGCGTCATCCGTTGGAGGAAAAACGGTATATGTACTCTTCTCGAGGTCATCCCTCATATTCAGAATATCAATACCCTTAACAAACTGCGACAAATCACCTTCCTCAACTTCTTCCATAGCCGTAACCAAACGACCCGACAAGCTTCCTGAAACTTTATAATCCTCAAAACGGTCCTGACAACCGTAAAGAATCAATACGACAAGGACAAATGCCCCTTTAAAAATTCGTAGACATAATCTCATACTGTACTTTTTGGATATAAAAAGAATTTGCCGAACAGGACCTTCCCGCCCGCATAAATTGGTTTTCCAAATACCGGGGCCCAAACTTGGGCATTCGCATTGCGCAAAACACTCGACGCATAAAAGGCGAGCTTTGCTACAAAAGCGACAAAAAACATGGCGAGATAATTAAACGAAAAGAGTGTCCCCTTTTACGGAACCCATCAAAAAAACAAACATTCGCGACGCTACAAATCTAAAATCCATTACGCTTGAGACAAACCGTTTTTCGCATTCGCAAAATAGCAATCACCCTTATTTTACCCCCTAAAAAACAGGAGGTTAAATTTAAAAAGGACAGCTCATCCCCCTATTTATTAAACCCATCCCACATTCACTCAAGGCACACTCGGTCCTATTTCATTGGCTTTCGCAGCGGGCACAAACAAGACATTGCCCAAGTTCAATCAGATAAAAGAAAAACAGGGTCGAAGTAACATCCCTCCGATTATATATTGTGACAAGTAGTTTCCGAAAATGACTCCGTCTTATCAACGACATCTAACGGAATCACCTTTTCAATCTTTGACTTTCTTTACAAATTCATTATTTCGAAAATAGGACAAAACACTCACTTCTCTTTTCAAAATGGTAGTTGTTATCGGAAGAATGGTACGGTCTTCTAAAGCAAAACACTTGACCTTTGCATGATAAATTAATCTATAAAAACTGAGTGTTACACGGTCTTAAACAGAACAAAAACTCTCTAATCAAAACTTTGAATCGAAATCACTTCAACATATTAATTTCGAATCCCATACAATAGTCACCATTAAAAAAGACCCGCAATGAAAAAAACGGAAATCCAACTCATCAGAAACGCCACATTGAAAATTCGTTATGCAGGAAAAACGGTATTAGTGGACCCCATGCTTTCGGCAACGGGAAGTTTTATGTCTTTCATCACTCCCGAAAAAAACTCAAACCCGACAGTTTCCCTCCCCTTCTCCGCCAAAAAGGTGGTGGACAAAACGGACTTGGTTTTGGTCACGCACACTCACCCGGACCATTGGGATCCGGCCACAATCGAAACGCTGGACAAGGAAATACCTCTCTTCGTTCAGCCTGCCGACAAAGAAGCAATCAGCTCTGCGGGATTCAAAAATGTAACGCCCGTAGATGATAAAGCGGAATATGGCGAAATCAAGATCCAACGCACGATAGGTAAACACGGCCCCAACGAAACGCTCGACATTTTAGGTCAGGTTTCCGGCTACGTTTTAAGCGCCGAAGGTTATCCCACTCTGTATATAATTGGCGATTGCATTTGGGACTCCGATATCGAAAAACAATTGAAAACTTACCGTCCCGATATTATAGTGACCAACTCAGGTGGCGCAATGTTAATGGGACAATACCGCATCCTGATGAATGCCGAAGAGACCGTTAAGGTAGCTCAAACAATACCAACAGCTACAATCGTCGCCACGCATATGGAAGCGCTGGATCACTGCATGACTACAAGAGCGGAACTCAGAAACATCGCAAAAGCAAAAAACCTAAACATCCTGGTGCCCGAAAACGGAGAAACGGTTACCTTTTGATTTTAAACAGACATGATATACGTATAAAAACGGAATCGACACGTAAAAATTTAATGAAAGTTCCGTTTCTTATTCCCTGAAATCGAACAAACTCAAAACAGGCGATTTTGAAAACCATCAAATTCAACAAAACGGTTTGCGGGGTCGAGATTTCCTTAAATGTACTCGACTGTGATTCGGATTTAAATAACGAGTTCGGTTCAGAAATTCAACAAGCGGATTTCTTCCAAATAGCTTTTATTAAAGAGGCTAAAGGAGTTCTTAGGCTCAACCAATCAGAGATAAAGCTAAAACCGAATACCGCAATATTTATTTCCAAACACCAGCAACACCAATGGCTATTGGAATCGCCTTCACCGAAAGCTATTTTTCTCGTATTTCAAGAGGATTTTCTCAACGAGTTTTTTGCCGATCAACTGTTTTCCTACCGCTTGTTGTATTTTTACCAAACAGCCTACCCGCTTTGGCTTGAGCTTCCCGTGACGTTTTTCGACAATTCCCTAAACCAGCTCTCTGAAATCAGCCACGAGTTGAAACAGCCCGAAAATGACAGTGCCCATATAATAAGAGCTCTTTTGTATTATTTACTGATGCGTCTCAACCGCCTTTACGCCAAGCAACACAAAATAGAGCATAGTGTAGCCTTAGATAATCTGGCCTACAAATTCCGTAGATCATTGGAAGAAAACATCCGCCAAAAACAGCGAGTGGATGATTATGCCGAACTGCTTTCCGTTAGCAGGGTCAGCCTAAACCAAGCCTCAAAAAGACAATTTAATGCCACTGCCAGCGAACTGATCAAACAACGGTTACTCTTCGAAGTGAAAAACCTTTTGCTCTACACAGGTCGTACTCTCGAACAAATTGCTTACGACCTACAAATCTCCGAGCCTCAGCACCTAAGCCGTTTGTTTAAATCCAAAGAGGGAGTTACTCCTACTGAGTTTCGGAATTCTTGGGGGAAGAGGGAAAAAGGATAACACAATTTTTCTTCTTCATTAAGCCCACTTCTATCCTCGCCCTTCTTTTTGAAACTCCCTGTGAATACCTTCCACGATGTCCTCTTTATAAACCATACTATTTTCCCGTTGCTTGGCTTTGACTGCACAATAACGAATTACATTGATAATGGCACCGCCGGCAATCTCATACTCTTCAGCCAAGTCATGCCAATCGATATCTTCACTAAGCGGAATCGTTTTCCCAAAAGAGCCTTTCCAAAGACTTAGTCGTTCCTCGGTATTAGGAAGTGGAAAATGTACAATTGATTGAAACCTCCGGGCAAAGGCTTCATCTAAATTCGCTTTTAGATTAGTAGCCAAAATTATCATTCCGTCAAAATTCTCGATACGTTGCAAAAGGTAGGCAACCTCCTGATTAGCATGACGGTCATTTGACGAGCTAGTCCTTGTCCGTTGCCCAAACAGGGCGTCAGCCTCATCAAAAAAAAGAATCCATCCTCTATGTTCGGCCTGATCAAAAACACCGGCCAAATTCTTTTCTGTTTCCCCTATATATTTAGAAACAATCTGAGAAAGGTCAACAGTGTAAACTTCTTTGTTTAGCGCCTTCCCCAACAAGCCAGCGGTAAGAGTCTTGCCAGTTCCTGGCGGACCATAAAAAAGAGCCCGATATCCTTTTTTCAGTCTCTTACCCAATTCCCATCCACTAACGATTTCCCCTTCGTAACGGGCCCAGGTCAGCAAATCTTCAATCTCATCACGGGTATCAGGATGCAATACCAAATCCTCCCACTCCAACGGAGTATTAACCCTTGTAGCCGGAAAAGCGCTGGAATACGGAGGACTATACGTATCCCCTGACGTAAGAAAATGTAAATATTCCGGACTCATGCGTAGAGGTTTACTTAGAAAAGGTTCGTCTTTGGTCCCTTCGCTTCCCAAATCCAATATCTTATGCCCGCTAAAAAAGTGGCCTTCACCAAAACACGAAGCCACTTCAAAGCGCTTTGCCAAATCTGTTCCCGAAACTAAAAAAACGGCGGTCTCTCCCGTTGGCAGCATGCCTCCGTGTCGCAGACCTTTTATTCCTCCAAACTCTGAATACCCTCTATTAGTGTTTGAGTTCACTATCATCATCGGGTCCAGAACTTGTGGACGGATATGGGGCGCCAACGCCAATATTAGAATAAGGCGTTCGGCAAAGCTCATATTATAGTGTTGAATCAAACTTGCGTACTGCGACGGAGTGTCCCCGATTAAAGGTAACTCCGGCACTACTTTCTCAGGTTTTTCATCCGAAAAATATAGCTCCAACCGGTACATGATAAACTCTTCGAGCCACCGTAGTTCTCTTTCCAATGTAACCGCGTTCAACGTGGTGGGATTCAATTCCATATCGTTACGATCGTTTTTTCCATCCATGGCAATTTCACTGTCGAAAATGACCAAGGGAGACTAGTCAACAACGCATCGACTCCTTTCTTTTCCACATATAAAATATTCTGTTTCTCCTCGAACTCCACAATTCCTTTCCGCTGTAAAAATGTGGTCCGTAAAGCGTCTTTGCTTGATTTTTTCAGCTTGCTCCAATTCGCCAAAACCCCTCCCAATAGTTGCTCCCCAGTTTCTTTTTCTTTTTTCGTTAATAAAAGTTTACGCTTCAAAGGACGTTCAGGACCAACCCCGCAAAGGATTTTATTGAGTAAAAGTGTATCCTCGCTATGATTTTCTTCGCCAAAGACAAGGTATTGACTAAGGTGCGTCGCTCGTTCCGCCTGCACATCATCCTTAAAGGCATCACCTTTGGGCACCATATAGCCCATCATATCAAACAGCCTACTCAGGAATGGCCAAAGCAGGATAAGTCCCGCATTTTCTATAGCCACCCGTTCGCCGAGTTCCTCTTCCATCACTTCAGGGATTTCCTCATACACTTCGTGAGGCTCTTGCTCTTTTATCGATTCAGGTTTTAAACCCGCATAATCAAGACCTCTAGTTTCGGTATAAGATCGAAGCCGTGACATCATATCCGCTTCTGGAATCGTTGCGTTTTTTTGATACTTCTCACTGAACTGAATTATGACGTCATTTGCGCTAATGTTTTTTTCGGAAACGAATCGTTTTAATAGAAACTCAATAAAGTCTTCCGGCGTTGGATTTCTTCCCTGATACAGGCTATCGAAAAACAGTTCCTGACTTTCTTTTGAAAAGGAAAAGCTAAAATTGGAAAATGTATCCTTCAGCATCCGTTCGAAGACAGACATCCGCTTTAACACAAATAGGAAGCCCGACGTTCTTTGCCACGCCTCAACCAAAAGGCTTGGCAGAGTCCTAATTATCTCTATTTGGTGCTCATAAGGCAGGTACTTGCGTAACTCTGCCCAAAAAAAACGTAATTGATGAAGCGATAAATGTTTTAACCTATTGATTTGCCATTCTTTCAGGTTCAACCAGTCAACAGGGGAAAGTTTCCTTTTTTTATCCGGAACCAAACTATTTATAATTCCCAGAAGAAACGCATCTTTTCGAACCGAAAGTTCGCTTCGCTGTAATCCATTTGTCGTTTCGGCCCATGTACCAATAGACGGCGAAAGATGATTCCTGAGAGAAGGATAAATTAGTCTGATTAGTTCAGCTTGATTAAAAGAAACCCGTCTCGAAACACGACGGATATGCTTCCAAAAAAAAGTTTCAAACGAAATTGACAAGCCTCCACTTTGGCTTTTTATCGCCAAAGCCTCTTCCCAACATACTTTATAAAAGAATCGTATATCACCGAAAAAGACTTTATCGGAAGTTTTTTTTCTCAAGGAATTGAAATACAATTCAAAAGCCTTTCCTTGAAATAAAATAAGAAAAAGACGCTTTCGTAACGGTTCATCTATAGTTTCTACAATAGTCCCGGTTATTCGCTTATCTTTTAATAAACTGTAAAACTCAGAACCTTGAAATAGGCCAGAGTCACTTTCCAGATATTCAACAAGCGCTTTTTGAATTACATATTTATCGGATTGGGCTAATATCTTTTTATTAAGATCTGGCGTTTCTTTTAAAACCCTCTTTTCTTTTTTTAAATCAAATAACGCTAATCGAACGTTAGCGTCAATCGTTAAGGTTTCTTCAGGTAAATTCAATACGGATTCCAACAAAAAATCATATTTCAAACCAAATCGATTCGCCAGTCGTTCCAATGTCTTTCTGACAAAAACCTTGGTATTGAAAACCGAACCCCGGTCCTCCACTAAAACTTTAATGATAAACGACCATTTTACTTCTTTAAAAATCCGACTGCTTACATTAGGAACCATTTCGGATTTATGGACTTCATCCAAATGTCTCGAAAAAGCACGCACTCCAGGGGTATATATTCCAGCGACTAAAGGCAGAAGTTTTATAAGGCGATATTCTCCCATATATGTCACAAAACGGAAAAAATCAGCATCGGAAGAAGGTTTCGAAAATAACAAAGCCCTTATTTCAAATCGTTCCTGTGATTCTGAGTCGCCAGAGTCCGCAAATTGCCGAACCCTATCCAACCAACTTTCCGTTTTAATCTTTTTTATTTCCGGCGCTTCCGCTTTCCACTCTCTAGCTAAAGCGACTAATACTTGGGAAATCTCATTTTTCACTTTCCGATCAACTTCAGTAATTCCAGAAGAGATAGCTTCAATAATATCACTTTCCTTAATACTATAGGTATCGGCTAAAGATTTGACCAAAGACTTAGCGAATGACTTTCGGTTGAAAACCGAACCTCGGTCTACCAATCCTATATGAAAAATAAATTCGGAAAGTATCTTGGCAAATTTCGATTCGGTGTTACCCCTAGCAATTCTTCGTTCCTTATGAGCTTTAATCGCATTGGCTTTAATCCCTTCTACAAAAACGGCATCACCTTCGAAGATAATTTCAGAAGCTTTCCGCTGAGTTTTAAATCCAAAACCCGAAAGTCCTTTGGATATTTTCCGGTCAGTTTGTTCCCTTCTCTTCATAAAACCGACTAATTCTATCGGCCTTTCATTCACAAATTTCAGAAACTCACTTTCGGCTCCGCCTACAGTCCCCTTATCTAACATTTCTAACCATGTCGAAAAATACAAGTCGCTTGATTTCGAGTTTCCGTGTCGTATTTCTTCTCGGTAGATATCACGGATAATATTTGGAAGAGCGCCAATGGATTTTCCTTTTATCGCAATTTTCGAAACAGCCCCTCCCAAATGATTGAGTATTTGAACCAAATCAAGGTTAAAACGCTTCGCTAGACCCTGAATCAAATATTTGGTAAATGTTTTTAGGCTAAAATATGAACGATTACGATATGTCAAAAAACGTATTGCCAATTCCCACACGGCATACTTAAACTCATCTTCGGAAACAGATTCCAACTTTTTCCTTTTATGCACTTTTCGAAAGTTAGCCACTGTAGTATTCACAGCCCCAGCTTCGGCGGAAGCCAGAACCCTTACCAATTGCCGTAATTGATTTTCGGAGAATTGCAATACCGCCCTTCGAATAAACCCTTTTCTATTTCGTAAAGCCCGAAACATTTTTCGTACCGAGTCTTTATTCTCTCTGAGCATCAGATCTATGTAATCACTCAGGGAGAAATCAGAAGCGCACCACCAAGGCAACTGACCATGAAGAAGGAAATAGGCTAATGTGTGTTTCTCAGGCAACCGAGTTCCTTCTTTCGCTTCTTTATCCTGATTAAAAAATTTCAACAATAAAGAGGGGAACCTCTCCTGGATCCGTTTTGTCACTTCTTCTTTCATATTTTCGGGTGACACCACTCCCAAGTCTAATTCCAAGCGTTCCAAACGCAAGTAACCATACTTTTTGGCGAAAAAATCAAGAACCTTCCCTAGCTCTACCTGTATTTCGTTTCTGGACAAAGTGGCGAAAGTTTCTCCATAACCTTTACTTTCATGCACCGAATCCATACGCACATCAGTCACCAACTTATTTATTACATTTCCGCCCATTAATATTCCTGCCTAATCCTAAAGTACTCGCTCACGTCCATTGGAGAATCAAGCGTATACATACCTTTCAAAAAACGCATCAATTCATCGGAAAGCGCATTGATTTTTTCGCAATCATCACCGGGGTTAAAAGCCGAAAAAACACCGATCCAATCGGAATAAAGCTTTTCAAACACAACCATCTCGTTTAAGCTAATCCATTTAATACGCAAAGCGATATGGGCTGGCGTGTTTTTCCGTATAGCGCCTTCTGTGAGATGTCGGAATTCCCTGTCGTGAAACCTGGCAGTCCATCCTGGCAAAAGAACTGTAACGGTAAAATTATATTCCTCGGAGGCGAACTCCCCTTTCACATCATCGGCCATTACGTGCATATCTTTCCGGCGATTAATGCCAAACTCAGTCATTGAGTTCACATACTTTGTCACACGATCAGCAAACTCCTGGGCATCGGTTTCATTCAAAAACCGTTTGTCCACTTTGGCCAATACCTTTTCAGCCTTTCGTGATAAAACCGAATATACATTCCGCTGGGTGGGCACTACTTTCAGGGATTTGCCATCTGACAGACTTGATTCCATTTCCGCCAAAGCAATTTCGGCTTGTTTCTGATTTGAATAATCCCCGACGCGTTCTCCTTCTATTAAACCCTCTTCATAGGTCTGGATCTGAAAAAAGGTCTCGCTATCCCATTCCACAACAAATGGGGAAGTTTCAATACTTCGGATATCTAACAATAACTTTATCAACTCGTCTTCCAAACTCAGTAAATGTTCATGCGTAACAGGAAGCAAATCCATGTCTCCGTCCCTGAACAGAAGCTTAACCGAAGGATCCATTTTTCTGGGCCTTAGCAATATGTGATCAATTACATAAAGCCCCTCACTTTTATAATTCCACTCAATAAGTAGCTCTTTTAACGAAAAAGCAGCCTTCGCCGCATCTTCTTCATTACGGTATATTTCCAAAGCTCGCCAAACGACCAAACGATCCTCAACCCTGACATCATGATCCAAAAATTCCAATACATAGCAAACCTTACCGTTTTTGGTGTAAACCAAATAAGTCTTTTTGTCCGCCGCACCGCTGATATTTACTTTATCCCGCTTTATCCTTTCTACCCAAAAAGATTTATCCTCATAGCTATTAAACAATAAAGCCGTATAGTCATACTTTTTAGTCACGAAGCGTAGGAGCCTGTAATTATCTTCCCAAATACCGCGTCGGAACAACTCTTCATCGACTTCAATTTGTTCCACCAATTTACGGTGAAGTCCCTTTTTAACTTTTTCAGAATAATCCCAAATCCCTTTAAAGCCACTATTCCGTTCATGGAACTTAAAATCACCCGTAAAAAATTCTTTGGCCTGCTCCTCCGGATTACGCTTTTTAAAAAACACTTTCGGAAACAGTTCACTCGCAAACTTATTCGCACGCAAGGGCAAATCCAGTTTTAACCTCATCCGGCGTTCTAATACGGAATAATTCTCCTTACGCCAATACCCGTCTAAAGGCGGAGGAGCAACTGCTTTGTTTGTAGACAAGGGGCCTTGTTCTCCCAAAAGTCTGATAATGGAAAATATTTCGCTTTGAGGTCTGAATTCGGGATAAAAGTTGAATTTATGAAACGGAAATTCGTCATACCGTTCCCCGAACCGATTCATCAAATGTTTCAAAAAAGCTAAACGCCGTTCACCGAAATCATCAATCCGGTGCAAGATGTCTTCTACCGTTTGCAACAACACGTCCGCGTTTCCATACGGTATCAGCTTATCCAATTGCAATATATCTTCCGGAACTTGAGCGTAAAAACTGGTTTCCAGTTCAGGGTCTAGGGAATATAATTCCCCGAAATGACTGAGTTGAGCCAAATGGTTGCTTAATATCTGTTCAAATAACAACAAAAAACCCTTAAGCTGTAAAACCTCACTTCTACGTTCCGGCTCAGGTATATTGTCCAGTCTTTTTTCCGTTAATCTATATATAGACGGAAAATGGTTTTGTATACTGGTATAACGGCTTAAATCTATCCGATAATCGCTCAGATCTTCAACCTCTACCTCTCCCTGAGCCATTTTTTTCTTATACGAATGTCTTACCTCCGCTTCAAGACGCTTTAGCTCACTTATCACCGCATCCTGAAATAGTGACAATGGCGTATTACGCTTTAGATATTTAAAGAACAATGGATTATTCACATCTTCCCGATGAACCTTCGCCAACCTCGGCGCTTGTGTCCAGCCGACTACCATCGCCTCCGGCACTTCCTTGCCACTTAATCTGTCCGTAAAATTCACAAATTCGTAATCACCGCCAGCTACTTGTTTTTGCATTAAAAGGTCAAAGTGCTTTACAGATTTTATACCCGGAATATCCAATAGCAAATTAATAAACTCGCTTTCTCGGAAATAGAAATCTTTAGGTTTTAAAGATTCATCCAAGATAAACCCCCGCTCCAACCTGGGCCCTTCATAAATCTCCTCATCTTTAAAACCCAACTCCCGCATTTCTTCCAACGAGCGAAAACGGACAGGTTTGGATATATACTTATCCAAAAGGAACAATACCTGCGCATGTACCTCTTCGGCCCAATAATCGTTTTCCAAAACAATAGTACACTGCACATTTATTTCCTGAGGCTCAAGAAATAAAATCTTATATATATCCTCTCCTAGATTACGGTATTCGGACAACAGCTCGCTAATCTCCTGATGGCAACGTTCCTTTTGGGCGTTATCTTTCAATTCGACCAATAATAAGTAAAGCCCCTTCACATTGGAATCCCGCAACTGGCTCAATGGGATAAACCATGCGTTACAAATCTCGTCGATTCCGTCGATTAACATTTTTCGGCTATCCTGTAGCGTAAGTGGAGCTGTGGTAAGAATCTCTTCCGGAGGCAAAAATGTCACCCTTCCGTCCGAACCTTCCTGCGAAGCCAATAGTGTCCGGATATCTAGCCCCGAACGGTAGCCCATATCCGTCAGCGCATAGCATAATTGATCCAAAATGGTTACACCTGGATCATGGACATTATAGTCAGTCCAGTTATTTCCGGCGAGTTCCTGAATGATAGATATGCCTTTTTCACGCAAGAATTTGAAATCAAGAGCTTTTTTAGCCTGCGGACCTCTTGCTATATAGCCACCTCGGTTTTTCATCTCAAAAAAATTGGAAACACATACAAACACCAATTTCTTAACGGTCAGACGTCCGCTAAGAGGTCGTCATTCCATAGTTCGGTTATATGAAACCGTATCGAAACTCCCAAACCAAGCTTTCTATTGGTTCTCATTTGTAAAGCGTAGCTCTCGTCGGATCCTGTCCACCGGTACTGAATCCATAGAAAACTCCAAAAATTAAATCTAACGGAATGTCTTCTGATTCGCGCCCTACTGATATTCGCAGGGTTCAAGGCGATGGCTCTGGACAAAACGATCTTACTGGAAGTCAGACTACCCGCTTGCGCTATAATCTCAAACGCTCTACAACCACTTAGTTCCGGCGTAACCGTATGCCATTTCTTATCCGCCGGGACCTCATGGCTAATACATGATGTCCCAACCCTAGCACTCGACGCTGACGTTCCTTCAACCTCAAAGCTAAACCTAGGGCTGATATGATTCACCCCGACTCTGTCATGGTGCAAAGACAAACTAGCTTGACCACCCGCTTTTCTGAACAAAATGGCGTCATGTCCCTCCCCGTCTACAGCGGGATGGGAATCCAATTGCCATAAATGCTTTGACGATACCGGGTCTGAAAAAAAACTGGCAATAGAACGTTCTCCAAACTGAGGCCTGAAAGTCCATCCCAACCCGTTCGTCATACCAATCGTCTCCTTCTCATCGTCATCAATTAGGTTTGAACACGAGTCAATCAAATCCGCAAAGTCTTCCGCGTTGGGGATACTGCCCTTCTCAAAACATTTTTTTAGTGTAGCCCTGTCTTTTTTTGCCATATGCGTAGGGTTTTACTTCTAAGACAAATAAAAACTCCTTCTCAATCTCATCTTAAAATATACTCTCTAAAAGAATCCCCACTTTCACAAAGCCCCTCTATTTATAAAGTACAAATTATCAGCGCAATAACCAAAATAAACCTTATAACTACTCAATCACGAAATCATCGTCTGTTTGCATATTTTGAATACCTCTGGACTCTGGTGGACTTATCAGTTCAGAAGCCATTACCCTTAAGTCTAAAGAATCCGAACAACACAAAATAGACCATGGATACTCCGGGTTTATTACAATCTGCATCTGTTCTTCCCTGGCCGTATCAAATAATTTTTTTCCGGTTTCCTTCTCAGAAATCTTATACATGGAAAATGACGTGACAAATTGTACGTATGGCAATGCCTGTATCTGCGTCAAAAGTTCCGAACCAAACAAAGGATTTCCGAAAATCTCAGACTCCAGATCAGGATTACGCCATGTTTCAATAAATGACTTTACAGTCTCCTTGACCCGATTCACCAAAAAACCATCACTATGGCTCGACGTAAAAGATACCGAAGCGCTAATTCGAACAGCCTCAAATACAGGATTGGACACTTGCACATCAACAAAAGGTGATGTCTTGGTTCGAATAAAATCCCTTATTCTAAGTAAACATTCCTGCTTCAAATAAGGCCGTTCGGGGCTTAAATCAATAGGCATTGGAACAATTCTCAATTTCCCGGGAGGAACAAACACTTTACCGTCATGCATATCAGCGGTAAAACATTTTACTCGCCCAACCTCAGGAAAGTTTTCCAACACTAACTGCTCGTAATCTACAGCCATCAAAGCGCGATTTTTATGCCTTAAACGCTCACTAACCCTTTGTTGAAAATCACCTTTTCCTTCCAGCCCAAGCCCTCCAAATGTTTTTCCGATTTGCATTACGGAACTGACTCCCGTAGGCTGTTCCACAAACTTTTCTATTTGCCCAGCGGGTAATCCTTTCTTTAAATGTTCTCCTGAACCATCACCGTTCCACTCCACAGACAAAACGTTCTCATAGATTCTTTCAATTCGCTCAGGTCTTTTGCCATCGGCTTTTTCCGAAGTAGCCATTATCCAATACCGACCTTTTCCCATTAGGGTATTGTCCGAAGTCATATTTCCCGACAAACGCAACCTCACAAAACCAGTGTTCAAAAAACCATTACTGGTATCTCCCAATTTCATATCAGTTCCTATAGCTCGCCAATTGTTGCGGTCCATGGCATACCAATTCAGATTCCGCTTAACACCGACAACCGCTTGAGGCGATTCCTTTATCTGAAAAAATAAATCCAAACGCTTGTTTTCTGGTATTTTGTCCAGAGCCATCATAAAACTCGGAGAGTCTTTTTCTTGGTATAATAATGATGTGGACAGGCCTTTTCTTAATTGGTTTTTTCTATATCCGAAAACGCTCAAATGATAAAAACTTGCCTCATTTTCAAAATCCAATCGTTCTACTGAACGATAAGAAAGCCTGACCTTGTTAAGGGCCGGCACCAAAGGAGCTTTCGGTTGTTCTTTGGGCAATTTCTTTCCGTATTTACTGTTATATAACAGCACATCAGACAAAGCCGACGCGTAATATTTATGACCGAAAGCCAATTCAGGCGCCTTAAGCCTTATTTTTATCGCATCCGGTTTATCCGATGTAAAAACCGAACTTTGCAAGCCGTTTAAAACCAAATGCTTTCTAAAAACTATCCTTTCGCCTTTGGCATTTTCATTTTGTAATGGCACCTCTAGTTTTTTAACCCATTCCCGATTATCCCGAACAAAAATCTCAAGCCGATAATCATCATCGGAAACCGGAATATTATATCCTCGGAAATATGAGGCCAAGCTCTTTTCTTTTGGCAAGGTTTCCCAATCCAAACGCAAGGAAATATCACTGACCTTTTTTCCCACCAACTCCGAACTTCCTATAATCAAATAGGACCCTTCCTCCGGTATAGGCCCAAAGGGTTGAAACGGTTCTTCGGGAACAAAATCAGACAAACGGTTCCCAGCCCCTAACCCGGGAAGCCCCTCTACTTGCAACCCTACTTCACACCCTAGTATTTCTAAACCAGAGAAAAAACTATACAAGAAATATTTTGACTCATAGCGCAGAGTGGCGCTCAAATGCGCTTTTTCACAATAAGGGTCTTGCTCAATAACAGGATCAATGCCCGGGCCGATAATTCCAACCTCCGCAGAAAGGTCAAACTCAAAACGCAATCTTGATTTGGCGGAATCGATATAACTTTGATACGAAACTATCTCAAGCCCCCCGTCTGGTGTAGAAAGAGTAAACCTAAAAGCATGGTTTATGCTTTTACGAACCGCATGATCTTGCTCCGACTGGGCCCCTGTAAACTGTATGAGGCGTTCAAGAAAATTACGAAAAGAATGCGGGGCGCAATTCAACGCCAAAATAATTTTCCGCTCGCCACCAACAAGGTTAAAAGCGTCACTTTCAATAATAAAACCCGACCTTGCCCGACGAGGCTTCCGCTTCGGGAAGATATCAGCAAATGGCTCGACTCCGAAAACGGGAAAATCCCCGGCCTCAAACAGCATTCCGTCCCCCCTTTCCTTCTGATCAAAAAAAATAGCGGTAACAATATCCCCGTCCAGCCCTTTATGGTGGCGTTCATTACGACTTGGATAGATATTCCGAATCTCCACTATCCTGCTATCGGTTAACCCCGCCGGTGTATCACATTTATAAAAGATATCTTCACCTTTATCGTTTTTTCCAGCGGAAAGCAATGCGTTTTCCGACACATACGCAGACTTTACCCCCTCTTTAATTCCTAAATGAAGGAACGCTTTGTCCGGACGCAATGAACGGGGCTGAAACTTCAGAATCTCTTTATAATAATAATTAAGATGTTTTGCGGGAATATTATTCATTTCCCGTTGCACATATCCGTAGATATTCAAGAAGCCGACTATTAAGGCGATATGGGGTTTATTGTCTCCGGAATCATTCAGTATTTTCTCCAAAAGTTGACGAGACTTTACTTGAAGCTCATGAACCGCGAAAAAAAAACTGTTAAAAAATTTTCTTATCCGGACAGTGTCCATACGTTTAAGCGAACGTTTTTTGAACCTTCCTTTTTTGGGGCTTCCCCACTCGTCAACTATGGCTTTCAGTTCCTCTTCCGTATCGTTTGACCAATCCAAAATAGATCCATAGCGATACAATTCCCCTACATAGTCCCTTAATCCACCAGAAAAAGCATCACGTAGGGATCGTGCCAACGAAAATGCCTGATGCTCCCTCGCCAAACTATTTTTTAAATCGCGAAGCTCCCTTATCACAACCAACAAATCCAACACCATAGCATTTATGGTATCCCTCCCTTGAGCATCATCGAAGTACCCTTTTAGTCTCCTTACTTTTTTCTCAAAAGCAGCTTCAATCGGATCTAAATCAAATCGGGAAAAGCGTAATAGGATTACAAGCAGATCTTGTTCAAAAAAAACATCCCAACGACTGTCAGCATCCGCTCCGGGACCATAAAATCGAATCTCTTTGGAATATTGGTATACAAACGTCAATAAATCGGAAACTGTCCTATCATCTAAAGCTACAGCGGAAGCGTCCAGAAACGGCAAACGCCTATTTTTCCGGTTGCTACTTTTCTGAATCCCCCTTCCCGATCTAGTCGTATTATCTTTCACTGCAAAGCTTTAAAGTACCGCTTCTGTTTTTACTTGATTAAAGGTTACTTCCTTCCAACAAATAATAAGGATACACCATATTGTGCCTTGTATTGGTTTCCTTGATTTCATACAGAATATTGATTCTGATAAGTCCAACCGCATCCGACGGATCGTAATCCAAGCTTATATCAACAACCAAAACCCTAGGCTCGAAATCAATAATAGCCCAACGGACAGTCTCTCTTATTTCCGTAAAAAGAGACTCGGATATCACTTCATTTACATACCGAAACAGTTTACATCCATACTCAGGATTCATAACCCTTTCGCCGGGATAGGTATTCAAAAGGATTCCTATACTTTCCTCTATATCCTCTCGCTTATCCACCATTACGGCTCCGCGATTAACAGCATCAAACCGAGGCGGAAACCCCCAACCTTTGCCTAAAAACGCTTCGTCTTTCATCAGATTCAACTAAAAACCTTTATGAATTTAACCACCAATCAATACTGTGGGCAGACCCATCACAATAGAACCACCATGAGCGGTAGTGTCGCCCATTCTAGCGGCTGGCATTCCGCCGATCAGCACCGTAGCCGAACCCTTTACTATACTATCGGGCGGACCAACACAAACGCACATATCACCGACTTTTGCTGCCGGTAAACCTCCAATCAAAACGTTGGGTTGTCCCGGCCCCGTAACCGGACCTCCCACATGCGGAATGGGTGGAACTCCCGGCGTTTGCATCGGACATGTATGCATATCGGTCAATCTTGCTGCTGGAGGCATAAAAATCTATTTTCAATTATTTTCTTATTAAAAAACAGGACTCAGTTTATCATCACCATTGTTCCTTTTACGGCCGTTTGTCCAGACGACACTAACTCCGCTTGGGCGTTACCCGAAGCCGAAAATTTTGCGTTGGCCGTATTCGTAATCTGTAATCCCGAGATTTTCACATTATTGGTCGCTTTCACTTCCGCATCCATAGTCGCAGAGGCTTGAATGTTTTGTGTAGCGTTAATCTTAACGTCCGAAGCGCTTTTAATCTCTATTCCTCCGGAAGACATCGTTATCTTATTCCCGTTTTTGTCTTGAAGGCAAATTCCGGAATCGTCCATTGTCATTTTATTCGAATTCTTATCTTGAATAAGAATACTTCCTTGATCATCATCTAACACAACTTTGTTTTCAGCGGGCGTAGTTATCGTTATGATTTTCTTTTCATCATTAAATTCGATCTTGTTCTCCGCTTTAGTCGTAAACGCTTTGGTGTAATTATCCTTAGTCATATCATAAGGTGCCTTATTCTTTCCGCTATAAAGGCTTCCCAAAACAATTGGGGCCGAAGGGTCGCCGTTTACGAAACCAAGAATCACCTCATCCCCTATTTCCGGAATAAAGAAAACACCTTGCCCTGACGTGGAATAAAAATTCGACATACGGGCCCACACATTTTCCCCATCTTGAAATAATACAGGAATATTAACCATCACCCGAAAACCATCCTCCGGATCTTCGTCTAACTGTTTCACAACTCCGGTCAATAACCCTTTTACCCCCGCCATTAAACCGGACACATCAATGGGTTGCACATCCGGTTTTGTAGCAAACCAGCTAGGTTCCAGCCCCAGATAGCACGTCGTCACCCAATGTCCGTCCTCTATTTCATGTTCAACGCCTGATACGTAAGCCTTTCCATTGAAACGGTCTCCTACGCCCTCCATTTCCAGAGTTTTGCCCGGCAAGGCATTGGTGTTACCTTGAAACCGAACTTCGCCACGCACCCGAGACATCCACGATTTCAGCATCTTGGCTGAGGCCCAATCTTCCAACGATTTCTCCGTAGCGTCAGCGTTATTACGCAATACAGTATCGCTTATCCCAAAAACTTCAGCGAGTTTTTTCGAATCAATATTTCCCTGGGCATTAACTGAAGGATTCTTGCCGGTAGCCGTCACGGCTTTCTGCTCAGACGGATCCCAACCCATACTTTTCACTTCGGACAATTGATTCTGAGCATCCAAATCCATTTTCATATCCACCAAATCTTTTCCGAAGGTAACCGTCAATACTTCCGAGGAAGAGACTTCCGGAGCTTTAACGCTTACTTTCCCATCTAGGCATGAAACGACTTTTCCATTGGCTTCCGATCGCATCAAAATAAAATCCCAATCCGTACAATTGTATTGCGTTAGGCTTTCATGCTTTGTGTTCGTCTCCTCCACATCGGCGGACAGACCAGCGTCTCCAATAATCGAGGAAATAATATCGGAGTCTTTCTGTTTCTCAAAAAAAGCGCTTTTTCGGACCACTGTCATCTTAGCCACCTTTTCCTTACACTCAACCTCTATCAAGGGAGCCTCATCCCTATTAACTATAAGACTTTGCCTAACAATTACCCCTTTGAAAATCGATTCGTTTTTGGATAAATAGCCTGCTTTTATTTCAATCTCTTTGCCCGGAACAAAATCATCTCCTTCAGACAGTGGAAAATCCTGTTTTGCGGGACTTCCGTCGCCTATCCGGACCGTTGCGTATGGGATATGGTTCAACGACCTATTTACATAAATACCCGTTACGGGAACCGTTTGGCTAACAGTGTTCCCTTCTATTAATATCTCATAGGTAGTTAGCGCTACATCTTTTAGAGGCGAATCTGCCATAAATCTATTTTAGAGGAGGAAAAAACAACTCTGTTCCCGGACTAATATTCCGAAAATCCGTTAACCCGTTAAACGCCGCCACTTTTATATAATAACTGCTATCCTCATATATCTGAGCGCACATCAATGGCAGGTTGTCGCCCGGCTTTACAGTAACACGGTGAGTCAGATCCGGTGAATTCAATCCTTGTTCATTCGCCTCCTGCTGAGTATTGATATACCCCAAAAAAGCGAAATTGATTTTAGCTCGTAACGGAGTTCCATCGGGTTTGAACATCGTATAATCGATATCCATCTTTTCCAGCCGCCCCCGAAACTCAAAGCTACCCCAAATCAATTTCGAAAAACTCGGCTGGTGCGTTTTCGAATTAACCTTGAAAAGGGTATCCCGCATCAAACTGATTTTCTGATCCAGAGTTTTGCCACTCTTATCGGCTATTGCTCCCGTATCATCCAAAAGCGTTTCAAAACTCAAATTTTCAGGCCCCAAACGATAAAATTCGTCACTCTTGGAGCCTAATGGCCCATAAGTTTCTGGGTGTTTGTAACGAATACTCGCATTCCGACTCATCTTCGAGGGGTTGATCATCAGCTCTATACGCCCAGCTTCATCGGAATACTTATAATCGCTATAGCCTTTGATCAATAATTTCTGTAATGCTCCCGACATCTTATCTGGAATTTTTCGTCCTCAATTTCTTATCGACATAGGTTTTACACTTTCGGAAAATCCTCTCGGAAAGCTCTTTTTCATCCACCTCTTTAGTCTGTTCCCTACCCTTCCTTACACTATCTTTTTCTAATGTTGTGCGAATCAACAGTTCTTTTATCTCAATTGTCATTGCTTTAAAAATATCCGTCAACCTAAAAACTTAATGGTCATCAAAATAGCAACCCTAAGCCCATGCTATCATCAGCTGATACGGTAAATCCTGTATGGCAAAATTCCAAGGTTTCGACCAACAATTCATTCTTCATAGAGTCCAGATCCGATACGGTCCATTTTATGGGACGGGCGTTTCTAAATGTCCAAGTGATAAGATTTTCGCTTTCATGATTCAGTAGAGAGACCTCAATATCATGTAACTCTATTTTTTTCTGAAAATCATTAACAATAGAATCCACCACCCAATCACTTAATCGCGAATCCATAGTGGCCATACCTCTTTTCAATACCAAATTCGGATATATCGTCTCTTGCGGTACTTTCCAGAAAAAGTCATTTACGCCACCTTCCCTTATCTCCTCATATTTGTTTTCAGCGCTCAGACCCGCCACTTCCTTAAAAGCATAATCGTAATTATCATCAAACCCGATTACTTTCACATTAAAATAAAAGGAAACCGCCGGGGTCCAATCCGTATCGCTATCCGCCATAATCTAAATATATTTCCGATACATATTTTGACAAGCATTTCGGGAGTGACCCAAGCCACTCCCTTTTGCTTAGGCTATTATGAGTTTTCGATTGTTATTCCTTCATGCACGATTTCAATAGTCTCAATAGCAGCTTCATTACCATCAGACTTCAGGTCTGTTCCCGAAATCTTCGCCGGCCAAGCATTCTTCAGTTTCCAAACCATTGTCGGCGCTCCTGATTCGTCCAAAAGGCTAATCGTAACAGGAATACGCTTAATGGTATTAAGCTTAATTTGACTATACCAATCCCAGAAAGAGTTATCGCTTTTGAAAACACCTTTCTTCATAGTCACTCTGCCCTGCTTTGCTATACCGGGCATTTTTATCGTTGAAAAAACAGGACTGTTACCGTGCCTATACTCAATTTCCTGTGTCTCAGTCTCCAATCCTGACACTTCCTGAAAAGCTAATTCTTTATCGTCCCATTTTACCTGAAAATAAAACTTAGGTAAGGGCCATACGGCCGATTGTGCTGATCCATCTGCATCCGCCATGACTGTATTGTTTTAAATTTTTATATTATTTCATTTTGATAAAAGTGCGATTTGGAAAAGGGTTATTCCAAACCATTAATAAAAATCCAAACCGGATTACGACTTCTGCATCTGTTGCTGGAAGGTTATTTCGATAAACTCGGCAGGCCTTGAAATCGCAACCAAAACGGTAATCCGCATAATTCCGTCAAGGATATCATTCGCTGTCATCGTACTGCCCAAACCTACACTTACGGAATAGGCGTCAGCGGCCTGCGACCCGGCCAAGGCTCCGTTTTTCCATTGTTGGTAAAGGAAGTTTTCGATCATACCTTTTATCGTAATCCACGTCCCGGCAACGTTCGGTTCAAAAACAAATGCCTTCGCGGCCGCCTTTATCGACTGTTCAAGCATAATCATCGTACGGCGAACGTTGATATAACGCCAGTCTTGGCTATTACCGTCCAAAGTCCTAGCTCCCCAAACCAACACGCCCTCGCCAATAAACGAACGAATAGCGTTAATGGATTTTCCTTGCAAAGTAACGTTCAAGTCCTGTTGCTCATCATGGCTGATATTTACAGTAGGAGCGATTACCGAATTAACGGAAACATTAGCCGGCGCTTTCCAGACTCCTCTAGTGGCGTCAACCATTGTCATAATTCCGGCCATTGCCGAAGAAGGAGGCAACAAATTCAAACGATTTTTGATATCCGTAATGATACTGTTGTAAGCCGGGCTAAGCGTGATTAGCATATTATGAATATCCTGAACAGCAAGAACTTCATTACCGTCTCCATCAGCCCCGCGAGTCATTACCAAGTCAAACAGGCTTAGCATATCCACCACAGCTTGTTTGCCTTTATCCTCATCCGACAAACCGCTTGTTTGTTCGATCGTCAACAGGTCTTTAAGCTTAGCCAAACCATCGTCATCCAGGTTATGAAGACCTAACTCAGAATCTTGTACAATTGTAGTATGTAACCATGGGTAATAGGCGGCTCCGTACATCAACGCGTTAGTGCCGACCGTATTTCTAAATACATTGATTACATCAACTTTCGGATCAGGATCCCTTTCTTTAAATCCGTCAAAGACATCCAGTATACTGATCCTGCTTTGCATTTTCTGACATTGGCCTAACATGGCTTGTTGAACAGGAAACGCATCATCAGCCGACTCTAGGCTGGTTAGTTCCGGGATGATCAGCATCGTCGGCTCCATCTCCTTAACCAATGGATTTAGACCGTCTGTAAGTACTCCCGGATCAATGCTTTTGGCGGAATAATTGCCAATGGAAACAATATAGCAAGGCCCTCCCCCATTCTGATAAAACAATCTTATGGAGTTATACAACCTGAAATTAGGCCCTACTTCATTTATATCATAGCCCTTAAAAACGCCCTTCTGTCCATCTGTCTTATCCGCTACTTTAATATCGGGAGCCGACGCTGATTTTCCTTCATCACCTTCTGCAGGTGCCGTTGCTTCGGCCAGCGTAAACGTTGAGGGTGCCGGTCCGCCAAAGTACTGGTTAAATTCCGCCAATGACGTAATCCTTACGGGCATTCCGTCCAAGGGTTTTCCCGCATTCTCGGCGCGTTCGGTATAACCGATAAATGCCGGCACCGCCGTCGACACTTCGACCACGGAATTGGGGAAGGCGTTCAGTTCTTTGATGTAAACGCCTGGGGTTTTCATTTGAGCCATAACTTACTGTTAATGTTTATAAAATAACATAGATCTCAGACACTGTACGTCCCCGCTCATCCCGCTTCTGAATATGATTTTTTTTTGGTACAGGAAGGTGCCTCACCAATATTTTCGGTGTAGCGCTCTGTATTGTTGTCCCTTTCAACTGAAATACCCGTTCACAAACCTTTGACAGCTTTAATTCTCTGTCAGAGATCATCTCTATAAAATCTTCTGCTTCTCCCGATTGATCAAAAGAAACTGGACCCTCTTTATCTTTATCCTCTATTAAAATCGTATTCCATGTATTCAATCCAGCTTTCGGTATCATATATTTCCAATACCCTGATTTAGCTTCAAACCCAACTTTAAGAGTGCTTTTGGAAAAACACCATGCATCGTCAAAACAATCGCCAACGTTAACGGAGCAATAAAACGAACTGGCTTCCAGCGACTCCGCAACAAAAAGGCTCATAATCGGGCTATCGTCCTGCCTTATAAAATATCCTCCTTCCGCTTCTTTACTTAAATCCAAGAAAATGTCATCACCCCTCTTTTTGAACACGTATCCACCCAGTTCCTGCCCCAATGAATCGTAACAACTTAGATTATCAACCGCCACACCGCTTCCAATGTGAACCGCCACACTCTTTAATGCCCTTTTCACATTCTCTACCCGCATTTCACCTCCATCAAAGTCAACACAAATAGAATTTAGCTGACATGGCAATTTGGTGTACGCCTCAAAATACGGATCAATGACTTTAACCTTAAAATCCAGATTCGAGCGAAACCTTGACCGCTCATCCACACAAAATGAATTATTTTCTTTTCTATCAGCCAAAGCCAATACTTTAACTCCGTTCGTTACCCTTTTTATAATTAGCTGATTACCTTTCAATAGCTCAGCGCACTTTGTAGTTGGACTAAACTCAAAAATAGCCTCCATCCCACTTTCAGAATAATAATCGTGCGCTACAACGACCTCAAAAAGACATTCGTACGCCATGCCCATAACACTATGAAGACAAGTTAGAATCAGCCCCGGAAATTCCAGGCAACAACTCTCCGGCGTTATCATCTCTAAAGGAAATAAGCCTTACTTTATACAAAACCGAAGGCAGGTATTTTGAGCCTAAAGAGTTCCACATATTGTTTTTCGAGTTGGTATCTTGATGTTGCATCTCAAAAACCAATCGCTCAATTCCAAAAGTCCGCATCAAGGGCGTGTTGTCAGATTCGAAAACCGGTTTCATTTGGAAAAACGCGATAACCCCTGACAAATATGAAAGGGATTCTTGATAATTGGCCGGGGCAAAATATGCTGAGCAGAGTATATGCAAGTTGAGATTGACAGACGGTTTTACTTCTCCGATTTTATTTTCACTGTTTTCCCGAAACCGCACTTGGTTTTTGAGCAATGTTTCCTCCGTTAAATCGACAAGACTAACCACCACCTTATTCTGTTCTTTTACCGCCGAACTACCGTCCTGATTAGTTAAAGGAGATAGAATAACCTTCCCTTCCGAGTTCCTTTTCCTTCTTAGGAAATAAGAATTAAGCTCTTCGGCTACGATAGCTAATGCTTTGTCAATCATAATCTAAAAAAAGACAATGGCGAAACCTCAAAAAAGACATATCAATACTTTGAATAAATTCAAATAAAGCACTGAATATCACCCAAAATTTAGATTTATCAATTTCAATGTAGCATTAAAAATATGAATAGCAAAATTTATTAAAAATAATACCATATACACATTCAGCAATGCTCTTTTAAATTCGTCCATAAAAACACTCTAGCTTTTCTTAATTTCAATGCCTGTGTATCAAATTTTTTAATACCTTAAAAAGGTTATCACTTTCTTTAAAAAATAGCGGGATCAATTACTCCAATTTCATTTCCTCATTTATTTTTTACTCCTCATTTACCCCTGTTTGCCCAGTAACTGAAAACCGAAACACCATATTAATTTATTTTCTTTTTTACTGTTTCCCACATCTCACCCCCTCATCAGTCTAAAACCCAGCCTCTATTTGTCTTTTTTAGGGTACCGAATGTAGCCTCTGTTTTTGTTTCGTTTTTGTTTTCACTTGTTTCGTAATGGCACCAGAACTTCCTTAACCAATAAAGGAATTCACCTTTTTGCCAACGGTTCTCAGGCATGCGGATTAAATCTAGCCGAGAATTATTCGAATAAATAGTGTTAATACATTCACCCTACTTAATTAGAGTTCAGCCAACCGCCTGTTTACGACTTTACCTTTTATATTTTACCTATGCGATATTTTAACACACACGCACTACTCAGCTTGGCTTTAGGCCTGCTTATGTTGGCTTGCGCCGACAAGCCGGATACCGTCACTTCGGAGATTTCCGTAATCCCCCGTCCCATCAACCTTACACAGGCTCCGGGCGGATTCAAACTTGACGCTTCCACTTCAATCTCTTGCGCCTCCGACCAAGGCTCAATGGAAACCGCCACTCTTTTAAGGGAAAAGCTAAAAAACGCCACCGGCTTCGACTTTCCGGTCAAAAACAAAAAAGCGTCAAAGAATAGTATTTCTCTGGAAATCCGTAAAGACTTGGCTAAAGAAGCGGGAGCCGAAGGCTACAGGCTAATCAGCGATTCGGAAGGCGTAAAAATCCAGGCCGCTGAAACCGCAGGGCTGATAAACGGAATTCAGACCTTAAGACAATTACTCCCGAAAAAAATTGAAAGCCCGGCATCGGAAAATAAAGGCACAGATTGGACCATACCGGCAGTGGAAATTGAGGACAAGCCCCTGTACGCCTACCGCGGCATGTTGATCGATTATTCTCGCCACTTCTTTTCGAAAGCTTATACGAAAAAGTTTCTCGACTATATGGCGCTTTATAAGTACAACGTTTTCCATATGCACTTGACTGATGATCCGGGATGGAGAATCGAAATCAAAAAGCATCCGCGCTTGACGGAAGAAGCCGCATACCGCACCGAAAATGGTCTGGACAGACACTGTAAGAAGCAAGCCGAAACCGACAGCACCTTCGTCACCACCAAAGATTTTTTCGTAGAAAAAGACGGAAAAACGGTTTACGGCGGATTCTTCGCTCAGGATGACATCAAAGAAATTATCGAATACGCGCGCGTTAGGAATATTACGGTGATTCCCGAAATCGATATGCCCGGCCACTTTTCATCGGCCAATATCGGTAAAAACGTCTCCTGCTTCGGCAGAGGATCCGGTACGCTTTGCCCCGGAAAAGAAGAGGCTTTTGATTATGTACAGGGAATTTTGGACGAAGTTTGCGAACTGTTCCCCGCCCCATACATCCACATCGGCGCTGACGAAGTCGGAAAATGGGAATGGAAAAGATGCCCGGACTGCCAACGCAGAATCAAGAATGAAGGACTCAAAAACGAAGACGAACTGCAATCCTATTTCGTAAAAAGAATC
This sequence comes from Fulvitalea axinellae, assembly GCF_036492835.1. Classification (GTDB taxonomy): domain Bacteria; phylum Bacteroidota; class Bacteroidia; order Cytophagales; family Cyclobacteriaceae; genus Fulvitalea; species Fulvitalea axinellae. Next base: position 2,316,279 of record NZ_AP025314.1, on the reverse strand, counting down.
GAGCGCTACCTTAACAAGAAAGGGAAAAAGATGATGGGCTGGGACGAAATCTTAGAAGGCGGCATGAGCCCGACCGCCACCATGATGTTCTGGCGAAGCTCGCATCCTGACGCACCACTCAAAGCTTTGCAACAAGGCAACCAAGTGGTTATGACTCCGAATTCACACTGGTATTTTGATTACCCCCAAGACATTAACAGCCTGCGCAGAACGTACTCTTACGATCCAATGCCGGTAGGGGCCACCACCGAACAGCAAAAACTCTTGCTCGGCGGACAAGGCTGTATGTGGGCCGAACGAATCCCGTCGGAACTCAGAATGGATTATATGGCGATGCCGCGCATGCTCGCCTTGTCGGAGGCGCTCTGGACTCCGAAAGAAAACAAATCCTGGAATCACTTCGAAAACAGAATTGTGAAGCATTTCGGACGTCTTGACCTGATGAATGTCCATTACCGAATCCCTATTCTGGGCAACGTTCAGGAGAACAATGTATTCTTAGACAAAAAAGAGGTTCGTCTACTGACCTCTCCCGGCAACCTAACCGTCCGCTACACTACCGACGGCTCAGCTCCCGGCCCGAACGCTCCAAAATTCGACGGATCGCTACAGTTCGAAAAGAACTCCGAGTTGCGCCTGCAAGCTTTCAATTCAAAAAACCGCGGAAGTGACGTAATGAACGTGAAACTCGAAAAAGAGGGTTACAGAATTCCCACAAAACCCGTGGCCCCACAGCCTGGATTAGCCTGCAAATACGTACCTTTGAAAAAGGGAATCGGAAGTGTCAAGGATATTATGTCAAACGCAAAGTCGGTAACAGAAACCGTTGTCGCAAACGTTACCTACCCGGAAAATATCCAAAAGAGCCACTTCGGCCTAATCTTCAACGGCTACATCAAAGTTCCCGAAGAAGGGATATACACTTTCCAGTTCGTTTCCGATGACGGCGGGATACTGAAAATAGCCGGAAAAACCCTCGGCGACAATGACGGCAATCACGGGCCGAGACAGAAAATCGGACAAATCGCCTTAGCCGCAGGCTACCATCCAATCGCTATCGACTATTTCCAAGGTGGTGGCGGTATGAATATAGAACTGCATTTAGTAGATAAGCAAGGGCAGGTACGTCCCGTGCCTCAAACTTGGTTTTACCACAAAGACAGCAAAGCCTCCAAAACAGTAAGCCTTAAATAACACAAACTCATTCCCGCATAACCCGGCCTCTTTTATACCGGTAAGGTTATGCGGGAATTCTCACTATACACAAATAATATAAGCCGTTATTTCAAAAGAAAAACATCACTGAAATAGGCCTTCCAAGCCACGAAATCATGCCTCTTTTCTCCCTTTCCATAAGTCAGAAATGTAACACACATCTTTTCGCACCTTACCTTTATTGATTGCGCAGAAAACCAGAATAGAAAAAACTTAAAGGAATATTCTCGCTTAAAACTCATTGCGGGAGCGCTCCAGTTTAACAAAAAATGATTCCCTTTCGGTCAATTAATCCCTCATCCTTCCCAAGGGTTTCGCTATAAAAAAGACGACCCTCAAAGGCCAAAAACACCCATAAAACCTCAGAACAGCAAAAAGAACTTACGATTAAAATTCATGAAATATTTGAATTTGCCTCCCTAGACTGTTATACAAAAAAACAACATTAAAACCCTAACATGTAATAAAGGAATTACTCGAATGCCCGTCAAGGAGACCATAAACAATAGACAATCAAACAGTTTAACCCAAACCCCACTATACTACGCAAGATAAAACGGCTAATCAGGTTCAAATTGAACTAAAAATCAGCTTCACACAAAGATACAAAATAATCTACGTCAATCGGCTCGTTTCGATTCCTCCCGCCCCTTCCTAAACGCCCTGAAACGAGGATAACATAATATTATTTGCTAAATTAGCGGATATGATATCTGCGATATACAAAAAGCAAAACCAACGAGTATTCACTTTTTCGAATTTGGTGTTCCGTAACCAACCGGATCGCTACACCCCGCCAGCCGTATACTAATCGGATGGCGTAAGCTAGGGGCAATGCACTTTCCGCCTCTGGTAACATTCCGCTTACCGGCACTTCAGCCCATCGCTTCCTTTAGTCTTATTCCCGCGTCAAAACAAGAACGCCTATTGCCTTGTGTCCGAACCATCGTTGCCGGACCGCTCAGTTGTGTCCTCATATCCGTACACGTTCCAGCAAGGCTAAACCTAAGGATAAGCCCTAGGGCAATTCGCCATGCCGGAGCGACACTAAACTTATGAGAAACAAACAGGGCTATAACCGCCTCTCAGTTATTATGAAAAATCTTTTCAGCAAAGACAACCTCAACCCGCAAGTGTTCTTCGGGTCTGCGGCCGTCATTTTCCTTATCACCGCTTTCGGAGCCATTTGGCCCAAAAGCATGGAAGCGTTCTTTAAACAAACCCAAGCTTGGCTTATCACCAACACTAGCTGGGTGTATATTCTCGCCGTAGCCGTAATTACGTTTTTCTCTTTCGGGATTATCTTTTCGCGCATGGGCGATATCAAACTCGGCCCCGACCATGAGGAACCCGAATACGGAAACGTCTCTTGGTTCTCCATGTTGTTTTCGGCCGGTATGGGCATCGGCCTGCTCTTCTTCGGAGTAGCGGAGCCGGTTATGCACTTCAGCACCCCGCCCGTCGGACCGGGAGGCACGCCCGAGGCAGCGCAAGAAGCGATGAAAATCACCTTCTTTCACTGGGGCCTGCACGCTTGGGCCATCTACGCTACCTTGGCCGTAATCTTGGCTTACTTCGCCTACAGAAAAAATTTACCGCTTCTGCCACGCTCGGCCTTTTACCCGCTAATCGGAGACAAAATCCACGGCAAAATCGGCAACATGATCGACACTTTCGCGATCATTGGAACAATGTTCGGCGTAGCGACTTCGCTTGGTTATGGCGTAACCCAAGTTAACGCCGGACTAAACTACCTTTTCGATCTTCCGATAAGCACCACCGTCCAAGTGTTGCTTATCATCGGTATTACAGCCATGGCCACCATCTCGGTTGTACTTGGCCTAGACGGAGGCATCAAGAAACTCTCGAACATAAATATGGCATTGGCCGTAGGCCTTCTTCTGGCCGTGCTCTTTTTGGGAAGTTCTATGGGCCTGATGAAAGACTACGTCCAAAATACGGGAGCGTATCTTTCCGATCTTATCTACAAAACTTTCAACCTCTATGCCTATGAGAAAAAAGAGACTTGGTTTGGCGGTTGGACCTTACTCTACTGGGCCTGGTGGATCTCTTGGTCGCCTTTCGTAGGTATTTTTATCGCCCGGATATCCAAAGGGCGTACCATCCGCGAATTTATGTGTGGAGCGCTGTTCGTTCCCGCGGCTTTCACCTTCCTGTGGATGACCGTCTTCGGAAACTCGGCCATTTCATTGGCTCTAAGCGGGCACGCCCAAGACTTGGTTCATACCATCAGTAACAACGTCCCGGTCGCACTCTTCAAATTCTTCGAATATTTCCCGTTCTCCTCATTCCTCTCGATGCTCGGCGTAATGCTGATAATTACGTTTTTCGTATCCTCTTCCGACTCCGGATCTTTAGTAATCGACACCCTCGCCTCGGGCGGATTGGAAGAGCCTCCAGTATGGCAACGCGTATTCTGGGCGGTTCTCGAAGGCCTTGTCGCCGCGGTTCTTCTCTACGCCGGCGGGCTCGGAGCGCTACAGACCATGACTATCGTTTCGGCTTTCCCAATGATTTTCTTGATCCTGATATCCCTGTTCTCGTTTATCCGGACTCTCCGCGCCGATTACCTTTTGCAGAATTCTATCCTTAGCCACTCCACCTCCGTTCAGTACAGCAGTGCGTCAATGCCTTGGCAAGACCGCGTAAAACATCTGTCAAGACTCCCGAGCCAAACACGGGTAAGAACGTACCTAAAAGACGTGGCCTTCCCGGCAATGGACGAGCTCCAGAAAGAACTCAGGGGACAAGGATACGAAACCGAGCTCACCTTTGAACAAGACAAACTGATGCTAAGCATCGACAATTCGGACGAGGAGAATTTCCACTACGAAATCCACGTCAGACGCTTTAACGTACCCGAATACGTAAACAGCGAACGCGAGGCTTATTGCAGGGCAGAAGTGTTTTTGCTTAACGGCGGACAAGACTACGACGTGTTCGGCTATCCGAAAGAACAGCTTATCGCCGACGCCATTTGCCAATACGAGAAGCATTATCACTTCTTGCACAAACTGACTTCGGAACAAGCGGAATAACGGATAGAACATTCCGATTGCCCAAAACAAAACGGCGGTAAAGGCTAGCATTTCTGTTAACCTTTATCGCCGTTTTTTTATTCCCAAAACCCTATAAATTTCACCCGTTAATTATTATTAACGAAAGGATTTCCACGTTAAGCGGAAACGGAAACTTTGGCAAGTTTTTCACCCCTCCAAAAGCTATTCGAGATTCGACAAACACAAATAAATATCGTCAATTATAAAAAATGTAAATCACAGTACTTTTTAAATATCAACCTCTTCCATTTCAATATTTAACTATATACATAATTTATTAATACAAATAAACCCTTAGAAACTCAATACAAAGCACACCACTCACCTTAATGATTTTATTTGGACTTGGTATAAATAAATTATAAGTTTGGGTTCGCTTTAGATCAAACCCTATAAAATGAAACATATTTTTTCGCTCGTCTTTTTTCTTTCCAGCGCAACAGCATTCGGACAAAATTGGGTGAAAGGCCGAGTTATCAACGAAAGAAACGAGCCTCTACCCTACGCTTCCGTAGCGATAAAAGGCCTTTCTGCCGGAACGGTGACGGACAAAAACGGCAAATTCGAATTAGAGGTGAAAAATCAGGCGTCTTGCTCATTAACGGTAAGCATGGTAGGTCATCAACAATTCACGTTGTCTGTTTTATTAAAAAAGAAAAAGACAGACATCGGTAATATTACGCTCAAAGAGGATAAACGCGTATTGGACGCCGTAGTCATAAAAGGAAAATCCACACATACGGAAATTTCCGAAAAAGCGATAACCGTAAACGCCATCGACGCGAAAGCCGTACAATCGGAATCAACAGACCTCAGCAAGCTTTTGGGCAAAGTACAAGGCGTAAAAATCCGTCAAACCGGCGGAATGGGAAGCCAATCGGCAATTTCGCTAAACGGCCTGACCGGCAAAGCCATTCGGTTTTATTATAACGGAATTCCCGTCGAATATTTGGGGCGCGGATTCTACCTGAATAACCTTCCCTTAAGTAATGTCGAAAGAATTGAAGTGTATAAAGGCGTAATGCCTTCGAATATCGGAACCGACGCTTTGGGTGGCGGCATCAATGTGGTGACCAACCAAAATCCGGAGAACAAAACTGATATTTCTTACGAATACGGATCGTTCAATACGCACCGGACCTCTCTTAACTTCTCCCGGAAATTGGGAAAAAGATGGTACGTTTTGGCTAATGCTAATTACAAAAGCAGTGACAACAATTACTCTATGCGGGTCAGAAACAATATCTACGATCCGCAAGGAGGTTTTGTAAAAAAGGTGGAGGAAGTAGATGTGGAGCGTTTCCACGACGCCTATTCTTTCGTCTACGGAGGCGCCACTTTTGGTTATAGTAATGAGGAAAAAGGTTTTGGCCTGATGTTCTCTGCCAATGCCAATCGCACGGAAAAAGAATTTCAGCATGGCCTCAAAGTCGGAACTTTGCCATTCGGCGAATTGGAATACCAAGAAACGGGAATAAACATAAGCGCGGATATAAAAAAGGAATTCCGATCGGGCTGGAAACTCCGCTATTTCGCGAATCTCGGATTGACCGATTACCAAGCCGAAGATTCCACAAAAATCATTTACGATTGGTACGGGAACAATGTAACCAAAGAAATCCCCTCGATATTCTTGGGCTCGGGGGCGGAATACTCCAGATTCCCAACAAAACCGAACCTTACGGGAACCAATATGGCCCACAAATTCACTGTGGAAAAAAGCTTTGGGGACTTAACGGTTTTGGCCAATAATTTTTACGGATACCAGCGCCGTAAAGGCAATGACGAATACAAACAGCCCGGCTCAATAGACCCGAACGAAGAAGGAAGCGATATATCGAAAAACATTAGCTCCCTTGAGCTGAAAAGGGCATTCTTCGGAAAAAAGCTGGACCTATCAGCCTCCGGCAAATATTATCATTACTCACTAAAAAGCCTCAACCTAAGCCTCCAAAACCAGGAAGGCACAAAGCCCGAAAAAATCTCCGGCGGTGAATGGGGATATAATATCGCCACAAAATGGGCGTTCAACGACAGTTTCTTTGTAAGAGCATCTTTCGAACAGGCGCTTCGCATTCCGGACCGAAACGAGCTGTTCGGCGATTTGAGCATAGTGCAGTCAAACATCAATCTCAAACCGGAAAAAAGCCGAAACTTCAATCTCGGCGCCAAAGCCACATTCTCCGATTATTTGTCGGCCGACGTAAATTTCTTCCTGAGAAAACAACAAGACCTTATCCGGCTGGAATCCGACGCCCGCGGCATGGGACGATATGTCAATCAGGACAAAGTGAAATCCCAAGGTGTCGAGTTGGCGCTGACAGGCACCCTTTTCGAAAAACTCGATTACTCTTTTAACACGACATACCAAGAAATCCTTATCGACAGCTTCTTGGATCCGTCCACTGAATTCCTTTTGGGCAGACCTGTTCCGAATATCCCGACCTTTTTCGGAAATCTGGAGGTTTCCTATTTGTTCGAAAACCTGTTCGGTGACGGAAAGAGCCTCAAAACAACCGTTTTCGGCAATTACGTAGACGAGTTTATGCACGCCCACGACGGAAAACAACGAAATGACGAAAACTGGGTGCCGGAACAAAAATCTTTGGATTTGGGAATCACCTATCTGATGGACAGGAAATTCTCGCTGAGCGCCAAAGCCTTCAACGTATTCGACGCCGAGTTATTCGACTTTTATAGCGTGCCCAGACCGGGCCGTTATTTCGCTCTCAAAGCCAGATACACTCTTTAAACCATACCAATATCATAATGAGAAAGCTAGCCACTTCGCTTTTGGCGACAGCCGTTTTGTTTACCGCCTGCAGTGACGACAACGACGATCCCGCTCCCGATTCAGGTATCAAAACCAGCGGTTACGTATTGTACACACAGGCCGAGACCAATTATTGGAAATACTACGAAACGATGCCGGAAGGCACCATCGATAATACACAGGGAAAATCATACGCCAACTTCCGCACACGGATGAAAGGCGAAAACTTTATCATTTCCAGCAATATCACCAGCAGCAAAGACGCCGGCATGGACAAAATGGTGGTAAACGCTGACGGACAGCTTGAAAAAGTGGGCCAACTCCCTGTTATCGCCCCTTCTTACTACGGTGCAATCAAGGACAAAAACACCGCTTTTATTGACGACGTAAACGATAACGACATCACGATTTTCGATCCGGAGACCATGACTCCGACAGGCAAAATCGATATGTCAAAAGCATACCGGGAAGATGATTGGACAAACCAGATTTACGAATCATTCGTAATCCGAGGCAACGATATGTTTGTGGCCACCCGCCCTTACACCCAAAAGAACACGCTTTGGGCCGGTAGCGAATTGATCTACAACCATATTGATTTGAGGACGAACGCCTTTGTTAAGTCAATCAAATTTCCGGACGCTGTGGTAGTTCGCAGAACGGAGCAAAACTATGTGGATGAGCATGGTAATATCTATATCCCGACCCAAGGAAACTCGAATATTCCCAATATCAAGCCGAATATTGTAAAAATCCCGGCTGGCCAAACGGACTTTGATCTGAATTACGATTTTAAAGTGGTGGACGCTATTAGCCCGGCTCACGCCAAAATGCCTATACAGGTAATGGGAAAATTCACTTACCACAAAAACGGCAAGGCTTACGCCAACATCTCCACTTCGTTTCCACAAGAAATCTTGGCCATTTTCAAAGAGAAACCCGACTTCTCGCAATGGACTCCCGAGGATTTCCAAAAGGCTTTCGCTTTACTCAGGTCTTCGTCGATCGGCCAGTACGTGGAGCTTGATCTCGAAGCCCAAACGGTTAAGATTCTGCCAGATATGCCGGGCTCTTCCCCATACGATTCTTACCTGACAATTATAGACGACAAAGTTTACTGCGGAGTACTTAACCCTTCGGAAAACGTAAACGCCCTTTACGAATACGATCCGGCCACCGGCACGACCAAAAAGGCTTTCGACATTTCGCAAGGGGGCCGAATTTCGGGTTTCTTCAAACTGGGAGAATAAGCTTATGTCCGGAAGGAACAACTTCGTACGGAAGCTATACAGACACCAAAAGCGGTGGTATGCCAAGTGGCATACCGCCGCCGGCGTATTGGCGGGATCCGTTTTGCTGATTGTCAGCCTTACGGGAGCCATTTTGGTTTTCGAACAGGAAATAGATCATTGGCTCAATCCCGAGCTTTTTGAATTCGGGAGCCCGAAAAATAACCGGGAACTTTCTTACGATCAAATTTTAGAACGCTTCGAAAGCCAAATCGGAGAAAAAGAAAAAATCCGTTTCCTGTTTTCCGACGAACACCTTGGAGGCGCTTTCGTCGGCTATTTGCAAGACGATGACCGCCAATTCATACTGAACCCCTATACCGGCGATATTGCCGGAAAAAGGATTTATAAATGGGAATCGTTCACTGGATTTGTCAAGCACCTGCACCGCACGCTCCTAATCCCGTCCGTAGGGCGTTATTTGGTCGGCGTCAGTTCACTGATGTGCGTCGTTTTGATGATTAGCGGATTAAGGCTTTGGATACCAAAGAAATTAAAGAATCTGAAAAGCCGTTTAACCATAAAAACCGACGCAAGCGCAAAGCGGGTGAATTACGATTCCCACAATACGCTGGGCTTCTATTTCTCGCCTGTCATCAGCATACTTTCCATGACGGGCGCAGCCATCACATTCAACCAATTTATTATTCTAGGTTTGTTTCTTGTGGGTTTTGCGGCGCCCAAGTCACTAGAAAACATTCTGTCTCCGCAATCGGCTTACAGACCAGACACTCCCACGCTCAGTCTTTCCGATATTGAGCGGGAAGTGAAAAAACATAAACCCGATGGGTTAGTACAAGGATACGAACTGCCGAAAGACAGCCTTGGCGTAATCTCGGTTTCCGTTATGGAACCCGTCGATTATCATCAAGTCGGACATGTTTCCCGTATGTCTTTCGATCAATATTCGGGCGCGCTGATCTTCAGCAGTGACCGTGACGTGCCTCCCACTTCCAGGGTTTATATCGATTGGGTCACGCCTCTACATTACGGCACATTCGGCGGAAATGTCACAAGAATAATCGCATTAGTCTCTTGCCTGGTATGCGCGGGGCTTTTTATCACTGGATTTTATATTTGGATACCGCGATGGAAAAAAGCGAAAAACAAAACAAAGAAAAACCCAGAACAGGTTTTGGCTTAATAACCAGAGGGATAAAATACGGAATCATAAGTTTGGCGGTGGCTATGGCAATGGGGGCTTTGTATGGTTTATTCAACTTAACGATACGCCCAGCTTTTGCCATAGGCATTTTAGCCTCGGTTATCGTATTATTCAATTTTATTTTAGCGTTTACCTCCCTGATACCTTGGGGCGCCCAATTTGTATTTTCAAAACAGAAAAAAGCCTATCCCAAATACTTTCTGATTTCGTTTGGCTTTTTGGTCGTCTACGGCTCTTTTGTCGCTATTTTGAAATTAACGGATTGGTATATTATCTAACCTTTCGCTCACCCTGAATTGGGGGAGTGAAAGGCTGGTTAATTACTATAACTGAACTTTCGCTCTCCCTGCATTTGGGAGAGCGATTCTTAATGAATATATTTCAGGCCGACCGCAAGGCGTCAAGTTCTTCCATGGCAGCCTTTATCATCTTCAAATACAATTTTGATTTTATCGCAAAGTGATTCAGCTTCTCCTTAACCTTCAGTTTTTCCAGTTTTATGTAGGCGATCATGGAAGCGAAGATGTGGTTCAATTGGGTAATCTCCATCTTTGTGGGAGACTTGCCTAACATCGTGTTTTGCTTGAGCGACTTATGGAACTCCTCGACTTTCCACCGTTTTTGGTAGATCGCTACGATATCCTCGAAAGCCATGTTCTCCCCGTTGGTAACCAGCCATTGTTCCGCGGTCGACCGGTCCCTGTTTGTAAAGACTTGTTTGGCGAGCGTGACAGGAAAATCAACTCCCTTGACCCACACCCGCTTCACTTGACCGCTTTCAATAGGCGCATCCGAAACGTGAATGAATTTGCCCTCGTTTTTGTCCTTTTCGCTCATTGCTATATTCCTGTTGCTCTTCAGCGGGCAAACGAAAACCTTCTTGAGCTTGTAATGAATATACTTCAGCGTATCGCTGGCGGTGAACCACGTATCGAAAAGAATGTACCTGAAAACCAGTTTGTTCAGAAAGTTTAGACGGTGTAAAACTTCCAGTACCATCTCATTTTTCGTTTTCTCGCTTTTACGCTTTTCCTTCCCGTTCTTGTCTATGTATTTCACCGTCTTGTGGACGATCTCATAAGCGACCGGACAGTTAACCGTTTGTCCTTCCACGGTATTGCTCAGAAGAAAGTTAAGGGAGTTGATCCCTTTGACCGCTTTGCCTACAGTATGGTCGAAATGATAAGCTACGATGTCGTTTTCCGAGGAATGAGGCTTGTGGACAATGCAATCGTCGATACTCAAAACCGCCTCTTCGCCCTCAATACTCCTGGCGAAAGACTTCACCTCTTTCCAAAAAGCCTTTTGGTCCATGTCCGGTTGCTTGAGGAGGTCGCTGAAATAATCATGGGGAATCTGATTGTCCAAAGATGCTGAGAGCCCTGTTGAGGTGGCTTGCCCTCGACTGGCAATAAGATAATCCGTGTATAATTCAAATCCGTCTCTCCTTTTCATTTTTCAAAAATCGGTCACTTATCATATAATTTCCAAAATTGCAATAGGAAAGGCGAGCGAAAGGTCAGTTACTATAACCTCAAGGCATCTAAGGTTCCGTTTATCGTTGTTTGTTTGCCTTGGGCATCTACCAATACAGTACCTTTAAGGGAATATGTATCATATAGATTCAAAATCGTTTCTCCCTTATTAATAAGCGCCTTAACCTTGATCTTTCCGTACACTTTTTCGAGTAATGGGCTTTCCTCTTCTGAGTATTCCCATATTTTCTTAGCATCGCTAATGGAGTAAGCGGTAATCAAAAACTTAGCGTCTCTATTGACCTTTTTTCGATGCCTTATTATGATCGTATCATCTTTGTAGTTAATGATTTCAGCATCCAAGAGAATTTCATTCCTCCAATTAACAGGCACCTGCACTTCATTGGAATTCAAAACAAACCTATGTTTATTTTCCGCCCTCAAATAGTATTTAACGGTATTATTTGATTTGTACCTATAGCTTTCAGACACAGTATTTATATCTGTATGCAGATATAATTTCCTTCCGTCGTCAGTGTGTATATAGATGCTTTTCTTGCGAGCGGGAGAATGAGATAATTCGGATATTCCCGTATTCAAACCTTCAGGCATCATTTCCAGAAGACCGTTTTTATCCTCTATCAAAACTTTTTTGGATCTCATACTTAATGCCTTCAGGTATTGGGCTTTTTCCTGAAATAACCACAAAGTATCTCCACAAAGAAAGTTCATGGTATTTTGCGAGGCAACGCCAATTTTATCACGAAATATTTCTTCATCGTTATTTTCATTTATTAGCCTTACAAGCAAGAAGCTAGAATCATTACTCACAGTAGAGTTATTTTCTATATAGTGCCCTCGAAGTTTTCTGGTTCCAATTTCCAATATCTTATTATCAGGAGTCAATATCCTGTCTTGCACCAAATACCCCCCTCTTTCATTTATATCGAACAGTTGACTGAAGGAATAATAGTTAGGCATTACCAGAAACGGAAAAGCGATAAGCAGGACCAACTTTGTATCTCTACCGGCCTCTTTTGTCCTTTTTGACTTTAAATTATAAAAAATCGAAATAGCCGATAATACTCCAAAATAGAAAACCGTAGCAAACAGTATAGGGAGGAGCACAAAAACCCTTACGAACAATCCGTCTTGATTTAATACGTAAAAGTTATATGTCCATCCTGATCTTCCGTTACTGGAATACCTAGAACTTGTGTATTCCATAACGTTATCAAAAAGCAACTCATTCGGGAAAAGGATAAAGGATTTAATAATAAAGCCCACCATTATCGTAAACATGAGGGCTACAAATATCCTAGCAAATATTGAATATTCAAGTAGTTTTTTAGTGTTCATTATCTTTCATATGGTTAAAAACATAAACATACATTTATTTATTATTAAAAACCATGAATTGTCGTTCAAATAAAGACGCACCACAAAGTCAGTTGCGGATAGCCTCCGAGCTTGTGGCCAAACAAACCGCCAACCTCCACTTTACCATCTAAAGACTAAAAAACATCGACACCTCTATATCTCCACAACCCAAAACACACGATTTTTTTCGGAAATTTTTAAAAGAAAAATGAACTGCGCAAAAAGATTGCGCACTTGGCGCTCACCTTTGAGTCAACGAAAACAACAAAGGACAGGACAAGCCCGGGTTACTCCTGGTCATCCACTATATGAATACTCGGGCGATTTCCTTCCTATTTATACTTTTCGGCTCCAACAAGATTTTAAGCCGGGCCAAGTGACGCTTACTTCTTTTTCTTTAAGGTAGACTCAGCGTCGCGATTGCCCGGCAATTTTTGAAAAGACGATTTCCAAACATGGCGACCCGACACAACGAACTCATCCAAGTTAGCCTGCGCCAATTGGCGGTTTATATTCCTGGCCCAAAACGAAACGCAACGGACCGAGCGAATGACATTGCGCTGGCATTGGTCGCCCGGTTGAAAAAACTCGGTTTCGGCTTGTCGCCTGCGCTAATGGGCGTTATCAGTGATTCGCCCCGAAGAGCCAGCCTTGAGCTACTCCAATGCTTGGAGTCCGTTTTGGGGCTCGGCAAGGGATGGACACCTCTAATCAAAGGCTGGGACACGCCCACCGGCGTCACAAACCTGGACCATTTCATGACTTATTTATGCAATGAGTTCGGCTTACAAGACGGTCCATTGCTTTCGTGCGGTCACCGAATCCCAAAGAATACGTTTCCGCTTCACCGTTACAACGGTTGTCCGTTTTGCGGCCAACCTTTCGATTCTTCTGATATAAAATACTTCGAAGGGCAGGGAAGCAAACTGAAAGTTTTGGAATATTGGGGTGACGCTGAGCTGAATGCCCATTTCCAAGCCTTATTGGAATCTCCGGTAGCCCTTGACGCCAGCCAAGCGGAAAGTTTAAAGGTACTGCTCCGCCATCTTGACTTGCCGGAGAAGGCACAGATCGTGATGAAAGAGACTTTGATGCTGGTTCTGGACACGTTGGTGGCAAACGGAAAAAGCCGTGAGGCAGGTAAACTGTTCAACTCTCCTACCGATATTCTTCGGTATTTGTGGTTCAAACATACGGGATATCTACAACTGGTCCAGCCTAAAGTCATTAGAAACCGTATCGAACGAAATTCTCGTTATCAGTTTATAAATCCTCAGAATGAGCAGGAGAAAATTAAAACCATTTCCGAACTGAAATTGAAATATTCCCGTTCGGATTGTCGTCGCGTCACCGAGTGGCTGAACGGTCTGAAGGTGCCGGCCAAAGCCGCCTGCGAAAATATGCACCCTCAACGCGAAATGTGGGTTCGTTTCATTCGGGCTCTGCGCTTGGTAGAATATTCTAAAAAGAAAGGCTTTGAGAATTTACAAAAGCTCCTGCATTGCTTCCATACTCAGGACTATCCCGTTTTTCTCGGCGAAATCGAAGAGGCGAGGATTCGCTATGACGAAGACAAAGTGTTCCGTCTCTTAAAGCAAAAGCCCGGCATCTTTGCCCGTACGCTGTTTTCCAATATGCTTTGGTTCGCCCCAAAACCGACCCTAACCCATTTCTCGGAAATAGCGGACCAGCTCCCGGTCCGTCTTCTGTTGACTTTGCAGATGTATGCCTCCAATTATTTCGACAGGGGCATTCCACGCATAGTCCAGCCACTTGGAGGCGTTAAGAAAAGCATCGAACCGCATTCCTTATTACATCTGTATTCGGACGAGGAGCTACAGGCTGTCCGCCATCAAATCCGAAACATGACGCTTAATACGCTTTGGAATCGATTCGAAGCGGAAGACTACCGTGAGGGCAAAACCTTTATCGACAAACGCCTTTTCGAAATGCCCTTGCCTATCGGCGACCGCAGTGAAAGCATTCAGGATCTGGATCACGTTCCGCAAGGAACCCGGCTTGAAACGCAAGGAGATACGATCAGGCTGTTCATGGAATGGGGCGAAGGCCTTCCCTCCCAACATCTGGATATGGACCTAAGCTGCGCCATAGCCTATGACGACCATGTAGATCACTGCTCATACTCACAGCTATCAACCACCGGCTGTATTCATAGCGGAGATATCCAACAGATTCCTCATATGTCCGGCACGGCAGAGTATATCGACGTGGACCTAAACGTCTTGCGAAAAGCCCGGGCACGCTTCGTAAGCTTTACCTGCAACGCCTATACGCCCGGAAGCCTGAATCCAAATATGGTCGTCGGGTGGATGGACAGCAAATACCCCATGCGAATCTCCAAAAAAAGTGGAGTGGCTTATGATCCATCGTGTGTCCAACATCAAATCCGCATCAAAGAATCCTTAAACAAAGGGCTCGTGTTTGGCACTTTGGATGTGGAAAATGGAGAGATAATTTGGTTGGAGATGCCTTTCGATGGTCAGCGAATCCAAGATTTGGATACACGAACACTAAAGGCCTATATCAAAAAGTTAACTGAGAAAATAAGTATCGGCGAGCTTCTGGAATTAAAAATCCAAGCCCAAGGGGGCCAGCGAGTTTATATGCCTGACGAAGCCGACGCTTGTTATGACGCTAACTGGCTACAAAAACCCGAATCTTTGAATACGCTCTTTCCCGCTTAAACCATCAGCTTTGAGTGGCATTCACATTACATTTATTCTGAGACAAAACTTGATCATGAATAACTGTCAATCGTAAAGTATATTTAGGCCAAATTAAACTTAGTTTCGTATATTCGTCGATTATATTTTTAAATCCAAATATCACTTTTATCATTCTATCCAAAGAATAAAAATTAACCTATGACCGATCTCTTTAAAGCCTTTGGCGGATATAACGAATTTGAGAAAACCAGCTATTTTACCTTACGTTTTAACGCTCTTCCTTCTGAACTAAGACTAGACATCCCCATGGATGAGAAAAAACAAAACATGGAGAATGTCCTTCAAACGATTAATCCCGAAAACACGGGGTTTGAAGTAATGTGCAAAAATTGGGACACCAAAAACGAATTGGGCGCAAATCCTGATGATGACTACCCGTACTTTTACTTATTCAAGAACGAACAACTGAGAACGATATTAGAATTATCACTTAACAACAATACACTTACCGCTATTTTTCTTTACGACTCTAAAGACCTGAAAACTGAAAGATGGATTTTGGAGGCCAATCACAAGCTTAGAAGCAAATTCGGAGAAGAAAAAACACCGACTTTCAAAGTATTGGCCAAGTCCAATGATTTCTATACCGAAGACGTCAAAACGGAAAATGTTAGTATCGACGCCCAAAAGCACTATAACGACGATTTTGAGAAAGTAAACGATACAATTTCCGAATCCCTGTCCACTAACAATGCCGGGCTAATCCTACTCCACGGCACGCCCGGCACCGGGAAAACCACTTATATAAGACACCTAATATCAAAATTCACAAAGAACACTTTTATTTTTATACAAAACGAATTTGTTAACGAACTCCTACACCCCACGTTTATATCGTTTCTGTTGACTCACCGAAACGCGGTTTTAATTATAGAAGATGCCGAAAAGGTAATCACATCCCGGGAACAGACGAATGAAAACTCCGTGGTTTCCACTATCTTACAATTAACCGACGGCCTTTTCAGCGATTATCTGAACATTAAAGTCATCTGTACTTTTAACACCAGCATAGACAAAATTGACAAAGCCCTACTGCGCAAAGGCAGGATGATCGCATATTACGATTTCAAGCCTTTGACCAAGTTAAAAACAAAAATCCTGATGGAATCGCTAGGCCAAGAAGACCCGAACTCAGAGCTGAGCCTCGCCGAAATTTTCAACTACAATAGCGACAATTTCAACGAAACGAAAACAGCCAAAACTATTGGGTTTTAAAAAAATGGACTTTGGTCAAAAGGCTGTCTCAAAACCCCGAGACAGCCCCAACATCACCCTTCCCGTATAAGCAAAACCGAATCCAGCCGAACCCTGGCCCCGCTTATCAAATCCGTCAACTCGCTTTTCTCATTTATAGCTGTCCGGACCTCATCCGGGCGGACGCTTTTATTTAGCTTATGCAACGACGCCAAGCGCCCAATCTCATGATCCAGCGTTTGGCCCATTCGCCTAAGTCCCGTTTCTATGCGTTCCCGTTTCATTCGCTCGGCTATCTCAGCCACGTTTTTAAACATATTGGGGACAATAACATCCGTCACGGTCTCACTACTAATAAGTTTATCGATTTTTCCCGGAACCAAACGCTTGTTCAGCAACTCCAAAGGATAATCATCCGTGACCTCTTCGCCCAAATGATCCACCATTACCCTTAAAGGCGTGCGCGGCAAGAAACGGTCAACATCCAATTTTTCTCCGCCAGCCGATTCCAGAACGAAAATAGCCTCTAAAATAACGCCTTGCCCTTCCGTTCCCTTCAGAACGCCATAACTTACGGACCCGGTTCCCGAACCTAGCACCATATCAATAGCTCCCGTAACCATCGGATGGTCCCAACTGACAAAACTTAGGTCTTCCCTATTCAATGCCCGACTACGGTCAAAAGTAACCGCGATTCCCTTATCCGGAATTGACGGAAACACTTCCCTGTTCGTCCTTCTCGGACGCAAAAAATAGGTACGGGGCGCCAAATCTTCCACCTCTATCCCAAACTGATCGAAAACTCTGGCCATATATTTTTCAAGCGACAAATCCTGATCGGCCGTTTTTATCCGACCCGACAATTGTTCGGCAACTTTCGGCCTAAACGAGTTCATCTCCAACAACCTGTCGCGCCCTTCTTCCAGACTGTGTTTCAATTCCTTCACATACGCTGAAGTTTCCGCGATTAGCCTGTCAAATTCCGCATCAGACTCGGAAGCGGGGTCCGACAACGCCTTTTCCACCACTTGCCCACCGTACAATTTCCCGATCTGATTCCCGGCCTCCACATTTTCCTCAAAAGCGTTCAAGCCTTCATGATACCATCGCGCCAGCGCTTCTTGCGGACAACCTTTAAGATAAGGGATATGAATCTGAATATCTTCCGTCTGCCCGATTCGATCCAAGCGCCCGATTCGTTGTTCCAACAATTCAGGATGCATCGGCAAATCGAACAACACCAAATGATGGGCGAACTGGAAATTACGCCCCTCGCTCCCGATCTCCGAACACAACAAAACTCTGGCTCCATCCGGTTCGGCAAACCACGCGGCGTTTCTGTCGCGTTGCACAATGCTAAGGTCTTCATGAAAAACGCCCACTTTAACGCTACCGACAGCTTTCAACGCCTTTTCCAAAGCCAATACTTTCGCTTTGCTAGAGCAAATTAGCAGAATTTTGGCCGGAGCCAACCGCTCCAATAATTCAACCAACCAAACCAGTCTGGGATCCTCGGAAAATTGATATTCGGGCTTGTTCTTCCTTTTCAAGTCAAAAGAGAATTCCTTCCTCATTAATTCGGTCCAAAGTTCCGGATTCGTTTTATGTTCAAGCGGAACGAGATGGGCTTTACGCACTGGAAACCCACTCATAGCCGCCCTAGTATTTCTAAAAACCACACGCCCGGGACCGTGCTGATCCAATAAATCCTCTATCAATTGGTCTCTGACCACCAAATCGCCCGCTTCAACATCGGAAAGACGATCTTCCCCAAACATTTCCTCAATCAAAGCCCTCTTCTCTCCCTTCACGGAATTGCCCAAAGACAAGTCTTCCACGATATCGGCGATAGCGTGATAATCATCCGATTCATTGACAAAACTGTTGAAGTCGGAATACCTTTCAGGATCCAACAAGCGCAACCGCGCGAAATGGCTCTCCACGCCCAACTGCTCAGGCGTAGCCGTCAACAACAACAAGCCTTTCGCCACTTTACTCAAGAGCTCCACGATAGCGTATTCCGGGCTCGCCTGCCCGGCAGACCATTCCAGATGATGCGCCTCGTCCACCACCAACATATCCCAACCCGCGGAAATAGCTTGACGGGCCCTTTTCTCCGAATTCGCAAGAAAGGAAACACTGCAAATAACCAATTGGTCATCCAAAAAAGGATTTCCCTCAGGAGCGCTTTCGTCCAGTGAAGCGCAACGTTCCTCGTCAAAAATATGGAACCAAAGATTAAAGCGCCGCAACATCTCCACAAACCACTGATGCACCAGCGAATCCGGCACCAATATCAATACTCGCGACACCCGCCCGCTCAGCAAAAGGCGATGCAGAATCAGACAGGCCTCGATAGTCTTTCCCAACCCGACTTGGTCCGAAAGCAAAACGCGCGGCGAATAGCGGGAACTCACCTCATGCGCCACATAAAGCTGGTGGGGAATAAGGTCTATACGTCCGCCCACAAAGCCGTTTACAGGCGAAATCCTGCGAGCGTAATCGTATTCCAAAGTCGTTCTTCGCAATGCGAATAGGTTTGGAGCGTCAGCGTCTCCGCCCAGTAGCCGGTCTTCCACGCCGTGATCAACCGAATCGTTACCGAGATCAGCTTCCGAAAGAACCCTGTCCTTCCCGATATACAGCAACAACCCGGCGTTTTCCATTACCCGCTCTACGACTAGCGGAACATTATCCCTACCCAAGACCGTATCGCCGGGCTTAAACGTCACCCTCCGCAACGGAGCGCTTTCCGTAGCGTAAATCCGCATATCTCCCGTCACGGGAAAATGTACGCGCACACGGTCTTTGCCCGCTTCCACGACAATACCAATCCCCAACTCAGGCTCGCCCTCACTGGTCCACCTTTGGCCCGGACAGAAATCTACCATCATATCTATTGTTTAACCCTTACGGTTACCTTTTCAAGGTATCTATTTTCGAAAACGCAAGGTCCACAAAATTTCGGCTCGATACAAAAACGTGGAGATACGGCACGCCATATCTCCACGTAAATATTCGGGCTATACTCAGCCTTTAATCCACCTTGATTTTGTCATGTTTTCCAAACTTATACGGAAGAAGATATTTTCAATATGAAAAAAACGCGGAATGGCCTTCTTTTTTTATGATACCTCCACTAATTATTATTCGATAAATAAGAGAAATGATGACAAAAATTCTTTATTTGGAGGTGGTTACCAATGTAAGCTGAAAAATATCCAAAAAAAGTCTCACACGTTAAGCCAGATATAATCCTCAGGCTTATTCGTTTGAGCTGGCACTTTGGCGTAAATATAATTTTTGCTTGATCGGGACACCTTTAAAAGCTCTTTGGTTTTTGAACCCAGTTGAGTGCGAAAGGTCATTTGTCATTCGGAGTCCTAAAGAGATTAAACAACTAAAGAAAACACTTTGTACTCTCAACTAATGGTGATTGTCCTCAGAAACTGAATAACAGGGCTGTATGGATATTTTGAGATAATTTCAATATTGTTTCCCTTGTACTGCACATGCTTTACCATTTACCTTGTACCACACATATATGTTATTATCCGATGAGAAGGCGCTCTTGCACTGCCTAAAAAAGAAGCGGTTCGAAAACGTGTTCAAACTATTGTATTATGAAAGTTACCCCAAACTATTCCGTTATGCTTACAGCATCCTGGGCTCACAAGAACAAGCCGAAGATATCGTTCAAAATGTTTTTTCGGACTTGTGGGAACGGAAAGAACAACTGAAAATCAAGGGCTCATTAGGCGCCTTTCTGCTCAGGGCGGTTATGTATAGCGCCATGGGGGCCAAACGAAAGCAGAAAACGGAACTGGAACACGCTCCCGCCATATCCAGCGAACTATATTCCGACGGCGTATTTATTGACCCTTCCCAAGAACTTTCCGAACTGGAAACAAGGCTGTCAAAGGGGCTGGAAGCCTTGCCCGAACAATGCAGAAACGTTTTTTGTCTCAGTCGGTTTTCGGGTTTGGGAAGGAAAGAGATAGCCGAAACCTTGGGCATTTCTGTTCGCACCGTCGATACGCACCTATACCGTGCGATTAAGAAACTGGAAATAATTTTTAAAGACTAAGACTATAGAATGGAGAAAAACTACTCAACGTAAATCACTGTCTTAAAGAATGTTAAACACAAAAGGGAGAAACCCTCATTATAAAAAGTCATTTTTTTTAATGAGCGAGTAAGTAAACCCCACCCTTAAACACACATTTCAATAGAGGATGGAAAAAGAAACTAGTGATATAGAGGCGCTGATAGCGGAGTCGTTATGCGGAGAACTTTCCGAAAAGGGGCGTGATCGGTTGGACAATTGGCTTAGGAAGTCTCAGGAAAATAGAACACGCTACGAGTCTGCGAAAACGGTCTGGAACAATTCCGGCGAACTGTTTAGACCGACACGCTCTATACCTGAACCGTTATTTTTGAAAAAGAAGCAAGAAGGTCTTAAAAAAGGGAGAAATATCTTCACCGCAAGGAAAGTCATTTGGTGGACAGCGGGATTAGCGGCCTCCATAGTGGTCTTTGCGACTCTGTCCTATATGTTCTTCTCCCCTGCCTATTTTCGGAAAGGCTCGGTTGGGAATCTTTCCGAAGACAGGCAGATAACGGTAAGTTTCGGAGATAACGAAAAAAAATCAATTTCCGAACTCAGGCTTTCAAAAAACCTCGGGAATGTCATTTACGATACCGCCACCAACACTATAAAAGTAAACAAACCGTTTAGTGCAAGTATCCAAAAAAAAATGACATCTCTCGAAGTCCCGAGGGGCAAACGCATAAATGTGCTTCTGGCAGACGGAACAGCAGTGGCTGTAAACTCTTCTTCCAAACTCACCTTTCCGGACCGCTTCTCAGGATACGCCCGAGAAGTATTTATCGAAGGGGAAGCTTTTTTTAAGGTCACAACTTCCAATAAACCCTTTCTCGTAAGGATGGGAGGCCTGAATGTCAAAGTGCTGGGAACTGAATTCAATGTGTCCAATTATAAAGGCGAGAATAAGGCCGTGACGTTACGAGAAGGAAAAGTTGCCCTTTACCAGTTTGACGAAAGGGAGTCCCGCCACCTCAAACCCGGACAACAAGCTCTCGTCAGAACGGACAACAACAAGAAACTGGTGATCAGGAAGGTTAACGTAGAGGAATATGTAAGCTGGAAAGACGGCTTGCTTATTTTCGAGGACCGCTCCTTCGAAGAGTTGGAAGCCGCGCTGGAACGTTGGTTCGATGTGGATATCGACAACCGGAACGCTTCCTTCGCCCTGGAGACCTTCTCCGGTCAGTTTGCGGAATCCGACGATATAGAATACGCCATGGAACTCTTCGGTTTCAGAACAGATATTGAATATAGTTTCCAAGAAAAAAGAGTGACGATCGAATGACCGGAACCATTCGGTTTACGACTAATACCCCGTAAGGGTACACGTTGGACACTTTTCGTCTCTTTTTTACGGAAATAAAAGACGGGAAACCCGATAGTTTTAGAACTGTCACAGGATTCTTTCCCCAAAAGGTCGGCAATGCCTGAATAAAGGTGTAGCCTGATCAACTTTTGCGAAAAAATTAAGCCGGGCACGGCTCCACCCGTTCCCGGCCATTCTTAAATTTTCAAAATCAAAGGTAAAATTATGGGAAAATTCTCTACCCAAAGGTATCGCTTTCATTTTTTTAAGGCGAAATCTTTATTATTGCCACTAGTGTTATTGTTTTTTTTGAGTTGGAGCCCCCCTCAGGCAACGGCTTCGGAAACAAACGCCAAACGCTACAGCCTGTCTATTGAGGGACAGACCCTCAAAGAGGCTTTCACCACCATACGAAAAAAAACGGGTTATCGAGTTTTTTTCAAAGCCAAGGAAGTGGACGCCAAACAGAAAGTTCATTTCATCTTCAAAGACGCCCCTATCAAAGAGATCATGTCAAAGCTGCTGAAAAACACCAGCCTTGATTACAAAGTCATGAAATCCCACATTCTCGTGTTTCCGAAAGCCGAGCTGGAAATGGCGGTAGCTCTTCCCCAAGAAAAATCGAGAGCGGTAACGGGAATTGTCACTGGCGAGGGCGACGAAGCGCTTCCGGGCGTAAACGTAATTATAAAAGGGCAAACCCAAGGGACGACTACCGATATCCACGGAAAATACCATCTGAAAGTAAAAGATACCGACGTGCTGGTCTTTTCCTTCATCGGGTATAAGGATATGGAAATCTCCGTCAAAAACAGAAGCGATATTTCCGTTCAACTGGAGGTTGATACCGAAGTTCTGGATGAAGTTGTCGTTATCGGTTACGGGGTGCAGAAAAAAGTCAACGTAACGGGTGCCGTTGACGTGGTGACCGCCAAGGAACTCGAAAACCGTCCTGTCGCAAATGTTCAGCAGGCGTTGCAAGGCGCCGCGCCAGGCCTTCTTCTCCAAATCGGTAGCGGAGGCGGTGAACTCGACGCCGAAATGGGCATGCGAATCAGGGGATTCGGTTCTATAAGTTCCAATGGTTCCTCGCCTTATATTCTCGTTGACGGAATGCCACTGGAAAACGCCTCCGACATCAACAAACTCAACCCGAACGACATCGAAAGCGTATCGGTACTCAAAGACGCTTCGTCAACGGCCATTTACGGTTCGAGAGCGGCTTTTGGAGTCATTCTCATCACCACCAAAAGTGGAGAAGGATCCGATAACATCTCGGTGAATTATTCCAACAACTTCGTGTTTGCTTCGCCATTGTTGCGTCCGAAAATGATGAACTCGCTCGATTTCGCCAATTATTTTAACGAAGCGGCGAA
This sequence comes from Fulvitalea axinellae, assembly GCF_036492835.1. Lineage (GTDB taxonomy): Bacteria > Bacteroidota > Bacteroidia > Cytophagales > Cyclobacteriaceae > Fulvitalea > Fulvitalea axinellae. The sequence goes on along the minus strand of NZ_AP025314.1, from coordinate 2,293,171 downwards.
AAACAGTGGAGGCGGCGCCGTCTTTTCCGACAATACCATTGAGCTGATCAAACAGCATATGGCCGATCCTGAAGGCACTCCCGGCACCACAGCCAACTCCTCAGGCACGGGTTGGAAAGCGTATTCCGGCGCCAACGCCAACGTCGACTGGTTTGACGTAATGTACAAGGACCAAGTATCTTGGCAACAGCATAACTTCAGCGTCTCCGGAAAACAGAAAAACACGAGCTATTACTTGTCCGGGTCATACTTTACACGCGAAGGCATCATGAATTTCGGCGACGACGAGTCCGACCGGTACACGATGAATGCCAAAATCAACAGCAAGGTCACCGACTGGTTAAAACTCGGCGCTAATATCAATATTAGTCGCTCCGACCTTGATGTCCCCAGTTACGACAGAGGTCTTTATCTGCACAATATAGCCAGAAGGTGGCCAACCAACCCCGTCACGGCGCCTAACGGAAGTTACTACGGAGGCTCTGAAATACCTTTCCTCACTCAAGGCGGGCGAAGCCTGACCCAAGAAAACATTTACAATACCATCGTAAACATTGAGCTGACCCCCATTAAACACCTGAAGATCAAGGCTGACGTTAACTACCGTTTTTCGTCCGACAACGGTAATAACCACTACGCCAAGATCACCTACCTCGCACCGGACAATACGGAAAGGTACTTGAGGAAAAATAACAGCTACAGCGCCTGGCAACGTAAAAGCACTTACCTCTCGCCAAACGTCTACGTTTCTTACGACAGGAAATTTGGAGAACACAGCTTGAGCGCACTGGCCGGTTATCAACAGGAGCTTCAGGAATACGACAACCTCTCGGCCAGCAAAAACGGTTTGGTAACCGATAATGTCCCCTCTATCAAAACCGCCACGGGTACCAACTTCAACGGCAATGACGGCAAGGGGCACTGGGCTACAAGAGGCTGGTTCGGCAGGCTAAGCTATAATTACAAGGAAAAATACTTATTGGAATCCAATTTCCGATATGACGCCTCTTCCCGTTTTCCGGAAGACGATCGATGGGCGATTTTCCCCTCCTTCTCCGCCGGCTACAACATAGCCAAGGAAAATTTCTGGCCCCTCAAGGCCGTGGGCACCTTTAAGGTTAGGGGATCATACGGTGGCGTTGGTAACCAAAACGTACCCAACTATCTATATATAGCCCGAATTCCGGTGAAAAACAATAACTGGTGGCTCAATGACGACTCGCGGATATACACTCAAATGCCAGGCCTGATCAGCCCCGACCTTACTTGGGAAGACGTTACCACAGCTAATGTCGGTTTCGACATCGCGGCTTTCCGTAACCGGCTGTCGATAAGCGCCGATTTCTTTAACAGGAATACGGCCCAAATGGTGGGCCCCGCCGAAACCTACCCCGCGGTTTTGGGTATAGCTCCCCCAAGGTCAAACAACGCAGAACTGGAGACCAAAGGCTTTGAACTTACCTTCGGATGGAAAGACCAAATCGGAGAACTGTCGTATCAGGCCACCTTTAATATCGGTAATTCCATGACCGAAATTTCCAGCTACAAAAACCCGCAAAACCTGCTGAACAACTATTACGAAGGACGAAAAATTGGTGAGATATGGGGGTATGAGACCCATGGTATCTTCCAAACAGACGATGAGGCAAAAGCTTGGCACGACCAAAGCAAGATTAGCAAACACCCCTACTCGGCCGGCGATATCGGATATGTTGACCAAAACGGTGACGGCGTGATCGATTGGGGTGAAAATACTCTGGAAGACTCCGGTGACAGGAAAATCATAGGCAACAGCCTCCCCCAATACAACTACGCCTTCTCTTTCAGCGCCAACTGGAAAGGTTTAGACTTTTCGATGCTCTGGCAAGGAATCGGCAAACGCGATTTGGCAATCGGGGGCCCGTATTTCTGGGGAGCTTCCGGGAACCTTTGGCAGTCGGCCGGATTTGAGGAACATAAAGATTATTGGAGCCCTGAAAACACGGGGGCATATTATCCGAAACCGTATTTCAGCAACTCCAACAAAAACCAGCAGACACAAACCCGCTACCTGCAAAACGGCGCTTACCTCCGCCTTAAAAATATCCAGTTGGGCTACGCCGTACCGGAATCTTTCACCAAACGGTTCGGCATCCAGAAACTCAGGTTCTTCTTGGCTGGGGAAAACCTCCTGACCTTTACGGACATGATCGACACTTTCGACCCCGAAACCACTGGTGGACGCTGGGGAGCCGGAAAAGTTTACCCACTACAGAAAACGGTATCTATGGGCGTAAGCATCAAGCTTTAACGATTAACGAGGAAAAACATGAAAAAAATATTCTTATATATCTGCCTGGCCCTTATGGCGCTGTGCAGCGCATGCAACGAGGAATTTTTGGAGCGGTATCCCCTCGATGAGATTTCACCGAATGATTATTGGAAGTCTACCGAGGACATGAAGCTCTATTGCAACCAGTTTTACGGAGCATTCCCGGTACACAGCGGTTGGTGGAACTTCTCCGTCCTTTGGGACAATAACAGCGATAACCTCGTGCCCGGAACTTTCAACAACCGGCTTGCCGGACGCGACGAAGTACCGACCAGCGGTGGAGGTTGGAACTGGGACAATATCCGGAAAGTCAACTACATGCTCGCCAACACCGCCTCCGTGGAAGGCACTGTAGCCGACGTTAACCATTTTATGGGCGAAGCGAGATTCTTCCGGGCATGGTTCTATTTCGAGAAAGTCAAGGCCTTTGGCGATGTTCCTTGGATATCCAAACCTCTCAATATCGATTCAGAAGAACTTTACGCCAAACGCGATGCCCGCAACGTAGTCGTGGACTCCATCATCATGGATCTTGACAAAGCCATAGCCGGGCTTAAGGAAAAAGGCAAAGCACCCGCATTCCGGATAAATAAGGAAGTGGCCATGGCCTTTAAATCCCGAGTATGTCTCTTTGAAGGCACGTGGGAGAAATACCACACCGGAACACCATTCGGCGTAAACGGATCCGACGGCTCAAAATATCTGCAACTTGCCGCCGAAGTGGCCGGCCAGCTCATCGACGGAGGTAAATTTTCGTTGTACAGTACCGGCGACCCTGCGATGGATTACCATAACGTCTTCAACAAAACTGACTATTCGGGCGTATCGGAAGTAATGCTCTGGAAAAAATACGACCGGGAACTTGGCGTCACACATAATCTCGGCAACAGAATCCCACATCAGGGAATGGATACTGGCTTATCCAAGGCGCTTGTTGACAGTTATCTTTGTTCAGATGGACTGCCGATCGCAATAAGCCCGCTATACAACGGGGCCAACGACCAGAAAAGCTTAGTTTCGATTTCGGCCAACCGGGACCCTAGATTTTCGCAGGTGACCCTGATTCCGGGAAACAAGATTTTGGGTGAAGGAGATATCATTATCCCATTCGAGAAACCACGATTGGCGGATACGCAAGAGAACCGCTGTACTACGGGCTACCAGATTTTCAAAGGAGCGTCACTTGATCCCGATGAGCGCTCGGGAGCGAACCAAGCCACTGTCGGGACCGTAATTTTCCGTTTCGCCGAGGTACTGCTCAACTACGCTGAGGCCAAAGCGGAAACGGGCAACCTAACGCAAGGCGACCTTGACAAATCGATCAACAAACTCCGCGACAGGGTTGGAATGCCTCACCTAAGCTTGGGCGCCGTTCCGAACGACCCAAACAAAGCATTCTCTGCCCTTAGCGCCCTGATCAACGAGATCCGACGGGAACGTCGTGTGGAAACCGCCCTTGACGGCACAAGACTTAGCGACCTGCTAAGATGGCGCGCCCACGAGCTAATCGTTGGCAAAAGGCCAAAGGGCTTCCTCTACAAAGACAGCGACTTGCAGGGTACATACACCAGCGACGGCCAAGACCGCATTATAATAGGGGAAAACCTTTTCCTTGACGAAAACGGATACATTGACCCTTATCAAAAAAGTCTTCCCGCCGGCTATGGCTTCAACCCAGACCGCGACTATCTCAGGCCCATCCCTACACAGGAGCTGACCCTAAATCCGCAACTGTCTCAAAACCCCGGCTGGGAATAACGAAAAACAACACAACCTAAAACATAGGCAAATTAGGTTCATACGCCTCGGAGGTTTCCGAGGCGTTCTTTGTCTCCAAACATAGCATTCTTATCCCCCCCTACCCTCTGGTCAAAGCCGTATGGATTATCAAAAGACGAGAATAGTCCAGTATCAAGTCAAACCCTATATGTGAAATCCTGTGATCAAATTCACAAAAAAATCAGCCCTGTTTACCAGTAAAAATGCCGACTCGCTAATTCGGGATAACTCCAAGCACGTCCGTCATAAAAATAATTGAATGGAGCCGAATCCGTCAATTGCCCCAGATTCACCGATCCCCAAAATGACTCCGAAACCGAATTCCCAAAACGTACCCGTAACGAAGTCATCGTAGCGCCGCTAAAAATCAAAGCGTTACCCAAAACCACCTCTCCTGGAGGTAAATGTACCATTGAAGCACCCGAAAGGCAAAAGAAATTAAATGGCCGGGCAAGAGTTTTCCAATGGCCATCCAAATCACGGGCTTCCACACTCAAATCTAAATATTCAGGCACCCCTATATTCACAGGGATGCTGTTTTGATTTACAATCAATACTGGATAGGCTAAATAATATTTATCAATAGTAAAGCCTCTTTCTTTCTTAACTAGAATACGCTGAGTCGTGTCCACCAGCACCTCTAATTTTGTCCACTCCCAATAACCCAATGCACTTAATCTTCTGTCCACACTGTCACTTTCGTAACACAAATAATCAGACATGATTTTTGAATTCCAATACGGGCTTAGGTCATTTCCAACCCTGATACTGTCTTGTAACTTTCCGATGTATAAGTAACGGCATTCGACTCTTTCGGGGACCCAAGCAACTCGCTCTTTGAATCCTCTGGTATCCAATCCCTCTATTACCGGAAAACCACCCACTTTCTGACCGGCACAGAAAACCGGAACTAATATAAAAAAGACTAAAACTGGAATTAGACCCTTCATAAGACGAGGTTTTATTCTCAAAAAATTGATTACACATTCAAACTAAATAATTAACAGATTAGATTCAACTAATTTTTTAATTATAAGGTGTAATGCCGGTTCGTTGAGTCTCTTATACCTCTAATTGCGCAAAAAAAAAATGTCCGCCGAAACGGGGCGAAAGAAGTTGCTAACATAACGATATGAGTAACCCCGCCGGCGGACAATGTTCTTGTTAATTCATAAATCCAAGTTTAGCTCCCACAAAGTAAGTCCTCGGCGCCGACGGCCCGTAAATGTAACCGCTGTCACGGTCTTTACCCAAATCGAAATCGTCCTGATAAGCGTTGAAGATATTCCGGATCCCACCGAAGAATTCCAAATCGTGTCCGCCGGCGCCGATATGTAGCGTCTTCGACAGTTTAATATGAGTTTCCCAAAATTCAGGCGAATCGTAATAGGAATCTTCCGTAACACCCGGCGCGCCGGCGAAATGCGGCACTTTCATACTGCCGGTATACACACCCGACAATGACACGTAAGCCTCCGAAAAAGGAAAATAGGTCAATGTCCAGAAACCGTAATCGTTCGGTGTGCGAAGAAAATCTTTGGTAGCCGGCAAACCTTCCAAATACTTCACGCCCTCGTCGTAACTGCTCCGCTGGAAAGTAACACCCGCTTCGGCCTGTATTTTTTCCCTAAAAGCTCCCCTTAGCTCAAAGGTAAGGCCGGTAACAGTCGAGTTATCCCCGTTCTTTTTGCGCATAATGGTATTACCTTTTTCATCTTCCCCGTCTTCCTCAAAAACGAACGTGTCGAACAACCGGGTCCGGAATCCTTCCAGACTGATACCGTACATAAAATCCGCCGTCGATCGTTCGTAATTCACTGACAAGGAAAAGCTCCTCGACCGTTCTTCCTCCAATTCCGGATCAAAGGCCGGCAATGTCACCCCTCCTTCCGAAAAGGCCAAATGAAGGTCGGTGTCAAATGCCTGTGGCGCCCGATAGCCCGTCGAATACGCGCCACGGAACTGGAAATTACCCAACCGGTACAGCGCGCTGACCCTGGGCGATGCGATTAGTCCGTCCACCAAATTATGTTTATCAACCCGCACGCCGGTCAACAATGTCAACGCCGGCGTAATTTCCCAATCACTTTGGGCGAAAACCCCTCCCTGACGCACATCTTGGTCTATCAGATAATCGTACAGAGGTATTTTGTCGAAAGTATAATCGTATTTGATTTCCCCGCCCAAAGACAACACATTCTTTCCTCCCAGAAAATCCGCCAAAGTTGTATTCAGCTGAAATCCTCCCAATAGCGTCCAGTTTTTCGTGTTTCCATAAGCCTCCAACGGCGCTTCGCCCTGATCGAAATTGTTCACGCCCGTATAATGTTTCCGGCGAGTATCCTGCCCCGAAAAGTAAGCGGTCAGATCCCAGCCTTTGCCCTCATACTCGAAGTCCAACCCGCCAATCAGGACATGGTGGATCCGTTCCTCGGCCTGATCTGCCAAATGGGCTACGGTATTCAGTTTGTTGCCACCTCGCCTGTCTTCATATATGCTGTACAGGTTGGCGCCCAAGGTAGCCCTGTCGCCCAACATCAGGAAAGCGTCCGTACCGAAAGAATTGGTCCGCAACTGGGCCATTTCTGAAAAACCGTCGCCGTTAGCGTCATAGCCTTCTCGCTTTCTCCTTGTTCCGAAAAACGACAGGCCCGCTGTCGCTGACTCGTTCACAATGGTTCCGTTAACGTTAAACTGATTGTCCGCCTCTTCTCCGTCAATCAACGAAATGCTGTTCGAAACCGAATACGAGTTGCTTTTCGGCTTTTTCGTAATTACGTTCACCGTGCCCGCTATAGCGCTGGATCCGTACAAAGCCGAACCGCCACCGCGAACCACCTCCACACGGTCTATCAGGTTGGTAGGAATCTGTTCCAGCCCGTACAAGCCCGTCAAGGCGCTGAAAACCGGACGGCTATTGATCAATATTTGGGAATAACCGCCCTGAAGGCCGTTCATCCGTAGCTGAGTATAATTACACGTTTGGCAGTCGGTCTCCACCCTAAGTCCCGGCTGAAAAGACAAGCCGTCCGACAAAGTGGCCGATTGCGTGAACTCAAGCGTTTGCGCGTTCAGAACATTCACGGCCACGGGGCTTTCCGTAATTTTCCGTTGTGTCCGGGTTCCGGTAACCACCACTCGCTCCAATGTTTCCGCATTCTCTTCCAAAAGAATGTTGATTTCACGATTTATCCCCGTCTCTAAACGGATCTTCTTGGCGTATTCTTTCATTCCGACATGCGAACAAACCAAACGGTATTCGCCCTCTGGTATACCATCGATCCTAAAATTGCCTTCGCCGTCGGTAACGGCTCCATAAGAAGTGCTCCTCAAGCCGACCTGCGCCAGTTCGACAAAGCCCGAAGCGCTCCTGATACGTCCATATATCGAGGCTCCTTGCGCAAGGCCCTCGGTCAGCGCAATCAATATAATAATTAAGGTGATGAGCGATCTCATTTCTTATCTGAGTCTGGTTTGATGAGTTGAGTTTATTTCGTGTGATTGTCTACACCTAGGGTATCAAACAGAAAAACTTTGCGCACGCCCCGCCTCCAACAACTTCAGAAACTGGTCACGTTTTGTCGAGTCGTTAAACACGCCCCCGTATTCCATCGTGGTCGTAAAACTGCTTTTGTCCTTAATGCCCCTTGAGGAAACGCACAAGTGTTTGGCGCTAACGATGACAATTACACTTTCGGTTTCCAATGATTCCTGAAGGTCTTCCAACACCTGAAGACACAAACGTTCCTGCACTTGTGGTCTGTGCGAATAATAATCAACCAAACGGTTAATCTTGGACAATCCGACAACCTTGCCCGAAGGAATATAACCGATATGGGCATAACCCACGATCGGCAGAAAATGGTGTTCGCAAACAGAATCGACTACAATGTCTTGCTCTACCAATATCTTGTCATAAGCATACTTGTTCTCAAAAGCGGAAACCTTTGGCCTTCGGTCCGGACGCAAGCCATAGAACAGTTCTTTGACATACATTTTCGCCACCCGATAAGGAGTTCCCGAAAGGCTGTCGTCCGTTAGGTCAAGGCCCAGCTCTTCCATAATCCGTTCGAAGTGGCGTTGGATATTCTTTACCTTAACCTCGTCAGGTTTATCAAAGGCGTCGGCGCGCAAAGGCGTATCCTTATTGACAAGGACATGGTTGTCCCCTATTAATTCTTTTTGGACATCATCCATATTCGGAAAAATTGGAATTAAGATACCGCGCAACAAGCCTCGGCTTCGCACGCGCAATATTTTCGGTTATACAAGTGTAGAATAATCAAACTAACAGCCGGAGATTGCGCCAAAATTTCGGAGACCTCAAATACCCCAAAGTACTCATTTGAGACACTTAAGGACAAAAGCACCCAAGCTATCCATAACGCATAGCGCATCCACCCCCTAGAACTGTTGCCCACCGAACGATATACCGCTACGAAAGAGACTAACAGGAACAATAAATCTATCGATCGCCACCATGACGGCGCCACCTCACAACAACTAGCCGCACAAGTCTGGGCGACAAACAAAAACGGTGTAATAGTACAGTGGACCAAGCAAAGCCCGCTTGCCCAGGCACCTATAAAATCAGATTTGAGAGGAATGGACATGATTCTATTATTACGCAACATGGTTGCAAATATACGATCAAAAACAACAAACGCAACAGTGTTGCATTTATATTGTCAAGAAAAGAAATCTCCTCAAAAAATTAGAGTAACCTCATCTAGGGGTTACAGCTAAAAGAAAATCCCAAAACGCATCTGTGATTTTTATATATTAAAATTCTAACACACACAAACCATATTTATTCTTATATTTATATATATTTTAATTATAAATAATTTTTATCGATGAAACAACCTGCTTTTTCTACCTTTTTACTTCTGACTTCCCTAATTTTTCTAGCCTGTGGTGATGTTAAAGACCAAGAAAAACTAACTCCAGCCACTTTTAAAGGCACATTAGAAAATATGCCCAAAAAGAACCAAGCCATAACATTACTTTACCCGCAAAAGGCGAAAGCCCAAAGAATCCGTGTTCATCAAAACGGCGACTTTAAGATTGGTTTTGAAAATTACAGAATCTATAGGCCCAAGTTTGTACAACTTGATATTGACGATCAAGGAACTTCATTCGACCGAAAAAAATCCACACAACTGTTCATTGACCCAACCCATAGCCTGGAACTAAAGGGCAACTATAGAAACTTTCCCGAAGGAATCACCTTTACAGGTCCAGACGCTGAAGTCAATAACTTTCTGGCGAAGTTCACGATTTCCAAACGAAAGAAAATCAATAATGCCAATATCAGTAAACTCAGCACAAAGGTGAACGTTAATGCTTTTTTGGATTCATTGGATTTATATTTCGACCATCTGGAAGACGAAATCTTACTCGGTGAATTACCTAAAAAATGGAAAACGATCCTTTCTGAGGAACTGCCTTACGAAAAAGCCGGACTGATGATTCCAAATGGAACAAACCCGAGATACCATAATTATTACGCCAGTCCGGAATTCCCTGAAATCCTTTCTCTTTTCGAAAAAATTAGAAATGAAAAGCCGTTTTGCCGACCGGAACTGGCTATCAGTTACCATTATCAAAAATATCTGAATTTCATGCTGGATCAAGACGCCAAAATGGTAGCCTTGGCAAAAAGCGCAAATCATTCCGAAACCGACACAGCTTACCACACCCTCTACGCACAGGAATACGATCGGCTAATCCAAAAACATTTCAAAGATTCCACTCTTAATTTTATCCTAAACGAAGAGAACCTTATTTATCGACTTGAACACTTTGTCTCCGAAGGAACTGAAGAGGTATACAATCGCCATAAAAACCAAACGAAAGACACCGCCATTCTAAATTACTACAGCCACGTATTCAAAAATATCAAAGCGTTATCACCGGGAAAACCGTTACACGACGCAACTTTTACGAATATAGAAGGTGATACCGTTTCAATCTCCTCGCTAATTACGGACGGAGCATTATTTTACGTATGGCTCGGAAGAAACGGGCTGGAACAGCCAAACGAGAAAGAGCTGATGAAAATCCTAAAAGAATATGAGGACAAAGGCCTAAAAGCCGTCGGGCTCTGCTTTAACGGCAACCGCAAACACTGGGAAGAGACTATCAAAAAACACAAAGTACCCGGCGAAAGCCTTTTCTCCGGACATTCGGGCCAAGCCATGGGATTCATTGAGCAACACTATTTCCTTCCCGACGATATAAGGAAATATCCTCGGTTGATTCTTATCGGAAAGAACGGAAAGATTATAAAGCCCAGGCTTCCCCAACCCGGAATGGGGCTTAGAAGGGGCTTGGAAAAATTTCTCAAGGAAAAAGTTTAAGAAACCTCCGGCAATCGTCTTCCAAAAGATTACGGTTGCCGGAAAAACCACCTCAGCCCTGATTACAAACATTTTTCTTACAAATCTTTACGACCTATTTCATCTCTCATAAAAACACTTATAACTTCCGCAGTCTCTTTCGGCTTTTCAATCATAGGCATATGCCCCGCTTCATCCACCAAAACGAGTTTACTTCTTTTGATATATTTCTTGAATTTTTTTTCAACACGTAGAGGCACCAAAGTATCTTCCCTTCCGGCCATTATCAAGGCCGAGCATTTAATCTCTGGCAATCTAGGCAACAAATCCTGCGGATTAAGAGACACCAGATAAAGCCCTTGCCGAAACATTAGAAGCTGCGCCTCCCTATTTCCCCGATAACGCAATACTCTGCCAAACCACCTTACGAAAGGTTCCGTAATCAAGGCATGGTTATAAATCATTTTCTTTAGAGCCTCCCGTATCACGGCAGGACCGATAAACTTGCTCCCCAAAGTTTCCAACCACGTTAATGTCTTGTATGCGGGATCATCAGGCCCAACCGGCTTAACATCCGTAAATATAGAAGCGTCGTACCCGTTCTCACCATTCGGTATTCCTTCAGAATCAACCAAAATCAATCCTTCCACTTCATCAGGGTAAGCTAAAGCCATCTCTAGCGCTATACCTCCCCCAAATGAGTTACCCGCAACCGTATACTTATCAACTCCCAAACTCTGCAAAAGCATATGTACAGCGTCGCGCTCAGTAATTCGTGTATATACATTCTCAGGATAAGCACCCGTCAATCCATGGCCAAGTAAGTCCATCGAAATCAAACGGTAATCATCCTTCAAATACGGAATCCATCCTTCCCAATTTTGCAACGACCCAAACCCTCCATGAATCATTACCAAGACTTTACCTTCCCTATTCCCTTCATCCCTATAATGCATACTGGCCCCATTAGGCAAGTCGGCGAATCTGGAAGTTACGCTGACATACTCAGACAAGTCTTCCCTTGTAAGGTCTGATTTATAAAAAACAGCAAATACGGCAAGCAAGGCCACAACAATCAATAACGAAAAGCCTATTATTATCTTTTTGACCATAACTCTATTCTCTCTTTAAAAAGACTCCGAAACCCCTATAAACACCACGCTTTTATTATCCGAACCCATTCCATAATCAAGCCTAAGGTTCATACGCTCCTTATCTAGAACCCTATAACGCACCCCCGCTCCATAGGCCACTTTCATTTTTCTGAACAAGCTCTTGTCAAATTTATCAGATGAATTTCCCAAGCCGGCAAACACTACGCCTCCGTAACGCTTCCCGAAATCATGCCTATATTCAACCTGCGAGAAAATTGCCTGTTTATTGATGTAGCGATTGGGGTTATCCAAACCCCGAAGCTTATTCGGCCCTGCTATGGTTGGCAACTGATAATAAGGAACATCCCCATTAACTGACTCTATCACAAATTGAGTGGCAAATACACCTTTTGACCAATACGATGCGTAACGCCTAATATCAACCGAATACCTTTGAAAGGTAAAATCGGAACCCAAATCATCCTCGTAAAAATTTGACCTCACTATCGCATACATACCTTTGGTCGGTACGTTGAAATGATCCCTTGTGTCCCAGACTATTACTGGACCCAAGCCCAAAGCTTTGCTACTTCCCATCCATTTTTCAAACCCACCTGAACTTTGGTCCTGAAAGGTCCTGTTCTTAACATTCATATACTCCGTATGTAAGCCGAACTCCAGATCCCTGCCAGTTTGACGAGTTATATCCAGAAATGCCTCCATACGACGAGTATTGTATTTTACAAAGACACCCTCCACTTCCTGTTTTCGATAAAAGTAACGATCAACAAACTTCTCATATCCCAAACCCGAGACTATATGCCATTTTCTATACGGAATATCGACCAAAAGATCCGCACTAACATACCCCTTTGTAGAGATGGCTAAACTTGGTGCTAATAAGATGGGACGAGAGGTTTTGTTATTGCCTTTAGTTGTATGAAAAAAGAACATAGGCAACACACCAAATTCAAGACCTTTCACATTATCATTACTTATGATCGGCAAAATACTGTAAGAAGCCACCTCCCCATTATGGTAGAAAAGAGAATCGACCTTTGACATCCTCCTCTTCACTCTTTGTATACCTGACTCCTCTTCCCCTGGATTATCTTTCGTTGCTTGCGCATTGGCAAATTGTATCGCACTACATTTTGCCACCAATACCAGCGCAAACACTATCAGTCTGTTCTTCATCGGATTTCTCTTTTGCATTTACATTTCCACACAAAAGTATCCGTATCCAAAACTGAAGTCTGCCCACTTTATAATTAGGGATCAAAAACATATCCCACATCATAAAACAGAACCAACAAACCAATATAAGTCAGTCATTTACACCGAAAATAATTCTTATACATTAAGATAATTGACAACTTAACCCTCATTCCAAATTCTCTCTTTCCCCATTGAAAAACTATTTTCACAACCTATGCAATGAAAAAAATCAACGTACTTCGCTAACCTAACGTCCTCTTCCAGTCAATCTTCAGCACCAATTTACAACTCAAACACTTCCTTCTTCGAAGCAGACAAAACTATTATTCAAAAAAACTATTCAGGTTAATAAGCATACTAAATCAATTTCCAACCTATGGACTTAATACTAAACGCATTCCCCCTTTTCGGCCTAATCATTAGTCTGCTTTTAATTGTCACTATCTACACAAGTAAAAGCAGTCCGCCCCTGAACTCATGGGCGAAAACAGTTCTAATAATCATCTTGCTGATGAATATTCATTACCTAATCGACACATTCCTTTTTTACAACGGATACCTTGAGCCATTTATGGGCCTCTCATACTTACATTCTCACCTTATCGGTCCACTTTTCCTGTTATACACATATTTGATTTCTTCATCCAGGATAAAAATCAAAAATTGGATTATAGGACTATCAGCATATTCAGTCTTAAAATTTTTCATCGCCTATAAAATAGGCTTACATATTGTTGAAAGCGAGCATAATCCAGACGGAAGCGAAATCATACATTACTTAACACACCAATTCCCTATCATGGCAGACTATGTCATAACTGTAGCTCTAAATATCACTTGCTTAACCCTAGCCTATCTGAAAATCAAAAGTCTCACAAAGAGCATACATCTTAATGGAGTTGAAAAGCTAAATTACAACTGGCTCCAAAAAACCACATTGTTTCTTATCGCCCTTTACTCACTACTACTCATTAGCGCAATAAACAATGATCTGTTTTTTTCCATCTATAAACTTGAAGGTTTTCTGATAACCGTTTCTATTCTTGTGTTGGTTTTCTATTCTTTTCGTTTTCCAATTTTTGCCGTTTGCGAGCAACCTAATTTTTCACCCGAAACGCCGGAACCCAAACCTAAATACGAAAACTCAACTCTCACAAAAAACAAGGCCGAACTTCTTTGGGAAACGATAAATAAACTGATGCTAAACGAAACCCCTTACCACGATCCCGATTACAGGATCAATAATCTAGCCCTAGCCGTCGGAGAATCTATTCACTGGGTATCGCAAGTGATCAACGAAAAATCAGGAATGAACTACTCCGATTATGTAAACTCCTTCAGAGTCAAAGACGCTAAACGCCTACTAGATTCCAATGAGACAAAAAGGATGACGATACTTGCCATCGCTTTCCAAGTTGGCTTTAACAGCAAAACCACTTTTTATAATGCGTTTAAAAAGCAAACAGGAATGACCCCGAGCCAATACCTGAAACAGCGTAAATCGTAAACGGAAGGGTAGCTTCAAAAAAGCAAACCAGCCTATTTATAATCCATAATTAGAAAATCATCGGATACATTGGTTTCTTAACTCCCAAAACCAACCGAAAGTGAGCTTTCAAATTATCGAATACGATTACACCCTGAAAATCAACAACTCAGAACAAAATCACTTGCGCCACTATAAAATTCAACTTATCTTATAATTGAGATAAAAACACTTTTTCACAGCACTAACGAGCGCTAATGATGATTCCAAAAAACTTTATACTCTCCGCCATTTTCATTTTTGCCATGAGCAATGGATTTGCTCAAAACCTTATTCCCTTTGACTGGAAACTTACTTTTAACGACGGCTTAAATAAAGAAAAATCGATGCCGTTCAGTATGTTATTGTCATGGGAAAGGCAAGGTCTATATTATCAAAAGCCCTCTGGGGTTCTGCAAACCAGCTTTTTCGTTCCCAAACAAAATCCTACGGATTTTAACCTCGAAATAACCCTTCTCGCTAGTGTTGATAGTGTGGAAATTAACGGACACTATATCGGCGGTGGTTTCAACACTGGATTTGTATGGTCGATAAGTCCAGTATATAAGTCGAAAAAGTTTAAAGTGCCGAGTAAATATTTGAAATTCAATAAAGAAAACAGCATTAAGATTAAATGTTCCAACTATTCATATACAGGAGGAAAAAATCATAACGCTGTCAAACTTTACCGAAACGTTCAGCCGGATTCAAGAATCGCAATTTCCTACAAACCCGAAAATCATGTTTTTGAAAATCCCGCCAACATTTCTTTAAACATTAACATTAAGCCCAAATCAAGGGGCCAAATCGATCTCCTGATTAAAAATGATTTCCACAAAACTGTCGTAAAAAGAAAAATCAAAACCGTAAAAGGGAAACAGTCATACGAATTGGACCTAAGTTCCGAAAAACTCAAACCCGGATTTTATACCGTTACCGCCATTCTGAAAAACGACGGATATTTAGGTGCCAGCAGTTTTTTCTGTGTAGCCCCTACCAAAATCGAAATAGCTAAAAATGAACCTAAAGGGTATTTCAAATATTGGCAAAACGCTATTGAGGAGCTGAAAACGGTAAAGCCAAATTTTGAAATCGAAAAGCGGGAGGATCTATGTTCGGAAAACAGAAATGGATATATCGTAAAAATGAAATCAGTTGGAAATGTGGATATTTACGGCTACTATTTCGTTCCCAAAAAGAAAGGGTCCTACCCTACTATTTTGCACCTGCCTGGCTACGGTTACGGTTTTGAACATTTGAATGGCTTCTTACAGAGTAAAAACGAAATTGTAGAATTGGCACTATGCGTAAGAGGGCACGGGCTGAGTAAAGAATCGTTTAAAACGGATTTTCCAGTTCCGGGTTTCTTCGGACACGGTATCTGCGATATTGACAAAACCGCCTATCGCCAAATATTTATGGATTGTTTGCGCGCTGTGGATTTCTTGGGTTCCCGTCAGGAAGTGGATCAATCCAAAATCGGCGTGATGGGCAGTAGCCAAGGCGGTGGGCTTGCTTTAATGACAGCCGGTTTGCTTCCCGACAGGATAAGCGCTTGCGCATATGGCGATCCGTTCCCTACCGATATGAGAAACCATATTCAGGTCCGCACCCTCATCAAAGACGAAGTGCGTAGTTTCCTTGATTATTATGGCAATAGCTGTGATTTTGAGGCAGGATTGAGAACACTTGACTTTCTTGATACTAAGCATTTTGCAAAACGTATAAAAGCTAGCACACTCTACATAGCCGGACTGGTTGATGATGACTGCCCACCGAGGTTGGGGTTCTCAGCTTTTAACGAAATTAACTCCAAAAAAGAATACGTGGTATTCCCCAACGACAGCCACATCGGCGAATCGAATTGGTCAACGGAAATGATGAATTTCTTCAAAAAGGAATTTAAATTCCAAACGACTGAGAAACAGTAGCATTTCACAGAATAGGGTTAAAACATTAATCTGTCATTTCCGATTTTGATAACCGACCCAAACAAAAAGGGCGGACACCTTAAGATGTCCGCCCTTTTTGTGAAAAATCAAATCTGGAAAAACCTGAATGACTCGCATATATCGTCAAATTCTCTCTCATCTCGGAAACAGCAAAAAGCTTCGCCTATCGCGTCTCCTTTTGCCGTCAAATTAATCGTCATCAACGCATCCGCTTTTTCATAGACAATAAGGTCATTTGCCCTTGCCACAACTGTCCAGGCCGAATCCAGAAACGTTTTCAATTTCCGGCCAAGGCTTTTGTCACGCAACTCTATTGCGCTCAGCATTCCCGAATACAAAAAACCTGTTTCATAATCCTCATGAAAACTTTCGTCCGCCATAATACATTGATTATAAAGCGACGCTTTCATAAAAGTATCGATATCCGTTTTTTCGTCATACCAATTCCCACCTCCCCGGTTTTCGGAAGAATAAACGGCTCCGTTCTCGGAAACAGCCCAATAGACAACGGATTGGTTTTCTTCCAAAAAGATCAGCTTCCCATCCTCCTCCGAAAGTGATTTAGGCCGGACAAAGCGAGAAAACGCGTTAGCGAACAGGTCATTTTTGCCGATCATCAAATAAAAATCCCTAAGAGGCTTCGGTAACTCTTTGCCTAACCGCCTTTCAGCTTCCTCTATTTCCGTCAACGAATAACCTTCATCCGGCTTCGGCTCCCTTAAAAGTAACCGCTTACAGATTTCTTTAATATCCATGGGTAAATAAGATTTCAGGTTAAATTTGAACAGGCTCTTGCTCCGTTAAGGCTTTCAGAACTTTACGCAATGATGCCGTTTTATTCCATACGGCAAATTTCTCATTTAAAACTTCATCCGCCTCTTTCCTTGGAAATTCCCGATAAATCTCCAACAAAGCTTTCAGCCCTTTTACTGGCTTATCTTCCAAATTGGCCAACATAACCCTCAAAGTATTTCCCAAGGCGATATTTTTCTCCGCCGACAGGTGCAACATCGATGACGACAGCAAATCCGTGAACCGCTTCAAAGGGATAAACTCAGCGGCGTAAAATGCCCCCAAGACTTGACCAAAGGCCCCGTCATCAATCAGCTCATAATAAACAGCTCTTTCCCAAATAGCGACAGCCATTGCTCTCAACGTTTTGTCAGGACATGTCATGATACCCGCTAAAAACAGAAGATCGGCTCCTTTGATAGGTTCGTTAGCGTAAGTCAACATTTGGTCAGCGATGCGTTGCGCAATTCGGGACTCACTAGCCTCACCGGTTAAATCGGAATAACGGAATAAAGCAATAACAAGCGTGGCCATCAACTCTTCCCGCCGGTTTGGCGCCAAGGTCAAATAACGTTCGGTGTCGGCTTCCAAAGTGTACAAGTCACCCCTGCTCAAACCCAAAGCGCTATAAAAAACATCGCTACTTTTTTCCTTGAACGGGAGGTTCGTTTTCTTCCCGTCATAACCGTGCTTTACGCCAGCCAATTTCAGGATTTTGTATTCATACGGCTTCATTTCATGTGTTTTCGTCTGCGCATTCCACGTATTATAGCGCCTCACTTCCACTCCAAATTCATAAGCCCTGATTTCCGGCTCGGATCTCGTTATCGTAACCGTAGACCAAGCGCCCCCTTTCTTTACGATATCGCCGTCTTTTTCTTCGGGAGAAAAAAGGTAGGCCAAAAGTCTGCTCGCCTGACCTTCTAGCTCCTTTCCCGCTCTTTCCACCAACGCCTCCGATCTTTCCGGATACGTTCGTGCCATGGCCGTTTCCAAGTCCATTTGCCCGATGTCCTTTCCGGCTTTTTGCCAAAGCTTTATCCGGTCGATCAATACCGCCGGCTCAAGCCAAGAAGGTTTGTGCGTGGGCGAAGACAAAAGCGGAAGATAGGTCTCCTCACGCACAAACGTCAACATTTCCAACATCCGCTTGCGGTAAATCTTCAGGTACGGATGTTCTTGTGAGAACTTCAAATACTCCAAAGTAAAACGCCAACCGCCTTTTTCTTTATCATTCGGATCGTCATTCTTCTTGTTGATACGTTCCAAAGCGTTTGCGTCATCCGCAAATCGCTCGCAAAGCATCTTCGTATAGTCGATAAAACTATACGCCATAAACTTGTCGCAATAGCCTATTCGGGAATTGACAAAGTCACCGCCAACCTTATGCGCCCGTTGCAGCGCCGGGCCCAAAGCGGGCAAGTCTTTCGCTTTCAAAAGCGGATAAAAACGAAGCAAAGACTCCATAAACACATCGACGTGATACGGCGTATGGTTATCGAAAGCTTGGCTCAGGAAAAAGACGAACGAATCGATATCGTCCGGATATTCTATTCGGTTTTCATCGGATAGCGACGATGGCAAAACGCCATTCCCTTCTTCGGGTAAAGCCTCTATTTCCTCTGAAAAATAAGCTGACAGTATATTCCGGGCATCGCCACAGATTTCTTGGGCGAAAGGCTCCAACGTCCCTTTCAATTCCTCGTCCACTTCCGCAGGCGAATGTTTGGCAATCAACTTCGCCACTTTGACCTGAATCGTCGCTTTCTTATTTGCGAATAAATCCGCCACTATGCCACAAATCTCTAGCGCACGGTCAGGATGACGCTTCGCCAGACCCTCCAAAACAGCCAAAGTCCCGTTAATTACGGTTTGCGTCTCGCTTCCCAGCAATAGCGGACAATTATCCAAAAAACCATCCCGATCGAAATCGTCCTCAGCGCAAATTCCTTTATATAAACGCAACAAACGGCTTAAAGCCTTACTCTGGCCACAAGAAAAGGTCGCGTTAATATCGGCTTGCATTTCCAGCAGTTCTTCTTTCGTAGGATTTAGCGATTCAAACAGATCAACCATCCAGCCGCTGAGTAACTTGTTAAATCCTTGATTCAACGCGGACAGGCATTCACTCAACAATCTTCCACGGTCTATATCTTTCCGCTCGACGAGATGAAGAAAAATATCCACCCATGTCTCGTCTTCTCCCTTTTCGGTTCGGCATCTATGAAAATTTATATTCGAAGGATAATGGAACAAAAGCCAAATATGCCCGCCCAAAATCTCGGGATATTCACGAAGGTTGTCCATATCATATCCGTTTTGGTATAGGCGCAAGCCTTCGGGCTCGGGAAGCTTTAGCAAAGTCCTCACAATCATTTCCGGAATTGGATCCAATATGCCACGATCACGCAAACTCAACATCCACGGGTAGGTAATACCATAGCGCAACTGCTCATCTTGGGCATCCTCGTTCAGTATTTCACCGAAACCTTCGGGCACGTAAAAGTCCAATAATCTTTCTACATCCTGAATCTTATATCCCCATGTCCGCATCCGCTTGATATCCCGCTTGGAAAAGCAAAAAAGGGAAGCGATGTGCAAAACCCGCCATTGCTCTGGCGTACCGCGGGAGCTCCACCTGTTGGTGCCTTCTTCTTGTTCGTACTCCGAATAATACTTGACTAATTTTTTCACCAAGCTTCTTAAGCCGGTTCGCTGTTTATCACCAAGGGTTTTGAACAGTTCAATAGTTTGGTCAAACATTCCCTGCTCTATAAAATGGCTCAGATCAGCGTGTAAAACGGTGCTCATTTCTGTTTTTGAGTTTAAATGAAAAAACGAAAAAGGCTTATTCCCAAAGCCTAATTCCGTGCGGTAAGGCGATTGATGATTCTCTTCAATGAATTTACTTTACCCCAAACCTCAAATTTTTCGGTTAATGTATCCGGAACAGCGGTATTCGCTTCGAATACCAATTCGCCGTAAATCTCCAAAAGGGCTTTCAACCCTTTTATCGGTTTATCATCCAACAAGGTCATCATGGTTTCTAGAGCCTTCCGTAAAGCTTGGTTCTTTTCCACCGAAAGATTAAGCATTGATGAAGAAACCAAATCGGTAAAACGCTTCAGGGGAACGAATTCCATCGCATACATTTTCCCCAACGCTTCTCCGAATTTCCCGTCATCCAGTAATCCGAAATAGACGCCACGTTCCCAAAGCCCAACGGATTGTTCTCTCAATTCTTTGCTCGGGCCAGTGGCTATCAAAGCCAGAAATAGGGTTTCCGATCGTTGAAACGGCTCTTGGCTATATTCCAAAAGATAATTCAGAACCGAAGTTGAGACCAACCAAGTGGAAGCTTCGTTCAAACTGTCAGAGTAACGAAAACCATTAGCCACAACCGCCGCCAAAAGCTTTTCATGATGATGGGGCGCCAAAGCCAAATAACGCAGGGTATCGATTCCCAGATGCCCTAACTTGACACGACTCAAACCAATGGAAGAATAAAAGCCATCCATGTTTTCGCCTTTGAATGGATAGCTTATATCTTCCACTTCATGGCAATACTCAACGCCTTCGAAATCCAATATTTTTCTGCGTTCCTCTTTTCCTTTTGGTTTCGTTTCCCAATAATAATATCTTCTTGGTTCGTCCGTAAAAACATAACCTTTCGCAGGTTCCTCATTTTTCGTGATCGAGGCCGTAGACCATACGCTTTCTGGATTTTTTATATCTGACGATTCCCCATTCAGCATATAAGTCAATATTTCGCCCGGCTGACCTTGAATTTCCGACAAAGCCTTTTTCGGAATCTTTGGGTTATTTTCGAATGCCAATCTTGCGATAGCGTTTTCCCAATCCAATACGCAAAGTTCCTCTCCCGCATCTTGCCATAGTTTTGTTTTTTCAATCAACGTATCAGGACAAATCCAGGCGGGTTTATGCGTCGGAGAGGCTAGCAAGGGTAGCGTTTTTCCTTTACGCAAAAGTCGAAGCGCTTCTAACGCCCGTTTGTAAAAGATATGGAGAAAAGGGTGTTGCCCTGCCAAGCTCCAGGTTTCCAGATAAAAACGATTTCCTCTATTTGGAAAATACTTCACGGGATGTTTCGCTTTGTCTGCTTTCAAAAACCGGTCGCGTAGCCCCCGTAAAGTCTTGCTACCCTCCGGAAAACGCTCGATCAACAATCCGGAATATTCCAAAAAAGTAACGGCCATAACCCGATCGGTGAAACTAGCCCGATTACTTGCGACACCCGCGCTTACCCTTAATGATTTTTGCAATGCCGGATCGAATTTCGGCAGATCTTCAGGGTTGATTTCAGGATAAAACCGAACCAAAGAATCCAGAAATATATCAAAAGAATGGACATTACGCTGATCGAATACCTGGCTTAGGAAAAAAACGAATTCCTCGATATTTTCAGGATATTCGATCCGGTTTTCGTCGGATAAAACCGCTGGCAAAGTACCTTTTCCCTCCTTTGGTAATGTTGATTCTGTATTTTCGAGATATTCAGACAAAAGCTCTTTGGCTTCCGCACAAACATATTCGGAATAAGGCTCCAACATTTCCCGTATTTCCCGCTCCAAATCCAGAGTAGCGTGTTTTCGGATCAGCCTCGCTACCCTGACTTGAGCATTGGCTTTCGGATGGGTCAACGCTTCGGAGGCTATCCGGAAAACCTCTAACGCTTCTCTTGGATATTTCCCGGTTAATTTATCCAAAACGGAAATACATTCATTAATTACACCCAAAGTTTGGCTGGCCAGAGCCAAAGGACAATTTTCAAGAAATTCCTGCCGGGAAAAATCGGGATGGGTACAACTCTTTTTCAAGGAATGAAGCGCCAAACACATCGCTCCGTTATGCCCCAACGAAAACAAAGCGTTCAGTTCCGTCTGCAAGCCCAGAATCTCCGAAGCTTTTGGATTCAAATCCTTGAAAAGTTCCAAATACCAATTATTCAAAAACTTGCTAAGATTACGCGGGACGGCCAATAAACATTCCCTCAATAAGCGCAACCTATCTAGATCTCCATTAGTGGATAACGTCAAAAACGCATTTTTCCAGGTACGTTTCTCTCCTTCCGCACCCACTGCCGAATGATCGAAAATGACGGAGTAATGACTAAAAAACAGCCAGACATGTGATCGTAAGGTCTCCGGGAATTCATATAACCTCTCGATACTGAATATCTCTCGCCCCTTGGGTGTCACACCGCCAATACATGGCAAAAGCGTACGCACAATCAGTTCAGGGCAAGGATCAAGTATCCCCCGTTCCTTCAGGCTCATTACCCATCCATAGGTTATCCGATAGCGAAGCCACCCTCTCTTGGCCGATTCGTTCAGCATTTCGCCAAAACCTTCGGGGATATAAAACGAGAGCAAAGACTCCACTTCCCGGAAGTCGCTTCGCAAAATCGGTATTTTGGATAATTCCGTCTTAGGAAAAGTGAACAACATTGCCAGATGCAACACTTTGTCTTGCTCATTTGTAGCTCTTGGGCCCCATCGGTCTTTCTCATTTTCGACCTCTTCGCTATAATAAGCGTAAAGACTCTTGACCAAAGGAGCCAAGCCTTTTTGACTTTCATTATCCAAAGTCCGGAACATCGACAAAGCGCCTTCCACATCGCCTCGCACTACTATTTCTTCCAATTGAGCCTGTACGGAAGTTGTCATTCGACTAACGTTTAGGATGAAAAATCTGGGTATCGGTTATCAGGCCATTGCCATTAAAGATTTGACCGTCTTTGCCAAACTTTTCGTCTCCGCCCAAGCGTCCAACTTTCCATTCAGGGTTTCCGGCACACTGGATTTATTTTTTCTCAACAGCTCCTGATATTGTTCCAAAAGTTTTTTCAAGCCTCTTACCGGATCGTTTGGCAGTTTTGCCAAAGCATTTTCCAAAACCGTCTGTAGGCGCAAATCCAACCATGGAGACATATGCAATAACTGTTGTGTCAACGTGTCGGTAAGGCGTTTCATTGGAGCGAAATTCCGGGAGTACATTGTTCCCAACATTTTGCCCAGCGATTCGGAATCGCACAAGCCCCGTTGCGTTTGCCGAATCCATACTTCGGAGGCCAAAGCCCTAGTGGTTTTATCTGAGTTCACCAATCCCGCGGCGACACACAAGTGCCCCATTTCGCCCATTTCGCAAGGGTGATCATTATAAAAATCGACTAAACGTTGCATAATGCGTTTGTCGTCTTCCCCCTCGGGCTCGGGAAAACGGGAATATTGCGCCAGCAAAGTTCCGGCAACCAATTCGGAACGGTAAGGCGCCAGTCCAAGGATTCTGGAAATGTCTTTGGGCAAACCGTTATGCCACCTGTTGTTAACATAAAGCAACGGATAAACCGAAATCTCAGGCATTTTCTTCGCAAGCAGGCTTTGGTCCAATCGGACCCTGTGCTCCGGAATATCTATTTCCAAAGAGGTTTTCGGAATTTCCAATTCTCTATATTTTTTCAATTTCGCATCCCAGCCCCACTCCTTGACAAAGTCGTCCTTCATCCGCCAGTCATAGTCACCGCTATAAAGCTTGCGGTCCGAGTTAGCCATTTTAAAATTCTCAAACGCTTTGAATTCCGTTTCGGGAGCCTTCGTCACACCAGCGGTCCACCAATGCGCTTCGTTATTGATTTCTCCTTTCGGCAAGGCTTCCTTATCGAATAAGAACAGCAAAAGGTCACGCCATTCACCAGTCAAGCCTTCTTCAATATAAGGCAAGATGCTTTCGGCCCCTTCCAAAACGACTCGACTCATTGCCAATTGCGCGTCCCAATGTTTTGGCTTGGCTTCCGCTATTTGCCACAACTTTAGTTTACCCGCAAGCGCTCTCGGATCTACCCAATGCGGGTCATTCGTCGGCGTAGACAATAATGGAAGATTCAACTTAACGTCGATCAATTCCAAAGCCTCGACCAATCGCTGTTTGAACAAAAAATAAACGGAGGAGTAACTTAGCTTTCCGTCGGTTTGCCAAGTTCGGAACCTGTATGCCCCGGATTCCAAAGTTTTCTCCGACTTCCAGCGTTGTTTTTCTTTATAGAATTTGTCTCTGATTTTCAGCAATCCTTTTGCTCCTTCCGGAAAACGGTCGATAAGACGGTCGGAATATTCGAGAAAAAACAAAGCGAAAAGGTAATTCGTATGTCCGATTTTCTGCTCCCACGGCGTACTGGCAACCTTATAGGCTTTTTGTAACACAGGCCCCAAAACAGAGACATCAGAATCCGCCCAATCTTGATCCAAGCGCACGACTCCGTCCAAAGCCAAATCGAAATGGCTATCGTCATTGTGTTCGAACACTTGGGTCAACAAAAAAGTCAGCGCCTCAATATCTTTCGGGCTCTCCAATATGCTTTCCTTGCGGATCGGGGATTCTACCGGCTCCGTTTCGTCCCATACCTCCACGTTTTCGGGCTCATTTTCTTCCAGATAGTCCGAAAGTAACTCTTTGGCCTCATAAACCAGACTCTCGGAATACGGAGCTATAACGCTCGGAATATCATCGGTTTTTCCCGCACATTTTTTCAATATTTTAGAAGCCCGCACCTGAACCGAAGCGTCCGTATGAGACAAAGCCTCCGCTACCGTCAGTGCAATCCTGTCAAAACCGTCAACGTGCAGTTTCAGTTGCTTATCCAAAATCATCAACGCGCTATTGACCACCGATTTTGTCTCGTGATTCAACAGCATGGAAGCGTAGTCGAGAAAAGCCTCATGGTCAAAACCGGAAACGCTACAATGTTTTTTGAAAAATTTAAGAATTGTGTTCGGTACCTTGCTTTGGGGACTACTCAAGGCTGACATCATCTCTCCAGACAGTTCCAAGACGTCTTTTTCCGTCGGGTTCATCGCTTCAAAACAATGCATATACCAACCTGTCTGCGGTTTGTTGAATCCTTGGATCGTGCCTTTCAAGCACTCCCGCATCAAACGTACCCTGTCAACCAGCCCTAAATTGACAAGTTCCTTGAATACAGTCAACCAAACGCTTTCGTTTGCCTTTCCCGGCGTCCAGTCCACCACCGCATAATAAAATTCGGAAGGCGTATCAAAAAAGTACCAGATATGTTCGGCCAAGGTCTCATCGTACTTCGTCAGCATCTCTACACTCTGGCGCATGAAGAATTCGTTGTCTCGATAAATTGGGCTCCACCTGTCCAGGCACCTGGCCCACAGCATTTTACTAGGGCTCAGCCAGCCTTTCCGGCTCATTTCCAACAACCAATCGTATTTTATCCCTAACGGCACGTAACCTTCCTCTCGCTCGGCAAACCTGTTTAGATAATCACTAAACCAATTTGTCGGGGTAATGGCCAGAAGCTCTCCGATTTCCTCTTGTTTTAAAAACACCGTCGAGAATTTGCTAAAGTCCCGCTCCGTCAGACACGTGAAGACTATACCGCTAAGCAACCGGCGCTGATATACGGATCCCTTGTAGCCGTCGTACAGATTGTTATCATAGCGGTTATAATCCTTCGCCAAAGCTTTAGCCTTTTTCGCTATCGCCTTGCGACCTTCCGCACCGATTTCCGTCAAAAACTTAATTCCGCCATCCCATTTTCCACGCTCAACTATCCTCTCCAGTTCTTTTTCCAGTTCCATCTCTCCGGCTTTCTTACTTCGTGTTTAACATCTTTTTCACAGCCAGCACATGCTTGCAAGCTCCCCGTTCCCCTTGGTTTTTGGCATACCAAGCGCAGGTACATTGGGCTTTCTCCCCCTTAATCACGATTGTGTGGCGGACACCGCTTCCCTCAACCCTGGCCTCCACCCTATCCGGGTCTTTGCTTACGATCGTTACTTTGCCTTTTTCCAAGAGTTTTTCGGCGCCTTTCGCCCTCGGGTTCAAGCTCATGATTCGCTCCATTTTGAATGGAAGGCGACGATAGTAAAAAGCGTTATCATCCAAATCAAAGCCCAAAAGCCCCATCGCCGACAGCCTCGCCGTCAATTGATCGATTTTCGCAAAATCGACATCGGTTTGGATAGCGGTCATCGTGGCGTTGAAACTTTGGTTCGCAAAGCTGTAATTGTCGAAACGGCGGATCAATGTTTCGGGAACATCTTCCATCAAAGATTCCAAAGCGGCACCCTCGCCCGAGAAGCCCCGCCAAGCATCACGGGAAAGCGTGATATTGAAGCGAACCGGCCCAAAATACAATTGCCAAGTAGTGGACTGCATGTCTTTATGAGCGAAAACCCGGACCTCGTCAACCAAAGGCAAAAGGCCTTCGACAAGGCGCAAACGATGGACACCACCCACGCAAACGCCGTCGGGCATCTTGGCGGGCGACAAGACCGGGCGGGTGCCTCTCATTCCCAAAAAATAATCCGTTTTCACTTTGCTTTTCGGAACGCTTCTGAAAAGTTGTAAAGCCTGCAAACGGTTAAGGCGGAAACGTTCCTCGCTATCGGCTAGATACAGCTGGACAGTGGTCATTCCTTTTATCCACTTTGTGGGCAAAGGCACTTTCCGCTCAACCACCTTGGCGCCGGACGTCTCCACGCTCACCGATTTTTGCCCTACGGCCAACATCACATCCTCTTTTCGGCGCACACTGCCCAAAGCACCAATCATGGGTTGGTTAAAATCGACATTGGTAGTGCCTTGGTCCAAAAACTCTCCGTCATGGCCATCCGGCAATACATCTACACGCGCGTAAACCCCGGCGCAATGCGAAAAACCTTCGAACCGTATCGTATCGTTTCCTGCCGTCACCACCGGGTCTTTCAATAACGCGAGCTGAAAAGGCGAAAGGTTAAAGCTGGACTGCACTACCTTCGACAGAGTAATCAGGCACCGGGCGGTGATATACGGATCGGCCAATTTTCCCCAGAAAAAACACGGCGCTCCGGTTTTCCGTTCCAGTTCGCTGTATTCCGAAAGCAAAAGTTCGTCGGCCTCGGCGGTTTTACGCAATGCCGAGGCTACGGCGTATTGATAGTTAATAGTGTCGGTCATAATTATCGGATCTTCAGAAGCATTTCCGTGGAATCGCAAAACGAATGCAGGTCCAGGTCATCATCGTGACCTACGTATCCACAGACCTTAGAATCAGAAATAAATTTCGTCTTTTTTTCCTTTCGGAAACACCCCGTAAACCGTGTAAAAAATGAAACCGGAGCTAAAAATGCATATAGGCTTCAGCCAACAGACCGTCTCACTCAACGGCAAAACACAACAGGTACGGAACTGACGCAATCACACAAATCTATACCGCCCCGTTAATGCTCCAAAACCGAACAAAATCCAACATAAAAAATGTCCGATAACGATACACTGTTTTTTGCAACCCCAAAGACAAACCACCTCAGCGCCCCCGTAAAGGCCGATTCTGATATTTGGCACGCCCTATGGATTAGATTTGGCATAACCGACAAACATACAATGCCATGAAAAGCCTGATTCTAGCCATAGCACTTCTTCTTACCCTCACGGCACAAGGTCTTTGCGAAGGTCTCCAGAAAGACGCCGTAGTTCAAGCAGTAGAACAACAAGTCCTCGACAAAAGCGATTTCCACGGCAAAACTATCGCTGTGAGCTTGTCCAAAGAAACCGGCACAATGACCGTAACGGTAAAACCCGACAGCGTACAGAAATCGGAAGACACCCATACACTAATCAACCTGAAAAAAATCGATGATCTCGATTACAAAACACGTGTGATCCGCTATTTCGGAGGACTTCTCAAAGAAGACGTTTACGGAATCAAAAAACTTACGGTCCAGGCAGGGGAAAAAGTCATCACTTCCGCCTTTACCCGCTCAAATCTTAGCGCTGTCGTAAAGCTCTTTTATTAAGAGGTCGAAAACGCTATAGCTAGGCAATTGCTTCTTTATATAGATCGGTTTGATTTAATCCTAAAGGGCCCAAGCGGGCCCTTTTTCATTTATTGGAAATTATGGTTTTCACTCCTTTTCAGGGACATACGGGTAAATGGAACTTAACCTTACAAACAAATCAAAACGCCTTATCCGAACGAACAAAGCTTCTTCTTATTCCAGCCAAAAAAATCGCCTCTACTGAGCTCCATAGACTAATACCTCTTATAGCATCTCGCTATATAAAAGCGGAACCACATTAAGGTTCCGCTTTCGGTTTTCGGCTTAAAGCCATGTTCAAGCCAGAATCATAGACCTATCGGGGTTTTAAGGTTATTATGAGAAAACACAATTTGGGCATTTGCGGATCATGAACCCGCATTGATTTCCAGCTTCATGATCAGGCCTTTGCTTCCCACCATAAATATTTTCTTATCCGAGACCATAAAAACATCCTCCCAACCTGCGGTTACGTGGTCGTGCTGAATTCGTTGCCACGTGTCCCCTTTGTCCAAAGACACAGTCACGAACTCGGGCTTTGTCAAATTATTGGCTTTATTCCAACCCACAGCCACGATAGTGTTATTCTTGAGTCCCACCGCTTTCAGCTTGTTATCGGCTCCATAATCTATGGGCAACCATTGCGCACCCGCACCGTCTTTAGAAGCATACATCGCACCTTTTTCATTGTTTCCGCTAATAACGCCGTTACTTCCCACAGCCACAATGAATTTGTACTCAACCGCCAAATCCTCAAATCGAGGCGCCGTAGGGTTGTTCGGTTCCATCACGTTCCATTGATCTGAACTTTTTTGATGTGACGTAACGACCCCACGGTTCAACAATCCGCCCGTCAAATAAGTCGTCACTTCCATCTGGTTTCCGTGGAAAAAATTAATCGATGAAAAAGGATTGTTTTTAACCGCTTCTTTTAAAACGTTCGACTCCGTCGAAGACTTACGCCAGTGCGGATCCAGCGGATCATCCCAGTGTTCGCCCCCATCCGACGTAGTCAGGATATAACCTTCCGTTCCGTTAGACAAATTGCCCACTGCCATACCGTTATTTGCGTCACTGAAGGCAATGCCCGTTAGCCTCGATTTTTTGTGAGAATAATCGCACACTTTTTCCCATGAGGCTCCAGCGTCGCCACTTCTAAAAATAGCGGCATTCGAATAAGCCACGAAAACATCGTCTTCGGACGTTGCGTAAACGGATTCGGCAATCACTCCCGGATGGTCGTATGTCTTGTCCCAAACCGTATTCCAGTTTTCACCGCCGTCCACGGTCTTAAGAATAACACATCTCGACTTTGGATACATAAGAGGATCTCCGCCGGTGGCGTAACCCAGTCTTTCGTTTACGAAGAATACGCTTTTCAGCGTCATTTGCGTATCGGTTGTCATCGCCGAAGTCACAAACATCTGTTTCTTTCCGTCATCGGGGTCTTGCGGATCAGTATCGTCACATTTGTCGCATCCAACACCCACAATTACCGTTGCTATAAAAAGCAGTAAATGATTAAAATTAAATTTATTCATTGCATTATCTTTTGTTTTGCTACAAATTTAAACCATATCCCCCTCATAGAATTAGCTTAAAACAATCGAATAACAGAACAAAACAATCTAACGTATCGACAATCAAGGCGTTACCTATTAAGTTTGGAGATAGATGAGCAGAATGAAACGCAACGCACAGGAATCAAGCATATCAAAATTTTCGACAAGCGAGTTCAGGGAAAAATTCTTTGAAAAAGGAAGCGAACGTGACCATTTGTACAAAGGGGATCCGGACAGGTTTCTGATAGCCAAATTCGAGGAATTCAAGAACATAATTAAATTGCCCATACCTCCTTACCGAAGGGAGGTTTCCCAATTCTACCTCATAACTGACGGTGAGATGACCAAGATGTGCAACCTCAACGAGGTGAAGGTCCGCAAAGGCCAGGCACATCTCTGGCAACAAGACCAAATCACCTCCCTTTTGGGTTTTTCAAAGGACGTACAAGGCTTCTATTGTCATTTCAGTTACGATTTTCTTATCCAATCGCAATTCACCACCAATGTCACCAAACAGTTCGAAAGGCTAAACCAGTTCATGCATCATCACGCCCTGACCCTTAATCAGGATACGTTTGAAGCCGTTTCCAGTATTTTGGAAAGGATGCACCAAGAGTACCATGGACCGCACAACGCGGGCAAACTCAGAGCGTATTTGGTCGCCATGCTATTTGAGCTGAACAGCGCTCTTCCGGAACAGATTGACATCAGTAATTTTTCACGGCAGGAAGATTTGATGAACAGTTTCAAGAGCGTCATTTTCAAACATATCTCAAAAGAGCATTCTGTAAAGTTTTATGCCGACAAACTGCACGTTTCTCCCAACCACCTGAACAAAACCGTAAAACAATTAACGGGGGAAACGGCTCGGGATTGGCTAACAAAAGCCTTGGTATTGGGCGCTAAGGTTTTACTAAAGCAGACAGCGCTCAGCGTAAACGAAATCGCCTTCCAGCTTGGCTACGAAGACCCTTCGTACTTCACCCGTTTTTTCAAAAAAAACACCGGCATGTTGCCTTCGGAATTCAGGACCATGGACTAATCGGCTCCAAACAAATAATCTCTATATCTTTGCGAAAGCTTTCAAAACCCAATTCATGAACAAGGCGGATCAGTTCGAAGGATGCATACTCGGGGGCGCTATCGGAGACGCTTACGGCAGTGGCTACGAGTATTTGACTAAAGAAAACGAATCGGCATATTACCTTTTTGGAAAACCGAAAACCCAAGAGCCCAAATGGCAGATTACCGATGATACGCAATTGACATTGGCTACGGTTGAGGCTATGACCGAGACGGCGGAGATTAGTCCGGAAACGATAGCGGATAAATTCTTAAGCGACTTTAGAAAAGGCAAATTATCGGGACTTGGCGCCAGTACTTTGGGAGCCTTCAGGGCCTTGGATGTTGGCGCTCATTGGAGTCTTGCGGGACGAAAAGGCGAATATGCGGCCGGGAATGGGCCCGCCATGCGCATAGCTCCACTGGCCTTTCTTGACGAAATAGATTATTCAATTGTTCGGGATATTTGTTTTCTCACCCATCACAATGACGAAGCGTACGTTGGGGCAAAATGCGTAGTTCTGGCCATAAGGGAGATTCTCAACGGAAACTGGAACGGCAAATCTTGTTTGGTCGAAAAAATAATCCCGCAGATTCCCGACACAAGGGTCAGGGACAGGCTAATCAGGGTTAAAGAAATGGAAAACCTAGAAGCCATCGGCGCCTTGGGAAATGACGGGTATGTTGTAAACTCGGTACCCTTGGCTATCGCGGCGGCCAACCAAACACTTGCATTTGGCCCGGAAGAGATTTTTTCGAAACTGGTTTCGATCGGTGGAGACACGGACACAAACTGTTCAATTGCCGGGCAAATCATGGGAACACTCATCGGCAAAAAAGCATTTCCCGACAACCTAATCAAAAAATTGGAACGCTTGGCTGAATACCCCAGAATAAACCGTTCGGTTAAGCGATTTATAAAATCTAAAAAATTGGTTTCACGAGGTTTGAGCCTTCAATCGGCTTTGCAAGGCTTAAATCTCAGCTTTACTTTTTCGACTCCCTATCATGATCCATAAAAAAACCGTTAGGTTTAAAAATCACAAAACTAAATCCCACAAGATTTCAATACCTCCACGCCCCTCCAGTTTATCCAACAAAGTCTTTGGTGGGGTTACTTCCAGTTTGACAACCTTTAATGTTTCGGATTTTATTGAGTCAAATTTTTTCACGGTTCCTAACAAGCGCGAACATACGACGTAGCCCTTTTACTGTTTAATGATAAAAAAGTGGGCGTTGGCACCAACGCCCACTTCTCTTGATATTTTAATTCCGCCTTAAAACCCCAACCGCCCCAAAGTAACGCCCCCGTCAACATACAGCGTCTGACCGGTAATATAAGACGCAGACTCGGACATCAGAAACCTGACAGTTTCGGCTACATCCTCGGGCTTCCCTATCCGCCCGTTCGGAATCATCGACACATACCTTTTTTCGCCATCGCTTCCCGGCGGATTCGCCCGCCTGAAAAGGTCCGTCTCGATAAACCCGGGCGCCACGGCATTTACCGTGATCCCGTCTTTTACCAATTCCATCGCCCAACTGCGGGTCAGGCCTAGCATCGCCGACTTAGAAGCGCAATAACTCGAGCGATTCGGATAGCCCAAAGCCAAAATACTGGACATATTGACTATACGTCCCCAGCCCTTGGCCCGCATTCCCGGCACGAAAGCTTGGGTAGTCAACATTGCGGTACGCAGGGTGAGATTTATCACCTCATCAAAACTCTCGCAGGTCCACTCATCGATAGACTGCGGATTTACCGTTCCGACATTATTAAACAAAGCGTCAACCGTACGTTCGGTCGCAATCCGTTCCAAAACCTCTTTTGTAGCTTCGGCGTTGGACAGGTCTGCCTCGTAAAAGTTACCCGGAAACTCGTCCGGCGCCTTTCGGGCAATGCCCGTTACCTCAAATCCATTCTCAGACAAAACCTTTGCCGTCACAAAGCCCAACCCTTTGCTCGCACCCGTAATTACCGCATGACGCATACCCATAAACGCTTTTTCTGTATTGAAGTGAAAACAGCGGTCTTTGGTTCAGAAAATGGCCCGCTCATTAAGTGGGCGGAAGGTATCAGGCAAATTACCTCGTCCGCAAGGCCAACAAAAAAGCGCTCAAATACAATCCCATCCCGAAAACGGCGTGTATTACGAAACTCAGCATCCGGACTTTTCCCGGATCGGGAAGATTCGAAGCCGCAAGGCCGAAACCGAAAGCCGGTTGCATCAGAAAGAACGGAGCCACAATGGTCACGATTCCGAAAACCAAAGCCGGCAAAGGACTTGGCGACTCCAACCATTTATCGCCCACAACAGCTACCAAAAGAAACGAAAAGGATATTCCGATAGCGTAATGCGTAAACCATCCAATCAGTTGCTCATATGGCAGCGGAAGGGAATCGACGATCGTCTGATGACTAAACCTCCCTTTAAACATATGCCCAACCCAACGCCCAAGAAGACGGTAATCCAGCGTTTTTATGCCTATCAGATTCAATAAGAAGGTAAAAACATCCATAACAACGGTAGCTCCAACGCCAACGATAAGGGTTTTGAATAATGTGCTCATAGTCATAATTTTTGAACAAAATTACGGCTGAAGGACACTTGACGGATAGGACATCCCGCAAAAACGGCAGGACTTAGCTAAAGTTCTTACGAAAAGCTTCAGGGGTAAAGCCTGTCTGTTTTTTAAAAAATCGGATAAAATAAGCGGGATCCTCATAGCCCAATCCGTGAGCGATTTCGTTGACTTGGCTTGAGGTGGCCAACAAATTACGCTTCGCCTCCAATACGATCTGCTTGGTTATCAACTGCGAGCAAGTCGCTCCCAAAGCCCTCTTGGTCATCGCGTTTAGTTGATAAGGCGTAAGACTCAAGCGCTCCGCGTAATAAGAAACCTGCTTCTGTTCGCAAATCCGGGTTTCCAGCAAATCCAGAAACTCCTCAAGCTGTAACCTCTTCAGTGAATCGGGATTTCGCTCATCAACCCCCGTTCGGCACTGCCTGCCCAATTCTATAAAAATGATTTCCAAATACGCTTTTACGGCCTCCTTATACGCAAAGCCCCGCCCCTTGTATTCCTCAAAAATGGATTCCGCAACCGATAACAGTCTGGCAAACTCCGACTGTGGCAAGGTATAGGCGTTAGTCAGGGCCACCTTCCTAAGCATCGCCATACGTTGCGGTTCTTTGGACGGGTAAAACGACGCGTCGAAAAACAAAAGGTATCCCTTATTCCCCCGCTTAAGCCTCAACTGATGCACCTGCCAAGGACGAATCAGAAAAACCATTCTGTCGCCCACGGGATAATGCTGGAAATCTATATGGTGTTCTCCCTCTCCCTTCCGAAGAATCAAAAGAAAATAGAAATCGTGACGATGTAGTCCCTCGTTCATATCCTTATCCATCAGGACATCGCTCAGGTTTCTGATCGTAAAATTTCCGGTAAAATCGGACGGTTGGACAGTTCTTATCGGGATATCTTTCATAAGACATCGGGAACATATAATTTTTTATCCAAAACCCACGTTCATACCTCCGTTTATTTCCTGAGAAAGCATTGAAAAAATCTCTAGTAATAAACCAGCCTCATATTTTTATCAAATTCACCGCAGTCTTCTGAGATATAGTCTACCGCATAAAACTTATAACCATCAATAGCTTTATCTTCTATAAAAAAATGCTTTCGCTCTCTCTCACTTCCAGGTTTATCTCCCTCAATATAAGGCGGATTGCGGTCCACCCAATGCCAGTTCTTATTTTCGTTGCCACAACGAGCCAACACTTTGATTTTCACATCTCCACTCTTTAAATATTGAGAAAATGACGAAAATCTATTATCAATAAACTCCTCAAAACGCTCCGTAATCTCGATACAGGCTCTTCTATCCGGCACTTGTTGTACCGCCTCCGCAAACTCATCCGAAATAAAGAGCTTATGGTGAAGTAAATAATGATTCAAATCACCGCTCCACAGCCAATCTCCATTGGTATGCAAGCTTTCGTAATGCGTGATTGACTTATTGCAACACACACATTTCGTTAAGTCCAAAAGAATACAAACACTCAAATACATTACTTTTCCATTCGCCGTTCCCCCACCTCCTTTTCCTGAAATATCCCAATTATCAAGATACCTCAAGTACTTAGGTCTTACATCATAGAACTCTAAGGTCTTTAGGTTAAACGCGAAACTTTTAAAGTTATACATGAATCAACCAACTTAGCATTAACACCAGAAATGCCTTTTATATATTTTCTGCAAGCAATTATTACTAAAGATTGACATCTTCGCTAGACAAATTTCTAAACTAAAAAACACCCTCAGAAACATTCCTGAAGGTCAAAATAATCTTTAAGTCACACTCGAGGTTCACTCCTGCACAGAAATAAAAGTCTCAACCTCAGCTTCATTACCGTTGTGGTATTTTTCACCGTGAACAGTAAAATCCGCTTTATAAGACCGATCCAATTTTTCATCCTCCCATATTTCCATCCAAGTATGGACTACCGCCTCTGGCATCTTCCCTTTTGAAACATACTTTTTGTAGTGGTCTGCCTCAATAGTCACCCCCACGAAGCCATCTGGAATATCTGCCAACGAATTGACCAGCACTCCAATAATGGTAGTATATGGTCCCGTATGGTCAGTCACATAATCGGTGTATACCGCATAGATATCATCATTCACCTTGTTAGGAATTTGTTTCTCGATTCCCTCTCCCCAAAATCTTCCCCACAAAGCCTCGATGTCTTTCATGGCCTGGCCATTCTCATTAATTGTTCTTACAGAAATACCGACTACATGAAACGTTTGGATCATTTGATTACTCATAAGTCTGACTGTTTGTATTTTTAAGATCTGATTTAGCCTTCTACAAGAAGGAGAATTGAATTCATTAAAAGTAACTGACTAATCATCCATTTTAACGTTTCATAAATTTAGATCGCCCTGATGACAGCCTTATGTCAGGAGAGTTTTAGAATTACCACAGACCAACCCTAAGATTCTAAACTTGTATACAAGCAATTAAAACAAAAGTGTCAACATTACCCGGGTGATCTTGGTAATGTTGGCGCTCCAATACATCACAAATCGTTTCGAAGGAGGGTTATAACGCACTTCCTTCATTAACGCTCACTTTGACAACAAACGAACTCGAACTACCTCTGCTCAATTCTATTAAAAATTCTTTTTCATTCAATTTTGTAATCCGGTTCATCTTAAAGTCGGTACCCTTAAGGCCTTTTCTCAAATTACGCTTATCGAACAGCCTATGCCTATAAACCCTCCCGCTCTCTTTCTCCACCTGATAAGCATAAACAATTCCTGACTTCTGTCCCGTCAAATAAGACTTTATTTTCTTATTCTCAGCTCCGTTCAAAACACCTTCATTCACTTTATGGTCTATAAACACAAAATAATGACTCTCGCCCATATCTAAGTGCTTCATACCCGCCGTAAGTCGATGCCAAGCATGTGGAATTTGATTTTTGGGTAACCGCCGTACCCATTTCGTATTTCCTTCTGAATCCTTTGCCGTTATTACATAATCACCCCCGAGAGCCATTTGATCACGTTTATTCTCAAACCCTGTTGCATTCCCTCCAGATTTTGGTTGAAGGCTATAACTGATGTTTACGGCTCTTTCCTCATTTATCGCCAAAAACTGATCTTCACCAAACAACTGAAGCCCTAGCATCTCACAAAATATCATTTTTGTATTCCATGACTTTTTCAATAAGCTTTTAGGAAATTCTTCTGCCGAATCCTTAAGTTTCTTACCCTCTGAATCAAATCTCGCATAGTGTGTTCCCAGAACAATATCAGAAAGACCTTTCTGCTTCTTCTCTCTAGTCATTACATAATTAGCCACAATTACTATCTCTTGACTGGAGTTGTCCGCTAAACAAACTGTTTTCCCCCTATCATACCCCATATGCTCTAACGTATGCAAAATCTTCAGTTCGGGAGATACTTTGTAAAGGTGTAACCCAGTGTAATCCGACGTGACAAAAAAGGGGATACCGTCCTTATTAACTTGCCCACCCAATGCCTGTGTTTTTTTAACAAGATTCTTGATTGACACTTCGCCTTTACGCAACACACCCAAAGATGGGTCAAATACCTTATACGCTAACTGAACGTTTTTCCGAACTTTTTTTCCGCCATCTTTTTTCACTTGACAATAGACCATCAGCTTCCGTTCATCATGAGACAAAGAAAAGTCAAATTTCCTATTCATTAAACTCGGACTGATGACAGCATCGTTGCGTTGTCTAGATTGTGGGGCAACTACCTCTTTCTTGAAGTCAAATATTGTTTTTTCAAGACCAACAAACACTCCCTGATTCATATCTATTTCTCTGGCGAAAAGCCGTTGTTGCGACGACTTTTCAACCGAATAAAAAAGATAGGCTCGTCCATCCATTTTCCGCACGGCTTCTATTCGAAAGTCCTTGGGGAGGTCTTTATAGTAATTATTAGCCACCATTTTCATCTCCGAATAGTTAAAAAGCTGTATACCGACTTTATTCTTATCCCTTCTTATAAAAAGGACATAATCTTCTGTATCATGTGCCAGCATCTTAACCAATAATAAGTCATCATGATATGGCCGGCTTACGGTATAATCAATTTTACTCTGAGCCTTCGCTCCTAAAAAAACAAAGAAACACGAGACAACAAACAAACATCTCATCATAACGCAAAATATTTTTATTTTATTTTTATTTTATTTTTATTTTATTTTTATTTTATTTATATTTTAAAAGTAATAAATAATATATTTCGGGCAATTACTTTGGATATTTTTATATGACATGAAAGAAAAACAACACCGCACTCCTTCCCTTCAAAGCAAGCATATTTGCTTGTGACACACCAAACCAGAAGCTTTTGAACTAACCTTGCTGTATAATAAAAGCTCGAACACCTACAGTAGCTAAGATATAAGCGTACATATTATACCACTCCATACAGCATCGCTTGCCTAATCTCATAATCCGAAATCTCATCCCTCATAACGTCCAGTTCATCCTCTTTGCCCATGGGACGATCAACCAACAGCACAAACTCCTCTCCGTTATATATAAAACCAAGTAATGTCACCCAGTACTCACAGTCGCATTTCGACTGACATTACCGTACCTTACATCACCCGAGTACGTTTCAAACTTATACTTGTAGCACCTTTTTTCAGGAAGAAGTCGACCTATATACATAAGCTTTGCTTATCGAGGCGTTTTTAAATAAATCGAATTTTTTCTGTGATCCTTTGTTAAAAAACACAGACAGGAACACTACAGCGAACACTAGATCAACACCCTTTACATATTCCAATTTGATTTTCGAGAACAACTTGTTGGCCTCTCCTAAAAAATCTTTCAAAATTAAAATTTTACGAAAAAAAATGAATAAGCGTCGTTACAAGGGGCCCTATTTGCGATACATCAAACAACAAGTACCCGACCTTACCTCCACGACCAAGTAATGATCCTTGCCAAAACACCAAGATGAGTACATCCTATAAACTCCGCAACCCTGAAGGTTTATATTTTATCAGCTTCGGCACAGTACACTGGATAGACCTGTTCACCCGTCCAACTTACAACAATATATTAGTTGAAAGCCTTCGGCATTGCCAAGAAAACACAGGTTTGGAGACCTTAAGATGGTGTCTGTAAAAACGAAAACCTACGTGGCCGTTCAATCCAAGTTATTGAAAGTGATTTTTTCTTTATAAGAGAACAAAAGGTTTTACGATTCCGTCGTAAGATGTCTGAATATCAAAAACCAAACTCCCTCTTTTCTGGTGCCGTAAATATAGGAATATAGTTTTGCTTATTTTCAAAAACTGTACCTTACAATGACCGTTAAACACGCTAAAGCGTGCTGGGGGAAACAGTTTTTCAACTCGTTTTTGGTGCCCCGATTCCTTACATTTTCAAGTTGTTACACGGGTTTGGCAAGGCAAACATTTTGCTCTTACATAACCGATGATGGTAAAAGGCAAATACCGGCACCTAAACCTGACAGACCGCATCTGGATACAAAGATGCAAAGCCAAGGGCATGTCCATACGCCAAGTGGCGAAGTGGCTGGGCATAAACCCATCGACTGTCTCCCGCGAATTGCGCCGTAATGACTTTATGGGAGTTTACACCGCCGAAAACGCCCACAAGCTTTATCAAGCCCGGAAGTATTTGGCGACTACCAATGAAAGAAAAGGCTCGCCCGCGCGTGCCGTATTTCCTCCGATAGCAGGACGAAAACGCTCCGGCCCCGATCGCTTGCTGGTTGTCTGGGCCTCCGACGATATTTGCGACCAATATTGGCGCTACGGCAGATTATCGTACCGGATATATTGCCGTATTCGGCGCAAAAGCCTGTATCACTGCGGCATAAAACCCATTAATCCTACGCTGATGCGTCCTGCTTTGCGCCTCTATGTGGCCAAGTACCACCCAGAGCTATACCGCAAAGGCCTCTACGACGACAGCCCGAAAGTCAAAAAGAAACCGGAACCGAAGACCGAAACACGACCAAAGCGCTCTAAGGCAAGGCGGATATATTCCGAACTCCGGGAGAGGTGCGCCTAAACCAAGGGTTTATTCCCCCTATTCTTATATGGTCCTGCCTTTTGGCGGGGCTTTTTTAGTGTTTTCCCGAAACCGCCGAGTTTTTATTCATCTTTTCCGGGAGTGTTGATTAGCCATTCGATTTTTCGAGACCGGTTTTCCTTCGGTTTAGAGATTATAGAAAGTGTTGCAATTCCTCACGAGTAGTCGCTGGAATTTTGCCTTCAGAATTTACCCACGCCGTCGCAAGCGTCTTCGCTTGTGACAAAAAAACTGCAAGCGTCCTCGCTTGCCTCGACCGTATTGGAAAGGCTAGATGGGCAAGCGAGGACGCTTGCTAATATAAAAATCACAAGTGTGGACACTTGCGATGGCCATTAAGCACACTGGTGCAGGCCAGGGCATATATATCACATTCTTCCCAATGTGTATAAACCCACAATAAGGAACAGTCTTTGACCATTCAGAAGAATGAGCACAGCATACAAGTTCCGAAACCCGGAAGGCTTATATTTCATCAGCTTCGCCACAGTACATTGGATCGACGTCTTCACACGCCCCGTCTACAAAGATATTTTTGTGGAAAACCTGCGCTATTGCCAAACGAACAAAGGTCTGGAGATTTTCAGCTGGTGCCTGATGAGCAACCACGCCCACTTGGTGGCGCGACGCGCTAAAGACACTCCACAACTTTGGGAAACCATTCGGGACCTGAAAGGCTTCACTTCCAAAAAGATTCACGAGACACTACACAACTGCAATACGGAGAGCCGAAAGAAATGGATGCTTCGAGCGTTCCGCTATGCCGGCAAAAAGAACAGCAACAATAAACACTTCCAACTCTGGAGACAAGACAACCACCCTATTGAGTTGTTCACGCCTAAAGTAGTTCGACAAAAGATCAAATACATCCACGAAAATCCGGTAAAAGCGGGCATTGTATCTAGCCCTGAACATTACTTATACAGTAGCGCAATTGACTACTACACAGAACAGCGCGGTATGCTGGATGTGATCGTCATCTAAAGGCTAACAGCCGTCGCAAGTGTCTTCACTTGTGACTATACAAACCGCAAGCGTCCTCGCTTGCACACACCAGATTGAAAAAACTGAACGGGCAAGCGTGGACGCTTGCTAATATAAAAATCACAAGTGTGGACACTTGCGATGGCCGTTAAACAAGCTGGCGCAAGCCGGAGAGCCGTGGACATCATTTATAATTGACTGAATACCCTCTCGCCATTGCTTAAACCAAGTATGTAAACTTATCCCTGGAATAAGTAGATCAATTAGTGAAATAAACTCTTTAAAGAACCGCTTAAAGTCAGATCTCAATTCATTCATTTTCACATAATAACTTCCCATATAAAAATTCTCTTCACTTACTTTTACCCTATCATCTTCAATCGAAAAACAAACTTGTGTCTCTATGCCTTGCTCAAGTAACTCAAACATGAATTCGCTTTTCTGATTAGAGAAAAGAAATCCCGCATACTCATAAAATCCATCAAGAAAATATTCAAAGTCTCCCCATATGAAGATCGGAATTTCAACATTATCAACTTGAAGCTGGAACACCACTCCCATTTCATGTAGAACATCAGATATATCGGAAGAGATTGAACTAAAGTCATCATACTCTGAGTCATAATCGAAACTCTTCTTGCATGGCTCCAATTGACTCAACGATTCTATATTTAACCTGTATTTCACAAAGATATTTTTAGCCTTTCCACGCCAACAGTCGTCGCAAGTGTCTTCACTTGTGACTATACAAACCGCAAGCGTCCTCGCTTGCACACTCCAGATTGGAAATGCTGAACGGGCAAGCGAGGACGCTTGCTAATATAAAAATCACAAGTGTGGACACTTGCGATGGCCGTTAAACATGCTGGCGCGAGCCGGGGGAGCAATCACGCCCACTTGGTGGCGCGACGCGCTAAAGACACTCCCCAACTTTGGAAACCATTCGGGACCTGAAGGGCTTCACTTCCAAAAAGATTCACGAGACACTACACAACAGCAAAACGGAGAGCCGAAAGGAATGGATGCTTCGAGCGTTCCGCTATGCCGGCAAAAAGAACAGCAACAACAAACACTTCCAACTCTGGAGACAAGACAACCACCCTATTGAGTTATTCACGCCTAAAGTAGTTCGACAAAAGATCAAATACATCCACGAAAATCCGGTAAAAGCGGGCATTGTATCTAGCCCTGAACATTACTTATACAGTAGCGCAATTGACTACTACACAGAACAATGCGGTATGCTGGATGTGATCGTCATCTAAAGGCTAACAGCCGTCGCAAGTGTCTTCACTTGTGACTATACAAACCGCAAGCGTCCTCGCTTGCCTACACCAGGTTGAAAAAACTGAACGGGCAAGCGTGGACGCTTGCTAATATGAAAATCACAAGTGTGGACACTTGCGATGGCCGTTAAATACGGTTAGCTGGAGCCGGGAACAATTACTCAATCATCACTAAACTTTCCACCCCATTCCTCAGCATCAAACTGAAGGGGCCACATGATATCGACATCAACTTTTCTCCCTCTCTGTTTTCCGGCTGTCCACCTTTCTTCCCTGATACGCTTCTCTGCATAGACACTCAAACTATCAACAAACAAGGAGTCCACAATAGGTCCTATAACTTTCACTACCCTGATATTCGCTAAAGTGTCAAATTTAGTAACCGTAAACCCCATGTAAAGCTTTATGTACTTACTCGTTGGATCCAAAATTCTTTCAATAGGAACCGTCTCCGCTTTCTGGGAAACTATCTTGGATGAATTACATCCGAAAAAAACACTAGCGCTCAGAAATCCAAAACATAAGGCAACAACGACATTCAATACTCTCATTTTCAAAACAAAGTAGATTTAAGAAACAATCTCACGACACTAACTCCCATCGCCGTCGCAAGCAAAGATGCTTGCGATGGCCGTTAAACACACTGACGCAAGCCGGGGTCAAGAAAAATTAGTTTTTTTCTTCTAAAAATTTTTGGCCAAGCCCACCTATATAAAAAAACACAACTCCACTTAGTAAAGCCCAAATAATTTGAACCATATGCAAAAAAAAGCTTGGATCTTCTTCCTTATGAAGAATGTTAATAACAAGAAAAATAATAGAGGGTATCAACCCTAAAACTATAATTAAAGTTATAATCAATGCAATTTTCTGCCAAGTGAAACGCTTTTGAGAATTACTTGTACCACTGGAGAATTTTACAATTGACTGACCAAATAAAATAATTGCACAAATAGCCCACTCAGTATTATAAAATAATTTCCCATACTTTTCTTCAAACAAAAATATGATCGATATGATTATTACGGGTAATACGGTAAAAAGTAACTCAGACAGAGATACTAGGTGATTTTTTTGATTGCTCATTTTTATGGATTATATCAATTACTTTAACAATATTTCTGTCTTCATTGATTAGATCCCTATTTTTATTGTAGCTAGCACTAGTCTTTACCAATACTTTTAAAGAATCCCCTGGAGCAACCTTAATATGACCTGACAAAAATGTTTTTAACCATTTCACATCGAGTATTTTAGCTTGAATAGAAGACCTTCCATGTTTGAAAACCCATTGGGATTCACCTACAGGGCTTGTTCATAAAGGTCTATCTATTAAAATATTGGTGAATAGAATTTATATCTGCTACGATCTCCTCTCGCATTTCATTCATATTTTCACCAGCGTTCCTTTGGATCAAAATATTCATTACAGCAGTCAAAATACATGAAACACTTTGCTGTATACCAGAGACAAGGCTCCTTAACCCGTCCTCTCCGAAGTTCGTATCCCTCATATTATTGTTTGCCTCTACGGACCAGTGTCCCCTTACGGCGTTAGGCAAGTTGTATTGATCAATAAGACCGGTATTTATATTGCTGACGTAGTATGATGTCTCGCTTGATGTTTTTCCTGTTTTAACGACTTTACGGGTACGGTCTACCCGTATGAAGCAGCTCATCCCCGTATTCGACCAGCGACGCTCCAAGCATCCCGTTTCCACCGGGTAGGTCCGGTATATTCTTGTTTCGATCCTGCCATGGCCCTTTTCGACGGTCTTTTTATAATCCAAACATTCTGATCTCCGCTCCATGTCTCGAAGGTCTTCACGGAGTATTTTCTGGTTCCCTTTTATTTGTGAAAGGTAGACGCCCCGTTTTCCATGGATTCCCTCCAGTAACCCGGAATTATTGTGAAGGGCATCCATCGTATAAGCCGTTCCCGAAAGACCGGATTGAGTTTCAAAATATTCGTCGACAATACCCCGCTCGGAGTCTTTGGTACCCGAATAGTAGCCTACAACCTTGCTGGTTTTATCTTCTTGCGCGGTAACCAGAACCACGCTTTCCCCGCGTTTGTCCCCTGAGGATTTGTCGATACTCCCCCGGAGTTCTTTACCGTCAATCGAAAACCATTGAAGAGCTTGCGGATCTATAGTTTCGTTTGCGTTAAAAGTGGTTTCAGCAACCGCCTTAAGTCCCTGTATATCTGTATCCTTCAGGATTCTTCGGAGTTGAACACGGCTCACACAACACTTACTTTTACCACCTGTGAAATCCCGCCAATAATCGTGATCCCTTTTCATTGAGCGGTGAATCTGTGAGAAATTGAGTTTTCCTCCGCTCCTGAATACGGCAAGCATAAAGCACAGTACGACAAAAGCCAGTTCGTGCTTCTTCCCCTTGGCGTTCCTGTGGTCTACAAGGCTTAGTTGTAACTGGAGGTAGTATTGATTAATTTCGTTTTTTTGGGAGCTTATCCATCAACCGCAAGTTTGTTTGTGGTAATTCAAAATTGCAATTCATGGTGGTAAGCTCCTATTTTCTCAGACGCTTTATGAACAGGCCCTGGATTCACCTAAGAAGTCTGGTTTCTTAATTTTATACACCTCTGTTGTTGTATTCTCAATAACTTCGCTTGTTAAAGCTGTTTTAATGTCTTCAATATTGATCTTGGGTGAGGTATTATTTAATTCGGTGGAGTCATGATTAGAAATAATATCAAAGGTTTCTTTATCCGCTAACTTATTTGACGCATGTGATATCTTGTTTAGATTTTCTGCAACCGGAAGCACCTCAACCTTTTTATAGTTAAAGTATTTATCAATATTTTTTGATTTAGCTATATCATCTATTTTCGCAGTCAGTCTTTCTAATGATTCAAGATCTTGAGAGTCCGAATTGAGACTCTTCAAACTAACTTGCCGACTTTCATTAAGATATTCTCTAACATCATTTGACTCTGGTAGTGGAGTGATCTTGAGTTCATTAGACGGATCTAAAGTTATCCATTTTTCTAATTTCGCAATGAGTGAACCTTTCTCTATATCTTTCAAAAAGAGTTTATTTTCCACATTAGGATCTATTGATCGTGCAATTTGTAAATCCAGCGAATTTACACTATCAATAATCTCTGCAAAAGCACGAAACAACCTTGATGGATCTTCAACATCAGGGTCAAAATCCAACCTGATATCTAACTTATCTTGGATAATTTCAACCATAAAAAATGAACCTAATAAATAAAAAACTGACAATATTTTCAGAAGATATTCATAGAAAATAAATCTCCGCATACTTAACGTGAATTAAATGATTTATTTTCAATGTTAAAATTACTCATCAAGAAATC
This sequence comes from Fulvitalea axinellae, assembly GCF_036492835.1. GTDB lineage: Bacteria > Bacteroidota > Bacteroidia > Cytophagales > Cyclobacteriaceae > Fulvitalea > Fulvitalea axinellae. The sequence goes on along the minus strand of NZ_AP025314.1, from coordinate 2,248,445 downwards.
TTACAGGTCTATTCAGCTTAAGTTAAAACCATACAAATGAATAAACTTTCTTAAAATACAACCTATAAAATGAAAAAAGCTGGCACTGAAGTAACTTGACAACACTTCAGTGCCAGCTTTTTTATATTGAAGCACACTATATCAAACACTCTCCCTCTCCCCAGCAATCCTACCAAGGCTCTCCGCCATGCGTTCCACCTGTTCCAGCATTTGGCCCAGTTGGTTGCCGCCTGATAGGGTATGCTTCTGCTTTTTGCGGAAGACTTCCTTGATCTCTTCCCAGCGGGTGAGCTCGTCGTCGGTGGCGATGCCTATCAGCTCACGGAATTTGAGCAGGTTGGCTTCGGCGCCGGCCGTCAGGGTCTGGGCTTCGCGCTCGTAGTGCGAGACCATAAGCGTGCGCAGTTCCTTGTCGTTCATCACGGGCACCACTTTCTCGGCTATCTTGTTCATATCGCGGTACGAGCCCTGCAGTTTGAACGGCGGTTCGGTACGGAACTCTTCGGCCTGTCCCGCCGAGCGGATGTACTCCAGGTTCACCTTCAGGATGACGTCGCGGGCGTAGAGGAGCTTTTTGAGCACCTCTGTGTACTCGCCTATCTCGGTGGCCGAGTGGTTGGCCTCGAATTCCACGCCTTCGCGGTTGCCGGTCTCGGCAATCTTGAGCACGCTGAGCACGTCTTTGTGGCTCTTGGCCGCCAGTTTGGCCAAGGTCGCATTAGAGGTGAGGCAGTTCTGGATATACGAGAGCTTGAACTCGTGATCCGATTCGCCCAGGATGTCGCCGAGGTTGTAGATGTCGGCACGGTTGGCGAGCATGTCCGGGATGCGGAACTTGTCGCCGCTCTCGGTGTATGGGTTGCCGGCCATCACTACGCAGACTTTCTTGCCACGGAAGTCGTAGGTTTTGGTCTTGCCCTTGTACACGCCCTCGATTTTTCGCTGGCCGTCACAGAGCGAGATGAATTTCTGCAGGAATTCGGGGTTACAGTGCTGGATGTCGTCGAGGTAGATCATCACGTTGTCGCCCATCTCAAAGGCGAGGTTCAACTTCTCCAATTCCTGACGAACGCCGGCGTTGCCCGCCTGAGCGGGGTCCACGGACACCACTTCATGCCCGAGCGCGGGGCCGTTGATCTTCATGAAGACCAGCCCGAGGCGGTTGGCGACGTATTCCATGATGGTCGTCTTACCGTAGCCCGGAGGCGAGATGAGCAGGAGCATGCCCATGAGGTCGGTGCGCTTGCCTTCGCCGGCGGTACCGATCTGCTTGGCGAGGTTGGCGCCGATGATGGGCAGATAGACCTTGTCGAGCAATTGGTTCCGTACGAAGGAGGACAGCACGCGCGGTTTGAACTCACTCAGGCGCAGGGCCTCGGCGAAGTCGGCGGACATCTGCTGTTTCAGTTCCTGAAAGCGTCCGTACATCGGCACGGTGTCGCTGGCGTAGTCGCCGAGACGGCGGTTGAAGTCGTGGAAGTGCAAGCCGTAGCGCTGTTCGGCCAGACGGTCGTGGGCGCCCTGCATCTCTTCCAGTTCACGTTCGAGGCGTACCTCGCGCACGCTTTTCTTATCGGTTTCGCCATCGAGCAACATCACGGCCACTTCGTCCACGAAACGTATTTCGGCCTCAAGGCCGGCGTCCTGCGTGAAGGCCTTGAGCCAGTTGCGCACGAGCCTGTATTTCAAGGCCGGATCTTCCAACTTGGCTACGGACTCACCGAATGCGGTATCGACCTTGCGTCCACGCAGTTCGGATTCGAAACGCTTGCGCAGGTCATAGGCCTTGCCGTCCACCACAAAGGCTTCGTTCAGGGCCACTTGTTCGAAAAGGTAATCGGCCGCTTCTGCAAAATCACGCACGACGAAAAGTTCCGTCGCTTCGGCACAGGCTTGCAGGCGTTCGCCGAGCTCGGTTTTCAAGGCTTCGAACTCCGTCGTATCGGGGAAGGCCCGCAGGATAATCCCAGCACTGTGTATCTGCGCTTCGAACAGTTCACGCTGGCCCTTCTCTTCCCAATGGTTCCAGTAAAAACCGGCCAAGGCGCGGGTAGAGGCGCCGTAACGCAGGAGCCCCACACGGGTCTGCATCTCAAGGAGGGCTTCCAAAATCTTGGTGGCGTCGTGGTCATGCACGCCTTTCACGTAGCCTTCGCTATAGCGCAGGGCCATATAGCGCTGCACCACGGCCATCAGGGCGTCATGATCCATATCCGAGAGGTCGGATACGCTCAATACGCCTTCTTCTTCCGAAAGGGAAAGCGTCTTGGCTTCGGCTTCTTTCAAAATCAAATAGGCCAGGTATTCGCCACGGTATACCTCGCGGTTTTCGGCCACGGTGGCCTGATCCCAAACGGGACGGCTGGCGTTGAATTCCTCATCGGTCACTTCCTCAAAGAAGTTCGTTCCGCTTAGATGGTAGAACATCCGGCCCTCGCGATAGACCATCGTAAGGTCCAAAGGCTGGGTATTGACGGCGAAGTCATAAGTACCGAAACGGATGATGTTGTCGCCGCCCACGAAGAGTTCGGACTTGTCCTTGAGCTGACGCAGGGCGTCTTCCTTGGCGGTTTTGAGTCGGCTTTGGATGTCGTCGGCCTTGACGGAATCGCCAAGATCGAAGAGTTCCTGCACGATGCCACGGACTTTTTCCACCATCATATCCGAGGCCATATAGCCGTTGATTTCGGATACTTCCTTGAAGCGAGAAAGACGGCTCTTTACCGAGGCGATGATACGCTCGGCCGCTTTCTGCAAGGTGGTGGCGCGGCGGTTGCGGGCCTCCACCAAAGTGATTTTCTTGGATTCGAAGGCGTTGTAAAGCTCGTCGCGCTTGACGGAAATCTTATCGATAAACTCGTCAAACTCCGAGAACTTGCCTTCCAATTCCTCCAGCTGAACCATCAGCTTGGTCATGTATTCCTCGCACTTCTCGGGCGTGTCGCAGAGGTCGAGGAAATTGACGGCGCCTTGGTCCACCAGCTTTATCTGGGCGTTGAACTCGGCGCGTCCCTCCTCGCCCATCAGCTCTTTGCGCTTGCGCTTGAGCGAGGCTTTGATCTGGTTGAAGCTGGAATAAATGCCCGAGATGCTGTCGATGATGCGAGTGACTTCCGTGGCGTCGTCGATCTTGAGGTTGCTGACCGTCTCGATCAACATCTCCAATTCGTTCGACACCGCCGTGATGCGCTCATCTAAGGCGTCAGCCTCCACCACTTTCGTGACTTTCTCCACCTCTTTACGGATGGCCTCCACCTGCTCGGCGTATGGCTCCAAGGCTTCGGGTTTCAAAAGGAAACGAACGCAATCTTTCGATACCTGATCGGCGAAATCGGCTAGCGAAGCTTCGTACTTCTCCACCTTGGACTCGTCCACATAGCGGAGTTCCTTCAGGGAAATCACTTCGCCACGAACTTTGCGCAGGTCGGTCAGGTTCTGGACGAAGTCACCTATCAGCTGAGGGACCTCACGCTTAAGCCTAGCGATAAGATCATCAGCCTCCCTAGATACCCGCTTGACCTCCGTATTCGTATGCTGTTGAATTTTGCGGACTTTCTCGTATTCGTCCACGGCCGCAACCGCCGTCTCACGGATAGATTTCAGAGGCTCCGCCAACTCCGAAGCCTCGGGTTTGCCCAGCCAGTGATACGTGTCCAAGGAGTCGGTGGCCATCTTGATGATGTCCAAATATTGGTCTCGGTACGCTTCCTCTTTCCCGACCAGATTCAACAAAGCCTGACACTCGGCCATAGCTTTTACAATATCCTTGTTCCCGATCTTATACAGGAAAGAATCCGACTGCCCTTCCAGCTGGAAGTCAGGCCCAACGTAAGGGGTTTGCCAAATCTGGACAACATGGTGCTTCTTCGGTTCGTCATCGGCCCGGAACATGCACATTTCCCCGTTTTCGAAGGTCGAGTAACCGTGGCAAATCGCCGGGCTTTCCACTTTCTGCGCAATCAGGTTATAGTGAAGCAACAGGTAAATCCCTTTCCGGCGATTGTAAAATACGTACATAAAGTCTTCGCCATTAGGCGAAGGCACGCAACGCTCGTACAGCATATCCGACAGGTTATTGTCGAACTGCTTATAGTCGCCGGACTGCAAATAATAGCCGTTGGAGAAGATTAAACCGTGGTTTTCGGGCAACAGGATACAGCTATCCTCCAGCGCGTCTATCCGAATTGCTTCCTGAAGCTTGGCGTTATAGACAAAATACCGGAATTCTTCCTGATAGGGTTTTATTTTCAGTATAACAAGATGTCCCAAGATGGCGTAATACACCTCGGCGTCTTCCAATCGCTGTTCCTTATGCTGGACAAGCTCGTTATAAATTCCTTTTCCGTCTTCGGTATTATCCTCTACTTTTATGGTCAAGTCACCGCCTACCGTCTCCACAAAAACGATGTCCTCGATGGAAATATGCGGGTGTTCGCCTTCGCAAAACTGCTCACGGGTAGTCTTGATCCATTCAAACTCGTGTTGGGAAGGGTATTTCAGCTCGTGATCGCTCCGGGCGTCCACATAACGCAATTCCCCTTCGCTAACCAGCCATTTAAATGTCTTGATATCGTCCAATCCCTGCCCAATGCGGAAAACCATATGCAGGTATTGACCCATCCGGGCGAATTTGACGAACCGGGTGCCTTTGTAATATTTGTAAAGGTTCTTGAAATCCTTGACAAAGGCTTCGTCCTGTAGCATGTCCAACGGTTCGTGTACGAAAGACAGGTCGTCGTAGCGAAACATGCTGAATACGTCCGAAGGCTTGTACTCCACCTTCAGCCCCATATGCACGTTATAGCCGAACAGGAAATGATCGCCTATGGCACACATGTCCCAAGGCACGCAATTGTATTCGGTAGTGACGCGTTCGGTGGCCAACAACGAGAGGTCGATGGCGCCGAAAACGTCTTTCCGGTTTTCGTTCAGAACATTCAAGCGTTCACGCAGAACTTCGCTCTCCTTCCGCAAACGCGTTTTCAGGACTTCGTATGTACCGCCGTCCAGTTGTATATCTTGTTTTTCGGTAGTTTCCGACATGTTTTTTTTGAGTAAAGCGTAAAGAGTCCAGAGTAATAAGTTTGGTACAGAGTAAAGCGTAAAGAGTCCAGAGTAAAAAATCAGAGTGCTGAAATCCCAATCCATAACGCGCCCAAAACGAATCAGTCACAAATTTAAAACTGAAATGAGGCTCGTTCCATCCACATCCCGTCAAGGATTGATTTAGAATTTAAATCACACGCTTATCAACGTTAAAAAACAACAAAGCGCAAAGAGTAAAAGCGACGAAGTTACGACACCATACTCTTTACGCTTTACCCTTTACTCTTTACTCAGACTATTCGTGGAGTCCGAGACTCTCCGGCGTTTTGTCACCTACACCCATGGTGTCCGAGAGATTTTCGAGCTGACGGATAGTGTTCAGGTCACTGTCGCTCTTGGCGTTTTGAGTTAGTTTCATCAACAAGGCCGAGATGGTCATCGTGCGGAGATCATCCGACGATACGCCAAATTGGCTGATGAACGAACGGAAATTGGCTTTGAAGTCGTTGCCGTTTCCACCGTTGAAGAATCTGTCCTTCACTTCGGTCAGAGTCTGGCTGTTGCCCACCACTTTGTCGATGGCCTTACCGGTAGTGATTGAGCTTGTCAACTTGTCGAAGAACATAGACTCGCCACCGATGATGTCGATGTTCGAAGCTTTGAGCGCCTCGCCCAATACGCCAGCCTGCTCGGCCGCAACGATTTTCTGAGCGTCGATGCGAGCGAGTTCGATTTCCTTGTCCTGCTCCAAACGCAAACGGAATTCCTCGTGCGCCACAGAGGCCGGGTCGAGAACCTTCATCGCTTCGGCTTTCTTCTCGATGCCGGCCGCTTCCACAGCCAACTTCTCGTTGAGCACCTTCACGTCGATCATCGCCTGCTTTTCTTTGGCGTCAGCCTGCGCGTCGATAACCTCGGCTTGCGCCAAACCTTTCTTCTTCAAGACTTCGGCGTCCACATTGCCTTGGCCACGGTCCGCTTCGGCTTGCGCCACTCCTTTGGCCTCGATTCCTTTGGCTTCGGCCATGGCGGTAAGTTCCACCATCGCAGCTTCGGCTTCGGCTTCCTTCTCCTTGGCGGAGGCTTTGGCTTCCATCACCTGAGCTTCGGACATACCCAAAGCGGCGGCTTCGGCGGCTGTGGCGTCGGCCAATGTCTTCATCGCCTCGGCGTCGTGAACGGCGGCGGATTCCTTGGCTTTCGCCTCGATCATCATGCGCTCCGATTCTAACTTGGACGCTTCTTTGGCTGCTTCGGCTTCCTTGATCTCTTTCACCAAGCTGGCCTCGGCGTCGCGTTCAGCGTTCTTAAGCGCCACGGCTTTGTTACGGTCCGCTTCGGCAATGGCTTGCAAGTCTTTGGTCTTCTCTTGCTCGGCCACCACGGCTTTCTCTACAGAAACACGCTCGCGAATCACATCCTGGATATTCTTACGCTCTTGCTCCAAAGCGCGCTCCTTTTCGATCTGAGCCAATTCTACGATACGCTCTTTCTCGGTCTCTTCCAAGAGACGAGCTTGATCCACTCGCTCCGATTCCACGGCGTCGGTCTTTTCTTTATTCTTAGAAGCCACCAATACTTCACGCAAGCGATTCTCTTCTGCGATCTGCACGGCCTCTTCCGTTTCGATGCGGGCCTTTTCAGACTTCAAACGCTCCTCTTCACGGATTTTCATGATCTCGGCCTGCTCGCGGGCACGCATCGTTTCGATTTCCTTACGCTGACGCTCTTCGGCTTCCACCTTCTGGCGCTCCAAGTTCAGGATAGTCTCCTGAGCTTCCACGTCCTGTTGCTTGATGGTTTTTTCCTTGTCACGCTGGATCAAGTTGGCCTGTGTGGTCTGCTTGGCCGTCAACTCCGTAATCTTCTTGATACCTTCGGCATCCAAGATGTTGCTGTCATTCAGCTTGTCAACCGGCGTCTGCTCCAAGAAGTCAATCGCACAGTCTTCCAAACGATAACCGTTCAAGTCCGTGCCGATAGTGTTAACAATCGCCAAGTTGAACTCCTTACGGGCGGTGTAAAGTTGCACGAATTCGAATTGCTTACCTACAGTCTTCAGGGCCTCGGCGAATTTCGGTTCGTAGAGGTCTTTCAAAGTGTCAGGATCCGAAGCGCGATCACAACCGATAGATTTAGCCACCTGCGCAACTTCGTCTACGTTTACACGTACGAAGAAGGTCACTTTGATATCCGCGCGGAGGTTATCCTTACAAACCAAACCTTCGCTTCCAGTACGCGAAATGGTGATGGTCTTTACGCGGATATCCATCTTTTCCAAGCGGTGAATCACGGGCACCACAAAAAGTCCCGAAGCCGAAACACGCGGTTTGGCGTCAGCGCCGCCCAAACCACCTGTACGCACCAACACCTCACCCTGCGAGGCTTTATTATACATTTTAACTATGAAAGCAAAAATGAAAATTATTACAAACGATACAATACCGATCGTTGTCAGCCCTAAGGCTCCTCCAATTCCGTCCATAACAAAGATTAAAATTAGATGTATTTACTATAGTATATTTACAAAAAGTGACCGCCGTCGTTCCGGAGCCCTAAAGCTCTCGGCCTACACATAATTACCGGCCTCTCTGCCAAAATATTTATGATGGTTTGCCGCTTTTCGGCAAAAAAATTATTCAGTTTCGTCAGCTTTACGCATAATCCGTTCAGCCACCTCCTTTATCTGCGGAATCACCATAGCCCAACCCTGCTCCACATGGGCCATGCGCTTTTCATCCCCGTCAAAAGTCTTATTGCTTACAGTCAACTCCACTTTTTCATCCAACTCTTTCAACGCATAACCAACATGTATATAATTCTCGGCTTTGTCTTCCAAACCGAAGTTTGGATCAAAAGTGGAATATGACAGGGAATCAAAGGGCTCAAAAGCCAACACCTCCCCTTTTTGGAAAGCGTCATAGCCCTGAAAATTCCCTTTCCAAGTAATCTGCGACCCCACTTCCCAGTCGGTATTCACTTCGCAATTAAACATATAAGCCTTGGTGTAATCCGCTTTTGTCAGCACCTCCCAAAGAGTCCGGGCATCGGCGTCAATAATGACACTTTTCGAAGATTGGAGCGTTTTCATCCTTTCGTATTTTTTAGAATAAGAAAAAATCCATTCCCCACGGTTCCCCGGCACTTAGGTTTATAAAGAAAATTCGTCAATCAAATAATAGTCGGCTTCTTTCGCCTTCGAAACAATTACCGCCTTGGCTCCTTCTTTCAGAATTTTTCCATCCATAGCCTTTACGTTTACACGCAATTTGTCCCCGCTCCATTCCACCTCAGCCTGACTCAGAGATTCGGAATCGGCCTTGTATAACAGATGGCACACTTGGCCTTCCATTGTCACCTCTTCATGCCCGTCCAGTTTATACCAAAGCTTGGCGATAGGCGTAGAAAGGAATTTGGCGATAAACATTGAAATCAACAGTATAGGCAATAAGCCCAGATATCCTATCCACATCGGCAAAGAGAGGTCCGCCAATGTGGCCGTCATCAAAATTGACAGCACCCAAAACGGCAGGGCCAAAACCGACAGATAAATCATAAGCGGAAAACGTCCCAAATTGAAAAAGGACAAAAAGCCGTGCATTCCTCCGCCTCCGGTTGACACATCGGAGTCGACGTCAACATCGACATCAGCATCGGCGTCCACATCAAAATCAATATCAACGGAATCCATCTCTACCAAGCCCAACATTGCGACCAGACCATATACCAGCACAAAAACCAGCAAACTCGTCGCTATTAAATTTGGGCCAGACAAAGCCAAAAACATTAATTCCTTCATACACAAAAGCTTATGTTCCGATCAAAAAGTTCTTAACTCAAAACTAATCTTTTATGAAATAATTACAATACCACTCAAATAAAAACACAGCCTATAACAAGAATTTATGAACCGTTCCGTTCATGTGAAATTCAATCTCAAACTCTCCGTTTCCGAACCCTTTAAGCGAAAAACGGAATTTCAACTATCCGTTACACTCCCGTCCTTACGCTACTTTTCGCATTAAAATTTTCACGGTCACCAAACCTTCATTGAAACAGGATTCAACCGAATTCCTCAATTCGCACAAAATTTGCCCAAAGAATCCCAAGGGCCAAAGACCGTTATGAGAGTACTCGACAACCGGAAAGAAACAGTTCAACGCAAAGACGATGGCACTAACAGAGGCGGAATATCGAAGCCCCCTCCCCCTAGTCTATCTAACTTGCCAATACAATGCGCCGTAGGCTTTGAATTCGAAACGGGTTGGCAAGTGGTAAGGCAAGAGGTCATGTCCGCCGGAAAAAGAGGAGGCCAAATAAGACGACACGTCCTCAACAAAAGGGAGAAAGTAGGCAGGCAAAACCACAACGGATTCAAGGTAGAAGCCGACCGGGCGTATATGGGCGGTTCGGAGTTGGAATTCATCATTTATCCTCCATTGGACGAAAGCGTGGAAGGGATGATGGAGTTGCAAAGAATAATGAGTGAGATTCAAGTTTATGGAGAAAAACTACTGGTCCACTCCGGTAAACGATCCTTCCATCTGGACGCTGTAACTGGAATCCCGGAAGATCATGAGTTTGTAATATTTCCGGGAGATTCCGACTTAGAAGGCGGACCACAAATCACTTCGGGGCTTGACCTTTCCATGATACCGTTTCTGCTCTCCCCCTCTTCATCCGAAGCGCCAAAAGAACTCCAAAGCACACTCGTCTATATGGCCCGAGTCGGCGCTACCGTAATGCGAAATCTTGACAGGGCGGAATATAGCCCGGAGTTACACGGGCTTTTGACTATGATGGCCAGTTACCTGATCGCCGGCCGGGGACAACTTGGAATGCTCGCCGAACCGTACCACACTTACGATGACCTTACCAAAGCGAACTTAGCCGTAGAATACCCAAAAATCATCGCCGATACGCTGATGGCCCGTACTGATTTCGGCAGATTGTTCGAGCTACTTCCCGAAGATGAAGCCATAAGGTTCCGTAATAACCCACAACAATGGCTGGATATTGTCATCAACGCTTGTGGAGGATACAAAGAGTATGACCCGTTCGAATCCGTAATAGAAAGAGGTATCCAAAAAGACATTTATTCCGATCACCCTAGCGCCGAAGAGTTTCCGCTCAGCAGGTTGGAATGGATAAGGGATATTCCGTTTGGAAAAGACAGATTAGTAGGCTTGCCGGGTGATACCTCGATGGGCTATTTGGGCAAAAAGACAGAAAAAGTAGGCAGACATTCCGACCTCGATGCCGGAATATTCGAATTCCGGGGAGCGCAAGGCAATAAGCTTCCGTTACGTCGCTGGCCTTCGTTCGCTATGGAATCGTTCCGTTATATCCTGGCTCTTAACGGAAAATCTCCGAATATCGGTATCCGTCAAGGAATCAATAGCGACATAAATATCAACGCATAAAAAACGGGACACCGAAACCGGCTCCCGTTCCTTTATCTTTCTAAAAACAAACTCTTGGTCCTTATGCCTAAAGTCCATTTTCATTTTTTTCAATCCAAACTCACTTCACTGCCCCACCAGTTTTGTCTTCTTCCAAGATCTCCGAAATCGGCTCGCCTGTGCTTCCGCTTGGCAATTTTATTCCCAACATAAGCGACACTGTCGGCGCCACGTCCGTAATACGGTGGTATTTTACGGAAGAGCCATGGGGAATATCAGCTCCAAACCACAAGATCGGCACGTGAGTATCATAAGCGTAAATTGCTCCGTGAGAAGTGCCTTTTCCGCTGTCTCTAACCAACCATCCCGAATTCATCAGATAAAAAACATCCCCTGAACGTTTCGGATAAAACCCTCTGGAAAGCATGCCTTTATAACCTCCGCCGTTATAGTCCGCCAAATTCGCCTCTTTGGCTGTGAAAGTTCTGGCGACGCCTTCCCAGTCCAATAACCAATCGGCTACTACCCGGCTAACATTTCTGCGATCAAGCCCGTGCTTTTCCAACGTTTCGGGATTGAAATACAGCTGAAAGAAATCGACGTAATCCAACCATTTACCGGCGCCATATTTCTGGGAAAGAAAGCTTTCCAATGCCTCTTCCATTCCATTTTGGTCAAAATATCCGCCCGGCATTTTATGCTCTTCCAAATAACCCGGCGCCTCGGAAGCCGCATGGTCAGCGGTTAAAAAGACCACGTATTCGCCTTGCCCCACTTGTTTATCCAAAAACGACAAGAGCTCCGCTATATTCCGGTCAAGCCTAATATACGTATCTTGGATTTCGACTGAAGCCGGCCCATAAGCATGGCCGATTTTGTCGGTGGAGGAATAACTGATCGCCAAAAAGTCGGTTTCATTCCCTTTTCCCAATTTCTCTCCCAAAACGGAGGCCATCGCCATCTCGGTCAACAGATCGTTGCCGTACGGAGTGTCCGTAATCCGGTTTCCCTTTTTGCCGTGCATATGCGACGCCTTGTAAGGAAATTCCGTCCCGTGGAGGCCTTGTTCGTACTCCGCTCCGTCCTGACGGCTTTCATTATATGCCGACATCGGAAGGATGGGTTTCCACTCCTTTTTAGCGTACATTTTCGGTAGCTTCCGGCCGTTAAATTCATTCACCCATGCCGGCAATTCTTGACCGTAATAAGTACTGGTCACAAAATTACCGCTCTTGCCATCATACCAATAAGCGCCGTCCGGGTTATGCCCGCCACCAAGTATGGCACTCCTGTCCTTCACCGATACACTCACAACCTTTGAACGAAATTGAGTCGCTATTTTCAACTCATCGGTGACTGTGGTAGTCACTAGGTTTTTGGGCGACCGCTTACCCGACTCTCCCGTTGCGCCTACCATACTTACGCCACTGTCTTCCACACAATACAGCTTTGACTCCGCTTTTCTGCTATACCAATTATTATAGACTATTCCGTGAAAAGCAGGCGTTGTGCCAGTGAACACCGAAGCGTGGCCCGGGCCTGTGGTAGTCGGCAAATAGTTATAATGGGCGTTTTTCAGTTCAAACCCTTCCGCTAGCATCCGGTTAAAACCCTCCTTTCCGAAATCGTCCTTAAACCTGTCGAGGAACTCTTGCCTCATTTGGTCCACAACAATCCCGACAACCAATTTCGGTTTCTTTTTCTGCGCCAATCCGTCAACCGCAAACAAAAAAAGCGGAACGTACAAAAGCTTGCGCCAATTCTTTACAAATCGATTTGACATTACAAATATGTTTATACAAAAACTCTTAAACCTTCCGTAAATATGTAGATTATCAATACAACTTACCACAGTGAAAAATTATTCTTTCGTTACCAAACAACAGCTATTCGCACCGCTCATACATTCGGCTTCAGAATCAATTCAGTTTATTATTATATATTCGGTGGAAACCAAACATGGAAAAATGGGCTCAGCGTACCATGCGCTACGTTTTTGGAAAAGGCGAAACAATACCGCTTTTATCTAAAAATCACTTGGCCCGACCACTCTCAACCTTATGCTAGGAAAGATTTATAAAAAGACAGGCTTGCTCCTCTTGAGTGCTGGCCTTGCCCTAAACTCACAAGCGCAAAAGCTTGTACGTGACATTTCCCCCTCACCCGACGGGAAAAAAATCGCTTTCGCCTACCAAGGCGATATCTGGACAGCCTCGAAAGACGGCTCCGGAGCCCGAAGGCTCACCATACACGAAGGAACGGAAAGCGGGCCTGTTTGGAGCCCGGACGGGTCGGCAATAGCATTCAGCGGGTCGAGACACGGCAACGGCGACATCTTCACGATTCCGGCCAACGGCGGAACGTCCAGCAGAGTGACTTTTTACGACGCTTACGACGCCGTCTCTGACTGGACCGAAGACGGAAATCTGCTTTTCAGCTCTTCGCGCCATTTTATCGGCAACGAAAAAGAACCTTCGATTTACACCGTTCCGGCCACGGGCGGTTCACCGGAACGGGCTTTCAAAGTAAACGGCTCGCAACCCAGCACCTCGCCAAGCGGACGTTTTGTGGTATTCACAAAAGGCTATTGCCGCACATCAAGGGAAGATTACCGTGGACCAGCTAACCTTGACGTATGGATTTACGACAACGAGAACCAAAGCGCTCAACGCCTGACAAAACATTTGGGCAATGACTTCTCTCCCGTTTGGGCGGGAGATGACGCCGTTCTCTTCCTCAGCGCCAGAACGGGTCGATACAATATCCATCGCTTGACTATAGACGCCAACGGTAAAGCCAAAGGATCACCCGAAGCGATTACCGGTTTTGAAGGATTCGGAATCAGGGGCTTTGACGTGAGCGCCGACGGCAAAACCGTAGCCCTTACCCGCGCCGACGAAGCTTATACGCTTGACCTCCCGGCCGGAAGCCCAGTGAAAATGGACCTTGATTTCCCAGCCGATTATCGCGAAGATCCTTACAGTTTCCTTACGATTCGCAACCAAGTCAAGGACTACGCAACATCACCGAACGGGAAATACATAGCCACCGTCAGCCGTGGCGAAGTGTTTATCAGGGAAGCCGACAGCAAAAAACCGACGGCTGTGAATGTCTCAAAACACGCTTTCCGCGACGACTCGCCCGTGTGGCTCAACGATTCCACGCTTCTATTCGTCTCTGATCGCGACGGCGAAAAACAGATTTATCAAGTGACGGCGGCCAAGGATCAAGAAGGTCTTTTGCATAGGGCTTTGGCTTTCGAATATCTCAAAATCACTCCAGACGGAGGTAATTTCGACAATCCGAACCTTTCACCGGATCGCAAAAAGATTATCTACTCGGAAACTAAGCCTGACGGTTCGAAAGCGACACATATCGCAAACATTGAAGCCGGAAAGAAACTCTCCGGTGAAAAAGTGTTGCTCGAAGGCTGGAACGCTCCAGAATACGTAAACTGGAGCCCGGACGGCAACTGGATCACTTACGCATCGGAAGACCTCGACTTCAACAATGAGGTATACGTAATGCCGATAGACAAAAGCCAAGAGCCGGTAAACGTAAGTATGCACCCGCGTAGCGATTACTCGCCGAGATGGAGCCCTGACGGCAAGAAAATCGCGTTTATTTCAAACCGTAATAACGGCGACAACGACGTGTGGATGGTTTGGCTAACCAAAGAAGATTGGGACAAAACCAAACAGGATATAGAATACGAGTTGGAGCATAAAAAAGACGCTCCTAAAAAACCGGTGGCGCCAGCAAAAGACTCTAAGAAAAAGAAGAAGAAAAAAGATAAAAAAGAGGAAAAGGAAGAGAAGCTTACCAAAGTGGATACCGACGGGCTCTACAAACGTTTGGTACAGCTGACCAATGCTCCTGGTGACGAAACCAGCCCTGTTTTCGGTTCAAAAAGCCAAACGATTTACTTTTTGGCAAGAAACAACGGCAAGACAACCTTCAACTCTGTTAAGTGGGACAAGTCCGAAAACAAGAATCTAGCGAAGCTCAACGGCTACGCATACGGAATGTCATTGGCCAAAGACGGCAAAAGCCTCTATTTGCTGGAAAACGGATCTTTGAAGAAGATGTCTACGGCTGGAAAAGGCACCGGCATGTCTACCACCGCAAGGATGAAGCATGACAAAAAAGCCGAACGGGACCAGATGTTCGAGGAAGCTTGGCAAGCGATAGCCACCGGCTTTTACGATCCGAAAATGCACGGATATGATTGGGCGACGCTTAAGGAACAATACAAGCCGTTGGCCATCAACGCCTCCACTTCGGCGGATTTCCGCTACGTGTTTAACTTGATGCTCGGCCAGCTGAACGCCAGCCATATGGGCATGTACGCATCGGATAAAAAGCACCTGAACAACGAGCGGACTCCGAAACTTGGCGCAGCGCTCAACGCTTCGAATACCGTAACGCACGTAATTCCGAACACGCCTGCCGACCGCAAACAAAGTAAGCTTGAAGTCGGTGACAAAATAGTAGCGATCGACGGAATGCCGATTGGCGAAGATAATATTTACCAGATCCTGAACGGCTACAAGGCTAACGACCGTATCCAACTGAGCGTAAACAGAAAGGGCAAAAAGACCGACATCATCATCAGGCCGACTTCCAGCCTTGGCAACGCCATCTATAACGAATGGGTGGAAGAAAAACGCCGTCTGACCGACAAGTACTCGGGCGGAAAGCTTGGTTACCTCCACATCAGGCAGATGAGCTGGACAAGCTTCGAAGCCTTTGAGCGCGACCTCACCGCCGCAACCCAAGGCAAAGAGGCCGTAGTAATCGACGTGCGGAACAACGGCGGCGGCTGGATCACCGACTATCTGATGACCGTACTCAGCGTACGCCAACACGCATACACCATTCCGCGTGGCGCCACTCCGGACCTGAAAAACCACAAGCAATTCGCCAATAACTATCCGTACGGCGAACGCCTTCCTTTCGCCGCCTGGACAAAACCTTCGATTGCGCTTTGTAACGAAAAGAGTTATTCGAATGCGGAAATTTTCTCGCATGCTTATAAGCATTTAGGCATCGGAAAACTCGTGGGCCAACCGACTTTCGGTGCGGTTATTTCCACAGGAGGAATGTCCCTGATCGACGGCGCTTTGCTTAGAATGCCTTTCAGAGCTTGGTACACCAAAGCAACAGACATTAATCAAGAAAACGGCCCGGCCGTTCCGGACATTATTGTCGAAAACGCACCTGACAGTTACTCAACGGGAACAGACGCCCAATTGGAAAGAGCGGTTAAAGAGTTATTGAAATAACCTTTCTCGTTCTTAAAAAAATTGAGGCTTTCCCGTAAATGGGAAAGCCTCTTTCGTTTTCAAAAAACTCTATTTTTTATTGACCGAACCATTCCTTAAAATCAGAAACCCGCTCTCGGCTCACAATCACTTCCGCCTGTTCAAACCCGTCCAACATTATTCGCAATCTACTATTGGAATAAAAAACGACCTCCCCAATACCGTCAATCCCAACCAGAAATTTACGGTTTACCCGAAAAAACAGATCAGGATCAACAGCATTCTCAACCTGCTCCAAAGTATAATCTACAACATGGTTCCGGCCTTCACTATCACGCAAAAAAGTCACTCGGCTTTCGCTGTAAAAACAAACCGCGTTATCCGCCCTAACGGACCTCAGCTTCTCTCCTGCCCTTACCACAAAACGCTCTTTGTATTTCTTTTTGTTCCGCCGTTCCGACATTACGCTTCTTAAAGCATCTATTTCCTCCAATCCTATTTTCTCCGTTATGGCATGACGTTTTTTATATTTTTCCAAAGCCATACCCAAAGCTTCTTCGTTTATGGGTTTTAGTAAATAATCAACGCTATTAACTTTAAAAGCCGGTAATGCGTAATCGTCGTAAGCGGTAGTGAATACAATGGGATAATCGACTTCCACCTGATCAAAAATATCGAAACTAAGACCGTCAGCCAGACGGACATCCATAAATACAAGATCGGGAGATTCCTTCCCGGTTTTGAAAAAATCAACCGCCGAACTAACCGTATCAAGTTTATCCAAAACCACAACTTCCGGCTCTTTAGCCCGAACCATTCTTTCCAATTTATTGGCGGCGATAGGTTCGTCTTCTACAATCAGTATTTTCATTCGCTATATTCGATTTCCAACAAAGGTACTCCAACCGTAAACTCCGTCCCATCGTCACTAATTTCCACCTGCCGGCCACTCAAAAATAAAAACCTTTGCCGAATATTATCCAATCCTTTTCCCGTTGATTCTTTGCCACTAGGCCTTCTCTGAATATTATTGCTTACGAATAACCTATTGTCTTTCGTTTCAATTTTTATCGTCAAAGGATTTTCCTTCGATACAAGATTATGTTTAATAGCGTTTTCCACCAATAGCTGTATCGAAAGTGGCGGAATCATCCAACCCGTATTCATCCCTAAATCTTCTTCAACCTTAAGATTATCACCGAATCGAATCTTTTGAAGAAAAACGTAAGAGCGGGTAAACTCGATTTCTTCAGAGAAATCAACAACCTCTCTTTCTTGAGTATCCAATAAATACCGGTATATGGAAGATAGCCTTTGAATAAATTTATCCGACAGTTCTGGACTTTCATAAACCAAGGAACTTAAAGCGTTAAGGCTATTAAACAAAAAATGAGGATTGAGCTGATCTTTCAATGATTCAAACTGACGAGTCATGCGTTCGGCACGCAAACGCTCCACTTCCAACACCGAAGACTTCCACTCCCTCCAAAACGAAAGGGTATGAATCACGACACTAACCAAAAAGGAAATAGCTAATTGGATAACTGAAGCGCCTTGAAACCAAGGTGTGGTAATCATTTTCACGAAATCAAATTCACGATTATCCAGTGTTGTATAAGCGAATGAGTTAACTGCGAAAATGGCGATCAAATTGAAAATAAAGAAAGCACCCAAGCCAGTCAGAAGGCGCTTTCTCGGCTCCTCAACCCAAGATATTCTTTTATCAATAAAATATGATGGATAACCGTTTGCCAACCAAAGCGAAACACTAGTGAGGAAATTATAAACTACTACCCTAAACGCCTCATCCCAAGAATGGAACGGCAAAGAAAACGCACTTATAACCGCAACGATAATTAAAACTCCACGCAGATTAAAGGCGAAACTTTCCGATTCATCTTTTACTCTTTTATTTCCCATATCACAATATCAGTTTCTCCTTATTTAAACTATCAAAAGACGGTTATTTTATCGCTTATTGCTTTTCCGTGATCTTTTCCATTTCTTTTTTATTCTGACTTTTTCCCCATCGCGGAGCAAAAGGGACATTTGGCTCAATACCCGATTCCTTTTCATAAGCACTTTCGGCTAGTTTAAATTCTTTTAAAGCTTTGGTTTTCCCTCCTCCGAAAAACGCAGGAGTATTTTTTAAGTTTCTTCCCAATAAATAATGGGCTCTAGGGTTATTTTCGTCCAATTCAATCGCTTTCTCCAGCGCCCTCTCAGCTTTGGGGCCGTAAAACATTCCTCTTGAAGCCGGTTTAATCGAAAGTTTGGCCTGATATAGAAAACCCTGCAAGGCCATTATTTCCGAATTATCCGGATACTTTTCTTTTAGCCCATTCATTAGTTCTTGCGCTCCGTCAACAGTCTGCTCCCGCTTATCTTCATCCTGTTCCACAAAACTGGAAATAGCCTTTGTGTAGATAGCATAATAAGCCGGAGTCCAACGCTTATTTTCCGCTTGGGAAATCCGTTCGAAAGTGTTGGAAACGTTCATAAAATCAGTGGCCGTTTTACATTTACCAATTTGAGCCAAAGCCCCAGACATCGCTTGGTGGTATTTCGAACCTTCAGTCTGAGCGAATGAGCTCGCCACCAAAACAATCATAACTACGAGTGAAGCGAAGATCTTTTTCATTTCTTTTAGGGTTATTTAAAATTCAAAATATAATTCTATTCTCGTTTTTCCTCCGAAACCAGATAATCTTATTCAGCCTCTTTTTTGTTATGGGCTATATTCACGAATAGGCCCACAAAAACACCTATACGGGCGGGCGGAACAATCGCCTCCTTTGAATATTCATTATGAATATTCGGAACCTGTGAGAAACGATACCCATAAACTTTATCCAGAGCCAATGCATTTCTTAAACTGACAAAAAGAATGGTGAAATTCCCTTTGATTTCGGTCAGATAGCTGGCACTCAAACTAATATCATGATTTGCTTGAGCTTCACGCCCATTAAAAGTGTCATCCGCCGGATGATTATACGGCCTGCCGGAGCTAAAACTGTATGTCAAGCCAAATTGCGTATCAATAGAGCGGACAAAGTATTTCGTTACAACAGAGAGGTTATGGTCCGAGGCGAATTTGGGCTTCGCTTTTTTGGGAAACCCTCGATAAAAACGTTCGGTATCCACATATCCGTAAGAAATCCAGTATTCCAGATTCTTAATCGACTGACGATCGTGCCAAAACACATCAAGACCGGCAGCGTAACCATCACCACCGTTCGAATATGTATCCGGTTGTTTTTCGTTTTCGAAAGTCACAAGGCCGTCATACCTTTTGGCGTAAGCCTCAATTTTCAGATTTCTTTTATTTCGGCTATACAGATAACTCAGTATATAATGTTCGGCATATTCGGTTTTCAATTCCGAATTATAGATTCGGTCAATAGGTCTTGGGCTTTGTCTAAACTTTCCCCACGCTAGAGACAATTGGCCTTCCGCGTTTAATTTATAAGCGGCGGAAAACCGCGGCGAGAATTGCGCTTTATTATCCGAATGCGTTAATGTAGACCTCAGGCCAGCCCTAAAAGCCAAACGATTATCAACCCACCATTCGGTTTCGGAAAAAAGAACGCTAAAGGAACGTTTACTTTCAAAATCTCCAGAATAACCGGACGGCAAACCGTATTTATATCGATATGGATTTCTGAAGTGTTCCAATCCGGTTTTCAAGGTTAATCCTTCGGCCAAATCACCTTCGAATTTCAATTTTGCCTGAAAAGCGAATTCCTTTTTTTCTTCTTCCAGCCTATTCTCGACATCAAGCAAATCCGTATTCCAAGCGGAAACCAAACCGGCATAAACCATCCATTTTTTTCCTATCGCCTCTTTCCAGTTCGCATTCAAATACAAGTTGTTATTCCGTAAACCGACTTTATATTTCTCACTCCTGTCCAAATCATTATAATACACTCCCGCTTTACTGGTTTGATAAGAAAAATAGGTTTTCAGAATACCCGTTTTTGATGTTTTGGCCCTATAAATTAATTGTCCCTGAAAGTTTTCCGGCATTTTGTCGAACTCCACATCCTGAGGAATAACGTTCATATAAGGAGCCAAATTAAAATAGTTCAACTCGCCTATTATCCCGTAATTATCCCCACTATGTTTATGCGACGCCCCTATTCCGTGTGTCATAAATGACAGTCCCGTTTCGCTTCTTTCAGGCAAATCATATGTTTCCAGCAATAGAGTGGAGGAAAGCGCCTCGCCATATTCGGCGGAATAACCGCCACTGTTAAAATGAGTCCCACGAAACATCATTGCTGAAAAACGGCCCCGGGATGGCATATCCGGAGTTCTAGAATTATAAGGCTTGGGCACCCAAAGCCCGTCCACAAAAGTTTTGGTTTCATAAGCATCCCCTCCCCGAACAAACAAGCGCCCATCCTCCTCCACCTTCTGCGTTCCCGGCAATGTCTGTATCGCTCCGTATAAATCACCTGTGGCTCCGGCGGTGGTCACAATATCCAAAGGCTTCAAAATTGTATTTCTTTTACTGTCATCGGCGCTCATGGATCCAGCGGAAATCACAACCGCATCAAGAGAACTTGCGTCAGGTTTTAGGATTACATCCTTTGTTATCGGCTTTTCATCGATACTTATTTGAACTTTCTTTTCCTTAAATCCGACAAACCGGATAACCAAAATATGTTTTCCCTTTTCCCCAGTCGAAAACTCGAATCGGCCTTCATTATCCGTACCCGCCCCGTCGTATGTGCCTTCTAGGAAAATATTTGCTCCGAATAAAGGCTCGCCAGCCTTATCTTTTACCGTTCCGGAGATAGTCGTTTGAGAAAACGAATACAGAAACGTGAAGCAAAAAAACAGAGTGAGTGTGATGTGTTTGATCATGATATTCGGCATTGATTACAGCGTAAAAATCACATCTAAACCCTGTATTTTAAAATAACACTTACCGAACCGACAGAAATGGCTACTGAAATGAAACGAAGAGTGACTGAGTTGGAAACCGAAAAGATCACTTCTTCGATGAGTATTTCTTTTAAAAAAACTAAGCCTATTCTCATCACCACGGTTTTCTAAAAAATCCCTCTTTCTTTCTTCCCGAATTGGCTCCTTCCGCCAAAAGCTTTTGAGCGTCGGGAAGTAAATTGGAAACCGTTAGCCAATTATGGAATAACCCGGCGCCTTCCGCTCCAGCGCCTTTCCACTGATCGGCGGCTTCGACTCCAGCCATACCGAAATTTCTGGCGATTTTCAGAAAACCCTCATATAGCCCTTTATCGAAAACAACACGATCTATATGCATCTGGTGTTCTATCTCAAACATAAAACCCACCCGTTCCGAAAGCGCCGACCCACCGAAATCACCTTTCCTAAAGCTTGTGATCATTGGTCCCAAATAGTGTTTCAATCGATCGTTTACCTCTAACATGACTTCTAACTGTAGCGAATAGCCGGCGTTTTCATCGCTGAAAACATCCGTATCAAGATTATGCCCCGGAATCATTCCCGATAATTCGTACATAGAAACTTTCTGGTCAATTAGATGAAACGTCCCCTTTTTATGGTCAAAAAGAATATTATCCGGATTAAGCGTGAGCAGGCGGTCTATATTTCCCAAAAGAATATCGAAAGCGGTAATTTCCCCAAGCCTTCTCACAAATCTCGGATCTTTCAACAGTTTCTTATCGGCCCCGTAAAAATCCAATGTTTGGCCTTCCATTTTCTCCATACAAATAATAGGGCCAGAATGTCGGCTCATACGGTTCCGTAGGCTTTCGGCATCCTCGCCTCCCAACTTCGCCACCGTTTTTTTGATAATATCCACCTCATGCCCTTCAGGAGTAATCACCCTAGTATGTGGCGTACGCAACGTATCGGTATTACGGCCTATAAATTCCGACGCCACCCGCTCGACTTCAATTGCGGATTCATTGAAAGGGAATTTCAAGACAAGCTCTTTTCCATTGCGAAGTTTTACAAAAAAAACTTCAGAACTAAGTCCTTGCGCAGGGCATTTCACCTCTATCAAACTCGCCCAATCCAATAGTATTAACTGTACCGGACTTGTAACCGACGTTTTCCTTTCAGGCGATGTCTTTGGCTTCTTTACCGAATGCAGATCGAACATGTGGTCAAAGTTCGTTATCCTGAACCTACCCCAATTATTGTTCCCATTCAAGGCAGGCATCCTACTCAAAAAATCAATACGTATAATCTGGTTTTTGCCATTGAGACCATAACAACTTCCATAAAAAATCCTCCCGCCAAAAGGCGAGAGGATGCGGAGTTTAAACTCTTTTTAAAAAAATCAGATACTGAAAACCTGTTTATTGATTCAGCCAAAACTTGATAATCCCGGTATTAAAACGCATTCCTTCTCCAGTGGTAGGTGTAGAGTAATGCACCAAGCTTTCACCGCACGGATCATCTTTGGCCTTAAGCGTGACATCTATTTTTCCGCTTCCTTCGGCTGGGCCGTAAGCGACCTTAGCCGCCAAACTGACCGAATATGACACATCTTCGCCACCGTCAAACTCGTACCAGAAATATTTCATATACTCGCCAAAGCTCGCTTTATCCCAAGGCACGATTTCCAAGTCCAAATCATTCATAACCAATTCACGACGCCCGGCTTTGTTATACTTCACCCATCCTCCGTCAATCACTTTCTCAAGGCTTTCCAAACGGGCGTTTCCTGACGGATTTTTCTCATAAATCACTATCACCCTCATTTCAGGCTTACCAAGGACCCAACTTTCGGCCTTGCGAAGCGCCTCTTTGCTGACAAAAGTCGCGCGAGCCAAACGGTCATACGCCCTGTTATGGTCTCGGTCAAATCCCTTTTCCCTCACCGAAAAAGCGTTGCGGAACTCGACATTCTCATTTAGAACATAATCATATTTGTCATTGGAGAACACGCGTTTTCCTGAGTTACGAATTCCGAGCGACCTTTCAGCCACACCGTGAGCGACCGCATGAATACGCTCGTTATCCGTAAGTACGAGTACGGGGTGGGTCGGAGGTTCATTGACTGAAACCTCTATCTTGTTTCCGTCCTCATCGACCCCGTAAAGGGTCTGATAGGTATTTTCGTCAAAATCTTCAGGCACAACCACAACCCAAGGCACAACCTCTCCATCGTAAAAATCCTCGCCAAAGTAATCCTCACCCATCAATGGAGCGGATAGTGTCAACAACGGACGGGCTTCCAGAAGTTCCGACAACACGGAATTGTCCGTATTCAAAGCCGAACGGCCCAAAGCGCCTTCATTCCCCGCAAGGACTTGTTCAAAACTAGTCCGCGTATCCCCGAAGTCAACTAAATTCCCCTTGGCTTCCGCCAATAAGAGATCATAATCTCCGTCCACTTGGTCCGTAGCCTTTTTCTTAATGAAATCACGAACCTCTTTATGCCTTACTGATTTCGACACCTCAAGAGCCAACGCCATAATACCGCGTTCCGAATCCACCGTCACCTTTGTATTGGTTTCTTCAGCCAAAACCTGATCGTCGACCCCGTTTTCACAAGAAAACAATCCCAAAGCGACGAGTCCAAGCGTATAGACAATATTTCTCATAACCGTTTGTTTATGAATTATCTCAAGCCACGCAAACGTTTGCGCTACAGTAGAGACGGCGCACGACAAATATTATTGCTTTTACATTTGGCAAAAAATCCCTCGGAATGCAGTACAAACATTGTTGGTTTCCTTTCGGGAACTATAAAGGGCTAACTGTTTGAATAAGAATACCCGCACCCACCACAACCACCCTATAAAACTACTTTATGACATACGTTACGACAATAACACATTGGTGAAAAATAGCGCCGTGATTTTTACTGTGACGAAAAATTCTTTTTTGTATAATTGTCCATTCATTCAATCTTCGCCTGTTCACAAAAATCTTTTGTCACTACTTTTTCAGCGGATCCTTTGCATTCAGTTTTTGAGGTTGCCGTTTACAATCCCCAAGCCTTATCAGGTTTGCCGATATCGCTACACCAATGGCCATTTTAGTATGGCCGTTTTTCACATACACACAACTCCTTTTACTTATGAAAAAAATCTTTTCAATTTTAATTCCGCTACTCTTCTTCGGTTTACATCATTGCTATTCCAAAAACGGTATTAAACCCGGTTCCATAAAAACCATTACCCGAAATACGGATAACCAAACTGTAGTTTTCGCCGAACAGGAATTCCGGAAATACTGGAAAAAAATGACGGGAAATGACCTGAAAGCTTCGGGGAAAAATTCCAACGGAATAAGAGTCAGCCTTACCTTGTCATCGGATTTCCCAGGACTGAAATGGGACGGTTATAACATCACAGTCAACAAGAAAGGCATTTCGATTTCGGCAAAAGAAGCTCGGGGGGTTCTTTTCGGCGTTTACGCGTTCCTGGAAAAACAAGGTTGCTCTTTTTTCTACCCGGACCCCGACTTGGAAGTAATTCCGGAAATCAAAAACCAAAAAATCAGTCACGTCAATTTTACCGAAAACCCGAGGATAGAATGGCGGGGAATGGCGCTTTATGGAGTAAGAGACGATCAAATCAAAATCACAGGCCGAGTAATCGACTGGATGGCCAAACAGCGCTATAATTATGCGCTACTTTCACAAGACCGCCCCGCACCGGGCGCTGGGCTTGCCCAAGAAGTATTCTTTAAGGGTAAAACGGAAGAAATACTTTTGCCAGAACTGATCAAACGTGACTTTCTCATCAATATGGGCGAGCATAATACGCATTGTTATCTGGATAAGGACAAACTTTTTAAAGAGCACCCGGATTGGTTTGCGGAAATCAACGGAAAGCGGACCAAAGGCCAGATTTGTTACGGCAACGATAAGGCAATGAACTATTACTCCGAACAGTTAATCAAATGGCTAAAAGATAAACCTTGGGTCGATTTCATCGGAACTTGGCCATTGGACGGCGGCGGTTACTGCCAGTGCATAAAGTGTAAGAAAAAAAGAGTAATTGCCGACGCCATAAGCCTATTAGCGGAGAATATCCGCAAAACAAACAGAAACGTAACCGTAGAATTCCTTTCTTACAAACCCGCTACGTTCGAATTGCCAAACCGCCAAATCCCAAAGAACTTCGCCGTTCTTTACTGTCCAGATTTGGGCAATAAACCCGATCTGGAAAAAGATTGGACCAAAGCCACCGAAAACGCTCAAGGCGTTTACCAATTCGAGTATTATATGGCCGATCATTGGCGAGCGCGGGGAAATGTCTGGCTCCGTCCGGAATTCGCAGTCCAAAGCGCCGATTATTTAGCCGAAAATAATTTCAGAGGAACAGTCTCTCTCTATCTGCCTATCCAGACTTGGTGGCGCGGGTCTTTCAACTACTTTTTCTTCGGAAAGGCTCTTTGGGAAAAAGACCTTTCCGTTAATCGCAAACTGACCGAACATTGCGAAAAGCATTACGGCAAATACGCAAAAGAGGTTTTGGCTATTTATAATGAGCTACTCTACGAAGTGCAAGAAGGCGGTTATTTCGCCGTCGACGATAAGAATACTGAAGAGGTTGTTCGCAAAAGCAAACGAATCGTACAACGGAGTGAGGAACTATTGGACAAAATTTACGCTCTGCGTAAAAACATAAAAAACAAAACAATCGGCGGTAAAATCGAAAAACTTTGGAATTACGTGGAAGGAACAAAATTGTTTTTTTCCTATATCGCTTTCCGTACGCCAAAAGATAAAATTCGTTTGTTGAATTTTGCTGAGGAACACGAAAAAGCGGAAGACGGAGCTTCCGTACAACGACAATACCTTAACTGGCGTCTTCAATGGATTCCGAAAATTAAACCACAATACCAAAAACAAAGTGTTGGAACTCAAACTTTGCCTTCGGCCCACTCAAACACCCTAACATTTGACGCAACTGGAAAAATCGATTCAAACGGAAGCTGGAATATTTTTCTTCTTTCCAAAGACAAGGAACCTATTTCAGTATCAAAAATAGAATTGGTTGAAGATGGACGGGTCGTGATTTCGGAGACTCCGAACAAAAGTCAAGTGGCCATTAAAATTTCGAAATTTTTCGATATGGGAAAATACGAAATTCGACTTACGGCCAACGGTAAAAAAGGGCAAAAAGTGGAATGCTTCGTTTTGAAAAATCCAGCTCAATAAATCCATACAGAACTAATCAAAACCCCGACAGGCTTTCCTTCGTCGGGGTTTGTTTTTTATAACTATTTCAATTCATTGAAAACCACCTTCCTTATTCTCCAAAAAACGGAATCTTATCCCTGACTTTCCCTTTTAATTCTTCAGGTAAAGCATAATGTGTTGCGATCCATTTCCGAACCATGGCTTCCCCTTCCCTTGGAAATCCTGAAAAATCCCAGCGTTGGAATTCGGCAAAACCCGAAATTTTACCGGTCAATTCTAACGCCGCACAGACAAAACCTTCGTCAATCTTCTTTGCGTTCACTTTACTGTTTGCCCTTGTCGAGATCTTTTTTGCCAGAAACATCCCTAACGGACTAGGTAGGCCATTTATGAAACAATAAATCATATACTCCAATATCTCACCGAATTCCTCCACCGTCGATTGACTAATTGTGGCCAAGCGGTCATTATATTCCGTCGGGTTCCTCTCAAACTCTTTATACGCTTCTCTTTCCGAATCCAAGTGCCAAACTGGTCTGTCCACCTCCAAGATTTCCCAAAAGTTTTCGTCATCATCATCTGTTTTCACAGTGGCCTCAGTTTCTTCCAGTTTCGTCACGGTATGTTTTCGGTATTTCTCTCCCTCCGCCACAGTCTCGCCATCTGGTGGTTGAGTATGCCTAACAGTCTTACAAATTCCCACGCTCGATGGCGCAGGTCCCACTAATTCCCTAAAATATCTAGTCCCGTAACCGTTAAGTGTCTGGTCCAACCCAGCAAGAAATGGAGGCTCAGAATCTTCTGGCCGTTTCCCGTCCAGAAACATAAAATTCCCAACGTTAAACACATCCATAAAGCGATCATGGTTCCCAAGAAATAAATCGAAAAACAGCATTTCGCCCAATGCTCTTTGGGTTTTGGGAGCATCATAGCACGGAGTTATATCATGTCGCCCCTTTACTTTTTCCATAACCAAAACACTCCCTGAAGCACAATCAGCCAATGCCTTGTGGAGTTTTCCAAGTCCCGTTTCGGCACTTAAATGCGCAGTGGCTTCTTTCAGCCTTTTCATCGAATCGTGATGGACTGAAACTACAGCCGTCTCCGGGGCCGTGCACAACGTGCCGAACTGTCTAAGAAATTGGGAAGCGAAATCCTCTTTTATCGCTTCCAGCGCCCTTATTCCCAATTTCAACACGCAGGTCTTTTTCCTATTGTCCCGAACTATAAAAACCTGTCCATTTAAGCCTAGAGACGGCACTTCAGCACTTACCGGATTTGACCAGTCAATACTTGCCGAGCGCGGCGGATCTGCCCAAGGTTCGGGAAAAGCTTCAGGCTTGAATTTGTCCAAGAATTGGGAAGCAACGGATAACCATTCTTGCATATCCTTGGGAATAGCTTCTCGCTGAGGCCCTTTAATATGTGGCTCTACATGAATGGCAAAATCCAACAGTTTTTCCGAAGCCATCGCCTCAAAGATTTCTCCCGAAGGATATTCATAAACCTGATCGTCGCCAAGGGTATTTCTCAGGCCTTCTTCATACGGCAGGTTAAACGCTATCCTCCACTTTTTCTCCAAGTCCCATTCATCTTCTTTTGTCATTGGGACGGCCTCTCCTTTTTGTCCCCGAACAGCTTTTTCTAAGGCTATCGCAAAGCGCAAATAATTCGGTGAATACAGTCCGTTCACTTGTCCCCGTTCAACAAAAAAGGAATAATGACTTCCTCTTTTTATTCTAATAGGGCAAATCACTTGAGAAATCGTTCCCTTTCCGGCAACTGTTTGAGCATCGGGAGTGGTTTCGGGGCATGCGTGCTCAGGAGACAAAAAACGAACGGGAAATTTCGCTCCCGGCTTATATGCGAAATTCAACAAAATGGGCCAAGGGCCACGTTCCGCTTTGTCCAATAACTCAACACCGGCGGGAACCGAAAGTAGCTTCGCAAAAAACTCAAGAGCATAAGCCTCAAACCCTAAATCCTTGTCTTTTCTGTTTTCAAACGGATACACTACCCTAGAGGAATACCTGATTTCTCCATGATTATTTTTTAATCGTCGCCACAGCTTTTTCGCTCTTCTAATATCCTGAGCCGATGTCAATACATCCGGATCATACGCACTAAATGAATCGTCGTCATCACCCAAACAGGTAGCGAGCCTTACGATCTCATTGCTGATCTCGTTCATCAAATGCATTGTCGCATCGCCAAGCTTGTGCTGGATCCCCGGCGCAAGCTCCATAGTGCCGTGTTGCATTGTCACGACAGTCTTTTCAACCACCATCAATGATTTAAAACACGCCTGAACCCATTCCGGCGACCTGTTCTCGGGCGGAGCGCTGGAGAACAATACGTTATAAGCTTCCACGGCATCCTCAAGCTGGCCCACACTTCGTCCAAAGTGTGTTTTTTTCAGTCTTTCTTCCGTCACCTTTTCGCGAAGCACCTTATGGAATCCTTCCATATTCAAAACGGCTTGGATAACCGGTTTTCGATCCGCCAAATCCTGGTAATGGGCCTGCGCCACAGCCACTTCCCTCAAATCCGTCATAACCCGCCCGCCACGGGAATCCCCGGAGGCTGGGCCGTTCCGTTTTGCGGTATTTTTTCGAAGAAACATTCGGGCTTAAAAGACTTGCGGATTCATTATTGAACCCTATCACACGACACAATGTTTCTTGCTTAAAGTTTCCTCAGAGTTTACAAAAATTCCATTTTCTATGAACGTTTGGCACCATTCTCATACATATGAAAAAATCGGGCTCCTTCTTTTCAATTGACATACTTAGCTCATATTTTACAGCCCTAAACGATCTTTCACACACAGACCTATGGACCGATTATTAGCTGATATCAAAGCCCGGACACCTATTCCGGAGGATCTGGAGGCGGATATACGAAGCCTTTTCAGGAAAGAAGAAATCAAGAAAAACGATGTTTTACTTACCGAAGGGCGCACATGCAGAAAGCTTTACTATCTAGATACGGGCATCATACGCACTTACTATTATCACGACGATAAGGAAATCACATCTTGGTTTTACAAAGAAGGCTTTTTTGTCACCTCGTGGTACAGTTTCTTGACTTTGGAGCCCAGTTTCGAATACATCAAAGCCACTGAAGACTCCATACTCTATTCCATAGACCACAAACATTACGTGAACTTGCAGGAAAAGCACCCCGCTTTCGAACGCTTCTGCAGAATACTCTCAGAAGAGCAAGTCGCTTTTATAGACTACTACGGAAAAGGCTACATGTTTCTTTCGGCAAAGGAACGCTATGTCCGGCTTCTCGAATATTTTCCCGATATAGAGCTTCGGGTAAAGCTAGGCGATATCGCCACGCACCTCGGCATTTCGCAAGAAACGCTAAGCCGAATCCGCTCATCGTCATAATGAACACTCAGCCCCGGAAATATCCGGGGCTTTTTTTGACCTGTATCAAATTCTTAGAAAAACGCTGACGCTACTTTTGCATCACTGCGCCACCAATCTACGCGAATGAGAAAATACAAGATCAGAGCCATACTCGGCCTTTGCCTGCTTTACGTCGCCATCTTCCAAAACTGGACTTGGGTATGGGGCGTCATGTTCCTAGTCTGGGTTATTCCCGACATCAGGTTCGGCACTACATTCTTTATCGAACCTGTGGAAAGAAAAGACAACCCGATCCTTTATTGGATTATAATTTTCACTTGGCTATCGCTTTCGGCCTACAGCCTTTATTTCAGCGTAACCGAAGAGCCTTACGGTCCCAAAGCTTTTGTGGGAAGATCCGTAGGGAAATTTACCGAACCCGATAGCCTGAAGCTAAACGACACTATTCCCGGAAAATTAACAACAAGCGATTCCGCAACCACAGAAACCAAAAACGATCGAATACCCGATATTTCGGAGGAAGGAAAAATAAGCCTGAAGTACCAAACCCAAGATCTAAACGACACGCTGTTGATTACGGGAATCTCGATGAAATTCATCCCCAATTCCACCGATAGCGCCGGACAGGTCCAAAACTTAATCTATAAATTCTATTCCGGGGCCGAATCCCTGACCACTCCCGACAATCTCTATGGCGAACCGCTTTACGTGGTTTACAATGATTACAATTGGGCATCCGAAGAAGCCTATACATTAAGTGTTGGCTTTAAAAAAAATAAAGCCAAAACGCCGGATTCTATGTCCACAATCAAAATCAAACCCAGTGAATATGCGGTTTTCACTTCCAACCCTAACAATTACGAAAGTTGGCTGGGAGAACTTTGGGCCAAGATTTCTCAATCAGACCTTGACGAAGGGCTTTCGAACGCTTACGAAGTCTACCGTTCCGACAAAGAAGGAAACCTACTGAAAGTCGAGCTCCATGTACCCATCAATTAATTCACAATAAACCCGCTCCACCACAAACCCACCACCCATGAACAAAGACCGAAAGATGCCCGTCCTGCCCGTTGAGGCCTACACTTCCACCGAATGGCTTGAAATGGAACAGGAAAAGATATTCGGAAACACTTGGCAATTCGCCGGATTTCCGGAAGACCTGAAGAATCCCGGAGACTATATCACAGTACAGTGCGGCAAGCAGAATATCCTTGTCGTAAAAGGCCGTGACCAGCGTCTCCGGGCTTTTCATAACCTTTGTCGCCACCGTGGCACACAATTGCTCCGTGCCGTCGGCAAAGCGCAAAAGGCCATCACCTGCCCTTATCACGACTGGACCTACGACCTTACCGGCCAATTGGTAAATGTTCCCGAAAAGGAAAAGGAATTTCCGGATTTGGATATGGGAAAAATTTGCCTCCACAAGGCGTCCGTAGACATTTGGAGAGGAATGGTTTGGGCGCATCCGTCGCCGGAAGCGCCAAGTATCGCGGAGTGGTTTAGGGGCTGCAAAGAAAAATTGGGCCCGCACAACCCCGACAAACTACTCGAATACCCGGATACGGGCTATGAGAAAACGATCAACGCCAACTGGAAGATTGTGGCGGAAAACTATATAGACGTTTACCACTTGGCGCATCTGCATTCCAGCACGCTGAATATGTACGACCACGCCAAAGCCGAATTCGGATTCGTAGGCGACCACTACCTCTTCCGCGAACCCCTGGCAAAGGATTATCGAGATAACCTGGACAAACTGATGCCTTTCAAACGCATCACGGAAATGACTGACGAACACTTGGGCGCTTACGTTCCTTGGCTATTCCCGAATGTCGGATTGGCCGAAAGCGAATCAAGCTGGAGCGTGTTCGTGGCCATTCCTTTGGCTCCCGACAAGACCAAAGTCATCGTAAGAACCAAACTACAGCCGATGACCGATATGGAATATTACAAGCAAAGCGAGTCTTCGAAGAAATGGTGGCCGAAAATCATGGGAATGGATACCAAATACGGCAACTACGACGAGGACGACCCGATGGCCAGCGGAGATTTTATGCAGGAAGACATCTACGTCTGCGAACAACAGCAGAAATCGTTAAGCAACCCGCTCTTTGGCGTGGAGGCTACGGCCCAACACGGCGAAAGCACCGTTAGGGGTTTTCAGGAACGGATACAGAAATGGGTGGATTCGGAAAATCAAAAATCGTAAAGCCATGGCCACACATTTCCACAAACTGCGAGTAGCGGACGTACAGCCCGCCACCTGCGAGGCCGTAACGGTCAGTTTTGATATTCCGGAAGAAATAAAATCCGACTTCTGTTTTCTGCCCGGCCAACACCTTACTTTCCGATTCTTGATCGACAATACGGAACACCGCAGAAGCTATTCCCTAAACAGTAACCCGTTCGGAACGGAAGCTCCGAGCGTTACCGTAAAAAGGGTAAAAAAGGGAATCGTGTCGAACTTTATCAATGACAACCTAAAGCCGGGCGATACCGTGGAAGCGACTTTGCCCTTGGGCAGTTTCAAAGCCGAAATACAGCCGGACGAATACAAAACATATTTCCTGATTGCGGCCGGAAGCGGCATAACGCCGATTATGTCAATTTTGCGCTCGGCTTTGCATCAATCGAAGACCAACACTATCAATCTTTTCTACGGAAACAAGGACCAAGACAGCATTATTTTCGAGAAAGAACTCGAAAAGCTTAGGCTGAATCATCTTGACCGGTTAAAGGTTTGCCATACGCTAAGCTCTCCAAAAGTCTGGTCGAGCTGGAAGCAATGGGAAGGCAAAAAAGGGCGCATCGACGCCAAAAGCTTGGAAGCCTTTATCAACGAGCATCCGCCGATAGCGCAAAGCACCGAGTATTTCGTCTGCGGGCCGGAAGCGATGAATCTCTGCGTCCGCGACACTTTGCTTTCATTGGGCGTACCTTCCGAGCAAATCAAAATAGAGATGTTCGGCCACTCCGACAGTAACCTTGACAAAACCGTCACCCCTGTCGACAACGCCGAATTGGAAGCCTCTTTAGACGGAAAAACCATAAAAACGGAAGTGAAATCCGGCAACACGATCCTTCGATCCTTGCTCGATTCCGGCGCCGATGTACCCTACTCCTGCGAAAGCGGAGTTTGCGGAACTTGCACAGCTACTTTGGTAAACGGAAAAACGGAAATGAAATCCTGTTTTGCCCTAACCGAAGAGGAAATTAAAAACGGAGCGATTCTCACTTGCCAAGCTTATCCGGTGAGTGAAAAGGTTAAAATTGATTTTGACAAGTAGAGTGGCTGTATTTGGTATTAGGTATTAGGTACACCAACTGTTTCTAAAGCTTACCTGATGTTAGGTCCTTGCCTTTTATAAAAAAGAACGTCCTCCTCGGTGGGCTAGACCGATTCGGACGTTCTTCTAAACGTATTGACGGGTTCTTAATTTGGGATCAATCTTATTTTTTATCCCACCACACCTTGGTCAGAAAGTCGTGTTGCGCTGACATCTTCTGGAAGTTTTCCGTATTGTAGAAAGCCTCGCTTTCCGGGTATTTGCATTTTCTAGGCATCACGCCGTCGGTATCGCCGAGGACGAAAAGCCCGGCGTCTTTGCGTTGCGCAATCACCGGATATCCCGTACGCCTACCCTCGGCATAAGTCTCCACACCATTATCGATCAGGTCGGCCCATTTTTGCATTATTACCATTTCGAGCTTTTCTTCGTCCGTTCCCGACAAAGTTGTTTTTTCCTTTGTCAAAAACTCTTCGATCGGTCCGGCTTCAACTCCCCAAAATTCCATACTGGTCCGTATTCCTTTCCGGTAAGCCTCGTTCGCCTTATCGGTGTCGTTTGCCGTACCGATACCGAACAGATGAGCCTCCGCCAATAAAAACGCAACCTCGGAGGCTCCCATAATTCTGTCCGGCCGATCTTTTATCGCTATGCCTTGGCCTATTCTCGAAAAGTCGCCCTGAGTCTCCACCGATCCGTTTACGTAACCAATGATTTCGCCCTTGGTATTCGGCCCGAAATAGAGATCGTACCGAGGGTCTCCAGCCATAAAATCAACCATAAAAACACTCGGGTGCATCATGTTCTCTTTTTCTTTTTGGAACATCTGGCTCTCAAATTCAAAGACTTTAGCGTTATGCTCGTTTTCTTCTATCAGCTTCTCCGCCAACGCTTTGCCCACTTCCCTTTCGGCCAAAGCCGGATCGGCGTAGCGCACTCGCATTCCCATACGCAAGCGTAAAGAATTGGCGAAGCGGAGCCATTTTTCCGCTTCGCCGGCGTACAACCGGTCGATGTCATTGAGTCCCGTAAGATTATCGGCTCCATCGAGCAGGGCGATCGCCTCGTCTAACGAAGCGAACAAGTCTGAATAGATTTCATTTTGGGCGGTATATCCGGGTTTCACCAAGCCTGAGGCTCCCTGGCCCGCCTCCGTATACGGCACGTCGCCGTAAAGGTCGGTGAGCATATGGAAGTGGAAAACTTTGGCCACCAAAGCCACCGAGTAAATCACCGGATTCTCTTCCGCGGTGCCGGGCTCCACTTTGCCTATCAGATCGACAATATCGCGATAAGCGGCGTAGCTTTCTTTCCACGCGTGCGCTTGTCCGTTGTCGTAAATATAGCCTCTGGTATCGCCGTATGAGCGGGCCCATTGGTGTTGCCACTCGCTTCCCACATTATAGCTTTGGGAATAACTCTGGTGCAAATCGCGGGTAATTTCCCCCACCTGAAACACGGGGCTAACCTCTTCCAATGCGTTGCCATTTGTATTGAATTCTTCGAAATCCCTTTCGCAAGAAAAGAGGCAGAACGAAAAAATCAGGGCCAAAAACGGTATATTAAGATATCTGGATGTCATTGGTTCTGTCGTTTTGATTAAAATGAAGCTCTGAAAGTGAAGGCGTAAGAACGCATGCTAGGCCATGCCGCCGACTCGATGCCCAAGGAGCTGGTGCCGGTGCTGAACCTGTAAGAATCGGGATCGAAAAGATCTGAATCCGAATGTAACAGAAGTAAGTTCCTGCCGGAAAACGAAAGGCTGGCGTTCTTTATCGGCGCTCCGATTTTCTTGGCCAAATCGGTCAAATCATAACTCAGGCTCAGTTCGCGAAGCTTCACGTACGAAGCGTCCACCAAAGTCGATTCGCCGGCTTTGTCCCTTTTCATTTCGTCCCAATAACGGTACGGGTTCAGGTATTTGGCGTTCTCGCCCTCGTTCGGGGTTCCGTCCTCGTACACGCTGTTGCCTACCCATTCTCCATAACCGCCTTCGGAACTATAGATGTGTTCCTCGTCCACATTTCCGTTCTCACGCGCTTGGATCCATTCGGCCCTGCCTTCCAAAGTCTTGGACGCCGTACCGCGGAGTCCCATCCACGTTTCCGACCAAGAGGTGATTTCTCCGCCGAAAGACATATCGACCAGTACGTTCATCCGCCATTTTCCGTAACTGAACTCGTT
Organism: Fulvitalea axinellae; assembly: GCF_036492835.1. GTDB lineage: Bacteria > Bacteroidota > Bacteroidia > Cytophagales > Cyclobacteriaceae > Fulvitalea > Fulvitalea axinellae. The sequence continues at coordinate 2,213,768 of NZ_AP025314.1, read as the reverse complement.
GTTTACGGCCGCCGTAAAGTCCGGCATTACGTTCCCGATCCGCTGGTCGCCTTCTTCGTACATCGGAAAGCCGTGCTGGTCCACCACCACTACGCCCTCATCGTTTCTCAGGAATTTACGTCCGTAGATGGCTCCGTACGGCTCGCCTTTTTTCGCCAAAATCTGCACGCCACGGCCATTGCCCAACACGATCTGGTCGGTGTCCTCGTCAAATGCCACCACCTCGGAAACGTTGTCCGCATAATTGAAACGGGTTGTCCACTGGAACTTCCCTACCCTAACAGGAATAGCCGAGAGGCTTAATTCTATACCCGAATTCTGGATTTCGCCGGCGTTGATAGCCCAGCTCTCATAACCCGAGCTGATGGCCAACGGTGACGATTCCAAAATCTGGTTTACCACATTACTGCGATACCAAGTCAGATCCAGAGAAAGCCTGTCATCAAAAAAACCGAGATCCAAACCGAGCTCGACCGACTTGTTCCGCTCCGGCTTTAAGCCTTCGTTCCAAACCCTTTTCGGGAGATAGGCGTAAGCCCTGCCCATTTCGTCGTTGTTGAAAGAGTAAGCCCGTTTGGTGATATACGGTCTGGTATCGTTACCCACTTCGGCGTAGGAAGCCCGCAACTTACCGAAAGACAATATTTTGCCCTTGATATTGAACGCTTCCGAGAAAACCAACGAACCGCTTACCGAAGGATAAAGGAACGAGTTGTTTCCGTCAGGCAATGTCGAAGTCCAATCGTTTCGCAATGTGGCGTCGATGTTCGCTATATTTTTGTAAGAAAAAGCTACCATACCGTACACGGAGTTCACCGCGCGCTCTTCCTTCGATTCGCTCTGGTATCTATGTTCGATATTGTTGAACGAGTTGAAATCCATTACGGTAAAATGCGTACCGTGCAGTTCCTTGTATGTCCGTTCCTCTTTTCTTCTGTTTCCGCCCACGTTAGCCGATACGGAGAAATCGGAATTGATATCTTTATTGTAAGAAACCAAGAAATCGGTATTCAGCTCCGTGCGTTCGCCCATAGAACTGGTCAACTGCCCGTCGAAGCGGTAGTATCTGGAATATTTCTCCGCCACTTTGCGGGCTTCGATATACGAATTGTCCCAACCGATTCGGCCGAAAACCTGAAGGCCGGGCAAAATGTCCACGCCCACTTTCACCATTCCGTTCAGGCGGTCGCGCTTGTCATCGTTCGGGTTTTCATACAATTCCCAATAAGGGTTACCGGCGCTGGATCCCGTACTCGTACTCCAAGCCACAGGCATATTGTCGCCGAACGTTCTGTGCTGGTCATACGTTTTTCCGGTTACCGGATATCTGTAGCGCTTCAGGTCATCAAGATAAAAACTCCTCGGCCCCGTCACCAAACCGCTATACGCTCCGCGCTGGTTGCCCAAAGTCAGACGATTGTGGGTCTGGCTGGTGATATAAGAAAGCTTGGCGTCGAGATTTATGCGTTCCCCTATTTGTTGCGTTCCGCGAACGGTCAGGCCATACTTGTCCTGTTCCGATGTCGGTACGATATCCTTAAGGTTATTCGCCATTATATTGACCCTGATCGTAGCTTTATCGGCGGAGCCAGTGACACTCAGGTTGTTGATGAAATTTGTTCCCGTACGGAAAAAGTCTTTGTAGTTATCCGGTTGCGAAACGTATTTTCTCACGGGCTCTTCCCTGATCCATTTTACGCTAACATCCTGCCCGTCAAACTTCGCTCCCCAACTCCGGACGTTGTTCAGCGCCAAGTAAGGCATCCCGTCATCGTCCACTCCGTCAAACTCACCGAAAGTTTTGGCGCTGCCTCCCTGCCCGTATTCGTTTTGCAAGTCCGGCTCGAAACCCATTTCCTTCACTACCATACTGCTCGAAAACTGGACTCCCCAGCCTTTCTTGCCGCTTCCTTTTTTGGTAGTGATCACAATAGCGCCGTTTATGGCCCTGGATCCGTACAAAGCCGAGGCGTTGGCGCCTTTCAAAACCGTTACGCTCTCGATATCCTCAGGGTTGATATCGCCGATACCGCTACCCAAGTCAATCCCGCTGTTGCTGTTTCCCTGACCGAACGAATTATTGGAATAAGGAATACCGTCGACAACGATCAGCGCTTGGTTATCGCCCTGAACGGTGGAATAACCGCGAAGCACCACGTTTGAGGATCCCGTGGAACCGCCCGTAGCGGTATTGATCACCATCCCCGGCACTTTTCCTTTCAGGGAATTGAAAACGTTATTGTCAACCGACTCGGCGATTTCCGATCCCGACACTTCGCTGATGGCATATCCCAATTTGGCTTTCTCTCTCTTGATGCCGATGGCCGTCACCACCACCTCGCCGAGGGTTGACATATCCGGGCGCAGTTTGATATCGATGAATGAGCTGTTGGCGATCTCAAGCTCCTCCTCCGTATACCCGACAAAAGAGACGATAACGGCCGTGGCGCCAGCCGGCAAAGGCAAGTCAAAAACACCCTCCATATTAGTTGTGGTTCCCTGCGTAGTGCCCTTGATCATTACCGTAGCGCCGATCAGCGCTTCGCCGGAGTCGGCATCGGTCACTTTGCCTTTTAGCCTGCGCTCCTGTTGTTTTTTTGATTTTACGGCCCCTTTCGGCGTTTCTCCAATTTTGACAGAAATAGAATTCTTTACTGTCTGGAAGCTGGCCCCCGTCTGTTTGCCGATTTCCTTAAGAACGGTGTTCAGATCTTCCCGTTCCATCATAAGCGTTACCTTCTTGCTGGTCTCGCCGTTGTCTTTCCGATAAATAAACTTAAAAGAGGTTTGGGCCTCTATCATAGAAAAAACATTCTCAAGCGTAACGCCCCGCACTTTCAGGGTCATCCGCTCGCCGGATTCCGCAACGTCCGATTGGCTTCCAATATCACTGGATATGGCGACGGACGAAAAAAGGACGCAAAAAAACACCGTCAACGACAATGTGCGCCTTACGATTGCATTAGATAGAATTTTTCCCATACTTTTGCACTGTTTAAATAGTTGAAGATTATTTAGACATCGGTGGCTGTCCGGCCGGGGTGGTACTTGGTCCGGTCAGTCACTTCCTAAATTAAATTCTCATAATACGCCCAACCGAAAAAACTCACTCTCGGGCTTTGCGATTTTTTATTCGTCAAAAACATGATCCGCTAGCCCGGGGCTATCCCCAAGCTATATTTCAAAACTCAATTTTAATTTAGAAAACAGAAAAGCAGTGGCTCAAAAAACTGTTAGCGACACCCTTTTCCCTTTATCAAAATAGTCCCGTCGCGCTCCGAAAACTCCATTTCAAAACCGACGGCGAAACTCATAGTCTTGAGAATGTGGGCCAAATCCTCATCCTCGTACATTCCGAAAATCTCACAATCATTCACCTCGGCGTCAACCACATGGATTTCCTTGCCGAACCGCACTTCCAACATCGCGAAGGCTTTGGAGAGCTTTACGCCGTCGAAAACGAGCTTTTCCCTTTTCCAGCAAAGCAGAATATCCAGATCGGCGACAGCCTTCCGCATTTCGTCCGAGGCTTTGTCATAAACCACCTCTTCGCCCACGGTTAGCACATAGCCTTTTTCCTCTTGCGTAGAGTCAGAGCCGGACACTTTCACCTTTCCTTCGGCTACCGCAACCTCGCCGTTTCCGTTTTCAAATGTCTTTACATTGAACTCCGTACCCAGCACAGTCGTCACCAATTCGCTCGACTTCACAGTAAACGGTTTGTCTTCATCCCTTTCGACATCGAAATAAGCTTCGCCCTTTTCCAGAACGATTCCCCGCTTTTCGGAAAAGTTTTCCCGGTACCTGATTTCCGTATTCCTGTTCAACCAAACAGCCGAACCGTCGGGCAAAGTCAGACGCATCGGTTCCGCCGTAGTGTTCGTTTTCACTATCATCCGCTCATTCCCCACCGGAGCCATCCAATAAAGGGCAAACGACAAAACGGCCAAGGCCAACGAAGCGGCAATCGAGGTGCGGAAAACGAGACTTTTCCATATCGTTTTCTTTTCCGGACTCTCCGCCAACACTTCCTTGCTCAATTTCTTCCACATTCCGGCCTTAATTTCCCCAGACCGTTGCGCTATATCCTCCGGAAGTTCCGCTCCATTCGCCCGCTTAGCGTACCAATCATTAAGCTCTTCCAATCCGCCAGCGTCGATTTCCCCTTCTAAAAGCTTCGATATAAGTTCCTGATTTCGCATAACCTTTCTCCCGTTCAAAAGTATAGTGCGGCAAAGCGCCGATCACAACTAGTCAGTTTTGAAAAAAAATTAAATTATTTTGAAAAACTCCGAATCCCGGACTTTAAGCCATTAGCCTATTCGTTCCAAATCGACGACAAAAGCAAAGCCACGCCCACATAGTCCCGGAGACTTAACCTCAACTCTTTCAGCGCTTTATTGATATGGTTTTGGGCCGTATTGGGCGATATTCCCAATATCTGGGCAATCTCCCTTACGTTCTTATTCTCTTCCCTACTCAATTTGTAAACCGCCCGGCATTTTTCCGGCAAATTCTCCACGGCCACTTCTATAAGGCCGTAAAGTTCCTCAAAAGACAAAGGCTGGTCGGCCGACCCCGCCGCCACCAAACGATCTTTCATCACTTCCTCGTTCCACTCCCCTTTTCTTCTTTTGCGGTCATAATGCCTGAAGACTTTATACTTCAATGAAGTCCGCACGTAAGCCCCGAATGAGCCGGCAATCTCCACCCGCTCTTTTTTCAGCCAAAGCTCCGCGAAGAGCTCATGCAAAAGGTCTTCCGTATCGGCCAAAGAATCGGTGAGGTGATAGGCTACCCTGAAGAGTTCATCCCAATATTTTTTATATAAAAAAGAATACGCCTGCCGGTCACCTTGCTTGACAAGACCGAACAGGGCTTCGTCGGAAATCCCGTGATTGACAACTCCCATACCATGAAAATAATTTGCGACAAAAATAACCCGTCTTTCGATCAAGACCGCGCATAAGCTGTTACGGAAAGGTTGAATTACGTGCGTAAGATTTAACGCTGTCGTAACCCAACACTAGCCACTTCCCCGCCACTTTTCTAGTGTCGCATATAGAAATTCGGCCAAATTAGATTTTCCGCAGTTCGGTATAAAGGTAAACGTATTTTGCTCTTCGCCAAAGCATTTCACAAAAACCATAGACGCACCAACCCTTCGCTTTCTTTCGCATATTTCGACGCAGAACCGTAACTTGCGTATTCTGACAGGATATAAGCTGAAAACTAAGATAAAATGGACTTCGAATTTACAGACGAATTTAAGGAGGCGCTTTCGCAATTGCCCGACAAGAAAAAGGATTCGCTTTTGTTGCGTTATTTGAAGAAAGACACCAAAACGGCAAAAAAGCTTTTCCGAGAATTAATGGACGACCGCTCCGTCGAGGAATGCAGGAAGGAAATAGAGGAAAGGGTCATTGAGCGTTCGGCGACGATGATTTACCATTATTACAGCCCGGGCTACCTGATGATGGATATGCGCTACCTCAGCGGAGAAATAACCGAACACGTACGCCTGACCAAAGACAAATACGGGGAATTGAGCCTAAACCTACTGATGCTCAACGAGGTACTGAAAGAGGCCAACACCCTTACGGCGACAGCTCCGGCGGGAAAAGTCTCGAAATATTGTGTTTACATCGTGGCCCGGACCTTCAAGCTTATGGTTTTGCTAAGCAAAATGCACGAAGACCTCTGGATCGAGTTTGAGGAGGGCTTCATGAAACTGGGCGAACTTATAAGCCAAAGCGATTACCTTATGCGTACCTGTATCCACCACGGTCTTGATGTCAATTGGCTTATCCGCTTCGACATTCCCGAAGATATCGATGCTATGCACAAAGAATTGAGAGCCAACGGATATCTGAAATAATTTTTCGGTAAAACGCCCTTCCTAAAATCAGGATTGAGCGTTTTCATTTCCCCCTACCGTCCCCTTTCCGAGGTACTCCAAGTTGACAAACAAAGACCATTTCTAACAGTTAATTTTCCGACGAAGCAGGCTTTTGCCCTAAAAAAGCCTCTTTTCGAAAAATCAAAAACATAAGCCCTACTTCCGTATACAAACAATCATTACGGATAATACGTAGGCTTTTCCCAAATGACCTTTTACAGTCCCGGCAAACGAAATCAGGCTGACAGGAAGGCTAATTCCGCAGGCAGAAGAGGCATCGGCAAATTCCCGGGCGTGGCACAGTGCATGCTTTATCCGGATTTCAGTTCCGTAAAAGTTAGTAAACCGACACAAGGCAAAACCGGAAAAGTATTTTTTATCAAAGATGCCAAAGGCCAAGAGTTCGTACTCAAATTCGATCCCATAAACCCCAAAAGCGCTTACCGGGAAACATTCTCTTCCAACTTCATCAAAGCCGTGGGTATGACAGAGGTCACGGCGCCCGAAACAAGGCTTTTCAAACCCGGAAGCCGGGAATACGGCCAACTCAAAACCTTTGTGGCGCTAGACCATGGCCCCGAAGCGCGCGAACTCCTTCAGCTATTGCTGAAACCGCCAACGGACGTGGCCATACTGCAAGAGCGTGTTGAAGGCGTTCCCCTGACTTACGACCAATCACCGGACTCGGAGTTTCAGAAATTCTGGGCCGACCCGAACAATCAACTTAAGCTGGGAAGGATGGCCGCCATGGATCTAATGCTCGGCAACTGGGATAGGCTTTGGGCCTCGTTTAACGAGGGTAATATGCTGTTGAAAGAAACCGAGGACAATAAGGTGAGGAAAACGACAATGGTCGGGATCGACCAGTTTTTCTCTTTTATGAACCTTGAAAGAATCATCAGGGCGCTTGACAAAAAGCGGGACCACTTCGCCCCGTGGACCTGCTCCACCAAAGTAGGGCGGGATGATGTAAGCTATTTTGACTTACCCGAAGAACAACACCCAGCGGACCTAATGGAACGGGCAAACGGCGTTTCCGAATCATTTTTGGCCATAATTATGGAAACGTTAACCGATTTTATGGGAGGCGGAAGTTTGGGCAACCCGTTGATGCGTCACCTCGGCAATATTCTGATCGCCTCGTTCGAACCTAATTTGGGAGCGATCAGTATCGGGTTTATGGAAGGTTGTATGGCAATCGCCAAATGGTGCGATGAAAAAGCCGAGGAATTCTTTTCCCGAAACGACTTCGACGCCATCCATATGGAAATAGAAGCGTTAAAGGGCACTTGGCGCCAAGTGGCCGGAGTGATAAACATTGGAGTACGGGACGAAATCGCCACAAAGCTTACAGAAGAAAAGAAGAAGCTCAGCATTGTGGAAGAGCCTACCCGTATGGATAAATTTAAGCGGCTTTTCTCATAAGGCTTAGCCATTTTCATTGAAACAGAAAAACCGCTCCCGGTAATCGGAAGCGGTGAAAGGTACAATTATCCCAACTTATATCGCAGTGTCTGTATAGCTGATTTTCCACTTGCCGGAAGGCAGTTTGTAATAACGGTATTTGTCGGGTTTCGGACCGTCTGTTTTCTCGGCACGGCCTTTTCCTTTAATCTTAGTCTCACCAGCGCTTAACGGCACACGAATTCGGGCTTCGCTTCCTTTCGGAACTTCCAAGCGCATGTATACGCCCTCGGCCGATTTTTCGTAATCGATCTTCACTTCGCCCCGCATAGTCGAAACGTTGCATTCCAGTTCGTTGAAGCCCTCGGCTTGCGGGAATACGTCGAAGGCTTTGAAACCCGGAACCGTCGGACGAAGGCCAGCTATGTACTTATACATCATAGTCATCGGGCCACCGCTCCACCCGTGGTTATACGAGCAATTGCCCAGATCGAAAAGCTCCCACAGTGTAGTGTACTCCGATTTCACCATTTTGGCGTAGCGCTGTTTGGTACGTTTAAGGGCCTGACGCTCTTTGCCCATAATGTACAGCGCCTCCAGCTCGTATTTATCGATATAAGGACTGGAATTACGCACCGAAGCCAAGATCTGGGCGATTTTCTCGTATTTGTCCGGTCCCGCTATTCCGGCCACTACCATCAATCCGTTTCCACGGTCGTCAATACCGTGCTTATATTCAGGGGAGCGATAACCTTCGGTTGTCCAGAGGTTCCGGTTCGCATACCTTTTGATTCTGGCCATTTTCGCACGGGCCTCCTGGGCGTCGGCAGGGTGACCAGCCTTTTCGGCGATATCTGCATAAGTGTCGAGCGCCATATACATCCAAGCCTGCTCCATCAAAACGGCGTCGATTTTTCCGCCCCAATCAGACCAGTTCCAACCGCCGCCTTTGAAATTCACAAGTCCGTTTTCTTGGATATTCCACAAGCCTAAATACTTTTTGACCATCGGATATACATAGGTGTATGTTTCCAAATCGCCCGTAAAAGTGTAGTAATTACGGAAGCCCAAAGCGATAGCGGCCAACATCTGTTGCGGTAATTCCTTGTCCCAGTTACCGGCAGGAATCGGCGAATAAAGCACTCCGCTCGGCTTTTGCCAATCCACCAATTCACGGATGGCCTTTTTGCTGAGATTCATGGCGTCGTTGTCCATGGCATAGAAACTTTCTTCCATCAGCAACACCAAATCGCCCCACCATTGGGCCCGCTCGCGGTCCGGGCAGTCGAAGTACGTGTCGCGCATGTTTACGTATAGGGTGCTGTTCGCTTTTTCTTTCAGCTTCATCATAAACGGATCGTTCAGCACCACGTCTCCGTCAAATTCCGTCGCGTATCCCGTTTCCCGGTAGCCGGCTTCCAACAACTCCACTCCTTCTTCCAAATCGATGAAGATCTCATGACCACTCATCCAAGGCAGGTGCTCATAGCTTTGGATTCCTTCTTTGGTAATATACTGACCGCGGACCGGCGTATCGTTGAGCCAAGAATAAGTGTCGGTAGAAACGCTTACGGCTTTACCCGCAGGGGCTTTTACTTTTACCCAAAAAGAGAATTGCATATTGTAGGGCAACTTCAGCTTTACGCGGTTGCCTTCTCGCTTCCAGTCCTTGGTTTTCACCAATCCGAAATCTTTCCACTGCGGAATCGGGCGCTTGACCAGCCGGCCCCAAGGCGCGACGCCAACAGGCCCGACAACTTCGGCCTGTTCCCAAGCGGAATCATCAAATCCGGTTCCGGTCCAGCCAGACATTTCCTCGGTGGCAACGTAAGACACATTGCTTTCCGGCAGGCGATAGTTCGCCGCTTTTCCGCCTTTCATTGTTGTGTAAGCCTCGTTTCGGCGGATCTTCCAGGTACCGTCGCTTACCACTGCGATCTTTCCGGCTTGGCCCGACATATAAAAGCCGAAACGCTTACTGTCTTTGTGCGAAAAACCTTCCTTACCAAAATACCACACCAATGCGGATATCGTGTTCTCGCCTTTTTTCAAATATGGAGCGAGATCAAGTTCATCATAATAAGTGTCTCTCGGGTTCGGCCCTCGCTTGACCATTCCTTCCCTAACGGCCAGCGTTCCGTTAATCCAAAGCCAATATTTACTATCGGCGGAGATTTTGAACGGCGCTTTCTTTGGTTTGCGGTCCAGCGTTACGGTTTTGCGTAGCGAATACCACTGGTTCGGGCTATGCTCAAAACCGGCTACGCTGATCCATTTCGCTCCCGAACCGGCCGGCGAGGCCATACCCGTCATGGAAATAGCCGAAAGGCAAAGTGAAAAAAATAATAATTTGAAAAGTCTCATAAGTCTGTCCATTTGCCGAAGCTCCGAAAGTTAAGTACGGCCCGTTTACATTACTTGTCCCTCAAGAACAAATGTAAAGTCATTGGAGCAGATAGTAAACACACAAAATGGGAGTTCGCTTGCACTTTTTGATACAAAAACGAACCACTCACCTTCTTAGACTCAGAACTTGTATTCGACGTCGGTCAACTCTTCGGAAAACTTCCAAAGTTTCCTCGCCATGCCAGCATTTTCGGCAATTGATTTCAGTTTCTCAAGACGCGGATATCCCCTGATCATCCATCTCGGCCCGTAATATTGCTTTCCTTCGGCTTTCTCATACGTGGCTGCCATTAGCGCCGGCAAAGCTCCTATCTCCACCGGTTGCGCCATCATCTTGGTCAACATTCCCCCTATTCCTATTTTCTGCTGTCTTTCGGTGGCGGAAAGCCCCGGGTGCGCAGCCAAAGAGATCGCCGATTTATTGTTCTTTTTAAACAAACGGTCAAGCTCTAGGGCAAAAAGCAAATTCGCCAGCTTGCTGTCGCCATATGAGCGGGACCTGTTATACACCCTGTTAGTCCAGTTCAGATCGTCAAAGTCGATTTTCCCCGATCTGTATGATCCGCTCGACATGGTGATTACTCTGGCGCCTTTAGAGTTTTTGATCGCGGACAACAAATGACCGGTCAACGCGAAGTGGCCGTAATGGTTGGTGGCCATATGCATTTCCAAGCCCTCTTTCGTGACTTGTCTGTTCGCCAAGTTTACCACAGCGGCGTTGTTGACCAAAATATCCAGCGTATCGTGTTTTATCAGAAAGCTGGTCGCGAATTTTCGGATCGATCTGAAATCCGTCAGGTCCAGAGGAATCACGTCCACATCCCGGACGCTTCCCGTTTCCTTCCTGATCTTTTCGGCTGCTTCCCACCCCCTCGCCCGGTCTCGGCTGGCGATTACCACATGGGCGTTCTTTTTGGCAAGCTCCAATGCTATCCTGAAACCCAACCCCGTATTTCCGCCCGTAACTACAGCCACTTTGCCGTCCAGGTCGGGTATGTCTTCCGTTTTCCAGTCTTTCATCAGTATTTCGTTAAAGCGTTTGTACAAAGTTCCGACGCTTTGGCTTACCGAATATGAAACTGGTTTCAGAAATCAGACTTTACGCTTGAGTTTGCTAAGCCACTGAGGGGAAACTCCCAGAAAATCCGCCACGTATTTGGAAGGAACCTCATTGAGAACCGCCGGAAAATGTTCCATCAGATAACGGAACATCTCCTCCGCCGACAGGGTCAGGAGCATATTCCTCAAAGTGTTTTTCTCTATCAGCGAACGGATTCCCATATCGGTGAAAAAGTTCTTGAAGTCTTCATTCTCAACGAAAAGCTTTTCCACTTTGGCTTTGGAGATGATCAGCGCTTCGGTATTGGTAAACGTTTTCAGGTTATATTCCGAAGGTTTCTCCAAATAAAGCGACTCGGCGACAGTAGCCACCCGATGAAAACTGGGCGTAAAAAAATTGACTGTCTTCTCCACGAAACTGTAAGGGTTTACAAACTGGAGAATCATTCCCCCTTTGCGGATATAATACATTTTGTCTACCCTGTCGCCTTCGCTGATTACCGTTTCATGGCTTTTAAAAATCCGGAGTTTCCCGTTTTTCTCGATGATTTCTCTTAAATCTCCCTCTGTCACCTCGAATCGATTTCTGGTTCAAAATATGGAAAATGATCGTTAAATGTACCGCGTATACATGACCGAGCGTAAGCCTTTTATGTTTTTTGAAAATAAAAAAGCGCACAGTACCCGAAGTCCTTAACGGGCTCCGACACTGTGCGCGAATGCTTTTTCCGATATCGGTTTATCGGATTAACTGTTCCAAACAGACATTAGATGCTTTTGAAAACCATAGCCTGTCCGCCAGATCCTTTAAGCGACAATGTCATCTTGTCGCCTTTCTTTACGGTCTTTTTCTCGATACGGTAAGCCGTAGGGTTTTTCATCAAATCAGTCTCCGGAGCGTCGGCGTAGATTTGGGCTTCGTACGTTTTTCCTTCTTCCAAAAAGTCCAAAGTCACGTTGATGTCCCTTGGCTTTTCGTCGGTCATACTACCCAAATACCAGTTGCCGTCTTTGCCCTGGCGAGCCATGGTGATGTATTGTCCAACCTCGCCGTTCAGCACTTTAGATTGTTCCCAATCCGTCGGGCAATCCATAATGAATTGGAAAGCCGGATGGCCTTCGTAATTCTCGACCAAATCGCTGGCCATCTGAAGAGGGCTGTAGATTACCACAAACGCGGCGAGCTGTTTGGCCAAAGTCGTGTGAATTCGGGTTTTGTCCATATCGGCACCGTTCCATTGCACACGTCTTGATTTAGAATTCTCAAACAAAATGTCGAAAATACCCGGTGTGTAGTCAATCGGACCGCCGAGCATACGGGTAAACGGCAAAATCACCAAGTGGTCCGGTCCGTTGCCTTCGCTCCAAGCGTTCCATTCCATACCCCTTACGCCTTCGCGCGTCATCATGTTCGGGTATGTACGACGAATACCGGTCGGCTTGATCGGCTCGTGAGCGTCAAGCATAATGTTGTAATCGGCGGCTTTCTTCACTACATGGCGGTAGTGTCTTACCATAAACTGGCCGTGGTGCTTCTCGCCTCTCGGGTAGATTCCGCCAGCGTAACCGGTCTTCAGGGCATTCATGCCCAACGATCTGTAAAGCGTAAAGGCCGAATCCATATAATGCTCGTAAGCCGGAATATCACCGCCTGTTTCGTTATGGCCGATCAGCTGTACACCGTTATCCTTCGCGTATTTGGCCACTTTAAGAAAATCGAAGTCTTTGGCTGGCGTTACGTGGTCAAAGGCGTCTTTTTGACCCCATTTGTCCCAACCAGCGTTCCAACCTTCCACTACCAATCCGCCGATATTATGCTTCTTGGCGAAATCGATATGGCGGATAGCGTTTTCGGTAGTCGCGCCGTGTCTCGGACCTTCGGCCCAGATTTCGGTACCCAAATGCATACCCCACCAGATACCAACGTACTTCATCGGCTTGATCCAAGAAACGTCGGTCAGTTTGTTCGGCTCGTTGAGGTTGAGGATCATTTTCGACTCAACCAAGCTTCCGGCGTCCGCCCCGATTTGGATGGTTCTCCAAGGAGTTTTCGCACCAGCGGAAGTTTTTACTTTAGAACCGTCGGCCCAAGGCACCAAGTCGGCCTCGAAGCTGAATTTGCCGTTGGTTTTCGCAAGCGTCATTCCGGCGTAATCCGTCAAAGCGGCTTCGTGGATAGACAAGTGCGTTCCTTTTTCGGTACGGAAAGTAACGGGAGTGTTTACGGCCTTCACCTCATGTACCGGTGTTTCGTGATACACTTTCTCATACGAATCGAAATCCTGCGGAATCCACCACGCCGTGTAGTCACCGCCCAGTCTGAATTCGGTCTTTTCGTCCATAATCACGAAATCACCCAAGCCTTTCTGCTTAGGGAATTCGTAGCGAAATCCCACGCCGTCATCAAAAGCCCTGAAGCGGATGTTCAGTTCCCTTTTGGCGCCCGCCTTTTCTCTCAGGCCTACCAACATCTCGTTGTGGTTATTTTCCACGGTACGGTCCTCGCCCCACACCTGTTCCCAAGTGTCGGAAAAAGACGACGATTCCACTTTGTAAACCTCGAAGCCGCTGGTCAGGCTGTCGGCATCGGCCAAAACGAAGCCCAACTTCGAAGGCGTTACTACTTGCTCCCCGTTAAATGTGACAGAGTAAGTCGGTACGGAATTCTCCAAATCAAATGTCAGCTTGATTTTTTGGTCCGGGGAAGACAGTACTTGATCCTGGCTTGGGCTACAGGAGCTGAGCCCTATAACCAATGCAAAGAATGAATAAAGGATCGTTTTCATAATAATGTGCGTGTTATAAAATAATATATACTAGCGGGGGATTCCATTTTTCGTTTATCAACGGCGCGCCATCCGGCAATTCCACACTCTCCGCCAGACTAGGTTAATTCCTATTCCGACACTCCCTACCAACACTCATAACGCCTAAGAACAATCGTTATTTCCAGCCCAAGAAAACGTATTCATAAATATTATATTTATGAATTACGAGTCTACATTTCTTTAGATCTCTACGCTGTAAAATCAAAATAATACAAACAAGACCTGTATTCTTCCGAACTGGAAACTAAAAGGTAAATTAGAAACAAAGGAATGCCTTTCACAAGGCATTCCTCCAATTAATTTGATCAAACAGTAATTCCGTAAAAGTCCTTAAACCTATATTTTCACCTTTTCCCCCACACTAATAAATAGCGTAACGCTACGATAAATACAAGAGCAACACTACGCACAAAGCAAGCGTAGCACTACGACAGACACAAGAGTAACGCTACGACTGAAGCATGCGTAGCACTACGACGGATACAGGAATAACGCTACGACTGAAGCATGCGTAGCACTACGACGGATACAGGAATAACGCTACGACCAAAGCATGCGTAACACTACGACAGACACAGGAGTAACGCTACGACCAAAGCATGCGTAACACTACGACAGACACAGGAGTAACGCCACGACTGATGCATGCGTAACACTACGACGGACACAGGAGTAACGCTACGACCAAAGCATGCGTAACACTGTACCTAATACTTTATACCTCAGACCACATACCATATAAACCAAAAAAGAAAAGCCTGGCGATAAACACCGGGCCTTTGCAAATCATATGATGGTTAGGTTTATTCTTTTATAATTCTTCTCACTGAGGTTCCGTGTTCGGCGGTTTGAATTTTCAACACGTATACGCCTTTGCCGAATGACGAAAGATCAAGCGAAACGACATCGGAATCGGCGTTTACGCCCAACACTTTCTGTCCTGAAAGGGTAAACATTCCCAAAGACTGAATAGACGATCCCGCTCTTACAGTCAAAATATCGTTTACAGGGTTCGGGAAGATCTCCAACTCTCTTGGCAACTCTTCCATCTCCATCTTTTCAACCGACGCCTGACGAGTCTGCGGAGCCGCAGGGACAGTGTAGGTCACACGGAGTTTAGGACGCAACGAAGCGTCGGAAGCCTCACGGCTATGGAAAGTCAAGTATGCCGGACCGGCTACAGCGGAACGAAGATGCAACGACAAAGCTCCGTCGGTTAATGCGTCAGCCGATTCTTGCTCTACATCAAAAGACATTACGGTTCCGGCCGCCGTTCCCGTTTGGCTGTCCGCCACCGCTCCTACTTGAGGCATATTGTTCCAGTTCACGCCCGTCTCGGTCCAAGAATCGTCGGCCACCGTGCTCAGGTTGAACGCCGTGCTTTGCGCCGTGCCGTTTGACGATTTTACGGCCAAGTCAAACGAAGCGCTATTCACAACGGCTCCCGCAGGCAAAGACGAAAGGTCGAATTTGAAATAGCCCCTTCTGATATAAGGTACCGATCCGCCCTCTTTTACCAGAATATCCGCTCCCGTTCCATAATTCGTCCCTTTGTTTTTACCGTAAACATATGCGTCAGCTACCGGGCTCAATACCACGTCCACAGTTTGTGGAGGATTCGTAGTATCCTCTCCCACTTGAATATAAGCGTCTTTCGTTTCCATAACAGAACCCGCCATCGAGCTTACCTTAAGCGTTACGCTGTAAGTTCCCTCTTCGGTATAAGTTACGGTCGGTTGGGCGTCAAAGCTTACCGCCGGGTCACCGCCTTCGAATTCCCAACGATAAAGCAAATTATTAGCTTCCATGGCCTGCGGTTCGGCGGTCGATACCATCGGGTGGCCGTCCACTTTGTCCGTTCCGTTATCGGTCAGGTCATAATTGTTGGCCAAATCCTCGAACTTGCCGTTCGTCAATTTGTCGAAAGTGTAATAGGCCTCCAACCTGGACTCGTAAGGCGCTTTCAGGCCAACGTACATTCCGGCTTGAATCTCGGCTTGGCTCAAGGCGCGGGAGTAAATCCGCACTTCGTCCACGGTGCCGTTGGTGTTTTTGCCCACATGTATTCCCGATCCGATACCAGTGTTGAATCCGCTTGTCGCAATCTCATTGCTCAGTTCACCGTCGAGGTAGATTTTCATCTTCGAACCGTCATGCGTTGCGGCGATATGATACCACCTGTCTTTAACAGCTGGCTCAGCGGCCCAAAGGTTCCGGCGACGACCATCAACTTTACCCAAAGTAAAGTCAATACCCTCGTTCTCACGGTTACGGATAGCGCAGTCTTTCCCGCCGATAGCCACAATCCACGGACCCGTACCGTTTACGGCATCGGCGCGGTACCAGCAAGAAATGGTGAACGGCTTGCCCGTAAGCGACGGACCGGAACTGCTATGTCCGTTACCGCCTCTTTTCGCAATCGCTTTTCCGGGGCCATGCGCCATTCCCGGCGTTCCGGTATAGCTAAATGTCGCCGTTCCGCCCTCACTTATTTGGGTGGTATTGGCCGAGAAGGCAATTGTTGGCGCCACGGTATTGGCAGGGTCGATCACCTTAATGGTTTTCACCACGGAATCGGCACGGCCAAGCTCGGTGCCTTGAGCTACCAATTTCACTTTATAAAGACCCGTTTCCGGGAAAGTAACCACCGGATTTACATCGGTACTGCTTTCCGGCGAGGCTCCCTCAACTGTCCAAGAATAAGAAACCGCATTCTTGGACGTATTCGTAAGCGTAACGCTTTGGCCTTTCTTGAGATAAACATCGGAAGTGGCGAAGCTGGCCACCGGAGTCGAATAGGCTGGACTATTCGGGCTGACTGTCTTGCCGTCGAGCCCTACGGCTACTACCTTGAACAACGCGCTCTGGTCGGTCAAGTCTACGGCCAACACATCCGTCATTCTCGCCGTGGTACGTGCCAAAAAAAGATCCGTTCCGTCCGCTTTTTGGCGGTACACCTCAAAATAAGCGATTCCTTCGTCAACATTGTAACGCTGGTTGCCGGCGGTTTCCCAAGCCAAACGCATGGTCGATTCCTCTCCTTTGGTTTCCAATACGCTTGCCGAAACAATCGTTGGAGCCTGAGGTGTTTGAACGGCACCGTCGGTCAACGTGAGTTCTCCAAGTTTCAAATCGAAATTGGAAATATTGCCTTTGCAACGGATTCCGATAACAGCCATTGTCTGTCCAGACAATGGAGACAGATCAATCTCGGTGGTATTCCAGTCGTCCGCTGTCGCTGCCCCTACCGGGAAATACTGGAACGCTCCCAAGCTGTTTCCGCTCTCGGTAGCTATCGCGATATCGAAACCGCTATCCGCACCTACCATAGCGTGCTCGGCCTTATAAGCCAAGGCTATCTTGGTCTGTTGCGAAACCGGAAGTTTCACTTTGTAAAGACGCAAAACGTCGGCGTTACTGCTGCTTCCGTGAATCCGCAGAGAGGCGGAGCCGTCGTAAGCGTCAAGGTAATGCATCTCGGGCGTGAGGCTTCCGCCACCTTGGCTAAACCACCAGCGGAACGAAGGCAACAAATCCTGCGCACTTAAGTCGTGCCATTGGCCGTTCGCCACTTTCTTACCGTCTTTGAACGTAGCGAATCCATAACCGGGATTGAACTTGGTAAAGAAAGGATAATCGTTGATCACACTGCGCTCGGCAATGAAAATGGCGTGACCGCTCTTGTCGTTCGGGGCGCTATTAAGCGCCGTTCCCGGAGAAGTAGGGTCCGAATTCGGTCCCGAATATGTACGGATTCTCCTTTTATCCAGATCCATTCTTCTGGCAACAGGATCCGACAGGTCCAGCTCCTCGCCTACCGTATAATCGATCCATTTACTGATTCCTATTTTCTTCCCTACCAAATCAGCGAAATTGTTTTTCCCGTTATCGCTATTACCCTGGGTGTAAGGCGTCAAGCCAACCTGAACGTCATAAGGATTACGTCCCAAGCTTTCCGCTCGGCTGATGGATCCGTTGATGTGACTTGTACTCCAATTATAATTCAAGAAGAAATAATCTGACGACACTTTTCCGTTGTATTGGAAATAATCGCTGTTTGAAGTGGTCAGCCTGTTTTGGAAAGAAACGCCACCACTGTGATTGCGGGCATCGTACCAAAGCGTTTTGAAATTGTCGAAGTTCAATGAATCCGCATAAGTCTGCATGGCCTGAAGGAAGGCTACCATTTTGGTCTTGTTCACGTTACCAAGGAATTCGATATTGAAAGACCAACCGTCAAAACCGTAATGCCTCGCGATATCCACCAGCTTATGAGCGTGCACATAAACGCCGTTTTCGGTACGTAGCATTTCCTCGATCTCGGGATTGACGCCGCTTCCGCCCCAAGCCCAAATCACGATTCCCAAAGCCCGGACACCATTGCGGTGCGCCGCATCGACAAAATGGGGACTCGGCGCCTGGATTCGGGTTCCCCCGCCGTTCCAAATAGCCCAGGTATCGATGTATTGCCAAAATTTGAAAGCGTTTTCCTGCGCGTTATCTGAAGCGCGGACTTCCAGTTTCATTCCGTTCCAAATACTCATGGAACGCGCCGGGTCCAAGGATGGGTTGGCCTGCGACGGCTTGTAGGAAAACCTGTCGCGGAGCTTTACGTTGGAGCGGTACATAGCATCCAGCGGATCTTGCGAAGCCGAGGATTCCGTCCATTCCAATAGGTTATGGAAGCTCCAGTACTTGGTCTTTGGCAGACGAATCTGGGCAAATGCGGAACTGGCCATAAACGCCAGCGCCAGCAACGCCGACAAAGAATAGAGTCTTTTCATGTTTTGTTGTTTTGTAAGAATTGTAAAAAGAATCGCCAAGGCCAAAATCCGGCTTGGACGACAACAATGCTTGGACATTTTGTGATGCGGGCCCGCAAATCACAGAAGGCTAGTTAACAATCAATTATAAAATAAACTAGTAGCTAAACGATTAGCGAGTAGTAAGTGAGTGTGTATAATAAAAAGTTATTTTGTTAATAATAAAACAACAATTTAAGAGGAATTAATCCCGAAATTTTATCACAAAAGCCTCAATATATAAAGATGTTCCGAACAATCTTCGACATATGCAATTCATCCATACAGGCTGATTTACCGGCATCATATCTAATTTTTAAGACGCCTGGTTTTACGCTCAAAATCTTAAAATAAAAAAGACCGCATTCTGGTTAAATGCGATCTCGCAATATTGTAATAATCAAACTTGTTGCTCTGTCAAGAAGAGCGTAACTCGTTTTGCTCCGTATCAATGTCCGCAAGGACATTCGCACACTTCCGGATCTCCGGCTTCTTGTTTTACCGGAATTTCTATCAAGCAATCATTTATGGAAATCACGATAATACCTTCACGAACCTGATCCGTGTCATTCGGCTGTATTGTAAAACCCAGTTCGTATTCAGAAATCACGCCTAAATCGACACTCGGAGAATCCGTATAATGCTCCAAACCGTCAAACTGAACCCAACTAGGAGCTGACGCCATAGCAGGTTGGTAAACATCACCCTTAACCGCCCCCAACTCTATCCCAAAATACCCACCGTCCTTTCCGGCCATGCCAGCCGATGTCGGGTTGTCGTAAAAGCTCCATAAATATTCCAAATACGGGCAAGATTCCTCAGGACTAGCTTGTGAAGTACCCAGCCCAAAAAACAAAAGCAGCGTAAACAGAGAGATAATTCTTTTCATAGCGCTATTGGTTTATTTCAAAAAAGAAAAGGCAGGCATGCGTAATAACGCACGCCTGCCCATATGATTCATGTGATTCTTTACCAATTCGGATTCTGCTCTTCTCCCAACTTCGGATTGACCCTAATTTCCCCTTCCGGAATCGGCCAGAGGTAGTCGCGAGCCGGATCGAATACGCGGGTATAGTACGGGTTTCCAAGAATCTTCTTCTCTACTTTTCCGTCCAGCATTTCCGCCTTTTTCCAGCGAATCAGGTCGTTGTAACGGTGACCTTCCAATACTAACTCCACGGCGCGCTCTCGCATAATTCTGTTGAATACCTCCGTTTTAGAGCTTTCTTCGATACCCGGCATAT
Source organism: Fulvitalea axinellae (assembly GCF_036492835.1). GTDB lineage: Bacteria > Bacteroidota > Bacteroidia > Cytophagales > Cyclobacteriaceae > Fulvitalea > Fulvitalea axinellae. Next base: position 2,194,126 of record NZ_AP025314.1, on the reverse strand, counting down.
TGGCGCGCGCCCTTACCCTGTCGATATACTCCTTGGCCTTGGCCTGATCGCCTTGCTCGTTATAGCATTCGGCCATCATCAGATAAACATCGGCCAAGCGGAGTAACGGATAGGCGTTCGGTGAATGTTCCCTCGAAGAAATCAAACCGTTCTCGTTGCCCTCGGGCACAAACTTGCGGAATACGTAAGAGTAATTTTTCGAGTTGTCCCGGACATAGCCGTTTTTCTCGTGCGGTTTTCCGTCGCCTGTGATTATCAGAGTCATGTCCTTTGGAGCGACATCCGGTCCGTACCATCCTGAATGCGTGGTGTAAGGCAACCAAACAGTGGCGTTGCAACGCTCGTCAAGAGTGGCGTAAAGCGCTTTGAGCTCGTCGATGCGTTTCGGCAAAGTCAGGTCAATCTTGTTTGAGGCCAAAGAGGCTTTGAACACGTCTTTGCGGACTTGCTTATCGTCATTTTCGAATCCCGGGAACTCGCTCTCGAACGTCCAAGCCACCGCTTTTCCGTCCACTACCTTATCGTACATCTCAACTAATCCCTGCGATGGCGTAACATGCACCCAACCGCCGCCGAAAGTCGAACGCTGGCCCATATATTTGGCCAACGGAAGACCTTCGTCAATACCTTCTCCGCCTTTGTTTTGGATGGCGAAGATATATTCCTTGTTCTTATTGTTCTTAGGTTTGAAAAGCTCCTCATAGTCGGCGAAAAGTTCGTAATCAAAGTTTTCGTCAGATTCCAACTTAGAGAAGTTCTCCAAGGCTTTTCCATAGTTCTTCTCAAAAAGGAAAGCCTTGCCTTTCAATGCGTAAGCCGATCCTTTGGTCGCGCGACCGTAGTTGGCGTTGTCCCAGGCGTACGGGAGGTTTTGTATACCGGCGTCAAGGTCTTTGTGAACCAAGGCGTATACTTCCTCAAGACTAGAACGCGACTTGAGCAAATCATTGTACTCTTGCGTAATATCCGTGGTCTCGTCGTAAATCGGCACTCCGCCAAACTTAAGCGCCAAGTCCAAGTAAGCCAAGGCGCGGACAAACTGCACTTCGGCACGGAATTTCAGATAATCTTCGGCCAAAATTCCCTCGCCCATTTTGTCGATTCCGCGAATGGCGATATTGGCTTGCTGGATTTTCTCGTAATTAGCTCGCCAAAATCTGCCGAACATACCCGTGGAAGCGGTTTTTCCTTCCGTACAGGCCACTTCCGCCGTACCGCGAGCGATTGCCAAATCGGAAGAAAGTTCTTCCCTAACATTAAGGAACATGCCAGCCCTTCCTGTTTTTAGGGATTTGTAAACGCCCATTACAGCTTGCGTAGCGTCGGACTTGGTTTTCCAAAACGTTCCTTCACTCACTTGGTCCGCGGGCGTGATATCAAGATCCGCGCAAGAAGTCCCTAAAGCTCCTGCCATCAGGAGCGCGTATATCGTATGCCTAATTTTCATGTCGAATCAGATTTAAAAATTGAGGTTAACACCAAATACCGCTTGCTTGATCAACGGATAGCCTACACCTCCGACCTCAGGGTCGATGCCCGGCCATTCGGTGAAAGTGAAATAATTCTCAAGCGTACCGTACACGCGAAGCTTCACGTGCTCGCCCATTCTCTTGGTGAATTTCTGAGGAATAGTGTAACCGAGCTGGATATTTTTGATTCTCAGATAATCCTTGTCATGATACCACAGCGTGGAGCCTTTCAGGTTTTTGTCCTTTCTGCTATTGTTATAAAGCGCAGGGTAACTGGCCGGCGAGCTTTCCACTTCACGACCGTGGAAAAAACGTCCGTCGATATATTCGCTGTAAACCGTACGTCCGTAACGGAGCGTTCCGGCGCCGAAAGGCTTGAATTCCTGACGGTGACCGGCAGCACCTTCCATCAGCATTGAGAAGTCAATGCCTTTCCAAGAAGCCGAAAGGTTGATGCCGAAAGTTACCTTCGGTACTCCGTTGTAATCCTGAATCACACGGTCGTCATCGTTAATCACACCGTCTCCGTTTATGTCTTTGTAAAGCACGTCGCCAAGGCCCGGCTTGCCGTACGCTTTGAACGGGTTCGCTTTTTCCCCTGTCGCTTCGTCAATAGGAGCCTTTTCAATCATTGTCTCCACCAAATCAAGATCTTCCTGAGTTTGGATTATACGATCGAATTCCAAAATGTATTTGGCTCCAATACGTTCGCCTTCCAACAAAACGCCCCCTTTGTCCTGCGCCAATTCGCCGTCTTTGAACTTGGTGACTTCGTTGTGGATATAAGAAACGTTACCGCCCACAGAGTATTCGAAATCGGAGCCGATAGTACCGTTATAACCGAGCTGAACCTCGATACCTTTGTTGCTTACTTCGGCCGTGTTCGATTTAGGCAAATCGGCATAACCGTGCAACAGCGGGGCCGGAAGCTTGTAAAGGATATTAGTGGTCTGCTTGTCAAAAACTTCGACACTACCCGTCAAACGGTTTTTGAAGAGTCCGAAATCCAAGCCGACATTGGCCACATACGTGCTTTCCCATTCCAAAGCGGTGTTTTTGAGATAACGGGTATACACACCGGCCACTTTCTCGCCTCCGATGACGTAGGCCGTCTTGTTGTACGTAGGGTCGGTATCGTAGTTTCCGATGGCGTTGTTGCCCAAGCTACCGTAAGAGGCTCGAACTTTCAACTGATCGATCCATGCCACATCCGCAAGGAAAGCTTCTTCGCTAATACGCCAACCGATAGACGCCGACGGGAAATAACCCCAGCGATTATCTTCTGAGAATCGTGAAGATCCGTCAGATCTCATGTTCAGTTCGAGCAGGTACTTTTCGTCAAAATTGAAATTGGCCCGGAAAAAGAACGAACGCATGGCCCACTCCGACAAACCGCCCGACGTTACCGATTCGCCAGTTGCGCCGTTAAGTGTTCTGGCGTCATTATAAAGCAAATCATAACGGAAAGATTTTCTTACGTCGGAATAGTACTGCTCTTCACTGACACCCGCCATCAGGTTCATTCCCAAACGCTGCCCGATGAACTTCTTCTCGTAGTTGGCGTAAGCGTCCATAAACAGGCGCTTTGTATGGTACTCAAAGAAAGTGATCGACGAACGGCCACCGCTTTCACTGAAAACCTCGTCATCATAGAAGTTATATGTTCCCAGCAAAGTAGGCTTATGCCAGCGCACACGATTCGTCGTATTGTAAGACAAAGAGGTTTTCAGAGTCATTCCTTTGAATGGCTTCAAAGTGGCGTAAAGTCTCAGTCTGTTCTTTGTGTTGTTGTTCTCACCATCTTGACTGTAAAGTTGTTTCATCAAGTTAGTGGCCTGCGGGTCCTCCTCGTTATTGTTCGGCACCCCGTATTTTCCGTCATGCTTATGCACCATGCCGGGCGTGGTTGAGTCTTTATTGAAAAGCCCTTTCAGTTGGCTGGATCCATTGTCATTATACTGGCTACCGGGTTCCTGATCATCATAACTTCCGTTGATCTGGATTCCTACGTTCAGCCATTTCTTCACATCGGCGTCAACGTTTACCCTAACGCTGAATTTTTCATATGCCGAATTCTCCATGATACCCGGATTGTGCAGGTAGTTGCCGGAGATAAAGTAACGCATCTTATCCGTTCCGCCCGAGAATGAGAGGTTATGCTGTTGCGAAATCGCAGAGCTGAAAAGAACATCCTGCCAATCGTTGTTAGGGTATTTGATCGGGTCGGAATCACCGGCGTTGCGCCACTCGTCGATTTTCTCCTGCGAGAATCTCGCCGACTCGTTGCCGTTGGTAAACGCCTCGTTTACGATTTCCATATAATCGGCGTAATTGCTGACAACACCAACTTTGTTACTCACGTCCTGAATGGACATATAACCGTTGTAGCTGGCTTTCATCCTACCGGAAGCGCCCTGCTTAGTTGTAATCAAGATTACGCCATTGGCCGCACGCGAACCGTAAATGGAAGCTGAGGCCGCGTCTTTCAAGACAGACATGCTTTCCACATCTTGCGGAACCACATCGCTCAAACTGCCTTCCATACCGTCGATGATCACCAACGGGCTGGAGTTGTTAAGCGTACCCTCACCACGGATTTTGATATTAGCCCCGCCGTTATTGCCCGGCGTGTTATTGCTTGTCGTGATAATAACGCCGGGAACGTTACCGGAAAGCGCCGCACTAAGGTTAGTCACAGGACGTTTCGACGAAATATCGGAAGCGTTAACCGTGGCTACGGATCCGGTCAGGTTCACCTTCTTTGCGGTTCCGTAACCGATAACCACCACCTCTTCGAGAATATCAGCGTCCTCAGCCAGCACCACGTCAATAAACGTACGGTTTCCGACAGTGATTTCCTGGGTCTTCATCCCCATAAAAGTGATGACTAGAACGGACTCTTTTCCTTCCACCTCCAACTTAAAAGTTCCGTTTACGTCTGTCGGGGCGCCGTTCATCGTGCCTTTCTCCAGCACGTTTACTCCGGGAATTGCCACACCGTCAAGACCAACGACCTTACCCGTAACCATCAGCCTCTTTTGCTGTTGGGGAACAGCGGGCTGCGCCGGCTTTGTCGCCTCAATTTTCTTTTTCGGATAAACAAGAATCTGAGTGTCGATAACCTTAAACTCAAGGCCTGTTCCCTTAAGCAAAGACTTCATGATTTGCTCGATCGACCCTTCCTTAAAGGAGAAATTCACGACCTTTTCCACGTCAATGTCCGTGGCTTTGAAAAACACCTTGTAACCGGTCTTTTCTTTGATGATCTCAAAAGCTTGCTTTAGGCTTTGGCCTTCTACAGCGAAAGTGAAAGAGGAACGCCCCTCTCCCAACGCGTTTGCAGGTTGCCAAATTAACGGCAAGCAGAGCATCATAATGGGGAAAAACAGCTTCGCCCTAAAAAAAATCAGGCGCCGCTTTAACAAATCGGAAAAATTTCCCATAGCTTTGTTTTTAAGTGTATAAACATTATGTCATGCCGGACACGGTTGCCGCCGTGCCGGCATCCTTTTTTAAAGGCATAAGAATACTGGTCGGCTTTTGGTCAAAAGCCGTCTCATGAAATTTCGGGCAATAAAAAATCTAACCCCCTATATTATTTGAATGCCCTTTCGGACTAATAATCAGTGATTCTATTCCCACAAATCAAACTCGTGAGAATACCTAAAATAACTTACAACTAGGCCATTTTTTCTAAAAAACATTTACCCGGAAGGGTTCACTACCAAACCCTAATCTTCCGACCTTCGATTTCATAACGGATATTATCCCTGAAAGCCAATAGTTTGAGTATCGTCTCTATATTGTCACGTCCGTCAAACAAACCCGTAAAGCGGTCGTTTCCGAGGCGTTCGTTCGAGTTTTCGATTTCAACATCATACCAACGTTCCAATCTCGCTTCCAATACGCCGAAGCTAGTGTCTTCGAAACGCAACACATTATCTTTCCAACACGAGTAAAGGCCAGTCTCCACATCCCGAATCATCATTCGGCTTGGGTTATCCGCCCGAATCAACGCTTGCTGACCTGGTTTTAGAGTCGCACGTTTCTTTTCATCTTTCTGATACAACGCTACGCTTCCTTCTTCCAAAGTAACGGACCTGTCTTCGCCCTTATAATTTGAGACGTTAAACTCAGTCCCCAAAACCCTGACGTTCAAACCCTTCATCCGTACAATAAAAGGTTTTTCCGATTTAGCAACGGAAAAGAAACCTTCGCCGGTAAGTAGCCTCACCTTCCGTTTTGTCTTAAATTGGCTGGGAAAAACCAGCGTAGACATTGAGTTCAGGTTCACTTTCGTACCGTCACTCAACCTAAGGCTGATTCGTTTTCCCATCGGGACATTTACCGTTATTTCACGGTTATCAAAAAACGGCTTATCTATATTTATCTCGTTTTTACCCTTGTGGTAATCGATTCCTTTTTCCTCTTGAAGAGCGTCAATTGTCTTTACCTCCAAATCCCGGTCTCCCCGATAGGTAATCGTCACTTCGCTGTGCGCCATATAATCGACATCCGAAGAACCTCCCCGGAAAAAGAGCACATAAGAAAACACTCCAGCTAACAAAAGCGTCGCGGCGACGGCCCACCAACGTGATTTATTACGCATCGGGACAACTTTGGTCTCTGGTTTCATCCAGACAGGCTCCGGTATTTCCACCGTAACGGATTCGCTATCGCCGAAAGCCCGCCACATTTCCACCGTTTCATCAAACGCCCTACGGTTTGCCTCGTCTTCGGCAAGCCAACGGTCCAAATCGGCCCGGGCTTCCGCATCCAGTTCGCCTTTCAGGTACTTAACCGTCGCCTCCTGTATTTTCCCGGTCATGTTTTCCATTTTCTACTATATTGTCACACCAAATAGATGATGTACTTACAAGTAAAATTATTTTTTTGTGACTTTTTTCAAATCAAAAAATTAAGCACTGACAGTCAGTCAATTAAAAAGAATCATTTCCCAAAAAACTTCTCATTTTTTTCAGTGCCCTATATATTTGCGTATCAACTGTTTTGACTGATATACCCAACTTATCCGCTATTTCCTTCCTTTTGAGACCCGTAAAACGGCTAAGGCAAAACACTTCCCTGCAATGTTCCGGCAATGTATCCAAAGCCTGAGCCAACCGTTCCCGAAGTTCGTTAGTTTCGACCGCACTATCCGAAAATACGCCACGACTATATAATTCGTCCCGGACGCCCTCCTCGTGCATCCGTTCGGTTTTCTCTTTTCTGATTTGGTTAATCGCCCCATAATATACGGCACGAGCTAAATAGGCCCCCACCCTTTCGTCTATATCCAAACGCTCCCGCCTTTCCCACAATTTGGAAAAGACAGTTTGCACTACATCCTTGGCCTTCTCCTCAGACCTAAGGATACCGTAAGCGTATTTGAATAAATCCGTATAATTATCATAATACAGAAGCTCGAACGCCTTTGCGTATTTCTTTTCTCTCAGATACCTGAAAAAATCGTTTTTTTCCACATTCACAGCTTCATCAAATAAAGGTTCCGAAAACGGGATTTTTCAAATACAAGACACCCACAACATAGTTTTTGGCATCGACAAGCCATTACGTCTAAATATTAAAAAACGTAGACAGAACTCCCCTTAAGCCCCCTTTTCAATCAATACTAATCTAAGAATTTTAACGCCAACTACCAACTGTCCGGACTCACTTGAAAAAACACAACACAGGTGCAGATTTCATTTGTACTTTTTCGTAAAAAGCTGAATTCCTAAAATCAACCTTTCCCCATCCTCGAAATATCTATTGCCATAAAAAAAATATGACTTTTCAATTTTTATTCATGTCACTTGATTCTTAGAATCAATCCTCGCGTTTGGGCTCTCACCTAATGTCCCTTTGCAGTAAAACCATCTTGCTCACAACCTTCGAGCAACAACAATACATATATGGCAGAAAACGGCAAACGCGTGAAAAAAATCGTTTCCGCTTTACGTTTATCAAAAAATCAATTCCTCTTTTCTTAGAATAACCATTAATAGTTTTCAGTCTATAAATCCATTTTCGGACCTCGTTTTCCTTGTAATCGTATATATTAAAAAACAGAATAATTCAGCATCCACAAGGTTCCCTAAACAGAAAACGGAAGAAAACCACAATAAATGAATCACCTTTGGTTTTATACAAAACACTAACTGCAACATACTAAAATCACTCTTATATCATCCCTTATCAGTTTATAGTTATACTGCTATATATTATCTTTTTTATTCTGGTTTTCTCATCCTTTTTAGGACCTTCTTTTATCAAAGAACATTCAACCAACCTTACGCAGCTAGTTTTATAAAAAACAATAAAATTAGATATATAAAAATTTATATATAATGCTTTATGTTTTTAGATTTAACCCACACGGATCAACTACTTATCTCTCAGTTCTATCAAAAACTATTAACTGTCAGTATTCATACGAATGAATTTTTTACAATCAATCCACTCGATCGGCTCTAAAGAATCCATGAGCCTAGACGAAAAGACACGATTAATGTCTGGCAATTATTGGGGCATTTTCGGATTAACCGTCCCTTTACCTTACATTTTCTACATCGGCTCTTTTACTTTTAATACCGCCTTAATCCTTTGCGGAATTCCCTTTTTAGCAATCTTATACTTTGCGATAGTAAAAGCAGGGATAGACAACAAATTCGGCAGGTTTGTTTTCGGAGCCGGCGCACCAATAATTCTGATGCTAGGCCACTTGTCTTTGCTCAAACCAACGGAAGCGATATCTCCAGGTTATTTCGTTGTCCAAGCCAGTTGCGCCATTATGTCTTGGATGATCCTAAACAATAAAGGTGAAGGCCCCCTACAATTAACCGCTATGGTTACGGCCTTGGCTTCGCTGGGGGCTCTCCTAATGTTTGATGGCTGGGCCAGCCCGGAGCAGGATTCTTCTTTTTACCGAAACAAAGTCACCGACTTTTCTTTTCTGGGAATTGCCTGCGGCATTTATTTCACATCTTATTTCCTTAACAAATACACTTTTGGAGTTGTGGAAGAACAAAGGGAGGACCTTCTAAAAGCTTCAGAGGAAAAACAACGTGACCTGGAAAGCCAATCCGGTGATTTGAAAAAATACATCAAACAAGTAGAGGCCCAGCAAAAGGAAGACGAAAACCGCCAGCGGGTTACCGAAGGTGTTGATAAGCTAAACAAAGTCCTCCGTACTGGCGATGATTGGGATTCCGTAAAAGACGGGTTCATTTCCGAATTGGTTAGGCAGGTTAACGCAAACCAAGGTGTATTATATACCGTAGAGGAACGGGAAAATGAAAAATGGATAGAACTTTCGGCATGTTACGCTTATGACCGTAAAAAATATGTGGAAAAAAGAATCGAAATCGGCGAAGGTCTTGTTGGCCAAGCTTACTTAGAAGGTGACTCCATTTTCAGGACGGAAGTCCCGCAGAATTACATGACCATCGGCTCCGGATTGGGCGACGCCAAGCCTCGCTGTCTACTTATTATTCCCTTTAGGCACGAAGATTCCGTAATAGCTTTGGCGGAGATCGCTTCGTTCAAACCCTTGAACGAAAGTGATGTCAAGCTTGTGGAAAATATTGGCGATTCCGTAGCGGCTTTCCTTGCCGGGCACCGTTCTTCGGCTCATATGAAGGAGCTGGTACGCAAAACCGAAGAAGCAAACGCGCGTATGCAAGAACAGGAACAGACACTGCGCCAGAATATGGAGGAAATGGTCGTAGCGCAAGAAGATTACGAACGCCGGATTCGTGAGTATGAAAAACTACTCGAAGAAAACGGAGTCCAACAACACGCTCACGAATAACGATTTTTAGAGAATAGAATGTCTTATAAATAGCCCCACTTATCAAGACGGGATCCGTGCAAAGGCCACCTCTTTAATAAGGAAAAACTTACGAAGTCATTGTTGAAATACAGAATCGAACCAATATAATAGCCGTTTGATTTTTATTCCCAGTTATTCGGCAATGGTTTTTCTCAATTAAAGAGGTGGCTATTTTATTCTGAAAAATAAGATTTAGAAAATCCCCAAAGCTCCACTAAAGTTTAAACAACCCCTATTCGCTTTCATTTTTGTAAAAAAATATAATCCATGTTTTCTCTCCAATGGATAAAGACACGAACGCTATCCATTCCAATTTTGATTTTTTAGTTTTCATTCCGTTACCGCCCGGTAACATTTAGTCTCGCCATTTTCTCATGACCGAATCCATATTTTGGATTTGGAAAAAACATCCTTTTCGATGAAAAACGAAATGGTCAAGATTTTTGTCGCACTATTGGTTCTATCCTCTTGCAACAATCAGAAAAAGTATTCAAAACCAAACATTGTCCTTATTCTTGCCGACGATTTGGGCGTTCCGCAAGTGGGTTGTTACGGAACCGACTATTACCAAACCCCGAATATCGACCGCCTAGCGGAAACCGGGACCAGGTTCACCAACGCTTACACCGCAGCTTCGATTTGCAGCCCAACCCGGGCCTCTATTTTTACCGGTAAATATCCGGCCCGACTTCACCTTACGGATTTCATTCCGGGACGGAACTATAAAAACAAACCGCTTAATATTCCGGATTGGCAAAAATGGTTACCTACAGAAGAAGTCACCATTGCGGAAAAATTAAAAGAAGCAGGTTATAACACGGCTCTCTTCGGCAAATGGCACCTAAGCAAATCCAAAATTCCACCGAAAAGCCTACCCTTCAATCCCGACCGCCAAGGCTTTGAGGAAACGTTCGTAACCTACAAACCCGCTAAACGTTCAGGTTTGCCGTCTTGGCAGAAACCCGAAAAAGATGCCCACAATGTGGATACTTTGACCAATCGTGCCGTCGATTATATCCAGCGCCACAAGGACGATCCATTTTTTCTTGTCATCTCACATAACAGCATCCATGATCCGTTAATGGAGAAGGAGGCGAGTATAGCCAAATATCGAAATTCGGGAAAAGACAAAGAGGAGAATAATCCAATAATCGCAGCAATGGTGGAAAGGCTGGATAAAAGTGTAGGTAAAGTAACCAAAACAATCGACAACCTCAGGTTGGGCGAAAACACTTTGCTAATTTTCTACTCCGATAACGGCGCAAAACACGCCTACGCCAGACAAACTCCTTTCAGAAAGGGAAAAGGCTGGCTTTACGAAGGCGGGATCCGTGTGCCAATGATCGCCAGATGGAATGGTAAAATAAAAGCCGAATCAACGATTAACGATCCGGTTTCTTCCATAGATTTATTCCCCACATTTATGGAAATAGCCAAATCGGAAAACAAGAATATAACCGACGGAATAAGTCTGGTCAATACGCTTACCAAAGGCGAAAAAATAAATAGACAGGACTTATACTGGCATTATCCGCATTATCACGGAGGTTCGGGGATGAAACCGGCAAGCGCTATTAGATCGGGAAAATACAAATTGGTGGAATGGCATGAGAATAAACTTCTAGGGCTTGATAACACATATGAATTATATGATCTAGAAAACGACATTGGGGAACAAAAAAACTTGATAAACTCGATGCCCAAAAAAGCTGAGGAATTAAAACTAAAGCTAGACAAATGGAAAATGGACGTAAAAGCGCAATCGCCGACAATAAATCAAAATTACGTCACCAACGTCACTATTCAGGATTAACCTAAAAGGCATAGATGTCCAGTGGATTTTTCTTGGAAATAAATCCGCTGGACATCAACAAATTGTTTGCCTGTCGCAATGATTTTTAAAAAGACATAACACTTCCGCCCGCTCGTTTTTTTATTGTTGATGTTTGTCGGCAAGTCCAAAACTCCCTCCACAAAAACGCCAAGAGGCGGAACGGAAAAACAGCCCGTCCAATGCTTTAGGGTTATTGGCCCGGACGCCTATGCCGGCAATAATGAGGAAGACGCCTTTTTCCACACCCAATACGTCAAGCGCAAGGAATTCTTCGGTCCATATACCGACGAACGACGGACTTTCCGAAAATCTGGAGTCGATCTTTTCGAGGACTGGGAGCGCACGGACATGACGGACAACTTCCACAAGGACAAGGCGTCCCGGTTAGCAACACTACACGACTTCCCTCCACTGAAAGTCTCCAACAACGGGCGAATGGCCATAGAAGACTCCAGACAACAAAAGAAAGTCTTTTACGCCGAAGAAGCTTTGGTCCGAAACAGCAACAGGGATTTATCACGAAACGAAACCAGCCTCAGGCTACGGCCCGATCCGAAATTCAAACTCACCGTACCTGACAAAGACGGAGAAACGCATACACTGGTCGCCGTATTTCCGGATATGGATGGCAAAACACCCGAAACGATCGGTTCGTCATCGGATTGCGGGAGAACGGGAGAAACCGTAATCGGCAACACTTTTTCCACCTGCATAAGCACCGTAATCGGCACGGCGGGATTTATGCGCGAAATACCCGCTTCACGGATGTCAAACATACACTTCTCGGCGCTGTTGGCCTCGATGATCGGCGGGTTCGCACAACCGAGTTTATTAGCGTGTTGTGACGCATTGGAGGGCGGTGCCGGCTATGTTCCTCCCCAAGAATTTTTGGAAGAAATCTATAACGAACCACCAACCTATCACCCCCAAACCGCCGAATTACTCGGAATAAACGAATGGGCACATCCGTTAGTCGGAGAAGCATTTATGGCAGCGGGAGTAAAAGCTCCGGAGAAAGAGCGTAAGGACTTGACGGTAAATGGTTATTTCGAATCGATAAAAAAATGGGCGCATAAACACGGGCATTTTCCCGAAATGGAAGACGTAAGCGGCTCAGACCCTTCCCATTGGGAGGAACACGCTTGGAATTATCATTTCGGGGGCGTAGTGTGCAGGACAGGCCAAGATTACATAACGTTGGAAAACGTAAACAGAAAATCAGAACCCGAAACGCACTTTATGGGTGCTTTCAACAAAATAATCTATCTGGACAAAGAAATGAGGGAAGAATTTCTGAAGTTTCTCCAACTCCGGAAACAAACCAAAATTCCCCGCTCCGACGACGACCGGATGGAAATGGTTCGGAAGTTATTTATCCACTTGCGATCATCGGCCCAAATATCGAGAAGACTGCTGGAAAGCATCTCGCAAATCGAACGAGAAGCCCAAGGTTCGATTTTACCGCAACGCCCCGAAGCGCTTTACTTCTTCGAAATGTACGGACATGATCCCGGCCAATCGTTTCACGAGGCTTACGAGCCGTTCACCTCTGGTCCCGCTATAACTTTTAGAGTCAAAAACTCGATGGATATGCGCCGTGAAAGACTTAAACAGCACCTTTCTCTTCTGACAGAGGATGCTTTGGAAACGACAAGGACTTTCCGATTCAACATTCCGGAACTGGATGAATATCTAAAGGAAATGGAAACCTCCGTATCCATTTTCAAAGCGGAAGCCGAAGCCAAAATTTCTCAAATCTCTCTAGCGCAAGAATTCTCCGACGCCGAGGACGAGATGGACGGTTGTTCTCGCAGACTGCTCAGAGAAGCCATCTCAAAAGGACAAACCGCCCTGTACCGCCACCTCAATATAAGAGCGCCACACCCAATTCCAGACGATTTCGGACCGATGCAGGTTTCTGTAGACCTAACTGTCGGCGCTACCTTCAATCCTGACAAAAAACGAACTGCGGGCCGTTTCAAACTAGGAATGTCTCGGATATACAGTGCATTCAAGAAAGTTTCGGGAAAGTAACGTCTCCTTTCATGAAAGACTTCCTTCACAAATCCTCATTCCTTCCAACCCTTATATATCTCACCCGTCTTCCCTTCTTCCAAAGCCCTTTTGTAAAGCAAAGCGGCTTCCCGAGCGGGAATACCTGTTGAAGTGTCCTCGCCCATTTGAGCCAATGTCTCGGTGGTAAATTCAGGGCTTACGATATTGATCTTAATATCACCCGTAAGTTCCAAAGCGACGCCTTGCGCAAAATACTCAAGCGCCATGTTTATCATTCCCAACGATAAACTGCCCACCCTATGCCTATGCGCCAAAACACCCGTAGTCAACAGAAACACGGCGTCGGGCCGAGCGTATTTCCGCCCGATCATAAACAAATTCACCTGTCCCATCAGTTTGCTGTTCAGCCCGTCGTGGAAATCCTGAAGACTATGCTCTTCCAAACTTCCCCACTTGCCGTATCCGCCGGCGGAAATCAGCGCGTCGAAGCTTCCGATCTTCCTAAACGCTTCCTCCACGGCTTCCGCATTTTGAATATCCAATTGATAATCTCCGCTATGGCGATTAATCTCAATGATGTTGTAATCGGAACGAAGCAATTTTACGATTTCTTTCCCTATCACTCCCGTGGATCCGACAACTATCAGCGTTTTCATATATTCAGGTTTTCTGTTTCTCCAAAAGCCTCAGGGCTCCTACATTTTCACAAAATAGAATTGCCTCTGTTTGTTTCCGTTTACGATTTCGTCTCTTTTTTGGGCTTCTCCGCGGATGTTGCGTAAAGGTGTTCTTTATTCAAAAAGTCAAGATTGCCCGACCCCGATTGCCCTTGGGTGTGATCCAAGGTTCTGACAATGCGTTGCGAAAGCGAAAAGTGCGGAACATCCGCTTCGCCCGTCTCCGCGCTGGATTGCTGAAAACGCCCCAACGCTTTCGCCAATACTCCCGACGGCTTAAACAATGGCACTTCGGCGCTCTTGGCCGTTTTCTTATCCACAAACTCCTCTTCCCATTCATCTTGAGACGCCTCCGTAATGCTCATCGCTTCCAGACCTTCCATCAAATACGCCCCTTCGTCCTGAAAAGCGGGAACGGGCAAGCTCATATGCGGTTGCGAAAAATCCAGTCCTTCCTTTTCAAACCGAGCCATACACGCCGAAATATACCCGGCGAAATCTCTAGGCTGTTGCGTTAACGCTTCCTTGAGCAGATTGCAACGGTTCAGTAAAAAAGGCATAGGCACATCACCGGTAGGCCTGCTTACGAAACGCAAATAATGCCTTAACCAACCGTTTACGTTATCGGAGAGGCCTTTTCCTTTTTGTTGTTTGACTTGCAAATCCAGACTGAGCAGAGCCTGAATATAATCGTAATCCGAATCGTGTTCTTTCCTCGCTTTTTGGGATTTAAATTTCTCCACACCGTCTCCAAAACTATTGATCGCTCCTTCGATCCAAGATTCCTCCCAAAACTTCGTCCACGCGCCCCGGTTTTGTCTCTGCTTCAGCAATTGGCCCGCCCGTTCTCCAAAACGGTCAACGCTTCTACGCAGATCATCGCCCATATCCCAAACGCTATAGACGAAAGGATTTTCGCACCAAGCCACGCCCGGAAAAAGCGTTTCGGTCATTGGCGGTTCCCCTTCCCTAAAATATTCCGGATGCTCCTGCCCTATGGCCAAAAGCGTTTTGGAAACTTTGCCGAAAGACCGCTCATCTCCAACGCCAACCCTAATATTACTCAACTCGCCCCCGATTCCCTCCACAGGGTTAATCCGAATCCATCTGGCCAACGCCCAATCTTCGGAATAAGGAGTATCGACCAAAGGCAAAAGCGCCCGAACCAAAGCCGGCGCATAATCCGGCCAAACGTTTATATGGAATTCGAAAAGCCTTGGGCGTGTAAGCGGAGCCAACGGCGCCGTTGAGGCTCGTCCTTTGTCAACCAATTCCTTTGCGTCCGCCCGCCCGTACCTTTCCCTGTGCGGAACTCTGGCCCCTAGTTCCGTTTCACATTGTTTGAGAAGAGATAAACGCTCTGACTGGCCAACATCACTGTCACCAAACGAACCGGCCGATTCCCCTTGCTTTCGGAGTGTGGTGGTGGTGCCCGGCGGTCTTTCCCCGATAATTTGGGCCAACGCTCTGGCCACATCATTTTGGGCCTTTATATCATAGTCTTCGGGAATATCCTGTTTTCCCTCTTCCGGACAAACATGCTTTAATCGCTGAAACCACCTTCTATTATAAGATTCCGTTACCGATTTTCTATTTTCAAAAAGACGGCCCATAAGCCGAATCATAGACCTGAAAGCGGGACCGTCCTCCAATAAAGTCACGGAACCCTCCGAGAGGTAAAGCCCTTGGGAAATATTGGAAGCTATAGCCGGGTATTTCGATTCGGAAAACCCCTCCTCACCAGTATTCCAACTTACGTGAGCGCCATCGGTATCCACCACCACCAACTGCCCTCGGCGCAAACGCCTCCTTCCCGAAACGCTCACCGGAAACGCCCTGCCCGATTCCATATGCCCCGCCGTATCGTGCTTCACCCTAGCCGGACGATAATGCGGTATATGCCCTTGCGGAATATTTTTCGCCACTCCCCCTTTGCCGGCAGAGGCCCTTGCTTTGTCTTCTTGCGTACGGCCAGTAAACATGAGTTCTTTTCCCTACTGTTAGAAAAGACAAACTAGAGGCCTAAGAGTTGCGGAAAACCGCAAAAGCGATCTATATCACTATTCAATAGAAGCGTGACACGCACTTAGTATCATTTTTGGGTAACTGAGTCCTATGTTCGTGCGTCAAATTTCGAAGCGAAAAAATACGACAGAGGAATCCAAATCCTCTTCACGGACACCGCCCGTTATCCAACGCAAAGTGGGCTTTGAAGTGGAAGTGGAATGCGAAGTTTTCCGAAACCCGGAACAAGCTCGGGAATTCGACGCCAGCAAAGAACCCGTCTTCCGCCCCGCCTTCACAAAGCCTATCCGGAAATACGACGTACTGCTCAAAGGCCAAGGCTTCGAATTGCAAACCGACCTGGGCTTCCCAAGCCGGGTGCCCTATCTGGAATTCGTAACCGACCCTTTTGAAGAAACCGACGCCGGCCAAGCCCAAATGGACCGGACCTTCGGTGAAATCGTCAGAATAATGAGAACGCTTAGCGAATCGGTGTCATCAGCGGGATTTTCGTTGGAAACATGTTTACGGCCTTTCGGCGAAATTCCAGACGAAATGCGCAAAGTCATCATAAGGTCGGAACACGTAGAGCAAGGCAATTTCCAGTTCACAGCCGGCATCCGACTCGGCGCGTTACCCAAAATATTCGACGACCTGGGCACGCCACGAGCCGAAGCCCCGGCCCTAAGCAAAAAAAGGGATCCCGGAAGAAAGTACCTTATCGATTGGGAGCGGGACTTAGACTTCAAAACCGGGCTAAAACACGAAGCCGACGATTTCGGGAAAATAATCCGAATAGTAAATGATATGGCTCAACGCTACGGGCATTCCGAAAAACTACAGGGCTTACTCTGCTTAATCGGCCAATATTTGGCGCTAGGCAACGACCCTTGCGCCTCTTACCCGAAAACCATGTTTCCCATAACACCCCGCACCAGCTTCGCGCGGATATTCGAGCTGATTCCGCCCGAAGAAAAAGAAAAGTACGCCGACGAATCGGAATGGGTAGCGCTAGTATACGAACTGTTCGGAGCTTTGAGAATCGGCCCGGTCAGGGCGCCGCTTTTCACACAAGGCATACATCTGGAAGACGAACTTTTCAAAGAACGGCGTCACAACCTCAACCGAATAACCCGGGCGCTTTGGCTCCGGAATATCCCGAAAGGAAAGGATCTTTTAAACAAAGAAGACTGCCCCTTTCCCGAAGCCAAACCGGAACTGTACTTCGCCAACCTCGGCCCGAAAACCGACGAAGATCCCAAAACAAAAGAACAGACCCCTATTCTGGAATTCCGTCGATTATGCCAAGAGTTACCTTATCGGAAATGGCCCGAATTTGCCCGTGAAATATTTGTGTGGGTCCGCGGGGTTAATGAGGCGAGGGATTTGTTTTTCAATGAAAATAACGGTTTACCGTAACCACCTATTTCCCTAAAAATAACAAAAGGCTTCCCGCTAAAAAGAAGCCTTTTGTATAAGAAAAACTAATAGACCTATCTGAAGGCGATACGCTCTCTCACTGTCCCTTCTTGCGTGCGAACCTCCAAAACGTAGATTCCAGCGGAACATCTTGTTTTCGCATTCAATTTCAAGCTCTTTCCACTTCCGCTCCTTTCCAAAACCACATTCCCATTCAAGTCCAAAAGACGCACATTAAGAATTACAGTCGACGACTTAATATCCACTACACCATCCGAAGGGTTTGGCGCAAAGGCAACCTCGTCCTTCATCTCATTTTCAAGGCCCAAAATTCTAACCGTTTTGGAATCGGACTGTACCTCACAGCCTTCCTTAATGATCGTAACAGCGTATTCGCCTTCTTCCGTAAAAGTAAACAACCTATTCGTTTCATTTTTGACAGATAAGCCTTTCGTGAGATTCATCCATTGGTACTCCGCATCAAGCTCGCGGGCAACCAATTGCTCACCCTGCAAATCAATTTGCTTATCAATTTGATGAATCCGGACAATTTGTTCCTGAGTAACAACATGACCGTTTCCGTCATCGAAAGACCAGACAACCTTAGTCTCACCGATTTCCGAAACCGGGAATTCCGTTTCCGTCTTCGCAATTATTACACCAGCGCAATTATCATCTGCGGTAGGCGCTGGCAAGCTCTCAATAGCACACCAACGCTCTATAGTAGGAAGCTCGATTTCTGAAGGAGCAGGGTTTTCTGTATCTGTAATTCGAACTATCTGGGTTTGCTCGCTTACATTGCCGTTTTCGTCCTCAAAACGCCAGATCACTTCCGTATCGCCTTGCTTGGTGATCGGGAATTCAACGGTTGTTGTCCCTTGTACCTCTCCTGAACAATTATCCATAGCTTTAGGATAATCCAATTTCGTAACCTCGCATTGGCTTTCTATTAAAGGTAATGTCGCTAACAATGGCTCGGGTGACTCAGTATCTGTTATTCGAACGATCTGGGTTTGCTCGCTTACATTACCGTTTTCATCCTCGAATCGCCAGATCACTTTCGTATCGCCTTGCTTGGTGATCGGGAATTCAACGGTTGTTGTGCCTAGTACCTCTCCAGAACAGTTATCCGTAGCTTTAGGAGAATCCAATTTCGTAATCTCACATTGGCTTTCCATTAAAGGTAATGTCGGCAACAATGGCTCGGGTGACTCCGTATCCGTTATTCGAACGATCTGGGTTTGCTCGCTTACATTGCCGTTTTCGTCCTCAAATTGCCAGATCACTTCCGTATCGCCTTGCTTGGTTATAGGAAATTCAACGGTTGTTGTGCCTTGTATTTCTCCAGAACAATTATCCATAGCTTTAGGATAATCCAATTTCGTAACCTCGCATTGGCTTTCTACTGTTGGCAGGTTCTCAATATTAGGAATAGGGCCCGTTAAGTCCTGCTTTAGAACCAACAACTGTGTTTGTTTGCTCTGATAATTATTAGAATCTGTATAGTACCATGTAATCAGCACTTCCCCTGGAGTTGTAATCGGAAATGTAACATCCGGAACCCCCAAGATTTCACCTTGGCATTCATCAATTGCTTTTGGAGCTTCCGGAGAAATAGCAGAACAATCAGCAAAAAAAGTAGGCAAAGTCTGCACAACGGGAACAGGCGCCTTGTTATCCTCTATCCGAACAATTTGCTTTTGATGAACAATATTTCCGTTTCCATCATCAAAAGTCCATGTAATTTCCGTATCCCCTATCTTACTGATTGGAAAAACGGTATTAGTAGTCGCTTCAATCTCACCCTTACAGTTATCAATAGCTTTAGGAGCCTGTAATTCCACTAATTCACACTCAGATACAATAACGGGTAATTCATCAACCTCTAAAACCGGCATTGAAGTATCGACAACTCTAACTATTTGTTCTTGAGCAACGAGCGCCCCATGCTCATCATCATAAGTCCATACAACAACAAGATCTTCGTTCGCTTTCCTAATTGGAAACGAGGTCGTCGTTGTACCTTTAATTTCACCAAATGTAGAACTTATCGCTTTTGGGGCTTCTAACGACTCAACTAAACAGTTTTGAGTGATTGTTGGCAAATCTTCTTTCTCAGGAACAGGCTTTTCAACAACCAATATCGTGTGGCTTACAGGATCCGATAAACAACCATTATCATCAATAGTCAATGTGATTTTCTTTTCGCCTTCCTGTTGCCATTGAACCACATATTCACCTCCTGCTTTTTGCGATACAACTTCGCCCCCATTTAAATCCCAATTAAACACAGCCTCTCGCCGAGCTTCCCCCTGAAATTTAACTACAATTTGCTCATATACATTTCCGCTTTTTTTCACTAAAAAATTCGCTGTCGGCTTTACTGGTATTAGTAGATCTGTTGCTTCTGAAAACATCTCATATAATTCAGAATACAACCTGAAACGGTAACTTCCCTCTGGAGATAGACCTTGAGGAATATTATAAGTAAAACGACGTCCTTCAATTTCACTATATCGCAAAGCTGTCGGGTGACTAAAATCCCCTGAGGCATCAGACAACTGAATTTTAATATCTTGGGCAACTTCAACTTTCGTTGTCTCCTTATAGGTTACCAAAATCAACTTATCATCACAAGCTGTCTGGGGCTTTTGAACAACGGGATTAACAAATAATTTGGCCTCTTCTGAAAAAACACTTTCGTCGTCATCGAATAAATCGTCTACTCCGTCCGCATCGTGATTGATGGCTGTTATATAAATCTTTTCACCAAGACCTACATCTGGTAAAATACAATTTCGGCCATTACTTGAAACTTCTTTTATTTTTACTTTATCATCTCCTTTATATATTCGGAACCCAGCTAAATCAGACATTTTTCCTTCCCAAGACCACGAAACCTTCGTTCCGTCTATTGTGAGCCCCTTAATCACATTCAATGGCTTTGACACTGAACTGTGTAAAGCAACATTCGTCAACGGAGTAATCTTAAAATTAGAATAGTCAACCTCCCCTCTATCTATATCATCATAAAAATCAAAAATATTCAGCTTAATTTCTTCTTCAGAGCTACCCCAATAATTTTCAATTGCCGTTAAATTGTAACTGGAGTGGTTGTATAAAACATATCCACTTTTGTTAAAAAAATTATTTTGAGTTATCACCGATGCTGGAACAATTCCTCTGACCGAAAATACGCCTGTTTTTGTATAGAAAGTATTCCGAGTAATTACTGATTTTGTCGTATTGGTTCTAGTCCACAACTCAAAAAGTGGCTTATCAGACTTAAACCTAAAAGTATTATCTTCAAGCTGAGCAGTCTCCACCCTCAATGTCGTACCTTCAGCCATTACACTTGACCCTTTAATAATAAGTTTAGTTCTACCAATATTAAATTTAGTTTTTACAAATTTCGAGTTGTAAATACTTAACGCATTGGTATCTGATGACCTTATTAGAGATGTTTTAACAACACAATCGTCAAATTTCAAATTACCTAAATCAAAAATTGTATTATCAAATTGAGTATTCTTCAAAAGCAATTTCATATTACTTGAATATGACCCTACCCGAGTATTATTAACAACACAATTCTCCAAAAAAATATGCTCTCCAGTCGGAGACATACCTATTACGTCAGAATCATTGAGCTTGCAATGATCTAAGATCAACTTTGCTGTCGTCTTATACCCACTAGTTCTTACAAAACTACTTTTTCCAAAACTAGAGTGATTTATCAATAAAGTTCCATTATTTTCACCACTTTGGTTTCCATCCGAACGCAGTAAGTCTCCGAGTTGTATTCCTCCACCATTTGGCACCGAGATATGTGACATTTTTGATTCGTCTAGGTTCGCTTCTCTGAAGTGGATTTCTAATGCATCAAAATCAACCTCCTCACCTACTTGTCCTTGAGCAACAATTACCCCCTTAACCAACAAAATGCACCCATCCATATTTGGCTTACGCTCATACTCTGCAACCACTGAAACACCTGGGTTTATTTTTAGCCTCACACCACTCATCACCCCAACCTTCCCAGAAATAATATAAGGCGACCCCTCCAAGGTCCACTCAGTATCTTCAGAAATCACACCTGAAACCACTGTCTGCGCCCATGTATATGTTGAATAAAGAAGAAACGCTAACGTAAAAAGTAGAAAACGATAAACTGAATTACTCATGATAAAAATGATAATTTTATAATTTCACACTACTTCTTGACAAATGTAAGTAGTTTCACTAGTAGTTCAACTATAAATTAATCATATCTTTTATACCACTCTTTCCTCACTCTTAATAACAAATTGATTAAATTTTCCTTATCTGGAACATCAGGCAAATCGCTCACCTTCTCTAACTCACTAATCTTCTCCACAGCCTCCTCCGCCATTTTGATCAAGTCCTCATATTCAAATTCACCGTTACGAACCCGTAACAGAAATTCCCTGTCAGGTCGCTTAACTATGATTTTGCCTTCGGATAGAATTTCCTCCGCCATCCGCAACAGGCGGAATGTGTGCATCATATTCTTGGCATCGTAGTTTTTGCCGTGGGCCAAAGTGTTTTCAAAACGGGCGGGATTGCGCTTTTCCACCCAATCCCAGTAGGCTTTATATTCTTTGCAATGCGCCGCGTAGGCCTCTTTGTTGAAGAAAAGAAACGCTTCGGGCACACAACCTTCCGGAATGGAAGAAAGGCGCACATCTCCGCATTCCGAATCGCGTACTATACCGCCATAAGGAGTCTGAATGTCTTTGTATAAGCCGTAAACGCCTTTGATATGCGGAATTTTCGCTAGGCCACACGACTCCGCTGACGTTCCGGTTTCAGTTAACCATGTGTTAAACGGCACGGAGCCTTTGCCTTGCAGTATGTAGCAAAAGTCCGTTACCGTTTTACGTTTACGATCGATCGGGTTGAATATTTTCTTATTGAGCCCTTTCGCTTTTTTGATTTGCGTAAAGGCATAACCGGCGAAGGTGTTTTTGCATAATTTCGAAAGCACTGGCGCATTCCGAATTTTGTCCCATAACGGATCTTTATACAAAATGTCTTCGTCGGAAACGGCCAGCATCTCCAGGATATTCGGATTGTTCTTGATCAAAAGCTCTATGAAACGACCCAATTCATAATAGACGATATCGTTGCTCTGGTTACTGATCTGTGCAATATAATCCAGACCATAAATCCGGTCTTGGGGCAAAACGAAAACGCCTTTGATATCCGTATCGGACCCGGGTACATCCAGTCCATAGGCTTTACTTCCGCTTATGCATTCGAACATGATCCAGCCCGAGTGTTTCAATTCATCGATAGTCATTAGAGTCGTATTTTAGTATTGATCAAAGCGATCGTCCTTCCAAACGGTTTAGCGTATCTTGAAAGAACTGATTAAGAGCCTTCACATCACCTTTATTAGCGGGAATTCTTTTTTCAGAGGCTTTTGTGTATTCAAAAGTCGAATCGATAAATGTAAAGACTTCCCTTTCGCCTTGATGCTCATAAGCCTCTCCTTTGCCGCTTTTAAGCTCGATCAAAGAAAGGATTCTTTCTTTCAAATCCGCATTAATATCCAATATATCCAGCAAAGCTTGGATACGCATAGGTGGTGCTGTTTGGTACTCCAGAATCCATCGGCAACAAAGCGCCGCTCGCAAAGCATAGAAGAGTCGCTTTAGGCGATACTTTTTACCCTGAACGTTCGCAAAAGCTTTTATACCCATATTTAAATAATGGTGCAAAGCGGCTTTCGGTGAGAAATATTGCTGTGACAGATTGTTTAAAGCATCTATGATTTCAGAATCAGCCCAATCGTATATAACTGTTGAGGAAAGACGCTCGAACATAGATGCGTTTGATTTCCACAGCAAGCCCATGGCCTTACGCAAATCCCAACCGGAAATATCCAGTTCCCTGTCATCGGACATATATTCGATCGTATCTTTCGATTCCCAAACGGTCAGATAGTCGTTCTTTGGACGCGTGTAGATCATCCGAACATCATAATCGCTGTCCGGCGAGGGAAAGCCCCAAGCCCTCGATCCTGTTTCGCAAACCCATAGAGCTTTCACGCCGTTTTCTTTTTCGATACGGCGGACGTGATCCATTATTCTTTGAGTGTCCATTTTCTTATGGAAAAAATAAGGGGAAAAGCATCAATAAAGTATAAGCAATAAATGTAAAATCATGGACGGAGGAAGGCGAGTGAGAAAACGTAAAGCCCCTATTCTTTACGTTTTCCGAATCATCCTTTCACCACGGCCAGAGGCGATAGTCGCACGACAATCTCGGCAAGGTCGGTTTGGTTTTGCATTACCGTTTCGATGTCCTTGTAGGCGCTTACCGATTCATCCAGATCGCTTTTGTTTCGGACGGCGTGCAGTACGCCTAAAGCGTCCAGTTTGGACTTTTCGGCTTCTAGATCCAAAGAACGAATAGCCTGCTTACGACCGAGTTTACGTCCGGCGCCATGTGAGCAAGATTTGAAACTTTCCGGGTTGCCCAAACCGCGCACGATGTAGGAATGGCTTCCCTGAGATCCGGGAATCATACCCAATTCGCCTTCGAAGGCAGGCGTGGCTCCTTTGCGGTGTACCAGCACGTTTTCTCCGAAATGGTTTTCCCAAGCGGCGAAGTTGTGCGATTTATTGATGATCTCACCCGTTTCGAACTCGCCCACCACTTCTTTCATCGCCTCGGCTACACGTTGAATCATCAGTTTACGGTTCGCCAAAGCGAAGGCTATGCAGTAATCCATTTCCTTTATATACGCATTGGCTTCCGGCGTTTCGATCGGCAGAAAGGCCAAGTCGACTTTTCTTTCGACGGATGAGAAGTAACGCTCGTTCAAGCGTTTCGCCAGATGATTGTAATGCGCGGCCACTTTAGCCCCTAAGTTTCGGCTACCGGAATGAATCATAATCCAGATTTTCCCGTCATCGCCTTTCTGGATTTCGATAAAATGGTTACCTCCGCCCAAAGTACCGACTTGCTTGCAGGCTTTTACATAGCCTCGGCCTACAATATCCAATTCCTCGGCGCCTTCGGGCATCAAACTTTCGTCCTGTCTCTCATCATGCCACTTCATTCCCAAAGGAATACGCGCCCGGATACCCGCCATGATTTTTTTCAAATCTTCGGTTTCGATATGCTCCAGACCGGTTGGCATAGCGCACATTCCGCATCCGACATCGACGCCCACGGCATTGGGAACGACCACGTCTTTTGTGGCCAAAATCGACCCGATCGGCATTCCATAGCCTTGATGGCTATCGGGCATGATGGGAATATGTTTGAACGCGAAGGGCAGGTTCGCCAAGTTCTTGGCTTGGTCCAAAGCGCCTTCTTCTATATCGTCAAGCCATAGTTTGATTGGCTTTCTTTCTGTTCCTATTACTTGTTTCATTTTTCAAAAAATCACATTTCATTTAATGTCGCACTCATCTTCCAAGGACTTTTCTCAACAGACTCTCAAAAGGGCTAATATCTACACTGTTTTCCTCTTCATACTGAGCTTTAATTTCATCGCCTGTATCTTTATCCTGATCAAGTTGTTCCCCATATTCTGGATTATAATCTGATAAAGTAAAGTCGCATATGAGAAACTCTTGTAGAAGCAAATCAGATAACAACCTCTTTGAGTGTTCACAAACTTCGGCTTGATATTTTACTTCCCAAACATCGTGACAATAGTCCGGAATATGCTCAAAGCTATCATAAAAGAACGCCCCGACTCTCACAAGTTCGTCTTCGAAAGCCCCTTCCCAATGTAGGAGCTTATACAAAACATCATCATGAGACTTAGGCTCAAGAATGATTCTTTTCAAATATGCTTTTACACATTGTAATTCGAATTCATCTCCACCCAAAAGGGTAATAATCAATTTTATAAATTCATGACGCGAATGTTCGCCATGATAATTAAAATTGTATATCTCAAAATAGAAAAGGTCATTATCAATCAGGTTGAAATAATTCGTTTGCGAGTTCAGCCATTGTTCAAATTCTCCCAATTGGATTTCCTCGGTTATTAAAGAGAATACTTTATCCCTAAGAGTTATGTCTATTGGCCGTTTCATTAGGTATCATTTATACATTGTGTCAAACACTATCTCACAGATTAGTAAGCCTTAATGTAATTATTAACACTCATTTCCCCACCCCAAACATCCCCTTCAACTGATCAATCACCTGCCCGCCGTTGGAAAGGGAAATCTCGCTGATTTTCTCCGAAATTTTCTCGACGTATTCCATTTCCTTCAGCTTGAATAGCATCGGATTGTCTTCCATCAGTTTGGCGGTATTGAGCAGGCTTCTGGTCGAAGCCGTCTCTTCGCGCCTTGTGATGATATTGGCTTGCGCTTTTTTCTGCGCCACCAACACTTGGTTCATGATCTCTTTGATCTCGCCTGGCAAAATCAAATCCCGCAGGCCGCAGTCGAGCACAGTCAGGCCCAAAGCCTTGGTCTTTTCGGCCAGGTACGCTTTCACATAAGACGCAACCGATTCTTTCTTGGCTAACAATTCGTCCAATGGAAGCGTACCGACGTACTCGCGCAGGGCCAGCTGAAAGAGTTGATAAAGCTGCGCCTCGTAGTCTTTGGTCTGTACCCTGGCCAAGTGGATGTCATGCACCCGGTATTGGGCGGAAAAATTCAGGCGCAGGTTCACTTTGTCCTGCGTCAACATCTCTTGTCCCGATACTTCCAAAGTCTGGACGCGTGTATCTATCTTCTGTACCAGAAGCTTCTGGCTGTTTATCCAGAAATAATGCGTTCCCCTTTCCAATTCTCCCGCAAGCTCACCGTCTATATAGAGGAGCGCTTTTTCATAAGGCTGGATCTCAAAAAAGCGAACATACTTATCCAATGAGCCATGGTTCAATACCTGTTTATTGATATTGTCGGGTATCTTGGAATCTTTGATATCATAAGTAACGAATTCATTTCGAACCAAACCTTTCCAGTACAGGTAACGGCCGGCCGGAAGCGCTTCCTTAAAGAGTCCCTCCTCATAGCGAAAGGTCAAGTGCCCGTCCTTCACTTCGATCACTTCCAATGCCTCCGCCAGTTCTTTGTGTTTCAAAAGCGTATTGATCGGTTTGTTAGGGACGAAAGCCTGCGATTTATCGCACAGCGTAAAACTTATGTTAGCGAAATCATCCCAATACAAATGACGGCCCGACGGCAGAAGCTCTTTGAACATGCCGTCTTCGAAGCGCAGGGCCACCTGCTCTTCTTTCACATCCACCACTCGCAATGCGTTTGCGACTTCCTTGTTTCGCAACAAAATATTTACAGAAACAGGCGGATCCAGCCTTTCGGCCATATCATAGCGCTTTACCTCCTGCCCCGGCATCAGCCAATACTTCCCTGCCTTCAAAAGGCCCTTCACCTCACCGTCATGCAGTACTATTCCCGCTGTACCTTCATTGATTTTGATTCGTTTCATTTTATTTGGTATTTAGTATTAGGTATTTGGTCTTAGGTATTGTGTATGATGTTTTAAAGTATTGGGTGTAGCGTTTAGAAAGCTATCTACCTAATACTTAATACCTCAGACCATATACCCATTTTTTCATTTCAAAAGAGATAGAACGATCAAGAACACCGTCATTCCGTCCAAGTCGAGGGGCGTTTGCGCAAGAGGCTCCGCGCGCCGGCGAAGGGTCGGTAATCCGGATATCCCGGGCTGGTTGATGTTCGGGGTGAATGGAAACTTATGTGTCCACTTTGTCCCGAGACCTTCCGGCCTTTCGTAACCGTTTTCCACGCTTCGCGGACGGGCTTTCCTATTGCGTTCCCCGCCTCCCGAATACTTTTCAAGAATTGCCGAAGGCCGTTTGCCTTCCGCCGACAATGTTCCCGTCGTTCTGTCAAATAGTTAAGAGAAAAATCCGAAACCTCAATCCGGCGTGTCTACCAATTCCACCATTCCCTTTCGGGAAGTGGGACTCGAACCCACATCTCTAATTGCTGTTCAACCCCTGAACCACATTGGCCTAAGCCAAAGGGAGGATTCGAACCTCCGTACACAATTGGTTGTCAAATTTGCTGTTCTTCCAGTTGAACTACACCGACCGTAATCGGTGGAAGGATTCGAACCTTCAACCTGCAATGTGTTAGACAAGAAAGAACCAAGTCAACAGGAAAGCCCTTACCTACCGGGGAGCTCCTTGGTGCTATTCCGAAACACCGCGTGCCCTTGATTCATAACAAAGGTGCGCAAGCGGTGCGCAGCCTTTTTGCGTAGTGAAAAAAATGTGTAGATTTAGTGAGTAAAAAGTCCAGAGTAAAGCGTAAAGAGTATTCTAAGGGGCTGTAGAGCCGTTTTTTACAGGATATTTTTTTGAAAAAGTGACGATAGCCGTCTCTTCATTTTTCAATGCGCAATTACTTTGTACGCTTTACCCATTACTCTTTACACTTTACTCCCAAAAAATGCCAGCCAACCGCAACGCTCTGATCCGATACAAAACCATTGACCAATGTTTGAGAAACCGTTTTCGTCAGTGGACGTTGGAGGATTTGGTTGAGGCCTGTTCCGATGCGCTGTATGAATATGAGGGTATCGACAAAGGCGTAAGCCGGCGTACGGTACAACTCGATATCCAGATGATGCGCAGTGACAAGCTGGGTTATAATGCCCCCATCAAGGTGATCGACCGTAAGTATTATGTTTATGACGATCCGGAATATTCGATCACGAATATTCCTTTGACGGATCAGGATCTGCGAAAGCTATCCGACGCCGTGGACATTCTCAAACAGTTCAAGGGCTTTACGCAAGTGCAGGAACTTTCGGGAATGATCCAGAAGTTGGAGGACAGCGTGCAGTCGAAGATGGAAAAACAGATGCCGGTGATTCAGTTCGAAACGAACAACAGCCTGAAGGGGTTGGAACATTTGGAGCCATTATACGAAGCGATACTTCAGCGCCAGGCAATTAGTCTGACATACCAATCGTTCAAGGCCCGGGAAGCCAGCACTTTCGATTTTCATCCGCAGTTGTTGAAGGAATTCCGCAATCGCTGGTTCGCTCTTGGGTTTTTGAAAAAAGACCAGCGCCCATATTTGCTCGCTTTTGACCGTATGCACAAAATCGAAAAATCCGACGCACCGTATATCGCCAACACCACCCTGGATTTATCGACTTATTTTTCGAACGCCCTGGGCGTAAGTGTCGATTACAACCAGAAAGTCGAATACGTGGAGTTGTTCGTAATGAAAAAACACGCTCCTTATATCTTGACCAAACCCATTCATCATTCGCAACGCTTGGTGCGGGAAGTACCGGGCGGTGTTATCGTTGGAATGGATTTGCAGTTGAATTTCGAATTGGAAAAAGAGATTTTGAGTTTCGGCGAGACGGTGAAGGTCTTGAAACCCCAGAAACTCTACCGTTCTATCCGCAAACGGACCCTGCAAGCGTCCGAACAATACAGGCAAAACATGCATCCTTTTGTCGCCAAAGAGACTTTCAAACGTGTCTGGCGCAAGGGCTTCGCTTATATAGACGAATTTTACGATGTAAACGAGGTGCTGCAGTTCCGTAAAATCCTCAAAGACCAGCACGGCGATGTTTTGGACGGAACTTTTCTTCAGCAATATCCTTCGCTGAAAACGCTGATCTTTTCGGCTCCGTTACAGCTTTTGGTAAAACAGGGAGCCGTCACCCCTTTTCAGCTTTTTGCCTCAAATTTCTACGCGTCGTCGCACAAAACGGAGGATTGGACATTTTTCGATAGCCTTCCGAACGGGAAAAGCCTTTCGAGAGAATTGATCAAGGATATGGTGATTATCAGCATCCATCTGGATTCCGCACATCAGGAAAACGGAGCCTTCCATATCCTTCCCCGG
The DNA here is from genome assembly GCF_036492835.1 of Fulvitalea axinellae. Lineage (GTDB taxonomy): Bacteria > Bacteroidota > Bacteroidia > Cytophagales > Cyclobacteriaceae > Fulvitalea > Fulvitalea axinellae. The sequence goes on along the minus strand of NZ_AP025314.1, from coordinate 2,165,012 downwards.
AGCCATTATTGGGACGATCGAAATTCACTGCAAAATGAAAAAATCGTATACTGTACCGTACGGTCAGGCGGTTTGCATTGTAGAAAAGCCCTAACCCGGTATCGCCTTCGGAATAATGACCCTAAACGAAATGTCCGGAGGATTGAATTGCTTATGGTGCGGGCAGATATTCTGGCTGAAATGGAGAAACCGGCGTTGGCGGAATCATAAACCGAATCCCTTCATCCCCTCCCCGCTTTCGTGAAAACCGCTGTCATCATGATTCTGCAATCGCTTACGGTTCTCTTTGGTCATTACCTTGTTGGTGTTCACGCCGGCTATATTCTTCAGTACCCAATACCACGCAAAAGGAATCAGCCACAGTAACACAAAATTGATTCGCTTTTGAACGGAACTTAAAGTCACCATTTTAAAAGTCCGGTAACTGGCCCATAAACTGAACGGGATATAGAAAATCAGAAAAGTCAGAAACGCAGGATGTGTCATGCAATGCAGGTTTTGTGACAAAAAATTCAATTTACAAAACTCCCGGAAAATTCTGATTGATTTAAATGAGCAACGGTTAGTTAACTATATAAGTCGTGGCTTTCCGTAATCCCGGGATTCTTTTCTCTACCTCCCGTTTTTGTATCCGTATTATCCCACGCAAGATTTCCATTCGCTTCAATTGGTGAGCCTTCCTGTTTTCAAGATATTTCCCTTTTACCTCAGCCAGCTCCTTTGCCAGGCTCTTTCCGCTTACCATAAAAGAAGCCTGCCTAACAAACCGAGGCAATAAAGCGCCCGCCCATTCCAAATACGTTTGTTTATCTTGTTTTATATAACTGTCCAGATGATTGATCCGCTGTTTCGATTTAAGCGTATGGATACTAAGCTCTCTATATAATTCCGAAGCTTTATCGAATTCGGCTGTTTCCGGAAAAGCCTCATGTAAAACGTTTCGGCCCTTTTGGCAAACCGACAACGACTTCCGGTACCAATAACGGACTTTATTCGAATGCACTTTCATATCACGGCGCAATGCCGTAATCGCGTCAAACACCCGCTTCTCTTTGGCATACAGCGTATCCATTTCGTCCATCGCCTCCCACAAACGTCCCAATCTCACATTCGCTTCCATCAACAAAAGATGTCTTTCGACTTTTATATTAAGCGAATCGATACTTCGCGAAAATTCGGGATAGACTTCATTATAAAGATTCCGGTATTCCCGCAAATAATCCTCCAAAGCAATTTGCGAAAGCTTATTAAACTTTTGGGCCGAATCCAATGCCGAATAAACCACACTTCGCAACGAATCCCTTACTGTTTGTGGTTTCGGATTCCTTATCTTTCTAGGTTTATAGCCAGGCATTTCCAAGTTTTCCCCTGCCTTCGGCTTACCAAGCCCGCGCTTTTTTTTCTCCCGATTTAGCGCCGTTTTATATGTCCGGATTCTTCTGTCAGCAAAGTTCTTAAGATCACGTGTACGGGCCGAATAACCGTTCTTCAGCTTTCTATTCAGCTTACTCGAACTCCTCCTGTACACGGCGCTTACCCTCGCTTTATGCTTGTTGGCGTACTTCAAGGCTTTCTTATAGTTCGAAACCACCTCTTCGACCTGCGACAACAAAACTTCCGGCATTTGCGAATACGTATAATTATCAGTGGCCCTCATGGCCTGGACACGACACATATATCCAAAATCCCAGGGATCTTCCTCCATTAAGTCCATCGTCCGTTTCGCCAATTGTTTTTCGGTCATCAACCCATAACGGAAGAGCTCCGTGGCGTCCAATATTTCCAACGGTTGAAATGCGTCAGGCATATCCTTGTATTCTTCTCCATTTTGAAAAGAGACTCTGGAAACCGGGTAACGAAGCATCTGCCAATATCGGTTGGCCGGAAAATGGCTTCGTATCAATTTTTCGGGATCAGCACAGAAATAATTGAGTTGCGGATTCTGGACAAAAACCATTTTTGAACGTATCACCCGTTTTCCAAAAAGTTTTTTGATTGCGGTTCTTAGGTCGCCCGCTTTGGTTATGTATGCCCCGCTTCCCGAATACGTATCGACCAACCGCCAAGTCCCATCGATGCGGACAGCACTCCAAATATGATCCATTGAGGAGAGCTCCATGCCGTCGTCATAAAAATCATCGGACTTCATATAGCCTTCGATATTCCGGACTTCCAAGCCAGCATGACGGCATAACGACTTAAACAGTTCGGCGTATCCGCTAGAATCCGTCTTTCTGTACGCAAGCACTCTGGAAGCGAGATCTTGTTCCGGTTTTTTCCCCAAGCGCTTATCCCTTCCATGCCTGATGTTATGGATAATCCAAGTGTATATATTCAGCGCGCGTTGGGCCTCCGAACCTTCTTTCTCCGTAAGATATTTGGCCAGTTTCTTGGGGTCGCCCGATATTGCTTTTGGAACTTTTTTCGCAATGCCCCTCACCGCCAGGCTATCTTGCTGGGCAAGTATCGATATTGGTAATCCGATTAAAAAATATAAGCAACAGAGAATGGTTATGGCTCTCATTTCCGAATCAAAAAATGGTTGAAGTCTTAAACTTACACAAAAACTAATAAAATAGTTTTTGGTTTACAAAACCTCAGCCGTTCGAAAACTTATCCTAAAAAATTCGCCAACAACACTCCATCCTCAACGCCAATCTTACTCAAAGACAGACATCTTATCCCATCGTCCCCTCATTGCTCTCGTAAAACCCTCCGGAGGCTTCACGGTACAGTTTGTCCCTTTTTCCTTTGATCATTACTTCCGGAATATCGCTTTTCGTGATTTCTTTCAATAACCAATACCAGAAAACGGGAAACAGCCAAACAAGGGCAATATGCAACCTCTTTTGCCGGCGGGTCAGCGTGACTTTTTTCAAAACCTTCAGGTGACTCCAAATCGAAATGGCCAAATAGGCGACCAACAGACCAATGTAAATACCCATAAGTATGCTTCCTGACTTAATTATCGGCATTAAAAATACATTATCCCGAAACCACGAACATTTTGCGCTTAACAAGCCCCGGTGTTACTATTTATTCACTCTTGTTTTCTTTCAAAGGAGTTCATGAGAACGCTTCGCTAGTTGAGAGATCAAAAAGTAACCAAAAAATCTCCCAAATACGGCTACAAATTTTTCTTCCATCCAAAAGCATTGCGGTTATGGAAGAAAAATAAAAGCCTGAAATTAGTTTTTTGGAACGTATTGGGGTCAATAATGGAGCAGAACTGTAATGCGATTAAAACAAGGCTAATTACGCCACAGTACATAATCACGCTACTTCTCGTTCTCGGCAAACTCAAATACGCAATCAGGCATCAACTCTTTTACCTCCGCCGGCACCTCTATCCGCTCGAAGGCTTTGCCGTAAATATGCTTGCTTTGTTTACCGAAAAGTACTTTTCTCAAAGTCTTCATTCTCAATAATATCTTGGGGAATTTTCGGAATGAGTTTTCGGACAAATCCAATTCTTCCAACTCACTTAGTTCCGATATTGAATTAGGCAGGTCTTTCAAGCCGTTTTTGCTTAAATCCAGCTTCCTGATATTTTTGAAAGCGTTTATTCCTTCGGGCATCTCGTGCAATCTGCAAAACTGTAGGCGCAACTCCTTCACGTTTTCTTTTTTCACTATTTCCAAAGGCATCGGAATCGGGAGGTTCTTATTGCGTTGCCTCTCGCTCCACCAATCGCCTTCATAGCCATAGGCCTTGGACCAATCCAATGTCCCGTTTTTCATCAGCAAATCTATCGCTTCCGTACGCAACGGGTGGTTGGGCTTTACTTTAGTCATAAGATAGCGCAAACCCCTGCCCCGGTTTTTAAAATATTCCAGCGCATACCACAGACAAAAGTCCACGCCCCACTGCTCCTCGTTCTTTTCCAGTTTCCGGACTATCTCCGATTCCTTTTCACTGCCCGCGTCGCGGAGTTGCTCTTCAGAGATTTTGAAATTAAACTGTGAGGGAGAAAGATCGGTCCAAGTGATTGTGGCCCGGCTTTTTAGTACGCCTTGCAACTCCTCGGGCAAAAGGGTTTTCAGGTGTTTTTTCAATACGTTCACCGCTTTACCCCCATGCGTTTTTATCAGAAAAAGACATGGAAAATATAAGACTTTTGGTACACCGCCCGCTTTCATCATCTCCAATGCCAAAGCTATATTCTCCTCCTGCCGGGAATATAGCAACTCTTTGATATTCTCAACCAAATCGTTGGAAGCTTGGCCGATAAACTGCGGGCGTTCCTCGTCTGCCCACGCCGAAAAGCTTCCTTCGGAAAGGAAAACAAGGCCTTCCGCTTTCTGTCCCAACAACTCTTTCGGAACGTCGCCCAATAATACATGGGTAACGGCTTCGGAATACTTCGGGACATATTTCACGTCACGCTCTCCGCATATTCCTTTGATTTCCGATTTTTTCAACGATGTCTTTCCCGCTACCAGAAGCGTCGCTTTCTTATCCAAGGGCTTTTCCCGCAACTTTTCCGCTTCTCTTGCCAATACCAATTCTCGGGCTCTTGAATTCAATTCCCTTTGCCGCACGCACAAGCAGCGGATTCTTTCCTCAAGCGTACCCAAAGGCAAATGAATATCCCGCCTTGTTTGGGCGAACAACAGCAAGTCCCGCTTTTCCTTTTCGCTTAACGGCGATTTGGCTAGCGCCGAAGCCAATCGAGAAAAATCTTTTTGGGGTGGCCCAACAGTCTTCCAGTCAAAACCGGTTATCGTCACAATTCGCTTTGACAGCAGATCCTCCACCCTTGTGGCGCAAGGCGTTTCTATAATGGACAAATGCGTCAGGGATTTGATTTGGTCATACCCGCCAAAACTACGCAAGGGGTTTTGGTCAAGATACAAATGGGAAAGCGATGGGCAACCGGCCAATTCTTCCGGAAAAGTTTCCAGTTGATTTCCTTCCAGATATAACAAAATCATCCTGCGCAATTTCGTCAGCACCTTGGGCACCGTTCTCAAACCGCAATTCTTCATCACCACCCGAATAATCGGACAGTCTTCGGGAATGTCTTCCGGAAAAACAGGATTTTGCAATCCGCTAACGTCCAATACCCTCGCCTCCGGATTTTGAAAAGCGGACAATGGTATACGATTATCTTCGGCCGACGAAAAATTCTCTTCCCAACGCATCTTTTTTTTCGGTAAACTTCCGGCGAAATACCCGAATACGCAAGGCTGTTTTCAGGGATATTCACTCCGCAAAACCGAAACTCACCTTATATCATGAATTCAAAAAAACGGTAATCATCCCGACCAAAAATATCCCGGTGCCTACCAAAATAATAAACAGCGAGTAAGTCAATACAGTAAGAAGCATTCTCGTAAACGCGTTTCCTCCTTTAAAAAATTGTTTGAATGCCCAGAAGTTATAACCGATTCCGACCAAAGCGGGCAACAATTGCATGATATAATTATCAAAAACCAAAACGCACAACGACCCGACCAAATAAATCATACTCTGCTCTCCCGTGATATAAACGTTAAGGATCAGATGTTCTAGATAATTGTATTCTGACCGGAAAAATACCCAAAACGAGGCCAAGGAAAAAACCGGTAAAAACAACAACATTGCGTATGCGTGGTTCTTGGCCAACCAATGAAAAAAACTTATAATAACCGAAGCGTCTTCGGGTCTATCGAACCCGCTCAACACGCCTTCCATCAGTTCTCCATGATAAGTGTTTTTCCCTACCAAAAGCAAACCCAACACATATAGTGTGGAGGTAAGTAACAAAAACGCCAAAGGCTTGGAGTGCCGTTGTCTTTTGCCTTCCAAAAATTCCCTTACGGTAACTCCCGGCTTCAGAAACAGCTCCTTTATCGTGAAAAACAGTCCTCGGTTTATCTGAAAAACACTGTTCGCCAACTCATCCGCCAGATATTTGAAATCGATTTTCCTTACTTCGGAACTCTGTCCGCAGTTATTGCAAAATTTACCTTCGAAATCGTTCTCACAGTTTTTACAAATCATAATCCGTATATCTACAGCCGGCCTTTATAGGAAAAATCAACAAAAGCGGAAGCCTATAGCGAAAAGCACAAAACAACAATATATCATGGCAATATATAAGACTGAAAAATAAAACACATATCAATTGACCGAATAAATCAAGTTTACACTTTGTTGGATTAAATAAAAGCTATACGTTTGCACCTGATTTTTCGAAACGGCTCTAAAGCCAAAATCTACACAAGTCATGTAATTCGTAATCTCCGGCTCTTTGCCAAAAATCAGCCGATCGTATTCCCGATCGTCCGCGTCCGCACCCAGCCGACGAGGCTTTTTTGTGCGCCCAATATTTCGGGATCAATTTCGGCTACACCTAATTACATTTTTAAGAGATTACTTATTTCCAATGAAAAAATATGCCCGTTCCCTGCATGCCAGGTGCAGTGCGGGAACAACTTCCGACGACCGGTTTATGCCGACCGGATACGGGACTGTCTTCTCCAAAATGAAACGTTTGGTCCTGACCGAAAAGCTGGACGGACAGAATAATTGCCTAAATAAAGATGGCGTATTCGCTCGTTCGCACGCGGCGCCTTCCGCGCTCCCTTGGGACAAGCCCCTTTGGGAACGGTGGAACCTGATTAAGAACGATTTAAAGGATCTGGAAATTTTCGGTGAGAATATGTACGGTGTGCATTCCATCGCATATTCAAAACTGGAATCGTATTTCTATGTCTTCGCCATCCGGGAAAAAGGGTATTGGTTGTCTTGGGACGCCGTTAAGTTTTACGCTTCGTTATTGGACTTTCCCGTTGTTCCCGAGATTCCGGTAAAGTATTCTTTAAAAGACAGCCTTCTGTCCTCTCAAAACGAGGATGAGGCTGTCGCGCATTGGCTTGCCCAAAATCTGGGAATGCCTTGGGAAAAAAGCGTCAAACTATCTGGAAAACTCGGCGGATATGATCCAAAAGACGGCAAACCCTGCTCAGAAGGTTTTGTAATCCGAAACGCGGAAGGATTTTATACAAATAACGGAATATTGCCCGTACAGCATAACGAGTTCGATAGCCTTTTCAAGGTAGTCCGAAAAGGCCATGTCAAAACCGACAAGCACTGGACACGCAATTGGAAGCCCGCCACACTCACGAACTACGAGCGATACGGTTGGCACGCTTACCAATATTTAAGCAAAACATCTTTTAACCGATCTTAGAATTTCATTGTGTAGCGGTAAGCGTGCAGAGTTAATACTGATTGACTCAAGTAGATTCTGTATTTCTTTCGGCAAATAATTCATCGTTTCGAAAACAGAAAAGGAGGTTTTTCGTAGTGTCCTTCAAACAACGGAAAAACATAATCGCAAACTCTTCGCTATTTGCCCTACACATCGTACCACCAAAAGAAACGCCTTATGTTATTCTCAAAATATTTAAATAAAAAACGACCGGATTGGGACGCTTTAGTCAAAGACTTCGAATGGCTTAGAATTCTGTCCGAAGTTCCGCAAGACCCTGAGTGGCATGCCGAGGGAGACGTATTGACCCATACCCGGATGGTCTGCGAAGCATTGCTAAACGCCCCCGGCTTTGACGACTACACTCCCGAACAGCAACAAATCCTGTTCGCTTCGGCCTTGATGCATGATATCGAAAAAGCCTCCACCACCCAAGAGGAAATCCGCAACGGAAAGGTAAGAATCACCTCCCCGTTCCACGCCAAACGCGGGGAGAAATCAGCGAGATCGATTCTTTACAAAACCATGGGCGTTCCTTTCCGTATCCGCGAACAAGTAGCGCGGTTGGTCAGGCACCACGGTCTGCCTTTATGGGGAATGGAAAAAAGAAACGCGTCCAAAGCCGTGATTGAGGCAAGCCTTGTGGTTGACACACGTATGCTTAGCTCCCTTTGCCGGGCCGATATAAACGGCCGTATAGCAAAAGACAACGCAGACAAACTGCTAAACGTGGATTTGTTTGACGAACTGTGCAAAGAGAATAGTTGCTTCGGCAATCCGCGCTCATTCGCCTCTGACTACGGGCGGTTCCTATTCCTCAATAAAAAGGAAGCGTATATCGATTATAAACCTTTCGAGGATTTCACCTGTACGGTAACGCTTTTGGCGGGGCTACCCGGAGCCGGAAAAGACACTTATATCAAATCAATGGGCGATATACCGGTAGTTTCGTTGGACGATATCCGTCGTAAAAACGGATTCGATCCATTAAATAAAAAAGATAATGGCAGAGTAGCCCAGATGGCCCAAGAAGAGGCTAGAGTATTCCTTCGGAAAAAAAAGGATTTCGTTTTCAACGCCACCAATATAGTGGCCGATACAAGGGCTCGATGGATTTCGCTTTTCATGGAATACAAGGCCAGAGTACGAATTGTCTATATTGAGGTACCCTATTCAACGCTCTTACGGCAAAACGAAAACCGGGAATACCCCGTTCCGTTACGAGCCATCGACAAGATGATAGGTAAACTGGATATTCCACAAGCGAAAGAGGCCCACGAAATAGAGTTTGTTATTCGGGAATAATAACCAAAAACGCAGAACCTTTAGCGGTTCTGCGTTCTATTTTTCTTTTTTTCTCAGCCTTATCCGTTAAATCATATCCGCTTATTAATCAGGTTCACTATCGTTTTATGAAAGTCCGATTCCTCGATATCTAAAACCCTTTTTATATTTTCGAAAAACCTCTCCCCGTTTTCCCCGGAATACACCAACGAAATCGCTTTGTCGAAGCCTTGTTTATCCAACGCTTCCTCAAACAGAAAAGCGCTCATAACATAATATGAAAAGTGCCTGTTTACGTCGGATTTTCTCCCTTTCTTAAATTCTTCCAAAAAATCTATTTCCGGGTTTTTGGCCAATTCATCCCTGAATTGCTTTTTAAGTTCGGCCATATCGTCATAGCTCAAACCATAACCGCCGTAATATGCCGAAACGCCTTGCACAAAGGGCCAATACATCTGTTCCCTATTCGGAAGATTGTAATATAAATACTCGCCTATATATCCAAAAATATAGTTTTCGTTACCGGTCCCCGTCATGTATATCCGCCCTTTGTTATCTGTAAAGCCCAAGTCATAACACAAAAAATTGCATTGGCGGGCGCTGAACAGAAAACCGTAAGACTTCAACAGCTCGTCTAAACTTTGGAAAGAATAATAATCCAGCTCCGGCTTAGGACCGCCCGTAAGTTTTGACAAATCATTTACTAGCCGTACAAACTCATTGGCTTTCCGATCATTAAAATTTCCGCTAAAATGGTACGTTACGTTATCTATCTTCTTTTCTTTGAAATTCCGGGTATTGTCCTCAAACGCGCAATAGAAACGGAAGTGATTTCGATACGGAACCGCTTTAAGTTCGGTAACCTGATAAACGAAAGGCTTACTGTCTCTTGTTCCCGTAAAAGCCACTGTCACTCTAAAGCTTCCGTCTTCCAACGGAAATGATTTCAAGATCAACGGGTGATTAAAAGAGTCCGACCCTTTCCCGATTCCCGCCATCTTCTCAAAAAAGAACCTGTATTTATTTAAATGAACCGTATCAACGTATTCGGAAGAATAATCCCTATTCTTCGCTTCGCTTAGAAAAGCGCTTAAAGAGTTTTCGATCTTCGCGGACGTGGCGCTATCCTTTTCCACCAATTCCACATTCAGATTCCGCTCCACCGCAATCTGGGCGGTACACACTTTTGAGATCAATACAGCTAAAAGAATCGTAAGCCTATACTTCATCGCTAAACATTTGGATTTAACCTTAACCTCCCTTTGCCCGAAAATCCGGCGTAAAGACAGCCAAAAACAATGTCCAATGTATGCTTTATGAGATAGGTCAGAAAACCTAAATTGTCATTTAAGAAAAATTTAACTATTTAAAGTACAACATCATACACTTGAACAACATTATTCTTGTTTTATTCGTCTCAACGGCCTAAACTATTTTTAATCCCAATACGTTCCAAAAAACTAATTTCAGGCCTTTATTTTTCTTCCATAACCGCAATGCTTTTGGATGGAAGAAAAATTTGTAGCCGTATTTGGGAGATTTTTTGGTTACTTTTTGATCTCTCAAAAAGTAACACTGGAGCCTTTTAAGTCCAAAATGTCGATGGTGTTGGGATATGGCATTTTTAATGCCAATAATTTAGTCAGGGCACATAGCTTCTCAAGAGGGATTGTAACAGCCCTTTCCTCCCCCTATTCAAAACAAATTATCCCTTTATCATAATTACGCATTCCCAATCCGCCCCATTTCAATGACCAAAACCATTCGTCACCCTATACAGGTTGTTGGTCACTTACATTTTCTCGCCCGCCGGCCATTGACTACGTTTGCCATACACAAGTCGCACTTTTTATCACTTTTAGATAACGAATAGAACTCTATGAAACTTTGTCATTTTTCGTTTTTGATTTTATTGGCATTGGCCGTTTCGCAAAGCTTCGGACAAACGGTCATCAAGGGAAAACTCCACGGCGCCGTTAACCAGACTGTACGTTACGCCGATATTTCGGCGAAGGCCAACTTTCCCCTCTACTGCAAAAAAACCAAAACCGATTCCAAGGGTAACTTCCGCATTACTCTCAATACGGAATCGCCGACATTCTTTTGGGTAGCTCCGGAAAAAGCCAAGCTCAATTATATGATTGTAAAACCCGACGGCAAATACAAAGTCGAGTTTGGGCAGGAAGGCGAGAATTTTAAAATAAAAGGTACCGACGCCGAACTGAACACATTTTACTCCAACCTTCCCCATCAGGCTTTGCAAGCGCTTAAGAAACTTGGACGCGACGGCGACATCCATAAAAAGGCCAAGGCGAAAAAAGTTGCGGAATACAAAGCCTTGGATTCCTTGACGAAGCTTAAAAAGCTATCGCAAGAAGTACTGAACGCTATAAAGAGAGACCGGGCCCTGTTCTACGCCGAACAAGACATTCTGCTTTCTATCCGTAGCCCCGAACCGTTCAAAACCGTAGGCGAAGCTTTGCGGTTGGCCAACGACCCGCAATACAAAACTTGCGTGGCTTTCCTTCCTTTAACGGAAAGCATAATAAAGGCCAAGGTCCGAAGCGACAAAAGCTACTCCCGAGAAAAAATGAGAGCGCTGGCCAAGCAAGGCAAAGCCCATACGTTTACCGTAAACACCGCAAAAAAGTATTTTGAGGAGCCGGTCAAAGAGGCCTTTATCGCTTACTATATCCATGAGCGCGCGTTCCAAAAACGTTTCGAAAAAGAATTGGTATCTCTCTTTGACGAGTTTAAACAATCGTATCCCGCCAGCTCTTTCACGCCGCACGTACAGCCACTGGTCTCAAAAATAGAGGCTTTTCATAAAAAAGTGGCGCAACCCGCTCCCGACAATATCCATTTTGTCGAAAACCCAAAGACGGTTACAAGCTTGGAAGAATTGCTTAAAAAATTCAAGGGGCAGAAGCTGTATGTAGACGTTTGGGCAACATGGTGCGGACCGTGCAAGACAGAATTCGAACACAACAAGGAGTTGAAGAAACTACTCAAGCGCAAAGGGATAAACGTACTGTATATCTCCATTGACCGGCCGGACAGGGAGAAAGCATGGAACGAAATGATTCGCTACTATGAGCTGGAAGGCTCCCATATCAGGGCCGAAAAACCGTTGGTCAAAGATTTGGAGAAAATTTTCGGAAACGGTGGCGGGCTATCCATCCCTTGGTATATGCTTATTGACGAAAACGGCGACATCGTAAAAAAACGCGCCAGCCGGCCAGCCGATTTACAAAGCCTTGAAAATGAAATATCCGTTAGCTTCAAGTCTCTCTAATTTTTAAACCTTGGCTAAAGTGGCCTAAAAATATTCAGCAGATGAAACAGACTAGACTTCTTCCCCTCTTATGCTTATTGTTGGCAAGCCTTTCCGTTTTCGGACAAAAAAAGACAGAGTTTAAAGGCGTGGTAAAGGGCAAAACCACCGCTTCCATCATTATCCAACACGGCCCCGTCAGTCATTTCGGCGGTAATGGCGAACCAAAAATGGACACTATACCTGTACGCGACGGCAAGTTTTCGATTACGCTAAACCTCTCGGAACCGGAATACGTAACGGCGATACCGGAAGCGGGTATCCGCCACAGAGGCAATAAGCGCGGGCCTTATTGGGGATTCGCCATGCGCGCCGCGTTCTTTATTTTTCCGGGCGAACGTTTGTCTCTCAAAACCGAACTGCTCGCCGACCGGTGGAGCGTAAACGCCAAGGGCAACAAAATGGCCCAAACGGCGACAACCCTAAGGCAAGCGAACCTAAACGACTACGTGGCATTCGACAGTTTGGAAATGCAACTTGACAAAGCCAAACAAAACGGACTGTCAAAAAACGAAACCAATAAGCTTTTCGAAGAACGGAACAAACGCCGGGCTCCCGCGCGGGAAAGGCTTAAAGAATACGCCACCACCCATCTTGACGAAGAATACTCGTTGTTTTTGCTCATAAAGAGCGGCGGCCCCGCCCTTGTGGCAAAATACTACGATCAGATACCGGAAAACATACGCTCGGGCCTCTTCGGCGACTTTTTGCGCAAAGCCTTGAAAAGAGGCAAGCGAAATACGAGGATGGACAAGGCCAAAAAACTGTTGGTAGCCGGCGCGAAAGCCCCCGATTTCGAATTGGAATCCCTTGACGGAAAAAAAGTCGCTTTGTCCGGAATAAAAGCGGATTATATCGTGCTGGACTTTTGGGGTAGCTGGTGCGGTTGGTGCACCAAAGAATTTCCCGAACTGAAGAAGTGTCACACAAAGTACGGAGACCGCATAAAGATAGTGGGTGTCGATTGCTTCGACGGTAAAAAGGCTTGGAAAGATGCGGTGGAAAAACACGAACTCCCTTGGCTCCAACTCTATAATGACCGCGAAAGCGAAAACCCTATCGACGTTATGTACGGAGTAACGAACTTTCCCACCAAAGTTATCCTTGACAAAGAGCTGAACATCGTCGCGAGATACAAAGGCGCCGATCCGGCGTTCTTCAAAAAACTCGACGAGCTGATGGGCGGCAGTTGACACTATAAGGTATATTTGGCCGTTCCGTATCTATTCTTGCTTGAATGCGGAACGGCTATACTTTTTAAACACACTACCATCTCCATAACCGCCAACCGGTCTTTTCAAAAACCTTAACGCCCTCCACAAACCGCGGTCTTGTCTCCGGATGATCTTGTTAAAACGCAACAAGTCCCAACTCCCCTCTTTCCCAAAAAGGACTAAGCGAAAAGAGACTCAAAAACATTCAGGAAAAGTATACGAAAACGGTAAAAGGAACCCTTCTTCCAAAAAAATAACAAGCCCTAAGCCGACAACTGTCCATTAGCAACCAAAAAGACACAATTAGCCATACGACCACGCTTCTCCGGCACCAAAGAAGACAAAATCACCCTGTCTGCCAGCCATTCCAAACCGACATCATTCCATTCAACTCGCCGAATACTTTTGTCAGCCCCTTGTTCCTTTTCCAAAGAGCCCAATGACATTCTTCCCGACTTGGGAAACCCAAAAAAGACCGAGACACTACGCCGACGAACATAAGGCTGGTGCCTCCAAGTCTCACTTTTCCGAAAAAAACGGTCTTGGTCAAAATCATACCAATGGATATGCGCATAGGAAAAGTAAGCGTATTTCAGGTCTCGTTTGCGTAAGCGTGAATTAAACGGCACGCCTCCGCCAAACAGCATTCTACCCAACACGGCCAAGCCCTGCCTACGGTCCCGGGCGCCTTGCGCTTTCCAAAGGTCATAGCCCTCCCGTCCGCCATTGCGTTGTATCTCCCGCCCCACGGTACTGCGATGAAACCCGATAACCCGCGCGATCTCGGCGTCGGTCTTCCCCTCGCGGATACCTAAAAATATTCGGGCCCTATGGGTTATATTCAGTTGGGACATTCTCTTTTTTTTGATAGTAATGAATATGCACTGGAACAAAATCACCCTTGTTTTAATCGCTTTACAGTTCTGCTCCATTATTGAGCTCCAATGCGCTCCAAAAAACTAATTTCAGGCCTTTATTTTTCTTCCATAACCGCAATGCTTTTGGATGGAAGAAAAATTTGTAGCCGTATTTAAGAGATTTTTTGGTTACTTTTTGATCTTTCAAAAAGTAACACCGGAGCTTGTTATAAGCAAGCCGTTTATGGTTTCGGGCTATCGTCTTTTAAATGCCAATAATTATGTCGTAGTGCATACAGAGTAAAGGGTAAATAGACTGCTTGGAGTGTTAGCCCTATACCGTTAACGGTAAGGCCTTGCCGAAATGAAAGGGAATTCTCCGGAAGAAAAAAACGAATCCGAAAAAACCCAGTACAACTTTGCACTAAATATCACCCAACCCTCCACATTGAGATATAAAATCACCGCTCCAACCACACACAGACTATTTACTCTGGACTCTTTACCCTTTACTATCAAATGAAAACCGTGGCGCTAAGACAAGGCATGCCATGTCTCTACGATTGAAAATCACCGCCCCAACCACACACAGACTATTTACTCTCGACCCTTTACTTTGTACTGGAAATTTCCACATCTTCCCCAAAGGCCTTATCCTCACCTCTGTTCAGCGCATAGATATACTTGAACACCGACTGCCCGAAGCTTTGCCATTCGCTGAACGGTACGTCCTTGTTTATCTTTCTAAATTCAAAAACAGGCGCCCCCGTCTTATCACTGTCCTTATCCATATGCGCGCCCATACCGCCCATCGCCCTAAACAGGTACGCGCGGTGCCGGTCCGGATAGTGTTTCTCCGTTAACAAATCTTTTCCGAAAGGCAAGTTACTTACCCAATCGTCCCGGGTCAAATCCTTGCCCAGCATATTCCGCATAGCCAAATTAGTGTGGTATTGGTACACCCCTCGGGCAAAAAAACGGGCGGACAGCCCGCCGATACCCAACAGACCGCAAAGGTCATCCACCACCGCCCGCCAAAGGTTGGCCTTATAATTCCGCAAGGTAGCCTTTAACGGTCTGGGCAGTTTTTCGAACATCGTAGCCACGTCGGTACGGGCCAAAACAGGTACAAAGCTTTTCGGATAATGCCCCACTTCCTGCGAGCCGAACATCAGATACATCCCCACCACCCGCAACAGGCCCATAAGTTGCGGATCCTTCAGCATGGGCGCCCTGTCGGCCAAGCGCCTTACCGTCCGGTCCACCTCCCTCACCATCAATTGCGAACGGTACCTGAAAAGCGGATCCACCGATTTGTTCGGAGGTATAAAAGTGCTTCTTCCCCCGGCCTTGCGTTCCCGTTCCGCCTCGGTCTCTTCTTCGTCCGGATAGCCGAGATCGTCGAAAAGCCTACCCAGCTTATCCAGCCCCAAGCCGGCCGTTACCTGAAAATACGCTTCTTCGGAACCCCGCGTCTTCATCACCGCCTCTTTATGCTCGCTTCGCAAAGCGCCGAACTCCTTCAGGTTGCTAAGCCATATATACCCCGGCTCGCGCTTTACCCTGGCCATCATCCGCGTTAGCTTCGCCATAGTGGCGGTCAGCTTCGCGTAGCCCTCCGGCGTTTCCTCAAAAGGGTCCGTCACTATCTCCATATAAGGCCACCGCTCCTTTACCGAAATATCGGCCTGCACCGTAAAGCCATCCCCCTCCAGCAGTATATCCCCTTTTCTGAACCGCACACTGCCGTGGATTTCCTCCTCGCTGAGTATATAGCCGTCCCACAGCGCGGCCGTCATCTCGTGGTAATGCTCCGGCGAACGGAAAAAACGGTAAGCGCCCTTCTCTATCTCAAAACCCACGGCACGCTGTACCACGGCCTCCGCCGAAGGCACGGCGCCCCGCACGCAACGCTCTCCCGCAGAAGCCTCCCTGCCCGACTTTTTCCTTACCGAAACCCTTTTAAACATACTTTCCGCAAAGCGTAACGCCTCTTGCATACGCAATTATTCGGCCGCTAACCACACGTAGGCTATTTACTCTGTACTCTTTACCCTTTACTATCAAATGAAAACCGTAACGCTGAGATAAGGTCGCCATATCTCTACAACAGAAAATCCCCGCCCCAACCACACGCAGACTATTTACTCTGTACTCTTTACCCTTTACTAAGAAAAATCAATTATTTATTTTTTTTCAAAAAATGAGACAATAAAAAACCGAAAGCCCTCTAACCGGTTCATGACTAGAGAATAAACCGAATTACAATAAAATAACTCTCTCCTCATGAAAAAAAATCGACTCATACGATTACTGGCCCTCAGCATGTTGCTGACACTTTGGTGTGTCGGGGCTAGGGCGCAGTATAGGGCTGTATTAGTTTCCGATGATTCTGGCATAGGCAATGCAACAAGTATCGCTGTCCACCCTATTAGCAAAAAGGTTTTTTACTCCGAACCATTCTTCGATAATATCTACAGAATCGAAGATAACGGAACTAAAACACTAGTTGTACCTAGCCCTCCCTCACAAGCTCATTCCATTGCGTTTGATGCTAATGGAGATTTGTATATCGGCGCTGTAGATCATATAATTTATAAGCTCGACTTTCACACAAATACAGAAGTGGTTTATAGTGACATGTCAAGCGCAACTGTCGTTGCGGGTACAGGTGCTCCAACAACCGATTTAGAGAATTTTTGGTCGGGCAGGAGCTACACTCATGATTTCCCCGGCAGAATACAAATTATAGGCAATAAATTATACATAGCCTCCCAATTTAATAACTCAGCCGACCCTATTGTCGTAATAAATCTACTTGATAACACAGTTACAAAAAATATAAACCAACGCAGTGGAAACAGCAGCCTTTATTGGCAAGTTGCTGTAAATAGCTCTGGAGATATCTATCAAAAACACTCTGACAACACTATTTCTCCCAACAACACTGGCACTGCCTTTGTCGGTGGAGGCAGCGACCCTATTTCTAATGGAGCCACTGCAGACGACGTATCCCTTAGCGTGGATAATCACATTGGAATGGCGTTCAATCTAAATAATGATATCTTTTATTTCAGTGATGGAAACAAAATTTTTAGTGTCGACAATGGCATTATTTCAAATTTTGCTGGATCAGGAACAAGCACTGCAGAAACAAGAACAGAGATAAGTGATATTACTAGTATGAATATAGGAAATGCCAGAAATTTCCATTTTCATGACAATGACCTTTACTTTGTAGACAATCAAAATTCTTCTATATGGAAGCTGGAAATACTTCCACCCGCCTCAGTTTCAGTAAACTCCCAAGATATTGGCAGTGAATATAACTTTGGAAACATTATATACGACCAAAACTCAGGGGATATAACCTTTACCATCACCAATGACTTTGATCGTGTTATTAACCTAAAAGGAACAGCTCCATTTATTGCGCTTTCAGGCACTGACCCGGGGAAATTTGAACTAGTACAGAGTGGCTTAAATGGCTTAGATATGGCCATAGGCGACACGCAAACATTCACGGTCAAATACTCTCCCGGAGATATCACTACCACAGGCGAAAACCATGAAGCCAGCATAGCTTTTACTGTTGAATGGCTGGATGATGACGATCTCCCTCAAGAGGAGGAATTCACTTATACGTTAAAAGGAAGCTCGGTCAAGCACACTATTCCAAATAACGCCGTATCCAATATCACGGCCAATCTAAGTGATTCCGAATTAAACCTGAACACTTTCGCCACTGAAAATATCGATAACCCGCAATATACCGGAACACCAACCTTCGCTATTGAGGGAGTGACATCAAGTATAATAAGTTTGGATGATACGGACCTCAACAATGTATTGCTTACCTATGACAACATAGGTTTTGCGCAATTAAACATTACCTACCCCGCCACTGCGGAATATGACACAAAAACCACATCCGTACTCGTAACAGTAAGCAACAGGGAAAACAACCCGGCGGACTTTGATCTAAGCGGTCTCACTGCAACCTACGGAGACCTGAATAATAAGGTGGTAATAGAGGACTACTTCACCGGTGTCCCCGTAGGTTATGACGGAACCATCAGCGTCGAGGCCCTTCCTAGCTCCAATGACGTAGGCACCCTCGCACCAGATGCGGGAAACAACAACAAGGAAACATTCACCTACAACAACGCCGGTTCCGTAGAAATCGAGGTGATCTTTTCTCAAACCGACACTTATAACGAAAAGATTATCAGACAAACGCTTACCGTAGGGAAAAAGCAGATCAGACCAGTTATCAGTAATGGAATCAATAATCTGAAGTACAATCCGCAAGCTAGGGACTTGAATAATTACCTTAGCTTCGAAGACGCTTCAAATGACCCTTACTTTGGATTTACAGGAAGCGCTACATTCTCAAATATAACCTCCGATACGGATCTCACGATCACCAACGATACGGACGCGCTTTTCGAAATCGCAAAAAGCGGATACGTAATCGAAGTTAGCATCGATGACCGTAACCATGAAATTGCAACAGCAAACAAAGACGTAACCATAACGGTAGACAAAGCCGATTTGGTAATTACCTTCAACAATGCCTCAACAACTATTACCCCCGGCAGTAATTCCGATGAAATTACGCTTTCGGATTATGACTCATTCAGTGACGACAACCATAACGGAACGATCACTTACACCGAAGTTGATGGTGACAATAGCTCTACCCCTCCACCCCCAGCCAATGACTTAATTGACATTACAGGCATTGACTCTGATATAGCAGATCCATTAAAAGGTGGCGAAACTTGGGTAATGGTCACAATGACCAACTCAGACCGATATGAAGATGCCGACGCTTGGGCAAAAATAGAAATCGGGAAAGCGGAAAACCCCGTCACCTTTAATATCCCTACGGGGCCATATACATACGGAGACCTTGACAATACTTTAGACCTTACCACAGGCCTTAACCTATTTGATTATGACGGCACTCCGGAATTTTACGTGGAGCCTGATACTGGCGCTCCCGGCAACCCAAATTCCAATCATGTCGCTTCTATCAGCGGAACGGTACTAACATACACCAACGCCGGACATACGGTGGTCAAAGTTGACTTGCCCGCTACCGACATATTTAAGTCAGCGGTTATCCGCAGAACGCTTACAGTTGACAAAGCAACGCCAACTGTCCAATTCCAAAACTTCAACAAAACCTACGGAGATCCTCAATTCAGCTTGCTAGAGCAAATTTCGAATCTCCCTACCGACTATTCCGGCACTATATCGTTTACCAACACTAACAATTTCAATGGCACAAACGGTACTGTATCCCTAAGCGGAAGCAATGACCATTTGGCCACAGTCGGAGACGTTGGTGAAGTAAGATTAACCGTACACCTTGCGGAAGACGCAAATTACAACGCAAGGGATGTAAACGCCACGCTTGAAATCCAAAAGGCCACACCAACATTAGTTTTCGACAACTTTACGAAGAAGTATAAGTACGGGGACAATACCTTTGACTTGGAAGACTACGCATATGTTGATGAGATTAACCCCGGTACTATTACGTTCCAAGTCGAGGAAGACTTTGACGACGCTATTGACTTAACAGGGTCCATAGTTACGGTCAAACGTTCGGGAGTCGTTAAATTAAGAATGAACGTAGCTACGACAGACAGCTATAGCGCTCATCACAAAATAGCCGAGCTAACAGTTGATCGAGACTTCCCTGCGGTAACGTTCAACGATTTCGAAGCCCTAGTATTGGACGAGATCGAACTGGATGATCTTATTACCGTACCTGACGATTATTCGAAAGCGAATATCACTTATTCGGTAAACAACGGAACCGGAACAGCCGAGTTAAACGGCATAGACAATAGCTTGCTGGAAACGTTGACTACCGGAACAGTATCGGTAACCGCTAGCCTTGCGCAAACAGACAAATACGACATGAGAGTAGTGTCGGCGACTGTTGACATAGTGAAAAGGCCCGCTCCCTACTCTATTTCGTTCCCAGACTTTAGCAGGGCTTACGGCACCAACCCGTTGGATCTACGCAATAAGGTTATAGTCACCGGCGACGGCACATTGTTCCGTAGCCAACAAATCGCCGTATCACACGGAATGGACATGACTCTCCAAACGGACAGTTATGAATTCTCAAAAGTGGATAACGGCAACCAAGTGGTCAGCCTTAGCGGCGCTTACAACCAGACCGCGACAATCAACAAAGTCGGGGTAATTACCTTAGAGTTTAAGATAAACGCTAACGACTACTTTGAGGAAGTGAAGGTTACGTCAAATATGACAGTCAACCAGATCTCTCCAAGTATCACTTTCGACAATTTCCAGAAAACTTACGGAGACGAAGACTTCAACCTCTTTGATCACCTGTCAGTTCCTTCGGACTATACAGGAACTATAGAGTTCTTCGATGACGGAGGCACCGGTAGCATACTGCTTAGCGGAGACAGTGACGCCGACGTAGAGATCACCGGAGCCGGCCATGTGGATATCAGAGTAGCGCTGGGCGGAGACCATAACTATGAGGCCAATAACAAGACCGCTCGCCTAACGATTCACAAAGCGGACCTTATTCCCGCAGATATATTCAGTGACTTCACAAAGACATTCAATGATCCAGATTTCAATCTGGACAACAGGCTTAACCTGCCGGATGATTATACGGGTGCTCCTACATATAGCAAAGCCACCCAAAACCCACTTCTTGGCGACGTGGCTTTGACCGGAGACAGAATGCAACATGCCGAATTATTGGTGTCGGGAACTATAGAGCTTACGGCAAATATTCCCCACGATGACAACTATAATTCGACAACAGCTACGGCTACATTGACTATAAATAAAGATGACCCTGTGGTCACTTTCGGAAACATTGACAAAACATACAATGATCCGAATTTCGAATTAGAAGCAACAACCAATGCTCCGGAACCAATCACTTATCAAGTGGTAAGTGGCAGTGAGTATGTCGCCCTTTACATTAACCCTTCTGAGCCACAAAAAACATATGTAAGTATTCGTGGGGCCGGAACAGCGGTAATAAAAGCGGTTTCAGAAGAAGGCATCATTAACTATAACGAAGGTTCGGCTACGGCAACCATAACTATCTCCAAAGACGATCCGGCCATCCTCTTTGACAACTTCACGAAAGTTTATGGAGACGAACCGTTTAGTCTTGAGGATGACACTGTACTACCTTCAGATTACGACGGCACATTCACTTACGAGAAAACGGATACCAACAATACCGTAGCGCAACTGGGCGGAACAAATAACAGTATCGTAACCATTGAACGGGCCGGAGCCGTAAACTTCAAGATCGTTCTAAGCGGTGACGCCAACTACAACCCGGCCCATAAAGTGGCGACCATGACGGTTGACAGGGCTACGCCAACCGTAGGGTTTAACATCCCTCCCGTAACCATCGGCGATCAGGATCTGGACCTGAACAACTACATCCAACCGCCAGGCGACTATGACGGTAAAGTAACTTACCAGATAGAGGCCAGCAGGGATGGCGGAGCCGTTACCCTTGGCGGGCCAAACAACGAGGACCTGACAATAGTACAAGCCGGCGAAGTGGATATCAAAGCCACATTCAACACAGACGGCAAGTACAGTACGGCTTCGAGCGTATCCACAATAGTCATCAGCAAAGCGGCTACAGGCATTACTTTCGCTATCGCGGACAAAACCTACGGAGACGAGGACTTTACCTTGGAGGCTATGAGCATGCCGGCCGGGGCCGAGTTTGAGTATGAAGTGGTACCGGGAGGCACAGGCGACGTAAGACTCTACGGTGACGACAACGAGTTTGTGGAAATCCTGGGAGCGGGAACGGTCACTATCCGGGCCAAGGCGTTAGAAAGAACTAACTACCTGCCGAACTTCGAGGACGTAACCTTCACGATCTTCAAAGCCGATCCTACGATCGACTTCCAGGACCAAGCCGTTACCTATGACCCGAACCAGCTCTTCGAGCTTCAGGCGGGATCGGTTCCTGAGGGAGTTATCGACTTCGCATTGACAGGCGGTACAGGCGCTATCGTACTCGAAGGCGACAGAAACCAATTCTTCACCGTATTGCAAGCCGGTTATGTAGACCTGACCGCAACATTCGAAGAAACGGCTAACTTCAATAGCGGAACAGCCAATGCCAAACTGACTATACACAAGGCCGAGCCGGTCATTACCTTCGACGATATCCAGAAAACTTTCGACGACGACGACTTCGAACTTGAGGCCACCGCGGTCTCACCGGGCGACATCACCTACTCCGTCGAAAACGGAACCGGAGCGGTTTCTCTCTACGGAGACTACAACAAGGAGGTACGCCTTGTAAAGGCGGGCAATGTTACCATTAGGGCTTCAATTGCTTCGACGGTCAACTACAAAGCGGGTGTTGCCGACGCAGAGTTAATCATTAACAAAGCTGATCCATTGTTAGTGACTGATGACGCTGACAAGACCTACGGTGACGTACCGTTCGAACTCTTCACCGTAAGCCGTTCGGATGGAGACGTTACCTACTCGATAGACTCGGGTGAAGAAGTAATCAGCCTCGACGGCAACCTGGTCACTATTCTGCAATCGGGTGTAGCCACTATCGCCACTAGAATCGAAGAAACCGACAACTATACGAGCGGACTCGCATTCTCAACCGTAAGGGTAGAAAAAGCGATTTCCACTATCGACAACTTCTTTAATATCGTTTCCACTTACGGCGACGCTCCATTCGATCTTGACGCCACCACTAACTCGGACGGTGTTATCAGATACGTGCTAGAAAGCGGTGACGACGTAGTGTCATTGAACGGTAACGAAATCACGTTGCTGAAATCGGGCACGGCGATGGTTAAGGCCTATGTTCAGGAAACTGACAAGTACTTCGCGTCGGAGAAGATCATCACTATCGAAGTGCTGAGGGCTACAGCGGTTATCACCAACTTCAATGACTTGACCAACACTTACGGCGACGCTCCGGTAACTCTTACCGCCGGAACGAATTCGGACGGAAGCCTAAGCTACTCAGTAGTGTCGGGCGACGACGTGATAAGCCTCGACGGCGCCGTGGTCACCTTCTTGAAAAGCGGAGTGGCCTACATAAAGGCAACCGTTCCGGAGACCGACAAATTCCTAAGCGTTGAGAGAGTGATTAAAGTTGATGTTAAAAGGGCGTTCCCGAAAATCCTGAACTTTGCGGATATTACGGCTACGTACCTTGACAGGCCGGTTACTTTGGACGCCACAACCAACTCGGATTCGCCGATCAATTACGCTCTCACTTCCGGTGACGACGTAATCAGTCTTGACGGGCCGACATTCACGACCCTGAAGAGCGGAACGGCGACTATTACCGCCTCAGTAAACGAAACCGAGAAGTACTACGCCGGAGAATTGACGATCACCGTAACCGTACAAACCGCCAGAGCCTGGATCCAGAATATCGAGGATATGACGGTAAAATACGACTCGCCAATCTTCACTTACGAAGCGACCAGCAACTCGGACGGAACGGTACTATACGAACTCCTAAGCGGCTCGGACGTAATCAACCTGAAAGACGGCAAGGTAACTACCCTAAAAGCGGGTACCGCGACAGTCAAAGCGTATGTAAACGATACGGAACGCTTTGAAAGCGCCAGCAGGGTTGTGACAGTGACTGTTGAAAGGGCGGTTACCGTTATCGAGAATTTCGACAACTTGGTTAAGACCGTAGACGACCCGGCCTTTATCCTGACAGCATCGTCCAATTCAGACGCGCCGATTTCCTACGCTAAGGTAATCGATAACGGAGTGATTGCGCTGGAAGGCAACAAAGTCATCATCAAGAGCCCGGGTATCGCATATGTGAAAGCCTCGGTTCCGGAAAATGACAAGTTTGAGGCCGGTGAAAAAGTGATCGCCATCCAGGTCAACACCGTAACGGATGTAACTGCCGCCAAGGCCCAGAGCATCACGGTTTACCCAGTGCCTAGCGACGGCGAGGTTAACGTGGAATGGGACGGCCATATTGACGCGATTGTAGTCTACGACCTCAAAGGAAACATGGTTTTCAACGCCGACGGAAAAGGCGCAGAAAACAAAGTCGAACTTAACTTGGCCAGTGGCATGTACGTGCTGAAAGCCAAAGCCGGCGACAACACCTTTGTGAAACGCATAAGCATTAAATAATCGGATAAACTATCCTTCACAAATTAAAAAGGTCTTCCGGGTGTCCGGAAGGCCTTTTCGTCTTTATATCTAATTTTTAATTGCGATTCCACACTCCCACTCCACTCTTTTTCCAAAGTCATTCCTCACTGCGACTTTTCGGTTAACAGGATAATGGTTCACTGCCCTAAAAGGGCTAAATTGCGGTGTGTTTGATTGAAAAACGCTGACTGATTTTTCTATTATTTTAATCTCCAAGTTGTGACATACGATATCAGCATAATCGGGGGCGGAATTGTAGGGCTAGCTACCGCATATAAGATCCTAAGTCAAAACCCTAACCTCAAGCTCCTTTTGATCGAGAAAGAAAAGGAACTTGGCGCCCACCAAACCGGCAATAACAGCGGTGTTATCCACTCAGGTCTGTACTATAAGCCGGGCTCTCTCAAGGCCACCAATTGTATTAGGGGGTACCACGAACTGGTCGACTTTTGTAAAAAAGAAGAGATTCCCTTCGAGCTTTGCGGTAAATTGGTAGTCTCTACCGCTCAGGAACAAATTCCGCTGATGAACAACCTTTTGGAAAGGGGAACAGCCAACGGACTTAAAGGCATCAAAAGACTAAACAAGGAGGAACTCAAAGAACACGAGCCTCACGTAAGCGGTATCGAAGGCCTGTGGGTGCCCCAAACCGGGATTGTCGACTATTCGGTAGTATGCGAAAAGTTGGGGCAGAAAGTCCAACAGCTTGGAGGAGAAATCAAGATGGGCTCCAAGGTTACCAATATCACCACCGCCAAGGTGGCCAGTACTATCGAGACATCAACGGGCGACTACCAAACCAAACTTGTTGTCAACTGCGCCGGTCTTTACTCCGACAAGGTTGCGGAAATGACCATGGGCAAAAAACTAAATCTCAGGATCATTCCTTTTAAAGGGGAATATTATAAGCTTAAGCCCGAAAGCGAATCATTGGTGAAGAATCTGATCTATCCTGTTCCGGATCCTAACTTCCCTTTCCTCGGCGTACACTTTACACGTATGATGAAAGGTGGCGTGGAGGCCGGGCCTAACGCCGTTTTGGCTTTTGCCAGAGAAGGCTACAAAAAGACGCAGATTAATTTTGCAGAACTTTTTGAGACGCTAACTTGGCCCGGATTCCAGAAAGTGGCTTCGAAATACTGGAAGACAGGTATGGGAGAAATGTACCGCTCATTCTCCAAAAAGGCGTTTACCAAAGCATTGCAGGGCCTTATCCCGGAAATCACCGAGAAGGATTTGGTGGCCGGAGGTGCCGGTATCAGAGCCCAGGCTTGCGAAAAAGACGGCGGTTTGGTGGATGATTTCCTGATCTTCGAAAACGAATTCGCCGTGAATGTCTGCAATGCGCCTTCGCCCGCGGCCACTTCGGCGCTGTCGATCGGACAGACGCTTTCCGAAAAGATTTTGACAAGATTCTAAGCCCCTGTTTCCGGGAAAGGGGCTTCCCTTTTCCGGAAACAACCAAACCCTACAAACCATGACAAGAAAACTACTTTTACTCCTTCTATTGCCCCTGTTCTCTTGCGAAACGAAACCAAAAACCATTGTTTACACTCCACAAGAAAGCGGTTCCAAATCCCATATCCGCGGACTGATGGCCGTAAACGATTCCGTTTGTTGGTATAGCGCATCAAAAGGAATTGTAGGTTTGACTATGGACGGCGGAAAGAGTTGGACAACCACTACGGTACAAGGAGCTGACTCGCTTGACTTCCGGGATATCGAAGCTTTTTCAGGGAAAAGAGCGCTGATATTGAGCGCCGGTAGCCCTGGCAGAATCTATCTGACCGAGAATGCGGGACTCAACTGGAAAATGGTTCACGAGGACACCAGACCCGAGATTTTTTACGACGGGATGGATTTCGCCAATAAGCTTGACGGGGCGGTTTACGGCGACCCAATCAACGGCGAGCAGCAGGTGTTGCATACAGCAAACGGCGGAATGACTTGGGAAAAGGTTTCCGTTTCTTCCGATGATGTTCCGATATTGAAACAAGAGGCCGGTTTCGCCGCCAGCGGATCGGGGCTCGCTTATTTGGCTAACGGAGAAATCATTTACGGTCTGGGCGGTGATCAGGCCAGAACGATTTCTTACAACACAAAAGTGAAAAAGGCGTCCGTATCCAGCACCCCTCTCTCCCACGGCGCTCCGGCCAAAGGGATCTATTCGATCGCATTCAAAGACAACCTCAACGGCTTGGCCGTTGGCGGTGAATACCTTGATTCGACTATGAACAACTCTTCCATGGCCATAACCACAGACGGCGGAAAAACTTGGACTCTCCCATCTCAACCCGCAAAGGGCTACACCTCGTCGGTTTGCTATGTGCCTGATAGCGATATCGCTGTTGCCGTAGGGCGGTACGGTTCATATCTTTCGGAGGATAACGGCATGACTTGGCGAAAAACAGACAAGGAAGCTTTTTACACCGTAAGCTTTTCGCCGAGCGGGAAATACGGTTGGGTAGCCGGAGCCTACGGCAAAATCGCGAGGATTGAGATTCGGAGGGAATAGGCTGTACCTAGTTATCAAATGATCGGTTTTTTCTATACGCTTGCCTCCGTTGGCAAAAAGCCTCATATTGCCCCTTCATTTCACTGAATTCTAAAACATCCGATATGAACCGCAAAGAAATCAAGATCAACGTAGACCTTGACAACAACAATATTCCGGAAAAACTTTCTTGGGAAGCCGACGATTCCACCTCTGCCGGCCCCAAGCCTATCAAGGCCGTTTCCGTAAACCTTTGGGACGGTGAAAACGGCGGGCAGACTCTTCGTATCGACCTTTGGGACAAAGAGCTCAACACTCACGAAATGAAGCGTTTCTTTATCGATTCGCTTGGCGGTTGGTCACAAACGTTACTGAACTCCACTGGCGACGAGTTTATGGCCAACGAGATCAACAAACTCTGCGATAAGCTTTCGGAACACCATATGAAGGAGTTGAAAAAAGACCAAGGCAAATAATCCTAAAGCCTATAAAAAAAACGGCGCATTTTCAAAAATGCGCCGTTTTTTTGGCTTCAGACTTCCTTACAGATGGTTACTCCGCCTCTTGCGGCTGTACACTTGCGGGGTCCTGCATATATTCTTTTGGAGTCACTCCGAAATGCTCCCTGAAACACTTCGTGAAATACGCCGGAGAATTAAACCCTGTCCTGTAAGCTATTTGGCTTACGTTATCAACACCTTGGGCCAACTGACGCGCCGCTTCTTTGAGTCTGATAACCCTGATAAACCTACTTGCGGACTCTCCGGTCAAAGCTTTCAGTTTAACGTGCAGATGGCTTCGGCTAACGCCAAGTTCTCCCGCCATTTTCTCCACGCTGAAATCCGTATCGGAAAGATTCTTCGTCACCACACCGATCGCGTTGCCCAAGAATCTATCGTCAAACGACAAGTTCTTCTGCTCTTCCTCCGGTTGCCAATCCAAGTCTTTGAGGAAACGCTTACGGAAATTCCTTCGCGTCTCAACCAAGTTTCTCAATTTCACAACCAATACGTCCTCGTCGAAAGGTTTGGCCACATAATCGTCCGCTCCGCTGTCAAAGCCTTTGAGACGATCGCTGCGGGTATCGTAAGCGGTCAGCAACACCACCGGAATATGTGAGGTGTCCGCATCCGATTTTATCTCGGCGCACAGTTCGTTTCCGTCCATTTCCGGCATCATCACGTCTGAAAGAATCAGCTCCGGACTCTTTTCTCTGGCTATATCCAGCGCTATCTTGCCGTTTTCGGCCTCCAGCACGCGGAACTCGCCTTTCAACGATTTGGTAATATATCCCCTGAGTTGCTGATTGTCTTCGGCAACCAACACCAGCGGTTTCTCCTGTTTCTTTTCCTGAAAGTGTTCCGAATCCTCTTGCTCTTCCACAGTAACCACAGGCTCCGAATCCGGCTGGCTTTCGGTTGGCTCCACTAAAGACTCTTTCGGATAGCTTCCCGCATTCGTAGGCAATTGAACCGTAAAGGACGTTCCTTTACCGACTTCGCTCTCAGCGTCGATTGTTCCCAAATGAAGACTTACAAGATCGTAAGTCAAGGCCAATCCGATTCCGCTACCGGTTTGTTCCGCTTCTCCGTCACTGTCAACCGCCCTGAAGAACCTGCCGTAAATATTCTCCAGCTTTTCGGCCGGGATACCTATACCCGTATCGCTAACGATGATTCGCATCTCGTCCTTCTCCTGTGTCAACGACAGCGATACCTTACCGCCTTCGGGCGTATACTTCAAGGCGTTGGACAATAGGTTGTAGACAATCCGCTCGACTTTTTCCTTATCGAAGCAAACGTTCATCTTCTTGGGCGCAAAGAATTCAAAAGTGATATTCTTTTGGGTGGCCATACCGGTAAAGGCTCCGTAGATATTTCTCAAGAATCCAACGGCATCGGATTCGGAAACCCTGAGCCGTTTACTCTTTTCGGCCATCGAGCGGAATTCGAGCATCTGGTTGATCAGCTTGAGCAGAACTTCGGCATTTTTGTTCACCATCGACAACATCGGACGGCTATCTTCGCCAATATTACCTTTGAGCACCTGCTTCATCGGCCCGACGATCAAAGTCAAAGGTGTTCTCAGCTCATGCGAAAGGTCTGTGAAGAAACGGAGCTTCATTTCGCTGAGCTTACGCTCCTGAGCCCTTTCCTTGTCCTTACGCTCGCGTTCGGTTTTCTTCTCTACATCACGGATCAGCATATTCTTCCAAGCCATCGCAATCAGCAAAGCGAAGAACGCGTAAAGCAAATACGCCCACCAAGTCTGCCACAAAGGCGGAAGAATCACGACCTTCAGTCTCGCCTCTTTCGCTCCCCAGTGCCCACTTTGGTCGGTGGCTTTTACCCTGAACATATATTCGCCGGCAGGCAGGTGCGTATAAGCCACTTCCCTGTTTTTCCCTACAGTATAGCGCCAGCTTTTGTCGGCGCCCTCTAGGATATACGCATATCGAACTCTCTCCGGATTGGCGTATGACAATGCGGCGAATTCGATATTGAAAACATTATCCCTGTTTGGAAGTCGCACTTCTTTGCAAAACTCGATCGGTTTGCTGATTCGGCTCTCGCCTTTTTTTCCGGCTACCGGTCTCAGGGCTTTATTCAACACCTTGAAATTCACGATATAAACAGGCAAGTCTTTGCCCTTGGTCTGAAAAAGTTCGGGATCCAAAGCGATCATTCCCCTTTTCGTTCCGAACAGCAATTGGCCTCCGCCAAAATTACTGACCGCAGTATTCGGGATATAGTTTACGTTTTGCCCTTCCTCAAAATTAATGACACGAACGTTTTTTCCAGCCTTGTCCAGTGCCGTCACGCCGTCGCGCGTACCCAACCACAAAATTCCGTTCCAGTCTTCGGCGATGGCGTTTACTTGGTTATCCATCCCCCACTCGCGCTTGTCGATTCTCTTAAACGTACGCTTTTTGGCGTTGAATTTATACAAGCCATTTCCGGTACCGGCCCAGATGGCTCCGTTCCGGTCTTCTATAAGATGCCTTACGACATTGGCCTCAAGGCCTCTTTCCGAAGTATTTGACCTTGCGAAATAATACGTGGAGTCCTGCTTTTTATCATAAAGGTAAAGGCCGTTCCAACGGGTGGAGAACCACATATTGTCGGAGGCGTCTTTTTTGATCTGAAAAATATCTTTCCCTAGAACGCTTTCGGATTCACGGCCCAAGGCTTCGCCGAAAACAAAGCTGTCGGTTTCGGCGCTATATCTTCCCGGACCTTTGTAAGTCCCGAGCCACAAATCGCCCGTTCTTCTATCGAAAAACAGCGAATGGCAACGGTTATCGGGCAATAACTTTTGCTTTTTAGTGTTCTTGTAATGCCTTCTCAGTACAGGTTCTTTGCTTCCTTCTGGATAATAGAATCGGGAGACACCGTCCCAAGTGGCAACCCAAACGTCGCCGGCCCTATCCAGCACCACACTTCCTACCCGACCGGATAATAAAGTCTTGTTCCGGGTCTCGAAATATTTGACAGCGCCCATTTCCTGGTCTTCGGGCGGAACCCCGCCTTCGATCCAAGCCAAACCGGCGCCGTTCCTATGCCCAGCCCACACGTTTCCTTTATGATCATGCAAAATGGAGTTCACGGAAGAGTTTCTCAAACCTCCGATTCCGTTTACATCCAAGTGGCGATAATATCTTCTCACTTTCGAAACCAGCAATACGCCACGGCCCATAGTGGCCACCCAAGCTTCGCCAGAATCACTCAGGCGGATATCGGATATTCTCAGTTCCGAACTTTTGAACGTTCCGTGTTCGGGGAAATCTACCTGAGCCCAAAGGCTGTCGGCCTCCTGCTTTAATAACCCGGCACCTTGGGTTCCGACCCAAACGCCCAAGCTGTCCGTCATTTTCAAAACCGTCAACGGCTTGTCCACAACATGTTCCGCTTCGACAAACTCAACCTGATATCTGCGCTTTCGGGCATCGAGCGAGAACTTTTGCAAAGTGCCGTTCTCTGTACCGAACCATAAGCTTTTGCCGTAAAGGCTGGCCGCTGTCAGCGGAGCTTTTTCCTCTATATGTTCCGTTACGTTAAACGAAAATGAACGCTTGCCTTTTTTATCGAACAATTCGAACAAGCCGTCATTGTACAATATCCAGAATCTCCCGCTTTGGTCTTTCCCTACTTTTTCAATCAGCACGTTTTTGCGGTAAGCGCTTATTACCAAGGTGGTTTGGAGAGTGTCTTTACTATAAGAGACCATACGAACCTCGTCATCAAAGGCCACGTACATTCCCTTATTCCATCTGCCGATCCCTATAACATTCTTATTCTTGAAAAAACCCTGTCCCGATTGCCGGACCGGATTCAGTACGCCAAGGCCTTTTACCGTTCCGACAAAAATATTCCCCGATTGGTCCTCGCCCAGCGCTGTTACAAATTGGTTCGGAATGTTCGCTTTCGAATAACGGGCCAGATTATATCCGTCAAACCGGCCAAAACCGGCTTCCGTCCCTACCCACATAAAGCCCCTGCTGTCCTGAAAAACGCTGGTCACATAGTTGTCGGGCAACCCCTCCTCAATCGTAAGGCTTCGGATCCGCTCCTGATCGCTCACCAAACTATTCGCATACGCTCCTACCGTAGCGACTATCAGCGCAATAAATCCTCCTAATATTCTCATCACAATAGAATGTCTATCTTGAAAAAGCGCAAAAACCAGAAAGGGCCCGTTCTATTTCGGACCGGATTCTGACCGGAACAAACTGACCTAAATCAGAGAGACGCTCGGTCACGACGTAGTTGCTAAAAATACCATTTCGCTAAATCTTACCGAGAACGCTTCCGTTCGGAAACATAATTTACAAAGACTTTCCGTTTGGACACAACATAGAGGGAACTTTGAAGACATTCCAACTCGTTTTTAAACGAATCCTTTTGAAAAAAAGAAGACTCTTTGATATCATTCAAAGAATCCTCCTGTCTTCTTCTATACCAATAGATTTCAAAAAAGTAATATGGCCAACAGGGCCAAGCATAACGCCAAAGCGACTATTAGATAACTCTGGATATTTTTTCCCTGTCTTTTTTTCATAAACCTGCCCGTAAATACCGTCAGCTTGGCTAAGCCATCTATAAAGCCGTCTACAAACATACGGTCAAAGAAAGCCAAGACATGGGCGATGATAACGTTGCCTACACCGAAACCATCGACAACTTTGTCAATTGCCCGATCTAATCCGGCCGAGACCTTGGATGTAAACAAAGTGGCAGGCGCAGTACTTCTGACCACTCCGTCAATCACAGCCTTATCAAACTTATAGCACAAATCGGCAAAACGCAACCCGGGTTCCAGTACTGCTTTTTTGTAAAGATCATCCAAACGCCAGTTAAGCAACGACATCTTCCGCCAGCCTTTTGACGGATCTTTCATATTATAATAGTTGGCGCTATACTTTCCGCCCGGCCTAAACGCATAATACGCCAAAGCCAAGCCCAACGACACCAACAAAACGGATCCGACGGTGGTAACCATATGGAACCGCCTTATCAGGTTTTCCAGAATCGCCCCCTCTTCCAACCACTTCGGACCACCGAATGGAAATGCGGCGCCAGGCACACTAAAATGTCCCGATAACCAACCTTTACTGGCGACAAACGGGTTTAGGGAAAACAGAAAGCCTATAGATAACAAGGAAAGGACAAACAACGGCACTTTCTTTTTCCAGTGCGGCCCCTGTACTTTTCTCAAAACACCCTGAACTTCGGGATGGTGACGTTCCAAACGAAAATCGCCGAAGAAAATCAACAAAATCTGGCGTCCCATGTACACGCTGGTAAGCATGGCGGAAACGAAGCCCAAGACGGGAATAAGAAAGAATACCGGCCCACCGGACTGTGAACGAAACGCGGCCCAAGCCAACGTTTCCGTCAGAATGGCGTCTTTAGACAAAAAGCCGGAGAAGAACGGAATACCCATCAGCGAGGCGGAGGTGACTACATAAGCGGCAAAAACAAAAGGCATTTTTTTCCTCAAACCGCCCATATACCGCATATCGTTCGCATCAAAATGCAAAATATGTCCTTCCGATTTCAACCGAACCTCCACTTGGTGCAAAGCGCGGATTATGGCTCCCGCAGACAGGAAAAGGCCCGCCTTAAAGAAAGCGTGCGTTACTAAATGGAAATACGCGGCGTCATACGCCCCAACTCCCATTCCCATTACCATAAAGCCCAACTGTGAGCTGGTAGAGAAGGCCAACACTTTCTTAATATCGTTTTGCGAAAGCGCCGCAAAGGCACTCATAAACGCCGTAATCCCACCGATAATGGCAATAACGTCGAGTACGTCAACACTTAGTAGCGGAAATATTCTCACTAACAAATAAACTCCGGCGGCAACCATAGTCGCGGCGTGGATAAGCGCCGACACGGGAGTCGGGCCTTTCATGGCGTCGGGCAACCAAACCTGAAGCGGAAATTGGGCCGACTTGCCGATTGTTCCGCAAAAGAGCCCCAATCCGGCAACTGTCATCCAAAACGGGGAAACGGCCAAACGCCTAAACGCTTCGCCGTTTTGAAGTTCGAGCACCCATGTGCCGTCCGACAAAAACGCGGACTTGGCCATAGCCACAAGCGCCTGTAAATCAAAGGTGCCGAAATATGCGAAAATAACGGAAAGCCCCAGCAGAAAACCGGCGTCGCCCACCCTGTTGGTAAGGAAGGCCTTGCGAGAGGCCCGGGCCGCGGAACTCCGCTGAAACCAAAAGCCGATAAGCAAATAGCTTGAAAAACCAACAAGCTCCCAGAATATAAACAGCAACAACAGGTTATCGGAATAAACAATCCCCAGCATGGAGAAAGTAAAAAGCCCCAAAAGCGAGAAATACCGGGCGTAATGTGTGTCGTCTTTCATATAGTTCACCGAAAACAAGTGAACCAGAAAAGAAACCAAGGTCACGACTCCCGCAAGGAGAACGGATTCGTCGTCGGCCAAGACGCCGGCCGTAAAGCGATACAGCCAATCCCCCGTTCCCACTTCGAACCAAAGCCAACGAGCATGATGAGCCTCGCGTCCCCAAACCTGAAAAAAGATCCAAAGCACTCCCAAAAACGAAAGGCCTTGCAAATGAACCCCGATCAAGTCGGCGCGTTTCGCCAGTTTTGTCTTAAACAACGAAATCACGACAAAGGAAATCAACGGCAACAACATGGTCACCAAAGCCAGACCCGTTACCGAATCCAAAGCCAACTCTCCCGTCAACGCTCTTACGTCCATAACTTGAGACTATATTTCGAAAACGACTTTACGGATAAAAGAAAGCCGTTTTTCAATTTCAAAATCAGAAAAAAAGCATTCAGTTGAGGTGATCCATATCGGTCACGTCCGAATGCCTAAAGTATTTATACGCCTGCATTACGATTGCCAGCGCCACGGCTACCTCCGCGGCGGCCACTACGATAACGAACAGGGAGAACATCTGCCCGTTCAAGCCTTTGTCTCCCCCGCTGAAAGCGATTAGGTTGATATTGGCGGCGTTCAGCAAAAGCTCCACTCCCATCAACACCATGATGGCGTTTTTCTTCGAAATAATAATCGTCAGCCCAATACAAAACAGGACAGCGCTTAGCAAGAGTATGTGTTCCAATGGTATCATCGGCACCTTTTAAATCATTAACAAACGCCAAACGGTAGCGATAAACAAAACTATCAGCGACAAAGGCGTCAAATATTTCCACCCGAGACTCATCAGCTGGTCGATTCTCAAACGCGGATATGTCCAGCGTACCCACATCTGGGTAAAGACTATAAAGATCGCTTTGGATGTAATCCAGAAGATTCCCCAAACGTGGCTGACAATAGTTCCGGGCTCGCCCATTGTCCAGTCCCAAAGACGAACCGAGCCGATATTGGGCAAAGGGCTATTCCAGCTTCCCAAGAACAACACCGTAGCAGCAACCGAAATAAGCAACATCATGGCGTATTCCGACAGCATCAGGATGGCGAAACGGACACCGCTGTATTCGGTATGGAATCCGGCGATAAGCTCGGATTCCGATTCCGGCAAATCGAACGGCGCTCGGTTACATTCGGCCAAGCCAGATATATAGAAAATAAGAAAAGCCACCAGCAACACAGGCGACCGAAATATATTCCAAGTCAAAATCCCTCCAATATCGGTTACATCCACCCCAAGGGCTTTTATCCCGAAAAGGTAATTCGTATCTAGGTCAGTGGAGATATGCTTGAGAAAAGGGCCTTGCTGAAAGGAAATTTCCTGCATATCCAATGTCTGGCTTATAACCAAAACCGCCAAAACGCTTAACGTAAGCGGAATTTCATAACTGATAATCTGGGCAACAGAACGTAAAGCTCCGAACAAGGAAAACTTACTGTTACTCCCCCAACCGGCCATGAGAATACCGACCACATCCAAAGAAACAATCGCCAGCATAAAGAAAACTCCCGTCTCCGTAGCCGACCCCGCCCAACCGGGTGTAATAGGAAAAACGGAAAATCCGGCGATAACGGCACTCATCACTATGATTGGCGCCAAGGAGAACAAAATCTTATCGGTGGATTTGGCTTGGATATCCTCTTTCTGGATCAGCTTAAGAATATCGGCCAAGGTTTGTAACAATCCCCAATATCCCGTTTCCAAGGGGCCTACCCTGTCTTGCATAAAGGCGGAGACTTTCCTTTCGATATAAACCCCGGCCAAGGCAAAAAGCAGAATAAAGGGCAAATAGAATATAAACGTAGTCATTGGATTCTGATTTAGGCGTTATTGTTTTCGGCGCTCTTTGCCGCCAGAAAACTGGCGCCGATCAAGGCCACTAACAGTAATACGCCCGCCAATTCGAAGGGCAAAACATAATCGGTCATTATGGATTTGCCGATTACGACAAGGCTTCCGTCTTTCATCGGTTCGGCGTCGTTGGCCAGCCCGCTTCCCAAGCTGAATTTTGAGATGTAAATGACTTTGGCCAGAATATAAAATACGGCGACGCCTATAGCCAAGCTAGTTTTCCGGTACTTGGTACCGCTCAAGATACGGTCGCCTCCCACCCTATTGGTCAGCATTACGCCGAAAACCATCAAAATCAGAATACCGCCGACGTAAATCATGATTTGGGCCACGGCGATAAAATCGGCGCGCAACAGCACGTAAACGCCTGCGATGGACAAAAATGTCAGCACCAGCAGAAAGGCCGCGCGCAATACGTCTTTCATAAAGACGATCGCCCCGGCCGACAGTATCGCTATTCCGGCGAATACATAGAATAATACCTTTATCGTCAATTCCGCACTCATTCCCCGCTGTCGTCTTTAGGTTTTCGTATCGGTATTTTTGGTCTCATTACAGGCTTTTTAGCCTTTGTGGGCTTATCTCCCGCTTCCGACTTCTCGGATTGATCAGCTTTTCCTTCCGTCGGTTTTTTAGGAATTACAGGCCTTGCAGGGATCTTCGGTTTTATCACCGGCTTTTTGGACGTTGACGGTTTCGCTTCCTCTGATTCGGACGCATTTGTTTTCGCCGTTTCACCTTCTATCGGTTTCTTTGGGATAACTGGCCTCGAAGGAATTTTCGGTTTCATAACCGGCTTCTTGAACGTTGACGGTTTCGCTTCTTCAGATCCCGCCGGTTCCGCTTTGGTCGTTTCCCCTTCGCCTGTCTTCTTTGGAATTACAGGTCTTGATGGAATCTTCGGCTTCATCACCGGCCTCTTGGACGTTGACAACTTGGCCTCTTCGGTATCAGCCGTTTCAGCGTCTGTCGT
Organism: Fulvitalea axinellae; assembly: GCF_036492835.1. Classification (GTDB taxonomy): domain Bacteria; phylum Bacteroidota; class Bacteroidia; order Cytophagales; family Cyclobacteriaceae; genus Fulvitalea; species Fulvitalea axinellae. The sequence goes on along the minus strand of NZ_AP025314.1, from coordinate 2,128,682 downwards.
TTTCTTCCGAATAACTGGCTTGGAAGGTATCCTCGGTTTTATTACAGGCTTCTTGGCCGTTGCAGACTTGGTTGATTCCGTCTCAGCGCTTTCTTCCTCTTTTTTCCGAATAACCGGCTTCGCTACTTTAGGCCTTATTACCAGTTTCGTCGCTTTTTTCTCTTCCGACGAATCCTCAGTAGCCGTTGTTTTCTTCACAACTGGTTTCGCTACTCTTGGACGGAATACCGGTTTCGGTTTGGCCTCAGCTTCACTCTCCTGTTTATTCTCCGTCGGTTTCGTCACGGGCTTCGCTACCGAAGCCTTCACTCTCGGTTTGAAAGTAGGTTTAGGTTTTGCTTCCCCTCCAGTTTCTTCCACTGGTTTTCTAACCGGCATTTTCGGTTTCGCTGTAGCCGAACCAATCGCCTTTTTCGCTTTTTCTTTCGACGCTTTGTCCGCCTCCCATTTCTCTTTCGCTTTGATGATCTCAATAGGAGTCATTGTCGCAAACGCAAAATTATGTTCGTCAAAATCGAAAGCGGAGTAATCGTATTCTGGAGTCATCGTGAGGCACTCCGTCGGACAAACCGTAGTACACAGCCCGCAGAACATGCACTTGGCCATATCGATATTGAACTTGGCAGCATGCAGACGCACAGGCGAACCATCGGATGCCGTCCTGATAATCTCGGATGAGCGCACGGCCTCTATCTCGATACAGTCAACGGGACATATCTTGGCGCATTTGTCACATACGATACAATCGTCTATTTCACAGTCAAGCTTATAGCGCCCAACTTCCGGCACCGGCAACACCTCACGCGGATAATTCAGGGTAACCCTACCCTTGTCCTGCTCAAAATATTCCGGTTGGTCCACTCCCTCGTTTCCATGGCGATGCCTAGCGTCCCAAAAGTGTTTCCAGGTCAGCTCCAAACCACGCCAAAGCGTGCGGACAGTTTCCGCCACATTCCCGAAATATGTGTTATTCGCTCCTTTCAATCGTCCGTGTTTAAAGTCTATCGGCTAATGGAGCCTCTCATTATCCGGTTTCCGGAAATATCCTTTCCCGAATAACCGCAAAGCCCCAATTACGCTAAACAGCGAACAACCGGTTTCCCGATTTTGTCCGAAAGCCTAACGCTCAAGGCATTGCGCACAGCCGTAACCAAAGGGCTTTAAAAGTACCCTTATGACAGGCAAACTTACTCCTCGATTACACTTTATCCAACAGAATAGTCTGTTTTTTACGAAGTGAGCATTTTTTCCTTTTTATGACAAAAGTCATCGCAAGAAATGCCTCTTGGCCAATTTTACTTTTTGAGCCTTCCCCCCGGACATTCTATCACGGAGGGGTCTTTGTCTTTCTTAGGCATGAAAAAAGTCTTCAATCCAAAATAGAAGCCCTCAGAACGAACCTCGTTTTTCGCCAAAACCGGCAATATATCGTTAACGCCAAAAAATACGGGACCAAACCTACAACCCAAACCCATAGTAACATCGCTATACTGATCGATAGTAGCAGGCAGGTAAACGCTGAAAAGACTGCTCTCCCATCTTGGGGAAACGGTGAGACGCATTGGGGTTTTGATACGGAAATCGGCCAAGGTCAAAGCCGAAGCGTCAAGGGTCAAGCCCAAGTGGGCGTAAAACCCGCTCATCAGGTTCCAATCCGCTCCAATATTGAAGGTCGTGGGCAATGACATCGTAAATCGTCCTCCACGCTTCGCCACATTAAAAACGGTAGCCAACGAATCTGACAATTCCGGAATATTATCGACTCCCTTCAGCTTATCATCAAGCGAGATATACACCGGATTTCCATCCGGAATCAACAACCCGTTCAGCTCGCCGTTACCGTCACTCCCGTCAAAAGCCAATCGCCCGAAATCAAGCAAAGAAACATCAAGCCTAAGCCTATACGGCGCAATTCTCGGCCGGAACATTCTCTTCTGTAATTTCTGATAAGGAATACAGCTGTTGACCTTAAGCGGTTTTTCAAGGCGAATGCCAAGATCAAGTCCTAAACTCAACTGCCCGGATTGTTTAAAAGCTTCGTCAAGGTTATCCAGATCTTCCAGATTTTTAGAGACTCCATATCGTCCCGAAAAATCCCCTACAAATTCCCTGTTTGCCGCATCCAGTCCGAATTCGGCCTCATTCAGTTGTGCGTACGCTCCCCCGACAGAGCTCAAAACTTTCAGTCCCGCACCTACCGACACCCTATTGTAACGGTCGTTTTTCAGTAAATATGAAAACGTAATGGCAAACTCTTTCCAAACAGCCGAAGCGAGATTCGCCCGGTCTTGCATCGAAACGTTACTTTCTTCCGTCAGCTCAAAACCCTCTTCGGCATATTCGAAAAACTTCGGGTCAAGTCCGGTCAAACTTGTCGCCATTCGGACTCTGGGCATTATACTGAAGGCCAAACGGGGATTTAGCTTATACATAATCGCAAGAGCATTCACTTCCGAAGACACGAACGCCCTCAAGGGCCCGTCGGCTTTAACCCTTTCCGCATCAAGATTATTGAAGTTGAAATTCAGGAACGCTGTTTTCCTGTTAATACCATAAATATTGTTTGTTCCCTCAGCGCTTACCGACAAAAATCCGATATCGTAACGATAAGGCGAATGAACCAACGACGCGGGCTGATAAAGTGTTCCGTAAGCACCGCTTCGGTTATCGTGCTTAAACCCGGGATAAGTTTGGGCTTGAGCCCCAAAAAAACAGACCGATACAAAAACAAAAACGAGAATACTGCGCATACACCACTAAATTTCCCAAAAACCAACACTATTCTATAAAACTCAAATCGACAATATTATAAAAAATCGATTTACAGTAAACGGAGCGAGCCCCTAATGTAAAGGTTAACGGAAAATTCTGGCTAGGTTACATACAAAAAGAGACAAACTCCTATGAGAATGTCTCTTTTATTTTGTGTTCCCGGTATATTTAGCAGGAATTATTTCGATTCGCTCAAGAATGCTGTCGCTTCCTTGTAAACGTTTTCTCCGGTAAATCCGAATTTCTCGTCAAGCACACCGGCAGGAGCTGAGAATCCGAAATGATCAAGACCGATAGCTTTACCGAACGGCCCTACCAAGCCTTCCAATGTAACAGGAAGTCCAGCGGTCAATCCGAATACAGGCTTGCCGGCAGGGATTACTTCCAACTGGTAAGCTTTGTCCTGAGTACGGAAAAGACCTTCGGAAGGAGCCGAAACGATCTGTACTTTAACTCCGTCTTTGCGCAACAACTCGGCGCCAGCGATCAAAGTAGCGACTTCAGAGCCACTGGCCACCATCACCAAATCAACGTCCTCAGCGTCCTTCTGTACGATGTAAGCACCTTTTTCGGCTTGCTTGGACTCTTCGTAACGGCTTACGCCCTCATTCATGCTAGGCAAAGCCTGAATGTTCTGACGAGAGAAAATAAGGGCCGAAGGAGTATCGATATTTTCCATCGCCATTCTCCAAGCCACTGTTGTTTCGTCAGCGTCGGCCGGACGAAGCGCCAAGAGGCTCATCTTGTGCGAGTGGTTTTTCAATTTCTCCATCAAACGGATCTGGGCTTCCTGCTCTACCGGCTGGTGAGTAGGTCCGTCCTCGCCTACGCGGAAGGCGTCGTGTGTCCAGATATATTTAACAGGGAGTTCCATCAAAGCCGACAGACGAACGGCTGGCTTCATGTAGTCAGAGAACACGAAGAATGTACCTACCGCAGGAATAACTCCACCATGAAGGGCCATACCGTTGGCGATTGAAGCCATAGTAAGCTCACAAACACCGGCCTGCAAGAACGCTCCTGAGAAATCGCCTTTTTCCAAAGCTTTTGTTTTCTTTAGGAAAGCGTCAGTCTTGTCACTGTTGCTCAAGTCGGCCGAAGAAACGATCATGTTCTCTACCTGCTCGGCCAAAACGCCCAACACAGTAGCCGAAGCCGCGCGCGTAGCAACGCCAAGCTTTTGCTCGATCAAATCGTAATCCACTTCCGGAGCTTTTCCTGAGAAGAAACCGTCAAGTTTGGCCGACAATTCAGGATTAGCTTTACTCCAAGCTTCGTGTTCGGCCTTTTTGTCGGCCGCATAAGCTGCGAGTTCGGCTTTGCGTGAAGCGTACAAGTCCTTAACCTCGTCAAATACGCGAAAAGGATTCTCTCCGTCGCCACCGAGATTTTCAACTGTTTTGGCAAAAGACGCTCCGGCGTTAGACAATGGCTGCCCGTGGGTAGAAACCATTTTCTCAAAGCTTTCGCCGCTTTCGGTAACGGCTCCTTTACCCATAATCGTCTTACCGATGATAAGGAAAGGCTTTTCGGTCTCAGCCTGCGACTGCTTGAGGGCTTCGCGGATCTGGTCGGCGTCGTTTCCGTCAATTGTAACGACTTTCCATCCCCATGCCTCGTATTTGGCGGCCGTGTCCTCGCCAGTCACCTCGCCTACCGTAGTAGAAAGCTGAATGTCGTTGGCGTCGTAGAACATCACCAAGTTGCTCAATCCCAAGTGTCCGGCGATACGTCCGGCGCCTTGGGCAATTTCTTCCTGGATACCTCCGTCAGAGATAAACGCGTAGATATCGTGCGACATCCAGTCTCCGAAGCGCGCGGCCAAAAAACGTTCGGCGATAGCGGCGCCCACAGCCATTGTGTGGCCCTGCCCCAAAGGACCAGAAGTGTTTTCCACACCGCGGTCGAAGTCAACCTCAGGGTGTCCCGGAGTCGGGCTTCCCCACTGGCGGAAGTTCTCCAAGTCCTCCATTTTGTAGAACCCTGCCATATGAAGTACAGAGTACAACATTGGAGACATATGTCCCGGGTCCATGAAGAAACGGTCACGGTTGATCCATTTCGGGTCGTTCGGGTCATACTTCAAGAATTCCGTATAAAGGATATTCACAAAGTCCGCTCCGCCCATAGCACCACCAGGGTGGCCTGATTTCGCGCGTTCTACCATAGCTGCGGAAAGGATACGGATATTATCCGCAGCTTTGTTCGTCACCGAGTTGCTCATTTTATCTTTAATCTGTGTACGTACGAGACAATCGAGGGCAAATATAATAGGATAGCGCCAAATTAAGGCCATAGGTCCATCCAAAATTAAGCGCTATTCAGAATTACCCACACACCCCGACAACAATCACACAGCCCAAGCTGTTCCCGACTTAGTCTTTCCGAAAAGGTTTTCGCATTCCACCATATCGCCTCTCCGTTTCTATTCCTTATCTTTGTCCATATGAAGAACAGAGCACCCTACAAGATTCTGGTTGTGCAAACCGCTTTTATCGGCGACGCTATACTGGCGTCGGCCATATTGGAAAAGCTCCACGAACACTACCCCGACGCATATATTGATTACCTTGTCAGAAAAGGAAACGAGGGTTTATTCAAGGGCCATCCTTTCATTAGGGAGACCATTGTTTTCGACAAGAAGAACGGAAAGTACAAAAACTTTCTTCAGCTGATCGGCAAAATCCGAGACAATAAGTACGACTTACTTTTCAATGCCCAACGCTTTCTCACAACGGGCCTTATAACCGCTTTTTCGGGGGCGGGCGTCACTGTCGGGTTCGACAAAAACCCGATGTCTTTCCTTTTTTCAAAAAAGATAAAACACACGATCAGCGCCTACCAAGAGGGTGACAGCGAAACCACCGTACACGAAACGGACAGAAACCACGCCCTGATAAGCGAATTCACCGACGAAAAAACAGCCAAACCAAGACTATATCCTACCGAATCTGACTTTGACGCAGTAGAAAAATTCAAACAAGGAAAATATATCTGCATGGCCCCCACGTCGGTCTGGTTTACGAAACAGTTTCCGAAAGACAAGTGGGCGGAATTACTTGGCGCCCTTCCAAACGATTTCAACGTTTACCTTCTGGGAGCGCCGTCCGACAAAGAGGAATGCCAAGCCATAATCGAAGTCAGCGACAATAAGAACATTACCAATTTAGCCGGAGAACTTAGCCTATTGCAAAGCGCGGCTTTGATGAAAGACGCAAAAATGAATTATGTCAACGATTCGGCACCTATGCATTTGTGCTCTTCCGTCGACGCTCCCGTATGCGCCATTTACTGCTCAACCATCCCCGGATTCGGATTCGGGCCGTTGTCTGACGAGTCGTATATAGTGGAAACAAAAGAAAAACTGAAGTGCCGACCTTGCGGATTGCACGGACACAAAGCCTGTCCTGAAGGACACTTCAAATGCGCCTATGGCATTGACAAAAACAACTTGCTACAAGTTTTGCATAAGAGATCGTAACGCCCACACAAAAGTACATTACGAAAAAAGCCCGGAATCGCTTCCGGGCTTTTTTCGTAAATATCCTATTGAAAATCAGATGTCGATTTTGGCGTATTTGGCATTGCGCTCGATAAACTCACGGCGCGGGGCAACTTCGTCACCCATCAGCATTGAGAACAAGTGATCCGCCTCAGCGGCCGATTCCACGGTCACTTTCTTCAGGTTTCTGTACTCAGGATCCATAGTAGTGGACCAAAGTTGCTCAGGGTTCATCTCACCGAGACCCTTGTAACGCTGAACGGAAACCGCTTCTTTCTTACCGTCAGGAGCCAATTCGTCAATGGCAGCAACACGATCCTCCTCAGACCAGCAGTATTTCTCCTTCTTACCCCTCTTCACCAAATACAACGGAGGAAGAGCGATATAAAGGTATCCGTTATCGATAAGCTCCCTCATGTAACGGAAGAAAAGAGTAAGAATAAGCGTACGGATATGGCTACCGTCCACGTCGGCATCGGTCATAATGACGATTTTGTGGTAACGGAGTTTTTCCAGATCCAAAGCTTTCTCATCCCCTTCCTTACCGAAACGTACGCCAAGGGCGGTGATGATATTCTTGATTTCCTCGTTATCGTAGATCTTGTATTCCTGGGCTTTCTCAACGTTAAGGATTTTACCTCTCAACGGAAGAATAGCCTGAAAGAAACGGTCACGCCCCTGCTTAGCGGAACCGCCCGCAGAGTCACCCTCCACCAAGTACAATTCACAGCCTTCAGGATCACGGTTAGAGCAATCGGCCAGTTTACCCGGCAAGCTTGTGCTGCTCATCACGTTTTTGCGCTGAACCATCTCACGAGCCTTTCTCGCCGCTTGGCGAGCTTGGGCGGCAAGAATCACCTTCTGGACAATTTGCTTGGCCAGCTTGGGGTTTTCTTCCAGATAATGACGCAAAATCTCGGTAACACAACCGTCAACGGCGCTACTTACGTCTGAGTTTCCGAGCTTAGTTTTCGTTTGCCCTTCAAACTGAGGCTCAGCCACTTTCACGGAAATAACAGCCGTAAGGCCTTCGCGGAAGTCATCGCCAGAGATTTCCACTTTCGCTTTGTCAAGCAAACCGGAACCTTGCGCATAACTCTTCAATCCCCTGGTCAGGGCACGACGGAAACCGGAAACGTGCGTTCCGCCTTCTATCGTATTAATATTGTTAACGTAAGAAACCACATTCTCAGAATATGACGCATTGTAAGTGAAGGCCACTTCCACAGGCACGCCACCTTTCTCACCGTTAACATAAATAGGCTCGGGGATAATCTGATCGCGAGTAGAGTCCAAATACTGAACAAACTCTTTCAAACCACCCTCCGAATAAAACTCTTCGTACAGAGCGTTACCGTCATCACCAACTTCCCTCTCGTCGGTAAGCGCCAAGCGTATACCAGCGTTCAGGTAAGCCAACTCGCGCAAACGGGCCGCCACAGTATCATATTTGAACTCCGAAACGGTGAATATCTCATCGGTATCGGGGCTAAAGCGGACACTGGTGCCGGAAGTATCGGTAGTTCCGATTTCCCTGACCTTATATTGCGGCGCCCCTTTTTTATAGGCCTGCTCGTATACCTTGCCCTGACGATTTACTTTCACGTAAAGGTCAGTGGAAAGAGCGTTCACACATGACACACCCACACCGTGCAAGCCACCGGACACTTTGTAAGAGTCTTTGTCAAACTTACCGCCGGCGTGCAGAACCGTCAACACGACTTCCAGAGCAGAACGCTTCTCCTTCGGGTGCATGTCCGTCGGAATACCGCGACCGTTGTCTTCCACAGTCACAGAATTGTCCTTGTGAAGCGTGACTTTTATAAGATCACAATGCCCCGCCAACGCCTCATCAATGGAGTTATCCACCACTTCCCAAATGAGGTGGTGCAAACCCTTGAAGCCAACGTCGCCGATATACATCGCCGGACGTTTCCTTACGGCTTCCAGCCCTTCCAGAACCTGGATATTGTCTGCGGAATATTGATTGTCTTTCGGATTGGTATCTTCACTCATAAGCTTTGTCTCAAAACTCAAAAATAAGATAATAATATGACTTTTTACCCGTCGCCGATTTATTTTTTCAACGTGCCCACGGCCTTTGAAAATACGCTTCTTTTCTCAGAAACACAATCTCTTCGGCCACAAACAAAACAGGCCTCGGAATAGCCCCGCCCAAACGACGGGCACCCGAGGCCTCATCAACTAAATCAGTCTTGAAAAAGACTACAGATCCTCCTCTTTCGTAAATTCCAAACTGATATCAAACTCAACGTCGTTGCTTACAAGCACATCTCCCGCCTCAGTAAAGCCTTCCCACTGAAGCCCGTATTCCTGCCGGTTAATGGTACCCTTCAGCTCGAAGCCCGAACGCACCGTACCCAACGGGTCCTGCACCGTTCCGCCATATTCGACGTCCATCTCTATTTCTTTCTCCTTTTCCTTTATCTTGAGTTTGCCTTTCATTCTGTAGCGGTCCTTCTCGAGTTTCTTGAACTCCCCCGACACGAAACTGATCTCAGGAAATTCATTCACATGAAAAAACTCATCGGAAAGCAAATGATGATCCCGTGAGGCGCTTCCCGTCTTCAGACTGTCCACCTCTACTCTGAACTCTATTTTGGCCCCGTCAAAATCATCTTTCTCAGCCTCTATCCAACCTTCGAAGTTAGCGAAATGCCCACGGACAGTGGAAATTCCCAGATGCCTCACCCTAAACTGAATATGCGAATGGTGAAGATCCACCACCCATTTCGTCATTTTTTCTTCCTTTGCCATTACCAATGAATGTTCGGTTCTCCTGTGAAACTTGCAGGCTTTGGCTTTGTTCGCCGTCCGGAGCCCCAACTTCAGGGCAGACAGCATTAAAAAAATTCGCCGAATGACATTTGAAAATCCCATATTTGCCGTTTAGTTGATACTTCTTGGCTTGTTTTGCATGATTTCCGAACGGAGCAAGCCAGCAATACATAACAGAAACATAGCACCATGCCTATCAGATACGTCGGTCAGTTAATAAGAAGCTACCTTTTTTGGCTGGCCGTTTTCGCCACAAACAGGCTCGTTTTCCTGTTTTACAACTTCGATTTCTATAGCAAGTACAGCTCAGACGAACTGCTGACAGCATTCAAGAAAGCGGTATACCTGGACACTTCCATGGCCAGTTATTTCCTTACGGTTCCGCTACTTACGGGCATAGTCCAGTGTTTTCTCAAAAAAGACTATACCAGCAAGTTCACCTTCTGGTTCACAGGAATCCTGTTGACGATCAACTCCGCAATCGTGGCCGGAGAGCTTCCGCTGTTCAGGGAATGGAATGGCAAACTGAGCTACAAGATCTTCCTGTACCTGCAACAACCCGCCGAAGTGATGAAAATCACGCCTTGGGGCATCGCCATTACCGTGACGTTGATCTTATTGGGACAAATCGTTTTGGGACTTTGGGTGTACAAAAAATTGGTTTATTCGCCTGTAAAACCCGAAAGCCAAAGGCCAAAACCGTTACTTTCCGCAGTCGCTTTCCTGCTGATGACAACGGTAACGGTACTAGGAATACGCGGAGGCACACAAGAAATGCCGATCCAGCAAAGCGACGTTTACTTCTCAAACCATACAAACGTTAACCTGCTGGCCGTAAACTCTACTTGGAACATCATCCACAGCATACTTAAGAACAAAAAGTATATGAACAAGAACCCATACGGGTTCTATAAACCGGAAGAGGCGAAGGAAATCGTAAAAGAGGTGTACAGCGTAAAAGGCGACTCCGCCGTAAGCTTCCTCAAGACCGACCGTCCCAATGTGGTATTGCTGATACTGGAAAGCTTCACTTCAGACTTGATCGAAGAGCAAGGCGGTATCAAGGGAATCACCCCGCGCTTTGACCAAATGATAGACGAAGGGCTTTTCTTTGACCACCTTTACGCCTCCGCCGAGCGTTCGGAACAAGGCATGGCGAGCATCTTCAGCGGATTTCCGGCCCAACAACGCACTTCTATCAGCGCCCAGCCTAGTAAGGCGCAACAGCTTCCGTCGATACTGAACCCCCTGCATGAGCAGGGTTATTCGTCTTCCTTCCACTTCGGGGGGCAACTTAACTTCGGAAATATCAAGGCATTCCTGCTGTCGATCGGCATGCAAAATATCGTGGATGAGGAAGATTTCACGAACGCCGAGAAGACGAGCCGGCTTGGTGCTCACGACGAATACTTGTTCCGTAGGGTTCTCGCTGACCAGAAAAACTACAAACAGCCGTTTATCTCGACCATTTTCACCCAAAGCACCCACTCCCCTTACGACCAGCCAGTGCAGGACGCTATTGAGTGGGAAGACGATCCGAGGGAGAATATGAAAGGTTTCCTTAATGGCGCTTGGTACACTGACAGTTGCGTTTACGATTACGTAAACAAGGCCAAAGCCATGGATTGGTATGAGAATACCATCTTCGTCATGTTGGCGGACCATTCGCACACCAGCCCGCGCTATTGGGAACGCGACGTTCCGCAATCTCGACTTATCCCGATGCTCTTCTGGGGCCCTGCGCTCAAAGACGAGTTCAAAGGAAAACGCGTAAACAAGGTAGCCTGCCAGACCGACGTCCCGGCCACATTGCTCGGACAGATGAACTTGGACAGCTCGCCTTTCGAATGGAGTAAAAACCTGATGGACCCCAAGACAGAAGGCTTCGCGTACTACTGCTCAAACAACGGCTTGGGCTGGATCGACAGCCTCGACCGCCATATGGTTTACCGCACGGACATGGACTCCGTAACTATGACCGGATTCGGAACGGATAAGCAAGCCGAAAAGAAATCGTTGAGAAAGGCCAAAGCTTACCTGCAGACGGTTTTCCAACAATACCTTGACTACTGATATACAGCATACCGATGATAAGCAACAGACAACTTTTCCTGGAGCACCAAGCCCAGACTAGCGATTTCCCTATGCTTGTGGAAATCAGCCACGCAAAAGGCGTGTACATGTACGGACCCGAAGGTCAAAAATACATCGACCTCATCTCCGGAATCGGCGTGAGCGCCTTGGGACACCAGCACCCGGCCGTTACGCAGGCCGTAAAGGACCAAGCCGAAAAGCATATGCACGTGATGTGTTACGGAGAATTCGTGACGGATCCCGCCGCGCAACTTTCCAAAGCGCTCGCCGACACGCTTCCGGATCCGCTTTCGGTCACTTACTTCCTTAATTCCGGAAGTGAGGCTACCGAAGCTTCCCTGAAGCTGGCCAAAAGATTCACGGGCAGATCGGAACTGATCTCAGCCCTCAATTCGTATCACGGATCAACGCAAGGCGCCCTTTCCGTCACCGGCGACGAGAAGATGAAGCGCAACTTCCGCCCTCTTTTGCCGGATGTGCGCCACATCCGCTACGGCAACATCGAGGACTTGCAATACATCACTAAGAGAACCGCGGGCATTATCTTGGAGACTGTCCAAGGCGAGGCCGGCGTGCAACAATCCAGCCAAGAGTACTGGACGGCGGTTCGCAAACGGTGCGACGAGACGGGCACATTGCTGATCCTTGACGAGATTCAGGCCGGATTCGGCCGTACGGGCAAGTTTTGGGCCTTCGAACATTACGGAATACAACCCGACATCCTCCTCTGCGCCAAGGCCATGGGAGGCGGAATGCCCATCAGCGGCGTGATTTCCAGTCATGAGATTATGTCCACCCTGCGCAACAACCCTATTTTGGGACATATCTCCACATTCGGAGGGCACCCTGTAAGTTGCGCGGCGTCCTTGGCTACACTTAAGGCCATTCAGGACGAAAAACTTGTGGAGAGCGTAGACGCCAAAGCCGAGCTCTTCAAGAGTTTGCTCACCCATCCCGACATCGAAGAGATCAGACAGATTGGTTTGATGATGGCCGTCAAGTTCGATTCGTTCAAACGAAACAAGGCCATTATCGACAAGGCCGTCGAGTTGGGGGTTATCTCGGATTGGTTCCTTTTCTGCGACGATTCCTTCCGCATGGCTCCTCCCCTCAATATTACCGAAGAGGAGATTCGCGAAGCCTGCGACATCATTACCCAAGCCATCGAAGCTACCAAGTAAGCTACAGGCAAGAGACTTCCAAAGCCCCGTACGGACACATTCCGTACGGGGCTTTTTCATATCCAAACACTTTTTGAGGCGGGCATTAAACCTCCCGGATCGCCAAACTCTATCCTCCATATAACGTACTATTAATGACGGAGCAAGCATACTAAACCAGAATCAAGACTATCATGGCTAAGAAAAAAAACGTCACAGCCGACCAAATCCTAAGTTGGTTTATGGATTACACGCTGGAAAAGGGCGAAAACCCGAAGTCCGTGTACGCCTTCGCTAAGGAGCACAACTTCGAAGAGTCCCTATTCTACCAGCATTTCGCCTCGTTCCAAGTAATAGAAGAAGCCGTCTTCAAAGCGTTTTTCGACAACGCGGACTCACTCCTGAAGCAAGACGAATCCTTTTCCACCTACAGCCCGCAGGAAAAACTCCTGAGCTTTTACTTCACCTTCTTCGAGATCCTGACCGCCAACCGCAGTTATGTCGTGTACGCCCTCGGCAAAAACCGCAATAAGCTCAAGACCCTGGCCACGCTGCGCCCACTCCGCGACAGCTTCCGGACCTTTATCAAAGAGCTTGGCATCGAGAGCGGAGACATGAAACATGAGAAAATTGAAAAGATCAAGAACCGAAGCATCGAGGAAATGGCTTGGGCACAACTGCTCCTGACCCTGAAATTCTGGATCGAGGACCGTTCGCCTTCGTTCGAAAAAACCGACCTGTTTATCGAAAAGTCGGTTAAGGCCAGCTTCGAGCTACTGAACACCCGTCCTCTGGAAAGCGTGGTGGACTTCGGGAAGTTCCTTTTCAAGGAAAGAATCAAACCGAACCTGTAGATGAAGAAACTTAACCGCATACCGACTTCGAAGATAGAAAGGGCCTCAAAGCTCATAACGACGGGAGCGAAAGTCGGGATGAACTACGTGAAATATTACGGCGACAAACTCGTAAACCCCGAGGAAGAAGCCAAACAGCGCCTTAACGAATCAAACGCCGAGGACATCTACGACAGCCTGAAACAGCTCAAGGGAAGCGCCCTGAAGGTAGCCCAGATGCTGAGCATGGAGAAGAACATCATGCCTCAAGCCTACGTAGAGAAGTTTTCCTTGGCACAGTTTTCCGTTCCGGCCCTGTCCGCTCCCTTGGTGGTCAAGACCTTTCGCCAGTACTTTGGCAAGGCGCCGGACCAACTCTACGATAAGTTTGAGCCGGAGGCCACCAACGCCGCCACCATCGGTCAGGTACACCGGGCCGAAAAGGACGGCAAAAAGCTGGCCGTGAAGATACAGTACCCCGGCGTGGCGGGCAGTGTCCGCTCTGACCTTGCGCTGGTCAAGCCCATCGCCATGAAGATGTTTAACATCCAGGCCAAGGACTCCGACCATTACTTCAAGGAGGTGGAGGACAAGCTAATCGAGGAAACCGACTACGAGTTGGAAGTAAGGCAAAGCAAGGAACTGTCCGAAGCCTGCCAACACATCCCCAACTTGCAGTTCCCCGGGTACTATGAGAACCTTTCGTCACAGCGGGTCATCACTATGGACTGGATGGAAGGGGAACACCTCTCGGAGTTTACGGCGCATAATACCGATCCGGAAAAAGCCAACCGCCTAGGCCAAGCGCTTTGGGACTTCTATATGTACCAAATCCATCGCCTGCGGAAGGTCCACGCCGACCCTCATCCCGGCAATTTCCTTGTAAGCCCGGACGTAAAACTCTCGGTGCTGGACTTCGGATGTGTCAAGCATATTCCCGACGAGTTCTATACCCCCTACTTCGAGCTGGCCGACGAAAACAATTTGCAAGACCCCTTCCTGTTCAAGAGGAAACTTCAGGAACTGGAAATCCTCAAGCCCGGAGACAGTCCGGAGGAGACCGCTTTCTTTACGGAACTGTTCCATCAGTTGCTAAGCCTGTTCACGCAACCGTTTAACCGTGACGTTTTCGATTTCTCCGACGAGAAATTCTTCGGTGACATAGCGGCTCTCGGCGAACGCTTCGCGAAGGACACCAAGCTCCGCAATATGAACGGAAGCAGGGGATCGAAGCATTTTATCTATATGAACCGTACCTTCTTCGGATTATATAACCTCCTGCATGATTTGCGGGCCAACAATATAGAGATCCGGCGTTTCGAAACGCTTTGATCTACCTTTAACGCCCTTTGCGCCGATATGGCCAAAGGGCGTTTTTCTTATGTCGTAACGCTTCTCCCAGAACCTCCACACCTCCGTTTACCCTTTCACTTTTTCAGTTTCGATTACTCTTTTCACCAAATTCACCAAGACCTTTTACTCAAAAGGACAGCACCCTATTTTCAAAATGACAGGACGCTTTTGGAAAATGGACACATCCCTAAATTAAAAAGGCCATGGCCTTTTGATTAAGACGCCATGGCCGATTGGGTAAAAGGCCATGGCCTTTTTGAAATGGCGTTACGTCCTTTCCTCTTTTGAGTCAAAAGCATTCCTCATTTACAAAAGGACAAATTGATATTTAGGACACTTCACTATAGCTAGAGGAAAAGCATAAGATAACGGACAGGGTAAGTCCAACCCCTACATTCCTTTTGACTCTTTGGTTATTGGTATTCGAATAAAAAGAAACGCAATGGCCTCCTGTTTGCTTTTAGCTTATGAAAGAAAATACAGAACCACAGGAATAACCGCTTATGTTGCCGTTTAAGATTATCAGGAAGAAGGATCCGAAAGACAAAGACAGCCCGACGAAATTCTACGCCCATCCAGTGGCCAGAGACACAATCAGCCTTCGTGAATTGGGTGACATTATCGTCCGAAGGTCTTCTTTGACACGGGGTGATGTGGCAAACGTGCTGACCAATCTTTCGGAACTACTGCCCGAATTGCTCAAACAGGGCTATAAAATCGACTTGGGGGACATGGGGACTTTCCGCCCGAGCTTCGGGAGTGAGGGCGCGGAGACAGCTGACAACTTCAGGGCCGATATGATCAGAAAGCCGAAAGTAATCTACCGTCCGCATAAGCTAATGGTTCGTGAATTGGAGAACGCCGAGTTCGAAAAAATAAAGTAAAGGTACGTTTCCCTTAACCGGGCCCGTCCTTTCTTCCGCTCTCAGGCGGGCTATTCGGGGGCGAAGGGCAATAAGGAGGCGGAAGGTAAGGTATCACAAAGCGGATTATCGCCTCGTCCACGGGCATCTCCGCCGGGATATAGACCACATCGCCAAAGCGCCAACGGTTAGCCTCCTCTTCCGTTATGTAATGCATCCCCTCGCGCGGAGCCACTCTTGACTGAAAGCGGTCAAAATCATAGGCTTCCTGCTCCGTCATTCCCAGTTGCTTATAATATTCCAGATGGCTCAAGTCAATGTACCTCTGCCCGCCTTTGCCCGTCGCCTTGTTGAACCATTCGTGTACGCCCACCCTCTTCGTTAGGCTAATGTCCTCTCCTTCCAGAGCTAATATCACCGTCCTGCGGGCGGAGTGTACCAAGGTGGCGCCACCTGAGCAGGCTGAAGCCGAGGGACACAACACTATGTGAATCTGCCTATTATACACCAACTTGCCCAACTCGTGCGTATTCTCCAAGGCAACGGTGCCCGGCACCTTACCCAACACCATTATCTGTAAGTCCTTATTCTCCTTTATCAACTTCATTAAGGCCGACTGATTAAAGTAATCCAGCACCCCCTCTACCCACAAAACCTTATGTCCGGCCACCATTACTATACGCCCTACCTTAGTGGGGTTCGGGTCGTAAGGCCTGTAAGGCTCCGTATAATTCACCGGCGACAAGTGTCCTTCCGCTTTTTCCTTCCTCTCATAAAAGTCGCACAGTCCCTTGAGTTTGTCTGGCCCATAGCTTTCCACCAAGTCGGCAAACGCCCTCAGTCGCCGGAAGGCAAAGTTCTTATTATAAGAAATCAAGGGGAATTCGAGCAGTTTCTCAAGTCGGTCCAGCTCGGGCGTGTTGTAATAAATCCGTAAAGCAGAGCGCATAATGCCTATCGCCACGGCAAGCACACGCAGTTTGGTATCCGCGTCCAAATCTTCCTGCCCCTCCGGCACCTCGGCCACAAAGCGGACAAAGTTATCCTTATAAAGTCGTTTCTCAGGCTCCACCGTAAAGGCTTCGAAAAAGTTACGGAAGGCAATGAGCTCCGCGTCTTCATCCTTCCCGTTCGCCTCCCTAAACTCAGTGACAAAACGATTCGACTTCTTAAAACTAATGATAGCGGAAGACGCATTACTGGTCATGGCCGCAACCTTCAGTTCCTCCGTCTCATCATCATAATGAAGCCAACTCTCATTCATAAACGACGCGCCTTCGGACCTGATAAAATCCGACGCTTTTCTGTCTCCGATAAGGTGGCCAATAAAAGTATACCCGGCCATCACTTTATACAGATCCATCGTGGAGACCTCTTCGGGCGGATGTTTCCGTTCCGGCAAGGCGCCTTCGACCAAGCCCAGAGATGTCCCGGGCTCCAACATTTCGGCATTCAACACCCCTAACCTCTTGGCCAAAGCGTGGAGATAAGACAAGTGCTGGCCCAACCTGTATTGAGTCGGCCCCTTCTGCCTGCCGTGCATTTCCCGCATCACCTCGAAGGCTCCCGATTCCAGAAGTGTACTAAAAGATACCGCCCCCTTTCCCGGCTTCGGCGTAAGGCTTTCCAACATCTGTTTGCCCGTAGAGTCAACCAACTGGGGAAAGCCGTCAGAGAAAATCGGATAGATCTTCGGGATCACGACGTCGGGCGCGCAAAGCGACATCAGCTGGCTTCCCATATAATTTTCCAGCATGGTCTTTCTCGAAAGGTCGCCCTTTATCAACATCAGCCCCGACTCAATACCCTCCGCCCTTAGGGGGTAAAGGCGCGCCCTGCCCTCTTCATTAAAATCGGAAAGCGACATCAAAAGCTCCGGTAGCTTTCCGAAAAACCTCTCAACGGCCTTGTCGCCTTGCCACATAAAGGAGTGAATAATCTTCTGAAGGCCCACAAACGCCTGCGTATAGGGCGACACTTCCGGATTGTCGGGCTTTACGGCCTCCGTACCGCCTCCCAAATCCTCGAAGCCGAAGAAGTCAACGGGATTGCTGTGGAACATTTCCAAGGAACGAACCGACTCAGGATTAATATCGAGCAGGCGCCTGAACAAAGAGGTGGAGGGAAGACTGATATCGAAAAAGGGGAAGTTTTTCATCAGCACGCCTATCCACCGGACAAACAACGGATAGTGGATATATAACCTATGCACGGCCCGCCAATCGGCATAGGGCTTCATCCACATTCCCTCGTCCCACTTTTCGGGATAGTACAGCGTGGTGGCCGTAGGGGTAACTGACGGACCGGGAAAACCGCCGTCGGGCGACAAAGGCACCAACTTGACCACGCACGGAGTTCCATGGGCACGCATATGTCCGTAAAGGAAATCTCGGAACAAATCGCGCCCGCACATTACGGTTACCTTCCGCATATCTTCCAAAAAGGACCGTTTCCCCCCGTCGCTTCCCTCAATGGTATAGAGTTCCGAATACTTGTCCTTTTCCTTTAGACGAGCGCTTATTTTGAGCGAAGTGTGCTGTAGCCACCACAAAAACGCCGAGATGTTTTCCAGTTGGGGCCGTTGTTTTCCTCTGAAAAAGATGGCTTGGTCCGTATAAATCAAGCGGTGCATTTGCCGGAGGCTATCCAACATCACCAAATCACGTCCGTCGGTGAGCCCTTCGGTCAAGGTGAGCTGGTGTTCGCGATGAAAGGTCTTGAGCAGATCGAAAAAGGCCGGTTTTACCTTCGGATCAAGGGAGCGGAGCTTTTCCCTCATCACCTCCATATCAAAAACAGGTGACGGAAGCATCTCCGGGCCGGCAACAGCGATCCCTCCCGCCGAAACCTCCGGTTTGCGGGTAGCCTTCATCGATGATTTTTTGTCGGAAAACACTAAAAATAGGAGCTGTTGGCCATCGCATTATGTCCGAAAAAACCATTCCAAGCAAGGCCCCGACCGGCCCAACGACAAAAGGCCTCCGCAGGGAAGCCTTTTGTAACCTTATTTTGCGTACGCAGTAAATTAGCGAATGCTTCGGACAAACGAAAGCCGGGACCTCAAGCCTTGGCTTTTTCGTCCGTCGTTACCGCCAGCGAGCGGTGTCTTTCCGCATTCTCCCTCACTTTGTACGGCCCATCAAGACGGGTTATTTCTTGAAGCGGAACTTCATGTATTTGATGTCCTCGCCTTTGTCATAGAATTTCTGTTCGAAGCGGGTCTTGATTCCGAAGTGTTCCGGCATATATTCCGACTCGTACAGATTGAAAGTGTATTCCAAGTCCTGGATATCGTCGCGCTCAGCCAAAGTGTCGAGCGTGTACTGGAAAAGGTCGGTGTTATCCGTCTTGAATTTCATCCAGCCACC
Organism: Fulvitalea axinellae; assembly: GCF_036492835.1. Taxonomy (GTDB): domain Bacteria; phylum Bacteroidota; class Bacteroidia; order Cytophagales; family Cyclobacteriaceae; genus Fulvitalea; species Fulvitalea axinellae. Next base: position 2,109,938 of record NZ_AP025314.1, on the reverse strand, counting down.
GGGTTTCAGCACTTTCTTGTACATGTCGAGGAAGCGCTTATGCGTCAGTCGGCGCTTTTCGTCGCGGTCGCGCGGGCGCGGGTCAGGGAATGTTATCCAAATCTCCGAGACCTCATTCTCGTCGAAAAACTTCTCCAACATTAAAATCTGCGTACGCAGGAAGGCGACGTTCTCAAGGCCTTCTTCTATAGCCATGCCACTTCCTTTCCAGATACGGCATCCTTTTATGTCTACGCCTATGAAGTTTCTTTCGGAATCTACCCTCGCAAGTCCTACTGTGTACTCTCCCCTACCACAGGCAAGTTCCAACACAAGGTCGTTATCGTTTTGAAACTGCTCCTCGTTCCACTTGCCCTTAATGGTTTCGAATACGGGCTTTCCATCTTCAAGGACGTTTCTGCGTTCGGAATTCTCCTTGAACCTCAATAATTTATTTCTCATCGCTATATGCGTATTTTCCTAATCAAAGACATTCCAGCTCGGCCACCACAAAGGTACTGCCCCCAACGAAAATCAAATCGCCGGGCTCGGCCAAGGTTTTGGCTCTTGACAGGGCCTCGTTTACGTCGGGTATCACCTCGCCGTCCAAGCCCGCCTTTTGGAATTCCCGCCGAAGCATATTGGCCTCCATGGCGCGGGGCACGGTGGCTTGGCACAGGATAAATGTGGCTTCCTTCGGCAGAAGATCGACTACGCTACACGCGTCTTTGTCGCTCACCATACCCCAAACGACGAAAAGCTTCCCGTATTTTTCTTTTTTCAGTTGGGAGACGATGGCTGTAACGCCCGCCACATTGTGGCCCGTGTCGCAAATCACCTTCGGTTCTTCGCCCAATACTTGCCAGCGACCCTTCAGCCCAGTGGAAGAAAGCACCGACGAAAGGCCTTCCTGCACGGCGCTTGCCGGGATTTTGAAAGTGTCCTTAGCCAATTCGGAAAGCGATGCCAAGGCGTTCGCGAGGTTATCTTTTTGGTATTCGCCCTTAAGGTCCAGCTCCAAATCACCCGTATACACTGGCGATTGGACGGTATATTTACCGTCACCCAAGGCCTCCACACTTATATTATCTTCCACGAAAGACAATGGAGCGTCAACTTCCCCTGCCTTTTTCTCAAAGACTCCGCGCAATTCCGGACGCTTCTCACCGATTACCGCCGGCGTTCCTTTTTTGATAATGCCCGCCTTCTCGCCGGCAATCTCTTCCAAGGTTTCGCCCAAAAGCGCCTGATGGTCGTAGTCGATATTGGTAATCAGGGAAAGAACAGGCGACAATACGTTGGTGGAATCGAGGCGTCCGCCAAGGCCGGTCTCCACTACGGCCACGTCCACTCCCTCGTTGCAAAAGTGGTCGAAAGCCATGGCCACGGTCACTTCGAAGAATGACGGTTTGATTCGCTCAATATCGCCCTGAAGGCGGGTAACGAAGTCCGCTACGTCTTGCTCGCTTATGGCCTGCCCGTTTATGCGGACCCTTTCGGTAAAACTCCGCAAGTGGGGGGAAGTGTAGAGCCCGACATTATAGCCGGCCTTCCGCAAGACCGAGGCGATCATATGCGACGCGCTGCCTTTTCCGTTGGTGCCGGCCACGTGTACGCTCACCAACTTTTCGTGCGGATTACCCAAGGCTTCCAGCAAAGCCAAGGTGTTTCCCAAATCTTTCTTGTAAGCCGTAGCGCCCTGCCTTTGGAACATCGGCAACTTGGCATACAAGTACATCAAAGCCTCTTTGTAAGTCATGTCGATTTGTTTGGCAAAAAAAAATTCCGCCGGAACCGACGGAATTTTGACGCAAATATATAGAAAATCTTAATTCGACTTGATCACAAAAGTGATTTTTCCAGTTGTGAATGGCGCAGGCCTGACGTTGGAGGCCTTAGGACTGAAGGTAAGGTTGAAAACGGCCGTTTTGTAAACCTGTTCCAATGAAGTGGAAACCGATTTTTCAAGCGTCACCACTTCCACTATCTCCCCTCTGTCGTCGATTTTGATCCTGAAAACGATCTTTCCGCTCTCCTCCGTTTTGTCTTGGGGTCTCGGTACGGCGTCCCATCTCCAGCCAGTCATCTCCAAAGTGGGCTTGTCGCCGCCCTTGCCCGAAGCTCCGTTATAAAGGATAGGCTTCTTATCGTTTTTCTTTCCGGTCTCGACTCCCTTGTCCGAATTATCCTTCGCGTCGTCGCCATGACCTGTCGAAGGTTTCTTGCTGTCGCTTTTGCCAGGGAAAAGCACCGGTTTCTTTTTCGGTTTTTCCGCCTTCTTCACGTCATCCACCACAGCGGGTTTTTCCGGTTTCTTCAGCTCCTCGGTAGGGGCCGGAGTGTCGGAATCCACGGGTTCTGCGGTCGTTTCGGTTTCAGTCTCGGTTGGTGCTTCTTCCACGGGAGCGTCCTCAACGGGTTGCTCCACTGGCTCCACAACTTCCTCAACAGGTTGTTCCACCGGTTCGGACACGTCTTCTTGCGGGGCTTCCTCCACGGTTTCCTCTTTCACAGGCGTCGGTTTTACCGGTGTCTGCGGTTGGCGCTTTCCTCCGCCCGTCTTTGACGTGCCGTAGTTCAGCTCAACACCGTAAACCGGAATCGGCGGATCGGGCGCCGTCCACACTTTCAGCCACCAAAACAACAGCACCAAAAGGCATGTCAGCACGACGGCCGAGATGAGGCTTGGGCGGTCTATGTCTTTTTCTTCACTTATATCCATCCCGTCAGCGTTTTATTTTCCCGGTTTGGCCGCGATAGAGACTTTAGCTTTAAGGGCGTTGGCGATGCCCGCCACCTTTACAAAGTACTCAACAGGCACAGACTTGTCGACGTGAAGCGTTACGGAACCTTCGCTACCATGCAAGGCTTCGGCCAAATCGTTCTCGATATTGGCCATACTGGACTTCTTGTCGTTGACGGAAACCCGCAGGTCTTTGGTGATTGACACAGTTACGTTCTGCATCACCACCTTGGGCTGTTTGGCCGAAGGAAGGCTCACCTGCAAGCCCGAAGGCGTCACAAAAGAAGAAGTGAGCATAAAGAATATCAGCAACAAGAACACTATGTCGGTCATTGACGACATGCTGAATCCCGCATCGACTTTATTTTTTGATTGCAATCCCATAATCCACAGTTTTATTCCCTAGATAAAAGCTACACTCAGGACGCTTTCTGCGGTTCCTGCAATAGGTCAATAAAATCGATCGACGTGTATTCCATCTGGTGGATAAGCTTGGAAACTTTTGCAACCAAGAAGTTATAGCTCAAATAAGCCACGATACCGACAAAAAGTCCCACAGCCGTAGTGATCATGGCTTCGTAAATACCTGTCGAAAGATCTTTCGGGCTTACGGTTCCTTCCTGCTGGGCGATGGCGATAAAGGCGCGAATCATACCCGTTACCGTACCCAAGAAACCAAGCATAGGCGCTGCGCCGGCGATAGTAGCCAACAGCGAAAGGTTTTTCTCAAGTTTATAAAGCTCGATCTTGCCCACGTTTTCGATTGAGGCCTCGATGCTTTTGAGGGGACTTCCTATTCTGGAAATACCTTTCTCAATCATTCTGCCCATCGGGGTATCATTCTGAGCGCAATAGAGCATCGCTCCGTTCACGTCACCCGACGATACCATTCTCTTTACTTCGTCATGAAAGCCGTTCGGCAATTTGGAAGCTTTTTTCATTACTCTCATCCTTTCCATAAGGATGTACAGGGCCGCAATAAAAAGCAAGCCCAAAGGGATCACCATCGCCCCTCCCGTCACTAAAAGGTCCAACACCGAAACGCTATCGCTAGCCCCTGCCATCATTGTGCTGTCGGCCACACTCGTACTCGTCGTAATCTGCAACAACTCCATCATCAATACTTCAATACCCAAGCCTTGTCTCCAAACTCATTTTTAAAATTACCCAACTGACTATTCGCTTCGGCAAAACTGCCGTATTTGCCCACAGCCAATCGGAAAAAGCCACGTTTGCCACCTTTTGGCGACAGGATATAAACCAAGTGTCCTTTCTTACTTAAACGTTTCGCATAGTCATCTGCCAAGTCCGTATCCACAAAACTTCCGACAACCACAAAATACGCGTTTTGAGCGTTATCGTAACGGAACACTTCGCCACTGGCGGGCTTTGGTGCAGGCGTTACTTTCGGTGCGGGCTTTTCTTCCACTACCTTCTCTTCCACCACGGGATCGACTGCCTCGGTGGCAGTGGTGTCAACCGCAGGTGTTGCCTCTGGAGTGGCAGGAGTATCGGCTACCTGTTCGGTTGCCGGCTCCTCCTCTTCCTCATCCCCACCGGTTCCCAAGAAATAATAGGCTCCGCCTCCGATAATTCCCAAAGCCAACACGGATGCTACCACTATTCCGAAAACCTTCTTTTTTCTCGCTACCGCATCCTCATCCGAAGGGCTGTCGTCCTCTTCCGGTTCCTCGTCGCCGAACTCGTCTTCGTCACCTTCCGGATCGTTATACTGCTGATAATCGGAAGAGCTATCGGAGAAACCGTAGTCGTTTTGGTCAGAACTGTCATCAGACGTTCCTCCAAAGCCTTCGTCGTCATTCGGTTGAAAATAATTTTTCTGGTTCGGAACCTCCGGAAGGCCAAAATTGTCGGCGTTAAAATCATCGTCGTTCCCTCCCTTATTGGGGTCCTTTTGGTTTTCGAATTCCTCGTCAGAGTTAAAAAGATCGTTGCTTCCCATAATGACTGGCTTTGATCACGTTTTACCGTTTCTGAATCTCAAATTATTAAAAACAAACAGGCTTAAGTACCGGCCTTTTCGCTTTGCGAAACTCTATTCAATTAAAGCAAAAAATGCCTGCCGCACAAAAACACCGGCACTTGCCCACTCTCCCGATAACCTAGTAGGCATAATTAAAACACGTTATGCCATAAAATTAAGACTAATAAGGACAAAACTCATATAAATTGTCGTTTTTTATATCATCCTCATAAACACGGGCCACATTAAAACTCTACCCGAAGTTTAAGATTGTAAAACCTTTGCGACAAGGTGTTGGGAACCGCATATTGTCCTCCCTGGATATCCGAAACCCAAAGATATGAATGTGTATTTCTAACGCCCAACATATTGAGCACCTCCAGTCCTACGGCCATTTTACCAGGCATCGAACCCAAAGTTAGATCAAGATATTTAAAGAATCCAACGTCGAGACGCTTATAATCGTCCCCAGAACCCACTGGAAGCCCTTTTTCTTGTCCCGGAGCCAATAATGGCAAGCCTGTGCCGTAAACTCCTTTCACGAAAACTTTCAGGCTCGGATTGTTGGGGATATGATCCTGAAACAACATCGCCAAGGTCAACCGCTGGTCGGTAGGCCTTCGGGCGTACTCCGTAGCGCTTCCCACTTTCTCTTTCGCCGAAAGCAACCCCAAAGAGAACCAAGATTCGTCGCCTTTGACAAATTCACCGCTAATCCGCACATCAAGCCCATAGGCGTAAGCTTTTCCCTCCAAATCCGGATAATATCGCACCCTTACATCGTCAAGGTCAAAAGGCACAATATCGGGCGAATACTTGAAATATACAGAAGAACTCAACTTAAAAGGGCGCTCCCAAATACTCAGGTCCCTATCGGCAGTCAGAATTCCGTGCCAAGCGTTCGGCGTATCCACGTCCTTGTTGACTGTTCCGTCCGGGCGTCTTGTCTCACGGTAAAACAAAGGCTGGAAATACCGTCCGCCCGACAGTCTCCAAACCCACGGCGAGCCCGTCGGCGCATATTCCACTTTGGCACGGGGACCGAAACCTGTTTGCCCGTTCACATCGGAATACACAGCCCGGAAACCAATGGAAAGGGAAATCTCGTCATTTAGCGTCCAGTCATCTTCGACAAAAGCGAAAAGCTCTGTCGCTCGCAGGTCATTTTCCGCTCTTACAGAATGGGTCACTTTAGCGTATCCGTCGTCTTCGATAAACCGATATTCGTCTACGCTGTCTTCGACGCGGCGCAAGTTAGTTCCAAAACCGAATTTGAGAACATGCGCCACACCCCACTCCAATCTGTACTTGTTTTCAAGGGTCAAAACTTCCGCATTCAATCGGTTCCGGCCATGTGTATAATCCGTCCCCACTCCTATCACCTCGGCTTCACCACTGCCTCCGTTGGCCTTGTCAGTGATGTCGCTCAGCCAATATGCGGATTCGATATCATAACGTTCACGCTCGATAGCTTTCACAAAACTCGCTATAAAACTTCCGGAAAAAGAGCTGTTAAAGTTATGTTCCAGATTAATTCCCGACTGAAACGTGCGGTAAAACATCTCTTCTTTTCCGTCAAAATAAACCTTAAATTCCCGTATCCGATCCAAGGTTCCGAACTGGGTCACCCTATTTTCCGGCTCCACAAGATATTTATTGGAGGCGTAGGAAGTCAAGAATCTCAGCTTTGTTTTCTCGCCTAGAATCAATGTCCCGAATGTTTGCCAATCCAAAAAAGCCGGCTTGTATTCGCCTTCCGTTTCCATAGTGCCAAGCAAATAACTCGACTGCTTGTACCGTACTCCCGACACAAGGCTGAAGTTCCTCCAGGGTCTTACCCCCACCGCAGCGCTTCCACCCAAAAGAGACGCTTCACCTGAAGCGGAAAGACTGTCGGGCTCCCTGTATGCAACCAAAAGATTGGAAGACATCTTACCTCCGTACTCAGCGCCCCATCCACCGGAATAGAAGTCAACCTTATCAACCATGTCGGGATTTACGAAACTTAGGCCTTCCTGCTGGCCCGAGCGTACGAGAAACGGGCGATAAACCGGAATTCCGTTTACGGAAACAAGATTTTCATCAAAACTCCCTCCCCGAACAGAATAGCTTGAGCTCAGTTCGTTATTGGCGACTACGCCCGGCAAGGTCCCGAGGATTGCCGAAAAATCAGAAAAAGGGGCAGGAATATTTCTAGCCTCAAGCCCCGAAAGTTTAATCGCACTTGCATTTTCGTGATGTCTCCGGCCTTTTACCGTTACTGTCCCGAGGGTTTTGTCATCATAAGCCATGATGATCTTATCGGTAATATCGCCAGTGGAAAAATCGTAACGTTTTTCCTTTTTCAAAAAACCGATATGACTAAAAACGATCCGAAGCTTTTTCGGAGGCACTTTCATAACGATTCGCCCCACTGAATCAGAAAGGGCCTGCGTTTTTCCATCTTCCGAAACCGCCTGGACAAACTCTACAGCCTTACCGTCTTCGGTCAAAACGACGGCTCTAAACGTAGCCGAGTTTTGAGCGAACACCGCCGCACTGGAAAAAAGAAAAAAGACTATCGCTAAAAATCGCATTGAAGAACTGTTGTCATAAAAACAAAAAAGTCTTCCGGCCACGAAGAACACTGCTGTTTATTCCCGGCCGAAAGACTAACTAAATGCCTTAATTGGAAAATCTTACGCCAAATCGGCCTTGAGGTCGGCAATCGTTTTGATCGGGTCATCGGAGCTGAAAACGAAGCTTCCCGCCACCAAAACGTCGGCACCGGCAGCCACAAGTTCCGCCGCGTTTGTGTTTTTGACACCGCCGTCGACTTGGATCAGGGCCTTGCTTCCGGTTTTCTTTATCAGCTCTTTTACTCGACGAATCTTGTCGAAAGTGCCGGCAATAAGTGATTGCCCTCCGAATCCAGGGTTAACAGACATGACCAAAACAAGGTCCAACTCCGGCAACACATCCTCAATCAGGCTCACACTGCTGTGGGGGTTCAAGGCCACGCCGGCTTTGCAGCCCAAGCTTTTGATCAACTGTATGTCGCGATGAAGGTGTTTGCAAGCCTCCACATGAACGGTAATGTACTCCGCCCCACGCTTGGCGAACTCATCAACATAACGTCCCGGTTCTTCGATCATCAGGTGAACGTCCATCACCTTTTTGTTGTAACGGTCAATGGCTTCGCAAACCGGCAAACCGAAAGACATGTTCGGAACGAACATTCCGTCCATAATGTCCACATGAAGCCACTCGGCCTCGCTGCGGTTTACCATTTCCACTTCCTTTTTCAACTCCGCGAAATCCGCCGCTAGAATTGAAGGCGCAATGATTGTACTCATACGTGCAAAGATAAGAAAAAGCTAAACAACAATAGCCAAAAATCACTTTCGGGCTATTGAGCCGAATCCGCATCCAGCTTTAAGCGCTCTTCCCTGTTCGCGATTTCCCAAGCTGTCTGGAATACCAAGCGCGTTATTTTCGCCACTTTGTCACACTCAATCTTATCAGGAGTGTCCGAAGCTCTGTGGTAGTCGGCATGCGTTCCGTTGAAGTAGAAAATCACGGGAATGTCATTTTTCGCAAAATTGTAATGATCGGAACGATAGTAATATCTATTCGGATCTTTTTCGTCATTATACTTGTAATCCAATTTCAAATCACCGAAACGCTGGTTGACCTTCTCGCTAAGATTGTGCAAATCTTTTGAAAGTTTATCCGATCCGATCAGATAAACGTAATTCGGGTCGTTTTCGTAACGACTGTCCCTTCTGCCGATCATGTCGATATTAAGGTCGACAACAGTATTTTCAAGAGGGAAAACCGGATCGCTCACATAGTATTTCGAACCCAAAAGGCCTACTTCCTCAGCCGTCAAGGAAATAAACAAAACGCTCCTACGAGGCCCATGGCCGTCTTTTTTCGCTTTCGCAAAAGCATCGGCAAGCTCCAGAATAGCCGTAGTCCCAGTGGCGTTGTCATCCGCTCCGTTATACACCTCGCCGTCCTGAACGCCGATATGATCGTAATGGGCGGAGATAACGAGCAGTTCGTCCTTTTTGTCAGTTCCTTCCAGATACCCCAATACGTTTTCGGTTTGTACCGGCTCAATAGTTCTGGCGAACTTCACAGATACATGTCCCTTGATCTTGGCCAGCATTTTTCTTCTCTTTCTTTCCTTCTTTGCCATTAGCTTTTCCAATGACTTCTCGGAAAGTCCAAAAACATCCAAGAGCATATTTTTTCGGGCAAAGGCAATACCCATATCCTTACCCGGCTCCTTAGGCTTCGGCTTTTTGAATGACAACCTGGGGTGATCCATTATTGATTTCCGGTAACGGGAAATCATCGAATCCGTTAGTTCATCATTTTCCGAACCAACAACGACCAAGAGCTTAACACCTTTTTTATTCAAAGCCCTGGTCACTGTTCTCACCTCACGGGGATTGTCCTTGTCAGTCACGACAAACACCACTTTACCTTTCAGGTCCAATTCATCAGCCAAAGCATCTTCCTCCGTGCCCGCAAATACGCAATCGACGTCGGTTTTTTCATTCAGTTCTGGCAATGAAAAGAAGGCAAAATCCTCATAACCACCGTATGCCTTTTTGGAAGACTTTACAAATACTTCTCCCCAATCGAGTTTATACAACTCAAAACCCTGCTCATAAGGATTGTCCCCAGTCTTCACAGGACCTACCAATCCAAACTCCTTAAAATGGTTCTGGATATATTCAGCCGCCTTCTTCTGCCCTTTTTCTCCGGTATATCGCCCTACGTATTCATCCGAAGCCAAAGTGAAAACGTGCTTTTTCACATCTTCGGCAGATATTCGCTTGGCATAGGACAATCTTACTGAATCTGAAGTAACGCCAGTTTGGGAATAGGCGCTTCCAATGCTCAGCGCACAAAAAACCAGGGCTAAAGCTTTCTTCATGTTTTCGCAGTTTAGGTTGATATTACTGATTGGGTAAGTGTCGTTGCTTATTGGTTAGTTTTCTCCTCTTTAATCTTGTGTTCGATAAATCCTTTCACATGCTCCGCACCAATTTTTCTGGCAATTATCTTCCGGTCTCGGTCCAATATGTAAATTATAGGAGTGGTCTTAAGGTCATAATGCTTCCTGAAGTTGCTTTGAACATACGGATCCGCCGCGTTCACCCAGTTCATCCCCAACTCATCGATGTAATTTTTCCATTTTTTCATATCCGTAACCACCGTCACGGCCATCACTTCCACACCCAAATCTTTCAACCCGTTGTTATAGGCCTTCAACAACTTCGGAGATTCCTTTTTGCAATGCCCACAGTCAGGATCATAGAAATACAACACTACATAGTCCTGAGGGATTTGCTCCAAAAACACCGGAGTATTCAACGTGGAATCGAGTAAATGGAGCTCTGGAGCCACCGCTCCGATAAGATTTGGCCTTAGGTCCTCCGCTCTTTCCCTAACCTTTTTCACCGTAGCTTCCGAAGCCCATGAAGGCGTATCAACCAAAAGGTGTTTATCGGCCAATTTCACGAAACCGCTCTCAGCGCCCATAATATTTGAGCGCAGAAAGTCATTAAGGGCCCAGAACAGGAAATGTCTGTAGTTGGCTTGGGAAGCTCTCGACAATGCGAGTATTCGTTCAGCGGAGGCATAAATGGAATCGGGGTGCTGATAAGTATATTTCTTAAGATAAGACTCCACTTTCTTCATCCCCATCGGATTTCTAAGAAAAGAAGGGCTCGACAAATCCAGATTGTCGAAGTAATGCTTTTTGTAATACCTAAACCTCTTGATTTCGTCAGCCTTCTTGATGTCGTCGGGAAATTCGACAGGCAAAACAAGCCTTACCAATTCTGAAACAATCGCTTTAGGATGCTTCTCCAAAAGATTCCGCTGATACTCGCTAACCTCATCGTTAAGCTTCGAAAGCTCACCTTGCAGCGTTTCGCTTGCGGCCTTGTCTTCTTTCACATCGGCCAAGCCCTCTTCAAGTACTTTTTTCTCGGCATTTTTCTCTACAATAAAACCTTGGTACTCTTTAAACAGCTGGTTTTCGACGGACCCCTCTACTTTGAGACTCCCCAGTAAGTCCTCATTTTTTGTCGAAAACGAGAACTCCCTACCCTCATCGCCTACCACAAATTCCAAATACAAATCCGGCGCTTTGTGATGGAAAAAGTAAACCCCCGGCTGTAATACAGTCGTATCGCTTTTAAAGCGAGCAATATTCAGATCACCAACTTTAGCGGTATCTAGTATATAGGATTTCGATGCGTAGTGATAGCCTATATACACTTCATCGGCCTGTAGCCCTTCCACTTTCAGGCGAATATCATAACCTTTACGCTCATTGGGTTGCGCCTCCGCAAACAGCGAAAACGTCATTAACAGCAAAAAGAAGAATGTTCTCATCATAATTTCACTTTAGCTCTCCAGTACTCCGTCGGTATTTCCTAAACGCAAAACTCCAGAAAAATTGACTGCGGGAAATCTCCCTCGTTTAATCTGGACAAGATAACCGCCGGACTTCAAAGCTTCGCACTCTATTTTGTTAAGATAAACCTAAATACAAAAAAGCTCCAAATCCAATCAACTTGCTTAGTCAAGCATAAACATCCACAAAATGTATTTTAGCCCAACTATCCCAAACCAAATATCACAATTTATCACATGGAACGTTTAATTTTCTAAAAAAACTTAACGCCAATGCTTCTCCTAAAAACGAATCCCAAACATTGGGAATTGGAAGTGGCGATGAAAATCAACAAAACAGAAGAAAAAAGCCGTTATGAAAATGTGAAATTTTAAGCAAAAAAATAGAGAGGAACCCGGAAGCTCCTCTCACACTCTATCTCAATCACCCAAACGAATTATCTTTATCACTCTACGGCTTTGGCATTTACACTAAAGCCACTATTAAAGTTACTTAGTTTCATATAGCTACTGTCTGGCGAGAAACTTATCCTCCAACCCTCTTCGTCACCTCCCAAGCCGTTTGGCTCCTGAGCGGCGTCACGCAAACTGTTCAGTATATTATTCTCATTCTCTTCCAACGGGGAAAAGCCTGAGATTGTGATCAGCTGATCAGGCAATACTTTGAAACTGCCTTCGGAAGAATAATCTTCATTATTCATCAACACTTTTCTGTCAGTCCTAAACACAAGAACCGCACCTTTATATTCAGAAGCTTTTTTAAATTCCTCGCCTTCCTTAGTCACTTCCTTGATTTCCCAACCCTTGTCAGCCAACATCAGTTCATCCGCATGATGGCTTAGATTCACTTTGTTGAGAACCGTGTTGTCCGGCATCGCTGACATTCCGTCATTATCGTCGGAGCAACCGACCAAGACTAGGGGAATCGAAAGTACCAGCGCGAAGAATGTTCCGGTAAGATAGCTCTTCATCTTTTTTTGTTATGTTTCTTCTCACAACAACAAGCTTGGCGCATTGTTCCAAAGCCACGCACAAATAAGTGCTTATTTTACCGGAAAAAATTCTACGCATAGATTTTGTGGCCAAACAGGCCGAAACCGGGGCTAATAATTCAGCCTTTGCGGGCAAATTCGTAACTTCGGTCTATTCTCTAACCATATACGAATACTCTAATGGCACAAATCCTAGACGGCAAACTGACATCGAAAAAGCTTAAGGAACAAATCGCAGTGGAAGTGGCGGATTGGGTAGCCAACGGCGGAAAAAAGCCTCACTTGGCAGCCATCCTTGTGGGTTCCGACGGCGCTAGCCAAACTTATGTAGCCAGCAAAGTGAAAGCCTGTGGCATGGTCGGCTTCGACTCCACTTTGCGCACCTTCGATGAAACCGTAAGCGAAGAAGAACTCTTGGCCGAAGTGGAAAGCATCAACGCAAACCCGGACATCGACGGGCTGATCGTTCAACTTCCGTTGCCAAAGCATATTTCCGTTGAAAAAGTAACCCAACGCATCCTACCGGAAAAAGACGTGGACGGCTTCCACCCCGTAAACGTAGGGCGAATGGTGAAAAACGAGCCCGCTTACATTGCGGCCACTCCATTCGGCATAATGAAGCTTCTTGAGGAATACAAAGTCGAAACTTCAGGCAAGCACTGCGTGGTTATCGGCAGAAGCGATATTGTCGGAACTCCGATGAGCATCCTGCTGTCGAGAAAAGGTTATCCGGGCGACTGCACCGTTACCTTGACCCACAGCCGCACGAAAGACCTTGCGTACCACACCCGCCAAGCCGACATTATTGTAGCGGCCTTGGGCTGGCCAGAATTCCTTAAAGCTGATATGGTGAAGGAAGGCGCTGTTATTATCGACGTCGGTATTACCCGTGTGGAAGATGCCAACAGCAAAAGAGGTTACGTCCTGAAAGGCGATGTCAAATTTGACGAAGTCGCTGAAAAGTCATCGTTCATCACGCCAGTACCAGGCGGAGTTGGGCCAATGACAATCGCTTCTTTGCTGTACAACACATTTTTGAGCGCAAAAGGCGAAATCTATCCGAAACAGGAAGCCAAGCTGTAATAGCGAAAAAATTGATAAAAAACGGGCGGAGTGATTCGCCCGTTTTTTATTCCCCTGCCTTTAGGCGAAAACCAAGGCCGTGTACATTTTCGATCAACACCGAAGGGTCGGCTTTCAAATGTTTTCTTAGCTTGGAGAGGTGAACATCAAGACTTCTTCCCAAAAAATAATCATCACGCCCCCAAACACCTTCCAGTATTTCGGTTCTAGAAACCACCTTCCCCATTTTTTTGCTTAAGATTTTGAGAACTTCGCATTCCTTCCCCGTTAATTTCATTTGCTCCTCCCCCAATTCCAAAACCCTGTCCAAAGGCAAAAAAGTCAAATTACCGAGCTTAAACTTGTCTTTGCCGGAATTTGACGATCCGCTTCGTTTTAAAAAAACCCTCATACGGAGAATCAATTCCTCCATGTCAAACGGCTTGGTTATATAATCGTCCGCTCCTAATCGTAAGCCTTTCAAACGGTCCTCCTGTATCGATTTGGCTGTCAAAAATATTATCGGCACTTCTGTATTCGTATTTCTCAACCTTTCGGCCAAGCCAAAACCGTCAAGCTTAGGCAACATCACGTCAAAAACACAAATATCGAACTCGTTCGTGCGCAATTCTTCCCATGCCTGTTCCCCATCCGCTTTCCTAATGACATCAAAACCCTCGATCTGAAGGTTGTCGGCGACAAGGAACGCAAGATCTTCATCGTCCTCAACCAACAGGACTTTCGGCTTTTTGCCTTTTAGCATAATCGTATCCTTTTATTTTCAATATCACTTTTGTCCCCACTCCCAATTCGCTGTCCAACCGAATATCCCAGCCATGGGACTCGCAAACTTTGGACACGTAATACAAACCCAAACCGAAGCCTTTAACATTGTGAATATTACCCGTGGGAACCCTGAAAAACTTTCTGAATATCTTCTTCCTGAACGCAGGGGCAATGCCTATTCCGGAATCTTTTATCGTAAGCTCAACCACTCCGGAGCGGGCTTTTACGCTAACCACTACGTCTGGAGCTCCATCTGAGTATTTAATTGCATTGTCAACCAAATTGGTCACGGCATTCACAAAATGGCTTTTGTCTACAGAAACCGACACTTCACGGTCCGCCCCTTTAAACTCCAGCGTTCCTCCCGCCACTTTGGCCTTCACCGACGCTTGCTCACAGATATCCGCCAAGGTTTCGTTAAGACGAATTTTCTCGGGCGAAACCGGAAACTCATTCTTCTCCAGCTTCGCAAGGCTCAAGATATGCTCGGCATGATTGGCAAGACGCTCATTTTGCTTTTTCAAAACACTAACATACTTACTCAACCTATCGTCATTCCGAACTCCGTCATGCCCTTCCAGCACATCAGCTACTATTTTTACGGAAGCGACAGGCGTTTTCAGTTCATGCGCCAAATTATTGACAAACTCGATTTGGGTTGCCGACAATTTTTCCTGCCTGATAATCAACAAAACCGCCAAGATCAACAAAACGACAAAAAGGACCATACCTCCGCTAATCATCAGCAAAGTCTCGAACATACCGGAAAGTGACGCCGGCATTTCTTTCACCTTGAGTTCAAGGTAATATTGGCCATCGGAGTGGAGTGTATCCGCCGCCTCATTCTCCTGCGAAAAAGTTTCGAGCCCCAAACTGTCTCCTTGGCAATCGTAAAGACGGTATTCGTACGAAAATTCCGGATCAATCAATCCGAATTCCTCATGCATCACAAAATCCAGAAACTCAGGGTCAGGCACTCCTTCCAACTGCACATGAAACTTGCCCTCGCTATTTCTTCTAACGCCATTGGCTGACACGCCTTTTCCTCCCGCTTCGTTTTGCCGAGCCACAACTTTCACCAAAGCTCCGGTAACAGCCTGCCCGAATTTGTTTTCCTCGACCCTGATCGCCGATCCGATCCAAAAAGCCTGGAAAACCAACACGACAAAGGCCAACAACACGCCAAATACAAGTGCGATTCGCGTATATCTTTGATTCATGGATTCATTCTAATAAAAAAAATCCCGTCAAGGGGATTTTTAACAAAAGATTAACGAAATCAAGGCCTTATTTCATCCAGCAACAAGCTTCTGAGTTGCGGGCGCCAGCGGTTATAGTTTTTGGAGACGACATAAAACACAAAACGTCTCACCAAGTCTCCGTGCTCAGGCTTCTTTTGCAGAAATTTCCGAAGAAGAACAGGATCAAGCTTTCCGTCCATCAAAATCTTCGGAAGAGCCTTACCCAAAATAGTGACAGAGTCCAATCGGCTTTCCCGCCCTTTGTCTGGAACAGGTCCAGCGACAGAGAAGCTTTCGATCTCCACTTGCCACCAATACGACAAGCCTCCATCTTTTTTCTTCCCGACCTTTTTTTTCTTTTTTGATGACTTTACCTCAGCCTCCGGTTTTCCAGATAGTTCTTCTAACAACTCCCGGTCTTCCACTCCCCTAATTCCGCGCTGTTTGGCAAATTCGACAAAGGAATCGCAACTGTCCCTAACAAATGTCGGCTTGTCTTTCCCAAAAAGTAACGCCGACTTTTCGCCGATCTCCGCATCAGAGGCCACCAAATCCCGCAAATAATAACGTGTAGCCATAACTACGGAATCATCAGTTCCTGGCACCGACTCCCTGAAGTATTCCAAAAGTTCCTCGACTCCGAAAATCCTTCCTTTTTCCTCAGTAGAATTATAAAACCTAGCGCCGGCAATATCCAAATAGCTCATATCGTATCTCGATCAACTCCAAAACCCAAAACATTGCCCAAACCAATAGGCTAGGCTAAACTCTCCTTCTTTAATTTAAGATTGAAAATAGTTACGAATCAATGAATTTCAAAGATAGCCTACACTAATCAGGTTCCTCACTTTCTTCTGCTTATATAGGTGGTTAGGCTAAAAACAAGTTTGGGGCTTGAAACTTACCTTGAAAAACCAAACACCGTCTTATAGAATTGAAGATAGTGCTTCAATTTATATCCACGAATCGGGGTTCTAAACAATTCAAAGCGGTTTCTCCCCACATTACTGCCCGCCTTTGTCATCACCGCCCAATCATATCCCGATTTTTGGGCTACGTCCATAACCTCTTCATTATAATTCCCAAAAGGATAAGCAATAGAGTAAACTCTTTTTCCGAGCACTTCTTCAAGAATTTTTTTGGATTCAATCAGTTCAGTCTCTACAACTTCCTTCGTTTTTCTTGCTAAATGGACATGATTAACACAGTGCGAGCCTATTTCAATCCCCTCCTTTGTCAGTTCCCGCAACTCTTCCTTAGTCAGTAAATCTATAGGTGTTTTGTTAGAGCTTTCTTCAAAAACAACATCTTTTTGACCTATCTCCCCAGCGACAACATACACAACAGCAGGCACAGAGTATTTTCTTAAAATTGGCATGGCATTCTTAAGAAAACAGTTTGAGCCATCGTCAAAAGTCAGCACCACATTCTTTCTATTTTTATCAAGGCCTTGGTTACTGATTTCTTCAAACGTAGTGAAGTTATACCCTTTTTTAGTCAGGTGTTTAACATGAAACTCAAACTGACTCGGAGTCGTAAACAACCCTTTTATTTTAGCGTCCTTCTTTGGCTTGGCTATTTGATGATACATCAAAACCCTCAACTCACCTTCATTACGATCTGTTACCATATAAGTCTAACCTTGAATAAATTTAAAACCACACATTATTCTTACGACACCGCCTTATTGATTGGGTTTGTTGAAGGTAAAACATAGAAAATCCAGTAGAAATCGGTTTTCAAAACATTGACGCTTTTGAGGCAAACAAAGCCTAAACTAAATCTCGCCACTTACACTTCCCTCAAAATTCACTAAACAAAAAAGTGAATTCTTTCCCATCAAAAAAGCAAGGGTTTTGGTTTCACGTCGCACCCTTATTTAAAAGCAAATTTAGGACTCGTGAAGAAAGAAACAAATAAAGGGCTCCTGTATGAAGCCCCCTTGCCTCAAGCAAGAAATCGAATCAGGGCTTTCACCACATATCTCAAAACCTTTCTAACTACAATTACTCTATAATCATAAAGCCATAATATTTGCTTTTCTTCACAAAACAAAAAAGGCGAGCCACTGGCTCACCTTCTTCTGGATAGGGAGAACTTATTTGATCGAGTAGGTTTCCCTAATGTCGAAAAACACCATAGCGAATATGAGGGGGGTGCCTTTCTAGAGTTTTGATTGATTGTTGACCGGCCTTTTGATTTCGAGCTAATTGCAACGACAATATGGTAGTGCCGATATTATTGCCTAAATTTAGATTGGAAGATTAAAATCTAGCAACAGAACAAATTAAATCAAATTGACCCTCGCCATCAAATTGATAATCTTGATAAGTCAATAGATTTAAGCTATTCACAAATACGATGAACATTACTTTAGCCCAACTGGAATACATCGTTTCCGTAGACACTTACCGCCACTTCGTTACCGCCGCGGAAAAATGCTTTGTCACTCAACCGACACTGAGCATGCAGATCAAAAAACTTGAGGATGTGCTCGGCGTGGTGGTTTTTGACCGAAACAAACAGCCTATTGTCCCGACGGAGGCCGGCGCCGCCATTATTGCGCAAGCGCGCAAAGTGATCAACGACGCCCGCAAGATCGACGACATCATCATGAACTTCAAGGAGCAGGTTTCGGGAACGCTTAGGCTGGGCATCATCCCGACTTTGGCCCCATACGCTTTGCCCTATTTCGTCGGACGATTCATCAACAAACACCCCAACGTGAAGCTTGAGGTAAAAGAGTTGATGACGCACCAGATTCTTGACGCTCTTCGTCGCGACACAATCGACCTCGGACTTCTGGTTACTCCGCTTTCGGGGAAAGAATGGGTTGAAATTCCGCTGTTTTACGAAGAGTTCAAACTCTATGTAAACGAGAAGCACAAACTGATCGGCAAAAACAAGGTGGACATCGAAGAGATCGACACAGAGGAGCTTTGGCTGTTGGCCGAAGGCCATTGTTTCAGAAACCAGGTGATCAACCTTTGTCCTTCGAACACGAATGTAGGCAAGCACTCCAATTTCCAATATGAAAGTGGGTCCTTGGAAACATTGAAAAAAATCGTCGACACGGAAGGTGGCTCTACTCTCCTTCCCGACTTGGCCACTACCGATATTCGAAGGCATCACCCGGAACGCCTTAAACCAATCGGCTCAATACATCCGTTCAGGGAAGTCAGCCTGATCCATAACAAGAATTTCGCTAAAACGAAACTTCTGGATTTGTTGATCAACACTATAAAAACCACCATTCCGAACCGAATGCTCCAGATGGAACAAGGTGAAATCATAGAATGGGAAAAATAACAAAAGCGACTTCGCTTAAATCTTTTGCGTAAAACCAAGAAAGCGCGACCGGAGCCAGTCGCGCTTTCTTTATTTATTAGGTCTCTACATAAATCACGAAGCCGCGTGGCTCTTCAAAACCGTAGAAACTTCGATGCTAACTTCCGGCCATAGTTTAGTAACCCCGTCTTTTCCAGCGTGGAGTTTTTCGCAGGCCTTGTTCAACGAATTTACGGCCTCTTGTCCGCTAAACTCGTTCAAGTCCAAAACACTTTTTAAGCTTACGCTCGCTCCTTCCACTTTGTAAGTGGCTTTCACGTCTTTGCTTACGCCGTTCAGCGTCAGGCTGACCATCGCTTGTCCGTCGTCTTCCAGTGAGACGATTTTCCCAACGATATTTTCGGTGTCGGTCATCGCTCCGAAGAAAAACTTGATGATTTTCTCATCGCGCATCGCCAACTTGGTGTTCGTGCCCGAAACAGGGATAGTGAACTCTACGTTCCTGATAACTTCTTTCGGGTCTTGGGATTTCACGGCACCAGTCACGGTCGCCTTGTTAAACGAACCGCCCACTCCCACTTTGTCCGTAGTCTTGTACGCCGTCCAATTGATCTTTGTCGCCGAAGCGTCATATTCGTAAAGGAAAGCCGAGGCGTCCTCCACATTGGCTTCCACAACGGTCGCCTGTTCTTTGCCTTCAGTTTTTGTGGTCGATTTTTTTGCCGAACAAGAGCTCATCAAGGCCACGCCTACGATGGCTAGCGAAAAAAGGGTCCTTTTCATTTTATATCGGAATTTGTTGGTTGATAGTCAATCTCTTTTGGAAACGGCCAAACCAAACGCGATCAGTATTAGCGCATTTCACTTTGCGTTTCAATCTGAAATATAAACTATTGTCGTCACTCTCGACATAATTCTTACTATTTTATGTTCTTATTCGCTCATAGTCAAAATTGATCTGGACAAGCCTCACGACCGCTTTCTTCCAAAATCTTTTCCCAAAACTATCTTAGGAAAACGGTCAGTGTTTGCTAAATTTGAAGGCTATCGAATTCGGAGAGCAACCATTAAACAGCTTCCGAATACTATTCTAAACCTGACCACAATCCAACGCATGCGGGCATTCCAATCCGTAGAAAACCTGCTCAGAGAGCTTGGCGGAAAACGCGAGCGGCTACTGATAGATTACGTCTTCAA
The DNA here is from genome assembly GCF_036492835.1 of Fulvitalea axinellae. Taxonomy (GTDB): domain Bacteria; phylum Bacteroidota; class Bacteroidia; order Cytophagales; family Cyclobacteriaceae; genus Fulvitalea; species Fulvitalea axinellae. The sequence goes on along the minus strand of NZ_AP025314.1, from coordinate 2,090,246 downwards.
GCACCGCGAGGCGACTTTCGACACTCTCGTACACTTGGCCGAAGGCGACATCCGGCTGGTCAACAGCCTGGTGGCCAAAAGCGTATTCGCCAAAACCGGGGAAACCGTTTTCCTTGACGAAAGGCTCCGGACTTTCTTCGATCGCTTTTTGGGCATCAACGAGGAAATCCAAAACTACGAGATCGACGAGCGGATAGGCGCCATGCGCCGCAACATCCGCATGTTTATGCTCGAAGACAACTGGGCCGAAAAGGAACGCATTCTCGAAAAGCTCAAAAACTCGCTAAACGGCCTCGGCCGGGTGGTCAAGCGCAACGTTATCGAGCTTTCCAAACGCGTACAGCACGATTATAAAACCGAGGAAAACCTCAAGGTCAAACGCCTCAAAATCGAGGAACACGACGAAAAAGCCAGAAAGCTTCGCCAACTCATCGCCTCGATCGAGGACGTGTTGGACAACAAAACTTTCCTGCAGGAGGCCAACGATCCTATGCTCCGCAAAATGGTGACCGACCTGCGCTACGAATATCTGCGCGACGCGAAAACCAACTTGCGGGAATTGCACCACGAAATCGTCAGCTACCTGAACCGTTTCGAATTCCTTCAGGAATATTTCAAAAAACTCCAGACAATCCGCAGGCACAAGAAACTTTTCGAATTGGAAAAGCGGACCAATGTGGAGGAATTGATCAAGGACAACAACACCCTGATTTTCGAGCCGCGAATACTGATGCCCGCCAATCCGTCGCTGGAATTTATGGCTTCGGACGACGGCCAAGACATGGTCCGGAAAGTATCCGAAAAAGTGGAGCACCGCTGGCGCAAACGCCTCCGCAAATCGGAATCGATCGGCGGGGATATGCTGGATACCGATCCGGTGACCGAATCCCGGATCAACTACGCCAAGATCCGCGACCTGTTTTTCGAAAGCGGAACGGACCTGTTCAGCTTTATCGTCAATTACGAATTCGAACAGGAAGTTGACCTTGAGCAAAGAGTCGCCGCGTTTTGCAAAGTGGCTTTGCTCTACGAAGACGAGATGGATTTCACCGGCCATGTGGAGGTTTACGAAAAGGTACGCCACGCCGTGATTCTCCCTTTGAAAAAGAAACGCAAAACGAAAAAGCCAGCGATGGCCGAGGCGCATTAACCCGACCCCAAGCATGAAAGACCAATTGCAAAAACATATAGCCCCGGTTTTCGAACTGCTCAGCCGGGGAAACTTCCTGAGCGAAAACAGCGGAAAGCACGACCAAAGGCGCCTGCACGGCATCGTGAAGGAAAATTTCGAATTCTTCCACGAATATTTCTCCGCCCTAAACTTCAGGCTGGAACCCCACGCCGAGAGCTCGTTTTTCTACTTCTCGCGGGTGGACACCCGCTACAACCTTGAGCAGAAGCTCATGAAGTTTTACGATTATATCGATCTGCTGGCCTTCTTCTCAGACTATAGCGTAGCGTTTGGCGAAGGGTACCGCTTCAGCGTTTCTGACCTTGAGCAAAAATGCAAGGCCGACACCAACCTGAGCGAACAGCTGAAAGCCTTGGTGCAGGAGGAGCTTCCTTTTATCGAAAGGGTGCGCAAAGTGGTGAAAACCATGACCGACCGCGGCTTTTTCGAATGCGAGGACGAAGACCGGCAAGATTACAAAGTCCTCTCCTCTTACCGTTACCTCCAAGAGCTCGTTCAACATATCGACATTGAGATCCACGATGAAAAGACACCTGAATAGAATCGTCATGATCAACAGCGCCTCGGTTCCCTACGGCGAGGTGGAACTTGACGGCAACATACACTTTGTAGGATCAAACGGATTCGGAAAAACCACGGTCTTGCGGGCCATCCTGTTTTTCTACAATCCAAGCGTCGACAAGCGGGCGCTAGGTATTCGCGAAGACCAAAAATCGTTTTCCGGCTACTACTTCGCCGAGGACGGCTCCTATATGCTTTACGAAGTGAATATGGAAACGGGGCCGTATACGATCATCGTTTATAAAAAAGGCGGAAAATTGCATTTTCGCTTTATCGACTCGCCATACGACAAAAACCTTTTCCTCACGGACTACAAAGCCGATTCGCAAGAAAAAATCTGGAAACGACTTGAGGAAAAAGGCATCAACTTCTCTGACGAACTGCAACGCTACGCCGATTTCCGCAACGTGCTTTACGGAAGTACCGGCAACAAAGCGCTGAAGAAATACAGTATTTTCCAGACCAAAGAAGGGATCAACAAAAGGCGGACGGCCAATATTCCGCAGTTGATTTCAAATATTTTCCGGACATCGAAACTCGATTCCAGACATATCAAGAAGTCGATTATCGACGCCGTATTCGAGCAGGACATTCGTCCGCTTGACCTTTCCACTCTGGAACGCCAACTGGCCAAATTCCGTGTCGATTACCGCGATATGGACGCCTATGAGCAAAACGAGGACTTGGCCAAGGAGATTCTGGCTATGAACGACCGTTCCGAAACATTGGCAACGGAAATGAACCAAAGCGCAGGACGCTTGGGCCTCGCGCTGAAAAACGTTACGGCTAGGCTTGATTTCTTGGAAAAAGACATCGAACACCGCAAGGCCGAGATCGATAAGGAGGAAGCCCGCCTAAAGGAAAGCGAAAAGAGTTTTACGGAGAAAAAAGACGAACTGAACGCCGAAATCGCGGTCCTCAAACGCGACCTTGACGAGATAACGAGGCTGAAAGAGCAATACAAAGGCCGGAACATCGATGAGGCTTTGCGCAGGGTCGAGAACAAGTCCATGCTGGAACAAGAGCTCGAACGACTGAAAAAAGACCTGCAAGACGCCACTGGCGACATCGACGACGTAAGACAGCTTTACAAGAACAAGCACGAGCGTCTGGACATCGAAAAAAGCCGGGCCGAGCGGGAATTTGAGGACCGGGCCTCTGTCATAAAGAACGCCTTTTCGGAGGATGTGGCCAAAGCGAATTCCGAAGCGGAAAACAGAAAGCAAAGACTGGACGAATCCGTAGCCGAAGACCGTCAGGACTTGGGGGAGCAACTGGACGAGGCCAAAGAGGCCGTTTCCAAAAGCCGTTACGACCTGAAGGATTTTGAGCGGGACAAAGCCCAAAGTCCGGAAAAGGATTCGATCAAAAAGAAAATACAGGAAGCGAAGCAGTTTCTGGTAAAATCGGCGCACGCCATTAAGCTGAAAGAGCAGGTTATAAAGTCTGAGGAAACGGCTTACGGCCTTAGTCTGGATAACTTGGAACAACGCTTCGAAAGCGCCAGAAAAGCTTTGGCCCAAAAAGCCGAGAAGCTGGAAAAGGAATTAGCCGAAGCTCAAAAGCGCCAAGAAAATTATAAAGGCTCCCTACTCGAATTCCTCAACGAGGCGAAACCGGGCTGGAAGTCTGACTTGGGCAAAATATGCCGTCCGGAAATCCTTTACAAAAAAGACCTAAACCCACAGGTTTCCGACGAATCACAAACCGTTTTCGGCGTTACGCTGGATTTGGAAAAAGTGGAGCAAAGCCACGAGGATTTCGAAAACCTGACCGAAAAGGTAAACGCCCTTACCGACACGCTTGAAAAGACAAAACGCAAGATTGACGCTTTGGCTTCCGAAAGGGAAAAAGAGCTGGCCGAACTTCGCGAAAAATACCAAGCGCCAGTAGCCGAGGCTAAAAGGGAGATCGAGAAAATCCGTTTGGAACGGGAAAAATCCGAACAACAAGCCAAGGAATTGGAACTGGAATTGGATAGCCTTTCGGCGAAGTTGGAACGGGAAAAAGTAGGCCTGAAAAAGGAGTTGCTGGACCAATTGGCTTTGGACCAAGAGCGGGAACAAATGGCCAAAAACCGTTTGACCGCACTGACGGCCAAACTCAGAAAAGGCTACGAAGACGCCGACGAAAGGAAAGCCAAACAGCGAGAAGAAGCGAAAAATGCGCGGGTTTCGGCCTTGGCCGAACTGGAAAACGCGAAAGCCGAAACCTTAAAAAAGCTGGCTTCGGAAAAAGAGGCTATTCAGGAAGAATTCGAAAACCTGCTTGACGGCAAAGGTTTCGATCCCGAAAAAATCAGGGAAAAAGAAGCCCGAGTCAACCAGCTTTCGGAAGAATTGCGATTGATCCGTGACGATTCGGAGAAGCTTGTCGAACAATATTTCTACAACAAGGAAAGGCTTTTCGATAAGGAAGACAGCTTCCGTTCACGCCTTGACGAAGTGTCCAAAAAACTGATGGACACGAACGTGGCCAACGAAGAGAAAAACCGTTCAGCAAACAAAAAACTGGACGCCAACAAAGAAAAACTCTTCGCTCTGCACCATGAGCGCAACGAATTCAGCGTGGCGATTACGCAAGATTACGAGGAATTCAAACAATCCGGCCTCGGGGCTTACGAAAGGCTTCGTGAGCAGATAGAGAACGTAGAAGGCGAAAACAGCTCGGAGACGGATATCAAAGGCCTTATCCGGCTTATCACCAGCCACTACAACCACCTGAGCGTAACGGTGGCCGAAATGCAGAAGAAAATCCATAAGTTCACCGGATTCTTCAGCCAAGGCAATTTCCTGAATTTCCCGACATCGAAACAGTTCGAAACCGACACCGATTTCGGACGGTTCGTGCGTGGCAGGCTACGGCCGTTTATCGAGAATGAGTCGATACGGCAGGCCCGGACACAGCTGGAAAAAATGCATTCGGAGCTGATCGCCGATATCGCTCATGACATCAAGGATTTCTCAAGCAAAACTTCCGAGATTTCCTCCACGATAAAACAGCTTAACAAGGATTTCAAGAGCACGAACTTCGTCGGAGTTGTGAAGAACATCCAGCTTGACTACCGGGAAAATAACCTCGGAATTGTCAATATTCTGAAACGCGTAAAACGTTTCGCCGAGGAGAATAACTACAGCGCCCAAGCCGATTTCTTCAAGCAGAACAGAAGTCAGGAAATCGACCAGGCGTCCGTAAAGCTTCTGAACAAGCTGAAAAACGCCATCGACAACGAGCGGAAAAAAACGGTTTCCGTGGAGGACACCTTCAACCTGTGGTTCCGTATCGAGGAAAACAACAACGATACGGGCTGGGTGGAAAAACTCAGCAACGTAGGCTCGGAAGGCACCGACGTTTTGGTGAAGGCGATGATCTATATTACGCTCCTGAACGTATTCAAAGTAAACGCTTTCAAAGCCGACGACAGCTACCTGATCCACTGTATGATTGACGAGGTCGGAAAACTTTCGGACCGATACCTGCGGGAACTGATCGAATATACTAACAGCAAAAATATCCGCCTGATCTTCGGTTCGCCAAACGAAAACGATCCGCTGATTTACCAACACGTCTACAAACTCCACCGCCAAAGCGGAAAAGTGCGCATTGTGGAATTAGTGGGCGAAGCGAGCTAAAAATCATCGGCCCAAAACAAAAAAAGGACAAGCCCGAAACCGAGCTTGTCCTTTTTCATTTTCAGGCGTTTCCTCAAATATCGCCCTTATAAAGCGGGTTTGGTTTTGTAGGCACTCTCGCCCTTACTTTCTTGCGCCAGTCACGCATCATTTTGCTCATTTTCCTCACCATTTTCGGTTTTGCCTCAGCGAGGTTGTACTTTTCTCCTTCGTCTTGCCTCAGGTTATAAAGTTCCAGCTTTCCATCCTCAAAAAACTCGATCAGCTTGTAATCTCCATAACGTACCGAGGCCGCCGGAGTAGTCCGGAAATTCATTCCCTTTTTATAACCTTGGAGATAAACCGGGAAGTGCCAATACAAAGCACGCTTCTCTATCTTCCCTTTTTGCTTCAACAACGGAGACAGATCCACGCCGTCAATGTCATATTTCTTCAGCGACACACCCGCCGAGGCCAGCATAGTCGGGAAGAAATCGGCGCCCATAACCGGCGTATCGCATCGGCTTCCTTTCTTGATATGCTTCGGCCACTTTACGATCAGCGGCTCTTTTACTCCGCCTTCGTAGAGCATCCCTTTGCTACCGCGCATCGGGCTCATATCGGTATAGACTCCGTGCCCGCCGTTGTCGGAAAAGAAGATAACCATCGTATTTTCTTCCATGCCTTGGTCTTTCAGCACTTTCAGAACCCTACCGATATTCATATCGGCGTTTTCCACCATCGCCGCATAACCGGGATGTTTGTGGATTTCGCCTTTTTTCTTCGCCTTGTATTTGCTGATCAGGTTTTTTGGAGGATGAATCGGCGTGTGCACCGCATATTGGCTCAAATAAAGGAAAAACGGCTTGTCCCTTTTCTTTTTGATGAAACCTATAGCCTCGTCCGTCAGCCGGTCGGTCAGATATTCCCCTTTGGGTCCGTCCTCCAAATGCGACAACCTGTACGGGCTATAATAAGTACTTGGCGAACCGCGATGGCTTCCGCCTGCGTTGAAATCGAAACCCTGGGTAAGCGGGTCCTTTCCTACGTGCCATTTCCCGACCTGCCCTGTTTCGTAACCCGCATTGCGCATGGCTTGGGCTATTGTCACAGCGTCCTTTCTCAGTGATTTTTTATTCGGGATAGGAACGATTTTCCTCTTCGAAGCATCTCCCCTTTCCGAACTGTTCACGGTCAGGATTCCGTGACGGGGCGTATATTGCCCTGTAACAATAGAGGCCCGCGACGGTGCGCAGTTTGGAGCGTTAGCGTAAGCGTTGCTGAAGAACATTCCCTCGGAGGCCAACTTATCGATATTGGGCGTTTCGTAAAAATCACTTCCCAAAAAGCCCAAATCGTTTCGCCCCATGTCATCCAGAAGGATAAACACAATATTGGGCCTTGACGGATCTGACTCCGCCCTCAACGAGCCTTGCTTTACCGTCAGCAAGAACAACAAGCCTGCGGCCAGCATCTTTTTCGATCTGCAAAAGGTGTTAGAAAACATAAAAATCAATTTAGTGACCCGACAAATAAAAGTGATTACAAAAAAAGCCTTTGGGCAAAATGATGTGTGTTTTCGGATTTATCAACCAATGGACAATAGTCGGCGTTATCAAGACAAATTTGACATTTTGGGCTGTAGGAACCCATAAAAAATATTGCGTTTCTGTACCGAATCCCTCAATTTTTTTTAATAAACGAGTGAAGAAGAAAGCATCATTTTTTTATAAATCAAAAAAAACATTTCGTATAACGAAGGAAACAAACATTCAAAACACACTCATTTTCAGCAAAATAGACATTAATTAAAAAGAAATAGCTTTAATCGGCCCAAATTCTCTTTTTTCCCAAAAACCGAATAGAGCCAATGCGTAATGAAAGCCCCAAAAAAGCGATTCTATTAGAACCTGATTTATCTATATTGCTTTCAGATCAAATAGATTTCTATGTTTAGTACGGATGATTCTTTATTGGAGCTCGAAAAAGAAGAGCTCTGGCTGGTCGACGAAAACGTTCCTGTTGGACTCTTTTTTACAGATGACAGCGACGATGTTTTGGACGAGGTCCATGACATTCTACAAGACTAGCCGTTTTTTGGTGAGGCGGACCGCGAAGGCCGGTAACACTACTTCATCAAAAATGTCCCACCCTCTAGGTATGAAAGAAGCCGTGGTCCCACGGCTTCTTTTAATTTTTATAGGCTAGTGTTCGTTCCCTGTCGAAACTACCGGAGTGGCTTCTTTATCCGAACAAAGAACAACCATCAGGTTGCCCACCATCCGGGCTTTCTGCTCCTCGCTAAGCTTTACATTTTTGTCGTCCGACAATTTTTCCAGCGCCATCTCCACCATTCCCACAGCCCCTTCCACAATCTTTGTCCGGGCGGCCACAACCGCCGACGCCTGCTGACGACGGAGCATCGCACCGGCGATTTCTGAAGCGTAAGCCAAGTAGCCTATGCGGGCCTCAATCACGTTTATTCCGGCAATTTTAAGCCTTTCGGAAAGTTCCGCTTCCAAGGCGTGGTTCACCTCATTCACTCCCGAACGTAAGGTTATCTGCGCTTCGTGGTCCTCAAGATTATCGTAAGGGTAAAGCCCAGCCAATTTCCGGACGGCGGCATCGCACTGCACATTTACAAAAGCATTATAATCATCTACGTCAAAGGCTGCCCTGTAAGTGTCTTTCACTTGCCAAACGAGAATCACGCTTATCAGAATCGGGTTACCGATTTTGTCGTTTACCTTCACCCGGTCGCTATCGAAATTGCGGGCTTTGAGCGAAATTTTGAATCTGGAATAAAATGGGTTTACCCAATAGAATCCATTATTCTTCACCGTTCCTGTGTATTTTCCAAACAGCGTCATTACTGCGGAGCCATTAGGGTTTACCACCAGAAAACCTCCCAGTAAAAAGATGAAGACAATTGCGCTGATCACACCTAGCAAAACACTGCCCGTCTTTACCGCAAACCCTCCCACAACCAATATGATAAGCTCTACAAAGAGCATTAGGTATCCATTGGCCGGTACAAACGATTTTTCCTGCGACATAATTTTAAGTTTTGGTCCAGTTTTTCAGTACCAAATCCGAACCAAGATTGTCCCAAAGAAAGAAACCGCCCCAAAAGGGCGGTTCTTGCAACTCAAATAAAGGTCTTTGACCGTTACACTTTGATCATTTTCTTCAATCCCCATTCCAGAGGACAGAATTTGGTAATCGACGACTGAAACAGGTTCAACCCGACAAAGGCGGTAAAGTAGTACCAATTAGGGCTGTGGAAGTGGGCCATGGTCAAGCTCAGCAATATAAAACTGCCAGCTACGGCCCTGATTATTCTCTCTATCATGGTCTTTGTGTTTAAGTTTGCGAAATCCTGAAAGGAATCAAATTACGTTTTGCCAACATCCGGCGTTATACGCCTCCACTCCGTTTGACTTGAGAACACCCAAAGCCTTGGACGCCCGGCCACCGGAAAGGCAACACAAAACCACAGGTTTATTCCAAGATTTGATCTCCACTACTTTGCCTATAAGGTCAGTGAGCGGAATATTCACGGACCCAGGGGCATTTCCGGCCTGAAACTCACCCTTGGTCCGTACATCGACCACTACGGCGCCTTTTTCCTCCACCAATTTCTTCATTTCCGCATGCGAAGGCCCTCCGAACATAGATTTTAATACGTTTAACATATCTATTCCCTTTAATATTTTTGAACTGTATAACTATGGCGTTTTCAACGTTCAGCAATCAACCCTACTCATGCATTATGTTAAATAGAGTTGATTCCTAAAAATTGACTTTAAAATCACGAATTCAACGATTCCGCTTCTTGGTTTACATTTTCTTCCTTCGACTTCCCATTCCCCTTTTTACCTTTTTCGGTCATATAATAAATCAGCGGAACGATCAACAATGTCAAAGCCGTGGAAGCGATGGAACCGCCCATCAGAGAAATAGCTAAGCCTTGGAAAATTGGATCGAAGAGAATTACGAACGCTCCGATAACAACCGTTCCGGCCGTAAGAAGAATCGGGGTTGTACGTACTGCGCCGGCTTCCACCACCGCGTCGTGTAGGTTGGCACCTTCGTCCAGTCTTAGGTTGATAAAGTCGATCAGCAAGACGGAATTCCGAACCATAATCCCTGCCAAGGCAATCATACCGATCATGGACGTGGCGGTAAAGAAGGCGTCAAGCATCCAGTGTCCCACCAAAATACCAACCATGGAAAGCGGAATGGCAACCATCATCACCATCGGAACTTTGAAGTCTTGGAACCATCCGATAATCAGCATATAAATGATGATCAGAACTACGGCGAAGGCCGCTCCCAGATCCCGGAATACTTCGTAAGTGATAAACCACTCGCCATCCCACGATACCGAGAAATCATCGGAGTGCTCTGGCTGACCGGTGAAGTTCTGCTCCAAACTATAGCCCGCGGGCACGTTGATCTCACCGATTTTGTCTTTCACATCCATAATGGCGTAAACCGGACTTTCAAGATCGCCGGCCACTTCGGCCATCACGTACACCACTCGCCTTTGGTTTTTGCGATAAATGCTTTTGTCCTGATTTTGCTCCTTAACTTCGGCCACATCCCCTATCGGCACCATATATCCGTTCGGCGACATCACGGAAAGGCTTCTGAGGCTCTCAAGGCTGGAACGGTCCTCTTCGCTGAGGCGAACCATAATGTTCACGCCTTCCTTTTCCTCTTCCTTATAAAGCCTGCCCGCCGGCATTCCGCCCAACGCAAGTCCCATGGCATTCACCACTTGTTCGGAGCTAATACCGTGTCGGCTGGCTTTGCGCCTGTCAAGCACGAATTTGTATTCCCGCTGGTTGTCTTCGACCATCCAGTCCACGTCCACAATTCCCTCGGCGTTATCGAAAACGTCTTTTATGTCTTTGGCTATCCTCGTTTGCTCTTCGAGATTCGGGCCATACACTTCGGCTACCAAAGTCGAGATTACGGGAGGTCCGGGAGGAACTTCCACCACTTTCACATTGGCTCCGAGTTTCTTCCCAAGTTCGGCCAATGCCGGGCGAACGGCTTTCGCTATATCGTGGCTTTGGAGGCTTCTTTCCGATTTATCGATAAGGTTAACCTGAATATCCGCCACATTGGAACCTCTGCGGAAATCGTAATGGCGAACAAGGCCGTTAAAGTTGATCGGCGCCGCCGTGCCCACATAAGTCTGGACGTTCATCACTGTCTGTTCCTCTTTCAGGAAATCCGCCAGTTCAGATGTCACCGCCGCCGTGCGTTCCAAGGTTGTTCCCTCGGGCATATCGACGATCACCTGGAATTCGTTCTTATTATCGAACGGCAACATTTTCACGGCCACCATTTTGAAATAAAACAGCGACATGGAGCCGAAAAGCAGGAATGACGTTCCGCCGATAAACGCCCAACGTTTCCAAGGCGTCTCGATCATCGGGTTCATCATTTTGGCGTAAAGCCTATAGACGAAAGTGGTTTTGAGATCAAATTCCTTATCCTTCTTATCCGCTTCGAATTTGATCAGGCGATAAGCCAAATACGGTGTCACCATCAAAGCGACCAAAAGAGAGAACATCATGGCGAAGGAGGCGCCGATCGGCATCGGGCTCATATACGGGCCCATCAGTCCGGAAACGAAAACCATCGGCAATACCGCCGCGATAACGGTGAACGTGGCCAGAATCGTAGGGTTACCAACTTCGTTGATCGACTCGATCGCCGCTTTGAACTTGGAGGTTTTCCGCATTTTGAAATGGCGGTGCATATTCTCGGCGATGATAATCGAATCGTCGACCACAATACCGGTTACGAAAACCAAAGCGAAAAGCGTAATCCTGTTCAGGGTGTAACCCAAAAGGTAATAAGTGAGCAGAGTCAAAGCGAAGGTAACGGGAACCGAAAGAAACACAACCAAACCGCCACGCCAGCCCATGGCCAAAGCCACCACGAAGGTTACGGCGATAATGGAACCGATCAGGTGAAGCAAAAGCTCGCTTACTTTGTGTGAAGCCGTTTCGCCATAGTTTCTGGTAACTGAAACCTTGACCTCTTCAGGCAACAATTCTGGACGCAAACGGTCCACTTTCGCCATAATCTTGTCGGCGATTTTCATGGCGTCGGCGCCTTGGCGTTTCGCCACCGAAATAGTGACTGCCGGATAATCCCCGATAATTTCCTGCCCCGAAGCTTTTCCGCTACCGAAGCTTACGTATTGTGTCGGCTCGCCGGGACCGTCTTTTATCTCGGCCACTTGCTTCAGATAAACCGGGCTTTGGCCCGAAATTCCCACCACAAGATTTTCCAAATCCTCGGCCTCGCTCAGAAAAGCGCCGGTCTCCACCAAAAACTCACGGTCATTGGAGTCGAAAGCGCCGGAAGCCATTTGGTTATTACCCGACTTTATTGAGCCAACCACGGCCAAAGGATCGATTCCGTAAGCGCCGAGCTTTTCACGGTCAAGCTCCACGCGGAGCTGGCGAGTTCTGCCACCCACTATTTTTGTTGTGGAAACATCGGACACGGTCTTTATTTCGCTGTCCAACTCTCCCGCCATACGGCGAAGATCATAATCGTCGTATTTGTCGCTCCAAAGCGTGAGCGCCAGCATCGGCACATCGTCGATCGAACGCAATTTCACCAAAGGCATGCTTACGCCTTGGGGGAATTGGTCCATGTTGCGCATCATTTCGTTGTACATTTTCACGAAACTCAACTCAACGTTCTCGCCTACATAGAAGCGGACAACGAGCATGGCCTGCCCGGGCATCGAGGTCGAATAAACGTACTCGACGCCGGGGACATTGCTCAGGTATTTTTCCAAAGGCCTTACGACTCTACTTTCCATTTCCTCGGGGCTGGCGCCGGGATATCTCAGCAAGATATCCGCAATCGGCACGTCGATTTGAGGCTCCTCTTCCCTCGGGGTAAGAAACGAAGCGTATGTGCCTATCGCCAAGAAAGCGATCATCAGCAAGGGTGTCAGTTTCGAATTGATCAGCCCTTGGGCGATTTTTCCCGCAAATCCGGTTTTCATATCCTAATGATTTAAATCCAAACCAGTTTCCTACTTCTTAAAACTTGACGGGCTGTCCGTCACGCAAGCGGTTTTTCGAACCTGTCACGATTTTCTCTCCCGCCTTCAAGCCTGACAAAACCTCCACGGAAGCGCCCACTTTCTTGCCGAGCCTTAGCCAGCGCAGTTTTGCTTTTCCGGCCTTGGAAACCGTATAAATTCCGGTGAGCTGACCTCGTTTCACCAAATATTTCTCGGGAACAAGAAGCTTTGAATTTCCTTTTCCAGACAAATCAAGATAGGCGTGCATACCGCTCCTGAGTTGCGCAGACTCATCAACCGGGCGGACATCCACTTCGTATTGGGCTCCGGAATAAGCGCTGGAAACATTCAGGCGATGAATTTTGGCGGGAATCTCTTTGCCTAAAGCGTCGACTCTGATAGTGGCGTCGGCGCCTTCGGCTACGCTTGCCAAGTCGCTTTCGGGCACCAAGGCCACAAGTTTGTAATCGCCTTCGGCCTCCACAGCCACTACCGGCATTCCGGGCGTGGCCATATCGCCTTGGCTCATGAATTTCTTGGTAACATAGCCATCAAAAGGCGAGCGCAAGGTGGCGTAAGCCAAAGTCTGGTTGATCTCGACCAAGCCTTGCTTCGCCGCTTCAAGATTCGCCGACATGGCGTTGTAGGCGTTTGTTATATCATCCAACTCCTTGTCCGTAGCGCTCTTTTTGGCATGTAGGCGCCCTACTCTCTCATAATCCTTTTTGATATTGGCGAAGGCCGATTCGGCTTGTTTCAACCCAGCTTTGGCTTGCTCTTTTTTGGCCAAAAGATCTTTGCTGTCCACTCTGACGAGCAATTGTCCCTTTTTGATTTTCTGCCCTTCTTCCACCGGAAAATCAAGTACCCGGCCCATCAGCTTAGTGCTCAGACGGGTTTCGCGAACGGCTTTTACAATTCCGGAGAAGCTTTTCGGGCTTCCGGCGTCACTCATTTCGGCAGTGACAACCGAGACTTTGACGGCGGGAACCGCGTTTCCATTTTCCTGTTTTTCGGAAGAACAAGACGCCAACGAAAGAAGGATGCCGGCCGTGAATATTTTTAAAGTCGAGATCTTCATGGATCTGTATTTTTGTGTTTATCGCTTATCTAAGGAATTCGAGGTAATAGCCCATCATCACGTAGCCGTAGCGGGCGTTGAGAGCTTCAAGACGTTTTTCGGCCAGAAGGGTCTGGGCACGCAACAAGTCGGAAGTTTTTTCCATGCCTTCGGCGAAACGATCGGACGTTATGCGCAGGTTTTCTTTAGCGTGCTTTTCGGCGGTCTCGGCAGTGGCCAAACCTTTTCGGCTCACTTCGTATTCTCGGTAGGTTTTCTCCAATTCTATGGAGCTTTGGCGTTTGTAATCCTCAAAGGCTTGCCCGGCCTCGGCCACTTTGGCTTTGGCTTCCCTGAGTTCCCCTACGTTTTTGTATCCGTTGAAAAGTTTCCACGAAAGGCTTACGCCGACCAAATAATTGTCTTGGCCACTTCCCAAAACCTGATCGCCGTTCGTTTCGAAAGCGCCAACGGCGTTTACTCTCGGCACAAACCCAGAGGCCTTCGCCCCGACCATGCTCTTCGCCGCCTCAAGCCCCATTTCGTAAGCCCGGATATCGTCACGGTTTTTGGAAAGTTCCGGCGCCTCAGCGGAGGCGCTTTCGATCACCAACATATCAGCTGGTTCGATTTCGGTATCCGATATACCCAGAAGCATCGCCAGATAATCGTTGGAGGTTTGTCTGTCGCTCTTGGCTTGATCCAGTTTTCTGTCCAAATCCAAGGCGTGAATTCTCACTTCCAGTAAGTCCGACTCTTTGGCGTAACCTTGACCTTTGCTGTCTTCCACCACTTTGAGTGTCGCTTCCGCAGTGGCAAGGGCTTTTTCCAAAACCTCCACCCTTCCGTTTGCCAGCCCTACGGCAAAATATTGCCGGCGCACTTCTAGGTCGATAGCTTTTTTTGTCCTTTCCAATTCAAACTCTTTGGATTTGACTTGATAGCGAGCCGCCTTTCGGCCGTAAAGTCCATCAAGATTAAAAATCGGTTGCCTGATTTCGGCCCGTGTCGAATAGTTTGTGAATCCTGAAGGGTTGTTAAGGCTCGCAGGTACAAAATCCTCCTGTGTTACGATTCCCTGCTTCAGCCTGAACCCGAAAACGTTTAACGGATCATTGGTTCTGACAAAAGATGTCGACAACTCCGCTTGGGGCAGAAAGGCCGCCAGACTTTGGTTTGCCTTGGCGCGGGCGGCCATAAGCTCCGCCGATTTCCGCTTTAAGGTACCATTTCCCTCGGCGGCCAACCTCAAGGCCTCATCGAGTCCCAAGGAACGCTTTTCTTGGGCCGTCGCCACTGCGGACACCAGCGTGGCCAATAGGAAAATGAAAGTTCGGCTCAGTATCTTCATGATGAAAGTATGTAGATTTTAGCATTATTTTTCCGAAAAAAATATCTCCGCCATATTCCGAAGATATTGTCTGGGTTATCCGTCCATACGGCAGATATGCCCGAGTCTATATTTTCATACACTTGAACACGTTCAGAATCTTCTTATGCTCAATGTAGTAGAGGTTCTTTTTTCCTTCCTTACGGCAATTAAGGATTCCTTGAGCCTTCATTCTTGCAATATAATGCGAGACCATTCCCTGATCGAGTCCCATACCCTTGTGCAATTCGGAAACGCTCATTTCTTTCCCGTCTTTCAAAAGCCAAACGATACCCAAACGAATGGGATTCGCAATCGACTTTATCATATTCGCCGCTTTTTCCAGATTCGCCTCCTGCTCCGCCGTCAACAATTCCTCATGGTTCGTTTGCTCACTCATATATTTTAGCTTCCGTATCCAACTTATTAATGTTGCCGAAAAGACAAACCTTAAGGCAAACATAATGCTATTTCAGACATATGTCAAATTTGACATTATGTTTTTATTGACGGATCCCCTTTTCTTTTGTTGCGCTTTATCTGATTTTTTTCAAAAAAAACGCCTTCCGACTCACTAACAAGGAACCGGAAGGCGTTTAATAAATCAAATTCCCTAAGCAGGAACGTTAGAGCGAGGCATTCGCATTCAGAAGTTTCTCAAGGCTTTTAGCCGTTCCCGGATTACTCGGTCTGCCAGCCATTCCTTTGACCTCATTTCCTTCTTTGTCGAATACCCTATACGTCGGGAACCCACGGGAATCGAACATCTTCAGCACTTCGGTAGTCTGCTCCCTGTTTAGGAAATAATGGTCACCGCTGATATCCATATCAACAATCGAACTCTTCCAATCCCCTTCCCTTGAGCTTCCGCAGAGATAAACAAAGGCTACGTCCTTGCCTTTCATCTTCGCTTTCAATTTCTTGGCAAAAGGCATTTCTCCTTTACAAGGCCCACACCAAGTGGCCCATAAGTCGAGATAAATCACTTTGCCTTTGTGCTTCTCTTTAATTTTGGCCAGAACCTGTTCGGCCGAAAGGTCGGCCACAACATTGAGCTTGGCTCCGTCCGGCAATTTGAAATTCGCCACCCAGCGCTTTAGTTCTTGGAATTTCGCATCGGCTTTCCCTTTTGCGTTAGCGGTGGAAAGTTGTGAGCGATAAGTGTCGAAAAGCAATTCGCCTTTCTTAAGATCCTTTCCTTTGAAAACCAGATTGGAGAAATAACGGGACAGCACCATATCCGCAATATTCTGATCCAACCCTTTTTCCTTTGCGAATTCAGAAAAAGCCTGCGCTTTAGCTATGTGCTTTTCTTTCTCT
Source organism: Fulvitalea axinellae (assembly GCF_036492835.1). Lineage (GTDB taxonomy): Bacteria > Bacteroidota > Bacteroidia > Cytophagales > Cyclobacteriaceae > Fulvitalea > Fulvitalea axinellae. The sequence goes on along the minus strand of NZ_AP025314.1, from coordinate 2,074,067 downwards.
AAAATGTCTTTATATTTTTCGAAAAACTCCTCGCCGGACAATATCGCCCGCTTCACCTTCCTGTATTTCTTGGGGACATTGGCCAAATCTGTCTCCACAATTTCCTGAAACTTATCTTCTCCCAACTCTTCCTTGGCCTTCTTCACTAACTTCTTCGCTTCTGTTCTCTTTTCAAGCTCGGCCTTATCCACGCCAGGCAGATTTTCCAATGAAGGCTGCCGCTTGCCAAATTCACTCTTTTCAAAAGAATTCATGATCCGATAGAGAAAAGATCTCGAAAGGCCAGCCTGCCATGCGGGCAACGGCTCAGGAAGCTCAAACTCCATTTCCGGAATAGGCCAAGCCTCGTCGAGTTTCTCTTTCGGGATGGATTTCTGATAATGCCTATACGTCGAAGCCATGCCGCTAATATAGGTTCCCATCCGGAATTCGCCCTCGGCCCTTATCGCTTTACTTACATCGTTTTTCTCGAAATACTTCTGCATCCAGACAGACATTCGCTTTTGGTTTTCTTCTACAAAAGCTTTCATCTTCGCCGGGTCCTTCTCCGAAGACAGCATGTTATAAGATTTTTGCATGCCCCAATCGGGTTTCAAAGCTGACGAAACCGCTCTTCTGAAATTGTTTTGAGCCTCATCGTATCGGGCCAATTGCCCCATCACGTTCACTTCCGTTCGCCATGCCTTGCCAGTAGACATCCGAAAACCGACCAGAAGCTCCTCGCCCGGCACCACGATGAAACCTTTCCCAAAACGTCCGCACTCTAACCGGGCTTTTGACACGCCGTTCAAAGGCACCTCAAATTCCACGAATTCCCCGGTCTCGTTTACTTTCTTATAAACAACTTCATCCTCGAACATCGGGTCCGTAACCGTCAATTTACAATTACGAATCATTTCTCTGAATGCCCCGACTTCACCATAAAAACTCGCTCTGACGATTGCCTTTCCTTGTTTATTTTCAATATTAAGTTTATCAAAATCAAACGAGCCGGATAAGTCCTTGTCTCCTACATAAGCTTTCCACTCTCCCCCTGACACCTTGGCCATCGGGGTTCCGTTCTTGTCCAAACGGAAAAAATATTCCCGCTTCACATCCGAATTATTCCTAACCACAAAACGGTAAACGCAGTCGAAATAAGTCATTTTTTCGAGTTCCCACGCATCGCCGTCGGCGAAGAGTCTCTCATTCGCAAAACCGTACGTCCAAAGAGATTTCTCGTCTATCGCAAACCATTCAGTCGGCCAACCAAAAGGCAAATCGCCCGCATACAACTCCAGCATTTCTTTCTGCGACGGGTCGGAACGCAACACGCCAAAATCGCTGGTTTTCTCGTACTCCACCCTGCCCCTTGGCCCTTGTTTCAATGCTACTTCCCCTGACTTATGCTTCAAAATATAAGCGCCGGTCAACGGATTTCTGAAAATTTTCAATTCCTTTAATTTCCTTCTGTTCCATCTGACATCCTTTCCGGATATTTTCAATAATTCCGAGCCTCCTCGACCATACCAAGTTCCGCCAAACGCCGAAAAAAGTTTAGCCAAATCCACTTTCAGGCCTACTGAAGTTTGTCCTTCCTTTATGAAAAGGACCGGATCTTTATCGACTTTAGACAAAAGCAAGTGCGAGTTTTCTTTAGGCTCGATGGTCACATACTGTTTTCCCAAATCACCGTTTAGAATTAAAAAATAGGAATTTGGCATTTTAAAAATCGCTTCGAGATCCGCACCGCCCTTGCCTATTGACACTCTAGTTTTTTCGATTTTCATGCTTGGCCCCGGGCCCGAAACATTCCACTTCCCGGACAAATTATCCGGAATTTCCTTCAAGACCTCTTCCGGTTGCTCATCAGGAAAATCGGCGTTGGTTTTCTTTAGCGAAAAATAGCCGTCGGGACTATCCGAGAGCTCAGCGTAGTATTCGTTCAGGGGCTTTACATAAAGCTGTTTCGAGTTTCCGTTAGCCTCACCTTCAACCTCATAAACACCGTTTTCTTCCTTCACCGACGTTATCCGAAACGTTGTGTTGTTCGCCTGAAAACGGTTGCTCCAAATCCCCAAATCCCAAACGGAAGATCCGCTGGTGGAGTAATAATATTTTTGAATTATTTTTGGAACTTGTACAGATTCCTTTTGCGCCCATAATTGCGGGCTAAGGAATACGGCGAGAGTAAAAATCAACAGTTTTCTCATCAATCGTAGTGTGTTTTATTGAAAAATAACCTGTAAAAAAAGCAACGCAACCAGAGCAACAGCACAAAAGATTCAATCCCAAAAATCAGCTCCAGCAAAAAGAATAACGCTGTTATAATATAAAAATATTGTAACACTATCAATAAAAATAGCCATATATAGACTAGCCACTAATACTCAAAAAGCAAGAACCGAGCATGTGGAACACGCCCGGTTCTTTGGCGAAAACCGTTAAACGGTTTCCATACCCTGCATTTTCCAATGCGTCATGCCTCCGGAAATATTATAGACTTTTTCAAACCCGTTATGTGACAAAACCAGAGCGCCCAAATACCCTCTAAGTCCTTTGGCGCAATACACAAAAACAGGCTTGCTTTTATCCAGTTCGTCCAATCGGTCTCTCAACTGATCCAACGGAATATTTACCGCACCAAAGATTTTCCCCGTCGCTTCGAGTTCTTTTGGATTACGGACATCCAGAACTACGGCGTCGTCGGGTTTCTCCGTTTCGAATTCTTCGGGGTGGATTTCCGTAAAGCCCAAATCCGACGCATTTCCGGCCACATAGCCGGCCACAACCACTGGGTCTTTGGCCGGTGAGAACGGCGGGGCGTAAGCCAAATCCAACTGCGGTAAATCGTCGATCGTCAACTTGGCGTAAATCCCAACGCTCAAGACATCAATTCGCTTATCGATCCCCTTTTCGCCAAATGCTTCAGCCCCCAAAAGGCGACGGTCGTCGGCATGATACCATATTTTGAGGAAAACGGGTTTTTGTCCGGGATAGTAACCCGGTGTAGCGTCACCGATCACAAATGTCGATTTATACGGAACTCCCTCAGCGTCGAGCATCGCTCCGTTCATGCCCGTACGGGCCAATGTGTGACCGAAAAGCTTAACTATGGCCGTTCCGTAAGCGCCTTTGAACCTTTCATTCGCTCCTGTAGCGTTGGCTCCCGCCGTTCTTCCGCCTTTGTTGGAGTGAGTTCCCAACGGAAAATAAGCAGGCTTTTTAGTGATCAGATGCTTGATCACGGCGCAATCGCCAGCAGCAAAAATACCGGGAAGGCTGGTTCGCATATTTTCATCCACAACCAAAGCCCCATTGCCAACGCATTCGGCGCCTTTGTTTTTCAAAATATCCGTGTTCGGTATTCCTCCCGTCGCCAAAACCAAAAAATCGCATTCGATGCGTTCTCCGCTCTCAGTCACCAAGGCGCATATCTCGCCGTTCTCCACCTCAAGCGACGTAACTTTTGTTGACGTTTTGAGCACCAACCCTGATTCATCCAGAACCTTTCCCGCAAATTTGCCGAAAGCAGGACTCCAAGCCGGCAACACTTCCGGCGCCATTTCCAAAACGACAACGTCTTTACCGACCATTTTCAGGTTTTCAGCCACTTCCACACCGATCAGGCCGGCGCCGAGAACCGCCACTTTTTTGGCTGAGGCATCATCCGTCTTCGCTTTCAAAGCGTCAAAATCGCCCATCGTCCGACAATGAGCCCAATTCTTCGCCTCGGCCAATCCGGGTATCGGTGGCACCGCTCCACGGCTTCCCGTCGCAAAAACCAAAGAATCGTAAGCGTATTCGCCTTTATTGGTTTTCACCTTCTTCTCTTCGGGGAAGATCTCCAACACGGGCTCTTCCAAGCGAACGTCTATTCTAAAACGCTTCTCCAACAACTCAGGCTTAACCACCACCAGCTTGTCCCTGCTAGGGATTGTTCCCGAAAGGGCATAAGGCATACCGCAGGTAGCGTAGCTTATATCGGAAGTTTTTTCGAAAAGGATAATTCTTGCGTTCTCGTCCATTCTTCTGGCCTTGGCCGCCGCCGAAGGCCCAGCCGAAAGGCCACCGACCACTATTATTGTCTTTTGTTTCATCGGATGGGTGTCTGTGTTTAAAATTTAATGCTAAAATGCACATTTAGTCATCAAAAATAAATCTAAACCTCTCTTTCCAAATAAAATATGACTTCCGTCACCTATGCTTCCCTCGCTCCAAAAACGCCGATTTTTTCACATATGACCGAAAGCATACCGGAAAGGCTACGAATTCGTGACATTGCCACAAACAAAACCATTACCGTATGAACACCCAAGAGACATTGAATCCGGGGCACCCCGTAAGCATATATAAAGCAGAGGCCGAGCTGATCAAGGCTATCATCAGCGACATTTCCAAAACCGATATCGAAAACGATCCGCAAACTTTTTTCAACCAGTTCAACGAGCTGTGCGAAGTAGAGAAAAGATTTGCCAGAAAAGAAAACCAACTTTTCCCGTTTTTGGAGAAAAAAGGATGGAACAATCCCAGCCAAGGCATGTGGTCTTTCCATGACACGCTCAGGGCCCAAGCCAAGATCATCAGGGAACACCTGGAAAAACGTGACTTTGACAAAATCGCCCCAAACCTATACCACCTTTCCACAGGTATAATCCGCCTTCTGGAAATCGAAGAGAATGTCCTTTTCCCGAACGCGTTGGAGCTTCTTGACGAAAACGACTGGAAATCCGTAAGAAACGGCGAAGAGGAAATCGGCTGGATGCTGAAGGAAACGCCTCCGGAATATGGCGAAAAAGCAGAACAGGCTTACGTTCACCCATCCGAGGACTTTGAGCAAAGGGAGCTGACTTTCTCAACCGAAGACAAACTGCGGATGGACGAAGGTTACCTGAGCCACGAGCAAATCAACCTTTTGCTCAAGACCATGCCACTGGACATCACTTACGTAGACGAAGATGACAAAGTGATCTTCTACAACCGCGGCGAGGAACGTGTTTTCCCAAGAAGCCCGGGCATTATCGGCCGTGAAGTGCGTTTCTGCCACCCTCCGAAAAGCGTAGGAACCGTATTGAGGATTTTGGAGGAATTCAGAAAAGGAACACAAAACACCGCCGAGTTCTGGTTCAACCACCGTGGGCATGTGCTTTATATCCGCTATTTCGCCGTCCGTAACGCCAACAAGGAATATAAAGGCGTAATCGAAATGTCGCAAGATATTACGGAAATCCAGAAACTATCGGGCGAACAGCGCTTGCTGGACTGGGACTGATATTAAATTGTAGGAAGGGATAACGAAAATGGGGCGCCAAACGGAAAATCAGCGTAAATTCGCCCCATGAAAAAATTTCTGCGCATCACTTCCAACGATTACGAATCGCTGAAAGAGGCATTTTGCGAAAAGCTGATCCCGTTTTCCCTGCGGAAAACTCACGTGGTCGAAGTCGTTCTGCGTTTCCCCGAAGCGCAAGCTCCCGACGCAATTGACCTTTACCAGCTAACCGAAGCGATCGAACATATTCTGAGCGGTCAAACGATTATCGACATCAGAGAGGAGCCCGCTCCCGAAGGCCAACAAGAACTGATACTGGATTACAAACTTCTGTATAAGTAAAAAGCGAAACCCACCGGGCTTCGCTTTTTTGTTTTTATATCCTAAGGCAATATTAGTCAAGCTTAAGAACGGCCATAAAGGCTTCCTGCGGAATCTCCACATTACCCACCTGACGCATTCTCTTCTTACCTTTTTTCTGCTTTTCGAGGAGTTTACGCTTACGCGAAATATCACCGCCGTAACACTTGGCCAATACGTTTTTACGCATCGCCTTAACGGTTTCGCGAGCGATAATCTTTGTACCGATCGAAGCCTGCACGGCGATTTCGAACATCTGGCGAGGCAACAGCTCTTTGAGCTTTTCGCACAGACGCTTGCCCCATTCGTAGGCCTTGTCACGGTGAACGATGGCTGAGAGCGCATCCACTTTCTCGCCGTTCAGCATCATATCAAGCTTCACCATATTCGATTGACGGAAACCTGTCAATTCGTAATCCAACGAAGCGTAACCTCTCGAAATGGTTTTCAGCTTGTCGAAGAAGTCAAATACAATTTCGGCCAAAGGCAAATCGAAAGTCAACTCCACGCGGTCCGTAGTCAGATAAACCTGATTTTTGAGAATACCGCGCTTGTCCATACACAAGCTGATAATCGGTCCGATATAATCAGACTTCGAGATTATCTGGGCTTTGATATAAGGCTCTTCGATATGCGAACACTTGTTCGGCTCAGGCATTTCCGAAGGAGCGTTAACCCATTTGATGCTCTCGTCGGTCATTACGGCCTTGTATTGCACGGACGGCACGGTGGTGATCACTGTCATGTCAAACTCACGCTCAAGCCGTTCCTGGATAATCTCCAAGTGGAGCATTCCCAAAAATCCGCAGCGGAAACCGAAGCCCAAAGCGGCGGAAGTCTCAGGCTCCCATACCAAAGAGGCGTCGTTGAGCTGAAGCTTTTCCATCGAAGCGCGGAGTTCTTCGTACTCCGTAGTGTCCACCGGATAGATACCGGCGAAAACCATCGGCTTTACGTCCTCAAAACCCGTCACCGCTTCGCAAGGGCGTTCCACGTGCGTAATGGTATCACCCACTTTTACCTCGCGGGCGTTTTTGATTCCCGAAATCAGGTAGCCCACATTACCGGCGGCAATCTCTTTCTGAGGTTCCTGCTCCAGTTTCAGAATACCGATTTCGTCGGCGTTATATGTGCGTCCGGTGTTAACGAACTTAACGGCGTCGCCTTTTTTGAATGTCCCGTTAAACACGCGGAAGATTACCTCCACGCCACGGAACGGATTGTACTGCGAATCGAAAATCATGGCCTGCAACGGCGCTTCCGGGTCACCTTTCGGCGCCGGAATTCTCTTAACGATCGCATCGAGAATATCGTCCACACCTTGGCCCGTTTTGCCGCTGGCACGAATGATCTCGTCGCGCTCCACACCCAAAAGGTCAACGATTTCGTCAGATACCTCCTCTGGGCTGGCGCCCGGCAGGTCGATTTTGTTCAGTACGGGAATGATGGTCAAATCATTCTCCATAGCCAAATAAAGGTTCGAGATCGTCTGCGCCTCGATACCTTGCGAAGCGTCCACGATCAAAAGCGCCCCCTCGCAGGCGGCGATAGAACGAGACACCTCATAGGAGAAATCCACGTGCCCCGGCGTATCGATCAGGTTCAGGACATATTCATCTCCCCCGTTCCGGTAATTCATCTGGATGGCGTGGCTCTTAATAGTAATACCACGCTCGCGCTCCAAGTCCATACTGTCCAGTAGCTGGTCCTGCATATCCCTGTCCGCCACGGTCTGCGTGTGTTCCAGAAGCCGGTCGGCCAAGGTGCTTTTCCCGTGGTCGATATGGGCGATTATACAAAAGTTCCTGATTTTATCCATTGACTGTATTTGATATCTTCTCCAGAATAGAACTCCAAATTTAGTAAAAATATTTGGGCTTGGAGCAAATAAAAATCGCTGTGGGGCCCGCATAGCCAAAGAGATCGGCTTTCATTCAAATTATCATAAAACACACGGCAAATTCACAGTTACTTTTGTTCAATTTCAAAACGGAGGCAATCTTTTTACACAGCGTCGATTTTTCAGCCCAAAACAACCTCCAAACAATAAACAACAAGCTTTTGTTTATAAATTCGCAGTGTCAAACACACACAAACAGGTTGTTCCATAACAGGAACGCAACTTAGAATAATACAACACACGAATCTTCCGACCTAAAACCCATCGTAATGAAAGTAGCTTTCTTTAGCACAAAATCATACGACCGACAATACTTCGACCAGTACAACAGCCAAGGTTTCGAGCTCACTTACTACAAAGTAAGGCTGGAAGAAGAAACCGCCGAATTCGCCAAAGGCTATGACGCCATCTGCACATTCGTCAACGACCGTTTGGGCGCTGACGTCCTTGAGAAGCTGGCGGGTTACGGAATCAAGGTTATCGCTCTGCGTTGCGCAGGCTTCAATAACGTCGATCTTGAAAAGGCCAAAGAGCTGGGCATCACACTTGTCAGGGTTCCCGCCTACTCTCCGCACGCCGTAGCGGAACACGCCGTGGCCTTGATCCTGACACTGAACCGAAAAACACATAAAGCGTACAACCGCGTAAGGGACAACAACTTCTCGCTTGAGCGCCTAACCGGATTTGACCTGAACGGCAAAACCGTAGGTGTGGTGGGAACGGGAAAAATCGGGGCCATTTTCGCCCAGATCATGCGTGGGTTTGGTTGCAAAATCGTAGCCTACGACGTTTACCAAAACCCGGAATTGCTGGAACAAGGCGTTGAGTACATGGAAATGCAAGACTTGCTGACGCAAAGCGATATCGTTTCCCTACACTGCCCACTCCTACCATCAACCTACCACATCATCAACAAAGAGACCATCAAGATGATGAAAAGAGGCGCCATGCTGATCAACACCAGCCGTGGGCCGTTGGTAAACACAAAACAAGTGATCAAAGGCTTGAAGTCCGGACATATCGGGGCCTTGGGTATTGACGTGTACGAAATGGAGGAAAAACTTTTCTTCCGTGATCTTTCGGAAAAAATAGTGACCGACGACGTAATCGCCAGGCTTCTTTCGTTCCCGAACGTGCTGATCACCTCACACCAGGCATTCTTTACGGACGAGGCGCTCACCCAAATCGCAAAAACTACCCTGAAAAACCTCGAAGACTATAACGAGGGAAGGGAATTGACCAATGAAGTAAGTTTCTAAATAATCCTGCTAGTTAACTTCAGCGAACGGCTCTGCCGTTTCGCTGATTTTTTTGTAAAATATCCCTCCCGCATCTGCGTTTTCGATACAGCATGAAAGACCTTATCAAAAGCTTATCCATCATCTTCGGTTGTCTTCTCGCCGGCGACACCGTCAGCGCGTTGCTCAACATACCCATACCGGGAAGTATCATCGGTATGGTTTTGCTTTTGCTGGCGCTTAACTTCAAGTTGGTAAAACTCAAAAGCGTAAAACCCGTCACCGACTTGCTCAATAAAGAAATGGCCTTTTTCTTTATTCCGCCGGGTGTAGGCCTAATGCTTTATTTCGATTTGCTCGAAAAAGAATGGCCCGCAATTATGGTTGCTTGCGTTGTAAGCACACTGATTATTATTGGCGTTGTTGGCATTGTCAGCCAAAAAATGGACACTAGCGATGACTGAAATCCTTCATTCAAAAATATTCTTCGTCACCCTGACCTGCGGGGTGTATTTTCTGGCCAGAACGCTTTACCGTAAGGTCCCTTTCTTTCTGTTCAATCCCGTATTGCTCAGTATAGCGGGAATAATCGCCATTCTTCTGTCGCTGGACATCAGCTACCCTGAATATAACGAAGGCGGAAGCATCATCAGCTTCTTCCTCGGCACAGCCGTTGTGGCTTTGGCCGTTCCGCTCTATACGCAAATGAAGGAGATCAAAAAGCAAAGCAAAATGATCTTCACGGCCGTATTCTCTGCTTGTGGCGTGGCCGTAATCAGCGTTCTCTTTATCGCCGCCGTCATGGGCGCAACAGAGCAAGTCTTGATTTCCTTGGCCCCAAAAGCCGTCACAACACCGATAGCCATGAGTATTTCCGAAAAGATTGGGGGATTGGCTTCGCTTACGGCCGTATTTGTAATGATTGCGGGACTTACTGGATCGATTTTCGGGCTACCATTTCTCAAGCTCATACGGGTAAAAAGTCCAAAAGCGATGGGAATGGCTATGGGCGCGGCTTCCCACGGGCTGGGAACCGCCACTGTATCGGAACTCGGAAAAGAATACGGCGCCTACGGAGGCTTAGCGTTAGGGCTGTGTGGTGTTGTTACCGCACTAATCACCCCGTTTATCGTGGAATTGTTGGTCCCGGTGCTCCAAGCGATTCTCTAATCGCAAGAATATAGAAAAAACTGGCGGGGAAGTTTCTTTTGGAGCTTCCCGTCTTTGTATCTGCTCGCCTCCACCTCTTCCAATAGTCCACTGTCGCTGTACCTGTTTTGAAATCTCTCTTCAAAACGATGGCCACCCGTCTCATAGTTGATTCGTTCGGTTCTGTTTGGACAACTGAACTCAGGCCCGAAGATCAGACCGGAATAAGGTGTTTTATAAAACGGCTGTCCCCCATTTCCCATAAAAAACCGTAATTCAAAACTCAACTTACCATCCGGAGTGTAATGGGTTTCACTTTCCAAATTACCTAACGAGTTATAAACAAAGCGAACCTCATCACCAGTATCTTGGACTTTACGGATCGTTTTTCCTTTTTCATCAAAATATAAACGATAACCTTCGCTACCTCCCGAAACCGATACAATTGCGGAATCGCCAGCAAATCGGAATTTCTCGGTTTTCAACAATGTCCCGATTCCATTATAGGTTCGCTTTTCATCAAGCTTATTATTCTTATATGTGAAAGCTTCCGACCAAAGAGAATCTCCCAATTGCTTCTCCAAACGAACAACCCTGTCCTTTGAGTCATAAACTACACGGACAAGAGTTCCTTTAAAATCCACATAATCATAAACAAGGCAAGACGCGGGCGAAACATTCTCCGAACCGCAAGACGTCAGAGTGTAAACAAATAAAATAGCTATTACCCATAAAAAAGAAAACTTCCCTCTCATCGTGTTTTTTCAAGCCAACACGATAAGAAGGAAGTTGTTTGTAGTATTTGGCTCCCGAAAACAGCTCGGGATAGGCCTAAAACTTAAATCTTGCGGAAAGCTTTATCGCCCAATTCTTTCCTCCATATTCAGGTTCCAAATAAGTCAGCCTTCGCATAAAGTCGATTCTCAAAAGTTTGAAAATATTCTCAATCCCAACTCCCGCATCGATAAACGGCCTGTCATGCTCCAGATATCGGAAACGATGATAGCCCCGTTTTTTCCCATCTGTATTTATATAATGGCTATTGAATTCTTTGCCCGTATCAGACATTCCGCCCCACACAACATCTCCAATCAACAGAATCCGGGCATCGAACCAATGGTTCAAATAGCTGAGTCCGGGTAATCGCGTAATAAGCTTTCCGTCAAAATAGTGCTCAACTTTCGCTTCCACATAATGATCGCTGACAAACTCAAAGTTTTTCATCATCTGAATCGCCCCTGTAAAGTTCAGCATCGACTCATTGCCTTGGTGAACTTTCATCAATTGATAAGGCACCTCTCCCAACGTCACGCCACCCTCAAGTTTATACCAAGTAGATCCCAAAGCAGTCAAAGGCGCATTCCGCTGGCGTATTCCAGCACTAAAGCGTTGATACGGCTTCCAATCGGACCCGTCCTTATACATTCCGTAAGCGGCATTAAGTGTGAAAATCGGCTTTCTTTTAGCCCCCAGAGGAATAAGCTTATTACTCCTATTCAATACGAACATATTACTCTGTACGTATTTCAGGCCAATTTCTCCTTCTACGCTTCTCACCTCGTTCCAAGGCTTGATCTCCTCCACGGCCGAGGCAAACTTAACCGGCTTCACAGCCGACAATTTACGATAACGCATAGAAAAAGACGGCGACCAATTCCGTTTGAATCTCGTTGTGAAAAAAGCCTTGAATTCGTCATTGTAATACGGGTTGCGCCTATCAATATTTCCCCAACGAGTATACGCTCGTAAGTAACGCGTGCTCTCACCCTCAAACCCTAATTGCGCCAAGCCCCGCAGATCCCTGCGAACTGTAGCCCCCACAAAAATCCCTTTGCTTCGATTTATATTGTAGATTGCGTCAAGGCTATATTTCCATTTATTGTCTTTCGTACCGTAGGCAATTGACGGTTTGAAAAACCAGCGCTCGCTAAACTTCTTCGTGGTCCGAAAACCAAACTGAAAACGGTGTCCTTCCACATTATTCCAGGCATACAGTGACAGGACACTTCCCCAGTCCACATACTTACCGTCGATATAACTATTCGCCACAATTTTCCCGACTACAGTAAACCGTTTTATGGCCGGACGGTCCTGTATCGAATCTATCACTTGGTGCACACTGATCGCGTCCTGCGGGCTGATTACCGAAAGCGAATCCCTGAATGTTTCCCAATAAGCCTCATCATCATACTCCTTTGACTCCGCAATTTCGTAGCGATCGTCAAATACGCCTTGGGGCATAGGTGTAGTGCTGTCAAAACCGTTATTGAGGGTGTAGAGTCTCAAAAACACTCCGGGAAACGGCCCCGTATCGGAAACGTCAAGATCCAATCGACTGCGCTTCACATACCATTTATTTCCCGCTCCTTTAATGTATTCCCGGCGGATATCCACACTGGACACATAGTTCATGTTCGCTCCAACGGCGAGTTTAAGGTCCAGTTTTCTAAGGGCAAAATCTTTTTTCGTAATCCAGATTTTACCAGAAAAAGCGATATCGCCTTTGGCCCTCGGCTCCACTTCTATCTTATAGCACGGATCCGCTCCAACCTTGGCCAAACTATCGATCATCCACATTTCGTAAGTGATCCGCCAAGCGTCGCCTATTGGAGAGGGGACGTTTTTGTCCAGCAAAAAAATCTCATCTTTGGAAAAATCGAAACCGTTGAAACTATTGTCGGCCATCAAACGCGAAACGTTATCGTCAGGATCCACACCGATTCCCGTCACATGGCTTTTCTCCAGTTTTCGGGCGTCACGGCCTTTTTCATGGTAGATGTCAAGAAAACTTTCCGCTACCAAAATCGGCACCTTATAAGAGCCGTCCTCGTTACGCAGGCCATCCAGCTTCAGTTTTTCAACTACTTTGATAGCCTCTTTGGCAACTTTCCACTTTTCAAAAACCTTAAAATCTTTCACAAAAAGCTCCGATTTCTTATAGCTTTTAAAAGTGTAGTGGTCCAAATCTTCCGGGGCCAGTTTGCGTTTTCGCTTCGCCGCTTTTCGGATTACGGCATATGCGGGGTTCTCAGGCGCTTCGAAAACAACCTCGTCGAGTTTTCTGGTCTCAGTATTTAATAAGATTTCGACATTACCCAAACCGGCAATCTCTACGGCCTGTTCGGTAGGCAAATAACCGATAAACGAGGCTAACAGGACAGCCTTTTTCCCTTTGACCTTCGCCTTGAACGAAAACTTTCCGTTTACGTCCGTAATCGTGCCTATTTCCTTGCGATTTTTAAGCACGACGTTAACGAACGGGATAGGCTCCTTGGTTTCCGAATCGTAAACCGTTCCCTTTATCTGGACTACATTTTGAGCCATTGACTCCAGCGCCAGAAAAAAAATACTCACTACCAACAACAGCGTCCGGCTTACACGCATAAATATCTTACAATTATAAATTATAACTCCGTGGGAACTCCATTCCCAAACTATCCCCATAAATAGATAAATAAAGTCCCAAATGCAAGGCCTATTAATAGGTTAGGTCTTGAATTTTGTCACTTTCTTGGACAAAATCCGGAAACGACGTTCACTTACACGCTTAACGATATGTGCATTACCTAATATTAAAATTAGTCTTGACGGATTATCAGTAATCCAAACTACTTCAAAAGGCCTTGATAGCCTCTCGCTTCCTTCAGTATGTTATGCCATTCACTCTACTTATAATTAATCCTAGCGAATACTTTAGCGATCTCAACGTTCTACAAATCAGGAATAAGCCGAAAAGAAAAGCTACTCACTTCGGTTTCCAACCTGTTTTCTTTATAAACGAATTAATTAGTAAAGAGTCTCAACATGCACGTCACTCAAGAGGCAAACAAATGAGCGATTGTATTACACGTTCAATAAACCTAGTTCAAAAGCCGAATTCCGTTGGCTGAAAATTGCTGTTGAAAGAATTCGTATATTGTAATGTCGGGTCGAAACTGTCCTTTTCATGTAAAGGCAAGGACCCGCCCACTCAAAAACTAACTCATCAAAGTATGCGTCTCTTCATTTTTACGCTTCTCCTTATATTATCTATTTTGTCACAAGAAGCCTTTTGCTCTGACAAAAAAGCGGATTTCCCCGAACTCGGTGTTTCGCTACAACTTGCGAAAGCAAGAAAAGCACGGATCAAAGACATCAATTACGCTTTAGGACTCCATATCCCTAAAGACCGGAAACAAAAAATCTCTGGCCTTGCGAAAATCTCCCTTAACCTATCGGACGTTCAGGAACCTTTAGCCCTTGACTTCCGTGGAGATTCCGTTTTATCCGTCAGCACTTCCGCAGGCAGACTTCCCGTCATTCACGTTAACGGGCATATCATTATCCCGAAAAAGGCCTTAAAAACCGGAGCGAACACTATAAATGTGGACTTTATCGCCGCGGACCACTCATTGAACAGGGACGATGATAAAATGTATACGCTCTTTGTTCCCGATCGGGCCTCCACGGCGTTCCCGTGCTTTGACCAACCAGACTTAAAAGCCACTTACGAGCTTACGCTTACTATCCCGCAGGAATGGAAAGCCTTGGCAAACGGTCCTTTACTGTCAGAATCCATCGGATCTAAGGAAAGGACACTTACTTACGGAAAAACGCAGCCGATAAGCACATATCTTTTCGCTTTTACCGCAGGCGACTATCAGGTGGAGCGTAGAAAATTCGGAAAAAGAAACGTCAGTCTGCTCCATATGGAGAAAGACAGCCTGAAAATAAAGGAAAGCTTAGATCCGGTTTTCGAATACTTGGAAGAATCTCTTTACTGGATGGAGGAGCTAACCGGTGTCCCCTACCCTTTCAGCCACTTCGATTGCGCGGCGATTCCCGCATTCCAATTCGGCGGGATGGAACATCCGGGCGCTACATTCTTCAGACAAGAAAAGCTTTTCCTCGACGATCAAGCCACACCTAGCGCAAAACTCTACAGGGCAAAACTGATTGCGCACGAAGTGACGCATATGTGGTTCGGGAATCTGGTAACGATAAAATGGTTCAACGAAGTTTGGCTCAAGGAAGTCTTCGCAAACTTTTTGGCCGACAAAATCGTGAACCCGAAATTCCCGGACATTAACCATGACGTGAAATTCGTCCTTTCGCATTATCCTAGCGCTTACTCGGTTGACCGCTCGGAAGGAAGCCACCCCGTTCAACAGGAACTGGACAATCTACTCAAGGCCGGCTCCATCTACGGAAGCATTATTTACCACAAAGCACCAGCCATTATGCGCATGGCGGAGCAATTAGTCGGCGAAGAAAAATTCAAGAACGCGCTTAGGGAGTATGTTCAGCTACACAAATTCGGCAACGCCACTTGGCATGATCTTCTTTCCATTCTGGACAAACACACAGAACAGGACCTAAGCATATGGAGCGATGTGTGGGTAGAGAAACCGGGAATGCCGGAATACACCGTTAAGACGGAGTACTTTGGCGAGGAGGTTTCGAACCTTGAGATCTATCAAAAAGGAAACATAGCGAAAAACCAGCCCCTGACTTGGCTAATCGGCACTGCCGACGAGGACGTGACGATCAACACTTCATTCCAATCCGGCAGTAGCCATACAATAGACAAAGCCAAGGGTTTGAATGCAAACTTTATTCTTCCTAACTCAGACGCATTCGCTTACGGGCATTTTGTGATGGACAAAAACTCCCGTGTATACCTTAGGAAAAACCTGCGAAACCTAAAAACCGAGACTGCGAGAACCGCCGTTTGGCTAAACCTCTATGAGGATATGCTCGACAACAGGCTTTCCGGCCTGAAATTTCTACAAGCCGTCCGTGATAATTTGGGCTTCGAAACCAACCCGCTTATTATCGACAAAGTATTGGGGTTCTCTTCCACCGCTTTCTGGCATTTTCTCGATAATCAACAACGGATCAATGTCTCAAAGAAACAAGAAACTTGGCTTTGGAAGAACGCCGAGATGGCGGAAGAGCCTGGCGTAAAAAGCGCATATCTCAAAACTTGGAGTTCTTGCCTTTATTCAGACCAAGGCCTGAAAAAAGCGCTAGCGCTCCTGAACGGTTCATCGGGACTAGCTGGCTACAAACTCAGATATGATGATTACTCCCGTCTAACATACAGTTTGGCTGTTCACGGCAAGTTCTCTGACAAACTTCTCGAAACGATTTTGGAGAAGGCCCCTAGTCCGCACGAAAAATCAAAATGGAAGCACTTAGCTCCCGCCCTGTCAGCAGACACGGCCTCCCGCGACGCGTTTTTTATGGGCCTTGCCCAACAACAAAACCGCACGAAAACCGTATGGACACTCAAAGCGTTGGCATTGCTTAATCACCCTTTAAGACAAGAGCACGCTATCAAATACATAACTCCAGGTCTGGAATTGTTAAAGGAAACACAGCGAACAGGCGATCTTTTCTTTCCCGGCAATTGGCTCGGCGCCCTCTTTAGTGGCCATAGTTCCGCTCAGGCAACCGCCCTAGTCCGAGAATTCCTAGATACCAGGCCCGATTATCCGGAAGACCTCAAGAAAAAGATTCTTCAGAACGCAGACATTCTGTTTCGGTCATCCGCAACTGAATTAACCCGATAAAATCGGCGAAAGCGCCAAAACACAAATCAGCCCAAGAAGGTTTTCGCAATGTGCGCAAAGCATCCATGGATTTTGAATTGTTTTTAGCATCTTCGCAGCGGAAAATTTTAACATGATGAAACGAAGCGTAGCAATTTTGTGCGGGGGAGGCCCCGCACCGGGCATCAACACCGTAATAAGTACCATTACAAAATTCTTCGTCCAACAAGATTACAGAGTCTTGGGCGTACAATACGGCTACAAAACCATTTTCACTGAAAATCCCGAGTTCATCGAGCTCGATTTCAAGTTTGCTGACCTTATTCTAAACCGTGGCGGTTCGGCATTACCCATGAGCCGTTACAAACCGGAAGATTCGGAGTTCGACTCCAGGTTCTTCATCGACAACAACGTCGAACTTCTCGTAACCATTGGCGGCGACGATACCGCCTCCACCGCCAACAGGATAAGCAAATATTTGCTTAATAACGGCTTGGACGTGGCCAATATCCACGTACCTAAAACCATTGACAACGATCTTCCCCTACCGGAAGGAATCCCTACATTCGGTTACCAAACCGCTTTGCACGAAGGAGTGCAGATCGCATTGACGGCTTACGAAGACGCCAGAACCAGCCACAACTGGTTCGTCCTTTCGGCAATGGGACGCGAAGCCGGCCACTTAGCTCTCGGCATCGGAAAGGCGGCCCACTTCCCGATGATTATCGTTCCGGAGATGTTCGAAAATTCCCCGGTTACTCTGGACAAGATCACTAGGCTTGTCGTCTCGTCGATGTTGAAAAGAACACTTTTGGGCATTAACTACGGCGCAGCAATTGTCAGCGAAGGCGTATTTCATTTCCTGAAAGACGAAGAAATCGCAAACAGTGGCATTAACTTCACTTACGACGATCACGGACACCCAGAGCTTTTCAGCGTAAGTAAAGCCCATATTTTCAAAACGCTCGTACAAAAAGAGTGCGACCGAATTGGCCTGAATATTAACAGCCGTCCTGTTGAACTCGGCTTTGAGCTTCGTTGTACACACCCAATCGGTTATGACTTAACGATGTGTACCCTATTGGGTCTTGGCGTTGGCGAACTCTTCAAACAAGGACGTACAGGGTGCATGGTATCTGTGGATATTCAAGGCAATATCAGACCTCTTTACCTAAGAGACGTAGCTGACAAAGACGGAAAAGTTCAACCTCGCCTTGTCAACATCCAAAGCGAGATGGTACGCAACGTATTCAAACACAATATGCAGTACATCACGGAAAAAGACTACGAGTACGCAAAAGAACTGGTACCAAACCCAGAGCATTACGACTTTAAGAAAATTCTTGCGGAATAAATTTCCCGAATTATTCAGGTCAAAAAAAGCTCCTTGCAGATTATCCGCAAGGAGTTTTTTTCTTTCACCTCAATTTGTTTCCTCACAAAGAAAGCTCAGGCAACTCTACCTGATTCCCCATCTGATCTGGCTTAAGCGCCGGATTATAAAAGCGGAAATATTTCCCTATCGATGCACTAGATGCTTTTCTAGCCGGAACGTTTGACCCGCCAGTAATATCATTAATCGCCGCGCGTAACATCCCTTCGTTTACGTCGCCTAGTTCTGTGAAAAAATCGTCTTCCACAGCAACAATCGGAGAAAAGCCGTTCCAATAATCAGTTACGCCGTCCGCATTAGCCAACTTAAGGATAATAGGTTGCAATGCCCAATTCGTTCTCCCCGTTTCTTTGTTTTGGAATGTGACTGATCCCGCATACTTCCCATGGGTATTACTACCGACTGTCGTCACTGTCATATAAGGCCTCAGCCCATTGATAACCAACTCACTAGCAGACGCAGAACCTGAAGTAGTTAGCACCCAAACGGAATTCAATCCCAGCCCATTTCCATGCGAACCAAAACGCACATTGAGGTAATCCTCGCCCTCTGTCTCAACCAAATATTTTTGCAACTCCGTATTATACTGCGATTTATAAAACACCTTTCCGGCCAAAGAAGCTGGGCCGATAAGACCCGATAAATGTTTTGCCGCCGAAGTTGCTCCTCCCGGATTATAACGCAAATCTAGAATCAAATCTGTCACTCCCTGCTCCCGGAAAGCGCCAAATACCTGGTCAAGATCGTCGTTGTAAGAATCAATAAAAGAATTGTAAACTAAATAACCGATTTTCTTACCCGACTCCTCAATTACCTTTGACATGAAAATAGGGTTTTCAACAAAATCGGTCTCCGCTTCCAAACTTACGGTTTTGCCTGAATCTACAATCTGCCCATTTACCATATTTGAAACTGACGCAGTGTAGCTGTCTTTACCCAATAACTCCCTGTAATTACTTTTATTGATCTGCTTTCCGTCAATCTTTGTAATAATATCCCCACGCTTCAATCCTACCTTTTCAGCAGGCGACTTGGGGTAAACCATCGTAACAATAGCGATAACTTGATCGCTTCCTTCCGACACCAAACTCAATACCTGCGAGTGTCCCGTTGACTTACTTATTCCTTCAAATTGCTTTTTCAGCGCCTCATAATCATCCGTCATCCATGACCACTTATCAGCATCCTTCTTACTATTAGCCTCCGTCCCTTGATATAATAACTTATCGAACAAATCTGAAGGGGTTTGTGTAGCATCCAATCCTTCTGGAGCAGGCAATTTGTCACGCCACAAGTAGTACAAAGACATTTGCTCGTAAGTCCAGTTGTTAATGGCAATATTTTCTTTTTGCTCTTCGGTTAGCTCTTTCTGATTTATTTCATCTTCCGGGTTAGTGTCATTCTCTGAACAAGCCGAGATAAAAATGAAAAACAACACAAATAACCAGTAATTCTTAATCTCTTTCATAAACAAAAATTTAACAACCACACAAACCTTTTCATTAACCTCCAAGATCAACAGTAACATTGAAATAGAAAGTCGGGACACTAAATCAAATGAAAATATAATGAAAAAGTTACATCAAAAAGTTTTCTAATCTCAAAAAAATCAAACATAACCCAACATCAAAGGTTGCCGGCAACAAAAAAGCCCAATCCTGTTAAAGGAAAGGGCCTCTATATTCTCTTCTACCTTACTTCTACAAAAAGTCTATATCCGCATTCATCGGTAATTTCATAAGCAATCGGATAACTTCCTGAATCGTTACCCCTTCGTACAAAACTTTATAAAGCGCTTCGGTAATCGGTGCCCGAACGCCGTAATGCTCGGAAAGACGTTTCACGATTTTCACCGTTTTCACTCCCTCCGCCACTTCATCCATCGATTCGATAATATCTTCCAAAGACTCGCCTTGCGCCAATCGGTAACCAACGGTAAAATTCCGGCTAAGCTTACTTGTGCAAGTCGCCACAATATCACCAACACCCGCCAAGCCGACAAACGCTTCAGTATTTCCGCCAAGCACTTTACCGACATAAATCATCTCGACCAAACCCCGACTAATAAGCAATCCCTTAGCGTTTTCTCCGTAACCTAAGCCACTCAAAGCCCCGGAGGCGATCGCTAAGACATTTTTCAGTACGCCTGTCAGCTCCACTCCGATCAGATCGCTTGAGCCGTAGACTTGAAAGCGATCACTTCTAAGATGCTTTTGTCCCGCATCGATCACTTCGTCGAAATGACTGGCCACAACTGTCGCCGCGGGTTGCTTCTCGGCAAGCTCACGGGCCAAATTTGGTCCGGCAAGACAGCCTACCCTTACGACACAGCTTTCCTCACGAATGATTTCGCTCATGGTCCGAACGCTCTCGCGATTATAGACCATATTGTCTTTGTAAGGGAAATCAAGCCCCTTAGTACCATGAATCAAAATATGATAAGGATAAAGATGGGGAGCCAAGTCCCGCATCATATCACGAAAATTCACAGACGGAACAACCGGAAAAATCACCCTACAGTTGTCGGCGACCTCCTTAAGGTCACCCGTAGCACGGATGTTTTCGCTGATTTCCTGTTTATTGCAGTATCTGTCCTCATTTATTTTCGGAATAATCTCCTTATTCCTGACATATAGCAAAACCTCTCCGTTCTCAGCCAACAGATTGGCCACGGCCAAACCGAAACTACCCGCTCCGATAACGCCTACGGCGGTCATCTCAGATATATTTTTCGAGCCCATATCCTACCAATCTATTACTGTAATAATAAAGCGTATTTATGTCTTGGGTAGTAACGTTGCCCTTCTTGTCAAACCTCAAAGGACGTTTCGGGTGGTACATCCCACAATTATCCACACCTTCGCGTATCAGCTTGTCTATATCCTTACTCGACATATGATCCGCCACTCCAATACGTCCCTCCTTTTTGTATCTGAAAATTACGTCGCGCAAACGGATAAAAGTCTCCCTCAACTCGTCGTAATTAACAACCAACTCCTCTCCTGACAAACGCAACAGACTGTAGAGATCCAGCTTCCTATGTCTTTTTCTTAACATATGGAAAGTAACGAACGCCGCCAAATGCGCAGATGAAACACGGTTTATCCTATGAAATTCCTCAATTATCCGGTCACCGAGCATACGGGTGTAAACCGTTTCCCTTTGCAAGTTCTCGTCAACCCCTTCGCCTGACTTAAAATAATCCGCCATGCTGATCTTTCGCCCATACTGGTCAAAAGCGTCCCCTTCGTCATCAACAAAATTACCGAACAAATCCATAGGCTTACCTATCGATACGGAGACATCGGCGCCTTTCATCATAAACTTAAAGATGAATTTAAGGATTCCGAATGAAGAGCTGAAGTGTTCGGAGTCGATATAATAACGCTCTTGCCCCTGCCTTTTCAGGTAATCCTTAATCAGTTGTTCCGCTTCGAAAACGAAATTATAATTCAAGCAAACCGGAACGACAAAGATTTTGCCCGGCTTTTCCCCGTTCTTTTCAGCGTTTTGGTAATTGGTTCGTTGCGCTTCGATCGCAGTACTTAGCAGGCCAAGCTTTAATCTTTTCTCTAATTTCCCAGATCTGGAACGTGTTCCGCCAGGAAAAAATAAACTGTGGATACCTTTCTGCAACGCAAGGCTAGAATATGTCTTAAGCGTCTCCACATAGACCAGGTTCTTTTTTCTCCGGTCCACTTTGTATGCGCCCAAGCTATTCATGAAATAAGCGAAAAGCTTTAGGTTAAAAAGATTGAGTCCCGCTCCGTAAATCAACGGCGGCAAACCCAAAGTATTAATCACCCACCCGATAACAACCGAATCCAGATTACTGAAATGTGTCGGGACCATAACCACTGTGCCTTTCTTAGCCAAAGACCGTAGTCTGTCCGTCTCACCTACGATATGGATTTTGTCCATCAAGGACAGTTCGTTCCTGAAGAAACGATCGATACCTTTTAAGCGGGCTCCGTTCAAAAAACGGGTAAGCCCGAAAGTGACCAGCGCCCTTGTTAGCTTATAATGGCTTTCTTTGAAATTCCCCGCAATCTCTTCCGAGTAGCGCCCGACAATATCACGAAGAATAGTGTCCGCCTCAGTATTCTCGGCTACGCCGGTAGCATCGCCTTTTGGCAATTCTGCCAAGCGTTTTTGGGTATTTCCCCAAAACTCCTTCTCGTCTTCCGGATCCACGGGCCAAGGATCGAACTTAACCCTGGATTTCTCTTTGAAAAGCGTTAGTTCCAGCTCTTCGATAAGGGCGTTTCTATTGCCCCGAAGTTTCTTAAGCCTGTCGAAGCTCCTTGCGGTAACTTCCTCGACAAAGTCTTTCCGGTTTTTCGCCAACCACACCACAGGCCAATCGTTTGGCCCCGGCAAAATCGGCGCATATTTTTTCGTTCTACTACTCTTGCCTTCAGGCTTCATATATAGGTCTTGTATTGCCAGCTATCATTGAAACCGCCAAACACTTGCCAGTTTCCTTTTTCCCGCACTAACGCACCGGAAAACCTCTCCGGAACTGTCTCTTCAATAACCGAAGACGCGTCCTTGTTCGAACAGATAGCCATGACTTCGTCACAGCCATAACATCCAAAATTACGTTTTTTTTCACTTTTCCGAGACCTTTTCCCCTACAAATGCAAAAACGCAATCCCACCGAGAAACCGAAAAGCCATTCTGGCGTATCGTTTTTCAGAAACCGAAAATACGAAATAGCGTCGATTATCAACAATAACTATCAGCCTATCGGCAAAAATAATCCGCTTTCAAAACGCCTCTCAAGTCCACCAACTGCCAGAAAACTAGCCACTCACGAAGGCTTCTATTTCTTTTCGCCGAAAATGGTCACTTTTCAAACATCATCAAGATGTTTTAGCACTATTTTTTTCCTAAATTGAACCCGAATTTGTGCATCGAAAATGCTTACAGGGATACGCATGGCTGACTCGCCAGATGCCAGATTTTCAAACGTATTCCAATCAAACTAAACGGTAATTGACTGACTGCTATGGCGGAAATCATCAGAATGCCTAAAATGAGCGACACGATGACCGAAGGGGTTATCGCCGCTTGGCTAAAAAAAGAAGGCGAAGAAGTTCAGTCCGGGGACATCCTGGCCGAAGTCGAGACGGACAAGGCCACCATGGAACTGGAATCATACTCAGACGGCATCTTGCTCCACATCGGCGTACCGGAAAAGAACTCCGTTCCGGTAGACGGAATCATCGCCATTATCGGCGAAGAAGGCGAGGACATCTCGGCTGAACTCAAAGAGATAGATAGGGAAAAGAGTGGCGTTAGCCAAGAGGAATCGCCTGAAACTCCTGCGGGTGCGGAGACCGAAACGGCCGCAACCGAAGAGATCGACACCTCTGATGTAAACGCCACGGTCATCCGCATGCCTAAAATGAGCGATACGATGACTACCGGAACCATCGCCGCTTGGCACAAGCAGGTTGGTGATTCGGTAAGCTCGGGCGACATTCTGGCCGAAGTGGAAACCGACAAGGCGACCATGGAACTTGAGTCTTATGAAGACGGCACGCTCCTCTACATAGGTGTAGAAAGCGGAAATTCCGTGGATGTTGACGGCATAATCGCTATTATCGGAGAAGAAGGAGCCGACTATGAGAAGCTTCTGAAAGCCGAAAACGGAAAACCAGCGAAAACCGAGGCTCCGGCCAAAGCTGAGGCAACTCCCTCAACCCCAGCTCCCGCCGCCACTCCTAGCCCGACAACGACCGCCACTGCTTCAAACAATCCGAAAGGAGATAACAGCAGGATTTTCGCATCTCCTTTGGCCAAAAAAATCGCCAAAGAAAAAGGATTTAACATCAGCGAAATTCCGGGATCAGGAGAACACGGAAGAGTAATAAAGCGCGACGTAGAAGCGTTTGTCCCAACCATGGCTACAACGCCTGTAGCTCCGGAAGCACCTACAAGCGTCAGCACGGCCACTCCTCCAACTCCAGCCATAGAGTTGCCAGCGGTTGTAGGCGAGGTAAGTTTCGAAGACAAGCCCGTTTCGCAAATGCGTAAGACAATCGCCAAGCGCCTGTCCGACAGCAAGCAAACATCTCCGCACTTCTACGTTTCGATGGAAATCAACATGGACAAAGCCATCGAGGCCCGCAAGTCCATGAACGAGAGCTCTCCTGTAAAGATCTCTTTCAACGATATCGTAATCAAGGCGACTGCGGCCGCCATCCGCCAGCATCCTGACGTTAACTCGTCTTGGCTTGGCGACACGATCCGTTACAACCAGCACATCAACATCGGCGTTGCGATGGCCGTGCCGGACGGATTGTTGGTTCCTGTAGTGCGTTTCGCCGACAACAAAACTCTTTCGCATATTTCAGCCGAGGTTAAGACCTTCTCGTCTAAAGCGAAGAACAAACAACTCCAGCCCGCCGATTGGGAAGGAAACACTTTCACGATCTCGAACCTTGGCATGTTCGGCGTAGAAGACTTCACTGCGATTATCAATCCGCCAGACGCTTGTATCCTTGCGGTAGGCGGCATCAATCAGAAGCCAGTTGTAAAGGACGGTCAAATCGTCCCTGGCAATATCATGAAAGTGACCCTTTCAAGCGATCACCGTGTTGTTGACGGAGCCGTAGCTGCCGCTTTCCTCAACACGCTCAAGAACTTCTTGGAAGATCCTATCAAGCTTTTGATCTGATAGACAGATATAAAAACACAAGAAAAGCCACGCTAAAACGTGGCTTTTCTCATTATAAGTACCCCTCCAAAAATAATTCGAGTTTTGCTTCGCATGCCCACGTAAATTATTAAATCTGTAAATTTGGTCATGCGTTTTTTGAACTTATCATCATCGACCGTCAACCGTTTAGAAACTCTTGTCAGAAAGAGTGAGAATTATCGGGTAAGGCAAAGAGCCCAAGCCATACTTTTTAGTGCCAGGGGGTATCAACGATCCCAGATCAGCGATCTGTTGAGTGTCACAACGGAAACGGTATCGTCTTGGTTCGATCAAATTGAGGAGAATGAAGACTGGGACCTTAAAGACCTTCCTGGGCGTGGGCGGAAACCTATAATTGGGGAGGATAACTCCAAAAAAATTTGAGTATGTGGATAAGAATGTCCCACGAAGCCTTTGTCAAGTGGTGCAATGGGCTCAAGAGAACTGTTCCGTTACCGCATCCCGCGCGGTCCTGTCCCGATTATTAAGGTTTGCCGGGTACAGCTACAAAAGAATGCGGGTCAGCTGTTCCCACAAACGGGACAAGGTGCTGTTTGATTTCTTTAAAACGGAGATACAGGAGCTTAAGAAGATGGAAGATGAAGGTGAAATAGATTTGTATTCGTTTGACGAAATGGGAGTGAACCTGTCACCGGTCGTTCCTTATGGATGGCAAAAGGTTGGAAAAACGCACCGACTATCCAGTATACCCAGCAGCAACCATACGGTTGTCGGTTTTGTGAATCGGAAATGCGATTTCCACGGATTCAGAGTTGACGGCGCGGCAACGGCTGAAACCACCGTCGCATGCATTAATGATTTTGTCGATCAAATAGAAAAGAAAACAGTTGTCCTAATCGATAACGCAAGCATCCACAAAGCGATATTCGTCAGAGAGAAAATGGTCGAATGGGCAGGCAAAGGCTTGTTCCTTCAGTTTATACCGGCATATTCTCCCGAGCTAAATTTCATCGAGAGGCTTTGGCTCGAATTCAAGCATCGATGGCTTTCAAAGCCGAACTATTTTGATTCAATAGAAGAGCTGACAAAAGCCATCGATGATGTCATTAGAAGGATTGGGACAAAGTATCGAATTAATTTTGAATGACTACTTATCCATACCGTATTTCCTCAATGGATTATTCCACCAAAGGAGTTTCCAGAATAGAGTTGTTGTATTTTTTCCAAAAATCGGGATCGTTCCTAAAGCCCTGATCAAACAACGGTTTCTCTGGATCCAACAAGCCCTCTTTCGAAAAACTTCCCGGCACATACATCCCTTCAGGTATTACGTCGTTCACAAAAAACTCCCTGTACTGCTGTAACTCCGCATACTGATTATCGACAATGAGCTTAAAATAATTTATGAAAGACAAGTATTTCAGGTACATCTTTCCGTCCACGTCCTGATATTCCAGCGACACCTCGTACCATTTCCTCAACTTATCGAAGACTTTATGGACGTAAAATTCAAAGTCCATTCTTACAAACGCAAAGTCTTTCACCCGAATATAAAATTCCCCTTTTACATCCACATGCTGATATGCTCTCGTCGGGCTAACTTTAACCACGTATACTTCATCCTCTCCCAAATACGTATAATGGTCAATCTCAAATTCCAAACTCTTTTTGCGCCACATCGAATCCAAAACACCGATAAAAGCCAAACTCGACTTATGGTTTCGGACAGGGTTGTTACCCAGAAGACTAGCCAACTCATTACCGTCGACAAAAGGAGAGATACCGTAAACGAGATGCCTTAAAGAATCATTTTCAACGTCTTTTACGTACTTCTCATAATTTTTCAGATATTCTTCGCTATACCTAATCTGCTCCACATACACTTTCCCTTTCTTGATACGTTTTTTGAACCCGGGATCCTCTACAATAAAGGCACCTTCCAGTAAGCTTACGTATTCCCCATCCTTTTTTAGGTAGTCGCGATAATACCCCTTCTCCACGAATGGCTTCTTTGGAAAATTCTTCTTAATGGCTTTCACGGCGTCGCGAATCACCCTTCTTCCACTGATCTTCGAACCATGGATCACTAATTCATCCAATTCGGTAACATTTGGACTTAGAGCCAATACCAAATCATCCTTTTCCTTCAAAAGCTCATTTATCGGAAACTTTACGGTTTTGTAGCCAATAGAGGAGACACACAGACTATCATTGCGAAATAATACAGATAGACTTAAATCAAACTTCCCGTCATCCCCAGCCACAGCCCCTATAGGCTTATCGCAAGACCCAACATGCGCAAAAGCCACTCCCTCACCTGTCTGTGCATCAGTCACCACTCCCTTGAGGCGAATCTTTTGTTGGGCACACAGTGAACCGAAGACGAGAAAGTTTAATATTAATATTGGAAGGAATTTTCGAAACATAAACCTAAGTTAAAAAAAAGCAAACATAACACCAACGGCGTTATGCCATCTCCCTTTGAAAAATATGGATTAAACCACGCCAAGGGTTATTTCACAACAAAAGCCACCCTAAGGGTGGCTTCGGCGTAATTTAAAGTCTTATCCCCGTTCAGTAATTGTCATCCATCATGCATAATTGCACCGGAAAGTTTACGATCTGCCTAAAATCCTCTCCAGAATCCAGCATATCCTCATCCTCTTCCTCATAGTACCAATCTACATGAACTTTGGTTTTCCCGGACATATGGGCTTTCTCCAATTTTCTGAGAATTTCCACCAGACACTTTGATGAACTAGTATTAAAATACTCAAACTTAACGTCCATATGAATTTTCGGAGTCGGCACTTCCAAAAATGAGTCTAACCACTCGTTTAAGGGCTTGTAGAAATCAACCGAGTTCTCCAGTATAGACCTCCCCTCAAAAAGAAAATTTCCAGACTCCGATTCAAAACGCACTTCGGGAGTTTTTGCCGTTGCCTTCAGGTAAAAATCATTCATTGGCTTCTCTTTCTATCCTAACTTGCATCTGAAACGCCACACAACCTGGCGCCACCTTATTGAAGAAGTATTCGATTTTCTGCTCAGATCTCCTCCTAATAAAAAGAAGCCCCAAACCGGCGCCCTTTTTTCTTCTCATCCCTCCTAATCCGAGCCTTAACCGGTACACATTCTCCAGTTGAGACCTGTTCAGACCATTGACAATATCGATCTTATTTCTGAGATACTCAACTTTTGTCTCGGCTAATAGATTTGAAGCAAGCAGATAATAATGACCCGCATCTCGTCTTACCTTAAAATAAACAAGACTTCCTTCGAGAGCACAATTCCGGCCAAAGGGATCACCGTGATGAAAAACGTTTTGCAATACCTCCAACGCTACAGAAAAAATCCGCTTCCGGACAGGCTTGCTCTCATCAAGACGCATAAGCTCCCCCTCAAAGTCCTTTACCGCATGGTCAAGGCCGTCTACTGAGAGATCTCCCTCGTAAGAAAAAACCACATTTTCCCCTGTTTCTATATCGCTCTCAACGATCTCCATTCAGCGCAACTTGTCAGTAGTGTTGTTTATCTTATCCGTGTTCTTGATCGCAAAGTAACGAATCAATAGCTAAATTCACAATAGAACTCCAAATATTCACTTAAAAATACACTTTTTCTCTTCCGGAAATACAGATTAACACTTCAAAACACACCAAAAACCACCTTAACAACAGGATAATTCACAGATTTCAAAACACAAAAAAGGGCGCCGGTACCCGACACCCTTTTCTTGTTATATTTTTAAAATAATTTATTGCTGAATATCCAGCTCATCTTCCAATTGCTCCGTTGCCGATGGCGGATTATTGTCTTCAGCGCCATGAGTAAGTTTTTTGAGCTTTTTAAGGAAAAGAAGAACAAGCAAACCAGCCACTACCGCAAACGCAGTAATAAAGAGGAAGAGCTGCTCCTCTCCCAACTTCTCTGAGAAAGAACCCATTACTCCGGCCACCATATTACCTAAACCGGTAACAGCGAAATAGATACCCATCATACGCGAGCCGTATTTAGCGGGAGAAAGCCTTGTAATAAAAGACAAAGCCACTGGAGAGAGACAAAGCTCACCTATAGTATGGAAGAAATAAGCGCCGAACAACCATGACATTGACGAATATCCAACAGATGCGTATTGTTGCGCAGCCCAAACCATAAACATAAAGCCAAAGCCCATGATAATGGTACCAATACCCATTTTGAAAAGCGAAGAGTTCTCTTTTCCCCACTTGGCCCACTTAGCCCAAAAACCGGCCACGATGGTACCGAAAATCATGATATAGAAAGCGTTCACAGACTGGAACCAACCCGCAGGGACTACGGCATCTCCATTAAAGAAAATCAATAGCTTACCAATAATTGAAGACGCGTCAACCATACGGTCAACCTTCTCATCAGCATACAGGTTCAACAAGCCACCCGCCTGTTCAAAGGCACCCCAGAAAACAACAACGATAAGGAACGAAATCAAAAGAACTTTCATTCTATCCTTCTCCACAGCCGTAAGTGGCGCATCTTGTACAGCAGTCTTGGTAGTTGACTTCGCTTTAGCTTCAAATTCCCCTACACCTTTAAGGTATTTCTGCCCCAAGAGATAAACGATCAACCCTAGGAACATGCCCACTCCGGCAATGCCGAAACCGAAATGCCAACCGTGCTTTTTGGCCACAGAGGCAACCACAATACCGGCCAAAAACGCACCTACGTTAATACCGATATAAAAAATGGTAAAGGCCATATCACGTTTACCATCTTTCGGATGGTAAAGACCGCCAACCATTGTGGAGATATTAGGCTTAAGAGCTCCAACACCTAACGTTACCACAAACAGCCCAAGGAAAAACAGAATCTCTTTCATCGTACCGCCAAAGAGTCCTTGTGCAGTCAACAACGCAGGTCCAATCACGAGCAAAACACCGCCAAGCAAAACAGATTTTTTCTGCCCCAAATATTTATCGGCCAAGATACCTCCTGGAATCGACATCAGATAAACGATAAATCCGTAAGTACCGTAGATGATTTGAGCTGTAGACTTATCGATACCAAGTCCGCCTCCTATTCCAGTGTCCGAAACCGTATCAACCAAAAATAGAATCAGAATGGCACGCATCCCGTAAAAACTGAAGCGTTCCCACATCTCGGTAAAGAACAGCACAAAAAGCCCCACTGGGTGGCCAAACACGGTTTTACCCCGAGCCGCCTCAGGCAACTTAAAAGTTTGATCTGACATTTGTCGCAAATTTAATTTTATAAACTCGTTTTTATTTTCGTATTCCTCAACTCACCAATTTTCAACTAAAATGACGTTTTAACAAGAATTCCGGCCACTATTTCGAAAGCCAAAGCTATAAATACGGATAAGATATCACAGACTCGAAATTTGTACGAAAATATCAACGACCTCACTTTCGCAAAAAACGCTTTATCCTTAACTCTTTCAACCTAAAGCAAATAAGACTTTTTCAACTCAAAATTTAAATAACAAAGAATAGTTCCCGCATGACAAAACTCCTACAGATCCTAAATCACCCGCAAAAACAATGAAAGGAAAATGCTCTCGGGCTAGGCGTAACCAACCCTATAAAAAAAACAAACCCCGGACAGAATGCCCGAGGTTCGCTTAATCTCTAAAATCATTTTCAATTTACTGAGGCGACTTTCCTTTCTCAAAAAATATCTCAACCCGACGACACATCTTTCTTGCCGCCTCGTCCGTGCCTTTGATAGCGGGCTCGGCCTCGCCTTTCCCAACTACCGACCCGATATTGTAATTCAGCGCATAAGCCAGCTTGCTTATTGTCTTCGCTCTTTTCTCCGAAAGTCTTTGGTTATACTCCTCCGTTCCTAAATAATCCGCATGGCCTGTAATCGCCACGGTGTATTTTTCCGGAGATTCTATACTCTCAAGCTTTTTCTTCAACTTACTCATATCCTCAGGTGTCAGATAAGCGTGATTGAACCCGAAGTACACCATAATTGGTTCCGGCACATCACTGTTAGCCAATTTGTTACCGCCAAAGATTCGGATTCCGTCTTTCTTAATTTCGATGTCTTCTTTTTTATCTTTCTCGGAACCTTTATTGTCGTCTTCCAAAGCCAAGCCTTCTTGCTCTTCGTTTTCCGATTTCTTATCGGCTAACAACTCATCCTCTTTCGGAGCCACTTTCTTTTCAATCACATAAATATCGGCAAGTTTCGCCCCCCTATTACTCGAAAAAAGCTGTCCGTGCGGATTTTCGAAATAATAGGCGTCGAATCCGCTTGAATTATACGGTTCGCCAAGATTTTCGGGCTCTGACCACTCGTCCCAGTTTTCACTTAGACGGACTGTCTTATACAAATCAACGCCACCAAGGCCTTCACGCCCGTCCGTAGCGAAAAAGAGCGTGTTTCCGTCTCTAGATAGGAATGGCGAGAACTCACTGCCCGCCGTATTAACTTTTTCCCCCAAAGATGTCAAAGGCAACCATTTTCCGTCCTCTCCCCTCCGGGTGATAAACAAATCAGACCCTTCGCCTTTCTTTGGGCTCATGGACAAGAACATCACATTTCCGTCACCACTTACGAAATAATCGACATACCCTGAGATCTTCTTTCTTTTCAGGTCCTGCTTTATAGAAAAAACCCGCTCGCCGATTTCCCATTTCCCTTCTTCCGACATCTTGGCTTCGGTTATTCCTTTGCCTGACCCTAGTTTACTTTTTGGGTAAACATCTATTAAGTAGAGGGCACCTGTTTCCGAATTAATTCCAACAGGAGCGTTATTGGCCCTAGTGTTAATCACCTCCGGCAACACTGCTCTACTCCATTCGCCATTCGACAATTTTTTGGACATCCAAATACTTTGTCCAAAACCACCCCTGTTCTCACATAGGTTTCGGACAAAATAGATTGTCGTTCCATCTTCGCTCAGGATCGGACGCAATTCCTCACATGCGGAGTTGACACCGTCTATCATCTTCTCGGCCACCAGTATTTTTTCTTCCTGGTCTTGCCCATTCACAAAGAACGCAGAGAGCATAAGCCCCAGCAAAACGGTTATCTTTTTGGTCATTACTGTACTTACTTTCATGTTTTACCAAAAATATCGTTCGACACCTGATTTCTTATAAAAGAAGAAGGAAAGGGAAAGTTCGTGACTCCCTTTGTTGCTTCCCAACGAGTAATTACCTCCGACAGGGTGCGAATACGAATAATCGACACGCAACCTATTCTTTGCGGAAAAGCCAAGCATTCCCGTTACAAATTCATCTTGACTGTAAAGAGCGCCAACTCTAAACATCTCTTTATAATCCAATTGAGTAGCGCCAGCGAAAGTAACGTCTTTCTCTTTTGAATAATGAGTAAATACGGACGAAAGCCACATCCAATCTTGAGAAAAACGGTGCTTGTAACCGGCCGTCAGCAAATGTTTGCCTGTTTGGCTAAGGTCATCATCATTGAAACTGTACGAAGTGGACTGGATCATTTGGCTAAACGAGTAACCAACATAAAACTTCTGCGCATGCCAGACAACGCCACCTTGAATATATATGTCGTTGATTTTGCCACCTTCATCCTTTAACCTCCTGTAAAGCTCATCCTCAGTATCGCGAACCACCCAATCATCTATACCGAGTTTACTATTGAAGAAAAACGAACCCAAACCAAGCGACAACATCGAGGTAAAGCTTAACGGAACGTGGATAGCGTATGAGGCTTCGCCTAAAATATTACTGTAACTGTCCACCTCCTGATTATACAATACGCCACCTATTCCGTGACGAGTACGCAAACCACGATAAACCATATCTCTTTGGCGATTTACAACCGCATCGTTATCACTGCCTTTGATTGTGTTCAGCAATGGATCGTTCCCTCTGGTGGCGGGCAAAGGAAAAACGCCGTTAAAGCCCGCCGTATATGTTTTTGCTGCCAGCCCTTTTACCGGAGTGTGCCGATAGCCAAGGTTTACGGACCAGTAGTCCTCAATGCCCGCAAAAGCCGGATTGAGAATCTGCGGATTTTGATAATACTGGCTAAAAGGAACGGGAACCTGCCCGTGAGCAAAATTAATCGCCAAACCGAAGAAACCGGTCAGCCAAAATATTCGAAACACTGATTTTCTCATTTTTCCTTCCTTAGGATTTTTCATCCGTACACAAATTATCTATCCAGAAGTAAAATTCCGTCAAAGCTTTGGCCGTCGGAAAGTTTGATCACATACATATACATACCGTCTTTGACCTCGTTTCCGTTCTTATCGGTGCCGTCCCACTCAAAGTCTTGGCCGTAATTCTCACGTTCGAATACCATATGGCCTTCCAGCGTATAAACACTCACCTTGTTCCCTTCGTAAAGCTCCAGGTTTACGATATTCCAAGTCTCGTTAAGTCCGTCGTTGTTCGGGGTAAACATCGTCGGAATATCCAGCGACAACGCTTGGAAATTAACGGTCACCTTAAACGTTTCCACCACTGTCTCGACTCCGTCGGACACTGTAATAGTTACCGTAAACGACCCCAAAAATCCTTTTCTCCTGTCAAATTCGATCGTCCTGTCGTTGCCAGATTGCGTAAGAATGATACCTCCTCGGCCCTGATCATCCAGCCTAAGGACTTTACCCGGTTCATCATGCGAAACCGTAATCGTCAGGTCGTCAAGATCATGATCGGTATCGTCAATCGTAAAGTCAATCAAAGGAAGATCTTCACCGGCCAAAATAGTTATGTCGTCTATCGGGGTTATAGTCGGCGGATCGTTTTGCGAGATAATCGTAATCTCAAATGTCACGGGATCGGTTTGTCTAATCGGATCACCGTCATCTTTCAGATAAACGCTCACATCAGTTTTTCCGAAAGCGTTTGGCTTAAGTTTGAACCTCAACAAGCCGTCGGCGGTAATCGCAGGCTGAACGTCAAAAAGCTCCTTGTTCACAGCGTCAACTACAAACGTCAACCCTTGTGTCCCTGAATCACCGTCAGAGATATCGGTTGCCCACTGTACTTCAAGCATGCCGTCTCCGGAATTCAAACCATCATCCTCATTCCAAGCTTTGTCTCCTCCCGCAGTAAAGCTAGGCGTTTCGTTACCGTCCAATACTTTTATAGTGATCGGTTGCGGAGCGCTGAAGTTTACACCGTCATACACCAATACATTAAGTGTATAACTGTTCGGAGGCGTTTCGAAATCAAGATCAGCGCCTTCTTTTACCGTAATCTTTCCAGTATCATCAACAGCGAACAAAGCGTCACCGTCTCCCGGATTTGTAGTGTCTATAGTCCAAGAATAGTCAGCGGACGCATCCGTAACATCAGGGTCCGTAGCCATAAGCAATTGGTCCGTTATCCCGTCTTCAGCCTTAACTTCCTCATCCTTAAGCGCCCCTTCAAATATCCCGAAGATTTGGCCTGCGGTTACCACAGGTTTCTCATCGTTTACGTCTCTTAGGGTTATTGTAAAAGTTTTCTCGGCGGAAGCGTGAATCCCATCATTGGCAATAAGCGATACCGTTACGGTTTCGGTAGCTTCCCTGTCAAGCAGGTTACTGTCCTTGACCACCAGTTCCGGCTCGCTACCCGATTCGTCAATGTCAAAGGCTCCGGGAACCGAACTTCCCGAGATGATCCAAGAGAAAGAGGCAGTAGGAGTAACGTCGCCGTCAGTAGCCTCAAGGGCCATCACCGGTGTGTTGGCTCCCGCATTTTCGGGAATTATGTCAGGAGTGGTTTCGGTGATCACAGGCGGAACATCGTTCACGTCTGTGATTTCCACGATTACGGTTTCCGCATCGGAAAGATTATCTCCATCTGAGACCACAACTTCCAGAGTATATTCAAACTTAGTTGATTCACGATCGAAAGCGGGCGAATTCTTCACTTTCAACTCACCGTCGTCAGTAAGGGTAAAGAAGTTATCCGCCTCACCACCAACGATTTTCCACCCCGATAATACCGCACCGCCATCATCGTCGGTAGCCACTACCACTCCAAATACCTGATCATTTACAGCGTCTTCAGGAACCGGAATTCTTTGGCCCGCAGTAATTACAGGAGTATGTTCATTCAGGTCGTTAAGCTTGATTGTGATCTCGGCAGGCAAGCTTATATTACCCGCCTGGTCGCTAACCGTTATCTGAATTTTGAACTCAGGTGTGGTATCATAGTCAAGCTTTTCAGTCTTCGCCACCGTAATTTGACCGTCGACATCATTAATCGCAAAAACACCGTCAGGGTCAGACGCCGGAACAATTGTCCAATCTTTTGGAGTGTCTCCTGCATCTTCATCAGTAACTATAATATCCCCAGCCGGCGCCACTTCCGAACCGTTTAGAGAGTTTTCATCAATGAAAAAAGTATTAGGAGTTATTACCGGCAATTCGTCATTTACGTCAGTGACGGAAACCTTTACCTCAACCGGGATGCTATAATTATCCCGATCTTTCACCTTAACCATCAACGAGTAGCTTTCTTTATCTTCAAAATCAATTAAAGCCGAGCCTCCCGTTTTCACCCTTAACTGACCTTGCGTATCACCGTTAATCGAGATAATCTCAAACGGTGAATCAGCGGGAGTTTCAATTACCCATTCTGTAGCTCTTTCGGCTCCAGACGGCAGGTCATCATCCTCCCATACAACCAAGCCTAAGATAGACAAATCTCCATCAGTTTCGGACACCGTAAAGCTTTGATTAGGTTTCACTTTAGGATCCGCTTCATTGACATCGGTTATATCAACAGTTATACTTTTAACAGTCTTAGGGTCTGTACCGTCCGAAATTTCAATATCAAGAATATATTGTTTTTTAGTCTCAGCGTCTAGCAAGCCATCTCCTGCCACAAACAATTCCCCGTTATCATTGACCTTGAACGCATTCAGAATATTACCTGACGTAATAGACCATGTTAAAGCTTCCCCCGGAAGGTCTTTATCCCCCCCATCAATATCACCGACTTTAAAATCTTCACCTTTATCCTCGAAAACACTGAATGTCTGGCCAGCAGTAATATAAGGATCATTATCATCCACCGCAGTAATATTGATTGTCACAATGCCCGGATTATCCGTAGGAAATGTTCCATCATTCGCTGTCACACCAAACTTAATCTCATTTTGCGCCCCTGGCGTATCCTGATCGATAAGAGCCTCGAACCCTGGCTTAAAAGTCAACTCACCAGTGTTGACGTCCAAATTAAAAATCTGTTTTGCCAACGCTTCGTCATCCCCTCCGGATATTGCCCAGTTCGACAAATCATCTCTGTCTTCACCAACATCACCGCCATGACCGTCCACAAGCTGGGTGAAGCTCCCCTGGTTTTCATTTATTGTATAAAGTTGGTCTACAACAACCGGAGGAAGCTCATTCTCATTATTCAATACCACTTTTACCGTTCCGCTAAAAGACTCTCCGCCCGGGACATCCTCTTTAGCCGTCACAGTCAAAACGAATTCCGTTTTAGATTCCGCATCCAACAATTTCCTATCCTTCACTGTCAAAATCGCCTGTGAGGGACCGTCCGCTACAATATTAAAAGCATCATTCGGAACGATAGTCCAATCCGTAAAGTTTGTGACAGGTGTCGCGTCTTTATCTTTGGCTATTATCCTTTTGGTAACATCGTCAACGTCAAGGTCGTGTACATTTACATTATTAGGGTAATTCCCTCCCCCCGCTTCTACATATTCAGGAATCGTAAACGTCACATCCTCAATCTCGGGAGTTTCATCATTTATGTCCGAAAATATTATTTCAATATTTCCAATATTCCCCCTCACTCCATCACTGTCAGTAGCCGAAACCTGTAACGTAATGTTAGCGTAATCCTCGTCATCCCGGTCCAAGAGAGATGTTTCTGCCTTAATCTTTATTTCGCCATTATTAGGATCGATTTCGAATGTTGATAAGATTTCCGAATCCGTATTCTCAATTTTCCAGTTCCTCGCAATCTTCGTCTTGTCCCCATCAGCAAAAGTTGAAGCGTATATCACGTCCCCCACTGAGGGCTCTTCATTGACGGTCTCGGTGTCCGAATTAACATTAGGTTTAAATTCATCCTCGTCCTCAATTTTGATGACAATCTCTACAACTTCACTTGTCTGCACTGGCGTACCGGTGTCTTGGACCTGAATTCTTAATTTATATTCAGAATGAGGCGTAGCACCTTCCTGATCAAGCATATCCTTTAGAGCGGGAATGATCTCTAACTTACCATTACCGCCATCCGTTGTTATTTTAAAAGGGTGCACATTGGGAGTCGCACTGACTATCGTCCAATTGGCAAAAGAGGTTTCCGTATCACTGTCTGTCGCCGTAAGCGTCTCAGTCCAGCTTTCGTCTTTTTCATTTACCGTAAAGGTTTTGGAAGCAATAATAGGTTTTGCCTCATTTTTATCGGTAACATTAACGGTGAGTTTTCTCGTAAGTGCAGGCGTTTCCCAATCTCCCCTATCCGATACCTCGACCGGCAAATCATACGATTTTGTCGCAGACTCATAATCAAGATTATCCGAGTCCACAGTAATATCTCCACTGATAGGATTAATTGTAAAAAGCGGGTTTACAGGATTAATTCTCCATCTGAGATCTTTACCTACGTCGTCATCCTCTACGTCCGTTGAAGGAAATGGATTAGGAATCACCACTACACCGTTCGTTTCCTGAACCGACCAATCAGTATCAGTGATTACTAACCATGAAGTGGGGTTATCATTGACATCATCAAATGTCAGATGCACGAATTCAGAAGCTGACCATTCACCCCCAGCGTGCGCTTTGACTTCCAAGGTTACAGCCGCAAGGCTCCCCAACACCTCCAAGTCTAACAAGCCTCGGTTCGCTCCTTTTACAACAATCTGAGCGACGCCTTCAGTATATTCTATCTCAAAAATCTCCGTAGCTCCAACAACAATATTCCCACTCAATATAGTCCAATTGTCTATCTCTTCGCTGGCGTCAGGGTCCTCAGCCTCCAGGTTAGCCACTACCAAATCCCCTGTAGGAGGAGCTAAACGACCATCCGTCTCCAAAAGCCCAGTGACGGGAACAGCCGAAGTGATATCCGGGTCATGTTCGGGCACGTCAATAAGCGTTACGGTTACTATTGCGCTAATATCATGAACTCCGCCACGCTCCGCTGGATTACTCTCCAAGTCTGTGGCCTTCACGTGAATGACAAATTTATCAACCGGTGTTGTCGGGTGCTCCATATCCAACAAAGACTCATCAAGCACCTTCACTTCTCCCAAGTTGCTAATCTCAAACGCATCCATATTAGCCGTAGCCGGATAAGCTACACCTTCCCACTCCCCAACTATCTTCTCTATACTCCAATTTCCAGGGGTATTTGTCCTGTCTTCTTCTTTTACATTCATGCGCAGATCAACAATGATACTTCCATTATCATTATTATCAGCGGGCACGGAGATAGCCGCATTATATTCTTTCAGAGTTACAGGCACTGGGTCAATGGTTGCCGGATATTCGTTAAAATCTTGAACTCCTACTGAAACAGGAATTCTTTTTTCCGTTACTAAGCCAGCTATAACGGGAGTCAAATTATCCTTTAAGACTATGTCAAACCGCAAGTGCTCAACTTTTTCAGCGTTAAAGAAATCGACATCTGTAATTTCAACCTTTGTTGGTGAAGTATTAGAGTCAAAGCCAATCGGCAATGTGCCTGTTACCGGCGTTACTGCTGATTCAAATTCAAATTCTACATTTTCTATACTCCATTCATAGACTGTAGAGAAAGGAGTAGGATCATCATCACCCTGTCCGATATCCTGAATTGAAAACAGCTTCGTTCCTAATACTCTATTTTCTATCACAGACACAGACGTCCCTTCTGTAAGGTTGAAATTTGGCGAATATTCATTGACATCCTGGATTTTGACCGTTACTTCTTCTGCTGGATCACTTTGATTCCCTACATAATCTGTCACCTTAACCTCCAGTGTAAGAGTTTCAAAGTTCTCTCTATCAAGCCTTGTATCTTCCTGCACCGCAAGAGTTCCAGACAAAAAAGACGGGAACTTGAAATCATTAGGGCTAGACAATGTTTTAGCATATGAAAATATCCCGCTTCCGGCATTGTCATTAGCCACCACCGTTCCGACATTTTCATTTACATTCGAATTTTCAAGAATAGTTAATATCTGGCCAGGCTGAACTGTTGGTGGTGTTTCGTCATATATTACAGCGCTTCCTTCTGTAACTTCGGTTATGTCTCCAAAATCTTTACCGCCCACTTTAATATTCTCCACTTCAAAAGCCACAACGCCGTCATTGTCATTTGCATGGCCCATATGTCTAGATACAGACAACTGCGCAGGGTTAGAAGTATCAACTGTTGCGCTAGCACCATTAATAGTTGCAACCACTCCAGGATCCAGAGTTGCGCCACCTAAATTCATCTTAATTGTTATCGTAACCGTATGGGCTGGTCCCGCATACATGTCCTTAAGCGCATTATCGGAAACCATGGTAACTTCATCAATAATATTAGTCTCCAACGCACCAACATCCACGGTTCCCCCCACAACCCTTTCATCCCCTTCCAAATCTTGCGATCCCAGCTCACTACTTAAAGACGCGTCACCATCATTAATTCCCACTGAATTAGGAGATAAGTGAAAATCCCCGGAGGACACAAACGTAGGCACACCCAACGTCCCGACGTTTCCTGCGCAACTAAAAAAATCCACTATCCCTGTACCGGTCAAGTTATAAGCTACAGGCGAAGTTGTATTATATATTATACTATTTACTATATCTAACTCTGAAGACGTTGCGTTAATTTCAAATTCACTCGCCCCTGACGTACCTGTATTCTCTACTATAGTGCTATTAAGCACCTTAAGTATCTCGTCTCCTTGCGCAAGATCAAAGAACACGCCTCCTCCGTCTTTAGATGTGTTTCCTGTCAATAAAGAATTCATAAACAACACAGTGCATTCATCCCCTGTATTGCCAAAAAACAACCCGCCACCTCCATTCGAAGCCGTCGCAGTAGCAGTATTCCCTTCGAAAATTAATTTCTTAAACACAAAATCGTTATCGGTACTTAAGTCAATATCCTTTTCGGATTTCACATAAACACCTCCCCCGTCTAACTGAGCCGTATTATTGTTAAATTCATCACCATCTAGACTAACTCCTAAACCAAAATCGTCTGATAACGATAAAAACGCGCCTCCACCATTTCCATTTAAAGATTCACAACCCTCAAATGTATTAGACAGAAAGGATACTGAAACGTTGTTCTGAGTACTAATATTAGCATCCTCATTCCTAAATTGGAGATTAAGTCCACCACCGTCACCGCCACTTGTATTATCGGTAAAAGTGTTATTTTGAAAAAGCGCAGTCCCACTGCCACTATCCTTAAAAACTATTTTACAAGCACCACCTTTGCCGTTTGATAGGTTTGACACAAACTTGTTAGCAATTGCATATAGACTGGCATTGCCACTGATTTCCACATCAGCGGCGCCTCCATCCGACTTGGCTTCATTATTCGCAGTTCCCAAAGGTGTTCCTGAAGGCACTTCGAATATATTCCCCGAAAATTGGATCGTCGCTATAGTTGGGGCTCCTCCCTTGAGTTTAATTCCACCTCCGTTTTCAGCCACATTATGATAAAAACGGTTATTAGATATAGTTGTCCCGCCAACAGTCCCCTCAACATCCAAGAAAACGCCTCCACCAGCCGACTCAACCGCAACAGCTTGAGTTCCCTCCCAAACTGTGTTATTAAAAAATTTGTTTGATGATAACCTTACAGAAGAAGTCCCGCGACTTTTTATCGCAAGCCCCCCACCTTCTATATTTCCAGTCGAAAGTCCCGGTACAACATCATTTCCACTAAACTCACAATTTGAGATTGTTAATCTCGAATCACCTGAAAGGTCAAAATAACCACCTATACCACTGTACCCAATATTCGACCTAATATCGCACTGCTTTATCGTAAGTTCTCCATCTGTCAAATCGACATAAAATCCCACGCCCTTTGCAGGTTCAAAAAGAGGACTTATAAAATCTCCCTCAAAGCTTTTTATTTCAAAATTTTCGATGACAACAGCCTCCGAAGCCTCTAGAGTGATTCTAAATGCACGATGGTTATTAACCTCTACACCTTCAATTATTGAGCGATCATTGGCATTCCTTTGGTTAACTAGATTTTCTCCACCTTGAAATCCTCCATAAATCTTAAGCTCCTTATCGATGAAATAGCCATTTGGATAGCCTTCATCTTTGGGATCAAAAGGAGTTCCGGGATTAACTTTCACCCAAATCTCACTTCCTGCAGGAGCGTCCCTAATCACATTCCCCAAATTATTAAAGGCATTTGTCCAAGAAGTTCCATCCCCAGCCCCTGTCGCATTAATATCCACATGGATTGGAGTTTGCGCATAAGCCCTAAGGGGACCGAAAAGTAAAAGCAATAGAAAAGACGCACCGAAGCCTTTTAGGATTCTTTGTCGTACAGCCATTTTGAAAACAGATTTATTACAGTCCAATTTGACTTTAACGATGGCACTCAGCTTTGACCTTTTTAAGGCCCTGTTCACTCCGGGGTAAGGGCAGAAAAATTCCAGAACGAAAACAAAACAAGCATGCGCCGATCTCGTTAAACACTGATTGCAATATTCCGAAATAAATCTATGAAAAATAAATATTCAGCGGATTTTCGTTAAATATATTGTGGTAATATTGATAAAAAATCACGTAGTGATATCCATAAAAGCCTTTGTCAAGCCCCTCACAAAAGTCATTAAAAGTAACACCAAGGTATATTTTTTATAAAAAAAACACACAAACATTACCTAAAAGCAAACACCTAATCATAATTACATCCCAAACAAAAAACCCTATTTCATAATTGGCGTTGTATTTAATCATTTTCCCGAAGTGTACTTCCCTACTAAAACCGCCATCAAAACCGCAACATAGAATTGCCCTACTACACTTAATAGGATTGTTAATTTTTTCGCAAAATGGCTAACTGGAGTAATATCTCCATAACCCAGAGTCGTCAGTGTGACAAAGCTCAAATAAAGGGCATTTTCCATATCCAATTGCTCAACACCTTTAAATGCCGGAGCTTCGGAAAGCCCTTCCAGTATAACAAATAGAAACCCGCCGATAAGCCCTAACATCAGATAAACGGCCATTGCGGCAAAAAGAGTGTTTGAGCTCACTTGTTTGGACTTTAGAATAAAACGGACGGAATTCAATATGATCATAAAGAGAAATCCGACATTGCACAAGAAGATTACCGCAACGGAATATTCCGAATCACTGAGGTATTGTCCCATCCAGTTAATCACGAAAACCATACCTCCCAAAACCAAAACCGTAACCCTGCGAGTACTGCCTTTGCCTCCACCGTCTTCATATGTAGCTAACGAACTCACAATTATTCCTACCGAAAGGAACAGGTTCCAAAAGAACACACTGGCCCCTCCTCCACCGAACAAACCCGGAGCGATTATCAACAAAAAAATAACTATCACCACTAAGAAATAACGATTCCTTTTCACAAAAGCCGGCACCTTCTTTTTACCTTTCATACTATCACTTTGTTAAAAAACATTCCTAATTTCACGGTCATCAATAAAATTCGTTTTATCACATAAAAAACAAATCAAGTGCTAACTAACGACTTTATTTTGAAAAAGCTTTCGGGTGGCAAAACCCCCGAAATTGGAGAGGCTGAAGCTTTGATCCCAGAAATAATAAAGTCGTCCAAAAACACAACATCAATATTGCGATTTCTTCTTTCTGACAACCCACTCATCTCGTTCAGAGTCGCTAATATCCTTAAAAAAGCATCCGTAAAAGCTCCAGAGAATATTTCCGCAAACAAACTAACTTTGCTTGAAATATGCGAAAAGGCCGACCTTAAGACCGGTATTCCGATTGACTTCCCTTTACTTCTTGCCATACCCAATTGGGACTCATCTGAATTGGAAAGCATTTTTGAATGGCTTCTGGAATGTTTTGACAATGCAAACCAACACACTTTTACAAAAGTCAACTGTCTTGATTCTCTTGCCAAGCTTTCTTTAAGGTGCAGTTTCGAGAAAGAAGCCGTTAAAGAAGTGATCGCCACAGAAGCCGAAAACAACCCAAAAGCATCGATTAGGGCAAGGTGCCGGAAACTATTGAAGCTCTTTCATTAGACTTTGATTAAGTCTTGAGATAGTAGTGATTCTTGTGAGTCAAATCGTCTTCGAGCTCGTAAACTAACGGCTGGCCCGTCGGAATATCCAACCCTACAATTTCCTCGTCAGTCAGTCCTTCCAAGTATTTGATCAAGGCCCGAATACTGTTGCCGTGCGCCACCACTAAAACCTCCATCCCTTCGAGCAATGACGGCTCAATTACCTCCCTAAGCACGGGAGCGACTCTGGATACCGTATTTTCCAAACTTTCGCCAAGAGGCAGTTTTGAACTCTCAACCCTCCGATACGCAACATCATCCTTTGGAGAACGTTCATCCCCTTTTTTCAACAACGGAGGCGTAGTGGCATAACTTCTCCGCCATTCCAAAACTTGATCATCCCCAAACTCCTCCCTCGCTTTATCTTTGTCCAATCCCTGCAATGCCCCGTAGTGGCGTTCGTTCAATCTCCACGATTTCACAACAGGGACCCATTCCGCCTCCATCTCTTCCAACGTAAGGTTCAATGTTGAAATCGCCCTTTTCAATGAAGAAGTAAATGCAATATCGAAAACAAAACCATTAGCTTTCAAAAGCATTCCGGCTTGAACAGCCTCCTTTTTCCCTTTGCTCGTAAGGGGCACGTCAGTCCAACCCGTAAATTTATTTTCTTTGTTCCAAATACTTTCACCGTGGCGCAAAAAGACGATCCGTTTCATTTGTCTATGGTTTTGGTCTGACCCTTTATCAGTTCGTCAAACTAACCCGAAAAATCCTTTCACGGTTTTCGGACTTAAGCCATTTCCAATACTTCAGTCTCTATCCTTTTTGTCACAGCCAAGGAATCCGGACAACGATCCAATAACTCCATCTGGCTTAAACCGAAAATCGGATGTGTTTCGTCAGGAGCTATTTCGCAAATCGGCTCCAATGTAAACCTCCTTTCGTGAAGCCTTGGGTGCGGCACTTGCAACTCCCTGCTTCTTATTATCTCATTTCCGTAATAAAGCACATCTATATCTATTACTCGGGCACCCCAAACCTTACGCCTAACTCTCCCCATATCCGCTTCAATAGCCAATACAGCCCGTAATAACTCAATCGGTTCCAACTCGGTCTCTACTTTCAGCACCTGATTCAGATATACCGGTTGATCCTCAACGCCCCAAGGAGCCGACTCATAAACGGACGAACGGTCGCAGACCTCTCCCACTCGCTCGGATATCCCTTCCAGCGCCCTCTCAAGAGACCGTTCCCGATTCCCAAGATTACTTCCTAACAACAGATAAATTCCTTTCATCACTAAAATTTGGGCAAAAATACGAAAGGGCGTATCAAATACGCTAAACTTCAGTTTATATTTACACGAGTGTCCTACATAACACCGGAAACTGACAATATAAACACCAATCGAAGAGGCTCAACGGCCATTTCTTGAAAAAACCACAAGGAAAAAACCATTTCAAAACTAATCTCGCCCCCTCTTCCACTAATTCTGACACTAAAACACTTGAAACATATGGCATTTCTGCGCAACCTCTTGGCAACCATACTAGGCCTGTTCATATTCTCCCTCTTGGGATTTATGTTCTTCTTCCTCATCATGATTGTGTCTATTCAAAGCAATCAAAAAGAAATAGCGGAGCATTCAATCCTTCATCTAAAACTGAACAAACCGATAAAGGAACAAGGTCGTGACAACCCATTCGAGGATTACGGCAACCCATTTTTCAACCCTAGGTCAAGCTCCATCGGCTTATCAGATTTGAAAAAAGCCCTCACCTATGCCAAGACCGACCCAAAGATTGACGGCATTTTCTTACATACGTCAACAGTCAGCGCAGGGCCAGCAACAAAGAAAGCCTTACGTGATGCGCTTACCGACTTTAAAGAGTCAGGCAAGTTCATCGTAGCCCACGCCGATTACATGGGCAACGGAGCCTACTACATCAACAGCTTAGCCGACCGCGTCTCGATTAGCCCTTCTGGCGGTGTCAGTTTCAAAGGGCTCAGCGCCACGGTCACTTATTACAAAAATTTCTTCGACAAAATCGGAGTGACTCCTGAGGTTTTCCGCCAAGGCAAATACAAAAGCGCTGTAGAGCCGTTTTTCCTCGATAAAATGAGCGCAGCTAACAGAGAGCAAACCACCGCGTATCTTAGCGAGTTGAACAACATCTACCTCAAAGCGGTAGCGACATCAAGAAATATCCCATTCAATAAAGTCAAAAACATTTCGGACTCCCTACT
The DNA here is from genome assembly GCF_036492835.1 of Fulvitalea axinellae. Lineage (GTDB taxonomy): Bacteria > Bacteroidota > Bacteroidia > Cytophagales > Cyclobacteriaceae > Fulvitalea > Fulvitalea axinellae. The sequence goes on along the minus strand of NZ_AP025314.1, from coordinate 2,029,180 downwards.
CGTCCGTTCTCCTAAAGACGCCGTTAGGTTGGGTCTTCTAGACGGCTTGTCATACTATGACGAAGTTCTCGCCGACCTCAAAGAACGCTCAAACAAACAAGAAGACGAAAAAGCATCTCTGGTGACTTTGGGCAATTACTTAGAGTCGATCACCGAAAAACCGTCCTTCAATCCTAATAAAGTAGCGGTAATCATTGCGTCGGGGGCCATCAAAAGCGGAAAATCTGACGACGGAGTTATCGGTGGAGAAACACTGACGAAGCAACTCCGGAAAGTCAGAAAGGATGATGACGTAAAAGCAGTTGTACTCAGAGTGAATTCGCCAGGCGGAAGTGCCTTGGCCTCAGACGAAATTTGGAGGGAAGTCAAACTGCTTTCCGAAAAGAAACCCATCATTGCCTCAATGTCTGATTACGCAGCCTCTGGCGGTTATTACATCTCTATGGGATGCGATTCTATCGTTGCGCAACCGAACACTCTTACCGGTTCTATCGGCATCTTTGCGGTAATGTTCAATATGGAAAAACTTCTTAGCGACAAGATCGGCATTACGGAAAGCACCGTTAAAACTGGCGTTTATTCAGACCTTGGCAACCCTCTTAGAAAAATGAGCGACGCCGAGAGAATGATTATGCAAAACCAAATCGACAACGGCTACAAGATGTTCACAACCAAAGCGGCCGAAGGAAGGCATATGCCTGTGGAGAAAATACTGGAGATTGCGCAGGGCCACGTCTGGACCGGATCGCAAGCTAAAGAAATCGGCTTGGTTGACGTTTTGGGTGACTTGCAAAAAGCGGTTGAGATCGCTGTAGAAAAAGCGGAATTAGAAAAAGGCAGTTACAGCGTAATCACTTACCCAAAGAAAAAGAACTTCCTTGAAGAGATCAAGGAAACCTTCAGCAGCAAAAACAGCAAGCTATCCTCCTTTGTAAGCGGTAGTGAATACGACGCTCTCGCCCCTATCTTCCGCCAGATTGAAACGATGAAAGAATTCGAAGGCGCACAAGCAAGATTGCCTTTCGAGATCGTTATTGAATAATCGTCAAATAGAATTCAACCGAAACCCCTTCCGTTTAGCGAAAGGGGTTTCTTTTTTGACTTTAAAGAAATAATCTGGAACGAAAAAACGAACCTCCGGCTTTCCGTTCTAAAAAATGAATTATTTTTACGCCATCGTCCATGGAAATCCGTTGGCGTAATTGAATAGTTTAGAACCTTTTACCCTGTCAATATTGCTAGAAAAAAAGATCATTCTCGAAAACGTATCGTTACTTGATTTTCTAGGTCCCCAAAACCAAAACATCAACGCGATAGCGTCAATGTTTCCCCAGGTGAAGATCGTCGCCCGAGGGGAAAAGGTTACGATTAAAGGCAACGACACAGACACGCTCAAAGTAAATAAGCTGTTCAACAAGCTGTTGGAACACTACGAACGTTACGGTGCTTTGAATCCTGACAACCTCAAACACTTCCTGAACGCGAATAAGAAAGATCAATATAACCCGGACTCGCAAGACACGATCGTTTACGGCGTTTCGGGCAAACCAATACGCCCACGAACACAAAACCAGAAAACGCTGGTGGATCAGGTCAAAAAGAACGACTTGGTATTCGCTCTTGGCCCCGCCGGTACAGGTAAAACTTTTATTGCGGTAGCGCTGGCCGTAAAAGCGTTGAAAAACAGGGAAGTCAAGAAGATAATAATCACAAGGCCCGCCGTTGAAGCCGGCGAAAACTTAGGCTTCTTGCCGGGAGATTTGCAGGAAAAAATCGATCCGTATCTCCGCCCGATTTACGATTCCTTGGCTGATCTTATCCCTGCCGAAAAACTGCGTTATTATCAGGAAAACCAGATCATCGAAATCGCTCCGTTGGCTTATATGAGAGGCCGGACGCTCAAGGATGCGTTCGTGTTATTGGACGAAGCCCAAAACACTACACCGATGCAGATCAAGATGTTCCTTACCCGTATGGGTCCGAACTCTAAAGTGGTAGTAAACGGCGACGAATCGCAGGTGGATTTGCCAGGAAGGCAACATTCGGGACTTACCGAAGCCACACGCATTCTAAAGGATGTTAAGGGCATCGGAGTCGCCGTGCTGGACAGTCAAGACGTGATCAGACACAAACTGGTAAAAGATATCATCAACGCTTACGAAGCCGCTGACGAGGCGCTGTAACCGTTTTTAATGGCATTTGTTTTGCTGGACTTCCCCAAAATGGAAGTCCAACAAAACATTCCTATGCCATGAGCACTACCGTTAGCCCTTGCTTTTCCCTAAAAACTACAGACCCTACTATAGGTCATGATTTTTTTCAACTTGTAGAATCCAATAGATCCAGACTCTCGAAATGGTTTGATTGGCCAAACGCCGTTAAAAGCCCCCAAGAGGCCGAACGTTATCTAAAAAAAGTAAAAGAAGCGGAAAGCCGATTTCTCAGGGCGAATTTTATGATCCACTCAAACGGGTCTATCATTGGAATGGCTGGACTTGGTCATCTTGATATTCTAAACAAAAAGAGTGACATCTACTATTGGATTGACGAAAAACACGAAGGTCAAGGGATTATCAGCTCAACGTGTAAACATATTCTCCATTTCGGCTTCTCAAAAATGAGACTCAATAGAATCTGTATTTACTGCGCCACTGACAACGCCAGAAGCATTACCGTTCCGGAAAGGTTAGGCTTTACTTATGAAGGCACTCTGCGAAAAGCTGAAAAACTAAACGGAAACTTCAACGACTTACGGCTCTATTCCATGCTAAATGAGGAATGGACTTCAAGCTGAGTCACATCCCCAATATCGTTTTGGAGTTAATTTCATCCAGCTTCAGTTGGTCCATCAGTTCATTTTTAGATGAGAACTTCATCTCATTCCTAATCCGATCGACAAACTCAATCCGAATCACTTTGCCGTAAATGTCTCCCGAAAAATCAAACATATGAGCTTCGATACTTCTAGCATTCTGCTCAAATGTCGGCTTATGCCCAATGTTCATCATAGCTCCAAACTTCTGGCCATCTACTTCTACACGAACGGCGTAAACTCCGTCTTTGGGAATAAGCTTATATTCGGATCTAACTTCAATATTGGCGGTCGGGTAGTTCAACAAGCGACCGACTTTTCGTCCATGAACAACCTCTCCTCTTAGCCCATAAGGCCGGTTAAGCAATCCGGAAGCGCTCTTAACGTCACCGGATTCCAAAAACGCCCGCGTCTTTGTGGAACTGATAGCGCTGTTCCGGATTTCTACAGGAGTAATTTCCTCTAACTCAAAACCAAACTCGCTCTGTTTTTCCTTTAGAAAAGCGAAGCCCCCTTCCCTATTCTTGCCAAACCTGTGGTCATAACCTATCACAAGCATTTTGGTACCAATTCCGTCAAGGAGAATAGTTTTTATAAAATCCAGCGAGCTGGTTTCCGAAAGGCTTCGAGTAAACGGAAGAATAACCAAATGGTCCAGTCCGCAATCCTCCAACAACTCAATCTTTTCATCCAGCTCAGACAAAAGCATCGGCGCCCTTCCTTCCGGGTCAAGCACATGCCTTGGATGAGGCCAAAAAGTCACTAAAACAGTCTCTCCCCCTCTTGCGTCTGCCAGCTCTTTGAGCCGGGCCAAAATCCGGCGGTGCCCGGCATGGACACCATCGAACGTACCGCTGGTAACTACGGCAAAGTCAGGCTTTTCAAACCCCTCAATCCCCCGGTAAACTTTCATCCCTAAATTCCTGATATTGCTTTACAAAATCATTCAGCTGGTAGGCGTCGTCAACCTTAAATTCTCCGATTCGGGTACGCCTCAGTGCCGACATATAAGCTCCGCATCCCAACTCGTCGCCCATATCCCTTACAAGGCTTCTGATGTACGTGCCTTTTGAGCAGGTAATCCTGAATGATATTTCAGGGAAATTCACTTCCGTAATCTCAAACTCACGAACGCTTACAGGCCTTGGCTCCAACTTCACTTCCTTACCTTTTCTGGCGCTTTTGTACACCCGCTTTCCGTCCACTTTAATGGCGGAAAAGATCGGCGGAATCTGCTCGATATCTCCCGTAAACTTTTCGGTGACTTTCCGCACATCCTCTTCCGTGATTCCGTCAATAGGTCCCCCTTCGCTGATCTCCGTCTCCAAGTCATGGGAAGGCGTAGTTTTGCCTATCACCATTTTCCCGACATATTCCTTTTCCATGCCCTGGTACTCGTTGATGCTCTTGGTTTTTTTTCCCGTACAGAGAATCAAAAGCCCGGTAGCCAAAGGGTCCAGCGTTCCGGCATGACCGATTTTCTTAATCTTAATCAGGTAGCGGATTTTCTTCACCACGTCAAAAGACGTCCACTCCAACGGCTTGTCAATCAACAAGACCTCTCCGGCCGCAAAATCCATATTTTCAAATCCCATCAGAAACTAGTCGCTATCGCTATTATCCCTACAATAAAACAGTAAATGGCAAAGTATGTCAACTTCCCTTTCTTCACAATGTTAATCATCCACGTACAGGCAAGCCAGCCGGTAAGGAAAGAAGCTACAAAACCTGCCAGCAAAACTCCCGCGCCTGAAGAGCCCGCCACCTCTGCGCTCGGGTCATACTTCAACATATCCAGCAGATTCGCCCCGATAATTGGAGCGAGAACCATTAGGAAAGAAAAACGCGCCGCCGCTTCCTTTTTCACTCCCAGCAACAACGCCGAAGCGATTGTGGAACCGGATCTGGAAATACCCGGAATTACGGCCACGGCTTGACTCAGACCTATCAGAAACGAGTCTCGGTAAGACACTTCCCTTTCCCTAGACTTTGCGAAATGTGTAAACATCAGCAACGCGCCCGTAAAGAGCAAAGCCACACCCACCAACAGAATATTCCCGACAAAAATCGATTCCAGTTCGTCTTTGAAGAATATTCCAACCACAAAAATCGGAATCATGGAAATCGCGATTTTCAGGACATATTTCGTCTCTTCGTTGTACTTGAACTTAAACAAGCCTTTGATCAACTCCAGAATCTCTTTTCTGAACACTACAATGGTACTGAGCACAGTTCCGCCATGCACTACGATTGTAAACTTCAGACTTTCCTCGCTTTGGTAACCGATCAACGCCTTGGCCAACTCCAAATGCCCGCTACTGCTCACTGGCAAAAACTCGGTAAGGCCTTGGATTATCCCCAAGAAAATGGCCTCTAAGAACTCTTTCATTTTTTATAAAAAAAGGAGCGACACGCTCGGTCGCAAAACGGTAAATTGAAACACAAACGGAAAGCCGGCAAAAAAGGCCGGCTTTCGATAATCGCCACTTTGGGCTTACTTTTAACTTCGGGTCAGGACTTTTTGATAAAAATAGCGTAGATCTCAACCATAAAACCCACAAAAACGATTGTGGGACCTAGCGTAAGTCCTACAAACCCGAAACCGTGGGGTTCGCCGTCAAGAGTCATCACAAAAAAACCGACGACCAAAAGCACGATGCCGATCAGCATCCACACATAATTCTGTTTGCCGAAGGCAAGACCGTTGTTTTCTTTCATATTCTCAATATTTTCAAATTCCAAAACCCAAATTCGGAACATTAAGCTCCGCAAAACAGGTATAAGGATAACGTATCTCAGAACAATTCATCCAAAGATGATCGCATAAATTTGCGGATAGACAGGAACGTGCTAAAATAGCAGATCATCATCCCAACCCCTACCAAGGAAAGCACCAAAAGTTGCATCCGTTGTTCGGGAATCACGGAATCCAGCTCAGGTATATGCTGTATAGCCATCCAAGCCAAAGCCAGAATAGTAGCGCCGGCCCCTACTCCGGAAATCATTCCGTACAGAATGGATTTTCTCAAAAACGGACGGCAGACAAAGCCTTCCGTAGCGCCGACCAACAGCATGCTTCTTATCAAAAACCGCTGCGAATATAGCGACAGTTTTATCGTATTGCGAATAAGCAACAGCACCGCCAAAATTAGCACGCCACTTACCGCCAGTAAAATAATCGACAAACGCCTCAAATTCTTGTTAATCGAATCGATAATATTCTCGACGTAAGTCACTTCGAAAATCCCCGAACGGTCTTCCAGACTAGCTTTAACGCTCGCCAGACTATCCATTGGATGGTAACTCTCGTTTACTTTTACGATAAAAGCGTCACGTAGAGGGTTAAAGCCCAAAAACTTCGTAAAGTCCTCTCCGGTATCGGTAATATAACGACTGGCGGCCTGCTCTTTCGAAACGAATTCAATCGGCGACTCAACTTCCGAATTCACAAACGGCGATTTCTCCAAAACCCTCGATAGGCTTATCCGGTCGTTGTCGCTCATTTTCTTATCCAAAAAAACGTTGAGTTCGACGTTATTCTTCACCAGTTTCGACAATCCATTAGAGCCCAAAAACAACAAACCGAAACTGCCCAACACAACCAGAGCCAAATACACGCTGAAAATAATATTCAGCGACGGGTATTTACCGATTTTCTTTGCCGTGGGAGTTGCGCTTGATTGTTTCATTCTCAGTTTTATCGGTCTATGATTTTGATGAAAATACCGGATCCAGACCCGATTTGGTAAGAAAACACGAGGAACGATTTTATAAAAATCAGATCCTCGCGTCAAAAATTTTCAGATGATTATTTCACCGTAAAATATTTCTCGCCCATCAAATATCCGTCAGTATAGATTTTGATCAAGTAACGGCCCTTGATGTACTCCGCTCCCCTATCGTAAGTGAACGAGAGTTCTTGTCCGCTGTTGTCAAAAAGGATATTCTGCTTGGCGGTATAGAATGTCTCTTTTCCGTCAACCATATAAGCGCCCGAACCTTTGGCAATATCGAAAATAACCTGTCCGTTTCCGTCAATCAGACTAATTGCGATATCCTTGCTTTGCAAAGGAGCTACATCATTTTTGGCGATATTGAATTTGACTTTGATCTTCTGAATGTGCTTTGATCTCCAAGTATCGCCATCACGCTCTTTTCCTCTTCTGCTAATCGCAAAAAGTGAAACATTTTCGGCTTCAAGTCTTGAGGCGTGCTCGACAGTCTTCTTCAACTTAGACGTCTCTTTTGCAATCTGCCTTATTTCCTCGTCCCGCCTGTTTGCTTCATCCTTGAGATCTTGATTCTCATTATGCAATGCTTTATTCGTCGCCTGAAGTTCCGCAATTTCTTTGTCTTTATGCTTCAGTAGCTGCCGGTGTCCGCTGATGATCTTTTTTGCCTCGATCAACTGCTTGTAAGTATAGTCACTGGCCTTGAGAATCCTGTTTTTTTCTTTTTCGAGCTCATCTTTCGCCTCTTTCAGATCTGAGATGTCACCTCCAAGCTCCTCAAGCTCCTCTATTTTTACAGTCAACTCCTTATTTAAGTCGTCAATCGTTGTCTTCGAGAATTCCAAATCCTGCAACAACAGTTCTTTCTGCTCGCCCAGCTGATAATTATAATAGGCCAATACGCCTAGCATAACGGCGAAAACGCCGGCAATCGCCACATAATATATTGGTTTCAGCCCTTTTCTTTCCTCTTTCATAACACGTTGCTATTCTTTTTCTTCGACTTTCCGAAAAACCGGACCCGAACCGCCCTCACGGTTCACACGAGCGAATAGGGTTCCGCTCACCATACTAACCCAAAAATAACAAAAATCACTGGAATGGCATTCCGCTTCAACAATTTCGGCAAAACAATTCCGTTTTCACATTTTTATGGGAAAAGAGAACGGCTGAAGATCTTTGCGAAAAAACACTACACCCACATGATACAGGTCCAAGGCCAATCCCACTTCTTCCGACTTTGAAATCTCATTCCAAGCGCGTTCCATCCCTTTAGACCAATGTATATCATCAAAAACCAGCGTTGTTTTCTCCGTTACCACAGGCAAAAGCATCCTAAAATAGCGCAATGTGGCCTCGTAGGTATGATTTGCATCGAGGAAAACCAGATCCGGAGACTTTGTTTTTCCCAAAAAATCAGGTAATGTTTTGTCAATATCGCCTGACATCAATTCAATGTTCCCATACCCCATTTTCAGAAAGTTCCGTTCGGCCTCGGCGGCAATCTCAGGACAACCTTCAAAAGTCGTGACTTTAGTCTCTTCAGAGGACGAGGCTAGATACATTGAGCCTAACCCTAGCGATGTTCCCAGCTCCAGTATATGTTTGGCCTGAAGAAAAACGGCTAAATTCCTCAAAAAATCTCCTTCCTTACTCCCGCACACTCCATACTTAGCGATTTTGCTGATTTTCCGCTCCGTACCTGACTGCACTTTGGAGCCCGCCCCAAAATCGGTCGTTTTAATTGTTTTATCGCTTTTCAGCAATGACGCTCGAAACAGCTCTAAACTACCGTCACCTTTGGGGCCTTTGATCACTTTATCGTAAAACGAATATAAAAAAGGCGCTTGAAGCGAATGGCGATCAACACATGTGAGCCAATGCCTGACATAACTCAAAAGCGGAGTGAAATCCATAAAATGACAAGTCTTTAGTTAAAGGTACTTGCCACAAAGATCATAAAAGGATCTGAAAAAAAAATCCGTCAGTTCAAACGATAAGGAACGCAGAGCACAAATTCGGGAATACTTACAAAGAATTTCTCACCGTTAAGGATTCTCTCAAACGTATAAGATCCGCACATTTTTCCCAGTTCAGACAAGAGATTACAGCCCGAAACATATTCGTGGCTATCTCCCGGCTCGATAATCGGTTTTACGCCCACCACTCCTTCTCCTGAGATATTACGCTTTGGAGCGAAGGAGTCCTGGATATTCCAGTTTCTTGTCAGTAACTGAACCGTATACGAGCTAAGATTCTCTATACGTACCTTATATGTGAAAACAAAGTGAGACTGTGCGGGATCAGAATACGAAGCCTGAAACTCGGTATCAACGCTAACTTTTACACCCTCTGTAATTTTTGTGAACATAGCTTGGGCACTTAGTGAATTAATCAAGAAATTACTCAATCAGCTTAATGTCAAAAAAAATACAAGACAAGTGCCAATATACACTAAAAAGAAAATCATCAAGCATGATATCAAAAAATAAAGAGCCAGAAACATTTCAACGAAGTAATGTTTCTGGCTCTTCTTAACAAAAACCGAAGATTAGTTTATCAGTCGATACCGCTGAAAATTCGGCTCCAGCGTATCCTGTCTCCTAATCCGCCATAATTATTAACCGAAAGCCAGATAAAAAGGGCTTTTCCAACCACGTGATCTGCGGGCACAAATCCCTCAAAACGAGAATCCAGTGAATTATCGCGGTTATCACCCATCATAAAGTAATAATTCTGGGTAAACGTATAGCTGTCCACTGGTTTGCCGGCGATAAAGAGTTTACCTTCTTTCAGCTCAGGATTCTCAAGTCCCTCAAAGTTCACGATAGTCGAACCGTACTTAATCAGATTCTCCTTGCTAAGCTGGATTATCATGCCTTCGGCGGGAATTTTAATCGGCCCGTACCAGTCTTGATTCCACCCTAATTCAGCAGAAGGGAAAATATTACTTACAGACCTGCCTTTTTGCACATCTCGCCTTGTTACCTTGGTCACAAAAGACAAGGCTTCAAGCTTCTTGGCTACCCCCGGCTCCAAATGCAGATAATATCTATATTGCTGACCCACCACTTGATATGGACGGGATCCCGCTTCCGCCAATTGACGCTCAAGAGAATATTGCTCAACGATCCTTTCGCTCAACTGCTGTTTTGTATCTATAATATACAAAAACTGCATATGCTCCGGATTCTTAGCTTTCTTACCGTCAACATAAACCTGCTTGTCACGAACCTCTATCACGTCGTTCGGCATACCGACACAGCGCTTGATATAGTTCGTTTTCAGATCGGTCGGGTACTGGAATTCGTTCATGAAATTGAAAACCACCACGTCATCACGTTTCACTTCGCTAAGGCCCGGCAAGCGATAAGACGGCAATTCCAACCAGTCAAGGTAAGACGGAACATCCGTTCCCCAAATTTTTTGGTGAGTCAAAGGAACTTGCAATGGCGTTTTGGGCGTCCTTGGGCCGTAGTGAATCTTGCTCACAAACAAAAAGTCGTTAACCAGGAGGGTGCCTTCCATGGAAGGAGTCGGTATGGTAAAGGCCTCCAAAAGCAACCACCTGATAATCGTAGCCGCAACTACGGCAAAAGCCACGGCGTCGACCCATTCGCGAAAAGCCGACTTTTTCTTCTTACCGTCCTCTTCCCGTTCTTTCTTTTTCTGAATAAATGCCATTCCTTTATAATGATTTCGTTTATAGCTCTTTAAGAACCCGCACATGTCCATCATCTCGCACAAAACCTATCAGGCTTTGACAAAAAAAGACAATGATGCGGATTAGCGAGCGCCGTATACAAAAACGCCCGGATTCACCGGGCGGTAATATAACCAAAAATGCTTTTGAATCCTTCCGGCAAATGATAAATGGGCCATCTGTTTGACCAGCGCCAAAAACCTTATGCCCGCGGATTAAAGTTTCAAGAAGTCGTCCATGGTTTTTACTCCCTTTTGGGCCGGTAACCATTCCCCTACCAAAACAGCGCCCAAGGCAAAACCTTTACGGGTATGCGCCGCGTGGTGGATTACAATATCGTCAATTTCGGAATGATAAGTTACGGTATGCGTTCCCGGCACGTCAGGCTCGCGGTATGACAATATGCTCAACGCTTCGTCCTTATCCACGTTTTCATTTTGCCAGTACTGCTTTCGCACCATATTGTCTATCACCCCTTCGGCCAAAGTAATCGCCGTACCACTTGGGGCGTCTTTCTTTTCCGTATGATGGATTTCGTCAACTTTTACGTCGTACTCTGGATAAGCGTCCATCATCTTGGCCAAGAAAGCGTTCACTTTAAAAAAGATATTTACGCCGATGCTAAAGTTCGAAGCGTAGAAAAAAGCGCCGCCTTTCTTTTTGCACAGCTTCTCGATTTCCGGTTTTTTATCCAACCAGCCAGTCGTTCCGGAAACCACCGGAATTCCCTTTTCCAAGCATTTTGAGATATTACCGAAGGCTGCGTCAGGTTGCGAAAACTCAATAGCGACATCCACTTTTGAAGCGTCGAGCGAATCCAAGTCGCCCGCATTGTTCATATCGATTTTACCTACAATCTCGTGTCCTCTTCCGAGCGCTATGCTTTCAATCGAGCGCCCCATCTTTCCATACCCTAAAAGGAGAATTCTCATGTTGTTCTTCAAAATTTTAATTGTATGCCCGCACCGATAAAAGCTTGGTTATTAGCCGTATACTCGAGTGTCGGAGCTATCTTGAGACTAAGGTTTTTACTGACGTCAAAATCCCTGAGGTGGGCATCGACATATGCGTCGATGATATTGGCGCTATACCACAATACGGAGAAAATAATCATATAATCCCTGTTACGCCTATACCTGTTGGTCAGGTTTTCAAGCTGTTGTTCGCTCAGGTTAGGGTTCAGGTCATTTTCCCCGTAATAACGCTCTTGGAAAAGGGCGTTTCTAGCCCTCTGATAAAAAAGGTCGTTGTAGCCGATGAAATACCCGAAAACAGCCCCTCCGGCGTAGATAATCGGTATTTTCCAGAACTTCTTGTTATACGCCTGCCCCAAGCCCGGCAACACAGCCGAATAAAGCGCCGCACGACCCGGTATTCTCCGCAACTCGTCCAACTCTTCGGGAGTATAGTCCTTGAGTTCCTGTTTTTCCTTTTCGGTTTCCGGGCTTTTTTTCTTTTGGGCGTACGCCTCCACCGTCAACAACACCATTACGCCCAGCACCAACAACAACCTTTTTCTCATCATCAGGAGTTAATATTCAGCAATTCCAGAATTCGGTTAAAATCCTCAGCGGACAGGAACGGAATCCGGATATCGCCTTTGTTCTCACTGTTTGTCTTGACAGTAACTTTTGTGCCAAAGTGAGAAGTCAGCTTTTGCTGTAGGCGCTGAATGTGATATTGTTTTTCGGGATCGAGCTTTTGGGCAGGCCTTGCGGTTCCACCCGAAACGAGTTCCCTGACCAATTTCTCAACTTTACGGACCGAAAGGTCTTCGGAAAGGATCTTTTTGAAGATCGTGAGCTGAAGGTCTACGTTATCGATATTGATAATCGCACGGGCATGGCCCATTGAGATCTTCTTGTCGCGAAGCGCCGCCTGAATTTCGGGCGGAAGCTTCAGCAAACGCATATAGTTGTTTACCGTACTTCTGTTTTTACCTACCCGCTCGCCGAGTTCCTCCTGCTTGAGTCCGCATTCGGAAATTAGGCGCTGGTAAGTCAGGGCAATCTCTATTGAGTTGAGGTCCTCGCGCTGGATATTCTCGATAAGCGCCAACTCCAGCATCTCCTGGTCGTTCGCCTTACGCAGAAAAGCGGGAATCGAAGTCAGACCAGCCAGCCTTGAGGCTTGCACTCTCCGTTCTCCGGAAATAATCTGATATCTGTTCGCCTCAATCCGTCTAAGAGTGATCGGCTGGATAATGCCTTGGGTCTTAATAGACTCGGCCAACTCGTTCAGGGCGTCTTTATCGAAATCCGTACGGGGCTGGAACGGATTCACCTCTATATTGTCCAGCGAAACTTCGCTGATTCCTCCGACAGCGGCCATTTCGCCGATATCGTTTTGCGCATTTGCCGAATCTTCCAACAAAGCACCTAGTCCCCTCCCCAACGCGTTCCTCTTACCTTTATGACTCATTCAATGCTTGATTTTTATGTCAGTCTCCTGTCCTCAATCTTGGCCGCACGTCAAACACCCGAATCAGAAAGGCTTATGCCTCATCCAGAATCGGGAAATTCAAAACGGGACGCAAAAATAAGGACGATTACGACAGAGAAACAAGAAAAATTTGAATTGACGCATTGGCAGGAAAGGTCCGTCCCCTCCAAAGCACCTACGCCAACGCGGCTAAAGCCCGGGTTAAGGCACCGCGATATTATTCTTTTCCAAAATCTCCTTGGCCAGGTTCAGGTAGCTGATCGCCCCTTTGCTGTTAGCGTCGTGCGCCAAAGCGGGAAGCCCGAAGCTCGGCGATTCGCCCAACCTGATATTCCTTGGAATTATATTGTTGAACACAAGATGTTTGAAGTGCATACTAACGTCTTCCACCACCTGATTTGACAGCCGTAAGCGTACGTCGTACATGGTAAGCAAAATGCCTTCGATCTGCAAATTGGTATTCAGGCGCGTCTGTATGATTTTGATCGTATTCAGCAACTTGCCGAGTCCTTCCAACGCAAAATACTCGCACTGGACGGGAATGATAACCGAATCAGCGGCTGTAAGGGAATTGATGGTAATCAAGCCCAAAGACGGCGAGCAGTCGATTACGATAAAATCGTACTCGTCCTTGATCGACGCCAAGGCCTCGCGCATTTTTTCCTCACGGCTTTCCAGATTGACCATCTCCACTTCGGCACCGACCAAGTTGATATGGGAAGGCAACAGGTACAGGTAATCAATGACCGTATCATGAACGCAGTCCTCAACTTTCGCCTCGCCAAGCATGCATTCGTATACGCTGTATTCGATCTCTTTCGGGTTAAATCCTATGCCCGAAGTGGTATTCGCCTGCGGGTCAGCGTCCACGATAAGCGTCTTGTACTCAAGCGCAGCCAGACTGGCCGCCAAGTTGATCGCCGTAGTGGTCTTACCCACTCCTCCTTTCTGGTTCGCGATCGCGATGATTTTACCCATGTTGCGTCTTTAGAGATTCAAACTATGCCCAACACCTAAAAGTAATAACTCTTTTTGAGCTTTTAAAGCGGCCCCGGCGGTTTTTTCGGCATCCACGGCAATGGGCGGGAACGTGTCAAAGTGCATTCCGACAAACTTATCGACGCCCAGCAGATCGGCGGCTTGCAATGCGCCGTCAATTCCCATCGTAAAATTGTCGCCTATCGGGAGGAAAGCCAAGTCGATCGGGTTTCTTTCGCCGATCATCTTCATATCGCCGAATACGTCCGTGTCGCCAGCATAGTAAAGGGTTTTGTCTTCGATTCGCAGGGTAAAACCCGCTGGACAACCGGCATATGACCCGTCGGGAAAACTACTGGAATGCAGGGCATTCTCCATTCTAACGCTTCCAAACGGAAATTCTTTTGTTCCGCCGGTATTCATCGGGTGACCGGGAATCCCTTTTTTCCCGAAATAGGAAACGATTTCGTAATTGGCCACCACAATCGCTTCCAGGTTATTGCTAACGATGGCCTCCACGTCATAAATATGATCCTCATGACCATGCGAAAGGAGAATATAGTCAGCCTTGATTTTTGCTATATCAATATCCTTAGCCAGCGGATTCGGCGAGATAAACGGGTCGAGGATAATGTTTACGCCTTGGGTTTCGATATGAAAGGACGAATGCCCGAGATATGTGATCTTCATCGTCAAAAAGAATTGGTTCAAAAATTACGGTCAGTTTCAAATGTTGCCGAACAATTAAATCAGCATGTCAAGTTTCGAACAACAAAATACTTTTTTCAGAAGAATAAATCTATCCTAATCGTCACAAATAATCGAGTTTTAAATGGCCTTAGGGAGCCGTGTATTTCATCACCAACCATTCCCCGCCTAAAGCAAGAAGCAAAAAAAGCAACAAGAACCACTTGTCCCAAACCGGCACCCGAAATTCGAGCTTGCTTTCGAGATTTTTCTTGACGACTTTCCCCAGCACTTTGTCCATATCTTCGCTATTGTTGATAACGTCTCCGCCCGTTTGCTCCACCAAAAGCGCCAATGATTCGAAGTCGGGATCAGGCTCCAGAATCTCCATACTCAAGGCGAAAGTCTTTACCGACAGCGTGTCGGTGGCTTCCACTTCGCCGTCTTTGTAGGCTTTTACCAAAATTTTTCGCTTCAATTTTCCTCCACCCACTTTCAAATCAGCGGAATAATAGCCGTCTTCGTTTTTGGCCATTTTTACCGACGACGATTTCTTGCCCATCCATTCGGCCGTGACCCGGTCCGCCTCGAATCCCGCTTTCAGATTCGCCGTGACTCTAGCCAATTCGCCAATATTATAAGTCACCGATTCCGTAGAAGCGTACATTTTCGTCCGTTTGGCTTCTATCTTGTTTTCAGCCAGCCAATTTACCGTGTTCACCCAGAATCGTCGATAATAATTATTGTCCGAAGGAGTTTCGCCCCAGCCGTTTTGGTAGCCCTCACCCCAACCGCCGGCCGCGTCGGACATAAAAGCCATGGAACGGCCCTTGCCATAAGGCTGAACGGCGATAAGCGGCATATTTCTATAGTTCGGGGAAAAAGCCAGAACGGTAGCGGCGGGTTTGGCTTTGTTTATAACATTTGTTCCCGAGAACACTGGATGCCTTAATATAATCGCCTTGTTTCTTTCCACATTTGGATCTATCCGCCATATCGGATGGTTAAGGCTTTTTTCGGGAATCTTTACGTTTATTCGCCTTTGGGCCATTCCTCTGCCGAAATTCGACATATCCACGGGAATAACTTTTTCGAGAACTGTTTTGTCCCAACCGCCCGAGCCGAAACTCGTGTTGCCACCAATCATACAGAATCCGCCACCGTGTTTTTCCACTAATTCCCGAGTCCATTTCAATTGGTTATCGTTAAAAATGGACCTGTTGATATCAGAAATAATCACGACATCGTATTTCAACAATTCCTCTTTGGTTTTCGGATAGCCTTTTTTCTTTGTGAAAACATTATAAACCTGGCCACCCACAGCGCGCTGAAAATTTACGACATAAGGCGTAATATCGATTTTGCCCGTAGCAACGCAGGCCTGGTAAATAAAATTAAACGCTTCCCAGCTTCCTCCGCGCCTTGTTCTGGGGTAATACCCTCGGGTCCCTTCCAGATAAAGAACCTTAATTTTCGGATCGTCAACTTTTACCTTGAAATCGAGTTTGTTGTCTTCGGCCAAAAGCTCGTCTTTGGCCAATGGGATTTCCACCGTCAGATCCTGCAAATCATAACTCGAATAATATTTGAGATCAATAATGCTTTCGCCTTGGTTCATGACTTGTGCCTTACGGTCGAGAATTTTTCCTTTTTTGTCTTTTAACAAAACCTCTACCCGTCGACTCCCCATTCCCCGCTGTTCCACAACTACCTTCATCGGAACCATAACTCCGGGACGCACAAAACGCCGAACAACACAGTTCTTGACCGCCAAGTTTCGGACGGATTCAGGTTTTCCATAACCAAAAGCCGAAACCTTAATTCCCGATTTCACCGCTAAGTCCAAAGCTTTTCTCAATCGGGGTTTGTCAGTCAGCCGTCCGTCCGTGCACAGCACAAGGTTCCCCACACGGTCCTTTCCCACTTGCGACACCGCCGAAACTATCGCTTTGCTCAAGTCGCTTTTTCCGTCGGAACATTCCAGGTGAGCTACCGAATCGACGTTAGGCAACCTACGGACCTTGTTTCCAAAGCCGAACCACAATGTGTTCGGGCTTGTTCTAACGCTTTCGGAAAGGTCTTTTACATCAGACTTCAATTGCTTGAATCTGGAAACGGGCGTTTCGATTCCCATACTCTTGGACTGGTCAATCAAAACGATATTCTTCAACGGTTCTTCAGAAGTCGAAAGCTCCTGCCTGCGCACGGGATTCATAAGTATCCAAGCCAAAGCAAACACCGCCGATGTCCTCAAAAGAATGACTGACAGTTTGTTGTACCATTTTCTTCCTTTGAACTTTTTTCGTACCAAAAGAAACGACACCGCCCAGCTGAGAACAGCGACCAAAATGATCAGGTACGGCGAAAAATAAGGCTCGAAGGTTATTTCCATTATCAAAAGCTTCATTAAGTTAATTGATTCCGACGAGCATAACGCTCGCCGGAAAACAGTTTAAAAAGTAAAACGGATGTTCTCGTCCCACCTACAACATCACATATCGTCAGACAGGATCTTAAAATACTTATCGACCAGTTTTTTATATTCCTCAGGCACTTCCACGTCTTTGCCCGACAGGCTTTTATCGCTCAACATTTCACTCATTAAGGCTGTAATTTTACGTTCAATCCCTTCGTAAACGCCCCTTCCCGGGCTATTCCCCAAACGCCATGAAAGCGACTCCAACTCGGCGTCATCCAACGAAGCCAATTCCGATTTCAACGCTTGCTTGTTCGCTTCAGCATTTTTCGGATCCAAGCCATCTTTCAGCTTCCGGGCCCGGTCTCTGGCAACGTTCAGGCGTTCGAGGCGACTCATTGTCCTTCGAAGAAGCTCGCTTTTTAGGCCAGTGGCCAGTTTGCGGAGCTGAGTCCGCATCCGCTCGTCCATAACCGCATTATCTCCCTTCGCCTTTTTCAGTTCTTCGGCCAGCTTTTTAAAACCGTGCTTTTTCGCCAGTTCTTCCATCCGCTCGTTGCCTTGGCCAGAATCTCCATTCTCACCTCCGGAATTCACCCATTTCTCCATCATAGCCAGATGTTCACCTAAATCCGCCAAAGTCGCACTAGTTGAACCCTCACTTTTGCCGCCTGACGACCCAGAACCACTCCCCCCGGGATTCCCTTTGCCCATCTTGCCTTCTTTTTTCTCTCCTTTTTCGCCTCCCTTCTTGCCTTTCTTTTTACTATCCGAATCATTCATGGCCTCCGATTCCGCCGAACCTTTACCACTCGATTTTGACCTACCAAAACTCTTTCGCTTCATTTCGTTTTTCTCCAATTCGGCCAAGGCCTTTTCGGCTTTCTTAACCGCTTCGGCCAGCATCTCCTCGGGTTTTCTGGCTTGGGAAGTCGCCCTGAGCATTTTCGCCCACTTTTTCAGTTCGGTGATCGAATTATCGATATGGCCAGTTGCGGATTTATTGACAGCGAAAGCGTTTTCCGAATCCCTCATATGCCCAATCACCCGGTCGGCCTGATCCATATTCTCTTTCAGCCCGTCAGGATGTATTTCCAATGAGGCTTTCAGCTCACGTGTTTCTTGCCTCAACATCCGTTGTTCCTTTCTGAGCGTTTTGGTTTCCGGCTTCGATTTGGCGTTATTCCGCTTAATCATCTCCTGCTTTCGGATCAGCATATCTACATCCAAAGCCAATTCGCTCAACGAAGCTGACGTCTTTTGGGAAGTACATTCGCTCTGTTTCTTTTTGCCTAATTCATAAGCCATTTCTTCCCTCAGCCCAACGAGTTTTTTCAACGCCTTATCAGAATTAGTGTACCCTGTCGCCCAATTTGGTTGGGAATACCCTCGAATGGCATCTGACATATCGCCCATCGAAGCGTCCAAGACATCCATTTTGGCAACCATTCGGTTTAGGCTTTCCCTGAAATCCTTTGTCGCCTTCTTCACATCTTCTTGCTTCGGAGCGATTGACTTCGCGCTTTCCACTGATACCTTTTCTTTATATCCTTTAAATGCGTCCGAAACGATTTTACGTTGCGCTTGGACCAACTCGTCCAGTTTATAAAACATTTCCTCATCCCGGGATTCGTCACCCGAACCACCTTGCGCATTTTGCAGATTCATAAAATATTTTTCCCTAAAAGGGCGAATATCAATCGACCGTAATTCCGAAACACCTTGCTGAACTTTGCCGGGCCTAGTATCATTTGCCCAAGCGTAAAAACGCACATCGGTTTTTCTGTCCAACTCAAAATTTTCCAATAACAACTTGGCCGTCGCCGAATATTCCCGCTGTGGCTTTCCTTTAAGCTTTTTGCGATAGACTTCCACTTCCTTTCCGTCAACCACGGCATTTACGCCCACTGTTGACACCCCGTAATCATCCATTACGAAAAATCGGATCGGCAATTCCGTAACAGAAGTCAAACTAAGATCCGAAGCAGGATCAATCACTTTCACCTTTGGACCATGGTCCTGTACGCACACGATATTGTATGTAGCAGGACGAAGCCTTTCGCCGTAAACGTCCGTTCCCGTAACCGTATATGTACCTTCAGTTTTGGAACTTATCGGGAATTCAGCTGTCGCCACATTTACGTCAATACTCGCTGTAACTTTTCCATCGGGCAAAACGAATTCGACGTTTTTCATCCGTTGCGAGGTTCTCACTTTCACAGATACTGTCGAGCCTTCGGGCACTTCCATCGCCCCTCCTTGCCTGATTTCGGGATCCAAGCCCATATATTCCGGAAAATGAACGGTGACGTAAGCCGTATCCACTTTCGGCAATGATTTCAGCGCAAGAAATCGTTCTTCACTTTTGCCGTCGCCGTATGTGGCGTAATATCTTATTCCGTGATCCAAACCTTTCATTTTGGCTACGAAGCTCATCCTACTCTGCCTAGTCTTGCCTTTGGTCAGGCGCCGGATCTTCCAATTCTCTCCGTCTTCGCTATAGTGTAGTTTGACTCCGCCACTGCCTTTCCCCAAAGCGCGACCTCGGGTTTTCACCACTATTTTAGGAGCCGTTCCCGCCAAAAAAAACTCTGGACCATTAACCTCAACTTTCAAATATGATATTTCTTTCCAAGGATTCAGCAAACGCTTTAAATGTGTGGACGCTCCATGCCCCCAAAAGAGCAAAATAAAAAAAGTCCAAACTGAGAATCCGATTATAATTGAACGTTGTTTACTTTTAACATCCATTTTTTCGGATTTCATATAAACCTCCAAACGCTCACCGGCCTCTTCCATAACCTTAGCCCTAAGCTCTGGACTGACTCCCTCTTCGTCTTTTCTCTCGACTAAATCCAAAGCGGTCATGAACAGCTGATGCGAATCAAACTGCCTTTTAGAAATCCCTTTGGCTATCGATTTCAGGCTCATTCGTCTAAAAGGCCTCCAACCGTAACGGAAAATTATAACGAATCCCAAAGCCAGAATTCCGACCAACGCCAATACCTTTTGGATTGTGTTGTAATAATAAATCCTGTCAACAACCGAACTCGCCAAAAAAACCGTCGATACAGCGACCAAAGCCAGTAAAAAAGCCCAAGCCAACACCCTCCTGCGGCGACCGGAACGGATTTTCGATAAAACGGATCTTAAGTCCTTAGAGGAATCTTTCATGATTTCCTTTTTTTCGATTTCAAAAACACCTTAAGAATGACGATACGCCACAACGGATTCCAAAGCCAAAAGGCCCAAAAGCACCAAAGCAATCCAGTGAAACCATTCTTGCTTACGCTGATGCCCTTCAGGCGAAGGCAACATTAAGGCTTGGGCCGGCCTGATTTCCGGATTTTCGATATTCATATACTCCATAAAAAACTCTGGGGAAACGGCACCCTTAACCGATTCCGCAACGGGTACAGTCACCAGCGTATCGCCTTCCGCCCCGCCAAAAATCCCGCTTCTTTCGTAAGTGCCCATCGAGGCTTCCAAACGATAAAGAGAACGCTTTTCATTCCCTTCGGACAAGCCTCCGAAAAGTTCCCGTACCAACGGCACAAACATCCGGCTCACCGGCCAATCGGTATGGCGCCGGGTAGCGGGATTAGCAATGGCGATCACTTTTCCTTTGCCTACCGAAATCGAACTGATTATGGGCGAACCGCCATCCAACATCGCCAAGTCCGTGGCTTTTTCGGAAAGTTGCACACTGAAAAGATCAGCCATGACCAAGCTTCCGGCGTTTGCGGAGATTCGTTCGCCAAATGAGCCTAGCAAAGGATTTGATTTATTGAATCCGGAAACGGAAACGGGTTTGGCCGGCAAACGAAGCCCGTTAAGCTTGACGGGAAAGAGCCCCTTTTCGAATAAACCGTTATAGAAATCGAGATCGCTTTTCTCATCCAAAAAGACGACTATGTTCCCTCCCGTTTTTAGAAATTCGGAATACCCCGCAGTGTTAAAGGAGGAAACGCCACACAATGCAACAGCGTTAAACTCGCCGGATTTGAAGGACGGTTTGTCCGATTTCTTTATTCCAAACGTGCTGTTACTTCCACGGTCAACGGCCAAGGCTTTCTCCAAAAAATAAGAGGCTTTCGCATGCTTGCTTCCACTCTTGGATCCGTCTACGATCAGCACATTATTATTGGCCGTTACATTCAGAATTCCGTACGCTATATTGTCAAATGGATAAGCATCATCTTTTTCCAATTCGACTCTCAACCTCAACGAACCTTCCTTTTGGGGCTTCCATGACAACTCGAATTGCCCCAAAGTGTCTTTCGCTTCGCCAACGCGTTTTCCGTCAATATAAAAAATCGCTGTACGCTCTACATCGCCACCGTCCGTACTTATTCTGGCCTTTAGTTTTACGGGCATTCCTTTGTGGAGATTTCTAACCGCATCTGTAGAAAGCGCAAGGTTCTCACCTTCGGTCATTGTTCCGTCCAAAACCTCCACGGTTATCCGCTCATCTACGGCATTTACTTCTTCCTCAGGCAAATTGCTTTTCTGTAAATCACTGTAAAGAAAGATCCGAAGGTCTTTTTTCCCGGAAAAAACCAGCCTTTCGCTTGCCCAGCGCAAAGCGTTTTCGAAATCGGCGCTGGCGTGGGTCAGTTCGGGCATTTTTTCGGAAGTCCAAGGCGTTACTTCATCGGCGAAAAGAGCTATCTCCACTTGGCCTTTGCCCGTCAGCTCTTTTTTCTTTTTCTTGATTTTCTTCCAAAAATTTTCAAAAACTGGATCGCCTCCATACTGGCCGTTCATACTCGCAGAGATGTCGACCAAAATGATAAAGTAGCGGTCGTCGGGTTTTATGCTGTCGTATTCCGACAAAAAAGGTCTGGAAAAAAGCGCCACCAGCAGCACTACGGCCAAACACCGAAGCGCCAAGAGCAACCACTTGGTTATGTTGTTCCGGTACCCGTTTGATTTGGTCGCCAATTTCAAAAACCTCAGCGTTCCCAAATAAGCGTTTTTCAGCTTCCGCTGACGCATCAGATGGATAATTATAGGTATGGCCACAGCCGCGAGAGCGGTCAGCAACAATGGGTTCACCACTTCCATAAAAAATCTCGGATTACGTTAAAAAACAATTACAGACGCAAAGGCGACGGTCAAAAGACCGCACATCTCTTGTTCAAATACACTGTCAGGATATCCGCCAAAGGATCCGACGTGCTGACGGAAATAAAATCGATTCCCTTGCCAGCGCTTTCTTCCTTGAAGTTCTTCGCCCATTTCCGAACTTCTCGCTCGTATTTTTCCCGAATATGGCTGGTGTTTACCTTAAGTTTTTCACCTGTTTCCAGGTCATGGAAAATCATTTCTTCATCCTCGGGAAGGTTTTTCTCCCAATCGTCAAGAATTTGGAAAATGATCACTTCATGGCCCATCATCGTGTAGGTTTCCAAAGTATCAAGCAACTCCTTGTCCTGATCGAACAGATCCGAAAAAAGGATCACGATACCGGGCCTTGAACAGAATGACCTGTTCTCGTCCAACAATTCGTAAATCGACAAGGATGTTTCGGGAGTCTTGCTCTCCAAAGTGGCCAAGATCTCGAAGAAGTGGCCCGAGCGGGCTTTCGGTTCAACAAAAACGGGCTCCTTGCCACACAACATGCACAAACCGGGCGTATCTCGTAGCTTGGTCGCCAAATAAGCCATCGCGGCGGAGGCCCGTTTAGCATAAGCCCATTTCGAGTGCGGGCCATTTTCGGCGATCATGGATTTACTGGTATCCACTACCAAGTAGAGGTTCAGGTTCGTATCCGACTCGTATTGCTTCACATAAAGCCGATCCGTTTTCCCCCAAAGATTCCAGTTGACGTGCTTCAGATCATCGCCGGGCATATATTGGCGATGCGAATCGAACTCGTTGCTAAAGCCCACGAACTTGCTTCTGTGCACGCCACTCAACGCCCCTTCCACCACTCCACGGGCCACAAGCTCCAGATCGTCCATAGCCATGAACAGTTCTGGATCAAGCGCCTCCTCATTATGTTTTGGACCGCCCATAGGCTATACGGACTTTATGTTGGCGATCACTTCCTTAATCACGTCGTCGCCCGAAACGCCGTCGGCTTTGCTCTTGAAATTCAAAACCAATCTGTGACGCATTACCGACCCGGCCACTTTGCGGATATCTTCGGTACTCACGTGGAATCTTCCGTTAAGCAAGGCCAAGGCTTTCGCTCCCAAAACCAGATATTGCGAAGCGCGCGGACTGGCACCGTGCGATACGTATTTCCGAACCATCGGCACATCGCTTTCGGCTCCGTTTTCCACCCGTGTGGCGTTGACCAAACGTACGGCGTAAAGCACCACCTCATCGGCGATCGGTACGCCCCGCACGATGTCCTGCAACTTCAGCAACTCCTCTTTGCCCATCACTTTCCCCACTTGGGTAAGCTTGGCTCCCGTAGTGTTTTTCACGATTTCCACCTCGTCTTTTACGGAAGGATAGGCCACTTTCAGACAAAACATAAATCGGTCTAGCTGGGCCTCCGGCAATACGTAAGTCCCTTCCATCTCAATCGGGTTTTCCGTGGCCAACACCATAAACGGAGCTTCCAGCTTGTAAGTCTGGCGACCTATCGTCACGTTCTTTTCCTGCATGGCTTGCAAGAGCGCCGCCTGAGTTTTCGGGGGCGTTCGGTTGATCTCATCAGCCAAAACGAAATTGGCGAAGATCGGCCCTTTCAAAAAGTGTTGGTGCCTACGTCCCGTTTCCGGGTCTTCCTCTATCACGTCGGTACCCGTGATGTCAGAAGGCATCAAATCGGGCGTAAACTGGATTCTACAAAAATCGAGATCCAGCATTTGCGCCAGCGTGTTGGCCATCAAAGTTTTTCCTAAGCCCGGCAGGCCTAAAAGTAGAGAATGTCCTTTGCAAAGAATGCTGACCAAGAGCATTTCCAAAGTTTCCGTCTGTCCGAAAACCACTTTCGAAGCTTCGTCCATCAATTCCTTATGCGCTGCCCGCAAGCGTTCCACCAACTCGGCGTCGGTGGTTTCTGTCCTAATTTCTTCCATTATGCCTTATAGTTTAAATCCAAAAACATTTCCCCCTTGCAAATCCTCATATGAAGGGGCCATGGTGGCTTTGCCGTCACCGTCGCCGTCCAACACGCATTTCTCCATCTGGATCATTCTCCTTTTTTTGTAATAATCCCGGACACGCGATTGCGCCGCCGAAAGGAATTCGGAGAAAGAAAGAATACCGTCCCGGTTTTTGTCGTTTGATTTTGTCACCAATTCCATCCAGAATTCGGAGAGAACAGGATCGTTGTCCGTATTTTCGGTTTCTCCGCTGGCCAAAATCCGGACATTGGCCCGACCCATGGCTTTCACAAAAAGTTCGCCCGCTTCGGCTACCCAGAGCAAATTGACGGGCTCGCCGGAAGTGGAAGCCCCCAGCCAACCGGCCATTTCCGAAAACGTACAGTCCGAACCGGCAACATTGTAGTTGGCACCCTTGGGCGTTCTGTTCGCATGTCCCAAAAAGACGCACAACACACGTTTTCCAGACTTTGCGGAAGCGGAAGCCGTTTTCAGGCCCTTCTCAATCGCCGATCTATCGCAAAGCGGAAATCCGCCGTCCTTTTTTCCGTAAAAAACATGAAGCTTGTCCGGTGGCAATCCCGGAAATAGCGAAGACGCCAATACACATTGTCCGACCTTTATTCCCTCTTGGGCTGGATTTCCGGGCACTCCGCAAAACACCCAGACTTCCTCCGGAGTCCCGATTTCTTTTTGGGCCACAGCCCATCCGGACAAGAGGAAAAACACAAAAGCAGTAAAAATCAACTTCGACATAACAACGCTTACATTATGTTGAATACAAAAAAGATTAAAGCTTTTCCTACCAACCACTCAAGTCCTAAAAAATCAAGGAAAAGACTTAAAACAAGGAATCAAAAACTATATATAATCAAGGTATAAAGCCCTAATGTATAATTATAAGGGTATAACTAAAAATTTATTATGTTAAAAATAGTGAAACGGAATTGTATTAATCCAAACGATATAAGCCTTACCGTTATCGCTTTTTTCCATCCATACAAAGCCTTTACCGACTACGGGAAGGATTTTCCTTCACTCCAAAAACTACGAGAAGGACCACGCTTAGAAAAAAAATCAAAAAAAAGCCGCCCCTTTCGGAACGGCTTTCAATTTTATCTATTTCCTGTTCGGCTTAGAGACAAATCTCTTCAGCGTCAACAGCTTTTGAAGCCTCATCGGCCATCACGATCTCTTTCACGTTTTCTTTCTCCTCAACTTTGGTATGTCCAGCGTCACCACCTCTAAATTCAGTAATGTGCGGCGCGATAACCAAAGATACGATAGACATCAACTTAATAAGGATGTTCATCGAAGGACCAGAAGTATCTTTGAATGGGTCACCTACTGTGTCACCTGTTACGGAAGCTTTGTGAGGCTCAGAACCTTTGTAGTGAGTCTCGCCTTCGATAACGGCACCTTTCTCGAATGACTTTTTAGCGTTGTCCCAAGCGCCACCGGCGTTAGACTGGAACATACCCATCAATACGCCAGAAACGGTAACACCGGCCAAAAGACCACCCAATACCTCGTGTCCGAAAGCAAAACCAACGATCACAGGGGTCACCAAGGCGATAGCGCCAGGCAACATCATCTCGCGGATTGAAGCTTGAGTCGAGATCTCAACACAACGCTCGTACTCAGGACGGGCTTTGTGCTCCATAATTCCCGGAATCTCCTTGAACTGACGACGCACTTCCTTCACCATGTCCATAGCGGCACGACCAACGGCTGCGATTGTCAAAGACGAGAAGATGAACGGAATCATCGCACCAACGAACAAACCGGCCAAAACGTCGGCTTTGTAAATGTCAATAGCGTTAATGCCTGACACCCCAACGAAAGCGGCGAAAAGCGCCAAAGAAGTCAAAGCGGCAGAAGCGATAGCGAAACCTTTACCTGTAGCCGCTGTAGTGTTACCTACTGCGTCAAGGGCATCAGTACGGTCACGAACTTCCTCAGGAAGACCTGACATCTCGGCGATACCACCGGCGTTGTCGGCGATAGGACCAAATGCGTCAATGGCCAACTGCATAGCGGTTGTAGCCATCATACCAGCGGCGGCGATAGCCACACCGTAAAGTCCGGCGAATTCGTAAGAGAAGAAGATACCAGCAGCCAAAACAAGAATCGGCAATACTGTAGACTCCATGCCTACAGCCAAACCACCGATAATGTTAGTGGCGTGTCCTGTGGACGACTGGTCAACAATCGATTGTACAGGACGGCGTCCCATAGCTGTATAGTACTCAGTGATGATACTCATCAACGCACCTACTACCAAGCCTACGATAATAGCAAAAAACGCATCAAGTCCTGTAAATTCGAACCCACGGATATTCATCGTGTTCGGCATGAAATAATCCGTAAGGAAATAAGAGAAAATGGCGGTCAAGATAATCGAAGACCAGTTACCGACATTAAGGGCTTTCTGAACGTCAGAGTCTTCGCCTTTGATACGAACAAACCAAGTACCTACAACTGAGAAGATCAATCCAGCACCTGCAATCATCATTGGCAACAAAACTGGGCCAATTCCGCCAAAAGCATCATTTGACTCGATCTCACGACCAAGAACCATAGTAGCAAGGATAGTAGCAACATAAGAACCAAACAGGTCAGCGCCCATACCGGCTACGTCACCCACGTTATCACCCACGTTGTCAGCGATAGTGGCAGGGTTACGAGGATCATCTTCAGGAATACCCGCCTCAACTTTACCTACCAAGTCAGCACCAACATCAGCAGCTTTGGTATAGATACCACCACCAACACGGGCGAAAAGAGCGATAGACTCAGCGCCCAAAGAGAATCCGGCCAACACCTCAAGGGCCTTTTCCATCTCAATTCCGTTCACACTGCCACCAGTGTTGACAACATACATGTTATAAAACACGATGAACAGCGAGCCCAAGCCCATTACGGCCAATCCGGCAACACCCAAGCCCATTACAGTACCGCCTGTAAAAGAAACTTTAAGAGCCTGCGCCAACGACGTACGGGCCGCTTGTGTAGTCCTTACGTTCGCTTTGGTGGCGATGTTCATACCGATATAACCAGCCACCGCCGAGAATACGGCACCGATCAAGAAAGCTACGGCGATCAGCGGAGTCGAGTTTTCAACCTGCCCACCAGACCATGCCAACAATACGGCGGCGATCACGGCGAAATAAGCCATCACTTTCCATTCCGCTTTCAGAAAGGCCATCGCACCATCGGCGATATAGCCCGCCAGCTCAGACATTTTGTCGGAACCAGCATCCTGCTTCGAAACCCACGAAGCTTTGGCCAACATATAAAGAAAGCCAACCAAGCCCAAAGCAGGCACCAAGTACACTATGTTACTCATTGCTTCAATTTATTTGATTAAAAAAATTTATACTTAACAGTTTTTTCAAATCCAAAAGTCAACGTACGCTTAACACAAAATTCCATTGCAGAATAGGGAGAAACCTTACACCCAGCCTCTTACAATGAAAACGAGCATCTTCAAAAATAATGTTTCCGGAAAAAAAAGACAGCAAACGAATGATTTTTTAGGCGCTTCGAACACCCAAACCACGCTCACAGCCTCTTTTAAGCTTCCAAATGAGACAAGTCGTTGAATCTCAACAACTCAAAACGCCCGTCTTCCACGTGGCATCTCACTTGGGTAACCCCGGTGTTTGCCGGGCCGAAATCCTTCATTTCCGTCAATGGTCTTCCCATCATTCCGCAGAGCAAAATCCTTATCGCTCGGCTATGCATACATATCATGAACTTGTCGCCATCGTGGGCAAGCACTTCCGCCAAAGCGGCTTTTTGCCTGCGGCTAACGTCTTCGGGGCTTTCCCCTTCCGGCGCCGACATGTCGGTTTTCCCTTTGTCCCATTCCCTCATCAAGGCCGGGTAGTTGAACTCCTCATCCAGCTCGATAAGCTTTCCTTCGAAATAGCCGTAATCCAGCTCGTCGAATCCCGAAAGTGGACTAACTGGCACTCCAGCTTCCGCAAAAGCGGCCACCGTTTGGTGAGTGCGCTTCAGGGTAGAGACAAAGCAACGGTCAAATCGCTCCAATTCGTAAGCGTCGAAAAGGGCTCGCGCCTGCGCCTGTCCCGTGCCGTTAAGATCGGCGTCGATCCTACGTCCCTGGACGTATCCGTTCAGGTTGTAGTCCGTTTGCCCGTGGCGGACAATGTACAGTGTTTTGGTTTTGGCGATGGTCATTATTTGTTCGGTTTTAGCAGTGGTTCGATTGTCGGGGGGCAAAAATATGAAAGAAAGTCTCTGAGAAAAATGCCCAAAATCATACAAAAGCGCTTTTCGAAAGAAAAAAACACACCTGAAACAAAAAAAGCCCCCGCATCCAAAAGGAAACGGGGGCATCTTCTCCGTATGGTTTCACTACAAGACGGAATTGCTGTTCGTAAGGTCAACAAGCTTGATCTCCACCCTACGGGCCTTCTCCCTGCTCGAATCCTCGCTTTGGGTTACGCCGTGGCCACGGGCCCTGATTCTACGGCGCACCACGCCACGGTAGTTGAAGAAGTTCAGCACTTCGATAGCCCGCTTATTCGACAGTTCCTCGTTGGCTTCCCTGTCACCTTCCGCCGATGCGTAACCCGAAATCTCAACGCCTAGGTTTTTCTCATTTTTCAAAAGCTCCAACAAAACCTGCAGTTGTCCCATATAATTCTCTTGTACCACGGACTCCCCAGCCTGGAAATATATGCTGTATACGGGCTTAAGCAATTCGGGATTGACTTGAGAGCGCACGTGTTTCTTCTCAAAACGTTTTTTTGACTCTTCCGTAACAAAAAGCGTCGGCAGAGAATAGATCACTTCCTCGCCCACTCTTCTCACCTCAAGGTGAGCCGTGTCACTTTCGTCAAAGAAATACTGACGGCTCGCTATTTCCATTCTGTCGTCTTCGACATCGGAGAAATCGACCGATTCCGTTGGGGCCGTCGAATACATCAAGTCCAGAAGATACTCGTAAGCTTCGGTGTCTTCGGCCTTGATGATCACGTCCATCATATCATAAAGATCAAGGCTGTCACTCTGCACCAGTGAAGCTTCTTTCGCCTTCTGCACATTCACCACCACTTGATCCTTGCCTGTGTCATAAAACTTGTTTTTGACCGAAACCCTTTGTCCTACCAAAACGTCAAACTGCTTGATTTGGGCCAAATGGATCATTTGGTACAGCTGGTAAAAATACGTTTGGTTAGGGATATTGATATTTACCGTATAAGGCATAAAACCTTCGGATTCGATAATCATATCGTAGTTTTTGCCCGGAGGAAGAATAATCAGGTAGTCCCCGGTTTCTTTGTTCGGACTATACACGAACTCGACTTTCTGGTCGGTCTCATTATCAACTACCTTGATTTGGGTAGGTACCGCAATACTGTCCGGCCCGACGAGAATACGACCTTTCACCATTGTCAAAGGAATATTCGCTTCGCTCTCAGGCATATCGAAATAATAAATATCCTGTTCACCGGAACCGCCTTTTCTGTCAGAAGAGAAATAAGCCCGGCTACCGTCAGCGATAAGCGTAAAGTAATTGTCGTCGGCAGTAGTGTTGATCGGATATCCCATGTTCACTGGCTTTCTCCAACGTCCGCGCACCAAGATACTTTTGAAAATATCGTCTCCGCCAATCGAAGCGCTACGATTCGAGGTGAAAAACAGCGTCTTTTTGTCCGGGTGGATAAACGGAGCGTCCTCGTCTTTATCCGTATTAATCATCCCGCCCAAGTTATAAGGATCACCCCAACGGCCATCTTCTTTCTTATCCACTCGGTACACGTCCAAGCCACCGAATCCGCCCGGTCTGTCGCTAGCAAAGTAAATCGTCTTTCCGTCCGGCGTTATACTTCCCGTGGTAGTCAAAGACGAATTGGTTCTAAGACTCTCGATAATCGTCGGAGACGACCAACCGTCACCATCTTTTTCAATAAAATAGAGATCACCGCCTTTGCCGTTGTTCTTGCCCATAAAAATCAGCATTTTCTGGCCGTCCGGCGAAATCCCCGCAGTACCAACCGTCCTGTTTGTCTTCAGGTCGATTTTAATCGGTTCGGACCAGTCTCCACCACCGTCTTTAGTTGTCACCAAAATTTGCTCTTTCCTGCTGTTTGATTTAGCGTCGGGATACCAAGCCGTATAGGCCATCACACTTTCGTCGGCGGCAACAACAGGGTTATACTCCGTATATTCGGTGTTCACGATTCGGTCCAGCCTATGGATCCTGATATCTTTAGGGTTCAATATCACTTCGGCCGAAGTCTTGGCCGCCATGATCACCTGCTGAATCTTATCCGCTTTATCCCTTTCCTTATCGGGATCCAACAGTTTGGCGTAACGCTCATAAGCCTCCATCGCCACGTTGATCTCCTCATTTTTCATCCGAAGGTCGCCCAAGTGCAGAAACACCTCTTTCGGCATTCTCACCTTTCCATAGGCCTCCGATGCCCTTTGAAGGTACGGCAAACCTTTAACCTGCTCGTTAACGGATTTCTGATATTTGTAACAAACCCCCACAGCGTACGCCATAGCCGGACCTAACGTCCCAGCCCCTTCGGCTTCCAGGTATAGTTTCAGCGCACCGTCGTAATTGCCGATCTTAAACAGTTGACTGGCCTTGTACAGAGTCTTCTGCGTCTTGGCCGACTGCGCAAAACCAAAACCTCCGTAACACACAAAAGCCAGCGAAAGTAAAAATACCCTAAAGGGGAAAGCTCTGGTTGACATCATTCTCATAAAATCAATCGATTAGTGACGAAAGCGCACCCAATGCGCATCCGAAAACGTTAGGTGAGTGAAAAAGCCACCAAACATTACAAGGCAAAAGTTATTATTTTTTCTCAAAAAAAAGAACCTACCAAGGCAGAAGTTCCTTTACCTTTTGATAAATCATACGGCATATGTTCATTTAACGCTTTCGATAGCTTCCAGCCTTTGCCATAATGGCGGGTGCGAATAATGGAAGAAAACATATGCGCTATGAGGCGTCAAGTTACCGAAGTTTTTAGCCGTCAATTTCTTCAATGCGCCAACCATCGGCTCCGCCCCGAACGTGCGTACCGCCCAAGCGTCGGCTTGGTATTCATTTTTTCGGCTCAAAAGATTAAATCCTACGGAAACAATCATGGAAATGGGCCCGAACAACAGCCCAAAGGCCATTAGATTCAAATAAAGCACATTCATTCCTTCACTCCCAAGAGCTTCGGAAAACAACGGATTGAACACAAACAAAGAGGACAAGAACAGCAACAAACCCGTTTGCAAAATCGAAATCACCATACCTTGTAAAATGTGTTTTTTCTTGTAATGCCCAACTTCATGTGCCAAAACGGCAACAAGCTCTTCTGTTTCCAACTTTTCGATCAACGTATCGAACAACACTATTCTCTTGAACCGACCGAATCCCGAAAAGAAAGCGTTCGCTTTTGTACTTCTTTTAGATCCGTCCATTACGTAAATCCCTTCCAGCGGAAAATCGACTTTTTTAGCGTAATCCATAATCGCCTCCCGTAATTCGCCGTCTTCCAAAGGCGTGAATTTGTTGAAAATCGGCATGATCACGTTCGTGTACAGGAGATTGAACAAAGGGAGAACAACGGAAAGAAAAATCCAGAATGCCCACCAGTAGTCTTTTCCCAGCACTCCAAGCAAATACATCAGTAAAGCCAAGATACCTCCGCCTAAAATCCCCGTCAAAGCATACGATTTCAGTTTATCAAGCAAGAACGTTTTCAGCGTCATACGATTGAAGCCAAACTTTT
This sequence comes from Fulvitalea axinellae, assembly GCF_036492835.1. GTDB lineage: Bacteria > Bacteroidota > Bacteroidia > Cytophagales > Cyclobacteriaceae > Fulvitalea > Fulvitalea axinellae. The sequence goes on along the minus strand of NZ_AP025314.1, from coordinate 1,997,575 downwards.
CTTCAATAGAAAAAGTGCGGTAAAGACTGAAAGGCAGACTAAGCAAATCGTTCACAATGAACATCGCTCCGAAAAACACTAATGCAGAAACGATCGGGCTTTCGATTCCGGCCGTAAGGAACGTATTCGCTTTGCCTAACCAACCAAGAGCCAAAACCACAAAAGTGACCACAAACGAGATGGAAGCCGAAAATAATCCAAAACGATAATTCGCTTTTTGATAGCGGAGGCTTTTCGCATATTCCTCCTGTCCATACACATCCGAAAAGGCTTTTGGCAATTCAGGCTTCAGATTTCGAATATTAAAGACTCCTAACACCCGTTCCAAAAGGAACTCAAACACCACTATCCCCAATACCAACAATAATACTTGATGTGAATCCATCACATTCCTGATTTTTCGCTTAAAACAAAAACGGCACCGAGCATACCCGGCGCCAATATCAATCTCTTCAGGCCCGGAGCGAATTAAAACTGCGGGCAAGGCAATTTACGCATATGCTTTGGCGGTTTGCGCGGATCACCCAAAAACAAGGTATACGAAATGGAAATCTCATGCGCCCCTCCCGACTTTATCCCGAGATCCGAGATTGTGTAGTCATAGCTGTATCCGAAATTAAATCCGTGCATGCTATAACCCACAAGCGCCACAAACGACTCATGGTTGCTTTTTCCTTCCACAGGTTTGAAAGGCAAACCTCTATACCACAAGCCTACAACCAAAGGCTCAAACGTAAAATATGTACCGACATCCAGCTGGCTAAAGTCTCCTTGGTTCTTGTAAAGCATAACCGGCGTAAATGCGTACTCACGTCGCAAGTGTTTGTCCACTTTCGTAAACGCGAACTTGTACCCCATCGTATACACATATTTTATCGGTAACGGATCGTCACCGTCCACGGCGGTGGAAATATTCGGTTGCGTAAGGTGCGAGGCGCTAAGGCCCGCCCAAAATTCCTTATAAAAAGCCACGGCTCCGAAGCCCAAATCAAAGAAACCTCTGTTTTCGAAATCCAAAGGCTCTCCGCCTGCGCCAATCTCACCTGTAAACGGATCAATCATATCGCCAAAAAGCAGGTCTCCGTAATTTGCAGACTGATGGACATAGCCCAGCTGAACACCGGGCCTCAGCATAAAATCCTCAGAGAATCTCACTTGGTAAGCGTAAGAAAGATACGCACTGGTGGAGCTAAGTCCCGCTTTTGGAACATTATCCGACATCAGCATTAGCCCCACTCCGCTATTGTACTCATCAATATAATGGTCAGCGTACGCTGCGTAAGTCGTGAAATTCGCTTGTAGCGACGGCCATTGGTTTCTGTAATTCAGACCAAACCTAGTCTTTTGGGTAGAGCCCGTAAATCCGGGATTAGTGTAGAGCGGCGCCGCGAAAAATTGTGAAAACTGCGGATCCTGAGCCTTGGCTTCCGGCCCAGAAAGCAATCCCCACAAACAGACAAAACCCATTATCAATATTATTCGCCTCTTCATTTATGCTTTTCCAGTTTAGTTCTCCGTTTGGCCTCATTTTCCGGCCAAACCCGTATCCCCTATCAAACCAACAGTGCAAACATCAAGCGTTCCCGAATGTCGCAACGCTAATAAACAACTAACAAATCTTGAAAATAGCCAAAGAAAGGCATTTGCCCAAACCATTGGCATCTGACATTACCCTAAAAGTATTTTTTTACAGAGCTAATAACTTTTCAGGGAATTTACATTATAAAAAACGAAAAACGACATGAAAGTAACTCATAAAAAACGATTATTTTCACCTCAGAAGAAAAACGCCCCAAAGTCGCCTACCGGGTTAGCCTAGGCTTACTAATCTGAAAAAAAACCAGCGAAGGCTTTTTGCTTTTGTGGAATGACACGTTTCTTTATTTGAAAGATGCATTATTAGCTCTTTAACTCTTAATTTTCGAAATAAATGGATTAATATTATCTCTTAATCCTTAAACTTGACTCGAACGACAATTTCAAGGTATGAGAATATTTACAAAGCTGTTCTTGACTCTAGTTTTTGCTTCCGCTCTTTCGGCCACATACGGGCAAAAGCGGAAAGAGAACTGGTTTCTGCATGAGAGATTCATCAATTTCGGCCCCAAAGGAACCGAAGTAACCGATACGCTCTACAGCAGTTGGACCGGCTTGAACACAAAAGGCAACACGGTGGTGGCCACGCATCCCATCACCGGCGAGATACTTTTTTACAGCGACGGGATTTCGATTTTCAACAGAGCCCACCAACAAATTAGCGGGGACGCGCTTGAGGTTCCGGTTTCCGATGTCCCCCACCAACGATTGGCCGTAAGTCCGCCCTCTTATTCAGACACAGAGTTTCCGGACAAATATTACCTATTCGTCAGTTCGAATAAAGTGCAGGCCTATACCGTAGATATGAGCCAAACAGGAGACGGCACCTCCGCCCTCCCCTACGGCGAACTTGAAAGCACAACCCCAACCGTAGTCTCCGACACTACGGCCAACGCCATGGCCACTTTCCATTTTGAAGGAAAAAACTGGCTGATAATCCAAAAAAGGGACGCTTCAAGAACGCTGGAGTTATTCGAGCTTACGCCAACTGGCCCAAGCAGTACGGCTACGCTTGCTTCGCCAGACAATGTGGTGTTCCGTAACCTCAGACCAACCGACAATTCAGGAGTAATCGCAGCTATTCCGGCTACCGGTTCCACAGACGCCAGAGTTTTCACGATAAATCCGGGAGGTGCAGAAATCGTTCCTCACGCAACAGTGCCTGTCCTTCCATCCTCAGGATCGGGCTTAGGAACATTTGACGCTACTTGGCTTTCCGAAACGGCTTTGGCTGTTACTTCGGGCAAAAATGTATTGATCTATGATCTGGAGAACCCAACGCTACCCAGTATTATCAAACTGAATGCGTCTGAATCCGGTGTTTACGGTATCCGAAAAACTCCAGGCGAGGAGCTTTTTGTCCTTTACCGGACCGCTACGAACGAGATGCAATTAGCGAAAATAGCTGATCCTCTCTCCTCTAATCGCAACATTGAAACCGCCGCATACGAAGGAGCTACATTCAACTCGGAATATCTACCCGAATTCCTCCCTCATGTTTCGAACATTCCGGCCAAGTTACAGATTAGCCACGTAGCCGAAGGCTGTACAAAATCGAAAGTCCGACTTGGCACCACGTTTACATTTAAGGGGCAAACCGTGATTCCAGATTCAAGTATTTGGAGTATAGACGGTAACCTATCAAGAAACCTTACGGCCACTTCGATTGATATCGAAGACGAACTTAACGCTTCGATGGTTGGATTTTTCGGCGGTGAACCGTTCCCTTTCTCTTTTCCTTCTGACAATATAAAGGAGAATACTCTCGAAGAAATTATTATTGACATAGGGGACCAAGACCAGCATGTTAGCGACACGGTTATTTGTCCTGGATTGGAAATCAATCTTGTGGCAAAAATGGAAGAGAGCAGCAGTGGTGGCGGGTCCGGAGGTGGATCCGGCGGTGGTGGATCCGGTGGCGGATATACTCCTCTTGCGGAAACTGGTGACATAGCTTGGGTTTGGAGTTCCGGCGACCAAGCGGGCGATATTGATGTTGGCTTAGTTGACCCAACATCCGACACTGAATTGAGATCCGGGGAATACGTTGTCACGGCAACCAGAGGAGGCTGTTCCCGTTCAAGCGATCCGACAAACGTAACAGTATATGCGGAAAGTGAACTTGTGGAAGAAACAAGTTCGACTGTCGGAAAATGGTATTTCGGAGATCAGGCCGCTATTGATTTCAACACCCCCACTCCTGAACCCGTCTCGCCGAACAACAGCAAAATGAACGACGCTCCCGCTGGCGTAGAAACAGCTTTTGACAGTGAAGGCACTTTGCTCTTCTACACGGACGGCGATCAGGTTTGGATCAATCCTCTCGCTTTGCACAAGCGTGACAAAGACGGCAACCCAATACCTGAAACCGAACATATTGCGATCACGGATCTTGGCGGTGACAGAGAGTCAGCGCAATCAGTAGAAATCGTAAAGGCATCACAGGAGGAAGGTATTTTCTACATCTTCACAACCCGAAAAGCCCGGGACAAAAACGAATTTAGGTTTAGTTACTCAATACTAAACCTATTGGCGCCCATTGACAGCCCGTCAAGCAACGGATTCGAAGCGAGGCTGATAGTCAAAGACAAGACGATTTTTGAACGCGCAACAGAGAGGATTCTCGTAGCCGGAGACAACAACGGCGGAACAATCTACACGCACGAATACGGCACAAACAGATTCGTTGTATTCCAAGTGACCACAAATGGTCTTGAAGGACCATTACTTAGCGCAGCAGGACCATATCACAACCCCGGTGAACCCTCTCACGCCATCGGTGAAATGGTTCTTCTCAGTGGAGATAACGGAAGCCAACTCGCATATCCGTCTTCCGATCCTGGTTTACCCGGCTCAACATCAGACAACACGCTTACTATTCTAAAAAATTCAAACAACGTCCTTGAAGAACCTGTCTCCATTCCGCTTGGCTTAGTCTATGACACGTATGTTCCGTACGGAGCTGAAGCTGATGACAACAAAATATACCTCACACTACAAGGGGGAGCTAATTCCCAGCTTATCGAGTTTTTCTATAACCATGAAACGGACCCGGACAATCCGGACGAAGATTATAAAGAATTGCTCCGTAACCCCAACAACATTAAAAGCATTACCAGTATTTCCGGAACGGCGGGACAAATTTCCGAAGCGCCCAACGGCACACTATACGTTGCTGTAGACGGCCGTTCATCATTAGGCGAAGTATTAAGAAACAGTAGCCAAAACAACCCTTCCGGCTATAACGCCAACGCATTGGAATTAGGCGGGAAAACTTCTGGACTGGGACTCCCCTCCTACAGCGACCAAGGAGGCACCGGAAGTGAAAACACACCCGAATTAAAAGCGGATGATGGATGCTCAGGTGACACGCTTTCCTTTATCGCCACTGGACGGACGAAAATCGACCAATACGCCTGGGACCTTGACCCAATAATTGACTATACTGATAATCTTGTCGGGGTTATTGTCAATGACTCCCAAAATGGAAGAATCGAAATCACTTCCCACACAAGACTTCCCGGCACTTGGGGCGAAACAGACACATTGAAAGCTGTCTATATTGTACCAGCTAACAGGGTTGATCCTTACACTATTAAAGTGCATATGTGGCGTTGCGAATCCAGCGCACTACTATCTGGAAGAGACGACTTGATTCATGATTACTTAGACGAAGAAATCAACCTTTCCGAGATCGAAATTCGTGACCCTAAAATGCTTCTGCAGATTAACGATCCATATCTCACTTGCGGTGAATCTATTGAAGTAACTGCCTTGGACCCTAGCCTGAGCTACTTGAGCGAGATCAAATACACTTGGGATGGGCTATTATCCCCCACTCAAGAAGGAGACGGGCTGAATACGACACAAATCCCCGCTCCACAGAAAGATTTCGAAGAATGGAAATTAACAATGGAGCGAAACGGGTGCGAAAGAGAGTTTGAATTCTCTGTAGTTGACCAAAAGCCGAAATTTGAGCTAAATGAAACTGAAGAATGCCAAGATGAATTGGTTGTTATCGAAAGTTTCCTTGTGCCCGAACTCCCCCATTACTGGACTCAAAACGATCCGGATGGAACTGTCATCAAAAACAAAAACCCTGACGACGACACTCCAAACAAATTCTCGCCAATAACAGAAAACCCGGGGACTTATAAGGTAAGCCTGTCAGTCACATCGATTGATAATGTCGACTGCCATACCGATACGACTGTCAATTTTGTAGTCAACCCGAAAGCACCGACACCAATCGAAGACGGTTCGGTCATCAAAGTTTGTTTCAACGATGAGGCCCAAATCATTGACGGAAGTGGCGAGGAAGGAACAATCGAAAAATGGGAATGGAGAAACCTTACCACAGGCAACACTTACACCGACCCGATCCTGAACGCCACCGACGCAAGCTTTACCGGGCATTACCAACTCTTCACTACAAACGAGTTCGGATGCGTAAGCAACTCTTCGTTCAGGTATATTGAAGATTGTGTAGCTACCGTTCGACTTCCGGAGGCTATCGTCCCAGGAGCTGAACAGAATAGCGTCTTCCGTTTCGGGTATGACCATAACGTAAACGGCGATACCTTCGAGCTGTACATCTTCAACCGCTGGGGCGAATTGGTTTTCCACAGCACAAATTATGAAGAATTCAAAACCCGCTCCAGCGACACAAAGTTTGTCGAAGGAGGATGGGACGGATCCTACCAGAACGGTTCGCCTGTCCCAGCGGGCTCTTATCCTTACTTGATCAAATTCAATGTGAAAGCAGAACTGGAAATCGAGCCAATCGAAATCAGAGGATCGGTATTGGTTATCCGATAACTGACGAAATGAGTAACTTTAAATTCTAAAAGAATGCCGGCCGTATTGAAGTTTACAGAGGTTAAAAACTCAGCAAACAGAATTCTCTGGCCGGCATTCTTTTTTCTGTTTTTTTTCATCTGTAACACTGTTCTTGCCCAAATCACAGACCATGTTCTCCCTTTCTCCCTTTTTGAAAACGGACAAGAATCAGAAGCGAAAGAAAAAGCTGAAAAAGCCGTTGATTCGAACAATCTAGATATCCATCAAAAGGCGAAACTGTGGCATTTACTAGCGATAATTAATGATCGTCAAAACAATCATCAAAACGCCCTACAACTTGCGCTAAAAGCAGTTTCTGGATCTCCCAAAAGTATTCAGTATAAACTGGACGCCGGTTTGTTGGCCATGAAAAACAAATCTTCGGGCATAGCCAAAAGGCTTTTTCAGGACGCTTTGGCCATCGATTCCACCAACTACCAAGCTCATTACAACTTGGGGTTGATGTACGCTTTCGCTAAAATCCCCTCGAAAGCGGAAAATCACCTTCACACCTGCATCAGTATCACGCCCGAAGCACCTTGGCCACACGTTCTTCTCGGAAACCTGAATTTGAAAAGTAAAAAACCGGAAAAAGCCGCCTTCCATTTGGAAAAAGGGATAAACAAAGGAGCCGATAACACCCAAACCAGAACGTTGCTTGCCGACACCTACATGATGATGAATAGGTATAATTCGGCCGCCAATATTTACAGATCCGTATTAGACTCGTTACCGCATGATAATCTTACAGTCCGAAAGCTTGGAATAGCGTATTTGAAAGCTAACGAGTTTCATAAAGCGGAAAAGGCTCTCAGTCAGCTAATACAATCGGAATCGCCTACAGCGGAGGATTTCATTAGTCTAGGCAGGGCGGAATTATTTCTCAAAAGGAAAAAGAAAGCGACTCAAACCTTCTCTTTAGGCTTGTCAGCTTTCCCTGAAAATCCGAATCTTGAATATTTACTGGCTTATAGCCTATATTATTCCGGCGCAAAGAAGAAAGCACGTCTTCATTTTCGCCAAGCCATCAAAAACGGCTACAAAAAAGAACACGCAGACTTCCTTCTCCGAAAGGATTGCGAAACGCACCCCTAACGTGTGTTCCCTTACCGAGTCAAACTATTCAAAAAATCTCTTAGAAGCCCGTAGGTTCCGTCAAAACCACTGAGACTCAAATTATCGGCCGTATCAAAAACATCGTGATAAGCCTTGCTTCCTCCTCGCGTATATACATAAAAAGATTTCACGCCCTTGAAATGAAAAAAACAATGGTCACTGTTACAGGCTTCACCTCTTGATTTCACCTCCGGTAAATACGATTTTTCCTTATTGATTGACTCTAATTTACCAAACAACCGATCGTGCACGGCTCCATTCACTACCGTGATACCGTCATCTCCCGTTCCGTTAATATCCAGATTCAACATAAAAGAAATCTTCTCCAAATCCACAGGTGGATTTTCAACGAAATGCCTTGAGCCGTACAGGCCCTGTTCTTCCGCCCCGAAAGCTACAAATACCACATCATAATCATGCGGATTTTCAGCGTAATATTTGGCTAAACTCAAGAGCATCGCCGTACCGCTAGCGTTATCGTTCGCTCCTGGAAAATAGGCGGAACTACCCATTCTGCCCAGATGGTCATAATGAGCGCCGATCAACAATGTTTTCCCCAAACCAGAAGTCCCTTTCACCCTACCGATTACATTTCTGGTTTTATAATGCTCAAAATGCTTATTCCTGACCGCAACGCTAACCTTCTTCACCTCCGTAGGTTTTCTGTCCGATTTTACAGTAAAATAAGGAATAGACGACGCTACTCCGGAACCTCCCCATGTAAGCTTTTTAGTCGTTATTTTTAAAACACCGGCAACAAAAGGGTTAGAACTCATTCCCAAATCTTTCAACCCTTTCTTCAACTTGTCTCGGTAGCTTTGCTCCAACGAATCCATATCCTGTTCGGAATAGACCAGAAACTTACCTTTGGCTTGCCTTAGTCTTGCCATAAAGCTCGCTTCGTTCACAAAATCAGATTTTTGTATAGCAACAGCCTCGAACGAACCCTTTCCTGAACCTGACCACGGCTCTACCAAAAAGTGATGCCCCGGCCTTAAGACCAATCCATTTAACGAAAGGCCAAGCGTGTCGGGAAAAGTATTAACGGGTATTTCGAATTCTTGAAAATATGATTCGCCAACAACAGGTTCCAAGCCCAAAGAATCAAATTGGGATGCGATAAATTGCGCCGCTTTAAAATCCCCTTTTTTCACATAGCCTCTTCCGTGATATTCCGGAGAGCAAAGCTCGTTAACTAACCTTCTGGCGTAATTCTTTTGTGCCCATCCGTTTTCCCCCACAAGGAAGAAAACCATTAAGGTAAAAATCAAACACAACGCTCTTCTCATAACTATTCCTTTCTTGCTAAAGGTTCCAAAAAATCAAATGCTCTAATTTCGGCCCATGTCTCAGACTTCCCTTTCATCAAAAAACCGCAATGTCCGCCCCGCTCGGGAGTCTCTAAAAAAACATGGTCGTTTGCCTCGGCAATATCATAAGGAAAACTGTTCGCTCCTAAAAAAGGATCATTTTTAGCGTTCAACACCAACACAGGCACCTCAATCTTAGGCAGTTTTTCCAAAGTGCTTACGCTAGCGTAATAATCAAAAGCGTCTTTAAAACCGAAAACCGGAGCCGTATAGTAGTTATCGAACTCGTAGAAGTCTCGCAAGCCGTCGATTTCTTCCCTTTTCAAGTTCTCAGGAAACAGCCCTACCCTATCCCTGAGTTTCGCTTTCAACTTCCTAAGAAAACGATTATGATAAAAACTGGCTTTTGGCCTAGACATCACTTCCACGCATTCCGTCAAGTCACATGGGACGGAAACAGCGACTCCGCCCTTTATTTCCTTTCTCTCCAGCCCCTCTTTGGCCAGATAGTTCAACGTCATATTACCGCCCAAACTAAAACCGACAAAGACAACCAAATGATACCTTCCCGAAGACAAAGCGTGGTCAACAACCCGCTCAAGGTCCTCAGAGAAACCGTGGTGATACATCTTCAACGATTTATTAATTTCACCACCCGCTCCCCTGAAATTCCAAGACAACGCATCATACCCCTTTCCAACAAACTTTTTCAATACACCAGTGACGTAAGGTCTTCTGGAATGCCCTTCCAGTCCATGGGTAACAATGACCAACTTTCCAGATGGCGATTCGGCACGAACCCAATCCAACAATAAAAAATCCCCATCCCGAGTCACTATTCTTTCCCTTTCCGGCGCAATCCCCCGAACTTTCCTAAAACCTCCCGGGATTATCGTTTCTAAGTCGCCATTAAACAGATAGAATGGAGGACCAGGGTATTGAGATGATAAAATCGGCATAAAAACAGAATGGATAAAACTCGATAACATCGCCTTAACTGAAAACAAATAACAACAAAAGAAGACGACGCTTATCAGAACACACAAAAAAGACCGCCCTTTCGAACGGTCTCAAATATTTTCAATAAATCAGAATTTCTTCCGAATAAGCTTATCTACCAAAGATTTCCAAGAAAGCGGAACCGACAGGTTCTCCGTCAAAAGACCCTTTGTAAACATCGGCCCAACCGACCCAAGAATCAATGCCTTTGCGGACAACGTCTACAATTTGCTCCTTGATTCTAGGGCGAATCAGGAAATCCGTACCATCAATAGATATTTTTCTCTCTACCGGATAAGATTTACCACCGATTTCTACAGACGACAATATCTCGTCGGCGCAAACACCCGCACCTTGTCCATAAGAAACCACATCATTTTCGCCTTTGGCCATTCTAGTCATGCCCGGCAAAGCGTCTCCCTTTTCATTGTACCAAAGGTCCAACTCCATAAACGCATCACCGACACTTATACCGAAACGGTCGTAAGTCTCGTTTCCAAAGCCTCTGTGGTTGAAATTCCCCCATTGGTGCTCAAACCAAGAGTTCTTGCCCGCCAAAATCATAGCGGTCGGGCTTTCTTCCACTGATCTATTTTTCTTAGCTTCTAAATCTACCGCGGCCTTCAAAACTTCACGCTTAGGGTCAAAATAACGATGGGCCAACCCGGTCAGATTCAACGGATTGTAATTCATCGTTTTGGGAGCCCCCATCGTGATAACAGAACTAGGCGAGGCAGATACGTAGTCGTGATTTCCGGAGAAACTCACCTCCAGACTCAACTGATCTTCATAGTTTACGAAGTATACGTGCCAAACGTCAGCGTCACTATCATAAGCGATAGTCCAACGTCCCGGCTCCTCGTAAGTGACCGTCAGTGGGGCATCCTCAACACTAACCTCGGACTTAAGGTTCGGGCTTTCGTCTTCGTATGAACGGACAGTGCCTTCCTCGAAATCCACCAACTTAATCCGATAAGGGTAGCTTACCTTACCTTCTCTCACCACTTGGTAATAGCTAAGATAAATCCCCCATTCTTTCCCCGATTCCTCTTTTAACAAGCCGTGCCACGAGTACCACTCCTGAAATGTGAGCGAAGCGAAAATCTCTCCTTTATTCAACATATGAGAATAAGGAAAACACAACACCCCCGTGTTTAGTGGACTAAAAGCCGCATATCGTGAGTTTCTCATACAATCCAATTACCTTAGTGCAACAATCCAAAAATACTCGTCAGTTTAAGCAACAATTCTACCACACCTGTGTTTGCCATCCACTTAGATATTTTTACGCAATATAGACATCTCGCCCCATTTTGAAAAAGTAACAGGGGTTTTTCGCCTTACAATCCGACCATCTTTGCTACATTTGCGTTTCTAATTTCCCTACCATTCCCATGGAAAATTATTACTGATGATCTCGATCAACAACCTTTCGTATTATATCGGGGGCCGTGCAATTTATGACGCAGCCTCTTTGCACATAAAACCAAAAGACAGAATTGGCCTTGTAGGTAAGAATGGCGCCGGAAAGTCCACATTACTACGGATTATCGAAGGGGAATACAGCCCCGACGGCGGAAGCGTATCCAGAGGCAAAGACTGTACGATTGGATTTCTGAACCAAGACCTGCTGTCTTACCAAAGCGACGAAAGCATTCTCGTGGTGGCGATGCAAGCTTTTGAGGAAGCCAATAAAATCCAAAAGGAAATTGAGACGACATTGGCCGAAATGGAGCTCGGCTACGACGAGAAGAAGCTCAACCGCCTCACCTTATTGCAGGAGCGTTACGAAGCTCTCGGAGGCTACAGTCTTCAGTCAAAAGCCGAAGAGGTTTTGGAAGGCATCGGCTTTTCCACCGAAGCGCTTCAGCGTCCGCTCAAGACTTTTTCGGGAGGTTGGCGCATGCGAGTCATGTTGGCCAAGTTGCTTTTGAGCGAGCCTTCGTTGCTTATGCTTGACGAACCCACCAACCACCTCGACTTACCTTCCATCCAATGGGTCGAGAATTATATTAAGAGCTATAACGGGGCGGTAATCGTGGTTTCTCACGACCAGGAGTTTCTTAACAACACCACAACTTCTATAGTGGAAGTAGACGGCGGAAAGCTTGTCCAATATTCCGGCAATTACTCTTTTTACCTTAAAGAGAAAGCGGAACGATTGGAAATTCAGCAAAACGCTTTCGAAAACCAACAGGCCAAGCTTAAACAGACCGAAAGGTTTATCGAGCGCTTCCGCTCAAAAGCCACCAAAGCCAAGCAGGTGCAGTCTCGTGTAAAGTCTCTCGAAAAGATGGACATGATCGAGGAGGCTTACGAGGAAAAGACCAGCGTTAATTTCAGCTTCGGTTTCAGCACCGAATCCGGACGCTTTGTAAGTACGATCAAAGACGTAAGCAAAAGCTTCGGGCCGATCAAGGTTCTCAAGAACGCATCTGCGCAGATTGAGAAAGGCGACAAAATCGCGCTTATCGGGGCGAACGGAAAGGGTAAATCCACGCTGTTGCGCATTATCGACGGTTCGGAACCGCTCGACGCCGGCGAAAGCTCGCTCGGACATAACGTAATTCCGGGATTCTACGCACAGCACCAGCTGGAGGCTTTGCATACGGAAAACGAGATTATCGACGAGCTGAAAACCGCAGGAAGCGGAAAAACCGAGCAGGAGCTTCGCGATATCCTCGGCGGCTTCCTGTTCCGTGGCGACGATATCTACAAAAAAATCAAAGTGCTGTCGGGCGGGGAGAAATCAAGGGTCGCTTTGGCGAAAACATTGCTAACGGAATCGAACTTTCTGTTGCTTGACGAACCTACCAACCACCTCGACATCCGTTCGGTGGATATTCTGATCAACGCCCTTAACCAATACCAAGGTTCTTTCATCACCGTTTCTCACGACCGCCGTTTTATCGGTGCCGTGGCCAACAAGATCTGGTATATCGAAGATCACCAGATTAAGGAATACCCGGGAACTTACGCCGAATACGTAGACTGGAAACGGCGGAGAGAACTTGAGGAAGCCGGCGAGGAAAAATCCGAAAAGAAAGAAAAAGCGGTTAGCGTAGACAAGGAAGAACGCCTTAAACTACGTCAGGAACGTGACAAGATCAACAAGGAACTTCGCCGCAAAAGGAAAAGCCTTGAGAAAACGGAAGAGCAGATCGAAAAACTCGAAACTCTAAAGGGGGATATCGAGAACCTGCTGGCTTTGCCGGAAGTATTCGCCAACCTGGAACGCCTGGCCGAAGAAAACGGAAAATTACAGCAAACCGAAAAAGAGCTAGAGGAACTTAACGAAGAGTGGGAAAATCTAGCTTTGGAAATCGAGGAGCTGGAGGAAAAAATGTCGGATTAATCCGCACAAAACCTCACGACTTATACATTAACAAAAATGGGGACGGTGATCATCGTCCCCATTTTCGTTTTTCAGGCCTATTGGCCCGCAAAAGCGTCGATCAGGCGCCTCACTCCCGCAGAAACGGGGACTTGGTTTTTGGAAACGGCTTTTTCGACATCCGACAAAAGATAACGCATCTGTTCGTCCTCATAGAAACGTTCCAGCAAATGGTTGTTCAGGCTTTCCCTTAGCCATCTTAAGCTTTGGTCGGAGCGCTTGCTCTGCAAAAAGCCACGGGAACGCATATGCTCCTCGAATTCCATAATAACGTCCCAGATTTCCTTCATGCCCGTTTCTTCTAGCGAAGAGCACTTCAGCACCTTCGGGTACCACTCCGTTTCGTTAGGCGGAAACAGATGCAGGGCGTTTTGGTATTGGCGACGCGCCATTTCGCTTTTGGTCACATTATCACCGTCGGCTTTCGTGATCACCAACGCGTCGGCGATCTCCATAATACCCCGCTTGATTCCCTGCAACTCGTCCCCAGCGCCGGCCAGCATCAACAATAGGAAAAAATCGACCATGCCCTCCACGGCCACTTCCGACTGCCCTACGCCCACCGTCTCGATCAGCACCACGTCAAAACCCGCCGCTTCGCAAAGCAACATCGTCTCCCGGGTTTTTTCGTGCACGCCTCCCAAAGACTTTCCCGAAGGCGAAGGGCGTATATAAGCCAAGGGTTCGTTGGCCAGGATCTCCATTCTGGTTTTATCACCTAAAATACTCCCCTTGGTCTTCTGGCTACTCGGGTCAATCGTAAGAACCGCCAACGATTTTTCTTTCTTGGCCAAAAACATTCCGAAACTCTCCAAAAATGTACTTTTTCCGACACCCGGCACGCCCGTCACCCCCACTCTCAGGGAACCGCCCGTATGTGGCATCAGTTTCTCCAGCACCTCTTCGGCCAGCAAACGGTCCTGTTTCCGGGTGCTTTCCACCAGCGTTATGGCCCGGCTAAGTATCACTCTGTCGCCCCGCAAAACGCCCTCAACGTACTCAGGAGCCGTTAACGCTCTCCTTTTTTTGATTTTTATCATGGAATCCTTTGATTAAAATTCTCAAAAAGCATGACGCTGTAATTTCACCTCGCGCCGTTTTTTGCATAACTTGAGCCTATCAAAAATAAGGGAATACAAAGGTATAACAATAGCCGGAATTTTCACCAAACCCACACGGGGTAATGGTCCTATAAAACCGGAGCCAACGACGGAATCTGAACCCGGAAAATGTTCCGGATTACACCTTTTTGCCGTTGACTATACCTTACGGAAAGACAATATTCAGTTTTTAACATTTTCACTGCCATGAATATTTCCCACATCGAACACATAGGTATCGCCGTTAAAGATCTGGACGCGGCCATCAAGCACTACGAAGAAGTTTTCGGGATGAAGTGCTACGCCGTAGAGGAGGTAGCTGAACAGAAAGTGAAGACCGCTTTCTTTCAAGTGGGCGACGCCAAGATCGAGTTACTGGAATCCACTGCCGAGGATGGCCCAATCGGCAAATTCATCGAAAAGAGAGGAGAAGGCATTCACCACTTGGCTTTCGCTGTCAAAGACATCGAGGCTAATTTGGCTGAAGCGGAGGAAAAAGGCACTCGCCTGATTGACAAAACCCCAAGAAAAGGCGCTGAAGGCCTCGACATTGCGTTCTTGCACCCAAAATCGACTTTCGGGGTGCTCACAGAGCTTTGCGAGAAGAAAGACTAAGTAGACGACAAACGAACATGCCCGCCCACTCGGCGGGCATCGCTTTTCGGCGGTGTGCGTAATACGGTCGCTACCGTCCGGAAAACATCTTGGCTATTCTTCATGAATGAAAAAGCCATTTTTTCTTACATCCGCATAGAAAAACCGAAAGCTTTTCAACAGGAATATGCGGACGCAAAGGAAAATACCTTACCGTTATTTGCGACATAGACTATTTTTAAATATGCCTGACAACAGTAAAATCAAGAAGCTCATCGAGAAACGCGCCGAAGCACGGCTCGGAGGCGGTGAGAAGCGCATTGAGTCCCAGCACAAAAAGGGAAAGATGACCGCCAGAGAGCGGATCGACATGTTGCTTGACGATGGAAGCTTCGAGGAGTTCGACATGTTCGTAACTCACCGTACGCATTCCTTTGGTATGCAGAAAAACGTTTTCCTTTCTGATGGAGTAGTAACCGGACGAGGTACCATCGACGGAAGGATCGTATTCGTATACGCTCAGGACTTTACCGTTTTCGGAGGTTCTCTCTCCGAAACTTACGCGCAGAAGATCTGTAAAATCATGGATTACGCCATGAAGGTAGGCGCTCCTGTCATCGGTCTTAACGACTCTGGTGGAGCCCGTATCCAGGAAGGCGTTAGAAGTTTGGCCGGTTACGCCGAAATTTTCCAGCGTAACATCATGGCCTCGGGCGTTGTGCCTCAGATCTCGGCCATCATGGGACCATGCGCAGGCGGCGCCGTATACTCTCCCGCCCTTACCGACTTCATCATCATGACCGAAGCGAACAGCTACATGTTCGTAACAGGACCTAAGGTGGTGCAGACCGTAACCGGCGAAGTGATTTCTACGGAAAACCTCGGTGGAGCGAGCGTACACTCCACAAAATCGGGCGTATCGCATTTCTTGGCCAAAGACGACGAGGAATGTCTCTTGCTCACTCGCAAACTGATGAGCTATCTGCCTTCCAACAATATGGAAGATCCTCCGATGTTGCCCCCATCGGATTCATTCGACCGCCTCGGCGACGTTCTCAACGACTTGATTCCGGAAGATCCGAACAAGCCGTACAACATGCTCGACGTGATCCACGAGATTGCCGACGACCACGAGTTCTTCGAGGTACAGCGCAACTACGCACAGAACATCATCGTAGGTTTCGCTCACTTCAACGGCCGTTCAGTGGGTATTATAGCCAACAACCCGATGAACCTCGCCGGCGTACTTGACATCAACGCCTCGCGCAAAGCGGCACGCTTCGTACGCTTCTGCGACTGCTTCAATATCCCGTTGGTGACCTTGGTAGACGTTCCTGGATTCTTGCCGGGCAGTAACCAGGAATACGGCGGAATCATTTTGCACGGAGCGAAACTCCTTTTCGCTTACGGCGAAGCCACTGTACCGAAAATCACCGTGACTCTCCGCAAGTCTTACGGAGGAGCGCACGACGTAATGAGCTGCAAGCAACTCCGTGGTGACCTGAACTATGCGTGGCCATCAGCCGAAATCGCTGTTATGGGAGCCAAAGGAGCCGTTGAGGTTCTGGAAGGCAGAGCCATTGCCAAAATCGAGGACGAGGAAGAGCGCGCCAAATACGCACAGAAGAAGGAGGACGAATACGTTGAGGAATTCGCCAACCCTTATCAGGCGGCGCAATACGGCTATATCGACGACGTGATCGAACCGCGCAACACCCGCTTCAGGATCATCCGCGCACTGGAAGCTTTGGCCAACAAGAAAGAGGTCAACCCGCCTAAAAAGCACTCGAACATCCCGTTATAAACGTCAGATTTATGGATAAGTCACTCTTACTTCAGGACGGGATCACGATCTCAATCACGGGCATCACGGTAATCTTCGGATCCCTTACGGCCCTGATCTTTTTCTTCAGATTCCTGATCCCGTTCCTCATCACATTGCCTGAGCGGATGAAAACTGCCAAAGGCAAAGAGGAAGCCCAAGAGGCCATCAAACACGAAGAGGCCCGAAACCTTCCGGGCGAAGTGAACGCGGCTATCGCCGCTGCGGTCAGGATGCACTTGGAGGAAATGCATGACGACGAGAGCACCACTCTCACCATCGAGCAACAACAGAGACGCTATTCTCCTTGGAGTTCGAAAATTTTCGTCACGCAGAACAGTCTCCGCTAACGTCAAACGATTTCAAAATGAAACAATATAAATTCAAGGTAAACGGCAACAAGTACACGGTCGACATCCTCAACGCCGAGGACAACATCATCGACCTGGAAGTTAACGGCACCGCGTACCAGGTAGAGCTGGAAAAGGAAGTAAAGGCATCGAAAACGCCTAAGATTGTCCGCTCGCCGATCAAGAAACCTGTCGCACCGAAAGTGGGAACAGGCGGAGCCGGCCAGAAAATCAACGCTCCTCTCCCGGGCACTATCGTCGAAGTCAAGGTAAAAGAAGGCGATACGGTGAGCGTAGGCGACCCACTCCTGGTGATGGAAGCCATGAAAATGGAAAACATCATCAATGCGGATGCCGCCGGCACAGTCAAGTCCATCAAGGTAAGCGTTGGCGACAACGTGCTTCAAGGGGATGTTTTGGTTGAACTAGGCTAGTACACGACATGAAAAAAAGAATTTTCACCATAATCGGCGTGCTCGCCGTACTGACCTTGGGCAGTGCGTTGGCGTCAACCGGCGTGGCCCAATCGGTCGGAGCCGGAGAGGCCACCTCTACTCTGGGCAGAATTCAGGAAGGGCTCCAAACCTTTGTCAACGCCACCGGCTTTGTCAACGGTACGATCAGCCACTACGCCATGATTCTCGTGGCATTCTGCTTCCTGTATCTGGGCATCAAGCACGACTTCGAGCCATTGCTCCTCGTCCCTATCGGAACGGGTATCATTATCGGTAACATTCCGTTCGTTGCCGGTAACCAAATCGGTATTTACGAAGCGGGATCTGTCCTGAACCTCCTGTATTTCGGAGTTGTAAAGGGAATTTACCCTCCTCTGATCTTCTTGGGAATCGGGGCCATGACCGACTTCTCCACGCTGATAGCCAACCCCAAACTAATGCTTTTGGGCGCGGCCGCGCAGATCGGTATTTTCGCCACCTTCCTCGGAGCTATTTACCTTGGGTTCAGCCTTCCGGAAGCGGGCGCCATCGGCATCATCGGCGGAGCGGACGGCCCTACGGCCATCTTCCTTTCGTCGAAACTCGCCAACGGCATCAACGTTCTGGCCGACGGAACGACAGTGAAAAACCTGATCGGACCTATCGCCATCGCGGCGTATTCATACATGGCGCTCGTGCCTGTGATCCAACCGCCGATCATGCGTTTGATCATCAACAAAGAAGAGCGTAAAATCCGCATGAAACCGCCGCGTACGGTATCACAGACGGAAAAGATCCTCTTCCCGATCGCCGGTCTGATTTTAACCACATTGATTTCGCCAAGTGCTATTCCATTGTTGGGTATGCTGTTCTTCGGTAATATCCTCAAGGAATCCACAAGAACAAACCGCTTGGCCGAAACAGCGAGAACGAAGATGATCGATATCGTAACGATCCTTCTGGGCGTAACGGTGGGAGCGTCGACTCAAGCCGACGTATTTATCACAGCAGATTCGATGCTGATCTTCGTACTCGGCGCCGTATCGTTCGCTATCGCCACGTCTTGCGGACTGTTGTTCGCCAAGTTGATGAACGTTTTCCTGAAAGGGGACGACAAAATCAACCCGCTTATCGGAGCGGCCGGCGTATCTGCGGTACCGGACAGCGCAAGGGTTGTACAACACGAAGGTTTGAAATACGATTCAAACAACCACCTGCTGATGCACGCCATGGCACCAAACGTATCCGGCGTTATCGGATCGGCCATCGCAGCGGGTATTTTGCTGAGTTTCTTGGCATAACCAAGCCGGCAAACATCGGAAAACGGATATTCCCTATCATACCGGGCTGTCCGTTTTCCCTCAAGACTTCCGGTGACATTACTCCCGGAAGCGACAAATCAATTTTTGGCTTTATTATTTTTTCAAAAATATGGGAAAGAAAATGAGCGCGGCTGAAGCCGTAAAACTTATTCCTTCAGGAGGAAGAGTTTTGGTTCAGGGAGGATCAGCAACTCCCCAGACATTGGTTAAGGCGATGACGGAAAGAGCCCACGAGCTCCGTAACGTAGAGATTGTGCACCTGCACACCGAAGGTTACGCCGAATACGCCAAAGAAGAATACTCGAAAAGCTTCTTGACCAACGCCTTTTTCATTGGCGGAAATATCCGCAAAAGTGTACAGGCCGGTAACGCCCAGTACATTCCGATTTTCCTGAGCGACATCCCTAGTTTGTTCCGCACAGGCGCCATGCCTTTGGATGTGGCTTTGGTTCAGGTTTCTCCTCCGGACAAGCACGGATACTGCTCTTTGGGCGTATCAGTCGATATTGTGAGAGCCGGTGTAGACCACGCAAAATACATCGTGGCGCAGGTGAACCCGCAAATGCCTCGTACTTTCGGCGACGCTTTGATCCACGTGAACAAAATCGACGCTTTGGTAGACGTTGACGAGACGATCTACGAAATGAAGATGAGCGAGCCGACTACGGATGAAGCCGCAATCGGTCGTTACGTTGCCGACATGATCCCTGACGGCGCTACTTTGCAGATGGGTATTGGCGGTATTCCAAACGCAGTTTTGAGTTACCTCGACACCCACAAAGACCTTGGCATCCACACCGAAATGTTCTCGGAAGGAGTTATCAAGCTCGTTGAAAAAGGAGTGGTAACAGGTAAGAACAAAGCGTTAAACCCAGGTAAAATCGTTTCAGGTTTCGCCATGGGTACTCGCAAGCTTTATGACTTCATGGACAACAATCCGGAAGTCGTTATGATGGACATCGCCTATGTGAACGACACGGCGAACATCCGTAAAAACCCGTCTGTAATCGCCATCAACTCGGCGATTGAGGTGGATATCACCGGCCAGATTTGCGCCGATTCTATCGGTACGCGCATGTACTCAGGCGTAGGCGGACAGATGGACTTTATGCGTGGCGCGGCGCTCTCTCCTGGCGGAAAGCCGATCACAGCCCTGCCAAGTATGACAGCCAAAGGCGTAAGCAAAATCGTCCCTACACTCAAGGAAGGCGCAGGCGTAGTGACTACCAGAGCGCACGCTCGCTATGTAGTGACTGAGTTCGGTGTAGCCGAACTGTTCGGCCGCAACCTTGCTCAAAGAGCCAAAGCCTTGATCAACGTAGCCCACCCTGACCACAGGGAAAGCCTTGACCAAGCCGCATTCGAGCGTTTCGGAAAAGCTTTCGGCGTATACGCCCTCGCCTAAGACGGGCAAACCTAAAATCGTGACGTAACGGGGATTTGCCTTCGGCCTTCCCCGTCACTTAACCTTTTACGGACCACAGAAAAATGGAAAATAAACCGCTAACTTTCGAAGAATTTTCGCCCGTAGGCAAGGCCAAGTGGGTTGAAAAAGCGAAGGTGGACCTCAAAGGCGCCGACTTCGAGCGCAAACTGGTTTGGAAAACCGACAACGGACAAGCCGTACAGCCGTTCTACACCCGCGAGGATCTGCCCGAAACGGAATACAGCGAGCAGTTCCTCAAGTGCCTGCCCTCTCAGGGAAGCCGCGAGTGGAACAACCTCTATAAAATCAAAGGCCAAGACATGGCCAGCCGCAGAGCGCAGATCGAAGCGGGACAAAAAATCGGAGCCACTGGCTTCGTAATCGATATGCAGGGCGTGGAAGCGCTGGACTGGGAACACCTTTTCGAAGGCGTTAACCTGGAAGAGACTTCTATCTCGTTCCTCAATTCGGTACGTCCTGACAAGATCGTGATCGAGATGCTCGAATACGCCAAGGAAAAAGGCCACGATCCCTCGAAAATCAAAGGGTTTATCGACGCCGACGCTTTCCGCGTATTCGCCCGCACCGGCGAATTGTCACAAGAAGTGATGGAGCAAGTGGCTCACACTATCACTCGCCTCGGAGACAAGTGCCCGGAATTCTCGGCGTTCACAATCTCTTGCTCGGAATTCACCGACGCCGGAGCCAACCATATCCAGGAACTGGCCTTCACGCTCAACAAGCTAACCGATTATATCGAACGCTTCGAAGAGCTCGGGTTGGACAAAGCCAAAATCCTCGGCAAACTCAATATCGTCTTGGCCGTAGGAACTGATTACTTCCACGAAATCGCCAAGTTCAGGGCTATCCGCGTGTTGGTTGACGGCGTATTGAAAACATACGGCGAAGAGTTCGCCAACTGCAAAGTACAGATCATCGGAGCCTCTTCGCTCTGGACCAAGACCCTGTACGATCCGCACGTAAACATGCTCCGTAACACTACGGAAGCCATGTCTGCTGTTCTCGGCGGATGCGACACCCTGATCCTCGACACGTTCAACGAAGCCTTCGCAGAGCCGGATGCGTTCGGAAAAAGGATTTCTTACAACGTTTCTCGCCTGCTGAAGGAAGAATCGTATTTCGACAAAGTAGTCGATCCAGCCGCCGGTTCTTACTACCTCGAACACCTGACCGACACGCTGGTTAGCGAAGCCACTACCCTATTCCTTGACATTGAGGAAAAAGGCGGATTCGTTAAGGCTTTCGAAAGCGGAATCATTCAGGAACAAATCACGGCCATCCGTGAGAAGAAGCAGAAGAATATCGCTTCCAGAAGAACTACTGTTGTAGGAACGAACCGCTACCCGAACACCGGCGAGCACATCGATCCGATCAACCTTCCGGAAAGCGACGCCCAGAAGCTGACCGAACAGCGCGCAGCCACGGTATTCGAAAGCCTCCGTCTCCACACCGAACGCTTCGTAGCCGACGGAAACGACAGACCGAAGGTTCTCCTCGCATTGTACGGACACCCGGCCATGCGTAAAGCCCGCTCTACGTTCACTGGCGATTTCTTCGGAACGGCAGGTTTCGACATCGAAGAACGTTACTTCGATTCGGCCCAGCAAGCCGCCGAACAATCGGCCAATTCCGATGCCAGCATCGTGGTTATCTGCTCTTCGGACCAGGATTACGAAGCCGAAGGACTTAACTACGTGAACACCTTCAAAGGAATCTCGAAAGAAAAGCTCTTGGTACTCGCCGGATATCCGAAAGAATTGGAGGAAAGCCTGACCGAAGCCGGACTCGACATGTTTGTCCATGTCAGGACCAACGCCGTGGAAGCGCTTACTTCTTTCCAGCAAAAATTGGGAATCATTAAGGCATAGGAAAACGGTTCTTGTTTTTCAATTCCTGAAAAGAAAACATTCCGATTATGAAACCAGATTTCTCCAA
Source organism: Fulvitalea axinellae (assembly GCF_036492835.1). Taxonomy (GTDB): domain Bacteria; phylum Bacteroidota; class Bacteroidia; order Cytophagales; family Cyclobacteriaceae; genus Fulvitalea; species Fulvitalea axinellae. Next base: position 1,975,317 of record NZ_AP025314.1, on the reverse strand, counting down.
AATAAAAGAAACCCTGGGCGTAGCCGGCAAAGAGGTGAATCAAGCCGAAGGCACGTCTTGGGAAACCGCCGAGCAAATCCCGGTAAAACCGGTGTTCATCAAAGCCGACCTCAAAGGCATGGAACACCTCGACTACGGCGCCGGACTTCCGCCATACCTGCGCGGACCGTACTCTACCATGTACGTTATGCGTCCGTGGACTATCCGCCAATACGCCGGATTCTCCACCGCCGAAGAGTCGAACGCTTTCTATCGCCGTAACTTGGCCGCCGGCCAAAAGGGACTTTCTGTCGCTTTTGACTTGGCCACGCACCGCGGTTACGATTCCGACCACCCCCGCGTGCTCGGCGACGTAGGTAAAGCCGGTGTGGCTATCGATACCGTTGAAGACATGAAAGTGCTCTTCGACCAGATTCCTCTCGACAAAATGTCGGTTTCCATGACCATGAACGGTGCGGTGATTCCCGTACTCGCTTTCTACATCGTGGCGGCCGAGGAATCGGGCGTTTCGAAAGAAAAACTCAGCGGAACGATCCAGAACGATATCCTGAAGGAGTTCATGGTGCGTAATACGTACATTTACCCGCCAGCTCCGTCAATGAAGGTCATCGGTGATATCTTCGAGTTCACGGCCAACAATATGCCGAAATACAACTCTATCAGTATTTCGGGCTACCATATGCAAGAAGCCGGCGCCACCGCCGACATCGAGCTGGCCTACACCCTGGCCGACGGCTTGGAATACATCCGTACGGGCCTGAAAGCGGGCTTGAGCGTTGATGACTTTGCTCCTCGCCTCTCTTTCTTCTGGGCCGTGGGCATGAACCACTTTATGGAAATCGCCAAGATGAGAGCCGGACGTATGCTCTGGGCGAAGATCGTGAAGCAGTTCGATCCTAAAAACCCGAAATCGATGGCCTTGCGTACGCACAGCCAGACTTCGGGATGGAGTCTTAGCGAGCAGGATCCGTTCAACAACGTTTCGCGTACTTGCGTGGAAGCAATGGGCGCCGTTCTCGGCCATACACAGTCGCTTCACACCAACGCGTTGGACGAAGCCATCGCCTTGCCTACGGACTTCTCAGCACGTATCGCACGTAACACGCAGTTGTACATCCAAGAGGAAACCAACGTTTGTAAGGTTGTGGACCCATGGGCCGGATCTTACTACGTGGAATACCTGACCCAGCAAATCGCCGACAAAGCGTGGAAGCTGATTCAGGAAGTGGAAGAACTCGGCGGAATGGCCAAAGCCATCGAGACGGGTATTCCAAAAATGAGAATCGAAGAGGCCGCCGCTCGTAAGCAGGCCAAAATCGACTCTGGCAAAGAGACTATCGTCGGTGTTAACAAATACAAGACCGACGAGGAGATGGACATCGAGCTTCTGGAAGTGGATAACACCGCCGTACGCGAGTCGCAGGTGAACCGCCTCAAGGAACTCCGCGGAAGCCGTGACGCCGAGAAGTGCGCCGCCGCCATCCAAGCCATCGAGAAGTGTGCCGAAACCGGAGAGGGCAACTTGCTTGCACTCGCCGTGGAAGCCGCTCGCCACAGAGCTACGCTCGGCGAGATCTCTGACGCCATGGAGAAACACTTCGGACGCCACAAGGCCACTATCCGCTCGGTATCGGGCGTATACAGCCGTGAGGCTTCGCAGGATCCACAATTCGTGGAAGCCAGAGCAATGGCCGACAGCTTCGCTGAGAAAGAAGGACGTCGCCCAAGGGTAATGGTGGCCAAAATGGGTCAGGACGGTCACGACCGCGGAGCCAAGGTGGTAGCCTCTACCTTCGCCGACCTCGGGTTTGACGTGGACGTGGGAGCTTTGTTCCTCACTCCTGAGGAAGTTGCCCGCCAAGCTGTAGAAAACGACGTTCACTGCGTAGGAGCCTCAAGTTTGGCCGCCGGTCACAAGACGTTGATTCCGCAGTTGATCCAAGAGCTCAAAAAGCTCGGCCGTGAGGATATTCTCGTATTCGCCGGAGGCGTTATTCCTCCAAACGATTACGACTACCTCTACGAAAGCGGGGTTTGCGCGGTCTTCGGACCTGGGTCAAACATCCCGATGTGCGCCAAGTCGATCCTTAATTTGATGGAAAAAGCGTTCTTCGAAACAGAAGAAACCGTTTAAAAAATACCGTGTCTCATTAACTTGAGAAGAATTTCAAAAAGGCTCTGATCCGCAAGGAATCAGGGCCTTTTTCTTTGGATTTCCCTTCGCTCAATGCCCTCTACGTTCCTTTTTTCCTTTTCAGAAATTGAGAAGTTCGGATTAGTTCTTACCTTGGCGGATGTTCCTTTGCGGAACCAAAATCCGTTATTTTATGAGAATATTCGCCTTTCTGATATATCTGACGCTCTTTGCTGGCCTTGGTCAATTACGGGCCCAAAACCCGGAAAACCTCAGCCGGTCTTTTTCGGAGAATATCCGTACGCCCAGGCTCTACCCCGTTTTCAATGACCAGCCCAACCCCATGGCCCCGCCCGTTATCAGGCTCGGCGGACAGGAAACGCTAAGGCTAGATTTTGACGATCTTGGCGATGAGGAATATGTGGATTACCGGGTCAAAATCACCCATTGCGACGCCATTTGGAAAAAATCGGATCTTTTTCCCCGCAATTACCTGCGAGATTACAACGACTTTATGGTAGAGGAATACGAGTTCTCCGCCAATACCGAAACCGAGTACACACGTTACACTTTTGACCTGCCTCCTGTAACCCGGTCGGGAAATTATCTGGTAACCGTTTTTGACGAAGACAATAAAGCCGTGTTGCAAGAACGCTTTATGGTGTACGAACCCATGGTAAACGTCCAAACCGATTTCATGGACGCCAATATGGTCAGCAACCGGCGCAAAAGGCACCGGCTTGTAACCCAGATCAGCCACCAGGCCCTTGAAATCCGCGACCCGAACAACAATATCTTTGTCGTTCTTCGCCAAAACCGGTCTTGGGCCACGGCCAAATACGGCCTTACCCCTACCCGTGTCAACGAATCGGCCAGAACGGTCCTTTATGATCCGTTTAACGAATCGAACGAATTTGGCGCCGGAAGCGAGTACCGTTTCGTGGATCTGCGGGCCGTGACTTTCCTTGGGCAAAACGTTTTGTCCATGGAAAAAAGGACGACGGGTTACCATGCGGTCGTTGCCTTTGACAAACCCCGCGGACACGAAAGTTATTCGCAAATCGACGATCTGAACGGCCTGTTCGCCATCGGGAGCAACGACACGAAACAAGGCCTTGTGGATCCGGACTATATTACGGCCACATTCAGCCTTATCACGCCAAAATTGGCCAAAGGCAAAAAGATTTACCTCGCCGGCATGTTTTCGGACAATGCTCCGGATTCAAGATTCCTGATGAAATACGATACTGGACTAGGAGGCTACACCGCTTCGGCCAAACTTAAGCAAGGTTTTTACAATTACCGCTACTTGGTGGTGGACGCCCAAGGAAAGATCAACAACAGCGTGGAAGGCGATCATTTCGAAGCCGAAAACGAATACGAAACCTTTGTGTACTTGCGCGATGTCCAACAACGCGCCGACAGACTGATCGGTTACAAAAGGACGAACTTCTCCAGAATACCGTCACGGTAAAAGGAAGCGGAAAGACACACGGTATACAACCACTATCGATTAATCGCATTATTCATATTTTGAAATGAAAAACATCTTTATCACCGGATGCAGTTCCGGCATAGGCCTCGGATTGGCCAAGCATTATTTAGCCCAAGGTCACAGGATCTTTTCAGTCAGCAGAAGAAAGCCCGAAGCCTTGGTAAACGAGCCTAACTTCCGCTACGCCGAACTGGACTTGGCAAACGACAGTCAAATAGCACCGACCGTTCAGCGGCTCGTAAACGGAGAAACACTGGATTTGGCGATATTAAACGCCGGAATATTGGGCGAAATCAGGGATATGAAAGACACGCCCGTAGCGGACTTGCAACAGGTGATGAACATCAACGTCTGGGCAAACAAGACCCTGCTCGACGCCCTTTTGGCCAACGGCACCGTAAGCCAAGTGGTAGGCATCTCTTCCGGCGCCAGCGTAAACGGTAGTCGAGGCTGGTCCGGGTACTCTCTCTCAAAGGCTGCGCTGAATATGCTGGTCAAGCTCTACGCCGCCGAGAACGAAAACCTGCTGATTCATGCACTCGCTCCCGGCTTGGTCGATTCCGCTATGCAGGATTATATCTGCGGAGAAGTGGACAGCCAGCGTTTCCCAAGCGCCCAAAGGCTCCGGGACGCCCGCGACACCCCGGCCATGCCCAAACCCGACGAAGCCGGACCAATGCTGGCCGAGGCGATGGAAAAACTTACGGAATACCCGAACGGCTCTTTTGTCGATGTCCGCAATATGTGATTTTTGGTCTTAGGTATTTGGTATTAAGTATTAGGTACTTTTTTAACTTGATTCGAATTGGAAAATCATTCCTTGATTTTCCCGAAACGAGGAGGTTTCTGGCCTCCTCGTTTTTCTCTACTCTTCACTGTTTCTCAACTTCCCCATTCTGATTAATTCTGGCTTCGATTGCATTAACCGCCTCGATTTATCAATATTGCGAAGCGAAAAAACACAGCCTTTTCTTTTTTGGCTTTCGCCAAACAACTCGGCATTTCCCCTAACCATTTTTGACCAAAAAGATGTTTGTAACGCTTTCACGAATCTTTACCTTCTTCGTTTTTCCTTCAAACCAAATATTGATTTTCCTGCTCTTGGCATTAATACTCCGAAAGCGGGCCAAGACCCGGAATATTTGCCTTGGCTTGGCGGTAGTTTGGCTTTTTGTTTTCGGAAACACTCCCATTTACGAAGCTGCGCAAAAGTGGTGGCAAGTTCCCCAAACGGAGTTTTCTAAGCTGGAACCCCACCAGGTTGCCGTTGTATTGGGCGGTGGCGGATTGGCTCCAAACCAAAGTTTGGAAAGTGTGGTACAGAAGGAATGCGCCCGCTCTCGCTTTGTAGTTCCTTTGCTCTTGCACTCGCAGGGTAAAGCCGAAAACCTGTTGATTACAGCCGGAAGTTTTAAAAAATCAAAAGGACAAGAAGCCCGGGATTTGAAGAAGTTTTACGAAACTGCGGGCATCGCTCCTTCCCGGATTTTTCTGGACGAACAAGCCGTGAACACTCACCAAAACGCATTGTACAGCAAGGAAATTTTAGATAAAAAATTCCCGCAAGAACGTCCCCTGCTTGTCACCAACGCTTTCCATATGCGTAGGGCATTGGCTACATTCAAAAAAGCCGGAATAGACTGCGACCCTTACGCTTCGGATTATTTACACGGAAACAACGAGCATCGTGATTTTATGGATTCGATAATGCCTAGTCCTAAAGTACTCGATGAATGGAACCGGCTATTTAAAGAAATGATCGGCTATATTGCCTACAAGGTCACAGGGAAACTCTAGGAATGCATAATATTGGAAAAAGGAACCGCCCTATTCGACAAGAATACGGAAAGTTCCTTTTTTGAACTTGCTTTCTACCCTTAGCAAGTAAATCCCTTTGGGAGTTCCTTTCGGCAATGGGAGTTGTAGTTTTCCGTAAGGGTTAAGCGTTTGGAATCCGTAATCCTTCACCAACCTTCCGCTTAGGTCATAAAGCCAATACCTGAATTGCGTATCGGGATCTCCGCCCGTAAAACGGAAGGTTATTACGCCATCTGTTACGGGATTGGATAAGATAGACATCACGAACTCGTCATCCTCGTCCGATAAAAAATAAGATGCCTGTGGCACTCCATAGCCCAATTCCAAATCCGGCGTAGCTTGCCGGTGCCCAGATTCTCTTAGTTCTTCCAACAGCTTTGAAGCCGGCCAGCCCGGATTCTTTTCCCAGACACAGGCGGCGAAACCGGCCACCAATGGAGCGGAATAAGAAGTCCCGTTTTTGGCTACCGGCGAATCCCCTTTGCCAAAAGTTTGCACTCCGGCTCCCAAAGCTACCAAATCGGGTTTGATTCTGTCAGGCGTTCCCTCATAGCCTATCGAGCTAAAGCTTGCGCGTTCCCAAAAATCATCTATCGCGCCTACGGCCAATACTTCGGGTTCGCCTGCCGGAAAAGTGACATATCGCCAAGAACCGTTTCCTTCGTTGCCGGCGCTGGTAACCACAAGCATCCCGCGCTCAAAAGCCAACTTCGCCGCTTTCGATATTACGGCGACACCTTTACCCAAATCATCCGGACGGTAATCCATCGAACGGTCTTCGAACTCATAATATCCCAACGACGAGCTGATAATATCAACTCCCAAACTGTCGGCGTATTCGGCGGCGAAAAGCCAGTTGTACTCTTCTATGCGGTGCTCGTATTCGTAAGCCCGATCATCCTCCGTTACACAAAGGATTACGTCTGCTCCGGGCGCTGTTCCGATAAATTCGCCGTCGGTTGTTTGGCCGGCCAGGCATGAAAGCACTTCGGATCCGTGAGAGGAATACCGGAATACGCTCCGGCTTGGCTCGATGTAGTTTCTGGTCGCTTTGATTTTCCCTTCTGCCCATAAATGACCGAAAGCCAAAGATGTCTCAGCACCAACGAAACCGCCGTCAAAAACGGCCACCATAATTCCTTGTCCGTGAAAATCTCGCTGGGCGAACTTCTGCGCTTCCATCATTCCCCGCTGGCCTTGCGTTACTTCGGGAATCGGTTCGTCTTCCTGTGTTTCCGCTTCTCGCTTCGCCAGGTCCGAACCGAAAACGGGTGACACATACTCCACACTTTTTACAAAGGGCAAGGTAGCGATCTGAAGCGAATCCTCTTTTGAGCCTCTTACCAATACGCCGTTGAGCCATTTGGTCTTCCATTCCGGCTGATAGCCTATATTTTTGAGCTGATCAGTATAAACGGCGCTAACCGGCAGATCCCGTTCCTCCAGACCAATTCCTTGTTTATCTCTCCGGAGAATCGCCCTTTCGCTCAAAAACTCCGAAGGTTCCGCCAAGGAATAACCGCTCCCATGTTTGTCTTTGAAAAAAACCATATAACGGCGTTGGCCCAAGACCGCAACGGACATGGGCAACAGGAAAAATAAGAGGAGCGCTTTCTTTATCATTTCGCAGGATCTACTTTCTTCTTGCCTTGTTTCTTTACCAAATACTTATAGATTCTCTCGTAACCGCTGTCTTGTTGGATCGTCAGTTTCACGACCTTGTTTTTCGGAAATACCAAAGTCAATTCCCTGAACTCGCCGTTTTTTGTCTTGATCCTTTCCTCTGTCCAAGCCACAAGCGTGGTCAAATCCCAAGTGTCCTTAATCAAGCCGAAGTAGCGCTTTACTTTCAGTTCGTTGGCGCCAAGCCTCATCGTTTTGAAATCCATCAGGCTCTTGATCGTTACGCCTACGACTATCATACAAAGAACAACTGTCAGCAACCATCTCCACCAAGCCATGCTTCCCTCAAGCATAAAAGACCTCAGGTTAAAGAAGAGCGCGCCATAAGCCAAAATCAAGAACATAACAATGGCCGAGAGCGCTTTGAATTTAGGTTTCGATACTATCATTCGAACAAACTTACATCACTTCCTTCCAGTCCGGAAAACCGAAAGCTTTGAATATCAAAATCGGTTAAAGCAGTACGAGGCAATGCTTTCCGGAATCGGCTGAGCCTGATTTCGGGATAACCAAAACGCGTTGATTTCCCCAACCCCAAGACCTGATTCGAATACGGCTTACCCACTGTACCAAACTCCTACAAAAATAGAAAAACCGCCATAAAGGCGGTCTTTCCACTAACCAAATATATTTAAAAATGAGAGTTCGATAGCGTGATCGATTAACTTGCCGCTACATTGAAGTAAGAGGCCTCTCCATAATTAATGTTTTTTCTCAGGTTATTGAGCGCATAACGCATCCTTCCCAAAGCCGTATTAATACTCACTCCGGTCTCGTCGGCGATTTCTTGGTAGCTCATTCCCATGAAGTTCCTCATTTTCACGACCTCGCGTTGCGCTTCGGGAAGCATGTCCACCAATTCCCTAACCCTTCTTCTTGAGTCGGCTTGGATCTGTTTGGTTTCGTAGCTTTCCTCAGATGTGTCACAAAGTCTGAAAAAGTCGTCGCCCTCGTCCGGCAAAAGTTCCGGATAGCGCTTCACTTTTCTGCAATGGTCAATGGCTTTGTTGTGCGCGATACGCATCAACCAAGGGAAAAATTTGCCTTCCTCGTTATACCCTTTTTTCCTGAAAGTGCCCACCACCTTCATGAATGTGTCTTGGGTAAGGTCTTCGGCCACGGTCTGGTTTCGCACGATCATAAAAATCTTCGCGAAAACACGGCGGTTATACTGACGGTAAATAACGCCAAACGCTTTTGAATCTCCACTCAAATAGTCGCGGATCAACTCAGTATCATTCTCAAATTTGCCCATACTTAATCTGATTTTTTTCTCTAGCGTAAAGCGTTTACCATATGCCTCTCCTGTGTTTTGGAATTATTTAACCACAGGACAAATCTAGGATTGTCAGATAGGGCGTCCTATTAACCTTCGTTCAATATTGTTAAAAGTTGTTAAGGTAAATGTTAACAAATCTAAAAACGGAAGACTAAAACACGGATACTTACGTTAGCGAAAGGCTAGTTTCCTGCCCGAAAAAAACCTTTGACTCTCCGCACCACCATCTTACGGCGATTTTTGATAAAAAGTAGTACCGCCTTTCTGAGCAAAGGTTCGTCTTTAAGGTAGTCGGCCATCAAAACCAACGAGCCAGCATAGGGCAAAATGGACAAAAAGGACTTCCATACGTTGATCGTTTGCCGTAGGCTAATTCTCACGTATATAAACTTAAGCGTTGCGTTAGCCAGCCAAAAACCCAGAACGGGCGCCAGAACCTGCCATGAGAACTCTCCGGTAAAAATGGAATAGATCGCTACGCCCGGCAACAGCAACGCGTCTACCCATGCCGCCACGACACTCCAACCGGCCAATATGGAACTGACATAAAGTGCTCCGGTGATTCTTTTCTCAAGGATATGTCTGCGGATAGCGTTGCGCTCCTCTTCTGTAAAATGGTCTACATGCTGTATGAAATAGCAAAACTCGTCTTCGGCACAGCGGCACTTCTCATCGTATGTCAGCTCCAACCCAATCATTCTTTATCGGAAAAAGTCACAAAACACCCGGAACCTTACCGGGCTTCTGTAAATACGGAAAAAAGAAAGGGATGTTCGACACATCCCTTTATAACAGCCCTTTTTCTTCTCTATATCTTCGCTCAAGCGCTTCGGCCTTGCGCACCACCCGCCTATACCAGCGGTACCGGATCGCGTCTTTTTCCTTTTGGCTAAGATGCCAGTCCACGTCCGTCTCCCGAAGCCTGTTCACCAAATTGTGTAGGCAGATGGAAGCGGTAACCGAAATATTGAAACTCTCCGTAAAGCCGTACATTGGCAAAGTAATGTAACCGTCGGCCATGTCCAGCGCTTTTTGGCTCAGACCCGAATGCTCGTTACCAAACACGACAGCCACTTTAGAGTCCAGAGGAACACGCTCTATCGGCACTCCGGAAGCGTGCGGAGAAGTGGCGTAGATCTTATAGCCTTCCGACTTCAAACGCTCATAACAAACTTCCGTATTATCACCTGCCTCGTCGTCATAGCGATGGATATTCACCCAAGCCCCGGCGCCCTTCGATACGTTCGGGTTCATTTTGTAACGCGGGCTGTCCTCCACGATATGAAAATCATGCACTCCAAAGCAATCGCAAGTCCGCAAAACGGCGCTGGCGTTTTGCGACTTATATATATTTTCCACTACGGCAGTCACATAACGGGTACGTTCGTTGAGCGCGTTTTCAATCAGGGATTGCTTGTTTTCAGTCACATAATCCCGAAAAAATTCCATCAATCCCTTCTCGTACTCCCCTATCGGCTTTTCCTCCATCTTCAGATTTTGTCTTGTTCTCCGCTAATACAAAAAGCAAAGATACTAGGCTTTAGTCACCGAAAAAACTCATTTTTTGTAAGGCTGTTCTCTTTTCCTAAAAACAATAATTAACCACAGCTTTTTCAGAAACGCATAAAGAGGATAGTCAAACATCACTCGTTAAAAAACATCATCTGAATTTCTTCAATGGCCGTTTTAGTGTTCCATGTTAAGTCTCTAATATTCTATTTTATAATTCTCTATACATGATATACGCGTCCACCAAACCCAAGGATTTATGCTTGAATGCTTTTGGAGTGGTACCGATAATCTCAAATCCGAATTTCCGCCAAAGCCCGACAGCGGGTTTATTTACGCTTACTACAATATTGAATTGCATGGCAATGAAACCGAGTTCTTTAGCGACTTGCAAAGAGTGCTTACAAAGTTTCTTTCCGATCCCTTTTCCTTGGGCATCAGGCGAAACAATATAACCGGCGTTGGCTATATGGCTACCCAAATCAATCTGATTGGGCTTTACATAATATGTCCCTAGAATTTGATCGTTTTCTTCGTAAACATAGGTATGCATATAGCTGGCAAACCAATGTTTTTCTAGGTCGCTTTTGGGGGTATCGGCATAAAAAACATGGGTATCCTCTGTTTGGATTACCGCATGAAAAATCTTCCAAACTTGATCAATATCTTTAATGGTTGCTTTTCTAATCATAATTTAAGTTTTGATTCTCTGTAAATATGCCAAGCGTGTATGCCGCAGTATAGAACGGCGCCTAATATTACCGGATAGGCGGAGGTAAGTATACCGTAGACTATGTACAATACGCTCGACAGCAAGTGCCATCGTCTAAGTTTTATCATATCCTTATTCGACATGGCGAATAGCGCAATACTCAAGGCGAAAAATCCGACTGCATCATTCATTCATCTTAAATCATTAATTCCATTCTGATATTACAACGCTCATAAGGGGTGTTTTTTGGAACAGGTATTTCCTTGAAACCCACTTTTTTGTAGAGTGATATGGCCGGCTTTAAAATGGTATTCGAATCCAGGAATAAGCGATCGATATTGTTCTCTCCCGCAAAATTGATAGCGTAATACATTAGCTTTTGGCCTATTCGCATTCCTTGAGCCTCTTCTTCGACAGCCATTTTAGAGAGTTCAAAAGTATTATTATCCCTATTAATCAAGGCTACCGTACCAATCGCTTTGCCCTCTATTGTCGCCATAAAAATATGCCCGCCCTTTCTTATAATGTATTCTTCGGGATTTGATAAAACCTGTTTGTCATACTCCTCAACATAGAAATACTTAGCCAGCCATTGGGTATTGAGCGCCTCAAAATCCTTAGCGTAACGCTTGTCAAAATTTACAATCTGAAGGGTTTTCATATTTATACTATTTGATTACACGCTCTAATAAGCTCTTCTCAGATAATTTATCTTCCGTTTTGTCGAGTTCTTTTAAAAAGCTTGGAGACACAAACTCCTTGATTACCTTTTGAATAAGGTCCCATTGCTGTTCTAATGCGGGTAAGCATTGAATCGTTTTTTCGGATAAACTCAGCAGTTGTTTTCTACTGTCCGTTTTATCGGTCACGCTATTCAAGAAACCCTTTTCCTTCATCTTTCTTGTAATCTTGATAACGGCCGGATGCGAAAACCCCAGCTTCTTTGAGATTTCCGTTACACTCAGTTTTTCTTCCTTTTTGAGTAGCAAAATGATTACGTGCCAGTTGGGTTCTATCTCCAGATCCAACTGTTTGTAGACCTCCTTCGCATCATAAATGAGTGTATCACTTAGGCGCTTCAGCCTTGCCGTAAAGCCGACATACTCTAAAGTTTTTAAATAATCTTTCCCCATAATTAACGTAACTGGTTACGCGAATATAGAGAATTAAATGTAACCGGTTACGTTTAATTTAAAAAAATTGCTCTTACCAGTCGTTTGACGCATAGTAAGAGCAAAAAAAAGCGCACCCTGGAGCATTCCAAGGTGCGCTTCTTATATATTCTATTCAACTTACGGCAACAATACCGGATTATACTTCGCAATATTCACATTGCCAAGACGGCTACCGAAAGCCTTGTTTGTAGCATCGATAAAGCCGTTTGCAACTACAGCGTAACCGCGAGGCGTCATATGTACACCGTCAAGCGAGAACGCACCGCCTTTTACGAAAGTTCCGTTTACCGAAACCCCATTTTCCACAAGACCATTGTTCACTTTATCCAACAAAGCGTTAGCGTCGAGCAAACCGATACGGTCATTCGAGTTGGCAACGCCTTCGATAATAGTATTCAATTCCTTGGTGCGCGCTATTACAGAAGCCGCTTCAGTAGCGTCAAGCACATACTGAGAACCTAATGGAATCGCAACCTTTTTAGCTAGAGCCATATTATCCGAATCGCCCATAATCGCTACGATTTCATCCTGCTTAGCCTTCGCTTCAACCAACTTGCCTTGCTGAGCCAAAGCTGTAGCTTGCGCTTTCAAAGTACCTACTTGAACGGCTAAACCTTGGAGCTTCTGTTGTTCTTCAGCAGAAACATTAGCCATATTCACATAGCCGACCTTGTTGATAAGGATATCATTCTGAACCGCCGAGAACGTGAGAAGCGGGTAATCAGCGTCGAGATCAAGAGCTTTAACCTCTTGTTTCGCAACCATCATATTTCCGCTTACCACTACAGGGTAGTTTACGCCAACTTTGAAAAGGCCAGCTTCAGGCAACTTAAATCCCGCCAAAGTATAAACGAAATTCGCAAAACCAACAGTTTGCTCATCCATTGTAATCTGCTTGACCACATTCTCATCGGCTAACATAGCTTTAAGTTGTGGCGCCACAGTCGTGAAAAACGGGATCTTTGTAACGTCAGGAATAGTGGCGATAACACCTTTGGCTTTTCCTGAGTTCTTGGCCAACAACGTAGTAATTACGCCATCATAAGCCGCTTGGAAAGCGGAAACAGGCGAAAGACCATCCACATAAGTATTTGGCTCACCGTCCACGCCTTTAGCTCCACCCGAAGTGGCGTAACCTAGTACGTCGTTACCGCCGAGCCAGCAAGTAAAGAATGTAGCTTCCTGCTTACTTACCCACTGAAGGTAAGTCGTACCGTCAGCCTCATCAATTCTGGCGAAGTAAGGGTTTGCCGCTTTATAAGTTGGTTGGGCTACGTCTATAACACGAATACCGGGAATACCGAAATTATGAACCTTTCCGCTCACTTTCTGGGCGAACGATGGGTCAGCATTCACCGGAACAGGTGTAGGGTTGCCGTCTTTCAATTCAAGCTTGAGGTATCCCGAGCCACTTCCCTTTACAGTCGGTTGCATAAACTCTCCACCACCGAAGGCTTTGAATTCGTTGGCCAACATCATCGGGAAAGAATTCTTTTGGCTTTCCTCATAAAGCCCTTTGTCCGCATAACCCGAAGTCAGGGAGTTACCGACCGAGATATAAGTGGTGACATCCACACTACCCAGAGTTTCGCTTACGCTAGGCGCTTCCACTTCGTCTTGGCAAGACCAAAGCGCTGTAGTGGCAAAAGCCAACGACAGCATTCTCAAAGATCTATATGTTATTTTCATCTATCTCTTAGGTTTTGTCCTCAATTAAAAATTGTACGACACTGAGATACCGCCAATCAGGCCAGTAGTCTTGAATGTTCCCGGCAAAACGCCCCCAACATTGCCTGCTCCTTCAACATCTTTCGGCGTTTGCTCACGCTCAATTCCGTTCGAGTAAAGGAATGCCAAATCCACCGCGATATTCTTCGTCGGCTTCAACCCGACACCGAAAGTAGTGTTGATTCTGCTTTGGTCAGGAGTCTCCGGAGAAAGGTAACCGGCATCTACCGGCGACTTATCGTAATAACCACCCGCGCGCACGCTCAACCATTCTTTCAGTTGATACTCACCACCGATTTTGATTACGTATGACTTGTTGTAGTTCCGGTTCGAGACGCTATGAGTCTCCCCGTTAACAGGCTTATTGAACTCGATGTCAAGTTTTTCGTAAGAATCCCATCCTACTAAGTTCACTTCCGCTCCAATCGACAATTTCGATGTTGGAAGATAAGTCACGCCAAAGGCCCAAGTGCTTGGCATAGGAAGCTCACTGCTCCACTTGTCCGCTTGGAATAGCGGCTTAGCGGCCATAGGAACGTTAAAGATCGCATCCCCGTCTTCCACCTTCATAGTCACTTCAGACTTGTAGCTCAAGCCCAAAATCCACTGCTCGTTCGGGCGATACGAAACTCCGATATTGTAGCCATAACCCAGTTCGGCAGATCCATCGATTTCAGATGTCGCTCCATCACCTAGTTGAGTGATATCTTTCTGAAGGTTCACGCTTCCGGTAGCCAAAACGAATCCGGCACCAACCGAAAACTTGTCAGAGATCTTATAACTTACAGTAGGCTGGAAGAAGAAAGTCTTCAATGACATCTCAGTCAAATATCCACGGCCATCCCAGCCGTCTTCCCACTTTACGCTTGAACCGAAAGGGGTATAAACACCAAGACCAAATCTAAAATCACTGTTTTCTCCACCAAAAGTGGCGTAAACGTGAAAAGGCGTTCCCACAGGGCTGTCAGTACTCGCCTCGTATTGCGATAAATCGCTTCCCGACCACAGAGGACGGTAATGGTGCTTGGATCCGGCAAATGTGACTCCGGCCTGGACACTGTTGTATCCCATAAAGCCCAGAGCGCCCGGGTTCCAATACACCGATGATGCCGTTGGTCTCAGAGCAACTCCCAGGTTACCCATACCCAACTCGCGGTTGCCTTGTAACAAGGCCTGATAACCTGTCGCCCATCCCTCCAAACTGAGACACGACGCCAGCACGATCGCTAGTACGATTCTTTTCATAAGCTGATAAATCTGCCTTTTTGATTTCGTTTTTTATTCACTCTGAAGAAACTCAAACAGTACAATTTCATTCTTTTTCGGAAACCCACTGTTTTTGTTCAGAATAAAACCAAGGATTAAAGTAAGGAAAAGAGCTAGATTCATCCAAGAGATTCTCACTCAAAAAATAACAAAAAGGTAATTTACAGACCAAAAACAGCAAAGGCGGAGCTAAAAAGCCCGCCTTTAAGCGTTTACAGGTGAAATCAATATCATTTGATAACTAGACAGATAAGCACCCTAAGGAAACTCAAACAAAAAATCACGGTACCCAAAATTACACTAAAAAAGAAACCCTATCCTTCAATCAAGGTTTCCAACTTCCATTCCGATTCATCGCCATACCAAAGCTCCCCTCGCTTAATTCTCAACGGCGACCCAATGTTATTATGGTACAATTGACCGGTACCCAAACCTTGTGGCATATCCACCTCCAAGAAGTCAGTATATTGCCCTATTGCGTTTAATCCGACATTCGACTCCAAAGCGGAAGTCATCCACCAACCGATACCCCGGCTTTCCGCAAGCGAAATCCAATCCCCGGAATCGGCCAAACCTCCGACTAACGTCGGTTTCAGAATAATGTATTGCGGATTCAACCGGTCCAACAGCTCCGCCCGCTCAATTCCGTTCACACCGATCAATTCCTCGTCCAAAGCCACGTCCACCGGACTCAAATCGCAAACTTTCCTCATCAGTTCATACTGCCCCGCCATTACCGGTTGTTCGATTGAGTGAAGCGCCAATTCCCCCAACTTTTCCAGTTTCTCAAACACGTCCCGTTCTCCGAATGCGCCATTGGCGTCTACCCGAAGCGTAATCTCTTCCTCACCGAATCTCTTTCTAATACTCCGCAACAAGGCCAATTCCTTATCGAAGTCAATCGCTCCGATTTTCATTTTCACGCAAGTGTAACCTTCCGTAATTTTTCGTTCTATTTGTTCGGACATAAAAGCCTCGTCCCCCATCCAGACGAGTCCGTTTATCGGAACGGAACGTTCGCCCCTCACAAAAGGACTATCCAGCACAGTTCTTTTCCCCCCGTTGAAGATATCCAGCAACGCCGTCTCCAGTCCGAATCTGGCCGAAGGCAAATCGTCAGGCACCATTTCACGGACAAACCCCGCCACTTGGCAACTCCCGCACAACCGGTTCAGCTCCGGCGCCAACCTTTCGGCCAAACCCTCAAGCACTTCCCCGAAATCCGGCCTGTCGTCCACGCTCAACCCTTTCAACGGCCCGCACTCGCCTATGCCTCGCAATCCGCTGTCCAAGTCCTCGACCACCCAAAACCATGTATTTTTTTCACGCAATACACCCCTCGAAGTTCCCGCGGCAAATTTAAATGCCAACGTATAAGGGATAATCGTCGATCGTATTCTCATTGGAAGAATTAATTTGATTTCAACGGAGTATTAAGTCCGAAATTTTAACATTTTAATTCGGCTATTATTTCTATATTTGTCGCCTTGTTTCTGACTCTGAAATAAAACACCTATTACAAGCAATTGCATCATGTCTGAAAGAAAAGAAGAACTGACATTTGACGTTCTGGTAGAAATCCCAAAAGGAAGCCGAAACAAATACGAATTTGATAAAGAGAAAGGACTTATCCGATACGACCGGATGATATTTTCGTCAATGCACTATCCGAGCGACTACGGATACGTTCCCGACACTCTCGCTTTGGATGGTGACGCACTCGACGCTTTGGTATTGCTCTCCGCCCCGACATTCCCGGGCTGTTTGATCGAATGCCGCACTATCGGTCTTTTCAAAATGACTGACGAGGCCGGCGAAGACAACAAACTGATCTGCGTACCGGTCAGCGACCCGGTCTGGAACAAAATCCACGACCTCGACGAAATCAACCCACACCTAAAGCTCGAAATCGAGCACTTCTTCCAGGTGTACAAAGACCTTGAGAAAAAGAAAGTGGACGTACAGGGTTGGGATTCGAAGGAGCACGCCGAAGAGGCCTTCCACGCTTCGGTCGAAAGATACAAGCAGACTAAAAACATCTAATCACATCTGCTGAACGCATCACAAAAAGCGGGGTAACACCCGCTTTTTTCCTTTAAGGGCCGGCTTTCGGCCACATCTATTTATATTATGGACATTCCTAAAATCAGCCTCGACGATTACCTTTACGATCTTCCTGACGAAAGAATCGCCAAACACCCGCTTAGTGAAAGGGACGCGTCAAAACTGCTCCATTACTCAAAGGGGCAAATCACACATAACACTTTCTCCGCCCTCCCCGGGCTGATTCCGGCCAACGCCACCCTTTTTTTCAACGACACGAAAGTTATTCCCGCCAGACTGTTCTTCAGCAAAGACACTGGCGCTAAGATCGAGATATTCCTTCTTCAGCCCGAAAAACCGAGCACGGTAATAGCGGAATCGATGCTGGCATCGGGTTCTTGCGCTTGGTCTTGCATGGTCGGTAATTTCAAAAAATGGAAGGACGACCAGATCCTGACCCGAATCCTAACCATCGGAGACCAGGAAATTAAGCTGACGGCCAAAATCGAAGATCGCAAAAATACGCTGATAAGGTTTGACTGGGACAACACGAGCGTGAAATTCGTGGAAATAGTGGAGGCTGCGGGCACTGTTCCGCTCCCCCCCTATATGAACAGACAAGCTACCGAAGAGGACAAACCCCGCTACCAAACCGTTTATTCCAAAAACGAAGGCGCCGTAGCCGCCCCAACTTCCGGCCTCCACTTTACGGAGGACGTATTGGAAGCCATCAAGGACAAAGGCGTAATCACGGACCATTTAACGCTTCACGTCAGCGCAGGCACCTTTAGGCCTATCAAAGAAGAAAACGTTCTGGACCATCCGATGCACTCGGAACAGGTAATCGTAAGCAAACAGAACGTAAAGAACTTGGCTAACCCCGACCGCAGAATTTTCTGCGTGGGCACCACCTCGATGCGGACCATCGAAAGCCTTTATTGGTATGGCGTAAAACTGATTTCGGACCCTAACGCCGAATTCAGGATAGAAAAGCTTTATCCGTACCAATTCGAAAAAGAGGATTTGCCCAGCCGTACGGAATCAATGACCGCCGTGCTGGACAAAATGGAACGGGACGGCGTGGAGAAGATCCACGGCAGTACGGAGATTTTCATCTTTCCGGGCTATTCATTCCCGATGATCGAAGGAATGGTTACCAACTTCCACCAGCCTGGCTCTACGCTTATCCTGCTAGTAGCGGCCTTTATCGGCGAAGATTGGCGCAAAATATACAAAGAAGCCATGGACAACGGATACCGCTTCCTGAGTTATGGTGATTCTTCTTTTCTTGAAAGATAAAAAAAACGGGCGCTGGAAAGGCGCCCGTTTTTTTAGACCTTTTCCAGTCGTCAAAGCTTTGAGGCGACGTCCGTCCCCGCCAGATAGCCCGAGCTCCATGCGAACTGGAAATTAAACCCACCAGTCACGCCGTCCACGTCCAGCACTTCACCCGCCAGATAAAGACCTGGAAACTTTTTGCTTTCCATTGTTTTCAGGTTTACCTCATTCAAGGCCACTCCACCACAGGTCACAAACTCTTCCTTAAAAGTAGTCTTGCCAGACACCTTTAGCGGAAACCTGACCAAATGCTCCACCAAACGGTTACGCATCTTTTTGGAAAGATCCAGCCAACGGCGATCGCCCTCTATTCCCGATAACTCAACCAAACGCTCCCACAAACGGGTAGGCATATCAAACAATGGGGTATTCCGAACCAGTTTCTTGGGAAATTCCGAACCGATACGAGTCAATTCCGCCCGTGTATCATCTTCGCTTTTATCGGCCCACCAATTTACCAAGGCCTCGCATTTATAGCCTTTTTCGTGAAAAATCGGCGACGCATAAGCCGAGAGCCTCAACACCGCCGGTCCGCTAACGCCCCAATGCGTCACGAGAATAGCCCCTGAACGCTCTTCCTTTGTCCCGGCCAGACGAACAGAAGCAGAAGGCATTGACACCCCTTCCAGACCTTTCAGCCCAGAATCGGGGACATTGAGCGTGAACAGCGAAGGCAAGGGCTCTTTTATCGTCAACCCTGCATCCGCCAACCACGCATAAGCTTTCTCCTTATTGGCCCCACCCGTGGCCACAAGCAATTTCCGGCAAGAGAATTCGCCTTCGTCCGTCTGAACTTTAAAACCGGCTTCGGTTTTCCCAAAAGCCTTTACGCCACAGCGTTTCTTTACCTTGACGCCTTTAGCTTCCGTTTTCGCCCTGAGACATTCTATAATCGTACGAGAATTGTCGGAAACGGGAAATACACGACCATCGGCTTCGGTTTTCAGGCGAACACCTTTCTCTCCAAACCACTTTTTGGTTTCCGCCGTCCCGAAAACGTCAAAGACCTTCCGCAAAGACTTTCCTCCCCTCGGATAAAAAGCGACCAACTTCGCAGGCGATTCCTCAGCGTTTGTCACATTGCAACGCCCGCCACCCGAAACCAGCACTTTGGCGAGCGTCTTTCCGCTTTTCTCCAAAATCAGGACACTAGCCTCCGGCTTTTTACTCTTCAACTCCGCTGCCGCAAAATATCCAGCGGCGCCTCCACCAACTATTATAAGGTCGTACACTTCCTACTTTCTTTTTAAAATCAATTATCCGCCCACGGTCCATTGCATTAACGAGGCGCAAGCGATGGCCCCAAAGGTTCCGACCGCATAGCCCAACACGGCCAACAGTACGCCAACTGGCGCCAATGACGGACTAACCGCGGAAGCCACAACCGGCGCCGACGCAGCGCCACCGACATTAGCCTGCGAACCAACGGCCACATAAAAGAACGGCGCTTTGATAAATTTAGCCACAACTATCAGCAAAATAGCATGGAACGAAATCCAAATCGCCCCAACGGTAAGCAATCCTTTGAACAGCGGCCAGTTCTCGACGAGTTCGCGAAGGTTCATCTTCATACCGATAGTCGCCACCAAAACATAAAGAAAAAGGCTCCCGAACTTCGAAGCGCCAGCCTCTTCCAGCTTTTTCGCCCTAGTAAACGACAACAGGAAACCACCCAATGTCGCCAAAACCACAAGCCAGAAAAAGCCACCGCCAACAGACGTAAAATATTTCACCCAAGAATCCGGATTCTTCGCCAAGACGCCATCGATCACCGACTTTAGATCAGGAGCGATAATATCCGCCAAAAGATGCGAAAATCCCACAATTCCGAACGTCACACCCATCAAAGTGGTCAATCCCGTAAACGTAATAGGTTTCGAAACCGAATCACCCAGACGTTCCGCCTTCTCTTTTAGCTTAGTAATTGTAGAATTGTCGGCGCCTATCCAGCGGTCTATTTTATCCGAAATTCCGACTCCGTAAAGCATCACTGTTGTCAGAAGATTCGAGATAAACAAATCCACCACCAACATCGACTGAAAGACTTCTTCCTCCACTCCATAAATTTCTTTCATCGCAGTCTGGTTGGCTCCGCCTCCGATCCAGCTTCCGGCTACAGTAGCGAAGCCTCGCCACAAGTCCTGAGGCGACATTCCGCCCAACAAATCGGGAGCTACTGAGCTTACCAAAAGCAAAGCTAAAGGTCCACCGAAAACAATTCCCGCCGTCGCGGTCAGGAACATCGTAATCGCCTTTGGTCCAAGGCTCAAAATCGCTTTGATATCTATACTAAGGCAAAGCAAAACCAAACTGGCAGGCAACAAATATCGGGAAGCCATAAAGTAAAGCTTCGAGTCCGCAATATTCACTACACCTGTGGAATTTAGAATCGACGGCAAAAAATAGCACAGTAATAGCGACGGAACGACGCCGTAGAACTTCTTCAGATATTTATTGCTAGACGAAGACGTTTTGAAAACGACAGCGAGAATGACCATCAAAAGGGCCAGTATTACCGCATCGTTTGTAATCGGGAACAGATCCATGTATTTGGTTTAAGTCTGACTGTTTCTTCGAAGGACTGAAATCCAACCTTCAGGAAACAGCCAATCTAAGAAAAAATCACGACTTACACACGGACCATCACATCATACAATCCACTTACGTTCCTTGCCAATTCGCCCCGAAAACTTGATGGAAACGCCTTATCATATCGTCGAAACTGGCCGACACGTGATACACTTTCCCTGATTCCATCCTTACGAACACGCCACGGTCACTTCCGGGCCACACACTTTCGACCAATCGTAAATTGATGATCAAATCATCCCCTTCATTGAGACCTCCGCCCACTTCCTCAATCACAACAAACCGCACAAATGGATTCATTTCGCTCATAGCCTTTTTGGGAAACTACAAGACGAGCTGTCAAAAAGTTTTCAAAACGACGGATAAATCACCCGGAAATCACCTCCCCAAAAAACGAAAAAAGCCTTTCGGACTCTTCAAAAAAAGACACGAAAGGCTTTCCAGCGCTTATGTTTTTTCACAAAATCAGTCGCGACCTCTAAGTATGGCCAGCAAACGCAAAATCTCCAAATACAGCCAGATCAGACTTACCATCAAGCCGAAAGCGCCGTACCATTCCATATATTTGGGCATTCCCGCTTCCGCACCTTGTTCGATAAAATCAAAGTCCATCAACAAATTCAGCGCCGCCACAACGGCTACAATCGCCGTAAAAATCAAAGCAGAAAGGCCACTTCCAAACATATACGGCAAGTGAACGCCGAAAAAGCTGAAAATCCACGTAATCAGATAAACTGCCGCTACGCCTCCGGTAGCCGCAAAAACGATCATTCTGAATTTATTGGTCACCTTAACCACTCTGGTTGCGTATAGCGCCAGCAACGTAAACAACACGCCAAACGTCGACAACACGGCATCCAGCACCACACCAGGGAAGCTCGCCTCAAACGTAGCCGACACTATCCCCAAAAACAAACCTTCGCACAGAGCGTACAGTGGCGTAGTATATGGCGACCAGTTGGCTTTGAATACGGTTATCATCGCCAAAATAAAACCGACGATAGCGCCTCCCCAAGCCAAGCTCGGGTTCATAGCACCCTGAAGCGTCTGGGCGTAAGTATACATCGCCGACACGAAAGTGATCAGCAACAGGATCAGAGTCTTCACCGCGGCGCCCTGTATCGTCATCGCCGACTCCCCGGTTACGTCCCTTGCGTAGGTTCTGCTCTCCGCAAGCCGCCTAAATACCGGATTCGATGATTTTGCGCTTCTCATAATACCCATGTATTTGATAGTTAAATCTTATTTCTTACTTTCTCCCTAACTAGCGTTTTTACGTTTTGGACACGCAAATGTTCGACAATTTCGGCATTCGTTCCGAACAAAAAGCACGTTTGTTTTATTTCTGTGACAAATTTTTGAATAAGTTTCAACAAACCCGCAAGGCCATTGGCAAAACAATCAAACGGCAAACAAATAAGCCTTTCCGCCCTTTGCGCCACCGTGAAGAGCATTATCGAAAAGAATTCGGAGAAAAACTATTGGGTTTTGGCCGAAATCGGCGAGATCAGGGTCAACCCCAACAGCGGCCACTGCTACATGGAACTTGTAGAAAAAGAAAACGACCGCTTCAAAGCCAAAATACGGGCCAACGCCTGGGCCTACACTTACCGAAACATCAACGGCTGGTTCCAATCGATTACGGGAAGCCCGCTAAGCCAAGGCATGAAAGTATTGGCTAATGTCAGCGTCAATTTCCACGAGCTCTACGGCATCAGCCTCACCGTAAACGACATTGACCCGAACTACACCCTAGGTGAAAGGGAACGTTCAAAAAGGGAAACGATAGAACGCCTCCGTAACGAGGGAATCCTCGACCTTAACAAAGGCGTGGATTTGCCGCCCGTCATTCAGCGCATTGCGCTTATCACCTCCTCCACCGCCGCGGGTTACGGCGATTTCATGTCGCATATCGAAGCCGCGCTCAGCTATAGTTTCGACATAACCCTGTTTCAGGCCTCGATGCAAGGTGACAAAGCCGAGCCGGAGATAATCCAGGCCCTTTACGACATCTACAAAAACGAAACGGATTTTGACGCCGTGGTCCTTATCCGGGGTGGTGGCGCGCAGACGGATTTGGAATGCTTTGATAACTATAACCTGGCTGCGCACCTAGCCCAGTTTCCGTTGCCTGTACTCACGGGAATCGGACACGAAAGGGACGAAACCATCTGTGACTTGGTGGCCAACACCAAACTGAAAACACCGACGGCAACGGCGGATTTCCTGATTCGGAAAGCGATGGAATTCGAATCCGCGATCGAGCAACTATACGCCCAAGTAGCGCAAACCGCCATTACTTTCACCCGCTATGAGAACGAAAAACTCAGTTTGTTGGGACAAAGGATGGAATCGGCACCCAAAAGCATTCTTACCACCCAGGGAAATCAGATTAACAATCTGGCCCTAAGAATCGGCAAGGCCTCCGTTTCCGCCCTCCGTAACGGCGCTCACCAATCAGAGGTCCTTTTCGGAAAAGCGAAAGAAGCTTCCCGCAGACGATTGGAGGCAGAAAATTCCAAGCTTAGTATTTTCAAAAAAACTGTAGACCTACTCAATCCCGAAAGGCTTTTTAAACGAGGGTACACTGTTTCCCTTTTCGAAGGAAAAAGCCTCCACAAGGCCGGAAAAATTCCGGAAGGGAGCCAAATCACGACTATAGGACACGACTTTAAGGCTACAAGTACAGTTACGAAATTCGAGACAAAAAACACGGAACAGAAAAAGATATGAGCGAAGAACTCAGCTACAAAGACGCGATGGAGGAACTTGAGGCCATCGTAAACACCATCGAACACGAAGAACCCGAACCCGACGCCCTGATAGGCTTGGTGGAAAGGGCCGGATTCCTTATGAAATATTGCAAAGCCAAACTCAGAAGCACTGAAGATGAGCTTGAAAAGACGTTGAAAAAACTTAACGGCGAGGAATAAGGCATAAAAAAACCGCGGACCTTTTACAAATCCGCGGTTTTTAGGCTATAGTCACGAGTTTCTAATAAAACCCGTTTTTGATAGTCTGAAGTCTATCCGATTTCAAGACCTCTATATTTCTTCCTTTTATCACGATCAAGCCTTCCTCTTTAAAATCGGCCAAAGTACGGATTACCGATTCCGTAGAAGTACCGACAATGTTCGCCAAATCCTCACGCGTAATCGCCATGCTGAACTTTGTTTTGCCTTCCTCCTTGTATCTCGATTCCAACAACAGAAGGGCTTCCGCCACGCGTTGCCTTACGGAATTATACGCCAGGTTCAAGAGCCTGTCTTCGCTTTCCTTCAGATTATTGGCCAAGATATTTATGAACTTGTGCGAAACGTCCCTGCTTGACCCGATCAGATCGAAGAAATCCTCTTTAGGGATAAAGCAGATCTCGGACTCTTCCAAGGCCATCGCCGTTTCAGTGTAGTTCGTATCCTTGAGCAATGCCATATAGCCTATGAAATCACCTTCTTTGTACAGTCCGGTGATGTATTCCTTGGCGTCTTCGTTCGTCTTGAAAGCTTTGACCTTTCCTTTGCTTACGAAGAACAAACCATTCGGCATTGCGTCCTCATGATAAATGATTTCTTTACGCTTATAGCGCTTAGCCTTGCGGTCAATCGACAAGCTCTCAAGCTTGATGGAAGCCTCTTTGGCGTCATTCAGAAAATCATTGAACCCGTCAATGTCTCTGGAAAATTGCTTTTGCAGAATATCGGCCTTTTTGAAACGAGTCTCCACGGCGTTCAGCAACTCCATATCGTCAAACGGCTTGGTTAGGTAATCGTCGGCGCCAAGATCCATTCCCTTCCGCATGTCGCTTCTTTCGGCTTTGGCCGTAAGGAAAATAAAAGGGATCGAAGCGGTATCCGCCGACTTGTTGAGCATGTACAACACGCCATAACCGTCAAGCACCGGCATCATGATGTCGCAAATGATAAGATCCGGGATTTGCTGTTGCGCCAGCTCGACGCCCATTTTCCCATTATCGGCCGTAATGACCTCGTAATCTGCCAGCTCGAGAATCTCAGCCGTATTCTCGCGCATATCCGCGTTATCTTCTATCAGAAGAATTTTCTTCTTCATATCTTTCTTTTCTCTACAGTGCTGAAACGGGGAAGCCTAATCGAAAACGTGGTGCCCTTTCCCTGAACACTCTCAAAGTTAATCGAACCTCCCATCAAGTCCACATATTTTCTCACAATATTGAGCCCAAGGCCCGTACCTTGGATATTGGTGGCATTTTCGGCCCTAAAAAACCTCGAAAACAAAAGGTGTTGCTCCGCTTCCGGAATCCCCATCCCCTGATCCCTGACACTCAAGGTAATGTCTTCTCCCTCAATGCCGGTACGGAAGAAAATGTCCGTTCCGTCTTCGGAATATTTAATGGCGTTGGAAAGCAAATTCATCGCTACGTTTTTCAGGATCTGCGGATCCAGAACAACGTCTCCTCCCTCGCCTTCGTGTTCGTAGTACAAGGTCTGGCTTGGCTTGGCCAAAGCCTGCATTTCCTCGGCCACTTCCGTACAAAATGACCCCAAATCCATCTCCACCGGTTTGTAGATCGTTTTCCCCTCTTCCAGCTTGCTGATCGAAAGGAAATCGTTCAAAATCCCCGTAAGGTTTGACACATTCGACTTTATACGGTTCACGTGCTTCATTCGCCGGTCCTGTTGCGCAGCCTCCTCATAACGGCTAATCAGCGAAGCGGAAGAAAGAATACTGCTCAACGGTGTCCGGAACTCGTGCGAAGCCATAGAGACGAATCTGGATTTCAGCTCATTCAGCTGTTTTTCTTTCTCCAGCATTTTCCGCACTTCCGCCTCCGCCTTTTTTCTTTCGGAAATATTCTGGGCTACCACTAGAACTTGCTTCACAAACCCAAAAGTATTCAGCAACGGTTCCGCATAAAGCTCGTACACGTTTCCTTTCACCTCAAGTTCAAACGTGACTCCACTACCGTTCAAAACCACTTCAAAATGTCTTTGCAAAGCTTCGTGGTCAACGCCCAGCCCCTTTAGCCTCTCAAGGTTCCAACCGACATAATCCGCTCCCGAAAGCCCGTAAAGCTCCAGTTCCTTGCCGTCGGCGAACACCAACTGACGCATGGTGTCAAACACGAATATGGCTCCGTTCGGAAAGTTACTGGCAATCGCCCGATACAGGCGCTGGCTTTGCCTAAGCGCCTTTTCCGCCGACCGTCTTTCCTCGATCTGTAACTGGAGTTTATCGTTAGTCCTTTTCAGTTTCTTGAAAGCGTGCGCCAGTTCCCGTGTCCGGACGTACACGCGCTCTTCCAGCTCCTCATTGAGCTTCCGGATCTTGAAAAGGTTCTCGTTGTGCCTCAAACTATAACGGACAGCCCTGTCCAGCACATGCTCGTTCAGCGCACCTTTGTAAATATAATCGGCTGCGCCTATCTGAAACGCTTGGTCGTCAATCTCCTGGTCCACTTGTCCCGTCAACAGGATCAACGGCTTGGAACAACCGCTCTCTATCGCTTCCTTGATAATCTCAAGCCCTGTCCTTGCCCCCAGCCTATAATCGATCAAATAAACGTCATAGTCATTATGCCGGATTGTCCTCATACCCTCCCGGTAATCCGATATCCAATCCAGCTTATAACTTCTGTTGGGAATATTGTCCAGTATATCTTTAGTGATGATGTAGTCGTCCTCATCATCGTCAATAAGCAAAATCTTAATGTTACGGTACAGCATCTACTTCGCTTTTCGGATTCGTCATACCTGTTTAACCGAGAGCGTAACCGTGATGGTCGTTCCTACACCCTCCTTACTTTCCGCCTTTATCTCCCCGCCGTGGATAGAGGCTATCTTTTTGCAAATCGCCAACCCGACTCCCGAGCCTTCAAAACGGTTCCCTTCCAATCTTTGGAAAATCTGGAACACTTTATTGGCATAAGCCGGATCAAAACCGATTCCGTTATCACGGACACAGATCTCCACCTGGTCTTTTTCCTCCTCCGAATTCTTAGAAACAAAAACCTCCACTCTGGGCCTTTCGTCCGTTTTTCTGAATTTGATAGCGTTGGCCAAAAGGTTTTGGAACAACTGTCTTAACATGGACGGAATTCCCTCCACAAAAGGCAATTCGCCAACCTCAACCTCAGCGCTCTGCCCCTCGATTGGGATTTCCAAGTCGGAAACAACATGTTCCAGCACTTTATTCAAATCCACCACTTCCAAGCTCGCCGACCTAGCCGAAACTCTGGAAAAACTGAGCAATGCATTGATCAAATCCTGCATTCGCCCTGACGCGCTCAGCATTCTTCTCAAATAATCTGAAGACTTCGCATCCAATAGATTCCCCGAATGTGAGCTTATACGCTCTCCAAAAATCCTGATTTTCCGCAAAGGCTCCTGGAGGTCGTGGGAAGAAACATAAGCGAATTCCTCCATATCATGGTTGGCCCGCTCTAATGCCGCCTCAAATCTACGAAGTCTTTCCAAAGAGACTTTCGTCTCCGAGAGGTCTCTCAAAATCACCAAATACCGCCCCGACTCCTGCAATTCGGCAACCCTTAGCCATGCGGGAAACGTTTCCCCGTTTTTCTTCAGGCATCGGCACTCCAGCCCCTTGCTTCCAGTCTTGCCCGGCAATGGCGCCCTAAAGCTCTGCGTCGACAGCAACTCGGCAAACGTAGGCAAATCAACAACCAAACGGCCGAGTCGCAAGCCCGTTAACTCCTCTTGGCGATAACCGAAAAGGTTGACCACTACTTTTCCTGCCTTAAGGATTTCGCCCTGCTTGTCCAGAATAAGCAGAGCGTCGGGGGATTGGCTAAAGAACTCGTCGACACATTCCTCGCTTTTACGGAGGTCGGCTCCCAAGTCGTCTTTTCCGTTAGGGGAATAAAATTCCAGCATAAACGTCCCCTCGCCAACTGAGCTCAACCGAGTTTCGAGGCTGGACAACTCCTGCTTCACAAACGAGAGCGAGAATCGTTTGTCTTTTCCTCCGCCGTCGGGCATAAGGTCCAAAAGGCGCTTAAGCAACATCTTCGAGTCTTCCGTCAAACAACTTTCCCAGCTTTCGGGCGTCAACTTCCCGCCCTCCGCTTGGAGAAGTGCCAAAGCCTTCCCGTTCGCATACTGGAAAAACCCTTTTTTGTCCAACAACACGACACCGCAACTTAACCGCTGAACTATATCCTCAAAATTCAAACTCATATAAATTTCCTTTCGGACCAAAATACAATCGCAATTTAGGCATTTCTGCCCTGCCGGGAAAACCGACACCCCACAAGTTCGCTTCACGGTGAAAATGGGTCGGTTTTTACCCTTCGTCTTCTAACTACAAAAAACGCTTGTTCTTTACGGAAATACAAAAACACGATTCTCAGCTCAAACGAGCCAGAATAAAACAACGCAAACAGTCACCTACTTATTATTTGCAAAGTCTTTCTAAACTACAATTTCCAACAAGACGTAACCTTTCCTTTATCCTTGCGTAACAATATGGGTGCACTAATCAAAAAAGACACTTATGACCTTCATATATTTCGTATTAGGCGCAACCGTCACCGCATTGGCGACGGTCGCAATGTTCGGGTCTAAAAAAATGGAACTCAAACCCATACCCGTCAGAAGCAACGGCAGAAACCGCTAAAATTTGAGGGCGCCTAACCACCGCCCCAAAAGCAAACATGACGAAAACCAACAGAGTTAAGATTACAGAATGCCCCCGCGACGCAATGCAGGGGCTTCTTGCGTTTGTACCCACCGAGTTGAAAATCAAATACCTTTCAGCTTTGGCCAACACTGGGTTCGACACTTTAGACTTCACCAGTTTTGTTTCTCCAAAGGCAATCCCCCAAATGCGAGACGCCTCCGAAGTAACCGAGGCCCTAAGCGAATCGAAAACCGACACGGAGCTTCTGGCCATTGTAGCCAACTTACGAGGCGCGCAAGACGCCTCAAACTTCCCGGGGATCGACACTTTGGGATATCCGTTCTCTGTTTCCGAAACTTTTCAGCTTAAGAACACAAAAAAAAACAGGGAAGAATCGCTCGAATTGGTAAAGCGAATATTGGAAGTGACCTATCAATCGAACAAAAAACTCCGGGTCTATCTTTCTATGGCTTTCGGAAACCCTTACGGCGAGGAATGGAGTCCCGCAATTGTACTGGAATACGCTTCAAAGCTTATCGAAATGGGTGTTCATGAACTCGCTTTGTCCGACACTACCGGTACAGGAACCCCTTCGACTATTGAGCCTCTTTTCGCCCATGCCACAGAAAGTTTTCCTGACGCAATATGGATGGCCCATCTTCACGCCACACCAAAAGCCAGCGTTACGAACATAGAAGCGACACTAAAAGCCGGTTGCCGTTACTTTGACTCAGCCCTCGGTGGCTACGGCGGTTGCCCAATGGCCAAAGATGACCTGACGGGAAACATCGCTACGGAAACACTGATTGCCACCCTCGACAAACAAGGTATTAGCCATAATATCGATACCGAAAAGCTTAAGGAAGCCCAAAAAATCGCTTCCGAGATCTTTGTGTAAAACACAAAAAAACCGTCCAAACGGACGGCTTAAATATCTTTTTCTCAGTTTTAAAGGGCTGATTACGACGCCACTTGGGCTGCGTTCAGGTTTTCCACGAATCCACCTTCGCTGTTAAAGATCTCATTGCGTGAGAAGAAGAACGAAGCTTCGATTTTCGCATTGTCATCACTGTCCGAACCGTGGATAGCATTACGGCCGATAGACTCAGCGTATTTTGCGCGAATAGTGTCCGGCGCAGCCTCTTTCGGGTTTGTGCTTCCGATCAACGAGCGGAAACCTTCAACGGCTCCTTCTTTCTCAAGTACGGCAACTACGATAGGTCCCGAAGTCATGAAATCTACCAATTCGCCGTAAAACGGACGCTCCTCGTGGATTTTGTAGAATTCCTGGGCCTCTTTCTTATTCAGCCTAACAAATTTCAGGGCCGCTACTCTAAACCCGGCGTCAGCGATATCGCCCAAGATTGCACCGATGTGGCCACTCTGAACGGCGCAAGGTTTGATGATGGTGAAGGTGTAGTTCCCTTTCATAGCAGTATTTTTCACTTAGGTAGATAAAATGTGGTTTTGTTTTAGGTTAGGGCAAATATATACATCTACCCTAATAAAACAGCAATCCGGAAGCCTTAAAAAGAGCTATCCAGACTAAACATCTGAAAAATCGGTATCGTTTTCGGTCATTTTTTGAAATCACAAATTGCAAAACGCCTTATCACCTCCTCCTCGCTCTGCGCAAAGGCCTGTTTTGGGGAATAGTCCCTTACCGTCACTTCAAGCATGCAGGCGCAAAACTCCTGCTTTTTCTTCACGCTCGCCGAGTCCAGCTTTTGATATTTCCCTGTCAAAACCAAACAAGTATCCAGCCATTGCTTCTTCTGCTTTGCCGTCCATTCGCCACGTGTTCTGGCCGAAGGTCCGCAAGCGGCGAAACCCAGCGCCAACACAACGAATAAGCTAAACGCCCTAACGATGTTCCTTTTGCACATAATCAAGACAATCCTTTGATTGATGACTTCTAACTCCGAAATATTCCGCCTTGCGAAAAACCAGCAAACCGGCACGGCCCGTATCATTCTTCAGCTACACCGTACGGTCATAAACGTAAATCTCAACTCAAATGTTCATATAAAAAACAACCGGCAACCGTTTGAACCCAGCCCAAACTATGATAAACCAAAAAAAATCACACTATACACAAACCTGTGTGATAAATCGATTTTTTTCTTTCTACAATCGATTAATAATCAACCATAAAGTCCTACAGACAGGCTAACAAGACAATTACGGAGGTTTTTCGGCCGTTTTCTATGCCGAAAATTTTATCTTTGTTATTAAGACCGGCACACAAAGCCCGATCCTTCCCTTCCGGACAGTCCGATTTACCCACAAACCCTTTGTTTCGGGTTAGACCTCCGGGCGGGCAACAATTCGGCTTCTCAAAACATACGTTTTGGCATGTTTAGCCGTTCGCATTAAAGTTAACGACCACCTGCGTCCTCAAACGCAGGAGCCATAGTATCACACAACATTCAGCTTATGGGCCCTTCCGTGATCGCGATTTTCGACATTGGACGAACCAACAAAAAGTTCTGTCTGCTTAACAGGAATTACGAAATAGTGCATGAGGAAATCCGGCAATTTTCGGAAATCGAAGACGAAGACGGGTTCCTGTGCGAAGACCTGGAAGAAATAACGAAATGGATGCGCAAAACGCTCCATGATTGGCTCAAAAGCAGGGACTATACTATAAGGGCGATTAACTTCTCGGCTTACGGCGCCGGACTGGTGCACGTAAACAAATCGGGCAAACCAGTGGCTCCGATTTACAACTATTGGAAGCCGTTACCCCAGCATATCAAAGACGAATTCTTCGAAAAGTACGGCCCGAAGGAAAAATTCCTAAAGGAAACCGCAACCGGAGACCTCAACATGCTGAACTCGGGAATGCAACTGTTCTGGCTTAGAAACGAAAAGCCCGAAGTGTTCAAAAAAGTGCACTCTTCGCTGTACTTGCCCCAATATCTCAGTGCGTTTATTTCTGGCAAAAACTTCTCAGAGCTGACCAGCCTCGGTCTTCATTCCATGATTTGGGATTTCAGCAAAGACCGTAGCCACGACTGGGTTTACAAAGAAAAGCTTTACAATAAATTTCCGCCGGTAATCAGCGCCACAGCCAGCGAGAAGGTTCGCATCAAAAACCGCGAACTCAAATGCGGTATCGGGATACAAGACAGTTTGGCGTCGCTTTATCCTTACCAAATCAGCAACGAAAGGACTTACGTAGCCCTAACTTCGGGTTGCTGGAGCATTGCCATGAACCCGTTCGACGAGAGCGAAATCACCGAAGACGAACTTTCGCAAGACGTATTCAAGGCTTTGGACAGTAGCGGAAAAGCGATCCGAACGGCAAGGATTTTCCTTGGAAGAGAACACGATTACCAAACAAAGCAAATAGCACAACACTTCGGCAAAGACCCAAGCTACGCTTTCGAATTCGACCTGAACGAGAAAACGCTGGAACGTCTGGCTCAATTCCCGAATCCCAACAGGGCATTCTACCCGAAGAATTTTGTGGGAACCGGCCCATTTCCTTCCGCCTATGAAAAGACCGTCGACTTGAGTCTTTTCTCGGACTTCGAAGAGGCTTACCACCAGCTTTTGCTTGATTTGGCCTATATGCAAAAGGTTTCTTTGGAACTCAGCTTCGGGCCAAAAGGCATGGACAAAGTCTTTATGGCCGGCGGATTCAGCCTTAACGAGAAATACACGAAAACCTTGGCGTCCATCATTCCCGACATCCAGCTTTTCAAGAATAACATTAAGTGGTCAGCAGTGCTTGGCGCGGCCTTGCTTCTCCATAACCAGTGGAACAAGCAGACCGAAATCGACAACCTGCTTAACTTCACGGAAGTCGAACCGCTTGACATTGACATTTCGGGATACAAATCCCCGTTCTAACCTTCCGAAGACGCGCCTTCGCGCAACCACGAAAGCGCGTCTTCTTGGTTTTCGAACACCGAAAACTCCAACCGCCCGCGATACGCCACATCAAATTCCTTGTCACCGTAACCGTCCGGGCGCTTTACGAAAGCCAGCTTCCGCATTCCCGCTTTTTCCCATCTCGGCCAATTATCCCGGGCGTTCCATTTTCTGGTAAGCTCAGCCCACCGATACTTTCCGCCCCTGCATTCCACAAGCATTAACTCCGGCGAATTTTCACGTATTACGTCCGAACGCCTTATCAATTCGGCCCTGAGAGCCACGTCGCATTGTGGCCATTCCAGCCAGCAGACCTTCATCAACGATTCTTTTTTGTTGAATCGCACCGTCTGAAAAACATTTTCTAACACTTTCATATTACCTGAGGGATTAACATTTACACTTAACAAAAATCTTACACCAACTGTGCTCGTCGAATTAAAAAAAGGCGGATATTGCATCAGAATTCACGCTTATAGCCAGCGGAAACAAATGCTTCAGCATCCTGAAAACAGACAATTCGGGATGGATAATTGCCCGGAAGGGCCAAACTATTTCATTTATGGGATTTAATCAAGTGGACACGGACAACCTTAGCATAGCGAAATTCGAATTCTATACCGGCGACATTCCGCCACCGTATTGCTATACGTTCCAAATCTTGATCGATTACAACAAAAATATGCTCGTGGATTTCGATCTCAAATATCTTGACAGAGACGAAATCACAGAAGCCGAAATACTTGGTGAAGGCTTTTCGCTAAACGACGATTACCACTGGAAAGGCAGTCTTCCGAAAATTTGGAAAGAAGCCATCAAAGAGAATCTTCAAAAGACCAACTGGGGAAACGAGAAGCAACGAAAAGCGGCCGAAGACACCGCCATCAACATCTCGTTGATGGACAAAAACAGCAAAGCCTTCGACGGCGTGCCCGCCAACAAGGAAATGTGGGAAGTCTTCATTCAGGAGATGATGCAGGCCGTTTTCGAACTTAGCGGCAAGGAAGCGCCGCTTACCATCAGGTATGTGGATAACGTCCCGGGTCAACAGCCCGTCGAGATAAGCCTTTCTCTTAAATTCTCCGAAAGGACGATGCAGGTGGAGAAGAAAATCGGGAAAAACGTAGAAAACAAGTCCTTGTCCTGGAGCAAAATCAAGAATATACTCAAGTACATCTACATCCCGGACTTTGACTATACCTTGGCGAAGACCTCCGCTCCCACCAAAAAGGGCAAGTTCATCGATACGGGCGAAGGGCTTTGGTTCGAATTCGGGAAGAGCGCAAAGAACCCATCAAAAAAAGTGGACGCGCTGAAGACCATTGACGAACTGCTTAAATCGCTATGAGTAGAAGGCTGGCGATTTCAGACATTCACGGCTGTCCGAAAACCTTCGAAGCCTTATTGGACAAAGTCCGGTATTCTCCGAATAAAGACCGGCTTTTCCTTTTGGGCGATTACGTAAACAAAGGCCCGGATTCAAAACGGGTTCTGGAAATCATTTACGACCTCAAGAAACGTTTTCCGGATAACGTAACGGCCCTGCTCGGTAACCACGACCAGCAGGCCCTTAGTTTTTTCGAGCACGGAAATCCCGCAAAGACACTTGTCAACGGACGTTCTTTCGGAGAGATATTCCCCGATTTGAAAAAGAAGGAGCGGATCCGTTTCCGGGATTTTTTCAGGCAATGCCCGCTCTACGCCGAGCTTCCTGATTTTCTGCTGGTGCACGCAGGCTTTGATTTTACGGCCAAAAACATCTTCAAAAACGAAGACGCCATGACCGTGATAAGGGAATTTGTCGTAGACCCTAAAAAGACGGGCAACCGACCCGTAGTCCACGGCCATGTACCTACCCGGCTAAGCACGATAAAGCAACATATAGCCGATAAAGACTGGAATATGCCTTTGGACAACGGGTGCGTGTACGCTGACACCCAAGAAGGAATGGGCCAACTCATCTGCCTGGACCTTGACACATTGACTTTAACCGAACAAGCCAATATCGACCTAACTTAAACCACCATGAGCAAGAAAAAAGACTCTGGTAAAATGGAGAGGCCCTTGGCCGGCGAAACGGATATACATTCCCTGATAAAAGAACTCAAGGAGATTAGGAGCGCAGGGGTGAAATTCCAGAAAAGCCAGAACGAGGCCCTTGGAGATATACATCCTGACTTTGAGAAGAGCGCCAAAAACTTTTTGAGATACTTGGGCTTGCGACAGCAAGACATCAGGCAGATCCAGAAAAGACTCGGCAACCTCGGCGTCTCCCGCCTAGGGCGTGCCGAAGGCCATATCGAGGCCAGCCTTAAAGCCATTATCCATAACCTAAACAAGCTTTCCAAAGACCCGAAGGCCATCCTCTCGCGTGAGGCCAGAGGCTTTCGAAGAGGTCGTTTCTTGCTCGATCACCATACGCTCTCGCTATTGGGGCCAGAGCCGGAGTCCAGATCGGTGCGGATCATGGTCACCTTGCCGTTCACCGCCGCCAACGACTACGAACTGGTCAAGAACATGCTACTTGCGGGTATGAACCTGGCCAGAGTCAACTGCGCCCACGACACGCCTGCGGAGTGGAAACAGATGATTGACAATCTCCGCAAAGCGGAAAAGGAAACGGGCAAAACCTGTAAAGTGTGTATGGACTTGGCCGGTCCTAAATTCCGCACGGGACCCGTGCCGCAAAGCCCGGGAGCGCTTAAAGTTCGTGCGAAAAAGGACCCTTTCGGAAACATAAGGGAAAGCGCGAAAGTCTGGATATCTTCCCAAAACAGCCCGGAAAACTTGGGCAACCTTACGCATATCCCCGCGGAGGAATTCGCAACAAGCGCTTTCTCCTCCAACGATACTCTCCGATTTAAGGACACCCGCAAAAAGAAACGCTCTTTCAGAATTCTGGAAGTCTTTCCCGAAGGGATTTTGGCCGAAACCAAAAAGACCTCTTATCTCAGGTCCGGACTTGTTCTGGCGAAGAAAAATGCCGAACCCGACGAACAGGAAGCAACTATCACAGTAGGGGAACTCCCCCCTACCGACAATTGGATAGACCTGCATATCGGCGATACGCTGGTAATAGAGAAAGGAAACGCGCCCGCCGAAAATACCGTCAAGGATGAAAAAGGCCAGGTTCTGAGCCCCGCTCGCATCAGTTGCGAAGTGGAACACCTTTACACTGACACGCAAATAGGCGAGCCAATATTGCTTGACGACGGAAGCATTGAGGGCATTATCACCCATAAAACCGACGAAGAGTTAACGCTCGAAATCGACTACACCAAACCCGGGGGCGCAAGGCTGAAAGCTGACAAAGGCATCAACGCCCCGGAGAGTGACTTAGGCACCAAAGGCCTCACTGAAAAGGACAAAGAAGACTTGCGCTTCGTGGTCCAACACGCAGATATCGTCAATTTCTCTTTCGTCAACCGTCCGGAAGATGTTCAGGACCTAGAAAACGAGCTGGAAATCATCAAGAAGGAACTCGACGCTCCGCAGACGGACGACTTGGGTGTAATTCTGAAAATCGAAACCCGGAAAGGCTTTAAAAACCTTCCGAGCATACTGCTACAGGCCATGGGCCGAAAAGCCATAGGCGTTATGCTTGCCCGCGGCGATTTGGCCGTGGAATGCGGGTGGAACAATCTGGCCGAAACTCAGGAAGAGATTCTTAGGATTTGCAGCGCCGCCCACGTGCCTATCGTTTGGGCTACGCAGGTATTGGAAGGCTTGGCCAAAAAGGGCCGTCCGTCAAGAGCCGAGATCAGTGACGTGGCCCTAGGCCAGCGCGCCGAGTGCGTGATGCTTAACAAAGGGCCGTTTATTATCGACGCTATTTCCGCTTTGGACAATATCATCGCAAGCATGCAACAGCACCGTCAGAAGATGGCGCCTATGCTTCCGGGATTGGATATGGAAAAGTTCCATTCAAAGAAGGACAAAAAGAAAAAGCAGAAGAAGTAAGCGATCCAGCCGAGCGAATCTATCAGCGACTTGGTTTTCGTTTTATACTAAAAAGGACATTTTCTGCACTCTCCTTTTTCCCTACTCAGGCCACGTACTTACAGGCCATTTTATTACAGGGAAAAAGACCCTATATTCAATAAGGAAAAGAAGACTTCAGCAAAGCCTCCCGATAGGATTATCGGGAGGCTTTTTGCATTAAAAGAAGTCGTTTTTCACTTCACCCAAATCTCTTAAGGGTTTGAGTCAATTCTCTTAACTGTTTCACCCGATTCTCT
Organism: Fulvitalea axinellae; assembly: GCF_036492835.1. Lineage (GTDB taxonomy): Bacteria > Bacteroidota > Bacteroidia > Cytophagales > Cyclobacteriaceae > Fulvitalea > Fulvitalea axinellae. Next base: position 1,938,817 of record NZ_AP025314.1, on the reverse strand, counting down.
TAAGTGTTTTACCAATTTCTCTTAAGACAATTGACCGAAGTGGTTAAGAGAATCAAGTGTTTTGCTTAAGAGAATTGACCACAACGCTTAAGCCATTTAAGAAACCTTACTTGGCCCTTTGAGCATTACCCTTGAAAAACCAAAAAACCTTACCTCTCCCAACAAAAAAAGAGTGCGCCACAAATCCGCAACGACCAATAAAATCGTTCCGAATCCGTAACGCACTCTTGCTATTCCGGCTTTAGGCCGGACTTGGGATTATTTTTTAGGAGCAGGTCCCATCACAAAGTGAAGTTCGCTACCGGCTTTAATATCCGAATGCTTGAAGAATGGCTTGTCAAGCGTCTTGCCGTCCAACGTTACACTTTGCACATATTTGTTGTCGCTAGAGTTGTTCTCGGCGGTCACCTTAAACTCCCCGCCTTTTATGCGGAAGGTTACCTCGTCAAACAACGGACGACCGAGAGCGTAAGTAGGATCGCCAGGGCTTACTTGGTAGAAGCCAGCCGAGCTAAGCACATACCAAGCCGACATCTGGCCACAGTCCTCGTTTCCGCGGATACCGGCAGGCGTAGGCTTGTACATCTCCTTCAAGATCTGGTCAACGCGCTCTTGCGCTTTCCAAGCCTTTCCGGCGTAGTTGTACATGTACGGGATGTGGTGGCTAGGCTCGTTGCCGTGAGCGTACTGACCGATCAGGCCAGTAATGTCGCCAGAAGCATGCTCTCCCTCCACTTTCGCTGTAGTCGTGAAAAGTTCGTCGAGTTTGGCCGTGAACTTCTCAGGTCCGCCCATCAACTCGATGTATCCTTCCACATCGTGAGGCACAAACCATGACCACTGCCATGCGTTACCTTCGATGTAATCGCCGTTGCTGTGATCCGAATAGTTCGGGCTAAATGGCGTTTTCCAAGAACCGTCAGCGTTTTTACCACGCATAAAACCTACGCTCGGGTCGTAGTAGTTTTTGTAACCTTTGGCTCTCTTATCAAAGCGGGCCTGACCTTCTTTGTCGCCAACGATTTCGCAGATACGGGCCACACACCAGTCATAGTAAGCGTGCTCAAGTCCGTAAGATACCGAACCGCCGATCGAGTCGGCCGGAGAGTATCCGATTTTGTTGATGAAGTAATTGTGCCTAGGCATAACACGCGCCACCATACGGTCGGCAAGGTGCGATATTTTTTCTGGATTATACTCGGCGCTTGTAAGCGATGCCTCCAATACCTTTTTCGAATCAAGCTTTACCAAGCCCTTGGCCATGTTATCGGCGATAACAGAGATCGCAGGATAACCCACCATCGTTCCGGTGTAATTACCGGCCAACGGCCATTTAGGAAGCATACCGCCCTCCTCATACTTCAGCATAAGGCTTTCGGTCCACTCAGCCGAACGCTCAGGCTCGATGATAGTCATCAGCGGGTGAAGCGCACGGAAAGTATCCCACAAAGAGAATACGGTGTAGTTGGTGAACTTGTCGGTTTGGTGAACCTTAAGGTCCATCCCACGGTACTGGCCGTCTACGTCACCGTAAACCATCGGCGCCATCATACTGTGGTAAAGGGCCGTGTAGAAGCTCTTCTTGGCCTCAGTATCAGAAGTCTTGATACGCATTTTGCTCAAGGCGCTGTCCCAAGTACGAACAGCCTCTTTGCGTACACGGTCAAAGTCAAAGTCCTTTACCTCAGCGGTAAGGTTACGCTCGGCACCAGCTTCGCTAACCGGCGAAATCGCCACTTTAGCCACAACCGGCTTGTCGCTCTTACCAAAGTCCAGGTAAAGCGTTACCGCTTCGCCTTCGCCTTTGTCCTCTTCGTAGTCTTTACCGTCAAGTTTAGTCTTCAATACGATAAAAGGCTCTTCGAATTTCGCATAGAAATAAACGTAGTGCTCAGAAGCCCAACCTTTACTCTTACGAAGACCGCGGATAGTTTGGTCATCGACGATCTCGAAAGTGTTCTTGGAGTTCTTATGCCCCCAGTTAGGTTGCAGTACGTGCGACACGTCGAACATCACTCTTCTGTTCTCCCCTTTCGGGTAAGAATAACGGTGAACACCAGCACGCGTAGTGGCGGTCAATTCGGCTTTTACGCCGTAGTCGCCCAAAGTCACTTGATAGTAGCCCGGTGTAGCGCTTTCGGTCTTTTTGTCGAAAGCCGAAGTCATCTTTTCCTTGATCTCGCCAGTATAAGGCAACACGAGCACATCGCCCATATCACCGATTCCGGTTCCGCTCAGGTGCGTGTGACTAAAGCCGTAAATCAAGCTGTCGTCGTAGTGATAACCGCTTGACGCGTCCCAGCCCATGATATGCGTATCGGGACTCAGCTGAACCATACCGAATGGCACAACGGCGCCGGGGAAAGTATGGCCGTGAAAGCCCGTTCCGATAAACGGGTCGACGTATTGGAGCACATCCTCCTCAGTCTTGTTTTCCGCCTTGTCCGCTCCGCCACAAGCCGTAAATCCGGCTACGGCGAGAACCGCCAATACGCGGGTCAAAAAATTGCGCTTAATCATATCTTTCCGAATTTGATGTCTTTGTTGATTTTGAATTCGCCTTTCAAACGGATATTGTCAGAAGCCTGTCCGATATTCACTTTGAAAGTTCCCGCTTCGGTTACCTCTTCCATATCGCGGTTGATCAAGCTCAAATCCTGCGGAGAAACCTCAAACGTAACCGTTTTGGTCTCTTTAGGCTGGATATGAACCCTGTCGAATCCGCGAAGCTGCCAATCGTAAGTGATGATCGAGCTGAAATCGTCTTTGATATAAAGCTGAGGCACTTCGTCGCCGGCACGCTCACCAATGTTGGTGATATCGCAACTAACCTTAAGCTTTCCGCCTTTATCGATGTTGTTTTCGATTTTGAGGTTAGAGTAGCGGAAGTTAGTGTAAGACAATCCGTAACCGAAGTTGTAAAGTGGCTCTACCACTCGGCTATCTCCTGTACCGTTCGGTCCTTCGTGCGCCTGACCAGCCTGTGAGTAAGGCTTGTTAGGGAAGTTGATCGGAATCTGACCTACGGATCTCGGGAATGTCATCGCCAAACGTCCGGCAGGGTTATAATCACCAAAGATTACGTCAGCGATAGCGTTTCCACCGAACTCACCAGGGAACCAACCCGCCAAGATAGCGTCAGCATCACGAGCCGAGTAGTTCAAAGCCAACGGACGACCGCTCAGCAAAACCACGACTACCGGCTTACCGGTTTCCACCATGGCTTTTACCAAGTCTTTCTGACGGCCCGGCAACTGCAAGCTAGTACGAGAAAGGTTTTCTCCTACCATAGTTTCGTCCTCGCCAACGAACACGATTACAGCATCGCTGTCTTTGGCCTTACCTTCCGCCTCGGCGATCAGGTTTTTCTCCCTGTTGTCCATCGGGCGGTCATAAACTTCCGAGTCAGGCCAGCCTTTGTCGTGAAGTTCGGAACCCAAAGCGTAATCAACCTCAACGCCTTTCAGGTTCTTGTCGCAATATTCCTGAATACCACGAAGACCAGTCACCACATCGATACCCAAAGCACCGTAACGGCTGATGGAAGCGCTCTGGTTTTTGGCCATAGGACCGCAAACCAACACTTTCTTCGTAGATTTTTTATTCAAAGGAAGAACTCCTTCGTTCTTCAACAATACGATCGATTCTCTTGATGCCTGCAACGACAAATCGAGGTGCTTTTTGCTACGAACAACTTTGTCGGCGTTTTCCTCTTCGCGGAAAGGCTTGTCGAACAATCCTTCGCGGAATTTCACGTAGAGTACGTCGCGAACACGGTCGTTCACAACATCCATCGACATATTTCCTTCCTGAATCAACTCACGCAAAGGTTTTACGAAGTTGTTCGGATCGTTGAAAGTCGTTCTTACGTTTACGCCTGCGTTTACGGCCTGTCTTACAGCCTCTTTATACGAGTCGGCTACACGGTGCTTGGTATACAAGTAAGCCAAGGCATCACTGTCCGTAACTACATATCCTTTGAAGCCATATTTCTTACGAAGGATATCGTCCAAAAAGAGTTTGCTACCCGTAATCGGCACTCCGTCATAATCGTTATAAGAACTCATTACGCCAAGAGCACCGCCTTCCATAATGGCTTTTTTGAACGGATAAAGGTAAACCTGGTGTACCTCTCGCCAAGTAATATGCGGATCGGTACGCACGTGGCCGTCACGTCCGCCTTTAGGAGCGGAATAAACAGCATAGTGCTTCAGTGTGTTGGCTACGCCTTCGCTGGCCACACCTTTGGTAATGTTCACGCCATACTCGCCTACCAAGTAAGGATCCTCGCCGAAACACTCAACGGTACGCCCCCAACGCTGGTCGCGGTTTACGTCCAAAACAGGAGTGTAAACGTTGCTGTATCCCAACGCGTAAGCTTCCTTACCGATAACTTTTCCGATTTCGTGAACAAGGTCCTTGTTCCAAGTGGCTCCCACACCGATTTGGGCAGGGAAAGAAGTGGCTTTATAATGGTTCAGACCGCGGATGCCCTCGTCGGTAAAATCAACCGGGATACCCAGACGGGTCTGTTCCACAAAAAATTTCTGGATTTCGTTCAGTGCCCAAACGTGCTTTCCGTAAGGGAAAGAATACTGGGCGCCGGTATAAACGCCGTTTGAAGGCTCGTCAATGTTACCGAGACCGTCTTTCCAAAGTTCGTTTTTCCATTCGGGTGTAGGGATTTCATCTTTGGCTACACGACCATAGCCGTAAAGCGTAACCATTTGGCAGGTTTTCTCCTCCACACTCATCTGAGAGAGCAGATCCTCCACGCGTTCCTCAATAGGTTTCGAAACATCCTCGTAGACGTCCTTCTTACCATTCTTGTTAAGATCAATCCACCCCTTATGGTAGATCGAGCTTTTCTTTTGCGCAAGCGCCGTGCAGTGAATGCCCCCCAACATCCCAACTGCAAGCCCAAGGGCCAATAACCGATTCCTCATGTCGCTAAATACATTTTTGTGAATAAAAAAATCTTCCTTTGAAGACTCCCTCCGTCTTTTTCCTTCCAAATCCCAATTCCCTAAAAGATTCCGAATATCGATTTCGAAAAAATCGGACATTGTTTTGTCAGTATTTTTAATGACTTGATCAAATTTACGGGTTTTCGCTAAAAAACTCAGGCCAAACCCTCCTTAATATGAGGAACCTAAAAGTCAAAACAACCTCTATTTACACTCTGAAATACATTTGTCGCTATTCTAAGATAAAGTTTTAGCCTATTTTTGCCGAAAAACAGAATCTTGGACCAAGAACTCATCGAATTCATCCGCTCGCATTCCCATGCGAAGCATATTCAGGACACTAAAGAAGGCATAAACTTCCCTGAGCTAAACTTAACTTTAAAGTTTCACCATGTCCGGGACGGCATTTCTATAAGTGGCCAGCAACTTCAGGCCGAATCGTTGGAAAGCATCCGCAATGGAATACGATTGGTCAGAATTTGGGAAGACGAATGGGTTTTCAGGAAAAAGATCATCAAGTCCCGAATACTATCACTACTTGGCCAAACCCAAAGAATCTACGGCCGACAAACACACGCCGAACCCATCAGCGCCGAACAGCTCAAAGACTTCCTGACAGAAAACCATTTACAGATTCCGCTAAAGGCCAAACACAAATACGGACTTTATCACAGGGGAAGACTAGTCGCTGTAATGGCTTTCAGTAAAGGGCGATTTATCGAACGGGACGGCAAAAAGTTCCACTCTTTCGAACTGATGAGGCATTGTAACGCCTTGGGCAAAACCGTAATCGGCGGAATGGATAAGTTGCTCAAACATTTCATCCAAGAGCACCAACCTGACGACATCATGAGTTATGCCGATCTGGATTGGTCGGACGGAAACGCATACAAACGGGTGGGCTTTGAACTAGTGGAGACCACACCGGCTCAACACTTTTGGGTAGATATGGAATCCGGCCAACGGGTTTATCCAAACAAAGTCCATCAACTGATCAAGAAAGAGCTCGAAACCGGCTTAACCGAAGATGACATTATGTTTGGCAAAGGGTATTACAAAGTCTTCAATTCCGGGAATCTGAAATTCCTTAAATTGATCAATAAATAGTTTCTCTTTCGTAAACTTCCGTATGCGATTTTGCTTTGGCGTTATCATCCAGACTCAACAATGCGGCCGCCAAAGCTAATGCCGGACCAAACAACGCCCCGAACAAAGGGACCAACAATAATAAATTGAAAATCATCCCATTGCCTACAGCCAACCCTCTTCTGCTTTTAATATAACTATAACTTTGTTTAGGGCTCATTCGTGCCAAAATCCAACTGTAATCAAGCATGGAAAAACCGAAATAATAGCTCTCGGTCACGAAAATCATAACGGCAAAAACCGGTGACAGAATCGGAACGGCAAAGGAAAGCACAAGAAGCCCCAAAGTCCAAGCGAGCTCCATAAACAGATTTCGAACAGAAACCACAACTCCCCTTTTCGCTTCTTTTATAAAAGATGAAAAAACAAACTTTTCGCTTCCTCCGTAAATCACTCGCTGAAACTTCTCCGCTTGTATCGCTAATATTGGAGCGAAAAGAATCAGCATAATGTACCTATACAGTTTAAGATAAATAAAGGCTGTCGTTATCCTTGCGAAAAACACAAGAAAAAGGTGAACGTAACCGGACCACACCTCGCTAAGATCCACATCCCACAAAGAGAGAAAATAGTCAACAATAGTACCCGAGGTGAACCAAGCGCCCACTCCCAAGCCCACAAACAGAATCAGGTTTGCCAGCGCGGGCCAAACAAGCCAACTACCCAATCGATTTCCCTTCAAGAAAATGTACGCTCTTTTGTAGGCGTAAACGGCTTTCAAAAAGTCTCTCATAGCTCAAAACAAAGTAACACCCGCCAAAGATGACAGGTGTTACAATATATAAAATTATCGAAATATGCGATCAAAACGGTTGCATGTTCTCACAATCACAGTCCAGCTCTTTGTCTAATTCGTAATAATTTAGGTATCGACTATAATAGCCTACCCTGTCTTCGGCTTCCATACTGTTTTTATATCCGCACTCCACTCCGCCGTTGATGATATTGATTGTCAAGCCAAACCCCGGCAACCGCCCAGCGGCCGAATCTTGCGGAGTAGGAATCCATTTCCCTACCATAACATCATGACACGAAGGTTTATTCCCTTGCGCCGTCATCCAAAACCAAATGGCGGTCTTGATTGACAGAACGCTGTCCCTAGCCACTTGGTCAGCGTTTTCCAAAAGCGATTTACCCAGCCCCAAATCCTCACCGCACAAGCCATAATTATAGTTATAGCTCAGCTGGATAGGCCCGCGCCCATAATATTGCTGGCCTGGAACGGGCGGATACTTTTTGCCCAAAACACCAGAAGTGTCAACATACTGCGGGCAATTCTGCATCTTGGTTTTCTCATTGTAGCACCCCACTTCCCTAATCCAATAATATCCGTAATAATACGGTCCCATCGGGGCTGAGGGGTAGCCACCGGTCGTTTCGTGCGAAGTGTTCGCTAAAAACGCAGCCAACTCTCGTTTACGAACGTTTACGTTTCCTTCGTTACAAAACAAAGGAAAAGCGGAAGCCGCCTCTATAAAAGCGGAATAAGTGTAGAAAGGGTTTCTGGAACGGATTTTCACTTTATAACGAGCGTCATACACGGAGTCTGGCAACAGCGCATCGAAATCCTTCTCAGTCAAAATGTCCGAAATCAGCCCTTGAGAGCCGATCCCCAAATCATCGTCGTCAGTCCCTTTACACGCTACAAAGAACAGTATCCCCCAAAATAAACAAAGGCGTATTTTTCCCATCTTTTTACAGTTTAGGAAAAATACACCTTTAGATGTCTTTTGTTTTATCCTTTTGTGATTAATCCGTGTCCGCTAACCAGACCGTCAAAATCCCAAAAGAAAAAGACAAAGAAAGCGACTCAAGGGCCGTTTTCTCAGAGCACCTCGCAAGAATTCATGCACTCGAGAACACCGAGCACTTCCTTCATTTTGAGGTAGTAAAAGATCTGCTTGCCTTTTCTAGTACTTTTCAAAACCCCCGAATGCTTAAGATTCGAAAGGTGATGAGAAGTCAAAGACTGCTCAGACCCAAGCTGTTCGCAAATATCATTAACGCAGAGGGCCTCATGCTTGGCCAACAGGCTAATGATATTGATCCTTAGCGGATGTGCGATAGTTTTCAACACAAAAGCCACTTTTTCCAGCCTTTCTGTTGTAATATCCGATTGTAATTGCAACGTATCCATGGTATAAAAATAAGAACATTGCAACAGATTAAAAAATAAAAACAAATTTACTTTTTACATCTATTTATTTAATAAATACAACAGCAAAGACCGCTTCGGCTTTTATCAAACCAGTATCATTCCCGCAATTGTCGCTGTCATCATACAAGCCAAAGTCGCCCCTAACAATGCGCGAAGGCCCAATTGGGACAATGTTCCCTGTTTGCTTGGAGCAATTCCGCCTATGCCGCCAATCTGGATTGCTATTGACGAAAAGTTCGCAAAGCCGCACAAAGCATACGTAGAAATGATTATGGCTTTAGGTGTTAATGCGCCGGCATCTTTCAACTCGGCTAGGTTCAGGTAAGCCACAAACTCGTTAATCGCGGTCTTTTGCCCCAGAAGGCTACCAACCAACAATGACTCACTCCAGTCCACTCCGATCACCCAAGCGAACACCCTGAAAATTTGCCCGAGAATATATTCCATTGACAGTTTGTCGAACGTGTGTCCGGTAGATTCGGCAACCCATTCGTTCATTCCCGTCATACCACCTATCCATCCGAAACCAGCGTTAAGAGCAGCGATAACCGCAATAAACGCAAGCAACATACCACCTACGTTCAACGCAAGCTGAAGACCGTCGCCCGCTCCTTTTGACAACGCATCGATAAGGTTCACGCCAAGCTGGTCCCCTCCTACATTAAGGTTTTTGTCCACATCGTCATCATCCGTCTGCGGCACCAAAATCTTAGACATTACAATAGCCGCCGGAGCGTTCATAATCGAAGCGCTTAGCAAATAGGCCGCAAACTTGGTTTTTTCAACAGGATCATCTCCGCCAAGAGCACTAACATAAGCGGCCAAAACACCGCCAGCCAACGTAGCCATACCACCGGTCATCAGACACATAAGCTCTGATTTGGTCATTTTGGCAACGAAAGGCTTCACCAACAAAGGCGCTTCGGTTTGTCCCAAGAAAATGTTACCGGCCGCCGACAATGATTCCGCTCCCGAAAGGCGCATGGTTTTAGCCATCACCCAAGCTATACCGTAAACTATCTTTTGAAGAACACCCAGATAATAAAGACCTGCGGTAACAGTAGAAAAGAAAATAATGGTTGGCAAAATCTGGAAAGCGAAAATAAAACCAGATTTGTTTACAAGCGCCAAGTCACCAAACACGAATTTCGCCCCGTCAATGGAGAAGTCAAGAAAACGCACAAACACTTCACTGACAACGTTGAAACCTTTCGCGACAATTGGCACTTGAGTAATTAACACTCCAAAGACCAATTGGATAAACACTCCAATCCCCACTAGTTTCCAGTCAACTCTCTTCCTGTTGCCGGAAAACAACAACGCGACTCCCAACAGAACCACGATTCCGAACAATCCTCTCAAATACTCCATAACCTCTCTTGAATAACATACTAAATAACGTAAAAAAGCCGGCTAACCCACTCTCACAGGGCTCCGGCTTTTTTACGCAAATCGTCTATTTTCTTGAATCCATCTCGTCCCTAATTCTCGCCGCCAGCTCATAGTCCTCTCGGGCGATTGCCTCGTCGAGTTTCTGCTGGAGTTTCGCCATCGAGAAACCACTATAAGGGCCACCGCCCTTCGGTTTCTCCTTTTTTACAGGCTGTTCCTGGGCCGGAACTTCCGCTTCGCTTTTCTTGGCAAACATTTCAGCGTCCTCTTCCTTTTTATCGGCGCCACCATCCTCTTTCTCCTTCTCCTCTTCGGACAGCTCGATACCCGCCTCCTTCATAATAAAGGGAAGCGTGTTGATTTCCGCCTCGAAGCGCAACCCGATAGCGATAGCATCCGAAGGTCTGGCGTCGATCGATACAAGCTCACCGTCTTTACGGCACAAGATCTTGGCGAAAAACACCCCTTCTTTCAGATCCGAAATCAGGACTTCCTCAACACTGAAGCCGAACTCCTTACCGAATGACTTGAACAAGTCGTGAGTCATCGGCCGATTAGGCAAGATTTTCTCAATCTCGATGGCTATGGCTTGCGCCTCAAACATTCCGATGATAATGGGCAACCTTCGGGTTCCGCCAGATTCACCCAGCACCAACGCAAACGAACCTGATTGAGACTGAGACGACGATAGTCCCAGTATATCCAGTTTAATTTTCTCCACTGAATTTACTTTTAACTTTCCAACGCCTGTACGGCTTTAGTCAACCGAGGCAACACCTCGAACGCATCGCCGACCACTCCGTAATCGGCCACTTTGAAGAAAGGTGCTTCGGGATCTTTGTTTATTACCACTATTGTTTTCGAGGAACTAATCCCGGCTAAATGCTGTATAGCCCCGGAAATCCCCACCGCAATATATAAATTTGGACTGACTTTCACACCAGTTTGTCCTACGTGCTCATGGTGAGGCCTCCAATTCATATCCGAAACGGGCTTACTACACGCAGTAGCGGCATGCAAAGCTTTCGCCAAATCCTCTACAATCCCCCAATTTTCGCCACCTTTCAGGCCTCTTCCGCCCGAAACCACTATCTCGGCTTCGGTCAATAGAACGTCGCCTTCTGCCTTTTCAGTATTAAGCAACTTAATCTTATTTGCGGCCGGAACTTCAACATTTACTTCTTCCACCTCCGAAAGCCCCGTTCCTTCTTCGAAAGGCATAGCTCCTTTTCTGAGCGTAACGATCTTTTTTTCCGATTTTAACTCGACGGAACAGAACGCTTTTCCCGTGAAAACTCCTTTCTTAAAAACTCGGCATGAGTCATCCTCGGGCAAACCCGTTACGTTTGTCACCAAAGAAGCGTTCTGCTTCACAGCCAACCGACCGGCCAAGACGTTGGACGAAGACGATTGGGCCAATATCGCCACCGTAGCGCTGGATTCATCCATTACTTCCGACAGTACGGAAGCGAAAACCCCAGCCTCAAAAACCCCGAAAGAATCGCCTTCCACATGCTTTACCTTTTCCGCCCCGGCAGCCCCAGCTTTTTCAAGTTCCCCTCCGTTGAACTTCCCAAACGCCACACCCGACACAGGCACTCCCATCCGTTTTCCCAGCTCCACTCCGTAGGCCATAGCCTCCAAGCCCGATTTCTTTAACGCTCCGTCCTCATTTTCCAAAAATACTATTACCGACATACTTCTTTCATTTTGGGTATTACATCATTATATCAAAGCGTCCCTAGGCTTAAAGGACTTTGGCTTCATTCCGCAACAAATCAACCAACTCTTCCATATTCTCCGCGTCGACCATTCTCACCGCATCTTTTTTCTCCGGCAACACGTATTTTTCCGCCTCCGTTTTCTCGGCTCCGTTTCCAGCCGGTATCACTTCAAATGGCTTTCTCTTGGCGGACATAATTCCCCTCATATTCGGAATCTTCCACTCGGCAATCGGCTCTTGGCATCCCAAGACTAAAGGTAATTCCGCTTCCAGGTTTTCAGTACCCGCGTCGATTTCCCTTTCTATTTTCGCTTTTCCTCCCTCGATTTCCAGAAGCATCACCGGAGCGATGGACGGAACGCTCAACATCTCGCCTACCATACCATGCACCACGCCCCCGTTGAAGTCGATGGATTCACGCCCCATCATTACCAAATCGAAATCCTTGCCTTGGGCGTAATCGGCGATCTGCCGAGCGACAAAAAACGAATCTGCCGGTTCGGCGTCAATCCTGACGGCTTTGTCCGCACCTATGGCCAGCGCCTTTCTCAATGAGGCGTCAGAGGTCCCGGTACCTACGTTAAGCACCGTGATTTCCCCCTCGCCGGCTTGGGTTTTCAAATCCACAGCCTTGGAAAGCGCATAATCATCATATGGACCTATAATATACTGTACACCGGTAGCATCGAACTTCTTACCGTCTGGGGTGAACGATATCTTCGAAGTCGTGTCCGGCACATGAGTAATGCAAACCAATATTTTCATAACTTTGCCGAGTTTAATTGCTGATTATATATCACATTAATGATATAAAAAATCTTTGAAAAAATAAAAAAAACATAGCTCTATGGCTTCGGAAAGAATACTTCAACTAAAAAAATTCCTTAAGGAAGACCCTAACGACCCATTTCTTATTTACGCACTCGCTACCGAATATAACAACATAGACAAGAACATTGCTAAAGAGCACTTCGATTCCCTATTGAAAAATCATCCCGACTATGTAGCGACATACTATCACGCGGCCGCTTTGTACTCTGAGCTTGGGTTTGTGGACAAAGCGAAAGAGATTTACGAAACCGGTTTGGAAAAAGCGCTGAAAGCCGGCGACAAACACGCACATAAAGAATTAAGCAACGCCTACCAGAATTTCCTGTTCGAGGAGGATCTGTGATAATTTTGGCCTAAAAACGCATAAAGTTTCCAACAAAAACGCGTTTGGGCTTGAACAGCAGAGCCAGAAACATAATTTTGTGCGTCCATTTCTCCGGATTCGCACTAATAAAGGGAAATCTCCGCTTTTTCAGGGCGATTCCGGGCTTAAAACAGAGATAACATTCATAAATATTTTACAAGATGCATATTGCCGTAGCTGGAAATATCGGGTCTGGAAAAACCACCTTGACAAAGAAGCTGGCCGAACAATACGACTGGACGCCAAAGTTCGAGGATGTTGACAACAACCCGTACCTTAAAGATTTTTATGAGGATATGAACCGCTGGTCGTTCCACCTTCAGGTTTATTTCCTGAACAGCCGGTATTTGCAAATTCTCAACATAAGAGAGAACAACCACAACGTAATCCAAGACCGTACGATCTACGAAGACGCCTTCATCTTCGCCAAGAACCTCCACGACGGCGGACACATGTCGGCCCGCGATTACGAAAGCTATCTGGACCTTTTCAAAGGAATGAGCAAGTTCATCCAACCGCCAGACCTTTTGATCTACCTTAAGGCCGACGTACCGAAGCTTGTACAGCAGATATCGAAACGTGGCAGGGGATTTGAAAACTCGATCCGTATCGATTACCTCCAGAGTCTGAACGAACATTACAACGAGTGGATCGACAACTATGATTTGGGACGCTTGCTCGTTATCGACGTCAACGACATGGACTATGAGGCGAATCCCGCCGACTTCGCCAGTGTTGTGGATAAAGTAGAGCTGGAGCTAAACGGTCTGTTCAGCCCATTGAAATAGCCTCGCATATGTTGAAAAACTATAGAGCACACATTGCGGTAGCGGGTAATATCGGATCGGGGAAAACCACCCTTACCTCCATGCTCGCCAAACATTACGGTTGGGTTCCGGAGTTTGAGAATGTGGATGACAACCCGTATTTGCCGGACTTTTACGCTGATATGGAAAAATGGGCCTTCCATTTGGAAATATTTTTCCTCAAGAGCCGCTTCAACCAACTGATGCGGATAAAGGAAAGCGAAAAAGTGGCGGTCCAGGACAGAACGATTTACGAGGGTGCGCACATTTTCACCCAAAATCTGTACGACAGCGGGTTGCTTTCAGATACGGATTTCGATACGTACAATACGCTGTACGGCCTGATGAAGGAAATGATCCGCCCGCCGGAGTTGCTGATTTATCTTAAATCGGATATTCCGAAATTGGTTCGTCAGGTAGGAATACGCAATAGGGATTACGAAAGCGATATTCCCACAGGCTACCTGCAAGACCTGAACGAGCATTATGAGAAATGGATTTCGGAATATAAGGAAGGAAAGCTGTTAATCATTGACGTAAACGACCTTGATTACGAAAACCGTCCAGAGGATTTCGAATTCGTTTTGCAAAAAGTAGAAGACGCTTTAAGCGAAACGGCTTTAGAGTCTATCACGAAGAACTAACGTTGATTCTTCTCCAAAAAATAAAACACCCCGAATTCGGCCAAGACAGGCCTTTTCGGGGTGTTTTTCTTTTCAGCGATGCCGCTGATTATTTCGCCATAACTTTTCCGTTATATTCTGAGCCTCCGATTTTTATACGGTAAATATAAACTCCGACGCTCAAAGGCCATTTGGCTACAGTTTCCGCATTCAAAATGGCCGTGTGGCTCTCGCTATCCAACACTACTTCTCTTCTAGCCACCATCTTTCCACTACGGTCATAAAGCGAGATTTTAGCGGTTTGCCCTTTATGTCCCCAAATCCGGATTTTCAATTGTTCCTCAAACGGACTTGGACCAACAGCGACTCCTTTTTCCGGAAGCGGATCAGAAACGCTCAACAGGTCTGTGTTCAGTGACAGAACCGACAAATTCGAATCCGTAACCAAGGAAGGCATTGCCCCACTTTCAATCGACAAATCCAATTCCTCCTGGTTCTGCGCTCCATCGAATGTCAGAGTCACAAAAGCTTTCCCATAATTATACCCGACTTCCTTCTCGGTCCAAACAATGCCTAAGCGATTACTCTCGAATTTTTCGAAATTCAGGCTTCCTCCCCTATCGTTTTCCACTTTCTCCAAATTCGCATCTTTCCACGAAAAGGCCATCTGGGCGCCAGTCAGTTGCGCTTCGGAACCAAATGACAACTTGACTTTCAGTTTGCCATCTTCATCTATTAAAGTCTCTGCGATTTCTAGGCTCACATCGCCAGAACTCATTCTCGGTGATTTTCCATTTGGTATAACACCTTTCCGCAAAGCGACGAAACCAAGATCAACAGGAATGTTCCCCATCGTCATTTCGAAATTTTCTTCGACTCTGGAAAAATGGCCATCCTCAATCTTGGAAATTTCGCTTTCTGGGAAAATCATCCATCTGTTATCCTCCGGATCTTCAACTCCCAAGATGTCTTTGCGGATTTGAGCGATGTCCTTAGTCGAAACAATGTCATTCCCGTCCATATCGGCCGCAAACCTGTCAATAGGCTCACTCAGATACTTTACGCCCAGAACGTGCCTTCTAGCCAAAATAAGATCCAACACCGACGGACGAACCGACGTTTCCTTAACTTCACCTTCGACTCGGACAACCTCGCCTTCCAACGGTTCCAACTCGAAATCACCCGATCCGGAAACCACTCCTTCGCCCACACCCGAAATCGACCATTTCCAATCAATCGTTTCGGGAGAATACCCCCCGACCACAGAGACTTTGCCTTTCACCAATACGATCGGCTTGAGAATCAAACCCAGATTTTCGAAACTAACAGGCGCCTCCGATTTCTCATCGCTCACCAACGCCAAACCATGACCTTTCGCCTTCGTGACATGTATATCAGTGATACCAGAGGAGTTTTTAGCTATTCGGAAATCGATCACCATTAACGTGTCATTTTCCTTAAGCGTCATCCCTTTTTCTTTTTTTGAAGACCATTCAAATTCAAGATTTCCTTCTTGAACCTTTGACTCGTCAAGCGTGAAGTTTCCTGAAATTTTCTTTGATATTTTCTTAAACTCCAGAGTCGATATATCCCAAGAAAGACCAAGTTCGAAGTCAGTCATCTTCTTGAAGTCACGCACCAAAACCGGGACATTAACCAAACGCCCTTGGCCTCCGAAGAGTCCTTTTGCGCCCCGCACCAAGACCTTGTTCATTACAGATTTATTCCCAAGCCTGACAGAAAAACGATCGGTGGCTTTGGACTCTGGATGATCTTCTTCCACCTCAAATTCATAAGAATCCGTTTTCAACAGGTTTATGGTCTTTTCGGCGTATTTATCTTCCAGAAAGATCTTCCGGCTGTTCTTGAACTTCCGGGCTTCGTTGAACAGCAACTTATGCTTCCCGCTCTTTTTGGCCGAAAAACTCAAATTGATCAGGGTGTCGGCTTCAGGAAATGGTTGGCTTGAAAATCTGGCGTTGACTTTCTTATCCAAATTACCATCCCTACCTGTGCTTTTGACTCTCGCCGCCAGATAGACATCCTGCCCACCAAGCTGGAAAATGTCCTCATTCAGCCCAAAATCCGATTTACTTTCGTCAGAAAAATCGAGCGCAATGGGCGAGAATTGTTCTCCTTTTTCCAATGTCATTGCAATCCCTTCGAAATTGCCGTCGGGTTTAGGCGCATCGACTGCTTTTCTGTACAACGGCCGATCATGAACCTTGACTTTTGCGCTTTCCTTAAACACAAAGTCGTGCTGAGTGCCCGAACCACCACTGTTATTAAATATGAAAAAAGCTTGGCCGGGAGCTATATTCAGGTCCGTATCAATTAGCCTTCCCGAATTAGTGTAGTTTGTTATTTTAAGTGAATTGGTCCCCGAACCATTATTTGTCACCAAGAAACGGTAGCGTGAATTTTGGGAGTCCCAAACATAGGCTTTATTATCCCAAAGCTCCCCATTGTTATCCTGAAGATTCAGCAGTTCATTCCAGGAAATCGGACACGGATATGGATTCGACATCAAATTGTACCCATACGTATAAGGTGATGCCGAGTACTGTGTAGAAATCGAAATGTCACCTTTAGGCAAGGTTCCTTTTTCCGTAAAGGAAATTGTTCCATTTTCAATGGCGGAACTGTACATATAAACAGCGTATCCGATACCGGAAAGAATCTCTCCGTTAATGTTCGTTTGGGGAATCCAGTAAACCGACGTATTGTCCCCTTCCCTATAGTCGCCGTATTTCTCCTCATCAAAAGTCTTCACGCTACTGACGCCAGAGCCAGGATTCATATATATCCCGAAAGAATTGGCCCAGTCCATAAAACTCATGTTAGAGACAGTTGCGCCAAACCGCATCCAACCAGCGCTACGACTGTCTCCCGGCTGTCCAATATACCGGTCGACTTTTATGTCGCCGTCAAGACTTACGTCTGCGGGTGCCGTAATTGCGGGGATTATCGCATAACCGTTTTCATCCGCATAGAGCCTAAGCTTATCATTGGTGACAATCTTCCCCTTCTCTAGCTTTAGCATTTTTGTCACTATAAAATTATCAGACAAAGTGAGCGTATTAATCGTGTCTGACTTATTCAACGTTACGTACGGGATCACATGCTTTCCGCTAATAACCTGCGCCACTCCTTGAGTAAAATTCACTGACCCGCTTTCTCCATCCGACTCTATAGTTCCGCTATTGCCCTGCCAATTTGACCTTAACTCCAATGCGTTTGAACCCAGATCAAAGTTTGAATTGGAATCTGTCGTGAGCGTTCCCAATACCGTAACATCCGCTCCAATAGAGATTTTCCCCGCCGTTTTTTCCACCGTCACTCCATTAAGCGTCAAGGCCGACTGTGTAGTCTGATCGGATGTACCGGCGAAAACTATGTCACTGGAGCTGACTGTGGTAGATCCACCAATCCAGTTTCCAAGTAACTTTAATGTCCCCGACCAACCAGCCGTACCGCTAGTCGACAGGCTTGTGTTTACATTAAGCGTAGCCAGACTAAGGGTTCCTCCCGTTTTTGCCAATTCGAGACTCGGAACAGTGCTCAATCCTGTCAGGTTTTGGTTGGAACTGCCTGACAACTTTAGCGTTCCACTCCCTATTGACGTCGGGCCTGACCATACCCCTTCTAACCCTAAAGTACCAGTCCAATCAAACGCGCCTGTTCCGGATAGCTCATCGGCAACCGTAACATTCGAAAACGACAAACTTCCGCCTGTTTTCTCAAGACTTAGCTTCGGAACAGAGGTTACATTTTGTATCGACTGATTACTCGCTCCCGAGAGTTTTACCTCTCCGCCACTGATTGTAACATTTCCTCCGGTCCAATTTCCTTTTAAATCCAAAACGCCCGTTATGCTCTGACTCCCTGAGGTTGTCAAAGTCCCATTAACCGGCGTTTCAGACGTAAAATTCACACTCTCTCCTATTTTTGTCAGCGTGAGATCATGTAGCCCCGCAACATTCTGAAGTTCTTGGACTTCCCCTTCCGATAACTCGACAGTTCCGCTAGTCACTTCAGCGCCACCAGAGACCCAATTCTGACTAAGCTTCATTTTATTCGGAGACAAAGTGAAGTTAACGTTTGAGTTAGTCTTCAACTCTTTACGTATTCTTATATCTCCATCCAAAGCGACAGTAACAGGACTAACCGGGAAAATTCTCAGGTTGTCATAATCACCGTTAAAGCTATTGCTAGTATCCGACGACCTGTTACGGGGTTTCGGAAGAATTGTGTTCTCTTCTGGGTGTAATTCCACAACGGACACATGGTCCCATAAACGCAATTCTTCCAAAATCACTTGCCCATCTTGGGTGAAATCAGTCGTTTTGAAAGTCGATTCATTAAGAACTACCACAACCACATTGGAATCAAACCCACTTGCGGGCAGATTCTCGATTTCTATCCCTTCCTTAACCTCAAAAACAATATGCCCGCCCGGATCACCCAACCAATCACGGTTCCTGACTTGCAATCTCACCCTATAACTTTGGGAGGCGTTCTTCATCTGAACAATGATCTTCTTACAAGCATAATCGCCACTTATCCTGATATTTTTCTGGTGATCATTCCTAAAAACTACGACATCATTTTCATTGGGAATTCTACCTGCCGCTGATCCATCCAAATAAACCCATTTTGATTGATCGTCCCATGTGGCTCCCGCACTTGCAGGTCCATTCCAATAAAGTGTTTCTCCAGCGCCCTGCGCAATAGACACAGCAGGCAAAACAATCACAAGCAAAAGGACTCCGGCACAGGCACGAGACATGAAAACGACAACAGTAGAAAAGAGGAAACGGAAATAATTATTCATGATCCTATCTATTTAACAGGCTCGAAATATTATTCTATGAGACAAGGGCAGACACACAAATTTAGTCAAAAAACACAACCAGATGGACGCTGGCGTCTACTCCGAGAGCTAGACCAAACAATTCCCATGTAATAAATGGCATAAAAACATTTGACAATAAAAAATTCAATCCATTTATCTTTGGTTTATAAGAATCAAATACCACATGATCATGAGCTGTAATTGGAAAAAAACACTTCTTATCCCTTTTATATTGTCAATTTCCCTGTTTTTATACACCCCAATACACGCACAGGGCCCTGAGGGCGATGAAGACAGTCAACTTGCGGAAGGCAATGGCCCCGCTCCCCCCGACCCAAACCATCAAGCACAAAACGTCCCTATAGATGGCGGTGTCACTCTTTTGATTGGAGCGGGGATAGGACTTGGCGTAAGAAAATTCATAAAAAAGAAAGATTGACAACAAAAAAACTGATCTTTCTCAAAAACAAAAGCGCTTAAGAAATTAACAAAGGCGTGTTTATTCTCACACTTGGCGCCAGCCCCGCGCCGAGACTAACCTTCTGTTTTTTACTGGAAGACTTCACGATCACCTCTTTCCCATAAAATTTCGACATCCCGGAGCGATTGATGCTACCGTTAAACCGGATTCAACTTCCGTCAACCATAACTAAGCACGGCTACTGTCCATGCCGATATCGCTACAAAAAGCCACTGGCCCGCAACGTAAACAATTACGGACCAACACTTCAAACTCTGGTAAATCCGCAACGCCCCCATCCGTTCTGCCCATACAAAGGTCCGTTGGATTTGAGATTGAGGTTGAAGGAGCCTTGTTGTACCGAAATATTGAGCAGGCCTACGAAAGTGAAGATCCCAGCTTTTTGGACGTTAACGAATTTTCCGTGCCGGCTATCCGTGAAAAAGAGAGAATTTTTGAGGGTGACGGCTTCTATGCCCAAGCCGATTCCCTCGACTTCAACATCCCGTATCTAGAGTTTGCGACCGAACCTTTCGAAGATAGTTATGAAGGTTTTCAAAGGATGAAAACTGTCATCGGAAAACTGATGGAATTGGTTGGAGAAGCCGAAAAAGCTAAAAATCCTTACGACCCATATATTCCGCTCAAAAAACTCGAACTTTTCGGAAACATTCCAAGGCATCACGCTGAAACCATCATTGAATTACCCTCGGGGATCCCTAAAGGCTTTGTCCAAGCGACTGCCGGAATACGTCCGGAAAGGTTACCCGAACTTTTGGAAGACCTTTCTACCGCAAGCGAATCGGAGCCGGACGGCTTACGGGAACGCAGAGAATTTGGCCGATTCAAAATGATGAGACTGAATGACGGCAGAACCGGAAAACCAAGAGATGTCCAATGGGCCAGTACGCTGAGACGATCTATCGACACCAACAAAGGTTTCGCCCGAGAGCATCATTTAGGAGAAAGCGCAAGGGGCTTTCTCTCTCTTGTGGATTTTTACCTGCGGCTCGGCAAATTCGGTGCTCCGAAATACCCGAAAAGCTTTACGCCCTTATTAGCCCGAACGGATTTCGCTACAATGTTTTCACTTTTGCCGGAACATGAGCGCAAGGCTATTGCCGACCATCATTTATTTGAGCAGACTCCTTTCGCCTCCGAATTTCCTTACGACGCCCCCTTTTTCGAAGGTGGTGTTTACCACAACAAAACCAGGCCACATAGACAGATTATGAAAAGCCTCAGCAGGGGAAAGTGGCTTGACGGAATCGCTTCTGGAACGGATTATCTGACCGCCCAAAATTTCCCGAACCGATTGCGGGCATACAAACTGCATTCTATGGGCGCTCTCGGGAAAACGACCGATTTAGTGGAAGGCCAAAAAGCCCCTATTCTTGAGCTCCGAAACATCAATCAACAGGAGCCTTTTACATTTTGGCTTTATGTGGCGGAGGAAATCTTCCGATATATTTACGCACTGAACAGGGGTATCGACAAAAAATACGGAGAGCCATTCCCTATCCCGAACAGTGATCAGAAATTATAAGTCACTCCATTGGTAAAGGTATAGTTGGTTTTATCTATTGGTACCACCGGCGATTCGTCATACCAAACGGTTATTTGGGCGGTAAACGCCAGTTTTGAGGTTATTTTCAGATTCAAATTACCCTCGCCACTAAGCCTCGGATTTCCCAAGCGCTCGAATGGGGCTTGATAATAAGCAACTAAATTCGTAAAAAGACCTTTGCCCATATCCCACCGGAAACTAATGTAGGTATTGTTTTTCCACCAATACGTCCTTTCCTTGAACTCGTCCCCGTTTTCGGAATTACCGTCCATATCCCATTTCCACGCCTCCACTTCATACATAAAACCTGAAGCCACAAATAAAGAAACCTCCGAACTTTCCCACAAACGCAACCGCGCATTACTTCCCGACAAATACCGAGCGTCCATACCTTTCACTCCATCATATTGCGCTTGTCCAAACAGTTCGAGGGACACTCTTTTCTCTTTGAAGAAATTAGCCCTCACGTGTCCATAACCATTACTGGCCAGATCATCCCCGTCGCCACGAAGAAAATCGAAATCTCCAATCAAAATATAATTATGCCTTTCTCCGATATACGCCAAATGAGCAGAAAGGAACAGGTTCAGCGTAGTCACCTGTCTATCCGCAAAGGTAAAGGCTCCAGAGGCATTACCAAGCCATATACCCGTACTATCACCGTCAATCCGCTCCTTTTCCATATTCAGAACCTGGCCATTGACAAACAAAGAGCAACAAGTCAGAAACGTTATTAGAATTATCTTCAGTTTAAACATTCTTCAAAATTAAGTAACCGTAATGACCGACACAAACGCCGAAAGTATAGGCCAAAAAAAACAGGCCCGAAAGCCTGCTATATAAAATACCTCTAAAATTCGAAACCTTAACCTTCCGGATGAAGCCAATCTTTCTTAGCCAAAAGTTCATCCTCTTCTTCTTGGTAGTCCGGATCGTCAACACAACAATCCACGGGACACACCGCTGCGCACTGGGGCTCTTCGTGAAAACCGATACATTCGGTACACTTGCCAGGAACAATATAGTAGAACTCGTCCGAAACAGGCTCTTGGTCCTCTCCGGCGGAAACTACAGTACCGTCCTCAAGCTCTACCTCCTGCAGTGCCGTGCCATCGCTCCAATTCCATTCTACTCCGCCTTCGTAAATAGCGGTGTTTGGGCATTCCGGTTCACAGGCACCGCAGTTGATGCATTCGTCCGTAATGATGATTGCCATTCTCGTAAAATTTTTTTCTAATCGTTTACCAATTACACGATTGGGAGGCAAAAATAATAAAAATCAACCAAAACCAATCCGGCTCTTACTATTTATAATCCATAAAAATAAAATCGTTAAAGCCCCAACAAACCCGTTTCCCGGCTCAGCGAGCTTCAAAAAACGTTTTTTCAATCTTCCGAATACCTTACCTTTACGTTTCGGTATAAGGGAAAACCAGAACACCCCCTAAAGGAGTCTATAAATATGATTCCGAAATCGAAACGCATAAACACAACGACCCAACAAGCGACCAATGAGCCTGAATATAGAAAGGAAAATAGAGGCCTTCGCCAAATTAGGTGACAAACTGGGCCACCTTAAAGAGCACGAATTCGAACTGATGGCGCAAGGCGCCGAAGCCAGAAACAACTGGTTTGACAGGCAAAACGTCAAAGCCGCTATCCTCGGGCTGGCCCATATGCTCCGTAAGGACAAGCTGGAAAAATGGCTTTCCAACTACCCGGAATTAAATCAGGAAAAAGAGGCCAAAACCATCGGGGTTGTGATGGCCGGCAACATCCCCGCTGTCGGTTTCCACGATTTCATGTGCGTGCTTCTCTCCCCGCACCGCCTTTTGGCCAAACTCAGCGGACAGGATTCTTTCCTTTTGAAAATCATAGCCGAATACCTTACCGAAATCGAACCCGCTTTCCGCGACAGGTTCGAGTTTGTGGAAAGGCTTAACGGCTCGGAGGCCTATATCGCCACGGGGAGCGATAATACCGCGCGTTACTTCAGCTATTATTTCTCGAAGCATCCGCATATCATTCGCCCAAACAAATCGTCTTGCGCCGTTTTGGACGGAAACGAATCTGACGAAGATTTGGAAAAACTCGGCGAAGACATTTTCCGTTTCTACGGACTCGGTTGCCGAAACGTCTCAAAGCTTTTCGTACCCGAAGATTACAGCTTCCAGCATTTCTTGGACCTCCTTAGCGAACGCTACAAAAACATCACGCACAACCACAAGTACTCCAATAATTACGATTACAACAAATCGATTTATCTGGTAAACAGAATCCCGCATCTCGACACCGGATTCCTGCTTGTAGCCGAAGACAAAGCGTTGATCTCCCCTATCTCCGCCTTATTTTACGAGCGTTACTCCGACGCAAAAGACCTTGAGGCGAAAATCGGGGCGCATAAAGAAAAAATCCAATGCGTGGTAGGCAAAGGCGAAAGCCGAATCCCCTTCGGAATGGCCCAACACCCCGAACCTTGGGACTACGCCGACGGAATAGACACGATGGAATTCCTTTTGAAATTATAACAAAGAAGCCCGCCGAAATTCGGCGGGCTTTAGTTTGATCGCACGTTTGCGACCTTCTCCTAAACCAAAACACAAACGGCAAACATAGACCGTATTTTTTATTGCAATACCTTCAGCTTTTCCTTGTTCTCCTCAGGTATTTCAAATCCTAACCAAGACTCTAAAGTGGCGTAAATCTTACGCTTGTCATCTTCGGAAAAATGTTTGATGCGTGTAGCGTGCGTCGCTTTCGGATTCACCATCTTCACGGCGTTGGTCTTCGAATCCGTAAGATCAATCGCGCAGGCGCTCCAAGTATCGTAACCGCCGTAGATATACAGCATATTCGATCCGTTTTTCATCAACCAGTCGTGCAGGTCTCTCATTTTGGCCGGGTTATGCACCAAAGAAGCTTTCTGCGGAGCGAACACCTGATTGTTCGGATTCTCGTAAGTCAATAAATCCTCAAGCCCGTCGGTACGGTAGCCGTAATAGCCAAGCTGGGTCGAGAACTGGTAGAACGATGGCAATCCGCTTTTGAAACCGCCGTCATCGTACCAAGAGAATGGAACCGTCTTTCTCAAATGCGTAAAGAGCGTCTCCGCATCGGCGCCCGGCTCAGGGATTTTCTCACAACCGGTATTTCCCCACTGCCAAAAAGCGAATGGATATTCCAAAGCGGCGTAATCGAGCGCTCCGGCCAATCCGAGAGAATCGAATCCGTAACCGCGCTTTTTGCCGTAAGCCTCAAGCAACGGAAGAACTTCCTTCTTGTGTTCGAGCAGTTCGCGCTGAAATCTCGCAACATTCGCCCTGCACTCCTCAGAACCTACGCTATCGATAAATTCATAAATCCGGGAATCTTCCTGAGCGAAAACCAAAGGCGCCACGTAAGGAACCGAAAGGTCAACGTCTTCCGGATAAAAACGACGGTGAATCATCGTTGTCTGACCGCCTTTGCTAATACCCGTACTGATCCATTTTCCCTGATCATAGATCGATTTCACGGCTTGGATAATCTTGTGCTGATCCGTCGCCGCCTGCTCTATGGTAAGGTAACTCCAATCAATACTGTCCGGCGCCGAATCTTTAAAGAATCGGTGTTCGATAGTCAGCTGGTTCGCATTAAGCAATGTACTCAGCTCGCCGGCTTTGGCCGTCCATATATTGTAACCCTGAAGCTCCACCACCGTCGGACGGTCATAGCCCATATGGCCCAACAAAACCCTTTGACGGAAAGTCCCAGCAGCGGTGTCCTTATGGTCAAACGGTTGCTCAAAATACATTTCGTAATATTCCCCATAGAGGGAATCGGCATCCATGGCTTTTACCGACACTACGCCCGGCAAAGCGGACAAAGCCTCGCTAAGGTTTTCGGGAACGGCTTTTTCCTGCGTCTTTGGCTGGCAGGCCCACACCGCCAATGCCAACAAAAAAGCCGAAACCAGACCGAAACGGTTAGTGATTCTCATGTTCATAAAAATTTTTTATCCGTAAAATCATCAGCTAAAAACAGAACCATTCAGGATAGTACAGAGTAAAGAGTCCGGAGTAAAGCGACTGTACGCTGTTGGGTTGGAAGCTTTAACCATTCATGACTAAATCAAAATTGTCCTGTTTTTGAATTCCATTATTGTAAAATAATGAATCTTCTTCCAAATTGGGAACGGTTGACTGTTTACCTAAAGATAAATCCGTCGGCCAGTTCGTCATCCGGGTCGATGTAGAACTTATTCTTGCCGGTTATTCTGGCGTTGCCCGTCACTTCGGGAATTATCGCGTCATAACCGCCGAACGCTCCCGTTCCGGCCACTCTCACAACCATCTCCGAACCAAGAATACTTTCGATAATGGCGGGTTCGTCTTCACCCAACTCACCTTTTGCGTGATGAATCGCGGCGCGTCCGCTCACTCCTGTTCCCGTTGGCGAACGGTCCACTTCACCTTCGGCAAAAACGCAGACATTTCGGCTGTGATTGCCCTCTTTGCGGGCAGAGCCTACGAAAATCGTCCCGTACAAGAAGCTCAAATCTTCCTCAAACGGATGTTTGATTTCGAAATTCTCCATAACCGCATACTTAATTCTGCGGCCATAATCGATCAACTGGTCATAATCCGATTCGTCAAGCGTAAGGCCCAAAGGCTCAGCGTCGACGTAAGCGTAAAACGCTCCGCCATATCCCAGATCGAATTTAACTTTCCCGATTCCGGGCACATCCACTTCAGCGTCGCGCAAAGGCATAAATGACGGCACATTCAAAAAGGACACGTTTTTAACTTTTCCTTTTTCATCAAAAGTAGCCCTAGCCTTCACCTTTCCAGCCGGCACGTTTATAATAATTTCGGGATTTTCGTCGGTCTTGGCTATCATTCCTGTATCCAATGCCAACGTGACCAACGCGATAATGGCGTGCCCGCACATACTGCTATAGCCTTCATTATGAAGAAAAAAGGTTCCAAAATCGGCGTCGTCGGTTGTCGGTTCCGTGATTACGGCTCCGTACATGTCAGCGTGACCGCGAGGCTCCCACATCAATGCCGTACGCAGGTGATCCAGATTATCCCGGAAATATCTTCTTTTCTCCAGAATAGAATCTCCCGGAATCTCGGGCACTCCTCCGGTGTAAACCCTCAACGGCTCACCGCCCGTATGAAGATCAATGGTTTCGATTGTCGTCCAATCCTTGGGGGGTTCCCACGACCAGCCCTCCAAAAGGCCCGGCACATTAGTTGAAGATTGGCTTATAGCTGACATAATATTTGGTTTTAGTTTGAATGGGGACGTGGCTTTACAACCACGTCCTTTTTTGTTGCACCGGGGGGTATTACCGACCACTTCCCGTTCAGAGCACAATAGACAAAAAGCCGAGAGCTTCATCAAGCGAAATTTCACCCAATACCAATACTATTTTTTCCCAAAAGCTTTATTTGGGGATTAAAAGCGGAATGGAGCCCCCACATTCCGGGATAAAAATCTCGGAATGCCTATTTTTACCTTGTCCAAAAAATCAGGAACCGGATGAGCCAACCGCTAGAAATACTGAATAAATATTGGGGTTTCCAGACCTTCCGTCCAATGCAAGACGAAATTGTCGATTCCGTTCTTGCGGGCCACGACACGCTTGCGCTTTTGCCAACAGGCGGAGGAAAATCGGTTTGTTTTCAAGTTCCGGCACTTTGCAAAGAAGGTTTGTGCTTGGTTGTCTCTCCACTTATCGCGCTGATGCGGGACCAAGTTGAGCAACTTCGGGCAAAAGGCATCAGAGCCGAAGCGCTTTATTCGGGAATGTCGCGCCGGCAAATCGACACTATCTTGGACAACTGTCGCTTCGGGGACGTAAAGTTCCTTTATGTTTCGCCCGAACGGCTGAAGACGGAACTTTTTCTGGCCCGGAGCGAGGATATGAACATTAGCCTTTTGGCTATAGACGAAGCTCACTGTATCAGCCAATGGGGTTACGACTTTAGGCCTCCTTATTTGGAAATCGCCGAATTCAGGCAACGCCTGCCGGAAGGTGTTCCAGTTATTGCGCTTACGGCTACGGCCACTGAAGAAGTCCAGTCCGATATTATGGAAAGGCTGGAATTCCGCGGTAAAAACGCATTCCGAAAGAGCTTCGCAAGAGACAATCTCTCCTACTCCGTCCGGGTTACGGACGATAAGGAGGGCAAGCTTGTCGAAATTCTCAAGAAAGTTCCCGGAACGGCTGTGGTATATGCCCGAACCAGAAAAAGGTGCCAAGACATTGCTCAATGGCTTCGACGTCAGGGCATTCAGGCTGACTATTACCACGCCGGCCTGCATCCCGACTCTAGAGCGACGAAGCAGGAAGATTGGATCAAAAACCGTTGCCGTGTAATAGTGGCCACCAACGCCTTCGGTATGGGAATTGACAAACCGGACGTACGCGTAGTGGCGCATCTGGATATTCCTGACACGCCGGAAGCGTATTACCAAGAAGCGGGGCGGGCTGGCCGTGACGGAAAGAAAGCCTTCGCCGTAATTATTATCGATGAGAACGATCCTAAAAAAGCCATTGAACGGATAGAAAAGAACTTCCCGACACTGAACGAAATGCGCCACGTATACCAATGCTTGGCCAACCATTACAAACTGGCCATAGGTAGCGGAGAATTCAATTCTTTCGATTTCGATTTGCCGAATTTCTCGAAAAAATATGGACTCAATCCCCTACTGGCTTATAATTCAGTAAAGAAACTGGCGGAGGAAGGTTATTTCGAACTTTCGGAGAGTTTTCACGAACCTTCCAAAGTCAATATAAAAGTCGATAACCGGCGCTTGTACGAATTCCGGCTCTTCTCTTCGGATTACGACGCCATTATCCAAGCCTTGTTACGCTTCTACGGAGGTGAATTGTTCGGCAATTACAAAAGAATTTCGGAAAGCAATTTGGCGACAGCCTTGGAAACCTCACCGGACACGGTAGCCAAAATCTTGCGTACTCTCCAACAAATGGAAATCCTCGATTATGACGAGCGCAAAGATATGCCGCAACTAACTTATCTCGAATCAAGGCATAACGCCAGCAATCTCCCGATAGACGTAAAGCGCTATGAGGAGCGGAAAGAACTTATAATCGGGAAGGCGCAAGCGATGGCCGATTACACAACCAACGACAAGGAATGCAGAACAAGGCAATTGTTGGCGTATTTCGGAGAGGAATATGAGCGCTGTGGCGTATGCGATGTTTGCGTAAGCGAAAAAAAAATATCGACAGAAAAACTGAAGCAGATTCGCCATGACATTCTTCTGTTATTGCGCTCCGGCCAAAGAGAAGCCAAAAACCTACATGACGCCTTGCCTACTTCGGTCGATATAGCAACGTTCGCTGAAATAGTAAGGGAAATGGCTGAAGATGGCCAAGTTCGGTTGGAAGACGGAATGGTAACGGCTATGGGAAAATGAAAAAAATCTTTACGAACAGGATTTATAGCGCCCGGCAAAAACCGGGCATTTTTAGCTTAAATTTCTATTTTGAAACTTAATTTCGTATTTGATTTTTGTTTATTTTTAAGAACAGATCGGCAAGCGGGCAAGCCATAAAAGAATCGCATTATATATCCCTCTTCCGATGATTTTTCACAGACAAATTTTTATTATGAGTTTCAAGAAATTTATCATTATTCCTATTATTGTTGCCTCACTAGCTTTCACCATCCAAATCGTTGACCAATTACTCCACGCGTCTGTTCCTCCATTGGGCAACAGTGGTTTCGGTTGGATCGCATTCCAATCTTGGGCACTTTATTTTGTTGCGGGAGGAACTGTAAATGGCGGCATAAAGACATTTCTGAGTTATCTCGTCGGTATTGGAGCCTCCATCGCCATAATGATCATCGGAAAATCCGCCGGCGACGGTTTGGGGTTTTTCGCTTTTCCCTTCGCTGTCGGTTTGGTAGTTGTGCCTTGCATGTGTCTGGAACGCACAAAATGGCTTGACTTTATTCCCGCTATCTTCGTCGCCTCCGGCGCTTTCTTTGCGTTTATGAATTACATTCCGGGAGCCGATTACACCGGCGCGGCCATAACCGAAACGCTTTACGCTTTGATCGGTATCATTTACGGTTTTGTCACCGTAACGCTGAGAACAGCTTACGAGAAAAAGGCGACTTCAAACAAAGAAATCGAGACCGAAAAGGAAACTCTCGTTTAGCATAAATTGCCTTGCCACGTATCCAAGTCCAGCGTTTTTTCCAAGCGCTGGACTATTCGTTCCCTTTTGTATATTCTTTTTCACATTACAGAACCTCTGGCCCGATACCTCCAGAAAAGTATATCTTTGTACTTATCAAAAGAATCATCATCCAGAGATATTATGCCCCCTTTCCAACCGGACGTCCGAAAAATTTGGGAATACATTTTCAGTTCTTCTGAAGAAAAGGAGTTTGAACAAGGGGAGATTATCGCCGCGCCCGGTTCCACCTGTCGGGAAATCTACCTTATCAAAAGCGGTTTTGTCCAAATTTTTTCATCACGGACAAAGGGCAGGACGTAACCATTTACTTCGCCAATGAAGGTCAAGTTGTCACACTGGGCGCCAGCTTCCTACGCCAGCAAGCGTCCCGTTACGGTATACAGGCAATCGAAAAAACAAAAGCCCTGATGCTCGATTATCACACGTTTGACAACCTCAGAAATTCCTCAGATTGGCCTTCCAGAATATTTGAGGATTTTATGTGCGAAACCGCGGTACTATTGGCCGACCGGACAATAGAGTTCCAAACGTTGACGGCTAAAGAACGATACGACTCGCTCGTCGCCAGATATCCAGACATTTTTCAACGGGCACAACTCGGACACATCGCCACTTATTTGGGAATTACGCTACAAAGCCTAAGCCGTATACGTGCGCAAAAATAGCCTTCTCCTTCACTTTTTACCATTTGGTAAACGCTTTGACTTCACTAAACTCTTCTTTTGCCAAAATAAGCCAAAGGAATAGCAAAAGATGAAGACAACTAAGAAACAACCCATAATCCTACACCGCTCACTGGGATCACCATACGCCCGCAAGATTCAGACAATGCTTGCCCACACAGGCCAAGAGTACTTGTCAGTCATCGCTTCGAAAGGAGTGCCTAGACCTATTCAAGAAAAACTAGTTGGAGGATATTCCCGCAGGATTCCCATACTACAAATCGGATCGGACATTTACTGCGACACAAAATTGATAAGCTCTGAAATCGCAAAGCAGACGAACCGTCCCGAATTGGATCCTCTCCAACAAAGTGTCGATGACAAAATGCTGATGGAAAAAATCGACACCCAACATTTTGTCGAAATGGTGATGACAATGAGCGCATGGGAATTTATCCGTTGTTCATTTAGCCTTATGCCTCCACAACACGCTTGCAAGCTAATCACTGACCGAGCGAAACTGGCGAAAAAAATAAAAGACAAAAAGCCTGATGTAGCCACAAAAATCAAGTATAACCATTCCTTAAAAAGCTTTTTCTCTGAAATAGAAAACCAATTGGGTAAGCGTCCATTTCTGGGGAAAAATGAATCACCGACGGCATTGGACTTTACCGCTTACACTACCCTTTGGTACGGTCATAAACTTAACGGGCTTAAACAAGCTTCAAAAACAAAAAACATTACCGATTGGCTTTACAGGATGGACGCTTACGGCACAGGGAAAACGACCGAAATAGGCGGTAATACAGCTTTGGATATTGCGAAAAACACAAAGCCCAGACCTATTCCCGAAAATATGAAAAGTTCGCCCAAAGTAGGAAAACCGTTTTCTTTCAAACCTACGGACGGACTTTCCTAACCCGATTATAAAATTGAAGGCGTATTGGCAGGAGTGGATACCGAAAAATTCATCATAAGCAGGCAAACACCCGAAACGGGAACGGTAAACGTCCATATTCCAAAAAAATGTCACGGTGCCTGCGGTTAATGGGTTTCCAAAAAAAGAAATATCATGGCTAGAATAAAACAAACGGACAAAGACCTACTGGAACTGAAAGGCTTACATCTTTATCATCACCAAGGGTCAAACTGCGCCGCCCGGATTCGGATGGCTCTGGAAGAAAAAGGATTGAAATGGACCGGCCACAGCATCAACCTTGTTACCTGCGAACATCTAAAGCCCGAATATTTGCGGATCAATCCCGAATCTTGTGTGCCCGCGTTGATTCATAACGGATTTTCAATCACGGGATCGGAAGATATTCTCCGTTATTTGGAAGAGACGTATCCCGAACCGTCGCTGTGCACCGGAACCGAAAAGGAAAAAGCGGAGATTTGGCGATGGGTTGACGAAGCTGCGCATTCTCACTTGGACACTACGGTCTCGTTTCTTTACGCACATAAGATGGGAAGACCATGTGCCAAAAAGCACCTTCCTATCTATGAAAAAATCAACCCCGAGAGAGCCCGATTTATAAAGGAACGAGGGTATAATATGTCCGAAAAACAAAGGCTAGAAGCGATAGCCCACAACCATAAGATGTTCCAAAAGCTAGAAGACAACTTGAGCAGAAAGGCTTACTTAGCGGGCGATGAATTTTCGTTGGCGGATATAGCTTGGGGAATGAACATCATACTTCTTGAGAACTTCGGTTTCAACTTTTCGGAATACCCTAAAGTAAACGAATGGTCGCAAAAAATCAGGCAACGGCCAGCCTATAACGATAAAGTAAGAATTCCCAAATTTCCTCAATGGCTAATCTATTGTATGTTTAAGATCAAACGGTTTTTATACAGAACTGTCTAGGAGAAAAAAGCCCCGGGAATACCGGGGCCGATCTTTTTCGCGCCGTTTGCGCGATGAACCTATTTGCCTATGGTTGTCTTTTATTCGCAGTTTATTCTTCAGCGACTACTTCTTCATCAATATCAGAATAACGATACAATTCCAGCTCTGCCAAATTCGATTGATTAAGCGTTGTATTTCCGTTACGGGCCATTTTGCTAATTTCCAACTTCACGAACCTGCCTTCTTTGAAAGTATGGAAA
Organism: Fulvitalea axinellae; assembly: GCF_036492835.1. Lineage (GTDB taxonomy): Bacteria > Bacteroidota > Bacteroidia > Cytophagales > Cyclobacteriaceae > Fulvitalea > Fulvitalea axinellae. Next base: position 1,906,930 of record NZ_AP025314.1, on the reverse strand, counting down.
TGAAGGTCTTTCCATTCTCCGCTATAAGCACCTCCGTTATAATCGTATTCCGCAACAGGCTCTCCCCAATTTTCACCATCGGCACTCACATACACTTTCGCCAGCTCAATATGGTCCGGATATTGGCTCGATTGACGAGGCAAAAACCTCATCCCCGCCATCTTCTCCGACTCTTTCATATCGATAACCACATTATGCGGGAAAGGCGGGATCTCACCGGAATAAATCGTATGCCAGAAGTTGTTTTCGATTCCGTCAAACAAGTTTGTTTCAGGATAAGATGGAGTCGTGGAGGCTTGAGGAGGCAATTCGAAATTGGCGGGGTCAATCTTTTCTTTTCCGAACGTTCCCGGAATTGTCAAATTTGCTATATCCACCCCTATTCCTTGGCTCTTGATATGATCAAACAGTTCCGCTGCATTTTCCTCATTATCAACCCACGCCCAAAAGACATTATTTGGATTTGGCCTTAAGCCTAGGGGAATATCCGCATTAAGCTTTGTGAAAATATCCGCTACACTCTTTCCCGTTTTTTCTTCAAGCGATTGCAAAACAGCCAACATTTTTCCTCTTACCAAATCTTGAGAAAAATCGCCCAAGGCATCTTCGCTTAAGGTAATCGGATCGTAAGCTTGAAAATCAGGGTGCATTTTGGCTTTGTCGATCAAAGGCTGAATAAAACGGTCTTTCGCTTCGGAAACTCCCTGCTCTTCAGCAAACTCAACAGCCGTATAAAAAGCCAACGCGTCTGAGAAGAGAGGATCTATTTTATAATTCGTCAGCCAATGATAAGCTGCTTTGGCAGTAGAAACCTTCAGTCCGTCAGCGGGAGACTCATATCCATAATAAGCTCCCAATACAACCTCACCGCCATTTAGTTCGGCCATATTATCGCCAACCACCAAACGCATGTTCAAGTCTTGACTTCCATCTTCCAGACCCGTGATTGCTTTTACTCCGTCCAAAACGGCTTCGTAACTTTCCTTAACGGCGGGCAACATATCTTTCACATATACATTGGACCGGTAAAAAGCGTTATCCTCTTTCAGGGAAACCGGGACATCCGAAACATTGGTAAAGTTGGAAGCCGTAAGCCCGGGCATTTCCTTGGCCACCTCAGACATCAACTGTTTATAGAAAGCGATATTTCCGTCATCTTTTCCTGAGAAAATATCGATACCGGAAGCCAACACGAAATTAGTCCCGTCCCTTTTCACCGCTATTACGGGCTTTCCGTTGGCGCTTACCAAAGTTTCCCAATCACTCGCCTCAGCCAGGTCAAGATAAAAACCGGCGTTTGAAGCCGATACGGAACCACCTTTTTCCACAGACAGATCGCCTACAGGTCCCGGCAAGAAACCAAAACCGAAGCTTTTGCCCAGTTGATTTAGGTTTTCCAGAGACGAACCGTCTTCCATTGCGAAAAAGCAGATCGGTTTATTCTCCGAAAACTCCGTCATCCGAGCTTGATCCGCATCAGAGTACGCTTGGCCGTTTTGGGTGTTCAGGAATACGTTCCAGATATTTTTGCCCAACTCGTCGCTTTGGCCCGCTATGGGAAAAGAAACCGTATGATACTGCGAATTCGCCGTATCCAAAAATGAGATAAAGCCGTCGGCCTTACCGAAGAGCTCTCCGTTCCAATATTGCGAAACATCATTAAGCACATGCAAAACGGGCATATTAAAGTTGTCGTCTCCCGGCGCTTCAAAGACGGTCTCGTCCTCGTTACAGCCAGAGAAAAGCAAGGCGCCAAGGCCCAATGCCCAAAATGATCGATATAATTTTTTCATATGTGAATCTTCAAAAGTCAAAAAACCGCCAGACCAACCTGCCCTCGTCATTAGCCAGACATCGGACCTTTCACACACTCGGCCCGGCGATTATTACAATTAATGATTGGGTTAAATCGGACAGGCGCCGTGGCCTTTACCCTTTACGAAGGTATCTTTCTGCTCTATTACATTGCCATCACCCAAAAATTCTGGACAACCAGATCCATTTTCAGAATAATGTGATGGTCCTTCTTTTGCTTTGTTATCGACCCAGATACAATTTCTGAAAATCGGATTCGGTCCCTTAGTACTTAAAAGCACTCCACCTCTTCCCGTATTGATAGCTTCATTATTTCGGAAGATACATTCGTTAAAAACGGTCCCGTCAGAACCACTAAAAGTAACTCCAACTCCTCCTCCATTATACCCCATATTGTTTTCGAAAATACAATTATCAAAACGAGTAGCTCCGTTTTGAATCCAAATGGCGGCCGCCCAATTCCCTTTATTGTGTCTGAACACACAATTTCTAACTTGAGGGGATCCTTGAGTGCAATAAAAAGCGGAAGCGTTGTAATTTTTAACATCTCCGTACTGTATAACCAAACCATCTATAATTGACTGCTCCAACTTATGGCCATACTGACTAACAAAAATTCTAGCCAAAGGGCTCTCAACACCCTCTTCTCCCCCAACCATTGTCAAGTGAGTCATTGGGTCACGCTCTTCAAGAGTTGATTCCGTTCCTTTAAAACCGCCATATAAGTCATAGCCTTTTTTCATCGGAATATTAAACTCTTTATAAAGCCCTTCCGCAATCCAGAGTTGCACTCCAGGGTCAACTTTAGAAATTGCAGTATTGATACTGGTAAAAGCGTCTTCCCAAGATGATCCGTCTCCATTACCACTTGCATCAATATCAACATAAGCTTGAGTGTTAGTTGTAAAGTATAAGGTATCACTTACCGACGCCCCTAACTCGTTAAGGCCTACCATCGTAAAAGCATACTCTACACCAGGACTAAGACCCTTAACCGTTCCGCTGGCATTATCTCCTTCAACAACCGCGGCAGTTGATTTCTCTTTGCCTACGGTTCCACGTTCCCAAACATAAAAGCTGAATGTCGTTTGGGAACTTTTTCCGTCGGAAAGGATCATTCCGGTCAAAGTCGCTTTACCGTAATCCTTATATGTGATCCCTTTATTCTGAACGCTTGGCAATGTCACGCCCGGCGCTACGGTTGTCTTCAGGTTCAGGATATCTCCTTCTTCCTTGATCTCCGAATCTTCTGCATAAACTGTAAACGCATACTCCGTGTAGGAATTAAGCCCGCTAACTTTTGCGGTGATCGTCTTTGTGGTTTTGTCATAAGTCGCCTCCACTTCTTTACGGCTACCCAAGTTCCCTTGGACCCAGTAATAGAATCCCGCTTTTTGTATTTCGGTCTTTCCTTCCGAAATAATCTTAGCGTTTAGCGTTGCGCTATGCTCGGTAACGTCAGCGGCTATGTCAGTGGCCACTTCCAAAAACTTTTCTTCCAAGACCTCACCTTCGTTATCGCTATCGCCACAACCTGCGAAAGCTAGAAAAAGGCCCGCACACAGGAAATAGATAATTTTTTTCATTTGATTAACATTTATGGTCAGATGCTAATAGTTCTTATTCGTCCGATTATAACCGGCCCGAAACCTATGGCCCCGGACCGGCGCTAACGGAGTTTATTTCGAGGATTTCAGCCGAGGCATTTCCAGCTTCCAGTTCGATGGGTCCGACAACTTGGCTTCCAGTTCGTCCGCCTTTGCCGGATTGATTTCCCTATATTTTAAGGCCACCGTTTTGGCCAGCCATTCCGGACGATTGGCCCGGTTGGCGAAACGCATAAGACTGTTCCAACGCTTACCTTCATAGGCCAGCTCCAAGGCGCGTTCCTCAAGCAACGCTATCTCGAAAAGCTCCACCTGCGTTCCGATTTCCGGATTACGGTCGGCCACGTCGAGAAGATCTACCGGCTCTAGGCTTACCCTGCCACGGATACCTTCGGTATGCGGCGAGCCCGGAAGGTTTTCGTTAAGCACGTCCAAGGCTTCGTCGGTACGGCCCGTGCGGTTGAGCGCCTCGGCGTACATAAGGTGCAGATCCGCCGCGCGATAGATCGTATATACGGCGTCGTCAAGATAGCCCTGCTTACTTCTTAAGTATTTGTTCACCACGGTATCCGCCCTTTCGCCTGAGTAGATAAAATACGAGGAGCCCAGCCCCCGGAAACTGTCTCCGTTTCCGTTATTCTGGCGTTTCCAATTATTTACCGCAACCTTCGTTGGCTTAAGCAAATATTTATTCGTGAGTAGCGGAGAGAATATAGACAGCAACTCGTTCGTCTGATGGTTGGATTTGCTGAAAGGGATAGTGGTCAAATGTTCCAGACTCGAAACATGATTGGCGTTAACCGTTACGGTTTCCCAATTATTCCCCCAAGATATTGACCCCGAGAGCGATGAGCATTTCAGGTAACGGTCATCCTTCCCTTCTCCGGCGTTGATGATGCAGTCCCGCAAGATATCGCTGGCGCTTTGGTAGTTGCCCGTCAGAAGGTAAAGCTCGCCCAAAAGAGCCTTTCTGTTGATACGGGTATAGCGCCACGGCAGGCTTACTTCCTCGTTTTTCTCATTAAAAACCCTCCAGTCCAGCAATGGCTGTTCGATTACCCAACGCATTTCCGCTAACAAAAAGTTCAGCATATCAGCCTCGCCATATTCGCGGGGCTCGTAGTCCGGGAAGTTTCCGTCTACCGCCTCTTTCACTACAGGAACGGCCTTGTAGGTTTGGATCAGCTGAAGGTAAACCCAGGCTCTCAGAGTCCGGATCTCGGCCTCGTAAGCGAACATCAGGTCTTCCGTCATATGCGGATCCGCCTCGGCCTTGGCCATTTTGGAAAGGACATCGTTGCAGTTCAATATCACTTCGTAGAAAGGCCTCGGGTTGGCGTACGGATTATCCGGCGAGATATTATGCTCGGCGATTTCCTCCAGAAAAGCGTCGTAATTGCGGGTAGTCGTAAGCAACTCGGCCCGCAAATCGCCCATTATCACCAAACTCTCCACCAAACCCTGAAGCTGGCCGTAAGCGCCGATAGTGGCGCGGCGTACTTTCTCCACGGTATCGTAATGCTCGTCCCTCTCCTGTACCAGGTCCTGCGCCGGATCGAAGAAATCGGAACATGAAAACGACAAGAAGCAGGTGATCGCCACCAACAGGGTCTTGCCGACCGATAGTATTGGATTTTTCTTTTTCATCTTCAAAAAATTAGATTCCCAATTTTACTCCGAGCATTACCGATTTGAGCAACGGAATTTGCCCGTAATCAACACCGTGGGTCATCACGCTGTTGCCGTACGCTATATCCGGAGTGGCTCCGAGGTAGTCAGTCAATGTGAAAAGGTTGTTGGCCGCCACATATGCGGAAAGGCTTCTTACCGTTTTGGTTTTCACATTGAAATCATAAGAAGCGGTCACGTTTTTCAACCTGATGAACGATCCGTCCTCGATCCAGCGGTCCGAGAAACGGGCGTTGCCCATCGGGTCGCCGTACGACACTTTCGGGATGTCGGTCTGCTGGCCTTCGCCACGCCAACGGCGGTTTACGGCCTCGCTCCTGTTGTAATATCCGCCCGTCGATTCCAACCCTCGGCGCATGTGGTTGTACACGTCGTTGCCCGAGGCGTAGTCGAACATCAGCCCGAGGCCGAAGCGCTTATAGCGAATATTGGTGTAAACCGACCCGAAGAAGTCCGGCATGGCGTTGCCGATCGCCGTTCTGTCAGATTCGTCGATTATGTTGTCGCCGTTCAAATCCTGGAAAGCGATGTCGCCGGCCCTAAACGGTTTTCCGTGGCGGTCTTTGAGGTTAAGCTTTTCTGCCTCTTGCGTCGTACTGATCACGCCCATCGAACGGTAACCGTAGAATTCGCCTGCCGGCTGGCCCACCTGGTTGATGATTTCGCCACCGTCGATTTGGGAAATCTGGTGATACCCTTTGCTATCGCTGTAAAGCGCATTGCTTCCGAGGCCGGTCACTTCGTTGCTGTTTTTGGCAAACGTAAACCCGATTTCGGCGGTCAGGTCTTTTGAGCGGTAAAACTCGTAACCCAAACCAAGCTCAAAGCCGGTGTTTTCCAACGATCCGCCGTTTTTCACCAACAGCCCCAAACCGTAATAAATATCGAGCGGTTCGGTGGTCAACAGGTCGTCGGTCTTGTTTTGGTAGAAATCGGCTGTCAGCTTAATGCGATTGTCCAAAAGCGCGAGGTCAAGGCCGATATTCGCCTGGCTGGTCTCCTCCCACTTAAGGTCGGTGCTCGGCACACCGCCGCGCACAATGCCCGACAGGCTGAAATACGGCAACCCGACGTACGAGAAACGCGAGGCGTAATAACCGATATCGTCGTTGCCGGTAACGCCGTAGCTGGCGCGCAGTTTCAGGTTATTCACCATACCGAGGCCTGACATAAACCTCTCCGACGAGACTCTCCAAGCGCCGGAAGCGTAAGGGAAATATCCGAAGCGGTTTCCTTCGCCGAATTTTGAGCTTCCGTCCACTGTCAGGCCCAAGTCTAGGTAATACTTGTCCAGGTAAGCGTAGCTTGCGTTGCCGTAAACGGTAAACATATTCCAAGTACCGTTTTTCGGATCGAGTTTACGGAAAGACTTATCGCCACGACCGATTACGGTAAACTTGTTTGAAGGCGAGTTTACGTCCGTCGCCAGTTCGTCTTCCATTTCGCTTACCTTCAGGCGGGTTCCGGCCACAACGTTCAGGCGGTGGCGCTCGGCGAAGGTTTTCTTGTAATTGATATTCAAATCAGAAAGCAGAGAGAAGAAGTTCTTCTGGTTGTTCTGCATCAAACTTTTGGCGGCGCCTTCCAATTGCGGTTGCGACCCAAGCGGAATAAACGACGATTCTTTCATCGTGAACAAATCGCTCATCACCATTACGCTGGCCTGTAGGTTCTTTCCGATTTTCTGGTCGGCCTGAATACCGGCACGCAAACGGAAGTTCTCGTTCGATCCTTTTCCTTCGGCTATCAAAGCGGCCGGGTTACTCATTCCAAACACTCCGAAATCGTCGTAGAAAGGAAGTTCCAAACCTTTGTCGCTACGCTTGTAAACGCCCATCATCGGAGATTTGTAAAGCGAAGCCAAAACCGGGTTTTGGGTTCCGTCGGAGCCTTGCGCCCTGGTGTTGGCGTTGATCTTGGTCAGCGATACTTTCGGGCGCAAAACCAAGCTTCCCAAAAGTCTCATCTTGGCGTTCATCAGGATATCGAACGATTCGAAATCGGTGTTTTTGATCACGTCGTCGTTCTGGGTATAGCCTACCGAGAAATTGTAGGTGGTTACCTCGTCGCCGCCCTGAACGTTGGCCGAGTAGCGGTTCATAATCCCCGTCTGGTAGATTTCGTCTTGCCAATCCGTATCGTTTCCGTAGCGGAACGCCTCGGCGTCTTCCGCCCTACCGATCAAGTACGGGTATTGTTCCTCGATTTGAGAATAAGTCAACCCGCGGTCGATCGTTTGTTCCAAAGCGTAGGCCTTATAGCTGGCGGCGTCCATCACAGGCGTTCTTTCGGGCGCCAATGACACTCCGAAATCAAGGTTGAAATCCACCCGGGTTTTCTTCACGTCGCTGTCGGTGGTGTAGACGTAAATCACGCCGTTACTGCCCAATGTACCGTACAAGGCCGACATCCCGTCTTTCACTACCGTAATCTGGTCGATATCGCGGGGCTTGATGGCCGTGAGCGGATTGTAGAAATTGCCCGGAACGCCGGACAATTCGCCCAAAGCGGTTTCGTAAATCACTCCGTCAACCACCACCAAAGGCTGCGTATTTCCGGAGGCCGAAGCCGCTCCGCGAAGGTTCATCGTGGAGCCTCCGCCAGAAATTCCTGATCTGGAAGTCACCAACATGCCGGGAACCATTCCCTGCAGCGCGCTTTCCAGCGTCAGATATCCACGCCGTAAGATCTGGTCGCGGGTAATGGTAACGGAAGATCCGCTAATGTCGCTGCGCAAACGGGTACCGTTCGGCGTACGGACAGCCAGGTCATCCTGTCCTTGGCCTATGTGGCTCAAGGAAGCGTTGACCGTAGAACGCCCGTGTATGTAGACTCTCTTGCTGTAATAGTCGGCGAAGGAGAACTCCACGGCGACTTCGTTTTTTGAGGAAACCGGCAATTCGTAGAAGCCTTCGGCGTCGGTAAAGGCCGAAACGCCGTCACTGCCCACCAAGTTGACCACCACGCCTTCGAGCGCTCCGGCCCCGTGGCTGTCCCTCACCGTACCCGACACCTTGTTCTGGCCGTAAGCCATTCCGCACAAGGTCATCAGGCCGAGCAAAAATATATTTATGGAAAAATGTTTCATTCTTTAACGGTTAAATCGGTTGAAAACAAGCCCGCCGTTTCCGGCGGCCGGCCTTATTCGGCCACCGGGAAAAACCCGATCGCGTTTAGGCCCAGCTCGTAAACCTTTTCATCATCTTCCTCATTGAATTCCGTTACCTCAAAGCGGACCACTTTCTCTCCGAATCCGGAGGTTCTCACCCCTTTGAGGTTATCGGTGTTCCAGTTGCCGCTAGGCGAAAAACGGGCGTCGATCAACTCGCCGTTTACGTAAACGGCCGCCTTGCTGGTCGAATTTTTCAATCCGCTGATTGTCAAATCGAAATGCCCGCCCATGGAAGCCGGCAAGCGATATTCCACCCAGAAAGGTTTTTTGGAAGAGAAATGAAGGGCCGTGATTCCGAGAGCGTCGTTCGATACCGGCTCGCGGGCGGGATCTTCCGTCGGAAAACCTCCCTCACCAAGCTCTGGCGTCACGTCACCCAGAAGTCCGGCCGTGAAATACGAAAACTGACTGGCATCGTAACTAACCGGACGTCCCATCACATGCGACATCAGCAAATCGACTTTCGGCAATTCGTAAGCCAACCCGTTACTCATTTTTGTGGGCGAATGATCCAACCATTCCTGTGTCACGAGCAATTTGGCCCTAACCAGCTCCCCTCTTCTGAAAAAACCGTTAGTCACTTCCAAAGTATCACCGAGCTTGCGGTTTTCGGTTTCTATATCCAATACTGTAGAGTAGAGTATCTGATTGTAGATGTTTTCCACAAATTCCTCATCTTCCTCAAAATACTCGGGAAGATTTTCGGAGCTTCCGTAGTAGCGTTGCACCAAGCCGTCATAAGTAGCCTGAATGGCAGCGTCGGAAAGCACGATGTTCGAATAGCGCTCGTTTTCGTCGCTCAGGTCACCTTTCTCATCCAAAAAAGCGTAGCCCAAGACGAAAGCCGAATCATAAACCGTACGACCCCATTTGTCCACACCGATCGGGAAGCTGTTGTCCTTATCGAAAAGCAAGGTGTCTTTCAGAACTTCCGCCTTGTATTTGGAGAAATCATCCCCTTTTCGCTGAATATTTTCGAAAAGGCTCGTCTGCGGCGTCATCGCCCCGTCGATGATATGCACTACGCCGTTTGTGCAGAATACGGGCTTGCCCATGGACATCTTGTCACGGTCAAAGCTCAGTGTCTCTCCCGACACTTTTCCCGTCCAGATGTTTTTGCCATTGTAAAAAGTCTTCAGGTACTGGTCTTTTCCCGTTCCCATCTGGCTTCTGTACAGCAGGGTATTCCCGATATGGTAAGCCAACACGTTTTTCATGGAATCTTCCATAACGCTTCCGGCCAAAGCCTCGATCTCGGCCTTTGGCGGCACGAGCAAGGTAACCGGCCTAGCGCCCGAAATACTGTCGAGGTATCCGTGTTTGTCCAGCAAATCGGCGAAGTAACGGTAATCGGAACTGGCCGACAGGAACTCGCCTACGGTGACGTTCTGCGTTTCCTTGTCGCCGGCGCCGGTAAAGTGCTCGTCACGCTCATCGCAGGCGGCGAAAAACAGCGCGCACAACGACAGGGCGGCAAGTTTTCTAAATGTATCTCTAATCATATCGATGTCACTTAACAGGTTTGAACGTTATCTTGTCCACGTTAAGCCTTCCGCCGCTCACGGACTTGAACTTGATGACATGCGGTCCGTTTTCCTCGAACACGTAAGTGCCGATCAGGCCGTTGCGGGTGCCGGGATAGATAAGGTTATCGGTGCGCACGCCGTCTACCCAGACTTCCAGCGTACAGCCGATTACGGCCCATCCAGCCCCGAAATTGCTGGTTATCTCGTACTTTCCTTTAAGAATAGGGCGGGTCTCGAATTCGAACCATCCGGCGGTGGCCGTGTAGCAATTCAGCTGGTCGTTTCCTCCTTGGTACATGTACACGAACTGGTCGTAACCCTTGGAGCGCCAGCGGGCGATATCCTTGGTGTAAATCACGTCCTGATCGTTTCCGGAAGTGCGTTTTCCGAAGAGTTCCGGCACGTCGGTAATATTGTCCTGTACGGTAATCGGTTGGATATCCTCTTCGAAAAGAACATCCTTCATATCGTGAACCACACCGTTTTTAGACTGCAAATCGAGGCTGAAAAGGTCGAGGCTGTTGGCGCCTTCCGTTATGTCCAGTCCGAAATCGTCGACTTTGGAATTGATGAAATATCCTTCCTGATTTTTCAGCAACTTCACCATAGTGTTGCCTACTGTCAGAAGAATATCCGTTTCCAAGGCGCTCGAATAACGTTTGCCCGAAAAGATATGGTGGCGCACAAAGCTGTGAAGCTTGTTTTTCGGCGATTCGTAATCGTCGCCAGCGCCCAACTCGGCTACCAACGCCGTGAAATCCGCGATTCCCTTGGCTTTGAAAACCTCGTCTTTTTCGGCGAAAACAGTATAGACTACCCTAACGCCATTGTCGTTTGTCAAAAGCTCAAGCGTATCGGCCAAGCCCGTTTTTTCCATCGCCTCGGTCAGGATCGTGTATTCGCCCTGGGCGCGAAGCGTATTGTATATTCCGTCGCCGATAGGCTCAATCGGACGGTCCAGCGTATGCAGGAAACCGTTCGAGCATTCGACATCACGCTCCACTACTTTGGATTCACCGTTGATAACCAAACCGTTAAGACCATCCTGACCGAACTTCACGGTAAGGAAGTTTCCGTTCATGGTAGTGTCGCTAAGCGGACCTTGGTTAAAGCTGAAACTCTGATATTTGGACATAACCGTATGAGTTTTCACCAACAGGTCCACATAGTCCTTTTCCAGCCCGTCGATACCGCTTACGCCCTTGTCGGCGTAAAAGGCTTGCATGGTCTCGTTTTTACACGCCAAGAAGGTGTAATCTCCCCTAGCGGCAAGCATCCCGTAAAATTCCGAGGTTTCGAGCAGTTTCAGCCATTCGGAATATTCGCCTTTGGTATCGTTCTCCAAATACTCGATATATGTCTTTAGGCGCTCCTCCTCAAAGGGAGAATTTGCCGCATCCTCGTCACAGCCGGTCAATGACCATGAGGCCGAGAGCGCTAACACCAACGCGCAAACGGAGCGGACAGACCTCCGTAATTCCCTTGTCATCTTATTCATAATAAGGGTTTTGTTTTAAGTTCTCGTTACTTCTAAGCTCGTCGCGGTGAATAGGCAGATAATAGCTCTGCGGATCGGAAAGAAGGCTTCTCCACTTGGGCGCCTCGGCGGGGTCCACGCGGGACACCATCACGTCGATCAACTTATCGGATCTTTCGTAATTGTTCCTTTTGGCAAAGCGCATAAGGTCGAACCACCTCTTGCCCTCAAAGGCGAATTCAAGCGCCCTTTCCTGCAAAATCATGTCTTGGGCGGCAAATCGCTCGCCGTTCATGATCTTGGGGCCGAGGCCGGCGCGGTTACGCACTTGGTTAAGCAGGTTTTGGGCGCCGAAAAAGTCTCCGGTTTCCACCAACGCTTCCGCTTTCATCAACAAAATATCGGCGTAGCGATACACCATCCAGTTCACGTCGCGCTGGTTTCCGTCATCGAATTTGAGGACTTCGTCGTTATCTTCATCGAGGCCCAAAACGGTCCTTCTCCGGAAGTCGTTGTCATCGTACAAATCAGGAACCTGCTCACTGATGATAACCGACGGCTGATGAGTTTTATTCCCGTCACTTCCTCCGAAAAGCCGCCAGAAACTATTATGCTGATTAACGTTACGGTTAAACTGCACTTCGAAAATCCCCTCTTGGGTATTACCTATGGTAAACATTTTCCTGAACTCAAATGCGGGGTCGAACAACTCTTCCTCGATTGGGGTCATTGACGGAAGGCGTTCACCCACCAATGAGAATGTGGAGCGGTTGATAATCTTGTTGCAGTAGAGAATGCTTTTCTCGTAATTCTCGCCCCACAAGTGAATATCGGCCAACAGCGCCTGTACCGCCGCCTTGGTCCCGTAACCTTTGTTAAACTCCAACTCGTCAAAACCACGGGGAGCGTAACGCTCGGCCCACTCAAGGTCCTGAACCAGCTGGTCAAGAATTGTCTGCTCAGTGCTTTTTGCCAAAAACACATCCACGCCGTCGCTGTCTGTAGGTTCGAGATGGAAAGGAACCTCTCCGAATGTGCGGACCAAATAGAAGTACGCCAACGAGCGCTGGAAATAGGCTTCGGCCAAATAGCCGTTCAGTTCTTTTTGGCTCAAAGACAAATCATTGCCCCTAACTGAAGGAGCGTATTTAATCACCGTATTAGCGTAATTAATGATTTTGTACATGCCCGACCAATCCAAAACGGTATTGTTATCGAGAATTTCCAGACGCATCACTTTCCGCCACGGTTCGCTGTAATCTTCGTCATTTGATCCCGGGCGCACAAAGTCCGAACGCAGGTCGCCCCACAGGAACATCGTGTTCACTTGCGACTGAACGGCTTGGTAACCGCCGTTAAGCGCCGAGCGAATATCTTCCTTGGATTTCCAGAAGTCATCGACCGTAATGTCGTTTTCGGGCTCCAACACCAGCCAGTCGTTACACGACGATACCGACATGACCAGCGCCAAGGCCAACGTATGTAATATTCCTTTCTTCATCATCTAGAAAATTAGGGTTAGACCAACCTGATAGGACTTGCTCGGAGGTGTGGTGGAGCGGTCCATCCCGAAGGCGTAAGGGTCACTGCCCAACGGCACTTCCGGATCCTGACCAGTGTAATTGGTAAAGGTGTAGAGGTTGAGCGCCGTAAAAAACACCGACAAGTCGGTAGCGTGGAAACGCTTGAGCCAATTTTTGTCGAAGCGATAATCCACAGTAAGCGATCGCCACCTGAGATAAGATCCGTCTTCAACGAAGCGGTCTGAACCGAGCCAGTTGTAACCAACTTTATAAATGGCGCGAGGCATGTCAGTTTCGTCACCCGGAAAACGCCAGCGCTTCATGGTGGCTTGGCTTTGGTTGGCCGTTTCATACATGTTTTCAGAATTCATACGGGCGAGGTTCACGATATCGTGTCCCACGGCGTAAACGAATCTCGAACTGATACGAAACTTCTTGTAGTTGACCCTGAAGCCGAAACCGCCGGAAAAATCCTTGTTGCTGGACCCGAGGTAAACCACGTCGCTTTCGTCGATCAAACCGTCGTTGTTGATATCCTCGTACATGGCGTCACCGCCCACAAACCTGTAGCGGTTTCCGCTTCCGCCCATCAGCATGTTAAGCGGCTTGCCCGTAGACTGGTCATAAACGATCTCACCGTTTTTGTCACGGACCACGGCGTCGTCGATAGTTTTGTAAACGCCTTTGTAACGGTAGCCGTAAAAACCGCCGATCGGATTCCCTTCGACAACGCGCGTAGCGTATTGGCCGTTTTCAAGCACGTTTCCGCTTTCCAAAGAGAAGTTGTCGGGCACTTCCTCCACGGCGTTTATATTCTTGGCGATATTGAACGAGAATTCCACACGCCAATCTTTAGTCTTCACCGGAATCGCCCTGAACGACAAGTCTACTCCTTTGTTGGTCATGCGCCCGTCGTTTCGGGTCATGCTCACATAGCCCGAAGAAGTCGGTACTTTAAGGGGCCAGAGCAAATCTTCGGTATTCTTCTCGTAGTATTCGACCTCAAAATTCAGTCGGTCTTCCCACAAAGAGGCTTCCATACCCACGTTCAGGCCCACCAGTCTTTCCCATTTCAGGTTGTTGAGTTTGGCGTTAGCCGGATAAACCACGTTTCCAGTGTAATACGAACCTCCGGCACTGTAGATACTGTAATGATTAAAACCTCCCGGCGCCCTGCCGGTAACACCGATATCGGCTTTCAGCTTGAGGTCCGTAAGCCACTCGACATCTTCCATAAATGGCTCACGGCCAAGTTGCCAAGCGACGGCCGCAAAAGGAAACGCCCCCCAAGTAGTTTCGGGACCGAATTGCGAACTGGCGTCGAATCGTGATCCCGTATGGAGAATATAACGCTGTTTGTATGTGTAAACGCCTTGGAGCAAACCGAAAACATTTCTGCCTTGGCCGTCGCCGGCGCTCAATCCAGCGGGGGCCAAACCGCCAGCGCCCGGCGAGTTAAATTCCCCGGAAGGAAGACCACCAGCCGTTACCGAATAGCTATTGCTTTGGTTTAAACCGGCACCCCAAGTTCCCGAAATAGTCAGGCTATGGTTTTCCCCGATTTTAGGCATATAAAGCACACGGGTAAGCGACTGTACATAAAAACTCTCCGAGGACCCACGCCAAGAAACGTTGGTGGCAGACGAAGACCAATCGGCACTTGAGGCCTCGTAAGGCATAAATTTGTCCGTGGTGCCGTTTACCAAATCAAAAGATATATCCGTATTGATCTCAAGGTCGTCCCTCAAAGAATATTTCGCCCTGAAAACTGAGCGGAAACGGTTCTCGATATATTTATGACGAGCTTCGTTAATTACGGCCACCGGGTTGTAAAGTCCCGTTCGATCAGAGCTTAACGGATTTCTGAGTTTCTCAAAAGCTTCTGGCCGGGAATCGAGAAAATATCTACCGGTCAGGTTATTGGCCGTATCCCGCTCATAAATACTCTGGTTAGGCATTTTTTGGTACGCCACCGCCCTTTCGTCCCCGTAATAGTTTTTGTCCTGATCTTTACGGGTGTACATAAAGTCGGTTGAGATTTTCAAACGGTTCGAAACGTTATAATCAAGGTTCGCCCTGATGTTATAGCGATCCAGATTTGTTCCTTTTGTCGTTCCCGCTTGGCTCAAGTAACCTGCGCTTACGTGGTAACGCGCCTTGTCGCCTCCTCCGGAGATCGAGATGTTATGGTCATGCGTCGGGGCGTACTGTTCGGTGATCGCTCCGAGCCAATCCGTATCCTGATTATAATTATGGTAAAGATTCCAATCCCTGTTCTGCTTCAATTCGTTGAATTGGCCGTCGGGAAGGAATTTACCCGCTACGTTAAAGCGTGAGTCCGTTTGGTAAGTGACGTAATCGCCCCCGCTTAGCATCGGGATGGCGTCGGGTTGTTCCGAAACAAAACCTTTGTAAACGTACTGCAAACGCGGTTTGATCTTGCGACCACGCTTTGTGGTTACCTGAATTACTCCGTTCGCCGCCTTCGCGCCCCAAATGGCTGCCGAAGCGGCGTCTTTCAAAATTTCGATACTCTCGATATCACTAGGTGGAATCGACAGCAAGGCTCCGAAATCGCGTTGGTCGGCGGCGTTGAAATCGAAGTTGTTGTCGATTTCCACATCATAAGGCATTCCGTCCAGAATAATCAAAGGTTCGCGGTCTCCCGTAATAGTGGAGGTTCCGCGGATCCTGATCTGGGCGCCCGCTCCCGGATCACCCGAAACCATCGTGATATCCACACCGCTAATCCCGCCTTGCAACATCTCACTGACCGAAGTGGCACCCATCGGGCTAAGGTCTTCCAACTTCACTTGCGCGATGGAAGTAGCGCGATCCTTGAAATTAATCATTCCGTCGCTGGTATAGCGCTCTTCCTGAATCACAACAGTTTCAAGCTTAGTGTTGGATTCGTCCATATCCAAATTGATCTCTCGCCTACCGTTTACGGCCACCACTTTCGTGTCATAACCGACAAAACCGATACGCAAACGAGCGCTTTCCTCCGTCAGTTTGATCATGAAAAAACCATTCAGGTCCGTTACGGCTCCGCTTACAAAACGCTCTTCCTTGTCGATTTCCACAATGGAAGCTCCCGGCAAGCTCTCGCCCGTTACGGCGTCTTTGACATACCCTTGTACCAGCATCCCCTTCTGCGCAAAAGCCGGCAAGGCCATTATGGAGCAGAGGATAATGTATATGACTGTAATTCTTTTCATGTTTTGTAGATTATTGGCCAAACAAGACATTGTCGATCAGATGCACGGTGCCGCCTTTGGCCAAAATATTACTGAACCTCGGGTCATCCACCACTACGGCGCCGTTGCCGTTGCCGTCGCGGAATACCAAGCCCGTAACCGAATTCTCTACGCTTACCGTTTCGAACTCCTTGCGTTTTGGTTCTTTGAGCGTATAAAAATTGCCCGATTCCTCTCCGTCGGTGAAAATCACTGCGTCCTGTACAAAATGATAGTCGATGAACTGCCTCAACTCCACTTGGTCTTCCGGGATTTTGTCCCTATTGCGGATAAGCGCCTCGTTTGTCGGTATCAAAACAGTAATGTTCTCCTTGTTCTGAAGCTTGGAGATACTCAAGCCGTTAACATATCCTGCACGTTCCAAAATCTTACGGAACTCCGAATACTCGTCTTTCAACGGACTCAAAACATAAGAAGACAGTGATCTTTGGGGCACATCAAGCACTCCGTCGATTTCGTAAAAAGTCCCGTTTACGCCGGAAGCGTCCGAAGCGACAATATTCAGTTCTTCACCTTGCTCATAATTTCCGCCCGAACGGACTTTCCCGTCTTTGACGCGCAGATAATTACCGATAGCCAACGTCTTGGCAAACTGGCGTCCGGAAGTATTGTCATGATTACGGCCCAAGACCATATGCATCTGAAGAAGCTCCTGAAGTTCGTTATCAGACAGCTCTTCCTTGTCTCCAAAATTATCCTCTTTGAAGTACGTGTCCGTCTCCTCGTCATAGCTGTATCCCGATGCTTCGAAGGCTTCGTTTGTCGGCATAAAGATCGTCCCGTCCCATTCCGGCGAAGTCATCAGCGTGGTTACGCTGCTGTTGAATCGGTACGAAATGTCCAACATATACGAGAATCGCCTGTCGAAAAGCATTTTCCGGGTAACGGCTTTGTAAAGGTTCGGCTCGATTACCTTATTGAGTCCGTAAAAAGCGGCATTGTTAAGGATCGTCGCAAAGTTCACGTCCTTGTCCTTGTCCAAAGAAGTCGGCTGGCCGATTCCGTTCACGAAGTTGTCAAGTTGCGAAGGACGGATCCAAGAAGCGATATTGTGCGTATTAAACCCGTGCGCACTTACCAACGGCTTAATCACCCCGTCGGGAATTTCCTCAATCGAAGCGTAACCGTTTTCGTGAACAAAGCTTTCGGTCAAGTACGTTTTCAAAGTCTCGTTATCCGGAACCGTAAGAACGTTCAACAAACCGAGCCACTCATCATATCCGCCCGTGTGGTAGGTTTTGTCATCTTCCACCCAATCCAAAGCGTTTTGCGTACGGTAAGTCTTCGTAAATACGGAGTCCTTCACGTCACCGATTTGATTACGAGTAGCCCAAGCATCGTACTCGTACACCGCAAAGCGGTTCATCAATTCATAGAAAAGGCTGTATTCCGGAGTTTTGGCCAAAAACGTCTCAGCGTTTACCAACGCCGGAACAGGACGGTCCAATACGTGGATTACACCGTTCAATGCCTTGATGTTAGGCCTGACCGCTACGGCGGCGTGAACGTTAAACCCAGTGTACTCGCTGTCAGGGAAGAAGAAAGTGTAATCGCCCTCTTCCAGCATACCGCTGAACTTGTCGTAATACATTACCGGCAAGTACGTAGTGAAGTGCCTCACTTTCCTTGTTTTCTGCGCTTTGGCGTCATAAATCTCCTGCTGGGGCGGGCTGTAAACCGTCGGTAGCTTAAAGCCCCAACTCACGCCAATCTCCTGACGCGTTCCGCCCTCTCCCGGTTTCTCGCCCCAAGAGCCGGTATGAAAAATATTAAGCCTCAGCATCTGGTCCCACGACATCGAGTTGCGGACGATGTGCGCCGTCACCAACATCTCCCTATCCTGTTCGGAAAGTTCGGCTACATCCTCCACCCCATGCTTGTCTTTCATGTATTTTACCATCGCCTCATCGGTGGGGGGAAATACGGTGTAGGAGCTTTTTTCCAGATCTTTGCGAATGCCCAAAAGGTCAATCGCTTTCACGAACTGGGTCAGATCGCCCTGCGCTTCCATAGCCGTCACCAAACGTTCTCCCAGAGTGTCCGGAATCTCGTAGTGCTCGTCAAGATCAGTTTGGCAACCGATGGCTATGAACAGCAACAGAAGCGGAATTCTGTAAAATTTTCGCTTCATACAAAAACAATTTATGTGTAACAAAAAACTCGGACGGAGCCGAAAAAGCCGACTCTTATCCGTTGAATTCAATTGAAAAACAAAGAATTAATTCCCGATTGGGCATACCTGTCCTGTTATGCGACCTAATGTTTTTTTCACAATTGGACGCACTGATCACCCCTGAAAAACCTACGCAGACGGCTACAGCCGAAAACACGGAGCTTTCCCAGTAGATATCTAAACAGAAATCCGTTAACCGACAGTCAGGATTCCTAAACGGATCCTACGTCGAGACTACAAAACTTAAATGATAACCGATTGTGGTACTCGGGTTTTAAGGTTAAAATCCAATCCGCCTCATACGCTCCTTTCCGCCGACTTTAAGAAATCTCCAGCGGATCCATCCCAAAAATGCGCACGCACACTATCCTGAAAGAGGCACTTTAAAACAATGCGATACGGAAAGCCTTGCCAAATAAGCATCTCCGTCACCATCCAACGTATCAGATTACGCATAACGACAATGCACGGATTCCATATGGCTGGGCCATTATGCTTCCGTGTTCACATTACAATAGTAGATAAATTTCAAAAAAGAAACAAAGTTTCAGATTGGGAATTTCAATAAAAATTAATGTTGATTTAACCGAAGGATTTTCCTTGTAAAGGGATAAAACAAACTGGGGTTATTTCCAAAATCATGAAAACACAAAAACCTAAAAACCTGAAGGTTACAACTAAATAAATAGATTTAAACCCTATCAAAAAAAGCAAGATCAAAAAATCAGGAATCAATTATTTCACAACTTTCGTACTCACAAAAGCCACGACTTTCTTTACACCTAACGTTCTATTAAGCAAAAAAAGCGGGCATAGCCCGGGAAACTCTCCCAGACTAAGCCTCTACTTGTTGCTCTTTGAAACGCTCCAAAACACGACCGTAAGCTTCCGATAACTCTTGGTCGGGAACCAATCTGGAATCTACGCTGCAGATTTCGTCAATCTTATCGTAACCGTTCCATATACCGCACGCGACAAAAGCCAGAGCCGCGGCACCCAAAGACGTCGCCTCTTGGTTTATCTTACTCAAAATTACTTCTTTGGCATAAGCCTGAGCGAAGATATCCATCCAGAATTTATTCTTGGCGCCTCCGCCCACAATAAGCATTTCCGGCATATCCTCACCGCATTGTTCCAATACGTCCAAGGCGATTTTCAAATTCAACGCTATTCCCTCAAACGTCGCCCTGAAGATATCCGACCGCTTGTGTTTTAGCTTCAAACCCGTAAAAGAACCGAACACTTCCGCTCCTTTTTCCAGATTCGACGCACCGGCCAAACTCGGATTGAAAATCACTCCATTAGCACCTAACGTTGATTTTTTAGCCGATTCGGTCATTTCCCTGTAAGGGTCAACACAAGAATCATCGTCGAAAAACAGATTCTTCACCCAATTCAGGCTTGTTCCCGCCGAGAAAATACAAGTCGCCGAGTTGTAATAACCTTTCAGCACGTGAGCGAAAACGTAAGGCTTGTATTCCAAATCGATCACGGGCTTGTCGGACGTGAGGGCCACCCAGGCCGAAGAGCCTAGCGAAGTATAAACCCTACCGCTCTTTATACCTCTGGCTCCCAGCGCCATACAAGAATTATCGACTCCTCCGCAAATTACTTTCACATCAGAGCCCAAGCCCAATTCCGTCGCCACTTCGGGAGACAAAACGCCCAACACGCTGTCCGACGACACGATTTTCGGCAATTTGTCCGTATCCAGTCCGAAACGCTCCGCCCGGTCCAGATCGTATTTCCAGTCCTCAAGCGAAAAAACACCGCTTCCCGAGGCGTCCGAATAATCGGTACAGGCTACGCCGCACAGACGCAGGTTTATAAAATCCTTCGTGCCCAAAAACACCGAAGTCCGATCATACAGATCGGGCTCGTGCTTTTTGAACCAAAGCATTTTGAAAGCCGAATAAAGCCCTTTCGGAAACCCATTACCCGTAACGGCGTACCATTCATCTTCGTTTTCATTCTTAAAAACCTCTTCGGCCACGCTTTCCGCCCGACGGTCAGACCATATCGGCACGGCGTTGCGGAGCAGTTTTCCGTTTTCGTCTATCGGCACGACTCCGAGGCTATGCCCGGAAGTGGAAACGGCGACAACTTCGCATCCCGAAGCTTTCGGGGAAGACATCAGCCCTTTCACCGATGCCTTCAACGCAACCCACCAGTCTTCCGGCGATTGCTCGTGCATTCCGTCTTCGGGATACTCGGTTTCATACGCCCGAAACTCGGAATGCAAGACTTCGCCCGACTCCAGGACCAGGGAAGATTTCAATCCCCCAGTCCCAAGATCAAAGGCCAAAACCGCTTTACGCATAGCCGTTCGATTTTCCATCCAACGATTCCATTATGTTAATGGCCGCTTCCTTTCCTATTCCGAATCGGCAAGCGCCCATATCGCGCATGGCCAACAGCGTATCCAAATCCCGGACTCCGCCAGCCACCTTTATCTTGACGTTATCGCCCACTTCGGCTTTGATAATCTCAACGTGCCTAAGCGTAGTGGCACCGCTCCAGCCCGTTCCGGTTTTCACGAAATCGGCGCCGGAAGCCATCACAATGCGCGAAGCCTCGGCAATTTCCGACTCTTCCAAAAGAGGCGTCTCGATAATAACTTTCAACGGCATTGGAGCAATAGCCTTGCGAACCGCAATGATATCTTCCAAAACCTCCTCGAAAAGGCCGGACTTAAGCTTGGCCACGTTCATAACCATATCAACCTCGTCGCAACCTTTGGCTACATTTTCCTTTGCCTGGAAAATCTTCGTGGCCGTAGACTCGCCTCCCGAAGGAAAACCGACTACGCCACCGACCAAAACTCCGCTATCGTCTTTCAATCGCTCAATCGTATGCTCCAAAAATCCGGGCATAGGAAAAACACAAATAAAACGATGCGTCTTCGCCGCTTCGATGATTTCGTTAACGGCCTTCAAGTCGCTTTCCGTCTTGACGGCGCTTATGTCTATCAGTCCCGCTATTTCGCTTGCGGACACTGCTTTTTTATCCATTGTCAACATATTCAAATCCCCTCCCTACTCGCTTTTACTTTATTAATTCTGCTAAAAACCTGCGCTTACAAGGAAGTGTACCCGCCGTCGATAATCAAATCGCTTCCGGTCATATACGCCGAAGCGTCGCTGAGCAAGTACACAAACAAGCCGATCAAGTCTTCCGGCTTTCCGAGCCTTCCCATCGGGATTCTCGAAATCCAGCCCGGGTGGTAATCCTTCATTCCCGCCACCAATTCCGTAGCGATATATCCCGGACTTACGCTGTTTACCCTAATATTTTCCTGCGCCCACTCAACGGCCAGCGCTTTGGTCAGCGTTTTTACGCCGCCTTTCGAGGCGCAATAATTGGCGATAGTCTGTGGTACGTTCACGATATGCGCGGACATCGAGGCCATATTCACGATAGAGCCTCCACGGCCTTTCATCAAACGAGCGGCGGCTTGGGCGCAAAGAAAAACACCGTTCAGGTTTACGTCCACCACCTTTTTGAAATCCTCGTAAGAGATATCCATCGCCTTTTCGATATTGGCGATTCCGGCGTTGTTGATCGCGAAATCCAGCGCCGGGAAATCTTCCGAATAACGCTCAGTCATCCGTTTTACCGATTCCGGATCCGTAACGTCGCAGGCGTAGGCTTTCGTCACAACGCCAAACTCGCCGGACAGCTCTTCGGCCATCGGGCCAACTTTCTGCGTATCCAGATCCACCAATGCCAAATTTACGCCAGCCTTAGCCAGCTCTTTGGCCAAAAAGGATCCGATTCCGCCACCGGCGCCGGTTATAAAACCGCTTTTTCCCTTTACATTAAAAATCTGCTCCATATCTTCTGCTTTTAAAAAAGTTGTTTCTCCGCATCTTTCGTCAAGGCGATAGTCAGGATTTCCCTGATCGTCTCGGCGGTCAACGGCGTGTGCGACGGCAACATATCATCATCATTGAAGCTGATACGCCTTACGTCGGCCACCACATCGTCAAGGTCTTCTTCCTTAATTCCGAAAGCGTCGAGACGGGTGGCTATTCCGATTTTGTTAAGGAAAGACTCGAACGCGTCGATTCCCGCCAAGATTGTCGATTCTTCCCCCCCCATAGGCACGTCCATTACGCGTGTGGCGAATTCCAAGTAGCGCTCTTTGCGCGTCGGCCACATTTTTCTCATCCAAGACGGCATCACCAAAGCCAAAGAAGCTCCGTGCGCCACGCCGAAACGGGCGGAAAGTACGTGCCCCACTTGGTGCATCGGCGTCCAGGCGTTACCTGGCTGCGAAATCCCGCACAAAGCCACGATCGAAGCCCACTGAAGGTCCGTACGGCCCTGAAGGCTGTTCGGGTTTTCCAAAACTTCCTCTGCGCGGAGCAAAACGGTCCTGAGTAATCCTTCCTGAATCGGATAATTCACCGGTGTGTCTTCCAATCCGTTGATATAGAATTCTAAAGCATGCGAGAATATATCCGCAGCTCCGCAAGCCGTCTGATAAGCCGGCAACGAGAACGTAAGCTCAGAATCCACGACGGCGGCCTGCGGGAAGAGACAATCGTCCCAAACGTAAGATTTTTCCTTTGTCGCCTCGTTAGAAAGCACGGCGCAACAGTTCATCTCGGAACCGGTGGCGGCCATGGTCGGCACCATCACGGTAGGCAAAGCCTTTGACGGAAACGCCACCGTACTTCCGGCTTTGTGGCTTGACGCCACCATATTCCACAAATCACCTTCGTAGTATACTCCGGCGGCGATCGCCTTGGCTGCGTCCATTACCGATCCGCCACCAACGCCTATCACCAAATCAATTTTCTCTTTTTTGCATAATTCAACGCCTCTGCCCACTTCCTCAATGGTAGGGTTGGGAGAAATCTCAAAAAAGGGGCTTACGATAATTTCCCGCTCCTGTAACGAAGCCGTTACCTTGTCTAAAACGTCGGTCAAAAACGTATTTTCTCCATAAGAGACCAACAAGACATTTTTTCCATACGGTTCCGCCACCGCACCTACCTTGGCTACTCCGCCAGGCTCGAAAATAACCCTAACCGGGTTATAAAATTCAAATGGGTTCATACTCGTCACTAAATAAAAAAACAAATTCCAATAATTGATGAAACCGGCACATCGTTCAACATCGGACTGGATGCCAGACCGAAAAGCCCCATTTGAACGCGTGCCGTACACCGTCGGAATTTCGGTGTTACCCGCACCGAATCCCCTTATTTTCAAACAATACTATCCATATTCCGAATAAGGAACAAGGTTTTGTTGATTTAATTTGTTCATACATATGAACTTTATGTAGATGTATGTCTGCTTGCTCCCGGAAATGGTTTTTAAAAACGATTTTTGGACTTTGATCAATCTCCGATTAGTCATAAATTTAAAATTCGTGTCGCGTCCGGGATTACCCAAACTTCGCCTGTGCGAGACTATTTATTTTAAAACTGAAAAAAAGAACATGCCCGAACTGGACAAAAAGTACATAGCCCCAAACCTGACAAAGGCCGTCCAGGTCATCAACTTCCTTACCAACCAACCGGCCGGAGCCACAGTCCAAGAACTCACTGACTCATTGGACGTTGCAAAAACAACCATTTTCAGAATCTGCTACACGCTGAAGCACGAAGGATTTTTTCTCCAGGACGATATTACCGGAAAGTTCAGCCTTTCGAGAAAGTTCCTGCAGGTTGGTCTTGCCTCTATCGGCGAAGAGAGCCTGATGGCGAAAGCCTTGCCGGTAATGGAGCGTATCCGTGACGAATTTCACGAAACTGTTTTGCTCGGAGTGTTGATGAACAACGAAGTATCGTTGATGGACCAAGTGATGGGCGACCATCCTTTCACTTTTTTCCTTAAACCGCGAAGGTCTTTCGTCCTGCACGCCTCGGCGCCCGGAAAGGTCTTTTTGGCAAACCTACCTGAAGAAAGATATGAAGATCTCGTCAACGGCCTGACGCTGACAAAATTCAACGAAAGAACACTCTGCACGAAAGAGACGCTTTTCCCGGAGCTCCACAGAATCAAAGAGCAGGGTTATTCCGTTGATAGGGCGGAAGAAATTGACGGCGTACATTGCGTAGCTTCCCCTATTCACAACCAACACGGACAGGTAATCGCCGTTATCTGGATGACGGGCCCGGCTTTCCGTATTCCCGAATCGGATTTTCCCAAAATCGGAGAGTTCATGAAGGCCGAATGCCAAAAACTCTCAGAAAAATTGGGTTATACGGAAAAGAAGCCGCAAACGACCTAAAACGGCAGAAAAGACCGGCCACCATCCAGAGCTTTATATACAGGTCCAAACCAAGAGGCGAACGCTTCCAAGCGTTGTTCTGTTTCGGCATCGTTACAGTCTTTACGCACACGTCGCAAAGACTGTAACGCTTCTTTCTTTCCGCCCGGCATCGCTATTCCCACAACCTCGGAAAATTCGTCGGCGAGGGCTCCGAGCGCCATCTCCCTTATTCTGTCCAAGGCTTCATTTTTCAATTCCGCCACCGCTTTCAGTTCGCCACTTGAACGCAGTCGGTCGTTGTATTCTTTTTCCATTTCAGCTTCCTTTTCCTTCATTCTTTGAAGCAAACTCGCTGACCATTCCTGACACTCACTTCTCCCCAAAACCGCTACGGTTTCCCCTAAACTCCGCCATTTCCCTATGACCGTCTGCCATAACTCCTCCACATGCAAGCCGTATGATTCCCGAACCCTAAAGGTCACTGATCCCGCAGGTAATGTATCCGACCACTCCTCATGAAAACTGTAACCCTTATCCGTACCGTACATCTTGAAGTGATAAGGCTGTTCCCTGAAATCCGAGAATGACAGGTTCTTTTTAAATTCTTCCCTTACCAGGCAAACTCTTTTCCGAAGATCCGAACCTTCATCCAAAACCGATTCTCCAAATTTCAGTATGCCCGCGGCCTCTTCCCACAAAATGTAAACCGCCGAAGACAACACCGGCTCCTCTTTTTTATGCTCGAAATACCTCTCCACCAAATCCCGAAACATTCCGAAACGAAGCCACAACCGTTCAAAAGCCGCAATTAGCTCTTTTACAGGACGCAAATACCACGTATAATTTTCCAATGTCACCGAATCCGACCCGCTTCTGGCCACCACGGCCCCGTAATGCATATTCCACAGGATTTTTGTCTGTTCCCTGATCATTTCCTCCGGTGCCTTGGCCCCTTTTCCCAAGCCGTATTTCCCGTAAAGCCTTTCAAGTCTCTCCCCGAAGACACCCAACGCTCCGCCAATTTCCTCTTCCTCGTCCCACAGAGGAGCCAGTTTCAAATACGCCTCGCCCACCTCCGGGCACGCAGATTCGTTAACGCCCCAAAACTTGGCGCGTTCCGTCAAAACCGACTCTGGCGTTTCCTTGAATGTCTCCCTTAAAACCTCCGCGGATTTTGAAGGCGTGTGAAAGCGCTCACCTTCGGGAAAACTCTCTCTAGGACTTTTTCCAGCCTCCATTCCCTCAAAAGCCTTCCTTGTCATTCCCGACTCCGCAATTGACGGCACTTCATAATTATCACTACCGAAAACAACCGCTTGGGTCAAATCCCCCGTCGCTCCCATAATCCTGCCCGCCATCTCGGAGCAATCCACACAACCGTCTATCGTGGACAAATCAGGCACAACGGAAAACAGCTCTTTACCGGAACTGCCCAAAACCAAACTGTTCCCTTTGTCCATCACAAACCTGACCAGCGAAGCCGAAGACTCGAAAACACCGTTCGAATGCCTCACCACATCTTCCGTAGTAAAAAACCGCCCGACACGCTCGGGGCTGTCCTCCAAAGCGAAGGCCTCGTCATCCGCCACCTTCAGACCTGGGCGAGACTCCCGTCGGCCTTCTTCCAGAAGATGTCCCTCCGGTACTTTTCTTTTGGTAAAATGTCCTTCCCCCTCTCCAAAAAACTCGGACCGCTCCGATACGCATCGGGCAAGCTCCTCCAAACGTTCCAAAGCCAAATGCGAAAATGCCACGCCTCCTTTACCCGGAACATATCCGCCGGCGGGCACTTTTGAATAACGCTGAACCACACCGCCCCCGGCCTTTCCCTTTTTATTCCGAAGCCCATCACCCTTTTCTTTTCGCTCACGGAAACGGAACATGCGACGATTACGGTTTTGGTTTAAGGTTCAACCCCAAGTCCTTTCCATTGTTAACCTTCTTATCACCGTTTGTGCCAGCCAAAATGAAATGAGAATACATAACGCTCAATTACCCCTCGGCTTAATCCATTTAAAAATATGATCACTCACAAACAAGCGCAGACAGATTCATTAATTAGGCCAATTCCCTATATTGCTTAAGACAAACTAAAGAAGCCGGATTATCAACGCACACAACTAAGAGTCAAATCTCCGAACCTTAGAATGGTCGCCGGTTTCAAAAATTTATCGATTATGAGAACAAGCCGTATTTTTATCGCTTTGGCTTTGGCGTACTTACCTTTTTCCACTTTCGGCCAAACCAAAACCCAAAACATCAAATCCAAAATAAAAGACGTAACCGTCTTTCTTTCCGGCGCACAGATATATCGTGAAGCAAAAGTCACCTGCCCGCCGGGTAAACGAACGCTCGTTTTCGATAACCTGCCCGCATCGCTCCGTCCAAAGAGCGTACAAGTGGGCGGCCAAGGCGACTTCACTATCCTTTCGGTCAACTTTAAC
The DNA here is from genome assembly GCF_036492835.1 of Fulvitalea axinellae. GTDB lineage: Bacteria > Bacteroidota > Bacteroidia > Cytophagales > Cyclobacteriaceae > Fulvitalea > Fulvitalea axinellae. The sequence goes on along the minus strand of NZ_AP025314.1, from coordinate 1,880,018 downwards.
AAAAATTACCTGGCAACTCCAAAACCCGAAAACAAGACCAGGGAACTGAAGGCCAAAGCCAAAAAACTCGAATACCGGATAGAAGAAACCGAAGCGAAAATCAAAGCCTTTGGAGATGAGCATCAACTCCTTACCGCAAACCGCAACTTGGGTGGCAAAGATTCCGGCCTCGACATCAACCAACTAAAAGCCGCCGCGGACTTCTACCGCACGCGTCTTAACGAAATCCTGCAAAGCACCATACAGCTAAAGCAACAAGTCAAAACGGACCGTGATCAATTACGCAGAATCAAAAACGAATTGGCCAAACTGCACGGCCCCGCCGGAAAATCTGTCGGGCAAGTGCTGGTCACCGTCACAAGCAAACGCGGTTTCTCCACCAAAATGGCGCTTGGCTACTTTATAGACGGCGCTGGCTGGACACCGCGTTACGACGCCCGGGTAGCCAGCCTTAATAAGCCACTCCGCCTTAGCTACAAAGCCGATATTTTCCAAATGACGGGGGAAAAGTGGGAAAGAGTCCGCTTAAGCGTTTCCTCCGCAAATCCGGATATGTCCGGCCAGCTTCCAGAGCTTCATCCTTGGTATATTCGCCAATCGTCCCCTCAATTATTCCAGTCCTTACAGGACAAAGTCGCCGGAGTACAGATTAGCGAGATGGCGGACGATGAAGATATTGATTTTGAAATGGAAGTTGAAGATGAAGATGACTCCGAAACAATGTTCCAATACGACAGCAAAAGAGGTCCAAAAACCACCGCAATCCGCACTTCCGGAGCTGTTCGTTTCGATATAGAGGAGCCTTACACTTTGGAAAGCGACGGAGAAAACCGCACTGTCACCCTAGCCCGCCATAAATTACAGGCCGACTACAGCCACCATTGCGTACCCAAGCTCAACACCGCCGTATTCCTAACAGCCGACCTTACCGGCTGGGAGAGTCTCGATCTTCTGTCCGGCGAAATGAGCCTCTACTACGAAGGCATGTATGTAGGCGACTCGGAACTTAATACCAATATCGCAACGGACACACTTAGGCTTTCACTTGGGCAAGACCGTGGCGTAGTGGTAGAGCGCGTAAAGAAAAAGGCCTTCAGCAAAAACCAAACACTCTCGAATGCCCGCAAGCAAAGCGCCGGCTGGGAAATCCTGATTCGCAATAACAAAAAGACGCCTGTCAACCTCACCGTTACGGACCAGTGGCCCGTCTCCCGTCGCAACAATATCAGCGTAAAGCTTTTACAGGCCCAAGGGGCGTCGAAAAATGAGGACAACGGCAAACTTACTTGGAAGCTAAAGCTAAAGCCAATGGCCAAGAAAACTCTTTTCTTCGCCTATGAAGTAAAAGCGCCGAAGAATATAACGGTCCAAATGCAATAGGTCTTCCACTCCAAAATCAGATCAAAAATGAAAACGACACCTATATATATTGCATGGGCTCTGCTTTTTTTGGCTTTTGGAGCGCAAGCGCAATTCAAAACCCAAAAGGTCCCGTCCAAGATCAAAAGCGTAACCGTATACCGCAACGGCGCACAAGTCTTCCGCCAGGCCAAGGCCCAAGTACCGGCCGGACAACGGGTTTTGCTCTTCGATAATCTTCCCTACAATTTGGACGCTAACAGTCTACAGGCCGGAGGCAAGGGCAATTTCACCATTCTCTCGGTAAACTTCCTGCGCAATCACCTCAACTCTCCCGCTCCGACAGCAAAGATTCGAAAACTGGAAAGCATAGCGGAAAACTTGGACCTGCGCTCCAAAACCTTGGACGCACAAGACCAAGCTCTGGGCGAAGAACTAGCGTTACTTGAAGCGAACCGAAAACTCTCCGGAACCAACGAGGCGTTGGATATCAACCAACTCCGCCAAGCCGCCGACTTCTACCGAAGCAGAATAAACGCCATACGTCTTGACAGAATCAAAATCGGCAGAAAGAAGGAAGTTCTCACCGACAGCGTAATCCGCATTCGCAAAGAAATCGGGGCTTTGGGCAATACCAAAACCGATCCCGTCGGGCAGGCGGAAGTTACCGTTACCAGCCAAAACGGGTTTAACTCGACCCTAAACCTGAGTTACTTCGTCAAGAACGCCACTTGGTCGCCTCGCTACGACGCCCGGGTCAGCTCACTTACCGATCCGCTTCAACTCACTTACAAAGCGGATATCAGGCAAAATACCGGCGAAGACTGGAAAAATGTCCGTCTCTCCGTCTCCTCCGCCGACCCCAACCAAGACGGACAACTACCGGCCATGAAGCCTTGGTATTTGGGCGCACCCGCCAAAATCAAGATCCGAGGTACGGCAAGCCCACAGGCAAAACCTCGTAACCAAGGACGTGTAACGCAAAGAGGCAACAACATCCCGATGGAAGGTGGAGTGACGATAAGGGGAATAATAACCGACAAAGAGACAAACGAACCACTCATTGGGGCCAATATCGTTGTAACTGGTACAACAATTGGCGTCGTTACCGATATCAACGGTAGGTACGAGCTCAAGCTTCCCTCAAAACAACGGGTAATTTCGGTAAACTATATTGGCTTCATAACCGAAAATATTTACGTAAAAAAGAATGTCATCAATATCGACTTGGCCAATGACCTACAAACGCTAAATGAAGTCGTAGTGGTAGGGTACGGTACAGCTAGGAAAGCATCCAGAAAATTCAAACGCAAACAATCCTTTACCTCCTCGGTAGCAAAAGTTTCTCCCGAAGTGATGAAAACAGAGTCCGTAGCCGCCGTGCGTTTCGATATAGAGGAACGCCACAATATCCCGAGCGACAACAAAAAAAACACCGTCATTTTGGCCAACAATAGCCTAGAGGCCGGCTACCGCCACGTGTGCGTACCAAAAATCAACACCAACGTTTTCCTTACCGCCGAGGTAACGGGCTGGGAAAAATACCACCTACTGTCCGGCCCCATGAGCCTTTATTATGAGGGAATGTACGTAGGCGATTCCAAACTCGATACGGACATAGCCCAAGATACCCTGCGCCTTTCACTCGGACAAGACCGTGGCGTAATCGCCAAGAGGGTTCGGGCCAAGGATTTCACCCAGAAGCGGGTACTTTCCTCGGGCACCCGCCAGACCGCCGGTTGGGACATCACCGTCCGCAATAACAAGGACGTACCCGTCAACCTTACCGTGCTTGACCAATGGCCCGTGTCGCAAATGGCCGACGTGAGCGTCAAACTACTCAAAGCACCACAGGCCGAAAAAGAAGAAAATACGGGCAAGCTAAAATGGAAACTCAAGCTAAAACCCGCCAAGAGCCGAAAACTGACCTTCGCCTACGAAGTAAAATCGCAGGGCAAAACCTCCATCCCCCTGCAATAAACCTAAAACCCCTTTCCGGTCTTGTGTCACAAAGCCCCATTCCGGGGCTTTTCCTTTGCCTGCCAGTTCATAACTTGGACTATATTCCCTAGCTTTGTACAATTCTCATTTCCAAAACGCCACCACAACACTATGGCTAGACAAATCGACGAAAGTAAAATCGAGAGGATCAAGCAAGCCACAATTGACTTGATAGTGAGCAAAGGCTACCAGAACGCCTCCACAGCCGCCATCGCCAAGCTCTCAAAGGTGTCCGAAGGATATCTCTATCGGCATTACCCCAGCAAGCACGAATTGGTCAAAGACATAGTAAAGTCCACTTTGAGGGCTTTTCTCCAAGACATGGAGCACTTGACCAAAGTGTCGGCCAATCTTTCCGAGTTCATCGAGCGCTATGCGGAAAACAGATGCGAACGCATGGCCAAAGCCCCTCATATCCTCAAGCTCTACGGTGTAATGATACACGATTCCAGTTTCGAAGTGGACTCCCAGATATCCGGAAGAATCCTAGACTTTTGCAAGGCATTAGCCCAAAGGCTCCATGAAGAGGACGAATCCTCCGCAAGAATTGATTACGAAGACGTGTACACCCTTATATTTATCGCCCCTATGGGCTTTCTCAACGCCAAAATAAAAGGACACTTGCCGGAAACCAGCTTACACGACACCAAAAAGAAGCTGGTCAACATCATGCGTAGAGGCCTGGGGCTGACGGAAATATCATGAACAAACGCTCATTATTATGGGGAATAAGGTTTATTTTTGCCTAAAGAAATCGTCGAAACGTACCGGAATTCAGGCTGTAGGCACGGCTGGCTACCGGCATGACAAAGGCTCTTCACACTAGAACAGCTTTTTTTTCGTCAACTAAATGAGTAATCGTTCACTCAAAAAGGAAGTAACGTCACCGATATGAAAAAACTACCTTTGGGGTTTCTGCTGGTCTTATGGCTGGCCACAGGCGCCCTGGCCCAAGAGGCTCCAACGCCTACACAAGGGCAAAACATGACCTTTGGCGACGCGCTGGAAACCATGCACCGGCAAAACAAGAAACTTTCGGCCGCCAAAAAGGAAGTGGAGGAAATGGCCTACGAACAGAAGGCCGCATGGGGATTGCGCCTACCCACTGTCACCGCCTCCGCTTTGTTTGTAAAACTGGACGAGGACGTCGCCCTCGACTTCTCCGAACATATCGACGGCCTGAAATCGGGCTTAGGCCAGCTCACACCCGAAGCTATCCAAAAAGCGGTGGCCGGCGGAGCGATCACGCCCGACCAAGCCAAAGGCATCAAAACCTTGACCGACGGGCTTTCTGGTGTCAAAACCCTTATGGGATCGAATCTTCACTTGCCAACCGCACTCACACTGCAGGAGCAAAGCTTCAGCGCCGTAAACGCCACGTTGATGATGCCCATCTATACCGGCGGTAAAATCAACGTGGCCAACAAGGCCGCCGAACTCCGGCATCACGAGGCTTCGGAAGAATTGCGCAAAGTAAAAGGCGAACTTCTCGAAGAGTTGGTGCAACGCTACTTCGGCCTTAGGTTGGCCGAGAGCGTGGTGCAGATTCGCCAAGACGTATTGGAAGGCGTAGGCCAGCACCTTAATGATGCCCGCAAGTTGGAAGAAAACGGCATGATAGCCGAAGCCCAACGACTTTACGCCGAGATGGCCCACAGCGAGGCGAACAGGGAACTCAAGAAAGCCGAGCACCGTCTGGAACTTACCCGTACGGCCTTGGGCAACACCCTCGCCACAAAAGGCCAGGTAGTACCCATCACCGAACTGTTTTACACCGACAATATAGAATCTCTGGAACATTTCCACGAAATGGCCGAGCAGTACAGCCCGCTGATACGCCAGCTGGATTCGAAAGTGGAATTGGCTCATCAAAAGTTCGTGAAGGAAAGGTCCGAATTCCTACCTACCGTCTTCGTAACGGGCAACAAGGAACTTTACCAGAATGACCTACTGGCGGGACTCTCGCCGAGCTGGATGGTAGGCGCCGGCGTGAAGTGGAAAATCTTCGACGGCCTTAAGCGGTACAATAAAATGAAAGCGGCCCGCAAACTCGAAGAAAGGGCCTCCGACCTTAACCAGAAATATTCCGAGGACGTTCGTACGGGCGTGGAAAAGCATTACCGAGAGCTAAAACAGGCCCTTGAGCAACTGACTTCCATCGAATCTTCAATGAAGTTCGCCAGCGAATATCTCCGCGTAAAGGAAAAAGCCTTCAAAGCCGGCATGGCCGAGTCCACCAGCGTAGTGGACGCGCGCCTCAACCTTTCGAAAGTAGAAGTGGAGCGTATCAAGGCCATGTACGACTATGACTTGGCTTTGGCAAAGCTCCTTTCGCTTTCCGGCAGGAGCGAACTCTTCCTTGACTATATGGCGCGCTAAGCATCGCCACGCATTATTCGGCATAATACGTTAAGACATTTACCATGAACAAGAAGAACAACACTTTTATAGCCTTGGGCATTGTCGCCCTTTTGGCGATAGCCGTAACGGCGGTTAATCTTTTCTCTTCACCCGCACCGTTACTGCTTCAGGGCCAAGTGGAGGCCACGCAAGTGAAAGTGGCATCCAAGCTGGTGGGCCGACTGGCGGAACTGAAAGTCCGCGAGGGCCAAAGCGTAAAGGCCGGCCAGAGCTTGGCGCGGATAGAAAGCCCTGAGGTGGAGGCCAAACTGGCCCAGGCAATGGCGGCCCGAAAAGCGGCCACGGCTCAAATGAACAAGGCCGAAAACGGCGCGCGCAACGAGCAAATCCGTGCGGCAAAGAACCAATGGGAAAAAGCGAAGGCGGGAATGGCCTACGCCGAAAAGACTTACCAAAGGGTAAAGAACCTTCATAAAGAAGGCGTGATCCCGGCCCAAAAGATGGACGAAGCCGAAGCCAAGTGGAAAGCGATGGCACATACAGTGGAAATGGCCAAGTCGCAATACGATATGGCCCGCAGGGGTGCCCGTTCCGAAGACAAGACTGCCGCCGAAGCGCTGGTAGAGAGAGCTTCCGGAGCCGTGACCGAAGTGGAATCTTATCTCGAGGAAACGAAGGTACTGTCGCCTATCGACGGCGAAGTGGCCAGCGTCATCCCCGAACGGGGGGAGCTTGTGGCGGCGGGCTTCCCCATCATGACCATCGTGGACCTAGACGACGCTTGGGTTACTTTCAACCTTCGCGAAGACTTGTTACCTCGCTTCAAGATGGGATCCGAATTCGATGTTACGCTTCCCGCTTTGGGTGGCCAGTCCGTTCGGGTTAAGGTAAACTACATCAACGCCCTCGGCGCATTCGCCACTTGGAAGGCGACTAAAAGCACCGGCGACTTCGACATGAAGACATTCGAAGTGCGTGCCGTGCCCGTAAAGAAGGCTGAAGGCCTACGTCCAGGCATGACGGCCCTCATCGATTGGGCCCAGTTCGAAACCGATAAATAAGCTCCCCGGAGCCCAAAGCTTATGACTGAAAAAGGATTCAGGCCGACGTTTCGCCGGGAACTCCGGCGCATTGCCTCCAAACCCGCCTACTGGCTGGCCGTGGCAGTGTTTCCGGCTATCACGGCGGTCTTCTACTATCAGCTGATGGGAGCCGGCATATTGCGCGAACTCCCGATAGCCGTGCACGACGCCGACAATAGTCCGCTGTCACGGCAACTGCTCCGCTATGTGGAAGCGAGCCCGACCCTCCGCATAACGGAGCGGTACCAAAGCTTGGAAGAAGGCAAAGCCGGCCTGCTGGAAGGTAAGGTCTACGCCTTACTGTACCTTCCCCAAGACTTTGAGAAAGGCTTTTACAGGGGATCAGGATCCGAGGCGGAGCTGTTTCACAGCTATATATCCATGGCCGCGGGCGGTAACGTTTCAAAAGCGGTCACTATGGTAGCCTCCACTTTCTCGGCTGGCGTGGAGATCCAGACCCGCATGAAAAAGGGTTCCTCCCAAGCCAAAGCGATGAACGATTTCATGCCCATAAGGCTAATCTCCCATTCGCTCTCCAATCCGGACGTGAACTATTTCTATTTCCTCGGCGGGGCTTTGATCTGGGTGGCCATGATGTCCTTCGTTACCATCACTTCCATTTACGCCATGGGATCCGAGATAAGGTTCCGTTCCGCCCGCCAATGGATGGGCACTGCGGGAGGATCCATATACAAAGCCTTGGCTGGAAAACTCCTCCCCTACACCATCGCTTACGGTATTACGGCAGTGGGCATACATTATCTACTGTTCCGCATGGCGGGATTTCCGCTTAACGGAGACGAAAGGGCGCTTTACTTGGCATATTTCCTCTTTATATTGGCGTGTCAGGGACTTGCCGTCGCTTTTGTCAGCTTACAACCCGTGCTTCGCAAGGCGCTCACCTCCGGACTTCTGTTCTGCGGTTTCGCCTTTACGTGCGCAGGCGTAACATTCCCCTCATCGGAACTTCCCGGCGGATTCAGGGCTCTGTCCCAGATTATCCCCTTCACCCATTTCGTGGAGGCATTCTTCGGGCAAAGCATGCGGGGCATACCTCTGGCCTACCAGACGGGAACATACCTTTCCTTGGCCGCTTTCCTCTGCCTGTTCGCAATGGCGCCATTGCTCCGCAAACGCCTGATTTCCCCAAAACGCAAAAGACTACTCTAATGAAGGGATTGGGAAAAATATTCCGCGCCTTGGCGCAAAGCTTCCTCAACGAGCTACGTTTAGTGTTTTCCGACATGGGCTTGGCAGTTACGCTACTGTTGCCGGCCTTTGCTTATCCCCTGCTCTTTGCCACCGCATACCAAAAAGAAGTGGTGAACGACGTGCCCACAGCCGTGGTGGACCATAGCCAAAGCCCGCTAAGCTGGCAACTGATACGCATGCTCGACGCTACCGACTACGTGAAAGCCGTCAATTTCAGCGATATGGCATCGGCTCGTGACGCTTATTACAAAGGCGAGGTAAGGGCGGTGTTCAGCGTACCAGAGGATTTCGAAAAGGACATACTAAGCAGTGAGCAGACGGACGTGACCCTTTACGCCGACGCCGCTTACGTTTTGCCATACAAACAGGCGGTAAAAGGGTGCCTATACGCCAGCCAAACACTGGGCACGGGGATAAAGGTGCGAAAGCTCATGGCCAAAGGAATGCCCGCAAAGGCCGCGTTGGCCACAGGCATGCCTCTGCGGTTTAAAAACTTCCAATTGTTCAACCCAGCGGGGGGATACGGGGTTTACATCCTCGCCCTGCTGGGACTAGCCGTTATCCAACAGACCCTTCTGATGACTATTGGCTTGGCCAACGGCACGTCCAACGAATACCGACGTTACCGCCTAAGCAGGGAAAAGGGCACGGAAAACGCTCCGCCCGCCATAGTTCTTTTGGGTAGGGCACTGTTCTATACCGTGGTCAGTTACATCCTTATGGGATTCTGCATTGGCGCCATTTCAAAATGGTTTGATTATCCGGCACGCGCCCATGCGGGTGAACTCGCACTGTTTCTGCTCCCGTTTGTATTGGCTTGCGTATTCTTTTCGTTCGCCATCACGGGCAGAATGAAAACCCGAGAGCAGGTATTGTTTCTGCTCACCTTCGCTACCCTTCCGTTTCTGTTCCTTTCGGCCATACCGTGGCCTACCGAGGGCTCGCCCGTTTGGCTTACCGCACTAGGCAAGCTGGTGCCAAGCACCGAAGCATTCGGCGGATACCTGAAAATGAACCTTGCGGGAGCGAATTTCAACCAAGTTTCCGGTCATTGGAACACATTGTGGTTAATTGTCTTGCTTTATTACATGCTTGCACTGATATTGCGTCAGAAACCTGGCAAGGCCGGGTAAAGTACAATCCACCCGCACCACACCGCGGGTTCCTTTTACCGAAACTGGACCGGGCCTACCACCCCGGTCCGGATTTTTTAAGTCCTCTCCAAAGTCCCAACACTGCAGATCAGAGCGAATATTACTGTGTAAGATAAAAACACAAGTGACGTATTACGTTCCAACACTTGTCTGCATTCCCTAATGAAAAGCTTCAAACAGTAAAAACGACAAGTCCCTAACAGTAAAAGGACACGTCCTAAAGATAGTAAGGACAGGTCCTTTTTCCATTTATGACATGTCCTAAACAGCAAAAAAAAGGGGTTTTAGGGCGAAAAAAAGGGATAAAAAAGAAAATAGGCCCTAACCTATTGCTAGGAAAGAGCCTTTTCTAATTGAATAACATGTTAAGGCCACAACTTGTTAATCGTTAAAAAGTAAGTTATCACCCTTTGCTTCAAATTTTCAAACACATCGTGGGAGCAAAACATCTGGACAAAAAATAAAAATAGACATCACACAAAGCATTAAGGCAGGCCTCCATTTATCGGGTTGTTGCTTTCTTTTCATCTTAGCTTCCTTATACCTCAAACACCACAAAACGTCAATAACTTCAAACATCCCCTCCACTAGTACAAACAACCACATATATTACAATAACCATCCGTGTTTTGCACACAAAAACGTCCCGTCGAAAAATTCGACGGGACGTCAACACTTACATTTTGGGCCCAAGCCCGCGGATTATAAGAGGCGTACAAATCGCTTATTCGCTAGGCTTCCGCCAACTGCGGATGCAACTTATCTATATACGCCTGCAGTTTGTCCGCCTGCATAGGATTGACCATCCGCACGAACGACATGTAGCCACTCATGTAGGAATACGGGTTTTTGCCTATTTCCTTGGCCACTATCTCGTCGTTGAGCACACTCAGGCGATGCACGAAGGCCCTGAACTTCCGGACATCACGGCGCGAAATGCGGATATGTCCGCCTTCGTTTACCACTACCCCCGTCACGGTTTGGCGTTGGTGCGGGCGCATCACGCTTGTTTTCTCCTCGTTCAGCACAAAACCTTCCTCTTTGATTATCCTGCGGATCCAGGCGAAAAAGCTTTTGAGATTGACGTTACCCGTTTTGGATGAGAACACCAAGTCGTCGGCATAGCGCGTATAGACTATTCCGTGCTTCTTGGTGTAATTGGCGATACGTTTGTCCAGCTTCCGGCACAGCACATTGGTCAGCGCCGGCGAGGTGCAGGCGCCCTGGGGCAAGGCCTTTTCGCCCAATGCCACGTAATACTCCTTGTCACCCATCTTGGTCTTTACCCTGAAAGCATCCGTACAAACGGAGGCGAAGACGGTAGCCAAAGCCTCGCTATAGCCGGAGGAACGGAAAACGCCCTTGACGCGTGGAAACTTCACCGAAGGGAAAAAGTCCTTGAGGTCCATACGGATCACGAGCTTGGAGCCCATATGGAGGATGGCGTTATAGGCCACCGACATGCCGGGACGGTAGGCTACGGCCGCGGCGTGCGGTACCGCCGAGGCCAACACGTTGTCCTTTATCCATTCCTGCGCCTCGCGGAGCTTGGACTTAGGCGAGGAAATCTCCCTTTTGCCACCGCTCTTCTTCGGAATGGTGAAGCGGGTATAGTGATCTATTTGCGACACTTTCTTATGATAGGCCAGCCATTGCCAGCGTTTGGCCCCTATGCCGCTCTTTTCGGCCAGCTCGTCGAGGTCGCGGATGCCCGGCATTCCGTTTTCCAGACAGCGGTCTTCGTCGTATTCGCCGTAATGAATACCTTTCGATATCTCGTCGCCCAGATAAGTAGGAGTGCTCCGGAGCTTGGCCTCCACGGCCTTTTTCCTTTCGGCCTCGGCTTTGGCCTTCTCCACCTTGCGGATCTCGCGCTGTTTGCGAACCCTCTCTATACGCTCTTCCCTGATTACCTTTATATAAGGGGTAATGTCCTCCAAGCCTTCAAGGGCTTTCTCTATCTCGCGACTACGGGCCCCCAACTTCCTGTAAGCCTTCTCCCGTTCCGCTATACGCTCAAGTTCCTCCTGGCTGATGGTGAGAAATCCCAAACGGACCATCTCCTCTATCTCATAGCCTTCCTTGCCGATCTCCTTGATGCGGTCTCTCCAGTTATTGTTATCCGACATACCGACTAGTTTTCGCTTCGTAAGAAATTACCAAAAGTGCCCTCATGATTTCTTGTGGTTTTGGACATAAAGGACAGAGGCCACAAGGTGGGCGCACGGACCTTTCCTCAACTGGTTGCGCCGGTAATGACTGCACGTACAGGAGGCTTCCTTCACTTTCCCGTCCTTATCCAGCGTAAGCGACGGTTCGAAGGTTCCTTTTCCCTCCACCGTCAGGTAGTGCTTGTCTTCCACAGTCTTGCCGGCATAGCTTACCTTGCCCTCCTTAAAGAGGCTGATAGCGTAGGTATTGCGCTCATCCTCCTCGGGGTCGGTCACTTGTATCTCCTGGTTAATGAGCTGGCGCCAGCGGTATTCGCCCTTCAGGTGGTCATACATCGCCTGTCCGTTCTTGCACAATTCCTGAAGCGACGCGGTGGCCTCGGATCGGGAACAGCCCGTCAGGGCCGACAAGCCCTCCGGCGTCACGGTCATCTTCTCTTTGATTACGCGTTCGGCCAGTACGGTTTTCAGTTTGTTTGACTTGCCGGTAGAGGCCAGCAGGTCGAAGTTGGCCTTTCCGGCCCAGTCGTTGGCGGTCCAGCCCGACAACCCAACGTCGAAACGGTGCCCTTCTACGGACACGCTCCAATAGGACGGCATGCCGGTGCCAAGCATCTTTACGCTAATGGTGTCGGAAAGCGGAAGGAGTTCCTTCAGCACGCTGAGGCGACGGCGACCCCAGATGCGGATCTCGCCCTCGTAATCTCCCTCATATATCTTCCTGTCGGTAATTTCTATCCCCCAAGGATCGATGGAAACCGTCACGGGTTTTCCTTTTTTGAATATGAACCTAACGGAGCGAGGCCCTTGCTTTTCTTTTTTGCGTTCCAACACGGCCAGCGTTTCGGCCATGGTTTCGGTATCCAGGTCGAAGTCTACGCCGTCAAGCGACGAGGCCGACTGTACCTGAAGAAAGCCCCTAACCCAAGTTTCGGGCAGGTCTATTTTCTTTTCGAGCGAAAGGCCCAAGTCAGTGGACATCTCCACTTTTTCGTAGCTCACCTTCAGCCAAGCAGGACGATAGCTCCGCACGCGGTAAAGCTCGTCGGCCAAAGTCTGGCTAAAGTCGATGTTTGTGGTGCCGAATACCGTCCGGTCAAAGGTTTCCAGCTTTTCGGAAGGGACGGATACCCTGCCGTAAACGGATTCGTCAAGCGAGAAAGCTTCGAAAATGACGGCGTCTTGGTGCACGCTAATCACGGGGTCAAGCACAAACCATTTGTCCTTGTCGTGTGTATAGAGCCATTCGTAATACTTTCTCCTCGCCGTGCCGACACCTTTCTTAAGCGCCGACAGTTCTCCCAAGACCTTATGTTTCTCTTCCGTTACGGTCTTGCGCTCCTCCATCAGCTGAAGCTTTTCGGCGTCCACGCCCTGCATATGGTTGGGCAACTCTTCGAGGTAGCGCTCGGCCACCCACGCCTGATAGGCCGAATGGTCGACTTGTTTGGGGCGCCAGTCGCCCACCACCACTTTGCGGAGAGCCAGCATTACGCGGGCATAGGCACCGCTATCCTTGACCAAGGCGTTGAGGGAAACGGGTTTGCGAGAGCACTCCGCGGAAAAGTCAAACTTGCTTCCTTGTCCGTCGGAACTGGCCCCGCTTGGTTTATGATAAGTCTGCGTTACTTGCATTTCAGAATATCTTTGTGGGGGTATTGGGTCTTAGGTATTAAGTATTTGGTACTGTTGAAGAGAAAAGCTTCATCCAAATCACAGAACACCTAGCTCCTTTACCCTTTATGCCAATGAAAAAACTTCGGGATCCACCTTGTCGGCTACGGCCAGCTTGGTAAGCTGAAGGACGGCCCACTCGGCGTCTTGCTTGTCGCGGCCGTTGGCCAGTTCCAACAGCAGTGTCGGATCCATATCGAGCCGGGCTTCCAACCGGCGTTTCACCGATTCCTTGGCCTTTCTCGCCACGTTCTTTTGCCTTAATACCTGGCGGTCAAACGTTCCGGCGAACACGGGCGTTTCCGCCAACTCTTCCATCGCTAGGGCCACTTTCTCCTGCACGTACGCATCAGGGTGCTCGGAAAGGCAAGGCAACAATTCGGAATCACTGTAATTCAGAGCTTCCTTCCGTTCGCCTATCAAGTCCATCCCGAATCCGCGGACGTCTTGTTTCGGGCTATCGCAAAGGGCCAAAATGGCGTGCGACTCTTTAGAATCGCCTTTCGGTAACTTCCCGAACCATTCGGTAGCCTTGCGGAACACTTCCGGCACACCGCACTCAGCCATTCGCAACATAAAGGGAACCTCCGGCTGAGAGGCCAGAACAAGCGTCCAGCCACGATCGCGAACGTTTGGCAAGGGGTGGATAGAGATTTTGAACAGCTTCTCTTGGTCGGATATAATCGAGGTGTATTTCGAATCGATCCAATCGCAAAGCATTGTCTCGGCTTCCGGAATCTTTACGTCCAGCAGAGCCGGGTGGTCAAATGCGGAGAAAGCGCTCTTAGTCTCAGGTCTTGCCCAAAAACGTGTCCGTAGGTTTTCTTCCAACGAAGTGTCGGCAAGCATTTCCAGAGCCGAAATCCAGAAGTCGACGTCATTATGATGCGCCAATGTCTTGTCTTCGGCCAAAATGCTCACATACTGCCAGTCTTCCTCATGCATGGCACAGATCCACCGCAACCATTCGGCGGGACGAACGCCACTGATGACATCCAGAAAAATAACAGAGCCCAAACGAGGCAAAAGGTCGGAGCGCACTTCGCTTCCCACCGAACGCGAAAGGTTTTCCCACAGTTCGTTACGGAGGTGATCCGCTTTGTTTTTGAGCGCCGGGTTCTTGGATTCGAGGAATAGCGTCACCCAGTAACGGGCCGGAATAGTGTTCTCATCGTTCTCCAAGCCTCCTACCAACGCACGCCAGAAAGACTCGTCCAAGTCGGCCTCAACCATCAAATCACCCAACAATTCCCAAATTGGGGAATTCATATTCTTCAGCACACCAAACCACGCCTCGACGAAACTGTCCACATACCAATAGTGCTCAAACATGCGACGCAAGGCACGGCGATGTTTCCCGAGGAATCTCGCAATAGACTCGTCACTATTGAAAAGGAACATCATGCCCATTCCATATGTCGGAGAGCTGTCAAACGACTGGTCAAGACATGCCATCAAGGCTTCGCTCAGCTCGTCTTCAGCCTGGAAAAAGCTCAAAAGATCCCGTGACAAACGCCCGATCTGATTCAAGTCCGAACGTTTGAGTATATCGGTCAGCGCCACTTTGGCGTATGGAGCTTCGGCGAACAAGGTCCGCAGAGCTTCTTTTCCGCCTTTCTTATGGATATCCGAAACGGTGGACCAAATGGCGTTAAAAGCCCAGTACCCATCCCCGAGCTTTTTCGAGTTTCTTTGGAGAATTCTCCAAGACAGGGCCCTAAACTCTTTGTCTTCATGGTTCAGCACATCCGACATTACGTAACGCGCCTCCCAGTCCATCTTCTCGAAGCTTTGTTTGAAGACGTCAAGGAAAGTTTCCCTTTGCTCAACGTCGGAATGGTCGATCATTTTGTACCAACGCCTGACCAAGCTTTGCAACTGTTGCGACTTCAAGAGCTTCAATACTCGCCGTACCGAGATTTTCGAGCCCGCATTAAGAAGGAAATAAGCCAAATCTTCGGCTGCCTTGTCATTAAAGTTGGCTATCCGGCCCCAGCCCTCAAGCTTTAAGGCAGTGTCACGCAATTTTTTACTGATAGGGAATCCCGACCTATTGCTGTATCGTTGGTAGGTGAGTCCCGTCACAACTCCTTGGAAGCGCTTCTCGGCGGCCGCCTCATCCTTATGGTTCGTTATTGTGTCTTCTCTGACAAGCAAACCCGGAAGCACTTCTACCTCAAACTTCCGCTTTTTCGCAAGCGGCATCTCAGGATAAGCCATCGCCCACCCCTCCATTATGACCGCTTCGGGCTTCGAAGTTTCTGTGTCCTTACTTCTAAAAAGATTCCCGAGCAAGCCTTTCTTGGGCTTAGGCTTTGGCCCCCAAGATTCCCACATGCTGTCCATCGCCAATTTCTTCAAGACAGGCGACGGAGACAACAGACAATTTACGTAATGCGCTATGCCCACTTGGGAAAGGTCAAGCTTCTCCCCAAGCAAACCGTAAACTCTATAGATGAATTCCAGACCATACCACGGCATGCGGATATCCTTCATCATATCGGCAAGACCGTGCCCGTACTTTTTCCAAGCCTCGGAGAAAGGCATTCCGGGCTCTGTCCTTCTGAATTTCCAGAAATCGTAGACGAAGCTACCGTTACCGTTGTTAAGCTGGCGAGCGTGGCGGCTTTCGCCCAACATCACATACCCCAACACGAAACGATAGCGCAAATCGACCATTACGCCCTTGCCGTACATGCCATAATGACCTTTGGCTTCGGTTTTCCCCTCAGGCTTTTCGCCTACGTAAGGGTACGATCCGTCCCCCTTGTCCAGCTGGCTTACTATTCTGTCCTCAATTCCGACATCCAGACTTTCAAGAAGTTTTTTGGAAATAAAGCAGTAAAGCTCGGGATTCTCCTCTCCCAATTTTTTCATCAAGCGACGGGCACGGCGCTTCATATAGCGCAAAGTCGCTTGGCTTGGGCTTTCGGGGGTTTGTTTCACCTCCCTCGGGTCGGCTCCATCAATCATGCAGACCAAGGCGGCCAACACATCCCGGTCAGCCAAATCAGCCTCCGCCTTTTTGTACAGACCTTTCAGCTGGTTCCAGCGGTCCCTTTTCAGGGCGGTTTTGTGGCCGCTCTCCGCTTTCCAGCCGATAAAGTCCAGAAGCAACTTTTGGTCGGCGCTGGATTTCGGTGGATAAAGTTCAATCAGATTTTTCATACGCTACCGCGGTTACGAAACGATGCGCTAAACAAGAGTCCCTCTCCTAGCCGATCTCATATCCCTTTCGGGTATTCATCAATATGAAAAACAGCTCGGGCAAATGGGGAATTGCGCACAAAACAGAACAACAAAATGATCGGGAGCCAGCATGGCTAAGGAACGGCACCTAAAAAAAATGCGATTCCCGGGATAGGGAACCGCATTCTGACCTTGTCACTAAATCTTTCAAAGGACTACCTTCAGTCACTGTAGGCGTGACGGGGCACCATATACGTATATAGTGCTTAGGTAAATGTCGCAGACCTTCAGCATTCCTAAGCACTATATACGTATATGGTGCCGATGAGTCACGCTGAATGTCACTGACGTGTAGTGATGTATCCGAAGCTTTACTTCGACCGCGGCGAAACGCCACAGCAGTGATGCTGACAAAATCTTATGGTTACAAATATATATGATCAATTCATTTGACACAAATTTTATAGCAATTTTTATAGCTTTATTTTTCAATAGGCTTAATGAGGAAAATATCCCTGAAAACAGGGTTGACAATCTATTCTGCTAAATAAAATTTAAATTAAAAATTATATAGTTTAATTTAGGGTTCCACAAAAGCACTACAACACAACCCGATTCGATAAGAAAGCTAATTTTTATAGCTTAAAAAGAATAAAAAAAGCGGAACCCGAATTGAGTTCCGCTTTTTGACTTGTCACTAAATCTTTCTCTGGACTACCTTCAGTCACTGTAGGCGTGACGGGGTACCAGTAGGTACCATCTAGTTGAGGTAAATGTCGCAGACTCTCAGCATTCCTCGACTAGATGGTACCTACTGGTACCGTTGAGTCACGCTGAATGTCACTGACGTGTAGTGATGTATCCGAAGCTTTACTTCGACCGTGGCGAAACGCCACAGCAGTGATGCTGACAAATCTTATGCGTGCAAACATATACGAAAAACACAAAGCACACAAGTTTATATAAAAAAATATGTTTATTTAATTTTCTCCCGATTGGCAGGGAACAAACGACTAAACTAAAAGTCAAAGGATTACAAAGAAACAACCCCACAAAAAAACGTCACCTACACTCTTCCCCGGCCTGAACATCGCCTTTTTTCAACCACCAACAGTCTCCGTTCAAAGATCTATAGCGAAAGTTAACCTGTATACGCCCCGAACTAACCAACTCCGAAAAAGTCCTCGCCATCTTCGGAGGGCAAATCATTTTAAAGAAAACATGTTCCGCTCTAGCCATTATCACCGAGCCTTTTGACAGGGACGAAAAAGAAGTGGAAAGATAGTCCTCGCCATCACTAAAACTTTTATAAGCCTCATTCATCATTTTCTCTCCCGATTCGTATGACTTACCTTCAAGCAAAAACTCTATCTCCTCGAGAATCGCGGGCCCCAAACCTTTGTTTTTGAAAGCGAGTGAGACTTCATTTAGATCCAAAGAATCCGGAAGATCCATCTTTCGCAACTTTTCGGAGCTAGTTGTATGGTTAGATAATGTATGCACCACATAGGGCCACACCTGCACATATTGTTGCTTTTTCATGATGGAAGTCTCGTAAGCGGACACCAACAACGCGCAAGTACTGGTAAGCATCGCCACAATGGCCACAAGCCTGTCCCAGCTGAAATTCAAGTTTCTTATTTTTCCGAATATGTTCGCCATAGCAAAAAGATGAAAAAGCGATCGACAAGTAATATTTTCGGACAAAAATATAATTACTTGATTATATTCCAAAAAAAACGAAAAGGCTCCCGGGTCACCCAGAAAGCCTTTTCGTCAATTAAAAATCGAAGCGCTAAGTTATCAACCCGCCCTTAATTCTTAAACTTGCCCTTCAACATCGCAAGTTTCGCTTGCAAATCCCCGTCAGGGCCGTCTTGTTCCCGGCGGTTGTTGGGGCTTTGCCTGTTGGTTGTCTTTCTTGGCTGGAAACGGTTTTCGTCGCGTTTGCGCTCGTTACGGGTATTCCTTTGTGGCGCTCTCTTCTCCTCAAACGGATTAGCTTTCATCGAAAGGGAGATTCTTCGGCGGTCCACATCCAGATCCACCACCGTAACAGTCACCTTCTGGCTTACTTTCACCACTTCGGCCGGATCGCTCACAAAACGGTCGGCGATGTGCGAGATATGCACAAGACCGTCTTGGTGTACGCCCACATCCACAAAAGCTCCGAAATTAGTTACGTTTGTCACGATGCCCGGAAGCTTCAAGCCCACGCTCAAATCCGTAATCTCGTTTACGCCTTCGGCAAATGAGAACGCCTCGAAAGCTTCGCGAGGGTCACGCCCCGGCTTTTCGAGTTCACCCATGATATCTTCCAAGGTAGGCAAACCCACTTCGCCGTCCACATAATCCGAAAGCTTCACTCGCTGACGAAGTCCGTCATTATCAAGCAACTCCTGAACGCCCGAACCAAGGTCTTTGGCCATTTTCTTCACCAAATCGTAACGCTCCGGGTGTACCGAACTGGCGTCGAGAGGATTTTTGCCCCCACGAATCCGCAAAAAGCCGGCGCATTGCTCAAAAGCCTTGGCACCCAAACGAGGAACCTTTTTCAATTCGGCTCTGCTACGGAACGGGCCGTTTTCGTTACGGTATTCAACAATGTTTTTTGCCAATTGGGGACCGAGACCAGAAACGTAGGTAAGCAGTTCCTTGCTTGCGGTATTCACTTCCACGCCCACGGCGTTCACGCAACTGACCACGACATCGTCAAGGCCTTTTTTCAAAGCCGACTGGTCAACATCATGCTGGTACTGCCCTACCCCAATGGATTTCGGATCGAGTTTCACGAGTTCGGCCAAAGGATCCATCAATCTACGTCCAATCGACACTGATCCGCGAACGGTGATATCGTGGTCAGGGAACTCTTCGCGCGCCACTTCCGATGCAGAGTAAATCGAGGCTCCGCTTTCGTTCACCATCACTACGGAGATACTTTTTGGCAAACCAAGAGAGTTGACAAACGACTCCGTCTCGCGACTCGCCGTTCCATTACCGATAGCGATCGCCTCCACGTCAAAGCGTTCGCAGTAAGCTTTCACGTTGGCTTCGGCTTCCATTTGCTGGCGTTGGCCGTTGGTCGGATAGATTACCGTGTGGTCCAAAAGCTTGCCTTGCTCGTCGAGCATCACGACTTTACAGCCCGTACGGAATCCGGGATCGATGGCCATAACGCGCTTACGTCCCAATGGCGCCGCCAACAGCAATTCCCGCAAATTCTCCGAGAACACGCGAATAGCTTCCTCGTCCGCTTTCTTTTTCGATTCCATTCGGACTTCCGTTTCCATTGACGGTTTCAGAAGTCGCTTGTAAGAATCTTTGGCCGCAGTAGCCACTTGCTCCGCCACCGGACCCGAACCGTGGACAAAACGACGGTCAAGCATATCAACAGCCTCGTCGGCGTCGGGACAGGAATCGAGCATAATGACCATTTCCTTCTCGGCGCGACGCATCGCCAACACGCGGTGCGAAGGCGCTTTCTCAATCGGCTCGTCCCATTCGAAGTAATCCTTGTACTTCTTGCCTTCCTCTTCCTTTCCCGGAATCACGCGGGCTTTGAAAGTTCCCTCTTTGGCAAAAAATTCCCGCATTTCGGAACGGGCTTCCTGATCCTCGTTTATCCATTCGGCTATGATGTCGCGGGCGCCTTTCAAGGCTTCCTCCACATCCTTCACCTCTTTGCCCTCATCCACAAACTGCGCTGCGAACTCTTCCAGATCCATATCCGAACCCTGCTCGAAAAGCTCTTTGGCCAACGGTTCCAAGCCTTTCTCGCGGGCGATCGTCGCTTTGGTACGGCGCTTAGGTTTGTAAGGCAAATAAATATCTTCCAACTCGGCCATTGTGGACGCTTCCATTACGGCCTTTTCAAGCTCGGGCGTCAGCTTCTCTTGGTCTTTGAGCGACTTCAAAATAGCCTCCCGGCGCTTATCCAACTCGCGCAACTGCTCAATACGGTCACGCACCGCCGCTACCGCCACCTCGTCGAGGCTACCGGTAGCTTCTTTACGGTAACGGGAAATGAAAGGTACCGTAGCGCCTTCGTCGAGCAAGTCAACCGTAGCCGAGACCTGATCGACGCGAACGGAAAGCTCGTCCGCTA
This sequence comes from Fulvitalea axinellae, assembly GCF_036492835.1. Taxonomy (GTDB): domain Bacteria; phylum Bacteroidota; class Bacteroidia; order Cytophagales; family Cyclobacteriaceae; genus Fulvitalea; species Fulvitalea axinellae. The sequence goes on along the minus strand of NZ_AP025314.1, from coordinate 1,859,710 downwards.
TTATCGAAATATGCTTGTTAGTCATCAATATCTTTTTTCTAAATCAAACCCTATTCGGAGCGTAGGCAAAAATAAACATTTCGGAAAGCTTTGCAACGGCAAATAATCAAAGCCATCAGAGGGTCGGGCCAAAATGGCGACACAGAATTCTTGCACAATCGAATAATCGAGTCTATATTAATAAAATCATTTACAATTATGCGATCCCCCGAGCGCAACCAACTTTCTCTTCCATGACACGTCTCTGCGCTTGCGCCATCCTCCTTCTCCTTTTACCTCAAATTTCTTTTTGCCAAACCGCCGAAAACATTCTAGACAAGGTATCCGAAGACACCTGCGACTGTCTCGCAGAATATTCGGCTCCGCCAAAAGATCAAGAGGAGCGCGATTTCCGTCTTGGCCTTTGTCTAATCACGGCCGCGACAGTGAATAAAAAAGCCTTAGCCGAATCCGGCTTCGACACGGACAAAGAAGCGGACCTTGACCGCCTCGGCGACAGGCTCGCTTTCGGAATTATGTTGCGTTGCCCGGAAGCTTTTGACCAACCGACAAGCTTTAACGAACGCACATACACTGGCGAAACCACCGATGGATTGAGCACGCTAAACGGCAAACTGGAAGCCATAAGGGAAGGCCAATTCAACATTGTCGTCTTGAGGGAGGAGAACGGACACAAGCACGAGTTTTTCTGGCTTGAATATTTTCCGGGAGCCGATATCTTGAGTGATAAATTTGAAACCGTAAGAGGCAAAAACGTAGCGGTCACATTCTTAAGGAAGGAATTCTATCTACCTAAAGAAAAAGGGTATTACGGCGTAAAAGTAATTCGTGACCTGAAAATAAGAAGCGGAAAAGCCCTATAACGACTTTATGAGCGAACAGGCTGGCGCCCCACTTTTCCCGTAAGCCTATTATTCAACTTCGAAAACCATTTTGACGGTGCCAACCCTTGCTCCTCTCTTAACAAATTCATTCTTAACCCTACGGAATGATTTTTTCTGTTCCCCCAATGCTTTAGGTCCGGATCTTCCTCATACGCATGACTAGGCAATACGGGCATCTCCTCCAAAAAAGACTTGTTCTCCGAAAGATCGTGGTAGAACATATCCGCCAAGTTCAGAAAATACGGCGACGGCGTATAACCTCCCTCCGTAGTTTGGACTTCCGGCGTACTTTCGATATCCAGCCATTGGTCAATTTCTTCCTCTTCCACCGCATCGCTTTGCTTGTAAACACCTAATTCCAAGCCGGCCGCCGTTGTCGCTTTCGTGCTTTTGGGCCTTGGCCTGTAAGCTTCTTTGGTCGCTACCTGGATTTGTTCACTCCAAGAGGTATCATACCTTAAAAAGGCGGTATCCTTACAATCATAATTCAAGCCGTACAAACGCATCGGTTCCGGTCCGGATTTAAGTCCCAAATTATCCATTTCCCGGGTTCGCCGTGTAGCGTTCTTATATTTCGCATTCTTGAAATAGTCCGGCGAGGCTGTCGGGTATAGCATTGTCGGGTTCTTTTCCGCCTTCATCATTGCCCGGACTAGAGCCCTGCCGCGCTCCCCTTCCATAAGTCTGGCCAAGGCTGAATAGGTCCGGGAACGGAAACCCATATACACGAATCCGTCATAATCTCCCCCGCCCCGTTCGCTTATGCCTAAGGTCGGGCTCGCTCCCGTCAGCTCCGTCCAAAGCGCCTGCGTTTCCGGATCAGCGGGTCCTCCACCGGGAGTTTGGTCCGGCACCCACAACGGCTTTTTCTTATTGATAATCACCACCATCAATTTGGCGTGCTCTTCCTGTATTTCCCCCATCAGTTTAAACACCAAATTGTGCGTTCTCATTTCCGGAATGTCTTCCTTGATTCTCCGGTGCGCAATCGGGTTTTCATTGAACCAATGAAAGACCATCCTTTTAAGATCGTAAAGCAAAGAAAAACGTTCCTGAATATCCTGGTCATCCTCCACGCCCGGAACGGCGTGATAGCGCTGCAACAATCTGGCGAGAGCGTCGATATACGAAGGCATTCCCTTAGACATATCCGTTCCTGTAGAGACAAAAGCTTCCTCCAGTTGTCCCCGTGTCATCATGGCCTGCACTACGGTGCCCGGCGGAAAAACGGCGCGCCCGTGACCTCCGGACTGTCGATTGGAGGAAAATCGTTGTGGTGATCGGTGACGAAACATTGGAAGAAAGTATGTTAGCGGAACTCCCATGCTTGAAAATGGTTTATCCCGAAAACCTTTACCATCTAGTACATTTCAAGGCTAAAATCGGCGATAGTCTTTTCGGATTACCCAAAAGGTACTTTAGGATCACCAAAAGCGCTTTTTACCTTGAAACCTGGTTATTATTTTTTAAAAAGTAAGAAAATGTCCGGCTTAGCTGGAAACATCGGCGGTCAAAACGTAAAAACACGCTTAAAAACGCCCTGAAAGTGTAACTTCAAAGAAATACGGCATTATCACTATTGAAATCAATCAAAAAGTAAACGTGCTCAGTACTACTTTCAACAAAGAAGAAGAACAGATCATTGAGCAAGCAAAGAAGGATCCGGCCCATTTCAGGGAACTCTACGAGAAATACTTCGGAAAGATATTCAACTTTATCCACCGAAAGGTTTACGACGAGCATCTGGCGGCCGACATCACCTCACAAGTGTTTCTCAGCGCTCTGAACAGTCTTCATAAATACGAACACAGGGGATTCCCTTTTTCGGCGTGGCTTTACCGCATCGCACTGAACGAGGTGCGCCAACATTTCCGTGACAAGAAAAAACAGATGTACGTCTTCCTCGACGAGCAGACCCTCGGCAATTTGGAAAAAGACGTGGACCTGTGGTTCGACCCGGAAGACCCCAAAGACCGGAACATTCTGCAAGCCGCCGTTTCGGGACTGAATGAAAAGGACGCGTATTTACTGGAATTGCGATTCCAGCAGGAACTCAATTATCGCGACATAGGCGAAGTTCTCGGAACAAACGAGAACAACATCAAACAACGCGCCCACAGACTTTACAAAAAACTGCGCAAGGCCTGCGAGACCGCACAGTCCAAATACGCTTAAGATGAAATCAAGAAACAAACCTCACATCGTCGAATACGAATACCGGCCGGTCTCCGCAGAGAACATGAGAAAACACATGGACTTTGACAAGATTCTGGAACAACACGCCGCAACAGCTTCTGCTGTTCGGACGGAATCCATTTTCAAGTCTCCGTTTGCCATGATCTCTTACGGACTTATCGCCGGTGCCGCGACCACTCTGTTTTTTCTCGGCAAAGCGCCTGAGCCAGAGTTCACGCTTTCATCACCGGAACCAATCACTCTAAACGAGGAAAAAACCGGTTTGGAAATACCGGAAACCGAAACTTTAGAAATAAAAAAACAGGCTAAAGACATAAAACTCCACACGGAAGCAGAGACTCAGGAGAGCGAAAGTCCAAATGTTCCCAAAGTGGAAATTTTCGACAAGGCAATAAAGAAACAGGAAACATCCGCAGTCGCCGAAAGCGCCAAAGTTCCAGCGGCAGCAGACCATAGCGTCGAAGTCCAGAACGAAGATCAAGCAACCGAAGCCCAGATTGACAAGCCAGAAATAGCTTTGGAAACCGAAAGCCAAGAAGAAGAGGTGGAAATCCTTGCCGAACCACAGGAAACGGCAAAGGAAAATATCACATCGGCCTCACTAAACTCTGACGCCATGCCCGTGATTGGCTTCGACCGCTTTTACGCGTTTCTGGATACGGCGATTATTTACCCCGAAAAGCTTCGGAACAAACGCAAAATCGCTGACGAAGTAACCGTTCTGGCCGAATTCGATGTCGACGAGTTCGGCACTATCAAGAATATCAGTATCGGGAAAGCTCCGCACAAAGCGTTCAAGGAAGAGGCCGTCAGGATTTTGGAAACTATGCCAAAATGGAAACCGGCCATCGAGAACGGCAAAGCCGTAAGCTCTCGTTTTTCTCTGTCTTTCCAATTTTACAAAGAGAAGTAAAGCCCAATGAAAAAATTATTCTTCGCGCTTTTCCTTTTTTCCGTCGCCTTTTCGGCCGAATACGCCAGCGCCCAAGGTTTCCGCATTTATCCGGAGGAAAAACTTGACACGCCCCTGCCCCAAAACGCAATGTTGACGTGGATTGACCTGGACAATAACGGTTCCCTTGACATCTTGACGCACACCAGTGAAGGTTCGCAGATTTTCGCCTATTTTCTCGATCCCGTGGACTCTGTTTACAAACGGAAAGACATTACGCCTTCCAGACTCCGAATCAAAAACGATTTGCGTGTCTTTTTCGGGCAAACGAACAGGGACAACATACCCGACCTCTATTTTACGGGGACGGACCACGAAGGTCTATACGTTTTTCAAGCGTACGACGGCACGATAACAAACAACAAGGAAAAACCCGTGGAATACAGCCTCGGCTTCTCCGACATACTATTGATCTATACCAAACCGAAGAAGATCAAAAGCCTGGACTACAACCAAGACGGCAGGAACGATTTCGTGATGTTATGCGAAGACCAAACGATCAAAATCGCATCCATCGCACAAGATTCCACCGCTTCTATCCGATACATTGGGAATGCCGGAATCCAGGAAAATCTTTATCTCCGTGACCTCAACAATGACAACATTACGGATATCCTCTTGTCCGGAAAGGATAAATTCAATGGCCTGATTTCCGAAAAAGGATTTAAATTCTCAACCCTCCCTTTTCCGAATCCACACAAACTGGACGTTATCAGCTTTGAAGATTTCAACGATGATGGAATTCCTTCATTGGCATCCGTTACGGAAGATAATAGTATTAAAATCAGTTCCCTTCCCTATATGGCTGAAAAAATCATCCCGACTTCAGCCGATAATATCATCGACATCTTTTCTGCTGACTTTACTTCTGACGGCAGAAGCGACATATTGGTCTTTTCGGAAAACCAGAACCCATTGCTTCTTATTTATGATCCCGTCACGGATTCATACACGGAAACCATTCTGGCTCCTGACACGGATTTGAAAGGCTTTAAAGGATACCCAGCGGACATCAACAACGACCGGGATTTGGACATCCTTTTGGTCAAAGGGACCGAAACACATATTATCGAAAACCTGGCTCCCGAGAACAAACCTCCGCATATTGGAATTTCCGATATTACGACAGCGTTTGAAGAAGATACCGTATCAATTTTCATTAAAGGATCGGTAACGGATGAAACTCCTAAAGAGGCTTTATCTTACGAATATCGTATCGAATTGCTGGAGCAACCATTGGATGAAAAGTTCTTCCGCCAAGGATATTACTTCCTCCACCCTAGTTTGGAAAAACGGAGACAAATAACCGGCAGAGGCAGGCTTGACGGTATGTCCAAAATCACGATTGAGGATTTTACTATAAAGGGAGATTATCTAATTAGAATAGAAGCCGTAGACAACGCGTTCAATATCAGCCAATGTACGGGAGCATGCGGTGGAGGCTATACATTTATTTTCGGGCTTAACACCGAATACCTGTTTCATTGCCCCGGAGACATGATGACGCTAAAAGTACCTGACGTTACTGTATTAGCCGATTGGTACTCGAGTGTCGACGGAGTTTTAGGCCAACATGTCACCTTACAAAAGCAAGCCTCGGAAAATGAAATTATATACGCCAGATACAAAGATAGTTCGGGGACTCCGAAAAATTTTCGCTGGCAAGTAACAGTCCCCGACGGCACAAAACCCACATTCTTCGATGATGAACTGAAAGTTTGCCTTGGTGGGAGCGCAAAACTACCGGTCGGGCCGAAACCGGAGATCTACTCTTGGGAAAACACCGCAACCGGCGCAGAAGGAACCGACCCGAACATAACCGTTGACCACAAAGACGTACAACACTACAAAATATGGTTCGACAATAACTTGAAGTGCTTCTACGGCCAGGTAAGAGTGCAGGGTCAACAACCGGACGTTAGCATTTCACCCCAAAACCCGACTATCGATTACGGATCTACCGTTGACCTGAAAGCTTCGGGAGCCTCAACCTATATTTGGGAGCCCGCCAACGGATTAGAAGACTCTGAAGGCGCCATAGTAACAGTATCGCCAACAGAAGACACGAAATACAGCGTAACAGGCACAGACAACCTCGGCTGTAAAAACTCTGACGAAACTACCGTTACGGTAAAACACTCGCTTCATATCCCGAATATGTTCTCGCCGAACGATGACGGCCGCAACGAACAGTTCAAAGTATACGGCAATGCGGTAACGCAAAACTTCCGTTTGCGGATTTTCAACAGGCAGGGAATCCTGATGTATGAGACTAACGACTTGCAAGAAGCTCGATCCCAAGGCTGGAACGGCACCAAAGACGGACAGAAACAACCCGCCGGGATTTACTACTGGAAACTGGAAGGCAAATTTGAAAGCGGAAGAGATCTTAACGCCGAGGGCGAAACCACAGGCCCGATAAGACTTATCCGCTAACCGACACACTCACTCCAATGAAGAAATTTATCTTAACGGCCTTTACGGTCATTTTGTCCCTGCTTTCGGGTTATGCCCAAAGACTGGATTTTTCGCTCTTCGACCAAAACAAGAGTCGGGTAAACCCAGCCTTGGGCGTATCAAACTACGCTGTGGGCAACTTAATATATCGCAACCAATCCATGACACCCGGTTTCAACGTAAATGCTGTTGGAGCTGGGTACTCCCACCCCTTTCTGTTGCGCAAAAAACCGTTTGGAAGCGTCGGCTTTAATGTGATCAATGACCGCACGGCCGGAGACGGCGCCCTTTCCAACCAAGAATACCAGCTGTTTCTTGGAACAGGCCTGACATTGACCAAAAAGTCGTACGTCAGCTTTGCCCTTTCAGGAACGTCTCATATCCAGAAACTGAACCCGAAAAACATCGTGACCGGGTCCCAATATATCGACGGATTCGGATTTGGCAGGGACCTGCCGATTAACGAGCCCGGACTGGATTTTTCGAAGACGTTTTTCGGGATAGGAGCCGGATTCGCCTATACGCTTTATGACAAAAAGGAGGACATTATTCTCCAAGTCGGACTTTCAGGACACGACCTTAACTCTCCCGACGCCTCATGGATGGAACAGGATTACAGTTATCCCTCCACCACTTCGCTTTATGCGAAATACAGGGCGTTCAAAAACAGGGATTGGGCCATTTATCCGCAAATTTTGATAAGCAACCAAGCCGGAAACACCCGGGCGCAAATTGGCGGGGAAGTATCGCGAAGCTTGAGACATTTACGCCTTCCCGGCAATATGTATAACGCAAAGGCCGTAGCCGGATTAGCCTACAGCACATCATATGGCCCGCACGCACGCATAGGGCTCGATTGGAACAAATGGAGCGTCAGAGTTGGGCAAGATATCCCAATCGAAGGCGCAACCAACGCCGTAAATTCCGCCACGGAAATCTCGCTTGTTTACAGAAGGCAAGTGCAGAAACTCTCCCACTTAAAATGGAAAGATAGAAAGAAAAGGAAATCAAGACCGAAAACAGGAAAAAAACACCGGGCAAGAGCGCAACTCAAGCCAGTCAAAAAAACTGCGGATACATCCAACACCACAGAAACAGAAACCGAGAATAAAGAAAGACAAAGTGCCGAACCGAAAATCGAAAAACCGGAAATAACTCCCGAAACCAAACTTCCAAAAGCCGGAACACCTCCCGAGAAACGTCTCTTGGCAAATATCCGATTCTCCTTCGATGAGTCTGACCTGAACGACGAGGGAAGGATGAACTCCATAAAAGCCTTGGTCAGCTTAATGGGAAAAACCGGCAAAATAACGCTGATCGGCCACACCGATAACATAGGCGAGGCCGAGTATAATCACAAATTGGGACTGGAACGAGCCAAAGCCGTAAAAATCATCTTCCAACAACTGGGCATAAGCCCCGACCGGATTTCCACGGAAAGCAAAGGCGAGACCGAACCGCTAAAACCAAATGACAGTCCGGAAAACAGATATACGAATAGACGAGTTGAAGTAATGATTCAAGACTAGAAAAAGTATTAATCGGAAGAATACCATAATATGACCTCGGTAAATTCCGCACGTTTGATTTATGCCAGAGTAAAGTCTAACTTTCTCTGGCATATTTCTTTCGAAAAAGCAAGACACTACAAATGGGATCATTCTTACGCCTTGCCGTCTTAGGCCTCTTTATTTCGCTTGTCTTCGGTTGCTCTAAAAAATCGGAAAAATCAGAATCGAAAATCAATGAAAACCAGATTATAGAGGGGCCGGAAAATATCGCTTACAAAATCGTTAGTTTTGAAAAAAAGCATTTGGACCAACCTCCTCTCCTAACCATAACCGTAAGTTATCCAGAGTTCGTTTCGGCCAATTCCCAGAAAACACGCGACAACATCAATCAGAAAATCGCCTCCCATTTCGGCGCAAGCGACATCAACGAAATCGAAACCAAAATTGACAAATACATCGGGCTGTATAAAAGATTCAGGAGAAAAAAAGGAATCGACAGCCTGAGCAAACACACTTCTAATTTTTACGAGAGGGTGCTCTACCTAAGCCCAAACGCACTTAGCCTTTCCTTTGAAAGCAACGGACTGAACAGCGAAAGACAATTCGAAAGGTTGCGTCTTTTCCTTTTGGACCCGAAAACCGGGAAAAGCCAGACACTGGACAACTTCCTGAAACCCGGATACGACGAAAAGCTCACAAACCTCGGAGAATCAATATTCAGAAAAAAACAAGGCCTTACGACCGACGAGAATCTATTCAAAGCCGGTTTTCTATTTGAGGGCAACAGGTTCTATCTTTCCGACAATTCCGCACTGACCGAAGACGGAATTCTGTTTTACTACAATCCGGGAAAAATAACGGACAACATGGTCGAAGGCTACGAGCTTAAGATACCATTGGATAGCCTCCAGACATTGATCCAAAAAAAATGGTGACTTTATAAAGCCACCTCTTCTTTTCTGGCAAAGATCTCATACCTTGCCCGGACTTCCTCGTTTTCACGTATGGCCCGCCGTATCATATTAAATTTTTCAATTCCCAATTCAGACACCAAAAGCTCCGTCTTGACAATCCTTAAAGAATCCTGATAGCTTTCGTAACACTCTTCCAAATGCCTGAAGGCAGACAACTCGTCAGCGGTTACCTTATCGGCTAATGAGCCTTGGTCTTTTGCCATCGACCTGATCTCAAGAAATCGTTTTCCCGAGGCCATCAGCGGGTCCGACACCACCAAATCACGGTATTCAGCCATCAGCTTACTTTTCAGGCTATTCACAGAGTCTTCGATGCCTACATACAGCTTAAGGTCGGTGTCGTCGACTAACGAAGGCACACTCTGAGAAAAAACGGCGCTTTTCGCCGCTAAAAAGAGAATCAAGGTTAAAATCGGGGCAGATTTCATTTGCACTGTTTTATTTCGTTTCGGTAAAAATACGGATTTGAGCCAAACCGCAAAAACAATGGACGGTTCCGCTGTCCGGAAACCGCCCATCGCTTAACGAAATAACGCATCAATGCCTTTCCCAGTATATCATTCTGGTCTGTAAATACTCTTCCATTCCGTGTTTGCCGTCCGCTCCGCCAATTCCCGACTTTCTCCATCCAGCGTGGAAGCCTTGGATAGCCTCAAAGTTGTGGCGGTTGATATATGTCTCGCCAAACTTGATCTCGTTTACGGCCTTCATCGCTTTGTTGGCGTCTTGGGTATAAACCGAAGAAGTCAGACCGTACTCGCTGTCATTAGCCAAAGCGATCGCCTCATCAAAATCCTTAACCTTAACGACAGGAAGAACGGGGCCGAAAACTTCTTTCTGAATAACTTCCATTTCCTGACGGCAATTCGCCAAAACCGTAGGCTGAAAGAAGAAGCCGGTCTCGAAACGATCGTCACGGGCACCGCCAGTCAGAACCTCACATCCTTCCTCAACGGCACGGGCTACCATAGCCTCGATTTTCTCCAATTGCTGAAGCGAGATTTGGCTACTCATATCAGGCGTATCTTCGGCCAAAGCGTCACCCACTTTCACCTCGCTCATGCGCTTAACGAGCATTTCCATAAACTGCTCGTAAACGTCTTCGTGCACGTATACGCGCTCGGCGCAGTTACAAACCTGCCCGCTGTAAATCACGCGCGAGTTAACGATCGCCGTAACGGCCAATTCCAAATCGGCGTCTTCGCATACGATTGCCGGAGCTTTTCCGCCAAGTTCCAAATTCACTTTCGTGATATTCGGAGCGCAAGCGGCCATCACTTTTTCGCCCGCTTCCACGCTTCCGGTCAAGCTTACCAGACCCGTGATCGGGCTACTGGCCAAAGCGTGTCCGCAATCGGAACCCCAACCGCAGATTACGTTCAATACGCCTTTCGGCAAACCAATACCTTGGATCAACTCCACAAAACGCATAATCGTGTTCGGAGCGAATGAGCTAGGCTTAATTACGCTGGTGTTGCCCGTAACCAAAGCCGGAGCCACTTTTCTGGCCATTACGAAAAACGGGAAGTTCCAAGGGCAAATACCCACGGTCACCCCTATCGGCATTTTATAGAGGTAAATATTCTCTTTAGGGTTGTCGCTCTGGATGATTTCGCCTTCCACGCGACGCGCCCAACCGGCGTTATAATCAAAATATTCGGCCGTCACGTCGATTTCCACTTGGGCCAAAGGAAGGATCTTGGCTTGTTCTTTAGCCAAAATCGTCGCCAGCTCCACTCTGTTCTCACGGGTAATTCTGGCCATTTCTTTCAAATAACCAGCCCTTTCGCAAGCGGCGAGTTTCGCCCAAGCGTCTTGCGAGTTGCGGGCGGCTTCCAACGCCAAACGGGCGTCTTCGGCGTCCCCGTTGGCCACTTGGCTAAGCACCTCTTCCGTACAAGGGTTGATTACGTCATAATAAGATCCCGAATTCGTATCGACAAATTCGCCGTTGATAAACTGCTTGTAAACCTTTACGTCCTCGGCTACGGACGATTGAGTTTGATTGGTCATGTTGGAAATCATTTAGGGTTTGAAAAATAGATTTCGATGTCCTAACATTCCGAAAAGAAAGTCAGGACACATTTACAGGTAGCTATTTCGATTTAGTTTTAATCACAAAAATAGAAAGGGTTTTGGCCCCGTGAGCTCCGAGCACAAGCGATTGCTCGATATCCGCGGTTTTGGACGGTCCGGACAAAAACAAGCCGAAACCACCGCCATCCATTCCCGAAAGCTTGGAGTAAGCTTCGTGCATATCCGCCACGATTTCGTCATCGGAAACGACGATAGCCACCCTTTCAGCCAAACACATCAAGGCCCTGGCAGGCAAAACAGTTTCATCCAGCCAAACGGCTCCGTTTTCGGCCACCATAAATTTGCCATTCAGGATCACCAAATCGATTCCGTCCAATAATGATGGCGATTGGAGTTCCTCGACAGAAAGCTCCCGATCGTTTGGCCCGAAAGCCCAAAGCGCAGACTCCGGCGAAGCGAAAACCTCATTGATTTTCTCTTCCAGGCTATTTTCATCCACCAAAAAAGAAGAACCGCCGGCCATTTCCAGATTCTCGGAGAAACGATGTAATAAATCGCTCTCTTGCTTCGCAAAATCCGGTATTGCCGGACACGGAACCGCTTCCGGCTTATTCCGGCTTACCCTCGACAGTATTCTATTTCGCGTTTCCATTTTCGCTCTCTTGTTGTTCGTACTCCTTATACCATTCTCCAAAAGTCTGCTTAGGCACTTCCGGCATTTCCCTCTCCTTCCCCCAAGGGTTCCAAGGGCCGTAAACAATACCGCGAGGCACTACTTTCAAAGCCCAAGCTCCCGCTTTTCCAGCCATCTCAAACGCCTTTGGGCTAGCCATTATCTTGGACATCCCTCCCATCATCATTCTTTTGGAAGCCGGCAAATATTTCTCTTTCGCCACAATCTGACGCCACTTATAAAGCTGTGTGTGAATGTCGATTTTGACCGGGCAAACATCGGAACAAGATCCGCACAGCGTGGAGGCGTAAGGCAACGAAGCGTGTTTTTTCAAATCAATTCCGGGCGAAAGAATCGCTCCGATAGGCCCGGGAATAACCGAACCGTAAGAGTGGCCGCCACTTCTGCGGTAAACGGGGCAAGTGTTCAGGCAGGCGCCGCAACGGATACACTTCAGCGAAGCCCGGAAATCTTCCCTACCGAGTTGTTTCGAGCGCCCGTTGTCCACGATTACGATATGGATTTCGGCTCCTTTCCTCGGTTTGGAAAAATGTGAACTGTAAGTGGTAACAGCCTGTCCTGTAGCATTTCGGGCCAACATTCTCAGAAAAACGCCGAGATGCTCGCGCTTCGGAAGAATCTTCTCGATCCCCATACAAGCGACGTGGACCTTCGCCAAATGGGCGCCCATATCGGCGTTTCCCTCGTTGGTACACACCACAAACTCACCAGTTTCGGCTATGGCGAAATTCACGCCCGTAATTGCGCCGTCCGCTTCCAAAAACTTTCGGCGCAGATCTTTTCTGGCTTCTCCCGTCAGGTAGCTCGGATCGTTGTTTCCGGCCTCCGTCCCCATTTTTTCCCAGAAAAGCTCGCCTACCTGCTCTTTGGTTTTGTGAATCGCCGGCAAGACGATATGACTTGGCGGTTCGTGTGCCAGCTGAACAATCCGCTCGCCCAAATCGGTATCCACCACATCAATTCCCGACGCTTCGAGAAACGGGTTCAGCCCGCATTCTTCGGTAAGCATCGACTTGCTTTTCACTACTTTCCGAACATTGTGGGTTTCCAAAATTTGACGTACCAAATGGTTATGGTCCTCCGCCGTTTCGGCCCAATGCACTTTTATACCGTTTTCGGTAGCTTTTCGCTCAAATTCTTCCAAATACTCATCAAGCCTGGACAGCGTATGCGCCTTGATGCCGGAAGCTGTCTCGCGCAGGCTTTCCCATTCCGGCAGTTTGTTTACCGCTTTGTCACGCTTCGCCCGCACAAACCAAAGCGCTTTGTCGTGGCTATCGACGGCTTTTTCATTTTTGAGAAACTCACCGGCATTTTTCGCATGCAACATCTTCATAGCGCCTCGTTTATAATTTCGGCAATGTGCATCACCTTGATTCCGGATTTTTTCCGATCGATCAACCCCTTCAAATGCATCAGGCAGGACATATCGACGGCTGTCAATACTTCCGTCCCGCTTCTCTCGTGATCGGCCAAACGGTCCTTGCCCATTTTGGCGGAAACATCAGCCTCGTCCACACAAAAGGCGCCTCCAAAACCGCAACACTCATCCTTGCGCTCCAACTCCACCAGCTCAAGACCCGGGATTCCGGCCAAAAGCGATCCAGGTTTGGAAAAACACTCACTGACAGTCTCAGAAGAAGATCCCAATCTCAAGTTTCTCAACCCGTGGCAACTTTGGTGCAACCCCACTTTCCAATCAAAAGTCCCGGAATAGTCGGGCATCTCCGCCACATCGCTCAAAAATTCGGACAATTCATAAATACGGCGCTCGCCTTCTTTCTCGCCATGGTGCTCTACGGCGTAATCAACGCAACTACCGCTCGGGCCAACCACGTAATCATAATCCGCAAACAAATCGTCGAAATGGTCGGCCACCTCTTTAGCCTCGGCCTCAAAACCGGAATTTCCAAGAGGTTGGCCACAACAGGTTTGGCCGGATGGGACTTCAGGCTCGTAACCGAGTTTTTTCAAAACCTGGAATGTCGAGATCGCCACTTTCGGAAAAAAACGGTCGACATAACAGGGAACAAATAAAGCGATCCTCATAAAAACCTATACTATGCTATACTGTGCTATAAACCTGCGAAAAATACTATTCCAATCCAAAAAACAACTAAATAAAATCCTTCCACCTTTCCAAAAACCGAAGATCAAACAATGGGTAAAATCCATAGGCCAGTAGCTTCCAGTTTCCTTCTCTAACTCTTAGTTTATATTCATAATCGGTACCCTAGAGAAAAATACAGGACAGAACTCCATTAATAAGGAAGCAATGAACACAAAGCTTCTTTAAGGATTTATTAATAATATGTATTGAAAAATATATTTGCATCAAAAAAAACAGAAGACCATTGGTTTTAACAAAATGACTGACTACTTTTGGGTCCAGATACATCTATCGATGCTGAGCTTTACGACTACATATCGCAAGCACTACTGCTACCAGTATTTTTATTACTGCGCTTATTATTATCAAGCGTAATCGGCATCTCTTACCCTACAGTTTCCTATCCTTTATGCCCGGTTTCGCGAATCGAAATCCGGTACCGTCTAGTCTTGACCTAACTACAAATACAGCAATGATTATCAGCAGAGCCAACCGCTTGAACCGCGTAAAAGAGTACTACTTCTCAGCAAAGCTGCAGGAGGTACGCCAACTGGCCGAACGCGGGTTCGACGTGATTAACATTGGCATCGGAAGCCCCGATTTGGCACCGTCGCAAGAGACCATCTCGACGTTGCAACAGGAAGCCGCAAAACCACAAAACCACGCTTATCAGCCTTACCGAGGCTTGCCGGAATTGCGCGAATCGATTTCCAAATGGTATCTGCGATATTACGGTGTCAAACTCGACGCCACCAACGAAATTCTTCCACTGATGGGCTCCAAGGAAGGAATCACGCATATCTCGCTGGCTTTTCTCAATCCCGGCGACGAGGTTTTGGTTCCGGAACTCGGTTACCCCGCGTACCGCTCTGTTTCGGAAATGGTAGGTGCCACAGTTCGTGAATTTCCGATGGTGGAAGGCACTTGGGAACCTGATTTCGACAAGCTCGAAACCATGGACCTGGCCAAGGTGAAAATCATGTGGATAAATTACCCGAACATGCCTACCGGAGCGCCAGCCAGCGCCAGCTTGTTTGAGAAATTGGTGGCTTTCGCCAAAAGAAAAAGAATTTTGCTTTGCCATGACAATCCGTACAGCCTGATTCTAAACGAGAAAAAACCGATCAGTATCCTAAGCGTTCCGGGTGCGAAAGAAGTGGCCGTTGAACTCAACTCCATGAGTAAGTCGCACAATATGGCCGGATGGAGAATTGGATGGATCAACGGCGCAACCGATTACCTTGACGAAATCATCAAGATAAAAAGTAACGTGGATTCGGGCATGTTCCTGCCTATTCAGAAGGCGGCGGCAAAAGCCCTTTCGAATTCCGAAGGGTGGCACAAAAGCCAGAATAAGATTTACGCCGACAGAAAAGTGGTGGCCGAAGAAATTCTGGACAGCCTGGGTTGCGAATACTCAAAAGGACAAACGGGAATGTTTCTCTGGGCGAAAATCAACGACTCGATAGAAAGTGCCGAGAAACTTGTGGATCATCTGCTTTACGAATACCATGTTTTCCTGTCACCCGGATTTATTTTCGGAGAAAAGGGAGAGCGCTATATCCGCATCTCGCTTTGTACGCCCGAAGACAAACTGCGCACGGTATTGGGCAGGCTGTCGAAATTCAATCTCAACCAAGTGAAAAAAGCCGCCTAAGATGAATGTTTGCGTAGTTGGACTAGGATTGCTGGGAGGATCGTTTGCCCTTGCAATGAAAGAGAAATTTCCCGAGACTAATATAATAGGAGTAGATAAAAACCCGGAAAATGCGGACAAGGCTCTAAAGTTGGGCATCGCCGACGAGATCAAGGAATATGATGAAGGCATTTCCACTTGCGATTTGGCCGTTTTGGCCACGCCCGTAAACGTCATGCACCGCCAACTTCCCGAAGCGCTGGACTTATTGGACGAAAAAGCGATACTTATCGACTTCGGTTCCACTAAAGAGGCGCTGTGTGAAATAGCCGAAAACCATCCGAAACGAGGACGTTATGTGGCCCTCCACCCCATTGCCGGTACGGAGAACTCTGGCCCCGAAGCCGCTTTCGCCCATTTGCTTCACAACAAGATGATGATTTTCTGCGAAGTCAACCGAAGCGACAAAGACGCCGTGGACTTGAACAAGCGGATTTTCAAAAGCATGAATATGCACCTTTCTTATATGGGCGCCGCCGAACACGACCTGCATATCGCTTACGTTTCGCACTTGAGCCATATCAGCTCGTTCGCTTTGGGGCTAACGGTTTTGGAAAAGGAGAAAAACGAGAAGAACATCTTCAATATGGCGGGTTCGGGTTTTTCCTCCACAGTCAGGCTTGCCAAGAGTTCGCCGGAAATGTGGGCCCCGATTTTCAAACAAAACGGGGAAAATATCTCCGAAGCGTTGGACGCCTACATCCAAAAGCTTGTCGAGTTCAAGGAAATAATAGATAACCGCAACGACGGCGAGAGCCTCAAAGAAATGCGGAAAGCGAACGAAATACGAAGGGTTTTGGCTGGTATACAAAAGAAAAAAGTCAGCTAAAAACCAAAAAAAGAGCTGTCAACGGACATATTTTGCCGAGTAGTCCGTGACAGCCTTTCCATAATCGCCGGCTACCCCAATTGTTAAGTACCATGCATTGCGGGGTAGCCTTTTTCGAAACCTTCTAAAGGTTATATCGCAGTGAAGCTATAATACGACTTTTGGGGCAATCCTCAAAATCAGTGTGCTTTTTTTTGTCTACCACCCCGTCTCGTGAAAACGTCTAGGACAGATGCGCCCGAAGCATCCAAGCGATTTTTTCATGCGCTTCCATCCATTGGATGAAATAGTCGTTGGTACCAGCGTCTTTGTATTTATCCAATACCTCATCAGCGTGAGCGCGCAGATAACGGATCAGAGTTTCGTGGTCGTTAACCAAATTCGCTATCATTTCTTTTACATCCTTCGCCTCGTCATCCTCCACCATATTTGTCAATTTCTGAAATGCTGAGAGGCTTCCTATAGCGTATTCGCCGATATGGAGGTTACGCTCGGCGATTTCGTCTATCAGTTCCAACTGTTGTTCCGCCAGTTCGTCAAGGAATTTATGAAGAGAAATAAACTCCATGCCCCCCATATTCCAATGGTACTTTTTGGTCTTGATATAAAGTGCGAACTCATCAGCCAACACCGTATTCAGGAGCATGGCCACTTCTTTTCTGTGTTCGGGCAACATCCCGATGTTAGTCTTTTTCATAAAACTTCTGCCGTTATAATGATCAGAAAACCCTAAAAGACAAACAGCGAAAGCCCCGCAAGGTTACATGAGATTTTGCCTCATTTTGTTTCGGACAAATTTTGTTTTGCACTAAAATGACAATGCCGTCATTTATCACAACCCACTCCTACTTATATAAAAAAATTAGGTTTATTTTTGCCGACTGGCTTTCAAACAGAAATAATGACATCGAATTCGGCAAAACACAAAGGGAACCCGGTGGCGCTACTCCCCCTGGTAATTTTCCTCGTCACATATTTGGGCGTATCGCTAATTTCTGGCGATTTCTACAAAATGCCCGCCGTAATATCGTTCCTTATCGCGGCGATTTCGGCTTTTTTCATCAAGGCCAAAGAGCCTTTCGGACCCAAAGCGGAAATTTTCTCAAAAGGTGCGGGCAATTCCGACATTGTAATGATGTGCGTGATATTCGTGCTGGCCGGGGCCTTCGCCCAGACCGCACGGGCCATGGGCGCCGTTGACGCTACCGTAAACCTTGGGCTCAGCCTTTTGCCTAGCAATGTCTTGCTGGCAGGCGTATTTATTATCGCTTGTTTCATCTCGCTTTCGGTAGGCACTAGCGTGGGAACCATCGCAGCATTGGCACCCATGGCCGTAGGGCTCGCCGAACAAACCGGCGGGCCGACCTCTTTGGCGCTGAGTGCAGTGGTGGGTGGCGCCATGTTCGGAGACAACCTGTCGATGATCTCCGACACAACCATCGCGGCGACCAGGACGCAAGGTTGCTCGATGAAAGACAAGTTCAGGGCTAACTTGCCCATCGTTTTTCCAGCGGCCATCTGCACGGCCCTTATTTACGCAATTATAGGTCTAGGCGGACATTACCAAGCTCCCGCCATCGCACAAACCGAAATCCTGAAAATACTGCCATACGTAGCCGTTCTGATCGCAGCACTGTTTGGTATGAACGTGTTCGCCGTTCTGATTATGGGAACATTGCTATGCGGTTGCATCGGTATGGCTACAGGCAGTTTTGACTTTTGGGGTTTTGTCGCCGCGGCCAACAAAGGCATTCACGGCATGGCCGACCTGATTATCCTGTCATTGCTTATTGGCGGGACTGTCGCGCTGATCGGACACTATGGCGGCATTCAGTTTTTACTTAAAAAAGTATTGGGCAAAATACGGGGACGGAAAAGTGCGGAAGCCGGAATCGTCGCGTTGACAGGCATCGTAAACCTTTGTACGGCAAACAATACTGTAGCGATTATCACTGCGGGACCAATCGTTAAGAAAATTGCGGACGAATATGGGGTTTCTCCAAAAAGATCCGCCAGTTTAATGGACACTTCCTCCTGTTTTTTCCAAGGGACCATTCCTTATGGAGCCCAATTGCTTACCGCCGTGAGTGTAGCCGGATTCGCTGTCACTCCGCTGGAAGTCATGCAATACCTGTTCTACCCTTATTTGATGGGCGTAAGTGTGTTGTTAGGGGTGTTGCCGGTTTGGAAAAGTTTCAGAAAATTGAAAGCAACAAGCTAATTGCTTCTTCTTTGGAACAATAAAGGACCGCTTCACGAGAAGCCGTCCTTTATTTTTTCACCTCTATTTTCTTCAGTCTGATTATTTCTTCGGAATATTCTTAAGAATATCTATCAGATAGTTCCAGAAACGCTCAACGGTAGGAATCTCCACCATCTCGTCAGGCGAGTGCGGGTTATGGATCGTCGGGCCGAAAGAAATCATATCCATTTCCGGATAGTTACGGCCGATGATTCCGCATTCCAAACCAGCGTGAACAGCGTTAACCACAGGCTCTTGTCCGGGGAAGTTGGCTTTGAATCGCTCTGTCAAAACGCCTACAATAGCGGCTTCCGGCTTTGGTTTCCACCCCGGGTAGTCGCCAGTTTGCTCCACATCGTAACCTGCGGTTTCAAAGGCGGCACGAACGGCGTTAGCGGCGTCGGCTTTGCCAGATTCCACCGAACTGCGCGTAAGTGACTGCGACTCGATTTTTCCGCCACGCACCAACACTCGGGCCAAGTTTGTAGATGTTTCCACCAAACCTTCAATCTCGTCGCTCATGCGCAATACTCCGTTCGGGCAGGCGTATACGGCGTTAAGCAATGCTTTCTGGTCGGTTGTAGCCATTACCTCCGCCAGAACATTAGTCTTAACAGCTTCGATGTTGAGGCTCGTTTCGCGGGCCTTGAGCTCTTCAGCTACGGTTTCGGCCATCTCCTTAATGTACGCTTCGAAGGCATCCGCTTTGTCAGCCTCTACAGTCACCACAGCGAACGATTCGCGCGGGATAGCGTTGCGCAATCCGCCTCCGTCCACTTCAGCCACTCTCAAACCAAAGCTTGAAGCGCCATAGAGCAAGCGGTTCATGATCTTGTTGGCGTTGCCGCGTCCCAAGTGGATTTCTCCGCCCGAATGACCGCCCTTCAGGCCGTTTACCACGATTTTATAAGCTACGGCTCCGGCCGGTGTCGCTTCGGTTTGGTATGTTCCGGTGAGGTTAGTGTCGATACCGCCGGCACAACCGATGGTCAACTCGCCTTCCTCTTCGGTATCCATATTCAAAAGAATATCGGCCTGCAAAACGCCCGCTTCCAATGCGAATGCCCCTGTCATGCCGGTTTCTTCGTCTATGGTAAATAGCGCTTCCAAAGGACCGTGCTCAATGTCAGTCGCCTCAAGTACGGACATGGCCGCCGCCACTCCGATTCCGTTATCAGAACCCAATGTCGTTCCTTCAGCCTTCAGCCAATCTCCGTCGATATAAGAGCGGATCCCTTCCGTATCGAAATCGAAATCCGTATCGGCGTTTTTCTGGTGCACCATATCCACGTGGGCTTGGAGCACTACGGCCTGACGATCTTCCATTCCAGGGGTGGCGGGCTTGCGAATCACTATGTTGCCAACTTTGTCAACATAAGTGTCGAGGCCGAGGCTTTCGCCGAAATTCTTCACGAACTCCACCACACGCTCCTCTTTTTTGGAAGCTCTTGGGATTTCGTTCAGTTTTTCAAAATTAGTCCAAAGAGACTGGGGGTTAACCTTTATGATTTCTTGATTCATCACGTTCTGATAAAAATGTTCGCATTAGACCAATATTAATAAAATAATCGGTCACGAGCTATTGCCAAATAAAAAAACGCTACCCATCGGAGAACAAGTTTTGTTGTCTGGCAAAAAAGGCCATACGTAAACCGCATGGCCTTTTTTCAATATTAAGAACTCTTTACAGACTCAACGATTCTCGCCCTATCCGCAAAGTCTTGGAAACGTACGGTATCGGGTAAGCGGAAATCCACACTTCCGGGTTTAGCTCCACCTCTTTTTTCTTGCAAAGAATCCGCACACTTATATCTTCCCCGATCATCGATCTATCCACAGGAATGTAAAAAGTGTTGTTTTTCCCTCCATAGCCTTTACGGGTTGTTTCCCAATCATTGAACGCATATGACGGCGCCCTATCTGGACTCCCGACATACCGGTCTCCGATCTTAAGCGCCACCACGGCCCCGTCTTCGCCATATTCGCCGTTTACGGCTACGCAAATATAAGCGTGCTCGCTTGCTTCGTCCAAACGGACGTTGGCTTCCCAAGCCGATTGCGCCACAAAACTGGCATCAAAAAGGTTGGACCCTCTCCAGTCCGCACGGTCAAGCGACTTGCCTGAACGGTAACCCTTCACTTCCAACACCCGCATTGGCGCCGGCGACATCTTAACATACCGGACAGAATCTGCGTTCCGCAAATCGACAACCATCCGCTCGCCAGCCAAAAACGTTATCCTTTTCCATTCTTCCAGATCTTTCGACACGTAAACATAATTGCCTTCATCAAGCTTGAGCGGTTGCATCGAAAACTCATCGGGAGTCGTTAACACCAAGCTGTCCAACACTTGTATTTTACCGAGGTCTATTCTCAGAGCACGTTTATAGTTTCTCGATTCCCGCCACCGCATCGTAGGCGAAAATGCAGTTTCCAGATCGTCGTCAAACATAAACTCGTCCACCAATTCACGACGTTTGATCAACGGTTGGTCAAAGAAAGTTTTGCGCGCTTTGATGACCTCGGGAATTTGGCTTTCGCCAGAACGTTTTATCGCTCGGAACTCAAGGGCGTTATTATCGGCGGCAAAACATGTGGCCTCGTAAAGTGTGGAAGCGTCCGACGGAACGGGAGTTTGCGTAGCAACCCCCAATTTACGGTGATATTTTTCCTTTGGAGCTCGCCCATCAAAGTGAACCCGCAAGCTACGGTTCGTACTTATGCGAACTGGCTTTCCGTCTAAGTCCGCCACGTTTATTTCATTTTGAAAGCCTACAAATTTGATTTTCTTAGTCGATCCCGGCATTGCCAACAGTTTTACTTCTACAGGTTTGCCTTCGACATTACGAACAACCTCAAAATCGCAACCTTTGACACCTATTTCACCATCGTCCTTATTCGAAATTTTAAGCAAGCAAACCCTAAACGGCAACACCTCGACCTCTATTTCGTCGCCATAGTTTTTGTCTTCCAGAATTCTTTCAACAGGGAAATATTGGCGTAAACGAATCTTCTCCCCTTGCATTAACCCAATGCTTTCGTCCAACTTCACTTTGCAACTTACCGGCTCCCAAGTCAAATTCCTAAGCGTCAAAAGTCTGGTATCCTTGTCACCACGGGCTACGGCATAGGGGCCGTATCGCTCTTCCGGAAGTCGTATTCCGTCCACTAATATATCCCTGTATTTTCGATGGAGATTAAACACCCTGGCCAGTTTCGGGTATTCGTCGTCACGCAGAAACATCGGGCTACCGTAAATCTGCGGCGCCAAAACCAGATTTCGGTTAAAAGCCTGCAATACCAGATCGTCTTCCCAATAATCCAGACAAGACGATAGGCAAACGCCATGGTCTTCGGTAAGGCGAGTCAAATTCGGGGTTAGCCCACGGCTAATCGCTCCAGCACGGTGATGAGGCGCAGTGTTTTGGTTAAAACTATGCACGTCAATATACGTCTCTTTTCCGCCGAGCAGATAAGTGGTGGAATGCTTTGTTCCCTGTCCCAAATCCAGGCGGTGGTTAAGCAACACGAGATTGGGCTCGTATTTCCGGCATTCGGTCATCATTTTGTCGAAAGCCTCGTACTTTTCAGGGCGTAACTGTCCGCAAACGGCGTCCATTTTAAACAGATCGAAATTAAAATCCCTACAGAGCGACACCATCATTTCGTGGCGGGCTTTCGCCTCTTCCGGCGTATTCCCAAAGCCGTCCGGTCCTCCCCAAAGGCCAAGGCTGGTTCCGTTTTCCGTCGCAAATTTTGAGACTGGCCCAAAACCCTCGGGAAATTGCTTGAGAAAACGCAGAGAACCCATTTCCCCGTAAAATTTTTTCCCGTCAATAGCCCCTGCGTCGAATGCGTAAATATCCAGACGCATGCCGTATTCTTCCCTTAGCCATTTGAAAAACTCCAGATTGGCCATAGTCTGCGCTTCGGTCGGCCCTTCGTTCGTATTGTTTATCCAAGTAAAATATTCGGACCTGGACGGTGTTCTTTCGTCCGCCCCCGGAAAGACTTTATTCTTTTGGGCAAAGGCTAAACAAGAAAAAACACCAAGGAAAACCGTTAAGAAGATTCTGTTTGTCATTTCATTCTATTTAAATAAAAAATGAGCGAAAGCGCTCCGTATTCACACGCAACTTAGGTTTACACATTTTTTCCGGCTACGAAAAAATGACCAGTCGAAAACAAAAAATGATCTGGGTTTGAACTTCAACAATTATCCGACTTTTCCGGAAAACGCCAACGCAGGTTGTAAAAATTGATCGTAGGTCAAAAAATGACATCTAAAGTTTTGCAACAAAATTACCTCGGACCATTAATAAAGACTATGCCCATTCCGTTTTCAGCGAAAAAGTCGGCGATCAGGAAAAGGAAATAGTTTCCGCTGGTTCTCTTGCCTTTTCTTCAATGGATAAATCAATCGAAGCAATACAATTTATGCTTTGATGTGATGAATTTTATTTCGCGTAACTCTTCACAAAAGAGTTATCAAGTTCTAAAATGTGCGGGCTCCCTTTCTCTTCAGGGACCCATCCATTTTTCAGCCCCGCTTTTATTACTCTTGAAATATCGCTTGGCTTGAATACAGGATAATTTTCTTTGCCGTATTTTCCATACTCTGAAAAGTCAAGCCAAAAGTTCCGTGTTACAATTCCATGAACCGTCAAAACACTGCCTTCTCCCGAAGCTATCTGTATCGTTAAATTAAGACGGAAGTTCCAATCATTATCAATCTTGGATGTGGAAATTGAATAACGGAAATCCACACCGTCTACAGTTATAGGTCTACTCTTTTTCTTTGATAATGACATTCGTTTTAATTTTATCACGTTTAACGTTTAGTTAGGGTTTACTGAAAAAGCCCAGGGGCCTACCCGGCTAGGATATTGGCCAGGCAGTCCTTTCCTATTTCTTTTCGCTGTCTTGAAGCCATGTTCCGTATTTCCAGCTCAGGAAAACAAGGTCAAAAAAGATTTCGCTCTGAAATCTTTTCAAGTTGGACACGAAGAAAATGCAGGCGATCCATGAAAGCGAAGTGTCCGCTCTCCTTGCCTGTATTTTGTCCAATCCGTGTCCCCGTTTCACTTCCCCGAATTTTCCTTCCGCCCTGCTCCGGTGCCGTTGGTGAAGCGTCCGGTTTTCCTTGCGTTCCCTGATTTTTTCGGGACTTGAGGGAGGCCTTCCCAACGGGGAGCCCACGAATTCCACACCCGCGCCGGACATGGTCTGCCGGGCGTTCCTGTTTCCGTAAATCTTGTCCCCGACGAATTTGCCGAGCTTCATTTCCGGGTTTCTCTCCCCGAAACTGTCGATGTGCCCGCGGATCACTTCCGCGTCACCCTCGTAGTAAGCGTCCCATTGCGCCTTGTCCAGATAGGAATAGCCTTCGTGAAGGCTTACGGACAATTTGGCGCCGAACTCGGTGTCGCTTCCGTTTTTGCCCCGGACTATCGGCCGGACATGGGGCTGGAAGACGTTCACGATGCGGCCGTCCACCCTGTTGGCACCGGTCTCCAGCATGAGCGACTGTTGCCTGGCGATTTCGTGAAGCACCATCAGAATCTTCAAAAACCTGCTTTTTAGGCGTATAACGCCCTTGTTGGCCTCTATGAGGCTGTCGATATGCCGTAGGTTCCGTTCCAGATAATTCAGCTGTCGGCGTGCGCACACGCGCCAGAATTCGGCTCCTTTCCTCTTTTTTCTCGTCGCCCCGACATATTCCCTATGGGCTTTATCCCGGTAAGTCCGGGGCTTTTTGGATAAACCGGAATCCCTGGCGACGGGCCAAAGGAGGTCGATGATTTTCTCCGACTGCACCCTCGCCGTAGCCAACAGCCCAAGGTCCGTGGGGTATGGAATCTCTTGCGGCGCCACCGTCGCGTCGCAGGAGACAACCCGCTTGTCATCTTCGGCGTCCCCGGAATGCCCGTCTTTGGACCCTTCATCCCGATCGCCCTCCGCAATACGGATCCCCTCGTGTTGCAAAAGCGAACTCATCCTGTTAAAATCCCCGTACCCGAGCCGCTTGCGGACCGTCGTGAACAGCGAAGGGTCAAAGGCCTTTTCCGTGGTGAACGAGCCGAGTCCCACGAAATACTGGAGATACGGATTTTCTTTGATTTGTTCTATCGCCTCGGCGTCCGAAACGTTCAGCTTATGCTTCACGATCAGCGCGCCGATGACCAGCCGGGCCGGTTTGCACGGACTGCCCTTGCCCGTCGACATTTTCGATTCGTAGACCAAACCCAATTCCGCCCAGGGGATGGAGTTGGCCAACTTCACCCATCTGTTTTCCGGGTTAAGGCGCCCTATTTCCGGGTCCAAAAAACCTTCTATACTCAATTGCGAGGAACTTGTCTTGATCATAGGTGCAAGGGAAAAAATGCTCTCAGTCCTTTCTATGGCCAATTTACGAATATTCCCTGTGCTTTGGAAAGGGAAACAAGCTACCTAATCCACTGATAATCTTGTGGTTTTTACTTTTTCAGTAAACCCTAGTTAAACTGCGTTTTAATGCGGTTGAAGTCTTGTTCGCATTTCACTTTTATAACCAATCCATTGATAAGTTTTCTTTTTTCTCAAATTCACTTGGTGTCATTTGCTCTTTTCCTAAATCTTTTAATATTTCTCGAGCCATCTCCGAAACTTTCACCCAATCAGGATCATTTCTTTTCATTTTCTTATTCAATGTGTTACTTATCATTGGCCTTATGGTTTCTCTCAACAAATATATTTTTGCTCGCACAAATTGAGGAAAATCATAAGAGCCAGATATTACATTTATTGTCTCTTGATGAAAAATAAATTCTAATTCTTCATCTAAAAATTCTGAATATCCAGAAATATCATCTGCCTGTTTATTTTCATAATTCATCGCTATTATATTAAGTATGAAATTTGTTAGGTTATAGATGTATCTTTTGATTCTGAAAATTTTTTCAGAGTCATTTCCTCTGTAATAGAATATAATTAGTGACTTATTCTCAGAATCTTTTACTTCAAATACTTTATTCATTTTTTCTAATGAATGTCAAAATATGAAATAACAAGAAACCCTGCTATTTCTTTTACAAAACATCTCCCCTCACCAAAAAACAGTAAAAATTTAATATCTAAAAAGTTCAACAACAACCTTTATCAGATTAAATACAGCTTAATATTATCAAATATAATTAAAGCTATACACCCATTTCCTAACCTTCCATAAAAAGGTGCCATTTATTTCCCTAATTAAAAAATGATCTGGGTATTTAAAAAATAACATCTAGAATGGCGCAACAAAATTACCTTAGGCTATAAATAAAGAAGCGACGGGACATAAATGCCCACGTCGCCTCATTATGAAGGATTAGTTAATTTACTCTGGATTATTTATCCCACCACAGACGTCCGTAGTATCCGTCGCCATAATCTTGGCGTTCGATAGCGGCACGCTGGATCGGCTGGTTTTCCGGAGTTTCGTCCCAATAAGCGAAACGTCTCGGCAACTCTTTCTGTGACGCTTTGATCACGAACGGGTCGAAGCCCATGTCCGTATCAGCGTTTGGCAAGCCTGTTCTTCTCCAGTTCACCCACGTTTGGTGCGGATCCTTCAAGAAGTGAATGTACGCCTGCGTCATGATTTGCTCCAGACCTTTGGCGTCATTATACTTAACGGTCGGGTTTTCCAAATACGCATCGATATCAGCCGTTTGCGTTCCCTTGTATTTTGGATCCTGAAGATCTTTCAGAATCACGTCATACATGGTGATCGATTGACGGATACCTTGCTCGTACAAATCCTGAGCGTTTTCGCCTGTAATTCCACGCTTGGCCAACTCGGCACGAATAAACGACACCTCAGCGGCAGAGAGAAATACCTCAGCCATTTTGCCGGTAGCGCCATTCCAAGTCGGATGGAAAAGGTGCGGGTTCAGGTACGAAAGCGTATCGACATCGTTGCCATCAAGCGTACGTCTGATAAAGAAACGAGAATCTTCAGCATCGTCCGGGCTAACGGGTCCGCCTACGTAACGATCCGGGTTATAAGTCAACTTAAGCTTTTCGCAATTCTCTTCAGAGTAATCGTTTTCCGTGAAGTAGATTTTCAGACGAGGGTCGTTTGTCTCCGACAAGAAATCGATAAACGGAGCAGTAGCTCTCAATGACTGGAATCCGTCACGAGAAGGGCCACCTTTGTCTCCGTAATTCAAACGGAAGTTGTCCTCGTTGGTGCTAATCACGCCGTCAGCGTCGGCCAACACTTCCGTGATGACTTCTCTGGCTTTAGCCTCATCCACTTTCAACAACCTTGTCGCAAGTCTTAGGCGAATAGAGTTGATGAATTTTTTCCAATTGTCAACATCACCGTTGTAGATGACATCCGCCTTACCGAAGCTGATTTGCTCCTCGCCGTGGTCAGCGTTAAGGTTATCTTTAAGAGTTTTCAACTCTGACAACCAAAGCGGATAAAGCTCCTCAAGCTTATCGTACTTAGGCGTGAAAACCGGATTGTCCTCACGGCCAGTCATAGCTTCGGTGAACGGAACGTCGCCAAACGTATCACCCAAACCGGTGGCGTGGAAAATGATCATCGTACGGGCCATCGCTTTCATATACTGACGGCGGTTTCTGTCCGCCTCCGGCATATTGTCGATAGCGTCAATCGTCGCTACGAAGTTTGGTCCCGTACGCACATAGTGCTGATAAATACGGTTGTTGGCGGTCCATTCCTGGTTCACGTCAAACATAGTGAACTGGTTACCCGAGTTTGGCACAGCATACTGGAACCAAGGCATCAGGTACCTGTAATGGTCACCGAACCACTGACGGGCCGAACCGTCTCCGAAGTAATACAACCCTGAAGTAAACAGCTGATCAGGCATCGGATTAGTTGGGTTCAGCTTATCCGTATTCATGTCCCCGAAATCGTTGTCGCAGCTGGAAAGTGTTCCGGCCAGAACCGCCATCGGGATATATTTCAATAAATTTTGGAATCTCATGAGAATATGTTTTCAAAAATGAAACAACACATACCGTTACAGAAGCGACGCCGGGGCGCCACTTCCGGAATAGACTTACAGTCCGAATTTAACGCTGAAACCGTAGCTTCTAGTAATTGGCATGG
The DNA here is from genome assembly GCF_036492835.1 of Fulvitalea axinellae. GTDB lineage: Bacteria > Bacteroidota > Bacteroidia > Cytophagales > Cyclobacteriaceae > Fulvitalea > Fulvitalea axinellae. Next base: position 1,832,022 of record NZ_AP025314.1, on the reverse strand, counting down.
CTCCGTATTCGAAAGCAGCACCGTTGTTACTGTTAAACACACCTTCTGGGTTGATGTCTTCAGGGAAGTTAGCCCAGAGATAGCAGAGGTTGTTTCCTACCAACGCTACGCTAGCGTGTCTGAACGGTGTTTTCTCGAGCAAATTCTTAGGCAGACGGTATGTCAAAGACACTTCTCTAAGCGAGATGAAAGAGTTGTCGAAAACCGACGCCTCACGGATACCGCCACCCCATGATCCGAGTGTTCCCCAGTAGGTCTCGGCAGTCATAGGCTCAACGATTCCTTTTTCGTAAGCTTCGGCGTAAGTCATTCCGCTTACGTCCGTACCCTTGATTTCGGTACCTTCCGCAAATACGCCTTCAGGAATAATTCCTTCTTCACGTCCTTCGAGAGTATTCGCCAAACCACCTCGTCCAGTTGAGTAGTGGTGAGTAGCCGAGAACATGTCGCCTCCGATTTTGAAATCGATTACGGTGTTCAAAGTGAAATCCTTGTATTTGAAAGTGTTGGTCAAACCAGCGGTCCAGTCAGGAACCATGCTACCAACCTCAACCTCATCGCCAGAACGCTTGTAAGTACCGTCGGCGTTCATGATAGGCATCCCTTGCTTAGAGGCATCATCTCCCTCATAACGCTTGTAGCCGTAAGGTGTAGAAAGCACACCGTACTCACCGCCAACCATAGCGTAAGAGTAAACGTTCCACTGGGCCGCAAGGCGATATTTGTCAACACCGTCTACGAGCTCCACCACTTCGTTTTTGTTTTTAGCGAAAGTAGCGGTCACATCCCAAGTAAAGTCCTTAGTCTGGATAGCCGTACCGTTCACCTGAACCTCGATACCTTGGTTTCTGATATCACCGGCGTTAATCATACGTCCTGTCACACCTGTAGTCGGTGAAGTCGCAAGGCTAACGATTTGGTCGGTAGTGCTGCTCCAGTAGTAAGCGAAGTCAAGACCGATACGGTTGTTCAGGAATCTCATGTCCGTACCGATTTCGAATGAACGGGTACGCTCAGGCTTCAGGTCCCTGTTCGGCAAGTTGTTAGAGTTCCAAACATATTTCGAAACATCACCGTACTCGCCCGTAAAGTTTCCGTCATTTTTGTAAGTACCTGTCAACTGGTAGGCGCTAGAAATATCATTACCTACCTCAGCGTAAGAAAGTCTTAACTTACCGAAGGTCAAGGCCTCAGGGTTGAAATCAAACGTTTCCGAGAATGCCCAAGAAGCACTAACCGATGGGTAGAAATAAGAATTGTTACCCGATCCGTCCGGCAAAGTAAGCGTTGAAGACCAGTCGTTTCTCAAAGAGAAATCAAGGAAAACCATATTCTTCCAGCTTACGCTACCGAATGAGTAAATGGCGTTAACCTGACGCTCATTCTTGCTAGCGTTTGCCTTAGGATTGTTTACAGAGTTTCCGATAGAAAACAGACCCGGCACACGCAATCCGCCTTGAGTCTGTACTTCAGACTGGAAGTAGTCAGAATACCACTGCTCGCCACCGAATGAAAGGCTAGTGCTCCAATCGGTTCCGAAGTCTTTGTGGAAATTCAACAAAGCTTGGAGACGGTGCTCTGAACGCTCGATATCCTGTTGCTTATAATATCCGTCGCTACCAGCGTTTTTCGGATCTTGGCTCCAGATTTTGTATTCACGCTTAGCGTTCAGGTCATTGATGTTACCCATCAACTGAACGTTAAACCACTCCGTCACCTCAGCGGTCATGCGGAAATCGCCACGGAAAGTTTTCTCGTCGCTCAAACGCTCATTCATATTCAAGTCAAACCAAAGGTCTGATCCGTAATAGTTACGCTGACGGCCACCGTCAGGAGCTCTCCAATTCTCAGTTTGGCTCCAAACAGACGTGTTATAGTTACGAGGCAGGATGTAAGCGAATTTACGTCCGATACTGTTCGTACTGTTCGAGAGGCCCGGAGGGTTTTTACCTTCACCGATCACATAGCTTGCGCCAGCTTCGAATTTCAACCACTCTGTAGCTTTGTGAGTAGCGCGCAAGTTAAAGCTGTTACGCTCAAACGAGTTGTTCGGACTAATACCAGACTGATCAGCCAACGAGTAAGACATACGGTAAGTAGTCTTCTCATTGCCACCGCTTATCGCAACGTTAGTGTTCGACGAACGGCCAGTCTCATAAGCGTCAAGGTAGTTATCCTCTTGAGGAGAGAAAGGTCTGATAACTCCGTCAGGATCACGGAAAAGTGTTCCGTCCATTTTCGGACCCCAGCTTTGCGTAGTGAAGTTCCAGTAAGGCTGGTCACCGTCCATCAACGTTTTTCCGCCTGAACCCGCACCGTAAACATTCTGGAATTCAGGGCCTCTGTAAGCCTGCTCCCACATGAAAGACTGGCTAACGTCAACGCCAATTCCTTTTCTTGACTTACCTTTCTTAGTAGTAATAACTACTACACCGTTCTGTGCTCTAGAACCATAAAGGGCTGTAGCGCCAGCGCCTTTCAGGATAGAAACAGACTCAAAATCATCAGAGTTAAGGTCTTTGATCTGGTTACCCCAGTCTTCTCCACCCCACTCGCCAGCTCCAGTGCCGGCACTTTCGATAAGAACTCCATCGACAACAAACAGAGGCTGGTTATTACCCGCCAACGAGGCGCTACCCCTGATCTCGATCTTTGGAGATGACATCGCTCCGTTGTTCGGCGCCGTGATATTCACACCGGCCACTTTACCGCGAAGCGCATTCACAGCATTCGTTTGGTTAGCTTCCTGAATCGCCGATCCCGAAATATCGGTTACGGAATAACCCAACTTCTTCTTTTCCCTTTTCAGACCGAAAGCCGTCACCACAACCTCTTCAAGCTGTTTAACATCCTCGGCCATAACCACTTCAACGTACGTACGATTGCCAACCGGCTCCTCAACCATGGTGTAACCAATCGCCGAAAATTGCAAAACGGCGCTACTTGAAGGAACCTCAATTGAAAAATGCCCTTCCACGTCCGTCACAGTTCCTGTGGCTGTCCCTTTTACAGCGACCGCCACCCCAATCAGAGCGTCTTTAGTTTTACTGTCAAGCACTTTACCCTTAAGCATCACGCTCTGGGCATTGGCCGCCACACTAAAGACAGTCAAGCACATCAATCCCAAAAACCATGGGATGATAGCCCTTCCCTTGTTCAATAAAGGTGTCAACATAGGCTGAAATAATACTATTGTAAATATGAGATATTAAAAATCGGCGCAACAGCGCCCGTGTTTCTTACCCTGCACAATCCTCTAACACATACACGTCAAACGAGACTCTTCCCCGCAGACCACCCGCACTAGACATAATCCAATTTACAGCCCTTTTTTGAATAGCCTAAACAACTGTTTAAGCATAGAAATTCCGTGCTTGGCCAGATTAGACCAAACTGAGTATAGCATAACGCTACACATTAAGCAATAAAGATCCGAACGCCAAATATTAAGGCATCAAGATGCTAATCGCATACATAAAAAAGGGCCGAAAAACGAACGACAAATACACGCAAAACTACAAATACACCAAACCAGCGTATTCTTGAATTCGCATCTACTCGCTAACGTTCTTTTAAATGAAGTTTTTTCTTAGGACACTTGCCATCGGTCGCTATACGATCGATTGGCGACTAACACAAATTTGAGTTAAAAATATCCGTAACGTGAAAGGCTCTCCCTTTCCCCACTTCCCACTTCACTGCCTAACCTTGAAAACGTCTGTTTTCCCAAGGGAAAACAAGACCAACACAAAATACTAAATTCAAAGAGCACCATCAATTGGAGAAAAACCTCCCGTACTCCTTATGATTCAAATAACGTATAATCAAAAACCAAACACAAACTTTATCATTACTAATTTCATTCATATGACAAACATCTGCTTCTATCCTGTCAAAAAGAAGGCCTTTTTTCTCATAAAAAATACGACATATCCACATATTGGATTTTTCACCATAAAAAAAACCGCCCCGAAGGGCGGTTTAAATTTCAATAAAGCGGAGTATTGGTTAGAGTGTAGAACCAGCCCCCAGCTCAGGGTTGTTCTTGTCCCACCAAAGTCTCTGAGATGAGTAAACTGTCTGGTCTCCCGATTCCAAGCTGAAACCTTGCTCTTCCATAGCCTTCACCCAATTGTCACGGTTGAATTGGCCTGGGTCACCTAAACCATAACGACGTGGGATGTCGGTGATTTCAGCACCTCCACCGATGAGAGTTTCCCAAGGAAGAATAGTAGACGTCTTTTTAGGGAATCCTGTACGACGACACAAAGCGTAAGCCTCAGTTGGCAAGCGGAAAAGGTTGGTATAAGCCTGAAGAACTACTTTCTCGTAATCTTCCGATTTATTTCCAGACAAAGCCACTTCCGATTTTGTCAAATAGGCATTGACCATATCCTCGGTGATTTCCTCATAGTCATAGGCTTTTGCTTTCGCACCCCAATCACTGAAAGTATTAAGGGAAGCTCTTACACCTTTCTCGTACCAGTCTTTGTAATCACCAGCAACATACCCCTTAAGAGTAAATTCGGACATCATGAAGCAAACCTCGGCATAAGAGAACAGAACATCTGTATACACACCTTCACGATCATCCCTGCGAGGAGAAAAGAACGCTCTGTTAATATGCGACAGCTGGTTGTAATTCTTATCCTTAAACTTAACACTTTTGAAGTAAAGGTTCTTCAAAGTCTCATCTTGCGCCTTGTCTGGACTTGGAGGAGCTCCTTGGTAACGATACAATGGATCATTTTCATAATCAAGAATTGACGGCACCAAGTCTGCTTTACCCGCATCTTTCATTTCTTTAATAATCTCCAGAGTGAACTGGTTTTTCTCAAAGAAGATCTTCAAACGAGGGTCATTGTTCCTTTTGAGGAACTTCAAGAAAGCATCACCACCTGACGGCGAACCACGAAAGTCATTAGTCTTACCACCATAGTTCGTAGCTGGGTCCCATACAAACTGATCCGCTTCGCTATCAAAAAGGCCAACATCATCACTGGCCACTTGGGCAAGCACTTCCTTCATCTTATCCAGATCAGCGCTTTCCATACGAGACGCTATACGCAATTTCATTGCGTTAGCCATCTTAACCCACTTCTCCCAATCACTTTCGTAAAGAAAGTCAGAGCTACCATATTTCAAGAAATCACCTTCTTTCTTAAGCGTGGCTATAGCGTTATCCAGCTCCGTAAGCCAAGTCGCATACAAGGTCTGCTGGTTATCATACTTCGGAGAGAAGTTCTTATCATAACGCCCCTGCATCGCTTCAATGTAAGGGATAGAGCCGTACATATCCGTTACCCGCAAACCATGATAAGCCTGAATGATATACGTCACCGCTACCATTTTGTCATACTTCGCAGCTTCTTCGGCAGTCATCTGGCTCACCTGACGACGAATCTCAAAGAGGTTTGGCATAACACCACTATAGAATATCGACATTCTATTCCCCAGAGGTCCAAGCGTGTTAATTTCAACAGAGTTACCACCTCTTGGTGTAACCATCTGCGTCCACGGCATTATCTTCTGATAATTATCATAGAACCATTCCGTGTATTTATAATCACCCATCTGAAACGCTGAATGAGTGAACAAATAAGCAAGGTCTGGCTTGGTTACCACATTAGGGTCGGTATTAACCTCACCAAAGTCATCCGTACAGGCGCTGGTAGCCCCCAAAAGTCCGGCACAAAAAGCCAGTTTATATATAAAACGTTTCATAAGCATGTCAATCTAAAAATTACAGTCCAAAGCTCACTTTAAATCCATAGTTACGCACATATGGCGTAGCCCCATACTCAAACGCATCCGAAGCATTGTTACTAGCGTTAGCTTCTGGGTTAATATTGTCTGGCAACGAATTATAAAGGAAACCAAGGTTTCTGCCATACAACGATACGTTCAAGTTATTCAAGCGCAACTTATCCGTAATACTTCTTGGGAAACGGTAAGAAAGAACAATCTCACGAAGCGCAACGTAAGAAGCCTCGTTAACATACTCTTCAACAATACCTCTGCTCCAGCTACCTAAGAAGTAGTTGAAAGAAGAAACGTGAATCGGTTCGATATGTCCTTTCTCGTAAGCTTCTTCGACAGTCATGCCACCTACGTTCACACCGTTAATTGTAGTCTCGGCTTCGAAAACCATGCCTTTAGGAATGTATCCGTCCTCATAAGTTTTACCGTTCGAGCTTGTCCAAGTGATACCGCCCTGTTCTGCGTCTCTATAAGAGAGCGAGCTTTTGAAAAGACCATTCATTTGTCCGTAACGCTGTGTGAAAGAATAAATGTCTCCACCCATCTTCACGTCAAGGAAAACTCGCATAGACAATCCTTTGTATGAGAAAGTGTTTGTCACACCACCATACCAATCGGACATAATGTTACCAACTGTGGTACGCTCACCATTTCTAGCAGCATAAGGTGACTTCGCTCCGCCATGCCATTTAACGATCACATTACCGTTATCGTCATACTTGTAAGCGGCATCAGTCATCATATCGCCATAATTACCTCCTACGATAGCGTAGGTACCTATACGATCACCGTATGTAGCGTTACCAGACAACGACTTTTCAGTAATTCCCAAATCGTCATCCAACTCAATAATCTTGTTTTGCAGACTAGTGTAGTTGAAGTTAACTTCCCATTTGAAGTCTCCAAGAATAAGCGGGGTAGCATTAACAGCAATCTCGATACCTTTATTCTCGATATTACCAGCATTAAACATCATGCTTGACACACCTGAATAACTAGGAACCCCAAGACTCAAAATCTGGTCATAAGTATTTTTCTTAAACCATGTAAAGTCTACACCCAAGCGATTTTCGAAAAATCTCAAGTCAGCTCCGAATTCGATCGCTTTAGAACGCTCAGGCTTAAAGTCTTCAGCAAATACTCTATTCGACTTATACGAGTAAGCCGGTGTAGTTCCCTCATACTTCGTTTCATCAGTCCTCTTATAGCCATCACTAAGCAAGTAAGCACGAGTCCCGTTTCCAACCTCCGCATAAGAAGCTCTAACTTTTCCGAAAGTAAAGAAGCTTGGCATTTCGATGCTTTCAGTGAAAGCCCACGACAAACTTACTGACGGATAGAAAAAGCTGAAATTACCAGTATTATCTGGGTAAGCCATCGTAGAATTCCAGTCATTACGACCTGTGAAATTCAAGAAAAGTGTATTTCTCCAAGCGACATCGCCAAAGTAGTAAGCAGAAATGAACTTACGGTTCTCTTCTTGCCCCCCGTTTGTTTTTGCTTTATCCTTACTGTTTGAAATTGTATAGTTGCCTGGTACAATCAAACCACCGTTGGTTTCAGACACAGACCAACGACCTTTAGTTTCCCAAGATTCACCACCAACAGAAAACGCAACATTCCAATCCTGATTAAGGTCTTTGTTGAAAGTCAACATTGTCTTAGCAAACGTCTGCTCACGGCGTCTGTTTTCAACCTTGTAATTTCCGCCTGCATTATTGATTTTGCTACCAAGTTTTTTCTCTTCGTAGGTAGTGTACTTATTGTCAATGTACCCCTCACCTGTCCAAGTAAGCCAATCATTAATCTGGTAAGTCAACCCAGCTTTCAACCGAAGAATCTCTTCTGTCCTTTCACGATTCTCTTCATAAAGTTGCCAGTACACTGATGTACCAGGGCCTTTACTAACATCTCCATTATTCGTATCAGGCAAACCGCCGTGAGGAGCCTTATAATCATCCTTCCACTTATTAGGGTCATAGTCCCTTGGAAAATAATCATAGATAAACGAACGCTGCACTTTACGCAATGGAGGATTCTCAGCTACCGATTTTGTATAATTGGTCAACACGTCCAATCTAAGACGATCTGTAATCTGACGTCCTAAGCTCAACTGTAATGAATTACGGTCAAAGTTATTGCCTGGATCCACACCCTTTTGGATCATATTCGAATAACCCGCTCTGTATGTAGTTTTTTCATTACCGCCACTCAAGGCAACACTCGTATTATGAGAACGTCCAGTTTCATACAATTCCTTGAAGTTATCTGGTTGAGCACTGTATGTCCCCCAAGACCCATCATACTCGCGAATCTTCTGTCCTTCCATTCTCGGACCCCAACTTGAGGCACCTGTATCTCTAATAGGCTCGCCATCTGAATTAGTCATAAACTGACGAGTATCAAAAGGATCATCATGCCCGCTATATCCAGCAATGAATCCACCTCCGTAAGTATTTTGAAAATCAGGTCCGTCGTAAACCTGCGAGATACCCGAAGAATGAGAAACGTTCACGCCAATCCCTTTACGGGCCTTGCCTTTCTTCGATGTAATAATCACAACACCTTCCAAAGCACGTGATCCGTAAAGAGCGGCCGCAGCAGCACCTTTCAAAACTGTTACAGATTCGAACTCATCAGGGTTCAAGTTTTTAAGGTCATTTCCCCAGTCACTTGTACCCCACATATCACCACCACTAGTACTGCTCTCCATGATAATTCCATCTACCACGAACAACGGTTGAGTATTGCTACCCAAAGTTGAGTTACCACGAATCGTAATACGTGAACCACCGAAAGAACCGCCGGCACCCTGTGTAATCTGAACCCCGGCAACCTTGCCTTGGAGTCCATCAACAGGGTTAACTACCTGAACATCAGAAATGCTTGAGCCTTTCAACTCTGTAACTGAGTAACCCAAGCGCTTTTTCTCTTTCTTAAGACCAAAGGCCGTAACCACAACCTCCTCAAGCTCTTGTACGTCTTCAGTCATCGCAACCTCAACAAACGTACGGTTACCTACGTTTTCTTCCGTAGCCGCATAGCCAATTGCCGAGAACTGAAGAATTGCCGATGAAGAAGGAACCTTAATCGAAAACTGCCCTTCAATATCCGTAACGGTACCCAAGGCTGTTCCCTTTACCGCCACGGCCACCCCGATAAGTCCTTCTTTGGACTCTGCGTCAACAACCTTACCCTTAACCATAATGTCCTGGGCAAATGCTGATGCATTCACTAAGAGCAAACAAAACACACCAAGAAGCCATGGTATGATCGCCCTTTTTTGTTCTGATAAAAATACAAACATAGGCTTAATAATAGATTGTAATATGAAAATTGGCGTAATACGCCACAAAGAATTCACCTTCCAACGCCACTCATGCTCAATTGCACATAACTGTTTATTGGGATAAACCTCTCACTTCATGTATTCGAATCTCTAACAAATACTTTATTGCGTATAACGGCTCAAAGGTTTCCAGTATTGGAAATTCATTTAAGAGGAAAACCCGCAGTAATTTTACTGAGCCCCTAATGCCCTCCTTCTACGCAAGGAGGCAGGAAAATAAATTTGCTTGAGAAACTTTGAAAACAAGAAATACTTAGACGCTATGGCAAACGTCTTTTTGATTGCGCAAAAACCCTTGAAACATCCAGAACATAGGCTTATACATTTTTATACTGTCTCCTAAAAATTAAAATCGAGAAAGACAAACCCACATTTCCAACTTCACTACCGCATCTCTCCTTGAAAACATCACCCGCCCTAAAAGCAGATGAAAGGATAAAATCAAACAAAAATGACTCTTCTTATGACCATCTTTTGTTTTATTGATCCAAAGGAAGACTTTTAAAATCAAAAACACAAGTCTTCGCAGAAATATAATGGCATCTTCAAATCAATTTTCACCATCTCATAAACTAACGACAACAATTTTAAAAAAAACGCAGGAAACTTTGGTAAATAATACTTTTTTATCAATGACATTTCATCTCCCTTTTCCCAACATTCTTACTAACAGTATTTTTATGTAACTTCGAACTCACTTCGTCCAAAGAATCAATAAAATACGGATCGCAAAACTCAATTATGCTGGAAATTCTCTATAAAGACAATGATATAGTGGCAATAAACAAGCCTAATAACCTCCTAGTCCACAGAACACCGCTAGCAAGAGGAGAAAAACAATTTGCCATGCAAATGCTCAGAGACCAACTCGGCCAGCATGTTTATCCAATCCATAGGATTGACCGCCCCACTTCGGGAGTCCTTCTTTTCGGCCTAAACAAACGTATCACCGCTGAGATCCAGAACTTATTTGAGGAACACCTTACGATAAAAAAGTATTGGCTAATAGCAAGAGGGCATACCCCTGAAAATGACGAGATTAACATTCCGATCAACAGTGAGTATGATGAAACCTTAAGGGATGCGCAAACTATTTTCAAGACAATCGCCCGCACCGAAATCCCGTTTCAAACCTCCAAATTCCCGACATCAAGATACTCATTGGTGGAAGCCCAACCGCTTACGGGAAGGACTCATCAGATCAGACAACACTTCGCCAAGATCAGGCACTATATTTTAGGCGATAGACGATACGGTGATTGCAAACAAAACAAGCTGTTTGACGAGCACCCAGGCAAAGGGCTTCTGCTCCACTCTAGAAGTTTGTCATTCACACATCCGACCACAAAAAAAGAGGTGACTATTACAGCCCCTCTCAGAGATCACTTTAAACGCTCTTTAAAATTTATCGGTCTATCCGAATATTCTCACGAAAACACCGCCGAGGGTTAGCCACCTACCCCTCGGCAGTATTTCAATCTCTATTTATTTCTCAAAATCGTATACTTCACCAAATTCGCTAGAGATTCCTTGTATTCCGAATCGGGGAAACTGCCGAGAATCTCAAGCGCCTCATCATAATACTCCTCCATTTTCTTTTGGGCGTACTCCATCCCCCCCGAATTCTTCACAAAATCGATCACCTCTTTGACCACTTTTGGTTTTTCGCTGAAGTTCTTGATCTGGAAGACAATCTTCTTCCTTTCGGTCCAACTTGCCTGCCTTAAGGCGTAAATAAGCGGCAAAGTCATCTTCTTTTCCTTGATATCAATACCCAAAGGTTTCCCAACTTCCTGTGTACCGTAATCAAAAAGATCGTCTTTTATTTGAAAGGCCATTCCCACTTTCTCTCCGAACAATCTCATCTTCTCCACGTCCTCCGGACCACTTCCGGCCGACGAGGCCCCAGCGGCACAGCACGAAGCGATTAACGACGCCGTTTTTTGGCGAATCACCTCATAATATACATCCTCGGTAATATCAAGTTTACGGGCTTTCTCTATCTGCAACAATTCCCCTTCACTCATTTCCCGCACAGCGGTAGAAACGATTTTAAGCAGATCGAATTCCTCATTTTCGACCGCCAAGAGCAATCCTCTGGAAAGCAAGTAATCACCGACCAATACAGCCACCTTATTCTTCCAAAGGGCATTAATCGAAAAAAAGCCCCGCCGATATTCCGCCTCATCCACAACATCATCATGCACCAACGTCGCTGTATGCAGGAGCTCTATCAAAGCGGCGCCACGATGCGTAGCTTCAACGACACCACCGGCCACACCAGCCGAGAGAAACACAAACATGGGTCGCATCTGCTTCCCTTTGCGCTTCACGATATATCCCATTATCTTATCCAGCAACAACACCTTACTGGAAACCGATGACCGGAATTTTTCTTCAAACAAAGCCATTTCCCCGGCTATCGGCGCCTGTATATCACTCAGTTTCAATCCCATTTCGCTATTCCGAAAAAGTATCACACACGTGCCTTAGAAAGACTTTTATCCCCCGATGCACAAAAACACGGAAACGGACCGACCATTCCGGGAACCAAAAAGGCGCCCCACTTCCTACAGCCTACAAAGAAAACCAATAAAAACTTAAGAGCACTCCGTAATGCGGAAAAACTACGGAAAGACTGGCATCAATTTAACCGGAACGGCGAATCGCTCTGATCCGAAGGTATTTGGGTAATTATCTTGTACACTTCCTCCAAATGTCTGCGCATCAAAAAATCCCTGCGCTCGATCAATTCCTTAAGCGCGGTACTTTTTTCCACCCAAGACAAACTCGTGTCCAACTGAATCTGATTTATCCGGCTCAGGAAATATTCCCGGTTCAATATCCTTTCGGGTTGTGTCCTCATCGATTTCGCATATTAGATGGCGGTCAATCTGCAAAACCGGCCTCTCCAAGAAAAGTTATCGGACTTTACCCATTAAAGAGTGTAGTCTTTAAACCTAATTTCCCAAAACAAATCCACAGGAAAACGCTTAGGGAACAAAGGCCCGGAGATATTCTTGAGTAGGCAAAACATATCCCAGAGGCTCATAAACACGTATAATATATTGATAATCATTCATTAACAAAAGCCAGGGGACAATGATGCAACAGATCGCCAATACCCCATTCTACGAGATCACGTATCTTCCGAGAAAAAACCGGATATATTTCAAGGTCCGTGGCCTCTGGCCAAGCAAAAGGTCCATTCCGAACTATATAATGGATTGGAGAAAAGCGCTGACCGTTACACAGAAGCGTTTCAGCGTGCTATCAGACCTTAGCGACATGGAAGCCCACCCTAACGACATTAAGGAGTTCCATGAAAAAGTCGAAGAGCTACTCAACAGGGCTGGAGTACTAAAAACCGCCGAAGTGCTGGCTGACAACAAGCTACATCCTTTCGAAACGCCTATGAAGGAGACTACAAAATTCGAAACTCTACAGGCGGCCGATCGCTGGCTTGATTATTCGACTGCAACCGCTTAACCCCGAAAGCCGCTTCCTCATAACAAGGAAGCGGCTTTCTTTGGGGGACGCAAACATTTTCTTTCTCAGAAAAGCTTTATGGTCTTCAGTTCTTTTTTTGTCAGATTATACATCTGTTCGTGAAGGTTAAATTCCTCTTCGCCCTCCTCTACTTGGATTTTCCTAAAAGCACCGTCTTCAAGCATCTGATAAGCGTTAACGTTGTCTTTTAGGTTATAATCCAACACACACATCATTTCAGCCCTTACTTTATCGTCCAGCACCAAGAATAACGATTCCAGACGCCTGTCAAAGCTCCTGACCATAACATCGGCGCTTCCGCAATAAACTTTCGGACTTCCTCCATTATGGAAGTAATAAATCCGCGAATGTTCAAGATAATCACCGACAATAGACCGGACCTTAATATTCTCACTCAAGCCTTCCCTGCCCGGGCGCAGGCAACAAATCCCCCTAACGATCAACCGAATTTGCACACCAGCATTTGATGCTTCATAAAGCTTAGCGATTACGTCTTTATCCTGAAGAGAATTCAATTTAATTACCACCCCAGCTTTCTTTCCATTTTTGGCATTTTCAATCTCAACACCAATCAAGTCCAGAAGCTGGTTTCGCATATCGCGAGGAGCCGTAATCAGGTTCTCGTAATATGAGGGATCGGAATGACCGGTGATAACGTTAAAGAACTCCGCAACATCACGAGCGTAAACCTCGTTCGTAGACATCAGCGCCAAATCGGTGTACAGTTTCGCCGTATCTTCGTTAAAATTCCCGCTGGCCATATGGACATAACGGGTTATTCGCTTGGCGGAATCCTTTCGAACAATCAACAACAACTTTGTGTGTGTCTTCAGGTGTGACATTCCGTAAATCACGAAACAGCCAGCATTCTGCAAGCGCTTCGCTTCCCTGAGGTTGTTTTCCTCGTCAAAGCGGGCTTTCACCTCAAAAAGCACAGAAACGTGTTTCCCGTTCTCCAACGCCCGAAGCAATGCCGCAGTAACTCTGGAATTGTCAGCCAAACGATAAATTGTCATTTTGATTGACAAAACTTTCGGATCCTCGCAGGCTCTTTCCAACAAATCCAGAAAAATCTCATAGCTATGATAAGGGCTATGAACCAAAACATCCTTGGTCTTCAATAACTCAAGTATATCCCGATCCTGATCATCTGGTAACGATAAAGACTTCACAGGCTCTCTGAGAGGATTCGCCAAATGCCTGTACTCCGGGTGTTTGACAATCTGCCAAAGGCTGGTAAAATCGATCAGCCCAGCATCGGAAACCGTAAAAATATTATCGTCGTCAATCTCAAGCTTTCCTTTCAACAAGTCAAGCATCCAAACGTCGGCGCCCTCCTCAGTCTCAACACGCACTACTCTGCCCGTTTTTCTGGATTTCAGTTTACTTTTCAGCTCCTCCAAAAAGTTAGTCTCGATATCTTCACTTTCTTCCAGCGTAAAATCACCGTTTCGAGTAATCCTGAAAAGGCTTACCGACATAATCGGGACATTTCGGAACAGCTTATGGATATATTCCCGAATCACGCTCTCGATCGGCACGAAAACCGCACAATCTTCTCTGCGGAGTTCATAGAAACGTGAGAGGTTTTTCGGAATCTGAACCAGAGACAATTTATTCGAGTTCTCATTCCCGCTTTGGTCCTCTGTAACAACCCCAAAAATCAATATCTTATTCAAGAGAACCGGAAAAGTGTGATAGCTATCGAAAGCCATCGGCGTAAGCATCGGGAAGACGGTTTCCTTGAAGTAATTTTTCAGCTCTTTTCGTTCCGAAGCTTCCAGTCTCGACAGGTCCCGTTCAATTCTAAAACCCGCATCCTGAAACATCAAGTCTGAAAGCTCCGAAAAAACAGCATTCTGCCCTTCGACGAACCTCCTAACTTCATGAAACAACTTCTTCTTGAACGTATACTCATCCAACCCGGAATAGTCAGTACGCGATTTGCCGTAGTCGAGATAATTGTAAAGACTACCGACCCGAACCATAAAAAACTCGTCAAAATTCGAGGCGGTAATAGCCAAAAACTTCAACCTGTCCACAAGCGACCTGTTTTCGTTCTTGGCCTGATCCAGCACCCTTTCATTAAACCCCAACCAGCTCAAGTCCCGACTTATCAGGTCACTTTTCTGAATCTGGTTCTCCACCTTTTCGCTTTCTCTGTCGATCATTGCTATCTCTGGCATAAATTTACAAATGAGGAGGCCCAAAAGGCCTGTTAAAAATTACCCGCAACTCACAAAAACACCTCAACTCGATTCGACTATTATTTTTATTCAATTAAAAATAATGAATTTACATAAATGACACAAGGCGCCAATGTCAGATCAAAACCCGGAATCACGCATATACAAGAAAGCCCAGAGCAATCATAGTCTCTGGGCTTTCTCCAAATTTCAGTTTCTGTGTCAATATTAGTCGCTACCCTGCGCCAACTCGTCAGCTTCGTCAAATAAGCCCATTGCCCTTTGGAACGATTCGTTGAGTTCGTTTATCACAGGATAAAACGCCCAATTCCCGTAATTCCTTCTGGCAATTTCCGCCTTAAACCTCAACTTCAGAGATTTTTTCGACTTGTTGAATCCGTCTTCGTCAAACTCAACATCGTGCTTCTTTCCAGCCTTTACAAGATCGTCCAAAACTTTGTCTGACACCTCGTAACTAGCCATAAAGTCAGAGAAAGGCATCTTCTTCAATTTCTTTTCATTCTTTTCGTAGAAATTGATCGAGTACTCACGGAACGCGTTACTGTAAAACACGAGCTCGTTAAAGTAGGCCGAGCTATACGCCGTATCCAATGGCACAAAGTAATCAGGCATAATACCTCCGCCACCGTATACCGTACGGCCTTTCAGCGTCTTGTACTTCAAAGAGTCGTTCAAATGGATACTGTCGGCGTGGAAATACTCACCATGGGCAAAACGGTTCGCTTTGTCCATATAGTAATCATGAAGACCTTTCTCATAAGGTTTCTGGATAGAACGCCCACTTGGCGTGTAATATCTTGAGATAGTCAGACGCAACTCGGAACCGTCGTTTAAAGGAATCGGCCACTGAACCAACCCTTTACCGAACGATCGTCTGCCGACAATCAAGCCACGATCATTATCCTGAATAGCTCCCGAAACAATTTCCGAAGCGGAAGCGGAACCTTCGTCAATCAAAACGATTAAGGAACCTTTCTCGAAAACACCTTTAGCCGAAGAATAAATACGTTGGTTATGCCTTTCGACTTTTCCTTTGGTATAAACCACCAATTTGTCTTTGTTCAGGAATTCATCCGCCATGCGAATCGCCATTTCCATATAACCGCCAGGATTGCCCTGAAGGTCAAGAACAAGCCTGTTCATCCCCTTATCGGTCAAACTGTCAAGCCCAGCTTTAAACTCGTCGTAAGTCGTGGCCGAGAATCGGCTAACCTTGATATAACCGGTTTTGTCGTTAACCATATACGCAGTTTCCACAGAATTCTGAGGAATCTTATCGCGGATAATGTTAAAATCAAGTCGCTTTCCGTTACGGTTTATCCCTACGACTACTTTCGTTCCTTTCTCTCCGCGGAGCACTTCCATAACCTTACGGTTAGTCACCCCGATACCCGCTACGTTTTCGCCATCTACTTCAACAATACGGTCACCGGCCCTAACGCCGAGCTTTTCGGAAGGCCCACCTGTCAGTGGCGACACGACATAAATCGTATCTCGCATAATATTAAACTCGATACCGATTCCGAAAAAATTGCCCGTCAGCTGAGACTTGTTCAACTCTACTTCTTTAGGCGGAATATAAACCGAATGCGGATCCAGTTCCTCCAGCATTTTCGTGATCGCCGTTTCCACCAATTCTTCGGTATCCACAGTGTCCACATAGTACTGGTTCACGTATTGGAGAATGTTCGCAAATTTGTGATAACTGCTAGCCAGATTTGGTTTGTTCGGTTGATTGCCCTGTTTAAGGGAAGCAAACAAAAATCCGGCGCTGACAACGAGTGCCAAGATTATCGGCAAACGCACATGAAAACGAGTGTTCTTTATCTTTCCCACCGCTATTTTCTCTTTTGATTAATAACCCCTAAAATACGGTCAATTTTAAATTTTTTTTATAAAAATACAATCAAATCAACAGTTTTCATACCAACATTAGGCTTTGAAGGATATTATTTTCAAAAGTTTCAAACCAAAACCACACAAGTGGAATAAGGTTGCCTTTCTAGAAGAACGTAAAAACGCGTATTTTCGCCCCTGATTCACAAAACACACTAAAATGGGCAGACTCTTAGCCATCGATTACGGAACAAAACGCGTTGGGGTTGCGGTAAGCGACCCTTTAAAAATCATATCCAGCCCCTTGGATGTGGTCCATTCCAAGGATATCATCAAATACCTCAAGAACTATGTGGCGAAAGAAGACGTTGAAATTTTCATTGTCGGAATGCCTAAAAAGCTTGATAATACGGACACTAACAACACTTCGCACGTAAAAGGATTTGTGAAGCAGCTCAAAAAACAAATCCCTCAGATTCCGGTAGAACTGCATGACGAGCGGTTCACATCGAAAATAGCCATGCGGGCCATGATTGACGGGGGAATGAAAAAGAAGGACCGTAGGGAAAAAGGCAATGTAGACAAAGTAAGCGCCGCCGTGATCCTGCAATCGTACATGGAAGCCAACCAATCGTTTTAACCTCCGAAATGACTCCATTATATTTTCTTGACTTGGCCGGCACATTCGTATTCGCCGTCAGTGGCATCCGCGCCGCGGCCGACAAACGGATGGACTTGTTCGGAGCGTTATTTCTGGGATTTATTACCGCTCTCGGAGGCGGAACGCTAAGGGATATGTTACTTGGCATAAGACCTGTTAGCTGGCTTCACGACCTCAATTACCTTTGGACTATTTTCGCAGCGCTGCTGTTTACGTACACCTTCGATCATACCACGGAAAGACTAAAAAAAACGCTTTTCCTGTTTGACACCATCGGTCTGGGCGTCTTCACCGTAATCGGTGTGGAAAAAGCCTTGGCGCTAAATATTGCGGAACCTTACGCAGTCGCAATGGGCATGGTATCCTCTGTAGTCGGTGGTATAACGCGCGATACGTTTTGCGGGGAAATCCCACTTATTTTCCGAAAAGAAATCTACGCCACGGCCTGCCTTTTGGGTGGCACCACCTTGATTCTTCTGAACGATTCGCTTAATATCACCGGAATGCCAAGTTACGGCATCGTTATTCTTTTTGTAATCGCTATTAGGGTGGTCGCCATCAAGTTTAAACTAAGGCTCCCGACCGTGACTCCCAACGCCTATAAAAACAAATCATGAAATTTAACAAACTCGGAAATTCCGACCTTCTGGTAAGCCAACTGTGTTTAGGCACCATGACCTTCGGTGAGCAAAACACCGAAAAAGAAGGGCATGACCAAATCAATTACGCTCTCACGAAAGGCGTAAATTTTATCGATACCGCAGAACTGTATTCCGTACCCGCCAGAGCGGAAACCTACGGTCGAACCGAAGAAATAATCGGTAGCTGGATAAAGAAAAACAGGAACAAAAGGGAAGACATCATTCTGGCTACCAAAGCCGCCGGACCTAACGACGCTTTCGAATATATGCGCGGTGTCCCAAACTTTTCGCCTCAACACTTAAGAAAAGCGCTCCACCAAAGCCTCAACAGGCTAAAAACCGATTATGTTGACCTTTATCAACTTCATTGGCCGGAGCGCAAAACAAACTTCTTCGGAAAACTGGGATACCAACACGAATCCGACGAAACGGGCACAGATTTCGACACGGTCGTTGACACATTGGCGAAATTTATTAGTGAAGGTAAGATCTCATATTTCGGGCTTTCCAACGAAACGCCATGGGGAACGATGAAATTCATCGAAGCCGCAAAAAAACGAGGCGTCGCCGACAAGCTCGTGAGCATTCAGAACCCATACAGCCTTCTGAACCGTTCATACGAAGTCGGGATGGCCGAGATTTCTATTCGCGAAAAAATCGGGCTTCTCGCCTACTCTCCTCTCGGATTCGGTATGCTGACTGGGAAATATGATGACGCAACTCCCGAAGACGGTCGCCTTTCACTTTTTCCGAAAATGGCCCGTTATAGTGGCGATCTGGCCCGCGAAACCGCCAAACGATACAATCAGTTGGCAAAAGACAACGGTCTCACGCCCGCACAAATGGCCTTGGCGTTTATCAATAGCAGGCCTTTCCTGACAAGCAACATCATTGGAGCCACCACGATGGATCAATTAAAGGAAAACCTCTCAAGCGTCAACATTTCCTTAAGCGACGAAATATTGACATCAATCGAGGAGATTCACAAATCGGCACCAAATCCGGCACCATAAAAAAAGGACGATTAATCGTCCTTTTTCTTTTTATCTTCTTTTCCTTCCTTTTTTCTGAATTCAAGCGCCGCGCTGTTTATACAAAACCGAATTCCAGTTTTGTCCTTAGGCCCATCGTTAAACACATGCCCTAAATGGCCACCACAATCGGCACACAACACTTCCACTCTTTTCATTCCATACGAATTATCCGATTTGTATTCTATCGCTTCCTTTTGGACATCGTAAAAGGCAGGCCAACCACAACCGGAATTATACTTGGTATCGGAACTAAACAACCTATTACCACAACCTTTACAGTAATAATCGCCCTTTTCAAAAAAATGGTCGTACTTGCCCGTAAAAGCTCTTTCCGTCCCTTTTTCCCTTAAGACCCTAAAGGCATTCCCATCCAACACCTCACGCCACTCTTTCTCGGACTTCTCGATTTTATATTTTTTCCCGTCCTTCATTTCTTCTTTTTGTTTCTGCGCAAAGCCTAAATTATTCGTTATCGCTAACAGAATCATTGAATAAAAAGCTATCCATCTCATTGTTTTCCTATTTTTTCCCAACTGAGTTGTACACGAACAAACAATGAAAATGTTGCTTTCTTCAGAAAAACATCACTTATAAACATCCTTAATGTCAATCTCCCGCAAATACGGAATAAGCCCCTTCGTCGCTTCAAAGGCCCTTAATTCGGAAGGCAAATCTTTTCCCGCCTCAAAATACATTTCCGCATAGAACGCTTCCAACCAGAAAAGCTTTGCCACACCCTCTCCGTCCAACTTCCTAGACGACAGAAATTCCCCAAATTCAATAACAAAAGAATAGCGGCACTGCTTCGGCAAGCTCAGAAATTCCTCCAAGGTCATCTTTCTAAATTCAAAACTCCTAAAATTGAATTTTGTCAACATTCATAACCTTAAAGCAAACACAGTTCCAAGTCTCAAACATAATATGTACCCTCTTCCTAACTGCTTCTCGCCGGGTCGCTGGCGTATAATTCACAACACTTCCGTATAATATATGTAACGAAATATTAGCTGATTATTAGATTTTCCCTCCTTCTCCATTTTTATGAGCCACATGGCTTTATAGGTTTTTTCAATAGAAAATCGTAAAACGCAAACGATATTGTTTACCTTTTTCTTCGTGATTTATGTTGTTTTTTATAAATTTGGTGAAAGAAAAGATAGTATATTCTTTACTTAATTAAGGTACGTAGGTGTTTTCCAGCCTGTTGCATTTAACCATCGTCCGGCGAAAGCCATTTTGCGGACTGACCAAACCAAACACCTTCCGGCCCGACATTCGCTATTACACAATCGGCGAATATGACAATACCAAGAAACCTATCCGAACAGCATAGATACTTAGTAACCGAATTAAAGCAAACATAAACTTCTCCTATGTCAAAATTTGCAGAACTTACCGTAGAGGGAAAAACCTACAAGCTACCGATCATTGAAGGTACTGAACACGAAAAGGCTATCGACATCTCTAAATTGAGAGCCGAGTCTGGACTGATCACGTTGGATTCCGGGTTCAAAAACACCGGGTCTACCGCCAGCTCCATTACCTTCCTTGACGGTGAAAAAGGAATACTCAGATACCGAGGCTACGCAATCGAGGAATTGGCCGAAAAGTCATCTTTCCTTGAAGTAGCGCATCTTCTCATCTACGGAGAACTTCCAACCGCCACCGAACTCGAAACTTTGAAAGGTGACGTTAAGAAAAACCAGCTCGTTCACGAGGATGTCAAGACTATTTTGGCCGGATTCCCGTCAAATGCGCATCCAATGGGCGTTTTGTCTTCGTTGGCCACAGCTCAAACCGCATTTTTCCCGGAGTCTCTTGACCCTAACCGCGCGGCCGAAAAAGTAGACATCACTATCCGTCGCCTTCTTGCCAAACTTCCTACTTTCGTCGCTTGGGCGCACACTAAGGAAGCCGGCATGCCTCCGAACTATCCAGACCCAAGCTTGGACTACGTACAGAACTTCTTGAGAATGATGTTCACTGTACCTGGTCAGGAGTACGAAATCGATCCTATCGTTACAGAGGCGTTGGAGAGAATCCTTATCCTCCACGCTGACCACGAGCAGAACTGCTCAACTTCTACGGTTCGTATCGTTGGTTCTTCTCAAGCCAGCCTTTACGCTTCTGTCGCCGCCGGTATTTCAGCCCTTTGGGGGCCATTGCACGGCGGAGCGAACCAAGCGGTTATCCAGATGCTGGAGAAAATTCGCGAAGACGGTGGAGATGTTCAGAAATACATCGAGAAGGCCAAAGACAAGAACGATCCGTTCCGTCTTATGGGATTCGGCCACCGCGTTTACAAAAACTTCGATCCACGCGCAAAGATACTCAAGCGCAACGCCGACGAGGTTCTCAACAAACTCGGAGTTACAGACCCAGTACTCGATATCGCCAAAACGCTTGAAGAGACCGCCCTCAAGGACGAGTACTTCATCGAAAGAAAACTCTACCCGAACGTGGATTTTTACTCAGGCATTATCATGCGAGCTATCGGAATCCCAACGGTTATGTTCCCGGTACTTTTCTCAATGGGACGTCTTCCAGGCTGGATCGCCCAGTGGAAAGAGATGCGCGAGCACAAAGAGCCTATCGGACGCCCGCGTCAAGTATACGTTGGCGAAAACCTCAGGCCTTACGTTCCCGTCGAAAAAAGATAAAAACACCTACTACCCGAAAAAAGCGAGTTGTTTGACTCGCTTTTTTCGTTTTAACAGCTCTCAAACAACCATTTCCTTCTTGCAGTAGTATAGTTTTTCGGAAACAGGTGTATTTTTGCGCATCAAATAAAACAACTGCGATTTGATACTCTTTTACCAACCTGATATCACCAATAAAGAAGGCCTACTCTCCCCTGAGGAATCTTTGCACTGCGTAAAAGTCCTTCGTAAGCAAGTCGGAGACCATATCTTCGTTACCAATGGCAAAGGGGAGCTTTTCGACGCTGAAATCACAAAAGCGGATAAGCGCAAATGCCTCTTCAAGGTAACTAACCGAACCGAAAAGGAAAAAACATGGAACGGTAAGATCGCCATCGCCATCGCTCCGACAAAAAACCTGGACAGAATCGAATGGTTCACCGAAAAATCAGTTGAGATCGGGGTTGACGAAATAAGTTTTTTGCTTTGTCACCATTCTGAACGTAAGCATTTTAAGCTTGACCGAATCGAGAAAAAGGCCATTAGCGCCATGAAGCAGTCCCTAAAATTTGAGAAACCGAAGCTAAACGACCTCACAAAGTTTAAGGAATTTATCACAACGCTTTCCTCTGAATACGATGAGCGTTTTATCGCTTATGTTGACAGAAAAAACCCACACACTCTCAAAGCGTCCCACGTCTCAGGAAAAAACGCATGCGTACTTATCGGCCCGGAAGGCGACTTTTCCACTGACGAAGTAGACCTCGCAATCAATGCCGGGTTTAAAAAAATCAGCTTAGGAAGTAGCAGACTCCGAACCGAAACCGCTGGAATCGTCGCTTGCCACACGCTTCAGCTCCTCAACGAAGCCTAAGCCCGAGCAACATCACTTCGACAGTCTGTAAATAACTTTACCAAAGATTGACGCCTTGGCCTGAGGAATATATGAGGATCTTAACACACCATCTGCACTCAACATTCCCGGGCTATTATAATTTTCGTTAAGCAAGTTTTCTCCGCTTACTTGTAAAGTCAACCCAGGTACGACTTCGTTAAACGTCACCGCGGCATTAAGCTTAACCACCGACGGAAACTCTCCATATGGATTATAATATGAAGAGGTTCCCTCTCCCACTTTTATTTCCGAGATATAATTTGCATTAACGTTAAAATTCAGCTTCTTAAAGAAGAGCATATTCACCCCAAGATTACCGACACTTTCCGCCAAAGCTCCCACATCAACTTTTTCACCGTCTTTCGGCTTGAGCTCTGACTTTGCAAATGCATAATTCGCATATACACTCCAATTCTTCACTCTATAATTCAGAGAGAACATTACCCCATAAACATCGACATCCCCCAGGTTATTAAACTGGTAAAACTCATCAAGCCCTTCTTTTTTCCATTGCTCCCCTATAAACTTTTCATATTTTGTATAATATCCCGTCACGCCCATATTAAAATTCCCGCTCGGAATCAGGGAAATATCAAGCTCATAGTTTCTAGCCATCTGAGCCTCGAGTTTTGGATTATTCCTTTTGCGAGCAAAATCAGTGGAATACAATTCCGCAAACGACGGCGTCTGATAAGCCTGTGAAGCGATAAGCTTAATGATTGCCGGGCCTGGCTTTACAATCAATCCAATCTGATAGGACCATAAATCTCCGAACGGATCCACGCCACGAATATCATCATTATCCCACCTTGCCGACGCCGATAACCTCAGCAACGAAGAAAACTCAAGCTCACCGCTCAGAAACGCTCCAAAAGCCAAGTAGTCATAATCATTATTTTTCGCTCCATAAGCGCTCCCATTCTTCGATGGTGTTCCGTCTGTATCTTTCAAGTAATCGCCTTGAATCGTACCTCCACGAAATTCGCCTCCACCATAAAGCTGTATAGTTTCGGAGAGCCTATATTGAACACTAAGCCTTTCAAAAAATTCTTTACTGTTTTGGAAATAATAATCCGTAGACCAAGCGGAACGGACGCTTGTCGCAAGATCATTCAGTTTTAATGTTCCGTTCGCATAACTGGAAAACGAAGTGTACGCTGACTTTTCGGGAACCTCATTCATTTTAAAATACGAGACATTCTTCACCAACAACTTCCCGAACAAATCTCTGGAAAACAACGAATACAGCATGGATTGCCTCGGTTGCCAAGACGCACCGTTATCCCTTCCGGCCAAAGACAACGACGTCCCGTCGTTCATATTCCCCATGTCGTTAAACACGCCTCTATACCCAAGCTCGATATCCGAAAGCTTTACACTTACATCCAGATAGTACGACTCCAATGAGTTTTTATACCCCAAACGATCCCCTCCAATAATTGTATCCAAAGCGTGTAAATCCCGTTGTCTGGCATTGGACTGGCCCAACAAGGACGGCGCAATACTAATAACTTCGCCCATATCGTTTCGCTCTACATCCAGATTAATATTATTGAGGATATCTTTATAACGTGTAGCGAAAATCTTAGCATCATTTCCAGTAAGCGTCATTTTTGAAGCATAGTCGAAATCTTCGTAAAAAATCGGGCTATACTGAAAGCTAGAATCCCTGGACAAATCCCGCAGGTCAGATCGGAAATACTTACCTGACACTTTCACTTCCACTGATTTAGTTCTCGCTTTAAAAAACAGCTCGCCAAAAGCCTGACCTGTACCGCCGTACCCTCCACTCGCATTGATTAAAAGCTTTTTCCCTTCCTCTAAATCTTTGGTGATAACATTCACAACTCCCGCATACGCCTTCCGGCCAAACAACGCAACCGAAGGACCATAAACAAATTCCACACGGTCTATCCCATCCAAAGGAATGGATGGAACCCATCCCGCTCTCCCTGTGTGCGGGTCATTCTGTTCTACGCCGTCAATAAGAAACAGAATACCTTCGCTTCCGCCTGACCGATATCCCCTATTTGACAATCCGCCATAAACAGAGCCTCCATAATAAGTGAAATCAAACCCCGGGACATCCCGAAAAATTTGAGTAAAGTCCGTATAACCCCGTTCCTCTATTTGCGTATCTTCAATGATCATCACATGTGCCGGAAGCTTAAGGACCTCATCCCTCGCCGATGTCAAAGAAAACACATAATCTTTATGGAGCCCATTCTTTACCTCATCGGTCAAATCCCAAACGGGTTTTGGATCGTCTAGGTCAGGAATAAATTCCGGAACAATTCCGATCAACTTATCCATATATTGTCTGGCCTGATCCAGATCATCCAAAGCAACGTAATTTAACACCATCAAATGGTAAGCTTTCACCATTTGGTCTTCCGTCAACCCTCCATCGGTCAGGCATGGCATAAGCGTCTTCACAGACTCTTCAAAAAGGCCAATATCATAATAATCGTTGGCATCGGAGATTGTCTTACCACCACAAGGGCCTTGTCCCTTTACTGTGACAACGTAACACAACATTAGAAAGAGAAACAGTATTTTCTTCATGGCCGATTAATTCCTATGACGTTTCAAGACATTCACCATATCCTCCGCATTGACATACCACACTTTCACATCGTTCTTTTTCCCGACAGAGTAAAACAGCCTGTTATCACTTGTCGTCTGTATACCGTAAAGCCACCCTTGTTGCGCATCAAAAACAATTGGTTCAGACTTATCTTCCCAGTGCACCAAATGGATTTTGTTGTCCAATGACACGCTAATCATCTTCGGATCATTACCGCCAACATCCCTAACCGCCGTCACTTTGGAAGCGTGCCTAGTTACGGTTGAGATCCTTCCCGTCGTGAAATCAAGGAAGTGAACAACTCCCGAGGCATCTCCAAGCAACAACCCGCTTCTGTCGTGTTTACAAGTCACACAAGAAGCTTGGGGAATGGATGGATATTCTTTTAGCACTGTCGGCATATCATCGCCTACTTGCACTATTGATGCTTTACCATGGCTAGCCAAAATAAACCGGTCATCATGACCTGGGTGACTTGCAACGGCTACAGCATTCGGGATTGGGTATGTCTTAACCAACTCCAATCTTTTCCCTGGCTCTATATCAAGACAATGCAATCCAGTTTTGGTAAGCGCCACTAACCACTTCGCTCCGTCTGTAGTTTGCGTCCAAAGCAATTCTTTGATAGGCAAATCCTCTTTAACCGACACTCCTTTTTCTTGAGTCCCACCTCCTATTCTTACCAAAAAAACTTCTCCCTGGTCAGTCCCACAGTATAATGTACCAGCGTCCGGACCAAAAACCATAGAACGCACCCCACCTTCAACTTGCGCATGACCTGTCAAGACCAAATTATCTCCGTTCCTTTTATAGAACACTATCCCACCTCTCTCATCTCCAGTCACTACCGTACCGCCTTGTTCTGCGACGCAATACACAGGATAGTTATCATCCAAATAGTCCAGCGTTACGGTATTCGATGCTTTTACCGCTTTACGCAAGGCTAAATACATATCGGTATACATTCCTCCGCCATCAAACTTCTCATTGAGGGAATAGGCCTCCAACATCGTGTTTCGCATTTTGGGATACGGCACGCCTGACTTTCTCAATGTCTCCAGTACCTTAACCCTCGAGAGGTCTCTGTACCTAAAAGTATCTGCCTCTGCCTTGGCCAACACGGCTTGATTCGTCGCTTTCTTGGCTTCCTTAGCCGCCACACGGGCCAATCGAGCGTTTTTGTTTGCCTCTTGCGTTGCCCTGTCCGCTTTCTTCTTAGCCACAAAGGCCCTACTCTTGGCTTGTTGTGCTTCCACCAGAGCCTTCTTCGCTACTTTTTTTTCAAACTCCGATTGCTTTTTACTGGATATAGCGTCCTTCTCCGCCCTAAGCGCCCTGTTCCTTGACTCTTCGGCCAAAGCCATTACATGCATCGCTTTATTCTCACTCTTTACGGCTTTCTTTCTTTCTCCCAAAGCATAAATAGCCAGACCAATAGGCAAGATGCTACAGGCCGCAATAGTGATAGCCAGCACTCTCGCACGGGCAACCTTTCTAACCCTTTGCCTTTCCACCGCTTTGGCTTTCTCCAAAGCGTCTATTCGGCTTTGTTCCAGAAAAGCCAACGCTTCCTGAAAGTCTTGTGGATTACCGTACCTCGTCGCCCACTTTTCTTCGGGGCTGTGTTCCTCTTTCCATTGAAGCGCCAATCCTAGTTCAGGATCCTTATACAAACCCGTCTGCCCAGCATCATGTAGCCAAGCATTGTGGGTTAGCCTTAGATATATCTCCGCTTTGTCTTCCTCTTTTTTTCTCCACTCTCCTAGGCGCTTCCATTCGTCTATTATCAAATTGGTAGTAAGGACCACCCGGGAGCTAAGATTTAAGCCTAGGTTTACATTTTCGTCAGAGTCCCCCGTGAGGTTAAACTCAGTTAGTCTATCATCTACCCCGCCTTCGGTGAATATCTTCAGGAAGAATCGGTCTAGTCTCGCATAGGATTTAATTAAATCCACCACCGTATTCTCAGTGGATTCGGAAAGATGGCAAAGCTCTATTACGGTGGGAAGATCTTGATCTTTCTTCTCCATCGAGATGGGAACAAGGCGCCGGAATAATGCCTCCACAACATTTTTCCTTTCATCATCAAGGCTTGTGTACATTCCTTCCAGCTGGGTATCTATAGAGCCTAAAACCGTCCCCACGGTCTCGTACATCTCTTCCGTTAGTTCGGCGTCTTCATCTTTGGCTTTATCCTCAACCCAAAGGCGATACAACCCCAGCATTGTATGCTGTAACCTACTTAAGGAATACGAAGCGCCGTCCAACTCACCCAAAATCCGGTCTTCCAATTCATGGGCTGCGGGTATGTCAAATAGCCTCAAAGGCTTCTTCAACGCCAGCCTCATATCCCGCGAACTCATTGTCGGAATCAGGTGCTGGTTTTGGTTGATGGTTTCGGAGAGGCCGGCCACCATGGAACCTCGCTCCAAAAAATTGGTCCTTAGGGCTACTACTACGTGGATTTGATATATCGACTGCCTAGTTACGGTCAATAAAGAATTAACGAAATTACGGACTTCTTCCCTGTCGGAGTCGGTGCCGGGCTGGCTTACGAAGAGTTCCTCGAACTGGTCTATTATAATCACCAGCTTCACTTTCTCGTCAAAGCCGTTTCTTCGGAGCACCTCCACCAAGCCCGAGGGATTGTCCCGCAGTTCGTTTTCTATAGATATCTTTAGGTTAAGCTCCGTTTCGGAGCCTTTTCGCAACATTTCGGCCATGGCAGTTGACAAGCCACCAAAGGCGTGACGGCCCGGCCAAGCAAACACACACTCCCATCTTTCGCTTGTAAGGCTCTTAAGCTTAGGGATAAGTCCCGCTTGAATAAGGGATGTCTTGCCAGTGTTCGGGGCGCCCACTATAGCGGTAAAGCGGTGATGGCGCACCCTCCCCACCAGGTTATCCACATACTCGTCCCGACCGAAGAAGATATCTTTGTCGGCTTCCTGAAACGGTCTTAGGCCCACAAAAGGTGCCGTAATCCGCTTTTTCTCCTCGTTTGTCTCATTTTCAACCATGAGAATATTAGGCTATGCTTTATCTCAATAGAAATATCAACAATAAAATATCCGTTTAGTTCAATCCAATAGTCAAGCCATACCGCTTCCATATCGGTAAACTAGGGCTTTGACCACACCGCATAGTAGCACCAAACAGCCCGTCAAGGGTTTACTTCGGCAAATAATTGACGTACCTTTGCCACGAATCAGCAATAGGAAAGGACAAACGATGAGCAAGAAAAGAGTGGTCGTAGGCCTGTCCGGAGGCGTGGACTCCAGCGTGGCCGCCTACCTGCTCAAGGAGCAAGGCTACGAGGTTATCGGGCTTTTTATGAAGAATTGGCACGACGAATCCGTGACAATCAGCGACGAATGCCCGTGGCTCGAAGACAGCAACGACGCCCTTTTGGTGGCGCAAAAACTGGGAATTCCGTTCCAGACGCTTGACCTGAGCGTAGAATACAAGGAACAGATCGTCGATTATATGTTCTCGGAATACGAGAAAGGGCGCACGCCCAACCCCGACGTGCTTTGCAATAGGGAAATCAAGTTTGACGTGTTCATGAAGAAGGCCCTGGCTCTGGGCGCCGACTACGTGGCCACCGGGCATTATTGCCGTAAGGATTCCATAGAGAAGGACGGCAAAACCGTATACCGCCTACTGGCCGGCAAAGACGACAACAAGGACCAAAGCTACTTCCTGTGCCAGCTTAGCCAAGAACAACTGGCCAAAGCCCTGTTTCCCGTAGGGGAATTGCAGAAGCCTGAAGTGAGGAAAATAGCCGCGGAAGCGGACCTTATCACCGCCGAGAAGAAGGATTCGCAAGGGTTATGTTTTATCGGAAAGGTAAAGCTCCCCGACTTCCTCCAACAACAGCTTAAGCCGAAGACCGGCGAGGTGTACGAAATCCCCGAAAACTCTTCGGTAATCAAGATGCACCAAAAGGCCATCGACACGGCAGCAAACGAGGACGAGTGGCTTAAGGCAGTGGCCGCGCCGTTCACTTTCCGCCCCGAAGACGGGCTTCCGAAAGGCGAACACCGCGGCGCGCACTACTTTACGGTAGGCCAACGCAAGGGACTTAATATAGGAGGCACTCCCAAACCGCTGTTCATTGTGGCGACGGACGTGGAAAAAAACGCCATATACGCCGGCCAAGGCGGGGACCATCCAGCCCTTTTGCGCAGGGGACTCTTTATTGAGAAAGACGAAGTGCATTGGGTACGCGAGGACTTGGCGCTCAAACCCGGCGAGCCTCGCAAGACTTCGGGCCGTATCAGATACCGCGAGAACCTGTCGCCCGTGACACTATATATGCGGGAAGAGGGGCTTTATATGGTATTTGAAGAGCCAAGAAAAGGCATAGCCGCAGGCCAATTCGCCGCTTGGTACGATGACGACGAGCTGGTAGGCTCGGGTGTTATCAGCGCAAAATCATAAGCGAAACGGCACATTCCATACCCGCACATACGGCACACAACGCCCCGACAAAGCGGATAATCGACACAAAACCTACGCAAAGCGATTCGCCCATGGCGGATAAGACTAGGATTAACGATATTGCCCCTGCGGTAATACACTCGATAAAACATCGGCCGAAAGGCCAAAACATACGCAGGAAGGCGCATTAGGCGTTTTTCTAAAGCCCAAAATCCCGGAAGCCAAACTTCCGGGATTTTTTTTGCGGTACATCTCCCCAATTCACATACTATATAAAGGCCATAAACATAGTATGTAATGCATCAAAACCCAGTATGTAACTATGCCTTACATACTATATCTCTGCCCCTAATCCAGTATGTTTTATATTTTAAGAAAGTACAAAGCACAACCTTTCATACTGAATGGAGAAACTTAACGCTTTTTTCCCCGATATTCTTACACCTATTTCAGCATCAAAACAATAAGAATCACCCCTCCCTTGTCCGTATACGAATAGGCTTAACACACCGACTTTCTTCACCCACCTCACCGCTATTGTCGTATTTTTATTTCGAAAAAAAGAAAATAGGAAAGGACTAGCATAATGGTTTTCAAAAAGAAAAAACACAAAGCATGAGCCTTACTAGACAGGACAAGGCTTGTCCCTAATAAGGATACCGCCAGCCCGAACCGAAAACCAGTAGCCATTCCAGAATTTCACACCAAAAAAACACCGACCCAATCTACTCTTTACGCTTTACTCTGGACTCTTTACTAAAAAAAACACTATTCATGATGGCGGTGCCGCAGGTCGACGGTAACACTTACGCCTTCCTTTCCAACCACAAACGAGCAACTCTGGAACGACGGCCCCCTGAACAAACGCTGTCGAGGGTTGTTCGAAAAGCCGGTACATTCGGCATGTCGGCCCGTCAATGACTTGTCGAGGTTGAAGTCCCGATCCTCGTCATGCCATACCGAGATGGCGTATCTGCCAGGCGGAAGCTCTTCGAAAGACGTTTGAAGTACCTGTTCGGTAGGCATAAGGGCCATCATCCGGTAGGTGTCGCGGAGACTAAAGGGGAAGCCATCCTTACCGTTGAACAGCAAAACGCGGAGCGAACCTGTGTATTCGCCCTCGGGCATTATGATTCTCAATTCGACACTTCCCTTGTTTCGCTCCTGCGCCGAGAGGCTTCCGAGCAACAACAAGGCGAAGAGTATCGCCAACAATATCCTAATCCACTTCATAAGCCTTAGCTTTGGTCGGTGTCCTGAGGACCTTCCCTGTGGGGGATTCCTCAAAAGACATAACCGCCAAAAAGGCTTTTGGTCTTTCGTATTTGCCGAAATTCTTTTCGATCGCCTCTTTCAAACGCTGTATTTCCGCATCGGAAAAAGCTTTTCCTTCGTAAAACAGCACGCATTTCTGTCCCAAAACCTCATCTGAAACGCCGGAAAGAAAGAAGCGTCGATTGATACCGAGGTTAGCGAAAAGCTCGGCCATACGGTCTTCCAACGTTTCCACAAAGAGTTTGACCCCGCCGGAGTTGATGACATTATCGACCCGGCCCAGCCATTCGAAGCTTTTGTCGCCGTGGAGGCGTACGATATCGTTGGACTGAAGCCATTCGCCGTCGGTGAGGAAAGAGCGGAGACGCAGGCAATCGCGGTCGTCGGTGGCTATTTCGGTATCACCCAAGGCGGAATACGCCCGCTCCGGCACCGACCCGTTAAGCCTTTTCAGAGCGATATGCGATACGGTTTCGGTCATCCCGTATGTGGCGTACACCTTAACGCCTTTCAAAGTCTTGATTTCTTTGGCCAAAACGGTATCTACAGGGGCGCCACCCAGTATTATACAACCCGCCTGTTCCACCATTTGGCGGTAGCCGGCCTCAAGCAAGGCCTTGAGTTGTAGGGGAACCATGGCCACGAAATCGGGAGCTTCGTCGGTATTTTCGAAAGGCAAAGCGCCGGGTTCCACCACTTCCATGCGCATTTTTGCCTCCAAACCACGCACTAGCATCATCATACCGGCTACATAGGCGGTGTTGAGGCATACCAACGCTCTTTGGTTTTGTGACAAACCCAAGGCCTTGACGGTCTGCCGGGCACTGTGGAGCATCTTGTCCCGGTATACGGCAATGGTCTTTGGCTTGCCCGTGGAGCCGGAAGTGTTGATTCTGAATTCGGTTTGGCCGTTTGTCCATCGGCAAACAAAGTCCAACGCGGGGCGGTCGGCCTCGTGCCATTTGGCCGTTTCGGGGTCTTGCGCTTTTATTTCCTTTAGGGAATATAGCCTTCCGTTTACCTTGATCTGTTCGTTGGTCATTGGTTTTTGTAGCAATAAAAAAGGTTCGGCCACGGGGCCAAACCTTTCCAATATATCTCTTACCGTTCCGATTAAGGGAACTTTGGGTATTTTTCGAAATCCGGGTCACGTTTTTCCAAGAAAGCCTCTTTGCCCTCCTTCGCCTCGTCCGACAAGTAGTACAGCAAAGTGGCGTTTCCTGCCAATTCCTGAATACCGGCCTGTCCGTCAAGCTCAGCGTTAAAGGCCGACTTGAGCATACGAAGCGCCATAGGACTGCGCTTGATCATCTTGCGTCCCCATGATACGTATTCCTCTTCCAACCCTTCCAATGGCACAACCTTGTTTACAAGGCCCATGTCCAAAGCTTCCTGAGCATCGTACTGGTCGCAGAGGTACCAGATCTCACGGGCTTTTTTCTGCCCAACGCAGCGAGCCAAGTACGAAGCGCCGAAGCCTCCGTCGAAGCTACCCACTTTAGGACCCGTCTGTCCGAAGCGCGCGTTCTCCGCCGCGATAGAGAGGTCACATACCACATGCAGTACGTGTCCGCCACCGATAGCCCATCCGGCTACGGCCGCCATTACGGGTTTAGGGATAGAACGGATCATCTTCTGCAGGTCAAGCACGTTAAGACGCGGCACAGTGTCCTCGCCTACGTAGCCACCATGTCCGCGAACGCTTTGGTCTCCACCGCTACAGAAGGCTTTTCCGCCTTCGCCAGTGAATACGATCACACGTACGTCCGGACTCTCACGGCAGTAGTGCATCGCGTCGATCATCTCGTTTACCGTCTGCGGACGGAAGGCGTTGTGTACCCTAGGGCGGTTAATGCTGATACGGGCTATGCCTTCAAACTCTTGGAACAGAATGTCTTCGTATTCCTTAATGGTCTTCCAGTCGTATTTTAGTTCCATTGCTTATATAAAAGTATGGGGGAAACGAACTCGGGCCTAAGCCTTTTGAGCGGTTCCCGTTGTTTTTATCATGTTTTTATATCCGTCGAACACCTTGCGGTTCAGGGCCTTTTCGGTTCTGATTTCCAGTATGCCCGGCTTATTTCCTATTTGGAAAAAACCGCCGAGAGCTTTGTCCAAGCTTTCGTAACTGTCGGCGAAACGGTATTCCAAGTTAAAATCTTTCGCCGTATTCTCCGCGCTTTGGGCCTGATAGGTTTCGAAATATTCGGCGCATTCGTCTTGCCTAGCCGGCCCGTCGATCATACCGAAGATGCCTCCGGCGTGGTTGTTTATCAGAATCACCTTTAGGTTTCGGGGCGGATAGTTGTGCCAAAAGGCGTTTCGGTCGTAGAAAAAGGCCAAGTCGCCGGTCACCAATACGTTCAAACGCTCCGTTCCCCAAGCCGAGCCTACGGCGGTGCCGGTACAACCGTCTATACCGCTGGTGCCCCTGTTGGCAAAAACTTCCGTTTCCGCAGAGGTTACACCCAAATAATTACCCCAACGGACACTCATGCTATTGGAAAGGTGCAGGTCAATCTCTTCGGGAAAGGCTTTCCACACTTTATCCAAAGCGGAGAAATCCGAGAAATCGGGAGCATTATCAAAGTATGTTTTTCCCAATTCGGCGGTGAGTTTATCTTCCTGTAGCCAAGCGTTGAGGTAATTTTCCGTCATCGGAGTTTTTACCCTGCGGGAAAGTTCCCACAAAAGCTCATAAGGATTGGCCCGAATCACTCTAGTCAGGGACTGGAATGTATCGGCCACGTCTCCCGATTCCTGGATATGCCAGTGCTCGACAGGCTTGTTTTTCCTGAGGAAAAGCTTCGCTTGCTTACTGATTACCGATTTCCCGAAAGTGATAATCAGATCAGGGCGAAGAGTTTCTTTAAGTTCCAGATCCTGCTTGATTAGAAACGCGTCATGCAAACGCACGGTGTTGGGTACCGCATGCATATTCGAAATCACATCGGCCAAAACGGGTACGCCCCAACAATGCGAAAATGCGGAAACGGCTTTAAGTCCCGCTTCGGATCGCCTTTCCTGTCCGGCTACTACCAGCACTTTGCCGAACTTTTCGATTTCGCTAGCCAAATCGGCAGTTTGCTCAACCGTCAGGCGAGGCACGCCCGCTTGCTCCTCCACTATTCTCGGCTTAGAGAAACTGATTTTCTCGTCCGCTTCGGGATAAAAGGGTTCGCGAATCGGCACGTTTACGTGTACTGGACCTTGCGGATAGCTGTTCGCCAAATTAATCGCTTCGTTAATCGTGCGGTTAACGTGCCACTCAGCGTCCGGATGAGAGTAGTCGGAAGGCAAATCAAAGGAAGCCTTTACGTGTTTTCCGAACAAGCCGGGCTGGCTAATCGTCTGCCCGTCCTGTTGGCCAATCCACTCCGGCGGACGGTCGGCAGTGAGGACCAAAAGCGGAATACGTTGGTAAAACGCCTCCGAAACGGCCGGCGAATAGTTGTACGCCGCCGAGCCTGAAGTACACACAAGCCCCATGGCTCGTCCTTTTCTCTGCGCCAAACCAAGCGCCATAAAACCCGCCGCGCGCTCGTCGGACACGGTTCGGGTATTGATATCCGGATGCCGGACCATCGCAATTGTCAAATGCGCGCAACGCGACCCGGGCGAAAGCACAAAGTCGTCAACGCCCTTTCCGGCGCAAACCGAGGCAATATCTATGATCGGTTGTAGAATCATTCGGTATAAAAATCGGTACAAAACGCCCGGAGCTACAAGCCTTTGGGCGTATCGGCAGGCAATTTAAGAAATGATCGGCCTTTTTTTCAGGAAAAATAGCTAAGGAAGGCCTTCGCGGGTTCCTTTTTTGCGTATTAAGCCTTACGGACTTTCGATTAAGCGCCCGAATTTTTATTCACAGACAAAACGCTTCCGCCATGAACAACCCTTCCCTCTCTGAAATCCTGAACATCAAACACCCTATCATTATGGCTCCCATGTTTCTGGTAACCAACACCAAAATGGTAAAAGAAGCGATGAAAGCCGGCATTGCGGGAGCGATTCCCGCCCACAATTTCAGAACCATCGAAGGCTTTGAGCTGGCGCTACAGGAACTGGAACAGGCAAAAACCGAAGGTGGCGCTTGGGGCGTGAATCTGATTGTAAACCGATCCAATCCCCTTCTAAACGAACAGTTACTCGCCTGCCTCCGCCACCAACCAGATTTCGTAATCACTTCTTTGGGCGATCCTTCGGGAATAGTGGAGTCATGCAAACCCGAAGGCATCAAAGTCTTCTGCGACGTAATAGACAGCAAACACGCCCGAAAAGCAGAGGAAGCCTTGGCCGACGCGTTGATAGCCGTAAATAACCAAGCCGGCGGACATTTGGGTCCATACTCGCCCGAAGAGCTGATCCCGACGCTCAAGTCCGAAACAAACCTTCCCGTGATTTCCGCCGGAGGTGTAGGTGATTCCGAAGGAGTCCAGCGTATGTTGAACCTTGGCGCTTGCGGCGTATCAATAGGCAGTCCGTTTATCGCTTGCGAAGAGTCTCCCGTTTCGGCGGAATACAAAAAGGCCGTTATCGATTATGGCTCGGGTGACATTGTGACCACCAAAAAGCTATCGGGCGTATCGTGTACGATTATCAAAACCCCTTACGTGGAAAAGATCGGAACGGAAAGAAACTTACTCGAAACTCTCTCGCACAGCCTCCCTTTTCTTAAAAAAACCATAAAGACCCTTACCTTCTATCGTGGTATGAGCGCTTTGCGCAAAGCGGCCTTTTCCGCCACCTATAAAACCGTATGGTGCGCAGGGCCGTCAATTGATTACGTCAAGGCAATTGTACCTTTACGGGATATAGTAGTCCAACTTACGAAAAGCGCTGAATAGCCCCGGATTTGTAAAAAGAAAAACTGTAGTGGATTGGTCTGTCCGATGAAAACTAATTAAAAAGCGGTTAAAACATCGTTTTTTGGTTAAATTGCGACATCCAAAATGTCCGCAAATGGAAATCGAGATCAAGTCATTCCGGGAGCTAAGCCTTGACGAACTTTACGCTATAATCAAACTTCGCGTCGACGTGTTTGTCGTCGAGCAGGAATGCCCTTATCCCGAGCTGGACGACAAAGACCAAAAAAGCCTCCACGTCCTTTGCTGGAAAAAAGGGGAATTGGTGGCCTACGCCCGCCTTTTACCCGAAAACATCTCCTACCCTGAAGCTTCAATCGGGCGGTTTGTCGTTCGACAAGATCAGCGCAAGCACGGGTACGGAAAGGTCTTGATGAGTGGTTGCCTCGATTTTATCATTAACCGGTGGGGGTGCGACTCCATTAAAATCCAAGCGCAAAATTACCTTAAGGATTTTTATAAAAGCTTCGGATTCAAAGCCATAACATCACCGTATTTAGAAGACGGGATTCCTCATATTGACATGATACTAAACAACACACGACCCAAATGAAAAACTAATGCCAATATTACTTTTTGTCATATATAAACATCTTCCATCAGAATAACGCCCAGTTAATCAGAAAATCTTATTTCCAATTTTTAATAGAATTCGCAACTGGATACGACTCCCCCCAAACCAAACACAAACCGCCGAGTCATTTCTTAAAAAAAACAAAACAGAGGCTTCAACAATCTCCACAGCTCCTCGAGCTTGCCCTATAACTCTATTTTTATTCGAAAAAAGTCACATCCAGGGAATTATCGGAGAATATTACCATAAAAAACAGAAGCTTCATATATTTCAACATTGAACAGCATTTTTGATTTAATCCATTTGCCCGCACAGTGCAACACTTGCTTCTTTGCTTTTCAGTTTTTACCTTTCGGTCGGTTACTTTTAGCTAGAAACCAATACGACTACTAAAATTTAGGATATATACTGGCCCAAAGCCTACACACACCACCACATCGGAATA
Organism: Fulvitalea axinellae; assembly: GCF_036492835.1. Lineage (GTDB taxonomy): Bacteria > Bacteroidota > Bacteroidia > Cytophagales > Cyclobacteriaceae > Fulvitalea > Fulvitalea axinellae. The sequence continues at coordinate 1,795,301 of NZ_AP025314.1, read as the reverse complement.
TCCTAACGCTGTTTTTCATTAGCCAACCAAGCCGGCTATATGGAGGCTATGGCCTATGCCATTCAACAACATAATGAGAAGGATGACTTATAGTTTTTACGGATGCGTCTGCAAAACCTCAGCTAATTTCCGTAAACGTTCTCGAAACAAGGGAAACTCGCTTTAAGCCCATTTTTTTCAAAACCGACCCCAAATGGAAGAAACGCAAAGCAAACCGCCAATGATTACGCTTCCCTCCAGAAGCGACTGCTCCTATGACCATACGGTTCCTATACCAGAAAAAAAGGAAGCCGAAATTTGGCAAGAATTCAAGGCAGGCAGCGAGGTGGCCCTTGTATACATATACAAGAAATTTTACCACAGCCTTTATCATTATGCCAGCCAGTTCACCAAAGACCGGGAGATTATCAGCGACTCAATCCACGACCTGTTTATCGAGTTGATGCAGAAACGCGAAAGATTGGCGGATGTCAGCTCCATTAAGTTTTACCTCTTCCGGTCTGTCAAAATATCCATCATACAGAAACTGAAGCATTACCAGAGAATGCAGGCGAAGGAATCCGCCGAAAACTACGCTGGTTATGACTTTAAGCTCAACCTCTCTACCGAACAGCTGATGATCGAAAGGGCCATGACTAAAGAAAATATGGCTAGAGTCAATGCCGCGCTGAAGAAACTGAGCAAAAAGCAACGGGAAATCATCTATTGCTACTATCTGGAAGGGCTAACTATTCCTGAGATTGCGGAATTGATGAGCTTTACCAATGAGAAGTCAGCCCAAAACCTGTTATACAAATCCTTAAAATCTTTACGGGACATGTTATTGATAATGAGCACAATAGCATGGACCGGAAATTTATTTGAAAATTAACGGCAAAAAAACGATGGAAAAAAGGTAGTCTGTTCTTCTATAACCAAGACGCCGAAATATGAAATACAATTCTTACGATATAGAGGATTTTTTGCTGGACCCGGATTTTATCGATTGGGTAAAAGAACCCGACGAGGAAAAATCGAGTTTTTTCCACGATTGGTTGCTTACAAATCCCGACAATCTGCGGGAAGCGCTATTGGCAAAAGAGATGTTACTCAAACTTCGGGCGGAAAAACTTAGCCCCAGCGAAGAAGAATTTGAGGAATCACTATTGAAGATTCTTTCACATAAAAATCAGGAATCGAACAGGCATTCGGAAAGAGATGTAAAAACAAACACCGTTACACGCAAACAACCGATTTGGAAATGGATATCCGTTGCGGCAAGCGTTATTCTTTGCGGATGGTTCCTTTGGTCCGTCGACAAGGAGCAAGAGCTAGCCAAAGCTCCGGCACCCGTTTGGATTACCAAGCAGGTTCCTTTCGGAAAGAAACTCATTATCACCCTTCCCGACAAAAGCAAAATCCGTCTTAACTCCGGAAGTTCTGTCAGTTACCAAAAAGCGTTTACGGCCAACAGGCAAGTCCGCCTCCTAAACGGAGAGGCGTTTTTCGAAGTTCGGAAAATGAACGGAACCCCGTTCACAGTACAGTCCGGTGATATGACAATAACGGTAGTCGGCACCTCTTTTAACGTGAGGTCTTTCTCGGATGAGGACGAAATCCAGGTTGCCGTAATGACCGGGAAGGTAATTACCGCCAACAGCCCGGAGAAAGACAACTCGTTTGTGGCTCACCTTACGCCAAATGAAGTTATCCGATACGAAAAAAACACGGGGAACTACACGAAAAAACATGTCCCCAACCTAAACATTCCCTGGAAAAACAATACCATACTGTTCAAAGACGCATCGCTAAAGCATGTGCTCAGCGAGCTCGAACGGTGGTACGGCTATAGTTTCGAAATTCCGAAAGAACAAAAAGACCTGCCCGGAAGAATCAACGGAGAGTACAAAGGCAAGTCGTTGGCGGAAGTGCTGGACGGCTTGGTGTTCTCGATGAAATTCGACTATCGCATCGACCACAAAAACAAGAAAGTGTTTTTAAGCAAAAGGCGTTAGGCTCAGAACGTTTTGCCCCAACGCATCCCAGTCCATCTTACGGACAAAAAGCAAAAGGCTTCCTGATTTAGGGCGCATGTGCCTGTAGCCTTTCCATTTTTACAAAAAGAAAATACGAATCCAGACATAAAAAAAGACAAGCGAACGGCTTGTCGAAGATCCCCGTACCAACCCAAAGATGTAGGAGTCCGGAAGGTTGGCACAGGGCGTTTTTGATCATTTTTTACACCAAAAACATTGTAATGTATGAAAGTTAAATTACTAAGGCAAATTTGGTTTATGTCTAGACTAGCCATTTTTGGTCTTGTTTTGCAACTTGTTTTTTTGAACGTACTGCTCGCTAAAGACGGGAACGCACAAAACAAGAGTCTTAACGAGACGTTTGTGGAGCTCCGCTCGCGCAACATGTCCCTCAAGCAGGTTTTCAGCCGCATAGAACGCGAAACAGGTTTTTCGTTCATTTACAGCCGAGACCTAGTGGATGACACCTTTATAATCGAAAAGGATTTAGACGGTACGTCCTTGGTAGAGATTTTTATAGGAATATCTCAACAGACAGGGATTGGCTTCAAGCGCATCAATGACAACATTTACCTAAATCAAGACAAAGAATGGTTAGAAAAACTACGATATGAGAATTCACTGCGCCAACAGAAAGGCACTAACGTTTCAGGTATAATCACGGATGAAAACGGCGAGCCTCTTCCTGGCGTCAACGTCGTCATTAAAGGCACTGGACAAGGTACCGCTACAGACTTGGAAGGGAAATACACCGTAACGGCCCCTAAAACCGCTATCTTGGTATTCCAATCCATTGGCTATAAGCCTCAAGAAATCGCCGTAGGCAATCAGACTCAAATCAATTTACAACTAGAACCAGACACTCAGCAATTAAACGAAGTGGTAGTAACCGCATTCGGGCTGGAAAGGGAGAAAAAATCGCTCGGCTACTCGGTACAAGAGATCAAGGCCGAGGGAATGGCAGAAGTGCGGTCAGAAAACGTAACCAGCTCTTTGGCCGGTAAAGTGGCCGGTCTACAGATCGGAGAATCTTCCGCAGGTATGGGTAGTGGCATTCGAGTCACCATCCGAGGAAACTCTTCTTTTGAAGGCAAAAACTCTCCCCTTTGGGTTATTGACGGCGTTCCGTTCGAAGACACCGGCGCCCAAAGCAGTAAAATTTCTTCAAGTCGCTGGAACACCAATGACGGCGGCAACAGTATGATTGACCTTAACCCAGATGACATTGAGAACATTTCCGTCCTAAAGGGACCAAACGCCGCAGCACTCTACGGCTCAAGGGCCGCAAACGGAGTGATTCTGGTCACTACCAAAAGCGCTAAGAAAACGGATGGACTTAGACTTGAGCTCAACACAAACTTTCAAACACGAGAGGCTTTTGATTTTTTTGAAAGACAAAACGTATACGGTCAAGGTTTAGGAGGCAATTTTGACGTTAATGGCTTGAAAAGTTGGGGAGCAAAGATGGAAGGTCAAATGATCGATAGCTGGAGAGATCCGGGCAAACAAGTACAGTACCTTCCCCACGATCAAGCCGAGGACTTTTTCGAAACCGGTTATTCCATCACAAACTCAATGGTTTTGGCGAGTGGCAACGAAAAAAGAAGTTTCCGGTTCTCCGCCATGGATTCCGACAACGAGGGCATATCTCCTTATCACCGACTCCACAAAAACAGCCTGAGTCTTGATCTGAACCAGAAATTCGGAAAACTCAACCTTAGGTTCAAAACCACATACATGCGGAATACACAACGCGCAAAAGAATCATTAGGTTACGGCGGAGACATGCTGACATTCGTCACTATGCCCCGTAATATGCGACCTGAAGATTTACGCCGAAGTGAGGACGAAAACGGTATGATGGTTTTCTACAATAAGAAAAAAGGGACCAATGACCCCTATTATAGAAAAGGTGGAGGCAAGAATTCAAAAAACAGAATCATAGCCCTTATCAACGCCAACTATCAGGTAAACGACTGGCTTTCCGCACGTGGACGTGTTAGCGTTGACAGAAGATTTAACGACAAATACAATTATAATAAACCGGCCACACCTGAAGAATTCGCTTCTGTCGGATGGGGCACATACACTGAAAGCTATACAAAAGGAACATCAGTAAACGCTGACGTTCTTTTAACCGCAAAAAAAGATATTAACGACTTCAGTTTCAGCGGAAGCGTAGGTTCTGCCTTAACTTACCAAGACCAGCATACCGTAACCGCAAAAGCCTCTGAAATGCAATCCAAAGGTCTTTATTCCCTTAATTTCGGAGTCGCTGAAAAACCTTCGGAAAGCCAGACGGAAAAAGAAATCCAGTCAATTTTGGCTTTCGGACAAGTTGGATACAAGAATTACGCATTTTTGGATCTTACAGCCAGAAACGATTGGTCTAGCGCATTGCCAAACGCCTATGACAAAGGTTATTTCTATTGGTCTGCAAATGCCAGCTTGTCGGTTTCGGACATTTTGGAAGACAACGGCATGGAAATGCCTAACTGGTTCACTTACGCAAAAGTGCGGGCATCATATGCAGAAGTAGGAAATGACACTGACGCATACAGGGTTCATGTTTATGTTGATAACTATAAAAACGCGCAAGGCAACCAGTTAATGGTGAAAGACTACCCGAGTCAGTCAAAGTTTGACGATATCAAACCTGAAATAACAACCTCGAAAGAAGTCGGTCTTGATATGAGGTTTTTCCAAAATCGACTCGGTCTTGATTTCACGTGGTACACTAAATCTACGAAAAATCAGATCATGTCGATCCAACGCGCCGCTTCCAGCGGGTACAGTTCCCAGTTTATCAACGCCGGTGAAATCCAAAACAACGGTATAGAGCTTAGCCTGAACGCTACTCCAGTAAAAAGCGGTGATTTCACATGGGATCTCGGTTTTAACTTCTCTAGAAACAAAGATAAGATCATAGACCTGTACACAGACGCTTTCGGGAATGAAGTCACCGAAAAGTCTCTCTATGGAGGTGATAACCTCAAGATTTACGCAATTGAAGGTGGAGGATTCGGTGAACTGTACGGGACATCATTCAGCAGAACCCCCGAAGGACAAACCATAGTAAACGCCAACGGCACTCCAATTATTGACAGAAACAAATCCACCGCAAGTGGAAAGAACTTCGGTAACATTAACCCTGATTGGATTGGTTCCGCAAGCACACAACTCAATTACAAAGGCTTTTATCTGAGCGCTTTGATCAACATTAAACAAGGTGGCCTTATCTATTCTTACACAGAGTCTTTCGCTGCTCACCATGGCACCAGCACCGCAACACTTCCACATCGTGAAGGGGGGCTAATTGTACCAAACAGTGTTGTGAAAAGCGGAGAAGGCTATGTGCCAAACACTACCCCGATTACTGCTGAACAGTATTGGGTGGCCGTAACCCCGACAAGTGGTCGTCAGGCCGTGGTTGACGAGTTTATACATGACGCCTCATACGTACAGCTCAAAGAGGTGTCTGTAGGGTATAACTTTTCGAAAAAATTACTCAAAAAGACTCCACTCAAGTCCGCCAGACTATCCTTTGTGGCTACCAATCTAGGGTTCATCTCAAAAGAGGCCCCAGGCAGTCCATTCGGCTTCTCTAGTTCGCTCACAGGTCAAGCTATCGAGGTATCGGGCCTTCCGCTAACCAGAACATACGGTTTCAATCTGAATGTTAAATTTTAAGCGAAGAAAAGATGAAGATAAAAAATATAATACCTATCGCTTTACTGCTGTTTGCGGGAGTTTCATGCACTGACGGTTTCGAAGAGATTAATGAAAACTCCGTAAAGAGCAAGGTACACGAGGCCCCTCTGGAAACGTTCTTCACCATGATGCAAAACAAAGGCACCATGGATAACTTCCAGAGAAAACAGCACCTTTTTCATAACATGTACGCTCAGTATTTTTCGGACATAAAGTTCGACTCTGACCGATACAGTTATCAAGACGGTTGGATAAATGTTCTTTGGAGAGATTGCTATCTCAATATCGTAAACGGCTCTAATGTCATCCTCAGCAAAACTGAGGACAACGTTCAGCCGAACATGAGAGCCCAAACAATTATCTTCAGGACGTGGATGTTCATGAAAACCACGGACACCTTTGGAGACATTCCTTACTTTGACCCTATAAATGGCAAAGGTTTAGAGTTAGGGTACCTTGTTCGCTACGATAAGCAGAAGGACATCTACTACGACATGTTCGCCCAGCTTGACAAAGCCATTAACCTTATTGATGAAGACAATATCGCGCCCTTCAATACATTTACTGATGCGGACGCAATGTTAAACGGGGACATGTCAAAATGGAAGAAGTTTGCGAATTCGCTACGTTTAAGGATGGCTATACAGATATCTAAAGTTGACCCCGATAAAGCGAAAACAGAAGGAGAGAAATCTCTTGCTCTTCCTTTGTTGGACAGCAACGCTGACAATGTCTCCTTAAAAATGGACATTAAAGACAATATCAAGCACAAGCTAAAGGCCATCAGTAATTGGAACGAATTCAGAATGAGCTCCACTATTGAGAATGTGCTTGAGAAAACAGCTGACGCAGTTGATCCTAGAGAGCGTTGGTATTTTAGCCCTTCAAAAAAAGACGGCGAGTACAACGGCTTACCTGTAGGGCTAGCCTCGGACAAAGAAGCAGGATACAAAGACCTTGGTTCTAATATAGGTCCATGGTTCCAGTTGGAGAAAGACTACGACATTATGCGCTACTCCGAAATATGTTTTCTCAAGGCTGAAGCTGGCACACTTGGCTGGAGCGGAGCAGGTGATATAGAAACGAATTATTTGGACGGCATCAAAGCCTCTTTCAATCATATCAACAACACCGCTACGGACGCAACCAAAAAGAAAACAAACGAAATATCAGAAGAAGAATACGACGCTTATATTGCCAGCCAAGGCGTTTCCCTAGCCAGTGGAGACAAACAAAAAAAGATTATCACCCAAAAGTGGCTAGCCGTATTTCCTGACGGCCATTTAGCTTGGGCTGATTTCCGCCGGACTGGATTCCCAAGTGAGTTAACTCCTCCTGAGGACCCTATCGATTTTCCTCAAGGACAATTTATTAAACGAGTCAGGTACGTCGAGAATGAACACTTGCTCAATGGCGACAATGTCCAAAAAGCCCTTGGCTCCAAAACCGACGATCTCACTACCCCAGTCTGGTGGGACGTTGACTAAGACACCGCTCAAAACCGCCGATACAATCATCTAAACTGAAATATCGGCACATGAACAGAAAGGGCCTTCGGGCCCTTTTTATTTTCTCGAAATAGTAATAATAGCAACTCTCAGAAAAGAAAAATCGACATTGGTACCGTTCCCATTCATTACTTCATCTCCACAAGCCTCTAAAAACTGGATTTTCTGGGATTTTGTGCAGAAAATTGTCCTTTGAAACCGGTTAAGGAAAATGGTCAAGGATTATTCAAGACTTATTTTCCTCCGATTTTTTCACTTTCCAACACACGTTATCTTCTATGAAAAATTTATTTCTTACGGGCTTGCTCGTATTTTTCTCCACCATCGCTTTTTCCCAGCGACAGGTGATCGATTTCAATCAGGAATGGAAATTCAGAAAAGTCCATTCCAAAATGAAAGAAACGCTTATCTCCACTCCACACTGCTGGAATATCGACGACGCTCTGGACCCCTCCGGAAAACCGGACTATTTCCGCGGACTTTGTAGCTACAAAAAAACGCTTACGCTCAAGCCCGAATGGGAAGGAAAACGCATCTTCATCCGTTTTTTGGGCGTCAACAACGTAGCCAACATCTATGTAAACGGCAAACACATCGGCGAGCACAAAGGCGGTTATACGGCCTTCGCCTTTGACATGACCCCGTACCTATACGCCAAAAAGAAAAACCGGATCGAAGTAAAAGTCAGCAACGCTTGGCGGGCGGATATCACGCCCCTCGGCGGCGACTTCAACATCTACGGCGGCATCTATCGTCCCGTAGAATTGCTCGTTCTTGAGCCAAGCCACATCACGCCGATGGACTACGGCAGTTCCGGCGTTTACATTACCCAGCGTTCGGTAAGCGAACAGGCCGCCGATCTGGTTATCGACGCCAAGGTGACAAACGGAAACTCTTTCCGCGAGAGGCTTTATGCGCACTACACCATAAAAGACCAGGACGGAAAGACCGTTTACACGGGAAAGTCAAACAAAATGATCAACGGCCGTGAGACGATCACCATTTCGCGACGGGTAAGACTTGAGAACCCGCACCTCTGGGACGGCAAACGCGACCCTTACCTTTACACAGTAGAGACAGTGCTTAAAAACGAAGCGGGCAAAGTGTTTGACCGCGTCGAGCAGACTACAGGTTTCCGCTACTTTGAATTCCATCCGAAAAAAGGATTCCTCCTCAACGGAAAACACATGAAACTCCGTGGCGTAAACCGTCACCAAGACCGTTTGGGCAAAGGCTACGCCCTCTCGCCAAGCGACCACGAACAGGATATGGCACTTATGAAAGAGATGGGCGTCAACTCTATCCGTCTGGCGCATTACCCGCAGTCACCTTACATGTATTCGTTGGCCGACAAGGAAGGAATGGTCGTTTGGGCAGAAATTCCGATGCTCGAATACCACGACAACGAAGGTTTCAAGGAGAACTGCCGTCAGCAACTCATTGAGCTTATTCGCCAGCAATACAATCATCCGTCAATCGTAACTTGGAGTCTCTTTAACGAAATCAAAGACAAAGGCACTGATGACTACCCGTTCGTAAGCGAGCTGAACCGCATAGCGCACGGCGAAGACCCAAGCCGCCCGACCACCTCGGCTACGCATATCGGCGGGGACTTCATCAAAATCACCGACATCAACGCCTGGAACAAGTACATCGGTTGGTACGGCAAGGCTTCTCCGGCCAAAATCGACGGTTGGCTCAAACGCAACCACGAAAACGACCCCGGATACGGATTCGGCATCAGCGAATACGGCGCCGGCGCCAGCCTCAAACACTACGAGGACACACTCAAGCAACCGACCCCGAAAGCAGTATGGCATCCTGAGAAATGGCAAACGCATTACCACGAGGAGCACTGGAGAGCCATCAGCAAGTTCGATCCCGTTTGGGGAACTTACGTTTGGAACATGTTCGACTTCGGCGCGGCGCACCGCGTAGAGGGCGACACCTTCGGCCGCAACGACAAAGGCCTGGTAACCATAGACCGCAAAGAACGCAAAGACAGCTTCTACTTCTACAAGGCCAACTGGAACCGAAACGAACCGTTTATCCACATCGCCGAACAGCGCTTTGCCGAAAGGAAAAAAGCCATGCAATATATCAAGGCTTTCACCAACCTTGACAAAACCGTATTGACCGTAAACGGCAAAAAATTCCGCACAAAACGAACTGACAACGGCACTTGCCTTTGGGAAGGAATCACATTGAAAGACGGAGAAAATACAATTAAAGTTTCTGGAAAGAAGAATGGAAAAATAATCACAGACGAATGCGTTCTGATTCTTAAAAAAGAACTGGCTTCGGCAAAATAATTACGACTAAATCACCCTATTCCGAACGACTTTTCTTCTTATTGAAGGGAAGTCGTTCTTTATTTCTTCCTATCCTCCTCTTTTATATTTTTTAGCAGACTAATATTTTTTTCTTCATAAAACTTGGCCTTGCAAATAGTAGAATCATAAACATCAAAAAAGAAGACACCTCGAGGAATTTGTTGAAAAATATAAAAAACAGAACCTAATAAACACGAACAAGAAAAACAAAACCCTTATTTCAATATATTTTTTCAAAATATTTCATCCACAAAACGATGGAAAAACAAGACTTCATGCTTCTGTATTAAAATCCCCTCCACCTTCGATGGGGAAAATCGATTATCACATCACATGATTGATCAGTTTTTCAGGTCCGTAAAAAGACCGTTTTTGTACAATTAAATTTCAAATAAGCATGAAGCACTTTACAGTCTCATCGCTGTTCACAAAGGCCTTTTTCTCTTTGTGTCTGCTTGCCTTGTCCGCCCATACATACGGACAGGTCGAACACCCCAAAATCATTTCTTTCTCCTTTAACCCTTCCGATGATAATTATATCGGAAACTGGAGTCCCGGTAACTCCGAAAACGAGGAATTCCACATCTCAAGGGTACCGTTGGCCGACCGCTTTGAGTTCAAAGCCTCACAGACCAACCAGAACATTCCCCACAAAAAGAAAATCAGTAATTGGGTGATCATGAACCCAAACACCCGTAACGGTGATGCCATCGACGATTACAACCCGCATTACTGGCAATATCAGGACATGTGGCAATACTGGAGCCCGGGTAGCGCCCGCCTCCACCTGCCTCCGGCCTCCTATACCGACGCTGGACACCGTAACGGCTGTAAGATTATGGGCGGGTTGACTTTTGCCGACCCTACCCAGCCAAGTAATTCCAAATTTGTGGAATTGATCAGCAAAAACTCTGACGGCACATACAAACACGCCAGAAGGATGGTCCTTATCGCAAAGCATTTCGGGTTTGACGGCTACGCTTTCAATATCGAAGTGACGACCTACCCTAGCTCTATCGCTACGCAAACAAGAGGGTTGTTTCAGGAAATGACACGCATCGCTCACGAAGAGGAAAACATGCCTCACTTTGAGCTGACATACTACTATGTGCACTATAATTCTGGAAGCAGAAGCTTTGGCATTAGACAAGTGGATGGGACCAATAACAAGTGGCTTGAGGAAAACGGTAAAACAACCTTTACACAGGCCTTCCTAAACTACGAATGGAATGGAAGCTCTCTTCAAAACTCAGCCAACTACGTTAAAAACAACTTCCCGGCTGGAAAGAACGATCCTTACGACCGAGTTTTCGCCGGCCTTAATATGCCGGGCGTAAGCCGTGGACAACTCAAGCATCCTTGGAAAGACTTGCTTAACAACGAGACTTCTATCGCTCTTTGGGAAGAGAAAAGCTGGAAAGACCGCCGGGGCATGACTCCGGAAGACAAAAGGGCCAACTTCTACTCTCGCGCCATGAATCTCTGGGTAGGCCCGAACGGCGACCCTAGCCAACCGGGAGTACCGTCTAGCTCAAGTGGCAAGACCAAACGCATCGCCGGAATGGCCGCTCACGTTACGGCAAAGTCTTCGATCGACAGCTACCCGTTGGTGACTAACTTCAACGACGGTTGCGGTAACTTCTTCGCCAAGGCCGGTGAAGTGGCCATCCCGAACGAATGGAACAACACCAGTATCCAAGACATGGTGCCTACATGGCGTTGGTGGTGGAGCCAAGGCGGACAAAGCCTCGAAGCTTCTATGGATTTCTTGGAAGCTTACGAAGGCGGTAGCTCACTCAAAGTGACAGGAAACGTAAGTTCTACGGACAACGTACTCCGTCTGTTCAAGACCAAACTCCCGATCAGCAACGCGACCCAACTCGAAATCACTTACAAAGTGGAAGGCGCCTCGGCCGGATCGGCTTCGAACGTATTGGCCTCTTTGGCTTTCGAAAACGGGCAATCGCTCAGTAGTTTTAGCCACGTGCCGGTAGGCAACACCACCAAAGACGGATGGAACACCGTAACTCTGGATCTTTCTTCTTACTCGGGACAAACGCTCGCCGTGTTGGGCCTTAACTTCAAAGGATCTAGCTCGCAAAGCGATTATACCGTACACATCGGCGGAATGTCCTTGACCGACGGCGCCGTTTCGGCTCCGGACGCCGCCACCGCTATCAACGTGGCTCAACTTCAGGCTACCGGCCGTTACATTTCCGGCCGTCTTGAGTGGGCCCTTCCGGGAAATCCCCGCTTCAACGAAAGCTCTAACGTAGAGTATTTCGAGGCGTATCAGGTAAGCAACAACGACCAAGACTCAGTATTCTTGGGTCGCTCTATAGCGCGCGCCATGGTTTTTAAAAACATTATGAGAACTCCAGGCGACGGCGATATGAAGTTCGCGATTGTATCCGTAGGCAAAGACCATAAGACTACCAGCTCGGCCATCTCGTCAGGTCAGACCTTCGAGCCAGGGCCTTGGGCCAAATTCAACTTCCAGACCAGAGCCAACATCGCCGACGGCATAAACGCCAGCTGTGAGTCCAACTTCGCCGACAGCTACCAGTGGACGTTCCAAGACGGAACACCGGCCACCAGTACAGCCCAGAACCCAGGTACCATCACTTACACAACTCCGGGCGTAAAAAGCGTAACGCTCACCGTAACCAACGCAACAGGCTCTTACGATATCGAGACGCAAATTACTATCGGTGACGCCAGCACTAATCTCGCTTTGTTCCAGCCTTCTTACCGCTCAACTCCGTCCGACTACAAAGGACCGGAAAGAGGAAACGACGGCACTACATCAAATATGTACTGCGGAAAGTACGGCTTGGTACACACTCCGGGTATCCAGCCTTGGTGGACTGTAGACTTGGGACGCCAAGTGAAGATCAGCGAGATCAAAGCCTTCCATCCTAGCGGAACTAAGCCGGCTTCGTCAAACTACCATATCTTTATCTCCAAAACTCCTTTCGAATCGGAGAAGAAGCAAGAGACGGTTAACGATCCGGGCCTTGTACACCACATCAGGGAAACAGGCTCCATGCAGTCGCCTTCGTCTAATTACGACCTGTCTTCAGACAACGTTGTCGGGCGATATGTACGTATCCAGCTGGACGTGGCAAACGGCAGTAAGCTCCAGTTCTCCGAGTTCGAAGTATACGGCGAGTACGCTCCGGACGTTGTAGCTGGCCCGACGGCTACGCTTAGCCTTAGTGACCACGCGCTTATTTCGGGTGAGACAGCCACGCTTACGGCCACCTTCGACCAAGCGGTGACAGGCTTCACCAATGACGACCTGACATTCTCCAACGGTACGCTCACCAATGTCACCAGCGCCGACAACATCACGTTTACGGCCACTTTCACTCCAAACGAGGACATTTCCGTATCGAACAACACTATCAGCCTTGATCTTTCGGGAGTGACGGACGCCGACGGAAACGCCGGGTTCGGTACCGTATCGACAAATAACTTCAGCATCCATACCCAAGACCAAGCGCCTAGCGTAACGCTCGGAGCCTTGGCCGACAGCTACGCTTACGGCAAAAACACCGGAACGAACTACGGATCGTCAAACGTTCTCTTGGTAAAACAAGGCGGATCCACCCCGTACGTTCGCCGTACTTATATTAAGTTCGACGGTTCGCAACTGCCAGCCACTAGCGAGATCAACAGCGCTACGCTCAGGGTAAGCATCGCCAGCGTAAACAATCAGGCAAAATCGGTAGACTTTGAGGTAAGGGAAGTAACCGACAACAGCTGGACTGAGAACGGCATCAATTGGAGCAATAAGCCGGCACCACAGTCTACGGTTCTCGCGACATTCCGCCCGAGCACGGTGGGTGAGACTATCGAGATAGACTTGACATCGTTCCTCCAAAACCGTCAAGGCCAAGGCGACGTAAGCCTCGAATTCAGATCAGGCACCAAAGGCCCAGCGTTTATCCACCTCCACAGTAAGGAAGCCAGCGACGCCTCTTTGCGTCCGGAATTGGCTATAAACGAAGTGGCGAGCCCAGCCTTGCGCCAAGCTTCGGTACAGGAACCAGTAGCGGAACAGGAGCCTAAGATCGGCCTCTACCCTAACCCTGCCGAGCATGAGCTGAACGTAATGGCCGACAGCCAGATCGAAAACGTAAGAGTATTCGACACCAGAGGCCAGCTCCTTATCGAGTCAGCGCCGAAGGCATTCTCTTGCGCGTTGGACGTGAACGCACTGCCAGCCGGCGTATACGCCATTATAGTGGTGACCGAAGACGGAACGGAAATCCGTGAACGCTTTATGAAAAAGTAAGAGTTGACACTTAGTATCAGGCATTTGGTATTAGGTACGGTATCTTATCTGCCCTTTAACACAACGAATCAATACCTAATACTAGATACCTAAGACCTAATACCAACAAAAAAGCAAGGGGACCGGCACAATGCCGGTCCCCTTCTATTTTAACCACAGTCTCTATACCGTTACTTTCCGCAAACGGCGAACGGTTATCTTTAGTCCACTTTCAGGAATTCCTCGGTTATCTGGTCGATGCCGAAAGAAGCCGGGCGCTGCGATGGCGGGTACTCCTTGAACGTTCGCAGGAACTGCTCCATCTCGTCCTGCGCTTTGTATATCATGAAAGCATGGTCTATACGGAACTTCTGGTAGTTGTCGGCGTCAACGGGCGCTCTTTCGAACGGATCGCGACGCAGGTTCAGGATGTGTGGCAAACGCAATGGGGTGAATGGATTGGCCCATACGTCGAAGCCGTGGGCTCTCTGCTCGGCGAACACTAGTTTCCAGTCGCCGGTACGCATAGCCACGGGCATACCGTCGTCATTGAAGTAGAAGAAGTTCTTTCTTGGCCCCTCTTTCTCCTTGCCCGTCAAGTACGGCAAGAAGTTATGACCGTCGAGGTGCGACTTGAACGTCTTTCCGTTTGATTTGAACTCGCCTTTAAGCAACTGCTCGCTCAGCTTATCGTTGCCCGCGGCCGCGACCAAAGTCGGAGCCCAGTCCATATGCGACATCATAGCGTTAGACACCTGCCCTGGTTTGATATGCCCCGGCCATTTCACCATAGCCGGCACGCGGTATCCGCCTTCCCAGTTGGTGTTTTTTTCCGAACGGAACGGGGTGATTGCCCCGTCGGGCCACATATTGAAATGCGGGCCGTTGTCCGTAGAGTAGATCACGATGGTATTGTCATCGATTCCCAACTCTTCCAGAAGGTCCAGCAACTGCCCCACCATTTTGTCATGCTCAACCATCACGTCGGCGTAGAAGCCTTGGCCCGACTGTCCTTCCACCTCTGGGCGGGGATAAGTCGGAAAGTGCATGCCTGTGGTGTTGAACCAAGTGAAGAAAGGCGTGTCCGCCTTGGCCTGTCGCTTGATAAAGTCCTTGGCCTCGTTTAGAAACTCCTCGTCACAAGTCTCCATCCGTTTCTTTGTCAATGGTCCCGTATCCTTGATCTGCCCGTCGGCGGTGGCTTTTAGCACCCCTCTCGGTCCGAACTTCTTGCGGAACTCGGGATCTTTCGGGTAGTCGGGATGTTCCGGCTCTTCCTCGGCGTTCAGGTGATAAAGGTTTCCGAAGAACTCATCAAACCCGTGGTTAGCGGGCAAGTACTCGTCACGGTCGCCTAAGTGGTTTTTGCCGAACTGCGCGGTGGCGTAGCCCAACGGCTTCAACATCTCGGCGATAGTGGCGTCCTTATCCTGAATTCCCACCGGGGCGCCCGGCAATCCCACTTTGGTAAGGCCCGTACGCACGGGAGACTGGCCGGTGATAAACGCGGCCCGGCCGGCAGTGGAAGACTGCTCGCCGTAGTAGTCGGTAAAGCGCATGCCCTCGTTGGCTATACGGTCGATGTTCGGAGTCCGGTACCCCATCAGGCCGTCGGAGTAAGCGCTGATGTTAGAGATACCGATATCATCGCCCCAGATTACGAGGATATTCGGTTGTTCGCTTTTCTTCTTCTTATTTTTCTGGGCCAGCGCGTCGGAAGGCGCAACAGCGCCCAACATCGCGGCGCCTAGGCCTACGTTTTTCAAAAGATCCTTAGAGTTCATAGCTTCTGTGTTTATTGCACTAAGTTCAGAAGCAAAATTACCGGCGACACAGCGTTTTCTTTATCTAAAAACAGCGACAAAATATCCCATTCCGACTTTTATTCAAATCAACTCGCACTCCGAACGAAACCAACCGAACCCTGACTCGCATCTACAGGTCGGCACCCTTCGCCACTACGAAACGTGTCGCCATTTCTAATTCACAGCGCGGTTTATCCAATTCGGACGTATTGCTTTTATTTTTCAAACGTCTCTAATATTATTTTCATACGTGTAATCATTTTCAGTCATACGTCTCATTGTTTTTAATCGTACGTGCCGTCGTTTTTAATTTTACGTCTCATTATTTCTTTTCGTACGTATCATCATTTTACTTCGTACGCCTCACCGTTTTAGTGCGCACGTTTCTTTCGTTTCGTTTGAACGGTCGAGCAAACTCAAACCCCTTCGCGCCCTCTCCCACTCAAAGCCTCACACGTCTTTCCCTTCCCCGCCCAATCGGGTGATTCGCTTTGCGAAAAAACTTTGCGCCATGTGGTTTTGGAGTGATTTCGGAGTCCCATCTAAACAAAAAACCTGCGTGGCAATACTTATATTGCTTATATAATCACAACTAAAACCCTATTTAATTATGCTAAAATACAAGATAACACAGAAAGCCAATCCCCAAGACCGCGAAGGCCCGAAGAAGTATTACGCCACACCGCAGACGTCGGGCAAAAAAACGCTTAGCGCCATCAGCCGTGACATCACGGACATGTCATCACTAAGCCGTGGCGATATCAGCAACGTGTTATTGAACTTAGTGGACCAAATACCGAAGTATCTGCTCGACGGCCAGTCCGTACAATTGGGCGAGCTGGGGTCTTTCCGGCTGAGCTTCGGCAGCGAGGGCGCCGAGAGTTCCGAGGATTTCAACGTATCGATGATCCGCAACAAAAAGATCATCTTCACGCCGGGTCCGAGCCTAAAGCAGGAGCTGGCCAAAGCCCAGTTTGAATTGGTCAAGGAAAAAGAGGCCGTCAGCTAAACAACGCTTCGCAGACAAAAAAGCACTTGGAGGCTTTCCGGGTCCCAAACCAGACTTTCGGAAAGACTCTTCAAGCAATAACCACACATAAAAGAAGCCCTGAACCAAAGCGCAACGGAGATGATTTATCCGCTTTCGGTTCGGGGCTTTGCCTTTATTGTTTATCCTAAAATGACAAGCCGATAGTCTACACAAAGTCAGACTGCCATGCGTTCTTTTTTTCTGGTCTTTTTGGCTTCCGCTTTCTCCTTCCGCTCTTGTATCTTTATAAGATTCATAATCTCCGCCGGCTTCTTGCCCACCTTCAGCAACGTGCGCATCACGTGCATATAAGGCGCCACATGGTCATAAAACGCGTAGTACCCCGGACACAGGTAGGTGTGGTCCTCGCCCTTCTCGGTCTTGGCGAAGCGGTGCTTCGGGCATTCGCCGTAACAGGCCGTCAGGTATTTGCACTTCCGGCACTTCTCCGATAGGGTATCGTACTTGTCATTTCCGAACTTCTTCTGCTCCGGCGAATTGGCCATGTCCAACAACGGCTTGTCCATGATATTGCCGAGCTTAAACTTCGGATATACGTAATGGTCGCAAGAGAATACGTCTCCGTTGTGCTCCATCACCAATCCGTCGCCACAAGACTTTGAGTGGATGCAGGAAGAAGGCATATACCCGCACCAAGCCTCCAGAGCCGTGTCGAATTCCTTTACGAAGATTTTGCCCACGTCCTTGCGCACCCACTCATCGAATATGGTCGTCAGGAATTTGCCCCATTGCTCGGGCCTTACGCTCTCTTCTGTCACTTCCGTCTCGCCCTTGTAGTCGTTGGCCACCAGACTGAGCTTTTCATTTTTGTCCAAGGCCTTGCGCTCCTGAATAGGCAGGAACTGGAACCACTCGCTACCCGTAGATTTAAGGAAGCGGTATACCCTAAGCGGGTGCTCGGCCGTAAGGCTACTGACCACGGTTAGGGTATTGAAGCGCACTTTGTGCTTGCGCAGGGCCCGGACAGACTCCATCACCCGGTCCCAAGTGCCCTTTCCGCCTTTGTTCACACGGTAGCGGTCGTGGATATCCTTTGGCCCGTCGATGGAAATACCCACCAGAAAGTCGTGTTTCTTGAGGAACTTCGCCCACTTCCCGTCTATGAACATGCCGTTGGTCTGTATGGTGTTTTCCATCCGCCGTCCGTCAGCGTACTTTTGCTGGAACTTCACGGCCCTCTCAAAGAACTCCAAGCCCAAAAGCGTAGCCTCTCCGCCCTGCCAAGCGAACACCACGCGGGGATTTTCGGTAGGCTGGGATTTGATATAGTCCCTGATGTAGGCCTCCAGTACCCTATCACTCATCTTAAAGCGGGACGGTGTGGATTTCTTGTTCTCGTATATGTTTTCCTTCTCAAGGTAGTAACAATACGTACATGCCAAGTTGCAGACCGGCCCGATGGGCTTGATCATCATATGGAAGTGTTTTCTCCTTTTGTTCAAAGAAGACTCTGCGGTAAGAAAATCAACTGTAGTGTCCATTTCAGCTCCTTTAGTCAGCGTCATTGTCTTGGATGCGAATGTCGGGCAAACGGACTCGGAACTATATCACTTTACGCTTAATTTATAGCCCATTCCGACAGAACAAGGCGTCGCAACTCCCTAAAACACAAGACCCACAACGTGTATCCTCCACGCAAAAAGACTGGACGAGCCAACCATCAGGGACACGAAAAAAGGCTCAACGAGGCCTTTACGGAAGAAGCGACAAAGAGCATTCTGCGCTATACTATTATAAGTTTTTTGGGCAAAACACCGAAGGCTTTCTTAAAGGCCGCCGAAAAATGTCCCAAATGGGTGTAGCCCACCATATGCCCCACCTCACCGACGGGATATTCGCCAGTCAGCAACAGGCGCTTCGCCTCTTCCATCCTATAGCGTTGGTAATATTGATGGATGCTTTGTCCGTACACTTCCTTAAAAAGCTCCCTTAGCCGCGTATTGCTCAATCCGCATTCCCTGCTAAGCTGGTCTATGGGTATGGATTCGGACAGATTCGACAACAGCAAATCCCGGGCTTGCAAAACGGCTTTTAGGCTGGCCTCTTTCACATAACCCGACATCTTGCCGTACCTAAGCATTATGCCTTCCATAAAATAAGTCAGCAACTGCCAAGAAAAAGCCCTGAACAGATTGGCCCGGATAGGCTCCGGACCGTCATAATTCACCATCTCAAAAATAATATTCCTCATTTTCGGGGTGATGTCATCGTTTATAAAAAAAGGCTTGCCTTCGTCTACACTTCTATAAAGCGAATGGTCTTTATGCAAAAAGTTCAGCAGGTTCTTTTTGCTAATCCTTAACACCACGCTCCGATAGGTGTAGTCTTTGGGACAAACAATACTGGAATCGATATTAGTGAAATAAACTCCCCTATGGGTTTTCGGCTCTTCGTGGCTCTCGCTACCTTGCTCAACTGACATCCCAAGACTGAACTGTAACGGAAAACAGTCCGCTCCGGGTTTGATCTGGCGCACAAAGCGGGTTTCCTCCTTCATGGTCCCGACCAAACTCACCATTTCCATTTCTTCGAACGAGTAGGCCCTAATGGTTACCGCATCGCTTTCCAACACTCCGTTCTCCACTTTGCCTCCCAAAAAATCGGCCCACTCAATGAGTTGGCTTTCTATATCCGTTAAGTCGTACCTTAATTCTATCATTTTCGAACTACGTAAACTCCGAAATTATGAGACCTCTCCCATGACTTATAAGGTATAGGCAAGGTAATGTTTCAAGAAAAGCGAATCATTTACACAAAACACTACAGAATTCCGGTTTGACTCATTCCCTACAAAAAACAATGGGGCGCTAACCCCGCCCTATAACAGCATCGGTTAGCGCCCCGTAAGTTCTCCGGCCGAAGGTCGATTTAGAATTCTTTCTTACCGAATTCGCTCTCGATCTTTTTGCCCTTACGGTTCTTCATATTCAGTGAGTAGCTTACACCCAACATAAAGATCTGTCCTTCCTTGGTATACTTATTATAAGCGTCGAAGGTATCTCCCGCCGTATTAAATGTCTCGATATTGGACTCAAAGATATCCCTTACCTGCAAACTGAATGTCAGGCCATGTTTTGGCAAAGACTGGCTCAAAGCCAAGTCAGACATCAGAAAGTCACCGTCTTCGCCCTGCGCCGTTACGGTTTCCGACCTGTAGCTCAGGTTCCAGTTCAGTTTAAGGGTTTTGGTGAAACTTACCGTAGAGTTGGCGTTCACACTCCAGTTTAGGCTAGACTGGTCCAGCTTCACACCGAAGATATCGCCCCAAACACGGTAGTCGTACACGTTTACGCCCGCAAAGAAGTTCCACCAAGACCATGGCGAGGCCGAAACGGAAGCCTCGGCGCCAACGGCTTGCGCACGACCAGCGTTTGTATAGGCTCTGTAGAGGATATTAGGCTCATAAACGGCATTGGAGCGATAAATCTTGTCCTCAGTATGGCGGTAGTACGTGGTAAAGGCGAAGGTATTCGCTCCGAATTCGTTCACGTAGCCCAATTCCACCAAATCGATGAATTCAGGCACAAGCTCAGGGTCGCCCTCTTCCACTACCTCACCGTGACGGTGAAGCTTGAAGGGGTTCATCAGCTTTGTAGTCGGGCGCTCCACCCTTTTTGAGTAAGCGAGCCTTACGTTTTGGCCGTTGCCCAAGTCATAAGCCACCATCCCCGACGGGAACAAATTGAACTTGCTGTACTCATAAGGAGTAGACTTTGTCGTCGATTCCATTTCGCGGTCGGTGTATTCCGCCCGCAAGCCGGCATTATACGAGATGCGCCCCACTTTAGAAGAGAAGGCGCCGTACAGAGAGTGGATTTCCCTAAGAAGGTCGATAGAGTTACTTTTCTCTTTGTCTCGTATCCAAGTGTCATTGTCACTGGCCGAAAGGTCCAATGTCTCATACACAAAGTCTCCCTTGTGCCTCAGACGGCGGTAACGATAGCCCGTCTCAAACTTGCCAAACTGCCCGATTCCGGTCTCGTAGTCTACAGAGAAACGGTAGCCGTCAAGCGGATTTTCAGAGTCCATACGCTCGTAGAGCTCCAGATCTCCGCCTTGCTCAGTCAGGTTCCGATTGTCAATAGGACCTAGCAACTCCGACGATTCGTAAAGACCGGAGAAGGCCAGCTTGCTTTTCTCGGTGAATTTGTGCGTATAATCCAGGCCCAAAGTGGTGTAACGCCCTTCGCGCACCATCCAGTTCATATTATAAAATTCATCCACCGTACCCGGCTGGTCGTCTCTTTCGGTAGTGTAAAGCAAATCGGCCTCACGCTCTTTCTTTCGTCCGCCAGTATAGAAGGTAGCGGAAATAGCGTCGTTTGCGCTGAAATCATAATCGATACCGCCTTGTACGGAGTAGAGATATTCATAATAGTTACGGGTACCGTCCGAAATCAAATCATGTTGCACGCCTTCGTGTTTGGTCATGATATCACCGTAACGATCGCCATCAAGATCTTTTTGCCTGAAATCTCCGCCCAAGTACACTCGGGTTTTTCCTTTGGTATAGCCAAGGTTCAAACCTCCACCGTAACGGGCCGGATCCGTACCGCCAAAAGCTCCATTTGCGGAAACGAATAAGCCGTCGGCCGCTCCTTTCTTTGTAATGATGTTTATAAGTCCAGCTTTTCCGTCAGGATCATATTTGGCGGATGGCGCCGTGATCACCTCAACCCGCTCCACTAAGTTTCCGGCCAACTGGCCCAATACTTCCGCAGGCTTAAGTTGCGAAGGCTTGCCGTTTACCAATACGGTAAATCCGGTTGTGCCACGAACAGCAACATCGTCACCCACCATTGTGACCGACGGAAGGTTCCTTAGAATATCAACCGCCGAACCGTTAGCGCTCGCCTTAAACCCGGAGGCTTCATACACCGATTTATCCACCTTATGGGAAGCTATCGCCTTATCGGCACTTACGCTTATTTCCTCCAGAAGCCTCGTGGACGGCTTGATACTGACATCTCCCAAATCATTGCCTTTCCCAGCAGTCAGCTCAATATCTTTTTCCAAATCCTCATACCCCATAAAACTCACTTTCAGCCTCAGCTTTCCCGCCGATTTGACGACAAACCCGAAACGGCCGTCATCACCTGTGACACCGCCCGCCAACATATCGCCACCAAGCGTTGAAATCACTACACCGGCATAGGCCACGGGCTCCCCGTTTACTGCCACCACTCTTCCTTTGACCGAAGTTCCTTTTTGGGCAAAAGTATTTGGGGCATACAAAAAGGCAAATACCAAAATCGGAAACGCAAACAACAAATTCTTCATTCTGATGATTCCTGTTTTTTTAGACACAACATCCGGATCACTTTCCGAACCGTAAAAATCATTGCGACAAAAATAAGCGGAGGCTAAGAAATCCAGCAAAATCACTCGTGCGCATTTGAGTACATTCCCACAAAAAATAACACAAATGGTTTTTCGCACATTTTACATAGTCCGTACACATTTCACACGCCCGCACACAAAACCAAGTGTCAAGAAAAGACACAACCGAAAACACCTTTCACAAGAAGTCAAGGGCACATACACGGGTTGTCTTTGTCCAAAACCTAGGGTAAAAATGATCGAAACATTCCGTTAACACACCTTAACCAAAACTTCGCCCTTGACTAGTTCATAAAAAGAGAAAACACATACTAGGGAACACTTTTCTCTTTCGGAGAGTGAAAATTTAACAGTTATTTAAAGATGTAAATCTCAATTTCATCATGAAAAATAGGTATATTTTTACCTTACATTGCCTTTTACACCATTGAAGGGCGTTTATTTTCATATATTTATTTTACTGCATATATAAATATCAACCGCATACAGATTATGCATTTTTAGTTTTTCAGACCTCATTACATTATGCGCCTCAGAACACGTTTATATCTTTGGATACTCTCTGCGACAATATTGATTTCAGGCTCAATCATATCGTATATTTCCTACCGATTTTATAAAAAAACCACTCGAGACCAATTAAAAAGCAGTGAATTTTTTACAAAATATTACGCAGACGAAATAACAGACCAACTGAACGAGTACATGGAAACCGTAAGACAACTCGCAAGGGCTGTCGAAGAGTACGAGACCATTCCGGAAGAGGATCGCAGATCGGTTTTGAGCAGCCTAATGCGACGCGAACTTGAGAACAACGACGAATTGCTGTCCGTTTGGAGTAAGCTGGAAACTTACGCAATCGACAGCTTGGCGCATGAGTGGATCGGTAAACGGGGAAGCTCCGTGGCGGGTAACTTTTACTACACCTTCTATAAAGACGAAGGGGAAATCAAACTACGCCGAAGCCGTACCAAAAAAGCGGAAGATGTCTTCACGAACGGCTATTACGTAAAACTAAAAGCCAGCAAAGGCGAAAGCCTTCTCGACCCATACAACTTCTCTTACGGCGGTAATTCCAAAAATTTTCTTCAGGCCAACCTTCTCTCTTCCGTATTAAAAGACGGCGAAGAATTTATGGGAACAATGGGTGTCGATATTTCGATGGAACAGCTAAAGAAAATCGTTCAATCCGCAGACTACCACAACGAAGGCAACGCAATCCTTTTTTACGAAGACTATCACAAAAAATATTACGATGACAACGAGCGCTATGTCGCCGCAAAAAACATATATATAGAAGACAGTGTGCTTTTCGAAAGTATACAAACCGAAATCACTGAGAAAATAAAATCCGAACCGGTCGAATACCAAAAGGACCTTTACCAGTTCGCTTTGACGGATTCCTTAAACAGGGAATTCATAGCGTTTACAGTCCCAATTAAAGTCGGGAAAGCGCCGGAACGCTGGTACTTTACGCAGTTGATTCCCTATGATGTCATTAACAGCGAAGCGACAGCGATAATCTGGCAAACAGCGATTATTTCCTTAGCGGGCATTGGGCTTATTATCCTAATCGTCTACAATTTGATCAGGTCCATAACCACTCCCCTTATTCGTATCACCGAATTGCTTGGAAAAATGGCTAAGGGCGAAAAGGTTAAGCTTACAAAGCGTAAGGTCACAGATGACGAAAACGAAACGACCCTAATGTACCAGGCATTGGAGGCGATGAACGAGGGCATAGACGAAAAAGCAAAATTCGCGTTGGCCATTGGCAACGAAGATTATAGCCAAGATCTGCAGATCAAAAGCGACGAGGATATGCTAGGCAAAGCGCTTTTGCAAATGAAACAGTCGTTGGTGGCTTACAGGGAAAAAGAACAGGCTCAGAACTGGATGTCAGAAGGAATTGCGGAATTTTCCTCGATCCTTAGAATGCAAGACCAAAGTTTCGAAAAACTGGCGGATGATATCTTGGCTAAATTGATTCGATATCTGGACGCCAACCAAGGTGTTATAGCCCTTGCGAAAGAAATCGAAAACAGCACTATGCTGGTACAAACAGCCACATACGCCTATGGAAGAACCAAGCATGTGGAGTTGACGATTGCGCCCGGGCAAGGGCTAATGGGCCAAGTGTTTTTGGAAAAAGAGCCCAGATACCTTACCGAAATCCCCCAAGGATATATCCGTATAACATCAGGACTTGGTGAATCTACTCCAAAAGCTATTTATATCGTCCCGTTGATTTCCAACGACGAGGTTTATGGCGTAATGGAGATCGCCTCTTTCCAGAAATTCTCCGAGAACGAGCGCATTTTCATCAACAAAATAGCGGAATCCATCGCGTCCAGCGTATCGGTAATGCGGAGCGGCGAGCTGACGAAAAAGATGTTAGCCGAATCCCGGTCCGTCTCTGACGAACTTCGTAGCCGAGAAGAGGAACATCGACAAAACATGGAAGAACTTGCCGCCACGAACGAAGAGCAGGAAAGAATGCGAAAAGGCTTTGAGGACGAAATCGCTTTCCTGAAAGAGAAAATAAGGAAGATGGAAGAAGCCGACTCAGCAACAGCTGAATAATCGATTCTTACCCAAAGAAAAATCCTCAAACGGAAACTCCACTTGAGGATTTTTTTATTCTTCAAATCGTAATTTCTAAATAGTCAGGAAACCACTTTATCGAATTCCCTTATCTGGATGACGTCCTTGTACCTGACGGTAAAAAGATTTGATCTCCTCCAAATCCTTTTCATAATCGCCGGTCGGATGGATTATAGGGCCTACACCGGCCTTCTTTTTTCCATAATCGAGGTACCCTAAAACGATCGGTACTTTGGCGTTGAGGGCCACGTAATAGAACCCTTTTTTCCAACGCGGAGCATAACTACGGGTTCCTTCCGGCGTAATCATCACCACCAGCTCCTCTCTTTCGGCAAAAAGATCAGTCATGGCCTCCACCATACTGCGACGCTTCTCTCCCGCCTTCTTTGGCGAACGGTCGATAGCTATGGCTCCCAACGACTTGATCAGCCAGCCCAATGGTCCCTCGACCCATTCTTTTTTGATTGTAAACCTTACGGGAACTCCCATCAGGAAAAAGGCGGCCCTGGCAAAAACAAAATCCCAGTTACTTGTGTGCGGCGCCGCAATCATCACCGCCTTATCAATATCTTTGGGCAAATCACCCTCCACTTTCCAACCGGCAACCTTGAATATCAGGTTTGCAATTAATTTCCACATCTTATTTCTGGTTCTTGGTTTTGTCAGACAGAACCCGAAGTTAAGGAATTCATCGGACAGAACTTATGTCAGGGCCTCCAAAAAAGTCTTATCCTCCAGACGGCGTAGGCCTTCCCGATATCCGATTTCGAAAATCTCATCAGCTTTGGAAAGGTCAAAAGGGCTATATTTTTCCAAACCTTCAGGCTCTACCAAAAAATCGCACAACGAACGGCCTTTGCTGGTCAAAGTCCTAGCCATAATAGCCGAAACCCTGTGCATTACCCACGGAAACTTAAGTTGTTTCTCATCGAATTCGTCAGGTACGGGAAGCACGTTTATCCCCACCAAAAGATCGCACTCATCCGCCAACGGCTCGGCCGGCAAGTTATTGGAAAAACCTCCGTCAACATAATAACACCCATCCAGGTGAACGGGCTCAAAAACCAAAGGAATAGCGCACGAAGCCAAAACTGAGGTGATAAGATTCCCTCCCGAGTGCAAGTAATTTACACCGCCTTTATTCAGGTCTGTCACGCTTACCACAAGCGCTTTTTTCAGGTTTTCGAAATCATTATCGGGAAAGATACGCATTAGCTTTTTCTCAAAACGCTGCACCCTGAACAGCCCTCGCCTGCTCCACGCAAACCGTAGAGTTTTTACAACATTCGACTCTTGTATAATCCGAAAAGCTTCATCAGGATCAAAGCCTCCCGCATAAAACAAACCGATCAATGCTCCGGCGCTACAACCGGAAACCATATCGAAATCAATCCCTTTTTCTTTAAAAGCTTTCAACACTCCCAAGTGCGCATAGCCATGCGAACCGCCACCCGACAGCACTAAACCTTTCCTTACAGTTTTATTTATTTTTTTTCGCATACAAATCCGTCTTTCCTTCTAAAAACACAAAGCCCTAGCCAAAATTGATCGGCTAGGGCTTGTCTATGCTTTTTTCGGAAAAATACCGATTCGCTTAGGCTTCCAGAGCTTCCTCCAAAGACATCAGGCGATCTACTCTCGGGCCTTTTTCGGTACTTTTCAACGTACAGCAATCGTACTGAGCGTCATGTTCCAAAAAGAGGATAACATTTTCCTTCTCTACCCATTCGAGCCATTTTTTCTTTTCTTCCAAAGTCTTGAGCGGATTCACGTCATAACCCATCACGTATGGTAACGGAACATGACCAGCCGTAGGAAGAAGATCAGCGGCATAAAGGACTTTCTTTCCGCCAACTTCGATCAAAGGCAACATCTGCGATTGCGTATGGCCACAGACCTCCACAAACTCGAAAGGCAAATCATGTCCTTTATCCGCAAATTTCAGTTTACCGCTAGCCTCGATCGGCAAAATGTTCTCTTTCAAAAAACTGGCTTTTTCACGGGCGTTCGGATAAACGGCCCAATGCCAATGCTTAGAATGACTCCAATGTGTGGCTTTAGGAAATGCCAAACCAGGCTCTCCACCTTCGCCAGCCACAACGGCGCCACCACAATGATCAAAATGAAGGTGTGTAAAAAACACGTCCGTAATATCTTCAGGGTCCACACCCGCCTCACGAACTTTCTCCCGGATGTCATTATTGACATCCCAATCATAAAAACCGAAGAACTTCGCGGTCTGCTTGTCTCCCAACCCTGTATCTATGAGAATCTTTCGGTCATCGGTTTCTACCAAAAGACATCTGCACGACAATAGGATTCGGTTTTTCTCATCCGCCTCATTCGTCTTCGACCAAATAGTTTTTGGCACCACACCGAACATCGCACCGCCGTCCAAATAGAATTGGCCAGCCTGAACCATTTGAAGTTTCATAATTTCCAGATTAAAACCAAAAAGACGAACCCGTATGGGTTCGCCTTTCTAATGCTATACAAAAAGATTATACTTGAGTAATGGTTTTCATGCT
Organism: Fulvitalea axinellae; assembly: GCF_036492835.1. Lineage (GTDB taxonomy): Bacteria > Bacteroidota > Bacteroidia > Cytophagales > Cyclobacteriaceae > Fulvitalea > Fulvitalea axinellae. The sequence continues at coordinate 1,768,127 of NZ_AP025314.1, read as the reverse complement.
TATCCCTCCTGCACTACGCCCATCTCACAAAATTTCTCTATCCGCTTGTCGATTCGTTCCTCAGGATCCATATCCTTCAAGGCCCCAATCTCTTCAAGCACTACGCTCTTGAGCGTTTCGGCCATGGCTTCCACATCCGTGTGGGCACCGCCTAACGGCTCAGGAACTATCCGGTCCACTAATCCGAAACCGGTCATGTCTTCGGCGGTTAGCTTCAGCGCCTCGGCCGCTTGTTCTTTATACTCCCAGCTTCTCCACAAAATAGAAGAGCAAGATTCCGGCGAGATAACCGAGTACCAAGTGTTTTCCAACATCAGCACCCTGTCCCCGATTCCGATTCCGAGCGCTCCACCGGAAGCACCTTCTCCGATAATCACGCAAACAACTGGAATGGTCAACGAGAACATATCTCTCAAGTTTCTGGCGATGGCCTCGCCTTGGCCCCTCTCTTCGGCCTCAAGCCCTGGAAAGGCGCCCGGAGTGTCGATCAAGGTAACTACCGGAATATTGAATTTCTCGGCGGTTTTCATCAACCTGAGGGCTTTTCTGTAGCCTTCCGGATTCGGCATTCCGAAATTCCTTACCTGACGGTCTTTGGTATTACGGCCTTTTTGCTGACCGACAAACATAATTGGTTGTCCGTCTACAGTGGCCAAACCGCCCACCATCGCCTTATCGTCGGCGAACTGGCGATCACCGTGCAATTCGATAAAATCGTCCGATATCGCGTTGATGTAGTCCAGTGTATACGGACGCTCGGCGTGACGCGACAATTGTACGCGTTGCCAACGAGTCAGATTACTGAACGTATCTTTCTTTAAATCGAGGATTCTTTTCTCAAGCGTCTTCACGGTATCGTCCACGTCCACGCCGTTTTCGTCAGCCAAGTTTTTCATTTCCGCCAACTTGACCTCCAACTCGGCGATGGGTTTCTCAAAATCTAAAAGCATAATTTTTCGGTTCGCTTTTGTGTCGTAGAAGGTTCCAATCGCTAAAGTAGCCAAGATTTTCTAAAGATCAAGGCTAATTTATACGATGATAATCCACAACCGCACCCGGTACAATAAACTGAATATTTAATATTCGATCAGTCTAGTGTTGGTTCGTTCAGGTTTGGCGCGGCCACTGGTTTTCCCTATGAATTGAAAGGGTAAATATTCTCTTTTTATTCCTAAAATGAAAATAATTACACCGATGCCCGCCGTTGGGTTTCCCCGCCATAACGGGCATTTTTCACCATATTCTCGGCCCGCTACCTCGACACATTGTCATATTTCCTGTCAATTAGACCCGAGAAGCGGTTTTTGCACGGTTTTGAAGCGATCTTTACCAATCAAAACCCAAGAGAATATGGCAAAAGGCAATTTCAACAAACTCGTGAACCGAAACAAGCCCGTACTCGTAGATTTTTACGCAGACTGGTGCGGTCCATGCCAAACGATGGCTCCGATACTTGAGGAAACCGGAAAAGAAATGGAAGAAAAGGTAGATGTAATAAAAGTCAATGTTGACAAAAACCAGGCGATAGCCCAGCGCTTCGGAATCCGGAGCATCCCTACCCTAATCCTTTTCAAAAACGGGCAAATAGCCTGGCGAAAAGCGGGGTTGCTCACAAAAAATCAACTTATAGCCCATTTACAAAAGGCTCTATAAACACAAAACCCGGAGGGCTTCATTTCCTCCGGGTTTTGGTACTAAGTTCAACGAGCTGTTATTTTTTCACAATCTTAAACTGGATCCTACGGTTAAATTGGCGACCGTCCTCCGTTTCATTGTCACGTTCGGGGCGTGTCTCTCCATATCCTTTAAAGCGCATCGACATTTTTTCGACGCCGAAAGACACTAGAGCGTTGTAAACAGATTCAGCCCTTTTCCACGACAGCCTCAAATTGTCTTGGTCTCCACCGACATTATCGGTATGGCCCTGAATTTCCACAATCATACCCGGATTGCTTCGCAGAAAGCGAGCGACTTTCGTCAGTTCCGTTTCGGATTTTTTCTTTATCTCGTAGCTGTTCGTCTCAAAAAAAACATTACTGAGCCTAGCCTCTAGATTTTCCTCCACAGGCGACAAACGTATATCCATTTTAATCGGGACAGTGTCTTGGCTTGCCACATAATCAAAAGACAAAGTCTTGAACAAGTAACCTTCGGCTACCGCAAACAAACCATATTCTCTCCCTTGGGTCAAGACAAACGAATAATCGCCGTTGATCGAGTCAGAATTCACTCTCGCCACAAGGCTATCCGCATTGATGTCCATCAAATCAATTGTAGCGAAAAGCGGCTCATCGGTTTTGTCATCAAGTACAAGCCCTTTCACGTAATTCACCCGGTTTTTAATTCTCAACCTTTCCGGAATATCGAATTCGTACATATAACTGTACAGCTGGCCTTCCTTTTTCTCGTCTTCGGAGTAATACCCTTTGGAACCGTCAGTGGAAACGAAAAGCGAAATCTGGTCCCGATGATTATTGATCGGATACCCCATATGCTTTGCGCCTCCCCAAGAGCCGTCCGGGGCCCGTTCGGAATAAAACAGGTCATAACCTCCCAACCCCGGGTGACCTTCGGACCCGAAATATAAAGTACCGCCGTTAACATGTACAAAAGGCGCTATCTCATCATCTTTCGTGTTAATCGAACGGCCTAGATTTCTGGCGAGTTCCCATTCCTCATTTTCATTTTTATATGAGAAATAAATATCCCTTCCACCATATCCTCCCGGTCTGTCAGAAACAAAATACAGCGCCCTGCCGTCCGGCGAAAGCGCAGGTTGAGACTCCCAACTGCGTGAGTTAATGGCTCTTCCCAAATTTTTAGGAACAGACCAATCCGCTCCGTCCCATTTGGAGATATAAAGATCACAACTCCCGAGATTTCCCCCGCCTTGAGAACACGAGGTGAAAATCAACGTTTTTCCGTCAGCCGAAATTGCGCAGGTTCCTTCGTTAGCCGGCGTATTTATGTTTTTGGAAATAGATTGTGGTACGCTCCACTTACCGTCATCTCCTTTTACGCTAAAGAAAATATCCTCATCAGAACCGGGAGCGTACTTCTCCCGACAGGTAAAAAGAATCATTTTTCCGTCAACCGTAAATGTCGGAAAATACTGTAACCCGAACTGATTCAAAGGCGCAGGCAGTTTATATGGAGAAAAAGGAGTAGGATTTTTTAGAATCCCCAAAGCAAACTGTGACTTAGCCAACACTTCCTCCGCAGTTTTCCGGTAGCGCCTGTCTTTCGGCGCCGTGGCCAAGTATTTTTGCGCCAAGTCGATAGCCCTTTCGTATTCAGCATTTTCAAAAGCGGCCTCGGCTACCAAAGCGTAAATAACGGGATAACTGGTCTTGCCTCCCCCCATTTCCAACACTCGCTCATAAACGGCCAACTGCTCTTTCCTACGAGCCATGACCTGATAACAAGACGCCAACCTGAAATAGGCGTCTATATAATTCGGATCCTTGTCAATCGCTTTTTTGAGCAAAGCTATCGCTTTGTCAAAATTACGATGGCGCACGCTTATTTCGGCATCTTTGAATAGCTTCTCCGCCCTTCTGGACGTTGTGCCTCCCCGTCCTTGCGCAGACACGTCAACACAAAATCCGAGTACCGACAAAAAGAAAAAAAACAGTATTCTCGACAATTTCTTACGCATAGGCCGATTTCGATAAATTACGGAATATCTAAATATTTGTGTACCTGCACACAAATCCTCCATTTCGGATTATTTTTCACATACTCTATTAGTAACGGCAGAATTCTGTCGCGGTTGGACCATTCCGGCTGAAGATACAACCGAGTTCCGGGACGAAGTTTATCCACGAAACTTTCCGCCCATTTAAAGTCGGACGGATGGTAAATCACAACTTTGAGTTCGTCCGCCAATTGAAAGATCCCGGGATCCGGGGCTTTAAATTTCTTAGGCGAAAAGCATACCCAATCCCATTCTCCGCTAGCCGGATGTACCCCTGATGTCTCAATATTTACCTGAAAGCCCGCTTCCTTCAACTTTTTCGTCAACGGCCCACAGTTGTAAATAAGAGGTTCACCGCCCGTAACCACAGCCAAACGGCCCGGAAATTTGATCGCCTCCGCCACAATGTCGTCGACATCCATGACCGGATGGTCCTCGGCATTCCACGATTCCTTCACATCGCACCATACACAACCGACATCACAACCGGCCAAACGGATGAAATACGCAGAATGACCTTGGTAGAATCCCTCTCCTTGTATCGTATAAAACGCTTCCATTATCGGCAAGCGTTCTCCGTCTTGAAATTCCTGAATATTAGTAGTTGACAATTTCCTCTAATCTCTAATTCTATCCTCTTTTCCTCTTTCGGCGGCAAAGATAAGCTTTCCTCCCGACACATTCGCATTTATACCCGAATAGCGACAAGCTTAAAAGTCCGCGATAATCTTACAAGCGAAAAAAAGAATTGATTTTCTCCCCCACCCTTTTTTGGTTAAAATGTGCCAATAAAGCCTTCAAAGCCATGAAACTCTTCTCTTTTTTCTATTCCGTTTATACCTATGCGCAACTTTCGCCAGAGTATGCCGAATTCAAAAAAAACATTCACGGCCAAGACTGGATTGCCGACAACAAAGCTCCCAGCTCCTTTTATGTCGTAAAAGAATCGCCAGAAGAAGATGCGCTTATCCTTGGCGGACTCGAAGTAAGAGGCTCTGAGTCTTCTTTGGAAATCCTTGATATGTGGGTCAGGGAAAGCCACCGAAACCAAGGCCTAGGCGGTTATCTTCTCTATTTAGCGGAAAGGGCCTCTTGGAAAAACGGCACTCGTCTCTCTTTCGCAACGCAGGAGAAAAACCTCGGCGAATTCTTAACCCACAAAGGCTACGAAATCTCTCCCGACGGAAAAGCGGAAAAACGAACATCGCCCCAGCCTGACATGTTTGTCCGACAGAATCAAACCACGAATTAATATCCGTACCTATAGCCGTTGTCCCCTTGTTGATAAAACGCCGGATTCACCTCCAGTGAAGAGAAAGTTTTGAATTGGGTTTGGCCAGCTTTTATATCCACACTTATATCGTGCTTAGCCGTTCCTCCCGATTCAGGATAAAGATTCAAGCTCATTCCATTCTTACCTTCTGGCATTCTGATCCTTGCATAATAAATACTGTGCGGTAAAGTCTGCCAATTTCGGGTATCGGCTTTTTCGCTTACCGCTCCCAATATCTGCGCAGCCACGCCCAAACCTTTGCTTTCTTTGCCCAACTCATAAGCGGCCACCTGCTTCAAAGCCACTCTCAACAGTGTTTTTCCGAATGTCCAAAGCATTCTTTCCTTAAGGATTTTGAAAGATATAGCGTTTACATCCTCCACCTTCTCCAGAGCAACCCTCTGTCCGTCTTGCGTCACTAATTCGGCTCCGCCAAAATAAACAGGACGCTCAACATATTTCGGAAAAACAACCCGTACGGTTTTCAACCCTTCTATGCCAGATCGCTCGCCGGCTGGAATCGGGAAAGGAAATGATAAACCTTGCTGGACATTTTGAAAAACCACAACACCGGGATACGATTCGGTGATGATAAAATTAATTCCCCATTCGTCTTTGACGGGGCCCAATCCGTTCCCCCACAAAAATACTACATCGCCTTGGCCGTTCATCGGGGTGTGCTTGTATTTCATTCCGAATTGATGTTCAAACTTTCTCAATTCTTCATCAAAACCATTGAGATAAGCGGTCCGCAACAAGTCTTTTTTCAGCTGTTCGGGCGCTCCAAGCCCAAAATCAGCCGTATATGAGCCATCATAGATTTTCAAAGCGTTTCGATAAGCGATAAAAGCGTTATTCACATCCCCATCTGCATCGTAGATCAACCCGATCAGGTTATGTATGAATGCGTCAGCCTTAAACTTATTTTTGCTTTTGTATTTGTCCGACAACCGATTCACCAAATTATTCAGCCTGCGACATTCCACCAAAGCGGCGTCATGACTTCCGAGCTTCAGGTAGTTCACCGCTTTGTAATACAGCACATAAAACCGTTCATGGTCCTCTGCCGGGTAAACCGTCGTTGTCGGGTTCACCAAAAATGTCAAAGCCTCATTAACATAGTTTTTTTGATAATCCTCCGTGAATATATAAGCCTTCTCAAACCAAACATTGCTCTCTTCATATTTTCCAAGCAATTGCAAGACGACTCCCTGATTCACGAAGTAAAGGAAACGCTCTTTGCCAGATCCTTCCTTGCTGTTTTTTTCCAGAGTCTTTTCCGCCTGTTCCAAATGTCCAGAGGTAAACTCGTCATTGAATTTCTTATTCTTCGTGTAATATGTCTGGCAAGAAGTAAGCAAAAACACACAGACAAAAAAGCGCGCAATAAGCTTCACCATATCAACCTCCACTTTATCCTCACAGCTTAAACAACAGAAAAAGAGACAACGTTTCGAGGCGTTGTCCCTTTCAAAAAAACTTAATAACAGAAATCGTTATTAGTCTGTAATATATTTCTTGATTGTCTTATTATTCAACCAAACCTTTTCATTTGTCTCCAAATCATCCAATTCTAGAGTCACCGTATAGGCTTTCACTTTCCTTTTTCCATACTCATCAAGCACTGAAGAGATCTTTCCGAACATCATAAAGTCGGCGCCAAGCTCTCTGCCCCACTTTTTGGCAGTCTCTTTTGAGGCGAACTCCTGTTGTTGCGCTCTTTCCTCCCGTAACTTTTCCCTGAACTCGCTGTTTTGAACCACCCTAACTCGGCCGGAATTGATAAACTCTTGCTCTATCGCCGTAATGAACGGATCTGGATTAATATGCTCATCGGTCTTGTTTTTCACATACCCAACTATCACTACCGGTTTCCGCTTGTGGACACTCTCAAAGTTGGTTACCCACGGCCTGTTCATCACATCGGCAATCATACTTTCGGCCACTTTCCTGTCATCGCTGTCGTTCCAACGGCCACTTAAGTCAATCTGTTGGTCCGGACTTACCCTTGTAACAGTATGTCGTGAACAGGAAGACACCGCTACCACCAACAACACAAAAACCAAACTTCTGATCACTCTGCTTTTCATATCAACAACAATTAGTATATAACCAAACGCTTCTAATAAAAACGCCCGAAAACATCGTTTACGCACGTCAAAGAGAAAAAGTTCCACACTCTTTCTCTTCCATTTCATCTATATAACCACGCCTCCTCATGCTTTAATTAATGTAAAATAATACAAAACACATTTTAGCGAAGAAATCGACTAGTTCTTATGTAACGACACTTTCAGGCGGGTCAAAGTTTAGAGTAAAAGAAAATTTCGGGCTTCTTTTCGGTTTCTCCCTACGAAAACCGACCGTCCATTTTTATTTATTCAACAGCTTTGCTATTATTCGTTCCAAACAAACGAAAAAAGGGTTCGAAAGTAGCCACACTCTCTCAAAGGCACCCTATTTCCATGTACTATTTTTAATGCGTTTAGAACTATTCGACAATTCAAACATCTACGAGATCTCACGGTATGGTAACGGTAAAAAAGGTAATGTCCGACCCCGAAATGGCGGAATCGATGACAATTCGAAATTCGGTGTTTTTGGCCGATGACCAATCACTGGCCAACGAAGCCTTTGATTTAGCCTCGGTACACTTTATAGCCTATGACAGCCAAGAAACAGCATGCGGAACCGCCCGTTGGCGCTTTGTAGACGACCAAATCCATTTGGAAAAATTCGCCGTACTGAAAGAATACAGAACCAAAGGAGTCGGGACGGCGCTGGTAAAGGCCGTATTGGAAGATATCCGATCCAATCCGCACACTTCCGGTTTCCCAATAGTGTTGGCCTGTCGCCCAGAGTCCGTCTTTGTTTACCAGAAATTCGGCTTCACAAAAAACGGAGATCCCTTCTTGGACGAAGACCAATATTTCATCCCCATGATAAAATCCGAATAAACCGGAACGCTTTCTGAACACCCCATTCCATGACGTTCGGAAAGCATCCTTTATCTTTTCTTTTATTATTCGCTGTTCTGGCAATTTCTTGCGCCAGCGCATTACCCAAATTCAGCTATCCAACCGTCTCCGTTATTTTCTTAGCGCTTCTTACAATAACTTACGGCATCGGAGCGCTTCGGAAATTCCGAAAACCGCTTGCCATTTTCTTTACCGCTGTCGGGGTTTTCGCCATCTACGCCCTCCGTACTGAGAAACAAACAAGAGAACACTCCACAATTCCTCAAGGCAACTACCTAAAAGGGAAAGTCACCCAAAACAAAGGGAAATATCTGATCGTCGCTTTCCAAAACGACAACACCCGACTAAACTGCGTTTGCTTCGGCAAAAGCATCATTTCCGAGAAAATACAGCCAGGCAGTCTAATCTATACCAAAGCGACACCTACACCACTACGCCCACCTTCCAATCCTGGCGCTTTCGACTTCAAAGCTTTTATGAACCGCAAAGGGGTTTTCCATTCAGTCTACTTAACCAAAGGCTCCTACAGCACATCACCTCCCGAATTCGGTTTAACTTCGATTTTCGACAAAATCAGACACAACACTTCCGAGAATATCCACAAATCATTTTCCGCGGAAAATGGGGCTATAGTTCACGCATTACTACTTGGGAAGAAATCCGAACTGTCGAAAGACACCCGCAAACTGTTTTCTTCAGCTGGCACGGCACATTTACTTGCCGTATCAGGTCTTCATGTCGGCATAATTTACGGGGCATTGCTTTTTCTTTTTCGCTCTTGGCGCAAACAGCCCAAATACCGACTCATGTTCCTGTTCGTGGTTCTTCTTTCCTTACTTTCCTTTTGCCTGCTTACAGGCATGCCCGCCTCTGCCGCTCGGGCTTCCGTCATGTTCGGGCTTTTGGCTATAGGCGATTATCTACACCGAGATTCCGTTCCGCTCAACACGCTCTGCGGTACCGCTCTAATAATGCTCTTCATCAATCCGCTATGGCTTTACGATCTTGGCTTCCAACTTTCTTTTCTCGCCATAGCAGGTATTCTTACCATCTACCCAGCACTTTCCTCCATTTTCAATCCTAAAAAATATCTGCCTCGAAAAATCTGGCAAGCCCTATGCGTATCTACCGCCGCCCAAATCGCCACACTTCCCCTCATTCTTTTCCACTTTGGAACTTTCCCAACATATTTTCTTTTATCAAATCTTCTTGCCGTTCCGATTATCAGCGTCTGCACAATCTTGAGCAGTGTTTATATTTTCATTCAAGAATTCTCGTGGCTATCCACCCCATTCACTTGGTGTATTGAACAATTACTCAATATATGCCGACATATTCTCGTATTCATCAACCAATTGCCAGCCTCCACAATTCAACTACGGGGCTTTGGTATTATTGAGCTCATTTCAACATTGTCAATTACAATCATGGCCCTAGCCTTCCCTCAACGTTTCCGAAAGTTTCGATGGGCACTAATTCCATTAATGTCGGCAGTAGCATTAACTGTTCGGGGCATCCAACCTATAAAACCCGACAAACTTGTCGTTTACAAAACCAAATATGGGCCAACACTCGACCTTATCTCCGAAAGGGCTAGAGCTTTTATCAATCTGCATACTACAATTCCAGACACGGCAAGCTTTCCTTATTATATAGCGAACACCAGAATCGGATTATCCGAAAAACAAACTCCCAGCATGACATTAAAGGGAGTGAGATTATATACGGTCAACGGAAACACATTTGGAATAATCGACAATCCAACACCGGCGATTCTCGACATTTGCGAAAAGCACATCGACTTTAATCTATTCTTAAAAAAACCAGAAGAACCGGAAACGAGCGTCCAATCTTTAGACGGAACATGGATCATCAATGACTTTAAGCCAAAAACGGCTTCTTTTTCCCCGAAAAAACACTGGATGAAGACATTTGGAGGGAAGTCAATTGAATTAATTGAATCAAAAAAATAATTATTTCGACCGATTTTGTGAAATAAATCGAGAATTGAGCCGTTATGAGAATACCAATTAAACGCAATTAAAGCCCGAACGTATTGCGTTTAACCTATCAAAATATCTTATTTTTTGAAATAACCGAAACTTTTGATCAGTTTTTTACACTTAAAATAATTAAAAGTAAATTTAAAACCATTTAAATTATATTTGCGTATAAGAAAAATAAGCATAGCTTTGCGGCTTCCTTTTTGCTTGATCCAATGTTGGGCTAAGGACAAAGTAAATTATGAAAGCATTCATCAGTTTTATAGGCGTGTTTTTCATCAACGTCGCACAAGTGACGGACGATCCCGTGAAAGCAACAGAATCTCCTATTGAGGAAGATCCCGCTACCCTCGAAGAATATGAGGATATAGCAGGAGGCGTTTCAATATGGAACAACCACAACGGCTTCAAAAAGTTCAGCGAAGCGATTCGTTTCAGAGAATCTAGCGACCGTTACGGCATCACGAACAGTCACGGCTATCTTGGCGCCTACCAGTTTGGCAGAACGGCCCTCAAGGATTTAGGGCTTCAAAAATACCAAACAAACAAAAAAGCGTTTCTGACGGATCCGTCTACGCAAGACGAAGCGTTCCTTCGCTATTGCATGATCAACAAATTCCGTTTGAGAAACTACATCAGAGTGTTTTCGGGCCGGAAAATCGCCGGTGTTCACATTACCGAAAGCGGCATATTGGCGGCGGCCCATTTGGTCGGATCACAATCCGTCAAAGACTGGTTCAACTCACGCGGAAAAATTGAGCCGAAAGACGCTTACGGCACAAGCTTGAAAGAATATCTGGTAAAATTCTCCGGATTCAACCTTGACATCGAGGCAAGCAGAAAAGGCCGACTCACTGAAAGCGCCGGCCTTTTCCCAAAATATAGTTTCGAGGCGAAAATCTAGCCTCTCAAGACAATAGGCCTTTAGCCTCCAGAGCCTTGTACAACCTATCCATAGCCTGAACCACAACCGCCCGAGGACAGGCGACATTGACTCTTTGATAACCTTTTCCGCCCGCACCAAACATTCTCCCGTCGTTAAGTCCCAAACGGGCATCTTTTACGATCAGGTCATTCAATGCGACGGCGTCAAGCCCTAGCCCCGTACAATCCAACCAAACAAGATAAGAGGCCTCTGGCTCCATCATCTTTATAGCCGGCATATATTCGGAAATATATTCCGCCATGAATTCGACATTCCCTTCTATATATTCCAACACCTGGGCCAACCAAGACTCGCCGTGTTTATAAGCGGCGTCCATTGCCTCAAAGCCGAAAAGATTACCTGAAATATGGAACTTTCGCAATTCTTTCTCAAAAAGTAATTTCTGTTGCGCATCCGGAATAACCAACACAGAAGAAGACAAGCCAGCCAAGTTAAAAGTCTTACTCGGAGCCATACACACAATTCCCTCGTCAGCCACAGACAAATAAGGAATATGCTTCCTGCCTTTCAACGCCAAATCTGAGTGGATTTCGTCAGAAACCACGATCACTCCATACTTTTTCGCCAAATCAGCGACTTTTGCCAGTTCAGCCGCTTCCCACATCCTTCCTGACGGATTATGGGGATTACAGAGAAACATCATCCGGACGCCGTCGGCAAATTCAGACTCAAGCCCGTCGAAATCCATATAATAACGCCCATCCCTCAAAACGAGAGGGTTGTTCACCAAAGCCCGGCCATTGGTGCCCACAACCTCTTTAAAAGGATGGTAAACCGGAGGTTGGATCAGCACCTTGTCTCCTTCTTCAGTCAAAGCGGACATGAGAAACGATAGCGCCGGGACAACGCCAGGACTAAACGACAAATGGTTTTCGCTCACAGCCCAGCCATGACGTTTCCCTACCCAATCCACAAAGGCTTTTTTCCCTTCCGAACCCCAGAAAGTGTAACCATAAACCGGATCGGCGGCCCTATCCGCAATTGCCAACCTAATTTCTTCGGCCACTCTGAAATCCATATCCGCCACCCACAAGGGCAGCACTTCCGAATCGCCAAAAAACTTGGATCTCAAATCATATTTTACGGAATTAGTCCTATCCCGCCGATATATTTTATCAAAACAATATTTCATGATTACTTTTTATATACATTACACTATATGTAATCTTCAGACGCTTTCTTCGTTAAAGATATCAGGATCCTCCCATTATGAAAGAGTTACTCTTCCCGACATTTTGTAAAAATATAAATTCAGACAAAGAAACCCGGAACACCAACTGAAAAAACTTGAGAGTCACTTTTAGCCAATTTATCAGCGACTCAACACATTCTATATAAACAAAAAAAGGCCCTTTGCAGAAAAGATCCAGCACACCGATAAAACAAGCGTTACCAATCGCCTTGACATGGCTCTTGGTTATAGCCTTGGAGTGCCAAGCCTTTCCTCAAGCGATCATCAGAAAACCGGCCAAGACCGATACCGTAAAAATTGCGGCAAACTCCCTTTTAATACTTGGCGACTCCACCATTCAAATCACCAAAGACACAACCTTACTTATAAGAGAAAATACCCGGTATTACGTCTCCACCAATTACGACAGCAAAGCCCGCGGATTTTTCTCCAAGCTCGACGAAGCCTGCAAAAAAAGTTTCGTAACCCGACAGCTCTATGACTGGCTGGTCTCACACCCCAAGCTCTCGGACACGAGTATTCCTCCACTAGAAAATGATCTGGAATTCAGGGAACACGAAGGCAAGGGAATTCGCTCCATCACCATCAAACGAATGCCCGTATTCGGAGCGAACGTAGATGACACTACCAAGGTTAGTGAGGGAAAATGGCTGAAGCTAGTCAATGGCCTCCATATGAACACCGTCAATAAGGCAATCAGAAAAAACCTTCTTTTCACCGAAGGGGACAGCGTAAGCGCCCTTCAACTTGCGGAAACGGAAAGGATCATAAGGAACCGGAGATTTATAAATGACACAAAAATATACACCCACACTTCCGATTCCTCTGATTCTGTGGATTTGGTTGTCGTCACACAAGACAACTTCCCTTATACTGGTCGTGTGAGGTTTTATAGCCTAAACAGACTCCGGACTGGCATAACGAACAAAAATATCTTCGGGCTTGGCCATTCCCTTAGCGCCGACCTGCTTTTCCGATTTTCCGAGGACAACAGTACAGGTGTCGAGGCTTCGTATTTTATCCCGAACATCTTCGCCAGCTTTATTGATACCGAACTTATCTATCAGGACACGTACCGAGGCCAGAACAAGAGCATTCGCCTAACCAAAGACTTCATGACGGACGAGACCCGGTTTGCTGGCGCAATTCAGGTGGGGCTCCATACGGCAAGGGCGCAAGATATCAGCAGGGCCTACGCATTGGAACAAACCGATGACAAAACGATTTTCTTTTCTTATACAGATCAAGATTATTGGATCAGTCATCAGATGCCTCTGCCCGGAAAAAATCTTGGCCACAAACGCATCTCGCTTTCCGCACGCCTTTATCAAACCAAATTTACGGACAAACCGGAGGAGTCCCCTATTCCGGAAAGCACTCACACACCGTTCCAGGATAGAACCCTTGTATTGGGAGGAATCGGATTATCTTCCCGAACATTCGTAAACGACCGGTTTATTTATGGCTTTGGCCGAAACGAAGACATTCCTTTAGGACATAAAATCCATCTTATAGTAGGCCACGAATTCGCAGATAATTACTCACGGGATTATATCGGACTTAATTTACTGCACAGCGGGTACTCCTCCAGATTCGGCTACATCCAGTCACGATTCAATACTGGTGGATTTTTAAATAAAAGTGACATTGAGGACGCTGTTGTTAATGTGGGTTTCTCTTATATGAGCAACCTGTTTCGTCGTGAGAGGCTACGCATACGCCAATTCGTGAACTTGGACTACACTCTTGGAATTAACCGCAAAAGCGAGGACTTCCTTAGCCTGGAAGAGAATCACGGATTTCCCGGCGACAATAACCGAGAGCTAATCGGAGACCAGCGCCTCACGCTAAGTATGGAAACGGCAAAAGTGACGGACTTCGCTCCCTTCGGTTTCAGGATAGCCTACTTTACCTTCGCAGACGCAGGTTGGATTGCGCCTAACACCAAAAGCGTATTCAAAGGTGACCCTTACTTTGGCTTCGGTCTAGGAATCCGCGCCAGAAATGATCATTTGGTGTTCAAAACCCTTCAGTTCCGCATAGGCTACTACCCGCTTCTACCTAAAAACGGAGCAGCTTTCGACACTCCTTCTGCCCAAAGAAGGATATATGAGGCTGCAGATCACAACATTAGGCAACCGGAAATTATCCCATACAGATAAGCGTTTATCTTTTTCGGTATTTTTTCAGCAAAACTCACCCCCAATTTCATTCTTCACTAACATTCCCAAACGCAAGCTGTTAGGAGTCTAACAGTGTCTGAAAATGCAAAATGACCAATTTTAAAAAATTAAAATAATTCAAAAACAATCAAATGAGATTTCGAATCGAAACAGCATTAAAGAGTTCTATCGACCAAATTATCAATGATAGAGTCACTTTATTGAAAAGCTCACACATCAAATGATTTTCACAAATAAAGCCTCAATAAACTATTCGATATTATGAGTTTTATAAAATTAATATTTATTACATACCTTTATGACAAATATCATGTTTTCAAATAAGGTGCTCCAAATCACATTTATTTGTACCTCATTCATGATACGTGTCATAAATAATTCCTCCGCGCTCGATTAGATTTGCATAAGCAACGAGGGGGAATTCAGGAATAATTAAATTATTCACTGACTCCAAAACTCACTGAAATACATTAAGATACCCAAAATCTTTAAACCTATAGATATGCAAGAGTTCGGCATCAAATCTAGCAATGGTTTTGACGCTTTAGGCATCAAACCAGCTTCTGTAAAGTGGAACTTGGGCCCTGCGGCCTGCACTGAGGAAGTCCTCAAAAATGGCGAAGGTGTCCTGACTGACAGAGGTTCGGTTATGGTTGACACAGGAAAATTCACTGGCCGCGCACCTAAGGACAAATTCGTAGTTGAGGATGACAAAACTCGCGACACTGTTTGGTGGGGTAACATCAACCAGCCAATCGCTCCTGAGAAATTCGACATCCTGTTCGACAGAATGGTGAACTACCTCGAAGGAAAAGACATCTACGTTCGCGACTGCTTCGCTGGCGCTGACCCTAACTACAGATTGAACGTTCGTATCTTCAACACCATCGCTTGGCAGCACATGTTTACTTACAACATGTTCATCAACCCAAGCAAAGAGGAGTTGGAGACTTTCGAGTCGAACTTCACTATCATCTGTATCCCTGAGTTCGAAGCTGAAGATTACGCTGA
Source organism: Fulvitalea axinellae (assembly GCF_036492835.1). Classification (GTDB taxonomy): domain Bacteria; phylum Bacteroidota; class Bacteroidia; order Cytophagales; family Cyclobacteriaceae; genus Fulvitalea; species Fulvitalea axinellae. The sequence continues at coordinate 1,752,844 of NZ_AP025314.1, read as the reverse complement.
ACTCGGCCTCAGACAAAAGAACTTCGCCCTCTTGAACATGTCTAAGCGCATGCTCATCATCGGCGGAACAGCTTACGCTGGTGAGATGAAGAAAGGTATCTTCTCGGTACTTAACTACATCCTCCCACAAGAGCGTGACGTATTGTCAATGCACTGCTCAGCCAACGAAGGCAAAGACGGTGACGTTGCTATCTTCTTCGGTCTGTCAGGAACTGGTAAAACTACCCTTTCTGCCGATCCTAACCGTAACCTCATCGGTGACGACGAGCACGGCTGGACTGAAAACTCGGTATTCAACTTCGAAGGCGGATGCTACGCCAAGTCGGTTGACCTTACTGAGGAAAAAGAGCCAGAAATCTGGAACGCGATCAAGTTCGGCGCCATCGAGGAGAACACTCGTTTCTTCCCAGGAACCCGCACTATCGATTACGAAAACACTACCGTTACTGAGAACATCCGCGTTTCTTACCCAATCGAGCACATCGAAAACGCTAAAGTTCCTTCAGTAGGTAACCTTCCTAAGAACATCTTCTTCCTTACTTTCGATGCGTCAGGTACTTTGCCTCCGATCTCGAAATTGAGCAAAGGACAAGCTATGTTCCACTTCATCTCTGGTTACACTTCTAAAGTGGCTGGTACTGAAATGGGAATCACTGAGCCTGTACCTACTTTCTCTGCCTGCTTCGGCGCTGCTTTCTTGCCATTGCACCCAACCAAGTACGCTGAGATGCTCGGTAAGAAAATGGAAGAGTCTAACGTTAACGTTTGGATGATCAACACTGGCCTCAACGGTTCAGGTGAGCGTACTAAATTGAAGTACACTCGCGCTATGATCACCGCCGCTCTCGAAGGAAAACTCGACGGTGTTACTTTCGAAGAGCACCCAGAATTCGGCGTAAGCTTCCCAACTGAGTGTCCTGAGGTTCCAGCTGAGTTGCTCAACCCAAGAACTCTGTGGGGCGACGACGCCAAGTACCAGACTGAGGTTAACAAGCTTGCTGACAAGTTCAACGCTAACTTCGCCAAGTACGAGGAATTCGCTAACGAGGAAATCATGAACGGAGCTCCTAAAGCGAAGTAAGAAAGCTTTTCTTAAAAACATATTTAAAGCCATTCCTGACAGGAATGGCTTTTTCGTTATACCCTTACAGGGCTTACAATATAATTATCGCGATGAAACCTTATTTCGGTTAACAATTTGCATTTTAGCTCCAAAAGTGATGATATTTGATTTTCAACTCCCCCAAGGTTGTTAACAAGTAGCGACACAAGGGATTTTTAACATTAGAAAGACCGTTTACCTCAATGCATAAAAATCTGGTAATCGTCGAGTCCCCGGCAAAAGCCAAAACCATAGAAGGTTATCTGGGGAACGATTTCAAGGTAGTCTCTAGTTACGGCCATGTCAGAGACCTTACTAAGGGCAACAAGGCCATCGACATAGATAACGGGTTCAGCCCCACTTACGAAGTCTCCAAAGACAAAAAGCAAGTGATCAGCGAACTCAAGAAACTGGCAAAGTCATCCGAAGTTATCTATCTCGCGTCCGATGACGACCGCGAGGGAGAAGCCATCGCTTGGCACCTCAAAGAATCCCTGAAACTTAAAGACTCGGACACGAAAAGGATCGTGTTTAGGGAAATCACCAAACCGGCTATTCTCAACGCCATCGAACACCCCAGAACCATCGACATTGACTTGGTTAACGCCCAGCAAGCCCGAAGGATCCTGGACCGTATCGTAGGCTTCGAACTCTCGCCGGTTCTTTGGAAAAAAATCAAAGCTGGACTCTCGGCCGGCCGTGTACAGTCCGTAGCCGTAAGGCTAGTAGTTGAGCGCGAAAGGCAGATTGACCACTTCACCCCAGAGACATTCTTCAGGGTAACGGCAATTTTCGATTTGGGCAACAACAAAACGCTCAAAGCCGAACTTCCCGAAAAATTCAAGAGCGAAGAACTCGCCCAACAATTCCTGGAAACTTGCGCAGGCGCCGACTTCAGCATCGCTAAGCTCGACAAAAAGCCAGGAAAAAAATCGCCAGCCCCTCCGTTTACCACTTCCACCTTACAGCAGGAAGCCTCTAGAAAACTTGGCTACTCGGTATCCAGAACAATGAGCTTGGCACAAAAGCTCTACGAAGCGGGTAAGATTACATATATGCGTACCGACTCCGTGACGCTTTCGGAAGAAGCCCTCAAAAAGGCTGAAACCGAAATCACACAAGCATACGGAGCCGACTACCACAAGCAACGGGTTTACAAGAACAAAAACAGTGGCGCACAGGAAGCTCACGAAGCCGTACGCCCCACAAACTTCGCCGTACACTCTTGTGGCAATGACAACGGAGAAAAACGCCTCTACGAACTAATCTGGAAGCGTGCGATCGCCTCGCAAATGAGTGACGCTAAATTGGAACGCACTACAGCGAAAATCGCCATCAGCACTTCCGACAAGCAATTCACGGCAAGCGGTCAAGTCATTACTTTCGAAGGTTTCCTCAAAGTATACATCGAATCGGTTGACGACGATGGCGGAAACGGAAAGGACGAGAACAAGGAAATGCTTCCCCCTCTGGAAATTGGTCAGGACTTGGACTTGAACCACATCAACGCCAGACAAGGATTCTCTCGCCCACCAGCCCGCTATACGGAAGCCAGCCTAGTAAAAACGCTTGAGGAACTCGGCATCGGACGCCCGTCCACCTATGCGCCGACTATCTCGACCATCCAGAAAAGAGACTATGTAGTGAAGGAAGCCCGCGACGGCAAAGAACGCCCTTACCGCGAGCTAACACTCACCACAGAGCGTAAATTACTTGCCGTTGACAAAACGGAGATTACGGGAGCAGAGAAAAACAAACTTTTCCCTACGAACACCGCTATGGTGGTCAACGATTTCTTGCTGGAGCACTTCCCTAACACTTTCGAATATTCGTTCACCGCAAAAGTGGAGAAAGAATTTGACGAAATCGCCCACGGCAAAGTCAAGTGGAACGACATGTTACAGTCTTTCTACTCATCATTCCACCCTAAAGTGGAAAAGACTGAAGGCCTTGAACGTACGGAAGTGAATTCTTCAAGAGAACTCGGCACCGACCCGAAAACCGGCAAACCGGTAATCGCCAGACTCGGCCGTTTCGGCCCGCTGGTTCAGCTTGGGGAAAGCAGTGAGGAAGAAGGCGCCGAAAAGCCACAATACGCCAGCCTGAGAAAAGGGCAGTTCATTGAAAGCATCACGCTTGAAGACGCTCTTGAGCTCTTCAAACTTCCGCGCCAAATCGGCCAGTACGAAGACAAAGTGATGACCGCCGCCATCGGAAGGTTCGGGCCTTATATTCGCCACGACAGCAAATTCTACTCGCTCGGCAAAGAATATGATCCTTTGACCGTAACTGCGGAAGAATCAATTGCCATTATCGAAGCTAAACGCAAAGCGGACAGGGAGAAATTCATCAAAGGATTCGACGAAAACCCTGACGTGCAAGTACTGAACGGACGCTGGGGACCTTACATAAAGTTCGAGAAGAAGAACGTAAAAATCCCGAAAGACACCGATCCGAAATCACTCACTTACGAACAGTGCGTGGAATTGGCCGAGAAAACTCCGGAAAAGAAAACCAGAGCAAGAAAGACTAAGGCTAAGAAAGCATAAACCAAAAAGGGCTTCTCGATTTCGGGAAGCCCTTTTGATATACAAAAGAAAACCCTTCCGCTACTACACGGAAGGGGTTTCTTTTTTCTTAGGAAATAAAATCCGTTTACTTAAACAGGTTGATTATATCGTTAGAGAAAACGAAAACCATCAAACCTAACAAGATGATCATACCCGCTTTCTGAGCGTACTCCATAAACTTGTCGCTCGGCGCTCTGCCTGTCACCATCTCGAAAACAAGGAACATCACGTGTCCGCCATCCAGCGCAGGAATCGGCAATAGGTTCATAAAAGCCAGAACCATCGAAAGCAGACCTGTAAGAGTCCAGAAACGCAACCAGTTCCATGTCCCTCCGAATTGTTGCGCAATCCCAATAGGGCCAGAAAGTGACTTTGTAGCGTCAATCTTACCGGTAATCATCTTATAGAAAGCCTTAGCGTTCACTATCACTACGGCGAACGCCTCTTTCGATCCTGCCGAAACGGCCTGAGGGAACGTGTAATCTTTGTACGAGTACTTCAGCAGGCTCCCCACCTGGAACCCGATCTTACCTTCTTCGCTCACATCGACTTTAAACGGCTTCAAGGCTCCGTCGCGCCTCACTTCCAAATCGACCGTCTTCCCCGCATATTCCGACAACAAAGCCGAAAGTTGCTGGAAATACTCGATTGGATGACCGTTGATCGATACGATTTCGTCTCCTGACTCCAAGCCTGCCTTCGAAGCCCCGGTTCCGGACATAACGCGTTCAACTTTAAACGGCTCTAGTGGAAGAATAAACTGAAGGCGTTTTTCAGCCGCGTTTTTGCCTGAAAAATCATTCAGAATATCAGCTGGAATATTAATCTTAATCGTATCGCCACCTCTAAGCACCGTGTAATACCCGTGACTAGCGATCAAAGTTTCAGGGCTAGTAAGATCCCTAAAAGCCTCGTAAGGTTTTCCGTTAATATCCAGAATTTTATCGCCAGTTTTCAAGCCGATTTGCTCCGCATACTTACCGGCCCAGATTCCGTGCTTGTTTAACTCGGCTCTGGAAATGTATTGTTCGCCTTGCGTATAAGTCAGGGTGATAAAAACGATCAACCCGGTAATCACATTGAATATAATACCGCCAAGCATTACGATTAGCCTTTGCCAAGCCGGCTTTGCGCGGAACTCATACTCTTTGGGTTCCTCCTGAAGAGAGTCCGTATCCAACGACTCGTCCACCATACCGGTAATCTTCACAAAACCGCCTAAAGGGACCGCCCCGATGGAATATTCTGTTTCGCCCCACTTTATACTGAATATTTTTGGTGGAAAACCGATCGAAAACTGTTCCACGCGCATGCCAAAAAGTTTGGCGGCAAGCATATGGCCCAGCTCGTGTAATCCAACCAAAATCGAGAGCGCAAGAATCATCTGCGCGGCCATGGTCAATCCTTCCATATTGTCTTTCTCAGGGTTTATATAAAGCCCATCCACTATCGGTCCGGGCTTTGAGTCTCAAAAACATCGACGCCGAATCGGCAAGTCGATTTTTATAATAAAATATAGCCTTAGCTAAAAACTTTCACTTTCTCAAACGCCTTGATTCTTGTCTCAGCATCGGTATTCACATAATCTTCAAGAGTCGGATACTCAATCAGAGGCATCTCGTCCATACACATTTCGATCAAATCGGACATTTCTAGAAACCCGATTTTATCTTCCAAGAACAGCTGTACCGCAACTTCGTTAGCAGCGTTAAGCACGCAAGGCTTGTTACCCCCTTTATAAAGAGCGTCGTAAGCCAATTCCAAATTACGGAAAGTCTCTTTGTCGGGTTGCTCGAAAGTCAGGTTTGGATAATCTAAAAAGCTGAATCTGGGAAATCTGGCGGGAAGGCGCTTCGGGTATCCGAGCGCAAACTGAATGGGAACCCGCATATCGGGCAAGCCCAATTGCGCTTTGATCGAAGAATCCTCAAACTGCACCAACGAGTGGATAATGGACTGTGGGTGAACCACAACGTCAATCTGGTCCATTGTCAGATTGAACAGCCACTTCGCCTCAATCACTTCCAGCCCTTTGTTCATCAACGAAGCCGAATCGATCGTAATCTTGGCGCCCATATCCCAGTTCGGGTGCTTCAAAGCCATCTCTTTGGTTGCTTTCGCCAAGAAAGCTCTGTCTTTTCCACGGAAAGGACCACCGGAAGCCGTAAGAATGATTTTCTCAATCGGATTATGGAACTCGCCAACCAAGCATTGGAAAATCGCGGAATGCTCCGAATCAACAGGATAGATATTAACCCCGTACTCCTGGGCCAATTTCGTAATCAGCTCGCCGGCCACCACCAAGGTTTCCTTATTCGCCAAAGCGATGTTCTTACCAGCCTTAATTGCGCTGATAGTGGGCTGAAGCCCAGCATAACCAACCATGGCGGTCAGCACCGTATTGATACTGTCCATCTGCACGACAGACAATATCGCCTCATTTCCCGAATAAACTTTAACCCCATGCGGATCCAAAGCGTCGAAAACCTTCTCATAAAGATCATCTCCACCGATCACCACACAATTCGGCTTAAATTCAATCGCCTGCTTTATCAGTAAATCCGCGTTTCTGCCGGCCGTCAAAACCTCAACTTCAAATGTGTCGGGATTTTCTCTTACTACTTGAAGAGCTTGGGTACCGATGGATCCAGTGGATCCAAGAATCGCTATTCTGTTTTTATCGTTGGTATACAAACCGATTAATTTTTCTCAAGTACAACACTTTCGGCCAGAGCGTCCGCGATTTTCCTGTCGTTCGACAAGCGCGGCACCTTATTCTGCCCACCCAATTTCCCGATGGACTTCATATAAGACCTGAAAGCGTCTTTTTTCAATGACATGACCTTGAGCGGACGTAAAATCTTCCCTCCTACAAGGTCTTCGTAATACGGATTCAATTGCCTCAACTTGTCGTCGATCAGCTTTTCGAACCTTTTTATATCATTTGGCTCCGTCTCAAACTCGAAATACCACTCATGCAAAGGCAAACCCTCCTTAGGAGTAACGTTCGGAGCCACTGTAAATTCTGTTATTTCAACTTCGGAACAAATTTCACACGCATGCCGGACGGCTTTCTCAACTTCCTCGCCAATCACGTGTTCGCCGAAAGCCGAAATAAAATGCTTGATTCTTCCGGAAACCACCACACGGTACGGAGACTTGGAAACAAACTTGACGGTATCGCCAATCGAATATCCCCAAAGCCCGGCATTGGAACTCAAAACCAGCGCGTAATTTTTCCCAAGCTCAACTTGCCCAATGCTTAAGCGTGTAGGGTTTTCATCGAAAAACTCTTCCGCCGGGATAAATTCGTAGAAGATTCCCTCATTAAGCAATAGCAACAAGCCCTCTTCCGACCTAGTGTCTTGATAAGCCAAAAAGCCTTCGGAAGCCGGATACAACTCGATGGAATCGATATTCTTTCCGATGGATTCGAAGAGTTTCGCTTTGTAAGGCTCGAAATTCACCCCGCCCCAAACGAACACGGAAAGGTTCGGGAAAATATCCTTGATTTTCGCGTCATTGCCTTTCGCTTTCGAAAGACGATCAAAATACATCTGCACCCACGGCGGAATCCCGGAAACCAGCCTCATATCGGCGTCTTTCGTTTCCTCCACGATGGCGTCAACCTTTTGTTCCCAATCCTCGATACAATTCGTCTCGTAGCTTGGCAACTGGCTTCTTTTCAAATAATCCGGAACGTGATGATTCGAAATACCGGACAAACGCCCCGTGAATATCCCTTTACTTTTGGACATCACCGGACTTCCCGAAAGAAAAATCAGTTTCCCTTTGAGAAATTCCGCATTGCCAGTTTCGGCGATATAACTCAAAAGAGCGTTACGGGCGCTGTTGATATGATTGTGGATCGAATCCTTTGTGATTGGGATATACTTTACGCCCGAAGTCGTTCCGGAAGTTTTAGCGAAATACTTCGGTTTCCCTTTCCACAAAACGTCTTCTTTCCCTTCACGGATTTTCTCCACATAAGACCTCAGCCCTTCGTAATCCTTTACGGGAACACGTTTTTTAAAATCCTCATACGTACGGATAGAGTCGAAATCATGATCCTTCCCGAATTCGGTATTTCTACCTACATTTATCAAATGCCTGAGAGTCGCATCTTGCGTCTCCACAGGGTTGTTTTCCCATTTTTTTCTGCACTTGACCGTCCATTTGGCGACAAGTTTCGCTACCGCTGACAATAGGCTCATAGTGCGCAAAACTACGAATTTTTAAGGGACAAAAAAGTAAAACGGAAAGGCTTTTGACTTATGCGGAATCCTTAGGCTACGTAATGGAGCTGAGGAATTCCTGGAGAAAGAAAAAGGAGGAATTGCCGTGTACTTAGGGGCATCTCACGCGCCAAGATGCTCGTTCCCTAAAATTGTTTGGGGGCAACCCTCCATTGTCGTTTTCGTTTGCGGAAATCGACTACTACGCCAACACCCGCATGTACCTTTTCTTACGTTTTACGAAAAGAATTGTTTGCGCTATCGCATCAAAAATCACAGGCAAAAAGTCTCATCAGCCTCATATATCAATTCCAACGGCTGGTTTCCGCGCGAGCCTTTTCGGCTTAGTCGCAACTCGCAAGGTCTTATATTATCGATTTTGAAATCGACAGAATCTGTCGGGGTGAATTTCAAGCGCAGGTTGTAACCCGTAATCACATCGTCAAAACCGGTCACTGTCACCAGTTTCCAGCTGGCAATTCCCGAAGACTCTCCACAGCCATCTCCAGCAACAGGTCTCCAAATCGGATAATAGAGCTTTCCCTCCTCGTCCAGTTGCAACATTACCTCTACCGTCTCCTTTTTTTCGCAGTCGTTCAGCGCAACTTCTTTACCTCCCTCAGATTTATAAATCAGCTTCCACTTTTTATGCGTCCGGGTGACTTTACCGGCCTTATCTTTCTCTTCGTTATGACGAAACAACATATGCTCGATATGCTTCGCGCTATGCGGAAGATTTACGGACACGTCTTCGGTAGAGCACGCAAACAAGCCAACCACCGCATAAAACACGACGGACAAAGCGACACGCATTTTTTTCTTTGTCATATTTATTTTCTTTATTCAGTTCCAAAAATAAGGAATAGGCCCGAAAAATTGACGATTCTGGGCATTGCCTTTCGCATTTAAAGTGACAGTGTATGGTGTTGAATTATATATGGGTTGGATTTTTTCTTATCGCTTTCGTCGTAGCCTTGGTCAAATTGGTGTTTCTGGGCGATTACGAGGTTTTCCCCGCTATGATGAAATCCACCTTCGACATGTCGAAAACGGCTTTCGAACTTTCGATCGGATTGACAGGGGCCATGGCCCTTTGGCTGGGAATTATGCGAATCGGCGAAAAAGCGGGCATTATACGGGTTGTCTACAAGCTGGTAGGCCCGTTCTTCAAACGGCTTTTCCCCGGAATTCCCGAGAACCATCCGGTCATGACTCCCATGCTGATGAATTTTTCGGCAAATATGATGGGACTTGACAACGCCGCCACTCCGCTCGGACTAAAGGCGATGGAAGGCCTACAGGAACTGAATCCGAAAAAAGACAGCGCTTCCAACGAACAGATCATGTTCTTGGTCCTCAACACCAGCGGACTAACGCTTTTGCCGATCAGCATTATGGTATACCGCCAACAAGCCGGGGCGACAGATCCTTCCGACGTGTTCTTGCCTATTCTTTTGGCCACCTTTTTCTCCACTTTCGTAGGCTTGGTAATCACCGCAATTTATCAACGGATAAAGCTTTACGACCCTGTGATTCTCGCTTACCTCTTAGGAATGCTGTTGCTGGTCGGCGGAATTATATACACTTTTTTAGGAATGGAGCCTGAAGCAGTCGGAAAAGCTTCTTCAACTTTGGCCAACGTTATCCTGTTTTCCGTTATCGCCGGAATAATTTCACTGGGTGCAATCCGAAAAGTAAACGTTTACGACAGCTTTATAGAAGGCGCAAAAGAAGCCTTTTCTATAGCGATAAAAATTATACCTTACCTAGTTGCGATGTTGGTGGCCATTGGAGTTTTCCGTTCGTCTGGCACGTTGGATTGGATCACTTCTGGCATAAAATCAGGTGTATTGGCTATGGGCTGGAACGCCGATTTTGTAGACGCCCTGCCCACCGCCCTTATGAAACCGCTAAGTGGCAGCGGCGCGCGCGGCATGATGGTCGAAACAATGAACACCCACGGAGCGGACTCTCTGCCCGGCTACTTGGCCAGCATAATGCAAGGCTCCACCGAAACTACTTTGTTCGTCTTGGCACTATACTTCGGAGCCGTAGGAGTCCGCAAAACTCGCTACGCCATCGTGTGCGGCCTGCTCGCCGATTTGGCCGGGATTATCGCCGCGATTGTTCTCTCTTATTTGTTTTTTGTACCTAAGGGCTGAAAAAATTATCATTCGTTTAATGATGCGGGAAATTTTGTTAATTTTATAGGATCGACTCCCTTTGGAGTGAATTATGCAGCAGGAACTCTGCGACGTAAGGAAACCGATTGGTTTCTACCTCCGTCCGCAGAAGGGATACACCTTTAAACGTCTACTTATGGGAGAAAAGACTACGGTTCAAGTGAAAAAGGCAGGCCTTAACAAGACTATCTACGATAACGCCAAAAACCATTTTTTAGGCAATTTTCCGTCATCTTTGCCGATTGAGCAAGCTTATGTTCACATCGGAATGTACTTGGGGTGGATCATCGAACAAGAGTTGTATTCCGAGTATTTCGAGGAAGAAGCCGAAACGGAAATTTACCGTTTTAGGCGCAAAGAGTTTCCATGCACAATCCTCAGCGAAATCTGGGATGGGTATTTGGGTTTTGAACTATTCAATGAAGAAGGCAATATGTTCACCTATTATTACTATGCCGGAGGTTTGTTCAAAAAGGATTACCAAGACGTATTGGCAGGAAACTTACCATCCATTTACCATGTAAAAGATACTTGGGAAAACTTCGAGGCCATGAGCGGAAGAATTACCCAAAGATACGTAGAATGGAGAGAGTTGATCGGAAAATAAATAGCCGATCCAGAAAAGAAAAGAAGGCTATTCCTTTAGTGGAATAGCCTTCTTTTTTTGTCGCTTGTCTCGTCCTGAAAAAACGATACACATTATTTATACACGGTCCCAAAAACAAAATCCCAAAGCGGAGACGAAACCCCGTAGTAAACAGTCTCATCTTTGTAATGGTGGATACTGTGATAAACCCACAGTTTTTTCATGAAATTTTTTGGTGGCGGATAAGCGTGCATGATGTAATGCATAAACAAGTACAACGAATATCCCGTCACAAAACCTGATAAAAAACCGAACGTATAGTCGCCAATCACCAGACGAAGCAAAAAAAGCAGAGCCGTCGCTATACTCAAGCTTATAACAGGAGGCAAAGCCAACCTGTCCTTGTCCTTCGGAAACTCATGGTGCACGCCGTGCATAGTATACTGGATCTTGCGTTGACGCTCAGTAGTAGCCCGCATATGATACACAAACCTATGCAAAGCGTACTCGACAAACGTAAAAGAGAACAATCCCAAAAAGTACAACGCAACGCTGTTTGATACTGGCACATTCGTACGGTAAATCGCCCAAATCAGCATTCCCGCCGCATAGGCCAAGAGCAACGATATTGGTACGGAAATATGCGTTCTGGTCATCTTTTCCAACATCGGATTCTTGAAAAGACGCTTGGTTCCCTTGTTGTTAGGCTTCCTCCTTTGGTTAATATTATTATTCTCCATAATCTGTCCGGTTGTGTTCTGGACACGGTCGTCCACTTATGGTAGTCTCTGCATTTTGAGTGCCAAAACCACTTTTCAGAGCATTAAAAAAGAGAAGTCCCATCAGCTTGGAATAAGATTTTATACATTAAGATTGGCATTTACGAAGGACTCGTAGGATTTGGCTATCACCCGATACAAAAAGCCAATCAGTTGATAGGCTTTTTCGAGCCTTGTTAGTAGATTGGTCCTCTATATGACGCTATGGGCGCCGGTACGGAGCAGGCCCGGAAACTGATTAGTGATGCCGGAGCCTCCCGGGTTTTTTATTTTATAAAAGAGATTATCATGTCACAAGCGGAAATCAGAAACGATTGGACAAAGACAGAAATATCTGAAATCTTTCATTCACCCATAATGGAATTGGCTTTTAGAGCCGCTTCGGTTCACCGAAAATTCCATAACCCAAACGAGGTGCAGGTGTGCACGCTGTTGTCCGTTAAGACTGGCGGATGCTCGGAAGATTGCAAATACTGCTCGCAATCAGTCAGATACGACACCGGACTTAAGGTGGAGCGTCTTTTGGAGCACGAACAGGTGATGGAAAAAGCCAACATGGCAAAAGAAAACGGAAGTACCCGTTTTTGCATGGGATCGGCTTGGAGAAACATTCGCGACAACCGCGACTTCGACAGGGTGCTCGAAATGGTGAAGGGCGTTAACGCCATGGGTATGGAAGTTTGCTGTACGCTCGGTATGCTTACCGAAGAGCAAGCGCAGAAACTCCGCGACGCCGGACTTTTCGCATACAACCACAACTTGGACACCAGCCGGGAGTATTACGAGGAAGTAATCACGACCCGTTCTTACGACGACCGCCTCGAAACCATCGACAATGTCCGCAAAGCCGGAATCGCTGTTTGTAGTGGTGGCATCATCGGATTGGGCGAATCTGAGGATGATCGTATCAGTATGCTCTGGACCCTGTCCAACATGGAAAAACACCCTGAGTCAGTTCCGGTGAACGCACTCGTTCCCGTTGAAGGAACACCGATGGAAGGCAACAAAAGGGTATCTGTTTGGGATATGATCCGTATGATTTCTACGGCCAGAATCATTATGCCACAGTCGAACATCCGCCTGTCAGCCGGACGTAACGAAATGCCGACCAGCGAGCAAGCGCTGTGCTTTATGGCCGGGGCGAACTCGATTTTCGCCGGAGACAAATTATTGACTACACCTAACCCGAACTTTTCAAACGACCAGGAAATGTTCGATCTTCTGGGTCTTGAGCCGAAAGAAGCTTTCAAAGAAGCAAAACATTACGACGTTTCGGTTTCATAATCGAAAAAACGTCATCATAAAAAAGCCCTTGGATTACAGTCCAAGGGCTTTTGTCTTTTAGACAAAAATAAAACCTGTCCCCAAATCCCGATTACACTCTCTTTCCTCATTTTTAGGTACAGATTTTGGCCATACCAACGAGATATTCCAACAGCCAAAAATGGAACAACCCGAAGCGCCTGCCAAAGAGGAAAAAATAAAACCCAAACACTACGGGGTACTTTTTACGATTCTCGGACTTATGTCTGTGGGAATCCTGATTGTGGTGCGCTATTACACGGGCCACGTCATCACTGACGACGCCCAGATCGACGGCTATATCGTACCGGTCTTGAGCCGGCTTTCCACCAAAATAGATCAAGTAAACATTCAGGAAGGCGACGCTGTAACCAAAGGCGACACCCTCGCCGTTCTGGACTCCACAATATGGTATTGGGAACTAAGGGAGGCCACGGCGGCACTGGCCGTCTCCCGCAAAAACGTAGCGTTAGCCCAAGCCGAAACCCGCGCTACGGAAGACGCTTTTAAAGAAGCCGTCAACTCTATGGTAGAAGCCAAAGCCAAACTGGACAAAGCCAGAAAAGACCGCAACCGCTACAGAGCGCTCTATAAAGACGGAGCTGTATCGAAAAGCGAATTGGAAAACTACGAATTAATTTACAGCGAGGCCTTCGCCGGTTATCAGGTTTCCAAAGAAAAAACGGCTTCAGCCGAGATAGAGGTCGAAGCTTCGGCAAAAAGGGAGGAAGTAGCCCGAGCGACGGTGAAAGAGGCTTACGCCAAGCTCCGAGAAGCCAAAGAGACTTTATCATGGTGCATTATAAAAGCTCCGGTTTCCGGCGAAATCCAGAACATGCGGCTCAGGGCGGAAGAAGTCGTTGTCGCCGGACAGAGTTTGTTCGATGTAGTGGATTCAGAAAGTCGTTGGGTAACCGCCAATTTCAAAGAGACACAAGTACGTTTCCTCACACCCGGCACTCCCGTAAGAGTAAAAGTGGACGCTTACCCGCACTTAAAACTAACCGGAACGGTCGAGTCTTTAGGCGGCGCCGTTTCTTCCAAATTCACGCTAATCCCTCCGAGTAACGCAACCGGCAACTTCGTAAAAGTGGTCCAACGCGTACCTGTCCGAATATTTTTCGACAAAGGCATAAATATCCGCCTTTTACGGCAAGGCATGAACGTAACCGTAATCCACAAAAAGAAAGACCGGGATGGCAAGTAAAGTTACCGCCCGGCAAAAGATCATCATCCTGACCGTCGTAGTCTCTTCGGTTATAGAAATCATCGACGCCACCATCGTCAATGTTTCCCTCCCGTATATGATGGGAAACCTGGGCGCTACGCTCAACGAAATCAGTTGGGTGATCGCCTCTTACGCCATCGCCAACTTTATTATGGTGGCTTCGGCTTCTTGGCTCAGCGCCAAACTGGGCAGAAAAAATTACTTTACCATTTCGATCCTGATTTTCACCTGCGCCTCTTTCTTTTGCGGAATCTCCACCAACGTTTGGGAACTTACGTTTTTCAGGTTTTTGCAAGGTACGGGAGGCGGAGCATTGTTGGCCACCGCCCAAGCCATTTTGGTTGAGACATTCCCTAAAGAACAACTGAACAAGGCCAACGCCGTATTTGGCTCAGGCATAATCTGCGGTCCAGCGCTCGGGTTTTTCGTTGGCGGAGCCATAACCGAATATATTTCTTGGCATTGGATATTCTTTATAAATATCCCAATCGGCCTAACCGCCACGGTTATGTCCTACATATTTATACCCGAACCGAAAGAGGTCAGAAAAGCGGGAAAGTTCGATTGGCAAGGCTGGCTTTTTCTCGTTCTTGGCTTCGGCTCACTATTAGTGGTTTTGGAAAATGGCCAAGAAGCCAACTGGTTTTCCTCCACTTATATTTCGGTTTTGGGAGTGATCGCGGTTTTCGGAATCATATTATTCGTCTGGCGGGAACTGACAGCCAAAATGCCGTTAACCTACTTGCGGGTTTTCCGAATCCCGACTTTCGCAATGGGCATGACCGCCAATCTCATCGCCGCGATCGGCTTTTCATGGGCCTTTCTTCTTTTCCCGATTTTTTCCCAACAAGTCGTTGGGTTAAACCCGCTTCAGACGGGAATTCTTATAATGCCCGCTCCCATCGCCGCCCTGACAATGGTTTTCTTTATCGGCAGAATCAAACAGAGTATCAGATCCTTATCCCTAATGCTAAGTTTTGGAGTCATCCTAGTTTTTCTACACGCCATATGGTTCGCCTCTTTCAACCAGAATGTCAGCCAGCTCGAAATCGTTTGGCCATTACTTGTCCGCGGGGCGGGACTTTCCGTTTTATTCGTTCCGATGATCACCATTACGCTTTATGACCTAAAAGGAAAAGAGATCCCGGAAGGAACAGGCCTCTTTAACATGGCCCGAAAACTCGGAAACGCTTTGGGCATAGCCTTAATCACGGTTTTTATCAGCAGAAGGTCAGAATTCCACGAAACACGAATCTCAGAATTCGCCGACGGCACGAACCCTGTTTTCGAGTCGGTTTTCTCTTTGTTCAAAACGACGGCCGAGGTAGACAACCCCGCCAAAGCGGAATCAATAGCGAAATTATATATGGCCGAAAGCATCCAATACCAAGGAGCTTTACTGACATATATGGATACTTTCATAATTATAGGTTTGTTTTTTTTAGCTTGTTTGCCGGTGTTTTTATTATTTCTTTTGAAAAAAACGGATAAATAATCCGTCAAACCCAACAAGCCCCAATTACCATGATGCAAAAATTCACTTTGGCGACAGCCCTCGCCCTTGGCGCCCTTGGTGTAATAATCGGAGCCTTTGGAGCTCATGCCCTGAAACCTCTTCTTGAATCGTCCGGCCGACTCGACACGTTCGAAACTGGTGTAAGGTATCATTTTTACCACGCCCTTTTTATGCTCGCTATCGGGTTGCTGATGTCGCATATCAGGCATCCGCTTCTTAACTATGCGTCTCTTTCAGCGCTGATCGGCGTTATCTTATTCTCAGGATCGATTTATACTCTTTGCCTTAGCGGCATCACAAAGTTCGCAATCGTTACGCCTATCGGGGGATTGTTTCTAATCGGAGCCTGGCTTTTGGCCCTAATCTCCATTATAAAAAGTTAAGAAAGACATTAGTCTCAATCTTCAGGCGGGCAAATAACCCGCCTTTCATTTTTTCTTTTCCCGAAGAATCAATCATCAGTAATATCGGGATTTTCGTTAGCGTCACCGTTAATAATCCTTTTCGACTCTTTCAGCAATTCCTGGGCTTGCCCCCTTGCCAAGTAAGCTTCTTTAACACCACGGCTCCCGAGCGGTTTTGCCAATTCCTGCCCTACATAGGGTTTACTGAAAAAGTAAAAACCACAAGATTATCAGTGGATTAGGTAGCTTGTTTCCCTTTCCAAAGCACAGGGAATATTCGTAAATTGGCCTTAGAAAGGACTGAGAGCATTTTTTCCCTTGCACCTATGATCAAGACAAGTTCCTCGCAATTGAGTATAGAAGGTTTTTTGGACCCGGAAATAGGGCGCCTTAACCCGGAAAACAGATGGGTGAAGTTGGCCAACTCCATCCCCTGGGCGGAATTGGGTTTGGTCTACGAATCGAAAATGTCGACGGGCAAGGGCAGTCCGTGCAAACCGGCCCGGCTGGTCATCGGCGCGCTGATCGTGAAGCATAAGCTGAACGTTTCGGACGCCGAGGCGATAGAACAAATCAAAGAAAATCCGTATCTCCAGTATTTCGTGGGACTCGGCTCGTTCACCACGGAAAAGGCCTTTGACCCTTCGCTGTTCACGACGGTCCGCAAGCGGCTCGGGTACGGGGATTTTAACAGGATGAGTTCGCTTTTGCAACACGAGGGGATCCGTATTGCGGAGGGCGATCGGGATGAAGGGTCCAAAGACGGGCATTCCGGGGACGCCGAAGATGACAAGCGGGTTGTCTCCTGCGACGCGACGGTGGCGCCGCAAGAGATTCCATACCCCACGGACCTTGGGCTGTTGGCTACGGCGAGGGTGCAGTCGGAGAAAATCATCGACCTCCTTTGGCCCGTCGCCAGGGATTCCGGTTTATCCAAAAAGCCCCGGACTTACCGGGATAAAGCCCATAGGGAATATGTCGGGGCGACGAGAAAAAAGAGGAAAGGAGCCGAATTCTGGCGCGTGTGCGCACGCCGACAGCTGAATTATCTGGAACGGAACCTACGGCATATCGACAGCCTCATAGAGGCCAACAAGGGCGTTATACGCCTAAAAAGCAGGTTTTTGAAGATTCTGATGGTGCTTCACGAAATCGCCAGGCAACAGTCGCTCATGCTGGAGACCGGTGCCAACAGGGTGGACGGCCGCATCGTGAACGTCTTCCAGCCCCATGTCCGGCCGATAGTCCGGGGCAAAAACGGAAGCGACACCGAGTTCGGCGCCAAATTGTCCGTAAGCCTTCACGAAGGCTATTCCTATCTGGACAAGGCGCAATGGGACGCTTACTACGAGGGTGACGCGGAAGTGATCCGCGGGCACATCGACAGTTTCGGGGAGAGAAACCCGGAAATGAAGCTCGGCAAATTCGTCGGGGACAAGATTTACGGAAACAGGAACGCCCGGCAGACCATGTCCGGCGCGGGTGTGGAATTCGTGGGCTCCCCGTTGGGAAGGCCTCCCTCAAGTCCCGAAAAAATCAGGGAACGCAAGGAAAACCGGACGCTTCACCAACGGCACCGGAGCAGGGCGGAAGGAAAATTCGGGGAAGTGAAACGGGGACACGGATTGGACAAAATACAGGCAAGGAGAGCGGACACTTCGCTTTCATGGATCGCCTGCATTTTCTTCGTGTCCAACTTGAAAAGATTTCAGAGCGAAATCTTTTTTGACCTTGTTTTCCTGAGCTGGAAATACGGGATATGGCTTCAAGACGGCGAAAAGAAACAGGAAAAGACTGTCTGGCAAAATATCCTAGCTGGGTAGCCCTCTGGGCTTTTTCAGTAAACCCTACATACTTCCATCCGTCCGTTAAAGGCAAAGCTTCATCCGTACTGAATCCGTAATAAATGGCCTCCACGCCCGCCAGCAAAGCCGCCGACAAACACATTGGACAAGGTTCGCAAGAAGAATAGAGAACACAATCCTTCAAATCCGGAGAGCCTATAGTTCTAGAAGCCGCCCGCAACGCCAGTAGCTCCGCATGAGCCGTCGGATCATTATCCCTAAAAACCCTGATTTCGCTTTTTCCCAAAATCCGCCCATTTCTGGCCACTACCGCTCCGAAAGGGCCAAAATCACGAGCGTCAACCGAACTGCGAGCCACTTCCAACGCTAACTTCATCCAGCTTTCGTTGGCCTCGGTAGCGCTGACGGTTACGGATTCCCATTTACCATCATTTAACACAAATCCGGAAACAGATCCTAAAGCAACAGCCCCAGCCAGGCCAAGCCCTGCTTTTCGCAACATATCTCTGCGGGAGGAATTGACTTCTTTTTCTTTGCACATACGAATTTCGGTTTTGGCTTACGCTAAAACCTCTTTCCGCGAATTCCAAGCCGGCAATCAGAACCTTGCGGCCATCAGCAATTCCAAGTCTTTAAACTGAAGATTAAAACGGCGGGCCAACACTGAATTCGTAAGGCAACCCTTGTAGGAATAAACGCCACTCATAAATCCCTTATCGGAAAAAATAGTCTCGTCGACACCGCCCCTGTCACCGATTTTAAGTAAAAGAGGAGTCAAAATATTACTTATCGCACGCGTTGCCGTGCGCCCTACTCTTGAGGGTATATTCGGTACACAATAATGAAGTATTTCGTGGGAATAAAAATACGGATTATCATGCGACGTAACTCTGGAGGTCTCGAAACAACCGCCTTGGTCAATGCTCACGTCGATAATCACTGTTCCTGGTTGCATTCCGGCAACCATCTCTTCCGTAACCCAGTACCGGTCACGGCCCATTTCCAGCTTAATCGCGCCTATCACCACATCGGCGCAGGCCAATGTCGCTTTTAGCGCCCTAGTATCCAATGTGGATGTGGAAACAGGGGCGCCCAAAATATTTTTCAGGCGCCTCAGTTTATAAATATCGTTATCAAAAACCTTGACTTCCGCTCCCAAGCCCAAAGCCGCCCTGCTGGCAAACTCCGCTACGGTACCACCACCAAGGATCACCACCTTGGCAGGCGCCACACCGGTAATGCCTCCCAACAGCACGCCTTTGCCCGTTCCCGCACCGCTCAGGCATTCGCCCGCGATTTGGACTACAGAACAGCCGGCGATCTCGCTCATCGCACGGACAAGCGGCGTTCCGCCTACCCTATCCTGGATAAGCTCATACGCCAACGCCGTGACTTTGCGGTCTTTCAACGCCGACAAATATTCCTTGGAAACATTCGTGGTCTGCAATGCGGAAATCAGCGTAGCGCCTTGCTCCAACATCTCCACCTCGCGCATTGTAGGCGGTTCCACTTTCAGCACTAGATTCGATTTGAAAACCTCTTTTTCGGAATATGCGATTTTCGCCCCGGCGTCGGAATACAGATTATCGGGGAAATGAGCGGCCTTCCCGGCCTCCGTCTCCACAACTACCTCGTGTCCGTTGTTCACCAGAATCTCGACCGCATCAGGCGTCAGGGACAAACGGCTTTCCTGCATCGAACGCTCTCGGGGAACGCCGATACACAAGCTCTCTTCGCCCAGGCCAATCTCCAAAGCCGCTTCTTTCGGCGAAAGCATCCTTCCGCCCGACAGTTCGGAGAATCCGAAATTCGGTTTTTCATTCATGGCATTTCCAAAGTTTTATCTTCCGGACTCCGTCGTCCAGCGCCACGATTTCCACCATCAGGTAGTCCTCCGGCATCAAAGACGGTATAAGCGACGCCCATTCGAGCATGCAGATATCACCGGAATCGAAATACTCTTCGACTCCGATATCCATCGCTTCCATTTCGTCTTTAATTCTGTAAAAATCGAAATGATAATATGCCCTATCCTCTTCGTCTCGGTATTCGTTTACCAACGAAAAAGTCGGGCTGGAAACCGAATCCACAACCCCCAACCGCTTGGCCAATGCCGTGATTAGCGTTGTTTTGCCCGACCCCATCTCGCCTTCGAATCTCCAAATACGCTCGTCGCCGGCGAATTCGATGATCTTTTCGGCCACAGAGGGCAAGGCTTCCAAGCCTTCACAAACCAACTCCACTGATTCCAGATTATTTCCCATGCTTTGAATTTAAGGAAATAATAGGAATAATCATTTCTTCAAGCGACAATCCACCGTGCTGGAACGTATCGCGATAGTAATTCACGTAATAGTTGTAATTGTTCGGGTAGGCGAAGAAATAGTCTTTGGTAGAAAAAACATACGCCGTGGAGACGTTCACCAAAGGCAAGTGCATTTTCTCTGGCCTACGCGCCACAAACACGTCATTATCTTTGAAGCTAAGGTTTTTACCCTGCTTATAACGCAAGTTGGTGTTTGTATTTCTGTCACCGATAATTCGATAAGGCTTTCTAACCCTGATAGTTCCGTGGTCCGTTGTCAACACCACTTTCACATCGCGACTAGACAGTTGCTTGATCAAGTCGCCCAGCGGGGAGTTCTTGAACCAAGAAGTTGTCAACGAACGGTAAGCCGATTCGTCGTGGGCCAATTCCCTGATCACCTCCATCTCGGTACGGGCGTGCGAAAGCAAATCCACGAAGTTATAAACGATAACGTTCAGCTTGTTGGACATCAGGTTATTGACATTGTCAACCAAAGCCCTGCCTTGCGACTGTTGCTTGATCTTGTGATAAGACCACTTCACGTCGATGCGGGCACGCTTGAGCTGCCTTTCCAAGAACTTGTCCTCGTTGTTGTTTTTACCTTCGTCAACATCTTCCCCAACCCAAATATCCGGGCAACGCTTCGACATTTCCAGAGGTAACATTCCGGAGAAGATCGCGTTTCGGGCGTAAGCCGTCGTAGTTGGGAGAATGGAATAGTAAGTATCTTCCTCCTCAACGTCCAAGCCTTCCGTAATAATCGGACGCAACATCTGCCATTGGTCCAGGCGTAAATTGTCGATCAGGATAAAGAAAACAGGCTTGTCTCCCTCCAAATGCGGAAAAACCTTCTCCTTCATCACATTATGCGACATCAAAGGACGCTCGATATCCGGTTCGTTGAGCCAGTCTTCGTAATTGTCCTCCACGTAATTGGAAAAGGCCTGGTTCGCCTCCGACTTCTGCATTTCCAAAATCTCGGCCATGCTGTTGTCGGTCCGGTTGTCGATTTCCAGCTCCCAGTATACCAAACGCGAATAGATATCTTTCCAGCCTTCGAAATCCTGATAATCGGCCACGGCCATACCTAGGTTCCGAAATTCCTGCTGGTAATTGAGGTTAGTCTTTTCGGAAACAAGCCTTTTGTTGTCGAGGATCTTTTTTACCGAAAGAAGAATCTGGTTCGGGTTCAGAGGCTTGATCAAGTAATCGCTGATCTTGGAACCGATGGCGTCTTCCATCACCATTTCCTCCTCACTCTTGGTGATCATGACCACCGGCAAATCGGGTCTGCGCTCCTTAATAAGAGGAAGGGCTTCAAGGCCCGTCATTCCCGGCATGTTCTCGTCAAGGAAGACCACGTCGAAATTCTGTTCGTCCAAAAGGTCCAGAGCTTCGGTAGCGCTGGTAACAGGCGTCACATTATAACCTTTCTTTTCAAGAAACATGACGTGAGGCTTCAACAGATCGATCTCGTCGTCGGCCCAGAGGATATGATGTTTTTGCATAAAATTCGGATTTTTTAAGTGCTGTCCGTCAATTTCGGAGCGGGACACATTGCGTTTCTAAAGGTACGAAAAACTATACGGCCCAGTTGGCATAAACCTGTTCCAAAAGCAAAACTTTCGGGCCGCTTGGGTAAAGACACCGTCAACGGGCAAACCGGCCACCTGAACACTGTGCCCGCCATTTTCCCGAACAAGGAAAACATTGGAACGTTTAAAGATACTTAACGCAAAAAGCCCGAGGATATTTCAAAATAATATCTTTCCAACCTTGCCAAAATCAAACTCGGGAAAATAATTGTATTTTTAAAGCATAAATTCAAATTCGGAATCTTCCGGTGTCTATTTCCGCAGAACTCCCTAAACCCTTTCACTGTTTTGAAGAAAAAAAAGATCATCAACGACCCTCTATACGGCTTCATTAACATTCCCGCCGGATTAATTTTTCAGATAATAGAACACCCGTCTTTCCAAAGGCTCCGCAGAATCCGGCAACTCGGACTCAGCGATCTCGTATATCCTGGTGCCCTCCACACCAGGTTTCACCATGCGGTGGGCGCCATGCACCTAATGCGCTTATCGTTGGAAAACCTCCGCTCCAAAGGCGTAAATATCTCCGACCACGAAATGGAATCCGCCATGGCCGGAATTCTTCTTCACGACGTTGGCCACGCACCTTTTTCCCACGCCCTGGAATATAGTATCCTTAAAAACGTACCGCATGAGAATGTCTCTCTCCTGCTGATGCGTAAACTAAACGACGAGTTTGGCGGACGGCTCGACACGGCCATTAGTATGTTCGACAACAAGTACCCCCGCCCGTTTTTTCACCAACTCATTTCCAGCCAACTCGACGTCGACCGACTTGACTACCTTCAGCGAGACAGCTTCTACACTGGCGTACACGAAGGGACCATCGGGGCCGACAGGATTATAAAAATGCTCAACGTAGTCGAGGAAAAGCTGGTGGTCGAGGAAAAAGGGATTTACAGCGTGGAAAACTTCCTTGTATCCCGTCGCCTGATGTACTGGCAGGTCTATCTTCACAAAGCTTCCGTGGCCGCCGAAGCCATGCTGATTTCGTTATTGGCCAGGGCCAAAACCGTTTATGACCAAGACAGGAAACCGGACATCCCCGAAGGCTTGGCCTATTTTTTCGAAAATGAAGTGGGTATGGAGGATCTCAAGACCGGCGAAGCGCTCCAAACTTTCGTTAATCTGGATGATTTTGATATCTTTGGGGCCGTTAAGGCTTGGACAAGGAGTCATGATCCCGTGCTTTCGACACTCAGCGCAATGATCGTGAACCGGAAACTCTTCCGTGTCATTCTCTCGGAAGAGCCCTTCGAACCGGAACTAAAAGAGCGATTAAAGGCCAAAGTCTCCGAACATTTCGGAATTGGTCCTGAGGAAACCGCCCATATGTTGCTCGAAGGGCAGGTCTCTAACGAAGTTTATGTCGGGCAGGGCCAAGGCATTACCGTTCTGAAGAAAAACGGCGAGCTGGAAGACATCGTCACGGCGACGGATTTGCCCAACATTGCGGCTATGACGAAAATCGTCAAAAAGCATTACCTATGCTGGCCTAAAATAGTATCTTTGTGAGAATGTTTGAAATCTGAGAATCGATCCAATGGAGTTTAGCGTCGAACAAATAGCCCAGATGCTGGGCGGCGAGATTGTAGGGGACAAAGACACCAAAGTCAGTAAATTAGGAAAAATCGAGGAGGCGGACGGCGATTCGATTTCTTTTTTAGCGAACCTGAAATACGAGAACTTCCTATACACCACCAATGCGGGAGCGGTAATTGTGAACAGGGATTTCCAACCGAAGAAAGAGCACCGCACCTCATTAATAAAGGTGGACGACGCCTACACGGCTTTCACAAGGCTTCTTGAGGAGTACCAAAAATTCATGAAGGCGATGAAAGTGGGCACTGAAGAGCCCTCTTACATCGGACAGGGGTCCAAGGTTGGGACGAACGCCTACAGGGCCGCTTTTTCATACATCGGCGATAACGTCACTATCGGCGATGATGTCAAGATTTACCCTCATGCCTCCATAGGTGACAATGTCACCATTGGCGATGGAACGACTATCGACGCCGGGGCGAAAATCTACAGTGGCTCCGTAATCGGCAAAAATTGCTACATCCACGCCGGCGCGGTTATCGGCAGCGACGGCTTCGGCTTCGCTCCACAGGCCGACGGCTCTTACAAAGCCATCCCTCAGCTTGGAAACGTAATCCTGGAAGACAATGTAAGCGTTGGCGCCAACACCGTGGTGGATTGCGCCACAATGGGCTCAACCGTTATCAGAAACGGTTCCAAGCTCGACAATCTCATCCAGATTGCGCACAATGTGGAAATTGGAAAAAACACCGCGATCGCAGCCCAAACCGGAATCTCCGGTTCAACAAAAATCGGCGACAATTGTATGATTGCCGGACAGGTGGGCATTGCTGGACACCTCAACATAGCTGACAAGACCATTTTGGCGGCCAAAGCGGGTGTGGGCAGATCGATAAGAAAACAGGGCGAAATACAGATGGGAGCACCGTCTTTCAAGCAGACTTCCTACTTGAAGGCCTACGCTATGTTCAAAAAATTACCGGATTTAGTGGAACGCATCAAGAACCTAGAGGAAAAAAGCCTAAATTCGCCGACCGAAAAGTAAGAAAATGAATATTAAGCAACATACGATCAAAAGTTCCGTGACGGTATCGGGCGTAGGCTTGCACACCGGAAGGGTTTGCAATATGACCTTTCTGCCCGCCAAACCCAACCACGGCATCAAATTCCAAAGAACAGATCTGGAAGGCCAGCCTATCGTGGAGGCCGATGTTGACTACGTAGTTGACACATCCAGAGGTACCGTTCTGCAAAAAGGAGAAGCTAGAGTTCATACCGTGGAGCACACGCTCGCGGCTTTGGTTGGTTTGCAGATCGACAATATCCTTATTCAGCTTGACGGTCCCGAGCCGCCGATTATGGACGGTAGCTCAATGCCTTTCCTCGAAGCTTTGGAAAAGGCGGGAATGGAAGAGCAAAATGCGCTGAGAGATTATTTCGAGGTCCCGAAAGGAGTTTTTTACAAAGATCCTAATGGGGATGCCGAAGTTGCCGCCCTCCCTTGCGATGAGTACCGAGTAACCGTAATGGTCGATTACAACTCGCCTGTATTGGGTAGCCAACACGCTTCGCTTACCTCGCTCAACCAATTCAAAAACGAAATCGCCCCTTGCCGTACGTTCTGCTTCCTGCACGAGCTGGAAATGCTTCTTGAGCAAGGACTTATCAAGGGTGGCGACGTTGATAACGCCATTGTTATCGTTGACCGCTTGGTCAAAGACGACGAGCTGGACCATTTGGCCAAGCTTTTCAACAAAGACAAAATCGAGGTAAAAGAGGAAGGCACGCTCAACAATATCGAGCTTCGTTTCAAAAACGAACCCGCCCGCCACAAACTCCTCGACGTAATGGGCGATTTGGCGCTCGTAGGCCGTCCGATCAAGGCACAAATCTTGGGCGCTCGTCCTGGACACGCTGCGAACGTGGCTTTTGCCCGTAAGCTTAAGAAAATGATCATGGAGAGCAGGGACAGCGACTTTCCGCATTACGACCCTAAACTCCCTCCGGTTTACGACATCAACCAGATCGCACAAAGGCTCCCCCACCGTTTCCCGATGCTGTTGGTAGACAAAATCTACCACCTTGACGATACGAAAGTGGCCGGAGTCAAGAACGTAACCATGAATGAATGGTTCTTCCAAGGACACTTCCCTGACAACCCGGTATTTCCCGGCGTGTTGCAGATTGAGGCTTTGGCCCAAACCGGAGGCATCCTCGTTCTGAACACAGTACCGGACCCTGAAAACTACTGGACGTATTTCTTGGGGCTCGAGAAGTGTAAATTCCGTAAAATGGTTGTCCCTGGGGACACTCTTGTATTGAAATGTGAGCTGTTGGGCCCTATCAAAAGGGGTATCGCCAAGATGGTGGGCAAAGCCTATGTCGGAGGTAAACTTGCCGCTGAGGCGGAAATGACAGCCAGAATCGTAAGAAAAGACGCATGATAAGTGAGTTAGCGCAAATACATCCGGACGCGAAAATCGCGTCCGGTGTAGTTATTGAGCCTTTCGCCATCGTCCAAGCGGACGTTGTAATCGGCGAGGGCACGTGGGTAGGGTCGCATGCGGTTATTTGCGACGGAGCCAGGATCGGCAAGAACTGCAAGATCCATCCGGGCGCCGTTATTTCCGGTGAGCCTCAAGACCTCAAGTTCGCCGGAGAAATCACGACTGCTGAAATCGGAGACAACACCGTCATCCGGGAGTATGTCACCATCAGCAGAGGCACAACAGACAAAATGAAGACTGTCATAGGCAGCAACGTCCTGCTGATGGCATACGTTCACGTGGCGCATGACTGCGAAATCGGTGACCACTGTATCCTCGCCAACTCGACCCAAGTCGCTGGGCACGTCACAATCGGCGAATGGGCTATAGTTGGAGGCACCACAGCCATTCACCAGTTCGTAACCATCGGTCGTCACGCCATGATAGCGGGTGGCGCCAAAGTGGGCAAAGACATTCCCCCGTACATCCTTACCAGCCGTACGCCTTGCGGGTTCAGCAGCGTAAACATAATCGGCCTTAGACGCAGGGGATTCTCTAACGAACAGATCAGAGCTATTCAAGACGTATACAAAGCGCTTTACGCTGAAGGCAAAAACATATCGCAAGCCATTGAGGCGGCTCAAGACCTTGCCGATTCAGAATTCAAAACCGAAATCTTTGACTTCGCCAAAAATGCTCCCCGTGGCGTAATCCGCCCGGTGAAAGAAGACTATACCTAGGTCACTCCGTATGGCAAACGATTTTTCTATCAAGATTCGGGATTTGGGCAAAAAATTCAACAGGGAATGGATATTCCGTGGCCTGAATCTCGAACTTCACCAAGGACAAGCCTACGCCGTAACCGGTCCAAACGGAAGCGGGAAGTCCACATTGCTTAAGATTATTTCGGGTATCGCACCGCCTTCCTCAGGAGAAATCGAGTATTTCGGAAACGGGAAGAAGATCAATGCCAGCGACATTTACAAACACATCGTCGCCTGTACGCCCTACCTCGAAATAATCGAAGAGTTAACGTTGCGTGAATTTTTAGACTTTCATTTTCAATTCAAAAAAATATCATATAATATTGCCATCGACGATCTTATTGAAATAATGTATCTGAGGAACTCCAAAGACAAAAAAATCATGGATTTTTCCTCCGGCATGCGTCAACGGCTAAAGCTTGGTATAGCTTTTTATTCTAATAGTGAAATTGTTTTGCTTGACGAACCGACTATGAATCTGGACCAAAAAGCCATTGATTGGTACCATGAGCAAATAAAAAACACCTCAAAAGATAAACTTTTATTGATTTGCTCTAACCAGTCGGACGAATACCGGTTCTCAAACCAAGTAATCGATATTAACCAGTTTAAAAAAAAATAGACCCATGAAAAGAGTTAATTACTTTTTCACCCTAACCTTAGCACTCTTCGTAGGAATCGCATTCAGCTCATGCAGCAGTGGTGGCGATGACGGACCTACGGCCCAAGAAACAATGTCTAAGCAAATTGCAGCCGCTTGGTCGACTGTAGAGACAAACTCCGTAACGGTAGAAGGGACGGATATGACCTCTTACTTCTCGGACGTATCTATTACGCTTGGCGCATATAACAAAGATACGGAGACTGGGTCATTTGCTGTTTCGGGAGAAGATCGTAAAGTATTCGACGGAGTGACAGGCTGGACTTTCTCTAGCTCTGACCCCGCAAATGCAAACAAAATCACGTTGAAAGGTGCTACATACATTAACAGCGACGTAACTCTCGAAGTAACTTCAGAAGGTGCGGGATTGAAACTTACGTTCGGCACAAACGAAAACCTTCCTCCGATCGTGGAAAGCCCATCGACTGCTAGAACTGCCAGTATCTCCGGAAAATACGTGGTAACTCTCAAAAAATAAACAGGCCTTAGCGCCCAAATAAGGCCACACCCTCCGGGTGTGGCTTTTTTGTTTCAAAAGCCCACCTTTGTAGTTTCCTAATCGAAACAAAATCCATAATTTTGGCGATTACGGCACCATTTCGGTGTCCCTTGCGAAAAGAATACTTCTTAATCTAAAATATAATACCAGCAGATGGCCTTATCGACTAAATACGATCCGTCCGAAGTTGAGGACAAGTGGTACAAGTACTGGCTCGAACGCAACTATTTCCATTCGGAGCCCCACCCCGACAAGGAAGCTTACAGCATAGTCATTCCGCCACCAAACGTCACAGGTGTGCTTCATATGGGCCACATGCTCAACAACACTATCCAGGACGTCTTGATCCGTAAGGCCAGAATGGAAGGCAAAGAGGCTTGCTGGGTTCCCGGCACAGACCACGCCTCCATCGCCACCGAAGCCAAAGTGGTGGCTATGCTCAAGGAAAAAGGCATCAACAAAGAGGACCTCACGCGCGAGGAATTCTTGGAGCATGCCATGGAATGGAAAGAGAAGTACGGTGGAATCATCCTCGAACAGCTCAAGAAACTCGGTTGCTCGTGTGACTGGGAACGTGAGCGCTTCACTATGGAAGCCGACCTTTCCGACGCCGTAACAAATGTCTTCGTGAAACTTCACGAAAAAGGCTACGTGTACCGCGGCGTACGTATGGTGAATTGGGACCCGGAAGGCAAAACAGCCCTCTCGGACGACGAGGTAATCCACCGTCAGGTTCAGTCGAAGCTCTACTACGTAAAATATCAGGTAGAGGGAACCGAAGAGTTCGTTACCGTAGCCACTACGCGCCCTGAAACCATTCTCGGTGACACCGCAGTTTGTATCAACCCGAACGACGAACGCTTTACGCACCTCAAGGGCAAGCGCGTGATCGTGCCTTTGGTTAACCGTTCGGTGCCTATCGTGGAGGACGATTACGTGGACATGGAGTTCGGTACGGGCTGCCTTAAGATCACTCCTGCGCACGACGTAAACGACTACGAAATCGGTATCCGTCATAAACTGGAGTCAATCGACGTAATCAATGACGACGGAAAGATCAACGAGCACGGCGACGCCTACGAAGGCCTCGACCGCTTTGTGGCCCGTAAGAAAGTAGCCAAAGATATTGAGGAACTCGGACAGCTTGACCTCATCGAGGACTACACCAACAACGTTGGTTTCTCTGAGCGTACCGACGCCGTAATCGAGCCTAAACTCTCGACTCAGTGGTTCCTTAAGATGGAAGATATCTCCAAACCTGCTTTGAAAGCGGTAATGGAGGACGACATTCAGCTTTATCCTTCGAAATTCAAGAACACTTACCGCTCTTGGATGGAGAACGTAAGGGATTGGTGTATTTCCCGTCAGCTTTGGTGGGGACAGCGCATCCCGGCGTATTACTTGCCAAACGGTGAGATCGTCGTAGCCGGATCACCTGAGGAAGCTTTGGAAAAAGCCCAAGCCATCGATCCAAGCGTAACGGCGGAAACTCTGAAGCAAGACGACGACGTACTCGACACTTGGTTCTCGTCTTGGTTGTGGCCTTTGTCAGTATTCGACGCGTTTAAGAATCCCGGTAACAAGGAAGTAAAATACTACTACCCGACCAATGACTTGGTGACTGGTCCAGACATCCTTTTCTTCTGGGTGGCCCGTATGATTATCGCTGGGTTGGAGTTTGACGGTCAGGTTCCGTTCAAAAACGTTTACCTCACGGGTATCGTTCGCGACAAGCAACGCCGTAAGATGTCCAAATCGTTGGGCAACTCGCCGGATCCGTTGAAACTGATCGAACAATTTGGCGCCGACGGTGTACGAAGCGGTATTTTGCTTAGCGCGGCGGCCGGAAACGACTTGCTCTTCGACGAGAAGCTTTGCGAGCAAGGCCGTAACTTCGCCAACAAGATCTGGAACGCCTTCCGCCTGATCAAAGGCTGGGAAGTGAACCCGAAAGCCGACCATAAGCACAATGACACGGCTATCCGTTGGTTCAAGTCGAGATTCAATAGCGCAGTAGCGGAAATCGAGGATCACTTCTCGAAGTTCCGTATTTCGGACGCTCTGATGACGACTTACAAACTCGTTTGGGACGACTTCTGCTCGTGGTATCTCGAAATGATCAAGCCTCCGTTCGGCGAGCCGATCGACAAGATCACTTACGACGCTACGATCCATTTCTTCGAGGACATCATGAAGCTCCTCCACCCGTTCATGCCTTTCCTTACAGAGGAAATCTGGCACGAGATCAGGGAACGTTCCGAGGACGACTGCGTAATTATCGCGTCTTGGCCGGCTACCGGCGAAGTGGACGAAGCTTTGGTTAACGTCGCCGAATCGGCTTTCGAAGTCGTTACGCAAATCCGTAACATCAGAAGTTCGAAAGGAATCTCGCCTAAAGAAGCCCTTAAATTGGCTATCAAGTCAGGTCCCGAACGTTTCAGAGCATTCGAAGCTATCCTGTCCAAACTCGCCAATTTGAGCGAAATCTCTTACGTAGAGGAGAAAGTGGACGGCGCCATGACTTTCGTTGTGAAGTCGGATGAGTTCTTCGTACCGATGGAAGGCAAGGTGGATGTTGAGAAAGAGCGTGAGGAATTGACCAAGGAATTGGAATACACCCGCGGTTTCCTCAACTCTGTTAACAAGAAGCTTTCGAACAAGCGCTTTGTTGACAACGCCCCGGCGCAAGTGGTAGAAGGAGAAAAGAAAAAGCAAGCCGACGCCGAAGCCAAGATCAAGGCTCTGGAAGAAAGCCTCGCTAACTTGGGATAATCAATATCCTTTTATAGAAACACTAAAGCCTATGAGAGTCATCTCCATAGGCTTTTCTTTTGTGTATATAAATTGTTCGTTGCTACGTCAAATTTCTTTCTCACCCAAACGCTCATACACGAACTTCAATTGAGCTTCCAAATCATTGTTTAACTCCAAAAACTCTCTTGGATGCGCTCCTGTAGCTCCAACCAAGGTCCCAACTTTAGTAGCGTCATCCACATTAAAAGGACTCTGTAGCTCTTTTATCAATTCGTAAAGCACCCTGATCTCATCCAGCTTCCTGCAGTGTTTTTCTTTCAGGGTTTTGCGTTGGTCACCCCGACCAAACTCACGCCATTCCTGCTTTGCCAAGCCACATAGGACTCTTCCCCTCTGCTCCACCGACACCAAACCTTGCAAAGCCTCTCCTATCAAAGCACCGGTATCCGAAGACGAAGAAAGCAATTCGCCGAGAATCTCGCCAGCCAATTCCGCTATTATCGTACTCTGCCTTCGGATTCGTTTTCTGTTCAACTCCTTTAACTCCCTGACCAGCCAATAAGCCCTGAGGTTAGCCTTAACGCTCCCTTCCAACGAATCACTACCCAAAGCCAGTCGTTCCAGTTCAGGCTCAACCGTTTTTCCTTTGTCAAACACCTCCTCATAATCCATCTCCTGCGCCATGGTATCTTTCAGCTTAAGCTTCAAATCCGAAACTCCATTAAACACGCATACGTCATGGTAAAGGCGCCTCACATTCTTTATACATTGGGCCACTTTCTGAAAAAACTCAATCGCCGCGGGTCCCTTTATTTGATCGCCACCGGCTTCCTCATAGCCTTTCGTCACTTGCTCCACCATATGCCCCAGCCTCAAGTTCAATTCCCTCAACCGTTCGGCATCCACCTGGCCGGAACCATTGTCCATTGATTTCCTGATGAGCATAACGCAATGCACTAACTCTTTCAGGTCGGTACGGGCTTTATCGCTGATGATGGTAGAAAACAACATACCCGTCATTCCCTGGGACCTTAATTTAATTGAAAACAATACCGAAGCGGCTTCTTTTACCGTATCCATCACTTTCCTATCCTCAAAAGGTATCGCTTCCAACATCTCATCCACAGCACCCACCGGCCCTAGAGACAAACTGGTACTCAAATCAAACAACTTGCGGGAAAGCTCGCCCGGGCTCACCTTTTTATACTCGTCCAAGCCCAAAGAGCCCAGTTTAATACCTTCAGGATATTCAAAAGGCAACAAACTCGTCGTATCTGTTATAGGCCTAGTGTCCTCTTCATACTCAGCCATAGTTTCGGTGTCTCTCATCAAGTCGGGGGCTTCCATATAGGAGCTCCTCCACTCGCCACCCTGCTGAAAAAAATGTGACGCCCTACGCCTTTCCTCTTCCTTCACTACACGGTCCACTCCCATTAGCGAAGCTCCGCTAGTCAACGGCTCCGTATCAGCTCCCTTCTTGGCCCAAGGTAGATTAACAGCCCATCTCCCTTTTCGGCGCCATGGCTTATGACGAACTTCCTCTTCTCCACTTGGCCAAAAATTACCCAACCGCTCTAAAGAGCTTGTTCGTCTTGCCCCTCCCAAACCTTCACGGTTAACGGAACGCTGAGGCGATTCAACCGAAGACTGTTCTTCCGAGGCTGTATCTTCCCCATCCAACGACAAAAGCCTTGTACGGTCGTCCAAATCGTTCAATGACGAACTACGCCTCTTTATACGCTTTCTCTTAAACAATTTGCCAGATCTCCGTTTCTTTACCCTTCTTACTAATACGCCCCTCTCCCTCGGGAAAATCGACTATCATACGCAAAACGCCCGTATTTTCACCTTTTTCTCACGTCCGAATGCTTCCGAACCGAAAGCTTTCCCTACAAGGTATTTGCCCAATCAGTCAGAATGGCTATCTTTAAGTACGCGGAGTTATATACTCAAGGAGCCTTTCGGAGCAGTTTTTCCGAGGGCTTTTTTGGTTTTTGGCCACTAACCCCAATGTGCCTACATGTTTGGCCAAAGGTGTTAACACTTTCGGTCCAATGTGTTAACACATTCGAGGCAACATGTTAACACTTTTTGCCCAATGTATTAACACCTTTGGTCCAATATACAGGCACCTTCATCCCAAACGGACGGCAAACCGATCCACAACTACCTTGATTCTTACCTCAAAATGCCTTTGTTTTTGGAGAAAAAGGCTTGTTTATCCTCATTTCCATACTCGTAACATTCATGATTTAGGCTTTTTGTCTAAAAACACAAAAAACGCCCGCCTGTCCATAAACAAGCGGGCGTTTTTTCAACATTCCCTTCAAGAGCCGAAAAGGCTCACCGAGCTGTCAGCCTTTGAGTACCCAAGTCTTTAATTCCGTCAAAAAACCGACACCGTAAGCGGAAAGCTGAATAACGGAAGCGATTACGCTAAGCACCCCCACTTTCAAGCTTTTGTTTTTTGCGGCAGCGTCAATCAATATCATCAGGAAATAAAGCGCTACGAAGACCGACGCCAAGCCGAAAAGCTTTAGGCTAAGGAAAGGCAAAACCAAAAGGTAAAACAACATCCCCAACAGGAAAAAGGCCGGGAACATATGGACGAGTTTGAGCTCTTGGGGAAAGAAACGCCGGATATTGATCCTCGCTCTCCCAAAGAAATGAAGCTGTTTGTAGAATTGTCCGAAATCCGTTCTGCGTTTGTGGTAAACGTAAGCGTTTTCGATCAAGCCCACCTTAAACCCTTTGTCGATAATCCGGATACTGAATTCTATATCTTCTCCCATCCGGGTAATGATATAGCCTTGGGTTGCTTCCCACACTTTTCGGGAGATTCCCATATTGAAGCTCCTTGGGTGGAAACGTCCCATCGCTTTTTTGCTTCCACGAATACCGCCAGTGGTGAAAAGCGACGTCATGGAATAACTAATCGCTTTCTGTACGGGAGTAAAGGTAGTGGCCGCACGATCCGGTCCGCCGTAGGCGTCGAGCCAATTGGCGTTTAAAGAGGCTTCCACGCTTTCGAAATAATCCTCGGGAATCAGGCAATCTGAATCGAAGACTATGAAGTAATCGCCTTCGGCCCTTTCGAATCCGAAGTTTCGGGAAAATCCCTGCCCGCTGTTTTCCTTAAAGAAATAACGGAGATCCAAGCGGTCGGCGTAGCTTTCCGCAATGTCTTTACAGCGCATTTCGGGCGCCGATCCGTCTTCCACCACCAACACTTCGAAATCCTTGTACGTCTGTCTCGTGAGGCTGTCAAGGAGCTCATCTATCTCGTCCGGCCTGTTATATACCGGCACTATCACGGAATATCTCATGGAATAATATAAAATCTAAACAAGCGCTAACCGCCGGGGTACGATCAGGATTCTTCCGTCGTCTCTATTACCAGATAATCGTCTTTTTTGTGGCTGTTCATCGAGATCATCTCGGCCACAAAACCTGTAAGGAAAAGCTGGGTGCCTATAACCAGCAACACCAACGCGATATAGAACAAAGGCTGTTCGGTGATTTCACGCAACGGTAACCCGGAGGCCAGTTTATAAAGCTTCTCCCCGATAACGAACAGGGTAATAAGCAATCCGATAAAGAAACTGAGCGTACCGAAAGTGCCGAAAAAGTGCATCGGTTTTTTGCGGAAGCGGGTAACGAAAGTCAGCGACAGCAGATCCAAGAAGCCATTGATAAAGCGTTCCAGACCGAATTTGGTCACGCCGTATTTTCGGGCACGGTGCTCCACCACCTTTTCAGTGATTTTGTCGAAGCCCCGCCATTTGGCCAACACGGGAATATAGCGGTGCATCTCGCCGTGTACGCTGATATGCTTCACGACGATCCTTTTGTAGGCTTTCAGTCCACAGTTAAAGTCGTGGAGCTTGATACCCGACATGTATTGGGTTACCCGATTGAAAAATTTCGAAGGTATGGTTTTCGATACCGGATCGTAACGTTTCTTCTTCCACCCCGATACCAAGTCGTAGCCGTCCTTCATTATCATGTCGTACAACTCGGGAATTTCGTCGGGAGAGTCTTGCAAGTCGGCGTCCATCGTAATCACCACATCGCCTTTCACTTTGGCGAAGCCGGTATGAAGCGCCGCGGATTTTCCGTAATTCCGGTTGAACTTCACGCCCTTTACGTTTTCGTTCTCTTCGGAAAGCTCCTTCACCACATCCCACGACGTATCCGTACTACCGTCGTCCACCAGAATCACTTCGTATTTGTATCCGTTTTCGTCCATCACCCTGCCAATCCAAGCGCAGAGTTCGGGTAAGGATTCCTCCTCGTTATACAATGGAACGACAACCGATATATCCAATTTAGCCATATGCTTTGTTTTGCCTGTACGGGCGAGGGGTTTCTAGTAAAAAGCCCCGCCGCGTCCGCTCTCACTATTTGGGTTATAACAGTTTGAGCGAAGTGTTTTGGGAAAAACCCAGAAAAAAACGGGCCATAAGGTCCGCTTTTACCGGAAAGTCAAAGCTAAATGTTTTCGGGGAGAATGAACACTAACTTTCCGGTAAATGATCAAAAAACGCTAGCCAATTCAACTCTGTCAATCCTGTCGATATATAAAGACAAAACCTTTGAGCGGGGAACGGCCGTCACCGTAATCGAAGACGTAATAATAAGTGCCTTGGGGCAATGGCCGGCTATCGTACAAACCTACGTTTCCTTCGCCATCCCAGTCATTGGTATAGCCCTCTTTTTCGTAAACTCGGTTGCCTCTGGTATTGAGAACTGTCAGCTTGCTATCGGTAAAGAAATCTGCATTTTTTATCACGAACATGTCGTTCTTTCCGTCATTATTGGGAGTAAGAGCGTCCGGGATTTCCACCTCACGCTTCAGCACCGTTACGGTTACTGTTGCGTCATCGCATTGGTTGTCTTCGTCGCAGATCTGATATTTGAGCTTCATTTCTCCCTCAAACCCATTTTGAGGCGTAAACAAAACCATTCCGCCAAGCACCTCCGCCTTTCCGGAAGCGGGTTCCTGCGTGATTGTCAGACTTGAAGGATCCAGATTTCCGTCAGGGTCCGTATCGTTTGCCAATACTTCTATCTCAAGTTCGGTATTGTATGCGCCTTCAGCCTCGTCGTCGTTGGCTATGGGCCCAGGGCCCATTCTGGTTACTGTCACTTGATCCGTCGCCTGACAACCGTACTTGTCCGTTACG
Organism: Fulvitalea axinellae; assembly: GCF_036492835.1. Taxonomy (GTDB): domain Bacteria; phylum Bacteroidota; class Bacteroidia; order Cytophagales; family Cyclobacteriaceae; genus Fulvitalea; species Fulvitalea axinellae. The sequence goes on along the minus strand of NZ_AP025314.1, from coordinate 1,717,339 downwards.
GTAACCGTGTAAGTTGTCGTTGTTGGCGGATTAGCGGTTTTCTTGTATGGATCATCACCTGTCAGGTGGGTTTCAGGGCTCCAAGCCAATGTAATACCCTCTCCTTCAGCCTCCACACTCAGTACCGCTCCCGATTCTTCGGCCTCCAAAGTCACGTCAGGAATATCTTTGACTGTGGGCGCCGGCTTTTGGGTAATAATTACGGTTATGTCCCTCAGCAAACCTGTCGCCGAGTTTTCCGCAACGGCCTTGTATGTTCCAGCGGAAAGCGTTGCCGTTCCGCCAAGTTTAATTTCGTTGCCAGCATTATTTAGCCATTTCACCGTTACTCCGGAACCTGTAGCCGTAGCGGTCAACGTTGCGCCGTCTTGGCATGCTCCATAATTTTTATCGCCCGTTACGGACAGGGAAATATCCTCGTCGCTTACTTTTACTTTAACCTTGTCAGTATCCGTACAACCGAATTTGTCCGTTACGGTAAGCGTATACTCCGTGTCCGATGACGGATTTGGCACCGGATTCGCCGAAGATGGATTCGAAAGGCCCGTAATCGGCGACCAAGAATAAGTCAGTCCTTCTCCTTCGGAAACGCCGCCAATCGATTGCGTGTTGGTAACAATGGAACTCATCGTAATATTCTCTCCCGCCACCGCTTTGGGCTTGTCGGCTTTGCGCAGTTCAGCTTCGGCTTTCACCTCATTTCCAAACCTATCGGTTACGGTCACTTCGTAGGTTCCACCGCCTCCCTGTACCTGCTCGGAATTAACGTTTCCGTAAAGAGCGCCTATCTTCGCCCTCCATTTATATGTGATTCCAGCCCCTTCGGCTTCAGCTTTCAGAGTTCCTTTCGATTGGCAGTTGCCCATATGCACAACCGGCGCTCCGGCTATAGTGACAGTCGGCTGGCCAAAAACCGTTACAGTCACGTCCGCTGGTTCGGAATACTTCGGTTGTTCGTCAGCCACTCGGTACCGGGCCTTAACTTTCCCCTTGAAGCTACCTGTCGGCGTAAAAGTCAACACCCCGGAAGTGGCCACCTCAAACGTTCCTTTTCCAGCTACTGTGTATGTCGTCTCCTTATCATCGGTATCCGGATCAAGGTCTACGGACGTGGCGTCCATCTTATCATCGTCATCCTTATCATTCGCAAGAATACTGATTTCGATACTTTGCCCCGACACAGTTTCTTCGGCATCATTCTGCGCTTCGGGCGCTTGATTGCCCGAGGCGCCGGCTTCGCTGGTATTGTTGGTCAGGTTCGGATCCGTAAAAACATCTTCTGGATATTTTGTGATTCTCGCCACGTTCCTGTATTCGCCGGTGGCCAAAACCCGAACGGTCATTGTCAGCTTTTCCGTGGCTTGTGGCGCCAGCGACCCGACTCGCCATAAGCCGTTTCGTCCATTATATGTTCCGCTAGTGGCTTTTGGGTCTTTCGTGAACTGATATCCTGAAGGCAGAATATCCTCCACCTCTATATTTTCAGCCATTTTCCCAGCCTCTGTCTCCAGATTCTTTACAATAATCGTAAAGACCACTACATCGCCCGGTGAAGCGCTTGAGTTACTGATCTTTTTTGTAATCTCCAGATCTATCTTTGGCAAAGCCTGAGCGTAAAGCCTAAAAGGAAAAACCATTACAGCCAACACAATAAGCGTCCACGCAAAAACTGATTTTCCGAAGCCCATACGTTTTTTGAACAGTTTCATACTCTTGAATTACTTATTGGTATCTGGCCCCAGACCCTGATCGTGGGTTTCTTGGCTTTGGCGCAACCTCTTTCTTTTCCGATTTTTCTTTTTTCGGCTTCTTGTTTCTCTTTTTATTGAATGAGATTCTCAGTCCAATTTCATGAGAAGAAGTCCCAATCAACGACGCCCCGTTTATTGGCGCTCCGAAAGCGTAGTAAATCATAATCGTCTTATCATCATCACGATTAAGCTCCCAACGGTAATCCACAGTGGCTCCAACGACTTCGGCGGAACGATAAAACGCACCCGCCCCAAACGTTTCATAAGCGAAAAGAAAATTCGAGATCACGGTACCGGACAGCGGCGAATCTTGTCCCACGCTAACCAATAAGCTAGGTTCCCAAACGACATAATAGCCAAGCTTTTTCTTAACCCCTCCAAAGCCTGTCACATGAAGGTTTGCGTTGTACGTAGTCTGCGCATCGCCTACAGACACCGGCGCGCGATAAAAATTGGCTACACTCAATCCCAAATACGCATTCTTGGAATACCATCCCACTCCTGCGGAAAAATCCAGATACATATCGTTTTCGATATCCTTACCCAAATACGGGTCACTGCCGTCAGAAGGCTTAAGGCTACTCAAACGCAACGTGAATTGACTCACCGAAGTCCGCAAACCGAAAGCCCAGCTACTCTTTTCTCCCGCCGCAAACGTAGAGGACAAGTCCCAATCCAAACGGAAGAGCTGTTCAGGTCCGCGTTTATCCATTGACACGGCCAAACCCGTACCTAAAGTGGAGCCTATACTTTTCTGAAACGAAAAGGCACCCAACTGCGGTGCCGACTCAAAACCGAGCATTTTCGGCTGGTAAAGCATCGAAGCACTCCACCCTCCTTGGCTACCCGACCATGCGGGATTGACCATAGACGGCATGATATCGAAGCGTATCACTTCCGGAATCTCCTGGGCCACTGACGAACGTCCCATAGACATGAAACAAAAAGTAAGGCACAGGACAAACCAATCGGTTCCGAAGTGCCCATTTTCTATTTTCAGCCGTAAATATTTCCAACTATTTAAGATAGTTCTCAATCGATTTTGGGATAAAGTTTCATGATAAAACATGTGATCATACCATCACATTTCCCTCTTCCAGAAAGCGTCAAAAACTCGCTTTCAAAAGATCATTCGCCAAGTAACATAGGATTGGCAATTACACCTTTTCAAAACAGATAAAAGTCCTATTTCAAAAAACACAAGACCTTACAACCTCTGTACCATTTGAAAATCAACCATTTAAGATCTGAAAGAATTAATTTATAAAAAAATGAATGGATAAAAAAATGAAGAGTAAGCTTTCCTACACTAAAAACAGGTTTTAACAAAGATTTATTATTAATGCAAAATCAGCGATCTACTCACTGGCTCATACGTTTTAAGCGCTCTCCAAAGTTTTCATTCTTCGCAAAGAACCATAAACATGACTAAGCGTTCCGTCTTCCATCTCTATACCCTTTTCGGTCAAGGTATCGATGCGAACCATTCCGGATGCGTGGATGATTTTACCCTCAGGCAAACAGATTCCCACATGGGTAACCCTACCTTCTTTATTTACGAAAAAAGCCAAGTCCCCCGGTTTACGATCTGCGAAATCGACGTGTTCCCCTTGTTGCACTTGCATAGAGGCGTCGCGCAAAAGGCTGTAACCACCGATTTTGAAAACCACTTGCGTAAAACCTGAACAATCGATTCCAAAAGGCGTACGACCACCCCAAAGATACGGAGCGCCCATATAGCGCTTGGCTTGGGCCAATATCGCATCAACGCCTAATTTTTCGCCGAAAGATTTCCAGTCTTCAGGAACGGCGATTCCCGTTTCATCTGGAAAAATCGGATTTACGGGATAATGCGAAACCGCACCGGCCAAAAGCGTCAACGCGCCTTTCCCGGTTTCAAAAGTCGACGTAAGACCAAGACAAATCCTGAAATCCTGCTTGCGGGACACTTCAAAAAACGGTTCGGAGATCTCGGTATGTTGCTTCAGGTCCAGCCAGCCTTCATAGCCGTCAAACTCCATCTTTACCCTAAGCCACTTCCCGTTTTCCGAGGTTTCCAACACTTCGTACATGTCGCCGAAAAGCAATTGGGTAACCATCTCGGCGCTATCAGCGGCCGTGGCCCTAAGGGGCGCCACACTTAAACGGCAGATTCCGAACATATCAACTGGGATTTTAAAAAGTGAAAAAAATGGAAATATTGGCGAGATATTAATACTTCATTCTCGCCAAATCGCGCTTAACGTCCCGCTCCTTGATATCGTTTCGCTTGTCGTGCAGTTTTTTACCCTTCGCCAAAGCGATCTCAAGCTTAGCCAAACCTTTGTTGTTGATAAAAAGCCTGGTAGGAACCACCGTCAGGCCTTTCTCGTCCATCTTGGATTCCAGCTTTCTGATTTCCTTTTTGTTCAACAAAAGTTTACGCTCGCGCATCGGTTCGTGATTGGCGTGCGTCCCCTCGCTAAACGGCGAGATATGCAGATTCCGCACGAACACCTCCCCTTTGTGAATCACGCAAAAAGCGTCGGAAATATTCACTTTGGCTTCGCGAATCGATTTGATTTCGGTTCCAAACAGCGACATTCCGGCCACAAAAGTATCGACGAACGAGTATTCGTACCTGGCTTGCCGGTTCTTGATATTTATGATTTTAGAAAACCGTTCCTCTTTCTTTTTTTTATTCTTAGCACTCATATTCTTTTCTCAAAATTTAAAAACAGGACGGATCAAAGCGCCATCCTAGGCATCGGGCTAACGTCTTGCCCCACAAATTCGCCCCGCAAGTATTTATAATGCGCCGCCATGGCGATCATTCCGGCGTTATCGGTGCAATACTGGAAGTCGGGAACATATACGTTCCATCCGTAATCGGCTGACGCTTTTTCCAAAGCTTTCCTAAGCCCGGAATTGGCGGAAACACCTCCGGCAATCGCTATTTCCTTCACTTTGTACTGCTTCGCCGCTTTGCGCAACTTCCTCATCAGCATCTCGATAAACGTAGCCTGTACCGAAGCGCAGATATCGGCGAGATTGTTTTTTATAAAATCCTGATCCTTTCTCATATTATCCCTAAGGAAATACAGGATTGCCGTTTTGATTCCGCTGAAGGAATAATCAAGCTCGGGCATATCGGATAACGGAAAGTCGAAAGCCTTAGCGTCTCCCTCTGCGGCGTATTTATCAATAAGCGGTCCGCCGGGATATGGCAAACCTAATAGTTTAGCCGTTTTGTCAAAAGCCTCGCCCACAGCATCATCACGGGTTTTGCCCACCACCTCCATATCCAGGTAGTCGCGCACCAACACCAACTGCGTATGGCCACCGCTTACCGTAAGGCATATAAACGGGAACGAAGGCTTCGGATCGTCGATAAAATGAGCCAAAATATGCGCCTGCATATGGTTTACCTCTATCAGCGGAATATCAAGCCCCAAAGCGAACGATTTGGCAAACGACGCACCCACCAACAAGGCTCCCAAAAGGCCCGGACCACGGGTGAAAGCCACGGCGCTCAAATCCTCTTTGCTAACGCCGGCCTCTTTCAGCGTTTGGTCCACCACCGGCACTATATGTTGCTGATGCGCTCTGGAAGCCAATTCCGGCACCACGCCACCGTACTGTTCATGTACAGATTGCGTAGCCACCACGTTGTTGATCACTTTTCCGTCTATCACCACAGAGGCCGAAGTCTCATCGCAAGAAGACTCAATGGCCAATATCGTTGTTTTCATCACTGCTCTATTCAATCCGGCCTTCCGCCGTTCCAAAGGAAAAACAAGCCCGTCACGCCCCATTCTACACAAGAATATCCCGCCAAAAGTGTTGCTAAATTGTGGGCATATTCGGAACTTGCTCTACTCGGTCGGGATCCATTCGTGCGCAATTTAGCAATGATATTCCAAAAATGATCGTTTTGTAAAGAAAACGCCCCCTAAGCCCGACAGCGGAAGGAAGACGAAGCCGGGGACGAACACGACACAAATGCGGGAAGAGCAAAAAAACGAGGCCGAACAAGCCCCAAAAAATAACGCACCCATAAAAGGGCAAAGGTACAGACGCAGAATCTTTAAAACCGTTTTTGGCATTACGGCGGTTTTCTTGGCGCTCTGGCTACTTATGCGTTTGCCCGTTATTCAAACCTACCTTGCCAACAAAATCAGCAAATCCATTGAGAAAACCACCGGTATGCCAACCACCATCGGCAAGGTGAATTTCAATTGGTTCGATGTTCTGGAGCTGGAAGACATCAATATTCTGGACACGGCCAACGTCCCCATAATCAAAGTAAAAAGCCTTACCGCCGATTTCAGCTTGTTCTCAATGCAAACGGAATCCGGCCTTACATTGGACAAAGCGACCATCGACGGCGCCGACGTAGCCGTTTTGGAGCACCCGGGCACCAACATCATCACTATTTCCGACTGGACAGACCGGCTTTCGAAAGCACTTTCCGGAAACGCTCCCGCCGATTCCACCGCAGTTGATTCCACTGACGCAAACTCTCCGCCTTTCGTTTTCAGGATTAACGAAATCAGCTTGCGCAATTCCATATTCAGGCAGGCCAATCCCGGCGAAGAACCGATAGAAAACGGCTTCGATTACTATAACTTCAACCTGCTGGACATCAACGGAGAGCTCGAAAACATGGAAGTCCGATCAGATACGTTCATGGTCGACATCCTCCACCTTACCTGCGTGGATGAGAAAACCGGACTGAAAGTAAAGAAAATTGCGGGCCAATACCTGACCTCTCCCAGAGAGATGGAATACAGAAACCTTGATCTGGAAATAGGGAAAAGCCACCTGAAAACCACTATGAAGTGGACTTATCAAGACTATGAAATGGGCGATTTTAACAAGCTTGTCCATATCGACGCCGATGTCAAGGAATCGGTAGTTTCGCCCAAAGACCTCGGTTTGTTCAACGAATTCGTCGCTCAGCAGGAAGACATTCCCTATATCGTCGAAGGAAAATTCGTCGGGACCGTGGAAAACTTCATGGTCAAAGACTTCGCCGTTAGTTTTGGAGCGAAAAGCTCGGTTATGGCCGATTTCGAAATGATCGGATTGCCAAATACCGACGAAACATTTATGACCCTGCGTTTTAAGCCCTCAACCCTCGACGCCGGCGACCTGAACCCCTTCTTCACCGAAACTTACGATTACGTAAAAAGGCTTCACCACATCAACTTCAACGGCCAGCTCACCGGCTTCCTAAACGACTTTGTGGCCTACGGCACCTTCAAGACCGCACTGGGCTCACTGAATACCGACATCAACCTAAAACTCCCGCTCGACGACTCTCCGCCGGTATTTTCCGGATCGTTTTCTTCGAAACGTTTTGACGCGGGTACCTTTCTGGATTTTCCCTTCAAAGCCGATCACATAAGCGCCAACGGACAGATCTCCGGCAGAGGCCTGACTTTGGACGACATGTCCTTCAAGCTCAAGAGCGAAGTGGACAATCTTCGCTTGAACGGCTACGATTACACCAATATCAACACCGATGCGGAGTTCAGCAAAGGGATCTACAAAGGCAAACTGAACATTGACGACCCGAACCTAAATTTGATTTCCTTTTCGGCCATTAACATTAATCCCGGACAAGAGCAGATCCATATTCGCGGCGCCCTGAAGAAAGCGCTTCTCAAACAGCTTGGCTTCACTGACAAAACCTCTTTCCTAAAAACGGAAATGGAAGTCGACCTCAGCGGACTCTCGCCCGACACTGTCGAAGGCGAAGTTAGCCTCAACAACACCTACATGACCTACGAAAACAGGGCGCTAAATTTGGGCAACCTCACGGCCATGTCGGACCGGTCAGGCGACAAACGAGAGCTGAGCCTTGACAGCGACGTAATAGACATGCGGGCTTCCGGAATCTTTAACCTTTCCGAACTTCCTGCAAGGCTAGCGCTATCCACGGAAATCTATCTTGCGGACTTGCTCAACCGCCCCGAACAAACCAAAAAGCTCATCAGGAAAGAAAAAAGAAGGACGTACGCCGACACGGACCTTAGAATCGACATCAACTTCAAAGACTTCACTCCTGTACTCAGGCTCTTCGAACCCGAAGCGCACATCAGCCAGAACACTCATCTGGAAAGCACATATATCGGCGGAAAGAATAACAAGCTGGAATTAAACGCCTACTGCGACAGCTTCTGCTGGAGCGGATTCACGGTAAGCGCCGGAAGTATCGATTTCAGTACGGAAAGGCGACGCGGGGAAACGCAAAACAACACGCACTTGATCCTGACTTCCGAAGAGCAGAAAACAGGCAAGGTATCGCTACTAAAAGAAACACTGACCGAAATTATCTGGACACCCCGCAACATCGACTTCCTGCTCAGTACGGAAAATGACGAAACGGACACCAAAATAGAACTGACTGGCACCGTTGATTATGAGGAAGGACAAGCCAAAGCCCGCCTCAACGGACCAAAACTCCGGATGTTCGGTAACAACTGGAGCATGGCTTCCGACAATCTCGTAACGATAAGCGACAAGGAATTCCAGTTTGAAGGGTTATCCTTATCGTCAGACAAACAGAGCATCAACATAGAGGGAGCCATTTCTCCGGACAGTGGCAAACCGCTAAACATCTTTGTCAACAAACTGAATTTGGCTCCTTTGGGCATTATCACCGGCCAAAAGGTGGAAGGCGACGCCGACATCAACTTCGTCCTTCGGGACTTTTACAAGAAGCCGAACATCATCGCCTCGGCCGAAACGCACGGTATCAGCTTCGACGGCGTATCCGTTGGCGACTTTTCGGCTGTAGTTATGCAAGATCCCGCCACCGACAGAGTTGACGTGTTCGGCAACCTGACCAGCGAAGGCCGGGAGCTTCTCGACATCAACGGAAACTACCTTGCGGAAAGGCCCTCTCCGCTCAATATTGACCTTACCTTGCTGGATATTCCGCTTAATACGGCCGAGCCGTTTCTTAAAGACTATGTTTCCAACATCTCAGGCACGGCCACGGGCAGTCTAAAACTGGGATCCGACATCAGCCACCCCGTGCTTTCGGGCCAAATACAGCTTAACAACGGCGAAGTTAAAGTCGATTACCTCAACACCCGCTACCGTTTCCACGGAGACTGTGACGTGGACGAAAATCTGATTACGCTAAACAACATCGACCTTACGGACGAGGAAGGAAACAAGGGAAAAGTCTACGGCGATATTTCCCACGAATACTTCCAGGACTTCGCGTTTAATATCGAAGGCGATTTCCGCAACTTCATTTCCCTGAACACCACGGCCAAAGACAACGACCTCTATTACGGAAAAGCCTACGGCACAGGCAAAATAACAGTCCTCGGCCCTCCAGACAACGTACAGTTTACGGCGAGCCTTCGCACGGAGCAAGACTCGAAGGTATACATCCTGATGGACGACGGCGAGGAAGTGGACCAAGCCACCTTTATCGAGTTTACCAACCTGAAGGACCAAAGGAAAAACCGCTTCGAGAACAACACCAAAAAGATACAGGAAAACGCTTCCATCGAAGGCTTCAACGTGGTGCTGAACCTCGACATTACGCCCGAAGCGCATTTCTTCATCATCATGGACCAACAGACCGGCGACCTGATTACCGGTAACGGCAAGGGCAACCTAAGGCTGGAAATAGAGAGCAACGAAGAGAGCGACTTCAAAATGTACGGAGACTTCGTATTCAATGAGGGCGTCTACAACTTCGTTTACCAGAACGTCATCCTGATCAACAAAAACTTCAATATAGAACCCGACAGCAAGGTAAGCTGGAGCGGAGACCCATTCGGAGCCATAATGGACGTAAAGGCTACGTATAACCTCAACGCCTCCTTCGCCCCCCTTGTGGAAGACGTGGACAAACGGACGGCCACCGCCCTAAGAAGGCAATATCCGACCACCGTCGACCTGCTTGTGTCAGGGTCGTTCACCGCGCCTGTGATCGATTTCGGCATCAGGATGCGCGGGTACCCCGAAAGCGTCCAGATTACTTACGAGGATTCCAACACTGGCCAAGAGCGCACGGAGACATATCAGCTGGGCGCAAACATCCGCTCTTTCCTTCAGGAAATGAACACCGATACGCAGGAACTAAACCGCCAAGCCTTCATGCTTACCATGTTCGGTTACTTCTCGCCCCGCAACACGTTCAACGTATCGGGTACTATCGGCAACAGCCTCAGCGAGTTTATGTCGAACCAATTGAACAGCGCCGCCGGCGAGATCATCAATGACCTTGAGGTACAGCTGGACTTGGGCAACCTCACCGACACGCAGTTCGAAACCCTGCAACTCAGGCTTTCCTACTCGTTTCTGGACGGAAGACTCCGCCTGACACGCGAGGGAGGGTTCACCGACAACAGCAACGAAGCCAGCTTCGCCAGTGTGGTCGGCGACTGGATGTTGGAGTGGAATATCACCAACGACGGCAAGTGGAAAGCCAAACTCTACAATAGAAACAACTACTCCAACACCGGTGGCGGAGCCGGAGCCGGCCTTACGGGCAACACCTACATCACCGCTGGGGCCAGCCTCCAGCACACTACGGATTTTGATTCTTTCTGGGACCTTTTCCGGCGAGGACGAAACAATAAGCAAAAGCAAAACAGAAGGCAAAGACGAAACGAATCCCCGTCGGATTCCGTACCCACAGACATCTCCCCTAACCAAGATAAAGTTCGAGATGAAAAAGACGATCCTCTTCTGGCTCCGCAGGGACCTTAGACTTTCCGACAACACCGCCTTGGCCGAAGCCTCACGCACCGGCGCCAAGGTTCTCCCCGTCTTCGTATTCGACCCAAACGATCCCGTCGATCCTTTTGACGGCAACGGACACCGGTTGCGTTTCAAGCTCAAAGCCCTGAGGCAAATGGCCGAACAACTGGCCAAAGCGGGCAAAGCTATCACCGTAACCGTAGGCGACCCGGCCAAAGCGATACCCGAACTGGCCAAAGAACACCAAGCCCAAGCCGTATTCGCCAACAGGCGCTACGAGCCGGACTCGGTGGCGCAAGACGAAGAGGTAAAGAAACAACTGGAACAGGCGGGCGTATCGTTCCAAACACACAAAGACGCCGTAATCTTCGAAGGCAAGGAAATAGTCAACGGACAAGGAGAGCCGTACAAGGTCTTTACGCCTTTTTCAAAAATGTGGAACGCGTCGCTGGACGAGGACCAGCTCGACGGCCAAGCCCGCACGGCATCGCTAGGCGCTTTGCTAGACGGCCCCGTCACGTTTCCCGATAACCGCGCTTTGCCTTTCGATACGGAACCGTTCATGTTGCCCGCCATCAGGCGCGAAAAGAAACTGCTGGCCAACTACGCCGACACCCGCGACTTCCCCGCCACCGACGGCACCACACGCTGGAGCGAACACCTCCGCCACGGCACGCTAAGTCCGCGCGAGGCATTCCGCATGGCCAAAGAAACCAACGCCAAGCTTTGGACCGAGCTAATCTGGCGGGAATTCTACTTTATGGTAATGGACCGGTTCCCCCATTCCATGGAAAACAGCTTCAAAACGCAGTACGACAATATCCGCTGGGACAACGACGAGGCCCTTTTCAAAGCCTGGACGGAAGGCAAGACAGGCTTCCCGATAGTGGACGCCGGTATGCGCGAGCTAAACAACACGGGCTATATGCACAACCGCCTGCGTATGGTTACGGCATCGTTCCTTACCAAATCATTGCTGATAGACTGGCGATGGGGCGAGGCCTACTTCGCCGAAAAACTCGCCGACTACGAACCCGCCTCAAACGTGGGCGGATGGCAATGGGCCGCCGGAACGGGCACAGACGCCCAGCCCTACTTCCGAATCTTCAACCCCGACTCCCAAGCCAAACGCTGGGACCCCGACGGCGAATACATCAACAAGTGGGTGCCCGAGCTCAACAGCCTGGACTACCCCCAACCCATTATCGACTACAAAGCCTCACGACAGCGCGCGCTTGACCGCTACAAGCAGGCTCTCAACCCATAGACGCAATGCGCAGAGCTTTACTCGGCCTTATTTTTATACTTTCGACTCTCGGCGCCACGGCCCAGACGCCCGACTCACTCAAACGGAACGACAACCGCAAACTGTTCCGCCACCTGACATTGGGCGCGGGCGTATACACGGCATCGCTCATAGGGCTCAACCAAGTCTGGTATTCCGAAGACCGCAGCTCGTTCCACTGGTTCGACGATCTGCCCGAATGGAAACAAATGGACAAGGCCGGCCACGCTTTCTCGGCTTTCCACCTAGGAAGGCTCGGCTACGAGTACCTCGGCACATACGACATCTCGGAGCGCAAGCGCCGATTCTGGGGCAGTCTCTCCGGCGCCCTCCTGCTCTCGCCCATCGAACTCCTCGACGGCTTCCAGCCCGAATACGGTGCCTCGGCCTCGGACCTAGTGGCCAACCTCACGGGCTCCGCACTGCTTTGGGGACAGCTCTCGCTTTGGAACGAAATCCGCATAAAGCCGAAATTCTCATACCGGGCCTCGCCCTACGCCGAACTGCGTCCCAATACGCTGGGCTCCACTTGGAACGAGCGCCTGCTCAAGGACTACAACGCCCAAACCTACTGGCTTTCCTTCGACATCCACGCCTTCCTGCCCTCCGGCAACGCCTTCCCCAAATGGCTCAACCTAGCCCTGGGCTACGGCGCCGACGGCATGGTATACGCCCGCGACTCCCAAAACGAAGCCCACGGCCACCGCGCCTACCGCCAATACTACTTGGCCCTGGACTGGGACCTCAGCCATATCAAAACCCGGCGCAAAGGCATCAAGGCCCTACTCTTCGTACTGGATGCCATCCACCTACCCGCCCCCGGCCTGGGTCTGGACGAACGGGGCAACTTCAGCTTCCATGCCCTTTATCCCTGAGCGCCCAACCGCTCCAAAAACACACCCGAACCTACACGCCCAAAGCCACTCAATACCTCCCCAAATCACACCCTCTTTCCTCACAACCGTACAGTCACTATATTCGCTTAAGGCATAGAAGAAATCCAAAAGGCTCCGAGTGTTAAAAAACCCGGAGCCTTTCCCTTTTTCAGAACGAAATACAAACAAAACCCAAAGTCCAGTAAGGATTAACTTTTTCATACGTATGATCTGGGCGATATATACGTATGTTTTTGAAAAATGAGACGTCTGAAAATTCTTGTTCTCACTAATGAAAATTCCCATTCGCACGTATAAAAAAGTATAGACTTCAGTATAATCAAGCCCAAACATTACTAGCTACACAATCACCCCTACTACTGTTTCAGTATTTTCATTACATCAAAAAAATCTAGAAGCACTAGCAAAGCATAGAGATTACACTTTAGTTAGGGCAAAAACAAAGTCTAATTCATTACGATCAGACTCTCTTTAGCTTTGAATCAAAGTCACATATTTTCTGTTTTCACTAAAGAAAAAAGGAGACGCCAAGCATCTCCTTTTTTCAATATCAAACCGAAACAGACCCGCAAGCCTACAAAACCGCTAAGCCCCAGCCTGCCATTCTTTCAAAATCTTCTCAAGCTCGGACCTCTGCAAACTGGTCAACTCCTCATTCTTCAGTGCCCAGCGCATATAGCCCCTTACCTGATAATGCCGCTTACAGTTATTCTTCATCGACCAGATCAAGGCGTTGTACACCGCTTCCCTTACCGCTTTTTTCTTATCCTCGGCCGTTTTTTCCGATGTCTTAAAAGCTTCCAGACCGCCCTTGCTATCAGCGTATTCCAAAGTCTGTATCAGCCTATGTATCGCCTTGTATTCACCTCCGGCCAAAAACTTGGCCCACAAAGCGTCCAGACTCCTGCCCGACGTCACAACGCCGTACACGTCCGGGAACGGCTTGTCTTTCATTGACAAATAAACCTCTTTGGATTTACCCTCCATCTTGTCAAAAAATTCCTGCGGAGCGGTCTTCGACACATGAAGCAACAGCGCCAAACGAAACGCGGCCTCGTCCTCCAACTCGGGGTAAACGTCCATCGCCTGCTTGGCCAAGTAGGGATTATTCCTCAGAACCTCAGCGAAAAAGTTCAGCCCCACAATGAACCTCCCCCGCTTCTTTATGGCATCACTTCTCACGAAAGTCAGATAATGGGAAATGGCTTGCCCCGGTTTCGGGTCCCTATGGTAGGCCGAAAACCATTTGTTGTAGGTTTTCATATCTATCTGGGTTTTGGCATCCACCGCCGGAAGCTCCACAAGGTTAAATTTCAAGTCCTTCTCGAAGGATTTACCCGTGTAATGGTCCTTTACCGTCACATGGACTCTATACTCGCCATAGGGCGAATTATCATCCAAACTCAAGCACAGTGGATTTTCCGCAAGGTACATCACCCCTTTGGTGCACTTCCAGCCAAACATCAGCTTGTCTCTCCAACCAATCGGTTGCTTACCGTTCGGACCGTCAATCTCAACGGAATAATAAACTTTGGCGAAGCCATTCGGATTCATTACAAAGTCGCTGGCCACGGCCAACAGGTAGAACTTCTGGTTCCGATACACCTCTTTGACCGAGCTAAGCGCAGGCCCTTTCTCATAAAGCCCTTTGTTCCACTTGTCCGCATAGTTATAATCCGCAGACAGCAAGGCAAAGCCTTTTATGGCAAAAGTTTCGGTGATGACAAACATAGCGAGTACGCAAACGATGAATCTTTTCATATGATTTAAAAATTGGTGTAAAGCGGAAAAATAAGACTGCCGGAATGTCTGTCTTCTCTAAAAATCAGGGAGAACAAAAAGTGCCGGCCAAGCCATACAGACTCCGACAAACAGGCGTTCCCCATCACATTCTTCTTCCGACGAAGTCCGACTAACCTACGGACAATGTGCGGAAAGGACAAAAAAGATATGTTAAAAAACGCTAACGGCCTGAGAAACGGCTTCTTGCTTTTCACTGCTTTGGACCGACATACAGTGTGCGCCTTTTGAAAGCCTATTCCCTTAAACACACAAAAGCCCTCGACCTAACGGCCGAGGGCTTTTCATAGTTTTGATATTCTACTTTGTTAGAACTTCAGGTTCAATCCGACCATGTAGTTGCGTCCCGCCTGCGGGAAGAAACCCCACAACGAAGCGTTCGAGATGTAGTCAACGTCAAACGCGTTTCGGACCATGAAGTCAATCGAAATCTCTTTCGCGAATTTCGGTTCGAACTTCAATCTCATACGAAGGTCGTTGATGAGATAACTGTCGAGCTTATAGTCTTCGTTCTCCGTATTCGTATAAAATTGCTCCCCTACGTATTTAGAGTTCAAGCCAAGTTGCAGAAACTTAACGGGTGTCCAGTCGATGATAGACCCGGCCACCAATGACGGCGAATACGAGATCTCGGTATCCTCGTACACGATCAGCTTCTTCTCTCCGTCAACGTCTTTCGTTTCTTTGTACTCCTTATTGCGGTTTCGGCTCCATGTAGCATTGGCCACCCAGCGGAGCTTGTCCGTGATGTTCCAAGTACTGATCAATTCCAATCCGGCACGGTAGCTTTCGCCCGAGTTTACGCGGATAAAGTCGCCCACGTCGTTTTTCTCGCCGGTCAACACGAACTGGTTTTTGTAGCCCATGTAGTAACCCGTAGCCTCGATTCTCCAATCGCCGAAGTTAGCGCGCACTCCGGTCTCGACGTTGTTCAGGCGCTCGGCCTCCACGTTTTCAGACTCGATGAAGTCGTCACGCAATGGCTCCCTGTGCCCTATCGCAAACGATCCGTAAACAGACACGTTGCTATTCACATTGTAAACGGCTCCCACTTTAGGGTTGAAAAAGGTAAAGTCGTGCGATCCGTCGAGTTGGTTTCCGTCATCGTCCGAACCTTCGTAATCATAGTCGATTCTTCTTACCTGAAGGTCACCGTAAAGGTTCAACGCTCCGAAAGACACGTTCGCCTTGGCGTAAAGGTTCGCATCGGTCTTTTCGCCTGTGTTGTCGTAGTATTTTTTGCCCAGATCGGTGCCGTTGCTCTTCTCAAGCCAGATAACTTTCCCGAAGTGGTCACCGTCGTAACGGTCCGCTCCACCACCGAAAGTAAGGTCAACGTTTGACTTCGGCGTGTACTGCACCGCGAATACGGCTCCGTAGAAATCATTATCAAGCCACTTCTGGCGTACAAGGTCCGACTCCTCTACCAGCTCAGTACCCTTACTGAATGGTGCGATGCCGTAATCCGCCAGAGTGGCGTCGTTTTTATATTCTTCATAATACCCGCGCCCGTAAGTGTAATGAAGCGAGGCGTTGAATTTCAGCTCAGGGTTCAGCTCCCAACCGTAGTGCAACTGATAGTGGTCTTGCTGGTAGTTGTCGGTTTGATTATCGTAGAAATCAACTATCTCGCCTTCGTCATTCTCAATCGCTCCGGCGTAGTTGTAAGTACGGCCAAGGTTGTCCATACTCCACTGATCAATGCCATACCAAGCTTGGTAAGTCTTCTCTTTGCCGGTGAGCAATACGAATTTCAGCCACTGATTCTCACCAAAATATGAAGCGGTAAGGTTAAGCGATTTCAAATCCGACTCGGCGCGATCGATATAACCGTCAGAAGTGATTTTCGACAAACGCGCGTCAACGGCAAATCGGTCATTGATCAAGCCCGTTCCGAACTTCACAGTGTTCTTCACCGTATTGAATGAGCCGAATGAGTTGCTGGTCTCGGCGTAAGCTTCTTTTCTAGAGCCTTCCGTCAAAACGTTTACAGAAGCCCCGAAAGCGGCGGATCCATTGGTAGAGGTACCCACACCGCGCTGAATCTGGATATTCTCCACCGAAGAGGCGAAGTCAGGGAGATTAACCCAGTATACACTATGCGATTCGGAATCGTTCAACGGGATACCGTTCACCGTAACGTTGATCTGTTGTGAGGAAATGCCCCTGATTCTAATACCCGAATAGCCAATACCCGCACCGGCGTCCGATGTCGCCACAACCGAGGGAGTCGCTTCCAGAAGGTAGGTTAGGTCCTGTCCCAGGTTTGTGGCTTCGATATCTTTTGCCGAAAGGTTCGTCTTGGTCATCGGCATATCGTCACTTACCCTAGTGGCTTGAACGATAAGCGTTTCGGTCACGATCTGGTCGTCTTCCAAAAGCACGTCCAAAGTAAGGTTCGACTTCACAACGAGATCAAGCTCGTACGTTTTATATCCTACATAGCTGACTGTCAAGCGGTACTCACCGGATTTGATGTCTTTAAAATCAAAAGCGCCTTGATCATCAGTTACCGTTCCTATTCCTTTGTTGTCTGTGGCACGCAACAACAAGGAAGCCGAAGGAAGAGCCTGTCCGTTGGTTTTAGACGCAACACGACCCTTCACTTGATACTGCGCAAAAGCGTTCGCCATACCGCACAGCATGGCGCAACACAACAGTAATGTTCTTAACATGTAAGTAGTATTATGAGTAAAACATTCCCTACGCCCGCATTACCGGGATCAGGTATTTCCCCTGCCAGTGGCAAGGACCGGGTATGATCTCAGCCCGAAATATTGAGGCACCCCGATTTTTGGCGGTTTTGACCGCCGTTGATTGATGTTCGAAAAACTTTACAGAAAAGTATCCAGCCTAGCCCAAGGCTTCCAATAATAAGCTCACCGTCTGGATTCGGTTTTCCAAGCTACCGCTTATCAAATGACACCCGCCGTATAAAGCTTTCAGCTCGCGAAGGTAATAATCCCGAAAAAAAATCCTATCCTTCATGTCAGGATATTCTCTTAAAGGGTCATATTCCCACTCGATATCGATATCCGTAAGCAAAACCAAGTCATAATGCTCAGGATTTATCCGATCCAATACCCATGAGTCCACCCGACCGTATTTATAGTCTCCCCAGACCTTTATTACCTCAAGGCCCGTATCGCAAAAAATATAATCTTTGGCCTGTTGCGCCAGCTCATTTTCAGACTCCCACTGTCCTTTAGCTATCGGCAAAAGATCCGATTCCTCATATGGTCTATCCAACGCTTCACAGTAGGCTCTGGCATATTCCGGCACCCAAAGCGTACCGTATTTTTGGGCCAAAGCCTTGCATAATGTTGACTTGCCCGTCGACTCCGGACCCGAAATCAAAATACGTTTCACTTTCTCAGTCGCCATTACGCAAGTACGCTTTTGGATTCATCTTTGGCAGTTGTCTGCATTTCTTTCCTCCATTCGACAAAGCCGTAAACCGCCATAACCGTATAAACGACAAACAAACCTACGGTTACGTACAGCCCCCGTTCGGTGTACATATAAATGGAAACGACATCGATTACTATCCAATAAAGCCAGTTTTCCAGGATACGACGTGTCACCATCACAGTCGCTATCAGGCTGAATACGGTCGTAAAAGCATCCAGATACGGAAGCGCGGCGGAACTTAAAAATGTCAAAACGCCCTGCGCTACGAGATAAACGGTCAAGAAACCCAGAACGATCACCGCTACATGCGCCACCAAAGGCCACGTCCTGACAGGTGCCAACTCGGAGTTTTGTTCTTTGCCTCCTTGACGCCACTGCCACATACCGTAGAAGGCCATGATTAAGTAAAAAATTTGCAAACCCGTTTCGGAGTAGAGATTGGCGTTCCAGCAAATCCAAGCGTAAAACAATGAACTACCGACTCCCGCAGGCCAGCACCACCAGTTACCTTTAGCCGCCAAAACGACATACGCCAAGCTAAAAACAACCGCTACAAATTCCGTCCACTCCATAGTATTCGAACAATATTTTCAGACACACCCATCTTTCAATCCGACAAAAGTAAGAAAGCCCTCCGAATCAACGAAGGGCTTCCGTAAATCTTATCGACAAAGGCAAGCCCTACCTGACATAATCGAAGAGAGTAGGTCATTACGCTTTTATAACCCCGCAGGGCAAACAAAAAGGAAGACGCCAAGCGCCTTCCTTTATAATATTGAAGAAAGAAATTCTTTGGATTAAGCTTCCAGAGCAGCGATACCCGGCAACACTTTTCCTTCCATGAATTCGAGCAAAGCGCCACCGCCTGTAGAAACGTAAGACACTTTGTCGCCGAAGCCCAAGGTATTTACAGCCGCGGCAGAGTCGCCACCACCGATCAATGAGAAACCACCGTTTTCGGTAGCCGCAACCACAGCCTTAGCAACACCGATAGTACCAGCTGCGAAGTTCGACATTTCAAATACGCCCATTGGTCCGTTCCAAAGAATAGTCTTAGACTCAGAGATCACCTTGGCGTAAGCCTCTTGAGTCTCAGGTCCGATATCCAATCCCATGTAACCTTCCGGAGTTTCGCCAGCTTTAGTCACCTTAATGTCGGCGTCGTTGCTGAATGCGTCAGCCACCGCGTCGTCAGTCGGCAACATCAAGTTAACGCCTTTGGCCTTAGCCTTCTCGATCAGAGCCTTGGCGATATCCAAGCGGTCGTCTTCGCAAAGCGAGTTTCCGATGCTTCCGCCCATAGCTTTGATGAAAGTATAAGTCATACCGCCACCGACGATCAGGTTGTCAACGCTGTCGAGCAAGTTCTCGATGATCAAGATCTTGTCAGAGATCTTAGCGCCACCCATGATAGCTGTCAACGGACGCTCACCGTTTTTCAACACTTTCTGGGCGTTCTCTACCTCGCGGGCCAATACGAATCCTGCAACTTTCTCAGGAACAAACTTACCGATAACAGCCGTAGAAGCGTGCGCGCGGTGAGCGGTACCGAAGGCGTCCATCACCCAAACGTCGCCCAAAGAGGCGAGTTTCTTAGCGAAGTCCTCGTCACCTTTTTTCTCTTCCTTGTGGAAGCGGAGGTTTTCGAGCAACAACACTTCACCGCCCTTAAGAGCGGCTGCTTTCTCAGAAGCCTCTTCGCCTACGCAGTCGTTGGCGAAAGCCACTGAAGTACCGAGCTTCTCTTCCAAAGCCTTAACGATGTGCTTGAGAGAGAAACGGTCTTCCGGTCCGTCCTTCGGACGGCCGAGGTGCGACATCAATACTACGGCGCCGCCGTCCGCCAAGATCTTCTTGATGGTTGGCAAAGCCGCGTTGATGCGGTTATAGTCACGGATGTTGAAGTTCTCGTCCAATGGCACGTTGAAATCAACGCGTACCACCGCCTTTTTACCGGCGAAGTTGAAGTTCTCTACGGTCTTCATTTGAAAAGTATTTTTATGTATTGAATTCTTTAAGGCATTAACCCGAAACGGAGTATATCGTTACGTCCAGCGCCCAGCTTAGGCCGCCGAACGTCTCAGACGGTCGTTGATGGCTCTTCCTAGGCCCTCTTCGGGCAAAAGTTCGGCTACCACCACGTCCAAGTCCAGACTGTCCATATAGCGCAGGCCCGAGAAAAGCCTTGTGGCCGCCTCGGCCATGTCTCCGTTTTCCGAGAGTACAAAGCGGTTGCGTTCCGGAATTGGGCAGTCTGTCAAGGTCCCGAATGTCAAAACCCCCACTCTCTCCGGGGCTACTCCCTTGGCCAATACGCTATCCAAGCTGTCCAAGGTCACCTTCTTGTCCGGCGAGTAGTGGCTTTTGAGCATTCCCGGCGCTTTGGGGTTCGAAGAGGAATGAGGACGGACCTTTACGGCACCAATCACTTCCTCAACGGCTTCTACCGAAAGCCCCCCGAGCCGGTAAACCATCGGCTCACCGTTTTCGAACCCAATAATAGTGGATTCGATGCCCACATTACTATGACCTCCGTCAAGAATGTAAGGTATTTTTTCACCAAGCTGGTCATTTACGTGTTTTGCGCAGGTCGGGCTTACGTAACCGAAAGGATTGGCGCTGGGCGCGGCCAACGGAAAATCAAGTTCGCCGAGAAGCTCCAACGTCAGGGGGTGGTTTGGAATACGCACGGCCACATGTTCTAATCCGGAGTTCACCAGATCGGGAATACGCTCGTTGCGTTCCAGCAGAAGCGTCAGCGGACCGGGCCAGAAACGTTCGGCCAGCAGTTGCGCCCGTTCGGGGATTCCGTTCGTAAACGTCCGTATTTTCTCCAAAGTGTCAGTGTGGGCTATAAGCGGATCAAAAGAAGGGCGATTCTTCGCCTCAAAAATCTTCGATGCCGCCGAAGCGTCAAAAGCGTTGGCCGCCAAGCCGTAAACCGTTTCTGTAGGGATAGCCACCAAGCCTCCCGCCGTCAATATTTCCTTAGCCTTAAGGATATCTGTACCGATGATCGCCATTTGCTGAATACCGGGTTAAACCGTATCGTATTTGAATCCGAAGCCCTTCGGCCTCCCCTGCGGGAGCACGAAGGGCTTCGCTTATTTTATTATGAATACCATTCAGGCAAAAAGGTTAGGTTCCGTCTTCCTTCCTATTCGCCTGCCTTGGTAATTAGCTATTCACTGTCGTGTATTTCTTCAAAGCCGCTTCGGCGTCTTTATCGCCCAAGAATTTGGCTTCTTCAAAATAAGCCTTGGCTTTTGCCAAATCCTCTTCCGAGACGCTGATCATGCCGAGCCAATAGTGAGCCGCCGCGTGCTTAGGCTGAAGTTCCACAAGCTTTGTCAGTTGGACTTTCGCTTCATCCACTTGGTTAAGCTTCAGGCTAACCCTTGCGAAGTTATACAAAGCCGTTGCGTTGTTCGGGCTCAGCTTTATCGCAAACGATAGATCGGCGTGAGCCTTTTCGAAGTCGCCGAGCATGTAGTAAATAAAACCTCGGTTTACGAGAATATCAGCCTCTGTTGGGCGGAGCTCCACCGCTTTGGTGTAATCCAGCAGAGCCTCGCCCCACTGCGACATTTCGCGCTTGGCATTCGCACGGTTATAATAAGGCTTATAATCGGTAGTGTCAACGGCCAGCGCTTTGTCGCAGGTTTTCACCACATCCTCGTAGCGCTTGATCATAAAAAAGCCTACCGCCAAACCGTTCAAGGCGTCCAAGTCTGTCGTATCGCTATTCAACACTTCCTCAAACCTACCGATGGCGCCACGCGGATCGCCGTTGTCCAGCGCCAAACGACCTTCGGCAACCAAGGTCTCGTTTGAAGACCCACAGGCCCACAGCGTCGCAAGCGCTCCCAAAGCCAAAAGCCAAATCCTCTTCATTTCCATAAATCCTTTCCGTTTAACCGTCCCCGTTTTTCGATATTTCGGGAAAACTTAGACAAAGATAGGCAAAATGACCGTGAGCGCACAAAAAAAGGGCGTTGCCCATTCACGGCAACGCCCTTATATCTTTTAACTTTCAGACAATATTACTGTCCCAAAGCTTCGATTTGCTTCTGTATGGCTTCGAATTTGTCGTTCTCACCCAAGATCTGGTAAGCAGAGCTAAGCGCTTCGAGAGCTTCACGGCTTTCAGGCTTAATCTCGCTAGCACGCTGCAGGTAAGGGAGAGCTTTCTTGAAGTAAACCTTAGCTTCTTCCTCTACTTTCTTACCGTTTTTCTCGTACTCTTTCCAGCTCATCTGACGAGCTTTGTCATAGATAGCCGAACCTTCTTTGTAGTATACAACGGCAATGTTGAAGATAGCGTCGTAGTAATCAGGATCAAGCTCTACAGCTTTTTTGTACGCCTCAAGCGCTTCGTCAGATTTCTTCTGAGCGTCAAGGATGTAACCCAAGTTGTAGTAGTAAGAAGGGTTGTTTGGATCTCTCTCGATCTGAGCCTTCATAGCGGTCTCAGCCTCTTGGATTTTGTCCAACTCGATAAGAAGACTCAATTCCTGAGACACGATATTCTTGTTTTCAGGGAACATGGCCTTAGCTTCTTTGGCTGTAGCCAAAGCTCCGAGCGTATCGCCTTCCTGTTTTTTCAATACGATAACCTGCTGCCAGATTGTAGTGTCGGCACCAACAGTCTTGATCATCTGATCATAGAATCCGAGGGCTTTTTCAGGCATTTCACCCAACTGAGAAGTGATACCTGAGTAAAGCAACGTCAACGAGTCGGTAGGACGAACAACCAAAGCGTTCTCGAAATCGGCAACGGCAGCCGAGTATTCTCCGCTCTCGTACTTTCCGGCAGCTGAGTTGAAGAATGTTCTCCACAAGTTGTCGATACGCTGAGTAGCGAGAACCACGTAGTCCTGACTCTTCTGGAATTTATCAAGAACCGTATTGAAAGAAGATACCGAAGTAGCGAGATCTTGCTTGTCGACAATATCTGTACGAGTCGAGTCAATCGCCAACTTTTCGTACACTTCGCCTTTTACGAACCAAGAGTTAACCTTTTTGGCAACTTTTCCTTTGGCGTCGTTTTTGAACGCAGCGTCAATCTGAATCTTAGCGTCCTCTACTTTACCTTTTTCCAAGGCAAGTTTCGCCTTGTTTACGGAACCTTTCACCGGCTTTTGTGCCATGGCCCCACCGGATACCATCACGGCGCACAGGATGCTGACGAATAATCGTTTCATCGTTATATACTTAAATTAATATATGGTGACTTAAATTTAGGCGCGAAACCGCAACGGAAAATTACTCTTCCGTACCCGCTTCGTCCTGAGTGTCTTGTTCTTCGTTCTCCTCGCCAATTTTCTCGACTTTTTCAATCGAAGAGATCTCGTCACCCTCATTCAAACGGATAAGCTTGACCCCTTGGGTAGCGCGCCCCATCAACCTCATTTGGTCTTGGTCCACTCCCATCCTGATCGTAATCCCATTCTTGGTAATGATCATCAGGTCATCACCGTCCATCACAACGCTAATGGCCACCAGCTTACCGGTCTTCTCGGTTACTTTCAGGGCTCTCACACCCTTGCTTCCCCTGCGGGTCTGGCGGTACTCCATCAATTGCGTACGCTTTCCAAAACCGTTCTCGGACACTACCAATAGACCTTCGGTCTCTTCGGTCTCCGAAACGATTCCGATTATCTCGTCGGTTTCATCCTGAAGCTTGGCGCCTTTCACACCTGTAGCCATACGGCCCATGGCGCGAACCTCGTTTTCGTCGAAGCGGATCGCCTGCCCTTGCGACGTGGCGAGAACAATCTTCTTCTTACCGTCCGTCAGGATTACGTTAAGGAGACGGTCTCCATCATTGATTTTCAAGGCGTGGATGCCCCTCTGACGCGGACGAGAATAAGCTTCAAGTGATGTTTTCTTGACAATACCTTTGCTGGTACACATCAAGAGGAAATGGTTGCACACATAATCTTTAATGCGGATATCGCCCACATTAAGCACAGTGCGAACTTTATCGTCGGATTCGATTTCGATTAGGTTCTGGATTGCCCTTCCTTTAGCCGTCTTAGTACCCTCAGGCACTTCGAACGTGCGGAGCCAGAACATGCGTCCTTTTTCCGTGAAAATAAGAAGGTAATCGTGCAGTCCCGTAACGAAAAGTTGTTCTGTGAAATCGTCCTGCTTTGTGGTAGCTCCACGTGACCCAACACCACCACGGCCCTGAGTACGGAACTCGTCGAGCGCAGTACGTTTGATGTATCCTTGGTGCGAAATAGTTACCGCAACTTCCTGGTTCGGGATCATATCCTCCACCTCGAAGTCCTCGGCGCTATGGATAATTTCCGTACGACGGTCGTCGCCGAATTTCTCTTTCACTTCCAACAACTCCTCTTTCACCACGTTCATTCGCAGATCGTAGTTGTTCAAGATATCGTTGTAGTGTTGGATTTTCTTCTGGATCTCCTCGAACTCGCTCTGGATCTTGTCACGCTCAAGTCCGGTAAGACGTTGCAGGCGCATTTCCAAGATAGCCTTGGCTTGAATCTCCGAAAGCTCGAAGCGTTCGATAAGACCTCTCTTAGCCAACTCAGGATCCCTAGAACCACGGATAAGCTCGATCACTTCGTCGATATTGTCCAAAGCGATCAAGTAGCCTTGCAAGATATGCGCACGACGCTCGGCCTCAGCCAATTCGTATTGCGTACGGCGTACAACTACCTCGTGGCGATGCTCAACATAATATTTGATCATCTCCTTGAGGTTGAGCGTACGTGGACGCCCTTTTACCAAAGCTACGTTATTCACGCCGAAGCTGGTTTGCAACTGCGTGTATTTGTAAAGGTGGTTCAGTACGATATTCGGAATGGCGTCGCGCTTAAGCTCATACACCACCCGGTAACCGGTACGGTCAGATTCGTCACGAATGTCAGAAATCCCCTCGATTTTCTTCTCGTTGATCATCGCGGCGGTTTTCTCGATCATATTCGCCTTGTTGACCATATAAGGGATCTCGGTCACGACAATCTGCTCGCGTCCGCTTTTGGTTTCCTCAATCGTCGCCTTCGCACGGATTACCACTCGCCCACGTCCAGTCTCAAAAGCCGACTTGACACCGGTCATACCATAAATCTGGCCACCGGTCGGGAAGTCGGGAGCTTTCACATGCTCCATAAGCTCCGAGATCTCGATATCGTTGTTGTCGATATAAGCGATAATGCCGTCCACCACTTCCGAAAGGTTGTGAGGAGGCATATTTGTAGCCATACCTACCGCAATACCGGACGCTCCGTTGACCAACAAGTTCGGCAAACGGGCCGGAAGCACGGTCGGTTCCTTGAGCGAATCGTCAAAGTTCGGCTGGAAGTCAACCGTTTCCTTGTTAATATCGTCCAACATCTCATCCGCAACCCGCTTCAAGCGGGCCTCGGTATAACGCATCGCCGCAGGCGAGTCACCGTCTACCGAACCGAAGTTACCCTGCCCGTCAACCAACGGATATCGCAAGGACCAATCCTGCGCCATTCGCACCATCGTCTCGTACACCGACGAATCACCGTGGGGATGGTACTTACCAAGCACTTCACCCACAATTCTCGCGGATTTCTTATACGATTTGTTATAGGTGACCCCGAGGTCAAGCATTCCGTATAACACCCTTCTGTGAACGGGTTTCAGACCGTCACGCACATCGGGCAAAGCGCGCGAGATGATAACCGACATCGAATAGTCGATGTAGGCGCTTCGCATCTCATCTTCGATATTAATCGGAAAAATGTTTTCGTTTTCTCCTTCAGCCATATATTCTTAGAGTGACTAATAACGATTCCTTACCAAAATACCATTTGCAATTTAGGCAAAAAAACGAGAACACAAACTTATCAACTGTGATTTTAAGTGTCCCGCAAAACATGCAAATAACGCAAAAATTCCATGTCGGAGCTAAAACCTGACGCACTTTCTCAAGAAATGTCCTATGAGTGAACACCTTCACTGCGCGAAGTCCTACCCACATAAAAATAGTGCAAGCCCTAAAGCTTTAGGGCTTCCTTTTCACCGGAGCGTGTATCGGTTTGCCTGTCCTCCATTTCCAGCCGTGGGCACCTTTGGGTATTTGCCCCATCTTTGGATTTTGAGGATAAAAAACGGGTTGTCCCCTGTAGGCCTTGTCTCCGTGCCTGTGTTTTACTTGGGTGTTACAGCGGTAAGTTTTGCATCGGGGAATTTCAGGAATCCGGATATTTATCCCGAGCGTAACGTTAAACGCATTCAACTTTGGGCTGATTGTCGGGGAGCCTTGGTTGCTGTACGAAGCGTCCTTTATCTGATAGGCCGGACGAAGCACTACCCTAAAGTATTCGGAAAATTCCCTTTCAATAGGCAAAGCGAACTCGATCACTCCCGAGTTCTCGAAAGAATCGCTGTCAAACCCACTGTATGATGCGCCTCCCAAATTCGCTTCGACCACATAGTGAAAACCGCCATAGTCGAAGAACTCGTATCCGGCGAGAAAATAGTATCTAAAGAGAGAGAACGAAGGCGTTTGGCCGAAATTTACGGACTCAACCCCAATCGAATTCTCAAATTTCAGATCTTTCACTTTCTGAGATGAATATCCCAAACCTACCCCAACCCGGAATTTTTTGTAATGGTAAGCCAACGAACCGTTAAAAACCGGACCTCCAGCCGTCCCTTGAACACTTCCGGGATCACCTTCAAAGGACTGTGGCGCATCAGGAACTGTTACGCTTTGCGGGTTGCTTAACCAATCCTTGTAAATAATATGGTTTTTCTGATCTTCAGCCAAACCTCCATACAAAACCAGATCGTTTCCATAAAGGCCTATTTCCAAGCCCTGAAGCCCCGCCTCGTACATAGTGGCCTCATAACCGGCCGTAAATGTCCATGAGAACTTGTTCAGAATTCTGCGGATAGCACTTGTCTTCAGCTCAGGCCTGTTGGCGTAAACCAAATCCAAATCGATCACCTCTTGTTCTTGGGCAAAAAGTTCGGCAATAGAAGCCCCGACCAACAACAGGGTCATGGCCAAATACTTGACGGCGTAATTTTTCATTTTAGATCAATAACACTTCTTCGCAAGATAATCAAACTTACGCAAGCCTAAATCCTAAAGGTAAAAAAATTGATCTTACAGGCCCGCAAAGCTTTCAATAAATAAAAACGAATAGACAAGCGAACCCTACATCTCACCGTTTTGATTTTCTTCCGCCAACACACCCTTTGCGCCGACCGTCAGCTAAATCTCCCGAAAAGCCCATTTATATTTCACCATAATAAATCAAATGGTTTAAATTGAACCAAAATGGATGTCCTGTCCCGTTCAGACGGAAAACCCACATTGCACAATAATTTATGATCAGACTCAGCAACATACAGAAGAGCTATTGGGTAGGTCACCAAGAGCTTAAAGTCCTAAAGGGCATCAACCTGGAAGTGTCAAACGGAGAACTCGTGTCCATCATGGGGCCTTCCGGTTCCGGAAAATCCACTTTGCTTAACATTTTGGGAATTCTCGACGTCTATGACCGGGGTTCCTACACCCTAGACGGCAACCTGATCCAAAACCTAAAGGAAAAGCAAGCCGCCTATTATCGCAATAGGCTTCTGGGATTCGTGTTCCAGTCGTTCAACCTTCTTTCTTTCAAAAACGCCCTGGAAAACGTGGCCATGCCCTTGTATTACCAAAAGGTAAGCAGAAAAAAAAGGAACGAATTAGCTTTTGAGTACCTAAAGAGGGTCGGTTTGGAAGATCGAGCGCTACACATGCCAAGCGAGCTGTCCGGAGGACAGAAACAACGTGTCGCCATAGCCAGAGCGCTTATTACCGACCCGAAAGTGATCCTAGCCGACGAACCCACCGGCGCCTTGGACAGCCAAACGTCCGTTAACGTTATGAACCTTCTAAAGCAAGTCAACAACGAAGGCAAGACGGTCATAATCGTTACGCACGAAAACGAAATCGCGAACGAGACCCAACGGGTTATCCGGCTTAAGGACGGCCTGATCACCAGCGACGAAGTACCGAACGGAAAAGTGCTCGGCTGAAAAGACAAACACACCCGAAACCCATAAACCCTTAACTATCTCGATTATGTTCGACTGGGACAAATGGCAAGAAATACTTTTTACCATCCGAAAGAACAAGCTTAGGTCTTTCCTCACGGCGTTCAGCGTATCGTGGGGAGTGTTTATGCTTATTTTATTACTCGGGGCGGGTTCCGGCCTTCGCAATGGTGTGGAAAGCCAATTCCGCGACGACGCCATCAACAGCCTTTGGATTAGTCCCGGCCAAACCTCCATCCCATACAAAGGATCCAAACCCGGCCGTTCGATCCGGATGACCAACGAGGATTACGAAGTGCTCAGCTCCACTATAGAAGGAGTGGAAAAGATAACTGCCAGATACAACATTTGGGGCGAGTTCACCGTCCGCTACAAGGACAAATATTCAGCCTTCGATATCCGTTCCTGCCACCCGGACCACCGCTATCTGGAAAAGACGATCATGACTGGCGGACGGTTCCTAAACCAACTCGATATAGACGAGAAAAGGAAAGTTTGCGTAATCGGATCCCAAGTCAAAAGCATCCTTTTCGATGACGGAACCGACCCGCTTGGCGAATGGATAGACGTAAAAGGCATCCCCTACCGCATTGTGGGCACTTACGAAGATAATGGCAACGAACGCGAAACGCGCATAATATACATCCCTATCAGCACGGCCCAAACCGCCTATGGCGGGGGTAACCGGATCCACAGGCTAATGCTCACAATGGGAGACGCGTCGCTGGAAGAAAGTAAAGTCATCGAGGAGAAAGTCAGGGCCACGCTATCCGAAAGGCACCAATACTCACCTGAGGATGACAGAGCCATGTATATCAACAACGGTGTGGAAGATTACGAACGCTTCAGCAACATATTCAAGGGAATCGACATGTTGATGTGGTTTATCGGCTTCTTCACTATTTTGGCCGGCATCGTAGGCGTCAGCAATATCATGATGATCGTGGTAAAAGAACGTACTCGGGAAATTGGTGTCAGGAAGGCTTTGGGAGCCCCGCCCCGCTCTATTGTCGGGCTTTTTATCAGCGAAGCTGTACTTATCACCTTTATCGCAGGCTTTGTAGGGATGTTTCTGGGCGTGCTTCTCGTCGATGCCATAGGGTCGGCGGGGATTGACTTCGAGTTCTTCAAGTCACCACAAGCCAATATTAAGGTGGCTGTAGGCGCTTCGATCATACTTATAGTCGCAGGCGCAATAGCGGGCTGGATTCCCGCCAGAAAAGCATCGCAAATCAGTCCTATCGAGGCGTTAAAAGACGAATAACAGGTCCCAGCGGACGTTTTATCGAAACCCGAAACAAACAACACCATGTTCGATTACGAAAAATGGCAAGAAATACTGGCCACCGTCAGCAAGAACAAACTGCGGACCGCCCTGACCATGTTCGGGGTCTTTTGGGGCATTTTTATGCTGATCATACTATTGGGTGCGGGCCAAGGCCTTAAGAACGGCGTTGCGGGAGACTTCGCCGCTTGGAACACAAACAGCGGTTTCGTCTGGACACAGAAGACCACCATGCCTTACGCCGGGTTCAAACCTGGTCGCTATTACCAGCTCGACTGGGATGATTACCTCAATATCAGGGATCAGACCGAAGGTTTGCAATATTTGGCTCCTCGGATACAGCTCGGTAACTACGGTAACAACAATAACGTGGTAAGGGACCAGGAATCCGGAGCCTTCAGCGTATACGGTGACACGCCCCAATACGCCAAAATCGCCCTGAGGGATTATCCAAAAGGACGATTCATAAACGAAAATGACATGGCCGAAAAAAGAAAAGTCTGTGTTATAGGCAAGCGTGTGCAGGAAGTACTTTACAAAGACGACGAAACGGTTATCGGTACCCATATACGAATCAACGGAATTTTCTTCAAGGTAATCGGTATTTACCACTCTCGCAGAAAGCAGGGCGCCAAGTACGACGAAGATGACATCCACATCCCGTTCACGACATACCAAAACGCTTTCGGCTCGGGTAACCGTGTCGGATGGTTCGCCTTCGGGGCTTTTCCGGATTACGACGCAACGAAAGTGGAAAGTAGCATTAGAAAAGCCGTGGGCGCAAGGCATAGCGTACACCCCGATGACAAGGCCGCCATCGGTTCGGCCAACCTCAGCAAGGAATTCAACCAAATCAAAGGACTGTTCCTAGGTATCGAAGGTTTCAATTGGCTTGTCGGGGCTTGCACATTGTTGGCCGGCGCTATCGGCATAAGCAATATCATGCTGATTGTAGTCAAGGAGAGAACAAAAGAGATAGGCATCCGGAAATCTTTGGGAGCGACTCCTTGGTCCATTATCTCGCTGATCCTGCAAGAATCCGTAGCCCTCACCGCTTTCGCAGGGTTACTTGGCTTGTTATTCGGCGTTGGGGTTTTGGAATATCTTTCCAAAATGATGGGAGGCCCGGGCGGTGGCTCCGGCGTATTCACGGACCCTACAGTCGATTTCAACGTCGCAATGGTCGCCTTGATCGTAATCATTCTTTTCGGTCTAGTAGCGGGCCTTCTGCCCGCCAAGAAAGCGGCTTCCATTCACCCGATAGAGGCTATGAGAGCCGACTGACATATCCCTTTTATCAATTGATCACCTCGCCGGCCCAAAACGCCGACGACCATAAACAGAAAACAACCTTAGCGACATGAAAAAGATACTTTACATTTTTTTGGGAATAGCCCTTCTGGGAGCCGTAGCCGGCATGTTCTATTACCTGTACGCCAAATCCCAAGAGAAACCCGTAGTCTTCGAAACAGAATCGCCATTCAAGACTAACATCGTAAAGAAGACCGTAGCTACCGGCGCCATAACTCCTCGCAAGGAAATCGAGGTGAAGTCGCACGTCTCAGGAGTCGTGGACGAACTCTTCACCGAGGCCGGAGACGTCATCAAGAAAGGACAGCTTATCGCCCGCATCAAGGTAATTCCGGATGTGGCACGTCTCAACCAGGCCGAATCGAACGTCAAAACGGCTCGCATCAACTTTGAGAACGCGGAAAGGGAGTACAAGCGCCAAAAAGGGCTTTTCGACCAACAAGTCATTTCGAAGCAGGAGTTCAACGAATTCGAAGTGAGCTACAAGCTACGCGAACAGGAGCTTGACGCGGCCAAAGACAACCTCCAGATCGTTAAGGAGGGCGCTACGAAGAAAAAGGGCTCCGTTTCAAACCTTGTGTACTCTACCGCCGAAGGAATGGTGCTGGAGGTTCCCGTAAAAGAAGGTAACTTCGTGATCGAAAGTAACACCTTCAACGACGGAACCACACTTGCTTCCGTGGCCAACATGGGCGAGATGATCTTCGAAGGAAAGGTGGACGAGTCGGAAGTAGGCAAGATCAAGGAAGGCATGAAGCTTAAGCTTAAAGTCGCCGCCCTGCAGAGCGAGTCTTTCGACGCCTTGTTGGAGTTCATTTCACCGAAGGGCAAAGAGGAAGAAGGCGCCGTACAGTTCGAAGTGAAGGCGGCCGTTACGCTTAAGGACAGCACCTTCCTGCGTTCGGGATACAGCGCAAACGCCGACATCGTACTTGACCACCGCGACAGCGTTATGGCCATCAAGGAAAGTCTTCTCATCTTCGACAAGGAAGACGGCAAGACTTATGTGGAAGTGGAGACTACCGAACAAGAGTTCGAAAAGCGGGAAGTGAAGACCGGCCTGTCAGACGGCATCAATATCGAGGTGCTCAAAGGTGTGGAGAAAGAGGACAAGATCAAGAAACAGAAATAAGCCACAGGCTTTTCCCTCAGTACGGAGAAACTTCAGTTTAGTAGCAATAGACACCCGAAGCCGGCCCAAAAGGTCGGCTTCTTTCGTGTTTCCCGCTTTAGCCTCAAGTCATTCAGACCAATGTCCCGTCTCCCAAATTCCTTGACGGACGCCAAAAATTGATTCTCCCCGAAACGAAACGCTTCATTACCTCGCTCACAAAATCTTCGAAGACATTGCCTGACACCAACAACGCATCGGCCACAAGATAAGATCTAAGCGACGAAAAAGACACGTTGCGCTCACCGACCAGCACTTTCCCGGGCTCCCTAAATTGTTTATGAGACTTCGAAAAGGATGTAAACAGGGCTTCCCCCTCTCCTATCCCTAGCTGGCTCATATACTCACGGTACACATCAAACACCGCTTTGCTTACGTCCCTCGGCCCGTTTTCCGAGGACATTACTTCCGACATATCCTCACTCAACTTCTTTGTCAACAGCTCGTCCAGTTCGCCCGGCACCTCGGTAGATGAATCCAGAAGGTCCAAAACCTTGACAAGGAAGTCATAATGCTCACTTTTTCCCACGTCCCTAAACCCGCCGGCCCCTATATTATAAGTCAACCCTATCGGCTCGCGGGCTATGGCCACGCCTCTGGCTATGGGTTCGGACATTGGGGGTGTCACATCTTGAAAGCTCTCCGGATTAGCCTCCACGTACTTTATCAGTATATCCTTGGCCTTAAGCAAGCCTTCCTCGGTATCGGCATACATCACTATCAGGTCGTTGCGGATGGCATGCTCGGCGAAACCGATAACCTTAACTGCCCCTATCTCCGGAAAGCGAGGACTGTTTACCACACGGTCCAGCACAAAACGCAATACCTCCGGTATCTTGGCGGGGTGCGGGTTAATGTAGAACTTAAAGTCGGCAGGCCTCTCATCAGGCTTACCCACACCTTCGAAATGAAAAAACTCACGGTCCCATTGGGTTGCCGGACCGCTCTTTAGGTCACCCACCGTTACGTATTCGCCCAAATCTTGAGCTAACACTTTGCCCTCACCCACCGCATGGTGTAACATTAACCCTTCCAGCTCTTTCAAAAACCCTTGCCTGTCTCCGCAATCGACCTCGCCTCCGTGGCGGTTAGCCAATTGGTACACAAACTCGTGCACAAAGCTCCGTTCTTCCAAAAGCTCGGCTCTCATAGCCCAAACCGACCTGAGGAAACGCATCAACTGCATGTAGTCATCAGCCGGGGGGAAATGGGCCAAACCGCCTTCATAGGCGTACCAAGCTCCCTCCGGCCCCACCACTTTTACCCAGTCACTCATCTTATGGCGATATTCACCGTAAACCAAATCCGAGAAGTCAGCCAATAGTCGGGTTCTGGGCCCTACGCTACATATGTTTCGCATTGTCCCATCTACGTTCGGGTAGGCTAAATAAAGGGAAGACAAAGTCTCTACAGGAGTATATGTTGTCGTTCCGTTTCCCGTATCACCGTCCGAATCCCCCAAACGGAAGGCCGGCATCTTGGCCAAGCCCGACGCGGAGCTACCGTCAAAGGAATATTTCTTAGGTTTCTTCTTCCTGTAATACATGCGACAAGGCGACAAAAATCGGGACCGGAAAGCTCTCCGTCAGTGCGGAAAAGGGACTAACGCATCCTTATCCCCTTTTCAAAAACCATTCCGCCAAAGCACCTTGAAAAACTCAACGGCTCCCTATTCCGACAATAAGCCTACCGTAAACAAAAACACTCGGCACGGTCACCCTTCAAAGGCCCGATTCTTGCGAAAACACACTGTGTCCCATTTTTTGAAAGCAGTGGTCTTTTCCAACCGAAAACAACAACATAACAGACAACAGGAGCCTTCCTCCGGAAGCCAAGGACTCGGCCGGAACGCCCCTTTGCAGATGATCCGCTACCGGTTCGACAAGTCTGAATGGAGAAAAGGGCTGGAGAAACGCAACCGAGACGGGGTCAAGTTTTTCGTCAGCTCTCTGCGCCACGCCATAATACTGCCCGCCACTTACGGCTACCCACACCTTACGCTGGATATCGACCAAACTCATTTCGAGTTCGGCAACAAAGGGGAATCCGTACACGTACACCTTTCCCAAGCACATTACTCGCCTGCCAAAGACTCGCCCCGCCTGGTGTTTTACGACCGGGGAAACGGCCAATTCGAGGCGAAAAGGGCTTATCGGAACCTAGAGGACATATTGCCTTCCATTCAAAAATGGGTAGACGAGGCCAACCTGCCCTTTGTCTTCACGGATTGCTTCGGACGTATTCCCCAAAAGCATGCCTCCACTAAGTCCGCACCCCTTCCGCCTTCGGTTTCTTTGCCACATCCCGAAGAACAATCCGACCCCGCTTTTTCCGACAAAGAAGCTGGCGTTGTAACAGATGCGCCAGTTACCGCACCGGAAGAAGAGCCCGAGGAAACGGCCACACCACACGGGGCCTCGCCCAAAGCGACACCTTTGCCCAGAACAGGCGGAAGGTCCAAAAAGAAAAAGAAGCGCGGAAAAGGCGGAGACCACCACGGCTCGCCGGCCACCACAAAAGCACCTACAGGTCCGGAAGACGCCGTAGCGGAAGACGACCCACTAAAGGAATGGCAACAGATGCTGGATGTGGAAAACCTTCACGAGGCGGTGGATACCGTATCGCTAGACCAACTGGACGACACACAGCTGAAACGTGTAATGGTTTACTTCAAGCTTTTAATAAGAAACGAGCGTTCCATCAAGATGAAACACGGCGAGGAAATAGTCGATAAGGCCCAGCAATTCAAAGATCAGTTGAAGCGCGGAGCGAAATTCATTGTAGGGGCGGCACAAAGACAAGGGCGCAAAACGGGCCGCTACAAGGAAGCGGCGGGCAAAAGGGCCTCGGGACTAGTGCGCCATAGCCAAACAAAACTGTCGGCCGACGCCGTCCATAACCGGGATTTCTTACTTACCGCCACCAACAAGTCCATGAGCCAACAGCTTCACCGTGCCCGCCCCTCATTACTGATCAACCCGGCTTTGGTCCCCAAGCCCGAGGACACCGATAAGTTTTCCGCCTTTCAACTGGCCGGGCTATTGGCCCTAAAGCGTCTTGGCTTGGCTTATCTCGACATGCACAAGCTGGAGTATTTCACGGTAGCTTACTACTTCACAAACCAAATCATAAGTATTGTCAGGGAATTGGCCCCTGACATCCTGCTTATCTTCGAGAACCTAAGGGCATGGCTACGGCTCAAGGAAGACGAAATGGACACAGAGACCGGCTCTTTCTTTATAGACCAATTCGCATCGGCACAGGATATGGCTTCTTTTGTCCTTACTTTCGACAATCAATACGACCGCATGGAGGAAGTAATAGCTTACTACCAAAGATTTTCCGAACCGCTCAAGCAGATGTTACTGACCTTTTCTTTTTTGGATATGGCCGACTGGAATATGTTGGAAGAAAACTTCCGGGAAAGGGCAAAGAACATGTCTCCGCCCAAAACAAACCTGATCGACCATACGGAAGAATATGTCCAGATAGTCGGAGAGCTACTTCTGGCCATGGAAGAGTTCTCGGCCACGCAGGCCATCTCACAGGTGCGGTTACCCTCCTAACCCCTACCCGGCACTTGTTCGGTCACCGGAAAACGAGGAACGCAAGGCGTAAGATCAGGGCCAAGATTAAAGACAAAAAGATTTTCGGCCAACGCTAAGCCCAAAACGAAAGGTCCTAACCAACAAAAGGACAAGTCCTTTCGTAAGTGAGGACACTTCCATTTTTACTTTAGGACAGGTCCTAAATCCCAAAAAGAGCCTTCCGAAAACGGAAAAATCAGGGCTTATCCCCATTTTCCTGCGGATATAAGACACAAAAAAGGCCTCCGGAACAAAATCCGGAAGCCTTCCTAACAGAGTAACGATATCTGGGAAATCCTGTTATGCTTGCTCGGTGTAATACCAAGGCCACAAACCCAAGATATTTACCCAGTCTCTTACTAACTTAAGAACGATATCAAAACACCCGCGGCCACAGCTGAACCGATCACGCCCGAGATGTTGGAAGCCATAGCGTATTGCAGGATATGGTTCCTTGGGTCGTGTTTCAGCGCTATGTCGTTGGCCACCCTCGAGGCCATAGGCACGGCGCTAAGGCCGGTAGCACCTATCAGCGGATTGATTTTCTTCTTGGCGAAAAGGTTATAGGCCTTCACCGCGAAGATTCCGCCAGCGATGGAAATCGCGAAAGCAAGGAACCCGCCTACGATAATGCCCAACGTTTTCATATTAAGGAAGGTATCGGCCGTCATGGTGGCGCCTACGGTAAGGCCCAGGAATATCGTGGCCGAATTCATAATGGCGCCCGTAGCGGCGTCTTTGAGGCGTCCGGTATTGGCGCCCACTTCCTTGATCAGGTTACCGAAAAGCAACATACCCACCAAAGGCACGGCTGAAGGGACCAAAATGGCCACTATACCGCCCGTCACCAGTGGGAACAGAATCTTGGCTACCCGCAGGTTCTTTATGGGTTTTGCGCTGGGGTATTTCTTGTCCTGTTGCTTCATATTGATCAGGTACTCCTCTTTGGTCATCGTAAGCCTTGCGACCAAAGGAATGATCACAGGCACCAATGCCATATAAGAGTACGCGGCTATAGCGATGGGACCTAGTAAGTGAGGAGCCAACATGATGGTAGTGTAGATGGCCGTAGGCCCGTCGGCACCGCCGATGATACCCAACGAAGCGGCCTCTTTGAGCGTAAAGCCCATGGCCACCGCCGCCAACACTACGGTGAAGATACCTATCTGCGCGGCCGCTCCGAAGAATGCCAAACGAAGGTTCCTCAGCATAGGGCCGAAGTCGGTAAGCGCCCCTACCCCCATAAAGATGATAGGCGGAAGGAATCCGGTCTTGATCAGGGCGTAGTACAGAAAGTTGAGTATGCCGTGGTGCTTGGCTATTTCCAGCAGAGTCATGTGTTCTATCTCCGGCGTGGAGGGCACTATACCCAAGCCGCTACCCAACGAATTGGCCAGAATAACGCCGAAAGCGATAGGAACCAGCAGTAGCGGTTCATACTCCTTTACGATGCCCAAGTACAACAGTCCCAACCCGACGACGATCATGATCCATGTCCCCGGACTGCCGGACAGCTGGCCAAGGGCCGTCATATCGAACAGTTTATCTAAAATATCCATAGAGAAAAACGGTTACGGCGGGCGCCCTCCCAGCGGGGAGGCGTCCGCCCGTGATGAAAAAGTCGTGATAAGTCAGCTTAGCCGACGGCCCACGGGCCCCGGCCAAAGCAAGCGCCAGTAGTTGCGCCTTATCCGACTACCAGCAACACGTCGTCCTCGTCAACGTCCGCACCGTCCGAAGGCACGATCTGTTGCACTACACCGTCGTGCTCGGCCGTAACGGCGTTGTATACTTTCATCGACTCAACGTAGCAGATCACGTCTCCTTTTTTCACTTGGTCGCCCACCTTTACGGCAGTGCCAGCGTTCGGTTTGGTCAGGAAGAAGGTTCCTTCGATCGGCGCGATCACCTCCTTGCCTTCCACCGCCACTGGCGCTGCGGCCGGAGCCTCGGCCACAGGAGCCGGAGCGGCCTCCGGTTGTCCGTTTTCGTCGTAAGACACGTGTACTTTGAACACCTCGCCGTTTACGCTGATATTCATCGTTTTTGGCGAAAGGTCGGCTACCGCAGGTGTCGGCGTAGGCTCGGCTTTGGCTACAGGAGCCTCTTTTTCCGCTTTACGCTTGGCTATATCGGCCTCAAAGTCGCCTTTGGCTTTGCCTGACTTATAAGCGCGGTACTGCTCCGGATGCAGGGCAAGTTCCAAAAGCTCCTCGTCGTCCTGTCCGTAGTCCCATCCGTTCTTGTCCATCTCCTGACGGAAAGTGTCCAAGTCGTCGGGGTAAAGCTCTGCCGGTACGCCCTCGAAGAACTCGCGTCCCTGCTCTTTGGCCAAATTCACAAGTTCCGGCGCCACCGGGCCCGGCAACTTACCTGATTTGCCAAGGATCATGTCCCAGATATTGTCGGCGATCATAGACCAACGCTCCTTGCCTTTTTCCATGGCCATCACGTTGAACATCGCCAAGTTCTTGACGTATTGGCTAAACGGCGTAACCAAAGGCGGGTAACCAAGCTTCGGCCAGATGTATTCCACCTCGTCAAAGAGCTTGATCAACAGGTCGTCCTGACTGATCTCAGGCTTCCCGTTTTTCTTTTTCCACTTGTTTACACTGTTCAGGTTACTTTCCAAATCGGCCATCAACGAGCCCATCATACCGCCCGGCAAGCCCGGCCCGATAAGCAACGAGTTCATGTGGCGGTTCTTCGGGTTGATATAAAGCCCCAAGAAGTCGTCAACGAACTCCTGCGTCAGGGTCCGCACCTTCATGTAGGCCTTCATATTGATGTCCGGCACCTTGAATCCGGCGTCACGAAGGATCTCGTGCACGGTAAGAAGGTCGGCATGGCCCGTACCCCACGACAAAGGCTCCATACCCACGTCTATATAATCGGCACCAGCCCTGGCTACTTCCAGTACGGAAGCCGGCGTAAATCCCGGTCCGGAGTGACCGTGGTACTGAATCACCACCTCCGGATGCATTTCCTTAATGCCCCTGGTGATCTTGCCCAAGGTCACGGGACGTCCCACGCCCGCCATATCCTTAAGACAGATCTCATCCGCGCCGGCCTGTATCAGCTCGTCGGCCATATTCACGTAGTAATCTACCGTATGTACCTTCGAGTAGGTAAGGGCCAAAGTAGCCTGCGCAATCATTCCGCCTTCCTTAGCGTAGCGGATGGAGTCCTTGATGTTTCTTGTATCGTTAAGCCCGCAAAAAGACCGCGCGATGTCTGTTCCCTGCTGTTTCTTCACCTTGAACATGAGCTTTCGCACGTCGGCCGGCACGGGACTCATGCGCAAAGCGTTGAGCGCGCGCTCAAGCATGTGCGTTTGTATGCCCGCGTCGTTGAAAGGTTGAGTCCAGTCCCTAACCGCCTTGTTGGGGTTTTCACCAAAAAGCAGGTTTACCTGCTCAAAACCGCCCCCGTTCGTTTCCACCCTGGCAAAGCATCCCATATCCACAATGTGGGGCGCAACTTTTACCAACTGGTCAACTCTGGGTACGTACTTGCCCGACGACTGCCACATATCGCGGTAGACAAGGCTAAACTTGATTTCTCTTGCCATAATCAATGTCTATTTCTTAAAAAATTCCCTTTCAACAAAATCACCGGAGCGCCACCTTGGCGCCCCTGCCGGCTTATAACAAGCCACAAAAAAACCGGCCTTGGCGTAGGTCGGTCGTTTTCTCGTTACTTTCTTATCTCCACTTTGGTTATCCGTCCCCGTCCCTGGGTTACTTGCTGTACGGCGGCCGTTAGTACCGCCATCTTGCGAATATCGTCCAGAGCAGAGGTTGCGGAGCTTCCCTTAGCCCCCGACAAAGCAGGCTTAACCTTGGCTTCTTCCTCAGGCACAAACCTGTTGACAAACGCGATAATCGCGTTGCCTCCGGTCACTACCAGGAATAGCATCAAAAAAACGGTCGTCATTCCCACTGCCATAAGAGTGAGCGCCATATTCATGTCTTCCATAGGAAAAAGTTTTTAGTCCTTGACTGAATCTCTTACAAGTTATGATCTAGCCCTCTTATACAAAATGACTTTTGTCATGTTTGACACATCCATAATAGAGAAAATTCTGCACTGCCCAATCTTACTAAAGTATTGGACTTAGGATCTCGACAAAACAGAATATTATTCTGAACACAAGACCACCCGCCTAATATTGGGTGAAAACAGAGGTGGTTTCGAGGCATTTTTTCATCAAGGACGGGAGGTTTCGCGGGCGACTTCGTCTCTTTTGTCAAAAAATCTCCCTCCGGTTTCTTTTACCGAAGCCTTACTCGTAATTTTGGCAACGAACAAAAAACCATCTGGTCGGCCGGTTAACGACAGGCCATGCGGTCCGGGCCTTTTTTCGAAACGTCCGAACATACCGCCCGCCATGGCGCTCCGGCCTTCACGACGTAATCCATCTATTTCATGAACCTCAATTCACTGACCGCCATTTCGCCCGTAGACGGCAGGTACCGCAGGCATACCGAAGCCTTGGCCCCTTACTTTTCGGAATACGCCCTGATCAAATACCGCGTGCATGTGGAGATCGAGTACTTTATCGCCCTGTGCGAGCTCCCGATCCCGCAGTTGCCCAACTTCGACAAGGCCTTGTTCGAAAAGCTCCGCGACGTCTACCGCAACTTCAGCGAGGCGGACGCCGAGAGTATCAAAGCCATCGAACGCACCACCAACCACGACGTAAAAGCCGTGGAGTACTTTATCAAGGAGCGTTTCGACGAGATGGGGATTCCCGAATACAAGGAGTTTATCCACTTCGGCCTGACTTCCCAAGACATTAACAACACGGCCACGCCGATGCTTCTCCGCGACGCTATCAAAGACGTGTTCCTTAAGGAGCTCGATACGGTGGTCGAAATGATCGAGGCCCGCGCCAGCGAATGGGGCGACGTGCCGATGTTGGCCAGAACGCACGGGCAACCGGCTTCGCCTACCCGCCTTGGCAAAGAGCTTCACGTCTTCACCGAAAGGGTAAAACGCCAGCTCGAATTGCTCGAAACCGTGCCTTACTCGGCCAAATTCGGCGGAGCGACGGGCAATTTCAACGCTCACCACGTTGCCTACCCTAACTACGACTGGAAGGAATTCGGCGACAAATTCGTAAGCGAATACCTTGGTTTGGTGCGCAGTCACCCGACTACGCAGATCGAACATTACGATAACTTGGCTGCGTTGTTCGATAACCTCAAGCGCGTAAACACTATCCTGATCGACTTCGCCCGCGACGTTTGGCAATATGTGTCGGCTGAATTCTTCAAACAGAAGATCAAGGCCGGAGAGGTGGGATCCTCGGCTATGCCACATAAGGTGAATCCTATCGACTTTGAGAACGCGGAAGGAAACCTCGGCATTGCCAACGCTTTGTACGAACACCTTTCGGCCAAACTCCCGATATCACGCCTCCAAAGAGACCTTACGGACTCTACCGTTTTGAGAAACGTGGGCGTTCCAGTAGGCCACGCACTTATCGCTTTGAAGTCTTTGCAGAAAGGCATCGGCAAATTGGAACTGAACCGCCAAGCCATCGCCGATGAGCTGGAAGCCAACTGGGCGGTAGTGGCCGAGGCTATCCAAACGATTCTTCGTCGCGAAGCTTACCCATCGCCGTATGAAGCGTTGAAAGCACTTACGCGAGTAAACTCGAAGATTACGGCCGAAACTATCGCCGAATTTATCGATACGCTGGACGTAAACGACGCCGTAAAGGCCGAGCTCAAGCAAATCACGCCGTCTAACTACACCGGCATCTGATCAATCGGCCAAAGAGATTAAGGAAAAAGGACAGGGGCACGGGCTCCTGTCCTTTTTTTCATGAGTGAAAACACTATCTTGCTTTCTATATTCAACCTATAACACCTTGGCGCCACTATAAAAGCGCCGTCAACTTTTGTAAGAACCATGGACAAGATGATAGTCGTTACCGGTGGGACGAAGGGAATCGGTAAGGCAATAATTGAGCGGTTTGTACGGGAAGGTTACGCCGCGGCCACGTGCTCACGCAATCTGGAAGACCTCGAAAGCCTCAAAAAGGAATTGGGAGACAAGTATCCGGAAGCCGAAATTTACGCTTTCCGCGCCGACCTTTCCCAGAAACAGTCATGCGTAGAATTCGTTTCCTTCGTCAATGGCCTAGGAAAGGAAATCGTCTCTTTGGTCAATAACACGGGCGTTTACATTCCCGGACAGGTGCATAACGAGGAAGACGGCCGTCTGGAAATGATGATCGACACGAACCTTTACAGCGCTTACTATATCACCAGGGGAATTATCTCGGGGATGATCGAGAGGAAAGACGGGCATATTTTCAATATCTGCTCGACGGCAAGCATCACCCCATACGCCAACGGAGGTTCTTACTGCATTAGCAAATACGCTATGTTGGGCATGACCAAAGCGCTTCGTGAGGAGATGAAACCGCACGGAGTAAAGGTAACGGCCATTATGCCCGGCGCCACTAAAACGGCGAGCTGGGACGGCGTGGAACTGCCCGAAGAGAGACTGATGAAATCAACCGACGTAGCGGACGTTATCTGGGCATCCCACAGCCTTTCGCCCTCGGCCTGTGTGGAGGAGATCCTGTTGCGCCCGCAATTGGGAGACATCAGCGACGACGAGTTATAGGAGCGGGCATATTGTACAGCTTGAAAAGCAAAACGCAAAGAGACCACTAGGTCATTCCCATGGCCAGACTAAGCATAATCACCTGACTTAATTTTCTTTGTTCTGTCAGGTCATTTACTTCTTTTCACTCCACAATATTACAATATAGAACGGAAACGTTGTAAATGAGTACCCATATGAACTTGGGGTTCAACGCTTCCCTAAATACGGAATCCAATATGAGAAAATCGATCATACTGAGCCTGTTCTGCGCATTGTTAGCAATATCTTGCCAAAGCAACGCCCAAGAAAAGGAGACAGACATCAAGACTCTTCAGGCCAAGATCACCAGCGAGGAACAGTTTATCCTCCTTGATGTTCGCACGCCAGCGGAGTATGAGGCCGGACACTTGAAAAACGCCATCAACATTAACTGGCACTCGGATGAGTTCAAGGCTAAAGTAAGCAAACTCGACAAGTCCAAAACCGTGTATGTTTACTGCCGTTCGGGCCGTAGGAGCGCAAACGCTTCGGAAGCGATGCGTAAAATGGGATTCAAAAAGGCCTTGAACGTAGAGGGCGGAATCTTGGCTTGGAAAAAAGAAGGCTTCAAAACGGTCCAATAGACTGTATTGACTAACGAAAAAAGGGGCTCTCGGGCCCCTTTCTTGTTTCTTATCGTTTGAACGTTCCGCTTTTTACAGCTTTTCCACCACCATGGCCGAGGCTCCGCCTCCGCCGTTACAGATGCCCGCGGCGCCGTATTTTCCGTCTTTATTGGAAAGTACATTCAGCAAAGTCACCAGAATTCTAGCGCCGGAACAGCCTAATGGATGCCCTAACGAAACGGCTCCGCCAAAAACATTAACCTTTTCGGGATCGAGACTCAATAGCTTATTGTTTGCGATGGCCACACCAGAGAATGCCTCGTTTATTTCATAAAAATCAATATCGCCAGCGGATTTTCCGGCCCTGTCCAAAGCCTTATTCAAAGCCGTCGAAGGCGCGGTGGTGAACCAAATCGGCTCATGCGCGGCGTCAGCGAAGGAGACAATCTTGGCAATGGGCTTCATTCCGGTACGCTCCACCGCTTCGGCGCTCATAAGCAAAAGGGCCGCGGCACCGTCATTCAGCGTGGAGGCGTTGGCTGCGGTTACCGTACCCTCCTTCCCGAAGGCCGGGCGCAGGTTGGGAATCTTCTCAAGACGCACATTTTTATATTCCTCATCTTCCGTCATCATATACGGATCGCCCTTCCGGGGTTTTATTTCCACGGGCACTATCTCTTTCGTCAAAAGCCCCGATTCGGTAGCTTCTTTTGCCCGGCGATAAGATTCCACGGCGTAAGCGTCCTGCTCTTCCCTGCTTATACCCGTTTCCTTGGCCAAATGATCTCCGCAACAGCCCATCGGCATATCGTGATACACTTCCTGCAGGCCGTCGCGTACCAAGCCATCCACAAAATCGCCTCCTCCGAATT
The DNA here is from genome assembly GCF_036492835.1 of Fulvitalea axinellae. GTDB lineage: Bacteria > Bacteroidota > Bacteroidia > Cytophagales > Cyclobacteriaceae > Fulvitalea > Fulvitalea axinellae. The sequence goes on along the minus strand of NZ_AP025314.1, from coordinate 1,673,976 downwards.
TGTACCCCTTGCGGGCGTTCGGCACATAATACGGGATGTTCGACATGCTTTCCATTCCGCCGGCTACCACTACGTCGGCCATACCGCACATAATGGACTGGGCGCCGGTCATTACGGCCTTCATCCCGGAAGCGCAGACTTTATTGATGGTGGTACAGGGTACGTCATGCGATATTCCCGCTCCCAACGAGGCTTGGCGGGCGGGCGCTTGACCCAAGTTAGCAGAGATTACGTTTCCCATATACACCTCGTCCACTTCAGGGGCCAAAGCGCCATCTTCGCCGAGTACAGCCTTTATGGCCAAACTCCCCAGCTCGGTAGCGCTTAGGTGCGACAAGCCTCCCATAAAAGATCCTATGGGCGTACGGAGTGCTTTCACTATAAATACTTCTTTCATAATGGGTTATTTGTTTGTTGTTTAGGCTTAGTTCAAAAAGTACAAAGGCTTTTTCAAGCTTTTGCTTTTAAAAAATTACAAAAAATACTTCAATAGTAAAAATACAGTCCCGCACAGACAATTCGGAGGGCTCTTATACCATTAGATGAAACTATTTGGCCCTACCCTAAACCAAGGGGAAAATCGGAGACACGTCAAGTAAGAAAAATCGGATAAACAAACTGAAATCCCTACCACGACAAGCATGTTTCCAGTCGTTTCCTAACAGTTAAATTCATTGTCTTAAGCACTTGGAGCAAATCTCTTAAGACAATCAGCCAATTCTCTTAAGGGTTTCACCCATTTTGCTTAAGAGAATTTGTGAAAACAGTTAAGAGAATTGACCGAAACCCTTAAGAGAATCAGGTCAAACCCTTAAGGACTTTTCACCACCTCCTTTTAATGCAAAAATCCACGGAATAATCAAACTCCGTGGATTCATAAGGGCCTTCCCTTTCCGAAGGCAATATAGCGAAGTCAGAAACAAAGGAAAATAGAGCCACAAATCCACACTGTTTTCGTCAAAACCCGCATGTTGGTTTTCGGCCAAAAGACGAAAGAAGCGAGGTAAAGAATACAGTCAACGGGAATTCCCCGACCATTCTCACCTTTTCTTCCAATCCCCTTATCATTCAAAATAAAAAGGTATATTACAAGATCTTTTAGCTGTTGGATACATCACTCCACCTACATACCCTTTTATTATTTAAACTTTAATACTTTTAGCAATGAAAAAAATCATTTTGGCCTGCATGTCGCTTTTCGCGTTTATCGCCTGCCAGCCTCCCGCTCCCCAAGGCAAGGAAGGCTTCGCTATCGTCAAAGGCAAGATCCTTTCGGGCGACATTAAAGAGGTACGGTTCGAATACATCAATGACAACCCGATTACCCGAAAGGGAATTTCGCATATCGCAAAAGTTGATAGCGCTTCGAACTTTCAGATCGAGATTCCCGTCAATGGCTTAGCTACTGGACGTATCCGCTCAGGAAATTTCCATCATGACATCTGCCTAATGTCGAAAGATAATTTCAGTATCAGCATCGACGCCGACACTATCCAGTTTACTGGCAGGGGAGCGGAAAAAAACAACTTTATGTATGAGCTTGAAAAGGCTAAACTTTGGAACCGAAACTTCTATGCTCCAAGCAACAATGGCAAGCTCAACTTGGAAGAGTTTTTACCGAAAATGGAAGAGCTAAAGAAGAAAAGGCTCGACTTCCTTAGCGCATACCCCAACAAAGCCAAGCTAAGTGAAGAGTTTCAAAGTTTTTTCAAGATTGATACCCAAGTCAAATTCGAAAATATCGTTTGCAATTACCCAAGGCGCTATTCTTATTCCGCTAAGAAACCTTTGGATTCGCTAGATATCCCGGAGGCTTACACTACTATCGGGCTTTTGAGCAATAGGATTCATGACGACAAAATCCAATCGAAAGACTACATTGGCGATCTCCGTAATTATCTTTTCCAAAAGAGAAAGGATGTCATGAAAGCCGACACTTCCTTAAGCTATGATGAGGCATGGGATGTCTTGGTCTACGACTCCATCAAAGGGAAATCCCAAGAGTACCTTATGGCCGCCATTATCAACTCTAGATATGACTTTGGCCAACCTGATAGCGTGACACTTGATAAATTCATGAAAATGAAAACTGATTCGCTATCACTGAAAACCGTATTGGCGGCAAAAAACAAACATGAGGAAAAACAAGCCCTGATCGGTCAACCTCTACACGCCGAATTTGCAGAAACTATTGTAATAGATACCGCTGGCGTTGAGCATAAATTCGGTGACATAATGGCCCAACATGCCGGCAAAGCCGTGTACTTGGATATTTGGTCATTAGGGTGCGGGCCGTGCCGTGTTGCTATGCCTTACTCCAAAATACTCAAAGAAAAACTAGATGGTTTGCCTGTTTCATTCGTGTACCTGACACTGGACCAATGTAAAGGTGACAATTGTGAAAAAGTATGGAAGAACGTATTCGACCTTACCAAAACAAAGCATAACCAATTTCGGGTAAAAGAAGGCTTCAACAACCGCCTTTACAGACACATGAATGTCAACTGGGTTCCCGTCTATATGATCTTTGACAAAGAAGGAAAACTTGTGGACTATGACGCCCCTAGACCTTCTAGGGCTGTAGAAAAAGGCGAAACAGAACTTGAGAAACAACTCAGGAAGCTAGCCAACGAAGGCGAACCGGCCTAAGCGCTTGACCTTTTGACAAAACAAAAATCCCGGTTGGATACGGTTAGCCGTTCCGCCGGGATTTTACCATTTATTCCGAATTTAGAGGTATTTTAATTTTTTGCTTTACTCCACCAATCCTCTGGTCAACTCGTTCAGCTTCTTCACTTTGAAAGCGAAATCGCCACGGAGGCGTTCGCGTACTTTGTTCAAACTACGGATCAGCCTAGGTGTCTCGTCAGGGAGCACTTCTTCGAGCAGTTCGCGGAATCGCTTCGAGAATGTCGGCGAAAGGCCGTTTGTGGAGATTCCTATCTTCAGCGGGCCTTTGCTTACCGTGGAGCCAAGGTAGAAATCGCAGAGATCGGGAGTGTCGGCCACGTTGACCAACAGATTGTAGGCTTTGGCCATTTTCTTAACCCGTACGTGCAGTTCACGGTCGTCAGTAGCCAAGATTACCAAGTCCACATCGTCAAAATCTTCCAGACCGAACTTTTTCACCAACACTTCCACATTCGGGTGTCGCTCGCCCAAGGTTTTTATTTCGTCCTGAACCGTAAGCCCCACTAAGCGAACGTTCGCTTCAGGATCGTTTTTCAATAAGGCGCTGAGCTTCTCAAGCCCCACGGCCCCGCCTCCAAGTATCAGGACTTTGAGTTCGTCCAATTTCAGGAAAACAGGAAAGAGTTTATTGCGATCAGTATGTTGCTCAGCCATAAGCCGTAGATTTTGATTCAATGAGATAATCGTCATAAAGGCCGTCCAAAGGCACTTCGGAAGCGTTTCGGGCCACTTCTCCCACTACGATCATTGCCGGGGCGGGAATTTCGGAGTTCTTAACCTTTTCGGCGAGCGTGGCCACATTGCCGGAGACAATCTCTCCGTCAGGATGCGAGCCTTTTCCGATTACGGCCGCCGGTGTCATCGCCTTGCCCTGCGTCACGAAGATGTCCATGATTTCGGTTATTCTTTTCAATCCCATCAGGATAACCACCGTCGCGCTGGACTGCGCGGCCAAACGCAAATCGTTCGAAACCTCGCCGTTTTTGGTCACGGCCGTTACTACCCAATAGCTTTCGTTTACACCACGCCTAGTCAACGGTACGCCGTAAAGGCCGGGAAGGCTTACGCTTGAAACCCCAAGCACCACTTCGGTGGGAATACCGCGTTCGTTCGCAGCTTCCAATTCCTCATGCCCCCTTCCGAATACGAAAGGATCACCGCATTTGAGCCTTACCACATGCTTGCCCTCCAGGGCCTTTTGCACGATGGTTTCGTTAATGCGGTCTTGCGTCATATAATGGTTTCCACAACGCTTTCCTGCGAAAATCCGCTCGGCTCCTTTGTTTATATGCCCCAATATTTCGGGGTTGATCAGCGCGTCGTACAATACCACATCGGCGTCGGCCAAAATCCTAACGGCCTTGAGCGTCAACAGTTCCGGATCGCCGGGGCCGGCGCCTACCAGTGTCAATTTCGGTTCTCGTATCATTAGGCCCTATAGAATTTGTCCACTACCAATTTCTCCTCTTCCGCTTTCTCTTTCTTGGCTTGTTCGGCACGGAAATCTTTTACCTTAGCCAAGAAGTTTCGGGCATCGTTGTAATAAAGATTCGCGAATTCTTCCGAAGGCTCCTGTTTATTGATTCTCAAGACAAACTCTTCAAAACCGCCTTCAACTTTCAACAAATCCGTATCTTCAAAAGCCTCCACAAATTGCTTGATCAACTTGCGGTGTGTATTCGTTTCGATATCGGCGCCAAGTAACAAAGCCTTTGCGGCGATAACCATCGAAGAATAGCTGTTATAGATGGAATCAGCCCAAACGCCGTCTTCCAGACCTTCACCGGCAAGCTCCAAACGGTCTTCCGAATCACCGACAATCGTCGATACCAGATCGAAGCTTACGCCGGCACATTCGCCTACGCCCACTTCCGGCTTAAACGAGACCTCGGTTCCCCAGTCCATGTATTCCTCGGGTTTCAGGTCAGTAGTCAGGGCCAAAGGCTTCAGCAATTCGTAGAAATACTTTTTGCCTTTTTTATAATAATAAGACTTGAAGCTCTCACCTTCTTCGGCTTCCGCCAAATAGTTATCCAATACCTTTGTCAAAGCCTTGGGGATACGCTTGGTCGGAAGCTTGATAATTTTCTCGGCTATAAACGCCTTGCCGTCTTCCTCTACGCCACCGCCCATCACTACCTGAAGCGCCGGCACCACTTTGCCCGAAGCTCTGATCGAACTACCGTGGAATCCGATATCGGCCACCATGTGCTGTCCGCACGAGTTCATGCAACCGCTGATCTTGATATGGATCCGATCACTCAAAGACAGGCTAGGGTAACGCTCACGCAACAAATCTTCCAACACCAAGCTGATATCGGTACTGTTTGTCACACCCAAGTTGCAGGTATCGGTGCCCGGGCAAGCGGTGATATCCGCCAACGTCCCGAAACCAATATCGGCCAAACCGGCTTCGTTCAACCTGTTGAATATGAAAGGCAAAGCCTCCTCTGTAGCGAAACGGAGTAACAAGCCTTGGTTTATCGTCACACGGAAATCGTTAAGCGTAGCGGACTCTACGATATCAGCGACTTTGCGGGCTTGGTCAGAGGTAAGGTTACCCAAACGCAAGCGAACCTTTACGGCGAAAAAGCCTGTCTGCTTCTGCTCAAATACGTTTTCTTTTCTCCAAGCCTCGAACTTGTCCTTATTGTTCGGGAACTCGTAAGGAACTCGCTTAATCGGCGCCCGGTAATCATATTTCGGGTGGTTAGTTTCCACCTTGAATGTATGGGCCGACAGAGCCTTGCGTTCTTCTTCCACCAATCTCAAAAACTCTTCGGCACCGATTCCCCTTTTCGGATCAAGCAAGAATTTCATACGGGCTTTCTCCCTACGCTTACGCTCGCCGTAGCGGTCAAACACCCGCAGCCCAGCTTCGATAAACGGAATCAGCTCATCTTCAGGCAAGAAATCGAAAGCCTCCACAGCCATCATCGCTTGGGCACCCAGCCCTCCACCGATCAATACGCGGAAACCGCGTTCCTCTTTCCCGTCCTGTACACGAACGCGAGGAATCATTCCGAAATCGTGGATGTACGTAAAGGCGGAATCATCGTCATGAGCGGAGAACGCCATCTTGACCTTTCGTCCCATATCTTGGCAGATCGGGTTGCGCAGGAAAAACTGGGTAACGGCGTCGGCGTAAGGCGAAACATCAAAAGGCTCTTTCGGGTCAATTCCGGCGTACGGGCTAGCCGTAACGGTACGTACGGTATTACCACAAGCTTCTTTGGTAGTCACTCCCACTTCTTCCAAAGCTTCCCACATAGCGGGAGTATCCTGCAACTTCACGTAGTGCATCTGGAAGTTTTGGCGAGTGGTGGCGTGGAGTTTTCCGTTTGAGTTTTTGTCGGAAAGATCCGCCAACACACGCAACTGCTCGGCGTTCAGACGGCCGTAAGGCACTTTGATCCGGAACATGTGGACGCCTGTCTGGCGCTGTCCGTATACCCCGCGGGTCAGACGGAAAGCCTTGAAACGCTCTTCCGGCACCTCCCCTTTCTCAAACTGGACAATGCGCTGGCGCAACTGTTGGATGTCTCTTTTGGCTACCTCTGAAATCTGGCTCATGATCGGTATTTTTAAAGCAAATTATATTCGGAATAATGGCTGGTTTCTTTTTCGGGCACAAAAAAAGCCCCCGCGTTCGGCGGAGGCTTCTTTTTTCGCATTCGGTAAAACTTACCTAAACGCTCGGCTCCTTAAACGCATATCGATTCGATTGTGTACAGCAACACATACAGCACACCATGGCGCAACACGCCTGGCAACAGCACATACACATCATTTCGATTACGTTGTTCAGAGTTCTCATATTTTTCAACTTCGTTTCTCTTCTCGAAGAATATTTCGCTAGCGATCTAATTCAATTTGCTTTTCAGGATTTTATTCTTTGAAACCATTCCTCGCCGAATATTGTACCTCCCAAAATTCTATTCTCAATTCTAAACGTATAAAAAAAGCCCCCGCTTCTTCAGCGAGGGCTTTTTTTGTTCTATACGCTCGTGTATAGTTATTCCCAAATCGCTGAAACGCCGTCTCGCATGCCCATACAGGCACAGCAACAACACTCCGTACAGCAACATACGGTGTTGTGAGTCATTCCAGCTGATATGTTTTCGAATCTTGTCATTAGTTGTCTTTAACCCTTTCTTCCGCAAAAGGTTTCATGGGACAAACGTAAATATGATTTTCCAGAGAAAAAAATTCTCTTTGGTTTTTCTTCAATTTATATAGCTTTATTTTCTTCAATATCCTTATTTACAAAATTGATATAACCTTAATTAGGGCATCTTATCAAAGTCAAAAAAGTACAAAATAAGAGAACTTCAGGCTTGTCACTGGCAAAATGAATACATAATTTTATCGACGAAACAGTATCGAAGAAAAACCGGTATCCAATAATGATAAGACGTACCATTTTGTCTCTGGCGCTTGGCTTGGGGATTGCGTTTGCCTCTTACGGACAAAGCGCGCAGAAAGAAGGGGAAATAGTGTATGAAGGGAAAAAAATCAGCACGGTAGCACCCAACTCGACTAGATTCTTAGGAAAATACAAAGGAAAAAAATCGGGATTTTTACAGCTCAACGCCGACGGAAGCGGGAAATTCAAGTACGATTTTGTTGTAGGGAAAAATTGCTCGTCCGAGGCTTTCGATATCGAATGGGGCTTTATCAAAGGCGACGACGGTAAGCCCGTTAAGTTCAAAAGAGAATACGGGCACTCGTATCCGATCTTTTACGTAAGCAAAAGCGGCAAACAGTTTAAGGGTTGTAGGGAGGAGGTTTTCTTGGATTGGTTACTTGTCAAAAAAGACGGAATCCATGTTTCCTCTTCTGACGACTGGAAGAGACAAAGCCCGAACGCACTGTAATCATTTAGACAAGAAGAAACGAAAAAGGCCTTCCTGAACGGGAAGGCCTTTTTCGTTTATAGTCACCGGTTTCATTTATCAGATTCCGATTTCGAGAATTTCGAATTCAATACTTCCGGCAGGAGCCTGAACTGTCGCTAATTCCCCCACTTTCTTGCCCAGCAGGCCTTTGGCGATCGGCGACTTGATCGAGATTTTTCCCGCTTTCAAATCCGCTTCTTCCTCCGCTACCAAAGTGTAAGAAACCGTTTTGCCGATTTTAACGTTTTTGATTGTCACTTTAGTCAACATCGACACTTTTGAAGTGTCCACGTCGCCTTCACGGATTACCCTTGCGTTGGCGATCGTGTTCTCCAACTGAGCGATCTTCATTTCCAACAAGCCTTGGGCTTCTTTAGCCGCATCATATTCTGCGTTTTCGCTCAAGTCGCCTTTGTCTCTCGCCTCAGCGATTTCAGCGGCGATTTTGCTTCTTCCCTTAGTCTTAAGGTGTTGCAACTCGTCTTTAAGCTTCTTGAGACCTTCTTCCGTGTAGTATGATAGTTTAGCCATTTTCGATTAAGGTTTTTTCCGAACCTATCCAAGCGGATCAGTTCGGGCAATAGAAATCTACCGTCAGCGCGCTACGGCTTCGCTACGGCATTTAATGTTACGATAGTTTATTGAATATTGATGCCAAACGGGCGGCGCCGGAAAAAAACTCCTCCAAACGACGTTCCGAAAACGGCCAGTTGGGCCCTGACATCTTGGGACAAACAAACTAAGGAGCCGATCCGGCTCCTCTGACTGCCAATATAACGGAAATCGTTCGTTTTGCCAAACGGCAAAAACAACGCCTTTCGGAGTGCTAATATACGAAGCCCAAACCGAAATGCCTTAGCCCTCCGCGTAGAGTCTTTTGATTTTTTTCACCAAGACTTCGTTAATTCTTGCGTAAGACTCGAATGTCCAACCGCCAACATGAGGTGTGAAAACAACGTTGTTCCTGGCGCTCAATTTGCCGAATTCGGCTTGTTGGTCGGAGGTGAAAGTTTTGAATTTTTCGTTTTCCAACACGTCCAACACGGCACCTTTCATTCGGCCTTGATCCAGAGCGTCGTTCAGCGGTTTCATCATCGCCACTTCGCCTCTGGCCAAGTTCACGAAATAAAAGGGCTTTTTGAACTTTGACAAAAACTCCGCGTCAACCATGTCCCTAGTGATCTCTGTCAAAGGAGTATGCAAACTCAGCACGTCCGCTTTCTCGAAGATTTCCTCCAGTGACGATTCCTTTGCGAAAGCGTCTCCGTATGACACCTTATAGCGGTCATATGCCAAAACGTCACACTCGAAGCCCAACAACCTTTGGGCGAAAGCCCTGCCCATATTTCCGTAACCGATAATTCCGACGGTCATGCCTTTAAGCTCAACTCCCCTGTTCCCTTCACGGTCCCAAAGGCCTTCGCGCACCATTCTGTCGGATTGTATGATATTATTGAACAGGCAAAGCAACGCTCCCAGCGCATGCTCTCCCACCGCATCCCGATTTCCTTCCGGAGCGTTCAAAATCTTTATTCCGCGAGCATCCAAAGCCTCCACATCAAGCTGGTCCACTCCGGCTCCCGCCCTTGCCACAAACTCAAGCTTGGTGGCTTTATCAATTAGCTCCTTATCAATCGGGGTTTTGCTACGGACAATCATCCCTTCATATTCCCCAACCGTCTCCAGAATCTCAGCTCTGCTAATTCCCGGCTTATAGTCCGGCTGAAACCCCGCTTCTTCCAATAAAGGACAGATGCTATCGTGCATCTTGTCTATGATCAATATTCTCTGCATGGCCTTCTAGATTAAGAAAAAACCGAACCTCGCGAAAACTTTTCAACTTTCAAACCCTAGTGTAGTTTTTAGTGTGTGGATGTCCTGGTCCTTCCAGTGGCAATTGAATAACACAACCATATTATACCATGAAAAAAGCGTTTTGGTTACTACTAATTGCCTTGGTGGGCTTCGCTTCTTGCAAAACCCGCACAACGGTAATCAAAGAACATACCGCCATAGACTCGGTCGTTTATCACGGACATGAGCCGAGCTGGAGCAAAAACCTGGGAATGTACGAAGTGAATATACGCCAATACACGCCCGAAGGCACATTCAAGGCTTTTGCCCAACATGTGCCAAGGCTGAAGGACCTTGGCGTCGGGATCGTGTGGTTTATGCCCGTGCAACCAATCGGAAAAGTGAACAGGAAAGGATCGTTAGGCAGCTATTATTCTATTCAGGATTATTCGGCCATCAATCCCGAATTCGGAACTTTGGACGAATTCCGTAATCTTGTCAAGCAAATACATGACGAAGGAATGTATGTCATACTCGACTGGGTGGCTAACCACACTTCTTGGGATCATGAAATGATAGACGCACACCCGAATTGGTTTGAACGCGACAGCCTCGGAAACCTGAAACCTCCTGTACCCGATTGGACGGATGTCGTTTCGCTAAACTATGAGAACCCAGAACTCCGCCAATGGATGATTGACGAAATGAAATTCTGGATCGAAGAGTGTGACGTGGACGGGTTCCGTTGCGATTATGCCGGCGGTGTGGCCGTAGACTTTTGGGAAGAATGCCGTAAGCAACTGAACGAGATCAAACACGTGTTTATGCTTGCGGAATGGGAAGATCCGAAATATGTTAAGGAAGCGTTCGATTTGGACTACGGCTGGGAGTTCCACCACATCATGAACACGCACGCCAAAGGCCGGGCAACCAAGATAGAATGGAATATGCAAGGCAAAGGCGATGTAGAAACGCAAACACTGGACAGCGTAGCCAACTACTTTGTCAGATACCGGGAAAGGTATCCCCAATCCGCCTATCAGTTAAATTTTATCACAAACCACGATGAAAACAGCTGGGCCGGCACTGTATTCGAACGTTATGGAGACGCCGTATCAACCTACGCCACAATGACATTTACTGTCCCTGGCATGCCGTTGCTTTATTCTGGACAAGAAGCGGGACTCAACAAAAGGCTCCGTTTTTTCGACAAAGACACTATAAATTGGGGGGATTATAAGTATCAGAAATTTTACAAAAAGCTATTTCAGGCCAAAAAGGAAAATGTCGCCTTGTGGAACGGCGCTTATGGCGGAGAGTTTAAGCGGGTGCACACCAGTCTACCCGACCAGGTGTTCGCTTATTCCAGAGCGAAAAACAACAATACGGTACTTACAGTCCTGAACTTCTCGCCCGAGCAACAAACCGTCCAACTCAAAAACGGCCCGCGCGGTGACTTCAAAGAAATATTTACCGAAAGAACCGAAGAGCTTAAGCATGACAACCCGATCGTTATAGGTCCGTGGGGATACAAGGTATTTGTAAGAAACGAATAACAAGAAAACCGGGAGATCCGTCCTCTCCCGGTCCTCATCGCCGTTTTTATCATAAGTCTATGCTGGATTTTCGTCCCGCAACCATTACATTTGGTCGTTATACCCAATATTATTCATTAAGACAGAAAGTGAAAAACAAGTACATCGACCTAATCGAACAAACATTCGATTTTCCGCAACCGGAGTTCAGTGTTTCGAACCATGAGTTGCGTTTTCACGACATCCCTTTGATGGACCTCGTAAAACAATACGGATCTCCGCTCAAGGTTACCTACCTTCCTAAAATCACGGAAAATATACTTCGGGCCAAAGAGTATTTCGGCACCGCGATCCGGAAATCAGGCTACAAGGGGAAATACTATTATTGTTATTGTACGAAAAGCTCTCACTATTCTTTTGTGCTTCGCGAAGCGCTCAAGAATGACATACATATAGAAACCTCCTCGGCGTTTGACATCAATATTGTGGAGTCTTTGGCCAAAAAAGGATTGATAAGCAAAACGAATCACATTCTTTGCAACGGTTTCAAAATGCCTGATTACATCAGGAATATCGCAAACCTTATCAACGCTGGTTTCAGTAACACTGTACCTATATTTGACAATATTGAGGAGCCTGACAGTTTGGCTCCTTTACTGCAAAAACCATGTGACGTAGGTATTCGAATCGCTTCGGAGGAAGAACCAAAGTTCACGTTTTACACTTCTAGACTTGGCATAGGCTACCAAGACATTGTCCCTTTTTACAAAGAAAAGCTGAAGGACAACCCGAAGTTCAGGCTTAAAATGCTGCATTTCTTCATTAATACAGGCATCAGCGATTCGGCCTATTATTGGAACGAACTTGCGAAAAGCGTCAGGGTATATTGTGAATTGAAGAAAGTCTGCCCCGAATTAAATTCGCTGAACATCGGCGGTGGTTTCCCAACAAAAAACACGCTCGGCTTCGCTTACGATTATCAGTACATGGTCGATGAGATTATTCATCAGATAAAAACTATGTGCAATGCTGAAGGCGTTCCTGAACCGGACATTTTCACCGAATTCGGTTCCTTTACCGTAAGCGAAAGCGGTGCGCATATATTTTCCATAAAAGCCCAAAAAAGACAAAACGACAGAGAGCGCTGGGACATGATCGACAGCTCGTTTATGACCAACCTTCCCGACAGCTGGGCTATCAACTCAAAATTCATTTTGCTCCCTATTAATAATTGGGACAAAGAATATGAACGTGTGCTCTTGGGTGGCCTCACGTGTGACAGCGATGATTTTTACAATGCAGAACAACACGTAAACGCTATATTCCTGCCCAAAACGTCAAAAGAATCGCCACTTTATATCGGCTTTTTTCATACTGGCGCTTATCAGGATTCGATTGGCGGAGTTGGCGGTCTTCAACATTGCCTAATCCCTAATCCGAAACACGTTATTATAAACAAAACCCAAGACGGCTCCTTTACTTCCGAGCTTTTTATGGAAGAGCAGAAACCCGAAGATGTGTTAAGGATTCTCGGTTACTGACACCAATCGCAACGGCCTATTCATCCAAGCTTTTTTGATTTTGCCCAATTAGCTTGCATTTTAGGTTTTGATGTTGAATTTTAGATTGGGATTTTCGATTTTACGTAAAATCGACCTACTCTATTACCATAGAAAAAAACATAATCTGAAGATATGAAATTCATTGTTTCGTCATCAGCCCTCCTGAAACAGCTTACACAAATCAACGGGGCCATTACCACCAACCCAATCGTTCCGGTATTGGAGAACTTCCTTTTCGAAATCGACGGCGAAGCTGGAACCCTCACCATCACTGCTTCGGATTTGCAAACCTCGATGATCACTGTCATGGACGTTGAGGCAAAAGAGAGTGGAAACATCGCCGTTCCCGCCAAAATCCTCCTTGACACGCTCAAAAACCTGCCTGAGCAACCCGTAACTTTCTCGATTGAGGAAGAAACTTACAGCATTGAGCTTAATTCTGAAAACGGTCGTTATAAACTGGCCGGAGAAAACGCTACAGATTTCCCTCAGCCCGCCGCGCTTGAGAACAGTCAGTCAGTGACATTCTCGTCAGACGCGCTTTCGAGAGCCATCAACAACACCATCTTCGCAGTAAGCAACGACGACCTTCGTCCTTCGATGACTGGCGTATATATGAGTATCGGCGAGGAAGGAGCCACAATGGTAGCCACCGACGGTCACCGCCTTGTTCGTTACAAGCGAGACGACATAAATGCCGGTTACAGCGAAGCGATTATTATCCCGAAAAAGTCGCTTACCCTGCTCCGCTCAACATTGCCTTCTGAGGACATAGACGTTAAAATCGAATTCAATGACTCTAACGCCCATTTCGAATTCGGAGGCATGAGACTTATCTGTCGTTTGATTGACGAAAAGTTCCCGGATTATGAGAACGTAATTCCGCTTAGCAACGACAATCTCGTCGAATTAAGTCGCCTTGACTTGCTTAGTACGTTGAAGCGTATCGCTATTTACGCCAACAAAACCACTAACCAAGTCCGCCTAAGCATCACCGGCAGTCAGATCCAGGTTTCGGCGGAAGACCTTGAATTCTCCAACGAAGCGACCGAAAGCCTTACATGCAACCATGACGGCCAAGATATCGAAATCGGCTTCAATGCCAAGCTGTTGATCGAAATGCTCAACAACCTTGAAAACGAAACCATTACGGTCAAGCTGTCACAACCGAACAAGGCTGCGCTGATTATTCCTTCGGAAATCGAGGACAATGAAGATATTCTGACGCTGATTATGCCTGTAATGCTGAATAGCTACCACGCCTAATCCGTCAACTGACATTGATACTTAAAGCGGAGTTTTATACTCCGCTTTTTTTGTTGCCTAGCCATTAAAGGACTAACGAATCAAAAATCACATTCAACAAGATCTGTCAAAAAAAGCCTAGTTCTTACACCGATCACACTAAATCAAATCCAACAAAGGGTAGGGAAAATACTTTATAGGGTCAGTAAAATTGACAAGACTAACTCCCTAGACCCATGCCAAAGACAAGAATCATCTTGTTTTTACTATTCTCATTTTGCCTTTCCTTCCTTTCGTTTCACTCCAAAGGACAAGGCTTTGAGTACCCTGAAGGCTACACATACTGCGTGCCCACATCCGTCCAAACCATCGATGCCAAAATCACAGGGGTAACAGGCGGTAGTTTTTCCATTACGCCTCAAGGGCAAGGCGTTACGGTGAATCCCCAAACAGGTTCGCTGGTATTGGGCTTAAACGCGATTCCAGATTATTACACAATCACTTATACGTTTACAGACCAAGGCGTCTCCATCGCTCCAATTATCGGAGACTTAACCGACCCTTTGGGGACAGGTGACATGGCCGCCGGAGTCGGGAACGAAGCGAACCTCATCTATTTATCCACAAGAGGGACTACTCATAAACAAGACGGAGTTTATCTTGTCAGCTTGGAAGGTTCGCATGCCCGGTTGACAAAAAAAGCCTCCCTTCCTATCCGTTTGCCAGACGGAAGCGAACACACAAATATTCACATAGCTTTAGGACCTCCTAACTCTAATTTCAATAGTCGAATGTTCACAATGAACCCGAAAGGTCAAGTCGGGTATTTTGACATTAGCGACAATTGGAAATTCTATCCTTTAGGTTACGTAAATCATGGAGCTCCGCAATTGACTTTTGACAATGACAACAACTTGGTGTTTGCCAATGGGAGCTATGTATATAAGATTAGGGAAGACAATATCCACCTAAATGGCAGGAGCTTTAAAGACTACATTCCATCCGAACGCTTCAGAGTTGTCGACAACGGAAAATACGTCAGCAATATTACGGGCGGCGACGTAGTTTTTGATACGAAAGGCTATTTATATATCGCCGACAATAACCACTCTAGTAGCATTATCTACAAGTGCGAGTATAATTCGACCTTCAAGCGATACAATGTCATCAAAAAACTTACAGTCATCGGTGGCGTAACAGGTATGGCAATTAACGCTTCAGGATGTATTTATTATAGCGTTCAGGGCGCTCGTGAACTTAAACGGGTACATGGCCTAAACGATTGTGGCGTACCCGAATCCGTATCGCAAACAGTTAGAATAACCGAAAGAATCACAACCGCGGATTTTTCCTTCGACAAACCGGAATACTGTAGCCGAGATGACATTGCAATTGGAAAATTAGCTTCGGAATCGGCTTGGGGAGAACTGTCCTCAAGCCCTGCGGGCCTGGTATGGGCAGACCAATCTCTTTGCGCAGTCAATTTGGTTGACTCCAAACCGGGCATTTACAATATCACCAATCGTGTGAAAGGGTGTGATAATAAGGTTTTTACCAAAACGGTAACCCTGAATATATCCGGCAACCCAGAATTTGAAACCGATAATACTGAAATATGCGAAACCGATGTGGCCGACATCAAAAGCATAGTCCCTGATTACGATCAATTAGTGGCAACAATCGATTTCACTGTATACTCAGACTATGATTTGGCCGTACGTGGAGGAAGCGAAGGGCGAATTCCGCTTAATATGCTATCAGTCGGCATTCGGTATATCAGGGGAGAGGACCGTAACACTAAATGCTTTTCGGTAAGAAGAGCTGACATTTTCGGATATTACACCCCCGAAATCCTACAGATAACAACCCCGCCCAAACCCGTATGCGACGGTTCAGCGATTGACCTCACTACCATTAAGTTCACTTCGAATATTATTGACCAAAAAGAACTTACGCAACATTTTTATCTTGACGCTTCACTCACAATGCCTGTTCCCGACCCGGAAAACGTAACCGTATCAGGGACTTATTGGATGACCATCGAGGATAATTTAACGAGTTGCGTTTCGGAACCCGTGTCCTTTGACGCAGTAATTCTTGAAAAGGACAAAACAGACTTTTCATACCCGAATTTCTGCTCTAACACAACTGGAAGGCCTACATTAGATCCAAACACCGTACGCGGGGGCACTTTCACCTTCAGGGCTTCGTCTGACGACAATTTTGGAAACGTAATCGGATCTACCACCATAGACCCTAGCTCCGGAGTAATCAACAATTCGGTTCCCGGCACCCAATATGAAGTTCGTTACAGTACCGTTTCATCTCCTCAGCACATTTGTCCAAACGCATCTACGGCAACAACTACAGCTTTCGCATTGCCGGACGCTTCCTTCTCATATTCCATGGGCACGTTCTGTGAAAATGCCGGTAATCCCACACCGACAATAACGGGGGTTCCGGGCGGAAATTTCTCGGCGTATTCTGTCACAAGAAAAGGTAAAATCAAAATAAACAGTACAACCGGCCAAATTGATCTCTCCCAAACAGATCCAGGAACTTATTTCGTAGTCTATAAGGTTAGCTCAAACGGTTGCGAAAATCAGTCGGAAACGCAAGTGACGATTACCAATAGCACTTCACCGGAGTTTTCGTATCCGCAAACAGCCTACTGTCAAAAGGATCCTAAATCTGTGGCTAAGCCTAGTTTCCAAGGAGGTAGCGCAGGTGTTTTCACCTCTAGCCCTGAAGGGTTAGACATTGACCAATCTACTGGCATCATTACGCTTAAAGCCAGTCAACCCGGCACGTACACCATAACTAACACTATTCCGCCCCAGAGCGGTTGCTCGGAAGAAAGCGCCACATTCACTCTCGAAATTCTTGAGTCTCCCGATGTTCAAGCAAAACAAACTATAGAAGTTTGCCAAGGAGAACAAACAGTTAATATCGCCGACCCGAAATACTTCAGTGGTGACTTAACCGATATCCGACTCACATTCTATAATAAAAATACAGGCAAAGAGCTTCCTTATGCAGATGGAAAAGTCATAGTTCGTGAAGGGGTCTACTTAGTTGTAGCCACTAACTCGGAGTCATGCGGAGAGTACGAGACTATGACGGTTATGGCTATTCCGGATCCTGAACTCACATTGGTTTCCCCTCCACTCCCCACCTGCGCTACTGAGACCCATAACCTTCTTGAACTAAATATCTTCTTTGACCCTAAAAATCCAGATGGGGATGATACAGGAAATCTATCATACTACGGCGATAAAGACGACGCCTTCAAAAAGCAGAACCCTTTAACTGATCCATCCAGCGTACCCGGAACTCCACAAGGCAAAGATTACTTTGTTAGAGCTGATAATGCGGAAGGTTGCTTTACTGTTATTCCCGTTACCACAGTCACTCACGACAGAGACGACCCCGGCTTCGTATTAAAAGATTTCTGCGAAGGCGAAGACAACCGCGCCCAGGAGATACAAACTCCGGGAGGCCGATTCAGCTTTGCAGGGTTGAGGCTTTTGTTTAACGCCGATATGGCTGAAATCGATCCCATTACAGGCATGATTTCCAATGGAAAAGCCGGCGAAACCTATCAAGTAAAATATATTACAAGCACTTCTCCCGAAAATCCGGAAACGGGAGTTTGCCCTGCCGACGCCACTAATTCGGTCAGCGTTTTAGAAAACCCTGACTTAGTAATAAACAACCCCGCCCCAGTCTGCGCACCAAACAAAGCCGACCTTTCCGATCCAGCAATTACTGCCGGAAGCTCCGCAGGAATAAGCGTTTTGTTATACTACCGCACAGAAAACGACGCTAGAAATAAAACAAACGCACTAACCGAAGCGGAATATAAAGCTGTTGACGCCAACACATACTACATTAGGGCAGAATTCCCCAACAATTGTTACTCTATAAAACCTGTCACCGTCACCTCGAACCCAGAAGCATCATTGGGATTGGGTATTACGGATGACAAAATATGCGTCACTTCCACATATAAAGTGTCAGGTGTAGACGCTATCAATTATGAACAGGTGGAATGGACCCACAATGGGCAAGGGCTACTTGAGGATGCCGAAACCTTAACCCCAACATATGTCCCGGCTCTCAATGACGCAGGAAATACGGTCACCCTGACAGTCAAGCTAATCTCAAATCAAGGTTGCACCGCCAACCCAACAGGCGATATTGCCCTTTCCGTCACCCCACTACCAATCGTTACGGTAATCAGCGACTTTACAAACTGTTCCAACAACCCTGTGATTGAACTTTCAGGAACAGTCACCAACGGACAACCCGTATGGACAACCGACGGAAGCGGCTCATTCGAAAATAGCGCCGAAGCCACCACTAAATATTTCCTCTCCGCCGGTGACCAAAAGGCTACCGCATTAACATTCGTCCTTACGGGAAGCTCCCCTGACAAAACTTGTTCAAGCGTATCCCAAGACCTAGAAGTAACAATCGAACAACCAGCCGATCCGTTCTTCACGTATGGGCAATCCACATTCTGCTCTGGTGCCCCTAACCCGACCCCAACCGAAATCACAACAGGCGGAGGCACATTCTCAGCGCAACCAAACGGGCTCGTTGTCAATCCCGCCTCAGGAGAGATTAACCTCGCCTCTAGCACTCCGGGGCAATTCACAGTAAAATACACTTTGCCTTCAGGTTCGGATTGCCCAGCGCAAATACACGAAGTGATGGTTACGGTAAACGAAACCCCTGACGCCACATTCGCCTACGCAGAAAATAGCTATTGTAAAAGTGACGGCACCCCAGTTCCTTCCGCAGGTATGATCGGCAGAATTACCGCTACACCCGAAGGATTAGTGTTTGTTGATAACTCAACCGGAAAGATTGACCTTGAAGCCAGCCAACCCGGGCAATATACGCTAACCAATGAACTAAGCGCCGGAGGGTGCCTCGCCCCACCAAAAGCATTCGCATTAACCGTAAACAGCAATCCAGAGCTAATCACAAACAACCCCGCTCCCATCTGTATGGGAGAAACAATAGACCTAACCGCTCCCGACATAACGCAAGGAACCCCAAATATCGGCTCACTTACGCTTAGTTACTATCTGACGGAAGGTGACGCTCTTACCGGCTCCCCCGAAAACTTAGTTCCTGACCCTGAATCCGTAAATGGAGGAACCTACTATCTCAGAGCCCAAAATAATAAGGGATGCGCAAGTGTTAAGCCAGTTACGGTTATCCAAAACCCATTGCCTTCATTTACAGTAAGCAACCCTGAACCCGTATGCTCACCACTCACCGTTGATATAACCAATACAATCGATAGTGACGATGCCTCCGAAATCTACTACTATAACACTAGAGAAGACGCCGAGACAGACCAAAATAGGCTTACAACGGACCAGGCCGAAAACATCCCAACTACCGGTGATTACTTCGCAAGGATAATTACCGCATCAAATTGCTTTGACATCGGAACGATTAGCGTAATTGTCAACCCTAAAGACGACCCATCATTCGTTTTCAATAATTTCTGTTTCGGTTCTGACAACGGACCTACTGACATTACGACTCCCGGCGGTACGTTTGAACTGATTGGAGATATTCCTGGTCAAGCTACAATAAACCCAACCTCGGGTCATATCTCGAACGCCATGGCGGGTGCCACCTATTCCGTTCGCTACACCACAAACAACACCTGTCCCAACGACAATGTGGAACAAGTCACGGTACTAGAGCCTGACGACGCAAGCTTCACATTCCCTGATTTCTGTTTTGGCAATGCAGGAAAACCAAACTTTGTTGCGATACCGGGCGGAACATTCAGTTTAGTCGAAGATTCAGGCACCGCCTCTATCGATAGTGAAACTGGCGAAATCTCAAACTATGAAGCCAGCAGAACCTATATAGTCCAATACGACACAGACGGCGCACCCGACAGCCGTTGCCCTAACAGTACTCAAAAATCAGTAAACGTTCTGCCTGAATCGAACCCTTCTTTCAGAATAGATCCTTTCTGCGCTGACAATCCCGCTCCCGCAATCATTCTCGGAGACACCGAAGGGTCCTTCAAATTTGCCAAAGAACCGGGAGACGGGGCCTCAATCAACGTAGCCACCGGACTTATCCGAAATGCGGTTCCCGGGTCAAATTATCTTGTATCATACACCACTCCGGCCCCATGCCCTGAAGAAGAGATCAAGTCTGTCTCTGTCCTTCCTCTCACCGACGCCTCTTTCCGCTTCGCTGACTTCTGCGCCGGCGCATATAACGCGCCAACTGATATCGCCACCCCGGGCGGAGTATTCTCCTTTGCCAAACCAGTTGAAAACAACGAAACAATCGATGCGATAACGGGGGAAATAATGGGAGCAAAAGCGGGTGTCAAATATCATGTTCAGTATGCTGTCTCTTCCTCAAACTCGTCATGCGCAAACCAAGAAGTTAGGGAAGTAACCGCTTATAACGTTTTCCAATCTTGTCCTGAAAATATCATTATTAACAATACAAACCCTGGATCCTGCTCCGCTCAAGCCACTTGGACAGTCCCAGCCCTTTCTCCTGCCTGTGACAATCTCGAATTAACCAGTAATTACATTCCTGGTCATGAATTCCCTGTTGGAACTACTACCGTCATCTATTCGGCAAGACTAAATGAATCCGAACCTATAGCTACTTGCGAATTCAAAGTCACTGTTGTTGACCGTACTCCTCCTTTGCTTGAAAACTGCGGAAAAACTTTAACGTACAGAGCAGACGATAACCTAAAGTTCGAGATCCCTGATTTGAAAAAGGCGATGGATAATTGCGCCATCGAAACCATAACCCAAGATCCGGCTATGGGGACAGAAGTCGGTATCGGTTCATATATGGTCGCTTTATACGCTAAAGATATTGCGGGTAACGAGACTCGATGCATGCTTACATTAAATATCCTGCCTCCTGAAGGATTTGAGATAAAATGTCCTGATCCATTACGACTGGTAGCGAACGACGACGAATGTGCCGCTGAGGTTCCAAATCTGATTCCTGTATTCGAAAGGTTGAATCCCGGATTCTCCAATGTCACGCAAACTCCTGAAGCGGGTGGCTTATTCGGAATCGGGATCTTTGAAATAATGCTTTCGGCGGAGGACGCCTTAGGGAAGAAGTTCACCTGCGCAGTGGCCACAACCGTCGGCACCGAACCTCAGGCCGTTTGTAAAGACGTAGCCGTATATCTTGATCAGAACGGTATTGGGGACTTAAATCCAGAGGATGTAAATAATGGATCTCTTAGTCCTTGCATTGATCCGGACAGATTGGAGTTTAGCGTAAACCGCACAAGGTTTCATTGCGACGACATCGGTGAAACAAAAGTCACACTAACCGTAAAGAATGAATACGGATTCCTAGACCAATGCGTCACGACCATATTCATCGAAGACACCTTGTCTCCTATCACAAGAACAAAAGAGGCCAACCTTTATTTAGGCGAAGACGGAACTGTTACCCTAAGCCCAAGTGATGTCAATAACGGCTCTACCGACAACTGTGACAGGAATCTTGAACTTACACTTGACAAAACAGATTTCACCTGTAGTGATATTGGGGAGAATACGGTAACCCTAACTTCTAAAGACGAAAGGGACAGGACAAGTTTCGCTACCGCAATCGTCAATGTATCGGACACCATTTCCCCTAAACTCACATGTCCACCACCAATGGACCTAAAAGTGGATCCTGAAAACATTGACCTCATTTATAAGCTAATCGAGGAGTTAGAGCCTGAGAAAACGGTCGAGAACTGTGAGATAAAAGCTATTACGAAAGTTCCTGGCTTCAAAGTACCGATCGCTCATGGCGACAACCCCGTAACGATTCTAGCAGTGGACCAATCTGGAAATGAGGGCCGTTGCGAAACAGTCATCAGGGTCAACACGGGAGACATTGTCTTCCCTCCGTCTGAAGACGTTGAAGTACCACCCGGAGAATGTGTGGCGAAAGTACCCGATTTCAAAGAGCAAATAGAAGCCGAGAACCCCGGCTCCACAGTTGAAAGCCAATTTCCAGCGACAGGTGCTGAGCTTGCTATTGGTTCACACATTATTGTGATCAAAGGAACCGATGCCAGTGGCATTGCCTTTACGTTTGACCTTACGTTTAAGGTTGTTGACAAAAATCCGCCAACCGCCAAGTGCGTAGGCTCTCTTACCGTCACGCTACCAATGTCTGGCGAAGCTACGATTACCGCAAATGACATTGATGACGGATCATTCGACACTTGTAGTGGCGTATCCCTTTCGATAGATAAATCCACCTTCCAGTGCGAAGATATTGGTGACAATACTGTAACCCTAACCGTGACTGACGGATCGGGTAACAAGAGTACATGTGAGGCCACCATACTGGTTCAGCCTGAAGGAGGTGAGATTCTAAAAGGTTGTCCTAAAGACAAGATATCATTTAACGATCCCGGAGATTGTGGCGCCAGAGTATTTTGGGTTGAACCAACCCTATCGGTACCATGTGCCAGCATTACCTCAAACTTCAGATCGGGAGATTTCTTCCCTATAGGAAAAACAAAAGTCGTTTATACAGCTACCGCTGGAACGGAAACCCAACTCTGCGAATTCGAGGTCACAGTCATTGACAATGAGCGTCCGACCATCAGCTGCTCTGATTTGGTTGCCTGCCAAGAAGAAGTTACGGTGCCTAAACCGGAAGTCAGCGACAACTGCACTATAGTCAGTCTGGTGAATGACTTCAACGGAACAGATGACGCCAGTGGAAAATATCCTATCGGCGTGACAACAGTTAACTGGGTAGTTACGGACAGTGAAGGTCTCACTGCCAGTTGCAGAATGACTGTAGGTGTTTCTCCTGAAATCACCATAAAACTACAAGACCAAGATTCTGTCTTACTCGGCAATTCCATCACGCTTAGGCCTGAAGTGACAGGAGCGGATAAGTTCCGCTGGGAACCAAGCAGATACCTAGACGACCCTAATATAGAGTCACCGACTTCCACTCCTAAAGAGAATATCACTTACACCGTCTTCGCATGGAAAGACGGCTACCAAACCTGCGAAAAAGACGCTTCGGTATCTATTACGGTTATTGACGAACTGAACATTCCCAATGTCTTCACTCCAGATGGAGACGGCATTAATGATTATTTCGAAATCCAAGGCATAAACCTTTACCCTAATGCCAGGCTCCGAATTTTCAATTCCGTAGGGCATCGCGTATTCGAATCGACGGACGTCCACAACCAATATTGGGGTGGCGAAAAGAACAACAAAGACCTTCCTAACGTCAGCTATTTCTACAAACTGGAGCTTAACGACAATATAGGAACCGTATTGACTGGAATAATAACGATAATCAGGTGAGTGACATGAGAAGATGGCTATATATATTGATTTTCCTTCTATCCGCCCATACGGCTGTCCTTGCCCAAGGCATTGACATATTCTCGCAATACGCCGATAATCTTTATCTGGCAAACCCTGCTGCTATCGGGCTTTCGGACGGAATCGAAATCAACATGGCGGGTAGAACACAATGGGTTGGAATAGACTACTCACCCCAAAGTTATATTCTGGAAATCAATTCAAAACTAAACGGCTTCGAGCCCAAAACTTTCCCGATGGGCTCAATGCGTACAGGCACTCCACACCCCGCTTTGAGAATTCCGAAAAAACCGGGACAAAAGAGTCGTCCAGCTCTGGCTATGGAAGGTTATTTACGCTACGACGAATCAGGCGCATTCAGAACCACAACCGTCAATATAGGAGCTGCGGTACATTTTCCGTTCAGCAAAGGCCGTAGATTGGCTGTCGGACTCAAGTCTGGGTTTGGAGTTATGCAATTAATTGACGGACGAGCTAACCGCCTCATCAACCCGGACGACCCGACTTACAACCGTTTCCTCGATGACTTTGACACACGATATGAATGGGACCTTAGCGGTGGCGTATTTTTCTATACCCCAACTTACTTTGTTGGTTATGCGGTAAATAAATCATCCAGAAGAAGGTTCGCCACCGAAAGCAATAGTATCAAGCATATTTTCCTAGACCAAATGATAGTCGGTGGATACAATTTTGACGTCGGGCCACATGTAACGCTTCGGCCTGCGGTATACCTACAAATTATAAACCCGCAACCTGTTGACGTTGACGCAAACCTGACAGGGTTTTATGACAAGAAATTCTGGTTAGGAATTGGCTATAGAAGTTCTAAAGAACTGTATGCCCTAGCGGGCGCAAAAATCCTGGACAGAATCAGCATCGGCTATTCTTTCAGTATGATCCAAAATGGATTGGAAGACCAAAGCCACGGAACTCACGAGGTAGTTTTGAAGATAACCACAAAGAAGAAAAAGAAATAATGCGACAGATCCTGACAATATTTCTCTTTTGCGTAATTATCGCAATCTCTTTCGCTACTAAAAGTTCTGCGCAAAATCCGCTGACATTCTTCTCGGTAGAGCGCCTTGATATACCCCAAGAAACTCAGACTCCCAATATTCTCCCACTATTTGACAAAAAAAGAGGGATACTATACTACGTAAGTACGGAAGTCCGTAAAAAGAATGACACCGAGATCTTAGGACATCAGTTCATTAAGGCTTGCTCGGAATCTCCTGACAAACAATGGCTTCCTATCGAAAACGATATTGAGTCTCTCAATAATGAAAGGAACACTGGAGTAGTAGGGATCAGTACCGAAGGCGATACGCTTTACCTTTACGGGTCATATTCCCCAAAAGGCAAAGACGCTAACGGAATGTCGTACACTGTCCGTAGTGAAGACGGATGGGCGAAACCCACCCAAATAAATTTCCACGACAATTTCAGGCACGATTCCCTTTACAGCTTCTATATGCACCCTGAAGGAGACCTGCTTCTTATTTCAAAACCCCATTCGGACGCTAGCGGAGAAGACCTGTTTATTTCTCTCAAAAAAGACGGACATTGGAGTAGCCCCAAAAGACTTAAAGGAGCAAACTCCAAATACTTCGAAATCTCCCCATTTATAACCGACGACAAAACAACACTATTCTTCTCAAGTGACAGACCCGGGGGCGAAGGTGGAGCCGATGTCTATTATTGCACACGTCTTGACGACAGCTTTGAGAATTGGAGCGCTCCGATAAATCTGGGAGCGCCAGTCAACTCATCCGGTTTCGACGCTTACTTCAGCTATTATCCTGAAAAAGAGCTTGCGTATTTCGCCAGTAATAGAGACGACACCTATAGTCAAATATATACGGCCCACTCCACAATTCCACTTGCCGGCCAAGAAGAAGACACCTTGAAAGCGACTCCTCTGGCTCAGGGAAACACCCCACCTCCAGGTATTGTAAAATCACCGGCAAGTGGGCTTACAACTCTGCCGGTAATCGCTTCCGCTCATTTTGATTTTGATCGTTACAAAGTAAGAGTCAATGACAAAAAGCGACTTAATGAGTCTCTCGTTGAGTTTATGAAAAAACAACCAGACACTAAAGTCATGCTTGTCGGCTATACAGACAGCATCGGCAACATGAAATATAACCTTTTCCTTTCAAAGGAACGGTCAAACGCAGTTAAAAAATTCCTGATACAAAACGGAATTAAGGCAAATAGAATCAAGGCTTCTGGCGAAGGAGAAAGCAATCCCGTACGTCCGAATTCCACTCCCCAAGGGCGTCAGGCTAATCGACGGGTCGATATTTTACTTATGGAAAACAAATAAAAAAACCGGTTTTCAGATTATCGGGTCCCGGTCAATTTCAGACATAAAAAAGGGACCCCGAACCTAGGTCAAGCAAGGTTCGGGGTCTCTTTCCTTTTGCCACATCCGGGAATCACCCGTATATCTCCGCTATCTTTTCGGCGCATCTTTCGCCATCAATCGCGGCGGAAGCTATCCCTCCGGCGTAGCCTGTCCCTTCTCCGCAAGGGAACAAACGACTTACCTCCACATGCTCAAAGCTTTCCGGGTTTCTAGGCACCCTTACAGGAGACGAAGTCCGGCTTTCAACACCCACTATCTGGGCCTCATTAGTCAAATATCCTTTCATCTTTTGGCCAAAATGACGGAAAGCGGTTTTAAGGCGGTAACTAACCTGCTTCGGGAGTACGGAACGCATATCCACCGCATTCAACCCCGGTTGGTACGATGTCTCCAACAGGCTTGACGATTCTTTTCCTTCCACAAAATCCATCATCCTTTGAGCTGGTGCCACCTGGGTCTCGCCACCAGCTTTAAAAGCTCTTCTTTCCACCCTCTTTTGGAACTCCAGAGCCGCCAAAACTCCCTTGTCTCCATATTTGGCCCAGTCACTCTCATCGATTGCTACTACAATTCCAGAGTTCGCATATTTCGAATCACGGCGCGAAGGAGACATTCCGTTCACAACCACTTCGCCCGGCGCTGTCGCAGCAGGGACGATGAAGCCACCTGGACACATACAGAATGAGAAGACACCCTTTTTGTCGCCTTTGTAACTCACTTGGCTTACCAGCGAATAAGACGCCGCCGGCAACACTCCCCTATCCGAGCAGTGATACTGGATTCGGTCGATGAGATTTTGGGCGTGTTCTATCCTTACTCCCAAAGCGAAAGGTTTGGTTTCGATTTTCACGCCTTTCTCATGCAACAATTCATAAATATCGCGGGCGGAATGGCCGGTAGCCAACAAAACAGCCTCTCCCTCTATTTTGTCCCCCGCTTTCGTTATCACGCCTTTCGCCTCGCCGTCTTTTAGAATTATATCGGAAACACGGGCTTCAAAGATGACTTCCCCGCCAGCCCCGATAATACTTTCCCGCATGTCGGCAATGATTTTCGGCAACTTGTTGGTTCCGATATGCGGATGGGCGTCGGCCAGAATTTCCGGATTGGCCCCATGGGCGACAAAGATTTCCAGAATCCTCCGGAAATCTCCCCTTTTCTTTGCTCTTGTATAAAGCTTCCCGTCAGAATAAGTACCCGCTCCGCCTTCTCCAAAACAATAGTTCGAATCGGGATCAACAACGTGATCTTTGTTGATGGCCGCCAGATCCCTACGCCTAGCCTGCACGTCTTTTCCCCTTTCCACGATTACGGGCTTCATCCCTTTCTCTATCAACCGCAAAGCGGCGAAAAGACCGGCCGGACCAGCACCCACGATCACGACACGCTTGGCGTTTCGTACATCGGGATACGATTTTTTGTACCCAATAACCTCAGGTTCCTCATTGACAAATACATCCAACGCCACGTTGATCTTGACCTTCGCTTTGCGGGCGTCGACCGAACGGTTTGTCAAAACAACTTCCAAACGATCTCCCTCGACTAGTCCCAGCTTACGGCGGACATAGCCTTTTAGGTTTTCGGGATCAAAACCGACTTTCGGCGAAACGGTGTATTTCAGGGACTTTTTCATCACTCAATTGCTTAGGGAAAGGAAAAACGCCGAACGGATTCTGCGGAAAAATTCCGTTTCCATTCGGCGTTCGGTAATCTTATCTGTGACCGGAAAAACCGGAACCAAGTTCGTTAATAATACCTATCAAGGTGTTGGTCTTTGAACTTTTGCTCTTCAAACTCCAAGAACTGCTCCCAGAACTGGGTTTTAGGAACTCCCGCCCGAATATACATTTTCTCTTTCTTCACCGGATGCTCAAAGAAAAGGTTCTTCGCATGAAGGCAAATCGATCCGTCCAGGTTCGGTTTGTGGAAACCGTATTTGATGTCTCCCCTAATCGGGCAACCCATCGCTGCCAACTGAACCCGAATCTGATGTGGACGCCCCGTATGCGGACGTACCTCCAACAGATAATGGTCGTTCATTTTTCCAAGAACCTTATACGTCAGCTCCGATTTCTTCGCTCCATCCACCGGCTCGTCATAAGCCGCCGTTACGTTCCGAATCGGATCCTTAGTCAGGTAGTGCGTCAGTTTTCCTGTTTTTTGTGGCGGACGCTTCTTCACAATCGCCCAGTAAACTTTATGAACCTGCTTTTTCTGGAACATTTTGTTCATCCGTTCCAAAGCTTTGGACGTACGGGCAAACATTACCAAACCACTTACAGGCCTGTCAATACGGTGTACGCAACCCAAGAAAACCGCCCCGGGCTTATTGTACTTTTTCTTGATATAATCTTTGCAATAATCCAGCAAAGGCTTGTCGCCGGTGGAATCGCCCTGCACAAGCACTCCAGCTCTTTTATCGACAATCAGCAAGTGATTGTCTTCATATATGACTCCGAAAGGTTGTCTCATTTTCTCTCAATTAAAATTCCGAAGTGGAATGGAACTGGATATCGGGGAAGTTGTCTTCCACCATCCGCAACCAAGCGCGGGTCTCGGCCATAAACACCAATTTCCCGTCTTTGTCCTTGGCTATGTGACGGTATTTCGACTTGACGAACTCGTTGAGTTTCGCGTCGTCATCGCTGGAAATCCAGCAGGCTTTGAACAGGTTGATCGGCATAAAGTCAACCGACGCTCCGTATTCGTGTTTCAAACGGTGCTGAATTACCTCAAACTGAAGCGCACCTACGGTTCCAACCACCTTACGGGCTCCCATTTCGAAGGTAAACAACTGCGCAACACCTTCTTCCATCAGTTGGTTAATACCTTTTTCCAACTGTTTGGTTTTCATGGCGTCTTTGTTCACCACTTCTTTGAACATCTCCGGCGAGAAGCTAGGAATCCCTTTGTACATTCCTTTTTCCCCTTCCGAAAGCGTATCTCCGATTTTCAGGTTGCCTGTATCGTAAAGGCCAACGATATCCCCCGGATACGCCTCGTCCACGATTTCTTTCTCCTGGGCCATAAATGCGGTGGCGTTGGAGAATTTGAATTTCTTATTATTCCTTACGTGCAGATATCCTTTGCCTCTTTCGAATTTCCCGGAACAAACCCTCAAGAACGCAATCCTGTTACGGTGTTTTGGGTCCATGTTGGCGTGAATCTTAAAGATAAAGCCCGAAAATTTGCTCTCGTTCGGCTCAACCTCACGCAGTTCGGTTTCCCTTGGCTTTGGCGAAGGAGCGATATCGATAAAACAGTCGAGAAGCTCGCGAACACCGAAGTTATTAACGGCACTACCGAAGAATACTGGCGCAACCTTGCCGGCGGCGTAATCTTCCATACTGAAATCGGGGTAAACCGACTCGATCAGCTCGACATCCTCGCGCAATTGCGCCGCGTCGTTTTCCCCAACGAGTTCGTCTAGTCGCGGATCGTTAATGTCCTCGATTTTGATCGTTTCGTCGTCAAGACGCTGTTTGCTTGACTGAAACAGCACCAAGTTTTTCTCATACAAGCTGTAAACACCCTTGAAGGTCTTACCCATGTTGATCGGCCAGCTCAGCGGACGAACCTTGATGTTCAGTTTCTCCTCAACCTCGTCGAGCAAATCGTAAGGATCCTGCCCTTCGCGGTCGAGTTTGTTGATGAAACAGATCACCGGAGTGTCGCGCATACGACAAACTTCCATCAAACGCTCGGTCTGTTCCTCCACGCCCTTCACGCAGTCGATCACCATCACCACTGAGTCCACCGCCGTAAGCGTACGGTAGGTGTCTTCGGCGAAATCCTTGTGACCGGGGGTGTCAAGCAGGTTGATTTTCACATCCCTGTAATTGAAGCCCATCACCGACGTAGCCACCGAGATACCCCTTTGTTTCTCGATCTCCATCCAGTCGGAGCGCGCGTGCATCTTGATCTTGTTCGACTTCACGGCCCCCGCCGTCTGGATCGCTCCACCGAAAAGCAACAATTTTTCCGTCAACGTGGTCTTACCAGCATCGGGGTGACTGATAATACCGAAAGTCCTGCGTTTATCGATCTCCTGATCAAATGCCATGGGTATAAAGTGTTTCCAGGTTCCTTGTATAAATTTGAAAAACGCCTAAGCGCCTAATAGTGAACGCCAGCGGCGAAAAATCCTTACGGACAGAGGCCAGAAAATGCCAGTCGGCAAAGGTAAGGAAATATTTCCATCTTGGAAAAGGCGGGCAGAACGGGTTTGGAAAAGTTCGGAAACGAAAAAAGTTTCTCTTTATGAGAAAGGCATAAAAAAAGCGACGCCAACGCTTCGCTTTACTTTAAATCTTGAATTCTCCCCGCGAATAGAGGGCACACTTACGTGAGCAATTTTGAAGAAAACAATTTCGATGCCTTGACAAGCTTGTCTTGATCGATACTACCTTCGGACGATTCCAAAGAATAACGCACAATTCCGAAAAAGCCGGCCACCATCACCTCACAAAACCAATCCAGCTCACTACGGTCAAGCACGGTGAATTCGCCCGTATCTATGCCGTCCTCAAGAAGCCTTTTTATATAATCCCGCTCAAACTTCCTCAAATAATCGAAACGCTTGTAAGAAACCGCACCGCCGGTGAACCAGTCGCTTTGGGACAAGCGGTAAAGGTTTCCTTTGTTCACCATCTCTTTGTGATATTCAACAAGATAAGTTTCGAATTTGGAACAAAGGCTGTCTTCTTTATCCACCAAAGCTTTGACATGCTTTCGCAAATCCTGTAATTCTTTGCGCAAAACCGCGTCAAACACATCGTCTTTGCTCTTGAAGTAATGATAAATCGTGCTTTTCGCCCTTCCCGACGACGACGCTATCTCGTCCATCGTCGTTTTCTTCATACCGTAACGCTGAAACAGTACCTGAGCGTGGGCAACAATCTCACGCCTTACATTTTCGTCCAAAACCATACGCGCACAAACTAATATCTTACAATCATCGTAAACGAACGGGCTTACGGTCAATTCGTCCTAGCCTCTATGAAAAAGCGAATTGTCCATTCCATTTTACGCAAACACCAAAGCCCCAGAAGGATATGGTTGATTAACAAATATAAAGCGCATAGGTGAGTTTAAAAACCTCCTTCGAACAAATTACGATGAGGCAATCGGTTGCCTGGCCATGAACCCAAGGCGGTATAAATACAAAAAGCGCCTTCGAACGAAGACGCTCCCTTAGTTTCTCATTTACAGAAAGAAAACGCTAACCAGCCTCCGACTTTTCAAAAAGCGACACCGCATTTTTCGCCTGAAGAATATGCCTTTCGTTATGATAGACCACCACCCGGAAAGTGTCTCCCAACTTTAGTTTCACCAATTTGGAGATGCTAATCGAAGTCTTTGTTTTTGTTAACGAAACCCTTTTCGCTTGTCGCAAAAGCTCTAACAACATATCTTGTTGCCGTATAAACTTATCCAAAACGATCATTTCCAAAACACTTCCGGAAGGATCCATTTTTCGGAAAGTTTTTATCTTTTTTGTTCCCGGCAACATCATTTTCGCAAAATAATTGCCCAGCCAACCGCTCCTGAATTCCGTTTCCTTCACAACCTTGGCCTGATTTATCCGGGCCCCTATCTCCGGCAGATAAAAATCGCCGTACCTGTTCAAATGCTCAAAGGATTCGAGAGCGCTCCATTTATCCGGTTCCGGCTTTTGATTTAGCGTTTTCAACGGCCAGTTTTTCATCGCTTCCGCCTCTTGCCTGTGTCCGCGGACCATCGCTTCCAATTCGCCCAACAGTTCTTCGGATTTCATCTTCATGATTTCTTTTTTTTAGGCAATATCGGCGCGGGCGGGAGAATAAACCTTGATTGAAATCAACACTTTTTCATTCGCGAAAGCGTCTCGGGCGTCATCCGCAGATAAGAGGCGATATACTTATGGGGCACTTCCTGAAACAATTGCGGGCTTCGCTTAAGCACCCTTTCGTAACGCTCTTTTGGAGAAGACGTGAGCAAATCCCTCTCACGTTCCATCTGTTGGCAAACCAACACTTCCAACAAACGTCCGTAAAGCTTTCTCATCGAAGCGGAGGTCTCGATAAATTTTAAAAAAGCGTCTTTTCTGATAGACTTCAGCTCGCAGGCCTTCAGGGCCTGAATAAAATAAACGGTGGGTTCCACAGCCATATAAGAATCGAGGGCGGTGATAAAGGAACCCCGATAACCGAAACGCACGCAATGCTCGTCTTCGCCGTCGGTCATAAAGACGCGCAAACTGCCGCTCTTCACATAATAAAGGTCCGTTTCCACATCGCCGGGAAGGCTGAGAAACTCGCCGCGGCGCAACGTCTTTTGGCCCGTCCAAGAACCGGAAGCGCTTATGTTTTCGGCAAGGATATCAATCATTATACAAAAAAGTCTTCTTGTATTCTTTACGCTTTGATTACCGCCGTTCGACGCTTAAGCGTAAACGGTGTTAAGGTCTTCCCATTCACGGGTAATGTTTTCGCGCGCGTACTTCTCTAAGCGGTCGCGCATCAACGTTGTTTTGTAAATGGCGTCCATACCCAGGAAATGCTCCAAGACCTTTTTGCGCGCGGGACGATAAAGAAAATCGGGATAAAGCGAATATTCCTTCCTTATATTAAGCGCGTACCTTTCGTATACCGAAGGCTTATCGCCCAATACGGCCAAATCCAAATCGCACAAAGCGTCTATATCATGGTCGTCGGCGAAGGTGTGGCTTTTGGTTGCCCTGATGTTTGTGGCGCAAACCGTCGCCCTTTCGGGTGAAATGCCAAGCGACAGAAGTCTGTTTTCGGCCAGTCTGGCGCTTCTTTCCTCGTTATCGGTCTTGATTACGGAATAAACTATATCGTGATAAAAAATCGAGAACTGGAACATTTCGAAATCCTTGATACCGTAACGGACCAAGGAAAGATTCTCGAACATATATTCCAAATGCGACAAGTTATGGTACTTCCTCCTGCTGGAAGAGTGACACGTTTCTATTTCGTTCCATAAACTTTGCTCCAAGTCCTTGTCTTGGCTAAAAGTGGAAAACAGCTTCTCAAATTGTTCCCGCAAACTAGCTTCCATACACTTCAAAGTTTTGGTTAATCACATCCAATAACGACTTTCGCTTTCATCCCTACCGTCACCGCCATTCATTACCGCAGTGTCCGCATTGCCTCGCCTTTGGCGTACGGGCCAACCGCCCGCATTTCGGGCATTTGTTCATAAACACTTTGTCGGCGTGTTCCGCCATTATCCTTTCGGCCACATTTTGGTAAAACCGGTCGATGCCGTCTTTCAAAAGGTCCAGCGCGTCTTTTTCGTCAGTCAGCCAGCCTTTCGACAAATAAATCGGCGTCATTTTCTCACGGTCCCCTTCCGTCATCGTCGCCAACTTCTCGGACGATGTGCAGTGCCTCAAGGCCAAAGCCTCGTCACTTGTCATCAGGTAAGAAAAATACACCAAAATATAATCGACCTGTTCCCTCTCCATACTCACTTCCATTAATTATATATGCTGGCCCGGCAAAAACAAACCAAGCCCGAACGTAAATCAAACTTTAAATTTTCTCCCCATATTTTTTTAACCAAAAGCGCACTCCTCTCTTTTACCGTACGCTTTTCTTATTCTTATATTCACTCGCCTCGCTAATAATCCGCATCGGCCAGTTCCATAGACTCCGCAATCCTGTTGAGTTTCGGCTGTAACAGCCACACACCCACCGGAAACAATCCCGCCAAGAAAAACTCTTCCCTGAAATCGGCAAACTCGGGTTCCGCTCCCAACTCAACCCCTTTCATCGTTTTCGCCGCCATATACATGCAATACCCTACGCACACCGTCGAAAACAAATGGAGCGGGATAACGAACAAAGAAGACATCGGGAATTCTTTCGACGCCCCCATCGTATAAAACGATCCGTAAAATACCGCGATAAAAACAATTATTAAATATGCCGACGGAACCAGAAAAATCATTCTTAGCCGTTCCGTATCCGCTTCGAAAAAAACGGGCATCCGTTCCCTAACCCCAAAGGCCAACGTCCACAGCCACCCGAGCCAAATACACTTATACAGTACCAACATCAACACCACTACCGACACCGACAAAGGAATGCGCAACGCCGCTATACCCGACTCTTTTCCGGAAAAGGAAAACAAAACCGAAACCGTAACCGCCGCCACGGCCAAAGGCAAAGCCACGGCATACGAAAACAACTGCCAATGCTTCGCTCTCAAAAAACGTTCGGTCATAATCGAATAAGTACGTTTACAATATTCCGTATTCCCGAAACGGTGACGCCAACCTCGGTCTTTTGCGTTTGGTTCCCTAATGTCACAAAGACACGTTTTACTTGTTCGCCGTACGCTTAACTTCCTTCGTATTACCGTTAATTCGAGAATAATCCCTCCAATCCATACCGCACGCTACCAATACAATTTAGCAAAATAACATAGATACAGAAACATTTACAGTGGAGAAACAAACATAAATACAAGATAAAAACACGTTAACGAATGGTTTTTGATCAATAAAAAAACGAAAAACAACAATGTAAAATGTCTCAACTTAACATCGTCGATCGCGCGAACATATTCCTCGGAATACAAAAAGGTTTCTCCGACGCCGTTATCGCCCGATGCATCGGCAAGCACAGAAGCACCGTATGGCGGGAAATAAAAGCCGGTGGCGGAAGAGACAGTTACGAACCCTTCGCGGCGCAGGCTCTCCGCGACAAACGTCAGGCCCGCGCCGTCAAAAAACGTATGTTGTTCGGTGGCGGAGTACCATTCAACAGTTCCCTTCAAATGTCCGGCAAATTCGCCGGAGGCTTTTCCCATTTACATTACAATCCTTATGAAAAGCACCAGAATCATTTCAACCGAACAACGGAAACATGGCGCCACCGCCCAAGTTCCGGCAAAATTGGAAGCTCTTATTACTTTTTCGGCCATACGGACGCCCCACATACCGGAACAAACTCCGAAACTGTAGCTACACACTCAAAAACCGGCAAACAAAACGGCGCCCGCAAAGCCATCCGTACAATCAAATACGTATTGGCCCCGGCCAAAACCCGAACCATTATCCTCTCCGATAAGAAAACCACGGGCAAAATCCGCCTCAGCCATACCGTTTACGCACAAATACCCTCTGGATATACGCTCCGCAATGCGGGATAAGCCCGAACCCGCCTCAAAAACACCATAATCAAGACCATAAACCGCAAAGAAAAGCCCCGCAACGGAACAGTTTTATTCCGGCGCGGGGCTTTGTCGCGTTTTAACAAGATGATCCGGAGCGATTTCCAGCGGAAGAGTTTCGTCCGCAAAAAATGTTTGTTCTCAAACCATCGCTTCCGTTTCAAAAATGGAAGCGAAACCTCCGTATACGATCAACTCTTTTATTCCTGTATAAGTCGAAGTTTCAGATAATCTTTCGTGACCTTCATATCAGGCGTCAAACGATTCCTTTCTATAAGAAGATCTCCCTCCGGCGTAATTCTGCAATTGCTCGGCCCCCAATCATTGAACTCCAATTCGTGAATCATCTTTAATTTCCCTGCCGAGTCTTTATGGAAAAACTGAAATCCGTTGTACAAGAATCCAGCTTGCAAATCAAAATTCATAGCGACAAAAAGGGAATCATTTAGCCTGACAGGGAAATTACAGGCATTAACAACGGAACCATCCTTTTTATTCACCATTGCTACACCCTTGGATTCATAATACCCTTGGAAAACTGGCCAATAGCCTTTGACAAATTCATAATTTACAAAATCGTTTTGCAAGTAATTATCCGGATCGTCCGCATCATTATTTTTGAATATTGCGTCGCTACCGTTCCCAAGCCTAAAAACAATGGAATCAGGAGTAACCCTAACCCCTTTCGCGTTCGCGTTCTTATCCGTTTTGCTTTCTATATAATCGGAATATTTCTGCGCCCCTTTGTAGTCCACCTCCAAAGCGTGAGCGAAACCAAGGTGTCCGCCAGGGAATTTGATGGAATCAGGCACGGCGAAAGTGTCAAGACTATCAACGGAAGTGGGCAAATGACTATTGTCGGCGTTTGATATTCCCCCCACGCCTATGTTTATGCGCCTGCGTTTTACCTTCAGCGTATCATTTTCATTATTGGTAACGGTATCCTGTTCCGGCGCCTTATTCTCATTTGCGTCTTTCCTGCTTTGGCAAGCGAATCCCATAAACAAAGAAAGCGCTATGGTCAAAAGTCTTTTATCCATCGTCTGTATTTGACTAAAAAGGTAACTAGCGAAAATTCACTGAATACAATCTCGAAATAAATACATACTATAACAAGCTTTAAAAATCACTAAAACAACCTCTAACTTCATTTTAGAGCGAATCAATAATCACAAGAATGTTTCTCATAATATATCGTTTCTCTTTGGGGGCTATAAACTTCAAAATGTTTTTTTCCGACTCGGTAAAAACCTTTGCTTAGATTCACAGCGTCTAAACGAACTGAATCCTTAATGAATTCATTCATATCCAATGAAATATCGAGATAGAAATCTTTCATTTTATAAATAACAGGAATAGCGTCCCCCTTAACTGAATCAGCTTTATTCGAAATAGAATTTATTTTCAGCCTGTCTTTATCACTTAAAGGCAGAGCTTTCCATGTTTTATCAAGCTTAAAGTTTTTGATTTTAAAATAAGTACGTGAATGTTCGCATACATCCGTAAAACCGAACTTCTCATAAAACTGATACAGGATGCCTTCTTTACCAATTCCATAATGCTTTACAAGAGACAAATCCGGCTCCCTTGCCACATCTTTTTCTTCTGTACATGAACAAAACAATAACAAAATCAAAACGACTCGGGCAAACCGAGTCATCCTATTGTCCTTAAAAGATATTAGTCTATTTGCCTTCATAGATTTTGAATCTGATATTTCTAATATCTAATTCCTTTATAAACTCAGTTTCATTCAAACACCCTATTTCTAAAACTTTTTCACCTTCACTATAGCCTTCCATCCAGATCGTCTTTGTGTATTCCATCGTGACTTTATGGATTTCGGAAACTGTCACATGTTTTTCTGATTCTTTCTCATGATCTGCGTTATATGTGGACACGACAAAAT
Source organism: Fulvitalea axinellae (assembly GCF_036492835.1). Lineage (GTDB taxonomy): Bacteria > Bacteroidota > Bacteroidia > Cytophagales > Cyclobacteriaceae > Fulvitalea > Fulvitalea axinellae. The sequence goes on along the minus strand of NZ_AP025314.1, from coordinate 1,637,402 downwards.
GGAAAGGTTCAATTTCAATTATTTCCCGCTTCCTTTTGGCTACCTTAAAAAGATCAAGAAATTCAAAGAACTCCCTAAACGCATTCTGGTCATTACCTTTGTTTCTGTTTTTAATTTGCCAATGCCATCCTCCCGCCTGTCCAAAATGCTCCGGAATATGGCCTAAAAGCCAATAATTAAAATCGAAAAAGTCGTTATACTCTTCCGATTTCAAATCATCCCTTTCACGAAACAATAAATAGCCTGACATAAAGGCGTTGAAAGTGTCAAAAGTATATTCATTGCCCAGAAACATCGCCGGCCTTTTTTTAAGCGCTTCCAATAATTCATATACTTTCATCACACTTTATTTATTCATCGTGTCTCAAGCTTTCATTTCACAACATCAGTTACTTTAAACAGCGCCATCAACTTCAAGAATCCTATCACGCGCCTCCATCAAAGCAAAACCCAAAAGATTTTCGCCGCGCCAAGTAGCGGGATCATTCGCGGAAGAACTGTCGGCGGTCAAACCAATCCCCCAAACGTTATCGACGGGACTGGCTTCCACTAAAACGGTATCGCCCGTGCCGCAGAGAAAGGCCTTTAGTTTTTCGTTTTGGCTAAACTTGTGATAATTACCCTTCACCACTATTTCAAAACGATGCTCTACCCATTGTTCAAACACAAAGGGGCTTATCTTCCGGCCAAGCTTTTTCGCTTCGGCCGGGGTTTCGGCTTCTATTATTTTGGCCAACATCTTATCGTCATTGAAGAGTCTGGCTTTTTCGGCCATCATCCAGTGTTCGGTGCTTTTGTAGGTCACTCCGTCTACGGTGAAGCTCGAAGGCCACCATTGGCTCAAGCAAGACTTCGTGACGTTTCCTTTCTGGTTGGCCCTGTGTCCCCAAAAGAAAAGGAAGTGAGGACATTTGCCGGAACGGAAAAGCTCTACGGTCTTTTTCCAGCTATATTTCATTTCGTTCATTATCATTTTTGTTTTCTACTTTAAGGAAATCTTCAAACCCATTTCCTTTTTCATTTTCAACAGCGCTTCGGCGTTTCCCTTTGCGTCGTCCACGGGATGGTGCGTATGTTTCGTTTCTCTCAAATGCTTAAAGTTTTTGAAAGCGTCGCCACACAAACCTTTGTAAAGGCTCCCGAGGTTTTGGGAAGAATGGCCGAAAGGGTTTTCGCCGGTGAAGCGATGGAAATACCAACAGACAAACATCCAGTCGAAACCGTTATTGTCGCTGATGAAAACGGGCCTGCCTTTACTGTTTTCCTTCACCCAAAGGGCGAATTCGCCCATTACTTTTTCGGGATCGTCAAACCCCATCGTTTCATCGCGGGTATGGCCCGATACGCGCAAGGCTTCCTCCGAATAGTTTTCGGACACGGGCCGGAGGCGCCCGTAAAAGGTTCTGTCCAATTTGTCATCGACCACTACGGCTCCGAAAGAAACCATAGAATATTCGCCGGGAATCGGGCCGTCCGCCTCGATGTCCACCATTATATATGACATACTAAGAAGTGTTTAATAAAGAATAAGACGCGGGACGAAAGCATGGCTTTCCCAACAAAATATAGAGTACAGAATAGCCACGGGAACAAAAGCCACGACGCTTTCGCCCTTAGTTTTCCGGAAAAACATCGGACAAAACAGGTTTGCGGAAGAATGCTTTGCCCGAACGCTTCCGAAGTTTACATTTTCAAAAAGATCTAAAAGAAATCCGAGAAGGAATCGGAGTTATTCATCGTTCATATCATCGAGAACGATATTGGTGTCCTCTATTTTCTTTCTATCCTCGTTATAAAGGCCCACTAGCACACTGTGGCCGCCTTTGTCTATCCTTAATCCGCCGTATTTGGCGTCACGGTAAGCGACGCCCCTGCCTTCCTGAAAAAAGAAAGACTCGGCGCCCAAAGAAATACGGAAACGGTTCGCTCCGTCAAAGCGCACTTTCACTTCGTCAGAGGCCAAAGGTTTGTTGCCGGTAAACAAACGAATGCTGTCGGCCACGCCTTCGGCGTTTACGCGCAACACACACCATCCCCTTTTCGGCAAATCCTTATTATTATTGTCGCGCATCTTGCGGGCCAATTCGTAATCGAGCCGCATATAATCGCCCTGCATCAAAGAGCGGGGATCACGCGGAGCCAAACGCAAAAGCACCAGCTTTCCGTCGGCAAGGATTTTTTCCTTTGCGGAAACGGAATACACAAAGTAACCGGCCAACAAACACAGGTTGGCGATAATTACGGCTGTTTTAATTTTTCCCATTTCCGAAAAGTTTTTTTGAAGCCAAATAATACAGCGCCAGAAACACCAAGCCCGACACGAACAGACTAATGGACTTGGCCAACAGCGTAACGGACATATCATAATAATACCACCAGATGGCATAAAGCAAACCGCCGACGCCCAAAACTATTCCCGTACGGTAGCCCGTCATATACGAGAACAACAGCACGGCGAAACATCCGGCAATAGCCGGAAAAGTAGCGGTAAGCCCCAGCGGCAAAAGCGTCAGAAGCGCAATCAACACTTTCACCCACATATCCGTTTGTAGTCGCCGTGTCGCCATCCATAAGCCCACGGCCGAAACCAAAACAGGCATAAAGACCGATATCCAAGGGTACTTGACCTTAAAAAAGGTATGGAACGATACGTAAAACACGCCGATAATATACGAAATGACAAAAGCGGAACGCAAAGGCAGAAACAGCCAGTTCTTTTTGCGAAGAGACGTCACCAATCGCGATTCGGTGAACATCAGCAAAAACGAAACAACACCGGCGAAGAAAGTGAATATCTGTAGACCCGCGCCCGCTCCCCTTATCAATTCCATACAAAGGGAAAACACGCAAAAGTTAATCAAAAGGCCCAACGCGAAAGCCATCACGCTGTTTTTGGTCAAAACCAAAGAGCAAACGGCCATAATCAACACTACGAGATAGACGGTCTCCTCTTCCATTCTAAACTCGACCAGACCGTAAACAAAAGCCGACAGACCGATGGCGTAAACCGAGACTCCGGATACGCTGATGATCTTGTTCTTCACGCTGTCGATAAACATACCGGCCACGATCAAGACAAGCCCCAAAACCAAAGGCCAAGCCCCTTCATAATTCGACAGAACAAAAAAGGCCAGAAAAGTTCCGGCGGCCAAAGAGCCCCCTATCACGGAAAGGGCCTTAATGGCTATTCCGTATTTATCCACCTTGCGCGTAGCCACGGCGGTGACTACAGCTTCCTTGTCCACCGTAATACCTTCGGCAACAACCAAAGCGTCCAGTTTATCTTCGAAACTATTTTCATTCTCCATCATCGGCCCACTTTTTTTGCAATTTCATCAACAACGCAATGACGCCACCCACAGCGGCAACAATAAATACGCTTACCAAAAGGAACACTTCCGCCGAAAAGCCGGAGTCTTTCACTAACAGATAAGATATAATGACAATCAGACTCAGGGCGATCAGCGCTATATAAATGCGGAGTTTCTTTTTCAGTGAATAGACTATGGCCAAAACATAAAAAAAGGCCACTGGCAAAGCCAAAGACAACAGCGCCACCGGATCAACGCTCTTTTTAAACACATAGTCCACCAATCCGGCCGTTGCCAAGAAGACGCTATAGATCGAAAATGTATTGGAAAACCATCCGGGTACACGGTATTTCTTTACTTCCCTAAGCACCACGGACAAAGTTGCGCCAAGCGCATTCACTACAAAGATGACCGCTTTCAGGTAATCATTCCACGGCGAATTGTAAGGCAGGTTTTGGGTCATATAAAGGGCGATGGTCGTATTAACCAATACCACAAACAAAAACCACAAAGGCGCGAAGTCCGAAACCAAAACCCACAAAACCACGAACACCGTCCAGGCAAGGAAGAAATCATAAGCGTTCGCGCCCGTCTGGTAAATTTGCCCGAACACCGCGAACAGCACTCCCACCAACACCGCGGCGGCCGTAAGAAGTATTTTTTTAATCAGCGGATTAATTTTGGCGAACAGCGCCACTCCGGTAACCGCCACCAATAGTCCGCCGACCAAAGACATTTTTACGAATTTGTCCAGAGCCTCCCAGTTATAAGCGAAAAAGAACACTACGCCGGCAACGCTTAAACCTACTCCCAATCCGACAAAAAGCAAACGGAAAAATGTCACCCAACGGCCGGCACCGGCATAAACATCCTTTTCAAGGGCTTTGGACACTTCACTTTCGGACCAATCGCTGTGTCTGGCCACCAAGTGAATATCATCACGATTAAAATTTGTTTCCATACTCGAAACGTTACGTTTTTCGGGCGAATAACGGATCGCATCACCCGGGAAAGAGATTCTTCCTTATCTCAAATTGACCAGAACGTTTTCGATGAATAAAGTTTGGAATCAAAAAGTCCGCGCCACAAAACCGCTTTTCACTGCGATAAAAAAGGAAGAGGAATCGCCTCTTTCGCTATCAATTACCTGATAAACGTAATGTATTCGCTTAAAAAAAACAAACAAGGGCATAAACATGGACCTCGCAACATTAAAAAAGAGGGCCAGACTACCGCCCGGCCCGTAGTGGGTATAAGCTTGGATTACGTTTTAGAAAATCCTGTACGAAAGCATCAGCGTAATGTCTTTGGCTTTCGCTTCCATAAATACAAGTTCCGAGAAGTTGCTTGAGAAGTTCCCTCTGGCTTCAACAACAAACCTTCCTGTTCTCAATCCCAAACCAGACGCGAAACCAAGCGAATAAGGCCGAATGTTATCATCATTCAACGGCTCGGAAACCTCCGACTCTTCCGCGTTGTCATACTTTGTCACCGAGACACTGGATACATCAGCAATAAAAGCGACGTTCATCCCAATACCGACGAAGACTTTGACTTTTCCGAAACCGTAAGTATAGCGTACCATATTTGTCAAACTCAACGTTCCCAATTCCACTTCCGTCTCGCCGTTCAGAAGCCTAGGTCCCCTACGATAAAGAAAGTCTCCCTCCACGGAGCGCGAATTATAAACCAATTCGTTGTAAAGCGACCATCTCTTAAAATTGCTAACCAAAACAAATTCCGAAAAAAGACCGGCCGAAAAGTTTATTGTCGGAGCAAAATCGGCGCCTGTCACCGAAGGTTTGGCATTACCTTTAAAACTAATTGACGAAACGCCACCTCCCGCAACAACTCCATACTGAAACAATATCCTTTTGAATCTTTCCTTATCCTTTTTCTCTTCTGGTTTTCCGGTTGTGTACACCTCATTAAACAGCTCTCTCAAATCCTCATAATTGTACCCTACTTTTCTAATTCTACGCTCATCTACTTTATCATTATTCCGAAAAACATAAAGCAATTGCCTCTTATAAGTTTGGTCATGCTTAATTAAGGTTTCTCCGTTTCTATGCAGATAATATTTGCGGTGAACCAATTGCTCAACCACTCCATTCACTTTTATAAAAAACAGCTCCCTGATACCTTTATATCTAAGGAGACTTATTTCTCCGGCTTCCAACACTTCAAGAAATTCCCTACGCAAAATCCACACGCCTTTGTTATCTGTATCAAGCGGAATCTTGCCTTCCCTTTGCTCAACCAAATCCATCTTCACATCGCAGGCTTCGTATTTTATTTCGGGAGAAACTAAACCGAAAGCCAATAAAGAACCCGGGCCATAAGAGTTGGCTTCCGCATCAACAGTACGTTTAAACTTGATCAATCGAGGAGTCCGGTCCCAATCCTGATAATTAACGAAACCAATTATACTGTCCCCTTTCGCAGTTTTGATATAACCGGGTTTGAAATTAGACTGTCCGAACAAAAATCCATTTACGCTGACAAGAGCGGTAACCAAAAATAGCCTAACGAATACCTTCATAGAACTTTATGTTATTTCATAACCAATACATTAAAGACTCCCTCTAACACTATTAATTCGAAACAACTGTCTATTTCCCCTATTGAAAGCTTGGTGAAAGAATTCTTTCCACGCTCGGTTATAATGATAATGTGGTTTGAAAAAGGTGAAAAAACAAACTGTGGCAGTCAACCTATACGTTTTCTAACAAAAAAAGCCTTGCCGAAAAAAAGGACAAGGCTTTGTGCACATGAGAGGAGTCGAACCTCCACGGCCGTAAGGCCACCACCCCCTCAAGATGGCGTGTCTACCAATTCCACCACATGTGCAAGGTAGTGCGCACGAGAGGAGTCGAACCTCCACGGCCGTAAGGCCACCACCCCCTCAAGATGGCGTGTCTACCAATTCCACCACGTGCGCAAATTATTCTTGGTATGTATTTCGAAAACAAAACTGGTGCGCACGAGAGGAGTCGAACCTCCACGGCCGTAAGGCCACCACCCCCTCAAGATGGCGTGTCTACCAATTCCACCACGTGCGCTTTTTTCTGTTTTCGCTGCATCTCCTTCCGAAATGCTGTGCAAAGGTAGGCATAATTTCGATCGGCGCAAACCTTTCACAAACTATTTTATCTCGAAAAAACGCCCTCGTGAGTATCTCAGGGGCATTATTGTCATAGAAAAGACTCAAGACCAAACCATTACAAGAAGCTTAGGTCCCGAAAAAAAATCAACGGATTTTATTTTCCGTAATCAATTTCCTCAAGCAATTTCCCCGCTTCGTCGAACATCTTCCACTTACCTTTTTCCACGCCTTTGATATAGTTCCCCTCCATGGCCACGGTTCCATTCTCATGAAAATATTTCCACGCCCCTACTTTCACGTCGGTTTTGTAAGCGCCCTCTTCCCTTTTTTTTCCGTTTTCATAGAAGCAAACCCAAGTCCCTTCTTTTTTCCCTTCCACGGTTTTTCCTTTACACTCGTCCGCATATAGCGACGTTGCGGACAAGCCCAAAGCGAATAAACAAAACAACAATTTCCTCATGGTCCTCATGGATAATTACGATATGCTCACTTTTTCAAAAAACTCCGGTATCGCCGGCCTCAATGGCTAGTTTCGCCCAAAGATTACACCTCTCCAAAACTTTCCGTTCAGCCCGATGCAAGGCATATAACAAAATATATAGAGCCGAACATAGAATAATATAAAATTATACTTTTTGGAATTATATAACCAACCTTCCCGGGGCATTTCGCAATTCCTAAAAAAATAACAGAACTTTCATTAGTTTCATACCAATACACCTTTCATTTATTCAAATTTCGACAAAAGAAAAAGCGCTCAAACAACAAGGTTCGTTATATCCATCAAAAAGGTTGTGAATATTCCAAGGAAGCCTATTTTTGCGTGCTACCAACAATCTAACAGCACTTCAGCCATGCTAGAACACATTATTAACGCCGACAAAGACCTGTTCCTCTACCTGAACGGCATCCACAATCCTTTTTGGGACACCATAATGTACTATGTGACGAAAACTTCCACATGGATTCCTTTTTATGTTTTGTTGGCGGCGTTCGTTGTAAAAAAGTTTAGAAAAAACTCTTGGCCAGTGTTTATTGGCGTCGCCCTTGTGATCCTTATCGCCGACCAAACGGCTTCCGGATTTATGAAAGGTTATTTCGAGCGTCTTCGCCCTTGCCATGACCCGATAATCGGACCTCTGGTGCATTTGGTAAAGGGTTGTGGCGGAAAGTACGGTTTCGTGTCTTCACACGCCTCAAACACTTTCGGGCTAGCTACATTTATGTATTTGATCTTTCCTCAAGAAAGAAAATTATTCCGATGGATGTTCCTCTGGGCCGCTATTGTTGCGTATAGCAGAATCTATGTAGGAGTTCATTACCCGTTAGATATTCTCGGGGGCGCTTGGGTTGGCGTTGTCGCCGGCGTTATCGGAATTGTCGTCACAAAACTTATTCTCAAAAAAATCACAAAGAGCAAATACGGTTTATGACCCCAGCGGACAGTTACAAGCATAAAGGATTGAGGCGAAAGCTGGTCGAAACCCTCAAAGGGAAAGGAATCAGAGACGAGAACGTGCTGAGCGCTATAGGCGCACTGCCCCGACATTGGTTTTTCGAAAGCGCCTTTTGGGATCACGCATACCAAGACAAAGCGTTCCCCATCGGCAATGGCCAAACCATCTCCCAACCTTACACGGTCGCGTTCATGACGGAGCTTCTGGACGTGAAAGCGGGAGACCACATTCTTGAAATCGGAACGGGCTCAGGGTACCAAGCGGCTATCCTCAGCCTTTTGGGCGCGTCGGTCTACACCGTGGAATGTATTTCGGAATTACACGAATCAGCCAAAAACACGCTGGAGACAATTGGTATCGAAGCCGTCAATTTCCTTTTGGCGGACGGGTCAAAAGGCTGGGCGGAAAATGCCCCGTACGACAAAATCATCGTAACGGCGGCATCACCGGCAATTCCCGCACCTTTGATGGAACAGCTTAAAATCGGAGGAAAACTAGTAATTCCGCTTGGTGACAGAAACCAACAGCGAATGACCCGCATGACAAAAACAGGTCAAAAAAAAGCCGAAAGGGAAACTTTCGGTCATTTTCGCTTCGTCCCACTAGTGGGCGAAAACGGCTGGGAAGACTGATCGGCACCTTTGGCGCTTCGCTTTATTTCGCCTTCTTTCCAGAAGAAGTGATAAAAACCTGTACGCGAATCTTTTCGCATTCCGAAAATCTTGGTCGTATTGCCTTTCATAATTTCTTTTTTATCATCTTTCGCCAAAGTGCGATCAAAAACGCATTTCAACCACCCAACCAGTTTTGAGACGCAAACTGGACACGTTTCCACAAACTCTGAAACGCTACGCAAAACTTCGGGGCGCTTTGTAAATATACGTTCCCAAGGCGCCTAACCGCCGAAGGTTTTTGTTAAATTATTGCAACCATATCAGCTCAAACAGCACATCAAGTTTAACTAAAGATGAAACAATTAATCTTGGTCCGACACGCCAAATCAAGCTGGGACGACCCTAATTTACGAGACTATGACAGACCTCTGAACAAAAGGGGAAAACAAGCCGCTCCGCTAATGGGAACCAGACTACAGAAGAGAAATATTCAGCCAGACACAATCATTTCCAGTGGAGCAAAAAGGGCTTTTGACACCGCTTTGGCCGTTTGTGAGGAAATAGGGATTTCAAAAAATGAAATCGTCAAAAATGACGAACTGTACCTGGCTTCACCAAAGGAAATTCTCAAAACAATCAGAGCTATAGATCCCGAATCGGAAAGTGCGGTACTATTCGGGCACAACCCAGGAATCAGCGAAATTGCCGATTTTCTTACTGACGAAGCTCCCGAAGACATGCCTACAGGAGCAACGATCATTATCCGTTTTGACATTGACAATTGGAAAGACATTTCAAAAGGCCTGGGGAAAACCGAATATTACAGCTATCCCAAAGCCTCCGAATAAGTTCTACTTAAAAAATCAATCGCAAGAAAGAACACCTCGCGATATGGCGGACCAAACAGCCAAACGGTAAAGAACTCTTGCGCCAACATTACCGTCCCATTCATCATTACCGGGACAGACTTCGCACAAGTCAAAACTCACGATTTTACGGCCCGAAAGGGCCAATTTTTTTATCAGAAACATCACTTGATCAAACTCAAAACCACCTGGCACGGGAGTTCCCGTATTCGGGCAAAGCTTCGGATCCAAACCATCGATATCGAAGCTTACATGAACCTTCTCAGGCAGGTTATCAATAATCTTTTCGCATTGTTTGGCCCAAGAAGTTCCCGCATAAGCTTCCTCTTTCAACGTTTGGTCATAAAAAGAAACCACTCGGTCTTCTGACTTCAGTACAACATCCCGTTCTTCTTCACAAAAATCCCGAATGCCCACCTGAACAAGCTTCTTCAACTCCGACACCGACAACGCGTTACGCATGATCGAGGCGTGCGAATACTCAAAACCCTCATAAGCCTTGCGCAGATCGGCATGAGCGTCGATTTGAAGTATTCCAAAGTATCCCACACTTTCCGCCACAGCCTTATACAATCCCAACGGGGTCGAATGGTCACCGCCTAATAAACCGACAGTCTTTCCCTTTGACATTAATTCCAAAGCGGTTCCCTTTAGCCATTGAGCCAAGTTCTCGCTCTCGTCTTCCACCTCATCGAGCAATACGTCAGACTCATACGGAAGCCCTTCCTCCAAAGCTTCGATATAAGCCGCCGTGCGCATTCGCAATCGGTCGCTTGTCTCCGAAATCCACTGCTCCTCTTTCAACATCGTGATTCCGGCTTTCCACGCATCTTTTACTTCCGGCAAAGCGAAATCGATCTGTGGCGAAGCATCCAAAACCGCTTTAGGTCCATTTTTCGTCCCTGCACCGTACGAAACGGTCACGTCCCAAGGAACGGGAATAATCACGGTATCGGAAGTATCAACATCAAAAGGGAGCCCGAACAAGGAACCTTTCACTCCCACTCCGTTCGGGTCAAAACCGTTTATGATTTTCTCTTTCTTTTCCATGGCCAAAACATAAAAAAAGCCATACGAAACTCAATCTCCGCATGGCTTTCTCCATTTTTCAATCACAAATTAGACATTCAATCCTTGGGAACTTTTACTTTCCCAGAATATCTTTCACAAAGTTCGGCAAAGCGAAAGCCGCCGTATGAACCTCCTTGTTGTAATAACTCAGCTTGTTATTCGCCAAGAACTCCGTCCTCCTATCCTCATCAATCGTAGTCAGTGGATTCGCTTGACCTTTCGAGCAGTATGAGAAACTCCACATCCCTGTCGGATAAGTCGGAATATGCGCCAGATACGTATGTACGTTTTCTTTACCGTAGATACTTCCGTAGCAATCGAAGATCTCTTTGAAGACTTTCACGTTGAATCTAGGCGACTCGCTTTGCGTCACCATGATTCCGTCTTTTTTCAAAATTCGGTGAACGTCGCGGTAAAAGGTTTCCGTAAACAAACCTTCACCGGGCCCAACTGGATCCGTAGAATCGACAATCACAATATCGAAAGCCTCGCCTTTGGTCTCTTTCACGTACTTGATTCCATCGTCGATTCTCAAAGACAATTTCGGATGATCAAGCGCCGAAGCGATGCTTGGCAAGAATTCTTTTGACGCTTCCACTACGGCTTCGTCAATCTCAACCATGACCACTTCGTCGTAACTAGAATGTCTCAGCAACTCACGAACAGTTCCGCCATCGCCACCGCCGATCACCAAAGCCCTCTTGGGGTTAGGGTGAGTCAGAGACGGAATATGAGAAATCATCTCATGATACACATACTCGTCCTTTTCGGTGGTCATTACCATTCCGTCCAGCGTCAGCATGTTGCCATAGGCATAGGTATCGTAGATCTCCACCTTCTGAAACGGCGATTTCTTCTCATATAGCTTATCGCCAGCATGTTTGAGCGAAAGCGCTATATTGTCGTTACGCTCAGTGAACCAGATATCCTTAGTCCGCAATGGCGACCCGTCGGCGTCGGTACGCTGATGCCTCAACTGGCTTACGTCATAATCTTTACGGATCAGCAAGCTAGTCTCGCCCCTGCGCATTTCCACCGCCGATCCGTGCTCGGCCTTAAAGGCCTCTTTCAAGAAATTATAAGAAACCCAGGGATTTACGGTCTCTCCGCAAGTAAACAAATCCACCGCGGCATAACCGTACTCCGGCCAGGTGTGGATAGCCAGATGGCTTTCCTGAATCACCACCACGCCAGACACCCCGATGGGCGCAAAGTGATGGAAAGTCGAGTTTATAACCGTAGCGCCGGCCTTTTCGGCCGCCCCCACCATGTTATTCTCGATATACACTACATCGTTCAACAACTCCGGCTTGCAGTCGTAGAACTCCACGATAATGTGTCTACCTAACGCGTTCATTCAGTAATTTAGCTCTAAAATTAATTCAGGAACATCCAGTCCTTTAACAAGGACCGGACCATTCGCGAATATAATCGAAGAAACGTTCGGGGAAGCAGTTACAAGACTAAAATTCGTTCCCCCAAGCAACCATAATTTCAGGCCACGACATGTCCGCGGCCGCAACTTTCATGGTCACGATCCCCGTCTTGTCATCAATTTTTTCAGCTTCGGACCAATGCCCTCCCTTAGTTGGCATTGTCAAAATCTGCATTTGGTTATGATCACCCGTCATCTTTTTCCCTCCAAGACTTTTCATCTCTTCGGCAAATTTCCAAGCGGAGTCCTTATAGGTTTGATCAGGCAGAAACGACAAAAAACTGACTCCCGTTTTCACCAAATCCACCCTATCGATAATCATTGTCCCAAAATAATTCACAAACCAACGGTCCACGGTATTGATCCTATACACCGCCTGATATCGCTCGGCGCCACTCTTTCCCGCTACTTTCCTGGCCACTACGTCTTCCACTCTCAGCACGGCCACATCGCCAGTATACACATCCGTCAGTTCAACATCGTCCCCTTCATTAAGTTGGGTAACGTCTTTGGAATCACTCACAAACGATATCACAGCCTTATATCTTCCCGCTTGGCGATAGAAGCTTAACAACATCCTCATTTTAGGATGATCTTTCAAGAGTATCGATTGGGCTACAGCGGAATCAGACAAAACGATCCCAACGAGAAACACGAATACTATTAGAATTTTCCGAATCATTCTTCCCTCCTTTTCTATGTTCAGCACTTAAGGAAGCTTGGCTAAAGCCTCCACCCACAAGCCTAACACTGGGAAAAATTCAATGTTGGAGAATCCTTATAGCTCGGTCAATATTCTTGATTCTGGATAATTCCAAATTAATTAGCACACAATAAATCCAATCAAACCCCTCTTAAAAAAGACATCAGAAAGGAAAAACAAGAGTTTAATTATGGAATTATCCTATAATCATCAAAAAATTGCTTTCACAATCTCACCTTCGGCATTAACCTCTGGCACAACACCATAGCGATCTATTTCCATACATAATTCAATATCTTTTCCGATATTCAATCTTTTCAACCTCGCCACATGAGCTGATTTATACACCAAAGCGGACAAATCCAATTTCGCTTTCTCCCAAAGAACTTTTGCCATCAACAAAGAATCGCAAGAAGACTCGTAGTTTCCAGCCAGTTTTTCGGCCAAAGCACCCGCAAAAAGAGTATCCTCAAGGTTTGGACGGCCTTTCCAACCCGCACAAACAATCACCACATCCAAGCCCAGTTTCCGCACATAAGAAGCCACGGACGAGAGGTTCAGAAACGATCCGATGATAATCCGCTCAGCGCTTTTTGACCGCTCTATGGCCACTGTTCCATTGGTGGTTGTTACAGCCACTTTAGCACCTTTCATCTCGGGATCCATATAACTAAACGGAGAATTACCAATATCGAAACCGTCCACTTTCGCTCCGTTTCGCTCCGCGGCGCCTACGTAGTCCTCGGACATCAAACCACGACAAACCTCCAAATCCGAAACGGGACGGATAGCCGAAACCCCCTCGGCAATTCCGGCGGTCATACATGAGGTGGCCCTTAGAATATCGACCACTACGGCCACTTTTCCTTCCAAATCAAAAAGCCCCGACAAATCCGGCGAGGCGCACACTTCTATATTCATAATAAATGACTGTTGTGTATCCGATAAAAAAAACGGCATTCCCAAGACAAAACTTTTCACCCAGCGAAACTACCGAAAGACAAATTTACGAAAAAAGCGCCCGCAAAGGCGCTTTATGTCTTAATCAGGTGTTCGCTTAATAAATCAGGCCTTATAGATAGGCAACTTAACCACCTCGGCTTTAAGGCTACGCTTACGCACGGCGATGCGAATCTCCGTTCCGGCCTTGCCAAAACCTTTCTTCACATACCCAAGCCCAACTCCAACGCCCAAACAAGGCGACATGGAACCGGAAGTAACCTTGCCGATCACCTCGCCATTCTCATCAGTGATGTCATAACCCTGACGGGGAATACCTTTGTCGGAGAGCTTAAAGCCAACCAAACGCTTGGTCACGCCTTCCTCTTTCTGCTTTTTCAAGGCTTCCGAGTTAACGAAATCTTTGGTGAATTTGGTAATCCAACCCAAACCGGCTTCCAAAGGCGACGTCTCATCATCGATGTCGTTACCATAAAGGCAGTATCCCATTTCCAAACGCAAAGTGTCGCGAGCGCCGAGCCCGATAGGTTTGATGCCTTCCTCTTCGCCAGCGGCAAAAACGGCGTCCCACAACTTAACGGCATCGGCGTTTTTCACATACAGCTCGAAACCGCCGGCGCCTGTATAACCCGTAGCCGAAATAATAACGTCCTTAACTCCTCCGATTTCACCCATAGCGAAACTGTAGAAAGGAATTCCCGCCAAATCCACTTCCGTGATCTTGGCCAATACCTCAACAGCTTTCGGACCCTGAACGGCAAAAAGAGAATACTCATCCGAATTATTGGTCATCTCCACGCCTTCGGTGTTGTGCGAGGAAATCCAGTTCCAATCCTTCTCGATATTCGAAGCGTTGACCACCAACATATACTCCTCTTCGCCCATACGGTAAACGATCAGGTCGTCCACGATTCCGCCTTTGTCGTTCGGCAAGCAAGAGTACTGCGCTTTTCCGTCAACAAGCTTCGAAGCGTCGTTGGAAGTCACGCGCTGGATAAGATCCAAGGCTTTCGGTCCTCGGAGAAAAAACTCACCCATATGCGAAACGTCAAAAACGCCTACAGCCTCGCGTACGGTCTTGTGCTCCTCGATGTCAGACGAGTAACGCACGGGCATATTGTAACCCGCGAAAGGAACCATTTTGGCCCCAAGGCGCTCATGCATGTCATTGAGCGCCACTTTCTTCAATTCATCAGTCAATCCCATTGGTTTGTTCGCTTAATTGTTCTGGGCAAAGCTAAAGAATTAGGGCAGATTTCCGAGTAGCCCCGGACAGAATTTGCCCGTTACCCGAATCACTTGGCTTTGTGACGACACCCCGACTGCCTTTAAGCCCGCCCACCATGTACCCAGCCAGTGAAAAGTGTAACTTTTTTATTAAATTAGTCGGTAGAATCAATCCAAAAACTCATCTAACATAAAGACACGACAGGTCCACCCTTTCGTGCCGCTAACAAAATCAACCCGACAACCGCATGCAAGAACTCAATGAATTATTAGGTCAAATCGACTCGATGATCGGCGGATCGTCCTGGTTTATCTGGGCGCTACTGGGCACCGGTATCTTTTTTACTCTTTATTTGGGGTTCCCCCAACTGCGTTTTTTCGCGCACGCCATCCGCATCGTGCGCGGCAAATACGACCGCTCCGACGACGTGGGCGACACCTCGCATTTCCAAGCTTTGGCTACGGCCCTTTCCGGTACGGTGGGCACGGGCAATATCGCTGGGGTAGCCTTGGCTGTTCATTGGGGCGGACCATCGGCGCTGTTCTGGATGCTGGTTACGGCCTTTTTGGGTATGACGACAAAGTTTGTGGAAGTAACGCTCTCGCACAAATACCGCGAGCAGGCCGAAGACGGCTCTATGGCCGGTGGCCCGATGTACTATATGAAAAACAAACTGAACATGAAGTGGCTCGCCGCCGCCTTCGCAGTGTTCACTGTTATCTCGTCTTTCGGAACGGGAAGCTTACCGCAAATCAACAGTATCTCGAACTCGATGGCCACTACGTTCCAAACCAACGAAACCATCTTCGGATACAATTTCACAATGGTTAGCACTGGCTTCGTACTGGCTATTTTCCTTGCTTTGGTGATTGTGGGCGGAATCAAACGAATCGCAAAAGTGACCGAAAAGCTGGTCCCCGCCATGTCGATCATCTACTTGATAGGTGCATTAGCGGTTATTTTCTATAACGCCGAGAATATTATCCCGTCTTTCACAGCCATTTTCGCCGACGTATTTACGGGATCTTCCGCTACAGGCGGATTCTTGGGCGCCTCGTTGGCCTTCGCCATCAACCGTGGCGTTACGCGCGGACTGTTCTCCAATGAAGCCGGCCAGGGCTCGGCCCCTATCGCCCACGCTTCGGCCAAAGGCCACGAACCAGTATCTGAAGGTATGGTAGCGATATTGGAACCGTTTATCGACACCATCGTAATCTGTACGATTACGGGTCTCGTATTGCTCTCTTCGGGGGTTTGGAACGAAAAACACCACAACACGTTCCAGCGCGCTGATCTTCAGATCCTTTCAGGAAAATACTCAGACACCTCTACAGAACACCAACAACAACTGGCCAAACACCTAAGTAAAGAGACTCCGCTTCCGCTATTTAACGGGCAAATCAGAACCGAAAACGGCGTAGCGCAAGACGCGAATGTAACCGTAATCAACGCCCGCTCCGTGGCCGAAGAGATCACTTTCCACCGCGACGGCCAACCGCTCACCGAAGCCATCGCCATCAAAGACGGACTTCCCGTGGACGCCACCGTTTTGGTAAAAGGAAAATCACTGGTACACAGCGCCCCGCTTACGGCAATCGCCTTTACCCGCGGATTCTTCGGCGAATACGGCAAATATATCGTAACGATCGGACTGTTGCTGTTCGCCTTCTCCACGGCCATCTCATGGTCATACTACGGCGACCGCGCCATGACTTACCTCTTCGGATCGAAATCGGTGATCTATTACCGCATCGTATACGTAGTGGCGTTCTTCTTGGCAGCCTTCACCGACACCACTATAATATGGACGTTCTCCGGCATCGCCATTGCGCTGATGACCCTGCCCAACCTTTTGGGAATGCTCTTGCTCCACAAAGACATGAAAGGGACACTGAAAGAGTATTGGGCAAACTTTGACAAGGAGTATCCGCAGGAGACTAGGAAGGAAGTTGAAGAGAAAGCGTAAAGCCAAAAACAACTTTTCACCAAACCCCTCTAAAGAAGCCCAATACCTTCGACGGTGTTGGGCTTCTCTTTTTGGCAAAAAACCATCTCCCACACCAACAAAAAAAGAAAGCCCGGTAGCCTAGGCCCCGGGCTTTCGCCTGCGAAAAATACAAGAGTTCCGATTACATCATCTCCTCTTGGCTTTCCTGCACGTCGATGTTGTGGTAAACCTTCTGTACGTCGTCGTTATCTTCCAACGTATCTATAAGCTTCCAGATCTTCGGAAACTCCTCGTCAGTAAGAACTACCAAGTTGTTGGGGATACGTTGCAAGCCCGCTTCTTTCACTTCAGCGCCCAATTCGTCGAGTTTTTTCTGCATGTTTCCGAAATCGGTGACCGCAGTGGTTACGTGAACCATGCCCTCCTCGAATTCCGCCTCTTCGGCTCCGCCGTCAATCAACTCAAGTTCAAGCTCTTCCGCGTCAGCGCCTTCGGGCAACTCGGCTACAAAAATCCCCTTGCGGTCAAAAACGAATTCAAGCGAACCGTTCTTGCCCAAGCTTCCGCCACTTTTGGTGAATGCGGCCCTCACGTTGGACACTGTACGGTTGTTATTGTCTGTAGCGCATTCCACAAACACGGCCACACCTTTAGGTCCGTAGCCTTCAAAAGTCACTTCTTGGTAATCGGCGGCGTCAGCGCCAGAAGCTTTTTTGATGGCGCGGTCAATCGTGTCTTTGGGCATGTTCTGCCCCTTGGCGTTTTGGATCGCCAAACGCAAACGCGGGTTAGTGTCCGCGTCGGGCCCGCTTTCCTTCACAGAAACGGTAATCTCTTTGATCAGCTTAGTGAAGATTTTTCCTCTTTTGGCGTCTTGGGCCCCTTTACGGTGCTTAATATTGGCCCACTTACTATGTCCTGCCATAAAATATATACGCTTTAGTTGGTTGCTAAACTGAAAGCACCCGGCACCGGGCACCCCGATCAACAAAAATAAATCATTTTGTCTGTAGCCGCAAAGAGTCTACCAAGACAAAAACTCTCATAAATATGTAGTCTAGCCCAAAAAAGGACAAAAAAAAGGCATCCGGCGCCATAGGGCAAAAAAAATGCCTGAAAAGGCGCTCTGCGGAATACAACCTTACGGAACCGTTCCCGCCCCACAAAAAATCTAAATAATACAATGAATCGGCCCCAAGAACCCTTTAAAGGCATTTCCATACAGAAGAAACCGAAGCTATAATCAATCATTAATATGACTTTTATCATTAAATCTACCCTAGCGATGGCGTTACTTTGTGAGCATAAGACGGGGCCGAACGGGTGTAAATCCTTTCGGAAAAAAACAGCGCCACACTTGATTTAGTACAATAATCAAACATTAAATAAGGCCTGAATCCACGTTATATTAGTAAGGAAACTACAGTGTATACTATACTTTTACGAACGTTTTTCGAACGATGGGATTAGCAAAATTTCTAGACAGAGAGTCGATAATAGCCAAACCGGGATTTAACCGGTGGCTTATACCACCCGCAGGGTTGGCGATTCACCTGTCTATAGGACAGATTTACTCTTACAGCGTGGTAAAAAGCGCCTTGCTGAACCTCGAAGGGGTTAGCTGGCAAGCCACCGACTTATTCTGGATCTTCTCGATCGCAATATTCTTCTTGGGGCTATCGGCCGCCACTTTCGGTAAGTGGATGGAGCGCGTTGGTCCTCGCAAGGCAATGTTTGTGGCTGCGATTTGTTTCTCAGCCGGATTCTTTGTTGCCGCCGCAGGGGTTTATACCCGCCAGTTGTGGCTTGTGTATCTCGGAAACGGGGTGATTGGAGGTATTGGTCTGGGGATAGGTTATATATCGCCAGTATCTACACTGATGAAATGGTTCCCTGACAAGCCAGGGTTCGCCACGGGCATGGCCATTATGGGATTCGGTGGTGGCGCAATGATCGCCGCTCCTGTATCAAGCGCTTTGTTTGATCACTTCGGCGGTATCGTTGAGGCTGGAAAAGTTGTGGCTTACACCACTTCCGGTGTCGGTACGGCATTGGCTGTCATGGGTGTTTTCTACTTCTTCTTCATGATGTTCGGCATGTTTAACATCCGTATCCCGGCCCCTAACTGGAAGCCTGAAGGGTGGGTACCGAAGCCGAATGCCAACAAGATGGTTTCAAACGCGATGGTTGACGCCAACACAGCGATAAAGACTCCACAATTCTGGTTGCTTTTCGCAGTGTTGTTCTTGAATATTACAGCGGGTATCGGAGTGCTTGAAGACGCCAAACCTATGATCCTGCACATTTTCTCTGACGCCCGTATGGGTGCCGGTATCGGAGTTTCAGCAGCTACGGCTACCGGATTTGTAGGGTTCCTCAGTATCTTCAACATGGGCGGCCGTCTGGGCTGGTCAACCCTTTCCGACAAAATCGGACGTAAAAACACATACTTGATTTACCAATTCCTCGGAGCCATCGTAGTGGCGATGATTCCGATGGCCGCCGGAACCAAAAACTTGGTCATCTACGTGATCTTGGTTTCTACTGTCATCAGCTTCTACGGAGGTGGATTCGGAACAGTACCGGCATATTTGAAAGACCTTTTCGGAACGTTGGAAGTTGGCGCCATTCACGGCCGTTTGCTGATGGCTTGGTCGCTGGCCGGCGTTTTCGGACCTTTCTTGGTGAACTACTTGGTGGAATACAACCACCACCACGTGGCGGGCAAAGTGGAGGCGCTGAAAGCCTCTATGCCAGCTGGACCCGAATTAAGCTCCAAACTTGCGGAACTTGAGGCAGGCTCATACGACATGGTGTTCTACATCATGGCCGCTCTGCTCATCGTCGGGGTGATATGCAACGTGTTGATAAAACCTGTCGACAAGAAATACCATCACCAAGGGTAAGAAACGGAAAGGGACGGGAAAGCGTCCCTTTCTTCTTTTCCCGAGATAGAGCATCATTATCATATAAAGGAAATATCCAGCTTGACTGGAATAAAAATAAAGCATAATATGGAAACGCAAACCCAAAACACCAGCGTACAGGAAGTTCCAACGGAAAAGCCTGTGGTCAAGATCGCTCTCTCGTGGGCATTTGTTGGCATTCCCTTAGCTTACGGGATCTCGCAAACGATCATCAAAGCGATGGCCCTTTTTATTTGACAAAACACTCCCAAAAGAGCGGCGCGAAGAAAGGACCCGAGGCCACCCATCACGGCCCCAGCCCCAGAAACAGACCGCCAACATACAGATTCTCGGATTTTTTGTCCGGAATCACATTAATGCCCCGGTTTGAAAAGTCCGGGGGGTGAGCAATAGGCGCATAGGCCCGTCGTTCATTATTTGGAAAAAAACAAAACCATTACCGCTATGTCAGAAGTCAAAGTGGAATCATTCAAGTCAGGCACTTGGAACGAGCGTATCGACGTTCGCGATTTTGTTCTTCAAAACGTAACCCCATACGAGGGGGATTCTTCGTTTTTGGAAGGACCGACCGAAAGGACGACAGCCCTTTGGGAAAAATGTACGGCCGCTCTTAAAGAAGAGCGTGAGCGCAACGGATGCCGCGACATCGACACCCAGACCGTTTCCACAATCACCAGCCACCCGGCCGGATACATTGACAAAGACAATGAAGTGATCGTTGGCCTTCAGACTGACGAGCTCCTTAAGCGCGCCATGAAGCCTTACGGCGGTATCCGCGTGGTAGAAGGCGCCGTCAACGAGCGTGACATGCAAGTGTCTGAAGTTGTGCGCGACACATTCTACAAGTACGCGAAAACTCACAACGACGGCGTATTCGACGCTTACGACGCCCAGATTCGCCTTTACCGCTCAAAAGGTATTCTGACTGGTCTTCCGGACAACTACGCCCGCGGACGTATCATCGGTGACTACCGCCGTTTGGCCCTTTACGGAGCCGACGCCCTGATCGCCGCCAAAATGGCCGACAAAGACGCTATCAGCGACGACATCACTGACGCCAACATCCGTCAGCGCGAAGAGGTTTCAGAGCAAATCAAAGCTTTGAAAGCCATCATCAAGCTCGGCGAGATCTACGGACTCGAATTGAACCGCCCTGCCGAAAACGCTCAAGAAGCCGTTCAGTGGACATACATGGCTTACTTGGCCGCCGTAAAAGAGCAAGACGGTGCCGCTATGTCATTGGGTAACGTTTCTTCGTTCCTCGACATCTTCATCCAGCGCGACCTCGAAAACGGCGTGATCTCGGAAAACCAGGCGCAAGAGTACATTGACCAGTTCGTGATGAAGCTCCGTGTTGTTCGTCACCTCCGCCCTGCGGCATACGACGACATCTTCGGTGGCGACCCTACTTGGGTTACCGAATCAATCGGCGGACAGTACAACGACGGACGTACGAAAGTGACCAAAAACTCTTTCCGTTTCCTCCAGACATTGTACAACTTGGGAGCCGCTCCTGAGCCAAACATGACTGTGCTTTGGTCTAACGACTTGCCGGAAGGATTCAAAAACTTCTGCGCTCAGGTATCGATCGATACTTCGTCTGTACAGTACGAGAACGACGACTTGATGCGTCCTAACCGCGGATCTGACGATTACGGTATCGCCTGCTGCGTATCGCACCAAGCCATTGGTAAGAGCATCCAGCACTTCGGCGCCAGAACAAACTTGGCCAAAACTCTCCTTCTCGCCATCAACGGCGGCCGCGACGAGCTTTCCGGAGTTAAGATCATCGACGACATTCCTGAAATCCAGGAAATGGAGACCCTCGACTACGATGTAGTTATGGATCTCTTCCGTCGTACTATGAAGGAAGTGGCCCGCGTATACGCCAAGACGATGTACGTGATCCACTATATGCACGACAAGTACTACTACGAAAAGGCTCAGATGGCGTTTATCGACACTGACCACAACATTGACGTAGCGTACGGAGCGGCAGGTATCTCTATCGTAGCCGACTCGTTGTCAGCCATCAAAAACGCTAAGGTTACTCCTATCCGCAACGAGGAAGGATTGACTGTTGACTTCAAGATCGAAGGTGACTTCCCGAAATTCGGTAACGACATTGACGATGTGGACAACATCGCCAAAGAAATCACTCACGAGTTCTTCTTGGAGTTGAAGAAACACCGCGCTTACAAAGACGCGACCCCTACCCTTTCTTTGCTTACGATCACCTCAAACGTGGTTTACGGCAAGAAGACAGGCGCTACGCCTGACGGTCGTGAATCAGGCGTACCTTTCGCACCTGGTGCCAACCCAATGCACGGACGCGACGAGAACGGAGCCATCGCCTCACTGAACTCTGTAGCCAAGCTTGACTACAACGACGCTCAGGACGGCATCTCTAACACGTTCTCAATCGTACCTAAGTCACTCGGATCGGAGCGCGAAGAGCAAACCGAAAACCTCGTGGGCATGATGGACGGCTACTTCGGACGCGGAGCGCACCACCTGAACGTGAACGTGCTGAACCGCGACACTTTGATGGACGCTTACAACAACCCTGAGAACTATCCGCAGCTGACTATCCGCGTGTCGGGTTACGCTGTTAACTTCACCAGGTTGTCGAAAGCCCACCAGATGGAAGTAATCACCAGAACATTCCACGAAAGAATGTAATAACACCCCGGAAGACATTCCGGAATTGCTAGAGATGACTCAGTTCATTCTCAAGTATATACAAAAAAGAGAGACTTTTCAGTCTCTCTTTTTTTCGGTATCCCTATTGATCCAGCTTCAAAAAAACGGATTCTGAATATGGACGCCGACCCAAACACGGCCTTTGGGCGTTATAACGGCAAAGGTCTACCAAAACAAGAAGTTGCGCGGACTAAATACCATCACCCTAACCACTCCTCCCATATGTTGCCAAAACAAGACGCCAGACATCTGAACGAACAAGACGAACACTTGCTCCGCATACATTCCATCGAATCTTTCGGTACGCATGACGGCCCGGGCATCCGTTTGGTGGTTTTTGTGCAGGGTTGCGAATTCCGTTGCCTTTACTGCCAAAACCCCGACACGCTAGACGTACAGGGCGGACAGTACATCGAGCTGGATGAAATAGTGCGCAGAGCGGTGAATATGAAAAGCTATTTCGGCAAACGTGGCGGTGTTACCATCTCCGGTGGCGAGCCATTGTTGCAACGCAAGAAATTGCTTAAGCTGTTCAAGATGCTTCACGCCGAAGGCATCCACACTTGCGTGGACTCCAACGGACGCCTTAATACGCCGGACGTACACGAACTGCTCGACGAGACGGACCTGATCCTGCTCGACGTAAAACACATTAACGACGAATGGCACCGCAAGCTAACGGGCCTCAGCAACGTCAACACCCTGAAACTGGCCGAGTACCGCGAACAAAGTGGCAAGCCTATGTGGCTCCGCTATGTACTGGTACCGGGTTGGTCTGATCAGGAAGAATACCTCCACGAGCTTGGACAACGCTTTAAGGACTATAAGACTATCGAGAAGATAGAAATACAGCCCTACCATAAGCTTGGGGTACACAAATGGAAAGAACTTAATATGCCTTACCAGCTCGAAGACGTGGAACCGCCTACGCAAGAGCAAATAGACAAGGCCAGAACGATATTCGAACAATACTTCACGCAAGTGAAGGTCAACTGATCCGCCAGCCGGATCCATCCATTCAGTTTATTTATTCTATTTAAGATGACAAAGGTAGTTTCAGGCCAGGGCGCCAACCCGGCCCCTCTCGGTCTCGCCGGTTTCGGGATGACAACCATCCTTCTTAACATCCACAACGCTGGATTTTTCGAATTGAACACCATGATCCTGATGATGGGAACCTTCTTCGGAGGCTTCGCCCAGATAATCGCGGGGATCCTCGAGTTCAAAAAAAACAACACCTTCGGTATGGTCGCGTTTATCGCTTACGGCAGCTTCTGGCTGACTTTGGTAGGCATCGTGGTTCTGGGCCAAAACGGCTTCATGGTCACCGACAAATTCGCCATGGGATGGTATTTGGCCATCTGGGGACTTTTCTCGTTGGGTATGTTCTTCGGCACGCTCAAAGGGCCGCGTATCGGACAATTGGTATTCGGTACATTGGTAATTCTTTTCGCCCTGTTGGCCGCCAGCGATTTCCTTCATAGCGAAACGCTCCACACCATCGCCGGATTCGAAGGGATACTCTGCGGAGGTTTGGCTCTTTACGAGGCCATCGGACTGATTGTTAATGAGAAACACGGAAAGCAAGTCTTCCCGATGTAAGGGCAAAAGCCTTCTTTTTACACCACAAAACCCCTTGCCGTATCCGACAAGGGGTTTTCTTTTTCCATACAACACAAAGCGCTCAGGCCCCGAACTGCTTCAGGTGATGGTCCAAGTGTTTGTAAAACATCGTATCCCATTCCTTAAGGCTCAAACGTCCGAACGAATGCGACTCCCGACCGTCAAAGAACACCTCGCCCAAAGCCGCCGTGCGCCGGATATGCCCCAGTAGCTTGGCCTTTTCCTTTTCGAAATCTTTTTTGTCTTTAACCAAAAACTGAGGCGCCGTACGGCTATTGCGGGGGTAAGGCTTATCACTGACCACAGCGGGTTTCACAAAGCGCTTCAGGAAAAACCTCACCAAAGGGTTAGGCCTCGGGTGGGTGTCCTCATACACCATTTCGTAAGGCACATTGCAGTGCGCCAGCATCTGGGCGGGGTCCATCTTGCCCCACTTCTTTTCGGAGTCGGCCGTCAAAACGCCTATACGCTCTGTCAATTCATTGACGCCCTGTTCGGTAAACACACTGTTCGGCATAATCCTTCTCGTTTAAGATTTTCGCCACCGCCTTCCGTCTCACCGCATTTTAATAAAAAAACACAAATACATCTCCGGAACCATCAAATATTCCTTTCGGCAGTTCCCTTTATATTACTTACGGCCACAACAAAGGCCGGATTCAATAAACACAAACGAAAAATCCGCATTCGCTTAACGGAACACTGACCGCCGTCAGTATGACAGTAAATCATAAACCTTAACTTGGAAGACCAAGAATTAACCTTTCGCATTAACAAACAAACTATGGAATCACTCAAAGGAAAAAACGCCCTGATTACCGGAGCGGGCAAAGGCATCGGAAAAGCCGTGGCGCTGGCCTTGGCCAACGAGGGAGCGAACGTGGCCCTGATGGCCCGCACTACCGCAGACATCGAGAAAGTGGCCAAAGAGGCCGAAGCGATGGGCGTAAAAGCGGTAGCCGTATCGGCCGATGTATCGGACATCAACTCGGTAAGCAAAGCGGAGCAGGCCCTGCAAGAGCTTTTTGGCCCGGTGGATATCCTTATCAATAACGCCGGCATAGGCAGATTCGGGAAGTTTCTGGAACTGGCTCCCGAAGAGTGGGCGCAAGTGATTCAGGTCAACCTGATGGGCGTATACTACGTGACCAGAGCGTTCTTGCCGGGTATGATTGAACGCAAGAGCGGAGACATTATCAATATCTCCTCCACCGCCGGACTGAAAGGCGCGCCGGTTACCAGCGCGTACAGCGCCTCGAAATTCGCAGTAATGGGCCTCACCGAATCGCTGATGCAGGAAGTGCGCAAGCACAATATCCGCGTAACGGCCCTTACGCCGAGTACGGTAGCCACAGACATGGCCAAAGACCTCAACCTCACCGACGGCAACCCCGAAAAGGTAATGCAGGCAGAGGACATTGCCGAACTGATCATAGCCCAGCTGAAGCTTAACAAAAGGGTGTTTATCAAAGACTCCGGGATTTGGTCCACTAATCCTTAAACATTTGCCTTTTATTTTGAATCAAAAAGCCCGTTCACCTTTATTGATGAACGGGCTTTTTATATTATACCCCTTCCCTACGCTTCGATCACTTTCGATAGTACTGCACATTCTCAAACTCTCGCCCGTCCGGACCAAGCATTTTTTGCGAAACCCGCATTACCCCGTCTTCGCCTATTAACCTAGCGGCGAACATTATACGCTTTCCGCCCTTGTATGTCGAGCTGTTCAATCCGTTCTCTCCCACATATTCCGACATCACCTCATCGGCGATTTCCGGATTTTCATAGCTCTTTCGCTTTCCGTCCACCGTGATTCGATAATCGATTCTGTGTTCTTGACCTTCGGCATCCGCCCACTCAATCGTAACACCAAGATCAGCGTTCCCGGCGTCGCGGAATTCATATGTCGCACTTTTTGGGGGTTGCCCGGCTTCGTATTCCGAACGCTCGGCCAAAAGTGTCCATTTCCCTAAAAACTTGTTGTCCATAGTTACCACTTTATGTCCTAATTTACCGAAAACTTATAAAGCCTCTGAGTATCAGGCCAAAACTCCTTGTTTTTCTTTCAACCAAGAGGTAAAGGCATCCAATGTGCCCGCTTTAACCAATTCACGTAACGGAAACTTATACCGCTTCCCCTTATGGGAAATCAATATCAACGGCCCCGACTTCAGCGAAAAATAGACCATATAGCCACCGAACATCAATAATATGAACACCGAGATAATTACCTCAATATTGATTTTCCCAGGCCAAGGGCTCGTAAGAAAATTATAAAGCATATACATGCCATAAAGCGACCCGCCAACACAGCCCAAGCCCACAGCCAGTACCAACACCCAATTATTGCTATCCTTCCCTTCGCTTATACGAAGACTCTCCAACTCGCCGAACGGCAACGTCTTATAATTAAACCCGTTCCGCAACAGATGAACCCCTTCATCCGTCAAGCCAAATTCTTTTGTTCTGAAGTCGTATTTATCATTTTTCATAATCTAAAAATACCACTTTAAGCATTGAAACGACAAACCTAACCTTAAAATAAGTCAAATTTACCAAGTGAGAAAAAAGACAAAAACACAAGCTCCCAATAAATTCCACCAAGTAAGGTATCTCGATTCTCTTAACCATTTCAACCATTATCCTTAAGGGTTTTAGCCAAAATACTTAAGGAGTTCAACAAAACCCATTAAGGAAATCAATCAGAATACTTAAGGAAAGTATACATGATCACAAAGCACAATAATCCATTTACTTAGGGACATTAACTGAATCTCTTAACTACATTAGCTAACTCTCTTAAGAGATTTTCAGATTCTCTTAACTGTTTCACTCATTTCTCTTAAGAGATTTTGAAATTCTCTTAAGAGAAATGAAACAAATATCCGTGTCCAAACAAAAAAATAGCCCTGCCGCAAATGCGACAAGGCCTAATGAGTGAGTCTAACTTTCTGCTTACGTCCTAATCTTTAGGCTTCTTCAGTCACCCCTCCCGCCACTTTCTCAAACTTGGTGAGCTTTAAAAGATCCTTAAACTCTGAGCCGGGCGTAAAGATCACCTTTTGCCCGATAATACTATTGGCCGACACCTTGTCCTCGGTCTCCTCGCCACGGCTCTTGATATTGAGCCTAAAATTCCCCAGATCACCAAGGCGGACAATTCTACCATTCTGAATATGCTTGGTCACCAACTGCGTCAGCATCTCCAACACCGCCATGGCGTCGGCGGAGCTGATGGTGGACTGCTGTATCATCTCCTTACTAAGGTCTCTCAACGAGACGTCGCCGGTCTTTACGGCCTTGGCGTAGAACTTTTTCGGAGCTTGGCGGTCTCTGGGGTTAGCCAATTCCAACACTCTATATTTTACTGGCATAATGGGAAGTGTTTTAGTGATTGTTGATTAAAAATTCGATAAAAAAGCGAAACCGGAACGCCACGCCCACACCCAATGGCGTTGGCTAAGGGTTCCGTACCAAAAGCGTCATTTGTGGCTGGCCCACGTTTAGTTATACGTAAAAAATCGTCCCTGATTTTCAGGCAAGTAAGGGATCAGGCCAGTGGGACGAAAAGCGGATTGGTGTAATATGCCGGATATTGGAGGGAATTTGGCGTAATGACAGAAACGGTTTAGGGGAAAAAGAAACCGGCCCGGCGAAAGAATTCGCCGGGCCGGTTAAGCGTCAAATACGGTTCATATATCAGATGGCCGGCACGGGCTCAGGTTCTTCTTCCCCCAAATCCGCCAGCTTAAGGTCTTCAGGAATAAACACGCCACGAAGCATAAACAGCATAATGGATTTGCCTATCAACATAAGCGCCATATAGCCTTCGGGCGCCATTCCGAACAGGCGTTCTTTTCCCCCTACGAGATACATAAGGAAAACTGCGCCTACCAAAGTCAGCCCCTGCAAAATATAGTACACTACACGGCGGGACTCAAGGCTATAAGCCAACATAAACACGCCTGTCAAAACCCAAAGCAATGCGGGTACGGCACTGGCCAACACTCCCCCGCGCATAAAACTCATCACAACGCCCAAGGCCTGCGTAAGCAAAATGATATAAGCAAGATGCTTGGCCGTCTCCGCCGGCTGGTTAAGCGACCTGACCAAAAACTTGCGGTCTTTCAGCCCTGAAGCTATCTCTTCGTCCGTGTTTTGGTACACTCGCCACAAAGCCACAAACAAGCCCACTATCGGAACCGAGAGTATCCACACGGAAAAACCCGGACGGCGCCCAGAAGCCATAAGGTAAGACAACAGGAACTGGCGATAGAAGAAGACCATAACCACCAGCACCACCAACGTCTTGAGCATGGTGTACGCATGGGCAAAAGGCTCTAGCTTGGCATATGATTCCAGCCCCCACCACAAAGGCAACGTAACGGCCAAAGCCACAATAGACAATTGCGACGAGGCCATAAGCAAGAAAGCCTTGCCTCTACTCATATTTGAAGCCCCAAAGATTTTGAATGTGAAAAAGTCTTTCAGCTTCCCTTCATAGATAACCTGCAGCATAAAGCGCAACGCCACGTAAGCGGACACCTTCATAGTCACAACCCAGATCTGCTCCACAGGGTATTTGTACAATGCGCCACCCAACTTGACATCCCAGATCATAAAAGAGTAAAAGTCATCCATATAGGAAACGGCAAAATTGCCCAACCCTACCTGATACACCAAGCCAAACAGCAAAAACAGTAAGCCCATACGAAGGTTCCTGAGTACTAACCAGCCAAACAGGAAATATACCAGCTGACCCTCTACATAAAGATCGATCTTGATAACAATCTCAGGGAGCTTGTCGGCCCAAAGGGTCGTCATAGCCGTAGACAAAAGCGTAATTGCCAACACGCTTCCGATAAACGGCTTCAATCCTTCTTTTTTGCCAAACCCGCTCGCCAAAAAGAGGCAAAGCAAAATACGGCTAGGTATAAACAAAACGGTTTGGCCTAAGAATCTAACCAACTCACTATCCTTGGTAAGCAAATGCAAAGGAACAAACAAAAGGCCCAAGACCGACATTGCCAGTATATAGCGCATGTCTTTACCGTAATCGAGCATCCTCTCTCTCATGGAATGAATCTGTTCAGGTTGAAAAATGATAAAGTTTAATATAAAAACATTAATTCATTCAACATCAATCGTGCGTCAAATAATTTAACACTAAAGAGTAATCAGCTAATTAACAAACACTAATCACGACCCAAATATCAATAAAGACAATAACGACTCAAATAAATACAACCAAAACAAATTAAGGTGTGTACTT
This sequence comes from Fulvitalea axinellae, assembly GCF_036492835.1. Taxonomy (GTDB): domain Bacteria; phylum Bacteroidota; class Bacteroidia; order Cytophagales; family Cyclobacteriaceae; genus Fulvitalea; species Fulvitalea axinellae. The sequence goes on along the minus strand of NZ_AP025314.1, from coordinate 1,608,175 downwards.
ATACAAACCACTAACCCCCTCCACAAACATGAAACAACTTGTACCCATTGTCACGCTCGCCATGTTTTGCCTTTTCGCGAGCCAAGCCCTAGCCCAAAACAAACAAGAGGTAAGGCTTTTTTACAGCTTTAGCTACACTGATTTTACAGAAGGCGACGAGCGTGACGGAGCTTCCAGTTACAGCCTAAACAACAACAGCGAGTTCGGCATACTCTATCTTCGTAAGTTCTCGAAACGCTTCGCCCTGAGAACAGGGATTGGGTATTCCTTCCAGAAGCTGAAAACAGACCATAAATTGCCTGATTTCTGCGGAACCCCTCCCGTGCACGAGTCTCCTTCTTTCTCACGAACACGACCTTTTGAATCTTTGCATATCCCTGTTGGCTTAGAAGTTACGCTATTCGAATTTTTATATGCGCACGGAGGCATTATCTATTCCGACCAACTAGCGGGAGGATCGGATTACCGAAACGCAGGCTTGGGCTATGATATAGGCGTAGGCTTCAAATACGACATCGGTCGGTTCAGCCTGCATGTCAACCCGAATTTCAAACTTCGCAACGCTCACTATTTCACTAAAGGAGACAAGATTGAAGCTAATACTTGGGGATCGTCAGGATTGGATTTCATGATTGGATACAGCTTTTAGCGAAACCCTGAAATGCATACTTATACAAAACCACTGACCCCTCTAAAATATGAAACAACTAGTACCTATTTTCACGCTCGCTCTGCTTTGCCTTTTTGCGAGCAATGCCTTAGCCCAGAACAAACATGAGGCAAGGCTCTTTTACAGCTTTAGCTACACGGAATTTACTGAAGCCAGCGGATATGACAGTCGCCAAAGTTACAATCTGAACAACAACAGTGAGTTCGGGGCGCTCTATCTTCGCAAGATCTCGAAACGCTTTGCCCTGAGAACAGGTATAGGATATTCTACTCAGAAACTACAAATAGACGGCCCTATTCTATACTGTGACTTTGTAGGTGGCGAAACCTGTGGCACCCAAATACTCCCCACCCCTTCACGCCCCTTCCAAACCATTACTTTTCCGATAGGCGTTGAAATCTCATTTGGCAAATACCTTTATGCGCACGGCGGCATTCTTTATTCCGACCAAATAGCGGGTGGCGCCGATTATAGAACGGCAGGCTTAGGCTATGACATTGGAGTCGGCTTCAAATATGGCATCGGTCCATTCAACTTATATGTCAACCCGAATTTCAAGCTTCGCAATGCACACACTTTCACAAAAGGCGACAAGATTGAAGCTGATACTTGGAAATCATCGGGATTGGATTTTATGGTTGGATACAGCTTCTAAAACGAAAAGCCGGATGATATTGATCATCCGGCTTTTCACACTGTCTTTGATGCGTTCTCGCTACATCTTCACATACACATAGCCCGACCTCTGAGCAGTTTGCGTCTTCAGGTCACGGTCTATGTAAGTATATTCAACCACCCAGAAGTAAGTACCTTCCTTGATTTCACTGGTGGCCGTTCCGTCCCAGCCCTCTTCCTGGCTTCCCGACTCGTATACTTTGTTCCCCCTGCGGTTGTAGATCTTCAGTTTATAGTCTCCTATTTTATAGATCTTCTTAGGCAGAAAACGGTCGTTAAAGCCATCGCTGTTCGGCGTAATTACTCTAGGGTAATCCAACACGTCGCCACAAGCCCTATAACGGAGAGTGAAGTCATGCGTGCTTTCGCAAATGGAATTGGCCACTTTGACAAAATAATCGCCCGCTTCGCTTACCTCCACCTGACTCTCCGTGGAACCTTCCCACCATTCCACACTTTCGGCCGTAACCCCGACGTCCAGCGTAAGCACGTCACCTTCGCAAGCCTCTATATTTTCGGGAATAGCCGTTACCTTGGGCGTTACGTTATATTTTACCCCTACGGTAGCCTCACCGACACAATCGCCGTTGGCCACTTCCACTTTGTAGGTATAATCTCCCGCACCTGTGGCGCCTTTGTCAACAGTAAACGTCGGCGTCGAGACGCCACTTATCTCAGCGTCGTTCTCATACCATTTATATACGAAAGTGTCATCGGTTCCCGGGTCAAGTAGCTCCGTTGCGTTATCGCACAAAAGGATATCTTCTGCGCCCAAGTCCGGAGCTGGCCTTTCCACAAATACCACCTCAAAGCTACTCATATCGGACACGCACTTTCCGGCGTATCCGTCTTCGAAGTTGGAAGCTTCCACCGTATATTTTCCAGCTACGTCAAACTCATTTACAGGAGCCTGAGGCGTAGCGCCCCCGCTCCACCGGTATTCATCAGCGTTGACCGTCGTCAAGTCTACCTGTACTTTTTCGCTGTTACAGTTCGCAGGCGGTCCCACTATGTCGATTACGGGAATCTCTCTTTTCGCTATCTTGATTGTATCCTTGCCCGTACAGTCACCATTTGAAATCGATACATGATATTCGCCCGCCTTGTCTACAAGAAAAGTAGGCGAAAGACTACCGTTTTGCCACCTGTAAGTCAACGTATGGTCAGCGTTCGGCTCCAAAAGTTTGGTCTCATCCCCGCAAAGAAGGATATCGTCTCCCAACACGGCCGTAGGTCTTACCCTAAAGTCCAATGAGAAATCTTTTTTGCGTACACATCTCAAGTTTGAAGCTTCAACAGAATAATTACCGGTCTGTGTATAACTGTTTTTCTGCTGATCAGGACTGGAACCGCCCAACCACTTGTACGTTCTGGCAGTCACTTTAGCGTCAAGATCAACTGTTTCGCCTTGGCATTTTGGAGCCGGGATATCCAACACGATCTCATCGGGCGTCACTTCATATTCCACTTCCAGAGTATCTCGTCGGGTACAAGCCACATTCGATACCTCCACAATATAAGTGTACTTTCCTTTCGCCTCGTCAACGGTATAAGTCGGATCCGTACCGACCTCTACACCATCCTTTTTCCACTTATATGTCCAAACTTCTCCCGCCGCCGGCGTGCCTGCGGTTTTCGGCAATGTCAGTTCCTCATCGTCACACAGGACTGCATCTTCCCCCAAAGAAACATCAGGACTTTCCAGGAAGTCCAAATCAAAATCTTTCTTGATCTTACAAATACCATTGGAAGCTTCCACCCAATAAGATCCTTTTTCGGTGAAGACAGTCGCACTATCCGTTTTCCCTGTCGACCATTCATAAGAATCAGCCAACACACCAGCGCCCAATGATACCTTTTCCCCTTCGCATTTAGCAACTGCTGGAATATCCAAAACAGGTTCGTCTGGCGTATCCTCGAATTTTATCCTAATCTCGTCCTTAACCGTACAGGATCCCAACTTGGCTTCGACCCAATAATGGTGTTTGTCACCATCCCTGAAAGCGTCTGTCGAGTCAGCGGTAAAAGTATTTGTGGTTGTCACCTTGTCTTGCCAAAGATATGTGACACCAACTGCGGGATCGGCGGCTTTAAGCTCATAAGTCTCAAGATCGCATACCGTGAGGCCATCACCAAGGTCAATTTCCGGAATGGCTTTAACATCCACGGTTACCTTATCGGAAAATTCGCAATATTGGCCAAAGAAGATCTCTCCGATCACAAAGTCATTTCCCGCTACCGCAGTATTGTAGTTCAACAGCGCTATTTCCAAATCTTTGGTCTCCGTCGCAGTCCACAGCACATAAAATTCGTCCCATTGGCAGGTATTGCCAGTCAGCTGAATTGGCGTAGCCGACAAACTCGTCCCGTCTACCGAAAACTCCAATTTTGCCGGGCTCGATTTCACCGCCGAGCGGAACTTGGCCACAAAAGCATACTGATTTCCCGCCTCCACGCTTATGGTTTGGTACCAAACCCTCGCGCCCACTTTAGAGGCACCGTTCACAACCAGCATATTACCAAAAGACGCGGCATCTTCATCGCAATCGATGAAGTGATCGTGCATCCCTTTCGGGGAAGGTCCCACGTCATAATATCCCGTGCCGTACATGTCCCCTTGCCTTACGGCGGGTTTGTACTCGCTGTAAAAGCCATTGATATCGTCTTCAAAGTCCCCGTTCACCACTAGATTGGAAGAAAGGAAATACCCGGAACAACCGTATTCTTTTACTCCCAGTTCCGTAACCGTCCGATACTGGCCTTTGGCGCCATCGTCCCACTTCAAGTTAAAGAAGGAACCGTCCACTCCGGCGTTCAGCTTCAGCGTATCACCTTTGCATATATCCCTGTCGGGGCCCAACATATTCTCGTCAGGACAGCGAACGGACTGTGCCAACACGGCAAAATTCAAGAAAAACAACACTCCGAAAAGAGGTAAAAAATGCTTCATGTAAGACTAATGAGTTTTTATCCACACTTAAACCACCCCTATTTTTAATGGTATTTCTACCTACAGACATCAAGGGGACGACCTTATAAAGTACAAGATCCGTTTTCATGTGTAAATTATCATATTTTAAGACTTGATACAGCTTTATAGTTATAAATATTATCTTATATGCATGTTTTATTTCGAAAACACTCCTCCCACATCAATACCATGCAGTTTTTTATTCAAAAAGACAATAAAACCAGAACAGAAACATTAGTCGCCCCGGTTCAAAACACAACGAACATTATCAACAGATAGCCATCTCTAAGTTTTCGTTGCTTACCTTTGTCCGTACTTTGTCCAAAATCGTCACAGAAAAACATGCCAGACAAAACGACCGACCACTGTTTAGCCCGCTTGGGAATCAAGACTTTGAACCCGATGCAAGAAGCGTCGCTCAAAACCGCACGCCTAAATCAGGAAATCATCTTGACGTCCCCCACCGGATCGGGCAAAACCGTGGCTTTCCTACTTCCGATGTTGTTGCGCCTTTCGCCGGAAGCCACAGGAATCCAAGCCTTGGTTATCGTTCCTTCAAGGGAACTTGCGCTACAAGTCGAAAGTGTTTTCAGAAAAATGAGCACCGGCTTTAAGGTAAACTGTTGCTACGGCGGGCATTCCATGAAAACCGAAACGAACAATCTCGCCTCCCCCCCAGCCGTGCTTATCGGCACTCCGGGGCGTTTGGCCGATCATCTTCGCCGTCAAAATTTTGATCCGACAACTATTAAAGCCCTTATCCTTGACGAGTTTGACAAAAGTCTGGAACTGGGTTTTCAAACCGATATGGAAGAAATCGTAAGCCAGCTTCCAAGCCTTAAATACAAAACCCTTACATCGGCCACCACTTTGGGTCAAATCCCGTCGTTTGTAGGCCTTGAATCTCCTTCAAAGCTCGATTTCTTAACCGAAGCGAAGACTAACGAAGGCCTCCGACAGCTTTTTGTCCGCTCCGAAGGACATGACAAGCTGGAAGCCCTACGGCTATTGATGGGAACTCTGGACAGCGGGCTCACCATCGTATTCTGCAACCACCGCGAGGCCGTCAACCGGATCAGCTCGCTTTTAAGGCAAGACAATTTTCTACACGGCATATTCCACGGCGGACTTGACCAAGAGGAAAGGGAGCGGGAATTGCTGAAATTCAGAAACGGTTCCGTCAACACACTAATCGCGACCGACTTGGCCGCTCGCGGACTGGACATTCCGGAAATCAAACACGTAATCCACTACCAGCTCCCCACCGACGAGAAATCCTTCACCCACCGTAATGGTCGAACTTCCAGAATGAGCGCAAAGGGCAATTCCTACCTTGTGCTTTCTTCGGAAGAGACTGTTCCTGAATACATACAGGAAAGCGAACAATTGGAACTTCCTTTGGAAATAAGACCGCTTACGCCACCGGAATGGACTACGCTTTATATCAGCGCCGGCAAAAAAGACAAAATCCGTAAAATGGACCTTGTCGGATGGATCCTCCAAAAGGGCGGAATAGAAAAAGGCGAGTTGGGAATAATCGAAGTGCAGGATAAAGCATCTTACGTCGCCGTAAAACGGGACGTGGCCCAAAGCGTAATCTCCAAACTGGAAAAGGAACGCTTGAAGAAACGGAAAGTCAGAATAGCCTTAGCGAAATAAATTTATGTGCGGATTTTGGGAAATTTTATAGTGAATTCAAAAAATCAATCACTGTTTTAGATTTCCCTTTTCCGGTTTCATTCAAAATACTAAATGTCGAAAACCGTCTCCGACACAACTATTCCGCACAAAACAAGCCAAGCGCAAAACAGTCCTTATTTTTAAACATTTAGGCGTCCGGAACCATTTGCGCGGAAGGCTTTTCCCTTTCGTCTGACTTATGTACTTTCGCAGCGTCAAAGGACGGCGGGATCAAAACCGTCGTCACCAACAGCCAAAAACGAAAAGCATGTACTCATTCTACCCGGGCCCGTCGGCCGTCAATCCTAGGTTGCCGGAATTCTTCAACGAAGCGTTCGAGAAAAGCTTAATGAGCGTCAACCACCGCAGTCCAGAATTCGTGGAAATTTCGCGGAAAACGACCGCCCTCATGAGGGAAAAGCTCGATATGCCCGAAGATTACAGGCTATTTTTCGTTTCGTCCGCAACGGAATGTTGGGAGATTGTGGCCCAAAGCCTGACACTCAGCGAAAGTTTCCACGTCTACAACGGCGCCTTCGGCCAAAAATGGACCCGAAACGCCAGCAAACTCGGCCGTAGGGTACTCAAACACTATTTCGACGTAGACGATCTTCCCAATCCGGAAAACATCCATATTCCGGAAACGTCGGAAGTGTTGTGCCTGACACATAACGAAACGTCCACGGGAACGGAACTTCCAGACAGCGTAATGCGCGGCTTCCGCAAAAACTTCGACGGGCTGATCGCCGTCGACGCCACTTCTTCTATGGCCGGCCTCCAACTCGACTGGAAACAGGCTGATGTTTGGTTCGCTTCGGTTCAGAAATGCTTCGGTTTGCCGGCCGGCATGGCCGTGATGATATGTTCACCCCAAGCTATACGCAGAGCTTACGATATTGGCGAAAGCAGCCACTACAACAGTTTTACTTTCATGGCCGATATGGGCCGTGAATTCCAAACCACGCATACGCCAAACGTTATCGGAATCTATATGCTGATGCGCACGCTGGAAGAGTCAAAACATATTTCGGAAATAGAAAAACTGACGCTTTCCCGCTTTGTGGAATGGGAAAAACTCATTGCCGGGAACAACACTTTCTCTTGGCTGATCCAAAACCCAGAAGCCCGTTCCCGCACGGTAATTCCACTTCAGGCCGACCCGAAAATTGTTTTGAAAATAAAAGACGAAGCGAAAAAAGCCGGCTTTTTGCTCGGTAACGGCTACGGAGATTGGAAAGAAAGCACGTTCCGAATCGCCAATTTCCCCAACGTCCCTCAGGAGGGCGTTAACGGGTTGATGAACTTCTTCAAGGAAAATTTCAGCTAATAGGCATAATAATTACGGCATTCCGACATATTAAGATAGAAAATCGGCCATGCCGAACATAAGCGAAGTCAAAAGGCTTTACCAGAACTCGAAATGTTTGCATTTAATTTCAAAGAAATCGCCTCCGTATCACTGATCCTGTTTTCGGTGATCGACATTATCGGCGCGCTCCCCATCATCTTGGATTTGCGCCGTAAAACGGGCTCTATTCATTCGGCCAAAGCCACGTTAGTCGCCGGCTTTATCATGATCACTTTCCTTTTTCTGGGAAGCTCGATCCTTAAGCTGTTCGGCATAGACGTCGGCTCATTCGCCATCGCAGGTGCGCTTATCTTGTTTTTGATGGGAATGGAAATGGTTCTCGGAATCGAGCTATTCAAATCCGATCCGTCCGAAGATTCCTCATCGTCATCCATCGTACCCTTGGCTTTCCCGCTTTTGGCAGGCGCCGGAACCATGACCACCATCGTGTCGCTCCGCGCCGAATACGATGTCAGTAATATTCTGGTGGGCATCATCGTCAACCTTTTGCTTGTATTCGCCGTATTGAAAAGTTCCGGCTGGCTTTCGAAAATCTTCGGGCAGGCCTTGCTAAACGTGCTTCGCAAAGTATTCGGCATTATTCTTTTGGCCATCGCCATCAAACTTTTCAAAACAAATGTCATTCTCTGATACAGTAGTAATATACACCGACGGAGCTTCCAGCGGCAACCCCGGACCGGGAGGTTACGGAACCGTCCTCAAGTACAAACAGCACCGCAAAGAGCTTTCGGAAGGCTTCCGCCTGACCACAAACAACCGAATGGAGTTGTTGGCCGTGATCAAAGGATTGGAAGCGCTAAAAGGCGAAGGGCTGAACGTACTGATATATTCGGATTCGAAATACGTAGTGGACGCCGTAGCCAAAGGTTGGCTCTGGGGCTGGCAGAAAAAAGGCTTCAAGGGTAAGAAAAACCCGGACCTTTGGCAAAAATTCATCCCACTATACAACCGCCACAAGGTGAAATTTCAGTGGGTAAAAGGCCATGCGGGCATAGAGGAGAACGAACGTTGCGACGAGCTGGCTGTGGAAAGCGGCAAAGGCCATAACCTCAAAGCGGACCTAGGCTACGAAAGGGAAAACGGAACAAAAGGCCTTTTCTGATTCGCCCTAGAAACAAAAGCATTGCCCTTCCGTAAAACCGGGAGGGCATTTTTTCTTTAGAATACCTCCAGACAAGATGGCCAACGACTATTTCGAATTCAAACAATTTCGAATCCAACAAGACCGTTGCGGCATGAAAGTTTCCACAGACGCTTGCCTTTTCGGGTCTTTCGTCACAAAGCCCGGCGCCAAAAACATCCTCGACATCGGCACCGGCACCGGCCTGCTCACCCTGATGCTAGCCCAAAGGCACCCGAACAGTCAAATAACAGCCGTAGAAATCGACTCCGACGCTTTCCAACAAGCCTTGGAGAACTTTAAGAACAGCCCTTGGTACGACAGGCTAAACATCGAACACGCTTCGATACAGGAATTTGTCCAAGCCACGGACAAAAAGTTCGATCTGATCATTTGCAATCCGCCGTTTTACCCTGACCATATCAAAAGTTCGGACCAAAAAAGAAGCAAAGCCTTTCACAATGACCACCTTAGCTTTTCCGATTTAGCCCAATCCTGCTCGAAACTCATCTCGGACAGCGGAGAGTTTTTCTTGCTTTTACCCGAACGACAAAGCAGGGAGTTCGAGCAAATAGCAAAAAGATGCGGTTTGTTTCTCCAAACTTCGACAAAAGTCCGAGGTACTGTAAAGGGCAAAGTAATCAGAGAAATCGGATCATACTCAAAGAAAAAAGTTGACGATATTCCAGAAAATGAAATTGCCATAAACAGCGAACCGGGAGTATACACCGAAGAATTTACCCGCTTTATGAAACCTTACTACCTTTTTCTCTGACCGGCTTGGCTTTTGCGAAAGCTCCCGAAAAGAACTGACGTATGCTCCCCGACCAGCTCCTGATTATAAGTGTAGAAACGGCTTCGCAATCCGACGACTTTCACTCCCTGCCGGAACAGTGGCAGAACTTGTGGCGGAAAAAACACAAAATGAAGGGTTGGCAAGGTAACGCTGAAGACTCTTATCTGAAAAAGGCGGGAATCTACGCCGAATTCGGGCAGATAATTTCAATCGGCGCCGGAATTTTCAAAAAAACTGAAGACGGACAAAACCTTAGGATTAAGGCCTTTCAAGGCCCTGAAGCCACTTTATTGGAAGATTTCTTCCGAATGATAAACACAAAGTTCGACCGGAATCGCCTGATACTTTGCGCTCATAACGGAAAAGAGTTTGATTTTCCCTACCTTTGCAGGCGAGCGGTGATCCTCGGGCTTCCCTTGCCTCCCCCGCTTGACCTGTCGACCAAACGGCCGGCGCAAAACAAAAATTGGGACACCTCCGAAATGTGGAGGTTCGGAGACTACAAAGGATACACTCCCCTGACTCTATTGGCAACGGCCTTAGGAGTTCAAGCCGAAATGCGAATACTTTCCGGAGGAGAAGTAAATAATGCGTTTCACCATGAATTGGCCAATGATGATATACACGAAACGGCCAAAACTAACGTACTGCTAACAGCACAAGTGATGGCAAAGCTCAAAAACGAGAAGCCATTCCAAGAGATTACGATACTGTGATAAAGACTAGACGCCCGTGGCTGAAGGGAAAAAAGATATGATGCCACAACATTCCGGACGGTTCCGGATGACAATTTCAAAAAACGAGTACCAATTACTACAACACCCCGAAGGTTTTTTCCGCATTCAGAAAAACAACCGCACCGAAAATGCAATCGGCGCGCGCAAAGCGAGTAAAACCCTTCCTTTAACATTTTTGTCCGATTGCGCCTTTATTGATAAACAAAGGCACCGCTTAGAACTACGCGGAAAAACCTGGCGCGACTCCCAAAATCCACCCAACGCCAGGGCTAAAAGGACTTTTTGGCGGACAACACTCTAACAACCCTATTATGTCAAAGAAGAAAAAAGGCAAAAAAAATTCCAGCAATAAAGTAAAGAAGAGAATCGCTACTTTAAGCCAAGACTTGCTCAACGTACTTGACAAGTACAAGTCCAAAGCGTTCTCCGTAAGGCGGGTGTGCCGGGAACTGATGATCAAGGATCGGAAAACCAAGCAAAAGGCCAGCGACTATCTCGAAACCATGGCCCGTCAGGGAATGATCAAGGAAGTCGGGCCGAAGCTATACAAAACCAACCTCACCGACGCCACAATCGAAGGCGTGGTGGATTACGTAAACCCGAGGTTCGCCTACATAATCTGCGAAGGCCTTGACAAAGACGTTTACGTAAAAAGCGCCGACCTTAAGGGCGCTCTCGACAAAGACACCGTTCAGGTGGCGATCAACCAAAACCAACGCCACGGCTCCCGCCCAGAAGGTTATGTGACGGAAATCGTCAAGCGCGGACGGGAAGAATTCGTTGGGCATATCGAGATTTCCCCGCGTTTCGCTTTCGTAGTTTCCGACAACAAGAAAATGCATAACGACATTTTCATTCCGTTGGAGAATATCGGCGAAGCCAAACACAACGACAAGGTAATCGCCAAGGTGACGCAATGGCCTGACGGCAAGCGAAACAAAAACCCGAAAGGCGAAATCCAGCGCGTATTGGGCAAATCCGGCGAAAACGAAACCGAAATTCACGCCATTATGGCCGAGTTCGGACTTCCGTTCGAATTTCCTGGAGCTGTGGAGAAAGAAGCCAATAAAATTCCGGAGAAAATCACCGAAGAAGAGCGCAAAAAGCGCCGTGACTTCCGTGATGTCACCACCTTCACCATCGACCCGCTCGACGCCAAAGACTTCGACGATGCCCTTTCCATCCAATATCTGGACAACGGCAACACCGAAGTCGGTATTCACATCGCCGACGTTACGCATTATGTCCGTCCGGAAACAAGGCTGGAAGAGGAAGCTTACGAAAGGGCCACGTCCGTCTACCTAGTGGACCGTACCATCCCGATGCTTCCCGAAAGGCTATCGAACGGCCTTTGTTCGCTTAGGCCAAAAGAGGAAAAGTTGGCGTTCTCAGCCGTTTTCGAACTCAATGACAACGGGAAAGTCATGCGCGAATGGTTTGGCCGTACGGTAATCTATTCCGACCGCCGATTCACTTACGAAGAGGCTCAGGAACGGATCGAAACTGGCGAAGGCGATTTCCATCAAGAAATCATCAAACTCAACGAGCTGGCGCTAAAACTCCGCGCCAAACGATTCGCCAACGGCTCGATCAACTTCGAAACCACTGAGGTCAAGTTCAAACTTGACGAGGACGGAAAACCCCTAGGAGTAATACCGAAAGAGCGCAAAGACGCACACAAGCTGGTGGAAGACTTTATGCTTTTGGCAAATAAAAAAGTGGCGGAATTTGTCTACCATATGCGCAAAGGCAAACCGAAAGACACCTTCGTCTACCGTGTCCACGACTATCCGGACCCGGAACGACTGGCGGACTTTGGACGTTTCGCAAAAAGGTTCGGCCAAAACCTGGACACTGACGAGGACCATGTTTCCGAATCGCTTAACCACTTGCTCTCTGATGTGGAAGGCAAACCCGAGCAGAACCTGCTCGAAACCCTGGCGATTCGATCTATGGCCAAAGCCAAATACACCATAGAGCCGATGATTCACTTCGGTTTGGCGTTTAACCATTATACGCACTTCACTTCCCCTATCCGCCGTTATCCGGACATGATGGTTCACCGATTGTTGGATCGTTATCTCAAAGGAGGAAAATCGGTGGATCCTGAAGAATTCGAAGGCCGATGCCAACATTCTTCCGAAAGGGAAAAAGTTGCGGCCGACGCCGAAAGGGCTTCCATCAAATACAAGCAAGTCGAGTATATGGAATCGATGGAAGACCGTGACTGGACCGGAATAGTATCGGGAGTGACGGAATGGGGCGTATTCGTCGAAATTCAGGAAACCAAATGCGAAGGAATGGCCAGATTAAGCTCCTTCACCGACGATTTCTACGAATTTGACGAGGAGAACTACCGCATTATCGGCACCAGAAACAAGCGCATAATCGCTTTGGGTGACGAAGTGCAGGTAAGGGTAACCGGTACCGACATCAACCGCAGGACAATCGATCTGGAATTCATCTTCGAAGGAGAGGATGATGATGAAAGAAGCGTTTACGAGCGTCCAAAAAAACGGCGTACCCAACAAGGCCCTCGCAAAGCCAAAGGATCACTCGATAGAAAAAGGCATTTTAAAGGAAAAAACAAGCGGAAATAAAATATCCCTCCTTTTTCTCTAGACAGAAAGCCCGGACCAGAATATGGTTCGGGCTTTTTTTATCAGCTCACCTTTTGTTTTCATGACAGACCTCAACCTATTTCCCTTGATTAAAACCGAAGATTTGGCCTAGCTTTTCCTTTTTCGCTGAATTTGGACTTATAAAGGCTTTTGATTTTCCAAAAAACCACCGAACAGGCGCCATCCCCAACCATTTCCTCACAAATGACCGAATTAAAATATTACTATTATTGAAAATATTCATTCTCTTTTCTCACTTGACTTAACAAAGAGAAAAAAATGATCAACCTCAGAAAACCAACCAACGCATATCCTTTAAAAATTTCATAAAAACGAACATGTTTTAAGAGAAAACTTTTTCTTCGCCACACATTCCGGAATGATATTCTATGCCCTAATCCAGAATGCGCAAAAAACAGCCAGCTAAAAAAAACACTATATCCACAACCAAACTACACTGAACCGAAGCGAAAAAAACAGATTAACGACAAGGCATCAATAGCGGACATTTTGCTTTAATGCAAATTAATTTAGAAAGATTCAAAATTGCGTTTTGTATGATGCCTCTCATTGTTTCCCTTCGCTCCTAGCTTTAGATTTGGGTTAACATTTGGATTAAACGCATTTAATCATTACAAATTCGTAACATGAGTAGGGTTAAACAAAAATTCTCGGTGACGATCGGACGGAAGATCTGGATGTCCCTCACGGGCCTCTTCCTGATCACGTTCCTCGTGGTTCACTTGGTGGGCAACCTCCAATTGCTGAAAAACGACGGCGGTATGGCGTTCAACACGTATACAAAGTTCATGACGTCGAACCCGTTGATCAAGACTACTTCTTTCCTTCTTTACGGCAGTATTCTTCTTCACGTGATTGTGTCAATTTTCTTGACCTCGCAAAACAAGAAAGCCAGAGGACCGGTAGCTTATAAAGTGTCCGATGCGGGAGCCAACAGCCCTTGGAATTCCCGTAACATGGGAATTTTGGGATCGATAATCCTGATTTTCGTTGTCATCCACTTGCAGAACTTCTGGTACCACATGAAGTTTGGCGTGACCCCTATGGTCAGCTACGAAGGCGTGGAATACAAGGACCTTTACACTATGGTGATCGAGGCCTTCAAGGAATGGTGGATCGTAGCCATTTATGTTGTTTCGATGATAGCTCTTGGCTATCACCTCAACCACGGCTTCCAGAGCGCGTTCCAGTCTTTGGGCATCAACCACTCAAAGTATACCCCGGCCATCAAAACCATCGGTAAAGTTTACTCGATCGTAATGGCTTTCGGCTTCGCAATCTTGCCGATCATCATTTTTGTACAGAACCTGTAATCCGTATTCAAACCGATACGAAATGAAATTAGACGCGAAAATTCCTGAAGGCCCATTAGCCGGAAAGTGGAGCAAGCATAAATTCAATCTCAAACTGGTAAACCCCGCCAACAAGCGTAAATACGACATCATCGTTGTGGGTACCGGTTTGGCCGGAGCATCGGCGGCCGCCTCTTTCGGCGAGCTGGGATACAACGTAAAAGCGTTCTTTTACCAAGATTCCGCCCGTCGCGCGCACTCAATCGCGGCGCAGGGCGGTATCAACGCAGCCAAGAATTATCCTAACGACGGCGACTCAATCTTCCGTCTGTTCTACGATACAATCAAAGGCGGTGACTACCGCGCCCGCGAAGCCAACGTTTACCGTCTGGCCGAGGTTTCTAACAGCATCATCGACCAGTGCGTAGCCCAAGGCGTTCCTTTCGCCCGCGATTACGGCGGATTGCTCGATAACCGTTCGTTCGGTGGAGCTCAGGTATCCCGTACGTTCTACGCCCGTGGCCAAACGGGTCAGCAGTTGTTGCTCGGAGCTTACAGCGCCCTCTCTCGCCAAGTGCAGAAAGGTAAAGTACAGCTCTTCCCACGTACCGAAATGGTAGAGTTGGTTAAAGTTGACGGTGTTGCCCGCGGTATTATCTCGCGTAACATGGTTAACGGCAAAGTGGAGTCGCACAGCGCCCACGCCACGGTATTGGCCACTGGCGGATACGGAAACGTATTCTTCCTCTCGACCAACGCCATGGGCTGTAACGGATCGGCTCTTTGGAGAGCTCACAAGAAAGGCGCACTGTTCGCCAACCCTTGCTATACGCAGATCCACCCGACTTGTATCCCTGTACACGGCGACCAGCAGTCTAAGCTTACGCTGATGTCTGAGTCGTTGCGTAACGACGGTCGCGTTTGGGTTCCTAAGACAGTTGAGATGGCTGAGAAAGTCCGCAAGGGCGAAGTAAGGCCTTCTGACGTTAAGGAAGAGGATCGCGATTACTACTTGGAGAGAATCTACCCGTCATTCGGTAACCTCGTACCTCGTGACGTTGCCTCTCGTAACGCCAAGAAGGTATGTGACGAAGGTCGCGGCGTAGGTACCGGACTGGCCGTATTCCTCGATTTCGCCGACGCCATCAACCGCAACGGAGAAGACGTGATCCGCGCCAAATACGGAAACCTCTTCCAGATGTACGAAAAAATCACGGCCGACAACCCATACAAGACGCCGATGATGATCTACCCGGCCGTTCACTACACTATGGGCGGACTTTGGGTTGATTACAACTTGATGACTAACGTACCTGGCCTCTACGCCATCGGAGAGTGTAACTTCTCTGACCACGGCGCTAACCGCCTCGGAGCTTCGGCTTTGATGCAGGGTCTGGCCGACGGTTATTTCGTAATTCCTTACACAGTCGGCGACTACTTGGCAGGACAGCCTTACAAGAAAATCGACGTTGACCATCCGGAATTCCAGAAAGCCGAAGCTGACGTTAAAGGACGCATCGAGAAACTTCTTTCTATCAACGGAAACACTACTGTAAACGAATTCCACAAGCGCCTCGGCAAGATTATGTGGGAGAAATGCGGTATGGCCCGTAACAAAGAAGGCCTCACAAGTGCTATTGAAGAGATCAAGGAGCTCCGTGCGGAATTCTGGAAAGACGTGAAAGTACTCGGCGTTAACGAAGAGTTGAACATGACTTTGGAGAACGCCCTGCGCGTAGCCGACTTCATGGAACTCGGCGAGCTGATGGTTCGCGACGCATTGGTTCGTGAAGAATCATGTGGCGGTCACTTCCGCGAAGAGCACCAAACCGAAGAGAATGAAGCGAAACGTGACGACGAGAACTTCACATTCGTATCGGCTTGGGAATATCAGGAAGGACAAGATCCTGTACTCCACAAAGAGGAATTGATCTTCGAAAACGTGAAGCTTACACAGCGTAGCTACAAATAATTGACTGAGCCGGGCGGGCGCACGCGTCCGCTCCCATTTATAAACGACTAAATCTTACTGCAATGGACTTTACGCTCAGAATCTGGCGTCAAAAAGACAGAAACAGCCAAGGCGGTTTCAAAGAATATAAAGTCAAAGGCATCTCTGACGGATCTTCTTTCCTCGAAATGCTTGACATCTTGAACGACGAACTTTCCGCCAAAGGCGAAGATCCCGTTCACTTCGACAACGACTGTCGCGAAGGTATCTGCGGTACCTGCTCGCTCTTTATCAACGGCCGTCCGCACGGACCGGAAGAAGAGATTACCGTTTGCCAGCTCCACATGCGTAGCTTCAAAGACGGCGACACCATCACTATCGAGCCATGGAGAGCTTCGGCTTTCCCGGTAATCAAAGACTTGATGGTAGACCGTAGCTCTTTCGACCGCATCATCCAAGCGGGCGGATACGTTAGCGTAAACACAGGTGGTATTCCTGATGCCAACGCTATTCCTATTCCGAAAGAGGCCGCTGACTTGGCAATGGACGCCGCCGCCTGTATCGGTTGCGGAGCTTGTGTTGCCGCTTGTAAGAATGCTTCCGCTATGCTTTTCGTTTCTGCGAAAGTATCTCAAATGGCTGTTTTGCCACAAGGTAAAGTTGAGGCTTCTCGCCGTGTGAAGGCCATGGTTGGCCAGATGGAAGACGAAGGCTTCGGAGCATGCACCAACACCGGCGCTTGCGAAGCGGAATGCCCAAAAGGCATCAGCCTTGCGAATATCGCCCGCATGAACCGCGAGTACTTGAGCGCGGCTTTCTGCTCGAATGACTAATCCTTTCGAATTATATAAACAACGCTCCCGGCTTCCGGGAGCGTTTTTTTTTCCTTACACTTACATCCTTTTTCGTCTAACCTCATCAATATGAGCCAAATCCCTATCCTCAAATCCAACGGAGAAACCGTTGAATTTTCTACGGAGAAGCTCGAGCATTCACTTCTGCGGGCTGGCGCCAACGAAAGTATGGTGGCCAATATCATAAAAAACATTGTCGAGGAATTGCCTCAACTGGGCTCCACCGCAAAAATATATAAAGAAGCCTACCGCGAGCTCAAACGCTATTCCCGCCCCATCGCGGCCAAATACAAACTCAAACGGGCCATTATGCAATTGGGGCCCTCGGGTTTTCCGTTCGAACGATATATAGGGGAAATACTTAGCTTTCAAGGGTACAATATCCAAATGAATCCAATGATGCCGGGCAAGTGTGTCCGACACGAAATAGACGTACTTGCGGAAAACGACAAAGAAGTGATCATGGTCGAGTGTAAGTACCGGAACCGCCAAGGTTACAAGACTGACGTAAAAGTACCGCTTTATGTCCATTCCAGATTCCGTGACGTACGCCACGAATGGCTGAAGCGGGAGGATTGGAAAAACAAGGAACATAAAGCCTGGATAGCCACAAACACCCGTTTCACCGAAGACGCCATCAAATACGCCAAATGCGAGGGCATGCGCCTTCTGGCTTGGGACTATCCGCAAATCGGCAACTTAAGGGAACGAATAGATCTGTCGGGGCTTTATCCGCTGACTTGCCTTACCACCCTTACCAAACAGGAGAAAACCCACTTGTTGCAAAAAAGCGAAATCGTACTGTGCCGGCAGGTTTATACCGACCCCGAAACACTGGACACGCTGAATCTCCCCACGTATCGGAAGAATTCCGTACTATCGGAGGTGGAAGAGCTTTTGGCCTTATAGCCCATTGGCTATTTTCTTTCTTCGATTCAAAAAATGAAACCCGTTGGCCTTTTTGCTTTCCGGAACTTATCGTTATTCTTATTGCGTCAGCGCTTTTCGCATATACCTCCCGTCCTGTTTTCAATTACGAGACGTCCTTACTTTCAAAAGGCCATGGCCTATTGGGTAAAAGCCCATGGCCTTTTGACTAAGAGCCCATGGGCTTTTGTATTTGACACCACGTCGTTATAAGTCCACAGACGGCTCCTCTCTTTTTCTTTCTCGAATTATTTCAGCAAACGCTACAGGTTCTCGATTCTATTCGCCAAAGGGTCCCGCACTGCTTGTCCCTTATCCAGGGACAAA
Source organism: Fulvitalea axinellae (assembly GCF_036492835.1). Classification (GTDB taxonomy): domain Bacteria; phylum Bacteroidota; class Bacteroidia; order Cytophagales; family Cyclobacteriaceae; genus Fulvitalea; species Fulvitalea axinellae. The sequence goes on along the minus strand of NZ_AP025314.1, from coordinate 1,590,164 downwards.
AACACAAAGGGCATCAACAATAAAAAAAGGAATCAATTCCATTCCCAAAATAAGATCCCGCCTCCAAAGCCCGGTGTTTTCTTAACCTTTTCGTCCGCTGTATTATCCCAAGAGGGCCATTTGTTTTCCTCAAAGCGATAATTTCTTTATATTCATTACGTTTTAAAACACTCCGGCATACGTCTTCCCATATTTCGGAAGGGGACCTTTCACACAGGCACGCCGGCTTACCCTTTACCGCGTTAACATGAATAAATTTTTCAAAACCGCATTTCTGGGCATTATGACGCTGGCGGCTTTCGAAGGAAAGGCGCAGAACGACAAAAACCCGAGAAGTATCAAACCCGTCATCGATATAGACGCCACCGAGGTCAAGAGCCAAGACCGTACGGGCACTTGCTGGAGCTTCGCTACCACTTCGTTTATCGAAAGCGAACTCATCCGTATGGGAAAAGGGGCGCACAATATTTCGGAAATGTACAACGTGCGCAACGTTTACCCGAAAAAAGCAGAGGTATACGTCCGCAACCACGGTAAAGCGCAATTCGGCGAGGGAAGCCTGGCGCACGACGTGATCAATTCCGTAAGGGAATACGGCATGGTGCCGGAAAGCGTGTACACCGGGTTGAAATTCGACAACCGTTACAATCACGCCGAGATGTCGAACATCTTGAAGAAGATACTCCAAGGTGTGGTTGAGAACAAAGGCAGAACTCTCTCGAAGAAATGGAAGGAAGCTTATAACGCAGTGCTTGACGTGTACATGGGATCAGCTCCCGAGACCTTCGAATACGAAGGGAAAATGTACACGCCCAAAAGCTTCGCCGATATGCTGGGCATGAACCCTGACGACTATATCACCGTTACATCGTTTACCCACCAGCCTTACTACAGCCAGTTTATCCTACAGGTTCCTGACAACTTCTCGGACGGTATGTTTTATAACCTTCCGCTCGACGAATACATGGAAGTGATCGATCACGCATTGAAAAACGGCTACACGCTGTCTCTCGACGCTGACGTTTCGGAAAAAGGCTTCTCTTCAAAGCACGGATTGGCAATCGTCCCTACCGAATACAAAGGCAAAGACGCTTTCTTCAAAGAAAACGTAAGTGAGGTTTCGGTAACGTCGGAAAGTCGCCAAGAGGCTTACGACAACTACCAAACCACCGATGATCACTTGATGCACATCACCGGAACGGGTAAAGACAAATATGGCAACAAGTACTTCAAGGTGAAAAACTCTTGGGGATCGAACGGTTTAGGCTTCGGAGGAAACATCTACATGTCTGATTCTTACATGAGACTCAAGTCCATTTCGGTTCTTCTTCACAAAGACGCGCTTCCAAAGAACGTTAAGAAAAAACTTGGCGTCAAGTAATCAGAGTTTTTAGCACATATAGAAAAAGCCTTTCGCAACTGATGCGAAAGGCTTTTTCTTGATTTTTTCAGAAAACATCACTCCATGTTTCGACTAGAATGACATTTCTTTTTCATAAAGCGAAGGCTCTATTTTATCAAAAACCTACGAACGTAACTTTCTCCTTTTACCATCACCCGAATCAGATAAACACCTCGCCCAGACTCCACTGACACCCGAGTCCGATCCCCGACATATTCGGAACGGAACGGAACGCTTGCGCCGGAAAGGTCATACACATTGACTCTTTCAGCTTCCACATCCAACTCAAAAGTGCCATCGTTAGGATTTGGCGAAAGCCTGAACAGGTCCTTTGTTGGGTCTACGCCTGTCACCACTCCGGGATCTTTCAGCACGGGACGCAAAAGGAGACTTCCTTTCACTTCGTCGTTCTGCTCCCATTCGTTTGTCACTTTAAAGAAGATGTTGCTTCCGCTGTCCGTATTTTTGTCCAGGCCTACGGCCAAAAACTCACTCGTCTTCTGATACCAGCCGATATACACTTCGCCGTCAACCCTAACAGGCTTGTAAAGACGAAGATCAATAAAATCTTTTCCCTCGCTAGGCAACGCTGTCACAAAATCCTGCGAATGCAAAAGCCCTTCTTCCGATAGCTCCCTGTAAATCCTAAGCTGGAAAGGCGTACCCGGCACGCTGCGCCCCAATGTCGGGAAATACATACGGACGTGGGTAATATCGTCGGCTTGGCCGAAGACAAACTTCGTAGCCACTTCTCCGCCCGCTTGGCTGATTCCCGCCGCGTATTCGGCCGAACCGTCGTCGTAGGCGTAATAGTCCGAAAGGCCGTAGTTAACCTTCACGGTATCGTTTACCCTGAGATTGACATTATCGAAATAAAGCGTATCCGCCGGTGAAGTGAATATCTTTTTAACCATTTCTTTATCCCCTGTAGAAAGGATAAAACGACCTTCCAGATGCAAAGAATCGTAATCCACGGCACTTACCTTACTTGCGTCAAGCGTGTTCTCCGCTTCCAGTTGCTTAGTACTTCCGGCGCTTACGTAAGCGTTCCCTTTATGCTGTAGCACGTCGAAAACTTCTTCCAGGCGCTGAGCGTCCCAAAGTTCGACGTTGAAAGTCATCGGCTGATCGTTTAGGTGGTTCAGGTTTCTGGCCGTAGCCGTCGGTTTACTGGCGTAGCCGGCGGGTGACGCCCGGTAGTGCTCCATCGGGACGGCGTAATATTCTCCGAAAAGAGGCCCCATGCCGGAAACTAGCGTACGGTCAAAAATCGGCGTTCCCGAAGGGCTTTCGCCAGCCGGCCCGTGCGGGCCGTCCCTGAAATAGGATAACCGGACATAATCCAACAACCAAGTATCAAACGCTCCGGACATATTGCCGTAGGCGACAAACCTAAAACGGAAAGCGTCATGGTAATATTCACCCTCAGGCTTTAGCCAAACACCTGAGAAGGCTAGCTCGTCGGCGGGCTTTCCCGCTTTTACGGACCATACACGGCTCCATTCGCCACCAGGCTTAAGAAACTCCAAAGACAACGAATCGTCAGTGTCAGGATAAGAGCCTTCGCCACCGGCTTCCCAATAAAAATTAAAGAAGACTTTGTCGCGTTCCGCTACGGGAACAGAGGCGAGATCAATCGGCTTGGATGTCAGAGTATCCAATCCACCGAACAGGGTTATATCCGAAGAATAAGGAGCTCCGGTGTTTGTCAACGCATCGAGAACCGCCACTTTACGGCTGAGAGGCCGCACTCCCATTCCGGGAGAAACCACCACGTTACCGCTTTCCCACAATCCGACATCGGGCAATCCCTTACCGGAAGTGAAATCGTCCCAAAACGGAAACGGGACAACATCCGCGGAAGTCCGCAGTTGTGTCCCGGCAGTATTGTCAATGCCCAAAGGCACTTGCCTGAATTGCGCAACGGCGCCCTCTCCGACAAAAAGGAGAACAAAACCCGCTACGATTCCGGCCAAACTCTTAAGGCTGTTCGTCATTGCCACTGGCTTTGTCGTCTTTCACCTGATCCCAGTTATATACCCAGAGGTCAACTTCCTCGCCGGTTCTTACGGATTCACCAACTTCAGGAAATTGTCTCGCCACTTTGTTTGTCAAGGAATCCGGACCATCGACGTGAATAATGGATCCGATTTTCAGCGAAGAACCACTCAGTTGCAGACGGACTTCGTCAAGGGGTTTATCCAAAAGATTGTCGAGAGTGAATTTTTCTTTCCCCACTCCATTACCGACAATCAGGTCAATTTTTTCGCCTTTCGGAATCTTCACGCCTTCCTTAATCGGCTTGCCCTTATATTCCTGTCGCAATACAGCGTTAATGTTACGGTCAGGTTCATAAGTTATCTCCCCGCGCTTAAGACCTGCGCTCTGCAACAAAATCTCGGCGCTTTTCAACGACCCGTCCACAAGATTAGGCATTTTGGTAAGCGGAGGGTTTTCGGCGTTAAGCGTGATGTAAACCTTACGGCCTTCCTTCACTTTGGCTCCCGCTTTTGGGTGTTGTTGCAAGACGGCCAAAGGAGGCAATTCGGCGGAATAACCCGAGTCGGCGCTAATTTCGAAACGCAGGTTTCGGGAAGTCAGGAATTCGCCCAAGCGGGCTTCCTTTACGCCGTGAAGATCCGGAACCGTGATGGTCTGGCCTTTTTTGGTAGTTACGGGCAAATAGACGTAAAAAAACAACAGCATCCCGCTCAAAACGAGACCGGCCATTACGGTCAGGTGAACCAAAGGCCTCAACAAAGCTTTTATCTTTTCTTTCATAGAAACTGGTAATTCTTCTGAACCGGTATGTATCGCCGGGGCGGTTACGCATCAATTACGTCGCAAAGAATTCGAATTCCCACAACGCCACTGATATATACAACGAAGCCTCCGCCCGGGCATTATATCATTTGTCCCTATTCAACGAGGATTCGAAGTGGGTTCCGGACTTGTTCTCCGCCCCAGACCGCTCCAAAGCCATATTGATCAACTTGGTAAGCAACGACGGGTAATCTATCCCCTCATTCGCCCACAAAGCCGGGAACATACTAATATCGGTAAAACCGGGAATCGTATTAATTTCGTTGACATAAACCTTGCCTTGCTCCGAAAGGAAGATATCGACTCTGGCAAAATCCTCACAAGCCAACGTTTTATAAGCTTGAACCGAACACTCCCTTATCTGGGCGTCCTCGCTAGCCGTCACGTCGGCAGGGATTTTCGTTTCCGACGCTTTGTCCACATATTTCGCGTCGAACGAGTAAAAGTCGTGGGCTCCGGTAATTATCACTTCGCCGGGAGCGGAGGCTACAGGATCGGCATTACCGATTACGGCGCACTCAAGTTCACGGCCCGTGATAAACTCTTCCACAAGAACCCTGTCGTCATAAGCGTAAGCCTCGTCCAAAGCCGCTTCCCAACTGCTTGCGTCAGTCACTTTGCTAACCCCAACCGACGACCCCAAAACGGCCGGTTTAACGATCACGGGCATTCCCAAAGTTTCCTTAACGGTTTCGAAAGAAAGGCCGGCCCTGTTATTTCTTTGTCCAACCAGGTACTTCGCTACCGGAAGCCCTTGGGCTTCAAGCATTTTTTTGGAAAAAATTTTATCCATGCACAACGCAGAACCCAAAACACCCGAACCCACACAAGGAATTTCCATTGCCTTCAACAGTCCTTGGACTGCGCCATCCTCCCCGTCAGTCCCGTGCAGAACTGGAAAAACAAGATCGAGACGGTGCTCTTTACCTCCGGAAACGAGAACTTTCTTCTCAGGATCGAGCCTTAAGGCCAATTCCGTGTCCTTTTCCGGAAATTCGGCTCCGGGCTCCAAGCCCAAGTGCCAAGCGCCGTTTTTGTCAATCCCGACCAAAACAACCTCGAATTGGTCTTTATCGATATATTTGTAAACGTTAGCTGCTGAGCGCAATGAGATCTCATGCTCCACAGACCTGCCTCCGAAAAGAATCCCTACTTTTATTTTGCTCATATAAATTCAAACAGAAAATGCGTCTCCGTAAAAATAAAATGAAATTGCGGAAAAACTATCGACTCTAAGAAGTTAAACAGTTATCGATACGGACAAACGCTCAAGAAATGTAACACTTCAGGCATTCGCTTCTTGGATTGGCCCAAACCTTATGAATTACCTTCGGGCAAAAAGATCGTTCAACAAGGCTGGAATTTAATTTGCCTCGCTAAATGGAAAAGTCTAAAATCACGTTTTGAGCCTTACCCCACATACAACCAGAGCTCTTCTTTATCTACTTAGTAATATCACTCAACTGAAACTCTGAAGTCTCTAACACATTACTTTTATTAAGACTTCTGTCATAAATATAGATCTTAAACTTCAATATTTTTGTTTTAAACAGCGCCCCAATAGACGACGACTCCTCCGTATAAACAATATCCCCTTCCAAGGGCTCACCAATTTTTTGAAAAAGAATCGGAAACCTTCCAGCTATCGGCCTTTTCCCTTGGCTCACAAAATCGAAAAGCTTAAACTCATTGTTTTCCTTGGTATATATCTCTAAATGGAAGTTATTCCCATGCGGATTGATATGGTGGAGGATGGTATCACCGTCAACCAAAAACCAATTCCTCAGACTCGCCGTAGTCTCATCCAGATCCAAAGGAGGCAGTCCAGGCCTGCTACCGTACTTGATCACATTCCCATTCTCATCTAACTTCGGAGTATAACTTTTATAGGGGCCAAGCGTATCGCTATCCGCCAAGCCAAGATCCCCGTTTCCGTCCTGAAACGATATATCGACGACAAGCTTATCCACTGACGCTCCGCCACCCTCAACAAAAGAAACACGATTCAGGCCGATATGCGGAATATCGCTGTATTGCGGCGGAGAATCACAAGACGACAATCCACCCAAAACAATCACGGCGAAAAATGCCCCAAGAAACAGCTTAGTCTTAACGGTATGTATAAAATTCATGAATGTTACAGCTTGGTTCTTTTTGTATATAACGGAAATCTAAAAAAAAGACACGAAAATGCGTCCAGAAGTTTATGCTCCCCTCAGCATTTAGGTACGACGGTTTCCTTTTGTTCCCTAGTTTATTTTATAATAGCATTGCAATCGGCAAAATTACCCCGTTGCCAATACATTCAAAATATACCAAAAACCACACGAGATCTTCCGTGTCCCGCCTATTTTTTTGCGATTATTCCATCGACAAAACTACGCCTCTCAATTGCGGCGCGATACTTGCTTTGGCTAGATAAGGAAAAAATATATGGCCGCAAGGCTCGTTTTTAGGCCTAAGTTTTTTTTGAAACGAAATAAAAGTACTACTTTCGCCTAAGTAATGAACCTAATTGCCTACTCCGTTTATATCAAGACTAGCGCTATTTTCAGTGTTTCAGTTTTATTTATGCCTATGATAAGATGATATACTGGCTAGTCCTATGTTCCTAAGTTTAGGAACTTTTTAGATCTTGACACAAGGAGTGTGTAAAATGAGAAAAATCAAGGAAGTCTGGAAAAGAATCAGACTGCATCCCTCCACAAAAGGGAAAATGAGGACCCGGTATGAGGTCTCCAATCTGGGACGTATCCGTTCGATACGCCAGGGAACGGAGCCATACGTCTTACAGCTGGGGCAAATCGGTGGTTACTTGGTATTTAACATGACCGTAATTATCACCGAAGAAGGAGAAAGGGTAAAACGTAACCGCTATCTGCATCGGATAGTCGCTGAGTACTTTTGCAAGGATTTCGATCCTGACAAAGTGGTGATTCACTTGGACCACAACAAGCTCAACAACGATTTCCGTAACCTTGAGTGCGTCAGCCATCAAGAGGCCATCGCCCACAGGAAGTCTGTAGAAGATTTACCAGACCAGTTCATCACCCTGAACAAGTTGCCTGAGCCTGATTTCGAGGATTTGCCTGTCCACAGGATCAAGCAGGAAGACGAGGTATTCAAGCTAATGGAAGGCTACGGGCGTTACGAAATTTCCAACAAAGGCCGTATTCGGAAAAAACCCGGGCGCGACAAGCTCGGCAGACGTTCCAGAGGGCATAATATGGAAATGAAACAGCGCATCCACCCGAAGGAAAACTTCTATTTCCTAGACCTGATCAACGATTTGGGCAAAAGGGTTACGGTTTATCCGCACAAGGAAGTAGCCAAAGCGTTTTGTATCAACGTATTACCGGGAGACAGGACCGTTGTGGTTCATCTTGACGGAGACACGCTGAACAACAATTCGTCAAACTTGGATTGGGCGACTTACTCTGAGGCGATCAAATTGCAATTCAAGCAAGGAAAGAAAAACAATTACAAGGTTTGGGAAAAGCGCAAGAAGCTTTACCGAAACGGTTTCAAGCCAAAAAAGAAGGACGAAGGAAAAAGTTCTTTGAAAGTGGCGGATTAATCATCCTATCCGCCGGCGACAATAGTCAAAGGCGCCAGTGGATGAAAAGCGCGGGTTTGTAAAGAAGCGAACCCTGCGCTTTTCATATTCCCTCAATTTGCTTTCTCAATAAATCAGGATTGGTACAATCGACCCTGCCAAGCTCCCCTTTCGTTCATTCGTTGCTCAATTTCTTTAATAATAATATCCGTACGGACATTCCCCCAGTTCGGAGCCAATTTGATTGCGGGCGGTGCTTCGCTAATAAACCGTTGTACGCAAATATCAGGTCGTAATCTTTCCAAAAAGTCTATTACGAACTCCACATACTCTTCTTTATCAAAAAGGTCGAACATTTCGGGCGTAACACGATATTGCTTCGCCATCACCGTACCTTTCACAATCTGAAGCTGGTGAAATTTTATGGAATCGAGGGGTAATGAGGATATAATATCCGCCTGACTCAATAAACGCTCACGGTTATCGCCCGGAAGCCCGAAGAGCAAATGCCCCCCCACGTGAAATCCCCTGCCGGCAGCCATTTTGATAGCTCTTTCGGCATCTTCAAAAGAGTGCCCTCTATTCACTCTGTCCAGGGTATCGTTAAAGCAGGATTCTATCCCGAATTCCAAAATAATAATTTTCGACTTCGCCAGTTCCTCCAAATAGTCTAACTGCTCTTCGTTAATACAGTCGGGACGCGTGGAAATAACCAGCCCGTCGATTTTCGGATGCGCCAAAGCCTCGTCATAATAGCTTTTGATCGTTTCCAGGCTACCGTATGTATTCGTATATGATTGGAAATAGCCCACGAATTTCTTGGTTCGTCTGTAGCGTTTTTCCAGAAACGCCAAGCCTTTGTCAAGCTGGGCAGTAATGCCGTCACCGGGCTGGCAATAGGAAGGTGTAAAGCTTTCGTTGTTACAAAACGTACATCCGCCACGGGCAATTGAGCCGTCGCGGTTTGGACACGTGAAACCTGCGTGGATGGACACTTTCTGGACTCTGCCACCGTATTTTTCACGGAGATATGAAGTGTAAGAATAGTAAGGACGATCGTCTGGCCAAGGATATTCGGCCGGTTTTATCGGGCTGTTCATCGCGCGAAGAACGTAAGAAAAAACCTCTTATTGCATGACTTCAATCATGCCCGACCACTCCAAAAAAGAACGTATTAGTTTTCCGTTTGGGCTATTTGCGCAAATTTACTTGATCTCAACGCTCAGGAAGACGTTTTCGCAATTCTCTGTGTCTAAGGGGACTGTGCCCGAAGCCGTATTTGACCGCTTAAAAAGTTTTTCCTCCAGTTATTAACTATTGGAGGAAATGCGGTGAAATGAACATGAATTTGTTGAAATTTACATGTACTTTACCCTTTTATTAAGGATTTCGGTAAAACGTTTTGAAGCCGGCTCTGTTTTGATGGGTGAAATCACCAAGACTATCCGCACAAACACGTAACCGTCTTCCCAATGATGGGATTCAAACCGAATAACTGACATGTTGAAAAGATTATTGATTGTGGCCGTTCTGATGGCCACCTCTCTTAGCTCTTTCGCTGACGAGGGAATGTGGTTACCGCTTCACATCGAGCGACTGTACAACCGCGACCTTCAGAAACTGGGTCTCCAGCTCACCCCTGAAGAGATTTACAGCGTAAACCATTCCAGCCTTAAAGACGCTATCGTTTCTTTGGGCGGTTTCTGTACCGGCGAAATGATTTCCGACCAAGGCTTGATGCTTACAAACCATCACTGCGCCTTTGGTTCTATCCAGTCGCACAGTACTGTAGACCATGATTACCTTCAGGACGGATTTTGGGCTAAAACCAAAGACGACGAATTGCCTAACGAAGGCTTGTACGCCAGATTCTTGGTACGGATGGAAGATGTCACCAAGAAAGTGTCTGACGTTCTAAACGACAAGATGACGGCACAGGAACGTGGCGCGGCTATCGCAAAAATCAGCAAGCAACTTGCCGACGAAGCGGCCGAAGGCACCCATTACGACGCTAACGTAAAACCATTCTTCAACGGAAACGAATTCTACCTTTTCGTTTACGAAACTTTCCGCGACGTACGTTTGGTAGGCGCACCTCCTTCGTCTATCGGAAAATTCGGTGGAGACACCGATAACTGGATGTGGCCACGCCATACGGGTGATTTCTCAATGTTCCGCGTATATATGGCCCCAGACGGCAAGCCTGCGAAATTCTCCAAAGAGAACATCCCTTACCGTCCGAAACACCACTTGCCTGTATCACTCGACGGTGTTCGCGAAGGTGACTTCGCCATGATTATGGGCTTCCCCGGCTCTACTGACCGTTACTTGACCTCTTTCGGAATTGATTTGGCTTTGAGCAAATCAAACGAGGCGATGATCAAGATTATGGATACTCGTCTGAGCACGCTCAAAAAATTTATGAACGCTGAGCAAGCCGTTCGCATCAAGTACGCGTCTAAGTACGCCAGCCTCAGTAACTACTGGAAATACCTGATTGGCCAGACAAAAGGACTCAAACGCCTTAACGTTTACCAACAGAAGCTTGATATCGAGAAAAACTTCGACAATTGGGTAAAAGCCGATCCTAACCGTGAAAAAATCTACGGCGATGTGCTTCCTGATTACGAAGCCGCTTACAAAGGCTTGGACGCTGTGGAAATTCCTTTCCGCTACGCCGCCTTCGTTAGTCGCTTGATGGAACTTAACGGTTTCAGTGGCAAATTCGCCCGACTGCAAGCCACGTTGGCGGAAGAAAAGCCGGACGAAGAGAAAATCGCGAAACTCACCGCTTCGCTTAAAGCCCAGGCCGAAGAGTTTTACAAAAACTACGACGAACGCGCCGACAAAGCCGTTTACGAAGCGTTGGTTAAGCTTTACTACACCAAGATAGACGCCAAAGACCGCCCAGCGTTGTTTGAGGCTTTGAAAGCCGGCGGATTTAGCGAAGAGGGCAAGAAGACCAACGAAGACTTTAAAAAGCTGACCAATTACGTTTACGACAACACGATCTTTGCGAACAAAGACAAACTGTTCGCTTTCCTTGACGCACCAAAAGCCGGTGTAATCGAGAATGACCCTGTCGTAAAAGGCAAAGAGGCCATGACGGCCGTTTACATGCGTTTTGTCGGCCCTTACCGTGAAGCTTACGGCAAACTTAATACAAGTAACAGATTGTTCGTAAAAGGCCTCAGGGAGATGAATCCCGACAAACTGTACTACCCGAACGCTAACTCGACAATGCGTTTCACGTACGGTACAGTAGGTTCATACAGCCCAGCCGACGCCGTGCATTACAACTACTACACGACTCTGAACGGTGTAATGCAAAAAGAGGACGCCACCAACCCTGAGTTTGTGGTTCCCGCAAAACTGAAGCAACTTTACGAGGCCAAAGATTACGGCCAATACGCCGACGAAAAAGGCGAATTGGTGGTCGCTTTCTTGAGCAACAACGACATCACGGGCGGTAACTCAGGATCTCCGGTTATCAACGGCAAAGGCCATATCATCGGCACAGCGTTCGACGGCAACTGGGAAGCCATGAGTGGCGACATCGCCTTCGAACCTGAATTGCAACGCACAATCAGCGTTGACATTCGCTACACACTTTTCATCATCGACAAGTACGCCGGAGCGGGCCACCTGATCGAAGAAATGACTTTGATCAAAGGACAACGTGACGATAAGAAAGCCTGCGAATTTTGCAAAGGAAAAAAATGCAAGAAGTGTAAGAAGAAAAGGAAAAAAGCGAAGAAGTCTAAAAAGTCTAAGAAATAAGAAAACGGACTCTCTGCCAGACTAGTTCTGGCAGGTGAAATCGCATTAATTAAAAAAGACGGGCTTTGAAGTCCGTCTTTTTTCTGATACCCAAAACAGGATTGAAATTAGGCTAAAAAAAACACCAATCCTTTCTTCTATAACGTAAAAAACTACGCTTTTACGATCTCAAAAAGTTTATCAAACTGAGCGTCCACCCTTTCCAACAACTCCTTATTTAAGTCCGAGAAATACGTTTTCGCCTTATCGGATTTTTTATATGCGTTGATTTTCCCAATCATGTCGTTGCGCAAAGCCACTCCCGCAATAATCACTTCCTTGATCTGATTTTCCTTTTCCAAATCAGAAAACGCTCCCATCTGAGCCAAACATTCACCGATCAGTTCGCCAACCAGATAATTTACTGTCTTTTTAGCGTCTCTTTTCCCTTTTGCCATATCTGTAAGTTTTTTATGTTTTAGAAAACTTTCGATTCTTCTTACGGTCAACGCTGAAGCAAAAGTCGCTCCGTAGCCACAAAGCCGTCAGCCATTAGCCTTAGAATATACCAACCACTCACTAATGCCGAGTCAGGTTCCCATTCTAGGGTTGTACGGCCCGGTTCAGCTTTTATCGTACCACTCCAAACTACCTTGCCTTCAAGATTGACCAATTCCAGCGCAACATCACCGCCGTTGACCAGATCAAACTCAAGAACACTTTTCCCGACAACTGGGTTTGGCCTAGGTGGAAAAAGAAAATCGCGGTGAACGACCAATTCCACATCCGTCTCCAAAAATTCCATTTCCATTACCTCCAAACCAGCGGTAACGGCTTTTGAAGGAAAGGCATTGTCTCCCCAAGAAAACAATGCGGACACGTCTTCTACATCTTCATCTTTCAACACAAACTCAAGCTTAGCAATTGGTGATTCTTCAGTCAAAGTCTCCGGTTTACCCGAAGGGGAATCCCAAAGCACCCGAAGCCCTGACTTATCCGCCAGCTGGAAAAATGAAAGGTCAAGCCCTGATTTTTCAGCCGATTTGAATTCTATTTTATCAACATCCCATTTCAAACAAGTCTGAAAACCGGCAACTGACTCAAACTCTTCGGCCTGAAAGGCCAAAACGACCTTATTCCCATCCCTGGTTCCTTTCAAAGAAAATTTCTGGATGGACTCATTTTCGGTAGAGGAGCGAACAACATCGCCAAAAGGAATTTTCAAGAAATCGACACCGCTCCAAAGCGCATCAGCGGTAAGATTTATCTCGCTTGGCCATTCTTTCGGAGCGCCTTCGTATTCTTTCGTCTTAAACACTCCTTGCTCTCCCTCAAAACGATCTTTTGAGCCAAGAACGATCTCTTTTATTGAATTAAGGTCTAGCAATGACACCTGTTCGTCAGAATTCACGTCCGCCGCCACAAACCGCTCTTTAGCATCAATAGACTCCACGCCGGCCACATGCCTTCGAATTGCGAGAACATCCACTATATCAATATTCTCAATGGACAACTCTTCTACTTTTGAGGTAACTTGTACCGTATGGGCCTGATTAGCCTCCAAAATAAGTTTAAACGAACCTTCCGTATCCGTCAAGGCTGTCGTTTCCGGCAGTTCACTCGCAACTGATACGCCTGGAACGGGTTTACCGTCCAAATCCAACACTTTCCCCCTGACCTCGCCTTGGGTTGCCACCGACACTTTGGAATCTGTCAAATAGTAATTCTTCTTGGAATCGTCTTCGCCTAAAAAATCGTAACCAATGTACTCATCTGTGAATTTTACCGGAAATTCGCTTCCGGGATCGCCTTTTAATTTTAAGATAACTCGAAAGAGTTCGGCATTTGGGTCAAGACTTACTGGTGTCGTCCCATCCCAATCAAATCCCAACAAACCGTGACCTAGAAAATTCTTTTTAAAATTCGAAACATCAACACCAGGAATGTTTATGCCTGTAACATCAACAAAATCCGCCAAAGACTTGTCCCAAGAAAGAGTAAACGACATTCCTTTCACTCCTTGGAAATGAGATGCCGTGATCGGTACCTCTACGCTTTCACGCCAAAGCCCTACGGATTCTTTTACGCTCAGCTTTACCGCTTCAGGATCATTTATATGAAAAACACCAGGAGTTGACACAACTGAAAACTCATCGCCATTCCGATCCGTAAATTCTATCGCTGTCGGCGATCCGGTCACCTGCACTTTGTAGTCTTGCCAAACCTTACCGATAACTTCGAGTCGGAGAATAAAAATCTTTTCACCGTCGGCCAAGCTAACCGAACCGCCCGAAGGGTCGTCCCAAGAGACTGTCAAAACACCGTTGTCAACCCTATTTGTCCCGAAATTCCCCTCACCTAGCCCGGACACCCCATATGACGAGACCTTCTTATAGGAAAAGCCTTGCGGATCCCACTCCAGAGTAAACTGCATGGTTCTCACATCAGTAAAACCCTTTACTTTTATGGGTATCAGAAGCTGATTTCCCTTGTGGGTAACGCTTCCGTCCATATAAATTTCAAGCTGGTTTTGGGCGAACACACTCTGAAAACCGGAAAAAACAACAAAAAGGGCAACGAAGAAAAAGGCAAAACGATTCATATGCGGACTCAGTATAATATTACTAGTCGCAAGGTATCATTTTTATGCGAATTTCGGTCTATTCAGGGAAATGAAGGGATTTGTTCCATCGGGTTATAACCTTCCTCGCTCACGGAAAAACTCAAATGGCGCAGACCGTTCGTCAATACCACATACGGCGCTCCCAAGACGCTGTTATACCGGGAAGCCTGAGCGAAAACACTCTCATCGATTTTTACATGCGGCGCCTTGCACTCGACCAACAAATGTGGCTCACCTTGTCTTGAATACACCAAGATATCAGTTCGTTTTGCCAACCGGTTTACCTTCATCCCCCCTTCCGTTTTTATCAAAGCTTTGGGATATCCGCAATGTTCGGTCAACGTACGCACAAAATGTTGCCTTACCCATTCTTCCGGTGTCAGCACCAAAAATTTCTTGCGGAGCGCATCAAAGATCTCAACATTATTTCCCGCTTTGCGGAGCTTGAAGTCAAACTCTGGCAAATTCAATTTTTCCATACCTAAAGCTCAAATCACGAAAAAGAGGCTGTTTTTTCGGTCCTGATCCTGTAAAATCGTTTAACAGCAAGCCAAATCTCCCCTGATAATTTCAAAATACAAAACAAAGGGCTTAAATTCGTCCCTTGATGGCAATCACTCCCATAACATACGGCAACCGATGTCGCTTTTCGGACTCATGCGCACACTTTTGCGCAGAGCAGCCCCTCTGATTTGTGTCCACTTGCCACAGGCCATAAGGCACGTGCTTTTTTCAGATTTTAAGCCATACAAACCTGTTTCGCTATGTCAAGCGCTTCCATTCCGGTTGAAATCACACAATTTTTCGGGAACTACCAGCCTATAATTGTTGCTATAACATTAGGTCTTTTATTCTTTTCACTATTTAAAGAAATCATTAGACCTTCATTAAGCTTCGTTTGTGCCGTATTAACATTTATGATCACAGGCATTATAAACGAACGAGAAGTAACTGCTGGCTTATCTAACGGTCCCATAATCTCCGTCCTTTTCCTTATCATCATTACTTTTGGACTGAAGAAAAACTTTAACGTTGAAAAGACATTCAACAGAGCGTTTGACCGTGGCCAAAGCTACCACAGCTTTCTGTTCCGCATGATGTCGAAAGTAGCCCTGCTTTCGTCCATCATTAACAACACGCCCGTAGTTGCGCTACTTACTCCGTATGTCTACGATTGGGGACGACGAAACAATATCTCACCGTCGAAACTCCTTATTCCACTTTCCTACGCCACAATAATGGGCGGTATGCTAACTATCATCGGCACATCTACCACTATGGTTATGAATGGCTTAATGGTGGAACAAGGCGCTCCTGAAATCAATTCATATTATCTGTTGATTATCGGACTGATGGTACTGTTCACAGGGCTTACTTTCCTAACCATTTTTGCGGGAAAGCTCTTGCCGGATCATCAAGACGCATTGGAACAGTTCAATGAAAATAAGCGAGAATATCTTATTGAGACAGCATTAAAACCCAACTCAAAAATTATAGGCAAGACAGTAAGCGAAGCCTCCCTAAGAAACCTGAAAGGAGTGTATCTTGTGGAAATTATCCGGAAAGATAGGATCATTTCGCCTGTCGGGCCCGAGGAGAAAATCAAAAGCCATGACCGGCTGATCTTTGCGGGCGAAACCTCTAAGGTTACAGAATTACTGGAAAAGGAAATCGGCCTAACGCTTCCTTCCTATAGCCAAAACTTCACCGACCACATATCAGTACTCGAAGCTGTCGTCGGCAATAATTCGGGACTGATAAACTCAACCCCTAAGGAAGTAAGCTTTCGCGAACGTTATGACGCTGCCGTCATCGCCATTCATCGTCACGGACAGAAATTGAGCGGTAAAATTGGCAATATCCCCCTTCAGGCCGGTGACTTGTTACTATTATATGCAGGGCCAAATTTCTACAGCAAACTGGATTTTTATCGTGACATCCACCCTTTGTCAAAAATCAGGGAAATCAACCGGCTGGGCAAACCAAAATCGATCGGTATTGCGATTGTGAGCGCATTCTTCTTCGCAATGGCGGCATTGGGTTTTGTCAAACTGCATATAGCCTTACTGTTTATTTTCACCACTATGGGCTTTATGAAAATGATCAGTATAGAAGACATGAAAAACGCCCTTGACATTGACCTTGCCGCAATACTGATCTGCTCTATAGCAATTGGTACGGCCATCACTAATTCCGGACTTGGCGAAATCGTAGCCCAAGCCACGATCAGTGCGCTTCAGCCTTACGGCAATATCTCCATCCTGTTAGGTTTAATGCTGATCACGACATTCCTGACATCGATTGTCAGTAATGTAGGAGCTGTTTCCATTGTATTCCCTATCGCCTATGCGCTAAGCGCAAAGCTCGGAACAGACGGAATGCCACTCTATATGGGTATCGCTTTCGCAGCTTCAGCCGCATTCCTCACACCGATTGGTTACCAAACCAACTTGATCGTCTACGGTCCTGGAGGCTACCGCTTTAAGGACTTTTTCAAAATCGGATTACCGACCACCCTTATTTACCTCGCTACTGCGGTATTGGGCATTCTTCTTCTATACGGTGACTCTTTCCTAGGTTAGGAAACTTATTCTTTAACCTTTTCGGGAAAATATTTCTGGTTTGCCCAATAGAAAACCAAGCCCAAGCAAGTCAAAAAGACTCCCGTCACGGCTTCCGTAAAATTATCAGTCAAGATATAGAGGGAAATCGCTCCGCTTAAAACCAGAAACACCAAAGGAGTCACAGGATACCCCCAGGTTTTGTAGGGAATAACAAAGTTTGAAGGACGGGACCGTATAATAAACACCCCTACGATTGTCAGCAAGACAAACAATCCTGTCGCAAACTCTGACATCAACAACACCGACTCAAAATTGGAAGAGAAAATGAATCCAAGACTAATCAACAGTTGAATGAAATACCCGCGGGTAGGCACACCTTCCTTATTAATCTTTCCCAACCATCGAAACATCCGGAAATCCCGCCCAATAGCCATACTTACCTGCGGACCTATCCAAATGTCCACGCTCAAAGCGGATAAAAGGGTTATCGCTATCAGAAAGTCGAAAAAACGCTTGCCGTACGAGTCACCCAAAACCGCTTCGGAAAACAGATAACCGATATCCAAATGCCCCTTCAGGTCGTCAATTCTTACAGCGCTCACAAAAAGGTAAACGATCACCAAATACAATACCGTAATAATCACCGAACCCCAAACCATCGTTTTGGGAATAGTTTTAACGGGATCTTTCACTTTATCGGTAATGTAAATCGCCAAGCTCCAACCCGTAAACGTATAGCTCACGTACAGCAAAGCGATCATCCATTTGTCTATCGGCGCAGGTTTCTCAAAATGAGTTTCATAATACATCGGGGCCTCGCTATTCAGATAAAAGTAACCGATAACCAAGAACACTACGATTAAGCCCATCTTCAGCCAAACAGTGGAATTCTGAAACCGGGAACCGATCTTACAACTGAAAGCGTGAACCATTGTCACGGCAGTCACCAAAATAGCGGCTAACACGGTGGTCGGCACGTCAACCAAATGCTGTAAATACTTCGCCAAAGCTATAGCGGTTAACGCATTGGCGGCGGGAAAGTCCAACACTACGCTAGTCCAACCAAACAGGAACCCCAACGATGGGTGATACAGCTTTCTCAAAGCGTTGTATTCCCCGCCGGATTTTGGAAATACCGTCCCCAATTCGGCATAGCAAAGCGCACCGCAAAGGGTCATTACGCCCCCTAGCCCCCACAACAGCAAAATATGCGTAGGGTTGTCTACGTATTCGGCCACCAAACCCACAGAAGTGAAAATTCCGGTACCGATAACGCTCGCCAACACGATAGCCAAAGTGGAGCCGAATCCTAGCGTCCTAATCTTATCATTACTCATACACAAATGGGAATTGTCAAAATCCGGATATTTTCAACGAAAAAAACACGTCAACATATCACAAACACCCCAAAAAGACTACTGTTCGGCCATTGGCCCATATCAACTTAAAAAAGTCCTTGAGGCACTTTTCCCATCACTTTATCGTTTCCTTTACCGGGAAATTAGCGACCTTCGTCCCTCTTCTCAACCCGAAGAAAACTCGATGAAACACACAAACAAACTCGGCACTGAACCCGTACCCTCGTTATTGCTGAAAATGTCGGCGCCGGCGATGATCGGGCTAATGGTTATCATCATATTCAATATTGTCGACGCGGTCTTCGTGAGCCGCTTTGTCGGTACGCTGGGTATCGCGGGGCTAGCTGTTGTGATGCCCATAGGTTCCCTCATCCCGATTATCGGAATGTCGGTGGGTATCGGAGCCGGATCAATGATTTCCCGACACTTGGGCGCCGGCAACAAAGAAGAGGCCGACAAGACCTTGGGCAACGCCATCAGCTTAACCGTGTTGCTTTGTGGCACGGCCATATTGTTAGGTTACCTTTTCCCTGACGAGATACTGGCGGTATTCGGCGCAAAGGAGGAAATCGTCCCATACGCAAAGACTTATTTTCTGATCGTTTTGGCCGGAATGCCGTTCTTGGGAATCATGATGGCGCTTAACAACATCGTCCGGGCCGAGGGTGACGCCAAAACGCCGATGATGGTGCTTTCGGCCTCCGCCGTTTTCAACATATTCCTTGATTGGCTTCTTGTAGTCAAACTTAATTGGGGTATCGCTGGATCGGCCTACGCCACTGTCACCTCGCAGGTCATCTTTTCTTCCCTACTCTTCATCCATGTCTTAAGAGGAAAAGGGGTGCTAAAATTCAGGCGAAAATTCATGAGGCTCAGGACTTATATCGTGAAGGAAATCGCATCCATCGGAATCTCTTCGCTAGCCCGACAAAGCGCATCAAGCGTTGTGGCCATGTTCCTGAACCACAACCTGTTCAAATACGGCGGAAAAGAAGCTGTAGCCATTTATGGCATTCTCAACAACGTATTGATGTTCCTTTTCATCCCGATGATAGGAATCGTGCAGGGCTTTCTGCCTATCGCCGGGTTCAACTTCGGGGCTAAAAATTTCGACAGACTGAAAAAAAGCATTCTCATCGCGCTTGGGTTTGGAGTCATCGCCGCGGTTATTTCGGAACTGGGAGGCATGGCTTTTTCCAAGGCTATTATACGGATCTTCACCGAGGACAAGGCCATTGTAGCCATGGGCTCGGAGGGGTTGACAATCATCCTGACGCTCTTGCCATTGGCCATCATCCAGATGATCGGAGCCGCTTATTTCCAGGCTATAGGAAAAGCCATGCCCGCCTTGTTGCTCACTTTGTCAAGGCAGATCCTTTTCCTGAT
Source organism: Fulvitalea axinellae (assembly GCF_036492835.1). Lineage (GTDB taxonomy): Bacteria > Bacteroidota > Bacteroidia > Cytophagales > Cyclobacteriaceae > Fulvitalea > Fulvitalea axinellae. The sequence continues at coordinate 1,570,693 of NZ_AP025314.1, read as the reverse complement.
ACCGATGTTTCTTGTTTTACCCAAACTCACAGGCCAAGGACTCACGGCGATATGGTACAGCTTTCCGGCCGCCGATTTCCTTTCCACATGTTTCACCTTGTGCTTTTTCATTCCCGAATGGAGAAAACTAAAGGCTAACGCAAACGTTAAACTGAGTGTTGTGACAGAATAAAACGGACGGAGCTTCCTCGCTTCCACAAAACAACTTCTCAATGAAGAATCCACTGATAGTATTTCTGCTACTGGCACTGTTCGCCACAAACGCCACGGCCCAAAGTGGAAAGAAAAAACATCTCAAATGGGAAACGATAGAGGAAGTCGAGAAATCCATAAGGAAAAACCCGAAGCTGGTCCTTATCGACGTTTATACGGATTGGTGTGGCTGGTGTAAGAAAATGGACAAGACCACATTCTCGGATCCAGAGATTGTCAAATACATCAAGAAGAAGTTTTATCCCGTAAAGTTCAACGCCGAAAGCAAACGGGACATTCAATTCAAAGGACACACTTTCAAGTATATTCCAAACGGGAACAGAGGCGTCAACGAACTTGCAGTAGCTTTGCTAAACAAAAGGTTATCGTACCCTTCCGTGGTTTATCTTGACCAGGAGTTGGACATTATCACCGTGGTTCCCGGTTATTGGAAACCCGAGGAATATTTGAATATCCTCAAATTCTTCGGCGAAGGACTTTACAAACAAAAAGGGATCAACATAGAGGACTATCTGAAAAACCCAGACAAATACCTAAAAAACTAACCGGCAAAGGCCGGAATTCACGGGGCTTTGCCCCCATCGCTTTTATCGCTCGGTATACTTTTCACCAACAAAAATTTTCCGGACATGAAAATCATCCTGATTTCCGACATCCATGGCTCCATGCACTATATGGAAAAGGCTATGGCCGTAATAGACAAAGAACAGCCCGACAGAATCCTGATGATTGGCGACGCTCTTTATCACGGCCCCCGAAACCCGCTTCCAAAGGGTTACGCACCGTCTGAAGTAGCGCTCAGTCTGAACCAATACAAAGACAAGGTTATAGCCGTGCGTGGCAATTGCGACAGCGAGGTGGACCAAATGCTCATCACTTATCCCATGATGGCCGATTATACCATCCTGTTCATCAATGGGCGCAAATGGTTCGTGACACACGGCCACGTTTATTCTCCAGAGCAGTTGCCAGAGCTTTCCAGAGGTGACGTATTCGTATCGGGACACACGCACATTCCCGTAGCCGAAGACCGGGACGGCATTTCGATACTCAATCCAGGCTCTATCGCTTTACCAAAAGGCGGGTACGCCAATTCTTACGGCATTGTGGAGCGGGATATGTTTCGCATAAAAGATTTTGAGGGCAACGTTATCAAAAAACTCGCCCTCTGATTTCAATCAAGCCATTTCCGGTACGTTCCGCTTCTTCTTATAAAGGTAGCGGAGCATACCGTCTTTCAACCCTACTCTCGGCACCAAAATTTTGTCCGCGCCTGCGGAACGCATCGCGTTCAAATAAATTTCCGATGCGGGAACAATCACATCGGCCCGGTCAGGATTCAGGTTAAATACAGACATACGCTCTTCAGTCGTAAATTCCGCCAACTCTTGCCTTTTATCCTCCAGCCTGAACAGATCGATCAGATAACCGTCTCGCGATCCGTCAATCAGTTGTGACAGCTTATTGATATTTCCGCCGGTCCCAACAGCCAAAACCTCTTCGCCAGTCGGCACAAAATCGTTGATCCACCGGCGCATATCCGTCCAAACGTCATCGTCTTTTTCGGCTAAAGAGCGGACGGAACCGACAGGAAAAGACTTCCCCGCTATTTTTTCTCCTCCTTGGTGCAAGTTCAGCTCAGTACTACCACCACCCACATCGATATGAATATACGCGCCGTCGTCAATAAATTCAGACAAGGCTTCAAAAGTCACTCTCGCTTCCCGTTCACCGTCAATTACTTCCAGAGGCAAGCCAGTCATCAACCGTATTTCTTTGGCAATTTCCTCTCCGTTTTCCGCTTCCCTTGTGGCCGAGGTCGCATAAGCGATCACCTCGTCAACTTCGTGCAGATCGATGACCAAAGCGAAGGCCCTCATCAACTTCACGAAGTTGGCCCTTCTTTTTGGGGATATTTTGCCTTCGGAAAAAACGTCCTTTCCCAGTCTTAAAGGATACCTGATATACTCAAGCTTCTTGAACCGTTCTTGGCCGTCCTGGCCCAAAGTAACTTTCGAAATCTGCAAACGGGCTGCGTTGGAGCCCACGTCAATGGCCGCTAGCTTCATAAAACAGAGTGTTAGTGAACCCGCAATATAAGCGGTTTTGGTCTTTTCCTCCGAATAAATCCGGCGTCAATCCGCTATACAACGCCAAATTGACACCCGTATTTTCCATCATTTCACCTTTTAAGCCATAAAAAGAGCGGTTTTTGGCTTTCGCTCAGGTGCGGGTACGCATTATTTTTCGGAAAAATGACGTTATTTTGTAGGCCCGGCCTACAACTTTCGGCGCCGGGCCAAGAAACTGACCAAAACAAAAGGCCAGCATGCTTAATATTTTCAAGAAAGAAATTAACGGATTCCTTAACTCCCTGATCGGCTACGTGGTCATGGGCGTGTTTCTTACGGGAATTGGCCTGCTTATGTGGGTATTTCCGGAAACCAGTGTCCTGAATTACGGCTTCGCCGACATGGAAACGCTTTTTAGCCTGGGGCCTTATGTTTTTATGTTCCTAATCCCGGCCGTCACCATGCGGATGTTCGCCGAAGAACAGAAAACCGGAACCATCGAACTGCTTTTGACCAAACCGCTCGGCGCTTGGGAGATCATCCTCGGCAAGTTCTTCGCCGGCTGGGCTTTGGTGGCGCTTACTTTGATTCCTACGGCGCTGTATTACGTTTCCGTCTATATGCTCGGCAGTCCGGCCGGAAACCTTGACAGCGCGGGCATCGCCGGATCTTACGCCGGCCTTTTGATGCTCGGGGGCGTGTTTACCGCAATCGGCATCACGGCCTCTTCGCTTACCGAAAACCAAATTGTGGCCTTTATCTCTTCGGCTTTCGCTTGCTTTGCGCTTTATAGCGGATTTTCGTCCGTATCGGGAATGTTTACCTCCGGTGCGCTCAATGTCGAACGCCTCGGCTTGCTTTACCACTACAACGCCATCGGGCGTGGCCTTATCGATTCCCGCGATTTACTGTATTTCGCGTCGGTGATCGCATCGGCCCTGATTGTTACACGTCTTAGACTCGCCAGCAGATTATGGTAAATTTCCACACGAAACGAATCGAAGACCTGCTCAAGGCCGGCATTGGCCTTTTGGTGCTCTTAGCCCTGAACCTATCGCTTTCCGGGCATTTCTTCCGGGTAGACTTAACCGAGGAGGGCCGGTATACCATTTCGAAACCAACCGTGAAAATGTTGGGCAAGCTGGAAGAACCGGTTTTCGTCGAAGTGTTTCTGGACGGCGATTTGCCCGCCGGATTCAAACGCCTTCAGAATAGCGTAAAGGAGACTTTGGACGAATTCGAAGCATATTCGGGACACAAAGTCCAATATCGCTTTACGGACCCCACCAAAGGAAGAACGCCGAGAAGCGTAAACGAAACCCAACGCAAACTGACAAGTCTCGGGGTTCCTTCCACAAGAATTCACGAGAACAAAGAAGGAAAGAAAACCACACGCGTAGCCTTTCCCGGAGCGGTGATCAATTACAAAGGCCAAGAAACGGGGATTTCCTTGCTCAAAGGCAGCACATCCGGATCTTCCCAAGAAAGCCTCAACCAATCGATTGAGAACGTAGAATACGAAATCGCCTCGGCGATACAGGACCTGGCTTCCGGCGACAAAAAACGTATCGCTTACCTTACCGGAAACGGACAACCGACCGGCCCGGAAACGGAAGGAATACGGAATCTTCTGCAAAAAAATTACTCGCTCAGCTTTGTCGATCCCGCTTTGGAACCGCTCGCCGGTTACGACGCCATTGTAATGGTAAAACCGGATCAGGCTTTTTCCGAAAAAAGTCTTTTCAATATCGACCAATACATAATGCGTGGCGGTAACGCCTTGTTTATGCTCGACAAAGTCAGTGTAAACTTCGACAGCGTTCGCCAAAGCAAAGCCTTGGTTTTCCCGACTGAACTGGGAATCGAACGCTTATTATTTCGCTACGGCGTAAGACTGAATGACGATCTGGCCCAAGATCTTACAAGCCTGAAAACACCCGTCGTAGTAAGCGAAGTGAGCGGAAAACCCCAAATCAGCCTTATCAACTGGCCGTTTCTTCCACTCGTAAACCGCATGCCCAAACATGTTGTGACACGAAATCTGGACGGAATCGCGACAAAATTTGCGGGAACGCTCGACACTGTAAAAACCAAAGGCATTTGGAAAACAGCTTTGTTAAGCACTTCCGCTAACGCAAGAAAGCTCAAAGCCCCGATCGATGTCAGTATGGAGGCGCTTTCCAGAGATTATGATCCGAAAAAATTCACCGACGGCCCCCTGAACTTGGCCTATTTGCTCGAAGGAAAGTTCCGATCGGCTTTCGCGGGCAGGTTTGCTCCCGTAGGCGCCGACGATCGCAACCGCCTCGACAAAAGCGAAGGCGCCAAACTGATCGTGGTGGCCGACGGAGACATTGCGCTCAACGCGTTGGAGCCAAGAGACAAAACCCCGCTCGATTTAGGTTTCGACCCTTACATGAAGCAAACCTTCGCCAACGCCGATTTTATCAGAAACGCCACAGCCTTTCTGGCCGACGGAAACGGACTGATCACGGCGCGGAACAAGCGGGTGAAAATCCGTCCGCTCGATACGGTAAAAGTCAGGGAACAGCGCACGCTTTGGCAAACGCTCAATATCGGTGGACCATTATTGTTGCTCGCCCTGTTCGGCACAGGCGCTTACCTGATCAGAAAAAAACGTTTCACTGGCCATTCCGACAGCCTCGAACAGTAGAGTCATATGAAAAAGAACACCGTACTGCTCATCATATTCCTTTCGTTGGTCGGGCTCAACGTTTGGTTGCTTACCGCCCCGGACAAACCGGCCGGAACAAAGGAAATCGTAAATACGGACAAGCGCTTCACCGTCGAAGACACCGTATCCATTAATCGTATTTCGCTGAAAAGACCCGACGGCGTTACCGTAACTCTAAACCGAAACGGTAACGGCTGGAACATCGGCGAAAAGAAGGCGGATCCGAATATGACGCGTTTTCTGCTTTCATTACTTAAAGACATTCGAGTAAAGCATCCGCTTAGCGAGGAGGTGGCCGGTAAACTTCGGGGAAGCCTTAGCCAAACGGGAATCGCTGTCAGTATTTTTTCAAAAGATAAAAAACTGCAATCGTTTATAGCGACCGGCGAGGCCCAACAGAAACGCTCCTACTTCTTCGAATCGCAAGACGGAAAAGCCTACCAAATCCATATTCCGGGATACGACGACAGTTACGTGTCGGGGATTTTCGAGATTCCGGCCATCGACTGGCGCAACAGAAGACTCTGGGATATGCCCAAAGGCGACCTTGACATTAGGGTAAAACACAACGAAAAATCCTTTGGCGTAACCGTACGACAAGGGCAACTGAACTACGAAGGCGAAGGCGAGCCCGATCAGGATAAGTTGAAAAGCCTGGTTTCCGGTCTTGTGTTTATGGAAGCCGACCGTTTTGTCCCCGAAAAAGAATACGGAAATTATTCCAACCTACGGACTATCGAGCCGTTTTACAAAGCCACCACTACGGATCAGGACGGAACCCGAGCGCTCGCCGTTTATGACGTAGGCGACAGGGATTTCTGGCCCGCCCTAGTCGATGACAAATCGTTTATTCTGCTTAGTAAAAAACGATTGGAAAAATTCATGAAACTACCCTAAACGGGTAGTTTCCCTTGTTGAAAAGTCCAAAAATATTGTTTCCCAAAGATTAAACACACATAATCAAATCTGTTAATTCCATCAATTTTTGAATATCTTTCGTAATTTGCTACCGCACACACCGCTTTATATTGATGGAGAAATACAAAAACGCTTCCGACCGCGAGCTATGGACCAAGCTTAGGGAGGAAGACCCACAGGCGCTCGATCACTTGATAAGGCGCCACTTTACGGCTCTTTGCGAATTTTCAAAATACCTCACCCACGACTCCCACGTAGCGGAGGAAATAGTCTCCGACGTGTTTGCCCAAATTTGGTTCAAAAGGGAACAGCTTAACATTACCGGAAATGTGAAAGCCTACTTTTTTACGGCCGTAAAAAACCGGTCCCTGAATTTTGCGACAAAACCCAAAATCAGTAAAGTTTCGATCGAAGACTCTTATTCCACCAACCTCCATTCTCATATGGAAGCCGACAGCGGACAACGTTTTTCCGAATTGCGGGACGCTATCGACTCTTTGGTGGAAATGTTGCCGCCACGTAGAAAGCTCATTTTCAAAATGAGTAGATATGAAGGTCTAAGCTACCGGGAAATAGCGAAAAAGCTCGAAATTTCGGAAAACACCGTACAAAACCAGATCAGCGAAGCCCAAAAGTTTATGGCTTCCCACAGATCCAAACTTATGGATGAGGACAAGCTGGTAAGCCTTGCCATTATAGCCCCCGCATTACTGAAGTATATTCATTTTTAAGATTATCCTATTGTTAAATTAACAATAAGGAAAACTTTTACTGGCCCATTTTTTTCGTGTTCGTAAAAAAATTAAAAAAATCTACGACCTCAATAGTAGGTCCCCCTCAAATTCCCTGTCATTGTATATGAAACGCATTTAATTCATGGACAAGGACAATAGATTTTACGACGAAGCGATACGCCATTTGGCGGGGGAATCGACAGCGGAGGAAAGACAAGCTTTCGAAGAGAAAATCTGTGCCGATGGCCGGAAAAAGGAATTCGAACGCATAAGCCAAATATGGGCTCTCACTTCCCCGAAAAACAAAAACTGGGATAGAATCCGAAACTTGGTGGCTTCCAAAATAAGGCAACAGGAACCCGGATTTTCGTTCTCGGAAAAAACCGTCATCCAAATGCGTACCTACTGGGTGGCCGCCAGTCTACTCCTCATTATGGCTACGGTCGGCGCCTTTTTCTTCCTTCGTACTCCGATGGTGAAAGTAACCGCCCTCGCCGGGGAAATAAAAACCGTGACCTTGCCTGACGGATCAATCGTAACGCTTAATTCAAAATCAACTCTAGAATATCCTAAGGAATTTGACAAAGACACTCGGGAAGTCGAAATCGAGGGCGAAGGATTTTTTGAGGTGGAATCGAATAAAAAGAAGCCGTTTATCGTTCACGCCAACCGAATTGACACAAAGGTTCTGGGTACAAAATTCAACGTAAAAGCATATAAAGAAGACAAAACCTCAGCCATTTCGCTAGTCGAAGGCCAAGTGCAGGTAACGCTTCACGAAGGCGAAAGCCATCTTTTGCACCCTGACCAACAAATTGTACTGAATAAGGAAAGCTCTGGGACTGTCATCAAACGTTTTGATACCCAAAAGGTGGCGGGATGGAAAAACAGGATTTTGGTCTTTGATAACATACCGCTCTCCGAAGCGATCAAACGCATTGAAAGAACATATAACGTTATACTTGAAACATCATCAAAAGAGATGTTGGATTGTCGTATTAGCGTAACGCTCAACGACGAAACTATCGAAACCGTAATGGAGATTTTAAGCTTTGTAACCGACGGAAAAATTGAATCTACGAGACAGCGTCGATATAAATTAATCGGAAAAGGTTGTTGAAACCCATAACAATTTCAAATCATCACAACCTCAAATTTTTCATTGAAAAACAAGCGATTAAGTTCTGTTTAAAGATTTCAAACAGACTTAGTTTATTGAATATATCTAATTCTAAAAACTTAATCATTCCCTCGTTCGGTCGCCACAGTGAACGCTTTTAGGGTATGAAATCCGTACTCCGGCAATGGCTGGATATTATCTCATAATTTTTAACAAAAAAAGTGTTTATGGTAGAATAACGACAAAAAAAGCGCCCAATGGGCGCCCCAAAAGGTTTATCATGCGCAGACAATTCCCTGACAGTCAAGCGCAAACCCCTTTTTTAGAACTTCAAAAACCAATTATAATGAAAAAAAGGCTTTTTTCAATAGTCCCCCTATTGGCTTTGCTTTTCTTGTCACCGGCTTTTTCCGAAACACGGGCCAACGACAGATGGCAAATTGAGAAGTATGGAGACATTATGCTCTCCGTGTCAAAAACAGAAATAACGCTCAAAGAATTTTTCAAAATGGCCAATGAGGCCACCGGTCTACGCTTTTCATATATGAACAGCGATCTTCCTTTGGAGAAAAAATACCGGCCGAAAAGCGGTTCGAAAAAACTTAAGGAAAGACTTGACGAAGTATCGAACGCTTTTGATTTGGAATACAAGGAAATCAACGGACAGATTGTATTCAAAAAGAAGAAGACCGGTTCTGGAAGCGCTTCTTCACTCCAGCAAGACCAGACTTTCGACATAAAAGGAACTGTAGTGGACAGCAAAACCGGCGAAGGCCTGATCGGCGCTTCCGTGGCTATCAAAGGCACCACAAACGGCTCCGTAACCAACGTGATGGGCGAATACGCGATCCAAGACGTACCGCAAGGCTCGGTGCTTGTTGTTTCGTTTATCGGTTATATCAGCAAAGAAGTGCAGGTCGGAAACGCCTCCACACTCAATATCCAGCTTGATCCTGACTCAAAAGAACTGGACGAAGTTGTTGTAACGGCTTTGGGTATTTCGCGTGAGCAAAAATCACTCGGATATTCCGTACAGGATATCAAAAGCGAAGAGTTCACGCAAGCGCGCGAACTCGATATCACCAACTCATTAGCCGGTCGTATCTCCGGCGTACACACCACCCAAGGCGGTGGCGGAATCGGAGGCGGTGGTTCGCGTATTGTAATCCGTGGCGAAAGCTCGCTTAACGGCGCAAACAACCCGCTTTACGTAATCGACGGTATTCCCGTACCGAGCATCAACGACATCGCTCCCGACGACATCGAAAGTATTTCCGTGTTGAAAGGACCTGCGGCTGCGGCGCTTTACGGGTCCCGTGCCGGTGGCGGTGTGATACTTATCACTTCCAAAAACGGAGGAAACAGGAACACCCTCGGTTTGGAGCTCCGTTCTTCGGTAACCGTACAAAACCCGGGGATTCTTCCTGAATACCAAGACCAATACGGTCAAGGGGTCGGAGGCCTTTACAACTCTACGAGAGTAGATAGCTGGGGACCTGCCTTTGACGGGCGTACGGTCGATCAGGTATCAGGCGCAACCGCTTGGAATCCTTCGCCCAACAACGTCGAGGATTTCTACGAAACGGGATTGATTTTTTCCAATAACGTGATTGTGACCAGCGGAGACGAGAAGCAGAATTTCCGTCTTTCCTACACCAACGTAGACCAAAAAGGCATGATCCCGAATACGGATTATATGGAAAACAGGGTGGACCTTTCCGTAACCTCAAAAATTATCCGCAACCTTATCGACCTGAAAGCCAACGTAAAGTATTTCAGAAGCGAAAGCGACAACAACCAAACCATCGACCCTAGACTTTGGCCTGTCAGCTTGGATCTCAACGATTTGCAAAATTACTGGACTGTACCGGGCAAAAAACAAAAGATTTGGCTGGACCAAAGCGACAACCCGTACTTCTCGCTCCATGAAAACCAAAATTCGTCAGTGCGCGACCAGTTTTACGGAAATATGAGTCTCGCTTACAAGTTCAATGACAAACTCAGCGCCGTAGTGCGTGCGGGTGGTTATTACTATATGCAACAAACCCAGTTCAAAGGTGGCCCGGGAGCGGAAGGAACCACTACAAGAGGCGACCGCACAACCGGATCATACTCAACGAAGTGGAGCAAAGGCTATGAAACCAACACCGACGCACTCCTGACATACGACGACAAAATCGGCGACCTCTCACTCAAAATATCGGCCGGTGGCAATATGATGAGCCGTGACAGCGACTGGATCAACGGCATCAGTTATCAGCTTCTTATTCCGGAAGTGTACACTTTGGGTAATTACAGAACGTTTCCGCGCGTAACCAACGCCGTAAACGCCTCCCGCAAACGTATCAACTCGCTTTACGCTTTCGCTAACCTTGGCTACAAGGATATGCTCTTCCTTGATATCACCGCAAGGAACGATTGGACCTCATCGTTGCTTTACAAAGAAAATGACTCGTTCTTCTACCCTTCGGCCACTTTCTCGGTCTTGATTGATCATATGCTCGACCTTCCGGCCGCTTTCGATATGTGGAAGCTCCGCGGTGGCTACGCCGAAGTGGGTAACGACACCGACCCTTATAAACTTTTCCAAACGCTAAACTTCACTGAAGGCTCTAACGGTGTGGCGGGTGTCGAGGAAATCAAAATCAGACTTGAAGACAACCTTAAGCCCGAGTTCTCGAAATCCTTCGAATTCGGATCGGAACTCTTGATGTACAACAACCGCTTGGGACTGAACCTCACCTATTACCAAACCAAAACCAGCAACCAGATCTGGCCGTTGGTGACTTCGCAATACACAGGCTACGACGCCGTAATGCTGAACGTTGGTGAGGTAGACAGCTACGGACTTGAAGTAACATTGAACGCTACCCCAATCAAGACTGACAACTTCCGTTGGGATTCGCAACTGAACTGGTCGATGGACCGCACGGAGCTGAAAGAGCTTACTCCTGATGATCCTGATCGTTTTATCACCCGCGGAGTGAACGGGTTCCTTTACACATTCGACAAACCCGGCAACCGTCGAGGAGATCTTTACTCGCGTACAGCCCGTAAGTTTGAATACGACCCGAGTACACACGACGCGTCTTTGTCCAAGTACAACGGTTACTATTATTTCGACTCTCAAAAGGACCTTCCGCGTAGCGATTTCGAAGTGGTAGGCAACTACAACCCAGATTGGATCGGGTCATGGAGCAACACCATCAGCTACAAAGGCTTGAGCCTCTCAGCCTTGTTCTTCTTCAACTACGGCAACGACATCTATGACGGTTTTGCCAAGGAAATGACAGCGAAGGGCCTTGCCAAAGAGACAGGTAACCGGGACGAGGGCGTATTGCTTACCAACGCCGTTTGGGATTCGCCGGAAGGCATCAAGCCGTTTCAGGCAGGTGACGAAATCGCCAAGGAAGAGTTTTACGGCGATTTCTGGGTAGATACCGAAATCAACGACATGTGGATCAAAGACGGTTCGTTCGTAAAGCTTAAGGAACTGAGCCTATCCTACCAGATTCCGAGGTCTTTGCTCTCGAAAACCTTCATCCAGTCCGCCAACCTCTCGATTACCGGACGTAACCTCTACGTTTGGTCCGAGGTGGAGAACGTTGACCCGGAAGTCTTCGTTAACGCCGGCTCGATAAAAGTACCGGCAATCACCAGATCAGGCGGTATTCCCGCCCCCCGCAGCTGGACTTTTAACCTCAAAATCACGCTCTAATGTCCGGAAAAATGAAGATAAACAAACTCCTTTGCATCGTATTGGCCTGCCTCTCGGTATCGAGTTGCAGAACTTGGGATGAGGAATTCAATATAAATCCCAATGAGCCCACTTTCTCGGAAGGAACTGTTATTCCTCCTGAGCTGTTCATGGGCAACATGATAGAGAAAGCCTTGGATCGTGGCGCTTGGAATGGTATGAGCACCACCATTCTCAATGTGATGACGGCCGTAAGCCGGCACACCGGAAAAACCCGAAGCCTTAGCCAAGGAAACCGCCACCGTTCGTGGCACGACTTGGACGGCAACATCTGGCACAAAGCTTACAACGCCCTGGCCGACGTGAAAAACATGCGCCGCGCCGCCGAGCTTTCGGGCGACAACCGTTATTTGGCTATAGCTTATATTTGGGAAAGCTACCTTTCCTACACGCTCACGACGCTTTATGGCGATATACCGTACTTCATCCTTCGCGACGACAGCATTATCGAAGTGAATCGATATGATAAGCAGAGCGATATTTATCCGGCTATTTTGGAGCGCCTAGCTTCGGCCAACGAGCTGATCACCGCCGATATGGATAATGTGGACGCTCAGAAAGATTTCATTTTCACCGGCGATATTCAGAAGTGGAAACGCTTCGCAAACAGTCTTCGCTTCCGTATGGCCCTCTATATGGCCGACGCTGATGAAGCCACGGCCAAGACTATAATGAACGAAATCGCGTCAAACCCAAGCACGCATCCCGTTTTCGGATCAAACGATGACAACTGCATGCTTACCTACGACGGAAACCAGCGTTTCTCGACATTCTACACTTCAAGTTCGGGGTTATTCAGAGAGCATGCCGTGAGTAATATTCTTATCGAAAGATTACTCTCGCTTAAAGACGCCCGGATTTACTCGTACGCTCACCCCGTAAAGAAGTTCCACACCGACGCTAACATGTACATTGTGCCTAGCAATCCAGGTCCAGACAAATACGTGGGGCACATGTACGGAATCACTACAGGCAACAGTCACGCTGCTTCGTGGAATATCATAAACGATACGGAGCACGCCATCGACTATTCCTCTTACATAGGCGAGCATTTCCGCCCGATGAACAACGACTTTTCGCCGTTGCCGAAGGCCTCCACTTCTCCGCTTCCGTTGGCTACATATTCTGAATTGAACTTCAATATGGCTGAAGCCGCGCTTAGAGGTTTTATCAGCGGTGACGCCAGAATGTATTACGAAAACGGCGTAAAAGCTTCGCTTAACGAATACGATAGCCAATGGGAAGGCGACACTCGCTACGATGGCGCTTACCTGGAAACAGGCCACGCAAACGTAGACGAGTATCTGGCCCAACAGCAAGTAAGCTGGGACGGCGGTCGTGACCATCGCCTGTTGGTGGCGGAGCAGAAATGGATCGCATCGTTTATGCTCGGTTTTGAGCCTTACATCGACCACCGCCGTACGATGTTGCCTCCGTTGCCCGCCTCTAGTGGAACCTTGCGTTACCTCTCTAGCGGCAGCGGACAGTACTACCCGTCCAGAACCGCCTACCCGGCCGACGAAGTGGGCAAAAATCCCGAAGCCTACGAAGCCGCACGCGCCGAATCGTTTGATATTCCGATCACCGGCGACAACAACAGGAACTTGGCCAAAATGTGGCTGTTGAGCAAACAGCCCGCCGACCATCTCCTCTGCCCAATATTCAAGGAACCGTTGAAAAGCGACGAGGAGTATCCTGGACAAGCCAATTTCAAAACTTGGTACGATAACAATTGGAACAAGATGTTCTGGTGGGAAAACGGCGATGAATTGCCAAAAACATTGCCTTAAAATTTCACTTGCCAGCTTATATACAGGGGCACCGGCATTTCTGGTGTCCCTCTCCACTAAACAGCCATTCCTTTCGTTTTTTTAACATCAAAGGAATATAAACCGTAAACCCATGAAAAAATCTTTACTAACGGCTTCCGTCGCCTTACTTTTGGGAGGCGCTTTTTCCGCCTGCCAAAACAATGCGGATATTGAGGGCGAATTGCAACCGTCCGCTAAAATGGCCAGCCAAACCCAAAGCCTACAAGCGCCCTCGCCTGGCAATTACAAACAACTTGTATATCACCACGCTCCGGTCCATATCCAAGACGTGGACCGCACCGGAAAATACGCCGTTTACGGCCTTTCGGACTACGTAACCGCCTTGGATTTCGACGGCGACTGGAACTCGTCCAATAACTGGAATAACCTCAGTAGCAAGGAACAATGCAGAGCTGTTTCGTATTATTCCGTTACCGAAACCGAAACCCACTACTTTATCCTTTACACATTCTTCCACCCTCGTGATTGGACAGATATTTTCTTCCTTTATAATCTGGACCAACACGAAAATGACTTGGAAGGCTCATTGCACATTGTCAAAAAAGACTCTTCGCCCTTTGGTACGCTCCAAGGTTGCGTAACAGTCTTCCACAGTGATTTCTACTCATACAAAACCGTAGGAAGCAGACTCAAGGATGGACATGAGGATATCGACGGTACCGCCGGATACGAAGTGTATGACGGTGCCAGCCGGATTATCACCACTCAGGAAGCCAAAGGCCACGGAATGAAAACATATCCCGACCAAAAGCCCGGCGGTGAGGATTACATCAAATACTACCCGAGTTTGACTGTTTCGGAGTATCCCGAAAGCGCCTACGATCATAATGTAAAGTATAAACTGGTTGACATTTTCGAACCGGGCGGATTCTGGGACCATCGTAACGATCCTAAATTCATGATCAACGCCTCTTACTTCCCGAATACCTTTACCAAACGTGGTTCTGCAAATCCGCCATGGAGCTGGAATGACGGCGATGACGATCTTTCGATTCACGGCGCCATCGCCAGAGACCCTGCTGCGCTGGTTAAGCACTACTTCTCCAATTTGGGAGATTTCAGCACTGAGTACATTCACAATCCGTACAAATAATAAAACCTTCACATGAAAAAAGGCGCCCAGTACCGGGCGCCCTTTTTACAACCCCTCATCAGAGGCGGACATTTCCTCATCTCTTAACAGTCTTTCACGCAATTTTCCTTCGTGCGCTTTCGCCACTTCAATAAGAACTTTAAACATCCGAAACATCACCCCCACTTCTATTCCGTAGCCCGGAACGGTAAATGCCGAAGCCTCATCCAGCATTTCCTCATAATCCATTATCTTCAAACAGGCCTCTATCATTCCTTTATCAAAATGCCTGGAGTTCTCCACTCCCAGTTTTCGATAAGAATACTCCCCTTCTCCGCAAAGCTTCTTTGTGAACTCCACCTTGCCCCCGCCTTCTTGGATATATTGTCCGAACACCGTTTCCAACAAAGTCCTTAAACCCGTCCCGATATCTTCGAAGAACATCCTAAGTTCCCTTTCATTCCGCATCGGATCCTGCATTTTTTGATGCATCTCCCACCAGTTCCACATTACCCGCATTCCACCGTAAACGAAAGGCGCTACAATCTTGGCCAAGCCTTCCAGATTGATCTCGTGATGAGTGGCGTACACCCTTTGGTCTTCCCCCAACACCAAATTGTGACCCGATACACCACGCATCACCCTGCAGTCATTGCCAAACATCATATCAAAAAGGAAAAGCTCGCCCATAGCCTCCACAAAACGAGGATTCTCGATTACCGAAGCGCCTTCGTCAGGCAGTCTCTTTATAATTTTACCCGGTACTCTTTCCGCTAAAATCGCCGAAGAGTTCCCGCTCTTTTTCGATTTCTCAAAACTAGTCTTAAACTCGGTGAAGCTTGTGGGATCCATTTTAGAAAACACGTCGCACAAATAAGTAATCTCCGGCGAATCCAACGGCAATGCTCTAGTGTTCGGCGATAAAACCCGGGAGCCCATCACCCTTAGCAGATTGCTTGCCATCGCTTCCTTCTCCGGAACCGCCACGCTCGAAGCGTATTGTTGAAATTCCAGGTAAAAATCTTTCCCTGCGGAATCACACATTTTATAATTATGCCGATAATCACTCCAATACGATTTCCCAAATGTAAAATCGCCTTGGGCAAAAGTCGGTTCCCCCTCAAAATCATTTCGTAAGGTCTTCGGCCTTGACAATTCGGTCCCGCTAGCAGAACCAACTTGTGGCATATTAGCCAAAGCAACAGCCCGCTGTCCTTCCATCAACTTCCCAACAGCCAGGACCCTACGGCGATCCAAACCGGAATGGAACTTCGGCACACTCCGCATTTGCGGAAAAAACGGAGCCCTACTAGCCTCTTTCTTTTCCGGCTTGCTAGTCTCATAATCCGAAGCCGGATAACAGGTCGCCATACCGCCAATTTCCGGCTCCAGCACCAACAATTCTTCCGTATCGTCCGGCGTGTACACTTTCGGCTCGTGCGTTACTCTCAACGGCAAATCCCGTTCTTTCCGAATTCTATTCTCATAGCACATCTCCGGCATCAAAGCGCCTTGCGACGCCAAAACCGATTCCAGAATATTGGCCATATGAAGAAACGAAGGCAAAAACATAAAGCCTTTCTCAAACCTCTGCGTAAAGTCACTATACCCCGCTTCTGGGTCAACACGGACAAAAGGAGCGCCCATATTATCCCATGAAAAGGCCTTAAACGTCCGTAATTCACCCCGACTTGCTTTAGGCTTGGTCAGCTCGGCCATCGATATCGACTCGGGTAAGGGAGTCATTGGCTCAAACTTCATCTTTAACATTTCATCCAAAGGCAAAGCTTCCGTAGCCGTTCCCTTCGGAAGATCCCGAACACTAGCTCCCGTTGAGAAATACGTCCGCCTTACCCTGCCCAGCAATTCCCTTCCCGCCTCGGATTCCATCAGCCGAAACAGGCTTTTCTGCATCAGGTTATTCAGTCCGTTGTCCTCGGACCAATGCCTAGGCACAGGTACCCAATTCTTCCCCCGCACACCTTCCCACAGCTCTTCGTTCTCACGCTTACACGCCGCTTGTTTTTCTATCGCCAAAGGGTCGTAAGGCGAAAACTCGGGAGCGTAATTCGGATCCATTTTGTGCTGGGCCAAAAAACCGTAAACCCGAGCGCTTTCCAACGACATATCTTGCATCAAGGCCATAATGGCCTTAATGTCCGTAAGCAAACTGAAATTCATCGTCGTCACCGGATGCTCGGCAATCCAGCCGTAAGCCATCCGCTCAAGCCTATAAATGTAATGGGCCAATAAATGCAACGACTCTTGAAGACCGGACCAGTCTTTTAGATTCCGTTCATAACACTCCCCAAAAGACCGGATTGTCTCTCTATAAAAATCATCCAACAACGTTCCGATATCATCAAGCAAAGTGTCTTCCCTATCACTTCTTAGCTTCTCAAACCGTTCTTTGTTCAGCAACGCCTGCGCCACACCTGTCCCGGGAGGCATTTTGGATTTGCCTGTCGGGTTTTCCTTACGGATAGGTTTTGTGGAAGGGCGAGAAGACCACATATACTACGACCAAGGTTCGAGACGGTTTCTCCGTTTACAACCTTGTCCAATAAGCCTTAGTTACAGACACCAGAAAAAATATCCCGTTAATGCCAGACAACCCGATTTACCGAAAAGACAGCGCTCCAGACTTCTTATCAGGAAAAACAACCAACACTAAATACATTCATATTTTATTTGAAAAATATACCTATATTTAATCCTAAAATTAGCGAACGTTTCGGCGATAAAAGCTAAATAGCGAAGCACGAAAAGAGTTTATGATTCTTCGATTAAAACGATGAAAAATAAAACCATTTAAACAGGCTCAGATTAATACGACCGGATCAATTTTAATCTAACGCTTAAAACGAAAAATAGCGTCGCAAACAACGCATAACCGGAGATAAACCGGATACTGTTTTTTAGAATTTTTTATTGCTTATCCATATTTATATGAAAAATCTACGTTTACTCAGCTTAGTTTTCTGTGGAATGATAGTGGCGTTTTTATCGTCATGTTCCGAATCTCCGAAAACCCTCGACGCCATACCAAAAGAAGCGCAACTCGTAGCGGTGGTCGATGGCTACGCCCTGACCCAAAAAGGCGAACTGGACAAACTCAATGAATTGAAATCGGTTCAGGCGGCTTCCAAGGAAATAAAAAACGAAAGCAAAAGCGCTTCGAAACTCGTCGAAAAAGTTCTGGAGGATCCGAAAACCACGGGTATCGACCTACGCAAAGAGGTTTTGATTTATTTGACTTCTAACGAACCTTCGAATCAATTTGTCGGTATTACCGCCGAACTTTTTGATGATGGGAAATTCAAAACTTTTATCGAAGAGGCACTTAACGAAACCAAAACCTCCGATTCTATCCTGCAAAAAGGACCTTATAATATTATAACCAACGGAAGGGACTATACACTAACTTGGGATGGCGATAAACTTCTTTTCCTTGTGGCCCAGTCATACAAAAGCAGAAACACTTTGCTGGAAAAGGCTGACGAGTTTATGAAACTCTCACCGGGAGATAACATTTCGGCTAATAGTAGTTTCAAGAAGTTTTTTGAAAATAAAAAAGATCTCAGTCTATGGTTAACGGGCGGGCTATTAGCTAATGGCAGAGAATTCGCTCACTTGAGAAAACAACTCGGCGATAATTTCGCTGATAATAGCGCTTCGTTTTTCCTTAATTTCGAAAAAGGGGCCATTAGGGCGCAGGTATCAGTAGACCTTACCTCGGAAACGAAAAAACGATTTGAAAAATTCAATATCGGAGGTGGCAAATTCGACAGAAAGCTTTTGGCCTATTTCCCTGAAACTACCTACGGGCTGATTTCAACCTCGATGAATACCGAAGCCTATTATGACAACATGATGGAGCAACCGGAAATAAAGAATGTAGAACCTATGGTTTCCGTGGCCACAGGCGTACCGCTAAAAGATATTATCACGAACTTTAAGGGAAACATGGTTTTAAGCCTTAGTGGCATGGAAGAAAACGGCTCGGATTTCACTCCGTATATGGGGCTGGCCATGGATTACGAGAAAAAGGAAATCATCGAAAAATTGCTCGAGAAAGTTCCTGGCGGTATGCTCCAACAAACTGACGGATATTATAGCTTACCTATTCCCGGCAAATTCCCCGTTTATATGGCATTGGGAGACAAAGCCCTACTCGTAACCACAGATCCAGCCAGCCGTGACGCATTTACCGGAACTAAAAAACTGAAAAGAACATTAGCCGAAAACAGCGCACGCGCCGATAAAATTGAAAACAACAACACTTACTTATATTTGAATTTGAACACCGCCGAGTATCCTGAGAATTTCCGTACCCAGACCATGGGACGCCTTAATTCGAAAGAACAAAAAGCTATGGATATCTGGAACGGTTTAATGGAAAATATAGAAATCACCAATTCAAACGTCACTTCCAGTGAGGTTGTTTTTCATATGAAAGGAGACGAAAATAGCCTGCGCGAAATCATTAAGGCTTTGGATGAAAATTATCTTCTTTTCGCATCGATGTAATTAATAACATGACGATCGAATTACAAAAAATCACACCTACATATATGTCTGAATCCGAAGTATCGGGTTCAGACATATTTCTTAAAAACTCCGTGGTCTTCCATTCCGGAAAAAAATATTTGGTAAAAGCCCGTTCCGGGCGCGGAAAATCATCTTTGCTTAATTTCATTTACGGAACCAACTCAAACTATAACGGGAAAATCATTTTTGAAAATGAAGTAATTGGTTCTACCAATTTCCACTTCAGAAAGAACCGTATCAGTTATATTTTTCAAGATCTTAAGCTTTTCGATCAATTAAGCGTATTCGAAAATATAGAATTGAAAAATAGAATAACAAATGAAAAATCGGCAGAGGAAATCGATTCGCTTATTAAAGCCGTACAACTTAACGGTAAACGAGACCAAAACCTAGGGTCCCTATCACTTGGCCAAAAACAACGTGTAGCCATAATACGCGCGCTTTGCCAACCATTCGATTTTTTGCTTTTGGACGAACCCTTTAGTCATCTCGATCCGGAAAACATCAGAATATTAACCGAAATAATTAACCTGGAAATAAAAAAAAGAAACGCCGGACTGATTCTGACTTCTTTGCACGACGAGTATTTTTTCGAATACGATCACACACTTCATTTATAATCGAAACAACGACCATATTCGATCCTGCTCTTTATCCAGTAACTTTAGCCTTATTCTTCTCATCAGCTTTCACACGCCATGCTTTTCAAACTCCAGAAGAAAACCCTTTCCATAATTCAAATTGCCGGTTACGCTCTTTCCCTTTTTTTCGGATTATGCGTTATTCTTCTTTTCTCGCAATTATATCTGGATCTGAAACCTCTGTTAAATCAGGAATCGAATGTCTTTAAACAGAAAACCGCAGTTGTAAGCAAAACGGTTTCGGCCTTTAAATCCGTCGATAAAAGCAGGCTATACTTTAACGAAAAAGAACTCAGCGAATTAAAAGAGCAGTCATTCGTACAAGCTATTTCGGCATTCAATAACGCAACATTCCGAATCAAGGCCACATCTCCACAGCTGGCTGGCGGACCGGTTTTCACCACCGATTTATTTTTCGAAAGTATTCCGGACCAATATCTCGATGTAGAAAGCCCCGAATGGAATTGGAAAATAGGTAACGATTTCATTCCCATTATTATCCCCGAAAACTATATAAACCTTTATAATTTCGGTTTTGCGGAAAGCCAAGGGTTACCGGTAATTTCGAAAACTACCGTTTCCGAAATTGAATTTACGGTAAGTATTTTTGGAAGAGGGAAATCAAAAAGATTCAAAAGCCGTATTGTAGGTTTTTCTGATAAGATCAACTCAATTCTAGTACCCGAAACATTCCTTAATTGGGCAAATAAAAATTATGGTGAAAGGAAAGAAAGTAAAACCAGTAGGCTGTTAGTCGAATTCAAAAATATAAGCGACGAATCCGTTGCCCGTTTTTTCAATGAACACAATTACGCCATCAACAAAGCCTCTTTGGAACAAAGCCGATTGCTTTTCTTCTTTAATTCCATATTCTATTTCGTCTTTTTCGTAGCCGCTTTAATCTTGGCGCTTTCATGCGCTTTTATCCTTCTGAGCGTACATTTGGTTATCCAAAAAAACAAAGAGACTATTCAGAATCTATTTTTCATTGGTTACGAGATCCGGCAAATCGCTTATTTCTACCGTATCCTTATCAGTGGCGTTACACTAATATGCTTTGTATTCGCTACCGTTTTTTGTCTATACATCAGAAATCAATACTTGAATTACTTCAGAAACACCTTGGAATTCCAAACTGGGTCAGGAAAGATCGTTTTGATTAGTTTTATTCTTTGCGCCGTTTTTATTCCGGTCTATTATTTTATCGTCGGAAAGTATATTCGTAAAACTGTTTCTAACTGATTTTATATCAACTGGGCACGTTCTTCAAAAATTCAATTTTATCTTATTATCCAAAGCCACCATCCACGTATAAATCCTTTTGCCCAGAACCTCACGTTGTATTTCTTTCGATTTCTTTTCGCAAAAGGCGTATCCGTGTTTCTTTGACGCCACATTAAAATCGTAAGCCCGATTGGTAATTTGCCAAACAGACAGCGTAACACCCAATACAAAAATCGATAAGCAAAGCCTTCCTGCTTTGAATTTCATAATACTGGACAAAGCCAATATCAATAAATTAAAAACCACTATGGCAGATATAAAAATAAAGACATCATAATTATTCCACCACCATATCTTTCCCCATCCGCCCGTGTATTCCACCGAAGGCCAAAAGAAATTAACTCCTCCCCACGATGCACTAGGAGTTGGCATATCTTCCAACAAATGAGCCCAATAACCCAATACGAAAACAGTGAGTAAGGAAATGGTTTTTCGTATTTGCTTAATAGTCGGAATTTTGATTTTAATTACCGCAACTATCAAGGCCAGTATACATAACAAAACAATCGGCGCTAATAACGAATGCATAAAACCGTGATGGGAATACCAAAACTTAGCCGAATAAATATGCTTACCGGAATTTTCCAATTGAAAAAAGGGACCAAAATACTTATCGAATTTAGACCAAAGACTAACGGTATCCACATCAGGGAGAGCTCCGGCAAAACCACCGGCCAAGATATATTTTGATTTCATAAACCAAGATTTTTTCGAAAAACCCGCGGCCACAGTCCCCACTGCCAATCCGGTCATTGTATGTGTAAGGATATCCATATAAAAGAAGAGGGTGTAGCTTCCGCCACACCCTAAATCACTCAGTTATTGATATATTTCTCGAAAACTTCTCCGAAGTCCTCTCTATTTAGCTCTGTATACTTGGCGACTTTCCATTCGTATGCATACTCGTTCACGGCTTGGAATTGATCCTTATTCACATTAGATCCAAAAGCCCCTTTCAACGAAGCCATCGAAATTCCCAAACTTTGATCGGACATCTCCAGCTTTTCCCCGTTTGTTTTTTGAATTGAAGCAATCTGGATCAAACTCTTATAAAGATCCTTTAACTGCTCCAACTGTTTTTTATCAACATCAATGCTGAAGCCCACATCGTTAAGGTTGAACTTTATCTCAACGTCTAGGTCCACATTACCCGCCGTTTCCAGCAAAACAGTAGTAAACCTATTATTCTTATACGAATAACGTTTCAACATTCTTTTGGAACTTACGGCTGATGTTCCGTCCAAATGAATCAAAGCAGTATTTGTGAAGCAGTATTCATCCGTTTTCGATTTAATCAAAAAATAGATCTTCTCATCATCCTCGTGCATCACGTAATCATCCGACGCCACCTTATCGTAGTCCTCAGGACTTATGATTTTTCCGATATCACTCAGACCCATTACGTCTGAAGCTAATTTCTTAAACATATAATTATATTAATAATTAAAAATTCATTCTAATATATTAATTTACCGTCATCTTAAACAGAAAAACCCTTTTAATAATGCCACTATCTAAATCAAAACTATCACAACTTATTCGCTCAATATTTCTTTTTGTCTTCTTATGCGTAATCGTTCTATCTTCTTGCGGACCAAATGCCAATGACCGCACTTTTACGGGAAAACGAGTCGGGAATGTCGAAATTGGGCTTTCGAAATCCGTAGCGCTCGAACGCTTAAAAAGCTTTACTGTCAAGGAAATGAAAGGATACAAAAAGCCCGATTCGTCTACAGAATATTATGAAGTCCTTAATGGGAAAAAACGGGCAATGATCCTTTTGTTTGAAAACAATACGCTTAGAGCCATCAAATTATTTTCGAAGAAATACTACACCAAAAACGGCACTCTATCCACTGCGCTTACCACTCAGGATATTTATGACAGAGGATATCGATTAAACGCCGTTGGACTGGAAAAAAACAGCGCATACGGTAGGTGCGAAGTGTATAAGAAGAATAAGGTCGAACGGGGGTATGCTCCTTTGGAAAAAGGTGCTATGCCTGTAATTAAGCTTACCTCTAAAGGAAAGCCCGCCGCTTTTTCAAAAGTCAAAGCCTTTTATATCGGTGATTCATTCAGAATGATTACTCTGAAAGAAGAAAAATATAACAAAATGGATTTCGGGACACTTACGGGCCAAACTTATCTAAATGATAAATTCAATCTGGAAATATCGTTTCCAGAAAACTGGACGCCAAATGCTACCAAAAAGGAAGTGTTGGGAAAGGTTTCCGAATTACTGTTCGCTAAAAACGAAAACGAGGAAACGTTTTTGTTAATTGCCGAAAAAATCCGAAGCCAAAATATCCGTTCGGGAAAGGATTATTTCAATCACGGAAAAGAAACCGGAACAATCAAAAAGCTCGGTAAAATCGAAGAGGTCAAAATAGCTGGTAGGGTTTTTCATAAAGCCCCCGTAGTATTGCCTGAAAATAAAAAAGCGCTGATGTACGCTACCTATGAGCCAAAAGGTAATTTTGTGTTATTGCTTAGCGGTAAAAACAAAGACAATAAACAACCGAAAGATTTTGAGAAATTGGCTAGTTCAATGACCCTGATATTGAAATAGAAAAAAAGGCCTTTTGGATTTATTCACCAAAAGGCCTACTCTCTTATTTTAATTCAAACTCTATTTCTTCTCCATCTTGTATTTCGCAATCTCTTCGGCCGTCATCCAATGCATTCCAGACGCCGGTGCCGCGTTGATCGTGAAATAATAAAATTCCTCCGCATCGGCCTGCGAAAAGCCAATCGACATATAATAATCGATATAAGGCTGATGGTTTGCGTGGCCTTTCGGAAAGTCCGATGCGGATACGGAATTGCCGTTACCATCCGTGCCGCCCCAAGAATGAACACCGATCTTGGTATTGGCGCCAATAGAGCGCTTAACACCCGCCAGAAAAAAATCCACTCCGCCTGAAGCAATCGTTCCGTTATCCAACAATTCAGTACTGATGCCTTTCTGGTGCACTTTTTTTGAAAGTTTCAGGTTGGTCTCGTCATCCGAAGAGCCGTTGCAGTTCACGATCTGGATCTTATTCACATCAGGATAATCTTTGGCCATCGCCTCATAGTTTTCCAACGATTTGCTGTTGATTTCCCCATCCATTTTAGCGGTTTTTCCGTCCGCTGTCATGGTGAAAATTCCAAAACTCGTCCGTTTCGGGTCCGAGTCGTCATCGTTATCACTGCCACAGGCGAAAGTCATTACCAACGCCACAATCATTCCCCATCGTAAAACCTGCTGAGTCACTTTTTTCATTTCCTTATAATTTGAAATACAACTACTCCCACTCGAAAACACCTTTGCGTTTTTGAGCTGTTTTCGTTCACTCAAACCCGGAAACAAAAACGATGGTTTGCAGAAAATCAGAATCAGTTTTCTGAAGTCGGTCAAAAACAAAAAAAGCCCCTCCAAAAAAACAGAGAGGCTTATAACAGTCACAGAATCAATATACCCAGAGATGGATTTCCGCATGACTAGCGATTGCATGCGGAGGGTTCCACATCCGTTTATTTTGTCATGAAAACCCAGTTTATTTTTCCGTACTGGTTTTTCTTTCCTTTAATCATTTTGGCTTTGCCACGGAGCTTTCCTTTTTTGTCTTTGGTAGTACTCAACAGCATCTGCGTATAATTTCCTTTTTCGTAATCGAAAGTCACGCCATCGTCATCGTACAGGGTGTAAGCGCCCGGCTCTTTTCCGTAAACCCGAACTTCCAGCGGAAGAACCTCTCCCGGCTTTTGGGCGCGGAGTTTAGCCTCGGTCATCGGGATGATTCCGCCTTCACGAACGTATACCGGAATATGATCGAGTCCCGGCTTGGCCGTGATCGTTTGGTTATTGCCTACAAATTCGCCTGTGTAGAAATCATACCAATTTCCTTTCGGCAAAATCACTTTTCTTTCTTTCTCTCCGGCAAACAACGGCGCAACCATCAGGTAATCACCCATCATATACTGGTCTTTCACCTCCTTGCGCTTGCCTTCGGCGTAAGGGTTTTTCGTGCCGTCAAGCTTGCCTTCGGCCTTGGCGTCCAAATCCGGGAAGAAACCTTCAGTCAACTGCATTGCGCGGAACGGAGGCGTTCCCTCGAAGTAATATTGGGCGAAAGTGCTGTAGAGATAAGGAATCATCTGCATACGCAACAGCGCAACGTCTTTTACCTGCTCATAAACCTCAGGGTAAGTCCAAGGCTTCGTGCCGTCGGCCCAAGCGTTCAGCATGGCGAATGGCGAAAAACAAGCCGTCTGCATACGGCGCAACCACTCTTCGCCCGTACGCGAAGCGCGCACTTCCGGCGTCCACAATACGCCGATAAAGCTACTGTTACAAAGCGCTGTGATAAAGTCTTTGTGGTTGTAGTAATCATTATAAATCACGTAAGGAAAACGCGAGGCGCCGGCATTTGAGGCGCGTACAAGGCCGTATGTCCGCTGGTTCTTTTTGCGGAACATATCCGTAGTCATTTTCTGTACGAGTGTTCCGTAAACCTGACGCATCTGCTCGCCGTCAAGACCGGAAGGGAACCGCGCAAAGTCAGGCCACAACCACACGTCGTAACCGTCCACTTCGTCGATTTTATAGCCGGACACCCCGATATCGATATGTTCTTTGGTGAAAAGGCTATCAAAAAGCTCGTTTGAGCGAGGCAGAGTCAAATCAGGAACAATTCCGTTCCAAACCTTATGTGTTCCCGACACTTTCGCAAACTCGTCGAAAGTAGAGGCTTTTTCTGCCACGTACGGATTAAGCCACAGGTTGAGGCGAATACCGCGGTCGAGCATTTTCTTTGAAAACTCTTCAGGGTTCGGAAAACGACGAGGATCCCACTCAAACGTACATGGATACGAAGCCGTGTGCCAGCCGGGCTCAAGCCCTACGAAACTAAGCGGGAATCCTTTCTCGTCGAATTTGTTCACTTCCTCTTCCACGTCCTTGTCAGAGAACAAAGTCGGCGTGCGGTGAGTAAAGCCCAATCCCCATTTCGGAGGGATAAAACCACCGCCGTTAAAGAGGTTATAACGCTGAACGGCATTCATCATCGTAGGCCCGGCAAATACGTAAATCTCCGTACCCGGCGCACCCAGCATCATTTCGATTTCTTCCGAACGCGGACGCGAACTCCATCCATTACGGGCATTTCGGTCAATTTCCTTCGGAGGATTTTTGTGGTCGGTACGGGCCGTAAGCCCAACATGCGTTTTGATATAACGCGCCGAGTTGATCAACACTCCATAACCGTTCGACGACACGTAGAAAGGAACCGGAGCGTGCGTACGCCCGTTGTCTTTTCCGCCGTAATGGTCCACATGCAGTTCCATCACCTGGCCGGTGTGGTTCATTCTTTTAAAATTCAGACCAAGACCATACACCAATTCGTCTTTGGCCAACGGCACTCGCAAATAAGTTTTTCCGCCGATCAGCTCGGCTTTGACCTCATTCAAAACGGCCGGAAAATCTTGCGAAGGCATTCTGTTCAGCGCCTCTTCCCTAGGCTTCGACTCCGCCGCTTTCAGCAAATCGATCGCCTCCGGATTTCCAACCACTGCTTTCCACACGCCGTTGGCTACCGGCTCCCAAGTAATGATGTCGATTTTCTGCGCCTGCGCCGATACGGCAAAAACCAAGCACAAAAAGAACGATAGAATTTTACGGTTCATAAAAATTTATTTTATCAGAATTGTAAAGCTTACTCTCTTCCCAGTGACGATTATCGGATATAAAATCACTTCGGAAAATCGAAAACAACCCGCCTAAAGCGAAGCCATACGAATTCATTTTCACCTATGCCGGCGGATTGTTTTCTGATGCTAACTTCCTAAAAACTGGTTATATACAGGGTTAACCGCAGGGTTAACGGGCTTGGTAACCCTGTCTTTTGAGTATAGATTTTTATCGGGAACGTTTACGATACGGAAAAAATTAAGCGTCCCAAAAAGTTCAAACGACTTCAAAAACCTACAACCGTTTTCAGTACGGTTTAATATCAATTAAAAAACTAATCTCCTTTTTCCATCGCACAAAAAAACGGGCCACAAAGGGCCCGTTTATATTTTCAATAAGTTTAAGCTTTTCTTAAAGCATACTTCTGAGAACTCTCAGCTCGCTTTTCAGATCACCGATTTTAGCTTGAGCCTCGGCGATTTTCTTATCGAATTCGTCACGCAACTTATCGGCGGTCGATGAGTTTGAGAAGAACTCAAGGTTATTTTTCCAAACCGAAATATCGTTTTCGATTTCCGAAATCTCCTCGCGCAATTCCTGCTCTTTGCGACGCAACTTCGACGAGGCGTTTCCGCCACTCAAAAGCTTATTGTACTTGGCCTGAATCATCGCTTGGCGCTTGTCAGCTTCGCTTACGCCTTGCATCGAATTGAGATAGTTTTCGGTAGCCTCAGCGAAGCGCTTACGGATCTGCTTGATCGCTTTTCTAGGTACGAAACCATAGCTGTCAAACTCGGCGCAAAGCTCTTCGTAAGTCTCCATCGTGGCCACATCAGAGCCGGCCATAGCCTCAAGCTTTTCGCATACGGCTTCTTTCTTAGCCAAATTCTCTTCGAATTCTTTCTCCTGAGTCTTGTTCTGCTCTCTTCGGCGATTGAAGAACGCGTCGCAAGCGGCTTTGAAACGATCGTAAACCTCGTTTCTCGATTTCTCAGGCACAGGCCCGATCTTCTTCCACTCAACCTGCAACTTCTTGAGTTCTTCGGCCGCGGTATCGAATTCCTCGCTTTGGCTGAATCCCAAGGCTTTCTCCACGAGCGCCTCTTTCTTCGCCAAATTGTCGGCTCTCATCGACTCCAAGCGCTTAAAGAATTCCGATTTGTTGCTGAAGAATTTCTTGAAAGACGCCCAGAACCTTTTGTTCACCTCACGGCTGTTCTCTTTCGGCATTCCTCCGATAGAGTCCCAACTTTTCTGCAATTCCATCAACTCTTTGGTCTTCTCATTCCATTCGTTGATTCTGTCGGAATCGAAAGTGGCGTATTCGTCAACTTTCTCCACAAGAGCGAGCTTAAGTTTCAGGTTTTCGCGAAGCTCAACCTTCAACTCTTCCACAAACTCCTTACGTCGGAGATATACTTGGTCTGAAGCATCCTTGAAACGAGTCCAAAGCTCTTCCTGCTTATCTTTTGGTACAGGACCAATGGCTTTGTAGTCGTCGTGCAGAGCGTTCAACTGGCGGATCGCCTCGCGTACGTCCTCCAAGTTCACCAAATCCTCGGCGCGCTCACACAAACGGATTTTCTTCTCAAGGTTCTTTTTGCGGTCAAGCTCCTTAAGTTCGAAATAGATGCTTCTTTTATCGTAAAAACGGTCCAGCAATGCCTTGTAATTCGCCCAAAGGGTTTGGACGAACTGCGGGGGCACCTGCCCGATTTTTTTCCATTCCTGTTGAATGTCGCGAACCACGTTCATGCTTGACTGCGGATCATCAGAGTCAAGGATAACCCTCAAACGGCCCAACAGCGCACTCTTTTCCCTGTAGTTGGCCTGGCGTTCACGGTCAAGCGCCTCGTAGTGCTTATGTTTGCGCTCTTTCAAGCCTTTGTACAGGCTGTCAAATTGCTTATCAACGGGATCAAAACGATAATCGAAATCATCCTCTTCGCCACCAGACTCCACAAAAGCCTTCAGCGCCTCCGCCCTAGCCGCCTCACGGAGTTTTCCGTAAACGTTTCTTGCGGCCTTCATCACTTGATCCACATGACGAAAATCTTCCGACGCCTTGATCTTTTCCAACTCAGAGACCAGTTCCTCACGGCTCAGCGGATCAAACTGCGCAGGGTCAAACTCCTGCACTGCCGGCTGTTGTTCTTGCTCTTGCCCTTCGGCAGTCTCG
The DNA here is from genome assembly GCF_036492835.1 of Fulvitalea axinellae. GTDB lineage: Bacteria > Bacteroidota > Bacteroidia > Cytophagales > Cyclobacteriaceae > Fulvitalea > Fulvitalea axinellae. Next base: position 1,541,951 of record NZ_AP025314.1, on the reverse strand, counting down.
CCTTCCACTTCCTGTACCGGCTTGGTTACTTTCTCAGCGTCCAAAGCCTCACCGTTTCCAGTCCCTTCTTGGCAAACATCAGTTTGCGTCGAAATAACTTTCTCGTTTTCCATAACTAAAAATTTATGTCCCGCGAAAACAATCCTTTTGTATTCTATATAAGGATCTTAAATCTAGCAAAAAAAATCAATTCAAACGAGGGTCTCTAGGATAATTCGCATAAATCTTGTAGCGTCCACCTATCTTTTTCATCAACATTTTCCACATGATCTCCGAGTCGGAAAAAAGCACCTCGGCGGCGCTGGCGTCCCTGTACACCACCCAAGAATTGCGTTTGAGCTCGTCTTGGAGTTGCCCTTCCGTCCAACCGGAATAACCGATATAGAATCTCAAACCAAGCGATGACACGTCTTTTGCGTCCAGTTGTTCCATCAAGCCTTCGAAGTCTCGCCCCCAATAAAGGCCGGGCAAAATCTCGACACTGCCCGCAAGCTCCAGCGTGTCATCATGAAGAAAATGCAGCGTGTTCTGCTCCACCGGCCCGCCGACGTAAACCCTTAAATCATCAGGCGCTCCGCCTCTCACCAAATCCGAAAGGTCGAGAATCGACGGCCTGTTCAACACAAAACCCACCGTTCCGCTCTCCTCGTGTTCGCAAAGCAACACTACCGTCCGCTCGAAATTCGGATCTTCCGACATCGGTTCGGCCAACAACAAATCTCCCTTCAGGGGAGAGAAATGATTCGTAAATTCGAAAAAACCCATACGCTTCCAGTTTACCCACAATACGCATCGTCCGCATCCGGACTTTCGAAAAGCCTAACAGCTCCCCATAGCTCTTGATTGGGATTTTTTGCTTTATTTTGCGTCAAACTTAGGGGGGTAATATCCCTGTCCGGAATTTTATAAAAAATCGATGCTTCACCAAGCGGGCGAAGCCAAAATAAAACGGATTTCCCTTTTTGGCCGTTATAGACGGAAAAACCATGAAAATCAATATCGCAGACATAAGGCAGGATTATTCGAAAAAAGAACTTCGAAAAAAGGACTGCCAAGACCACCCGACAGAGCAGTTTAACGTTTGGTTGCAAGAGGCTATCGACGCCGAGGTGGTGGAACCGACCGCCATGACATTGGCTACGGCTGACAAAGACGGCAGACCATCTTCCAGAACGGTTTTGCTCAAGGGAGTGGAAGATAACCGCTTCATTTTTTACACCAATTACAAAAGCAGAAAAGGCTCGCAATTAGTAGAAAATCCTTACGCCTCAATCAGCTTTTTTTGGAAAGAGCTAGAGCGTCAAGTCAACGTCGAGGGGACGGTAACCAAAGTGGCGGAATCCACGTCCGACGAATATTTCGCCAGCCGGCCGTACAAAAGCCGTGTCGGAGCCTGGGCATCGGAGCAAAGCAAAGAGATTTCGTCTAAAAACGTAATCAAACTCCGCTTTGTGGAATATTCGATGAAACATATCACCAACGTGCCACGCCCTCCGCATTGGGGCGGTTACGCCATCGATCCAGAAAGAGTAGAGTTTTGGCAAGGCCGGCCTAGCCGTCTTCATGACAGGATTGTCTACGAAAAACAGGAAAACGGTCTTTGGGCTAAAAAACGAGTGGCGCCTTGACGGACAAAAAAAAACGAAACATTTATCTGGAACGGTACGCTTGGCCGGAATTCCTCAGCGAGGATATGCCTATAGACAGTGACACGGAACTTTCCGTGGTCATTCCCTGTCACAACGAGCCTGATTTAATCTCGTCGTTGCGCTCTCTGGCCAATTGTGATGACCCCGGTTGCGGAACGGAAGTTATCGTAATCATCAACCAAGGGACCGGTTGCGCTCCGGAAATCGATCGACAAAACGAAAAGACCTACCAGGAAGCGCTTCATTGGGCTGAAAAAACGGCTCTCCCCTTCCGGCTAATCGTAAAATGGGTCAAAGACCTACCTAAAAAGCACGCCGGAGTGGGCCTTGCCCGAAAAATCGGTATGGACGAGGCGGTCAGAAGATTCGAAAGCATTGGGAAAGACGGCGTAATTATCTGCTTCGACGCCGACAGCCTTTGCGAAAAAAATTATCTGACCGAAATCCGAAGCTTTTTCAAACAGCATCCGCACATGCCAGGCTGTTCCATCCATTTCGAGCACCCGCTCGAAGGGCCGTTAGCTCCAGAGATCTATGACGGAATCGCCACTTACGAACTGCATCTCCGCTACTACGTCGACGCATTGCGTTGGGCTGGTCATCCTTTCGCTTACCAAACGATTGGTTCCAGTATGGCTTCCAGATCTTCCGTTTACCAAAAGCAAGGTGGCATGAACCGCAGAAAGGCGGGGGAAGATTTCTATTTTCTCCAAAAGATTATAGAACTCGGCAATTTCGAAGACCTAACCACCACAAAAGTAATCCCTTCACCACGGGCCTCGGACCGTGTTCCGTTCGGAACCGGACGGGCAATATCTGAATGGCTGGAAGAGAAAAAGGAAATAGACCTGACTTACCATCCCGACGCTTTCGTTGATCTGAAAGAATTATTTGCGTCTCCAAAAAAGCTATATGTAAGTAAAGACGCGAAAAACGTTTATGAAGGTCTGCCGGAAAGTATCAGAAGGTTTATCTCACTTCAGGAATTTAATGTAAAAATCGAAAGCCTGCTGGCCGAATCACGAAAAGAGGAAACCTTTCGCAAAAAGTTCTTCCACTGGTTCAACGCGTTCACAACGCTCAAATTCGTTCACTTCTATCGTGACGAGGTAAAACCCAACGTCAACGTAAAGGAAGCTTGTCTATGGCTTTTCGGAAAATACGGAATGGAGCCCCAAGGAAAAGATACTATTGAAATCCTGAAACAGATTAGGGCGATCGATTCTAAAAAAATAACGACCTCAATTTCCTGACGGTCAAAACAATACAGCCAGATTCCCGGGCTAAACGCTAGGGAATCTGGTCACGAAGACCTTCCAAAAAGGCTCTGATACGCTTAAGGGACTCGATCATTTCCACCTCGTCCTTAAAAGTCTGGTGGTCATTTTTCAAATAATCCTTGGCTCCCTGCAAGGTATATCCGCGCTCTTTCACCAAGTGATAAATAAGCTTGACGCCCTCAATATCCTCCTTAGTAAATTGCCGGTTTCCTTTGCGGTTCTTTTTCGGTTTGATGATATCAAACTCAGCCTCCCAAAAACGAATCAGCGACGGCGCCACATCAAGCAAATCCGCCACCTCTCCGATAGAATAATATCTTTTCTCTATAATTCTCTCCTTGTACGGCACGCCAACGTCAATTTTTGTAGCTAAAAACCCATTTAAGTCAATTTATAAAAAACACGGGACGCCGACAAACGGCACGCCCCGTGTTTTTTCTGTACTACGCAAGAAACCGGGCCTTTTCGGCACCAAAACGTTTATGACAACGACTGGTTATCTTGCGAAGCCAAGCGAACAAGTTCCGCATATTCTTCGTCCGAAATACCTTGGAAGATATAGTGTATCGGGTCTACCGTCTTTCCATTTTTACGAACTTCGTAATGCAAATGCGGCGCGGTAGAACGGCCAGTGTTCCCCACATATCCTATGCATTCGCCTCGCTTAACTTTCTGCCCTCTCTTCACAATATACATTTGCATGTGGGCGTAACGCGTCTCAAACCCGAAGCCGTGATCAATCTCCACAACCCTACCGTAACCTCCGGGGTAATACTTGACTTTCTTTACCACACCGTCGCCCGTAGCATAAATCGGGGTACCGCGTTTTGCGGAATAGTCCAAACCATGGTGCATGATCCGGCGCTTCATAATCGGGTGCATCCGGATACCGTAACCGGATGACAATCTTTTCATCTCGGTATTGTTCACAGGCTGTATGGCCGGGATAGAGGCCCACATCTGCTCCTTCTTCTTGGCCAGGTCCATGATCTCGTCATACGACTTGGTCTGGATGAACATTTTCCGCCTCAAGGCCTGGATCCGCTCGAAGGTGTTGATGATCATTTCCTCCTGTTCCAAGTCCGCTTCGAGCAAAGATCTGAAACGCTGCACGCCACCGACACCGCCTTTTCTGATAGTTTCGGGAATTGGTTCGGCTTCGAAAATTTTTCTGTAAACATTGTCGTCCTTATGAGCCAAAGCCTGGAGATAACCTTCGTTCTCGTCCATCTTTTTATTCATCAAGGCGATGTTCTCTTTCAGTTCCCTGTTCTCCTTCGCCAGCCTTGCAAATTTCGGAGACTCGAACAAGTCGCCGAAAAGGGCCAACAGACCGAAAGAAAACAGCAAAGTGACTACGACATAACCCAACACGTTGAACGTCACGTCCCACTTGGTTTGCTTCACGCGCTCGTACTTACACGTTTCGGTATCGTAGTAATATTTTATTCTGGCCATTATTCTGTTTACACTAACCCAAAATATCGTAATTTCGCGTCTGCCGAAGACCGCAATTAGGTAGTTTTCGGCGTGGTTCGGTCGCTACATTGGAGCGAACGACCTTCAATTTACTAATATTTAGCTGAAAAACACATTTTATCTCAATCATATAAGTTAGGGCCAATGGATTCAAAATCGATCAGAAGGGCATTCCTAGATTTTTTCCGCGAAAAGGGACACAAAGCGGTACAGTCCGCACCCATCGTGGTTAAGGACGACCCCACGTTGATGTTCACCAACGCCGGCATGAACCAGTTCAAGGACTATTTCCTCGGCAACAAGCAGGCGGAAGCGAAACGCGTGGCCAACTCGCAGAAATGTCTCAGGGTGTCCGGCAAGCATAACGACTTGGAAGAAGTAGGCATCGACACCTACCACCACACCATGTTCGAGATGCTCGGCAACTGGTCTTTCGGTGACTATTTCAAAAAAGAAGCCATTGCTTGGGCCTGGGAACTTCTCACGGAAACGTACAAACTCCCGAAAGACAGGCTTTACGTGACGATTTTCGAAGGTGACACGAAAGAAAACCTCGAAAGGGACCAGGAAGCCTACAATTTCTGGAAAGAGTGGGTAGCCGAAGAGAGAATTCTGAACGGCAACAAAAAAGACAATTTCTGGGAAATGGGCGAGACCGGACCTTGCGGACCTTGCTCGGAGATTCATATCGACCTCCGCCCGGAAGACGAAATCGCCAAGACGCCGGGTAAAGATTTGGTCAACGAGGACCATCCGCTGGTAGTGGAGATCTGGAACCTCGTGTTCATGCAATACAACCGCCTGTTGTCCGGAGCGCTTGAGCCACTTCCTGCACAGCACGTCGATACCGGCATGGGCTTCGAGCGTTTGGCCATGGCCATCCAAGGCAAGAAATCAAACTACGACACCGACGTTTTCCAGCCGATGATCCAATTCATCGCGAAAAAGTCGGGCGTTACATACGGCGAGAACGACAAGACAGACATCGCGCTCCGCGTAATCGTGGACCATATCCGCGCCATTACGTTCTCTATCGCCGACGGACAACTTCCTTCAAACAACAAGGCCGGCTACGTAATCCGACGCATCTTGCGTCGCGCCGTACGCTACGGCTTTACGTTCCTCAACTTCAAGGAACCGTTCCTCCACGAACTCGTGCCTTCGCTCGCAGAGCAATTCGACGAGGTTTTCCCTGAAGTCAAAAAGCAGGAAGAATTCATCATCAAGGTGGTTCGCGAAGAGGAAGTCGCTTTCCTCAGGACTTTGGAGATCGGGCTCCGCAAAATGGAGCAGATCAAAGAGGAGCTTCGCCAGAAAGACGAAATCACGATCGACGGCAAAATCGCTTTCGAACTTTACGACACTTTCGGATTCCCGCTTGACCTTACCGCCCTTATCGCCCGCGAAAACGGCTTGGTTGTGGACGAGGCAGGCTTCGACAAGGAGATGGCCGAGCAGAAAGCCCGCTCACGTAACGCCGCCGCCACCGAAACCGGCGACTGGACGTTCGTGAACGATGAGCAGGACGTTGAGTTTGTCGGTTACGACATGCTGGAGACGGAAGCCAAGATCATCAAGTACCGCGAAGTAAAGCAGAAGAAAGGTTCGGTAATACAGATCGTCCTTGACCGTACGCCGTTCTACGCCGAAAGCGGCGGACAGGCCGGCGACACCGGTTATATCGAGTTCGACGGCAAGAAAACCTCGATCATCGATACCAAAAAGGAAAACGACCTGATCGTACACTTCGTGAAGGAACTTCCTGCCGACGTTTCGGGAACTTTCAAATGCGTAGTGAACGCCACCAAGCGCCGCGACACCGCCAACAACCACAGCGCCACGCACCTCTTGCACTCGGCCCTGCGTTCGGTTCTCGGCGACCACGTACAGCAGCGCGGTTCTTTCGTTTCGGAGAAAGTATTGCGTTTTGACTTCTCGCATTTCTCCAAAGTAACCGACGAGGAAATCGCCGAGGTTGAAAGCATCGTAAACGGAAAAATCCGCGAAAACATCGCTTTGTATGAAGAGCGCAACGTACCGATAGCCACGGCTCAGGCCATGGGCGCTACGGCTCTCTTCGGCGAGAAATACGGCGAGTTTGTTCGCGTTATCACGTTTGACCCGAATTACTCGGTGGAACTTTGCGGCGGAACGCACGTATTGGCTACCGGCCAAATCGGTTCCATCAAAATCGTTTCCGAGAGCTCTGTAGCGGCGGGTGTTCGCCGTATCGAGGCTGTGACCGGAATCGAAGCCGAGAAATTCAACGTGAAGCAAAACGCTATTCTCGAAGAGATCAAGGCCTTGCTCAAAAATCCGAAAGACATCGTGAAAGCCACGCAACAGCTTGTGGAAGAGAAAGCGAAACTTTCGAAGGAAATCGAGCGCATGAACCTTGAGAAAGTCGGAGCGCTTAAGCAGACCTTGCTCAACGGAATTACGGACAAAGACGGCGTGAACCAAATCATTGCCAAAGTGGCCGTACCGAGCGCGGACGCACTTAAGAAGCTCGCTTTCGAAATCAAGAACGAGGTCGAAAACGTATTCATGGTCTTGGCCGTGGACGTGGCCGGCAAACCGCAAGTTGCCGTTGTGGTGGCCGACAACCTCGTGAAAGACAAAGGCCTCAACGCCGGACAAATCGTCCGCGAATTGGCCAAGGAGATCAAAGGAGGCGGTGGCGGTCAGCCATTCTTCGCCACAGCCGGAGGTAAAGACCTCAGCGGACTGGACAATGTAGTAGCCAAAGCCGAGGGCTTACTCTAATTCCCGACCGTTTGCCGGGGGCGGAACATTTTTTGCCTTTGGCCGGACTTCTTTTTAACTTATTGCAGGAGGCGGTACCATGACCGCCTCCTTCTTTTCGAAACCAACAAGCAATCAAACCATGCTCGACCAATCCGTTCGGGACAAATACACCGTAGTGGTGGGCCTGGAGGTCCACGCCCAACTCCTCACCAAAAGTAAAATCTACACCTCAGACTCAACGGCATTCGGCGCGACGCCGAACACGCAAGTCGGCGTGATTTCCCTCGCCCATCCGGGCACACTGCCAAAAATCAACAAGCAAGCCGTGGAGTACGCCATCAAAATCGGTTTGGCCTGCGGTTGCGAAATCTCAAGGGAAAATATTTTTGACCGTAAAAACTATTTCTACCCCGATCTTCCTAAAGGTTACCAATTAACTCAAGATAAAACGCCAATTTGCCTTGGCGGAAACGTAAAAGTCAAAACCAGCGAAGGCGAAAAGACTGTCATCCTCAACAGAATCCATATTGAGGAAGACGCCGGAAAGTCGATCCACGTGGCCGACACTACGGATACGCTAGTCGACCTAAACCGCGCCGGCGTACCGCTCGTGGAGATCGTGACCGAACCAAGCATCCGTTCCTCTGAAGAGGCGCAGGCTTTCCTGACCGAAATCCGGAAGCTTGTACGTTATCTGGAGATTTGCGACGGTAATATGGAAGAAGGTTCGCTCCGTTGCGATGCCAACGTATCGGTAATGCCCAAAGGCGCTACGGAATACGGAAAGAAAGTGGAAGTCAAGAACATGAACTCCATACGTAACGTACAGCGCGCCATAGACCACGAAGCTGAGAGGCTTATTACACTTTTGGAAAACGGCGAGGAAGTAATCTCCGAAACCCGTGATTTCGACGCCGTAACCGGCACTACTTCCGGCCTTAGGGAAAAAGAGGAACTCAACGACTACCGCTACTTCCCCGAGCCCGACCTCAGTCCGATGATTATTTCCGAAGAATGGATCGAATCTGTAAGGGCCTCGATGCCCAGCCTTCCGAGCGAATTGTTTCTCAAATTCACGGAAAAATACGGCTTGCCCGACCTAGACGCCGGAGTGTTGACCGACACAAAAGCCATGGCCATGTTTTTCGAAGAACTGACAAACCATACAAAAAACTACAAAGCGGCCTCAAACTGGATAATGGGCCCGATAAAATCTTACCTTAACGAGAAATCGGAGGAAATCGAATCGTTCCCGCTAAAAGCCGAACAAATCGCGGGTATTATCGATTTGGTTGACGAAGGCAAGGTGAGCCATACGGCCGCCTCGCAACAACTGTTTCCCGCAATGTTGGAGAATGTCGAAAAAACGGCAACCCAAATCGCCGAGGAACAAAACTTGCTTCAAGACAGCGACGAAGGAGCTATACAAAGTATAATCGACGAAGTGATAGCCGAACTTCCGGACAAAGTCAAAGCATATAAAAACGGGAAAAAGGGACTTTTGGGCATGTTTATGGGACAGGTAATGAAGAAAAGTAAAGGTAAAGCCGATCCGAAAGTCGCGACCCAGCTACTTAACAAAAGCTTATCGAAATGAAATTGAGACAAACCCTGGCGTGCCTGGCTCTGGCCGGCGCCCTTTTTTCCTGTGACAAGAAATCCTCTACAGTCAATAGCAACGAGATTTCGATTTCCGGAAAAATCACGCATCCAGATTCGCTCGGGGTCGTGACACTCGAAAAACTGACATCGCATTTCCCCGAAGTCATCGACACTTTGGCTACCGGGAGCGAAAACACTTTCAGCTACAAGCTGATGTACAAACACCCGGGGTTTTACCGTCTCAATTTCTACAACACCCAATACGTCAACATCGTGGCTGACGGCTACGACCTCAACATCACCGCCGACGGCGATAACCCGCAAGGCAAAGCCACTGTCAAAGGCTCTCCGTCGATGGACCTACTGCGTGCCGCGGACGAAAAGCTCAAAACCTTCGGGAAAGAAGCCCAAGAAATCCGCAATGAGTACGTAGAAGCCCAAAACTCCGGAGACCAAAAGGCAATAAAAGCCAGCGAGAAGAAATTTGAGGCTTTACAGAAAAAGGTAAAAGAGGAAATTCTTCAGATAGTAAAGCAAGAACAGATCGGTCTTGCAGCGCTTCAGCTAATGGGCTTATTCGATCCGAACGAGGATTTTGAAATTATTGAGGCTACTGCCAAAAATCTCAACAAGGATTATCCTAATGTGCCGATGGTTCAGGAATTCGTGGAACACGTAAAGCAGACCAAGAAACTGTTGGTTGGCCAGATGGCTCCGGAGATTCGCTTGCCTGACGCGAAAGGCGACACTTTGGCCCTTTCTACCTACAAAGGAAAATACGTATTGATTGATTTTTGGGCCTCTTGGTGCCGTCCATGCCGAATGGAAAACCCTTTGGTGGTCGAACTCTATGATATGTACCAGTCAAAAGGTTTCGAAGTATTTGGCGTTTCGCTTGACACAGACAAAAAAGCCTGGGAAAAAGCTGTTGAGGAAGACAAGATCACTTGGGCGCAGGTATCGGACCTGAAAGGGTTTCAGTCCGTAGCGGCCGAAGAGTACCAAGTAAACGCCATTCCGGCTACATTCCTGATTGGACCCGAAGGAAAAATCATTGCTAAAAACCTAAGAGGTGACGCTCTGAAAGCCAAGCTCAAAGAAATATTCAGCGAAAAAAAATAAGCTGAATCCAAAAACGCAAAAAAGGGTCACGCTTATCAGCGTGACCCTTTTTTATCTCTGACCAAATCCTGATTAATCCCTGAGGATATTATTCATAAACGTGGATTTGAAGAAAATCCAAATCAGGAAAAACAAGATAGCCCAACGCAAATAAACCGTGTAGAAATCCATAGTGTCGGAGAAGCGGTTTTCTTTGATTTCGGCTTTTTCGTATTTATCAATCCTCTTGAAAATATTCTCCAAAGTCTTGTTATCCGTAGCCCTGAAAAATTTCCCTTTCCCTATTCTGGCAATTTGCCTCAGGGTCTTTTCATCCATCGTATTATCATTATAGATGGGGTCTCCATAGATTCCCACACCCATTTTCACCGGGCCTTCTTTTCCTACAGCGATAGTGTAAACCTTGATTCCGTAAGCTTCCGCAAGCTTTACCGCCGTCAACGGATCGATATTTCCGGCGTTGTTATCACCGTCACTCAAAAGCACAATCACTTTCGATTTGGTTTCGGACTCACGCATCAAGTTCAGCGAAACGCTCAAAGCGCTGCCTATCGCCGTTCCGCCGTTTTGTATCAGATTGAAATTTATATCGGCGATATTCGATTCCAAAAACTTATAATCGGTAGTCAGTGGAGCCATCCGGTAAGCATCACCCGAAAACACTACGATCCCGATCCTGTCCTGAAAACGGCCTTTCACAAATTCCGTCGCCACTTTTTTTGCGGCTTCCAGCCTGTTCGGATTGAAATCCATGGCCTGCATCGATCGGGAAATGTCAATTGCCAACACAATATCGATACCTTCGGTCCAGCGCTCAACCTCCTCACTTGTCCGCTGTGGCCGGGCCAAAGCTATAATCGCCAACACCAACGACAAAGTGAAAAATACGGGGGGAACAAATCTCAATAATGTTATCGGATTGCTTTTCAATTCGCTTCTGGAAAGCGCGACGGGCATTTTCTGATCCAACTTTATATTTATCAGCGCCCGAAGTCCGAAGAGCAAAGGGATAATCGCCAAGCAATAAAATACGCTGGGAAAAGCCCAATCAAAACTCTCGAATGTCGAGGGAAGAAACCACGTCGGTGAATACCACGGTATATCGTTCATCATCAATGTCTAAATGTTAAACCATCCAATCAGGCTTCGGAGCGGGTTCCGTTTTTTTCGCTCCCGCTTCCACTTCCAGCTCGGTCAGTCGGTCTTCCAACACTTTCTCGGCAAAAGTCTTCAGATATTCCACACTTTCCGTCAAGCTGTCGCCACCCTCGCCACCGTACATATACCGGTCAAATCGCCTGAGATGATCGGCGAGAGGGTAGCCTTCGTACATATTGCCTATCTCTTTGGATGTCAGCTTTGTGAAAGGAAAACGAATCAACTCCTCCGAATATTTTTTCCAAAGCGCCAAAATCCGCTCAGATTGCGCCACATTCTTTATTCCGCCAGCAAAAGCGACATCCATTTCACCCAAAAACTTGACGTGCTCTTTTTGCAGTTGCCAAACCGAATATTTCCACCGAATCCTTCGACCGAAAAGCAAGACAACAACAATAAAAGTCAGCACAATATAGCCCGCCAAAGCTCCGAAATGGGCAAAATCGAACTTCTCCTCCAAGCGGACGTAACCGAGACTCACCGGTTTGAGCTTGTCTTGGGCTGTCGTCACTTTCTGAAGAAAAATCGAAACCGGTTCGGCATAAACCGGCATACGGGAATCGCCCGAAACGTAGAAAACCGGAGCCTTCAAAGTCAGTGTATCGCTCAATTCGAACGTGGTGAGCGTATATACGGCACTGTCCACACTGACTCCCGCCTCGGTCTCAGTCGGAAAAAAGCGTTTGCTTACAAATCTGAATGGCGAAAAATTGTAAGCGGAATCGGGAAATATCAAGTTGATATTTTCAGGATAGTGAACCGAAAGGGCAAACTCCACCGGCTCCCCCACTTTGATAGAATCCGAAAGAAACCAGCCTACCGGAGTTATTTTACCTGATTTTCCGCCGTCTCCTTCCTGTGCCCACGACGCCGAAAATGTCAAGGCCAGTAACAGCGTTACAAAAAACCTATTTATCACGTTTCTTAGTTTTATTCCTCACTTTAAACAAGCGGATCAGTTGCGGAACATAGTCCTCTTCCGTATCCAGCCCCAAGTAATCCGTCTGGTTTCGTCTGCACAAATCCTCCAAGTCCCGCTGTTTGCTTCCGTATTTGGACCCGATTTTCTCCTTGAATTCCGAAGAAGACGTGTTGAACCAAATCGTCTTTCCAGACTCCTTATCGTGAAGCGGTACGATTCCCAATCCCGGTAACTTAGTCTCGCGACGGTCAGTGATATGGATTACCACCAAATCATGCTCACGAGCCAGACCTTTTAGGTTATGTTCATAGCCTTCATCGATAAAGTCGGACACCAATATAACCACGCTCCGCCGTTTCAGCGTATTCAGTGTAAAGCGAATCGCCTGCCCCAAGTCCGTTTTCAACGAACCCGGACGCAAATCGTACAATCTTTTTATTATCTGGTAAGCGTGTTTCACGCCTTTTCCGGGCTTGATGAAAAGCTCTCTCTCATCCGAAAAAGCGATCAAACCGGCGGAACTGTTCTCCTTGGCCGCCGACAGCATCAAGACTCCGCTGATTTCTTTAGCCACGTCAAGCTTGGTCCGCCCGCGCTTGCCTATTTCCTGCGAGGCGCTGACGTCCACCAAGAAAAAGACGTTCTGTTCCTTATCCTCCTTAAATGTCTTCACATACGTGCCGATACCCTTGGCCGACACCTTCCAATCGATGGTCCGCACATCATCGCCGTACTGGTATACCCGCACGTCGTCGAATTCCAGGCCCGAGCCCTTGAAAATCGAATGGTAATCACCCTGCATATGCGACTTGATCGCTTTGCGGATGCGAATCTCATACTGCCGGAGCTTCTGATAGATCTCTCTCATGAAACGAATACGAGTTTGAAAAACCCTGCCTCAAAGAAGCAGATCACGAAAATTATCCTTTAGCCGTAATTTCAAAACAAAAATCCGAAATATTTCGGTGCTTAACCTCTTTTAACAGAACAAGCCCGATATCAATCCTCTAATTTAATTATGAAAACATTATCTTGCAGGGATTTTCCTCTTTTCAGGCGTATTTCTCATTCCTATCCGTGAAAAAAACACTGCTGACATACCTACTGGCCCTCGTGGCTTTTAGCTCCTGCCAAACCGGCGGAAAAAAACCGAAGGGCCTTTTGCCTCCGGAAAAGATGGTTCCCGTGTTGGCCGACATCTACCTATACGAGGCGAAAGTCTATTACATGAACTTGTCCCGCGATTCGGCCAAGAACCTTTTCGCCACCATCAAGCCGGGCATTTTCGCCCGAGACGGCGTGGATTCCACCGCGTTCAACGCCAGTATTTCTTATTATACGGAACACCCGAAAGAGTTTTCCAAAATTTACAAACAGCTTTTCGACACTATCCAATCCAGAAAAGCCACTTGGGAAGCCGAAGAACAGCGAAAAAAAGCGTTCAAAGACTCGGTCGACCAAGCTCGGGAAGCCGAAGAACAGCTAAAGGCGAACGCCGATTCCCTACGTTTGCAACAGCTTGACTCTTTGCCTCTTGATTCCTTGGCGATCGACACGCTTTCGGCGAAAATACAGCTTCCAGACTCCCTGAAAAAGGGGAACAAACCGGCCGACAGCTTACTTATAGAAGACAAAGGGCGCAAGTAACGAAAAACTGCGTCCGAATCCTTCTACAGCTTTACCCAAGGCTCCTTTTACCTGACAAAAGTGTCCGGAAATTTACAGACATGTTATATCCGAAAAACATCGAGACCAAACTCGGTTTCGACCAAATAAGACAATTGTTGAAAGATGAATGCCTTAGCTCAATGGGCACCGCTTTCATCGAAAAAATCAAATTCAGCGACGACTTCGACACCGTAGAAAAACTACTGAGACAAACCGAAGAGTTTCGCACACTTTTAACCTCTGGAGAGAGTTTTCCCACCAACGACTTCATCGACGTGCGGGAATGCATGGACAAAGCCCGGATTCAAGGCACTTTCCTCACCGAAGAAGAGTTGCACGACCTGAAACTGTCGTTGCACACGCTTTCCGGTTGCGTGCTGTTTTTTAAGGAAAACGCCGAAGAATACCCTTTGCTCGCTTCAATGAGCGGAGGCGTTAACTTTGACACCACGCTTTCGGGGCAAATCGAACAGAAAATCGACGAGTCCGGTCATTTAAGAAGCAACGCCAGCGCCGCGCTCCAAAAGATCCGCAGTCAGATTCTGTCAAAGCAGGTCCATCTGCGCCGAATGCTCGACAGCGTGTTGCGCCAAGCCAAAGCTTCCGGTATTACTCCCGAAGACGTTACGCTTACAATCCGCGACGGGCGTATGGTGATTCCGATCACCGCCACGCACAAACGCAGGCTCAAAGGTTTCGTACACGACCAATCGGCGACGGGCCAGACGGTATATATGGAACCGGCCGAAGCCTTGGAAGTCAATAACGAAATCCGGGAGCTGGAATACGAGGAAAGGCGGGAAATCATCCGTATCCTGACCGCTCTCACCGATTTGGTCCGCCCGAATATCCCCGACCTGAAAAAAGCTTTCGGCTTTTTGGGAACAGTGGATTTTATCCGGGCCAAAGCCAAATTCGCCATCAAAATCGACGCCTGCTTGCCCGAGTTGGTAAAAGGCCAGATAATGGAATGGCACAAAACCCAACACCCGCTGTTGCTTCTGGCACATCGCGAGTTGGGTAAGTCGGTAGTTCCGCTCGACATCACGCTGAATAAGGAACAGCGCATCATCCTGATTTCCGGCCCTAACGCCGGCGGTAAGTCCGTTGCGCTCAAAACGGTCGGCCTAACGCAGTATATGCTACAGTGCGGGTTGTTGCCTCCTATGCTTTCGCATTCGAAAGTGGGCATTTTCAGAGACCTTTTCATTGACATCGGCGACGAGCAGTCTATCGAAAATGACCTGAGTACGTACAGCTCCCACCTGACGAATATGCGTCATTTCCTGCGATTCTCGGACAAAAGAACCCTGTTCCTGATCGACGAATTCGGAACGGGAACGGAACCGCAAGTGGGTGGAGCAATTGCCGAAGCGATCTTGGAACATCTGAACCATGCGAAATCCTTTGGCGTAATCAACACGCACTACGCCAACCTGAAGAAAGTAGCGGACAAAACTCCGGGAATTGTCAACGCGGCCATGCGCTTCGATTTGGACAAGCTGGAACCCGTATACGAGCTTTCGATTGGCAAACCGGGCAGTTCATTCGCATTGGAAATTGCGACCAAGATCGGGCTTCCGAGAAGGGTTATCGGCGCAGCCAAAAACAAAGCGGGCTATAGCCAAGTGCGCTTCGATAAGCTGATCAGCGAATTGGAACACGAAAAACGCAAATTTGAGGAACAAAACAAGAAGCTCGAAAAGCGTGACCAACGTTTAAAGAAAACGGTCAACGAATACGAAGAGCTGAAAGATTTTGTGGAAACAAAAAAGCGCGCGCTGATCAACGAAGCCAAAGAAGAGGCCCAAGGCATTATCAAAAGTGCCAACCGGGAGGTGGAGAAGACTATCCGCATAATCAAAGAGAGGAAAGCGGAAAAAGAAAGCTCCAAAAAGGCGAGACAAGACCTGGCCGAATTCCAAAAGACGATAAAACCCGAAAAAGGTATCCGCAAACCCACCAAAGGCAAGAAGAGCAAGCCGGAGGAGGAAATTGAAGTGCTGGGCGGTGAGATTACCGTGGGCTCAAGCGTCCGAATCAAAGGACAGGAGACCGTAGCCGAGGTACTTTCCATCAAGGGCAAAGATGCGGAACTTTCCATCGGAGCGCTTACTTCATGGGTTAAGCTTAATCGTCTCGAAAAAATCGGGCGAAGGGAAAGGCGCAAAAAAGAACGCAAAGCCGAACCGACTTCCAGCCTTTCGGGATTCGATATCAACAGAAAGATGTCAAACTTCAGCCCGAACTTGGACCTGCGTGGCAAGCGGGTGGAAGAGGTTCTTTCCGAGCTGATTGCCTTTATGGATAACGCCTCGATGTTCGGTTACGACGAAGTTAGGATCGTACACGGCAAAGGCAACGGCGTACTGCGAGAATATGTCCGGACCGAGCTTCGGGGCTTTCCGCAAGTCCGTAGCGCGGCCGACGAACACGTTGACCGCGGAGGGGCTGGCGTTACGGTTGTCAAGCTGAAATAAGTTTATCCCTTTTCAAAAATACTGACGGCGTCACCAAAAATGACGCCGTTTTTTTGTAGCTATCCCGAATACCCTACATTAGAAAAAAACAACAAGACATAAAATTGGGATTACGGCGTTTATTTCAAACATTTACGTTTATGAAAAACACAATTTCATATTTATTAAGTATCAAAACAAGAAAAACGAAACACGCCCCGCTACGATAATGTTATATGAAAAAAAATTTATGAGGCGACTCTACGGCATCTTCTGTTTTTTCCTTATCCTGTCCGAAATTCTTTTGACAGGTTGCTCAGAGAGCGCCCAGATGCCTCCCCTTGATAGAGCCAACACTCTACTTGCCCAATGGGATTTTTCAGATTTTGAAGCATTTTTCACTTTGCCACCTAACAATCAAGCTCTTGTTCCTCTTGCCAACGTAGTCGACCTCCAGCCCTTCCTCGATTCATATAACCAAGGAAGCATACTGTTTAAAGAAAACGGTAGATTTGAAAGTGACGGCACCAAAGGCACCTGGGAAATCGATTTGGAAAACAACACGCTCAGCCTTACTCCCACACAAACACCTTTCGATCCCAATTCTTCTTCCGGACCTGATTTCGGGTGGGAAGACATTTGGGTAAAAGGGAAAAAAATCGTGATGGAGATCGAAAAAATGACCGATAATCAATTGAAAACTTTAACATGGATCACTTTTCGGCATAATGGCGAAACATATAATACCCGCCTGAGAATGACGTGGAGCAAACAGGAATAAAAAGGTAAAGAACGGCCCGCAGGCCGTTCAAAAAGACCTATTTGTTACTACATTTCTTTAAAGCTTACACAGACTCCTCCACCGTTTGACAATTGAAAATCTAGTACATCCTCGGCTGAAACAACTTTTTTGCTTACCTCATAACTTTCCTGATTTCTCTCAAAATCCGTATCCGAGCCGTCTTCAAACACGGTCGCTTCGTATTTCTTTCCCGATTTCAAAAAGCCCAAAGGAATTCTCAAATCGCCTCCTTTTTCATTCACCAAGCCTCCCACATACCAATTTTCACCTCTTCGGCGGGCATACACGGCTTTTGATCCCATTTCGCTAGTCAACACTCTGGTTTCATCCCAAGAGCCTTTCATTTCTTTCACAAAGTCGAATAGGTCTTGCTTGCTTTCATAAGCGTTATCATGATCGCTGATAATCGTCAGCCCCACACTGCCTACCAACACCCGGGCGGCCTCGGCCACGGCGGTTGAATACAATGGTTTGCGAACTTGGAAACGTTCCGCTACCATCTCACTTTCCAAAGAGAAGAACCCGTTTTGGAAATCCACTGGTCCAGCGACAGAATTCACAAAAATCGTCTTCAAGAAACCTGTAGGTGAGAATGTCCTCCCTGCATCAAACTGGGCGTGTCCAAACTCACGGGTAACCAAATTAGGCCAAGTCCGGTCCTCACCCGTCGGATGGATCGGGTTATCGTGAAAATTAACCATCAGCTTATATTTGGCGCACATTTCAACGATCTCCCTTGTCAGGCGAACTTTCTTCTGACGATTCTTCTCCTTCATAAATCCGTACTTGATCCCGACAGCTCCCCAATCGTGATAAGTTGCCAGTACCTTTTCCAGATACCCCATCCCCTTTGACCTTCTCAGTTTATCATTCAGATAAATGAAAACGCCCACACGCCTTTCCCTTGCGTATCGCACAAGCCCCGGCATATCAATCTTTCCCCTGAGCTTATTAATTTCCTGGACGTCCCCATTGTAAAAGCGGGCGGCCGTTTTGGCGTCGCCGTCCTGGCGTTCCGTCAACGGATCTGACTCAGCGTCCCATTGGTTGCCGTACCAACCCGAATCCACCATCAGGTAAGGCACTCCGTTGTCAGCGGAAAAATCTACCATCCGCTTAAAAGTCTCCATGTTTTTGCCGTAACGGAAACCGTCTTCCAATTTGGCACCCCAATAGCGACACTCGTTAGTACAGGTTCCCGCACGAACCCAAGAGGCGTCCGCTATACGCCGAGCTGGGTTCAGGTTTTGGATTAAATGCGAAGTCGAGAGGTCTCCAAGGCTGTTTTCCATCAACACCACTCTCCATGGCAAAGCTTTGGGCGCTTCCACCGTCGACGCTTCGATATTCACGGCCAAACAACCTTTTTTATTCCGCACGAAATTCATAAATGAAAAATCGTTCAGATCAGCTTCATGCACAGCGAAGAATTTTCCTTTCGGCGATTCCATCACAACAGGAGCTTTCAGCGATTTTATGGAAGCAACCTTTACCGGACCTACAGGGTCCCTTTCGCCATTTGGAGCGTAACATGAGACATCATCCGCAAAATCAAACTCCATCAGATCCTTTTCCACTACAAAACGTTTTCGGCCTTGACGGGGGAATTCATACCTCACGGCTATCCCGTTGTCATAAGCCCGAGCCACCACGTTCAATTTTAAATCCGGATTGCTTTCATCAGCCAAATGAAGGCGAATCTCGTTGTAATGGTTACGAACCTTTGAAAAATCGCCCCAAGGCGCATCCCACTTTTCGTCTGTAGCAGAGTTTTCCTGACTAAGTTGCCTGACGCGTTCCAAGCCTCCACCTTTTAGCCTCAAACCCAATGCAGATTCCCTCAACACCGTATCTCCGTCTTTGAGTGCGGAGTAGAGAAGTTTGCCATCCCGAATCCGAAACGATACCGTAGTCTTTTTACCCGGCGATTCTACCTTTGTGGTCTTTTGCACCTGTTGGCAAGCGGTAAAAAACACCATCACCATCAATGCGGAAATCATTATCCTAAACATACCGTTCGATTAAAATGAAAAAAGAGACGGGCTTCCGAACTCAAAAAGACCGAATGCCTCGCCATTACACTGAAAATAGGATCGCCGAAAAACAGAAACAGCTTTCGCAATTTTTTTTTTGTAAAAACACCGTTAAACAAAGAATTAACCATCCTGTAAGTCAACCAGATAATTAAAACAACAAGACAACACTCGAAGTGCAGAAAAAACAAGCGTAAGCAATTTCGGACATAGTTATAACCGCCTGTTTCCGGGCTTTTGTAAATTGCCGACATACTTTTCCACTATGCCAAAAGAACGTAAAATACGGGTTAGCCTAAACGCAATTCTGACCAGTCAATGCTTTTCGAAATCGGTAGTAAACAAAGGACTGCTGACCTTTCTTGTGGAAGAATCTCTGAAAGGCGAAAACCCGACAGAGCACAGAATCGCCTATGAGGTTTTCGGAAAAAAATCGGATCCGGACAAACCCCATAACGTCCGGATTTACGTACATAATCTTCGCAAAAAGCTTAGTGAGTATTACGCCTCCGAAGGCAAAAACGCCGAAGTCCGTCTTGACATACCGAAGGGCGCCTATAAAGTCACGTTCCACACAGACCGCAGATTGGCTTTATTATCAATAGCTAATCTCTCCGCCCCTTATATTCTTATCGCCGGACTTTTGCTGGCCATTATCGGCGGAACTTTATGGGTTACCGCCCCTACCCAACCTTCCGACAACCTTTTTCTCTGGGGAAACCTTTTACGCTCGGGACATCCGACCAAAATAGTCTTGGGCGACCATTATTTTTTCCGGGGAGAAAGTCCTATCGGTGGCTGGGGAGCTATAAGGCACACTTACGTCAATTCCGACAAAGACTTGGACGAACTAGTCCGTAAGCAACCGGGACTGGCTCCGAAAGTAAAAAAGATGAGCCAGACGTTTCTCAACCAACAGGCCCCTTTCGGGCTTTACAAAGTAATGGGCATCTTGGGCGGAGGCCGAATCCCCGTAGATATGATGTACGCCAGCAATATGAGTTGGCACACGCTAAAGGGTCAAAACGTAGTGTTTATCGGATCCTTCAAAACCCAAGGTATTCTGAAAAGTGTAAGCGAAGCCATCGGTATCGATTTCCGGATTCAGGATTACCGACTAATGTATTCCACTGCGGACTCGGTAAGCTCATACCAAGGAAACAGCGCCAAATCGTATCCCAACTTGGATTACGCCACTTTAAGCCGATTTGTAACGGATGACGGCAGACAGATAATTTCGGTTATCGGGAACACGGACATGAGCAATATCGCCTGCTTGGAGCACATCTGCCAAAAAGACAATCTGGAAGGGCTTGAACGATTGGCGTCCGACTTTCCGAATAAAAACTTCAAAGCGCTTTTCGCTATCAGAGGTCAGGACAGAACCGGATTCCAAACTGAACTGGTGAGAATAGATCCGATAACCGTTTCTGTGGATGAAATCTGGCCTTGAAAACCATGCTACCCTTTTTAAAAGGTTCTTTGGCAAAAAATCTCCTTCCAGCACAAGCCAGAAGGAGATTTTCTTAAAGGATTTTAGCGGCTCATACTTATAGTGTTCACCACATCAAAGCTCATTTCCTGTCCCGAAAAATTCATCACGACAGGCGTCGTAATCAGCATTTCCATATGACTGCGTTCAAAAGCCTTTAGTCTTGCGGCGACCTTTTTACCTGAGAGAGCTTTACTTGGCAATGCAGAATTCGCAGGCAATGTCATGAATTGTATAACAACTTCATGATTCTCACCTTCTTGCTCCATTGTCCATTCCGTCATCGGTAAGCTGGCGTATACACCTTTTCCGTTTGTCAACAGATTCATATGACTGCCCTTATAAACACTTCTCATATTCGCCTCCACGGCAGCCTTAAGCAACGCATAATCACTATCTGACAAACCCATTTGCTGATCCGGCATCTGTACGGCAATATCATGTACTTTCCAGAATCCGGCTAACGCTTCCTTGGTCAAAGCAACGTCCGGATCACGGGTTATCGTGGGCCCTTCATCCACCCGAATCACTCGCGTTTTCACGCTAGTCTGTCCCGTCACAGGACCTACAGCCATACGGTGAACCAAGCTGAGCTTCATCTCATCCTGACCTACGCTATCAACCACTAAGTCAAACTCACCTCCTTCCAAAAGGCCTTTCATACTGACATGCCCATGACGGGTATCCTTCATACCTTGATGGTCATGATCCGTATCGTCTTTGGTATGAAAAGCCTCAGTATGGCGCATTTTCAACTTGCCGTCCTCGTATTTCCACGTGAGGCGCCTGCCGTCAAAATTGCCGTTCATATACTTGCTGTCCAGGGAAAGCCTCATGCCTTTTACCAAGGTCGCCATCGCTTTGGAAGACGTTTCCGATACGGCCTCGGCGTCAATTCCCGGAAGAGCGTTCATCACCGAAGGATTGTCAAGAATTAGTTCAGAAGAAACATCTTCAAAGGCCCAAGTCCCGTGAAGCTGCGAAGCCGTAACTGCCGGCGTGCTATCGTCGTCGTCATTATCGCTACAAGAGGAAAAGAGCGCAAAGACTGACAGGAAAAGAGCGGGGATAAGTAATCTTCTCATGTTGTTTGGTTTAACATCGAATCAAAACCCGAAAAGGTTTGTGTTTTTGTTTCGCAACATCATAGGCCTTGCTATTGTTCAATAGCGAGCGCCGGTATCCCCAGTCAGAATTTATGTTCGTCCAAAAAAATAAAACCAGAAAACCGACCGTTCCTGCCGGGAATCTCAACCGGGGCGTTGCCCAGGCTTTTTTCAGTACAAGGAAGAACAAAAAGGTTCGGGCTACGCTTGAGGGCGCATCTGTTTCCGCCCAGAATATTCACTTAGCCGAACAAGCTCCCGAAACACCTGACGATCATAGCCTTTTTTACCTAAAACAAGACAAAGTGGATGTCCCCCCTTCCGCCTGTCATTTTCTGATTTCCAATGATCACACACTGGCGGTTTTGGACTCTGACTACGAGGCAAAAACATTTTTTGGAACGGTAGAGGTTTTGGAAAGAACCCGTGAAATGTTGATGAAAAACAAAAGCCTTTTTTTCATCCAGGAAACAGGACAAAGACTGGCCGTAAACGGTAAAATGTTATTCGAAGTGGAGCCTCTCCCTCTTGACCACAGCGCCCACACCGGCTACGGCCCTTTTGCCAAAATGCCCTTCAGAGGAAGCAGTTGCAATGTTATCCATTATCTATACGGACTGAATCCGGATGTGGACAAAGGGAGCGAAACCAACGCTTACGGAGTTCGACTTGCCCCGCCGTTGGGTTATGCCGGCATCGGTGGTAATTGTGAAGAAACCGTAAACGGAATCCATGAACTCACCAAGGTCATGGTGGAAGGTCGGGGCAAGAAAATGGACGAGGAAAGAATCAGGGAAATTCTGGATACGCCCATGGACAAACCTGACCAAAAACAAACGGAAAAAGATTATAAAGCCATGCTCCGGAGACGGAAAGGCAAACTTTCGGACTTGGAAGCGCAACTGGGCGTGAACCAGTTCGCCGAACCCCACCTGGGCGACGACGTGGCCTCATACATGCGCAGCAACGACGACGAAGACGTCTCGCATTATGCCCAAGGCCATTATCACGGCGCTGTTGTGGCCGAAAGCGCCGACGGGCAAGATTATGTTTGTCTGCAGATACGAAGACGGATGCATCTGGAGAGGCAACGCGAACGGATTTTACTCAAAAGATACGGCATAAACGCCGACAACTGGTCCGATTACGAATTACTCTTGCAAGCCACTCCCGAACTGACCATGGCCGGAGACGACCTGGCCAAATATGGAGACAACAGCGACTTTCTTCGTTCAAAACAACTCGACTTTCTTGCTCATACAGGTTCTTTTCTGCGTATGTACGGACGAAAAAAAGGAGAAACTTATCACGAACGCCAATCGGGAAATCCAGCTTATGACGTTCCTTCTCCTTTAACCGTAGTAATTGGGCACACCGCCAAACCTGAAGACGAACACAGACTTTCGGGACAGGAATCTCCAACGGTGGAAGTGCGTTCCAAACCAGCTCCACCTTCGTTTTCCTCAACCGCTTTTGACTTGGAAGTCCATGAGGAACTGGGCATATTACCTGAAGAAGATCAGGAAATATTCCGCAGAGTCATGGAGCAATTGCAAACTTATGACGGCTTCCAAGGGTATGACAACGAACGGGTATTACACGACCGGATGGCTACGCTCTATGAACTCGACCATATAATCTATCATTGGCATTCGCAACATCCAATCCGTCCATTTAGGAATAAGCCCGGAAGGTCTTTACCCGAAATGCCGGTAATTACGCCTTCACTATTTCGGTTGCTTGACAAATCCCAAAAAGAACATCAGAAAGTAGTGGCGCACACTATTGAGCATCAATGCAGGATTTGGCACAATACGGGAGAAGATGACGCTACCGTTCAGGAAACATGGCGCCGGGCAGTGAATATGACTGGAAAGGTAAGACCCGTTAAAGGAAAAGCAAAAGATTCCGCCTTCTTGGGTAGACTTGACGCTCTTCACGCCAAACTGATTGCCCAAAGAAAAGGAAGGGAACTTCTGGAAAGAGCTTTTTCGGATGATCTGAAGAAAAAAATCAGCATCGACAGTCCTTACAAAACTTTTATGGGGCAAAACTTCGATGACTGTGTAGTAACGATAAAAGACCCTCACCGAGCAAAAAAACGGCAAAAATGCTATTGTTCGGCGGAAACTATCCCTGGCAAAGGGAGCGACTCAGTCATCTATATTCCTGATGACGATTCGTTTTCGGATTCCCACCGAATGTTTGTGGGCGGTGAGAACAGACAACTTGAACTTAAAGAAGAGAATGCGGAAGACGGTTGGCTGGCTGTAGGAACAGAGCCTTTGATAGCGAAAGAAGGTGAGGGACCTCGTGAAACGGAAGATACTGAAGTTTCGGTTGTCAACGAAAGCTTGATTTTGGCTCCCGCATTTATAAGGTACGGCCGAGCGCTGGAACAAGCGCTTCATGCCAACACGGGCGTTTGGAAGGGTGAAGACGATACGGAAGCTTACGCCAAAGATTGCGTATTAATGAAATGGGGTAACGCGGAACGACACACCGTGACGGATGAATTTGAAAACGAGCTGAGGAATGAACACTGGCTCCCCCAACGTCTCGCCATCTCGTCAGGGCCTGCGCACCGGCCACAAGGCTGGCACTTCCCCCGCACAACCGAAGTGGATGTGACAGATTCCAAAGGAGAAAGCTGGGCGCTAATCTCCTACGCCAACGCACGCCCCTCACGGCCGACATCTCCCGAATTCTGGCCACCGGACACCGACTCATAAATTGATCGGAACAACGATCACAACAAGCGTAACCAGAACAGGTTAATTCCACCCAAGAAAAAAGGTCGTTCCGGAATCTCCGAAACGACCTTAATATTTTCATTCCGCACAATGGCGGGACAATTCATCTTAGTGACGACCTACCTCTTGTTCGATCATCAACTCGGCGATACCGTCCTGACGGTACTCCTTGTTCTTCAACTTCTCAGCGATTTCCGAGAATGCGTCGATTGTCTCCTGAACGTCTTCCATAGTGTGGGCGGCGGTCGGGATCAAACGCAACAGGATGTGTCCGCGAGGGATAATCGGGAATACCACTACCGAGCAGAAGATGTTGAAACGCTCGCGAAGATCGTGAACCAAGTTTCCGGCCTCGGTCATCGAGATTCTTGTTTGCTCTTCTTTGCTCAAGCCTTCGTCGCCTTCACTCAAACCTGCCTTCAAGAATACAGGAGTTACAGGAGACTTAGTAGAACCCAAGTTGAACCCACGCTCACGAAGTCCGTTTTGAAGGGCATCAACAACTTCCCAAAGCTTTTGCTTTTGCGGGCTGTTTTTCAGCATTTCCAGACGCTTCAGGTTACCGATTACCAACGGCATTGGCAACGACTTGGCGAAGATCTGCGAACGAGTGCTGTAACGCAGGTATTTGATGATTTTCTTAGGACCAGAAACAAAAGCTCCGATGCTTGCCATTGATTTGGCAAACGTAGAGATATAAATATCAGTTTGGTCCTGTACGCCGAGGTATTCATCTGTACCCGCACCAGTTTCGCCCATTACGCCGAATCCGTGAGCGTCGTCGATAACCACACGGAAATCGTACTTCTCTTTCAAGGCAACAACCTCTTTCAAAGGCCCTACGTTACCCGACATTCCGAATACGCCTTCGGTGATTACGAGGATACCTCCACCGGTCTCAGCGGCGATTTTCGTAGCGCGCTTAAGTTGCTTCTCAAGGCTCTCAACGTCGTTGTGCTTGTACACCAAACGCTTTCCGGCGTGCAAGTATACACCGTCGATGATACAAGCGTGCGACTCAGCGTCATACACGATTACGTCCTTACGGTCAACGAGCGCTTGGATGATAGACTGTACGCCTTGGTATCCGAAGTTCAGCAACATCGCGTCCTCACGCTTAGTGAACTCGGCCAATTCTTGCTCAAGCTGCTCGTGGTATTTCGTGTTACCCGACATAATACGAGCACCCATCGGATAAGCCAATCCCCAATCAGCGGCCGCTTGCGCGTCAGCCTTACGGATTTCGGGATGGTTAGCCAAGCCCAAGTAGCTGTTCAAGCTCCAGTTCAACACCTCGCGGCCTTGGAACTGCATCCTTGGCCCTATCTCTCCTTCGAGCTTAGGGAACATATAATATCCCTCATTCACGTCAGAGTATTGTCCCAATGGGGTATTTCTAGCGTCTAGCTTCTCAAAAATATCCACGACTTGCTATATTTTATAACTTACACAATATCATTACTCTTCGCCGGAAATCCGGCCGTCGGCTTCGTTCCCGTCAATACAGACGAAGTTACGATTATTAGCCAATCTACACAAACCCGCCTTCCTAATTTAAAGCTTTGGGAAATCATGAATAAAATTGGAGTTTTCCCTCACCACGCATTCCCTTCAGCCGATAAAGACAGGCTTCAATACAACGCCATCACATAAGCGTTCATTGTATCAGCAAAGAACAATTTCAAAGCGTACCGTACAGTTACGCATATTCAAAAAAATAATTTCAAAAGCCTTCCGGCCTTTCAAACACCAAAACAGAGGGAGCGTTCCCCCTAAAACCGTAGCGTTTTTTCGCTTGTTTCGAAACCTTGGTTCCGTTGTTGTCAAACCCGATCAGAATCCGGTCATCGGTTACCACCAGGGCTTCGGCCATGCCATATTCGTACGGCTCATACATCTTACGCCTATCCGTTACGGCCGATTTCTCAAAGGAATATTCGTCCACAATTTTTCGTTGTTCCAGATCGTATTTTATCACCCTCCAGCCACTCCGCACCAAAGCGTAAAGATACCGCCCAGAGTTGTCCATAGTCAGGCCAGTGAAGTCATGGCCTTTCCCCATGTTGAACTTGCCGACAATTTTTCCGGTACCAGCCACCACTTTCAGAATATAGCGAGGCTGGCGCTCTTTGGCCAAATACAGCGTTTTCCCGTCCGGCGAAACGGCCAGGCCTTCCAGGCCGGCATTCCCCCAACTCGACACGTCTATATCAGCCGACGGATAATTAACTGCAACTTTCTTGACATCTCCGTCAACGGAAGCCCGAAGCACTTCAGAAGTCTTTTCGTTGATAAGGTAAATATGCGAACCGGAGGTCTCTATTCCTTCCAAGTCCAACCTGCCCTTATATTTTAAGGCAATCCAAGGATGAACCTGAAAAGTCTCACCTTCATCGATCAATCTGTAGACAAACCTATTGTCGTCTTTGTCGGCTACGGCCACCAAAGCACCTTTATACATCGCCAAACCGCTTAGGTCAAAACGTTTGCCCAATTTTCCCGAAAGTTGCTTGGCCGTGATCAGCTTCAGCTCTTTCTTCTTGGGAGAATCATCGGCCCAAGCCGTAAAACTTACGGCAAAGGCCAAGACTAGCGACATCAGTATCCGACTTGCCTTAATCATCAAGACGCTCAATTTTAGCTCCCAAAGCGTTAAGGCGCTCATCAATACGCTGGTATCCACGGTCAATCTGCTCCACATTGGAAATAACGCTGGTACCTTCGGCGCTCATGGCCGCAATCAGCAACGAAACTCCCGCACGGATATCAGGGCTGGTCATTTTGATTCCCCTAAGCGGGAATTTCCTGTCCAAACCGATGACTGTAGCCCTGTGCGGATCACACAAAATGATCTGCGCACCCATGTCGATCAATTTATCGACAAAGAACAAACGGCTTTCGAACATCTTCTGGTGGATCAAAACCGTTCCTTTGGCTTGCGTCGCCGTTACCAAAGCGATACTCAGGAGATCCGGCGTAAAGCCTGGCCAAATAGCGTCGGCTACCGTCATGATAGATCCGTCGATAAATGATTCGATTTCATAATGCTCCTGAGCGGGGATGTAGATGTCATCATCTTGGATTTCCATCTTGATTCCCAAACGGCGGAAGGTTTCCGGAATAATTCCGAGTTGGTCTACCCTAGCGTCCTTAATCGTGAGCTCTGAACCGGTCATCGCCGCCATTCCGATAAAACTCCCGATCTCGATCATATCCGGAAGCATCGTGTGCGTTGTGCCTCCCAATTCCCGCACGCCCTCGATGTACAACAAGTTCGAGCCCACACCCATAATGTTGGCTCCCATTCTATTGAGCATCTTGCAAAGTTGCTGGATATAAGGCTCGCAAGCGGCGTTGTAGATCGTGGTTTTGCCTTTGGCCAACACGGCCGTCATGATAATGTTGGCTGTGCCGGTAACCGAGGCTTCATCCAAATGGATATACGCACCCCTAAGATCTGAGGCGTCAACTGAATAAAAGTGCTCTTCGGCGTCAAACTCAAGCTTGGCTCCCAATTTCGAGAAACCGAAAAAGTGAGTGTCCAGCCTTCTCCGCCCGATTTTGTCTCCGCCCGGTTTAGGCATACGGGCTTTGCCAAATCTGGCCAAAAGCGGGCCTAACACCATAATGGAGCCGCGAAGAGAAGCCGCTTTCTTTTTGTAGGTTTCCGTTTCCAAAAACGCCACATCAACGTCCGAAGCGGTGAATTTATACGTTTCGTCCTCCACTTTTTCCACTGTCACGCCCATGGCGTCCAACAGGTCTATAAGTTTGAGAACATCCCTAATCTCAGGGACTTTATGTAACGTAACGGTTTCTTGGGTTAAAAGTACAGCGCAAAGAATTTGTAACGCCTCGTTTTTCGCACCTTGGGGAACAATCTCTCCTTTTAGTTTGTGTCCCCCCTCAATTTTGAATGAAGCCATCTAAAAACTAGTTCCTCTTTCTGTATTTCGTATTAGGCATTACGCGTCTCTTTTGGCCATAAGAGCCGTTTCCTCTTGAGTCGCGGTCACGGTTATCTCGGCTATCCCTTCTGTCCGTGTTTCCGAAAAGGCTTCTTTCGCGCACAACGTCGATATTCAGCGAAAGCTTCCCTTTCGTGATTTCCTTCATATTCTCAAGGATGATGGCGTCGTCTACGTTATCCTTGTTCCAAGCCAAGTAAAACGTCTTCATCAACCTGCCGATTGTACCGACCGCTTGCAAGCGCTCTTCCTCGTCTTCGATCTGGAGAGCTTTTTCGAGCATCAAGCCGATGTTCTTCCCGTAATGCTTAAAGCGCAGGTGCCTTTGCGTATACGGAACTCTCTCCGGCTTTTTGTGAATGGCTTCCGGCGACGGCATCGGAAACGGACTGTCTACATCAAGCTTGAAATCCGACATGATGTAAAGGTCATCCCAAAGGCTCTGGGCGTATTCCGGCGAATCCTTACCGTTCGGGCTGATTTGTTTCATCAGCTGGATCACCGTATAAGCGAATTTTGTTCGGCGCTCACGGTCCTCCATTGCGGTCACGTGATCCACCAATTTCTGGATATTCCGGCCATACTCCCTCAATGTGAGCTTAGGCCTGCTTGTGTTGTATTCTCTCATCTACCTAGCGAAATTTTTACTTAACTATAACTAGCGGGAAAAGCGGAAGGGCTGGCAATGGCGCATTTTTTTTTATGCGGTCACCGCCCAAACAGCATTTAGTGCAAAATACGGGCTGTATTTCGGTTCTTCATCCAAAAAAACCTGGCAACTTAAGGGTTACGAGCGCCGGGCTTCCTACCATGCGCCATCCCCGCCGTGAAGGGAATCATGCGGAGAGACGCCCAAAACACCTTCAGGGCGTCTCTCGAAAACTTAGGGTTAAATCTAGCTTTTACTCGAATACTTAAAAAGCACTTTCAACAAAAACTACAACCGTTTATTTATAATTCGTCAAATCAGTCCAAAATCCTAAGCTTGGCGAAGCTCAACAGCAAGGTCTTCGACCCGACTTTGTCAAACGCCACCTTCGCCCTCTTGTTCATTCCGTCCATATCCAAGGCCTCCACCGTTCCGAATCCGAACTTCTGGTGCTCCACTTTTTGGCCTACGGCCAATTTCGACGGATCGCTAGGAGCGAATCCTTCCGACGGCTTATGCGGCTTTGCTCCCGCCATACGGGCTCCCAAAGTTGTCGGCTTTTTCGTCGGGGCCGAAATTCTGGCAAACGACAGTTCCGACGCCGGCTTAGTGGTGGAAGTATGGACTTTCCTGCTCGAAAGATTCATATGTTCCGGCCCGATTTCGTCGAGGAAACGGCTACGTTCGCCGTAGGTAAGGCGACCGAACCTGTAACGACTCAGAGCGAATGTCAATGTCAATTTCGACTGGGCGCGGGTGACGGCCACATAAAACAGGCGACGTTCCTCTTCCAGATCTTTCCGGCTTCCGAGCATCATCTGCGAAGGAAAAAGATCCTCTTCCATCCCGACCAAAAAGACGTGTTTGAACTCCAAACCTTTGGCCATATGGACGGTCATCAGCGTCACTTTGTCCGGATCGTCGTCCTTGTCTTGGTCTACGCCCGTCAACAACGACACTTCCTGAAGGAAAGCCGTAAGGCTCTTGTCCTCCACTTCCGGATTGTCGGTGAATTCCTTAACGGCGTTGATCAATTCCTGGACGTTCTCATAACGGGTCAGGCCCTCTACCGTCTTGTCTTCATAAAGCATCTTGATAATACCCGTGTCTTTGGCCACTCTCCGGGTGACTTCGTATGCGTCTTTGCGGGTAGCGTCGTAGCGGAAAGCTTCCACCATATCCTTGAAACCCAAAACGGCGTTTGCCGCGCGGGCCGGCAGATATTCGGCTGGCCGGCATACCGCTTCCCAAATGCTTCCATCATAACGTGTACCCGCCGCCATGATAATCTTATCTACGGAAGTCGGTCCGATTCCACGTTTTGGAAGGTTGATGATTCTCCGGAATGACTGTTCGTCTTGGGGGTTGATGGCGAATCTCAAATAAGCCAAAACGTCCTTGATCTCTTTCCTTTGGTAGAATGAAAGACCGCCTACGATTTTGTATTTGATATTCATTCGACGCAAAGCCTCTTCAAGCGATCTCGATTGGCTATTGGTCCGGTACAAAACGGCAAAATCCTGACTGCGCCACTGTTTGCGCATTTTCTCCTCGAAGATTGCCGAAGCCACCAAACGTCCCTCTTCTGTATCGGAGGCCGCTTGGATAAGCTCGATCGATTCGCCTTGGGGGTTCGCCGTCCAAACGTTTTTCGGAAGTTGTCCCGTATTGTTGCGGATAATTCCGTTTGCGGCGTCCACGATATGTTGAGTCGAACGGTAATTCTGCTCAAGCTTTATGGTTCTCAAATCGGGAAAATCTTTCTCGAAGTTGAGGATGTTCTCGATTTCGGCACCGCGGAAAGCGTAAATACTCTGGGCGTCGTCGCCCACTACGCAGATATTGCCGTGTACGCCAGCGAGTTTCTTCGTGATCAGGTATTGGGAAACGTTGGTATCCTGAAACTCGTCCACCAAGATATAGCGGAAACGGTGCTGGTATTTGTGCAAAACGTCCGGATGCTCTTTGAACAGCACGTTGGTGTTGAAGAGCAAATCGTCGAAATCCATCGCTCCGGCTTTGAAGCAACGCTGGACGTATGTCTTGTAAATCTCTCCCAAACGCGGTTTTCTGGCACTTTCGTCATCTGCCTTGAAGAGCGGGTTGCTGATATATTCCTTCCAGGAAACCAGCTTGTTTTTCGCTCCCGAGATTCGGTTGAAAACTACGTTGGGCTTGTATATTTTGTCATCGAGACCCATTTCCTTCACAATCTGTTTTACCAGTTGCTTGGAATCGTCGGTGTCGTATATCGTGAAATCTTTCGGGTAGCCGAGCTTGTCGCATTCGAACCTGAGAATTCTGGCGAAAATCGAGTGGAAAGTCCCCATCCACAGGTTGCGGGCCTCTTGCCCCACTTCCTTCTCAATACGCTCGCGCATCTCCGAGGCCGCCTTGTTGGTAAACGTCAGCGCCATAATACTGAACGGATCCACACCGTGGGCTTTTATCAGGTGAGCGATACGCATGGTGAGCACCCGCGTTTTGCCAGAACCCGCTCCGGCGATAATCATGCACGGGCCTTCGGTATTCACGACACCCTCGCGTTGGGGCTCGTTGAGTCCTTCTAGATAATTCAACATGAAAAAGCTTCTTGTTTTTCCGCCACGGCGGGCATGCGGTGGCTCCTTAGCGTTAACCGGCCGCAGGGGACCATGCTTGGCCCGGCCGGGTTCTTTTGCGCAAGATACGAAAAGCTATTCACTTCGATGCATTATATTCGCGATGTTTGTCGTTAACTCTACGGCGCCGGCCATCCGGCACGCCAGAGCCGGCAACATAAACGTATACACTGCGACATGATCCTAATAGACAACACCGTAATTAGCGACGACATAAAGGACAAGAGATTTGTCTGCGACCTGACCAAGTGCAAAGGCGCCTGTTGCGTAGAGGGTGATTTGGGCGCTCCGCTCGACGAAGACGAGTTGCCGATATTCGAGAACATCTTGGAAAAGGTTAAGCCTTACCTTACGGAAGAGGGCCTGAAAGCGATAGAGGAACAGGGCACTTACGTAAAGGATTGGGAAGACGATTACTCGACTCCGCTGGTAAAGGACGGAGCTTGCGCCTATGTGGCCTACGATGAGGACGGATCTTTGAAATGCGCCATCGAACAAGCGCATCTCGACGGGAAGATAGATTATATCAAACCGGTCTCCTGCCACCTCTACCCTGTCAGAATCACCAAATACGACCAGTTCGAAGCGGTGAATTACGACAAATGGGACATCTGCGCCGACGCCTGTACTTTGGGCGAAAAGCTTAACGTTCCGGTTTACAAATTCCTGAAAGGCCCATTGGTAAGAAAATACGGCCAAAAATGGTATGACGAGCTTGAGAAAGAAATCAACGAAATGGAACCGAATTCGTAAGGCGGTTCACAGATAAACGAAAAGGCCTCTGTTCATCGTATTTGACGAACAGAGGCCTTTTTCATGATATGCGATTCCTAACGTCCCTTATCAGGAATCCTTAGACGCCATAAAATCTTTGGCCCGAGAGACCGCTTGATACAAATCCACCACGCCTCCCGTACCGCATAGTTTATTCAACTTAGAAGTCTTGACTTTCTGCTTAGTATTCGGTCGCAAAACCGCTCCGCTAAAAGGCACAGCGGACTCAAGGATAATATCTTTCACCTCCTTGGCCGTCAACTCAGGAAAATACGACATCAACGTAGCCGCTATTCCAGTCACAACCGGCGCGGCCATACTGGTTCCGCTCCGTTCGCCGTATTTATTATTTGGCAAAAGAGACTTAATGCCCGAACCCGGAGCGAACACGTCTACCGTCTTTTTGCCATAATTCGAGAATTCGGCCACTAGCCTAGAATCCGAATACTTGGTGGATGCCCCGATATCGATCCAGTTTTCCGCTTCGCCTTTTCCGCTGTATTCGGCGCTTGGGAAGTACTTTTGCTTGTCTACGTTTTCTGAATCGTTGCCTGCGGCATTTACGATCAACACTCCTTTTACGTCAGCGTATCTTACGGCCTCGTCCACTTGTGATTTGTAAGGCGAATACTTCTTCCCGAAACTCATATTGATTACCTGAGCACCATTATCCACAGCGTAACGGATGGCGTTTGCCACGTCTTTGTCTTGCTCGTCGCCGTTCGGGACCACTCTGAGCGCCATTATCCGGACATTATCGGCAACACCTTTTACACCCAAATCATTATCGCGCCGGGCAGCGATAATTCCGGCCACATGCGTTCCGTGTTCCTCTGAGCTTTTATCGCCCGAAACGTCATTATTGCCATAATATTTTTCGGAGAAGTCCGCAACGTCGTCACCCATCACCAGTTCTCTCTCATTGTAATCCGGGTTAAGGTGAACCTTCATCTCTTTTTCCAAACGCCCGATATAGTTCTCAAGCTCTTTTCTGTCGCTTCTTTCCAAAATCTCGGCAACAAACCCCATTGCCGCCCAAACCTGAACGCCTTGCTCCGTCTCTTGGCTGATCGATTTCATTTTCTCACGCAACTCGTCTGCGGTGAACTCTTCTTTCTCCATCACCTTTTCGGCGATTCCGTAAAGGATATCGAAACGCTTTTTAAAAAGCTTGATTTCCGAAAATTCCTTTTCGGCCTCCTCAAGTTTTTTCTTGTACGCCTTCTGCACCTTTTTTCCCCCTTGGTCTTGCGACTTAAGGCGAGTGAGTTCCAGCCGAGCCTTATAAACATTCCTACCGTCCGAAACTCCCAAAAAATTCCAGCCGTGAATATCGTCCACGTACCCGTTGCCATCGTCATCTTTACCGTTTCCAGGAATTTCCCCGGCATTGGTCCATACCCGGCCTTTCAGGTCTTCATGGTCTATATCGATCCCCGAGTCGATAACAGCGACCAATACCGTCTTAGATTCCATTCCGGCAAGCAACTCCCTATAGGTCCTTTCGGTGCTTACACCCATAACCCCATTCGATGAAAAATCCAGATTGTGCCAAGCTTCCGCATGGTCCGCCTTTTCCCCAGACGGCATTCCGTTTCCTTGCGCCGTTGCGTCAACCGAAAACGAAAACAAGGCAACCATTGCCAGACCTATTGATTCCCTAAACATAATTGTTGTTTTATAGAAAAATTATTCGAACCCTACACCACTATTTCTTTCCCCTGCACGCTTACTCCAAACGACACAAAATATGCCATCGCAAAAACCAAACGAACACGTCACCCTATTCTAAAAGGGATTCAAAAAAAGAATATAATCACTATACATAGTACGTTTATACAGGTATAATCCCCTACAGCTAAACGCGTCAAAAACCAATATCCCCCGCTTTATATATCAAAATGACAAAAAAAGCACATAAACTGTGTTAATCAATACAACCATAAAGTGGATTCACTGGCATATTCCAATCAAAAAGAACTTTACTATCCGACGGGACACAAAAAAAAGGGAAGTCGAAAACTTCCCTTTATATTCTTAAAATCAATTATCACGAATGATTTTTCCAGTTCATTAGGAACGTCAGGTTGAGTTGGTTCCTGACCTGAAGAATCTTGGTAGGACGTTCTTCCAAGTCCTCGTCATAATAGCCTCTAATTTGGTCTACATCATAAACGATTCTGGTATCCATCGTAAGGGTAACGTGTTCATTAAAGTAGAAACGGATAAGCGACGAATAGTTATAGTCAGCCTTACTATCTTTCTTATAAGCCCAAAAAAAGTTGAAGTTCCCTTGGTACTCCACATTCTTTATCGGCTTCATTTTAAAAACCTGGGCATCAAAACCTAAACCGATTTCCCCACGGGAATGCTTGCCTTTCGGCACACCGAAAGCGCCTTTATCGGAAAGGTCATCATCCAAAACAAAAGTCATCTTACCTTTTGCGATGGAAAAAAGCAAGTTCATTTTCTTAGGCACGTTATAACTGACACCAATACCGACTTCCAAGTCCGCAGGCGAAAGGAACGATGACAACAAAGTCTTGTCAATTTTGGTAACCTCTTCGCCGGTGTCCGGGTCTGTCTCCTTTTTCTCACTGAATTTGTAGCCGGGCTGCAATTGAGACTTAAAATATATCCTAGAAGAAAATGCCCAGCGGTCTCTGGCAAAGGGCATACTCTGCAAGGCCGTGACTTTGAAAAGGTCTTTATATTTTCGGAAAATATCGCCGTCTTTGATGTATCCGTAAGCCAGCTCGCCTGTATTGTCAAAATACATTTTTCCTATCTTGCGGTTAGCGTACGACCGAACGTTTCCATCGATGGCGAAGGTATTGTTACCGCCTTTCTGCCAGTTGTTGAGCGTCACCCAAGTAACACCCAAAGCCGCCGTAGCCCCCGAATTCCACAAAGGCTCACGCTCTTCGGGGTAAATCGTCATCGACTTATCCACGATCATGAACTTGGGGTTAAGCAAGACATTCACCGTATCATATGAAGTCTGATGCAACATTACGGAGTCGTATTCGGCATCAACCCTTACATTAACGACGGCCGGCGGGGCAAAGAAATATATTGTGTCCAAAAGAGAAGGCCTAAGCGCCGACTTGAACTCTTCCTTGGACACCACCAAGTACTCGGGAGCGTAATACACTTGCAGGGAATCTCCCTCTTTTTTGATTCCCAAAGCATTGGACAAGGAATCCAGACTAACATCGTCCTCCTTGTTCAAGTTTTTATCGAAATCAATAAAATCGGCCTCTTTTCCCTTCTCGCCCTTTTTTTCTTGGGCATATCCAATAGAGGCAACCAAACTGAAAAAAATCAAAAATAAGCTTCTAGTCCACATCCTACTTATAACATTTTAAGAGCGTACCTTTATAAAATCCGCAAACAACTCTTTACGATATTCGCAAAGTTAAGGCAAAAAATCGTCAATAGTGTCCAAGTATAGGGTCTGTTTGGGTATAAAACACTGATTTCACCCCTTCTTAACCCTGAGTTTACCCCTTTTGGGAAAAATCAAAAAAAAGACCCGAAAGCGCACAGGCCTTCGGGTCGTCATTCGGTGTTTGCATTCTTGATGTCTTGACAAAAAGACACCACTCACACCAAAGAGGTGCGAATAAGATCTCTCAAATGATTATTTTTTTATCATCAGCTTTTCTCCCAACGACAATGAGTTGTCCGTTTTGGAGTTCCAGGCTTTCAGGTCAGCCACGCTGACTCCGTATTTTCGGGCTATACTGTAAAGCGTTTCCTTGGCCTGCACCACATGAAACTCCACTTCGCCACCATCCGATGAAACATCCTTTTTCTCCACTTTTGCCGAAGGTGACAATTTCAAAACCTGCCCAATACTTACATTACCATCAGTTAGTGAATTCCACTCCTTCAAATCCCCTACCGACACGCCGTACTTACGGGCAATACCGTAAAGGTACTCGCCAGCCTGCACTGTATGTGTTTTGGAGGCGTTGGCTTTACTTGACCCAGCATTTGTCGCCGAAGTACTTCCTCCAGTAGTGGATACTTGCAAAGTTTGCCCCACAGCTAGATTACCATCTGCCAAGGAATTCCACTCTTTAAGCTGAGCCACTGTCACCCCATATTTTCTGGCAATTCCATAAAGTGTTTCTTTAGGCAACACCGTATGCGTTCCTTTTCCGGCAACGGGAACTTCCACAGATGGTTTTTCCTTCACTGTGGAAGTTGGCTTCGGAACTATTGCTCCATTGCCTTTACGCACTCTCAGCACTTGGCCTAGCTGGATTGGGTCACCGGAAGCCATGCCGTTCATCGCAAACAAATCGGCGACAGTCGTTCCATATTTACGGGAAAGGGAATACGGGGTGTCGCCTTGCTTGACGGTATGATAAACAACCGAGGACTCACCGCTTTCCGGCTGGTTTACCTCCACAGGACGCACAATAATCGGCTTGGAAGGCTCTTCCGTTACCGTTTGTTTTGGTTTGTCCTGGTTTTCGATCTCTTTCCGTTTTTTCTCATCGCGAGCAAACAGTTCCTGATATGTTTGGGGCTTCTTTCCCTGCTCAGCCACAGGCTTCTCGACACCACTACCTACGGATGTTTGCGGAGTCGGCTCAATAACTGGCGTCGGTTGCGGAACAGATGTCTTTTTGCCCTCTTTCGCAGGCTTGTTTACCGTTTTTGGTTCATCGGCCGGACCGTCCAGCAATGTCAGTTCCTCTTCCTTATCGCCCGTTTCTATACTACGGTATTCCACCGGCACTTTGCGCGGACGCCTTTTGCGTAGCCAAAGCACACGTCCGGGACGAAGCGAAGCACCTTTTTTCAATCGGTTTTTCCAACGGATCGAATACGTCCGCATACCGTAAAGCTGGCTAACAGACAGAATCGTTTCGCCAGGCTTTACGGTGTGATGCGCAACCTCCGCTTTTCTTTTTTTCTTCTTCAGATAAAAAATATCCTCGGGCTGAACTTCGTAGCCTTCTTCCAACTCATTATACTTCAAAAGACGCGACTCGGACACATTTCCTTTTATGGCCAAAGTGGTCAAGTTATCGCCAGGTTGTGCGACAATACCCGGCAATCCGTTAATCTCAACCAGTTGCGGAACGGCGTGCTTACGCTTATACTCCTTTATTATAGGAAAATCACCGGAACGGTCCTGATAAGAAATACTTGGGTTAGCTTGATTCGCCTCCAAGCTCTTGGCTACATCCTTGGCGTTGGTCAAAGGCAACAGGATAGTAATGTCTTTGTCTTTAGGAGTTTTGCTTCCGCGTTTCAGCCACGGGTTGTAGTCTTTCAGCAAATCATAGTCAACACTATTCTGCTTGGCAATATCTTTCATCGACTTGCCTCTGCCGTTTTCCAACTCCTCAAGATACACTTTGGCCGAATGACCTCGCTTCAACATATCCTCAAACGCGATTTTGTGCGCCAATGTCTTTTTGACGTACCAATGCGTTTTCTTGGTAATCTCCATCTTATTCCGACTACGGTTTTTGGAGTTGATATGCCTTTTCACTCCGCCTAAGCCAGTGTTATAAGATAAAAGCGTATGCACCCAGTTATCCAAGTAGCGGTTATGCTTTTTAAGGTATCCCGCCGCCGCTATGGTCGATGACACGATATTTAGACGTTCGTCAACGTAAAAATCGACGCGCAAGCCCATTTCCACGGCCGCCGGTTTTTTGAATTGCCAAAAGCCCACGGCATTTGACGACGAAACGGCATCCGCTATATAATCGCTTTCCTGAATGACCAAATATTTGAAATCCTCGGGCACGCCATTAAGCCCAAGGTGCTTTTTCACCAACGGACCGTAAGTTTTCACCCGTTCCAATTTGTTATCGAGGAATTTGCCGCCCGTATAAAGCTGGTCTACGTTTTTCTGAATTTCCTTTCTCGCCGCAGGTGTAAGGGTCAGCTTCATATCGGCGAAAGTCATGGTCGAAGGCACTTTGGCCGTTTGGGCAAACGCGCCCGAGACAGCGCTGATGCAAAGCGCCAGAATTAGGAGATAACGCATGAAAACATTTCTTTTTGGAAAAAAGATATCAAAACCGCTCCTTGCCAGCGCAATAGACAAAATAAACAACGAGTCTTCGCCAGCAAAAAAACAGTTGGAGCATTAGGCTCCAGAGCCTCCGTAAAAGTAGTAAATATCCCGGGGCAAAACGATGAATAAAGGCACAGAAATAAACTTCAGCCGGGTTCTTTCCTTTTTCTTCGCACGGAATCCCTCATTTCCCCACAAGTCGCCTTTCTTCTCCACCGCTTAAAATTCCACGAAAAAGCACTTCTTAAAACGACTGTTTTTGATCAAAAAACGAAATTTCGAATCAACGTTGCTGAAATAAATCTCTTATTTGAAATTGGTTTCCGAAGGATCAACCTTTAAGGGTAAAGCCAACGGGAATCATTCCGAACATAAGTGAAAATACCAACGCCTCCGCTAATATTACCCTCCAGCACTTCCGGGCGATTAAACGGGTCAACGTTAGCCTGAGAAGCTTTACGAAGACTTTCTCGAAACCTGAGCCCGCTTTCTGTCATTCTGGTCAAACTGACAAAAAGGGAATCGAAATCGTTGGACTCCTCACGGAGATCGACCTCAAACCTAACCTTTTCCGCTCTATCCTCACTCATGTCATAATGATAAGACCAATCAGACCTCACTGTATCCGTGTCGAAATAACTTACTTCGAGCAGGTAATAATTTTCCTCATAATTACTGGAGTTCCTTGTTTCCACGCTTATCGTCTGCTGACCTAATCCCGCTGACTCGATTTTCACCACCGAAACGGTTTTGGTTCCGGCAGAAAGAGTTTCTCCTGTGGGAGTCAGAACCGACAGAGCCAATGAATCGCCTTCCCTGATATCCAAATCGGCGACGTAATTCACAACCCGTTTCGTTTTGCTGTTAGTATAAAGAAGGTTGGACATTCTGACCGTATCACGCCCGTTGCTGACTTTTACGGAAGCATCCCAAAGCAGAAAAAAATGAACATAATCAGAAAGGCTGTTACTCTCGTAAAGGGTCAACTCCGCCTTTTCTCCAAAACCAAAATACGCGTCAACCGCAAAATTCCGCTTTCCTTCCGGCACCAAAGGCGTTTTCGTTTCCGACAAATAACACGATGTTAAGCCTAGCGCAAGACTCAAAATCACCAATATATTTCTTTTACTAATCATGGATAAAGTTCAAAACTGTAGGAAACCGAAGGAATCAACGGCAACAGGGATTTTGTTTTCTTCGAAATACTCCAATGCCCATCGTCAGGTCGATCTATACCGAAAAAAATGAAATAAGGATTCGCCCGATTATATAAATTATGAATACCGAAGGACCATACGCTTTTGCCCTTTTCTCCACGGCGGACATATTGCACAGACAAATCCATTCGGTGAGAATCAGGCATTCGGTAATTGTAACGTTGTCCATAAACCGGAACAAATTTCGGATGAGCGGGAACTCCGACTTGAAAGATCGAAATCCCTTCCGGCACTGTGGTCAAATAACCCGACGAAAAATACCAAAACATATTCGCTGTCCATTTCTTCGCAAAACGCCAAGAGGCTTGAATATTCGCAGAGTGTCGTATATCGTGCGGAGGAGCGAATGGCTTCCCATCATTCAGCTCCCGAATATCATATTCAGCTCTAGAAAGCGTATAATTACCTTCTAATCTCCATTTTCCTAATTCAGCCTTAACTTGGACTTCCAAACCAAACGCTTCGGCATTTCCAACAGCAAGGTTTTGAGTCGGGTCGGCACTAAGACCTTGCGCTCCATCACGCAAATCAGATATGTTTTTTTGTTTCTTCGCAAAAACTCCCGCATCGAAATCCACAAAACCGAGTTTATACGATCCCGACAAAGTCAATTGCCTTGATACGGACGGAGGCAGATTTTCCTGCGCCGGATACCAAATATCCGTAGGCATACTAAAGCCCAACAACGACACCATATGTCTGGCTTGCACAGTCTCGTCATAAGAAAGCCTCAGCTTGTATTTCTTTTTCCCAAAACCGGCCAACAATCTTGGAAGGACATGGAAAGAACC
Organism: Fulvitalea axinellae; assembly: GCF_036492835.1. Taxonomy (GTDB): domain Bacteria; phylum Bacteroidota; class Bacteroidia; order Cytophagales; family Cyclobacteriaceae; genus Fulvitalea; species Fulvitalea axinellae. Next base: position 1,501,609 of record NZ_AP025314.1, on the reverse strand, counting down.
GAATGAGTCATTGGCATAATAAACCGACCGAAGGCCCGCATTCCAAAAAAATGGTTCAGAGCCTGAATTTCCCAGAGAAAAAAAGGCCCCATATTCCCCTAAACGATCGGTAGACACAAAATCTCTCAAGTTGAAATCCCCATTGTCTTTACCTCCTTTTTCTGTCTCAAAACCGTACTGGGTCGCAAATGCGCCAGCCTTAATAGCCATTCCTAAAAAACCGGCATTTTGATACGTCGCCTTTCCCGTCAATAAATCAATTTCCTGTTCTCCGGCCAATTCAGCCCCATTATCGACATCTGCACGCAAACGATATGCAGAATAACCAGTTAGCAGAGTTAGTCTTTCCTTTTCGGAAAAATCATATTCGAATTTATTTGACAACACGGCATTTCCCCACTTTGAGTCAATCGAGATGCTGTTTTCATTTTTTAAATCAAGATCATCATACGAAAGAAAAAAACCGAGCTCCTGAGTAAGCCTTTCGTTCCATTTATGCTTAACCTTGCCATTTATATCCGTAAAACTATACTCCGGCAACGGGTCGAAGCCTTCTTTGTCCTCATACATACTGTTATAAGGCTTGGAAATCGCATCGTAATAAGAGCGACGGACACCCAAAGAATACTGGGTATCCCCTTTTTCACCGGAAAACGACAATCTGGACGAAAGCAAACCCACTCCACCCTCAAGCCAAGCTTTATCCGGGCTAGAGCGCCCCTCCACTTCCAAAAAAGAAGAAAGCGAACCTCCTATGGAAACCGGAAAGCCGTCCTTTCGTAATGAGACCGACTCGATAGCGTCCGGATTAAACACACTCAAAATCCCCAACAGATGTTGAGGATTAATCAAAGGCACTCCATCCCAAAGCACGGCATTTTGGCTGTAATGACCTCCACGCACATACCATGCGCCTCCCAAATCGCCTACAGTCACTACGCCCGGGCTTCCCCTAAGCGTAGCCAATGGATCAGCCTCACCAAATCCCATCGCCAGTTCCTTGATTCGCTCTCTGCTAAGTTTGGTTTCGGACAAAGTCTTTCGCTCCGAGACACCAGCCTCTACCGTCACCGCTTTCAGTTCCGTCTCATTCGGGATCAATTTGATATTCAACAACCCCTCGAAAGGCAAACCGACTTTAAGCACTTTGCTCTTATACGCAACATGGGTTACAGTCACCGTTAGTGTATCCAGGTTTGCAGGAATACTAAACTGAAAAATTCCTTCCCGATTCGTAATCGTACTCTTTTTCAATGACTGTAGCGCTACATAAGCGCCTTCAACTTTATCACCCGAACCATTTTCGATAACGACACCTTGAAAAATCGAATAACTTTGGGAAATGGATTTTTGCGAAAAAAGAAACAGAACGGATAGCAGGATAAAAAAAGGATAGCGCATTAGAGGTGAGATAGAAAATGGAATTGGGGGAAAATTGGGAGGGTGATAGGCCCTCCCTTTTTAGGTTATTTTTTAATCCTTTTTAACGTAAGTTAACTTCAGCTTATACGCATTAGACATTTCACCATCTTCACTTCCGAAATAGGTAACCGTCTGAGGGTAACCGCTCTCGTTAAAATTTTCATATTCCAAATCAGCAAAGGTGTAGGAATTGGACACAGCAATTCGCCTTGGGGCATTCTTTAGATTCAGGCCTTCAAGTTCGGGAGCCAAAGCAGAAATGGAATGTCCGAAAAAGTTTTTATAACGATAATCGTATTCAAGTTTGACCTTTGAGTACAAGCCCGCATCCCGGACTTTTGCCTTCTTCCAATCAGTTTCCGCTGTCTCAGGGTTAACCACAAACTGATAATCCCATTCTTCCTCATGCCAAGTCCACACCTCCACGGGGTTTCCTTGCTCATCATATTCCGCTTTATAAAGCTCTTTCTCCCTTCCGTCAGCGTACACCTCTTTTGACGATATGTGATTGCCTTTATCGTCATAATTGTAAGTAATGGTTTCGGCTAATTCAAATTCCTCGCTAGCCTCAGCTTTATCAAATGTTTCGGTTTTTGTTAAGCGCTTCCCGGAAGTATACGTGTTGATTTTATATGAGATGACATTCTCATTTTCATCAAGCTCATTTTTTCTAATTATTAAACCGTCAGAGTTATAAGTCAACTCCTCTATACTCCGACTTACTTCCTCTCCCTTATTAGTTTTCCTTATTTCCGCTATATAGTTCAATAAAAACACTTTCTTGTTTTCCTGATAAGAATTCCAACCCTCATAATCATAAACCCAAACATCATCACCCTTTTTAACATACAACTTACTCTCATCATACTTCTCATCCGATTTTGAGAGTATAATTATTTCAGAGCTCTTATACTTATAATAATCGTAAGTAGTTTGATCTTTATCTGAGTGTGTTTTATAATAAACATACGTGTACTCAACGCCATCAATCACCTCTGTCGAAACATCACCTTTGAAGTCTGGTTGATCAGGAAAAAACTCTTCATACGTCGCCTTATAATCCCGATACACCCTAGTTTCATCATAAAGAGCATATTCCACCGTTTCAAGCCCCGCTTTTTCCCCTTCGAAAGTCTTCGTTACTTTTTGTTCTTTAAGAACCACTCCATCAACGACTCGGTTTGTCGTCATGCTAACCGCTCTAAACTGAGCGTCATAACCAATCTCAATAACGGGTACATCTCCCATATAAGCTGATGACAACAAATAGCTCCCCTTAAGGTCTTCCATCAAGACAGCCTCAACACCTCCGCCTTGATTTTGCACTACTTTGAACTTCGTTGTATTCCCATTGGTCAACGTAACCGTAAGTTCTCCCGTCTCCTCATTATACGCTACACTCTCTATTCCTACGCCATCAGTAGCCTCGGCCTTAACGCCCGTATCCGTATCACCTATCCACCAGTTTCCGTCTTTGATATACGGGGTTTTGCCGTCGGTTCCTTCAGCCTTTACGCCGGTGTCAGTGTCGCCTACCCACCAATTGCCGTTCTCGCCGATTTCCGGAGTCAAGCCGTTCGTTCCGTTTGTTCCATTTGTGCCATCCGCTCCTTTTATTCCATCGGGAATGGCCACTTCTTTTTGCGAACCGTCACTCATGGTCAAGACCATTTTATCGTCGGCAAAACTCACATTGATTACCGTCACTGTCGATTTCAACGTGGCCAACTGTTCTTTCAGCGCAGCATTTTCGGCCTTAATCTTGTCAAGTTCGTCTGAATCGCTATTATCACAAGCGAAAACGGTCAAGCCCAGACCGACAATCACCGCTAAAGCGCTACGCTTTAGAAGTGAACTAGAAAAGATGTTCATAAAATAAAACAATAAATTAATACGAAAAATAACACAACCACCCTATAACCCAACAGAATGGTACTTTCAACAGTAAAATAAATTTTTCATGAAGAGAGAGCCTGAATTTCAACAATAAATTTTAATTATAAAACCAAAATATTAAACTTTACCCATTAACAATCCACTCACAAATTTACATCTCTTTTTCTGTGCCAACCAATGTCACTTCCCTTGTCCAACCAATTTGGAAATCGTAAATTGAGGCTTTTGGCAGCCTAATAAGACACAACCATGGCAAGCATCTTCACAAAAATCATTAATAGGGAAATCCCGGCACATATCGTCGCCGAAGACGAGAACCATATTGCGTTTCTTGACATCAATCCGTTGGTCATCGGCCATACGCTTGCCGTTCCTAAAAGGGAAGTGGATTACATCTATGACCTTAGCGACGAGGAATTCGTAAACTTGCAACTGTTTGCGAAAAAGGTAGCAGGCGCAGTGAAGAAAGCCATTCCATGCAAACGCATCGGCGAAGCGGTAATCGGACTGGAAGTTCCTCATACGCATATTCACCTGATTCCGATCAAGGAAATGGACGATATGAACTTCAGCCGTCCGAAGCTTACGCCAAGCCAAGAGGAGCTGGCCGAAGCGGCCGAAAAAATCAAAGCCGCTTTCTAGAGCGCTAAACTCATCTAAAATAATAGGTCAAACCCTACTGGCGCTGATCCACGGACAGCTCCGCCAGTAGGCGGACCGCTTATTGAGTTTCTCCGAGGTTGCTGACGTTGCGCTCCCGCTTGTTGCATCCTACGAATTCGTTCCTCTAACGCTATCCGCCTCAAGAACGCCTCCCGGGTTTCTCTCGGCTCGAACTCCCTAAAATTCGAATTGAACTGCAATGTGCTCACCCTTGGCGGCAAGCCAAGTTCGCTACGCAACTGATTTTCGATATCCCGGGTATTGTGATGCTTCTGAGCGGCCCGTTGGTGCACTCCGTGTTGCGCATCTCTAGCCGTAGACAAAGCCCTGGCAAATAATATAAAGCCCGGCTCCACACTAAGGCTTCCGTCAAAAGAATAATCATTCCAAGGAGCCACCGGCACCATTGACGCCGTATCTTCCAACGGCTTTCTTGATAAATAAACTTGGATTTCGTCTTCCGGTCCCGGATGGTCCTGTTCCATCGGCACTGACCAACAAAGCGTATCTTCCGCCACATCACCCTCTTCGGTTACGTCCATTACATTAGACGCCACCGAACCTCCGCCTTGCGCTCCGGAGCTCATCCCTCCATGGAAAAACTCTGGGCGGTCAATCGGAAATTTGCAATCCGCCTCACCCCGTTCCACATTTCGGGCAGGCATAACCTTGATTGGAGGATATTTCGCCCTTTTGGCCCCGGTAAGCCCCGCTGTCCGTAACAGGTAACGCCCGGTTTTAGTCTTCATCAACCGATAAAAATACGTCATCACCTTTTCACGGAACGTAATCGCTCCCGCCTCGGGTCCTTCGCCCCATTCCATATTGGCGGTTTCCAAAGCGTGGGCCACACCCAATTTCCCCTGACCGTGATATCCCATCCCCAACACCTCCTTGCGCTTCAATCGCCCACCCCAATCTCCGTCGCCTCTCAACTCTTTTTCGACATTTGGTAACTCGGCCCTAGTGAAGGTTTTTGAAATATCATCCAAAGAATTAGAGCGTGGCCGGGACAACACCTTGACACTCGCTCCTTCAAGTTCAGTTGACACACTGGTCTCATCATCACCATAACACGTCCCGACTTTCATCATCGGCTCAAAATCGACTTTTTTCTTAACTGGTTTGGCTTTGGGTTCTTCAGAATCCGACAAAGCCATCGCCCTTGACTCGTCTTCCCCCATCGGCTGGTCTTCAGAAACTGGCAACACGTCCCTTGGCTCCGTGTGCTTTTTCCGGGAAAGGTTCGAGACCAATTTCTTAGCCTTTGTCCTTTTCTCAACCGGATCAAAATAAAAAATCACATCCTTCCGGTATGGCTCGTCCCTCTCTCTCGGCGAAACCGGACGAGAAGACTCATCCTCACTTTCCATAGGCGACGGAAGGTTGGGAAAAGGAGCCAAGGTCATCTCTTCCGAAATATCCAGCGAGGTTAAGCCGTTTGCCAGCGCTGCCCACAGGCCCTGCCAATTCGAGAAGTTATCATTCTTGTGTCCCAATGTTTGTTCTGTACCCGGATCAACTGGCATACCCGGCACCCATAGCCGATAATTATTCTCCAGCATTTCCCTAACCAGAGTATGATACTCGATTTCCAGTTGCATCAAAAGATTATGCATCAATTGGTGATAAGTTGGAGTAACGCGCATTTTATCCATCCCCACAGACTCAACTTTCACCGGATGTTTACCCAGCCATTTATAAGCCTGCGCCTCAATTCGGTCTAACAAACCTAAACGCATCCGCATAATCCGCTCATTACTGAAATGATTTTTTTGCAACGGATCATACTCTTTTAGCAGTGAAATAATTTTCGCGAATTCAGGATAGCGCAGATTCATAAAAAAAATCGGGCCGTCAACGTCATCTATTCGGCGCTCAAACTCTTCAGCGGTAATAAGGGCTTGAACCACACTCCGTTTTCCCAAACCAGAATCGGGAGGGCTTTTCGCCACCGCACATTTCCCCGTCTCAGAAGCACTTCGCCGTGACGATATTTCTTCCCGCTTAAACAAATCCCGAATTACAGAAGGTCACTCATATCGATATCATCAAACTCGCTGAAATCAATCGGTTTCTCCGAACTCACCCTTACTTGCTTAGTCTTGTCATCGATAATTACAGGAAACGCATTATCTGCAACACGGGGAGACAAGCCCCATTCCGCACGCAAATCCCCTTCGGAACCCAGCCCGCCAACGGCTTTGGAGGCGCCCATCCTGTCATAACCATGTTGCTTATCCCTAGCCTGTCCCAGCATTCCCGCAAAATGCACAAACCGGGGAAGCAAGCCCATCGGGCCTTCGTGCCTCGAAGGATCCCAGCCCGGAGCCGGCACCATATATTCAAAATCACTTACCGTAACCCTAGGTGTCTCTATCTGAACCTTGCACTCTGGCCCCGGATGGCTAAATGCGCCACACACTTCATAATCGCCGTCTTTCTCTTCCGCTAGGCTTTTTGCTGTAGCCAAAGTCACTGACGACTCTACCGTATCCCCGCTCATAGTCACGTTATAGGAATCGCGCCTAAATTTCCCCGCCACTTCTTGATCGTCTTCACTTAGCACTACATCCATTGAAGGGTTTACAGACATATCCACACACGGGAAGTTCTTGGATTCCGGACCTCCGGGACGACAGACATCCATCAATAACGCTCGACCGGAATTAGTCCGCAACAATTTCGCTACATCAGCCATAACTCTTTCCCTAAAAGTAAGGCTGTCTGAAGTTCCAGCCCATTTTTGGTTTGCCAATTCAGCGTATTTCGGAAAAGCCCGATGCCCCATTTTATGTTCCACTCCCCCAGAGTCGCCCCTCCATTCTTTAGAGTCTTTATCCAAAAGCGCACCTGTTTCTTCGAAAATAGTTGATGGCCCTCGAGCCACAACACTGTCATCTCCCATTTCTTCCTGATGTTCCTGTCCCGAAGGCAAAACCACTTTGGCTACTTTTACTTCCCCACCAAAGGCCACTCCCCTGCGCGTCTTTGGCTTAGGGCCCACGGAGGTCAATGGATCCTCGCCTTCAGCCAGGTCTAGGCCCGAAGCACTTTTGTTCTTCATGGCCGATTTCAGGACTTTTTCTTTCCTCTCTTTCGAAAGCGCATCAATATAACTGACACTAATGCTTTTTTTCTTGCTTAAACCCGGCGACAGTTTGCTCGGGTTCGGGCCAAGTTGCTCATCCTCAAATTCGGACACTCTCAAATTCGTTCTTCCTCCCAACAAATCAGCCCAGAGGGTTGTCATACGCCCCACTTCAGAGAAATCGCCTTTGCCCTGCATCTCCGGAATCCACACCATACTGCCTCGCCTAACGCAAATTTGGACCAACGAGTCATGCTCCCGCTCCAAATCAAAAGCCAATTGCCTGAACATCATCATAAAGGGGGAATACTCGGTTCTTTTCCCTTTGGTTTTCGACAAAAAAGGGTTTTTACCATACCATTGGTATAGGTTTCGTTCTAGCTGATCCAAAACACGAAACCTATCATTCAAAGATCCGGGCCTATTGGCCATTATCTTTTCGTACTCCTTCAACAAACTTTCGATTTTACCGATTTCCCCATGATTATAGGCCCGTTTTACTCCAGACATCATCCCTTTTTCCGGATCAGCCTCCACTATTCCGGCTTTAAACGCGGCACTCGTCAGCATCGCCTGAATCGGCGCCTCCATTCCTCCAAAGGGTCCGTCACCGCCAAACCAGCCTTGCGCCACAAAGCCTCCGCCAGGTCTGGTTTTGGCCAGTCCGGCTTCTCCACCCGAAGGTTTCCCTTTCCTACTTCCCTGACTTCTATAACAAAACGCCATGATGCTTTCCCCCGACAAAATCTACTCTAATTGAAAAGAATCCGGGAATAAAAATGTTCGCGCACAAACCGAATTCGCACCTTGGTATCCACAACATTTAGGCGCCTGATCTCTAATCGTTCCCAAAGCCCAAACCTTAGCGATGTTTCCATCTGATCAAAACGAAAAATGCCCCGAAAAAATCCGAGGCACCAATCACACCATAAACCTCAACATAATCCCCACCTCCTATATTTTCCCATAATCATAAACCATCCGAGAAAGTGACACCACTGTAGCGGCCACCCGCATGGCTTCCCTCAGCTTGTCTTCGCTCGCTTCCAGTTTTTTAAACTTATCGTAATGGGCTTTCATACAAAGTTTACAACCATTCACCGACGAAACGGCGATAGAAATCAACTCCACCATCTCTGGCCCAATAGCGGCGTCGGACATATCGATATGGTCAATCGCGGCATCGGAAACGCCGGGCTTCGCCCCCACGGCTCCCTGCAATTTCCCCAAAGTGTTATGGTAGCCAAACTGCACCGACAAGACAAGGGCTTCGCCCAATTCCTCATTAGTGGCTCCGTCTTGCAAACTGGATTCCGAAAAGGCCTCCACCAAAAGGCGGTTCCTAAGCGTATTGGCTACGGCGATGGCCACGAAATCCCGTTCCTTCACCCGCAAAGCCTCCACCTTCAGATTATCCGTCGCATTTTCGACTATCATGTCCAAAAACCGTTTCGCCTTGCCTTGCGATATCAGGTTTTCGGCCGGGATAGTTCCCTCATACAAAAAACCCAACCGTTTCAATAGGTTATCGTCGTGCGCCATAGCTGTTTTATTAGTTTCCGATACTTTCATAACCTTTAGAAGGTCATCCTGTTAACCAAAACTAACTTTCACCGCTCATATTCTTCCCGCTCGGATTACGATTTCTCGCCACTCAATTCTATTTTTGGAAACAGATACACTTTACTTTTTAACACTCGCATATGCGCAAAGCCTTATCCTTCGTCGTTTCCGCTTTTATATTTATAGCGCTAACCATCATCACCCAAATCGGCGGAATCGTTTATCTTTTGGCGAAAGCCGTAACCGCTACATTCCCATTTTTTAAAACAAAACCAAAGCTCTGGACCGCCTGTGTTTTTCTTGCGATTTATCTGTCAGCCACATTCCTGATTGTCCCAAAATTGGCTCCTGTTTTTGGTCGAAAACCTTTACCGATTTCACGAGACGGAAACCTAATTCCACTCAATCGCCTTACTGTACTGCTCAACAGACATTATGTCAGCTCACGGCTTTCGAAAGAAATCCATACTGTAGCCAATCGATTTTCCAAAAAGCACCCTGATTTGTCCGTCACTTATCTCGAAGCGAACTTCCCGTTTTGGGACGGTTTCCCGCTTCTTCCGCACCTAAGCCATAACGACGGCAACAAATTGGATTTGGCGTTTATCTACAAAGACATAAATTCCGGCAAATTACTTTCGGGAGAATCTCCCGCTTGGTTGGGCTACGGAATTTACGAAGAGCCCCAAAAAGGCGAATTCCATCAAGCAAGAGCTTGTGCCAAAAAAGGATTCTTTCAATACGACTTGCTCGGGCGCTTCACTTTTTCCGCCGAAAGGAAAATGGAAATGGATCAGGACAAAACCGAAAACCTGATACGTGAACTTCTGAACTCAAAAGCAATCAAAAAAATCTTTATCGAGCCGCACCTCAAAAGCCGTCTTGGTCTTGGCCAAGAAAAAAAGGTCCGTTTTCACGGTTGCCACGCCGTCCGCCACGACGATCATATCCACTTGCAACTGTAACGAAAAGTCATTTTAGGCGAAAGCTTGGAAAAAAATCAGGCATCCGGCAAAATCAAAAACAGCGAGAACCAACAAAGCCAACAACGCAACCTTCAGGCAGTACGCCTGCCGGTTCTCCATTTTTTCCCGACTTACCGAAGTCATCAATAAGTTCAACAAATAGAGAATCAGCACGAATATGACGGCCGGCAACATCATAAATCCGAACCGGGAGATCAAATGAGGCCAGAAATCCGCCAAGAGCTCTTCATGCTTCGATTTGGGCCCCAGAAAAAAGTATGAAGCCAAAAAGCCATTGACCAATCCGAACCCCAAAACCAAGATGATGTTTATTAAATTCATGATTCTCATAACCAGCGCTTTTAGGCCTTTGATTTTTATCTTATCCTAAATCCGGGCCTTTCATTTTATCCAACTTCCTTAATGCGTAAAAGGCCGAGGTCACGTGCATAGCCTGCAGGAGTTCATTACCTTCCAACATCTCCCCAAACCGATCCAGACTCACAAGGTTCACCTCGATCTCCTCCGACTCGTCAAGGTTTTGTTCGGCAATTTTACGCCCGCCCAAAGCCAAAAAACAATGCGCAATGTTTGAGTGGTTTGACGGATTGGCGGAAGTTTCTCCCGTTTTTATAATCTTATCGAAAATATAGCCAGTCTCTTCCAAAAGCTCTCTCGCTACCGTTTCCGCAGGATCCTCGTTCGGCTCCACCGTCCCGCTGGGCAGTTCCAAAATCGTCCGGCCGGCCCCGTGCCTATATTGTCGGTTGATTATCACTTCGCCCTCATCGGTTATCGCCACCACCGCTACCCAATCTGGATAGTCGAGCACATAATAAGGTTCCACCAAACGGCCGTTGGGCATTTGGCAAACGTCTGAACGAACGCTGATCCAGCGATCCTCCAATACCCTTTCCGATTTCAGGGTTTTCCAATCCATATTTTTCATTCAGACAAAGATAAGCCGACGAATACGGGAAATTCACTATTTTCGTACTCAAAATATCAAAGTATGGATCTGAAGGAGCTTAAAGTCAAGCTTTACGAAACCTGTCTGGAACATATTAACCAGCGTATTACCGTAGCCAAACAGGCGATGAACACCGCCCAAAGCGCTGCGAACGAGGAAGGAAAAAGCAGCGCCGGCGACAAATACGAAACCGGCCGGGCGATGATGCAGATTGAGCGTGACAAAAACGCCGCCCAGCTGGCAGAAGCATTGAAAATCAAAAAAATTCTAGAACAGTTTCCACCCGCCAAGACATTGGAAAAAGCCGAAGCCGGAGCGTTGCTACAAACCGACAGTGGACTGTTTTACCTTTGTGTTAGCGCCGGAAAAATATCGGCCGAAGGCCAAAATGCCTTTGCGGTGTCCCCTGTAACGCCATTTGGACAAGCCTGCTCAGGCAAGAAGGCAAACGAATGTTTCTCCGTCAACGGCAAAGCGTTTAAAATACTTGAAATAGCCTGACGTTGTGACAAACAGTTTTAGGCCCAAATCGACGCAGACAACACATACTTTGGCACTGTCGTCAACTAAGTCGACAAAAAAGGCTATTTTCGCAATGAATATCGGCTTTTCCCGTTCCTAATGCGTACAGGGAATTAGCTGTTTATTTCCTTGAACCAAAGCTTTTCGGAATTTATGACGAAAGAAGAAGTTATAAAAGCTCTTTCCACCGTTCAGGACCCGGACCTGAATCAGGACTTGGTCACGCTCAACATGATCAAGGACCTGGAAATCAGCGACGGGCAAATTCGGTTTCAGGTAGTGCTTACCACACCGGCCTGCCCGCTGAAAGAGAAAATTAAAAACGACTGTATCGAGGCCGTTAGCGCCGTAGCCGGCGAGGGTTGGGAGGTTGTTCCGGAAATGACTTCCAACGTAACCGCGGCATTCGACAATACGCCCGTATTACAAGGTGTCAAGAACGTTATCGCCGTCGCCTCCGGCAAAGGTGGCGTAGGCAAATCTACCGTCAGCGCGAACCTGGCCTTAGCCTTGGCACGCAACGGAGCCAAAGTAGGTTTGCTCGACGCCGATATTTACGGACCGTCGGTACCCACAATGTTCAACTGCGAGCGCGAGATGCCCGAAGTGCATAAGCAAAACGGCAAAGACATTATCACGCCCATTGAGCAGTACGGTATCAAACTGATGTCCATCGGTTTCCTTACCGGCGACAACGCCGTAATATGGAGAGGCCCTATGGCCACTTCGGCGCTCAAGCAATTTATTGGCGATACCGAATGGGGCGAACTTGACTACTTGGTAGTGGATCTCCCTCCCGGAACAGGCGATATCCATCTGGGATTGGTACAAAACGTTCCACTCTCCGGAGCCGTTATCGTGACCACTCCGCAAAAAGTGGCATTGGCCGATGTAAAGAAGGGAATCAACATGTTCTTGCAACCTCAAATTAATGTTCCCGTCTTGGGAATTGTCGAGAATATGGCCTATTTTACCCCGGAGGAGTTACCCGAAAACAAATATTTCATCTTCGGAAAAGACGGCGGTAAAGAAATGGCCGAAAAGTACGGAGTACCGTTCTTGGGGGAGATTCCGATAGTGCAGAGTATCCGCGAATCCGGCGATTCGGGTTACCCCGCCATCATGAAAGAGGGCGTTACGGCGGAAGCTTTCGGCAAGCTTGCCGAAGAGGTGGCAAGACAAACCGCCATCAGCAACGCAAAACGTTCCGAAGCCAAACAACAAAGCGCAACCCCTAATTTCTAACTCAGGGAAATGGAAGATTTGATCGAAAAAGTAGATAAAGCGTTGGACAATATCCGACCTTACCTCGAAGCCGACGGCGGCAACGTCCAGGTAGTGGAAATTACCGAAGACAATGTTGTGAAAGTGGAGCTTATGGGCGCTTGCGGTTCCTGCCCAATGTCAATGATGACAATGAAGGCCGGAATCGAAGAATCAGTTAAAAGGGCCGTACCAGAAATCACTGCAGTGGAGGCTATAAACGCTACCCAACCTATCGAATAAGCGGAATACAATTATTCAAAAATATTAATAAGCCAGCAACCTTCGGGAAAGCTGGCTTTTTTTTATTCCATCATATTTTTTAATTATTCACCGAAATCAAAGTTGCAAAAAATAATAATTCCCAATTTCCAAATCCCGTCAATTTAGGTCTAGAGACACTCCCACCGCATTAACAATCTCTATCAAAACAGAGAAAAAACATATAAATTCTCAAACGGTTTGCAACCCTTCTACGGCAATCCAGTGTCATTGTTGCGTAAGGGGCTTTTAGAGTCCTGCATTTAGCCAAAGGAACTTACATATCAATAAATTTGCATTTTAATAATTTAAAAAAGCATTTTAAAAACTTAACCTTTATAGAAATAATACCTGAAACCGCTTATTTGTCAATAATTTTATACATTCGCAACGTGAACATCTAATCACAGACAGTTTATATAGATAATGAGGAGGCATATTCTTTTTTTCGTTTTGTTCCAATGCATCAGTTGGGGACTCTTTTTCAACGCAGAGTTGTTTAACAATTCCAATGATACATTCGGGGCAAAAGAAACCTCCACCTCGACTCAGCAAGGTGGACAAAATCAGTTTTTAGCGCCTGCAGTATCGGGAGGAGAAATCGCTCCCGAAACAGTTCGTTCGATGTTGGCACCATACTCCAACACTTTGTATTATTTTGAAAAACACCCTTCAGTGATCAAGTAAAAGCAAACCGAATGAATTACCTAACGCTACCGGACATCACATGAAATCGCTTTTAGGCCTATTGTTTATTGTAATCAGCCTGAATTTTAACGTATCCGGGAGCCACATTCAACACTTCAAAAAGAACAAGCCGAAGAGACTTGCGAAGACGCTATTGAAGGACAGCCTTTTCGCAAATCATCACTTCGGCTTTATTCTTTTTAATCCCAAAAAGAACAAGTCCGTTTTAGAAATCAATCCCGACAAATACTTCACACCCGCATCAAATACAAAGCTTCTTACCCTGCTCACAATCCTCGGTGAATTCCCCAACAGTGATTCCTTAACCCTCTTTAAATATCACAAAGCTGGTGATTCCCTAATAGTACAAGGGACAGGCCTCCCCAGTCTACTCCATCCCGATTTTAATGACACTTTGCCGGAATTTCTTACACAGAAAAAAAATCATATTTTCTTATCCCAAGAAAACAAACCTAAACGCTTTGGAGACGGATGGGCTTGGGACGATTACCCTTATCAGATATCAGCCGAAATATCGGACTTCCCGATTTACGGAAACAACGCAAGATTCACCCGGCAAGAAAACGGTAAAATCACGTCCGTAAACCGGATCTTCCGAGATTCAATCACAAACATATCGGGACCTTGGGCTCGTAACGAGAAGAAAAATATTTTTCATACAAATAAAATAAAGCGGGACACAACGGATATTCCTTTTATTACCTCCAATGAATTAACCTTAGCGCTACTTTCCGATACTTTAAAACAGAGCGTCCAGCCATGGAAAGCAGATTTCCCTAAATCAGCATCACACTTTAAGACCGCCGTACGAGATACGCTTTTAAAGAAAATGATGATCGACAGCGATAATTTTATCGCCGAACAGCTTTTACTTCATCTGGCTATCGAAAAATACGACACCACCGCCATTTCCATAGCCATTGACAGTGCCGTGTCGAAACATTTCGCCGACTTGAAGAACCAGCCGGTTTGGAGAGACGGGTCGGGCTTATCCCGCTACAACCTCAACACCCCCTCCAACATAATCGACACTTACCTGATGCTTGAGCGCCTCATCGGGCGGAAAAAACTCTTGACTTACCTTGCGAAAGGCGGAGAGACAGGTACTTTGAAAAAAATGTTTACGGAAGAACCACGGATAGAAATATTCGGGAAGACAGGTAGTATGAGCAATAATTTCGTCTTCAGCGGTTATCTGCTCACGAAAAAAGGCGAAACTTTGCTATTTTGTTTCATGAATACGCATTTCTCTCACTCCGTAAGTGAAATGCGGTCAGGTGTTGAACGGATTTTGCGTCTGGTTCACCAAAGTTACTGAACAAACTATGCGAAAATCACTGCTTCTCATTTTGGCGCTTGCCTGCGCCCCTCTTTGGGCCAATGCCCAAATCAAAATCGCCAAGCTCAAATACAACGGCGGAGGCGACTGGTACGCCAACAAAACAGCGCTTCCCAACCTAATACGTTTCTGCAACGAAAACCTGAACACGGACCTTGAACCGGCCGAAGATTTTGTTGAGGTGGGAAGCCCAGAAATAGCCCGCTACCCATACGTATACATGACAGGCCACGGCAATGTCGTTTTCTCCGACCAAGAAGCTTCCAACCTCCGAAAATACCTCACCAGCGGCGGTTTCCTGCATATCGACGACAACTACGGACTGGACAAATTCATCCGCCTCGAAATGAAAAAGGTATTCCCCGAGTTGGAATTCGTCGAATTGCCTTTTGACCACCCTGTTTTCAAGCAACGATTCAATATGCCAGAGGGGCTTCCGAAAGTCCACGAACACGACGGCAAACGCCCCCAAGCCCTTGCGTTAATCCATGAAGGAAAAGTTGTCTGTTTCTATTCTTTCGAATCTGACCTTGGAAACGGATGGGAAGACCAAAGCATCCATAACGATCCGGAAACTGTCCGGCTGGCCGCGTTAAAAGCCGGCGCCAACATAATTGAATTCGCATTCTCGCAACCCTAAGTATCGTTTTTTGGCCCGCCGTATTTTGACTCGTATCTGATTCGGTTTACCTTTGCGGACGCCTAAAAACGGTCTTCGATTATGCAAAAACTTGTTTATTACGCCTTCAGGGTATTGGTCGCCATCATGCGAATCACGCCTCTATGGCTTTTATACATTCTAGCCGATTTCATCTACATAATCTTTTACTACGTACTCAAATACAGAAAAAGCGTAGTTTACGGAAACCTCAGTCGATCTTTCCCAGAAAAATCGGAAAAAGAAATCGATGCTCTAGCCAAAAAATTCTACCACCATCTGGCAGATATTTTTGCGGAAAGCCTCAAGGGCTTGGGTATAGGAAAAGAGGAAGTAATAAAAAGGTATTCGTTCAAAGGAACCGACCTAGTTCACGAGCGTATCAAACAGGGAAAAACCGTTCTACTCGCCGGCACACACTGCGGAAACTGGGAATGGGGAGCGCTCAGCACACCTCATTATCTAGAACCCGATATTTACACTTTATACAAGCCTTTGAGTAATAAATATATCGACGCCTACCTAAAGAAACAGCGTGCGGACCAAGGCATGTATATGATTCCCACTACGGAAACAAGGGAAATTTTTCAAAGGAAATTTGAACACCCCGTAGCATTCATTCTTCTTAGCGACCAATCTCCGCACAATCCCCGCCGCGCTTTCTGGATGAACTTTTTGCATCAAGAAACGGGCTTTTTACACGGATTCGAAATGCAAGCCCGCAGATACGGCCATTCGGTAGTGTTTTTCCGAACAACAAAAATCAAAAGGGGATATTACCAAATCGAATTCGAGCTGATAACGGATACGCCCAAAGATTACGAACCGGGCATGTTAACAAAAGAATACGCAAAAAGACTTGAGAAATTGGTGTTGGATGATCCCGCTGTTTGGGTTTGGTCTCACAAAAGATGGAGACGGCAAAGACCTGAGGGCAAACCTCTTCTCTAAACGACTTATCCCGGTGATTTCTTACCGGGATTTTTTTATCTAAACGATGTTACTCCTGGTTCAATATCGGTAAAACTGCCAAAACCGAAATTTCCTCCCCCAGTAACCTGAAAATTTGTCATTGAAGCTCCTGGAGGAACTATCGGATAAAATCCGAAACGAATCTGGAAATTACTAATGACAAACCGCTCGTTCCCCACATTAACTCCTCCGCCAAATCCCGCAAAAATAGAATTCCCATTCGAAAATAACCGCCCACCATCTGAAACCGACCCTAGCTCGGCAAATGCGAAAAAGGCTACCCGGAACCCCAAAAAACCCCAAGGCGTATAAAGCTGGCTGGTCCCTCCCGCCCTAAAACGTCGCGTGCCGTAAGAGTTTTCATCCTCTCCAAGTCCTCCCAAATTGTAAAGAGAGCTTAGTTCCAACTTTTCCAAAGGAAACCTCCGCAATCCGACCAAGTGGTCAAGGTTTGCGAAATTCCTTAACCCAAATCTTCCCAATTTGAAATATTTGGAAAAAGCACTTGCGCTGACACGCCATTCACCTTGCTCCATCTTGCTACCATTCCAAAATGTACTGAACCCTGTGCGTAGATACAGGTATCCGTTTTTTTTAGAGTAAAACGACTTCGCCACATCAATTTCAGTATACCAACGATCACCAAATTCGGAGAACTCTTTACCTAAAGTAGCTCCCACTCCAAATCCGTAAGGAATATCTTCCGTCGTACCAAAATCAAAAATGAAATTATTTTTATAATAGTTCTGCTTGTTGACATACAGCCTCAAGAGCGCTCTTTGTTTATCCCAAAAAAAGTAGAGCGAATCTTGGTTGGGAGCAAAAGGTCTCCGTAAAAAATTCTCATTAGAATATGAGCCTGACACAACCAATTGCGCCTTGTTTTCATTCTGGCTTCCCTTAAAGTTAAACACCCGTCCGCCCCAAACCCGCACATCCACTTTATGATAGCTTAAATTATCATATAATGAGTCAAAAGGATAAACGTCTTGGACCAAACGCGCGTTCGCCCAATTCACGCCACCTATAGTTTTAATTTCGGGTATTGTATATGGTCTTTTGAATTCAGCTGAATAAATCAAACGGTCATACCGTGTCGCATATTCCAATTGCATGTCCACAAAGGAGCCCCGGATATTGGACACTTGGTAAACTCCTTGATAACCCCATTTCTGATTCTCATTCAAATCAGCGTTTATGTCGCTATCCAAAGCCTGACCTATTCCTAAAATATTACGATGGTTAAAACTAAGCGCCCAAGATTGCGCATTGGAAAACCTAGCGCCCACACTCAGGGACCAAACATCCTGAACAATCACCTCCGCATCCACTTCCATCATTTGCCCCGGAACTGGCCGAAGCACGATTCTAGCGTCCCGTACATAAGAGAGCCTCCTCAACAAACGCTCATTGTTTCCCAATAAAACGGGATTGACAGTTTGTCCAGGTTTAAAAAGCAAGTTTTCCCTAATTACAAAGTGGCGGGTATTAACGTGAATACTGTTCGCCACACGCTCGATTCCCGGAATTTTCCGCATCGTCGTATCATAAACGGTCTGGCCGAATAGATCTATCGACTTAATCCTAACATTACGGATCCGGAAGCCTTTGTATGGCAAAAACACTTCGACGTTCCTTTCCGTTTTCAGGCTATCTACCCCACTGGTTCCGTGATCGGGATCCATGAACAAAAGATCGTAAAGCGTTCTGCCCAACAACGATTTTCTGGACTTTTTATAAAGCGAATCGTAAAGCCACGCACCTTCGTCAGGCGCAGAAGGTTTAACGTGCAAGGAGTCTTTTTGGGCCAAAGAAGCCAAAGGATTTGCCGAAAAAAACAGGAATAACAAACCGCCAAAAATCAACGGTAACTTACTACAAACGGCTTCCCTCCTATTTCCCAAAGCAGATTACAATTATTTACTGGCGTCCCATATCTCTAAAGACAGCCTTGTTCTTATCCAATCGATAAATGTACACAAACATCATTTGACATGCACAAGCTCCGAATACATGCCAAAGAAAATGGGTTCCCATAGGAATCCAACCCCAAGGGTCTGCTATACGAAAAAACAAGGCCAAGGCAAAACTGCCCGAAGCCACAAAAACATATACCGAATACTTGAAACGGGTCTTTTTAAGAACCAAAACCGTCGGTAAAAGTACAATCATGAACTGAATAAAATAAGTGAGATTCGTCTTTAAGGCATCCTGATGATTCGGAATGACCCACGATACCACGGCCAAAAACACGAACGCCGCCAATATATAAGCGAACGCCTTCCACCAAGCTCCCGACACCAATCGTAAAAAATATGCGCTACAACCTAAAATCAATAACAGAATAGGCAACCAATCCATCATCATCAACCAAAAATCCGTACGCAAGGCGTGATAAAGCGTACCGCCAAGTCCGCCAATAGCCAACATCGGTACGGCAAACCTTAGAAAAACCTGCTTCATTTTCCCGTCCAAAACCAACTTCCTAACCCAAAAGGCGGCTATCAACAAAAACATAAACGCCGTCACGGTATTCCAAGGTTCGGCTACCCAGTTTTCCAGATTTGTCTCAAAATAAACAGGCCCTCCATCTGAAGGCAAAATCTCGTCTCTGTGATCAATGTTCTTCATAATCTCTTCGGCCTCGGCTATGTTGGCCCTTAACTTTTTCAGGTGAATAATTTCGAAGCCAACTCCATTGAAGCCTCTTCAAGTGTCCAAATACAAAAAACAAATCTGAAGCCTAAATCATAGGAGCCGAGAAGTTTCGTGAAAAAATTGCCCCAAACATAAAAAAACTCATGGACACGGATTCATTATTCCCGCATCCATGAGTTCAAACATCACGCGTTCTATATTTTTCCCCATCTCGAAAGATAGATACCCACCAAAATCTCGACCATTTCCAAATCAGTCAAACTTGACTTGTTGAAGGTCAGGTCGTATTCAGGATAATCGTTTTCGTTTTCTTTAAAGAGGTTTCTAAAATTCCCTTTTCGCTTTTCTGCTTTTTCGGTCATTTCCTGAGCCTCTTTGAGCGACACTCCCCACTCTTTTGACAAGCGATCGACTCGCCACTCAAACGGGGCGTGCACTTTCACCCTAAGGCCTCCCCGCAAACCTTTCGTAATTATTTCCGATGCCCGACCCACAAAAACAACATGTCCTTGTTTTGCCCGGTCCCTTATCACGTCCCGCAAAATACTCTTTGCCTTCGCCTCGCTCTTGTTGTAATAATTTTCGGAAAAAGAAGCCAATATATCATCGAAAACATAGTGTTCGCTCCGTTCCAGCATATCCTCCAACTCATTTTCTTTCAATTTGAGTTCGGATGCGGCCAAGCGCAAAATCTCCTTGTCCAAAACGCTCCAAGGAGTATGGGAAATATCGGACAGCCGTTTTGTCAGCAACCTGACAAAACCGTCAACTTCACATCCGACATCTCTGGTAATCGTAACAAAAGGAACGGACTTTTTGCCTCGCCCTCCTTTTTCTTCCCTGACAAGCAGGTAGTCGAGAAAATTTCTAAGGTTGTCGCTATTTGGCATGATTCAATTATTTTAGATTGAAAACCTACCCACACTCCACAAACTCCCCGAAAAAGAAAAGCGCTGCTTTCCATCCAATATTACAAACGGCACAAGCCCCCACAACGTTTCGAGACTTGCAAAAATCCAAAACAAGAAAAGTCGCTTTCGGGCGACTTTTCCAATATCAGAACTGGCCTCTCGGCCAAACATTTTTTGCTTTTAAAGAATATACTGGCTCAAATCCTTATCCTGGACTGTCCCTTTGAGCTTATCCTGAACCATTTCCTTAGTCACCATAATTTTGGCGTTCGGGCCAATTACGTCAGGAACATCAAACAAAAACTCGTTGAGCAACTTGCTGACAACCGTATGCAAACGTCTCGCCCCGATGTTTTCCACTTCACTATTGATGCGGAAAGCCATGGTCGCCAATTCTTTCAACGCCTCGTCGGCGAACTCCAACTGGACTTCTTCCGCTCCAAACAACGCCTCATACTGTTTTGTAAGTGCGTTTCGAGGCTCTTTCAAGATATGGTAGAAATCCGACTCGGTAAGATCGCTCAGCTCCACACGGATCGGGAAACGTCCCTGAAGTTCCGGAATCAAATCGGAAGGCTTCGCGAAGTGAAAAGCGCCCGCAGCCACAAACAGGATATGGTCCGTATTAATCACGCCGTATTTGGTAGAAACAGCCGTTCCTTCCACAATCGGCAACAAATCACGCTGAACGCCCTCACGGCTTACGTCCGGGCCTCCACCGCCTGAAGTAGACGCTTTGGCAATCTTGTCAACCTCGTCAATAAATACGATTCCGGTTTCTTCCGCCCTGCGCAAAGCCTCTTCCTTCACCTCATCCATATCGATGAGCTTCGAGCTTTCCTCTTCAAGCAGAATCTTGCGGGCTTCCTCAATCGTAACTTTCCTTTTCTTGCTGGTTTTAGGCATCATATTCCCCAACATTTCCTGCAAGTTGATCATCGAAGCGTCGTCCATCGCTCCGCCACCGATCATCCCGATATTGGCCGGCCCGGCTGATTTTACGCTGATTTCGATCTTACGGTCTTCGAGCTCCTTATTTCTTATTTTCTCACGGAAACGCTCACGGGTCTTCTCGTTCAATTCAGCGTCCGTACGAGGTACCTCATCATCGTTCAACGGTCTGGCTGGCTTGTTCGAAACCGGCGGAATCAACGCGTCCAAGATAATGTCCTCCACGATTTCCATCGCCTTTTCCTTTACCTCGGCTTTCTTCTGAGCGCTAACCATGTTCACGGACTGCTCTACGAGGTCACGAATCATGCTCTCCACATCACGTCCCACGTAGCCCACTTCCGTAAATTTAGAAGCCTCCACTTTCGTAAACGGCGCATCGGCAATTTTGGCCAATCGGCGAGCGATCTCAGTTTTACCCACACCCGTCGGTCCGATCATCAGGATATTGTTCGGGTTGATTTCTCCTCTGATATCCCCTTTTACGTTCATCCGCCTCCAACGATTTCGCAAGGCGATAGCCACATTGCGTTTCGCATCGTTTTGGCCGATAATATACTTGTCCAACTCCTGGACTATCTCCCTCGGAGTCAAATATCTTGTGT
Source organism: Fulvitalea axinellae (assembly GCF_036492835.1). Taxonomy (GTDB): domain Bacteria; phylum Bacteroidota; class Bacteroidia; order Cytophagales; family Cyclobacteriaceae; genus Fulvitalea; species Fulvitalea axinellae. The sequence goes on along the minus strand of NZ_AP025314.1, from coordinate 1,480,191 downwards.
CACCTAACATATATGAATGTTTTTATGATTCTGTTTTTCCCACTCATCACGCAATATCGACATCGCGAATTTATCGTGATACTCCCCGTCACGCAGACAAGCTTGTCTTAATCGGCCTTCCATCTGAAAGCCCGAACGGCGATAAGCCTTCACCGCCCAAACGTTCGGTTCCGAAACCGTTAGGGTAATTCTGTTGAGCCCCAGCTCTCCGAAACCGATATTTAGGATCATTTTCGTTACCAAGGAACCAATTCCTTTGCCCCAGTTCGAACGGTCACCTATAAAAATGAAATACTCGGCGGACTTGTTCGCTTTAGACATTTTGCATAATCCAGCATAGCCTACACAAACATCCGTATCATGCAAAACCACCGCCTTATTTACGGTTCCTTTCTCGGACAGCACACCGTCAAACCACTTATCTGTATCGGCGTCAGTCTTCATCCGCTGGAAAGCACTTAGGGAATAACGCACGGCTTCTTCATCTTTTACCCAAGGATAAAAAGACGCACGATGGCTTTCTCCCAAAGATTCCAATCTGATTTTAAACTCACGCATATAATTTTATTAAAGGCTGATTTCTGTTTTGGACAAATTCACCGACAAGGAAATCTGATGGGCGGCGCCCGAAGCGTGTTTCCCTCCCATTGCGTAATCGAAGCGGAAGCGTTTTAATTTTAAACCGAAACCGCCCGAAAAACCAGACAATCCGCCAGCTCCTTCCTGTTGAAGTTCATACTGATACGCCCCATTATAGCCTAACCTTGCGACAAATTTTGGGCTAAAGATGATTTCACCACCAAGCGACATATGCGTAAGCACTTTATCCGCACCTGAGGGCTCGTCGCCTTCCTCTTTGTTCGGGTTGTCAGGGTCGGAATAAATTTCTCCGCTGGAGCCCAAACCAAAAACAGCCAAATGAAACCGCACAGGCATATGCTCGGGTTTAAAACTTGCGCCTAAGCGAACATCCAAAGGCAAGTCCAACGCTTGGTCTTCAAAGCGGGAAACTTCCGCACCAATATTCGTAACCACCAAATCGACGGCCAGATCCTTTTTGGGATGCTCAAACCTACCTCCGATATCGAGCAAAATAGCCGAGGCTTTATACGAATCAATTCTGGATTCGGCGTATTTAAGGTTCAAGCCCATTCGGAAAGGGCCCATTTGATGGCTTTTTCCAAGCGTAATCACGTAATCAGAAGCGTTGAAGGTTCCGGTTTTATTTCCCGTATCATCATACGCGTCAATATCTCCGTGGCCCAAATACGCAATGCCAATAGCCCACATTCCGGTCTTTTCAAAATCACGGGAATAACTGGCCCTACTGAGCCCCATATTTGCCGGATACCAAGCGTAGCCAAACGACGCCACATTGTCCGCATCCTTATCCAATGACGCCGGATTATTCCAAAACGACTGAGCAGATTTCCCCGTCAAACCGACACCACCCAAAGCCAAAGCCTCGGCACCAGCGGGCAAATCCAGAAACGGAAAAGAATTACGTCCTCCGTACTGAGCCTGAGCTTTTCCGGAAAACAGAAAAACCGTCACTAAGGGGATCAGGATTCCGACCCGGAGGTTCTGAATAAAAACGTTTTTAAACTTACTGGGATATATCATCGCCAACCGCTTCAAAAAACATAAACACCAGACCTTACAAAACAGGCCCGACTCATATTCCCGCAAGGAACGAACCATTTCGCATAAAGTAAAAAAGACAACCCGAAGGCTGTCTTTCATAAAACTGTCAACCCTTTTTGTCAATGACAAACTTCATGGGTTTTTTCACTTTATCTTTCAGCAGAGCGATGTCCAGAACTTCGTCCACCGCCTCCACATAGTTAATCGTCAAGCCTTTGATATAACGCTCGTCGATTTCCTCGATGTCTTTTCTGTTTTTAACCGAAAGGATAATCTCCTTGATGCCGGCGCGTTTGGCCGCAAGGATTTTTTCCTTGATTCCGCCCACAGGCAACACTTTGCCACGAAGAGTGATCTCGCCGGTCATAGCCAAACGGGATTTCACTTTGCGTTGCGTATAAATCGAAGCGAGTGATGTAAGCATCGTAATACCGGCGGAAGGACCGTCTTTCGGCACCGCTCCGGCCGGAACGTGTACGTGCAAATCGTAGTTATCGAACACTTCGTGATCGATTCCTAGCTCATCGGCTTGGGTACGGAGGTATGAAAGCGCCGTAATCGCCGATTCTTTCATCACGTCGCCAAGCTGGCCCGAAAGCGTCAATTTGCCCTTGCCTTTGCTAAGGCTAGATTCGATAAACAAAATTTCACCGCCAACACTGGTCCAAGCCAAGCCCGTAACCACACCGGCCAACTTATTGTCTTGGTAAAGCTCCTTGTCGAAGATTTCGCTTCCGAGGAATTCCACCACTTTCTCCGGCGTAACCTCTTTTTCGTAATCCTCTTCCAAAGCCACCGACTTGGCGATCTTGCGAACCACGCTTCCGATCTTGCGCTCAAGGTTACGAACGCCAGACTCGCGAGTATATCCGTCGATAATTTTCACGATCGCAGGCTTGCCGAACTTAACCTGATCGGCTGTCAGACCATTTTCCTCGATTTGCTTCGGAATAAGGTGCCTTTTGGCAATTTCCGTTTTCTCTTCCAGCGTATAACCCGACAGTTCGATGATTTCCATCCTGTCGCGCAAAGCCGGCTGTATAGTGTCAAGCGAGTTTGCCGTAGCGATGAAAAGCGTGTTCGACAAATCGTAGCTTACTTCCAGATAATTATCGTTGAAAGCGTTGTTCTGCTCCGGATCCAAAACCTCAAGCAAAGCGGAAGACGGATCCCCACGGAAATCAGAGCTCACCTTATCGATTTCGTCAAGAACAAAAACGGCGTTGTCCGTTCCCGACTTCTTTACGTTCTGCAAGATCTTACCCGACATTGCGCCGATATAAGTCTTACGGTGGCCACGGATCTCGGACTCGTCATGCAAACCGCCCAAAGCCAAACGAACGTATTTACGACCCAAAGCTTCAGCCACTGATTTACCCAACGATGTTTTACCAACACCCGGAGGGCCGTAAAGGCAAAGAATCGGTCCTTTGAGGTCTTTCTTCAGCTTCAATACCGCCAAGTATTCGATAATACGCTCCTTGACTTTCTCAAGGCCAAAGTGCGCCGAATCCAACACTTTTTTGGCGTGCTTAAGATCCAGATTATCCTCGGTCACTTCACCCCAAGGCAAATCGACCATAAACTCAACGTAGTTCAGCGCTACGGGATATTCCGGCGCCGAAGGGTTAAGGCGAAGCAACTTATCGCATTCCTTCTCGAAATGGGCGGCAATTTCTTTCGGCCATTTCTTTTTCGCCGCTTTTTTCTTCAGCTCGCGCACTTCCACGTCAGGGCCTTCCTGCCCGAGCTCGTCCTGAAGCACTTTCATTTGCTGGCGCAAATAGTAGTCGCGCTGTTGGGCGTCGATATCGGAATTGACCTTGCTCTGGATCTCACGCTTAAGCTCAAGCATCTGCACTTCCTTGAGCATAAACTCAAGCAAAGTGGACGCCCTTTCCTTAGGGTTCTCGATTTCGAGCAGAGCCTGCTTGTCCTTCACCTCGACCTGCAGGTTCGAGGAAAGGAAATGCATCAGGAAAGTGTAGTTATCGATATTGTCAAGAGCCGTTTGGGCCTCTTGAGGCAAATCCGGATTGAGGCGCAACATGCGGTAAGCCGACTCCCTTACCGATTCCAGAATCGCTTTGGTCTCTTCGTCGTCCTCGTCAAGCGCCATGTCGCTGAGAACGTCGAACGTAGCTTTCCAGTAAGGTTCCTGAGTCACCACTTCGCCCAAGCGGAAGCGCTTACGGCCCTGGATAATGATTGTGGTGTTTCCGTCAGGCAACACGAGCATCTTCACGATCTTGGCAAGTGTGCCCACACCGTAAATATCCTCCAGTCCCGGATCTTCGCTATTATTTTTCTGAGCCACTACGCCAATAATGCGAGTGCCTTTATAGGCCTCTTTCACCAAAGAAATAGATTTGCTGCGACTAACGGTAATCGGAATTACCACCCCCGGAAAGAGTACGGTATTCTTTACAGGCAAAATAGGCAAAGTATCCGGCAAACCGCTTTCGGCCTCCAGTTCACTATCATCATCTTCGGGAAGCAGAGAGATCAATTCTCCTGAATCGTCATCCTGCAATTCGGACAATGTTAATGAACTAAGGAATGTATTATGACTTTTATTCATGTTATCTGTCCTCGACATGCCAAAGTGGCAGTGTTTTTGAATTCTGTCTTCGTTTTATTTGCGGGGTATACATTGGCAATAGATATGCCAATATAAAACAACATATGTTGCTCCGATGCGAGATCGGTTATATGCACCTTGTGACATACACGTTCTTTCCAGCACTCGGGTTTCTTACTTTTTGACCGTTAATTATCCTTCTTTATAAAAATAACGCGTTCTTGCGTTATTATGCCCAAAATCAGAAGCGGGAAATTTCCAAGTATGACAACTCTGGACTATATTTAGGTTAAATTGTGTCTTGTGTCGTTAGGAGTATTTTTAAAACCTCAAAAACGGGTGTAAAAGACATAAAAACAGAGCCCTTCCGTTATTTAAGCAGGACAAATGGGCTCCAGCAACGCAAACGTATATTAAATGCCAAATTTTCGTGGCCATATCATTTTACTGCTAACCCTATTACTCCTTCTATGCCCGGGGGCCGAAGGGCAAAATAAAAGAAAGAGATCTAAGAAGAAAGTAATTACTTCCAAAGAGCTCCCCATGCCCACGTTTGACAACCTACACAAGCGGGCATATTATAGGGACAACAAAAAACTGGAAAAGATCCTTTCGCTGGAAAAGGAAGGCCAGTTCGTAAAACTATATCCGATACTTCATAAATATGTCGATAATTTCGGGATTCGCAATTTTTATCGCGACACAAGACTGCTCTGGCTTTTGGCAAAAATCACCGAAGAATACGGAAATCCCGAAAATGCCAAATTGCTGTACTCAATGGTCCTTCGCCACCATAGAAAAGGCGACCCGATAATGAAACTGGTCCCGAAAGACCAATTGTCGCAGGACAAAGCATCCGATTATATCCCTCTGGACTATTACTACGAGCTGGTTGAGTACAGACAGTATATCGACACGTTAAGGCCTCCCGTCGGCGTACGCCAAAACATGGGCCATTTGATCAACTCCGATAAATCAGACTACGCTCCGTTCTTGCGACCTGACAACGAACGTTTGATCTTCACGTCAAAAAGGATGGAGACCAACGACGGAATCCGTGTCACACGCCATGAAAACATCTACTTCAGCGACAGTGACGACGGAGATTGGAGCGAAGCCAACTTACTCCCCGGCGTAAACAGCCGAAACAACGAAGGCTCCGTCTGCATCAGCGCCGACGGTACCCGACTATACTTCGCGCGCTGCGACGCCCCGGACTGCTACGGCAATTGCGACATATTCGAGGCCACGCTGGACGAACGCGGACAATGGGGTAATGTAAAAAACCTCGGCATAAACGTAAACAGCAACGCCTGGGACTCCCACCCGTCGCTTTCGCCGTCGGGCGATACGCTTTATTACGCCTCCGACCGTTTGGGCGGTTTCGGGCTCAGCGACATTTACTTTACAACCCGCAAAAAAGACGGAACCTGGACGCCCGCCAAAAACTGCGGTCCAGTGATTAATACGAGAGGAAACGACGTTAGCCCGTTTTTCCATCCGGCCAGAAACGTCTTATACTTTAGCTCAGACGGGCATCCGCTAAACTTCGGAGCGCAAGACATTTATAAATCCCATAAAATAGGCACTTCGAATTGGAGCGACCCGCTGAACATCGGCCCGCTTGTCAACAGCGAGCAAAGCGAATTTTACTTTACAATCGACGGAACCTTTAACCGGATTTTCTACGCCAAATCGATAGAGAACAAACTAAGCAACCTTGACCTATACTCCTTCCCCCTACCGATGGAAGCGCACCCGGACGCCAATACATCGCTGACGGGCTCGTTGGTGGATGCGGAAGACGATGAGCCTTTTACCGGAATCGTATCGGTCATTGACCTTGAGCAAGGTATTGAAGTCGCACCAAAATTCCTGAATAAGGACGGTGAGTTTCAATTCAACCTTATTGACAAAAGGAAATACTTATTGGTAATACAGGGCGATGATTTTTTCAGAATAGAAAAAGTAATCTTTCTGGATGGCGACACCGACATATCGGAAAACACCAGCGCTATTTCACGCAAACTGAAATTCGAATCCATCCGTTTCGAAAACGGCAAATCGGATATATTGCCCGCCATGTACGCCGACTTGAATAAGGTGGCCAATTTCATGCTGGACCACCCGAATTTCAAGCTGAAGATTTCGGGGCATACGGATTCTTCCGGCGACGAGGAATTCAACAAAGAGCTTTCCCAAAAACGCGCCGACGCCATCATGAATTACATCTCCTTCATAAAGGATGTTCCCGAACAGCGGATTGAGGCCATCGGTCACGGAAGTTCCAAACCTATCAGCAAAACCGACATGTCTCTCAACCGCCGTGTAGAATTCGAAATCTACAGGCCTAGTGAAGAGGAACTGAAAAAATTGCGTGAACAAATCGATAACGCCCCCGAAGACCAGCTAGACGATTGGTAAATTCCACAAAACTCATTGGACAGGCATTTGATCACTCTATTTAAAAAGTCATATCGACATATTTAAAGTCGATTGTTTCTACCCGAATCCAAAGTCCTTGCCCCTATTTCTTGACCTCTGTTTTCAAATCCTTCCTTTTTTTTACCCACAAAGCTAATGCGAAAGATTTTTTCTTATTATTAGCTAAATTGTATCTGTAAACTAGAATCGTTAACGGATTTTTAATGAAACACAACCTAAAAGCAACCCTTATAGTATTCCTTTCCTTCCTGACTTTATCGGCTTTCGCCCAGGAAAAAAAGGACATCACGCTCGAAAGCATTTTCAAACAAGGCGCATTCGGGTCCCGTTCCGTATACGGAGTCAATTGGATGAACGACGGGCGCTATTACAGCTCCCTGAAATCGGACCGCAACAGCTCTTTCGTGGTTAAATTCGACATTGTCAAAAACGCGGCTATCGACACGCTCGTCGATACACGCCAACTCAGAACAATCGACAACGAGTTCCCTCGCTTTTCAGGCTATTCGTTCAATGCGGACGAAACCCAAGCCCTGCTCACCACCTCTTTCGAACGGATTTACAGAAGATCTTCAAAAGCGGTATACTACCTTTATAATATTGAGCGCAACACTCTCAGAGTTTTGGCCGACGGAAAAAAGGTGTCGTACGCCACGTTCTCACCCGACGGAAAGAAAGTGGCCTACACAAGAGACAATAACCTCTATGTAGCCAACCTTGCTAACCTGAACGAAACCGCCATCACGACAGACGGCGAGTGGAACAAAATAATCAACGGTAGCGCCGACTGGGTTTACGAGGAAGAATTCTCGATGGCCAAAGCCTTCAAATGGTCTCCGGACAGCAAACGCATCGCTTTCCTCCGCTTCGACGAATCGGGCGTAAAGGAATATAACATGCAGATTTGGGGCAACCTTTATCCGAAAGACTACAAATTCAAATACCCGAAAGCCGGCGAAGACAACTCGCTTATCGAAGTGAAAGTCTACGACACTTCAAACGGACAGACCGTAAGCATGGACATCGGGCAGGAAACCGACATCTACGTACCGCGCATTTACTGGACATCAAAAGCCGGACAGCTTTCGATCCTCAGACTCAACCGTCTGCAAAACCGCATGGACATCCTTCACGGCAACACCGCTAGCGGAGCCACGGTAACGGCCCTTACCGAAACGGCCAAAACTTACGTCGATCTCGACTACAACGATAATCTCACGTACCTGAAAAACGACAAGGGAATTATCCGTACAAGCGAGCAGGACGGCTACAAGCACATCTACTGGCACAGCGCCGACGGCCAACAAACCCGCCAAATCACCAAAGGCGATTGGGAAGTGACCGAACTTGTCGGAGTAAACCAGAAATCAAAGAAAATCTACTTCATCTCTACCGAAACGTCTCCGCTCCAAAGAGAGCTCTACGTAATCGGGATGAACGGAAGAGGCAAAAAGAAGCTCAGCAAACTCGAAGGAACCAACCGAGTGAACATGAGCAAAGACCACGCTTACTACATCAACTATTATTCTAGCCTCACCACTCCAAATACCGTAACGCTCCACCGCTCAAGCGGAAAGCAACTGAGTGTTTTGGAAGAGAACAAAGCCACTTTGGAGCGCCTCGAAGGCTACAAAATCGGCGAAAAGAAATTCTTCGACTTCACTACGGAAGAGAACATCTCGCTCAACGGCTACATGGTTTATCCGGCCGATTTTGACAAGAACAAAAAGTATCCGGTTCTGATGTACGTTTACGGCGGCCCTGGCTCACAAAACGTAAAGAACAGCTTCCCGTCGTCGCGTGACCGCTGGTTCAACATGTTGGCCAACAAAGGCTACATCGTCGCTTGCGTAGACAACCGCGGCACAGGCTTCCGCGGACGCGATTTCAAACACGTCACTTACAAGAACCTAGGTAAATACGAGTCGCAAGACCAAATCAGCGCCGCCAAATACCTCGGTTCGCTCCCATACGTTGACAAAGGCCGAATCGGAATCTGGGGATGGAGCTACGGTGGCTACATGTCGTCGCTTTGCCTCTTCACCGGCAACGACGTATTCAAAGCGGCCATCGCCGTGGCGCCCGTAACCAACTGGCGCTTCTACGACAGCATTTACACCGAGCGCTACATGCAACGCCCGCAAGACAACCCTACCGGATACGACGCATTCTCCCCTGTATTCCACGCCTCGAAGCTCAAGGGTAACTTCCTGCTCGTTCACGGCACCGGCGACGACAACGTCCACTTCCAAAACGCTGTGGAATTGGTTAACGAACTCGTAAAAACGGATAAGCAATTTGAGTCGTTCTACTACCCGAACCGCAACCACGGAATCTACGGCGGAAACACGACCATGCACCTTTACCGTATGCTTACGAACTTCGTGATGAACAAGCTTTAATAAAAATCTATAACGAATAGAAACGCCGTGGCCAAACAGTCACGGCGTTTTTTTGGTATCAAAAAAATATGGAAAAGAATGCGCTAATCGCCGGAGCCACCGGCCTTATCGGCAAGTCACTCGCCAAACAGCTTGCCAACACGGGACACTACGACAACGTCTTTGCCCTAGTGCGAAAACCTGTCGATTTAGGATCTGAAAAAATAAAAACAATAGTCTGCGATTTCGAAAATCTGGACGGCTTGGACCTCCCCACAATCTCGGACTTATTCTGCTGCCTCGGCACTACAATAAAGAAGGCCGGCTCACAGGAAGCTTTCCGGAAAGTTGATTTCGAATACCCGCTCAACTTCGCTCGCTGGGGAAGGGAACAAGGAGCGGAACGTTACTTCATAGTCACCGCAATTGGCGCCAACGCAAAGTCCTCGGTCTTTTATAATAAAACCAAAGGCGAAGCCGAAGACGCCATCACCAAGCTCCAATTTTCCAGCACATATTTCTTCCGCCCTTCTTTGTTACTTGGCAAAAGAGACGAAAAAAGAGCGGGTGAGGATTTTGCTAAAACCATCAGCGGAATCATGAACCTATTCTTGGTAGGATTCTTGAAAAAATACCGTGCAATCCAAGCCTCGGACGTGGCAAAGGCTATCTGTTCAGTAAGCGTAAATAGCCAAAAGCCCGAAGGCCTTCGTATTCTTGAATCGGACCTTATTCAAAAAATTGCGGACACGGAAACTAACCGATAACTAACAACAAGCAACAAAACCCTACTCTCTCAACCAAGAAAATAAATAACACTTACTGGCTAAACATTACAATTCACCGCCACTCCCGACATTTAAATAGAATTATATTTTAAAATTTAGATACTAATCCAGTTTTCAAACAAAAAACAACACATGTCAAATTTATAATAGAACTATTTTATCCTCTAAATCAGCATTTTCATTATTTTCAAGACAATAAAATCACCAATTAATCACTTTTTCTTTTTTGAAATAAAACAGATTAATATATTGAGATGATTATTTGTTTTTTAGATTTATTGAAAACTACCTGAAAATGAGAACCGTCCCTCTTCTTCTCTTATTTTTAATCGGAGGATCTATACATGGATTTTCCCAACATGTCAAAAAATTACATTACATAAGCGAAGGACAAGAAACTCTTGATCCTAAAAAAGCCAACTTCTATCTGGAAGTGCCCGTCCTCCGAAAAAAAGAGACAAACGTAAGGCACGGAAAAGCCCAAGCCTTTTACATCGACGGAAAAAAGAAGTTCACAGGAGAATACCGGCAAAACTTACGACATGGAATATTCCAATACTTCAACAAAGAAGGAATGAAAATAAGCGAAGGGGAATACGCCAACAACGAGAAATTCGGAATCTGGAAATATTGGAACGAGAAAGGCGCACCGACACTGGAGTGCAAGCACCTATCATTTAAACAGATCGCCAAAGTCCCGGCCAACGCCCTCTGGTCCATTATCGAAAATGATCGCATAATAATCAACCAATGGAATGCCCAAGGCGAACAAACGGTCACCAAAGGTAATGGAATATACTCAGGCTATTACCCGAACGGAAAACTCAAAGAGACAGGCACGTTAAATAGAGGCCGAAAAACCGGCACATGGAGAGGTTACTACACTAACGGCAATCGATTTTACGAAGAAGTATACGAAAACAACAACCTCATTTCCGGGCAAAGCTTTGACATTGAAGGTGCTCCCGAAGAATATAAAGTCCCCTACTCGCTCCCTATTTTCAAAACAGGCCTCAAGGACTTTTACAGCTATGTAAACGAAAAGCTGAAGTACCCTAAAAACGCCAAGAAAATGCGGATCCAAGGCCCTGTCTACGTAAAGTTCTCAGTAAGCCCACAAGGGGCCGTAGAAAACCCGACAATAGTTAAAGGTATCGGCTTCGGCTGTGACGACGAAGCCATACGGCTGATAGAAAAGACCTCTGGCAAATGGGCCTCAGCCCTTCACAAAGGCAAAGAAATCAGTTATGACATGACGTTGCCGATCGTCTTCAAGCTTTAAGAACGAAGGCCTTTTCGAAACCAAAAATTAGACGCTATAGAAAAACTGTTACAAAAAAATCGCAATCGCCGAACATAAAGGAATACTTCCGGTTTGCTATTTGTACCTGAGAACAGCGAAACCACGCCACTATGTTCATGCCTTTGCAACAAAAAATGGTCCCTAAGCACGCTTCCACATTGCAGCGCAAGCCAATGGCTGGACCCAACGGCACCGCCTCGTTCGAAGACCGGCGCCCGGAAGCCGTAGCCCAACGAAAAATAGCGGATATCGTGAGTCCCGCCCCACAAGTGCTCCAACAGTCCTCGGAATCAGATACGGTTCAGGCAATGACCGATTCGTCATCGTTTTTCGGCGAACAGCCTGTACAAGCCATGACCGAAGGACCTAAAAAAGGATCTCTTGATTACGTGGTTCAAAGAGCCTCTGACATTATGGGACATGATTTCTCAAATGTCAACGTGATTCAAAATTCCATGTCGGCAAGAAGCATCGGAGCCCACGCTTACGCTCAAGGCAACGACATCCACGTAGCCCAAACACTGAACATGAACCGCAGTTTTGACCAACATTTAATGGGGCATGAACTGGCGCACGTAGTACAGCAAAGCAAAGGAATCGTCCAAGCCACAGGATCAGTCGGAGGACTTCCTCTGAATGACAATCCACAATTGGAAAGCTCCGCGGATTCTTGGGGCCAAAAACTAAGACACGCACTTTAAGATAAAGCCAAAGGATATAAAAAGGCTCTCGAACAGCAATCGCCGTTCAAGAGCCTTTTGTTATTTTATCAAAACCGAATCAGGTTCGGATTTTTCACCTATCAATTACACTACTACGTTCACAATCTTCTTCGGAACCACGATTACTCGCTTAGGCTCTTTTCCTTCCGTCCACTTCACCACACGTTCGTCTGACAAAGCAACAGACTGAATCTCGTCTTTTGATGCGTCTGCTGGAATGCTTACTTTGGCCCGCATCTTACCGTTTACCATCACAGGGTACTCGAAAGAGTCCTCCTTCAAGTATTTCTCCTCATATTTCGGAAATTCGGCGTTCACTACAGATTCCTTATGGCCAAGTTTCGCCCAAAGCTCTTCGGCCATATGAGGTGCAAACGGCGACAGCATAGCTACCAAAGGTTCCAGAACAGATCGCTTAGCACATTTTTTCGACGTGAGTTCGTTCACGCAAATCATAAAGCTCGAAACGCATGTATTGAAAGCGTAACGGTCCATATAATCGCTTACACTCTTAATCGCTCCGTGCAAGATCTTCAATTCTTCTTTGGTCGGCTCCTCTTCACTCAATGTGAATTCTCCGTCATTTCCGCTATGAAACAGTCTCCAGAATTTCTTCAGGAATTTATGAACTCCGTCGATTCCGTTGGTATTCCATGGCTTAAATTGTTCCAATGGCCCGAGGAACATTTCATAGAGACGGAATGTATCGGCGCCGTAACGCTCCACGATATCGTCAGGGTTCACGACGTTGTACTTCGACTTTGACATCTTCTCAACTTCGGAACCGCAAACATATTTGCCGTCTTCCAAGATAAATTCCGCATCGGTATAATCCGGACGCCAAGCTTTGAACGCTTCCGTGTCCAAGATGTCATTATCAACGATGCTGACATCAACATGCAAAGGCGTTACCTCATAGTCTTTGCGCAGATTGTAAGAAACGTATTGGTTCGTGCCGTTTACGCGATACACAAAGCTCGAACGGCCTTGGATCATTCCTTGGTTAATCAACTTTTTGAAAGGCTCATCAACCTTCAAATAGCCTTTGTCAAACAAAAACTTCGACCAAAAACGCGAGTACAGCAAGTGGCCGGTAGCGTGCTCCGCCCCACCGATGTACAAGTCGACGTCCTGCCAGTAGTCCAACTCTTCTTTAGCGGCGAACTCGTTCTCGTTTTTCGGATCCATATAACGGAGGAAATACCAGCTTGAGCCAGCCCAACCCGGCATAGTGCTCAACTCGTAACCATATTGGCCTTCATATTTCCAATCCTTAGCCCTTCCCAACGGAGGCTCACCCGTTTCAGTAGGTTTATATTCGTCGATTTCAGGCAAAATCAACGGCAATTTATCCTCGGCGATCAATTCGGCAACACCTTCGTTGTCAAAATACACCGGCACCGGCTCCCCCCAATAACGCTGACGGCTGAAAACAGCGTCACGCATTTTGAAGTTCACTTTCGCCTGCCCGATTCCCATTTCCTCTACCTTATTGATAGCGGCCGGAACAGCCTCTTCCACTGACATTCCGTCAAGGAAGCCAGAGTTCACCATTTTGCCCGCTTTCGGGTCAAAATCCTCTTGCGTGATATCACAATGCTTTCCTTCCTGAATAGGAATTATCGGCAACTCAAAATGCTTGGCGAAAGCGTAATCCCTAGTGTCGGAACACGGAACAGCCATCACAACACCAGTTCCGTAACCAGACAACACGTAATCAGCTACCCACAAAGGCACCTTCTCATCAGTGAAAGGATGCTTAACGTAAGAGCCCGTAAATACGCCCGAAACCGTTTTCACATCAGTCATACGGTCACGCTCCGAACGGTTTTTCGCTTTCTCCACATAAGCTTCCACTTCCGCACGCTGGCTATCGGTCGTAAGTTCGTCGATCAATTCATGCTCCGGAGCGATTGTCATAAACGTCACCCCGAAAATAGTGTCAACCCTGGTGGTGAAAACCTCAAGTTTCCGGTCAGATTCCTCAACTTGGAACTTCACCGAGCAACCGTATGATTTCCCGATCCAGTTCCGTTGCATTTCTTTAAGCGATTCGGAGAAGTCAACACGGTCAAGACCTTCCAACAATCTGTCGGCGTAAGCGGAGATTCTCATGCTCCACTGCAACATTTCCTTACGCTCGACAGGGTGGCCTCCACGCTCGGACAGTCCGTCTTTCACTTCGTCATTGGCAAGCACGGTCCCCAACGCAGGGCACCAGTTCACGAATGTCTCGGAAAGATACGTCAAACGGTACATCATCAAGATATCCGCCCGCTCTTTACGAGACATCCCTTTCCATGCTTCAGCAGTGAAAGAAGGTGTCTCCTCGTCACACACAGCGTTTACGGATTGGTTACCCGACTCTTCAAAAATCTTGATCAGGTCGTCGATATCCTTGGCCTTGTCAGCGTCATTGTCATACCATGAGGCGAACAACTGCATGAATATCCACTGCGTCCAACGGTAATAATCGGGAGAGCTGGTCCTTACCTCTCTTTCCCAATCATAAGAAAAACCGATAATACCAAGTTGTTCCTTGTATCTGGCGATGTTTTCCTCAGTCGTTTTCGCAGGGTGCTGCCCTGTCTGAATAGCGTATTGCTCCGCCGGCAATCCGAACGAGTCGAATCCCATAGGGTGCAATACGTTAAAACCTTGAAGACGCTTGTAACGAGAAACGATATCAGAAGCGATGTATCCCAACGGGTGACCTACGTGTAGCCCCGCTCCCGACGGATAAGGGAACATATCCAACACATAATATTTGGGCTTCGACTTGTCGGTTCCCGTACGGAATGTTTGGCTATCTTGCCAGTATTTCCGCCACTTCGCTTCTATATCTTTATAGTTATATTCTGCCATCGTAAAAAAAGATCATTTTTTTTCGTCTTCCAAAACCGGTTTCCAAAACAGCCTTCGGTTACCGAATCTCTGTAAAAATACGTCTTTGATTCAAAAAAACGCACGCTTCATTATGAATTTTAGCACTCCACTGTTCTTAACAAGAAGTTATTCTTTGGCTCTCCCTCCCTTTCTCCGACCACTTCAACTAGTGTTTAAATATTTTTTTAACTATATTACTTTTCGTTGCCACGGAAAATTACATCACAGTCACTTATAGTTTTTGTTTTTTCATTATTTCTATATCACCTGAGTGTGGAGTTTACGTAACACTATACCAACATATACGTTACAGTAGTAAAGAGGCCAACTTTCGGTAGATTATGGGAGAAAAAAGCTCTCACTTGAGTGGAATCGCCAAACCCGCTCTATGTAAAATAATCAACAAACTGATATATAACGCCTCAGTTCCCTTTGCGTCACTAATTGAATCATTACGGGAATCGATTACGCCCCACCCCTCAATCAAAACCCAAAGCTTATGTCGCATACGTTATCCCCACGAGAAGAGTTGATAAACAGAATGAGAACCAACGCATACTTTATGCGGATCTCTTACTTCTTTATGGCTATGCTCTCGCTTTGCCTTATCTATCTCTTTATGGCCTCATCTAACTGGACACTGATTCTTCTCGTGTTAAGCCAGCCCCCGCTTTTCTATTACTTTAACATCCGTAGGCTCAATAAGGAGCGGGATCAAATTGAAAAAGCACTACACGAAGCAAGCTTAACGCACTAGCGAAAAAATACTCAATCAAAACGACAGAAGCCCGGCTGAGCCGGGCTTCTGTCGTTTTGATCCTTATAAAAAAAGGGGCACAAGCCCCTGATATTTTTCCGGTCAAACTTAAAACGGAAGATCGTCGTCGTCAGAACTGCCTCCATTGTCTGACCAACTCGGCGGTTCCGCTGGAGGAGGAGCCATATTATCAGCCGGCGGGAAATTACCCTGAGGCTGTTGCTGAGCCACGGGCTGAATTCTCCAAGCCTGGAGCGTATTGAAATACATCGCCTGCCCTTGCTGGTTAATCCATTCACGGCCTCGGAGATTAAAGCTTACGCTCACCTCTTCGCCCACTTGGTGGCTATCCAACATACCGCAACTGTCTTGAACAACTTCAAACTTAATAAATTGCGGGTACTGGGGGTTGTCCATATACTCAACGACAAATTCCCTTTTTTTGAACCTGTCACTTACTAGTTGAGTATCGTAAATTACCTTTATCTTTCCTTGGATGTCCATAAAGCTATTTATAGAAAATTTTGGGCAAAGCTATAAAATTCCAGCCAATTTCCGATGCGAAATCAATGCGTATTCGCACTCGGCGAAACCTCTCCCATTCAGGCGTTCTCTTCCCTCAACCTTACAATCTCCTCACGCAACTCCAACACAATACTTGTCAACTTCTCCAACGTCATCGGCTCAGCGGGGTAAGCGTCCAAACTGTTGTTGTGATCAGGGAAGTGTACGCTTATAAACGCTTTGGCTGACCAAACTTCTTTCACCGAAGAAGCGTCAATCTCGTAAGGCGTGTATGTTTGGTTATCCGACGATAGGAACAATTTTCCGTTTTCATGCAGATAATTGAACACACGCTTGTATACCACCCCTTCATCTTGGGTTACGAGCACATATGTTTTTCCGCTCACAATATCTGCCACAGATTCCACATACTGCCCGACGACAATCGTCCCCGATTCCAGTGGCAACATCGAATCACCGCTGATCTCAAAGGCCCTATAAGTTCCTGAACCCGGTAAGAACGGCAACTGGAACTTAGGCAAATCCCGAATGTACTCAGGATCGGAATATCCGTTAGTATAACCAGCCGAAGCCCTCTGAGGCACCAACTCTATGTTCTCTTTCTCCTCGTCATTCACGGTAATGGCCAGAATTTTTGTTTCCTGGGCCACATTTACTCCAGACTCGTTTAACCGGACGGAATATTTCAGCAATTCGTCTTGCGATGCACCGTCAAGTTCGTAGCTGATAAGCGCATCTACCGAAATGTCGAACAAACGGGAGATAGACAACAGGTTATTCCACCTCGGGTCGGAGCGACCTTCTTCGTAAGCGCCCACCAAAGAACGCTTGATACCGATCTTTTCGGCAAATTTGGCTTGGGTAAGACCGGCGCGCTTGCGCAGGTAACGGATATTTCGGCTAATTAGCGACATGGCGTTTATCGGTTTGGTGTTTGGATCCCGCCTTAGTCAAGAAGCGGAAAGCAATTCGTTTATCTAAATTTAAAAAACATTTTCTGATAAAAATAATGGGCTCATGCTAAAACATTTTTATACACCAGCAACCGGTCGCTCAAAGGCAACCTCCGCCCTAAGCGATAAAGCTGGCCATGCTGATACATATCGCCCTCAATGGCGCGCCTCACACCCACTTTCACATCCGCCAACACCTCATCCTCGGTGGCGTGGTCATCGGCTAACAGATACCCGTAACAAAGTTCCTGGTCCAACGACGTTGCCCGGAACTTAACCTGATATTTTCCGGACTTGAGCCTCGTGGCCGATAATTTGATCGTCATTTTGCGGTTCATGGCTATAGTTGTTTTAGCTAACTCGTAAAGCGAAGCGATGAATACCTAACCAATTTAGTTAATCGAAATTTACTACGCAAACAAAACTCCCAACAAAAATAGCATATACTAAAATTAATCTGACAAAAACCGCATCAGGAGTTCGGAAACGCGATAAAATTTTTATCACAGACCAAAAATAATTTTCAAAAAAACTAAACGGACGAAGGTATTGTCCCCAAAGCCGCATGACAGGCACAAAACACACCGACTTTTTCTTCACCGAACCATTTCTTCACATTCAAGAAATCTCTATAGGCTAAGCATAGTCGAATACTTGCCATATATTTGTATAATTACGGATTCGGAAAAAGCGTCACTACACATGAGTTTCGAAATCAAACTGCCATTATTCGAAGGCCCTTTCGATTTGTTGCTGTTCTTTATCGAACGTGACGAGCTGGATATCCACGACATCCCGATAGCCAGTGTCACCGATGACTTTCTCGACTACCTCCGCCAACTAGAACAGGTGAACATCGAAGTCGCAGGCGAATTTATACTTGTGGCTTCCACTTTGATGAGAATCAAGGCCAAAATGTTACTTCCTCGCCCCGAACTCGACGAAGAAGGCAACGAGATCGACCCCAGGGAAGAGCTTATCGCGCACCTTTTGGAATATAAACGTTACAAATCCGTGCTTGAGGAGTTCCGGGATATGGAAGAAAACAGCCTCGGCTCTGCCAAAAGAGGAAACGTGCTGTCCGAAATCCGGGAACTCGCCAAAGATATCGACTCCATAGACGAGGAACTGCAAGACGTGGACTTGTACAAAATGCTTAAAGTCTACCAAAAACTCATTACACGATACGAAAACACCAAAGACCAACCCGTCCACCGGATAGCTCCGTACCCTTACACGGTTAACGGACAAAAAGAATTCATCAGCAAAAGCCTCCGGGACGGAAAAAACCTTTCGTTTTCCGAGATTATCCTGACGAACCCCGAGAAAATAGCCGTAATATTCAACTTTCTGGCCATACTCGAGCTTCTTCAAGTCCAAAAGATCCAAATTGCGATCGGCGAAGGCTATAACGACTTCACCATCGAAAAATCCGTCGCCTGACAAATTTCCCGCATGAAACAACAGCACGAAGCGCTCAAAACGCTTAACCCGAATAAAGTCTGGATTCCCACGATTCTGGGACTGGCCTTCGTAGTTTACCAGTTTTATACCGACCCGAATCTCAGCCCGTCCACTTTCAGGCTTGTCAGCGACGCCAAACCTTGGCCCATCATCCTTGCCTTTTTGGTCATCATTGCCCGCGACGCTGGCTATGTTTACCGTATCAGAACCCTAACTGAAAAGCGTCTCTCCTGGGTTCGGAGTATCTACGTAATCATTCTTTGGGAATTCGCCTCGGCCGTTACGCCTTCCGTTGTGGGAGGCACCGCCGTAGCCGTATTTATATTACTAATGGAGGGCATCACCATCGGGCGGGCCAGCGCTTACGTTATGCTTTCTTCCATTCTCGACAACGGATTCTTTATCCTATTCGCCCCGTTGGTGCTTCTTTACACAGGCCAATCCGTGTTTCCCGTCGTAGATATCGGAAGCCTTAAGCTCGGGCTTTCCAGCCTTTTCTGGATCAGCTACGCTCTAATCGTTCTTTATTGTCTGATATTCTCGTACGCATTACTGATAAGGCCTAGTGGCTTCAAATGGCTTTTGCTTAAAGTCACAAGCCTAAGGCCTTTGAGAAAATGGCGACGGGGAGCCTATAACTACGGAAACGAAATTGTAGAAGCCTCAAAACAACTTGCTGGCAAAGCAAAAGGCTATTGGATCCGCATCATCGTCTCCACCATTTTCGTATGGTGCGCCCGCTACACTATGCTCAACTGCCTGATTTCGGCATACGCCGACGTTGACTTCACCGAGCAGATGGGCATCTTCGGCAAGCAAATTATTATGTGGATCATCATGCTGGTTTCGCCCACACCGGGCAGTAGCGGAACCGCCGAGTATTTCTTTACCCAATTTTTCAACGGCTACCTCGGCGACTACACCTTTATCACCAGCATCCTTTGGCGCTCCCTTTCGTATTATCCATATCTGATTATCGGCGCTATCTTTTTGCGTCCGTGGCTTGTCCACAGCCTTAAAAACCGATCAAAAGAACAAAAAAACTAACATGGCCAACTCAACAGAACCGGTAAAAAGCATCCTCGACTTTCTAGAAAAATTGAAAGACAACAATAACCGGGACTGGATGCAAGACAACAAAAAGACTTATCAGGCGGCAAAGCAAAACTTCGAAGCCATAACGGCCGACACGCTGACCGATCTCATAGCCATCGAGCCCGATATGGCAGGTCTCGACCCGAAGAAATGTACCTTCCGCCTAAACCGCGACACGCGTTTTAGCAAAGACAAGGCGCCGTACAAGACCAACTTCGGAGCCTACTTCGCCGAAGGGGGCAAGAAATCGGGCAACGCCGGATATTACCTTCACCTTGAGCCGGGACAATGCTTTCTGGGTGCCGGAATTTACATGCCTGACGGTGAACAACTAAAAAAAATCAGGCAAGAGATCGATTATAACGCTTCGGAATTGAAAGCTGTCACGGAAAAAGATAAATTTGCTGAATACTTCGGGGCCATCAAAGGCGACAAACTCAAACGGGCACCCAAGGGTTATGACCCTTCGCACCCAAACATCGAGCTCCTGAAGCTCAAAAGCTACTTTGTCACAAGGCCGTTGACAGACGAACAAGTGACAAGCCCCGACCTTCGCGCCACAGTCGCGGAGAGTTTTGACATCGTAAGGCCATTCGTGGAATACCTTAACGCGGCATTGTCCTGACCCTTTCGGTCGGTCCCGCACCGTACACGTGGTGATTTTTTCCTAAGTTTAATATTTATATAGAGCTATTCAGATGAGAAAGAGTATTTTGCTGACTACCGTTCTCGCCATTTTCGCCGTCGCATTCATGAGCGGCGCGCAAGCTGGCATCCTGCCAACCAACCTCCGTTTTACGGTGATTGACGAGTCCGGAAACGTCGTAAAAGGAGCGAGCGTGACTCTCTATGAAAACGAGAAGGACTATCTCAACGAGAAAAACCCTATCGCCATGCTGAAAACTGACGCGAAGGGCAGAGTAACATTCAAGAAACTTTCGCCGAAAGCGTATTACATCATGGCCAAAAAAGGCGACAAGACCAACGAAGGAGGAGGCGAAAAGACCTTCAAACTCGTTTCGGGAAGGCTTAACAAAATCAACATTGTGATCCAAGAGTCCTAAAAAGACCAGCGGAACACAGGTGAAAAAATACGGAACCAAACGCAACCTTATACGCAAAGTCCCGTAAGCGTACCGAAACGTCGCCAAAACTTCACAAAAACACACAACGCCGGCAATATTGCCGGCGTTTATGCAATACGGCAATCCGTAACCTGGCAAAAGGCTTGGCTCCGCGGAACACCGCCAAACCCAATACCCGCCAACAGGCCAAACACCCGGCCACAGGCGAGCGCATACATCTTCAACCTAAACCTAAAGCGATTTGGAAAGGACTAAAGCACAGGAATCGAGAGCAGCTATCGAAAGGCTATACATCACGATGCGCCACCTTTTTAACCGCGGGTACTACAAACCCTCGGGCGAATCGGGCAAAGCCATCATCAACGCGCTCCTTACCCTCAGCCCCGAGATATACGGATCCATGGCCGAAGCCGAAAAGGTGGAGCTCGAAGGCCTCGTATACGCCATCGACCGCCTGCCAAAAGGCATCGAAGAGTGCAGGTTTATCACCCTCACGTCTGACGAAGGCCTGCGCAACGCCTCTTTCGAAGTTATTACCCCCTCGAAAAGAAGACGCAATTGCTTCCGCATCGACGAGGAGCAAATGTTCATCGAAGTAACCCGCGGGCGCAGCGAGATATACGACATACTGGCGCACCTGACATTCCTCTTCGTAGAAGCCCGTAAAATAAAAGAGAAAGCCCTTGACGCCAAAGGCGAAAAAACCCGCGAATGGCTCAAGATCGAAGAGATTGTAAAAGGCGGAAAGCCCGAAGACGAACTGCACGACAAGGAAATCGCCTTCACTTACCTGGGCACAGTACTGGCCCGCACCTATGACGAAGTGGAGAAAGCCTACGCCAGATTCCAAGAGTCTACCGGCCAAAACTCAGGGCTTTTCCACGTAATATACTGGCTTGGAAAACTCGCCATAGAGGAAGAATCGCTGGGCAGAGACCGTAAGATCAACTTTTCCCCGTCATTGCGCGAGCGCATCGGCCACCATATATACGGCGAGCGTTGGGCCGCCAATATCAAAAGCTCACTCATCAGCCACAAACTCTTCGACAGGCCATTGCACATCATCAGCGCAAACCTCCACAGCGTTATGAATTCGCTGTACGCCGTCGGCGCTTTGGGCAAAAAATACAAGGACATTCCGCTGGAAGAGATAGCCGTAACCCTCAGCAAAAGGGAGAACGGACACCTCCGCGAAAAGGTGGAAGACTACGCCAAACGCCACGGACTCGTCACTCTCTCCGATCCTTTCGGCACAAATATCGGTGTGCAGATCATAGACACCTCAAAGCTTAACCTGGCCCAACTGCCCAAAGAACTGAGCTTTGACAAGGAGTACCTTCAGCAAGAAAGCCCCGTTATCTTCGTAATGGACTACGCCTTCGGCGAGCAGGCCTTCGAAACCATGGACGAACTCCTCAAACCGCACCGCACGGACACCGCCACACTGCACCTAAACGCAAGATCTATCGCCGTAATGGGCAAGGCGGGCATCCTCACCGGCAACAAAGGCGACATCATGCTCCCTACTGCCCACATCTTCGAAGGCACGTCGGACAACTATCCGTTTAACAACGACCTCGATCCCGAAGACTTCAAGGGGCGCGGACTCGAAGTGATGGAAGGCACCATGCTCACCGTTCTCGGCACTTCCCTGCAGAACAAAGACGTATTGCGTTACTTCCGCAACTCGTCTTGGAACACCGTAGGTCTGGAAATGGAAGGCGCGCACTACCAAAAAGCCATACAGGCGGCGGCCAAAATCCGCCACTCCATCAGCCCCGACGTAGCCCTTCGCTACGCCTACTACGCCTCGGACAACCCTCTGATGACAGGACATTCCCTCGCATCCGGAAGCCTTGGTGTCATCGGCGTACGGCCAACGTACCTGATTACGGTTAACTTCCTGAACAAAATCCTTAACCAATAAGGCAAAACATCACGTACACAAAGGCGCAACAAACCGCCAAACGATACGCAAGGCCCAAAGCACTGGCCCATTCCCCAAAGAATAACTAAATTCGGACAAGGGAAAAAGCCACTGAACACCAGACGAGGAAACACCTCTCACGGTACATCAAAGGCCTTTTCACAAGAAAACCCGGAGTCTTTTGACTCCGGGTTTTCTTTTTACATACTATATCACACCAACAAACACAGTATATATACCCCTAAAATATAGTATGTAATACACCAAAACCCAGTATGTAACCGCTCCTTACATACTATGTTTCAATTCAAAACTCAGCACCTACAACATAAAAACACAGTAGCTAACCACATCATACACCTCGAAAACCAGACAAAGACACCTAATCATTCTATACCTTACACAGCGAACTCATCACCAAAAGTCACCACAAAAGCCATAACAATACCCCAGAATCTAATCCCAATAAAAGAAGGCCACCCGCAAACCCCAGCCCTTTGCCACGCTTGACACCTAACATCACGCCCCAAACGCGCCCTAAAAAAAGCAAAAAACACCTTCCTTCCGCATGAACACACGCAATCAAACCACACAATACCAAGGGATTCAGTTTTTCATCAAACCAGTAAAAGACACAGATTAAAAAGACTCCAGATCATCATCAAACCAACAAAAGGCAAAGATTATAAGGCCTCCAGATTATCATCGAACCAATAAAACACACAGATTAAAAAGACTTCAGATCGTATCAAAGGCCCAAAACACGCGTCGGCCAGCGCAAGGCTCCAGCCTTGTGCTTACCTCACAGGGAGCTTCCAAGTTCCCTCCGCCACCAAACTAAGGATGTTGCCCATCCTTCAGCTTCTCGCCACAATGCGGACAGAAGTTATAAGGGTACTCCTCCACGCCCTTTTTCTTCTCCGCTTTCTTTTTCTTCTTCTCCTTTTGGGCGTCCAATTGTTCCAAAAAAGCCGAACTGATAATACCCGTAGGCAAGGCTACCAGCCCGATACCCAGCACGGCTATCACTCCGCCAAAGAACCTTCCCCAGCCCGTAATGGGATAAATATCGCCATAACCCACAGTGGTTAGCGTAGCGATAGACCACCAAAACGCGTCCAACACATTGGCGAACACGTCCGGTTGTGCCTCGTGCTCGATATCATACATCAGCGTAGCGGCTATCGACATCAGGAGCAAGGTCACAAACACCGTAACAAAGATATCCGTCTTCTTGCTCATCAGCACCTGCCCCACCAGGCGCATCGACTTAGAATACCGGTTGAGTTTGAGAATCCACAGCAGGCGCATCAGCCTGAGGCTCCGCAAAACGCGCAAGTCCGTAGTGACAAAAAACGGCAGATAAAAAGGAAGAATAGCCAAAAGGTCAATCAACCCGCCCCCGGAGAGCACGAATTTGACCCTAGACCCGACGGTTCCCGCTTTGGGATACCGTATGTCCGCCACCCAAAGCCTCAGCAAATACTCCACTGAAAAAACCGAAACGGTCACAACCTCAAACACTTCGAAAAAAGCACCGTACTTTAGCTTGTAACCCTTAAAGGATTCCAGCATCACTACCACCACGTTGGCCAGAATCAAAACCGATATAAAGGCTTCCAAAAACTTATTTCCCTCACGGTTACTGTTGATAACCAACATCTCCGCCACCTTGCTTTTT
Organism: Fulvitalea axinellae; assembly: GCF_036492835.1. GTDB lineage: Bacteria > Bacteroidota > Bacteroidia > Cytophagales > Cyclobacteriaceae > Fulvitalea > Fulvitalea axinellae. The sequence continues at coordinate 1,455,954 of NZ_AP025314.1, read as the reverse complement.
ATAGTATTCAGCCGTTTACCCATAATTGACGCACTTGTTTTCTCTTCGGACAAACCTAAAAGGCCTCCCGAATCTACCCACCCAATTTTGAATATAAGTGAGATAAAAATAAACTAAAAAGGAATAACATGCATCCCAAAAAAGGAAATCAGCCTTTCAAACCGGATTTCACCCAATCCAAAGCCCTATTTCTCCAAGCTTCTTCCGAAAAATCACGGGCCACACGGTCCCTACAAGCCTGTCTGTCAAGGTTCCCAATACGCTTATAAGCTTCGCACAACGCCTCCACATCTCCCAAGGGCACCACAAAACCAGTCTGCCCGTGCCGAACGGCGTGCCTCGGACCAGGACTGTCATAGGCAATTACGGGTACGCCACAAGCCATTGCCTCCAACATGACTATACCCAAGGCTTCGCCCCATTTGGGAGTGAATATCAAAGCTTCGCACTCCCCTATCTCTTCTGCCAAACGTCCGCGGTCCACAAAGCCCACGTACTCGTATGTTTCCTCGGAATATTTGCCTTTCAGCCCTTCCCAATATTCCCCATCCTGTACCACTCCGAATATCCTTAGCCTGACGTTTTGCCTTTCGGCAAAGTCCAAAGCGTCCTCAAGCCCTTTTTCTTCGGTAATTCTGCCTATCCAAGCCACTGTTTTCCCTTCGGCCTTTTTCCTGAAACGATAGCGATCCAATGACAACCCGTAGCCCAAATCAGTGAACCGATCAGGGACAGCGTCCTCGTAAGTACCCAATTGCTCACGATTCAACACCGCCAAAGCCTTTGGCCTAAAAGCCGACAAATCCCGAATCAAAGCGTCAAGTTCAGGCGTTTGTGAGCAGATACTCAAGTAATGTAATATGGGAACTCTGGAAAGGTAGGATTGAAAAAACGCGGGCCAATCATATGAGAAGTTCAATACCAAGTCAAACTCTTCGGCCCGTTTGCCTATTTGCCTTAAAGCCTCAGTCAAAGCCGTATCGGCCTCTACTTTCCCCCTGTCTTCTGTAAGAAACTGAATTGGCTTTACCAAAGCGCCCTCCACCGTCCGGAGATGTATTTCCTTTGGCGCTACGGAGCCTTCCGGGCAAAAAACCTCCACGTCAGCCCCAGCCTCAATCATCCAAGAAGCGAACTTAAGTACGTCCTGCTCCACACCCCCGCCGTATCCACGCCCCAATGGCGAAACCGCCGTTGAGATTATCGCTATCCTTTTGTGTTCCAAAATCGGTATAGACATAGGGATTAACCGTATTGTTTCAATACAAAATAAGATATGATAACATCAAAAACAGGGCAAATAGGGAAAAACTAGAAGCCACAACCAAGTAAAAATAACTTAAAAACCACCAAAGTATCGATCACGGCCGTCAGCCCATTGGATATAAACACGGCACGCCTACCAAATACCAACCCATATATCGACCAACAAGTAGCCGTAACGGCGTACAACAACCAAGTGACCATTGACACTCCCTCAGCCATATGTCCATGTGTCATATACACCTTATACAGTTGAGGCAATGCGGCGAAAGGGCCAATTATTCCCATAGCCATCATAATATTCTCAATCGTATCTCTGGTCTTCTCGTTGCTGATCAGTTCTTTCATCAGTAGTCTGTCGATTTGTCGCTGTTCACTTTATCGTCTCTCCGTACCCTCCCACATATTTGTATTGGGTCGAGGAACGCAACTCGTAATTTTCCTTGGGGAATAACTTGTGGAAGTTATCGTAAACTTTTTGTTGCTCCACATCCGTTACGGATTTCCAACCACTCAGGCTTTCCCAGTAGATAACTATCCTTACTACGCCCTGTTTTTTACAGTCTTTCCAATATTCTTTTCTTATAAATGCGGGGTATGTTTGCAAAAAAGGAAGCCACGTTTTCTTATCGGCCAGTATAAATCCGTCCTCTTCGCCTGGCGTCATATGAAATTCCAATGACTCGATAACTCCCGGCTTTCTGTATTTCTCCATTGTTTTCGGTCCATTAGTAGCCTTCTTTTTCTCCCGATTGGCGCAGGAAAGCAAAAGCGACAGGCATATACCCACCGTCCACATCCATATCAAAACCGGTACGAATCGTCGCATGCCTGCTTTAGTTTATCATCTTCCCCACATTCCCGAAACGGACAAAGGGCCTGAATCCGAAACATATAAAAAAACCTTGAGGTTTCGTATAAAGCGAAACTTGCCCAAGAAATACCGAAAACACAGAGAAATACTGCCCGAAGTGTTCCTAAACAAAAGAAAAAACGCCCGACACAAACGCTCGGAGAGCAAGCCGTTTCAGGCTATGTGGCAAGACGCCCAAGGCAAAACCCACGACGGTGATCCGCCCAAAGGCTGGATCAAAGCTCAGGGACAATCGCTAGGCGAGTTTTTCATGCCCAACCCTTTGGAACGTGTAGACGGAAAAGTAAAGACTCTAGCGGATATAAAAAGCGTCGTCGAAGGGCTTGACGGTACAGAAGAAGTTCATGGGCTCAACTTCAGGTTCAATTGCCACAAAGACAATATGCCCGGACACGCTTGGTACTCCGTCCTACTACAGGATAAAGAGCTTTTTAACGTAGGCAGTGGTATGAGTGGCATTCCCGACAGGCACAGTGGCGCGCACTACGAATTTCTTAGCTATACCGACAATGACGAATTCGCCAAAAAGACTCATCACAGAGACTATCCCATAACTTCGAAGCAAGTTAGGAACTTGGTCAGGGAATTGGAAGCGTACAGGATAGACAAACCTTACACGATGATGGGTAACAACTGCGCCCACTTCGTAAGACGAACCATGAAAGACCAATTAGGAATAAAACCTCCCTACTGTGGCGTAGTGCCGACACCGAGAGGCTTTATACGTTGGAACTCGCTTAGGAACCTGTCCGTGGGCGCCCTGCGTATGTTGAGACTGATCAAATAGCCTAAAAGTTGAGACCGAAGATGAAGTAGAAGTTATTGTCCTTATTATCCGGTACCCGCACATACCGCACTCCCATACTCACCAAAGGAAGGAATCGGAAATAATTGGCGTCAACAGTCACCTCCCCGCCAAATGAGAAAAAGTCTTTCGACATCCCATCTCCTTCTACGTTAGACAACAAATATCCGTCTTTGCCTCTTCCGAAATCGGCTAAACCCGCCACTCTTATCCGCTGGATATTAACCAAAGGCCCCACTTCCCAGTCGGGATAAGCTATAGGCAAACCGTAATACACCGAACCAACGTACAGATCCTTGAAAATCTGGTAACTATATCCCCTTGGGAAGAAGACCGGACTTGGCAAGCTATAATTATCAGGTGATGTCCGCTGGTACGAAGCGCGAAGCTGTAAAGTATGGTGTTTTGCCAAACCCGGCAGATATCCTGTCCAATTTGTGGTGAAAATTTTCCCTTCATAATCCCCACCAAACGGAGTGTGGCGGAAATAAAGTAGCGAAGTCAATCCCCAACGTGGCGCAAAATCCCGGAAAGAGGTCTTTTGTGTCAAAGAATATTGGATGGTATAGCGCATACTATAAAGGTCACCGTTCTCTTGGCGATCAATAAACTTCACATCACCTGGATAAGGGTAATCGTTAACTTGCGTCAAGCCAAAATACGTTCCGAAAGTAAGATTACTGAAGAGCTTAGAATCCGTAAGCCTAAACGGCAAACGAAGTCCCGCCTCCCAAGTTGTCTCGCGCCATTCCGCATTCCTCACTTCAAACCTATTTCTTCCGACAGGCAAAAACGCCGTATCCGAACGCCCTCTGTTCTCAAACGAGAAATCAATGATCGGATACCAACCTTGGTAACTTACATCCGCTCGCCAGATTCCCTTACCTTCGGATTGATCGAAAATATATCCGCCACTCATCACCATTGTGCTAAGGATATTTTTCGAGATAACTCCCAGTTCAACGTTATTAAAATCCGTAGTGGCGGTCAATCCCCAAGCGTAAGGACGAACCAAATGAGTAAAAGACGAATAAGGCTTATCCTCAAAGTGCTTCTCTTCAGATTTCGCCTTGGCCAATTCCTCCAAAGATTTTCTTTCCTGTTCCACTACCGGGTCAATATAACCCAAGCTGATATTCTTCACCTTGCTTAACGGAGTCCACAACGACGGATTCAGCTCCGTTTCCGCCACGTCCATACCGTTTACCGTGTAGTTGTTGTACAGCATCCGCTGGCCACCGTCCGCAATTGCCGGATTATAAGCGCCGTACTTCGCCGAGGTCACTTTGAATTGCTGTCGTGTTTCCAAATCCAAAGCGTAGATATCGTCTATCCCGCCCACGGCCGAGTTATAGTAAAGGTAATTTCCGTACGCCTGCGGGTGTCCATAATTCTCCGAAGACCACGGCACCAAATGCTCTTCCTTTTGGGAATTCACATCATAGCGAGCCATGGTTTTTCTGTTTTTCAATACTTTGGTATAATAGACATACCTCCCGTCTTCCGACCAACTCGCCATAGCCGGAAAGCTGTTTTTCGGCATTTTGTAACGTCCTTCTTCCGCTCCCGATTCGGCGTTAAGAAACACCAAGGCAAACTCGCCGCTAGTCATTGTCTCTACCGCCACTACTCGTTTGCCGTCTTTTGACAAAGCCGGGCCGGCCAAACGCCCACGGTGCGTCAATTTGGTTTTCTCGCCCGTACGGGTATTCCATATTTTTATATTTGAGAAAGAGCGGGCTCTCCATCTTGTTCCATAACCGTATTCGGCCCAAATCACTTTGTCATTTTCCACGGAGAGCATTCCCGCCTCGTTCACTATACCGGGCATCTTGAAATACTTCGCGTTTCCGTCTTTTTCCACAAAAACAAACTCGCCGGGATTTGACATCCCTGTGCGGTAAGCCAAGACAGATCCGTCTGAAAGGTAACGCGGGTATTTGTAATCCGTGTAAATTTCGTCGGGCCGGTTATTTAGGGTCTGAAAGCTATTCTCATTCACTTCGTCCACTTGCTCTCGCCATAAATTCCGAAGCTCTGACCACGCGTCTTGATAATTTTCAAGCGTATTTTTGCCAGTTACTTTTTCAGTGGCAATTCCCCAAGTAAAAGGCAAGTAGAATTTATTCACGGCACGGCGCTGGATATCGGCCACGGCATCTTCACCGTTTTCCCTTCTCAAGTAAGAAACCAAATAAAAGCCCGTGACATAGTGGTTCGGTACAAAATCCTTAAATGACCTCAACGCTTGTTTGCTATACGTAAACAGGCCTTTCTCCAAGAGATTCGCTTTTAGCGCCACGCTAAATTCGGGAATACGACCGCGCCCGCTTTGAGTCAAAGCCGTTTCGGCCATTACGGCGTCGCCTTCCCAAAACCACTCGGGCGAAGCGTAATACGCCACGGCACCGGCAGTCTGCTCACCAAACAACCAATAAACCCACTTGGTAGGCCCGGTAAGGATACGTTCGTTCTGGACAACGTGCCTGTATTCGTGAACACTCAGCTGGTGTAGCCAATCGTTAGAGCCCAAATGGTTATAATCCTGCGGTGGCGTGGTGAAAAACTCGGAATGGCGCGGACTCATCGAAACAAAGCCGTTGGAAACGCTATTCTCGTTTCGCATCACTACGCTAATCTTCCTTGGCCTTAGGCCTAAAGAGTTTGAGCCCGGGATATAAAGGTTCTCCAAATCCTGAAGAACGCTTAAACCTTCAGTCTTGAATGTTTTCGGGTAAAGAACCTTGAAGTGTACCGTATTCGCTTGGCGCCAGTCCGTTAACGAAGATGAATTGGTTTGGACTTGGGCCCGTTGGGCGAAAACCCCGTAAGCTGAAAAAGCCAAAAGGAATAAAACGATTACCGACCGTATAAAGATTAACCGCATAGAAAAACATTTTGTGCCATGGCCTTACAAGCGCCAAAAACCGATCCTCGATGATTGTCTTATTTTGGGCAAACTAAAAATTACCCATAAAAAAAGGGAACTAATTCCCTAAAAAAGACACGCCGAAGCCACAAACAGTAGCTTCGGGCAGTAATTATATCAAAATTCCCACTCGCCCAGAACGCTCATGGCGTGATGAGCGGTAAGATCGAATTGTATCGGTACCACGGACACGTAATTGTTCGCAATAGCCCATTCGTCATTATCTTCTCCCTTGTCGAAGTTCACGAAATTACCGGCCATCCAATAATACGGCTGTCCCATCGGATCGAAGCGCTGCTCGAACTCCTCTTCCCACTTCGCGCGGGCCTGACGGCAAATCCGGACGCCTTTGATCTCTTCCTCCTGTTTTTTGGGGAAATTTACATTCAGTGTCAGAAACTTCGGCAAGCCTTCATCCAACACTTTCGAAGCTATGGATTTCACATATTCACGTATATGCGAAAAATCCGCGTTGTGGGAATAATCGCAAAGCGAAAAGCCGATGGCCGGGATATTCTCAATTGCCGCCTCAATCGCCGCCGACATGGTGCCGGAATACAGCACGCTGATGGAGCTATTGCTTCCGTGATTGATGCCACTGACCACCAAATCCGGCTGACGGTCTTTCAAAGCGTAGTGCTTGGCAAGTTTCACACAATCCGCAGGAGTACCGGAACACTCAAAAGCCGTTACGTCATCGAAGATGTCGCTATCGACCAAGCGCAAGGGCTTCCCGATGGTAATGGCGTGTCCCATTCCCGATTGCGGACTGTTCGGCGCCACTACGGCCACGTCGCCAAGCTCTTTCATCACCTCTACCAACATCCGGATTCCGGGAGCCGTGATTCCGTCGTCGTTGGTCACCAATATCAATGGTCTTTCCTGCATAATCTTCCGTTTAGAATAATCGAAAAGTTCCGTCTACGGAAAGGATTTTCCAACCGACCCGCATTTTTTTTCGGTTAAAAATTCCCGCATAAGCAAAACCCCGGCATACGGACTTATCCGTATGCCGGGGTTTTCGGTTTGGCACAAAGTAAAACGTAACAAATTCAAGTAGTCCGTTCTTTAGCGATATTCAATGGTCTCACTTTGGTTTATCTTCTGGCTCCAGATTCCTCCAGATCATTATAATACGCCACTAGCCTTACCAAATCCTCTTGCTTTGTCAGCTTAAGCTTATTTCGCTTCATGTACCTCTTGATCTCCGACGAGTGTTTGCGCATGCTTTGCAACAGGTCCTTCTTACGCATGGTTACGGGCCGTATATCGCCTTTCATATTCAGGATATAGTAGTCGAAAACCAATTTCTTTTCCGTAACGGTAAAGTAAGGCTGTTGGCTGTAGTAAGACGAATAACCCGAATTGTGAATCGTCGTCTCTTCCGCTACTTTCTCCCTCGAAAGCAAAGTCAAAGGGCCTTCGTACAAGACTTCAAACAAATAAGGCACCTTGTAATTATCCCTGACAGCGTAAGGCAACGCGAAGAACTCCCGGTAGGTATCGGAAGTCACGTCATGGATCTCAAAATTCAGGATTTTTCGGGTACTGTAACTAAAAATTGTCCCTTTGTGGCGTAAAAGGGCCGCGTTATTATCGAAATCGTATTTTATCTGGGCTTTGAGCGTGTCGCCGGACATCAGAACCATATAGCCTTTGTGCCAAAGTTCTGAAGGAAAAAGGCGATCACTGCGTTGAGCTAAGCCCATCGTGGCAAACAGCATGGCCATCAAGACAAATCCGTATTTACTCTTCATAAGAACTGTTCTTTCCTTTTGTCAAAATGCGTATGCGTGGATTTTTCCCCTTGCAGGGCCGGGGCACTCACAGTATTAACGAACCGTGAAAACGAACTGATTAGATTCCGCAAGAATAAATCCCTTTTCCGAATGGAAATCAGTTAAAAGTCCGCATTAATATCCCATAAAAGGCGGGAACTATCAAATCGAGCCTTTAAAAACATTTAAAAATTAGTATTCTACCAATCCGTGAAACCAAAACGATAACGGTCCGCCCTATATGCGCCCCGTTTAAAGACACCTGAATAAACCTCCGCGCAGCACAAAAACAAAAAAGGCGCACTAGGCGCCTTTTCTTATTTTATTTATCGTCGTTTTCCTCATCTCCCAAGATGGTATGGTCCATCTTGTCTCGCTTCGTCTTCAAGTAAGCGATATTATGAGCATTCGGCTTGATTTCGATCTTGATGTTTTCCACGATTTCCAATCCGTAACCGATCAGCCCCACTCTTTTTTTCGGGTTATTCGAAAGCAGTTTCATCTTTTGCACTCCCAAATCCCTGAGAATTTGCGCCCCGATACCGTAATCGCGCAGATCCATATTGAACCCGAGCTTGAGGTTAGCTTCAACGGTATCATAACCCTCTTCCTGAAGCTTGTAAGCGCGCAGTTTGTTCATAAGGCCAATACCGCGACCTTCCTGATTCATATACAGCACCACGCCTTTGCCGGCTTGGTCAACCATTCGGAGAGCCTCATGCAACTGCTCGCCACAATCGCAACGGCAAGAGCCGAATATATCGCCGGTTACGCACGACGAGTGTACGCGAACCAATACGGGCTCGTCTTCGCTCCACTCGCCTTTTACCAAGGCCAAATGCTCTTCGCCAGTATCCACTTGGCGGTAAGCGTAGAGGTCGAAGTCACCGTAAGCGGTAGGCATTTTCACGTCGATCACTCTTTCGATCAACGTCTCGTGCTTTACTCTGTAAGCAATCAAGTCTTTGATAGAAACCAACTTGAACCCGAAACGGTCAGCCACTTTTCGTAGTTCCGGCAAGCGGGCCATTGTACCGTCATCGTTCATAATTTCCACCAATACGCCGGCTGGTTTCAGCCCTGCGAGTCTGGCCAGATCGACAGTGGCCTCAGTATGGCCGGCACGGCGCAACACTCCTCCGTTTTGGGCTTTCAGCGGGAAGATGTGTCCCGGACGCCCAAGGTCTTCGGACTTAGTGGCGGGATCCACCAACGCCTTGATAGTCTTGGCCCTGTCGTGCGCCGAGATGCCCGTAGTACATCCGTGGCCCAACAGGTCAACGGATACCGTAAAGGCCGTCTCGTGCATGGCGTTGCTCTTGCCCACCATCATCTCCAAGCCAAGTTCCTTACAGCGGTCTTCCTCAATGGAAGCGCAGATCAAGCCACGGCCGTGCTTGGCCATGAAGTTGATCGTTTCGGGCGTTACCGTTTCCGCGGCGCAAATAAAATCGCCCTCGTTCTCCCGGTCCTCATCGTCTACCACGATAATGATCTCGCCGCGTCTGATTGCGTCGATAGCTTCCTCTATGGTATCCAGCATTTTTTCTCCAGCCATATCCGACTCCGGTATGTTCGCCCCGCGGGGCAAACTGTTTTGGTTTTCTATTTAACGCTTAACAAATCGGCAGACTGATCTGTCAGACCTTTTCGCCTGTCCTGTATTTGTTACGCTGTTGTTTTCTATATAAACAGGGTTTTGCCGTGGCTCCCCCTACTTTCATTCATTAAAATATGTCCCTGTAATGCGGGACCGCTAAACCTAATACGAAAATAGAGGCTAGCGGTTCAGTGTAACGCCCAAACATTTTCCGATTTCGTTTTCGGCTTTCTTCAACGCCTGAATCACCCTGAGCTGTTCCACCAGCTTGATTTCGTCGGTGATATACCTCAGTTCGGTCATGCTTTCCGACACCATTTTGGTGACCATCCTGAGCTTCAGCCTCAGTATTCCCGTATAGGCGGAATGCCTCAGGTTATCGGGCTCTTGAGTCACGTTGATCTGGTGACGATCCATCCAGTTGGGACTGAGTTGCCACTTCTGGCTTACCACATCCACTATGGCTTTACGGACTTCCTCATCCTCGGTCTGTCCCAACATGGTTTTGGCTTCGGGAACTATGCCTGAAGCCAAGCCTTTTTTGAAAAGCTCAAGCACTTCTTTATAAGCCGGAGTGGTAAACTTGACACCCTCAAGCTCCGAAAGGATATAATCGCAAAGCTTATAGTTTTCCTCAAGCTCATTCAGCCCATAATTGAGCAACAGCCTCAAACTTTCCCTTTCCTGAAGGGCCACCATACGGTCCAACGTCCGGTCTTCCCGCACGGCAGGCATACTCTGCGCTTCCGGCGGGGGAACCAACCCGGCTTCCATCTCGGCCATTATCTCCGGCGGAGGATAGTTCCCTTGTGGAGGCGCTGGCGGAGGTGTCTGCGAACGCTCGGCATAGCGGGCGCGCGTGGCGGCTTTCGACTGGCGGATACTTTCCTCGCGATGCAGGCGGTTCATCTCCTGAAGGAGCACCTTCTCCTCTATTTCCAACAGCCGCGCGCACTCTTTCAGGTAAACGGCGCGCTTTACCGTATCCGGCACTTTGGCCACCGAGCCAACGATGGACTTGATAGTCTCGGCCCGTTTTACGGGATCGCCTTCGCTTTCCTTTACGTACAGCGAAGTCTTGAACGTGATAAAGTCGACGGCCTCTCGTTCCAAATAAGACTGGAACGACTCGCCTCCCAACTTGCGGGCGTAACTATCGGGGTCTTCCCCTTCGGGAAATGCCACCACCCGGACGTTCATGCCTCCGGCCAATATCATATCGATACCGCGGAGCGAGGCTTTGATACCCGCCGCGTCGCCGTCGAAGAGTACGGTCACGTTTTTGGTAAACCTGCCGATCAGCCGGATCTGGTCCTCGGTAAGTGAGGTACCGGATGAGGCCACCACGTTCTCCACCCCGGCCTGATGCAGGGAGATTACGTCGGTATAGCCTTCCACCAAATAGCAGTTGTCCTGCCTTCGGATGCTGTTTTTGGCTTGGTGAATACCGTAGAGGACCTTGCTTTTGACATAGGCCTCGGTCTCGGGCGAGTTAAGGTACTTGGGTTGGTTCTTGTCCGATGTCAGGATCCTGGCGCCAAAGGCTATGGCCTTTCCCGCCAGGTTATGTATCGGAAATACGACACGGCTACGGAAGCGGTCGTAACTTCGCTCCTCTTTGGTGATGATAAGTCCCGCTTTCTCCAGCTGTTCCTCAGTAAAGCCTTTCTCTTTACCGGCCTTGAGCAATCCGTCCCAAGACGACATGGAATAACCGAGCTGGAACTTGCGGATGGTGTCTTCGGTAAAGCCGCGTTCCTTAAAATAGGACAGCCCTACGGACTTGCCCTCGCCGGCTCTCCAAAGGTTTTCCTCAAAATAGGTGCGGCCGAAGTTCAGCGTAACCATCAGGCCGTCTTTCTCCTTCTGGACCAACACCTTGGCCGGATCCTCATCGGTCTCCTCGATATCGATCCCGTATTTCTTGCCCAGATAGCGTATAGCCTCCGGATAGCTGAGCCCTTCCAGCTCCATCACGAAGTTGATGGAATCGCCGGAAGCTCCGCAACCGAAACATTTGTAAATGCCCTTTGCCGGCGCTACGGAAAAGGACGGGGTTTTCTCGTCGTGAAACGGACAGCACGCCCACAGGTTCCCGCCTTTCTTCTTAAGAGTAAGAAAGTCGGAGACCACATCCTCGATGTCGGCCCGTTCACGTATAGTTTGTATGGTATATTGACTTATGCCCAAAGTAAGTGCGGATTTTCGCAGTTTATCGCCCCCTTGTATAGCAGACGACCACAAAGATAGTTAACCCAAAGGTTAATTGCCCGAATTATTCGAGAGTGTGTTTAGCGGAACAGAATCGAGTCTATTCCAATCGCCACCTCAGAACTTGATAAACACAACCAGCATCCTTCGCTCACGATCTCGTACTCAAATTTTTTACGATCGAACTAAGTTTATAACTAATCAGACTGCTCAAATACCTGATCGGACTATATTTCTAACCATTCGGACTGTCCAAATACTCGATCGGACTGCATTTCTAGCCATTCGGACTGCCCAGATACTCGATCGGACTGCATTTCTAGCCATTCGGACTGCCCAGATACTCGATCGGACTATATTTCTGACCATTCGGACTGCCCTAACACCCGATCGGACTGCATTTCAAAGCAGTACCACCAATTAACGAACACTTCTGAAAAAACATTTCATTTATTATAGACTAAAAAAACCAGAGCTTAACCGCTCTGGCTTATATCTTAGGCTAACGCTTTTAGGTTAAGCTTCTGTCTTCGCTTCCTGTGCCTTAACTCTTTTCTTTCTGTAAAAATCACTGGTATAACGCCTCTCCTTATCCTCATTCTTCCAAAACACAAACTTGCCCGTCTCCCGGATTTCGTCAACCGCCATTTTCAGATACGAATTGGCCCGGTCCCGGATGTCTTTGCTCGGTTTCCAAGAAGATCCCCGAATCTCGTTGACCTCGCCCAACAGGGTGCCCGCAGTATTCGACAGTTCCTCGGCGGTATCGAGCTTGGTGGCGTCGAAACCTACCTTGGCCAAGGCCTCCGGATGCGCCTTTCCGAGTACGGAGAGGTCCATCAAGTCCTGAATCAGGTCGGCGTGGCCACTGCCTTTTGATATTTTGCTTACCAAAGAGCGTTCGGCGGGTTGCTTGCGGAAAGCGAAACGGAATGTGTGCAACAGTTCGTCACGCAAGGCGTAAGCTTGGACCGACACCTCTTTCCACTCGGCTTCCGAATCGGTACGGGAACCGTAATCCTTGGTCCAGAGGCCCTGCACATAACGCAAAGCGTCGATCCGGACAGGCAGGCTCTCGATCAGCTCGGCGGTAATGCCGGCCGTAGCCAATGCCTCGGCATCTTCCTTGGCCACTTGATAAAGGTTTTCGGCCTCTTGTACGGCCACATCCACCGGAATTACGGGCGGGCGGACTTCCTCGGCAGACAAAGCCTCCAATTGCGCTTTCAACGCTTCGAAACTCTCTTGGTATGTCATATTGGTTAACGTGAGCTTGGAATTTAACCGACTCAAATACAGTCAGGTAAAGAAGGGATCGTCCAGAAAGATCAATGTTTGAGTATTTGTTTATTTGTGTTTTTGTACAAACCGAATAAACACAACTGGACATGACCGTTCTGGACACTCTCAAATTAACTGAAATTTTCATCGCTTCCGACGATTTCTGCAAACGATTGGACGAGTACCACAAGGAGAAAGGAATCGGAAACCAGAAGAAATCCGGTAGGCCCGCGACGATGAGTGACAGTGAAATCATGACGGTTTTGATATTCTTTCACCTCTCCGGCATCCGGTGTTTCAAGTGGTACTACAACAACGTGCTTATGGTTTACCTGAGAAGCTACTTTCCGGACCTGCCGGACTACACCACTTTCCTTACCGCCTCAAACCGGGTTTTCGCTCCCATGACGCTTTTTATGCAGGCCGTCAGGCTGTCTCCCCGGACAGGCCACAATTACGTGGACTCCAAACCTCTGGCCGTGTGCCACAACAAAAGAATAAAACAACACAGGGTTTTCGCCGGAATCGCCAAACGTGGCAAGAGCTCGATGGGATGGTTCTTCGGGTTTAAGCTCCATGCCGTCATAAACGAATACGGACAGCTGGTCGTCGTCAGGATATCTTCGGGAAATGTATCGGACAACAACCACAAAATGCTCAGGTCACTCACCAAAGACCTGCAAGGGTTCCTCTATGGGGACAAAGGGTATATTTCCAAACTCAGGGACGAACTCAGGGGCAAAGGCCTAACCTTGGTCACAAAGCTCAGGAGTAAAATGAGGCCCAAAGAAATGCTTGCCGAAGAGCAAAAACACTATTTGAAGCACAGGCGGCTAATCAAATCGGCGTTCGATATCCTCAAACATGTTTGCCAGATTGAACACTCAAGGCACAGAAGCGTCAAAGGGTTTCTAATCAACACAATAGCCGCGTTACTCGCTTATACTTTCCTTGACAAAACACCTGAATGCCCTAAATTCCCCAAGAAGCTGGGGAAGTGGGATAGGAAGATGACGATTGAACTAATCTAATATTTCGATTCCAAGTTCGCGTTGGTTATGGTTGTTTTAAGGTTTTGGATAATTTTATCTTACATAAATTATGTGTGGGGTTTTAAAAATCCAAACGGAGTGAAACAACCGGGTTTGTTCATGTAATTGGAGGGTGGTAAGGCTGGAGCCTCATATCTTACTGTAAGGCTCCAGCCTTACTCCGCTTCAAACCATCAAAAAAAACGGACTTCTTATCAAGTTTCGATGTAAAACTCCAGCCTCTCGACAACCTGCTTTGGTAATGACATTAATTATTGAGAAGCTGTCACTAGGCAATGCTCTAGGACAGCTTCTTTTTAATACTCTAACTCTTCAGGAAGACCATAAAGCTTCCCAGAAACAATGTTTCTGGCGTTTATGGGAATCTCGTTATTATATCTTTCTTTTAACCGCATTCCTCTGTCCGCTATTTCGGACCAAGACTCTTTAGAATAATAAATATTGTGCATGATTGAAGCTTCGAGTCTTTCCCGTTCACGCACATTTTCCATTTCCACTACAAAAATTTTCATCGCATCCATAAAACCCTGACCTAAAAGACTTATCTCGTCTCTCAAGCTCTCAGGAAAGCTTTCGTACAGCTTCTTGTGTTCTTTTGAAAATGAAAAGCCATGCCATTTCTCTACTCGTTTTTCTTTAGACAGACTGTCAAGGTCTAAAATGGTATATTTCCCGCCCCTAAATGCGTAAAAATGACTTTTAAACCTCGACTTTGTTGATTTTGTGACACCGGCTAAGTAAACAACATAACCATCCCTAAACGGAAATGTCCACAAATAAACCCCACTTGTATTTGGCAGGTCTGTCGCTCCCTTAACTACAGACCACGAAAACGGACCTCTCCAACTCAACTCCTTTCGTTCAACAATATCGTCTCCTCTATTAAAGCATTTAAAACCTGTTATCTCTCTATCCATAACGACACTTCAATTCACAACTCCAAACTCATACTTATCAATCAAATACAACAAAGAGGCGATAGAGGCCGAACCCAATTCCAACTCACGGCGGTCTACGTTCTCAAAAACATCATTGTCAGAGTGATGGTACTGGAAATAGCGCTGGGGATCGGGCAGGAAACCGATCAGGGTTTGTTCTCCGTATTTTTTTAGGGGATTGATGTCTACGCCTCCGTAGCCTTTGCGCATCACGTGAAGGTTGTAGGGCTTCAGCAGGTCTTCGATCTTTTGTTGTTGCAAAAAGGCGAATCGGCTTTGCGGCGCATCTACCGAAAAGCCCCGGGGTACCAATCCTCCACGGTCGCTTTCCAACGCTGCCAAATGTTTCTCTCCTTTTTGGGTCGATTGTTTGGCGTAAGTCTCGCCTCCTCGGTTGCCGTTTTCCTCATTCATAAAGAGGATGCAACGCAAGGTGTTGTTGGGTCGTATACCGAAGCGTTTGAACAGGCGGATGGCTTCCATCGAGTGTACTACGCCGGCTCCGTCGTCGTGGGCGCCTTCGCCTTTGTCCCAACTATCGAGATGTCCGCCTACCAGCAGGATTCTCTCGGGATTGCGCTTGCCTTTCAGTTCCGCAATTACGTTGTAAGACGTTACGTCGGGCAGGGTTTGGCAATCCATAGCCATTTTAGCCTTTTGTGGGGTGCCAGTGCGGAGTTGTTTTTCCAGATAGTCGGCGTCGTTGGTGGAAATGGCCATCGCGGGAATCTTCAC
The DNA here is from genome assembly GCF_036492835.1 of Fulvitalea axinellae. Lineage (GTDB taxonomy): Bacteria > Bacteroidota > Bacteroidia > Cytophagales > Cyclobacteriaceae > Fulvitalea > Fulvitalea axinellae. The sequence continues at coordinate 1,440,488 of NZ_AP025314.1, read as the reverse complement.
CGCGCCTTTGGCGTAGCCCATGCTTCCCGTATGCGGAAAATCGTCATGCTCGCTGGCCAACGAACGGATCACAACGGCTTTGGCCCCGTATTCGGAGGCGTTGGAAGCCCCGCGGTAACGATAAGACCCGCACGCACTGTAGGCGTGAAAGGTATCGATGAGTTTGGGATCCAGCGGAGCGTTGATAAACACGATCTTGCCCTTGATTTTGCTTTTGCCCAGCTTTTCGAGTTCCTCAAAATCCCGGACTTCTATGATCTCGCCTTCCAACACACCATCCGTACCGACCGATCCGCCAAGGGAGCAGGCTCTAAGGCTCTTGCCGTTGACCGAAAAGGTTTCCACCTGTCCCCTCTCCCAGCGGGGCACTTTTACTTCTTGCAGATAAACGGTGTCAAGGCCGTAAGACTTTAGCTTGGCATAAGCCCACTTTACGGCTTTCTCCGCTTCTGGCGATCCGCTGAGTCTCGCACCTATGTTTTTACACAGTTCCCGGAGATTGTTATGCGATTCGCTTACGGTAAGGGTTTCGTCAAAGAACCGGCGAATGGTTAGGGAATCTTTTTGGTTTTGGGCTTGCCCCCAGAGACATTGGCAGAGGATCAGGGCCAAGAAAAATACTTTTTTGGTCATGGTTTGGGTGGTTGTGTCGCAAACATCCGCCAGACTTAGCTACGCGGATGGTATTCGTGTATGACTTGTTGCAGATATTCTTTGTCGAGGTGCGTGTAGATCTCGGTAGTCGTAATCGATTCGTGCCCGAGCATATCCTGTACCGCCCTTAGGTCGGCTCCGCCCTCTATCAAGTGCGTGGCGAACGAATGCCGGAAGGTGTGCGGGCTTACTTTCTTCTTGAGGTTGATCGCTACGGCCAGACGCTTGATAATGGTAAAGATCATGACACGCGTAAGTTGCGCTCCGCGCCGGTTGAGGAAGACGTAGTTCTCGTGGCCGGGTTTTACGGTCATATTTCCCCTGACTTCTTCCAGATAAGTGCGGATAGAGTTAATCGCTCCCTTTCCGATGGGGACCAAACGCTCTTTGTTGCCTTTTCCGAGGATTTTCACAAAGCCGATATCATAGAAAATATTGGTCAGCTTCATGTTCACCAATTCCGACACGCGCAAACCGGAGCTGTACAGCGTCTCGATAATGGCCTTGTTACGTATTCCCTCATCGGTAGACATATCTATAGCCGATATCAGGTTGTCGATCTCATGCACTTCCAGCGTATCGGGGATTTTTCGTCCCGTTTTCGGCGCCTCGATCAGTTCGGTCGGGTCTATCTCAATATATTCGTCAAAGAGCAGGTATTTGTAAAAGGCCTTTACGCCCGAAAGTATCCGCGCTTGGGAATTGACGCTCATGCCGAGCCTGAATATGTACGTCAGGAAGTTTTCTACATTATTGGCGCTTATTTCCAGCGGGCCTTTCTTCCACCCCGCCATGTCCGCGTATTGATATAGCTTGGTAACGTCGCTGGTATAGGCCATCACAGAATTGTCGGCCATGGCGCGCTCAAGCTTTATGTAATCCGAAAAGTTTTTTATCGCAGTATCCCACTCCATTTGGGCAATATAAGAAAAAAGGCCTTCCAGATACAAGCTCAGTGTTTTTCTATACCAAATACCTTTTGGCATTCATTTTCGATTAGTGTAAATTTCACGGAAAACCCATTTCTGAAACCGGGGGACGCCATTCCCGCAAAGTTTTTTATCATGAACATCATCATCATCAACGGGCCAAACCTGAACCTTCTAGGCGTCAGGGAGAAAACGATCTACGGTAGCCGGTCTTTCGAGGACTACATTCCCGAATTGCGTGAAAAATACACCGATATTACGTTGGGCTATTTCCAGTCGAACCACGAAGGCAAAATCATCGACAAAATCCATGAAATCGGTTTTTCCTATGACGGAATAATTCTGAACGCCGGCGCTTACACGCACACTTCGATAGCCATTGCCGACGCTATTGCGGCCGTGAACACTCCTGTGGTGGAGGTTCATATCTCAAACATTCACAAAAGGGAAAAATTCCGCCACCACAGCTACCTTACGCCGAACTGTGTGGGGATTATGGCCGGTTTTGGGCTTGACGGGTACAGGCTGGCCGTCGAATATTTCGTGAATAACAAGGCTTGATTTTTTTCGAAAAAATCCGAAACGCTGGATTAGGGTTTTCTTGCGTTTCGGATTATTTTTTTGTCGCTACGCAACCTTTCCTGCTTTATACACATCATCCCGATAGTATTACAGGAATTATTTTTTGGTTTTAAACACTCAAAACAAACATGAGAAGGTTATTATTTATTGCTATTTTTATAGCTACCCAAACCGCATTGTTCGCAGGCACAGGCCACACAATCAAAGGCGAACCGAAACAAGAGCAAAACCCAATTGCGAACGAAACCACCTCAGTTGGTTCAGAATTTACCGCCGGGACCAAGACAAGCTTGGGATACAAGAAACAAGACAGTGAGTTATTTCAGGACTTGGACCAGAATTACGACAATCAGTTAGGCTTTATCCTAAACGGTCTGGACCCGAAAGGGGTCATCTTCAAATTGGGTCACCGAAGAAGCAAATTCAGATTTCAGGCATCCAATTTTTCATTCAGAAAAACAACAAACGAGGACAGTGATCCCGAAACGGAAGAATACGATTACAGAATTGATTTAGGCGTCGGAATAGAGCTGAGACGCCAATTAAGTTCCAGAGTCCAATTTTTCTACGGAGCTGACTTAATCTACTCATACAATAAAATTGGCTGGGAGAAAACAACGCCGGATACGGAAACGTTCGAGTCCGTGAAAAACAACTCAATCGGCATTGCGGGGGTGTTGGGCGCCGAGTACCTCATTGGCCAGCGCTTTTCAATAAGCGCAGAATACAGCCCCAGAATAGCCTTTTCAAACATGAAACGGGAAGACTCCGAAGACACCAGGTATGGCGAGTCCAGCACGGTCAAGACGACACTGGCCGACGACAGCATCCTGAATTTCCTTATATCTTACAGATTCTAGCCTATAAGGGTTGTTAAGTGGTTTTGCGAACCGCTCCGGAACTTTCGGGGCGGTTTTTTCATAAAAAAAGGCCAAGGAACCCACCCCTTGGCCATCGTAACACGATTTTGATCTTTAAACCTATAAATTGCCTTACCGGACGGCTACCGCCCGCCAAGGACTTTGTACATTTGGATACGTGTTTTTCGGATATTATTTTTTGTCGCTATCGCAAAGTTTCAATTGCGGGTGCAGACTTATTTTTTCGCCCTCAAGCACAATCTTGTTCCTATCGAATAGAAACGGGATAACCTCGTCGCAAGGAAACGGGATGCCCGAACAAGCCACAAACTGGACATCATCGCCAAACTGCTTGCGGATGTCACCCATAAGCTCGTCGGCCTCGTAAGTTTTTCCGCTTTCCTGCATCATATAGATGACTTGGTGCACGTGCATGATATTCGGTTCCATATGGTTATATTTTTGTTTTGGTGATTCGAGTAAACAATAAGACGGTATTTTCTCCGGTTGCGTATGATCAAATAGTAAACCCTTTTTCCTAACAACGGGTTTCCGAAAGGTTTATTCCAAAGGATCAAACAGCCCGAATACGCTCTCCGATTTTCATTTCCATAAATACCTTCTTATTTTTAATCATTACAAATTTAAACAGACCTACGCTTGGCTGTTTATGACCCTACGCATACGTACCCAAACTACCTAAGAATGATTACAGAAGAGACGATGATCCGCTATGGCGGACAACTGGTAACGATAAAAAAAGGGGCCATGCTTTTTGACCAAGACGACTCCGCAAAATACTATTTCCAAGTATCGAAAGGCAAGGTCAAGATGTGTAATGTCAACGACGAGGGGAAAGAATTTGTCCAAGGGATTTTTGGACCGGGCGAGAGCTTCGGCGAACCGCCTTTGTTCGCCGATTTCGGCTATCCCGCCGCTGCCGTGGCGCTTACGGAAGCCACGCTTTGGAGGGTGGAGAAGAACAAATTCATCGAACTGCTTCTGGAAAACCCGGAAACGCACCTGGAAGTCACCTTCGCTTTGGCAAAAAGGCTTTATTACAAATCACTGATGCAAAGGGAAATCTCGCAACACCAGCCCGAAAGGAGAATTTTGGCCTTGATCGATTATATGAAAGGCGAAGAGGGACTTAAGGAAGAAGATGACTACGAAGTGCCTATGACACGCCAGCAAGTGGCCGATATGACCGGACTAAGAGTGGAAACCGTTATCCGGACAGTCAAAAAGCTTGAAAAAGAAAATGAGTTAAAAATCAGAAAACACAAAATTGTACGATAAACTCAAAAAAAAACGAAGTCCCGAACCATCGAATTCGGGACTTCGCCATTCTTACTCCGCGGGTTCCCAGAAATCTATGAGAAGATCCCCGAATTCCTCGGGATGCTGAATCACCCTAGCCAACTTTTCCGCCACCGATTCCGGCGAGGCTAATTGCCCTTTCTCTTTCATGTCCACAAAAATCTGCTTGGAGCGGAATCCTTGGCCGTTCGAAGACCTTACCCTGGCCTGCATCTCGGTGTCCACTACGCCGGGAGCGATCGAATAAACGTTCATGTCGCTTTCGTCCAACGCCGTTTCCTGCGCCAGCACCATCCCTAACATATCCAAAGCGGCTTTGGAAGCGCAATAAGACGACCAGCCGTCATATGCGTTACGCGCGGCGCCTGACGAAATATTGATCACGCACTTGGCCACGTTCCGATTTGCGAACAGACGCATAAACGCATTGGTCAAGATCATCGGGGAAGTTACGTTCAGTCGCATCGCATAGTCGATACTTTCATCGCTAATACTTCCCAGATGGCCTATCTCTCCGATAGTCCCAGCGTTGTTGACTAATGTTACGCTCGTGGCGTCATCAGGGACCTCCAACAACGAGTCAACATTCCGCAACAAGGCTGGGATATCGGCCAAATCCGCCTCGACATGCTTATAATTCTGCAGACTCAGCGAATACGCTCTCGATATGCCGATAATGCGGTTATCAGGCGACGCTCCCAGATATTTCGCCAAGGCTTTACCTATTCCCCGGCTAGTTCCAGTTATTATATAATAGTTCATTAGGCAATGAGCTTGGTGTAAATCAATCGATAATCCGGAGCCAAAAGCTCCACTGACCGGGAACGAAAATCCTCCCCTACCACCTCTCTCACATCCGTTTCTCCTAATCTAAATACAAAGTAAATAATAAAGTGTACGTAGACTATTCGCAACTAAACTGCCCACAACCTTTATCGGGTTTTGTCGAGGAATGACCTCAAAGACTTAATACACGCTTCGGGAGCCTCAAACATTCCCATATGCCCTACATTTTCCAAAACCAAAGCGTCCATTTCCGGCACCGAGGCTATCTGCTTACGGCTATCTTCCACTGGGACCGCAAGATCTTCCGCCCCGGCGATAAACAGTTTCGGCCCTTTAAAATCACGCAACACCGCAATGCTCGGCTCACGCTCACGAATAGCCCTAGCGTAATCTACGTACGATTCGTCAGTCGTTTTTCTGACAATCTGGTTTAATTCTTCAATTACAGCTGCCAAACGGTCGTGATTGCCTTCGTAAAACAATCCGTGAATAAAACCTGACAAAACATTTGCCGCTCCATGCTTTTCGACCAAATGGATCGCCTTTGTCCGAAGTATTCTCTTATCCCTTTTATCGGCGAAGGCCGAAGAATGAAAGAGAGCGAACCCAGAAAGGAATTCCGGGTGTTGCCTCACCAACTCCAAAGTGATATACCCACCCATAGAATGGCCTACCAACGCAGGGCTTTCCAACTCCAAGCTTACCATCCATTCGTACAGCTTATGGGCCACTAACTCCAACGTCACGGTTTCCATTTTTTGGCTCTCGCCAAAGCCCGGCAAGTCGGGACAAATAACCCTGTAATCTTTAGACAGTTCAGAAGCTATGTTTTTCCACACTTCATGGGTTTCGCAAAAGCCTGGCAATAATACCACAGGCTTTCCCTCCCCATATTCTACATAAAAGATCCCTTGTTTTTCCATAATAAAAAAAGGATAGCGTTTTTAATTACGCTATCCCGGTTATGTTTTGCTTAAAAATTCATGTCTCTCAGTTTAGTACGGCTTCAGTTCCCACCAAACTCCAAACCGCCTCTTCGATCGCTTCGGTATCATAGCCACATTCTCGGTGTAGTTGGGCCTGTGTACCGTGATCTACAATCCTGTCCGGAATACCCAGACGTTTGACTCTGGCAGAGTAGCCTTTGTCCGCCATAAACTCGATAACGGCACTACCAAAACCGCCCGGCAGACATCCGTCTTCAACCGTTACGACTCTGTCAAAGTTTTCGAATATTTCTACTAACATTTCCTCGTCCAGCGGTTTTGCGAAACGCATATCGTAATGAGCGGGATAAACGCCCTCTTCCGCCAGCTTTTCACATGCCCGCACCGCATAGTTCCCTACATGACCCAAAGTCAGTATAGCCACTCTCTCGCCTTCACGAACCAAACGGCCTTTGCCTATCTGCATTTCTTTCAGTGGCGTTTGCCACTCCGGCATCACTCCAGTACCACGCGGATAGCGGATACAGAAAGCGCCTTCACGTTCCGGCATTTGGGCCGTATACATCATATCACGAAGTTGTTCCTCGTTCATCGGCGCAGCCACCACAATATTAGGCAAGCAACGCATAAACGCGATATCGTAAGCTCCGTGGTGCGTGGCGCCATCGGCTCCCACAACTCCCGCTCTGTCAAGGCAGAAAACCACTGGAAGGTTCTGGATGCAGACGTCGTGGATTACCTGATCATAAGCCCTTTGCATAAAAGAGCTGTAAATATTACAGAAAGGCACCATCCCGTTCGCCGCCAATCCCGCCGAAAACGTTACGGCATGCTGTTCGGCAATACCAACGTCGAAGGTTCGGTCCGGCATCTCCTTCATCATGATGTTCATCGAACAACCGGAAGGCATGGCGGGCGTAATGCCCATTATTTTCTCATTCTGTTTGGCCAGCTCCAATAGCGTATTCCCGAAAACGTCTTGGTATTTCGGCGCCTGAGGACTAATTACGTGTTTCTTATGGATCTCGCCCGTCACTTTGTCAAATGTGCCCGGAGCGTGCCATTTGGTTTGGTCCTTTTCCGCCAATGCGAAGCCTTTACCTTTGGTAGTTACACAGTGGAGGATTTTGGGGCCAGGAATATTTTTAAGATCAGCGAGAACCGAAGTCAAGTGGTCGATATCATGGCCGTCAACCGGTCCGAAATAGCGGAGGTTCAGTGATTCGAAAAGGTTGCTGTGCTTCAGCAAGAAAGACTTTGTGGAAGCCTCCACTTTCGACATGATTTCCTGGGCGTTGACACCGAACTTACTGATCTTGCCAAGGACTTTCCACATATCATCCTTAAGCCTATTGTAAGCCCCAGACGTAGTGATGTCGGTCAGGTAATCCTTGAGCGCCCCCACGTTCGGGTCAATCGACATGCAATTGTCATTCAGGATAATCAGCAAGTTGGAGTTTGACACTCCGGCGTGGTTCATCGCCTCAAATGCCATTCCACCCGTCATCGCACCGTCGCCGATTACGGCTATATGATGGCTGTCCTCTTTTTTATACTCGGAAGCCACGGCCATACCCAAAGCTGCGCCTATAGAAGTGGAAGAGTGTCCAACACCAAACGCGTCGTACTTACTTTCCTTAATCTTGGGGAAGCCCGAAAGTCCACCGTATGTACGGTTAGTATGAAACCTGTCACGCCGGCCGGTCAAGATTTTGTGGCCGTAAGCCTGGTGCCCTACGTCCCACACCAAAGAATCGTCCGGCGTATTAAATACGTAATGCAAAGCCACGGTAAGTTCCACGACGCCAAGGCTGGCACCGAAATGACCGCCATAGACCGAAACCGTGTCAATTATATATTGTCGCAACTCATCGCTCAAGCGAACCAGATCTTTACGGTCAAGTTTTCGTAAATCTTCCGGAGTGTTGACGTCTTTTAGCAAATCCCCTGGCTGTATCAGCATAAGGCTTTTTCAGGTTTGTTAAGGATCCGACACAAAGGCCGGAAGCTATTCATTTTTTGCGGGAACCTCTTTAAAATGACGGCCCATTCATACACGGGCCGGATTTCTACGTAGGTTCATAGCACACAAAAATAGTTGCTTTTTTCAAAAACGAAACGGTAAGTCACCGACAATAATATGCGAAATGACAGAAAAACATCATTCTACGTACATTGAAGCGCACTCACGTACACAACATAAGCAAGCCCAAAGCAAAAAGCTATCCCAAGATTAAATAATTCTGTTTAAATTTACCCGAAACAAAATTCAGAAACATAAGCTATGAAAGCGGAAATCCATACTTCCAAAGGAGTAATGACTGTAGAGTTCTACGACAAGGACGCACCCAACACCGTAGACAACTTCGTAAAACTCTCAAAAAAAGGCTTTTATGACGGATTAAAATTCCACAGAGTAATCCCGGGCTTTGTCGTTCAAGCGGGTTGCCCGGACGGCAACGGTTACGGCGGACCAGGTTACACCATCGATTGCGAACTTACCGGAGACAACCAATACCATGACCGTGGCGTTTTGTCAATGGCCCATACCGGAATGCCTAACACCGGAGGTTCTCAGTTCTTTATCTGCCTGAGTCGCCAACAAACTCAACACCTTGACCGCAAGCACACTTGCTTCGGTAAAGTAATTGAAGGAATCGATATTCTGGATGATATCCGACAAGACGATGTTATCGAAAAAATCGTTGTTATCGAAGACTAAGTTTTCGGTAAGCATAATACAAAAAACGGCCATTCGCACATGCGTTGGCCGTTTCTTTTTTCATCAAAACCTTCATTATTATTTCTTAGCCAGCCTTACATCATATTCGACCGTACCGTTTTGCGTAAGCACAACTACCTTGAACTCACCGTCAAGGTCCATTACGGTCCCCGTAAAATAATCGATCTCGGGAGTGGAAGTTTGGGGAGGAAACATCGGATTGCTTTGGTCTGTAAAAGTCAACGATAATACTTTCGTATCCACATTCAGCGACCAAGTGAACGGCTGTTCAACCCATTCTCCCGATTTATCCGCATTGATTTTCATTGTATTACCAAGAAGCTCTTTTTCAGCCTCCTCTTCCGCTTCTTTGATTTGTTCCGGAGTAAGCGTAGTGCCTTTCAGTACCACATCAGCTTTCGTAAACTCCCAAGTACCCACAACGTTCTGTTCCGTTGGCGCTATTTCTTCATCGTCATCATCGTCACTACAGGCTCCCATTAGGCCGATCACCAACAGGCACGGTAGCCAAAATAGCTTTCCTAGTTTCAACATCTCTTCTAAAGGTTATAGTGTATTACAATAAACAATGCCATAACCGGCTTACTTTTTATATTGTTAAAAGAAAAAATTGCCCTCAAACGTATTTGAGTAGCCTGTTTGATGTTTCAATCCTCCCAGCGACATAAACGCAAAAACGACATTGCCTCCGCCAGTTCAGGCGCAACAGGGGTAATCCAGGCGTTTATGACCAAAGAAGAATTCAGGATTGTCACGCCAGCCAGTAGCTCCACCGGCCAACCCGTCAGCCGGGAGGAACAGTATATTTCCGCTCCTTTCCTGGAGTCCATGGACCAAAAGTTCGCCGAATACAAACTTGCGGTCAAAGAATTCGTCGAGGCGGAAAGGCGTGCCGAAGCGCTCAAAAACGAAACCCTGCTCATCGACACTTCCTTGGCCGGATACCCCTTGGACGAAGAAGCCATAATTCAATACCGTGACCTGACAAACGAAACCGAGCGACTTTCCCCTCACCAAGTACCGTTACTTAGCTATTCTACTATTCAACGACAGCTTGCGAATGCGCGATACCGAGTAAAAGAAGATCTAGAACGCGCAACCAGAAGCCCGTCCCAAAAAGGTCCCGCCTCCAGCCTTCCGGGCAGACACCCGCTTTTTGACACTATCCACAGCGACGAAACCGACCCAAACACCGGGCTTCCTGTTTGGCTCAGTATACCTACGATGCCTGTTGGCCCATTGTCTAGAAGCCTGACGGAATCCACCATTACCGAAGAGGATGTGGATACGGCCTATAAGCAACGATTCTCCAAAATGATTCAGCTGGCTGACATCCTCCGCAACCACGAAAGCTTGCACGCCGACCTAAAGCAACGCCTTAAAGCGGCGGTTCTCGAAAAGCAAAAAACTATTCACAAAAGATTGGAGCTTTTGCATAGGCTGGAACAGGAAATCTTCAGGTGGCATCGTCGTCACCCTATTATACAGATGCCCGAAAACGCCTCCCGTCGCCAGCGCAAAGAGTACCCGAACCCCATGCCCGAATACTTGGCGGGCATGATCTATACATTGGATCGTATTGAGCTGGAACACCAACGCCTTATCGGCGAATTGATACAAGAGCGCATGGACATTTGGGTTCCCGCCGAGGACACCATAGCTGAAATCAATTTAGACGAGGACGGCACCACAGGCCCGCAAACTACTGACGAAGACATACAAACCCTTTGGAAACGTTTAGTATATGATCCAGATGCGCATCATCAAATCTACGATCACCCCATTGGTCCTCCGCCTCCACTCCCAGACGATCCGTTACCGCCGTCTCTTCTTGTTCCCCCACCGATGGATTCGGACGACACATTAAGCGACTCTGATTCCTACGTTAGACAAAAACCTTCTGCCGAGACCTCTTCCCAAACCTTTACGGAGCTCCGAAGAAGGGGCCAATTATTCGATGCGAGCGAAGAGTTTAATATGACTTCCAAGACCCATTCCATGCTCGCCAAGCTTATGACCAGCTACAGTGGCAGAGAGCTTTTAAGGGGCTTGGCCGGAGTTAATTTCAAAGGCGCTGAGGTCGTTTATCATTCAAGGTCGCTACATCCGCTATTGGAAAACCTCACCTTTTACCCTCCTGTATCTTCCCAGCCCATTGGGATACCCAGAACCATAGAAGAGCATGACGGCGAATCCCCTCAGGAGTTGGAGACTCCATACCAAGGAAGCCCCGTTTCCACAGCCACTGTCCCCGACGAAGTAGCGACTCCCCGGCCCCTGCCTGTTCTGGTTTCCTTTAATGAAGAAACCGACTCCGTTATGCCAGCGGAAGGCCAAACCGTGTACTATGCGAACTACACCGACACGCCAAACCTAGTTATGCCCAAGTCCAGTGTCTTGACCCCTCGCGGGTATGTTAACCCCGGCGACGACACGGAAAACGCTGTTGACGTATTTCGTAGAACTGTCCCGCACGAACAGCGTCAACACCAAGGCATACAGGAAGTCTGCTACCGGAAAGATACCTTTGGCGCTCCCTATAAGATCAACATCTGCCCGCTACGGCCACAGGACGACAGGCCTCATTTCTCTGACGACCTCGGTTACCACCTTCTCTTTCCAAAAGAAGGTTTACACACACCCATACCCACCCTCAACCCCAGAGAGACCGTCGAGCTCCGGTTTCCGGAGGAACTCCTCCACGCTTCCCTTTTTGCGGAAGGCCCGACCATTCCCGGCAAGAAACGGCGTGAGCCCGGCTTACCTACGCTTACTATTCACACCCCGGCCATGCATTTCGCCAACGCGCTAATGCCCGCCGTGGCCGCCAACAACCACGCCCACCTCGAACGCACCCAGTTCGAGATGGCCCGCGAGTTTGAGAACAATCTCCGGCGTGACTTCTACCTCCCGGCCCGAACTTCGGACACCTTCCATACGCCTTCCGCCAATATGATTATGATCCGCACCGGATCGGGGTCGCCCGGAAGTCCGGGATCGCCTAGCGCTTCGCCCGAGGTCCCTAGCCGTTTGGAGCGCGAACGCAAACGGATTTCCGACGAGGAATACGTCCGCAAGCGCGCGCGTGAGACCAGGCCTAGCATCCTCAGTTATATGACCGCGGAACTGGAACGAAACGGCTTGTCGCAAGAAAATCCCAACCGCATCTGGTTCACACCCAGAGAACACCTTGATCCCTCTTTCTGGCACAGCAAGGCCGAATGCGACAAAATGATGGCCGAGGTTATGGAGTTTGTTGATGATTGCGCCGCCGAAGATTATGAGGGGGTCATGCATGCCTGCGAGCAATGGGAAATCGAAAAAAAAATGGCCCCCATAACCAGAGCCCTCGCCAGCAATCCCGCCAAGAACCAAGTTTTTAAGCTCCTTTACCGCCAAGAGGAGGCCGCCAGCCTTGACAAAACCGAAAGGAACCGCGAACAAGAAGCTTGGGAACAGGAACAAAGCGCCGAAGAAGACTTCCAACGCCAAGAGACCATACGGCGTGTTTTGCCTCAGCTCAAAAACGCTTGCAGAAGATTACAGCAAAGCGTCCGCGAGGAAAGGGGCCACTATACGCCCCACCACCACGGCTCCGCCACTCCGGTAGCCAACGAGGCGTCCATCAAAAACACTTTTGATTGGCAAGAACTCCTGCGCCAACGCCAAAGCGACGAATACGGCGCCAGATTCCAAGAGGTAGCGCACCTTATCCGTCAATTACGCATCCTTCACACTGGACGAACCAAGCCGGAAGCCCGTCCAAACTCCCCCGTTGCCTGATAATATCTGTTCGAAAATTATTCATACTCTCTAGACCGTCAGGCCTAAAGGATAATTTCTTATGCCTTTTCCTTCGTACCAATATCTCTTTCCTTATTTTCCCATTTTTATTGGTTTTACAGGGCCTGTTCATAAAGCGTCTGAGAAAATAGGAGCTTACCACCATGAATTGCAATTTTGAATTACCACAAACAAACTTGCGGTTGATGGATAAGCTCCCAAAAAAACGAAATTAACCAATACTACCTCCAGTTACAACTAGGCCTTGTAGACCACAGGAACGCCAAGGGAAAGAAGCACGAACTGGCTTTTGTCATTCTGTGCTTTATGCTTGCCGTATTCAGGAGCGGAGGAAAACTCAATTTCTCACAGATTCACCGCTCAATGAAAAGGGATCACGATTATTGGCGGGATTTCACAGGTGGTAAAAGTAAGTGTTGCGTGAGCCGTATTCAACTCCGCAGAATACTGAAGGATACAGATATCGAGGGACTTAAGGCGGTTACTGAAGCCACTTTTGGCGCAAACGAAACCATAGATCCGCAAGCTCGCCAATGGTTCTCGATAGACGGTAAAGAACTCCGGGGGAGTATCGACAAATCTTCGGGGGACAAACGCGGGGAAAGCGTGGTTCTTGTTACCGCGCAAGAAGATAAAACCAGCAAGGTCGTAGGCTACTATTCGGGCACTAAAGACTCCGAACGGGGAGTTGTCGACGAATACTTTGAAACTCAATCCGATCTTTCGGGAACGGCTTATACGATGGATGCCCTTCATAATAATTCCGGGCTACTGGAGGGAATCCACGGGAAACGGGGCGTTTACCTTTCACAAATAAAAGGGAACCAGAAAATACTCCGCGAAGACCTTGGGGATATGGAACGGAGATCAGACTGTTTGAACTATAAAAAGACTGTCGAAAAAGGTCATGGCAGGATCGAAACAAGAATATACCGGATCTACCTGGTGGAAACGGGATGCCTGGAGCGTCGCTGGTCGAATACAGGGATGAGCTGTTTCATAAGGGTGGACCGTACCCGTAAAGTCGTTAAAACAGGAAAAACATCAAGCGAGACATCATACTACGTCAGCAATATAAATACCGGTCTTATTGATCAATACAACTTGCCTAACGCCGTAAGGGGACACTGGTCCGTAGAGGCAAACAATAATATGAGGGATACGAACTTCGGAGAGGACGGGTTAAGGAGCCTTGTCTCTGGTATACAGCAAAGTGTTTCATGTATTTTGACTGCTGTAATGAATATTTTGATCCAAAGGAACGCTGGTGAAAATATGAATGAAATGCGAGAGGAGATCGTAGCAGATATAAATTCTATTCACCAATATTTTAATAGATAGACCTTTATGAACAAGCCCTGATTGGTTTTACATAAAGCTTGAGACTTCCGTTCTTAAATTTTATATGAATAAATTCTCACACAAAGACAAAGAAACTATGCCGGAGCTAATTAATTTGGGCACATAAGGTAATGTAATCATGCCCGTGACAATAGAATTGGTTGCATGAGTTGAAGGAGCTTTACCCATGACAATAGATTTGGAGGTATGAGGCGAAGAAACTATGCCGGTGACAATATATTTGGAATCATAAAGAAAAGAAATCGTACCTAAAGGAATTAAAACTGCATGCCCACCAATTTATTTAGGGAAATATAGATCCCATATTAAGGCTCACGACATCTTTATTAAAACCCATAATGCTTTATTCTAACCTTAAGGTTCTACCCTTAACATTATCGCATTAAAAATAACGACTAATAGCATATCCCTTCCGTCCTAATTCAACGAAATCATACCTGAAGAAAAAAGCACCTCTACCTAACTCGAAACTATAATTCCCTTCGGCGATAAAAATAATTTTGTCCCAAAGAAAAAAAGACTCCGAATTGAAGCCAATGCATTTCAGGTTATTAATTCTATCTTTTAAGAAGAAGAAATCAGGACGGAGGAAGTGATAATAGTTTACGGGAACCAATAATCTTCTGCGCATAAAAAAACCGCCACGCGGGCGGTTTAGGGTGCTATTGTCTATGGAATTGGAGTCGTACTATTCGAAAGCCAAACTCTGCCCTACGTAGAAGTCAAGCATCTTGACGCCGAACAGATAATTGTATTTGGCGCGAAGAAGGTCGGACTTGGCACGGAACAGGTTGTTCTGGGCCACTTGATAGTCCACGAAGTTAGAAGCGCCGAGTTCGTAGCGCTTTTCGGTAGCCTTGAAGGCTTCCTCAAGCGAAGACACCTGCTTTACGGCGGACTCGTGAGTGGCATAAGCCGCTTGCGCGTCGTTAAAAGCCGTCTCGATGTCTTGGCGAAGCTGGTTGCGGACACTCTCGGCCTGCAACTCGGCGCGTTGCTTGCCTATAAGGGCCCTACTCTTTCCGGCGCGGGCCGAAAGGCCGTTGAACAGCGGAATGGAAAGCGTCAGACCAACGTTTTTGTTCAGGTTGTTGTCATACTGCTTACCGAAGGAAAAGTCACTCTGATCGGAGTATCTGGTTCCCAAACCGGCTGATATACTGAGCGAAGGGAGAAAGTCGGCCAAAGTCTGTTTCACGGCGTAGGTGGCGCTTTCGACCCCCAAGTCAGAGGACTGGACCTCGGGCATGGTGTTCTCGGCGGCCTCGTATACCTGCTCCACGTTTTTTTGGTTCAGCGCAATGCCCGCGACGCTTAAGTCCGGCTCCACTATTTCCAAGTTGCGGTTGGCGGGCACACGCATGTTCTGCTTTAGCTGAAGGTACGCGAAGCGCAAATCGTTCTGCGCACGAACCACCTCGACGCGTTGGGTAGCCAACTGGGCCTCCAAGTCGAGTTGGGCCGTTCTGGGCCTAGAGCCCGCCTTCACCATGGCGACGATCCTTTCTAGGCGCTTGTCCGTGCTGGTCACTTGGAACTCGGCGGCCTTGAGCAACTCTTTGCGAAGCATTACGCTGAGGAAAGAGGAAACTATGCGGAGGCGGACGTCGTTCTCGGCCTTTTGGAGGTCAAGCTCCGAGGCTTGCAAGTCAATCTTGCTTTGCGAGAGGGCGTGCATTTTCCTGAGACCGTTAAAAAGCACGAGATTGGCTCCCACACCAGCGTTGTTGTTAACCAAACGGCGGTTGACGTAATCGTAAGTGGCTTGGTCAACGGAACGACCCCAGTTGGTCTGCAAGCCTACGTTGGCGTTTACGGAAGGTGCCAAGTCCAACTTTCTTTGTTTGACGTTGATCTTCTGTCCCTCTACGTCCAGCGTGGCGCCCAGAACACTCAGGTTGTTGGCGACGCCGTAATCGAGGCATTCGCGCAAGGTAAGTTTTTCCTTGCCGTCCTGGGCGCTCAGTTCGCCGCAAAAGAGGAAGGCGAACATCAAAACGAAAAAGCTGAGCTTTGGTCTCATATGCAAGTTGTTTGCTTAGGTTTCAATTATAGGTATATAAATGATGTCGTGAATCCAGCCCAAACTTTCGAGGTATTCCAAGGTAAGCGGGCGCACACCAGAGTCCATCTCTATTACTTGGCAAGCTTGGCCCTTTTTGGCCTTGCGGGTCACAGACATGTTGGCGATGTTGGTATTCTCGTGCGAAATGACGCCCGAAACGAAGGAAATAGTGCCCTCCAGGTCATTGGCCATGATAATGAGCGTGAACAAATTTCCGGAGAAATTGGCCTTGAAGCCGTTTACCTCCTTGATGTTAATCACGCCGCCACCGAGGCTCTCGCCCAAAATCTCGATTTCTTTCTTCCCTCTGCCGATTTTCAGCCTAATTGAATTCGGGTGTAACGTGGAGGCGTTGCCGATAGACCGGAACTTGTATTCCAAGCCCTGTTCCTTGGCGTTTTCAAAGGACGTTTTTATCCTTTTGTCGTCGGTTGCGTAATCAAGCAAACCTCCGATCACCGCCTTGTCGCTCCCGTGCCCTTCGTAGGTTCTCGCAAAGGAATTGTAAAACGTAATCTCCGCCACATCAGGCACACCGCCCAACACCTTCACCGCCATACGGGCGATTTTCACCACGCCTGCCGTATGCGAACTAGAGGGTCCGATCATCACCGGCCCAATCATATCGAATACACTGCTTCTTTCCGCCATAGTGTGAATGGTTCAAGTTTACTGATTTAATCGTAACTTGGATAAATATAAGTTTATAAGTGGTTGAATGCTTACACAAAGAGTCGAAATCACGAATTTAAACGCGGAAAGCCCTACCGAAAACCGCCGAATCCAAGCCTTTTCCGGACTTCCGCATTCCCGAGAACTTTCTGAAAACATGCCCTACCCGTTCTATCTCAACGGAGAAATTCTGACGAACACCGAACTCCACTTACCGACGGACGACCGCGGTTTTCGCTTTGGCGACGGCCTTTTTGAAACCATCATCCTTAACGGTCACGGACCAGGTGTCATCCCTTATCACTTGGAACGCCTTACGGAGGGATTCCGTTGCTTGGGAATGAAACCCGAGGCCGTCCCCACCACGCTGGAGCTGGTGGAAATAATCAACAAACTGACTCCGGACAACGACAACGGACGATCCCGAATAAGGATATTCGCATGGAGAAAAGGCGGGGGCCTCTACGCCCCACTCTCCGACGAAGCCAACCTGGTGGTAACATGGGCTCCCGCACCAGAAGCCAAAGAAATCCCGCCGGCCAAAGTTGGAATCTGCGAATCGACCGTATTGGTGCGCACGGCCTTTTCGCATTGCAAGACCATCAGCGCACTACCTTATGTAATGGCCGGTGCCGAACGCGATCGCAAAGGGCTGGACGATCTGATATTGTTAGACGCTTTCGGAAATGTCAGCGAATGCGTATCGTCCAACATTTTTTGGAAAGCGGAAGGCGTTTGGTTCACTCCTTCATTAGATACCGGTTGCGTAGCGGGCGTCACCCGCAGAAGAATTCTAGAAATGGCCGACGCCAAAGGTATAACAATTAAGGAAACCCGCCGACCGATTCGTTCCTTACTTATGGCCGAGTCTGTTTTCACGGCAAATACCGGAGGCTTGCGCAATATAGTGGAATTGGAAGGTAAGCGCTTCCCAAAACGCGAACGTCTGACCCCATAAGCCGAACGAATAAGCGTCCCGCTGTTTTTTCCGGAGACGGAAATAGTTAACTTGTCCATAACCCAAATTTTCTGAATAATGAAATACCTACCTATAGACGCGGCACTCTTCGTTAACAACCGCGAAAGATTCGTCAAGGAACTCAAACCCAAATCCCTGGCGATTTTCAACTCGAACGACATCATGCCAACCAACGCCGACGGCACGATGCCCTTCAAACAAAACTCCGACCTGTTCCACCTTTGCGGTATCGACCAAGAGGAAAGCATCTTGGTACTCGCTCCGGACTCAAACTATCCCGAGTTGCGCGAAATCCTCTTCCTGAAGGAAACCAACGAGGAAATCGCTATTTGGGAAGGACATAAATACACTAAGGAAGAGGCTACGGTAGCTTCGGGCATCAAGACGGTAAAGTGGCTCGACGAATTCGACCGCACGATGCAGACGCTGATGGGCGAGGCTGAAAACGTATATATAAACTCCAATGAGCATTACCGCGCTGTAGTGGAGGTGGAAACCCGCGACGCACGCTTTATCAAAGAGTGGAAGCAACGCTACCCGGCGCACAACTACGATCGCATCGCACCGATTATGCACAAGATCCGCCCTGTGAAATCGCAGATCGAGATCGACCAGATCCAAAAAGCCTGTGACATTACCAATACGGCTTTCCGCCGCGTGTTGGAATTCGTGAAGCCGGGCGTAATGGAATACGAGATCGAGGCCGAATTCATCCACGAATTTATCCGCAACCGCTCGAACGGCTTCGCTTACCAACCAATTATCGCTTCGGGCTTCAACGCATGCGTGCTCCACTACATCGAGAACAAAGCCGAATGTAAAGCCGGTGACGTGATTCTCTTCGACGTGGGTGCTGAATATGCCAACTACAACGCTGACATGACGCGCTGTATCCCAGTAAGCGGGCGTTTCACCGATCGTCAAAAGGCCGTTTACAACGCCGTTCTCAGAGTAAAAGAAGCGTCGAAAGACATGCTGGTTCCGGGCAACACCATTTATGAATACCACAAGGAAGTGGGCAAAATCATGGAAGGCGAACTGCTTGGTCTCGGATTATTGGACAAAGCCGATATCCAGAACCAAAACCCGGACTGGCCCGCTTACAAGAAGTTCTTCATGCACGGCACCTCACACCACTTAGGCCTAGACGTACACGACTACGGCGATTTCCACCAGAAAATCGTACCGGGCATGGTGTTTACCGTGGAGCCCGGCATCTACATCCGCGAAGAAAACCTCGGTATACGTCTTGAGGACGACTACGTGGTACAGGAAACCGGTTCGCCATTCAACCTCATGCGCGACATCCCTCTCGAAGCGGACGAAATCGAGGATTTGATGAACAAATAAGACGAAGCGTGAACTTAACCGAAAGGCTCGTTTTGTAAGTTTATCGTTACTAGAAAACCCAAAACATGATTAAAGTCATGTTTTGGGTTTTCTTTTTTACAAGGGATCGTTCCCGGAATCGAAACCAAATTATCCCAACAGTGGGAATAACAATAAAAACCGTCTATTTGCTTGTTCAAGACAACAATCGTTAAAAAACTATATTACAGATAGATACAAACTTAACAAGAAAGAATTCTTAGCCAAATGCAGTGGTTTTCGGTTTTACTTAAAAAAAAAAGCATCTCTGACCTATATCATCAAAACTTCCGGGGCAAAAATCTAAATTTGCTGGAAAGGGAATACCTCCAAACACCAAACATGTAGGAGGTATCTAGATTAAGGAAGATATAAAACACCTATAGATGAAAAAGATTGCTGTTTTGACCTCGGGCGGCGACGCCCCCGGCATGAACGCTTGCCTCAGAGCGGTCGTTCGTTGCGGACTCTACCACGGTATGGAAGTTTACGGAGTGAAGCGTGGCTATGACGGGCTTATCCGTGGCGACCTTTACAAGATGAAATCTTACTCTGTAAGTAACATCATCCAGCAAGGAGGAACTATCCTCAAGTCGGCCAGAAGTGTGGAATTCCGCACCAAGGAAGGAAGAACAAAAGCGGCAGAACAACTTAGAGACAGGGGCATCGAAGGCCTTGTGGTAATCGGTGGCGACGGTACATTTACCGGAGCTAACCTCCTGTACAACGAGCACGGCATCAAAGTAGTTGGCGCGCCTGGCACTATCGACAACGACCTTTACGGAACCGACTACACTATCGGTTATGACACGGCCGTTAACACCGCCCTCGACGCCATCGACAAAGTGCGTGACACCGCGAACTCTCACGACCGTATCTTCTTTATCGAAGTGATGGGCCGTGACTCTGGGTACATCGCTATCGAAACCGCCATCGGTGGCGGAGCGGAGATGGCTATGGTTCCGGAAACGCAAACCACAATCGAGGATGTAATCAACGCCTTGCAGAGCGGATGGGACAAGGAAAAAAGTGCGTCAATCGTGATCACTGCCGAGGGTAGCTCGGAAGGTTCGGCTCTCGAAATCGCCAACAAGGTTAAGGCCCGTTGCCCGGAGAAAGACATCAAAGTGACTACTCTCGGACACATTCAGCGTGGAGGATCGCCTTCGGCCGCCGACCGTATCTTGGCATCTCGCATGGGTATCGCCGCCGTTGAAGGCCTAATCGAAGGTCGTAGCAACGTTATGGCCGGAATCATCAAAGACGAAGTGACCTACACTAAACTGGAAGAGGCTATCAACGGAGAGAAACCGTTGAACACTGACCTCTTGAAGATGGTGAAGATCCTGAGTATCTAATCCAACAACGTATTCATACCAATACCGAAAGCCGTCATCATTGACGGCTTTTTTTGTGCCCTTCGCATAACATTCTTCCTCTTCTCCGCTTCTATCAACGAGCAATAAAACCGGAGCATATGATTACCGAAGAAGAGAGAAACACGTTATTGGACGCCGTAAAAAGGGCCAGCGAGACTTGGAAGCTCGCTTTTAACGGAAAATGCGCCGACGGGTGCGTCGCACAATACGAGACAGACGCAGTAATGCACGCCCAACCCTTCGGAACATTTAAGGGGCATAACGAAATCAGAAAATTTTGGCAAAAGCTGATTGATCACGGATTCACGGATATCAAATATTCGAATACCGAAATCGAGGTAATAGACAAGCACACCGCGGCGCTAAGTGCTGAATGGAGCATGAACAAAGCCTCGGGCGTAATTCATAAAGAATTATGGATCCTACAAAACGACGGTAGCGCAAAATTAAAAGAGGACGATTTTGAAGCCGTGGAATAACTAATACCCATATAAAAAAGTACCTCTCGGAATTACTCCCGAGAGGCCAATCAACAATCAAACTAAATTCCGTGAAAATGCACTCCTCATTTTCACTCAAACCCTAAAACAAACAATAACCACATAAAACTACCACTACAAATGCTCGCTTTAACATCGTAGCTTGATACAAATGTACAGCTACCCACCCCGCCAGGAAATGACAAAGGTCAGGCAATTGCATGATTATACAGCCTTTGTTCGTTTTTTTGCTATTCTATTGGCAAAATCCTATCAATCGTAGCTTTTTCGAAAAAACAAGAAGTTGCACATCGAAACGTTTGGAATAGAAATCACTTTACAGGCATTCAATATCATTGATCGGCCAAAATATCTTTGACTAATTCTTTTAATACAGGAATCAAATCCTTTTCGAACCAAGGATTGCGCCTCAACCAAATCCTGTTTCGGGGAGAAGGGTGCGGTGTGGGAAAATAATCAGGCAAAAAATGTTCGAAATCACGAACCGTCTCGGTTAAGTTTTTTCTGAAACTAGCCCCTAAATAGTGTTTTTGAGCGTATTGACCGACCAATAGCGTTAATTTGATATCGGGCATTGCTTTCAGCAACCGTTCTTGCCATAGAGGTGCACATTCGGGCCTGGGAGGCAAATCCCCGGACTTACCGGTTCCGGGATAGCAAAATCCCATAGGCACCAAAGCGAATAAATCGGGATTGTAAAAAGTATCATCATCCACGCCCAGCCACTCCCGCAGTTTCACGCCACTAGGGTCGTTCCAAGGAACGCCGGTATTATGCACACGGCTTCCCGGAGCCTGCCCCACAATAAGAATTCTCGATTTTCCGGAGGCTCTCACCACAGGGCGTGGCTCGTGAGGCAACACTTTAGCGCACACCTCGCAAGCCCGTATTTCGGCCAGTAGCTTTTTCATTTCAGACGACACTGACTTTTTCTTTTTTCTTTTTTTTCCGAAACTCTTTAACAGCGGAAAAAGCGTATACCGCCAATCCCGTCCAGATTAAGGCAAAACTGACCACATGGTCTCCGGAGAAATCCTCGCCGAAGAAAAACACGCCGATTAGCAACATAATCGTCGGTCCGATGTATTGCAGAAAACCCAAACTGGAAAAGGGAATTCTTTTGGCCCCTTCGCCAAAGAGGTACAGCGGAACAGACGTGGCTATACCGGAAAAAGCGAGCAATACCAGAACCGTCGGTTGCGCCGACACAGCTCCGCTTTCGCCACTCAGAAAATCAAACAGCAAGTATCCCACGGCTACGGGAGTTATTATCAAAGTCTCGGCCATCAGGCTGTTGATTGAATCCAACGCGTATTTTTTCTTGAAAAGGCCGTAGAAAGCGAACGTGAAAGCCAGAACCATAGCCGTCCAAGGAAAATTGCCATAGCCCACCGTCTGGTACAACACTCCAGAAAAAGCCAAGACTATCGCAACGGTTTTCATAGGCGTCATCCGTTCGTTGAAAATCAGCATGCCTAAAAAGACATTGACCAAAGGGTTGATATAATACCCCAAGCTGGCCTCTACGGTATGTCCAGCGTTTACGGCCCAGATGTACGTTCCCCAATTCAACGAGATCAACGATGAGGTAATGAAAAGCACCAGTCTGGTTTTTGGTTCCTTCAGATACCGGAAAATCTCTTTCCGACCCAAAACCAAGTTAAAGAGCAAAAGAAACACAAACGAACAGGCGATTCTATAAGCCAGGATTTCCATTGCCGGCACAGAATCCATGGCTTTCCAGTACAAAGGGAACACTCCCCACATCAAATAGGCACCTATTGCGAACAGGTATCCCCTTAAGCTTTGGCTATCGTTCATTAATCCAATTTTAATTTACTGCGCAAGTTACGTTTTTCCGGTCGCAATCACATTTCCTTTTGGTTTTCGGCTCTCGCTTCGCTTTGACAAACACAGAACCAACAAAAAATCCCCGAACTCGAAACGAAGTCCGGGGATTTTATAACGAGAAACATCTCGGAAACTTATTCCGTAGCGCCTTCCTCTTGATCTGAATCTGCCTCACCTTCTCCTTCGAAGTCATCTTCCTGACCTTCCTCAATGTCAGAGCGTTCTTCGGAAGAAGCTTGTTCCACCATTTCCTTGAGCGCCTTTACGAACATCGATTCCTTAAACGGAGTATTTTCCAAAAACGCTTGGGCTTTTTCCAAATCAATATTTCCATCCAGGCTACCCAATTCCTTGCTGAGCAATACCGCAGCGGTCACTTCTTTACTGTCCGTAGTGATGTCTTCGGCGCGCAACCAGCCTTTCTTAGTGCGTTTCTTTCCTACAACGCTAACCCAGCCGTCTTTTTCCTCGCCAACCGCCACAAGATCGGCCATGTTGAATTTCGTCTGCGTAACAGTCAGCATGTCCGGTCTGCGGTACACCGGCGACTCCTTCATAACGGCTCCCGCTTTAGCGTTCGTCACGATACCGTAATCCGAAACCCAACCTTCTTTACCGTCAGACAATTTCACTTTTCCGTAAGTGACTTTACCTTCCTTTACCGTGTCTCCCAAGAAAGTTACCTTTTCGCCCAAACTGATCGACGAAACCCACTTTCCTTGCCTTTTGGGCTCTTTGCGAAGGCTCAATCCATCGTAAACACAAATAGCGTCCACGACTTCGGCCACAGGTTCCGCCGGCGCCTCCACGACAGAAGCTTCCTTGGTTTGCTCGTTTCCGCTTTTTTTAGAGTCCCCACATGAAGAGAAAACCGTGGCAAACGCCAAAACAGCACCTAAAAAAACAGTATTCTTGCTCATCATAAACTTTAAGGTATTAAAGAAATATCGACTTCAAAAAAACAACAAATCTCACTGAGCAAGGTACTAATTTACTTTACAAATGAAAAAATCAAACGAAATGATTTCAATCATGACAATGATAATCACAATCGATATAAAAAAGGAAAAGCCGGACGCATAAATCGTCCGGCTTTTGATTGTCGACATAAATTTAGGCCAACATTTATTTTATTCTCTTCACGTTCGAGTAATCCGATAGGTTTTTCTTCGCTTTCACAAATTCGATTATCGCCTCGGCCGTTGTCAGTCCCGCTGGCGTACCGTCGCCAGAGCGGTCAAAGCTAAACGCACTATAAACATAATCGCTCATGCCTACGGTAAACGTTTTCTTCTCGTCCAACGGCTTTCCCGCCTTGTCATAAATGTTAATTCCAGTTACTTCTCCACCTGCGTTTCGGAGAATATCGTATTTTATTCCCGACACGAACAAATGACGCTTCAATTTCCCCGAACCGTAAAACAACAACGTCTTGATATCTTTCGCTGTCATAGGCACCATCGTCAATTGGTTTCCAAAAGGATCCAAAGCGAATATATCCCTGATCTTAATGTCGCCCTTCGGCAGTTTGTCCAGACGTACGCCACCGTAATTTTGTACGGCAATGTCAATTCCATCCTGATCAGCCAAAGCGTCAGCCATGAGATTGCCCAAAGGCGCCTGTCCGTCAAAACCGTATTCAGTCTTTCCGATTACCGTTTTGAAATAAGGATCGCTCTCATACTGCTTCAACAGTTCTTCCATAACCGGGTCAACGGCCCCCTTGCCTACCGGCAAAGATCTTTCGGTAAGAGAAACCAATTTTCCGTTTTCGAAAGTGGCCACCAATTCCCCGACGTATTTTAACATCGAATGGGCCTGCGTGATCAGCACGCCGTTCACCTTCTTACCGCCAGGAATCAGCACGTGGCTGTGCCCGCCCACGATAGCGTCCAGCTCGGGCATTCCCTCCGCCAAAACGGAATCGGGCTCATCGCCCAAATGGCTCAACGCCACAAACAGATCGGCGCTGTCTTTCAACGGCGTATACTTCTTGGCCGTTTCGTAAGGATTCGGAAACTTCAACCCTTCCACACGTTTTGGGTGCGTAGAAGGAATATTATCGACAAAGCTCTCCAACAATCCCAAAAAGGCGATTTTAGGACCTTGGGGTAATTCTAAAATCTTATATGGAGCGGGGATTTCCAAGATTCCGCCAGCCGATGAAACATTTGCGCAGACAAACGGGAACTTCGCTTGTTTCATCCGCTCGTTCAGTTTCACTTGTCCATAGTCGAACTCATGGTTACCCAAAGCGGAAATATCGTACTTCAGGTTATTCATCATATGCACCATCGGGTATCCTCTGTCCGGATACTGGTCCACGGTGACATAGCCGCTAAACAAGTCACCGGCCGACACTAACACCACATTCTCATGGACATTTCTGATACTGTCCACCATATACGCCACTCTCGGCAATCGGGCGATTTTGGCGTGCATGTCATTAGTATGCAAGATGACCACCTCGCCCGTAAATCCGCGCTCACCGGCGCAAGAAAACAAACCCGTGGCCAGCGCTAATCCGGCCAAGAGCTTTCTCCAACCCTTTTTCATTTCTATCCCGTTTTCTTATCCAAAACAAGCTTCAACATCACAAGCCTCAAACCGACTCGTACAATACAAACGGGCCGAATATAAAAATTATCGCGCTCCAGCCCCGCATTTACGTGAAGTATTATTTGATTGTTTAGGGAATAACGCCACACTCTCTCCATTAATTGTAAAAAATATCCGGCTTACGTCCCACAAAAAACGTTTTCCCCAAACCCAATGGCGTTTAGCGCCGTATCTTGCAAGGACCATAATCCAACCATATGAAAACAATCGACATCGCTATAGTGGGAGCTGGACCGTGCGGGCTCGCCTGCGCCATCGAAGCCAAAAAGAACGGACTCAGCCACTTGGTTTTCGACAAAGGGACAATCGCTGAATCGATTCGGAGATACCCCCTGCAAATGCGCTTTTTTTCTACTCGAGAGAACATCGAGATCGGCGATTTGCCATTCGCTATCCGCGAACCGAAAGCTAGCCGGGAAGAAGCCCTGACCTATTACCGAAAAGCCGCCCATCACTACGGGCTCAACCTCAGCCTGCAAGACAAAGTATTGGAAGTGACTCCGCAAGAGGAAGGCGGATTTATGGTCAAATCGGAACACCAAACCGTGCTTGCGAAAAATGTGGTAATGGCCACCGGTTATTTCGATAACTTGAAATCTCTGGAAGCCAAGGGCGAAGACCTTCCGCACGTAAAGCGCAGATATCGCGAGCCTTACGAGTTCGCTTTTTCAAAAGTGGTAATCGTGGGCGGAGGAAATTCCGCCGTGGAAGCAGCCCTTGACCTACAGCGCAACGACGTGGACGTAACCTTGGCCGTACGTAGCGACAGCTTCAAGATCACCGCTAAATATTGGCTGGTTCCGGATTTGCAAAACAGGATCAACGAAGGAAAAATCAAGCTGATTCCCAATTGTAAAGTTTCCGAAATCCGCAAAAAAGATTTAACCCTAACTCACAACGACGGTTCCGAAACCGTCCTTGAGGCGGACTACGTATTGGGACTTATCGGCCACTTGCCTGATTTCGAATTCCTGAAACGTTGCGGAGTCCACTGCGACGAAGACAGTGGCGAAACCGTCCATGACAAAGAGACTTTCCAAACGTCCGTACCCGGCATCTATGTGGCAGGAACGGTATTATGCGGTTCAAAAACGGAGAAAATCTTTATCGAAAACGGACGCGAACACGGCAAAGCCATCGTTCGGCATATTCTTCAAAAAGGTTTATAAGGAATCAGAAACGGATAGCAAAACCCGCGGAGATCACTCCGCGGTATCCATATCCCCCTTCAATATAAAAACCCAGCCTATTGTCGAAAGTCGAAACCCGCAATCCCAAAACCGAAGCTTGATAGGCAAAAAAAGAATCCCGGCTTTTTTCCACATCACCGGACTTTGTGTCTTTATTGTTCTGCGCAAGAAGGCTCACGCCCAAACCTAACGAAACATACATCGTAAAATATCTCGACTGCACGTACTCCCAATACACTTCGGGCAAAAAAGTAAGATAGTCCTGTTTCAGCTTCTGCGTATCCACCACCGTCCCTCCCACTTTCGTGTTCAGCGTTTTGTTTTCGTGCTGATAAACGAAATCAAGCCCCACCCCAAGACTCGTCAATAAAAAAAACCGATACGACACTCCGAAAGAAGTCGTCACCTCACCGTCATTTACATGCAATACCCCGCCGGAAGCGACAGGAATAACCAAATCGGCCGTTAGTTCCTCCAATTCTGGAACCGTAAACCAACCCACTCCCAAACCGAACTCATTACGCGCCCAAGTATCTTGGGCCCGAACCCCTGAAAACCCAGACACGCAAACCAACAACGTAAATGAAACGTAAAAGAAATAGCGCATAAACAACTCGTTACCTTCGTTTTCCGATCCGAAAAAACCATGCGACAGTTCGGACTATCAGAAAAGATTCCGATATTTTGACCTTACGGAAAACCCAAAAGCATCCGGAATATGCCGATCCACGAATTCAATCCCGCTCCGCTGACCCGCCAAGGCGATTCCTTTTTCATCAACCGGAAAAAAACTTTCCAAGGCATTCCCGTTCCCGACGAATTACTCAAACGCTCTTTGCGCTTCGCCTTTGACATGACGTACGGGCAAAAAGGTCAACACCGCCCAAACCGCTCCGGAGGCGACATCCAACGGGACGACTGGATTTTGTTCGCCAACACTTTTCAGGGAAAACTTGCGGAATTCTGCCTCCAATCTCAACTTGCGGGCGCAGGTGCCGACATTCCCGAACCGGACACCGAAACCTGGGCTTTGGGCCAATGGGACCGCTACGATCTGATCTCGGACGGCAAAAAAATCAACGTCAAATCCGCCGCTTACTTTTCTAATTTGCTCTTACTTGAAAAACACGACTGGAACGACAAAGCCGAATATCTCCCGAATATGGAAGACGATCCGATGTTTTACGACTATTTCGCTTTGGTAAGAATAAAACCGGACATCAAAACCCTTTTCAGAAAACAAAGACCCAAAGCGGGCCAAATTGTAACGGAAAAATTCATCTGGCCAATCGTAAAAAATGAGATTTGGCAATACGACATTCCCGGACAACTTCCGAGAGAAGCCGTAGCGCACTGCATCCAAAATCAAAAACTACCAAAAAACGCCCTGCTCAACGGCAGGATCCGAATGGACGCGTCAAACTACTATATCCAAGCTGGCGATTTTCGCAACATCCACGAAATTATCGGACAAAAACACTAAAGCGGAAACAGCTCATATTGCATACCCGGGCGCCCTTCCAGCTCCAATAGCTTGCGTTTCAGACTCAATCCTCCGGCATAACCGGTCAATGAACCGTCTTTGCCCACCACCCTGTGGCAAGGCACTATAATCCCAATCGGGTTGGCTCCGTTGGCCGCTCCCACCGCCCTCACGGCTTTCGGGTTTCCCAACGCTCTCGATATTTCCTCGTAGGTCCTTGTTTCCCCAAAGGGAATTTTTTCTAATTCCCGCCACACTTTGCATTGAAAATCGGTTCCTTCGGGAGCCAACGAGAGATCAAACTCTTTCAAATCACCGGCGAAATAGGCCTCCAATTGCGACACGGCCTCCTCAAAAGCGCCTTCTCCCCGAATCCATTCTTTGGGAGCGGGCTGGAATTTCGGTCCGTCCACAAAACTCAGCACACTGAGCCTCCCGTCTTTTCCCGCCAGCATAAATTCTCCGAAAGCGGTATCGACTATATCGTATATCATGATCACAAGACCTTGTTTATCAATACAAATTACCATTTTGAAACCGCTTTGCAAGCCAAAAGCCTAGACATAAGGCATCATTTTAAGATTCCCCGAAAAATCAGCCGAGACTAGCGCCATTTATTTCCTTGCAAAGCGCCGAATCAATATAATTCGCCTTATCTTTGCGGGTTGGAAATTTATTCTATAAAGAAGAAATTAAAATAAATGCTTTCAGTATCTAACCTTTCCCTTCGCTTCGGCAAGAAACCACTGTTTGAAGACGTGAACCTCAGGTTTACGGAAGGTAACTGCTACGGCGTAATCGGCGCTAACGGCGCTGGAAAGTCTACTTTCCTGAAGATTATTTCGGGCGAGATCGACCAAACCTCCGGCCAAGTGGCCATGACGCCCGGCGCGCGCATGACCGTGCTGAAGCAGGACCACTTCGCCTTTGACAGCTACACCGTGCTGGACACCGTGCTGATGGGCCACGACAAGCTCTACAGCATCATGAAGGAAAAGGACGAGATATACGCTAAGGAAGACTTCAGCGAGGAAGACGGCATCCGCGCCTCCGAGCTTGAGGCCGAATTCGCCGAACTCGACGGGTGGAACGCCGAAAGCGATGCAGCGGCTTTGCTGAGCGGACTCCGCGTAGGCGAAGACCTGCACTACAAGCAGATGAGCGAACTCTCGGGTAACGAAAAGGTACGCGTGCTTTTGGCCCAAGCGCTCTTCGGCAATCCGGACATCCTGTTGCTTGACGAACCTACCAACGACTTGGACGTCGAGACCATCACTTGGCTGGAAGATTTCCTTCTTGATTTTAAAAACATCGTGATCGTGGTTTCTCACGACCGTCACTTCCTCGATACCGTGTGTACGCACATGGTCGATATCGACTTCGGAAAAATCCAGATCCACACGGGTAACTATACTTTCTGGTACCAGTCTAGCCAATTGGCCCTCCGCCAGCGTCAGGACCAGAACAAGAAGCTGGAAGACAAGCGTAAGGAACTCCAAGCCTTTATCGAGCGTTTCTCGGCCAACGCCGCCAAATCCAAGCAGGCCACCAGCCGTAAGAAAATGCTCGACAAGCTGAACCTCGACGAGATCCAGCCGTCTAGCCGCCGTTATCCGGGTATCGTGTTCTCGCAGGAAAGGGAAGTCGGAAACCAGATTCTGGAAGTGGAAGGTTTGAGCAAAAGCCTCGAAGGCGAAACGCTTTTCAACGGCGTGGAATTCACCGTGGCCAAGGGCGACAAAATCGCTTTCCTTTCGCGCAACAGCCTTGCCGTCACCCAATTTTTCCAGATACTCGAAGGCGAACTCGACGCCGACAGCGGAAACTTCAAATGGGGTGTGACCGTAAACAAAGGTTTCCTTCCGAACGACAACAGCAAGTACTTCGACACCGACCTCGACCTGTTCAGCTGGCTCCGCCAATACACCACTTCCGAAGACGAAACCTACGTTCGCGGATTCTTGGGCCGTATGCTTTTCTCTGGCGAAGACACCCAGAAATCGGCCAAAGTACTTTCCGGTGGCGAGAAAGTTCGTTGCATGCTCTCCAAGATCATGCTCCAAAACCCGAACCTCCTTGTTTTGGACGAACCTACAAGCCACTTGGACTTGGAATCGATCACTGCCTTCAACAACGGCCTGAAAGATTACGCCGGCACAGTGCTTTTCGCATCGCATGACCACGAGTTTGTTCAAACCGTA
Source organism: Fulvitalea axinellae (assembly GCF_036492835.1). Taxonomy (GTDB): domain Bacteria; phylum Bacteroidota; class Bacteroidia; order Cytophagales; family Cyclobacteriaceae; genus Fulvitalea; species Fulvitalea axinellae. The sequence goes on along the minus strand of NZ_AP025314.1, from coordinate 1,410,194 downwards.
GCCAACCGTATCATCGAGCTGACGCCAAACGGCATCATCGACAAGCACACCACTTTCGAAGACTACCTCGCCGACGAGCAGGTTGCCGCACGCCGCGAAGCCATGTACGCAAAATAAGAAAGCCCAGGCTTTCCAAAGATAAAACCGAAGCCGACCCCAGTGGTCGGCTTTTCTTTTTCCCCCACCGGTTTTACATTTGGAAAAAAAAGAACATGCTCAAACCCGACCTGCGCAAACACTTCCTCAACCGCCGAAAACTCACCGACGATTCGGTCATCGAAAAACAAAGTCTGGATGTCCGCGACCGTTTCGCCGAAGAATTCGGAAAACTGGAATTCGAAACCGTCCATTGTTTCCTCCCCATTCTCAAACACAAAGAGATCAACACTTGGCCTTTGATCGATTTTTTCTCGGAGAAAACTGTGGTCGTATCCAAAAGCGATTTCAAAACACATGAGATGCACAGCTTTGTTTTGGAGAAAAACACGCCGCTGGAAGAGAACCGCTGGGGAATACCCGAACCCGTAAACGCCCGCCCTATCCACGAACATAAAATCGATTTGGTTCTGATTCCTTTGCTCACTTTCGACAAACTGGGCTACCGAGTGGGCTACGGAAAAGGCTTTTACGACCGTTTTTTACAGCGATGCAGACCGGATGTGCTTAAAGTCGGGCTTTCTTTGGAAGCTCCCGTAGAAAAAATCTCCGACACGCACGAACACGACCAAAAACTCGACTATTGCATCACTCCTGATAAGGTTTGGAGCTTCGTTTAAGGCTCCTCCCAACATAACCGCCAGTCAAATGTTCGTTTTACGTGTCCCTTATTCACGCAAAAAGATCCGGACCTGGCCAAGGCAAACGCCGATCATCCACAAAAACGACTATCCAAGCCGTTCTGACTGATCCAATCCGAAGATCGACGACAAATACCGTTCGTCCGGAGAAGCTTTACCCGGAGTTACCGCCGGTAATCAGCGAAACCGAAAGCTTAGCCAACGAAATCGAATTCTGGAACACTTTGCCATTGGAAACCATCGAGCAAATGCTTCGCGACCTCGACAGTGAAGAATCGAGCGTAAACGATACGGAATGGGATGACGAAGCCGAACTGGAACGCGAGCTGGCGGAAATAATGGCGGGTGAGGAAAGCGAAGAATCAGATCCGGAATTGGAAGCCTTGGAAGCGGAATTAGAACGGGAAGGCGAGTACGGTTTTTTTCCCGATCTTGACGAAGAAGACCGGGAATTCGAAGCGGAATACGCCAAAATGCGCCACCGCCAACTACCCGTAATGGTAAAAGGCGTAAAAAAACAGATTATCAAAATCCGTGTGGAATTGGCCGAATTTGAGCATTATCGCCAACAAGCCATCAAAAGAGACCATTTACTCGACGCTCCCTTTGCCGACGGATATGCGGAAGAAACCCAAAGTTCCATCGATATTTCCATCCGAAACCTGAATTCGTTAAGAAAGGCTTACGCCGAAATGAAATCGGAACTGAAGACCCTTGATCGGAAATACCCGATGAAAGCGAAATCGGCGAAGAAAAAAGTCAAATACTCGCTGATTAAAATGGCCAAGGCCCCGCTCAAAGCATACAAAAAAAGAAGCGGAAAGCAATCCCACCAAGTTTAAGGTGTCACACTTTCCGCTTCCTTATAAAACAGTTGTTCGGAGGTAATGCCCCACATGGGACGCTTCGGTCGCCAACCGCTCGGGCACTTCACTTATTACTCTCAAGCCCGCGTTCTCTCGTCCACGGCCGCGTTTTCGAATCCGCGTATCTTTTTTTCGCATCCGCCAGGCTCCTCGAAACCCTAACCGCTTTCATAGTCGGGGGCTCGCAAACAGCAGGGAAAAATCGAAAACCCGTACCGTCCGCCTATATGGCTTCAGCTTCTCCTCAATACCGGAACGGAGAACCTAGATTTGGTTTCAGACCGTCTTCACCGACGTTTTCGGCGCTTCCTCAACCCTGACGGCCTCGGATGGCTGATCCTGAAACCCTACCTCTTCATCCAACCTTTGATATATCTTACGCCATAGTTGTCAACGGGTTACGAAACATATGAAAAATAATTAATTTTTATTTTCGACCCGTCCATTCTCCCCTTATTCCTTCAATCACGCCACTCCCGGAAAACATTTATTCAAGGATATAAAAACGTTTCTCACCCAACTTCGTAAACTGTCTAGGAAACGCGCCTGAAAAAGGTGCCCACACACTTTTATTTACATCTGATGAAAAAATTTCTAGCATTCTTCTTCACCCTTAGTTTTCTATCCCAAGCCAATGCCCAAGAAGGCCATTCCTTCGCCGACGAGTTTACTCCGGTTTGGCAACGCGCAAAAGCTTACACTTTGGAACTGGCCGAACTGATGCCCGAGGAAAAATACGGCTACAAGCCTACCGAAGACATAATGAGCTTCCGTGAACACTTGCAACACCTAATCAAAAACTTCGCGGCGTTACAAACCTACGTCACCGGCAACAAGCAATGCGAACTGAGCGACAAAACCGCCAATCTTGACCAACTCGACAAAAAGCAACTTATAGCTCTTACCGGCCAAGCCTTCGATTTTATCGACAAATTAGCGAACAATACTTCCGATGCGGAAGCTCAAGCCCCGCTGGCCAAGCCTTTCTTCGCCAAGGGCGTGGACATGAACAAACGCAAGATATTCTATCTTCTGCGTGACCACACTACCCACCACAGGGGGCAATTGGTTATTTACCTGCGCATGAACGGCATCAAACCGCCACGCTACAGAGGCTGGTAAGAAACGTCCGGCCCTAGCCGGAGCCAAAGACACATATATGCTTACACAGGGCGGGATTTTAACGAATCCCGCCTTTCATTTTCCAACATTTTTTTTAACTTGAAATAGCAACCTGACGTTCCCAAACGCTAAGGGAAGTGTTGATTCCAGAGGAAAAAAATCGAGATCAACTCGATAAAAACCTTTGATAATCAACAACTAAACAACTCCTTTTACCGTAGAGCAGGAACATCAGAGAACGGGCTCCGCAACGGCGGACAACCCGACGACCCCGCCTGGACATGACCGGCAAGCGCGAGGCGACTTTTATCTGTAGAAAGGCATAATTTCTTTAACCATATCTTTCACAAAACCCTTCATGCGTATGTCAAGGATAGGAACAATGGACTTGAAAGGCGCTTCCGGCAAGCACTATACCTTCAACGTCTACTCTTTCGAAAACACCTTTACAGAAAAACAATCCGGCGTTTATGTCGTCACTCACCGCAACGTAATGGCCAGCGGCAACACCGACCACGCTTTGGTCTACGCCGGCGTCAGCTCCAACCTCCACGATACTTTTACGGACCATCCCCTAATCGAAGAGTTTAACAAAGAGAACGCGAACTGCATACTCGCTTATTGGGAAGATCACCCCGACACCCGGGAACTAATCAGGGAAGACTTGGTGAACCTCTATCACCCGCCCTGCAACATCAACTCCGAAAAAACAATCCATTAAGAAAAACTGCCCGGTGCCGGCAGTCCGGCTACCGCGTTTCTGGCCCGGCACTCCCGGGCCAGAATATGTTTTGCCCAGAACCCAAACATGGAACACTACACCCCGAAACAAACCGCCAAAATAGCCAAGGAAACTTTTAGGTACCTTATCGTAAAAACCGAAGGACACACCCTTCGCCTCACCCTCAACAGGCCGGAGAAGAAGAACGCCATGAACCCGCAATTTATGCGCGAGATCGCTTTCTGCCTCGACTACGCCAAGCATACGCCCGAAATCTGGGCGGTCGGCTTCGACGCCGTCGGCGAGATCTTCTCCGCCGGCGCTGACCTGAAAGCCTTTGCCGGCATAAAAACCGACGACGGAGTTTCCTCCATCCCGCCCCCCGCCACTGGCGATGTCATCCTAGGTAGCGCTTTTCGACAACTCCACAAGCCTTGCATTGCGCAAATTACGGGCAACGTCTACGCCGGCGCCTTCCTTATCGTATGCGGGTGCACGCATGTCGTTTGTTCCGAAAACGTCAAATTCAGCCTTCCGGAAGCTCTCAGAGGCATCTGGCCTATGCAAGTCATGGCTTCCCTAACCCGGATTATTCCGGAAAGGGCCATCGTGGACTGGTGCACGCGTCCTACCGCCATTTCGGCGCAAGAGGCAAAAGAAAAGGGCCTTGTCACCACTTTGGTGAAGGCCCCGGAAGACGTTCAGGGAGAAACCGAAAAACTGCTGGCCAACTTGGCCAAACTTTCGCCTACGGCAATCAGACACGGCCTAGCCGCCTTGGACGAATTGCGTTCCATTAGTCCGGAACACCGTCACTCTTTCCTGAAAGGCAAGCTCGACGAAGTTCTCCGCTCCAAGGACGCCAAAGAAGGCCTGGCCGCCTTTAGGGAAAAAAGACCGCCCGAATGGACAGGCTCCTGAAAAGTTTATTCCAAATCGGACAAGCCGGGAAAGTCGTCGCTCGCCGTGGTATCTTCAGTTGATGCCGTAGAGCCCGCTCCCGGCTTTTTCTTTTCCCCGATCAGAAAGAAACCGAACGCCGCTCCGCAAATACCTCCGATAATGTGCGCCGCCTGAGACACTTGGTCGTCCCGGAAAATATCGGCGATCTCTTTGCCCAAAAACAGTACCGCCACCAATATAAACGTAAGCGGAATAGTCCCCCGCTCGGCATTTACTATCGATCCCAGCAGAATCATCATAAACACGATACCACTGGCACCCAACAAGCCGTTCGAAAAGAAAAACACATTGCACAACCCAGTTACCAAGGCTGTCACCAGTATCATCCCCAACAGTTTTCCTCCTCCGTACTTTTCCTCCAAAATAGGTCCTATCAGTAGTATAAAAGTGAAATTCCCGAACAGGTGCGCCCAGTCGGCGTGGCCCAACACATGGGAAAACAGCCTGAAATAATCCAGTGGCGATGCCCAATTCATCGTTCCTCCTACCGAAAAATACGGTGTCATGGCTCCAGCCGTAACCTCGTTTAAAATCAAAACCAAAGCCGACGCAAAAGTAAAAGTCAGCACTACAGGCGAATTATAAGTCACTTTCATCTTATGTAGATTCAGGAGCGAGTCATCCGAGGACAATTCGCCCAATGTGGCAAATAAGTTTCCGTTTTCTATTCCTCCCAATAATTTATCGGGCAGGGATTATATCGGGAATTCGGACTGGTATTCGGCCCACAGGGTCTCCACATCCGTTCCCGTTATTCTTTTCACCTCGTCCCACGTCCATTTCTTTCCGTCGTCCGGGGCTAGGCTCTTGTTCAGCTTATATATAAAATCTGTCGTCTTGTTCTTTTCTATCCATACGAAGAAGAACGCCGAAGTGTCGTACGCGTCTTTGTAGCTCCCGCCCTTTTTGCGTTTGCCGTAGTCCTTGTAGCCCAATTTGGTCCGCACCGCATCGGCTAGGCCCTCTATTACGCCTCCTAACTCGGAGTATCTTCCGCCGTCGTCATTCTGGTAAACGTGAGTCAGCTCGTGGGCCAATACTCCCACCACTTCCTCGTACAATGCCACGCTATCTTTTGACAAAGCCTCGAACTTCGCTCTCAAATAGCTGGAGCTAAACCTTACGTTCACTGCCGGTAACTCTCCTGTCTTCTCCGATACTCCTTTGTAGTCTTCCACCTTATAATTGATGGTCTTCACCACAGGAATTTCCTTTTTCTCCTTAAAAAGAATCTGACAGACTCTAAAGGCAGTCTCCTGTATAAAGGCTTCCGGGTTCGGCACTATCTTTCCGTACAGTTTTCCGTTTTCGGATTCGTCAAGATTCACAAAAGTGACCTCGGGTTTCTCAAAATGTCTCTCGGCTATTTGGGCAAAAACCTGCGCCGGCGCCAACAACAGCAACAATGAGAAGCAATGCAAACAGTGCTTTCTGAACATCTGCAACTAGATTAAAAGGGTCTCTAAAAGTTAAATATGCTGACGCGATAAAAATCCTGGTCCCGTGGCCTCCGCCTGTCATTTCTGACAATGTCCGGCAAATTTCTGCCCATGGCCTCCCGTTTCGTGCCTAAACACCCGGAAAATCTTCGTCCCACATCCCATTTCCGAGGCCCGCTCCACCGAAACCAAGGTATCCAAACATACAAAAAAAAACCGGCCAGGGCTATCCCCAACCGGTTTCCGGTATATTTTCACGGTTAAACGGCGCAAAAGCCACGTGAAAACCAATCTCTTATCAGCTCTTGTAGGCCATTACGTCCTGTCCTATGTCTTTTCTGCTGTACACGCCCTTCCAGTCGATGGCCGATACGCCGGCGTACGATTTCTCCAAGGCTTCAGGAATGCCGTCGGCCAAACCGGTTACGGCCAATACGCGACCGCCGTTGGTCAACACCTCGCCGTTTTCGCCCGTCTTGGTACCTGCGTGGAATACAATCGAGTTTTCCGCTTGGTCCAAACCGGAAATCACATCGCCTTTAGGGTAGCTTCCCGGATATCCGTCCGCCACCATTACCACTGTAGTGGCTGTCTTGGGCGAAATCTTGATTTCCGTTCCCGCCAAACGCCCTTCGGCGGCTTTCAGGAACAAGTCGGCCAAATCGCTTTCCACTCTCGGAAGTACCGCCTGTGTTTCAGGGTCGCCCATACGCACGTTGTACTCGATTACGAATGGATCGCCGTCCGTATTCATCAATCCGATAAACAGGAAGCCACGGAAATCGATACCGCGGTCTTTGAGGCCCGCTACCGTAGGTTTTACCACGCGCTCCTCCACTTTAGCCAAGAAATCACCCTGAGCGAACGGCACCGGAGATACGGCTCCCATTCCGCCAGTGTTCAGCCCAGTGTCACCTTCCCCTATGCGCTTGTAGTCTTTGGCTTCCGGCAAGATCACGTAGTCTTTTCCGTCTGTCAATACGAATACCGACAGCTCGATACCGCGAAGAAACTCCTCGATCACCACTTTGGCGCCGGCGTCGCCGAATTTTCCGTCAAGGAGCATTTCCTTAAACGTTTCCTTGGCGTGCTCCACAGTCTCGCTGATGATTACGCCTTTGCCCGCCGCCAATCCGTCGGCTTTCAGCACGATCGGCGCAGTGAGCGTATCCAAATACGCAAGGCCCTCTTCCACTTGCGTGGCGTCGTAGGTTACATATCCGCCTGTCGGGATACCATATTCCTGCATAAACGCCTTCGCGAAGTCCTTGCTGCCTTCCAGTTCGGCGCCGGCCTTGTCCGGGCCCAGTACGCTGACATCGGCGTAGCGTTCGTCACCTTCGAAGAAGTCACGCACACCAGCCACCAAAGGGGCTTCGGGGCCTACAACAACGAGTTTGACATTATTTTCGATGACGAAATCGCCCAAACGAGGGAAATCGGTAGCGTCAATCGCTACGTTTTCGGCCACCGCAGAAGTACCGGCGTTACCCGGAGCTACAAACAGTTTGTCGCACAACGAACTTTGGCTGATTTTCCACGCGAAGGCATGTTCCCTGCCACCCGAACCGAGAATAAGGATATTCATTTTCTTGAGGATTTGAAAAATTTGTAATCTGCTAGCGTCTTTTGACCAGAATCCGCCTCGCTCTCTCTTCCGGCCGTAAAATTAACAAATCTTGGCCAAGTCGCCCCACTTTCAGCCGAAAACCGACAGCTTCGTCCAAAGGCCGGAAGGCGGGACGCAAAAGCCGGGAAATTTCCTTCCGGTACCGGTAAAATTCCTGCCAAGGCCGAGACAGTTTTTTCCTCTGCTGACAGAATTTCCGCCTAGGCCGGCAAAGCTTCGTCCATGTCCGATACCATTTCTGCGAATGCCGGAACCATTTTTTCCTATGCCGGGACAATTTCTCCCGATGCCGGAATAATTTCTGCCGAGTTTAGGCATCTTCTTTGCACGACATCTTTTCGTCCCTATTTTCCAAGAATAAAGCGCTACGAGTAAGGTTTCCACTTTAGAAAGAAGAGAAGCAATGACAAAGAGACGTATTGGTAAAAATCTAGGCCCAGCCAAAAACCTAAAAAACCAAGACGAAAAAAAACCGGCCCCATAGGAGCCGGTCATATCAAATTTTTACTTCGAGTGCGGATCAGTTTGCCGTATCAGAGATAAACTTGAGACGAACCAAACGCAATTCATCCTCGTCATACTCATCACCAAACTCATCCATCGCCTCGTCAATATCATCGGTTTCGGATTCAAGGAAATACTCGATAATTTCTTCCTGGCTTTCCTCATCCAGAAGATCGTCAATGAAATAATCGATATTGATCTTGGTCCCCGAAAAGCAAATGCTCTCCAACTCGTCAAGTAGTTTATCAAAGCTTCCCCCCCGGCTCTCGGCCAGTTCGTCGAGGTTGGTTTTCTTGTCCACCTGCTGGATCAGGAGCACCTTGTCCTTCGACCGGGTGACGTTCGTTTTGATAATCACGTTGCCGGCGGTCTCAATATCGTTGTCGGCCACGTACTTTTTGATCAGCGCCACAAACTCTTTCCCGAATTTCATGACTTTGCCCTGACCTACGCCATTTACCTGCAAAAGGTCATCGTTATTGACCGGATAGGTAGTAGCCATTTCTTCAAGGCTAGGATCCTGGAAGATCACGTAAGGCGGAAGCCCCTTCTGCGCCGCGACTTTTTTCCTAAGTTGTTTAAGCAAACTGAAAAGCGCCTCGTCATAACCTTTGGTATCCACCTGCTCCCTGGCTATTTCCTCCTCTTCGCCCAAGTTACTATAGTCATGATTCTTGGGAACCATCACGCTAAATGGTTCGCGGAGAAATTCTTTGGCCTTGTCCGTCAGCTTCAGTACACCGACATTCTCGATATCCTTTTCGAAAAAGCCAAGCAAAATGCCGTTACGGAAAATGGAGCGCCAGATATCGTCCGACTCTTCAGCGCCCTTGGCATAAACGTCAAGGGCATCGTGGCCGTAACTAACGACATACTGGTCTTTCGATCCGCGCAACACTTTGGTCAAGTGCGCCATACCAAAACGCTCGCCGGTCTGTTCAACGGTCTGAATGGCAAGAGAAAGCATCTCTTTAGCCTCGAATTTTTCCTTAGGATGACAGCAATTGTCGCAATTGCCACAAGCCTTGTCAAAGTTCTCCCCGAAATAATTCATCAGCTGACGCGTCCTACAGATAGCGGACTCAGCGTAAGCCTGGATCTCACCCAACAAAAGACGGGCGTTCTCCCTTTCGGTTACAGATTTATCCTTATGGAATTTCTCAAGCTTGAGAATATCGTTATAGCTGTAGAACATCAGGCAGTCGGAAGCTATTCCGTCCCGGCCGGCACGGCCAGTCTCCTGATAGTAGCCCTCCAAAGACTTGGGCGTATCGTAATGCACCACAAAGCGCACGTCGGGCTTATCGATGCCCATGCCAAAGGCGATGGTAGCCACGATCACGTCCAGATCCTCGTTCAGAAAAGCGTCTTGGTGACGCATCCTGACCGCGGCGTCCAAACCGGCATGGTATGGCGCGGCCTTAACGCCGTTTACGCTGAGAAATTCGGCTATCTCCTCCACCTTTTTACGGCTGAGGCAATAGACAATTCCCGCCTGGCCCTTGCGGTCCTTGACGTATTTGACAAGCTGTTTCTTGATCTGCTGCTTGGGCCGAACCTCGTAATAAAGGTTTTCGCGTTGGAACGAGGACTTGAACACGTCGGCCGCCTCCATATTCAGGTTGCGCTGTATATCGAGCTGAACCTTCGGGGTGGCGGTGGCGGTGAGCGCTATTACGGGCACGTCGCCAAACTGGCTGATAATGGTGCGGATACGCCTATACTCGGGACGGAAGTCGTGCCCCCATTCGGATATGCAGTGGGCCTCGTCGATGGCTACCATGGAGATGGTTACCTTTTCCAAAAATTCAACGTTTTCCTCCTTGGCCAAAGATTCCGGCGCAACGTAAAGGAGCTTCACTTTCCCTTCCAGGGCCTGCTTCTTCACGTCGTTGGCCTCGCCCCTACTCAACGTGGAGTTCAGTACCCGGGCGTGGACGCCCAAGGCGTTCATCTGGTCCACTTGGTTTTTCATCAGGGCTATCAGCGGCGAAATCACGATGGCCGTGCCTTCGCTCAAAATAGCAGGAAGTTGGTAGCAAAGGGACTTTCCGGCGCCGGTTGGCATAAGCACGAAAGTATTGCGCCCCTTCATTATATTCTTTATGATCGGCTCTTGGTTTCCCCGGAATTGTCCGTAACCGAAAACCTCCTTGAGCTTCTTCCTTATGATATCGCCACTTTCATGGCTTTCTGTCAAACTTGTCATACCTCTGCACGGTAATGCTTCAAATCCTCTTTAACAGAACGGTCTCCCGCTTGGTATCTTTCGTCGCGACCCGCAAAATCCGAGTGTTTCCGAAAGGCTTTCCCGGACGCGACACCTAACCAAAGTTAATCATATTAATCGGATTAAATAAGAGGCTGAATCAGCTTTTACGACTAAAAAAGCCCCCATTATAGCAACCGTGACGCTCCGGGCACGTGTTTGAACACCCTTCCGCAGGTGTAGGCAAGGCACGGGCCTATTCCCCAAAATAAGAAATTATGAGGAAGCCGAAAAGCCGTTTTACACCGAAACCCGGCCTAGGCATACTTTTTTAGCCAATAACTTCCAGATATTAGCCAAAACGGAAATACGTAACCGTTTCGCTGTGCGAAATAGCCCCAAAAGCTTATATTCTGACCCGGGGTGCTTTGTCCGCCCCGATTTTCCTTTTTTTATATAAGAACAAAACAGCCCACCAAACCATGAAATACGATAAAATAGACACCGAAATGTTTGTCGAAAACCGTCGGCGCTTCGCAAAAAAGATGAAACAGGACTCTTTGGCCGTGCTCAATTCCAACGACGTAATGCCCACCAACGCGGACGGCATCATGGGTTTCCGGCAAAACAACGACCTTTTTTACCTTTCGGGAATAGACCAAGAGGAATCAATCCTTCTGATTTCGCCACAAGCGCAAGATTCCAACCTGCGTGAAGTACTGTTTATCACAGAAACCAACGAGCATATCCGCATTTGGGAAGGCGACAAACTGACCAAGGAGCAAGCCAGAGAAATCTCGGGAATCAAGAACGTGCAGTGGCTTCAGGAATTCGAAAGCATCCTTCACCTTATGGCTTTCCACGCCGACACCATTTACCTTGGCCATAACGAGCATATAAAAACCTCGACCAAGGAAATCCAAACCCGTGAAGACCGCTTCATTGATTGGTGCAAAGCCAGATTTCCGCTACACGAATACGGCAGGGTGGCGCGCATAACCAGAGATTTGCGAATCGTAAAATCCGAAGAGGAAATCAACCAGATCAAAAAGGCCTGTGAGATTACGGGAATGGGCTTTGAAAGGGCTCTGGGAATGATTCAGCCAGGAGTTCACGAATTCGAGATCGAGGCGGAACTGACTTATACTTTTCTTAAAAACCGGTCGAGAGGCCATGCGTTCCTACCGATTATCGGATCGGGCGGAAATGCTTGCGCGCTTCATTACGTAAAAAACGAGGACCACTGCGAAGACGGCCAGATGATCCTGATGGATTTCGGCGCCGAGTACGCCAACTATTACGCTGACATCACGCGTTGCGTTCCCGTAAACGGCACTTACTCGCCACGCCAACGGGCCGTGTATGAGGCTGTGCTCCGTTGCTTGCGCGAAGGCGTGAAAATGCTCCGTCCGGGCGTAAGGCTCGACGATTACGAGAAAAACATGGCTTCGCTGGTAGAAAAAGAGCTTATCGGGCTAGGCCTACTCGACGCCGAGGAAGTGGCGAACCAAGACCCCGACGCCCCGCTTTACAAGAAATACTTTATGCACGGCACGGCGCACCATATCGGGCTGGACGTACATGACGTAGGCAACCGCATGATTCCGGTAAGGGAAGGAATGGTTTTGACCTGCGAACCGGGCATTTATATCCGTGAGGAGAATATCGGCGTGCGCTTGGAAAACGATTATCTGGTTACGGCTGACGGCCCCGTGAGTCTTACTGACCATATTCCGATTGAACCGGACGAGATTGAGGATATTATGGCCAAGAATGCTATTCCTGTTTAAAAAAGACAGCTTTATTTCTTCTTTTCCAAGAAAATTTCTACCTGCTTAAAAAACTCAAAGACGAAGCCTGTACGTTTTGACTCAAGGTTCCGTCTTTGAATTTTAGGTGACATATATGCTTACCAATCTTTTACCAAGGTCTGTTTTTCGAAATCACGAACCTTCATTTTGGATAAAAGCCAAAAGATCCCCGATAGCTTTTTGACGATCACACACCCACGCTCCGTAAGCCAAAGGAAACACCCGAAGGCCAACACGTTCCAACATACGGTAACGCTCCAGCGGAAAAGCCTCTTCCAAATCACCGGGAAAACCGATAAGGTCTACACAATAGAACTCGCCTGCGTGCTCTACCAGCAAATCAACCCCGAGACCCGCCACATGATAATCGTAAGAGAATAAATGGATGCCCGCTTCCGCTAACGCTCCCGCCACTTCAGCCAAAAAGCGATCGGAAGGGCTCTTTTCCTGCTTCCGGGGCAATGACGCTCCGTTATCCTTAGCCTTTACACCACCCAGATAATCCGACAGCAAGCTACCTTTGCGTTCGCCGGCTTCGGTAAGTGAGGTGAAAACATATTGCTTGGTCCGAGCGCGGGTTACGCTTACGTTGAATACGTCAGCCTTGTTGACATGATAATGCGCCGAGGCGTGAGAAGCGTCGTCCAAGCCAATCGAGAGCAACATAATGTCACGTTCCTCGCCTTGAAAAGAATAGGGAGTACCTACCAACATCCGGTGCCTTTCTTGGGTTTCCGCACCGAAAGCAACGGCTATGGCCTCTTCAAGGTGGTCCGCCTGATCACGCAACGGCGCCAGAATCCCGACACTTTGCGCCAAGTCGGCGGGCATATCTTTTTCGGCCTCCACCAGCTGACGAACCCTACCTATTACGGCTTCGGCCTCTTCGGTATTTATGCCCTTTTCGTTTCGGTTTCCGTCCAATCTTTCCAGAAAAACGGAATCTTGCAACAAAGCCTCCGGCCGTCGGCTCATAATCTTGAGCCTGTTGTCGTAAAACTTTCTGTTACTGAATTCTATGATATCGGGATGGCTTCGGAAATGCTCATCCAGAAAATGTACGCCGTCTTGCGACGATATATTCTCAAGGAAATAATCCAGCAGACTTTTTTTCCTAAAATCGAGGTCGGCAACCACATCATTGGGCAAACCGCTACGACCTTTGAGCATTTCCTGCCGCGCTCTTGAGAGAAAAGACACATGACGCAACTGTTTGGGGTCGCCCACCACCACGGCGCGTTTCGCACGTTGCAAGGCGGGCAGAGACGAAGCCATATCGCATTGGCCCGCCTCATCCACAATCACCAAATCGAAAAGCGAAGAGTCGAACGGCAGTGTGGAAGCTAAATCTGAAAGTTTCATCAACCAAAGGGGCATAGCGCCCAACACGGCGTCGGCGAAAGACGATTCTTCGAAAAAAGCGTCTTTGCGGTTCATGGTCCGAGCGCGCAGGGCACGCATAAATTTCACCAAGCTTTGGCGGTGTTCTCTTAGGGTTTTTCGCAGATAAAAATCAAAACTGTCGCCCAGATACCGGCGCACTGTCAAGTTTCTCTTTTCCAAAGCCTCCAAATAGCTTTTCGTCAGGACGTGGTAAGGCCTTCTGCGGGACAAATCCCATTTGTAGAAATCCGAGGAAAGCCGGGCGAACAGACCTTCTTTATCTGAAGTAAAGAACTCTCCACGCTTGCGTTCCAAGACTTCCCGCTTTTCCAGTCTTCGCTCCAGCGCTCCGATTTTTTTCGTCAACTTCCTAATCTTGGAAAGAGAAGACTTTAAATCCACCGGTTTGCCGGTAGGAGCGGAAACATTGCCCAAAATATTTTCCAAACGGGCCAACAATTGTTTTTTATAACTGCTTCGGCCACCGCGCACAGCCACATCGGGCAAACCGAAATCCTCGGAGATCTTGTTAGCGATCACGTCCACGGCCTGGTCTGTCTGCGAAACGATCAGCACGGATTTTCCCCGTCGCATAAAATCGGCGGCCAAAGCGGCGATGGTAAACGATTTCCCCGTCCCCGGAGGGCCCACCACCAACGTATGTCTGCGCTTGCGAACCGCATCCAATATGCCGGCCTGCGCCCCGTTAAGCGTTACCGGCGAAAGTGGCTCTCCCGGTATCGGAGCAGGCTCTTGGCTTGGCCCGAACAGACCTTCCACCACGGGAGAAATAGGCCCTTCTTTCGACATGAAATCCAGTTCGCTGATAACTCCCAGACTCACACTGGAAGCCCGCAACACTCCCAAACCGGCCGTAGGCAACAAATAGAAAACATCCGAAGCCTTTCGGGTGAAAGTCTTGGTTTGCTTTTCGTCATAAACCGAAGGATAATCCAGCAAGGCCGTAGTGTCCACGTCACGGAATTGGCTTTCCAGAAGCGCCGTAATCTCCGACAAATTCCCTTCAGAAACGGGACCCACCGGAAAACGCTCCAGCGTCGTATCCAAGGCGGAATCTTCCTTTCCGTCTTGCGGAGACAAAAACCGAAGAGCGGACTGATTGACCCTAATTTTCTCAAAATCGGGAATCGCCACATAGCCCTCGGCTTCCAGATGCAGAGCGACGGGAATCAGCACCAACGGTGCCACTATGGTTTGATTGCGTCCCGCCACTTTGGCCTTTCCGCAAAGGGAAATTCCGCACAGGTGGAGGCTTTTCTCTTTGGAATACTCTTCCAAATTAGCCTGACATTCCTTCGCCCATTCTTCCGGCACGGGAAAGCGCCCCAACTCTCCGGAAAGCGCTTCGTTACTCCACAAGACCAAACGATTCTCCACTTTGGCGGAGAAAAAATTCGGCAGATTCAGATCGCGGTTATCGGCTTGGTAACAGGCCTTGAAAAATGAGACTATTCGTTGGGTCACCGTCCTTTTGTCAACACCGACAGCTTCCCTTTTCTTGGTATCCAACATATATCGTATTCAAAAAACTCCGGCCAAGTAACGAATTTTCTCAAAGCGTTACAACCGCTTCCTTTTTCCAGTTCAAATGTTTCAATATTTTGAACTTGTGGGTTTCTATTCGCACAAAAATATAAGGCACTTTGATTTTTTGTAAAGATACACGAGGCTACTCCATTATTTCCAGACGAGATAATTTCAGCAAGAGAGACCACCCTTAAATATTCACATAAAAGTATTTTATATACACAAAAAAGAATAAAAGAAAACTAACACCCCCACTCTCCACAA
This sequence comes from Fulvitalea axinellae, assembly GCF_036492835.1. Taxonomy (GTDB): domain Bacteria; phylum Bacteroidota; class Bacteroidia; order Cytophagales; family Cyclobacteriaceae; genus Fulvitalea; species Fulvitalea axinellae. The sequence continues at coordinate 1,394,937 of NZ_AP025314.1, read as the reverse complement.
CACAAAAAACACCATTAATAAACCATAAAACACCACAAAACAGAAAAAGAAAACACTTACAACAAATTAGGTTTATTAACACAACACACGAAATACCGAGTCAAAAACAACAAAACTAGCGATCTACAAGCAATACAAAGCCTACCTAACAAAAATAAACCACCCTGTTATATGTAGATTTAAGCATTTTATATAGCTTCATAAAACCAGAATAAAGAAAAAAATCTCGCTAAAAATACAATCACAGTTAATCGCTATAAAACTAGTACAAATGAAAAAAAATGAAGACCCAAGGGAAGCCATTCAGGAGACGAAAACAACAATGTCCGGATTTGTTGGCTGGCTGACCAAAATATTCTTAGGCAAGGATTTCGTTGACGACACCAATTCCAGTCTCGATGAAGCGAAATTTCAACTTGACTTGGCAGAAAAACAACAGAAGCTAATGACAAGCGGCATTCCGGCCCAGGCGAAAGTTTTATCCATCCAAGACACTGGAAAATCCGTCAATTTAGATCCCGTCCTCACTCTCAAACTGAATGTACGACAGGACAATGACTCGAACTTTGTCATTACAGCGGCTTCGCATGTTTCCAAAATATCCATCCCTAAAGTGGGCGATATAATCAACATCAGATACGACCCTGACAATAAGTCGTCGATAATGATTATGTAATGCAATACCGGCTCTTACCCGACGAGAAATCGCTGAGCAAGAGCCATACTATCCTTAAATACGACACAAAACACACAACTATAATTTCCCCATCACAAAAAAAGCCTCTGCTAACGGAGGCTTTACTTTTTCCCTTCACCGAAACGGTTAAGACTTCCCAAGGAAGAAACCCACCTTAAACTCCATCTCATTCAACCAATTCTCAAATTCCAAACGGGAACTTTGGAAAGCCCATTCATGCCGACCTGCCAAGCGCCTCAATTTAGGCAAAGCCTCTTGGGCTTTCGAATATTCCTTAATGGCGAACAGTTCCGTTACCTTTTCCTTCTGAATCCAAATCAAATGCTCTTCAGGCGCCAGTCTCTCCGCCTTATCATACCAACGAATTGAGGCCAACTTCTCTTCAGGCGTAGCCGCGATAGCCAAAGCGCTCCTGGCCTTCGCCACCATCAAACCTTCTGAAGCGAAACCCGTCCCTTCAATTCGGCCGATCAGCTCAAGGCAACGGCTGTAGCGCCCTTCCACCAAATCCGATCTCATATTAAACAGGTGGGCGTTAAGCGTATTCACATCGAACGAAGCACTAAAGGGCGCGTCTTTTTGATAACTCATCTTCAGCTTACCAAGGCGATCATTTACTTGGCGGTAATCAGCCCAAGCTCCCTTTTCGTTACTCAAATATCTTTGGCGCTGATAGTCATATACACGTCCCAAAATATTCGGAAAATCTTGCGGATCGACACCCAACTCTACCAAAGAGGCTTTCGTCAGCGCGTCGGCCTCGTATTCCTGCTTCTTGGAATGTTTAATATACAGACCTTCCAAAATAACGCTAGACAAAGCGTAAGTAAAATCGTGCGTCACATGCCCGATAACGACAAGGTCCCAAACGCTATAATCCCTATCGTCATCGTTTGCCGCTACAACCGCTACAGTGGCGGCAGAAGCGGCCACCGAAAGCACCTTCGCCCAATTCGCTTTTCTCCGAAGCGCCTTGAAATTATGTACGTGATGGTCCAGATAAATATGGCTTAACTCATGAATCAAAACACTTTGCAACTCACCCTCGGAACGCAAGGCGTCAAAAATCCCCGTAGTCAAAACAATCGTTCCATTGCCCAAAGCGAACGCGTTCAGCTCATGACTTATAAGTACCTTAACTTGCAGGTTTATTCCCAATTTCGGATTTGGCGCGCCCGCATGCACTATCGAAAGTTGTTCCTGAAGGTACGCGTCCAAATCAGGGTCATGCAAAAACGCTTTCTGCCTTTCCAATGATTCCACATAATCATCGGCCTGAAGAATCACTTCCGAGCGTTCGGCCCTAGACCAATGAATAGTGCCCGCTTTTCCGTTCGCTATATCGTTTTTCTGTTGTTCCTTAACCCATTCGGCTTCCCAATACGCCTCGCCCAAGCTTTTGTGCTGGGAAAAAAGATCTGTGGCAAAAAGCGCAAGAACAAAAACAGCCAAGACTAATTTTCTGACAAAAAAAATCATAAGTGTTATGTTTAAGGTTCAAACTCAGACTCTTGACAGAACAAAACAAAAAATGGTTGCACTTAATGTTAAATAAAAGCCTATTATAGACTTATTTAGTACAAAGACTTTTTCCGCTTCCGCCAAATTCAAAAACAAACTTGTTCCGCCTCATCTAACCGCTCAAGCCAAAGCAGTGACCTGAGTCGAATTATTCAAATAAAAATCGCATTTTGAACATATTCACTTTTTCTAATCTAACCATAAAGTCATGAAAACAGCCAAACTGATTTTTGTTATCCTGATCTTTTTCACCGGCGTGGCCATAGGTCAAAAACGGGACCGTAACCTTATGATAAAGGGCGTCACCGTAGAACGAGAACCGGACCGAACAATCTCCGTAACAGGTAGCGCCGAAATACTTGTAACTCCCGACGAGGTCCATGTCCAACTCGATATTCAAGAATATTGGAAGGAAGAGTTCATGAAACGCAAGGACTTCAAACATTACAAAACCAAAGTAAGCATGGCCGATATCGAGCCCAAGATATATAAGGTTCTCGATTCTATCGGCATTCCCCAAACCATGATCGTTCAAGAAGGCTTCATCAATTCCGAAAGGCTAACAACCAAAGAACTTTTGATCACCAAACGGATTACGGTCAAAGCCAAAGATTTCGCCCAAGCCGACGCCATCGGCAGGCTGATAGACCGTAAAGGCATATCGTCCATAGCCGTAACCAGACTTGTCAACCATAAGATCCGTGAATACCGCCGGCAAGTGAAAATCGAGGCCGTAAAAGCCGCCCGTGACAAAGCGAGAGACATGGTGGAATGCATAGGGTTCAGGCTGGGGCCAGTGCTTTCGATCCGTGAACGAAGCCAAAATGATATGTTCGTAACAAATCACCTGTCAAACACTATTTTGCCTCAAAACGAACCACAAACCAAAGCAAGCAAAAAGATCCACCTGAGCTATCGGGTAGATGCCAAATTCGATATTTTGGTAGACGACATCGACAGCCAAGCCAAACTGTAAATAAGAAGTGAGACACTAAACACAAGGCCATTCGGAGTTACAAACCGAATGGCTTTACTGTTTTTAAAGCTTGAAAACCGGTCAACTTATTGCGCAATAAGATACCGAGCAAAACCAGCAAAAGGTTCCGATAATGCGGCCACATGACGTTTTCAAATCTCGAACATCAGGGAAAAACTCGCAGGGCATCAGGCGTCTCCGGGGTCGCGCGGTTGCCCCCGCCCCTGAGTCTCGACCGTCGGGCTTTACCTCTGAGAATGTCTTTTTTGGAAAAAGCCGGAGCCGAGACTCCCGCCAAAATCGCCGAGCACCCGCACGGTCCCAGTCTATCGGCCATAGCCAAAGCGCTGGAAAAATATTGGGAGGCCCGAGACTTGCAAACCAAAGCCCTCTCCTGCAAAGAATATGACGAAGGCGTTTTCCACGGCGCCATAAACCACAGTTTAGAAGCCTTGGAATTTGTGGAGGAAGCCATATTCGACTGGAACGCCAAAAACCCGATTCCCGAACGCCGGCTCTCTTTTTTCCGGGAACTGGACTTGATGGAAAACCTTCTGTGCGCCATAGACCAAGCCCGTGGCGAATTGGCCGATACACTGGAGCGTTTCGAACTGCCCGTGCTCACCGAAACAGGCGAAAACGAACAGAAAGTAAACGAGCTATGGAGGACTCAGTGCGCCGATTTGCTGATCAAAGGCGACTGGAGCCACGGCTCGGGAGCTCAGCTGAGGTCTTTGGTAAACGGTATGGTATTGCGCCTTTTACGCAGTCCGTTGGGACAGACCCTACCGCTTAAGCTCATAGACGACAAGCATCCCCACAAACCGTTGCTCTATCTGATCACCAGTGACGAAAAACTGGAGGAGGCCCGAGGTCCCGAAGACATTCTACTTCAAGAAGGTTTCCGCCAAAACAAAGTGATAGGAACCCGTTTTCCCCGTCGCCTGATGGAGCACGGCACCTACCTTCCCATATCCGGCATGGCAAACCCCAAAGGTCCGCATCTGGCGTTTCACACACCGATAACCCATTTGGCGAACGTATTCGAACTGATGTCCAACCATTTTACCATCTTGGACATGATGGCGCAAGAGCATACCTTGGCCCTACGCAACAGTTGGTCCATGGCACGTATCAAAGGCTATAGATTTGTCACCCGCAAACCGGAGGAATATGTTTTCGTAACGCCGGACGCCGGTGATCTGGTAGCGTCACTTGACCCGCCGGACCCGCGTTACTTTTTGCCAAAACGACAAGATTCCGAAACAGCGTCCCCCACTCCGACCGACGAGACTGACGCCCCGGCCGGAGCCACATTGGAAGACAAAATAGCCGGGCTTACGGCCTGTCGTCCGGTACTTGGAATGGGATCGCAAACTAGCGTATTCGAACTAACGGGTACCGGCGGAGAAAAACTATACCTAAAAGTACTCCGCGAGGGCTCGTTGTCCCCTTCGCCCGAACGCGAGATATTCGCGTCCCGGATGCTTGAAACGATGGATAGCCCAAAGGTCCGTTCACAAAAAGCTTACCGCTTGGAAAGGAACAGTGTAGCCTTCGCCCAGCTGATACAGTTTGCCCAGACACTGCATGACAAAAGCCTAAGAAACAGCCTCGACACTTTCCGTTCCACCTCCATTAAAGCTTTAGTGATATTTGAAGCGGCCATGGGAACTTGTTTGGGTGCGATAAGTCCGCAAGAAGCCAAATCCATTAAATTCGGCGAAGACGACTCCTATAATCTCGCCTTGGGCGAACTGGCCTTTTATGACCTGATGCTGGGCAACAATGACCGAATCCTGCGGAGCATTAACCTTGACAATATTTTCTACGATTTCAAAGACAAAACCCTGCATCCCGTAGACCACAACTCCGACTTTACTTGGATGTACAGCTACATAATCGACCTACACCGGGTCATGAACCCCAAAGCCGAACGAGTAAGTTCGTCGGAGTTGCGTGAAATGCTACGAAAACCTTGGAAACACGCCAGAAAGCTGGAAAGAATCAAGAGCGAAACCATACACCTATTCCGAGACATTATGGCCCAGGGTCTGGACAATTGGCTGGACTCCGATACGTCCCTACCCTTTACAACATTCCATAAGTCTTCGCATAACCAAATGTTTAACGATTACCGCCCGCTAGGCAATCACGAACTCGGATTGTTTGAAAGTGGATTTCTGCAGGGGGCCCTAAATTTTCATCAAAAAAAGGGAGCGATACGAGCAATGCTAGGAACCCCATCTCAGGAACTGGCATTGGAATTCGCCACCCTTAGGGAAATTTGTGAGGCGTTTTTTGAAATAATGAATCCCCGGGCCGGAAGGATACAGGAAAAATTGGCGGGAAGCCAAGAGGTCTAAATGGCGAACGACAGGCAACTCACTTTTTTAGAATATATAAAATAGGCAAAAGTCCAACATGCAGGGTTTTTCCACTTTTATTTCAAGGAAAGTCATTTCAGTAGCACCCAGTATTTATTTTAGCCGTTTGGCCCCCTTTATAAGAAAGTTAGCCTCATCCGAGATTATTCTATCTATGGTCTCTTTTGTCCAAGAATTAACCTTTTTCTCCGAGATTCCTATTCCGATATAATACTTTCTTATTCTATCCAGATTTTCTTTAGTGTAAAAATTATTCGCCACGCTTACTCTCTCGAATTCACTATATGGCTTCAAGAATATATAACCATCACAGATATCTCCAAACGTAACATATTCATCCGCAATTGAATAGAAAGAATCGCTTGACTTCAATTGCCCCAAAGGAGTGCCGTTAATATCCACCCCCATAGGTTTATTTTCAAGATATTTCATACAAACATCAATTACGCCGTTAACAGGCCTGACCATTCTTCTGCTGTTTCGCTTTCTTGACTCCCAAGGAGCATGTAGAAAAATGGTAAATGTCTTATCAGGATATTCTTTGTGGATCAAATTTCCCAAGCGCTTATCATACCGAATGAAAGACTTCCCTTTCTTGGAACGATAAAAAGGTTGGTGAAACTGTGTAAAAGCATGATTCATCCCGCTATAGATTAGGGCTTTCTCATTTTTATCTATCACTTCTTTTTGGAGTAACTTGGACATATGCATATCAGGATCAACTCCTCCATACTTGGCTTTCCCTCTTTTCTCAGGGAAGTAATCGGTGTTTAAATAGACTATTCGGAATCTCTTTTGCCCTTTGGGTATTGTTTGGTTTACTTCCCAAGCCCGTTTTAATATATCTATATACTCCTGATACCCCCAAGTAATAAAAAAACCACCTGAAGCGACCTGATAAGCAAAGTCTTGATCCCACTGTTTCATGCTTAACAACGAATCAAGCATCGGTTGATTAGACGAAACGCCATACTCAATAGCCAAGTTCGTGATTCCATTTTTGTAAAGTTCCGGGATCATTGCACTGACGAATTCCACCTCATGTTTTATTCGGTGTTGCTCTCCTACAAATACATAATCATGATCAACAAACTTTGAGATTACATAGTCTTTTGGCGATAAGTGGTTGCTCTTCAGATACCCCTCTATTTCCACATTACGTTTTTCACCAGAATCACAACTAAACACTATTAAGGCTAAAAATACAATTCTACAAAAAAGTTTCATCTTCTTGTCTTTTGGTTGATAACGAGGATTTTTAATGTTCATGCGAACAGAATGAGCCATACATTTTTTCGCTCACATAAGCATCTTATTTTTTGATCTCTCTCAAATTTTCATTTACAAGTTTCCTAAAACTCTCTTCTAGCAGATTTAAATCATCAGGGACAAACAAATGGAAATGCCTTATATTTTGATGATTATCCGAAATGCTAACTGCATAAGATATTTTTCTCATCGCTTCCAATGAGGCACAAAGCTTTTGGTGTTTAACTTTTCTATTCAGATTATACCTCTTATCAAACAACTTGACTTTATTCCCATACAAAATTATAGATAAGGTATCATTACCACTGTTAAAATCCCCAAGCTCATTCCTAGGAATTTTTATATCACGATATTGAGTATATGCGGAAGTGTACCAATGGTTAAATAACTGATAATGGATACTGGCGCTATCCACAGTTATCACGGCATGTAGATGTCCAGGAAAAAATTTTGATCCCTTACGCTCAGTAAAAGTTTCTTGTGAGAAACAGTTTATGGCAATAAAAACACATACTATTACGGAGAATGAGAATTTCATTTTTTTAAGTTTAGAACACCCTATAAAAATCGCATCAAATCTTTCGGCTCCGCACTTAACTCTATCTCTCACTTAATCTTCGAAGAACAAAAAATTGATATTAGCTCTTACAGGAAATTAAGTAGCTCAAAGTAGAAACGTAAAAGAGATTGTGAATCTCCACGAAAAAGGGGACTAACTAACAGCGGGGTCCAAATAATCCTTCCGCTTAATGGGATCATACACTATTTAATCTGAACCCGATTCGAAAAATTTCGGACATAGACTCTTAGTCTGTTATGACAACATAACCCATACCACAACAACTCCCACCTTTATCTCCCTCTAATTTAACAACTTAGAGGAATTAACCAAATAAAGAGCAGTGCTCACATGTAGTAAAACTTTTATCAAAAGAAAAAGACCGCCAAAACTGACGGTCTTTTGTATTTTATAATCACGAAGAGCGATAAATCAGCCTCCGAAGTCGTCAAAGCGAATGTTTTCCGGCGGTACGCCAAGCTCGTCGAGCATGTTCAGAACGGCGGCGTTCATCATCGGAGGTCCGCAGAGGTAGAATTCCACCTCGTCCAAGTCCTCGTGATCCTTCAGGTAGTTGTCGAACAACGCCTGGTGGATGAAGCCCGTGTAACCGTCACCTTCCTTGTCGTCGATGCTTTTCTTCACTTTCCAGTTGTCTTCCGGAAGCGGCTCCGAAAGCGCAATATTGAACTGGAAGTTCGGGAAGTCCTTCTCGATAGCGCGGAAATGAGGCGTGTAGAAAAGTTCTTTTTTCGAACGTCCACCATACCAGTAAGAAACCTTACGCGAAGACTTCTCGGTGTGGAACAAGTGGAAGATCTGAGCGCGGAGAGGCGCCATACCGGCACCACCGCCGATGTAAACCATCTCGCGTTCGGTCGGGTTGATGCTGAATTCACCGTAAGGGCCCGAAACCGTCACCTTGTCGCCCGGCTTACGAGAGAACACGTAAGATGAGCAGATACCCGGGTTCACGTCCATCCAAGTGTTCTTGGCGCGATCCCACGGCGGAGTGGCGATACGGATAGTCAGCATCACGATGTCACCCTCGGCAGGGTGGTTAGCCATAGAGTATGCGCGGTAGATCGGCTCGTCGTTGACCATTTTCAGGTCCCACATTCCGAATTTGTCCCAATCTTCCCTGTACACGTCTTTCGGGTGGCCCAACTCAGGATGAGGAGTGATGTCCATATCCCTAAAGTTAACGGTCACTTCCGGCACGTCGATCTGGATGTATCCACCGGCTTCGAAATCCATGGTTTCGCCTTCCGGCAACCTAACCTTGAATTCCTTGATAAAGGTAGAAACGTTGTAGTTGGAGATCACCTCGCACTCCCACTTCTTAATACCGAAGACTTCTTCGGGAACGGTGATTTCCATATCGTTTTTCACCTTCACCTGGCAGGCGAGGCGTACCTTTTCGGATCTTTCGGAACGGCTCAAGTGTCCTTCTTCGGTTGGCAACACGTCGCCGCCACCCTCTGGCACTTGGCACTTACACATGGCGCAGGTACCGCCACCACCGCAAGCCGATGGAAGGAGGATCTTCTGCGACGTCAGCGTGTTAAGCAAGGTTCCACCCGCCGGTACGGTCACTTCTTTCTCGCCGTTGATCTTGATGGTCACGTCACCCGAGCTCACCAATTTCTTTTGCGCAAAAAGCAACACGAAAACCAACAACAGGATCACGAGCGTAAACGCGACGATCGATGTGATGATAATTGTGCTCATCTTAAGCTACAAATTTTGATTGTTTGGTATAAAATTCCAGTCCGCAAAGATAAAAGAACGGCCGGAACCCATAAAGAAAAAGGGGTAATTAATACCCCAGCATTTCCAATAACGTAGAAATCTTTTTCTTCATCTTCCTGCGGTCCACGATAAAATCGAGGAAACCGTGGTCCTGAACGAATTCCGAGCTTTGGAACCCTTTAGGAAGATCCTTGCCGATAGTCTCGCGGATAACGCGCGGACCGGCAAAACCGATCAAAGCCCCCGGCTCGGCGATGTTGAAGTCGCCCAACATGGCGTACGACGCCGTAACGCCACCCGTGGTTGGATCTGTAAGCAGAGAGATGTAAGGAATCTTGGCCTCGGCCAAACGGGCCAACTTGGCGGAAGTCTTGGCCATCTGCATCAACGAGAAGCCGGCTTCCATCATACGCGCCCCGCCAGATTTTGAGATCATCATGAACGGGATCTTGTTATCGAGCGAATACTGGATGGCGCGGGCGATTTTCTCGCCTACAACAGATCCCATAGAACCGCCGATAAAGCCGAAATCCATGCAGGAAATCACCAAATCATGTCCGTTGATCTTGCCATGGGCCGAACGCACAGCGTCTTTAAGACCTGATTTACGCTGAGTGGATTCGATACGGAACTTGTACGACTTCGTGTCCTGAAACTCCAACGGGTCACCCGACACTACGTCGGTGTCTAGTTCGGTGAATTTGTTGTCGTCAAAAAGTATCTGGAAATATTCTTTGGAGCCGATACGCACGTGATATCCGTCGTCAGGACACACGTAGCAGTTCTTTTTCAGCTCGCGCATATGGATGATCTTTCCGCTCGGAGACTTGTACCAAAGCCCTTTGGGCAGGTCTTTCTTCGCTTCCGTAGGCGTCTGGATGCCTTTTTCTTTTCTGGTAAACCAAGCCATGGTTTGATTCTGTTTGTCTACAAAAAAGCTTATTGGCCCGCAGAGCGATACGAGGAAACCGAATGTTTCCGGGAAGGATCGCGCCGCGGGAGAATACCGGGCAAATATATTCATTATTTTTCGGCTTAGGCCAACTCCAAGCGCTTAATTTTCGCCACACCCTATTGTACGGACACTCGAAAAATCCTAAAAAAACAGTCTCAAGATGGCTCCGAGGCTGATTTAAAAGGTGTTTCCAAAATATGTATCCAAGAGCTTTGAAAGATGGTTGTCAGCCGGAAACTGACCTAACGGCCACTCTACGCCTCGGGATTATCATTCCTATGTCGAACGATTTGGGAAATCCCTTCGTCAGAACCCCACTCCGCCCGCAAATAACCGTAGTCTTTCATAACGTACGTGAGCAAAATCCCCTCACTTTGGCCTTCTTTCTGTTTCGAGTCCCGATATGTTTGCCAAAGTGAAAGCGGTGTCCGAAACAATCCTACGGGTATTCCCCACCACCCCAACAAGACGGTCTTTATCAAAGCGTTTAGTTTTTTTCGTTTAGCGCAATCCGGACAACATACCTTTGGTTGGGCAGAATAAGTCGTAAGCAATATAAAGCTCATCACCGACCTCACGATGATTCCCGAGTTATCCTTGCCTTTGGCTCCGCACTCCGGGCACGGAACGCTTTTTAGCCTTTTCACAAACAGCTCTACTTCCTCTTCCGCAGGTCCGCCATCCGCCATAGTCTCCACGCCGGCCAAGAGACCTTCGCCTAAACCTCTGCGCTCGATCTCCTCTTTCAAAACCTCCACCACTTCAGGCATCAATTCAGCGGTATCGTTCGCCGCAATACGCTCAAGTTTATCGTCGTCCATTCGACGATAATTTTTTCTAATATCTTCCAGATTAATCGACATGGTTTTGCTTAAAAAGTAAAAAATACAGTCGAAAATAACCCAAAAAACAAACCCGATCAAACCAAATGGAAAATTCAGAATGATTCCGCAGGAAGCTTTTCAATTACTAAAGACGGAGGAGAAAAAACGATCTTCTCGCTGAAAATCGCTTTTTCTCATTTCTACAACTCAAAATGAAACACAACCCCACAACCCAATGAAATCAAGTGCCCGTGCTCTTGCCTAAATGACCGGTACGTATTCAGCAGATACACCAAATCCTGATTGGCGTTGAAATAAGCCGTCATTCCTTTTATCGTTTTGCCCTTCTTAAAACGTTTGGTAACGCTGGCCTCAAGGCCCAACTGCAAGGTTTGGTCGTTGCGAAGGAAATAATACCCTTCAGGAAAACCGTCTTTCAGATCGTCCAAGTATTGGTCGAAATAAAATATATAAGTAATCCCGACCGTCAGCGGATCAATACTCCAACCTTTGCCCAATTCTATAGGTTTGATCGTGCTGAGCTGATAACCCACGGACAATAACTGAATATCCTCGGATCCGCGGACTTCCTCAGGCTTAAACCCGAAGCCCAAATCCAACTCATGTTGCCTGCGCTTGCCAAAATTGTAGCCTCCGTGTACCGAAAACATGCCGAGCCCGCCAGCGTATTGCAGTTTGGCAAAATCCGGAATCCACAACGAACGCTTCTTATTAGTCAGCGAATCAAGCCCTTTCACCCCATTAGCGTGAGTCACTCCACTCGCCAACAACACCAGCGCCAATATCAATATCTTTTTCATCACCTTATTTCTGAAAGAAAACCCAAACTGAAATTACCCGCTAACGCTTAGTCGTAATTAATCACCTCTTCTCTCAACGATCCTTCGTCGAAATGGAAAACCGAATAAAAACGCTTACAGACAGGCCCAACCTCAATCATCGGGATCATATTGTTGGTCAATGGATAAGAAGTTCCGCTACTGTGGCCATGGCCGTGGATTACCGCCACCAAATCCTTGGTATTACTCAAAAGGCTGTCGATTTGCGGATACAGACTCTGGTCAAAAGAATCGTCGTCCGGATAAAAGCCCGTATGGCACACCACAATCGTATAATCATGCTCGTCAGTTTTCTTCAGCTGTTGTTCCAGCCAATCCACATCCGGCACCTTCATGAATTTTCGAAATTCACGTGAGTTCGTGTTGATCGAGACAAACTTCACCCGCTTGTAGATAAACGTGTAGTCAAAGGCTCCGTACATCTCACGATAAGCCTCCACTCCGACTCCCAACGCATCGTGGTTACCGATGGTGTGCAGAAACGGCTTTTTCAAATCTTTGAAATTATCGATTCCCAATTCGTATTCCGAAGGCAAACCGTATTCGCAAATGTCTCCGCCCACCAACACGAATTCGAAATCGTCGCGGCGGTTCACATGCTCCACACCTTCCGTCAGCCGATCGAAAAAGTTTTGGCTGTCGGTCATAAAAGCGAAAGAAAACGCTCCGGCTTCTTCGCTACCCGGTGTCTCGGCCAGTTTTTTCAGGTTTTTCTCAATCTGGTCCTTATCCTTGCTGTCAAAGTCGATATCGTAACGCGTATACTCCATCATGTCACAACCATACGCAAACAGCGCCAAGCACAACACGGCAACTTTTATCGCCACAGCACCGACTCTCCCTCCACTCTTCTTCTTTTCCACTTTTGAGACTTTTATATCAACCAGCCAAAACGCCTATTGAAACACAAAACTATTTTCGTTTTTTAGTTTTAACGATCAATGAACGATTCTTCTTTTGGCTTATTATTCCAATCTTAAAAATTAGGCACCAACGCCTATACCTCCATGCGGAAAATTGTACTTTCCAAACTCTTATCCAGTCCAATAAACAGAATCGATTAGAAAACATCAAACTGGACAATAAAGCAAACCAACGAAGAAGCAACCTCCCAGTGTCTCTGAATATGTGCCAACTCACTCAAAAGGCAATAAACGCATCACAAGAAGCAAGACATGAATAAAAAAGTAACAATGCGCAGACTCAGAAAGCCACTGGTTATATTTTTCGCCACTGTTATAATGATATCAGGATCAATCCCGTTAATCCTTCACCTATCCCAAGACAGGATCAAAAATGTCGTTATCAGTAAAATCAACGAAAGCCAACCCGGGCTCGCCACCTGCGAATCCATCGATGTCACTTTGCTTTCCGATTTGCCGGACATTGGCCTTTCGCTTTCAGGATTTAAATATTTTGAGGAAAAAGACCGTGAAAACGCTCGCGACTCTCTCCCTTTGCTCAAACTGGGCGAACTGAAACTGAAGATAAACCCGTTCAAAGCGATGACGGGAGTTATCAGCGTTACGGAGTTTTCGCTCAACGACGGTTTTCTGGGCCTCCGCAAACACCCGGACGGAAGCCTAAACCTCAGCAACGCCATAAAAATGGAAAGCGAAGAAGAGACCCAACCGGAAGACAGCTTAAAAGAAAATAGCGCACAGGACTGGTCATTAGATATAGAAAATGTTCGCTTCCGTAATTTGGTTTTCGATTTTGAAGACAGGAAAGAAGCCCAACGCATCGCTGTCAGAATCAACAAGCTGAATACCGCTTTGCTCGCCTCCGAAGAAAATTTAGACTTCAATCTTGGCCTAAACGCCGAACTGTTGGGCATAAAGACTAAAAACAAGGTTTTCCTAAAAAACAAAGGCGCCCTGCTCGAAACCAAACTCGCTTACGACAAAAAGCACAAGACACTGACCCTCGCCCCCAGCGAACTGAATCTGGCCGGGGCTCTGTTCGATATTCGTGGCGATATTGATTTTGGAAACGAAGGAATGTTGGATTTGGAAATCAACGGTCGGCCGTCACAAAGCCGGGCTTTTCTGGCCCTAACCGATTACGCCGAAGCCGACACTAAAAAAATGCCCGAAAAAGGCGACGCCTATCTGCGTTTTAGCGCAAAAGGCAAGACAATCGGCCAAGCGCCACATGTAGAGCTTGACTGCGGTTTCAGTGACCTCGACATCGCTCACCCGGATTGGAAAGCCGCCATCCGCGACATCAATCTGGATCTGCACTTCGACAACGGAACAGAAAACAACCTAAACACCAGCACGCTGGAAATCCGACGTTTTCAGGCAAAACCGAACCTCGGTTATATCAACATCTCCGGCCGGATCGAGAACTTCGAAAAACCTTATATAAAAGCCAAAGCCGAAGCCGACCTAATCCTCGACGGGCTTGACAAACTGCTGAAAATAGAGGAAATCGAAAAGCTCCAAGGAAAAGTATCCGCCAAGGTGGACCTGGATCAGGCTTTTGACTTCGATAATCTGGTGGCGGAAGAAACCTTCTCGAAAATCAAGACAAACGCCATTGTATTGGACAAAATTTCGTTCCGATCAAAAAGCCTGAATAACACCGTAGAGGACATCAACGGGATTTTTTACCTTCAAGATGATCATCTCGGCATTCATCGCCTAAAAGCGAAAATCCAACACAATGACATTGAGTTCTCAGGATATATAAAAAATTACCCGGCACTCTTTCTTCCCGCCGGAAAAGAGGTTTCGGGCAAGCTGAAAATATACTCGGACAGACTTTCGATGCCCGAACTTTTGGCCTTTGACAGTCTATTAGCGCAGAGCGTAGACGAGGAAATCCGCAACTTCCAATTTGAGGCTTCCGTCAAGGCGAACGCCGAACATATCAGGGCCAAGCGTATTCCCGAGTTTTCGTTTACCATTGACAAGCTCTCTTTGGACGCCAAAAGTATCGCTCCGCTCCACAACTTGCAAGGCGTAATGGGCCTAAAAGATGGGAACATAGGAATCCAAAAACTCCGAGGCAATATCGGGCAAAGCGATTTCGAACTTTCGGCGGGCATTCTGAACGCCAAGGCCTTGGCCAAATACCAACGCGACAGCAGTCAGACCGTCACCTTCGCATTTAATATCAATTCTGAAAAAATGCGAATGCAGGATCTCGCCACTTTCAAAGGCAAGAGCCTTTTGCCTGAACCTTACGACAAGGAAACAATCAGCGATTTCAACATCACGGGAGGCTACGAACTTAGCAACCAAGATCTGATTGTCCGTCTAGACTCCACCAAAACCGCCGAACGGAAAATCCCGGAATCCAGACTCTTCGTCCGTAAGCTCCAAGGCAAAACGACTTCGTTTCCGTTGGCTTTGAGCGATTTCAACATCGATATCGTATTCCAGGACCAAGCGATCCTGATCAAAGACTTTACGGGCAAAGCCGGCCACAGCGATTTCGCTTTCAACGCCAAACTAGACCGTCTGAAATCCATCGCCCAAGATTCTTCGCTCTACCAAGTGGAAGGCTCTTTCGATTTCAAATCAAAAACATTGGACCTTGACGAATTGCTGGCTTTCCAGCTTCCGGAATCGCCAAAATCGCAAGACGCCGAAGAGCTGGCCGAACTTCAGAAACAGAATATGGAAAAAGGCGCGTTGGCCACGCTGTTGCGCAACGGCCTGCCAAGACTAAACTTCAACGCCGAAATCGGGAAAATAAACTTCGCAGCCCAATCGGTCAAAGATTTCAGGGGCGAAATACAGACGGAAAACACGTCGGTAACGCTCAAAAACCTCAGCTTTGAGGCCGCCCAAGGCAAAGTGGCCCTGAACGGAACGCTCGACGGCAAAAACCCGAAAGCCCTGACGCTGGTATCCACGGCCTCGGTCAAAGGAATGGACCTGAACCATCTTGACCTGAAAATGAGCACAGAGGATATGGAGATCGATATCCGCAAAAATTTCGAGGGAATAATTGATGCCGAACTGACTTCTTCCTTACAGCTAAAACCGGACATGAGCGTGGACCTAAACAAAAGCGAAGCGAAAATCAAGGCCACAATCCGAAACGGAAAAATCAAGGAATTCGCACCGATGCTGGCCCTTTCGGATTATATGGGCAACAAAGACCTCAACGCCGTCCGCTTCGCCGAACTGACCAACACATTCGAGCTCAAAGACGCCAAACTCACCATTCCGCGCATGAATATCAGCACCACAATCGGGCAAATGTATTTCTCCGGAACCCAAGGCCTAGACACTTCCATGGAGTACAATATCGAAATCCCGTTTAAGCTGGTACGCCAAGTGGCTTGGAGCACTTTGGTAAGGAAGAAAAGAAAAGAAGGAGCCAAAGAAGACGAAATCCAAAAAGCTTCGAAAGGCGCTTATATTTCCGTAAACGTAAGTGGCGACTTGGAAAACTATAAGGTGGGTCTGGGCAAAAAGAAAAAGAGAAAAAGCAAGTAACGCCCAAACCTTAAGTCCGCAACCGCTTCAGGCACAATTCTTGACCTCCGAAACTCGGCGGGCGCTTTCCGCGTCCGCCGTTTTTGTAGACCTCAAGTTTTTTTCTCAAGCGCGGGGTCACATTTCCCCAACTCTAGGTTACGGACACATGCGAGAAGATTTTCTTCACTACGTTTGGCGGTTTTCATATTTCAATATTTCAAACCTGACAGACACCCGAGGCAACAGCGTAAAGATTATCAACCCCGGGATACTCAACCGAAACGCCGGCCCAGATTTCCACGACGCCCGGATCGAAATCGACGGCGTGCTGTGGACCGGAAGCGTGGAAATCCACATTAACGCCTCGGATTGGTATCGGCACAACCACCAAACCGACCCGGCTTACGAAAACGTAATCCTCCATGTAGTTTGGCAAAACGACAAGCCGGTATCGCATCCGGACGGAACGGAAATTCCGGCACTGGAACTCTCGGGCAGAATAAGCCAGGACTTGCTCTCGAAAAACGACGGCCTCAACGCCTGCGACAAAGGAATTCCCTGCGCCAACTCCCTAACCGACATCCCGGAGGTAAAACGCCGGGCTTGGATGGACCGGGCCTTGGCCAACCGCTTGGAACGCAAAGGCGCCGATATCCTGAAACTTTACAAAAGCTCCCAAAGCTGGGAAGATACCGCCCGGACGTGGCTGTTCCGGAATCTGGGCCATAAAGTGAACGCCGAGCCTTTCGAACGCCTGGCCAAAGCCGTCCCCGGCAAGGCCATTGCCAAACAATCAGACAGCGGCGAAACTTTGGAAGCCCTGCTCTTCGGAACCGCCGGTTTCCTCTCCGCCGACCCCGCCGACGATTACCACCGACGGCTCTCCGGACACTACCAACTACTGGCCCGCAAATACAATCTGGAAGAAAGGCGCCTGAAAGAATCCGACTGGAAATTCTCACGCCTGCGCCCCGCCAACTACCCGACGCTCAGGATATCCCAACTCGCCACGCTGTTTACCAGAGAACCCAGCGTCTTCAATTTTCTTACAGAAGGAAAAAACCTCCAAGTCTACGAAAACCAATTCAACCTAAGGGCTTCCGACTACTGGCGACGCCACCACGCTTTCGGGAAAACATCGTCCAGATCATACGCCAAAATGGGCCAAAACACCGGGCAGTATCTCGTAACCAACGCCGTCGTGCCGTTTCTTCACACTTACGGCCAAGCCACCGGCCGTTATGAGATGTGCGACAAAGCCGTAGCGCTGCTAGAGGAACTTCCGCCGGAAAGCAACACGATACTGGAAAAGTGGAAAGCCACCGGAACCGACGCCCTAAACGCCTTCGACAGCCAAGCCTTGATCGAAAGGTATAACGAATACTGTGTCCCCAAAAAATGCCCGAGATGTTTGATCGGCCACGAGATTTTAAGATCTTAAGCCCGTCCCAACATTTCTTTTTTATGAAAAAACTTAAATCCCACGCTTTAACGGCGTTTTTGTCCCTCCTGCCAATCTTCGGACTATTGGCCGGAAACATTCCCACCTCAACGGTCTACCGCCTGAACGAAAGAGGCAATCTGACGGCCGTAGAGTTCAGTTACACAAACATCGGGAACATTCTCAAAATCAAGCTAAACCCTGACGGAACTGTCAACGCCAAAGCCCAAGGAACGGGAGCGATAAGCTACTACGGTGTCGGGGCCGGGCTTTACAAAGAGGGAAAACTCAAGGAAATCGCGGGGCTCAAAGTAGATTATTACGGGCTCGGGGCGGCTACGCATCTTCAGGGAAAGCTAAAATCCATCGGCGATATCCAGTTCACTTATTTTTCTCCGAACGGCTTCTCCCATATCCAAGGGAAAGTGAAAAGCATAGGCAATATCAACATCGATTACAACCGCTTCGGTGACGAGAAGGGCATGATAGCCAAAATCGGCGACTCAAAACTGACCTACTGCTTTGGCTTGTGGAAAGACACCAAAATCTGCCAAATAGGCCAAACCAAACTGGAATATTACGGAATAGGCAACCCCAACAACCTGAAAGGCAAAGTTTCGGAAGTCAAAAATTGGGATCCTTACGTAAAAGTAGAAATCGAATTGTAGTGATTGATGGTATTAGGTATTAAGTCTTAGGTATATTCATCAATACAATACCTAAGACTTAATACCTGATACCAAAAAACTAGAACAGATACTCGTCCTGCTTAGGGTATACAGGCTTGCGCTTGATCCACTTTCCTCTCGTGAAGTCCGGGAAATCTTGCGGTTCGCCATTGTTAGCGATCGAAACCTCGGAGAGAGGCGTAATGGCGCTCCAAGCTGCGCAATCGTAAGCGTCCAAAGGCGGATCGATTTTCTGCTTCACACACTCCACAAAAGCGTTGAGCACAAAGAAATCCATACCGCCATGTCCGGCTCCGGTGGCTTCGGCCTCGTACTTTTTCCAAAGCGGATGGTCGTACTTCTTCAGCCATTCTTTCGAATCGTCCCAGCGGTGCGGCTTGCTCTTTCCTTCTATATAAAGCTTGTTGGCGTCTTTTTCCCAAATTCCCTCGGTGCCCTGTACACGGAAATCCAAAGAATAAGGACGTGGCAGGTTAGTGTCGTGCGTTACGATAATCGTTTCCTCGTTGGCCGTAGTGATAGTGGAGGTCACCACATCGCCTAGCTTAAAGCGCACTTTTGCGTTCGGGTGGTCCTTACCGCCGTGCTTTACGATGTAATCATGAAGACCTCTCGACTTTGTAGAAGCCGAAGTAAGCGACATAAAGCGGTTTCCGCGGTTAATGTCCATCATCAAGGCTATCGGCCCGATTCCGTGCGTCGGGTAAAGGTCGGCGTCGCGGAGAACGGAATGTTGCGTACGCCAGCGAGCTTCGGAAAGGCCTTTTTCGCCAAACTCCACACCACCGCCGTAAGGCTGCTTTCCGTCGTTAAACTTCACGTGGCGCAAGTCGTGCATATATCCGCAACGGGCGTGAACCATCTCGCCGAACAGTCCTTCGCGAACCATATTCAGCGCGGCCATCACATCGCGACGGTAGCAAACGTTTTCCAGAATCATACATGGTGTTCCGGTTTCCTCAAAAGTGTTCACCAGATCCCAGCATTCGGCCATAGTCGTGGCGGCCGACACTTCCACACCCGCGTAAACCCCGGCCTTCATAGCGGCCACGGCCATCGGCGTATGCCACAGCCAAGGAGTGGAGATAATCACGCCGTCCAACTCCTCTTCGGTAAGCATCTTGCGGAAAGCGTCTTCGCCTTCGGTATAAAAAGTCACCTTTTTCTGGCCCGCTTTCTCAAGGCGCTCTTTCGCCAAGCGAATACGCTCAGGGTCGATATCACATACGGCCGGAACGATAACGTCGTCGCGTTTCAGGGCGTTAGCCAAGTGCCAAGTGCCGCGAAGCCCCACACCGATAAATCCGATTCGGGCTTTACCTTCGTCACTACCCTTCTTTTTCTTCCTGGATTTTCCGAAACCCATATTCGGAAGTATCGAAACGCCCAAGCCGGTTAACGCCGAGGCTTTCACAAATGATCTTCTGTCCGTCATTTTCGCAAAAAAAATAAATGTCCTAGATGTTGTTGTCAGATGAAATCGGCCATCATTCCCTCCAAACGGATCGTTATAGAAAAAAAGGGCTCTCCAGCCCTTCGATTCCGTCCGGAACGAATCAACCATTATTCAAGATAGTCTTTTTTTCGTTCCGGAAAAGAGTTTCTATTTCTCCTGTTCTCGCTAGAAGACTTTCCCCCTCATTTTAAGGGAATTTCACCGCTTCCCTCAAAAATGCTTTGGCCTCAATATTTCGCTGGCGATTACCGCTTCCCTCAAAGTGTCTTTTCGGCGAAGCAAATCCCTGTAACGGTTCCCTTTTCCCGCTTTTCTTTTCTTTGGTGTTGGGGCAACTGCAAGTTCAGTCATTATCTCCTCTTGCTCAGTCTCCACTTTTTCCGTCCAAGCTGGGCGCTCCGGCTCACGGTAATCCGCAAATGGCGATGCCGGAACCGGCTCAGGCTCGTGTTCTTCCTCCTCGTATTCGGTATAAGGCCTATACTCTTCCCGGCCAAACTCCTCCACGTACCTTTCGCTTACCGGATGGTCCTCCAGTTCCCGAGTACCGTTTTCCAGTTGGCTGTCTTTTTCTGCTTCATTTTCATTGATAAAATCAGAAAGAAGCTTATCCCATTCCTCTTGGCTGGTTTCGTTATATCCTTCCTGTTGCTCACCGTAATCCCGTTCCTCCTGCTTTTTTTTCGAAGCGGAAAAAATTTTCGAAAGCAACGCGATACCGCCCACTACCAGATAAAAAATCAGTTGTAAATCGTCCATATAAATTCTTTTTTCAAAAATCAGCTTAAAGCGGATGCCTTACGGCAAAATAAGCCCTTCCGTCCGCTTTAGCAAAGATCCGCTCCGCAAAAAGAAACCCTAAGCCCTTCGATACCCGCAAACAGGGCTTGAAACTTACGCCTATTTTCGCATATTTGCCCGTTCGGCCGGAAGTGTCCGCCGGCTCCGCAAAAAACACGTTCCTGTCTATGCAGCTGACGAAACTAGAGATCAGAGGATTCAAAAGCTTCGGCGACCGCGCCGTCATCAACTTCAACGAAGGCATTACCGGCATCGTCGGGCCGAACGGCTGTGGCAAATCCAACGTCATAGACGCCATTCGCTGGGTTTTGGGCGAACAGAAAACTAAAGCCCTGCGCTCGGACAAGATGGACAACGTGATTTTCAACGGGACAAAAAACAGGCGCCCGACAAACTTGGCGGAAGTCTCGCTGACGTTCAAAAACACCAAAAACCTGTTGCCCACCGAATACGGCACCGTCACCATCGGCAGGCGCTACTACCGCACGGGCGAAAGCGAATACTTGCTCAACGGCGTCTCCTGCCGGCTCAAGGACATCACCAACCTTTTTCTCGACACCGGAATCTCCTCGAACAGCTACTCGATCATCGAACTGAAAATGGTCGACGAACTGCTGAACGACAAGGAAAACTCCCGGCGCGGGCTGTTCGAAGAGGCCGCCGGCGTGGCCAAATACCGCGTCCGCAAGAAGGAAACCATGCGCAAACTCAAAGACGCCGACGCCGATTTGGAACGCGTGGAGGACCTTCTTTTCGAAATTGAGAAAAACATGCGTTCGCTGGAACGGCAAGCCAAACAGGCCCAACGCTATTTCAGACTAAAGGAAGAATACAAACAGGCCGGACTGGAACTGGCTAAAAAACAGGCCGAGGAAAAGGACAAAGCCCTACGAAGGCTCACCGAAAAAACCGACGCCGAAAACGACCGCCTGACGATTATCGGTACGCAAACCGCCGAAAAACAGGCAGCGCTTGAGGCGATGAAAACCGAGACGCTGAAAAAGGAAAAACTCCTTTCGTCCAGGCAAAAGACCCTGAACGAGTCCATGGCCAAACTCGGCCAGTTGGAAAACGAAAAAAAGATCAGGGCCGAAAAGCAAAAGCTTCTCGAATCCAGACTCCACGACCTGCAAGACGGGCTGACAAAGCGCAGCCAAGAACTCGCCGATTCCGACAAGGATTGCCAAGGCTTGGAAATGCAACAGGCCTCCATGGAGCGGATGCACTTGGAAAGCGAGCGCCAACTGGAACAGGCGAAATCGGAATACGAGCGCCAAAAAGCGGACGTGGCGAGGCTGAAAGACGAAATAGCCAGAATAGACGCCAAAAGGGAATTTTTGCGCAAGCAAGTATTCGAAAAACAGAAAAATCAGGAACTGACCGCCCAGCGACTTTCCACCGCCAAACAGGAAGCCGAGACTTTGACCGTAAAGCTTTCGGGATTTTCCAGGGAAAGAGAAGAGGCCAGCCGTATAAAATCGGAATTGGAAAGAAAATCGGCAGGGATAAACGATCAGGTCAAGGCCTTGGAGGAAAGCGAAACGCTCAGAAAACGTGATTTCGCCAAGACGGAACTCTCCCTGCGAGAAATCGAAAAGGAAATCGCCCAAGCGGAAACGGCTCTGGGCGCCCTACGGGCCGAAATCAGGGTAAAAACCGCTTTGACAGAAAACCTCGAAGGCTTTCCCGAAGCTATCCGCAATATCCGCAAAGAGAAAAACTATCCGCTTCTTTCCGACCTTCTGATCTGCGAAGAACAAATACGTCCCGCGCTAGAAAGCCATTTGGAGCCGTGGCTCAACTACTTTGTGGTGGAAACGGAAGCCGAAGCCAAAGCCAGCCTGACTTCGTTAAAACAAAACGGAAAGGGCCGGGCCGGATTTCTGGTAACCGAGCTGGCCACGCCAAATCCCGGCGAAGCGAACAAACTGCTTTCGCATATCTCCTGCGAAGAAAAATACCGTCCGATATTGGCCCAACTTCTCGCCGGTTTCTCCATTTCAGATTCCGGACCGAAATCTTTCAGCCAAGACGGTTCATTGTGGCGTTCGGGTTGCGTTTTGCGTGGCGGAAGCGTATCGGAAGACAATTCCAGACTCGCCGCCACCGACGAACTTCGCAAGCTAAAGGAACAGGCCGAGGCAAGGGAAACAAAACTCGGGCAACTCCGGGAACAGCAAGCGGAACTGGCCGAAACGCTCGAAGAACTTAAAGAAGACGATCTTTCGGAGGAACTGACCGATTTCCAACGCCAAGCCTCCACTCTCAACAGCGAAAAGGCCGTGGCCATCGCCAAAGAGGAACGCTTGGATATAGACTACGAAGAGACGCTCGACGCCAAAGAAAACGCTGAAGAAAGAATCGGGAAGCTCGAAAAAGAACTTTCCGCCACGGCCAGCGCCGGCAACGACGACGAGCTGGAAATACTGGAAGAGGAACGAGAACGCCTCGACGAATCCCTTCACGAAACCTCCGGAGCCTTCGAGCTTGCGTCGGAAGCTTTCAACAAAGCCAATCTGGATTTTCACCGAAACGAAAACGGTCTGGAAAGTCTGGAAAAAGAAATGGCCTTCAAGCGCGCCGCCGCCGACACGCTCCGCAAATCATTCGCCCACGACGAGCAGAAAATCGCCGATACGCGAACTGAGCTGGACAACTTGGGCGACGAGGAATCGAATAACGAAGCGATAGAAAACCTTCGCCTGGAATGCGAAAGCGTGGAGAAATTCGTACGGGAAGCAGAAAAAGATTACTTCGGTTTAAGAGGCGAGGTGGACAAAACCGAAAATGAGGCCCGGGAGTTGGCCCGTGAGCGGGAAAACGCCCAAGCGCTGGTTATGGAACTCCAAAACGCCATCAACGAGTCGAAACTGGCTTTGCAATCCGTACGCGAGCGGGTGAAAATCGAATTCGCCACCGAATGGGACGATCTGATGTCTCGTACCGAAAACGCTTTGGAAAACAGCTTCGCCACCATGAGCGAAACGGAGCTGGAAGTGGCTGTTAAAGAAACGAAAAGCAAACTGGAAAAAATCGGCGCAGTAAACCCGATGGCCATGGAAGCTTTCGAAGAAATCAAACAGCGCTTCGAGTTTATAACCGGGCAAAAACAGGATCTGGAAAACGCCAAAGGCTCGCTGATGGACACCATCGACGAAATCGAAACCGTAGCCCGCAACACTTTCCTCGATGCTTTTCATCAGATAAAAGAAAACTTCATCAAAGTGTTCCGAACTCTCTTCAATAAAGAAGACGACTGTGATTTGGTTTTGGTTGATCCATCAAACCCGCTGGAATCCAAGATCGAAATTATGGCCAAGCCGAAAGGCAAGCGCCCACAAACGATCAATCAACTGTCTGGTGGCGAAAAAACACTGACGGCTACCTCGCTCCTGTTTGCCATTTATTTGCTCAAACCGGCGCCGTTCTGCATCTTCGACGAGGTGGACGCTCCACTTGACGACGCTAACATTGACAAATTCAGCAAGATCATAAAAGAGTTTTCCAAAGATTCGCAGTTTATCATCGTAACGCATAACAAGCGA
Organism: Fulvitalea axinellae; assembly: GCF_036492835.1. GTDB lineage: Bacteria > Bacteroidota > Bacteroidia > Cytophagales > Cyclobacteriaceae > Fulvitalea > Fulvitalea axinellae. Next base: position 1,370,769 of record NZ_AP025314.1, on the reverse strand, counting down.
ACAATGGCGTCAGCTGATGTTCTATACGGGGTAACTATACTACAAGAAGTCTCAAGGGTACTCCCTGTGGACCTTCGGGAATTGGAATACAAAAAAGAATTAAAACAATGGAACTCGGGACTCTCGGGCAAATAATCCGCACATCAACCGGCCTTGGCCGACTCACAAAGCCCGACGCGTTACCGTCCGTTTATTTACTCAGAAATATGACTAAGAAGAAAATCATTCTGGCGTCCGGGTCGCCCCGCAGGCAAGAGATGTTGCGGGAAACCGGCTTCGGGTTCACCGCCTGCGCCATCAACGCCGACGAAAGCTTTCCGGACACGTTGGAAGCCTCTAGCGTGGCGGAATATCTGGCGGTAAAAAAATCAAACGCTTACCCAGCCAAATTGGCCGACGACGAAGTGCTGATCACTTCCGACACGGTGGTCATCCTAAATGACGAAATCCTCGGAAAACCCGAAGGGCCGGAAGAGGCGAAAAGCATGTTGCGTTCGCTCTCCGGCAAGCGTCATAAAGTGATGACCGGCGTTTGCGTACGTAGCTCCGAACGCTACAAAAGCTTCGCCTCCACCACCAAAGTCGATTTCAAAGAGCTTTCCGATACTGAAATCGATTATTATGTGGAAAAATACAAACCCTTCGACAAAGCCGGCGCCTACGGAATTCAGGAATGGATCGGGAAAGTGGCCGTTACGGGCATCGAAGGCTCATTCTATAACGTAATGGGATTGCCCATCGACCGTCTTTACAAACACTTGCTGGACTTCGGTTGCCAGATTTCCTGACAAAAAAACACGAAAGCCCGGCACTTTTGCGCCAGGCTTTCGCTTTAAAACCAATCCGCCCCTAAGGCCTCGGTTTTTATATCGATTTACTGAAAATAGGTTTGTCTTCGCTGATTTTTTTGCGTCTCAGCCTAGCGTCGAATACCGTACACACGTTACGGATAAACGGCAAGCCCAATTCCGTCAAGCTTACTCTTTCCGGCTCAAGCGTGATGATTCCCTCTTTCTTGAACACCTCAAGCTGATCCCAAGCGGCTTTGTCCAAAGTCTCCTTAATCTCAGGAGTAAGCGCCAAAGTATTGTGACAAATCAGCTCCAAGATGGCTTCGCGAATCACCGAATCCTCTTTGCTGAGGAAATGACCGCGATACACGGCCCAATCCGTTTCGTTCACCGCCTTTTCGTAATCTTCCACTTTCTTGATATTCTGGGCAAACGCGGTTTTGGCGTCACTGATCGACGAACATCCCATCCCGATCATCAATTCGGTTTGGTTCGTCGTATAGCCCATAAAGTTTCTGTGGAGGCGCTCTTCCTTAAACGCTTTATAAAGATCGTCGTGTTCCAACGCAAAGTGGTCCATCCCGATATCTTTATACCCCAACTCAAGCAACATGCTCTTGCCGAGTTCGTAAAGCTCCCTTTTGTAAGAATCGCTAGGCAAATCGGCTTCCGTATAAGCCCGCTGCCCGGGGCTTACCCACGGCACGTGAGCGTAACTGTAAAACGCGATACGATCAGGCATCAGTTCCGCCACCTTATTAATAGTATGACGAATCACGTCCAAAGTCTGAAACGGAAGGCCGTACACCAAATCGAAGTTTACGGACTCGTAACCCAACTTCCTGGAAGCGTCGGTAACTATCTTTACGTTTTTGTAAGGCTGAATTCTGTTAATCGTCTGCTGGACTTTCAGATCGAAATCCTGAACGCCGTAACTCACCCTATTGAAGCCCAACTCGCGGAAAGCTTCCAAATGCGCTTCCGTAGTGTTGTTGGGATGTCCTTCAAAGCTGAAATCGTGACCTTCGCCATAATCCGCCGACTTTGAGATTTCCCCGAACATCCAGCGGTAATTTTCCGGAGAGAAAAACGTGGGTGTTCCCCCGCCAATGTGGATTTCCTGAATAAGCGGACGCTCGCCGAGCACTTTCAGGTACGTTTCCCATTCCTTCAACACCACGGCTACATAACGCTCCTCCACCGAATGGTTTTTCGTGATCCTCTTGTTGCATCCGCAATAGGTGCACAGACTTTCGCAAAAAGGCATATGGAAATAAAGGCTGATTCCCTTGTCGCGGTTGGTCCGGTCAAAGGTGTCCTTCACCGCCTTGAACCACTCGGCTTTTTCGGGCTGGTCTCCGTCCCAAAACGGAACAGTCGGATAGCTCGTGTAGCGTGGCGCAGGCACGTTATATTTTTTGATTAGGGATTCTTTTTGCATTTTCGTAAACGTTTTGCCCTGAAGATTCGGCAAGCCACCAAAAGCCGGCTTACATCAGGTAACGAAAGGATTGCTGAAAGTGAGGTCAATATTACGGATTATTTCAGAAAACCGCAGGACGCTTACCGCGTTTTTTAGATATAAACCAGACGAAATCGTCATATAATGGAAGTTGTTGAGATGATACGCGAGTACCAAAACAGGGTTCTCGGCACTAATAAAGCAGATTTTGAAAATTTGGCACTGGAACTTTACCGCTTCCAGAGCAAATACAATCCCGTTTATCGGGAATACATCCAATCTTTGGGCCGTGACCCCGAAAAGGCCAAGACGCTCCGCGATATCACGTTCCTGCCGATCTCGTTTTTCAAAACCCACAAAGTGGCCACGGGAAATTGGATTCCCGAAAAAACGTTCGAAAGCAGCGGAACTACGGGAATGGAAACATCCAAGCACCACGTTTTTTCGCTGGAATTCTATCTGAAAATCGCCGAACAGATTTTTCAGGAATTCTACGGTCCTTTGGAAGAGTATTCATTTCTGGGACTGCTCCCCTCCTACCTCGAACGCGACAATTCTTCCCTTGTCGCTATGGTCAAACATTTCATCGATGTTTCCGGCCACGGAGGTTTTTACCTTAACAACCACGAAGCGCTTTTGGAAGCGGTGGACAATGCCCGAAAAAACGGCAAAAAGTGCTTTATAATAGGGGTAACCTTCGGCCTGCTTGATTTGGCCGAACAGCACGATACCGACTTGTCCGACTGTGTAATAATGGAAACGGGAGGCATGAAAGGCCGGCGCAAAGAAATGGTTCGTCAGGAAGTTCACGACTTTTTGGGTTCAGCCTTTAATTCCCCTTCCATCCACTCGGAATACGGCATGACCGAACTGCTTTCGCAAGCCTATTCCAAAGGCGAGGGCATTTTCCAAACCAAGGGAAGCATGCGGATTCTGCTCAGGGAATCAACTGACCCGTTCAGTTATATAAACAAAGGTAGCGGAGGCATCAACGTAATCGACTTAGCCAACGTCCATTCCTGCTGTTTTATCGAAACACAGGACATCGGACGGATCCACCCGGACGGGCAACTTGAAATCCTCGGGAGGTTCGATAATTCCGATGTTCGGGGCTGTAGCCTAATGGCGGTATGATATTGGCTGTGAACCTGTTGGCTTTTGATTGAAATTGGAAAGACAATCGTTAAAAGTAAAAACAAGTGGAGTACAAATATTATTAAAGCAAATGACTATATTACAATAGTTTTCGTAATTTGCGGACTCACTAGATTGATATCAAAATTCAAATTGCATAAATCATGAAAGCGAAACTCTTTATTTTGGCCTTCGCGGTTTTCGGATTGGCCTCTTGCGCCCAGTACACTTGTCCGACTTACGCTAAAAAAGACCTTAAAAAATCTGAAAAGGTTCAGCAAGCGAAGCAACAGCCCGGCGAAAATGCCTAACAAAAGACTTTTGACGACACGCTAAGTGCCAGTCAAAAAAAATGGTTACCGAGGGAAATCTATTTTCCCGTTCCGGTAACCATTTTTTATATCGATTTTTTCAGGATCAACACATCCTAAAAATCGGAATAACATTGGACATCGTGTACGCTGATGGTATCTCCGCCCATAATCACGAGACGTTCCACCACATTGCGTAATTGCCGGATATTTCCGGTCCAGTCCGATTTTTTCAGCTCGTCCACAGCCTCGTTGTCAATACTCCGTTTCGGGCTTCTGTACTCACTGGCGATATCGGCCAAGAACTTCTCCACCAACAGCGGAATATCGTCCGTACGGTCTTTCAAAGGCGGTACGCGGATCAATATCACGCTCAAACGATGGTAAAGGTCTTCGCGGAAGTTTCCTTTCTCTATTTCATCCCGAAGGTTCTTGTTTGTAGCCGCCAATACACGCACATCGACGTTGATCGCCTTGTCGCCACCGACTCTCGTGATTTTCTTTTCCTGAAGAGCCCGGAGCACTTTAGCCTGCGCAGAAAGACTCATATCACCGACTTCGTCCAAAAACAAAGTACCGCCCTGCGCCAGCTCGAATTTGCCTTTGCGTTGCTTCACTGCGGAGGTAAACGATCCTTTCTCATGTCCGAAAAGCTCGCTTTCGATAAGTTCCGCCGGAATGGCCGCACAGTTCACCTCAATCATCGGTTTGGCCGATCTCGGGCTCTTGTTATGAATCGCTTTGGCCACCAGTTCCTTTCCGCTTCCGTTCGGTCCTGTAATAAGAACCCGGGCCTCTGTCGGTCCGACTTTCTCTATGGAATCGAAAACCCTACGGATTGGGGCCGAACGCCCTATAATCTGATCTTGGCGAAGCACACGTTTTTTAAGCACTTTGACCTCTTTTACCAATTGGGTTTTGTCCAAAGCGTTGCGCATAGTCAGCAACAGACGATTCAAGTCCGGTGGCTTCTGGATAAAATCAAAAGCTCCCTTTTTCGTGGCTTCCACGGCCGTCTCGATAGTACCGTGAGCACTGATCATAATAAACGGGCAGTCAATACCCATTTTGCGGGCATTTTCCAAGACTTGAACCCCGTCCATATTCGGCATCCTCACATCGCACAGCACGGCGTCGTACTTCTCATTGGCCAGCATTTCCAAGCCCTGCTGGCCATCCTCGGCCTCTATGACGGCATAATCCTCGTATTCGAGGATTTCCTTCAAGGTCATGCGGATGCTTCTCTCGTCATCAATCAGTAAGATTTTTGGCATATGCGCTACAGTTTGGTTGTTGATCCTAAACTCTGCGCAAAGGGAGGGGAAAAAAGAAATCGCAAGCTTGTAAGCCGGGTCCTGTACCTCAGATGAGGCCCTTATCATTTATCTGGGCGTACCGTCGCCAGTACGCTCCATCAACCTACCCACTGGCTAGGGCGAGCAACCCCTTTTCCGCCGAAACGGAAACACCAGCCTATTTGGTCTTTCAACTCGTAAGGTTTACCATGCCGTCGCGGTCACCCGAAACGCGGTGGGCTCTTACCCCACCTTTTCACCCTTACCGCTAACGCGGCGGTCTGTTTTCTGTGGCACTGGCTGTCACCCCGAAGGGCGCCTTCCCGTTAGGAAGTACGACGCTCTGTGTTGCCCGGACTTTCCTCTACCGTCTTCGGCCGAAGCTCTGACGGCAGCGATAAGGCCGCTTGCGATCAGTCGCAAATGTACGCGCTTTTGCGCCAAACTCTGCAACCAATCGCAAAATAAGCTTCCCTTTGCTATTATTTAGTGACGAAATTCCGTTCCAAATGATGTTTCAGCACCCAAAGCCTTACGTAAGCTTTCATGACAAGCGGTGGGAATAAGCCTATAAATCCATACCGGTTTTCCGGGAACGGTACTCGGCGCAAAAAAGTCTCCACAAACAATTCCGCATTTCGCACAGCAATACAGCCTCCGGCGAAAACACCCTATCAGAGTCGGGAAAGGGCAAAAAAAACTCCGGCAGAAAACATCCGTTACGTGACTTGTCCTTGTCGCATAACGGAAATCTTCCTGCCGGAGAAAATAATTATCTTCTACTTAGAAAATCCTTACAAGCGTAGCTCCATAACCGAATCTGCTCTTTTGAGCGTCTTGGAAAAATTGGATTCTGGTGTCTTTGCTCAACGTTTTCTGGATTTCGTCGCGCAAAACGCCGTTGCCCAAGCCGTGGATAAACGTGATTTCGCCCATTCCCGAGGCGATAGCGTTGTCCAGACTATCCTGAAAAGTCTTCAACTGAAGCTTCAGCATTTCGCTATTGGACATGAAAGCGTGATCGTCCGTCAGCTTTTCGATATGCAAATCCACTACGGCCGGAGGCTTCACCACATCGTGCCTTTCCTCTTTCGGCTCCGCTTTTTTGGCTTTGTCCGTAAGGCTTTCTTTCAGTTTTTCAGGATCCACTTTCGGAGCGTCAACGTCGAGTTGGAATACGTAACCTTCTTTTTCCAAAATCGGCGCAAGGCGCTTGCCTTTATGGAAGCCCGAGGCTTTGAATTTCAGCTTTTTCTCGAAAAATTCGGTCTTGGAGAAGAAATCCTGCGAGTGGAACATAAAACGGAAACACATCGTAGCCCAGCTCTCGAAACGCTTGAGGTTCACTTCGCGGATCTTGATTTTCGATTTTCTCAAAAGAGACCCGGCCATGATTCCTTTGTGCGAAGTCTGAATAAGATCAGAAGCGGAGTACACGACTTCGTAGTCGGTATTGTTGATCAGGTAAACTGACAGCAAGTCGTTGCCATGATCGAAAAAAGCCAGGAAAATACCTTTGTCGGCGCTGAGTTCCGGCGCTTCGTAGCGGTTTTTCTTTTCTTTTTTTCCTGGGCTAACTTCCTCGGTTCTAGATTTGCCGAAATGTTTTTTCTCTTCCTGAGAAATCAGAACCAGTTCTTTGGCCAAAACTTCGATCTGAAATCCGTCTTCGATCTCGATTTCGGCCGTGGCCCTTTTCTCGTTTATTTTCGTTACGACGCCCTCTTCGTTACTTTTCAGTAGACGGACTCTGTCGCCTATATTAAATGCTCCCATTTTATTCTGGTAAGATAAAATTTGAAAATCAGCGCGGCTCTGTCCATAAGGAAAAAGAAACCGGAAGAATAAAATTAAGGCAAAGTCATGAACAGTCCATAACTTCCGCCCCCGTTTTTACTCTTCCGGCTCCAAATCGCCAGTCAGGGTTATTTATAAAAGAACACCAACGCCTCGGGCATCCGCTCGGCCCATGCCGACTCGAAGTGCTTGGCGTTTTTGTCCAAGATATAATACAGGTCCTCTCCTTGCTTGTAACCTTGCGCTTCCAAAGCTTCCACCATCTCGTCGATTCCGGGCTGAAGTTCCAGTTCCAAGCCTATTCCTCCGTTATCGATATAGATCTTGAAATCGCGTTTTTCGCCTTTGTAAGCCTTAACGTTTTTCACGTAATCGATATGCTGGATCTTGAACGCCGGCGACATACAAATAGCTCCCGAGTATACTTCGGGATATTCCCAAAGCAACATAAACGAAGCGATGCCTCCGGCGGATGATCCGCCCACAATCGTGTGTTCCCTCTCGGGTTTGGTCCGAAATTCCTTGTCGATCAAAGGCTTCAGCGTTTCGGCCATAAATTTCATATAAGCAGAGCCCGTTTCGCCCGGCGTATACTCAGCCGTACGGTTTGTGGTATTATACGCTCCCACAACGATTACAGGCTCAATCAAACTACGCCTTACCAAACTGTCAACCGTTTCGTCCACTTGCCAATCCACGCCGAACGAGGAGGTTTTCGGATCGAAAATATTCTGGCCATCATGCATATACAGCACCGGATAGCGACGGTTAGGCTGTTCGTCATAACCTTCCGGCAAACGGACGATTACATCACGGGGAAGGATTCCTTCGGCCTCTAATTGGCGAAAGTATTTTACCGTACCCGTAATTTGCCCGGTTTGGGGACGGTTTTTACCGTCTTTCCAAAAATGGACCTCGTGGCTTACAGCCGTATCGGCGTTTACCAAAAGGTTAAAGTTCTCCAAGGGAAGGCCGTTTGCGCCAGCGGCTTCACGTTCCCAGCTCCCGAGCGTGAACTTGTATTCGATCGGCGTTTTCGGCCCAAAGGCCAATTCGGTTCTCCAAGTATTGTTACCCACGTATTCCATCGCCACCTTATCGGGACTCCAAAAGCCAAGTTCCTCACCGCTTCCGGTAACATACATCTTGGCGGAACTGTCAATGGCCACGGAACGGACCGAAAAACTAACTTTAACCGCGCTCTCCCCTTTTTCTTTTTGACCCGAACAAGACCAAGCCAAAGAGGCTACGATCATTGCCAAACAAAGAATTTTTCTCATCTGAATAGTTTTAAGGGCATTTCATGTGTAACGCCCGCATATCAGGATTAATATAAATGTCCGGCCCGCAGGGGGAAACAGGCGAACAAAAAAAGCCCCGCAGTTGCGAGGCTTTATTATTTTCAAAATGATCCGATTACAGTTGGATACCGGAAAGACCGAGAAGAGCCATTCCCATCAAACCTGTCACGATCATTGTAATACCCAAACCTTTGAGTCCGTCAGGAACGTTGGAGTACTTCATACGCTCACGGATAGCGGCCAAAGCCACGATAGCCAGCAACCAGCCGATTCCGGAAGAGAAACCGAAAACAGTGGCTTCGGCGAAAGTGTACTCGCGCTGTACCATGAAGAGAGAAGAACCCAAGATGGCGCAGTTTACGGCGATCAATGGCAAGAAGATACCCAAAGATCCGTAAAGCGAAGGAGAGAATTTCTCGATCACCATCTCTACCAGCTGTACCATCGACGCGATAACGGCGATGAACATGATAAACTGGAGGAAGCTCAAGTCTACAGTCTTGAAGTCATCGCCCAAGAACTGAGCTAGAGCGCCTTCCTTAAGTACAAAGTCCTGAAGGAGCCAGTTAACGGGTACGGTGATGGTAAGTACGAACACTACCGCCAAACCGAGTCCCATAGCGGTGCTAACCTTTTTGGATACGGCCAAGTAAGAGCACATACCCAAGAAATAGGCGAACACCATGTTCTCGATAAAAATCGATCTTATGCCTAAGTTAATTAAGTCCATTGCTTAAAGATTCTTGGTGTTGTTATTAATGCTCTACGTAACCGGTTTTCGCACGCTGTACCCAGATGATAAGACCCAGGATAATAAACGCTCCCACCGATGTCACCATAAGGCCGTTGTTAGGAATGGCGAGTCCCATTTCCTCGAACACCTTGTAGCCAAACAGCGATCCCGAACCGAAGAGTTCGCGGAAGAAAGCCACGGCGAGGATTACCCAGGCATAGCCCAAGCTACTTCCCATACCGTCGAGAACCGAGTCCCAAGGCTTGTTGCCCATTGCGAACGCCTCAAGACGTCCCATTACGATACAGTTGGTGATGATCAGACCCACGAATACCGAAAGAAGCTTCGATACGTCGAAAAGATAGGCGCGGAGCACCTGGTCCACCAAAATCACGAACGTGGCGATAATGGCCAACTGAACGATGATACGGATACGGTTAGGGATCAGGTTACGGATAAGCGAAGTGATCAGGTTAGAGAACACGATCACGAAAGTTACCGCAATAGCCATCACCAACGTAGGCTTAAGCTGCGAAGTTACCGCCAAAGCCGAGCAGATACCCAATACCTGTACGGTAATCGGGTTGTCGTCGTTCATCGGGTCGGAGATGAACTTCTTTCTCCGCTTCGAGAACAAAGGTTCCGAAGCTTTCTTTACCGGAGGGTTCTGCTCCGTTACCGGATTTGTGTTATCACTCATTATTGATAATTTTTTTCCGTTCGAAACCTTATTTATTCTGCTGCTTCTTGATGTAAGGCAGGTACAGGTCCAAGTAGTTGTAAAGCATGGCGTTTACGCCGTTGGCAGTCAAGGTAGCACCTGACATGCCGTCTACTTTATACTTGCCCAGAGCGCTTTCCGGGTTACCTTCGCCTTTCACCATTGTTACGGAAACGAGCTTTCCGTCCTGATCGAAGATCAACTTGTTTTGGTAACGTTTCTGGATAGCGCCTTCCGTAATACGGGCACCCAAACCAGGAGTCTCACCGGCGTGGTCAAACACTACGCCTTTTACCGTCTTCAAGTCACCTTGCAGTGCGATGTATCCCCAGATTTCGTTCCAGAGACCGTTTCCGTAAATCGGCAAGATATAAGCGTCCACTTTTCCGTTCTGCTCGTATTTGTAAACAGGGAAAAGCTTCTTGGTCTTGTCCTTTTGCTTGTACTGCTTCCGCGTCACTACGCTAGAAGCCTTAACGCCTTCCACCACGTTTCCTTGGTAGTCAACTACCTCAGACTTGATATTCTTAGTGAAAAGGTCATTCACGTTATCGCCTTCCTTGAGCGTGATTACCGTACCCAAGATCGCCTTCTGCTTGTCCAGCTTAAGGGCTTTCTGTTGGGCGGGCTTCAGGATCTGGTTGGCGCCGGCCAGCAAACCGCCAACGATTACCGTCATGGCGATTGCGAAAGTGATGATATATGAATTAGACTGTTGCACGACGTAACCTCCTGTTTTTGTTAGCTTGAACAATGTAGTGGTCGATCAAAGGAGCGAACACGTTCATGATCAGGATCGCAAGCATGATACCTTCCGGATAAGCCGGGTTCACCACGCGGATAATCACGGTCAACACACCGATCAGGAATCCGTAGATCCACTTGCCTTTCTCAGTATGCGAAGCCGTAACGGGATCGGTAGCCATAAAGACCACACCGAAAGCCAAACCGCCCATCACCAAGTGATAAACAGGGGCCATCTGCATGAACGACACGAAAGTCGCCGCGCCTTCAGCGTTCGGATCCATTCCGGTACTCGCCATATTGAAAACCATGCCCATGATGTAAGCGCCGGCAAAACCGCTGAAGATGATTTTCCAGCTTCCCGTTCCTGTAAGGATCAGAACCGCCGCACCGATCAAGCACATCAAAGTAGATGTCTCACCGATCGATCCTGGGATATATCCCATGAACATATCAAACAATGGAGCGCCTTTCAAATACGACAGTTGCGAGAAAGCCTCAACAACACTGCCCTTCGCTCCGGCCGCAATGGCCAATGGAGTAGCGCCCGTGTACCCGGCAATAGCGTCAGCGTCGCCGAAGTATGTCCAAACCTCACCCGAAATATCGGTAGGATAAGCGAAATACAAGAACGCACGAGCCGTCAAGGCTACGTTCAGGATATTCATTCCCGTACCACCGAAAGCCTCTTTGCCAATCACTACGGCGAAGATACTGGCCAAAGCCACTTGCCAAAGCGGAATGTCAACAGGCAGCACCAACGGAATCAGCATACCCGTTACCAAGTAGCCCTCGTTGATCGGGTGCTTCCGGATGATCGAAAATACGAATTCAGCACCGAGACCGGCAGCGTAAGCCACAATCACGATCGGCAACACTTTGAACGCTCCCATTCCAAGACGACCGATAAAATCAGTTGTCTCGCCAGTAGCCAAATCGTGTTGCAAACCAACGTTCCACATGCCGAAAATAAGGCAAGGGATCATGGCCACGATCACGGTAGACATCAAACGCTTCAAGTCGATGGCGTCACGGATGTGAGCGCCCTTGTTCGGCGTCGTGTGATCCGGCGCGAACAAGAAAGTTTCCAATGCCTCGAAGGGGTAGTAGAATTTCTCCAGCTTCCCGTCCTTCTCGAACAATGGCTTTATCTTATCAATGTTATCTCTTAAGAATTTCATGATTCTCTATCAGCTATATTGCAAAAGGTCAAGCCCCTGGCGAAGAATCGCTTGGATCTTATGTTTAGACACGTCAACGAATTCGCAAAGCGCCAAGTCCTCCTCGATCACTTCGTAAATACCCAGAGCTTCCATGTTTTCGAAGTCCTGCGCCAAGATCGACTTGAGCAAATACGTCGGGTAAAGGTCCATAGGAACCATTTTCTCCAACACTCCCGATTGAACGAACGCCCTGGCTTCGCCGCGGGTGTTGGTGTTCAGGGTGTACTCCTTGTTGCGATTGATCCAAGAGAACAAGCCCAAAGCGCGCTGAAAGCTCAGCTTGCTGGTGGTAGGCAAAGCCCAACCGAAAAGCTCGTGTTCGTTCCCTTCAGGAATCACGGTGAACAGGCTGTCGTAATAGCCCAAAAAGCCTTTGTCTTCCACACGCGTACCGGTCAACACGTTGCCCGAGATGTAGCGGACGTTAGTCTGCTCCATGTTATTCTCGATAAACTTGTTGATGCACGCTCCAGAGAATGTCTTGTAATGTTGCGGGGCCTTGATTTCCGAACCGGCCACGGCGATTACCTTGCTGGCGTCGTACTTTCCTTCAATGAAAAGCTTCCCGATTTGCGCCACACCGTAAGGGTTTACGGTCCATACCACCTCGCCTTTGTTGATCGGCGCAACTTTGTGGATATGGGTTCCCACGTTGCCCGCAGGGTGAACACCGTCGAAATAAGTGGCTTCCACGTTGTTCAGGCCTTTGAAAACCTTGTCGTTTCCAGACTTAAGACCGAGCTTGACAGCCTTGCCTGAGAATTTGGCCAAGATATCGAAACCGGCCTGCAGGTATTTCTCCTCGCCTTCCAGCGTGAAGTCGTAGTCGGCCGCCAAAGGCGCCGAATCGAAACCTGAAACGAAAATGTCACGCGGAGTGTCGGCCGGATTGGCCACTATGCCGTAAGGGCGCTGGATGATCTGTGGCCAAACGCCTGATTTTGTGAGTTGTTCTTGGGCCTCTTCACGGCTAATTCCAGCGATGTCGCCGGCGCCGTAAGCCTTGAATTCCTCGTAAGCGAACTCTTTGTCAGCCAGGATTTTGATCTCCTCGACCCTGCGCTTCAGGCCACGCTTAATCTCTACTACCTCGCCACTGACTGGTGCGGTGTACATTACGGTCTCCAACTTTTTGTCGAAAAGGACCGGCGTACCGGCTTTCACCGTTTCACCCACTTTTACAGTAACCTTAGGCCTTTGCATTCCCACAAAATCAAGTGGTTTTACCGCAAAAACTTCAGGCTGAGGGCAGGAAGCGATTTTTTTGTCCGCTTTTCCTGCGAGATTAATATCAAACCCTCGCTTGAGCTTTATGGTTTTTGACATGATATTAATTGATCAGATGATTCGTAAGTCTAAATCGTCGCAAAATTAAGAAAATTAGCCGTGATTCATAGTTGCCCGGCGGGTTTTGCCACCTCCGCACGCAACCTTTCGGCATGCCGGTACGTATCAGGCCGGCACTTCGAGCCCGCGTACGTGCTCCGCCACCCGCTCCATAAGCCACATAGGCGTAGAAGTGGCCCCGCAGATCCCCACCGACTCGCAATCGCGGAACCAGTCCAATTCCAGCTCGGCTTCGTTCTCTATGAAGTAACTGCTTGGGTTATTGGCTTTGCAAACGCCGTGGAGCGCCCTGCCGTTCGAGCTTTTCTTTCCGCTGACAAACAGGATCACGTCGTGGTCCTGCGAAAATTTGGTCAGTTGCGGCTCCCTGTTCGACACCTGACGGCAAATGCTGTCATTGGCGTCGAAATCCAAGGCGTGAAGCTCGCCTTTTTCTGAACGGATACGATCCTCTATCGTGGCTTTCAGCGCATAAAAACCTTTGGTGCTTTTCGTGGTCTGGCTGAAAAGCACTATCGGGCGGGAATAATCCAGCGAGTCGAGATCGCTTTCGTCAGTGACAATAATCGCTTCCCCGCAAGTCTGCCCTGCCAAACCCACAACTTCGGCGTGGCCTTTTTTTCCGTAAATGACCACTTGGCCGTTCACTTCGGAAGCCTTGTCGTAAGCGTGTTTTACCCTGTTTTGGAGCTTGAGCACTACAGGGCACGAGGCGTCAATCAGCTCGATATTGTTATCCAAGGCCATCTTATAGGTTTCCGGCGGTTCGCCGTGCGCCCTGATCAGCACCTTGCAATCCCTCAAATTGCGGAGCGCCTCCCGGTCGATTATCCGCAAACCTTTGGCGTGAAGCCGGCTCACCTCCATATCGTTGTGAACGATATCCCCGAGGCAATACAAACCGTCACCGGATTCCATCTCGTCCTCGGCCATTTTTATGGCAAACTCCACCCCGAAACAATACCCGGAATTCTTGTCGATCTCGACGATCATATATGGTTTCGTTTTTTTAGTCAGAAACAACACCTTTTAGGCGTCGCTGAATTTCGTTGTTTTTGGCCTGATTCCCAACCGGTCAAGGGATTTTCGGCCCAGCCCGCATAAAAAACGCCGCATAATGCGGCGTCAGTCAAATACCTTTATGTCGACGTAGCGATTCAGCCGGCTATTCTCTTTTCGGCCTCTTCCAGCACGCGATTCACTTGGGCTTGGAAATCCATTTCGGAAGTGTCCAATTCGAACGCGTCCTCGGCTTTGCGCAACGGGCTTTCGGCCCTTGTGGAGTCAATATGGTCACGGGAACGGAAATTCTCCGCAATTCTGGACAAATCGGCGTCTTCCCCTTTTTCCAACAATTCTTTGCGACGGCGCTCGGCGCGAACTTCCACGTCGGCAGTCATGAACACCTTCAGCTCGGCATCGGGAAACACTACCGTTCCGATATCACGCCCGTCCATTACCACGCCTTTCTCGCGTCCCATTTTGCGTTGTTGGGCCACCATATCCTCACGCACGGCCTTGATCACGCTCACGTCGCTAACTTTCTCCGAAACGTACATCTTGCGGATCTCGTCCTCCACGCATTTGCCATTCAGATAAGTCTCGTTACGCTTCAGCTCATCGTTATACCGAAAAGAGATCTCGATTTCGGCAAGGGCCTTCGACACTTGGTCCGCATCGAAAAGATCTATGGTGTGTTCCAAAAAATAAAGGGTGACACAACGGTACATCGCTCCGGTGTCGATGTAAGCGTAGCCTAGCTCGGCGGCCACAGCCTTGGCCGTCGAGCTTTTCCCACAACCGGAATGCCCGTCGATGGCGACAACTATCCTGCTCATGTTATTTTTTTTGATCAACAGTCTTTTAAAGGGCACGGCAACGGTTTGCCCATTTTCGGCGGTTTTCTCTTTTTCGGCTTATGGTAGCCCTTCTGCGAGCACCCGCCAAACAACAACCCCGCACATAGCATTATGGCTAGCAAGTAAATCCTTCTCATTACTGGTATGATTGATAAATGGATGTTTTTCCCCTGCGCCGGAACACGTCCCCTCGCCCGCAAATATAAGGAATATATTCCTCCCCAAGTCAGCGCCTTGGAATTTTGCGGAGCTTCATCGTTCCTATATCGGAAAAGATGACACAAATCATTCTTTAATACGCCAGCGTAAACGTAACTTTCGGCGCTTAGCTTATTTTTGCCCGTAGGTATTTTTCCTACTCCACGGGTAAACACATTCCTTACAGAGGACTTATTTAACCATAACGCATACGACTGTATCTTAACATCATGCTGGAAAACATTAATCCTACCCAAACCGGCGCTTGGGCCGAACTTGAGAGACACTTCGCGACGATGAAAGACGCACGGATGACCGAACTTTTCGCTTCGGATCCGGAACGTTTCGGAAAATTCTCAGTCGCTTTCCAGGATATTCTCGTCGACTTCTCGAAGAATATCATTACGGAAGGCACGGTAGAAAAACTTGTGGCGCTAGCCAAAGAGTGCAAAGTGGACGAGGCCATCAAGAAAATGTTCGCCGGAGAGGCCATCAACCAGACCGAAAACCGTGCGGTATTGCACACCGCTTTGCGTAACCGCGAAAGTGTTGAGGTGAAAGTAGACGGCGAGGACGTGATGCCAAAAGTCAACAACGTTCTGGCCAAAATGAAACACTTCGCCGACTTGGTAACCGGCGGAGAATGGAAAGGCTTTACTGACAAGCCCGTAACCGACATCGTGAACATCGGTATCGGCGGCTCGGATTTGGGCCCGGTAATGGTTACCGAAGCCTTGAGGCCATACAAAAAAGAGAACATCACAACGCATTTCGTCTCGAATGTGGATGGAACGGACATCGCCGAAACGCTTAAAAAAGTGGATCCGGAGACGACTTTGTTCATGATCGCCTCGAAGACCTTCACTACGCAGGAAACTATGACCAACGCCCACACAGCACGCGAATGGTTCCTGAAAGCCGCCGGCGACGAAAAGCAAATCGCGAAGCACTTCGTGGCCCTGAGCACAAACGAGGCTGCGGTAACTGATTTCGGCATCGACCCGAAGAACATGTTTGAGTTCTGGGATTGGGTTGGCGGACGTTATTCGCTTTGGTCGGCTATCGGTTTATCAATCGCCTGCACTATCGGCTACGACAATTTCGAGCAATTACTGGACGGCGCTTACGAAATGGACAAGCACTTCCAAGAAGCCGAACTCGGAGAGAACCTGCCCACTATCCTCGCTTTGTTGGGAGTTTGGTACAACAACTTCTACGGAACGGAGTCTACAGCCATTCTTCCTTACGACCAGTACATGCACCGTTTCCCCGCCTACTTCCAACAGGGTGATATGGAAAGCAACGGAAAGTACGTGGACCGTGGCGGAAAAGCCGTGGATTACCAGACTGGTCCAATCATCTGGGGCGAGCCGGGCACGAACGGACAGCACGCTTTCTACCAGTTGATTCACCAAGGCACAAAATTGATCCCTTGCGACTTTATCGCTCCAGCAATCAGCCAAAATCCTGTCGGTGACCACCACGTGAAGCTTTTGGCGAACTTCTTCGCCCAGACGGAAGCTTTGATGAAAGGAAAAACCGAAGCCGAGGTTATCGCCGAATTCGAGCAACAAGGCAAGAGCGAGGATGAATACAAAGAGCTGGTTCCGTTCAAGGTTTTCCAAGGAAACAGACCAACCAACTCTATCCTTATCAAAAAGCTTACGCCGAAAACCCTCGGTAGCCTGATCGCCATGTACGAGCACAAGATCTTCGTACAGGGCGTTATCTGGAACATCTTCAGCTTTGACCAGTGGGGCGTGGAGCTTGGCAAACAATTGGCCAAAAACATTCTCCCGGAACTCGAAGGCGACGAGGAAGTAAACACTCACGACGCTTCGACAAACGGACTTATCAACGCGTTCAAGGATATGCGCAAGTAAATCGCCACTTCCTTACGCTTAACAAAAAACCTCCGGCCTTTCGACCGGAGGTTTTTCTTTATATCCCAAAAGCTTTTCAGCCCTTATTCCCTAATCTGGATAATATTCACCGGACAGGCTTCGGCCGCCCGCTGATTTTCCTCCAACTCGTCCTCGCCTACTTTCACGCTCCAGAATCCACGCTTGTCTTTGGCTCCAAGCAATACGCTTTTGCCGTCCTTTTTGGACATCCGCCACCGTTCTTGCGCCAATTCCACGCAATAGTTGCATCCGATGCACTTGTCTCGCTGGTGGATTATCGTAATCATGCCTCGTTGGCGTCTACCAGTTTATACAATTTGTCCGATTCGCGAACCACCTCGCCTATCGGCATGGAGAACACGTCGCCTTTGCTCACTTCCTCCACAGGTTTTCTGTCAAGACGAAGCTCTTCCACTTCCGTTTCCAACACGCCTGTAGTCGGTCCTGTAATCAGCACTTTGTCTCCCAATTTCAGCTTATGGCTTTCGAGCTTAAACTCGGCCACACCGATTTTCGGATAATAATGCGACCCGCGCCCCAAGTAAACTTTCTTTTTCGTGGCCTTCGATCCCGGAGTATCCGTCCATTCCCCGAGCTTTTTGCCCAAGTAATATCCGCCCCAGAATCCGCGGTTATAAACCTCGCTCATGCGATCCATCCAAGCCTGCGCTTTTTCAGCACTATACGTTCCGTCGAAATAGCTGTCGATCGCTTCGCGGTAACATTCAGTCACAGTCTTAACGTAATCGGCGGCTTTTCCCCGGCCTTCGATCTTCAGCACCGTCACGCCCGTATCCAATAGCTGGTCCAGGAAATTGATGGTGCAAAGGTCTTTCGGAGACATGATATACTCGTTGTCCATTTCGAACTCGATATCCGGTTCCTCCATATCCACCACCTTGTATTGGCGACGGCAGTTCTGCACGCAAGCGCCACGGTTGGCCGAAGCATTATGGGAATGAAGGCTCAGATAACATTTGCCCGAAACGGCCATGCACAACGCACCGTGGGCAAACACTTCGATTTCGATCAAATTCCCCGAAGGACCGGTAATGTTCTGGCGCTTGATCTCGTCACAGATTTTTTTCATCTGGATAAGACTAAGCTCCCTCGACAATACCATCACGTCTGAGAAATGCGAATAGAAGCTCACAGTCTCAACGTTGGTAACGTTAAGTTGGGTCGAGATATGAACCTCAACGCCTTGGCTGTGGGCGTAAGCGATTACGGCTTGGTCAGAAGCGATAATCGCCGTAATTCCAGCCGTTTTGGCCTTATCCACAATGGCTTTCACCAATGTGATGTCGTGGTCGTAGATAATGGTGTTAAGCGTGATGTAGCTTCTCACGTTGTGCTCGTCACACCTTCTGGCGATCTCTGGCAGATCGTCAACCGTAAAGTTCATGGTGGCTCGCGCCCTCATGTTTAGCTGTTCGACTCCGAAATACACGGAATCGCAACCGCCTTGAATGGCGGCCATCAGCTGTTCGAAGCCCCCGGCGGGAGCCATCAGTTCAATATTTCGTTTTGGTGGCCGGGTAGTGTTTGCCATTATTGAAAGGGTTTCGGTCCGGTTGACCAGTAAGGGACTTCCGGACCATGAACGAAAAACCGATCCGAATATTGGCAGAAAAACAGCCAATTTCCGGGTCGGTCATCTCAATATTTCCCCAAAAATTATTTGATACCCAAACGGTTCGAGATCTCCAACATGCGTTCGATAGGCTTCTTGGCCTCTTCGATCTGCTTGTCGGTCAACTCGATTTCGGGCAATTCGAATTTAAGGGTATTGTAAAGTTTTTCGAGAGTGTTGAGCTTCATGAACTCGCAATCGTTACAACCGCAAGTGGCGTCGATTGACGGGGCCGGAATGAAGGTTTTGTCCGGAGCGTCTTTCTTCATCTGATGCAGGATACCGCTTTCGGTAGCCACGATGAATTTCTTCGCTTTACTGACCTCCGTAGAATAGCGCAAAAGCGCCGTGGTGGATCCTACATAATCCGCTACGATAAGCAATGGTTGCTCGCATTCGGGGTGAGCGATAAACTCAGCGTCCAGATGCTCCTCCTTCATCTTAAGGATTTTTTCGAGAGAATAACGCTCATGAACGATGCAAGCGCCATCCCAAAGCACCATTTCCCTGTCGGTCAAGCTGTTGATGTAGCTTCCCAAGTTTTTGTCTGGGGCGAAGATAATTTTCTCGTCCTTCGGAAACGACTCCACAATCTGGACGGCATTTGACGAAGTCACGATCACATCGGAAAGCGCTTTGATGTCGGCCGTACAGTTAATGTAAGACAGTACTTTGTGGTCCGGATATTTTTCTTTAAAAGCCTTGAAGGCATCGGCGGGCGCCGATTCGGCCAACGAACAGCTGGCGTTCAGATCCGGAAGGATAACTTTCTTGTTGGGGTTAAGGATCTTGGCTGTCTCGCCCATAAAATGGACTCCAAGGAACACGATGATATCGGCGTCGGTGCGGGAGGCCTCTCGAGCCAGCCCAAGGCTGTCGCCGACAAAGTCGGAAATTTCCTGCAACTCGGAAGTGATATAAAAATGCCCCAAAATCACGGCATTCTTCTCTTTCTTCAGCTTCCGGATGGCTTCGACCAAGTCAATGTTTTTATCGATTTTCTGATCAACGTAGCCTTTTTCCTTAATAGAGTTCATCACAGTGCTCATATCGCTTACCCACGGGTTGTCAATTTTGAAATGTGCGCAAAGTTAATCATTTTTTACGCCACATCAACAACGCCGGTTTCAGCGATTGCATTGCTTAATCAAAGATTTTTCCGTTTATTTTTTGGAAACAGAGGATTTCAGGCGCATAACAAAAGACGTAACGCCCCTATTCACGCTCACTTTTTTGCACCTTCCGTGAGCGTCGAAGTCGTAAACGTTAGTCTGACCTTTTTTGGGAGACATTTGGTATTTGTGAGGCCCCAGCCTTTTGAGCGGGAAATTCTTCCCGTGTTTTTCGGAATAAACATACAACGCATTAGCCGGAGGCGCCTCAAAGTACAGTTTGGCTACCGAATAACCGATACGGTTGAGGTCTAAAGGCTGAGCTTCTTCGCCTAATTGGCGAAAACTGTAACCTCTTCCCGTCCAATGCGTCTCCGAGCGATGTTTGGTTTTATTTCCTACCACATCTTCCGTAAACGCATATGAAAGAGCCTTGTCTTTGTAATCGGCTTTCAGAAGAAAATCAATCTTATAGTCAAAAATAAACTTGTACCTCACTTTGGTCGTAAGCCGGTAACAGGTGAACCCGGCGGAATCCGAACGTACGGCAGTAAGCACGCCTATGGGCGAGTTACCAGAAATAATCTCGTATTCCAAACGCTGAGAGCAAGCTTCTCCTGTCGGGAAAAACGCCAAAACATAGGCAAACGAAAGCATCAGCATGATTCTGTATCCGTCGGTCATAGGCACTTGTTTTTCCCTCACACAATCAGAAAACGGGCTTTCCACCAATCCAGCCCCAGTTTAGATACGTCTGAAAGGCCGACTTGTTTGACGACTAATACCTCAAGTCTTTTGTTTTTTCTTTTTCGCCGCCGGAAAAAGAATATTGTTGAGGATCAAACGGTAGCCCGGAGAGTTGGGATGGAGATTCAAGTCCGTGGGCTCTTCTCCCACAAAATGCTTGTAATCTTCCGGGTCATGTCCGCCGTAAAAAGTCCAGAAGCCTTTGCCGAGGATTCCGTGAATGTAACGAGCTTCGTCGATAGACTTATTCTCGCCCATAATCACCACATCAGATTTGATAAGGCGCTTTTTGTACGCCGTAGTCTGCCCCATAAACCCACGCACGGTATTCACATGGTTTTGGGTTAGCATAGTCGGAATGGGATCCCATTTGGCTGAGAAAGTGAACAGGTTGAAAAAATCGTTCGTTTCGGAAAGCCCCCGTTCGCGATCTTGCTGGTCTATATTCGAAAATTCGTACTCTAATGGGTTCAGTTTGATTTTGAAATCTTTGAAGGCCAAAGTGTTTTCGAATCGCAACTTACTCTGCGCTTTCGGATCCGCTCCGTCGCCATCATACATTTTTTCGCAAATATCCGTTCCGTCGGCGGCCAAAGCGATATCGAAAGTATCGGTTGCGGAACACATCGCAAACAGAAAACCGCCGGCTCCCACAAACGCCTGGATCTTTTTAACGACATCAAGCTTCAGGTGCGACACCTTCGAGTGCCCGTGTTTTCTTGCTAAATTCTCAAACTCCTGCTGTTGCTTGATGTACCAAGGTTGGTATCTATAATTATTGTAGAATTTTCCGTATTGCCCGGTAAAGTCTTCATGATGCAAGTGGAGCCAATCGTACTTGTTGAGTTCGCCGTGCATCACTTCGTCGTCAAAAATCACATCGTAAGGGATTTCCGCATAGGTCAAGACCAAGGTTACGGCATCGTCCCACGGCTGTTTGTTTTTCGGGGAATAAACCGCGATCCGGGGTTCCTTTTCCAATTTCATCAAATCCATATTCGACGACGGGTCGGCGATTCCCTCGATTATCCTTCCGGCTTCCCCTTCCGAAATCACATCATAACTCACGCCACGGATTATCAGCTCGTTTTCAAACTTTTGGGAATGCCTCAGCAAAAAACTCCCTCCGCGAAAATTCAGCAACCAGTCCAGCGATTCGCCCTGGGCGATCACCCAATACGCCAATCCATAGGCTTTCAGGTGATTGGTTTGCTCCTTATCCATCGGAATAAGGATTCTCGAAGCGAGGGCCGACGCGCTAACGGCCAAAATCAAAAGTAATGTTATGGAGAGTTTTCTCATGGTCTTCTCAATTCTATTCGCCCCCGGGGCCAACACGATAAATTTAAGGAATGAAAACAAAAACGCGGCACCGTCAGGACACTTGTTTCCAAATACCACTCAATACTTGAGCCGGAGCTTATTCGCCCGCTACAGTTTCCTTACCCTAAAAACGGCCAAAAGTTTCGACTTTTCTCCATACAAAACCTCCGAGAAGGCATACAGAACGTATAAAAAACAAAACCCTCCACCCATTACCGCATGTTGTAGCTTCAAAGAAAAACAAAAAAACATGAAAACCGACGACGAACTTTACCGAAAAGCCCACCGCCGTGTCATGCAGATGAAAGGGTTCTACACCAATTTGGCCTCCTATCTCATTATTCTGGCCTTTTTAGCCATTATCAACGTCAACTACGATCCGCAAAATCTTTGGGTAGGCTGGGTGGCCCTCGGCTGGGGACTCGGCATTGTTTTCCACGGCATCAAAGTCTTCGGAGATATCAGCCTGTTGGGCCGCGACTGGGAAGACAAACAGCTTAGGAAAATCATCGAAAAGGAAAAAAAGCGCAACGGGGGAAAACTTTAAAGCCCAAACGAGGAAAACGTCCGCTTTTGGCAAGTGCTTTGACCAGCATACAAAGTAATCATACGGTTTCTTTATGCTGTCAAAAGAATTTTTGGTAGCCCTGAACCTGGTAGCAGGCATTGGGGGCGCTACCGTCCGCAGACTTATCAGCTATTTCGGAAGCTTGGAACACATCAAAGAACTTCCACCCGAAAAACTCACCCAACTTTCGGGTATAGGACCGAAAATAGCCACTTTGGTGAAAAACGCGCTTAATTGCACCGACGAGGCTCGCCGTGAGCTGGAACGGTGCGACAAAATGGGCGTTCAGGTCATCACTTATTCCGATCCGGATTTCCCTACCCGTATTTCCCAAATTCAAGACTGCCCGCTGGTTCTTTATTACAAAGGAACAGCGGACCTAAACGCGGAAAAAATCCTCGGGATTGTCGGAACGAGAAAAGCGACATCTTACGGAAGAAACGTCGCAAGGGAATTTGTGGAAGACCTGCGGGGACACTCCCCGCTTATCGTAAGCGGGCTGGCTTACGGAATCGATATTACGGCGCACCAAGCTGCTCTTGATTCCGGCTTAGACACCATCGGCGTGATGGGCAACGGTATAAACGTCATGTACCCAAAAAACCATCTTCCCGTAGCCAAACGCATGGTTGAACAAGGCGGAATTTTGACAGAAAATCCGCTCGACACCCAACCTGACCCAAGAAGATTTCCCGCCCGTAACAGGCTGATCGCCGGGCTATCGGACGCCGTAATCGTGACGGAAGCGGGAGAAAAAGGCGGAGCTTTGATTACGGCAAACCTAGCCAACGACTACGACAGGGAGGTTTTCGCCGTACCGGGAAAAATCGACATGCCTTATTCTATCGGTTGTCACAAACTGATCAGAACCCAGCGAGCACACCTTATGACATCGGTAGCCGATTTGGAATACATAATGAACTGGAACGCTCCCGATAAGCAAATCAAAATAAAATTCGAGCAACGGCCAGACTTGTCCGATACCGAAAAAGGCCTTTTGCAAACTCTCCAAAGAAAAGGCGGGCAAACCCACCTCGACAACCTCAGTTGGGCCTCCGGTGTGCCCGTGCATATCGTCTCTTCGGTACTTTTGCAACTTGAGCTCAAAGGCTTGGTAAAAATGCTCCCCGGCCACGCCGTCAGCCTGAAAAGCTGTTTTTAACCTGTAAAAAAACATAAACGATAGATTCCCTTCAGATTAATGCCGGACATTTGCGTTTCGGCATTTTGTTTTTTCAAAAGGAAAAAGCTCAAATTGATCGCTCAACATTCAGTCAAAAATCCTAAACATCCGTATACACAGGGTATGACTTTTCGGAAACGGGAGTTTTTACGTTTCAAACTTTGATCCAAACCACATAGAGTCGATGAGTAAAAGAGGGAGTTCGGCCGTGCTGATCGCATTGTCGCTGTTGTTTCCGCTGTGCCTAAAAGCTCAGCAAAGAAATTCCGCCGAAATACTGTTGGAATTAAAAAAACTGAACGTCTTGGGTAGCGTGATGTATATCGCGGCGCACCCGGACGACGAAAACACACGTTTCATTGCTTGGTCCGCCAACGACAGAAAATACAGAACCGCATACCTGTCACTCACCCGCGGCGATGGTGGCCAAAACCTGATAGGAACCGAAAAAGGCCCGAAAGGCGTAGGCATTATCCGTACGCAAGAATTACTGGAAGCTAGACGCACCGATGGCGGAGAACAGTATTTTACCAGAGCCGTAGACTTCGGTTACTCGAAATCGGCGGACGAAACTTTCGGTTTTTGGGACAAAGACAAAATCTTGGCCGACGTAGTCTGGAATATCAGACGCTTCCAACCAGACGTTATCGTAACCCGTTTTCCGCCGGACAAACGCGCCGGGCACGGGCACCACACGGCATCGGCAATTTTGGCTGAAGAAGCCTTCAAACTTGCCGCCGACAAAAACGCCTTCCCCGAGCAACTCGACAAGGTGAGCGTTTGGCAAACGAAAAGACTGTTCCACAACATGTCCACTTGGTGGGACAAAACTTTGCCAGAAAAGGTGAAAAATTCGCCCGAGAAGTTTTGCGCCGTGGATATCGGAACTTACAACGCATTGTTGGGCAAGTCCCATAACGAAATCGCTTCCTTGAGCCGGAGCCAACACCGTAGCCAAGGTTTTGGAGCCTCATTGAGCAGAGGATCCCAAACCGAATATCTGCAACTGAAACTCGGCGAAGCTTACTCCTCCGACTTTATGGACGGCGTCAGCACAACTTGGGCCAGAACCGGCGATTCGAAAATCCAGAAACAAATCGAAAAGATCATTTCCGATTTCAATTCGGAAAAACCATACGTTAGCGTAGACGCCCTTTTTAAACTTAGGGAAAGAGTTCAGAAAGCCGAGAAATCAGTGTGGACAGATCACAAAACCGCAAAAATCAACGAGCTGATTTCGGATTGCCTTGGTGTTTACGCTGTTGCGAAGCCGAAAAACGCCACTGTTTTGGCCGGTTCGGATATCGACGCCTCTTTGGAAATCATCCAGCGCTCGCCACTTCAAGTAAAGCTTGAAAGCGTTGTCGCGGACGGAAAAGACCTCGGGCTCAAGACCACTTTGAGTCCCAATATTTTCGAAAAGAAAAACATCTCGCTTAGTACCGCCCAGAAAAACTCGCAACCATATTGGCTAGCTAAGCCTTACGAATACACATACGACGTAAACAACCAACAGCTAATCGGCCGGCCCGAAAATCCGGAACTTTTCGACATCACGGCCAACCTCGCTATAAATGGATACGATTTGCCCGTAAAGGTTCCGCTACGTTATATGAGCGCCAACCCGGTTCTTGGAGAACTGTCGTCCAAACTCACTATCAGCGACGGAGCTTCGATTTCTTTTGGCAAAAGCGTTTACATTTTCGGAGAAAAAGGACTTGACGTTAAAGTAACCGTTGAATCGTTTGACGAAAACGGACTCGAAGGTACGTTAGCGTTGGATTTGCCTTCTGAATGGGCTTCGGAACCAGCTTCCATCCAAATTTCGGATTTGAAAAAAGGCAAAGCCAAAACTTTCTCTTTCTTCGTAAAACCTTCGGAAAAAGCGACGCTGGCCACTCCGAAAGCCATGATCAAATCGAGAGGGAAGACGATGGACAAGAAAATGTTGACCATCGATTATCCTCATATCAGCAAACAGACGCTCTTTGAGTCCGCCGAAAGCCGATTTGTGCACCTTCCCGTAAAAAACAACGTCAAGAGAGTAGCCTACATCTCCGGCGCCGGCGATGAGATACCGCAAGCTTTGTCAGCGATCGGAATCGAAGTTACGGAACTTTCAGCCGAAAGTCTGGGCGCCGTTCCCCTTGACGGGTTCGAAGCGATCATTGTCGGTATCCGGGCTTACAATATCAACGAAGCCTTGGCCGCACGAAACGGGTCGCTCTTGGAGTATGTGAAAAACGGCGGAAATCTCATCGTGCAGTACAACACCGCACACAGGCTCAAAACAAAGGAAATCGGGCCTTTTCCGTTTACGATTTCCAGAGAACGGGTAACCGAAGAGGATGCGGAAGTCAAATTCCTACGCCCCGACCACCCCGCCTTGAATACTCCGAACAAACTCACTCCAGAGGATTTTGACGGATGGGTACAGGAACGGGGGCTCTACTTCGCCAACAAATGGGACGGCGCATTCACGCCAATCCTTTCTTGGCACGACAAAGGCGAACCCGCCCGCGACGGCTCGCTAATCGTAAGCCATTACGGAAAAGGGACCTTCACTTACACCGGCATTTCGTTTTTCCGCCAACTGCCGGCGGGCGTACCGGGCGCGTACAGGCTTTTCGTCAACCTTCTGAACATGAAGAACCATGGCAAAAACAGCTGATATGGCAACCATAGTCGAAGAAAAGAAAAAGCCCGGACTGGCCGACGGCCAAAAAGCCATAGCCGACGATAACAGGAAATGGGCTCCTGTCTACGGACTTGTGCTGGGCGCATTGGTCTTCTTTATCCTTTTGTTTTACTTCATAACGGAGACATATAAATGAACGCGCTCGACTGGATAGTGATGTTCGCTACACTTTTCGGAATCGTGGCGTACGGAACGTGGAAAACATACAAAAACAAAAGTATCCAAGGTTATCTCGGAGCTAAAGAGGAAAACTGGTCAACGATCGGCCTTTCGGTAATGGCTACGCAAGCCAGCGCCATCACTTTCCTCTCCACGCCGGGGCTTGGTTACGAATCGGGACTGGGCTTCGTGCAGTTTTACCTTGGCTTACCAATCGCCATGGTTATTCTGTGCGTGACATTCCTTCCCGCATTTTACAGGCTTAACGTATTTACGGCCTACGAATTTCTGGAAAACCGCTTCAATCCGTCTACCCGGACACTGACTGCCTCGCTTTTCCTTATCCAAAGAGGACTTGCCGCAGGCATTACCATTTACGCTCCGTCCATAATTCTCTCCACCGCTCTCGGTTGGGATTTGGGACTTACCAACCTGTTGGTGGGCACGCTGGTAATCATTTACACCGTCTCGGGCGGAACAAAGGCCGTCAGCATTACGCACAAATGGCAAATGAGCGTAATTTTCCTCGGCTTGTTTATCGCTTTCTTTATCCTGCTCAACAGAGTGTCCGACAGCCTCAGCTTCGGCGAAGCTTTGAGCCTGGCCGGCGCAATGAACAAAATGGAAGCCCTGAATTTCAAACTAGACCTTGACAGCAAATATACGATTTGGTCCGGCTTGACGGGCGGCTTCTTTCTCGCTTTGTCTTATTTCGGTACGGACCAATCGCAAGTCCAGCGTTACCTTTCCGGAAAAAGCCTTAAGGAAAGCCGTCTCGGACTGCTTTTTAATGGAGTGATGAAAATCCCGATGCAGTTTTTCATACTCCTTACCGGCGTATTCCTGTTTGTCTTTTACCAATTCGAAAAACCTCCCGTTTATTTCGACCAAGCGACAGCCGAAAGCGTTCGGCAATCCGAAAAAGCCGCAGATTGGGAAAAACTGGAGAGCAGGCACGAGCAGTTATTTCAGGAAAAAAAATCAAACGTTGAGAATTACCTAAGCGCCATCCGGGCAGAAAACCCGGAAGCCTTAACAAAAGCGAGACAAGGACTAAGCGCCAGCGAAGAAAAAATCCGGACTTTACGCGCCGACACCCGTAGTCTTATCTCAGACGCCAATGTCGAAATCAGATCCAAAGAATCCGATTATGTGTTTATCGCATTCGTGATGAAATACATTCCAAACGGGATAATCGGACTTTTGCTCGCCGTTATACTTTCGGCTGCCATGTCATCCACCGCCGGCGAACTGAACGCGCTCGGCTCCACAGCCACTGTCGATATTTACCAACGGTGGTTTAAGTCGGAAGCTTCCGAAGAGCATTATATCCGGGCCTCAAAAGTCATCACGGCGATGTGGGGAATCTTGGCTTTGATATTTGCCTCACTAGCCTATATGGCCGACAATCTTATAGAAGCCGTGAATATCCTCGGGTCCCTTTTTTACGGAACAATACTGGGTATTTTCCTTGTAGGTTTTTTTGTGAAATTCGTCAAAGGGAAGGCCGTTTTCTTGGCGGCTTTGGTTTCTGAAATCATTGTTCTGGCATTGAAAATCACTACGGACATCGGCTACCTCTGGTTTAACGCCATCGGTTGCGTATTGGTAGTTGTGATTTCGGTAGCTATTCAAGTGTCGGCAAAAGCGAAAAATCTGAAAAGATCGTAAGCAACTAGCTTTATAATAAACAAAAACGGTCGCCACTTTGGCGACCGTTTTTGTTTTTAACTCCTGCGTAAATGTTTACGCATTAGTATGGGCTGAAATCGCCGAATCCAGATCATCGATAAGGCCTTGCGCTACACTCTTGTCGTGGCGGGCTTTTTCACCTTTTAAGATCTCGCTAGCCTTATGGCCAAATTCGACAAGACCTTGCGGATTTTTGTCGTAACGATAGCTTCCGATGCAAAATTCCAGCTTTTCGATGATTTCTCCGTGCGTGCCTTTGCGCTTGTTCATTTTCTTAAACTTATCCAAGGCGGCTTCGCAAACGCTGTCAATAGTTTTCTCTTTTTGCTCTTTTTTTGGTCGGGCCATAATTATCTGTGATTTAGTTTTATACAGAAACGATCCGAATACAAAGTAGCAAAAACTAAACCTGACAGATTTAGGCCCCATGTAATCTTTTCGTGAATGAATGATGAAAACAGAACACCATTTCGTTATTCTATTCAACCTTCTTCATCTTTCGCCAGGCATTTTTCTGGTGGCGCTTTCCACCATTCCCAAGTCTATAAAACCGCAAGCCTCGTTAACCATCGCCTTGGTTCCGACATAAAACGGTGAACGCTGATGATACTTTTCCGGTCCTATTTCCATAATCCGGTTCATGCCATCGCTAGCCGCACCGCCGGCCTGTTCCGCTATAAACGCCAGAGCGTTACATTCATAACACAAACGAAGTTTACCATTAGGCTGAGCGGCCGTTTTAGGATAAATATAAATTCCGCCTTTCAGCAAATTCCTATGAAAATCGGCCACTAAAGAACCGATGTACCTAGCCGAAATCCTGCGGTCTTTACAGTATTCGATAAAGGCCTTGGTATCCGCCCCAAAAGACCGATACGCCCCTTCGTTCACAGAATAATAAGTCGGATTATCAGGAATTCGGATATTTTGGTGTGACAAAAAGAATTCACCAAGCGAAGGCTCGTAGGTAAAGCCGTTTACGCCGTTTCCTGTTGTGTAGACCAGCATGCAGGAAGAACCGTAAAGCGTATACCCAGCGGCCACTTGTTTGGTTCCCGGCTGAAGCAAATCCGCTTCGGAGACTGGTCCCCCGACTTCGGAAACTCTTCTGTAAATTGAGAAAATGGTTCCAATCGACACGTTTACGTCTATATTCGACGAACCGTCGAGCGGGTCCATAGCCACCACGTACTTCCCTTGCGTGTTTCCAAGGTCAATAACACCTTCGTTTTCTTCGGAGATCAGTGCGCAAACCTCCCCGCCCCTTTTTAGCGCCCGGATAAAGCACTTATTGGCCAGTATATCCAGCTTCTGCTGGCATTCTCCCTGTACGTTTTGGGTTCCGAAGGCCCCTTCCAAACCGCTAAGTCCGGACCGGGCTATCTCTAGGTTTACAATCTTCGACGCTAAAGCGATATCTCTCAAGAGTTGGGAAAGTTCGCCTGTAGCGAAGGGAAAATCCTCCTGTTTCTTTTTGATAAAACGGTCCAACGGAATTCCGATGGGCAAGTGGATATTCGTCAATGCCATGTTGTATTTGGCTTGGTTGTGAGTGTATAATTAAGCTGAGCGGGCACAATCTTGTTATAAATTCCGTAAAAATCCATCATTGTTTTTTTTAATATTTATGAAAAAAATAACCGAAAACGTTTCTGTATTATCATATCTACAACAAAAATCAGATTCCAGGTTCATATTTACCTTTTCCAAAAAAATATCCCGCCGTTTTTAGGTAATTTCGGCGCCGTAAAGCCGATCCGATTCGGCAAGCACAGTTGGCAAAACAAGGCAAGATGAGAGTATTCAAATTCGGCGGAGCTTCCGTCAAAAGCGCAGAGGCGGTAAAAAACATGGGGAGCATTATCCAAGCCCACGACAACGGGCCACTGATAATAGTAGTCTCAGCCATGGGCAAAACCACCAACGCACTGGAAAGAGTTCTTGAATTACGCGAAGCGGGAAAAGATTACCAGCGGGAATGGCAGGCTGTAAAAGATTATCATGGAAATATTATCCAAGATCTTTTTTCTTCCGATGAAAACGAAACTTTTTTGGCGATTGAGTCGCTTTTCGGCCATGCCGAACTGATTCTGCGCCAAACATTTGCGGAGCAAGGAAAAGCTTACGATCAGTTCGTACCGTACGGCGAATTGATTTCCACCACAATCATCGCCGGGTATCTGCGCCAGTTACAACTTAAAGCCGAGTGGATAGACGCCAGACGGTATATAAAAACAGATAGCGTATTCAAAGACGCCAAAGTACGCTGGGAAGTCACCGAAGAGCTGTTGAAGCTGAATTTGCCCACTATCCTGAAAGAGAACATCGTGGTGACACAAGGATTCGTAGCCAGTGACCTGTCTGATAACACCACTACTTTGGCCCGGGAAGGCTCCGACTTCAGTGCGGCGATCTTTGCCCATTGCCTCAACGCCGACTCCGTGACGATCTGGAAAGACGTGCCCGGCATCCTAAACGCCGACCCGAAAAGAATCAGTGACACCGCCAAGTTCGAAGCGATCTCGTACAGGGAAGCCGCCGAGATGACTTTTTACGGAGCCTCGGTAATTCATCCGAAAACCATAAAACCACTGGCTAATAAGAATATTCCGCTAAAGGTTCGTTCCTTCGAAAGACCGGGCGAAAAAGGGACGGTTATTCACCTTAAAGGCTCTGAGCAACCCATTCCTTGTTTTATGTTCAAAGACAAACAAGCGTTGATGGTCATTAGGGTTAAGGACTTGAGTTTTGTGCAGGAAGAGAGCCTGAGGAAGATTTTCCACATTTTGGCCGAGCACCGGATCCGTATCAATTTAACCCAAAACACGGCAGTTTCCGTGTCGGTCTGCGCCGATTGGGATTCGGTTAAGTTCCAAAAAGCGAAACAGGATCTTGAGAAGGATTTCGAGATGGAAACACACACGGAGCTCAGCTTAGTCACTGTAAAAAATCCAACCAGCAACGCGTTGAAAGCCGCTTTGGCGAATAAAGAAGCCGTATTGG
The DNA here is from genome assembly GCF_036492835.1 of Fulvitalea axinellae. Lineage (GTDB taxonomy): Bacteria > Bacteroidota > Bacteroidia > Cytophagales > Cyclobacteriaceae > Fulvitalea > Fulvitalea axinellae. Next base: position 1,339,831 of record NZ_AP025314.1, on the reverse strand, counting down.
AACAGCGGACCAAATCGCTTTGCCAGTTTGTGGTAAGCGAATCATAAAAAAGTGACTTCCCGCCGTAGGCATCTACGGCGGGAAATCTCAAATCAATCTATCGGATCATTATCCAACACTTTCAGCCCCTGCTCACGATCAAGCTTAAGCTTACGCGCAATGCGATGCGCCGAAGGAATACTTGTCGAAACCACGATTAACGTAAGGGCGTAAACCCCGGCGTAATAAGGCTGGGCCGAAACCGCGAAACCGGCGATAAGGCACAGGGCCCCAACCGTGAAATATATGTATTTCTTTATGGTGGCCGTATTCGCAATCAACAACTTCTCACGCAAGTCCTCCACCTCCAACGATTTCTTGATTTCCTTGGCGTGCGCCATATAACCAAGCACGAAGAAAACAACCAACAAGACCAAGCTGGCCGTATCGGCGGTCTTCCGCGCATCACCTTCCAACAAAGGCTTCAGCGTTCCGTTTTCCTGCATAATATACAAGACCAGAAAACCCGCCATATGGATGGAGATAAAGGCGAAAACTTTTGTATTCAGCTTATTGAGAAAATCTTTGCTATTCGAAAACTTCATAGACATATAACTGCGCTAGTCGATTAATGCCGGGAAGATAAAAGAAAAAGCGCCCTTTTCGGAGCGCCTTTAGCTTTTTCGTATTCGACGGCCCAAGTTTTTAGGCCACCAACTCCAATTTCTTAATATCGCCCACCGGGCCAAATTGCTTCCTCTTGGACACCCTACGGCCTTTCAACAACTCTATTTCCACAGGAACGATTTTGCTGGCGCCGGTGGCTTTCACCGTCTTCTGAAAATAGGCAAAAGCAGCTTCTTTGTCCCCTTTCTCAAATTCCTGAACTTTCTTCTTAACCTTGATTGGCTGGCCAGGGATCACATGGTACATCCGAAAAACAACACTGTACCGTGACTGGAATGGCTTGAGCAGACTCGCAAACAGCTTCTTCATTTATTTTCTTATTAGTGATCAAATTTCGTTCGCCTTGCGCAATACAAGTTCGGCAATGAACCTCCGAAAAGAGAGGACTTTGATGAACAATAAACGAGAGACACCTTTGTTTTTGAAATAAAAAAACTCAGCAAATTACAAACCCCTCACATGACAAAACAAACGATCATGAAATATTAAAAAATTTCGCTAGAAAGAAAAGCCTACGAATGTAAATAGGTAAAATCGAACAAATTATTACATGTTGATTCCTTGCCTTGTCGGCATCGAGAGAGTAAGCGAATCGAACGAATTATTTTTGACACGAACCTCATTTACATGCCCTTCCGAGGAAACGGCACCTTTCATATAACCATCAGGGGTCTTGAGGAATAAGGAATAACGACCGGGAGCCAAATTGATCTTAAAATTTCCGTTTTCCCCGACTTTCGCCACTTTGATAAGCTCAGCGGGGATAGTCTCAAAAAAATCCCCTACGCCAAGTTCGTTTACGTCTGTCAAATTATAAACGCAGACTTTGGCTTGGGTTCCAAACTTCGATTCCGAAAAATCATGCACTTGTCCCACAACGCCCTGTTTTCCATGGTCGTGGATCACTTTGGCACAAGAGGCCACCATTAAAAATGCTAAGAAAATGAGGTGCTTGGATTTCATGTTGGCTGAGGAAAGTGTTCATTTCTTAAGACATAATTTATATAAAAAAAATAATCCACCCAGAAAACAAGGTGGATATTTTTGCACAATAGCAACAACTAAAAACTTATTAAAATATAATTAAAAATAATACTTCGAATCACCACATCCACTCCATCTTTAGTTATTTGGCTATCCTCTCAATAAGCGTAACATCGTCTCAGCCGCTTTATCCGAGGCTCTTGTATCTCCCAAAACCTCATTCAGTTCACGGTATCCTTCAAAAACCTCATCTCTGCGCTCTCCGCCCAACAAATTGCGCAATTCCGAGGTCATGCTCTCTGGCGTCATGTCTTCCTGGATCAATTCACGAACCACTTCCCTGCCGACAATAAGATTCACCAAAGAGATAAACTTGATCTTCGCCACTTTTTTGGCAATCCAAATAGAAATGGCGCTACCACGATAAGCCACCACTTGCGGCAAACCGAAAAGGGCCGTTTCCAAAGTCGCCGTACCCGAAGTGATAATGCCGGCGTCTGCGACTTCGTACAGGTCGTATGTTTTGTCGTAAACCAGACTAATGTTCGGTTCTTTGAGCGCCGGAGCGTAAAGCTCAGTATCCAACGATTTAATCGCACCCACCACAAAGTGAAGGTCACGGTTTTGGCGGGCCACTTCCGCAAACATAGGGAGCATATGTATCAGCTCCTGCTTCCTGCTTCCGGGCAACAGGGCGATAATCGGCTTGTCGGCGGGCAGACCACTTTTTTTCACAAAATCACCAGAAGGTACATGCGCACGTACGGCATCCACTACCGGATTGCCCACATAGTGTACATCCCAATCGAATTGTTTGAAAAACTCCTTTTCGAAAGGCAAAATCACGAACATCTCGTCTACGGTGGCTTTGAGCTTTTTGGCCCGGCCGGTGTTCCAGGCCCAAACTTTCGGCGAGATGTAATAGTACACTTTCACGCCGTTTTTCTTTGCCCACTTGGCCATTTTCATATTGAATCCGCCGTAATCGACAAGGATCAGGACATCGGGGTGGTAATCCAGCACATCTCGCTGGCAGACTTTCATCAACTTCGTGATTTTAAAAATCCCCAACAAGACTTCCAGAAAGCCCATAAAAGCCAAATCGCGGATATGTACTTTGATTTCGGCGCCGGCCGAAGCCATATAGTCGCCGCCGAATCCGCGGAACTCGGCTTCGGAATCGCGTTGCTTGATGGATTTGATCAAATTGGAAGCGTGCAGGTCTCCGGACCTCTCTCCCGCCACGATGTAGTATTTCATATCGAAATATAAGATACGGAGCGGGTATTCGGGTTTAGGAAAATGCCCGCCCCAGATTTTTTTTCGGTTCTAATCCGCAAAGATACGAGATTATCCTTGCCAACGTCCGCCTGATAACGAAAACGGGACAAACGTATCGGCACAAAAAAAGGCTCCGGATTCCGGAACCTTTTCGTCATTGACAGGACAGATACGCTGTTTATTGCCCGAGGTAACCCGATTCTACCGAACCGGCTTTAGCTTTCACCGACATTTTCTGAAGCGTTTTTCCTGAATATTCATTCCAGAAGTAAAAACGCTCAAACTCGGTTTTGTATTTGGCGAAAAGAGCCTTCGAAATTTTTACGGCGTCGCCTTTCGGCACCGGCGTATAATCGTGCTTAGAATCGATCCACTCGCACTCCCATTTGTAAAGGTCTTTTCTGAAATCGTCCGCCAAAAGCGCTTGGCGACCGTGGGTTTTCTTCAGTTTTGAATCATCATAGCTTTCGCCTTTCTCAAGCTTCGCTTCCAGGAAATCGAAGAACCTCTCCCAACGTGGCAAATAATACCCGTCGATCAAACCGGCCCACTCTTTCCAAGCGTATTCAAAAATCAACGGAGGCTGGTCATCGCATCCCCATTGCGTCACAAGCTTGGTGGCGTTCCATTCGTACAAATCGCTTTCCTTTTCCACCTTACTGTTCGAGCGCGCTTCGGCCACCCATTTTCCGTAAAGGAAATGTTTGTTGGTTTCCAGCAACACGTCCATATCACGCCCCAAAGCCAAGAACGCTTGCGAAGCCACTCGGAAAGCCTCTTTGTCGCCACTTTCAAACGCCTGCTTCATTTCTTTGTGATACTTACCGGCCAAGTTGCTCAATACCTGACGCCCAACGTCGGCAAGATCATACTGATAAGTTTCCTGATCGCCCAAACGTTCGTTCGCTTTCAGGAGATTGTACCAAGCTTTGATCAATGTCGCGTCGTCATAGCCTGTGCTGAGCCAGTGGTTCGGATCACTTTTGAAAATCGTCAAAGCCGGACGCGCCGTAATATACGACCCACGCTGGCGGGCTTTGGGCGAATAAGCGGTTTTCAGGAGCAGATCCCAAGCTTGGTCCACGTCGGCGTCTTTGGCGCCGTAGCGTCTGAGCGTGTAATCAGCAACCCACGATTTCAGATTTACGGAATCCGAGCGCCAAGACATATCGAACACCATATTGTAAAAAGCGGGGTTGTTCTCGATCGCTTCCGGGAAAAGCCCCATGCCTACGCAGTTCGGAGCCTGTTCGCGGGTTCTGGCCGGGCGGTTTGTGGCTACGCTTTTCAGGTTGCCGCGAAGCTGGGTTCGTCCGCCGAAGTTGTGTAACTGGCCGGACACGAAATCATATCCCCAAAACTTATCTTTTCCATGCCAAGTCCAGCCCCCGAGGTCCAGAATCAACAATTTGTCTTTCGGCACTACAGTGGCGATATCCTTACGGATTGACCAAGCCTGCATCACCCACTTAGCGTCCTTGTCCGCCGATTGCAAAACGTCCAAAACGGCTAAACCAACCTTGTTCAAGTATTCTTTGGTATTGACAGGCGGATGACCTTCGTGGAAAGGATCCTGAGCGTACCAATGATCCGTTCCGAAAAGCTTTACCTGCTCTTTGATAAAATCTTTACCCAGTTTTTTGAAAAAAGGATCGGTCGGGTCCAACTGGGCGGTTCCTGAAAACGCGCACCAACGGCCTTCTCTCTGGATCTTGGCTTCGGGGAATTTCTCGATCATCTCACGGGGAACATAACCGCTGAATCCGTGGAGAATCGGCGTCATGCCCAGTTCGCGCTGGCGCTTGAGGATTTTCCGGCCAAGATCCACATGGCTGTCGATCCAGCTTTTGGGCAATGGCCCACCGTAGCTTTGGATATTCGTCATCCACTGCCAAGCGGAATATGCGGGACCAACCAAGAACGAACGGGCTTCCTCGTCGGTGAAATCGTACTTGCGCAATACGTTGTACCAAACGCCCTCAAGTCCCGTAACCGCCAAAGGCATATTGATGCCGTTGATGGCCATGAAGTCGATCTCGCGTTCCCAACGCTCCCAATCCCACCAAGACATTGAGTAATTGAACGTACAGTAGTTGAAATAAACACGGCGCTTGTTAGGATTCAGCACCCTGATTTTCTTTTCGGGCAAAGGCAAAACATCCGGAACCCTGCGCTGATCGCCGTTCCATGAAAAATGGACTTTGCAATACTCTTTCAAATAATGGTGAAAAGCCGAAGCCACGGACACGCCGTTGTTTCCGCGGAGCACCACTTTGCCCTTTGGTCCAGCCTCAATCTCAAACACGTCGGCGCCACCCTCGGCCGGGCTGATCGCCTCCACTACAAATTTGTCGGCGATCTCGGGCATCATACGTCCGATCAACGCTTTGGCCGACTTCATCTGGCTTCTCACACTTACGGTACGCGCTTGGGCCGTAAGCGTAAGTAATGCCAGTGACAGAACAAAAAACAATTTTCTCATCTCAATAAAAATTCTGGTTTTTTTCTGTCCGCAAATTGGCCGATCACGCGTTGCAGGTGTTTGAGATAATGTTTATTTTTTGTGCCCATATATTCATCTCACTGAACAGCAAGGGTTTGAAAAATCGTATTTGGACAAAAAAACAGATTCGAGGCTCACTTAAAGTAAAGCTTAAGGGTTTGGGTCAACTTTTTTTCTTTTTCGCTACCCTTGCGTTAACCGCCAGCGTCGGCTTTGGCCAAAACCATGACACATTAGTAAAAGCCGAGAAGTATCCGTTGCTGAAAAAAATCGACAATTCGCGCCCGACGGCACTAGGTTTTGACGGTATCAACGATTCTCTTTCGCTCCGTAAAAAACCGATACGCGACGAATTCACCTTCTCAGTTTGGGTGAAAACCGACGCGCTAAAGGAAGGAAACATGCCCATAATGGGCTACCCGGAATTCGCGACGTTAAAAACGACTCCCGACAGGAAAATCCATCTGAATTTCCACGGACAAGGCGATCTCTATTCCGATCCTTGCCTGGCAAACGGCGCTTGGCAACATTTGGCTGTCAGTTACTCAAAAAACATCGCAAGCTTTTACAAAAACGGAAGACTCGTAGGATCTGACACGCTCAAGAAAAGGATGAAGACAATGCCCGATTCCGCCGTCTTTGTTTTGGGCAAAAATAATTTCAGGGAGCTTTTCAACGGATTGATAGACCAACCGGAGGTTTTTGAAGGAGTTTTAACGCAAAACCAAATCGCGGAGCTGCACTCCAAATCAAAACATACGCCCCAGCTTACCGAAAACCTGCTGGCGCACTTTGCCATGAATTCCCCTTCGGGCGAACTTAAAGCAAACGGCAAAATCAGCTGGACGGAAGACTCTACCGGAGCTTTCCCTCGTTTTTCGGGAAAAGGCGAGTACCTCCAAGGGCCAAAAGTCGAAACCGACTATTCGTTCAGCGTGGCGGCATGGATAAAACCCGCCAAAATGACCGGAAGCCAAGCCTTGGTAGACAATAACATCGGCTTCTCACTAAAGCTAAACCAGCTTGGCGGGCTTACGCTCACACTGCCAAAAATCAAGGATTATATCTCCCGAAGAAACCTTTTAGACACCGGCCGTTGGCAACATGTGGCCGTAACTTTTGAGGCCGGAGACTCTATCCGGATGTTTGTAAACGGAAAAACCGAATCAGTTTTCCCCGCTCCGATCCCGTATTTGCCCGGCAAAAGAATTCTAATCGGAAGAAATCTTTGGAACGAAACTTACCATGGAGGAATCAGGGACGTGAGTATCTGGAACCGAAAGCTGGAAGTGGCCGAAGTGGACAGGCTTTTCGCCGAAAAACCTGATTTGGGAAAAGACAAAAACGTCCAGAAACATATTCTCAAGTTCAGCTTACTAACTTTGATTCCGGTCATCGGCTTTATGCTTATCGTTTTCCTGAAAAAAAACAAGGCCGATAATACGCCAAACGAAAAGCTATCCGGCCCGAACAAGGAGCTGGAGAATCTTCGCCAATTAGCCGAAAACAAACTGTCGGACGAGAACTATACGACGGACCAATTCGCCAAAGACGCAGGGATGAGCAAGACCAAGCTTTATTACCTTTTGAAAGAAAACACCGGAATGTCCGCTTCCGGATTTCTCAGGGATATCCGGATGAAAAAAGTCGCCGAATTGCTACAGGATCCGGAAATCAGCATTTCGGAAATAATAGTGAAAACGGGCTTCCAGAGCCGTTCTTACTTCAACCGTTGCTTTAAGGAACAATATGGCGACACGCCTTCAGCCTACCGGAAAAAGCGGGAAAATCCCATAAACCAAGAAGCCAACACGACTCAAATTTAGTTGCGCTTCACATCGCCCAGTCTTTTAACTCCAATGAGGCCAACATCACGAAAAACTTAACGGAAAGCACCATCGGATCCTGTCCCCAATCTTTCATCAGGTCTTCCGAAAGCCCTACGCCTACCGAAGGAAGCTTCAAAAGCCAAGGCATAACATCCGCCGGAAATTCGGTGTCGTTCACATATTTCACATGCTCAATCCCGGCCAATCTTTCGGCCGCCTGCATCGCGTGCCGAAAAGCGTGATGGTTATCGTTGGCGCTTAAAAGGTTCACCAAGAAACTATGCTTGTCGTCAGAGCGGTTATAAGCGTAAAAGAACGCCATCGGGTCGCGGTGGGAGCAGTATTCATCCACAATCTCTTGCGGATGAGGCGCCGGAGTTTCTTCGAACAATAGCCTGACAACACCTTGGCAATGGCCATATTTTGAGATAAAATGAGCTGCTGTCAGCAATTCCGCCCGACGAACTGGATCTCCGGACAAACTCCAAAACGCAAGCGATCGTTTGGAAGTGCCGTGCCGGTAACTTCCCTCAAGCAACGCCCCGTCGCCGAAGCGCTCCGTCTTCCAACCTGATCTCATCAGTTCGAAAACCGTCCTTTCTTTCGTCTCTTCCGGGGTAGCGTTGGCGAAAAACTCGGCCAAGGAACGTATTCCGGAAGCCATGGCGTCGATTTCCGGAAAATGCGAAGCGGCGGGCATCAATTCTGGCATCTGCTCAAGTTTTGGTTTCTTTCTCAAACTAACCGGAGCCTTGGCTTAATGTTAATCTTTGGCGTGCCGTATTTGCAAAACTCCTCCCTATCCATACTTTTGCATACAAACCACATTACAACCATGGAACTGCTCGAATCAATCTTCAACCATTTTCGGGATTTTTTGGCGCTCAAAGTCATCGGTACCGGCGACAACGCCGTTACTCTCGGAAGCATTATTTCGTTTACGTTGGCCATGGCCGCTTTGTATGTCGGGGCGGAGTATTTCCGTAAAATCCTTTCAAACAGAATTTTGATCCGGTTTGAAAGGTTGCGGGACCACCGCACCGCAATCGGAAGCGTGGCCCGGTATTTTACGCTGATCATCGGATTTTTTGTCATCGTACAATCGTTTGGGCTGGACTTGAGCAGCGTTTACGTCCTGTTCGGATCCTTGGGTGTGGGTATAGGTATCGGTTTGCAAAACGTGGCCGAAAACCTGATTTCCGGCGTGATTATCTTTTTTGAAAGACCGCTTAAAGTCGGCGACCGTGTCGAGGTTGGCGATATCGTTGGTCAGATCCAGAATATCGGCCCCAGGGCCACTACGGTTCTCACCAATGACAATATTTCGGTCATCGTACCAAACAGCCGGTTCGTCTCGGACACGGTAATCAATTGGAGCCACAACAACCGCCGGGTCCGGTTGCGGATTCCCGTCGGTGTGGCTTATAAGGAAAATCCGGAGACGATCAGGGAACTGTTGCTTCAGGTAGCTGACGAACATCCGGATATTCTCAAAAAACCGGAACCCGAGGTGTGGTTTATCAATTACGGAGAGAGCTCTCTTGATTTTGAATTAGTGATCTGGACCGAAACCCGCACAACTGTCCCAAAAGTGTTGCAGAGCGAATTGTATTACTCGATTTTCAAAATTTTCAAGCAACACAAAGTCGAAATTCCTTTTCCCCAAAGAGACCTTCATCTGGTTTCCGTTCCGGAAAAAATGGAATCGCTATCATGAAGCTTCGCATATTTTACGCCTTGGCTACGGCTTTCACAATAGTTTTGGGCTTGGCTTCCCGCAATCCGGAAATCTTCCTTCCTCCTTTTATAAAAGAATACTCCGGCGATACGCTTTGGGCCATGATGGTCTATTTCGGATTCGGTTTTATTTTTCCGAAAAAAACCAATGCGCAACGTTTCATCTTGGCTTTAACATTCTGCGTCCTCATAGAATTAAGTCAGCTTTACCAAGTCGATTGGCTCAACACTATCCGACATACAAGGTTAGGCGGTTTGGTTCTAGGCTTTGGATTTCTGTGGTCTGATTTAATCTGTTATACCGCAGGAATTATTTTGGCGTGGACAATCGACCGTTTGGCAATCGGAAAGCTTACTTCAAAGGGCCTTTCCGCTTCTTGACCTTTTCATAAAAATCGTAATAAGACATCGCTGTCTCAAGAAGCCTATTTTCATAAACGATTCCCTGAATCCGGCGAAATTCGACTACCAAAAGCCCGTCGGCGCTACGCCCTAAAGCGCCCAATGAAGCGTGAATTTTCGGGTCGCGCCTATGGTTTAGAAGATCCTCGCCCAAAACCATTGAACGCAACCAATCACCACGTTTTAAGCTTATGTTTCCTCCCAAATTCGGTTCGCCCATTTCGGTATACCTGACCGAATTCGCATACAATGGAACTGAACTCTCACCTTCCATTCTCGCAACCCTAAGCGCCATCTGGACGAAAAGATCAGGATTGGCTCTGAACTTCCGCTTTATTTCTTCGGGCAACAGCTCAAAATTATAACCGAAGTCAGTCCGGGACAGCAAACCTCCCGCTATGGCCTTTGAATTGGCTCCCTCAGGCAAGTTCTTCCCACGAATCAGGTACATCGCCACCAAGGCCAACAAAGCCTTAAGTGGCGCGTTCTTGTCCCGAACTCTCGCCGGCCAAAAAGGCAGAAGGGCATCCACATCTTCCTTAGGTTCGTCTTTTTCCAAATCTTCGGAAGCTATCGCCACGTTACCCAGAAGCTGATCCAAGTCCCAAGAAAGCTCCATGTCGAAACCTATGCCGGCCAACTCCGGAAAATCGGTTTCATCCAGCGCTCCCAAAGATTCTCCCCTCACTCCGGATATCGCCAAGGTTAGGTCCTCGGCCGGGTCGCTTCCCTCACCAGTCCCGGCGCTCAGGATACGCCGAGGGATGGCTCCCCTACCTTCGCGCTCCCTCTCGTTGAGATATGAAAGTACTCTGGAAAACTCTTCCAAGCTGAATCCGCAAGTAAACTGAGGTTGTAGGCCGATCTCCCCCTGCACCGGGTACATTCTGATTTTCCTTTCGGCAGGAACAAAACCGTTAAAACCGTTCGCCCTAAAAAAATCCGGAGCGAGATCAACGTACTCACTGTCTTTTGAGCGGTTGAAAAGACTGACCATTTTCTGTATTCTGCCCGTGGTCTTCGATGCCGTCTGCCTGCCTTCCAAAGGCTCGGTCACCCACTCGATATTCGATCCGCCCGACGGACTGGCGTCCGCTTCCAAGGTAAAACCGTCCTCTTTATAAATAACCTGTTTTTTGGCCAAATTTTTTCCCAGCAACGGTTTTTCTCCAATTTCGCCGGCGGAAGCCAAAGCGTGAGCAGCCATATCATAGGCTACATTATCCCGCACTCCCTGATAAGCCCCGGTAGCGAGTTTAGCGCGAATCTTGGCCTCCCTCTCCCGCATCACGGCGCCTCGCTCTTCCTCCATCCGTTCCAAAGTAATATCACCGGGATTGAGATCACGGACATTCCATTGCCCTTCGAATTCATACCCGATTTTCCGTTGCACAGGCATCTGGGCGGAACCGTTTTTTTCAGTTCCTAAGGAGTTTTTTATATTTGCTTTTTTGCGGGTAAACATTCGGGTTGGACAATCTCAAACCATGTCAAAAAAATCAGCCGAAAACCGGGCCAAAACGCTCATGATTGACTTTCCGAAGGAATCTCGCTATATTAAATAACGTATTTTTAACGCTTTCCAAAGACGTACATATGGCTCCCAAACAAAAAAAAATAATCTTTTTGCCTTTGCTCATCCTCCTTGTCGGGGCGTTTATCGTTTTTCTGAAAACTATCCACGGCGATATCGGGGATATGGAACCTTGGCGCCTGACTTTTGTCTCAATCGGCACCATCGCCTTTTTCGGAATCAGCGCCATGTTCGCATACAAGTTCAAAAAAAACAACAAGACTGACCTTCGCCCAGCGTTACATCGACGCCACCATACGGCGCGTTTCGTCAGCCGCCTGACGGTTTGCCTCAAAAGCCAAAGAGCGGTAGTTGATCAGATCCACCAGCGTGCCTATCAGGCACAATCCTCCTGTGAAGAAGTACAGCAATCCCAACAAAATCTGCCCAGTTATAAACCTCTGAATACCCGCCACACCAAAAAAGCCGATAACCGTACTGATCAGAATCATTTCGGAACTTTTCCGTTTGGTGTTATAAAGCACGCAAAACGTTTGTAGCTGGCTTGGCGTCAGGCCCTCAGTCAATCTGCTCACATAAATATATTCGTCTTCCTCAATTCCGGGAACCATCTGTAATATCCTGTCTCGCATCTTGTATGTGTTTAAAGTTCTTTATCAATTGCCAAACCCTGCGGAGTATCACCGCCAAAGCTACCGGCCCAAGCGGATGCATCGAAAAGGAAGCTCCGAAATCCGCCAGCATGGCGTAGTGCAAAGAACGGCCGATTCCGCAACCCGGACAATAGGGAAACCCGATGTTTTTCAGAGGACAAAGCTCGATATGCCCACCTCCGGGTTGCCAGACGAACAACGCGACCAAAGCCACAAGCCAAAATATCAGCTCGAAGTTCATCCTGACCAACTTTACCATTCCCTTAAAATCCATAGAAGCTTTCGGCTCGTTTACCTCATCCTTTCTGCTTTATTGAACGCCTCGCGGGCCTTTTGGATTTGGAAATTTCTCAAACGGCCAGACTGAGGCTTATCCGGCAAAAAATCGCCATAACAGGCATTGGCAAAAAAACAAAAAGCCGGCTCCTGACATCAGGAACCGGCTTTTGCAGTAGCCTCGCTAGGAATCGAACCTAGATCTAAAGTTTAGGAAACTTCTATTCTATCCATTGAACTACGAGGCCATTACCCTTTTGGGATTGCAAATATAAGCATAGATTATTGCCCTCAAAACCCCCTGAGGGCTTTTTTTGCCCCCCAAACCCATCCTCGGCTTTAAGTGGCTGAAAACTAGAAAACTTCTCACGAAAAAATATTCACGGATAAAATTCCAATCCGGAAACACAAGCCAAATGTACGCAACCCATTGTCTGACTTTGTTTTTATGTCCATATTTCTTTTATTGAAGCTAATGCGAACGTAATCGCTGTAACGCTTTTTAATTATATCCTTTCACAAAATCATCACTACTTCAATGATAAATTCAACTGCCCCTGTGCTGGACCGCAACATGTTTTTCGTAAAAGAACATGTAGGCATGTTCAAAGCCGCGAATAATTTTGACATTCACGATCCGGAAACAAACGAGATCTTGCTCGAATGCCGGGAAGACGATTTGGGATTTTTCACCAAAATGCTCCGTTTTACGGACTACAAACGGATGACCCCTTTCAATGTCGAGATTAAAGAACCCAACGGAAAAACTTTAATAAGGGTAAGCCGAGGCGTTTCGTTCTTCCGCTCTGTAGTCGAGGTGTTTGACGAAAACAACACCCTGATCGGGAAGTTCAGGCAACGCATGCTCAGCATCGGAGGCAAATTCGATGTCCTCACTCCAGATGACCAAGTGATCTGCCAACTCAAAGGGAAGTGGAGCAGTTGGGAATTTCGTTTCGAGAAAGAGGGTAACGAACTGGCCATGGTGTCAAAAAAGTGGGCCGGCATAGGCAAAGAGCTTTTCACTACCGCCGACAATTACATGCTTACGATCAATGACAACGTGCCTTCCGGACATGTGGCCCGCAAGCTGATTTTGGCCGCCGTGATGTGCATCGATATGGTCTTGAAGGAGTAAAGTCGATTTTTTTCGGATAGCGGGGCATATCCTCTATCCGAAAAATCCATATTTACCGTTATAAAAAAAGAACTCCCCGGAAACCACCCCGGGGAGTCGAACAACAATCAAACTCATTAACAGAAAATACCTCACGGCATTTTCACTCAAACCCTAAAAACAAACAATAACCACATTAAACCAAACAGAAGCTTCGCTTCGTGAGAAGCTCAACTCCGATCACATAACAAAGGTAACACTAGGCCCCTATCCGGATTATGACCTGCCACATCGATACATCTGACAATCGTCATGTATTATGAGCTAAGCATCCGGGAAGCCAATCTGTTTTATTAATTTCACAAAATCCGAAGTTTTGTTACGATATATATCAATAATAATCCGTCGTTTTTTTCTAAAAAATAAAATAACCCAAAGCATGCCAGCAAAAACGTTACTTGGGGTTATACTGTTCTCCCTACTGTCGGGCAACATAGCCAGAGCCCAACGGAGGGTAACCGAATTTTTTGACCCAAGGGAGAGAAAACACATCCGGAAGACCTACACTTACCTTGACGGCGACTCCTCCTTGATTCACGGACCGTTCAAAGTTTACCATTATAATGGCCAAATCGAGATCGCCGGCAACTTCGTAAAAGGCAAAAAACAGGGGACATTCAACGAATTTTATCCCGACGGAAAACAAAGGAGAGAAATCAACTACAAAGACGGCCTAAAACACGGAACCGTCAAAGTATTTGCGCCGCAAGGAGCTTTGGTACAGGAAGCGGAATTCGCCCAAGACACATTAGTAAACCGCTTGGCCGTCTATTACCCTTCCGGCAAACTCAAAAGCCAGACCCATTTCGAAAAAGGAAAACCCAACGGCAAAGTAGAAGACTTCTACGAAAACGGGCAACTGCGGAAAATCTCACACCACAAAGACGGATTCGCCGAAGACACGGTCAAAAGCTATTTCGAAGACGGGAAGCTAGAGTCCGTCGGTTTTTTCTCAAAAGGCAAACTGTCAGGATCGTTCACATCCTATTTTCCAAACGGCAAAGTCAACACAATCTACAACCATAAGGACGGAAGCAAATCCGGAGCCTTCGAATCTTACGCCCAAAACGGCCAGTTAATAAGCAGGGGCGCTTACGAAAACGACAAACTCCACGGAAAAAACACCGCCTATTACCCAGACGGAGCCTTAAAACACGAACTCCAATACGAAAAAGGAGAGCTTAAAGGGGAAAACAAGTACTACTACCCTTCGGGCAAAGTCAAAATAAAGAAGAAAATATCGGCACCGGGAAAAGACTGGCAAGAATGGGATTATAACGAAGCGGGAAACACGCTCGCCATACGGATCTTCAAAATGAAAAAACCGGCGGGGAAATGGATCACCTACTTTCCAAACGGAAAAACAAAGGAAGAAATCCCGCATGACAAAGGCCGGAAAAACGGATTAGCGAAACGCTATCACGAAAACGGCAATATCGCTTCCGAGACCCAATATATGAACAATCTGATAATCGGCGAGCTGAAAACCTACCACCCCGACGGAAAACCCGAAAGCGTTACGCTTTACAAACTCGGTAAAAAACAGGGTCCGCACACCTCCTATCACCCGTCCGGCATGAAAGCCTGCGAAGGCAAAAACGAAGGAAATCGCAAAGCCGGTGAGTGGAAGTATTTTGGCGAAAAAGGCAAACTCAGCAAAACCGTACTCTACAAACGGGGGAAAGTGATAAAGGAAACGCCGGCAAAACGGTAATTGCGACACTCCCCTTTTTCATAAAATCAAGATTCGCAAAAAACAATTTGCACTATTCTTTTTTGGATTTTAAAACTTCAATCACTTACTTTGAAACACAAAGTAGTTTGCAAAATGAAAGAACACGAATATCTGGAAGACATAAAGACCATCCGGCAAGTGATGGAGCGCAACACCAAATTCATGTCACTCAATGGATTGTCGGGTGTTTTGGCTGGGATCTACGCCTTGGCCGGCGCCGCATATGCGCACAGTATACTCTCCCCAACCTCATATGACCGGATACGCCCGCGCCTCCAAGCCGACGAAGTGTGGATGCTACTCCTCGACGCCATCATTGTTCTCGCGCTTTCGATCAGCACGGGATTCTTCCTCTCCTATTCGAAGGCCAAGCGAAATAACCTCAAACTGTGGGACAATACCGTTAAGCAGATGATCACGCATTCCCTATTGCCCTTGGTTTCCGGTGGAATCCTGGTCCTGACACTCGTTTTCCGCTATCAAATGGTTGGAGTCGCCGCGCCCCTTACCCTGATATTTTATGGGCTCGCCCTTATCAGCGCCAGCAAGTTTACATATGGAGAAATACGCTCCCTAGGCATCGCAGAGACTCTTTTGGGACTTATATCCATGTGGTTTATCGGTTACGGACTGTTTTTTTGGGCCGTCGGTTTCGGTATATTGCACATCGTTTACGGAACCTACATGTATTGGAAATATAAGTGAAAGACTTTATACATCATCTGGACAAAGCCTTCGAGAACCGCTTGCGCTTGGGAATCATGTCAGTGCTGATGGTCACGGAATCCGCCGATTTCAACCACCTAAAGGAAAGCTTGGGCGCCACCGACGGAAACTTGGCAAGCCATCTCAAGGCTTTGGAAAAAACCGGCTACGTCAGCATGGAAAAGCGCTTCGTAGGCCGAAAACCCAACACCAGCTACAGCGCTACGGAACAAGGCAGGGAAGCTTTCAAAAAGCACCTTTCGGCCTTGGAAGCCCTTATAAAAGGAAGTATGTGATTTTTTTTGAACCATTACTTTGAAATTCAAAGTACTATGAATAAAATCAATAGTGAGAGAATTATGGGAATAGCGTTCGCCTGTTTCTGTACAGGTTTGCTAACCTATTATTTCAGCCACAGCGAAAGCTCCGCTTATCGCATTTGGCTGAAAATCATAACAAACTGCGTAGGAGTCATTACCGAACTTGACTTTTCTCCTACCGAAAACGGCACAGCATACATCGCACTAAACGCCCCTATTTCTATTGACCAATCCTGTTCAGGAACCCGTTTTGTCACAATCTCCGAAATAGTCGCTATTCATCTTTGGTTCAAAAGCGACCGTAAAAGCGGTTGGTTCCAGTCACTCTTTCGCCTTGCGCTGTTTTTAGTCTCCGGATTGTTAATCGCATTAACCGCCAATGTCATCAGAATCAGCACGGCGATAAAATTTCTTCCTCTGGAAAAACACATTGACTTTCTGGGCACGGCGCTTTATCACGAAATCCATGGGATAACCATTTTTGTCACATGCCTGATACTTTTCTCCGTCACCTCACAAAAACTCACGCTTAAACTCTTTGGAAAATGAACGAGAACAAACCTCTACACCTATATTGGGTCACCAACATTCTGGCATCTAGCCTGATTTTCCTTATCGGCTTCCAATATTACGACACCTGGGCAAGCGCATTATCTCCCGAGAGCAAACTCCTGTGGCTAGGCATGTCGATCGTCTTGACTGTTCAAATTCTATCCGTTTCGGCCGTATTGATCCGATACAGAAAAAATATGTCGAGAAAGTTCCAGTTTTGGTTTTCTATCGCCAATCTCGTTTATTTTGTCGCTTGGATTTCCTCTTTGCCCACTTTTGCCCTTGAGGTGATGACTACTGGAATACCCGTTTGGGCGAGAGACGAAGAATTGCTGATTCTCTGTTTTTCCATCTTGACTCCTGTCTTCGGCCTACTGTTATTTCTAGCCGTTACGGCGAGCTTCCCCAAAGAGAAAAAAGCACGTGCAAGGGACAGTATTCTGGACGCCTTCATTATCCCCACATTACTCTATATCCTCGTATTCATTATTTTCAGCACATTACATCAATATAAAATCGCTGTATTTTTCGTAGTCACTTTAGCCGTCCTCAACGGCCTTATTTTCTTGTTTTTTCTCGCAAGAGCCACTACTATACTGATCAAAAGAAGAAAACGCCGACGCAAGCCATGGCTAGCCACCGTGTCGACCATATGCTTTTGCGTCATTTTCCCCCAAATCGGACTTGCCCTCAATAACAATATTTTCAACGATGGCATATTCGGAAACTTCTCTCATCCCATTTTTTATATATTGGCCTTGGTGACTGGACTTAGCCAATTAATTCCAACACAGAAAAATCTCTCTCTCCAAATTGGAGTAACACTCTTAAGGGCAACCTGTCTACCTTTCTCCCTTTACTTTTTTCTGCTATTCGCTCCATTTATTCCACTAGCCGTTCCTCTTAGTATAATCGGAGTCGGCATTATCATGCTCAGCCCGATCGCCCTTACTGGAACTCACTTTTTCAAACTATACCAAGACTTCAAAGAATTACAACACGCAGGAAAGTTAAACGCATTTTTCGCTTGCTTAATCGGGCTTTTTATTATTCCGGCCAGTTGGTACGCCTCAGCTTACAACGACAAACAGAGTCTGCAAAAAGCCCTTTCTCACCTTGACGGCAAAAAAACGGAAAGAATCAGCGCCGACAACCTTCGACGTATAACATCCCCCGGCAATACTAGCATGATAGGCAGAGGCTCTAGACGCTCTAGACCTCTATTTAATTCCGGCATACCGTTTCTAAGCAAAGCCTATCGAAATATAATCACAAACGGAAGGGAACTCACATGGAGCAAAAGCCAGGCGCTCAAAGAAGTGTTTCTTGACGAAAAGTCATACCGATGGTCCCCACGTACCTTCAATAATTCCGTAGAACTCACGAAGCTAGAAACCAAGACCGAATTTGACGAAAAAGAAGGCCTTTACGTCAGTGATATCGCATTGGAAATAACTAATAACCACAATTCCCGACAGGAATTCTTCACAAACTTTCACCTTCCCGCAGGAGCGATGGTTACGGACTATTACCTCTGGATAGAAGGCGAAAAAGTACCCGGAATTCTGGCCGAACGCTCAGCCGCAGAATGGGTATATCGGAATATCGTAGACCGTCGCCGGGATCCCGGGCTGCTTTCTTACGTCTCCCCTGACACGCTGTCCCTTAAAGTGTTTCCCGTTGAAAGTAAACAAACCCGGAAAACCGGATTCAGGATTCTACATCTTACCCCTTTCGAACTTCAAATCGAAAATGACACGGCCAGTTTAGGCACTAAGCAACTTGCTCACAGAGATCAAACTATTGCGGGAAACGCCTCTTTTGTATCCGAAGAGCGCAAAAAATCGCTACCAGTCGCCCAACGGAAACCCTATTTCCATTTCATTGTCGACTGTTCTAATTCCTCAAAAAACCTAAAAGCAACAGACCTTATCAATTCGATTGAGAATATTGGACAACAATACCCGGAGCTGTTAACCGGAGCCAAACTCACGTTCGTAAACGCATACCACAAAACCGTCGAACTAAAAGAGGAATGGATCCGAAACAAGAAGATTCCGGATTCGGTGATACCCGAAAAAGAATACGGGTTCTTTTGGGAAAATCCTGTCAGAGGAGCCATCCAACAGCAGTATATACAGAAAACTGACAGCTACCCACAATTCGTAATCGTTTCGGACAGACAAGATCTACCGTCCAACTTTACGTTCAAAATGAATTTGAACCAACTCTTCCCTGACTTCCAAGGTATTTTCAGGATCAATAAATCTGACAGCGTAAAACTAGCTTCAGATCTCAACGATATCAACACAACCATCGAAGCACCTAACGGCTACCAAGCTATTTCTTTACGCATTTTGAAAGACCGAAGCGGGACAAAACGTTTTCTTCAAAGTTCCGGCAATAGCGTTATTCTAAACTCACCAAAAGACATACCCACTAAAGGAATGAAAAAGCGACTAATAGACAAGATTATCGAACTTGAGGCCCTAACACTTTTTCACGATTTGCACCCTGACAATGCGGAAGCCATTTGGTTTGAGACAATCAAAAAAAGTTTCGCCTCAAACATCCTGACACGGCATACGGCATTCTTAAGCCTGGAAAATGAAGCCCAACGTATAGCGCTCAGAGAAAAGCAAAAAGAAACTCTAAAAAACAGAAGCGCCACCTCCGCAAATGACACACGCCGAATGTCCGAACCTTCGTGGCTTTGGTGGATAATCATCACCGCAATCATATTGATTCACCAACGCAAAAGCAAGAAACGGAGCATCTCCAAAGCCTAACCGACAGTACTTCACAACCATCTCAAAGATCACCATGAAACAAAAAAATCTTCTCCTGATTCTTCTTCCCCTAGTAGTCATCTATTTGTTCGACGGCCAGATTTTGGGGCTCAACACCGTCTTGTTTTCGGTTTTATTAATTTCCTTATCGGCTGTTTTTCATCCCAAAACGCTCAAGAGCCGTTTTTGGATAATCGCTTCCACAGCCAGTCTTATTCTTTCCACCGCCCATTTATTTACCGGCAATCCGTGGGCCCTTAATATGTGTTTGCTTTCCTGGATTATCGTGATCGGCGCCTGCGCAAGAAAAGGGCAATCGTTTATCATGTCCGTCACCAACGGCATTTTTTCCTTTCTGCTTGGCGGATTTCACAAGATAATGTACAAACTCTCCAACCCTTCAGAATCCGAGAAGGACACCGACAGCGCAAAGAAACGATATCTTCCCGCTATCGTATCAACCATCATCGCATTAACCTTCCTGAGTCTGTACGCATATTCGAACCCGGTCATCGAGCATTTCCTAATCAATATCGAATGGCCTTCGTTTGAGCCGTCGGCAATTTTCTATGCGGGAATCGGGTTGATGGTGGCGCAAACGCTCGTCAAGCCCATCATTTTGGGCAGACTAACCATTCAAGACCAGAAGACAAAGCTCAGCCTAAACCAAAACGATTACAGCATCGCCTATCAGGAAGGCAAACTGGACTTGGAGATGAAAACGGGCACTATCACATTGGCTTTGCTCAACCTGATGATTGCCGCCTATATCATTACCGACTTATATGTATTCTCTAAAGGCCATTTGCCCGCCGGTGTCACATACACAAGCTACGTCCATCAAGGCGTCGGGTCGCTGATTCTTTCAATTCTCTTGGCTATTGGAATCATCTGTTATCTGTTCCGGGGCGCCACCAACTTCGCTCCGAATACTGAAAAAATAAAGCGATTAGCCATCGGTTGGGTTGCCCTTAACGCCGGTTTGGCCTTGACTACGGCTTACAAAAACTGGCTTTATATCCATAACTACGGATTAACTTACAAGCGAATCGGTGTGTTTGTATTCCTTTGTCTTACACTCGCCGGTCTTCTCACAACTTTGATCAAGGTCCAGCGGAAAAGAAGCCTCGCTTACTTACTCAGGACCAACACAAGCATAGCCTACCTGTCGCTTTGCCTTTTCGCACTTCCGCCTTGGGACGCTTTAATCGTACAACACAACATACAGAAACCGAACTACCAAGACACCGATTACCTCTTGTCCCTTTCCGAAAATGGGCTTCTTGAACTCAAAAAAGCCAGCGACGCAAACCCACAATTGCTTTTAGGCTACAAAAAGAACATCCTTTGGCAGAAACTTCAAAACAGAAAGATTGAAATCGAAAAAAGTCGTTGGGTGTCGTGGAGCAACTCGAACAAGCACATATTGGAAGCCACCGCGGACAATCAAGCCCCATAAATGGTCGCAAACATATGTAAGCTGATTTTTTTAACCGATAATCCAACCTTAAACGAAAATATCCGTCATTATAAATTGGCGGATTTTCGGGAAAACCCAACATCCGGACCGCCGTTTCGGCATTTCATATTTTGAAACCGAAAAACAAATTCTTTTCAACCCTAAAAAATCATCATGATGAAAAAGGTACTAGCCCTCGCGGCCTTCCTTTTTGCCGGAGGTTTGCTTACCCAAGCACAAGACTTGCCACAACCAAGTCCGGCATCAACTGTCAACCAAAAAGTCGGACTTACGGATGTTAAAGTAGAGTATTCTAGACCCGGCGTTAAAGGCCGTAAAATTTTCGGCGATTTGGTACCTTTCGACAAGGTTTGGAGAACAGGAGCCAACGCCTGCACCAAAATCACTTTCAGCACGGACATTACTTTTGCGGGCAAACCCGTTAAATCCGGCACTTACGCCCTGTTCACCGTTCCTGGAAAAAAATCATGGGAAGTGGTGTTGAACACCAACACCAAGCAATGGGGAGCCGGCCAATACGATCCGGCCAAAAACGTAGCCAGCGTAACTGTTGAGGCCACAAAGTCTGATTTCCGCGAATCTTTCACTATCGATATCGCTGATCTGAAAGACGAAAGCGCATCGGTTCAGATCGCTTGGGAAAACACAAGCGTTAAGGTTCCTTTCGAAGTTCCTACACGCAAAATGGCTTTGGCGAACATCAACCGCAAGCTTAAGGAAATTGAGAACCCGGCGAACACTTACTTCGCTTCGGCTCGCTACTACCTAAGCATCGGCGAAAACAAAAAAGGTCTTGACTACGCTATCAAAGGCGCCAAAGACAGCAACCGCTATTGGGTAATCCGCGTACTCGCTGAGGCTTATGCCGCCAACAACGACTACTCAAACGCTATCAAAGAAGCCAAACGCTCTTTGGAACTGGCAAAGAAAGCCGGCAACCAAGACTACGTGAAAATCAACGAGAAAAATATCAAGAAATGGTCAAAAGCCATCTAAGGGAAACCTTAGCGTCTTGCTCACAAAAAAAGGCTCCGATAATTCGGAGCCTTTCGTTTTTTAAGAACCTTGATATTTTTAGGCCACTTGCAATTTCTTGAGTTTTGATTTCTCAAATTTCTCACGGGCAAATTCCCTAGTGATCTCAAACTCTTTGATGTCTTTCTTTGAAGGCAACTCGAACATAATGTCCGTGATAATCGCCTCGCATATAGAACGCAAACCGCGGGCTCCCAATTTATGCTCGTCAGCCTGTTCCACTATATAATCGATAGCTTCCGGCGTAAAAGTCAGATCGACTTTCTCCATCGCAAACAGCTTCTTGTACTGCTTCACCAATGCGTTCTTAGGCGTAGTGAGAATCATCTTCAGCGTATCGACAGACAGCGGATCCAAATGTGTCACTACAGGTAAACGACCAATCAGCTCAGGGATCAAACCGAATGACTTGAGGTCATGGGCCATAACATATTGCAACACGTCGTTCTCGTCTATAGACTCGGCCGATTTATCACCACTCGGAGCAAAACCGAGGGGACGCTGGTTCAGGCGATTGGAAATATGGCGCTTGATACCGTCAAAAGCACCTCCGCAAATAAAGAGGATATTCTCGGTATTCACCTTGATCATCTTCTGGTCAGGGTGCTTTCTGCCTCCTTGTGGCGGCACATTCACAACCGTGCCTTCCAAAAGCTTCAGCAATGCCTGCTGAACACCTTCGCCACTCACGTCCCGCGTGATAGAAGGGTTATCCGACTTACGTGCGATTTTATCAATCTCGTCAATATAAACGATGCCTCTTTCGGCCTCTTCCACATTGTAATCGGCCGCCTGCAAAAGTCTTGTGAGAATACTTTCCACATCCTCACCTACATAACCGGCCTCGGTCAATACCGTGGCATCGGCTATACAAAACGGTACCTGAAGGGTTTTGGCAAGCGTGCGGGCCAGGTACGTCTTACCAGTACCGGTTTCTCCCACCATTATAATGTTGGATTTCTCAATCGTAACGTCGTCTTCTGATGTCCTCTGCGACAAACGCCTGTAGTGGTTATAAACCGCTACCGACAAAAACTTTTTAGCCTCATCCTGTCCGACAACATACTTATCAAGCTCCGCCTTAATGTCCATTGGAGCCTGAAGGTTAAAATCCAAATCGTCGTCGAGCTCTCCTGCATTCAGCTTCAGCTCTTCTTTCAAAATCTGCGAGGCTTGCTCGATGCAATGGTTACAAATATGGGCATTGATACCCGACACCATCAAATCGACATCCTGTTTATATCTACCACAAAATGAGCAGGATACATTGGCCATATAATTCTCCTTTAAGAAAATATTCTGTTTCCAAACGCTTAAAAAACGCTAAGTTCCCGAGTATAGTGCCCGCAAGGGAGTTTTCCTCCCGGAAATTGTCGCAGAATACTCAGAGCCCTAAACGCATAAAGGTAATGATCCACATTCTTCATACCAAATAAAAGAGCCTGAAACGCTAGCAACCGCTAACGTTTCAGGCTCTTCCGTTTCCGAAGCCGAGTTAAACTCAGCCTTTTTTGTGGCGCACGAGCACTTCGTCTATCAGGCCATATTCCTTGGCTTCGTCGGCGCGCATCCAGTAATCCCTGTCCGAGTGTTGCTCTACCTCTTCGTAGCTCTTGCCCGAATGGTCGGCCAAAATTTGCAACAACTCCTTCTTGAGGATCAAAATCTGCTTAGCCGTGATTTCGATATCCGAAGCCTGGCCTTGCGCTCCGCCCAAAGGCTGGTGAATCATAACACGGGAGTGAGGCAAAGAAGAACGCTTTCCTTTCGCTCCGCCCGCCAACAACACCGCCCCCATAGAAGCCGCCAAACCTGTACAGATGGTGGCAACGTCAGGGTTAACGTACTGCATAGTGTCATAAATCCCCAATCCGGCATATACCGATCCGCCAGGGCTGTTCACGTACAGCAAAATATCCTTGGTGGCGTCAGCCGATTCAAGAAAGAGCAACTGTGCCGTGATAACGTTTGCGATGATATCGTCAACTTGGGTTCCCAAAAAGATGATGCGATCCATCATCAGTCGCGAGAACACGTCAATCTCGCGAAAGTTCGTCGGGCGCTCCTCAATAACGGAACGCGTCATGTTTTCCACATGGCCAATATAGCTATCCACTGTGGTGCCGGCCAAGCCTTGGCCTTTTACGGCGAATTTTCTAAACTCTTCCTTGTTGATCATACCGAATTCTTTTGGACAGAAATTAAAAAAAAAGTCCTTCTTGTGAAAGGACTTTTTATATGTAGCGTTTAATTTTTTCTGCGATCAGCCGATTTTTTTCTTATACTCCTCAGCGGTTACTTCTTTAGTCTCCACTGTGACTTTCTCTTTGATCACTTCAAAAACTTTGCCTGTTCTGGCCTGCTGATATGTATCCAAGTAATTTTTTTGACCATTTTCACCTGTCAGGTAATTCTGAACGAAAGCGTCGATGTTCTCGTCCAACTGGTCTGTAGGCATACCGTACATAGCGAATTGGTTACGGATGCTAGCGGCCGCGGCTTCACGGATTTCTTCCTGCTCCACTACCACTTCGTTCTCCTCAGCGATGCGATCCATGATCAACATCCACTTCAACTCGTCAACGTACTTGTCGAATTCGGCGTCAACTTTCTCAGCCTCAAGCTCTTTGTTGTTTGTCAACAACCACTTCTTGAAGAACTCAGGAGAAAATTCGATTTCAGTCTCGCTTACAAGCTTATTGCGGATAGCTCCGTTCAACTCGACAGCGGCACCTTGCTCGTAGTTGCCTTCCAACAATTCCTTAACCTTAGCGCGGAATTCCTCTTCGTTAGAAACGGTATCCGGACCAACAACCTTGTCAAAGAATTCTTGGTTCATTTCAGCGACAGCGTTACTGTTGATGCTGATTACCGTCAATTCAACCTCGCCTTGGATTTCCTTAACCTCTTCCTCGCTTCTGTTGAGGAATTTGGCCAATTTCTCGTTTGAGCGGTAAGCCTTACGGATATCGAAAGTCTTAACTTCGTCTTTCTTAAGGCCTGTGAAGATCGCTTTTCCAGTCTTGGTAGCCAAGTCCTTGATCTCGATCATCACCTTTACAGGCTGCTCTTCGCCTTCGATTTTAAGGTCGCCGAAGATCATGTCCTCTTCGCCAGCTTCCTCAGGAGTAGTGCGCTCGCCGAGTTGCTGCTTGAGGTCCTCGATCGACTGCTCCACGTCCTCGTCAGAAACCTTAACGCTAAGGCCTTCTACCGTAGTTTCGAGGTTCAGTGAGAAATCGCTAACCAAACCAAGCTCGAAAGAGAATTCGAACTCGTTGCCCTCTTTCCACTCATAAGCCGTATCGGTCCCTTTTGGAAGGGGCTCGCCGATGATGCTCAGTTTGTTTTCTTTAATATAATTCTGGACAGCAGGTCCCAACAAGCGGTTGATCTCTTCTACCAAAATAGACTCGCCGTACATCTTTTTGATGATTCCCGCAGGAACTTTCCCCGGACGGAAACCTTTGATGCTGGCTTGCTTGCAGTAATCCTTAACTTTATTGTTAAAGCCCGCCTGATAGTCCTCTGCCGCCAATTTGACTTTTAGGACGGCGTCTGTCGCAGTGCTTTTCTCTAAATTGAACTCCAAAGCTGTATTGTTTTAATTGACGTGAAAGATCTGAGATCCGTAAAACGCTATCAATTGAAAAACCCCCGAGCTCGATAAATTACTTATCGTGATCGAGGGTCTCATCGTGCGGATGGAGGGAGTCGAACCCCCACGCCTTGCGGCGCTAGATCCTAAGTCTAGTGCGTCTACCAATTCCGCCACATCCGCTCGCTCTGTCAAGGCGATGCAAAAGTAGGCAAATTTCGGTTCGCCGCAATGTTCCTCGCCGTTTTTTTTCAAAAAATTTATCCGAGGCTCAATCTCGCCCTTTAGACACCCATGTGATGTCATTCGCTTTTTTTGACATTTTGACATTTTATCGTGATTTTTGTCGCTTGTCCAGCATCTTATTTCTTTATGCGAAACATCGAGGCGCTCAAGCAAATGCTTGGCACAGCCAAAAATATTGTGATCATCCCCCACTATAAACCAGACGCCGACGCGCTCGGTTCATGCCTGGGTTTGGCGGGGATGCTTGGTAAGAAAGGCCATACGGTAAAAGTAATTTCCCCCACCGATTATCCGGACTTCTTGTTCTGGATGAAAGGCCACGACCAAGTACAAGTGTACAAAGAGGAATTCCGTGAGGAAATCCGAGAGTCTATAACCAAGGCTGATATCGTTTTCTGCCTCGACTTTTCCGCCCTGAACAGAATCGGCGCCCTTGGCGAGTTCGTCGCGGAGGCTGAAGGCGTAAAGATTGTCGTAGACCACCACCTGGACCCCGAAGAGTTTGCGGATCATATGATCTGGGACACCAAAGCGGCCGCCACGGCGGAACTTCTCTACCAATTGGCCGCCGAGTTGGGCGATATTGACTTAATCGACCCCGATATAGCGGATTGCCTATATGCCGGCATTATGACGGACACGGGCTCTTTCAAGCACTCGAACACCACCAAAAACACTTTGTTGGTAGCTGCCGAGCTCATTGGCCTTGGCGCCGACAACGCCAAAGTCGGGAGCCTGATCTACGATAACAACTCGCTGGACCGACTGAAACTCACCGGCTTCGCGTTAAGCCAAAAACTGGTAGTGCACCGCGAGCACCGCACGGCGTTCTTCACCCTCAGTTCCAATGAACTAAGGAGATTCAACGCCAAAACGGGCGATACGGAGGGCCTTGTAAACTATGCGCTTTCCATCAAAGACATTGTTTTCTCGGCACTGATTACCGAGCGTGAAGACGGCGTAAAGCTTTCGCTCCGCTCAAAAGGCAAATTCCCCGTAAACGTATTCGCCAAAAACCACTTCAACGGTGGCGGACACCGCAACGCTTCCGGCGGAAGAATAGACATGCCCCTGGCCGAAGCCGTGAAGTATTTCGAGAATCTGTTGCCGAAATACGCCGAAGAACTCAAAAACGCCTGACTAATCGCGATAAATAATGCTCTTCCGCAAGATTTTACGCTAAGGCTCGTTATTTTTACCCTAGCGGAGTCCGACCCCGAGATTCCGAACCAGAAAAGAGATAATATTTAAACGGATAAAACGATGAGACTGAAGAATTTTTTCACACTCGCCGCCGCCAGCGCAATAGCGCTCAGCTTCTCTAGCTGTGGCAAGAAATACGAAAAATCGGCCGACGGTTACGAGTTCCACTACAACACCAAAGGCGACAAGAAATTGGAGTTGCAAGACAAGGTATTGGTAGGTCAGATCCAGATTGTGAACCTGAGCCAAGGCGATACCGTTCTGTTCAGCACTTTGGGAGAGGACCAGTTTCCTTACTACTTCCGTCACGACTCGGCTTCGATGTCTAAAGACTTCATGGGCAGAATGTTGATGACTCTCTCAATGGGAGACAGCGTAGACTTCAAAGTGTCCGCCGACAGCCTTTCCAACCCGCGTCCGCTTCCTCCAAACTGGAACATCAAGCCAGGCGATTTCCTCGGCATGACCGTTTCTATCGACAAGGTATTTGACCAAGAAGAATTCCAGGAATTCGGCAAAGAAAAGCAAGCCGAAGTAATGGAGGCCAGAAAGCGCAAAGCCGAAGCCGACGCTGAAAAGCAAAAAATCGAGGACAACGAGAAAATCGAAAAGTACCTCAAGGAGAATAACATTACAGCCAAGAAAACCGAATCGGGAATTCACTACGTGATCACTGAAGAGGGAACTGGCGAAAATGCTCAAGCCAATGACATGGTTACCGTACACTACGTAGGTAACGTACTCGGCGGCGACTACTTCGACACTAGCCGTGAAGACGTAGCCAAAGAAAAAGAGCTTTACCAAGAAGGACGCGACTACAGCAAGCCGTTCCAATTCCAATTGGGCGTTGGCCAAGTAATCCCGGGATGGGACGAAGGTATCGCTCTTTTGAAAAAAGGTGGAAAAGCTACTCTTTACCTCCCGTCAGGAATGGCTTACGGTCCTCGTGCCGCTGGCGCAAAGATCCCGGCCAACTCTGTTTTGATCTTCGAAGTTGAATTGGTTGACCTCCAGAAACCAGAAACTCTCTAAGGTTTCAGGTGCCAATAAAGGAAATCCGGCTCACTTTGGGGCCGGATTTTTTTTTATACGTACTAAATAGTAATTTTGATTCGTTTTATAGCTGTGCGCAGCTATTAAAAGCGGCTTCGGCTTGGGCGTCCGATCGGACAAACGGGGACGGCACGATTAGGAGTGCCTACAATGGAGAAACGCACCGAGTTTCACGCATCCGTCGTTACTACTAATATGAAGATATTGAAATTTACCGCATTACCTTTTGTGGCCATCGCTTTGGCCTTTTCCGCTTGCCAGGAAAGCACTACTAGCCAGTTCGAAGAGCACCTGACGAACAACGACACCGAGATTCTCCAATATCTCGAGGATAACAATATCAAGAATGACCGTCTGGCCAAAGGTCTCTACATCGAGAAAGTCGTGGAAGTAGACACCGTAGGCATGAGCAGTGACGAAAAAGAAAAAATCACGCTCGAAAACAACGAGAAAATCGGTATTTTTTACAAAATAACGTCATTGTCGGGCACGTTGGCAGGCGAAAACCTAGATGAGAACGGCAACCTACCCACAACCGTCGAAAGAATATCTTCCAGCTCAAGCAACATCGTTCCTACCGCGGTAGCTAGGGCTATCGAGGAAATGAAATTCGTAGGGGACGAAGTAAACATTTACGCTGCCTCTTATTACGGATACAACGATTCTGACTGGACATTGGAAGCCAAAGACGCCGACGACGGAAAAGCTCACAGAGTGGCTCCTGGCCAAACCATATTGGCTAATGTGAAAGTTGAGGCGAGATATTCCGATGACCAACTCGAAGAATTTGAAAAAACCAGCATCGAAAAGTATATCAAGGACGAAAAACTTGATAAATACGATGTGAAGGAGCTTCCTACCGGCGAACGTATTGTTACAATTGAAAAAGGAACAGGCGAACGACCAAAGACTAGCGAGTATGTGGCTATGACTTATGCCGGGACGCTTCTTGACGGCGCTAAATTCGACGCTTCCGCTAAAGAAAACGACGAAGGTGTAGTTGAAGAAAACCCATTCGTATTCATTTTAGGAGCTGGTCAAGTCATCAAAGGCTGGGACGAGTGCATCTCTCAAATGACTGTTGGCGACAGCTCAGTTCTGATTATTCCTTCAAGCCAAGCGTACGGTGGCGCCCGTGACAAAGACGGCAACCAAAACTCACGCATCGGGCCTTACATCTTGCCCGAGATTATGAGAAAAGATTTGATGAACAAAGGCGACATCACCAAACTTCCACCGGACGCAGTACTTGTATTTCATGTCAAGTTCCTCGGAAACCGGGACGATGCATTGAAATATCGAGACTAATAATCGCCAAACAAGAAATTACCAAAAAGGATTTCCATCCCGGAAATCCTTTTTATTTTGCCAAAGCCAAAACGCAAATCCACATACAACGGATATGTACGAGAACAATATAGTCGTGACATGCCACCCCGGCATAGCCCCCGTGCTGGCAGAGGAGCTCAAAAGCTTGGGCTATTCTCCCCTGAACGTAGAGAATAAAAGCGTAGAAGTCGAAGGTGACCTAAAGGACGCCATGCGCCTTAACCTGATGCTCAGGACCGCCAACAGGGTTTTGTTACTTGTCAAAACCCTCCGCGCTCCACATCCCGACTCGCTTTACCAACAGGTGACCGACATAGAGTGGGAAAACATCTTCCACCCGGACGGGTACTTTACGGTAAACTCATTCGTAATCAACGACAACATAAAGGATACGCGCTTCGCCAACCTTAAGGTAAAAGACGGTGTAGCCGACAGGTTTCTGCGAACCAGCGGAAGACGTCCAGACTCCGGGCCGGAAACGCACGGAACGTCTATCTTTTTGCACTGGACAAACGACGAGGCTAAGGTATACATAGACACTTCGGGCGAGACTATCGCCAAGCGCGGATATAGGCTCCAGCCTTATAAGGCGCCAATGTCCGAACCTTTGGCTGCCGCCACTATATTGGCGGGCAAGTGGGACGGCAAGTCCAACTTCGTAAACCCGATGTGCGGTAGCGGAACGTTGGCCATCGAAGCCGCCCTTATCGCTATGAACAAGGCGCCGGGCCTTACCAGATTGCGTTTCGGTTTCCAGTCGCTTAACGATTACAGCCCGCTGGCTTGGAACATGATGCGAAAAGAGGCGCTCAACGCCGTACGCGAACCGGCCAAAGGCCTCCGCATTATAGCCACCGACCATAGCGCTATGGCCCTTGACGCGGCGCAAGACAACGCCGAAAAGGCGGGTGTAGCGGATATTCTCACCTTCCATAAGTGTGATTTCAGGGACACAGTCATTCCTGAAAACGGAGGAGTGGTAATGCTTAACCCCGAATACGGTGAGCGACTCGGCCAGCTTGACGAACTGGAAACAACATACGCGGCCATCGGCGACTTCTTCAAAAAAAGGTGCCAAGGTTATACCGGCTATATCTTCACGGGTAATCTTGATTTGGCTAAACGTATAGGCTTGAAAGCCTCTAGACGTATTCCGTTTATGAACGGCAAAATAGATAGCCGACTTCTGGAATACGAACTCTATAGCGGTAGCAAACGCTAATCGATATCAAGGAAAAGACTTTCATCATAAGCAAAAACAGCACTTCGCCCGAAGTGCTGTTTTTGTTTTGATACGATTCTGCCTGAAACATCAACCTATTGAATTATAGATTCCCCAAATATTCCCGAAAAATCTCTTTGCGCCTTACTTTCTACTCTATACTTCTCATTAATAGTTCAGCTTGAAATTATTGATATCAAGCGTACTTCCTATTCCCCCGTCAAACACATCAGCCCCCGCACTTGAGGCGAAAACTATCACGATATGCGTTGGCGTAGCATCGGCGGGAGCGAAAGTTTGACCTTTTTTGGGCTGGGCGTATGACGGCAACGAAGGGTCTTCGCCGTAGACCAAAGTCATGTCAAGAGTTGTCCAATCAGGTTGGGCCAGATTACTTCTGAACCATGCGGTGGCCACTCGCTGTACTTCGTCTTCCATTCGCTTTTCCAAGAGTACGTAAATGTCGCACTCGTCCACCACGTCTTCGCCAGACTTGCGGTATATTTCGGGCTTGTAGCGGTATTCCACCTCAAACCCTTTGGGCCGGGAACGGAACGGGGTGCCGAATTGGGGCGACGAAGCGGGATCCAATATATTGAGTTTGAAAGTCCCCACAAACAACGACCCGCCCGCTATTGGAGCGATTGGCGGTACGGCACGCACTGTTTCCATCCTAGCGAAAAGGGTTCCGTCGCCAATGTTGAGGGGATAGGTGTTGGCTTCGTCATTATACACTAATACTCCCTCGTTTCCGCTGGCCCACACGGTGGTCTCGGCATTCTCCCCAACGTTCAGAAAGGTCTTCGATCCCGACTGTTGCTCGTACCAAGTGTTCAAGTCGCTGTATGGGATTTGCAGTTGGGCACCGTCTTTTTGGGCGGTTATTGTCCAATCGAATACGAACTCGTCCGTGCCTTGCACTTGCATTGTCACGGGCTTGGAGAAGTTTTTCAGCGTGTCTGGATCGAGATTGATAACCTTGGCCCCTTCGGAGAATTCCAAACGGGTAACGGTAAGGTCGGACAGGTCTATTTGTGGATCATTATTGAGTGTTATGCTGACAAAAAACTCGTTATCGTCGATTAGAGTCGGGCTGGCTTCCCCCTCCACTTCCATTGCCGTAATACGGCCCACATAGTCCGGGCTATATTTTTCTTCTGTACATTGGACCAGCAAAAGGGGAACTAACCAATACGCAAGTCTTTTTCTCATGGCTAGAAATAGTAAAAGATGCCTAAATTAACCCGTAGGATATTGATCTTAAGGTCGATGTTAGTGGTATTAAACTCACCTTTATCCACTCCGTTTTCCTTGGTATTATTGAATTTGGAACGAAGCCCCAATAGTCCTACCGAAGCCTCGAAAGCCACCCCTCGCTTTATAAATGCAACCACTCCGGGGTTCATCCCCACCTCCAACACCGAATATTTGTTATACTTTTGCGTAAGCGTATTCCCCTCTTGTTTAAGCATTTCATCCGCTCCGAAACCTATGGCGATATGAGTCTCGTTAAACAAAGCCCAACGCCGATCATCGCTTAAGGGGATATAATTCCTCATATAAGCGTCGATCATATAGCTACGGCCACGGCCACGCGTCCTAACATAATCGGAGCTGGCATCGTAGTCCGCCCTGGACTTGTTTTCTTCGTACTCTAAGTTCAGGCCCAAGGCCAGGTCACGCTTAAGGAAATATCCGCCCGTAAGCCTTACGTTGAATCCCGTATTTTTGGCCTCGTCTATATCAAGATCAAAAAATTCCACGTCCCTACTGTTTCTTTCACTTAGACCGAAAGTAAATCCAACCAGAAACGTCCCTCTCTCATAGCGAGTCAGCCAGTCTTCCTCCGCCAGTGCATTCTGCGCTTGGCTAGCCGATATGGCGAAAAACCATAACCCCGACACCATGAGAGTCACCAAGTAAACGTTCGTCCGCATATATTTCTCCTTATCATCTCGGCCCCACAACAGTTTCGGGCCTCGCTAAAGACTACCAATAAATTGGCCATTCGGTACTTAAAGGGAACACAAAGTGGAGAACACCGGGCAAAAAATCGGCGAGGAGAAGTGAGTGATAAAGCGACCTAAAATAACAACCAAACTTCGACACGCGTCATTCTCCAAAAGGCAAGCGGGTTCTTTAAGTAGATTTTGGCAGATTATCTTACTGGAAAAATCAAACTACAAGGGACCCAGCGGTACCACACGCTTGAATTGAGAGCAAAGAAGCTAGTATCTGCGTATATTCGGGAAAGGGCAGATGAGCAAGGAACCCAAAGGCAAAATGTAGCTTCATTGGGTCTAGGGAGCCTTGCCATCATTTATCCCGGGCTTTTGGGGCTTCGGGATTTTATTTTTTATAGTATATCTGACCTACAAACACAGTATGTTTGGCTATAAAACACAGTATGTAATGGATAGAAACATAGTATGTAATCTATGAGAACTCAGTATGTAATGGCATTTCATGCCTGACAATAGATTTCCTAACATACTACAAACTCATATTTAAACCAGTTTAAGCCCATTCCTTACACACTGGAAACGACATCGAATTCCTTAAAAAAATAGACTTCGGCACTAGGGAAAGAACCGTTTGTTTTTTTCTTTTTTGGAAAAAAAGAAGCCGCCCCCATAGAAATGAAGGACGGCCCGGGTGTTTGGCAAGCAAGTAACCGCTTTACTTCGGTGTGGCGGTAAAGGCTTGGAAGACGTCCTGGACGTTTCCGTTGGTTACTGTCAGACTTGCCGGGGTGAAATTGTAGGTGTCGGATACTGGCGTGATGGTCACCGTCTCGCTTTCTTTCATAGGAAATGAGAAGTCGGCGGAAGTCTTGGCCGTTACGGTTTCGTCGGAATATTGGCACTGCCAAGTCCAAGTGATAACCGATCCGTTGTTTTTCATCAAGAGGTCGCCGTCCGAATCCAGTATTTGTCCCTTAAGCATCCCCTTTTCGTTCAGGGCCTCTATTACGTCATAGTAATGGCCATTGTGTACGCTCGGATAGTCAACGGTAAGGCACCAAGGCTTTTTGCCGTTTAGTTTCCACACGTCATCGGCGAACGGAGCCAGCCTTGAAGGGTTGTTCAAGTATTTGGCGGCGTCCTTGTCGCCATAACCGAACAGGGATGTGATGCTGTAATAGTTAAAGGCGAAAAATCTCTTGTCGGACGGTGAGGCCTGCGGGGTGTGGTCTTCCTTGTCCGTTTCGCCACTGCCGTGCTTATGCCGGTCAAGTGATTCGCCATATTGCGAGCCGTCTATCTGACGGGTAAACACCACCCTTTTGCCAGAAGCCACCACCTCGGCCTTGGTCGGATAAGGGTTTTGGGGATCGCGCACAAAGACATGTTTGTCCAATCCCGCCTTGCGAATCTCCTTGTCAAGCTTGCTTGCGGATACGGTCGTCTCAAGTTTCAGGAAAACGATCTCGTCCGGATTATCCTCCACAAAGTCCGTAACTTCCCTCAGCACGTAATGGGCAAGGCGACTGCCGTTGATGCCGTTGGAGATTTTGCCGTGATAAACGGACACGTTCTTCTTGAACCACGACCTTCTCTCGTGAATATCGACCTCCACGGCCCTAATACCACGGGCGAATTGCGTAGGCATACCTTGCGACACGTTGCCGTTGTCGAATACGCCACTGTCGTCATTGTAGGAGTTGTGCGTACAGGGAAAGGAGATTTCGTTGATCTTCCGGTCGGAGCGGTCAACCATTTGCAATGGCGAAGCGGTAACCGAAAGTTCCGCTTGCGCCAAACCCGGCGTCGGAATCTGGGACTTTTGCGCGGAAGGCCCCGCGTCAAACTCTTGGGCGCAGGAAGCCAACAACACTCCGGCGCACAGCGATGCGATAAAAGTTCTCATAAAAGAATATTGTGTTTAGTTGTTCCGCCTGAAAAACCCGCCCCAAAGGCTGGAAAGGGCACCTTGCCCTAAAGAATTTCCGACCGAAAGCGCCCGAAGCCCTACCACCACGAAAGGCATTCGAAACGTTCTTACCCACAACAAAAAATCACGGGCCGGGACAAGTCCACCAAACGGATGACATAAGTTAGGCATTTTATATTAACTGTCCGTGTTCGGGAATTTAAGAAAACAACAACACGGAAATACCGCTTGGCGGAAAGCCTTTACCGATTGTTTTTCAATCGATTAATCCTTATCTTATTTATCGGAACGCCTACACATTCCCGACACGTGCGCCAACGTCGGAGAAAGCTTTGCCCACCAAACTCGTCCCCATTATTATAAACACCGTTCAGCTTCGTCTTTTTTACGCACCAATATCTTTTTCAAATCATGAAACACACTATCCAAGTCTTATGGACTCTAAGCGTTTGTTGCGCCACGTTTTTCACTTTCGGCATTCAGCCTGTTTATTCGCAACACAAAAAGGCCATACAGCCATGGAAAGAAAATCCGAGCTTTTGGCAATACAAAGGCAAACCCGTCATGTTGCTAGGCGCCAGCGATGATGACAACCTGTTCCAATGGCCCAAAGACCGCTTGATTCCTCACCTTGACTCAATGGTAGCCATAGGCGCCAACTATGCGCGCAACACCATGAGCGACCGTAACGACAAAGGCTTCGAGATCCACGCCTTCGGCAAATTGGATAACGGCAAATACGATCTCGAAACTTGGAACCCCGAATACTGGAAACGATTCGAGTTTTTCCTTAAAGAAACCGCAAAAAGGGACATCATAGTCCAGATAGAAATATGGGACAGGTTCGACCATTTCGGCAAGTATTGGAAAAAAAGCCCCTACCGCCCCGGCAACAACGTCAACTATTCGGCCCAACAATCGGGACTTTCATCCGACTACCCGCAACATCCGGCGGCTAACAAACAGCCGTTTTTCTTCACAACACCAAGACAAAGGAATAACAAGACTCTGCTGGCCTACCAGAAAAGGTTTGTAGCAAAGATGCTTTCCCACACCCTACGGTACCGTCACGTACTTTATTGCATAGACAATGAAACGAGCGGTGAAGAGCAATGGGGCGCTTTTTGGGCGGAGTACGTCGGGAATGCCTCCCGAAAAAGAAACAAAAAGGTTTATATCACAGAGATGTGGGACGACTGGCGCCTGACGGCTCCCCGACATCTTAGAACTTTCGATCGCCCAGACCGCTATTCCTTCTGCGATGTCTCGCAAAACAACCAAATCAAAGGCCAGGAGCACTGGGACAACTTCCGTTGGACAAAAAAACGCATCGCCAACAAGCCCAGGCCACTAAATACAGTCAAAACTTACGGTGCCCAAAACGGTCGGCACGGTAGCGAGCAAGACGGTTTGGAACGCTGGTGGAGGCATATTATCGGCGGTGTGGCTTCGGCCAGATTCCACAGACCCAGCTCAGGCCTAGGGCTGTCGGCGCTGTCCGCCACTTCGATCAAAATAGCCCGAAAAATAGAACAGCAAACCAAATATTGGAACCTGACTCCCGATAATACCATTCTTAAAAATCGGCAAAACAACGAAGCCTACCATACTTCTGACACAACCAGCACTCATATCATCTATTTTCCAGACGGCGGCGATATCACTTTACCTCTAAAACGCAGTGCTAATCACTATACCATAGAATGGATTAACGTAAAAACAGGGAAAAGCCTAAAGAAAACAGAAACATCCGCTTCCAGCCTGTTGGACCTTCAGACGCCCGCAACGGGAAATTGGATAGTGATAGTGACTTTACCAGAAAAGAAAAATATTTGATTTTGTTCACGCAACCCGTGCCAAAATATCCGTGTCAAGACGGCAGAGAGCGGGAAAAGGGAGAGTGTCCACGGATTGTTCCCCGGAATACCGGGCCGGTGACAGCGCCTTCCTCCAATCTCTCCTCTAACAAAATACCTTAAACACAAAGCCTCAACACGCCGTCACCGTATCGTGACACAATAAGGATGACGGCTTGTACGATACCACCTCCGGGAATGGCTCTATATTTTTTCCCTTACTCCACAGAGTCATTCCCTATTTATTTTCTCTAAAAAGATACTCTTGCCATAAATCAAAAAGGTGCCGGAAGATAATCCGACGCCTTTTAATTTGATCCAGAAAACGTTTTTTCGCCTACTCTTTAGCTTTCTGGGGAGTGCCTAACGGCTTTTCTGTTTTATTCTTCGGGACTGTCCATCACTATCGGATGCTCCGCCGTAAAAGTAAGTTCTGACATAAAGGAATACTTATCCGCTCCCGCTCTATTCTCAAGTATCCGCACCCGGATATACCTTACTCTAGAAGCTTCGGGGTCAAAATTCACTTTGAATGAAGCGTCGTTTCTTCCGCTATCACGGGTAGCCGAGCCTAACAACGTCCAGCCTTTGGCCTTGGATTCCGCCTCCCAGCCTTCATCTGCGGAAGGCAAAGCGGTCGCGGCGTCGGTAATGTCATCGATTCCCCAAAACTGCACTACTTTGACATTGGAGCTGTTATTATTCTTACGAGGATCCACCCAGCACGAAACCAGCTTGCCTAAGGCTCCCATGTCAAAGGTAAAATGGTGCGGAAGAGGCTCGTCGTTGCTTGAATGATAGAAGTCTCCGCCCGAAACCGTCCCGTTCCAGAGTTTGCTGATATGACCGCCCCAAGCGTCGCCGGCAATATCGGTTGGCAATGCGTGGACGGCGAACTTGGATTTGTCCATTTCTTCCAGATAAGTCTCGGGAAGGGTCGCCTCTTTCCAGTCAGTGTAGAAAAAGTCAATGGCATTTTCCTCCGGCTTGTATTTGGTTCTGTAGGAAATCTTCGAACCCGGAACGGCGCCCGGCAAATCGGACATGCTTATGTCGTTTTCGAAAGAAATTTCCTTTTGGGTTCCCGTCGCGTCGGTATATTTCAGTTCCACTCCGTATGAGTTTTTCGGAGCGTCAAACCAATTGAGGTAAAGCATCTTGCGGTCTTTGTCGAATTTCTTCTCCAACAAACTCCTGTTCGTGATATTCTTGCGGTAGATCTCGCCGTAAACCAAGCCGAACGCCCTTGTCTCAATCGACACATTGCCTTCTTTGTCTATGGCGTACACCCGGAAGTTATAAGCTTTTTCCTCCATCTCTTCCAGAAGGACACTGACGGTCTGCTCTTCGTCCGTGATTTCGACGGCTTGCTCAAACGACTTTTTCCCGTTATCCCAAGTCACCCGCATTTTCGTTACGTTTTTGGAGTTGATTGTCATCATCCCCAACTCCATCCTGCCGTTGCCCGGCCTGACCAATACGGAATCCACCTTGGGCGCGTAGACAATCTCTTTGCCGTCCACAAATTCCTCGTGGACCTCGTACATGTCTTGGCACGAAAACACGCACAACGCCACGCACGACAATAGTAAAAGTTTATATGCGTTCATTTTTCTCATTTTTTGTTCTCAGACTGGAACAGTAATCGAATGGTCCGCGAACCTGATCATTCGACTTTCCTTCCGTAAAAAGCGATTTCGGAAAAATGGCAGAAGGTTGTGCCTCCCCAAGTTTCGGTAATCTTTAGGCGGATGTAACGGACGTTTGACGCCTCGAGCGGAATTGAGAATTCGTCGCCGGCCTTTCTGTGGGCCACGTCCTCGTTCGTCTCCTGCGTTCCCGGCAGACCTGACGGTTTTCTGGATTCACAATCCCGAAGTTTGATCCAACCGTCCCAGCTACCGTCCATTGGCGGCTCGTCCAAACGGCCGAAAATCTCGTAACGCTTCAGGTTTCCGTGGTAATAAGGGAAATTCTGTCTTTGCCAAAGGCGGAAACGGCTCAGCTTAACGGTTTGTCCCAAATCCATTGTTATAGTCGCCGGCCATCCGGAGCCAGCCCAAGTGTGATTAAAGGTATTGATATCGCCGTCAAACGAGTTTTTCTCATTGCCTTCCCAAGCGTTCCAGTCCGGGTCGTTGTCCAGATTCAGAGGTTTGTAAAGCTTCCGGTCAAACTGCTCTTCGAACAAAGGCGTCAGAGTCTCGCCTTCCACTTTTATGGTATCCGAAAAATTGTCCCAACGGTCGCGAACCAACACCGCGACACGGATCGGATCGGGATCATAACCCCGGATGTTGTACATACCTTCGGCGTCGTCGGTATAGATTGTCTCTACGTTTTCCATTCTTCCCAAAGTGTCTTGGGCGAAGATGGAAACGATTACCGGCGCTTGGTCCTCGTTGTCCCAAGTATAGCGCACGCCACCGAAGTCTTCGATCATCTTGACGCTTTTGGCGACTCTGTAAACGGGAGCTTCCAGAGGCGTTACGCTCACTTCCAAGGGCTTGGATTCGTTTTCGCCCCTGTCAACGGCGTATAGCTTTATTTTATATTCCTTGACCTCTCCAAAACCCTGGATCAGCAATTTGCGATCGTAAAGCGACGCTTTCACTTCGTTTTGCGTCTTTCCGCCGTCATGCGAATAGACCGCCTTTACGTACAGCAGGTCCGGATCCGAAGGGGTTCCGAAACGTATTTCCGCAGCGCCGGGCAAGGCTACTGTTTCCACCAATGTCACGCTGGCGGGCGCTTTGCCGTCGTTTGATATCGGATCGTAGCTATTTTCCTCTCCGCAACCGAATATCAACAGCGACAAAGAGCATATCAAAGCCGATAGTTTTCTAATGTTCATTTTCGAAAGTTTTTGAGGTTTTACCATCCCGGATTCTGGATTAACTTGGCGTTGAACTGCAACTCCGATTCTTTGATCGGCCAAAAATAATCGCGCAAGCCAAACGATTGGTTATAGAGGTTTTGCACCTGATAATAACCCGCGGCGTCCTCGGCGTTAATGTTCCAGCCTTTTATCGGTCCGTTCAAGTACTGCGGAGCGACTTTCCAGCGTCTCAGATCATAGAACCTGTGATTCTCAAAAGCCAATTCGATCAGGCGCTCACGCTGAAGAATTTCACGGAAACCCTCTTTTGTAGCGGGTTTATCCGGAGTGGAGGAATGGTCTCTCCAACTTTCGACAACTCCCCCGAGCCCCGCTCTGGTCCGTACCTTATCAATCCACTGATAAGCGTTCGCGGGGCCTTCAGCCTCGTTAATCGCTTCGGCCATCCCCAAATACAGTTCGGCCAAACGAACCATAGGAAACGGGAACGGAATACTTCCGAACGTGGTGCCGTTGGCGTTGATTTCGCTTTCGATATTCACAAATTTCTTGGGCCAATATCCCGTAGCCGAATATTCGCCACGGTTGGCGGCGGAAGACACCTCGCCTTTGCGGGCGCGCACCCACCACGATTCGCTTTCTTTCTCAAAACGGCCGTTACCGTACCAAATACCGCGGTCAAAAGCCAAGTCGGCATAGAAACGAGGCTCACGGTCAAAGTGCAGTCGCGCCGTTTCTTGCCCTTCCCGGATATGCAGTTTGTGCTCGGGACCGGCTTCTTTTCTGGAAAAGCGGTTTTCGAAATCAAAAGCTTTGTCCTCGTTGATCGGCACCCCGTTTTTGGAGTAATACTGCTCGGCGACCCGAAGGGAAACCCCGAGATATTGCCTTACAGGATTGCCCGAATACGCATCGAGACGCGGGTGGCTGATTCTCTGCAATTCCCGTGAGCTTGTCCCTTTGTTCAGCCCCCAAATCACTTCCGTATTCCAATCGGAAGCGAGGCGATTACGCAAAGCGGCAACCTCCTTAGTAGTCTCCGACACATCGTAAACCGTACGGTAATCGCTTTTTTCATACAGCTTAAAGCCCGCTTGGTCAGCCACTTCAATAGCTTCGGCGTAAGCCTCTTTTGCTTTTTCCCAAAGCGTAGGATCCGGCGTGTCACCGAAAATCTTGACCCCGTTTTCGTCCACTACATCCGACAATTCGGGATTTCCGTTGAAAAGCGGGCTTGCCCATGTCAACAACACCCGGGCTTTCATCGCCAGAGCTATCGGTTTAGTGATCCGGCCAAGTTCCGTAACCTCGTTTTGGATAAGGACAGGCAAATCCTCCACGGATTCGTCCATCAGATCGACAACATATTTGAAGCATTCCGGCAACGGATCGCGGTGCAGTTTCACATCGTCAATCGAGGCGTCAATAGGCAAATTCTTGTCGATGATATGGATTGGCCCGTAAAGCCTGATCAAATAAAAATGATAGTAGGCTTTCAGAAATTTGACTTCGGCCACCCACTTTTTCAGCTCAAACGGCTGTATATCGGGAACGGCCTCGATTCTTTCCAGAAAAATATTGCAGTCGCGGATAGCTATATGAAGGTTTGTCCCGCCTTTACTGCCGTTCCAATAGTTCATAATCGGATCCGTGGCGCTCTGGAACCCTCTGGAAATCGAGGGACCATTGTTATTCGAAAATTCCGATGGGAGAATCAGTTCGTCGCCGGCCACCATCGCCGGGTTGCCGCCCAGGCTTGTGCTACCCGGCAAATAGGAATAGCAGGTCAGCAAAAACTTTTCGGCGTTGAACCTGTCTGTAAAAGCGTTATCCAGAGTAGCCAGGTTATCGGGAACCACATCCAGATAATCTTTGCATGAGCCTAATCCGAAGATCAGTAAAAACGCCAAATATCTAATTCCAATATATTTTCTCATAAGTAAGTCGGGTTAAAAATTCAGCTGAATACCAGCGTTCAACACTTTCTGCACGGGGTACCCCAAGCCGTTGCCACCCATTTCCGGATCCCACAGTTTGAAATTACTGAAAGTCATAAGGTTGACTCCGCTCAAATACACCCTCAGCTTTTTCATGCGCCAACGTTCCATCAACTTTTCGGGAAACGAGTAACCGACTTCCAATGATTTGAGTCGCATAAACGAGCCGTCGCGCATAAACCAAGTACTGCGCTGCATATTGTTGTTGATCGGCTCGTCGGAAAGCCTCGGCCACGTAGCGTAAAGGTTTCTGTCTTCCTCTGACCAATGGC
The DNA here is from genome assembly GCF_036492835.1 of Fulvitalea axinellae. Lineage (GTDB taxonomy): Bacteria > Bacteroidota > Bacteroidia > Cytophagales > Cyclobacteriaceae > Fulvitalea > Fulvitalea axinellae. The sequence goes on along the minus strand of NZ_AP025314.1, from coordinate 1,298,664 downwards.
TGTCGGCGTACACTTTCAGAAGCGCGTTGTTGGTGATCACATTATCGTCCCAACCGATATTTTGGTCATTGTAGTGAATAAACGGCGCCGTTTTGTAAGTGTCGATCCAGAATGTTTCGTTGGCCAGGCCTTGGAAAAAGCATGAGAAATCGACGCTCTTATAACCGAGCGAAACACCGAACCCATATACAATTTCAGGGGATTCGGGATTGCCAAGAGGCACTTTGTCAAGGTCCGAGATTTTGCCGTCGCCGTTGATGTCGCGGTATTTTATATCTCCGCCAGTATACCTGCCGAAAGTCTGCTCAGGAGAGTTGTCAACCTCTTTTTGGTCGACAAAAAGACGTTCGGCCACCAAGCCCCACCTTTGTCCAAGCGACCTGCCGATTTTGGAAAGCCAAGGCGTAGCCGAATAATCCGGCTCTTCCACTTCTTTGAACTCCGAAGCGGCATAGGTGAAATTGGCCCGGCCCGTAATCCAGAACCCGTTGCTGAAGAACTTTTTATAATCCAACGAAAGATCGATTCCGCTACTGGCCGCCACACCAATATTGGCTCTAGACTGCGCTTGCAAGCCGAGACTCGCCAGCTGTACCCTGTCCATCAGGATATTGCTTCTTTCCTCGGTAAAATAATCGGCTTGAAATTCCAAAGCGTCAAACAGCCCAAGCTCAATTCCAAAATTGAATTTCCGCGCCGTTTCCCAAGTAATCTGATCATTAGCGTAACGCTGGATAGACACGCCCGGCTTGCCGTAACTAAAACGGCTACCGAATCCTATGCTTTTTTTGTCGTCGTTCAGATTAACTTGCGAAAGATAGAAGAAACGGTCGTCTTGCCTACCTATCGCATCGTTACCCACCAGGCCGTAAGTGGCCTTCAGACGCAACTTGGTAACGGTGTTGGATATGCCACTCATAAAACCTTCTTCAGATACCGTCCAGCCCGCGCCCACCGATGGGAAAAAACCGAAACGCTCGTCTTGCGAGAAACGCTCCGAACCATTGTACCCAAAGTTGAATTCCGTAAAATAGCGGTCTTTGAATGCGTAAGTAAAACGTCCGGAAACACCCATATTCCGGTTTGGCAAGGACTTTTGAAGATTACCCGCATTCCCGGCCATAGACTCGCGCATGGTATATACCAAAAGCCCACTTACGTTGTGGTCCATACCAATGTCTTTGGTATAAAGCGCCATGCCTTGCAGGTAAATACTAGTTGAAATCTTCTTATCCCCTTCGTCATAGCCCAAAAACTCAGTTCCTGTCTCCGGATTAATCGGATTCAGCTCAAAGCTATTGGTTACCGGATTCATAAACGCCGAATAATAGTACGGATTATAAAAGCGCTTTACGTCAAAATCGGAATAACGGTCGGTGCTACCGAGAAGGCGTAAAGAAAGGCCTTCGGTAATCATGCTCAGGTCTTGTTTGATCTCCACCTGCGCCGCTATTTTCGTTTTGGTGTAATCCTTATATCCTTTCACCATGTCTGCGTAAGGATTCAGGTAATTGCCCGCTCCGAAGTTGCCGAAAAGCAGGTGGTTTTTATAACGCAACTCTTCCGTGGGTTGATAATAAGGCTTGAACAAAACCGGGTTCGAACGAATCGCTTTCAGGTAAAGGTCTTTTCCGCCGTCAATCGGGCCCGTGTAATCGTCGAAAGAGCCGTTGAAACGGATGATCACCTCCGTACTTTGCGTCACGTCAATATTGATATTGGAGCGCAAGGTGTATCGTTTCAGGTCGATATTGTTGTTGAAATCGCTCTTCTTGTCCACGTTCAGGATACCGTTATCCTGATTTATCGTTCCCGCCAAATAATAGCGCGTCACTTTACCCCCGCCACTTATATTGAAGTTAAAGCGCTGGTTCATCGTATAATCCTTGAACAGCTCGTCACGCCAATTGGTGGTCGGATAAAGTTCCGGATTCGTACCGGCGATGGTCTTGTCAATCTTTTCCGGTGAATAAGGCAAAAGCCCCAGCGGGTTACGCGTACGCACAGACTCGTTGTGCAGTTTCATATACGTGATGGGGTCCGCCAGTTCCAGCTTTTCGGTGGGCATAGAGATGGAGTTCTCAAACCTCACCGAAACGTTGGCTTTACCTTCTCGCCCTTCCTTAGTGGTGACCAACACCACGCCGTTGGCTCCGCGGGCTCCGTATAGCGCCGTGGCCGTGGCGTCTTTCATAATCGAAAAACTGGCGATATCGTCAGGCTGCAGACGGCTTAGGTCCGAGGAAGTCACCTCCACGTTATCAATCAGGATCAACGGGTCCTTCTTATAACCGAAAGTGGTGACACCGCGGATAAAGAACTCGGCGTTATCCTCGCCGGGCTCCCCACTACGCTGATAAGCGATAACGCCGGACATACGTCCCGCCAATGCCGTGGTCAGGTTACTGGACGGCACTTTCAGTTCCGATGGCTTCACCGTAGTCACCGAAGCCAGTACGCTTTCCTTCTTTTGTTCGGCGAAAGCCACTACCTGCACGCCCTCAAGCTGTTGGGCTTGCTCTTCAAGTGTTACCAGAAGCTTTTTCTTGTCCTTTACCGTAAAAGTCTGCGATTCGTAACCCACATAACTGACTTCCAGCTTATTTCCCAGCCTGACTTTCAGGGAGAAACCGCCTTCCATATCCGTGATCACGCCTCGGGTTTCGCCCACCACTTTGATAGTGGCGCCGGGCAAGCCCTCTCCGCTGTTGTCGATCACTCGGCCCGCCAGCAAAAAACCTTGGTCTTGTTTAGCGGCCACTTCCCGCTCTGTGACGTAAATGGTGCCGTCAACAAGTTTGAACTTCAGCTCGGCAACTCTGGAGAGTTCGTAGAGATAAGATTTCAGCTCCTTGCCCTCCGGCGAATCCACCGAAAGGTTGGCTTTGCTCTTCAGCAATTTGTCTTTAATAAAAACGGAGTAGCCCTTTTTTGTCTTTAGCATCCGTACCGCCTGCCGAAAAGAGACCCTGTCTTGGTTGGTCTCCCGGGCTGTGGCCGAGGCGTAAGACTGCGCCACCGTGTCAAAGCTGAAAGCCGCCATGACCCAAAGGCACAACAAGAGCAAAACCCCTTGTCGAAAGTAATAATAGCTCATACGCATTAGGTAAAAAATTCTCAAATGCATAACTTAAGTTTTGGATTGAACAATAATCTAAGGAGTTACCGGACAGGAGGTGCGCCAACATTCCCTGCGGTAACTCTTCTTTTTTTGGAACGCGAAAAACACCCCGTTCCCGACTAACCGGAATCGTAAAACATACGGATAAAAATTTGTGGCCGGACGGTATACCTTTCCCGTGATCCCGCCGTGTGAAACAGGTCAAAATATCTAGTCTCCTACGGCTCCCCTTACTTTCTGAGCAAAGAAAATCCGTGGCAAAACACGATCGTGTTTTGCCCAACTCAAGACAATAATTCAGTCTAAAACCTAAACAATATCGCCCGCCAAGCGCAAGCGGTCATATCAGCGGATCAATACCCGATCCCCATCCATCTCAAATTCAAAATTGGCCGAATAGCTAATGCCTTCCAATACCGTTTTCAACGGCAAATTACTGAAACTACCCGAATAGGCGACATCCAAGTCAACCCCCGGAGCCACCACAAACTCAACGTTATAGATTCTTGACAAACGCTCGAAAATATCGCGCACCGGCGACGATACGCATTTGATTATGCCGTAACGCCATCCGCCCTCCACATCAGGATCGAAACCGGTGACTCTGTAGTTGTGAGCGACAGGGCTAAAAACTATCTTTTTGCCCGGAAAAAGCGTCACCTCATCCTTGTCCTCAGTCCTGTGTACGCTAACTTTACCCTCGAACAAAGCTACGCTCACTTTGCCGTTTCGACCGTTTACGTTAAACTCCGTTCCCAACACCACAGTCTCCACTCCGGAACAAATCACTTTAAACGGCCTATCCTTATCAGGCAATACAGAAAAAAACGCCTCACCGCTCAAAACGGCACGACGCCCCAACGAATCCATCTCAAAACTCAGGTTCGATTCGGCGTTTATCCATACCGTGGATCCGTCTGTTAGCCGAACCACGTTCATGGTACCGCGTTCGGCCATATAATAGTTCTGGATAGTTTTCGCCACCGGCAAAACGTTCTCGATATGCAAAGGCTGGCGCGAAAACCAAAATGTCAGGCTACCCACCAAAATCATACTCGCCGCATAAGAGGCTACTCTCCGGTACAGCCTTCTTCGCTTGGCTTTGGCCAAAACGGTACGTCTAACCCTAACAAAGGTTTGTGCGGAAATGACGGGAGTATCTTCCTCTTCCTTAAATTTCAGGCCTCGCACCAATCTCGACGCCTCATCCAACTTCGCTTGGCGATCTTTGTCGGCGCCCGCATAATTTCCCCACTCATTGTTCTCCCCTTCCAAAATCCATCGCCGGAAATCTTCGGACAATACCATGTCCTCAATACTGTATTCCTTCTCTTTCGGATCTCCCATCAAACCTTTGATATCTGGTAAACAAGCCAACTGTCCCCCCTATATCTTCGCCATCCGGATTTTATACTCACTAAAAAACGACTTTTTTTCATTTTTTTAGAAAACCACCCGCAGGATACCCGCTAGGGGCAGCAGGGCGGAAATTCTTATGCCAAAAAATATCCAGTCACCTTGAAACAGCTTCGAAAAACAAGAAGGAAAACCAATATAAAATCTAGTTGGGCCAATAAACCCACAAGAAAACACTTTCACCGGATACCCTCCGGCCTTTTATCAAACACCCCCTTACAGGCTACATCCAAAAGGCGCCTTATTATGGAAATAACAACAAAAAAACTCTCAAAACACAAAAAACCACAATGATTCAACTTATTTTATCCCCCCCAAATAATAGTAAGATGAGAGCGATTTTAGTATGTTTGGTAATTCAGGACCGGTGGCTACCCACGCCATAAGGGATAAGAACGAATGGGAAACACTTACACGCTATACGAGAAAATCGAAGAGGAGAGATTCCTTGACGCCAACGATTCCAAACTGGTCGAGAACGTGTACCGTAAGTATTCCGCACCTTTGCGTTCATACGGCCTCAAGTTCTGCGGCAAACCGGATATGGTGGAAGACGCCATACACGACGTGTTCGTAGATCTATGGTCAAGAGCCAAGAAGCTACGCCAACTTGAACATCCCAAAGCCTATTTATATCGAGCACTCCGCAACGAGATTATCACCAAGCAAAAAAGGGCCATAAGATTTGTCTTGTCGCCAGACACCTCACAATCCGGGTTGTTCCCACTGGAGATTGACCGCGAGACAGCCCTTATCAAAAGCGAAATACAGGAAGAAACGCTTAACCGGCTACAGGAAGGTTTGGCTTCGCTAAGCGAGAACCAACGCGAAATACTTTTTCTGCGCTTTAACGCAGGCCTTAGCTACGAGCAAATAGCCGAAACAATGGCTATTCGCCAACAATCCGCCCTTAATCTAACTCACCGGGCCATCAAAAAGCTACGCTCTCAAGTACCTGAGCCTGTTTTGATCTGGATTATCGCCACTCAACTTCTCAGATAGTTCCAATCCAGCATACTCAGCTTTTTCCCACAAAAAAAGCGAAGCAACATTTCACTAAAGCGTCTCGCCCGTACTTGTATTATCAAAAAGAATCAAAAGGCAAAGCCAATCACTTTGCTTCGATAACGTTTTCCCCGGTTTGGTCTGTTTTCAACAAGCCTGATATCCTATCGTAATTGGTGACCAACAGCACACCCACTAGCAATTTGATCCCAGAAATGGCCAACGGAATATTCTCGTTCCACGAAAAATTAAAACCCGCAATATCGCTTTTAAGCACGTAATACCCCGTATTTATAAACTCAGCGATATTGTCTACGAGAATCAGTCCCCCCAACATAAAAACGCCTATTCTGATGATATCATGCGCACTTAGTTTTCCTATTTCAATCCAATCATTATCAAACCCCTTCGCCAGCTTTAACTTCTCGACGATCCAAGGGGCTTTAAACAAAACAAAGGCAAAAAACACTACAATTCCAACCAGAGTAAACCCAGTAAAAAGCACCAGATAAATGTCATACGCTGATGGAGACATACTGTTCATCGCAGTAACATAACTGAAAACCGAGGGTAGAATAAAAAAAAACGAAGACACTAACGAATAAAGCCCGAAAAGCTTGAGCAACAGGATAAAAAGATCTCTTTTGGACATGACAAATAAGTTTACGATTCAAAAAAAGAGTTAAGCGTACAGGACTTTTTCCCGCACTAAAAAATATCCCGCAATCTTGTATATAATACCTGATTGCGGGAACAATATAGCGGGAAGAACGGAACCATCCAAACCACTTATAAAAGAGCCAGTTTTAAATAACATAATGGCACAGCAAACCTAAAAACCTCTGTTTCAAGTCGGTGAAAAACCAAATCCGTCCCCCTCCAAGCTTTGCCTAACCGGTATTGCGGACCAACAAAAAATCATTGTTTGCCAAATTCTTCCACGGTCGCTACACCATCGTTATTAAAGTCTACTTTCAACTTAGGATAACTATTCGCATTGCCAAAATCCCAAACATCATCCGCACCCGTATCATGGGGCACAGATCCGTTAAGCAAGCTCGGTATATGGTCCGGAAGATCTCCATCCAGATCTATCAACCAATCCGCATAAATACCTGTATAACCCGTAGGCGCCTGCAAAACAGAAGCTGTTTTGACATTCTTATCCGCATCCTCAGCAGATCCCTCAGCATAAGAGTTACCCTCTGGACTCCCAACGACAAACCGAGCCGAAAGACCTGCTGAATAACAATTGATGAGTTGTGACGCCCCGCTGAAGGAAATAACCGAACTATTTATATCCTTATGTATCGCTATACTTCCGGCTCTTACATAACAGGCCTTGATAACGCTCCCTTTGGCATTTTTTCCTACAAGGCCAGCAAGAGTAGGTCTAACACTCGAATATACCATCGCATTGTCCAAGGCGTAACAAGCGATAATAGTACCTGATGGTTTGTTTCCTTTTGACGCGCCATTTTCACCCACTAGTCCAGCACCGTAAGTACCCGATTTAATCGTCACCCCTTCAGAATAGCAAGAAATGATATATCCGTAATTTTTTGCCACCAAACCGGCCGACACTCCATGGAAATTTGATATTTTACTATTTCTTTCCCCTTTCACAAAGCAATTTCTAATGGTGCCATAATTTTCAGACGCCAGACCACCGGCATGCGCACCGCCTCCCACAATACCGGTAACTGTAAGCCCTAAGTTTTGGACTATACCTTTTTCGCCTATTACACTAAAGAATCCTATATCGCTTACCGCTGACACATTCACATTTATCTTGGACAAGACATAACCGCCTCCTTGCAACATAGCGTTAAATGGGGCTTCTTTGGATCCTACGGGAACCCAATTGTTAACCGTTATATTATTGACCAATTTATATCCCTTACAATCAGCCGAGACAGACAGATTAGGGAAAGCTTCTGAATAAGCCGAGCTATTAGCCCCGTCATCTACTTTTCCGTTACCATCCAAATCATAACGCATGGCATTCAGCTGAGCAACGTTACTTATGCCAATCAATTTGTCGTCTTTTATCGTAAGAGTAGCGCTAGTGGGTTGGGTAGTGCTAGCCACTAAACCAGAAGGCAGAACGTCGGCCAAGGATACGATCAATGTTTCATCACTTGCATTTGCGTCGTCCGATACTTTTACCCTAAAAGTCTGCTTATCAATACCGTGAGCAATAATAAGATGCTGATTAGAGAGGAGATCAGTCGTATGTTCCACTTCACCTTCGCCTGAAGCAATCTTAATGGGAACAAATACCGGAACATCGGACGGTTTACTTAAGCTTACCTCAATGGTTGCCACACCTCCCTCTATGGCTGTGTAGTTTTCCGAGCTAAAGTATACTTGGATATCATCAGTAGGGGTAACCGGCGAAGGAGTTGGTGCGGGAGGAGCTGGCGCAGGGTCATCATCCTTGGAACATCCCATCAAACTGATTAGCAAAATAAAGCAACTACTCAAAAAATATTGCTTAGTTCTTAATATTGTCCAGAATAGCTTCATGCACAATTTGAAATCAAACATATTCGTAAAATTATAAGTTATAAAAATTTCAACACCTTAAATATGAAGTAAAAACGACAACCAACAAATGATTAGATCTATTTATGCGCATAAATAAAAAATAAAAATTCATATATAACCTAAAATTGTATTATTAGCATAAAATTACACACATTTTCACGTATTCCGTTTACTGAAAACCACATCACTCCCACACACAAATAATGCTACAAGGTTATTGCAATTAAACACTATCAAAACGCACATCATTAAAAACGAATCATAAAAATGATTTTTTCAATTTCCACAACACATCATCAAGTCTGATTTCTTCACAAAAAAGGTAATATTATCAAACACAAACCAAAACGGAACTGGTTGAAACAAAAGAACATTCACTACCAGCATGCGTATATAAAATCTGACTACGAGAGGATACGATAATGATAATTATCTAAATCACTATAAAGGTATTATCCTAAACACCAAAACTGTATTGCAAACCAAAAAACGCCTGCTTTCTATCGGAAAAGAACCCGAATTTAGTTCCAAACATCCAAGCCTTGCAGAGCTGTTATCGCAAACCTACCATCACATAAAAGGCATAGTAAACGAGTCTTCCGAACGGATGAGTTTAAATAATTGCAGGCACAAAAAAAGCTCCCCGAAACGAAGAGCTTTTCTTATGCCTGAAAACATTATCAGTTAACGAACCTGCAAATTGAACGGCTTCGCTTTTTTTCCCATCAAAAATTTAAACTTGAAAAAGTTATTAATTACGGAATTACGCTCCCATACAGCCGCATGCTTATCTACATCAAAAAATTCCTTTACAGGTTTGCTTTTCGTAGCAAAGGCCAACCCACCTGAAGTTTTCCTAAAATCATTCAGAAGCAAACTATGCGGATAGTCCTTAACTATATCAAAGTAATTTTTTCTGTTGGCATCATGCAATAACAAAATACCATCATCACTCAGCATATCGTACGCTTTATCTACACAAGCGTCCCGAACCCTTCCGTCTACCAAAATAAAATCATACGGGGCTCCTTTTTCCGGAAAATTCACATAGGTCCGGTATTCATCAATAGTGTTATTATCGCTGTCTTTATCAGCTCTCACACTATGCATAACCGTATTTTTGCGCGTGATTTTCTTTTTAATGATTTCGAACCATTCCGGATGGTGCTCAACAGATATCCATTGAGCGCTTTCGTCGAGAAACTTCGGGTAATAGAGAGTGCTATAACCGCCTCCGTATTCAAGACATTTTTTCGGCTTGAGTCTAGTTAAAATTTCCTCAATAATTTCGATCTCACGCTGCTTCATATATGGCAGAGTAACATCAATTCCCAAGGCTCTGCGAGTTCGCAAGTATGAGCCTTTAATAAATTGCCTAATAACAGAGGGGCTTTTATAAGTATCGCTGTTCATAAAAACTAATTTGATCCAAAGTCGATCTTGAACTCTTATTTTCTAAAAAACATCTAACCACAAATATAACAATGGAAATTACTACAGAAGATCTCTTTACACAAAAAATCACTTAACAATAACACTAAAAATTTAACCCATAATTAAAATATCCATCAGGTGTAATTTTCAAAACCAACACGATTTTGATCCACATCAATAGCCTTGAGCCTCAAGCTAGCTTTATTTGCTTATCGGCCAAACCGACGGTCGGAACCGAAATCATAATCACTCTAATCATGCATAAACCCTCCTCACAAGCAGACAAGGCTACTGTATCAAAGCTCCTTGCCCGAGCAGTTCTGGGCGCCGACCTGGAACTGATAGATTCCGTAACCCGCAAAGGGTATTCGAACTGGGTGGACGAACAGCTGAAGCGCCCCGTCCAGATATCTTTCCAGAAAACGACGGAAGAGATCTGGGACTATTTCAGAAACGCGTATATCAAAAAATGGGGGCGCGGCAAAGTGGTCGGCAATGATCAGGTACAGCCCTACTGGTTCTATTGGCGCATGGCCTGGTGGCACAATATAATGAATACGGATGACCAGCTTAGGCAAAGGGCGACACTGGCCCTGAGCGAAATCTTCGTTATCTCCGAAAAATCGAACCTTGAGCTTAGCGGTCCCGGCCTGGCCAACTATTACGATATGCTATCGAAGCACGCTTTCGGCAATTACCGCGACTTGCTTTTCGACGTGACCATGCACCCGATGATGGGCGTATACCTCAGCCATATGAACAACGGCAAGACTGACAAGGCCAAAAACCTGCATCCCGACGAGAACTACGCCCGCGAGATCATGCAGCTTTTCTCTATCGGCCTGTATGAGCTGAACACGGACGGAACCCGGAAAAAGGATGCGAAAGGAAACGACATCCCCACTTACGACAACAACGACATTAAGGAATTCGCTAAAATATTCACGGGCTTCGCTCCGGCCTCGTACCAATATGCCTGGGGAGGTTTCGAAGGTTATTCGGTGGAGTGGGCCAACGAATACAACTACTTGGTGCCGACCATCAACACCACCGACCCGATGCAACTGATGGAACAATGGCACGAACCGGGAAAGAAACACCTGCTCCGGAACACCGCCGTCCCCGCCGGCCAAACGGCGCTTCAAGACATAAACGCGGCCATCGACAATCTCTTCCATCATCCGAATGTCGGGCCGTTTATAGGGAAGCTGTTGATCCAACGATTGGTGACTTCCAACCCTTCCAAAGGATACGTAAAGCGGGTAGCCGAAGCCTTTAACGACAACGGAAAAGGCGAACGCGGCGATATGGGGCATGTCTTCAGAAGCATATTGCTCGATCCGGAAGCGCTTTCCGAAAAAAGTCTTTCCGATCCTACTTTCGGAAAAGTCCGGGAGCCGTTATTGCGGGCTACGCAGGCCCTGAAAGCTTTCAAAGCCTCCAACGAATCGGGCAAATTCTGGTTTTGGGGACACCGCCTCGAAAAAACCGTGGAACAGAGCATTCTCGCCTCGCCTACCGTTTTCAATTTCTTTCTTCCGGACCACCAACCCAACGGCCCCATCGCCGATAACGATTTGGTATCGCCGGAAATGCAAATACACAATTCGGCTACGTCGATCGACTACATCAACCTGATGTACGAATGGTTTTACGCCCACAGCCCCCTGATGGTAACTACCGTGCCTTCCTCAAGGAAAATCGAGGCGCCGGAGACTGACAATCCTGTCAGATTGCGGAAAGAGGACCGTGTCTCTTTCGATTTCTCTACGGAAACGGCTTTGGCCAAACAGCCGGAAGCGCTCCTTGATCATCTCGACATCCTTTTGGCCGGAGGCCAACTGAGCGACAAGACCAAGAAAACGATCATCCAATCTCTCAAACCTTTCAAAGGCGACGACAATATCGTGGCCAGAACAGCGGCTTTTATGGTGATGATCTCGCCAGATTACGCCATCCAAAAGTAACCGAACATGAAAGACTCGAAAAAAATATCCCGTCGCAAATTTATGGGCCAAGCCTCTTGCGCCGCCGTAGGGACTTTATCGCTATACAGCTCCGTTTTCAACCTGGGAATGGCCAACGCCTTGGCCACGCCCAACCAAGACGACGATTACAAGGCGCTGGTTTGCGTACTGTTGGCGGGCGGAAACGACAGCTTCAATATGTTGGCGCCCACCAACGGACACTTTTACAACGATTACAAAAACACCCGGGCGAATCTGGCCTTGGCCAATAACCAACTCCGGAAAATCAACTTCCGGGACAACGACGGCCGGCAGTTCGGACTCCATCCGGCCATGTCCGACATCCAGAAGCTTTTCAACGACAAGAAAATCGCCATGATATCGAACGTGGGGACTTTGGTGGAGCCCATTACCAAGAGCGATTACCTGAACCGCAGCAAAAGGCTACCGCTCGGCCTGCTCTCCCACGCCGACCAAGTGATGCATTGGCAAACGTCCATGCCCCACTCGCGCTCGGCCAGAGGCTGGGCTGGCCGGATCGCCGATATTATGAACACTCAGAACGAGAACGACAGGATATCGATGAATATCTCGCTCTCGGGTTCCAATATCTTTCAGGCCGGAAACAAAACCCACCAGTACGCGATCAGAAGCTCGGAACGCAACGGAAGCGTGGGCATAGCTCCTTTTGAGAGCGGAGAGTGGTATGACAAACCTTTGAGGAAAGGCATCGACAGCCTGCTGAGCCAGCAATACGGAAACGTATTCAAGCAGACATTCGCCCAAAAGACCAAAACCGCCCACGACAATCACGAAGAATTCTCGCAGGCGCTGGAAGAAAACGGCCGGATTTCGACCAATTTCGGCGACAGCCAATTCGAGCAGGATATGAAGATGGTGGCCCGGACGGTGGCCGCCCGCAAAAAATTGGGTATGAAGCGCCAAGTCTTTTTCGTTTTGTACGGTGGCTGGGACCACCACGACAACGTTTTGGCCTCGCAACAGGAAATGCTCAGTACGGTAAGCAAAGGCTTCGGCCAATTCGACAAAGCGATGCGGGAACTCGGGACCGACAACAACGTCACCACCTTCCTGACCTCGGACTTTGGCCGGACACTTACCTCAAACGGTAACGGAACCGACCACGCCTGGGGCGGTAATGTGATGGTAATGGGCGGAGCGGTAAACGGCGGAAGGGTTTACGGTAAATATCCGGACATCAAGCTAAAGAGCCAATTCGAAGTGGGCGGCGGAATCTTCGTCCCCACACTTTCCACCGACGAGTATTTCGCGGAACTGAGCCTCTGGTTCGGCGTGGCTCCTTCGGAGTTGGAAACTATACTTCCGAACCTCTCGAATTTCCATAACGTCAGGTCCGGAGATCTGCCGATCGGTTTTATGAAAAAAGCCTGACAGCAGTAAAAAACTGTAATTCAATCCTGTAAAACTGGCGCCTCCAGATTCAAGACAAGAGGCGCCAGCCTATAAGGTTCGTGCTATATTAAGTTTACGCTCAAAAGAACGCCGGTCTATTGACCTAAAGACGCCTAAACAACCTCCGAGCAGTCACTTTACTCTGGACTCTTTACTTTGTACTCCTTCAATAGCGGTTCATCTCAAGCCATTGTTTCTCGCCGAAGTCCGCCATACTGGCCAATTTCATATCGGCTATGCTAAAACGGGCGTCGGCGTACATTTCCGCTTCGGGAATAGCCACGGTTTTCATTCCCGCCGCTTTGGCCGCTATCACGCCGTTTACCGAGTCTTCGAACACGAGACAACGTTTCGGATCCACGCCCATCTCTTTGGCCACATTTATAAATATGGCCGGATGCGGTTTGCTATACTCTTCCTGATCACCCGAACGCATCGCGTGCAAATGACTACGGATCCCCATTTTCCCGACAAAACTCTCGATCAGCCCCATCGGCGACGAAGAAGCCAAAGCCACCGGAAGCTCCTTTTCCCTGAAAAATTCAATAGTTTGGTGTACGCCCGGCAATATCTCGCCACGTTCCAATACCAACCTCTCCACGTCGGCTATTATTTCTTCCAATACCTTTTCGGTGTCTTTACCCGTCCAAGGTTCTTTTTTATGCCAAAACTCAACCACTTCCCTAATCCGCAAACCAAGGGTTTGGCGGGCTTTTTCGGCGCTCATTTCCACTCCCACAGTCTGGAAAACGTTCGCCATGGCGATTTTCCAATACGGCTCGGAATCGATCAAAACCCCGTCCATATCAAATATTACAGCTTCAATCATTCTAATTCTTCTTTTATGACCAACGAAGTTAATCAACCGAGAAACAACAGGCAAAAGGCAATGTTCCGCAACGCGAAAGCCAAACAAACATTTGTTTATTATTTAATTTGAAACCCTTATCTTCGATTTTTCAGGACATAACCACACATCCAAAAGTCCGAAAACACAACTTGGATCACTTTTACTCTAATACCTAAAGAATAATCAAGTGAATACGTTTTCCATTAAAACTAGCCTTTACCTGACTCTGTCACTTTTTCTGACGATAATCTTGGCCACCTCGCTGGCTCACTTGTACCGTACGCACCAAAGCGCCGAACGTGTGGCGCTTTTCGGGCACGTGACATTCCCCACTCAAAGCCTACTGCAAGAGCACTATGATATGACCGAATACATTGCCATGACACATGGCGCCTCAATGTACTACGATCAGGTAACGGTGGAAAGCGTCCAGCTTTATCGTATGGAAATGGATTCGTCTTTTTCCTATATCAAACAAAAGACTATAATTCTCAACCACAAATGGGATTCTATCGGCAATACGGAGTCTCCGCTGACCAGTATTATCGATAAAATCACCACGTTGGAAAAGGCCTATGGCATGCTCTACGAGATGGCCGCTTCGGAATCCTCAAACGGAATGCTGACCAATAGCCAGAAGCTCACCGACTTTACCAACAAAACCCTGGTCCCCCTCACCACCGAGTATCGCGAATACGTCAAAGCGCAACTTGACCAGATCCAACAGCACAACAATAACTTCGTTGTAGAACAGCAAAAAATCTCCGACAACGCCAAACTGGCTTCGGCCGCTTCCATTTTTATCGGAATACTGGCCAGCGTATTGCTTACGTATTGGCTTTACCAGTCCATTTACATTCCGCTGAACGCCGTAGTGGACAGGGTACACAGGCTGACCAAAGGCGATGTTCCCGAAAAAGGCCTTGAAATATCGGCGGAGACCAAAGTGGACGAGATTATCAATATCCAGAAATCATTCGCCCAACTGGAAGAAAGCGTCCGCAAAAGCTCTTCATTCGCCGCCAGTATAGGCAAGGGCCAATACGATCACCAATTCCAGCCGCTTAGCGACAAGGACATACTGGGCAACTCCCTGCTGGAGATGCGAAACAGCCTTGAAATGGTAAACAAGGAAGCGAAACAAAGAAGCTGGGCAACTACGGGCTTGGCCGAATTTGGAGAAACGCTCCGCCAAAACAACCAAGATTTGGCTAAACTCTGCGAAAAAACTTTGGCCAAAGCCGTAAAATACCTGAACGCTAACCAAGGCGCGCTATTCGTAATCAATGATTCGGAGACGGAGCCATATTTGGAACTGGCCTCATGTTATGCGTGGAAACGCAAAAAATACCTGTCAAAGAAAATAATGCAGGGCGAAGGACTGGCCGGACAAGCCTGGATAGAAAGGTCCAAAATATTTATGACCGATATTCCGGACGACTATGTAAACATTACCTCCGGCTTGGGCAAGGCGCTCCCGTCATGCCTGCTGGTCATGCCGCTTATAGTGAACGAAACGGTATACGGGGTTTTGGAAATCGCGTCGTTCAAAGTATTCGAACAATATGAGGTTGAGTTCGTGGAAAAACTTTCCGAAAATATCGCCTCTACACTTTCCAGCGTAAAAACCACCGAGAAAACCCAAATGCTACTGGAAGAATCGACCCAGATGACCGAACAGCTCCGTGCGCAGGAAGAGGAAATGCGCCAAAATATGGAAGAAATGATAGCCACGCAGGAGGAATTGGAGCGCCAGCGTCAACTGAATGCTTGAGGCAAAATTTGAAAACAGGAAAAATTCACAATACACTTGCCGTACCTTTTGAGGGCGAAGAACATACAGTTTCTTAGCTGGTATGGTTTGATTTAAGGCGCTCTGATCGCGGGGCGCCTTTTGTATTTTAGCGAATGAACCACGCCCTCGTATTGATGATTTTCAGTATATTAATACTTTATAAAACACACTACTCCTTATCATCTCCGGATTTTTATGCCAAACGGGGAGCTTTTACAATAATCAAAGGAAGCTTTTAATATTGAAACTAAAATGACAATAGAAAAATTCAGACAAAGGCTTAAGGAATTCGACTCAAAGGTGGTTATTAGCCCTCTAAGCGAAATAGAAGTAAGCAAAATTGAGTCAATACTTGAAAGAAAACTACCGGAGTACTATCGGGAATTTTTACTTAATATCGGTTTAAAACAAGATGTAATTTGGGGGATAAATGACAGAGTCTCTGATTTCAATCCTTTAACGAATTTTTTACCTAATGGCGAATCAAAAAATTACTTTCGATTCGGTCATAATGGAGGGGAAGACTACTGGCTATTGAGAAGTGATGACCCGAATGATAGGACAATTTATGAATATGACTATTACTGTAACTTTGAAATAAAAAGCTTAAACAAAACTTTCGATGATCTTCTGGATGAAGCGATTCAGAATTTGGAAGCAAACCAAGACGATCTGACCGAAAATTCCCAGAAGATCTGGGCAGTTCAATTTTCTATTGATACCGATAATGTCGATTTGATAATTGAATCGTTAAAAGAGGATTTCGGTTGCGAAATTATAAAGGAGATTGAAAAAACAGAAGTGTCATCCGCCGGTGTCATTTGCTCGGAAGGCGTTATTCTAATAAACGGGGTTGAACTACCTATTTCTAAACAGGAATACTCCGGGTGGAATACGGCGTCTTTTTCTTTTGATTGGAATGAATCCGTTATTGAAATGAATGAGAATTCGTTGATCAACAGAATAGAGAATAAACTTAAATCTGCAGGCCTTAAAGTCACCTTAATTGATTATGGAATAATGGATTTGTAGCACCTCGCGTAAGCATAAACAACAAGTGTAACAATCTACACAACATCTTACGCAAGAAGAGGAAATGCGCCAAAATATGGAAGAGAGGATGGCCATTTAGGAGGATTTTGAAGTTTCTGCCTTAATTTATCTGATTAAATAAAAATGAAAAAAAGACCAGTTTTAATAACAGCCATAACTTTAACTATCGCAATTGAAGTTCTTATAATGATTTTGGTGCATAACAAAATTGGACCAGAGAGGCTCCCCGTCCAAATGGGCAGATTAATCGTTCAACTCACCCTAATCTATTGGACCTTGATGAGCAAATCCAATACTGCACTTTTCTTATTGACGGCATATCACATTGTGATGGGATTTTTAGGAATGTACTCAACAGCTTCATCAGAACTATTTGGTCAAGCATTAATCAGTTTTCATTTTATAGTCGGCTTAGTTATCTATTTCCACGATTGGATTGAGATGAAAATTGGAATAAAAAATATCAGCTAGCAGAAAGTGTATCCTCTATACAATCACAAGTCTTAGGTAAAACCGAATCTTGCGCCAACCAAACCGCCGTCGATAGGCTTCAGCCTAGCGACTCCACCTACGGCAAGGTTCTAACCTTGCCCCCGACCCTTTTCCACAAATCCCTTACATCAGCCAACCTTGCGCCCCGTTTTTCCGAAGAACAAAACATGGAGCGCCTCAAAAAACCGAACTTCCTACGCCGTCCGCGCAAACACCGGCAACTCAACGCCGAACTGCGCGACAGGCTGGCTATGGCCCTAAGGCGCGGCCTTAACCAAAAAGAAGTCGCCTCCCTGATAAACGTACACCCCTCTACCGTAAGCCGGGAACTCCGACGCAACAGCCCGATGGGATTCTACGACCCCAAATTGGCCCAACTACTCCACCGCATGCGCAAACTGGCTACCGCCATGGCCGACCGACTACCGCACCAAAGCATCATACGACATCAGGCCTTCTCAAAATTGCCCGTACCCCGCACATGGATTCTCTGGCTATCCGATACAGTAGAGTACCAACGTATACCGCCCCGAAAGCGCCCACGCTATATACAAACCGAAAAACGAAAGCACCGCTTGCCGTACAGGGGCAAGTCCCTGTTTAGTTGGCTTAACGGCTCCACCTTTAGCGAACCCGCTTGGCCACCCAGCCGACGGGCTTTCCGTATTTATAGCCGAAACGAAAAGCCATTCCATTTTTTAAGAAACAAAATCCTGTTTGCGCTAATGCACTGGGAGCTTGACCAAGAAGAGGCCAAACAAAGGGAATATAACAATAAACAGAAAGCTCTCTCACCGCCCAGAAACGAAACGCTAACAAAGAAACTCACCTCAACGGACACGGACGAGACAGCACCCCTATGGCCAAAAGCCGCCTAATTGAACCTAATCAGCGTATTTCCTCCAATTTTCAAGAACTTCTCCCTCAACTACCCGCCAAATCGATAGTAGACAAGACTCTTATGTCCATTTTTTTTCGAATCAATAGCGAATAACCGTAAGACAAAGGCCGAAAAACTTTCATAATCCCTCCAGTCAACGAATTGCGTTTGCTCACGTATGCAGGATCGGTTATGATTGTTATGTTTAAACGCTCCGGGAGCGGGGCATTTTTTGTGTATTGACTTTAGTGATATATTCTAAACACAAACTCTTTTAGCATATTAAGGCTTTAAAAAAATAGAGATTCTCCTCGCTATTAACAACAAATCAATGAATACAGTAGATTGGCTAGGGTTTATTGGTGTATTTCAAATTCTATTGGCATATACGCTAAACGTATCAGGCAGATTAGAAAAGGATAGTTTAGTCTTTATTCTACTAAACCTCTTTGGTGCTATACTGGCTTGTTTAGCCTCTATACTTATGAAATATATCCCGTTTATAGTGCTTGAGGGAGTTTGGTCAATCGTATCATTCATTGCCCTGATAAAAAAGAGAAAACAGACAGGTAATAAAAACTATCAAGAATTACTTTAAATATGGAAGTTACAATATGGATATAGCGACTTTTGAAGGCACTTAATATACGGTTTATTAAATAGATCAGGCTTGGTTATAATTGTTATGTTTGAGCACTCTCGAGATGGAGCATCTTTTTTTGTGTTTTAGTTATAGAACAACTCTAAAAACTCACATCAAATTAGTACATTAATACTTTAAAGTAGACTCAATTCATTTTTTCACACTAGTCAGAGAAGCTTCTTACAATAATTAAGGATAGCGTTTATATTTAGAAATAGTAGGAATCCCTATTATTGAATCGTTAACGCAAACTCAAAGAAACACAGGTAACATTGATTAACCTGTTGAAAACCTAACGAACAAATAACACCATAAAAAATTGCAACTATGAAAATATTAAACATTTCAATAGAAAATTACAGAAATCTAAGCAGTGTTGATATACATTTTGATGCTACTTGCAACTTTATTGTCGGTGAGAATAATCTGGGAAAATCAAACTTGCTTAATTTGATAAATACTGTATTTACACGTAGGGCGTTTTGGATTGACGATTTTACGGATAAATCATTACCAATACATATTGAGCTTTGCTTACAACTTGCAGATGTAGAAATAGGTCATTTTGAAGATTTAT
Organism: Fulvitalea axinellae; assembly: GCF_036492835.1. GTDB lineage: Bacteria > Bacteroidota > Bacteroidia > Cytophagales > Cyclobacteriaceae > Fulvitalea > Fulvitalea axinellae. The sequence continues at coordinate 1,279,447 of NZ_AP025314.1, read as the reverse complement.
TTGACCTTGAAGATTATTCCAAAATTAATATTGTATGCAAACAAGCATCGTCTGATGATAACCTTGAATATTACCATAAGGAAACTGAAACTTATATTGCGCCATCACTAATAAAATGTTTGAATTTTATTTTCTATGATTCTTTAAGAAATCCAATTGCAGAAATCAATTTTGATAAAGGTCGTGGAGTTGGACGATTCTTAACAAATATTGTAAAAGGATATTTAAGCGAAAAAGAGTTGAATACAGAGAGCTTGATAGATGGAGCAGAAATAGAAGGATTGATTACAGACCTAAATTCCAAACTCTACAAAATAAAGGCTTTTCAGGACTATGATGTTTCGGCTAGTATCGAGAATGAAATTGAACATTTGATTCCAAAATTAATATCCCTCAAAGATGGAAAGGGAGATACATTATCAAAGAGTGGTTATGGAGTTCAGTTTTTATTATTGGTTACGCTTTCGATTCTAGATAAGCTACAAACAATTACAGAACAAAGAGGTGAAAGAGGAGTTTTTGAAGATGAAGTATCAGGGGAAAAATCAATTTCATTAGTGTTAGGACTAGATGAGCCAGAAATTCATTTACATCCATATATGCAACGCTCATTGGTTAAATATCTCAATCGAGTAATGAACAATGAAAATGAGGATTTTGCATTATTAGTAAAAGAATTATTTGGGATAGATAAGTTTATAGGTCAGGTTATAATCGCAACCCATTCTCCAAACATTATATTAAATGATTACAAGCAAATTGTAAGAATATTTAAAGATGAGGACGAAGTCAAAATTATATCTGGCAGTAATATCCAATTAGGAGAACAGTTAAATAAACATTTATTTCTTCATTTCCCATTTATTAAAGAAGCCTTCTTTTCTCGATGTGCAATTTTTGTTGAAGGAGATTCGGAGTATGGTAGTTTTCCTTTTTTTGGAGAAAAACTAGGAATTGATTTTGACGATTTTGGGATTTCAGTTATTCAAGCTGGGGGTGATTCTGTAAAGCAACTTGTACAAATTGCAGAAAAGTTTGGAATCCCTTGTATTGGTATAAATGATAGTGATGGAGATAATGCTCCAACTGGAATAGATAATCTTTTGAAAACAAACGAATGTGACTTTGAGGCAGAATTGATGTTCTTGATTGACAATGAAAAAGAAGCCTTGTTGGAGGAAATAGTTTCTGAATATGATTCATTAAAAAATGAACGTGAATTAGATGCAAAAGCTATAAATAAAAGAGCTTTTAAAAAGTATGGTTTTTTGCCCTCTGCAATTGGTAAAAAATTAAAGCTATCGGAAATTGAAAAAACAGACATTGTACATTTAAAAGCGTTTTATTCAACATGGTTTTCTATTAATAAATCCCAAACATTAGCTCGGTTAATAGGATTGAGACTCGGGACAGAAGAAATTCCCGAAGTATATAAGAATTTGATTGTACAGGCTAAAGATATGTGCTAATGGATAGTTCTAAACTTGAAATAATAAAAACAAGGATAAAGGAGAAGCATCAAGGAGATAAAAAGCAGCTTGAAGTTATTTTCTCACCCGAAAAAAGAATTCTTGTAGAGGCACCTGCAGGCTATGGAAAAACTCATACGATGGTTAGTCGTATTGCATATTTGGTTGCAAGTAATCAAATTCCTTCACCTAAAAGACTTTTAGCACTCACTTTTAGTGTAAACGCTGCATATAAAATAAAAAAAGATGTAGGCAGAAACATTCCAGCACTACTTGATGGCGTTGGTAAAGAAATTAATATAAAGGATAAGTCTTATGTTTCAAATTATCATGGGTTTTGCAGAACAATTTTAAAAAAGTATGGGCAAAAGCTACATTCTAATTTATTAAACTTGGATACGTTGCTGTCAATTGATGATAGTGACCCGAGCAAATTAATGCAAACTTTTAAAAGTCTTTCACCTGAAGATGCAGAACTTTTATCAGAATTTAACATTTCTGTAAAAGAAATTAAAGGCACACAACTTAAAGAAAAAATTGACCGTTACAATGAAATTGTAATCTCAGAATTGTTAACTAAAGGAGCTATTCCCTTTAATGCAATTATAACCTTAACTATTAAATTATTTAAAGATTTTCCAAATATACTTTCGTTCTATCAGAACTACTACACTACGGTACTTGTTGATGAGTTTCAGGACACAAACATACTTAGTTATTGGTTATTGCACTATTTGGTAATTGATAAAACTAATGTTATATTTCTAGGTGATTCACTTCAAAGAATATATGGATTTATTGGAGCTATTCCCAATTTATTAAATCGTGCAACTGAGAAGTTTAAGCTTAAGGTGATTTCTCTTGATAAAAATTATCGTTTTGCATCTAATCCTAATATGCTTCAATTAGATAAAATCATAAGACAAAACGCATTAAATCCATTTTCCAACCCCGACTCTTTAAACTCAGAAATAGAGTTTTCCATCTACGATGAACAGAGTACTGAAGCATTGGAAGTTGTAAAAAAGACCCTTAAGACATTGCAAAATGAGAAAGAATCTAATTTGTCGATTCTTGTAAAACAAAGAGGACCCAATGTTGATTTTATAATTGAAACATTCAAACATAACAAGATACCATTTTTCTACGGGCTTTTTACCGATGAAGATGCTAATTATATAAACTTTAATCGTAAGTGTTTATATGAATTTATTGAATTAATTAAAGGCAATAAAAGAGTTACGAAAAAGCTAGGAAAATCTCATTCGAAGAAAATTAGAGAAATTTTTTCGGAGGATAATACTGCATTGATTCAAGCAATGTTTGAATTATTAGATGTTTTTTGGACACGTATTTTTATCGACTATTCATTTCTTACAGATGAAGACAGGATAAACTTAGTGAAAGATACTTTTGAACATAATGGATTAAAGCAATTTATGGAATTCCTTGATTCAAAAATTATTATTTCGACAGTCCATGCAGCAAAAGGTCTTGAATGGGATTACGTAATTTTACCTGATATGGAGCAAGATTTATTTCCCAATTGGTTTGGGCTATGTGGTAAATGTCAAAATAAGACTGATTGTAATTTCCTTGTAGATAAAGAAAATGAGAGTAAATTTCTTGAAGAATTAAGTGTTTTTTATGTAGCAGTAACACGTGCTAGAAAAAAAGTGTCTTTTACTGCAAGTAAACTTCAATTGACTAGATATAACCCTAAACAAAAAAATATTAGTTGCTTTATGAAGTTGCCTGGTATGGTAATATTACCCAACAACTAGCATTCAAGCACATGGGCTGTTCGCAGAAGCTATCAGATGACCATATAACCAACCAAAGAGCTTGCTCCAACACACCCCAGCTGACGTGCGTGATTTGCACCTACTCAAATCTCCAGTCTTCAGGCTGGAGGATCCCGATTATCGCCCAAACGGAACACACAATACAAAGATAACGCCCCCAAAGCTCCAGCCAATACTCCGATAGCCCAAGTTCTTTCATAACCAGATTTTTCTTATTTTTCGTATCACTTATAGCCTCCCCAAAAAACTTAAGCCGATGAAAATGCTTATCTGGACCGGAGCGATACTTGTCACGCTCGTCGTTGTGTTTCTTTTAGGGCCAAAACCGCCAACCCCGACGTTCGACGCTTCCCTTCCGTTGATTCAGGCCAATAGCTTGGCCGAGCTCGAAAAATCCATCACCGCTTCCGAAGCGAAGTTCCATATCAAGCCCGAAAACGAATCCCGAATTACCTGGGCCAACGACACCGCGAAAACGCAAACGGAATACGCCGTAATCTACCTGCACGGCTTCTCCGCCAGCCCAAAAGAAGGCGACCCCATCGATATTGAATTTGCTCGGCACTACGGCGCCAATCTTTACCGTCCCCGCCTTTCGGAACACGGACTCGTAAGCGATTCCCCTCTGGAAAACCTCACGCCCGACGGGTATATCGCCTCCGCAACGGAAGCGTTGGCCATAGGCAAAAAACTCGGCAAGAAAGTAATCCTGATGGGTTGTTCCACAGGATGCACGCTCGCCCTGTATCTGGCCTCCCAGCACCCTGAGGATGTGCAGGCGCTTATACTCTACTCCCCGAATATAGACCTGTACGACGGCACCTCCGCCCTGCTCCCCATGCCTTGGGGCGAAAAACTCGCTTCGGCGGTAATCGGAGGTTCATATTACACGCCAAACGTAGTGGGAGACGAAGCGAAATACTGGTACGGAAAATACCATATCAAAGGCTTGGTAGCGCTCAAACAACTGGTCAACGGCACCATGACCGACGAAACGTTCAAAAAAATTAAGCAACCAGTGTTTGTAGGGTATTACTACAAAGACGAACAGCGACAGGACAATACCGTATCCGTAAAGCGTATCGAGGAAATGTTCGACGCGATCAGCACTCCCGACGGCCTTAAAACGAAAAAAGCGTTTCCTAACGCCGGTGTCCACGCTATCGTATCGCGTTTCACCAGCGGGTCCGTTCCGGAAATCAAGGCCGAAACCGATAAGTTCGCTAGGGAGATTTTGAAAATGAAGCCGGGGAATTGACACACAGTACAAAGTAAAGAGTAAAGTGTAAATAGACCGCCCGTAACTTTAAAAGCATTATACTTACAGAAAAAGACTCTCATTGCATTCCAAAAAACTAATTTCAGGCTTTCATCTTTCTTCCATAACCATTACGTTTTTGGATGGAAGAAAATTTTGTAGCCATATTTAGAGATAAATACGCCGGAATGCATACTAGCCTAATGACAAAAAGCCCGTAACGATTAATCATTACGGGCTTTTTTCATTCAAAACCTTTTTGCTTAAACTGGTCAGACTTCTTGCGTTACGGCTTTGTGAATGGTTTTCCGTTTATGGAAACGCTTTATAAACGGATAGGCCAAAACAGATAAAAGTATAATGCCGGTACCGATGTAGAAACCGGGATTCAGCTCCTTGTTTTCGCCCAAGATAAAAATAGCCAGCACCATTCCGTAGACAGGCTCCATATTCACGGTCAGGTTCATGGCAAAAGGCGTGATCCTTTTCATCAGCTCCACCGATTCGGCGTAGGCGTATACGGTACAGATCAAGGCCAACACGGCCAAATAAACCCAGTCCATTCCCTCGGGGGACATCCTCAGAGCTTGGCCTTCGGCGAAATATTCTTTATAAAAGGGCAAAAACAATGTTACGACAAGCCAAGCTCCGGCCAGTTCGTAAAACGTAATCACTCCGTGGTGATAGTGGTTACTCAAGCGTCCGTTTATCACTGTAAATACAGCGGCCAACAATGCCGCGCCTATAGCCAATGCCAAGCCCAAAGCGTGATCAAACTCAAACAGGAATATCACGTACAATCCCAACACCACAGCCAATCCCATGGCCACTTCGTACCAGAGGATTTTCCGCTTGTTGGTCAATGGATCCAGAATACTGGTCCAAAAGGCGCACGTAGCCGCGCCAGCCAGCGTAATGGAAGCGTTCGCCACCTCGGCGGCCGAGAAGAAAAGCATCCAGTGTACCCCTATCAGTGCGCCCGTGCCCAACAGTTTCAGGGCCATCTTGCGTCCTACCGCCAGTTCGCTTCCCCTTTTCCAATAAGTCCAGGCGCCCAGCGCCAACGAAGCCACCAAAGTCCGGTAAAAGACAGTCTCGACGGCGGGAATCGTGATCAGCACGCCCAAAATGGCGGTGAATCCCCAGATAAAGACCAGAAAATGTAGTTTGAGATAATCTTTAAGCATCCCCAAATATATCTATCAACAAGTGTAGTGCAAAGTAAAGAGTAAAGCGTAAAAGAGACTGCCCGATAATGTTTTAAAAACCTACTGCTCAATAGAGTGCCAGTTTTAGGAATCAGGTTTTATGAATTAGGTACTGTATCGATGAATGCAACGGTCTTCCCCAAATCTAAAGAGGGAAATTATTCTTTGACTGTTCCTATACAGAAAAAGCGCCCGCTTCGGCTGAAGCGGGCGCTTTCGTCAGCGGTTTATGTTTTCGTTAAGCCAGTTCGGCTTCGCCAAATACCAAATCAAATTTCGAGGCCACTTCCCTAAGGTCGTCCACCACAGGTTTCAGCAACGGAATGCCTTCGGTCTTACGGATTCCGGCGATTTCACGCTCCGGATCTCCCGGAATGATTACTTTCTCCTGCCCTTCCACAGTTTCACAAGCGCGAAAACGGCCGATCCAGTTATCCATATTCTGTTTGAACTCGTCCACGGGGCGGAAAGCGTCCACGCGCATGGCACCGAGGAAATGTCCGATTCCTTCGCCCGGCATATTTTCGGCCAATGGCAAGAAGCTTACGAACGGAGGCACCCAAGGTCCGTAATTGGCGCCGGACAATACGGCCGACAAAATATCCACCATTGAGCCGAGGCAGTAACCTTTGTGGCTTGAGCGCACGCGGTCGCCACCCAAAGGCAACAACGCGCCACCGGATTTCAGGCCGTTGGCGTTGTTCTCCACGTTGCCGGCCTTGTCCTGAATCCATCCGTCGGGAGCGGGCTCGTTCTTGCGCTGAAGGATCTCCAACTTACCGTTGGCGGCAGTGGTGGTAGAGAAATCGGCCACAAAAGGAGGCTGTTCGCCCGCCGGCACCGCCATAGCGATAGGATTAGTGCCCAACATACGTTCCGTAGAGAAAGTAGGCGCCACCAAAGGACTGGCGTTTGTCATCGAAAAGCCGATCATATCGCGCTCCAGCGCCATCATGGCATGGTGTCCGGCAATTCCGTAATGGTTCGAATTCTTAACCGATACCCATCCGGAGCCTACATTCTCGGATTTTTCCATGGCGATACGCATGGCTTTCGGCGCCACTACAAGGCCAAGGCCCGAATCTCCGTCCACGGTGGCCGTGCTCGGAGTTTCGTGAACGATCTTTACCTTCGGCGTCGGGTTTACCCTTCCGGCTTCCCACAGGCGAACGTAGCCGATCAGCCTAGCCACACCGTGCGAATCCACTCCGCGCAAGTCGGCACCAAGCAAAACATCGGCTGCCAATTCGGCGTCATCCTCACTGCTACCCATTCTCAAAAACACCTCGCGGGTAAAGTCCTTGAGCGTCTCGTAAGTATATTTATGTAAGCTCATACTGTTCTATATCTAAGCGCAAACCGCAAATTTACGCATGAAAGGCAGGAAAACCAACTTCACCACAGCCCCGCAAGGTCCATCAGCCTTTGCAAATAGTCTCTGGTTTGGGCCAATAAGTTACCGTCCGGTTTTAGCCTGCGCCCTCTGGCCAACGCATTGGTCAGTCCAAATATTGTCCTGTAATCGGCATGCAATACCGAAGCGTATGATTTGAACGCTCCCGGATATTTCGTATTCAAAAATTCGTTAATACGAAGTATCTGGGTCCGCACACTCAGGCCCAAAGCAGATTTAAGGGAATCCCGGATTTCGGCCATTTCATCGGATACGGTTTCTTTTCCCAACAGCTCCAAATGCCTTTCAAACAAAACATTCAAGTCCTCTTGTTTACCAACCAAGAGACCATTCAGTGGCCCGGCATCCAAGCCCGGCACCCTGTAAGCCTCCATCGCCTTTCGTTTAAGGTCCAGAATTTCCCTTTCGAATTCCGCTCTCCACGCTTTTTCCGAATCCCGAACCACCAAAGTCACTGACGGCGACGCTATTTGGTGCTCATATAAATCATGAAAAGTCTGTCCCGGCTTTCGGCTGAACATATTCATAAAGAAAAGCTGGTTTGGCGGAATGGCACAAAGGCTCTTTTTCCGCGCCCACATCGACGCCAACTTCGTACTGGTATCGGCCCGAAGAGCACAACGGTCCAACATATACGGAACAAGCCTCTCAAGATACTCAAACACCGTCCCCGAAAACTTACGGATATTCAATCCCGAATTCCCCCGGCCCAGCGCGTCCACCATTTCCCCAAAAGCCCTGTCTTTCTTATATAGATGATAAAACTCAATGCTGAACTTCGACATCATTTCGGAGTATTGATGGACATTTTCCAAAGTGATAATATCGTCACCGCTTTTGGCTATCACGCCCGCAAACTGAAAGTGCCAAGGAAAGTAAATATGCTCCGCCCGGTTTTTCGCCGTCCCCATTTTCATCGATCGGTCAAAAAAGCTTTCGAAATCCGAACACTCCGCCCTTTCTTCCATAAAAACGCCACGCTCGTAAGCCGGACCGGAGTAGGTCGTAAGTCCTTCGCAAAGTTCCGGATCGGCGAAGCGGTTTATTCCCAAATGTTCGCTTTGCCGTTCGTACACCGCTTCCGGCAACTTTTCAAAATCTCTTTTCACCACGGGCGCTTGACCTTCCCGCAAGGCCTCGTCGGTGACATTGTAACTCGGCAATGCCCGGGAGGGATATAGCGCACCCTTTCTCGACATCACCGTAAAAATTTTGTGCGCTACCCGGTCGGCGCTTTCGGCGCTGTTAAACGGCTCTTCCACTTCCGAATCCCCGGGAAAATTCAATCTGGCGTTCAAGTGTTTTCCATACGGGATATTGAGTGTCTCGTGCATAAAAAAGATACATTCGTCAGACTCCCCCACCGCTTCGAACTGATCGCCGTCAAAACAGATTTCCACCAAAAAAAGCTCACTCTCTATCCCTTCCCTATCCGGAACAATCACTGAAAAAGGTCTTTTCACCAATCTGATTTTCGCTTTTCTGGCGCTTAGCGCATCGTTACTCTCCTCTATTTTTTCTTCGGAAGCATAAAAAACGAACGAAGCGTAAGTTTCCTCAATAGCCAAATCGCCAGCATCGGAGACTTTTAGCCTCGGTTTCTTTGGTCGTTCGCTAGCCACAAGGGATTCGGCAGTCCGTTGGTCCTGAAAGTGACCTTCGCCATAAAGATCTCTACCTGAAAAAGTTAATTTCGATTTCGTATATCTATCCCCAAACCATTGTTGGGAGGAAAATTCCGCTCCGGACGGTCCCGCCCGGTAACGTTCGGGCTCTACGATATGATAACATTGGACAGGCGGCAACACTCCCGCTCCTCCGGAACCGACAGCCGTTTTTCTAGTTTTGGGATTTTTTTGTTCTGGTTTACGAAACATGGAAAACTCAAGGCCGTAATTCCGGTAAGTAGGCGCCTACTTTGCAACAATACATAGGCACTTCCGGTTTGTCCGGCTATTCGCCACAGACCGTAAAAATCCCAACAACTTACGGAGGCGCAACCTTCGAAACATAACAAACCAATGAAAAGCATTACTAAAATTCTCTTGGCCCTAACCGTTTTGTTTAGCGCATGCGGATTAAACAAGAAAGCGTCGAAGCCGGAAGAGGCACAAAAAGGCACAAAAACTTTCCACGATTTCAGCGCCGAAACCATTGACGGCAAAAAGCTGGAATTCGCCAGCCTCAAAGGCAAAAAAGTGCTTATAGTAAACACCGCCTCAAAATGCGGATTCACTTACCAGTACGAGGGGCTCCAAAAACTCCACAAAGCGCACGGCGACAAACTGGTTATTTTGGGATTTCCTTCCAACAACTTTGGGGCGCAGGAACCCGGAAGCAACACCGAAATCGCGGAGTTCTGCCAGAAAAACTACGGTGTGGATTTCCAGATGTTCGCTAAAATCGACGTAAAAGGCGACAACGCGCACCCGCTGTTTAAGTGGTTATCCGACAAAAATCAAAACGGCTGGAACAACGAAGGCCCCTCCTGGAACTTCACCAAATTCTTGGTCAACGAAAAAGGCGAGCTGGTAAAGGTTTACGGCTCCAAGATCAAGCCTATGTCGGACGAAATTCTTCAGGCTATTTAATCCAGTATTTGGTATACAGTATCAGATATTAGGTACTATACTGATGAATGTGCCTTAACGAAAAACTCCCCGCCGGACTTTCCGACGGGGAGTTTTTCGTTTTATCGACCTTCGATTAAATATCCAGATACCTTAACAGCAAATCGATTCTGTCTTTTTCGTTATAGTGTTTGCGTTCCTCTTCAAAACGCCCTACCACATCATATTTGAAGCGCTCCAATGTGGCCACTATATGACTCAGCTCCGAACGGTCAAGCTTCAGGGTTACCGACAGCATATGCGGTGTTTCCGGATCTTCGTGAGCGTGCACGCTCAGAATCTTCGTGCTTTCCGCTTCGATAATCCGGGCCAATTCCGCCAAGGAATAGTCGATAGCTTTCATCGAAAGAATCACGATACCTCCCGGACGCTGGATGGCGGAACTTCCTGCCAAAGCTTTTACGGCTTGACGGAGCGTAACCACCCCCATAAAACTGCCTTTGTCACCCATTACGGCCACCATATCCACCTCGTTGCCCGTGGCTAGGCGGATAATATCGTAAAGGTGTTGGTTCATCCCCACGGCGCAATCTTTCGCCACGAGGTTGTAATCGCCAACGCTGGCCGCCAAGTCATTGTTCTCCAGAATCAACTGTTCGGAGATCATGCCCTTGAATTCCTTTTTCTCAATTACCGGCAACTCATGAACCCGCATTTCCTCCATCCATAAAAGGGCCATCTGCGAGCTGTCTTTCGGTTTCAGAGGGGGAATCGCGTAGTTTATAAGTTCTTCGGCAATCATAGGCTAGAGTGTTTTCTCAAGAAATTCGTCAAGGTGACTGTTAAAGTCATCCGGCCTTTCCATCATCGGAGCGTGGCAACATTTGTCGATAAACCTTAGCGTGGAATTCGGTAACAAATGGTTGAACTCATGCGCTACGGCCGGGGGCGTAATAGTGTCGTTCAGTCCCCAAATTAACAAGGTGGGACAGGTTATGTTCGGAATCTCCTTGGAGAGGTTATGGCGTTGGGCCGATTTGGCTATAGCCACAATATTCATGCATTTCGGGATACTTTTGGTAATGTTGAACACCTCGTCCACATATTCCTTGGTAGCCACTTTAGGGTCAAAGAATGTGTATTCGACCCTTTCTTTGATGTATTCGTAACTTCCGCGCTTGGGAAAAGAGCCTCCCAGGGCGTTTTCGAACAGGCCTGAGCTTCCGGTCAGGGCCATGGCCTTTACCCGCTCGGGGTGCTTGAGCGTATACATAAGCCCCACGTGCCCACCCAACGAGTTTCCGATTACGGTAAACTTGTCAAGGTCCATCATTTCCACAAAACCCTCGATGAATTTCACCAGCGTCTCAAGGCCGGCTTTCCTCAAAGGCATATCGTAGATAGGCATCATCGGGACAATGATTCTGTAACGCTGACCAAACTTATTGACCACGCTCCCCCAGTTACTCAACGCGCCGAAAAGACCGTGCAAAAGCACCAAAGCCTCTCCTTCGCCCTGATCTATGTAGCGGTAGTTTCCCGCTTCTTTTATTTCTATTCCCATAATAAAAGCGCTTCCGTTAAGCTCGCAAAATAAGCGAAATATGACAATTTATCAACGACTCTTACAGTAGTGAGACAACCAGTTGCTTAGCAATCTGAGACCGTGCTCAGTAAGCGCCGCTTCGGGATGAAACTGCAAACCATTCAATGGCAACGACTTATGGGAAACAGCCATAATTTCATCTTCAGCCGTAGTAGCCGTAACAGTCATTGAGTCAGGCAATTCCTTCAAAACCAGTGAATGATAGCGAATTACTTCAAATTTTTCGGGAATTCCATCGAACATCGGCCCACCGACATGCCGGATTACCGAAGGCTTGCCGTGCATTGGCTTTATCGCCTTTTCGACGCTTGCGCCGAAGTATTCGCCCAAGGCTTGGTGGCCAAGACAAATGCCGAGTACCGGAAGGCGGTTATGGAAATAATCGACGGCCTCCATCAGACCTCCGGCATCAGAAGGCTTCCCAGGACCGGGTGACAGTACTACCCCGTCATAATCGCCTTTCATAGTTTCCAGAGAACAATCGTTGCGAAGCACTTTACACCTCGCTCCAGACTGTTCCAGATAATCCACCAAGTTATACGTAAACGAATCGTAATTGTCTATAACCAGAATCACTTAACTTTCTTGATTATTTTCTTAAAATCGTCAAACGTCTCCGTGACGTACGGCCAAACCGGCTTAATGCCCTCCACCGCGGCCGGAGCCAAAGCCGAAACCTGCGGGTAAACCAGACTATCTTTGGCCCAAGACTTTTCTTCCAATCCGGCGTTATTGAGAATCCACAGCAATACGCTGACTCCGAACACCCACTTCAATCCTCCCACCACAGCTCCGATGCCTTTGTCTACGGAACCCAAAAACGTCTTGTCCAGCAAAGTTTTCAGCGCTTTGCTGGTCAGGTTTGTCGCCAGAATAATAGCGACGAAAATAATTACAAATGCCACGTAAGGGACCACTTCCGTTGAAGCCTCCCAATACTTGGACAATATGTCCGTGCCTTTTTCCAACAACACAAACGCTCCGACAATAGCCAAAAACAAGCCCAGCAACGAAACCAGTTCCGTGATAATACCGCGGGAATAGCCCCGGTAAACACCGAACAGCACGGTCAGAATCAAAATAATATCGATGATTTTCATATTGGATCACTCAAAGAATAACTCCCGGCAAACCGGCGGTTTGGTTTTAAGTATTTGGTATCAGGTCTTAGGTATTTAGTCCTCGATATATTCACCCATTGAATACCTAAGGCCCAATACTTGACACCAAATACCTACAGAGTTTATTCTCTCCATCTTACAGGTCAAAAAAATACGACCCGCAAAGCAAATGTCGCGGGCCAATAAAATCCGCTGTTAGGCCAGCAAAGCTTTTACGGTAGCGGCAACCACTTTTCCGTCGGCACGGCCGGCGAATTTCTTGGTGGCCACACCCATCACTTTACCCATATCTTTCGGGCCTTGGGCTCCTACCTGCTCGATAATCGCCTGCAATTCCGCCTTAAGCGTTTCCTCGTCGAGTTGCTCGGGCAAGTAGCGCTCGATTACCTCAAGCTCCACCAATTCCTTGTCGGCAAGGTCCTGACGGCCTTCTTTGGTATAAATGTCGGCCGATTCCCGGCGTTGCTTGGCCGCTTTGGTAAGCAAGGCCATTTCCTTGTCCTCGCTAAGGCCTTCGCCGGCACCTTTTTCCGTTTCTGCCAACAGGATCATCGACTTAATCGCCCTGAGCGTCCTCAAATCGTCTTTACGCTTTTCGCGCATCGCACTCTTAATATCCTGGTCAATCCTGTTTTTAAGGCTCATTTCTTTTACTGATTTGGTTTTGACTTTGCTTTGTTGATAAAATAGCGATCTAAATTGTAAATTGAGGCCGAAAGGCCAATAAACTGGCGGGAAAATCGAAAAAAAAACAGAAACGGACGATTCCCCGGCCTTCGGGTCGCAAAATTACAAAAACTGACTCCCCATGACTAAACTGAGCGTTAATATCAACAAAGTGGCGACGCTCCGCAATTCGCGCGGACACGACAACCCGAACGTGGTGCAGGTAGCCAAAGACTGCGAGCGTTTCGGCGGACAAGGCATCACCGTCCACCCGCGCCCGGACGAAAGGCATATCACGAAAAAAGATTGCTACGATTTGTTCGAGATCGTCACCACGGAGTTTAACATCGAAGGATATCCGGACGAACGCTACATGAAAATCGTCGAAGAGACCAAACCGGCGCAAGCCACGCTGGTGCCCGACGCCCCGGACGCCATCACCTCAAACGCCGGCTGGGACACTGTTGCCAACGCCGAGCTTCTGAAAGGAATCACCAAGAGGCTTCAAGCCGCCGGAGCGCGCGTTTCTATTTTCGTGGATCCGGATCCTGTAATGGTGGAAGGCGCCGCCAAAATCGGGGCCGACCGTGTGGAACTGTACACCGAGCCTTACGCCGACGGATACGAAGCTGACAGAGAAGCTGCGGTGAAGCCATACGTGGAGGCGGCCGAAAAGGCAAAAGAACTCGGATTGGGCATCAACGCCGGACACGACTTGGACCTGAACAATCTCCGCTACCTGAAAGAGCGCATCCCTAATCTTGACGAGGTATCGATCGGTCACGCGCTGATTTCCGACGCTTTGTATTTCGGTTTGGAGAACACTATCCAGATGTATCTTAGGGAACTGGACGTATAAATGCGGCATTTGTAGCGAACGCCTATAATCAGAAAGCGCAAAAGGAAGCTAAAAAAGCGAAAAACAAGGTAAAAATCAAGGACGGAAACAAACAAGCAAGTTGAGGTTTGTGAAAATCACGGCTTCACTAATTGAACTTTACCTTTTTTTTGCATCACATGACCGGGAGTTCTTAATGAATTGAAATTTTAATGCATCGAGATTTGTTAATGTAACTACACTTTCTTTTACTTTTGCACTCATAGAGGATTCGTTCAAAACACATGGTTTGGGAGCGCCCCGGTTTCGGGGCGCTTTTTTTATTTTCCCAGCACAAAAAAGCCCGTAAAAGATTAATCGAATACGGGCTCAAAATCCGGAAATACCAGAACGCTATTTTCTAAACCGATCAGGCTTTCACCTTTTCGATGATCCCATCCAAATCAAGCTTTGTCTGCTCGCCCTCGCGCATGTCTTTCATTGTCAGTTGGCCAGACTCCATTTCGTCAGAGCCAATCAGCAACACGTACGGAATGCCTTTCTTGTTAGCGTAGTTCATCTGCTTCTTCAACTTGGCCGATTCCGGGAAGATCTCGGCGCTGATTCCTTGCGCGCGCAACTTGGCCAAAACGCCCAAAGAATATCTCTCGGCGGTTTTGTCAAAATTGACGATCATCACCTGGGTGGTTTCCAAACGGTCTTTAGGGAACAGATCAAGCTCTTCCATCACATCGTAAATACGATCGATGCCGAAAGAGATGCCCACGCCGGAAACGCCATCCAAACCGAACACGCCGGTGAGGTTGTCATAACGTCCGCCACCGCTTACGCTACCGATCTTCACATTGTTTACTTTCACTTCGAAGATTGCGCCCGTATAATAAGAGAGCCCACGGGCCAAAGTGATGTCAAAATCAACGTGGTCGTTCTCCAAACCAAAGTCTTTCAGGTAAGCGAAAGTGTCCTCAATCTCGGCGATGCCTTTCAGGCCAGTTTCGGACTCGGCCAAAAACTCCTTCATGCTGGCGATACGCTCCTCGTTGGTTCCCGAGATATGGAACAGAGGTTTGATCTTCTCTACAGAATCCTCTCCGAATCCGCGCGAACGAAGCTCGTCAAGCACTTTCTCTTCACCGATCTTGTCCAACTTGTCAATGGCCACGCAGAATTCGCCTTCACGGCCCTCGGCGCCCACCACTTCGGTAATTCCCGTCAGGATCTTACGGCTGTTGAGCTTGATGCCGTAATCGTCTATGTCCAAATTCGAGAATACCTCGTTGATCATCAACACGATTTCCGCTTCGCAAATCAGCGAATCGGTGCCCACCACATCGGCGTCACACTGATAGAACTCGCGATAACGCCCCTTTTGCGGACGGTCGGCGCGCCATACCGGCTGGATCTGGTAGCGCTTGAACGGGAAAGTCAGCTCGTTACGGTTCATCACCACGTAACGGGCGAAAGGAACCGTAAGGTCGTAACGCAATCCGCGGTCGCAAATCTTTGTCGCTAAGTGTTTTGATCCGGCCTCGATATCCTCCGGTTTCGCATCCTTCAGATAATCTCCCGAATTAAGCACCTTGTACAACAACTGGTCACCCTCGTCGCCATATTTTCCTGTCAGCGTATTAAGGTTTTCCATTGAGGGCGTTTCCAGGGGCATAAAGCCGAAATGCCCGAAAACACTGCGGATCGTATTAAAAATATGGTTTCTGCGCACCATTTTGTCGGGTCCAAAATCTCTGGTTCCTTTCGGGATACTCGGTTTTTGCTTTGCCATCTGGATATTCTATTTATAATGGGCCTAGACTCGCATCCAAACCCCACACTTATGATTCTTCGGTCAAATTCGTCGGGCCACGCAACACACGCGCTCCCAAACGAGTTGCAAAAATACAAAAACAAGCCGAAAGGCGATCCGTTGTCGGAGAATATTCGGAAGACAAAGGCCTAATCCTCCGGCAAATAATCGCCCGTTTGTTTCATAATTGTCCGGCGATCGTTTAAATTTGCGGACTGTTTAAGAACTGAATCAAAGAAACTAGAATCATGGCATCTACAAGCTTGAACAAAAAAGCTTCTCGCCTCAAGGGCAGAGCTAGAAGAAGAGCTACTTCTTTCAAGGTTAACGGCTTCACTCCGGTAATCAAGAAAGTTGACATCGAGGAATTGAAGAAACAATTCGCTTCATAATCGATACTTTCGAGAAAATTACAGGCCTTCGGGCCGAGAGAGCAAAGCTTTTACCGCTTTGCTTTTTTTGTGCCCAGTATTTCCGCACACCCCCATAACGGCCGACGAAACCACATTTTTTCCCGCCAATCTTGAAATTGGAAAGTGATCGCCGTATTTTCAAAAAAAATTCGACATGAAACACACAGCTTTTTTCATAGCCTTATTGTTTTTGGCCTTTACCGCATCAGCCCAGCACGACGTGGACCGTCCTGTCAGCTCTTTTTCCAAAATCCGCGTGTTCAATAAAGTGAAAGTTCACCTGGTGAAAGGGTCGAAAATCTCCGTAAGGATCAAGACCAACGACAACATCACTACCCAAGACGTAGTGACTGAAGTGAAAAACAACGAACTGAAGATAAAGCTCCGCACTAAAGTGTACCGCGACATAAAAGTGGACGCTTACGTAACGTACACCGACTTGCAGGAACTCAGCGCTTCGGCCGGAGGCAAAATTGTATCTAACGGCACAATGGAAGTCGACAACCTGACAGTGGAAGCCGGCGCCGGCGCCCGTATCGAGATTCCGGTAACAGCCGACTTTATCACCGCCAGCGCATCAAGCGGGGGCGAAATATCGCTCAAGGGATCAGCCAACAACCTGAAAGCCACAGCCGGATCAGGCGGAGTGATAGACACTTACCACCTCAAGGCAAAAGAGGCTTACGTAAAAGCCAATACCGGCGGACACGTAGACGTACAGCCACTCGAAGTTTTGGAAGCCCGCGCCTACACCGGCGGAATAGTGAACTACAAGGGCAACCCAAAGAAGCTGGACACCAAAAAATCGGTTGGCGGAACAATCAACCAACAATAGATACAGCCAACAAAAACATTCACGGCCCGTTCCCTTTCCGGAACGGGCTTTTTCTTGCCGGAAACCTCCGTTTCGGCCTTTGCTTGATTCTTCGTAACTTTGCGCCTCGGCGCGGCGTATGCGCCGTTTAGCATTCCGCTACTGACTGACACATATGAAACTACAAAACGATCTGATACTTCGTGCCGCAAAAGGCGAGAAAACCGAACGCACTCCCGTATGGCTTATGCGCCAAGCGGGCAGAATTCTTCCTGAGTACCGAGCCGTACGCGCCAGCGTCAGCGGATTTATCGAGCTGGCCCAAACGCCGGAACTCGCCGCCGAGGTGACCATCCAGCCCGTTGACATCTTGGGTGTGGATGCCGCCATCATTTTTTCCGACATCTTGGTGATTCCGGAAGCGATGGGACTGCCCTACGAAATGGTTGAAAAACGCGGTCCTTGGTTCCCGGAGACCATCAGTTCGGAAGCCGATTTGAAAAAGATCCGGGTGGCGGATCCCGAAACCGACCTCAATTACGTGCTTGAGGCTATCAAAATCACGAAGAAAGAACTCAACGGCCGTGTTCCGCTTATCGGTTTTGCCGGTGCGCCTTGGACCATTTTCTCTTATATGATCGAAGGGGCGGGAAGCAAGACTTTCTCCAAGGCAAAACGTATGCTCTATACCGAGCCAACGCTTTCGCACAAGCTTCTGGACATGATTACCGAAAGCACCATCAAGTACCTTCACGCTCAGGTAGACGCCGGCGCCGATATGGTACAGATTTTCGACTCTTGGGCCGGAATCCTTTCCCCTGAGCAGTTCAACACTTTCGCTCTGCCTTATATCTCGAAAATCTGTGACGCGCTCATGCCTAGGGTTCCTGTGACCGTTTTCGCAAAAGGCGCATTCTTCGCCCGTGCCGAAATGGGCAAGCTCAACTGCAACACCGTTGGCTTGGACTGGAACATGGATATCGCAGAATCGCGAAAACTTGTAGGAGCGGACAAAACACTTCAAGGCAACCTGGACCCGTGCGCGCTTTACGGTTCGTTTGAAGAAGTGAAAAAATCTACGGAGAAAATGCTTGACGCATTCGGATCCGAAAAACACATCGCCAACCTCGGCCACGGTTTATACCCGGATATCGACCCTGAGAAAGTGAAATGCTTTATCGATACCGTGAAAGAATACAGTGCGAAAATGCGCTGATTTATATAGTACAGAGTAAACAGTAAAGTGTAAAGAGTACTTGGTTCGAATATCTGTAACTTTACTCTGGCATTCTTAAAGGCGATTGGGCTTCGGTTCTGTCGCCTTTATTTTTTCAGGAACAGCCTGGGGATTTTATACTTAGCCAGCTTATCGGCTTTTTCGTCCAGCCAATTCCAACGAAACCTTCTTCCCACAAAGAAATTGATCGTACTACTCTGGTTGCTGACCTGCGTATCATAAAGCCCATCGGCACCCGGCGCTCCCTGTCGCCGTGACATGGCGGTGACTCCCATATACAGATGCTTGCCATTATAGCCCATTCCCGCCCGCATCAATGCGTAAATTCCCAATGAATTCGTCTTCTCCAAAGGCACGTCGTCATCCATCGGCGTAAAAACCGTTTTGCGATAATTGATACCCGGCAAAAGGGCCAAACTGAAGAAAAATCGTTTGCCTATCACCAAATTATAACCGTATCCCACAGAAATCCCGGCGTTAATCATTTTCAATCGCTGGCCGTCAAGCTGATCACCAAGCGTGTCCCTGACCACGGGAGGCAAAATCGATTCGTCTCCGTTATCCAGAAAAGAGTAAGAAGCCGAAACTCCCAGCAAAAACGAGCCCGTGCTTTTCATCTGGCGCTCGTCACCAAGAAAAGACGAACGCAAAGAGTACTTTTTCGGATTGAAAACATAAACAAAATCGCCACCGACAAACCGCGAACGCATATTGGGAAACTTATAAATTTCGGGTTGCCCCTGCAATTCGCTGAATACTCCCTCTTTCGGGTTCTCCATATACATTCCCCTCAGGCTGGAAAAGTAAACATCAAAGAAATAACGCTTTGCGTAAGTGCTCGCCTGCAGATCTATCCCCCGGGTTTTTCCGTAACGATCATTGTCATTGTTGATGATCGGCAGGTTAAACGCATAACTCACCGACGTATGCCGGTAGCTGAAACCGGCGCCAAAGTTCACGTTACTATTCGTCGAGTATTTCAGTTCAGTTTCCTTACCAAGCTGATCTTCGAATTTCAGATTCCAAGTATTGGACCTTACAATACCGTAAAGTTTTACGGAAAAAAGATCCCGATAATTCACTACGTACGAGCTGTCCAGAAAGACGTGTTGACTTTGCGCTACCGCCAAGTTATTCAAGGCCAAGACAGCCAATAACATAAGTCCGAACAGAATTGACTTTCCCGTTTTTTTCCAATACTTCCTCATCAGAAGTTCCGCTCCGATCAAAGCCACTGGGGTTTCATTTGAGAACATTCTATAAATATAAGGCCCAAGCGCCAATTAGTCAGCGTAAAACTCATTACATCAGGGTCAAACACTGAATTTTGGTGCGAAACGGTTTATCCTGATCCTGAATTTTCGGAGCCAAATCAAAAAATGAAAACTTATTCCTATCAATTTCACCGAAAAATACGATTCGCATCCCGACCGCTGACAATTAAACCGAGAGGGTCAATAAACTCTCCCGAGAAATTCGCCCAAGACAAAATACAAAAACGGGAAATGGTCGGAATATATCAGTTTCTGGTCAGTTTCTATCAGCCAAACCTGCTATCAAAGCGTTTATTGCGAGAAAATCCGAAGCTTCATTGCTCCATCGTCCAACATAATACGGTCAGCTTGACTTGAAAGCTATCGTGAATCAATCTATGGAAAAAACAGCAATTCTTATTTTTCAACTCTATACTTAGACAAAAACGAGTCTATACTTCTTATTACTGGAAATATAGACTCTAAATAGAAGTTATTATATAAATTTTTTAAGCTATTTTAGCCTTTTACTTTTTCCAACAAATAGCTTTTTAAATGAAATCAATACTCCGTCTTATTCTCGTCTCGATTTTTATCGCTTTGCTTTCGGCTTGCGGTGACAAAAACCAAAGCAAAGAACCAGCCTCCGCCCAAGAAATGATAACCATAGACTTGAATCAAGAATTCGAGTCCAAACCTATTCCATTAAGCCAAATCGCCAAAGACATTCGGGTTATACGTTTGAGTTCTGAGGAAGAGTCTCTTATGCGCTACTTTAGAGGCTTTGTCGGGAAGAAATATATTATCTCAGTCACTAGAAAAAATATTCTGCAATTCGACTCAAACGGAAAGTTTATCCGCACAATCACCCGAAGCGGAAAAGGGCCAAGAGAATTCAGCCAAATGGTAATGAGTTGGGCCGTGGACGACCACGAGAAACACTTATTTTACAATGGTTTTAAAAACAACTATATCTGCAAGTTCAATCTGGAAACAGGTGAATTCGAAAAAGACATTAATATTCCTATAGAGCATTGCAGTGATATATTCAATATGGCTTCCGTCAATGACACCACTTTAGTGATTGCTCCGAACAAGTACAAAAGCTCTGGCTATGAATATTTTTCCCTTAGCCATTCCGGAAGAATCATTGACGGCTATAAGCGAAAACCAATTGCAAAAGAGCTATGGCCCAAGTCCTTTAACAAACCAACTCTTAAAAAAGCGGACGATGAACACCTTCTACTCTTGACGAATCAATCAGAGCCAATGTACAGGCTGGACAAAAAACGAAGGGATCCTGTATTGCAGATCCAAGGCAAGGATACCACCTTTATCGATGAAGGATTTATTGTCAGCTTTATGAATTGCACGCACACATCGGAAAAATACACATACCTAACACTTTCGAAAGTTAAAGAAGCATTTGGGGCCATAATGACAGCCGGTGACGCCTCTTATCTCTACGACAAGAAAAAAAATGAAACTGTAGAAATAAAAAAATTCACCTATGATACGTACGGGATACCGTTAGGTAAGCGCCTGATGAATCTTGACAGAGGCGTTTTCTATTGTTCAGTAAACGCTATCGATCTAAAAAACAAATTGGATAAGATTATTGAGAAAAACGAACTGCCCAAAAAGGAAATGGAATGGGTAAAAAACCTTCAGGATAAAGTGAGCGAGGATGATAATCCAGTTATTTTTTCCGGTAAATGGATATAAAGCCTGAGATAACTTATATCCTAAAAAATAAAAACGAGGTTATTCTTAATGGAATAACCTCGTTTAATATTTCCCTTAACACTAAAACACCGTGAACGGATAGAAATGCATTATTGCACGGCGATTTCTTCAAGCTTTTTACCGTGCCACGGGCAATAGTTCCAAGTTCCGTTCATTTCCTTTTTGTCCACCGGACATTCCTTCGGCGCTGAAAAAGTTGCCAATGGAAATTCCCAATGAGCTTTTTTTCCCATAAAAGCCATTCTGAACTTTCCCTTCCGAGTTGGGTCCATGACCCTGCTTCCGTCCCCTTCCAGCCCTTGGAAAACATAGAAGTTCATATTCTCTCCCAGTTTTCCAAGCATATTTTTAAACATGGGTTTCATCATCGATAAAAACGTTTGCAAGTTGGCGTCAAACTCCCCTTCGCCCAAAACCTTGTACTCGCTTCCATCTACCATATTTTTCAAAACCATACTTTCCGCCATCTCCTCAGGGCTGACAGTGTTAGTTAGATTACCTAACGGACCTATCTCCCCTTTTAACACTACAAACACATTATATGGACGCACATATCCCATCATTTCTTCTATTTGGGACTCTGTTATAGCTTCATTACTTCTAAATGAGAATTCCCAAAACTCCTGAGGCATCCACCATGCCAGCGCAACATTCTTCCCTTGGGTCATATTGACTTGGGTTTCCCGAATAAGCTGATTCAAGTCAATCTTCTTTTTTTGGGCGAATCCTACTGTTGACAACAAAAAAAACGAAAAGGCTAAAAGATAAATTTGCTTCATCGAAAACTCATTATATTAATACAACAAAAATTCAAAAACTAAATAAATCATTTGAATCGAATTAACCATCTTTAAAAAGGGAAAAAGATACTCCCCACTTACAAACGGCTATTCCATTCTTTTCTAAAAATATCTTTCAGAGATAGAAAATTGTATCCAACTAAAGCAACTGGAAGAAAAAAAGTCTAACAGACGCTAGAAACAAGCACATAACGACAATGAACTCATCTCGACTTTTGAAACCAAGCCATCTGGATCATGAAAAAATAGAAAAAGGTTGCGGGTATTTGAGTCTACCAAACACCAAAACCGCAACCTTCCGTGTACCAGATGTACCAAGTACTCCCCAAAGATACGATAGTGAACGAAATTTTGCCTCATCTCACGGTCGCAAAAAGAGGGTTTGTTAGCCTCGCTGACCTGAGTGAGATAGTCAATTGTATCTTGTACAAGCTCAAGACCGGCGTTCAATGGCATATGCTTCCCATGTGCATGTTCTTTACGGGAAAACCTTTATAAAACTGTCCATAAGCGCTTTAGGCAGTGGAGCGTACTCGGTGACTGGAAAAGGGCCTGGACAAGGATTTTACTGAAATATTCGGGATTTCTGGACCTCTCCAGCGCCGATCTTGACGGAAGCCACGCCAAGGCTCTGCGGGGTGGAGAGATGGTGGGATACCAAGGGCGGAAAAAAGCCAAGACGACGAACGCCATTTACCTGACAGACAGGCAGGGCATCCCGTTGGCGATGTCCCGTCCGGAGGCGGGTAACCATAATGACATGTATAACATTGAGAACTCGGTTGAAACGATTGTCAAGACTCTTAACGAAGCCGGAATCAGCGTGGACGGCCTGTTTCTCAATGCCGACGCCGGATTTGACGGAGAGAGGCTTCGGACGGTGGCTTTCCGGTACGGGATTAACGTGAATATCCCTAAGAATGAGAGGAATAAGGCCTCTGACCATTTCGATATTCTGGACGACCAACTGTATCAGGAGCGCTATTCCATAGAAAGGACCAACGCCTGGATGGACAGTTATAGATCTTTGCTTAACCGTTTCGATACTACCGTATCAAGCTGGGAAGGGCTTAATTATCTCTCTTTCATTGTAATTGGTCTTCGAAAGATCATGAAAAGAAAAAAGTCGAGATGAGTTCTTTTTAATCTTAAACTTATCCCCAACAATTTTATTTTTACTTTCCGAAAAGATATTCAGTCTACTTGACGTTTTATTCGAGATAGATGACATAACATATATCGCCCATAAATCTTTATCAATACGACCAAATGTAAAACCTGATATTCCAATAAATATTTCATCCACAAATTGCCCATATTGATCGTATTTAGCGATTTTGTTTGCCTGATGATCTAGTATTGCTATTTGTCCATCCTCATCAACATGAAAATCCTTAATAGAGAGATATTCACCAGGTCCCTTTCCCATCTTATCTATCTTAAACTTAAATACCCCTTGGTCATTAAAACAATATATCTTCTCAGATGCCAATCCATAGAAATTCCCTTTCCTAACTTTAAACTCATCAAATTCTGATAAATAATCGCTTACCCCCTTTAGCTTCACGACCTCAAACGTACCCGAATCAATTTTTATATTTGAATCAATATTTTCACCAACTCGCCCCTTCAGCACTTTCATAGAAGATCCAGATTGCTTCTCATTATTTCTATCTACTTGACAAGACAGAAATACCAGAACGGGAAATAGAAATAAAACCAATCTCATATTTATTATTTTTATAGAGCATTCCTACCTCCGATTTATTAGAAATAACGTGAGCTTGGAATTTAACCGACTCAAATACAGTCAGGTAAAGAAGGGATCGTCCAGAAAGATCAATGTTTGAGTATTTGTTTATTTGTGTTTTTGTACAAACCGAATAAACACAACTGGACATGACCGTTCTGGACACTCTCAAATTAACTGAAATTTTCATCGCTTCCGACGATTTCTGCAAACGATTGGACGAGTACCACAAGGAGAAAGGAATCGGAAACCAGAAGAAATCCGGTAGGCCCGCGACGATGAGTGACAGTGAAATCATGACGGTTTTGATATTCTTTCACCTCTCCGGCATCCGGTGTTTCAAGTGGTACTACAACAACGTGCTTATGGTTTACCTGAGAAGCTACTTTCCGGACCTGCCGGACTACACCACTTTCCTTACCGCCTCAAACCGGGTTTTCGCTCCCATGACGCTTTTTATGCAGGCCGTCAGGCTGTCTCCCCGGACAGGCCACAATTACGTGGACTCCAAACCTCTGGCCGTGTGCCACAACAAAAGAATAAAACAACACAGGGTTTTCGCCGGAATCGCCAAACGTGGCAAGAGCTCGATGGGATGGTTCTTCGGGTTTAAGCTCCATGCCGTCATAAACGAATACGGACAGCTGGTCGTCGTCAGGATATCTTCGGGAAATGTATCGGACAACAACCACAAAATGCTCAGGTCACTCACCAAAGACCTGCAAGGGTTCCTCTATGGGGACAAAGGGTATATTTCCAAACTCAGGGACGAACTCAGGGGCAAAGGCCTAACCTTGGTCACAAAGCTCAGGAGTAAAATGAGGCCCAAAGAAATGCTTGCCGAAGAGCAAAAACACTATTTGAAGCACAGGGGGCTAATCGAATCGGCGTTCGATATCCTCAAACATGTTTGCCAGATTGAACACTCAAGGCACAGAAGCGTCAAAGGGTTTCTAATCAACACAATAGCCGCGTTACTCGCTTATACTTTCCTTGACAAAACACCTGAATGCCCTAAATTCCCCAAGAAGCTGGGGAAGTGGGATAGGAAGATGACGATTGAACTAATCTAATATTTCGATTCCAAGTTCACGTTAGAAATAGGAATGCATTATTTTTCTTCAACCTAAAACACTTCTTGCTAGCACTTAAAACCTTTCGCCCTACGCATTTAATTGCTCCTGTTTTTATTAGGCGTTATCACGAATGATTTTGTATGGCCTGAAGTTGTATCAGTTCTGTCGACTCGAATAAGAGGGATGATTGAAATTCGTGACAACCTTTATTATTCACCAACAAAAAACTTAAAGTTACTTTTTCAGGTATGCGACCACCAGAACTGAGTTGTCCTCCAGCTCCACTCCTAACTCCTCACATTGTTTATCGCTCAACTTTTCCAGAGAATAAAGGCAAGCCATCCTATCTTTCTCCAAATAATCCGGCCAGAAGAAAGCCCCTTTCAGCGCGTCATTTATCAAACCGAACTTATCCAAACTCGACTTCCAATTTGTATGAAACAAAACTTCCCCTGTTTGAAAATCTATTAAGGAATAAATCCTTTCGTTCTTTACCACATAATTAACGGCACAATATCGATCACCAAAACTCCAAAACGGTCGAGTCATTTCTCCCCTAGCCGTCGCCTTTTTTCTCTCTCCTAGATCAACACTTGCCAACAAGCCTCTTTGCGGGACCGTACTCTTTATCAACGCAAATGGTTTACTGCCCTGTGAAGTCAAATGATAAAGTGTATCCGTAAATAATCCCTGGTAAATCCATTCATCGCCAAATCGTTTTGGTTGGACACTCGTATGCATCGATATATTATAACTTTTGTCCAATACCTCCGAACTCTTACTGGCCTCTGTTTTCAGCAGGTTAAATGCTGAATCAAAAAATAAAACTCCCTTTCTGTTAGAGCTATAATAGTTTTGGTAAGGAAAGAATGCCCACGAATTCTCCGAAAGTATTTGCCAATCGCCCCCTCTTCTTCCATGATAGCGAACAGCAACCTGTTTTCCCTTAAAATCATAGACAAGAACTTTTTCGGAACTAACGATATAAATCTTCTGATTTTGAACAGAAACCTTTTCTATGCTTCTATATTCCTTTGGCCCTTCTCCTTTGTCCGCAATGGTAAAAAGATGCTTACCTTCCAAATCAAAAACTAAAACCACATCCTGTTCCCCCTCCGAAAAAACTGCAAACTGATTATCAATATGACGCAACTGAGGATACCGCCCTAATAACGCTTCCTCTTTGTTCTCCAGTTTAATAACCTTAACACTGTCTGTAATACCTGAAAGTTTACAATTTTTTTGGGGTGCACTTGGGTCGAGCGTTATCACTTTCAAGCTATTGTCATCTGGACTTTTCTTCTTATTAGAAGTACACGAGCAAAAAAACGACACAAAAGCTAATAATGTAAAAATTCTCAAAATCATGCTATAATATTTAAATCAAAAAGGTGTTAACTAAAAAAATCATTATCAGAAATTAAAATAATAATTCAATTTTATAGAAATGTGCTTTTAAGAAAAAAACTCTAAACAATAGCCATATTTCATTAAAAACCCAGACAATATCACCACCCAGCCCACCCCTCATCAAAAAAACCGGAACGGTCTAAAAACAACAATGCCATTAACGCTCTGGAGTTTTTATCCTCGTATTCAAACACATTATAACTATTCGGATCAAAATTATAGATACTCAACAGCCCGAATTCCTTACAGAAAAAAAGATTCATCTTCATGTGAAGTCCCGCAAATTGCCGATACTTTAAAACCGTATATCGCTTTCTGTCCACCTCAAAGGTTTTCTTTTCCAGCAACTTACATTCCTCTCCCCAATACCACATAATTGTATCAGTATCCATGCTTATTTGATGGGGGATATATACAAGCTTAGATCCGTCATGCTGTACTTTCCGGACACTGTCTGGCTCCCACCCTAACATTTCTACCCTACGCTTATCATGCAACGTATCGGTCGTCACTACAATGGGTTCAAAATTGGTTATCCTTGAATATGGCCGAATCAATCTCATAACACAAGGTTTGCCGACTACCGGCTTACTCGCTTGTCCTACTCCTTTCTCAACTTCGGAAGAACAACCGCCAAAACACAGAGCACCAAGCATCACGCAGATCAAGTAAAAACTCTTACGTCTCATATCAATTAGATTAAAACGGAACAACAACTACCAATGTAGTTATATAGATCATTCTACACAACCCCTACAATATCAGTTAAAGTTTTAATAAAAAACATCTTCCCTTTTAGCTCTCGCTTACGAAGAATCCCTATCAAAAAGCACCATCCGCAATCAATTCCCAAAATTGCATTTGCTCACAATTAATGGCCAACCCCCGACTACCTAAAATAATTCCCCCAAACAAAAGGGAGCTAACGGCCAAAACTATAAAAAATCCCCCTCCAGGGTCTTCCATGTCAGTTTTTACACGTTTCTGGTCATATTTTTTAAGTCCCCGAGGGCTCTTTTTGATGTAATTAGACCTCGAAAAAGCACGCATTTATAAATTTCACAAGCTGATGTTAAGGAAAACATTTTTGAGCATTTGCCTGCTTGCGCTGGTCTGCGTAAGCTCGCTTTCCGTCGGCTGGGCCAAGGATTATAAACTGTCCTCTCCCGACGGCAAAATAAATATTACGGTCAGCGACAATGGCGGATTCCGCTATGCCGTAGATTTCAACGGACGCCAAGTGCTAAAGCCTTCGGCTTTCGCCATGGAAATGGACGGTTACTCGCCATTCGGCACCAGTCCAAGGGTTTCAAGAGTAAAAAGACGCTCGGTAAACGAGACGCTCAAGCCGACCGTGGCCCGGAAATTCGCCAGCCTCAAAGACCAGTACAACGAAATGACCCTGGTTTGCGGACGCCGTTACAGCGTAACTTTCCGCGCTTATGACGAGGGCCTGGCCTACCGTTTCGAAACCCGCTTGGGCAAAAACGTAAAGGTAAACGAGGAAACCGTGGAATATAACTTCCCGGAAGACTACAAGCTGTTCCTCCCGAAGGAAACAAGCTTTTATTCGCACCAAGAGCGGATTTATGTCCAGCAAAAGCTCTCGCAAGTGGGCGATACGCTCAGTTCACTGCCCGCCATGGTGGATTTGGGCCAAGGCGCCAAAATGCTGATCTCCGAAGCCGACCTCTACGACTACCCCGGCCTCTGGCTGAAGGGAACGGCTGACGGTTCCGCCAAATTCGACGGCGTTTTCCCGAAACTCCCCTCGGAATACAAAGACGGCAGCGACCGTGACCGTTACGTCACCAAGCGCGAGGATTTTATGGCCGAAACTTCCGGACGCCGTACTTTCCCTTGGCGGATGATGATCCTCTCGGAGGAAGACAAAGACCTGATGGCATCAGACCTTGTATTCAAGCTTTCAAGGCCTTTGGCCGTGGAAGACGCCGAATGGGTGAAGCCCGGCAAGGTGGCTTGGGACTGGTACAACGCCAACAACATCAAAGGCGTGGATTTCCGCGCGGGCATCAACACCGAAACTTACAAATACTACATCGACTTCGCGGCCGACTACGGATTGGAATACATCATTCTGGACGAGGGCTGGTACGTACTCGGCGACTTGCTGACGCAAACCAGACACATGGACGTACCCGCCATCATCGACTACGGAAAGAAAAAAGGCGTGGGCGTAATCCTCTGGATGTCTTGGAAAACGCTTGACGAGCAGTTTGACCAAGCCATGGAACAGGCCTCGAAATGGGGCGCCGCCGGCCTGAAAGTCGATTTTATGCAACGCGACGACCAACCGATGGTCAACTATTACGAAAAAGTGGCCAAAGAAGCCGCCAAGCGCCATCTGCTTGTCGATTTCCACGGCTCTTACAAACCGTCCGGCCTGCGCCGAGCCTACCCGAACGTGGTCTCTTACGAAGGCGTCCGCGGACTCGAACAGCACAAATGGGGCGGATACTGCAACCCGGACCACGACGTTCAGCTTCCGTTTATCCGCAATGTTGTCGGACCGATGGACTACACGCCGGGCGCGATGGACAACGCCCAGCCGGGCAACTACCGCGGGCGCTTCAGCCGTCCGATGAGCCGTGGCACGCGCTGTCACCAAATGGCGATGTACGCCGTGTTCGAAAGCCCGCTCCAGATGCTGGCCGACTCGCCTTCGAACTACATCCGCGAGGCCGAGTGTACCGAATTTATCGCGCAATTCCCCACCGTTTGGGAAGAGACCGTACCTCTTGCCGGCAAAGTTGGCGAATACGTGGCCGTAGCCCGAAAATCTGAAGGCAAGTGGTATATGGGCGCCATGACAGGCTTGGACGACAGGGAGCTTGAGATCGATTTCTCATTCCTGCCTGCCGGCGAACACAAAATCGAGATTTTCCAAGACGGCGTCAACGCCGACCGCCACGCCGAAGACTACAAACGAGTGGTAAAAACGGTAAACAACCGCACGAAAATGAAAATCAAAATGGCTCCCGGCGGCGGTTGGGCGGCTATTGTCAAATAATCATGAATATTGGATTGGCGTAGAGGCGGAAAACATCCTGCCTCTACGCCAATCTCCACTCCATCGATTTTTTCAAAAACACAGCACGGATGAATTTTAAGAATCTAACGCTAAGCATTCTAGCGCTTTTTATCACTACACTGTCCTTTGGCAAAAAAGCCAAGGAACAAACCATCGCGCTCCATACCCGAACCAGCACGATGGTTTACCACGTCAACAAGTGGGGCAAAGTATACTTCAAATACCTCGGCTCAAAACTTCAGCGCCCTGAAGAAGCCACTCTTGTATCCGACGAAGCCAAAGAGGCCTACCCCGCTTTCGGCGACGGATCCTCGCACGAAGTGGCCTTGCTTGCCACCCACGCCGACGGCTCATTGGCTACGGATTTGTATTACGACAGCCACAAACTGACACAAAACGACAAAGGAACGCTGATGGCCCTGCGCCTCAAAGACCAGCTGAAACCTTTTTTCGTGACCGTCTACGTTCAGGCTTTCGAAAAAGAAAATACATTTACGCAGTGGACCGAGATCCGGCACAAGGAAAAAAATCCCGTCAAACTTGAGTCTTTCGCTTCGGCTTACCTCTCGTTCCGCGCCGACAGCTACCACCTGATGCACTTCAACGGCGGCTGGGCCATGGAAATGCAACTCACGGAAGAACAGCTGAAGCGCGGCACCAAACTGATCGAGACCAAACGTGGCGTACGCGCCACGGAATACGAAAATCCGTCTTTCGTTCTCTCTTTCAACGACAAGGCCCACGAAGATTACGGCGACGTAATGATGGGCGCCTTGGCTTGGAGCGGCAACTACCGTTTGGCTTTTCAGGTGGACGACCAATACCGCTGTAACCTGAACCTCGGCGTCAGCCCATTCGCCTCTGATTATTTTTTGGAGAAAGGAAAAACTTTCACCACTCCAAAGATGGTCTACA
Source organism: Fulvitalea axinellae (assembly GCF_036492835.1). Lineage (GTDB taxonomy): Bacteria > Bacteroidota > Bacteroidia > Cytophagales > Cyclobacteriaceae > Fulvitalea > Fulvitalea axinellae. Next base: position 1,249,225 of record NZ_AP025314.1, on the reverse strand, counting down.
CCTATTCGACCAACGGCAAAGGCGAAGCCAGCCGAAACCTGCACCGTTGGGCCCGCAACCACGCATTGCGCGGCGGACAAGACGAACGCCCCGTAGTGCTCAACAGCTGGGAAGGCGCGTATTTCTCGTTCAATGAGGAAAAATTGCAGAAAATGATGGACGGCGCCGCCGATATGGGCATAGAGATGTTCGTGCTCGACGACGGCTGGTTCGGCAACAAATATCCGCGCAACGGCGCCAACGCCGGCTTGGGCGATTGGCAAACCAACCGCAAAAAATTACCGAACGGACTGGAATCGCTGATCGATTACGCCGAGGGCAAAGGCTTGAAATTCGGACTGTGGGTAGAGCCCGAAATGGTAAACCCGAAAAGTGTTTTGGCAGAAACGCATCCGGAATGGATTATCCAGCGCGAAGGACGCAAACGCATGCTTGTACGGGGCCAACTTTTGCTGGACCTAAGCAATCCCGACGTGCAGGATTTCGTCTTCAACGCCGTGGACAGCATCCTCACGGCCCATCCGCGCATCGCCTATATCAAGTGGGACGCCAACCGCCATATACAGAATTTCGGCTCGGAACACCTGCCCGCCGACCGTCAGTCGCACCTTTGGATCGACTACGTAAACGGCCTTTACGACGTATACGCCAAGCTTGAAAAATCGCACCCTGAAGTAATCTTCCAGCTTTGCGCCTCGGGCGGTGGCCGAGTGGATTACGGCGCCTTGCGCTACCACCACGAGTTTTGGGCCAGCGACAACACCGACGCCCTTACCCGCCTTAATATCCAGTGGGGTTACAGCCACTTTTTCCCGGCAATGGCCATGGGCGCCCACGTATCCGTATCGCCAAACCACCAGACAAAACGCTCCGTCCCGCTCAAATTCCGCTTTGACGTAGCCATGAGCGGACGCTTGGGCATGGAGCTTCAGCCCATCGACCTGAACGACAAGGAAAAAGCCTTCGCCAAAAAAGCGATCGCCATATACAAAAGCCTCCGCCCGCTGGTACAGCACGGAGATTTGTACCGCATACAGTCGCCATACGGCGAATCGGGTTACACCAGCCACGGCTTCGTCAGCCCGGATAAAAAAGACGCCGTGTTCTTCACTTACTGCACAAAGTTCCACCGCCGTAGCGAACGCGGCCATCTCCGCCTCAAAGGCCTCGACCCGAACAAGCTCTACCGCCTGACCGAAATAAACAAAACCGGCGCAAAGTGGACTCCGCTAATCGAAGACGGTTACACAGTATCTGGCGAAACGCTGATGAAAAAAGGAATCCGGATGCGCTTCAAAAGGCCGATGGAAAGCATGGTCTTCCGCCTGGAATCCGTGGAAAATCCAGGACTTTGAGATTGGAACGAAGTAAAGCGTAAAGAGTAAATAGACTGCGAGGAACAGAATACAACTTGAATAAAAACAACGCACTCACTTCAATAGCATAATATTAAAAAAGAGTCGCTGGCGCGAGGCTCCAGCCTCGTGCCTAACCTTATCCGGAGGCTCCAGCCTCCAAAAACATAATCACACACACAGCCAAGGCGTGGATCAGCATCCGAAAGGATGCCGAACTCCACGCCTTTTCCGTTTTCATCACAAATGTCCACAACTCAGGACATTATCCCTCAAGGGGCGAAATATATTAACCGTCACAGTTTTTCGTCCATAAGGGGTAATCCATCACAACCGTTGACGCACCCCCTACTAAAAAACCCGCCCATGCTGGTGTTTTCTATTTATCAAGCGGTTAGCCTTGGCCCAAGCTACCGCCTGAGCTAAATTCATCCCTCGACAATTCCGCTGTCGCAAGCGTAAAAACACAGCGTCGCCTGTGGCAAAAACCAACTCCAGTCTCCAGACCGGAACCGAAGCCCAATGCTTTTCTTTTTTTCCAAAAAGAAACAAAAACAAGAACGGACGTCCACACAACGACAGTTCTTACCGGAGCCAGACACACACATTTTTAACGGATACTTAAACAAGTATATCCAGATGCATACACACACACGCATACAGTCACTTTTCCACCCGTCACACTTCGGGCTAATGCTCTTGGCCATGTTTGTCGGGTTGCTCAGCGCCCGCGCCGACGTAGTCGACAGCCTGCGGAGCGCGCCCGCCAACGGGCCGGAATTCTCCACCGCCGGGTTTTTCGAAGTCGAAGGCTCCGGCCGGGAAGTCCACAACTTTAACGTGGGATGGCGTTTCCTCAAAAGCGACGCCCGCAACGCGCAAGACCCCGCCTTCAACGATGCCGACTGGGACGTGGTAAGCCTTCCGCACGGTTTGGAACTGATGCCTATCCTGTCCAGCGGTAGCAAAAACTACCAAGGCCCGGCTTGGTACCGCAAGCGTTTCAAGCTTTCGGATGATATGAAAGGCAAAAAAATCTTCGTCCACTTCGAAGGAATAATGGGCAAATGCCAAGTGTGGCTCAACGGCCAGCCGCTTTCGGAACACTTCGGCGGTTATTTGCCCGTAATCGTAGACATCAGCGAGGGCGCACGCTTCGGCGAGACGAACGTGATAGCCGTCCGCGCCGACAACAGCGACGACGACAGCTACGCCCCCGGCAAACCGCAGCAGTACCTTGACTTCAGCTATTTCGGCGGCATCTACCGCGACGCTTGGCTGATCGCCACAAATCCAGTCCATATCACCGACCCTAACCGCTCGAAAACGGTAAAAGACGGCGGCGTGCTGGTTCATTTCGAAAACTTCTCGGAGAAATCGGTGTCGGTAGTGATCGAGACGGAGATTTTCAACGAATCGGATAGAAGCGTGAGCTTTACGCTGGAATCTTCCCTTAAGGAAAAAAACGGAACGAAAGCCGGTTCTACCCGCAAAGGCGTCCGCGTGGGCGCCGGGCAGAAGACGGTTGTGCGCCAAGTGATCAAGGTAAAACAGCCTAAACTCTGGCATCCGGACGCTCCACATCTCTATAATTTGTTCTCAAGCCTGAGAAAAGGAAACAAAAACATCGACGGTTTCCGGACACGGGTGGGCATCCGCAAGATCGAATTCCGTGGCAAAGACGGATTATACCTCAACGGCAAACCGTTCGAAGACAAACTTATCGGCGGTAACCGCCATCAGGATTTCGCCTACTTGGGCAACGCCATCCCGAACTCTATGCACTGGCGCGACGTGCGCAAACTCCGCAGCGCCGGTATGCGCGTGGTCCGCTCGGCGCACTACCCGCAAGACCCCGCGTTTATGGACGCCTGCGACGAGTTGGGCATGTTTATGATCGTGCCTACGCCTGGCTGGCAGTTTTTCAACAACAAAAACAAGCGGTTCGCCGAGCGCGTGCTCAACGATATCCGCCAGATGGTCCGCCGCGACCGTGGCCACGCCAGCATTTTCCTTTGGGAACCTATCCTGAACGAAACGCATTATCCGGTGGAATTCGCCAAAGAATCGCACCAGCTGGTACATACCGAAAGCCCGTACGGCAACACCTACACCGCCGCCGACCACAACTCGCGCGGACACGAAGCCTTTGACGTTCTCTTCGCCCACCCCGTAGGCAGGGAAAGCTGGGAACTCAAGGGCTACGATATGCCGCAGTCGGTATTCACCCGCGAGTGGGGCGACAACGTAGACGACTGGTCGGCCAACAATTCCACCAACAGAGTATCCATCGCCTGGGGCGAAAAACCGCAACTGGTACAGGCACTGCACTTCGCCAATCCGGAATACCATACGTATTTCACTTGTTTCGAAAGGCTTTATCGCCAACCTCGCCAACATATCGGCGGTACGCTTTGGCACGCCTTCGACCACCAGCGCGGTTGCCAGCCGGACCCGTTCTTCGGCGGTATTCTCGACGCTTTCCGTCGCAAAAAGTATTCGTATCACCTGTTCGCCAGCCAGACTGACCCGAGCATTAAGCTCGACAACGCCGAAAGTGGACCGATGGTCTATATCGCCAACGAGATGACTCCTTTCTCCGACAGCGACGTCACCGTATTCTCCAACTGCGACGAAGTTCGCCTTACGGCCTTCGGCAAAGTTATCGGAACGAAAAAAGTGAAGGATCCCAACTTCAAGATGCCTCACCCGCCCGTAGTGTTCAAAGACGTTTACGGCTTTATGGATATGAAACACCGCCAGCGCAAAGGCAAGCACAGCGAGGTGTTCATTTTGGCCGAAGGCCTGATCGACGGCAAAGTGGTCACCAGCCAAAAGCGCGTGCCCGGCCAGCGTGTCCGCAAAATCGTGCTCCGCGCCGACTACGACGGTTCAGCCCTCCGCGCCGACGGCTCTGATGTAATCACCGTCTTCGCCTACATCGTTGACCACAACGGCACCATCAAGCGCCTGAACAACGAACGCGTGAAATTCACGGTAAGCGGTGCCGGCGAACTGGTACACGACGACAAAATTGGCTCAAACCCGCGCAGGGTGGAATGGGGAAGCGCCCCGGCACTGATCCGCGCAGGAACCAAGCCCGGGAAAATATTGGTGAAAGCTACGCTGAATATCGAAGGTCCTCAGTTGCCAATCGGCGGAGAGTTGGTGTTGGAGACACATCCGGCCGCACAGCCATTGCTGTTTAAGGAAATACCGACGAAAAACTCGAAAGGAAATTCTGTAGCCCAAAACAGCAACGTAATCGAAAGCGACCAGCTCCGCGAAGCCAAGCGCAAAGTGCAGGAGCTTGAACAGCAAATCCGCCAGATCAAGCTTAAAGAAGTCGAAAAACAACAGTCCGACTTCGAAGGCAACGTGAAAAAGGACGCTCAATAAGATTGGTAAAGAGTAAAGAGTCCTGAGTAAAAAGTCTGCTCGATGATATTCTGATAAAAAACATCGTCAGCACAGAGGTCACAGCCTCCAAACCAGCGAGATTTAAAAGGCGGAAGCCAAGACTTCCGCCCTCATTTAATAATTAGATTTTTATGTTTTGTACGCGATTTATTAAGAAGATCGGCGCCCTAAAGCCATTGGCCTTGGCGGCGCTCGCCTTTGCGTTAGGCGCCGGACAATCGCAGGCAGAAACGGTCAGCGACACGCTGGTCATTTCCCCTAAAAAAGGTCCGGAATTCTCTACCGCAGGCTTTTTTAAAGTGGACGGAGGCGGACGCGAAGTCCACAACTTCAACGTAGGCTGGCGCTACGCCAAAGGCGACGTAAAAGGCGCCGAAAACGTAAACCACAACGACGCCGACTGGGAGATCGTTAGCCTTCCGCACGGTTTGGAACTGTTGCCGGTACAGGCCAGCGGTTGCAAAAACTACCAAGGCCCGGCCTGGTACCGCAAGCGTTTTGAGGTGCCGGCCAGCATGAAGGGCAAAAAGATCATCGTCCATTTTGAAGGCATTATGGGCAAAAGCGAAGTGTGGGTAAACGGCCAGCCCGTTACCAAACACCTCGGCGGTTTTCTGCCCGTAATCGCCGACATCACCGACGTGGCCCGCTTCGGCGGTACCAACGTTATCGCCGTAAAGGCCGACAACAGCGACGACCCGAACTTCCCTCCGGGCAAACCGCAGGAAAACCTCGACTTCTCGTACTTCGGCGGCGTGTACCGCGACGCTTGGCTGATTTCTTCGGACAAGCTCCATATCACCAACGCCAACCGCTCAGACAAAGTGGCCGGCGGTGGCGTGATCGTTCACTTCGAAAACTTCTCGGAGAAAATGGTAACGGTGGTAGCCGAAACGGAAGTATTTAACGAATCGGCCAAAAGCCGGAGCATGGTGGTGGAAAGCGCCTTGCGCGACCGCCAAGGAAAAATCGTGGGCAAAGCCCGCAAGAGCCTCAGACTGGCTCCCGGCAAAAAAGGAACCGTAAAGCAGATTATCAAAGTAAAAACACCGGAACTTTGGCACCCAGACCGCCCTTACCTCTACGATCTTTTGTCTTCTGTTAAGGCAGGAAGAAAAACCGTAGACGGAATCCGTAACCGTGTCGGTATCCGCAAGATCGAATTCCGTGGAAAAGACGGCTTCTACCTCAACGGCAAACCGTTCGAAGACAAACTTATCGGCGCCAACCGCCATCAGGATTTCGCTTATATCGGCAACGCTTTGCCTAACTCGCTCCACTGGCGCGACGTGAAAAAACTGCGCGATGTGGGTATGCGCGTTATCCGTTCGGCCCACTATCCGCAAGACCCCGCCTTTATGGACGCCTGCGACGAGTTGGGTATGTTTATGATCGTGCCTACTCCAGGCTGGCAGTTCTTTAACTGGAAAAACAAGAAAGTATTCGTAAACCTCGTCTACAACGATATCCGCCAGATGGTCCGCCGCGACCGTAACCACGCTTCGATTCTCCTTTGGGAACCGATCCTGAACGAAACGCACTATCCGGAAGACTTCGCGCAGACGGTTCACAATATCGTGCACGAAGAATACCCGTTCCAAGGAGCCTACACTTCCGCAGATCACCACGCCAAAGGCAAGCAGTACTTTGATGTGCTCTTCGCCCACCCTATCGGGAAAGAAAGCTGGGAAGCCAAGAATTACGATATGCCACAAACGGTATTTACCCGCGAGTGGGGCGACAACGTGGATAACTGGTCGTCGCATAACTCCACTAGCCGCGTAGCACGCGACTGGGGCGAGCAAGCCCAATTGGTACAGGCACTACACTACGCCAACCCGAGCTACGGCGATTACTTCACTTGCTTCGAACGCCTTTACCGTACGCCGCGCCAACACTTCGGCGGCGCGTTGTGGCACTCGTTCGACCATCAGCGCGGTTACCACCCGGATCCGTTCTTCGGTGGCGTAATGGACGCTTTCCGCCAGCCTAAATTCTCTTACCACATGTTCGCCAGCCAGACGGACCCGAGCATCAAGCTTGAGCAAGCCGAAAGCGGACCGATGGTGTACATCGCCCACGAAATGTCGCCGGTATCCGGCGCCGACGTAGTGGTGTTCTCAAACTGCGAAGAGGTTCGTTTGACCGCCTTCGGCAAAGTGATCGCCACCAAGAAGGTAAAAGACCCGAAATACAAAATGCCTCATCCGCCAGTGGTTTTCAAAGACGTGTTCCACTTTATGGACCTGAAGAAGCTCACGCGCGGACGCAAGTACGACAAGGTGAACATCAAGGCCGAAGGCCTGATCGGCGGAAAAGTTGTGACTACCATGGTACGCAAGCCTTCTTACCGGGCTTCGAAAATCATACTGAAGCCTGACTTCAACGGAGCGGCGCTTACCGCCGACGGATCGGACATCGTAACCGTAGTGGCTTATATCACCGACCAAGACGGCACCGTGAAGCGCCTCAGCGAAGAGCGCGTCAAATTCAGCGTAAGCGGCGAAGGCGAACTGATTCACGACGAAAGCATCGCCTCGAACCCGCGCCGAGTGGAATGGGGAACGGCTCCGGCCCTGATCCGAGCCACTACCAAAGCCGGCAAGATCACGATCAAGGCCAGCATCGACTACGCCGGTAAGCACGTGCCGATGGAGGGCGAATTGGTAATCGAAAGCGTAAGCCCGGCCCACAACCTGCTGTACACGGAAGAGCCGGACAGAAACTTCTACGCCAACAAAAGCGGAAACGCCCAAGGCAACGGCGGATCGGAAGAGGTGAACACATTGAAAAAGAAACTGCGCCAAACCGAATACGAATTGCGCCAGCTGAAGCTGAAGACTGTAGAGAAACAGCAGTCTGACTTCGAAGGCAACGTAAAAGGCGACGCGCAATGATTTATCGGTAAAGCGTAAAGAGTCCAGAGTAAATAGTCCGCTCGCTTTTGGTTAGGTGAATTTTAGCGGTACTCTTTGCTCTGGGCTTTTTACTGAAAGTAAGGTCTTCCAGCGTTTAAGGTTACGGACAGGGCACGCCCAGTCCCTACATATCTGCGTGGTGTTTTCCTCTTTGACAAAAAATTACCGCACAGTATTTCTACGCTTTACTCTGCTGGACTTCTTACTTTTTTATATTCTGAAAAAAAAAAACGCCGGGGATTTACCCTCGGCGTTTTCTTTGCGGAATAGTTCCGACATCGTTCCGCTGTGGCGGAAAACGAGTTCTGTTATCTTCTGAACATGTTCATGGTCGGCATACCGCGACGGCCGCCTTGGAACTTGTTCATGGTCTTCATCAGCTTACGCATATCGTTGAACTGCTTCAACAGCTTGTTCACGTCCTGGATAGTGGTACCGCTACCTTGGGCGATACGGCGACGACGGCTACCGTCCAACAATTCAGGGTTTTTGCGCTCTTGCGGAGTCATCGACTTGATAATCGCCTCAATCGGTTTGAAGGCGTTATCGTCAATATCAAGATCCTTCACCATTTTGCCCATTCCCGGTAACATACCGATCAAGTCTTTGATGTTACCCATCTTCTTGATCTGCTGAAGCTGCGAAAGGAAATCCTCGAAGTTGAATTGGTTCTTGCGGATCTTCTTGTTGATACGCATCGCCTCTTCCTCGTCGAACGCTTGCTGGGCACGCTCCACGAGAGAAACAACGTCACCCATACCCAAAATACGCTGGGCCATACGATCAGGGTGGAATACGTCAAGAGCTTCCATCTTCTCGCCGTACGAGATAAACTTGATCGGCTTCTCAACGACCGTACGGATAGAAAGCGCGGCACCACCACGGGTATCACCGTCGAGTTTGGTCAATACGACACCATTGAAGTCCAAGCGGTCGTTGAAGGCCTTGGCCGTGTTTACGGCGTCCTGACCAGTCATCGAATCCACTACAAAAAGTGTCTCGGTTGGGTTGAGCGACTTCTTCAGAGCAGCGATCTCGTCCATCATCTGCTCATCCACAGCCAAACGGCCGGCGGTATCGACAATCACTACCTTCTTGCCGTTTTTCTTGGCGTAGTCGAGGGCATTGTTGGCGATCTCTACAGCGTTCTTGTTCTCGGGCTCGGCGTACACGTCCACACCTACCTGCTCACCCAAAACCTTCAACTGGTCGATAGCCGCGGGGCGGTAGATATCACAGGCGGTCAAAAGAACGTCCTTGCCCTGTTTTTTGATAAGAGAGGCAAGTTTACCCGAAAAAGTGGTCTTACCGGAACCTTGCAGACCCGAAATCAGGATAATGGCCGGCGAACCTTCCGTGCTCAACGGCTCGGCGCTTCCGCCCATCAGTTTCGTCAGCTCATCGCTTACGATCTTGATAAACAACTGGCCCGGCGATACGGAGATCAACACGTCCTGGCCCAAAGCCTCTTCCTTGATCTTGTCGGTTACCTGTTTGGCTACCTTGTAGTTAACATCGGCGTCAATCAACGCTCGGCGAATCTCCTTTACGGTAGATGCCACGTTGACATCGGTAATGCTCCCTTGCCCTTTGAGCGTCTTAAACGCCCTATCTAATTTAGTACTTAAATTCTCGAACATATATCCACAAATTTGCGACAAAAATACTCAAATATTCCCGCCTAACAAACTGCTAATCAATCCGGGCGAAAGCAAACCCCACCAAACTCGCCAAGGATGGTAGAAAACCCGCCCTTAAAGCAACAATATCAGGCTTTGGAAATACTGAGCACGCCTATCGGAAATACTTTCTGTAAATGGGGCTTTCCTTGTCGATCTTGATCTGAATAGCCTTATACGCCTCCACAGGGCGGTCAGTAGCGATAATGTCCGCACCGCCGTTTACCAAATCCAAATAGACGCCCTCGCCTTTGGCCACGGCCTTTTTGTCTAAGTTGCCAATAGCCCCGATTATGCACATAATACCTTTGTCATGAAGCATTTGGTAAAATTCCTTCGGCCGTTCGGTAAGGCCGGTGAAGGCTATCATCCGGTTGTCGGGAACTCCCGCGTCGCGGTGACGCTTGTATTCCTCCTCATTACGGATGGTCACCGAAATCATCATCTCCGGATCCAGCGCATGCACACGGTAAGCGTCATCGGCATTATAGGTAATCACGGCACAATACGGCGCGGCGCCCTGCGCGTGAATGGCGTCGATTACGCTCTTCCATGGCACCCCTTTCTTAACGTCCACAGTATAAACGGCCTTGCCTTTCACCCATCGCAGAGCTTCAGAAAAGCTCGGCACACGGTAATCTGTTATCGCTCCTTGATCATCTTCCAACAGCAAATCCTTCACTTGGGCGTAAGTAAGATCGTTGATGTTTCCCATACCGTTAGTGGTACGGTTTACGGTATTATCATGCATGAGCATCAGCGAATCGTCGGAAGTAAGAGCCACGTCGCATTCGATGATCACCGGCATTTGCGAAGCCACACGCCGGAAAGCCTCCAAACTGTTTTCGGGATAACCTTCCGCAGGGCCTCCACGGTGGGCGCTTATCATCGGAATCCTTTCGTACGTCCAGCCAAACAGCGCATGGTTGTCCTTGACGGTTTTCAGCTTAAGATAACTCCCCTTGTGGGTGGACTCCTGCTTGCCTACGCAAGACCACATCAAACAAACACAGGCCACAAAGGCCCAAAGTCGGGTGATATTCCTCATAACAGTATTCTTTACATTTCTTTCTTCTAAAGAAAGAAGAACAACTACAAACACTTAACAATCAGTCCGTTAAAACGAATAAATCATTATGGTAACCGAATAGGTAACCTACGACTACGCAGAATACCCCAGACTCATCCGGTCACCCTTGGGCTTTCCCACCAATCCGATTAAACGCTCAATTTGCCTATCTTTCACCTTAATTTGATCCCTCAAGACACGTAATTGTTCAGCATATTCTGCCACGTCCCTCCTCGTATTTCTAACAGACTCAATATCAGAGTGTTTATACTCCCCAAACATATCTCCTTCACCAAAAATCAACCACATAGGGTTAAGGTTATCAATTCTCTTCAGAATCATTACAAGACTGTCAAAACTTGGTTTTGATTGCCTTTCATTAAACAGGTTAGCAACCGTTGTATAGGACACCCCCGTTAACTTTGAGAATTGCATTTTATTCATATTCAACACCCGTAAAAGCTCTTTGAATCGACAATTGATTGACTGCTCCATTTCTCTTGATTTAGTTACATTCATAGCTAACTTCTAAATTTGCGTTACATTTTTTTGTAATACATATTGCAGACGTCTTAAGAATGCTTTTGCGTGTTGGGGGGTGCCGGGAAGTGCTCAACAACACGCAAATATACTCCGTTCGTACACATTAGGTTGTTTTAATGTATGGAAACCTCTGAAAACGCTGTCAAAAAATACACGGATTTGCCTCCAAAGCTAAAAAGCAAAATCGTTGACTTGTTCTCAAAGAAATTTGAAGTAGGACGTAACGTGTTTTTCTCCAGAATCAAAAAGGAAAAATTTTACCCTGTAGAAGAAAAATATGTATCCAAGACGATAAATGAGCTTACCGCCTAAACCCGCAAAAAAGTGGTAACCGAATAGGTAACCCAGAATGTATAATTTCCGGGATTTTCGTTTCCAAAATAGCTACGTAGGCAAACCATATCGAATCGGCGAAGACCGGCGCCCGTACGCCCCCTGTTCGGTCAGGGAATTCGACACCCAATAAAGCAAAGCACTAAGTACGCCAAGGCAAACGGCCGTGGAAACAGATTACCGAATCCAAACGGGGTTCCGCCTTTTGGGCGGAGCCCCCGACTTATCACTTTTCTATGGCTGACACGCAACTTAGCCACGGCTTCAATCCGAGGTTGTTGCTCGTCGATCCGTCCAAGGCGCTGAAGCGACTGAAAGACCGGATCGATTCGATCAACGATTCTTATGATTCGGCCGTTAGGCGTAAAAAGAAAATCAAGCTTTCCGTCAGGCGAACCGCCGAACGGACGCTGATGATGTTCATCCCCCAACTCAACGGCGCCATCCGCAAAGGCGAGGTTCCGCACCCCGGAGACCTGCCGGCTTTCGAGACCAAAAACGCCTCTCTGGCGTCCGAAGCCGACGCCGACAGCAAAACCATCTACAACCACCGCAAAAGGCTCTCCGAGGCCGGGATTTTCACCTCTACGGCCCTTCAGGGCAGATCCGGCATCCGGATCAGATTCAACCCGGAAATCCTTTGGGAAAAAGACACCGCCGAACTCGTCCGCGGTTTCGCCCTCTCTCCCTCCAAGCCCGAAAATTCCGCCCCCGAACGTCCTTCACGGAGGGGTCATCGGGAAAATTTCCCGACTCTAGTACCAGAACTTTCCTGTACTTCAGAAAATAGCAATAGGGCTGTGGACAAATGCGGTACGGCTTCGCCGTCGGATGCTTTGCTCCGCGAAAGCGATTTTCTCGCACACCCAAAAAGCAAAAATTCCCCAACTGAACCGCAAGCGCAAGGGGAAGAAACAGGCCGGGTTCCGCCGGCCGGGCATGTGGATAAGTCCGGGGAAAAGCGACGGAAAGACCGCTTGGTGACGGCGATGGCCCGCGACATCTGGAAATACGCTTGGCAAACGCTCTGGGCGGGCAAGATCATGCCCGAGTTCCAGCGGGAAAAGGCCTTGCGCAACCTCGGGCGGTTGCTGTTCAACCGCTACTACGAAAACAGGGAATACGCCACGCTGAAAGGCCGGGCGCTGGACAAATCGCTGGAACAATACCACGACGAGATCACCGAATGCCTCGACTACCAGCGGGCCTGCCTCGAAACGATCCCCGGCACTTGGATACCCGACAAACCCGAATGGTACTTCTACGAGGGGAACGCCCGAAACGGCTTTTCGCATACCCGCATGAGATTCGAACGCTACCGTTTGCGCAAGCAAAAGCGGGAACACCTCTCGGTATTCGAGCAAGTGAAGCGGGAAGCCAGAACGTACAGAAGGGACAAAGGGAGACACAAGGACAAGACGCCCACGGAGATGTACCGTTGGCACAGGCAAAAGATAGCGGACACGGGACAGGAATGGCTGATGAGGGAATTCGGCCGGTGGGCGTCACGCTCGCCTTACGTGCGGATCAACACCCAACTCTGGAACGTGGAACCGGACCTATAAAAAAAGTGGTCGCTAGGTGTCCCCACACCAAAGCGACCGGCTAACTTAATTAACAACTTTAATATCAGTAATTTATGAAAAATCAAACGAAAAACCAATGCAAAGTTCTCATATTTTTCACTGACGGAAACCGCCGTTATTTCTATTGCAAAAACGCCGAAAGGGTGATGCATTTGGTCACCAATTCCTTCCGGGGCAAGACCAAAACCTGCGTGTGCTACGACAACACGGACTCCCCGAGCAAAGGGCGGGAACTGATGAAATTCATTGACGGACAACTAATCTCAAGCGCGTTATGAAAAAGCGAAACACCCCGACCAACAAGGAGAAGATCGCCAAACTGGAAAAAGAAACGTCGCGTGTGGCAGACGCCTCCAGTTCGCTGATGTTGCTCGTATACCGCTCGCACCTGTGCGACAACCCTTTGGTTCCGGACAGGAAATGGTTTGACCGCGATTATTTCGTCGAGGACGGCAAGGCTTTACTAAACCGACTATCCAACTGATCCCGACATGCAAAGCATATTCAAATCAAAAAACTTCCTGCTCTTTGTGATCGTGCTTGTCATGTTCAACAATATAGAACACTGCGCCTACGTGCATCAGGAGATTTCGCGGAAGCTCTTCGGATCGGTTGGCCTGAACTGGGCGCACAGCGTAACGGTGGTCATAATCATAGAGCTGTCGATCATCGCTTTCGTTTACGCCGGCGAACGGATATTCTCGATCCTCTTCACCGCGGCCCTTTTCAGCCTGAACATCCTGTATTACGATATCCGGGGATTCTGGGAAGCGGGCCAATACGAGAACATTTTGGCCGCGCTGATTTATTCCTGCCTTTTCACTATCTCCATATACATGTTTTCCGAACTGCTGTCCAAGCAAGCCAAAAAACGCCCCGAAGAGGCTTTAAAGGCCGTTGCAACGGGACCGCAACGCGAAACGCAACAAGAGCGCAACGTGTCCGCAACGGCGTTGCAACGGGAACCGCAACGTAGGCGCAACGACGTTGCAACGCCGACGCAACGGGAAAAGGATCACGTTGCAACGCTACCGCAACGCCCTGACAACACTCCGAAACCGGAGGAACCCGACGGCTTTTTCTGCGAATGCGGAAGGTCGTTTGCCAAACAGCAATCGTTATCGGCCCATAAAAAACACTGCAAACATGGCGTCCCACAAAATCTACTACGAGAGGTACGGGAAAATTAAAACGGCCAAGATACGGGCCGACACCCCGCAAAAAGCCACCCTCCAATTCTACGTTTCCCCGGAGTTCGAAGGGTGCGCCTACATCTGCAACGAGTCCATCTCGGGCCCGGAGAAAGCCCGCAAGCTCGCCAGAATGTACCGCGAGAAAATAGAGTCCCGGCCCAAAGAACCGCAACTGAACGTCTTCGCCCATGCATAAGGAACTCAAAAATATACTGGACCGCCGGCTTCCGAATCTGACCGAGCAAAAGAAAAAGTTCTTGAACGCCACTATCAGTCGTTGGGAGAAAGAGGCCAAGCAAATTGACGCGCACGCCGTAAGGGACTGCGCAAGATTCTTTCACGATTTGCACCACCGAAAAATAATCGAAGACGCGGCGATGTGGATCAACGCCAACCTCAACAAACTGAAGTTCAGGAAGGCGGTAAACAGCGTAAAGCAACTTTCACTCTGGAAAAACCAATAACCATGACGCATCCGAGCCAAGAGGAACTTATCGCCCAATACCTCGAAGACCGTTTTCTGCTCGATTCGAGCGAAGACGATTTCCAAGGGCACAAAACATATCTCAACACAAGGGGAAGACTTTCCCCGGTCAATAACACACAGGAAAATGAACAACGAAAGACGCGAAATGCTGGACACGGCGACAGACGCCGTCAAGTTCTCGCAAGAGGTCCACAAACGGGTGTTCGGCACCAACCCGACGCCTGAAGAGACTTGGAAAGCCTTCGAAATGGTGACTCCCATATTCTACGGAATGGAGGAACCCGAAGAGGAACAGGACAACCGGGTCCCGCCACTCGGAAAGTAAGCGACACAAGCAAAAAGCCAAGCGTTAACGCTTGGCTTTTTCTTTGAATATCAATATTGATGAAAAGTGTTTAAACAGACCAAAACGGGTTAGCGAAGACTAAAAACAACCGGAAGTCACTCGAAAGGGTCGCCGAAGTGCGAATAAAACTTTTTAACCTCTTTTACACTTAAAAGTCCCTTCTTGGTCTCCATACCTATCATTTTGCACCAGTTCGCTATAGTATCGGGATGCACGCCAAACTCCACGGCCAAGATTTTTTTGCTCTTCGCTTGGTATCTCGGGAAAAGATCCGGTCTCGATCTGGCGTTTTCAGGCTTCATTTCTCGGATTTTCAACCTAAATATAATCCATAAATAGCGAAATATAAGGAAATATAGCGAAGGATAGCGAAATATGGCGAAGTCAGTCCGCGGGTCTCCCCATATTGGAGACTCAATCAGCCACGCATAGACACTTATTCAGAGTTCTATGAGAATCAGACAACTGAACGGACTGGGCCTGACGGCCACCGCCCGCAGACGCATAAAGCACGGTTTCGAGTTTGACAAACTCTTTCCGAAACCCCGGCGCACCGACCCCATCCGGGACCGGGACGGCGACACCTTCGACACCGTAAGGCTGATGAAGGACATTGTCGCCAATTCCCTGAGCGAGACAAGCAAAATCGCCACGGTGCTCAAGGGCGCAAATCTGGAAGAGACCTGCCGGAAGATCTTCGATTTCCTTTACCGGCACGTGCAATACAAGCTCGACTCGCCGGCCGAAGAGCAGTTGCGGAACCCCGCCCGCACTTGGGCGGACCGCCGGACAGGCGTGGACTGCGACTGCTACAGCATTTTCATCTCGTCCGTTCTTTCCAACCTCGGCGTTCCCCATTATTTCCGAAAAACGGCCTATACCGCCAAGCGCGGGTTTCAGCATATCTACGTGGTCGTGCCCAAATACCCGGGCGCGTCGCTGGACTGGAGCCTTTTCCCGAAGCAGTACTATACGGTCGATCCGGTACTGAACCGTTTCAACGAGGAGAAAACGCCCATCGCCGAATACAGGGATTTCAAAGTGACCCTGCCCGCCAAATCGCTTAACGGCTTTTCCGGCGCTACAGGCGCCATGGCCCGGCGGGCCCTACCGCTAAACGGACTCGGCGAAGCCATGTCCGGCAGTATGGACGGCAAAGTCTATTACAGCAAAGAGGCCGAAACGGTACCCGAAGACGTGACGTTTTTCGACGGAGTGGATTATTACGAACGTATCAAAATGCCGGGCTTGGGAGCCCTGAACGGCTGGCTGAAGAAGCTTTGGAGAGGCGTGAAAAAGGTGGGAAAGAAGGTTTGGAAAGTGGCCAAAAAGGTGGTGAAACCGCTGGTCAAAATCGCCGCTCCCATAGTCACCTCCATCATTCCCGGAGGCGGGCTTATCAACGCGGGAATACAGGCGTTCACAAGCGGAGGCGGTTCGTCCTCGGGGGGCGGATCGGCGCCAGCCAACAACAGCTCAAGCCTGATCGACGCGAAAAGAAGGGCGGAAATAATCAAGCGGTACGGAAGGCCGTATCCCGCTCCCGCGTACGGGCCATACAACCCCATCCAACAGCAAATCAGCACGGGCAAAAGCTCGCTTCTGGTCAACGCCCTGATGAATATGCTCAGCAACCAGCGGGCGAAAAAAGGCGGGTACGACGTGAGCAATATCCTCGACCTCGCCAAAAGCGCCGGCCTCAACACCAACGAGGTGCTGAACCTGATCAAGTCCACCGGCATGAGTCCGGAAAACGCCGAGGCCATCGCCAAAAGGATTACCGAGGCCGAAAACGCCAAGCTGAAGGCGGATATGGAGAAGGAACAGTCCAAACTCGCCGAGGCGAACCAACGGATGAAAACGGAACTGCTGAGGCTCAAGGAGAAAAACAGCGTGTCCAACAAGGCGGCCGGACTGGCCCTGAAAGCCAACGCCCGGAACCGCGCCTTCCAATCCCAGATCACGAATATTTTAACGTTGGCCGCCGTCGGCGCCGGCGTCTATTTGATAACCAAGAATTAAATCTCTTATGTCTACCCAAAAACTGACAACCGAGGCCAAGAAAACAGGCGCCACTGTTCTCGGCTTCCTCGGGGGATCTGTCGCCATGAAGAAGATCACCCACCCGGTCGCCGCCCTCGCCGTCACGGCCGCGGGAATTTACGGAGCGGCCAACGCCGCCAGCCCCACGGTGAAAGCGATGGCCACCGGCGCGGCCGTAGCGGGAGGCTTCAAGCTCGTCTCCAACGTGGCCAACAAAGTCCCGGCCCTGAACGCTTTCGTCCCCAACCTCAACGGCTTGGGCGAAGGGCCACAAGTGGTCTACGACCAAGAAGGCAACCCCTACGCCGTGGACGGCGCCGCGATGAACGGCATGGGCGAAATGTATATCGACCCCGAAACGGGCGAGGTCATGGAACTGTCCGGCGCCCAGATGGGCGAGGCCGAGTACGATGATGAGTACGATGAGTACGACGGAACCGCGGGAGTCGGAACCGCCGACGTTGACGAGACAATCTAAGTTAGCCCCAAGGCGAATTTAGTCCACACCATTTCTATCAGAAACAAAAATCCTAAAGACCATAACAATGGCGGATATTAATCAGCACAAAAGAATGGGAGCAAAAAAAATGAACGGCTCCTTCCTCGGAAAAGCCTTGGCCTACATGAAGACCAAGCTTTCCATTTTGCCAAAACAAATCCAGTCGGATTTCCAGAAGAATCTGGTAAAGTTCCGTGACGTGTGCCTGATCCACCGGGCACAGATCGATAACGGAGGCGGTAAATACCCTCTTCTCCGCACGTCGAACAACAAGCGGGTCGGTTATTCCGATTTTCAGGAAGACAAGCTCGAAGGCGGGCAGAACGTGGCGGTGACACGTCTTAAAATCGGCTATTCCATGGTCGCTTCGGGCGATTCGGGATTTGGCGCGGCCAACGAGTCGAACGTCCGTTACAGCGACAAGGCGGCGGATCTGCCCAACGTATTGTTGAGTTCGGTACTCTCGATTACGCAGGATAACAACACCGTTTTCCGCCAGCCGATCAGCGCGTTGGTCTCGGAAGAGTCCATGAGAGGAAACGCGTCCTCGGCGGCTCTTGACCTTGAGATCCCTTTCCTTTTGGTCGAGCGCAAGCCGATCAATGTGGAGATCCAGTTCCCGGAAGGCGAGGGAACCAGCGAAAGCGACAAGCATTTCTTCGAGTTCCAGCTTTTCGGAGTGGAAACGGCGTCGAAATAATCCCGTCTACCCAAAACCCGGAAAAGGGGCGCCCGCCTCTTTTCCGCCCTTTTAACCTCCCGACTTTCCAGCCATGAAGGAAAAAGAATATTACACCGAAACCCACAGGATCAAGATTGGTAACGGAAAAAACTCAGGCGCGAAAAGCCTGAATATCAATCTGCCCTCGACATACAAAAGGGCCGTGGGGCTCGCCCTTGTCGTTCACAGCACCGGTGGACTCGCCGTTCTCGATTTCAGCCTGAAAGACCGAAACAAGGACTATATCAGCCCTACGCCCGTAGAGATGTTCCAGTCCTCCCCTGAAGCGGGTTTGTCCAAAGACAACCGCTATCACGCCATTGATCTGCGGACCGACGCCCCGATTTTAATCGCCTCGCTGAATTACGAGGGCACCACAACCTCGGAAGTGATGGTAAGTCTGGTCTTTCTGATGGAGAAATAATGTCGAACGCCAGAATCATACACAAGACCGTTTCCGAAAACGGCGAGACATGGGATTTGTCCAACACCCGGATGATGACCCTTGAGAACAGGGGCGAAACAACCGCCTTGGTCGGCTATGTCGGCGGAGACGTGTCGATTCCGATAGAGCCGGGGTTAAGCCGTGAATTGGGACTGCCGTTCGGGGATATTCTGACAGGCCATTTCACTGTCAGATTCAAAGAGGGTGGCGAAAACGAGCTTTTAGTAATCCAAACCGTAATCTCGACAGAAGAGAAATTCTAGCATGAAAGCTTTCGGACTCAACAAAAGGATCACGGGCAACGCGGTGAAACCCGTTACCGCCAAGGTCTACGACGGTACGCTAAACTACCCCTCCATCCACCCCAAGCGGGCGGAGAAGGTTCCGGCCGGGCACTGCCTGCTGGATCAGGACGGCAGGGAGTGGCGGGAGTTTGTCGTAAAGGCTTCCGGCAATTTTATCGTCGAGCCTTACCGCGACAAGGAAGGGGCCAATTACCGCCTGTTCGTTATTCCCGAGAGTACCGTAAGCTTCCATATCCATTGGCTAAACCAGACCGAAAAGGTATTGGTAGAGCCGGGCGAGCCTTTCGCCATAGACGTGACCGTTCTGGACGCGGGAGGAACGCTCAGGCACCACGTCAACCACCGTATTTTCCAAGACGATTCCGAGTCGAAGACTCATGGAATGTCTTCATACGAAATCAAGAAGCGTTTCCGCGAAGTCGAAGAGACATTGAACTCGGGCGTGGTGTCCGGGGCCAATATCTTCGTCACCGCCGTAAGCTCTCCCGATCCGTCGAAGACGGTGAACCCCGCGCACGATCCCGAGGCCGTAGGCCAAAACGTGATCAAAAGCCTTGTCACAAACGCCGACACCCTGAACCTGACGGCCGTTTGGGACGGCGGGAAAAACTGGACGGGAAATCTGTCGGTCAACGGCACGGCCGTAGCCCAAAGC
This sequence comes from Fulvitalea axinellae, assembly GCF_036492835.1. GTDB lineage: Bacteria > Bacteroidota > Bacteroidia > Cytophagales > Cyclobacteriaceae > Fulvitalea > Fulvitalea axinellae. The sequence continues at coordinate 1,229,628 of NZ_AP025314.1, read as the reverse complement.
CAAATCTCGAAAGTGTCCGGCACACACCGGAGCTTCCAAGCCAATATCACCGGCGTGGACATTACGGGCAAAGACAAGATCGAAATAACGGTAAACGGCGGAACGCTGGAAATCCCGATAGAGCGATTAGCGGCGGCACCGTCGATTTCGGGCGCCACCTTCGGAGCCTATCCCGGCTCGCAGACCGAACTGAAGAACGGCGACCGTATTCCGGTCACCCTCCAATTGGACAAGGCCGGGGCGACCCGGATAGAGTTCGCAAACTTCGGAGCGTTCGGAGCGCAGACAATCAATTGCGGTTCGGCGACGGCCAGCGTAACGGTTTCCGCCTTGGTCAACCATAACCATAGCGGTAACTCGCCCGCCAATTTAGGCCTACGTGTCCGGACCTTGGACGCCAATAACGCCAAATCCGATTGGTTCGAAATTGCGACCGGACTGTCCTGCAACAATCTGACGCCGGGCTTCTCTTTCAGCGTCGCCTATCCGACAGGCCAAACGGCGCTGAAGGACGAAGAGACGGCGACCGTCTCCAACACGGTCAGCAACGCCGACACGGTCGTTTACACGGCCCCGGACGGCCAATTGCTGTTCTTGGATTCGGACGGCTCCTACAAGTCTTCCCGGAACGGCCATGCCGGGCAACTCCGCGTAAAACGCAACAGCATTGATTACGGCTACGCCACGGGGCGGATCACCGCCACCCGAGACGCCAACGGCAAGACGGCCACGAGGGATTTTGATATAAGAATCGCCCACACGGACCCGCAGTTGGCCTTGATCGCCCCGCCGCGTTTGCGCAGCGGCGGTTACGCCGGTTCCTCGGCGCAAACGCATTCTATAAGGTTTTCGGCGAACCAAGACATTGAAACGCTCACGGCGGTGATCGACGGTGACGGCGGAGAGTTGGCCGAGAGCGTCACGAAGCTCGGGCCGAACCTGTTCCAGATCAAAATCCGTATCGACGACGACGTTCCGAAAGGCGCTAAAAACATTCAGGTACAGGCCGTGAATCTGGCCGGCAAGATTGTCAACAAGACCGAAAGCTACACGGTCGGCGGATTCGTAAAACGGAGCCTTACAGTCGCCGCTTTCGCAAGGGAAACGGCTATAGGGACAAACGTAACGGACACTTCGAAACTGCGTTGCTCGAACCGGTCCAAAGGCACGGCGGACAACAATTTCCTGTACAAAGCAAGCTTGGCCGACGAGGCCGACCGCTACACGATAACCGGGCCCTCGGGAACGCATAACCCGAACGGCGACACTTGGTATAATCTCGACGAAGCCAACGCCAACAACAACGCCTCGGGCAATACCGTCATCGAAATCGAGGAACTGATATGAGCGCCTTAGACATTTTCATAGCGACCATAAACGCCGAGCTTCCGCTTAGGTTGGTTCTTCTGCGCGGAGACGAAGCGCCCGCAAGTGACTTGAAAGCGCCGAGCGGTTCGCTGTTTCTCGACCGTTCGGCCGGGAAGTTCTACGCCAATTTTGGGACGGTGGCCAATCCGCTTTGGAGGCCCCTGCTTTCGCATCCGATCCTCGACAAGTTCACCGAAGTAAACGGCAAACTGCTTTACGACGGACAGGAGATCGGGACCAAGTTTTCCAACGAGGCGGTGTTGCTGAAATTCACCGAGGAAAACGGCGAACTGAAGTACAACGGCAACACGATTATTCCGGCGGGATTGCTCAACCGGCTCGATACGATAGAGAGCAATATCACGGCCCTGCAAAGCGCCACGTCCGTTTCGAATGAGGATCTGGACACGCTTCAGGAGATTGTGGCATACATCACGCAGAACCGCGCGGATCTTCAGCCACTGATTGACGGAAGCCATACGCACGGGAATAAAGACGCGCTCGACAAACTGACCGAGAATAACGGCAAACCCGCATTCGACGGCAAAACATTAGCCTTCGCCAAGCGCGAATACGCCACAAGTATTAACGCCGACACCATCCTGAACCTCGAAACGGGATTCACCGGTGGCGGAACACACCCCGACTTTAGCGGGCATAATCACATAGAACTTACCGTTACCGCCGACGCCAACATCGAAATCACCGGCGAACCGGACGGAAAAACGGTGCTGAACATCAAGCAGGACGGCTCCCATATCGTGACCGTCTCGGGTGTTCGACTGCCTTCGGGCGTGGCCTATATCGCCACCCCGGACGGTACGGACAGACTTGAAATCGAAAAAGTATTCGGGACGCTCCAAGCCACCCCGACTTTAGACATATAGCCATGATCAAAGTAGGATTTACACGGGAACACGCCGAAAATTCGATAGCCATAGCGACCGTCGAGTTCCTTCGCAACCAAGGTTACGAACCCCTGAGCCATTACGAAAAAAAGCGGGACAATCTGCTTTCGTTCGGCGATCTGGTTTTTTCCGTGGAGTCCGACACGTTCACATGGCGGACCGTGGCCCACCTTGCCAAGCAGGGCGTCAAATTCGACCGCTTTACGCATTACGCCTTGGTCGATTCGGCGGGCCTGCTGTCCGAAATACCGGCCGGCCACGGGTCCAGAATGATATTCCGAGACCCGATTCAGGAATTGGACCCGGAGGACTTTACTCCGGCCTATCCCGAAATAGCGAGCTTCAACGACAAGTCCCATATCTCCAACCTTGCGGGAAACAGGCATATCGTCTCGCTTTCGGCCTCGGTTCCGGATATGCTAGCCCTGATTGGGGCGGGAATACAGGTGATCGACGGCTTCGGGTTCCGCGGACTGAAGAATTCCCCCGAGTTCACGGCCGACACCGGCCTGCATCCGGTCCACGAAAAGTATCTGGAAAAGGCCAAGGAAAAACTGCGGTACGAAGCCCGCAAGGTGTTGGCCAAAACCGACCATTGGGGGGCCATCGACTATAGAAAGAAACTCAGCGAAGCGGAGATAACGAAACTCGAAAACTACCGCGAATCGCTGCGCTGGGAAAAACTGAAAACGGTCTGTCCGTTCACCTGTCCGATCCCCGAACCCCCCAAAGAATTCTCGGCATGAAACCATTACTCTTACATATCCTGAGCATCGTTATGTCCCTCAATCCCGTCATACCGCCGAATCATATCCGACAGCACCTTCTGGACCCGTACGCGGGCGTAACGGCGGATATTGACGGCAAAATCCGGGACAGTTCCGGAGAGGAAAGGCCCTTGCTCTGGAAGCGGTGCGTCCGCGCCGAAGCCGGGCAAAAGATAATCTTCCCCGAAGCCCCGACGTCCGTAATTCTCGGGCATTGGCGTGACGGTTCCGTATGGAAACGGGACCGTGACGTGACCGCTTGGCTTTCGGGCAACGAGCTGGTGTTTCCCGAAACCGCCGTGTTTAAGTTTCTGACAACAAATACGGGATTCTATCCCTGTGAGGAAGGTGCGGGAGGCCGATTGTATAACACGAAAAACCAACAGCACGCCACGATATCGCTGGAAGGCGGAAACCATGCGGATTTTAGGGCCGAAGACCAAAACGCCCCGGCAACATGGTGCGATTTATACGGATGGACGGGGTATGTAGACCATCAACAGGCTCTAAATTTCATCGTATGGCATTCCGCATGGTCTGGGGCGCATTTTGACTCATATAACGGAAAACCGGCTATGTATGTCTCCGCTTCGAACCATCTCAAGGGACGTAATACAACCAACTTCTTTGCAAAGGATTATAACGCCGTCGGTTTTTGGGATGACCACACCGTAAAAGGGCATTATATCGAATACGAGTATACGTTGCATAATGAGCTTGACGTGCCGATATCGGTCGAAGTGGAAGACACTTTTGCCGTTCCCAATCAAACCATAGTTATCGGGCAGGGTAACCATGCGAAGGTTTCGGGCCAGAGAACCATTAAAAAATCATTATCGTTTGACAAACAGGGGGCATGGAATTTCACGGGGACAAGAATTCTGATCACACTGGTTGCGGACGAGAATTTTAATTGGAATCACCAAAGGGTGTGGATGACTGATTTCCGGATTGTTTCGACGAATCACCCTGAGTTGATCCCAGCCATTCCCGCCAGTTCTGAGAACAAAGGGCGAGACGCTTTGGGCTTTCCTCTTAAATATCCGGGCAAAGCCTCGATCCCTGCACAGTTGAAAGAGGCCCCGTGCTTTATGTCGGGAACAGCTTGGATCGAATATCCGAAAACCCCGGAGTTTCAAACCGACTGGATTGAATTGGGCGCCACGATTTTTTGGGGAGAGGAAGACAGAGGGGTGAATTACGGAACGATTTGGGGTTGGGGTTCGCACGGAAACGCGGGACCGGGTTTGAGGTTATCCGTTGACGCTACAAATAATAAAATTTCCGTATTGGCCAATGCGATTGAACGATCGTTTGACCTGCAAATACTTGAAGGGGTTCATACTATATCCGCAAAGTATTTTCTTAATACTGTCGAGATATATGTAGATGGGGAAAAAATAGGCGAAAAGATCCACGGATCAGCTGTTCAGGCGATTCAGTATGACCCGGATAGCGAATATACCGCTTATACGGTTGGGGTCAGGGGAAAGATGGTTCCGCAACACAGGTATTCCGGACGGATCTTTAACTGTTTCGCGAACTCTTTGGACGCGAACGGCGAGAAAGTCCAGACATTGGTTTCCTCTCCGGTCTCTGAAGGAAACGGGGTGTTTATAGGCAACAAAGCGGGGCGGAATCACGGAGAAATAAATTTGAACGGCACCTCTTCAGCGGAGGCTTGGGGAAGACAAAGCGAATTCTTCGACAAGGAAATTAACGGCTACAATATCGCCGACATCAAATTTGACGGGAGTGCTGTTGGAGTTAGGCTGGAAGGGACTACTCTTGGCCAGCATCTGTTTTGGATAAGTAAAATTACCGACAAGAGTTTTCCCGGACAGGAAATCACTATGAAGGTCAAGGTCAGGCTTTATGGAGGGGTCCGGTTTGTGGCGCTTGTTTTATCGGACAAAAGCAATTTTAGCAACCGATACAAGGAAGCGTATAACACAGTATCCCATCTACCCCAAAATTGGGATGAGTACGAGTTTGAGATTACGGGAGTTTCGCCGTCTAAAAACGTTTTCGCCAACGTCCAGAATCACGCCGTGAACAATATAGGCAGTGTCGTCGAAATCGTCGAGTTTTCGATTAGCTCGGACAGCGTTGTTCCCGCCTCCGCGCTAAATCCGGGTCAGGACATTTTCGGTAACCCGATACCCGCCGAAACCGCCGGAGCCAAACTGACCGGAAGACTCCCGGCCGGAACGGAATACAAGCCAAACCCCGAGGGCCATATCTGGCTTTCGAAATACGGAATCGGCAAAAACCATATTTGCGTAGTGGGAGATCCCGACACCGCCGGGCCCGGCGCCCGCCTGCGCCCCACCGGCGAAAGCGCGGTGTACGAAGAGGAAAAACTGCAACCGCACGAGGCGGAAAGGGCGAACGCGTATTTCGGGGAGAGGAAAGGAGAGAAACCGTTAACAGTCGCCAAGGATTTCAACATTACGGGGCCGGTAATCTCCCAACTTCTCGAAAGCGAACGGATGGCAATGTTGAATAATGAGACATTTTTTCAGGCTTACGCATACCTCCAAAATCAATTTGTCGGATACTCTATAGGTGGCCAACCGGCATCCCCTCTGGGCACTGTAATAACAGATGAAACGTGGCCTCGGGTAAACGGGAAAAAGGTTTTCTACCCATACCCGGAAGGGGTCTATTTCAACTCTCATAGCCATTTCTATTTTGTATTATACGGCACGTACGCCAAAGACGGCGTAACGAGAGAATTCAACGGCTACTATGATATTGAGAACGGGTATATAAACGTGGACTGTGACGAAGAAGCGGGGAAAATTAATTTTTGGGCCAGATGCTACGACACATACCATTTAAGGAATTATATATGGGCAAGCCGAATAATTCTCGATTCCGAAGATTCATCTATGCCAACCGCCCGGTATATGGATCAATACGATTCGCTTAGCTCCGAGCATAAGGAGGCGCTTAACACATTCGCCAAAGGACTCCCCGGCGCTCCCCCGGACATCACTTTTCTTGATCTGCGAGACCACGCAACGCCTGAAATATTAGACGATTCCATTATCGGGTTTTTACAAGGCGATTTGGCCCGGTCGGAAGATTTGACACTGGCGGATCTGAAGGCTGGCGTAATCCCCAAAAAGCGGTTCATAAAGCCGGAAAGCCCACTGTCCATTATACGACGGATCTCAGATGTGAATCTAAGTGCGTGGGGAACCGGAGCGAATGGCTTGGTGAAAAGATTAGAAATCGGTCCGTTTGTCACATTGTCATGAAAGTAACCCAAAAAATATTCGACCTGTTCGGCTTCGGCTCCACGGCTTACGTCGTTCCGGGATTTGTCCGCTCGCTTTTCACCTCAGAGGGTTTCGCCAGCGGACTGGCCACGTACTCGGCCGTTTTGTCGGCCATATGGCTTACGCTCCGCGTTTACGAGGCCGTAGAGAACCGCATCAAAAAAAGAAAAGAGCCATGAGCAGAAAAGGACTTATACCGCAAATTTTCGACGCCCTGCTGAACCCCTTCGGCGCCCGTCCGAACAAGGTCCGGCACCTCACGCCGTCGCCGAGGGTTACGATACCCGGAGCGAAAGCCCCGGCCTACGCCAAAAAAGTGGCGCAAACGTCGGCCAGAGGGATACGGAGAAACGCCCAAGCTATCAGGAATACAGACCGGAAAACAGCGAACAACAGCGCCGTTTTGGTCCGCAAAGCCAATAGCTTGGAAAACGAGATCCGGCGATTGAGAAGCGAGGATTCCCGCCAACGGGGCAGTGACGGAAGCCTGCAAAAGCAGATTCGCCAACTACAGGCGGAAGTAGCCAAGCTCCGCAAAAGCGCGAGAGCCCGAGGGACGGTAGTGCGCCGTCTGCGAACCGGCGCGTCAAGTAGGCCGAAGCTTCGCAGGACGATCCGCAGAAGCGTGTCGCAGAGAAGGAGACGCGGGCTTGTCCGGGTCAAGAAAAGCGGAAGCAACCTGCCGATCAATATCCGCAGATTCCGCAGAGGCAAATACTCGTTTTTCCGCAGGAGGTTCAAAAAGCCAACCTTGCGCAGAACGGTCCGCAAAAGCTATCGCAGACCAAAACTGCGGAGCCTCTTCCGCAAGCCGACCCCGCGCAGAACAATTCGCAGGACAATCCGCAAGAGGTATAGCAGGCCAAGAATACGCAGAGCAATCCGCAGAAGATACGGCAGACCGAAGCTCCGCAGAACAATCCGCAGGAGGTATAGCAGGCCAAAACTGCGCAGAACGATCCGCAGAAGATACGGCAGACCAAGACTCCGCAGAACTTACCGCAGTCCGTTCTTGAGGCGCAGAAGATGCAAAAAGCCTTGCCCCTGCACGAAATCCCGCAGGCGCAGACGTACGCTCCGGGGAACCGGACAGCTCGGTTTCTTCAAAAAGATCTTCAAGCGGATCAGAAAAAGGCTGAACCCTTTCCGCCACATTAACATGGTCAGGAAGATGTTCAAACGCAAGCGCAGATCCCGCGGAAGACGCAAAAGAATGAGCATGGCCCAACTTCGCAGACACATGCGGAGGTCTACGGCGATACGCAGGCCGGTACGGAGAACAGTCCGCAGACCCACGGTGCGCAGGCGCGTAATCCGCAGACCGGTTCGCAGACGCGTGGCGCCCGCGAACTGCTGTTGCGACAAGTAACCTGAAGCCCAAAATCCATATCCAACATAAGCCACGCAGAAATGGAACAACAGATCAACAAAGCCCGCGAACTGCTACAGACACACGAACACTACACCTACAGCGTCTCGGCGGTCGAGGACGGCGAACTTCGGAACGTCTACACCGGCATGAGCCAAGAGGACGTGGATGTCGGCGAAACCGTCATGTCCGTAAAGGAGAGCCATCCCGAAGCGGAGCAAATCAATATCGACATCAGAAAGCCGAACGGGAGCAGTTCGAAATCCGTCAAACGGCTCGTGATCAGCGTGGCGTCGCCACGGACTCCGCAATATCCGGAGCAACCGCAACGGCCATATTATCCGCCGCAACCCCAAGCCGGAATGCAGGGGCTCGGCATGGTTCAGCCCGATATGTCGGGAACTTTTGCGAAAGCCCAGATACTGGAGTACCAGCTAAAGCATGTGGAAAAGGACCGTGACCGCCTCGAAAAGAAAAACGAGGCTTTGGAGAGCGAAAACGAGAGGCTGAAGAAGGAGAATTTCGAGCTGGAGAAAGAGAACAAGTTCAAGGACGAGCACTTCGAGCTGGAGCGCAAGGGTGACGAGGCCGAGCGCAAAGGAAGCCTGTCCGGGATAGTGGAAACGGTGGGAAGCAATCCCGCGTTGGCCAATGTCGCCGCCATGGCGGTGTCCCGGCTGATGGGCGTCGGAATGGACGAACTGACGGGCAATCCGCAAGAACCCGAGCAACAGCCCGCCCAAAACGGCGAGTCCCCGACGGTTTACCATAAGGATTCCGAACTGAATTCCATGATCGGCAACACGGTGCAATGGCTTCAGGAACAGGAAAAAGAGGTGGTCAAGCGTGTCTATACCCTCTTTTCGGCCATCGCCAAAGACCCCGCTTTCCTTGACAAATTTGTTCCTCCCCCAACCCAAAAGCCCGAAGCCGATGCCTGAGAAAACGACTTTGGAAATAAGCGTCCGGCTGGACAATCCGCTGATGGCCGGGCGGATCAGGGAGGCTTTGGAGAAAATCGCCTCCAATATCGATCCCCAGAACCTGAAAACCCTCGCCGAGAAATCGGAAAAGAAAGGGATTAACGACAAGATCCGAAAATTCAAAAACTTCATTTAGGCATGAATCCATTGGCAGTACAAAAAGGCTTGCAAATCGCCTCCGGCGCCGGAAAGAGAGCCAAGGAATTGGCGAATTCCGGCGCCGGGCAAAAAGTGATCCTCGGGGCGGGAGTCCTTACCGCCCTGTACCTGATCAACCGCTGGATGGTCCAAGGGAAAATCAAACAGAACGTTCTGGAGGCCCAAAACCGCTACGGCACGAAATCCAAAAGCAGTCACGCCATTTCGCTGGCTTCCCGGTTCCACACGTCCATGCACAAACTGGCGGCTTGGCTCTGGGACGGCACCGACGAAAAGGCCATCTACGAGGCGGCTTACGATATGGTCCGCCAAGGCGTTCCGTTTTCCGCCGTGGCGACCGAGTACAAAAAGCTCTATAACAGGATTCTTCTGAAGGATCTGACCAACGAACTGGACGACAGGGAAATCAAGAAATTCCACGCCATCCTCCAATCACCCCAAAACCAAACATCATGAACGGCTGGCTAATCGCGGCCGCGGGAGCGGCCTTCTATTATCTCTCCATAAAGAACGGCGACGGTGCCGAACTGATCAACCCCGGACCGGAAAGCAACCCTTTGCCACGGCCCGGAACCAAGGCGCCGGGCGTACCCGCTGGAATCTGGCCGTTGAGAAAAGGCCACCGGGGCGAGACAGTGAAACGGCTCCAGCTCGCTTTGCTGGAAAAAGGCGGCGAACCCGCCCGGACCATCCGCATGTCGGGCGGAGCGGACGGGGTTTTCGGCAACGGTTTGGCCAAGGCGCTGAAGTCCGCCGGGCATTCCGAAACGGTGAGCTTCGAACTGTTCCAGAAGATCACGGACCTGAAGCTGGACAAGGACGCCCGGACAGCCGACAACCGCAAGCGCGTGTTCGTCTCGGTCAACTCTTGGGACGGCGAACGGATTTTCAAAGGCGTCTCGGACCGCAGAAACCTGATTTCGGGCTACGGCAAAGACGCCATTATCAAGCTGATGAACAGGCGCCACGTCGGGGAAGCCACCGGGCTGGAGAAAAACGGCATGGCGCAGGTCCGCTTCAATATCGGCGGCCAAGACTATTTGGCGTGGATCGACAAAACGCAGGCCTCGTTTCACACCGAGCTTGACTTCAACCTGCTTTTCTGCGACAAGATCACGGCGAAAAGCGACCACGAGAAATCACTAATCCAAAAAGCTTTCAGATCATGAGTTTCGACAGAGCGCACGAAATAGCGATGAAGCACGAGGGGTTTTACGCCAACAATCCCAACGATAAAGGAGGCGAAACCTACCGCGGAATCGCCCGCAATTATCACCCGGGTTGGGAAGGCTGGGCATTGGTGGACGCCGAGAAAAGGCGTCTGGGCGTAAGCTCCCTAAAGACCAACCAGCGAATCAATTCCCCTACGCTTGACAGTCTGGTAAAGGCGTTTTACCGCGTCAAGTTTTGGCGAAGGGGTTGGTTCGACAAGTTCGCCGATTCCAGTCTGGCCATTCAGGCGTACGACTTCTATATCAACGCCGGTGGCAACGCCGTCAAGGTATTGCAACGGGTACTGAATGACAGTTTCGGCTTTAGTTTGGCCGTGGACGGCGCAATGGGTCGCAACACTGTCAACGCCGTCAACTCGGTTCCGGGCTCCGAGCTTTTCGAGGCGTTCAAACAAGGGCGCATCGCATATTATAAGCGTATCGCCAAAGGTTCGAACGCCGGTTTTCTGCCCGGTTGGCTCAAGCGAGCCTCCATGTTCAACTACGCCGGCGGAATTTCGGCGGTGGCGTTGCTGGCTATCTTCGTCGGTTTGTGGCTTTTAAACAAACCGTCATGAGCGTATTCAAAAAACTGTTCACCGAACAAGGTCCGAAACTCGTCAAAACCCTGACCGGCTTTATTGACAACATTAACACCACCGACGAGGAAAAGGGCAAGCTGAAGAGGCAAATTTCGGAAGCCGTGATGAACTTCTTTCTGAATGTCTTGGCCCTGCAAGTTCAGGTGATCACCGCCGAGATGAACGGCAACTTTCTTCAGCGTTCTTGGCGCCCGGTCACGATGCTGGTATTCGTGGCTATTATCGCCTACGGACATTTCGTTGACATTGAGATTTCCCCCCAACTGTTTCCTTTGGTGAAGATCGGCCTCGGCGGGTATGTGGTGGGCCGTTCGGCTGAGAAGATAGCCAAGACCGTCACCCAAAACATGGATCTTACTTTCTTGAGGAAAAAAGACCGCAAAGATGCGTATTACCAAGACTCACAATAGCACCGAAACCGGGCATCGACTCTGCGTGGCTGCGTTCGGCCTCGGTTTCTATTTTATGGCGAAGGCGACCCGACGGGACGCCTTCCCGTTTTTCGTTATCGGGAGCGCCGTCGGCTCCCTGCTTTGCGACAAAAATCCCCGCCCCGCAAAGCGTCTGGTCCCCCTTGTTCCAATCCAATAAACCGCCTGTTATGATTATCGAAACCCTCGGCCTGTTAGGCATCGCCACCGCTTTTTTTTCCGAAGACAAACCCGCAACCGACAACGGTCTTGGAGCCATCGAAACGCCTAATCCCTCGCTGGACCCGTCGGCCCTGTACGGAATTCCCTGCATGAACGAACGGACCGCCCGCAAGCTTTACGGGGAACCCGGCCAACCGCTGGAAGGGCTCGGGGGTACCGATGAGAAGGGTGAAAAGATCAGGGACGTTTACCAGATCGTGACCAATTTGATTTTGGAAAAAATAGAGTCTTCGGATTCCCTGCCTTGGCGAAAGCCTTGGAGTCAGGTAGTCTATACACTTGAGGCCGGCAAAACCGTCTCGTCGGGAGCGCACCAGAATTTCGGGACACGCCGGAGGTATTCGGGCGTCAACGTGCTGTTGCTCACCATGGCGGACCGCTCGATTCCGTACTGGATGACTTTTAACCAGATCGACAAGAAAGGCGGCCGGGTCAAGGAAGGGGCGGAATCGGAAAAGGTGATTTATTACACCCTGATCGCCAAAGACCCCGAAGGCAAGCGGATTACGGTTGACGAATACAACAGGGCCCAAGAAGAGGGACTGAAGGATTATAAAATGTATCCTATTCTGAAGTATTACCGGGTTTTCAATATCGAGGACGTTACGGGAATAGACTTCGGCATAGTGGCCACGCCCGCGACGGATTACCAGCCCGTGGCCCTTCAAACGGCCAATGACATAGTCACCTATATGCCGAAGCGCCCGCCGGTCAACCACGGCGGGCAGGCTTGGTGGAAGCCGGGCAAGGACGTTGTGAACATGCCGTATTACGACCAGTTCGAAGAGCCCCAAAAGTATTATTCCATCCTGTTCCATGAGTTGGCCCACTCCACGATGGACCCCAAACGCCTGAACGATCCGGAAAGGGGCGGCAAGAAATTCGGTGACCCGAAGTACACCGAAGAGGAATTGGTCGCCGAGTTTACGGCCCAGTACCTTTCCGCCGAAGCGGGGATTTTCTTCCATACCCGGGACAACAGCGCCGCCTATGTAAAAGGCTGGAAAAGATCTATCCGCCAATCGATGGAAGAGGACAACAGGTGGATTTTCCGCACCATGTCCAAAGCCCAGAAAGCCGCCGATTATATTCTGGACAACCGGAAAAAGAAGAAAGCCTATACCCCGAAACTCTCGACGGGGAAATTGCTGGAGGCGGAACAGAAGCCAAAGGAGAAAGAACCCGCTCCAAAACCAACTAAAACCGTTTCAAAACCCGTCCGGAACGGATCAAAAAAGGGTAAAACCGCTCCGGACCTGAACCGCAAACGCTCAAAACCTACCAAGCCCGTTTCCAAACCGCCGAAGCCCTTAACGCCCGAAGAACGGACGTATCAAGAGAAGAAAAAGAAGTTCGACAAGGCGGTCGAGGCCGGGCGGTTTAGTCAGGACAAGGCGGACCGGGTACTGAAACCGTACCGAGAGAAGGCGGAAGCCTCGAAAAAACAGCTTTCCCTGTTCGGAACCCAAAAGCGCAAGCCATGAGCGAAAGATATATCAACAGGAACATTCTGCCCGACCGGCTCCGCAAAGAACTGCGGAAATACGAAAAATCCCCAAAGCGATACGAAACGGAGTTGGAAATCCTTTACGCCGAGATAGAGGAAAAGCACCCGCTGGCCCTGAAGGCGCCCGCCAAAAAGCTGAAAAGCTCCGACCTTCCGCCCGACCTGTCGGGGATCTTCTCGGGGATCGGCGAGAAAAGCGCGACCCGGGAAGTCAAGGCGCTGAAGCTGAAAGGCGTTCTGGCCCGCTGGTTCGGCGAGATAGAGAAATACGAATACCTGATGCTTTTGCGGGGCGACAAGGGAGCGGGCAAGAGCAGTTTCCTTTTCCAGATCGCCGACTTTTTCGCCGGAAACGGAATGAACGCCGGTTTCTTTTCTCTGGAGATGGACAAGGAATCGAAACTGATCAAGGAGGACTATCGCAAAAGGAATATCAAACCCGCCAACGAGAAACGGATCTTGGTAGCCTCCGAACTACCCGAAGGCCTGAAGACCATCCAAAAAGCGGCCGAAGCCTTTGACGTGATCCTGATAGACAGTTGGCAAAAGGTGACGGGCGCCAAACAGCAGGACATTGACCGCCTGCGCAAAGCCCACAAAGAGACGATCTTTATAGTGATCACCCAGAGCAACACCGCCGGAACGACCAGAGGCGGTAATATGGCGGACTTTGACGCCTCGGCGGTGGCGCACGTGTATGAGGGTGGCATGGCTACGTTCGAAAAGAACCGCTACGCTTCTGAATCCGGTTTGGTCTATTCGGTATTCGAGGGAAAAATAGTGGACGCCGAAGACTAAGGGGAAACGGTCCTATACATGAAATTAATTATTCGGTTCCTGTTATTTACCGTATAGGGGAAGTGACAGGAACTTTTTTATGAAAAACCGAAAATGGGCATAGCATTAATATGCATATGATATTAGTCATGTTTAACTTTATTGAGTCACTTTTAGATGAAATAAAATTGATGTTGTATTTTTTAGATATTAATTTTTTACTGTTTTTGAGAAAGGGAAATATTTTGTAAATGGGAGATAACGGGAATTCCTGTTATTTCATGTTGTGGAGCATTAAAGAATGGGATATTTAGCAGACGTATATGTAATCCAAAAGTCAAGGTCAAAAAAACTAGGAGTTGATTTTTTGAACCATTTCCTTCCGATAAGAGAAGAAAGTGCCGATGAGTATCTCATTCCTCAGTATTTAGATGATCCAATTCATGAATTTGATAATGCTGAGGATTTAATGACTTTCCTTGAATCCAATCCGCAATATGCTCAAAGTATTTATTGGAGAAATAAAGACAAAGAGAATCTCAACAAACAAGGAATGATCTTCTATACAAAAGATGGAAACATGATTCTCGGAATATCAAGAAACGCTGATATGAGTGGAAACTTGAACACCGAAAATGAGGATGAATGCTTAATCGAAATGAAAAAATATTTTAAAACGGAAAATGGATACATTCACTATGAAAATCCACCAGCGAAGTCCTATGATGAATTTATCGAAATAGTGAATAAATTAAAAAGATAAAAACGACACCACAACAAAACCTAAACTGCATTAAAACGCAGTTTAGCCAAACCGTTGTACTCCATTATGAAAAAGATACTATCTAATTTAATTTTACTTCTGACAATACAAAGTGCATATGGGCAGGACAGTTTTTTTACAAAAAAAGTATAGTAGGAACTTTTCACGATTCAAATAAATTAATAAATGGAATGTCATTTGGATTTTTATCTACGATGGCAGATCATAGAAATGTAAAAACAAATGGGCTTCGTTTAGAAATACCAGGAATAGGATTTCTATCATTCATGGGTAATGGATTTCCTAATGCAACTTCTCCCTTTGAATTAAATAACTATAGTTACAGTGAAGTAATGAATGGTTTAAATATCTCAACAGGTTCTTGGTGTGATTGTAATTATAATGGATTAACGATTGGTATAGTTGGGCAATATGGGAAATTGGGAAACGGTTTCTCTCTAGCAGGTGGTTGGAATATAATTGATAAACAAAATGGACTTCAATTAGCTACTATTGCAAATAGTTCTTACTACATGAATGGAGTACAAATTTCGGCCTTTAATTTTGCTCATGATGGAATTGGAGTACAAATAGGAATTTTGAATAATTCAAAAAAATTCAAAGGGTTACAATTAGGGCTTTGGAATGTAAATCAGAAAAGAAAACTCCCACTAATTAATTGGAATTTTGAATAAAAGCCGGTGTACAACAAAACCTAAACTGCATTAAAATGCAGCTTAGCCAAAACGTTAACCACAACCTAAAAGAACATACTGCAAATGAAAAAATCAATACGACCTCCTGAAAATTGGCAAGACTTTGAAAGCTTATGTAAAAAGCTTTTTGGTGAAGTATGGGGATGTCCTTATACAATTAAAAAAAATGGTAGACTTGGACAGCCACAAGCAGGTGTAGATGTTTACGGAAAACCAAAGGGAGAAGAAGACTATTGGGCCATTCAATGTAAAGGGAAAGATAATTATATAAATAGTAAACTGACAAAAAAGGAAATAAATGAGGAAATTGAAAAAGCTCTGACATTTGAACCAAAATTGAAAGTTTATGCTTTTGCGACAACAGCACCTAAAGATGTTGAGATTGAAAAATATGTTCGATTAAAGGACATCGAAAGTACTAAAAAAGGAGATTTTGAAATTATACTCTATTCTTGGGAGGATATTGCAGATTTAATCGAGGAGCACAGAGATACATTCAATTGGTATGTAAACAATTTACAATTTAAAGAGCAATTTGATACTGAAGTTTCATTCCAAACAGAAAACGATAACAATGTATTGATTCCAAAATTTTTGAAAACAACAACGAATTATATCAAAAGACTTGAACCTGAATTGTCGAATAACATTTTTAGTGCTGTTCAAGCACAACTGTTTTCTGTAAATAGAGGAATGTTTGGACCGCAAAAGAAAAATCATGGTTGGTGCAAATTGAGCGTTGCTATTTTCAACTCGGGTAATAAGGTTTTAGAGGATTGGAAATTTTGGTTGAGTTTTGATGAAGATACTGTGGCAAAGGTTGACGATGATTTCACTAATGACATTCTTATGTATAAAGAACTTGCTAAATATCGAACAACTTGGGCATACGAAGATGAAAAGCAAATTCTATTTAGACCTCTAGATAATTCTCCTTTGATACAAAAGGATAGTAAGGTTTTTGAGTGTTATTGCATACCTAAATATGATTCAAAATCGATTAAAATTGGATGGCAATTATTAGCACGAGATTTTGATTTGGAAGGTGTTGCAGAATTTGAGGTAAATCCTAAATATGAAACGGAAGTGAAAAGTAAATACGTTGACAATTCAGAAGACGTAAGAGAAGAAATTGAAATTAGTGATTATATTACGACTATAGAGAAAGAAGATTGATAAAAGGTAGCAGCTAACCGAGTAGACGGCCATGAGCCATAAGCCCTCAGTGCGCCTCTCACACCACTGTACGTACGGCTCTCTTATACGGCGTATACTTTCTCTTAACTTTTGATGTTGTTCATTATACTCACCTTGTTCAATAAAAATGAACACTATAGGTATAGTGAACAAGCCCTCTATATTTCCGACTTTTAGGGAAAAGATCTTTATGTTTCTTCCTTGATCGTATACACCGGCTTTATACCTTTTCAGGGGGCAGATAAAGAGACAGCTAGATCTATTGTAGAGGATTTTGATGCCTCGACAGTGGCGTATGTGCATGAGGGTGGCATGGCTACGTTCGAAAAGAATCGCTCGCTACGCTTCAGAATCTGATTTGGTTAATTCGGTATTCAAGGGGAATATAGTGGACGCTGAAGATTAAGAGGAAACGGTTCCATAAATGAGGTTAATTGTTCGGTTCCTGTTATTTCCCGTATAGGGAAGTAACAGGAACTTTTTTTATGAAAAGCCTATAGCATTAATATGCATATGACTTTAGTCATGTTTGACTTTATTGAGTCACATTTAGATGAAATAAAATTGATATTGTATTTTTTAGATATTAATTTTTTACTGTTTTTGAGAAAGGGAAATGTTTTGTAAATGGGAGATAACGGGAATTCTTGTTATTCCATGTTGGGGGTCATACAAGGAGACTTAGAACACTTTTGACAAACTAGAGAAGAATCATTATGGACGATTATAAAGAAGAAGTAATTGAAAGATTGAATAAAAGTTTCATTTACAAGACACTAAAAGAGAAATGCAAAGAAAAGGATTCAGAAGTAATTGCTCTAGTTGATAGTGTTGTCCTTTATTCTTACAGTCGAGCCAAAACAATCATAAAGCATATGGGAGAATTTACTCTACACGATGGTGAGCATTTGTTTAGAGTATTAAACCTTATGGAAAGAATATTGACATCTGAGAATGTCCAAAAACTATCTATTCCAGAATTACAACTACTTGTCTTGAGTGCAATGATGCATGATATTGGGATGGCACCAGAAGAAAAGGATGTTCTTGCATGGAAAAAGGTTTTTGACTACAAACCTGAATTTGAATCTGAAGAAGAAAAGAACACAAGTGAAAAATTTAAACGCTTTTATTCATCACGTCCAGATGATAAAAAAAAGATTTCAGATTATATTTTTCAAGACAAACATTCAAAAGCAGACACTCTTAAAGGATATTTGATAACTGAATTTATTAGAATCACCCATGCCGAAAGAGCTCGCGAGATAATCGAAAAAGATTGGGAAGGTAAAATATTATTTAGAGATGTAGATTTAACTGTTGAATTTGCACAAATATGTTTTAGCCATAACGAAGAAGCGTTAAGCTTGTTGGAATTAGATAAAAATTTTCTTTGTGGCTCAGGAATCGTTGCTTGTTTACCATTAATTGGATTAATACTTCGATTAGCAGACGTGCTAGATTTTGATGGCAAAAGAACTCCACCCGTTTTGTTTTCACATTTGTACGTAAGGCACCCTGTTTCTCTATCAGAATGGAATAAACACAGAGCGATTGAAGCATGGGAAATTAACCCTGATATGATTCAATTTGGTGCAAAATGTTCACATCCAGCAATTGAAGCTTCAATCCATGAATTCTGCAATTTTATTGATAAAGAGTTAAGTATTTGCAACAACATAATTGCATCATTAAACGAGTTTAATTTAAGTAAAGCCAGAGAGGTAAAAGTTAAATTCCCATATAAAGTTAATAGAGAGAAAATACAGACGAAACGCAATATCAAAAATAAACCCATTTATATCTATCGTGATACCAAATTCAATTTAAGCAAAAAGCAAGTAATTGATTTGTTAATGGGGACAAAGCTTTATGGAAGTTCAGAGGTTGCATTGAGAGAACTACTTCAAAATTCAATAGATGCTTGCTTATTGCGTCAGGCTCAAGAGCAAAAGTGGGGTAATCCTTATATTCCCGAAATATCTGTAAAATATTATAAATATGAAGATGATTTTGTTCTAGAGGTTAGTGATAATGGAACAGGTATGGACCAATATATAATAGATAACTATTATTCAAAAATTGGTTCTTCATTCTACAAATCAGCAGATTTTTACAGTTTAAAATCAGAATCAAATGCTGATTTCTCACCAACATCAAGATTTGGTATCGGAATTCTATCTTGTTTCATGGTTGCAGACACCTTATGGGTAGATACAAAAAGAGTTTATGCGCCGCATAAATCAAGTGAACCATTAAATGTGATGGTCGAAGGACAAGAAAGCATTTTTCTTATCAAAGAAGGAGAAAGGGAAATGCCAGGGACAACTACTAAGCTCTTTCTAAGAGACCAAAACCCTTGGGAAAGGTTAAAGGAAGATGAATTTATTAAATCAGTCGAAACAATAATTCCTAATCCACCATTTAAAATAAATATTTTAACAGAATCTCAAAAAAAAACAAAAGATGAGAATAGTTTTCAAGAAGTAGTTGCAAGCTCAATGAAAGATTTTTCATGGAGGGAGCACGATAATATAAGAATGTTCGATATTAAGTTAGATAATCAAAAGGAGGGAATTCTTGGTTCTGCAACAATTGCGATATTGGAAAGTCATGGGAAGCCAGTTTCACGACTTGAATTAAACTCTAGGGATGTCGAAATTGAGGGTGAAACATATACATTAGAAAGAAGTATACGTATTTCTGAAAATTCAATTTCAGAATCGTCTAAGTCAATAACCATAAATGATGATGGAGATATAAATGAAGGTGATTCTACATCTGAATTTGCGAAATCAAAATCACGTCTTTCATTACATGGAATTGAAATACCTTCTTCATTGTTTCCTCAATCATGGAGACGGAAAAATAATCAAGTGAAAATCTCTTGGCCGTTTCCTCTTTTGCTTGTAGTGGATGTTTGTGGACAAAGAGATTTAGATTTAAACTCTCCAAGGACAGAAATTATTATGAGTGAAAAATGGGCGGATTTTGAAGAAAAACTAGCCACTTTAATTTGTCTGAGTTTATCAAAATTAGTCGAACCTGATTATTGGGAAAATCTAAAGGAGATATTTAAGAAAAACAATAAGAATGAAATATTTTTAAAAGCATTGGAGAAAATAAAATAAAGCACGAACACCCAATAATGTGTCATACGTAATACGCCTACTTCAGGCGTAACACAACACACTGGTAGTGTCCTAAAAGTAAGGATGGCTTTGTTGCCAGATAGTCAGTTAGGATATTTGTGGAGTATGCCAAACTCGAAAGAATGCCCCCACTGTGGTAGCGGAAATACCGTAAAGAATGGTAAATCTCATTATGGGAAACAGAACCACAAGTGCAAGAACTGCAATCGTCAATTCGTTGACCGCACCCCAAAAGAGGAAGCAAAGAAATCATTTCGAATGGAAACTCTTTTTAGGCTACTTGGAGAACGTCTTTCACTGCGGGCCATTGGCTGGGTCTTAACGGGAAGCCTTGGGCGGGTATGTTACCACGCATCCCGCATATGGAAATCATTACCTGAGCATCTGCCTGTTAGTGAGGGTCTTTTAGATGGTGAGATCAGCTGTCTCTGTCTGGAAGGCGATGAGTTATGGAGCTTTGTGGGAGCAAAAGACTGCCCCGAATGGGTGTGGGTAGCGATCGAAAGGAAAACGAAACTGATCGTTGGGTTTCATATCGGAGCCAGAGATTCCCAAGGGGCTAAAGGGCTATACTTGAGCATTGACAAAAGGCTACGGGGTAAGTCGCTGATATTCACGGATGGCCTTCTCGCATACGGAACAGCATTCGAGAAGGGACAGCTTTCACAGGAAGGGAAAGGAAAAACCATGGCGATCGAACGGTTCAACAACACCTTGAGGCAACGTTGCTCCAGATTGGTCCGGAAATCCTTATCTCTTTCTAAAAGTTGGGCCAATCACTATGATTCAATCAGGTTTGTCATTGCAATGTACAATAATGAAATCTTAGCAAAATAGGCGTCCTTACTTTTAGGACACTACCACTACCGAATTAAGAGTTGTTTGAGTTTATATTTATTTTTTTCAATTTTATTGAAAAAAATAAGAAAGAAAGATTACTTATAAAGAAATAAGAATTTTGGTTGTATCCTTGTTTCTGTGAGGTATTTTTATAACTGGAGGTATAATAATATGAGTAGAGCATTTTTATCACATAGCAGTAAACAAAAAAACTTGGTCAGAAATATTGCAAACAATTTAGGGAAAGGCCAATGTGTTTTTGATGAATTTGAGTTTGAATCGGGAATGCCAATACTTGGTGAAATATTAAAGGGGCTTAAAAGTACAGAGCTATTTGTACTATTTATCTCAGATGATTCATTAAACTCGGAATGGGTGCAACAAGAAATATCAGAAGCAAAAAACATTTTAGACAATGGGTATCAAAAATCCATATATCCAATCTTAATTGATAGATCACTGAATGTAGGCGATGATAAAAGAATTCCTAGTTGGTTAAAAAAGTATTTGCTTAAAGCCATAACCGATCATTTTCTCATTACAAAAAAAATTAAGCAACGACTTCGAGAACTTTCATTAGAACATAATCCAAGTTTTAAGGCAAAAGAATCCTTATTTGTTGGTCGTAATGAAATGTTAGATCAACTGGAGTCTAAAATTTATAGCATAGGTGATTTTAAGCCACATTCAATTATTGTATCAGGAATGGTTGGGATTGGCAGGCGAACGTTTCTCAAAAATGCTTTAAAATGGGTTAAAAAAATTCAGGAATTTTATGAACCGATATATATAACTCTTGATACGAAAGATTCAATAGAAGACTTTATTATAAAGGTTCAAGATTTTGAGGACAGGACTTCAAGTGAATCTTTAGAACAGCTCCAATCTTTGTCATTTGAGGAAAAGATAGAGGAAGCTAAAAGTTTATTGGTAAAAGTTAAAAGCTCCAATGAGTTTATTTTTATTATAGATTTTGGATGTGTTATTAAGCCATCAAAGAAAGTTGCGAATTGGTATTTGAAGTTAATTGAAGATTCTCAGTTTAAAAACCTACTGACACTTAACATAGTTTCTAGGTTCAGACCATCGACTAATTTTTTACGAAAACAAAAGAGTGTTATTAATTTTCACTTGAATACTCTCTCCGATAAAGATACTGAAAAACTTTTCGTGAAATATTTAACCTTATTGGGGCATGATTTACTTGAAAAGGATGCCCAGGAAGTGTTAAGTATACTAAATGGTGTTCCCGCTCAAACACATTATGCAGTTGAATTTATTCACGATTATGGAATAATAGAGGCAAAAAAAAATAAGCAGGACATTATTGATTTTGGTGAAACACAAGTTTTTTATTTGATTGAGTCTATAAGGAAAAAGGGGAACTTTGAATTTGACTTTTTGGTCCTTCTCTCAAACTTTGAATTTGTTAGTTACGAAATTTTATATTCTATTATAGAGGATGAGGATAAAGTTAACAACACCTTAGAAGATTTTTATATTGCAGGAGTATTTGATTTAGTTGGCGCAAATAAAGAGTATATAAAAGTTCATTATCCTATAGCAGATTATTTAAAACGTTCAAAAGCAAAACTGAAACCAGAATTCCGAGATAAAATTAGGTCATTCATTAAGAAGTTTGTAACCCAAAGCTCACACCGTGAAGAATACGATGACATTTCTCAATTATTGTTAAATGTCAAAGGAGCGATATTAGAGGGGCATAATCTTCCCGAGAAATATTATATCCCATCTTTTATATTAAAAACGGTCGTTGAACATTATTATAATGGGAAATATAGGAATGTCATTAAACTTATTGATAAAGTTTTAGATAAGAAACGCCGTCTTGATAATGACCTAATTCGTGAATTCCAATATTGGTTATGTTTATCCTTGGCAAGAGAAAAAGATGACAGATTTGAAATCGAGATACAGAACATTAGCGGAGCTGATTTTTACTATTTGCATGGCTTTTATTATAGGTTTATAAAACGACTAGGCGATTCACAATATTACCTAGAAAAAGCATTACAAAAGAATCCAAATTTCCAGCGAGCAAAAAGAGAGCTTGTTAATGTTAAGTTAATGAAAGAGGATTACCAAGGCGCACTTAAGTTGGCAAAGGAAAACTACGAAAATCAAAAGCTTAATGCATTTCATATTCAGGCATACTTTATATGTCTAACAAGAAAACAGTATCTGTCAAGAGAGGATAAGCTAAAAATTAATGACCTTTTTAAAAACATGGAAAGGAGTTATGATTTTCGCGCTAAGGGAATAATAGCTGTTATGAAAGGAGAATTTGCGTATTATGTAGAAAAAGATATTCCTAAGTCTGTGAGATTGTTGCAAGAATGCGTTAGGTCTAATCCAGAAAATCATTATTCCGTAAAAGCACTTCGGGAAATCTATACAAAATGTGGTATGCTTGAGCCATTGAATACTCTTAAATCGAAATATAGAACCCAATTAGAAACTTTTGATGTGTAATCATTTAAGAGAAGGTTCGTATAATGGATAATTCGCATATTATTCATTACATCACCTCTAGTGACTATATGAACACACAAGTTTGTTTGTGTTCATTGTTTAATGGATATTGTCAGGTGATTTTTTGACGATTTGTATTTAAATTATTTTCTATATAATGAAGCATTAAAGGTTGTTATTAGTTAAAATCGCCCCCACGTATCAGATACTTGAGGGAGGATTTTATTTACTTTCATACGAAATGATTTGCCATAATTTTTTTAAAGTTGAACTAATGGAATGGTATTATACATTTGGGTTGTTTTTACTGATGATATTTCTGCGTTTTATTGTTAATTTCTATAAATATAAACGAATATCAAAGCTAAAAAATGCCTATATCAATTATTTAGGACTGAATAATTATAGTCTAGCGGAGGATAAAGAAGAGATAAAATCTTTGTTTAGGGAAGCAGGATTAAAAGATTCTTCTGTCTTTCACCAAGAGTTACTGGGATTTGGTAAATATGCAAATGTTCGAATCTCTGTTCTTGATAACTTAACTAATAGAAGAGAGGATATAGTTGGTAATGTACTATTGAAATTCGACGAAGCCATAGGTGTATATCGAAAAAGATTTAGAGAGTCATTTAATCCTATTTTCTGGATAGAGTTCATTGTGAAGTTACCTCAGTACATTATGCAATTTTTAGGGGTGCTTCCTGAAAAGATTTCTGTTAAAATATTTTTAATTATTTATTGGTTAATAGCTATCCTATTCGGATTGAAGAAGTTTGATTTACTTCAATTTTTGGTAAAAAAATAACTCCATTTGAGATGGATAATTTATACTAATGCGAATCAAGGGTAAAACAAGGGAGTATATTGGTAAAAATATACCTTATCGAATATTTACATTAAATAAACCACTATGGACTAAAAGTCCATAGTTTTAACTGCGACTAAAAGTCGCTTCGTATTAAGCTTAACCTTAGAGAAGCCTATACTCGTTTCATGCTGGGGCCAACCTTTTTAGAAGCTAAAAGCTAGATGCACTGAAGTGCATAGTTTTAACTCCTTCTGCGACCAATAAAATAGCTCAATCTCTACTTCTGGTAAGTCTATATTCTTGAAAAGACGTACTACAAGATTAAGTTTTTTTTACTACCATAAACCACAAGCCATTATTACATTTAATGATTTATAAATGTGGTAACTACTATCAAGAAGAGCTTGTTTTATCATTTCTTATCCTTGATCCGCATAATAAGTTTCTTTTGATAGAAAGACTCCTTGTTGAGTCTTTCCTTACAATATCCCCATTACATCCCCTACAACCTTATCCACCTGTATTTCCGCATAATGCTTCATAGTCGTAGAATAGCTAGCGTGACCAAGTATTTTGGCTACAGTATTCGCTGGGACTCCCCTATTCGCTAACATGGTAGCAAACGTTTTTCGTCCAACGTGAGTGGATATATTCTTAGCGATCCCCACTTTCTTGGTGATTTCCTTTAGATATATGTTGATGCTGGCACAATGAAAACGAGAAAATTTAAAATCATATTGGTTAAGCAAATCCAAAGCCAATTGGGAGACCGGAATAATACAAGATGATTTAGTTTTATGGCGCTTAATGTTTAGTATACTTGTTTTGTCCCTACACACCAATGATTCTCTCGATATTTGATAAAGGTCTATATAAGCTAAACCAGTATAGCACTGCACTAAAAAAAAGTCTCTAGCAAAATTTATTTGTTCTGTCTTTCCTTCAAACGCTCTAATCTTTTCGACTTCAATCTCGGATAAAAAAGTCACTTTCTTTGATTCACTTTTCGAATAACTTCTGTAATTCCCTATAAGGTTATTAACCTTCCCCGAATTAGAAACAAAGGTAAAAGCTTGCTTCATTGTTGTTACCACTTTCTGGGCATAAGCCGCAGAATTATTCTTAGTGACCCATCCCTCCAATTGGCTTAAATGCTTAGGCTGATAGTTTTCAGCTTCTACAGCAAGCTGATTCATAGCCGTTAAAGCCTCCTTAATCTTCTTTGAAAAATGGAAATAATTACGATATGTAGCCTCGGAAACACGCCCTTTTGAGGCTGTTAAAAAATCTTCAACAACATTTACTGCGAAATACGCAGAATTACTTACACCCAAATATTTTTTTTTACATCTACGAGAGAAAAGCTGGTATCGCTTTTATCCATAGAATTACAGATTAAAATCAATTCAGCCATCATGCTTTTCAACATCATATTTTGTGCTTTTTCTACGGCCCCGTTTCCCTTTACTAGACCGTTTTTCCACTTGGAAGCAGGCACACTTACACCTGTCGCAATCTCTATTCTTTTACCCGCATACGACAAACGACAATAAACTGGCGACACTAGCGATTTGGCCTCCCTATTCCTCCGGAGCCAGAACATAATTTTGATGTTCATATTCATAATTCCAACTGGCATGTTTAAATGAAAAATAACGTGACTGACGTGAGGATTATGTACAAAATTTTCTTCTAAACAAAAAAAAGGAGAACCGGCTTTCTTTTTCGCCCAAAAATATGGCTTTGCCCCTTCGGCACTCCCCAAAACGGCACTTTTCCCGAAAAAAGCACTCTATTGTCAAAAACCCAAACCCGGCCAAGGAATACCCGGTTAGACCTACATGAAAGCATCGGACGTTTTGGTAAAAGCCCTGGAAAACGAGGGCGTCAAGTATATTTTCGGTATTCCCGGCGAGGAAAACCTAGACTTTCTGGAATCGCTCCGCCACTCCGATATCCAGATGATCAACGTACGCCACGAAACCGTGGCCGGCTATATGGCCGCCACCGTAGGGCGCCTTACCGGCAAAGCCGGCGTGTGCCTGTCCACCCTCGGCCCCGGCGCGGCCAACCTGATGCCCGCCGCCGCTTACGGCACGCTGGGCGGGTGGCCGCTGATCCTTATCACCGGACAAAAAGCCGTGAAGAGCAACCCGCAAGGCCGGTTTCAGTTTATCGAGACCGACGACATGATGCAGGCCGTCACCAAATGGACAAAAACCGTATACGGTGCCGACAACATAGCCTGGATGACCCGCAACGCCTTCAAGATAGCCGAAGACGAGCGCCCGGGCGCCGTACACTTGGAACTGCCCGAAGACATAGCCAAAGAAGAACTGGAACCGCACTTTATCAAGCCCACCCACCCGAAAATACCCCTGGCCAACGACACTTGCCTCGGCCACTTGGCCGAAGAAGTGCTCAAGGCCAAGCGCCCGCTTATCTGCGTGGCCTCGGGCTGTAACCGCCGGCGCACCTCCGTGGCCGTCACCCGTTTTATTTGCGACACCGGCCTGCCGTTTATCAGCACCCAACTGGGTAAAGGCGTGATAGACGAGCGCCTGCCGGGCTTTATAGGCAACGTGTCCATGACGGACAAGATGATCGTGACCCGGGCCGTCGACGCCGCCGACCTGATCATTATGATAGGCCACGACGATTTCGAAAAACCGCCGTTCCGTATGCGTCCGGGCGGGCCCACCGTGGCCCATATCAATTACAGCGACGCCATAGTGGACCCCGAATACTACCCGCACGTGGAGGTAGTGGGAAATATCAGCGATATAATGGAACGGCTTACGCCTAAAATAGCGGGAAAGAAAAACGCTTGGGATTTCTCTTTCTTCGGAAAAGTAAAACGCACGCTCGACAAGACCATCATGGCTTGGGACCATGTGGAGGAATTCCCGATGTCGGCCCCGAAGATAGTCCGGGAAGTGCGCAAAGTACTGCCCGAAGACGGCATAGTGTGCCTCGACAACGGCATTTACAAAATCTGGTTCGCCCGAAACTACCAAGCCTGCCACTCCAATTCCCTGTTGCTTGACAACGCCTTGGCCACCATGGGCGCGGGGTTGGCCTCGGCCATGGCGGCCAAAATTGTCCACCCAAAGCGCAAAGTGCTCTGCGTGTGTGGCGACGGTGGCTTTATGATGCACTGCCAAGATTTGGAAACGGCTGTGCGCCTGAAGCTGGACCTGGTAATACTGATAGTTCGGGACGACGCCTTCGGGATGATCAAATGGAAACAGGCCAATATGGGCTTGCCCACCTACAACCTGGACTTCGGCAACCCGGATTTCGTACTCTTCGCCGAGGCGTTCGGAGCCGTGGGGCACCGTATCCACAGCGCCGAGCAATTCGCCGGCACCTTAGCCGAAGCGCTTGACTCCGGAGGCGTACACCTGATAGACTGCCCAGTGGATTATTCCCAAAACAGCGAACTCCTCAACAGACATTATAGGGATATCGCCTCAAGGCTGGATTTGCCTGAGGATTAAAAGGAAAGTCTATGGGTTTCGGTCCATTTATCAATAAGTATCACAAAGTAAATAGCAAAGCGTAAAGAGACTGTTCTGAAACAATATAAAACCGTATAAGACAACCGGTTACCCCTTCAAACATTCTTCGAAGCATAAACTATTTTACTGGATGCACTTACGATAACGCAAGGAGCCGTTACACTATAGTGTAAGGGTTCGTTACACCGTAGTGTAGGGATATAGTTACACGGTAGTGTAAGAGTCTGCTATACTATAGTGTAAGGGTCCTTTACACCGTAGTGTAGGGATATAGTTACACGGTAGTGTAAGAGTCCGCTATACTATAGTGTAAGGGTTCGCTACACTATAGTGTAACGAAAAAGCTCCAAGGCAATACGGCAATACCGCCGTATAAGCAGTCCTTTGGAGGGTTGCCCTGCCGATACCAGGCACGAGGGTACCGCCCAGACTTCGCCATTTCGGAATTTAGCCTTATCTTCGCAGTCCCGATTCGCCGGAACCCGACGTTCCGGCAACAATGCGAGGCCCGCTCCGCTTTTATTAACGCGCTTCCGGTAAACGGACAGTGGCCCGTTCAAACAAAAAACACTCTTTTACATCCCGTATGGCAAAAAGAAAAACATTCGATACTTCACCGGTCCGACAAACGGCCGTACTGGTGGCCGTCAGCGAGCCGGGCCAAAGCGACAAAAAAACGACGGAATACCTCGACGAGTTGGCTTTCCTGGCCGAAACTCTCGATATAGACACCAAGCACCGTTTCACCCAAAACCTTGACCATCCCGACAAGCGGACGTTTGTGGGAAAAGGCAAGCTTGAGGACGTTATGGCCTACGTAAAGGCCAAGGGCATCGACTGCGTAATCTTTGACGATGACCTGAGCCCGTCACAGCTCCGAAACCTGGAGAAAGAGGTAGGCAAAAAGATCTACGACCGAAGCCTTTTGATTCTGGATATTTTCCTGAAAAGGGCACAGACGGCGCAGGCCAAAACCCAAGTGGAATTGGCCAGACTCCAATACCTGCTTCCGCGCCTTACCCGCATGTGGACTCACCTTGAGCGCCAGCGAGGCGGCACGGGCACCCGTGGAGGTGCCGGCGAGAAAGAAATCGAGACCGACCGCCGGGCCATCCGCAACCAGATCACGGTATTGAAGCAGAAGCTCGCCAAGATAGACAAGCAGAACGAAACCCAGCGCAAAGGCCGCGACCGCCAGGTACGCGTAGCTTTGGTGGGGTATACCAACGTAGGCAAATCCACCATTATGCGGGCCATGGCCAAAGCCGATGTTTTCGCCGAAAACAAGCTCTTCGCTACCGTGGATTCAACCGTGCGCAAGGTGGTGATCCATAATATCCCGTTCCTGCTTTCCGATACCGTAGGGTTTATCCGCAAGCTTCCGCATACCTTGATCGAGTGTTTTAAATCCACCCTCGACGAAGTGCGCGAAGCCGATATCCTGCTCCACGTAGCCGACATCTCGAACGAGGCCCACGAAGACCACATCAGGGTAGTGAACCAGACGCTGGCCGAAATCGGCGCGGCTCACAAGCCGACCTTGTTGGTATTCAACAAAATGGACCAGTTCCGCAAAGAGCTGGCCGAAGAAGTGGCCAACGACGATCCGGACAATCCGGATTTTATGGATTTGGAGGAAAGGATCAACGGCACTACCGAGCGCCTGCGCAAAACCTACGACCAAGAAGACGACCAAGAAGTGGTATTCACTTCGGCGCTAGACAAGGAGAGCTTCGAGCCCCTGCGCCGCAAGACGTACGAGTACGCCAAAAAGCGCTACTACACGATCTTCCCGAACTATATGCAGACGGATTGGGATCCGTACGCCGAAGAAAACAACGCCGAATAAGCCTTGGCGCTTTCACGATACACAATCCCGGCCGATGGTCGGGATTTTTTGTATCCATACGCTTATACGGCGCCTCCACCGCTTGCCCTTGTGTAAGAAAAAACGTCAGGAATCCATAACTTAGCCCCGTGAACTCCGCCAAACAAATACAAGCCGACCGACCGACGCTACGCAACGGCCCAACCCCGCTGGCGCTTTTCGGGAAATTGGTCCGAAGCCAGATCTTTATCAGCTTGGCGGGAGCCTCTTTCTTTTTGGCTGGGCTAATACAGTTGGGGCACCAACCCACTACAGCGCATTGGCTCCGGGCTTTGCTGGTATTCGCCAGCACGGCTTTGGTTTATAATATCAATAACCTGATCCGCAAAACGGGACTGGAACGGACCGTCGCCAGACTGGTAAGGCTCATCCAACAGCACGCTTTGCGGTCGGTTTCCTTAGCGGCAGTGGCCGGCGCTGTCGGCTTTTATATGTCGTATGTATGGTTAGGCGTGGAGGAAACCCTGTTTTTGGCCGTGTTCGGCTTTCTCTCCCTGGCCTACAATTTCCCCGACGCCATTCCCTTCCGCAAACTACGTAGCTTACCATTGCTCAAAATCTTCCTGATAGCTTTGGTTTGGGCCAGTACGGGCGCGCTCTACCCGGCGCTTCTCACCGGCAAACTCGGCCAACCGGAGATCAACCAGCTATTCTGGGCCGAATTCCTGTTTATCTTCGCCATCACCCTCCCCTTCGATATCCGCGACTATTACTCCGACCGTCAGCTACAGCTACTTACCATCCCCGGCCTTATCGGCACCAAGAACACGAAATACTTGGCTCTGGTTTCTTGGCTCGGCTTCGTTGTCTTGGCTGTAAGTTTGGGAATTTCCCCTACGGGTTTGGCCTTGCTTAGCTTTCTTGGAGTTTACGCTATCGTCCGATCGGGGGCCGGCAGACACGCTTTGTTTTATACCGGGTTTATTGACGGGTTGATAATCCTATTCAGCGCCCTTTTAACCTTCCATTGAGATAATTGACATGAAAAAATACCCCAAAGCCCTAACCATAGCCGGATCCGACAGTGGCGGTGGCGCCGGTATCCAAGCCGACCTCAAGACTTTCTCGGCCTTGGGATGTTACGGCATGAGCGCCATTACGGCCGTTACGGCCCAAAACACTTTGGGAGTATCCGCCGTACATCCCGTTCCGCCCGCAGTGGTGGAGACGCAAATCAACGACGTGCTTTCCGACATCGGCGCCGACGCTATCAAAATCGGCATGTTACACTCGGCCCCCACCGTCTTGGCCGTAGCGAACGCTCTTGAACCATACCCGAATATTCCCATGGTTTTGGATCCTGTTTTGGCTTCCTCAAGTGGCCGGACGCTGATAGACGAAGAAGGAAAAATCGCCCTTGTGGAAAAACTCGCTCCGCAGATCACCCTACTGACTCCCAACCTCCCCGAAGCCGAAATTCTGTTAAGCCGAAACGTTGAGGAACAAAAAGATATGGAAGGCGCCGTGGGGGCTCTTTTGGAGCGGTTGCCTTGCCAGGCCATTCTTCTGAAAGGCGGACATCTGGAAGGCCAGCAACTAATGGATATTTTTATGGAACGGGGAAAAGCGCCGTTGAGATTTTACGCAAAAAAGACCGACACGCCGAACAAACACGGAACGGGCTGTACGCTTTCCTCGGCCGTCGCGGCTTATTTGGCCAAAGGGTTTTCGCTTGAAGACTCCGTAAAACACGGGCACGCATATTTGCAAGAAGCGATTGAGGCCGGTAAAGATTACGTAACCGGCAAAGGCCACGGGCCGGTAAACCATTTTTTCGGTCCCGAAAAACTGGGAGAAAAAGCGTAACCCGGTCATTCAAAAAAGAACGGACGCCAGCCAAAGGCCAAGCGTCCATTTTTTATTTCAATACACAAAAAACTTAACCGAAATCGTCACAATAAACCTGCTGGGGCTCAACGCCGGCGCTATCCAATATAGCACTCATCGACGTCAGGAAACCGCTGGTTCCCACCATATAATAACGGTGGTTGCGCAAATCGCCAAGGTGTTTTTCCATCAACTGGCGATTGAGCCGGCCTTCGGTTCCGGTAATGATCGGCACATATTGAAAACCCTTCAGGCTCACAGCCTCGAAGCGCTTGTGGTAAGCGGCTTCTTCCTTATGTCGGTTTGAATAGAAAAGAGTCACCCGGCCTTTGTGATTGCGTTTTTCCAGCTCCTTCAGCATAGGCAAAACCGGCGTGACTCCGATCCCGGCAATCAGGAACACGATGTTTTCGGAATCTTCCTCCAATACGAAATCTCCCATCGGGCTGTAAATGGTGGCCGTATCGCCGGGAGTCATTTGGTCGCAACTCCGCTTGAACGCGCTCGAACTTTTCCGCATGGCAAAACGCAAATCGGAATCGTCAGCATGGGAGGCGATGGACATACGGCGAATGGCCATATCCAAGCTATTGTCGGCCGGAGCATCCAATTGCAAAACGGCGTACTGCCCCGCCTCAAACCGGAAGTCTTCCGGCTTTTCGAACACCAATTCCATCGTGTCTTCCGCAACTTCTTTGCGCTCAATCAGCTTGACCACGCGTCCGTCATCATACGGCACAGGTGTCTCGGCAGAATCGACTTTACCTTCAAGCAATTTGGCGCAATAATAAGCGCTCAGAATGGCGCCGGTAAACCCTCCCCCCGGGAATGTCCAAGCCGAAGCGAAATACAGTCCCTTGACCGGCGATTGCAAATGAGGGCGGCTCATACCCGTTTGTCCAGGCATTTGCGCCCAGCCATAAGGACTCGCGTTGGTGTTGCCGGTAAAGCGGGCCAGAGTTTTGGCCGTCCCCACTTCATAATAATCAATAGCGTCACGGAATCCCGGCAGGTATTTCTCCATTCGGTCAAAAAAGGCATGCGCAGCCTCTTCTTTCCGCGTAGCGTATTCCTCATCCGACAAACCTTCCCACGCAGACAAGTGATCTACCGAGCATATAGTTCCCACACTTTTGCCTTCAGGCGCCAAGCCCGAATCTATTTGGCTATAGTCCAAGAAGGTGAACGTCCGCTCTGACCAAACCCCTTTCAGGTTATCCGCCAGGCCTTTGATAGACTGCAACTTATCCGACCCGACCATAGTCGAATAATTCCCCCAACCCAAGCTCTTCGGCGTTTTCTTAAATCCGATATACACCGTAATAAGCGAATTGAAGGGCTTGAGTCCCTTCATTGTTTTCTTTATCTTCTCTTTCTGCGGAGAAGGCAACATCTCGGCCACGGCCGGCATGGCGGCATTTCCGATCACCACATCGGCATCTGCCCGTTCCGACGGCGCATTTTCGTCAAAAGCGTTTCTGAAAACCACTCCCGAAGCCTTTCCGTTCTTGATCAGGATCTCCGTAGCCTTCTTTCCCAACAGCACTTTCCCGCCGTTTTCGTTTATCACTTTGGCCAAATGATCCGACAGCTTCTGTGACCCTCCTTTGATAAAATGACCGCCTCCGCCAAAATAACTGGCTTGGCCCAAGCCGAAATAAACCATAGAAGCCGTGTAAGGATCGTCATGATAATAGAAAATATTACCAAGCAGGATCAGCTTCAGCTTTTCATTTTTGATATTCTTATCCAACCACTCACCAACGGTAGCTCCATAAGTGGCTTTTGTCAGGCCCGGAAACAGGAACGGAATAGTTGGGAACATAAGCCTGTATTTCCAACGCTCCACCGGAAAGCGCGGTAATTCCTCAAGTATCTTGAAGATAAAATCAAAGAGCTTGTTGAGCCCTTTCCGATCCTCCGGAAACATTTCCCCCAGTTTCTTCAGCGCCTTCTCCCGGCCACCTTCCGGCAACACGAAATCAATATCTCCGCCTATGTAGCGATAAAATTCCGGGGTTTGCAAAAACTCCACATTGTCCGTCACGCCAAGCGTATCGAAAAGTTCACGCTTGATATCCCGGCACAAATACGTATCCATGGCATGAAGCCCAACCTCCATCAAATAATCCTTTCGCTTGAACGTTGTGGCGCACCCGCCTGGTACGTAATGCTGTTCCAACAGAAGAACCCGTTTACCTTTTTTGGAAAGAATAGCTCCAGTAGTTAGCCCTCCAAGCCCACCACCGATAATAACAGCATCATAATTAGACATAAACACATTTATTTATAAAAAAAACAAAAAACACAACTCAACAAGTCAGCACTACCACCCCTCACCTATAAACACAAAAATCAATTCATATTTTAATACAAAAACTAAGCAAAGAGATAAAATAATTATAAAAAATTCAATTCGCTGCGTTTAAAATCAAAAAATACAACATATAATACAATGAAAAATAAATAAAATACAAACATAAAGCCTTCTGGAAAGAAAAACCCATTTACTGAATAGTTATAAATTTTCCCCTAAAACAAAAATCCGAACAATACAGAAAAGTCAAGTAAAAAATGAACTCCAATAAACGCAAAAAGCCCCGTCAGCACAGCTGACGGGGCTTTTTCAAAAATGTAAGCAAGATTTCTTATCGCTTCACAAAACGACTTCGAAAACGACCACCCTCGGTAAGGAAAGTGTAAATTCCGGCCGGCAAACCCGAGACATCAATACTTCCACGAACAGCTGTTCCGTCTGCCACTTTCAATCCGCTATTATTTACGATTCGATATTCAAAACCACCCGAAAGGCCCTTAACATGAAGCATATCTTGCGCCGGATTCGGATACAAAGCCATTTCCAATTCCGGAACGGAAAGGGTTCTAGGATTAACAGTCAAAGTCCTTAGTTCAGACTCAGCCCGCTCATACAACCCGTCGCCTTTTTGCACCAGTCTAAGCGTAACTGTTCCGGTTTTTATGGCCGTCACTTTCATTCCGTCCAAATTCACTACCGGGTCATTTTCATCCTGGATCACTTCCAAGTCCAGAAACAAACCGCTACTGGCTTCGGCGCTTACGGTAAAGCTTTCGCCAACAATAAGTTTCGGCAATTCCTGTTTCCAGAACACGGACTGCGATCGTTTCAACACCTTCACTTCCTGGCTCAAAACCGCTCCAAGAAAATTATCCGTTTCGGCTTGGCGAACTTCAAGAATCGCCAAGCCCGGCTTAAGGGCCGTAACCCGACCGCTCGACACACTTAACACTTCGCTATCGGAAGCGGAAAACATCATTTCGGCGTCACTGTCCGAGCTTGAAGTCACCGTAAAACTAGCGTTGACCTCCATCGTTGCCAACACACCTTCCCAAGCCAGATTTGCGGGCGCTTTACGCACGATAAGTCGCAAATTGATTTCAAAAGGAAGATAACGCTCCGTATCCTCAGGAGTGAACAGCACTTTCACATCATACTCGCCGGCATCGGGCTTCATATCCGGAGCCACAAAAGCGAAACTACCCGGCACGTTCGCTTGACCTCCAGTCAGCTGACTGTCCCCCACTTTCTGTCCGTACGTGATGTCCGACAAACTCGGAGCAGTTACCAATTGGGCGCTTTGCCTAATCAGTACCGTGACCGAATGTGTTTTCGAGGATTCATAATTTCCGTTCGCTTCTTGCCAAAAACTCAATCGGGCCTCGCCTCCTTTTACAGCAGTAACTATCAATCCGTCAATCGTAATCAAATCCGGGGTTGTCGTAGTAAGTTTAACGCTTCCCTCGCTATCGCTCGTAAATTCCAGCATTTCGGAATTTCCAATGCCTAATTTTTCGAACGTATTCGTCCAAACCAAAGTCGGAACAGCTTTATGAACAGTCAACGGAACATCGATCTCAAAAGAAAGATAACGCTCCGTATCCTCAGGGGTGAACAGCACTTTCACCTTATGCTCGCCGGCATTGGGCTTCATATCCGGATCCACAAAAGCGAAACTACCCGAAACGTCCGCCTGGCCTCCAGTCAGTTCGCTGTCTCCCACATTCTGCCCGTACGTTATGGCCGACAGACTCGGGGCCGTGATAAGCTTAGCGCTTTTCTTGATCAGTATCGTAACCGAATGAACTTCCGAGGCCTTATACTTTTCATTCTCTTCCTGCTTTACGCTAAGTTGCGCATCGCCTCCTTTTACGGCCGTTATTTTCAGTCCGTCTATGGTTAACAAATCCGGAGTGGAAGTAGTAAGCGAAATCGGAGCGTTGCTATCGGTCGTTATATCCAATGTCAATGAATTCCCTATTCCGAGTTTGTCAATCGGATTGTTCCAGACGAAATTTGACTCCCGCTTTTTAACTACTATCATACGTTTTTCAGCCCAACGTTCGTAGCTTTTATTCGTCGGTTCAAAACGTATATTTATTTCATGAGTACCTTCGGGAAGTGTTTCTTCCCCGTTTTTGATATAGAGTTTTCCGCCAACGCTCATACGGCCGCCCGTAAGCGATTCAGATGTTTTTTGCCCGACAAAAATATCTTCCGTAACAACATCTTCCTCAACGGTCACTTTACGCAAACTAAGAGTTATCGCCTCGCTGGTAAGGCTCAGGTCCGGAAAAGCTTCATTAGTCATAACGCAACGGTATTCGCCCGAACGATGAAACTTAAAAAAACCGGGACTTGTAGGCTCTACGTTCCAATCGTCCATGGTTCGCTCGCCTTCTTTCCATTCAAATTTTGTCGGGTAGTCCGCATCGCCTTTTTGCCGGCTCAAATGAACTGTCCCCAGAGATTCCGATAAAAAGCTCGGCGTAATTACGGGAGTCTGATTAGTGTAAATCCCGGCCTTATCGACCAGAACTTTTACCTCAAACAGATCCTGAAAATCCAGCTTATTGCCTCTCAAATCAAAATGACGCAAATACCTACCGTGCGAACCATTTCTCATATACGCAATTTGGTTGTTCGAGCAATCTATATACTCAAAGCTACCATGATAATTGAGCCGAATCTCGCTCAACTGGTTATCGGAACAATCCAGACGTTTCAAATCACCGCTGGGAGGCAATTTCAGTTCCGTCAACTGATTATCCGAGCACTCCAAAACATTCAGATAGCGTAACGCTTGAATGTCGAGACTACTGAGTTTATTGTTATTGGCCTTTAACGTCGTAAGAATCAAAAGGTGGCTCACCGAAAGGTTTTCGATCTGGTTGTTTTCGAAATTCAGATAAAACAACGCCGAAAGTTTAGAAATATCAATTGTCGTGAGTTTGTTATCTGAAACATCAAGAGACACAAGATTGGAAGTCGTCCCGAAATCAATCGAAGCCAATTGGTTTTTCGAACAATTGAGAGAGGTGAGCGTACCCGTTGTCGGCAAAACCAGATTAGTCAGCTTGTTGTCCGCACATTCCAACGAAAGCAACTTCGATTCTTCCGAAAGATCCAGCGAGCCTTCCAACTTATTTTCCGAGCAGTCAAGCACCAACATTCCATATGTATCGGGCAAGGTTATCCTGGTCAGGGAGTTTTGGCGAACGCGCAGATCGGTAAGTTTGTCAAAAGCCGAAAGATCGAGCTGCCCAACAAGTTTCTTCCCGTTCAAATTCAACCCGACAACCCGCTTCGGGTCCTCATCATTCCAACTTACGCCTTCCCAATCCTTTGTAGGCACGGAGGCGGTCCAGTTGAGTTGATTTTCAGAATCATGCGTGGCTTTTAACGCTTTCAAAGTCTGCAAATCGGAAGGTTCGAAACCTAACTTTACGGTTATCGGCTGGGTGCGGAGCGTCATTCCGGGGAAGGATCCGTTGGTCATTTGACAATAGAATTCGCCTTTTTCGTGAAAAACGAAAACTCCCTGACCAGCCTGAGTCACGGCGTCACCGGCCGGGCTATCGTCGCTTTTGAACCAAGTAAAATCGGTAGCTTGCCCAAGAATATTGGCTTCCGCCGAATAATCCACCGTCTCCGAGGCCAGAATTGTCGCCGGTTCTAAAACGCTTTCTTGTTCGGAAATATCAAGATAGCTGATTTTGTCCCTATTAGGAATCGTAGCCAGGGAACTGAATGGCAAAGCGTTGCCTTGGACGTACAACATAAACAGGTTGGTAAATTCCGAAAGGTCAAGCTTATGTAAAGAACCCTCCTGAAGCTGCAGTCTGCGAATTTTGACCGTCGAAGGAAACTTGATGCTTTCGAATTTACCATAAGCGAGTTCCACATCATTCAACTCGGGAAAGACCGAAAGGTCAATGGAGCTAACCTTCAATGACCTCAAACTCAAACGCTCAAGTTTGGGGATTTGCTCCAAGACAAGTTTTGTGCTTTGGTGAGCGGAAAATTCAAGGCGGGTAAGCTCAGGCAAATTACGGAAAGTCGCCGCCTTCATCGACGCAGTCAAATTCAAACTCTTTAATAAAGGCATATTTTCAAAAACAACCTCACTAAGCCTATACGGGTGCATCGAGAATTTTTCAAGTTTTTCGAAAACACTGAAATCGATTTTTCCCCGATTTTTAATGGAGCCGGCCAGTTCTTTTACACGTTTAGGTGTTTCGTCGGTCCAGACTACTCCGTTCCAAGTCAACGGATCGACTCCATCCGCCCAATTGATATTATTCGTAGACTCTCCATAGCGGATAGCGAGCAGATTTTTATAATCCTCGGTATGAAAACCTGCGGGAGGGTTGGATTCGAAAACCACCACGGGTTGCGTTTTCAAACCTGTACCGTTACCGAGATCGGGAAAAAGCGGATTCTTCATCCGAAGGAAAAAAGTGCCGGTCTCGGTAAACGTAAACCTGCCGCCTCCATCGTTTTGCACTGAGGTTACAGGCTCACCGTTCTCACCGTTGAACCAGAGAAACTCAGTGGCCTGGCCTTCTCGCTCCGCTTCTTTCGAATAATCCAATACACCGCCTAACGGAACGCTCATTTTTGAAAGCACGGTTCCGTTAGTTACGTATTTGTAAGTCGTCCACTGCTCTTGCTTCAAGGGCAGGGAGCTGATAAGCAAATCATTGTTTGTAATATCAACGTAGGTGAGCTTTGGGTTCCCGGAAAGGTCCAGCCCGGCAAAACTATTACCGACAGCCCTTATCTCAGTAAGTTCGGGAAACTGGCCAAAGAATTTCGGATCATCGAACTTAAGATAAGACATCCGTATGGACGTGATGTGAGCAAATTCCGAAAGCGGAATAGCATCCAACGACATCCGTTCTACAAACAACTGCCTCACTTTTCCAATATCACTCATTTCCAACGAATTGAGACCCATATATTTAAAAGCAATCGATTCAAGATTGGGCAGATTCCTCAACTTGATATCCCTTATGGAAGAACTTGTCCCTCCAATCTCCAACTCCCTCAAACCAAACAAATTCGCAACCTCGACAGCCTCGGTATCCATGTCGATTTTCAGATGCTCAAGCTTGGTCAGCTTATCATATTTGACCGAGGTAACGAAAGGCGTATAGATTCTCAACCTCCTCAGGTTCGGAAGGCTATTCAGATCAATATCACCCGTCATATCATTCCGGCTGATATAAAGGGAAGTAAGCCGCTTCGGCTCCTCGTCGTTCCAGCTAATGCGGTACCAGTCTTTCACCGGCTTTTCGGCGCTCCAGTTGTAGCTGTCTTTCGTATCGTACTTGGCTTTCAGAGCCAACAAAGCCTGTACGTCCTCTTCGGAGTAGGTTTGGGCCTGAGCCACAACGCCTGTTAAGAGTAGACAGACAACGAGCAGTTTGTTAAAAATTGACATTGTTTCAGGGGTAACAGTCTGATTTAATCGAATCAAAAGGAAAAAATAAAGCTACAGACCACACAAAAAAATACACACCCTCGTTCAAGGGGTTTTCAGATCACTGTTTTCAGGGGTACACAAAAAATCGGGCACAAAAAAACCGGGCCTCCAAAGGAAACCCGGTGACAACGAATATCTAACCGGCACCCACTTCTCTACCAACTTCACGGCCGGCGACACTGTCAAATTCACTATCTCAACGCTCAAAACTCTCTCGTGACAGTGCCTATCCTTTGTCAACAATCACGGTAGCTTTCGGTCAACTTCACAATCCATCCCTTCGCCGAAACCTGATACCGCACTGTTCTTAATCTTCTTCGCTATAACGACACGCAAAGAAACGATCCGGTTGCCTAATCTCAAAAAAATAATAAAAATAATTTTCGAGAATAACACCCAAAACACTATACACAAAGCGTTTTAGGAGAAAAACACCACCCGTAAGTATGGTTTTAAATTAGAATAATACCAAAACAATTATAACTTCACCAAAAAAGAAGGGACGCCTTCTGCCCTCGGCGTCCCTTTGGTTTTATAATTTTTCTCGTTTTATCCAGCCGGTACTTCCACTTCTTCCAAAGTAGTCACCACCGCCTGACCACGCTCGCCACCCTCTTGAATCAAAGCCCTTACCGAGATAATATCCTCGATATGATAAGCCGGAGGATTACGAAACTCTTCGCCAGCATGATAAGGCTCCGAACCGTCGATCTGATCACGGAAAAGAGTCCCGTGCGAAAGGTGCAAGTAGTCGTCCTGATCATCAGCCATTAATTTGGCCACCACTTTCGCTACGTTTACCAAAGTAGCCGTAACAAGATTGGCTTTGCTAGCCGCCACGCCCGCCATTTGGGCGATACTACCGATACCGCTAACGGCATCCTTTACTTCTTGGTTGCCAATAAGCGTTTTCAGTTGTGCGCCGACGTCCCGGCCAGTCTGGTCGCTTTCCATATAGTAAAGCGCGTAAGAGACAAAGCTTCCCGGCTTTTTGGGGCCGTAAAACATAAAGCCGTCTCCGCCGAAGTGGTGCCACGACCACTTTTTCAGGTTCGGGATAACGGTGGAAACACCGAAACTCAAAGCCGTCTGGGGGTTAGCCAAACCGCTTTCGTCGATGGCCACGGAAACGATGTACACTTCGTTTCGGCCAAGATCGGCGCCGTGGCGCAATCGGAATTTTGGAATGGTCAACGCAATCTGGTCGCGTGTCGGGTCGAATTCCATAACTCAATTTCTTTTGGTTGAAAAATGAAACTGACACAATATACCCGGACCTATATTATCTTTCATTTCAAAAACACAGACAAAATCACACTAGGCAAACCCGCTCAAACCAACACCAATAACTCATTGAATACTTTGTATTTACACACAAAACCCACTTCAATAGCAAGCACGGAAAGCCTATTGCAATTTGCTATTATTTTATCATCAACAAGTGGCCAAACTGTCACCGAAAATCTGGTTTCAATCGCCAATTACTCACATCGACATCTCTTTTGAGTGAGCCATTTAAGCAAAAATTCTCTTAATAGTTTCTTTCATCAGGAGGGCTTTATTTCCTCCCCAATCGCCGACCGATTGACGCCAACAACCCCATCCTTTCAAAGGAAGCGACTCCACTTTCCTGTTCCAAAAACAACAGAAGACTTTCGGCTTTTTCCAACAACTCCTTTTCCTTATCCGTCCCCGTTTGGGCATCGGCGTCAGCCAACAGAAGCTTGGCCATATATTCCGCTTTCAGAAAGCCCTCTTCGTCTTTCCCAAACTCCTTTTCCGGCTCCCAATCGCCCCGAAAATACGCCCGGTCTTTACCGAAAAACTCCGTATAAGCTTTTTCCAGTTCTTTTTCCGAATTCTCCGTATTGTCATCGTTTCTGCCGTGCATTATCCGGTCCAACGCCGCTGTCAGCGTCTGAATCCAGCGCATCATTAAGTCCCTCTCTCGTCTAATCATATTTTTGTTGATCCTAACAAAGACCCATTTCCCTTTTACCTTCCCCCGCACTCAATATCCTACTTCCTTTCTCTCAAAACAACTTCACCCCTGTTTTCCAACAAACATCCTATTTTGAAAAAAACACACATGTAAGCGATACCATTAAAACTTAAATAAAATCGTTTATAATTAAATTATTCAAATTCTTAATCATTTATAAATGAGAAAAACGCTATTTCATTTTCAAATTACACCTTACTGTTAATATATTAACTAAAACAATCAACAATCACTCAAAATACTTTTTCTTCATAATGCTTTTCGAAGTACACGCAAAGCGCTTCCTAGCCATAAAAGGAGGCGCCTTACTCGTCATGGGAGGCCTGTCCCTAAACGCCTTCGCCAGCGGAAGCTACTCCCTCGCCGTTTTCTTATTCGTATTCCTAATCTTCGGAGCGATGG
The DNA here is from genome assembly GCF_036492835.1 of Fulvitalea axinellae. GTDB lineage: Bacteria > Bacteroidota > Bacteroidia > Cytophagales > Cyclobacteriaceae > Fulvitalea > Fulvitalea axinellae. The sequence continues at coordinate 1,188,623 of NZ_AP025314.1, read as the reverse complement.
AATCTTACGCTGTCCACCAACATTTCCATTTGGAATTGCCAAGAATAGCAAGCCTTTCGAATGCGGAAGGACAAACCTGCGGCAATATCCGGAACAGTAACCTAAAAATCGTTGCGACGAAGCTTCAAAACGCCCAACGTGATATTAAGGTAACCACTGACATTTTGGAACAAAGCCTAAAAGGCGAAACGGAAATCCCAAAAACTGACGGAATCTCGACAGATCTCGGCCTTAGCCTAAGCAACTTGCTGAAACATCTGCATGCGGAAAGATCAAAAAACGAAATCCGCAACTGGCAACGCGACGGGCTGGCTAAATTCGGTAACATACTACGTGAACAAAGGGGGCTTTCCCAAATTGGAGACCGGATACTCAAGGAGACGATCAAGTTGCTCGGCATGAACCAGGGAGCCTTTTATCTCGCCGACGAGGACGAAAAAATTCTCCGTACGGAGTCCGTTTTCGCCTACGGCAAAAAGAAATATGTCAAAGACCGGATTGCCTTCGGGCAAGGCCTAGCGGGACAGGCTTACTTGGAAGCGGAGCCGACTTACCTAACGGAAGTGCCTGAGAACTACATCCAAATCACTTCCGGACTGGGCAAAGCCCTTCCCCGGCACATCATAATTATGCCTTGCAAACACAACGGAAAAGTGGTCGCAATTTTAGAGCTCGCCTCTTTCTCAGAACCGGAAGAATACAAACGGGAATTTCTTGCCCAACTCTCGGAACAAATAGCGGCGGCCGTAAACAACATAATCACTAACGACCGTACGGAACGCTTGCTAGAAGAGTCCATGTCAATGCACACCGAACTAGAGGCCCAGACAGAAGAGCTCAGACAGAACATGGAGGAGCTTTTGGCTTCTCAGGAAGAGCTGGAAAGCCAAAAAAGGGAAAGCGATAAGATCAGGAGGGAATTGGAAGCCCGCATGCGGATACTCGACAAAACCATGTTGCTTACCGAATCCGATCCGTTCGGGTCTTTCACCTACGCCAACGACCGCTTCGAAGAGGTGGCCGGTTACACCGAACAGGAATGCTTAGGCAAACCGCACAGCATACTCCGCCACCCGGACAACTCAAAAGACATGTTCAAAAAAATGTGGAGCACCATAAAATCCGGAGACGTTTTCCGTGGGCAATTTCCCAATTTAGGCAAAGACGGAAAAGTTTATTGGGTGGACGCCACCATCGCCGGCGTTTTTGACGAAAACGGAAAGGTTGAAAAATATATCAGCGCACGTTTCGATATCACCGCCTACAAACAACGTGAGCGTGAGCTTGAATCGCTATTGCGAAAGGCCGGGTAATAAATTCGCCTATCTATTTTCTTAGGGAAATATTTTCCAATAAAAGCAAAAAGGGCCAAGGCCCTTTTCGCATAGCGCACAACAAAAGCGGGCAAACAAAAGTAAAGCCCATCAAAAGTAAGGGAAGCCTAAAAGGCTTCCCCTCTCCAAACACAATCAGTAATTATAAATCGAATAGAGTACCATCAACGATGCGGAGCAAACTGTTCGCCAAACACTACTTCAGACTATGTCCGCATCTTGGCACTTAATGCTTAAAATCTTATTTATTGTCCCACCACACACGGTAGAGGAAGCTGTTTCCGTCGGTTTTGTCTATGGCTTGTTGGTAATATTCCGGGTTAAACGTACCCTGCTTAACCGGATATTTCACTCGGCGCGGCATCACACCGTTAGTTTCACCGAGGTTATAGTTCAGCCCGTCTTCCACGGCTTGGCGTTGCTTGATCTCCGGATAGCCTGAACGACGTCCCTCCGCATAAGCCTCAAAATGGTTGCAGAACAAAGACACCCATTTTTGCTCCATGATCTGACGATACTTCTCTTCGGTGGTTCCCGAAAGCGTCGCGATATCCTTAGCCATAAAAGCCTCAATTTCCGCTTCACCATACTTTGGCTGGGCTTCCGGTACACGGCCTCTGTCAATCCATTGATACGACCAATAGTTCAATGACGATTCCACACCTTTACGGTACCATTCATTCGCCATAGTCTCATCCTTGGCCATACCTATACCACGCAAGTAAGCCTCGGCTTTCAAGAAACACATCTCCGAATACAAGAATACTGGCGTAGGCACCCATTTTTCGTATGTCTGTTCTCCTATATATGAGTAATCATCAAGGTCATTCACAGACTCCGCTCCATTTGGAAATCCATTAAACTCATCAGTATCTCTCACTGTCATCGCCATTACGGCCAAGCGCGGATCCTCATTATCTTTAAGGAAATTCACCAACTGTCCGCCAGTGTACGCCCTGTTACCAGATTGCAGATCTCCGTACATTGGGTTTTCGTAACCGATGTCTGTAGAGTTTTCCCAAATGGCGGAATTCTCTTCACTGTCGATAAGATCCAAACCCTGAACATCACTGATCACGTCCGCAGCCAAATCCGGCGCCACATTACTTAAACGCATAGCCAAACGGAAACGCAAACTGTTCGCAAACCGTTTCCATTTCATAAGATCACCTTGATAAACGCGATCAGCTCCCGTCATATCCAGCACAGCCTTTCCTTCAAGTAGGCTTACCGCTTCCTCAAGCTTTGCCAACAAATCCTTATAGATGGCTTCTTGGCTATCATAAGGCGTTTTCTCAACCACTTCACCATCCACAAATGTTGACGCAGTGAAATAAGGGACGTCACCGTACACATCGGTCAAGCGACTAAAAGCCAAAGCCTTTCCAATAAGCGTCAAAGCACGTACAGATTGCTCGTTTGCGTCTTCGGTATTTTCAGTTCTTCTAAGGACATCGCCAAAGTCACTATTCATCAAATAAACTCCATCCCACAACCCTGTACTAGAAGCTGAAAAATCCTCGTATTCGTACTGAAGAGTGTTCAACCTTGATACATGATGGATCCATTCGCCACAAACAGTGTTTCCGAACCCGGCATCGCTTACGTAAGTTTTTTTCAACGTAGCGTTAAGCAAGTAAACCGGTTTCGTCTCATCAAGCTGGTTAAGGCCACGGTTTACGTCGTCAAAATCCTTGTCAGTGCAGGCGGCCAAGGCAAAAGCCAACAAGCCCGCTTTGATATATTTTCGCATCATCGTTTCTTGTTTTAGTCTTTTACAGGCGTACTTTCACGTTGAAATTAAACGACCGGCTTGCAGGCCAATACCCTTTTTCGATACCATAAGTATTTGTTGCCGTAGTGCTACGGTACAATTCCGGATCATAGTGTTCCGTCTCACGATAAAGTATCCAAAGGTTTCTGCCCACTACCGAGAAGTCGATGCTTTGGAATGGAGTTTTCTCAACCAAACGTTTTGGCAATCTGTAAGTGAGTGACAACTGACGGAACTTCACGTACGAAGCATCCTCAATCACATGCTCACCAATTTTTCTCATGCCGTCCCAGAATTTATATGGGTTTGCGTAATAGGCGTTATCACCCGAGTTGGCTGTTCCGTCCTCAAATACGGAGTTACCTACCCAAAGGTCCACACCACCCGTAGGCACCCAGTCAGAAGGGCTTCCGGCGGCACGGCGAGCCTCCTCTGATTCGATCCACTCTTGACGACCGTTCAAAGAAGCCACTGAGTTACCTTGCTCATCATACGAGACATTCGTGTTAGAGATGATATTGCCACCCATCGACACGTCTATCTGAGCAGATAGCGTAAGCCCTTTATAGCTAACCGTATTGGTCAATGACCCCGTCCAGTCAGGCTCAACTTTACCGAGATGCACATTCGGGTCATCAGAACGCATAGGAATACCTTTGCTATCCACCATTACGTTTCCGTCATCGTCACGCTTGAAAGACACACCACGGATAATCGGGAATGGCTCGCCTTCAACCAATGCGGTATGCGCATACTTACCACCGCCAAGAACAAACGAGTCTTGGCCATCAAGATCCAATACCTCGGATTTCGCTTTGTTGTATGCGGCGTTGATTCTCCATGAAAAATTGTCAGTGGTGATCGGGTTAAGTCCAAGCATCAATTCGATACCTCTGTTTCTTACCTCTCCACCGTTCACTACACGGTATCTGTACCCCGACACGGTCGAGATTTGCTTCCTTGGCAAAATCTGGTTTTTAGTAACCGCATTGTAGTAAGTAGCGTCCAAAGTTGCCAACCCGTTGAAGAAACGCAAATCAGCACCGATTTCCAACGAAGTCATTCTTTCCGGCAACAAGCCTTCGAAGGCCAATACATCATCGTTAGTCACGAGAATCTCACCATTAGGCGATTGGATCAAGTTATAGCTTTGGTTGATAACGCCAGCTTGCGTTCCGTTTCCTACCTCTGCCCAAGAAGCCCTAAACTTACCGAAAGAAAGTATGCTCTGGTCTTCGATAAATTCCGAGAACACTATACTACCCGTAACAGATGGATAGTCGAATCTGCGATTTTCTTCGGAAAGCGTAGAACTCCAATCGCTACGGCCTGTCGCTTCCAAGAAATAAATATTCTGATAAGAAAGTTGAAGCGAAGCGAATATCGAGTTTACAACCTCGTCCGAATCACCATAAGTCGTGGCTTGCTCTTTCGTATTGTTGATGGTGTTCAGGTCGCTCATCTTGAAGCCCCTGCCCACAAAAGAACTCGTATGGCTAGACCTACGGTACTGCGAAGCGCCCGCCGTTCCGCCGATAGTAAAGTCACCGCCAAGCAAATCTTTTTGTCCGCTGATCAAAAGGTCTGTCGTGGATGTTTTACGGTAACCTTCCTTAAACTCATAACGCCCTTCTTGAGCACCCCAACGCGATCCTTCCGAGAAAGCGGCGTGGTTTTCAAAATCAGTTTGGTCAAAACTATGGCGCAAACTAGCGTTCAGGCTTTCAAAAATCTTGTAGTTCAGCTTAAAGCTTCCCACCAAACGGCGACGCTTATCCGAGTTACTGTTTTGGTACAATGCCCAGTAAGGGTTACCGATATAACTTGTTGTAGACCAGATTACTTGCTCACCGTCAGCGAAGTATTTATTTCCCCAATCTTTTCCGGATGGGCCATATTTGTAGTTACGAAGATCCGAGTCATAAAAACTACGGGGCCCTTTGGCTAACTGCGTATAAGCCGACGGACCATAACCCGTTGACATACGGTTTCTGGCCGACTGCTCTACAAAATTCAATTTTCCATCAATAGAGAACCGGTCCGTCACATCTTGCGTAACCCGCAAAGAGACACCCGTTTTCGACCATTCGCTATTCGGCACATATTCCGAAGACTCCTGATTCAGGAAAGACAAGTAATACGTAGCCTTGTCAGAACCGTAAGACATCGAAACGTTATGATCGACACGTACACCTGTACGGAAAATATCTTTGTAGTTGTCTTCCTGCGGGCTGTATTTACGGATAGGATTTCCACGCAACCAAGCTACGTGAACGTCTTGGCCTTCCATTTTCGGCCCCCAAGATTCATCTTTGGTTCCACCGCCAATCACCGGAATGCCGTCTTCGGCCACACCATCATAGAATCCGACTTTACTGGATCCCGCTTTTCCTTGACCGTAAACGTTCTGCAAGTCAGGGAATACATAAGCGTCGTTTAGTGTAACGCCACCTTTATAAGAAAGACCTATTCCTTTGTCTCTAAGTCGTTTCTTGGTGGTTATTACCAATACACCCGTAGCGGCTTTAGCTCCATAAAGGGCCGCGGCGTTTGCGCCTTTCAGTACCGTAACGCTTTCGATATCTTCGGGGTTGATATCGGAAATACCCGAACCGCGGTCAAAACCTTCGGCAGAGTTACCCTGTCCGAAATCGCCACTGTCGTAAATAACACCATCGACAACGATCAACGCTTGGTTATTACCGGCAATCGAAGAATTACCACGCAAAACCACAGACTGCGAACCGTTAGATCCCGCAGAAGTGTTGCCGATACTCAAACCGGCCACTTTACCTTGAAGACCGTTCACCACGTTGGTCTCTCCCGTATTTGTGATTTCGCTTGACTTAACTTCCGTCACGGCATAACCCAAAGCTTTTTTCTCACGCTTGATACCCAAAGCGGTCACCACCACTTCGCCAAGCTCGGTTACGTCTTCTGTAAGCGACACCTTAAGATCTGACATTGGTCCGTCCACTTGCATTTCCTCGTTGCTGAATCCGACATACGAGAACTCAAGGACAGAGCCCATAGGGGCCATTAACGTAAAGTTTCCCTCAAAGTCAGTGATGGTTCCCAAATCGGCGTTGCCACGCACGCGAATATTCGCACCGGGAATCTCTTCACCGTCCGAATCCAGCACTTTTCCGCTGATCTTTACTTTTTTGTCCTGCTGCGGTGCCTTTGATTTGGGCGTGATCACTATTCTGTCACCCTTTATTTTATAAGAAAGATTGCGGGGCGTCAGGATCGTGTCCAAAACTTGTTCCAGCGGAGCGTTCTTCAGGTCAAGCGACACCACCGTTTTGGTATTGATCACCGTCGAATTGTGGAAAAATTCGTAGCCGGTCTGCTTTTCAATACTTTCCAGCACCGATTTTAAAGTTTTGGCCTTGGCGCTAATCGTTACCAGACCGTCTTTTTCCTTCGCATTCGCAAGATTTGGGCTTAGGCCCGTCGCCAAAAAGGCAAAAAGGAATGCCAGGCTCATAAATTTTCTTATGAGCTTTTTTTCGTAAAGCTTTTTTACCATAACTTTAGTTTGAACTTCAAAAAAATGTCTCGGCTTCAGTCGCCAAACAGTGGCCGGGACAAAGAAACAATGTGGGAGCGGAGCGCCGCTCCCATTATTTTTATAAGCGTTTTGGCCAGCGAAGCCTCCGCTTTACTTATCAAACACTCGTAACTCTCTTCCTTTCAATTCCATTTCCACACCTTCCGGCAACGACAGTTGGAGCAAATCCAAAGCGTCCTCTATCGGATGGTTTCGGTTCAGACTACCTGTCATATGGCTTTCCTGCACCGTTTTGGATTCCATTTTAACTTCCAGATCATACATTCTGCCCAGAAGCGTAGCCAAATCGGCGAAGCCGAGTTCTTCGAAACGCTCCCGGCCCGATGTCCATTCGGATTCGTTTCCAGAGGCTTTATACTTCCCGAAGCTCTTGTTTTTGGCGTCGAACACCACTTTTTCGCCGGGTACCAGGCTCAGTTCCTTTTTGTCAGCGCCCGTCGCGTAAATATCGACACCGCCTTCCAACAGACTCACTTGCGATTTCGCCTCGCCGGAATAAGCCTTTACGTTAAACACCGTACCGGTAACCCGGACCGAAATCCCATCGGTTATAACCCAAAACGGTTTATCGTCATTCTTAGCTACCCGGAACAGGGCTTCGCCCGAAAGGTTCACCTTTCGTTCGTCATCCCAAGATTCCAAGGTCAACGAACTTCCGGCATTTAATTCCACTTCACTGCCGTCGAGTAGCTCGTAAGAGGCCACACTGCCGTTCGGTACCCGGAAAGTGCCCAACGATTTGTTTTCTTCAGCAGAGAACAATCTCGAACCAGCATATGCCAAACAAATCAATGGCAACAACACCGCCGCCACACGCATATAGTGATCAAGCCATCCCAAAGTCCGACTCACACTCTTCGAGACCTTTCGCCGTGGCGCTTTCACACCAGCCTTGCGTATTACGTCCTCCACTTCTGAAGGCTTCGGTTTTTTGGTTTCAGACAAGGCACCGGCCAAGGCCCAAAGCTCTTTCGCTTCGGCGAACTCTTCCGGGTCCCGTTCCATCATGTTTTCGATTTCGCGGATCTCGGAAGCGTCGGCCTCTCCGGCCAGATATTTTGCGTACAACCTTTCCATATCAGAATTCATACATACAGTGTTTAACCGACGACTTCCCCTTAGTCAATTTTGAAAAAAAATCACTTTTTTTATTCCGACCGAAAATAGGGAGAAAAAAACACGGTCATTTTTTCTTTTTTTTAAACGATCACAACTCTTCACGGGACCGAAACGCTTCCCGGAACATTTTCAACGCACTGCCCATATGCACCTCCACCGTCTTGATGGAAATCCCCAAGCGTTCTGCTATTTCGGCGTATTTAAGACCTTCTTGCCGGCTCATCGAAAAGACTTTCCGCCGTTGTTCCGGCATTACTTCCAATACGCGCAGTATTCGCTCTTCCGTTTCCTTAAAAGCGTACACGGCGTCGGGGTCGTTTTTCTCAATTCGTGAATTGTGAGATCTCAAAAGGTAATCCTCATAACCGCGACGGCTCTTTCGTTTCCGGATCCGCATCAGACTCAGGTGTTTGGACACGGAAAAAAGATAACCTCGCAAGTGCGACGCGTCTTTGATAGGCGTTCGCCCTTCCCACAGCGCTACAAAAGTATCTTGCGTCACCTCCCTCGCCTCCTCTTCATCATCTAGGTATTCCTTCGAATAATACAGGATTTGGGAATAATACTCGTTCACAACACGCTCGTAAGCCGAAGTGTCACCGGAGCGCAACGCCAAGACCGTTTCATCATTTACCAACATAACAGACCGTTATGATATTATCCTTACAAACTGGACCATCCAGCACTTATAAAACCGCACGGGTAGCGCACAACAAAATATCCGTATCGGTTAAAAACTTAAAAAAGGATCATTATGACTTTCCGAAATTATTTTTGTTTACGTTTTCTCTAGTCTCCCTCCACAAAATCAAAAACATCGTCTACAAGTTCACAGACAGCTTAATCAAACAACAGCTCCGAGAACCTTTTCAAATAAGAGAAAATAACGTTTATAAATACTTTATCTGTGACAAAAACACGAACAGTGCCTCTTGCCAAAACATTTTAAATCAATATAAGGAAAAATGACCTAGCGTCAATGAATCAGAATACGATTATGGACCAAAAATAAAAAACACAAAATGACCAAAAAAAATCAACAGGCTTTAATTTTACTGTTACCCCAATTTTCTTAAAAAATAAAATGCTGGCATAACGGACAGCCATACCTAATAAGTCCCGCAATCGGCATCAACCAGCACCTTCCCCGTCAAGCCAACGTTTGAAATTCCTGATACGGTCACGGCTCACGATGATCTCCTCATCGGGGTCAGGACGCAGTTCCAGCTTTATCCGACTATTAAACCACGTGCTTATCTTCCCTATACAGTCTATACTGACTATGTATTTGCGGTTTATCCTAAAAAATCGGTCGGGGTCCAGTTGGTTTTCCAGTTCAGATACGGTATTGTCCACCGGGTATTTTTCGCCATTGGCCAGGTACGCAAACGTCACTCCTTCATCATAGCGCAAGTAATATACATCCATAGCCGACACGGTCTTGTATCGGTCTCCCATCCGGATCAGGAAACGGGATTTAACGGCCCGCGAACGAGTGTGAACCATACTATCGACAAACTCACGGCTCATGGGAGAGAAAACTTGGCGCATATCACCGAACTTGTCAAGCACCCGTTTTATGTCTTCCCGGTCATAAGGCTTCACGACATAGTCTACGCTGTTGAGGCGAAAAGCTTCCAAAGCGTACTCGCTATACGCCGTCGTGAATACGATCGGTGTTTTCACCTCCACTTGCCTATAAATCTCGAAGCAATTGCCGTCGCTAAGTTCGATATCCTGAAAAACAAGGTCCGGCGCCCGGTGTGTCCTGAACCATTCCACACTGTCCTCCACTGATTTTAGCTTGGCCAGTATCTCTATCTCAGGATTATAGGCTTCCAGCAAACGCTCCAGTCGTTCGGCTGTGTGGTATTCGTCTTCGATTATTAAAATCCACATGGGTCTTGATTCAAAGTAATGAGACTGCAAGGTTTATTTGGGACGGGGTTTCACGCAGAGTCACGGCAAGCTTTTCTTTTTGGAAAGCACAGGCAAATAAACCGTAAAGTTAGCCCCGTCATCCTCAATCACGGGCGCGCGGTCCGACATCATACGATAACGCTTCGTCAGGTTCCGCAAGCCTTTTTTGATTGATCCGCCCTGTATTTTCCTTTTGTTGATATTGTTGCTGACAATAATATCGTTGTTTTCCCTCCTTATCTCTATCACAATGGGCTTCTTGTCGGTGAGCTTGTTATGCTTTACGGCATTTTCCACCAACATCTGTATAGACACGGGCGGTAAATAGGCGTCTTCCAAGTCTTCTCCCGTTATATTATTATTCAGGATCAGGGCGTCTTTGAAACGGGCTTTGAGCAGAAAAAAATAATCCAGTGTTATGTCCATCTCGCCCCGCATAGGCGCAAGCGATTCTTCGTTACGCTCTATGACATAGCGTAAAATCTTGGACAGTTTGACTATAAAATCCGATGCCAAATCCTGGTCGATGTATACCAATTCGGATAAAACGCTGAGGCTGTTGAACAGAAAATGCGGTTCTATCTGCTGTTTCAAAGCCAGAAAGCGCGCCTGTATGTTTCGCTTTTCGAGCTCTTTTACCCTGAGTTGCTCTTCTTTGATTTTTCTTTCGCGATCCACCGTTTCACTGATCGCGTATATCAACATATAAAAAATCGACAAGCCAAAGGTGAGCTCCGGATTCAACTCTCCGACCCCCTCCCACATTGCCTCGTTTCCAAACAGGTATACGTCCCCAAGCTCATAAGCTTTGTTAGAGATATATCCGCTTGAAAATGCCAATAACAAATTCACCCCAAACTTCACTAGGAGCCCCTTGCTTTTCAGCCTCCTATTCACCCATCCAGCCAGATACCATATACCCATCCACAACACGCAGAAAAAAACGGTGAAAACTATCCCGCGAAACGTAATGTCAGGCGACACCTCAAAGCTTGTATCGAAAGCCTTGATAATCAACTGTATTAGAAATACGACACAAAATCTCTGCAGAAACTTCGTCCAAAAACCAGAATCACTCATAGGTATCCGTTTTGACCAAACCACCGCATTCCCTCTTCAACGGAGCTTTCCACATCGGTTTGTTCCATGTCCAATGAGGCTACGGCCTTATTGTTCGAGAAATAATTATCGAGGCACAACAAACGCTTATTGGTTTTGTCGAACAACGCTTTCTTTCCCGACATTCTGCCCACAAGTTCGGAAACGGCCGACACAAAACCGAATACGGCTCCTGGCACCGGAACCAACAGCTTGCGTTTTCCGGACACTTTACTTATCGTCCTGAAAAAATCACGGTAAGTCATATTCTCTCCCGAAAGCAAGAACAGCTCCCCGCTCTCTCCCTTAGTCAGGCCTGTGACGGTGGCTTTGGCTACAGCCCGCACATCCACAAAACTTTTTCCGCCGGGCGGATAAAATACGACTCGCTTTTTTAGGCCGTAAAGTAACATGGTACCGCTGGAAGGGCCAGCGTCGCGGGAACCGAGCATAAACGTGGGCGCCACTACTATGGCGTTTAGCTCATTGGCCCAAGCCTGTTCTTGTATGTGTTCCTGAGCCAAAAGCTTGCTGTAAGCGTAGCCCGATTTCTTGAGCCAAGGCATAAAACCGCCGAGCTCGTTTCCGGGCTTTGCCAGACTCCCGTTCGTAAAGCAATTGGCCGTACTGACAAAAACCATCCGCCGGACGCCGTGCTTGGCACATATCCGAGCTATGTTTTTGGTAGGCGTAATATTCACTCGCTCAAAAGCTTCGAAGTCCGTACCCTTGATGGCTGTCATGGCCGCGCTGTGAATCACGAAGTTGCAACCGGAGATTGCCTGTTCTAAATCCGCTATATCGGTGATGTTTCCTTCGAACAGTTCGTATTCCAAACCGTCCAACGACCGCATATCACAACCTTTGCGCACCATGGCCACTGGTGTGTAGTCTTCGCTTTTGGTCAATTGCTCCACTATATTAGCGCCCAACAGACCGTTGGCTCCGGTAACCAACACTCTTTTCTTGCTTTGCTCAGGCATGACACGTCTTCATTTCGTGGATTTCCCTCAACACATTCTTGCGGAATATAGCCAAGCGGAAAGATTCTGGACAGAGTTTGAAAAACAAACGGCTAAGTTTGGTCATCATTCCCGGCGTTATTTCCTCCTTGCCTTCCAACATTTCTCTGATACAGATTTCGGCCACTTTTTCGGGTCCCAAAATAGTGGATCTCACCAAACCGCCATGCCGGTTAATCCTGTCGGAAACTTCCTTGTTGGTAGGCATACCGCCCGGATAGGCCACGCTTACCCGCACGCCTGTTCCCTCCAACTCGCAGGCCAAACCTCGGGAAAAAGACTTTACGAAGGCCTTCGACGCCGGATAAACAGTCTTGAAAGGCATGGCGCCAAAAGAGGCCATGCTGGCTATATTCAGAATATGAGCGCTTTTTTGCCGGGAAAGGATCGGCAACAAGTTTTTGGTAAGCGAAACCAACGCCCGGATATTCAAAAAGATGATATTGTCGATGTAATTTTCCGACGCCTCCGAAAACGGTTTGGTACCACCGATGCCGGCGTTGTTGAGCAAAACGTTTATCTCGAAAGTTTTCAGGTAACGCACAAGCCGTTGAAGCTGTTCCGCATCGGTCAAGTCGGCCTCAAAGGTTTTTACGTTTACAGAGTATTCCCATTCGATAAATTGACCCACGTCCCCAATTCCCTCCCCGGACAACGACACCAAAATCAGGTTCATGCCTCGTTTGGCGCATTCCAAGGCCAAACATTTGCCAAGGCCTTGGCTGGCACCCGTGATTACGGCGTAAGTGTTTGTTGCGTTTTCCATAGCTCATCCTCTTTTCGGTCAGTCATCTAGTTTCTTATACGAAGCCCTACGGGTTTCGCTTCATATATCTTCGCTCGCTTCTCTTCCTCAAGTCATCAAAAGACTGAATCAAAACAGGTTGCGTGAACTTATCTTGTATAAAACGGGGCACCACCGGCTCTGACGCCGCTATGGAGGAGAACTCCACACCGGTAACTCCTTCCCCAAAATTGCGCAGTATCCAATACTCCTCGTATCGCTCCTGACGTTCCACTCCTTCTTCCCTTTCCGTATAATCGGGGCTGGCCGTAGCACGAATTATCACCTGTTCAGGCTCTCGTTCAACCGTATATTTAGCCACCAAATCCTGCTGACCGAATATTTTCGGTATATCGAATTGGGTATACGTCACCCAGCTGTTTTTCTTACGGTCCAAAATTCCGCTTTTCCGTACGCCCGCTTTCCATTGCGTCAATTCGGCGCTATCGGACAGACAAAAGATCAGGTCCTCGGCATCGGCTTTTACCGTGAGCTCAAAACGCACCTGTCTGGTTTTCTTCCCTTCGGCCGTCCGCACCCAGCGATACATCAGCGTAAGGTTGCGTTCTTTTTTCGCCACTTTCCAACCGCTCACCGCCTCATATTCTGGCTGGGCCAAAGCGGGGCCGAGACTTAACGCTATGGCAAAAACGAAACCCCATAGGTTGCGGACTATTCCCAACGCACTCAGCAGACGAATGATTTTAAGGCCCAAAACCGTCAGCCTCATCGATACGTTGTCCAAGAATCTTATGAAAGCGTTTTTTTCCATCATCTTTTTTGTCTTGCGCCCAAGGGACTACTTTTACACCACAAAGTTACGCCAGCCTCGCCATGAGCGGAATTCGAAAAAGCCGAACCGTAGAATAAGCCTCTGAATCGCAAAAAGACCCAGCAAACCGTTTTTTTCCGCTTTTACCGGCCGGAATCAAAACTGCCATATTCCCAAAAGCGTTTCCTTTTTTCGGAGCCTCAATTTTGTTGAAGTAAACATGAAAAGCAGATACCTCGCCAGCGTCCTGAAACATTTCGCAATCTGGACTGTCGCTTTCACGTATTGGAGCCTGGTAAGAGTTCTGGGGTTCGAGACCATGCCAAAAGACCTGTGGCATGTCGTGATGATCAACGCCATACTGGGATTGGTCGCCGGGATACTTTTCGGGTCAACCGATTATGTATTGAAACAAAAACTATCAAAAAACCTTTCCTTCGGCACTGTCATTATCACCGGTTCGGTCTCTTACTTTTTAGTCATCCTAAGTATGATTTTGGTCGGCATCATCATTTACACGATGTTCGAACCGTATGACTTCCACTGGTTTTACTTCAAAGACTTTATCCTATCGAAAGACATGGCGCTCTTGCTCCCATATTATTTCGGCATTATCTTCTTCGTGAATTTCATGCGCCAAGTCAGCCAAAAATTCGGCAGGGGAAACCTTTGGAAAATGATGACCGGAAAGTTCCACAGCCCAAAGGAGGTAGACCGCGTCTTTATGTTTTTGGACCTGAAATCGTCCACGTCTATAGCCGAAAAGTTAGGCCACATCCACTACAGCGAGCTGATTCAGGATTGTTTCGCTGACTTGACCATTATTGAGAACTATAAAGCGGAGATATACCAGTATGTGGGCGACGAAGCGGTGATAACCTGGGAAATTGACCGAGGGAAAGAAAGCTCGAACTGCTTGCAAGCTTTTTTCGGATTTCGGGATGCGATAGCGGAAAAAGCGGAATACTATAAGGGCAAATACGGTTTGGTTCCCGAATTCAAAGCAGGGCTGAATTCCGGAAAAACCGTTATGGTGGAAGTAGGCGAAATAAAAAGGGAAATAGCCTATCATGGCGACGCCATCATTACCGCTTCAAGAATACAAGGGGAATGCAATCGCTTCGGGCAAGACATTCTGGTGTCGGAAGTTCTGTACCGGTGGTTTCGGCACGACGAACGGTTCACGTTTTCATGCATCGGGGAGACAGTTCTGAAAGGCAAAACCGAAAGCGTAAAAGTATTCGGCGTAGAAAAGCGTTTGTGAACACTCTCCTCTTTTTAGTGCCAAAATCCCCTCTACCCCCAAATGTACCAGCTATAGCCTTGTTTGTACCAGCCATAAGCCGGCCGTAACTGCGAAATTGCGAAGCGAGCTCTTTATCAGTGAGAAGGCAAGCCAAAATCCCTTCGCATATCAATTCCGGTCGTGTACTCTGCCTATTCGACCGCTCATGTAAAGTCACACCGCCGAACGGATCCCTGACGTGTCTTTCTCACCGACGCTCGCACAAATATATCGCTTAAAACTATCAACAGACTCTATGAATTTCCCATTCCAATATCGACCAATAACCGCATTCGCAATATTCGTCCTGTTCTCACTCGGTTCGTGCCAAAAAGACAATGATAGCGACATCCCGTCCAAACCTGACACCCACGAAAAAAGGCTTTCCAAAGTAGAGTTCACCTCATACGACAAGCACAGGGTTCCGCCCGAGCCTTTGCACTACCGTATGGAATACGCTTATACCGATAACGGCAATTTGCTCCGGAACAAATACATCAAACTGGACGATGAAAAGAAAGAAGTCGCTTCCAGCTCAGGCATTTTCAAATACGATGCGCAAGGACGCCTGATCCAACGAGAGGTCTTTGACTACAACGGCTCATTGGCATTAAACTTAGAAATCAAATATCCGAATGACCAAGAGGCCCTGCTCGTTAACCAAGTCTTTGCCGGACCGGAACTTTTTCAGGTTGACTCCACATTCGTCACCCTCAATCCGGACAACACCGCTAAAAAATGGACAAAAAAACGCTACACAAATAACAAGCAGAATGTTTTGATAGGCCCATACCCCGAAACGACCTATACGGGAGTCTACGACAGTGAAAAAAGGCTTATTTCCCGGACTTACAAAAAAAACGACGGGGCCGAGACAGTCTATGAAATCAGTTACGACGACAAAAACAGCATGACGAAAAACTGGTACGCCAACCAGCCAATCGCTTCGCTGGCTACGCTAATCATACCGTCGTTCAACCTCATTCAGCCTTCGCAAACCAACAATGTGACGAGCTTGAAATTTAAAGGCCAAGAAGGTGGTACA
Organism: Fulvitalea axinellae; assembly: GCF_036492835.1. Taxonomy (GTDB): domain Bacteria; phylum Bacteroidota; class Bacteroidia; order Cytophagales; family Cyclobacteriaceae; genus Fulvitalea; species Fulvitalea axinellae. Next base: position 1,172,896 of record NZ_AP025314.1, on the reverse strand, counting down.
GTCAACACTTTCGAATATGACAAAGACGGCTATCCCACAACACAAACCACAACCTTGGACGGAAACCTGCGCGCAAAACTCGAATTCGTTTACGAAGAACAACCATAAACAAACAGCTTCACTCCAAATCCTTTCAACTTCCAATAACCATGAAATTGACGTACTCCTCTTTTTTTAGCCGAACGCTACCCGCTTTTGCGTATCTGTCCGCCTTGTTATTCCTCGCTTCCTGCGACAAAGACGACTGCGACGCGCCACCCGAAACGCCTACCATGGAAAAACGACTGGTCCGTTCATGGGGCGAATACCGGTTCTCGTCCAATCCCGAGGAAATAAGAAAGATAAAATCCGACTACCAATACACCGGTACCGGAAACATTCTGCGAGTCACGGACTATATCGAACATCCTATTGACGGCGATTTTCAATTATGGAAGACATTGGATTTCCATTACGATAATGAAAAACGACTGAAAAGGATCGAGGCCTACAGCAGTCCAGGTTTCAACGGCTCTTTGGAACAGGAACTCGCAACGTCTCTCGAATACAAAAGCGATACGGAAATCGAAATGATCGAGCACTTCTTTTTCAATCTGAAGAGTTACGAACTTGACACCGTAAAAATCACCCTAAACGACCAAGGAAGAACCGAAGCTTGGGAGATGAGAGTTTATACAAACTATAATTTCGAAGACGTCTGGCTTTATAACGGCACCTCAACATATGAATTCAGTTATGACGCGTTAAACCGTCCCGTGGAAGTCAAAACGCAATACCAAAGCAACGATCCGATTCTTTCGAGATACACGTTCGACGATAAGCGTAGCCTGGCCCAAGGGTGGTTTTCCGGACAGGCGTTCGAGGATTTCGCCAACCAGGCCATCCTTTATATGAACTTTGAGCCGATGGGGATCAACAACGTAACTTCCATCAAACAGACATCGACCCAAACCGAAAACACTCAAATCGAATTCGAATACGACGCTGACGGCTATCCCACAGAACGCACGGAAACCAAAAACGGAACTTTCGTCAGCAAACAGTATTTCGAATACGGCTTCGTTGACGTATCCTCAAAAAACTAATTTCCAGCACACGCCCCGAAGCCCCACTGGATTTCAACAGAAAAGAGGCTGTCCCCGATTCCGGAAACAGCCTCTTTCAATTTTTTACAGTTCAAAGATCAAATTACTTGACCAAAATATAGTTGAACTTCACTTTTGCGCTCGGCAAGCTGGCCATTCTGGCCGTACTGCTCGTCACCCAAATTTTGTCCACAAATTCTGGATGGTCCACATATGGGTTACGGTTACCTTGGAATTTGAAACCTTCTTCGTTTCTGGTGATTTCCTTCTGGCTTACAGGATCGTTTTTGTGCCATTTCAGGAACATCTCCAACGCCCAAGGATCAAGTCCTTTGTAATCATGGCTAAACACTTCGTTGTCCCAACCGCCAATTTTCGAAGCGTAACGGGTTACGAAGTAGAAGTAAATTCTGGCGACATCGCCTTTGTATTCGTCAATAGGCTCGAAGGCTGTTCCCGAATATCCAAGTCCCGAACGGGCCGATCCCAATTCGGAACCGTTTTGCGAAGTCCAAGAGGCGTTGTCCACTTCACCATAAGGGTGGCTGCTTCTTTTGCCGTTCACGTAGCCGTCGGTAGGCAGAATGTGGAAAAAGTCATTCACCATCGGCGCTTTTTTGCCAAACCAGCTCTTAGGAACAGTGTGTTCGCGGTTATAGCAATCGCCTTCTCCTCCGTAATTTCCGCATTGGCCCGAGCCAAATGAGTAATCGTAAGGGTTAGCTCCGTTAGGGTTATCGGAATAAATATCCCAAACCGTTCCGTCAGAACGACGGTCCGAAGTTCTGTAAATCTCCCACAGGGCACTATAGCCCCTATCTCTGTGGCCCTCGATAATATCGGTCAGAGTACTTTTCAGGTCGGCGCCCACTTTGCCTTTGGCGCTTTTGTAGTACGGCTCCAGTTCGCCACCTCCGTCGCCTTCGTTAGGAACGGTCAGCTTTACGGTAAGCATACTGCCCGGCGCAATCAGGTTGTCGCCTTTCTCGATGGTTTGGGTATACGAATCGTTTTTGGAACCCGTAGTGAAATTCACCTTGACGGTTACGGGACCGTTAAAAAAGTGGCCCGAACGGGTTTCTGATTTGGCGTAAGCCAAAGTTCCTTCAGGGCTAGTTACCTCAGCGCTGTATTCGCCGTAAGTCTCTTTGAATTTGTCAGAATACGTTAACTTAATTCCGAAACTTTTCTGCGACACGGTTATCGACAAGTCGCTGACTTGGCCCGATGTCACCGTAAAATCTTTCTCTCCGTAGTAGTAAGGCGTATCCCAAGCCGGCGTTACGTTCAAGCCGTTGGTATATTCCACCGAATATTTCCCCGCGGGTAAAACGACCTCGCCCGATTCGGTGCCCGAAAATTCCGCCACTTTCTCGTCCGAAGCATTTTTGATGACCCCTTTCCAAGAATCGCTCTCATCGAATTCCGGCGCCCCGGTTCCGTTGAAAAAAGCCTTGGTCAGTACAGTGCCGCTTCCTTGCTCATCGGTAGTCAGGTCCGAAGAACAACTCCAGGCCACCATTACGGCGGACAGGAAAAACAGCGTTTTCAATTTTGTATAAACTCTCATTGCGCTACAGTATTTTACCGCCTCTGGCTTCCGAATCTTCCCAGCCCGCAGCGTATTTTGACGGACAAAACGCCCGCCGTAAAATGAAGGGTACCGCATGACCGTTTTTAAACGGCCAGCGGTACTCCGGATTATTCTTCAGAACCGTCCGCAAAGGGCGGGCGGCGCATATTTCCAAAATCAGTTCACAGTGTGCGAACCGAGGTTAGAGCCGTCATCTCTGGTTTCGATTTTGTCCCAATCGGCGTCTTCGTTGAAAGTAGTCGACGGTGACTTGACCGAAGCTTTTCTGATAAACGTCTTATCGCCCCAAATCTTGTTGTTTTTCTCGTTGCCAAGCGTTCCGAAAACGTCAATTCTAGTGTCGTTTTTCAACAAGAACACTACATCGTCACCGTTAAAGGTCAGTTTGTCCGAAGTCTGGTCAGCCACAACCCCGTCATTCAACAAGTCCTTATTGTATTCCAGATGTGTGATCAAGAATACACCACCCGACTTGATAGTTCCGCTAAGCGGGATAACGTTCGCGGCCTCGTCAGTGGCTCCGTTAGCGAAAATCGCCAAAGCGTAACCTTCCAAGCTCATGTCGGCACCTGTCGGGTTGTAAAGCTCGATCGCCTTGTTTTGGCTCGAACCTTCGCCGTACTCCGAGATGAAGATCTCGCCGTCGCCTTCACCCGGCTCAGGAGTTTCGCCGTCGCCAGGCTCTTCGCCTTCACCCGGACGCACGATAATCGTGGTTTCCTTCTGGTCCACGCTGTCGTCGATCGTGATAGAAATACTGATTCCGGTTTTCTCACCTTCTTCAGTGTAGTCAACCGTTACGGTCCAGAGCTCCTTGCCGGCTACAGCCACGGTTTTCTCTACGCTCTTGTCTTCAGGCAAGTTGATTTTCATTTTCACGTCGCCCGGCAGGAAGTAGCCTGTACGAGCTTCGTCTTGGACGTAGTCCAGCTTTCCGATTTCCGAAGAGAGTTCGGCGCTGTAAGTCGAATATTTGGCTTTGAAAGCGTCGGTGTACACAAGCTTAACACCGGCGTTGGTCTGAACGCAAACCAATTCCGCTTGGGCGGTGTTCTCGGCCGTTACGCTTACTTTTTCCATATCGCCGTAAACGGGCGATGCGAAAGCCGGAGCGGTAAACTCTTTTGATACGGCGTTTACGGAATATTCGCCGGCCTCAAGCTCAACGGTTTCCGGAACCTCCGAAAATTTGTCGTAAGAATGGACCACTTGGTCTCCTTTGAGGATGCTCACCTGAAAGTCATCCACCGAATTCGATGACATGCGAGCCAATGTTTTGGAATCCGTTTGGGAATCCACAGTAGCGCTGATTGTCAACTCGCCTTTTTGGGTCGGAGTAGAATCGTCGCTGGAGCTGGAACAAGAGAACATAAATCCTCCCGCCAACATCATCAGACAGGTAATTTTTTTCATAGTAAAACTGGTTTGGATGCGTTGTTTCGTATTAAAAACACCCGCAATATAATCTTATGAATGGATTTTCATAAGATTTCAGCGATACCGGTTCTTCTACTTTGGAGGATAAAAAAAACGTTTCTCAAAGAATAATGCCATTCAACAAAACACAACAATGACTCTCATTACAAAAAACCACATCATTCACTCCAACAACTTAAAAAAACAATATTTTATTTTGAGTGAAAAAAAATACGCACGCTATTGAGCATGTCTTAGGCTCATATTTTTGTATATTTCCAATTAAACAAATTAGAAAAACACAATATTCTACATTATTACATATACTGTAATTAATCGGTAACTTACAATCCGGTAGACTCTTCAAAGAAAATACGCCCCGTATATTTCAAAAAATAAATCCACTAAGTCTAAAAAACTAAACACTGGCTCAAACACAACAAGAACACAATTATATAATTATCACAGAAAACGGTTAAGGCTATAGATCATTATACCATATCAGTCCATCGACTTTTACCAAAAAAAAGGACGCCGGCTAAGCCGACGCCCTTTCGCACATCTAATTTTTTATGTCGTCACATTTACTTCTTCATCACTCTGCGCAATTCAACGCCTTGACCGGCTACGGTTACGCTCACGACGTATACGCCTTTCGGCAAATCGGACATATTAACGCTGGTTGAAGCGCCAGATCCTTTCACTGTTTTGAGCAAATTCCCCTGAACGCTAAACACTTCTACAGTCAGGATTTCGTCTGTCGATTGGATATTCAAGACATCTTCCACCGGATTCGGGAACAGTTTGGTCTCCGAAACAGGAACATGACTCTTAACGGCTTCGGTACCCGAAACGCGTTGTTGTACGCCACCCGTGTATGTAACTTCCAAAACCGGACGCAAATCGGCGTCAGTATGCTCTTTGGTATAAAGCTTCAGGAACGGCGAACCTTTTACGCTCGAACGCATCTCCAACGAGAGCGTTCCGTCAGCCAAATCATCGGTGAGGCTATTTGTCAGATCCACACTCAACACGCTACCTGCCGCTTGTCCGTTTACGCTGGCCAACACATCCGACGGCGCCGGCATATTGCCCCAAGTGATGCCAGTCTCCGTCCAGCTGTCGTTTGTCACTCTGCGTATTTCGAAGGCCGTACTTAAAGCGGAGCTATTCGAAGACGCTACCCCGAGCTTCAACGTAGCGCTTTCAATCGTAGCGCCTGACGGTATTTGACCCAAATCGAATTTGAGATAAGCCCGGCGAACGTAATGGATGGAACCGCCCTCTTTCACCAAAACCGTGGATTCAGTGCCGTAATTCGTCCCTTGGTTTTTACCGTAGGTATAAGCGTCGGCCAAGGCAGAGAGATTCAGCGTTTCCGGCCCGGTAAAAGGCAAAGTGTTGATAACGAAGTTAGGAGAAACGGCTGTCCCGATACCTGCCTCGCCTTCGGCGTTCTGTACGCCGGCAAGGTCCAAAGTGATTACGTTTTCCAGTTCCTGAATATTGTCTGTCGGGGTGAATACGGCGTTATAAACCGTCCCGTCACCCGTCAAAGCCGAAAGCGTTCCGTTTGAGAAACTAAGATCGCCAGCCTCGAAACCAGTAACCGCCTCGGAGAAAGTAACCGTGAGCAGAGCGGTTTTGCCTTGGCGCAAATCAGCGTCGTCGAGGCTGAGAGTGGCCGTAAGCGGTTTCGGGCCGTTGTCTTCGGGTACGTAACGTCCGTACACCTCCAGCTCGCCGAATTTCAGCTGCACTAACTGCGACTTCGTACTACGGTTTACATGATACTGTACTCGCACGTAACGCCCAACGATATTCTGCGAAGACAGATCATAAACCGAAGGCGCCTGCATCTGTCCTTTTTCCCAATAATTATACACGACGTTAGGGTCGGCCTCGGCCTCTTCCCTTACCCTTGAGGTAAATGGAGTCTTGGATACCATAACGTGGAAATCGCTGATACCGGCTTCCGATTCCTTGAAACGCTTGAAAGCCTTGATTTGGCTGACATTAACCTGAGAGCCCAAATCCACTTCCCACCAAGGCTGTTGGTTCGGTGTTTTGTAACTGTCGCGCCCGCAGAACATAGTCGAATTTTTGCCGTCGTTGCCACGCTCGGGACCACCGTGGTCGTCTACGCTTGAGCGATAACTCGGTTGGTTCAGCGCAAGATTTACGCTTTGGTCCGCCACCGTCACGTCCGTTTCGATGGTGTAGGAGCCGTTGTCGTTGGAAACAGTAAGGGTTACCTTCTTCACGCCCGGCGTGGCGAAGGTCACGTTGCCCGGAGTTTGGGAAGCGCTTGTGGCTGGAGTGCCGTCTTCGAAGGTCCAAGCGTAAGTGTTCGCGTAATCCGCCACACTTGAAGCGAACAGGCTTTCGTCTAGATTCACCTTTACGTTCATATCAAACTCGGCCCAAGGAGTTGGGTCATAAGCTACGGATCCGCTTTCCGAGAGGCTGGTAGTCTTGCGGTCTTCGCCCACGGCAACTACCCTGAAACGCATATCGCCTTCGCCTTCCGTTCTTTTCACGTTTTTCAAAACAATGGCGCGAGAAAGCGAACGACCCACAAATACGGAATCGCGAGGCTGGTCGCTGATTTGGTAAACGTCGAAATAGGCCACGCCAGCGTCTTTGTTATATCTCGGCGAGCCCAGAAGGTCCCAAGTGATTTCCCCCGACAGGAATCTGCCGGTCATCGCCACGGAAGCCTCCACGCTTGTAGGCGCGTCTGGCGTAGCGACGGGAGTATCGGTAAGCGACAGGCCACCGATATGGGCGCGATAATTCGAAACGCCCGTAACGTTCAGGCCCAATACGGCCAGCGCACTTCCGGCGTAAGCCGAAAGGTCCAGCGTCTTGGTATTCCAACCTTCATTTTCCACTTGTCCCAAAGGAAGTTTTACCGTAGCTCCCAAGCCGTTTCCGTTTTCGAAAACCAAAGCCACTTCCAAGCCCGAAGCGTCGCCGGCGGAAGCGCCGTCCACTTTATAGGTCACGCTTACTTGCGAAGCAGCGCTGATGTTGAGTTTTGTTTTGAAAATACGCAACACATTGTCAGAAGAACCCGGGTTTCCTTCCAGCAAAAGCGAGCTACCGCCATCGTAAGCTTCCTTGAAATCGATCGAGGCTTTTACGTTCTGGCCTCCCTCGGCCCACCACCAGCGCCAAGTAGGAACGATATCCTGCAAGGCCAAGTTCGACCAATAGCCTTCCGTCTGGCGCTCACCGTCTTTGGCGAAGAAAGTACCGCAACCTTCGTTAAAGCTGGTCACGAAAGGAAATTCGTCGATAGTGGATTTCGCCGCCAGATACGCAGCCATACCGGCCACGCGCAAGGTCTTTCCGCTACCCGACAAAGGCGATCCCGGACGGCTAGGATCCACGTCCGGACCGCTCCACATATCGTTGATAAAAGCGTAGTAAATGTCTTTTTTCTCCTCCGGAGTGGCGCCGTTGTTTCTCGGTCCGGTCAGCCACATCGCTATCGATGTGGGAGAGTTCAGAAGATCTCTCCAAGGGTGCGTATTATTGTCGGCGATAACCGAAGGCATGTTCAACCCGGCGAAAACCCTTTCGTACGGATCGTTTTTGCCCGCAGGGAAATTATTTCTGACAAAATTAGCCGAAGTATTGAGCGAACTGGCGTTCCACTCATAATTCAGGAAAGCTTGGCTAAAAGTAGTCTTTCCGTTTTCTTCCAACCAAGTGTCGTTACTGGAATCGATCTGCTTGATCCAGAAATTCCTATTTCCGTTATCGTAATGCACGTAATAGTACGTCAGCTCGAAGTTGTCCAAGCCATTTTCGTCGGCGATGCGACTGACTTCCTGAAAAAAGCCACGGGTCTGGCGCGCCACATCCGAGGGGTAACCCGTCACTTCTATATTAAAGGCATAACCGTCAAAACCGTAATGCTCCGCGATCTCCACCAACTTACGGGCGTGCTTGTAGCTTTCGTCAGAGTTTTTGGCGATCATTTCCCGAAAAGTACTGTTGTTCGGACTTGTAGGGTCGGCGAAAGTACAACCGCCCAAAACTTTCACGCCATTGCGGTGACCAGCCTCGATATAAGAGGCCGAAGGAATATAAACGCGGGTGTCCCCTCCGTTCCAGTAAGCCCAAAAGTTCAGATACTGCCAGAAATACGGATTCGGTTGGTCGAATTCCTCGCTCTGGCGAATCTTGTCGCTGGTACCGGCCCAAACACCCATTTGCCGGGCATGGGGAATAGAGGGGTTCGCTTGCGAAGCGGAAAACTTGAACCGGTCGGCCAAAGGCACACGGGAGATCATGTATTTCTCATGCTCCAAGCTCCCCGGGCTCCAATTGGCAATAAAGTCGGCGTCGTTGGACCGGAACGAGACGGTTTTGATCTTCGGATAGGCATTCTGCGCCCGCAAACGCGAGCCGAAGCCTACGACCACGACAAACAAGACGGCCATTAGCAATGACCGCTTCAGCGTAAAGTGTCTTTTCATAAGAATTGGGGTTGTGATGTTTACAATCGGTCAGAAGAGTTTCTGACACGGAAAAAAATGGCCGGACTACACCGGCCATTTAAAAAATTTATTCTTCAGTTGTCAAAAGGCCGATCTCTCTTCAGAAATCAGTGGCTTCCTAGGTTACCAACCGGGGTTTTGCGCCCAGCCGTTCGATTTCTCGATCTCCGAGGCTGGAATCGGAAACAAATAGTCTTTTGGCGCTTCGAATTCTCGGACGGGGTTATCCTCGATAAAATCAATGCCATCGCCTACCTTTTGGACATCTTTGGTAGTCATACCGTGCGCTTTTTCCAGCCATTTCCAACGTTTGAAGTTGGAATACATCCAACCTTCCATTGCCAACTCGCGGATATATTCTTTGTACACGTCTTCCATCTCAATATCACCGGCGGTATAAAGCGGAAGTTTGTCCGACGCGCGTTTTCTGATTTTATTGATTGTGGCGTCCAATGTCGCTTGATCCACGGAAGCGATTCCGCCTTGGTTGGCTTTTGCCTCCAGATGCATCAACAATACGTCAGCGTAACGTAACAGGATCAAGTTCAACGGCCCCTTCTCCGGCAACGTTAAGTCTGGACCACCTTCAATAACATTCTTACGGATATGCAATCCTGACTCGGAGTGAGTATAGGCCGGAATATTCGGGTAGACGGTCTCCTCCCCCACTTTGTTCAGGAAAGTAGCGCCCGGACGCAGAATTGTGGCGTCCATACGCGGGTCTCTGCCTTCGAGCATTGTATAAAACTTCTCAGGAACCAACGGAGCGTACACTTCGTACGTAGGGTTTTCATCTATGACCTCATAATACTCAACCAAGTTAAAAGAAGGCACCATCCACGACCAGCCACTAACGCCCATCGCCCTGTTACCCAGCAACTTTTCCACAACGTTTCCTTCGCCGTCTTCACCACCAATGTACTGGATATCGAAGATCACCTCTCCATTGTTCTCATTATCCAAGGCAAAGATCCTCTTATAATCAGATTCCAAAGCGTAATCCAACTTCATCACCTCAGCGGTGGCGGCTTCGGCTGTAGCCCAATCTTTTTTGAGCATCGCCACCTTCGCCTTCATCGTGTAGGCCGCGCCTTTGGTCGCTCGCCCAACCTGATGCGCTTTGACCGGCAAATACTGGATAGCGAAATCCAAGTCTTCGATCATCAACGCGATCACTTCGTCAACAGAAGAACGAGGCACGGTAATGTCATCCAATGTCGGGACGTGCTCGAACAAGGCCACACCTCCATAATTATCCGCCAAATGGAAATAGAACATGGAACGCAAGTAACGGGCTTCCGCCTTAATCCTGGTTTTCTGGCTTTCGTCCGAAAAAGGAACGTCATCCACTCGGGTAAGCACCTCGTTCGCTCGCACTACGCCCCGGTAAGACTGTTTCCACAGCTGGCCTACAAAGCCCGAAGTCGGCGTATGGTAGCCACGCGCTACCTCGTTGAACTTTCCATCCCGCGAGTCGCTCAAAATTGTGAGGCCGTCAAAGAACGGGAATGTCCCCCAGCCCAATTCCCTTTTGGGACTTTGAAGGGCATCGTAAACTCCGGCCAACCCTTCCTCGGCTTGCGCCGGCGTTTTCCAGAAAGTGGTACTGGCTATATTGTCGTGGGGTTGCTTGTCCAAGAAATCGTCGCCACATGAAGTGAACAAAAGCGAAAAGGAAAGCGCAAGCCCTGCGTATATTATCTTTTTCATATTCTTCGCTATAAAAAATTAGAACTGAACTTTTACGCCCAACATATAGGTGGTTGTGTTCGGAATACCGCCCGAATTACGAGTCTCAGGGTCAAAACCTAGCTCTGAGAAATAATCTGACGCGGTGAACAGGTTCTCCGAAGTGAAATAAACTTTGGCCTTGCTAAACCCGATTTTCGAAATCACATCTTTCGGAATATTGTATGCTACCATCAGGTTTTTGAGCCTGAAGTATGACAGGTCCCGGATCCAGAAGGAGCTGGTGTGATAGAGGTTCTGGGTTTTTCGTCTCTTGTTCAACCGCGGCCACTCTCCGTTAGGATTGTCCTCGTCGGTGGCGTCGCGCCACATCTCATGTACCAAACCGCGGTCATCCACAGGGAACTGGGCGTTTGGTTGCGAAACCCATGAACCTTTCATTCCGGTAACGCCTTGGAACAGCAGGTTCAACTCGAAGTTTTTATAGAAAAGGTTAACGTTACCGCCATATGTCCACGTCGGTCGACCAGAATGCAGTTTCATTTGGTCTTCGTGGTTGATCTTTCCATCGCCGGCATCCATAACCCCATCACCGTCAGTATCCACGGTCAATTGGTCAATTCGCTCCAAATCCCCTATCTGAAGTCCACTTTCCACGGCATTGTCCAGTTGCTCTTGTGTACGGATAATGCGCGACTCATAGCCACGGATAAAGCCGTAAGGCTCTCCTACACGGATATTACTGGTTTCCAAATCGACATTGTATCCAGTCACCTCGTTTTCTATGTAAGTTCCGTTGGCTCCCACTTGGTAACGCAATTCCCCAACTTGGCCTTCGTACGAAAGATTCAACTCAAGGCCACGATTGGTCATCTCGGCCAGATTTGTATAAGGGGAATCTTTTGCACCAAGGAAAGTAGGCACCTGCAACTTGGTGATAATATCGTAAGTCCTCTTCTGGAACACTTCAGCAGTAATATTGAATGTTCTGAAAAGTGTGGCATCAATCGCCAAGTTGACCATCTCCGTCGATTCCCAGCTGATATCGCTATCCACCAAGCGGGTCACTGACTGGCCCGGGTGAATGTTTCCGCCGAATACGTACGGGCTTTTGTTGTACAAATCTTGGTATGGATAATAACTACCTCTGGAACCTCCCGACGTGTTAATTCTCTGATTACCCAACACACCCCAAGAACCGCGGATCTTCAAGTTGTTAACGAAAGACAGATCCTGCATAAACGCCTCTTCCGATATCCTCCAGCCAGCTGATAACGATGGGAAATAACCCCAGCGTTTTCCTTCCCTAAAACGGGATGAAGCATCCGCTCTCATCGAAGCTTTGAAAAGATATTTTTCGGAAAAATTATAATCCAAACTCCCGAAATAGGACTCCATATTGGCCTCATAGATATCGCCAGATACAGAAGGGTCCTGAAGACCGTAACCGATAGCGTCGACATCATCGCTGGCGAATACGTCTTTTTTACCTTTCAAGTTCTCCCAACGATAAACTTCGATCTCATGACCCGCCAACACACTAAAATTATGTTTGCCTAACGACTTGGTGTAAGTAGCTGTAGCAAAGTGGCTCAATTTGTAATCCTGCTTATGCTCGTTTGTCGACGAACGCTTAATACGGTCAGCATCCAGTTTAGGATTGCCTTCAGGGTCAAGTTCCCTTATGTTATACGTCTCATACAAGGGGTAGAACTGACGCTGGAAGTTATTATTATAATCGATCACGTTACGTGTTTGGAGCCTTAAGCCCGGCAAGGCTTCCCAATTCACAAAAATATCGGCCCGCATACTACGGCGAAGTTTTGTGTTTTCCCGGCCCGCCACCGTGGCATAGGGATTAGTGGCGCTACCAAGCGTTGAGTTCTGACTCCCCAACCACGTACCGTCCGGCAATTGTTGGTTCGATATCATAGGCGCTAACCCATAATTGATTCCATCTGACATCCCCGGGGTCACTTCCCTCCAACGCAGGAAAGCGTTAGCTCCTACGATCAGATTCGGAGTCATGTTGGTTTCCACATTTGTGCGGAAAGTGTAACGCTGTTGTTCATTGCCAGGAGAAAGTCCTTCTTGATCCAAGTAGCTCAAAGAGAAGCGGTAACGGGTAACGTCCGAACCGCCGCTGAACGCGAAGTTGTGACTCTGCATCAAGGCGCTACGTCCTACTTGCTCATCCATCCAATCCACGTTCGGGTGGGCAAGGTCATTTGGGTCAGCGTTTCGCCACTCATCAATATCCGCTTGCTGAAACAAGCCGGGACGGAACTTGTTAAACATCTCCATATATTCCGCCGAATTAGAAACGTAATCCGCTACGTTTGTGGCCTGTTGCCAACCCGCATAGGCATGGTACTCCATTTTCATTTGTCCAGCCTTACCGCTTTTGGTAGTTACCACGATTACACCATTTGCAGCACGCGAGCCGTAAATAGCAGATGACGACGCATCTTTCAATACCGACATAGACTCAATATCGTTAGGATCCAAATCACTAAGGCTGGATTCCACTCCATCCACAACTACCATAGGGCTGTTGTTGGCCGACATAGAACCTTGGCCACGGACTTGGATACTAATCGATTCACCGCCTACACGGCCACCGTTACGCGTAGAGATCCTTACGCCCGGTAACATTCCAGACAAAGCACTGGATACATTGGCGACGGAACGGGCTTCTAATTTTTCGGGTTTTACCGTTGCCACGGCACCGGAAAGGTTAATCTGCTTGGCTTCGCCGTAACCCACAACCACAACGGCCTCCAACTCTTTGAGGTCCTCTTCCAACACAATATCAAAAGTCTGGCGGTTGCCTACGCTCAGCTCCTGAGGCTTATGGCCTACGAAAGTGATCAACAGCACATCCGACTTTTTCACTTGGAGCGAAAACTTACCGTCCACGTCCGTTACGGTACCTTGGGTAGTTCCTTTAATAATTACGTTTACGCCCACCAAGGTCTCGCCTTCCTTGTCGGTAATGGTGCCCGATACGGTAAAGGCTCCGTCTTGGGCCACGCTTTCGGCTGTTCTGGGGCTGATTACCACATGGTTATTTACTACTTTGTATGCGTAAGGTGTCTTTCGCAGAGCCAATTCCAACAATCCCTTGGTATCAATGCCGGTGGCTTCGAAATTTACCCGTGTGTTGACGTCCACCTTATGCTCGGCGAAAAAAACGTCCATGTCCGAATTTTTACGGACGTACTCAAAAACTTGCCTCAAGGTCGAGGCCTTAAAGTTCACCGTGTGCTTCTCTTTTTCCACGATGGTCTCCGAACGCGCTTGCCCAGCAGCGAACAGCGTCACCAAAAAAAAGAGCATAGCGGTTCCTCCCAAGATTCGGCGTAGAATCTTGTTCTTCGGTAATGGTTCCTTCATAAGAACAGTTTTAAATTATAAAAATCTATTTGCGGGGAGATTCCCCCGCCTCATATTTATCGCAGGCCACACCTATGATTAGGCGCAACCCAAACAGTAAAGCCACATTAAACATCTGGCACTCCAAACGTTACCTATATCTAGCTAGCAAGTATCAAAAGCCGGAAAGCCGGCGCTTTACGCAATTTTAGCAGAGTAACAAATAAATAGACCGCTCGGGCATAGCTCCGAAGCCTATAACATCACCACTCTATTATCAGCGCACATAAAACAGTAACAGTACGCTTTACTTCTGTACTCTTTACCCTTTACTACCCACGACTACTTCAAAATCAACAGTCTCCCATTTTTGGAAATCTCGTAATCGAACCCTTCCGCACCAGCCAGAATAGCCATTATATCCTCAAGTGTTCCGTCACGATATATTCCCGAAAAGCGTAAGGACAACAAATCAGCGTTACGGCAATCCACCTCCACGCCATAGTAGCGTTCTATTTCGGAAATCATTTGCCCGAAGGTCTTGCCATTGAAATTCAACTCAGGCGTAGCCCAACGGAAATCCTCCGACACGTCCGCCTCTTCCAACACATATGTATCGCCCTTTTTGCGAAGACGCTCATGCGGTTTGAGCGTGTATTCTTCGTCAGAACCTTCCAAAGTCACCCTTACCGAGCCTTCCAAAAGACTTACAGCCCTATCCGCATCGCCTTCACGGGCCCTAACGTTAAAAACTGTCCCGAGAACCTCCACGGCACCATTTTGAGTCAATACCACAAAAGGTTTGGAAGCGTTCTTGGCCACCTCAAAAACCGCCTCACCGTTAAGCGATACCGTTCGGTCTCCCCAACCGAATGCGGGCGCATAAGCCAAAGAACTCCCCCCGTTGAGCGAGATAACCGTCCCGTCTGTCAAACGCAAGACCAAACGATTTCCCTCGGACACGTTTACGGTGTGTACGCCGTCAGGAACATTATCAACATCGTAGCGCAGGGTGTCAGCCACTCGGCTCATGCCCGGCCAGTTAGCCCACCGGGCATCTGATTCTGAAAGTCTGAGAACGCGGGCATCGGCGTCCACAAGTTCGAAACGCCCTGTTAGCGCCATATCATAATCGGCATAGCGAGTGTCGTTAAACATTAGGTAAACGAACACGCAAAGAAGCGCCACGGCCGCCACCGCCGCGTATGTGGCCGGAAGACGGAAAAGCTTAACTTTCCCCGACCTATTTGGTATAACGCTATAACTTTCTTTACTGTGATTTTCCCTAGACTGAAAAAGACTCCAACCCTCGACCGCATCAAAAACGCTTTCCAAAGCATCCGCACCTTTCCGGGCTTTCTCCAAAATGGCTTTACGGTCTGCCAGCGTTTTCGCAAAGGCCACGTCTTCGTTCGCCCAGCGTTCCACTTGGCGTCGTTCGTCCGCATTAGCTTCGCCTTGCAGATATTTGGTCAATATGATTTCGCTCTTTTCCATGCTCTCATTAGGTTAGTAAAGCTAGAGTCCTTTTACCCTTACGCCGACTTTAAAAAAAATTAAAAAAAAGTTCATGGCCTATTTCTTGGATCACTTTGCCGGCCAACAACAAACCCACCAACTCCACGCCTTTACCGGCCAGGTGCCCCTTGATCCTCGACAACGCTTTGGTCATTTGCGCCTCCACGGTCTTTACCGAGATTTTCAACTCTTCGGCTATTTGCCCGTTGCTCATTCCCGAAAAACGACTTAGCTCGAACACTTCCCGGCATCGTTCGGGGAGTTTGTCCACAGCCTTATCCAACTCGCCGTACAATTCCTTATAAGCCACAATCCTGTCCACGCTATTCTCCATCACCGTTTCGGTTTTAAGCGCTTCGTCCATATAACGGCGCCTAACGTCCCGGCGATTAAGGCAATTGGACGCTTGGTACAAAACAGCCCTGAAAAGATAAGCCTTGGCCCGTTCCTCCGAATCCAGCGACACCTTGCGTTCCCAAATATCCATAAACACGTCAACCACCAACTCTCGGGCTTCCTCATAATTATGCACAAGCCGATAAGCGTAAGCGCAAAGCCTACTGTAATAAGCCTTGTATATTCGCTCAAACTCTAGCCTTGTCATCTCCTCCATAAAACAGCTAAGGTATATTCACAAACCGATCTCCGTATGCAAAAAAAGAATGTTTCCGTTCCGAACGAATTACGCAAAAAGCCCCCCTCTCCCAAATCCCATTTCCTGACCACTTCCGTATCATATCCGGAAATACGATAACCCAAACAAAAACAGGCATTGTATTCTGGTTCATTTACTAAGTTAGCATTTACCATATAAAACAACAAAACTTAAAAATCTTTAGAAACCCTAAAGTCACCCGCTCTAACCCATTTTGGAAAGGACAACACCCCGAACAAAGTAAATTTGAAACCGACAAACGGTCTCCCTCTCTACCATCCCGCTAGAACACACTAAAAAAACTAGAATTTTGGGCTACACAAAACAATAGGCTAAAATGTTGCGATTGCTCACGTTCGGTTAACGATTCTTTTTTCGAAGGAAGAAGCGTTAACTAAAAATCCCCAACAAAAAAATTGTCGGGGATCTGTAACAGTAAAAAAAGAAAAGGCCAGGCCGGGAAAACCAGCCATAGCCTTCCGTTCCACATTATTTATCTTTTCAGGAATTTCGTTTGTATTCCCGTACCGCTTTCCGTCACCATTCTGATGACATACATCCCAACCGGATAGTCAGCAACGTTCAACACAAACTCTCTCGAAGCCGGATCAAACGAAACCACCTCGTTGCCCTTCGCGTCGTAAACGGCAAATTGCATTACCATTTCCGGTGCCACGACATTTAACACATCGTTGGCTGGGTTCGGGAAGAGGTTTATTTCGGAAGGAATTACCTCGGCGTCTTCTTGAACCAATCCCGACGTACGCATTGCCGGTGCGGTTATGTAACGGCCCATGACTTCCACCTCAGCCAAACTGAGGGCATGGACATTGCCTTCAAGCTGGATGCGAATGTAGCGCCCCGTGGCGTTGATTCGGAGGACGCTCGGGAATTCTCCCTGCCCTGCGTGATAGATATCGATGACACCGGCCTGATTCTGACTTCCCGACAATGAGCTTTGCGTAAACGGCTGTTCCGAAACCAAAACATGGAAATTACTTAACCGTTGTGAGCAACAGTCAGAACGATTGTAGACGTTAATGAAATCAATTTCGGCTACTTCGCCCAAGTCTACAGTCCAGTACGGCTGACTCGTGTAGGCTTTAGTATGCGTCACAGACCAATGGGTCCAAACACCGCTTGTATTCCCATCCACGGCACGGGGTGACAAACCTCCCCAGCCTGTGGAAGACTGTGATGTCGATTGGTTCAACGCCAAATTCACGACAGCGTTATTTTCCTCGGTATCGACCGTGAAGTTGGCGGTTTGCACCACGCCTTGGCCCGAATTTCCTTCCTCATCGACAACTCCGGCCAAATCAAGCGTTATCACGTTTGTGTTGTCTGCAATGTCCGTATCAGGGGTATAAATAGCGGTGAAAGTCTCTCCGCCATCGGTACTGGAAAGAGCCGAAAGGCTTCCGTTAGGCACGGTAAAGTCTGCGATGTCCAGCCCAGTTACGGCTTGGTTGAACGCCACGCTTAAAGTAGACGTCTCGTTAAGGGTAATTTCAGTATCGGCCATTGTCATAGAAGCGTTTAGCGACAGGGCCGTTTCGTTCATATATTGTCCGAAAACCTCAATTTCTCCCACTCCCATATCCGTCGTTTGCGTCGTGCGCCTCTGAATTCTGATATAGCGACCTGTCGGGGCTTGGCCATTGAAATCATAAACACTTGGTTTGCCCATAGTGCTCGGTTCATGGTATTCAAACACTCCGGGCTGGTTTCTGACTTCTTCAGGATAACTAGAATTGAACGGTTCAGGCGAAATGAATATATAGTAATCAGTCAGACGGCTTTGACAACAGTTATGCCTATTCCAAGCCTTAATCTCCCCAATAGCCACTTGGCTTCCCAAGTCCACTTCCCAGAAAAGGTAAGCGGTCGGATTACGTACCGGAATGGCCGTAGAAGTCACGTCACCGTCATTTCCTTTCGAGGCGGCGAATGTTCCCGATCCTTCTCCTGACGAAGTTATCGACGGTTTTCCCAGAGCCAGATTGGTGTTTTCCCCGTTCACGGTCACCGTCTTAGTCAACGTTTCCGATCCGTACTCATTTTCAACCGTGAGGGTTATCGTTTTAACTCCCGGCGATGTGAAAACAACTCCCGACGGATTAGCCGAAGTACTCGTGGCCGGTTGTCCGTCCTCAAACGTCCATGCGTAAGTGTTTGCCGACTCGCTCAAATTCGTAACCAACATAGGTTCGTTGAGATTTACGCCCCCTGGCACTTCAAAAGCCGGAGAGGCTTTGGGCTGGATAGCCACCGGCGTCCCGTTATCGGCGAAAGCGCTCCGTGTTTTGCCATCGAGCCCCACTGACTGCACCAGAAAACGAACATTACCATTTCCCGCACTTCTTTTGATATTCTCAAACGCAATCGCACGAGCGACGGAACGTCCTACAAACACCGTATCGGCCACCGCGTCGCAAACTTGGAACACTTCAAAATACTTGACATTGCCGTCAACATTATAACGCGGACTGCCTTGGATATCCCATGTCAAGCGTCCTGACATCTTACGGCCAACCATAGTTACGGCGTCTACATTCACTCCAGTAGCCATCGACGGAATGGTTTCAGACCCATCCGTAAGGCAAAGGCCTCCCAGATTGATTTTGTAACCGCTGGCTTGTCCCTTGAAATTCAAGCCTATGACCGCCAAAGTTTGGCCACTGTGTTGCGCAAGGTCAAACTCCACCGTATTCCAACCTTCCGTTTGGGTGGCTCCCGCCGGATGAAATGTGAAACCTGACAGGCTCTCCCCGTTTTCAAAAGCCAACGCCAGCTCTAAATTGGAAGCTTGCCCTTGCGAAGCTCCATCCACTTTATAGGTAAGGCTCAGGCGTGTTTGGCCACTTATCGCCAATTTGGTTTTGAACAACCGTAAAAGATTATTGCCCGATCCCAGGCTTCCTTCTACCGCCAAAGAACCGCCGGCATCATAAGCCTCGGAGAAATCCATTCCGGCCTCAAGCGACGCTCCGCCTTCGCTCCACCACCAGCGCCAAGTAGGTACAATGTCCTGAATACTGACATTATTCCAAGCTTTGTCGCTCACCTGCTCGCCTTTTTTATTGAAAAACAAACCGAAACCGTCATTGAATGTCGTAGCTAGCGGATACGACGCAATCACCGACTTTGCCGTAACATGGGACGCCATTCCCGCCACTCGTTTCGTTTTTCCGGAAGAGTTTATCGGCGTGCCTGGTTGACTCGGGGTCCGGTTGGGTCCAGACCAAAGATCCATGGCCCTGTCACGGTAATTGTCCATTCTGGCTACCGCTGTATGACCCCAGCGGTCGTTCCAAGACGATTCTCCCCACATGGCGATTGAAGTGGGATTATTGTTAAGGTCTTTCCACGGATGCCTGGCGTCACCACGGAAAACCGCCGGCATATTCAGTCCGGCAAATACCCGGTCGTAAGGATCGTTTTTACCGGCGGGGAAGTTGTTCTTGACAAAATTGGCGCTACTCTGCAAGCTATTGGCATCCCATTCATAATTAAGGAAAGCCCGGTCGAAGGTTGTTTTTCCATTTTCCTCCAACCATTTGTCATTGCCAGAATCTACTTTCTTAATCCAAAAATTTCGGCCACCGGAATTGTAGTGTACGTAATAGTAAACCAGTTCGAAGACCTCCATACCTTTCTCTTCGGCGATTCGGTTCATCTCTTGAAAGAGTCCGCGTGTCTGTACCGCCACATTACTAGGATAATTTGTCACCTCTATGTTGAAGGCGTAACCGTCGAAGCCGTAGTGTTCGGCCATATCCACCAATTTCTGGGCATGTTTGTACGTACCATCCGTATTTTTGGCGATCATTTCCCTGAAGACGCTACTATTGGGGTTGGTAGGATCAGCGAAAGTACAACCGCCCAAAACCTTCACGCCGTTGCGGTGGCCGGCATCAATGTTCGACGCCGGAGGGATGTGCACTCTGGCGTCTCCTCCATTCCAATAATACCAAGTATCCTGATACTGCCAAAAATACGGCGCATTGGCGTCGATGCCGGGAGAGTTACGGGCGTAAGGCGTCATGATCACCCAGTTGTCCATCTTTTTCTTATGCGGAATGTTTGGGTTTACCTGAGACGCCTTAAACTCAAAGCGCTCGGCCAAAGGCACTCTGGAAATAAGAAACTCCTCGGAATCGGCCGATCCAGGAGACCAATTCCCGATATAATCCGACGCTGTCGGTTTAAAGGAAAACGCCGGAATCTCGGGGAGATCCGCTTGGGCGTACCCGGATGTCAAATCGCAACAGCAAAAGCATAGGAATGCCAGTGCAGCGCATAAAATGCGTGTAGACTTTTGCATAGTGAACAAAAATATTTGGGTTAGAAATTGGCGTCGGACCACTAACTTGCCGACGCTTTAAAGGTGTTGTTTTGATGAAGGGAAAAGAGAAGGGGTGCCCCAGCCCGGAACATTCCCTCCTCAAGACGTGGCCGTCTCAAAAACCTTGGGCTATACAATTCAAACTTGGCCAAATGATTACGTATAGATTTTATCCCTTTGGAATTGAGCGGTCACGAATGTCAAACATTAAAAGTTTAACGCAGGCCCTCCCTTTTACAGGCACTGCCCACGGGAGTTAGCATTTCATAAAGAATAACCAGCTTAAAATATCCGGCGTTAGTCAACGTCCCACCAAACGGGGGTCATATTGGAATCAGGTTTACCGTCCAAAGCCTGTGTTACGTTATCGCCGTTGTTATCATGTTCCTGCTCCAAGTATTTTATCCTAAGGATGAATTTACCCAAAGGAACATCACAGTCAGGAGAAACATTAGCCGGAGGGGTTAGCTCGGAAGGGAAACCGGTACGGCGGAAACTGGCCCAACCCACGCAACCGTCAGGGAATACGGCCAACCATTTCTGCGTCGAGATTTTTCGCAAGTGCTCCCCTCCCTCAAGGCTGACGTTAGGACTGTTCAGGTATTTCTCCATTTCTTCCTCGCTGATTTCGCCCACATTCTTTTTGGCTTCGGCCGTAGCGGTATTATTGATATGTTCGAAAGAAGCCTTGACTCCCTCATTATAATTTTCGGTCATATCGCCGGCGCCGGCCCATTTAAGCATGGCGGCTTCCGCCTTGAGGAAACAGATCTCCGAGTATACGAAGAGATCCATCGCTTTATCATTATCGAACCAAGGACCGAAGTTCGAAAAGATTTTCTTACGATCGCCCATTCCGTCTTGCTCTGACCGGGTAAGCCCGACCGTCAAACCGTTGTACCCTCCGTCAGACTCGGCGGGATCATAAAACCAACGTTGCCTCGGGTCAACAATCTCGGCCGTCTCTTCAAGAACTTTTTCCATCGGTTCGCTCATCATCGCCTCTCTCCAGCTTTTCATGGAGGGCATCGGGTGCCGCAATCCGAAGTTGAAATCCTGAGCGAGCATAGCGTTGTCGGCATTGCTACCTATAATTGGCGAGCTCAAAGCAGATTCGCCTTCCGCTTTCGCCTTGTCGGGATCCACTTTGGAAATCTGCATGGCCATTCTCAGGCGTAACGAAGCCGAAAACTTTTTCCATTTCGCCATGTCTCCCCCGTAGATCACATCCGCATCCGTGAAAGTGTTTACGGGCATCACGTTTGAATCGTCGATCATCTTTTCAGCTTCCTTGAGCTGTTCGAAAAGATCATAATAGATCTCTTTCTGCGTGTCGTAAGGAGTATTGAAATCATATTCCGACGCCGAAGTTCCTGCCAAGGGAACAAAGTAGGGAATACTGCCATAAGCATCCGTAATACGAAGCAGAATCCAGGCCCTCCAGATAATCACCTGCGCTTTCATATTCATCTGAGCCTCAGTGGTCGATTCCAGAATCAATCGCGAAGCCGGGATCAAATCAAGGTAACAGTCTCGCCAAAGGGCCGCGTGCCACCCTTCCTGAGACACGTAACGGTCACCGCCATGCTTCGTGTCCGAAAAGTACTGGCAATACATATTCTCATAAAGGTGCTGTTTCCTTTGGTAATCGCCGGAAGCCCCTTTGTTCAGCATCATCAGAAAATACGAAGGAAGCGGGCCGCTAAGGGGATTTGTTTCGCTTGTGTCAATTTCCTCAAAATCACCTGTACATGACGGAAAACCGAGAAGCAATCCCGCCATTATCATCAAAAAATATCTTTTCATCGGTCAGTCTTTAAAATTTCACGTTAAGGTTAAATCCGTACGTACGGGTCATCGGCATGCCCGCCACCTCTATAGCCTGCCCTACCAGGGAGCTTGAAAAACCGAACGGATTTCCGGGGGCGTCTTTGGAGAAGAATCCCACATTGGTGGCCACAAACGACAGTCTCAAAGCTTCGAACGGTGTCTTGCCCAAGATTTTTTTCGGGAAATTATACCCCAACGCCAATTCCTTAAGCTGAACGTAAGAACCGTCATGCAGGAAAGGATCCACCACGGCTTTACGTCCGTTATTCGCTACGCGCGACCAATATTCCTGCGCACTGACTTTGACCGTATTGGGTTCGTAACTTTTGTTCCCGTCGGCGTCTTTTACTTCCACTACACCGTTAACCAAAAACTTCTCCTCACGGCCAGACAACGTGAGTTTGCTGACACCGTCGCGGGCGGCATGGGACTCGGTATAAGAATAAACAAGCCCGCCACTCTTGATATTGACCAAAGCGTTCAAATAAAATCCCTTATAGGAGAACCTGTTCGACACAGAACCGATCCAGTCCGGATTGATACTGCCAAAATGCGTGGCGCCCTCTTTTTGGGGGTCTAGCTGACCGTTGGTTTTGGGCAGGCCTTTGTTGTCCACGATCAATAAACCGTCGTCATTATACTTGAAAGTTCGCCCATACAGTTCGCCCAAATCACCGCCTTCGACAGCGTAGATCCTTAGGTTATCATGGCCCCAAATCTTTTTAAAACCGTTTTGCGAGTCCATTCCCTTGAAGTTGACGATCTCGTTGCGGTTTTTGGAAAAATTTAAATCCAAATCCCAAGTGAAGTCATTGATCACTACAGGGCGAGTTTGTAAGCTGATTTCGATACCACGGTTACGAACTTCACTACCGTTAACCAATTGCCGCGTGTAACCCGAGGTCATTCCTCTAGGCGAATAACCGATCTGGTTATCGGTGGATTTCGAATACCACGTGAAGTCCAAGCCCAAACGGTTTTCGAACATTCTCAAATCAAAGCCAACCTCTTTTGACACGGTACGCTCGGGATCGATAGGAATGCTTTTGTCTGTAGTGTACATTCCTTTCACCATCTTCATCCCTTTCTGCTTCACCTGAAATCCGGTGTGTGGCGAATCCGCACGAGTACCTCCGGCTCCAGTGTCGTTACCGGTGGTGGCATAAGAAGCCCGTAACTTGGCATATGTAAGCCATGTAGGCAGATCAGTTCCTATATCTTCCAAAAAGTCGCTTACCGAAAGACTCGAGCTTGCCGACCAGTAGAAGTATCCCTCGTCATAAGCGTTTGGCAAAGCCGAAGACCAATCATTTCTGGCTGTCAAGTCCAAGAAAAGATAGTTGCGATAGCCAACCTGCCCGAAGGCGAAAAGCGACTGAATCTCTTTCGCAGAAGCTTTTTCGCCAACCGAAGCCGTTTCGCCCAGGCCCAATACCCGGCGCTCGGCCTCCATCATATGCGTTTCTCTCGCATTGAACTCATCCCAAGTCTGATGGAAAATAGAAGAGCCAAGACTGGCGCTCAACTGAAACTCACTGATATCCTTCTTTGCGGTAATCAGGGCATCTGCATTGTAGATATTAGATTTTTTGGACGACCTGTTTCTGCTACCGAATTTCATATATTTATACTGGTCGGCGTTTACCGGGCGCGAACGGTTTTCCCCGGACGTATGGCTCATATCCGTACTGACGCGCACCCTCGCCGTAAGCCAGTCATTAAACTTGTAGTCGGCATTCACCAAACCGAGGAAGCGGTTTCTCACAGAACTGCCTTTGCTTGTTCTGAAATACGGGTCATTGGCACCGTGGTACGGGTTTATGTACATCCGGTAACCGTTTTCGTCCTCGCTACGCTCAAGGTCCTCCGTGCGGATACTCCTCGGCATACCGATAAATGACATCATGTCACCACTAAAGCCAGTACCTCTTTTATTCTGGGTTTTGAAGCGCATGTAAGACGCCTTATAGGAAAGGTTCAGCTTCCCTCTGGTCTGCTTGAAGTTCAGATTGACGCTGTTCTTGTGCAAGCGATATTCAGGCGTCACGCCTTCGTTGTCAGAATCCATCACCGATATACGAACGCTGTTTTTCTCGTTACCGGAACTCAATACCAACGAGTTGGTGAACGAATGACCGATTTCGTAGAAATCCTCGGCCTGGTTATGAGGCGAAAGCGGAATCATCACTCCGGGATCTCTCCAACTCTCCACCATCTGGCCTTCCATTTTCGGGCCCCAGCTCGTAAGGCTAAGCTCGCTGTAATTGCCAGCACTGCCTTGGCCGTAAGTATTCTGGAAATCGAAAAACTCATACGGATCCACAAACTGCATATTGGCGTTGTACTCGATCTTCATGCCGTCCGTGGCTTTGGCCCCTTTAGTAGTCACGAGGATCACGCCGTTCGCTCCGCGAGCACCGTAAAGCGCCGCCGCGTTTGGCCCTTTCAGCACTGAGATATTCTCGATATCGTCCGGGTTAAGGTCAATAAGCGCATTTGCCCCCTCATTGTTACCCCATACGTTGGACCCCATCTTGTCTTGGTCCGACCCCGAAGCATTTACCGGTACGCCGTCGATGATCCATAGTGGCGAATTCTTTCCCTGTAGGGAAGTATTACCGCGAATATTCACGCGCACGCCTCCGCCTATATCTCCCGAAGTCTCTCCGATATTCAGACCGGCCACTTTACCCGAAAGGGAGTTCATCATGTTCTCAGACCTCACTTCGGCCATGCCTTCGGCCTTGATCTCCTGAACGGAATAACCCAACGATTTTGTTTCCCTTTCCAAACCGAATGCCGTTACCACCACTTCGTTGAGTTGTTGGGTATCCGGGACTAACTTGACATCTATCCGGCTCTGGTTGCCCACAAGCACCTCAAAAGGCTTAAACCCTATAGATTGGAAAACCAGAATGGCGCTTTTAGGCGCTTTGATCGTAAAGTTTCCCTCAAGATCAGTTGCCGTGCCTTGACTGGTGCCTTTGATAAAGACGTTTACACCGGGCAATCCCTCGTCAGTATCCGAAACCACGCGCCCTGTAATCGTATTTTTTTCGTCTTGGACCGGAATTGGGACAATAGTTTTTTCGGGAACAGCCTCTTTCCGCTTAATAACAATCATGCTGTTGAGGACTTCAAACTCCAAGTCCGAAGTCTTTAGCGCTTGGCGCAAAGCTTCATCCAAACCATAATCCCCTTTGATCGTCACTTCCTCATAGGGATCCAGATCACCGTTTTTGAAAAAAATCTTCTTGCTCGTCTGTTTTCCTATTTCCGCCAAGATCATCTCAAGCTTGGCGTTTTTGAATTCTAATCGCACAACGTTGTCCGCAGTGGCATTAACCACCGACGCACACAAGATTACCAAAGGCAATATAATTCCAGCCTTCCGCCGTAGGGCGAAGGTAATTTTATAAAAAAGATTCATATCTTTGAAGTATTAAAAATTTGAGTTGATAAGAAAAATGTTCGGGAGGCGGTCCGCTAAACCGTCTTCCGTTCTTCACTTTTTATTGTAGGTTCTTCTAATCCATATTCCCCCTTTCCGTTTAGTTTTTCTACCGCAATACTCACATCTAAATCCTCGATTTCCCTTTATAAAAAGACATGCCGTCTTCGACCCTGTTATTCAACAATTACTTTTTCACCATCATAACGATACTGGAAACTGCATAGCTTTGACAAGCCCAAAATAGCCTCATCAAAACTTTCTTTGTCCAAAATACCGCTATAACC
This sequence comes from Fulvitalea axinellae, assembly GCF_036492835.1. GTDB lineage: Bacteria > Bacteroidota > Bacteroidia > Cytophagales > Cyclobacteriaceae > Fulvitalea > Fulvitalea axinellae. The sequence goes on along the minus strand of NZ_AP025314.1, from coordinate 1,147,137 downwards.
CTGACTGGAAATTCGCCCGGTACGGTCCTCTATTGGCCTGCCATACCAACGGCTAAGCCTGGGGAGTATCTCCACCAAAGGCACATCTTGGAATATTAGTTTCCCGTCCTTCCATGATGTATACACCCCGACATCCACCGTCTCCATGACCACCTTTTTGGTAGTTTTATCATATACCATCGATTGTCCGGGCTCGAGTGCCACAGCTTTTTTCAAATCAAAAAACTTACTTCTGGGCATTATGGCTACACGTCCTTCGACCAGCACGGTCCTATTCCTATTTTCATTTTTGTAAGCGCTAAAATTAAAGCTTGTCCCCAACACCCGAAGCCTTAACCTATCCGAATTTACATAAAACGGTTTATCTTTATTTTTAGCCACATCACAATAGATCTCTCCACTCAAAAGTTCTATATTCCGCTCCATTCCCTTGAACACCACAGGGTAACGCAATTCCGTCTCGGAATTCAATGTTACAATTGTTCCATCCGAAAGCGTGATAGAAAAACGCTTACCGGAAGGCACTTTAACCGTATTATATTTTTCCTTTATACTTTGGAATCCCTTCTTCTGATAGGCCAGTCCGCTCTTCTCTCTTGTCCTTACAAAACCGTTACCTTCGGACTGTCCCAAGCTGTCACTTTCCTCTTCCAACAGCATCACCGTACCATCAGACAAAGTAAGTTTGACAACTTCCTCTTCATCAGTCATAGCTATACGTTGCGACGGCCCACCAGCGGGTCCACCGTTCAATATAAACACAAATAAGACGGCGATTGCCGCGGCCACGCCTACATCCCACCACATCTGGATTCTCCTCGATTTCAACTGTCCTATCTGGTCGTGAACCGCCCGTATGGAAGCCTCTTCCGAAAGCGCCGGAAACGGTTTTTCCATTTTCTCCGACCTGGCACTCACCATTTCAGCGAAAAGAGCCTCGTTTTCTTCGTTAGCGTTAATCCAGCCATGCAACTTTTGCAAATCCGAGGGAGAAAGATTTTCACCTTCCAGATAACTCTCAGCCAAAAGTTTTATCGCATGTTCCATATAAATCCGACTCATTTTCAGAACACCATACGGTTTCGGGGCTTTTTACCCTTGGGGTTCTTTGAAAAAAATTAAAAAAATATTTACAACGAGCGCACAAACAACGATAACCACTAGGAAATCAACAACATAGACATCGCTAATTTTAAAGCGTAATCTTTGAGTTCGGACCGCATTTTTCGTTGCGCAAGGGTCAAGTGTCCCTCTACTGTCTTGATCGAAACTCCCATCTCCTCCGCCACTTCCCTATGGCGCATGCCTTCCAATTTAATCTTTACGAACACTTTCCGCTGTTGCGGAGACAGCTCTTCCAGCACCGACTGTACTTGTGTGTTCAGCTCGTTGAACCTGACTTTGGATTCCGTATTTTCGTACGACACTCCGTCAAAATTCTGACGGTAATGCGTACAAAACTTTTCCCTGATTTTGCCCTTACGGCACAAATCCATATATCCGTTAGATACAATCCGGATCAGGTAGGGCTTCAAGCTTTTCCGGCTAGCCAAATTACGCCTGTTTTCCCATAAATTGACAAACACGTCCTGAACTATATCCTCAGCCATTTCCGGGTCTTTCGCCAAATAAAAGGCAAAACGAAGCAAATCATCCCTATATCGCCTGAACAACACGTCCAACGCTGACAGGCTCCCTTTCTTCAGTTGATGGAGGTAATAATCATCGTTATACATAGACTTGCTTCACAAACACAAAAAACACATAACGGCCTTTCAAAAAACTCACATAACGCTCTTCTCCCTGTCATGGCCCGCAAAGCAATTTAGCCAACGGTGTATTAAAATAAAAGTCATCATACGCATTCATTCGGCCTATACCAGAGTAGCATAATCTCGCTTTTCTAGAATGATTCACCCTTTATTCTTGAAAAAAATTCAATTGAAACCTCTATAAGGCTGGTTTATCTCACTCATCAAGACAATTCATTTAACAAAATGAAAACAAGAACACATATAAAATGACTGTTTTAAATTTTAAACTTATTCATGATAAACACTCGGGTCCTTATTTTCCCTTTATAAAAATGGTCTTCAGTGCATGACAAAAAATGAATATCGAAAGCGCCTAAGCCAAATATAAACCACACGGAAGTACCGTTAAGTTCGAAGGTTAAAAGCAACATACCAAATCTTTTTTGCTGATTAAGCTAATGAGAGGGTATTTAAGTCCCTCTTTGCAAAAACGCGGATAACGGGTATGTTAAAACAAAACAGCCTGGCGAAAAATCTACCAAGCTGTTTTAGTGCAAACAAATTACACTTCGAACTCAAGAGTTTCTTTCAAGGAAAGATCAAACAAATCACCGCTTAACTAACCTGTTACGAATAACATTCCCATCATGAGTACTAACTAGGACAAAGTACAACCCTTTGCCTAAACCCTTCAGGTACAATTCCACCTCCCTCCCCGGGGCTTCAAACACATTAATCACCTTACCCGATAAATTGATCAGCTCCACTCGCTTTATCTCCGATTTCGCCACGACATGTAAACGATCCGCAACCGGATTAGGACTTATGCTTATCTCATTCGGGTCTGTGATCGCTAACGTTTCAGGCTCCTCCGGTTCCGGAGCTTGTTCTGGCACATGCGCCGGATCGCTCGAAGGATCTTCCTCGGTCAGCATCTTACCCATCACTTCCACTTCGGCCAAATCCAGCGCATCATCCTCGCCCCTACGCGCAATGCGCACATATTTCCCGAACACCGGACTTTCGAACTCAAGCTCGTACATTTCCCCTACCGTACCCGCCTTAAAACGCTTCACCACGCAGGCCTCTTTGCCGTAATCTTTGCCGTTTCCTTTCGGTCCCATAAAATCTCTCGACACCAAAACGTCAAAATTATTGAGGTCTTCGGTGCCTGCCCAAATCTTAATGCTGTGGATCTCCGCCACGCCGCCAAGGTTCACCTGCCAATAGCGTTTCTCTCCGGGATGGGTTCTCGCCAAATTGGCTTCTTGTCCCGCTTCGGTATTGCCGTCCACGGCCAATCCGGCTACGCTCTGCTCGGTTAAGTCGTTGGACTGTCTCGCCGGTTTTCCCAAAGCGATATTGGTCAGCGGAGCATCATCGTCCACGGCTGTTGTCCGCATAAAGTTCCCACAAACATTCGTTCCCTCGGGGGCGCTGATCGCCTTCGCTATCTCATTGCGATATATACCGCCGTTTTTCTTTGCCAGTGCGCTGTATTTGTTAAAATTCTCGGCCGTTGCGTTTCGGGCGATCCCCACACTGCCTTTCAGGAAGCGGTTATTCTCAATCACAATCCCCTCTGGCGCCAAATCCGGAGTCCAAGAGCCCACGCTTCCGTCGATAAACAAATTATCGTGTATCCAGAGGTTTTCCAAGTGAAACCAAGTTTGGCTTTCTATTCTCAAAAGAATTCCCGAAGTGCTGAACACACAGTTTTTCACTTCTATATTGTCATCGTTTTTCAACTTGATAGATCCGCCTGCGCTGGAATCCGAAAATCCGCTGATAGTCACGCCGTCGATCACCACTGTTGTACAATCGTGAGTGTAGATGCCGTGGTCTTCGGAGCCTTCCGTGGTTTCCCGGGTATAATGTCCGCCCTGAATCAACAGGTTCATACTGCGGTCGTCGCCGTTTTGGCTGGTCCAGGTTTTTACCGCTCCTCGAAGCCTTCCGCGGATGGTGTTGTTTAGTATTTTGTTATAATCCCCGTTCCACACGGCTATTCCCCGACCGTTTTCGGCTTTGTCGCTGAGGATTATTTCACAATTGCTGATTACGCAATGATCGCAACGGAGCAAGGCCACGATTCCGTCGGCGGTCACTTTGTTTTCCCTTACGGTGACCCGGTCAATGGTCGATTTCTTACATCCGTACAGACCGAACTTAATGTTCTCGAACACCAAATCCCTGAACACCAACTCTTCCATATATCTAAACTGCAAACCCAAAAGGCCTTCCATTTCGCCAGCGTCAAAAATCACCTCGCCTTTGTCCCCTTTTCGTTTGTAGGTAATTCTGTGCCTTTTGGTTCCTTGCCACGCGTTGCGTAGAGCTTCGTTCATTTTGTAAACTCCTGGCTCAAAAAGCACCGTACTGCCTGAAGGAATCGCTTCGAGCGCCTCCACGGTAAAAGTGGCTGTGGTAAAATTAATCTCGGCCGAATAGCCAGCGCTAAAAAACGTCAGCGCTAAAATTGTCAGTAAAAATCTTCTCATGCTGAATGGTTATATGTATGGTATAAATGGGTGCGCCTTAATTTAAAACCAAGACGAAAAATATAATTCTTCAAAGCAAAAGAATCGGGCACGCCAACAGCACACACCAACAAAAGTCCCGGCAAAAGCCCCTTAGACCATCCGAAAAATCCTCAGAAACGGAATGCCTCTCAAAAAAATACGCAAGAGAAAACACTGTCCGTTCATATCCTACATCGCCTTATCTCGGCCCGAAAGACATAATTAATTTACACAATCCGAACGTAATCTAAGCCTCTTACACCGAATTATTCACGCATGGGTCCTGGCGCCTGACCAATAGCCCCCCTTTTGTAGCGGAAAAAACAAATCCGCCCCCCAAGCACCGAATCGAGTACCCCAAAGAGGGGTTAACGTTTGCCTTAACGAGACGGAAATTTCTAACGACAACGCTATCGGCGTTTTGAAATCTACCGTTCCGATTGGTATTCACAGGGCTATTGGACATCTTACGGCATTGACCAAAACAGAATATCATGGCTTATATTTTCTTAGGGGCCCTTTTGCTATTTTTTGCGGCCTACAAATTTTACGGCGGTTTTCTGGACAAGACTTTCGGCATTGACGACTCGTGTCCTACGCCCAGCCACAGCGACTATGACGGTGTGGACCGCGTACCCACCAAAAAGGGCGTTTTGCTCGGACACCACTTCGCCTCTATAGCCGGCGCCGGCCCTATCGTGGGGCCTATTATCGCGGGATTGGCCTTCGGTTGGCTACCCGCCTTGCTTTGGATTGTTCTGGGAACCATTTTTATCGGCGGCGTGCATGACTACACTTCCCTTATCGCCTCCGTAAGGCACAAAGCGAAGTCGGTGGCCGAGATCGTCCGTCTGTATATGTCGCCGTTCGCTTACCGTATGATGCTCGTGTTTATTTGGCTGGCTTTGGTATATATACTTATAGTGTTTGTGGATTTGACGGCCACAAGCTTCGCCAACAAAGGCGAGGTGGCTTCGGCTTCCGGAATGTTCGTGGCATTGGCCCTGATTTTTGGTTATCTGGTTTTCAGAAAAGGATTGCCTTCCGGCAAACTCTCCCTGATTTTCGTTCCTATACTTTTCGGCCTGTTCGCCCTAAGCTTCGTTATCCCGGCAGATTTGTCTGCGTTGGCCCAGGCCACCGGCATCAGCCCGAGGCAGTGGTGGAGCATCGGACTTCTGCTTTATTGCGTAGCTGCGTCGGTGTTGCCGGTTTGGGTTTTGCTCCAACCCCGCGATTACTTGTCGTCGTTTTTGCTCTACGCCGCCATGATCGGCGCTTTGGTGGGACTTTTCCTCGGAGGCTTCGAGCTTTCTTATCCCGCCTTTACCGATTGGTCTACCGTAGACCACGGCACGCTTTTCCCTATCCTGTTTATCACCATCGCGTGCGGCGCCTGTTCCGGCTTCCATTCTATCGTTTCGTCGGGCACAACATCCAAGCAATTGGATAAAGAAACCGACGCCCGGCCGGTAGGCTACGGAGCGATGCTGATCGAAGGGGCGCTTGCCGTAATCGCGTTGTTTACGGTGGCGATGCTCAGCCCTGGCAGCGAAATAGCCACCAAATCGCCGTTGGCCGTATACGGCGCCGGCATGGGGCGCTTCCTGAACACTGTCGGACTTCCCGTCGCTTGGGGCGAATCGTTCGGAATGCTGACTATCTCCACGTTCCTTTTGACTACGCTGGACACCTCCACGCGTTTGGCGCGTTACGTATTCGAAGAATTCTTCGGGCTGAAAGGCGGACTGTCAAAATACGTCGCAATCGGAGCCACTTTGGCCTTGCCGATCGCCTTCGTGTTTATGACTATGCAAGACGCCTCCGGCAATCCTATTCCGGTATGGAAAGCCATCTGGCCCGTATTCGGCGCCACAAACCAATTGTTGGCGGCTTTGGCTTTGCTCGTGGTTTACGTTTGGCTCAGAAAAACGGGCAAACCGTCTTGGTTCGTGGCCGGGCCATTGCTCTTTATGCTTACCATGACGCTCTGGGCGCTTACGCAATTGGTTTTGCAATCGGGCTTTACGCTAATCGGCATCGTATCGGCCGTACTGTTGATTTTGGCGATAGTGATGGTAATGGAAGCCGTGCGGGTAGTATTCTTAAAAGCGGTTCCCGAAGCCGAAACGGTGGACGCTTAGGGATAATGAAAGAATAAATCTATAGGGTCTTAGGTATCAGGTATTACGTATTAGGTACTGTCCCGATGAATGTCCTGAAGCCCTAAACAGGGAAATTATGCACTGCGACATAATTATGGGCATTTAAAAGGCGATATCCCGAGACCATAAACAACGTGCTTATAACCAGCTCCGGTGTTACTTTACTCACGTTTTAGTTTGCTTTCAGCGGTGTTCATGAACGCTATCGCTTGAGTTTTCAGATGAAAAAGTAACCAAAAAATCTCTCAAATACGGCTACAAATTTATCTTCCATCCAAAAGCATTACGGTTATGGAAGAAAAATAAAGGCCTGAAATTAGTTTTTTGGAACGCATTGGAATCAATAATAGTTCGATCTGTTGACACGAATAAAACAAGGATAAACTTATTCAGGCGCATATTCTTTAATTGTTCCTTAATAAAAAAACTGTGACTGATTATTGGACGGAGGCGCGCTTTTGTGTGTCTCCGTTTTTTTATAAAAATCCCTTATGTCAACGATGGTCAAGCGAATCCAAGTAAAGGGGTTCATCTTCTTCAAATTCGTAATCCTCAAAATCGGGAACCTCCAACTCAATGCTTTTCAACAGACTGTCCGACCTACTTAGGGTTTACTGAAAAAGTAAAAACCACAAGATTATCAGTGGATTAGGTAGCTTGTTTCCCTTTCCAAAGCACAGGGAATATTCGTAAATTGGCCTTAGAAAGGACTGAGAGCATTTTTTCCCTTGCACCTATGATCAAGACAAGTTCCTCGCAATTGAGTATAGAAGGTTTTTTGGACCCGGAAATAGGGCGCCTTAACCCGGAAAACAGATGGGTGAAGTTGGCCAACTCCATCCCCTGGGCGGAATTGGGTTTGGTCTACGAATCGAAAATGTCGACGGGCAAGGGCAGTCCGTGCAAACCGGCCCGGCTGGTCATCGGCGCGCTGATCGTGAAGCATAAGCTGAACGTTTCGGACGCCGAGGCGATAGAACAAATCAAAGAAAATCCGTATCTCCAGTATTTCGTGGGACTCGGCTCGTTCACCACGGAAAAGGCCTTTGACCCTTCGCTGTTCACGACGGTCCGCAAGCGGCTCGGGTACGGGGATTTTAACAGGATGAGTTCGCTTTTGCAACACGAGGGGATCCGTATTGCGGAGGGCGATCGGGATGAAGGGTCCAAAGACGGGCATTCCGGGGACGCCGAAGATGACAAGCGGGTTGTCTCCTGCGACGCGACGGTGGCGCCGCAAGAGATTCCATACCCCACGGACCTTGGGCTGTTGGCTACGGCGAGGGTGCAGTCGGAGAAAATCATCGACCTCCTTTGGCCCGTCGCCAGGGATTCCGGTTTATCCAAAAAGCCCCGGACTTACCGGGATAAAGCCCATAGGGAATATGTCGGGGCGACGAGAAAAAAGAGGAAAGGAGCCGAATTCTGGCGCGTGTGCGCACGCCGACAGCTGAATTATCTGGAACGGAACCTACGGCATATCGACAGCCTCATAGAGGCCAACAAGGGCGTTATACGCCTAAAAAGCAGGTTTTTGAAGATTCTGATGGTGCTTCACGAAATCGCCAGGCAACAGTCGCTCATGCTGGAGACCGGTGCCAACAGGGTGGACGGCCGCATCGTGAACGTCTTCCAGCCCCATGTCCGGCCGATAGTCCGGGGCAAAAACGGAAGCGACACCGAGTTCGGCGCCAAATTGTCCGTAAGCCTTCACGAAGGCTATTCCTATCTGGACAAGGCGCAATGGGACGCTTACTACGAGGGTGACGCGGAAGTGATCCGCGGGCACATCGACAGTTTCGGGGAGAGAAACCCGGAAATGAAGCTCGGCAAATTCGTCGGGGACAAGATTTACGGAAACAGGAACGCCCGGCAGACCATGTCCGGCGCGGGTGTGGAATTCGTGGGCTCCCCGTTGGGAAGGCCTCCCTCAAGTCCCGAAAAAATCAGGGAACGCAAGGAAAACCGGACGCTTCACCAACGGCACCGGAGCAGGGCGGAAGGAAAATTCGGGGAAGTGAAACGGGGACACGGATTGGACAAAATACAGGCAAGGAGAGCGGACACTTCGCTTTCATGGATCGCCTGCATTTTCTTCGTGGCCAACTTGAAAAGATTTCAGAGCGAAATCTTTTTTGACCTTGTTTTCTTGAGCTGGAAATACGGGATATGGCTTCAAGACGGCGAAAAGAAACAGGAAAAGACTGTCTGGCAAAATATCCTAGCTGGGTAGCCCTCTGGGCTTTTTCAGTAAACCCTACTTAAATCAGGCAATGATTCAATCTCGAAAAGGGTGATATTCAATGGCTGTGCCTCCCGCTTTTTCCGGTGAATGAAATCGTATTCCTTGATTATCAATCCCATCAAACGCTCAATCGAAGTCAATAGCTGATCGAGTTCCATCATAATATTTATCGAAGGCGATTTTTTCGAACCCAAATCAGAACGCAACCTACGTCTGACAACACTATCGCTTTCCATTGAATAGACCCAATAACATGATTTTAGCGGATAGCATCTCGTCCATTGCGTATCAGCATACGCCTCGGCCCTCAGGGGAACATAGAAAGACGCTTTCTCCGAATTCGTGAAGCGCCCTTTTCTTACATCAAATGGAATAAGGAACACAGGATTCTTCATTTTTGATTCGGCTTTCCAAAAGCGCTGTTGGAAAAGCTCAAAAGTCCGCACGCTGTCAATGGGCACCTTATAAGTACCGCTCATTGGAGCGTCAAAAGTTATCGGCTTAATATTGGAAGCGCAAGCGAAAAATATCAACGGAAAAATCAGCAAGAACACTCGAATCAAGCTCATAATCAGAACGTTTCCTGAAATATCATTTTTTGAAATGAAAAAACAAAGACGCCAAGCTCCCGCCCGGCGTCCCTGATTCCTTGAGCATCCGAATGCCTTCAACCCTCTTTCTCCAAAATAGCCTCCGCCATCCGGATTTGGGCGTATGAATACCTCTCGCCCAAAAAGTCAAACACCGGCTTATAGCCTTCCTCCACACCGACGGTTTCGAGGGCCTTACCGATATCGGCCCGTTGCTCGGGACTGACATATTGGGCCACGGGAACCGGATAATCTTCCGTATACAGATGCGTAAGATGACCGTAAACGGTGGCCACACCCAAATCGCGGTGCTCGGAAATCTGCTCGGGGCTCATTCCCGAACGGAACAACGCATATGTATAAAGCCGGGTGTGTAATGCCTTTTTCATATTCTGAGGCGGAATCGAGGCCACGGCCTCCGCTATTCCCATCAAAAAGGCCGGCCCGTATTCCTTCAGTTTGCTTTCGCCAACTCCTTTTATCTTTCCGAAATCTTCGGGAGTCAGCGGAATGCTGTTGGCCATTTCCAGCAAGGCCGTATCGTGGAATACAGTGTATGGCGGAATTCCCTTTTCGTCGGCCACGCTTTTGCGCAACGCCTTCAAACGGGCCATTATCTCTTCGCTGGCTTTCTCCGCCAAAGCGCCTTTTTCCTCGGCTTTCTTCTTTCTTGATGCCTTCGGCGATTTCTCTTCGTCTGTCAGTTTGTAAAGCTCCACGGGCGTTTGTCCTTTCAGAACTTCAACGCTTAGCGGCGTGAGCTTTAAGTGGTGATGATCGTCGTAAGCCACGTCCAGCATCCCCATATTCACAAGTTGCTGAAGGTAGATTATCCAATCCTGGCCGCTCACGTCTCGGCCTACTCCGTAAGTTTTGATTCTGTCCAAGCCTTTGCTTAACACCGCTTGATTTCTGGAACCTCTCAACACGTCGATGGCCAAACCCAAAGGCAATTTCTGGTCGGAACGTGCTACGGCCGAAAGCGCTTTCTGCGCCAATACCGTTCCGTCAAACCGTTCGCGCGGGTTTCGGCATACGTCGCAGTTTCCGCAGTCTTCGGTCAGATGTTCCCCGAAGTAGTTAAGCAGAATCTTTCGCCGGCAAATATGCGCTTCGGCGAACTGTTGCAAACGCTCAAGCTTGGCGGTTTGCAGTTCCCGGTGTTCCGGAGGCGTATCCTGCAACATCTGTTTCTGCATTATCACGTCGCCGGAAGTATAGAACAGCAGAGTCCCCGAATCGAGGCCGTCACGGCCGGCACGCCCGATTTCCTGATAATAGCTTTCGATGTTTTTTGGCAAATTATAATGAATTACCCAACGCACATTGGGTTTGTCGATTCCCATACCGAAAGCGATAGTGGCGCACACCACTTGGATATCGTCACGGAGGAATTCCCGCTGGGTTTCCGCCCTTATATCATGCGGAATATGAGCGTGGTAAGCTTTGGCTTTGATTCCCTGTTTACGCAGTTTTTCAGCCAAAGCCTCCGTAGATTTCCTGCTGAGACAATATACGATTCCCGGCTCATCGGGCCTCAGTTTTATATACTCCGTAATATATTCGACCCTCTTTCGCGCCGGCTTTACATTAAGGCTAAGGTTCGGCCTATCGAACGACGATATAAAAGTCCGGGCATCGGCCAGGTTAAGCTGCTTTACGATATCCTTTCTGGTGATCTTATCGGCGGTAGCAGTCAAAGCGATTACGGGCACTTCGGGAAAATGCTGTTTGAGAAAACCGAGCTTGGTGTATTCGGGCCGGAAATCATGCCCCCAAAACGAAACGCAATGCGCTTCGTCAATGGCGAAAAGACTGATTTTTATCCTTTTCATAAAATCATAAAAAGGACGGGTCAGAAGCTTTTCCGGCGAAACGTAAAGAAGCTTCAGCTTCCCCTCTTCGCAAGCCTTTTGTATATTAAAATGATCCTGAGCGCTTTGGCTACTATTAATATATCCGGCCGCCACGCCGTTTGCCCGGAGTCCTGTCACTTGGTCCTGCATCAAGGCGATCAGCGGTGAAACCACTATGGCCACGCCCTCTTTCATCAATGCCGGCATCTGAAAACACAGCGACTTTCCCCCGCCCGTAGGCATCAGCACCAGAGAGTCCCGGTTGTCCATTACCGTATTGATAATTTCTTCCTGCAACGGACGGAAACTGTCGTATCCGTAATACTTTTTGAGTAGGCTAAGGGCTTGGCTCATCTTTTCGTTCTGATTTAATGTCGCAATATCCGAAATAATCGGTTCATTTTTGTGCCGGATGGTCTTCAAAACGGTTAGGTAAAAGTTTGGACGTCTTTCTTTTTCAAAAAAATAAAGACCTAATGCCTGAACCAACACGAAATACAGACATGAAAAAGACCTGGATATTGGCCCTCGGACTGGCGGGAACGCTGTGGGCCTGCTCCGAAAGCTCCTCCGACACGCTACCCCGCTCCACAGATTTTACGGGTCCGGTATTCACCCAAGGCGCCGAAGGCCCCGCCGTCCGTTCCGACGGCGTTCTGTTTTCGCTCAATTTCGAAAAATCCGGTACAGTAGGCCAAGTGGACGACAAAGGCAACGTAAGCCTTTTCCTCCAACTGCCGGGAGACTCGCACGGCAACGGCACCCGCTTCGACTCCAAAGGCAATATGCTGATCGCCGACCAACCCGGCCACAGAATCCTGAAAGTGGACGCAAACACCAAAGACGTCTCTGTATACGCCGAATTCGGCGGGCCGAACGAGCCCAACGATATCGCCATAATGGACAACGACATCATTTTCGTGGCGGATCCGTTTTTCCAAGCTGGCACAGGCCGTCTCTGGCGAGTACTTACTGACGGCACCGTAAAGCTGATGGACGAAGAACTGGACGCCGTGAACGGAATAGAGGTAAGCCCCGACAACCGAACACTGTACGTAAACACGACAAACACCCGAAAGCTCCTGGCTTACGACTTGGACGAAAACGGGAACTTGAGCAACAAACGCTTGCTCCTAACCTTCCCTGATTATGCGCTTGACGGCATGCGTTGTGACGAAGACGGCCATCTGTGGATAGCCCGCTGGGAAAAAGGAACCGTGGTTTACGTATCACCCAACGGATTGATCATAAAAGAAGTAAGAACGACCGGAAAACGGCCCTCAAACGTAGCTTTTGGAGGGAAAGACGGCAAAACGCTGTTTATAACAGAACAGGAAAGGGGTGTGATCGAACAATTCAGAGTGGATGTGCCCGGCAGGAATTTCAAACTTTCCCAGCAGAGGCAATAGAGAAAGGGTATTTAGTATTAGGTATCAGGTATCTGGCACAAACGCAGGACTGAATACCTAAGACCTGATACTTAATACCTAAGACTTGATACCAAACAGTCACAGAAAATCAGCGAATTCGCCTTCAAACTCCTCGGAATACAAATCTTCGTATTCCTGCTCGAAGCGCTCGTAAGCGTGTTTGGCCAGACTGTGCTTTCCTTCGGCGTTCAGCGCCTTGATCTTTAAGTGAAGCGCCTGTTCGTTTACCGGATCTATCAGGAAAATAATCTCCGCAAGCTGTCTTTGCAGCCTTGTTTCCTTCGGTCCCAAACTGTCGGAAATCCGCATACAGAAATCCAACACCAAGTCGTTCAGGGTCTCGATATGATGGTCAAGCCAAGGAGCGTTCAGGTTAGGGACCAAACGTCCTTTTTCCAGATTTTCCAACAACAAAGGCAGTCGCTCAATCGCCAATTGCGGATTGTCACGGCTATCGTGAAACGTATCCGAAACCAGCTTATAATCGCACATATACGGGCTATTGACCCTCACCCGCCACAGCTTATGGGCGTATTCCACTTCGGCCCCGTCCACATCGGCCAAGGCTTTTTTCAGCTTTTGGATATTGGTGCCACGGGTGTTTTTGGCGCTTTTGATATCGTATTCCGGCCAGAGCGTTTCGGTCAGTTTCTTGGTAGAAACCCCATCCCTTTCGTGAATCAGAAGAAGAATCAACAACTGACGGATTTTTGGAGAAAAACGCTTGGTAACGTCCTCGCTCTTGTTGTTTTTGACTTTGAAACGGCCAAACAGCTGAATCTGAGACGGATTTTCCTCTTTCTTAGGCTCAGGCTTCCGAACCGGAACGCTAACCGTTGGCGTTACCGGTGATCTTGATACATCAGGAACCGAAAATTGCTGGGCCGATTTCTTTTTGCGATAATATATTCCGGCTCCAATCAACGCCACAAACAAAGTCATGAGTGCAAAGCCGTATTTTTTCAAAGTGGCCGAGACATCGGTACGGGACACAAACTCCGGGATTTTCGAGACTTCCTCTTCGCTAAGCTCGCGCTTCCAAACCAACACATCGTTGATTTTTCCACCAAAGAACTCATCCCACAAATCACTGCCAATCATCACCTTGTACTCGTTCTTCGGTACAGGCCCGATTTCCCTAGTCCCGATCAACTCGCCGTCAACATAAGCTTTGGCGTATCGATTCGCCACACAAACCAGCGTCAAGCGGTACCATTTGTTTACGGACAGATCATAATTAAATATATAATCACTTTGCCCCACAACGGTCAAAGTCGGTTTGTTCCCAACCAGCTTTATAACAAAAGAAACGCCCTTGCCCAATATGCTTCTGCTGGATTCAGCATGCGTTCGGTTGGTTGCGTCGACGTAGTTTGTAATGCTTACCATCGCCGATACCGTAAACACACTATCGATCAAATCGATAGAGCTTGCGCCACAGTCGGTATAACTCGAAGATCCGTCATAAAGAAATGCTTTCGGATCCTCCAAGTTATGGTGCGACGGATCATCATGTTCCGGATTTTTCACTTTCGCAGTCCCCGTAGCCAACCAATGGGCCTGTAGGTCGTCTTCCAATGTCAGCGGTATCGCCTTAAATATCTTTTCGGTCTTCCTGTTACGCCCGTTGAAACGCATAATGTCGGGAGAAAACCTGAAACCGGCCTTGTGCGGACTCATCTGCGGATCGGAAATTCCGCGTGTGGGATAACTGAATCTCCCCTGGGTCACCAAGTCCGGAAATTCCATCCAAGTCACATCCCCGAGCGCCTCGCCATCTTCGAACTGTACTATTCCTCGCACTCTAGGCGCCTCGTTTACGGCACGTACCAAAGCTACCGCTTCTTCGATATTTTCCAAATCGGCGACTACCCAGTACGGAGGCGCCCCGTTTCGTTTCCAAATACCGACGCACTGCTTATACAAAGGGCCAGTAGGAACGGAAAAATCAGGATTCCAAACCGCCAAGCCCGAACTCCCCAAGGCGTAAACGCTTGTTTGATCCTTTGTAAAGAGCGTTCCGGCAAAGTTCTCTTCGGCCATATCCTGAGCCGTTTTCTTGGAAACGACAAGTGTCACAGCCGAATCCGCCAATAACGACCTTATAATTTTATCCGGCAAGCCCAGCCCTTCCAAAGACATTGACTTTATTCCCAAATCCAAAACGGCGTCTTTGCCCTCATTAAACTCGGCGACAGAAACAGGACGCCAAAGAACGGACGTTTTCGTCGCAAATTGACCTTTTTGGGCAAAACCGACAACGACCGAAAGAAGGATCAGGGCTATTGTGTATATATATGTGCGTCGAAGTATACTCACCTCTTCTCAATTTTCGATTCTTTCCGCCTCTTGAAAAAATTCAAAACAGAACCCTCAGCGGTTCACCTCCTTATGAGGCCTGTTTTTCTTTACAAGATTACCAATATGTTTAAATTTAGCTAAAAAACAGATTAGGTGAAAGGTGTTTTTCAGGAAAAAAAATGACTGTTACCCCTAGCGTTACCCCTATTTTTACCCCACAAGTATGTTCCTTGCCACCGTTGGCTGAGAGGCAGTCCAAGTTTAGGATAACCGACCGAAATCATCGTCCAAAGCTTGGGCATAACGGGGAAACAATGGAAAAGGCCCTGAAGTTGGTTTGAAAAAACATTTATTTTTCTTAGAAAGATTATACTTCCCTTTTCCAGTCGCCAACTTCCCCCCAACCGCAGAAATCCTTATATGACGCGATAGAAAAGCCTCGGCACGCCGAAACGCGGCGAGCCGGGCTTTCATTTCTTTCCGCAAAGGGCTTTGGCCTTCGGCCAGCTGTGGAAAAGACACAAACTTGGATTTTCGAGAGATGTTCCGGACCGCTTTTTCGTCCGGAGAAGGAGCGCCGCGACCCCGCGGCCGTGATACACACATATTGGAGCAATGGACAAGGATCAAGACAGCAAAAAGAAGATCAAAAGACGGAACATACTGAAGGGTATGGTGGCCGCTCCGGTTATCGGTTTGGCCGCGTGGGAGCTAGACTATTTTTTCAGAAGAAGGAAAAACAAAAAAAAGGGAGGCATCGCTTTCCAGTTTTCGGAAGACAACAAAACCCACGTCGACCGTAGCGAGACTATAAACGTCGGGATTATCGGCGCGGGCACAAGGGGCTCACAACTTATGGCGGCCTTAGGTTTTGTTTCGCCAAAGCATATTGACGGATTAAAGAAACGCAAAGAGAAAAATCCGGACGACAAAGCGTACCAGAACTTTCTGGACCAGCCGGATTTGGGCATCCGCATCACGGCCGTCTGCGATATTTTTGACGTTAGGGCAAAAGCTGCCATCGAGGCGGGCGCAAACCTATACAGAGAAGGAACTGGCGGAAAAATGGCCGACAAGCCGAGGCGCCACCGTACTTACACCAACCTGTTGGACGACCCGAAAGTGGACGCCGTGGTAATCGCCACGCCGGACCACTGGCATGGCACCATGGCTATCGAAGCCACCAAACGCGGCAAGCACGTATACGTGGAGAAGCCGGTAACTTGGCGCTTGGACGAAACTTACGAAGTAAGAAAAACGGTTAAAGAAAGCGGCATCGTGTTCCAGCTAGGGCACCAAAACCGCCAGATCGACAGCTATCGTCGTTGTAAGGAACTGGTCGGCAAGGGAGCTTTGGGCAAGGTCAACCTTGTGGAGACCACCACCAACCGGAATTCGCCGAACGGAGCGTGGGTTTACAAAATCCACCCGAAAGCGAACGAGAGCACAATCGACTGGAAACAGTTTATAGGGCCGGCTCCGGCACACGCCTTCAGCAAAGAGCGCTTTTTCCGCTGGCGTTGCTGGTGGGACTACAGCACCGGCCTGATCGGCGACCTTTTCACCCACGAATATGACGTTGTAAACCAAGTTTTGGGAGTAGGCATTCCTACTTCGGCCACGGCTTCGGGTGGAATCTACCATTTCAAAGACGGGCGTACCGTACCGGACGTTCTTCAAATAGCCTTGGAGTTCGGCGACGATGACTTAACGATGCTTTACAGTGCATCGCAGGCCAACAGCCATAACCGCGGGAAGGTGTTTATGGGCACAGACGCCACGGTCAACCTTGGCAGAAGTTTGGAATTCTTTGTAGACAGGAATTCGAAAATCTATAAGGAGAAGCTGAAAAAAGGCACCGTAAAATCTAACGAGCCCGCCTATATCTTCGACCCGTCAAAAGGCATCGACGGCACTACATCGGCTACAGAACGATACTTTGCCGAACGCGGTTTACTGAACACCACCCGCAAGGGCCGTAGCTTCTCGACTTCGTTCCTACACTTGGAAGAATGGCTCGACGCCGTCCGAACCAAGACACAACCAAGTTGCAATATCGACCGGGCGTTCGAAGAAGGCATCGCTACGCATATGGCTACGATTGCCTACAAAGAAAAGCGTACGGTATACTGGGACAAGAAGAACGAAAAAGTAGTGACGGAGAACGGAGACGAAATCTCCTGATATCAAATAATTTTTTAGACCATACGAAAACCTCTTTTTGAAAACAAAAGCCCGTAAGCGTTTGCTACCGGGCTTTCGTTTTTCGCATTAATAAGCACCTTATCGGCAACCTATTCATTAACTTTTCTCAGCCACCAAAGCATAAACCATCGGCAACTTTCCTTCGAAGCCTTTTATCTGATACCCATTTTCGGTTTTTACAGTATTCTTGAAGCAGTCGTAAGGCGAATAGTCAAATTCCAAGAATTCGTTTATCGACAAACCCTTCGACAACAACGCTCCCATCACATCCGACAAAGCGTGATTCCAGACATGAAAAGTCGTTTCGCCCATTCCCTCGTCGCCGTCCGTGTAGGTTTCCGTTGAGGTCTCCACGATTGGAGCGACATTGAAATACGGGTAAGTTACTTCTTTGAAATAATCGTCGAACATCCAGACTACCGGGTGGAATTCGGCCATTACAAACCTTCCGCCAGGCTTCAGGTATTTGGCGATCAGATTGCCCCAAGTTTTCAATTCCGGAAGCCACCCGATAGTCCCGTAGCTTGTAAATACGATATCGAAATCACCTTGAAGGTGGTTTTCCAAGTCAAAAACATCGCAACAAACAAACTTTGCGTCCAGATCCAGCTCCGAAGCGAGAGCACGAGCTTTGGCTATCGCAACATCGGAAAGGTCCACTCCCGTGACTTTGGCGCCCCTACGGGCCATCGAAAGAGTGTCCTGACCGAAATGACATTGGAGGTGTAAAACCTTCTTGCCTTTCAGGTCTCCCAAAAGATCCAGTTCGATAGGCTTGAGCGAGCAAGCCCCTCCCATAAACGAGGGAATATCGTAAAATTCAGAGTTAACATGCACTTCGGTTCTGGCGTTCCAAAGCGACTTGTTTTCTTCTATATACTTTTCCATACCAATTCATTATCATTTGCATTTACCAAAGTCGGAAATAATTCTCATAAAATTTATATATGGATTATTTTTTTAACTATTAAAGGATAACCACAAACCTAAAGATCCCATTTCACTCCACAATAGGATAAAGACACATCCGTTTTAACATTTTTTTTAGACTAGCCTCGAAATCCCGGCAACTAATTCCGGAACGATGCGGACAACTCCACCTAACAGATGCTTTTAGGGTATTTTGAAGCGTTGGCGCATTAAAATCCACAAGTTATATTCGTAGAAATCAAGCATCTAACCCATGCCCGTAAGCAAAATTCAAAGCACCATTCTGTGGGTAATCGTCCTGAACGTTGCGATATCCTTAGCCCAAGTCGTCGGAGGATTCATGTCGTCGTCAGGCGCTTTGCTCTCCGACGCCGCGCACAATTTCAGCGACGTGGTGGCGCTTTTGGCCTGCTGGTGGGCTTTAGGGCTTAGCGGGCGCGAAACCTCCAAACACCGCACTTTCGGTTACAGACGAGCCGAGACTTTGGCCGCATTCGCAAACGGGTTGGGCCTGCTCGTGATGGCCGCATTTCTGCTTTTCCAAGGAATCTCAAGCATCATTCGTCCCGTCCTGATTTCCAATACAAACTCGGTTATCGGCTTGGCCATTGCCAGCCTAATCGTCAACGCCTTGTCGGCTTGGTTGCTCCGCGCGCCATCGCGTACCAGCCTTAATACCAAAGCCGCTTACGTCCACCTCTTTTCTGATATGCTGACTTCCGTTGCGGTTTTGGTCGATGGCGTTTTGATGAAACATACCGGCGCTTTTTGGATCGACGGACTCCTTACGGCTTTGATTTCTATTTATTTGGGTAAAGTAAGCCTGAAGCTACTGAAAGAAAGCACTTCGGTTCTGATGCATTTCACGCCCGCCGGCGTAGACATCGAATCAATCAAAAACAGTATCGACGACATTCCGGAAGTGGATAACGTCCACCATATCCATGTGTGGAAACTCAGTGATTCCGAAGTTCATCTGGAAGCGCACGTGGAATACCGTTCGGATTTGAGTCTTAGCGAATCAGGCCGTGTTTTGGCCGGAATCAAAAAGTTATTGGCGAATAATTTCGGCATCACTCACTGTACTTTCCAACAAGAATACGGAGTGAAAGGCGAATCCAAAGCTGTAGTCTTCCGCCTAAACGACATCAGCTTACCGGCTTGACAAAACCGGAAAGGTGTTTTTACGTTGGCAATATCAAACCACTCTCTTTATATCCAGGTTATTGAATTCCGCCAATTGACCGAACCATGCTAAAATTCAGCGACCACTCCGGCATTCACAGCATCAAGGCTTTCCAAAAACTACCGATCAGCAAAGAGGAAGCTTGGCAATTTTTGTCCGATCCCAGAAACCTGAACAAGATCGTTCCGCCCGAAATGGATTTCAGAATCACTTCAGAAACGGAAGGTGACGAGATCTTTCCGGGCCAAATCATCACCTACACGGTAAAGCCCGTGCCGGGATTCAGGAGCAATTGGGTTACGGAAATCACGCAAGTGGATCCCGAACGTTATTTTATCGACGAACAACGCCACGGTCCATACGCCATGTGGCATCACGAGCATTGGGTAAAGGAAATTCCCGGAGGTACGGCCATGTTTGATCACGTCTCTTACAAACTGCCCTTGGGTATATTGGGCAACTGGCTTGAGCCTCTAGTGGCCAGAAAGCGCCTAAGGCTGATTTTTGAATACCGGTTTCAGAAACTCGAAGAGATTTTCGGGCCGTTCAAAGACCCTTCATAAAGCTTTGCCATCCACTTACCTTTAAGGTCTGTGTCCGTCGCCGTTTTTTTTCTATCTTCACGCCATGGACACAAAAAAATGCATCGAGGAAATCAACGAAGCCATCGAAGCCACGCGATTCGGCGAAAACCCCGTTGAGCTCTACGAACCTATCCGCTATATAATGAAACTGGGAGGCAAACGCCTGCGTCCTTTGACTGCCTTGCTCGCTTACTCCCTTTTCAAAGACGATTACAAAACCGCTCTCCGTCCGGCATTGGGCGTTGAGGTTTTCCATAATTTCACACTGGTTCATGACGATATCATGGACAACGCTCCGCTACGCCGGGGCAAAGCCACTATCCACGAAAAGTGGGACCAAAACGTAGCCATTCTCTCCGGCGACGTGATGATGATCCGCGTCTATAACTTTTTCCTCGAAACGGCTCCCGACCTGATGCCCCGAGTTATCCGAAGCTTCAACGACATGGCCGTAGAAGTGTGTGAAGGGCAGCAGAAGGACATGAACTTCGAGTCGAGAGACGATGTGAGCGCCGAGGAATACATTGATATGATTCGCCAGAAGACGGCCGTTTTGCTCGGGTTCTGCGCCGAATTGGGCGCCACTTTGGCTTACGCCGACGAGAAAGACATCCAGCTTCTGCAGGAATTCGGCGTAAAAGCCGGCCTTGGCTTCCAGATCAAAGACGACCTACTGGACGTCTACGGCGACGCCACGAAATTCGGCAAAAAAGTGGGTGGCGATATCGTGGAAAACAAAAAAACATACCTGCTGATCAAAGCGCTGGAAACTGCCCAAGGCGAAGACGCCGAGGAACTCCGCCGTTGGGTTTCGGCCACGGAATTCGACGAGACGGAAAAAGTCAAGGCCGTAACCGCAATCTACGACAGGCTGGGCGTGCGTGAAGCCACCGAAAAGCTGATGAACGACTATTTCGCCGAATCGCTTGAAGCATTCGACCGCATATCCGTTGCTAAAGAAAAGGGCGCGACCTTCCGGGCTTTCGCCGAAAACCTGATCAACAGGGACAGATAACGAAAACCGGGTTAGCCAAGCCCGGTTTTATTTTTAAATCAGCAACTCCATTCGTATGAGCATAACCGTCATATTGATAATCATTACCGTAGCCACTTCTTTTTTGGCCTGGAACAAGCCGGAATATATGTACAAGTGGATAATGAACCCGTACCAAATCTGGCACCGCAACCAATGGCACCGCATGCTGACCTCGGGTTTTATCCACGGAGACCAGATGCACCTGCTGTTCAATATGTTTACCTTCTATTTCTTCGGGAGGTTTGCCGAAAATATTTTACAGCACACTTACGGTTCTTCCACCGGTACTATTCTCTTCCTGTGCCTGTACCTTGGCGGGATAATCTTTGCGGATATCCCCACACTCTACAAGCATAAAGACAACGCCAGATACAACGCCTTGGGCGCTTCGGGCGGAGTTTCGTCGGTGCTTTTCACCTTCGTATTGGTTCAGCCTTTCGGCGAAATTTGCCTTTACGGTTTCCTTTGCTTGCCAGCCGTGGCTTGGGGAGCGGTATACTTGGCCTACACCTACTACGCCGGCAAAAGAAACGCCGACAACGTAAACCACGACGCCCACCTTTGGGGAGCGGTGTTCGGAATCCTGTTCACAATTTTCGTGATTCCCGGCTCACTCGAACGATTCTTCAGCCAGCTTTTGTCCATTTTCTAATAAAAAAATCAGGCTCCGTACGAGTTAAAAACCAGTCTCTTAACCCGTACGGAGGCTTTTTTAGCGAAAAAAGTGTTTCGGAAAATTTGCGAATCCGGCCACATACCTTACCTTTGCATAGCAATTGAGACGGGGGATTAGCTCAGCTGGCTAGAGCGCTTCGCTGGCAGCGAAGAGGTCATCGGTTCGAATCCGATATTCTCCACCAAAACAAGCGTAGCGATACGCTTTTTTGCTCTAAAAGAAATTTCAATTGCGGGGGATTAGCTCAGCTGGCTAGAGCGCTTGCTTGGCACGCAAGAGGTCATCGGTTCGAATCCGATATTCTCCACAAGCTCCGGAAAACGATCCGGGATATGCCAAATAAACATTACGATTGACGAAGGGGGATTAGCTCAGCTGGCTAGAGCGCTTCGCTGGCAGCGAAGAGGTCATCGGTTCGAATCCGATATTCTCCACAATCACCCAAAGCGAGACCATTACGGTTTCGCTTTTTTTGTTTTTAGGGGTGATGAAAGAAGAAGCTTTTTGTTTTTTAGTCTTAGGTATTAGGTCTTAAGTATTAGGTATTGTACCGATGAATAAGGCGTCGCCCTGAGACCGAAATACGAGGATTATTCTTTAACCGCCTCTAAAGGGATGGGACTCTCAATCATTCCCTGAATCACTTACCTAATACTTCATACCTCAGACCTAATACTCCCCCCACATCAAAACAACACCGTGTATCAGCTCCAAGCATGTGGCTTCGGCCAAGGTTTGTTATCTTTGCGGTATCAAAAAAGGAAAAAGAGCATGAACGTAACGGTGAGGGAAGAAAGGCCGGAAGACAATATCCACGTCTTCGTAATCAATAACGAAGCCTTTGGCGGGGCCGAAGAAGCCGACTTGGTGGAACGTCTAAGAAAATCGACCAGCTCGGCGCCGGGTTTGTCTTTGGTGGCCGAGGCGAAAGGGAAAGTGATCGGTCATATTCTTTTTTCCAAATGCCAAATCATTGCGGAAGACGAAAGCTGGGAGGCTTTGGTATTGGCCCCCGTAGCCGTAACCCCAATACTCCACGGTCGCGGGATCGGCGGAAAGTTGATTCAGGAAGGCCTTAAAAAAGCGAAAGCATTGGGTTACGGAGCCGTAATAGTACTGGGCGAAGCGGATTATTACCCGCGTTTCGGTTTTGAGAAAGCGTCGAAATGGGAAGTCAAATGCCCATTTGAGGTTCCGGACGAGTGCTTTATGGCTCAGGAACTAAAGCCCGGTTATCTTGAAGGAAAAGCGGGAACGGTACGCTATCCCATCGAATTCCAGATCTAACCGCAAGCCGACGCATGAAAAACCGTTTCGTCAAATCCATATTTAGCGCATTGCCGTGGGGCGCCGCGCTGGCGGGAATCCTATCCGGAGCCAAGCATTTGCAATGGCACAACCCCGTCGATCTCGGCTTGCTGGTTTTCTTCGGCACTATCGCCGCCATCACCGGAAGGTTTCTGCGATTAGCGAATAAATACCGCACCCCGGTTTTGATTATATCACTCAGTTTGGCGTTAGCCTTCTGGCCTTTCGCCAGCTCCCTAATGCCGTGGGTGGACAGGTTACGCCTTTGGACGCCGGTTTTCATCATTTTGGCCGGATATGGAGCTGGAGAAGCCTCAAAAGAACACAAAACCTCTCCGTTTTGGCTTTCCCTTGTCCTGACCGTCGTCCTTAGCTCATTCGTACCCGCACCCTATATTCTTTGGACAATCGCCGCGCTGGTTCTAATCGGATTATCGGCCTCGGTTTTTTTGGGGAAAAAGAAAGAAATCGCTTCGCTGTCAATCCCGGCGCTATTCGCCGCCGCAACGCCTTTTATCGTGGGAAAAATTGAGTTCAAAACCCAAATACACTTTGCTGACAAGGTGGTGGAACACTTCCGGACTCTTCGCTCCGACATTAGTCTTACGAAATGGAAAGGCAATGTCAATATGTTCGAAAACGGTTTGATACAACTTAGCAGTTGGGACCAAGCCATGTTCTACGAACCGATGACGCATCCGGCCATGTCGTTGTTCGGCAAAGGAAACGTCTTGGTTTTGGGCGGCGAAAACGGCCGGGCGGTTTACGAAGCCTTAAAATTCCAAAACTGCGAAAGCGTTACGGTTATTCCTTTTGACGAGGAAAAAAGGATGCAAATGGCTCGTTCGAAAAACTTCAAACCGTTTCACCAAAACGCTTGGCAAGACAAGCGGGTAAACGTTATAAACTCCCCTATTTCAGATTTTTTATCAAAACAAAAAGACGCCTTCGACCTAATAATCGCAGACCTTCCCGATCCTCGGGACGAGGAGACTAACGCCTTCTACACCTATGAATTCTATCACCTCTGTTCACAAGCGCTAAAGGAAAACGGCGGTTTGGTAACACAAGCCGGCAACGCCTATTTGGCGGAAGCCTCGTTCCTAAGTATCGGCAGGACTTTGGACGCTTCCGGATTCGGTACGGTAGCACTCCGCAACCAAGTGCCGAGCTTGGGACAGTGGGGTTGGTTTTTGGCTTCGAAAAAGGACTCGGCAGAAATATTGCGCCAGCGAATCAAGTCTTTGAAATTCAAAGAAGCGAAAACCGAATGGCTCACGCCCGAAGCCACACAAATGATGCTGGCCACGGGCAAGAGCAAGACAACGCAGAACACGACGGTAAACCGACAGGGGGCGCCGATTACGTACCGACTTTACCTGCGAAGCGTCCAGCGATGAGGCTAAAGCCTACGCAAGGCGTCGTTTCCGCCAGACTTGTCTTTGAATATATTTTTGAATTCGTTTAGGTTATATCGAACGTAGACAATAAGTGCCCTACGATTTGTTTTGTCATTGTGACCTTGCTCAATCGTTCCGTACCTGCCCAGCCAACGAAAAGAGTCTGAGGAGAAAATATATTTCGAGCGCATTGTCACCAACAGTTTATCGTCCAAAAACTTAGCTTGCAAGCCTAAAGACGAATCCCAAAATTCCGCATACATGGTTAAGTCCCGCATTCTGCGAGATATGTAATGAAACCCGGCCAAGAGTTGAAAACGTTTACCCAAACTGTAATCTCCGTCTATATCAACAGAACAAAAAGGGTCCCT
Source organism: Fulvitalea axinellae (assembly GCF_036492835.1). Taxonomy (GTDB): domain Bacteria; phylum Bacteroidota; class Bacteroidia; order Cytophagales; family Cyclobacteriaceae; genus Fulvitalea; species Fulvitalea axinellae. The sequence continues at coordinate 1,122,578 of NZ_AP025314.1, read as the reverse complement.
TAACTCACGAAAACCATCCATATAAGGCACCTTTATAAAAGGAACCCCCACCCGTACGCTTGAATTCAGATTGAGTTTATCCAAGCTAAAATTATAGTTGGCTCCAAAATTCAAATACTCTGTTTTGGACAAGTTTATAGGTATACGCTTGACTACACCGACAGTTCCGGGGCTATTTATCGCTGTCCACATTATGGAATTACGGTAATATTCATATTCGGCGAAAAGCGAAAGCCCCAAAGGTAGCGAGAAATTTAAATTACATACATCAATAGACGCAGGAGACAGCGTAGGGTCACCTTGACTATAGAGAAGAGAGTCCAAATAGCTAATCGAAGGGTTCAATGACCAAAAATCGGGACGTTGGATCTTGCGTGAATAAGTGAACGAAAGCTTCGCTTCGCTTTCCAAAGCATAACTCACCGAAGCCGAGGGATACCACCCCACGTAAACGGTATCCAACAAAACCCGGTCATTCAGTTTCACATTCGTTTTTGTCCGCTCAATACGTAATCCCGCAGAGAAAGACCATTTGTTTACACTTTTATTAGCCAATAAATAACTGGCGAAAATCTGGTCCAGCGTCTCGTTTCCATTATTAAAGTTGACGCCTCCATCCTCAAGATCAAGGGATTTTGCCAGCCCGTCATTTTGCGTCCAGAGATACTTCGCCCCGGCCTGAACTCCGATTCCGCTTAACTCTCCTCTGTAATCGATTTTACCCGAAGCCACACTATACTCAGTATCATTTCGCATCCGTGTCCGGGTTCTATCCGCATAGGCTACATTACCCTCAAAGATATCCGATCTCGAAACATTATCCTTCACCGAATAATCCGTACCGAAGGTCAGGGAGTTGAGGCTATCTATTCTCGCTTCATAAACTAAAGCCAGTGTATGAAGGCGACCATCCGAATGCCTTTTGGTGTCAGTGATACGAGTAATCTCAGAATCCGAATCACGCAAAGTCAGCAAAGTGTTAATGTTATGCTCGTTAGAATAATCTGAAAAACTATACTGCGCTTGCAGACTCCCTCCTTTGGCCAGATCATATGTTGAGCCCCAAAAAGCTCTCTGACTTTTGTAACCGTTATTCCAAAGGCCTCTTTTATTGCTTTCGTAAGAATACTCTCCCACCTTATTGGTTAGATGACCGGAAAAGTTCCCCTTATAATTCCATTCTCCGTAATGATAGGTAATGTAATTAGAAAGCCTCCCCTTCCGGAAATTCACCTTGATCCCCGGGTTGTAAGATTGTTTCACATTCAAACCAAGGCCATTACGCGAACGCCCACTGAGTTGAAGGCTCAAGTGGTCTTTCTTTTTCTTCTTGGTCACGATGTACAACACCGAAGTGACAGAAGCATCATATTTGGCCGAAGGGTTACGGTCGATTTCTACTGACACTATATCGTTCGACTGCAAGCGATTCAGCTCCTCATTATCCCGAACCTCTTTCCCGTCCACGATAATCAGCGGAGCGCCTTTATCCACCAACGTCACTTTATCGTCGGTTCCTACCCTCAAGCCCGGTATTCGGCTTAGGGCGTCAAATACCGTCCCGGCGTCACTAAGCGTCGTGCCTTGGATATTCATTACCAGCTTGCCATTTTTTTGCGTGAACGAAGCCTTTTTACCTTTCACCGTCACAGCTTCCAGCTCTTTAGTCTCAACAGCCAACACAATCAATCCTACATCAAGATTCGCCGAAGCCTCAACCCGTTTTACCACAGGCAGAAACCCCATTGAGGTCACTTTCAGGATATATCCCTCCGCAGGCGATGCCTGTAAGCTGAAGTTTACCTCAGAAAAAGCACTACCTGTTATCAGACTGGAATCGGAAGCATTCAACAAGGTTACATTATAGAACTCTAACTCAGCGCCCTGGCCTTTAACGGAACCTTTAACCATAATTTTTTGGCAATACGATGCCAGGCTCATAAAAATGAGCGTCGTGATTAACGCAATTCTTTTCATTTTATTGGGATGTTAAACGGAGTGGTTTTCGGGCTATTCGTTCCTCTTTTGATTTTGATTATAAAAAAGCGATTCCGTAAACATTTCTGACAATTTAAGATCCACATGCACTGGACACTTGGTAGACTAAAACCACAAAAAATAGCCGCACATTGCGTTAAAAATTCTCAAAGAAAAGCGGGTTTTAATTCAAAAAAAGCAATTCATCCACAATAAAATCACAATCAAAAGAAGGCTACTTGTTTATATTTAGGGTTTACTGAAAAAGTAAAAACCACAAGATTATCAGTGGATTAGGTAGCTTGTTTCCCTTTCCAAAGCACAGGGAATATTCGTAAATTGGCCTTAGAAAGGACTGAGAGCATTTTTTCCCTTGCACCTATGATCAAGACAAGTTCCTCGCAATTGAGTATAGAAGGTTTTTTGGACCCGGAAATAGGGCGCCTTAACCCGGAAAACAGATGGGTGAAGTTGGCCAACTCCATCCCCTGGGCGGAATTGGGTTTGGTCTACGAATCGAAAATGTCGACGGGCAAGGGCAGTCCGTGCAAACCGGCCCGGCTGGTCATCGGCGCGCTGATCGTGAAGCATAAGCTGAACGTTTCGGACGCCGAGGCGATAGAACAAATCAAAGAAAATCCGTATCTCCAGTATTTCGTGGGACTCGGCTCGTTCACCACGGAAAAGGCCTTTGACCCTTCGCTGTTCACGACGGTCCGCAAGCGGCTCGGGTACGGGGATTTTAACAGGATGAGTTCGCTTTTGCAACACGAGGGGATCCGTATTGCGGAGGGCGATCGGGATGAAGGGTCCAAAGACGGGCATTCCGGGGACGCCGAAGATGACAAGCGGGTTGTCTCCTGCGACGCGACGGTGGCGCCGCAAGAGATTCCATACCCCACGGACCTTGGGCTGTTGGCTACGGCGAGGGTGCAGTCGGAGAAAATCATCGACCTCCTTTGGCCCGTCGCCAGGGATTCCGGTTTATCCAAAAAGCCCCGGACTTACCGGGATAAAGCCCATAGGGAATATGTCGGGGCGACGAGAAAAAAGAGGAAAGGAGCCGAATTCTGGCGCGTGTGCGCACGCCGACAGCTGAATTATCTGGAACGGAACCTACGGCATATCGACAGCCTCATAGAGGCCAACAAGGGCGTTATACGCCTAAAAAGCAGGTTTTTGAAGATTCTGATGGTGCTTCACGAAATCGCCAGGCAACAGTCGCTCATGCTGGAGACCGGTGCCAACAGGGTGGACGGCCGCATCGTGAACGTCTTCCAGCCCCATGTCCGGCCGATAGTCCGGGGCAAAAACGGAAGCGACACCGAGTTCGGCGCCAAATTGTCCGTAAGCCTTCACGAAGGCTATTCCTATCTGGACAAGGCGCAATGGGACGCTTACTACGAGGGTGACGCGGAAGTGATCCGCGGGCACATCGACAGTTTCGGGGAGAGAAACCCGGAAATGAAGCTCGGCAAATTCGTCGGGGACAAGATTTACGGAAACAGGAACGCCCGGCAGACCATGTCCGGCGCGGGTGTGGAATTCGTGGGCTCCCCGTTGGGAAGGCCTCCCTCAAGTCCCGAAAAAATCAGGGAACGCAAGGAAAACCGGACGCTTCACCAACGGCACCGGAGCAGGGCGGAAGGAAAATTCGGGGAAGTGAAACGGGGACACGGATTGGACAAAATACAGGCAAGGAGAGCGGACACTTCGCTTTCATGGATCGCCTGCATTTTCTTCGTGGCCAACTTGAAAAGATTTCAGAGCGAAATCTTTTTTGACCTTGTTTTCTTGAGCTGGAAATACGGGATATGGCTTCAAGACGGCGAAAAGAAACAGGAAAAGACTGTCTGGCAAAATATCCTAGCTGGGTAGCCCTCTGGGCTTTTTCAGTAAACCCTATTTATACTATTCAATAAGGTGCGTTTTTTAAAAACAACAGGCATTCCTTCACATTAGACACAAGTTCGGATCCAGAAAAGTAAAAAAGCTTTATCCGTGTTTTCCCAAAAACAACTCTTGCCCGAAGCCACACAAATGATGCTGGCTACGGGCAAGAGCAAGAGCAAGAGCAAGAGCAAAGCAACGCAGGACACGACGGTAAACCGACAGGGGGCGCCGATTACATACCGCCTTTACCTGCGAAGCATCCGGCGGTGAGGCTAGAGCCTGCGTAAGGCGTCGTTTCCGCCGGATTTGTCTTTAAACATGTTTTTGAATTCGTTCAGGTTATAGCGGAAATAGATAAAGAGCGCCCTACGATTCGTCTTGTCTCTCTGTCCGCTCTCGATGGTTCCGTATTTGTCAAGCCAATGGTTTTTCCCCGAATTAAAGACATCGTTTAATCGCACGGTTACCAACAGTTTGTCATCCAAGAATTTCCCTTGCACACCAGCATTCGCTTGCCAGTACTCCGAAAAGACCGTCATATCTTCCACATTACGGGTTCTGTAATACAGCCCGCCCAGCAGTTGGAAACGTTTGCTCAAGCTATAGTCGGCGTCAAAATCCAATGACCACGTGGGGTCTTTCAGCTTCCGGATTCCGTCCATATAAGGCACCTCTATAAAAGGAATCTCCAACTGTGTGCTGGCGTTCAGGTTAAATTTGTCCAGACTAAGGTTATAATTCGTTCCAAAGCTCAAATACTCAGTCTTGTACAGGTTAACAGGCGTATGCTTTACGATTTCCGGATTTACGGGATCATTCACGGCCGTATGCATGATTGAATTCCGGAGGTATTTATATTCAGTGAAAACCGAAAGGCCCGCCGGCAAAGAGAACATCAGATTATAAGTCCCGATAGACGTGGGCGAAAGCGTAGGGTCTCCCTGACTATAATTCAGGGAATCCATATAATTTATAGACGGGTTCAGCGACCAGAAATTCGGACGGTTGATTTTTCGGGAATAGGTGAGCGAAAGCGCCATTTCGTTTTCCCACGTGTAACTCACCGAGGCCGACGGGTACCAGCCCACATAAGCCGTATCGAGCGAGGTGTTGCCGTTTAATTTCACCTCCGTATCGGTTCGTTCATAGCGAACCCCCGCCGAAAAAGACCACTTGCCGACACTTTTATCAGCCAAAACATAACCTGCGTAAATTTGGTCCAACGTTTCGTTTCCGTTCCTGAAGTTGACATTACCGTTCTCCGGATTCCTCGACTCTGTCACCCCGTCATTCTTTGTCCGAAAATACTTCGTTCCAGCCTCAATCCCGATCCCTTTTACCTGTCCTTTGTAATCGACCTTGCCCGAGACTACGCTGTACTCCGTGTCGTTGAGCATTCGGGTTTGGGTTTTGTTGGCGTAATCAACATTCCCTTCCCGAATTCTCGACACGGCATCGTTGTCTTTCAGCGAATAATCCGTACTTACAGTCAAGGTATTTAGGCTATCCAACTTCGCCTCGTAAATCAGCGCTACTGTGTGCAGTCGCCCTTCCGAGTCTTTATCCGAATGCGTTTCTCTATTTATTTCCGAATCCCTAGTCGCCAATGTTTGGGTAGAATGACTGGTGTTTTCGTTAGAATAATCCGAGAAACTGTATTGCGCCTGCAAGCTTCCGCCTTTGGGCAAATCATAAGTCGAACCGAAAAACACCCGATGGCCGTCATTATGGTTATCCCAAGTGCCCTTGGTACGACTTTCCAAAGAGTACTCCGGAAAACGGTTAATCAAATGGCTCGTTGTCCCGCCCTTGAAATTCCAATCGCCATAACCGTAAGTGATGTAATTCGAGATCTTCCCTTTCCTAAAATTCAACTTCAGCCCGGGTCCATACGAATATTTTTCCCCGATATTGGAACGGCCATTGAGCTGTAGGCTCAAGTGGTCTTTCTTCTTCTTTTTGGTCGTGATATATAGTACTGAAGAAACCGAAGCGTCATACTTGGCCGAAGGATTTCTGTCGATTTCCACAGAAACGATATCGTCAGATTGCAAGCGGTTCAACTCGTCGTTATCGCGGATTTCTTTTCCGTCCACGATAATCAGCGGGGCGCCTTTGCCCATAATCGTCACTTTATCGTCTGTCCCCACTTTTATCCCCGGCATTCTTCTCAAGGCGTCAAAAACGGTCCCGGCGTCACTGAGCGTTGTGCCTTGGATATTCATTACCAGTTTGCCATTTTTCTGCGTAAAAGAAGCCTTCTTGCCTTTCACTGTCACGGCTTCAAGTTCTTTCACATCGGCCACCAAAACCATCTCCCCCACATTCAAATCCCCAACCGCTTTTATCCGTTTCACTACTGGTAGAAAACCCATCGAAGTAACCTTCAGTAGATATTCTTTGGCCGGCGAAACTTGCAGACTGAAAACGGCTTCGGAAAAAGCGCTACCGGTCACCAAGCTGGAATCCGAAGGCTTCAAAATAGCTACATTATAAAACTCGGCGTCGGCGCCTTGGCCTTTGACAGAACCTTTGACCGTAATTTTTTGGCAATACGATGCCAGGCTCATCAAAATGAGCGTCGCGATTAACGCAATTCTTTTCATTTTACCAGGGTATTAAATGGAGTGGTTCTCGGGTAATTGTTTCTCTATTCGATCTTTATCTTAAAAAAGCGATACCGCCGGAACTCCCGACGAAATTGTCGTCCATTTGCAATGGACACTTGGTAGACCGGAGACTTTGCCCAATAGTTGCATATGGAAATAAAAATTATTGAAAAAAAGATCAGTTAGCGCTGAAAACAGTCACACCAAACACAAACGGATGCAACTTAGGGCCTTCGCCCGCCGGAAATACCCTATTTAGGTCATACGTACCGAAAAGCTTCACCCGGTGCCCGAAAGTCAACTCACCACGCAGACCGTAGCGGAAATTGTTCACATGATTGCGGTCAAAGTCTTTATCCTTGTCTTTGTCGCCGTCTTCCTTGTATTTGATTTTGGTGTAATTGGTAAGCTTTATGCCACCGTACATACCCACGCCAAAGCTAAATCCGCTTTTCGGGAAATTTAATGTCGGGATAAGCTTAGCGTCCAAATACGAAATGGTCAGCTTGCTCTTCAGTGACTTGATATTCGGATCGGTTTCCTTCTCAAAGCCCGCCTTATCGCCCAAGTTCACTAAACGGTAGTCGTCTTCTTTAAATTTGAAATTATACCAGCTGAAACCCACCCCAGTGTTGAATCTTATATGTTTATTGACCGCAAACACTTTACTGACGCCAAGTCCTACGTACCAAGACCCCCAGCCCTTGACATTCGGAACATCACTCTGAGAACTGGGAGTCACCCAATTGTTAATTCCCAAATCGAGGTATGGACTGAACCTATGACGATCAGCGGGTTTTTCGTGCGCTACCACCACACCGTCCCAATCGTTAATGATTAACCAATCACCAATGCGTATAGTCTCATCCTTAATTACGATCTGTGCATCAACAGAACTTACTGTTATAAATGTGACGGAAAGTAATAGAAAGGAAAAATGTAATAACCGGAAAGTAAAGTCACTTTTCATAGTCGTATTGTTTTATGATCAAATCAATAAGAAGTATTCCTATTTTACCTGACCTGATACTAAAACAACAGATATGGTTGCGTGCTTTCTTAAATTTCGAAAAAAATCCGCAAGATTTCGGACAACCCGAAATATAGTCCGGCAAAGATCAAAACGGCCACTCCGTAGATTTTTATCACCAACAGCCTATTCATATAATCCATAAACCAAAGCGCCCACCACGGCCTGTACAGCCCCGCCAAAAGCGTAAACCCTGACAACACGGCAAAAATCAGAAAAACGAACTTCAACGCTACAAGCAAACCCATATCTTCGGAATGAATCAGTATGCAAACTTAATGAGAAGCGATTCTCGATCTATATAAAAAACTAAACTCGAAACGAAAGCGACACTCTGAATAGTACAACCTAAGCGACAGAAGCCCAAAAGACGCTATACGCTTCGGAACCGCCTAAAACAAAACCTCTGACGAGGCCCATTTTTTTTCCAAAAAAAGAAAAACAGCGTGACCACTATTACTGCCACGCCCAATGTTTTTCACCCAATCAATACCCGGAAACTTTTTCCTTTTTCTCCTCTTCCTCGTGCAAAAGGCGCATATAGATAGCGTAGCTAACACAAGCCGCCATCGGGATAAAAAACAGCGTCAGCAACGGAATAGTCGCCGAGCTTATCCAGATCGTAGCCTGGAAAATAATGGCCAAACCAAGGAACGAAAACCAATCGCGGTGCACCAAACGACGGCTCAATTTCAGCGATTCCACAACGCCTTTACCGTCTACCACCACAAAAATCTGGGCCAGCATATACGCCACCGTAAGGTAGACTACCGGCAAGGCCAAGGCCAGCATAATCCCGTATTCCTGCGGAGAAAAACTGACCAGAATATCCTGCATTTTCTCGATTAGCTCCGGCGTAATCTGCTCCGGAGTCACAGGGCCCAGCTTGGTAGCCGCCAAAGATGAGGCGTAAAGCAAAGCCGGCAATCCGGCCACAAAGGTAATCAGCATTTCCACCAACGACAGCGAGATCAGTCGTCCGGCGAACCTCCGAACGCCGAAAAAATCACCGTACATCGGTATTTCTTGCCCTTTCCTGATTTTTTCGCAGACTATAACAATTCCGCCCACCAACAAAGGCATCACGAATATTTGCGCCAAATAAATCAACGGGAGAGCGCCGGTCATCGCTATAAAGCTGAAAATCAGCATAGCCAAAGCCGTAAACGATATAAAGCCGAAGAAATACGCCTTAAACAAGCCGAATCCTTCACGCAAAAATCCCATGAAATCAAACGTATAACCGTTTTCTCTAAGTTCTTCTATCTTTTGCTCAATCATTTCTTTACGCTAAATGGTTCCTTGCCATGAACGGACCGTACGTTCGGCCCGGATTTTCGCAAATCCATATCCCGCAAAATTAACGATAAACTTCAAATGATCGTCTATACGGGGCGGATTACATGCGATTTCCCCGCTTATTTGCCGAATACTCAAGCCCCGATCCTTTGTGTTGAAATAATCAGAATGCCATCGGCCTTTCACGAAATATTCTTTAAATTTGAACTCCTTCCGGCGCAGACGCCCACAGTAGGCCCGGAACACGGTAATTGACTGAAAATACGGGCCGAAAGCGACGCCCAAAGCGCGCCGAATCCCCTCAAATATCACAATACAGATAGAAATGTACAGGACACATACTTGCGGCGAGCTCCGCATCGCTAACGAGAACGAGCGCGTAACGCTCAGCGGTTGGGTACAGAGAATCCGCGACAAGGGCGGCATGATCTGGGTAGACCTCCGCGACCGCTATGGCGTGACGCAGCTGATGTTTGACGAAAGCAAATCCGACCCGCAGGTCGTGGCCAAAGCCCGCGAACTCGGCCGCGAATTCGTGGTACAGGCGCAGGGCACTGTGCTCAAGCGCTACTCCGTCAACGACAAGATCCCTACAGGCGAGATCGAGATCATGGTCGACAGCCTCAACGTCCTGAACGCGTCGAAGCTTCCGCCGTTTATGATCGAAAACGACACCGACGGCGGCGACGACCTGAGAATGAAATACCGCTACCTGGACTTGCGTCGCGAAAACCAGCGCGAAAAGCTGGCCCTCCGCCACCGCATGATGCAGGAAACGCGTCGCTTCCTCGACGCCAAAGAGTTTATGGAAGTGGAGACTCCGGTACTGATCAAATCGACTCCGGAAGGCGCCCGCGACTTCGTAGTTCCTTCGCGTACCAACAAAGGCGAATTCTACGCCCTCCCGCAGTCGCCACAGACTTTTAAGCAGTTGTTGATGGTTTCCGGTTTCGACCGCTACTTCCAAATCGTGAAATGTTTCCGCGACGAGGACCTGCGCGCCGACCGCCAGCCTGAGTTTACGCAAATTGACTGCGAAATGTCCTTCGTGGAGCAAGAGGATATCCTCAACACTTTCGAAGGAATGACCAAGCACCTGTTCAAGACCGTCAGGGGCGTGGAACTTACCGAAGACTTCGAGCGTATGGAGTACGCCGACGCCATGAAATTCTACGGCTCGGACAAACCGGACCTCCGCTTCGGAATGCCTTTCGTGGAAATCAATGATTTGGCCAAAGGCAAAGACTTCAAAATCTTCGACAGCGCCGAGCTGATCGTGGGTATCAAGGTGGACGGATGCGGCAACTACACCCGCAAGCAACTCGACGCCCTGACCAAATTCATGCAGACGCCACAGATCGGAGCCAAAGGCTTGGTACACGTGAAGTGTAACGAAGACGGAAGCTTCAAATCGTCTATAGACAAATTCTTCTCGCAAGAGGACCTCAAGGCTTGGGCCGAGAAATTCGGAGCCAAAGCCGGCGATTTGCTCCTCGTGATGTCGGGCCATACCGACACCGTGCGCAAGCAACTCTGCGAACTCCGCCTGAAGATGGGATCGGATCTCGGCCTCCGCGACCCGAACACCTTCAAGCCGCTGTGGGTAATGAACTTCCCGCTGTTGGAATGGGACGAGGAAAGCCAGCGCTACCACGCCATGCACCACCCGTTCACCTCGCCGAAGGTTGAAGACATGCCGATGCTGGACACCGATCCGGGAGCAGTACGCGCCAACGCCTACGATTTGGTAATCAACGGTGTAGAGATTGGGGGCGGATCTATCCGTATCCACGACCGCGAGATGCAGCAACTGATGTTCAAACACCTCGGATTCAGCGAAGAGGAAGCCAAAGCGCAGTTCGGGTTCCTGATGGAAGCCTTCGAATACGGAGCGCCACCGCACGGCGGTATCGCCTTCGGTTTCGACCGTATCTGCTCGCTCTTCGGCGGTTCGGACTCTATCCGCGACTACATCGCATTCCCGAAAAACAACTCGGGCCGCGACGTTATGATCGACGCTCCTTCGGCCGTGGACAATACTCAGCTGGAAGAACTTTCGATCCGTGTAGAAGTAAAAGAAGACTGATTCCGGAAGGAAAAAAAATTATTCAAATAATAAGCAAAAAGCCGTTCCGCATTATGCGGAACGGCTTTTTTTAGTTCATCTCGCACCAAAGCGAGTCATTCGATCAGTTATGCTCGATCACGTCCAATTCGAACGTGGCCGTGGCGTTACCCGCCGCGCCACCGAAGTCTTTATAATCCTGCTTCTTCAGAGCGTAAAAATAATCAACCTCGTCATCATCGTTAGTAAACCACTTGTCAGGCATAGCGCTGATAATCGCCGACGCAATAGTTCCCAAAGCGGTCAGTTCGGGCATCTTGGCCAAATCGCTCGTAAGTTTGGTCACTTCTCCCGAAATATTGGTCACCAACCCTTTGTAGCTCGTTCTTGAATCCTGTTCGAAAAGCTGGATATTAACGGCTTGCAGAGAATAATCTTCCCAATACACCATAATCTGGTTCGGACGGTACGTAATACCCGACTTGTCAAGGTATGTCATGGCGATTACCTGTACCTGAGGCTCGTTTTTCTCGTTGCGGGTACCGGATACCACGGCGTAAATTTCGGCAGAGCCCAAGAACCAAGGTTCTTTGTCGTCTTTCAGGTTGATCGAAGTCAGACGCGTCACCTCTATCGGTTTTTTGTCTTCGGAAGCCGTACGCAAAGCCAAGTTCGACCCTACGGTGTTCAGGTTGCTTTCGGCCAGCATTTCGTTCATTGCTGAAGCGCGGAGCTTAAGCGCCTCATAGCCGTTGTCTTCGATCATAATAATCGGAAGATCAGGGCGTTCGTTGGCGTTTAACTCTACAGCCTCCCCTTTGATATTATAGACGGTAACGGTCTCCATATCCTCTTCGTCTTTCGTCTCGGGAGCCTTGGCGAACAGCACTTCGTCATAAGCGAAATCCTTGTCCTTGTTCAGCATCCAGATCTCAGACGCCTGAAGCGCTTCTCCAGCAACTTGGGTCGAACGGATCTCTTTTTGATATTCTTTCAAACCTGCCAAAGCCTCGGTGCCAGCCGAATTTTTCTCGAACTCAGGCATCACGGCATCCAGCGCCACCGGTAGGTCCTGCCCTTTCAGACTGTTCAAAATTATCGAGCGGTTTGACTCTTTCTTATAAATCTCGATAAAGTCCTTCACCAAAGCTTCGGATTTCAGCTCCTCTTTCTTTGTTTCAGGAACAACCTGTATGTCATTCTCCTCCTGCGAGCAAGACGCCAGAAAGACTAACAATGCGAAAACGGTAATCGGGGTAAATATTAGCTTTTTCATATGGTTGTTTTCTAATAAGCGTCCGGACGGTAGAGCGCCCGGAAAAAACGTAAACAGTCAAATTACAAATCGGACGGCAGTGGCAAATCCGCAAAGCACGGAACCGGACATGTACATTTTGGGCACAGCAATCCCGCTCTCCGCATAATTCACGGTGACTACCAATACCAAATCCAATAAACAACAAGGAATAATTCAACGGAACACAGCTTACCCGGCCGGCGCCTGCCGGATACATGAACCGAAAACAGTCGATTCGTTTCCGCAAAAAGGGAAACGCAAGGATATTCTGATAACATAAAAACTCGATGGCCCGCTTCAAAAAAAGGAATCGTCACGACTCGTTATACCAATAGCCGACGGGCACATTCGCAGAGTTGGGAAAGGCTTGTACGGCGTTTTCAACTGCCCGCTTCCCCACCCGACTCCACCGTTTTATCACGGCCACACCCGATGTTTCTCCTATCGGCGTGTCATTTAAAAGGTCGGGCGTTTTCTCTGATGAAAATATATGCGAATGACTTTTCTGTTAGTATGACCGGAATCCGATATTTATTTTTTTTCATCAAAAAGAATTAAATAAAAACTAAATAATACCAAAAATGAAGATTCTATCTGTTTACATTTTTTATAACATGAAAAAAATCGTCTCCAATACTTTATATTTTGACATAAAAACAAAAGTACATTTAGATAATCATACTCTAGCAACTCCCTGACACCCGGCAACATACGAAAAAGGGAGCGCCAGCAAGCCGCTCCCTTATATCGCAAACCAAAATAAAACACGAGCTTAGTCCTATGCAACCCTAGCAGGTTACCGTTTCACTCTCTCAAAAAACTCCGAATCCTCGTATATATTGTCTGGTATTGAAATTTTATTTAGGCGCTAACAAACTGACCATAAGCGACATCATTGGAATTAAAAGCGCAAAATATCAGTGACCTCGGGATTTCGCATTCTTAATACTGTAATTATGTCAGGGTGCATACTTATGAGTATCACGAAAACGAAAAACAACACCCCAAATAGGCCACTAAGACAGTAGCCCATCCGGAAGTGTTGCTCTTTCACATTCTCAGCAATACCACTAAAGAAACGAATCACCTATTTTCTTTTGTCGGGCCGGCGCTACTCCTTTACCTCCAGCTTCATAATCAAACCTTCGGCCCCGACCATAAACATTTTCTTTTCCGAAAGCATATAGACATCTTTCCAATCGGCCGTATTATGGTCGTGCTCTATCCGTGTCCAAGTCGCGCCACGATCGAATGACAACGACACAAATTCAGGACCTTCCGTATTCGATCCCTTGTTGATGCCCACAATCACCATCGTCTGGCCTTTTACGTCTACCGCCGTCAGCTTATTATCACCGCCGTACGGTACCGGTTGCCAGTCTTTGCCCGTGGTCGAAGAGAACATCGCCCCTTTTTCGGTCGTCGGGCTCCGGAGACCGTTGTTGCCTACCACCACGATAAAATCGCCGTCTATCGCCGAATCGACAAACTTTGGTGCGTTCGACTGGTCTTGCTTGGGCGTCATCACTTCCCACTTGTTCGTTTGGGATTCGATAGTGTATTCATCGCAGGTGGTCAGGGTGCCTTTATTCGTTAATCCGCCCGTCAGGAAAAGCATTTTCTCGCCATAGCGTTTGGCGGAAGTCAACGGATTGTTCCGCATCGCCACCTCCTGCTGGTTTATCGTATTGGTGGACGCCCGGCGCCATTCGGCGGGGTCGCCATCAAGAATGTCGATCCAAACATCGCCGCCGTCCATTGTGAAGGCGGAAAAGCCCGTATCCGGATCCAGGCCCAGGTAGTTCCCCCTTTTGCCTACCACCACACCAAAGTTGTCGTCAAAGAAGGTAATATCTTCCAAAACGTTGTAACGCCCGTAAAAATTCACCACGTCATCACCTTCCACCGAATATTGCATAGACCAGGTCTCGCCCCCGTCCTTGCTGGTGTGGATCCGTCCCAGGAACGAAGTGGCGAACACCTCATTTGCCGATTTCGCAAACACGCTGGTCATTTCGAAACCGCCGCCCTTAAGCTCGACGCCACGGTCGTCTTTGTCATTGATACGGTATTTTCTCTCAAAAACCTTCGCCCAGGTCTCGCCTCCGTCTACGGTTTTCAGAATCACGCCTCTGGTGGAATCGGACACTATATCCTCGTCCCCGCCGGCGGCGTAGCCAATATTCTCATCCAAAAAGTGAATACTACGTAAGGTTTGGTCCGTAGGCGTGGCTATAGTGGTGATCACGATTTTCTTTTCGTCGCCCGGTTCGGGCTTAGGGTTGGGATCCGGATCCTGGCAAGCGTCGCAGGAAAAAAACAGGAAAGACACCAAGGCCCATTTAAAAGTGCGCAGGATTTTTTTCATCAAAACAGTAGGTTGGTTTTACTGGTGCAAAGATAGAACACGCCATTCACAGGTCAATCGAACGGAACCAGCCAATCACATCACTTTTCAATCAAAAAAAGACAACAAGCATCACCAAAAACAAGATCGCGTCTTTTTTAAAGGCAATAAATACGGATTACGTACAAAACCGGAAGAACTGATAAGCTTTAGGGCCCCGATAACGGAATAGGCTTAAAGTAATCGGGTGATAGGACAAAACAATCCTGAGTTCTGAGTTTAGGCCATTACGTATTATGTTTGGGACTTTATGAACAATAAGCACCAAGAGTATGATAAAGGGACCGCCCCCCCATAAGTATTCGCTAGACGAGTTTTTCAGAGCGTATTTCAAAGAAGGACCCCAACGGGAGTATCTTCGGAAAGGAAATCCCGACAACTTTTTGATTGCCAAAGTGGTCGAATATAAGGACATCATCAAAACTCCTATTCCACCTTATCTCAGGTCGGTTGCGCAACTCCATTGTATTACCGAGGGCGAGGTCACAGTAAAATGCAATCTCAACGAGGTGACGATCGGCAAGGGGCAGGTACACCTTTGGCAAGAGGACCAATCCACCTCCCTGCTCGATATATCCCATGACGCCCAAGGCTTTTATTGCCACTTCAGTTACGAATTCCTTGCGCAGTCGCCGTTTGTAGCCAATATTGCCAAGCAATTCCAGCAAATGACCAAGCGCTTCGAGCGACTAAACCTCTATATGCACCACCGCCCCCTAAACCTGGACCACGATACGCTGGGGGCCGTACTGAGGGTGCTCGAAAGGATGCATACGGAATACCACGGCACGCACAACGTGGACAAAATACAGGCGTATCTGTTCGCGTTGCTGTTCGAGGTGAACGGCTCTTTGCCGGAACAATTCGAACTCTGCAATTTTTCCAGACAGGAGGAATTGATGAACAACTTCAAAAGCGCCATCTTCAGGCATATTTCCGAAGAGCGCTCCGTAAAATTTTACGCCGACAAACTGCACGTATCGCCAAACCACCTCAACAAAAGCGTAAAACAGCTAACGGGCGAGACGGCGAGGGACTGGATAACAAAGGCCCTGATCATAAGCGCCAAGATCCTTCTGAAACAGACCGCACTAAACATCAACGAGATAGCGTTCCAGCTCGGCTATGACGACCCGTCATACTTTACCCGTTTTTTCAAAAAGAACGTGGGTCTACTGCCTAAAGACTATAGGGAAACGGAACTGCAAAGACAATCTCCGCCCAAAGTAAAGTAAACGGTGAGACCCTAAAGAGAATATCTAAAACTGGAGTATTAAAAACAAAAAAGGAGTCTCCCGTAGTTGACTCCTTTACTGAAAATATTTAAACTGGTCGAATTATTCGGTCTTGTCAGAGAGCTAACAAGGTTATTTACTCTCTCAAAAAAGGCCATATTCCCATATAGGTTATGGGGCTTTAAAATTTATTTAAACCATGACCATCTGACATAAAGCAGACAAAGAACATACGCCCTTCTTTTCGGTTAAATCACTTTTTGTACAACACAATAGGCACCTCATTTTCTCCTTTTGCTTTTGGCCTGCTCTTTCCGTCCGCAATTACTTCTTTCATCAGTTTCGTCAACCTCTTCACAACAGCCGGGTATTGAGCCTGAACGTTCGTAGCCTCTTGCGGATCTTTCTCCATATCATACAACTGAACTTCGGGCCACCCCAGCTCCCTGGCCTTGCCGTCCTTTGGGTAAGCCCAACCTCCCGAACCCGGGCAAAAGATCAACTTCCACTTTCCTTCACGTATTGCGAAACGGCCTTCAATCGAATGATGCACCACTGATTTTCGAGTTTTTTTCTTCTTGCCTAACAATGTAGGCAACATGCTGAAGCTATCCTCTCCAGTGTTTTCCGGTAGGTCCGTTCGCAAAAGATCCGCTGCTGTGGCCATGAAATCAGTTAAGCAAACTAATCCTTCATTCTTAGAACCAGCCTCTATACGCTTTGGCCAACGAGCAAAGAACGGTACCCTATGTCCTCCGTCCCAAATGTCGGCCTTTGCGCCACGGTAGATTCCACTAGCCGCGTGCCCCTTTTTGCGAAGACTCTCAAAAATACCCAAACCGGGCGTACAGCCATTGTCGCTGGTAAGAACCACAAGGGTATTATCGGCTATACCCGCATCATCCAAAGCCTGAAACAACCGCCCTACAGACCAATCAAACTGTTGGACGTAGTCCGCATAGGAATTGTTGATCTCACTGCTCCCCACCCACTTACCGGAAGGGGCTATCGGTGTATGGGGTACCGGAGGCGCCCAATACATAAAAAAGGGAGTTCCGTCATTTTTATAAACGTCGGCTCTTTTATGGATATGCTCCACTCCCCGACGCGTAAGCTCCGGCAACAGAGCCTCTTGACTCAAAGTCTCCTTTACCACATCGTCATGAATTGTCGCCCACTCTCGCCGGTCATTGGGGATTATGTAAATCAGAAACCAAAAATAAGAGTCAAAACCCCTATCCGCAGGCCCCTCAAGCAATTTGGTTCCCGGGGGAAGCTTTTCATAATCCGAACGCACAATAGTTTTGGGCTGATCAGGCTCCGATGACGGCCATTCATATTTCTGCCCCACATGCCACTTGCCAATACCCTGCGTATGATAACCGTTCTCCTTAAAAAGACTCGCCACAGTCATCCTGTCGTTTTCAATTAGCGGATCACCAAAGCGGATCACACCATGCTGTAAGCGAGTACGCCAAGCATAGCGCCCCGTCATAACGCCATAGCGAGTAGGAGTACAAACAGACGACCCCGAATGAGCGTCCGTAAATGTCATGCCCTGCGAAGCGAAACGGTCAATATACGGTGTGGCAATCTTACCTTCGGGATTCAAACAGCCCACATCGCCATACCCCAAATCATCAGCCAAAATATAAATAACATTAGGCCGGCTACGGTCGGAACCTTTCTTACCGGTTCTCTCTCCCTTTCCCGAATCGTCAGCCACAGCCCTAAGCGAACCGAAACTAAAAACAGAAAACAGGACCAAAAGCCTAGCGTACCGCCAACCACTTCGGCCGGCAAGACTTAACACGAACAACCACTTCCATTCAACGTTTTTCATTGCATATCTTCTTTTTTTAAAAAAAGCCCCGTCGCATCGCAGGCACGATGTCATAAAGCAAGCAATCGAGGCACTCCCGCTACAAAACACATGGAATCAGGGTAGAAGACTGGTTAATCGCATCGAAATGAATAGATGTATTATAAAAAAAATACAACACCGTAATTTCTTTCCGTAAAGCCTCACACCCGCATATAAAGGAAAAAAATAGTCGACAAACTGCACATATCGCCAAACCACCTCAACAAAATCGTAAAACAGCTAACCAGCTAGACGGCGAGGGAATGGATAACAAAGGCCCTGATCATAAGCGCCAAGATCCTTCTGAAACAGACCGCGCTAAACATCAACGAGATAGCGTTCCAACTTGGCTATGACGACCCGTCATACTTTACACGTTTTTTTCAAAAAGAACGTGGGCCTACTGCCTAAAGACTATAGGGAAACGGAACTGCAAAGACATTCTCCACCCAAAGCAAAGTAAACGGTGAGCCCCTAAAGAGAATACCTAAAACCGGAGCCCTAAAAAAAGGAGTCACTCTTTGACAAATGCATGGAATCAAGGCAAAAGCCCGGTTAATAGTACCGAAACAAAAGATATATTATAAATTCCAAGCATGTCCGCACCCAAAAAGTAATATGACTAGTGAAGTACAAAAGCACACTATCTCTTACACATTGACTGCTCCAACACAAAACTTCCATCAGCATCCCCATTTATAGTCAGCAAGATCTTTGCAAATGTAGCTGCAATGGGCTACAGCCAATTAACATATCGTGAAAGGGAGTTTTTAATGATCCTCAAAGGACACGGGCATTCTATACGCAAAATAGCGGAAGCCTTGCATCGTTCGCCCTCAACTGTAAGCCGGGAGCTAGAGCGCAACAGCCTCCACGGCGAATACAACGCCATAACAGCCAATCGTCTAAGTCAAGCCCGAAAACGATGGGGAGGTCATTTCCGAAATGGTGAGCACAGCCAATGGTTCAAGGATTTACGCTCTAGATGGTTTCAATTCCGAAAACTCCCCCGTACACATATCGCTTGGCGATCAGACCTAAACGAGTATTTTCGGCATCGAAGCGAACCCATCCATTTTTTGATGAATATTCTCTACCCCCGTAGCCGTTCTCTGTTTAAACGCAAAGACAAGCCTTGGCATTTTCTACAGATGAACGAATTGGCCGAATTACTTATGGAAAAACTGGACGAAGAGAAAAAAGCCACTCTTACCCGGCAAAAACGAGTGGTAAGCATAGGCGAATATCATCGTCGGCATAAAGGCAAGCCTCTCTCCCAGAAAAGGAACCCCATATTTCCGCAAACATTTGAAAAATTACACGACTACAACCTCGCAAGTACGGGATAACTCTGTCTATTTCATTACATCTCGGTAAAATCCTGGATCTTTTCACACGATTCGAATACCCCACCACCTCTACTTAGAGGACTTTTATGCAAAAAATAAGTCTCCCATAATACTCCACCTCCAAATAACTTCATCGAAAGCATTTCTAAAGAATTGATCCGAAAGTGTTGCGCTTACTCACGTGTTTTCAAGAATTAAATCTTTTAATTATGACAAATTCGACCTCCTTGTTCTCTTTAAATGATTATGATGCTTCACCGCATCCATAAACATTGGAAACTCAGGTTTTATCCCATTGACTATCTCATCATATGCTACCTTCATCTGTAAAGCGGAATTATACGGAGACATTCTTCCAGTCCCTGTGCAGAGACCAGGAATGGCTATGGAATCAATCTTCTTATTTTTCAATCCTTCAATAAGGATAGCTTTCATAGCCAAGTACGCATTTACAGATTCCGGAATCCCTTCACTAGTAGGCACACGCATAGTTGGAGCACATATAACAATTTTAGAACCCGATTCAACGCTCAATGCTTGTCCTACCAACAATTCACCAAGCTCAGATAGCGCAATATGGCGTTTAAGCTCAGACTCAACTTGCCAACCATACTTTTGGGAAATCAGCAGGTCTAATCCACCATCCATAAAGCCAAACGAATTACCAGGGCTGACCAAAGCATCAGCTTCCACCTCTAAAATATTTCCCTCTATGATTCTAATATCTTGATCATTTTGAAAAAAATGTCCCCAAGAACTTCCCAGTTCCGGCGATTTATAATGAACCAGCGATATCCTTAAACTACTTCCCATTAAATCCTTATCAAAAAAACGCTTATTCTTAAAATCAATTCAAAAGTATCAACAACCTAAAGTATGGCTTTTCTATGATCAATCAACTTTTCTTTCCCAAAAAGAATCCCTTCACAAGGCTCTAAAATCACACAAACAAGTAAAGGCCCTTAAAACCAAAAAAACGGCCCGTGACACGCTCCCTTTTCAGGGAAAACGCCACGGGCCGTTCCAATACTATAAAGGAGGCTTTACGCCAGCTGGTTCTGGAGTTGCCTCCAGATAACCACCGAGGTCACCGCCGCGGTAAATAGCGCCGTATGCCAAGGGTATTCCATCAATCCCCCCACCATCCAATCCAACCCTCTGACAACAAATACACAAACTAAAAAACCGATTGTCAATCGAAGAGCCATGGCCATATTTGCGTGGGTTTAAGGTTAAAAATCCAGTTTCGTGTTTATTAACGAAAAACACGGTGGCCACGTTCACGAATTAGAGACAGTCTGTGAATTTTTAATTACGTAAGGTTTTGGCTTTCCAAAAAGGGCGCACGCACAACCAAACACCACCAAAAATAAGGACCGAGCTTGATCTACCTGCACAGGCTTAAAACGCTTGCCGACAGGACAAAATCTATATAAATAGAAATAACGGACTTTTACAAAGCCTCCTTTTCTTTACCTAACTTCGGAATGTTATAGACGAAAAACGGATGTTCTTCAACATACGAAACAAGGATAATCTTTTCTTCCTTATTATCCACGCAAAGATACCCCCATCTGTCCAATCGGAATTTACGGATCGGATTACCGTTCCAATCATATTGTTCCACAAAAATATATCCCCCCGTTTTATCATTCTCATTCCCTACCTGTATCGGTGTACGTCCCGAATAGCATAAGTAAACGTATTCTTTCTGCGCAGAAATCCCCCAGTAATGAGTCACGTTGGACGGGCCTAATAAATTGGTCCCTTTCTTTTTCGGCTCGTCGTTGTTTTTAAACACCAGAGTCCTTTTTGTTCCGTTTTCCAAATCAAAAAAGACCACTCTCTTAGAATATTTATAAGCGTAAACCGCCCTTTTCTTAGCCACATTGGCGCCAAAGTCACCGATATAATTCGCCCAGCCCTTTCTGTTTTTCATATAAGAAAGGGAATGCAACAAGCGGTTTTTAGCCGAATCGTTTTCTAACTTAAAATGGAATAACCCCTTTCCGTTTTTTGTCGATTCCACATAATAAAATTCCCTGTCTGACACTCCATGAATCTGTTTGTCATCACTGAATTTCTTAAACTTTTTGGGAAAGGGAATATTCATTTTCTTTAATTCCAGATTCCTGTCAAGTGAATATAGTTCACTGTTGGAAGTGGCCATAATATAAGCCAACCGGTTTTCGTCTTCGGATGGCCCCACAGCCGGAAACGAAAACTCGCCGGGCCCGCGTCCCAGCTTTCCAAACTGGCTTAGCAGCTCAAACTCCGGAAGACGGTATATAGCGAAAAAACCTTCGTTACTCCTGTTCTTCATTAACAACAAACTGTCTTTCGCTATCAGTTGCGTTCCGCTTACTTTAAAAAAGTTGTTGATTTCCTTATTCTCGCCTTTAAGCGGAATATGTTCTCCAAATACCGACTCATCCATATACAACATCGTATCCGGAAGAGGCATAATAGCCGTTTGCTCTTCCGCTGACAGAGCAGGATCAATCGTTAATTTCGAAGCTAAAGAATCGACGCTTGCCTCCACCGTTTTATTATCTTTTGTACGGGGTTGGCATGCGAAAAACAGAAGGGCAACACAAAAATAGAACGAGGTTTTCATCGGCTGATGGATTTACGTTTAAAAAGAGATAACCAAACAAAATGCAGTACCTGCCGGTATTAAAAAATCTGTTCGCCTCTTTACATCCACACTCGGCAGAGACCCTAGATCAAGGTATAACTAAAAATTGAGTTGAGCAAAAAAATATTAGTTCTTAAGTCAATACCAAAGACCGCTCAATGTAGGAAGCACCACACCTCTATTCACTCGAAGTGCTTCCGTAATTGACAAAATCATCAGACACTACATGAACAAACATAGACCTAAGAACACCCGCAAACCCTTGCATAAAAATAACTCCCAAGACGGGAAGCACCTCAAATGTCAAATCATGGTATATTTTTAAATATAATATCAACCCCACAACTGCCACAACGATTCCGGCCAGACCACGAATAAGCATATTTTTCTTTTCCTTTTTCTGCCTGGTCTGAACTCCAACGCAATGAGTACGTACCCATTCTTCGACTTTCTTGCGTTCTATAAAATCGTTTGTGTATTTATCCACCAAAGCCGGTATCTCGTCCAAAGCCCTGATTTCCGCAACTACCTTTGTCCTTACTGTCTCTTCATATTGCCGTAAAGAATATTTGAGACAACGGGAAAAAATGTCTCCTCTTAATTCTTTTCCTAAAAGTTCACCGACTTGTTTTTTTGTAGCCCCTCGTTCAATCATCTTAATCACCAAGGGGCTATAGCGATCCACAATCTTGTTCTCTACAAGCTCTATGGTCTCTTCCAACTGACGCCTCTCAATACTCTTCCCTATCTTGGCATAAATATCACTTTTAGAAGCTCCTGACAGCAGGCATTCCTCAACCTCTTCGACTAAGATTAGAAGTTCTGATTCCTGTTTGATCATAATAGACATATCCTAAAGCTGAAAAATAAACCGGCAAACCCAATTCCCTCACTTATTATGATATTCTGACAGGTCCGTATCAAAGGTTATCTTCTTCGACCACAAAAAATGATCTTCAATACGGGCGTATACTTTATACTCGTTCCCGAAATTATTTCTAAACGCAATTTCCTTGTAATTGACTTTATATTCCGCCGGCCTATTGTTTATGAGTACAAAGGGAACCGTTACGGATCAGGCTCCGTCAAAAACTCTGGTTATATCTTCGGTTCTCATACTCCTCACCCTCAATATCTCAAAATGATATTTTTCGAAGTGTTTATCCAAACCCAAATCGTTTCTCTTGGAATAACGGTACCCTAAAAAAACCAAAATCAGTATTACAAAAAATTGCTCCATATAATTACACTCTTCAATCAACACGTCCAAAAATCACCCTTCCCGTTCCACCTTCAACACGCCTTCGGAATTAAAGGAAAGCTTGGCTCCGAATTTTACGCCGTCTTCCACAAATCCTTTAATCAGACCTGTTTTGCCTTTGGTCAACAGGTCCTGAATTTGCCTGTCGGTCAGCTTCTTGCCGTAGAGTTCAAAAGGCAGTCGGAATTTACAACCTTGCTTCCAGTTGGCGCATCCGTAAGCGTTTTTGCCTTTGAGGGTTTCGCCTCCACAAGCGGGGCAGGCTGTCTTTTCGGGGGCTTTTTCCTCCACGCCCACGTTACCGCTGGCGTCCAGCGTCAGGAAGCCGTCCGCTTTTCTTCCGCCAAGGTCCAAGCCCTTGAGCAAACGGGTTTTGCCTTTGCTTACCAGATCGTTCACTTGGCTATCGCTGAGTTTTTTGCCCGCCACCACAAACGGCAGTTTAAAATCGCAACCATCTTTCCAGCGGGCGCACCCGTAGGCGCTCTTGCCTTTGAGCAATTTGCCTTGTTTACATTTCGGACATTGCGTTTCGTCGGGAGTTTTTTTGGCCGTAGCTCTGGCTTTTTTCTTTTTCCCGGCCTCTTCGCTCACTATGGTAAAGGCCACGCCGGCCTTGGCTTCGCGCACCACTTGACCCGTAAGGTCCCGCATCTCCTGAATAAAGGTTTTCACATCGTACTCCCCTTTCTCGATCAGCCTAAGCTTGTGCTCCCACTGCCCCGTTAACTCTGCGGACTTCAGCAGGTCGTTATGGATAGTATCGACCAAGCGCATGCCCGTCTCGGTAGCTTCCAGCCTTTTTTTCTGCTTGATAATATATTTACGGCGAAACAGCGTCTCGATAATATTCGCACGGGTAGACGGCCGCCCGATGCCGTTCTCCTTCATCGCCTCGCGGAGGGTATCGTCCTCCACCAACTTACCGGCCGTTTCCATCGCACGGAGCAAGGTCGCCTCGGTATAATACTTGGGCGGTTTGGTCATTTTCTCCGCCAAATCCGGCGCGTGAGGACCTTTTTCCCCTTGTCGGAATTCGGGCATCACCTGGCCTTCGTCTTCACCCGTCGGCTTCTCTTCGGCGGGTTTGTCATTGCCGTACACTTCACGCCAGCCAGGCTCCACTATCTGCTTGCCCGTGGCGCGAAACGGCACCTGCGCGGCGTTGCCGTCCACCTTGGTTTTCGACACTTTACAGTCCGGATAAAATACGGCCACAAAGCGCTTGGCTATAGTCTCGTACACCTTAAAATCCTCTGCGCCCAAGTGGTTGGCCGTTACGTTGGTGGGGATGATCGCGTGGTGATCCGTCAC
Source organism: Fulvitalea axinellae (assembly GCF_036492835.1). GTDB lineage: Bacteria > Bacteroidota > Bacteroidia > Cytophagales > Cyclobacteriaceae > Fulvitalea > Fulvitalea axinellae. The sequence continues at coordinate 1,098,340 of NZ_AP025314.1, read as the reverse complement.
CTTTTTATCGTTAAAAACCTTGGCCGATTTGCGCAAAGGCTTTCCGTTAAAAAGCTTCTCCGTCAGGGCCGAATAATTGGCCATGGACTTCAGGATTCCGGGTACTTTCGGATAAATATCATTAGGCAAATAAACAGTATCGACCCTCGGGTACGTGACGAGTTTCCTCTCGTAAAGCCCTTGCACAAGCTTAAGTGTCTGATCTGCGGAAAAACCGAACTTCTTGTTACACTCCACCTGCAGGGCAGTCAAATCGAACAGGTTCGGCGGCAACTCTTTACCGGCTTTCTTTTCGAAACTATCGATCTGAAAATCGGCGGGGTTTATCTTTTCCAGCGCCTGCTTGGCTTTTTCCTTATCCGTAAACTTTCCGGACCGCGCGGCGAAGCGCACGTTTCGGTAAACAGTTTTCAATTCCCAATAAGGCTCCGGCTTAAAGTTGTCGATCTCCTTTTGCCGGTTGGCGATCAATGCCAGCGTAGGCGTCTGCACCCTGCCGATGGAGAGAGTCCCTTTTCCCCCGCCATACTTGAGCGTATAAGCGCGGGTGGCGTTAATCCCCAAAAGCCAATCGCCCATAGCGCGCGAGCTTCCGGCCGCGTACAGGCGGTCAAACTCTTCCTGCGGGCGCAAATTCTTAAACCCTTCCAAGATCGCCTCTTTGGTCAAAGACGAAATCCAAAGGCGCTTGACCGGACATTTCACCTTGGCTTTGAGCATTACCCAGCGCTGGATCAGCTCCCCCTCTTGGCCGGCGTCACCGCAGTTGATGATTTCCTCGGCTTTGCCCATCAGGTGGGCTATGGTCCGGAACTGTTTCTGCACGCCGTCATCGTCCATTACTTTTACCCCGAAACGGGGCGGGATAATCGGCAAAGTCTGCAAACTCCACCTTCCGAATTCCGGCACGTAGTCACGGGGTTCCTTCAGGGTACACAAGTGGCCGAAGGTCCAAGTGACCTGATAGCCGTTCCCTTCGAAGTATCCGTCATGACGTCGGTCGGCTCCCAAAATTGTGGCTATTTCCCGGGCTACGGACGGTTTCTCGGCAATGCAGACTTTCATATTCGGAATGGGGTGATTTGTCTTCTTTAGAATCAAATTTGCCCGGAGGGCGAAGACAAAAATAGAGCTTTTTCGGATTAAAAGAACCCGTAAACAAACATAGGGCGCCGTAAAGACGCCCTAGTCAAATCATTTTCCGAAAACCGTCCCCCAGCCTAGATCGCTGACAACACTCCGTTGCCCGACACTTTCTTGGTAATGGCGGGAGTCCCCTTGTAATACACTTTCCCCAAATCGCCAATCTCCGCATCAAGAGTTTCCGATACATTTAGCTTCACTTCGCCCAAACCTTTCACTTTGACCACGCATTTTTCGGCAACCAAATTCAGTGCGTACAGCTTACTGACTCCCGACATGTCAGCTGTAAGCAACCGTACCGCCGATCCGGCTTTTTTGAACTCCACTTTCCCCGTGGAAGAGACCGATGTCTTTATCTCGTCATAACCTTTCAACGTTCCGAAATCGATATTGCCCACTCCCGTCATTCCCACGGCCAACACACCTTCGCCCGTAAAATCCTCCACACTGACACTGGCGGCCGCGCTGAGTTTCACGGCTTCCAGGCGCCCAATCGTCAAGAAAATCTTGAGCTCTTTGTACTCATGCTTCCCCGGCTCCAACTTTATCTCCCACAAGCCGTCTTTCACTTCCCTTTTTATCTTGGATACAATTTCGGCGTCTCCCTCAAACCTCACCTCCTGCTTCTCCCCCTGATTGATCACCAAAGTAGCCGGCATAGCCAGATCCACTTTACTGATTATTTCCGTGGCCAAAGCTCCTGTTTCTACCGTTGTTTCTTCCGGCGACATTTCCTCCTCTTCGGAACTGTCACACGCAAAAACAAAAAACGACAACACTAACGACAACCATGTTTTCATCTCAAAAAACCTCATAATCATTTTCTTTTACACCCCGAATCCTTTGCCTAAAAAAGCGCACTGAAAGGAAACCGAGCTGTGGTTATCAAATAATTCTCTGGCTCAAGTATACCTCATTCATATGAAAAACCCCCGCTATGTCAGCCCGGTGAGTGTAAAGCGAGAATAGCTCATTGTTACTCGTAGAAATCTGACAAAAACGCCAATCCGACTCTATTCACGCTCGTAAAAACTTTATAAATAATGTAAAAATGCGCTCTCAGATGGCAACTGTAATGCTTATTTAAGACCCAATACCTCACGGAGTGCGCCACTTGCCGCTATATTGTGACAGGGCCTCAAGCCCCGATTAATTTTTATAATTATACTAGGAAGACGATGATTGACAAACGCTTTTTGACGGTTCTGGCCGCGCTTATTTTTATCACCGCGCCCGGCTCCGCCCAACAGATAGACAAGCGTGTGTTGGAAACCAACTACGACCTCGACCTGCCGGACTGGGGCCCATACAACCGCGCTTACAACGGCATCAGCCACGTGGCCGATCCCGAAAGGGGAAGCCGCTTCGAGCTGTCGGTGGCGCCCGGGTTTTACCGCCGCAAAGTGATAATCCCTACCGTGCGCTACGAAGCCGGATTCCACCCTTGGGAGGCCTCGCCGGGGCTGGAATATTTCTCATACCGCTACGAGCTGGAATGGAAAGACCAAGTGTATTGCGACGTGGCTTTTGTGCAAATGGACAAAAACAGCCGCTATATCCGCTCGGAATTCGTCAACAATACCGACGCGCAACAGACAGTTACGCTTGAGCTTTTCGCCGATATGGTTTTCGGGAAAAAAGGGTTCCGCGCCAACACCCACGGCCTCTGGACCGAAGCCGAAGCCTACGACGCCATCCGGATGGAACGCGACCACCCGAAACGTCACCTGCAGACCGACAACTGGAAACCCGGCGTAAAACGCGACGACAAAGCCACCAATGGCGAGGTAGTAAAAGGCATCGGGGAAAAAACCGACGACTGGTTGGAATACAAGGTGGAAATCGACAGGGATATCTCCGACGCCAGAATAGCTCTCCGCTACAAAACGGAAAAAGGAAACGGAGCGAAGATTAACGTATCGGGCATGGCCAAAGCCACGTTTGCCCTGCCGGCTACCGAGCAATACGCTATGGCCGAAACGAATATCGGAGACGTGAAAGCCGGTACGTACCGCATCAGGCTCAACCCGACGGAAGGCGTTGCCGTACTCGACGGATTCGCCGTGTTAGCCAAAGGCCAGACGGCGGAATTCGAACGTTACAAACAAAAAGAAGAACCGAACCGCATTGAAAGCAAAACGCCCAACAGCTTTATCCTAAAATACGAAGGCGCCGATCAGTATTACGGTTTGGTATGGGACTACGACTTTTACAAAGTCAGGAACTTCAAGGGACAATACCTTGACCAAATGATCAGAAACAGCTCCCACAACCACGTCAGCACCACGCTTTGGGGAGCCAATTCGGACAAAGACAACTTCCAGGAAGTGTTTATGCGCCCGATCGAAATGGCCAAAGAAAGCAAGCGCGTGGTCCGGTCTTATGTGGTAAACGGAACTTTGGAAGAAGTACAGGCGAAACTCAAGAAGTACGGCAACGACATGAAGCTCGGCGAGCGGAACTACACCGAACACAAAGCCAAAGTGGCCGACTTCCGTGAGTTTAATCCTTCAGGCGATAAATATCGCTTTAGCCAAAGCCGTATGGCCGCCACTTCGCTGACAAACGTGGTTTACCCTATCGCCTCATACGGCCAGCAGGTCAAGCACTACGTTCCCGGAAAATGGTGGCAGAGCCTCTACACTTGGGACGCCGGTTTCGCCAGCTTGGGCTTGTTGGAAGTCGATCCTTCCCGCGGGCTTGACTTGCTCTTCACTTACCTGACAGCTCCTGAGAACGAAAACGCTTTCACGCACCACGGCACCCCACTGCCTATTCAGTTCTATTCGTTCCTCGAAATCTGGAACCGTACGCAGGACAAAGAAATGTTGCGCGTCGCTTACCCTCGCCTGAAGCGCTATCATGACTTCCTGACAGGCAAAGCCGAAGGCTCCGACACCGACAAGTTCGAATCGGGCATGTTGCGTACCTTCAGCTACTTCTACAATTCCGGCGGTTGGGACGACTATTCGCCACAAGCCTATATGCACGGTAAGAAGCTTAGCGGCACTACGGCCCCCGTGGTCAACACAGCGCACGCCATCCGCACGGCCAAGATCCTTTCCTCAATGGCCAACGAACTGGGCCTCCGCCGAGACGCACGCGAATACACCCAAGACGTCAAACGCCTCTCCGAAGGCCTCCAGAAATATAGCTGGGACAAAGAGTCCGGTTACTTCGGTTATGTCACCCACGACAAGAACGGCAAGCCTACAGGCATACTGCGTAACAGTAACGGCGAAAACATGAACAAGGGCATGGGCGGCGCTTACCCGATTTTCGCAGGCGAATACACCGACGCACAGAAAGAAAGATTGATGGAGCACATCCGCAACCCTAAAGAACTCTGGACACCGATCGGCTTTACCGCCGTGGACCAGTCGGCCTCGTACTACAGCAAAGAGGGTTACTGGAACGGCAGCGTGTGGTTCCCGCACCAATGGACGTTCTGGAAATCGTTGCTCGACATGGGCGAAACCGAAATGGCGATGAAAGTCGCCACCACGGCCCTCAACCTCTGGCAACGCGAAGTGGACGAAAGCTACAACTGCTTCGAGCACTTCTTGGTGAACACCGGACGCGGCGCGGGCTGGCACCAATTCGGAGCGCTCTCGTCGCCGGTACTGAGCTGGTACGGATCACTCTATCGCCCCGGAACCCTGACCATGGGCATGGACGGCTTCGTGAAGGAGAAAAACCTCAACGCCGACAAAACGGAACTTAGCTGTTCGCTCGATTTCGGACGCTTTGTGAAAAAAGGCAAGAAAGCCACAATGCTGGCCTGCATGAAACAGGGCCCCGGCTACGAGGTGCAACTCAAGGGAGCCGAGCTGGTAAGCTACAAGGAAATATTGCCCGGACTGTTGGCCATCGAATTCAAACACAAAGGCCAAACCGTGAAGCTTGGGGTAAAACCCGCCAAAACGAGCCTCTAAGGCTATTTTAACCGAAAAACGACTAAAATCCCCGCTGGCAAATCTCGGCGGGGATTTTTATTGAAAAAAAATCGAAAAAATTCCCGACACGTAAAGTTCACGCTTCATATTCATCCTTAACCGATTACGAAAGAGTTCCGATCAAAAACGGCCATGAGGATATGATGAACCCTTATTTTTTTCGTTTGGCGTATTTGACAATTCAAAAAAAACGTGCACCTTTGCAATCCATTCAGCGACAAGCGAGGCGAAAACGACGCTTCGGCTGAGGAAAAATACTGACGGGGAGATACCAAAGCGGCCAACTGGGACGGACTGTAAATCCGTTGTCTTCGACTTCGCAGGTTCGAATCCTGCTCTCCCCACTCTTAGCGCTTGACGCGCAATGCGGGTGTAGCTCAGCTGGTAGAGCGACAGCCTTCCAAGCTGTAGGTCGTGAGTTCGAACCTCATCACCCGCTCATAGTCAAGCCGAGGTAGCTCAGGGGTAGAGCGCTTCCTTGGTAAGGAAGAGGTCGGGAGTTCAAATCTCCTCCTTGGCTCACCGGAAAACAAATGGTTTTCTAAAAAACATTTTCATAATTCAGTTGGGGAGATACCAAAGCGGCCAACTGGGACGGACTGTAAATCCGTTGTTTCGACTTCGCAGGTTCGAATCCTGCTCTCCCCACTCTTAGCGCTTGACGCGCAATGCGGGTGTAGCTCAGCTGGTAGAGCGACAGCCTTCCAAGCTGTAGGTCGTGAGTTCGAACCTCATCACCCGCTCAAGTCAAGCCGAGGTAGCTCAGGGGTAGAGCGCTTCCTTGGTAAGGAAGAGGTCGGGAGTTCAAATCTCCTCCTTGGCTCACCGGAAAACAATTGGTTTTCTAAAAAAACATTTTCATAATTCAGTTGGGGAGATACCAAAGCGGCCAACTGGGACGGACTGTAAATCCGTTGTCTTCGACTTCGCAGGTTCGAATCCTGCTCTCCCCACTCTTAGCGCTTGATGCGCAACGCGGGTGTAGCTCAGCTGGTAGAGCGACAGCCTTCCAAGCTGTAGGTCGTGAGTTCGAACCTCATCACCCGCTCACAAAAAAGGAACCTTTTCGGTTCCTTTTTTTATGCCCAAACAAATCAGGCACATCAATTCCCCTCCCGCTCAGCCACCGTTTTCAAAGCCCAATTCATCGCCTCAAAGCCGGTTTTCGTTTCCCCCAACAGCTTAGACCTAAACACGGGCACCAACACTCCACCAAACGTCTCGCCGTGGGTAAGCATCGTCTCCCCGCTTTCTGTTTCCCGTAGCTTAAACCAATGTTCTCCGTCAAATATCCCGGGCATAAGCAAATGCCCACGCCAACGGAACTCTGAGTTTTCCCGGTAAGCCAAAACACGGGGCCTGAACGTCATCTTCGATAAGGTGACACTTATCCGCCCGCCTTCGACAGGATCTCCTTCCAAGAGCGTTAAAAACGGATTCCAGCGCGGGTATTCGCCAAAAGAAGTCAACACCTTCCAAACTTTACTTACGGGAGCGTTAATGAGTATCTCTGTCTTGATTTCCAATGCCATCGTTTATCTTTTATAAGGTTATGTTCTTTTACCCAAATAAACGAAGCGAAACCGACCGTGGGCTTGACAAAAATCAAGAAAGGGATTTTCGGCGGAGCCTGCTCAGCGTTTCCGGAGCCATTCCCAACATCGAGGCCAGAAAACGCAAAGAAACCCGATTGAACAGGTCCGGATCGCTACGGAACAAACTTTGGTAGCGCTCTTCGGCATTCATGGAAAGAAACGAGAAAACGCGCTCTTCCATCGTGAGAAAACATTTCGCAATAAACATCTTTTCCAGACGCTCCCAATCCTTGACAACATCCCCGAAACGACCGTAATCGGCTTTTGAAACCGTAAAAATCTCACAATCCGTCAGGGCTTGGATATTCCACCTCGCCGGGCTTTCAAACACGAAAGACGAAAGATCGGTGAGCAGTTGCCCCGGCTTCGCCACCCATTGGGTAACATCACGGCCGTCAGCGAAAGCGTACACACGCAAATAACCGGAACTCACAAAACTCAAACGGTTACAAAACCTGCCGCTTTTGACAAAAAAATCGTCCTTCGAGAGCTTTTGGACTCTGAAATGCCTTGAGGCACGTTCCAGATCCACCACCGCCACGCCAAAGTACTCCCTGATATATTCTTCCAAAGTCACCATGAGAAATCCGCTTTGATTCACGGCACAAAAAAGCCCTTTCCGAAGAAAAGGGCTCCCTGTTTTTTATAAATGGCGGAATGTTTATTCAATTACTTTCGGCACCCGGAAATAATCGTCATCCTTTTTCGGAGCATTTTTCAGGGCCATTTCACGGGAAAGGTGATCTTTCACCTCGTCTTCCCTGAAAGCGTTAACCTCATGCGACATGTTTGTGAGGGGTTTCACCCCATCAGTGTCCACCTCGTTGAGCTTTTCCACCCAATCCAAAATGCGGGTCATACTTTCAGCCATTTCGGTTGCGCCTTTCTCGTCAAAATCCAAGCGTGCCAAATGGGCTATTTTCTTGATGGCTTCCTCGTTGATGTTCATCCGTTGTATTTTTTCAGTTCGGCCTCGATTATGCCTTTCACTTTCGCTTTCAACTCGGGAATATCCTCATTGGTCATCCCTTTTGTGGATATCGGTTCGTGAAAGATGACTCTGGCTACGTTCCAAGCCATATAAAACCCGTTGCCCAACGGCGGCAAGATCTTCCAGTTATTCGGAAAAGTCACCGGCACGACGGGAATTTGCTTTTCAATCGCCAACAAAAAGGCCCCGTCCTTAAAAGCCCTCATCTTGGGAGCCTCCCTTGACTGCGTCCCTTCGGGAAACACCACCAAATTACGGCCGGCGTCAAGCTCTTTACGACATTTATCCAAGGCTCCCGCCCTGCTTACCGAACTTTTCCTGTCCACCAACACGTTGAAGCTTTTGTAGATAAACCCGAACACCGGCACTTTGGCCAAAGACGCTTTCCCCAAAAACACAACGGGAAACGGACCGCTGCCAATCATCGGGATATCAAGAAAAGAACTGTGGTTCGGAGCGAAAATATACTGCCCCTTACGGTCCAACGGCGCCTTGAAAGTCCGGCGCACCGGCATACCGATCAGAATTTGCACTGCCGTTCCCCAAATCTGGAACAGTTTTTCGGCGAATGGCCTCCACGATTTCCGTAACGAAGCGATCCAAAAAAACGGCGCTAAGCACAACATCACAAGCAAAAACATCGACAGGCCATACGCCGTGTAGCATCCCTTAAAAAACTTGACTACCCTACTCATAATCTTGACACAATTTGTTCTTATCGAAGGAAAGCCGCTCTACAGGCGGCTTTCTTCGTTTCAAGTCACAATTATACGTTTTTCCGAAAGCCTATAAAAGCTTGTCAGTCTTGTAAAATCATTTTTGCTCCGGCTTCTTTCCCCACAAGCTTTCGGGTTAGGTTCCGGAACCTCCACACGCAACACAGCGCCGTCACGGTCAATCCTATCAAAAACCCATACCATATGCCTACAGTTCCGAGACCAAATTCGAAGGCCAAAAGATAAGCCATCGGCAATCCGGCCACCCAATAAGCCATCAATACGAATACGGAAGGAATTTTCACATCCTGAAGCCCCCGCAAGGCTCCATTTGCTACAACTTGCAAGCCGTCGGAAAGTTGGAACAAAGCGGCCACCACCAACAGCTCTCCAGCCAACAGGATAACTTTAGCGTCATCGATATAGAAAGTCGGGATGATATGGCGGAACAGCGTATAGCACAAAGCCACTGCAGACATAAATACGACAACCATAAACATATTACTGTATCCGGCCTTTTTCAAACCTTCCAGGTCCTTCGCACCCAAACGGTTCCCCACCCGCACCATAGCAGCCGACGCAATGCCCGTAGCCATCATATAAGTAATCGAGCAAACGTTCCAGGCTATCTGGTGCGCGGCCAATGCCGTAGTCCCCAACCATCCACACATTACCGCGGCGAAAGAAAAGGCCGACACCTCAAACAAAGTTTGAAGTCCCGTAGGCAGGCCCAGCTTCAACAACTTCCGCAGTTTCTCCTTCTCGATTTTCACTTGCCCATAAAATTTCGACAGGAAAGACATTCTTTTCGAACGCAACAGGAACCAGAACATCAACACCGCCATCACGATTCTGGAGATAAACGTCGCCAAACCGGCGCCATATAGTCCCATTGGCTCAAAACCGTAATGTCCGTAAATAAAGACGTAATTCATTCCGACATTCAATACGTTGCAGAACAGCGTAATGAACATCGCCTGCTTGGTGATCGCAAGCCCCTCGGCCAATTGGCGTCCCGTTTGGAACAACATCAGCGGCAACACCGACCAGCCCAGAATCGACAAATACGAACCCGCAAGGTCATTCACCTCCTGTGGCTGGCCCATATACGGTAGCGTATACATCAGCCCAAAAGTCAGCAACAGCAACACCAAGCCCATAACGGAGTTAATAACCAAGCTGTTCTTAAACAACCCCACCACTTGACGATTGTCGCCTTCTCCGGCGGTTTTGGCCACCAAAGGGCTTAGCCCTACGGAAACGCCTATACCAAAGGTGAACACAACGGCGAAAACACTGTTGGCAAAGGAAGCCGCGGCCAAGGGCCCTTTGCCCAAATGCCCCACCATCACGCTGTCGGCCAAACCGACGAGCATATGCCCCATCTGGCTAAGCGTGACTGGATACGCGAAATGAAAATTCTTTTTGAAATGCTCTCTGTAGTTCATTCTTCTTCTGCCTAAAGCCTTCCCCATTAACGAAGGCTCGGCAAATTTATGCTTCCGTCCGGGTTTTTACTTTCGTTACCCGCAAAAAATAATTATGTACCGGGCTAGAATGACTTTTCCCGCTGATGGCTCTTTCCAAAATCCGAAAAAGAAAGGTGTCAGCGTTTTTTCAGCTTAGGACTCGTATAAAGCGTTTTGCCGTTCGAATCCCATTCTTTGGCTATAAAAGGCCGCTTTTCACCGTAAATTTCACGATCATATTCAATCACTCTTTTCCGCCTTTTCCTGTCGGAATGATAATACTCCACCCATTGGCCCAAACGCTTACCGCGATGGTAACGACCTTGCATCGCCACTTTCCCATCCTCAAAAAATCGGTAATACCAGCCTGTAACTTCCTTGTTGCGTACCGGCACCACTTCCTTGAGTTTTTTCATCTCTTGGTCGTAGTACGTCACCCGGGCTTCCTTCGGCCAACCTTTATAATACTTCCGCTTGTCGCCCAAGATTCCCTTTTTGCTGTGAGTGGTCCAGCGCCCGTGCTTCATTCCATAAAAATAAATACCCTCTTCGACTAAAGCGTCGCCTTTAAAGCGTTTGTAAGTGCCGTGCAACAGGTAGCCGTGGTTTTTGTCAACCTTCTTGTTACGCTTGATTTTACGTTGTCTGGCATCAAACCAATAGATATCGGGCACATAAGCGTCCACTTCGCCTCCGGGCACTTTCAGGTAGTGAAACTCCTCGTATTGCATCGAAGCTCCGAAACCTTTCTTCACGTAGCTCCGTTTGGTTTTCTGCCCGTAAAAAACCTTTTTCTTCCGCTTCTTCTTCTTTTTCTTCCCTTCCTCGGGCTTTTCCAAAAGGTCGGCGCCCACCTTTAGCGTGATGGGCTCGTAACGCTCCAAATCGATACCCTCGACCACTTGGCCGAAAGAAGCCGTAGCGGAAAACACCAGTAGGCAAAAAGCCGTCGCACATAAAATCCTCAGAACCATACTCGAAAAGTGTCTTGGAAAACCGAAACAAGTTATAAAATCCTGCTTTTAAATCCCATCGCACACCCGGATCGGCAACAAAAAAAGCGCCACCGGAAAAACCGGCAACGCTTCTGTTATAATTTTTCGGCGTTCGGCTACTCTTACTTAGAGGCCAACTCCACACTGCGCTTGATAAAGTCCGTCAAATCGGCACCCGAAAGCATATTCTGCGAAAGCAACCCGATATTAAAGGCTTGCTTAGCCAAAGCCACCGCCTCGTCTTCGTTCTCGGCTTTCACCAATTTGGTCACCAACGGGTGGTTGGCGTTTACGGTAGCCGTAAACTGCTCAGGCATGCTTCCCATGAAAGCCATAGGACCGCCACCGCCTTGGCGCTGCATATCGCGCATACGGCGCATAAACTCGGGACGGGTGATCGAAAGCGGCAGATCGTCGGTAGCCAACGGATCCACAGACACCGCGTAAGCGCTGTCACCAATCGCTTTTTCGAAGATTTCCTTAGCTTTCGTCGTATCGTCTTCCGAAAGTACGCTTTCCAGCTTCTCGTCTTTGTCGATCAGCTTGTCGGCAGTCTCGGCGTCCACACGCTTAAACTGAACCTTCTCAAGCTTCTGCTCCAAAGTGTTGATGAAATGGTTGTCGAGAACGCCGTCCATCACTACCACATCATAGCTACGAGCTTTGGCCGCTTGGATAAAACCGTCTTGCAAAGCCGGATCGTTGGCGTAAAGAACCACCAAGTTGCCGTCTTTATCTTTTTGGTTTACTTCCGCCTGCGCTTTGTATTCCTCGATTGTCGAACATTTCCCGTCAACATTCTTCAAAAGAGCGTATTTCTGAGCGCGGTCGTAGAATTTCTCGTCAGCCACCATTCCGTATTTCACGAACAGGCCGATGCTCTCCCACTTCTCTTCGAAAGAAGGACGATCATTCTTGAAAATCCCCTGCAGCTTCTCGGATACTTTCTTAGAGATATAGTTGTTGATCTTCTTAACGTTGGCGTCAGACTGCAAGTAACTACGCGACACGTTCAAAGGAATGTCCGGAGAATCGATAACGCCGTGCAACAACTGCAGGAACTCAGGAACGATATCCTTCACCTCGCCAGTGATAAACACCTGGCGCGAGTAAAGGCTGATATTGTTGCGCTGAAGATCAAGCTGGTCTTTTACTTTCGGGAAGTAGAGAATTCCCGTCAAGTTAAACGGATAGTCAACGTTCAAGTGGATCCAGAACAACGGCTCGTCCATTGTCATAGGATACAACTCGCGGTAGAACGCCAAATAGTCCTCATCTTTCAAATCCGAAGGAGACTTGGCCCAAATCGGCGTCGGGTTGTTGATCACGTTGTCCTTAACAACCTTTTCCTCTTTATCGTCCTCGCCTTTTACCGTTTCCTCTTTAGTACCGAAAACAATCTCAATCGGGAGGAACTTGCAGTACTTCGTCAAGATTTGCGAGATGCGGTGCTCTTCCAAAAATTCCTCCGAATCCTCGGCAATGTGCAAAATCACGTCGGTGCCACGCCCTTCTTTATCCGATTTTTCGATTGAGTATGAAGTACTCCCGTCACAAACCCATCTTACGGCTTCGCTTCCTTCTTGATGCGATTTGGTAACAATCTCAACTTCCTTAGCCACCATAAAGGCAGAGTAGAAGCCCAAACCGAACATACCGATAATCTGCTCCTTGTCGGTTACGTCCTTATACTTTTCGACGAAATCGGTGGCGCCAGAAAAAGCGATCTGGTTGATATACTTCTTCACTTCATCACCAGTCATACCGATACCGGCATCGCTAATAGTGATAGTTTTGGCGTCCTTATCGAAAGAAACTTTCACCCGAACGTCACCAAGCTCACCTTTGAACTCGCCCATAGAGGCCAGTTGCTTGAGTTTTTGAGTGGCGTCAACGGCGTTAGAGACAATCTCACGAAGGAAAATCTCATGATCCGAGTACAAAAACTTCTTGATAATCGGGAAAATATTCTCCGTATGGATCGAAATGGAACCTTTCTCTTGCATATCTATTTAATATTTTTTGATTCGTTTCTACCGGCCGTAAACACGACCGCCCTCAGCAGACCAAACACCGTTCCATCGGGCCAAAACAGGTAAAATTGACATGATCATGACAGTTCGTCAGCACCGACTCCAAAAACCGGTGTCATTTTTGCCCCATATTCAGTATACGCTATCAAGTAATTTTTTACAAAAACATTACATGAAGGAGTGTAGAATTTCCTTTAGAAATATTGCGATTCCTTATTTTTTTTGTAAAATTTATGAATAGAAAAAAATGAGGTGATACATGGCAAAACTCAAAAGCATAATCAAACAGCTGACGAATAATGACTTCAACGCTATATATGAGTCGTTAATCGACAGCAATGCGGAAAAGTCGGCATATCTACTCAAGTCAATGCGTGAAAGGCAGTTGTCCGATCATCGTATAATGCAGGAACTGGGCGTCAACACAAACGCCTATTACACCTTACGATCCAGGCTTAAGCAAAAAATCGAGGAATATCTCCTTCAGCAGATGGAGAACCCTCGCACGGACATTATAAAGAAGGTAGCGAACATAATCGAGATCATCTTTACCAAGAAAAAAGCCATTGCCGTTGCCACGATCAAAAAGCTCGAAAAAGAGCTGATCGACTATGACCTCTCGAACGAACTCACAATTATTTACAAATCGCTCAAAAAATTACATGTAAACTCTCCGGATTATTTCCACTATTCCCAGCAATACAATAAGCATATCGCTTTCATGTTGGCAGTGGACAAAGCGGAGGACATGTTGGCCGAGTATTTCAAAAAGTACGGGCAATACGCCCTTACCGGCAACGACCGCGAAAAGCTTGAGCTCACCCTCATTGTCAAAGAAATGAACAACCTGCTGGGCATGTACGATTCCCACAGGCTGTACGTATACCATAGTTGTGTATCCATCTTCCACCGCCTTTTCATTGAAAGGGACGAGGATTCCAGCTCCCAAGACAACAGGGAGCCCGTGGAAGACACGTTGGCCCAGGTTGACAACATTCTGGAGTCCTACAACCTCGACACTATCTATTACCATCTCCGTTTGGTGTTCGAATATTTGAAATTGGAATATTACGATCACTACAAAGTGTACCGCAAAGCGGAGAAATATTATGAGGAAGTAAACGACTACACCGCCGTATTGCTCTCGAACTACAGCTTGTTCACGTACCCTCCGCAGTTCTTGATCACGAAACTGGAAAGGGCCTTACGCACAGGCACGGAAGCCAATCTTTACGGCGAAAACCAGCATATCTTTGACGGCTACGACCCCGACACGGAAGACACGCCGAAGTTCGTCAGCTACGTCACTTACCGCGCGCTGTGTTGCTACTACGCTGGGCATTACGACGAAGCCGCCAAGTGGGTAAACAACCTGCTGAACGAGGTAAGCCTCAAGAAAACCCCTTACGCTTTGCTGGAAGTAAAAGCCATTCTGGCCTTGCAGTACTGCCTGATGAATGATTTCGATCTGTTCAACCAATTGGTTAACAGTATACAGAGACAAATTCGAATTCTGGGAAAAGACGTCTGCGAGCGCATCTTGATGTTTACGAAAATCCTGAAGATTTCCATCAGCGATTCAAAAAGGCAAAAGGCGATGAAGATCAGAAGCCTGATCGAGAAAATGCCGGAGAACACCCCTACAGTATTCGCTCCGACGAAGCTTGTAAAAATGGACGACTCGTTCGTAGACAAGCTAAGCAAGCCCGAACTACACCCTACGCTCTAGATTCAGTATTTCAGCTATAATACCGTACCGTTTAAGAAAAAAAGCCCTCCGTTCAGAAGGGCTTTTTTCGTATCAAACGGAAAGTTCCGCCAGATTACTCTGCGAGAGGGGCTTGTTGATATAAGACATCACGTGATCGCTGGCCGTGGCTTGCTTAATGTCCCTCTGATTCACCGAAGAGGTCAGCATAATAACCTTACAGTGGGCTCGCGTCTTTTCGGACAATTTCCCAAACTCTTCCAAGAACTGAAAGCCGTCCATTAGAGGCATATCGATGTCAAGGAAAATAAGATCCGGCAAAATACCTCCCGTTCCGTCATCCACTTTTTCGATGTTTTTCAGGAATTCCACAGCGCTCTTCGCTCCGGAATGCGTGTAAATCCGATTCGCAAGGTTCGACGCTTCGATCATCTTCTGATTGATCAGGTTGTCAATTTCGTTGTCGTCAATCAACATGACGGTCTTGTACTTTGTCTCTATCATTCTCTTACCTTTATGGCTAAAAATCAAATCCGGTCAAATGTCGTACGCCCCAACAAACTCTGCGTACGCCCAAAACTTACAGCTTCACTTCTCCGGCACAAACTACAACACCACTTAAAGCAAAGGAATCAAATCCAAGGTTAAGGCGCAACCCCATGTACCATGAGGGCCCAAAAGCAAAAAACGGCGAAGCTCAGACACGCCAAGCATCGCCATTTTTATTTATTTCTATAAGTCAAACTTTATCCCTTGGGCCAAAGGTACAGCCGTGCCATAATTTATCGTGTTAGTCTGGCGCCTCATATACACTTTCCAAGCGTCAGAACCGGACTCACGGCCTCCGCCGGTCTCCTTTTCCCCACCGAAAGCGCCACCTATCTCGGCTCCCGAGGTTCCGATATTCACATTGGCTATTCCACAATCCGACCCCGCATGCGAAAGGAATTTTTCCGATTCTCGCAGGTCATTTGTCATTATGGTCGAGCTCAGGCCTTGGGGCACGTCGTTCTGTATCGCAATCGCCTCGTCCAAAGTTTTGTAAGGAATTAGATACAGCAATGGGACGAACGTTTCCGTCTGTACTATCTCGAAATCGTTTCGAGCTTCAAAAACCGCAGGCTTAACGTAACAACCGGATTCAAAACCCGGACCGTCCAACACTCCGCCAGAAACGACCTCCACGCCTCCTTCTTCTTTCACTTTTGACAAAGCCCCGAGATACACGTTTACGGCATCCTTGTCAATCAATGGACCTACATGATTATTTTCATCCAACGGGTCCCCAATTTTCAACTGCCCGTAAGCCTTCGCCAACCTTTCTTTCACATCATCGATGATCGATTCGTGCACGATCAGCCTTCTGGTCGAAGTGCAACGCTGGCCAGCCGTTCCTACGGCTCCGAAAACCCCTGCGGTCATCGCAACGGCCAAATCGGCGCTCGGCGTTATAATCATGGCGTTATTACCGCCCAACTCCAACAAACTTTTGCCCAACCGGGCCCCAACCGCCGCTCCGACGATTTTCCCCATCCGGGTAGAGCCTGTAGCCGATACCAGAGGAACCCGCTTGTCGTTCGTCATCAATTCACCAACAGCGTAATCTCCCTGCACAAGACAGCTCACACCT
Organism: Fulvitalea axinellae; assembly: GCF_036492835.1. Lineage (GTDB taxonomy): Bacteria > Bacteroidota > Bacteroidia > Cytophagales > Cyclobacteriaceae > Fulvitalea > Fulvitalea axinellae. The sequence goes on along the minus strand of NZ_AP025314.1, from coordinate 1,082,104 downwards.
TCGGGCACTCCATTTCGCTCAAACACTTCGCTCACGATTCGTTGGCAAGCCACAGCGACCAACGGCGTTTTTTCGGAGGGTTTCCAAACGCAAACATCTCCGCAAACCCAAGCCAAAAACGAGTTCCAAGACCAAACGGCCACCGGAAAGTTAAAGGCGCTAATAATTCCGACAATTCCCAACGGATGGTATTGCTCATACATCCTGTGCTCCGGCCTTTCGGAATGCATGGTAAGGCCATGCAACTGACGCGAAAGACCAACCGCAAAGTCGGCGATATCTATCATTTCCTGAACCTCGCCGAGACCTTCTTGCAAGGATTTCCCCATTTCATAAGAAACCATCTTACCCAGATCCTCCTTATGAGCACGCAAAGCTTCGCCAATTTGGCGAACTATCTCTCCGCGTTTCGGAGCGGGCACCAAGCGCCACTCGGCAAAAGCCTCTTGCGCCTTGCCTATCACCCTTTCGTAATCCTCTGCGGTGGCCGAACTTACCGAACCTATCAGTTCGCCATCGACAGGCGACCACGAATCGATCCGAACTCCGTCCTTCCCAAACCAGTCTTTTCCCGTTGAAGCACCAAACGGCTCACCGCCGAGGCCTAAAGCGGATTTCGCTTCATGGATCTCATGCCCGAGGGCTGTTCGCTTATTCATAAAGGCTATGTTGTTTTGTTAATTTTGATTGTGTGTCATACAATATGGGAAAAAATCAAGGAACAAAAAAGCCGTCGATATGCGACGGCTCATATATTTTCAAATCTAAATCCTATTAGAATCATTACTTCTTTAGTCCCAGAACATCTATTCCCTGATCGAAAATAATGTCTTTAGGAATTCCGAAATCATGTAATTTATCCAACGCTTTTTCCAGGTCGGCAGGCACTACACCCAAACGGCCCACAAAGGCTTTTACGGCTTCATAGTCCCCGTTTCCTTGCAACATGAGTATCTTTTCGGAAAGCTCATCCATCGCTTGGCGGAATTTATCGTAGTCAACTTTGTACAGACCTGTAGCGTCCTGAGTGAAAGCTCCACGCTCCTTGAAGAAGTTAAAACGGATCATATTCGCACGGCCATGGGCACTGGAAGCGCCAAACCTAACCGAGCGGAAAATACCGGCAAGGAAAGTCGTATAAAACTCTTTGAGATCTCCGTCAAGCTCTCCTTTTTGCGAAAGCTGTGTCACCATATACAGGCCAAGCACATCGGCCTTGCCCTCTTCCATCGACGAAGCGTAATCTTTCAAGGCCGCGCGAACGGTAATGTCTTTGCCCAAAACGTTTTTGATTCCAAGCCCGTGCGCCACTTCGTGGAACATCGTATTGGCAAAAAAGGCGTCAAAGGTCACGTATTTACGCTGGCTTTCCACTAACAAGGCGTTCGAAATCGGAACCATTATCTTGTCAAACTTAAAACGCATAACGTTTTTCAGCTGAAGCCTCCGGGTTCCCTTTCTTTTCTGAACCTCTTCGTCATTAGGCAGGTTGATTGCGATGGTTTTACTTCCGGCGTTACAATCTCCGGCATAATATACGGCGTCGTAAGCGCCAAGGTCAGAATCCGTTCCCGGCACTTCTTTTTTGTATTTTTCCTCAACGGGCAACCCTGCCTGAAGCTCCGGCAAGAACTTGGCGTATCGATCCAGGCGCTTGCTCCATTCCATATCTTTGATCAGCACAAAAGCCTCGTGAGCGGACTTGTAACCGTAAAGCTGGTCTTCGTAATTCTCAATCGGCCCGATCACCAATTCCAGTTGGTTATCCTTTACGTCCATCCAAGCCAAATCGCTCGGTTGATAATCGTCGGTCAATAAAGCGTCGGCGCGCATCTTCAGGTATTCGCCGAAGGCTTTGCTTTCCACCAACCCCGAAGCCTGCCTCAACAATTCGGCCGCACGCTTGACTTGCCTTCCGAATTTCTCCCTGTAAGGAATGGTTTTCAGCTTGCCGTTTTCGTCTCTTCGTACAAAAGTATAAGCCGATGTCTTTTCCGGATTGTCCCAAGCCTCAAATTCCTTTTTCGTCATATCCTTGGGATAAAAATTGGCCCCTTTAGGCTTTGCGCCGATATGCTTTACGAAAGAAGCGTTTCCGTCCAGACGGTCCCAAGGACCGTAATTGATTTTGATGTAACGCTTTACCAAAGGAAAAACCTCCTCGTGAAGATCCAGACTCGTCCCTTTCTTGTCTGACTCAATCCAGAATAGCGAGTCCAGAAGCTTCCCTTTGTTCCCGTACGCCTCGTACCAAAACAAGTTGTCCATAATATCCGCGGCCTGAATCATCAACCGCAAAGCTTCTTGCTGATTCTGCGAAAGGCCGGACACATCCGCCGTAAGTTTCACTGTTTCGTACTGCGACAGCCTTGTCTGCATCGAGTTTACATACGCCTCTACACTGCCCCCGTGTTTAGGCCCATCGGACTTCTTCTGGCCTCCCGAACCGCCACAAGAGGAAAAAATCAAGGCGATCGCTATAGCCACCGGTAATCCCAAAAACTTCATATGAATTTCGTTTATGTGAAATTGAACTTTCCTTTAGAAATTAACAATAAAGCAAAGGGATTGCAAATTAACACGAACTGTTTCAATCGCTCATACAGCTCTTTAACCCTTCGACCAGTTTTTCCTTATCCAATTCCCGACCAATAAACACCACTTTGCTGGTCTTCTTTTCTTCCGGCTTCCACATCCCCCCCCCTACCAAGGAATATTTCACCATTACGCTCTGCAAAACGGCTTTCCGGTCACTGCCCGCCAAATCCAAAACGCCTTTAATCCTGTAAAGTCCATCATTAAAAGCCAAAACGCCAGAGAGCCAATAATGCAGTTTTGTAGGATTAAAAGAACCATCAAGCACTACGCTAAACGACCGGGCATTTGTGTGCCCCCCGCTATTTTCAGTCAGAAAATCGGTTAATCTTCTCGATTTCCCGGATCCCAAAGAGAGTAAACCTTCCACATCACGGGCAAAATCCGTACGACGAAGCCCCGCTCCAGGCGACATTTCCTTCAGTTCTTTTTCTAAGCTTTCCAATCGTTCGGCCGGCACATCCGCACACTTATTCATCAGCACAAAATCGGCGAAAGCCACTTGGCGACCGGCTACGGGGTCGTTCAAAAGCTGAAGATCAAAGGCCTCCGCATCCACCAAAGCCAACACTCCGTCAATCTTAAAAAATTCGCTGATATGAGTTTCGGTGCTCACCGTCGCGACGATTCCCGCCGGATCCGCTACGCCCGTGGCCTCTATCAGCACATGACCGTATTCGAAATCGCTAAGCATCAGGTCTCCCAAAGCCTTAACCAAATCGGAACTTAAGTCACAACACACACAGCCGTTCGACAGCTCATATAGCCCGCCCTTTTCGGCTTTGACCAATTCTCCGTCTATTCCTTCGTCGCCGAATTCGTTTTCTATAACCGCAAATTTCTTTTCAGGATAGGCTTCCACCAAGCGGTTCAGAAGCGTTGTCTTTCCGGCTCCCAAATATCCGGTAAGGATTGTTACAGGCGCTTGTTTTCTCATGATTCCAAAATAAGTCCAATTTCAGGCCTCCGAACTCCGGAAACCGACGCGAAATAGAAGAAAACTTTGCTCAAGCCCAACCTTACTCCCTATTCTAGCATGATATATGAGTTCGATAAACAAAGGGTCAAGTGAAGTTAACTCCTCGAAAAGTCTTGATAAGCAATAAACAAATAGAAAATAAGCTCAATTATTTATTTAAACAAGACAAAAACAACACGGGAAAGAAATTCATTATATGTGAAAAATTATTGCATTTCATGTATCTAATTTAGCGTTTCAGATTCCTGCCCCTAGATTTCACTGCCCCGAATCCAGAAACGAAAAAGTTCCCCGAGCTTTAAACTGATTCACATGGACTCGAACCACTTTCACAAACCTAGTAGAATCTTCAAGGGCACATTGCTGTCAATGTTGATGCTTTTGCTAACGACCGGTTCCTTCGCCCAGGACGTAATGTACCTGAACAAGAACCATAAAATGAGCGTCACCCTGAGCTTTTACAAGGAGACAAACAACTTTCACGGCCTGTTCACTTTCCTGACCGACGAGGATATAAGCCGAGCGTTGGAACGCAGCGACGCCATTGTAGTATTCGGCGACGACGAACAATCCACCTTTGTTTTTAACATCTCCCGCGTTCTGTATTACAGCAAACTTGAGGGAGAAGGGAAGTACTACGCCATTATCAAGTCGAAGAACCTTACCCGCAGGTTTATTTCATCCATGGTAGGCTTCCGGGCACAAGATTTTTCCTTCTTTCGGCAACGCCACCCGCTTTTGACTTTTGATACGGACTTGTATTACAACACCCATGAAGAATTCAATGACAAATATATAGGCAAATTTGCGGCCGACTCGACAAACCGGACAGCAAACTTCCACCTTCTGCTTCCCGAGGAAAAATCGGATTTGGATATAGTGGCCACCAACATCAACAATGACAGAATCGGTACCTTTAGCGGTTATCTGAACGAGACGATGTGGATTCTTCTCAATCTGCCAGGTGAGGCTTACACTTTAGCGGAACCGGAAGATTCGAAACGGAACAGGAAAAAAACCAAGAATAAAAAGAAGGACAAACCAAAACCGAAGAAGAAGCCTAAAAAGAAAAAGAAGCCTGAGAAAAAAGCACCTTTTGGCAACATAAGTACCAAAACCGTAAAGAACTAGCCAAAACATAACATAAACTGACGACACCTTACAAGTAAGTTAAAAAATAAGGACGCCTTGTAGACGTCCTTATTTTTTGTGAAGATTTTCGATTTAACGGGTCTTTGTCATGTCCGTCGGTACGCACAGAATAAAGTCGGCTTTACCGATATACTCTTCGTCAAGTTTGTCCAATTGATCCTGTGTCACTGTTGATATAGTGAAAAAACGAAGTTCGGGATCATAACGACGCAAGTACCACAAAATCCCCTCATCGTTATCCGAATGATAAGAGCCGTTTAGGTGAAGAAAAGGAGTGCCCAGCTTTATGTTTCTAGAAATAAAATAAGCCATCGTCGCATCCTTGATCGCTTGGGCTTTCGGCAAATTCGGGTTGGCGTGTTTCCCTCCCATTTCCAACATTTTTTTATATCCCGGCAAGTCCGGATCGTAAGCGACGGGCAAAGGAGGCAAAAACTTTTTCGAAGCCGCCGGCAAACTGTCCAGCACGTCGAAACCCCGTTTGTAAACCGAAGAAGCGTAACGCCTCGGAACATTGGTAGCCACTAAGCGCAAACCTTCTTCCTTTGCAAAATCCAAAACAGGTTTGTAATCCGTATCGTAATTCGGCCAAAGGCGAGCTTCTTTCTCAAAGCTTTTTTCGCTTATAAATCCACCGAAATACTCATCAAGTATCACTTGTCCGTCAGCTTCAAACATCTCCATACCTACGGTCAAAGAGCTATCGCGTCCATACAAGTCCTTTGCGAAACGCAACTGTAGCCAATGCACAATCGGGTCGTTGTGCTTCTCTCCAAAAAAGAACACGTCGGCATCCCGACTCGCTTTCAACATTTTTGCATACGACGCTTTTTTTCCTTTTGCGTCAAATATCCGATATGCGACCGGGTTTCCCTTGCTTTGCGAAAGCAAACTTAAATGACTGGAAAACAAAAACATAAACAACAATAAGGCAATTTTATCACGCATAATGTTTCAGGGTTTTTCAGGTTTGAACTTATCTAAAATTTTACCAACCGTTTACGATTCGATACGAATATAGATTAACTTTTATTTGGATTTAATCTGAATTAGAAAAATATTTGCATCATCACTTGTAAACAAAGAGCAAAAAATGACTATAAAAGACTCCCCCCGTAATATTCTCTTTGTGGTCCTCGCCACACTAATGTTTGGCGTTTCCTGTACGGGAAAACAAGACAAGCAACGACAAGAGAAAGAAGCAAATGTTGTCGCAAAAAAAGAGCGGATAGTTACAATTGGCGGATTAGCGACTGAGACCGTTTTTGCGCTAGGAAAAGGGCAGGAAGTCTTGGCGACGGACCTTACCGGAACCTATCCTGCCCAAACCTCACTACTGCCAAAAGTCGGACATAGGCACACCATTTCCGCAGAGGCAATTCTATCACACGCGCCCACGGTGATTATATTCTCTGAAGGAGGAATCAAAAAAGAAATTGTAGACCAATTGGCTGGCACAAATACTGAATTAGTCGTTTTGCCATCGACCAAAACCGTCGCTAACACCAAAACGGCGATTCGTCAAATCGGTAAAGCTCTAGGGGCCGAAAATAAAGTAGACAGCCTTATCCAGACTATCGAACAGGACTTGGATAAAGTCAAAAAAACTGAAGAGAAGGCCCGCCCGAAAGTACTCTTTATTTACGCCAGAGGAACCGGAAGCCTCAACATTGCGGGCAAAGGAACTTTCGCTGAAGAGATGATTACACTTGCCGGCGGACAATTGGCCATCCAGGAAATCAACGGATTCAAAGCGTTGACACCGGAGGCACTGATAAAAGCCAACCCAGACTGCTTACTGTTCTTCGAAAAAGGACTTGCGAGCTTGGGAGGAAAGGAAAAAGCCATTGAGGAAATTCCGGGGCTCAAGTTAACAACAGCCGGCAAACAAGGCCGAATCATTACCATGAATGCCTCGTTGCTATCCAGCTTTGGCCCGAGGGTGGGAAAAGCCGCTGAAGAGCTAAACAAAAAGCTCTTTAACAGCAACCCTATCTGACACACTTCTTTCGCATGTATACCCAGATCCAGAAAAATTCCACTATCGTAATAGGCCTAATGGCCGCGGCGACTGTCTTGGCAACGGCGTCGCTAAGCGTTGGAGCGGTGGACATACCTTTGAGTGACGCATTGTCCATTCTTCTTAATAAAATCGGGAATCATCCCTTAAGCGAATCAGCCGAAAGGTATGCGGTCGTATTGCTGGACATTCGCGTACCAAGAGTATTACTGGCTGCGATAGTCGGCGCCAGTTTGGGGGTAAGCGGGGCGGCTTTGCAGGGACTTTTCCGTAACCCGTTGGTGGAACCCGGGCTTATCGGGGTATCAAGCGGAGCCGCTTTGGCCGCCGTTGTCGTGATTGTGTTTGGCGCTAGCCTTCCTCCATTTTGGGCGGAAATCGCCGGCACTTACCTCCTGCCACTGTTCGCTTTCGGCGGAGGTTTGGCTGTGACGCTGGCCGCTTACCGCTTCGGAAAACAAAACGGGCAGACCAATATCGCCCTGCTGATTCTCTCCGGCATCGCATTTAACGCACTCGCCGGCGCGCTTATCGGTCTGGTAATCTACCACGCCGATGACGAGGCGCTCAGAAACTACACCTTTTGGAGTATGGGTGATTTGTCGGGAGCGAGCGGCAAGCGTTTGCTTCTGTGCCTTCCGTTTATCGTTGCGCCCAGCCTCGTGATTTTGCGAAGCAGAAAAGCGCTTAACGCCATCGCTTTGGGCGAAAAAGAAGCCTATCACTTGGGCGTAAACGTGGAACGGGTTAAACGTACGGTAATCGTTTGCGCCGCCATGGCCGTGGGCGCTTCGGTGGCCCTTACGGGAATGATCGGTTTTGTGGGGCTTGTGGTTCCGCACATTATCCGGACGGCTTTCGGGCCCGACCATAAAATCGTGTTGCCCGCCAGCCTGCCGGGAGGCGCTTTGCTTCTGATCGGCGCCGATATGGCCGCCCGTACTGTAGTATCGCCGGCGGAACTGCCGATCGGTATTGTGACCTCACTGCTTGGTGCGCCCTTTTTCATCTACCTTTTGATGAAAACAAAAAAGAAAACGAGTCTGAACTGATATAAAAACCAACCGATGCTGGACGCCCGGGAAGTATCTCTTTCGATAAACGGAAAACGAATTTTCGACAATATCAGCCTCGGGCTACAGCCAGGCACGTTTACCGCCGTATTGGGCGCCAACGGGGCCGGAAAGTCCAGCCTTCTCCGGACCATGTGCGGCGACAGTAGCCCCAGCGAAGGCGAAGTGCGGATAGGCGACAAAAGCCTGCACGAACAAAAACCGGCGGAACTGGCGACTAAACGGGCCGTCATGTCACAGCAATTCAGCGTAAACTTCCCTTTCAAGGTGGAAGAAATCGTGGCGATGGGACGCATGCCCCACCTAGCCGACCCGGAAACGGACAGCCGGATTGTGGAAGACGCATTGAAACTGACCGACACGGCCCGTCTGCGCAAGCGCCCGTTCACCAGCCTTTCCGGCGGAGAACAACAACGCGTACAGCTGGCCAGAGTTTTGGCCCAGATTTACGGCAACGGCGAGGGATCGAAATACCTGTTCCTTGACGAACCGACATCGAACATGGATCTTGCCCAGCAACAGCGTATTCTGGAAACTGTAAAGGATATTCAGGGCGAAAACATCGCCGTAATGGCCGTGATTCACGACCTAAACGCCGCCTCGCGCTTCGCCGACAAGATTCTTTTTCTTAAAAACGGCAAAGAAATAGCGCAAGGGATAACGGATGAGGTGTTTACAAAAGAGACAATCGAGGAAACGTATTCCCACCCGGTCAGGATGCTCCGCTGCCCGGAGACCCGCTGTCCTTTCGTAATCGCTGATTCGGCAAAGATTAGCCAAATTCCAATCAACAAATAAGACAACAAGCACTACCATGAGCAATCCTGTGGATAATGAAAAACTTAGTGGCCAAGCCCTCCGCGACGCTTGGATCAAGATAGTGGAAGAAAAACCGAGAACCTACCCGCGCGACGCGGCAAACCAACTCGGAGTAAGTGAGGCGGAGCTCATAGCCTCTAAAATCGGAGACAACGTAACCCGCCTTGAAGGCGACTGGGACGTGTTTGTCAAACGCTTGCCCGCGCTTAAGCAAGTGCTTTCCATTACCCGCAACGAGACCTGCGTGCTCGAACACAAAGGCAATTTCCAAAAAGTCGAAACCTTCGGCAGCGGGCCACACCACATGGGCCAGGTCATCGGGCCTATCGAAACCCGCCTTTTCTTGGCCAATTGGTTTGTCGCATTCCATGTCATCAACCCGAAGGCCAAAGGATTTATGGAAAGCATCCAGATTTTCGACAAATCAGGCGATGCCGTAACCAAGATTTATCTTAAAGAAAAAGGTGACCGCGAAGCCTTCGAACAGCTTGTGGCCGACTATACGTCAGAAAACCAGTCTAAAAAACAGGCGGTTACAGCCCCCGCCGAAAAACCGCATACTCCGAAAGAGGAGGTTGACGGCGAGGCTTTGCGCAAAGATTGGTCGGAGTTGAAAGACACCCACGATTTCTTCGGAATGATCCGCAAGCACAAGGCCCACCGCTACGATGCGCTGGAACTTGCCGGCGAGCAGTTCGCTTACAGAGTAAAAATCGACTCGCTACAGCCTTTGCTCGAAAAAGTCGCCGCCGACCAGTTCCCTATCATGATTTTCGCAGGGAATCGCGGTAATATCCAGATCCACCAAGGCAAGGTCAAAAACATCAAACCTATGGGTGACTGGCTCAATATTATGGATCCGAATTTCAATATGCACCTGCGCACCAGCTTGGTACACGACGCTTGGGTTGTCAAAAAACCAACCACAGACGGTGAAGTGACTTCCATCGAGCTTTTTGACAAAGACAAGGAGTTGGTTACCCAATTCTTCGGCTTGCGCAAGCCGGGCATTCCGGAGCGGGAGCAGTGGAGAGAATACGTAAGCCAATTGGAAAAGAACTAAGATCGAAATCTTCCTCATAGAAAAGGGTCGGCCATGTGGCCGGCCACTTTTCCCTCGGTTCTGGACAGACAGGCCTTTAAAACCTTAAGTCCAGAATTTTTTTGACTCTCTATTTGTAATTAGTCTATATTAATATAAAGAAATATGTCCTGCCTGAAATATGCGCTAAGCTTTTTGTCCGTACTCGCGTTCGGATTCGCCTCGGCGCAAAAAATCCACTTCAGAGACCAGAAGACCGGCGAAAGCATACCTGGCGTAGCGGTAGGATTCCGTACCGAAAAAGGAATGGGCCAATGTATAATTTCCGGCCCGGACGGCAACGCCAATTGGCTTGGAGACCACGGCCACATCAAGCTGGAAACATCCCATATAAGCTACGAGCCGATTTTCTTCAGATTTTCAGGCAATGACACCACCGTTTACCTCACTCCGAAAAGCCTCCAACTCGACGAGGTGGTCGTAACTGGGCAATTCTCCCCCCAATCATCGCGAAACTCCGTCTACAGAGTCAAAACCATCGGGGCGGAACGGATAGAAAAATCGGGGTCGCAGAGCCTTGAGCAACTGTTGCGCACCCAGCTCAACATCCGCTTCGCGCAAGACGGCGCCACCGGGCAGGCTTCGCTCCAATTCATGGGTATGTCGGGCCAATATGTCAAAGTGCTGGTCGACGGCGTGCCGATGGCCGGACGCTCGGGCACGGACAATGCCATCGACCTTAACCAAATCAATCTCGACGAAATCGAACGCGTCGAGATAATCGAAGGCCCCATGGCCGTAAACTTCGGCGTGGACGCTCTGGCGGGCGTGGTGAATTTGATCACCAAAACATCAAGCGCCAACAAAGTGGAAGCGGGCGTAAACATTTCCGAGGAAAGCGCCGGCGACCAATACGGAAAAGACCAAGGCCTCCATCGCCAAAACGCTTACGCCAGCTACAGAATTTCGGATAAAATATCGGCACGGGCATCATTCGGGCACTATAAGTTCGGAGGATTCAGCGCCAACGAGGACAACCGAACCAAAGAATGGCTTCCGAAAGAACAATGGTACGGATCGGGAACCCTCAACTATTCCGACAAACAGTGGGACGCCCACTATCGCTTCGACTTTATGGACCAAACCATTGACAATCCCGGCGAATGGGGTCCGGAAAAAGCCGAAGATCGAAAATATGACACAAAAAGGCTCAGCCACCAACTGCAGGCCGCATACCGTTTCGGTCACGATTTCTCAACGCACTGGAGCGCCGCCTATACGGATTACGAACGGAAAACGCTCACATACAACGTGGATAAAGCGACAGGCAAGAAAACCCTCTCGCTCAACGACAAGCCACAAGACGACACTTACGACGCCGTAAACGTCATCGCCCAGTTCTTTTACAAAAAAGGAATAGCCAAAATCCAAGGCGGTTACGCGTATTCACACGAAAAAGCCGGGGGCACAAAACTCTCCGCCCCCGAAGCCATCAGCGACCACGCGTTTTTCGCCACGGCGGAACTCAGCTTCGGAAAGTTGGCCGTAAAACCCGGGTTGCGCTACGCAATCAATAGCATTTATGATGCTCCGGTAACGCCGCAACTCCACCTGAAATACGCCCTAAACGACGAAATCAGCCTGCGTGCCGAATACGGACGCGGATTCCGGGCGCCGTCGGTACGGGAGCTTTATTACACCTTCGTGGACTCCAACCACAACATTTACGGCAACCCTGACCTTAAGGCCGAAACTTCCGACCACTTCGGTTTGGCTACCGATTTTCGGAAAAAACTTGGTGACTTCACGCTCCGAACCGATTTATCCGCCTTTTACAATGATGTGCATGACAAAATCGGATTGAAATACGAAGACAACGCAAGCGGACCGCCCATCAGCACATTCAAGAACTTCGACAGTTATCGCACATACGGATTCACTTTAAGCCAAAGGACGCTTTATAAAAACACCGAATTGGCCGTGGCTTATGGACTCACCTCAGTCTCATTACTTTCCGAATCGGAATTTACCGAGACTGGAGAAATCACGGCTTCGCTTACGCAAAACTTCCCCAAAATCGGGCTTAGCGCCAGTTTCTTCCTCAAGCGCACAGGGAGAACCCCTTACATAGGTTCTGAAAAAGTGACAGGAACAGACGGAGAGGAATCGACTGTCGAAGTTGTCAAATACTTTGATCCTTTCGAGTGGCTAGACTTCACGATATCCAAAAACTTCTTCAAAGGAAATCTGACGACAACAGCCGGTGTGAAAAACTTGCTCGATGTCACTACCACTAACCAAGGAGAATCCAGCGGAGGGGCTCACGGCAGTAATGCCGGCCGAAATGTCGGCTATGGCAGGTCGTACTTCGTCACGCTGGGTTATCGCTTCAGCAAAAAGTAACCGATGGCCGTTTGGCCTTTAATATACTGTTTTTTAATCCCGACATCTTTTATAAACAATTAATTCCATGTTATCCAAGACCATAATCTTACGTTCCATCATCGCCATGTTGGCGATATCAACCCTTTGGTCATGCAGTGACGATGACGACATCGACCTGCCGGACCTTACCGCCAGTTTCTCAACCAAAGAAACCTCAATTGGCGCGGACGAAACTTCGGCTACCGTAACCGTAACGCTTTCACGCAAAGCCGATATAGCCGGCACCTTGAACGTGACTCTGGCCAGCGAAAAGTTGGCTTATACCACACAATACACTACCGAACCTTCCGCCAACGGCTCAACGGTAGCTCTCCCCGTAAGCGTTGGAGCCACGCAGGTGACTTTCTTGGTCAAGAAAACCGACGGAGCCCTATTCGACGGAGACGAGGTACTTAATATGACCTTAGCTTCCGAAACACAGGGATTGCTTTTGGGAGCAAACACAGAGCTGAAACTTTCATTCGGCGAGGTGCTTTCCACCGGCGATGTCACTTCGGCGGATATGGGAGGTAAAGACGAAGGAAAACAAGCCTACTTCGACCTAAGCGCCAACCGCCAATGGAGCAAAGAAGCCAATTCTTGGGATTTGATGTTCACCAACGGATCCGACTTTGTGGTTAAGCTTAACTATTCCAATTCCGTTAGAGCCGTATCGGTAGGCAAAAGTGATTTCTCCGCTATTACAGAACAAGACATTACCGATGCGAAAGCTAAGATCCCAGGCGGATTCTCTGACCCCATCACTTCCATAGACAGCGAAACCGGCTCCTTGGACGAAACTGCGGTTGCCCCTATTTCGGTAACAGCCACGGAGAACATGGTACACCTACTTCGTTTTCCCGGACAAGAAGCGAATACCTTCACATGGAAATTGGCCAAATTTTACCGTAAAAATGGCGGTTATGTCATCACGCACAAGATGCCTGAAGAAAGCACCACCAAAACACTTGACGTTCCTAAAAACGCTGACAAAGGGGATTTTACTCATGTATCCATCAAGTCAAACGAAATTGTGGACCTTGTACCTGCCAACTGGGACATCGCATTCACCCGCATGTCAGTTCGCCTAAATATGGGAGGAACCTCAATCGCATACGAATACAAAGATTATGTAATTCACGGCAGTGGATGTTCTTCGGCCATAGTAACACTCGGCGAAGGCCAAGAGCTTGATTCAGAATTCAAGGCGTTTGACAAAACTAAAGCGGAAGCCCTTGAATTGTCCAGTGTCCAAAACACTATCGGTAGCCAATGGAGAAGCTTAGGCATGAACGGCGCTTCCATTAAAACCGATCGGTTCTTTGTGCTCAAAGACGCATCCGGAAATTATTACAAACTCCGCTTCATATCGCTCACCAACGACGGTGGCGAACGTGGCTACCCGAAATTTGAATACCGCTTGTTGCAATGATTCGTTAGTCTAATCATGGCGGGTCGGCCCTCGGGCCGGCTCGCTTATTTCCCTTTCCAATTCTATGACCAAGGCCGACAAAAAAACCTCCGCTTCCGATATGACGGAACACTTCAGCGCCATGTTGGCGCCACTGTTGGACCTCCCACCCACACCCGGAAACCAACGGGTAGTATATCTGCACACCCCTTTCTGCCGTTCGCATTGCAACTATTGCCCCTTCTACCGCCACCCGGCCGGCAAGCTCAAGGATTTTGCCCAAACCACTGTAAAAATGATCCGGGCTTTGGGACAAAGGCCGTTTGTGGCCGACAGTCCATTCAGCGTTTACTTCTTTGGCGGAGGCACACCCACCATCCTCGCACCAGATGATATGGGATTCCTGCTGGCCGAACTCACAAAAAATTTTCGCCCCGCCATAGGCCACGAATTTACCGTAGAAAGCACACTGACCCGAATCAGTCCCAAAATGCTTGACATCCTTAAGCGAAATCACGTAACCCGTGTCAGCATAGGCCTGCAAACTTTCGACGAAAACCGACGCAAAATGCTCGGCCGTCCCGCCACTAGGCAAGAAATGGTTTCCAAAATAAAAATTGCCCGGGAATCTGGACTTGAAACCAGTCTGGACCTGATGTACGGAATCCCAGGCCAAATGCCCGAAGACCTGGCCGAGGACGTAAAGTTGGCCACTGATTTGGGAGTGGACAACATCTCGCAATATCGTCTTCAGCTCTTTGACGGCGCACCCTTGAAAAAAGGAATCGAGCGGGGACGTATTTCCGCAATGCCCAGCTACGACCAAGTGATGGAAACGCGCCTTGCGGGAGCTCAAAGCGCACTTGAAGCCGGATATAGCCACTGGAATGTTAAGAACTTCGGAAAAACGAAAACCACCCGTTGCGAATATACTCTCACTCCACATGAGGATCGCGATATGATTCCGCTGGGCGCAGGTGCGGGAGGTCAAATCGGACCTAAATCCATTTTCACCCTTCCAGACGCCGACGATTACCGAGAAGCTGTCCGCAAAGGGCTATACCCTGTGTTCCGCACAGGAGAAACAGCCACAAAACAACGTGTGGACCGCAAGGTAAAGGGCCTGTTGGAGTCTGGGGAAGTGCTTCTTGACAAACTTGCTCCCGACAGCGTATCGCTAGCCTATTCACGCTTGGAAAAGCTACTGGAAAAAGAAATTGTGGAAAAAAAAGACAACGCTTACCGCCTTACTCAAGGCAGTTTTCTGGATTACGAACGGGCCTTAGATTTCACATCGAGTCGTGGCTAACAGATTTTATCCATGGCAATTTCCCTTGCCCATTTTTTTGCGGGCGCCTCTTCGGCGCCCCACTTTTTCCCTTTTACAAAAAACGGGGACAGAAAACCAAGTTCCCGCCCCCGAACGTTTCAGATTGATCTAAAAACAACTCTATTATACTTTACCATAAGGCAAAACATCACTACGAGTTTTATCCACAAACCAAGGATCCTCGATTTCACGAAGGCGATTGGCTAATTTGCCCAAAAGATCATCGGATAGCTTTTTGTTTTTATCAATATCAAGCGGAGTCTGCTGATACGGATCTTTGATATTGTCGAACAGCGTAATTCCTTCCTCCAGCTTATCGCTCAACATTATCGAATGCGTGTCTGTCCGCAAACCTCTCCGGCCGTTTCCGTGAGTGATAAACAGCGCTACCTCGGGTTTTCCGCCTTTCTTTTTTGGCTTGAGGAAAAACTTCGAGTAATCCGCTCCTTGCACATCCTCGGGAATACTGTCCTTAAGCCCCATCAAGCCCAACAGCGAAGGCATAATATCGGGCGTGTCCATCAACAAGTCGGAAGTGGCGGGCTTGAGTTTTTCGGGATAACGCACGATAAACGGAATGCCAAAAGCTTCCTCGTACAACTGGGTTTTGCCCATCTTCCCGTGGCTTCCCATCATTTCGCCATGGTCGGAGGCAAATACGATGATCGTCTCGTCGGCCTTTCCGCTTTTGTCCACGGCCTCCACAATCCGTCCGAATTCGCGGTCAACTCCCGTCACGTGCGACATATAATAACGCACGGCCTTACGGCACTTTCCGAAATCGGCGGGTACATTTGGCCTGTTCAGTAATTCATCAACGTCAGGCTGTTTCTCTTTGGAATAAAACTCATTGAACACATCCTCGTCCGTATCTTTCAAACCGTAATAAGGTCCGTGAGGCGGGTTCATCGACACCACAAGGAAGAACGGCTTTTCCTCGTCACGCTGGTTTTCCTCATTATTGATATAAGAAATAGCTTTGTCCGCTTCGTGTATCGGCGACCAAATCCCAGGCTCGTGCTTTTTGCCGTTACTGTCCCAATAATGCGGGTTTTTATGCACGTCAAAAGTTCCGTACGAATACCAATAATCGAAACCGTGGCGCAATTCGACTGGCGTAAAGGCGTCCCAACAACGTTGCTCAGGACGGGTGGCCCCGTTTACATAGTACCCCGGCCTGTCAGGATCATTTGCCTCGGGCTTATCCATATGGTACTTGCCGATATAGCCACAACTGTAGCCCGACTTCTTAAGCACATCGCCGAAACACTCGGCTTCGGGGTCGAGTTGGTTTTCGCGGTCGGCACGGCAATTCCACAACACGCCGTTTTTGTGCGGATACTTCCCGGAGAAGAGCATAGCCCTGTGCGGACTGCAAATAGGCGAAGTGGAAGTCACTTGGGTAAACACCACACTCTCGTCGGCAAACTTGTCGAGGCTTGGTGTGTGTACCGGGTCGGTATCGCCATTCAGAAGGTTGCGGTACTTGTCCTTTTTCCAAAACCCCATGGCTTGCCGGCGCATCTGGTCCGGAAAAACATAAATAAGATTCGGCCTTTTGCCTTGTTTTCGCTTTGCGGCCAAAACTTGCGGGAGCATAGCCATGCCGGTAACGGCCACGCCGCTTTTTTTCAAAAAATCTCTTCTGCCTTGTTCCATATTGAACTAAAAATATATGTCAGTCATTGAGTCCTAAAAATAAGGAGAGCCATCGCTTTTACGAAACCTTGCCTGACTCGTTTTTACTACACGAACATCCATCCTACGCATTGAACATTCCTCATAGCACATTTGGGGCACGCCAAGGGCGCCTAAACAGAAAAACCGCTGCGGTAAAACAGGCGTGAACTCCACAAAAAACAAAGATCAACACAAAGAAACCGCAGGAGTCCCCGACTTAAGCCACATTTTATTATTTTTATTTTTCAGACGACGCAACCATAGTCTATCAATCCGCATCATAGACGTGGACAAGGGGATATCGTTCAGGTTTTTGCGAAGAGAGATAATGGGGGAGTTTTGGAAACCTGACACGGACCGCTAGACTTTTTGACAACATGCTAACGCTAACTAAGTCCGTGAACGAAAACGACCTGATCGAAGGGTGCAGGCGCAACGACCGCAGATGCCAAAAAGGGCTGTACGAAAAGTACGCTCCCGTTATGTTGGGAGTGTGCATGCGCTATGTATCTGACCGGGCCGAGGCGGAAACGGTAATGCTCAAGGCATTTATGAAAGCCTTTGAGCGAATCGACAGCTTCGAGGGCCGGGGTGCTTTCGGCGGTTGGTTGCGGAGGATTATGGTAAACGAGTCATTGAATTACCTGAGGCAGAACAAATCGCTGTTTCTGGAAACGGATATAGACTTGGCCGAATTCGACGAAACCTTCGGCTATGAGGAATGCAAAGCCGAAGCGGACGACCTGCTCCGGATTATAAACGAACTGCCCTCGGGCTACAAGGCGGTGTTTAACCTGTACGCCATCGAGGGATATTCGCACGATGAAATCGGCGAAAAGCTGGGCATCAGTACCGGCACTTCGAAATCGCAACTCAGCAGGGCCCGCGCCTTGCTCAAAAAGAAACTTATGGCCCTTGACTACGCTGTTAAGCAAGTGAGATCATGAAGAAAAAAGAGACACACGACATAGACCAGCTCTTTTCCGAACGCCTCGGCGATTTGAAGGCCACGCCATCGCTTAGCGCTTGGGACGCCTTGGAAGAACAGCTAGACCAACGGGATGCGAAGGAAAAGACCAAAACCAGAAAAATCCTGCTGTGGCGCACGATGACGGGCGTTGCGGCTTGCTTGGTTTTGGGGCTCACCATCGGGCTATGGCCAGACATGAAGAATCCCGGAGGCGGACAAGCCAACGGCGACACCAAGGCCAATCACCTTATAACTCCCGTAGCCAAAAAGCCTACGTTTGAGACCAATATGTCTCAACCCAAAGCCCCGGCTACAATAGCCAAAAGCAATACGTTTGAAACCGCTACCGTAAAAACGACACTGGCAAAACAGCAAGCGCAACCGAAAATACAACTAGCGAAAGCCAATGCTTCTTCCGCAGACGAACTTCGTTTGGAAAACAAGCAAGCAGCCCAAAAGCCAAGCGCTTCTGTGGCTATCGCAACCGCAGCAAAAATAGAAACTCTCAAAAAGCAACCTGAAACAATTGCCGTCGCACAACAACCGATTCAGGAGAAAGCTTCGGAACAAGAGTCTATAGCCTCAACAGCCCAAATTAAGACCGTAGCTACAGCCGAAATTCCGACTACCACTACGGAAATGAGCGCCTCGGCTCCAAAAGAAAAAGCTACGACTACTCAGCAAGTCACGAAGGCTCCCCAAGGCGCCGTGGTGATTACATATATCGCAAGTAACTACACCGCTCCGCGTAGCGAACGGAAGCGCAAACCCACTCTGAAAGAATTCCTCGGAGGAAAGAGAAGAAACGACGCCAACGCAAAACGCCGTCGTAACAGAAGGAACAGAAATGTCAGATAACTACCGAGACAAAATATGAAGCTCGCATCACGCACCATACTTGCCATCGTCCTGCTCTTAACGTCATTCGGCGCCATGGCCCAAACTGCCGGCCCCGCCCCGCGCGACACGCTGACCGTAGAATTGGCCGACAAGAGCAAGATTATCATCGTTACAAACGAAAACACCGACCTGTCGGCTCTCAGCTCCTACGATTTCAACAAGATGATCGAGGATGTACTGGACGCCAAAAGCCAGGAAGGGAATGACGTGAAAATCATCAGGATCGAAGGTTTTAACGGCGAAACGTACTTTACGGACAAAGGTCTGGAAAACGAGCCCAGTTACATACCTCCCGCTCCCGTCGGTCCGCAACCGACACTACAAGAGGAGGACCCCGACCATGACATTTACGGCAACCGTCGCGGGCGCAGGCGAAACCCTTTCAAGTCATTCTCGTCCACAACGCCTATCATTGATTTCGGCATCAGCAACTGGTTGCAAGACGGCTCTTTTCCCAACGCCGACGACTCGCCCTACAGCGTTCGCTCTTGGGGATCATGGAATATAGCTTTGGGCTTGGGGCAAGACGTTTTCCTTTCGGACGATTTCCTTTTCCGGCTCGGCGTATACGTCTCTTGGTACAACTTCAAGTTTGAAAACGATAACACGCGTCTCTTAAAAAGCGACGACAAAGTTATATTTCAACCGGATACCGACCCGGACAGAAACTACGACAAAAGTAAACTTACCGTGGCGCACTTCAACCTGCGCTTTGTTCCCGCATTCCGCGTCGGACGCTGGAGCAACCTGCACATCGGGGCGGGCGCATACGGAGGCGTAAAGATAAAAAGCTACACCAGAGCCAATTTCAAAGAAAACGGCTACGAAAAAAACGAGCGGGACTACGACAGCTTCTTCATCAACAACTGGCGCTACGGTCTTCGCGGTGAAATCGGTTTCGACTGGCTCATTTTCTACGCTGAATATGACCTGAACCCGATGTTTTATTCAGACAAAGGTCCGGAATTGCACGCCGCTTCCGTCGGCCTGAACCTGTTTTTCAACTAAAATAGTTTCTCACAGGATATGAGCGCAACACTCTTTTCAAGGCTACTGGCCATTACGCTGATCATTTTTCTGCACGGGAAGTCCTTTGCCCAAGATTTTCATGACAAGACAAGCGAGTTCGGCGTTCTCGGCCCGAAACACTTGGCTGTAATCGAAAAATACGGAAAGAAAGGCATCGTGAATATCGACGGAAAAACCGTGTTGCGTCCTTTTTACGATGAAATCGGCTCGTTTGGCGAACTTGGCGTAGACCATCTCGCCATCGTGAAAAAAGACGGTATGTTCGGCCTGATTAATCTGGACGGAAAAGTTATCCTCCACCCTTATTACTCAAAGGTTTTTCCTTTTGGCAAAAGCGGAGCCCAACACTTGGCCGTAGTGGAACGCCGAGGAAAGAAAGGGGTCGTAGACCTCGACGGGAAAATCGTCATCCATCCTTTTTACGATAAAATTGGCCGTTTCGGAGACCTCGGAGTGGAGAATTTGGCTTTAGTGGTCAAAAGCAGAAAGCAAGGCTTAGCAAATCTTGACGGAAAAATCACGGTACACCCGCTTTACGACGAGATCTCAAAGTTTAAGCAACACGGGCAAAACCGACTCTTGGCGCTTGTCCGCAGAAACGGAAAATACGGGATGATCGATACGGAGGGCAATATCATCGCCCAACCGGTCCACAACGAACCTAAAGACATTAGGATTATCAACGTACAATTCGAGAAGAAAAAAACGTTGAAGGACCGCCTGAACAAGATGTTCTAAACCGGTCAATACATGTCCCAACGTCCGTTTGCGTAATAACGATACAAAATCGGATCGTGAATTCGGTTAACGCCCACTTCTTTCTCCTGCCGGAAAATATCTTTCCCAAAGCTGGTCATCAGCGTCATGGCCTCACCATTGATCCACTGCGTTTTCACGTTTGAAAAATCAAGTTTTCGCAGTCGCAACAGCAATTCCTTTTCCGAACCTTTTTTGGTTCCCAAAACCCAACCCCACTCTCCCAAAGTCAAAACCTGATTATGTAATTTGGCCGTGGAAAATCCGGCCTCTGTCATTGTTTTGTTAATACAATCAAACGCCTCCGTTGCGTAATACGGGCTTCCAGCCTGCGTAATCACCACACCGTGCGGACGCATCCGGTTTGCGCACATCCGGTAAAACTCATAGCTGTACAAGCGCCCCAATTCCACGGTCTTAGGATCGGGAAGGTCAATAATCACCGCATCGTAATAGCCTTTGTCCTTTTCCAAAAAAGTAAAACCGTCAACGTTTTTCACCTTCACCCTCGGGTCTTCCAAAGCGCCACCGTTCAGGTTTGAAAGCAACGGGTGTTCCTTCGCCAGATCCGTCATGGCGGGATCCAGATCCACCACAGTCACTTCTTTTACCGAAGGGTATTTCAGGATTTCGCGGACAGCGCAACCGTCGCCTCCACCAAACACCAATACCTCGGACGGATTACCGACCAATGTCAAGGCCGGATGTACCAGAGGTTCGTGATAGCGTTCCTCATCCAGTGAGCTCAGCTGTTGATTTCCGTTGATGAAAAGCCAAAAACCGTCTTTCGACTCCGTCATTACGATTCGCTGATAAGGCGTTTGTTCCGAAAAAACCACATGGTCCTTATAGCGCCGTTCCTCGCCATGATTCGTAATCGTTTTTGCGTTAAAAGCACCAAAAATAATCAGAGTCGCAACACCCAATGACGCCGAACCTAACCGAAGACGTCCCTCCTTCTCTATTTTTTCCCAAAGAGACCACAACAGTGTCATCGCCACCAAGAGGTTTACGCTTCCCAAAATAAAAGGCGTGTAGGTAAGTCCCAAATGTGGCAAACCGACAAAAGCGAAAAAAACTCCGCCCAAAAGGCTACCGTAATAGTCCTTCTCCATGACCGCCGAGACGTTTACTTTCAATTCCTCAAAGCGGTCGTTCAGGCGTATTACGATCGGGATTTCCATCCCTACAAGCCCGCCCACCAAAACGCTCAGCGAATAGATAACCCAGCCGGCATAACCGGAGTACGCCGCCGACATATACGTAAGAATGGAAACGAAAGAGCAAGTCAGGGAAAGCCCCAACTCGATATAGACAAACGCCCAGAGCAAATCGCCCTTGACAAAACGGCTGACACGACTGCCCAAGCCCATCGAAAAAAGCATGATCGAGACGATCATCGTGAACTGGAAAACCGAATCGCCCAGAAAATAAGTAGCGAGTGTCGATAGCGTATACTCCGCTACGACACCCGCCAGCCCTGTCGCCAAAAGACAGAGTTTCAGAATATTTGACCTTAATCTCATCCCTGCTGATCACTCAAGGGCCTACACACAGGCCCGATCACTTATTATTAGGCCAGTGCCCAACAGATCAATACCGAACCACCGATATACGAAAAGGCCTCCAAAATAGCGGCGCCCACGTTCGGCTTGTCTTGGTTAACAATCTCGTCAGTCAGACGACGGCCAGGCAAAAGAATCTTGTCCGTACCCCAACGCGCTATCGGCAACATCAGCAAACCAACCACCACGTCAAAGCCAAGGTATATGGCGCTTTCGCTCCAATCAGTGAAATCAGACACCAAACCGTTGCGGATCAGGTTACCCAAAGCGATCAACGCTCCGGCAAAACCCACGCCTACGGCCACGTTATCTTTTTCAATATGATCATGGATATCGTACGGCAACATAGCGTTATACAAGAAACTGGTCGCTATCAATACTGCTTGACCAACGACCCAGAAAACCAAAGCGGTCCAAATGGTACCCTCGCCGTAAAGCGATCCGCAGATTACTAAACCGGTAGCGATAGCGGCGCCGGCCTCAGCGGCACCGGAACCTACGTTGCGGTCCGTGATAATCTCTTTCTTGATATCGAACTTGCGTAAAATCAGTTTGTCGTTGATAATGATCGCCAAGTTCAGCAACAATATCGAAAGCAAGCCATATATGCCGATGTTGATAATGTCGATCAGCAAACCGTCCGAAGGACCTGTCAATACGCTTCCGATCGAAATCAGCAAACCGACAAAGTAACCCATATGCGCCACGGCAAAAGCCAAGTTGTCTTTCTCCACCAGTTCGTCCTTGACATTCACGCCCGGATTAAAAACCTGATAAGCCAACTTTCCGATTACGATAAGCGCTATTCCCGCTAGAGTATACACTAACGTCCCGAACACGCCATTCAAAAGATCTGTAAAACCCATGATCAAGGAAAAATATTATTTATGAGAAATTGATTCCGAAGCATTATTTACCAAAACCTCCGCCTCTGGAACGCGAAGACGATCCGCTGTATCGTGAGCTAGATCTTGATCTGCTACTGGAGGAACTTCCGAAACGACTGCCCGAACTGCTTCTTGAGGACCCCGTAGACTTACTGAACCTAGAACCCGAGGATCCGGACCTTGAAGTTCGGCTACTCACACGGTCTTTGAAACCGTTGGTCTTTTTACTCCATGTCGAGTTGAAGCTTTTCTTTCTATTATAATTACTCGAAGTTCCGTAATAGCTTCTCCCGCCTACGGTCGGGCCATAATAGGCTCTGTTTCTTCCGTAATAATTCGTGCGGTAATCGTTCCAATAAGATCTGCGGATCGGATAAGTGGCCAAGTCAAACATACTCGACATAAAAGCGTACTTGCCGTAAAATTCCCAAAAGCTTCCGCCACTGCCTTGGACCCAATGTCCGTACTGCTTATTGCCCACATAATTGGCGTAACCCGCCGGGCTCACTTCCTTCTTCAGCTTTCCGTCCGACTTTGAAACGATGGTCATGCCCATATCGTCACGATAACGCAAGAACGTCCGCTCACTGACCTTTTCCCAAGGCATAAGCTCCTGTTCCACCGTATCGCCCACGTTTTTCAACACTTGGTAACGATGCTTGTACGTATTGCTGAAAGTCCCTTCCACGTCCATATCATACAAAATGATAGAGTAGGTTTCGACGTTGCTGAGTTTCTGGATCAGTTTGTCAAGCGCAGTTTTGGAATACCGCTCACCACCTCCGCAAGAGGCAAAAAACATAAGTGGCAACACCAAAACCCACGCAAATTTTCTATGCTTCATCTTCAATATATTTTCACAAAAAATCAGGCGACGGCTTAACCCTTTCCGGGTATGATATTCGAAAATTCGAACTCCTTGGCCACCCGACCTACGGCGCATTCAAACTCCCGGTCTCCCCACTGCGTAACGGACAGGTGCTTTTTCTCCGTCTTATCGTAATAATCCCAGTTAATCAATTCCTGCCAAGCGTTGTCAGGAGCCGTAATCTCTTTGCAATACCCGGCGCTTTCCTCGTCAAGATAATAAACTGTCCCTTCGTAAACCAGCTTCTTGGGCGCCGTCTCGTGCTCGACTATATATTCGGGCAAGTCTTCGTCAAGGTGGCGGACTTTCACATCTTTGGTCAAAGTCAGTTCCATGCCGTCGTTATCGTCTACGGCCAAGTGCAGGCTGTCCGTTCCGTTGTCCAGACGAAGCTCCAAAGTGAAATAATCATTTCCCCAATCGTATTCAAACGCCTTGACCACTTCCCAAGACTGCATATCGTAATCAAGGATGAAACCTTCCCGCAAATCGATCAATTTCAGATTGGTGGGATCATAAGACGGCTCTTCCTCTTTTTTCTTAAAGAAATCAAACAGACCCATATTCCGATAAGTTTTGGACGTCGCGTCGCCAGCTTAAATACGCCGGAAAACAACCACGCTTATTCACGAAAATAGCTTCGGACCCGAAAGTCCGAAGCCAACACACAAAACACTTGTCTATTTAGTCAAACAAGCCGCGCCGCCTAGGGCGCTATTTTTATACTGAACTATGAGTTTCAGTTTGTTAGAGGTCAGTCCCTTTATTACGGTTCAGACGGGCTTTCAAAGCCGCCAAATCGTCAGAAGCCTGGCTGGCCGGCGAGTCCTTGAGCGCCTTGTCAATCTCGTCGTCAACGGACTTGCTCTCGTTGGCAATTTCTCCGTAAGACTCCGCCAAAGCTTCCTCTTGGGCCGCCTTGTCTTTCATACGCTCCAACATCGCCACTGTGCTAGATGAATCGATCTGTGCCAATTGCTTGTTGAGTTTTTTGGTGGCAGTACTCACTTTCACACGAGCGCGGAGAGTCTTAAGCTCGTTTTCCCACTTGCTGATGTTGTGACGCAACTCGCGCACATTCGCCTCAAGCTGGGCTACCGACTTGTCAAAACGCTCGCGGTCGGCTTGCGAACGCTGGGCGTGCTCTTCGTTCTCTTTCTTCTTGACCAAAGCCTGAGAAGCCAAACGATCAGCCTCGTCCACGCTCATATCACCCCGCTCAGCGCGGTTCAACAAAGCCACGGCTTTGCTTTCGTAGTCTTTTACTTTGTTCAGGTAACTCTGGTGCTCATTGCGCGAACGGATCGCCATAGCCTTAACCTCGGCCAACGAATGAAGGCTGGCGTCAAGGTCTTTCTTCATGTCGCGGATTCCCTGCTCGGTGAGTTTTATCGGGTCTTCCAAACTGTCGATTGCGGAATGGGCATTGGCTTCGCCTATCTTGAAAAGTCTCTTGAAGATGTTCATAGTATTTTTGTTTTTTATTGTTTTCTAATCAATCAGTCCTAGTGTCAATCCGTTTTAAACGGCCTGCTTGGAGAACTTCAGTATCTGATCCGAATACTCGCTGAGCAAAAGCCCCAACGAATTCAGGGTCGCCTCTATTTCGTTCAAATCAAGATTTTCCAGTTGCAATGTGTCTCTGAAAATCACCCGGCGTCCCGTTTCGTCCAAAACGAAGGCTCCGTGGATAATATCCCTGTTTTTCTGAAGCAGTTGCCTGAAAACCTCTTCGTTACTTTCTCCGATTTCGAAGATGAATTGTTCGACAATCAGGATTGGATCCGCACATCCGATAACCATATCCGCGATGCCGTTTGATTCGTGATCCACGACGAATACACCGTCATTTTTATTTTCGTATTTGATGATGTAATCAAGATCCAACAAATAATCTTTAACTTGGTTGAAATAGCTTTCCATGAATTGAAAAATCTTTTAAGTCAGCAATGTATTATCACAATAAAAGTAAGTGTTTTTCTGAGCTCAGGCTAATCTTTCTGCTCATAATTCTTACCGACTTGCGATGATCTACAATATGCTTAACGCCTTTGATGGTCAAAAGTTACAGAATAGCTCATAAAATGAGCAAGTTTTTTGAATTATTTTTTTCAATGATTCATTATCTTGCTCAAAAAACAAGCACCACATGTCCCTAATAGGCAAAAACATCAAGAAAATCAGGACAATAAAAAAATTAAGCCAAGCGAAATTCGCCGAGCTTTTTAACCTTGCCCGACCAAGCGTGGGCGCTTATGAGGAAGGAAGGTCCGAACCGAAAATCGACACCATCATTCTTATCTCCAAACATTTCGGCTTAAGCGTGGACTCGTTGCTTACCCGCGACATTACGGTCAACGAACTCGCCCACTTCGACATCGTGGACCCGCTGAAGGCTTCGCTTGGCCCGCGCTTGACTAACAATATGCCCTATGTCACGAAAAACGACACGGAAGACTATGCCCAAGCCGGAGACTCTCGACAATTTATAAAAGCCAGACCTATCGTGACCGTCCCGTTACACCTTAACGACGGGGTGGCGATAGAGATCAAAGACAGCGGACTGCATGATATCCGTCCCGGCGACACTTTATTCACCACTCCCGCCAAGGTTAACGAATTGCGAAACGGGCACGCGTACCTAATAAGGTCTTCGCAAAGAATCGAATGTCTGCGTTTCTTGGACGGCGTGCTGAAAACGGACTCGCCTTATTCGGCTCCCATCGACCCAAACGACGAAAATATTCTGGAAATTCGGACAATCCGGGCGATACTGTCGAAGTACCAAGCCACCCGCGAACCAGCGCAACACCGTAACTTATGGATGGAAGAACGGCTCAACGCACTGGAAAAACGCATAGAAAAGCTGGAAGCTACTGAAGGCTAATCAAAAACATAAAGCATCATTCCGGGTATTCCATATAATCCGGAAAGCATGTTTAAGCCAGGCGAACAATCACCAAAACCGATTCCAAAGAAACAAGACGAGGGAGCAAGCCTTTCTCCTCCGCTTCTTTCGGTGCTTTCCGTTTGTTCCACAAACCTGGAAGAGCGATTCTGGACAAGCTATGATCCGTGGCAAGCCGAAGAAAGCGAAGACGAACTGGAAACTGAAGAGACGGACCAAGGAGCCACGGCCGTAACTACCCCAGCCAAAAAGAAAACGATGCCTCCGGGCTGGGTCGAAATCAGTCTTGACCAACCGGCTCCGGCAGAAAGCCCGACTGTTCCGTCGTTTTCCGCCGAAACATTCTCCGCCCTTTTCGATGTTGCCCCATTTGAGGAAAAAGGTCCGGAAAACAAGGCCCTTCGCCAAGCGATGATTCGCAAGCTGAAAAAATTCAGACGAATCAAACTGGCTATTACGGAAAACGCCAGCATACTAGTAGGTATGAGGCAAGGAATGCAATCAGGCTCCAGCCACCTTAAGGACCTTAAGGTAACCGCCGATTCCGTAGCTCTTGAGGTTAGGGACCATCGGCATATTTTGGAAGAAAGGGGCCCGATACTGGACGAGACCACCGCTACGGGCGGAGAAGACATTTATGACGAACAACGACGCTTGTTGACCGAAATCGGATCGTTGAACGCAGAACTGGGAAGGGCTAAACTGATGCTGGCCAGAGTCAGCCAAGACTATGAGGCGCAAGTGATGACGGCCTTTAGGGTAATCTCGGAAATCGAAAAGCTTATTTACACTTGGCAGGCCGCGAACCCCATCGCGGAGAATGACACCGGAGAATCCGCTATCCAAAAAGCCTTCGCCTATGTGTTGCACCACGCCGACAGCGAACACCTTTGGCTCACAAAAATGTCATTGAACGAAAATCTGTCGCCTTGTGCCCCAGCAACAGATTCCGCCGAGAGCAGCGCTATTCATGAGGAAACAAAAACACTTTGGAAGGCGATAACAACCTCGATGCATAAGCCTGCCGAAAGCTCAAGACTCTCCATTTCTTCCGAAAATCCGAAAAACGAGAGATTCAGGCTCAGAATTATGGATTATTTCCTTCGGTTATTGGCTACGAAAACCGGAACAGCCCTCATTCAGAAAATATTCGGAACCGTAGACCCTAGCGGCAGAGATCACCGCAACGCCTCACGTTCTTTCACAGAACCGCAATACTCTGTCTCGGGCACCAATATCGAACCCGCTAGCGAAGGCACCAACCATCTTGGCCGTCACGCTCAGGTTTTGAGCACTAAACAGGAACCTGATTTTTCTTCAAGACATATTTACATCGCTCCAAGCACCGAGGGGAAACATACGGATACCGCCGGCTGGAATATTCCCGCGGAAGGGCCCGCCAGCGTTCAGTTTCCGCCCTCCGCTTTTTCGCCCAAACGAGCGAGCGAGAACAAGGAGCGAATTCTATTGGAATACCCCGAAGCAGCAAACGCTTTGGCTGGCTTGGTGCCCAATTCCGTTCAGCTTGAGCATTCTCAGGAAGCGATTTTACCTTACCGACACTACACTATGGGCTGGATGCCCGGGTTTATCGCTTTCGGCAACGCTCTGTTTACCGCAATCGACGCATTGCACGGAACGCATTCGGGCATTGACGAGTATGAAAAATGCCTCAAGGAATTCGAAAATCCGTTAAGAACAGAGTTGGAAATGTCTACCCGCCCGGGAGAAGCGCACGAAGAGTTTCTTGACATTATAATGAAAAGCGTTCCGGAAAAATACCGGCCCGATTCGGCCGAGTTTTGGAGTAGCACGCCTCATGTCCACCAAGACGCCAGCCCCGACCCTGACGACGAATGGTGCTCTATAGACACCAAAACGCGAGAAACCAAAGTGGGGGGCGTAGAGGACCTGTTTTGGGCGGAAAGACCTTGGAGAAAGTTTAAAGGAAAAAAATAACTGCCTACCGAAGAGACAGCAAGCGCTGAAACAACTTCTTGGGAAGAAAACGCTGCAGGTAAATACCGATAACATCTTTAAAGCGCCCGGGAAAAATCTCGATTTCCCCGCTATTCAGAGCTTTCGAAATCTGATTCGCCACAAAATCCGGACTGACGCCCGAGCTGTGCTTTTTGTCTTTGCTCGTTTGCTCCTCGCCTTTTCCGGACAAAGCCCGTAGCGAGAAATCCGTATTCACATAAGCCGGACAAACGTTCAAAACCTTTACGCCACGGTCTTTATATTCCAGTCTCAAACTGTCGAAGAAAGCCAAAGAAGCGTGTTTAGAAGCCGAATAAGCGGAACGTTCCGGCAAGGCGATATGTCCCTGAAGGCTATTTATAACGACAAACTGCCCGCCACCATTCTTAACCATTTCAGGCAATACGGCCCGCACAAGGTCAACCTGAGCGGAGAAGTTCAAACGCATTATTCTGTCGAAAACTTCGGCTGACATATCCAAAAACGCCGAACGCTGGCTAAGGCCCGCCACGATCATCACCGTATCCAACCGCCCGAAGCTTTCCTTAACATTTGCGAAAGCTTCCGCCGGGTCATCACTTTCCAGATCGAAACGGAAGCAAAAGGTCTCGCATTCCAAGACTTCCGCCATTTCCTGCAAGCGCTCCCGCCTCCGGGCCGAAAGCGCCAATTTATAGCCCGGCTTAGCGAATTTTCTCGCCAAGGCCTCGCCTATTCCCGAAGACGCCCCCACTATCCAAACCACCTTTTTCTCCGCCATCTTTCCCCGGTTTTATTCGGCTTCCTGTTCTTCCAATTTCTGTTTGGCATATGCCGAAGGGGCCACGCCAAAATGCTTTTTGAACGCCTTGCGAAACGCCACCGGCGATTCGAAACCGATACGGTACGCCACTTCCGAAACGTTCAGCCCTCCGGCAAGCAAAAACTCGGCACCGGCTTTCAGCTTTGTAGATCTTACAAAATCCGTAGCCGACATTCCCGTCAGAGCTTTTATTTTTCTGTAAAGGTTGGAACGGCTCATGCCGATTTCCGCCCCTATTTTCTCCACACCCAAATCCGGACTGTCCAGATCCCGTCTTATTATCTTCAGGATCTTCTCGATAAACCGCTTGTCCTTGGCTGACGGCGCGCCCTCCGACGAATCGACCAGCGACGAACCGCCGAAACGCTTGCGCAAAAGCTCCCGGTTGGCCAGTAAATTGGCAACACGCGAACGCAGGACTTTCGGGCTGAAAGGTTTTGCCAAATAATCGTCGGCGCCGGTATCGTAGCCCAAGACTCTGGATTCTTCGGAGGTTTTAGCCGTGAGCAATATCACAGGAATGTGGCAGGTCATCAGTCGGCTCTTCACTTCGCCACAAAACTCGATTCCGTCCATCCTCGGCATCATCACGTCCGAAATAACCAGATCCGGCGATTTTTCCGTCGCTATTTCCAAGCCTTCCGCCCCGTCCGCAGCTTCCAGCACTTCGTAGTCCGGCTGTAACGTCGCTTTTACGAAAAGTCTCAGGTCTGGATTATCCTCGACCACCAAAACCACAGGCCGCTCCTCTTCCGATATCCCGAAGGTGTTACCGTTCGGAGATTTACCGGTCTCTTCGGCGTCTATATCAACCAATTCCCTTTTTACCGCCGGGCTAACCGGATTTACCAGGCATTCTTCTTCGGAATACGCATTTCTATCTATCGGGAAACGCAATTCGAAAACCGCTCCGCAAGGCGAATTATCGTACAAACCGACACTGCCTTTGTGCGTTGTTATCAGTTCTTTTACCAATGACAAACCGATTCCGCTACCGGATACGCTATGTTCCACCCGGTAGAAGCGGTCAAAAATTTTCTGCTTTTCCTCTTCCGGAATTCCCGATCCGCTGTCCGCCACACGGATAAGAGCCTCACCGTCCTCCACGCTTAACGAAACGTTGACGGAGCCATCTTCCGGCGTATATTTCACGGCGTTGGACAACAGGTTGAAAACCACTTTCTCCAACTTCCCCCGATCGAAATAACCGGAAACGGGCGCATCTCCCAGCTCCAAACCTATATCGATTCGCTTACGTTGCGCCACCGAGGCGAATTGGCCAGAAATTTCCTCAAGCAAGGATTTCAAATCCCCCTCGCTAACGCGCAATCCCATCTTTCCGATATCGATTTTGCGCAGATCCATCAATTCGTTGATCAGCCTCAAAAGCATCCGGCCGTTGTTGCGCATCATTCCCAGACGTTCCCGTACGGGTGCCGACACGTTTTCCGAGGCCAAGAGCTCTTCCAAAGGACCGAGAATCAAGGTCAGGGGAGTTTTGAATTCGTGCGAAATATTAGTGAAGAAACGAAGCTTTGACTGATCCGCCTCGTGGACTTCCTCACTCATTTCTATAAGTCTTTTTTGCTGGCGCAAAATTTCCTCCTGCTGAGATTCCAGGGCCTCGTTTTGGGTTTCCAGAGCCTTGTTTTGCCGGACAATCTCTTCGGTAGCTTCCCTGACTTTCCTTTCCAAAACCGCTTTTTGTCTTCTTTCCACATTCAGCCTATAGCGGAAAAGCAAAACGACTAGGAGAATCGCCAAAACCAAAACGCCTCCCAAAAACCAAGGCGTCCACCAAAACGGAGGCTCGACGATAACAACCAAACGAGTCTCTTGTCCGCTCCAAACCCCGTCTTCGTTGGCAGCTTTTACGCGGAACGTGTAATGCCCCGGGCTGAGGTTTGTATAAGAAGCCGTCCTGTTATCGGCCAGTGTGTAAACCCAGCCGTTGTTCACGCCTTCCAATTTGTAGGCGTACTGGTTTGCCCGGACATCGGCGAAAGAGAGTGCCGAGAATTTAAGGGAAAACATATTCTGGCCGTAATCCAGCCAAAGCGTATCCAAAGCCTCCGGAAAAAGCGACGACGAACCGCCTTTAGGCGACTTGTATTTCTCTACCGGCTTATTGAAAAGTCTCAGTTCGGTAATCGCCACCTTGGGAGCTACCGGATTGTCGATGATTTTGTCCGGATAGAACACGGCGTAACCTCCCGTCCCTCCGAAATAAAGATCGCCGTTCGCGCTTTTGAACATGGCGTCGTCAGAGAATTCCACGAATTTCAGATATTCCCTAAAAGTCTTCGGCCGGTTATAATTCTTGGATTTATGCGCCCGGATATCTCCCGCAAAAACGGCTATTCCCTTATTGGTACTGATCCACATCCGGCCCTGATCGTCTTTCAAAATTCCGTAAACGATATTTCCGGGAAGGCCTTCGCTTTCGTTAAGGTTAAAAAATCGTTTTTTGCCTTTGGGCAAAACGCTCAAACCATTGTGCGTCCCCACCCAGAGGTTTCCGTATTTGTCTTGCCCGATGGAATACACTTTGTCGGACGCCAGAGTTTCTTCCTTATTGTCGTCGGAACGGAAATGCTCAAAACGCTCGTCAGCGGTTAGTTTGTCGAGTCCGCCGGCGTTGGTCGCTATCCAGATCACGCCGTCCTCGTCTTCGAAAACGTAACGGATAAAATCATTGCTCAACGAAGTGGAGTCTTTCGGATTGTTCCGGTAATACGTCAACTTTTCGGACTCATCCAGCTTGTAAATGCCTTTGTTGCTACCGAACCAAATATTGTCTTTGCTGTCTTCGAAAATACTGTAAACCGTCCCTTCCACAGACTTTATCGAACCTTCGGTAGTTTCGAAACGGAAAAAATGGTCTTTCTCCCTGTCGAACCATCTTAAATCATCCGAAGCGCCAACCCAAAGTCTTTTTTGCCGATCCTCAAAGAGGCATCGGATTCTTTTGTCGGGCAAAGTGCCACTGTCTAAACGGTTCTCTTTATAAATGCCCAAAAACTCACGGTCTTTCCCAAACCGGTAAAGACCGCTATCGCGCGTTCCGACCCAGAGTTCGCCTTCACTGTCGGCAAGAATGGACCTGACATCATTATTCAATAAAGTATCTTGGGACTGAAGGCTGAAATATTCGACAAAATCCCGTTCCAGCGGGTTTACCTTAAACACTCCGCCAAAATACTCCACGCCCCAGATCACTCCCGAACGGTCGGTGAACAGATTGCTGATCGTTTTGACCGGCATCGGCGTTCCGGCGATTGACGTGATCCGGACCGTCGAATTCAGTTTGTCTTTCGTCGTGTCCAAACGGAACAACGCACCCGGCGTACCCAACCAAAGCCTGCCTTGCCGGTCGTTGGTGATGGAAACAATCCAGTTTTCCGTATTATAGGCTATCTTCTTCTTGCTGAACTTTCCGTTAGCGCTTTTCACTTTATAAATGCGAAAACCACCGTACACGTACATATCACCGTCTTCCGTGACGTGAATCTTGTTCGCGTCTTTCAGTCCGTCCAAGACCCTGCGCACCTGCAGTTTGCCTTTCTTATCCACACTGGCTTCATAAAGGCCCGCGTTCGCAGTCAACAACATCTTGCCCGTTGTCTTGTCCAAAGCCATACTTTTGACCGACAGAAGAGGCTTTCCCTTATACTCCAACCGTTGGTTTTTTCCGGTAATAGGGTCATAAACTTCGGCCAAATTCCAGTAGTTGATCCACAAGTAACGCCCGTCAAACGCCAAATCCGAGATATTGGCCTCGCCGGCTCCCGTTCCCGTATCAGGAAAATCCACATGGCCGGTCTCCGTATTATAAGCGTTCAGGCCTTTGTTGGTTCCTATCCAGAGGGTCGATCCGTTACCGGCGCACAGAGCAGAGACTATATTACTGCTCAGAGCGGCCGTCCCCACTCGGCGAAACTCGAATCCGTCGAACCTGGCCACACCGTCGTCTGTGGCAAACCACATAAATCCGTTGGCGTCCTGAACGATGTCATAGACACGGTTTTGTGGCAAGCCTTCGGCTGTCGTGTATTTTTCGAAACGGTATTCGCTGGTGGGTTGCCCGAAGGCCGTCACCACCGAAAAACATAAAAAGACTATTGAAATAATCCGTCCCATCACTTGTTCCACCCAAATAACCACGGACCTCTTCCGGCGCAGAAAGAGCGTTCCGAATGTTGCAAAAACATATCCCAGGATTTGAAAGACAACACTTTACGAAAATCCGTCAAATCTTATGAAAAACCCATACGCGCAACGCCGGGTACCATTCACTGAACGATTCCGTATCGCCTCGCACACATGAATTTACGCAATTTTGAAACGATAAGAAGATACGGTTCGATTTTTTCGAATTTAACCAAAACATAAGAGAAAATGCGAAAGATTTTTTCCACATTGACAATGTTGGCCCTGCTCGTGGCGGTTTTGCCACTTCAGGCGCAGACAGACGGCTGGACAAATCTGTTCAACGGCAAAAACCTTAAAGGCTGGACTTCTAAAGGCGGGAAAGCCAAATACGAAGTGATCGACGGCCAAATCGTGGGTACTTCGACGATGAACACTCCGAACACTTTCCTTTGTACTAAAAAGAAATACGGGGACTTTATTATCGAATACGAAACAAAAGTGGAGCCTTTGCTGAACTCTGGTATTATGTTCAGAGCGCAAACCCGTCCAAACAAAGACAAGACTGAGCGCGTATACGGTTACCAGTGCGAAGTTGAGACTAGCCCGCGTTCTTGGACAGGCGGTATCTACGACGAAGCTCGTCGCGGATGGATCTACAACTTGGCCCGCAACCCTAAGGCTGGCGCAGCTTACAAACACGGTGACTGGAACACTATCCGCATCGAGGCTATCGGCAACACTATTCGTACTTGGGTAAACGGTGTTCAGGCTTCTTACCTAGTTGACGACTTCGACGCCGAGGGTATCTTCGGTCTTCAGGTTCACGGCATCGGTAGAGACCAAGCCAAAAACGGAAAAAAAGTATACTGGAGAAATATCCGCATCAAAACTTCTGACTTCGAAGCGGACAGCTACCGTCAGGATCCTCACGTGCCTGTATTCAACTACATCCCGAACACGCTGACCGCTTCTGAGAAGCACGACGGATGGAAACTTCTCTGGAACGGTAAAGACACCGAAGGATGGAGAGGATCGAAATCAGCCACTTTCCCATCAAAAGGATGGCAGATCTCTAACGGCGAGCTTATCGTTGAGAAAGCCGACGGTGCTGAGTCAGGAAACGGTGGCGACATCATCACCAAAGACAAGTACAGCCAGTTCGAGCTTGAGGTTGACTTCATGATGACTAAGGGAGCCAACAGCGGTATCAAATACTTCGTGGATCCTGAGATCAACAAAGGAAAAGGTTCTTCTATCGGACTCGAATTCCAGATTCTTGACGACAAAAACCACCCTGACGCCAAAAAAGGCACAGCTGGCAACCGTACGGTAGCTTCACTTTACGACTTGATCACGGCCAAAAACCTCATCTACCCTTACCGCAAGAAAGGTTTTAACGGCATCGGCAAATGGAACCGCGCCCGCATCGTAGTGTCAGGCGACCGTGTGGAACACTGGCTCAACAACAACAAAGTGGTGGAGTACGAGCGTGGCTCACAGATGTTCCGCGCCTTGGTAGCGTACAGTAAGTACAGCAAATGGGAGAACTTCGGCGAATTGCCAGAGGGCCACATCCTCTTGCAAGATCACGGCGACGAGGTGCATTTCCGCAGCATCAAGATCAAGCCGCTTCGCAAACCTTTGTAATAACGAACTAGACACGGGGCCGGTAATCATCCGGCCCTTTCGTGTTTCCACACTTTTGGCGCGCCAGCCGCGCCTTACTCACAACACGCGGGCCAGGCCCGGGCACACACAATTTTTCACAGTACAATCAGGGATACCATGTCAAGCAGAAGAGATATTTTGAAAGCCGGCGGACTCGCCGCCCTTGGGGTTTTGGCTGGCGCATGTTCCACAGGTTCCGACAAAAAGAACAAGAAATCATCATGGTCACGTGGCGAAATCAAAGCCTTGACCAAAGAGAATTCAATAAAGATAGGAGTAATCGGTACCGGAAGCCGCGGCACGGGACTGATCCACACTTGCAACAAGATTCCTGACTTTCAGGTAACCGCTTGTTGCGACACGCTTCCCTTCAGGCTCGAAAACGGCGTAAAAGCCGCCAGAACCGTCAAAGACAAAGACGGTAAAGAGACCAAAACCCACGAGGTCCAAGCTTTCAGCGATTACAAAGAATTTTTAGCGAAAGCTAATGTCGACGCAGTAATCATTGCCACGCCTTACAGCACGCACTACGAAATCGCCAAAGCGAGCATCGCCGCAGGCAAACACCTTTATTGCGAGAAAACCCTCGTACACGGTGTAGCGCCCGCATTGCACCTTTCGCAACTGGCCGAGGAGAATCCTAACATCATTTTCCAAACCGGCCACCAGCACCACAACTCTTGGGTATACAAGAAGGTGGTGAAAATGCTCAAAGACGGAGTCATAGGCGACATCTCGCATTTCGAATGCCAGTGGAACCGCGACGGCGACTGGAGAAGATCCGTTCCCGAACCCAAATCCAAATACGAGCGCTTCGTTAACTGGCGCATGTACAAAGAATTTTCAGGCGGATTGGCTGCAGAGCTTTCAAGCCACCAAATCGACTTCGTAAACTGGGTCCTCGGCTCAGTACCGACCCGGATAATGGGTACCGGAGGCGTCGATTATTGGAAAGACGGACGCGAGACTTTCGACAACATTCACTTTTTGGCTGATTACCCCGGCGGAAAAAAAGCGACTTTCAGTAGCTTGACCACCAATAAGTTTGACGGCGTAAAAATCCGTATAAAAGGGAAACAGGGAACTTTGCTTATGAACCATCACGAAGCCGAGTTCCTTCTTTCGGACAAAAAGAAAAACGAAGTCGAGGAAAAAGGCACCTTCGACGGCGTAACGGGAGCCTCAATCAAGCTTTGGGATCCGGACCGTGACACGAAGAACAGGCACGTGATCAATATGAACGCCGACGCCACGGTAGACGCACTGATCGCTTACCGTGACGCCATTGTCAAAGGCAAACAACCGGTATCGAACGTCAAAACCGGAGCCGACGTGGCTATAGCCGTGCGCATGGCTTTGGAGTCTATGCACCACGGTCGCATAGTGCACCTTGAAGAAGAGATAGAAAACGCCAAAAAGACCGTTTAAGTCAGGCATGTTCAAAACCCGGCTCAGCGCCGGGTTTCTTTTTCTTCGGCCTGAGCCGAACACCTGAAAATATCACCCGCCAAACACCAAACCCTTTATGCGAAAGAAAACCATCGGATTCGGAGTAATAGGGCTGGGAGCCATCGCCGATTTCCATATCCGAAGCATCAAAGAAGCCGAAGCTTGCGAGCTTAAGGCCATTTCGGTTTCCAGACCGGAAAAAACAGAAGCCGCCAAGAACGAATACAACGTGGACGTCTATTCCGATTTTCGGGAAATGGTATCCCGACCGGATATTGACATCGTCTGCATTTGCACACCAAGCGGAGCCCACCTGGAGCCAACATTGGTGGCGGCCAAAGCCGGAAAGCACGTTCTTACCGAAAAACCACTCGAAGTAACGGTGGAAAGGGCCGAGCAGATGATCCAAGCTTGCGACGATGCCGGCGTAAAACTCGGATGCATTTTCCAAAACCGGTTCAAGACCGACTATCTCAAACTAAAAGAAGCCGTGAGAAACGGTGAGCTCGGCGATCTTCTTTTGGGCAACGCATACATCAAATGGTTTAGGGATCAGGAGTATTATGCCTCCAAACCTTGGCGCGGAACTTTTGCGGGAGACGGAGGAGCTGCGCTGATCAACCAGTCGATACACACTATCGATTTGTTACTTGACATTATGGGCGACGTCGACTGGGTGAACGGGAACGTCAGAACCCTCCGCCATAATATCGAAGGCGAAGATGTCGGTGTGGCTCATGTGGCGTTCAAGAACAATGCTATCGGAACGATTGAAGGCGCAACGGCCGTTTTTCCCGGATACCCGGAACGTTTGGAAATACACGGCACCAAAGGCGGTGTGGTATTAGAGGGCGGAAAGATAAAAGTATGGAACGTACCCGGCGCCACGCACGACGATGATGGTGGAGGCGAATTGAAAGTGGGAGCGTCAGATCCGTTGGCGATTGACCATGCCCAACACAAATTCCAAATCGAAGATATGGCCGACGCCGTGCGCAACGGGACGCAACCCGCCGTATCGGGAAAAGACGCACTGGCCTCGTTGAAGCTGATCAAAGCCGTATACGCGTCTTCAAAGAAAAAAGGGGCGCCCGTAACGCTTTAGCGAAGAAACACCCGAACCTTTCCGAGAAAAGATAAACAGCAAACAAAAAACCGAAGCGGAATGCTTCGGTTTTTTTCATGGCCTGTCAAAAGTATAAATCAAAGAGTTTCTTTCGCCTTGCTAGTAATGAAAAAATGTGTCGTTTTACGGTCAATACTAGCGATATATCCTTGGGCAATAAGCCCGTCAGTAACTTCTTTCACCTCTTGGTCCCCTATTCCCAATTTCTCGGCGATACGTTGGGTTGAGATTGCTTTTGCGGGCGTATTCTGGCTTGGCTTCGCGGACTTCAGTGACTCTGTAAGAAACTGTTGCTGAATGCTGTTCATTGGTGTCAGTTTTGGTCTTTAATATTGGCTACCAGTGATTTGTCTTGGTCTTCGTACTGAAGATAAAAACAAACGCTTGCGTTCTGTGTGACTTTTATCATGCCCGTAACTGACATTTTATCGATTTGAAAATCATTTGATTCTCTGTGACAGAAGGGAAACCAAAGCGCTATTTTTTGCGTAAAAGTCTGAAATGCGTTTTATTTCAAGTATAAAAAAATCCCGCATCCGAGACTTCGGATGCGGGATTTTTCTTTACCGGAAAACACATTGCAAATCACATGTCCAGATCATCCGGATCTATTTGCTCAATTTCCGGCGCCGGCTCGGGCGCTACATACGAGCTGTCCGACGGATCCATATTCTTGGCGTTTTCGGTCGCTTCGGAAAATACGTCACAATCCAGTTCGCTGGTCAGGTTCTCCGGAACTGGGAAGTTCCCTCTCTCATATCCCAAGTCCTTATCATCGTATACGTGCCCCATGAAATCTCTCCAAATCGGCATGGCGGTTCTGCCACCTTGGCCCTCGGCCCACGAACGGAAACGGATCGTCGGCATCTCGCCACCTACCCACGCTCCGCAGACCAAATCTTTTGTCACGCCCACAAACCAACCGTCAGAGGCGTTATTGGTTGTTCCTGTCTTACCGCCCAACTGATTTCCTTCCCTAAGGGAATAAGGAATCCCTCGGCCGGTTCCTCCAACCTCTTCGGTAGTTCCCCGGAGCATATAAGTCATCAAGTAAGCGGTCTCCTCATTAAGAACTTCGCTACGTTTCGGGTGAAAGTCCTCAATAAGGTTTCCGAATTTGTCTTCTATCTTCGTAATAAAGAATGGTTCGACATGCACGCCCTTGTTCACGAATGTCCCGTAGGCACCCGTTAGCTCGAAAAGCGTAACCGGACTGGTACCCAAACAAATCGAAGGCACCGGATCAAGCGGTGATTTTATACCTAGCCTTCTGGCGTAATCCACAACAGTGTTCGGCCCCACTTTTTTCAAGATTTGGCCCGTGATGGAGTTGACAGACCTGGCCATCGCTTGGCGTAGCGTCATTTCCTCTCCGGTAAATTTTCCGTTAGAGTTCTCCGGCGACCACGCCTCCTGCCCGGGGATCGGGATGGAAATCTGGGTATCACGAAGTTTGAGACACGGCGAATAACCGTTGTCGATCGCCGCCGCGTATACAATCGGCTTAAAGGTGGAGCCCGGCTGGCGTCGGCCTTGTTTTACTTGGTCAAACTTGAAATGCTTGTGGTTGATTCCTCCCACCCAAGCTTTAACAGCGCCGGTAGCGGGATCCATGGCCATAAAACCGCTACGCAAGTAACGCAAATAATGCTTGAGCGAATCCACGGTGCTCATCATGGTGTCGACTTCGCCGTTCCAAGTGAAAACCGTCATCTTCTTGCGCTCGTTAAGTTTGGCCCGGATCGAATCCTTGTTATTCTTGTATCTGGCTTTCAGAGCCCTGTAAGCCTTGGTGCGGGGAACGATCTGCTCTTCCACAAAATTCGGAATCGGCCTGTTGTCTTTATCCAAAAACGGCTGGCGTCCCTCCCAGTGCTTGTTGAATTTCTTCTGCAGGCTAGTCATATTGGACTTCATCGACGCCTCAGCGTATTCCTGCATACGGCTATCGATGGTGGTATGAATGCGCAAGCCTCCGGCCCAAAGATCGTAACCGCTTTCTTTGGCCCACCTCATCAAATCGTCCTTGATAACAGCACGGAAATAGGTTGCCAATCCGTAGTTTTGGTTTTTGACGTTGTAGTCGAGCCTTACGGGAAGCTTCGACAACGAATCTTGCTCGGTTTCCGAGATGAAACCGTTCCGGTTCATTTGCCTGAAGACAATGTTTCTTCTCTTCTTAGCCCTTTCCGGGTGTTTTCTCGGGTTGAGAAAAGAAGGACGCTGCACCAATCCCACCAACAAAGCCGCCTCTTCAAGTTTCAGTTGATCCTGCGACTTGTTGAAAAACGTCTGCGCCGCCGCCTCAATACCATGCGAACCACTACCGTAAAACATCG
This sequence comes from Fulvitalea axinellae, assembly GCF_036492835.1. Classification (GTDB taxonomy): domain Bacteria; phylum Bacteroidota; class Bacteroidia; order Cytophagales; family Cyclobacteriaceae; genus Fulvitalea; species Fulvitalea axinellae. Next base: position 1,042,180 of record NZ_AP025314.1, on the reverse strand, counting down.
TGTTCAGATACATGGCCATGATTTCGGGCTTGGTGTAAGACCGTTCAAGCTGTACGGCCACAATCCATTCCTTGGTCTTGTAAATCAGTTTGTCAAAAATTCCAAACGACTCTCCTAACGGTCCCTGCAACTCGCCCCTGGTTCCAAAAAGGTTTTTGGCTACTTGCTGAGTGAGCGTACTGCCACCACCTGTGCCCTGTCCCAAAAGCAAGGACTTATAAAGCACCCTCATCGTGGCCATAAAGGAAATGCCGGCATGGTCATAAAAATCCTCGTCCTCAACCGCCACAAGTGTCTGTTTCAAAAAAGGCGACAGGTCGTCGAACTCCACCGCTATTCGGTTTGTCCGGTAATATTTTCCAAGTTCCTTGCCATCGGCCGAGTAGATCACCGAAGAAAGGTCACTTTTAGGGTTCTCCAATCTTTTGTAGCTGGGCAATGGCCCGAAAAGGCCGAACAAATTGGCCGATACGGCATACACCCAGAAAATGGCGCCGAGAGCTCCCGCGGCGAATATGCCCCAAGCCCAATAGATAAATTTGCGCCCGGAAGGTTTGGAAGGCGTTCCTTCCTCTTTTGTTTCAGGTTCGTTGATCACACTGTCAGACATAAAACTATTTTGTAAATGGGGTCCTATCCGTCAAAGCCCTTCGGGGGCCCCTAAAAGATAGTTTGCTTCGAAAAAGCGCATATAATCAGTAACGGCCTTTGAGCGCGTTAGTATATGCATATTGTCTTTGTTAATGACAAAGTTATGAATTTCGTTTGCCTTTAGCGCCTTAAAAGGTCCGTTTTCGCCATTGAAAGCTCCGTAAAACCTCATGGCCGCCGTCTTGTCAGCAAACACTTCCACCACCGCCATCATCCTTCTTTTATCCAAAGCAAGCTGGGCGCTAGCCAATTTACCCGACTGATTATAGAGCGCCATAAACGCCTCTACAGCCTTGGGAACACTCTCAGCGTATTCTTTTTCGTTCGGATAAATCACCACAAAAGAATGCGGTGTTTTGAAGTCGGGGATAAAATGGATGCTTTTTTGACGATCGACTTCGGCTTTGTAAGCGTCGGCCGCTTTCAAAAGTTTTTCGGCGTAAGCCTTAAAAGGGCTCTCGGGACGATCCTTCAGGAAAGTGTTCAGGTCCGCTTTGTAAGGATAATAGCCATCCGTTTTGCCTCTGACCAAAATCTTCAGTATCCTGAAGCGGTCACTTTCCGGAATATCGCCGTATACACGCAAAGCGTCATCGGCTAGGTTTGTGGCTATCACCAAACTGTCGGCTTTGAAAAAAGTGTAAGCCTCGTCGTATTTTTTAAGCATCGCCAAAGTACGGGCGTTTTTCTCCTCGCTGTAATTCGGGTTGATGAGAAGTTTGGCGTAAATCGTATCCGGAAATTCGGACAGAAGGATATTCTTCACTACCTCCGCCCTAGCGGCATCGGTAGGCTTCAGCATCAGGTAAAGCGAATAAAGCACTTCCGGCTCGTATTCGGTTTCCGGAAAGCGCTCAAGCATGGTGTCGAAGGTCTTTACGGCTTCGGTGGTATCGCTCAGGTCAAATCGGTAGATTTTTCCCAAATCATAATAAGCGTTTTCGATCTTTTTCGACGCTTCGGCTTTGGCACTGGCCGAAAACGGGATTTTGGCGAAAGCCACAGAGGCTTCTTCCTGAATCAATTCGGCTTCCGGTTTGCGTCTGGCTTTTCCGCCCGGGGTATTTTCGCCGGCAATGGCCAGACCGTCGTCGGGATTGTCTCCCCCTTCGTCTTGGGTTCTCTCAGCGCTGGCCCTGTTCCAATTGTCACGCAATTCCAACTGTCCCCAAACCTGACGGAACTGCGCCCGGCCCGCACTTACGGTCGCCGGGTCGTGGAAATACCACTCGCCCGTTGGGCTTTCGGTTGCCCCGAAATTATACGCCTGGCCGGCTCCGGTTTGGAACGCCCTGCCCGGCTGGCGACGCAAACGCTTGGCGGCTTGGCGAGCCGCTTTCTTCTCCGCATCTTTGCGGGCCTTTATACGGGCCATCAACTCCGCCATAACGGACGACGAATCTCTGGACGAAAGGCGCAACAAACTGTCTTGCTCGACTATCGTATAATACGCTTTCGCAAACTTATCGAGCACTTTTTGGCGTTTGCTGATGCGCAAATAATCCGGATCGGTTTTCGGCAAAGAAGTCAGTGCGCTGTCGTAATAGTTCTTGGCGCTTTTGAAATCCCTGAATTTCTCGTAATGGATTTCGCCCAAGCGCAAATACGAATAGGCTTTTTGCCTTACGTTGCCTTTGCTTTTACTGATCGACTTACGATAGGCGTCCACGGCGCCGTCAATATTGTCTTGTCTAGCTTCAAACTGCCCTATCTCATAGAAAATCTTGTCTTGAAAATCCTCGTTCTTTTTGTCCCGAAGCAATTTATTGAAATACTTTCTGGCCTTTTTCAAGCTTCCGGCGTCGCCGAGAGTGGTAACCTGGGCCATATTGAGCCTTGCGTGAAAGTCCAATTCGTAACTGGGATTGCTACGCAAGCACCGTCTGTAGCTTTCGTACGCCTCGGGGCCTTTGCCTAGTTTTTGGAAATGTTGGCCAAGGATAAAAAATGTCCGGGCACGTTCCTCCCTTCGGGTCAGTTGGGGGGCCACTTCCGCAAGGTATTCAACTACCTTTTTGTCTTCGCCCAAATGCTGGTAAAGCGAAGCCCTCGCCACACCGAAACGCTTGGCGTTTTCTTTCGAAAGTTTCTCCTTTAATATAAAATCTTCCACGCTGACGGCGTTGTCGGGCATTTTGTTCTCGACAAACGTCCTTATAAGGTGTATCAGCGCTTGGTGGCGGGTATCGTCGTCTTCGCTTTTGGTATTGACGAATTTGAAGGTCTCGACAGCGTTGTCGAACTCGTTAAGGTAAAGGCGGGCCTGCCCCACGAGCACGTAACAGTCGTCGGTCCATTGGCTTGACGGATGTCTCTGGATAGCGATGGAAGCTTTCTTGATCACTTCCTCAAGCTTCTCTTTCTGCGAAAACGTATGGGTGGAGTCCACCGACCGGAGCAAGGGCAAGGTCCCTTCGTAATGGTCTTCCTGCGCTTTCTCAATCTCGGCCTTTGCCTCTTTCAGAATTTCCCTAGCGTAGAAGTACGCGTTATATCTGGCTGTGGTGTTATGGTACAGCTGTCCGGAAACCCCGGTATTGTCCGCCGCGCATCCCCACATTACCAAGGCCGCAATGACCGCGGCGATGGTGTTCCGTATCCTATTAGAAGTCAAGACAGTTAATAGACTTTGTTCTCAGAAAAAACAGTTTAGGCTTATAATATAGGTAAAAAATCATTTGATTTGCGGTAAAGGCTTCTTTTTGAGATTATTTTAATTTCTATCCCTTCAGAGTTTGAAAAACAAAAGGACATTGGCTGATCGTCTTGGCACGCGTTACGTGCTGGTGATTAGGAGCGAGGAAAATTTTGCGGAGAAGACAACTTTCAGCTTCAATTACGCCAAGCTGGCAGTAGTGCTAGGCAGCGTTTTCGTCGTGTCCGTGTTCGTTGCGCTGTTTCTGGCCCAAACCCTGCTGGCAAGGTGGTTTGACCCTTCTTACGAAAACAGGGCAAATATGAAGCGCATCGCCGCGCTGTCCGGAGAAGTGGATTCGCTTATGTGGGCGGTGGAGAGCAAGCAGGAGTTTATCGAAAACCTCACGAGCGTAATGTCCGGCGAAGTGAGGAACGAGGATTCCATACGCCGGGAAAACGGACTGACGGAGGATCAGCCCCGCAGCGTGGCCGAGAGCGTGCAGGACGCCGACCGGCGCCTAAGGGCCGAATTTAACGACGTGGAAATCGAAGACCTGAACAACAGCGACGTTTCATATTCGGAGCTTCAGCAGCTGTTCTTTTTCAAACCAACCGAAGGAACGATATCATCCCCTTACAACGCCAAAGAAGCGCATTATGGCGTGGACGTGGTGGCCAAAGAAAACGAAACCGTAAAAAGCGTGGCCGACGGAACGGTGGTGATGGCTGCCTGGACACAGGACACTGGCAATGTGGTGATAATACAGCACCAGGACAACCTAATGTCCGTGTACAAACATACGGCCGAGGTTTTCGTAAAAGCCGGAGACTTTGTAAGCGGAGGAAAGGTGATCGCCATTGTGGGAAACACCGGCGAGCTGACCACCGGCCCGCACCTTCATTTCGAAATGTGGTACAACGGTTCGCCGATGAATCCGCAGGAGTTTTTAAGATACTAGCCTATAGCGGGCGGTTTTTCCGCCCTACGTAATATCCATTCGACACAAATCAAAGTAAATCATCTGCCATGTTTAATAAGAAAACCGAAAAGACAGTGGCCTCCGAAGCCCAACCGAACATCAACGCCAACAACATCCTCGGTCAGGGAACCAGCTTCGAGGGAGACTTGGAGGCGGCCGGAAACATCCGTTTCGAAGGGGAACTTATAGGTAAGCTTGACTGTAAAGCCAAAGTGGTCCTCGGTAAGCCTGCCAAGATCAAAGGTGATTTGGAAGCCCAAAACGCTGAGATCGAAGGCCAAGTGGACGGCACGATCAGGGTAAAAGACCTGCTGGTACTTAAAGCCTCGGCGGTAGTAAACGGAGAGATTTACACACAAAAGCTTATTGTGGAGTCCGGAGCCGTATTTAACGGAGCCTGCCGCATGGGCGAAGAGGCCAAGGCCGTAAAGATGAACACAAGAAACAATGCCGCGTCAAAAGAGCGGGAAGGGCAACTGGCGTAAACACTCCGCCGGATACGCCAAATATTCGGGCCTTGCCGTACAAATGGGCGCCACACTCTTTATATGTTACTGGATTGGCGCCAAAATCGACGAATGGGCCGGCGGCGGAAGGCTGTTCACCATCCTCCTGACAGTATTGGGGGTTTTGGGAGTAATATACAGCCTTATCCGTAGCCTGACTAAAGACATAGATGACGATGGGAAAGAAAACACTTAAGCTAGCCGTCTTCACGGCGGTATTGGGGCTTGTGTTATATATGGAGGGAATGTTCGCTCCGGCGTACGCGTACCACGCTCGTTACACGATGTTGCTTGCTTTGGCCGGAGTTTTCTGGATCAGCGACTTTGTTTCCGGCTCGGAAGCGCTAACGATTTCGGGCCCGGCCAAGCTGATGTTGTCACTGGTAATGAGGTTCTTGCTAGCCATTATCGTAGCGGTGGTTTTCGTGTTTGCTTTCAAGGCCGACACGCGCGTTTTCGCGGTGAATTTCGGAGGGGTTTATTTGTCGTTCCTCGGGTTTGAAATTTATTCCTTATTAACTAACTTTCGCACCGCTTCTAAAAACGCAGGAATTGATGAAACTGATGACCACATTAAAGTTTAGCAGAAGACTGAGACCACTGCTGTTGGCCTTAGTTTTTTTTATCGGAATGACCGGAAGGGCGTTTGCCTCCGGTGGCGGTGAAGGCGAAAAGTTTAACGCTGGCGAGCTTGCGCTCCACCACGTTATGGACGCCTACGAGTGGCATTTGTTTGACGGACATTACGGATCGTTCTACTTGCCCATCGTCGTGTACACGGATGATCAGGGACTTCAGGTTTTCTCATCCTCAAAATTTTACCAAAACCACGAGTTGGTTCCCTACAACGGTCTGGAACTTTCCGGACACGGGGTTGTCGCCACTGACCACGGCGTCAAAGTTTGGGACTTCTCGATCACGAAAAACGTGGCTTCGGCCATAATGAGCCTCATTGTTCTTGTCCTGATCTTCACTGCGGTGGCGAGCGGTTACAAGAAAAACGCCGGCAAGGCACCGAAAGGCATCCAGTCTTTCTTCGAACCGTTGATCCTCTTTGTGCGTGACGACATCGCCCGTACGATGATCGGACACCATTACGAGCGGTTCGTACCTTACTTGCTTACGATGTTCTTCTACATTTTGGCGAACAACCTTATGGGCCTTATGCCCGGCGCAGCCAACGTAACCGGCAACATCGCCGTGACATTGGTTCTCGCATTGTTCACTTTCTTTGTGACGAACTTCAGCGGCAACAAGCATTACTGGGGACACATCTTCTGGACGCCGGGCGTACCGTTGCCACTGCGCGTGATTATGATCCCTATCGAGGTGATCGGTATCTTTACCAAGCCTTTCGCCCTGATGGTTCGTCTCTTCGCCAACATCACGGCGGGACATATCGTGATCCTGAGTATCATCTCACTTATCTTCTTGTTCAAGTCGATTTATGTGTCGCCTGCCTCAGTTGCGTTGGGCGTGGCCATGAACTTCCTTGAACTTATGGTGGCCTTTATCCAGGCTTATGTCTTCACGTTGCTTTCCGCAATCTACATTGGCGGAGCCGTAGCCGAAGACCACTAAAACACGGAACAACACACACAGTCAGACTCTTTTGAAAATTTATTTTCCCAATTATAAATCCTAAATATCATGTTCAACTCAATCTTGATGGAAGTTGCAGGTTTGCCAATCTTTGGAGCCGCTTTGGGTGCAGGTGTAGTAGCGTTAGGCGCTGGACTTGGCATCGGTAAAATTGGTTCATCTGCAATGGAAGCCATTGCTCGTCAGCCTGAGGCTGGTAGCAAGATTCAAACGGCTATGATTATCGCAGCCGCTTTGATCGAGGGTGTGTCGCTTTTCGGCGTACTGATTTGCTTGATCATCGCAACTGCCTAAGAACATGGAAAGCTCGGACCGCGCGTTAGGCGTGGCCGGGCTTTCGTCTTACCAACGGATACGATAACATTCAAATAGATAGCAGACAATGGATCTTGTAACCCCCAGTGTTGGCCTGATATTTTGGCAGACGATCATCTTCCTGCTGACCTTGTTTCTTTTGGGCAAGTTCGCATGGAAGCCGATCATGAAGGGGCTTAAGGACCGCGAGGATTCTATCACAGAAGCCTTGCAGACCGCAGAGCAAGCCCGTAAGGAAATGGCCAAACTGAAGGCTGACAACGAGGCGCTGATCCAGGAAGCCCGCAAAGAGCGCGAGAAAATCGTGAAGGACGCGGAAGCAGCCGGAAAGCGCATAAAGGAAGAGGCAAAGGAGCAAGCGGCCAAAGAGAGCGCTTTGCTTTTGGCTAACGCCAAAGCGAGCATCGAAGCCGAGAAAAACGCAGCCTTGGCCCAAGTCAAAAACCAGGTGGCCGAGATCTCTCTCGGTATCGCGGAAAAAGTGCTCCGCAAGAGCCTGCAAAGCGACGACGAAAAGAAAACACTCGTCGCCAGCTATGTTAGGGATCTGAACAATAACTGATAAGTCATGTCCGAACTGAGAGTCGCTATGCGTTACGCCAAGGCCCTGATGTCTTTGGCTGTTGAACGGAACGCCCTCGACGCAGTCAACGAAGACATGACGGCGTTGGAGCAACTTTGCGAAGGCAGCCCCGAACTGGTGGCAGCCCTCAAAGATCCCGTTCTTGATGCGGGACAGAAAGAAGTCGTCCTGAACAAAATTCTCAACGGCAAAGTGGGAGACATCATCCAGGCCTTTATCGGCTTGGTGGTGAAGAAACGCCGCGCGGGCAACCTGCCCGCCATTGCCAAGGCTTTCCGCGCCCTCTACGACGAGCACTTAGGAATAGCCGAAGCCAGCGTCGTGACCACCGCTGCGCTTACGCAGGACGAACGTGCGGACTTCATCGAAGCCGCCAAGCGTATTACCGACGCTAAGCAAATCAGGCTTGTAGAGTCTGTTGACGAAAGCCTTATCGGAGGTTTTCTCTTCCGCGTAGGCGACCAGCAGGTCGACAACGCTGTCAGCAGCAAACTCGCCCAGATGCGCCGCAATTTGGTGACGCGCTGATTTCTCTTTCGCATAATTTGAAACTCTAAGAACTTAAGAAATAATGGCAGACGTTAGACCCGATGAGGTTTCCGCGATACTAAAGGAGGAGCTCGCCGGTGTCAAGACTACCTCAGAGTGGGAGGAAGTCGGCACGGTGCTCGAAGTAGGTGACGGTGTTGCCCGTATTCACGGCTTGGCAAAAGTACAGGCCGGTGAGCTGATCGAATTCCAGAACGGCTCGCAAGGTATGGTTATGAACCTCGAAGAGGACAATGTCGGCGCCGTACTTTTCGGTGATTCGACTTCCGTAAGAGAGGGAGATACCGTAAAGCGTACCAAGCGTATCGCTTCCATTGAGGTGGGCGAAGGCATGCTCGGCCGTGTTGTGAACACACTGGGCCAGCCAATCGACGGTAAAGGCGATTTTCAAGGCAAGCTCTACGAAATGCCTATCGAGCGTAAAGCTCCCGGCGTTGTGTTCCGTGAGCCTGTTTCGGAGCCTTTGCAGACCGGTGTTTTGGCTGTTGACTCGATGATTCCGATCGGACGTGGACAGCGTGAGCTTATCATTGGCGACCGCCAGACTGGTAAGACCGCCGTTGCGATCGACACGATCATCAACCAAAAAGAATTTTATGACGCGGGCGAGCCCGTTTACTGTATCTACGTTGCCATCGGACAGAAGGCTTCCACAGTAAAAGGTATCGTTTCGGCTTTGGAAAAAGCCGGCGCTATGGACTACACTGTTGTAGTTTCGGCCTCCGCTTCTGATCCTGCTCCAATGCAGGTATACGCGCCTTTCGCCGGCGCCGCTATCGGCGAATTTTTCCGCGACCAAGGCAAGCCTGCTTTGATCGTTTATGATGACTTGTCTAAGCAAGCCGTCGCTTACCGTGAGGTTTCTTTGTTGCTCCGTCGTCCTCCAGGACGTGAGGCATACCCGGGTGACGTTTTCTACCTTCACTCACGCCTCTTGGAGCGTGCGTCGAAAGTAAACGGAAACGACAGCATCGCTTCGAAAATGAACGACCTTCCAGATTCTATCAAAGGACTCGTAAAAGGTGGCGGTTCATTGACAGCCCTCCCGATTATCGAAACCCAGGCAGGTGACGTTTCGGCATATATCCCGACCAACGTAATTTCGATTACCGACGGACAGATCTTCCTCGAAACCAACCTCTTCAACGCCGGTATGCGTCCTGCGATTAACGTAGGTATCTCCGTATCGCGTGTGGGTGGTTCGGCGCAGATCAAGTCGATGAAGAAAGTATCGGGTACATTGAAGCTTGACCAAGCGCAGTTCCGCGAGCTTGAGGCATTCGCCAAGTTCGGTTCGGACCTCGACGCCGCCACCAAGCTGACAATTGACCGTGGTCGCCGTAACCAAGAGGTATTGAAGCAGGCACAGTACTCTCCAATCCCTGTTGAACAGCAGGTAGCCATCATTTACGTGGCCACCAACGGTCTTCTCGACAAAGTTGCCGAGCCTAAGGTAAAAGCGTTCCAGAAAGAGTTCCTCGAGACTCTCGTGAACGACCACGCCGACGCTTTGGCAGACCTTAAAGCTGGTAAACTCTCTGAGAAAGCCACGTCGACCATCAAAGAAGTAGCAGCCAAAGTTGCCAAAAACTACGGCGAATAAGTTTAGGACTTGACGGGCCGGCACGCCGGCCCAAAACACCGGAGATATGGCAAACTTAAAAGAGGTAAAGAACAGAATCAGCTCGGTACAGTCGACGCAACAGATCACCAAAGCCATGAAAATGGTGGCGGCTTCGAAATTGCGACGCGCACAGGAAAGGATCGAAAAAATCCGCCCTTACGCCGACAAGCTGACTTCTATTCTTGAGAACGTCTCTTCCGGCAATAAGGAGATGACCGAAAGCATCGCTTACGCCCAACAGCGTCAAGTAGACCGCGTGCTTTTGGTAGTCGTAACGTCCGACCGCGGGCTATGTGGCGCTTTCAACAACAACGCGTTGAAGATGTTCACACAAACCGTTGAGGAAAACTACAAACGCCAGCACGAGGCCGGGTTCCTGTGGGTATTGCCCGTAGGCCGTAAGGCTTTGGAGTTTGTGAAGCGCAGAGGTTACCAAGTCATCAGCGACTACTCTGAGCTTTTCCACGACTTGACTTTCGACACCGCGGCTCCGGCCGCCGAACTTGCTATGGACGGATTCGTTTCAGGCAAATACGACAAGGTGGAGATCATCTACAACTCGTTCCGCAACGTGGCTATGCAGATTTTGAAGCGGGAGACTTTCCTGCCGATTAAACCTGCGGAAGTGGCCGAGCAAGCGCAAGAGTTGGAAACCGACTATATCTATGAGCCTTCGAAGGAGTTTATCGTAGAGGAATTGATTCCGAAATCACTGAAGATTCAGTTCTACAAAGCGATACTCGACTCAAACGCCTCCGAGCACGGAGCGCGTATGACGGCCATGGAACAAGCTACCGACAATGCCGGAGAGCTTATCAAACAATTGCAGCTGACTTACAACCGTACGCGTCAGGCGGCCATCACCAACGAGATCCTCGAGATCGTTGCGGGTGCAGAAGCTTTGCGTGCGAGCAAATAAGAAAACGGGCTTCGCCCAACCTAAAGCCGTTCGGATTCCGGACGGCTTTTTTTGTACCCCTCTCCTATCTATAGGTTGAGAAACAAAAAACGGAACCCAGTCACACAGACCGAATTCCGTTTCCTTATATCTCAGAAAATTCTTTTCCTTATTGTCCGTCTTCTTGCCCGGTTGTTACTTTCTCCGTTTTTTCCATCGCCTCAAACACCTCTTTCTTATACTGAAGATCGACTATGATGTCGTAAGCGACAGTCTTGACCAAGTAGTCGTTTGAATAGTTGCAGAAACGCATAAACTCCAACACCCGGTCATTATCGGTATAACCTGTAAGTTCGGCCACTATTTTCTCGTTAAACTTCGCGTCGATAATCTTAAAGTTTTCGTATTCCTCTTCGGCTTTCGCCAATTTCTTTTTCATCTTCCTTTCCTTGCTGAAAAGGTAAGCTATGGCCGAAATAGGCGACCCGTAAGCCATCGCCGACTTCTTTTTGCCTGAACCGTACTTCACACCGGCCACCTTTTCCTTCTTGTCAGGATCTTCTACTTTCTCGTTGATGATCTGTTGCTTCAGGTCCTCAATCGGGATAAAAGGCCTAATGATCAAGGTTTGAAGTTCGTAAGACGTTTCCTCCATTACGATTTTCGCCACATAACGATCACGCTCTACCGGTTGAGGCAACGTAAAACGAAGGGGCTTATACCCCACAAAAGAAAACACCAACGTATCCGTGGGCGCCATACGCATCATAAAAAGGCCATCGTCAGCCGTTGTGGAACCTTGCTTGAGATGTTCGTTAATAACATGGACATAGGGCATCGGGGCGTTGTTGAGCCCGTTAATCACCAAACCGGTTACGATTACCCTAGTGGAATCCGATTGCTCGGGTTCACCGAAAAAGTCTTGTTCTTGCGCCATGCCTCGACTAGAAAGGAGCAAGACGGGCAACATAGCCAACACACTAAACAGTATTTTTTTCATCAATAAGCCGTTCGTTTGTTCGAATAGGAAGTCAAGTACTCTTCTGGCGGACATCCCTCACACAAGTTAGCGAAAAACGTCCGCAAGTACCAAAATAACGTCCGAACAGGATTTTAAGTATGTCTAGCTTAATGCGATCTTTTCACGGCGCTGTCCTCCATATCGTGAAGCTGAAGTTTGAGCGCGTCAGAAGATATCTGAATCTCCGTAATACAGATAATCAAAGAGGCCAACAGAAGCAAAAGGCTGATCCCGAACACTACTTCCGCCGCAAACTGTTTCCCGTTGAATAACAGAAACATATCCAATACGCAAAAAATAAACGAGCCGACTCCAAGAGCCTGCATGTACTTGATAAGCACCACCCTGCGACGAAGGTTGTTGAGCTGGTCGAGGATAACTTTGTCGGGACTTTCTTTGTATTCGGAATAAAGACTGCGGATAAGCCCCGCAATAGTCAAGAACTTATTTGTGTAAGAAAGAAACAACAGGGAAATGGCGGGAAACAGCAACGCCGGTGTAGTCAGGGTGAGCTCCATGTTTATGTAATGCTATAGGTTGCGAAAAACGCCCGGCGTTTTCGGCGCCGGGCGTTTCAGTATCAGTGGATCGCTTTAAGCGACTCTTTGCTTGCTTTCAAAAACTGTTCGACATGCTCGTCTGTCATCGCAGAGCAGATAAACAGCGTCTCGAACTGCGATGGAGCCAGGTAAATTCCCCGCTCCAACATTTCGTTGAAGTACCTGCCGAAGAGAGCCGTATCGCAAGATTTGGCGTCTTCGAAATCGTTCACTTTGCGGTCCGTAAAGAACAAGCTGTGCATCGAACCGATCTCGTTGGTCGTATAATTCAAGCCGAGTTCCTTAAGAGTCTTCTTAGTCTCTTCAGCCAAAATAGACGCCACGTTATCAATTCTTTCGTACACTTCAGGATGCGTGTCCAAGTGCCTGAGCATTGCCAATCCGGCCGCCATTGAAATCGGATTGCCCGACAACGTTCCGGCTTGGTATACGGGGCCTTGTGGTGATACGAAATCCATAATCTCGGCTTTGCCACCGTACGCGCCTACCGGCATTCCACCACCAATGATTTTACCCAAAGTGGTAATGTCCGGCGTAACGCCCAAACGCTCCTGAGCGCCACCTTTCGAAAGGCGGAACCCGGTCATAACCTCATCGAAAATCAGAACGACGCCTTCTTCGTCGCACAGCTTACGGAGACCTTCAAGGTAACCTTCCTTCGGAACCACACAGCCCATATTACCGGCTACCGGCTCTATGATAATCGCCGCCACTTCGCCTGAGTTAGCTTTGACCAATTCCGTTACTGCCTCAAGGTCATTGTACGGAGCCGTAAGCGTATCTTTGGCTGTGCCTTTGGTTACGCCCGGGCTGTTCGGTTCGCCCATGGTAATCAATCCGCTACCGGCCGCTATCAGGAACGAATCGCCATGGCCGTGATAACAACCTTCGAATTTGATCACCTTGTCACGGTTGGTGTAGCCTCTGGCCAAACGGATCGCCGACATAGTGGCCTCGGTTCCCGAGTTCACCATCCTGACTTTCTCGATGCTCGGCATCATCTTGTTGATCAGTTCCGCAATCTCCACTTCCGGAGAGGCCGGCGTGCCGAAAGACAAAGAGTTCGGTACGGCGGCCTGCACGGCTTCGATAATCTCGGGATGGGCGTGCCCGATAATCATCGGTCCCCACGAGTTGATCATGTCCACGTACTGGTTGCCGTCGACATCGGTCATTACGGCCCCTTTTGCCGATTTCATGAAAATCGGATCGCCGCCCACGGCTTTGAATGCCCTTACCGGCGAGTTCACGCCACCGGGAATGTGGTTCTTGGCTTCGGCGAAAAGCTTTTTGCTGGTGTCTTTATTCAACATGATTTTTCAAGATGTAGTCGCAGAAAAAGTTCGGAGTGGCCGGAAATTTTCCGCCAGTCAGTCACATTTTGTCTTATAATTCATACTAAACGGGCTGGAATCGCTTTTCCGACCGTTAAAGTTATGAAGTGATCTCGGGAAAAAAAATGATTTGGGCTTAGCCTTATTTACCGGATTTGGGGAGATTTGGAACGGGAAAACAGAAAGTTGACATATAATAAAGCCCTGATATGTCACCTTTCCACAAAAAGTCATTTTCATTTCAAGAACGTTTGTTATTTTTCGAAGCCGTTTTGGAATTGGCTATCGCCAAAAAAGAAAATGGCCTTAAGTAAAACGAAAAGGAGTCAGTTTGATCGGAGAGCGTACATATAAAACAATTTTGATTTTTTTCCTGCTGTGGGCAAGCTCATTATGTGTAGGCGTGGCTTTTTCGCAAGATACTGATTGGGTAGAATCGACACACAAGGATTTTAGGGCAAGCCTCGACCGCGGATGTTCGGGCGTCAAAGTGCTTTTTGAAGGATTGAAAGACAACGGCAACAATGTCTTTTATATTCTGGACTTTGACGAACAGAAAAAATTCGACACCAGCCTCTACCCCGCTGATATGCACAAAAGCAACATCTCGCCAACCACCACTTTCAAAGCTTTCTTTCGACTGGGGCCAGACGAAGAGGCTAAGATATTTAAAGTGATACGCTATGAACAAAGCGTCAACGGCGCCGCCCGAATCGATTCTTTGAAGATGGACATTCGGCCGGTCAAGACTTTGCCTGTCGTCACGTTCAGATACTGTAATAACCGGCGAATTGCCCTCAACTTTTCCCAAGACGATTTTTACGACAGGTTCTTAATCGAGCTAAACCCCGACGGTGGCGACGGATACGATTTTAACATAAAAGCTAAAGACTCGATCATCACCCTCGAATCGGACCTGAAGCAGATTTACATCCAAGGGGTTTTCGAAACGCGCGACGAGAACAACACCTTGGTCCGGGCCTGCGACACCCGAAATATACCGTACAACGTGGAGCCGTTGGCCGAGGTCAAAATGCCCTTGGTGTCGATAGTCGAAGAGAAAGAGGAAGGTGTAGAAGTCACCGTCGACAGCCTTTTGACGGGTGGCTCATACGATCTGCAATACAGTATAAACGGCGGAACGTTTCTCACTTTTCCCGAAACTCTTCTCTCCGAAAGCGGACAAGGCGGAAAAGACAAGGTTTTGGTCCCACATACTCCGGGCGAATGGATAAAGTTCAGGGTACCGTACGATGAATGCGAAGTCCCTGATTTTTCCGAAGAAATGGGAATGGTCAGAGTCAAAACAGCCATCACGTTACCCTTGGAGAGCGTAAACGAACTGACTTATTCCAAAAACGACGACTTCGAGCGTATCGCTTTGGAACGAGATTCGAAAGTAATCGCCGAATCGGTTCCCGAATCGGGCTATAAGGACTCAGATTTGGTTTGCAACAAGCTTTATTCTTACCGGTGGGTCGGGGTAAAGGGAAAAGCCAGAAGCTACTCGCTTCCAGCCGAATTGACTGCCCGATCCGAAAAGGTACCCGAAGCGCTCAATTGGCTAAGCGTGTCGGCCGTAGACGGACAACCTGACGCCCTTCAGCTGGAGTGGGATTCGCCCGAAGACGAGACAGTGTCGTTTTACCAAGTGTTCGATGACAATGGAAGCCGTAATGTCAAGGCTAACGCCACTTCGGTAGTGATTGATGGCCTCAGGCCCAGCGAACGGTCATATGATTTCGAAATCCGATACCGTAATGTCTGTGATGTTTTTTCGGGATCCAAACCCGGAAAGTCCATCCATTTGGAAGCCGACCAGCTGGACCCAATGCGTTGGGATTTGGCTTGGAACGATCCGACCGGATTTTCGGCCGGTGATGGCGGAGAATTCGGCTTCGGCCTTGAACGGAACCTGACACCTCCGGAAACCGATAACATCGAAGTTTTGCCCGTTGCGGGAATGTCTGGATACACGACCCGAAATGACCTTACTTCGGATTTGGTCTCGTACCGTATCCGTGTGCCCGTTCCGGAACGGGAAGGCATGTACGTCTATTCCAATACCCAGATGCTCAAATTCGAGGTGATTATCCGTTTTCCAAACGCTTTTTCGCCAAACAGGGACGGACTCAACGACAGATTTAATTTTGTCGGTCTCAATCATCTTATCACCGAATACGAGCTGACAATATTCAACCGCTGGGGAGCCCTAGTTTACCAAACAGACGATAAAGAAAAAGGCTGGAACGGCACCGTAAACGGCATCATCCAGCCCGAAGGCGTTTATACTTACAAAGCCGTAATTACGGACATTAAAGGGCATGTAAACACGTATTCCGGATCCTTGGTCCTGGTAAAAGGAGCAAAAAGATTCTAATTCGATCGATTTTAAACCCTTTCGCCGTAAAGGTCCAGTATGCTTTCCGTCAAAGTCTTGTAAATGCCCTGCGCTTCGGACATATCCTTAAGCAAATCCATGTGCTTTTCCAACGTTTGGAAATCCCTGCGCTTGGCTGGCCCTGTCTGCGAATTTTCGGGACCGATTTCCATCGCTTTGTTTATGGTTTCGGCCAAAAGAGGATGAAGCATTTCAAACCCGACACCGTTTTTCTCGCAAATTTTCTTTGACATTACCAGCAGATGGTTGGTAAAGTTACAAGCAAAGACCGCCGAAGCGTGCAGGCTTGCCCTTTGGTTCGAGTCCATTTCCGAAACCTGTTCCGACCCCAAGGATTCCGCCAAACCGACCAACATTTTGGCGCTTGCTTCACTTGACGACTCGATACAGAAAGGAACTGTCTCGAAATCCACGGATTTATTCTTGCTGAACGTCTGCAAAGGATAAAAGACCCCAATTTCGGAAGTATGTCCGGTCCACAGCGCCTTAACGTTTACATTGCCGGAACAATGTACGAGCAGGCACCCATTGTCCACGGCCACGTTCTCCGAAACCTCTCCGATATAATCATCGCTTACGGCCAACAGCACTATATCCGCACCGCTTCCGGAAAAATCAGGCGCATCCAATATCTCGGCATCGTATAATCTGGAGGCCATTTCCTTTGTGCGTTTCGGGGTGCGTCCGTATACGGCGACCACTCTATGGCCCGCATCCTCAAAAGCTGGCGCCAAATGCCAAGCGACATTGCCGGTACCCACCAGCCCTATATTCAAGTGTCTGTTACGCATATATTGATGTAAAGTCAAGACGTTTTGGACCCTGCTAGCCAACCTTACCGAAACGCCGGTTTCTGTCTAAGATTGCTTATTTCCCAAGCAAAATCACTTTAAGCAATTTACTAAATCTTCTTATAAACAGTGAGTTAGGACTGCGTGTAAGGTGAGTTTTCCTATAGGATTCGTTGACGGAAATCATTTTTCAGCTCTGTTATTTCCCCTTCCTTTGCGGCTAAATTATCAAAACGGCCCTGCACAAAGTCTCGCCGAAAGGTCTTGCGCCCCAACAATTGTAAAAAAGAATCCAGACATACGGATTCTGGACACAGGCGTTTCCCATAAGTGCCGGAACCGTAAAACGGCTTAGAATTGCATTATCAAATATACTATGACTACGATTAAAAAAGTAATTGTCCTTGTCTTGTTCTCAACGCTTTCCTCAGTGTCGGCTTGGGCTCAACATTCCGAACACGCAGAAGGCGTAATCGACAAAGAAAAGGGCAAGCACGGTATTCACCGTTTTGAGATAGGCCTTGCCTACACCGCCGAAAAAGCTCTTGGCGGAGCCATCGGTTATTTCCTTGACCACCATAACAAGTTGCAGTTTACGGCCAACTTCAACGGAGATTACTACTCAGCGTTGTATCTGTACGAATTGCCGATTTATGGCCATCATCTCAACGCCGTGTTCGGTGGCGGCGTGGCAGGCGAAAGAGAGGAAGAGGATGTAATGCACCACGGAGAAACCGCCTCCGAGACAGAATGGAGCTGTCTTGTGGAAGCCAAAGCCGGGGTGCAATATAACGTTAGCAAGCATTTCGGCCTTACCGTTTCCACATTGCCTCATTACAATACCACAAAATCCGATTTCGGTATCGGCGGAGAATTCGAACTGGTCTATTACTTCTAATTCTACCGTTTTGGAATTGGACCACAAGACTGTTCTTTGCCATATTTTAGTTTGGCGGAGAACAGTTTTTTCATGTCCGGCAATATTACTAACACAATCCGGAAACTACGTTAACCCGTCCCGACACATTCCGGCACCCGTTCCGATAGCGTTATCGATGTTTTTATTTCAATTTAATATTTAACTATTCAAACTAGTTAAATAATTAATCTGTTGGTCATTTTCGATCAAGTCTGTCTTTTATGATATTCAGGACAGGACTCTTTTTTATTTGGAGTTTTTCATAAAAGGTTTCTCACCCTATTTTGCTTTTGCGTATTGGTTTGGTTCCGGAACAACTGGATTTTTTCCGATAAAGCGCTCTCCGCACCTAACCCCCTACGCATAAACTTTATTGAACCTCTGGCTTATGGAAAAAAGAAACGACAACCGGCTCTCTGAAAAAAGGGCGGGCCTTTTGGGGCGCCGTAGCCTGCGCAATGGCACTTGGGCATTGCTGTCAGTTTTCGTCGGTATGATTGTTTTCCTTTGCGGCACGCTTTACTTTTCCTACGACCGCACCGAAAGGCTGATCAAGGAACAGGATGTAGCTTGGCAAAACCACATTTCAATGATTGAGCGCCTTAATGCGCAATATCTGGAATGGCAACCCGTATTGTTCTCCGCATTGCTAAACGAGGCGGACTATCCGTCCAGCCCTAAGGTAAAAAATGCGCTAGGGCTTTTGGTAAAGCGATCATCCGGTGAGTTGGCGGACGAAGGAAAACGGCTTGAAAAGGCTTTCCGCAATATAGAATCGGCTTTTGGGACTACAGGAGTCGCAAAAAAGCAAGTAGCGGCTTCCGCCGTGTCCTCCTTCTCGCAGGCCATGGCCAAATACCAGAAAGAAGCCAGCGCGTTGGCCCTCCACGACATTTCCGTGCGCCAAAGCGAGATGAAGGCCTACGCAAGGCTTATCGGCATAGCCTCGTTCATCCTTACGATTGCGCTCATGATCGTTGCGTTGCGCTTTGTGAGCCGTGTGAAGACCTACTTCGACACCATACTCCGCTTTGTGGAGAGAATGGCTAACGGCGAGCAACCGAAATCCATGAACGCCGGCAATAACGAAATCTCCCGGATTATGGGCGTGTTCAACCAAGTATCCGCCAATACGGCAAAAGCCGGGGAATTTGCCCGGGAAATCGGAAAAGGCAATTTCGACCACAGTTTTACGCCCGTAAGTGACCATGACCGCTTGGGCAACGCCTTGGTTACGATGAGCCAACAGCTTAAACAAGTGGCCGAACAAGACAAAGAGCGTCGCTGGATAAACGAAGGGTATACGAAATTCATCGAAATCCTCAGGAATTCGGGAGAGGACATGGCCAGTATGGGCGACGCAATCCTCCGGGACCTTGTCAAATATTGCGACTGTAACCAGGGCGCCTTATATATATCCGAAGGGTCGGACAACACTACTAAACTACGTATGGTGGCTTGTTACGCATATGGTCGTAAGAAGTACTTAAACAGCACGCTCCTGCCCGGAGAAGGGCTCGTGGGACAGGCTTACTTGGAACGTGAGCCTATCTTTATGACCGAAGTGCCTGATGACTACGTAAACATCACTTCCGGCCTCGGCACCGCTCCTCCGACATCGATCATCATTATTCCGCTCTTGCACAATGATGAGGTTAAAGGCATCCTTGAACTGGCCTCTTTCCACACACTGGACGGAGCCGCAAGAGAACTGCTCGACAAAGTATGCGAAAGCGTAGCCTCGATGGTTTCCACCGTAAAGGTTAACGAAGAGACTCAATCCCTCCTTGAGGAAACCCAGGAACAGGCCGAAAGCTTAAGGGCGCAAGAGGAAGAGTTGAGGCAAAATATGGAAGAGCTTCAGGCCACACACGAACAGATGGAACGGATCAAGCACGAGAGCGACGAGAACAACATGCTCCTAATCCGGAAGGCCGAAGAGAACTTCAATTTGGTGAAAAGAATTATCGACGGCATACCGAGCAAGATCTACGTCAAAGACGGCAACCTGAACATGTACATCGTCAACAAGAAGATGCTGGAAGTGCACGGTTGCGAAGAGGACGAACTCATCGGAAAATCGGACAGGGATTTCTTCGCTCACGACCCGGAGCGTGCCCAGCAAATGATAGACGACGAGATGGAAATCATCTCTTCAGGCAAGACACAGATCGTGGAGCACCTCGACGGAGTCAACGGCAACGAGACAATGGTTTGGGGTATGAAAGCTCCGGTATTCCTCAGCGAGGAACTCGGTACCGGTATCCTCGGCTACCAAATCGACATTACCGAAAGGACCAACCTCGAAGAAAAAGTAAAAGAGCTTGAAGCCTTAGTTGCCCAACTGGAAGGAAAAGCTTAAGCAGTTATTCCAGCTAAGTAAAAGGCGCCATTTGGATCAATCCAAATGGCGCCTTTTCTTTTTCCTCTAATTTTTAACCGAATTAAAAAGCCCCCAGATATTTCCTCAGGAACCATTCGAAGGAAAGCAAGGCCATCAGCAAAACAAACAGGCTCACCAAATTCACCAATGGCAAAAACGACTCCCTTACCCGAACCGTTCCCTTTACGCCCTCGGGCTTGAACTCGGCAATCTGACTCACTTCAGAGAAAACCTGCCCGCCTGATACGCCAGCCATTTTTCGCAACAGGTTATGATCGGCCGTGGTGCCGGTAGCCTCCACGTTGTTTTCTTTTATCGTAAACCGGCCGTTGACCCTATAATCTTTTCCTTCGGATTTTAAGCTGGCCGTATAGCGATAACTTCCCGGCTCCAACCCGCTGACTCTATAGCGATTGTTGGAAGGCGAAGTCACAAAACTGTACCTCGATACCGAATCGGTGGAATTTCTTAATGACAATGAGATCTTTTTGCCGTAAACAGGCTCGAAAAGCTGGTTGTAAAACTCCGTATCGAACACTACCGACTCCGGAAAATCATACTCGCGACGCTCCGGATAAACCTTGAACTGGCGCTTGTCTTCCTTATTACCCAAAAGCCCCGCGAGCTTGTTCAGCATTCCTTTGGACGCTCCCACACTCTCGCCGTCAAATTTCTCGTGCAGATCCCAACGCCAAAAGCCTTCTCCCGTGATCACTCCCGTTTTGGTTCCCGATTCGCTCACCACTATCAACGGCCTGTCCGTAACCACTTTTCCCACTCGCTGATAAGCGACCACCTTAGCGCCCGTTTTCAGATTATACGTCCCGAACGGAACACTGAGCGGAGGCAAACCGGCCAAAGCCGTCTTCTGGTCGGGATCAAAGTTGAACTCCGTAAACTTCGGGTTAAATACCGCCGTCACCTCATCCATCCTGTCAATACCGGCCCGAATATCCATCGCGTCGTTCAGCGACGAGAGTTTTCTATAATCCGTTTTCGTTCCGCCCACAAACAGCCTTGGAGTGTCCTTATGCTTTCGCAAATAAGCCTCCACGGCCGAATTCAGGCTCTGTCTGGAAGCCGGAAGACGATGCAATACCAACAAGTCATATTTTTCTTCAGGCAATTGGCTTCGGCCGGCAAACCACAGATCCGTTTCATAATTCTGATTCGATTCGATCACCGAACGGATCGCCTTGATATCCGGATGGGCCGACTGCGCCATCACCAACACTTTCCGCTTTCCGCTGATCACCTCCACGTACGCGCTGGCCGTATTATTTCTCAAAGTAAACTCACCATCCACGGGCCTAAGCTCCACCCTATATCTGCGCAATCCCGAAGAATCGGCCGACAAGTCGAAATGAACTTCCTGAAACTGGCCTTCGCCTTCCAAATCCAACGCTTTTCTTGCCAACACTTTCCCGCCAAGCCTTACCAGCGCCTCGGTGCGCTTGCCCGGCAAGCGATCCTGCTCCACCTCGGCCGTAATCCGGAACAGGTTGCCTTCATACGCCACTTTGTTGTGTCGTAGGTTCCTGATACGCAAATCGGGCTTGGCGATGGTATCGCCTACGGGAACTACGTGTACTGGATAATGGCTTTTGCGAAATACAGGATTGAAGCCTTTATTATAAATACCGTCCGAGAGCAAAACCACGCCCGCTATCTTGTTTCCCTCAAAGTCATTGTCAATCCCGCTGAACAGCGACGACAAATCGGTCTCTTTCTTATCAAAATCGACTTTTCCTTTGCTCCCGTCACCCGACAGCGTGCGGTAATGGATATCGTAATCGTCCGAAAGTCTGCTTTCCCATTCCGACAGGGCTTTCATCTTCGCCGAAAGCGTGGCCGAGTCAGCATAATTGCGAACGGATTCGGAATTGTCGATGGCCACGATAAGCTCGGGCTTCTCCACATACCGGACCGACTGTTTCATAACCGGATCCATCAGCAAAAACACCATTAGCGAAACCACAAAAAATCGGCAACCGGCCATCAGCCAGTTCGCCTTCGCAGACCAGTGCATGGTCTTGCGATAAAGAATCCACGCATAAAGGGCGCCTGCCACAAAGGCCAAAGGCGCAAACCAGGCCGTTGTGCCAAATTGTACCTGAAAGTTTTCCATATCAGCCGTAAAGGGGGGAAAATGCAACGATCACTTTCGCAATCTAAGAAAATTTCACGCAATTATGGAGAGCTTTCAACCCTCCGGAAAAAGTACGCCCAATATCAGGCCACGCCCGCTCACAAACGCCCAAAAATAAAAAAGTCGTCCGGGAATATTTTCCGGACGACTTTTTCTTCCAATGCCAAAAGGCTTATTTATACGCCCCGGACGAGTAAGTCAACTCGTAGCTGTGCGTGTAGATTTCGAAAATATTTCCGAACGGATCCTCAACGTAAACCATCTTAAACGGCTTCTCGTTCGGATAGTACTCACGGATAGGCATACGCTGTTTTCCGCCGTACTCGACAATCTTTTTGGTCAGTTCCTCAATATTCGGGTCCTGTACGCAGAAGTGAAACACGCCCGGCTTATAAGGATCGAAAGCGCCACGCTCGCTGGCCATTTCGGCAAACTCGAACATCTCGAAACCTACGCCGTCAGAAGTCGATAAGTGGGCGATACGGAATTTCTTCCAGCCCGTCCCAAACACGTCAACACACATTTTGCCTATCGCGGACTCAGTCTCCTCGTGAACGTCCTCCGGCCCCATCAAAAGGTACCAGCCCATCACTTCGGTGTAGAACTCAATCGCTTTTTCGATATCCGGAACCGTAATTCCGATATGAGAAAATGACCTTGGATATGTCTTGCTCATCGTTTCCGTATTTTTGTTTTCGATTACAAAAATCCCGCTTTAGCCGACGCAAATCAAGACGGCACTCAAAGGGAACCTAGTCACCTAAACGTGTCCCTTGCTGATTGTTAAGGGAATACGGGGATATTTTTTTTGTTTGGTCTTAGGTATCAGGTATTAAGTATTAGGTACACCATCCGGTTCCAAGCCAAATACCTAAGACCTCATACCTGATACCTAAGACCAACTCAGTACCTATACTTTTCTTTCCAATAAAACTTCAGCCTCTTGCGGAACTCGTTTTCCCTTGGATTATCTCCGGGCGAATAAAAAGTCTCGTGTTCCAGGCCTTCGGGCATAAATTCCTGATAAGCGAAATTTCCGGGATAGTCATGCGAATACTTGTAGCCCTTGCCGTAACCTTGGTCTTTCATCAATTTTGTCGGGGCGTTCCGGATTGGCAACGGCACCGGCAAACTGCCCGTCTCCCTGATTTTCCGTTGGGCCATATTCACCGCCATATACGCGGCGTTACTCTTGGGCGAACAGGCCAAATACGTCACGCACTGCGACAACACGATACGCGCCTCGGGATAACCGATCGCCGAAACGGCCTGAAAACAGTTGTTGGCGATTACCAAAGCCGTTGGGTTAGCGTTGCCGACATCCTCGGACGCCGAAATCAATAACCGTCGGGCGATAAACTTCACGTCCTCGCCACCCTCGATCATCCGGGTCATCCAATACACCGCTGCGTTTGGGTCGCTACCGCGGATTGATTTTATCATCGCCGAGGCGATATCGTAATGCTGGTCGCCCTGTTTGTCGTAAAGCGCCACACGCTGTTGGGCATTATGCGTGACAAGCTCGTCGGTAATCAGCACTTTCTCCGATTTGTCGAAAGTATCGACCACCACCTCAAAAAGGTTGAGCAATTTCCGGGCATCGCCACCGGCAATCTGAAACAGCGCTTTCGTTTCCTTAATCTCGATCTCCCTTTGCGAAAAATCCTCGTCCAAGCTTACGGCCTGTTTCAGCAAACGGAGCATTCCGTCTTCCGAAAGGTTTTTCAGGATATAAACCTGACAGCGGGACAGCAAAGCGGCGTTTACCTCAAAGGAAGGGTTTTCCGTCGTGGCGCCCACCAGAGTTATCCAGCCTTTTTCCACAGCCCCGAGCAACGCGTCTTGTTGCGACTTGTTGAAGCGGTGAATCTCATCGATAAACAGCAACAGTTTTCCCCTAAGCCTTCCTTTCTGGATTACTTCACGCACTTCTTTCACACCCGAAGAAATAGCGCTCAGCGTTTCGAAAGGCATCTTGGCCGTCTCAGCAATAATCTGCGCCAAAGTGGTTTTGCCAATGCCCGGAGGGCCCCAAAGAATCATGGATGGTACGGCACCCATGGCCAATGCCCGCCTTACAATACCCTGCGGTCCCACCAAATGATCTTGTCCAATAACATGATCAAGAGTTTTGGGCCTGACGCGTTCGGCCAAAGGCTGTTTCTGATGTTGTGTGAATAAATCCATAATATCGAGAGCTGGAACAGGAAACAAAGAAAAGCCAAAGGGCCGAAAAAGAAAAGGACGAAAACCAGACATTGAAGCCTAACCGCCAGATAGAATTGCGAAAACCGCTCACCCTTCAAAAAAATATGGTTATAAGACTTCGAAACAAGAACGGGCAAAGCCAAGTCAAATGCGGAAAGCCCCAATCCATCGCGGATAAGCCTAAGTCAAATGCGGAAAGCCTCAATCCGGCGCGGATAAGCCTAAGTCAAGCGCGGAAAGACCCAATCCATTGCGGATAAGCCTAAGTCAAGTGCGGAAAGACCCAATCCATCGCGGATAAGCCTAAGTCAAATGCGGAAAGCCTCAATCCGGCGCGGATAAGCCTAAGTCAAGTGCGAAAAGACCCAATCCATTGCGGATAAGCCTAAGTCAAGCGCGGAAAGATCCAATCCATCGCGGATAAGCCTAAGTCAAATGCGGACAACGCATATAGAATTTCCCTTCCTTTAATTCTCAAGAAAACGAAAGCCCTTTCACTTTGTCAGACAACCGTACGCAACGTACTTTTGTCACAAGCGAAACCCTCTGTGGAAACATTACGCCAGGTTGTGGACAAAAGCCGGAAAAAGGCCAAAAACTCCCCGACCGACAACCGGTAATCAACAAATGTGAATAAGGATGTTGAAAACGATTTTTAGAACGACTGCGCTAGCCCTGATCTTGGTGGCCTGTGGAAAGAAGGACAAAAAAGGAAGCGATCCGGAACAGCAAAACACCCTTTCGCCCGAATTCGAAACGTATTTATCCAAGCTCCCAGAACTGCCCCTACCTTTCGAAACCCATTGCGATTTGGACTCTTTGGGAACAGATAAAGTAGGCAGGTTTACT
The DNA here is from genome assembly GCF_036492835.1 of Fulvitalea axinellae. GTDB lineage: Bacteria > Bacteroidota > Bacteroidia > Cytophagales > Cyclobacteriaceae > Fulvitalea > Fulvitalea axinellae. The sequence goes on along the minus strand of NZ_AP025314.1, from coordinate 1,017,220 downwards.
CCTGAGGGACTTTGGCCTTCCGGAAAACTGAAAGGGTCAGACAATCACATCCTTGTGCTTTATGGCGGACTCGGCGATTACCTCTATCCATTTCTCTACTCTTTTAACCATGACGGAGATGCAATAGACTCATTGGCGCTAAACTCAAACGGTTGCATTGGGGGCGAAAGCTTCCAGACTGCGACTTATTCCAAAATAAATCCCGACTTAACGATTTCGCTGATCGATTCCACAGAATATCACAGTTACGTAGACGAGAATCTGGACAAGATGAAGCTGGACTCCGCCACCGTAACCAAAAGCGAATACAAGCTCGACAAAAACGGAAAGTTCGTCAAGCTCTAACCGCCACCAACAAAAAGAGTCCGCCCGGAATCACCGGACGGACTCTTTTCAATTCGTCAACCGCTTCGCCTACAACACGCCTTTGGTACTCGGCATCTTGTCGGCTTTGGTGATATCACGCTTGATTGCGATCCCCACCGCCTTGGCGAATGATTTAAATATCGCCTCGATCTTGTGGTGCTCGTTCTTGCCTTCGGCCTTAATGTTCAAATTACAGCCGGAAGTATCGCAGAACGATTTGAAGAAGTGATCGAACATCTCGGTCGGCATTCCGCCCACTTTTTCACGTTTGAAATCCGCTTCCCAAATCAACCACGGACGCCCGCCGAAATCCAGAGCCACCTGCGCCAAACACTCGTCCATCGGCAACAGGAACCCGTAGCGGTTTACGCCGCGCTTATCGCCCAACGCTTCGGCGAAAGCCTGACCGAGGGCCAATCCAGTATCTTCGATCGTGTGGTGCTCGTCCACATGCAAATCGCCTTTTACACGGATATAAAGATCACAGCTGGCGTGGCGCGCCACTTGGTCAAGCATATGGTCGAAGAACGAAATCCCTGTGCTGATATCCGACTTTCCGCCACCGTCCAGGTTCAGGCGGATTTCGATATCCGTCTCGTTGGTATGGCGCAATACGGTGCTTTTGCGCTTTGGCAATTTGAGGAACTGATAGATTTTGTCCCAATCCGTAGAGCTGAAAGTAGCTCCCTCCGTCCTTTCACCGATAAAAATCGATTTCGCCCCCAAGTTATCGGCAAGCTCGATATCCGTCAGCCTGTCGCCGATCACAAAGGAGTTTTCCAGATCGTATCCGCCTTCCATATATTTGGTGAGCAGACCTGTGCGCGGTTTACGCGTCGGAGCGTTGTCTTCGGGAAAACTGCGGTCGATGCAAATTTCGTCGAACACCACGCCTTCGTTCTCCAACGTGCGGAGCATCTTGTCGTGGGCGGGCCAGAAAGTGTCTTCCGGAAAAGAATCCGTCCCGAGTCCGTCTTGGTTTGTGACCATCACGAGCTCGTAATCCATCTCTTCGGCAATCTTGCGAAGGTTGGAAATGGCTTTGGGCAGGAACTCCAGCTTCTCAAGCGAGTCAACCTGCTGATCAGTGACCGGTTCGACGATAATGGTGCCGTCCCTGTCGATGAAGAGCGCTTTTTTCATGTCGTTTGACTGCGGATCTTCCGGAGTTCGGAATTTCCTTGGTGGTTTTAGGTCTTGGCCTTCCACAGAGTTCCTCATCCTGCGTACGTACGGTATCAGTTCGTACAGACGGAAAGTGAGCCATTCCACAGAATGTTCGAGTCGCTCACGGGCGGGTTTGTCCTGAACGCCCATGGCCTTGTAGAAGTCCTCGAGTTGTTTGGTTATGTTCGGGTTCATCAACTCCAAAGAAGTGGCGTTGATGTTCTGGGTAAATTCGCTGCGAATGTTATTAAACATGTACGTGGCCCTTACCAGCAAAGGATCGTGATAAAAGTCGAAAAATTTGAGCAGGTTTACCTTTTCGAGAAACGGGAGCCTTTTCCTGTCGTATTTGGGCATAAAAGCGACGAGCACCTCGTCGGTAAGGCCTTCGACAATCACCGAGGCCGTCAGGGCGTAGGTCCTTTCGTCAGGGCATTTTTTCAGGGCTTCTTTCTGCGCTTCCAGATCGGTGGGTTGCGCCCACAGCTCCGGATCCATTTTCTCTAGCTCAAAATTGATGATAGCCATAACGGGTATGCTGAATAAGATTGTGTGGCGGGCGCCAGAATTCAGAACCTCCGGGGCCCGCTACGTTCAAATGTTTTTCAAGGCGCCGATAAGCGCCAGGTTTTCTTCTCGTGTACCGACCGTGACGCGCAACGAGCCCTCGCAAAGGCGAACTCTGGACCTGTTTCGCACCACTATTCCGGCGTTGACAAGATAATCATAAACTGCGTCTGCCTTGTCTACTTTTGCCAAGATGAAATTGGAATCGCTGGGAAAAACGTGCTCGACCAACGAAAGCTTGCCGAATTCCTCCTCCAAAAAGGATCTTTCCTCAATAATCTCCGCCACCATCGCTTTCATCTTCTCCCCGTTCTCCAAAGCCTTCAGCGCCTCAATCTGGGCCAGCTCGTTGATGTTGTAAGGCGGTTTTATCTTGTTAAGGATCTCGATAATCTCTTCGGAAGCGAAGGCCATTCCCAAGCGCAAACCGGCCATTCCCCAAGCTTTGCTGAAAGTCCGCAAGACTACCAGGTTGGGAAATTCCGACAGGCGGGAAGTCCAAGACTCTCGTCCGCAAAAATCGACGTAAGCCTCGTCCACCACCGCTATGCCTGGAAATTCCCGGACAAGGCGCTCGACTTCGGCCGTACCGAAATCGTTGCCCGTAGGATTGTTGGGCGTACAGATAAACAGAAGCTTCGTTTCCGGAGTAGTCGCGACTTTCACGGCCTCAACGTCGGGCGTAAAGTCCGGGCGCAACGGCACGCGGACTATGCCGGTGTCGTGTATTCCGGCACTGACCTCGTACATGCCGTAAGTAGGTGGCATAATCAGAATAGAATCCTGCGCCGGCCGGCAAAAGGCCCGAACCAAAAGGTCGATAGGCTCGTCGCTGCCGTTGCCCAAAAAGATGTTCTTGGCGGGCACGTCGGTCAGTTCGGAAACTTTCTCTTTCACCTTCCGCTGATACGGATCGGGATAGCGATTCAATGTAGTGTCGCCAGCGGAACCAAGCGGATTCTCGTTAGCGTCAAGGAATATTTTGGCATCGCCGGAAAACTCGTCCCGCGCGGACGAATACGGCTTAAGGTCCCGCAGGTGCGGGCGTATGAGTTGATTGATGTCAAACATGGTCTGGAAAATGGCTGGGAGATGTAAGAAAAACCTAGAGCGGAATTCGTTATGGAAGAGAAAAGGACAATCTCCCCGCTTGGGTCTTAGTATAAAGTTATGTTCATCGGCACTGTACCAAATACATAATACCTTATACCTAAGACCGTCAGGGGAAAAGCTTTATTTATTTCTTTCCTTTCAGATATTCCAGTCGCAGTGTTACGGCGTTCTTATGGGCGAAAAGCTCTTCGGCCTCGGCCATAATTTCCACCGACGGCCCCAGTTTCTTCAAGCCTGATTCGCTGATTCGCTGGAAGGTGATTTTCTTGACAAAACTATCGAGCGAAACACCGCCGAAGGTACGGGCAAAACCGTTTGTCGGCAATGTGTGGTTAGTGCCCGAAGCGTAATCCCCGGCCGATTCCGGAGTATAATTCCCGATAAATACGGAGCCCGCGTTAATGACTTGGTCGGCCACCTGCTCAGCGTTTTCCACCGCTAGAATCAAGTGCTCGGGAGCGTACGCGTTTGAGAAATCCATGGCCACGCTCTTGTCCAAAATCACCGTACGACTATTCGATAAAGCGCCCTCGGCCATATCTTTCCGCGGAAGTTCCTCAAGCTGACGGTAGGTTTCTTCCAAAATTCCGGTAGCCACCTCTTCCGTATTGGTCAACAATACCACTTGGCTGTCGTGGCCGTGCTCGGCTTGGGAAAGAAGGTCGGCGGCTACAAAGGCCGGAACACAAGTTTCGTCGGCGTAAACAAGGACTTCCGAAGGGCCGGCTGGCATATCGATAGCCGCTTCGCCTGTTTGGCTTACGATCTGCTTGGCGGCGGTCACGTATTGGTTGCCCGGTCCGAAAATCTTGTCTACGGAAGGGACGTTTTCCGTGCCGTAAGCCATCGCGGCCACGGCTTGGGCGCCACCGGCATTCACCACTTTCTTCACTCCGGCCAATTTGGCGGCGAAAAGAATCGCTGGGTGGATTTCCCCGTCCTTATTCGGAGGCGTACAAAGCACTATCTCCTTACAACCGGCCAGATTGGCGGGAACGGCGAGCATCAAAACCGTAGAGAACAAAGGCGCCGTACCGCCCGGAACGTAAAGCCCCACCCGCTCAATAGCCACGCTCTTGCGACTGCAAACCACTCCGGCCGTCGTCTCAATCTCGACAGGTTCCGTCTTCTGGGCAGCGTGAAACTTGGCGATATTCTCTTGGGCCAAAGCGATCGCCTCACGCAACGGAGCTTCCACGGCCTTTTCGGCCGCTTCGAATTCCGCCTCGCTCACCAAAAGGTTTTCCGGCGAGGATCCGTCAAATTTTTGCGAAAAATAACGCAAAGCCTGATCACCTTCTTCCCTAACTTTGTCGAGAATCGGCGCCACCGTTTTACGAATGGCCGCAAAATCCTGTACGGGTCTTTTTATGATATTGCCCCAATCTTCACGCTTGGGTCTTGAATAGATTTTCATAGCAGTGGAATTTGCGTTGGAAAACGCATGGTTGATCAGAAAACCATTTTCTCGATTGGCGTAACCAAAATATCTTCGGCACCGGCGTTTTTGAGCGCTTCGATCACTTCCCAGAAATCGTCTTCGTTGATTACGGCCTGCACCGAGCTCCAGCCTTTGTTCTTCAACGGCGTGATAGTCGGGCTCTTGGCGCCGGGCAATACGCGTTCGATTTCATCCAAAGCGTTGTCCGGAGCGTTCATCATGATGTATTTCTTACGCTTGGCGCGCTGTACGGCGTCGATGCGGAAAAGGAACTTGTCGAGCAATGCTTTTTTCTCCGCCGAAAGCCCCGGAGTGGCCACCATCACGGCCTGCGACTTAAAGATCGACTCCACTTCCTTCAAACCGTTGCTCAACAACGTGCTGCCGGTACTTACGATATCGCAAACGGCGTCGGCCAGGCCTATACCGGGGGCGATTTCCACAGAACCGCTGATCTCGTGTATCGAGGCGCTTACTCCTTGCTCTTTGAGGTATTTCCCCAACAAAACAGGATAAGACGTAGCGATGTGCCCGCCGTCAAGATCCTTGATTCCGTTATATTCCACTTCGCGGGGAACGGCCAAAGAAAGACGGCACTTCGAGAAACCGAGCTCTTTGATCACCTCGATATTTTTGCCTTTTTCCACGGCTACGTTCTCACCGATAATGCCCAAATCGGCTACTCCGTCGGCTACATAACCGGGGATATCATCGTCGCGGAGAAAGAGAAATTCCATCGGAAAATCCTCCGATTTCGCTTTCAAAGCACCTTTTCCATTATTGAATCGGATACCGCATTCGCGGATTAACCGTAAAGAATCTTCGCTAAGCCGTCCTTTTTTCTGTACGGCGATTCGGATGTAAGTTTCCATCTGAGATTGGATTGAAAAGAATGTGATTTTGGATGCCGGGTATGGCGAAAAGCCTTGGAACGGACAGTATTTTCCGCTACCACAGGAATTTTCATCGACTATAAACCGGGATATTCGGGAAGGCCGGCACTCGTCCGGACCCTTCGGATAGGGCAATATGTTAGCGTATCATTCCTCAGACGAGGAATGATGAAAATGACGCTGATGGGATTCCACGATCGAAAAAGCGTCCGTTGGCAGTATGTCCAAACGGCATTTCATTCAAAAGCAAAAGTGACGATTACTCGTCACTTTGTCAATGTTTTATTCAAAAAAAGACAAGCATTTATTTTAAATTCATATTGAGCTAACAAGAACGATACGAATTTCGCAATGCCACTTCGCTTATCTATGCGCAATAAACAGAGGTAATGATTTTTTGAAAATGATATTTTTGGCCACACTTGGCGCCATCAGATGCGACAAATGGCTTCGGCCATAAGCACCCATCACGACCACTGGATTCTGCAATGAAGAAGAGAATCTGTAGATTTCCTCAGAAGTATCGTCAGCGGTCAAGCGTTTTACTCCCACGTTTGAATAATGATGCTGAAGATATCCCAGAATCAGTTTTTCATGCGCTATCTCGGCTTCGGCCGTAGGGTCAATTGTAAGTATTGTCACCTCTTTGTCGCGCAAGCGTTTCCCGTATAGCTGAGTGAATTCGCGAATAGCGTAAATGGACGAGTCTTTTCCGTCGTAAGCGAATACGACATTGTCAATACCCTGAAAATCGTCAGGCAACAACAGCACGGGACAACGGGCCTCTTTGAGGATGGAATAGAGTACGGAGGAGTCTTGGTCTTCGGTCACAAACTGGAAACCCGCCTGATAACTCAGCATCAGCAGATCGGCAAAATGGCTCTGGTTTATAATACCGCGAGCGTCGAGGCTCAGGTTATTGTGCACTTCGTAACTGAGGCCGGCTTCGGATATCGACCGCCTGAACCCGGCCAAGGCATCAACTTTTTGCTTATCGCCCGGAGAAAGGAGATTTTTCTTCTTTTCCTGCACAAGCAATTTACTTACCCGGGGTTCCGCATATGCGATATTTTGCGCCAAAAGGCCCACGAAGCACTGTTTTTCTGGCGAATCGTAAAAACCGTGCGCAAAGTGCGTAATACTGTTGGTGAATCCCGAAGAATCGTCCAACGCAACCAATACTCTTGACATAGATGTTCAACAGTTAATGCGGCCAAAGCCGCCAATTTTCAGATCGACAGGCCCGGAAATACGACTTTCCGGGCCAGCTATTTACGGATCAACCTTAACGTTTGCCCGCATTAAATATTTGTCCTTCGGACCTAAAGGATCCGGCAAGTCCAAACAGGTTTTTGCGCATGGTTCACCACATCTTCGGCAATACTGCCACTGATAAGATGGAAGAATCCCGTGCGCCCGTGCGTGGCCATAGCTATAAGGTCCGCGCCGGTTTCCCTAGCAAAGAAGAGTATTCCGTCTTCCTCGTCAAGGTCATTATATATATTAAGCGTAAAGTCTTCCAAGCCGTGCTTTTCCGCATATTCGCTCATCAGCTTTTTGGCTTCGCGATCCACGGTAAAGTTGCTCGGGGTATTTACCCTGATAAGGTGCAGTTTCGCTCCCAAAGTCTTTTGCAAAGCGACCAACTCCTTAATTACGTTTTCGTCTGTATCGGTAAAGTTCGTGGCGAAAGCGATATTCTTGATATCCTCGCATTTCACTTCAGACTTTACCGTAAGGACAGGGCACTTGGAATAGCGCACTACCTTTTCGGTGTTGGAGCCTATCAGCACCTCGTCGATACCGGAAGCGCCAGTACTGCCCATTATCACAAGGTCCACGTCATTTTCGGTCACCTCTTCGGCTATGCTGCCGTAAGGGTTTCCGATCTGGATCTTGGTCTCCAACTCCACTTCCGAAAATCTGCTTTCGGAAGCCGTATCCGCCAATTTGTCTTTGGCTACCCTAATGAGTTGCAACATGTAAACATCGTCGCTGGTGACTTCGGCACCCGATGCCATATCAGCGGAAATAGCACCTGACGCAACTCCCACTCCCTCTACAACATGCAGAAGTATAAGCTTCGATTGGTTCTTCTTGGCCAGCTCAAAAGCAAAGTCAAGGGCATAGCCCGCCTGCTCGGAAAAATCTGAAGGTACGAGTATCGTTTTCATAATGGTTCTGGGTTTTATCGTTGTAGGAAATTACTGACTTGCCATCGTGTAAAAAATGACATTAGTCATGGGACAGCTGAAACTTATGTAAATTTTCAGTGCAAAATATGTTCAAAGTAAGAAATCAAACCAAACAGTGGTTTTTGCGATGCTCAAACGCATTTTTTATGCAATACCAAAAACCTAATATAGTTTTATGGTACGATTTAATTCTCGGAAAATAGCAGGGATCAGAAACGCTTGAGGTCCGTTTTTTTGAAAGTCCACTCGGGGGTTACAAGGCGTTCGCCAAAATTCAGAGGGTACCAAGGGCTTAACTTAGGATCATTCGGATTAACAAGGATTTGCAACTCTTGTGCGGGCATATAACTTTGAGCCAACAAAAAAATCTTTTGCCCGGTAGCCGAATGAGTCGCCTTGCCCACCACAATTACGGCGTGTCCCGGAAAGCCTCCTTGTATAAACACGTCCCCAATTTTCAAATCGCTGACATTTGTCGGCTTCAGCTCTTTGGAAAGAGAATATGTGCCGGCATACGAAAAAACAGTTTCCATATACGACCAAAAATCAAGATAACTGTTAGAAGGCTTCTTACGCTTTACCCAAGAGCACTCATTCCCTTTAACCGACAATCTGTTACCGGTCATCCATTTCGAATAATCCAATCGGAAACCGCTAGTTGTATTAAAATGGATTTCGTCATAGCGCTTGTGTTTCCAAAGATACTCGGCCCTTAGGCGCATGACCGCATCGGCGCACTGATGCAAATCCCGATCCCCAATCGGCAAATCAACTACGGCGCAATAGACGCCTCTACGGGATTTTACCTTATCGTTATAATAACGAACAGGTTCGCCTGCGCTCTTTAATGGAAGGGCGTTCAAAAAACTGGCAAAAGACTCCGTAGGCTCCTCAACCCGAACAAAACCGGAAGGGGCGGGAATCCGAGATGCCAGCTTATCCGATACTGGGTCAGGGTCAGGAAAAGTCATTTGAAAACTGTCAGTTTTCGACACCTCATCCGAGGACTTTACTGTACTGACACAAGCGGTTATCAACACCAAATGTAAAAAAATTAGAATCATGAAAACGCTCCGCATGATTTAGAGTATTGGGCTTTTTTTGGACTCAAACTCGAGATATCAATATAGCTATTTCAAATTTTATTTTACCAACCAACCGATGAGTTAAAATAGAAAAAACCACACCCTATATTCAATTACCTTTTTAGCCTAAAAACCAAGGTGTAAAAAGTGAATTATATCTCATTAAGTTCTTATATCGAGACTGTACCCCCTGTTAACCATTTAAAACGATAGGGTATTAATATTGTAGAATGAAACTTATCTTATTTACCAAGACAATCTTGCACGTTACTCCTAGCCTTAATCCCCCAATAAAGCCACAGCTCGATTATTGTCAATCGCTTCATCGAGCCCTTTCTTGATATCCGCGGCTCCTTTGTTTCCCCCTATCAACTTAGAGAGGATTTTCAATTGGTGCGTATGTAAATAAGTATTGGTGAACTGATCAATCGACGTTCCCGTTAGTATCTTGAAGCGTTTCAATTCTGAAGAAATCACTTCTATATCCTGAATCGAAAAGAGGTATTGTTCCGGGTTTTCGACCTCATAAACATCAATAGCCATGGCTTAATAAGTTATGTGTGATAGTGTGTTATGTCTAACTTTCGAAAAAACCGCAACAAAGCGGTCTGAGCCAAATCAAATGGCGACACTGAAAAGCAAAGAATTACGAACAATTAGCCTGTGACAAGGCTGTGATTAATCATACCATTCCGTCGGAACCTGGGGCTAGTTTCCGGTTTATCATTCTGAAAAACGGCATCCGCACTCGCCCAATACGAGTAAGCAATACCGCTGGCCAAGCACCGCTCTTCCATAACTTCCCGTAACGCTTACCCAAAAAGCCCGTCTATGTTGTGTCAGTTATTGGTATTGTTTTATCAACTCACAGACACGACAGCCTTTGTTTTCCTCCCGTTCACATTTCGTTTTGAGTACCTAAAACGAACAATGGCAAGCTATCACCAAAAGCATTTTCAAAATTTGATATCGATCAAAAAATGAGCTTATAAGAGTCCTCTAATCTCAAAAATCAAAATTAAAAACACAATATTAGCATCAGCAAAACATTTCAAAAATGTCCTTATATAAACATGAATGGGCTTTTTTATTAATTTTTTCGCTACAAAAACCAATTAACCCCTCATTTCAAATTTTCGATTCGATCACTGAATTGAAACTATCAGCATCTCGTCCGTATTTTATTAATATTCTGAACACCTGAAAACCACTGGCTCACATCTCGCCTTCCACACCGAGACCAAACAATGCGAAATCATACTTGACCGGGTCTTCGGAATCAAACTCTTTCAGATTATCAGTCAGCTCAGTAGCCATCGCCCAATCTGTTTGTTTGCGCTTTACAAGGCCCAATTTTCTGGCTACTCTCTCCACGTGCACATCACAGGGACAAACCAGTTGGCTTGGCTTTATATTGTTCCAAATTCCGAAATCAACTCCGGCGCCATCATCCCTAACCATCCAGCGCAAGAACATATTGATCCGCTTACAGGCCGATTTTCTGGCCGGCGTAGCGATATGTTTTCGTGTCCTGTGCGGGAAGTGTGGCAATGAGCAGAAATTGTCATGAAACGCAACCAAGGCGTTCTTCATATCCGGATCCTCAGGCTTCAAACCTACCGTAAAAGCATTTTCCAGCGTGTCGTTTTTTTCGTAAAAATGACGGAAAAAAGAAACGAAATAGAGCGTATCCACATCATTGAACGTGCGATGCTTAAAGTCGAGCAACGGCTTCAGGTCCGATTCGGAGTGATTCATCACAAAATCGTAAGGCGAATCGTCCATCATCTCAAAAAGTTGACGGCATTTATTGATAATCGTCTTGCGTTGCCCCCAAGCCAACACCGCCGCCCAGAACCCAGCGATCTCGATATCCTGTTTTTTCGTAAAACGATGCGGAATACTGACCGGATCGGCGGGAATAAAACCAGGTTGGTTATAAAGTTTTGTTTTCTCTTCCAGCAACTCGTATATCTCTTGGTATTCCATAAATGCTCAAAGTTGTTTTTGGGGTCGAAAAAAGGCCCGCCGTTGAGGGCGAGCCTTTTTTCAAGAATATAATGTTTCGGACTATTGCTTCTGCTCCAAAATATAGCTCAACTGTACCGGAAAGGCACTATTAACAGCACCAAGGCGCTCATAAGCCACTTGCGAAATCCTGATCAGCACTTTTTCGTTGTCGCCGGTATCCGGCAAACGGCCGATTACGCGAACGAAGATGTTCAGGTTATTGCTTTCGTTTTTCATGTGGATGATCGTCCCTACGGGAGCGTCGCGATGGAGCGCCAAGTATTTCGGCGAATCTTCCGAATCGGGAATAATCTTGGCTATACCCACTTCCGTCACCCGGCCGTTTTCATCCACTTTTCTTTTTTCGTCTATTCCAATCACGTTGCCCAAGTCCATAGTCCCCACCGCTTCTTTCGGGTCTTTCGGACGAAGGCCTAAAGTATCGCCAGCAGCACTCTTCCACGACGAGGCGCTTGAGCCTTTGCCCACAACCAAGCGTTGGCCAAGAGCCAGAGCGTTGCTTTGCATGCCATTCCAACTTTTGATATCGGCGACAGAAACTCCATAGCGTTTAGCGAGTGAAAAGAGCGTCTCAGATGCCTTCACAACGTGTACAACCTCTTTTGGGCTAGCGGGCGCAGCCTCTACCGCGGCGGTCGCAACCTGAGGCTTGGCGACAACGCCAGCGTAAGGCACTTTGATAATCTGGCCAAGGCTCAATCCGCCAGTCACGCTAGGGTTGGCCTCTTTCAGTTGGTTAACGGATATTTTATAGCGTCGCGCAATGCCGTACAGGCCCTCGCCTTTCGACACCTTGTGCAGAATAAAGTTCTTTCCTTGGATGTTCTCCACGCCAACGGAATCTTTCGGGGAGGCCACACGTGCCTCGACATCGGCGAAAGACACCAAGCTGACTACGATAACGGCGAACAAACACTTCAGTGACCTGACCATAAGAGCTCTTCTTTTTTCAAAAAAAACAATGGAAATAGTTCTGGATACCAAAAACACAAATGAATATTGGATTCGCATCTAATTTAAGGAAGATTATCCAAATCGTAAACGCAAAGGTTGCTTTTATGACGTATGTAAAATATGCTACTGTCACCAAAAAGGAAAAATGTGTCTGAGGCTACACCTTTTCCGGTATCAAGTTCTTGATCAAAGATTTCTTCGCCAGTCAAGGTCATCAACAGAAGCCGGTTTTCCAGCTCGGCATCTTTCTTCAAATAATAAGAAATCGCAACCGCTTTTTCATTTTCGAAATACTCGAAACACCTAACCGCTTCCACACCTTTTTTCTGCCGGAAAAAAGCCTTTACAGTTTCAAAATGCGTATCCTCTTCCTCATACCTAGTGGCAAAACGCCATTGCGGATCAGCTTCGGCGGGCCTTCCTTCATTTTCCAAAGCGGTGTATTCGCCGGAGTCCAACTTGATTTTACCGAAATGCCTTTCACCTTCGCTTAATACAAAACCGTAAGCGAAATCCCGGTCACAAGCCGACAACACGAATTTGTCGGCTTCCCAGCTAATCTCTCCCGTCAGGATATTGATAGCGTAAAGGGTTTGGTAATCCGGATTGGAACGGCCTTCGTAAGTATGCACAAGCAATGTGTCGCCGGAAATACCGGAAAGCCCGGTCCACCACTCTTCTTCCAAACTTACGCTTTCGCCTACCAGATCATTCTTTTCAGCGTCAATAACGGCGTAATAAGTCTGGCGATTTTCCTCGTCACGAATCTCCAAAGCCAACCGGGATCCGTACGGATCGGCTAGGCTTTTCCATATTTTTCCCTCAAAAGGATATTCCTTGAGCATTGTCTGTCTTTTTGGTTGATGGGCTTGAGTACGGACGTACCGCGAATTTATCGGATTGTTCCCGAAACTCGGCGGACAACCGGCGCAAAAACCGGAGTTGGTTTCCGTATATCAGTCACGGTGGCAAAGCCCCGTATAAGGACAGTATACGCAACTTTTACTGTCGTCGGTTTGCTCAAAATCGGTTTCCGGGTGAAAAATTTCCTCCAACACGATTTTCAGCTGTTCCGCATACGGCTCTTCCAAATCCCGGACGTCGGCAAGCGGTTTTGCGGGCGAACGGCCCTCTTTCATACTGAGCCTGGTCTCGAATTTATCGGAAAAGAGCTCTTTGCTGTTGAACACGGCCGGCTCCACCGCCCCGTCTATTCCGGTTTCCCGGGCGAAAAGGCTTGAGTAGAGAATCGTCTGCATCGCGGCCTTGTTTCTGTCCTTGGCTTTGCGATCAAACAAGGATTCCACGCTTGAGAATTCCTTTTTGTCTTGCCCGGATTTGTAATCCACCACTCTGTACACGCCGTCCTTTTCGTCAATCCGGTCTATTCTACCGCCCAGGTTAACGGTCCGTTTCCCTTGGTCCGTGTCGATTTCCAAGGCGCCTTTCACGTCCATCTCCAAGGCCACGATATTGAACGGAGCGTATTCGGCGTCACGATCCAGCACTTTGCTAGCCAATTTCAACACGATATCGCGGGCGATAACATTCCGTCCCTCAAAACGGAATTCCGTCTCTCCCGCTCCGAAGATTTCCTTAAAACCTTCGTCCACCGTTTCGGGCAACCATTTGCGGAGCGTTTCGAAATCGCTTTTAAGCACCTCTCCCGAGTTTTTACGCTTTTTCAAACGGGCGTAAAGACTTTCGAGCGTATTGTGCAAAATGGTTCCGAAAGTAGCCGGATCCACTTCGTCCACCACTTCGTCCGGCTCGCGGAGACGGGCGATATAACGGAAATGGAATTTGGCCCGACAATCCAGATAAGTGTTGATCGCCGACGGGGAAAGTTTCTTTTCTCCGTTTCCGGTAAATTTATCCAGAGCCTCCTCTGTCAACGAACTCCGTCTGGCCACGAGCTTCTTCTCTGACAAAGCGCGGGCTTCATCTGAAAGGACACTTCTTTTGACGCCATTTTTGGCCCGCGGAGCGTATTCGTGAAGAAGCTGGTAGAGAAAACGGCTCATTTCGCCTGTTTTTCCGTCACCGCCTTCGGTATTATAAAAGAAATGTACGCGCTTGGCCCGCTGAATCATGCGATAGAAAAGGTAAGCGTACATGGAGTCGTGCTGTTCGAAAGTCGGCAATCCGTAGCCTTTCCGCAGATTGTAGGGAATAAACGAATGTTGCGAAGGCGTGGCCGGAAAGGAGGTTTCGTTCATCGAAAGGATGAAAATATTGTCGAAATCCAGATTCCGCGTTTCCAACACACCCATAATCTGGATTCCGTTGAGCGGTTCGCCGCTGAAAGGAACTCGCAAGCTACCTGCCACTTGTCTCACCAATTTGATAAATGTAGGCAAGCCTATTTTTATGTCGGAAGATTCGGCCACAAGCTCCCTAAGCTTGTTGATCTCGGTATAGAAATGGAAAATAAATTCCTTTTCAAAAGTCGGGTCGCTGTTTTCCGTGTCCACGATCTTCTCGCTGACAAAAACGAGCAGATCCTGAATGTATTTGCAATAGTCGGCGATATCGGTCACCTGCCGGAAAATCATCGGGTAAAATTCCTCGTCCTGCTTCAGCTCCTTAATGCTAACCTGCGTCAGATTGAGGCGATTGATCAGCGATATATTCTCATTGGCGAGTTTCGGGTCAAAACCCATCAAATACGGATGGCGCAACAGGCGGGTAACTTGCCGGTGCCCGAAGGAATCCTGACGGCGGATCGTGGACTGCAGCTCGGTCAGTTGTTCGAAGAAACCGAAAAGCGAGGTCTTTTTCAGCGGATAACCCATCGTTACGTTCAGTTTCTTGAACGATTCGGGAAGGGCTTGCAAAACGGGAAACAGCAAATTCTCGTCAGGAACGATAATGGCCGTACGCTCGGGGCGCATTTCTTCTCCGGCATTTTCGATTTCCTCTTTCAATTCGCCCATTTTTTGGCCCAAGAGCTTTGTCTGGCCAGTATTCAGAGCGAAGCCCGTTACGCTGACTTCCTTGTTTTCGTCACCGTAAAATCCGTCTTTGAATTTCTTGGGAAAGGTTTTGCCCAACACCGGATGTTTCCGGTACATCCGAAGGAAAGTCCCGGCTTCCTGCCTGCTGTCGGAAACGTAATATTCGTCCGCATCCCAAAATACCGAGGCTTGAATGTTTTCTATAAACCAGCAAAAGATCTTTTCCTCGGTATGCGTAAGGGCGTTAAATCCGGCGAAAATCAGCCTGTCATACTTATGTTCAACCTCCCCCGATTTTATGCGTTCCACCACATCCTTGTGCATCATGCCCTTGTAGCCGAGACCTTGGTCTTTCAACGTCTTTTGGTAGCCGGCGTATACCTTGGCCAAGATTTCCCAAGTCTTCAGAAAATCTTCCTGATGCTTAGACATCTTATTTCCGAAACTGGCCCAAAAGCTCCGGATCAGCTCTTTCTGCTCCTCAGTTAGGAAATCGAATTCCGCCTCGATGATTTTCTGATCCCTAAGGTTCTCGAAAATCTTCTCCGCGCTAACGCTGTATTTGTCAATATCCTCGAAATCCTTGAGCAATACCTCTCCCCAGAAAAAGAAGCGGTCGAAGCTTTCTTCCGTCTTGCTGTGTTCCAGATAGGTTTTATACAGTTCGAAGGCCAACTTCAGCTTATGCGCACTTTTGAGGGGCGTAAGGCTTTGGATAAAATCGTCGGCGCTGATGATGGACGGTGACCAAACGGGCTTGTCGATGCGCTTGGCCAGGGCTCTTCTGAAAAACAGACCGGCCCGGCGGTTGGGGAATACGATAGTCAGGCGCTCCAAAGCGTCGGAGTGCTTCGCGATAACTTCGTCGGCCAGGTCGTCAAGGAAAGTTTCGGTCATGATCTTCGGGGTTGCTTAACGGAAACGGCGCATTGGCCTTGGGCAATATAAATTCTAGGAGGAAATTAGGGAAGTCCGGATACAAAAAAAGCCTCGTTAAAAAACGAAGCTCTTTGTGCGCACGGAGGGAGTCGAACCCCCATGCCGTGAGGCACAGCCGCCTGAAGACTGCGTGTCTACCAATTCCACCACGTGCGCATGAAACGTATACCGTGTGTGCCCGCTGAACTAGTGCGCATGGAGGGAGTCGAACCCCCATGCCGTGAGGCACAGCCGCCTGAAGACTGCGTGTCTACCAATTCCACCACATGCGCAATTGGAGCACAAACGATAACGTCATAAGTAATTAAGCAAAATTCTCCGGCGTCGTTTCCGCCAAAGTTGTTGTGCGCATGGAGGGAGTCGAACCCCCATGCCGTGAGGCACAGCCGCCTGAAGACTGCGTGTCTACCAATTCCACCACATGCGCTTCCTGTTAAGGGAGTGCAAATATAGGACGGCCTTTTCATTCCTGCAAATGCAAAAGACGATAAAAAACGCCTTTTTTGGCCCTTGAGAGCGATCCAAAGCCTATTCCACTAAATGATAAGGAGATAAGACCGCAAAAAAAATGTCCCCGAACCCTAAGGCCCGAGGACGGTTAAACGACGGATTTTTATCGTTAGGCCACCCGGATTCCAGGTTTCCGGGCCAGCTCGATTTTTAGTCTTCGTCTACGTACCCGATCTTAATAAGGTTCGTCTTCAAGTTACTGTTAGGCTTAACCGATCCGATGTTGATGAAAAGGTCGCCTTTATCGATACAACCTTCGTTGATCAAAAGCTTTTCGATCAGCTTGAGAGACTTTGAAATAGACTCGTATTTAGGCAAGTAGAAAGCCTTTACGCCCCAAACCAAGTTCAGCGTGTTCAGCAATCCTTTGTCTTTGGTGAAGATCAAGATCTTACACTTTGGACGATGCTTGGCCAAATGGAATGCCGTAAAACCGGATTCGGTCATACCCACGATGGCTTTGGCTTTGGTAGCTCTCGCCAAAATACAGGCATTCTGGATCACCTCTTTACTGATGATATAACGGCTGTTCGGCACCAACTTGAACTCCCTCTCGTAGTCCATCTCAGGGCTAAGCTCGATAGAACGGATAATGTCGTTCATCGTTTTCACGGCCTGCAAAGGGTATTTACCCGCCGCCGACTC
Source organism: Fulvitalea axinellae (assembly GCF_036492835.1). Classification (GTDB taxonomy): domain Bacteria; phylum Bacteroidota; class Bacteroidia; order Cytophagales; family Cyclobacteriaceae; genus Fulvitalea; species Fulvitalea axinellae. The sequence continues at coordinate 1,000,357 of NZ_AP025314.1, read as the reverse complement.
CTCACTTAGCATTACGGCGTCAGCGCCTTCCATTACGGCCGCCGCCACGTCGTTGGCCTCAGCACGTGTCGGAATCGGATTATTCACCATACTCTCCAACATCTGCGTCGCCACGATTACCGGCTTGGCTTTCTGGAAACAACGCTTCATGATGTCCTTCTGCAAAACAGGAAGCTCGGCCAAAGAAGTCTCCACACCCAAGTCACCGCGAGCCACCATTACGGCGTCGGTGGCGTCAATGATTCCGTCAAGGTCTTTCAGCGCCTCTGGACGCTCGATCTTGGCGATAATCCGGGTATTCTTCTTATGCTCTTTGATGATGCTCCGCAAGTAATCGATATCGCGATGCGAACGAACAAAAGAAATGGCCACCCAGTCTACGTCGTTCTTAAGACCAAACTCAAGATCTTCAAGGTCCTTTTCCGTAAGACAAGGAGCCGAAATCTTGGAGTCAGGAAGGTTCATCCCCTTTCTTGACTTCAGCAAACCGCCATGCACTACCCTGGTGTGTACCTTGGAGCCGTCAACCTTAATCACCTGCACTTCAAGGCGACCGTCGTCGATCAACACTTTTTCATCAACCTTCACGTCTTTGGCGAAGCCTTCGTAAGAAGTGCTGACCATCTCGCTGGTCCCGATATGGTTTCGGTCGGTAGTGATGATCAACTCCTGACCCGGCACGATTTCCACTCCATTGTTCTCAACAGTGCCAATGCGGATCTTCGGTCCTTGAAGATCCTGCATCGTCGCCACGTTGAAATTGGATTCTTTGTTGATAGCCCGGATCAGCTTGATCACCTTCAGGTGATCGGCGTGAGTACCGTGTGAAAAGTTGAGTCGAAATGTGTTAGCCCCCGAAATGGCGAACTGCAATAACATTTCTTTTGTATTACTAGCCGGCCCTACGGTCGCGATTATTTTTGTCCTTTTGAGTGATGCTTGCATTGCCAAGTGTATCGTTTGATTATCCATCCCCCAATAAATTTGAGAGTGGACACAAATTTCCTGCTTTTCTGCAAGCCAAAAACTTATCAGGATGGTGCGCTTTCATGATTTTAGTCATTTGTAAAATGAAAACATGTATTTGTCTTTCTAATTTATAGAATAGGAACAAGTATTTAGCTTTTGGGTTCAACCCCATTGCGCCACCATATTCGAAATGGCCGAAAAGAGTACACTTCCGTCGCTTACATTGTCCGAAAATGAGACACTTGCAAACGGCCATTTTCACGAAAACCTACCGCACGCCATCTGACGGGCATTTTTTTGTTTTTGGCACGCAAGATGGAACAGACTTAGCGTAACCGTAAACAAAAAACGATGAAACGTTTAGCCTTCGTCCTCCTTCTCTCTCTCGTTACCTTCTCCGCAAGTTTTGCGGGAAACTCAAAGCGCAACGAGTCAGCCGTCACAACCAAAACCGAGCTGTTCTCGAAAAACGATTTTATGAATAAGCGAGTGGGCGTATCAATTTCCAAGGAAGACAAGACCATGACCGTAGAAGTGCTTCCGGACTCCATATCCGAAGCCGGCCATACGGTAATCGACTTGTCAAGAATGGACGAACTGGGCTATAAAACCAGAGTGATGCGCTACTTCGGAGGTATGCTGAAAGAGGACGTTTACGGAATATCGAAACTCGTGGTCAAAGCCCACGGACGCCAACTCAATTCCAGCTTCAACAGGGCGAACGTGAGCGCCATGGTTAAACTTTTTTACTGATTCCGACACTACGGTCCTCCGCCACGGTTACGACACTAAAAGAAAGCTTCGGCTTTCTTTTTTTCGTTTAATGCAATTTCGTTTTGGCTCTATCATATTTTTTATACTTTTATAAAACGGAGCCTACCTGATAGTCGGGAGTGGTTGTCAGGCTTACTTTTTTTCGTTTGTCCCCGGTTTTCCCCAGAGACACTTTTCGTCGTGCCCTTTCCGGCTCCGTAAACCAGTTGACCTCCCGGCATACAAGTAGTTTTATTTACTATTAAAGCAATTTCAACGATGATAAAACCTGATGTGGTCGTCATTGGAGGAGGAATAGCGGGGCTTTCAGCGGCAGGAACATGTGCAAAAGCTGGAGCAAAAGTACTTTTGCTCGAGAAAAACGATTGGGTCGGCGGACGTATGGGAAGTTTTTCGGAAAAGGGTTTCGTATTCGACACGGGACCTAGCTGGTACTGGATGCCCGAGATATTCGACCAGTTTTTCGAAAGCTTCGGCAAAAACAGAAACGATTTCTACAGCCTGAAACGCCTGGATCCGTCTTACCGGGTTGTTTTTCCCAATAATGAAAACCTTAACATTCCGGCGGGATCGGAAAATGTTACGGAAATGTTTGACGGTCTGGAGCCAGGCGCCGGCAAAGCGCTCAACAATTATTTGGCCGAAGCGGAGGTAAAATACAGACTCGGAATGCGTAAATGGGTCAGAAAACCGGCCTTGTCACCTTTAGAGTTTGTAGACCTCGAAGTCGCCAGAGAGATCCTCCGGCTGGATGTGTTCGGCTCATTCGCCAAACATGTCAGAAAACACTTCAAAGATTCCCGCCTGATAAAACTGATGGAATTTCCGTCGCTGTTTTTAGGCGGAACACCGAAATCCACCCCGGCACTATACAGCCTAATGAACTACGCCGACATAGGCTTGGGCACTTGGTATCCGGACGGAGGAATGGTAAAAATAGCCGAGGCAATGCGTCAGACTGTCGAAGAGGCTGGAGTAATCATCAAAACCGGCGAAGCAGTCAAAGAAATTCAAGCCTCTGACGGAGTCGTGAAAAAAATCTTGACAGAAACGGGGGAATACGGTGCCTGCACATTCGTGTCGGGTGCGGATTATAGGCATACCGAAACGCTTTTGCCCGAAAATTACCGCGCTTATACAGACGAATATTGGGACAAAAGAGTGCTGGCTCCTTCCTGTCTTCTCTTTTTCTTGGGAATAAGTAAACGTGTACCCAATATCGAACACCATACGCTATTCTTCGACGAAGACTTGGACGATCACGTAAGGCAAATTTACAATGACCCGAAATGGCCTGACAAGCCTCTCTTTTACGTATGCGCCCCTTCCAAAACAGACAAGAGCGTAGCGCCCGAAGGATGCGAAAACCTGTTTGTGCTAATGCCCATCGCACCCGGATTGGAGGACAGCCCGGGCATCAGAGAGCGGTATTTCAAAATATTGATGGATCGTTTGGAAGAACATACGGGAGAGAATTTACTCGACTCAATCATTGTGAAAAAAAGCTTTGCCGTCAGCGATTTCGAAGAAACCTATAACGCCTACAAAGGCAACGCTTACGGTTTGGCCAACACTTTGACCCAAACAGCTTTTCTGAAACCGAAAATCAGAAACCCTAAACTCAGGAATATGTATTACGCCGGCCAACTGACCATACCTGGCCCCGGATTGCCTCCTTCGCTGATTTCAGGACAGGTGGTCGCCGAGCAAATGGCCAAAGATTTCCCTGGCCTATTTCCCGAGATTTCATCGCTTTCCCCACTCAACCACAACCTAGCATAAAGCCAAAACCCATGAGCCAAACAGCAACCGAACTTTACGACAAGGTGTCCGCCGAATGCGGGCGCTTGGTCACGATTCGCTACAGCACTTCGTTTTCCTTGGGCACAAGGCTTTTATCCAAACAATTCCGAACGGCGATCTACTCGATCTACGGTTTCGTCCGCTTCGCCGACGAAATAGTGGATACATTTTTACATGTAGACAGAGAGAAAGCCCTTGCGGAATTCAGGGCCGATACCCATAAAGCGATAAACGACGGTTTTTCATCAAACCCCATTCTCCACGCTTACGCAAATGTAACGAAACGATACGGGATAGAAACGGAACTAACAGAGGCTTTCTTCAGAAGCATGGCGATGGACCTCAACGAAACCCGCTACACGGACGAAGCCTACCGGGAATACATCTACGGATCAGCCGAAGTTGTAGGCCTGATGTGCCTGCACGTCTTCTGTGAAGGGGATTCGGGAAAATTCGAAAGTCTACGACCCGCAGCCAAAAGGTTGGGAGCGGCATTCCAAAAAGTCAACTTTTTACGCGACTTGAAGGACGATTACGACCTACGCGGACGTTTCTATTTCCCCGGCACCGACTTCGGCAATTTCAACGAAACAAGCAAAGCCGAACTGGAGCGTGATATCGAAGCCGATTTCCGTGAAGCCTTGAGCGGAATCTTACATCTACCCAAAGGAGCTCGCACGGGAGTTTTCCTCGCTTATGTTTATTATAAGGAACTGTTCGCCAAACTCCGGAAAGCTTCCGCCAAAGAAGTAATGCGTAAACGATTCAGGATCCCCAATATACTGAAGCTCTTTCTGCTATTGGGCGCATATATTCGGATGAGCGTTTTGCCGCCGGCGAAAACGGAACCAGTAACAACACTCTAATTCGGACCACAAGCGAATATGTCAATGAGAAACACATTGGATGTAACAATAGATCCCGGGTCGGGCTTTTGCTTCGGAGTCGTGTTCGCAATTGAGATGGCGGAGCAAATTCTCCGTGCGGAAGGCCAGCTATATTGCCTCGGCGATATTGTCCATAATGACGAAGAAGTAAACCGATTGGCAAAAATGGGTCTGAAAGTAATTGATCATGAAGCGCTGGGTAAACTGCGTGATGCCAAAGTATTGATTCGCGCACATGGCGAACCGCCCTCGACCTATCGCACGGCTCTAGAAAACAATCTGGAGCTAGTCGACGCTTCCTGCCCCGTGGTGCTAAAGCTTCAAAACAGGATAAGAAACGCCTATGGCCGGGGCGAAAACCTAATGGTTTTCGGAAAAAAAGGCCATGCCGAAGTTCTCGGGCTTTTGGGTCAAGTGAACCATGACGCCACAGTTTTTCAGGACGTAGCCGAATTGGACGAGGATAATCTGCCCGAAAAAATCTCGATCTACAGCCAGACGACCAAAAGCACGGACAAATTTTACAACGCCGTAAATTGGCTCAAGGAAAAAGGTGTAGAAGTAAGCGTAAATGACACGATTTGCCGGCAAGTCTCGAACCGGGACAGGGAACTGAGAAATTTCGCCAAACGATTCGACAAAATAGTTTTTGTGGCCGGCACAAAATCATCAAACGGCAAAGTGCTCTACAATGTCTGCAAGAGCGTAAACGAAAATACCCATTTGGTCTCACGCACTTCGGAAATTCAAACCTCATGGTTCCAGAAGGGAGACAAGATTGGAGTTTGTGGCGCCACGTCAACCCCGATGTGGCTGATGCGGGCCGTTAAAGAAAAAGTGGAATCTTTCAGCTTACATGGCTGAACAAATCTAAAATTAACAATGGATATTTTGACCAAAATCGGCGTAACCGTCCTGACATTCCTTTTTATGGAATTCGTGGCCTGGTTTACCCACAAATATATTATGCATGGTTTTCTCTGGACCTGGCATCGCTCGCACCACCGTGTGAGGAAAGGTTTTTTCGAAAGAAACGATTTGTTCTTTATCGTGTTCAGTGTACCCGCCGTTCTGGCGTTTTACTTCGGATTCACAGGTAACGAAACTCTGAATGTCTGGTTCTTCGTCGGGCTTGGCGTAACCGGGTACGGAATCTTTTACTTGCTGTTCCATGATATTCTGGTGCATCAAAGGGTGAAGTTCCGCTTCAAAGCCAAATCGGCATATTTAAAACGAATGATCAACGCCCACTACGCCCACCACAGCAAGCATACGAAAGACGGTTGCGAGGCATTCGGTTTTTTGTGGGCTCCGGAAAAATACAGAGTCAAGGAAAAAAAGAAAACTGTGAAAGAAGTGTAAACGCTTACGCAAACAAAAACGTCGTTCCGGAATGGAACGACGTTACGCAGAGTTATGCGGAGAGAACTCCGAGCCCTTAACGGGCGATCATGTAGTACTTTTGTTTGCCAATAGCCACAAGGAATTCGGCTTTGTAAAAACGTCCGTTTTTCTTGAAGTCTTTCGCCGTACCTTGGAAAACGATTTTATTCTGTTCGTTTACCACGACCACTTCCGGCTCTTTTTCGTCAAGCTCGGCAAGCGGTTTGATTTCTTTTTCCGAAACCTTGGCCTTTTCGGCCTTGTTCGTATCGGTAACTGCGTTATTTTGCGCAAAAGAAAGAGCGGGGATTACGGCCAGAACGGCCAATGAGAGGACTGCGGATGTGAGGAGGCGGGAGAAATTCATGGCTTTCATATGTTATGGGTTAAGGGTAATTAAATCATATCCTGTATACCATTATAATTGCCAATTTGATGCCTAAAAACGCAATTGGTTTAAAATCAGATGATTACGATTTTAATTTTTTATTTTAAAAAAATCAGAATGAAAAATGGACAGTTTCCGATCAATAGTGACCGAAAACAGCACATTTTTGAACATTGCATTGATTCACGAAAGTTCTACCATACAAAAAGAAAAAGGCCCGCCGAAATAAATCGGCGGGCCTTTTCTCTGCTTGGGTAAAGCTTAGAGATTTTTTCCGAAATCTGTCAATTCCACAAATTCCTGTACCCTGCCGTCGATTTGTTCTTGGGTAAGGGCTTTCAACTTCTCTGGACCGAATTGCTCCACGCAGAACGAAGCCAAAGCGGAACCGTAAATCAAAGCTTTCTTCATGTTCTCGAAAGAGATGTCATCGGTTTTGGCCAAGTAACCCATAAAGCCTCCGGCAAACGTATCGCCCGCACCAGTAGGATCGAAAACCTCTTCCAACGGAAGTGCCGGAGCGTAAAAAGTCTTTCCTTCGCCGAAAAGCAATGCGCCGTGCTCGCCTTTTTTGATAATCAGGTACTTTGGTCCACAATCCATAATGGCTTTCGCTGCTTTAGGCAAAGAATATTCGCCGGTCATCTGGCGGGCTTCCTCATCGTTTACCAAAAGCAAGTCCACGTTCGAGAGCACTTTGTCCAAATCAGCTCGCGCAATGTCGATCCAAAGGTTCATCGTATCCATGGCGATGAACTTCGGGCGCTCACTTATCCGGTCAATCACCGTCTGCTGCACCTGTGGCGTCAGGTTGCCAAGCATCAAATATTTGCAGTCTTGGTAGTTCTCGGGAATTACCGGGTCAAAATCTTCCAATACGTTCAACTCCGTGACCAAAGTGTCGCGAGTATTCATATCGTTGTGGTAACGCCCAGACCAAAAGAAAGACTTTTGCCCCTCTTTTACCTGCAGGCCTTCCGTGTCGACACCGTGCTTGTTGAGCATCCCGATTTCCTCATTCGGAAAATCGTCGCCCACCACGGCGCTAATGTTCACCTTACCAGTAAAATACGACGCGGCCAAGGCTATATACGTACACGAACCGCCAATGATCTTGTCCACCTTTCCAAAAGGGGTTTCCAAAGCGTCAAAGGCTACGGTACCTATCGCTAATAAACTCATAATGATATTTTCCGGCAAAAACCGGTCTCTTTATATTTAGACTTGAATCTTACTTCTCTTCTTCCTTGTTATCGTCGCTTTCCTCTTTCCCTCCATTAATGATCGGATGGCGTTTGAACGGCTTCGACTCATCAAACAGCTTGCGGTATGTCCGGTGAGTTTTCACCACCGATCCGCCCACTTGTTCGCAAACGTGGATCATCTTCGGGTTGAAATCCCCGATCCAGTTCATCTCGAAATCCTCGTACTGAAAGCCTTCTTTCTGCACCAAATTGCCCGCTGCGTTTACCAAAGCGCCTTCCACGCCTTTCCCTTGGTGAGCCGGGATAATTCCGAAAGCCATACCCACCATTTTGGTACAGGTCTTTCTCCATTTATGGTAAACGAATTTCAGCTTTCCGATAATATCAAGCTTACCGCCGACGTGCCGGAAGATCTGGTTTACCTCTGGCAACATGATAAAGAACGCGATAGGTTGCTTACCATAATACCCAAACCAAACGATCCGCTCGTCCATAATCGGCTTCATGGATTTCATGATGGAGCGCGCCTGCGCAATATTCAGCTTCGCCACGCCTTTGTGTCCGCCCCAAGCTTGGTTATAGACCTCAAGGAAATCCTCCGTGTATTTTTCGAGATTCTTCATCTTCACATGCTCGAAATGGTACTTGGGGTCACGGTGTACACGTTCGGCTTTGGCGTGAAGCTTTTCAGAAACAGGCTCAATAGTTTTTCGCCCAAAGGTCAACTGCCCGAAGTAGGTCTGGAAACCGTAGTTTTCAAAAAGTGCCTGATAGTAAGTCGGGTTGTAGTTGCACATATAGTTCGGCGGAATGTCGAACCCGTCAACCAATAATCCCCAAAAACGGTCGCGGTCGCCGAAGTTTATCGGGCCGTCCATCGCCTCAAGGCCTTTGTCCTCAAGCCAAGCTTTGGCTTTGTCAAAAAGAGCATTGGCATACTCCTGATTATCCAGGCATTCGAAGAAACCGACACCGCCGGTAGGCTGGTCATTGCCTTTGTTCATCGTCTTCTTGCTGAAGAAAGCTCCGATACGGCCTACAGTCTGGCCGTTGTCTTGGAGTATCCACCGCACGCATTGACCATGGCGGAAAAATTTGTTCTTCTTTTTATCAAAAACCGACTCGATGTCCTGATCCAGCGGACGGATCCAGTTCGGTTCGTTTTTATATATCTTCAACGGAAGGCGAAGAAACTCGCTTACCGTCCCTTTGTCGTTGACCTCAATGAATTGCATATTCTGGATGTCTGATAACGCGGTCAAAAGTAGCCATTTTCCCTGAGAATTGACAGGCGAGAACACATTGAGTGCGAAAAGGGGCCTCTGGGTAGAATAAAAGCAATATTCCAGAAGAAATCTGTCCCCCACTACTTTAGCCTTACATAAAAAAAGTCCCGACATCGGGACTTTGAATTATTCGTAGTTTCTTTTCTTAATTCGGAATCACTCCGCTAGTATTCTCCGCAGGCTTATCAAAGCGCGGTATTTTTCCGGCTTTCAACTTAGCGAAATAAAGCGCCACATCCCGCTTCAGCTCGGGAGCCATCAAATATAGCCCGATAACATTCGGTATCCCCATCGAAAAGATCAGGATATTACTGAGGTCAACCACATTCGTTTGGCTAATTGAGGCACCAAGGACGATAACGCCACAAAAAAGGATCTTGTAAGTCAGATTCGAAATATTGCTGTCGCCAAAAACAAAAGCCCAAGCCTTCATACCGTAATAAGACCAAGACAACAACGTGGACAAGGCGAACAGGATTACCGCAGCAGAAAGCAGGAACGGAAACCAACCAAACACGCTCTCAAACGCGCGAGAAGTAAGCGCGATTCCTTCCATTTCCCCTCCCGATTGATATTCGCCCGAAATAATGATGACCAAGGCCGTCACCGTGCACACCACTACGGTATCGATAAAAGGCTCCAATAACGCCACTACGCCTTCGCTCACAGGCTCATTGGTTTTCGCAGCCGCATGCGCAATGGACGCCGAACCAAGTCCCGCTTCGTTAGAGAACTGCGCCCGCTGAAATCCGATAACCAAAACACCAATCAGGCCGCCGGAAACGGCTTCGGTACCGAACGCTTCGGTCACAATCGACAACAAGGCCGTCGGGATTTGCTGCCAATGCGCCAAAATCACGCCCAAAGCTCCGAGCAAATAAACACCGACCATCAACGGAACGATTTTGTCGGTAACTTTCGCAATACTTTTTATACCGCCGATAATCACAAACGCCACCACAACGGCCATCGCCAGACCGATAACCCAACCGTGCCCGAACAGCGGGCTTTCGGCTCCGCCGGTTACGCTTATCAATTGTTGGGAAGCTTGGTTTATCTGAAACATATTGGCTCCGCCGAAAGCGCCACCAACACAAGTCAGCGCAAAGAAGCCCGCCAGAAGAATACCCAAACGCCCCATTCCCCTACGGGCAAAACCTTGTTGGAGATAATACATCGGTCCGCCGGAAACGGAACCGTCGGCGTGCGTGACACGGTACTTTACGCCAAGCGTACATTCCGCAAACTTGGACGACATTCCCATCAAACCCGCGACAATCATCCAAAAGGTGGCGCCCGGCCCGCCCATCGAAACGGCAATGGCCACGCCAGAAATATTACCGATACCTACAGTTCCGGAAAGGGCCGTGGTCAGAGCCTGAAAGTGCGAAACTTCGCCCGTGTCATTTGGGTCATCGTATATGCCCCGCACAATATCGATAGCGTGACGGAAAGCCCTAAAGTTCAAAAAACGGAAATATACGGTCAGGAACATCGCGGCTCCCAACAACCAAATCACAATAATCGGAATGGAAACTTCCTCTGTAAGGGCAATCGGATGAAAGACAATATCGTTAAGGAAACCCGTCACCGGCCCGACTATCTCGTCAACCGCCTGCACGGTCGTCCCGTCATTTTCGGTTTGGGCAAAAGCAGGTATTGTTCCCGCCAAAAACAGCGAAAACGCTATAATAATTCTTTTCATCTTCTGGTGTATTTGTTCAAAAAGGGCTAAGTCGTTAGTCTTTTTCGACTTCAACGGTATTCCGAATAAACAAATATAAACCAAAAGATGAAATGAACTTAAACCTAGAGGCTGAAATATTATTTCACCATCAACTGATTTGACAAAATTTTCATCCCCTCTTCAAAACTATGGGGCTTATATCCCAATTCCGTTTCAGCTTTTGTAATTATAAAACCAGTCTTGGCTGGACGCTTGGCCGGCTGGCTAAACGTACTTGCGTTGACTCTGGAAACCAATGATTTGTCTAACCCGTAGAAATCGCACGTTTTCATTGCCATATCATATGGCGTCAACAGCTCCTTTCCAGAAATATTGTAAACTCCTTCCGCCTTCTTTTCCACTATCAGCAAACAACCCTGGGCCAAATCCTCGGCTAAAGTCGGCGTCCTCCATTGATCGTCGACAACCCGAAGGGGATTTCCTTTCTCCAAATTGTTTTTCACCCAAAGAATGATGTTCGAACGGCTCATATCATGCGCTGTCCCGTACACCAAAACCGTTCGGGCAATCGCCCAAGAGATTCCAGACTCTTTCACCAGAGCTTCCGAATCAAGCTTGCTATGGCCGTAAAAGCTTAACGGATTGGCTTCGGCCTCCTCATCGTAAGGGCCGTCTTCACCATCAAAAATAAAGTCGGTGGAAAGATGCAGGAAAAAGCTTCCGGCCTTACGACAAGCCTCCACCATATACTTTACGGCATCTACGTTCAGGCTTCGGCAGGCTTCCTTTTCCGTTTCGCATTGGTCCACCTGTGTCATGGCCGCCGTATTGATTACGGCGTCGGGAGCGTGTTTTGAGATAACCCGATCCACTTCGGCAGAATCGGTGATATCCATACTTTCGTAGACGTAATCCCCGGTGGGCAGGCGATTTTCACCTCTGGAAGTTGCGATAAGCTGAAGAGCTTCGTTTCCAGAAATAAGACTGACGAGTTTTTGGCCCAACAAGCCGTTGGAACCAGTAATTAATATCTTCATGATGAAATGACTTTTTTCAAAAAGAGTGGCCGGTTTTACTTAGCCGAATTTGTGAAAAAAAACAGAAAGATCCCGCCAGCGAGCCGACAGGATCTTCCCCTAATCAAAAATAAACACCTATTTGCGCCCGACCTTGTCAGGTTCGGAAATCCGCATACTCCACCTATGCCGACGCATACCGTAAACGAGCAAATCCCAATGGCCGTCGCCCTCTTCCTTTTCCTCTTTTTCCTGACCTACCAACGCAAAGCCAAGCCGTTCGGGAATCCGTTGGCTCGGAGCGTTATTCCGGTCACAACGGATGAAGACGTGCTGGGCGTCGGAAACCTCAAACACCCGCCCGATCAGCATGTCGCAGGATTTGGTGACCAGCCCCATTCCCTGAAACCTCTCGCCTATCCAATAGCCAATATCGACGGAGCGCCAATTAGCGTCGCCGTTGTGGAGATCGATCATGCCGGCCAATTCCGAATCAAGCCAAATACCAAAGAGCACCCGCCCTTGGTACCAGTGCGGCGCTTGGTTCTCCCGAATAAACTCGAGCATATCACCTTCCGAACGAGCGTTTTTCACCCAAGGAATCCACTTCTCCAAGTAGCCCCTTGAACTTTCCAACAGTTCGAAAGCCTGTGAAGCGTGTTCGTTTTTCATGCGGCTGAGACGTAATGTTCCTCCCATGGTTTTGTCTGGTCTGCGTTTGCGCAAACCAAGGCCAAATCCTTGCCGAAAACGATGCCTGAAGCGAAAAGCTAGCCCCGGACGCCTAAAGTTTAATACCGTAGCGTTTCTCAATTTCTTTTTTGCTGATCCGTTCCAGCGTTACAGTCATCGGAATGTCTTTCTCGGGCTTATCCCTGTTATCGGTCGGCTGTTCCGCTATTTTATCCACAACGTCCAAGCCTTCGACTACTTGGCCAAAAACAGTGTAAGCATCGTCAAGGTGGGGAACTCCGCCCAAGGTAGAGTAAACCTCGGCCCTGTCTTCCGGGTAGTCCTTGCCAAAGCTTACGCCAAAGAGTTTTTCCATTTCGCCACGGCGTTCGAGCGCCAAGGCTTTTATGCCTTCAAAATTCTGAGCGCGCTGAAGCTTGCTTACCTCTTGCTTCAGGCTATCATACTCCGGCAAAGCCACAAGGCGTTGGAAACTCTGGTACAGTCTTCCGATATCAAGGCTCAATTCCTCTTTCGTGAACTTTTGGCCTTGCACAATATAAAATTGGCTTCCGCTGGATCTTTTTTCAGGATTGACATTATCGCCTTCCCTAGCCGCCGCCAAAGCTCCTTTTTTGTGGAAAAGACTGTCCACAAACTCGGCTTCCAATGTATAATCGATGGTGCCGGCGCCTTCTTTCGCGTCAACATCACCACCCTGGATCATAAAATCCTTGATAGTACGGTGAAAAATGGTTTCGTCGAAACTGCCTTCTTTGGCCAACCTCACAAAATTTTCCTTATGAATCGGAGTCTGGTCATAAAGAATGGCTTTCATGTCGCCGAATTCGGTATGTATGGTGACCAAATAATCCTCTCCCGGCTTAAGCGGACGATCTTTCGAGGCTTTGCAAGACCAAAGCGAAAAGCCCAAAAGCAGGGCAAGCGCATAAAATGTCGTTCTCATTCGAAATGCTGTTTTTATTTGGGCACAAAAAAAAGAAGAAAGACACCAAAAAAAAGGACTTTCTTCTTTTTCCTTCCGGCAAACGTGCCGGGCTATATTATTAATCAGAGCAAATGCTCACCTTTCTTCTCCTTGACGTCGTTGACAAACTCACGGAATTTCTTCTCGTTGTTCTTGTTACAAATCAAAACCACATCCTCATAATCGGCAACCAAGTAGCTTTCAAGACCTTCGACGATAATCAGGCGGTCATTGTTATGTGAAACGATCATACAGTCTTTCGAATCGTAGACAAGCGCATTGGCGTCGAGCACATTGTTGTGCGTATCGTCCTTTTCGCGCAAAGCGTGCAAAGAATTCCACGAGCCTAAATCCGACCAACCGAAATCGCCCAACACCACAAAGACATTGTCCGATTTTTCCATAATGCCGTAATCGATCGAGATATTCCTACAAGTAGCGTAAGCTTCATCCACAATACGACGTTCGTCCAGCGTATAATAAGCTCCACTAATCTCGCTGAACGTTTCGGCCATTTCCGGCAGGTAATCAGCGAACGCCTTGGTGATTCCCTTTGCGTTCCAGATAAAGATACCGGCGTTCCACACGAAATCCCCACTTTCGAGAAATTTCATCGCCAGTTCCCGGTGAGGCTTTTCCGTAAAGGTTTTTACCCTTTTTACAGGATTGTCAGAATCCTTGTCGAGGTATTGGATATAGCCATAGCCAGTATCCGGACGACTTGGCGTAATACCGATCGTCACGAGTTTATCGCTGTCTTTTACCGCTTTCAGAGCCGTATCGACTGTAGCGAGAAATTCTGCCTCTTTGAAAATCGCATGATCCGAAGGCGTCACGATAATCTGAGCGTCAGGATTTTGGCTAGCGATCTTAAAGCAAGCGTAGGCGATACACGGCGCCGTATTCCGGCGGTGAGGCTCTGTTAACAACTGCTCTTCGCCGATAGCGGGGAGTTGCTCTTTTACTTGGCCTGCGTAGGCCTCATTTGTAACTATATAAACGTTTTCTGGCGGGCAAACGCTTTTAAAGCGTTCGTAAGTCATTTGCAGAAGCGAATAACCGCTTCCCAAAATATCCAAGAACTGTTTCGGGCGGTTGGTGCGACTAAAGGGCCAAAAACGGCTCCCTACTCCCCCCGCCATGATGACGACGTATTGGTTCTTGTTACTCATTTTATAAAAATAATGTTTCGGAATGTCAGGTTTAGGTTGATCAACTTCCTACTTGGAAGAATAATCAAGGCAAAGCTACTTTTTAATATAGGAAAATAAAACTCTTTAATTTCAAAATTTCATGAACCTGAAATCCTCAAGACCAAAACGAACTATTAAACCATTTGATCCAGCACTTCGGGATTCCGCTCTTTTACTATTGGGGCTTTGCCAATTCTACCGAACATCTTCCCCCAATCGTTCCATTTATATTTTCTGCCGAAGAACACACAAGCCAACACACCCATAAACGTAATCTCGATCCAACCTAAACTCGGATCAACTTCTTGTACCTTAAACAAAGCGGGAGTTTGCAACGCCGAACTGCTATGGGTAAAAAACAGAGACGCAAAAATATTATTGGCAATATGAGCGCCAATAGCCAATTCAGCGCCGTCATCCATCAATGTCATCACACCGAATACCAAACCGATCAAAATATACTGGGGTAACATAACCGCCACGCCAAATTCCGTGACTTCGGGATTTCCCATATGCAAGAGTCCGAAAAATGTCGATGTCAGAAACAGCGGAATCCAACGGTACTTCGCCAACACGCCAATTCCCTGCATATAATAAGCCCTAAACACCAGTTCTTCGGTTCCGGCCTGAATGGGTATAAGTACAATTGCGATAATCAAAAGATTGAAAAACTGTCCCCAATCCGCCTGCCAGACAAAATTGTCAGGATCGGCTACATAACCTATCAACGCCGAAACAGCACTCAAGGCGAACCAAACTCCGGCACCAAACAAAACCCGGTTCCAATCAATTCTAGCCCGGGCCGTCACCGTATCCGTGACTGTTTGGCGTTGCACATACTTGATCCATAACGTCAAACAAATAAAAGAGGCGACAAACGGCAACATCATAAGTACCAAAGTCATATTCTGACTGATACCCATATTCATTAGCTCATTGAAATTGTCAAGAGCTTCAAGCTTTCCTTTTGCTACGGCCACAACAATTAGCGGAACACTGCCTATGACCTGGCTTACAATAAGAATAATGGTTCCTAGTAAATACCAATAGAATTTCGATCGTCCCTTAAAAGCTTTTTCTATATACATTTCCTGTTCTCTGGTTTAAAAGTGTCGCTTAAATCGAAAAATAATAACTTGGGAATTCTTTTGCCAAAATATAGGAAAAGCTTGCCGGAAAACGATGTGAATCCGGCCTGTGTTTTCGGATAAACGAAGCTAAAAGCATGAGAAACATAACAGCTGAGATAATCACAGTAGGCGACGAGCTACTTTACGGACAAACCCTCGACACCAATTCCCATTACATGAGCCAAAAGCTCGACGAAGCCGGGTTTTCCGTCAAGTACAGGGTAACCGTAGGCGATGTGGCAAAAGACATGAACGAGGCATTCGCCCAAGCGGAATCCAGATCGGACGTAACACTGATTACCGGCGGCCTCGGCCCGACAGAAGACGATTTGACGAAACCCCTACTCGCCGACTTTTTCAACAGCGAAATGGCTATAAACGAGGAAGCTTTGGCCGAAGTAACCGAGTATTTTGAGTCAAGAGGACGGAAGCTTACGGAGCTTAACCGTGGCCAAGCCCTTTTGCCCGTCAAATGTACGAAAATCCGCAACCGCTACGGAACGGCTCCCGGCATGCTCTTCGAAAGAAACGGAAAAGTCTTTGTCTCTATGCCCGGAGTCCCCAGAGAAATGCGGCCGATGGTGGTGGAAGAGGTAATACCCGAACTGAAAAAGCACTTTGAACTTCCCGCCATCGCCCATAGAATAATCCGGACTGTCGGAATCGGAGAATCTTTTTTGGCCGATAAAATCAAGGATTGGGCGCAAGCTTTGCCTAAAGAAATCGCCTTGGCCTATTTACCCGAAGAAGGACAGGTAAAACTCCGGATGACAGCCAAAGGCTCCGACCACGGCACCCTCAAAAACCTTATTGATGAGGCAGAAGGCAAGCTATTGCCGATGATCCAAGAATATGTCTACGGCTATGGCGAAGAGAGTCTGGAAGAGGCAATTGGAAAAATATTAATAGAAAAAAACAAAACCCTAGCTACGGCGGAAAGTTGCTCTGGCGGACGGGTAGCGTCCAAAATCACTAGCATAGCAGGTAGTTCCGCCTATTTCCAAGGAAGTGTTGTAGCTTACCAAAACAGCGTAAAAGAAAAGGTTTTGGGTGTAAACCTGGATACGATCTCCGAACATGGCGCCGTAAGTGAACAAACCGTACGTGAAATGGCCGAAGGAGTAAGAGGCCTTCTTAACGCTGATATTGGCCTAGCTTCAAGCGGAATTGCCGGGCCCGGAGGCGGAACGGAAGAAAAACCCGTGGGCACGGTTTGGATAGCATGCGCAACAGCTTCGGGAGTTGAGACGAAATTACTCCATTTGGGCAAATTCCGCCAAAACAATATCGAACTCACGGCCGTACACCTTCTCAATTTGGCCCGGAAGTGTTTGGCGAAAAATTGATTGTTTTGATATTAAGTCTTAGGTACCACTTCTGTATTAGTACCTAAGACTTAATACCTAAGACCAATTTAAGAAATCCGGCCACTGCCGATTTGGGGAGCCGAAAGCGTCCAAGTCGGGACTATCCGGATATGGCGTTCCGGTTCCAGCTCCCGGTTTACGTAGGCCAACAACAACGAAAGTCTGCGTCCGTACTCCTCGATATGTTCGTCGAGATTATCCATTCCGCCCATATTATGCACTACCAAATCCTTATACGCTTCGTTCAAGTCCCCGTCCTCATACTTTAATTGCGTGAGCGAGCACAGGAACGGATGGTTATAGATTTCCTCCAAACTAAACAGCAACTTCTCGCTGCTGATACTTCCTCCGTACTTCTCCAAGTACGCGCCCAGCGCGTCAAAAAAATAGTGCGCTTCGTGAGCCAAATGTTCGCCCCATTTTTTCCGGGAGCGGGTCTTTACCGATTTGTTAAAATCCAACAAATTGAAATTATCGGCCACCGTCTGGATAAATCGCTCAATGCCGTGGCCGTGCTCTTCGGAGTGGTTCACCACGTCGCCTACGGCGCTCCGGATATGGTAAAGTAACTTCAGGTGCTCGTCCAACGGCCGACGCAAAGCCGTCAATGTTCTGTGGTCTTTTCTCTCTGTCACTTTTTTCTGGTGTAGCGCGATCGCTCCGTTTATCAGCGTAAAACCGATAATTGCCCCGATAAGCTCTGACCCGAGATTGGAGGTGAGATCCGTATCCCATTGGCCTCGGAAAAAGTTTCCGAAATAAAGCGAAAAACATGCGGTCACGCCGGCTATAAGAAAAAATATGACGGGCCAATAAGTACGCGCGAAAGTACGGAGATATTGAAGGAAATCCATAGATGTTGTTTTGTCTGTCTATAGATTCCTTTTCGCAATTCATGCGCCAAAAACACAAAGTACGGCTACCTGAGGATCAAGTTTCGGAATGGTTTTAATTCGGTAGCTTTCTCAGCCTGTCCCTAGCTTGGAATATCTTCCGCAAATGGATTCTCAACTCCGGAGACGTGATATACTTCTCAATCACGCTATCCGAATCCAGATAAGACGGCAAATTCCCCATCGGGGCGATCAGGCTTGCCATCAATATCTGCGCTGCGGGCGTTTTTTGATCTTCCGGAAGCAATTCGCCTAACCTATCCGCTACTCCTCGCAACTTGTATTCAGTCGCCAACGCTTCTTTTTCTTCCTTGTATTCAAGCAGAAAAGCTTCCTGTTTCTTCCCGAATTTCTTTGTGAACTCACTCATAAACTGTTTTCTTTCCTCTGAAAGCAAAGGTTTGAATTCCGCTAGCATGGCTTTTTCCTTATCGGTTAGGTTTTCAGGATTTTCGGAGACTTTATCGAAAATAGCGTCAAGGTCCGGCCTAGCTCCGCCTTTCTTGGCCATAAGTTCAGCGATACTCTCACGGTGCTTTAGTGTTAAGTCAAATATCGTTTTCGAATGCTTTTCGACAAGTCCCATCAGCGAATCCGTTAACTGCATAATTTTCGGATCGCTGAGCGCCTCTTTAAGCGCTTTGTATTCCAGCTTTAGTTTGCCGTGCTTATCAAGCCATGTAATAAGTTCCGGATTCGAGATATTTCTTTCTTTCGGACTGAGCACCCGACCTGCATAATCCACAAACCCATAAAAAGCCGCCCCGCCCAAAATGGCCATTTTATCTTCCAGGAGACTTTTCGGAATTTTTGGAAGTGGCGCGATCGTGTTCCTATTCCTACTCCGATAATAATCCCTCTGACGAGTCAGAGCAGTGTAAGCGTAATAGTTAATCCGGGATTCCAGTATCCGCCTGACTTTAGGCGAAGCGATATCGGTTATGCCGAGCATTACCTGCGTCCGCTTTAGCGAATCTTGGATACGCGCTTCGAATTCCTTTGGCAGTTCCTTGGTTGCCCGAAAGGAGGAAAATTTGTTTTTGAGCGTATTAGATGAAAATCCTTTGCCGTGAAAGGCAAGCTGATTGTTCAAGTCTGCCGTTTCGCCTACAAAGTGATTTTTCCCTTGATCCACGACTTGGAAAGTGGTCTTGCCCGGTTCCAAAAAGGCCCAATAAGTTCCCGTCACCAAAGAAAGCCGGACCTGCTGAGGCGCACAAACCGGAACCCGGACAGAAAAGGTCCCGTCGTCGTTTATCGTCACTTTTTTACTTTTGACACGACCGGTATACGGATCCTGAACAACAATCTTATTCTCGGTAATTTCCGTTTTCTTATGCTTGGACTTCCCCTTGCTCATGACTACACGATGCTGATACGCCTTCGGCAAATCCTTGAAGCCTCTGATCCAACCTGAATAAACGGCCGTGTCCAGACGGTGAAAATCTTCGATACGAAAACCTTGTAACTCCTCCGAAACTCTCCTCCGGTATTCCAACATCGACCTTTTGCTCGTGCCGATCCAGCACACGTCCAATGACCGAAGTTCGAATTTTAAATTGGCGGTTTTGTTTCCATTCACCACGGTGAACGAAGCTTTGACAAGCCAACTCCTTCTGTTATTCACCTTGATGCTTCGGGACTTTATACGCCAAAGTTTTCCTTTATACAACAAGCTATCATGGCTCAAATAAAGGCTTGGAGCCGAGCTATCCTTGGCATACCAAGCGCCGTATAGGTTCTCCGACATTTGAGCCTTCGCCACAAAAGCGACAAATAAGGCGATGGTTAAAAAAATGATTCGTTTCATGGGTTTTATAGGTTGTTAGTTTTTCTCCTTTGCGATAAACAAAACAGGATTGTCCTCATCTATCAGTTTCAATGCCTCCAGTTGTTCGTCGGACATATTAACCGGGTTAACCATCTTAATGAGTTTGCCTTGGAAATAATACTCTGGCCAAAAATTAAATTTGACTCCTTGGACTTCGTAAGGTATTACTTCATTATCCTTTTCGGTCCCCGACAAAGCGTTGTGATACAAAGGCTTTCCATTCTCCATATCGTAAATGGTTCGAAAAGATTTTTTCCCAAAACTGAAACGGGCAAACAAGTATTTGCTCGAAGGCTGATAACTGGCCCTGATCTTATCCTGCTTGTTACGGCCCCACGGAAAATTATTGGCTAACATATACCTCCTCTTTGTGTACTGAAGGGCTATAGCCGGAAGCAAAGTATCCTTTTCAACCTGAAAAATCGTATCTACATAATCGGGATTCCAAAGCAATCTCCGATCAATAGCCGTTATGAGGCCTTTGTTTCGGGACATGGCCACCATTGCATTCCTTCCCACGGGATCCTGTGTTCGGTCGTAATATGTGTGGCGCTTTTTAAAATCGTTATCAAGCGTATGGAAAGCCTCATTCTTGGCCTCATCGTGATAGAGGGTCTCCACTGGCGCCAGCCATGTTCCGTTGTCAAACCTGTGCAGAGATCTAAGTTTCGGCTCAAACCCTACCAACTCAGTTCTCAGAAGCTTTCCCTCATAATCGAACACAAGGATTTTATCCTGACCCACAATGTAGATTTGACGATCCTCATCCGCCACATAGGCGCCACGTATGCTAAGGTATTCCTCAGGACCTTTTCCTTTACGTTCAATCTTATTGACAAACTTCCCTTTGCCATTGAAAAGGAGAATATTGTCGTTGTTTCTAAGAATGATATGTTCGTCGTCTACAAACGCAAGGAAATGCCTGTCCACCAGCCCTTCGGTGGTAGTCTCTAATTTCACCACTCTCATATTTTCGGTAAAATCGGATAGTTTGGCCGGTTTCTCAACGGCATCGGGGTCTATGCTTACTGTCACCATTTGAGAAGGTGAATCCTCGCTTTCGCAAGCAAAACCGACAAATCCCAAAAGAGGCAGAAAGAACAGTCTTAAAATGTAGCGCATTTCAGTGTTTATTTTAGGTAAAAAAGGTTACTCGGACTGTTTCTCATAAGCGACAAAAAGCACAGCGTTATCATCTTCCTCCACACCATACACCTGTCGCTGCTCTTCGGACATTGTCACGGGCAACACCGTGCTTATCAGCAGATTTTCCTGAATATATTTTGGCCAAAAAACGGATGCTACGTTGGCAAAAAAGTCATTTTCAAATCCATGGCTCATCGTATTCAGATTCGTATGAAAAATGGGCTGGCCAGTTTCTATATCAAAAACGGTCCGGTATCCCTCTTTCTTTTTTCGGAAATCACAATAAACATAATGCTTTGACAACCTATAGTCTCCCGGACTAATCCTGTCTGCGTTTCGAGGTCTCGCTTCTCGATGAAAAGAGGCTGCCAATTCTTTTCTCGGCTGTGCATAGTCGATGGCCAGAAAAGGAATCTGCCTGCTTTCCGTGACTTGAAAAACAGTATCGGTATAAGGCTCGTGCGTATACGTTTTTCCTTCCCTGTAGAAAAGCGGACTTTTATAAGCATACGAATGAATAGACCACGCACCTTTCTTGCCTACAGCGTCACGCACCCTGGTATCGAATGAGCTTTTCCAATGAAAATCCTTATTGTAGGTGTTAAGGTGAACCAATGGAACAGAGTCGTTATAACTTTGAAAGACGGCGCTTACCCAAGTATCCGGATTGAGTTTTCTGAAATAGATCGGAACCTGATCAACGCTGTCCTCCACGGCAATACTTTCCTTAAAGCTCCCGTCCATCCCAAAAACCAACGCTTTTCTGTGGTTGAAGATATAAATCAACCTTTCATCCATTTCCGCATATATATCCCCAATCTGCGTATACTCCAGTGGACCTTTTCCTCTCTTGTTTATATTGGCGACAAACCGGCCGTTTTGGTCAAAAATCAACACTTCTTTCCGGTCAGCCATAATGATTCTGTCCGAACCGATATGCACCGGCCGGTGTGCTTTAATATTCGACCGCTCGGTGGTCTCAAGCTTTATGACCCGGACACTGTCAACTATATCGGAAAGCTTCGCTGGCTTAGCCTTCGCTTCCGAATCTATTCGGATGGTAACTATCGGGGCCTCCTTTGAACCATCTGAAGCATTTTTACAGGAAAAAGCCAATACGATCAGTATAATGACAGCGCAAATATTTTTCATGATTTATGCGGATTTGGTGGCTATACACGCCGGTTAAAACTAAAAAAAGAAAGACCTGAACATCGGCCAAAGTCCGCGGATGGACAAAAAACACATTGAACTATAAATATAATAGTTTAATTAAAAGATCATAACCCTACATGGTTTCATTTCATATTCATTACGCAAAAAAGATCTATCATAGACTATATATAATTTTTTATTGATATAAATATTGATAAAACAAATAAAGTAATACCCTTATTCCCGATTGCAATGCGTAGTATCGCGTAGAACGACAATCAATATGAAAACACTCTACACGAACTACGTGGACACCTTCCGGGGGCTTTCCCGGGAAGTGTGGTGGCTGGCGTTGATCACTTTCATCAACCGGGCCGGCACTATGGTGGTACCGTTCCTTTCCCTGTACCTTACGGAAGGACGCGGCTTCGAACTAAAACAAGTTGGCTGGATTATGACCAGCTTCGGGCTCGGTTCGCTTGCCGGCTCGTGGCTGGGAGGCAAACTGACGGACAAGTACGGATTTTACAACGTGATGCTGTGGAGCCTTTCGCTCTCCGCCTTGCTGTTTGTGGGCATGGGGTATCTCGACGGCTTTTACGCCATTTGCGCAGGCGTTTTCGTCTTAATGCTGGTCGCCGACACTTTTCGTCCCGCCATATTCGTATCGTTGGCCGCTTACAGCAAACCCGAAAACCGTACGCGGTCGCTCACTTTGATCCGTTTGGCCATCAACTTGGGCTTTTCCTTAGGTCCGGCCATCGGCGGGGCCATTATCGCCGGAATTGGGTATCTGGGATTGTTCTGGACAGACGGACTGACGTGTCTAGGCGCCGCCGGACTGTTTATATGGGCGCTGGACAGACGCAAAGGGCGAGAAAAAGACGCGGACACTACCGCCACCACCGCCCGATCACCTTACACCGACTGGCCATATTTGATATTCCTGCTCTCGATGTTGCTGTTTGGTTTTGTCTTTCTTCAATATTTCTCCATCATTCCGCTGTTTTACAAAGACGCTTACGGTTTGGGAGAAGGAAGCATCGGCTTATTGCTTTCGATGAACGGCCTACTGATCTTCATTCTGGAAATGCCATTGGTAGCCTATTTCGAAAAACAGAAAAAAATCAGCCAAGTCGGAATTCTGATCCTCGGCTCATTATTGATGGGGCTAAGCTTTTTGGCTTTGGTCGTATCTCCTTGGGTAGGGCTTGGAATCATCGGCATGATGGTGATGACTTTGTCCGAAATGCTCACTTTCCCTTTTTCCAACGCCTTGGCCATGCGCAGTGCCGAAGGCGGACAAAAAGGAGCGTACATGGCGCTGTATTCCATGGCCTTTTCGTTCTCCCATATTTTCGCCCACAATGCCGGCATGCGCTTGGTCGACGCTTGGGGTTACGATATGACATGGTGGGTAATGGTGGCTTGCTCGGTTCTGTCCGTGGTTCTATTGGTCTTCCTAAAAATGACCAACCAACGAAGCGCCACAAAACAACTGGAAAGTGTCGTAGAAAAGGCGGAATAACTTCCGCCAATTTTCACAATCGGTATTGCGCCACCGCAAACTTATAGCCTAATTGCGTCCAAGACACCCTATACTATCACGCAAACCGACTATAAAATGATGTTTTTCCGACAAATCGCAGTCTTTGCACTGGCATTTTTTGCTTTATGCTCCTGCAGTGACTCATCCGAAACCAAGGAAGCCCAAGCGGAATCCCCTACCGTGATTTTGTTGTCTTTGGACGGCTTCCGTTACGACTATGCCGAACGTTTCAACTTGCCCAATTTCAAGCGGATGGCTGACAAGGGGGCATCGGCCGAAAGGATGCTTTCCTGTTTTCCTAGCAAAACGTTTCCCAACCACTATTCTTTGGCCACGGGAATGTACCCGGAAAACCACGGCATCGTGGACAACACCTTCTTTGATCCGGAACGTTTCCGCACCTACATGATCAACGACCGTGACGCTGTGGAAGACGGGACTTGGTACGGGGGTACCCCCATTTGGGTGCATGCCAAACGCAACGGCTTGAGGTCTGCCAGTTATTTCTTTGTCGGCTCCGAAGCTGCGGTGCAGGGACTTCGGCCTGATGAGTATTACAAATATGACGGCAGCGTAAGCAATGACGACCGCATCAGCAAAGTCATCGAGTGGCTGGACCGTGAGGACCCCGCCAAGCGCCCCAAAGTAATCTGTTGCTATTTCTCCACAATGGACGATCTAGGACACCGCTACGGACCAAACAACGACGAAATGTTGCGTTCCGGGCTTGAGGCTATCGATGATCAGGTAGGGCGTTTGTTAGATAAAATCGACGCTTTGGACCGTAAGGTAAACCTGATTGTGGTATCTGACCATGGGATGGCCGAGATGAAAGCGGAGCACGCCGTGTATTTCCCGGCCATTCAAACTGGTGGCTACCGTTGGCTGAACAGCGCCACACACGCACGCGTATATTTGAACGAGGACGAAGACGTGGACGCTATGATAACGAAAATCAAAACCCGGATTCCCGAAGGGGCGCAAGTGGCCGTGCACAAGAGCGGAAACGTCCCTCTATTAGGCAATGAATCTTCGAACAAAAGACTGGGAGATATTACGTTAGTGGCTTCTTACCCTTATTACTTTTCAAACAGGAAAAATAACAGTGACGGCTGGGGCACTCACGGATTCGACCCGGAAATTGACGAAATGGGCGCCATATTTTATGCTTATGGCGACAACATCAAAGCCAACCAAAAACTCGACGCCTTCCGCAACATCCATGTCTACCCGCTAATGTGCCGGATTCTCGGCCTTGACATTCCAGACGACGTGGATGGCGATCCCGCAGTTTTAGACTCGATTTATCAAGAGTAGCGAGAATATTCCCCCAAAATCGAAGCTCCAGCCCATACGGTTGGAGCTTTTTTTATCCCTGATAATATTTATTCTCAACTGTGCCACTCTATGCTACATAACATCCATTATATTTACGTAACCGGAATACACTTTTAAGACTAAAACACACCTCCAGAATGAGAAGATTATCGCTGTTTTTAAGCTTACCCATCATCTTAACGGCTTGCGGACAAGGAAACAAAAAAGCCAGTTCCCAAGAAACCAAAGAAGCCACCGTAGCCGTAGCGCCCGTACCGGAAGCTGGATTCGTTAGCGAACTGGACAATATGTCGAACTGCGAATCGGCTACCTACGACGAAAAACGGGACGTACTGTACGTCTCCTTGCAAGGCGGGGCCGAACCCGGCGACGGCACCATAGCCAAAGTCTCGACCGAAGGCGAGTTGATCGACGCCAGCTTCGTAAAGGGACTTAACGACCCGAAAGGAGTGGCCGTTCACGGCGACAAGCTCTATGTAGCCGACGTAACAAACTTGGTGGAAGTAGACCTCTCAACCGGAGAGAAAACTCTCCACAGCGGAGGCAAAGCCGAATACCTTAGCGACGTGACCGTTACTGACGCCGGCGAGTTATACGTCTCCGAAATGCACCAGTCGGCCGTATACGTGCTGAAAGACGGAAGCATGGTCGAATGGCTCCGCACTCCCGAATTGGAAAACCCCAACGGCGTACTGGCCGTGGGCGATGACCTATACGTAGGCGCTTGGGGTAAATATGCCGACAAAAATCCGCTGGGAGCCAAGCAAGGCGACCTACTGAAAGTAAATATGGCGACCCAAAAAATCAGCCACGTAACCAAAGGCGATTTCGGCCACCTGGACGGCGTACAGCGCTTCGGCGACAGCCACTTCCTCACTTCCAACTGGATCACAGGCGATATCAGCCGGGTATCAGCCACCACTGGCAAAGCCGACAAGATCCTGACCGTAGAGCAAAGCGTGGGCGACATCCTTTACCTTCCTTCCAAAAAATTGCTGGTATTGCCTGTCGGAAATATCAATAAGCTGAAATTCTACAAGGTAAAATAGACCAAGCAAATTCCTTCGGACCAAAACCAAAAAAGGGTAAAGAACCGCAGGCGCAAGCCCCGTTCTTTACCCTTTTTCGCTTTAAGCGAATTAAGCAATTCCGCTTAGGTCAACATTGCGCCGTCAACCTGAATCACTTGGCCAGAAACGTAAGTAGACATATCCGAAGCCAAGAATACCGTAAGATCAGCCACTTCCTCAGGCTTGCCTCCACGCTTCATCGGGATGGCGTCACGCCAAGACTGAACCGTTTTCTCGTCCAAAGCACCAGTCATCTCTGTCTCGATGAATCCCGGAGCAATGGCGTTGCAACGTACGTTACGAGAACCGAGCTCCAAAGCCACAGACTTAGTGAAACCGATGATACCGGCCTTTGAAGCCGCGTAGTTGGCCTGTCCGGCGTTTCCTTTCACACCCACAACCGACGTCATGTTGATGATAGAACCAGATTTCTGCTTCATAAACGTACGGGTAGCGGCCTTAACGGTGTTGAATACCGAGTTAAGGTTTACGCGAATTACGTCATCAAACTGCTCCTTGTTCATTCGCATCAAAAGACCGTCGCGAGTGATTCCGGCATTGTTGACCAATACGTCAAGGCGTCCGAATTCTTTCACCACACCGTCGATCAGCTCTTGGGCGGCGTCAAAATCCGAAGCGTCGGAACGGAAACCTACAGCTTTTACGCCTTTGTCGGCCAATTCTTTTTCCAAAGCCTGACCCTTTTCCACACTTGAAAGATAAGTGAAGGCTACGCTTGCGCCTTGTTCGGCGAATTTATGGGCGATAGCACGGCCGATGCCCTTTGAAGCACCCGTGATGAGCGCTACTTTTCCTTCTAAAAGTTTCATGTTAAAAGTCCTTGTATTCTGTAAGAAACACTGTTTTCAAATCAAGCCTTAAAAATAGGAGTTTCCTTTTAAAAACAGAAACCTGAATGGAATCGGCTTACGTACCTTAACGCTCGGACATGTCCCGCAGACACAACCAAACCTAGGCACCGTTCGCAAGTCACTCCCCTAAGCCGTTCAACAGAAACTGATTGGCCGGCAACGGGTTACTCACTATTTTTTTGATTTATTACGAATAGATGCGACGCTTAAAACCAACCGATATCCGCTTGGCCATATCGGAAAGGCCATTCCCGGAACTTTTCCTTTCCTTGGGTTGCGGTTTTTATCTCTTTTTCGTCCTTTACTTCTACAAGGCTTACAATATACAGCTCGGCGTTTCCTTTTCCGGACATTCCCATTTGGAACGAAGCCTGGCGATCGGCCTTGAAACATTTCTGATTTTTTATCTTTTGGAGCGATACCTGTCACCAGCGCTCCGGCTAGACGCCTTTTGGCAAAAACTGCTTTGGCGGGGTGCGGAGACCTTCGTCGGAGCCAATTTTTGTTTTGTGCTCTTCAATTATTTCTGGCATTGGACCGAATGGGATTGGCCAGGCTATACGCTTTTGCTTAGGGAATACGCAATGGCGATGATTGTCCCTTTACTGGTATTCGGGGTTCTGAAAGAGAATCTCCAAATCAAAAAGCAGCAAAAGACAGCGCCCGAAAACCAAAACCTAAACATAAAGGCCAGCAACGGCAAAGTCGAACTCGCTCTTCGCCCTGACGATTTTTTCTACGCTAAAGCCGAAGACAATTACCTGCGTATTTTTTATCGGGGCGAAAAAGGCACAGAAATCCATATGTTGCGCCGTACAATGAAATCGATGGAAGACGAGCTGGCGCCCGAGACCGGAATGGTTCGCTGCCACCGTTCTTATCTGGCAAACCCCAAACAAGTGCGAAAAATAGTCCGGGAAAAGGGGGCGTGGTTCGCCGTTTTGGACGGGGGAAATTCAATTCCGGTTTCCAAATCCCGGCTCAAGGATCTCGGAGTGAAAACCACGGAAAACATTCGCCACTCATAGACGAATTTCGCCACAAACGAACTAAAACACACTTGACTTCACTATTTACTTAGTTCATTTATTCCAAAACAGGAACTCATGAAACACACGACATTACTTTTTTTATGCCTTGTCTTCCAAAGCTTTTTGCCGGTTTCCGGACAGGCACAAATTACCAAAGGAGCTTTCGATACCAAAACGATAGACACAATCGTGATGCGCAGGGCCGAAGCCGACAGCCTAAGCGGCATTGTTCTGATCGGAAGCCCGGAAGGAGTCCTTTACCGGCGTTCCGTCGGCATGTCGAACAGGACATGGAACATCGATACGGCGCCTAATCACCGTTTCGACATCTCGTCGCTAAACAAATCGTTTATCGCCGCGCTGGTATTGATGGCCGTGGAGGAAGGCAGGCTTCTACTGTACGAACCCGTGGTGCTCCCGGGAAAACGGGCTGTTCCCGGCCTGTCTTTTCCGGCGGGCGTCACCCTCCACCAAACGCTGACCCATACCGCCGGCATGCCCGACTACGGCAACTTGGGAAAAGAATGGAAACGTGACAATTTCCGCAAGCTGAAACGCCTCCGCCTTGATCCCCAAGCCTACAGCGCTTTTGTAATGGAAGCTCCCCGACTGTTCAAGCCTGGCAAAAATTTCCATTACAGCAATTTTGGCTACCACTTGACCGCCATGCTTTTGGAAAGGGCCTACGGAATGGATTTCGGCGACTTGTTGAACAAGAAAATTCTGGGACCTTTGGAATTGCGTTCCACCTTTTCTCCCGTTGACAACGAAACAATTTATCCCAAAGTGGCTCAAGGATACAATTTCGACAAGAAAACCCGGACTTGGCGCACAAACCAGTTTATCGATTTCTCGTTGGGCCGGCGAATTTTCTCCACGGCCGACGACCTTTACAAATGGACAATGGCTCTGGAAAACGGCAAACTGCTTACCGCGGAATCAAAAAAACGGATGTTTTCCAATCACCTTTCGGGAATAACCGACAAAATCTCGTACGGGTACGGATGGGCGGTATTCCGGCAAGGGGACACTTACGGAATGGGAAATCTATCTTTGCCTAAGGATTATGTTATCCACGGCGGAAGCACGGAAGGTTACCGGTCTTTGGTGGTTTCGGTGGCTGGCGGAGAACTGGTCTTTGTGTTATTGGCAAATTCAGGCGACAGAACCAAGATTATGGACACGGCCAAAGAAATCCTGCATTCAATCTATAATATAACCCCTTGATAGTGTGAAAACGAGTTGACTTTCATGTTAGACAAAGTGGATTTGGAAAATGATTGAAAGCTTTTTCTCACAACCTTAAAAGTCAAAACCAATTCTATTAACCACCCGTTATTCCGTCTTTATAGCGTAATAGCGTGTGGTTAATCCTTTAGAAAAAAGCCCAAACAACCCTTACCGCAACTCAAAAATTCCACTTCCTTCAGAGGAACAAACCCATTGCTAACAATCAAAAACATGAACAATTATTAAAAAGAATGATGTAGCTCACCATCTTTCCAGAATTTTAGTGGTACTTTTGCCTAACTATGGTGTCCATATTATACAAAAATCAGAATATCCGAGTATTCACCTTTTCTAACTTAGTGTTTCGCAATCAGCCGGACCGCTACACTCCACCGACTCTCCCCCTCTGATTTCATTCTTACCGGCCATCTATCTCATGGCTCCCTAAGCGAGTTTTATACAATACCACGATAAGATAATGTCATTCGGCATATTTCCGTCACTCACGTGACCTGACCGCTCGCATCCATTAGGGAACACTTATTCATCTTTCATGTTATCCGCTTAGTACTGCGGACACGGCTATCGCCAAAACGGGCTATACCGTGATCAGGTTTTGCGACAAGCTTTCCTCTCCAAAGCTTACAGGCTTTTGTTGTGCCCGAATTTTACATGGCACCTAGCCTTATTATGCGCTAACCGCTCCAAAAAATCTTGTTATGAGCAAAAAACATATCAGAAGCGACCAACGGACCTTCTTCGGCATGCAAGCCAACGGCCCCGTTACGGTAGCTTCACTCTCAGTCGTATTAATATTGGTATTAGCCACTCTGATCGTGGGCAAACCCATCGAACAGTGGTTCAAACATATTCAGGACACGGTATCCGACAAAGTCGGATGGTTTTATATTCTGTTGGTAAACGGCATCCTGATCTTCACGTTATCGGTCGGATTCGGAAAATTCGGCTCCATCCGCATCGGGGGGCGCAACGCCAAACCGGCCTTCAGCCGTAAAAGTTGGTTCGCCATGCTGTTCAGCGCCGGCATGGGCATAGGCTTGCTTTTCTGGAGCGTAGCCGAGCCGATATTCCACTTCGGCAGTAACCCTTTCCTTACCGACTCGCAAGATGCCGTAGCGGCGGCCAAGTCCGCCATGGGCATTACGTTTCTGCACTGGGGCGTCCATCCTTGGGCTTTGTACGCCATCGTGGGCCTTGCTTTGGCCTTCTTTACCTATAACAAAAAACTGCCACTGACTATCAGGTCGATCTTTTATCCGCTATTCAAGGAAAAAATCTACGGCCCAATAGGCGACGCTATCGACGCCATTTCCGTCGTGGCCACGCTTTTCGGCTTAGCCACCTCCCTGGGCTTGGGCGTACAGCAAATCAACGCCGGGCTCGCGCACCTTTTCAGTATCGAAATCACTACCGGCGTACAGGTCGCCCTAATCGTGTTTATCACCATGTTGGCGACGTTATCGCTCGTACTGGGGCTTGACAAGGGCATCCGGATGCTTAGCGAATGGAACATGCGCCTGGCCTTTTTCCTGATGATCTTCGTACTGCTGGTAGGTCCGACCATCTTTATTCTCAAATCATTTGTACAAAATATAGGACACTACATTTACGAGTTCTTCGACCTGAGTTTCTGGACGAATTCATACAACGGCGTAGGCGCCGAAAAAAACTGGCAAAACTCCTGGACCGTGTTCTACTGGTCGTGGTGGATTAGCTGGTCGCCGTTCGTGGGTATCTTCATCGCCCGAATATCCAAAGGTCGTACAGTCAAAGAGTTCGTTCTTGGCGTCATGCTGGTGCCTACCCTTTTGACTTTCTTATGGCTGACTATCTTCGGCGGTAGCGCCATTTACCTTGAGTTGATGGGCGATCACAGCATCACGAACGCCGTAAACGAGAACGTGGCTACAGCCATCTACCAGTTATTGGAACGTTTTCCCGCAAGTTCTTTCTCCTCTATCGTAACCGTGATTTTGGTGGCCAGCTTCTTTGTCACTTCCTCGGATTCGGGTTCGTTTGTCGTGGATATGCTTACCTCCGGCGGACGCCATGACTCGCCGAAAAGCCAGAAAATTTTCTGGGCGTCAATGGAAGGTTTGGTAGCCTCGGTATTGCTGATAGGTGGTGGACTTACCGCTTTGCAAACGGCCTCTATCCTTACGGGCCTACCCTTCGCAGCTGTATTGGTGGTGATGTGTTTCAGTTTTTACAAATCGCTGAGCGATTATTACAAGAAAGAACAGAAGAAACTCAAAAAAGAACGCCAGCGCTCAGGAGAAGATTTATCAGCCTAAAAGGGTTTACGATTTTATTAAAACGGCGAGAGCCATTTAATTCCGAATATATACGGTAATGTTAAAAAAGATGTTTGTGTTGTTACTGTGCGCTTGTTGTGCGGTAACGGGCCATGCCCAAGACAAGCCCGAGCTTAAAATAGGCGGGGCATTACGATTCAATTACAATTATTCTTCTTGGAAAGAGGGTCAAAAAAAGCGTGGCGGGGACTTCGGCTACGACGTATTCCGCATCAACGCCAAAGGTTCTTACAAAGGTATAAAACTCAACGCCGAATACCGGTTCTACTCTGAAGGCTTCGGCGGAATGATGCTGAAGCAAGGCTGGTTGGCTTACGATCTCAGCGCGACTGACGAAATTCAGCTCGGGCTGACGCAAGTTCCATTCGGTATCGGTCCATACAACTCCAACAGCTGGTTCTTTAGCATGGACTATTATGTGGGACTTGAAGACGACCACGACATGGGACTCAAGTATACACATAAGGGTGATCGTTGGGAATACGCCTTGGCATTTTTTAAGAACGCCGAGGAACTCCGTTTCGGCAGTAATTCCGACGCATCAAACAGCAGATACGCCTACGACGCCGGCACTTACGAAGACGCCGACGGCAAAGCCTACCGCAACAAGGAAGTAAACCAAGTAAACGGCCGACTGGTGTATAAAGTTGGTGACGAGGGGCAACACAGATTTGGCTTGTCCGGACAGTTTGGCGGTCTCTATAACCTGGACACCGAAGAAATGGGAACGCACTACGCTGTTGCCGCCCACTACAAAATGAACGTAAACCACTGGGGAATAAAAGCCCAATGGACCACATATGGCTACAATGCCAAAGCTCCCCAAGGCGAATCGGAAGACGTGGTGGCGCTTACGGCTTACGGAGCCCCTTACTTAGTGGCTGCGGAAGCTTCGGTCTACACTTTAGGGCTTTCTTACGATATTCCTGTGGAATGGGGCCCGATATCCAACATCACGCTATACAACGATTTCGGGTATCTGGACAAGGCCAAGAAGTCATTCGAAGACTCGTACATGAACGTGACCGGGGCCTTGGTTACCGCCGGCAACGTGTACACATATTTCGACATGGCGATGGGTAAAAATCAGCCATGGCTCGGACCCGTTTGGGGCGATGCCTTAGCTCAAGGTACTCCCGGCGCCGATTGGGAATACCGAATCAACATGAATATCGGATATTATTTTTAGGCAAAAAATAATATCCTGACATGAAAAAAGTCCCGAAAATCGGGACTTTTTTCATGTCGGGCCTAAACTCGCAAACTACCCAACTAATTAGGTCTCTCCACTCTGGAGCTAGTCTTAAAGGAAGTTTGCGTAGCACCAGCGCGTCCCAAAGGATCTATGCCCTGAATATCCACGTGATATTCAGAATATTTATCACCCGTAAAGAAGGTAACCGTAGCCTCTCCGGCCTCGTCGGTCACAATCAACGGAGTCCAATACAGCGTCACTCGACGGTCCGGCTTCACATGTTCGGGCAGTTCCTTGGAGTAATCGGGATTGGCAAACTTCCGTGCCATCCGGTATCCCGGCGACTGCAGTTTGACTATCGAGAAATCGACACCATTGGAACGGGCCTCTCCGCGCTTGGTATAAAAGGCTATCACGCCGTTACCACCATTCATTCCGAAAATGGCCGCATTTGCGCCCTTAAACACGTCGATAAAATCAATATCCAATGGGTTAAGCGTTTCTATCATCTCCAAATCAGTTTGAACCCCGTCAAGGTAAAAGCCTGGCGTACCGCCTCCACGGATCGTTACGGTCGTTCCTATCACACTCACGCCCGGCATACCCATCAGCATATCGAAGACGGTATTATAGCTGCTTATATTATCGTCGTCGAAGGTCAGAGTGTGGGAGGCGCCACGCATAAAGCCACGCATCTCGTCACGTTTCTCTTCTTCTATTCGCTTTGAGCTTACGGTCACCTCATCAAGGAACACAGTCTTGCCAAACGGATTATACACCCGTTCGATCAGATCCAAACTGTCGCGCCGGTGAATCATGGCCTGAAGCTTGGCCATCAAACTGTCGGGAACCGGAAATACGGCGTCTTGCCTCGTTACCGAACTTCTTACCGAATCCACTTTCAGAATCACCCTGTCTTTCCCTTTTTTGTTACGGGCCAAGATTTCAATTTTAGTGGTATCGGCTATCATATCCACAGGCATGTCGAATCGACCGTCTTCTTCCGTTTTAACGAAGAACTTTTGTTCCCCTGCCGACAGCAAGACCAAAGCATCCTTTGAAGGTTTGTTCCAAAGATTCAACACCTGCCCTGAGAAGGAAAACGCATCCTCTTTGGCAATAGTCGGCGCCTGAAGGCTATCGACCAGAACGTCTGGCCAAGTGAAACGTCTCCAACCGTCGGTCATCAACCTCAAATCCATCTTAACCATATTTGCTCTCGAAGGGTCACGGAAATAGTTCCGTGCTTCGGGCACCTCGACTCCCAAATCGGACTCGGCCATCAGATAACCCAGAATTCCCGACTGATCGTCGGCGGGAACAGCGCCCGCATCAGTAACGGCCAACGAAAACCGGCCACGTACAGGCTGGCCATCCGGTGTCTTGGCGGTAATCTTCAGCGTCACTTTCTCACGACGGTCATAAGCTTGCCGGTCGGCGACAGCCTCCAATCCCAAACGGTCATATTTATCGACAAAAAAGATTCGCTCGCTCCGCGGACGCAACTGACTGTCGAAAAGCGTTACGCAACTAATGCCTGAAGGAAAATACTTCTTCGGCAAACTAAGTGAAACACTCGGAAGGCTGGAAAAATCCAACTCGCCAGCATAAACTACCCTATCACGAGAATGGAACACCGCATAAGCCTTTTTCAAATCGGGACTGGCCGAAGCCTGAAGCACAATACCCTTTCGCAACATAGGGTTAACCGACATGGTAATCCCAGAAGGCTTAGCTTCCGGAAGGCGAATTTTGTAAGTCGACTCCTCACTATCGCCGTCTACGGCGTAATAAGTCTTACCTTCTTCGGGAATTAACGCAAAAGTCGCCCTCCCGCCAACAGTCGACGCAAACGACACCTTGCGTTCGCCTTCGCTATCCATTATGGCTATGTTCAGCTTGCCCGGCTTGCCATCCGGCATAGTAACTCTCACCCCGACACGAGATTGCAAACCAATCACCATATCACCCCCTTCGGGGAAAAATTCAAGCTTTGGCAAACGGTTCAGGTATAAAGACTCTCCTTTGGTCACGCCCCAAGTCTTCGCCACCTTGATATTGAGGCGCAACTCAGCCTGTTCAATACCAGCCGCTTCACTCTCCGGAATCACCCAGTTCAGTTCTCCGTCCGAGTCTGTCCGCAGATTCTTCTTCTTGATTAACTTGCCGTCCTTTATCAAACTGGCAGCCACCTTTCGCTCGGCCACGGTTATGGTATCGCTATCGGTGTTGAGCTTAACCTTTATTACTCTTACGCCGTTCTGAGTTCCAGCCTCCATGCTCTCCTGCGTAATTTTGGCCCGAATCTTAGCCTCGCGACGGGAAAGCACACGGATTGTTTTTCGGTAATAAAGATGCTCTCCGAAATTTTCCATCCACTTCGTTCGGGCCACCAATTGGTAATTGCCCTGAGGAATTTTTACTGGCAACTCGATATTTCCCCGGGCAAAACCTTTATTAGCCCGGACAATATGCTTATCCACAGCCTTCCCGTTACCGTCAAGCAAATCGATATAAATGGTCTCCGCACCCGGCAACAGAGCGTGGCTCTTCCCCTCCAACAGGTAAGCGGAATACCATAAATCGTCACCTCCGAAATAATAGCTCCGGTCGGTGTGCAAATACACTTTTTCACTGGCTCGCTCCTTAAAGAAGCGTTGCATTTTGGCTATGACGGTCTTTACCCCGTCATCTTGTGATTGGGTGAACGCAACAAAAAAAAACGCACATGCTACACAAGCAAAAATTTGATGTCGTCTATTCATAAAACACCTTATTTGCATTTAAAAATGATGTACTATATTATTTACAAACGCTGATCTGTCTTTGTCCGTAACACAAAATCACCAGACACCGGCTCTCCGTCTTCACTTAACCCTTGCACAGACACATCAAAATCCGTTAAGATATCAGACGTAAAGAAGGAAACTTCTGCATTCCCATTGTCATCTGTCTCTATCAAAGGATTCCAATATAACGTAATCCGATGGTCGGGGACTATATAATCTTGTCGTTTTGAGGAATAATCAGGCGAGGCGAATTCACGTGCGGTGTAAAAACCCGGCGATACAAATTTCGTTTTCGATCGGTCTTCAATCTCTTTATGGGCTTGCCCTCGTTTTGTATAGATCGCAATCGCTCCACCAAAGCCCGCCGAACCAAAAATAGAAGTGTGGCCAGGCTTAAAAAGATCAATAAAGCTAATCTCAGACGGGTTCAGAAAATTTAATTCTACCGACGCCGTGTCCAACAACGTACCATCGATAAAAATACGGGTAACAGCTGCTCCACCCAAGGTACTTGGACCTCGATCCAGATTGACTTTCAAAATCGTTGGATCATTCGCATCAGGCAACACTTTGACCCCAGGAATTGACCGCAACATATCAATAGGGTTAGTATATTCCACTTCCTTTTGCGGAGTAACAACTACAGTATGTGAAGGGTTTCTATAAATTCCGCGACGTATATTTCTCTTTTTCTCTTCATCTCTCAGCCTGTCCGCCGTTACGGTCACCATATCCAGCAAACGAGTATCATCCATAGGTCGGAACCTCTTTTCTGGTAATACCACATTATCTTTAAGCTGAACAAAATCCTCCAGCTTTTCCATGATCTCAGCCGACACTTTCATCAACGGACTTGCGGAATGTTGCGGATAGCGCAATGGATTTACTTTTAAAACAGTGCGCCCATTACCCTTTTCCTTTTTCGCAATTAAATTCACCGTAGTCGTATCGCTGATATTCTCCACAAAAAAACTAAAGTTTCCATCCGTATCCGTATTAGCGAAATACGGACGCTTATCAATGCTCAATATCACTGAGGCATTCTCAAGGTTTTTATCCCAATGACTTTGAACATTTCCTCGAATAGCGATTCCTGGCTCTTTTTCGAATACCGGAGCAGAAAGACTGTCGGAAAAAACATCCTGCCAAGTAAACCTTCTCCAACCTTCCGTAAGTAACTTAAGGTCTATCAAAAACAGCTTTTTCCTTGTAGGGTCTTCCAAAAAATCGGAAACGCAAGGCATTTCCGCCCCTATTTCGGAATCTGCCGTAAGGTAACGGCGGATTCCCAATGAACTCGCAGATGGCACTACCGATTTGTCCGTAACGGAAATGGAGAATCTCGCTTTTGCGGGCAAACCGTCTTCCGTAGTAGCGCTAATGCGCAAAGACACCTTTTCCCGAACTCCATAAGATTCTTTGTCAGTAGTCGCTTTAAAAGCCACTTCACTTTCCTTGTTTACATAAAACAAGCGCTCACACCTCGGCCTTAACTGACTGTCAAAAAGAGTGACGCAGTTTACTCCCTCAGGCAAATCTTGTTTCCGTATATGAAGCGCTTGCTGACCTTTGTCTAGATCCAGTGTGCTGGCATAATGAATCTGGTTCCGGGAATGGACAATCAGGTAACCCTTTTCTAAACCATCCGTAGCCGAAGCGTAAATTGAGATGTTGTTTTTCTTCAGTGGTGCCACCGTCAGGTTGTACCCTTCTGATTTAGGCGCAGGCAACGGAATCGTCAAACTGTCTCCCGATATGCGAATCTCCGCATAATAGTTTTTCCCTTTTTGCGGAAGAAGATCAAACGTTCCCTTACCGTCCGTTGACGTGGAGAAATAGACAATCTTTTCCTCCGAAGAATCCAAGATGGATATTTCCGCCTTTGCGGGAGTTCCGTCCTTATCCTCCACCAATACTGCAACTTTGGATTTAAGGCCATAAACCAAATCCCCGGCTTCAGGATAAAATTTAATTTCGGGTCCACTATTCAATTTTAGCGGAATAACTTTCCGTTCGGTGAGTTTTTTTGAGACTCCGACCTCAACAAGAAGCTCGATATCATCTAGGCTCTCAAATTTACGTTTGCCAATATCCCAAGTGAAATTCCCTTTTGCGTCTGTTCGTATAGATCTGGAGGTTATTATCTCACCGTCTCGGTAAAGCGATGCCTTTACCGGTTTATTCGATAATGAAATTGAATCCGCAAGACTCGATAGGTTTACGCTCACCTTTCGATTCTCCACCTTGGACTTCACATTAACATTACTGTTCTCATCCGAAATTAATTGGAGACTCTTTTCGAAGAAAAATTCAGGCGCATAGTTACGCATCCAATTGGTGTAGGCCACCAACCGATAATGGTCCGCCTTAGCCTCAAAAGGGATCTTAAACTCTCCGGAACAATATCCGTCCATACTTTTCAGTATCTTCCTGCTGACCGTACTTCCATCTTGGTTCAAAAGCTCAACATACAAGCTTTCCACTCCGGGTATCACCGTGTGATCCTCGCTATTAAGCAAATAAGCCGAAAACCACAGACTGTCGCCTCTGTAATAATAGTCCCTATCCGTATGTAAAAACACTTTCTCAATCGGTCGTAGCGCAAAATACTTTTCGGCCTTCGCTACAATGTGCTTAACCTCACTATCGAACGGCTCGTCCGCGGAAACAAAAGTTACGAGACAAATAAAAAGACAAAGAATTGATGCTGACTTTCTCATTCAGACTGATTTTGTGATTGTTAAAAAATTTCATCCGAGCGGCAACCCTAAAAATCATGAGGTCAATGCCCTCCCCGGCTTTTTCCCGAAGGAATAATCAAATCGACTGTAGTAGACGGTATCCTTATTTTCCCTAAAATAAACAAAAAAAGGATTCAAATTTATATTTTACATTTTGTTTAGAGACAAATATAATCCTCAACATCCCAAACATAGTTGGCAACCTTGAATTATTATGTTTGTCTAAACCTAGGTTCCACTGTTCGGAACAAACAAACGCAACGCAGAGAATATGGGAGTTAGAAAGAAGAGGAAGGACATTAGCGTAGTGGCTGGACACTGCTCGCCCGTGGGTGTTACCATAACGAAAGAAGGAGTGAATTTCTGCCTTTTCTCAAAACAGGCCACATCAGTGGAACTCTTACTTTTTGACAAACCGGAAGACGCCGAGCCGGCTAGAACAATTACCTTCGACCCCAAACGCAACCGCACATATTACTATTGGCACGCTCTTGTCAAAGGCATCGGGCACGGCCAGCTCTACGCTTACAGGGTCAACGGCCCATACGCCCCAAAAAAGGGCCTGCGCTTCGACAAAGACAGATACTTGGTCGATCCGTACGCCCGAGCGGTAGTCGGACCGGATTACGACAGGGAAAAGCATAAAAAAAGAGGCTGGAACGGCCCTTGGTCCTTAAAATCGGCGGTAATCGATTCCAGCTTGTATGATTGGGAAGACGATGAGCCACCAAAAATTCCTTACGAAGAATCCGTCATTTACGAAATGCATGTAAAGGGCTTCACCATGAACCCCAACTCGGGGGTTCCCGAAGCCGAACGGGGCACTTATTCGGGGGTTATCAGAAAAATCCCGTATCTAAAAAAACTGGGCGTAACGGCCGTCGAACTTATGCCAATCCATTTGTTCGACCCTTATGACGCACCAAAAGGCAAAGTAAACTACTGGGGATACAGCTCCATCAACTTTTTCTCCCCACACAACAGATACTCAAAATCCCCGCATGAGGCTACCGCAATCGTGGATGAGTTCCGGGACATGGTAAAGGCCTTGCACAAAGCGGGAATCGAGGTGATCCTCGATGTTGTCTACAACCACACAGCCGAAGGCGACGAGACAGGGCCAGTACTCAGTTTCAAAGGCCTCTCCAATTCCGGGTATTATATGCTGGAAGACGATGACGCTTCCAAATACAAGAACTTCACGGGTTGCGGAAATACTGTAAACGCAAACCAATCAATCGCCCGGAGGCTTATTCTGGATTCCCTGTGCTATTGGGTTAAAGAAATGCACGTCGACGGTTTTCGCTTTGACTTGGCCTCGATTCTCTCCCGCTCCGAATCGGGCGAACCGATGGATAACCCGCCTATTCTTTGGGAAATAGAATCCGAACCGGCACTAGCGGGCACGAAGATCATTGCCGAAGCTTGGGACGCCGCGGGACTTTATCAACTCGGCCAATTCACCGGCGATAGATGGGCCGAATGGAACGGCGCTTTCCGAGACGATGTCCGCAGATTCATAAAAGGAGACACCGGTTCAGTGGCGGTATTCCAAAGAAGATTGCTGGGAAGCCCGGACATATTTAGGGGAAAAGAATGGGAAACCACACGCAGTATCCACTTCGTCGCCTGTCACGACGGCATGCCGCTTTACGATCTGGTCTCGTACAACCAAAAACACAACGACGCCAACGGAGAGCATAACCGCGACGGCATGGACGACAACTTCAGCTGGAACTGTGGTGAGGAAGGACCAACCGACAACAAGAAAGTTCTGGCCCTTAGGCGCAAACAGCTCAAAAACTTCCTGACATTGATTTTCTTTTCCCAAGGAACACCTATGCTGTTGATGGGTGACGAGCTGGGCAGGACACAACAAGGCAACAACAACGCCTATTGCCAAGACAACGAACTTAGCTGGATGGATTGGTCCTTGACGAAAAAGAATGCGGACTTGCTCGCGTTCAGCCGGAACGTCATTGGCTTTGCCAATAGGCTTAAAGTGATGCAGGTAAAACATTGGCTTGCCGAAAGCAAGATGGAAAACGACAGTTGTATTGTTTGGCACGGAGTAAAGCTCAACAGCCCCGACATGTCAGAGCATTCGCATTCGATCGCTTGTGGCCTGCACCACCCGAAAAGCAAAGAAAGGCTGTATTGTGCCGTAAACGCATATTGGGAGGCTCTTGATTTCGAGATCCCCACGGACTTGAAATACAACCGGAAATGGCGACGGGTAGTGAACACAGCGTTGGGCAAAGGCCTAGATTTTATTGATCCCGACAAGGCTCCCATAGTGCCCGGCAATACAATCAGGGTCGAGGCTCGGTCAATTATCGTCTTGATGGCAAAGCATTGAGACCTTCAAGGTACGGTATTCGCGATTTCGGACTAAGTGTTCGTTTCCGGAAAGAAAAAGGCAAAACCGGCGGTCCGTGGGGCGGAATCGGCGACGAAGCCCGCGGGACCCGCCGTGGCGCAATGCGCAATGCTGGAAACCCTCCCAAGCGAATGGTATGGCCCTATGGCCCGGAAACACGACGACGGAATAAAACGACGTTTTGTCCGCGCGGGATCCAGACGGGCCGTAATCGTGCCCGTAACTTCCGGCTACCCGCACCTTACCATAGATGTGGAAGACGCTACTTTTGACAAACGTCGGGGAAGGGTGTGGTTGAGGGTATCGGAAATGCACTACTCCAAATCCCGGATCGCACCAAGATATATATTTAAGGAAGATAAGCGGTCAGGGTTATTTGTACCCACATTTCCAGCTCCCGAACTTGCGCACATTATCCCGACGGCTAACAACTGGCTCAAAAAAGCCAAACTGGATATTCGCATCGGCGAGTCTCCCGTAGTTATTCCCCAAACCTCCAGTCCAAAAATTGACACACCTGATATATTAACTGATCTTTCCGAAGGAGCCACTGCCCTCACGCTTGCCGAAGCCCAAGAAGAAGAGCCGGATATTTTGGAGAATGGGGACAGAAAAAAGAAGAAACGGAGAAAAAAGAAAGTTAAAGCCGTGGAGGCTCCTTCTGTGTTGGACGAAACATTTTTGGAAGAACAACTCAAGTTTGTCGATTTTCCAAAAAAATTCGGAGTGGACACATTTACAGCGTTACCGCCTGACTTTAGGGAAAGGTTGCACAAAACCCATATCAGATTCGAGCGCTGGCTCTCCGACAACTTAATCACGCCCCTTTATACAAGGTACAGAGGCGGAAAAGACGACTGGATACGGAGAATGCGACACATAGCCACAGAGCTAAAAACCGGAAAGAGAACGAAAAGGCCTCTTGAATTTGGCAAAGCGTTGTTGGCCAGAGCTGAAGAATCCACAATTCCGAAAGCTAATGAATATTCCCTTGCAAGATTAGTCCCCGAAGGCTACTACCTCGACTTTTCCTCTGATGAAGAATCATCCATTTTCGGATTGAACCTCCGCGTGTCGGTAGTCTCGGCCACAATCCAGCTAAACGAGATCCGGGTAACCGAAATGGTCGATTTCACAGCCATCATTACGCACTTTCTTCAGGTAGTAAACGAACCCGGCTTTTTCCGTTCCTCGGCACACCAGCATTTTGATTTCTGCAACGAAGAATGGGATAAAGTTCCCGCAGACAAGATGCTGACCTCAGGAGAACACAAAGGCATCAAAACAGACGAAATGGATGAGGCCTTCAGTGAACTGGAGATTCTTTGGGACGGCATTATCGCTGATTTCACCGAGCATTTCGCCCTTGCCAAACAGATGCTAAAGGCATGGTGCGATTTTTCAGCTGACGAGCGATTGGCTTTGGACTCCGAATTAAGAAAAATAAAAAGAACCCTTCATCCTGACGATATAACGCGAATGTTGGAGCGGAAAAAACAATCCTCGACAGAGCACTAATTTTGCTTTTCCTCCATTAAAAGAGAGGCATTTATCCCTTTTCGAAGATATTTATGACCAAAGTCATTTAATTTGGACATAATCTAAATTAGCTTTACGCCGGATTACCTTAGTCATTTACATAAAAAGCCCAAAAAAGACTCAACGGCACTCCCAACATGAAAAAATTATACGCACTATATGTATTGCTATTCGTAGCAACTATCTCTCAAGGTTTAGCCAACGGATTGGTTGGTACCGTAAGGGGAACGGTCAAAAGCGATAAAGAATCCCTCCCCTACGTAAACATTACGCTGGCGAGCACGCAAAAAGGAACCGCAACCGACGTAGAAGGAAAATATGCGTTGGATTTGCCTCCCGGAACGCATACATTGACATTCACGGCAGTCGGTTTCAGAACCACGAAAAAAACCATTACCGTAGATGCGGGCCAAACCGTTGACCTTAACGTGCGTTTACGGGAAGACATGATACAGATGGACGGTGTAGTAGTCTCGGCCACCAGACAAGAAGTCAGCCGCAAAGACGCTCCTGCCGTGGTTAATGTCATCAGTCCGCAACTTTTCGAGAACACGCAATCTGTTGTTTTGGCCGACGGCCTGAACTACGTACCGGGCCTAAGGGTGGAAAATGACTGCCAAAACTGCGGTTTTATGCAGTTGAGAATGAACGGTCTGGAAGGACCATATACCCAAATCCTGATCGATAGCCGCCCGATTTTCAGTGGCATGAACGCTGTCTACGGTTTGGAACAGCTTCCGACTTCGATGCTCGAAAGGGTTGAAGTGGTACGTGGTGGAGGTTCGGTTCTCTTTGGCTCCAACGCCATTGGCGGTACCGTAAACATTATCACGAAAGAGCCTACACGCAACTATTTCAGCGTATCGAACAATACTGCTTTGGTAGACGGTGACGCTTTGGACAACACTATCAACTTCAACGGTTCATTGGTAACGGAAGACCGTCGTGCGGGTATTTTCATGTTCGGAATGCACCGTAAACGTAACGAATGGAATGCCAACCCGGATGATGTTTGGTTCGATGCGGACGGCAATGCCCATAAAGATGATTTTTCGGAAATCCCATTTCTTGAAAATAACTCATTAGGTTTCCGCGCATTCTATAAAACTTCGGAATACAGCAAGCTTTCGGCCGAACTGCATACCGTAAAAGAATTCCGCCGGGGCGGCAACAAATTTGACGAACGCCCTGACCTTTCTGACATCACCGAACAGCTCGATCACGACATTATCGGTGGAGGACTCGATTTCGAAATCACCGACGCCGATCTCAAACACCGCTTCAACATCTACGCCTCCGGGCAAGACACTCGCAGAAAAAGTTATTACGGTGCGGAACAGGACCCTTCGGCATACGGAAAATCCGAAAACGGCACTTGGCTCTCAGGCATACAGTACAATTATGATTTCGAACGCCTGTTTTTTGCCCCGATGACGCTTACCGCAGGCTCCGAGTATCAGTACGCCTCACTTACCGACCAAAAGCTCGGATACAGAAACCCTGAAGACGGAACAATCGTTGACGGATTCGTAATCACCGACCAAGAAACTTACACGTCCGGCACCTTCCTTCAAGGCGAATGGAAAACCGACCGCGTAAAATTCCTGTTAGGCGCGCGATACGACCGTGTCAACATTAAAGACAACAAAGGGGAATCTGACGACTACACCGTAAACGCTTTTAACCCGCGCGTAAACTTACTTGTGGATATCACTAACAAAATCCAAGCAAGAGCAAGCTACGCTACCGGATTCCGCGCGCCACAAATGTTTGACGAAGATCTCCACGTAAACATCGCTGGAGCCGAAGGCGTACGCCACATTCTGGCCGACGACCTTACGGAAGAAACTTCGGACAGTTATACGCTCTCATTCGACTATACGGCAGACAACGGCAACTGGCAAACGTACTTCCTGATCGAGAGTTTCTACACCAGACTCGTGGATCCATTCCGTAATACTATCACGGAAGACCAACAGGGCAATACGATCTTCCTCAAAGAAAACGCCGATAACAACGCCGTGGTGAAAGGCATAAACGCCGAAGCCAAGGTTTCACCTCTTCCTACGCTCTCTTTCC
The DNA here is from genome assembly GCF_036492835.1 of Fulvitalea axinellae. Lineage (GTDB taxonomy): Bacteria > Bacteroidota > Bacteroidia > Cytophagales > Cyclobacteriaceae > Fulvitalea > Fulvitalea axinellae. The sequence continues at coordinate 956,435 of NZ_AP025314.1, read as the reverse complement.
AAGCAGGGTTTACGATACAAAGCAGTGAGTATGACGAAGCCGAAGAATGGCATTCCGTTGAAGAAAACGGCGAGACAGTGAGTCTCACCAGCAAGGAAATCCTTCGTACTCCCGACCTTTACGGATCATTTACCGTGGCTTACAACGTAACGGACCCTTTCAGCGTATCCCTAAACGGCGTATACACTGGTCCAATGTACGTTCCGCATATTGAGGGCGGTTATTCAAACGGCGAGGAAATTACGGAACCGGAATTGTTCAAAACAGGATCGTTTTTCGATCTCGGAATCAAGTTTGCGTATGACTGGGATCTCGGAAAATCATTGTGCATCCAAGCTAACTGCGGTGTACAAAACATCCTGAACAGCTTCCAAGATGATTTCGACGCCGGCGTAAGCCGTGATTCAGGTTTTATCTACGGGCCTACCCGTCCGCAGACTTTCTTTATGGGAATAAAAATCAGTAGCCTGTAAAAGGCCTGTTACGGAAATAAACAGTTCAAAAGACAAAAGCCGGAGTCGTACCATTATTTACGATTCCGGCTTTTTCATTATATCCTATTCTTTCAAATCAACGAGGCGGGAAATTCCAGTTTCCCTAAAAAGGCGTTGAACTTCGGCAGGTTCTTCTCAAAAGTCCCCGGCGTAGCGTTAAAAGTCAGCACATACCCGAACCCGTTCTGAAACACGAATACAGTCATCGCCTTATAAACCAATCCGTTCATCTCGCTTTCAATCACATAAGCCTCCCCAAATTCACACTTCATTCCTTTCTTCTCATGCATGATATTTTTAATCCTGGCAAACTCAAAGGCCTTCAGTTTTTCAACACTTTGAATCGAATCTCCCTTGAGTGCTGTTATGGATATCACGTTGCTTATACTCGTTTTCTCAAGCTCACTATACACTTTCGGCAAAGCGAAAGCCACGGTTGTTCCCTTAATGCCCTCCTTACTGAACGCCTGTTTCTTTTCCCGCCATTCGGCAGGTCTTTCGCCTTCAAAACCGAAGGCCTCATTCCGAAAAATTGTTTGCGCCGAAGCGAATCCCGCTATCAGTATCAATCCAAAAAGCAACGGGATGAATCGTTGTGCCATAAGTCTAAAAGATGTAACGGGAAGCGACAACTCGCTTTCGACTCCCCTTCAGTTTAAATAATAATTGATAAGTGGTAGACAATTAACGCCAGCTCCGATTTTCAAACACGATCCAACTTACAACAATCAAAAGATTTCCCGAAAAGCAAAAAGCCCAATAACTCGACTTCCAAACGTGTTTAATCAAAGAAACGGCATCAACATACAAGGGCTTAGCCTATTAAAGCCTAAAAGCATCGGCTTACCTAAATAATTCAGGGCGAATATTATAACTAATATTCAAAAAGAATAATATTAAAAGGAAAAATTTACAAAAATAGAACTAAACAACTCGCATTAATTCAAAATAATCATATTGAAGAAGACATCTTAACTTCTCCACACCTGCGGAAAAAGTATAACGGACAACGAAGCCGCAATAGCGTCGATAGCACCAAGGGCCAAAAGCGTGTCGGTAGCGTCGTAAAACGTCTCGCCCAAAATAGCTGACTGGGATAATTTCATGGTCATCAATAACACAGGAACCATCACAGGCAATCCCAACACCGCCATCAACGACCCGTTATTGCCGGCCTTGGAGGCGATTCCGGAAATAAGTGTTAACGAAGCCCCCAAACCTATCGCCCCTAAGCCCAAGCCCGAAACGAACAACCAATGCGAGAGCACGGGGTTACCCATCACTACCGAATAAAATGCGTAGGAAACAAAGCCCAACAGCAAGAGCAACATGACATTATAAATTAGCTTGGAAAGGATAATCGCCTCAGCTGACGCTATGGTATAATAATAAAACATCCGTTCACGGCCTTCTTGCGCAAAACTCTTTGCGGCAGCGTTCACGGCGGCAAACAACATCACAATCCAAAAAAGAGTACTCCACACTTCCGGCGTAACTTCCGCCGCTTGCGTATGGAAACTCAGGTAACAGATAAAAACCACGCAGGCCACATAGAGCACGATGCCGTTAAAAGCCACCCTGTTTCTCCATTCAAGCACAAACTCTTTTCTCAGCAACTGCCAAGCCATCCGTATGGTCTCCATATCAGCCAATTTTTATGTGGAATGGCAAAAATAATAAGGCCCGCCGAATCGACGGGCCTTATTATTTATTTTTTAACAATTGACAGCTGTCAACAATTAGAAATTAGTCGTACTCAACAGCTTGATGGAATTCCTTTGGCCTTTAGAAATCAAACCCGAAAGAAACAAAATAACGCATATCCCCCACTTCGTAATTTTCTATCGGCCAAGCCAAATCAAGCTTGATATGATAGCTAAACAATGATGTCCGGAGTCCCCAACCCGCACTGGCCAACCACGGAGTGTGGTAGTTTTTGATACGTACGTTAAAAGCTCCAGACTCTATAGTCTCGCTATTGATACTATTTTCCGTCGGCCAGAAATCACTGCCTTCCCAAGCTGATCCGATATCATAGAACCCGACAAAAGTGAAGTTCCTGAAGAAATTCGAATTGATTGGCGAGTTGGCCAAATAACGGAACAAAGGAATCCGCAATTCAGCGCTGGCAAGCAGGACATTCGAGCCGTTAAGTGTATTAAAGTCATAACCACGAAGGCCGGTTACATAGCGCATAAATAACGCTTGTTCGTTTTCCACCTGTTCGCCAAAATGTAATGGCGTTCCCGGTTCGGCATCACTACCGTCATTTTCCGTTTTGCCCAATATCCAGTTATTCACACCTCCAAGAAGATAAGACTTCGCTCCGTCACCGAAGAACCTCCCGTAGAAAAGACGACCCGCCAATGTGATTTCGTTGTGGATCGGTAGATAATGCCGGGCATCAATCGAAATTTCCCCGAAGGTCATCAAAGGATCATCCACAGAATAGTGATATTCCAACCGTGCGATTGACCGTGTACCGATTGGCGTATTCAATGCGCTAAAGCGACTATCGTCATAAACCCAAGCGAACTCAGCCCCTATATAATCCCTGTCCGTATCATTCGAAACACTAGGGTTCAGGAACTTCGCAGGCTTTAAGTCCAAAAATCTCGTTGTGGTATAAAAAGGCGACAAAGACACCCGCGAATACCGGGTAAACGGCAAAGCCACTCCCGCCTGAAAGCGATTAAGCTTATATTTCTGGTCATAAGGCTGTACCGAAGTCACATCCTTCGTTATTACCCTTCTGTAATATTTCAGGTTAAAATCCACAAAGCGCTTCAGGTACTGGTACTCGGCGCTCATTTCGCCACTGGTAAGGTCAAGAGTACTGAATACCGTTCCGATAAAACGATGGTCTTCGAGCAAATCCGTTACTTGGAACTGGACGTTCAGGCCAAAATCCACCAACGGGTCAACCACCATTTCCATTCCCCCGCTATTGATCCGGAAAAGCGGCTCGTATTTGTTTGGTCCCGAAACGGTTTTCTCTTCCCTTTGCAACCGGTATTTCACCAGATAGGATTTCCTCTTTTTTACTTTCCTTAAAGCGTCCGAGCTAAAAACATAATTATCGGTATCGATCAAAGCCGTAGAAGACAGTTTCGGTGCCCCGTTTTTGGTGGTGTCTTGTGGAATCGGTTTATTGTTGGAATTATTAACGCCAAGCGGTGGGGTTACCACTCCCCTCGGCTCTTCCGGTTTTTGATCAAAAGTAAGATTATCCAAAGACAATAAACTGTTGTTATCCTTTTCCTTCGGCTTTTCAGGCTCGGGCTTGTCCTCTGTCGGAGGATTTGACTTCTTATCTCCAGCGTCTTCCGAATCTGAAGACACTACGGTCCCACCAAGCAACTTCTCCAACGACGATGGCTGATCCTCTTTTTGCGTGGCTTTTTGCTCAGGCTTTGGAACAGTTGTTGGCGTCGCAGGCTTTACCGTTACACTGTCATCCGGAACTTCCCCTTGCTGAACGGCCGGTTCCACAACAAGGCTGTCAGTAGTCGCCGGCTCGGTTTCTTTTTGAATCGCCGACTCCACAAGAGCGCTATCCGCACCTTGATGGGCTTTTTGTATCGCCTCAACCGTTTGGGCGTTTAGAATCTTGAGTTCCTCTTTTAGATTTTCTAATGAATCCTGAACTTGCCTTTTCTTTCGCTCGGCGATACGCTTAGCTATCCTTTTTGCATTCAGCGCCTGCATCCGCGAGGTTTGGGGCGCAAAGCTGTTCTGGGCCGTATGCGAGAAAGCCTCGGCATAAATATGTTCGCTGTCACCGTCAAGCATCACAAAGGCCAACTCGGAATTCGCCGGATTGTAACTATAATCCCGCACGCTAAGCGAATAGCGAGTAACCTGCGTAGAGATCTCGTCTTTGATATTATAGCGGTAAAGGTTAAAAATACCTTGTTGGCTACTGGCGTAAATCAGCTGGTTATCATCGACGGGCTGAGGCAGAATGTCCGCTCCCACACTATTTGTAAGACGCTTAAGCGCAACTTTTGTAGTATCGAAATTATAAGCGAAAAGGTTATAGTTATCGGAAACTTCCGAACCAAGGTCAAACGGACGTGTGACTTTAAGAGTATCAGTAGTCCTGTTGGAGCTGAAAACCAGAGTGTTTGTCCCCGGCATAAATCTAGGGTTGATATTATCGAAAGGATCGTTGGTGATTTTCCTTACGGTAAAGCGCCTAAGACTCAAGGCATAGATATCCGTTTGCCCGTCCATTTCGGCGCTCATCATCGCGATGTTCACACCTCCTTTATGAATATCGAAATCGTTGATCTGGTCAACTCTCGGAATCTGTTTTTTGACTTTGCTTTTGGAAGTTGTTTCGTACATCCAAAGGTAATTCCGGCCGTATTGCGAACCGATAACCCCTAGCGTCACGCTATCTTTCCAACTGAGCAACGGAAGCGTGTAATCGGCCTGCTGATTATTCAGCTTTAGGCCTACCCGCAATATTGTCCTTTCTTTTTTCGTCTCGGTATTCCTGATTTTCACCGCAAACCGTCCCTTGTTATTTTGGGCATACGCCAGATATTTCCCGTCAGGGCTATATGACAAGGAAGGATAACGAATATTCCTCGTATTCTTTTTCAGGCGGTCTTTTGGCATCACATAATGCTGGGTAACCTGATCGGTCATTTCCGAATAATGCTCGGCCCAGCCAGCCATAAATTCCTCAAAGTCGATAGCCAACGAATTGGAAATCGCTTTCTTCTCGTTATGGATAATCCTGGTCAGGTTCAGGATGTTGGAGACACTGGATTTGCCGTATCTCTCCACTATATAATTCCAGACCGACTGCCCGACCAACTCGGCTTCACGCCCTTCCAGCGTACTGAGTTTAATCGGCTTGCTTTTCCCTTTCCGCTGACGCTCACGGAATACGGAACGCACGTAGTCGTCCATTTCGGCATCCCAGCCATAGCCTATATAGCGGGCTATGCCTTTGGCAAACCAAGGCGGAAGCGACACAAGGTAAGCGCCCTGCAACGACTCCACGATATTTCCGCCGGAAAGCATCTCCTCTATCCAAAGCTTGGCCACGTTGTACACCAGTTCCTGCTTAAAACCTTCCTTGGTGCCAGGATAAGCCATCTCCACATAGCTTTTGAAAAACTCCGTCCGTCCGTCAATCGTGTACATATTGTAGTTAAGACCAACGTTACTCTCCTGCAGTTCCTGCGGATTGGCATAAAGAAAAATCTTCAGCTTGATAAAAGGGGCGTAGCCCACAGCGTCGGTCATTTTCTCGAATTGAGATTCGAGATATTCGATCCCCTCCTTGGCAAGGTCCTGACGCTTGCCGTAGTAGTAGAGATCGAAATTTTCCGAACTGTAAAAACGCCAGTCTTTCTCGATATACTGGATTCTGTTTTGGCCAAAAGCGGTCTCCATCCGTTGCGCCGACGCAGTGCCGACAAAACAGACCAAGGCCGTAATAAACGCCGTTAGTAATTTTTCGCGCATATGTGAAGCTGTGTTATTCCCTATCTAAAATTTGGAATGACAACCCAACCCTACAAAACCAACTTCACTATTGTCTTCTTCTAAATTGTCGGATAAAAGCCTGAAAAGTTCACGGCTCTATACGACAATTATTTTCGTAACAACATCGTACCGGACAGGCGATATCGTCCGGCTTTATTCGAACTCTTTCATTTTCTATTTCAACCGCTTGATATCCACCTCGGGGGTGATATCATTCTTTCCAGACAGGAACCCAGCGAATTCCTCGGCGAAATACGGCGCCAACGACACGCCTTTGGTTCCCAAACCGTTGAAAACGGCCAACTGGGGGTATTCCGGATGCAATCCGACAAAAGGACGCCTGTCGTGTGTAGCTGGCCTTACACCAGCGCGTTGCCCAATAATCTCAAACGGACAGTTGATCAATTTCTCCAACTTCCCCGCTAATTCCGTCCGTTTTTCTTCTGTCGGGGCAGTGTCAAGGTTTTTCCAGTCATAAGTGGCGCCCACACGGTAAGTGCCGTCGCCGACAGGAAGCATAAACACGCCTCGGTTATAGATCTCTTCGACCGCAATCTCTCCGGCCAGTTTTATTTCCAACAATTCGCCTTTGACCGGGCGAAAAGGCAAGTAGCCGAAATAACGGCTGTTTTTGGACGCGTAACCGTCGCAATAGATGATCTTTCGGGCTGAAACATCGCCGTACGTCACGCCATCTTCCGTAATTTCCAGCTTGTCTTCTTCAAATGTCTCGGGCGAAAACCTTACCTCCGCTTCCAGATACTTTCGGAAAACATCAAGCATTTCGCCTATATCCACATAACCGCAACGATCCAAAAGAAGTCCGCCGTAAACGTTGTCCATGCCGATCTTCGGAGTTCCCGGCTTTACAAGCTCCCGGACATAAGCGGCGAATTTCGGTTCGGAACATTTTCCGGTCCATTCGTTATATTCCTCCACCGACACAAACGGCCTGTAAATCGGTTTCGGATGAAAAAAGCTGGCGGCCAGTTCCTTTTCCAATTCTTCATAAAAAGGAAAAAGATATCCGAAAAGCTCATCGGCCAGCCATGTGCGAACCATTTTCCGCCCCGTTATCGGATTGAAAATCCCCCCCGCCACTCGCGACGAAATGTCTTTTCCGTAACGGTCAAACACGAAAACGGAATCTCCGTTACGCATAAGTTGCCGGGCCATAACCGTCCCCGCAAGCCCTTGCCCCACAATAATGTAATCTACGGTCATTGTCCTGTTTCAGGTAGTTTGTAACGGCCCCGATATTAGTATAAGGACTGGCAGGCAAAAGGTTACAGCGAAAAACCCGCTTTTGCCGAAACGGTCCAAAAATTATTGGTTTTCGGGTCCGAGATTGTCTGTTTTATGTTTTAAGCGATAGCTGTCTTTTCCAAACGTAATCGGTTTGGATCGAAGGCCTGTTTTAGTTGCTGTTGACGCACTAATATTTTCAATAATATACTTAAAAAACGTACGAATTTACAACATTACTACGCATCGGTAGCCATGAAATATAAATAAAGCCGTACAGCCTCCAAAGGAAAGACCCGAACTCACCGGCAAGCGTTGCATGTAGCCCGCCGGAGTCGGTTATTCGGTGATAAAAACACGCTTTACCCGCTGTCCAATATCCGTTAGGATTTCATAGGCGATGGTGCTTGCGTCATCAGCCAACCGGCTTACCGTCGGCGTTTCTCCAAACACCGTCACTTCGTCGCCCACCTCGGCTTCGATACCCGTAATATCGATCATGCACATGTCCATACAGATATTGCCGACGGTCGGAGCGAGCCGGCCATTGACGAGCATCCGTGCATTACCGTTGCCGAATACGCGCCGGAATCCGTCGGCGTAACCGATCGCTACAGTAGCTATCCTGCCGTCTCGCTCGAAACGGCCTTTACGCGAATAGCCGACACTTTCGCCGGCGGGAATATTCCGGATTTGGGAAATCACGGTTTTCAGCGAACTGACATTGCGGAGATGTTCCTGCAACTCGCCATTCGCCTCCACCCCATATAAGCCGATACCGAGGCGAACCATATCGAATTGGTATTCGGGAAAACGTACGATTCCAGCGGAATTCAGCGTATGGCGCATAGGGCGTTTGCCATAGACGGCGCAAAAATCATCATAGAATCCGTTCAGTTCACGGACCTGCCGGGCGGAAAAAGCCACGTGTTCCGGCCCGTCGGCGCCGGCGAGGTGGGAAAATACGCTGGCCACTTCCAGCGCCGGCGTTTTCTTGAGCGTACGGGCCAGTTCTATGCCTTTATCGGAGGCGAAGCCCAAGCGCCTCATTCCGGTATCAACTTTTAGGTGGACTTTGACCTTTTTGTCGGTATTCTCCATAAATTCCGAAAAGTCACGCAGAATATCGAAACTGTAAATCTCGGGTTCCAGATCGTATTCCAGAATATTTTCAAAATCGACTTCGGAAGTATTCATCACCATAATCGGGATCCGGATTCCTTGTTGCCTAAGCGAAACACCCTCGTCGGCATAAGCCACGCCCAAATAGTCGACTCGGTGATATTGGAGCAAATCCGCTATTTCCTGTCCGCCGTTGCCGTAGCCAAAGGCTTTTACCATCACCATGATTTTGGTTTCCGGGCGAAGACGACTTCTGTAAAAATTGAGATTATGCGTAATAGCGTCAAGGTTCACCTCCAAGCGGGTACCATGAGCCTTTTCTTCCAATTTCCGGACAATCCGCTCGAAACGCATTTCCCGGGCACCTTTCACCAAGATAATCTCGTCTTTGAGGTTAAGGCTCCGGGTATTCCGAAGGAATTCTTCCGTTGATCCGAAGAAAACCGCATCTGCGGGAAACAGCATTCCAAATTCTCTGATTTCCTCCCCGATTCCGATAAACCTGCTAATCCCCGAACCGTTGACGATATCGGCGATTTCCGGATAGAGTTTTTCCGGAGGAAGGCCGGATTCCCTCATATCGGAAAGGATCAGCGTCTTTTTCTTTTTCTGGCGAATCCGAACCAACAGATCAAGCGCGCGACGCAAACCCGCCCGGTCGTTATTGTAACTGTCATCGATGAGGTAAGAGCGCCCAACCGCTTTTTTCAGTTCCAGGCGCATTGAAACGGGCTGAAGCTTTACTAAACCTTGCCGTAATTTTTCCACAGGGAAACCTTCGGAAAGCAAAAGTGCCAGAACATGGAGAATATTTTCCACCGAAGCCTCATCGCGAAAAGGAAAAGCGAAAAACTCGTCGGCTTCCCCACATCTAGCTTCGATACGCGAACCCGAAGGGGAATCTTCCGCTCGAAAGCGAAAATCCGCCGAAATATCATTTTCCGTAGTCCATGAAAGAAGCGTATCCGGTTCGAATTTTTGCTCCAAAGCCTGCCGAACCTCGGTTTGATCCGCCCGGAAGACAATCTTACGGCAACCTTCGAACAAACGGATTTTCTCTTTGATTTTATGAAGGCGATTCTCGAAACCTTCGTCATGGGCCGGGCCGATATTGGTGAAAATCCCGATATCGGGGCGCAGGATTTCCCAAAGCTTGCGCATCTCGCCCAGTTTGGAAATTCCCGCCTCGAAAACGGCGTAACCGAAGCCCTCGGCCATTTCCCAAACCGAAAGCGGAACGCCGATCTGCGAATTGTAACTTCCCGGATTGCGCACCACGGAAGTTTCCGAACCGAGCAGTTTGGCCAGCCATTCCTTTACTATCGTCTTGCCGTTACTCCCAGTCACGGCCACCAACGGATATTCAAAACCCCGGCGATGACGTGACGCTATTTTCTGAAGCGCATCCACGCTATTTTCCACCAAAAGAACATTCGCCTCCGGCAAAGCTTCCGATTCGGTGCCGGACAGTTGGCGTTCCACCACAAACTGGCGCACGCCCTGCGCATAAAGATCGGCGAGGTAACGGTGGCCGTCGTGCCGTTCGCCCCGGATTGCGAAAAACAGCGCCTTGGGACTGAGAACGGGTTTTCGGCTGTCGGTGATAAGGAACTTGATGTCTTCGTCGAAGGTTTTTCGGATATATTTTCCTCCTGTGATTTGCGGAAGGTCAAAGGTTTTCATGATCGGAAGCCCGGCGATGGCGTTACTTTTTCAGATAGTTTTTCGGAATCGGTCAATTACGCAATACCGGATGACTTTGGCAAGATATTGCGCAGGCTTGGACTGACGCATATATTTGCCGGTCAAACATTACGGAATGGAAAATTACCAGAGAGCCAAACAGGCGCTGATGAGTTTTTGCGCTTACCAAGACCGCTGTACGCACGAAGCCGCCGAAAAAGCCATAAAATACGGGCTGACGGAAGAAGAAATCGCCCGATTATTGGGCGAATTGCAGTCGGACGGATTTATAGATGAGGAACGTTACGCCAAGTCTTTCGTGCGTGGTAAGTTTTTTTACAAAAAATGGGGACGACGAAAGATAGCGCAAACCTTAAGGATGAAAAACCTGCAAGACGAGCTGATAAACATCGGGATGGAGGAGATTCCGGAAGCCGAATACGCCGAGACCATGGCCGATTTGGCCCGGGCTAAATGGAAATCCGTAAAAGGCAGGAACGATTTTGAGCGAAAAATGAAAGTTCTTCGTTATCTGGCAGGAAAGGGATTCGAAGCCGATTTGGCCCGGGATATCCTCGATGAATTGTAAAATTCCCGGTTCGCCTTAGCCTATTGTGAAATTAACGGGGCAAAGCGTTTTTCTTTCCCTTGAAAGCCGTTAAATTCGGCTCTGGATTTAGATAGAGTCTAAATAAATTCACACTCCATGAAGAACAGGACAGTAGCCGACCTGAAAATAGGCGAGACCGCGATAATCCGCGGATTTGCCGACGACAGCCTTTCGCTTAAACTATTGGAAATGGGATGTTTGCCCGGTGAGGAAGTGACGCTTAAGCTCGTCGCACCCTTGGGCGACCCGATCGCCATCCGGGTGGCCGATTATCAGCTTTCCCTGCGAAAGGACGAGGCTTCTGTTATCACTGTAGAATAATACCGCCGTGGAGAAGACATTGAAAGTGGGGTTGGTGGGTAATCCCAACGCCGGGAAATCCTCGGTTTTTAATCATTTGACGGGCCTGAGCCAAAAAATCGGTAACTATCCAGGCGTAACTGTCGACAAAAAATACGGTTTCAGCGATTCTGCCTCCGGCAAACGTTGCCAAATAGTGGATTTGCCGGGTACCTACAGCATTTACCCCCGTTCGGCTGACGAGCGCGTGGTGATCGAAACCTTGAGTTGCCACAAACAGCGCCCGGATTTGGCCGTGGTAATGGTCGACGCCTCAAATCTGAAACGTAACCTTTTGCTTTGTACCCAAATCATTGACATGGGATTGCCCGTAGTGGTGGCCCTGACAATGACAGATATGGCCGAAGCCAAAGGCCTGAAGGTGCACATAGACAAACTCTCGGAGGCTTTGGGCGTTCCGGTTGTCCCTGTCGACGGACGTTCCGGCAAAGGATGCGATGAACTGAAGCACTATTTCGACGAAATCCCGGATCCTTCAACCCAAAAAGTATTCGAAGCGGAACATTCCGCCGGCGAGCTGGTGGGAAGCGTAAGCGAACATTTCCATATGGCCAACCCTTATATGGCCTACCAATATGGTCAGCAATATATGCTGTTGCCAAATCTGGACGACCGTGACCGGGACGCTTTGAAGCGAATCAGCGAAGACACGGGCTTCGACGCCGCAAAGACGCGGGCGCGCGAAGTGGTTTTGCGCTATTCCAGAATCGCCGAAATCGTAGCTTGCGTTACCGAAAAGATAACAAACTCGAAAGGCGCTACCCTGACCGAGAAAATTGACCGGGCGCTTACTCACAAAGTATACGGTTACGCCATTTTCTTCGGAATTCTGTTCCTGATTTTCCAAGCGATTTACAAATGGGCCACCATCCCGATGGATCTGATCGATGGCGCTTTCGCTGATCTGGCCTCCTGGACATCTTCGGTGATGCCTGAAGGCCCGCTGGCCAGCCTCTTGGCCGACGGGCTGATTCCCGGAATCGGAGGTGTGGTCATCTTCGTTCCCCAAATCGCTATCCTCTTCGGCTTTATTTCCCTTTTGGAAGAAAGTGGATATATGGCCCGCGTAGTGTTCCTGATGGACAAAGTGATGCGCAAATTCGGCCTGAACGGACGAAGCGTAGTACCGTTGATCTCCGGCGCCGCCTGCGCCATCCCCGGCGTAATGGCCACGCGAAGCATCGAAAACCCGCGCGACCGTCTGATCACGATTATGGTCACGCCGTTGATGAGCTGTTCGGCCCGTCTGCCAGTTTATGCCATCCTGATCGCTTTAGTGGTACCCGAGACCGCTTACCTTGGCTTCAACCTACAGGGAATCACTCTGATGGGGCTTTATATTATCGGATTCTTGGCTTCTGTTTTGGTCGCTTGGGTATTCAGCAAATTCCTGAAGACCAGCTCGAAATCCATTCTGATGATGGAATTGCCGGATTACCGCATTCCCCGCTTCAAAAACGTGGGCGTAACGGTACTGGAAAAGTCAAAAACCTTCGTGTTTGAGGCCGGTAAAATCATTATGGCCATCTCCGTTATCCTTTGGGCTTTGGCCTCCTACGGCCCTTCTGATGTAATGGAAAAAGCCGAGGACAAAGTAGCTCTGACAGTAGACAAATCCGACGAAACAGCTTTCGAAGACGCCGTAGCCGCTTATAAACTGGAACACTCTTACGCCGGAATTTTGGGCAAAAGCATAGAGCCGTTGATCGAGCCTTTGGGTTACGATTGGAAAATCGGCATCGCTTTGGTTTCATCGTTCGCCGCCCGCGAAGTGTTTGTGGGAACCATGGCCACGATCTACAGCGTAGGCAGTGGCGGAGACGACGAAGGAACCGTGGCCCACAGAATGGCCCAAGAAATAAACCCCGACACCGGCGGACCTAGATTCACGCCAGCCGTGGGCTTCTCATTATTACTGTTTTACGCTTTCGCAATGCAATGTATGAGTACCTTGGCTATTGTAAAACGTGAGACAAAAAGCTGGAAATGGCCTGCTATCCAGTTCGCCTACATGACGGCTTTGGCCTATGGATCGGCGTTATTGGCCTATCATGCTTTTTCTTAAGTTATTAAGAGGCCATCTGGAAATCTAAAACTGGAATAGCTAAGACTTCTTACACTCACAAGAAAGGCTCCGCAATAAAAATTGCGGAGCCTTTCTATTTTTTAAGGAAATTCGGAGCGTTCAATCGATTTTGAAATTCTATTGGGTTTTGGAAAGTTTAAAGACAATATTGTTGCGGAAGCGTTTCCCGTAGCCTAACTTTTGTGTTTTAGCGATTTTTTAGCTTGATTGTATATGGCGAAAGGCCCGTTAACGGTCAACGAACCGTAAAATGGATGTTTCGCCGTCATTTTTTCCCGTATTAATTAATCCAACAAACCGGTTTAAAACCTACATCATGAAAAAATCTGTACTACTGCTTGCCTGCGCTACGGGCTTCGCTTTCGCTTCTTGCGGTGGCGGAGACGGCCGTAACGTGAAAGAGGCCGCGGTAAAAAGCAACTTCAAACCTATTGCTGTGAATTATCCGGAAACAAAAACGGTCGATCAGACAGACGACTATTTCGGAACAAAGGTGGCCGACCCTTACCGTTGGCTGGAAGCGGATACCGCCAAAGACACCGAGGCTTGGGTAAAAGCCCAAAACGTAGTAACGGACGGCTATTTGGAGCAAATCCCTTTCCGCTCGAATATCAAAGACCGCTTGGAGAAAATCTGGAACTACCCGAAATTCGGATCTCCGTTCAAAGCCGGCGACAAGTGGTACTTCTTCAAAAACAACGGCCTGCAAAACCAGAGCGTGCTTTATCAGCAAGCTTCCCTTGACGGCGAGCCGACGGAATTCCTCGACCCTAACAAACTTTCGGAAGACGGAACCGTGGCGTTGGGTAGTGTTGCCTTCTCCCGCGACGGAAAGTATCTGGCTTACTCCGTGTCTCGTTCGGGATCGGACTGGAAAGAGATTTTCGTGATGGATGTCGCCACCAAAAAGCTGTTGGCGGACCATATTAAGTGGAGCAAATTTTCGGGTATAGCTTGGCAAGGAAACGGCTTCTACTACAGCCGTTACGACGCGCCGTCGGAAGGTTCGGCCTATTCGGGCAAAAACAAATTCCACAAAGTGTATTTCCACAAAGTGGGAGAAAGCCAGGACGCCGACAAGCTGATCTACGAAGACAAGGAGCACGAATTGCGTAATTTCTACGCCTACACGACCGAAGAAGAGGACGTATTGGTACTGAGCGCTTCGGAAGGCACCAGCGGCAATATGCTGATGGTAAAACCTACCGGATCGGCCTCGTTCATAACTTTGGTTGATAATTTTGACAACGACCACTCAGTAGTGGAATCCGTAGACGGCGGGGTTTTGGTAAAAACCAATCTCGACGCTCCGAACAACCGCTTGGTTAAGGTCGATTTCAAAAAACCTACGACCGAAAATTGGAAAGACCTGATCCCGAACAAGGACAAACTGCTCCAAAGCGTTTCCTTGGTCGGAGGTAAAATGATGGTGAAATATATGGAAGACGCCACTTCTAAAGTTTACCGTTACGAACTCGACGGAAAAGAGCTCGGCGAAGTGGCCTTGCCGGGAATCGGTACGGCCTCCGGTTTTGGCGGAAAGAAAACCGACAAGGAAGTGTTCTACTCGTTCACCTCGTTCACTTTCCCGTCGAACATTTACAAGTACGATATCGAATCGAACAAGTCGGAGCTGTTCCGCGCTTCGGAGATCGATTTCAAAGCCGAGGATTACGAAACCAAGCAGGTATTCTACACCAGCAAGGACGACACGAAGGTCCCTATGTTCATCACACACAAAAAAGGCCTGAAGCTTGACGGCACCAACCCGACTTACCTCTACGCTTACGGCGGTTTCGATATCAGCCTTACGCCTTACTTTTCCACCACGATGCTCGTTTGGCTCGAAAACGGCGGCGTTTACGCCCAGCCGAATATCCGTGGCGGTGGCGAGTACGGACAAGCTTGGCACGAAGGAGGCATGAAGCTCAACAAGCAGAACGTATTCGACGACTTCATCGCCGCCGGCGAATACCTGATCAAAGAGAACTATACCAGCAAAGAGCGCTTGGCCATCGCCGGCGGATCAAACGGCGGATTGCTCGTTGGCGCCTGCATGACCCAGCGTCCAGACCTCTACAAAGTGGCCTTCCCGGCAGTGGGCGTATTGGATATGTTGCGCTACCACAAATTCACGATCGGTTGGGCTTGGGCCGTGGAATACGGATCAAGCGACGAGAAGGAACACTTCGACAACCTGATCAAATACTCTCCGCTCCACAACGTGAAAGACGCGGAATATCCGGCCACGATGATCCTCACCGCCGACCACGATGACCGCGTGGTTCCTGCGCACTCGTTTAAGTTCGCAGCCACTTTGCAGAAACATCAGCAAGGGCAAAACCCGACTTTGATCCGCATCGAATCCAAAGCCGGACACGGCGCCGGAAAGCCAACAGACAAGATTATCGAGGAGAAAGCTGACGTATTCGCTTTCGCTTGGTACAACATGGGCTTCGAGCCGGAATTAGCGAAACAAGTACAGTAAAAGACATAAGCTAACGGCTCCTTTTCGAGGGTTCGTTTTGTATATTCGGAAAGCTCTTGGGACATTTATCCCAGGAGCTTTCTTTTTTCTCTCCTCACTTTTTATTTAGGACAATACCCGATCAAATTTAACCGAGACACCAATAAATCGTCCTCCTAAAGCAATGAATTGCCCCAACCCCGCTTTTATATTGGTGCTAAAAGGTTAAATTTACAATCGCTGACACATGTTTGTTTGTACGGACAAAAAATATTTAAAAATGAAAAAAACGTATTTTTTCCTTTTGGCATTAGCCTCTGTTTTCGCCGTGGCCTGTCAGGGGGAGCAGGACAAAGGCTTCAAACTTTCCGGCATCAAGGAGTTTTATAAAGCCGCTCCAGAAGGCGTAAGAACCCGATGGGTAAGCGCCGAAAACCCAAATGCTACCAAAGGCAAAGGTGGCACAACGAACAAAGGTGCCAAAGGCGACGCCTACATCCTCTTAGGCCCAGGGGAAAAGGCCGTGATTTTTGACCAAAAAGGAGCGGGCATCATCACCAAAATGTGGGTGGCCAGTTCTATCCAGTGGAAATCTCCGGCTGACCGCCGTAAAATGAAGATCGAAATGTTCTGGGACGATGCCAAAAAACCGGCCGTTTCCGTTCCTTTCACCGACTTTTTCGGAATCGGACACGGTATGGTCCGTAAGTTCGAAAGCGAGCTTTTCGCCATGCCCGAGGGAAAATCGTTCAACTCGTTCATCCCGATGCCGTACCGCAAAGCGGGCCGTATCGAGGTAACGAACGACACGGACGACCAGCTGATGTTTTATTACAAAATCGATTTCTTGGAAGTGCCAAGACACGACGACAACGTAATGTACTTCCACGCGTACTGGAACCGTGACCTGAAAACGGACCTTGGCGAAGATTACGAGATCTTGCCGAGAGTATCGGGGCGCGGCCGTTATTTGGGTACGAACATCGGCGTGCTTGGCGATTCAATTTATAAAGGAACGTGGTTTGGCGAAGGCGAAGTGAAAGTCTTCCTCGACGGCGACAAAGACCTACCGACTTTAGTGGGTACGGGAACCGAAGACTACATCGGTTCGGGCTGGGGCCAAGGCGAATACGCCAATATGGTTCAGGGTTCGTTGGTTTCTGACAAAGGCAAAGACATTTACGCCTTCTACCGCTACCATACCAAAGATCCGGTTTATTTCCATAAAGACTGTCGCGTGACGATCCAGCAGATGGGTAACGCCAGAAAGCCGAAACTCATGGCTATCCGCAAAGCGGGCGGAGAGTTCAAGGTGCTTTGGTCATACGTAGGCAAAGACGGAAAACAGGCCAGCAAGCGCTACTTGGATATGAAAAATCCTCCGAAACTGGAAGACGACAACTTCCCGGTAGCCCCAACCACCTTCTACCGTCGCGACGACGTTTCGGCTACGGCTTATTTCTATCTGGACAAACCGCAAAGCGAACTGCCAGGCTTGCCGGATATGGAAGTGCGTACCGCCAACCTGAGCGAACGCGGCGTGAAGTAATCGGGTTTTTATCGATAATTCTAAATATAAAAAGCGGGGCCGGGCCTCGCTTTTTTTTGTTTTGGATAATCCTGTTCTTTAAAACCCAAAGAGAAAATAACAGCAGAGCGAATCGTGCTGTTATTACTTGCATCTAAACTATGAAGAGGTGAAAGCCCGACGAGTGAAACGATACCCGCCAGACTTTACAATCACTAACTGACCTTTCGCTCGCCTTTCCTATTGCAATTTTGGAAATTATATGATAAGTGACCGATTTTTGAAAAATGAAAAGGAGAGACGGATTTGAATTATACACGGATTATCTTATTGCCAGTCGAGGGCAAGCCACCTCAACAGGGCTCTCAGCATCTTTGGACAATCAGATTCCCCATGATTATTTCAGCGACCTCCTCAAGCAACCGGACATGGACCAAAAGGCTTTTTGGAAAGAGGTGAAGTCTTTCGCCAGGAGTATTGAGGGCGAAGAGGCGGTTTTGAGTATCGACGATTGCATTGTCCACAAGCCTCATTCCTCGGAAAACGACATCGTAGCTTATCATTTCGACCATACTGTAGGCAAAGCGGTCAAAGGGATCAACTCCCTTAACTTTCTTCTGAGCAATACCGTGGAAGGACAAACGGTTAACTGTCCGGTCGCTTATGAGATCGTCCACAAGACGGTGAAATACATAGACAAGAACGGGAAGGAAAAGCGTAAAAGCGAGAAAACGAAAAATGAGATGGTACTGGAAGTTTTACACCGTCTAAACTTTCTGAACAAACTGGTTTTCAGGTACATTCTTTTCGATACGTGGTTCACCGCCAGCGATACGCTGAAGTATATTCATTACAAGCTCAAGAAGGTTTTCGTTTGCCCGCTGAAGAGCAACAGGAATATAGCAATGAGCGAAAAGGACAAAAACGAGGGCAAATTCATTCACGTTTCGGATGCGCCTATTGAAAGCGGTCAAGTGAAGCGGGTGTGGGTCAAGGGAGTTGATTTTCCTGTCACGCTCGCCAAACAAGTCTTTACAAACAGGGACCGGTCGACCGCGGAACAATGGCTGGTTACCAACGGGGAGAACATGGCTTTCGAGGATATCGTAGCGATCTACCAAAAACGGTGGAAAGTCGAGGAGTTCCATAAGTCGCTCAAGCAAAACACGATGTTAGGCAAGTCTCCCACAAAGATGGAGATTACCCAATTGAACCACATCTTCGCTTCCATGATCGCCTACATAAAACTGGAAAAACTGAAGGTTAAGGAGAAGCTGAATCACTTTGCGATAAAATCAAAATTGTATTTGAAGATGATAAAGGCTGCCATGGAAGAACTTGACGCCTTGCGGTCGGCCTGAAATATATTCATTAAGAATCGCTCTCCCAAATGCAGGGAGAGCGAAAGTTCAGTCACTAATTTTTCATAATTCTAATCACCGATACCTGACTGTCGGAAGACACTTTCAGAATATAAATCCCCGTCGACAAGTTTCCGATATTTACAGATTCCCGCGAATCACCATTACCCGAAAGAACCACGGCTCCACTTTGCGAAATAATCGAGTAAGCGAATTCGCCGGAAGCTTGGATATTGAGTACGTCCGTAGCGGGATTTGGCCATACCGTAATCCTGTTATCCGCAAGCGGTTCCGCTGAAGGCTTGGCCGTAGAGGTACGGAGTTGGGGAGCGGAAGTGTCGTTAGCGAAAGCGATGTAAGCCACGGCTTCGCCAAGGTGTTTCCGTTCGGAATCCGCTATTTGGTCTTCATCCAGACTTACCGTCATTGATCCGTTGCTTACGCCTGGATTTAGAAGAGTGGCCCAAGCGCCGTCACTACCGGCCATTCCGGCTACGCTCAGCACGGCCCCTTGAACTTCCTGCCAGCCTAACGACTGTGTGGAGCCCGCTGGCGTCTGTACCATTCCGGTAACGCCAGAAAGCGTCCCGGCCCTGAGCCGAAGCCCATCCAAATTGGTGTCCGCCCCAGTTTCCATCACAATAAAGCCTAAGGTCTCCGCATTACGGGTTGTTTCTGGTCCTGCGCCTACATGCTTGCCTACATAAGCGCTTGCGCTCGTAGGGGTTCCCAAGCTTCCGTTGTCGGCATAAAATACGGACCAACGGCTGTCGTTTTCAGTCATGACCTGCCCCACTACTACAGGAGAAGCAAAAGCTGAAAGATCTGTGGCTACGCCTTTGCCCAGGTAATACCACTTATAAGCGGTCTGGGAAGAAATGACTTTTCTGGCCGAAAGCTTCACCCCGTGCTCGGTTTCGGTGTAGTCGCCTTCTTCCACAGCCAAATAATGAACGGAACGCGTACCTACAGTGCCAGTGCCAAGGGCTTGAAGCTTAACTTGGAAACTGTCGTTCGAGGCGTTTCTGATCCGTACAACGAAAGGCGCCACCGAAGCGTTCGGTTCCGTAACCGGAGCCGTCACTACTACCATAGAAGAAAAAGATTCGTCAAGGTTTACGGTAGTCCAAGTTTCGCCAACGCTAACTACTCCGGCCTGAGCCACAACTTCAGCCGTAAGGTCAGGGCTTACAGTTACGGTTTTCGAAACATGGGCAGTCTCCCCGTCACTATCAGTGACAGTCAGCGTCACATTATAATCGCCCGCTGTGGCGAAAGTGTGAGTTGGATTCGCTTCGGTAGTGCCGGTGTTGTCGCCGAAATCCCAAGCGTAAGCCACAACAGATCCGTCCGGGTCGCTTGCTTGGGCCGTGAACTGGACAGGGGTCTCTTCTTTGGCATTTGCCGGAATTTCGAAGTCAACAACCGGCGGAAGATTAACCGTTCCGTCATCGGCCACATGGATGTAAGCGTTTTTTGACACCTCATGAGTTCCAGCCGAAGTCACCACTTTCAACGAAACAGGGTACGTTCCGCTTTTTGCGTAGCTCACCGTAGGCCGGGCCTCGGATGACATCTCGGGATAAGCGCCCGGGAAACTCCAAGCGTAGCGGATCTCGTCGGGAGCCGACACCTCCGCTTTGCGCAAACGTGGGGAGCCTTGTATCCAGGCTATTTCAGGGCCTGCCGTCAGGTCGGCTCCGCCTTTTTCGTCTTTGCTCGTAACGCCCGTATTTTCGTTGAGCTTCCAATAATGGGCGAGTTTGTCACTGTATGGGGCCGTCGCTTCCACTTTCATATCCTGCTGAAGCTGGGTTTCTGTACGGGCTTCTTTCCAGAACCGAATATCGTCAAGGCTCACACTGGCCCGATCCGCGGCATTGCCCAAACGGAGACGGCCTTGGGTACCTTCTCTGTAAAAAACCGAAGTGGAGGTTACGCGTTCGATCACCTTCTTTCCATTCAGAAAAAGCCTCGTATTAAAGCCGTCGTAAGTCATTGCGAAGTGTTGCCATTTTCCGATCGGGATAGGCATAGGCGTGGTTTTGCTTCTTTTGACATCGGCATTCGGCCCCAAACCAATAACATAACACTGGATGGCGTCACCGTTTTTGAATTTCATGCTGAGGAAATTCCCGAAACTCATAAAATCGGTATAGCCCCAATGCGAAGCGTCCCTTTTTATCCAGAAAGAAATTGTGAATGGAGTTCCCGAGAAATCGATTTTCGAATCGGATACCACCTGTCCGGACCTGGAATCCACCATCATTCCCGACGTCGGGCCATATGTGGCGCCCGGATCGCCGGTGTAATCAAACTCGATGTTTTGACCAGGCAAAGCTTCAGTCACCGAGGCGGAGAATTCGGCCATAGGGGCTGTGACGCCTTCCGACGGGTTAACGGTCACGATTACGCTGTCCGAATTGACCCGCTGGCCATCCGAGTGCGTCGCGGTCAATTTTACTTTGTATTGGCCGGGTGCGGAGAATATCACTTCGGGTTCCTCATCGGCGCTGGCCGCGATGTCGGCCCCTTCAAAGGTCCAGGCGTAAGCATGGGAAGCGACCGACCCGTTGCCCATACGGTAAGCGATTCCCTGCGTTAAGGTGTGGCTATCAAGATCGATATTCGCGTCGGGGTCGGGATCCAAAGTCTGCGAAACCGGGAGGCTGTTTACATTAGCCGTTCTACCGTCGAGACCAACGGAGATCACTTTCAGGTTGAGTTCCGTTTGCCCCTTTGCTATTTGATGATTCTTTACCAAAAATGAACGGGCGGAGCTTCGGCCTACCAACTGCGAAGAACCGTCGGACAATACTTGGCGGATTTCGAAATACCTTATGCCAGCTTCCTCGTTGGTGGAGGGATTACCCGGAAGGCTCCAGTCAAGACGGGCGGAAAACTTATCCCCGACATTTTCGAATACGTCGGCGCTTACCGCAACCGGTTGTTCGGGAACGGGGACCGCTCCGTCTGTCAGCAAAATCTCACCTATGCGCAAGTCGTAATTGTTCTCGGTACCGGAACATTTCAACGCTATGACCGCCATGGTTTGGCCAGCGTAAGCCGAGAGGTCGATTTCCACCGTATTCCAGCCTGGCCTCAGTATTTGTCCTAAACTGTGGAAGGAGAAAGGCGAAAGTTGCTGGCCGTTTTCGAAAGCGAACCCGAATGCGGCATTGGCCTCTTCGCCTTTGGCCGCACCGGCTTTTTTATAGCTCACCGAAATTTTGGTATCGGCGCTTACGGGCAGTTTCACTTTGTAAAGGCGCAATGTATTATCGCCGCTCAAGTTTCCCTTTACCCTAAGAGAAGCCGATCCGTCAAAAGCCTCGTCAAAGTCGATGCTGGCTTCGAGGCCCTGTCCGCCCTGGCTCCACCACCATCTCCAAGCGGGAAGAATATCCTGAAGGCTCCAATCCGACCAAACTCTCTCGAAGCTTCTGTCGCCGTTTTCCGAAAAAGACACTCCTTGTCCCGGATTAAATCGGGTAAGGAAAGGGTATTGGGTAATGGCGGTTTTGGCCGGCATATAATAAGAGAAACCGAAGGTCTTCGGGATTTTCCCTGTACCGGTTCCCGGTTGTCCAGGATTGCGGACATCATGGCTAGTGCCCGTCCACATATCCGCGAGCATCTCGTTTTGGGTAAAGCTCATCGACCTTTTAGGATCGGAAGAAAGGTGGGCGTATTCGTAGCCCGTATCCCAAAGACCGATAGAAATTTTATGGTAAGGACTCAAGTTGCTCCAATTGTTATTGGCTCCCTGCGGCATATAGATTCCCACGGCTACGTCGTAAGGGTCCCTTCCGAAGGATCTTGCGGTATTGATAGAAGTAGCGATAGTCGAGGTCCCCCAATTGTAATTGCAGAAATAAACGTCGGACACCGTTTTGCCTCTTCTATGGAAAAAATCCTTATTGCCATTATTGAGCTGGTTGGCAAAAGACACTCGTCCCGTATTCGATCTGGCGTCGTACCAAAGGATCTCGAACTCATCAAAGCCGATTGAGGTGGCATAAGCCTGCATTTCTTCCAAAAAACCTTTCTGGTCCTCGGCACTAGGCGTGTAACTGCCCACATACTCCGAGTTATATGACCAACCGTCAAAACCGTAGTAACGGGCAATATCGACAAGTTTGCGGGCGTGGATATACACACCGTTTACCTTTCGGTGCATTTCCCTGAATTCCTCTCCGTGCCAACCGTTATTGGCCCAAACCAACATTCCCAACGACTTTGTGCCGTTGCGGTGGGCGGCTTCGGTAAGCATAGCGCTAGGCATAACCACTCTGGAGGCATATGACCACTCGGCGCGGACGTCCATGTATTGCCAGAAAGTAAAAGCCTGTTCGCTGGAGTCGTCGTAGCCCCGGGCACTGGTCGACAACCCGCTCCAATCACTCAGTTTTCTTTTCGGGTCCAGTTGTGGGTTAACTTGCGACGGCTTATATCCCACTTTGTTTCGAAGGGGGACGCGCGAAATATGAAACTCCCTATCGGGGTCAGCATTAGCGCTCGATTCGTTCCAGTCAAGGGTAAAGTTGGGCGAATCGGGATTAAAGTCCCATATTTTTCTGGGCACATGCTCCTGGCTCTGGGAATAGCCCGCCAGGGACATTACAAACAATAAGCAAACGATAAAAGTGCTTCTCATAACGTAATGGTTTATGTTGAAAAAGAATAGTCCTCCCACTTTCGGATTACAGCCTTAGAGTATGATGACATTTAAACCCCAAACAATAAAGGTTTCCGCAAAACAGACCAACCCAAGTTTTGCGCCCCCTCAAGGCTTGGCTAACCCGATAAAAATGGAGGCGCAAAGGATTGGATCCTTCCATACAAAGGACTGTTGCGTCACACAATATTAGATATCAGTCACTGGCAAAAACACAGAGGATTGACCGTATTACGGGGTGTTTTGACCGGTGTTACGCCTCCGTAGGGGTAACAGAGACGGATAGATAGGGATTGATGATCATTTTATTTTATATCAAGCCCAATCTGGAACCCGAATTTTTAGGCAAAACCGAAAGAATCTAGAATTTCGAAGGAGACCAAAAGGCTTGTCCGAAATCCTTAAGGAGGAAAAATATTAGGTCAACTTGACTCGAGTTCTTTGGACAAGCGGTATTCCCAATACCTTTTCCCGACTCGCGCCACACGACTAACCCGATTTTGCAGAAAGCGTCTATGACTAGAAAATTCACGATTTGCCTGCTTTTGTTTACCTGCTTTTCTTCCGCCACGGCTTCAGACTTTGGCTATACTGTTATGAAAAGCCTGCAAACGCAAATTCCGGACCTTAGGGGAAGTCAAGTCATGGAAGACAAGAACGGCTTTATCTGGATAGCCACTTTCAGCAGTTTGCTTTGGTATGACGGAACGGAAGTAAGGACAGTTTTCGAGTCGGATTCCGACATGCAGATCCGAAACGCTATTTATCAGAAAAAGAAAAACAGGATCTGGCTCGCCACCACCAAAGGGCTGAAAGTATTTGACATCAATCTTCGGAAAACCGTTACGCTAGCAAAAGGCCCTCTAGCCAAAGATATCTTCCAACAATACGCTATCGGACTCTGTGTCCAAGATGGCAACGTATGGATCGCCACGCCAGACGGACGGCTTGTACGATGGCAGGGGGATACAGGCAAATGCCAAACCGCTTTAAAAAATCGACCGACAGGAAAACGTATTTATCACGGCGCACTCCAAATCGGCACCGACACTTCCGGTAACGTCCTTTTTTCCGATTGGTCAAAACGCCTATTCCGAATTCGGCCGGGAAAATCAACTCCCGAACCCTTCAAAATACTGACAGCCGAGGGGAAAACCTCACCCACCGACCTCGATCTAAAGAGGTTATACCGGTCCAGTAAAGGCGATATGTTTTGGGTGACAAACCACGGTCTAGCTAGTGAAGACAAAAACGGCAACTTCAGAATACACCAAACACCTAACGAAGACCTAAATTATTACGCTAGCGTCAGCTCCATAAGCGATGATGGAAAAAACTTATATCTTGGTACCGGCGCCTATGGCCTGCGTTACGCAAACCTACCCCAAGCAGGAGTATTTAAAACCTCCGCATTAAAACACGCCAAAATACAACTGTCCGTTTCGGACTCGAGAACACGCAACAACCACGTAGGCGGACTCACTTTTGACAGCCGTGGCAATTTGTGGCTGACCATTCCACGGTGGGACATCTTAGTGTTGCGCCCCGAAACGGGACTTTTTTCGGACAGGATCGAGGGCTTACCCCCTTTCAAAATTATGGCCTCATGCAAAGCGGAAAATGGAAAAGTCTGGTTCGCTACTTTCGAAAACGGACTGCTGTTGTATGATCCCATTAAGAAAAGCTACAAAGCTTACAGGCCAAACTCCGAAGGTTATAAGGAAAAGCGATTCTCAGAGGCCTTCAAGGCTTCTGACGGCACATGCTGGTTCGGTTCCAGGCGCGGTTCCCTTTACCGTTATATCGCCAGTCAGGATAGGTTCGAAAGCAGGAATCTAGCCTTGAGCAAAAGCCCTACTATTGGTGTAAAATTCATCAACGAAGACAGATACGGCAATATTTGGTGCGTTTGCGAAAAAAGAAGACTGTGGAAAATATCCCCGGACATGAAGAGCGCCGAATACCGTGATGCGGGCGGGTCCGTACACAACCCCGCCAATATTCTCGGTTTCGCCATCAGCAAAGACGGCTGGCTAGTCTATAACAATAGCCAAACGGGCCCCGTCCGTTTCGAAATCACAAGGGACAGCTTACGTCCCCGAGCCCTGAAAACAACAACAAAACCCAGACCGACAGCTTTAGCGAAAGGGATCAACGGCGGTATTTGGATGGGCTCGCCCGACGGTTCTCTTTTTCATCTGGCGAAAGGCAGCGACTCTCTACAATCATACCTTCCAGACAGAGAAAACCTTATCGGAAGAATAGCCTCATTGGCCCAAGACCGACTGGGGCGAGTCTGGATAGCCTCCACTAGAGGCCTTACAGTATTTTGGCCTAAAGAAAGAAAATACAGACGGTTTGGCTTCGACGGGCGAGCTGTCTTCCCCTCATACCTAAACAACCTATCAAGTCCGCTACCCGACGGGCGCCTAGCTTTCTCTTTCGTGGCAGGAACCACGGTTGTTGATCCGGAAAAACTTTCCTCAGAATCATCCGAAAACGAGTTTCCCATACAAGTTATAGAAATAAAAGTCCTAGGGGAGAATGTAGCACAAACCCCATCAGAAAATGACGGCTCATACCGTATCAAATTGCCTTATGATTTCGGAAATCTGTCCATTTCCTTCACAACTCCCCACTTTTCGCCTTACACCCAACCACAATACGGTTACCGAATCTCATCAGAAAACGGAAAAGGAAAGTGGCAAAATATTACCGTTAAACAGGGCAAAATAGAATTTCCAAGTCTCTCTCCTGGCGAATATAAAATCGAACTCAGCGCTAGTTCCGATTCACACAACTACACAGACTCGCCAACCTCCACTATTCTTGTTCAGGTATCGCCTCCTTTCTGGAAAACTGGCTACGCCTATGCTTTTTACATCTTACTGATCCTGATTTTGGCCGAAATCTACAACAGGTTCGGAACGCTAAAAGCTTTGTTAAAGCACAGGATAATCAGTATTCAGGATAAAAAGGCTACACAATATGCAGAAATACCATTCAAGCAACTGGCTTACGATATCCGGTCGCCACTCAGCCTGATTAAAGCGCCCTTGGAAAGCGCCCTGGAAGGAATGAGACGGGGAAAACGAAAAGACCTGATGAATTTGGCGCTTGAACATACAAACAAAATCACCGACATGATCTCGTGGGCATTACAAACGGAAAACTATTCGGAACGGGCCGTCACACAAAGTCTTGAAAAACGAGATCCTTTACTATATGTAAAGGAAATGGTGGAGGCATTAAATGCAGACGGTAACACCCCGGAAGCGTACTATTCAGGAAACTTCACAGAAGAATACGTGTGTTTCAACGCCGTAACTTTAAGCAATCTGATTCGCATTACATACGATAACGCACTACCTGACCTTCCTTCCGGTGGGCGACTCAATTTTTCCGCCAAAATGGACCATGAACTTCGACATATCCAAATAACGGTTACTTATCAGACAGACAAAAATACCTGTGACAATCACCACAAACTACAAAATGCCCAGCATTTGGCCAGCTCATCAGGCGGATCGGTGGAGGTACGGCAAAAAAACGGCACGATAACCTATGAAATCCGACTTCCTTTCAAAACCTCCCCTGATCCCCATAAGTCTAAAATAGAGGCCCTACTTATATCAAACGAAGTAAGAAAACCCCGTATAACGATCTATGGCGAAGATGCTGGAACTTTAACATTCGTTCAAAACATAATGGAAAATGAGTATGAAATCAGCACTTCCACAATCGAAGAAAAACAAAATCTGACCGGAAAACCGGAAAGCTCTCCGAGCCTGATAATAATAGACGAGTCCAAGCGAAAAAACGTATCACTAGACTTTTGCCGAAAACTGAAACAAGAATCGGTGACTTCGCCCAAGGTCCCAATAGTATACTTATCGGTCCGTCATGGTACCAACGACCTCTTGGACGCAATAGCCGCAGGGGTGGATGTTTACTTGCCCAAACCTTTCGAGACCAGAGTTTTTTTGGCCCAAGCCCAGGCCCTTATCAACCAAAAGCTAAGCTCCCCGGCTGTCTCGGACCCCTCTCATGGGGAAACATGGACAGTAGACGGAACTTTTTTGGAAATGGTAAAATCCGAAATCCGCTCGGGGCTCAAAGACCCGAGTTTCGGAGTGCCCGCACTATGCGAAAAAATCGGACTCAGCAAAACTTCGCTTACCGAAAAGCTACGCAAAGCCACTGGCCTCAGCCCAGGTGAACTAATCCGTTACGAACGTATAAACCTGTCCGCTATACTTTTGGTCAAAAACCCAAAACTCAGTATTGGAGAGGTCGCCGCCAAAGTAGGTTACGAAGACGTAAAGTACTTTAGAACAAGGTTCAAGGAACATTTTAGCCGAACACCGCGGGAGTATCGGAACGGCAATTAAAGCTTAATTGATATAACATTAACCCGCATGCCAAAATTAATTTCAGCCTTTTTCATCTTTCTTTCGTATAATTTAAAATAAGAGAATTTTAATCTCTCCCGATTTTTCACCAACACACATGCCTATGGACCTGAGCGTAGCGGAAAAACTTTTGTTGCTTTGCCAATCGCCCGACAAAAACGGGCTGTCTGTCCCCGGTTTTCATCTGCCTTACGGCATCATCGCCAGCCTGATGACGGACCTTGCGTATAGCGGGCATATTTCGGAGAAAGAAAGGAAAGTCGTTATTGTCAACAAAAATCCCGACAAAGCTTCTGTTCTTAGCGACATCACCGAAACTATCCGGGAATCGCAAAAACGGAGAAGTATGAAAAGTTGGGTCCAGCGTCTGGCCATGTCTTCGGGACGATTCCGACGGGCGATTCAGGACGAATTGGAACGCAAAGGATTGCTCAGGATCGAACGGAAAAAATTTTTGGGAATAATAAGCTACCGCAAAACGTGGCTGAGAGGTCACAAAACACAAAAAAGTTTGGTAAACACTCTGGCCGGGGCGGTCCGTCACCCCGACCTGGCCCTGCCTCCAAGTGACCTCCGCCTTTTGGGAATCGTGTTGGTTTGCCAACTGCACGAAACTCTGGGGCTGGACAGCGCCAAAGACCAGGAATCCTTAGATAGCGCGACATACCGTATCCTCTCGGAAGATTCGACAATGCGCTCTTTGGCACAGATTATAAACGAAACGGATATGGCTACCGGGCAAATCCCCTCAACGGTTAACCAAGCGGCCTTTTACCAACTCAATTCCAGTTCCTAAAAAAACGGATCTCCTACAGCAATACGGTCCAGATCAAAAGCGCCGTAAAAAAACTCAAGCACAACACCATTCCGGCGAAAGCCGTTCTGGAAATCACTCCGTAATTTTTCGGCACCTTATAAACGGCGTCCGAAAATCTGCGGTCATATTCTTCCCGCATATCTGGATTTGACAAAACTTTGAACGCTTGGCGCACGGACGGCATATCTGTCGCCTCGCCCGCCTTTCGCATTTTTTGGAAAGATTCCCTGATACACTCCCCACTGGCATCCCTCGCCACTCCCAGTATTTTGTAATAATCCACCATAGCTCTTTCAATAAGTCCAAGAGCCTTATTTTGTTCCGAACCTAAAGCAAAAGTACACGCAACGTGTTTTTCGGCCAGAAGCCTTACTTCTTCCGCCTTTACGCCCTCAGCTTTCCTATCTTGTCCTATTCCTGGCCGGCGAATGGCCTTGTTCGCTCAGAATTTTGGTCAGAACCGCTATATTTGGGTTTAAAAATGTAAAAACGAAAAATTCCTAACTACTAAAGACCTGATGAAGATAAACGGAAAACAGTTTAGCCTGATTCTTTTCCTGTGCCTGTCGCTTGGGTTCAGGGCCAAAGCCGAAGAGGGCATGTGGTTGCCGCAACTGATCGGCGCTTTGAACGAAGGCGACATGCAACGCCTGGGCATGAGAATGTCCGCACAAGACATTTACAACATCAACCGGTCAAGCCTTAAAGACGCCATCGTATCGTTCGGCGGATTCTGCACCGGCGAGATGATCTCGGGCGAAGGCCTGTTGCTCACCAACCACCACTGCGGCTACGGCGCCGTACAAAGCCATAGTTCGGTAGAGAACGATCTTCTGACCAACGGTTTCTGGGCTATGAGCCGTGAAGAGGAACTCCCGAACCCGGATCTGTTCGTGACTTTTATCGTCAGGATCGAGGACGTGACCGACCGGGTGCTCGGAGGCCTGTCCCCTAACCTTTCCGAAAGCCTGTTGCAGGATTCGGTAAGCGCCCGGATTCCCGGAATCGTAAAGGCGTCAACAAAAGGCACGCATTATGGAGCGCAAATCAAGCCGTTCTTCTACGGCAACAAATACTTCATGTTCGTTACCGAGACTTTCCGCGATGTCCGCCTCGTGGGCGCTCCTCCTTCAAGTATCGGCAAATTCGGCGGCGATACCGACAACTGGGTGTGGCCGCGCCATACCGGCGACTTCTCGATGTTCCGCATATACGCCGGCCCTGACGGAAAACCCGCCAAATACTCGAAAGACAACGTACCGTTGCAGCCGCGCCACTTCCTCCCGATCAACATCGGAGGCGTGAACCCCGGCGACTTCAGCCTCGTGTTCGGCTTCCCGGGCCGTACGCAAGAGTACCTGACCTCTTATGCCGTTGATCCTTTGGTAAACAAAATCAACCCGGCAAGAATCGCTATCCGCGACGAGAAACTCGCCATCATGCGCGCCGATATGGACGCCAGTGACAAAGTGCGCATCCAATACGCCTCGAAGTACGCCCGCGTGGCCAACTACTGGAAAAAGTGGATCGGCGAGAACCGTGGCCTCAAGATTACGGAAGCGATAGAGAAAAAACGCCGCGGCGAAGAGAAATTCACCAAATGGGTGGAAGCCGACGCCGAAAGAAAGCGCAAATACGGAAACCTGCTGTCGAAGATAGAAGGCGTTTACGATTTGCAAAACCCCGTTCGCCTGCCGTCGGAATATATGCGCGAGGCGGTTTACGGATCGGAACTGATGACTTTGGCCTACCGCGCCAGCCGTGTAGCCAAAGAGAAGCACGGTACCAAGTCGTACGAAAAAGCCGTAGCCTCGGCGAAATCTTACGCCAAGAGGGTTTTCAAAAACTATAACCTGCCTACGGACAAGAAACTTTTCGCGCGACTGATGGAAATCTACGCACGCGATATCCCGGCCGACATCCAGCCGGAGTTGCTCAAGCAAGCGCAAGCCAAATACAAAGGCGACCTGACGGCTTGGATGAAAAAAATCTACAAGAAAACGGCCCTGACCGACTTGGCGAGCTTCGAGAAAGCGCTGGAAAAACCGTCAAAACTGGCGAAAGACCCGGCCGTAGTGGTACACAACGCGTTCCGCGAGAAGTACGAAAGCTCGGTACTGCCCGTATTGCGTAAAACCGGCAACGAACTTGACCTGCTGATGCGCACCTACGTAAGCGCCCTAATGGAGATGAGCCCCGACCGCAAATTCTATCCGGACGCCAACAGCACCATGCGCGTAAGCTACGGAATCATTGACGGAGCCGAGCCGGAAGACGGCGTGCTGTACACCCACCAGACTTACCTGGAAGGCATCGTTCGCAAGAACGAAACCGGCAACCCCGACTTCGAGATGCCGGCCAAACTCCGCGAGCTCTACGAGAAAAAAGACTACGGACGCTGGGCCCACAAAGGCAAGATGCCGGTATGTTTCCTGGCTTCAAACCACACCACTGGCGGTAACTCGGGCAGTCCTATCATTGACGCCTCGGGCAACCTGATAGGCCTGAACTTCGACCGCACATGGCAAAGCACCATGTCGGACGTAAACTACGACGCCCGCATTTGCCGTAACATCGGTATGGATGCCCGCTACCTTTTATTTATCATAGACAAATACGCCGGCGCCACGCACCTGATCAACGAGATGAAAATCGTTTCGGTAACCTACGAACCAAGCGCCGAAACAGAGAAAGTGGCCCAAGAAGAAGCGACCTTGGACTAAGCCCAAAAGCATGTAAAATTAAAATCCCCTTCGGCACCTTACCGATGGGGATTTTTTTACCCTCAAGCAACAAATCTATCACCTCAACTTTATCTTCGCAATTACAGGATTGCTGTCCTCTCCGAGTCCCGAAGCCAAGCGCTGAACTTTGTCAAAAGCTTTTTCACTTACCATCTCGCCGTCCCCGTCTTCTATCTTTTCCACATAATCTTTAATGGTATGCGCGTAAACGGAAGCATACAGCCCCCCCCGATAAAGAGTGGGAGGATCAGGAAAGAATAAGCACAACTGAATGCCGTCAATGTCATTTGCTACTACTTCGTTGATGGTTGTGGATTTGCCTGTTTTTCTGTTGTATATGGTATGAAAAATATCAAGTGTCCCAGCCTTTCCGTCGTACAACATTTCTAAATACTTCCAAGCTCCGATATAGATATGCTCCTTCGAACCTTGACAATAATTAGCGCTTAGACACTTCGCTTTGGAGAGCTCCGTGTTAGAAAAACCTTTTCCCTTCTGAAAGTTCAGGTCTTTACGGGTGGTTACTCCCGGATTGGTTTCTATCCTGATTTTCCGTTTAATTCCTACGGAGTCAAACTCGTACAGAATATTGTTTACCTTATCCGCCGCAAATGCGTTTCCCTCACCGTCAGAAGAGAGTTCAAACCTTGGAGCGGGATTAACCTCCCAAGAAGGGAAAGGTATGGCTTCCCATTTGAAATTGTCATTTATCGCATCACCCACATACAGCCGGTTTACCGATTGACCCGCTTTTAGTTTCACAACGGCGTTCTTGTCACCGCTATACAACCACCACGCCTGGGTCGTCTTGCTCAATGCCATCATTCTTATAAAAGAAGAAGTCAATTCCCCTTCGCTAATAAACGAGCCGTCATCCATGGAATAAAAGACATAGCGCTTCCCGACATCTTTAATAAAAAGACGCCGGTTATACGGATCGATATTGAAATAACCGAGACTCCGATACTCCTTCGGCCCCCAGCCCCTTTGCGATAGCTGAAAAACAAATTTGCCCTTTTGGTCAAATACGACTATCCGCTGGTTTTTCATATCCCAGACGTAATACCTGCCCTCAAACGGAAACACCCTGATCTCGGCGCCCAGCAAAACCTTTTCCGAATCAAGGGGAATATACTCGATATCCGTAGCTATAGCCGACAGCTTGGTTTCAGGTTTTTCCACTTCTATCCATATAGGTTTTTCGCTTGCCGAATTACCCGAGTTATCAGAATTGTTACATGAAACGAAAAGGCATATCACTATGCCAGAGAAAAACCA
Organism: Fulvitalea axinellae; assembly: GCF_036492835.1. GTDB lineage: Bacteria > Bacteroidota > Bacteroidia > Cytophagales > Cyclobacteriaceae > Fulvitalea > Fulvitalea axinellae. Next base: position 924,045 of record NZ_AP025314.1, on the reverse strand, counting down.
TATTATCTTATCCATATTTAAAAATTCATATAAAAAAGAGAAGGGCTACCACCCTAACATCAGTTCTTAAATTATTGTATTGACCTAAAAGCAGTGTTGGTGAGTGTCTTCTATTGACCCCGGAAAAACACCAATAACTTCGGAATAAAAATAAACAGGCCACAGACCAAGGCCACAATAGCCGAAACCAAAACCGCTCCCGCCGCCTGGTCTTTCGCTTTTTTGACTAGATCATTCTTTTCGGGGGAAACCAAATCACACAAGTTCTCAATTGCGGAATTTATTAGCTCCATAGCGAATACAAAGCCTATAACTCCGCATATTATCATCCACTCCACACTATTAATCTCAAGAAGCCACCCAAGCAAAATCGCCATTATCCCCGCAAAAAAATGAATGCGGGAGTTATGTTCTTCCCTAATCAAAAGCAAAAGTCCGTTGATAGCATATTTAAAACTCCCCAACCGCCTTCTTATCGAAAAATGATTCTTGCCCATTATATAAATAGCTACACAGTTAAAAAATACCCTCTGAATATAACTAAAAACCAAAATGCTCCCGCAGTCACAACACAAGGGCTTTTACCTGCAACTTGGAATTAGGGAACAGCCTAAGACCAGATTTATCAGTCTTTTTTATGTGGGCTCCCGGAAGGCAATTTACCTTGAAATAAAAACACGAACCACAAAATAACGCCTAAAATTACAGCTGATATTATGTCAAAATCGTCAAACTCTACACTCCGAATTAAACGCGAAACATATGTAAACAGCACCGAAAAAGAGCATAAAAAGATTAAGTAAGTAAGTTTATAAATCACATTTTTCATTTCCTTTAAACGTCAGATTCAGTAATCGTATTTTTTGGAAAGCATTATGTTACGAACTGAAGACCAGAGGCTTTCTTAGTATTAAGTACGCTATCGTTTGACAATTGCGCTCACAAGGTGCGATCATTCCTGAAGCCACATTCGTTTCCTTTTAAAAATATTCCGATTTTGCTCTTCTTACAAGAGATTAAGCATAACAATACAGAATGAAAAATATTACAGTAAATATAATTTTGGTCTTAGCTCTATTCAGCTGTGCGCAAAAAGAAAAAAAAGTAGTTGAAGCTAAGTCCGTCATAAAAATCGAAGAAAAAATTCCACAAATAAAGACTTTTGCGAAAAGCACCAGAAAGCAAACCATAACAATCGACACTACTCTGTTTGAAGACTTAAAAGTCATATTAAAACAGGAGTTGTCACCAGAAGGCGTATCCAGCTTCCTTTGTCACTCGTTTCTGAAGGTTTACAAATCTGGTCAATTAGTTGATTCCCTAACGTTTAAAAATATTGAGGCTGTCGGGAAGGGTCTTGGAATGACTTCCCCAATAGAAATCGACAACCATTTAGTCTTGACCAAACATGGAAGTTATGACGGACGAACGATTATAATTAATAAGGAAGGGCGTGTTTTCAACTTCGCTGGGGGTGAAAACTTTTACAATAAGATCGACAAAACAATTATTTCATTCTACGATTCCGACTTAAACGGCTTGTCTGTTTTTGATCTTAAATCCGATTCCCTGATAATATCCATCACCAATCACGAAGACTCGCCAGTATCCGTTTACAGAGACGCTAAAAATAGAATTTTTATCAACTGTGTAAATAAAGAGAGTGAAAATAACTCGATTTGGGAAGTTGAGTTGGACATGGAGCGAATCATGCAAGTTGACTTCGACGCAAAAAGCTTAGAAGAAATGGACAAACTTACTATTATCAAGCACAAAGCACTTTAACATTCCTTTATCATCAGCGCAAGTGCTAAGCGACAGCGACACTTATGTCCATAAAACAAAACCGAGCTCAGACCGAAGCCCAAAGTTTTTAAAAAATAAACACTATAATTCACGTCGCCACAAGGCTCCTGCCTTGTGGTAACCCCTACAGCAAGTTTCCAAACTTGCCTCGATCTGATTGGAAATACTGCGCGAGCAAGTTTGGAAACTTGCTGTATAAAAATCACAAGCAAGGATGCTTGCGATGGCCGTCTGCACGCTGGCGGGGCGGGGGATTTACTTCATTTCTGTCAGCACTTTTTCTAATATTAAATTAAATTCTGTTGGTTTTTCTATCATTGGATAATGTCCAGTTGCGGAGATAGTTTCCACTTGAAAGCTATTTTTACAGTGTTTTTTCAGACCAGTTTCGTTTGTTGGAAAACCGTCACTATTTATTAAATACAATTTGTAATTAAGCTGTTCTAATCTTTGCGCATCGGTTTGAGCGTATTGCATAAGGTTCTTAAAAGTTCCATAGCCAATGGGAGCATCGCTATTTGCAAAATCCTTTTTTACCCTGTCTTTCACTTCCTTTGAAGTTGTTGGGTGAAAAAGTAACATATCTGCATATGCAGGTGCTGAATTTTTAAAATCGTTCTCAAGCATTGCAAAAAAATCGGTCATTTGTTTCAATTCTTCCGCCGTAAATTCAACGTCAATTGCCTTGAAATTATCAATACCTACAATGCCAACTATTTTTTCATTTTTGCTTAATGCTGTTTGTAGCATTATTTCGCCCGCCATAGAATGTCCAATGATGATGACATTTATAAGATCCATTACGTCAATAAACGCAGTTACATCATTGGCATATTCTTCAATTGTCCAGTTGGTTCTTTTTGCCTTAGATCTTCCAAAGCCAGGCAGGTCAATCGCATAAACATTGTAGTTTTGAGAAAAATATTCTACCTGATTTTTCCAGTAAGTTCTGTCAATACACCAGCCGTGTAAAAAAAGAAGTGTTGTGTCACCATGCCCATGTTGAAAATAATTGATTTCAACTTGTCCATCTCTGATTGTGAGTTGCTTTGCTGTCATTATTTCTTGTGTCTGCGCATTGCTTACTCTTCCTGAGAGTAAAGCAATAACGATTAATAAAATTGCTCTTATTTTCATTTTCGTTTGAATTTGAAGCAATAATAAAAGGCACATAGGACAGCCCTTTGTCATGGGTTTAAAATAATCTTTTTGAACGTTCTTCCAGATAGTGTGTAAGACTAAAAGTCTTATCGGGAGTGAAATGAGTCTGCTGTGATTGAAGATCTTTTATTCTGTCAAGCCGAAACTCTCTAATCTCTTGTCGTAACTCACAAAAGGCAATAGTAGACCAAACCGCACCACTAAAGTAAACGGCATAAGGTAGGATTATTCTTTCTGTTATTTGCTCCTGTTCTCTTGCCTGATATCTTATTTTCAGTTTTTCGCTTTCCGTAATTGAGTGTTGGATGCTGTCTAAATACAAACTTGTCGGAGCCCAAGGTTTTTGAAATCCGATTCTTGAATCTAACAAATCCAATTTGTACTTATCATTGAGTGATAAAACCGCTTTTATTTTCAGAAGTGCGGATTCGTAATTTTGTTTAAGTGAATCTTCAGCATGGTAGTTTAAAATCTTACTTGTTGTTAACATAGCCCTTGCTTCTTCAGTAGTGAACATTACGGGCGGTAAACGATAACCTTCAACTATAAAATATCCCTTTCCTTCTTCTTCGCCAATTGGAACACCCGCAAGTCTTAATGTTCGAATATCTCTGTAGATTGTCCTGTTTGTAACTTCAAAACGTTTAGCTATTTCACGAGCAGTCGTCAATCGTTTAGATTGTAGTTGTATGAGTATGCTTGTTAGTCTGTCAAGTCTATTCATTATCTGTATAAGGTTTCGTCAAATTACCACTAACGTTTAGTGTAAAATGCGTTTTAATGCATTTTACACAGTGTTGTAGCCAGTTTTTATTTTTCATTATTAATTACTGTTGGATTTAGAACATCTTCCAAATTCCCTTTTTCTAATAAATCAGTAATTGTTTTTTCGATACAATCTCTGGTCAACTCCTTTACAAATAAATCTGGCGGAGTTTGATAAAGTCCATTTAAATTTTCTCCACTTTCCATATCGAGTTTGAAAGAAGTCTCCAAGAATTTATATGTCCAGACGTTAATCCCATAGTGTCTTCCATCAAGTAAGTCGACATGAATATTTGCAAATTCATTTTCAACATCCCAATTATCCGGATCAACTTCTTCAAATTCTAACCACAGTTTAAATTCCATTTTAAAATCCTATCCAATTAAAGTTTAAAGCACCACATTTAGGACATTTACCGTATTCTTCGTCAAGATCATTGAAACTACATCTGTTACTACTTACCATAATCGATATTGATATGAGTAACAATGTATTTGGCGTCTCTATGGCTTAACTTCTTTTCGTCTATCAGTTTTTTAACCGCTTGTATGGGCGAGTCTTCTTTGACTTTTCTATAGTGCTCCTTTTCAGCTGAGGAAAACTCGGGAATTTCGATTCCTTCTTTCGGTAAGCAGTTTTTGCACTGAACTTTCATTTTTATTTTAATTGGCTACAACGTAGATACAACAAGAATTCCTGTTATTTCCAGTATACTAACAACAGATGTACATTACAATTTAAACGACAAGACAAACAATCCCCTCATATCCATATTTTTTTAAATGAAACACCTTTCAGTACAATCAAGAACCTCTATCTAACACCAAATCATCGGGAACATTCATTCTATTATTTACCACATTCAGATATAACAGGAACTAACTAAACCGCTAAGCCTTTCATTTCCGAAACACACCAAGCCTCTCAGCCATTTCCAACTTGAGGGGAAAAGCTTCTCCATCTCAAATCACGTGAGCAAGCGCAACACTCTTTCCAAACGCCGAAAAAACACCCCAAACCCCTCCCCCCAAAAAAGCCAGCACGAAAAAAAGCCCCGAAGGGCTTCAATATTTTTATCTGTGTCAGAAAATCGTAGAGAAAAGAGAAAAACGGTGGGCCAAGGGCCGTTTTAAGAACCGTTTGGGCGGACTTATCCAGTCTTGGCGAGTGATTTTTGCGGTTCGGGTATCGGCACTACCTTGCAAAGGCTTGTGTTTTGTGCCGGTTCGGCGTCCATGTTTTTAGGGTATTTGCTTTTTAGTAGCCGGATCAGTTTGCGCCAGCGGTTATGTTCGGCCAAAAGCGAGAAAAGCTCCACGGTTTCGCTATAGTGGTAGGGCTTGTCGTCGAGCTTGAATATGGAGGTAGCACGGGTACGGAAGAATGCCGAGGGCCAGTTTGTGCGTATGCGGATATATACTTCCGTATCGGAGTACCAAGCCACGTGCGTGCGCAAAATCTTGCCGTATTGGCACCGCGGGGGACATATAGGGCCACGCTTAGGGTTGCGGTGGGCGCCATAGAGGCGGTTCCGGGCCCGCGCCAAGTCATGGGCGTCGTCGTGGAAATACAAGCCATGTATGGCTGTATTCCGTTCCAGTTCACGGCTTATGGTAGAAGGCGAGCGCTCCAAAAATTTAGCTGTACGGCGTATGCTCCAGCCCATCGTCCGGGAGTTCTCTATCACTTTACGTTCGTAAATGTTGAGATGGGTGTAGCCTTTTTGTCTGCGCATAGCGTCGTGCTTTCCTTATTATACGCAGGTTTTGTGCCCCGGCCCGTTGCGTTTTTTTTGGGGCGGGTAAGGTTTGTGGGCTTCGGTTGGCGGTTGGAAAAGCAATGAGGTTATGGACAGGGCGAGCCCAGTCTCTCTCTATTATTTCGTCACTAATTAAGTGTAAACGCCCTCGCTTGCGCTTATTGAGTGTCCGGTGTACGGAACACATACGCCTATTCCGAAAGTCCATAATGGTTATGGTCATTTTCCGCAAGGCCAAGAGGCAATACCTTCTTATAGGTTCTTTCTCTTATCGCAAAATTTCGTCTGGTTAGGGCCTAAAAGACATTGCGTTTTTACCTCTTCCTTTCGCATAACACATAATAAATTTTCAGAAAAAGATTCGTTTTTTTGAGCCAATATTACTTTTATGGACAAAACTTTGTATTATGACTATTGCAGGGAATCAAAATATGTTTTCGCTTACATTTTTTTGACAAATGATAGCCTTGCAATTAACGCTAAAACAATGTAGTTTTACTTTGAAACGTCGGTTATAATATGAAACAATAGCCAAGCATATTGTTTTTTTACCTAAACACTATAATTCAATTAGGCTCTGGGGCTGTTATCCGCTACAATCGGGGAAAATGTAACCGTTATCAGCCACACTTATCATATCAACCCAGATTGGGAGCATTTACCGATATAGAGTATAACCGCACACGTTTCGAAAAAGGGAGAAGGCCTTCGGCTCTCGGTTTATTTGTTTTTTAAAAACCGACCAAGCCCCTCCTTCCTGACGGGAATCTTTGCTTTGGAAGGTTGGTTGCGGTGATGGGTTATTCGTTGGGAGAAATAAGAAAACAATACAGGCGTCTATTGGGAAATTTGGTAACCAATTTAACATTGGCCAGTGTGGGGCGTATTGCCTTTGCACGGCCATCTTTCATTTCATTATGGTAAGATCACGCCTACTCATTTTTAAAGGAGCCTTCCTGTCCGCTGGAATACCTGTTTCCGTTTTGGGCAAAACACAAGGGATTATCACAAGCCTTGAGCAAGAGACGCTCGTCGGCATCGCCGTCTTGGGACTTTTGTTAGGCTGTATAATTTTGGGGCTTCAGTATGCGTGGGCCAAATGGTTCGGCCCTGCCAAAGACAAAGCCCAAACCAAGGCTAAGTCTACAGGCCTTATCCGACACGCCCGTATTGAATTGATAGGCAGGTTTAGGGTTTTGGATAAGGATGGCCGGGAATCTCTAAACGTTTCGCCGCAGATGCGGGAGCTGTTCGCCCTTTTCTTGTTGGGAAAACCCAAAGGCATTAACCCTACCCGGGAAATGATCGGCGAGGCGTTTTGGAAAGACGACAGCGACACCGAAAAAGTAAAAAGCCGACGCAGTACGCTAATGTCGAAATTCAGGAAAATTCTGAAAGAGGAGGAACTGGGCACCGTAAAATTCCGGGACGGCGTGTGGTTATTGGAATTGGCCGAGGGTGTAGAGTGCGATATTTTCCCCGTATATCGCTGGCTAAAGGGCGACGGCACCGAACACGACGCCGAAGAGGCCCGGAAAATCCTTATCGCCGCGGGCAAAGGGACCATCTGTCCCGGTATAAAATCTGAATGGATCCAGGAATACCGCGACGCATATAAGAAAATGATGCGAGAAAGATTGGGCGCGATTATCCTCGACGACTAGTATTTGGCATATTCTTCGCCCAATTGGCCGGCTCACTCTTTTCGCCAACCATCAATCTCCCAAACCTTTTAACTGTATTCATTCGTTCGGCGCCTTTCATTATTTAAACGCAGACTCTTTTTTTTATATTTCGCTTTTGACCATCCATATATAAAGAAGTGGAAAACGGAAACGAAGTCTACACCGTTCGGCAGTAAATCGGAACGGGGTATATAGTATGCCGTTACGTTTCAATATTTGACTAAAAAAACAGCCACTCCCCCTTTATTCTTCGTTAAAGATAATTTTTTAATTATTTCAAAAATTTCCAGTCAGGTGATTCTCTTCTGAGTCCGTGATGACAATAAGAGCGTTAATGTTGACATATTTCAAAATCACCACAAAACAAAAAAAGCAAAACCTAGACACAAACCCTTGTAAAACAGGAAATTAATCACACAAATCCAAAAACAAAGAAACAACAAGACACAAACAATTCTCACGAAAAAAAGGATAATGATGACCCCTTATGACTTTGATTGACAATACGAAAAAGTGAAAGTTTACGATTTGTTTATTCTTACCCAATACCACCAAAACGGTATAGTGATATTTGAAACGTTCATATTTTGTCACGGGGATACTTGTATTATTCTTTTCAATACGGTCTCAATTTTTGTGTAGCAAGCCCCATAGCAGACAACGAATTCTTATAAAATAACCGTTTGTGGCGGTTGTTTAGTTTTTTATAATTTTTAAAACGTTTCATATGGTTAACATGATTACCAAGAAGCTCTCTTACGTCATGCTGATCGGATGCCTTTTCTTCGTCTCGTGCGACGAGGAGGTGGATCATTATGACGTTCCCGACAGTGAGTTCGGAAACATCCTCGCCGTTTTGGAAGGGCGGGGCAATTTCACGCAGTACCTGAAAGGTGTGGAGATGCTGGAATTGCGCGACGCGCTGGAATCCGGCTCCTACACGATCTTTCCGCCTACTGATGAGGCCTTTGATCTCTATTATAAAGAGAAAGGCATTCAAAGCCTTGAGGATCTTCCGAAAGAGGAACTCAAGGGAGTTATCAGAAACCACGTAGTGGATAACGCACTAACGTGGGCCACGATTATGGACATGGGCCACAGGGGCTGGCTCGACGAAGACGAAAAAGGCCCTAACGGCGACGGCGCTTGGGGTTTTAGGCGCCGTACTATCTACAAAGAGCCACCGGTAATAGAGACCGGTCTGGACGGCGAGACTTACAAACTGTGGCAATTCGCCAAGTTTTTGCCCGTGATGACCTACCATTATTACTGCGGGCTCAAGGAACCTGCGGACTACGAATTTTTGTACGGCCGGGAATATTCGGGCCAACACGTGGCCGGCGCCACAATAAAGGAAGCCGACGTACGGGCCAGTAACGGCATCGTGCATATCATCGACCGGGTAGTGCCTCCTCTTAAGAACATCGACCGCGTAATGGGCGACAATCCGGAAACGTTTAGCGTATTCAGGACCTTGGCCGACAAATTCGCCGAGTATGATTACTCTCCCGAGGGAACGGCTGAGCAACTGACAAACGATACCGGCCGTAAGGACTCGCTCTTTGTGAAGATGCACTACCTAAACGGAAACGAGTTTACGTTTTTCGCTTATGACTTTATCGGCGTACATACTTGGGACACCCAAAAAAGTGGCGAGTCAAAAGCCTACACGGCTTACGTTCCCACTAACGAGGCTTTGAACAAGTATTTTGACGAGAACTTTTCGCAGTACGGTTACACTTCCATCACGGATGTTCCAAAAAATGTAATCAAGCCGTTGATTACCAATCACATCGTTCATGTGTTCAACTCTTGGACTCGTCCGTCCGAGCTGGACTATTGCATTTCGGGGCTGAAGTATCCGATTTCGATAGACAAGGACAAGGAAATTTCCTTCGCAGAGTTCTGTAACAACGGCGTGCTTTACGGACTAAACCGCGTACTGGAACCGAACTCCTATAAGTCCGTGGCCGCGTCCATTTACTTCGACCCGGATTATGTCTACACGTTGGATATCATGTCACATGACTCTTCGTTTGAGGAAGTCTTGACCAACGCTAAGGGCACAGTCACTTATTTCTCTATCCCGGACGCCGTTTTCGCCGATATGGGAATCACCTACGACGAAGACTTGGAGCTTTATATGGAACGCGACCTGACCGACCCGGATTCGGAAGTGGTGTACATCACTCAATCCGTTCTCGCAGCTCGCCTTAAATTCCATGTGGTTGACGGCCAGGTTTTGGACCATGACCAGCAACGGATTTTTGTCCGCAATACCCATGACGAATATATCTGTGTGGATTACGGACAGGCATACGCCGGCGGCAACTTCGAACGGAGCGAAAAGATCACAATCAACGGAGTGGATACCAAAGGCAATAACGGAACGGCGATGAACGTGTCCGGCCGCCTGCTCGCTCCAACTTGGTCAACTTCGTCTTATATCAGTGACGAGGAGCTAGGGCTTGACGACTACTCGGAATTCCGCAAGCTATTGGCAAAGGCCGGATTGCTTTCCTCGAATTCTTATGGCCAGATTTCCCTAATGGCCAATAACCGCGACTACACCGTGTTCGTACCCACAAACGCCTCGATCCGCGATGCCATCGCTGCCGGAGAAATTCCGGGCTTGGATACGGACGGAGGCCTGATCGTGGATCCTAACGCCGACAGCGACGAAGGAAAAACCGAAGTGGCCAAGCGTAACCTTTCGAATTACGTGAAATCATACTTCGTGGAATACGAGCGGATTTTCACCGACGGTCAAAACACGGGCTCCTTCGAGACCTTGGGCAAAGACGCCGAGAACAAAATTGTAAAACTCAACATTGCGGGCGGCGGTACGCTCAAAGGCGCTTCCGCATTACGCATTGTAGACGGCGCCGGTTCCGGAAACAACATAAGCGTACTCCCCGGCAATCTGAGTGACGTGTTGGCCAGAAGAGCTACGATACACCAGATTGACGGCGTGTTAACATGGGGGAACTAAATCAGCGACAAATGAGAAAATTACTTTTATTGGCCGGTCTATATCTATTGGCCTTCAACGCTATTGCGCAAGACCGGGTGCTGATCAAAGGCCATGTCAAGGATTCCGAAGGCGAGGCGCTGATCGGAGCCAACATTCTGGAAGTGGACGCCGACGGACGTTTCGTCACCGGAACAGTCACCGACTTCAACGGTTTCTATATGATTAAAATCGATCCTAAAAACCGTCTGAAAGTATCGTTTATCGGCTTTAAGGAGCGTTTTCTGGATTTGAACGGCCAGTCCACCATCGACGTGGTGCTGGATGACGGCGCCCAACAGCTAAACGTGGTGACGGTGGAGGCCGAACCGCAAAACGACGACGGAATATCGTTGCGCGACATCCCGATGTCGGTAAAGAAAGTCGACATCACGGAGCTGGACCCTATCGGAGCCACTTCCGTAGACCAAATGTTGCAGGGACGCGTCAGCGGTGTGGATATCATGTCGTTTTCCGGTGATCCGGGAGCGGGCATGCAGATCCGTATCCGCGGTACGGCCACGATTTTGGGTAACCGCGAGCCACTGTTTATAGTGGACGGCGTTCCGTTCGACACCGAAACCAGCAACTTCGATTTCCAATCGGCCGACGTCCGGGACTTTGGCGCTCTCTTGGCCATCGCGCCGGAGGATATCAAGGACATCGAGATTTCCAAAGACGCCGCTTCGGCCGCCATCTGGGGCTCTAGGGCCGCCAACGGTATTATCTCCATCACCACCAAGCGCGGACGCAAAAGCAAGCCTCGCATCCAATACTCTTATCAGAGCACTTGGGAAAACCTGCGGGATCCTATTCCTATGCTGAACGCCAAGGAATACGTAACGATGCAGAAAGAGATGTACTTCAACGTACGCGGTAATATCTATGAGAACACCAACCCGGTAATAGACCTCTCTGACGACTCTTTTGACGGTTACCAAAACTACCGGGCCGACACGGACTGGCTGGACGCCATCACGCAACAAGGACGCAGGGACAACCACCACATCTCGGTGTCCGGCGGTGGCGACAAAGTCCGTTACCGTTCCTCCATCGGCTTCCTGACGCATCAGGGAACTACCAAGGGAACGAACCTCGACCGTTTGTCGGTGAAAACCAATCTGGATTATAATATCTCGAAGCGGTTGAAATTCACTACGGATATTTCCTATACCCGAAACGACAGGGACGCCCTATACTTTGGCAATACCCGGGAAGTCGCCTACCGGAAAATGCCGAACATGAGTATTTACGAATACGATGTAGAAGGTAACCTGACCGGCAACTACTTCAACGGAAGCTGGGACGAGCCTTACCAGAGTTTCGATTGGGCCAACCGTAAGAATATCCCTTTCTTCAACCCCGTGGCCGTTACCGACGAATCGACCAACAATACTCTCGAAGACAGGCTCCGGACCACTTTCAGGTTGCAATACAACATCACGGACTACCTGATGATCAAGAGTGACATCTCCTTCGACGCCGTAAACAACCGTTATCGCCTGTTCCTTTCGGAATCGTCGATTAACGCCGGCCCTTGGGACGACGCGTGGAAGAACAAAGTCAGCAAAGGAAGCTCTAGCAACTTCCGAGTCCAGACTTTCACTAACCTGATCTACACGCCCAATTTGGGTGAAGACCACGCCCTGACCAGCTATTTCCGCTGGAATACCGACGAAGGACAAGGCACAAACTTCCGTGTGGAAGCCGGAAGCTCGGCTTCGGAAAAGCTCACCGAGCCGGCCCGCGGCGGACGCCTGATCAGTTTTGGCGCTGGCAGTGGCCCTTACCGCAACTTGGGTGGCGTATGGAACACGCACTACAAATGGAAAGACCGCTACATCGTAAGCGGAGGTTTCCGTGTGGAAGCCAGCTCAAACTTCGGCGCGGATACCCGCTGGGGAATGTTCCCGATGGGATCCGTAGGCTGGAAACTCGCCCAAGAGCCCTTCCTCGCCGATGCGGAATGGCTAAACGAGTTCACGCTCCGAAGCAGTTACGGCGTAAACGGCATCGCTCCGGGCGCTGGTCAAAACTATGCCTTTTACTCCACCGAAGGAAAACAAGGAGACACGAAATACGCCTACCAATATCTTAACGAATTGGGTGTCGCTCCGTCAAACGTTCAACTGCGGAACCTTTCTTGGGAAAAAATTCACCAGTTCGATATTGGCTTCGAAATGTTCGCGTTTGGAGACCGTTTATCTGTAGTTTTCGACTATTACCAAAAAAACTCCGAAGACCTGATCATGAACGTAGCGCTTCCCCGCTCTACAGGCTATGACAGTCATCTGAAAAACTGGGGACAGTTAAGCAACAAAGGCGTAGAATTCTCTATCGATGCCACTCCGGTCAAGACCAAAGACTGGCGCGTGGACTTGGGCTTCAACATTGCCCACAACATCAATACTGTCAAGGAAGTGAACGACAACTTGGTGTTGACCAAAGGCGATATGCTGAAGAACGGACAATACGGCACCCGTCTGGTAATCGGTGATCCTATCGGCGGTTTTTACGGATACCTGAGCGACGGAGTCTACGAAGACAAAAAGGCCACCATCGCCAAAGACAAATTCGGTAACCCGATTCCCGACTATACGGGCAAAAACGAATTCCTGTATATGAAAATGGGCGATCCGGGCCAAACGGAGTTCCAAGCCGGCGACGCACGCTACAAGGACATCAACAACGACGGCATAATCAACGAGCTGGACGTAGTGTACTTGGGGTCAAGTAACCCGGACTTTACCGGCGGAGCCAATTTCAGGGTATCCTACAGAGGCTTATCGATCAGCGGTCTGTTCCACTTCCGCCAAGGCTTCGAAATCCTGAACGCCGCCAGGATGCACACCGAAAACATGACCAACACCGACAACCAAAGCAAAGCCACGTTGCGCCGTTGGAGAAAGGACGGAGACGTCACCGACATTCCCCGCCCTATTTTCAACACGGGCTTCAACTGGCTGGGATCGGACAGGTTTGTGGAAGACGGATCCTATATCCGCTTAAAGAACGTATCGCTGAATTATCGTTTTGAGCGAGAATTCCTAAAACGATTTGGCTTGCGTGACTTGAACGTTTTCACCACTTTCTACAACCTGTTTACGATTACGGACTACACGGGCCAAGACCCGGAAGTGGGACTGGGCGCAAACCCGTTTTCGTTTGGAGTGGACAACAGCCGTACGCCACCGGCCCGTTCCGTGATTTTTGGCTTATCGGTGTCCCTGTAGGCTTTTTCAGCAAAAGAAATCTATCATGAAGAACATAAAAGCAATTTTGCTCTTCGCTTCCCTCTTCGCCTCGTTCGGCTGTTCCGACTGGCTGAGGGTGGAACCCGACAACGTAATTACGCGCGAGCGGTTCTGGAAGTCCGAAGAGGACGTAAATTCCGCCACCATCGCCGTTTACGCTGAGTTCTCCCGCCACTGTACCCGCCTATTTGAGTGGGGTGAGGCCCGCGGCGATATGGTCAAAGCCGGAGAAAAGGCTTCGCAAAACATAAAAGACCTCTTGGCCTTGCGTTTGTTGCCCACCAACGGTCTGGCCGACTGGTACGGAATGTACAGGGTGATCAACCTGGCCAACTCCTTGGAAAAATACGCTCCGCAGACATACGAATACGACGCTTCCTTTACGGAAGAGGCGCTAAACGAATATCTGGCGGAGGCCCGGTATATGAGAGCGCTCAGCTATTTCTATTTGGTCAGAACATTCCAAGAAGTTCCGCTGGTATTGGAACCTTCGGATACGGATGACGTGGAGTTTCACTTAGCGAAAAGTACCGAAGAGGAAGTTTTCGCCCAGATAATCAAGGATCTGGTATTTGCCGAACGCTACGCCAAACGCAAGTACGGAAACGCCAGCGATAACAAAGGCCGCGCCACAAAAAGCGCCGTACAGGCCACACTGGCCGACGTGTACCTCTGGACCGGACAATACGCCGAATGCCAAGTGATGTGCGACAAGATTATCAGCCGGTCGGCCCATGTACTGATGCCGAAAAATGACTGGTTCGATATCTTTTTTCAGGAAAATACCAGCGAAAGCGTATTCGAAATCCAGTATGATTCACGCATCGGCTTTAGCGCAGGATTTTTCGAAATTCTTCTTAAAGAACCGCAATACCTTATCGGAGACGAGGTGGAAGGGCTCTATACCTCTACCAAAGACGTACGGAAAAACTGGATAATCCAAACCACCGAAGACCAAATCAGAAAAGTGGTTTCGCGCGGATTATTAGACGATTCCAACTGGGTGGTTTATCGCTACGCCGATATCCTTCTGATGAAAGCCGAAGCCTTGATACAGGAAGGCTCGACGCTTAAGGCACAACAGTTGCTCAACGACGTGCGCAAAAGAGCAGGCATTGAGAAAACGCTTTTGCCGTCCGAAAAGCACCTCGCCGAGGACGTCTTGCTCGAAGAGCGCGCCCGCGAGTTCGCTTTTGAGGGAAAACGCTGGTACGATATCCTGCGCATGGCTCACCGCGACAATTACGCCCGCAAGGACCTCGTCGCGACGGTTTTGCTCAAGAACGTGCCCGCCGCCGACCAGAACCTTTGGATCAGCAAGCTGTCGAATCCGCAGAGTTTTTACTTCCCGATCCACATCGAGGAATTGAGGAGGAATCCGGCTTTGGTCCAAAACCCATACTACGAAAACTAAACCGACCCGGACATGAAAGTAAGAAAATACACCGCGCTGTTGCTTGCCTTGCTATGGCTGGGCACATCATGCGACGAGGATACTGAGACCGGCTTCAAGACCAGTGACGAGATGACCATGATCCAGTACCTGGAAAGCGAGCCGGAGCAATTTTCCAGATTTATGCAACTGGTGGAAAAAAGCGGTCTTTACGGCGTGCTTAACGCCACGGGCACCTTTACCGGCTTTGTTCCCAACAACGAGGCCGTAGACGCCTACCTGTCCGAACAAGGCATGAGCGTGGAAGGGCTGGAAGAGCAAAGGGCCCGGAAAATCGTGGGAACGAGTATCCTGACGGGAATATACAACGCCAACCAATTCAGTTCCGGCGTATTGGCCGACACCGCTTTCGCTGGCAATTTCATCACCATGAAATTCGGTGACGGGGGATTGGACAACATTCTGGTCAACGACTTGGCGAAAATCACCAAACGGGATATCGAGTGCTCGAACGGCTTCGTGCATATCACAGACAAAGTGCTCTCGCCGATCGACGTTTCGCTGACCGAAGCGATCCAAAACGACAGCCGGACCAGCATCTTCGCCGAGGCGCTTGATGCTACGGGCTTGGCTTCCGTACTGGACGCCGGGGGCTACACGGCCTTTGTCGAACCCGACGAAGTGTTCGCCAAAGCCGGCATCAACAACTTCGCGGCCCTCAATTCACTCTACAACGACACCGGCGACGCCACCGACCCCGCTAACGGCCTCTACCGTTTCGTGGCTTTTCATTTTCTGAAAGGAAAACTTTACTCATCGGACCTGAAAACCCTGAATTACGAAACCGCCGACAACTCGATGTTGGGCGTGGATGTAAGCGAAGGGTTCCGTGTGAATATGGAATATAACACCTACGGAGAGCTGGAAAAATGGGCAGAGCTTGACGAGAACGCGATCGACGCGCAAACGACCAATGGCGTTAAGCATTTGGTAAACGAGGTGCTGGACCCCTTGGAACCGCGTCCAGTGGTGACCACCAGCCTGATCATGGGCGTTCCCGAGATCGAGAGAGTCCGCAAGAAGAAAGGCAACATTGACTTCTACACCTTTTTCTCCAAAGACATAGAACGCTGGGAAAGCGAAGAGGGCAAGTACGAGGCCTTTTATTGGGCAGGGCAAACCCCGCATCCTTCATGTGGTCCGGACCGCCACGGCTCAATCCATTTCACATCGTACTTGGGCAATTTCCACTTTACCACCGATCCTGTCGCCAAAGGGCGCTACCGAATCAGCCTGGACTTCTTTAACGCGCCGGAGCCTTCGTTCGGTTCATTCGACATTTTGGTGGACGGAGAATTCGCGAAAACGGTTGACCCAAGGTACGCCCACGGTCTGCACGATCTCGGCATTTTCTCTTTCGACGGACACGGTAGCCATCGGATCTCTTACCGAAGCAAACGTCCCGGCCGTCTGAGCCCTTCATGCGTGATCTTCACGCCTGTGTCCCAATGATTTTAAAATTAGGATTATGAATAGACTTTTTCATAAAACATTATCCGCCTTGGCCTTGGCGGTAGTGGCTTCCCTTTTCGCTTGCGAAAGCACTTGGGACGAACACTACAAAGACGTGGCCTCGGAGCGCTACGACGGTGGCGTTATGGACTATTTGAGCGGACGGAGCGAGTATAGCGGTTTCGTGGCGCTGTTGCGCAAACACGGTCTCGACACCAAGATTTCGGAGAGTGGCGCCAATACGGTATTTGCCGTCAAGAACGAACAGCTCGCCCCGATCGAAAACTTGGAGGGAGAGGCCCAGCTGAGAGCCGTTTCGCTTCATATCGGCAACACCCTGCTTTACGGCTACAATATTCCCGAAGAGGGGACTGGCGCCGTAAAGTCCATGGCGTCAAAAAATGTGTGGCTGGAAAGAACGGGCGGAAAACTGTTCGCCTCGGGCGAGATAGCGCTTACGGCCCAAGACAAAGTCTGCGCCGACGGCGTGGTACATGAACTGGCGAGTACGCTTGAGCTCAAGAACAGCATACTGGAACAGATCAACACCATGGACGGCGCGTACGAGCCGTTCCGCAAGTACGTAAACCGCGAGGAGCTTCTCTTCGACGAACCGAACAGCGTGGAAGTGGGCAAAAACATATTCGGACAAACGGTTTACGATTCTGCTTTCGTTCTCGAAAGGGCGTATTTGATCGAGGCCGGCGACGTGTCTGACGAGGACTTGACGCTTACCTGTTTCGCATTGACAAACGAAGCCGTGGAGGTTACTTACCAAGGAATGGTAAAACGCTATTACGGATCCGAAGAAAACCTGCCGGCCACTTTCAACGAAGCCCGGAAGGCCAAAATCGAGACCCTGATCCGCAATTCCACAGTATGGGACAGCGTGGCCGTACCTTCGGAAATGCCGGACACCATCAGAATGCTGAACGGCTACAAGGTGATTTCCGGCGCCGGCACCCCTGACCAAACCGTTGAGCTAAGCAACGGCATGTTGCAAACTTGGAAAAGCACGGGACTTCTGGCTTCCGACCTGATGGGTGATACGCTGACCTTTGAGTCGACGGCTCCCGTTTCCGCCTACGACGAGGAAAACATCTCTTCGGACATTATCCAAATCGGCGACAAAAAAGCCCAACGCTATTACAGGGATAATACTCCTATCGAGGTTACCTACACGCTGGAAGGCCTTATGGCCGGCCAGTACAGGGTGTATTGGGCTCCGCTGGCCAACTTTACCGGAGAGCTGGACATAACGCTTGACGGCGAAAAGCTGATAGAGGGTTACAAACCGCAACGCTCCTGGTATTGGGATTATTTGGGCACGGTGACTTTTGACAGCTACGGGGCCAAAAAGATGGTATTCAACACCGCGTTGCCTTACAACACGGTAGACCAGACTTACGGCTTCGGCTTTCACCAACTGAGGTTTATCCCGATGAAAGAGGGCGTCAGATTTATAGCGCGTTAACGAGCTCCGAATTATGAACAGAATAGCATCTACATTTTATATTGTAATGGTTCTGGCTTTGTCGCTCTGCCCTTTTCAGGGAGGAGCCCAAAGCCAGACGGTATCCAAAGTTACGGGTACCGTTACCGACGCCTTGGGCGCAACGCCCTTGGCCGGAGTCCAGGTAAGTGTATACGGTAAACCCGGAGTAAGCGCCGAAACCGGTACGGACGGCACATATTCGATCGAAGCCGATTTGGCCAAAGGGGCGCTTCAGTTTTCTTTCGCCGGATATAAAACCCGCTTGGAATACCTCCACGGCCGTCAGGTCTTGGACGTAGCCATGTTCGGGGAATCTGACCGAAGAGCCAACAACTCCGCATTGTGGATAGGTGGCGGAAAAGTGCCCACCCAGATGTTGCCCTACGCCCATGTGTCCCTAAGCAAAGAGGACCTGACGGGAAAAGGGTACCTGACCCTGAGCGACGCGCTTCGTGGACAGGTGACCGGCCTTGCGGGCAACGCCCTTTCGGGAATGCCCGGCGCCGGATCCGACATGAATATCAGGGGCGTATCCTCTATCAACGCCAACAACCGCCCGCTGGTGGTAATCAACGGCATGATTTACGAAAACCGCCTTTCGGAAAAAGGATCCATGGGAGGCGCCGTAATGGATCCCCTCTCGCGCATCAAGCTGGAAAACGTTGAGCAGGTCACCGTTATCAAAGACGGCGGATCAGCCCTTTACGGATCGTTAGGCGCAAACGGAGTGATTCTCGTAGAGACTACCCGGGCCTCGGGTACAGCCACAACCGTAGACGTGGAGGCTAATTTCGGCGTACATTTCAAGCCGGAAACCATGCCTGTACTCAACCGCAAAGAGTTCCAAAACTTGGCTTTGGAGCAAATGGCCGGACAAGGCCTGACCCATGCGCAGATTCGCGAATCGTACCCGTTTATGGTTGGCCAAGCCGAAGGTTCCGAGTATTACCGCTATGCGCATAACACCGAGTGGCAAGACTACCTCTACCGCGACGGCTTCGAACAAAGCTACTCCACCCAAGTACAAGGAGGCGACGCCGTAGCCACTTACACCGGCACGGCGGGTTACACTTCCTCCGAAGGAGTGGTGCGCGACACCGAGTTCGAACGCTTCGATTTTGGCCTGAACGCCGATATGAACCTGTTGCGGAATCTGAAACTACACCCGAGTGTAGTGTTTAGCCGCACAACGGGTAACCTGATGACCGAAAGCACTTCGGCGGCGTCGAACCCAATGCTCGCCAGCATGGCCAAATCACCGATGATGACCGCTTTCGGATTCAGCGACTTGGGCGTTCCTTTGCCTCACTACGACGAGGTGGGAGCTTTCGGCGTCAGCAATCCGCAATCGTTGCTCGACAATTCCGTAGGCGAACTGGAAGGCTACCGCGCGCTGGCGGGCGTTGACGGTTCCTTCCAGGTACGCCCCGGTATCGAGGTTTACTTCAACGGCGGAATCGATCTTCTGAAAAACAAGGAAAACGCTTTCGTACCGAAAACAGGATCGGTAAAACAGCTTGACGGCTTGGCCGAAAACCTTATTACGCACTTCGAAAGCGAATACTTCTCCACTTACTATGGAGCTGGGCTAAATCTCTTCCGTACGTTCCGCAACGCCCATAGCGTATCGGCTAGGGTCGGCCTTCGTGGCAAAACGAACGAGTTGAGGGAGATCTTCGTCCAGGATGGCAATTCCGCTTCGGACGTTTTCGTACAGATAGGCGCCGGCGACGGGACTTTACGCGAGGTATCGCCTACTGGCGGAAACTGGAATACGCTCAGCCTTACGGCCATGGCCGACTACGCTTACCTTGACAAATACATCCTCTCGGGCAGCGTGACGGTAGACGGCAATTCACGCTTCGACAAAGATTACCGCTACGGTACTTTCTACAGCGTGGCCGGCGCTTGGAGGCTCTCGGCCGAACCTCTTTTCTCGGGTATCCGCGCTCTGGACGACCTTAAGCTGCGGGCCAGCTACGGGCTTTCGGGCAACGACGATATTGGAAACCTTAACGCCCAGTATTACTACCAGTCGGTTTCATATTACGCCGTAGGCGGATTAGTAAGGGCGGGAATTCCTAACCCGAACCTCAAGTGGGAAGAGAGTTCGCAATGGAACATAGGCATGGACCTTAGCCTCTACAACGAGACCCTGAAACTGACTGTAGACTATTTCGATATCAAAACCCAAGACCTGTTGCATTTCGAGATGCTTCCGAAGTTTTACGGCGCCGAACCGTATATCAGCAACAACGGAGCGTTGAGCAACAAAGGGTTGGAAATAGGCTTGCGCGCGCGTTTGGTTTCCAGCAAAGACTTTGAGCTGGGAGTGAACGCCGTTTACAGCCGTTACAGAAACGAGGTCACCGAACTCCCCGCCGCGGAAACGCAAAGCGGCCTGTCCACCATTTCGGTATTGGGAGGCGAATCACTGATCGCCGCAGGACGTCCGCTCAACACTTTTTACGGTTATAAAACTCGCGGCATCTTCTCCACAGAAGCGGAGGCCTCAAAAGCTGGTAAGGAAGGGAGCTCGAATTTGATGGATGAATTCGGCAACCCTTTCCGCGCCGGCGACGTGCATTTCGTCGACCAAAACGGCGACGGGGTGATCGACCAGCAAGACCGTACGGTTATCGGCGACGCCAATCCGGACTTCACGGGTTCGTTCGGCTTCGACGCCCGTTACCGTCGTTTCAGCTTCAATATCCTGTTTGATTACGCTTACGGCGGAGACGTTTACAACTACGTAAGGCGCCAGCTGGAAACAATGTCGGACTACTCCAACCAGAGTACCGCCGTACTGAACCGTTGGCGCTTTGACGGCGACCGCACCGACATGCCGAAAGCCAGCTACGGCGACGTGATGGGCAACGCCCGTTTCTCCGACAGATGGATCGAAGACGGATCATACCTGCGCCTGCGCCACGTATCGCTGTCTTATGCGGCAAAAACGCCGAAAAGCAAAATCATCAGAGATTTCAGAGTACATGTCACCGGCCGAAACCTACTGACTCTTACCGACTACCTGGGCCAGTCTCCGGACGTGAGCTACGGAAGCCGATTGGGAGGCATGGGCGTAGACGCCGGCCGTTTCCCAATTCCCGCATCGTTGATGGTAGGGCTGAAAGTGGGAATTTGACGGACGCCAGCCCCGGATTTCCCCATCCGGGGCCCCGGCTCCGCCTTAATTGGAAAACGATATAACGAATTGACGATATCACGAATATGAAGACATATATAAAACCCTATTTATTCGTCTGGGTCCTCCTGACGGCGGGCTTGGCGTCTTGTTCGGATTACTTTAACCCCGACCAAGACTTGGGCCTCAAGAAGGAAGACCACTGGGATACGCACGAAGAGGTTCGGCGCTCGATCATCGGCGCCTACAGCCGACTGCAACCTTTGGTGGAAGAGTTGGTGGTGATGGGCAGCCTGCGTGGCGATCTTCTGACGGTAACGGAAAACTACGATCCGTACCTGAACGAGATCAACCGCCACGGCCAGCTTTCCACCACGAATCCATACGCCGATCCGCGCGGATTTTACGAAGTGATAAAGCAGTGCAACGAAGTGTTGGGCAATATGGAAAAAGCCAAAGCCGACCCTAAGTTCACTGAAGAGATCCATGAGATTTATAAAGCCGAAGTAATATCGCTTAGGGCTTGGGTCTATTATCAGCTGGCCATGACCTACAAGGAAATCCCTGTGGTGACCGACCCGCTGAGCGGCTACGACAAAAACTACGCTCCTGAGCGCTATGACTTTGAGCAGACGGTCAACTGGCTTATAAAGGAAATGGAAGTCGCGGCCGCAACTCTTAGTCCCAATTGGGCAACATTTTCGGAGGAATTCAACCTTTGGGATCTGATTTTCATCAACCGCAAAGCCCTGTTGGCCGAACTCCACCTGTGGGCCGGTAATAACGAACGGGCCGCCACTCTACTTATGGAAGCCGTAAAAGAGGGCGAATATTTCTGTAATCGCAACACCTCGGGCGGAAGTAATTGGACTGAGTTCTGGAACAGCAATTATAGTGCGCTCTCGGAAAAGGTAACCATAATCCCTTTCAACGCCTATGACAACCAGAAAAACGGTTTTGGAAAGCTGTTTTCTTTCGGCGCTTCCGGCGATTACCTGCTTCGCCCTACCGTCAAAGCCATTCAGGACTGGCAAGATGACGACAGAACATCACTGGACTACCGCGGATACAACCGCTCTTACACCTTCGGACCGGCAAACCAGATCCTAGTCTACAAATATTTCCGGAGCAAAGACACCGAAAACGGCGTGGTCCGCCAAGACGAAGAACTGGAAACCGATGCGCCATACTGCATCTACCGCGCGGCAGATCTGCATTTGCTCTACGCCGAAGCGCTTAATAGGGCCGGACGCCACCGCGAAGCGCTCAGAACGGTTAACGAGCGGATGGAAGGAGTAAACGAATCGTCAGGCATTCGCGGACGCTTGCACCTATCGCCCATAAATCTGCTGGAATTCGCAGGCATAGACGAATCGGACCGAATCGACTCGTTGGGCATTATCTCGGACGTGATTTTGGCCGAGCGCGCGAAGGAACTCGCCTTTGAAGGACGCCGTTGGAACGCCCTGATGAGATTCGCCGTACAAGCCAGCGATCCGGCCGTTTTGGCCGACAGGGTCGCCACCAAGTTTGAGGGTTCCGAAGCCGACAGGGTCCGCACTTATTTGATGAACCGCGATAACTGGCGCCTTGATTTTGATTTCGATAAGCTGGACAAATAAACCAGAAAACCATGAGAACGATCAATTCATTTAAATGGACCGCAATGGCGCTGATAGCCGTTATTTTCTCGGTATTAGCGGCTTGTGACGAGAAGAAATTCGAATACGAGGTTCCCGAACTCAGGGTACCGATGGAAGTGGCTACGCTTAACCCCACCTCCGTCACCGAGAACTCCGTCGAGCTAAACGGTGAACTTAGCAGGGTGGGTTCCTACCCTATCAGCGAGCTGTTTTTCGCTTACTGGGAGCAGGGGGATATGGACACCCGCAAGACCATTATGATCGACACCCGCAAAGAGGGCGAGAAGTTTTCCCACAAAGTGGAAGGCCTGAAGTCGTACAAAGGTTACGCTTACGTACTGACGGCCAAAAACGAAAAAGGGGAACGCATGGACGGCGACGTCTTCTCGTTCACCACCAAAATAGCCGCGGGGATCGAAGCCCCGAAAGTGGAAAACGGTAACCCTCTGGACGTTGGCTTTGCCCGAGCCGAAGTAGCCGGGCGCTTGCTCAGTGACGGCAACAGTGACCAGACGGAGGTAACCGTGGTAGCCTGGCGTATAGGCGAACCCGGCGACCCAACGTACGGCAGCGCCGAAATAGCGGATGACGGAACCTATACCGCAACGCTGGAAGGCTTGGACCCTGGCCAAACGTATGAGTACAAGCCCGTAGCGCAAAACGAGCTTTCGTCGGTGGATGGCGAGACCAAAACATTCAAAACGACAAACACCATCTACGTAGACGCCACCGCCCCGGACGGCGGAACAGGCAGTACTTGGGACAAAGCCCTCAACAGCATAAAAGATGCCGTAGGAATGGCTGAACCCGGTATCTCGATTTGGGTTGCGTCAACGGCGCCTTATATGGAACATAATATTCGCCTTAACAAAAAAGGCATTAGCCTTATCGGTGGCTTCAAGGGCGACGAAACCTCATTGGACCAACGTCCTGCGGGGCTTCGCTCCGTTATCGACGGTCATTGGGACAGTGGGGGCAAGTACGCCCACACAGTGCCGAATCACTGGGAGGTTGTAAACAAGGAAATCTTGTTGATAGAGCTAGGTGACAACAACCGTAAAGAGGAAATGCTGATCCAAGACTTCGAACTCACCCGGGCAAATAACCGCAAGGGTGCCGTATTCATCAAATCAGGCAGTCCTATTTTCAAAAATATACTCTTCAAGAATAACATTGGAAGATGGGGGTCTTGCGTACACTACCGCGTTACCGACTCACAGATGATCGACTGCGTTTTTGAGGATAATATCTCTAAAATGGGGGCTGTGCATTCAGACAACAACAGTTTCAATAACAAAAAGTTTTTGATCAAAAACTGTCTTTTCAAAGGCAATGAAGCGACTGAAAAAGGCGGTGCCATATTCGCAGGAAGGGCTACAACCATTAGGGACTGCGTGTTTGAAAACAACACAAGCAAAGGGCCTGCCGCAGTAGTTTGGATCGCGGACTCGTCTTGCCCAACGTACCAAGGCACCAATATCCTCGTGGGAGAAAACACTTCTTCCGACGGAAAAATGTGCGCTGGAGGGCCCGAATGCTGTCCAAACTGGACCATTGGTGGTAATTAAAAAGATAGGCAAAACCAGATGTAGGCAATTTGGTTCATTACGGAGCGTCAAAAAGGCGCTCCATTCCCCAACTTTTTAGATGACTAATCATGAGAATAAACAAATACATACCGGCCACGCTACTTTTTGCGCTGGCCCTCTGGTCTTGCGACCGCGACAAGGAAATATACGAGGCCAAACCCGAACCTAAATACGACGGGAATCCGGTTCATATCCTCAATGATCTTTCCCAATACGAAAACGCAACGCTGAGTGGCACGGAAAAACCTTTCCTGAATTTTCTGGAAGCCGAACAGCAATACCTGACCAAGTCGTACACGGGCGTGGAAAGGCTAAAAGGCAGAATCGGTAACGTCTCGGCGCTGAACGTCTTCCTGAATATGACTGTAGGGGAAGAATATGACGAGGCCGACCGCCAAACCTTCGACGCCACGCTGGCCAACGGCGCAGGCCTAGGCTTCTTCGCCATGGGCGCCGGCAATGCGCAACGCTACAACACTTGGCTGAGCAATACTTACGGCTTCGCGTTCCAACAAGCCGCTCCCGCCACTACCACCGACGAAGGCGCCAACCTTAACGGCACCGTATATTCGCTTGACCTGCAAGACGGCTCTTGGGAAATATTGGCCAAAGCCGGAGGACAACCCGTAGTGGCGATAAAAGAGGTCAAAACCGCCAACGCAACAGGAAAAGTGTTGGCCTGCGGAGTGGACATCTTCAGCGCCGGCGCTGACGGAACCAACAAAGCCCTCTATCAAAAGATACTCTCCGAGATGACCGAGTATTCCGACGGCTTCTTCTCCCCCGACAAAGAGAAGACCGTACTCGGAAGAGAGTTTAATTCTGAGGCCACCGACGCCTCTTTCGCCGCCAACAAGTACATCAAACTCAGGGCCGAGGCCATCCAGCCTCTTTATGAGGAAGTGTTGGCCGAGCTCAAGAACGTAATGACCGTGGAGAAAGGAGTAGCCGATAATATAAATTTCAATATTATCTCAACTGATTCTCCGGGATGGGTAGACGGAACCACCATTAACATCGGCGCCTATTTCGGCGGTTTTCCCGACAATACCGACGCCATGAAGATAAACCTCGCCCAACTGACCGAAAAAGTTTGGGCCCGCCCATTGGAAGAGCCTTTCGAGCAAGAGGCGTTTTCGAAATACCTGATAGCTAAAGTGAGCGCCAACCTCGGTATAGAGGAACCTTACGATATGGTAAAGGACCAAATGGCCAAAGCCAGAGACGACGAGCGCTACCGCACATACGACCCCGTAAGCATGAGCGCCGATGAACAGGCCGGCTACCCGGAATTCCTTCGCCACGGCAAGCTTTTCTTCGTGCTCGATTCTCTCGAAAAAGCCTATCCCGACCTGAACATCATAGGCAAATACTTCGAAACCAAGCGCAAAAAGATCCCTGTATTCGAAGGTTTCAACTACACGGCTCACGATTTTATGTGGGCGCTAGGAGACGCTACCGAAGACGATGATTTTCTACAAAACGTCAAGAACAACACGGGTTACGCCCTTGACGAAACGAAAATCTCGACTCCGCATGCCTACGACCGGATTATCCTGAACCCTATCGGGTGGAAAGCTACATCTGAGGCTACAATTCGAAGCAATGCCAACAGGCCTGAGCACCTTTTTGACGGTTACCCGGATAAGGCTGGTGGCTTTTGGCATTCAATGTGGCAGAACCCCGTACCTCCATTCCCGCATGAAATTATCATTGACATGAAGAAAACACACCGGGTAATGGGCTTCCGTTTCTTGCCTTGGCAAAACTGGAGAAAGGATATGATTATGGATATGGATATTTTCATCAGTCTTGACGGACAGGACTGGGGAGAACCAATAGCCACATTCAAACATGGTCCATTTCACGATCCCGCTTGGCAAGAACTGTATTGCTCAAGCTATAAGGACGCTCGTTATGTGAAAATTTCGATCAAAAAAATGTTCCGGACAGCCGGCACTATTGGAGAGAACCATGACGAGTCAAATATGCATGAGTTTCAAGTATATTCTTTAGCGAAATAAAGCATACACTCACCTAAGGCTTTACCTATTTTGATAGTAAAACCTTCGACACAAAATAAGCGCATAGCAATTTTCTGACAGGCAAAAGGAAAACAAGAACAGGAATGCCACGGCTCACTCACTGATTTTGTTATGCGCTTATTTCAACCCAGACATTCTGAAAGCATATAAAACCCTGCTTACAGAATTCCACCACTATCGTTTTACGATTTTTTTGACCAAGACAGCAGAAGGCATATTGAAGAAAATTTCTTGAGGTACTAGTCTGGCCTTAACTCAAAAGGAAGATTGTCCTGATCTAGCCTCACATCTCTATAATAAATTTGTTAACCTAAATTTCAGTTATTATGAGAACTCTTCTTTCTTTTTTGATTGTTTTCGCTTGCGGATTTTCGACATTCGCTCAATCCCAAACAAACTTCTATCTCTCGTTTCCTACAAATGACAATTCTACTAGTTACGACCAAATATCAATACCTGGCGTAGGAACTTTAGACATTTGGGTGACTTACTATAATTATGGACAAGATGTTCAAATCACTCCTAATTTTCTGGATAATTGCGGCACATATGAGGTCGAATACTTCAATCAATCATCTCCGGGCGAAATTCTATATCCTGAAGCTCTGATTGATATGAAAACATTATCACTAAATGAAACATACGAGTGTCACGCTAACCAATTGGTTTACTTACCTTATTTTAAAATTAAAATAGATAAATGCTTCTCTCCCACTAGAACCATTTTCCTTATGCATAATCTTGAGCCTAGTTTATAGCCCTAAAGACAGGTACCTTCCTTCACTAAAGCTTTGATAATGTTCACATCATAGCATCCTGAATGAAACTGTAGCGCCAGATACCATTAATGAATGAGGGAGGGAGGCAAAACAGTTTCATTCACTATTTTCACACTGAAAGCCTCTGAAGACGGGCGCCAAACTTATCATGACAAATCCCTTTGCACAAGATCACTCCAACATAATCCCCGGATGATCCTCAATCCACACCGAAGGCACCTTCCACATAGCCTCGGATGAAGCCTCGGCATTTCCTCCTCTCATCAGTTGCCGTAGCACCAGAAACGCCCGGACAAATCCGGCTTCGGAAAAAGCCCGGATCTCTATCTTTACCGGGCTAACTCTTAAGCTATATGCCCCGTCAGGCATTGTGGTATTCATTTTTACGGTAATCGGCGCTCCCTCAGCCTCGTTCGTTACGGGAATATGTGTTCCCGTAACCCTTTCGAAATAGGAGGAGAATTTCTCCGATATAACTTTTGCCGATTCGTTTTCAGTACCTATACGTGTTTCCGCATCGAAATTAAAATAGCCCACTCCAGCGATAAGTTTCCGGGGAGAGGGCGTGACCTTAATATCCTCGGCGTTGATTTTTGGACGGCAAGCGCCACAACTTATCAAAATGAACATCACCCAAACCCCGCACACTAACATTCTCTTTTCCATCAAACAGAATTTTAAAGGTTCAAGAATTGGCCGGCCAAGCAATATGCTACGTCATAAGCGAGACAAGGAAGCCCAATAACCTTACAGCTTAATCCGCAACGTCAGCCCCGCTTGCCGGCCATTGTAAAATGGAGCAATGCTCGCTATTGTAGGCACACCCAGTTGTGGCAACACTATCCGTCCTCCCGGTCTTTTCTTTCTTCCGTAAAGTGTTCTTTCCAGCCACGGGTATGCCCAATAAGCCAACCTAACGCTAAGTATACCCACGCCGGCACCCGCCACCACATCAGACACCCAATGCCGGTTGTTTCGCACCCGCATGGCGCCCGTTAGCGTAGCGGCCGCGTATCCGGCTATTCCGTACCACGGCGACACGTCCCAGTATTCCTGTCTCATAAATTCGGCGCTAACAAAGGCCGTGGCGGTATGGCCCGAAGGAAACGACGTGCGGGCCGAACCGTCCGGCCGCAACCTCGCCGTACCTTTTTTGGTAAGGCCCACCGTAGTCCCCATTATGGCCATGGATGTAGCCCATACCGTTGTCCGTTTCCTAAAGGAGCTTTTGCCCTTTATGCCCACGGCGTTAAGGCCGTATACCGCAGCCACGGGAGCGTACTGCAAGTAATCGTCAAAACGACGGGGGGCCAGGGAACGGCTCACCACTTCGGAGTTAACCCGCTGATCAGCCTTGTTGACCGGAGAATCCTGAATCAAACCTATAGCCCCGTACGTAATGCAGAGAGCCGGAAAAAGCCATTGTTTTTTGGTGAAAGCATTAGTTTTCTCTTTGAGAAGATCCGTTTCCAGAGTAGACGTTTGGGCTCTCAATGAAAGAAAAGAGCTTACCAGAATTCCCAAAACCAACAACAATTTCCGCATATCCGATCTTTTAGCATAAAGGTTCCCGCAAGCCTTTTCAGAGGCTCTGACAGGCGTAATCGTTGGCAATTTTGTATGCTTTATATGCTTTTGAAAAAAAGAATATTCCTGCCGTCAGAATATCCACGCGAAACGGGGAAAAACAGAGAAGAGAGTTTATTCCTAGGCGCAATACGCCGATATACGGTTCATCGGCGGATATACCGCTTTCCTCCCCGTTTGTATGGCTTTCGGCGATGTTATCAACCTTTTAACAAGCGTATTACGTATTTTTGCGCAGTATGAGTTCAAGAGCGACAAACACCGAAACCGAGCCCCGGATATTTGACGGAAAGATGAAGATGACAGCCTACATACTGGCGGCCATCATCATGGGCACCCTGCCCGGCTTGGAAGATTTCTTAGACGACGACCGCCAACTAAAGGACCTGTGGCTTGGGATGCTCCTGACCCCCCTGTTCCTGACGGCCATTTTTCCGCTGGTTGGGATCGTGGTCCGGTTCTGCTGGAAATTCTTCGGAAGATGGTTCCGCAACAAGAAAACCGGGACCAGCGTAATTTCAATCGCCCTTTGTCTCTTGGTACCGGTATTGGTAATGTCCATAGCGCCCGGAACCTTCGGCAACGCCCTATGGCCCGAGGGTATCAACACCCTGCTGTTTATGGCCATAACCCTGACGGTGGAGGGCTTTGAGCTGGTGCTGGTACAGCGCCAACAACTGGAACGCCAAAACTACCGACTTCTCAAAGCCCATGGCGAAGCCAAATACCAAGCACTGATCAACCAGATAAACCCGCATTTCCTGTTCAACAGCCTCAACGCACTCTCGCACCTGGTACACAAAGACGCCGACAAGGCCGAGCATTTCATCGAGGAACTGAGCCGTATATACCGGTATATCCTACAGCTCAACGAGACCTTCCTCGTCCCGCTCAGACAAGAGGTGGAGTTTATCGAGTCGTACCTCTTTCTGCAAAAAATACGCTTCCGCGATAACCTGGACATGCGCATAAACCTGAATCCCAGAACACTGGACAAGTGCGTTCCCCCGCTTACGCTGGAGCTTTTGGTGGAAAACGCCGTCAAGCACAACGAGGTGTCGGAGTCCCATCCGCTGGTGGTGGAACTTTACGCGCAGGGCAATACGCTGATTGTGGAAAACCGAATACGCCTGCGCGAAGACTACCGCAGTGACACAACCAAAATCGGGTTGAAAAACCTGATGGAAAAATTTGAGATACTGGACGAGAAACTGCCCGAGTTCATTACCGAAAACGGAAAGTTCATCGCCAAGATACCATTGTTTGATCCGGAGATATGATAGAGGCTGTTATAATCGAAGACGAGGATTTCGCTGTCGAGCGACTAAGGACTTTACTCGAACAGACTGACGTGGAAGTAAGGGTGGTGGCCGTATTGGATTCCATCAAAAAGTCCGTGCAGTGGCTGGCCGAAAACGAGGTAGACCTAATATTTCTGGATATCCACCTGGCCGACGGAAGCGCCTTCAAGATATTCGAACAGATAGAGGTGCGCTCTCCCATTATCTTCACCACGGCCTACCACGAATACGCCCTAAGGGCGTTCGAACAGATGAGCGTGGACTACCTGCTGAAGCCCGTAAACAGGCAACGCCTATCGCAAAGCCTGAAGAAACTGGAAGCGCTCTCGGCGGACAAACCCGCCACCGGACTCCCCGCCGACTTGGAGCGCCTGGCCGATATGCTGAACGGACAACGCAAGCCCAAGAACTTTCTGGTAAACGCCGGTAACAAAGTGACCGTAGTAAGCTCGGACGAAGTGGCCTACTTCTTCACCGACGCCAAACTAACCTTCCTCTTCACCCACGACGGCAAACGCCATGTCCTCGACATGTCATTGGTACAGCTGGAAAACACCCTCCGTCCCTACGACTTCTTCCGGATCAACCGCCAATTCCTAATCAGCCGGCAAGCCGTATTGGAACTCCGCTACTCGTCCGCCACCCGCCTAAAAGTATACCTAAAGAAAAGTGGCCACGGCGAGCTACTAGTAGCCCGCGAAAAGATTGGTCAGTTTAAGCGTTGGTTAGCTGAGTGAGTCAACAAGCTAGCGCAAGTGTTAAACGAAAGTGGCACTTGCACTCATTAAACACCAGCCTCCAAACTGAAACATAACGCTTTTCAAATATCTGCATATCAAGTCTAGGGCATGAAAAAAAACACTGGATAACTATCGCCTAACTCTGGTGCCAACGTTGGGTATCAATAAGGATACTTGTGACGGCTAAGAGCATTATTAATGCTAGTCTAAATTAAGAAAGTACTTCTTTGCCAAGGCAACCAATTCTTCTCTAGAGATATTTTTTTTAATTTTATGATAACCATCTTGATCCATCAGATCCCCATACACTCCCCGTCCAGATAAAGCTTTGGTAGCACTAGAATTACTCCGTTCAATTCCCCCTTTAGGGGAACCTATAAATCCGGCTAACGACTCCTCGGTAATAGGGTGTTTTCGCAAAGTTAACGTAGCTAATCTTGCGAAGTATTCGTTCAATCCTTCGTCTCCCAGTGGAGTTTTCCTCAATGACTCAGCAAAACCAGGATGAGCCAGGTTATGCATGGTCTCGTGAATAATAAGGTGAAGTCCTTGTCCCGGAAATGCTCCTCCCGCATTAATACATTGGTAGCCATCCATTGCCTGCCCTTGTATACCTCCATTGACATCCTCTATCTCTTTGAGAATTTTTTCTTTTGGATCGTAACGACTTACTTTTTCTTTCCAATAACCAATGACTTCCTGTTCTATTTCGTCATATGGTCGTGAACCTGCGCCACCTTTTTCAACCCACGCAAAATGATAACTCCTTACAGCAAACTCTTGTCGGTTATATATTCTAAGTTTACCAAGGGCACTTCCCATACGTTCAAAGACGGGGCGCCTCACTTCAGGTGGCAAATGGTCAAGTAATTCTGTTATGAGTGGCTCGATCCCATATCTGATTACGTTTTCTTGCATTTGAGCGAGCCATTCATTCGTGGCCTGAGACCAATCAACCCGAGAATTATCATGCCATCCATCAAATGCAGTTTGTGTATCATGCGCAGTTAAAACAGGAATAACACTAATCGAATTCCATTCGGACCAAGTCTTCTTTTTTCCCTGCAGGGTTTCATAGTCAGCTTGCTTACCTACTTTAATTAAAGACGGGTCCTTTATTTCGAACCACATGTTCCCTGCTTCATCGGTACACCATTCTACCCCATCCTTTAACCGATCCCATCGGTATATATCTCCATCCTTATTCCAAACTCTTTGAACTGGATGGGCTCCTTGACTTGCATTAGTTTCCTTTGGCTGTGAATCAGAGTGGACCTTCCAATTTGTTGCAATTTCTCCCATCACATCCGCCTCTTTCTCCAACCCAGCATCATCATTCACATTCACTTTGCCCTTCATCTGCATGGTTGGCTTTACCCTCCCTTGCTTCTGTTGCACCACATGCCAGGCCTCATGAGGAAGATGCCTTTCTTGTCCGGAAGCCAAATGTATATCCGTTCCCTGCGCATAGGCATGAGCGTGCAATTGGGCGGGTTTGTTTGAATTGTAATGAACTTTCACGTCATCCATAGAATAACCCGAAAGGTTTTCTATACCGGACTTCAGGTTGTCGGGCAAGCCGGTATTATTCTCTTTTTTCTGGATAGGTGTAGGCTCTTGTAAGGGAAGGTTGTTCGCTAATATCTGCTTTTGTACAACTCGCTGAGTATTTGGGCTATCTCCAGCCAGCTCTCGCAACCTCCTTTGCGCAACAGATATAGAACGATTATCCACAAACTGAAAAGTAGATTCACTGCTTGCCAAGCCTTGAGAAACAGCATTTGAGACCGATTGACTTTTGTTTTCTTCCGTTTTATCAGAGCGAATATTCATGGTTATTTCAGGTTTTGGTCTATCCTTTAAAAAGGTAAATGCTTCTCACCAATTCTCACACCTCTTCCAGATACTCTGAATATAAAAAATCTCACTCCACACACACCCTAAATATGACTTTAATTTTATTTTTTATAATTAAAAATTAACAACAACAAAAGTATGATTACCAGATTATCTCACACCAAGAAAAATAATACGGTGAGCGGACAAAGCTAGCCCAGTCCCTACAAAACAAAAGGGGACGACCGTACGCCATCCCCTTCTGATATACCAATTGTGAATCAAAACTCTAGTCTTGCGAGGCCAACGAGGCCACATACTCCACACCCTCAAAAAACACCGAACCCTCGCCGATATTGCCTGGAACCACATAATCGTTGATGTAATTCAGCAGGGCTTGGCGGTATATGCGGTACTTCTGCCCAAACACTATAGCGTCTGTAGTGGCATGATGTACGTCCGCGATTGAATCGCTCTTGTTGTTCTCCAAATCGAAATTGATCTTGAGGAGCCTAGCCTTGTAGACAGCCAGATCCACCTCAAACTTGGCCAGAAGATTGGCGTCCTGCTCTTGCGAGATAGTGAATTCCAAACCGGCGATATCCCTTACCAGCTTCTGCTTGATATCCAGCAAGTTCGCCACCTTTCCGTCTAGAGTATCTTCCTTGGCCTCTTTGCCCAGCGCCTTATAGAGGATTTGGCGGATATACTTGGTTTCCTCGTCAATATACGTTTGGCATTGCCCCAGATTCTCCGCTATCTTCGGGTAGTCTTCCGGCGGAATGCAATTTTCGGGTTTCAGTTGTTCTTCCATTATACTTTTTACATTTAAGGTTTATGAAATAGAACGTCACCCAAGCATTTACAATTCCTGTACCGGAAAGGAGGGGCCAAGAAGAAAAAACACGTTTTGGAGGGAAAAGTTTAGCCGAGGGCCTTAAAAATGTCTTAAAGGTGATTTCCATAGGCCGTCACAAACATAAATGCTTACGACGGCCGGTGAAAAGGACTAGCCGAGCTCCTTTTCCAACCTCTTGACCATCAGAAGCGCCGGGCTGGACGATCCCGATGTTTGAGAACCAAGAATATTCTTGTCACTCTTGTTGATCGCTTCCATAACATTGTCCCAACTGTCTTGCCTAAGCATAAAAAAAATAGTCATGGCCCGGTTATAGGTGTATTCAAGCAAATCGTCACGCTCCGGGTTGGCGAATGTCAAGGGCGGTTGTTTAGCGAAATAATTCTCCAAGGCCTCCTTTGACACTTTTCCGCTCAGAGAGGTCTCCAAAGCTTTCTGAAAACACTTGGAAAAGTTTCTGATTATCGGCTTGGTGCTATTCTCAAGGCAGACGGTATATCCCGTAAGCGAATTTACCAAGACGAACCCTCTCTTTCTGTTGGTGATCATCTGCAAACCGACATACCAATGCCATAAGCCGAACTCCGGCTGGCTGGCGGAGATCTCGTATTCCGTTTTTATCTTTTCCTGAACGTGAATCGAAGCGCTGAAAATCATATCTGTATCTCGTTAATTCCTAACGGGACAAAAATATACAGAATCTAATGATAAACCTCACCGCCGTCGCAAGCATCCTTGCTTGTGACAAAACAAACCGCAAGTTTCCTAACTTGCCTCGATCTGTTTGGAAATACCGCACGGGCAAGTTTGGAAACTTGCTGTATGAAAAATCACAAGCAAGGATGCTTGCGATGGCCGTCTGTACGCTGGCGGGAGCTGGGGTCAATTTTTATTTTTTCAGTAACACTCTCTTCTTCTTGTCCAAATGAAACAAGACTTAATGAAGGTTAAGATATTTTTCATTCTGGTTTTTTAATGCCCTACAACGGCTAATAAAACCCGTTTTAATGGGTTTTATTTTTTGTTGTACCACGTTTTTCTTTCTTTTTCTTCTTTCTATCTTCGGTAGCAATGTAGTCTACTAACCGTTTGGTCTCCTCGTTAAACTTTTTAATTCCAATATCCATTGAACCATATGAGACACATGCATTACCTAAGCTTACATATGTGATTCCGTAAGGATTACCTTCTTTATTTAATCTTTCACATAATTCAGTGCTATTCATTCCACCTCTATGTATGAGAACTGGAGTTCCCTCAGAATAAAATCTCCTCGCAATTTGTTCTAACCGCACATATAATGCTTGATTGAGTAGAGTGTCTTTGTCATAGGCTTCTAAAAATGTAAAACAACTTGCCAAATTGCAGAAGTCTAACCTCTTTGAATAGTTGTTAATTTTCAAGTATTCTATTGAATCTAGACTATCGATACAACGGTTGACATACTTGTCCAGTAAAAGTGTTGAATAGATTGAGTCTTTACTCTGCCCAAAGGTTAGGATTGGAAACAGCTGAATAATTAATATGAATATTGCTCTTTTCAATGGTGATGTGGTACAACGTAGGAATAACAGGAATTCCTGTTATTTCCTCTACACCTAATAGATTCTTTCCCACAAAAAAATAAGATTTATTTACACACACAACACATCCTTAAATTTTTTAAACTAAACTTAGTTTGTGCTACATTCAAAACCTCTCTTACGAATATATAATCTCCTAAAAATTCACACATATAGTCCAAATCCTGTTATTTCTTATATCCGGGAAATAACGAGAGCTCGCCAGTCGAATTTTCTGTCGGC
This sequence comes from Fulvitalea axinellae, assembly GCF_036492835.1. GTDB lineage: Bacteria > Bacteroidota > Bacteroidia > Cytophagales > Cyclobacteriaceae > Fulvitalea > Fulvitalea axinellae. The sequence goes on along the minus strand of NZ_AP025314.1, from coordinate 888,875 downwards.
GATTTTCTGGACTGGCAAGAACTCACAGCCTTCCCGGCGTTTCTCTTGGTCCCAAATAAATTCCGAAGCCCAAAATCACGTGAGCAAACGCAACACTTCCCCAATCACCAGAAAAAACCACCCGAAACCCCTCCACCAAAAAACTCCAGCACGAAAAAAAGCCCCGAAGGGCTTCAATATTTTTATCAGTGTCAGAAAATCGTTGAGAAAAGAGAAAAACGGTGGGCCAAGGGCTGTTTTAAGGACCGTTTGGGCGGACTTATCCAGCCTTGGCTAGTGACTTTTGCGGTTCGGGTATCGGCACTACCTTGCAAAGGCCTGTGTTTTGTGCCGGTTCGGCGTCCATATTTTTAGGGTATTTGCTTTTTAGTAGCCGGATCAGTTTGCGCCAGCGGTTATGTTCGGCCAAAAGCGAGAAAAGCTCCACGGTTTCGCTATAGTGGTAAGGCTTGTCGTCGAGCTTGAATATGGAGGTGGCACGGGTACGGAAGAATGCCGAGGGCCAGTTTGTGCGTATACGGATATATACTTCCGTATCGGAGTACCAAGCCACGTGCGTGCGCAAAATCTTGCCGTATTGGCACCGCGGGGGATATATAAGGCCACGCTTAGGGTTGCGGTGGGCGCCATAGAGGCGATTGCGGGCCCGGGCCAAGTCGTGGGCCTCGGCGCTTAGATACACGCCGTGTATGGCGGTGTTGCGTTCCAGCTCCCGGCTTACGGTAGAGGGCGAGCGCTCTATGAATTCGGCTATACGGCGTATGCTCCAGCCCATCGTCCGGGAGTTTTCTATCACTTTACGTTCGTAAATGTTGAGATGGGTGTAGCCTTTTTGTCTGCGCATAGCGTCGTACTTTCCTTATTATACGCAGGTTTCGCGCCACGGGCCGTTGCGTTTTTTTTGGGGCGGGTAAGGTTTGGGGGCTTCGGTTGGCGCCGGAGGGTGTCGATTGTTCCGGCGCCTTTGTATACGTGGGGATTATTTAATCTCGACCTCCGTCTTGTTCTCTGACGCCGAATCCGTGCCCACTATTATCTCGAATTTGCCTTTTTCCAGCCTCGGTTCGCCGTCGCGGTCTATCAGTTCGAAGTCTTTCGGAGCCAAGGTGAAGTTGACGGTCCGGCTTTCGCCTTTTTTGAGGTGGGCTTTCCTGAACTTGCGCAAAGACTTTAGGGGCACGGCTACGCTGGCTTCCAGGTCTTTTACATAGAGTTGCACCACCTCTTGGCCGTCGCGTTGGCCGGTGTTTTTGATCTGTACGCTTACTTCCAGCTGGTCGCCCGCTTTTATCTTGCTCTTGGCTTTGGGCTTGGCGTAGCCGAATTGGGTATAGCTTTTTCCGTAGCCGAAGGGGTATAGCGGTTCTTTGTGGAAGTAGCGGTACGTACGGCCGTCCATATGGTAGTCTTCGAACGGCGGCAGATCTTTGACCGATTTGTAAAAGGTGACGGGCAGTTTTCCCGAAGGGTTATAGTCGCCGAAGAGGACATCAGCTACGGCGTTGCCACCTTCCTGCCCGGGATACCAAGCCTGCATTATGCCGTCGAGGTTTTCCTCGCACCAGTTTATGGACATGGCGCTACCGCTGGTAAGCACCAATATCACCGGCTTGCCCGTGGCCTTTAGTTTCTTGAGGGTTTGGAGTTGGGCTTCGGGCATTTTCATATTTGTGCGGTCGCCCATATTAAAGCCCTCCACGTTCACCTTCATCTCCTCGCCCTCAAGCCTCGGCGATATACCGCCCACAAATACGATGGCGTCGGCCGTGCGGATCTCGTTCAGTTGCTTTTCGTCCAAAGCGCCTTCCGTTTCTGTGGAGCTAAGGCCCGTGGCCACGCTGTAAAACACCTCCGTTTTCGGCCCCACATGGTTGCGGATTCCGTCCAATACGGTTACCCGGTGTTCGGGCATGCCGTTATAGTTGCCCAGTTGGTAGATGTCGTCGTCGGCATTCGGGCCCAGTACGGCTATCTTCGGGAGGTTCTTTTTCAGGGGAAGCGTATTGCCTTTGTTTTTCAACAATACTATCGACTCTTGGGCGGTTTTGCGGGCGAGCTTTCTATGTTCTTCCGATTCCACAAGCTGGTAAGGGTATTCGGCCACAAAGCGGTCTTGCGGATCAAACATGCCTAGGCGGAAACGGGCCTCGAAGAGCCTTACCAAAGCAGTGTCCACATCCCGCTCATTGACCAATCCGCGCTCTTTAGCCTTTACCAGATTGGCGTAAAGCGAACCGCAGTTCAGGTCGCATCCGCTTTTCAGCGCCATGGCCGAGGCCTCTTCCGCCGTCGGTACCAATTTGTGCCTGCGGTGGATATCGTCCACGGCGCCACAGTCCGATACCACATAGCCTTCGAAGCCCCATTTGTCACGCAATATTTCCTGAAGCAAGAACGGACTGGCCGTCGCCGATTCGCCCAAGTAGCGGTTATAGGCCGACATTACCGAGAAGGCCTTGCCTTCCTTTACCGTCGCCTCAAAGGCGGGCAGATACGTCTCCCAAAGGTCCTTCGGATTGCAATAGGCGTCGAAATGGTGGCGGTCCGGCTCCGGCCCGCTATGTACGGCGAAGTGTTTCGGCGTGGCCACCACTTTCAGGTAGTCGCGCCCTTCGCCTTGCAGGCCTTTTACAAAGGCCACGCCCATGCGGGAAGTGAGGTAGGGGTCTTCGCCGTAGGTCTCCTGCCCACGGCCCCAGCGCGGATCGCGGAAGATATTGATATTGGGCGTCCACATCGTCAGGCCTTGGTAGCGTCCCGTTTTTCCTTCCGAGAGGTTCTTGTGGTGCTTGGCCCGGGCCTCGGTACTGATCACCTCGGCCACTTCCAGTATCAGGTCGGTATTCCAAGTGGCGGCCAAGCCGATAGCCTGCGGAAAGGAGGTGGCTTTGCCGTTGCGGGCCACGCCGTGCAGGCATTCGTTCCACCAGTTGTATTCGGGCACGCCCAAACGGCTTATCGGCGCGGCCTTATCGATCAGTTGCGATACTTTTTCGGCGAAAGTCATCCGCTCCACCAAGTCCACGGCCCTTTGTCTAGGCGAGGATTCGGGGTTTTCGTAGACTTCTTTCTTATCGTTCAGGTTGAAATCTATCCACGAGATATCGGCCGGTTTCTGGGCCCACGTCAGCGTGGCGGACGCCGTGAGCGCGCATAGCGCTAAGGCTCCTTTTATGTAGCTTTTCAAAAAGATCATCTTTCTAAAAATTTGGTTGCGTAATCAGGTAGCCGGATAAAAGGGTTTCAGGCTGTTGATTTGAAAATATTGTTGATGGAAATCAGATTGTTTTGTTGAAAATCCGGGTGTGTAAAACGGGGCGCTGAGACAGGGCATGCCCTGTCTGTACAGACCAATTGTTGTCTTTCTACCCTTTATTATTCTCCCATAAATTTTCCATTTCCTCCAATGTCTTGCCTTTTGTTTCGGGCACGAATTTCCAGACAAATACCGAGGCTATAATTGCCATTACGCCGTAGATCCAATAGGCGAATCCGTGGTGGAACAGGCCGTTGAGGTAGGTGCTTTTGTCCATAATGGGGAAGGTCCAAGAGACCAGATAGTTGGAAATCCACTGCGCCGCCACGGCTACGGCCATGGCTTTTCCCCGGATACTGTTGGGAAATATCTCCGACAGCAATACCCAAGTAACCGGTCCCCAACTCATGGCGAAACAGGCGATATAACCCAGCATACAGATCAGGGCGAACAGACCGGCGCTCTGGAGGAAAAAGGAAAATCCCAGCGCGATCATACAGACGGCCATGCCCACGGCCCCGGCGATTTGGAGCGGTTTGCGTCCCCATTTATCGACGGTGTAGATGGCCAGAATGGTGAACAGCATATTGATTCCGCCCACGATAATGGTTTGGAACAGGGCGGCGTCAGTGCCCATGCCCATATTCTTGAAAATCTCGGGGGCGTAGTACAAAACCACATTGATGCCCACAAACTGTTGGAAGGCGGACAGCAGAATTCCGATTACCAAAACGCCGACACCGTAAGACATGATCTTGGCCGATTTTTGGTTCATGGAGCCGGTGATTTCCTTTAAAGTTTGCTCGGCGAAGGCGGGGCTGATCCGGTCCAATACGCCCCTGGCCTCTTGGTGTTTTTCTTTCAAAACCAAAAAGCGTGGCGTACGGGGTACAAAACACAGGCCTATTAGGAAAACCGTGGCCGGTATTATCTCGGAAGCGAACATATAGCGCCAGCCTACGGTATTCAGCCATTGGTCGTCGCCTTGGCGGGAGATGGCGTAATTGACAAAATACACGATCAGCATACCCATCACGATGGCGAACTGATTCCAGGAAACCAGCTTACCGCGGATATCCGAAGGCGCCATCTCGGCGATATACATAGGCGAGAGCATGGAGGCCAAGCCCACGCCAATTCCCCCGACGATTCTGTAAAACACGAAATGGTTGACGAAAAGATGGGCGCCCTCTTTCGACGGCTCAAAGAACAATTCGGGCATGGAAGATCCGACCGCCGAAACTAAAAAGAGCGCGGCCGCGAGCATAAGGCCGTTGCGCCGGCCGAGCTTTTCGCTGATCCACCCGCCGGACAAACCGCCGATTACACAACCGATCAAAGCGCTCGAAATCACCTGACCGAGCAAAGAATTGGCGTCCGACTCGCTAAGGCCGAAGGGTTGTATAAAGAAATGCTCCAAGGAACTGACCGTTCCCGATATCACGGCCGTGTCGTAGCCGAAAAGCAACCCGCCAAGCGTGGCGATCAGGGTCAGCCGAATTACGTAGGCGTGGTTGTTAGTGGCTTTTGGTTTTTCCATATTAAAATATCTAGCAGATTAACAGAAACCGGAAATGCCTACGCTATCCAATAGGTCTTGGATGTTAAGTATTAGCAAGCGCTTAGTACTTAATACCGGCGGTTCTTCCTTAGTTGAATTTTCGTTTCCGCCGGATTGTTGCGGAAATAGGAGCTTTTACGACGCTCGGGCGCTATTTCAATACAATCACGGCCATAGAATGCGGAGGAACCGTGGCTTCCGCAGAATCCCCGCCCTTAACTTTCAGCGTATAGCGTTTCGCCTTTCCCGATTCGTTTTTCACAAAAACATGAACAGTATTTTCCTTCTTTAGAGTGATCACCGTTTCGTGAGCGTAAGAGGCGATTCGTCGCATGCCCGGCTCCATATACTTGCCAAACAGAGCCATTACCGCATAGTCGGGATTGTAAGTAACCGTCTTCTGGCCACGGTCGATATTGATAAGGCTGTTCTGTTTCCAATCCCAACCGCTTTTTCCCGTTTCGTCCAAAATCATATTCCAGTAGCAGAAATTCGGAATACCAGAATTGATATAAGACGCAATCTCGCCCAGTCTGGCGAAAGCCTGCCCTACGGTGTTATCGCCGTTATAGCATACGCCCTCTGTATGCATCGCCGGTTTTGGGCCTTTCAGAACATTCATATCATTGATGTATTGGGTATTGGTATATTGTATCCCAATTCCGTCAACGGACTTCAAATATTCATCGGAACCAGCGAACTCGATAGCGTCTAACGTACCATGCGTACGGAAAGTCCCCGCCCATATTTCGGTATCCAAACGGTACTTGCCGAAAGCAGGGCGCATATGTTCCGATACGAACTCGTACATCTGGGCTGGAGGCATAACACAAGACGGGTACTTGGTGCTGATATCCGTTTCGTTCTGTACCAAAATCCTGTCGATATCAATTCCGTACTTCTTATAGACCTTAACATATTTGGCCATATACAGCGCATAAGCTTCGTAAATCCGCTTGTCCGATTTCAGTCTGTTCTTTTCCGGAAACTCAATCCCGCGGTCCATCAGTCCCGAGTATTTCATCCATCCCGGAGGGCTCCACGGCGAAGCGAACAGGGCCATGTCCGGATTGTATTTCAGAGCCAATTTGATAAAAGGGATCACGCTTTTCTTGTCCCGGTCAACGGAAAAATCCTTCATTCCGAAATCGTTCGGAGTCTCGTCATAACTATATGCGTCCACCCCAAAATCGCTGGAACCTATGGCCGTTCTGCATAACGTAAAGTACGCCCCTGCCTCCCCGAAAAGATTGGATATCACCCGTTTCTGTTCGCCCTTGGGCAAAGAGGCCAGCGCCAGCCCGCCAATCTCGTTAAAGGCTCCGCCCACTCCCGTAATCGTCTGGAATTCGGCCTCTGGATACAGCAGGATCGTTTGGTTGCCTTCACCTTTTTCGGACAAACCGTATTCCTTTACGGGATTTCCAGGGATATTCTCTCCTTCCTCAAGCGTAACGTAATGTACGGTCGCCTTTTGTTGCGCAATCGCCGTAAAGCGGAAGAACAACATGGCCCAACAGAGTACTGTGATTAGTTTACCTTTTCGTATTGTCATCTGAAAATGATTTAAAAGCGATTGATAATCAGCCCTGAGGCTTCATTTGAGAATGGATGATCTTTGACAAGAAAAGCGTGTCGCCACAGTCCTTTTACAAAAGGAATAGAGGCGGAGGGGTATCGGCGAAAACCTAGATATACATATTGATAAGACTTTCGAGATATTCCTGCTTGCCGGAAACGGTGGCCGGCTCGCCTGACGTTTGGGCGTAGGTGTATAAATCTTCCAATGTCAATTTTCCAGCTTGAAACCTAGCCCCTTCCCCCGCCTCAAAAGAAGCGTAACGCTCTTTGCGACGAGCCAAATAATCGGAGTTTTCCAGAATATCCTGTGCGATCAGTAAGGCCCGGGCGAATGTGTCAATCCCCGAAACGTGAGCGATAAACAGATCCTCCAAGTCCGTGGAATTCCTGCGGAGTTTGGCGTCGAAGTTTATTCCACCGTGGGCGAATCCGCCGGCTTGGAGGATTTCCAGCATGGCTTCGGTGGTTTCGTAAATACTGGTCGGAAATTCGTCGGTATCCCAGCCGTTTTGGTAGTCGCCTTTGTTGGCGTCGATGGAACCGAGCATGCCGTTGTCGGCGGCCATGCGTAGCTCGTGGGCGAAAGAGTGGCCGGAAAGCGTCGCGTGGTTGACTTCGATATTGATCTGGAAATCGCTCTCAAGGCCGTGCTTCCTCAAAAACCCGATAACCGTTTGCGTATCGTAATCGTATTGGTGCTTGGTCGGCTCCATGGGTTTCGGTTCGATGAAAAACTTGCCCTTGAAGCCTTGTTTTCGGCCGTAGTCTCTGGCCATGCGCAGGAAATTCGCCAAATGTCCGGTCTCTTGCTTGGTGTCGGTATTGTGCAGGCTCATATAGCCTTCGCGCCCGCCCCAGAATACGTAACCCTCTCCGCCCAGCGCTATGGTAGCGTCCATGGCGTTTTTGACTTGCACAGCTGCGTTGCTTACCGCGTCAAAATCCGGGTTTGTGGCCGCGCCGTTCATATAGCGGGGATTCGAAAAGACGTTGGCTGTTCCCCACAGCAGGCGTACGCCCGTGGCTTCCTGACGCTCTTTGGCCATCGGAATGATTTTCCCAAGTCTTTTCTCTATTTCGAAAACGGAGCCGTCGCCCACCAAATCCGTATCGTGAAAGCAGTAGAAGGGCGTTCCCAGTTTGGTGAAAAACTCAAAGGCGGCGTCCAGTTTTTCTTTCGAAGCCTCAATAGGGTCCGATGATTTGCCCCAAGGAAACGGGCGGGGCCCCGGACCGAAAGGATCTTGTCCGGCACCACAGAAGGCGTGCCAATAGGAAACGGCGAAACGCAAATGCTCTTTCATCGTCTTGCCCGCCACTATCCGGTTTTCGTCATACCATTTGAAAGCCAATGGATTTTTCGAATCTTTCCCTTCAAACTGAATCTTGTTTATGCCTTTGAAATATTCTTTGTCGCCTGTGAATACAGTCATCTTGCGTGGTTTTGAAGTTATAAGAATTTGGCCAGTTGGTTTGTCCAACGGCCATAGGCTTCCCTGAAAAGCTCCGCACCGGAGGCGTCGGGCCTAACCGTTTCGATGATTTTGAGATTACGGAAGGCCTCCCGTGTGTTTTTGTAATATCCCGCGCCGATACCGGCTCCGCGGGCCGCGCCTACGGCTCCGTCAGTATCGTACAGTTCGATCGAGGCTCCGGTAACGGAAGCCAAGGTTTGGCGGAAAATGGGGCTTAGAAACATATTGGCGTGTCCGGCCCGAATGACTTTCGCCTCCGTTCCCATCGCCGCCATTATTTCCATCCCGTATTTAAAAGCGAAAGCGATTCCTTCCTGCGCCGCCCGGAACAGATGCGCCCGGGTATGGATATTGAAATTCAAAGTGCCACCTATCTGCGCTCCGATATCCCGGTTGTTGAGTATCCGCTCGGCGCCGTTGCCAAAGGGCAAAACGCTCATACCTTCCGCCCCGACAGGAATCCGTTCGGCCAAGGCGTTCATTTCCTCATAGGAAAAATTCTCCGGGCCAATATTTTCCCTAAGCCAAGAATTCAGGATCCCGGTCCCGTTTACGCAGAGCAAAACACCTAAACGCTTCGCCTCCTGGCGGTGGTTGACATGGGCGAAAGTATTGACACGGGACTGCCGGTCAAAAGCGAGCCGGTCGCTGATGCCGTACACCACGCCCGAAGTTCCGGCCGTGGCCGCCACCTCTCCGGGATTCATTACATTTAGGGAAAAAGCGTTGTTCGGCTGGTCTCCGGCCCGGTAACAGACCTTTGTCCCTTCGGCTAAACCGAGCTCTTGAGAGGCTTCGGGCGGAAGCGTCCCCTGCGGGCCGAAGGTAGGCGCGGTTTCAGAGACAAGACTCTCATCAAAACCAAAATAGTCAAGCACTTCCCGGGACAATTCGTTGCGTTCGAAATCCCAAAAAATCCCTTCCGACAGTCCGCTTACAGTGGTTTTTGGCTCGCCCGTGAGCTTCATGGCGATATAATCGCCCGGAAGCATAATCTTGTAAATCCGGTTGTAGATATCGGGCTCGTTATCCTTAATCCACTTGAGCTTCGATGCCGTGAAATTACCCGGAGAGTTCAGCAAAGTTGCCAAGCATTTATCTTTGCCTATAGCCTCGAAAGCTGTATCACCGATTTCCACAGCCCTGCTATCGCACCAGATAATGGCCGGGCGCAAAGGCTTCAGCGCTTTGTCAACCACAACTAGGCCGTGCATCTGGTAAGAGATTCCTACGGCGCCGATACTTTCCGGCGACACTCCCGACTCCCGAAGCGCTTCCGCCATGGCCCGTTTCAGATGTTTCCACCACTGTTCCGGATCCTGTTCGGCCCATCCCGCCCTCGGCGCCGTAATTTTCATCTCCTTTTTCGGGTGAAAAGCCGAGGCCACACACTTTCCGCTTTCGCCTTCCACAAGTGCCACCTTCACCGATGAGCTCCCGATATCTATACCTAGTAGAAACATAGTTTAAAGAATTGATTTTATTCCGTTCTGATCTGGTATGTTTTGTAGGTAAAAAATTTTTGAATACTGGAACAGCGAAAGAAACAGCTTCGGATCACTGATATTGAATCAATTACGCTATTTCTCTCACTATTCTTGCTCTATTTACAAGGATTCCCTAAGCGTGATTTTGGTAGGCACGCAAATATCCATAGACACTTGGCCGTTGGAAAACCTAGCAGCCTCTTCTCCCATTTTCTCAAAATCAGTGGAGATTACCGTGATGCCTTTGTCAACGAATTTCTTCATCGGAGTCTCGTTGTAAGACAACACGCCCACATCCGCGCCAAGTTCCAGATTTCTGGCTTTGCACTGTTCCAAAACCATCCCTAACATTCGGTCGCTTACGCTGAAATACATCTCGCCAGGCTTTACGTCCAACGCTTGCGAATCGTACTGGACCTCGTAAGGAATCCGCTTGTCTTTGCAGAAAGCCTCGAAATTCTCAACGGTATCTTTCGGATGAAAAGTGAATTCCGGATAGAGCATTACGCATTTCGTATATTTTCTCAACAAACTTTCTACGCCTTCCAGTTCCCTGCGGACGGCAGTCCCGAAGTTTTGGTAAAGCCTGTTTTTATGGTCTGTCGCATTGGTGTCCCAATCAATAATCAGCGTTTTGTTCGCCGGAAGGCGCTTTAGAGCCTCGCCCACTTCCGGATTATCGAAGGGCATCACGATATACTTGCTGTATTTGCCGGCGTTTTCCTCCACCAGCCTTTTGAAAAGCTCGGTGTTATAATGATGGAAATGAACGTCGGCCACTATATTCGGCGACAGGTTCTTCACCAAACCGCCATACAGCACTTCTTTGTAGGCTTTGAATGTATCGAGAAACAAAAACACCTTGCGGTTCTCTTTAGCGATAAAATATCCCTTGTTAGGCACCGACTGCACCGTTCCCTTCTCTTTCAAGATATTATAAGCCTTAAAAACAGTATCTCTGGACAGGCGATACTCCTTGCAAATAGTATTCACCGACGGAAGCTGGTCTCCCGTATCCAGAGTACCCTCGGCCAAAGCCCGGGTTACGGAATCAACAAGTTGCTGAAATTTAGGCGTTTCGCTTTCTTCGTTTACTTCAAAAATCATAGAGGTTCTATTACGACCACAACTGGTACGGTCCGTTCTGGTTTCGAATCTAAAAAATAAAAGGGAAAAGTGGAAATGGGAAGGGGAAATAACAGGAAAAAGCCTGATGGCATTTTGCCTTATAAACCAGTAACAAAGCCTAAAGACATTGACAACAAGTATGTTCTTTTCTCACAAAAACGACAAACATCTTCACGCATTCCTTTTTTCCATAAAGGTTTGGGTTGTCATCAGGTATTTTCTGATTTTGTTAATCGCCCTGTTTAGCTGGGCGTCTACCGTTCTCACCGAAACGCCCAAAAGTTCGGATATGGCGCTTCGCTTTAGTTCGGAATATTTACTCAAATAGAAAATCTCCTTACACCTTTCCGGAAGGTCGTCTATCGCTTTTCTTATCTCGGCTTCCAGGCCCTTGTCACTCTCGCTGTTTTCGTCTTCGTACAGTACATGCAAGACCGTCTTAGCGTTCGTTTCCCGCACCTTTTTCCTCCTCACCTCATTCATTGCGTTGAAATAAACGCCTTTGTACAGGTACGATTCCAAACTTGCGATATTCTTAAGGCCTCCCTTGTTTTCCCATACCGAAAGAAATGTTTCCTGAACCAGATCCTCAGCCACTTTATCGCTTTGGACCATCCCGAAGGCATAGCTGAAAAGTGCGTCAAAATATTGGGCGTATAGCCAACCGAAAGCGCTTTCGTACTTCTTTTGGTTGAGCAACGTGAAAAATTTTTCTTCGTTAATATCCATCTTTCGAAAGTCTCAGTCGAGGCACCATAGTTGGCAAATACACTTTGCTCCCGAGACAAAAGGGCAATCCGTAACAAACCGGATTCCAGATCCCGATAAAAAACAAGTGTATACAGAAAGCGGCGTCAACGCTTGCGCATTCCGTGAAAAAAAGCTTGGAGCGCAAAGTGCCGCACATAGGTTGAGCCCGCTTTCCTTACTCCTTCGGAAAGCGGATTTTCCCTGTCGCTATGTAGTGTTATGTCTCATTATGGAAAATTAGAATATCAAATACTAGAACACACATCCCACTTTCCCACTGACTCTCATTGCTTTATTTGGCAGGTTTTGCGGTTATACGCACAAAACCGTCATTAATCTCAAACCCAAAATCCTCCCGTCGGCAAAATGCTGTCATCACGATTTCGAGGCTGTCCGTTTCGTCGAAAATACCTGTAAATCGCGCACCTTCCATCCTGTTGTCGGGGTCGGAGATAGACACCCCGTACCAGCGTTCCAAGATCGGCGTAAGCTGTTTGAAAGACTGGTTTTCAAAAAACAGTATATTATCCTTCCAAGAAGTGAAAGCCTCCGTTTTCACATTGTCCACTTTGTATCCGTTCCGGGACGTGAGTACCGCCCGCTGTTCCGGAGCCAGCAAGACGCTATCGGCTATACTCTCGGAAAACAAGGCCACGCTCCCCTCCACCAGCGTAACGCTGGAGGCTTCCGATTCCGGATAATTGTTGACATTGAACTCAGTGCCATACACTTTGATCAAAGCCAGGCCCGCGTCAACAACAAACGGCCTACCGGCGTGGGCTACACTAAAAAACGCCTCTCCGCGTACTTTCACCCTTCTGGGGCCGGTTTCGGCCTGCTCGGGCACCGTTAGGGTTGTTCCCGAATTAATCCAAACTGTGGTCCCGTCTTCCAAACGCACCCTTATACGTTTTCCGTACGGAACCCTAATGGTTACGGCCTCCGAGGTTTTTATCTTTTTTAAGGCGTCCAGTCTAACCAAACTGTCCGAATCGTCGTAGACCGAGCGGTCTCCGTTGCGTATTTCGTTTAAGCTTATCGGTGAGGTTTCGGGAAAGGAAAAAACAACATCGTTTGGCTCGGCAGTCGCCAAATCGTTTCCGGAATCCGAAGTAAGCCATACCGAAACCCCCGCCGCCAACAGCAAAGCCAGACTCGCCGCTATAGCCAAAGGAAAACGCTTTTTCGGCTTGGAATTTTCTTTGGCGGATATACTTTTAAGCGTATCCCGCAGTAGCTCCTGTTTTCTGTTTCCCGGCCTGTCGGCTACTTTGTCACCGTTTAGACTTTCCCAAATACCGGACGCCTCGTCCCAGCGCTCACGCATATCCGGATCACTTTCCCGACAACGGTCAATAAGCGCGTTTTCCTCAGGGCTAGTCTCGCCCCTAAGGTATTTCGGCAATAGGTTTTCAATATCTTCGGAATTCTTTTCCATGGTTGTAAGACCTGTTGAGCTATAGGGATTTAGGTGATGAATAGTATAAAAAACATCCCGTTATGCTTTTTCTGCGACCTAAAATACCCAATAGGCCCATTCCTTAAAATTAGTGGGAAAAGCATGGGGTTTATTCTAGGACGATACCCTGTCGCAAAAAACCAAACTGTTAGCTTTAGGTGTCAAAATTCAATCTAAAAAAACGCCACAAGTCAACATAAAAACCTGAAAACCAACACTGAAACAGAATGCCCTAATTCTGAAAACACATCACCGATCTCTTTCCCCCTTCACAACTTAAGGATGCTATGATAGTGAAATATGTTGGATTTGCCAAAACTTGAACATCAGTGTCACAAACTCGGAAACTATCCCGAAAAGCACTTTTTTGGCCTTTCGAAAAAAAATCATAAAAAAAAGAAAAAACATGTAGGTAATTCTGGACTGAGGGACTTTTAAGGGAAACGAGGCCGAACCGGGTTCGGCAAATTATTTTGTCACTTTGACTCTCCGCAAAGCCAAAATCCATGACACGGCTCTGTTTCGGGCCATAGTTTGCGGAGGCAAGTATTCGCTTTGGCGATCATGAAATTTTTCGGAAAGCGTAGCCGTTTTTAAAACCGAGGTTAGGCTCCGAGTCCCATTTACGATTATTCGCAACATACACATTTTCCGTAAACACCCCAGTTTACGGCACAGGACCATATTGTCAATTTTTAAACCCAAAGCTATGAGTGAACTTTACCTAAGGGTTAGGCCCAAAACGTTTTTTCGAAAAGCGATCGGCTGTTTTTTTATAACGCTGCTGATGTGCTCGCTTTCTGCTGGCGCAACGGAAAAAGAAGTGCCGACAGCCGAAACATTCACGCTGAGCGTCACCCAAGGCATGACGTTAAAGGAAGCCTTGTTGAAAATCCGGAAGAAAACCGGGATGAAGTTTTTTTACAAAGACAACGAGGTGAACGCCAATCTCAAGGTCGATTATGACTTTTCGGACACCACAATCTCCTCGATTATGGATGTCCTTCTGAAAAACACAAACTTGGAATATGACATAGACGGCAAGAGAGTATACATATTCCCCAAAAAAGCTACCAAGGCCGAAAAAGAACCTGTTCCGCAACAAAGCAAGGTGCCCGTAAAAGGAACGGTAAAAGACGACGCGGGAGAGCCGATTATCGGAGCTAACGTTGTGGTAAAAGGCACAACCCACGGCTCGTCGACAGATATCGACGGTAATTTTTCACTCGACGTTAACCCCGGAGACATCCTGCAGGTCAGTTTCGTGGGGTTCAAACCCTACGAGTTCAAGGTTACGGAAGCCGTCAGCGACTTGGTGGTTAGCCTCGAATTGGACCAGACGCAACTGGAGGAAGTCGTAACGATCGGGTACGGAGTCCAGAAGAAAAAGGACCTTACCGGAGCGGTAGCCCAAGTAAGCGGATCTACGCTGAGCAAAGACATGCCCACGTCGATCACCCACTCGATGGCAGGCCGGATGCCCGGCGTTATCACCACACAAAGCACCGGCCAGCCCGGCCTCGACGCCGGATCATTCTCCATCCGGGGCAAAAGTACTTTCGGAAATAATAACGCTCTGGTTCTTGTTGACGGAATCCCCCGCTCGTGGGTAAGGATAGACCCTAACGATATCGCGGATATCGTAATCCTGAAAGACGCGGCCAGCACCGCCATTTACGGAGCCCGGGCGGCCAACGGAGTTGTGCTGATCACTACCAAACAAGGGGAGAAGGGCAAAGCCGAAATCTCGTATTCGGGTTCTTTCTCTATCCAGCAGGCCACCATAGAGCCCGAGCTGATGAACGCCTACGAGTACGCCAAATACTTTAACGAAGCGAAACTCAACGACGGGCAAAACGCGGAATACACGGACGAGGAAGTCGAGAAATTCAGAATAGGGGCTCCCGGCTACGAAGGAAGCGACTGGTGGCGCGCCTGTATCGACAAAAGCGCTCCACGCAAGCAGCACAACCTGTCGGTGACAGGCGGCGGCGACAAGATCCGGTATTTCGTTTCGGGCAACCTGATGGAACAGGACGGGCTGTTGAAGTCCACCGACTTTGGCAGATACGGGATCCGCTCGAACATTAGCGCCCAAGTGACGCCTCAGATAAAATTGACCGCCAACCTGGCGTATAGGGAAGAGGAGCGCAACGAGCCGGGCAAAACCAACCTTTGGTACAACATTGGCGAATCGTTGCCGACTTATTCGGCTTACGTAAACAAGGAAGGTGTAGTGAAAAAGGGGCTCGGATTCAACGGCCTGAACACCAACCCCATCGGCAGAGCCCTGCACTCGGGATACGGCAAAATCAAAAACTCTTTCTACCAAAGCAATCTGGGTATTGAGTACAAGGTTCCGAAAGTCGAGGGCCTGACCCTGAACGGACGCTTTACGTATGACAAAACCTTCGAAGACAGATCGTACTTGGTAAAGCCTTTCGAATTTTGGGTGCATGACAAAACCAACGACACGTACACCAGCAAGATGTCGGAAAACACTACCAAGCTCACAAAAAGGAAAAGAGAAGCCCAGCTTCTGACTCTTATGGCCAGCGTAAACTACGCGAGAACTTTCGGCAAACACAGCGTCAGCGTACTGGCCCTGGCCGAATCTTACGAAGACAAAAACAGCTGGATAGAAGCGTACAGAGAAGGCTTTATCACTGACAAAATAGACCAAATATTTGCCGGAGGCTCGCTAAACCAACGCACCGGAGGCTCCGCCGGAGAAACGGCCCGCTTAGGCTACGCCGGACGTGTCAGCTATTCGTATGACGGAAAATACCTGGTTCAGCTCAACGGCAGGTACGACGCTTCCTACAACTTCTCCAAAGACAACCGTTGGGGCTTCTTTCCTGCGCTGTCCCTTGGCTGGAGAATCAGCGACGAGCCGTTCCTGAGAGACAACGCGAGCTTTATATCCAACCTGAAGCTCCGGGCCTCGTACGGCAAAGTGGGCAACGACCGGGTGCCTGCCTACCAATACCTTTCGGGCTTTGAGTTTAAGAACGGTTACATTTACGGAGGCAATTACCAGATAGGGATCAACCCGACCAAACTGGCCAACCCGGACATCACTTGGGAAGTGGCCACCGACTATAACATCGGCACCGACTTCGGTATTTTCCAAGACCGTTTGTACGGATCAATCGAATATTTCCACAAAAGGACCGAGCAGATCCTATTGCCAAGAAACGCCTCCACTCCGGAAACCTTCGGGGCGGATCTTCCCCACGAAAACTTCGGGATAGTGGAGAACAAAGGCCTCGAAGCCGCGCTGAATTACAGGGGACAGGCCGGAGACCTGAAGTGGGATCTCGGCGGAACGTTCACTTGGGTGAAAAGTAAAGTGATCGAAATCGACGAGGCCAAAAACGTGGCGGACAGGATAAAGAGAACCGGCCGGGCGTTTGACCAATTCTACGGCTACGTATCGGAAGGCTTGTTTCAAAACCAGGAGGAAATCGACAACTGGCACGTACAGGACGGCAACGGCAACAAAACAATCCGCCCCGGCGATATCAAATTCCGCGACATCAGCGGCCCGGACGACAAGCCCGACGGCATTATCGACGGCTACGACCAGCAACACATAGGCAAAAGCGGTGTGCCCGAAATCATCTACGGCATGAACCTTTCGCTTAGCTACAAGAATTTCTCCCTGATGTGTAACTGGCAAGGGGCCGGCAATTTCGAGAAGTATTTGCCGATGAACCCTTTCGTCAACCGGGGCAACTCGCAAAGCCGTCTGTCAGACAGCTGGCGGCCTGAAAACCCCGGAGCCAAATATCCGCGCCTTGGTGTCGGCACGCCGGTCAACAACGCCCGCAGATCCGATTTCTGGCTTGTAGACGCGTCATACCTAAAACTCAGAAACCTGACTGTAGGCTACGATCTCAACGATTCCCCCGTTCTGAAATACGCGGGGCTGAAATCGGTACGGGTGTTTTTCACAGGCACCAACTTGGTGAACATCACGGACGACGATTACATCGACCCGTTATATCCGGAGATGAAAGCGTACACTTTCGGCGTAAACATAACGCTTTGACATGCCTTCCGGCCGGTGCCGGATAAGATTGTTTACCTAAAAAATTCTCACATATGAAATACGTAAGACTAACATATATTTTTACTCTGATGGTCTTGGGCGTTTCCTGCCAAAGCGATTTTCTGGACAGGGAACCCCTCGACAAGATTTCCTCTAGCGCGGTTTACTCCGACCAAAACCTGGCCCAGGCTTTCCTGAACAAAATCCACGACGAGATTCCTCACCCTTTGGGCGGATATTATATGACCGACTGCGTAACGGACAACGCCCGGACAAAGTCGGGCTGGATTTCATCGCAAAAAGTCATTGTTCCCGGCCTGATCGGTCCCTCGAACAATCCGATAGGAATGTGGCACAAGTATAAGTCCATCCGGAAGGCGAACGAGTTTATCGAGAAAGTGGGCGAAAGCTCAATGGACGAGAGCTTCAAGAAAACGGCCGTGGCCGAGGCCCGTTGGCTCCGCGCCGAATTCTACTTCGAGCTGGTGAAACGTTACGGCGACGTGCCGTTGATTACCAAAGCGCAAACTATCAACGACGACTTCCTCACTCCCCGGACTCCGGCGACAGACGTCTGGGATTTTATCGACAGCGAACTTGACGAGATTGACGATATCTTGGAAAGCAAATCCGATATCCTTAACGGAAAAATATCCAAGGAAGCATGTTGGGCCTTAGGCTCCCGGGCCATGCTTTACGCCAAGCGCTGGGAAAAGTGCGTCGATTATTCCCGCAGGGTAATCGAATCGGGAAAATTTGAGATGAGCCCCGACTACGGCAAGCTTTTCGGCTCTTACGGAGGCGACAAGGAGGTGATCTTTGAAATATTGTTCGACGGCAAGGCCAACAAAGGCCAGAGCTACGACCTCTACAACCTACCTTGGAGCTACAGGGCCGACTGGGGATCACAGACAAACCCGACACAGGAACTCGTGGACTCCTACTACATGGCCAACGGACTGCCGATTACCGACGCGGCCAGCGGCTACGACGCCAAAAAGCCATACGAAGGCAGGGACCCGAGGTTTTACGCCTCGGTGCTCTACAACGGGGCCGTGTTCAAAGGCCGCGCCATGAATACCGTAAGCCCGGACGGCCCGGACGCCATCAACAAAACGGGGCTTCACAGTATTACGGGCTACTATTGCAGGAAATACCTGGACGAGAAGTCGGCCATCGCCCCAAAAGGTGGCGAATCGAGAGTAAGCTGGAAAATGTTCCGCCTAGGCGAGATGTACCTCAATTTGGCCGAGGCCGAAAACGAACTGCGCCCGGCTTCCAACACTGTGTACGCCAGCGTAAAAGTGATTCGGGACAGGGTGAATATGCCGAATATTAAGCCCGGCCTGTCACAGGCGGAGATGCGCAAGGAACTCATGCACGAAAGGCGTATAGAATTGGCCTTCGAAGACCACCGCTGGTGGGATTTGATCCGCTGGCGCAAAAGTATCGAGGTGCTTGACGGCAAATACTTCCACGGCGTAGTGGTAACCAAAAACGACGACGGAAGCCTAAACTATAACATGAAGCACGTAGTGGATAACCGCCCGCTTCAGGTCTTTTTGGAGAAACACTACCTGGCGCCGATACCTTACAGCGATATCCAGAAAAACGAAAACCTGACACAAAACCCGGGCTACTAGTCCGTTAATTCAATAGAATGTCGAGATATAAGGTAAGGTAGCTTCAGGCCCCTCTTACTTGCCCTATGTCGAATACAAAAAAAGCGGTGCTCCGAACAGGCAAAACGCCGGTTACGGAACACCGCTATTTTTATTGCCGGGCAAAACCCGCTATACTTTTCTTTAGAAAACCTCCTTCATCAGAAGTTCCAGGTATTTCTTATCCGTCTCGTCAAAATCGTTAAGCTTGTCGCTGTCCACGTCCAGTACGGCGATCGCTTTTCCGCCGGAAATTACCGGCACCACCACCTCCGATTTCGAAGCCGAACTGCAGGCTATATGCCCCGGAAATGCGTCCACGTCCAGTACCAACTGGGTTTCTTCTTTTTCCCAAGCCTGACCGCAAACGCCTCGTCCTTTCGGGATTCTGGTACAAGCGATTGGCCCTTGGAACGGCCCGAGCACGAGTTGTTCGCCTTCTACGATATAGAATCCAACCCAGAAAAAGCCGAAAACCGACCGCAACGCGGCCGATACATTAGCCATATTCGCAACCATATTTTCCTCGCCCGTAACAAGCGCTTTGATTTGGGGTATCAGTTGCTCGTATTTTTCGGCCTTGCTCGCCGAAGCGTCAATTATAAGACTTTCCGCCATTGTTTCGTATCGTTTTAAACTTTCCCCAAAAGTAGCTTGATTTCGCTTTCTCTCCAAAAAGGAAATCCTCTCTCGATTAGGCCCCAAAACATTCATTTGCATTATTTCCCTGAACATGCAGAGTGTTTTTAGGACTTTTTTGTCTTTCAAACCGGTATTGTTCGATCCTGATTATTGATACAAACCTCCTACGCATGCGATTATTTGAAATTTAAGATCTTTTTTGTCGTTATATTTTAGAATAAAACAAATGGGATCGTTGCCGGAATCCTTCCCGTGTAAATTCAAATAAATTTATTATCATACATATAGAAAAACTGTATATATTCCCCAATGATCGGAATCCAAACGGCGTGGTAACCGTTTGTTGCGATCGACAAAACAACAACTAAACACAAAATTTCATTCTATGAAAAAGGTTTACCTTCCGTTGATTTTGGCCGGGGCTATGGTTTCCTGCGACCAAGGATTAGAAGAGTCCGGTATGGACGCGAACATGGGCGATATCGGGCTTAAGACGGCCAGCGCCCAACAGGTATCTGTTCAGGCCGAACCGTTGCGAAAAGTGGATAGGGACGATCGGACAATTAACGAGATTTCTTTCCCCGCCACCCACAACACTTACAATTACAAAGGCAGTACGTTCAGCAAATCTAACGTGTTTGACGATATGCCCGAGCAGTTCGAGAAAGGGATTCGCGCTGTCGAAATCGATATCCACGAGAAACGCACTTGGTTCAAAAAGGACGTGTCGGTGTATCACGGCAAGATGACCAACGGGTTTAACGGGAGCCGTTTGGCGCATTATGTCTTGGCGGAAATCACCGAGTTTATAGAGGATAATCCACAAGAAATCGTATTCCTGAAATTCGAGACCACGGTATCGGGCAGTACGCTAGACAAAGAAATCCGGGAAGCCGGCCTGGACGAGCATATCTACGAGTATGACGAGTCGAATCCGTACCCGACCAAAGAGGAAGTTGTAGCGTCGGGCAAGCGCGTGGTCATTACCCGCCATATCGACGGATCCGCTTACGGTCGCGCATTGGATCGCCACACCTTCGGAGGCGGATATTCGGACAACGGCGACCACAAGCCCCAAAGTTCTCCTTCCGAAAAGAAATTCTTCAGCGTGGAACGCTACGGCATCACGGGTACTTTCGGTTACGGAGACGCCGACCGGGCCAAATACCTGAACCACCCTTCGCGCTTGGCGCCTTTCGTGGATGACGTATGGAAGCTTAACGGAAAAAAACCTTGGCGTGTAATCGTGGATTTCCCGAGCGTGCATTCCGGAAATTACTATACCGTAATCCGCGAACTGAACGACAAGGAAATGCTCAAAGGCGAAATCAGGACCGCCGACGGCAACCTGTTGCTGAAAAAAGACGGCAAACTGATCAACTGGACTTGGGAATGCCAATACGCCGAAGAAATGGTGACGGCCAAAACATCCGCGGAGTTCTCGTTCCCGATGAACGACGGCGAAACGGTAACCATTCGCCCGGTATCGGATGAGTACACCTTCGTACCCGCCAGCCTGACGGTAACCAACGACAACACTTCGGACCTTATGCAGGTATTCACCGCCGTTCCGAAATAAGTTAACGAGCAGTTAGACTGAACAATTGGTAGAAAACCCGAGGGGTTTCCGTCTTCAGGTGGAAATCCCCGGGTTTTGTTTTATTCGCAAACTATTCGGTTTTGGCGTTTTTCTCCAACAAATCATTAGCCACTTTTACCGCCTCCGCTGTATACCGGTCCGGGTTTTCGGCTATTTCCAAAAGGTCATCCGTACTCTTTTTGGAATACCTAGCTAAAAGTCGATCCGAAGCCTTAACACTTTTCAACTCTTCCTCATCTTGATCTTGTTTTCCCTCTATATGTTTACGGAAGATTGACCACCTCTTTATAACAAAAGCGATGAAAGTGACAAGAATAACAGGGTCCGTAGGTACTATCAAATTTATTCCAAATAAACCGATATTGGCAGTATAGTATAGCTGGAAAAAATAGAACGACACTAAATGGAACGAGCCCAATAACAAAAGGAAAGCAAGGCAGTAAGTCCCCCACTCTTTGTTTTTTCGATTGACCAGAGCAAAACCTCCCACTCCTATAATGCCAAGAAAAAGCTGGAGTTCAATAGCGTAAGAAAAAACAATGCAAATAATAAGGGAAACGACTCCGATTAGACCAAGAACCAAAGCCGTGATATTCTCAAAAGTGTACTTCATCCCAATACAATAGCGTAAAAGTATTTATTAGTTCGTAAATCCCTCATTTAGAAAAGCCAGCCCCAACCGTATGCCCGAACGCCAATACGCCCAGTTGTGCGCACCATCACGCATACGGTACTCATGGCGGATACCCCTGTTGCGCAAAAGCGTATGCATCCGGTCATTCCCTATATAAAGGAAATCGTCGTCACCGCAGTCAAAGTACCAACGCACTGTATTCATCTTGTCTTTGTCAGCCGTTTTGAAGAGAATCAAAGGGCTGAACTCCTTCCATAGTCCACTGACGCGCTTCTTCCCTTTCAGGTCATTGCCCAATTGTGGCCCGAAACTGCGTTGGAATCCTTTTTGGTCTAAGCCGATAAGTCTCTCGTCAGTCCAAAACGCCGCGCTTAGGGCCACGGCCTGACCAAAAACATCAGGATTCTTCGCTGCGAAAAGCGTGGCTCCAAACCCTCCCATCGACAGGCCAGCCACGGCAGTGTACCTTGAACCATCCCGTAATCGGTATTCACTCCGCATAGCCGGCACAAACTCTTTGACGAGCATTTTGTGATAATCCCACTTCCCGTCATAACTGTCGAGATAATAACAGTTGCCGGCGTCGGGCATAATGATGACACAAGGAGTCAGCTCCCCGTTTTTGATCATCTCATCGGCTATATGTTGGATGTCGCCTTTCTGAGTCCAGTCGGTATTGTCGCCAGTGTAGCCGTGTAACAGGAATAGCACTGGGTAATCTCGCTTAGACACGGCGTAATCGGCGGGAAGGTACACGCTGTACTTCACCTCGGATTTGAGAATATCGCTTTTGAAAGCCAAGCTTTCGAGTATCCGGCTCTGGGCCTTGGTTTGGAACGAAAAGAGGTAGGCGACCCAAAACAGGGCGACCAGAAAAAAGTGTCTGTTTTTCATGACTTTTATAGGAAACTGTTGAGTGGGCAAAGTACGCGAGCCTTCGGACCAAAACAAGCCTATTAACAGGTTCGGGGCCCAAAGAATCCTCTTGGAAGCTTAATTTTTGCCGGAAGAACCTATAAATTTGTTTGGGCTGTTTAATTTTATTAAACTCAACCACATATATTTTATAGTGCCTATGGCGTGACCTACAAAAACGGACATACCGGAACGGCACTGGTTTTTCATATCCCGAAAAAACCTATGAACGTGAAACGCTACGCATTTTTTTTGCTGGCACTGATGGCTTGCCTGGCGCATACAACTGGAGCTTGGGCCCAAAAAAAGCCCCGGGCCGTAACATACTCGACGCTCTACGACGAGCCTTCGGTTATTCATAAACTTTTCGTGAAGATCCAGCCTATATACGGCGAGCTCTTCGCTACCAACACCACCGCGGGCTACGGACTGGAGGTGGAGTATTATATGAAAAACCAAATGCACTTTATGGCTAACGCCCGCACCAGTTACGCCAGCGTAACGGAAGGCGTAGGCAACGCGGCCGCAAATCAAAATAATGCCCAAAGCGACCCCGGCCAATTCGTATACGCCGAGTTTGGCGCCACCTACCATATCTCTGATTCGGAAAAAGAAGCCGAAACGCGGATGATCCTTTTCCGTTCGTCTTACAAAAAAGGAAATAAGTGGGCCGCCAAAGTGCCGGACAAAATCCGTATTCCGGCCAAAGTCCGCAAGATCATCGGCGCGCGACTGGGTGGTATCTACTACAACACGGGCGTGGACATGAACCGTACGCTCAAATCGCAAGACGGCCTGAAGCTTTACCCCGAAGGCCTGACAAGCGGCGATTTGTTTGTAGACCAAAACTCTACCGTTTACGGAGGCATGCGCTCAATGGGCGGTTATGTAGGCGCCTCTATGAGCTATATCCGCAACATTGCCATAAAGCCCGACAAAACCTACGGCAATCTGATGGACGACCGCATGATCGAGGTCTTCGCCGATTTGCTGTTTATGCCTTACAACAAATTTGACGAACTGCTTTACCAAAACGTCCGCATAGACACCTCGCCAGTGAAAACGACAACAATCGGCTACCGGGCGGGCATCAACGGTAAATTCAACAGGACTTTCACTTGGTCTTACGGAGGTGAGATCGGTTATCGTCCCGGCATTGCGGAACGCGGGTTTTACGCTGTAATTAAAGTAGGCTTCCCTGTATTCGGCACCAGCCTGAAAGACGAAGTAGAAGCCTTCGGCAGATAAAACATCCCAATTTTTCGGAAACAGAAAATCCCGGCTACGCTGACACGTAGGCGGGATTTTTGTTTTTCAGGCAAGGCAAACATTTGATCACTTCTACAAGTAAGGCTAAACGGGACTTAATTAAATCGTACAGGTCATTTTCATTTCAGATTCCAACCATTTTCTATATAAAATGTCCCTAAATTTGGGAATGCCGTCTGTTTGAGACTGGCTGAAATTTGTTAAAAATAAAGAAACGACATTATGCCGAGGTTCAAGTCATTGGCTCTTTCGCTATTGTGTCTGCTGGGTACTTGCGCTATGACAAACGCGCAAAGCGGGGAAGGATTAAAAAGGCCGAAAATCGGTCTGGCATTGAGTGGTGGCGGAGCCAAAGGCTTGGCCCATATCGCCGTACTGGAAGCCTTGGATAGCCTCGGTATTCCCGTCGATTACGTTACGGGAACAAGTATGGGCTCCATAGTGGGCGGATTGTACGCCATCGGTCACAATGGGCAGGAAATCGAAAGGATAGCCCAAAAGATTGATTGGGAAGACATGCTGACCAATCAAATTTCCCTAAACAGTGTCGGTTTTAACGAAAAAGGGGATTACGAAAAATACTTGGTCGAAGTGCCGATCGAAAAAGGAAAAGTGGTGTTGCCCAAAGGCCTAATCGCCGGGCAGAATCTATACCTGAAGCTCTCCGAACTATTTGCGCCAGCCTATGCAACACGGGATTTCTCCAAATTCCCACGGTCCTTCCGTTGTATCGGCACCGATATCCTGACGGGCCAAGCCGTGGAGCTGGATACCGGCGACCTGGTAAAAAGCGTTCGCGCCAGTATGGCCATTCCCTCGATTATGACGCCTGTAACCATTGGTGACAAACTACTTGTTGACGGCGGTTTGGTACGGAACCTCCCCGCCCGGGACTTGCAAAAAATGGGAGCCGACATCATTATAGGTTCTGACGTGACGGGTCAATACAAGACCAACAAAGAGCTTAACTCCTTCGGCGCCATATTGGACCAATGTTCATCATTCAAAAACCTGGAGGACCATCCGAAAGAAGTGGAAATCTGCGACGTTTATCTTTATCATGACCTGAAAGGCTTGGGCGCGGCGGATTTTTTCGAAACGGATTCCATTATCTCATACGGCAGGCAGTCTGTTAGGCGTATAATGCCACAACTGCAGGCATTGGCGGAACGCATGAAACAATACGGCCCAAGCTCCGCGAAGAACACGCCCGAACCGATGCGTGTAGATATCGTGAAGATCAGCAAGGTCAGCGTTTCCGGCACCAGACTCACCAGCCGTAATTTCGTGCTTTCCCGTTTGGGGATCAAACCCGGAAAAAGCATCAGCCTACAGCAACTTCAACACCGTATCCGGGTATTGTACGGCACCAGATTTTACAGCCTAATCACCTACCGTATGTTACCTTCGGACAACGGAGACGTAACGCTAGCCATCAATCTGGAAGAAAGACCCGGGTCCAGCATTGGCTTGGCTATCCATTACGACAATGATGAGGATATCGGGTTGATCGTGGGTTGGTCGGCGCATAACTTGCTAGGCAAACGCACGAAGATAAACTTGAAAACCAATTTATCGGAATACCCGATTGTCAGGGGAAATTACGAAGTGTACGCTGGGCGGAAACAAAACTACGTGATAGGCCTAGCCGGCGACTACGAACGCGCCGAGGTGCCTTTGCTTATCGAAGGAGACGAAATCCCTCCGCAAAAGTCAGATTACATTGCGGGAAAACTGTACGTAGCCTACCAAAGCGAGCTGAACCACACTTTCGGTCTGGCCACCAACTACGAATACTATGAAAGTAATGCCCGGATAGATAACCCTCTGGCACCTGAAAATGACATCAACATCAAGAACAAGATAACCAATAACCGTTTTGACGTCTTTTACGAATTCAACAGCTTTGACAGGCAATACTTCCCTTGGAAAGGCACCAGAGCCGGATTCAGGGGGTCTTACTATATGCTCAACAAACAGAGATTGGACGTAAAAGCCCAAAGTCCGGACACCCGGAACAAAGTCAAACAAGCACTTCATGCCGACGACGCCATACGGTTTGAAGGCGGTTTTTCCGCCCGGATTCCGATTTCCGACAAAAAGCTCAGCTTTAAGTTTGGCGCCCGCGGAGGCCTGAACTTTTTGGACAATATGGGCGGAAACAGCTCTTTTCTGTTGGGGGGCATCAACGAGTTCAGGGTCAATCAGGTGCCTTTCCTCGGCGTCCAACCACGCAGTATTCAGGCCAGACAGTTCGTTTCGGCGGATGTCGGCTTACAGTACAGCCCCACAAGGGGAATATATTTGGTGCCGGAGATCACGGGGCTTACCTACGGACAAGATACCGACCAGCTGTTTCGCCTGAGCAGCGGTTCCGACGAAGAGTCCGGCGCCTTGGTAGGTTACGCCCTGACCATAGGTTCCTATGCCTTTGGCGGACCGTCGAGTATCACGCTTATGGGCACCAATGACGACAAGTTCCGGATATTCCTGAATATCGGATATACGTTTTGATTCTTGTCCTAGCCCGCAAACCTATGAACTATTCGCTAACCGTTGTCCCCTCATCCGTGAAATGAGCAGGAACGGGGTCCCCGGCTTCAATCTTCGGGACCTTTTTAACCCACATAAACATTCGAAAGGAAGAATTAAACGCCGCCGCCGTGACACCGTATAGCGTTAAGTCTTGGACCAGCGCAGAGAGAACTAGCAGAAAAAGGGCGGTGGTGAAATATCTCCCGGCCTGTACATAATACCCCACTCTCTGATGCATCCAGATACAGCCGTGCACTCCTTTCTTGCTCACTCTATACCCAATAAGGTTGCTGATATGCTGGGTGTTTACAATAAGGTACGTCCCCCAAAGAAAGCCCAAAAAGAATCGAGCTATTTCAACCGGAATATACGGTAGCCCGATTGCCACTAATACGCCGAGACCCACCGCAAAGGGTAAATGCTTTACGCTTATAATTTTAAGTTTGGAGATTTCTTGCCGTACGGTGGGATTCCCCTCAATGGTATTAATTGGATAACTCTTGTAATGGGCATAATAATGGGCCTGTCGCTCTTTTTCCTGCGTAATGGAAAGAAAATAATCACACCACATCAGCAGTGTGGTTAACGCCCCGGTTACTATCGGATTTTCGATTAACCATTCAGCCATATCGTTCGCCTTTTATTTTAAAAAAGTGTGTAACTCAGGACAATAATTTAGCTCCAAACTTTATTCGCCCAAAACCACTCATGTAAAACCTTCATATGTTCGGGTTATCGTTTTTGAATGCGGAATGTCATTAAAATTCGTTAAGAACCGTATCGGTTTATTAAAATAAACGCCTTACGTTTGCCCCACGGTAACATTTTGCCGGCACAAGCCTTTGAATAAGGACGATGAGCGATACCTGATTGCGAATAGGGATTTTTTGTTCGGCGTTACGGTTGCCGTGTTTTTTGTAATTGTTAATTCTGAAGTGATAGGAGATGACAGATTCGAAGAAAGTCGATTTTCCGGGAGTGGAAGGTATCTGGATACCATGCGAATATAAAATTGAAAACGGTCCCTTGGCTTTTATGGAATTTATGGGAATGCCCAAAGCCGATGCCGACGATTTGAACGACAAAGAGCTGGCGCTGTTGATGGAAGAATTGGACCATTTTATCTCCAGAAGAAAAGTGGGACTCGAATTCGAAGGCTACAAGTTCGGGGCGGACGGCGCTTGCCACCAAGCCAACTGGCGACGCAAAAGCGAAAAAACCGCCGAATACGTAGCCACGGAATGGAAAAAGAAGGCTGACCCCGATTACCGCTGGCAAGAAAGTTCCGAAACAGTGACCATGCGTTATCAAGGCAAAAAGAATGACGAAGGTCTCGAAGACTTCACTCTTTACAAGGATAGCGACCGCCTACGGGTAGACCTAAAACGCGACGGCGTATTGTATTGCCAAATCTATTATTCGAAGAAATAAAACCTAGGGCCCAATTTACAGATTGCCGTCCAAGGCTTATAGCGTAACCACCCGCCAGCAGGAATACCTTTCCATACTGGCGGGTGGTTCTATTTTTCACATCCGGCCTCGGAGCCGTTCTACCATTTTCATAAAGGCAGATCTTGTTTTCCTTGAAGATAAAACGCTTTTAATTCCTTGTCCAGACTCTCGATATAAGTCCTTCCGAACTCCCCGTCCTCCATTCCGGAATAAAGCCAGCCGGGCAAATCGTTCCTAAGTTCTTTGCAGACACTTCCGCCCGCCAACGCGATCGCCGCCACGGTATCCACGTCGCCCGTATAAGCCACACATTTTGTCAGCAAATCGCTCATACTGTCCGCCTCCTGGATCGCGGTGATGGCCGCACGCACGCTCATCCAACCTTTCGAACGGACTTTCCCGGTCCATCTGCTGGCCCAATCCCCTTTCACGTGGTCTTTGAGGTATTTTGCCAAATCCTTTTTCTTACCCGATTCCCAAAGGAAAAAATGAACGATCATGGCCGACGCTTTCGCCGCGTTGATGCCGTCTTTGGTATCATGCGTAACGCTGGCCTGTATTTCGGTTTTCTCCAGCACCTCTTTCCTGTCCTTGTAAATCCCGAGCACAGGCGCTCTCATAGCCGCACCGCTCTTGTCGCTATACGGTTTTATATTCTCCAGAAACATCTCGCCGTTATTCATTTTGGTCAGAAAATGATAAAAGCCGGAAGCGTAACCTTCCCTGACGTCCCGTTTAAAAACCTCCACAAACTTGTTGGCGACGTTTAACTTTGTCCACTCCAGTTCCTCCACCATCAGCTCGGCAATGGCCAGACTCATTTGGGTATCGTCGGTGTACATACCGGGCTTTGTGCCTTTGTGCGTAGGGTGTTGCCGGTATTCCAGATTGTTGTATTTGGTGATAATCTCAGGTTTCACATATTCGAAGCCCGCCCCGTAGGCGTCTCCGATAGCCAATTCAATAAGCATATAATACGATAAGTTATTTGTTGCCGGGAACGCCTATGGATTTCGGTTCGAAGATGAAAAAGAGCCCCCGGCTTTAAAAGTGGCGGACCAACGCAAAAAAGTGTTCTGCCGATAGTCCGCCCCCAAATATCGTTATTCGATCGGAATACACAAATCCACCAGAAACTTACCTTCCGGATGCTCCCGGGGATCGTTGCGGTAAATCTCGAACGGATTCCCATCTTCGGACTTCTTAAACCCATTGTCGGTCATCCAGACGAAAAGAGAACTCCATGCCTTCCCGAATTCCTCAGCAGGAATTTCCATTCCGGCCACTATCTTCCGGCCCTTGCCTATCACCTCCGCGCTTACCGGGCTGTCTTCCTCGCCTATCGGGGCGTCGGTGACTACACCTATGCTCATCCTTACTTTCTCAGGAGCCGTCACCCGAAAGCTATCGTGGAAGACACGGGCCATTAGCGTTTCCGGCCTGCCCGTAATCCCCTTCGGAGCGCCCCAACGGATGATTTCCCCAAAAGCCTTTTCCACTCCTTCTTCCCCCATATGCGTCAGGCAAGCGATGCGGACATCCGGAGTCTCCTTGATTTCGATTTTAGCGTTTTTCATAATCCAGTTTAAATGGTTTTCGATATTGCGAATGTATTCGTCCAAGATCAGAGTCTTTTGTCCGATCTTGCTTTCGCTTATACCGATCTTGCTAAACTTGCCAGGCAAACGCTCCCGAAGCTCAGTGGGGCTAACGCCGTAATGCTTTTTGAAAGCCCGAGTAAACGAAGAGTTCGACCCGAAACCGAAACGGGTAGCCACGTCCCCCACGCTTGTCTCCGGCCGGTGCATCAACTCAGCGGAAGCCCTCTCAATGCGCTTTCTGAGAATGTAGGCGTTGAGCGGCTCGCCGATGATAACCTTGAATATCCTGTGAAAATGATACGGAGAAAAACAGGCTTCCGTCGCCACGGACTCGAGTGTCAGACGCTCATCCAAACGGCAGTCGATATACCTTAACGCAGTATCCACGCGCTTGACGTATTCCTTATCCTTGATTTCGCTAAAAGTCATTAGAGTGGCTTGGTTATTCCATTAACGGTTTTCCGATAGCGCCTAAATTTTCGCATATTAGGCATATACTTTTTAAAGTAGTCCGATTACCCTCGGTGCTTTTTCGAATATAAACAACCATCCTATGACTCAGCAACATTCCGCGATTTTATCGGAAAGCCTTGACGGCAATGAACTGTCCCTGACCCCGAACCCCAACAGGGCATTGGGCAAAACAGCCTTGTGGGGATCCTTTTTTTTCGAGAGGCTAATGTATTACGGTATCAGGTCCATCCTCATCCTTTTTCTACTGAATGTAAAAAATATAACCACAGAAGAGTCCCAGATCGGCTACGGGCTACTTTTTAGCCTGGTGGCAGTGGGATACATTATAATGGGGCCGCTAACGGATAAATACCTGAAACAAAAAAACGCCGTCCTTATCGGCTTCGCCCTGTGTCTGGCCGGGTTGCTAATCGCCCATCTTTCCACATCCAACATTTTGTTTTGGGGCGGTTTGGGACTAATCTGCTTAGGCTCCCCCGCCATAGACCTGAACCTTTACGTATTGACGGGCCGCTTGTATTCCAAAGCCGACCCCAAACGTCATTCCGCATTTTACGCCATGACACTGGTTTCGTTTCTGAGCAGTTTCATCATGGGAGGGTTTGCCACATATCTGTATATGGCGCGCCCCGCCAACATACTGTTGATGCTTTCCGTACTGCCATTAACCGGGCTTGTCTTCTTCTTTATCCTTAGAAAAGATATCAAAGAGATAGAGCTTAAAGACGAGAAAAACGCCAAAAATTCAGGTACCGACTCGCCCGCAAGCACAAAAGGATGGCAAAAGACCGTATTCTTTCTGGCCCTTTCGGCTTTCGTCTTGGTCTGGGCATCGAAAGGATTCAACGTAAGCGCAGTCTCCTTGGCTTTCGATCTCAGTAATTTCTCCACCGCCATTCCGGCCACAATGCTTTTCTCTAGCGGAACGGCTTTCCTGTCGCTCACAGCATGCATAATCATGCTCGCCATTACCGCCAAACTGAACGCCCACCGACTCCCGAATTTTATGTCATGGAGTTTCGCAATATTGGCAGGAGCTGGACTATGCTGGTTTGTCGCCAGCGAGATCCTGACCTCCGCATTCCCATTGGTCCTGCTCGGCTTGGCGATGGGGACTGTAGCCGAAGTGATGCTTAGGCCGATGCTCTACTCGCACATTACCCGCATAAGTCCCACACGTTGGTCATCAACCGCTTTCGGTATAGCGAAAGGCTACATGTTGCTTATCTCCAATGCCCTAACGGCCGTTGAATACGAGGGCATAGTCTTCGGAGTTGCACTAGCTGTGGTTATCGGCGTAACTTGGTTTTTTATAGCCAGAAAACCCGAGTTGTTCGGACGACTGTTTAAGGGTGTGGAATAAATATCTCTCAATAAAAAGCAAAAGCCGTCCTATTCACGCATAGGGGACGGCTTTTGCTTTTCAAACATATCAATTTTTAGCTAAGCTCCCTTTCCATTCCAATTTTTTCAGGATATGCCTGTCACTTCTTAACCTGGGTTAACGGACTCCTCGCTCACCCCAATTTACCTTTACTATACGCATAACCGCTATTGGTTTGCCTACCACCGATTAAAATCATTTAACTCAGTTTTTAGACAAGACGCTATGAGGTGTTTTTTAATTGTTATCGCTTTGCTGACCACGAATGTCTGCTTTTCACAGATCAAGTTGAGCGACGCCTTTCTTTCCGATCTGGAAAAGGCTTACCGTCAGGACTTTTCCAAACAAGAGTCTGATAAGCTTTATAGGTCATACCCCGAAATGTTGACTCCATACAGCAAAGCCAACAGGTTGTTTGGAGCCATCAGCGGAAAACCTTTCAGCGACTCCCCCTACCCATTGTCATCTCTTAAGCAAGACTCTGTTTTTAAAAGGAAACTTCGGGAGCTATATAATTCCGACAACATCTATCACAGGAGGTTATCCTACTCTTTAATCGCCAGTACCGGGGACACCACATATCTGGATAAACTTTTTGATAGAATTGACACGGAAAAGGAAAAAGGGTGTAGATCCCGTATGTATATCGCACTACTGCATATGAAGACTCCACAGACTACCCGCCTTTTCGATTATTTAGCTAAGGATTCGCTAATTTTCCATAGCCACTTTGCCCAGGCGTTTGTAAAACTCAATTCGGATTCGGTAAGAAACACCTGTTACAAGCGCATTAATACGGATGAGCATGGGGCAAAATATTTTGCAGGCAGTTTATTAGCCTCAACGGGAAATACTCCCAAAACTGTCCGTCTGCTCCGGGAAAAAGCTATGGAATGGTCACCCGAAAAGTCACTTTACGCCCTTTACGCATTGGGTTATCTAAAACAAGGTAATCTTTTGCCTCTGAGCCGCCGACTGGAAGGGACGAAATTCGGCGTCCAAATGCTTCACCTCTTGGCCAATAGCCCCACAAAAGAGGATTCAGTTTACCTTATGGAACAAACCCGGACCAACGCTCCGGTCTCCAAAGATCTTCTTAACGCATTTTTCAGGTCCGAAAGGCCCGGCTGGAATCTCTACGGATTGCGACTTGTCCAAGAAAAAAGAATACCCGAAGCATATATTTTTTACTTTCCCAAGTGCCCTCTTATAAAATCCGGAAACGCGGTGGATGAGGTGTTGCGGACAATTCAGCTTTGTGGCGACAAACCCAAAATAATAAGATCCCTTATTTCGACTCTGAAGGGTAAAGACCTTGAAAAGACCAAACCGGTAATTTCCCCTTATTTAAGGCATTCAGACAAAAGACTGTCCAGTGCGGCATTTAATATGATGAAAGCCGATACCTCGGCCAGTTTTCTTAATGAGATAAAAACCTTGGCTCTTGATTCCGCCCATTTAAACTCCATAATAGTCGATATACTTATCAGGAACGGAATAAACGAAGAGCGGTTCAAGACTTTTTTCAGAGCCCAATTCCGAGCCAACAGCTTGTGGCAAACCCAAAAAGCCTGCTTGAAATATTTGGCCGCATTCCCAAGCTATGAGGATGACTTTAAATTCTTTGTCCGGCTAATAGAGGACCCTAACACACAGCCAAGGAACCAAGGGTTTAAAATAATTGCGATCACTGGTCTTGGGAACCTAAAAACCGACGACTCGGTGCCGGTAATCATTACGGATTTTGAATCCAGAATGAAAAAGAGAAAGGGATTGAGACTTCGGAATATAGGAAAAACAAACGTATTTCCGCACTTAAAAACGCTCAAGAAGATAGGAAACCCAGAAGCTGACAAATACCTGTTCTCTTTGCTTGAATCAGAGGATGAAGACGTAAAAGCCTTTGTTAATAAGTTATTGCTTAGAGGCCATCAATAAATGTTTTTAGTTTTGCCCTCATGTAAGATTGAGTCCTCATTTTTGAATCAACAACAACCTTTTTACTTATGAAGATTTTCAGCAAAAAAATAGAACGCCTATCCAAGCTATTGAATATCGTAATCGCTTTGGTGCTTTGCTTTTTTTTGATCTCCCTTTCTGGAAGAGTCATGCGGGATATGGAAGACTGGGGAGACAAGCCACGCACCTCCCAGTTTCTAAACGACACCCTAATAGCCAACAGTAGAGCCGCGATGGTCGCCTTGGACGAAGAGCGGGCTTTGGCTCTAGACAATAAACAGCGGACGGAAAAGGCAATGGACCTAGCCGAGGCGAATTATAACAACGCCAAAAGCTCTTACGAAAACTGGCTAAAGGCCCGTACAGTTATCGGTTCGCCTACGGAAGACCAAGCCGTATTGAGCAGGGCCGAACAACTCGACGAATATCATAAGACGGCTCAGGCCTGGGCCAAAAAACTGTCCGGAATTACTACGGAAATCGAAACGCTACAGAAACGGCGCAACGCGTTTCAAGATAAAATCAATAAAGAGACAAAACGCGCGAAAGACGAACAAACCGAAGCTTACCGGGCCTATGACCTGAAGGTCTTTCTGGGTCGTTTGCTGATAATTCTACCCATATTGCTCCTCGGAATTTACTTTATCATCAAATTCCGGAATCATAAGTATTGGCCACTGTTTCTGGGCTACGTGCTCTTTTCCTTTTACTCCTTCTTTGTAGGCCTGATTCCTTATCTGCCTCATTATGGCGGTTATGTTCGCTATACCGTGGGTATTGTACTGAGTGTTTTGCTGGGAGGCTACGGCATCAATAAGATCAGGGCTTTTGTGGCGAAACGCAAAGAAGAACTGAAAGCGTCAACCGAAGAGCGGGCCAAAAAAGTGGTTTCGGAAATTGCCGAAAAAGCCCTAAACGAACACGCCTGCCCTTCCTGCGGCAAAGATTTTTTGGTAAAGCAGTGGGACAAGGGCACGGGCAAAGCGGTAGCCGATTTTTGCAGATACTGCGGTATGGAACTGTTTAAGAAATGTAAGCGTTGCGAAACGGAAAACTTTGCGCATCTGCCTTATTGCTCCGGCTGTGGCGACCGGATTACTGACGAGGAAGAGACACAGTAGATTACTGAAAAAACCTATAAACACAAGAAAGCCGTCCCTGAGTGAAGGGGACGGCTTTTCATCTCAAACATATCATTAAAAGCCTGCGGATAATCAATTTTTTGAGTCATAGATTTCCAAATCATTTTTGAACAGTCTCTTTCAGCTTTACTATTTACTTTATACCGCTTAGTCATGTATATTAGTCAATATGTTTTTTAAGTGACCCGAAACCCTTCGGGGCTTTTTCAAACACTAACAACTAAATGCATGGACCAACATAAGGCTTCGCCTTTATCCCAAAACCCGACTCTGGATAATAACGAACTGAGCGTTGGAGAGCCTCCTTTTTTCAAACGCTTGTTCTGGGGTATTGAGTAATTAATATAACTTCTTGGCTAAGCTTAGTCAACACTCTGGCTAAGCGCTATCTTTCAATTTCAATATGGAAAACAGTTACGGAATGGGTTTAGGTGCCATACCGCTTGACCAAGCGGTATCCGAAAAAGAGAAAAGCCCCAATCCCGGGTGGGGATTGGGAGCTACTGCAGGATCATTATTCCTAAACCAGTTGAGCTATTACGGAGTATTGGGAATATTCACCATTTATTTGCTGAAGGTACACGGATGGTCAAGAGAGAGTCTTGCAATATTTTATACCGCAATGGTCGTGTCCAATAGTGTGTCCCGCTTTGTAGCGGGCATAGTAAGCGATTTATGGCTAACCCATAAAGGCGGAACCATACTGGGATATTTACTAAGCGTAATAGGTTTCGCTCTTCTTTATTCGGCTATCCCGGGCATCGCCTTATGGCTAGGGCTTATATGTGTTTGCCTCGGAGGCGGTTTGGTTAACGTAAATATCCGTATACTTATCGGCCGTATGTACCTGAAGTCGGACTCAAAGCGCCATATCGGTTTCTCTTTGAATTATATCGGCTCCGTTCTCTCGTTTTTACTCGGCAATATGGCCATCCTTGTTTTCGGCTACGAACAAGAGCAAATGCGCGCGAATATCCTTACCGCCACCATCTTATCCGGCGCAGGGTTTTTGCTGTTTTTTCTCCTGAAAGGCAAAATCCGGGAAGTGGAACTCGACAGTCAACTGAAGCTTTCCACAAAAGGTCTCGGATGGATAAAAAGTGTCGCTCTGCTAGCCCTTCTTTATACCATAGTGACAATAATCGCCGGAGGCCAACTTTCCCACGCGTCGGGCCTCATCACTCACGACGAACCTGACGGGGCGACACTTTACGGAATGCTGACCGGCTTCAGTATGCAGACGACGATAATCGCCACTGGAGTCGTTATCGCGCTTGTGGCTGTGCTGAACAAGCCCAAAATACGCCCCTTTTTAATGGCAGGCTTTATCCTGTGTCTAGTTACGGCTATACCGTCAAGTGCCCTAAACAACGATTATCCTGATCCGCAAACAGTCAACTCCCTCCTCTTTCTAAGCTTCGCCTTATTTGCCGTTGCGGACTCTTTAATCACTCCCGTGGCTTATTCCCAATTGACCCGTTACCTCCCCGTGAAATGGGCCTCCACTTCGCTTGGCCTTATAGAGTTGATAACAGGATGCTCGATTTACTTCGGCATGCAGTATTTCCCCAAAGGTATCGACTCCTTGGTTACAATAATGATTGTCTTCGGGCTAACCGGCTTAGCGCTAACCGTCCGAAAACGCTTTTTTACGAAGCTTCTTTGCGGGCTGGAATAATTGGGCTTTATTTGCCTCGTAAATATCAAAGGCTACTGGCAAATGCCGGTAGCCTATTTTTATCTAAATTTCAGTTGATTCTAATGAGAACACTTTTATTGGCCGTAATGGCTTGGACTCTTTGTATTTTGCCGTTGATGGCGCAAGAGGGGAGCGAAACGCAAACCATAACAAACCCAGCAAGTTCGGACAGCCTTGAGGTGCCTTTTATAGCGTACTGGTCGGTTGGCGACTCCTATGATTTCAGGATAACGAAAATCATCCGGAAATGGAAAGATGATGTTTTGCAACAAAATGACTCCATCGAATACACCGCCAAATTTACGGTAATTGATTCCACCGAGACTTCCTACAAAGTAAAATGGAGCTTTGAGAATATTTTGGCCCGAAGAATAGCGAAACAATTCAGTCTGGAAGCCTTGCCGGAGGCGAAAGAGCCTGAGCAATTGGATGTCATATATATCACCGATGAGTTGGGTACGTATCAAGGCGTTGAGAATTGGAAGGAGATTGCGGACAAAACGGAAATAGTGTTTGACGAGTTGATAAAGTCAACGCCCAAAAAGAGACGAAAGATAGTCAAACAACTTCTTGAACCCATAAAGACCTCATTTATAACAAAAGCCGGCATTGAGACGGCTATGCTCAAGGAGCTCCCGGTCTTCCATTTCCCCATGGGCGTCTCCTTTTTAGCGAATAAGGTTATCGAATACGATGATGAATTCGCCGTTCCATTCAGTTCAGGCCCAATAACAGCGAAAAGTTGGTTTAAGTTACATGACGTAGACACCGCAAACGGTTATTGTATTATTTCTCAAAGGTCGGAAGCGGATCAGGAAAGCGCCCTCAAATTGATCAAGACACTTTTTCAACAAATGCAACTTGGCGAGAAAGAAGAGATAAGCCTGAAGTTGGAAGACGCAGTCTTTGACATTCAGGACGAAAACATATACGAATATTTTTACAACCCGGGAGTTCCGAATTTTATTCAGACTCACAGGGTATTAAACGCCAATCTGGGAGAAGGGCACATCAAACGACAGGATATCCTTCGTATAGAGCTATTCTTCCCGGAGGAGGAGGAAGAAGAAGTGACGCAGTAGATCACTGAAAAAACCTATAAACACAAGAAAGCCGTCCCTGAGTGAAGGGGACGGCTTCTTGTTTGGATGAGCCCGAGTCTAGTTTTGGGCTACCGCCGAGGCGGTGAATTCCATATCGAAGAAGGTTACGGTACCTTCGCCAATCACGCCCGTGGACACGTAGTCCTCAAGATACATCACGATGGCTTTGCGGTAAGCCTTGTATTGCGTATCCAGGAAGATGGCCTTAGTATTGGCGCGCAACACGTCCGTCACGTTACCTTTACCCTCTTTTTTCAACTTCAGGTTCAATTCCCAAAGCATCCCTTCCGTAGTCTTCAGCTCGGCCTGCAAGGTCTCTTTCCTTTCGGGGTCAATCTCGCGGGCAATACCCTGCTGAAGCATCCACTCTTTGTCTTCGAGGCTCTTGCGTTGTTCGATCAACCTCAGAGCCCTCTTCTCCTCCGCTTTCTCCTTCAGCTCTTCTTTCACATAGTCGTGGTACATCTCCTTAAGGTGGAGTTGTTCCGAGTACAGGTACGTTTGACAATCTTCCAGATTATCCGCAATCTTCGGATAATGGCTTGCCGGAATAAGGTCGATGGAATTTACTGTGAATTGTGACATAGGCAGTTTGATTTTTTAGTTTGTGCCATACTGATTTTTTAAGCAATGTCAGTGCCGTACAGACCGCTCCCTTTTAATTTTTTGAAAACAGCCGGTTTTGACGGTTCCTTTCGAACCATAACTCATACGCACAAACTGTTTAGAGCAAGGTTAATGCCGGACATTTTCTCCACATAAGCAATCATTCTAAAAACCATACATCCGTTAACGTCTAGCTACAGCCTGAACATTAGCAAATCATATAGTGGAAGTGCTTAGAGCCGGATGTCTCTATTTCTAGAAAACTAAAAAGTACAACTCGTTTTGCTCGTATTTATATACTTATTCCAACATTCTACACCTTAAAAAAGAGAGGGGGAACTTATAACTAAATCTGGAATCTTATAAAAAATCAAACTTGATAATATTATCAAACAAATTTATATTGTTGATAATCGAAAAAAATCATCAATCCTTACACTACCAATACAGACTACTCCTGTTTTGATAAAACAGGTTTGCAAACACATAAAACATGAGAAGACTAATACTTTTTTTATCATTCTTATTAGTGAACTTTACCTTGTCAGCTCAATCTTCCGCTTTTTTGGATGACTTCTCCAAGGAATTAGACTGCGAAGAAGGCCGTAAAACACTTGTATATGAAAACTCTCCTGAATATAACGAGCTGATAAAAATAGCCGAGAAAACATATAGAGAAGGTGACTATAAAACATCGGTTGAGTTGTATGAAAACGCATTTTCAATCAGCAAAGAAAGCTCTGCCGACTTATATAACGGAGGGTGTTCGGCCGCCCTATCCAACGATAGTACCAAAGCCTTTCATTTTTTAAACCTGGCCGCTGACAATGGGTTCAAAAAACTTGGTCGCATACAATCAGACTGTGATTTAAGGAGTTTACGCAATTCCCCGTCTTGGGTACCCCTATTATACAAAATTAGGGATAACGAAGAGGACTACCATTATAACAGTGGAATCATTACATCCGTCTTTAAATCCATTGAAGAAAACAATACTGACAGCATATGGGCCTTGACTAATTGTAGCTTTAAAAAGGATCATGACAGGGATACTTTTAATGCTCAAATAAAGGGTCTTAATGCTTTTATGAAGAAGAATGAACTAAGTCCTCCCCAAAAAACTGGTCCCATAGCCACTTCCAGTTCGTATCAGTCGGACCTAAGTGGTTGGCCCAATGGGAGACTCACACACATCAGGACATATCGATATTTTGCAAATCCTAAACTATTGGGTGGGGAAACAACACATTTGAATGAAGAGATAGGGTACGAAATAGAACTTGACGTAATAGGATATTACGGATCGAAAAAATGGCTTATCTGCAATCTTGATATAAAGAATAATTATTTCGAAAAGAGCTTTAATTGTAAAGATTATATTAATAATTATTTTGACGATACTACAAAGCTTACATGCAGATTGGAGATTATTAAGCCAGAAAGAGAAATCGTGTACGATTCCGAAGACACGATTAGCGCTTTCAGCTCAATAGAACCATTAGTGGACATACAATGGCATGAATTAAAATATTTCCCCAAAAGCGAAGACGAAATTATTTACAAAATACATTTTAAGAAGAAACTGGGTATAATACGAGAGCGTGAGCACTGGATGGGCTTATCAGCTCTAAACATTTTCTTTAAGGGGCAAAGCGATTATATGATAATTTCAAATGGTACAAAATACGGAGTGTACCAAGGAAAGACTAAAAAAATTAAAGCTTGGGTTCTGGAGCAAATCAAAAAGGGTATCATATAATTTTAAAATAACTCCGTACCCTTCTGTTTATCCATAATGCGTTTTGCCTCTGTATTAAAATTAGGACGCAAAACGCATTATTCGTAGGCGTAAATGACTGACCAAATTTGCCGAACCAGAATCCATCCTATACAAAGGATCTTGATTATAATTCGCCGAAAAAAATCCCGAAAACACGTGAGCAATCGCAACACTTTCGCCATTAACTTTTCGGGATACCATTCAACAAAACCGGATGGAGACAAAACGAGAAATATCGGGACCAGACTAAAGTTGGGCACAAAAAAATCCCCTCGAAAGGGGATACTGGATATTCTTACTATAAAACGGGGCCCAAGCCAACGCCTTATGTGTCGGGGAGGCATAGTTATCCCGTATTAGCCAAACCGTAAGCGCAGCTTTTTTGTCTTGTTTGCCGAAAACCGGCCCTTTTTTGTCTCGGCCGAAACGGAATCTCTTGCCGTTGCGGGTATTTGGTAAT
Source organism: Fulvitalea axinellae (assembly GCF_036492835.1). Lineage (GTDB taxonomy): Bacteria > Bacteroidota > Bacteroidia > Cytophagales > Cyclobacteriaceae > Fulvitalea > Fulvitalea axinellae. The sequence continues at coordinate 849,208 of NZ_AP025314.1, read as the reverse complement.
GCTTATCACCTTTGTCCGCCTGGCCAAAATAGCCGTTTTCTCTTCGGCCAAGCGCTCCATCAGCAGTTCGGCCAGTTCGTTCATCTGGGTAAAATGCCAAGGTTTGTCCTTGCGCCTAAACAGCGACCTGCTACGCGGATAAAGTACGTTCATAAAAAAATGGTCGGGCTCGCCACGGTGGCGGTAATACTCGTTCAAATCGGAACGCCAAGCGATATGCGTACGGGGCAACTTCCTGTACTGAAACAGCCTATTTATCTGCCAATAGTACTGTGGGCGGTAATTTCCGTTACGGCAGTGCCCTCCCCACCTCTTCCGGGCTTGGCTTAGGCGGTCGGCCGTAGCGGCGTTGTACTCGCCACGCAGACTATTGCGTTCCAACTCCCGGCTTACGGTGGAAGGCGACCGGCGTAAAGCCTCCGCAATTTTGCGCACCGAGTGCCCGTGTTGCCGGAGAGTCATCAGGAATTCCCTTTCGCGATATGTCAGCTGGCTGTAGCCCATCAATACACAAAGCGCAAAGATCTTGCGCTCTACATCACCAGCTATGACAGGGAATTGCTGAATTAGCTTTAAAAACGTGGGGTATCTAATAAAGGAGAAAACTTGAAAATACTCCTTACATAAGATAGAACCCTCTTAAAGAAGAAGAAGATACAATAGCCTCCCACATTATTTCATATAAAAAAATCATATACCTCAAAAAGAGAGATCCATTGAAAATACTTCAGGATATTTATCATATACAAATTTCAAATCACCAATCAGCAACATTCTGATAATCTCATAAATCTTCTCATGATTAGGCGTTTCAAAACTACCTAAACTCCCTCCCTTATAACATATATTAATCCAAATGTCTTCATCATCCAACGCTCGAACTAATTCACAACTTATCACGCCTTTCTTAACAAAACATGTTTCTTCTCGTGAATTAGCATCGGGTACGAGAACTACGTCTTGAAATTCATTACCCAGAAGATCTTTTAATAGATTATACAATTTATTATTTTCCATATACTAAAATAAAATCCAAACATTTCACACAAACCCCCTAATTGCAATATCACAATTAACCACATCTTTAGAAGACAAGAAAGGCCACTTAGATATAAGGAATAATGAGAATTTACTTTTTCACCTCGCCTTAAGCGATCAAAGAAACTCAATGAGAAACACCGAAGAATATTGCCCAAGCAACAAGGAAGAATGGAGAAGATGGCTAGAGCTGAATCATATTAAAAAGGATACTATTTGGTTGATTTTCCACAGGAAAGGGACTCCTAATTATAACCTCAGTTGGAGCGATTCGGTTGACGAGGCTTTATGCTTTGGTTGGATTGATTCCACAAAAAAAACAATTGACAGCGAAAGGTATAAACAATACTTCCGCAAGCGGAAGGCAAAAAGCAATTGGTCAAAGATCAATAAGCAAAAAGTCGAAAACCTGATCCAGCAAGGGCTGATGACGGAAGAGGGTTTTAAGAGCATTAAAATCGCAAAGGAAAATGGTTCTTGGACCTTTCTTGACGAAGTAGAAGAGCTTAAAATGCCTGACGATTTAATCGAGGAATTAATGAAATTTGACGGTGCGAAAGATTACTTTGATTCCTTGAGTAAATCCGAAAAGAAGCATTTACTGTATTGGGTGATTTCCGCAAAAAGGGAAGAAACCAGACGAAAAAGAATAATTGAAATCGCTGAAAATGCGGGGAGGCAGATGAAACCTAAATCATTTAGATAGGCATTAAGGCACCAGAAACACCGCCGATTAAGTCCTGCGCACGCAAAGAGATTTTTTAATATTCTTTGCTCACAAAGCAAGCACATATTTAGTCCATAAAACTCACACTAAAGGATAACAGTAAATAAATCATTAATTATTTTATTTATATTAGGGTTTACTGAAAAAGTAAAAACCACAAGATTATCAGTGGATTAGGTAGCTTGTTTCCCTTTCCAAAGCACAGGGAATATTCGTAAATTGGCCTTAGAAAGGACTGAGAGCATTTTTTCCCTTGCACCTATGATCAAGACAAGTTCCTCGCAATTGAGTATAGAAGGTTTTTTGGACCCGGAAATAGGGCGCCTTAACCCGGAAAACAGATGGGTGAAGTTGGCCAACTCCATCCCCTGGGCGGAATTGGGTTTGGTCTACGAATCGAAAATGTCGACGGGCAAGGGCAGTCCGTGCAAACCGGCCCGGCTGGTCATCGGCGCGCTGATCGTGAAGCATAAGCTGAACGTTTCGGACGCCGAGGCGATAGAACAAATCAAAGAAAATCCGTATCTCCAGTATTTCGTGGGACTCGGCTCGTTCACCACGGAAAAGGCCTTTGACCCTTCGCTGTTCACGACGGTCCGCAAGCGGCTCGGGTACGGGGATTTTAACAGGATGAGTTCGCTTTTGCAACACGAGGGGATCCGTATTGCGGAGGGCGATCGGGATGAAGGGTCCAAAGACGGGCATTCCGGGGACGCCGAAGATGACAAGCGGGTTGTCTCCTGCGACGCGACGGTGGCGCCGCAAGAGATTCCATACCCCACGGACCTTGGGCTGTTGGCTACGGCGAGGGTGCAGTCGGAGAAAATCATCGACCTCCTTTGGCCCGTCGCCAGGGATTCCGGTTTATCCAAAAAGCCCCGGACTTACCGGGATAAAGCCCATAGGGAATATGTCGGGGCGACGAGAAAAAAGAGGAAAGGAGCCGAATTCTGGCGCGTGTGCGCACGCCGACAGCTGAATTATCTGGAACGGAACCTACGGCATATCGACAGCCTCATAGAGGCCAACAAGGGCGTTATACGCCTAAAAAGCAGGTTTTTGAAGATTCTGATGGTGCTTCACGAAATCGCCAGGCAACAGTCGCTCATGCTGGAGACCGGTGCCAACAGGGTGGACGGCCGCATCGTGAACGTCTTCCAGCCCCATGTCCGGCCGATAGTCCGGGGCAAAAACGGAAGCGACACCGAGTTCGGCGCCAAATTGTCCGTAAGCCTTCACGAAGGCTATTCCTATCTGGACAAGGCGCAATGGGACGCTTACTACGAGGGTGACGCGGAAGTGATCCGCGGGCACATCGACAGTTTCGGGGAGAGAAACCCGGAAATGAAGCTCGGCAAATTCGTCGGGGACAAGATTTACGGAAACAGGAACGCCCGGCAGACCATGTCCGGCGCGGGTGTGGAATTCGTGGGCTCCCCGTTGGGAAGGCCTCCCTCAAGTCCCGAAAAAATCAGGGAACGCAAGGAAAACCGGGCGCTTCACCAACGGCACCGAAGCAGGGCGGAAGGAAAATTCGGGGAAGTGAAACGGGGACTCGGATTGGACAAAATACAGGCAAGGAGAGCGGACACTTCGCTTTCATGGATCGCCTGCATTTTCTTCGTGGCCAACTTGAAAAGATTTCAGAGCGAAATCTTTTTTGACCTTGTTTTCTTGAGCTGGAAATACGGGATATGGCTTCAAGACGGCGAAAAGAAACAGGAAAAGACTGTCTGGCAAAATATCCTAGCTGGGTAGCCCTCTGGGCTTTTTCAGTAAACCCTATATTAATAAATTATAATTTATATGAGTGAATTTTATTTTTAAGGAATGAAAGATTTAAAAGGAGTTAGAGATCGCTATCAAAGAATGTCGCTTGAGGATTTGGTAGATATGTCAACCAAGCCGGAAGGTTTAAAAGTAGAAGTCATACCTCTTCTACAAGAAGAATTAAATAGAAGAGGGCAATTAGCAGAGGTAGACCGCCTTTCAAATTTTTTAGCTAAAAGAAACGAAAATACAGGGATTAGCGATTTGTCAAAAAAAGAGCTGCAACTAATGATTAGCGAAAGGTTACAGTCTGGCGAATCGATTGAAAGTATTAAGATAGACTTAAAAGATTCGGGAATTAATATCTACGAAACCGTAGACGAGGATGAAAAGAAAATAAAAGATAAAGCTTTTAGCTATATCACAGACTTGAGACAGCAAGGGCTAAAGGAAGATGTAATTAACAAAAAACTAGAAGAAGAACTATCTCTAAATGAAGAAGATAGCGAAAACATGAAAGCTCAGCTAAAAGAGCGCGGAAAACAAAATATTTTAATCGGGGCTCTCTTAGCGATAGTAGGGGGAGTAGCTGTAGCGATTAGTCTTAGTTCAAAGGGTAAATTACCATACAGCTCATTAATTTTGTTCTTTGTAGGGGTGTGGAGAATAGTCAAAGGCGTCTCGCAACGAAAAAGTAAATAATTAAACCTTTGGGGAACAACTAATGGTCGCCCTGCAAGTCATAACATCATTCAACCCTGAACCCAATACCTTCGCTATCCAAACAGGGGTACTATGTTTTTTTAAATATAAATGACAGTCTTTAATAGTTAAGGCACCTGTAACAGAACTGTACCCTACCTGTACAAGCAAAACAAGATCTTATGTTATAATATAAAGATCGGAAAAGAGATTAAAGCATTATTCTTTTGCATCAATAGTAATGTATTAATATGTTTATTTAAACATTAACATATTAGACATGAATAAGCAAAAGTTCAACTCTTTAGTAGACGATATCGAGAAGTTGTTAATCTCAGGCATCTCCACAGATGACATTTACACCGAACACGAAGAAAAAATAGGGAGACCTTTCCTGAAAAGGGCGATATCATCTGCCGAGAATAAGATTATAAGCCAATATAGCCCAGCTATTGTGGAAAAGATCGAGCAAGGGGTTACTCGGGATGAAATCAGGAAATTTTTGGGCGAAAAACTAAAAGGTGACATCATCCCTCTTTGTGTAAAGTATTCTATCAACCAATACTCTGAAAGGGTAAGAGCTAAGCTAGTAAAAGAGATTGGGGAATTAGACGAACTTCCAGCTTTAGTGGAAAAATATGCCGATGACTACGTAAGCCCAGAGAAAATTAAGGGATGGATTCGTTTTTATGCCACTACTATCCAAACAGCACAGAAAAAGAAGCAGAAAAAAGCAATACTCACCAGAAGCGCTTTAACTGCTGTAACAATTCTGCTATTGGTTTTGCACTTATCGATTAACGGACCAATAGGCATCTGGAGAATTTTTGTATTGGCCGTCGGGATTCTTATCGGAATAGTGTCTTGTATCCAGACATTGTATATGCCTATCGCTTCAGACAAATTTGTTAATTTCGGCAAGGTTGATAGCTGAGTTTTTTCGATATAGATTTTTGGAATGCTAGTTTGCAAAGGGCCTGTGCCTATCCATTAATAAAAAGGGACAGGCGTCTTTGTTTCCGTGAAAAATCCGACCATAAATATCAGTGCTAAGGCACCGAAGACGCTTTCGCGTCACTCTAGGGTTAATGAACTATCGAACAGCTAATAAACATGCCTTTAAAACTAATCGAAAATATAAAACTGTTGCTAAGCAGGGATGAACTATGCGGCGAATGGAGTTCAGATGACTGGTCCGGCTTTATGATGATTATGGGCTCCTGGATGCGGATTAACCCAGACGGAACGGGGAATTATAGAAGTTGGGGGATAGGCGATGAGGGATGTGAGCATTATGACTTCACTGGGGAGTTTGAATGGGAAAGAATCGGAAAAGATAAAATTAGCATTCACGAAAAGGGAGCCGATAGCCCCGAGGTGATTCAATACAGATTAGCTAAGGTCAACGGGCGAACCGAATTGACTAGCCTTCAGCCCAAAATGGGAACAATTCGGTTGGAAGCGTTCTGGAATTTTGCCCAAATAATGTTTAAACAAAATTAAAGTGCCTGCGCGTGGAGAGTGGTAAAAACACCCACTCGAAGGCAGGCGCATGTATAGTGTTTCTTCAATCGCGTAATTATGAGCACAGGCAAGTTGTTAAACGGAATTGTCCTTATTTTTTGGATAGTCATTGGTAGTTTAGGCACCTTTTACAAACACATATCCTTCGGGATGGGATTAGGGGACCTATTGGGCTACGCTTTTATGTATATTGTGATTTTAACACACACCCTTTCGACTTTATACGGTGTCGAAAAAAGGAAAGGGAATTTGTGGTTTTGGGCCTTGGCTTCGATGTTCTTTATGATAGCTGTAATCTTTATTTTAAACGCTACACTATTGAGGGGATCTGAATATCGGTGGAATGGCAGGTTGTTTTATCCGTAAAGCCAAAGCCATGTTCTTAGGAAGAAAAACCATTGCACTAACATTCTTTGTCTTAACCACTTATACTGGTTGCCAATTAAAAACGAAACCGAATCAAAGACGAGAGATCACTTTAGAACTGAATAAAGTGAAAACTAAAGCTGTAGATACTGTCAGCAAAAACAGGTTCTTTGATTTTCCCATCCCAAAACTTGATTCTGTTCTCCAATACTATGAAACATCGGGTGCAACAGGATACGTACCTTCTAAAAGGTTCTATAATCCAAGTGATTCAGGGATATTTGTATTCTACACACTCTTCAACAAACAGACAGTAAGAGGAAGAGAGTATGCTATAAATGAGGAATATCAAGGCATGCTAACTACTCATACGTATTGGAAAACTGGTTACGGTTGGTCTGCGATGGATAAAGACCAAACATTCATTCTCCTACAATTATATGGCACCTCTATAAAGATCGGAAAGGGAATAAAGGTGGGAGTCGGCATAAAAGACTTAAAAGTTGAATTAGGGGAACCCATATATCAAACTGATTCTTCGCTTGTTTTTTTGGGTAAGAACAATTTAATTGGACAATTTGAATTTAATAAAGAACGAAAACTCAAATCTATAGTTTACGGACGGTTCAATTTACCGAGCAAAATCTTCACTCTTGACAGTATAAACCGAAGAAGAATTATTGAAAATAAGCTAGGAAGTAAATAGCGAATATGATTCTCAATTGACTCCAGTGCTAAGCGACACCACCACTTGCACTTAATTAGAACAACGACACCCCAACCACAACATAGATTTACCCAACCCACTCTTAAAAACGCTCGTTAATTTAATTATACAGTCATTTTTTGGTAAATTTCAATAAGCGGATTAATCGCACTGCCCTTTCCCCTTTTTCTAATATCAGACCGCCAAAGTCATGAGCAAGCAGGAAACCAAGAACAAGCTGGAAACCGTCGTCAATATTATCCTGATAGTGGCGGGCATTTCCTTGGGGACTTTCTTTTATCTGGGCGAAAACAAAAATCCCGAACTTAGTTCGGTAATGTTCTCCATTGCCCTGTCCTGCATCCTTTACAAGTTTATGGGCGGTATAGCGCAGGAAAACGAATTCAAGCTGGGGGCTATGAAGATGGGCGGTACGGTGGCGGTATTGTTCGGGTTTATGTTCTTTTTCAAAACGGTGATTTTCGAAAAATCCGTGGAAAAGGCTAACCTCAGGCTAAGCCATCAGGGCGATTGGGTGCCGGTAGAGATCAAGACGGGCAGTATGATGAGCGGATTGCGGATCTTTGGCGGTGACGATACCCTAAGCTATCCCGGCGAGAAAGAAAAGGCGGAATTCAAATCGGCCAGAAAAAGACTCGGGTACCGGATATCGGAATCCGCTTCGGGCGAACTTCATTTGCTCTCCACCAATATCCCCGCCGATACCGTAGGGAAAGTTGAGGTTCGGGATATCAAAACAGCGAGCCTGTTTAACAGCCTGGAACCGGACCGGCACGAAAGCCTGATTCAGGTATTCAGCCTCAAGCCCGAAGTGGACAGCCTGAACTCCTCGGCCAAAATAGCGGGCGTGGAATTGCCTTTCGAGATCAAGGTGTTTCCCTCTTCGAGGTTTAGCGTAACACCCAAAGACGAAACGGCCGAACCTTATATATCGCCCAAGCCCGTGGAGTCGAAAAAGAGCTATGTGATTAGCACCGCTCCCGGCGAACTGTATGTGATAATGTTGGAACAGGCCGACGCCCGGCCGGAGATTGATTCGGACAAAAGGTATTCGAAATGGTTAGTGCAGAAGTTTAAAACAAGGTTGGAGCCTTAAGCGCGGAGGTTCTTTATGATAGACACGCATATGACTGGATTTTTTAACAAAACGCTGGCTCTTCTTATTCCGCTTATCTTTTTCCTGTCGGCGGGTACCTTCGGGCAGTCACAGGATTACCCTGAAGCAAACAGAAAAAAGCTCGTCAATATTCAGGAAGATATAGCTATGGTGGTCGGGTACCAACAACATCACTATGGTTTCGGTGAGGTAGGACTTGCCTGGAAAGCTTATATCTCAGGCTTGAGGCATCATTATTCCGCGGTTCAACTTGCCGTTTCAAACGAATTCAGCACAAAAAAATGGGGCGAACGCGATAACAACACTATTTGGGGACTCAAAGCCGGCGCTTGGGTTGACGGAGCAGTGGCAATGGGAATAAACTTGATCCACTATACCGACTTCGACAAAAGCGCGATGGCTTTTCGCCCGGAGTTCGGACTAGGGTGGAACGGACAGTTCCGGCTTGTGTACGGATACAATATCAGGTTTTGGGACGGGGGCGTAAAGGGGCTTAACGGGCACGCTTTTAGCCTTATCCTGATGCCCAATATTTATAATATTTCAAAAAAAGTAAAGACAAAGAGCTATGGGCCTAACTACCATTAAAACCTTTGACAGCTCGATAGAAGCTAATTTGGCGAAAACCAAGCTGGAAAACGCAGGAATACAGTGCGTGTTGTTTGATGAGAATATGGGATCGCTGGATCCGTACAGCATAGCTGTAGGCGGAATCCGGCTGAATGTACTGGCTGAAGACATCGAAAAAGCATTGGCCGTTTTGGCCTTTAACGAAAAATAGTCTTTGGGATTTTCGATGCCAAAAACACGCTTTTCAGCGCAAATCTATTTTTAAGGCTTGTATCGATCCCTCCGAAGCCAAGGAACTTGAAGTGGCTTTGAATTCGAGATTTTTGTTTACGCATACACATCTTCGACAATAAAAACAAAGGCCTTCCCGGACAGGAAGGCCTTATAATTTTTGGGTGATGATGAAAAACGGTTATTATTTCTTAAAGGTTGCCTTAATCTTATTGTAATAGATAGATGTGGTGCCTCCGTATTTCGAATCCGTACCTACAATTAGCCAGGCTTCTCCTTTGTCATTGGCCTTGACAGTCACAAAACGATAGGTTTTTAGCTGTCTAAGCGCATACTTCGACAGTTTCGTACCGTTGGCGAAGTTGCCCATCAAGATCATCTTCCCGGGTTTGTGGTGGTTTCCTTTGTCCAAATTCAGGCGGAAAATTTTCTTATTGTCCTCTGCCTTTTTCGGTTCCGTGGTACTGGCGCCAGCCTTTATGTATACATGCTCAGCAGGGCGTCCCATTTTCGATTCCGCATTTACGGGAGCGTTTGAAGCAATCTGGATATCGAACATCACTTTATACTCCTGTTTCGGCAACAGTCCGGTCACTTTTTTCTTCACGAACATAAACAGGTCTTTGTTCAGGTTTTTGCCGACTTGACGCAACCCCTTATCCGTTTGCTTCAACGGCGCCGGAAGAGGCATATGCTTGGTGGACAAAGTGTAGGATTTCTCTTTCGCCGCTTCGTAATCGGCGTAATCCCCTACCCAGCCGTCGTCGCCTTTGGCAAAGGTGTATTCGAAGGTTTTGTTTTTTACTACGGGCTTGATGTCGTTGTCATCGTCGTCTTTGCAACTGAACAGCGACGTCGCCACTAATGCGAATAAAAGGGTTTTTACAATTTTCATAACAGTATTAAATTGATCGTGAATCTTTTACGCCCGGGAAAAACCCGAAGCAGAATGAATTATTTAGATTGAATTTGGTATGTCGTTTAAAGTATGTTAAGTACCGCGCAGTGGTTTACCGCCTTTTACCAGAAGCTGATAGACAGGGCGATCTGAAAGTTTTTATTCTTCAGCTCGTCACCCACTTTGTTTACTTTCAGGAAACCGTGATTATAGCGTGCGCCGATATTCACATTGTGGGAAATATCCAGACTCAGCCCCACGGAACCGGCCAAATCGAAAGTCTTGTAGTCGGAACGCTTAAATCTTCCGCCACTTCCGCCCACCAAAAAACCCATCTGCGGGCCAGCTTCCAGGTGCAGTCCTTCGGTAAGTGCTACCTTCGCCAGAATAGGCCAATTGATATAGTTTAGCTTCAGATCAGGAAGGTTTTCTTTATCAGCTTTGGCTCCCTGCGCCGAATACACAGTCTCAGATAGTACCGAGAAACCCTCGGCCAGCGGATATTCGAAGTATATACCGCCCACAAAGCCCGGAAGCATCTTTCCGTCGGCTCCGCGTAGGTTCGAGAGGTTCAGCCCACCCTTTACCCCGAAACCGTAATAGTCTTGGGCCTGAGCGGAAAACACAGTAAGCATCAAAAGCGAGAGGAAAAATAATTTCTTCATAACGTTAAACTTGGAATATTAAAGAAGCGAGAGGAAATGTCCGATCAGTTTTTGTCTCTCCGTTTCGAAAGCAAACTTACCGGGATAGCAGGGGATATCTTTTGACTAATGTCAAAATCGGAAAACGGGGAGAATTTAGTAGGTAAAAAAGCTGGAAAGTGGAGTTCTATTATTGGCTAACTTTCCTCATTTCGCTTTCCACAAACTTCTGTTCATGATTATCAAAATACAGTAATTTAAGTCTGTCTTCCTTTTTCTCAACAATGCGGCAATACCTCATTCGTCCTCCTCGGAACACAGTGAGGCCCAAAAAATGATTTCCTTCAAACTCAATAAGATCCCATTGTTTAGTATCAGTGACTTTGTTAAAAGTCTCGGTATATTCTTCTTCTGTAGGAAAGTGTACTGATGTAGAAAACTCACCATTACCGTGTACAAAACGCTGATTTAAAAAATAACTTTTATCGATCTTGAAATCCGCCTTTACTTCCCCTTTGCTTAAAAAAGTATTCAGGAACGGTATGCGATCGTCTTTTATCCTAAAAGTATCACCTTCCACCACCGCAAAATTACGGCCTATCTTTCGCCAACCCAAAGTATCAACCCCAGAACACCCAATACAACGCAACACTATAGTAGCGCCTTTTTGGAAATCCAAAGTAACGACATGGTTTGGCGCATGCCATTTCCCGATAAAAGCGTTGCGTTGACAAGAAAAAAGACAACAAAAAATGATAAGCAATAAAAAGTGTTTCATAATAACTTTCGGGAAAACCCCGCCCTAAAAGTTTCCTTTCAGGGCTGGATTCCACTATTTAGATTATATCAGATCAAGCTTTTCTCTTGGTACGAACCACTTCGGTTTTCGACCATTTGTCATGGAAGCCCTGCTCTCCCAGAAAACTGAAAGCTTCAAAAGGGACAAACCTTACCAAGGAACGAATAAAGGCCATTTTCCAAGTCAGAGGCTCCCCCTCTTCACCCACCGCCTTGGTACCTGTAATTAATTTGCCCATGGTGCGGCCTTTGGTTAAACCTTCAAATAGAAAAAAATATGAAAACGCTGATAAAAGACCTATTAACAAATCTGTCCCCTCACCAATAAGGACATCGCCCTGCGACTTGCTGGATGTTATAAACAAAACTAAACCTATCACCATCCCAATCAGAAAAGTGAAGATATACATACAGAAAATGTCTATTAGGGAATTAGCGAACCGACGACCTTTGCCAGCTTCCTCATATTCGATTTTTTGGGTCAAATCGTCGAGGATCAAGTTGTTTGCAGTATTCATAATTTCAGGTTAAATAGAAAAATAAAAAGCCATGCTCAAACGAAAATAACCTGGCTCGTTTGAGCAAAATTCAAATTAATGAAAAATACTATTTTCATCTTTCGTGGAACGAAAAATATCTTTTTCATAAACCTGTAACATTTCTTCCCCCTCCGCATCAAAGGGCAAAAACATAACGACAACAACGATGAAAAACACTTTGCTCTTTCTGTTTCTGCTTTTGCTCGGCACCGAAACTTTCGCCCAATCCAAAGCCATTCATACGGAGGTTACCGGAGACGGGACTCCCATCCTGTTTTTGCCGGGCTTCGCCTGCCCCGGAGACGTTTGGAAGTCCACGGCCGGAAGAATCGGTGACGGATACGAAAAACACTTCCTCACTTACGCCGGCTTTGTCGGGACCACTCCGGCGAAGGGTCCATGGTACGAAACGATAAAGGTGGGTATCGTCGCATATATTAAAGAGAACAATCTGAAAAACACCATCCTAATCGCCCACAGTATGGGAGGTAATTTGGCTATCGATATCGCACGGGAATTACCTGACAGAATAAACAAAATGGTATTGGCCGATGCGCTACCTTGTTTGAGGGAGGTGATGATGCCGAATATGCCGGCCGAATCCATTTCCTACAAAAACCCGTATAACGACCGCCTAATGGCGATGGATTCCGTGGCCTTCGCCAATAATGCCCGCATGATGGCCCAACAAATGACAATGTCTCCAGAAAAGAAAAAACTCATCGCCACTTGGATGCAACAGGTCGACCGCAAGACTTTCGTTTACGGTTATACGGACTTACTGAAACTGGACCAAAAGGAACAATTAGCTGACGTAAAAGCGAAAAGCCTGTTGCTCTTCGCCCCAGTGCCAGACGTTGCACGGGTGAAGGAAACCATTGCTAAACAATACGCCAAACTGTCAAGAAAACAAGTCTTTATAGCCTCCGGAAGCCTACACTTCATTATGTTTGACCAAGAGGATTGGTTAGTCGAAAAGATCAATGAATTTTTGGGCCATGGACAATGATCGCAAACGGACCTTCGAGCGGATATACGCCCAACACCGCGACATGGTAGCCAAGATGTGCCTGGGCTATATGAAAGGCGATCTCGCCTTAGCCGAAGACCTGGAGCAGGACGTATTCATAAACGTTTGGAACGCGCTGGACCGTTTCCGTAACGAGGCTTCTTTCAAAACCTGGCTATACCGCATTACAGTCAATACTTGTCTTCAGCATATCCGAAAGCGTGACAACAAGCCGTCTTCGGCGCTACCCGAAGAAGGCCCCATAGCGGAAGCAACGCCCGACGAAGGCGAAGAACGCAAAACCCGGCTCTACAAGGCTATCGGCCAGCTTAAAGAGGTGGAAAGGCTGATTATTATGATGGTGTTGGACGGCGAGGAATACGCCACCATCGCCAACGTTCTGGGCACTAACGAAGGCAATCTGCGCGTGCGCATACACCGCATCAAGAACAACCTGAAGAAACACATGAACAAACTAGTAAGCCATGAGTGACGAACTGGACGGTCTGGACGACCTTAAAAATATATGGGACGAAGGCAAAACGCCGAAAAAGTTATCCGACGCAGAAAGCGTCATCCAACAAGCGAAAGAGCTACGCAAAAAGAGCCGGGCATTTCACTACAGTACGATTATCATCCTGAGCACTACGCTGGTAGCCCTGATCCTGTTTTTTCGCTACGTGGCGCCGGTACAGGAGCTCCTTAGCCGGGCCGGAGCGCTAATAATGATGGCCGGATTGGCATTGCGGATAGTGTTTGAAATCTGGAGCCTAACGAAACTCGGCAAGATACGCCTTACGGACCAGGCGACCGATTCCACTAAAGCCGCTACGGATTTCTGTCGCTTCCGCAAAACCGTACACGGCCCCGTCGCCAGCGGAATCGTAATCGCTTACACCGTCGGATTCTTTGCCCTGAATCCCGAATTCTCAAAATATTTCACCCTCTGGCAAATGGTAGCCATGGACCTTTCCTACGTAATAATGGCCGTTGTGCTCTTTATAAATATAACGAAGGGAATGCGTCTGGAAATGGAGCGCCTCCACGAACTTGAGCGTCTTCAGGAAGGTATTTAGACGAGTTAGCCCCCGTGTGCCAGCCTAATCCCCGGAAACTGTGGATTGCGTGTCGAGGATTGTTATATTTGTGACAATCCCTGGTGCAATACGGGGAAGGCTGAACACTAAGAATGCGAAAACTTTTCCCATTAGACAAAAACACGCTGCTCCGGCAGGCCCAGGACGAAAACCGGGACGATTTGCTGTACTCCATGGTCTGCAGAGCCAGGGAACTGTACGAGCAACGCGAAAACCCCCTCGGCCTGGCCGATCCCGGAATTCAGACGCTAATGGAACGCGAGGATTTTTTTCTGGAACCTTTCCATGATCTCTATGTCCAGCTGTCGGCCATATACCGTTACAAGCACGATGACGGCCAACTGCCCCTGCTCTTCGACGGGAAATCGCAGACCGAAAACTACGCTTGCGTTTGGGAAGAGGTGTTCCTGAATTGGACCGAGGAACTGCTCACGGAAGTGGAGTGTACGCGCGCTGTTTTGAAACTGGCCATTGGCCCGTTGGGCAATTTCTCCGCCGAACAGGCTATCCTGCGCCTGCGTCAGTGGGCCGACAAACAGTTTGAGTTGGTCTATTATCGTAAAAAAAGCCTTCTGCCAACCCAGGAGGCCTCTAAGCGGAAAACGAAAAAACCAGTCAGACGAAAGCGAAAAGCGCCGAAGAAACTTGTGCTGAAATAGATCCCCCTTTCATTCCCACCCCACTCCTTCCAATTATCATAATCCTGTTGTTTAGCCGGTTCTCCGCTATTTTATTTGAGGAACAATATTCTATATCGATTTTGGAGTCAGTGCGCCTACAGGGTTGTCTATTCGGTAAGTGTCACTAATTTTATGAGGACAGATAGGATTCCCACTTTTTTAAAACTACTGACATGAGAAAACCCGGCGTAGAGGAAGAGTACCGTTTCCGGATAAACAAGGCCATTGATTTTATCGAAGAGAATTTGGAACGCCCACTGGATATAGAAAGCTTGGCAGAGGTTGCCAATTTCTCCAAATTTCACTTTCACCGCATATTCCAGGGCATGCTGGGCGAAACGCCTTTCCAGTTCCTGTCACGGGTCCGGTTACAGAAAGCCGCTTTTTATCTAACCAACCGTCCGGAAATGCCCGTGACCGAAATAGCTGAACGTTGCGGTTTTTCCGACCTTTCGGTCTTCTCCCGTAACTTCGGCAAGTTTTTCGGACAACCGCCTACGGCCTACCGACAAGACTGGCCGGCGAATAGCAAGATTAGTCAAACGGATGGCAAGAAGCAACAAGCCGTCTTCAAGGCCAAGGCCTACTTTTGTACCAGTTCAATGACCATGAAATGGAAATCTGATATGGAACAAAACAAAGGAGTGGAAGTGAAAACACTTCCGGAAATGACCGTGGCCTACGTGCGCCACATCGGGCCTTACAAAGGCGATCACCAACTTTTCAAAAGGCTCATGGACAAACTGATGGCTTGGGCTATTCCCCGCAAGGTGATGGAGAACCCGGGCTTCAAGGTACTTTTCGTATACCACGACGACCCTAATGTGACGGAAGAAGACCACCTGCGCACCAGCGTATGCGTAACGGTGCCACAAGACACAGCCGTAGGCGGAGAAATCGGAAAAATGACTGTGCCGGGCGGAGAGTACGCCGTGGGACACTTCGAACTCGGCGCTCCAGAGGAATTCCAACAAGCTTGGCAGTGGATGTATGGGCAATGGTTGCCCAAGAGCGGATACCAGCCGGACAACCGCTCCTCCATGGAAATTTATCCCGAAGAAGGCAAAAACGGCCAATTCGTAGTGGATATATGTATTCCAGTACAACCTCTGTAAAACGAGAAGGTACAATTGCGCTCCCGTCATCGCTGTGGCGGGAGCCTTTTCACTTCTTTCGCTTCAGAAATTTCTTCTGTACTTGCTCCACTTTCTTTTCCAACACACTGTACGAGGCGGACTCCAAGTACGGAGAACTCACTTGATAAAGGTTCCTCAAAAGCCCCGAAGCCTCGCGTCCCATACCACCGGATGTCATAGTCACTAATTTGTCCGTAAACTCGGGATCTTTCAGTCGCTTTACCAAAGTCATATACCCCTTTACGGCTCCCAAATCCAACAAATGGCGGGGCACGTTTGCCTGGCAAACCTTCTCGAATTGCGTAGCCACCGAACGCGCTAACCTTGAATTACCAGGATCCCCCACCAGCGTAATGGTCAGGATCTCCTGCACCGCCGGCTCCAACATCTTTTCCAAAATATTTTCGGCGTAACGGCTCAACTCCCGGTGCTTATCCCTGTCGGTAGTAGAGGCTTGCAATAGCTCTTCAAGCCGGTCCTTATCCTTTTTGGCGTCAAACTGCCTGTCGGAATGGGGGGCGCCGTACTCCACCATTTCCCAGTCCTGATCGTCCACATCCCCACTACGCACGCTAAACGACCGGGAAAAATCCTGAATCCGCCTAGCCCTCTCGCCCACCAGCTCTGGAGCGAAACGATCTATCCCGAACTTCTGGCCAAATACCGAAAAAGCCGAATCGATAGCGTTGATCCTCATGGCCTTGCCGGCCTCCGGCGCCTGATAAAGCATATTATAAGGGTTGAGCGAGGCGATAATCCGGTCGATATTGCCTAAAAGAAGATCGTAGAAAGCCACTTCGCCAAGAGCCAGTCCCGTATTTTCGTCGGCAAGGCTATCCAGTACCGTACGGTTTCCGCCAAATTCCTCCGGGATAGGATAATACGGCACTCCCGCCATTTTCTCCATCAACAGCAGATGCGAACCCTTATACTCCGCCATAGCCCCAAAAGCCATGGCCGCATTTTCTTCTTCCGTCCACTCGGCCAACGCGGCCTTCAGCGCCGTGAAAGTCTCGTCTCCGGTTCTGTGGAGTTCGGATTCCGGCGCGCCCACCCGCTCGCTGTGCATGTTACGGATAAATGTGGCGCCGAAATGCTCCCGTTGCAAAGCGCCCTCCTGTTCGCAAAGCTTGGCCACCATCTCCCGGCCCGCACCGTCACGGAAAAAGAATACCGTCCCCTGCATTCCCTGCATGGGAAATTTTATATCGGAAATGATTCGCAGATCGGGCTTCAGGCCTTCCTCTTCCCGCATAGCCTGCGGAGGCATTTTGGCGGCGCCTTCCCTTTTCTGGGCTTCTTTTTTCTTTCTCGGTGGCGAATGTCGGAACAAACTTCTTATAGATTATTATAAAAGGAGTAACCCCATTCGCCTCAGCAGGTTGTGGGTACAAATACGAATTATACCAAGGCTAAAAAAAATCAAAAGTAAAAGGCTTTACATTAAACACAACATTGTCATATAATCGAAAAAAGCTTGTTTCCGTTTTTCACCCCCAAGACTCCGGGTTATTCCAACCAGATTAACTATTTTCAGCTTCATGCTTTTTAATCCTCCTATGTTTAATTCAGTTTTTATCAAACATACTAATCCCAAAATATGAGTACACTTGACCTTATCAAAACAAATCTCAAGGATAACGCAAATAGGGCTAGAACGGTAAACATCGTTTTTATGATTTTTGTAGCCGTAAGCATATTCCAGTTCTTTTTTTCTATTGTTTTAATCGGTGTTTTTGAATCGGGAGATTATGAGCTGACCGCAACCTTTCAAGTACTAGAAAGTATTATCGCCTTGGCTGTCTTTGGGCTAATGATTGTCTCTATCGTTGTGTTTCTAAACTGGTTTAGGCGCGCTTACGGAAACCTGCACCGAGCGGGAGTAAAACATCTCGAATATTCGGAAACCATGGCCATCTGGGCTTTTTTCATTCCGTTCGTGAATCTGGTCCGCCCCTATTCCATTATGAAAGAAATATGGAATGACACGCAATCAGCAATTCAGAAATTGGACTCTGATTACTCGCCGAACATCTCAACTAGCTTAGTCGGCTGGTGGTGGGGATTCCATATATTCAGTAATATCGTGTCAACGGCCATTGTTCGACTGTCTCCAGAAGGTGTTACTTTACAAGAGTTGACCACTATAGCCCAAGCCGATCTTTTTATCCATACCATGACAGCGATCGATGCCCTATTGGTAGTCCTGATGGTTCGGAAGATTTCGAACATGGAATCGAAACTATTTGAGGAAAGTAAAAAAGCTTCGGACGACTTCGCTTAACGCATTGTTTCCGGCAGTCTGCTGGCGCAAGTTTACAGCCGTTACCACTTGCGCCACAACCTTTTAATTGAAGTGCGGGGACCCAATTTTTAAGTCTGATGGATATTTTAGATAGCGTGAAAATCCCATTACGGGACAATTCAAATCGAGGAAAAATCAACCTAATCGTATTTTACATTCTGGCAGTTTACACTGCCATCCATTTTATACTTGGAAGATTTTCAGACCATACCGCTTTGCTAAACGGGGAGATTGTGGAGATGCAACAGCCAGAACTATGGAAAGTATGGGCGTGGACATTCTTCAACGTAATACTCAACTATACTCTGGTTATTGTTAACTGCATTTGCTTTTTAATGTGGATGGCAAGGGCCTACGCAAATCTGAAACGAACCGGGCAGGAGACTGAAAGCTCTGTAGCGATGTCAGTATGGAGTTACTTTATTCCGATTGTAAATCTTTTCTATCCTTACCAGATTATGAAAGAGATCTAGAACAAAATACAACTTGGGATACAAGACCTAGACAGTAATCACATAACTCAACAGCCTAAAAATACGCTTAGATTATGGTGGTTCACTTTTTTAGGATCCCTGCTCCTGCCCTTGCTTTCGATCTTTTCCTTGCCTTTGCAGTATACTGATATGGTCTCAAAATTTATGATCTTATTAGCCATATTCGCCACCGTTGTAATGCTCAGGAAGATTATGTCTATGGAACAAAAACTGATGGAAGCAACCCGAAAAACCTCCGAGAACTTCGCGTAATCCCCATTCACCGAGAATACCGCCACGTTCACCGAAGTTTTTTGCCCAAACGAAAAGCTCTCGCTTATTTGCCACCGTACCAAACAGGAAAATCATGAAAACGATCAGCAAAAAGAGAGTAGCCCTTTGGACGTTGGCCTTATTCGTTTCGGCATGTTCGGCTTCGGTGGTTTCGTTTTATCCGCTTTACACAAAGGATACGCTTGTGGAATTTGACGAGATAATTGGCGAATGGGATATTACTGATGGAGATGGAGACACTTACAATCCCGATGATCATGGGGAAGAGCCTTATATTTATGTTAGTATCAATAAAAATACAGATAAAAAAAACCTGTACACTTTTACGCTAAACGTAGTGCCCGATCCTCATCAAATGACACCTTGTGAAATTGAATCCTTGAAGTGTGATACGATAACCAACACCTGCTATATGGAAAAATATAAAGTCGGTTTTGTAAAGATAAACGGAATGCATTACGCTGATTTTTACCCCTTGGAAAAAGCAGGTGAACAAGGTTACAATTTAGTAGATAATGCGGAAATGAAATCACATGCCTTCTCAAAGATGTATTTCAATTCCGATACTTTGTTTTTGGAGTGGTTCTCCCAAAAATGGCTACTAAGACTGATTCAGCAAAACAAAATCCGGATAAGGCATGAGGTTCGTAGCCAAGACAGTCTCGTTATGCTAACGGCCAAACCGGAAGAACTACAGAAATTTATCCGAAAATACGGTGAAGATCCCAAAGCTTTTGACGGGGTTCCAGAGTCGTTAGAGATGGTCCCCAGAAAACGATGAAAACCAGAGGAAAGAACCAAAAAATCATCCCCAGAATACTGCAACACACGCTATTCTGGGGTATCGCCATAGTCCTGTTCAGCCAACTGTTCAGGACTTCGGCCTACGTGAATACCGTGGACTATATCTACGCTGCGCTCTTCCACGCCACCTTGGCCGTGGCGGTGTACGCCAACTTCGGTCTGCTGTTGCCCTACCTGTTCGACAAGAAGCGCTATATCCCGTATGCGCTAGGCATTATCGTGCTTACATTAGCCGGCACGGGACTGAACTGGGCTTTTTTCGAATTCGTCACCGACCTTCTGGGCTTTTACTTTATCTCCTATTTCGAGTGGACGGAGATCGCCGGCTTCTTTGTGCTGTATCTTGGTTTGGGCACTTTGCTGAAGTTTTCCAAAGCGCAGTTCCGGCTCGGGAAGCTGGAAAAGGAAGTGGCCGAACGCGAACAGCGCCATACCGAAAACCTGCTGAACGCGCTCAAGTCTCAGCTGAACCCACACTTTCTGTTCAACTCGCTGAACGGAATCTACTCCTTGGTAATCACCGATCCGGAAAAGGCGCCGGACGTAATCGTCAAGCTCTCCGACGTGCTGCGTTACGTGCTCTACGATTCCGACTGCGAGAAGGTAAGCCTGGCCGACGAGCTACGGCAATCGGAAAACTACCTGGACCTGCAGAGCATGCGGGCCGACTGCCGGCGGGCGGAAATAAGCTTCGAAAAACACGGAGATCCGAAAGGCTTCGACGTGGCGCCGCTGATATTTCTGCCCTTGCTGGAAAACGCCTTCAAACACGGAATCAAAGGCGACGTTTCGGACGCTTTTCTGCGGATACGCTTGGAACGGCAAGACGAAACACTGTATTTTTCGATAGAAAACAACAAAGGCAAAACCGACGGCGCCGTAAACCGACAATACGGCGGCATCGGCTTGGAAAACCTCCGCAAAAGGCTGGATATGCTTTACGGCGACGCCTACGCGATGGAAATTTCCGACGCCGATACTTTTACCGTACGGCTCCGCCTGCCTAACCTGACGGAATATGAGCTTACGATGCCTGATCGTTGACGACGAACCGCTCTCGCGGAACGTACTGGAAAAATTCGTAACCGACGTGCCTTGGCTGGAATACGCCGGCTCCCGCGCCGACGCCTTCGAAGCGCAGGACTTTCTGTCAAACGAACAAGTCGACCTGCTTTTTCTCGACATCAATATGCCGAAAATGTCGGGGCTGAGCCTCGTGCGCAGTTTTTCGGGCACGGCGCCCATGGTGATCTTTATCACGGCCTATCCCGAATTCGCCGTGGACGGTTTCGACCTCGACGCCGTGGATTTTCTCACGAAGCCCGTATCCTTCGAGCGCTTCGTCAGGGCTGTGAACAAAGCCCGAGAATGGAAAGAGTTCCGCGAACGCGAAACCCGAAACGGGCTGGAACACATCTTCCTGAAAGCCGACAAGAAGCTATACAAAGTCAACTTCTCCGACATCGACCTGCTGGAAGCTTACGGCGATTACGTGAAAGTGCATACGGAAGAACGGACCATAATAGTGTTCGAACGCCTGAAAACACTGTTAGCGAAACTCCCCGCCGAACGTTTCGCCAGAGCGCACAAATCGTATGTAATCCCTCTGGAAAAAATCGAGTATATCGAAGGCAACCAAGTACGGGTGGGCAAACGGACCGTGCCTTTGGGAGCGGCTTATAAAGAAGGCATATTGGATTGACTTCCGTTTCACACCTCCCGCACAATCGAAGCTTTATTTTTCAATAAAAACACCATAAAGGTTAAAAAAAGATTAAAACACACGACCCATACGTCGTTTTGTATTCATATTTATATATTTGATTCGCAAAAAAACTAAATAGCGGACTTCTACTCGCTGTGGTTTTAGCGTCAAATAATCCGAAACCAACTCTCAATATGAAACGAAACGCCCTTGTGCCAATAGCCTCGCTTCTACTTTTATTATGCGCTTTCGCCAGCCCGAAAACGGACTTGACCAGTGCCCGCATCCATTACCTGATCGATATAAAAAAAGAGGTCGCTTCGGAATATTGGGCGGGCTTTAGCCAGAAGCCCCTGTTCGGCCCGATGCTCTATTATACCAAGCAGGGGCTTTTCGTGGTTAACGCCAATGACAGGCTGAAAAAGCGTATCGCGCTAAAACCCCACGGCAAACAAACCCCGGAACTACGGATAGCCAGCACCTCCGTACTGGATACGGCGGATTTCTATATGCACGTATCCTACGACGACAGCGACACTTCCGCTTTGGAATACAGAAACCATTTGGCCATGTTCAGCGACGTGACGCTAACCGAAAAGTTTATTCCCGATGTCAAAGACACGGACGAATGGACGTCCATGGTGGTGCACGAGATGTTTCACCAATACCAGCGCAACTTCGAAGCCTTCCGAAAAAGGCAGGTAGCCTGCAAACAGCATTTCAACCGCGATACGCTGATGCATTTTTACAAACGCGAAGCTTGGTTCAAAGAAAGCCTCAAAAAGGAAAACGCCCTACTGCTGGACATCCTTAACGATAAACAAAAGGCCGAGGCCAAAACGCGGATTTCCGAATATCTGAAGTTGAAAAAAGCCCGCATCGAGAAAATAAAAGCGCGGTTCGGGATCGATATTGCCGAGCTGGAGGATAACCTTTCCAGATCCGAAGGTACAGCGCGCTATATAGAATACTGCACCAAACTGACCTTAAAGAACAAGCCCGAGCATCCGGTCCTATCAAAGCTGGACGGCAAGTATAAGGCCAACCGATTTAAGAATTATTCCCTTAGGCAAGACAGCTGGATGTATGGAGTCCAAAGCACATATTTTTATTCCGTAGGGTTTAACCTTACCCGCATATTGGAAAAATTGGACATCCCGTATCAACAGGATATGTTCCTCCACAACAGGACTTTCGATTCCTATCTGGAAGAGTTTGCAGGTAACGGAAATTCCTAAAAAGCCTATACTTTCAAGACGACATTATGTACCTGCTTGAAATCACTCTCGCTGTATAGTTAACCGTTTACGGATTCGATTCATTAAGACTTCAATACGTTCCAAAAAACTAATTTCAGGCCTTTATTTTTCTTCCATAACCGTAATGCTTTTGGATGGAAGAAAAATTTGTAGCCGTATTTAAAAAGATTTTTTGGTTACTTTTTCATCGGAAAAAGTAACACCGGAGCTAGTTAAACGCTAACTGTAAGTGGTTTTGGAATACGGCACTTTTAATGTCGCTAATTGCCTAAGAGCACATAAAGGTTTAAACGAAAAAGGCCCCGGAAATGCGTGACATCTCCGGGGCCTTTCTTTATTCAATCAAAGCCTCTTACCAGAATTCTGATAAGTAAACTTCTCAGTCATCCCACCAACCATAACCTCAAAATCACCGTCCTCGGTTACACGCTTCAAATCACGGTTAACGAACGAAAGATCATTGCGGTCAATAACAAAACTGACCGTTTGGCTCTCGCCGGCCTTCAAGACTATCTTCTTGAATTTGCGCAAACGCTTCCAGTCCGGCGCCACAGACGCCCACAGGTCGCGGGTATAAAGCTCCACGGTTTTCTTGCCGTCCATTTGTCCGGTGTTGGTCACTTTTACGCTAACGGTCAACTTCTGTCCTCCACGGATACTGTTGCTGTTCAGCTTTAATTCCGACAGCTCAAACTTGCCATAGCTAAGCCCATGGCCAAAGTCCCACTGAACGTCACGGGGCTTACCGCCGTAGCGTGGCGACACGGTATCGAACTTGCCGTCGTAAGTAGTGATATTGCCAGAGTATTTCGGATAGCTGAAAGGCAGAATGCCCGAAGGGTTATGGTCACCGAAGAGAATATCCGCCACGGCGTCGGCGCCTTTTGAACCCGGACGGTAAGCGTCCAGCACCGCAGCCATGGCCGGCTCAATCTCCCTTACTATTCTCGGACGGCCTTCGGCCAATACCAACACTACCGGTTTGCCATAAAGCGCGGCGACCTTCGCCAAACTTATCTGCTCGGCCGGAAGATCCAGCTCATTGATGTCGCCTCCCTTTTCGGCGTATCCGCCTTCGCCTAGGCAAAGGATCACGGCGTCCACACCCTCGATACCCTTAAGCGCCGTGGCCGGATCGGTATTGGCCTGCGCATGGAAATCCGTTACGGCTTGGCAAAGCACGTTCTCTTTCCCCACTTTCTTTTCAATCGCCTCTTTTAGCGTCAGCGTAGCCTTCGAATACAGGTTTTCCTTGGCGCCCCAGTGGGTATATGACCAACTGCCGTGAAGCGCCGCCAAACTGTTGGACGCAGGACCGGCCACCAAGATTTTCATATCCTTGGCCAAAGGCAAAACGGGATTGCCCAAAAGCGTATCGTTTTTCAGCAACGTAACGCTCTCTCTCGCCGCTTCCAAAGCCAACTCGGCGTACTCTGGCTTGCCGAAGTTATCCTCCACGCCCTTTTCCGGATACGGATTATCGAACAGGCCAAGCTTGAATTTTGTCCGCAACACGCGGGTTACCGCCTCGTCTATCCTCGCCTCGCTTACAAGCCCCATATCCACGGCCTTTTTCAGGTCTTCGCAAAACTCCACGTAGCGCATCGGCACCATGCTCATATCCACGCCGGCGTTTATGGCCAAGGCAATGGCGTGCACGTTGTCCTTCGCCATGCGGTGCTTGTCCTTGAGGTAGATGATATCTTCCCAATCCGTCACCACCAAGCCCCCGAAGCCCAGCTCGTCGCGAAGCAGGTCGGTGAGGAGTTTCTTGTCGGCGTGGACCGGAATATCGTTAATCGCCGCCGAGTTGACCATCAACGTAGTGGCTCCCGCATCCACGGCCGCCTTGAACGGTGGCAGAAAGCGCTCGCGCAAATCGATGTCGGAAATATAAGCGCCCGTCCGGTCCTTGCCGTTGCGCGGAACGGAGTAGCCGATATAGTGTTTCATACAAGAAGCCACGGCGGTAGGGTTCTTCAGCCCGTCGCCCTCGTAGCCCACGATAGTGGCCCGGCCCATTTCGGTAACCAGCAATACGTCCTCGCCGAAGGTTTCCTCAAAACGAGGCCAAAGCGGTTGGCGCCCCAAACCCAATACGGGATCAAAATTCCAGCGAATACCGGAGGCCCTCGTCTCGGCCGCCGTCACCTGCGCTATCTTCTTGGCAAGCTCCGGATCGCGTCCGGCGGCGGTGCCGATATTGTGCGGAAACAAAGTGGAGTTGGCGGTATAAGAAACCCCGTGGATGGCATCCACGCCGTAGATTACGGGAATTTTCAGACGCGTTTCGGTTACGGCCATTTCCTGAATCTTGCGGATTACCTCCCGCCACATGACCGCGTCGGCGCCCTCGCCGGGAGTGTTCAGGATAGAGCCCACATGGTATTCCAGCAAAGCCTTGCGGAGCTTGTCCCGCGCCGGCATTCCTCCGGCCCAGCCTTTCTCCCCTATCTCCGAATAATTCACTTGGGTCATCTGCCCGATTTTCTCCTCAAGCGTCATTTTACCCAACAGATCCCGGATTTTTCGATCGACCTTGGCATTCTGTGCCCAAAGGCCGTTGAGAGTAATGAAAAATACCGCGATACCCAATAACAGTCTACGCATATCTCTTTTCGGTTTTGTCTATAAAAGCGTCCGCAAGTAAGCCAAAAAATCAATCGCCGGCAGGCGCCCAAGGGGTGATTCGATTAAAAAAACGGCTTTGGGGCTATTACAAGGGTATTAAACGGCGATTATTTCGCTGTGGGCGGTTAAATAGCGTTTTGTGATTTAGGGTGTTTAAATGTTGCCTAATATAATCATTGGCATTAAAAATACGGTTTCCCAAAACCACGGACGATCTGCTTCAAACAAGCTCCGGTGTCACTTTTTGAGAGATCAAAAAGTAACCAAAAAATCTCTTTCGGCTGTGAGGCCTGAGCTAAAATTTGGGTCCATGGCCCTAAAATATCCAAACTCCCGATGGTCAAACAGTGGATATTTTTTAACGGACCATGAACCCAAATTTCTTAACGCTCACTCCTCAAGGCCCAGTGATGACATTTATCAAGTGATTTTCTAACTGAACTTTCGCTCTCCCTGCATTTGGGAGAGCGATTCTTAATGAATATATTTCAGGCCGACCGCAAGGCGTCAAGTTCTTCCATGGCAGCCTTTATCATCTTCAAATACAATTTTGATTTTATCGCAAAGTGATTCAGCTTCTCCTTAACCTTCAGTTTTTCCAGTTTTATGTAGGCGATCATGGAAGCGAAGATGTGGTTCAATTGGGTAATCTCCATCTTTGTGGGAGACTTGCCTAACATCGTGTTTTGCTTGAGCGACTTATGGAACTCCTCGACTTTCCACCGTTTTTGGTAGATCGCTACGATATCCTCGAAAGCCATGTTCTCCCCGTTGGTAACCAGCCATTGTTCCGCGGTCGACCGGTCCCTGTTTGTAAAGACTTGTTTGGCGAGCGTGACAGGAAAATCAACTCCCTTGACCCACACCCGCTTCACTTGACCGCTTTCAATAGGCGCATCCGAAACGTGAATGAATTTGCCCTCGTTTTTGTCCTTTTCGCTCATTGCTATATTCCTGTTGCTCTTCAGCGGGCAAACGAAAACCTTCTTGAGCTTGTAATGAATATACTTCAGCGTATCGCTGGCGGTGAACCACGTATCGAAAAGAATGTACCTGAAAACCAGTTTGTTCAGAAAGTTTAGACGGTGTAAAACTTCCAGTACCATCTCATTTTTCGTTTTCTCGCTTTTACGCTTTTCCTTCCCGTTCTTGTCTATGTATTTCACCGTCTTGTGGACGATCTCATAAGCGACCGGACAGTTAACCGTTTGTCCTTCCACGGTATTGCTCAGAAGAAAGTTAAGGGAGTTGATCCCTTTGACCGCTTTGCCTACAGTATGGTCGAAATGATAAGCTACGATGTCGTTTTCCGAGGAATGAGGCTTGTGGACAATGCAATCGTCGATACTCAAAACCGCCTCTTCGCCCTCAATACTCCTGGCGAAAGACTTCACCTCTTTCCAAAAAGCCTTTTGGTCCATGTCCGGTTGCTTGAGGAGGTCGCTGAAATAATCATGGGGAATCTGATTGTCCAAAGATGCTGAGAGCCCTGTTGAGGTGGCTTGCCCTCGACTGGCAATAAGATAATCCGTGTATAATTCAAATCCGTCTCTCCTTTTCATTTTTCAAAAATCGGTCACTTATCATATAATTTCCAAAATTGCAATAGGAAAGGCGAGCGAAAGGTCAGTTTCTAAATGAAAATCGGGCTAGCCGTACCTTCGCAAGATTTTTGCTTATGGAATAATAATGTTAAACCACCGCCACCTCAGTGATCACGAACGCGAATGTATAAGCCGAATGACGGGCTTGGGGGTCTCCCTACGCAAGATCGCAAAATTCTTGGGACGTGCGCCTTCCACCATCAGCCGGGAAGTGAAACGCAACTTTTGGCCGGGCCGTGGTTATCTTCCGGAATTGGCTTCCAAACTCTACGAAGCCCGAAAGCGCTGGAAAGGCAGTATACGTTGGAAATATCTCCGAACTCTATGGCCACACTTCCGCGATTTTCGTCATTTTTCGTTACCACATACGCATATCCTGTGGTTTTCCGACACCAAACGCTATAATCGTTTCCGCAGTTCCCATCCATGTATCAGGCTATCCGCAGCCGCAATACTTAGAAGCGATTCCCTCTTTGAACCACGCCACAAGCCCCACCACTACCTTCAGATGCGTTACCTCGGCGAATTGCTGGAATATCACAAAGCCGCATGCGAGGGCCGGGTATACCACTCCAAATGGGAAAAGCCCCGCCAAAAATGGATAGTCAAGCTTCGCAAGCTATTACCACCTGACACTGTAATACCTTCCGAAAACACAACGCAAAACAGCCCCTCCTCCGTGTTAGTGGCCTAACTATGCCCTAAAAGGGCTTAACCGCGCTGTTTTCCATTCTTCCCCTATCTTCCGTTTATTACTTCTTCCAAATCAGTCTAATTTCGGTGTGTTTCCGCGCAGAACTGTGAGGATAATTGGCCTTTTTACAAGTCGTTTCCGATAACGATTAAGTTTTTAGAGGAATGAAATTGGTGTTGCGATTGCTCACGTACAGGAAATTGGGATGTTTGGACAGTATAAACAATGATTTTAAATGATACTCATAGATTTAATATTAAAAAGTGAGACTGTCCATAAACTGAATCACGCTACCTCTTTACGTCCTCATCTTGAGTCGCACATTGGTATTAACTTTTTTATCTCGCCTGTGGAAGCGGATTTGATGAAAGACCATGGCCGGCTTCAGAAAGCGAACACTCTACTTGAAAAGGGTGAAAGCGCATCGACTCTTCTTCAGGATTTAAACATAGGGACTGGATTTGCCCTGTTCTTCAGCGCATTGATTTTTCTATATAAACGAGCATGCTTTGAAAATTGCGGTCCGAATACTCGTACCAATTTAGCTCAGAATGCTTTTATTATTTTTTGACCATTGTATTTATCTATATTAATTTCTATCACTATCTTCCGGTTTTTAATCATGAAATAATATATATTTTATTAAAACTATAATTTTTATGTTGAAGCACTTTTTGTCGAGACTGACGATTTTTAGCCTGTTGTTTTGTTTAGCTTGTACCGAGCGTGATGGGGCTCAAAATGTCAAATACGCCGGCCAAACTCCAGAAGTGAAATTGGAACCGAAGGAAGGATTGAGGTCCATACTGATGTCTGAATATATAGACAGTGTCCGCTATGTCCCTTTGGAAACTACGGAACAGAGTCTATTGGAGGACATCGCTAAAATCCGGTTCAAGGATGGTCGGATCTATATTCTTAACCGCAACAAAAACTATAATTGCCAGTCAATATGCGTATTTGATATGAACGGTCGCTTTCTGAACAGGATTAAGAAAGTGGGAAAAGGCCCGGGGGAGTATCTCAATATCAGGAACTTCTATTTGGATGACCAAGGAATTCTTATCCATGATAATTGGTCGAAAGTGATAAAACGCTACGGGTTCGACGGCGAGTTTGTAGAAGAAACACCCTTTGCAGAAAAAAGGACGACGATGGAACGTATGGCAAACGGATATTATGCTATTGAAACTTCGGGCCTTTCGAACGAGTTTGACACTGTCAAAGACGATTATAAGCCTTCGGGGTACAGGCTCAAGGTATTAAACCCCAAAGGAGAGCTGGTATACCAAGCATTGGAGGACAGGGGTATCTTTACCGGGTGGGGAAAACAAGCCCCGTTTTTTAAAAGAGGGGATTCCCTGTATTTTTTACCCTTATGCAGAGATTCGCTGTACTTGGTGGAAAAGGACAGGATAAAGGCTGTTATGGCCTTTAATTTCGGAAAATTTCACAAAGAGCGCAGTGAGAATATCGCCAAAGCGATACCAGGCAAACAAATCAAGGGGTTTGGTGATATAGTTCGAGTGCTGATGACTGACACGCATCTGGTAGTGGAATATAGCCATAACAATATAGTTTGCTTCGCGCTTGTGGATAAAAACACACTTGAGGTAATACGTCACGCAGACTCTTTCTCGTTAGACGGCCCCGGTTTTTCGCTTCGGCCAGCCACAGTCTGCGGAAACGAATGGGTCAGCTGGATACAGACATTCAGTATAGCCCAAAGTCTGGAAAAAGACCCTGACGGCTTAAATACCGGAACCATTGGGTCCCAATTAGGCGCCGAATACCTAAAGAACCTGAATGGTGAAGAGAACCCGATTTTGGCTTTTTATACCTTGAAAAAAAGGAAGGCAAAGGAGAAATGACAGAAGGCGCAAGCGTTAAGATTCATATCGCTTAACGCTTGCGCCTTCTCTTATTATCAGATCTTGACAAGAAGACCTACACCAAGGACTTTCCTCCTCTATTGCTTCACCAATAATTCCTTCAGTTTCTTGTCCAGATCTTCCGGTTGGATATTATGCGCAAGGATTTTGCCGTCGGGGCCGATCAGAAAATTGGAGGGGACAAACTGTACCTTAAGGTGAGCTATTTCCGGGCTGTCAAAGGAACCGGGAGCGATAACCTGAGGCCAATCCAAACCCATTTTCTTGATGGTCTTTTTCCATGGTCTTGGACCGGAATCAAACGACACGCCTAGAATCTCAAAACCGCCGGTCCGGTGTTTCTTATAAACACTCTTATACTCAGGTAGCTTTTCGATGCACGGCCCGCACCACGACGCCCAAAACTCCACAAGCAACACCTTTCCCTTGAACGTTTCCGTTCCTAACGCATTTCCTTCGGTATCTTTCAGCTCGAAATGCTTGAACTCGTTGCCCACGGCCATTTTTTTAGATTTCCAGACGGCGTCTTGCACACTCTTCAGGTCATCTTCGTCCTGGGTGTTGCGGTCCAATATCGCAAGCAATTTCTCCACATCCTCAATATCCAGAATCATTTCCATAGCCAGCTCCGCCAATGTCTCTCCAAAGAAAGGGTGCTTAGGGTTTGTCCTGAACAACGAGTCCAACTTGGCGTTCAGTTTCGCCTTAAAGTCCGGTTTTCCATAAGCGCTCTGAAAGAAGGCTTGAAGCTCCTGTTGAGTTTTGGCAGTCTTATTTCCTTGGCAACCGCTTAGAAAAGTGATAGTCCTTTCTCCACGTTTCAGCAATGACAAAGAGACCGACATCTCACTGTTTTCCAAATAGAAAGAACCGGCGAACGATCCGTTTTTAGTCATAAACAAAGCGCTGACAGGGTGATTGATCTTTCCCGAGAATTGAAAAGCATTGTCCTTTACCAAAGCGCTATCCGTACGGTTGCCGTACCGCATATAGATATAGCCTTTGTAGTCTTTAATGGCTCCCTTTTGCGACGTGTCGATTCTACCGGAAATCTCATAACCTTTCTTCACCGGGACCGCCCAAAGAGAAAATGCGGTAAAACCAAAGGCGAAAAGTAACGGTAATAGCTTTTTCATACTCCAAAAAGATAGTTTAAAAATTAACTGTCGGGACTTTGACACGGGAAAGAACAGGAACGTTGCGCTGTATTTTTAGATTTAGATCTTCGGAAAGGTGGAGATTTTTTAATTTTTACTGATCCGCCCGGCAGGGTGTTCGCAAACTAAAAGGGAGTCGCCTTCGGGCGCTCCTTTTATTTTTTGACGGCATTCGCTACCTCCCATTTTATAGCCTCTCCTTTCAGCGGTCAACTCAATTTAGTTATGAAATAAAGAATCCACTGTTTATTTTTAATTCATTTCATCATATGAAATAGACGATTATTTACGTTTTGTTTAAAAAGTACGTACTTTTCTCCCTGCCTATAATTTTAAACTGCATCTACATTATGAAAAGGTTCACTAACGCATTAAAAAGCGTAAGCATTTTTGTCCTGATTTTTTCGGCATTTAACGGTTGGGGTCAGAAGCTAAACGGCCCGACTGAATACCTAGACAACGGTTTCAACAAAACTAAACGCTCCAAGGCCGTATATGTGCGCCACCTCGGCAAGTATAAGAAAACAGACGTAAGGTGCGCCTTCCAAGACTACCTTGTTACCGGTGAATTATACCGTGAGGGGTACCTTGCTTTAAGAAGCAAAACGGTTAACCCAAACGGACCGAAGGTGGTATCGTCCACTCTTGACAGCCTGCGCGTGACCTATTACAAAAACGGCAATAAGCGCCTGTCCGGAAACTATACCGAAGGAAGGAAAGTCGGTACGTTCCGGCATTGGTACCAGAACGGAAAGGTAAGGGGTGATTACCGCTACTTCCTGATGTCAAAAGCCGGGCTGGACCAAGACTATATTTACGCCAACCACTACGACAGCTTAGGACACCAACAGATAAGCAACGGCAACGGCGTGTATGATTCCTTTGACCCCGACGAGAATCTGTTTGTGAAAGGAAAAACGGAGATGGGCCTAAAAACCGGCCTGTGGACCGGCAAAGACTCAAAAGGCAACTTGAGATATTCCGAAAAATATGAGAAAGGCAATTTGGTAAAAGGCGAAAGCTATGACGCCGACGGACGAAAATATATCTATACCGAAGTGAAACAAGCGCCTGAATATGAGGGCGGGCGAAGAGGCTTTTACAGGGCCGTAGGAAAGTCGGTACGGTACCCGCGGGAGGCCAGAACCAGTGGCGTGGCCGGCAAAGTGTATATCTCGTACGTGGTGGACAAGGAGGGAAAAGTCACGAAAACAAGGAATATCAATTCTTTACACCCCGCTTTGGACAAGGAAGCTATCAGGGTTATATCATCACTCAACGGCTATTCTCCCGGTATGAAAAGAGGTCAGGTATCTGATATAGAAATAATCTTCCCTTTCTCTTTCCAAGCTTATGCTGTTCTGAAATAACTAAAGTCCCTTCCCATAAAACAAACCCCGGACTCCACTACAGAGCCCGGGGTTCTAATTATTACCTAAGACTTTTTCTTACTTCACTACAGGGAACGAACTGATGCGCAAGCGCGCGGCGCCCATCGGGATCAGCTCTATCTCCTGAGTCTGTCCGTCGAAGGCCGGATTGTCCGTGAGCTCGCCACAGAGGCCGTCCTCGTCGATCTTCCAGTCCGGTACGCGCTGGCCTTTGGCCATGATCGATATCGGGTTGCCCTCGTGCGTAAACGGGAAGTTGCTCTTCGGCCAAGCCCGCTTCACCACTTTGAAGCTCTTCGCCAGATCCTTCGCGTCATACTCCAAGCCGAAGTTCCACTCCGAAGCCGGGTGGATCTCCCATGACGGCCATTTCTGCGTGTCTACGCCATCTTGCCACTTTGAGTCACCGATGGCGGTCTCGTCGCTGGCTTTCTTGATGTAGTTTTCCTTGATCTTCAACGAGAAGGTCAACGGACCGTAATTTACGCTCGCGCTGTTATGGTTCTTGGCCCAGCGGTCCACTGACAGCTCCATCGGAAGGTCAAGCGTCACTTTGTCCTTGTCGTTCCACTTACGCTCTATGCGCACATATTTTCCGGCTACGGCCTTTGCCCCTATCGGCTTTCCGTTTACGCTCACTTTGGCCTTTGAGCACCAAGCTGGAATACGCAGATACAGCGGGAATTTTACCGGCTCGGCGGTCTCCACGCTAAAGCGGATCTGCTCCTCATACGGATAATTGGTCTCTTCGCGAAGTTTTACGCTTTTGCCGTCGGTTACTTTCATATCTACCGTACTGGCGCTGTAGATGGCCGCCAAGGCGCCGTTGTCGGGCGTGGCCATCCAGAGGTTTTCCACCATATAAGGCCAGCCCTGCGAGTGGTTGTGCTGGCAACAACGCGAGCTGAACGGATTCATCATCAAGAACGGCCCGGAGTTGTCGATGCCCGGCGCGTGGTTGGCCGCGTCGCAGAGCACCATGTTAGGCGAGGTGATATAGTGCAACGACTTGAAGTCGGGCATAGTGGCGGCCGGATAAGTGTTGAAAGCTACCTTCTCGGCGTGGTCGGCCCAGAAAGGGTCACCCGTGATGCGGAGCATATGCTCGTCGGAGTTCATCTGCTCCACGATACCGCAAGTCTCGATGCCTTGACGCGGATCGTCGTAGCCCGGACGCGAGTTCTCGTCGGAGCCGAACATACCGCCCGGCACCTGGCCGAAGTGTTCGCGGATAATATCGAAGTTTTCGTAAGCGGCTTTCAGGTGGTTTTTGTCCTTGCTTAGCAAGTAATACTGCGCCGGCTCACGGAAACACTGCGCGTGGTTTACGTTATGCCAATCGATCTGGTCGCCGTACCACAGCGGCCATTCCGCCACGTTATCCCGCTTGTGCTTGCGGTTCTTGATTTTGCCCAAGCTGTGCCCGCGGCTGGTCCAGTCGGCGGTATTGCGGTGGATCTTCTCCGCCAGTTCCAACAAAAACGGCTCGCCCGTGCGGTTATAGAGCCACATTACGCTGTGCAGGTTATCGCCCCCGCGGTTCTTTTGCCAGTAGCTGCTCAGGAACTTATTGTCGGGAACGGTAAGCTGGAACTTGAAGTATTTCGTCATCAAGTCGATTACCCGCTGGTCTTGGGTCTGGTCATAATAAGACTGCAGGCAATAGAGCATAATCATATTGCCCCAATAGTCGAGCGAGTCGCCGCCGCGCAACGGGCCGAAGTTGCCGTCTTCGCGCTGGCTGTTGATCGTCCCCTCAATCCATACTTTCGTTTCGGCTATCATCTTCGGGTCGTTGAGGATATAACCGATATTGCCGTAGCCTTTGAGCCAATAAGGAACCTCTTCCCAGCCCCAAGCGCCTTTTCCGTCTTTGGAAAGCCAAGCGTTGTCCCCTTTCTGAAGCCAAGCGCTGATCTCGCCCAAGTTGCCGGTAAGTCCCTCTTTTTGGCGAACAAGATATTCCTTTATCCAACCCTCGGGCTTGACAGCCCCCACGGGAAGTTTCACAAAACTGCTGGGAGCCAAAGGCGCCCTGTTGCTTACATAATTCGTATTGACCGAAGTGGTATCGGGGCGATCCACCACGGTTACCTCTTGGGCGTCTCCGCAAGCGGTTATGGCCAGCCCGGCCGAGACCACCAAAGCGCCAAACAATGGTTTTATTCGTCGTATCATAAAAATATCGGTTAAGCTTTATCGTGTCCGAAACCGGAAAACCTATGCGCAAATTGAGCCCAACGCACTCAAAAAAAGGTTTCCCCGTTTGTTTTCAAAAGTACTGCTCACCCGACAAACCGATACGGAGCTGTCGATTTCACCCTTCCCTTTATCGAATAGGCCTGCGGATTCATCGTGGGGAGATGATGTTTTTTCGGAAAATAGGCTGAGAGGACGCTTGCTTTAGCGATTTACCCCTTCTTTTTGGAAAAAAATAAGAATGATGCGGGAGAGAAAATCGCACAAAAAAAGGCGAAGGAAAACCCTTCGCCCGTAATGTTTTCGGTAAGCGCCAGGCTTACGCGCCGAACATACCGCCCAGGTCCAAGCCCGGAATATTCGGCAACATGCCTTCGGTTGCTTTCTTAAGCTCCACTTTGGCCAATTCCTCGGCCTTTTCGCAAGCATTGTTTACAGCCGCCACCGACAGGTCCTGGATCATTTCCTTGTCCTTTTCGCTAAGCAATACCGGGTCGATATCGATAGAAAGCACTTGACGCTTGCCGTTCACCGTAGCGCGAACCATTCCGCCACCGGCTTCGCCTT
Source organism: Fulvitalea axinellae (assembly GCF_036492835.1). Classification (GTDB taxonomy): domain Bacteria; phylum Bacteroidota; class Bacteroidia; order Cytophagales; family Cyclobacteriaceae; genus Fulvitalea; species Fulvitalea axinellae. The sequence continues at coordinate 814,660 of NZ_AP025314.1, read as the reverse complement.
CGATAGTCATCTCGGCCAAACGGGCGTGTACTTCCTTTATCTTCCCTTGGGCCTCTTTTACCCGGCCCATGATTTTCATCATGTCAAACATATCTGAATAAGTCTTAAGTCTTTGGTAATTAGTATTTAGAATAACTTCCGGATTCGAGCATCTGACACTCTATATCCATAAATTATAAAATATTTCCTTTAATTGAAATATGGAACGCTAAAGCTCTTCCAGTTCCTCACGGAAACCTCCGGACAAAATCGGGAAACGGCACCACGTGCGCGGGTCCACATTGAAATCGTCCATATGGAACGACGGCGCCAGACGCTCGCGCTTCCACTGGTTGCGGGCCCACAGCGTATAAAACTTCTTCACGTGAGCGCGCAAGGCCTCGGCCGGCTCCAAATCTCTCTCCGACAGAACCTCAAAAACCTCTTTGGGCGACATATGCCTGCGGATAGCCAGTTTCTCGATCTCCACAATGATATTGTACGGCATCAAGTCCGCCTCGTCGGTCTGCTCCTGCTCTTGCGGGCGCAATTCAGCCGAAGGCTTCAGGCTGTTCACATAGCGCAAACCCGAATACCCCAACTCCGACTCGGCCCAACGCAGCCAGCCCAAGATAAAATGCTTGTCCACGGCGGCTATAGGCGCTATGCTTCCGCTGGTGTCGCCGTCCATAGTGGCGTAGCCTACGTCGCCTTCGCTGCGGTTTGAAGTGGTGAGCAAGAGCGCGTGGCTCAGGTTGGTCAGCATCCAAACGATCGGCGAACGGCTCCGGGCCTGAATATTCTGCAAAGCCAAATCGTCGGTAGACCAATCAAGCTTCCGCCCGATGGCTTTCTCTATTTTGGCGGTGTAAGACTCCACTTCCTCGTCGATAGTCCAGTGGTGGAACACCGCCCCAACGCTATCGGCCAATCCCTCGGCCGAATCCAGCGTGGCTTGGCCCGAGTTCTTCGTGCCTTGGTAAACGGTCACCAGAAAATGCTCGACAATCTTCGACAACAAAGCCTCGCCTTCCAGCCCTTCTATATCCCCGGCGATATCTTGCCGATGGGTTCTCTCCAAAAATTCCTCGACTCCGAGTTCCTCCACGCCACGGCGAACCATATGCGCCACCAACACGCAACAGGCGCTTGAATCGGCGCCGCCACTAAGCGAAAGCACGAAACGCTTGCTCCATGATTTGCGCAGATAGTCCAACAGCGCCAAGGTAGACGCGTTGGCGAACTCGGTATTCTTGTCTTCCGGATCAAAGTTCAGCTCCGGCGCCACAGTATTTCCGGCAGTGTCGATATCGGCCCACACCACATTGTACGGGCGCATCGAGAGGCGGGTGTTGCGCTGCAACAGCTTTCCGTTCTGGGCTATGATCACGTCACCGTCATAGATCATCCTTCCGGCTTCGTTGCCCAACAGGTTGGCGTATACGTACGTGATTCCGTATTTCTCCGAAGGATCCAAGGCCAAAGCGTGACGCTCTTTTGTTTTTCCGAAGGAGAAATGGCTAGCGCTCAGGTTCAGGATGATTTCGGCGCCTTGGGGTACAAGCCAATTCGCCGGGCGGTGCGGATGCCAAGCGTCTTCGCATATCTCCACGCCCACTTTCGCCCCGTCGATATCATACACCAAACTGCCTATCGGGTACTTTCGGCCCGCTATCTCCACTTCGCTTTTCTCGCCTTCGGGCCAAGGCCTGAACCAGCGCGGCTCGTAGTGGACTCCGTCGTTGGCCAAGATATGCTTGGCCGTAAAGCCCAGGATCTCCCCGTCTTTGATAAGGCAGGCGCAATTGTACAGCGTACCGCCATGCCTAAGGGGCAACCCGACGGCCACGGCTATTCCTTGGCAACGCTCGGCTATGGCCGGCAACATCGACACGGCCTTTTCGGCCAACCATCCGCTCAAGAACAGGTCTTCGCAACCGTAGCCCGTCACGGCCAGCTCCGGCAGGCAGAGCAAGTCCACGCCCCGGGCGATGGCCGAATCCACGGCGGCGGTTATATTATTGAGGTTATTTTTCCAATCCAGCGGCGTTTGGTTCAGCGCGGCGCCGGCAATTCGCATTTTCGACATATTACAGCCCGGAGTAAAACAGACAACAAGCGACCGTGAGGGCCGCCATTAGCAAGCCCGAAATTACGGGATTTTCCCGACGAATCCACCGCAGGTTCCGATTACGGCTTATTTTGTTAATTTTGCGGTCCTTAGAATTGTTTCCGCAAGAAGAGAACAACCACAAGATGAGCGATAAAACATCAACGGCGAAAGCCTGGATTTCGGCTTTCCGCCTCAGGACTCTCCCCTTGGCTTTGGCCAGTATAGGCATGGCGGCTTTTATAGCGGCTTCCAGAGGCGAGTATTCGGCGCCGGTATTCTGGCTTTCGGTACTGACCACTACCCTTTTGCAGGTATTGTCAAACTTGGCCAACGACTACGGCGACTCCATCCACGGCGCCGACAGCGTGGAGCGCCAAGGGCCGTCAAGGGCCGTACAGGCGGGCGCTATCAGTCCCGCAGCCATGAAAACCGGAATGTACGTTTGCGGCATATTGGCCTTTGTTTCCGGCGTAGCGTTACTCTACATCGCTTTGGGAACCGACTGGAAAGCGCTTCTCTTCTTTCTCGGCCTGGGCTTGGCTTCAATATTTGCGGCCGTCACCTACACCGCTGGAAAAAAGCCCTACGGCTACGCCGGCCTTGGCGATCTTTCCGTTTTACTGTTCTTTGGCTTCACAGGCGTGATGGGGTCGTTATTCCTTTATAACCGGAATTTGGAGTTTTCCGATCTTCTTCCCGCCATCAGTTGTGGATTATTCGCCGTGGCGGTTCTTAACATAAATAACATCCGGGACGTAAAATCCGATCGATTAGCGGGCAAATTCTCACTCCCCGTGAGAATAGGTATAAAAAAAGCTGTTTTTTATCATTTTTTCTTACTCTCTTTAGGGTTAATACTGGCCGTAATCTACACGCTGATCAATTATCATTCGAATTGGCAATTTTTATTTGCCGTAAGCGTTCCTATGATGATATATAACTCACTGGGTGTTAGCAGGTACGGTGAAAACCCTAAAAGGCTGGATCCCTTCCTAAAACAAATGGCACTCACGGCTTTAGTATTTGTACTAAGCTTTGGATCAGGCTTAATTTTAGCCGGAAGCTAAACGGGAAACGGACTGACGACAACGTTACCGGAAACCCGGAAGAGCTGACAGAGGTGATTTGCTCCAAGAAATTGTAGCAATTGAAGCATCTATAAACTAACTTTGTAGAGCTTTATGGTACTTCGGAGCGAGCTAAATCGGAACTCGCTTTTTGAGAGGGTTGGCGAAACTCGCTAATAACGATGTTTGAAAGCTAAACTGTTGTGTTGTGGCAGGAAAAAATAACGTATCTGTTAGTTGCCTAAATTGCGAATCAAGGGGATGCTCGCACTTCTGCGAGCTGAGCATGGAGGAATTAGGCGAACTTGACGAGAACAAAACATCAATTACTTACAAGAAAGGCCAAACGCTTTTCTATGAGGGGACTCGTCCGCTGGGACTTTTCTGCATCCATTCCGGAAAAGTAAAGGTTTATAAGATGAGTTCCGAAGGCAAGGAACACATCATCAGTCTGGGCAAACCCGGAGACTTTTTGGGTTATCGCGCGCTGATCGGCGAGGAATTCTATGCGGCCTCGGCCACTGTAATCGAAGAGGCGACGATCTGCTACGTACCCAAAAGCGATTTCCTGAGGCTTCTACACGAAAACCCGGTATTTTTCCGCAGAATGAGCAAAGCACTTTGCAAACAAGTGGGCATACTGGAACAAAAGCTGATTACCTTAGCCCAAAAATCCGTAAGGGAACGGTTGGCCGTAACCCTGCTTATGCTCAAGGAAACATACGGCATGGACGAGGAAGGCCAAAGCACCCTGATCGACATTGCCCTTTCGCGAGAAGACTTGGCCAACATTATCGGTACCGCCACCGAGACTGTCATTCGACTGCTCTCGGAATTTAAAGGCGACAAGCTGATAGCATTGCAAGGAAAAAAAATCCGGATACTCAACGAGAAAGGCCTTATGAAGGCCGCCGACTTCTACGAGTCGTTCGAACATTGATCCCGGAAAAAGATACACAACAAAAAAACCGCCTCGCAAGGCGGTTTTTTTGTTTACGCACTCTGTATTTCAAAATCAAGAGACTCTACGATTACGGCTAGGCGCGAAGAAGTCCACGTCTGCCACCGCAAAATTATGGATAACATTGCCCACAAACGCCTCGAAATCCTCGGCCGAATCCAACAACGCGTCAGCAATTAACGAACAACGCAAACCTCCAAACGAACTGTTCGGGTCATAATCGGCAGGACCGCCCGGCGTGTATTTTTGTTTCTGCTTTTCCAAAAACTCCGTATAATCCGTCAATTTAGCCTTAGGCATCAATCTGCGGAACAGCTCTTCAAAACCCGCAAACAACGAAAACGGAACCAAGGGAAGCTTGCCTCCCTCAGCATCCGCCAAGGGCTCACGCAATGACAAAAACGTCTGGCTAAGCTGAAACTTGCCGTCAGCGCCAATTCCGGATTCGGCTTTGCCCACTTCCAAATCGCCACGGAACGTTTCCAGCAAACCTTCGTAATCCGCCACAGGAATATCCTCAAACTCTGTAGTACCCGCCTCGAAGCCTCTTATCGGCTCTTCCCCATACCCAACTCCATGCGCTATCGGCAAAGTCATGGCGGGCAAATCATGGATAAAATAATCGGGGTGCGCCGTTGCAAATCCCTTCAGGATAGGCAAACTTTCCATAAAATCGGAATTCGAAGAGAAAAACAGCACAATGGACTCCCGGCGTTTTACGATTTCCTGTGAACAGCAAACCTTCATATTAAACGCCCGCCGTTCCGAGCAGTCAACCAAATTGCGCAACAGAAAATCCGCCACCGTCCCCAAATGCTCTTGCTTTACGTTGATATATACCCGGTGTCTCACCACATAGCGCCCCGAAGGCCGGCGTTTAGGGAAATGCATAAAACCCTGTGCGAAAGCTTCCGGATTCCGGCGCACCGCTTCCGAACGGACAAAATTCTTCCGGGAAAAATACTGGTGCAAAGCCACCGCCTCTGCCGGACGGTGAGTCATCATTCCCGCCAACAAATCCGCAAATTGAGCGTCGGAATACAACGGAGCCTCAGGCTCCCCCAGCAAGATATTGCCCGAATACACCATATCATGCGCCCGGAATTTGCTCCGCAAAAGTTCTTGTCTCTTGGACCAAATCCATTCCAAGTACGCCATAAACGATCCGAAATCCGCTTTTACGGCCATTGGCTGAAAGTCATTAGCGTCAACCAGTATTCGCCCCGCAGCCGAAACGCCCAGACTCCAAGACTTATGCCCCGTAGCCCCCTCCGGAAGCTGGTAACGCACCTCGTCGTCCACCAAGAGTTTCCGGCCGGCGTCCAGTTCCACTTCCCTGCGGGGCTTCAGCTTTCCTTCTTCAAAACCGTATAGCATTGTCTTGGTCTTGCGAACACTTACCCGCATAGGCCTCAACACCGCCTGAATCACTTCGCTTTCCTCAAAGCCTTCCCCTTTTAAAAGTTGCGCACCACCCACGCCGAACCGGGCCGTCGCTTTCGGACCAGCCTCATTCTTTCGGTTCTCTTTTTTCAGACGATAAGGAATGCGCATAGAAGGCCCTTGGAATAAACAAACTTTTTCAAAAGTGTAAAACGACGACTAGCGCAAGGCATTGGCGTTTACCCATGAAAAATACGACATCATAAAACGTCCCAAAAAGCGGGCGATATTTCTTAATACCCCCTTCAGCTTTTCAACTTTGATAAATGGTCGAGTACAAATGGATTTTTGGAACACCCACCACATTCCAACTCTTTATAATACACATTATTAGAAACTTCAATCACAAATCACTCTACTCAAACCCATCCCCAAAACACAAATGACCTTGAAGACTACACGTTATGCCCAGTCCAGCATTTCGGCCCTTTGTATTTACGCATCAACACTTTTCCTTTTGAGTCAATTAACACGCGAAATGTTGTATCTCCCAAAGACTAAAACACAAGCGTTTGACTCGGATATGTTTTTTTAGTCAAGTTGCCCAAGATAATTTTTTTGGTACCGCACTGCGCAGTAGGCCTTCGGCTTACGGACACTTGGCCAAAACGACGAAACATTATGCAGGATGACATCACCCTGACGGAAAACCTTAGGCGTGGGGATCTCAAGGCGCTGGAATCCGTATTCCGTAGCCACTACAGGGATTTGCTCGCCTATGGTTTGGCCCTCTGCCACGATCCCCACGAAGCGGAGGATATGGTACAGGACGTTTTTTTCAGAATATGGGAAAAGCGCAGACAAATCCGGGCCGGCACTTCCCTCAAGGCCTATCTGGTCCGCTCTGTCCGCAACGCTTTTCTCGACAGAATAAAAAGGGACAAGGTACGTACGGAATACCTAAAACTGTTGGCCACGGAACCCGCCTCCGCCAGCGACACCGCCGAGGAATACGCCATTGCCGAAGACCTCCACGCCGCCATTATGGAAGCCGTAACCGGAATGCCCGAACAACGCCGGAGAATATTCGAAATGAGCCGGTTTGGTGGACTGAAATACCAAGAGATAGCCAAAGCCCTCAATATCTCCGTCAAGACGGTGGAAACCCAAATGGGCCGCGCCCTAAAGCAACTACGTATGGAGCTGGCCGAATACCTGATCGTACTCCTATATATCTGGACCCATTACGGAGAAAAATAATTTTTTTTCGCGGAGCTGTCAGGGTAAGTCCCGCACAAATCGTCAATTCAAAAAACGGAGGGGAAAATGCAGGAAAAGCAGGATATGGACAGGGCGCTGGCCCGTAGCCTCGAAAGAGGGGGAGAAAGCGGACTAAGCCCCGAGGAAACCGCCAAAGTAGCGGAACTTTGGAAAGAATCGTTCCGAGCCGGGCACAAACTGGCCGACACCGTAGCCGATGAGGACAAGGCTTGGGAAGTGCTGGAAAACAGGATAAAACGGGCACAAGCGAAGAACGTCCGCATTTATAGGCTGGGTTGGGCGGCTTCCTTACTGGTCTTGGCCATTACCGGCTTGGCTCTTTTTCTGAACAGAACGCCAACCGGACACGAGATTGGCCAGAAAACCGTAGCCTCCGCTTCCGACGAGATCAGTATCCTGTTTCCCGACGGAAGATCTGCCACGCTGGCCGACAGCTCGTCCGCCGTATTTTCCGGACGCCACACTACGGCCAGCAAAAAAGCGGGCGCGCCATTGGTATACAGCCCCGCTTCCGGCTCTACCCGCAAAGCGGAATACACCACCGTCAGAGTACCCAAAGGCAAACGCTTCTCGCTGGTACTTTCGGACGGCACTAAAGTATGGCTAAACTCAGACACCGAACTCCGCTATCCCGAAGCCTTCCCCGCCGGATCCAGAAACGTGGAGCTAAAGGGGGAGGCCTGTTTCGAGGTGGCGAAAGACAAGAAAAAGCCTTTCCTAGTGAAGGTCTCGGACTTGGAAATAAAAGTATACGGCACGCAATTCAACGTTACGCACTATCCCGAAATGCAGGGAGTCCGTACGGTGCTGGTTGAAGGCAGCGTGGGGGTGTCCAAACTCGGTTATCCGGAGGGCGTAAAGCTCCGTCCGTCCCAGAGCCTTTACTATGACATAAAGGCCAACAAAGCCCGGAAAGAGACCTTGGACGACACCGATATATTCACGGCTTGGAAAGACGGGAGGCTGGTGTTCCAAAACGAACCGTTTTCGCTGTTGGCCAAGCGTTTGGAACGTTGGTATGGCATTAAGGTAATAAACAGATACGATGCTCTGCGCACCGAACGCTTTAGCGGGGATTTTATAAACGAATCGGCCACGGAGGCCTTTTCAAGGCTAAAAATGGCCGGAGACTTCGAATTCGAATTCCAGAACGGCACTATCGTTATCACCGCGCCAAAAGGCAAGTAAAGAACTGTTGCTAACGTTGGGCTCCGCCCGATGCCTTTAAGGCTAAGAATACCCAAGGGGAAACCGATGTCGAACACTTTAAAAAATACGCCTATGTAAAACGCCGACTATTGACCGTAAACACTGAAAGACAGATTCACGGTCCGCCTTTCGATTTTTGAAATTTGATTTTCCATTTTCAAATCCATCTAAAACTATGAATTTTTTTTTACAAAACGCTTTGCCAAGGTGGCCTAAGCGCGGAATTCTATTGCCGTTTTTTTTACTCTGGCTGTTTTCCGCTCCCGCATTGGCCGGGCTCGATCAGGAAATAAAGCTCAATTGCCAAAACGAAAAGCTCGAAGCCGTACTCAAAGAAATCGGCAAGCAATCCGGATTACGGATCCTTTTCCGCAACGCCGACGTGGAACTGCGCGAACGCGTAAGCCTACAGGGAACCTTCGCTTTGGAAAAAACGCTCAAAGACCTGCTTAAAAAGCATTCCCTCGATTACAAAATCGTCGGGGACCAAATAGTGGTATTTGGCCGGAAGAAGCCCGCCAAAACCGCCACAGAGCCTACCGAAAACGTGCAGACACAAAAAACGGAAGTGTCAGGAACGGTCACTGACGAAAGTGGCGAAGGCCTGCCCGGTGTCAATATCATCATAAAAGGCACTACCACAGGTACGGCCACTGACTTTGAGGGGCGTTACACATTGGTTGTTGACAAATCGGCCGTGTTACAATTCTCGGCCGTAGGCTTCAAGGCCCAAGAGATTATGGTCGGAAACCAGACCCGCATCGACATCATGCTGGCTCCGAACTTGGCCGAGCTTGAGGAAGTAGTGGTAGTGGGCTATGGCGAGGTGAAAAAATCGTCGCTCACCGGCGCCGTGGCGTCTCTCGATACCGAAGTCTTGGAATCGCGTCCAGTAACCACCGTCAACAGCGCATTGCAAGGCGCCATCCCTGGCCTTACCATTACCCGGAATGGCGGACAACCCGGACGCGAAGGCTTTAGCTTACAACTTCGTGATTTCTCGTCGGTAAACGGCGGAAGTTCCCCATTGGTCCTTATCGACGGCCTCCCCGGCTCGCTGGACTTACTGAATCCCGACGATATCCAGAGCATGTCAGTGCTTAAAGACGCGGCGGCTGCCATTTACGGATCCAGAGCGGCGGGAGGCGTTATCCTTATCACCACCAAAACGGGAGAGAAAGGAAAACCCACTATCGAGTTCAAATCGAACCTGACAGTAAAAACCCCGCAGGGAATGTACGACCAGCCCACAATGATGGAGTACATCGAGATGCACCGCGAAGCACAGTCAAACGCCGGCGAAGCGCTGTGGTTTCCGGACGATATCTATCAAAAATTCTTGGACGGCACCGGCGTGGACGGCGTGGATGAGTGGTTTCAGGACAAGGGCAAGAACAACCCGAGATATTACTTCTACGGAGAAACGGACTGGGAAGACGAACTCTTCAACAACAGCTACATCCGCAACAACTCACTTAGCCTGAGCGGTGGCGGAGACAAATCCAAGTACAGGGTATCGCTCGGCCACATCAAGGACGAAGGTTTCTTTTCCATAGGAAACAACGTAATGGAACGCTACAACCTCAAGCTAAACTATAGCTATAACGTAACCGACTGGCTGGACGTAGACGCCATCGTAGCTTTCGAGCGTAGGGAAATAGACGAAACGGACGAAAGCCCTCTGCAACAATACCAGCGACTTAACCTGATGGCGCCAACACATATAGCCGACGGTTCGCAATACTACACATGGGGCGGATTCACCAACCCTCTCCAGCTCTTGGACGAAGGCGCCCGCCGTTATGACAACCTCACCCGCCTACGCACTAACTTCAAGGCTACCGTAAAATTAGCCAAAGGACTAAAAGCCGTAGGCCAAATAGGTTACAACCACTCTTTCGACGACTACAAAATCGAACGCCCAACCTTCGAGCGTTACCATTGGAACGGAGCCGTTACCGCCAAAGTCAACAATCCCAACAGAGTAGAATTCTCAAACTACAAAGGGCTGTATAAAAACCTTACGGGCTTTCTCAACTACACCCGTACCTTGGGCGAAAACCACAACTTCGGCCTGACCGCCGGTTATTCTTACGAAGAAAGCTCCAACAACAGGGTCAACGCATGGAGAAAGGATCTTATCAGTAACGACCTCTTCGCTCTCCCTCTCGGCAACAGCGAAGAACAGTTCAACAGCCAATCCGGGTCAAAATGGGGAATCGAATCCTACTTCGGCCGATTCAACTACGACTTCGCCGGACGCTACCTGATCGAAGCCAACTTCCGCCGGGACCGCTCCTCCAAATTCCACCCCGATGTAAGGGACGGATTCTTCCCTGGCGTATCATTGGGCTGGGCCGTCTCGGAAGAGGGTTTTATGCAAAACGTCCCCGTGCTTGACTTCCTGAAGCTGAGAGCCTCTTACGGAGAGACAGGCAACCAATCCATAGCCAACGCTTACAGCTATATCCAGACCATCGATATCGGCAAGCAGTATCCTTTTGGCTCAGGATCGAAAACCGCACGTGCCACACTCGGCGGATTACCGTCGGTGGAGGGCACTTGGGAAACAATGCTCACCCGTAACTTCGGCGTAGACTTCGCCTTGCTTGACAGCCGTCTTAAAGGTTCATTCGATTATTACCGTAAGGAGAACGAAAACATGTTGATTAACGTAGTGTTCCCGCAAACTCTCGGCGCCTCAGCGCCAAAAGTAAATGAAGGAACATTGGAAGTAAAAGGGTGGGAACTTTCACTCTCATGGCGTGACAAGATCGGCGGATTCCAATACTTTGTCACTGGCGCACTTTCCGACAGCCAAAACGAACTGACCCATTTGGGAGGCAAAGACACCTACAACGCCGGGCTGGTAGGCACTCGCGAAGGATATCCTATAAACAGTTATTTCGGATACGACTACATGGGCCCGATCAAGACCGAAGAAGAGCTTGCCGAATTCAAAGCTATGAGTGGCGTACAGCAAAACATCCAACTGGGCGACTCGCGCTACCGCGACGTGGACGGCAACGGGCGTATTGACCCCTACGGCGACGAAGACGAGGACGGAGACCTGATTTACTTGGGCAACACCTCGCCACGCTACAACTACAGCGTAAATATGGGCGGCTCTTTCCGCAATTTTGACATCGCCTTATTCTTCCAAGGAGTAGGCAAAAAGACCACCTATTTGGGCGGGCAGTTCGGCGCGCCATACCAAGGCGGAGCCAAATGGTATAAGCCAAACGCCATGTACCACAACACCACCTACCAACCGGCAGAAATGGACGGCAACGGAAACGTAGTAAAAGAAGCCCGTGAGGGGGAATATCCGAGGTTATCGACAAACAAAGGCATCGTGGGATGGAACTGGAGAGCGTCCCGTCTCCGCGCCCTAGACGGCGCTTACCTCAGGCTCAAGAACGTAACCGTCGGTTACACTTTCCCAAAACACCTGACAGAAAGACTGAGAATCAATCGCCTGAGAGTGTTCGCCAACGGCACCGACCTGCTTACTTTCCACAATATGAAAGGCGGCTACGATCCGGAACAACCTCCGGGCTCGGCCCTCTCATACCCATTCGCCAAAACCTACACGCTGGGACTGGAAGTCAGGTTCTGATTTGATAAGAGTATAAAGTAAAGGGTAAAGGGTAAAGGGTAAAGAGTACATGACTACAGAACAATACAGAAAGAGAGCGCCACAAAGAGTAACCTAACGATTAATACTCTTTACTCTGGACTCTTTACCCTTTACTTAAAAAGGACATACAGATGAAAAAATCATTTATAAAGATAATAGCCGGCATTTTCTGCGCCGGCATGCTGGTGGCCTGCGAGGCCGACCTCGATTTTAAACCCGAGACACAAGTTTCGGATCCATCTTTCTGGAACACGGCCAGAGATTTTGAGCTTTACGCCAATAACTTTTATCTGGACCTCCCCGGTTTGCCTGCGGGTAGAGACGCCGATACGGCTTTTGGCAACAGTAACAACAACGTAAGTAGCGGCACTAACCTGGCGCCAGAAAATGACGGAAACTGGGGCAACGCCTACGCCAGAATCAGGAAAGCGACCTACTTGGTGGAAAAAGCCGAAGAAAAAGCAGACCTCGACGTGAAACGCTACGTGGCCGAGGCCAAATTCTTCAGGGCTTATTGGTACTATAACCTCGTCCGCCTCTTCGGCGATGTTCCTTTAGTGACCAAAGTCCTCTCCACCGGTTCCGAGGAGCTTTACCTGCCCCGCACCACTCGTACCGACGTTATCGACTTCGCCTTACAGGATTTGGAATACGCAGTAGCCAACCTGCCCGAACGCAGCGACCTTAAGGCATCCGAATTAGGCAGGGTAACCAAAGGCGCCGCAAACGCACTGATGGCCAAAGTCGCCCTCTTCGAAGGCACATGGTCGAAATACCACGGGGGCGCCAAAACAGACGAACGCCTAAATGTTGCCAAATCTGCCGCGGCTACGGTAATCAACAGCGGAGAATACGCCCTCTACAACAGCTCCGGCGACGAAAGCTTCCGCCGACTGTTTCTTGCCGAAGGCGACGACAACAGTCTGGGCAAAAAGACCGAGTCGATATTCCATCGCCGTTACTGGGAAGAGGTTTCCACACACGGCTATTCCAACAGCAACCAAGCGAACTTCTCGGCTACGCGCAAGATGGTGGATATGTTCCTTTGCGCCGACGGCCTGCCTATTGACAAATCGCCGATGTTCAAAGGTTACGGAACTTTCACCTCGGAATTTGAAGACCGGGACCCGCGCTGTTCGCAGTCGATAGTAAAAGTGGGCGACGAGACTTGGACCCACCAAGGCTCTTACGTATACCAAGCCGAACCTCAGTTATTCTATTGGGGGAAAACAGGCTACAGGGTCTGGAAAATGCAAGGCGAAGGACAACCGCGTATGGACTATAAGGAATTCAACGACCACCATATTATCCGCTACGCCGAAGTGTTGCTGATTTACGCCGAAGCCACTTACGAATTGGCTGGCACCATCTCCGACGCCGATCTGGACAAGAGCATTAACGTACTGCGTGACCGTGTGGGAATGCCCCACCTCACAAACGGATTCGTTCAAACCAACGGACTTGACATGCTCACCGAAATCCGTCGCGAACGTACCGTGGAACTGGCCTTCGAAGGCGAACGTCTGGAAGACCTCAAACGGTGGAAAACAGCCGTGGACGAGCTGTCTAAACCGATAGCTGGCATCCAGTACGAGAACTCCGAATGGAAAGGCATCATTCCCTTCGCCGATTTGGCCGCCGACGGCATCGACGCCAACGGCTTCGTGATTTTCCAACAGGCATCTGAAAGGAAATTCTCGGACAAAAACTACCTGTTCCCCGTTCCGACTCAGCAAATACAACTGAATCCAGAACTTACGCAGAATCCGGGGTGGTAAACGCTCGCAATACAACAAGGAACCCTAGACTAAAACCTGGGGTTCCTCTTTTTAGGTAAGAAACTCTTTAAGGTTATCAACTATTTTCGAAAGAAGGAACAAACGCAAAAGCCATTACCCTCCTACCTCAACCTATAAACTCATACTTCAACTCATACCGGACCGGCTCCCCTTTTTTGATTCTCAAAACATTCCTGACCACAGACGGCCCATTGAAAAAGTACATACCGCCCCAAAACAGAAAAAAGGAAAAAGGGCCGACAATCGTCAGGTTGGAGAACACGATAACAAACAGCAGGATATACCCGCCAAATAACGCCAACACCCAAGTAATCTGAAAATTGAGCAAGTCTTTGGCCACCTCGTTTATACCTCGGATTTTGTCTTTTTGGAAAACCCATATCACCAAGGGAACGATCACGCCCAACAGAGGAAACAGCAAATAGCACAACGCCGAAAGGTTCAGCGCAAGCAGGGCGGAAGGGTCTTCCTCCACGGCCCAATCCAACAACTCGTCAGGGCCGATACCCAAAGCTTGGGCCAAGCGCTTTAGCGTATCGCCACGTGGTTCCGTTTCGCCGTTCTCTATTCTTTGGACAGTCCGCAGGCTTAGGCCCGCATGTTCGGCCAACTCTTCCTGCGAATAACCTTTGCGTAAGCGCAAATTTTTGATCTTGCGTGACAGTTCGGTCTCTTTCATGTTTTCCGGTTTAAAATTTACGACAGCAAGGTACTTTCCATCACTACAGATCCTTGCGCCGTTAGCGCGACATTTCTACGTCATTAGTGTCACGACCACATTTACCGACTCGTTATCAATTATTTAAAAATACAAAGAACCGATAGACAATGGATATTAAGCCCCGGATGTCTTTCTTCGAAAAAATGTGAGAAAGCTCAACGCTCTCCCCTCCTCCTATCAAGATCGAGCCTTCTGCGTTGGCTCCTGTGAACTTCGGATCCGTTTTGTCTAAAAGAAAGAAGGATCAAAGCGAAAAAGTTAAGGAACACAAACAGCAATACCCAAATCACTTTTTCCGCAATAGAGAGCCGACGACTGATCAAGACCAGAACGACTCCCGTTACAAGCATAACAAAATAGACAATTTGAAAAACAACGACGTTACTAACGCCTTCCACTATAGGATCCATCTCCACAAAAGTTTATTAGTGAAAAAATTATCGGAAAATTTATTTTTTATCTACCCCCCACTATTCACTCACACATCAAAACACAATGCACTCCGAACATAACCTTGAATACATGATTAAATGTAGGTGTTTTTACTAAATTAGCATATACACACCCATCTGGTTATATCCACTTCACCCTGAATGGATAAATTCATATTATTTAAACTAATAAAAATGAAGCTAATCGTAAAATGTCAAAAATGTCGTAGTGAAATCAAATTTCCTCATAAAATTGATGATCGGCTAGAGTACGCCAAGAACGTGGACGAGAATTTCACACTAAGCTGTTCCTCTTGCAATACCGAACATGAATATCATGTCGATAACATTGTCGCAACCGATTACACCTTGGTTGAAATTCTTAAAAACAGGGTCATTCTGTATTCGATCAGTTTTGTGGCGGTCGCCGTAATCTCCTTCTTTTTTATAGGCTCTTTGTATCTCACCTTTTTCGCTTCTATCCTTATACCTTTCATCCTGATGATTAGAGCAAAGTCCAATGACTCGAAACAGAATTTGGAATTTAACAGGCACAAAGTCAGGGGGCGCCCTTCCGGGATTGGGATGAGACGATAATGGCCCGTACCATATACAAAAAGCGCCTAAGCATAAAGGCTTAAGCGCTTTTCAATATCTATCCGCTGAAAACGACACTCAGTATTTTTGGCTCGAAAACACCGCTTCATTAAGTTCCTCCACTACCATTGCCCATAAAGCTATCAAGGGCTCTCGACTAAAACCGAGAAAATACTCGAACTAAAACCTTAATTAAAAGAAAAGCGCCGTGATCACGGAATTTCCAATGGAAAAACCATCAACTCGGCGCCTTCATATACACGGGTTTGGATAAAATTCCTTTTTTAGCGACGGACCACTATTTTTCGTTTCACGGTATCACGCTCGGTAAAAACCCAGACAGTGTAAACACCCGGAGACAGACCCGACAAGTTCACGATGCCCTCACCGGCTACCAGTTCCCTGTCCGCCACCAAACGGCCGTCATTGGAATAAAGCTTTATGGCTTTTATCGGCTTGCCTTTTTCCGCTTTAAAGTTGATCTGCCCATAGCTCGGGTTCGGATACACCTTAAGCTTGTTGTCCATCTCAATATCCAGCACATTTTCGGTAACGGGCGCTTGTCCATCCACTTTGATCACAAAACGCTGTTCGGTCTCATTTTCTCCGTCAGTTGCGACCAGCACCACCCCATACTCGCCCGTAGTCGGCGTGGATCCTTTCAGCGTTCCGGTACCGTCATCGTCATTTTCGAATTCCAGCCAATCCGGCTTCTGTTTGACTTCAAGGTCGGGAAATTTTCCGTTGGCGTCAAAAGCCACGACGGCGTAACGGAATTCCTCATTTCCCTTAATAGCCGTGGCCTTGGGTTGGGTTTCGAAAAACGGCGGCACATTTTCGTCATCGGTAAGCGTGTACTGGTAGTAAGAGTAGTTTTCGTCGCCCTGCGACAAATTCATGTGGATAATCTTATAACTATCCTCGCCAAAAGTACTGATGGCAAGGGTAAACATATGGGTGTTGTCGTCTTTGACATTACCGCTCTGTTCCCCCAGCAATTCCATCTTCCTGTTATAGACTTTCGCTGTCAAGGTATATTCCCCCTTGGCCAGCGCCTCCTTTGTGGCCGCCGTAACGAACAGGTAGCGCGGAAAACTTTTCCAAATCTTATGCACAGCCCTAAACGGCGCGATATTCAAATTATCGTTCGCCACTACCGCAAAAGTCTGCGACTCTTCAAGTCCCGAGTCTTTGTAGGTCACGGTAATATCGGCACGGCCAAACCGCCCTGTAGGCGTGCACTCCAAGGTTATGGCGTATTCGCCGTTAACGGACGTGACTTCGCTTACGGTAGCTTGGCAAGTCTCCTCGCCTTTTACCGATACCGAAACATTCCCTTGGTCAAAAGCGCCGGGATAACGAATTACCACCGTTCGCTCGAATGTTTCAGGCTCTTTGGTATGTATTAAAGTGTCGGCGATAGCCCGGAACTTGAGCTCGCTTTCCTTGAAACGCTCCTCGTATTGGCTGTTTGGGTTGCCCCAATCACGGTACCTTACGGCTTCCCCGTTTTCGATCCTGAACTTACCGTCAAACATAGAGAAAAAGCCCTCGTCCACGTCGTTTCCGTATTTGGTCCAATCAAGCCCGTCTTCGGAAAAATAAAGCCCCCACTTCTTGTTGTGTTCCGATAAACGGTACCCGAAATACGGATCGGCCACCATCCTCCAGAGTTTTCCGTTATATTCGAAAATCCCGCCGTCCACATTGTCGTGCCAGCTGTCGTGCTCCCAATTTTTCTCTTTCCAGTTCTCTCCGTCTTCGGTATAGGTCACCGTGCCGTTAAAATGTTCTTCGGCATAGGAAAGGAGTTGTTTCTGACCGTTAAGGATCATCAGTTTCCCCTTGAATATGATCACCTTTGGGGAATAAAGCCCGTAAGAAGAGCTTTGCAGAATTTTTCTTTGCTTTTTCCATGAGGTGCCGTTGTCCGACACCCATATATCGTTAAGGCCTTTGGACGACGCGCCGGACTTTCCTCCCCCTATCAGGTAAATCCTGTCGCGGAATACCAAACAGCCCACCGAGGCCCGGGCTCCCCAAGGGCCACTCCCCTCTTTTGTCCACGTCTTCCCGTCGGGACTGCTCCAGATGTAATTGTTCTCCGTGAAATTTTGGCTACCGCCGAAAATCCAGTGTTTGCCCTTAAAGAATACCCTTCCGTATCCCCCGTATTCCGTAGCGGGATCTTGGGCCTGAGCCGTTATAAAGACAAGTGCCGAAAAGACACCGATAATAAATGTTCTCATAATCAAAAAAAGATAGGTGCGTCCCGCAGCAGTAGCGAGACGCAAAAATTCATGTGTTATGATTCGGAACGCCCAAGCTTCAAGCGTGAAAAACGAGGCGTTCGATAATGAAGAGGGGAGAGTTGCTAAAACGTTGCCTGTGTCTGTCGATTTTTTGATTATTGACACCCAAAAAACAAAAAAAGCCCCAGTACGGGGCGAATCTTGACCTTCTGACATTCTATAAACATTCGTATTATACTATGTCCGACTAAACTGGAATTTTGGACACTTAAGCGATGACAGTAAATAGAAGGAAGGGATAGCAAACCCTATCCCCCAACCCTATCTTCAAAACCTAAAAACCAAATTGACCTGTAAAACCGAACTTCTCACTTCTCCACTTAGCCCTCCAAAGTCGCTTGCGGGCCATCCTGTCTCCAACGGATAGTTCATTGCGTTCGTAACGCCCAAAGTGTACCTGACATTTACGGCCAGGTTTTTCATGAGATCATAGCCGACTCCAAACTGTAAGTCAAACTTACCGTCTTTGAAATATCCACTTGCGTCTCCACTGCCACCTTTTTCTTTTATTTTTCCCCAAGTAAGAAAACCGACCTTGGGGCCAGCCTGCAAACTCAGCTTCTCAGTCGCATAATACTTGAAAATAATCGGCATGTTAATATACCCCAAGCTTACCTCCGCACGGCTTCCGTTATCAAACTTAATGCCTTCTACCGAATAGATAAATTCAGGCTGTATCGCCCATTTTTCCGAAAGTCTATAATCAAAAAGAAATCCGGCCTGAAAGCCCGTCTTAGGAGCGACTTTCATAATATTGTCGCCATAATAAGAAGAATAAGCGACACCCGCCTTCATTCCAAACCGTAACTTTTTTTGGGCCAAAAGGTCCGTTGAGGCAACCAGCGAACACAAACACATCAACAAATAAAAAGATAATTTTTTCATAAAAAATAACTTAAAATGTTAATTAAATCTTTCATTAGCCTCAATATGTATTGTTTCAATAATAAAAACTCACACCTAGTTGTTAAATCATGTTAATTGTAAAAATCATTTACATTACGGACAAATCGATTCGTCCGCCTAGTCTGCTAGCTTAAACAGGCTACTAGTTTTCGCCAATCCAATCGGACAAGATGTCAAGCACCGCTTCCCTATTCGGTTTCTGTGGCATAGAAACGGAGGCGACGATCTTCAGCAACGTTCCAAACGAAGCGCACGAACTACATATAGGATATCTATAGAGTCTCAAAAAATCCTGGGATAAAAAACAAGCCGTAAACACGGACAGGAAGTCTGTTTTTACGGCTTCGATATTGTTGAATTAAGGAAGTTTTGAAATAAAGCGTATAAGACAAAGGCTAAACAGCTCTTAGGTCGTATTTCCGAAGACTTGAATACTGGTAAAATGCAATGATCGCTCCGCCTTGTACAGGGTAATATATCAGAACATTAAAGACATGCCTAACTGGAAATTTGAGCTTCTGGCCTCCCCTTCTATTCCACTACCAAACTGATAAACAGAGCTGTACATAGCGTCTGTCACCCCCAGAGTATAACGCAAATCCAAGCTTAGTTTTTCCGTGAGTTCATACCCCGCACCAAAGTTAAAATCAAATTTGGCATCCTTAAAATGGCCTGTCACGTCGATATCTTCCCTTTTAGTCTTTTGGGCACCAAGTATGATAAATCCAATCTGGGGCCCTGCCTGAATATTGATCTTGTCGGTTAAGTAATACTTCAACATGAGTGGTATGTTCGCATAGTGCGAGTTTATGTCCATATCAACATCACCGTCAGTTTTTACACCTTCCAAGGAATAAATAACCTCTGGCTGTATGGCAAACTTTTCAGAGATTCTGTATTCGGCTAAAAAACCAGCCTGATAACCAACTTTCGCTTTGACATTTTTGAGGTGATCACCATAAAAAGAAGAATAAACCACTCCTCCCTTGAATCCAAAACGAAGCTTTTTTTGGGCATGTAGAGTCGTAGAAGAGAGAATTACAATCAAGCAAACAAATAATTGAAAATTAAATCTTTTCATTAAAATATTTTTAAAAAAGAATCAAAATGCATGGTTACACACCAAATGATTAAAAATAAACACTTTTTATTATGTATAAGTGATTTTTTAGCAAAAAAATGGAGGTCTAACGTAAATCCGAGAGATTAAGGCGGTCAAAATGCGCTATAAAAAGAAAACCGGTCAATGACCGGCTTCCTTTTTAGATTCTTTCAAGATCAGTTCTGCACCGACTCCACGGTGAAGGTCTCGTCTTCAAAAGTCACGACACCTTCGCCCAAATGCCCTTGCATCACATAATTATTGATGTAAGCGAGGGCGGCCATACGAATCAGTTCAGCCAAAGCGTTGCCCTTGGCCTGCTTCCCGTTCTCTTTGAGAAGCTTGATCTCGCCGGCTTCCTTGCGCTTTTCCAGCGAACGGGCAAGCTTGCGCTTTTGGGCGTCGGCCAAGTCCCGCTCAATCTGCACGTCAAGCCTACGGTCAGGATCGTTCTCCTTGCTCAAGATAGTCTCGGCGTTGTCAATCAGGGCCGTGAACTCCTTGAGCTTAGTGCGGGTACTTTCGTTTTGCGACTCATACACCTCTTCCTTCCGGGTGGAATAAAGAGCGTCAAACTCCTCTTTGCTGGCCCAAGTGGCCATCTCATTGAGGAGTACCTGGCATTCCATAAGGTCGCTGGCGGCCTTGGGATACCTCTCTTCAGGGAAAATCGAATAAGCGGACAGTGTTACTTCCACAGCTTTTTCAATTTCGTTCAAAGATCAAGGCCCGGCTACGTGCCGGACATTATGAAGAGAACCAAGTTCTGTGCCGGCGATGGGAAAAAAGGGTGACTGGCCAATTTTTTTTCGAAAATAGATCCGTATCGCTTTACACCGGGCTTGATTGGTTACCTCAGCGCCTCAATCTCATCTATGCTCAACCCAGTGGTTTGGGATATTTGTTCCGATGACAAGCCTATCGTCAAAAGATTCTTAGCAACCTTTACCACACCCTCTTTCAGCCCCTTCTCCAAACCTTTCTCAAATCCTTCCATCTCACGGTTTTCCAATGTTCCGTAGTAATCACGCAAGATTTTCAGCGATTCTCGGTAGTCCTCCAATTGGACAGGAGTATACTTCGCGATCTCAGCGGCGTCAAAAAATTTCTGAAACACCCGCTCTTGAAGTTGCAAGGGACGGTCAGTCAAGCGGTTAAGATTGCGCAATAGGTAGAGCCACTTGTCAAACCGTGTTTCGAGTTCGTGGAGTTGCTTTCGGAATTTCGGGGTTTCCAGATATATAAAGGTAAGCTTATCGTAAAAGACCTTCTTGGTCTTGATGTTCATCAGCTTGACCTGGTGCAGAAGCTCGTCTTCCTCATGTTCATCAAATACGAAATCCATAATACAGACTGTGTACACCCCTTTAAGCCTGAACTTCCACTCAGTGCCGGGCTCAGCCTGCTCCTGTATGGGAAAGGAAGCGTAATACAGGCTACGGTCCTTAAAATTAGCCTGCTTGGCCCGCTGCAATTCGATGATAAACTTCTCCCCATCTTGGTTTTCACAGTACAGATCGAAAATGGCTCGCCTGTCTTCGGCGGTGCGGGCATAATGCTCGTTTTTGTGAAAAGAAAGATCCTTAATATGGTCCTCTTTCGGAAGGAGTTGGTTAAGGAAATCGATGAGGATATCCTTATTCTGGTCTTCGCCAAAAAGTTTTTTAAAGCCGAAATCGGTGAAAGGGTTTATGAATTTCTCGGTCATGACTTTGCCATTTTCGTCCACCTTAAAGATAAGAGACCCGGCCGGATTTGGCAATTATCGGATTAACGGAGCTCAATCGAACCTATTAGAATACCGCCTCAAGCATCTAAACCATCAAACCTTCCCCTTCTCCACCAACTTATCTTCACCCCAAACGCTAGCCACAAACCGCGCAAACTCCTTCTGCCCCGGCATATTGTACAGGGCATAAAATCTCAGTATTGTAAAAGGCAAAACAGGAAACAGGAATACGGATAGGAACACATAAAGCATGGTATACTTCAGCTTTAACCTACTCCACTCTACGGCATCGTCTACCACCGAATTATCAGCGGTCCGTACCCCGTAAACGATTTTCAGCTCTTTGAAAAGGCGAATGGGAAGGATATGACTGCTTGCCACATAGGCGATCTCAACACAGTCTCCAACATTCAAAAAATCCCTTGTTTTGCTCAGTGTCACCGGGTTTTCAAGCACTACCTCATTACCGTCCTGCGAAAGCACAATATTTTTATAGGTATACATGTTCCCGTCCGAATTGTGAAGGCTCCAGGATGTGACAGTTCCCTTGATTGTCTTAAGTTCCATGCTATTTCCATTTATAAGTTTGACAACTTGATAGATCACCACGCCACACTCGGAAATATTTGCGGAGCGGATTCCAAAAAAATAAAGTAAAAGTCATCCTGTCAAATCCGAACAGGCTTCATCCTCAATATAAGGATTTTACGGTAATTTCCGAGGCAATATGAAACCTTGATTAAGCTGGACTTGAGAAAGTGTCCGCAAAAAAGAATCAGTAAAAATGCACGGGAGCTAATGCAACACCCAAGAGAAGTCTAGCCAAAAATTTAGCGCTCCAAAACCTCACGGAAAACTCTCAGTTTTTGATCAACCGATACAAAAAACACTGTCTTAAAACCAAAAAATCCGGACACGAGGCCCGGATTTTTTTATTCCGTAAGAAATATTGAAGAAAGGAATCGTTTTTCCGGAATTCCGGGCATGGTTAAGCGACCGAAGAAAGTGTTTCGGTGAGGAACGTTACGCTGATTTGTTTTTGGACGGGCTGTTTTTCGGGTTCGGGTCTTCGTTTTTGCGGGACCTGTTCCCGGAATTCCTTGTTTACTTTGGCCTGTCGGCGGAGCAGTTGTATCAGCTCCTTTAGCTGAAGGTAGTGGTAGGGTTTGGAGTCTCGGGGAGTGCGGAAAGGACTGCGCTTCCGGACTTGGAGCAAACGGAGCCAGTCGGGCGTGCCGAAGCGGTTGCGGTGGTAAGTTTGCGTATCGGAATACCAGGCCACTAGGCTACGGTCCATATGCGGGACGCATATCCGGGTAAAATAGAAGCCCTCGCGCCGGCCGGGCCTTGCGCCGAGGGCCGATACCCGCTGGCGGGCTTCGGACAGCTTGTGGGCCGTCTCGGCGTTATAGTCGCCGGCCATATGGTTGCGCCCCAGCTCCCGGCTTACCGTGGATGGCGAGCGCCGGAGCATAAAGGCGATACGGCGCAGGGAGTCGCCCCGCCCGGAGGCAAGTTGGATATACCGGCGTTCGGCCAGGTTGAGTCGGCGGTATGGGTGTTTTTTCGGCGTAGCCACGCTTTGTTATTCGCCATTCCCGTACCGTTTGGCTCTCGGAGCAAAGTGGTCCGCGTAAGTTCCGTGGTATGAAGGGGCGCTTTCCGCTCCGGGCCGGGCGTATTTAGCGCTATTTTTCGTAATTTTGAGCCGAACTAGGGCCTTGCCCGAATGAATTCTCTCTAAGCCATGAACGAACGCTATATGCAACGCGGCGTGTCCGCCTCAAAAGAGGACGTGCACAACGCCATCAAGAACATCGACAAGGGGCTTTTCCCGAAGGCCTTTTGCAAAATCGTACCCGACCACTTGGGCGGCGATCCGGAATTCTGCACCGTAATGCACGCCGACGGCGCAGGCACCAAGTCGTCGCTGGCCTATATGTACTGGAAAGAGACCGGCGACCTGTCGGTTTGGAAGGGCATAGCGCAAGACGCCGTGATCATGAACGTGGACGACCTGATCTGCGTAGGAGCCACGGACCGCATCCTGCTCTCGTCCACCATCGGCCGTAACAAGAACCTGATTCCCGGCGAGGTGATCGCCGCGATCATCAACGGTACCGAAGAAGTGTTGCAGACCCTCCGCGACAACGGCGTGGACATCATCAGCACGGGCGGCGAAACCGCCGACGTGGGCGACTTGGTGCGCACCGTAATCGTGGACAGCACGGTGACGGCCCGCATGCGCCGCGACAAGGTGATCTCAAACGACGGCATCAAGGCCGGCGACGTGGTGGTGGCACTCGCCTCTTACGGGCAGGCCACTTACGAGACCGGCTACAACGGCGGTATGGGCAGCAACGGCCTTACCTCGGCCCGCCACGACGTGTTCGCCAAGGAATACGCCACCAAATACCCCGAGAGCTACGACGGCGCCGTACCTTCGGACTTGGTCTTCAGCGGATCGCGCAAACTCACCGACAAGGTGGAAGGCTCGCCAATCGACGCCGGGCAGTTGGTGCTTTCGCCAACGCGTACGTACGCTCCGGTAGCAAAAAAACTTATCGACGAATTGGGCAAAGAAATCCACGGCATGGTACACTGCAGTGGCGGCGCGCAGACCAAGGTGCTTCACTTCGTGGACAACCTGCACGTGATCAAGGACAACCTGTTACCGATTCCTCCGCTTTTCCGCATGATAGAGGAAGAGAGCCAGACGCCTCGCCAAGAGATGTACAAGGTATTCAATATGGGCCACCGCCTGGAGGTATACTTGGATCCGTCGCGCGCGCAAACGGTTATCGACGTAGCCAAAAGCTTCGGCATCGACGCGCAGATCATCGGCCGCGTAGAGGCTTCGGACAAAAAGAAAGTCACTATCAAGGACGATAAGGGGACTTACGAGTATTAATCCCTTTTTTATTAGTAAAGGGTAAAGAGTACAGGGTAAAGAGTAGCCGGTTCGGATTCTCCGCCATTGTTTGGGGAGAGGGATAGCTAGTTTTTTACTTTGTACTCTTTTTTAAGCAGAAAAAACTGCTTTAGATTCTTTTCACTTTGTTGCTTCTTCCCAATCAGGATTTATTAGGGCATACCGAAACTCGTCTTTCATCTCGCCGTCTTTTATTACAGCCTTTTCCAGAATACCTTCAAACTTAAAACCCGCCTTCTGAAGACATTCGCCAGAACCCGGATTATCACCGAATACGCCGGCATACAGCCTCACCAACCCCAACTCGTCAAAAGCGTAATGTATCATCCTCTTGATGGCCTCCGTCACTATTCCTTTGTCCCAATAGGGTTCGCCTAACCAAAAACCTATTTCCGCGCTGAGTCTATAGATGTCCTTTTGGGGGATTAAGGCTATTACGCCTACCAATTCATCTTCAAGTTCTATCACGAAGGTCATTTGCGGCGCTTCCGATTGGCAAAAGCCGATAAACTTGTCGGCGTCGGTGACCGTGTATGGAAACGGGACACAGTCTTTCAGATTTTTCGATATTCTTCTATTATTAAGCAGAAGCGCTATGCGCTCGGCGTCTGAGCCTCTAAATTCCCGGAGTGTCATAAGTTTTGGCAATAAAATTTGAAATCGCCACGGGGCAAAACACGGCAATGAGTTTCCGTAAAAAAGGAATATCACCAATGTTTCGTATGTGTGTGCGGTACAGTTGTTCCAGCAAGAAGCGAAAACCGGATACGAAAAACAAAAGCCCGAACAAGAAGTACGGGCTTTCGGGGTGTAGTTTCGTCAAAATAGCTTAAGCGGGTTGCTCCGCCAGTTGGCCACGGGTCTTTTTGTACTCGGCCCAATCAAATTTTTTGAGAAACGTCAGCGCCTTTTCCGCACCGAGCATAAAGAGTTTTTGACGGGTTTCGGCGTTCATGTTAAAATCCAGCCAATTGAACTTCTCGTCGGCGTCAATCCTGCATATCAGTTGACGGTAATCGGGGTTTTTGAGCAAGAAATCATAATCGTGGATTTGTCGCATGGTACTAACCATCGCCCCGCAAAGGCCCAGCAAAGTATCGGTTGTACTAAAAGCCTCACGGTAATCGCTAAGCCTTACGCCAAAGGTGGGTTTGCGCAACCGTTCGTCTTTCTTCTTATGGAAAACGTTAATCGGGAAGTTGGAGAGCATTCCGCCGTCCACAAAACGTACGCTTTCCGGCACCGGTCCAGTATATTTCGCGTACTTGTCCCAAGCGGGGTCTTTAGTCTTTCCGGCGTTGGGAAGTTTGCTCAGTTTCAACGGTTCGAAAAAGAACGGAATCGACATGGAGGCCCTCACCATTTGGCCCGGACTGGCGGTTTCTGGATCACTCCAGTAAAGTTCCGCCATCCGTGGAAAATCGACCTTCGTGTGGGTACTGATATCCGAAGCGATTATGGCTAGCCCCGGCTCAATATCCCTCACCGGCTCGCCCGTTTGCGTATCCTTCAATCCTTCGGGCAAAACCTTGCGTTGCGTCTCCAAGTCCGCCATCGTGCGGACACCCTCCTTCGCCAGCTCCGCCCCTATCCAATCTTCGAACTTCTTACCGGGATTCAAGCCCAGTTTGGCTTTAATCGTTTTATATATCGACATCGCGTTCCAAGCCAAAGACCACCCGAAGCTCTCTTTCTTAATGATTTTGTCGATAATCTTCCTCACCGCCGGGCTTCCGTCCACAAAATCGAAAAGGTTTTGCCGGTCAAGAATATCCAGAATCTTCTCGGATTTCGCTTCGCTGATTTCACCCAAACCCGCCATCATCATGGTGTTGATGGCTCCGGCGGAGGTTCCGGCCAAACTGAAAAAGCGGATACCGGCATGTTCGAGCACATAGGTGTAACCCACCAATGCGATACCCAATACGCCACCGCCCTCCTGCACGAGGTCTACGTACTGGTTGCCCTCGGCGTCAGTGATGTCGGAATAGGTTTTGTTTTCGGGAATTTCGGACAAAATTTCCCTGATACGGTCATTGTCAGTGAAGTTGGTGGCCATGGTTTAGGTTTTATGATGGAAAAATCCGGTAACGAAGAGTTCGTTCCGACAGGAAAGTGCGTAAGACGAGAGCCGGCGAGGTTGTTTCCCTAGAAAATTGTCCGGCGAAAGAGTAGAAAACCGAATGCGCAAAAACCCGACTGTAACCAAACGGCAAACGGATTCCGGAATCCTTAAGCGCAATCAAAAGGATTGGAGCGGATTAAAAAAATGTAATTCGGGAAAATATTACACCTGAGGAAATTTCAGCAGCGTCAAGGAATTTTCCGCACGCCACCCCGTTGGGCAAAAAGTCGTGCGGAGAATTCCGCCTATGGATTTTTGGAGAAAAAATCTCCACGGACATGTGTCCGTTTGGCATATTGCCGTTTTTTATACGTTGAAAGCTTCCGGGTATTCAATCTTCCCTTCCACGCCCTTAAGCCCGTTTTCGACCAATTCCAACGCCATACAGTTCTCTTTAGGCACTTTGAACGGCATTGAAATCCCGAAACTGTCGGCGGTTTTGTAACCGAAACGAGGATAATATTCAGCGTGCCCCAATAAGACAACCGATTTGTACCCCAAGGCCAAAGCCGCCTCGTGGGCTTCGCGGATCAATCTCCCCCCTATACCTTTGCCTTGATATTCCGGCAAAACCGAAACGGGAGCCAAAGCCAGGGAAAGGCAACTTTTCTCACCGTTTTTGATTCTTATCTCACTAAGCAGTACATGCCCCACCACATCACGACCGTCAAGGGCCACCAAAGAAAGCTCCGGAACGAAGTCTTTCGATTTGCGGAGGCGATCCACCAAAAAATGTTCTTTTTGGTCGCTTAGCTCCTCTTTTTCAAAGGCTTTTTCGATGAGTTTGGAAACGGCTTCATGATCTGCCGGGATCTCTTGCCTAATGTGAATTTCCATGTTACGTATTTACTTTGCGTTTCAAAAAATCCGGACGTTTCCGGCTGTTATTAAGATAAGAATAAATCCGCCTTTGCGGAATAGCGCCCCGCCGTCCAAAGCAATATTCTTGTACAAAGAGAACGCTTTGTAGCTTTTGTCATATGATAAAATTCCCCGCTGGGCTGGTGAAAAAAAGGCGAAAGGAAAACAGCCCCGGCCCCAAGGTGTTTACCCGTTGATAGATTACCTTTTTCGGGAGAAAAAACTGAAAAACAATGAGTCTGATAAAACGTAACCAGGGATTCGTTCCCAGCCTGACAGATTATTTCGAAAATCTTATGGGCCGGAACATCTTCGACATGGAGTCGGGACTAAAGGCGAGTTTGCCCGCCTGCAACGTGAAAGAAACCGACAAGACCTTTGAGGTGGAACTGGCGGTGCCGGGCATGAAAAAAGAGGATTTCGATATTCATATCGAAAATAATATGCTTTCGATTTCCTGTGAGAAAAAGGAGGAACATACCGACGAAAACCGACGTGGCCGTTACACGCGCCGCGAATTCAGTTATTCTTCGTTTCGCCGGACATTCTCATTGCCCGCCTCCGCAGATGCCGACAAAATCGACGCGTCGTACAAGAACGGAATGCTGGACATTTCCATCAAGAAAAAAGAAGGCGAGGCCAATGACGGGGCCAAACGTATAGATATTCACTGAGTATTTGTGTGATTTGACAATTCGGGAAGCTCCGCACTGTAGCGGAGCTTTTCACGTTTAGGGCAACACGTAAACGGTCTGTTTTTCCCTAAAAGAATCGCCGTCGGGATTAGTGGCCTCGATGTAGACGATATACGGCCCGGGCGTAAGCCTGTTGTTCGAATCGCCTTCGCCGGCCCATTGCCATTCGTTCTCCATTCCAGCGGAATAGTTTTCCGCAATCCGTCGAACGGGTTGGCCATTGGAGGAAAAAATCGTGATCGAAACGTTCCAAGCCGATTTTTCGGGCGAAAACCGTAACGATAGGAAATCGTCATGGCCATCGGGTTGCGGATCCAATGCCCTCGGACTTATTTCGAATCGGTTTGCGGTGTTCTCGTTACGCCGGGTCTGGGAATTGGGCAATCCCGGCGTAGCGTAACCGGCGGAGGCCGAAGCGGTAAACCAATTCTCCGGATCAGTTCCGGACCTTTCCGCCCTGATCTTTTCGTATGATACGCCCTTAAAGTCGCGCAAAGGGGCTTTTCTTATTTCCGGTCCATACTTGGCGTGGTCGATAACTTTACGTTCCAGTATATTCACCAAAAATACATCTCCTTTGTCCGCATCGAAATTGGGAAGCTTCTTCGAAAGAATAATCCTAGCCTCGGCACTTTTCGGATAATGGTTTTTCACGATAACAGGATCTTCACTAAACGCCACAATCTCCCCCGGCCCGATCGGGGCGGAATATTCAATCAGAGGATCAAATTCTATCCCCGAAAAATCGGTCGAATCCTTTAAAACAGCAATCTCCGCAAGATTCAGATAACTATCGGACAAGTTCTGGATCTCCACAAAATCCTTCCCTCCCGATTTTGGATCGGACAAGATTTCATTGATCACAAGATCGCCGAAACGGGCTTTTTCCAAGCTGCCAAATCTCACAGTGTTATGCGCTTCGCTGATGGTATTGCCCGCACAGTCTTTTAGGTTTTTGAACGTTAGCGTGTATTCCGTTGATGTTTCGAAAGGAGCCTCGGCTATCAGCTTCCAAATTTCGGGAGTCGCCTCGCTTCGGGAGAACTCACGAACAGTAATCTCCGGACCCAATATCCAAGACGTATTTTCATCCAAAAACACTTCTTCGTCAAAAGTGATATAAGCAGTATCGTTTATCGCATGGGCCGTCAACGCTTTGGGCTTGGTATTATCCGGGCGTTGAGTTCCCGGACTGTTGTTTTTCCCCGGCGTACCTCCCGCTCCGGCTTGCGAAGGATTCCAGTTTTTCGCTTCAGAACACGGCCAATAATCCGCCGAACGTTCAAGAGAACGCCCCGAAAAGCCTTTCATCCATTTTTCCTGATAAACCAACCGGTCGATTACCGTCCCTTCAGCATTTGACAAACGAAGTTCATCTCCGCTAATATTCGGCGTTGGAAAAGATTTTAAGCCAACCGCATTTCCATGCCCAAGCAATCTGTCAGAATGTGAAACGGAAGCAAGGAGCAAAAGGCCGTGAGGCTCTATAAAAGCATCGGGAATAATCGAACTTTTGCTTTTATCCGAAAATCTCCAGCCGATCAGAAACACCGGATGTTCGGTCAGATTCTTCACCTCGACATAGCGCAAGCCCGTCAACGGACCGATTGACGGCGAGGAAGCCATAATTTCCGAAAAGACCAGATCGCCGGACTGTGGTTGATATGGAATTCGGTAAGTGAACTTTGCATTCGAGTCCCGCGCAATATTTCCGCTTTCGTCACTGATCTTTTTCAGCGAAAGTTCATATTCCAAACCGTCAACCAACGACGAAGAATAAAGCTGGACTTCTTCTCCTAGAAAGTCTACGCTATCGATTTCCACTCCTAAAAGCCTGAAACGGTCGGGCGAATCATTTTTCGATTCGGGAACCGGTTCATTAAATAGCACACTAACCAAACCGGGCTCCTTCGCTTCGACGCCGATTAGCTCAGGCGCTTGGGAATCACGGATAATTCTGTGCACGGAACTCGGCAAATATTCGCCCGAAGCCGCTTTAGTTACCGGCAAGCGGAGTCTGATTGTATCCGATACAAATTCTTTGTCAAAGCCGATTGTCAAACGATTCTCACTCACATGAACCGCTGTCGCTTCTTGTCCATTCGCCGAAAATCCGCTGGGCTTGGGCTTTATAATAGGTTCCTGAAAATCAATATCGATAAATCGGGAACCGGAAAGCGCAAGCCCCTCCACACCGGTTTCGAAAACAGCGAGCGTATCTATTCTAGAGCTTTTGTTTCCGTTAATATCCGCCAAGCTTCCGACTTTGATATTGACCAGAAGCCCCTCTTTCAGCTTTTCGGAAAGAATAATCCTGAACTCCTGTTCGTCGACCTTTTCGACAGTCCGAACATTATGTTCCGCATCAATATCGCTTTTTGCCAAAGCGTTTTCCAACGCTCTAGAATATCGTATGCGAATCGAACTGTCGCTCTCCACCCAAATGCAGGAAGCCGAAGTCTTCCGAAAATCCAACCGGTAATATTTCGTTTCCGACTGAATATTACCGTTCAAATCCTGAAGCGAACGGCTCTCAAGCACAAACACTTTTTCCGGAAACGACGACGAAGCGACCAACAAGCGCTTCTTCGGCGCATACGGATTTACCACAACTTCTTTCAGCCCGGGCCCTTCGACAAACCTGTAATCGCCGATTTCCGAATCGAGCAAGTCCTCATGATACCGCAACAATAGGCTATCGGAAGAAATAAAAGTTGCGGAAGCGATTTTGGGAGGCCGATTGTCATATACGATTTCAATTTCCGAATCGGTCTCATTTCCAAAAACATCCGCCACACCGTTTACACTGAGCGCATAAACTTTTTCCTCTTTCAGTTTTCCGGAAAGGCCAAGCTTTACGCTTTTTTCGTCAGGTAATAATTTGGGGATAAAAGAAAAATCGGACTCAAGAATCCGATAATGTTCCGGCCTCTCTGCGGATTCGGCGCTGAGGTTTTCTTCAAAATACAAAACCACGGTGTCAGGCGCCGGAATATCGGCCGACAAGAGCTTCGGCGCACGGGTGTCCCAAACGATTTCCTGTTCCAACGCCTGCACTAGCTCGCCGTTTTTATTTTGAAAAGGAAAAACAGCGAGACGGTATTTCTTATTTGCCTTAAACCGGTCGGGAAAGAAAAGGCGGGTCCGTTTTTCATCCAAAGGGAAAACCTGTGCGGGAACATTGTCGGGAAGAATCCGAAAGCTTTCGGCATAAAAGCCCGTCACCGGTTTTCCCCAAATTATCTCGACACTGTTTTCATCGACTATCCTCGCCGTTTTTTTGCTGTCAAAAGTATTGAAAACGATCAGCGTATCAGACATCTCATTTCCCTGAAGATCCTTCAGCCCGTTTATCTGTAAACTGTATTCCGAATCCGGTTTCAGCGATTCGGCCAATCCAATCCCGATTTTTTTGCCTTGGGAATCTCTAATCTGAGTTTCTGGTCCGTCTTCTATCCGAAAAGATACCTGAGACAAATCCGCCGATTCATTCACATAAACATTGAATCTGTCAAGGCTAAGGCAAGCCACACCGACAACTCTGGGCGCCTCGGTATCATGAATAATCTCCGCTTCGCCAGAAAATGGCCTATCCAGACAATCGAAAAGATTACTGAACTTGACCAAAAGCCTTTCGCCCGAAGCGGGAACTTGTCGCAATGTCAAAATCAGGCTTTTTTCATTCGATACGGCTTCGGCAGGTTCGCCATTCACGCTGACTTCCCATCCCGGCCTTAGGGAAATCCGCTGGTCAAATTCCAATGTCAGATGATCCGATCGAAGTTTATGACCAATCAATCTCGCCGTCGGGAAACTTTCCGACCCCTTGTATACGCTGTTCGCAAACCCCGGAGTACCGCCTTTTTCCGCTACGGAAGCTTGCCAAAGAATTTCTTTGTGACACGCCTTAGCTGGGTTGCTCCGCTCCAAACTGATTCCCCCACCATAACCTTTTCCGAAAAGGGAAAGCGAATAACACAGCGAGTCCACAGTTATACCTTCACTGTTTTTTATGATAATACAATCCTCGTCGTTATTCAAAGCGGGCCAGTCCGCAAGGGCCACAACCTTTACGTTCTCAGGAAAAAGATGAGATTTCGATTCGGGGCACAAAACCAAATATTCTTCTGCCAGAGCCTCCACATCGGGCATAGCGACAGTGCTACGAGCATCGGAGAGTGTCCAGCCGGACAGATGAACGGAAACCGACGCAGTGTTTTGTATTTCAATATATTCCGATTCCGGTAGCCCTTTGGACGGTGTCGGGTCGGCTAAAATTTCATTAAGACGAATATCATACTGTTGCGAGCTCGCATTTGAGCAGGTAAGGCAAAAAAAGGCGCATGTAGCCAAAAAATATTTCGCCACCCCGGCAACCAAACTGCCACTACAGGAATAAAACATAAGAATTACCTTTAAATTCAGAATAAGATTTTGATTAAAACTTCTTTTCTATCGAAATAATTGTCTTAATTTTGCGTTCGTGGTTTGTGTGCCAATATTATTTTGCGCCAACCGTATTAAGTCAAATTCTTACCCCATAATTTTAGGTCATCATGAAATTAGCAATCGTAGGAGCCACAGGTCTAGTAGGTGGCGAAATGCTGAAAGTCGTGGACGAAAGAGGATTCCACTTTGATGAGTTGTTGTTAGTCGCTTCCGAGAGATCGGCCGGAAAGAAGATCTCCTACAAGGGTAAAGAGTATACCGTAATCGGTATGGCTGACGCGGTTGCCGCCAAGCCGGACATCGCTATTTTCTCGGCGGGCGGCGGCACTTCCTTGGAGTGGGCTCCGAAATTCGCCGAAGCCGGATCTTTCGTAATCGACAACTCTTCGGCTTGGAGAATGAACCCGGCCAACAAACTTGTCGTGCCGGAAATCAACGCCAAGGAACTTACCAAAGACGACAAAATCATTGCCAATCCTAACTGCTCCACTATCCAGATGGTGTTGGCTTTGGCCCCATTGCAGGCCAAATACGGCATCAAGCGCGTGGTTGTTTCCACTTATCAGTCGGTAACCGGAACGGGAAAAGCCGCTGTTGACCAACTCAACAACGAGCGCGCCGGCGTAGAGGGCGATATGGCGTACCCTCACAAAATCGACATGAACGTGTTGCCGCACATCGACGTATTCCAAGACAACGGCTACACTAAAGAGGAGCTGAAGATGACGAACGAAACCGTGAAAATCTTCGGCGACGAAGACGTGAAAGTAACGGCTACCACTGTTCGTTTGCCAGTAATGGGCGGACACTCCGAATCTGTGAACGTTGAGTTCAAAAATGATTTCGACCTTGCGGAAGTACGCGAGCTTTTGGCCGCTACCGAAGGAGTCATCGTTGAGGACGATCCGAAAAACAACGTTTACCCGATGCCTTTGAATGCCCACGGCCACGACGAGGTTTTCGTAGGACGTATCCGTCGTGACGAGTCGCAGGCCAACACGCTGAACATGTGGATCGTTGCCGACAACTTGCGCAAGGGCGCCGCTACCAACGCCGTCCAGATCGCCGAATTCTTGGTTCGCGAAGGTTTGGTTGGCTCTACTGTAGAGGCCTAATTCCGGATTTCACGGAACATTCTGGGCCTTTTCCGTATCTTTAGGAAAATTGCCTCGACATGCCACTCAAAGATATACTGAGCGAAAAAGCTCAAAAGTTTATAAAGGATCATGAGGCTCATGATCCTTTTTCTTTGGCCTTACAAGCCGACAAATACCCGGATTTGCCCGTTCGCGATCTAGCGGAACAGATCGCATCCAAACGCAAGGCCAAAAAGAAACTTCCGGCTTGGTACGCTTGCGAGGGCATCATTTTCCCGCCAAAACTCTCGATGGAGCAATGCTCTTCGGAACTGACGGCAAAGTACAAAGCCGGCCTAGTTTCGGGCGACCGAATGGCCGATATCACCGGAGGCTCCGGCGTCGACACTTTTTATCTTTCCAAATCATTCCGCCACGCCGACTATGTGGAAGTGAATCCGGCCCTAGCCGAAATCACCGAGCATAACCTCAAAGCTCTCGGCGCCGACAACGTGGACTGTCATACCGGTGACGGCCTCGTTTTTATCGAAAACTCGGAAACCACTTACGATTGCATTTACCTAGATCCCGCCCGCCGTTCGGACGCAGGCAGGAAAGTTTACGCACTGGAAGACTGTACGCCCGATATAGTAAAGGAGAAAGACAAACTTCTTGAAAAATCGGAGAAGGTATTGGTGAAAACCGCTCCGCTGATGGACATAGACCGAGCCGTGGACGATCTGGGTTGTGTCAGCAAAGTATGGGTAGTCTCCAGCGAAAACGAATGTAAGGAAGTACTCTATCTTTTAGAAAAAGAGGCCGACAACGAGCCCGAAATCATAGCCGTAGACATTCAACCAAACGGAACTGTCCGAGAGCTTAGCTTTACCCGAAAGGGAGAAAAAGACATCTCAACAAACCTGTCGGAACCGGACGCTTACCTCTACGAACCGAATCCGGCCGTGATGAAAGCCGGAGCCTTTAAATCCGTCGCCGACAAATTCGGTCTGGGGAAATTACACCAACACAGCCATCTATATACAGGCCCGGACTTCTTGCCCGATTTTCCCGGAAGAAAATTCGAACTGATCGGCACATGCACCGTTGACCGGAAAGCCTTGAAGTCGATTTTGCCGGAAGGCAAAGCTAATGTTGTCACCAGAAACTTCCCCCAGTCGGCCGAAAACATCAAGAAAAAGCTCAAACTCAAGGACGGAGGCAACACATTCGTTTTCGCCACCACTTTGCTTGACGGGAAAAAGGCTTTGCTTGTTTGCCGAAGGGTTCTGGGCCTTTAGTCCGGTTCGATTTTCGTATTCGATAAGGGTTATGGCAAGTCTCGCCAGACCCTAACCCTATGCGAAAGCAATTGCAGTCAAAATCGCCGAAACAAAGAAAAGCCCGCTCCCAGCCAGGAGCCTCGGGGCAGGCGATTTTGCCCGCAAACCGGAGCCTTCCTGTACAGCTGATGATGGATTCCGCCACTTTTAGAACCATGACCGTAACGCATAGGGATCAGGGAAAAGAAGGCCGGAAAAAGATGCATTCCATCGCACTGAGAAAAGAGGGTATTACCAATGAGGAACGAGTCTCCCTCACCGGCAGTTTTCATGCGGAGGAAATGCGCATAGCCGATAAACTGGATCTAGAGAAGGCTTCGTACCCTTTTTCCCTTCAGGAATTCGAATCGTGCCTCGACACTTTCCAACATCTCAATGAAGCGGAACGTACGGTAAGCCCCACCGATCCTGCGGAAAAACACGAATACAAAAGGATTCAGGATGAGAAGTTGGCTTGTTTAAGCG
Organism: Fulvitalea axinellae; assembly: GCF_036492835.1. Classification (GTDB taxonomy): domain Bacteria; phylum Bacteroidota; class Bacteroidia; order Cytophagales; family Cyclobacteriaceae; genus Fulvitalea; species Fulvitalea axinellae. Next base: position 779,487 of record NZ_AP025314.1, on the reverse strand, counting down.
ATCTGGAACGCTTGATTTTTATTTGGAATAAAAAATTCCCGATACCTGCCAGACGAATCCATCACCCGGAAGCCATTCCCCATTTCGGAGTGCTTTGTCTGTTGATGGACGATATCCAGCGAGAACGCAGTCGTGTGGCTTGGAAGCAGATCACCTACAGCATGTCCATGACCGCACCTATAACATACGGCATGGGCATTAGCCGAAAACGAAACGCCGAAGCGCTGATCCCTTCTGATTTTCAGCGAAAAAAATTACTGGACGGGCACCGTTATCCCTACTATCTGCCCAAAATGTTCGAACCTGACGGAAAACTGTCAGAGAAAAGCCAGCCAGCCCGCTCAATGATGGTCGGTTGGATGGGCCGGTTGGCTTCGGTGTCAGACGGGTTCGAATTGGCCCGCAACGCCTGCGAGAAAAACTCCTCGCTAAGGGGAGAGATGGAAGTGCTTTTGGTTTCGCCCTCCGTTGTGCCCGGGCACTATCATAGGAAAGGAAAAGAATTCAGAATCGCCTCGGATTTTACTGGGGGAAATACCTTTATGCCTCACGAAAGCGCTGAGGGAGAAGAAACTCTTTGCTTTTGTCCGCCATATTTGATGTTTGGAAAAATGCTGGAAGAGTTCCGAATATCCAAAGACAGTAGCTCACGTCGGGCAACAAGTGGAGCCGTCGAGGCGGAGGCCAAACTGTTGAAGGCTTTCAAAATTCCCGGAAAGGCCGGAAATGGAAATATAAAAGTTCGCGGTCGGGACCCTCACGACGATTTCTTCGATATCTCCACGGTAGAAGGCGAAAGCGACACGGCCTTGTCCCTAAAAACAAGTGACGACGCAAACGCCGAAAGCTTCAAGGTTGACATCGGAACCGTCTCTTGGCAAGGCGTACGCGAAATGATGGCTTTGGAATGCGCTCCCCGACACAAGGAAAGAGATCTCGTACCCAGACCTGCCCATACGTTACAGCTTCCGCCCGCCGCCCTACACCCGAAAGGCGCTACCGTCTATTCCGAACTCTTCGGTATGGAAGCTTTTGACCCTGCCTCTGTCAGAGTGGACAGTCTGTCTGTTTTAGGGGAGCAAGGTCATATGGGTGCAGTATATGAATTGTTACAGACCAATGGAAACAGAAAAATCCTGAAGATGATCGGTGAACACGAAGGTCGTTTCGCTTGGACCAAACACCATGAAAAGGAAGCCTTCGCCTCAAACTTTATAAGAACTATCGGCAATAGGGTTATAGCCCCGCGTTCTTTACCTCTGGCACGTCTAGGACCAGAAATAGAAGGTCTAAAACAGATACTATCAGCAAGGCCTCATCCGCACAATTTTCCCGTACACAGTCTTCTACACGCAATCGGAATAGTGCAGGGACATTCAAATGAACGGATCAGCGCTTTGGTTATGGACAAAGTCCCCGGTTTCTCATGTCAAAACCTTGTCAGAAAATACGGTGACGGATATAAAGTTGTGCTCGATCTTCTTCTCAAAAACCCGAATGTCCAAGCCGCGATAGGTGAACTTCTGGCCTACGACCTATTGCTCGGAAACTTTGATCGTTTTTGGTGCGGTGTCCATGAAGGAAACAACCTCTTTAACGCCTCGATCACCGAAAGTCACCCTTCAGGCAAAAGGCATCTCGACCTAAAGATAAACGAAAGACATCCAGTAGGAGCCATCGACCAAACACTAAGTGCTTTGGGGCTTTTTGTTTTCTTACAGAAGATCTGTTATAAAAAAGGTACTCAAGAGTATTTGGACAATCCTGAGTATTCTCGCCTAGGCCATGTCGTAGAAGAGGCCGGCGACTTACCATTGGCTTTCGAAAAAGAATGTCGCAGTATGGGCAAAGACTTCAGAAACGTAATCTCTAGATTCTTGGGAACGTTCATCAAAGAAGGTCCCGGACAAGTCGCTTGGACTCGGGACCTTTTCGAAGGCCAAATAAAACCCAATATGAGTTCCGCCGGACTGGATATCGGGTTTATGGAAGCCTTATTAAACCTCAGGGAGAAACGTGATGTGTACGAAGCGATGAAAAAAATCCGCTACCCAACATTCTCCCATGAAGCGCAAGTCTTCTTCGAACTATGGGATGTGGTTTTGGAAGAGCTAGGAAAATATGACATCCGGGCACTTCAAAGCCGGCTTCATACATCCAAACAGCGAGTTCATGGGCTCTTGTAAAACCCTTCTCCGAAAAATAAAAACGCTCCGCTTTTCTGCGGAGCGTTTGTAACCAAAATGAGTTTCATATCATTTTGCATATAGGCTTTCTAACTCCTATTCTGAATATGTAACAGAAAAGGTACCTGTGATCTTTGTGCTTAGGCTTGTATCAATTTGACCTTGGAGAGTTATGTCCAAACTTCCCTCTATCTTCTTTGCTGAAGTATCATGATTGGTAACCTTAATCGAACCCGATTTACCTATCTGTCCTTTAGTTCCATCGGCATCTGGAATATACATAACGACAACATTAGGTCCAACTTCATGTGTACCTTTTGTAATCGACTCTGAGACAGTAATACTCAAATTATGCTTAGTATCCGCACCTTGGATTATCAACTTCCCAGACACTGCAGTGGCAGTAATCGATGATAACTTCCAATCCTCAGATCCGACTTTCATATCAAACCCTTTAGGTACATCTCCTCCACCATCTGTTGGAACAGGAATATAACGGATCTGCGAAAATGTCCCGCCCGTAATCAAAAGCTCCTCAGCTTCCTCACTCTTTTTGACTTTGAAATGAAAAGATCCTGACGCCAAACCATTTTGCAAATCAGAGATCAAAAGCGTTCCGGCGTCAATTGACTTAAAAGTACCGTCGCCATCGGTATATGTCGCAGCGCCTACAGGCAAGGTGTGAGAACCTGTTCTCAAATCCTCTTCCGCCAAAGTGAGCTGTATCTTGGAATCATCAGCAGAAGAACCGCTAAGGGTCAAGACTCCGCCTTCATAATTCCCAGTTATAGACTTTGTCGCTTTCCAGTCAACTCCGCCAACTTTTGCGCTCAAAGCGCCTGACGCAAAATCAACGGGAAGTAAATCATTGAGTCCGAAAGGCGCTTCAATAGTTTGGCAGGAAAGTGACGTAACACAGAAAAAGCCTATTAGCAGAAAAGTACGCACAATGGTTTTCATATTCTGTTTTGATAAGTTGAAATAGCTAACACACAAATATATAATTACTATGATAATGGATTCAATTATTTTAATTTTTTATTTCTTTTTATAGTTAATCTTGCCTAAACATTCTCTTTCGAAACCTACTTCTACCATACTTCACCTCTCTTATAACCAGGGGAATAACGGCCACACGCTCACATTACAATCATTCTACATCCCTCTCCGGCTTTTTATTACTTGATGATTTTGTATTTTTCTCAGCAAAAAAAGATGTTAGGCCACCATAGCTTAAACGACGATTCCCCACATAAGACACTTTAAAAAGTCAATTCTCCTTAAACAAAAAAAGGTCGCCATTTGGCGACCTTATTGGAATAATGCAGTATTCTATCTCTGAGATATTTGCTTTTCTTTGTGTTTTTTGATTTGCCTTCTCAATGCCTCTACCGCTGTGTCCGCGGCGATTTCAAATGATTCCGCTTGCTCTTTTGCAAAAATTTGGTTTCCAGGTACGTTCAGGAGAATCTCTATAATCTTGTTACCGTTATCACTGTCCTTGTCAAGTTTCATATAAACTTCACCGTCAATGATTCTGTCGTAGAAGGTCTCCAGCTTGTCTAATTTCTTCTGGATGAGGTTAACTAGTTTAACGTCAGCGTCGAATTTCAAGGAATGCATCTGAACTTTCATAAGCCTTCTTTTTGGTGAACTTTATGCTTTAGGGTGCGCCCTGTCGAAGATTTCCTTCAGCTTGCCCAACGTATTGTGGGTATACACCTGGGTTGCGCTGAGGCTTTCGTGCCCCAACAAATCTTTCACGGCGTTAAGTTCCGCGCCGTTGTTTACCAAGTGTGTTGCGAAGGTGTGTCTCAGGACGTGCGGACTCCGCTTTTCTATAGTCGTAAACATGTCAAGGTACTTGCGGACCGTCCTGTAAACAAACACTGAATATGCTTGCTTTCCTTTATTTGTTACGATAAAAAACGGGCTTGAGTTGCCCTGCAGGGCCTTTTTCTGCACCAAGTACCGTTTTATCGTTTCGGACAGACCGGTCCCGAAAGGTATAATCCGTTCTTTGTTCCTCTTTCCCAAGACTTTAATGCTCCGGGTGAATAAATCGATATTATCCTCTTTTAAATTGATTAACTCGGAAAGCCTGATACCTGTTCCGTATAAAAGCTCGAAAATCATTCGGTCGCGGGCTCCTTGAAAATCGTCGCCGAAAACGCCGTCATGATCCAGCAGTTTGGTCATGTCATTTTCAGGGACAAAGTTGGGTAGGGATTTTTTCACCTTCAGCGGACGCACTTTCGTCATCGGGTTGACGGTAACATGGCCCCGGCGAAGCAGGAAACGAAAAAATGAGCGCATTCCGGCTATCTTCCGGTTTACGGAACGGGGTTGTATACCGGATTCAATAAGGTTGAGTATCCACGAACGAACGTGGGTATGCCTCAATTCTGAGAAATCTTCGGGGAAATTCTGCGAAGCCGCAAAATCGGCAAATTGCTGCAGGTCGTTCCTATAGGCCAGGACCGTATGTCGGCTGCAACGTTTTTCGGCTTCTAAGTAGGTGAGGAATGTTTCAATCATGATAATATATTAGGGTTGGCTTGGTTTAGGCCAAGCTCAACACTAATATATTATAAGCTCGTAAGCCTGCAAAATACTGGTATTAGTAGTTTTGCTCAGCGTACAATTTTTGCTTGTAAGCGGCTTTGATTCTCTGCTGTCTGCTCTTTACAGATGGCTTCTCGTAGTAGTTTCTAGCTCTCAACTCACGCAAAACGCCAGTACGCTCGAATTTCTTCTTGAACCTCTTCAGAGCCTTCTCAATAGACTCGTTCTCTTTTACATTTACGATGATCATGCTAACCTATGATTTATTTCTGTGTCCTTAATTCTCGATAGTCCTGAAAATCAGAGTGCGAATTTACGCAATTTTTTCTAAATGGCTATCCGCAGTATATAAATTTTATCCTTTCTTCGGGTTTATCCGATTGATTATATGGGAGTTGTCGCGAAGACTACACGGATCTAAACCAAACATCGCCCGGATTGTTGCTATTAGCCTGTCCGTCACGGGGTTTCACCGCCGACAACCACCGCCCTCTACATTCACGCAATCGCTACGCACCCAATCCACACACTATCAACGCATTAAAAGTTACGCCACTTGCCGAAAAAAGGTTTTCTACCAAGAATGGGCAGGCTTACGGAAAAGATGCCCACACTTTAACTGACATACCGTAAAATGTTCCTATGCCGGGTTTTTGGAATACATGCTTTCGAAGTGCCCACTTAGCCTAATTATTTTTTATTTTGGCATTGAATATCATTTCCAATCCCTAGTGAGCAGATGTTTTTTGCCTTTTCCAGAGTTTTTATCGGAACAAAAACGAAAAGCTTCACTGGCGATTTCAAGACGCAAACGCAAATAATTGATATGAATATGAAAAGGCAGACGCTTTTCGCTCTTTTTGCCCTTCTATTTTTCGGGATGTCGGCGGGCAGGCTTTTGGCCCAGGAAAATTCCATCCTCCATGTACGCGTATTGAACGCCCAGGGAAAACCTTTGCGGAGCGGTACGGCTTTCGTGGCGGGACCGGGAGGAAACGCCGTTTCCCACGCCGGACTCTTCGCCAAGGCGACTTCAGCGCAGGTTTATTGGCCAGACAGCACTGTATCGGAGGTTTCCAAGATCCTGAGTTGGGACGTTTACGGCGGCGTAGTGACTTTCTCCATGGAAAAAACTTCGCCAAAAGCGGAGCCTCTGGAACTGTCGTCGCAATTTCCGAAAAACGGGAAAGGCGGAAGCGCTTTGTTCGCCCCTACGGTAAGGAAATCCGAAAAGCTGGCCTTTGACAAACTTATTGTTCCCGAGACTTTCGAAGGATTCGGCCAATTAGCCGTCGGAAACAGAGCCGTACGCTCACAAGCGTTGGGCGCCCCTGTATTGGATGGCGGCAAAGTCGTGGCCGTTCTGGCCTCGGCGGGGAGCAACGGCTTTGTGGCCGTGCCGGTTCAAGGCCCCGGTTTTGTACAGGACCGTCCGATGAAGCTTGGCCAATGGGCCGACAAGCATGCGTTCGACAACGGAATGCTCCGGGCGTTCGTGGCTTTGGTCAAAAAGGATTCCGTATCGGCCACAAAGGCTTTTGTAGCCTACGCCCGCCGTCATCCGGACAACTTTATCGCCTTGTCGAACGCTTCAGAGCTGTTGTTTGCCAAAGGCGAATATTCGGGAGCGAAAAAACACGCCGATCTGGCCTTGGAACTGAAAACCGACAATCCGGAATGCCTTCGCGTGGCCGGGCTCAGCGCTTTCGAGCTGAAAAAATACGAAGACGCCGTAACCCGACTGAAAGTCTTGGCCGGAAAGGACAAGCCTACGGCAAAAGTCCTAGCCACTTTGGCGCAAGCCTTATATAAAAAGAAAGAATACGCTTCGGCAAAAGAGTTTTTCGCCAAGGCCTTTGACGCAGGCGCATCCGACGCCGACCTTTTTTATCTGGCCGGCAACGCCAGCTTCAGGGAAAAGGCCTACGCCGAGGCCATCAAATATTACGACAAAGCCGAAGGCCTTGGCCGCAAAGACGAACTTGTCTATAACAACAGGGCCAAAGCCAAACTGCTGACCGAAGACCTAAAAGGCGCCGACAAAGACTACACTCAGGCCATTGCCCTAAATCCGGCTTACACCAAAGCTTTCGACGGCCGCGGTACCGCGCGCTTCGGTTTGGAACAGTGGAAAGAGGCCACCGAAGACCTCGGCAAAGCGATTTCTTTGGGAACAAAAAACAAAGACGCCCTCCGTATGCTCGGCGTGGCGCATTACAAGCTCTCCGAATACGGACTGGCGGCGGAAAAACTCGCCGGCGCGGCCAAAATTGGCAAAGCCGGCAAAAACGAGTACTTGATGGCCGGCGTAGCGCAGTTCAAAATCGGGAAATTCCCTTCGGCGCAGGCCTCTTTGAACAAAGCCAAAGAACTGGGCGAAGACGGAGCCGAACTCCATTTCTACTCCGGCATAATGGCGTACCAGACCAAGAAATACGAGACCGCCATAGTGGAACTGCAGACCGCCACCGACAAGGGAATGAGCAACGCCGAGTCGCTGAACATGATGGGAATGGCTTATTTCAAAACCAAAAACCACGAATCGGCGCGGGAATTCCTCGGGAGGGCGGTATCCAAAGGATATGATTCGGCGCGCACGCACCTTTACCTCGGCCAGAGCCAAGTGTTGGGCGGTTTGGAGAACGAGGCGCTTTTGTCATTCTCCAAAGCCATTATGAAAGGCTACACCGAGGCCGGCGTTTATTATGCCCGGGGCAAAATCCAATACGGCAAGGAAGCCTACGCCAAAGCCATCCCCGATTTCGAAAAAGCCAAGGAAAAAGGCTACGACAAGGCCGACTTCCTATATATGTACGGCATGAGCGCCTACCATAAAGGCAAATTCGAGGTGGCCACTACCGAACTGATCTTGGCCAAACAAAAAGGATCGAAAGAAAAAGATATTCCGCTCTATTCCGGATTGGCCTACGCCAAACTGAAACAATACGCCAAAGCGATTCCGAACCTCGAAGCCGCCGCCCGCGAGAGCTTGGCCGATAACGAAGCCTTGGAAATATTGGCCGTGGCTCATTTCGAGAAAAAGAACTACTCGGGCGCCGCCAAAGCCGCCAAGAAAGTGACCGGAGCCGACAAAAGCCTCCGTATTCTGGAAATAGCCGGCATATCGCTATACAAGACGGGCCAAAAAGAAGAGGCCCAGCCCGCTTTGGCCAAAGCCATACTGAAAGGAACAAAGAAAGCCGAAATCTACGAATACGCCGGACGCGTTAAGTTCGCCAAGAAAGAATATCAAGCCGCTTCCGCTGACTTCGCGAAAGCCTTAGCTCTGGGCGCCACCGACAACGAACTCTACCTGCTCCGTGGCTCCTGCCTTCTTCGCTTGGAAGATTACCGGCAGGCGATTCCTGATTTCGTTAAGGCTTCCGCCGATGAAAACCTGCTCGGCAAAGCCAAACTCGGCGAAGGCCTTTGCCATTTCGAGATGAAAGACTACGCCAAAGCCTGCGAAGCTTTGGAAAAAGCCCGCGACGCAGGACAAACAGACAAAGCCCTTTTCGAACGCCACGGTGTGGCCTCTTGGGAGCTGAGCCGTAAAGAACCCGCCCGCAAAAGCCTTGACAAAGCCATAGTCGCCGGTTCCCGCCGCGCCGATGTCCATTTGGCCCGCGGGCTGATGGCTTTTGGCGAAGCCGACCATTCCAAAGCGGTCAAACTGCTGAGCGACGCCGAAGCTTTGGGACAAAAAAGTGGTGCGGTCTATTACGCCCGCGCTCGTTCCTACTTCGCCCTGAAGCGTTTTGCCGAGGCCGTTTCCGATTTTGACCTGGCCGAAAAAGCCGGCGTTTCCGAAGCGGGGCTTTATCGCCAGCGGGGCGAGGGCCGTTACATAGCCAAAGCCTACAATGGCGCCGTGGCCGATTTGGAAAAAGCCGTAGCCAAAGGCGACGCCGAAGCGGAGACAAAAATGCTATTGGCCAAAGCCGCCATCCGGATCAAGGACTACAACAAAGCGGTAAGCACATTGGACAAAGCCGAAAACGGCGGACACAAAACCGCCGAGCTCTATTATATCCGAGGTAGGGCCAAACTCAAGCTCGAAAAGCCCGACGAAGCCCTCGCCGACTTGGACAAGTCCGTAGCCACCGATTCCGAATACCACGACGCCTACAAAGCGCGGGTGGGATTGGCCTACAAAAGCAAACAATACGAGAAAACCCTGGCCGACGCCAACAAACTCTCAGCCGCTTTCCAAGACGACGGCACCAGCCTGCAATACGGTGGCTTGGCGCTCTTCCGTATGGGCAAATATCCCGAAGCATTGGCCGAATTCGTTAAAGCCGAAGAGAAAGGATCCGCATCCACCGAGGCGAAGATGGCCCGCGGATACTGCCTCTACCTACAGGCCGATTACGCCGGGGCGCTGACTTATCTCCAACAAGCGTTCAAGGCGAACAACACCGACCCGAAACTCTTCTACGCCTTGGCCGACGCCTATTATCATCAGGGAGAATTCAAAAAAGCCATTCCGCAGTTTGACAAAGCTATCCAGAACGGCGCTTCGGACACCACGGTCTATTTCCACCGCGGAATGTCGCACTATAAAGAGAAAGCGTTCGCCAAAGCTTCGGCGGATTTTGACAAAACCATCGAGATCGACGGCCAATTAAAGCTGGCCTACGCCTACCGCGGCAACTGCCGTTACCGCGCCAAGGAATACGACAAGGCCGTGGCCGATTTTGACAAAGCCATTGACCTCGGGGTAGGCGATCCGCAGTTTTTGAACAACCGAGGCAAAGCCAAATTCCGCCTTCAGCGCTACGACGACGCCGTGGAAGACTTCGGCAAAGCCTTGGCGATAGACCCAAACTACGTAAGAGCCTACCAAAACAGGGGCGCGGCTTATTACAAGCTGGAAAAATACGCCGAATGCTCCGCCGACCTCACCAAGGCCGAGGACCTGAAGGGACCAAACGACAAACCCGACGGCGATTTGCTGTTCTACTTGGGCGACTCCTATTACCGTCAGGATAATTTTCCGTTGGCCGTAAAATACTTCGAAAACGCCGAGTCCGCCGGTTACAAAACCAAGCTGATGTACTTCCAGCGCGGACGTTCCTATATGAAAATCGGTGATTTCGAGACCGCGGCGGAAGACCTCACCAAAGCCGTAGCCAAAGACAAGCGCTACCACGAGGCGTTCTACCTCCGCTTTATCTCGAACAAATCATTGGGCAACGACCAAGCCGCCATGGAGGACCTGAACCTAGTGCTGAAGATCAAGCCTGACCACAAACGGGCGCTGTTCAGCCGTGCGTCGATTATGATGGAAGAGGAGTCGTACCAAGCCTCCATCCGCGACCTTACGGCGGTGCTCCGTCTTGAGCGCGACAATGTGGAAGCCCTTTATCTACGCGGCATGTCCTTCTCGCTTCAGGAAAATTACCGCGCGGCCAAAGAGGACTTTGGCAGAGCGATTTCCCTAGACCCGAAACGCTCCGAGTTTTACCACGAACGCGCGTTGGTCTACTACCAGACAGAGAAAAACGAAAAGGCTTGCGATGATTGGCAAAAAGCCGTGGAACTGGGCAACGAGAAAGCCAAATACGCCTTGGACCGCCACTGCCAAACGCAATAAACGAAAGAATAGACACAAGGTCGACGCAAAACTTCAACCTTGCGTCTTCCCTTATTCGAAACTGTCAAACTCTCCGTTGATTAAACTCCCCCGCTTTTCCACAAAGCGGGGGAGTTTTTTTATTTGCCCAAGTACCTGATGAGCAAAGACAGTGATTTGTCCTGTTGAGATTCTTACTTGACCTGCAAAGACAGTCATTCTACCTGTTGAGATGCCTACTTGACCTGCAAAAACAGCCATTTTACCTGTTGAGATGCCTACTTGACCTGCAAAGACAGCCATTTTACCTGTTGAGACGCCTATTTGACCTGCAAAGACAGTCATTCTACCTGTTGAGACACCTACTTGATCTGCAAAGACAGCTGTTTTACCTGTTGAGACGCTTACTTGACCTGCAAAGACAGAAGTTTTACCTGTTGAGACACAGAAAAATCAGTAAGGAGACATCTATTTTCACCCTCAAAAGAAGAAAGACGCTTCCCTTTCTATTATTCAGAAAGAAAAGCGTCCCGATAATTGAGCGACACTCGAAGATTAATGGCCTTGGGTATGAGGTGTTACGCATTAGGCCCAACCGCTTATCGCGATACCAAAACTCACCCCTCCTTCTTCGGCGCTTTGCGGTGTTTCTTTTGCAAGCCCATCAAAAAGTTCCTCAGAAACTGGTCCTTGCACACCCTATACTGCTGTTGCGACGGCTTTCTGAAAAACGCGCTCAGCTCGTGCTTGCCCACGCGCATATCCGCCAGCTTGAATACGGCCAACATACCGTCATCCTTCAAGTTCAGGGCTATGCGGAGTTTGCGCAAAATGATATTGTTGTTGAGCCTGTCCTCGGGCCTTGGCATCGGGCCGTCCTTTTTGCCCCTCTTTTCGGTAATAAAACCGTTGAGGAACGTCGCCAACTCCTTATCCACCAACACTACGTGGCCGGGCTCGTCTTCCTTGATCAGCCAGTCCTGGATTTGCTCCTTGGTCACCGTAAGGCCGCCCATCCCGAAGAGCTCGACCATTTTGGCGTCGTTATAATTGAAAGTATAGCGCAGTCTGCGCAGTATGTCGTTGTTAGTCATGCCTGTATTTTCCGTATTCGGATAATTCCACACGCGAAGATGCGCCAAAAAGCCGGACTTGACAACCGACAGGCTCAGCAAAGCCCAAGGGGGACGAAATGACAGAAAAGGGAGGCATTTCAACAAGCTAGATTTCCCCCTTTTTCGGAACCAGACAGGGAAAAACGCACCGGACGTAACACATTTTTGATAACGGTTAACGGCAACAGGTACCCTTTTCGCCGCAAAGTCGGTTGAGAATAGCTCTATGTCCTTTTTTTGGGCTAAAAATATCGGTGTCGTCCTTAAAATATCCCTGAGGTCCGTATGAGGGCCCCTTCAATTATGGGCGCTTGACATGTTAAGGGGCTATAGGCACTTTTGTAAGGTCGGCGCCAGATATATCGCTACTCGTCCATGACCGCTGACGCGACATCATTACCCAGCCAAAAATTATCGCTATGCTATTTTCTCTCTTTATAAAGAAGCTAACGGACAGTATATCCGCCCTGACGGCCCTGGTAACCTTTCTGTGTATCAGCGGAATGGCTTACGGACAATACAGTCCGCCCAAGGCCACACCACGGTATTTTGACCGAAAAGGATATGTGCAGATAGACGTAAACGGCAAACGGCTGGACATCAACGACGAGGGTTTGTACAAATATGAAAAGCCGATAGGCAAAGGCGACAATATACGGATCACCGGAAGCCCTTACCTGCGTTTGCGCCTTACGGCCGAAAGTCCCGCCAGTATAATATATGTTCCCGGAAAGGATTTCCTTTACACCTCTGAGCACGAGTTCTTCCCGCCGTCCACCAACGGCAAATACACACTGGAATGCCGTGTGCCGGAGCTGAAAGAACTGCGCGCCTACCGCAACTTGGCCCTGAACCCGTATGACTGGCAAAAGGGCGAGCCGAAATTCTATCCGCACGTAAGCTCCAACAGCGAATGCAGGGGCGAAAACCGCTACCGGGCCCGCAACGCCGTAAACGGCCTGACCCATAACCTGAAACACGGGCAGTGGAAATACCGCTCTTGGGGGCCTGAGAAGGTAGAAAACCCGGAATGGGCGATCGACTTCGGGCGCGCCGTGGAAGTGGACAAACTGGCCGTCTATATTCGCGCCGATTTCCCTCACGACAGCTACTGGCGCTCCGCCACCATAGAGTTTAGCGACGGATCAAAGGAAAAGATCAAATTGAAGAAGACCGAGAAGAAACAGGTTTTCAAATTCAAAAAAAGAAGAATAACCGGCCTGAAGATAAAAGACCTCAAACAGCCGAAACCACTGCAATGGTGCGCCCTGACGGAAGTGGAAGTCTGGGGCAAAGACGTTTTGCCCGTAAATACGGACCTCTCGTGGGCCGAGGCCATGAACAAGACGGAATGGAGCCAAGACGTTTGCCAAGATTCGCTCTGGTTGTCATTGGCGCTGGACAAAGCCTACCCCATCCGCACCGACTGGTTGATGCAGGATTTGGATATGGCCCTGCCGAAAGTATTCCGCAACCCGGAAAGCGTTTGGCCTAAGCTTTTGGACAAAGTTTGCGCCCAGATCAAGGACCGGAACAAGGCGAAAAGCATTTTGGCGAAAAAAGGAACCGCTTCCCTCCCCGCCCTTTACGAAGAGGCTTGCCAAGTAAGGAGAAAAGAGTTCTTGGCGATTCTGGAAAACAAGTGGGACCGCGTCATTTTCATGAAGCGAAAGCCTATCATGATGTCATTCTTCGCCTATACCGAAGCGGTGTCGGACGCAAGGCACGAGCTGAACTTCTATCCGGACTCCGAACTCTGCGAACTGACGATCGAAAACGGAGAGATTAGCGTAAATACGATTCTGAAAGACAAAAAAGGCGTTTTCCGTGACCCCGACATCAGCTTCGACGGCACAAGCCTGCTCTATTCCCACAAAAAAGGCCTTTACGACGACGATTACCACCTCTACGAGATGGACCTAGCCACCAAGGAAGTCAAACAGTTGACTTTCGGCGAACGTCTTGCCGATTTCGAAGGCCAATACCTGCCTACCGGCGATATTATCTTCAATTCCACCCGGGTGGAACACACCGTCGACTGTTGGCAAACGGAAGTGAGCAACCTCCACCTGATGAAGCGCGACGGAAAGTATATCCGCCGTATCGGTTTTGACCAAGTGCAGACGCCTTATCCCACTTTGATGGAAAACGGCAAGATAGTTTACACCCGCTGGGACTATAACGACCGCGGACAGATCTATCCTCAGCCACTGTTCCAAATGAATATGGACGGCACGGGCCAAACCGAATACTACGGCAACAACTCTTGGTATCCGACCACGCTGGTACACGCCCGAAACATTCCGGGAACGAACAAAGTGATGGCCACCGTAACCGGCCACCATACCCAACAGCGCGGCCAGCTGGCGATTATTGACCCGGCGCAAGGAAGGCAGGAAAACCAAGGCGTTACGCTGTTGGCGCCCGTCCGCAAGCCCGAAGCCGTGAAAGTGGACGTGTTGGGACAGAAAGGTCCGCAGTTCCAATACCCATTCCCGCTGTCGGAAGAGCATTTTTTGGTGACTTACGAACCCTTCGCCACCAACGACCGCAACAAATACTACACACCGTACGGACTTTACTTTATGGACAAGGACGGAAGGCGCGAACTCTTGGCCACCGACCCGATGTTGGACTGTAAGCAAGCCATGCCCGTCCGCAAGCGCGGAACAGTACACATGCGGGAATCGACAGTGGACTACAGGAAAAAGACGGGAACGTACTTCGTTTACGACGTATACCACGGCGAGGCTTCGAAAGGAATAGAAAGAGGAAGCATCAAGAAAATCCGCATCGTGGAGATCGAATACCAGACCGCCCCTATCGGATTTAACCGCTCTTACAACCACGAAGGCGGCGCCGGACAGGGCGCAAGGGTAAGTACGCCAATATCTGTAGGCGACGGAGCTTGGGACGTAAAACGAATCATCGGAGAAGTGCCCGTAGAGGCCGACGGCTCGGCCATGTTTGAGGTTCCGGCCCGTACACCGGTGTATTTCCAGCTAATCGACGCCAACGGGCACGTGGCGCAAACCATGCGGACGTGGTCTACGCTTCAGCCGGGCGAAGTCTTCGCTTGCGTAGGTTGCCACGAGAACAAAAACGAGACGCCGATAGTGGGCAATAAGGCCTTGGCCATGAAAAAAGGCGTTCGCAAGCCGAAACCTTTCCATGGCATTACCGAGGGCTTCAGCTTCCGCAAACATGTGCAGCCGATCCTCGACGCCAAGTGCATCTCATGCCACGACGACCGCACAATAAAGCGCCTCGACGGCGGAAAAGCCAGCGTAGCCGACCTGACGCCGACCAAAGCGGGATTCGAAGCAAAAAGCAAGCGCAAGAAAAGGGCTTTCAGTCTGCTGGACCACCCTGTTATGGAAGAAACCTCCGGCCGGGCCTGGAACGACGCTTACCTGAACCTGTTAAAGGCTTTCCGAGACAAAAGAGGGCCACTCCGCGGCAGTTTCAAAGATTCGGTGGTAAACTGGCCGGGCTCACAGTCCATGCCGACTATTTTGCCTCCGTATTTCCGCGGATCCGCCACAAGCGAACTGACCAAGATGCTGGACGAACGCCACGGAGGCGTTAAACTCAGCCGTAAAGAGAAAGAAATCATCGCTTGCTGGATAGATCTTTACGTTCCGTATGGCGGGGATTACGAGGAAGGGAATATTTGGAACGAATCGCAACGCAAACGTTACGATTATTATCAACAAAAAAGAGACAAGAGGGAAAAAGAGGAACTTGAGAGTATCAGGCAATACATCAAGGACCTTAGCATGAACCAATAAAACAGTACAAAGTAAAGGGTACAGAATAAATAGTCTGCTTGGAAACTTTACCAAGTGTTTTGCTCTGTCACGATCACGCATTTACTGGACACCCATATACGACAACGTCCCGGCTTGTACAGTCGGGACGTTTCTTTGTTTATCGGAAGATATTTTTGGGACAAATAGACTTTTCCGATTATTTCGAAGGAAGGTTTTTCAGCAACTCCTTTACGGTTACGCGCTTTGTGTAGTTCGGATCAAAGAAGCGGAAGCTGATATCGCCGTCTTGCCCGATGATATAGGTGGCTGGAACGGGTAAGTTGGCCCCCGTTTCGGCACCGTTTACTTTGTTGAAATCTATTCCGTAGCCTTTATAGCGTTCCTGCGTCTTTTTGTCTACTCCGAATGTCACATCATAAGCGTCCATAATCTTATGTCCCTTATCATGCAAAATATGGAAGCTTACATTCTGTTTGCTATCCATTTCGTCAACACTTTCCGCTCCGGAAGGCGTCACGGCCACTACCGAGGCTCCTTTGGCAGTGATCAGACTAAGCGAATCCTGCAGTTCGGCTACCTGTTTTTGGCAATAAGGACACCAAGCTCCCCGATAAAAAAACAACACGACAGGACCTTCTTTAAGCAAAGATTTCAATTTTACTTTTTTGCCGTCTTGGTCTTTTGCCGTAAAGGCAGGGGCCTTGTCGCCTACGTTTAGGCCTTTAGGTTTGTCTTGGGCATGCGCCACAAAGGCGATAAGAAGGGCCAATAATAAGAGTGTGTGCTTTTTCATGGTGTGTTAGTGTGTATTTTCAAGTAACAAGTTATCCTTACGCAAGCGGAGGATGCGGGTTGTCAGAATGAGCGAATACTTGATAATTTGTTTCTGGAAAGGCTTGGCCTGCACGTCGCTAATCATTGGCGAAGATGATTTAAAATTGATAATTTATCCCTAGCTTCGGACTTCGTGAACATTACGTCCGCCTGACGCAACTTAGAAGCCAAGCGAGCGTACTATTATCGGTGAATGACTAAAGACAGGATTCAAATAAACGAACCATAAAGATGACTACAGAACAGAAACAGCCAGTGCAGGTATACATGGAAACAAACCCCAACCCGAACTCGCTGAAGTTCGTGACTAACCTGATGTTGGCGCCGGAGGGCGAAAGTTTTGATTTCCCGAAAGCCGAAAGCGCGGTAGAGACTTCTCCCTTGGCGGAAAGCCTGTTCGGTCTGGGTTATGTAAAAGGCGTGTTTATCTCGTCGGATTTCGTGACCGTGACCAAGGCGGACGACAAGGAATGGATCGAGATCCAGCACGAAATCCGCGAGCTTGTGAAAAAACACTTAAGCGAGGGAAAACCTACCCTTTCAAAAGAAGCGGTAGCGGAAAAAGCGAGCGAAGGTGATTCGGCGATCGTTATCCGTATCAAAAGCCTTTTGGACGAGTACGTTCGCCCAGGCGTTGAACAAGACGGTGGCGCCATCGTTTTTGATTCGTTTGAGGACGGCGTGGTAAAAGTACGCCTCCAAGGTTCATGCAGCGGTTGCCCTTCATCGACAATCACGCTGAAATCGGGCATCGAAAACCTGCTGACCCATATGATCCCTGAAGTAACGTCAGTAGAAGCCGTAAATGACTAAGGGGCAAGCACGCA
This sequence comes from Fulvitalea axinellae, assembly GCF_036492835.1. Lineage (GTDB taxonomy): Bacteria > Bacteroidota > Bacteroidia > Cytophagales > Cyclobacteriaceae > Fulvitalea > Fulvitalea axinellae. The sequence continues at coordinate 762,612 of NZ_AP025314.1, read as the reverse complement.
ACAAGCGTATTACAAAAATACAGAAAAGGAGGGCCAACGCCCTCCTTTTCATTTCTCATGATATTTTCAGCAAAGGAAATATGGAACCCTTTTTCCTTTACTTTTTACTTTGTGCTTGCTCAGACTTGTCTTCTGATCTTGAAGGTTTGCTTACCTTTTTTGACCTTGTGTTTCTTACCGTTGATATACAATTTGTACTCGCCATCACTTTCCACCTCCACAGTGTCTCCGTCAGCGATTACGCTAGTTTTAATATCACCGAAACGCAGATCCTTAATTCCGTGACGGTCCGAGCGATGAAGTCTCCAGCGAACTTCCTTCTTTATGGCGTCCACGTCGTGGAAGCCCAGAACGTTTTCGATCAGCATTGAGATAGGCCCGAGCGCCGACCAACCGCAGAAGTCCTCACGTGAGTAGCCGTTGTCGCCACCGTGGGTCGCCGGGATCGGCTTGGTCGGGTTGTAGCATTCCCAAATCGTGTGCGGCTCAAACTGGTCGTAAGTGGCCCGCATGTGCTTCACCAAATTGAGGGAAAGCTTGTCGGCGGTTTCGTGGTAGCCGTATTTTTCCAGGGCTTTGGTGGCCATATAAGCTGTCGGGAGCCAAACGCCGCCTTTCCAATAGCATCCGCTTTCGTGGAAGTCCGGATCGTCTGCAGAAACCGTAGGCCAAGGGATATCGCCACCGAAGTGCTTGAGCGCAGCTTGTTCCAGTTTGGCGGCTTGTTTCTTGTCGCACATTTCGGCGAGCATAGGCCAGAAAGAAGCCGGGGTTTTCACCTTGACTTTCTCGTACGGAGCCTCCACGTTGATGTCGTAGTACATGCCGTCTTCCTCGTCCCAGTAATATTTGTTCACGAGGTCTTTGAACACCTTGTATTTGGCCTTGTACTCTTTGGCCGTGGCTTTATCGCCAATAGTCTCGGCGATACGGGAAATATTCAAAGCGGCGAGTCCCTGTTGCGCGATGGCGTCAATCCAATAGATATTGCCATAACCTACGCCGCGTCCGCGAGGGGTGTTGTCCATACCGCTTTGTACGCCCCACCAACGGAAACCGATTTCCTCTTTCTTGATGTTGGTATGCGCTCCGGCGTATTTGAACTTGGTATGCGGCTTGGTGTTTTCGAAATAATCGTAGTGCTTCTGAAGGTATTTTTTCTCCGTAAGGATGTGTTTGAAGCGATCGGTATTGCCTGTAAAGCGGGCGTAGTCGTTTTCGATCCAAGCGAACAACGGCGGATTATCCGGATGGTGGATTTTGAGAGAAGCCGTGTTGGTGCCGTGCATCACGGTGTAAAAATTGTCGAAACTCTCGATGCCGGGATACTGCTTAGGCGAGTACTTGCAAAAGTGAACCATAAAGGCGGTGTCCCAAATCCAGACGGTGTGGTCCCACAGGCCCTCGTCCATATACGGCGACTGCGGCATTCCGTCCTGGTATTTTACTTTTTCCCAAGCAAGTTCCCAAGCTTTCCAGTACAGTTCCACAAGCTTATTGTCCCCGTCCATCACGGGCGAAGGAATCAGGCTCTTGTCAAGTCTTCCTTTTTTCTCTGCAGCGAACACCGTAGACGGAAGTAACGAAAGTCCGGCAAGCCCCAAGGCGCTTTTCGCTAAAAAACCTCTTCTCGACTTATCTCTAATATCCATGTCGTGTCATTTTTGAAATAATCAAAATCTGCCCCGAATCTAAGGGAGGAAACCCAGCGGGAGAAATATCCCCACATTAAGGAAGGCATTAACACGAAAAACTCCCCTATAAGTCCAGTGATTCCCGAACGGATTCAGGCTGTTAAGGGGGATTAGACAGAAGATTTACAAAGTCAGCGGTTCCGTCTCATATTAGCGATCAACAAGCCCGTAATTACAATAGCCATTCCGACAAAGTGGCCGAGGAAAAGCGTTTCGCCATCAAACAGTCCCCATATTACAGCGATAAAGGGCACGATATAAGTCACCGCTCCCGAGAACACCGGACCGGCAAGCTGGATCAGTTTATTGAAAATAACCAAAGCCATAGCGGTGCCGGCCATACCTAGAATCGCCAAATACCCGAGCGCTTCCCAAGCCTGTGGCCCGCTTTGCATCTTCTGTACGAAATCCGAAAAATAGAAAAGGTAAGAAAGCGTAACCGGAAGCATTAGTCCTAGGCCGAAAGCTGTAATGGTAAGTGGCTTCATATCGGAAAGCCGGAATTTCACATGGTTGATATTATAACCGTAACTCAAGGTAGAGAGCACCACAAAGCCCAGGTAAGCGTTAAAACCGGCGGAGTCTTCCGTAGCGCCAGCCGTAACCAACACCACGGACCCGGCGAAACCTATAGCCACACCAATGGCCTGTTGGCGGGAGACCTTGGCCCTGAAGGCCAGATAACCGATCAGAATAACTGACAAAGGAGTCAGGGCGTTGACGATTGCCACCACGGCGCTTTCGGTATGGCTTTGCGCCAGCGGAAAAAAGACACAGGGCAACAGCCCGTTCGTAAGTCCGCAAAGGAAAAGGTCAAAGAATTTCTTTCTGGGAAATTTTCTAAAGTGATACAATGCCACGGGCAATAGCGTAATTCCCGCCAAACTAACCCGCAAAGCTCCCACCTCAATCGGCGAGAACACTTCGAGGCCCCTTTTCATCAGGATAAACGAACTTCCCCAAATTAGGGAAAGCCCCAGAAGGATCATCCAAGGCAACAGGGCGCTTTGCTTCTCAGTAGCCAGCGGAGTCTGTACTGGTTGTTTTACGGTAGCGGTTCGGTTCATGATTTGGGAGTTTGCGACCGCGAAGAAAAGTAAATCGGCCGAAAGGATGCGGTGTTTGAAAAAATAATACGACCGCCCGGAAAAACTAAAACGCTTCCCCCGTGACCGGAAGAAGCGTTTGAATGTTTTTTTGGGAAAAGCTTATCAGCTCTGTCCCGAAATACTTTCCAAATATGCGTCGCCAAACTCTTCAGTGATTCCGTCAAGCGTATCCATCAGCTCGGCCGGATCCAATGAGGTGACAAGCTTCATGCGTGTCGGCTTGAAATTTGGGATTCCCCTGAAGTAGTTAGTGTAGTGGCGTCTCATTTCCACGATTCCCAAGCGCTCGCCTTTCCAGTCAAGAGAATATTGCAAATGCTCTTTCGTAGTCTGGACCCTTTCCGCCAATGTTGGTGGAGCCAACAGTTCGCCAGTCTTCATGAAATGCTTGATCTCACGGAAAATCCAAGGATAACCGATCGCCGCACGGCCGATCATAATGCCGTCCACGCCATATTTCTCCTTGTACTCAACCGCCTTTTGGGGGGAGTCGATATCTCCGTTGCCGAAAATAGGCATATGGATTTCGGGGTCATTCTTCACCTCGGCGATCTTCGTCCAGTCCGCAACGCCCTTGTACATCTGCTGGCGCGTACGGCCGTGAATCGTCAGGGCTTGCGTACCCACGTCTTGCAGACGCTTGGCCACTTCCTGGATACGGATAGTGTCGTTGTCCCAGCCAAGGCGTGTTTTTACGGTAACGGGCAGTTTGACCTGCTTAACGATCTCGGCGGTCATCTCCTGCATCTTCGGGATGTCGAGAAGGATTCCGGCGCCGGCGCCCTTGCAGGCCACTTTTTTCACCGGACAACCGTAGTTGATATCGATCAGTTCCGGGCCGGCCTGTTCGGCAATGGCCGCGGCTTCGCGCATAGACTCGATCTTGTCGCCGAAAATCTGGATGCCGATCGGGCGCTCCTCGTCATAGATATCGAGCTTCTGACGGCTCTTGGCGGCGTCGCGGATCAAGCCTTCGGCCGAAATGAACTCGGTGTACATCATATCGGCGCCGTTCTTTTTGCATACGGCGCGGAAAGGCGGATCGCTGACGTCTTCCATTGGGGCCAGCAACAGGGGAAATTCCTTAAACTCTACTTCTCCGATCTTAACCAAGGCTGTAACGCTTTGCGCCGGAGCCGCGAACGGTCCGGACTTAATTCAAAATTTAATTATCTTTCGGAAATCGGCCGGAGCCAGCGGGCCTCGACGTTTCTTGCGGTCATTGGGCCGCGTCAAATCCTGAAAACAAGACACAAACACATATGACGGAATCCGACAAAAATAACGCAATGGGTGAGGAAATCGCACAGCATACCGCGATTATTTCTCTTCTTTTCTTTATAGTAGCTGGTATTTTTCTTATCGGCCCCATGTTAGGGTCGCTTCTTAGCTTGCCTTTTTTGGGTTTTGACATCACGGCACTCACCAGTTTTGTCCAAAATCTGGGCGGAGATCCATCCCAACGCACAGCCGCCATCGCTTTTCAGGGAGGCACGGCTATCGGAGCGTTTTTTGTCGCCCCTTGGCTTTGGCTGAAGCTGGTCAAGCGTAGAAATCCCAGTGTTTATTTCTCCGGAGGAAAAGTTTTGCCACTAGCAATGTTTTTGGCGGTAGCCTTGTCATTCTCCATGATGATTTTCAATTCCGGACTTATCGAATGGAACAAAGGTTTGGAATTCCCCGCCTTTATGAAAGGTTTTGAGGAATGGGCCCGTAACGCCGAGAACCAAGCCGACGCCCTAAGCAGTTTTATGACAAACTTCGACTCGTTCGGACAGTTTTTGGTAGGCTTGATCGTTATCGCCGGATTGGCGGGAATATGCGAGGAGTTTCTTTTCAGAGGAGTTTTGCAGACGGAAATCCAAGAGCGCTCCGGCAATATCCACGTGGCCGTATGGGTGAGCGCATTCCTGTTTAGCGCTATCCATTTCCAGTTCTTCGGCTTTTTCCCAAGGCTGGTTTTAGGCGTCGTTTTCGGTTATCTGTACGCCTATTCGGGTTCGCTTTGGTATCCGGTTTTCGCCCATTTTCTGAATAACGCTTTTGTCGTTTGCTCCGCTTATATCCTGGGCAAAAACACAAGCGAATTATCAAACGTTACGGAATCCACACCTTGGTATTTAGTAGTATTGGGCTTGATCGGAACGGTAGCTCTGATGGTTTGGTTCAAAAGTCTTTTCCCGAAAAAGAAAACTGCGTAAACGGACTCATAACCGCATCAAAAAAGCCCTTGATCAATGAGATCAAGGGCTTTTTGCGCATAGATATTCCATAGCAAGCAGTCTCTTTACGCTTTACTTTTTACTCTGTACCCAACTTAAAGTTTGATAAGGAATTCCGTTCCGATATCGATCTTGGATTTGACGGAAATGGAACCGAGATGTTGGCGGATAATCTGCTGAGAGAGGCTAAGGCCGATTCCCGAACCGTTTTTCTTGGTGGTAAAGAAAGGAATAAAGATTTTCTCCAAGGCTTCCTCGTCTATGCCCTTTCCGTTATCCTTAACGGAGATAAAAGTATTGCCTTGCAGGTCTTGTTTGGCGGTCATCCATATTTTCGGCTCTTTGACTTCGGCCAATGAGTCTATGGCGTTTTGCACGAGGTTGATCAGCACTTGTTGCAGCTGTCCGGGATCAACGTGGGCGGTAAGCGGAGTCGGCACCACGTCTACCGAAATATCGATATTGGCTTCGGAAATATCGTGAGCCAAAAGCATCCGGATCTGCTCCATAAGCTCGCCCAGATCCACCAGCTGTAGGTTGGGCTTGGGAATGTGCGTCATGCTCCGGAAATCGTTGACAAAGCGGATAAGGCTCTCGCTTCGGCGGTGGATGGTTTGGACGGCCATATGGATATCTTCCAAATCCTCTTGCTCCATCACCTTTCCGGAATTCTCTTCCAGTGCCTCCACGGATTGTAAATGGTGCCGGATTTCCTGTTCTACAGTGTTGGTAAGCGACGAAATCGGTGTGACAGAGTTCATGATCTCGTGCGTCAGCACCTGCACCAGCTTTTGCCAAGCTTCCATTTCGTTTTGCTCCAGCTCAAGCCTGATATTCTGTATGGAAACGAGTTTGAATGGCTTTCCTTCTATCTCAAGCTCGATGACAAAAATAGCCAAACGAATGGCTTCATCTTCTATCTCGATAGTCACCAGTCCCCTTCCGCCCGTTTTCAGGTTTTTGAACTGCTCCACCATATCGGGGCTAATATCCTTGAGCTCGTCCAGAGTTCTGAGTCGCTGGATTTTGAATATTTTCCGGGCGGCATTGTTGTAAATATGGATTTTATCCTGATCGTCAAAAGTGATGAGTCCGATTCCGGCGTGTTGGACGATCGTTCGCAGGTAATTATAGCGGTTTTGCCGTTTTTCTTTGGCACCGGAAGCTTCGATGACCATGTTGGTCAAATCTCGACGGAGCTCGGCGGTTAGGCCTGTTTCGTCGCCGGTATAGGGTTTGGCATTGCCGAAACCCTTTTCGCGCAGTTCGCGAAAAATCATAGAAATGTCGCGCTGGATCTTGTCTATGAAGCCCACAAGCGCAATGGCTTGGATCACGGTAAGTCCGAGCACGAGTATAACGGTGATCGACATCTGTCTGTCGATCACCAAATACGCTAACAAGAAAATAGAAAGGGCAAGTCCGGTGATCCGTAGGGTGACTTCGGTCTTGAACTGCCTGTTTTTGTTATAATCCATGTTTCTCTAATCTACGATAGAGCGATGCCCGGGTAAGGCCCAGCTCTTTCGCCGCCTTGGAAATGTTGCCGTTGTGCTTACGGATGGCTTTGCGGATAACATTTCGTTCCACTTCGTCCAAGTTGAAGCTCTCTTCGGCGCTTTCCTCATATTCGCCACCTTGCTGCAGGAAGAAGAAGTCTTCCGGCTTAAGCGTATCGCTGTCGCTCATGATTATGGCCCGCTCTATAGCGTGCTGCAGTTCCCGGATATTGCCGGGCCAGGCGTATTTTTTCAGTTTGCCAAGGGTAGAAGAGCCGATCTTCATCGTCCCCTTCTGGTATTTTTCGGTATAGGTTTTTACAAAATGCTCAGCCAACAACGGAATATCCTCAAGGCGTTTGCGCAACGGAGGCAGGTGGATTTCCACCGTATTGATCCTGTAGAGCAAATCCTGACGGAACGTGTTGGTCTGGACCATATCGTAAAGCGGCATGTTCGTGGCCGCTATCAGGCGAATATCCACGTTGACGGGACGGTTCGAGCCGACAGGCGTGATCTCGCGACGTTGCAAAGCCGTCAGCAACTTCGATTGGAGCGGCATACCGAGGTTTCCGATCTCATCGAGGAAAAGCGTTCCGGAATTGGCCGCTTCAAAACGACCGATTCGATCGTCTTTGGCATCGGTAAAGGATCCTTTTTTATGGCCGAAAAGCTCACTCTCGAAGAGGCTTTCGGTAACGGCGCCCATATCCACATTGACAAAAACGTTTTCTTTCCTTCTGGAACGATCATGCAACGCTTTCGCGATCACTTCCTTACCCGTACCGTTTTCTCCCAATATCAAGACATTGGCGTCCGTCTCCGCCACCTTGTCTATAATCGAGAAGATATCCTGCATCGCCTGGCTTTCGCCGATGATGTCTTTGTAGTTATGACGGACGGTTTCACGAAGCTGTTTGCCTATGCGGGCTTTCTTGCCTCCTTCGGCTTTCTGTGTTTTCTTTAGCTTTTCGGCGGCCGCAAGCGTCGCTATCAGCTTGTCGTTTTGCCAAGGCTTAAGTACAAAATCAGTCGCCCCCTCTTTCAGTGCTTTCACGGCCGTTTCCACATCACCGAAAGCGGTAATCAGAATCACTACGGCCGACGGATCTTTTTCCAGAATCTGTTCCAGCCAGAAGAAACCTTCCTTGCCGCTGGTAATATCCTGACTGAAATTCATATCGAGCAGAATCACGTCATACTCGTAGTTGTTGAGCAGAAAAGGGATTTTCTTAGGGTTCTTTTCAATCGTGACCTCTTTGGCGTGACGTTTGAGCAACATTTTGGCCGCGAGGAGCACGTCCTCGTCATCATCAATAATAAGGATCTTTCCTAATTCTTTGTCCAATTTCATACTTGTTAGTGTCAGTAGGGTAAATTGTCTAAAACAATGCCAGTGAATCGGCAAAAAACGGCTCTCCGGCACGGTGTTGGCCCTTACGACCTCTGAGCCCGACATATAGGGAGGCTAAAAAAAGGGACTGTCCGGGAAATTCGGTTCCAATATATCAAAAAACGAACGGATTCGGACAATAAAGTGTCCGAATATGGACATTCGATAAGTGGGAGAACTAGACTTTTTCCGGCCGAATTAATTCGTACATTTGTACTCGCTGACGCAAAGGTTGCGCTCAGGTTATTGGAATAAAGAACACGATTTTAATGGCAACTGCAAAAAAAGGGGACCAAGTCCAAGTGCATTACACAGGCCGTTTGACTGACGAAACAGTATTCGACTCGTCGGAAGGCCGCGAACCTCTGGGATTCCAGGTAGGTGCGGGCCAAATGATCAAAGGCTTCGACGTTGCCGTTGAAGGTATGGCGATCGGCGATAAGAAAACCGTTACCCTCGCTCCTGAAGAGGCTTACGGAGACCACCGTCCGGAGCTTATATTCGACGTAAAGAAAGCCGACCTTCCAGCAGACCTTAAGCCGGAAGTAGGCCAGACGCTTTACTCTCAGACTCCACAGGGCCCACAGCCTTTGAAAGTGGTAGAGGTAAACGACGCCGGCATCAAAGTGGACGCAAACCACGCCTTGGCTGGTAAAGAGCTGGTTTTCGATATCGAGCTGGTAGCAATCGGATAATCCGATACCCCATAGAATTTTCGGCCCCGGGAGCTCGGCTTCCGGGGCATTTTTTTGCCTTTCATTTTTCTTTCTCCCCTCGCTGAAGTACGAAATCGAACTTTTCGGCTTTGTAGAAGTATTTTTTTTATGCGTTTTGTAGCTTTGGCCCAACTGCCTTAACAAAATACCTTAACTAAAATGAACATCATCCTTTTTGACGATCCGGATCTGCGCCGGTCGTTGATGCCGATGACGTATACCCGTCCTGTGGCCGGAATGCGTTGCGGTATCTTGACGATCGGTGAGAAATGGTCGAAACGAACAGGAGCGGATACCTCATTCCTTACGGAAAGGCATCTTAGCGCCCTGTTTCCCCTAACCCTGTCGGAAGACAATCTGCTGGTGAATGGAGCCTTGTGTCCAGACGAGAAAATTCTGGAAGCGACTCTTGGACTAAAAAGCGGAGAAGCGCTTGTGGATGGAAAAACCGTGTTGGCTTTTCGCACAGAAAACCAACAAGTCGGTAGCTTTGACGGGAAACATCTTCCCGAAACAGCGACAAAGGTTCCTTACACGGATCCGTACCGACTGATTCGCACGCCTTGGGATATCTTCACCCACAACAGGGAACAAATTAACGCCGATTTCGCCGTGGTTACCGCCGGACGTAAAAGTCAAGGCGTTAATGATCCGCATACGATTGTGTACGGAGAAGAAAACCTCTTTGTAGAAGAAGGAGCCAAGATCCGATCCGCGATAATCAACGCCGAAGATGGCCCCGTCTATATCGGAAAGCGGGCCGAAGTGGAAGAGGGAACCATAATCCGCGGGCCTTTCGCCATGTGCGAAGACGCGAAAGTGCATATGGGATCGAAAATGCGGGCCGACACTACACTGGGACCTTACAGCAAAGTGGGCGGAGAAGTCAGCAACTGCGTAATCTTCGGTTACTCCAGCAAGGCGCATGACGGATTTTTGGGAAATTCGGTACTCGGCGAGTGGTGTAACCTCGGCGCCGACACCAACAACTCTAACCTGAAGAACAATTACGCCAACGTAAAAATGTGGAACTACGGAAAAGAGACTTTCGTGGACTCAGGCCTGCAGTTTTGTGGATTGGTGATGGGCGATCACGCCAAGGCGGGGATCAACACCATGTTCAACACCGGAACCGTAGTGGGCGTTAGCGCCAACATTTTCGGAGCGGGGTTTCCCCGAAATTTCGTCCCCTCTTTCTCATGGGGCGGACACGGCGGATATTCGACCTACAAGCTGGACAAGATGCTGGAAGTGGCCCGAATGGTCATGGCTCGCCGGAACAAGGAATTGACCCCAGCGATGGCCGAAATGCTGAAACACGTTTTCCAAGAGACTTCGAAGTTCCGAGTTTGGGACAACCACTTGGCCAACTATTTCGCCAAAGGCTAAAAAGCATTTGGTTGAACATTAAAAAAGGTCGCCCAAAAATGAGCGACCTTTTTTGCTTGTCCCGAATTCACGAAACTAAATTACGGCTTAGCGAGAAGCCGACTTTTTCGATTTTTTACCTTGGCTCTGCATAGGGTTAGGTCTTTTGCCTCCTCTGCGCTTATACAGCTCGAAACGCGAAGGCAAGTTGCGACGCGGGAAATAGTTATTGTTCTCGTCGATGTCGGCGGTTTCCCTGAACGGATCGAGTACCACGGAAGCCACCTCTTTCTCACGAGCGAACACCTTGGTCACCTGACGGTTGTTCCTACGCCAGATTTCAGCCGGAATACGAACGATTTCGTCGCTTCCATCTTTGTATTCAAACTTCAGGATAATCGGCATCACCATTCCGTCATTGTTATTCTTGAAGGTGATTTCGTAATAGTTCAACCCGTTTTCGTAAAGCTCCTTTTCCTTGGCACTCAAGCTTCTCACGAATGACTTATGCCTGGATCTGTCAGAAGACTTAATGGCGAAACGCTTGTAGTCCGTGTTGTAAAAATCGTTCAGGCTACGGTCTTGTCCTGTGGCCGTAGGAACACCAAGCTCATCGTTACGGCGAGCCGACAAGTTGTTTACGTCTTTTTCGTAAGCTTCTCTACGCTCGGCTACTTTCTCGTCCGGCGTACGGCTGTCCATACGGAACCACTCCACATTCTCTACAGAAAGATCGACATGCTTTACGCTGTAGAACCAACCGTTCCAAAACCAATCCAAATCCATACCCGAGGCGTCTTCCATCGTACGGAAGAAATCCTGCGGTTTCGGGTGTTTAAAAGCCCAACGGCGCGAGTATTCTTTGAAGGCGAAATCAAACAGCTCGCGACCCATTACGGTTTCGCGAAGGATGTTCATGCCGATGGCCGGTTTGCCGTAGGCGTTGTTTCCGTATTGCTTCACGTTATCGGCGGCGGTCATGATCGGGCACATGTCCTCCTTGTTACTCTTCATGTAAGGCACGATCTTGTAAGCGGGCCCGCGACGCGAAGGATAATCCCTCTGCCACTCCTGCTCCGAAAGATATTGTACGAAAGTATTCAGTCCTTCGTCCATCCAAGCCCACTGGCGCTCGTCAGAGTTGATGATCATCGGGAAAAAGTTGTGGCCAACTTCGTGGATGATTACCGAAATCATTCCGTATTTCAACGACTCCGAGTATGTTCCGTCACTCTCAGGCCTTCCGTAGTTGAAGCAGATCATCGGGTATTCCATGCCACTGCTGGCCTCTACCGAAATCGCTACTGGATATGGGTAAGGAATAGTGAATTTCGAGTAAGTGCGCAATGTGTGGGCCACCGTTTTGGTAGAGTAACGCTCGTAAAGCGGGTTGGCCTCTTTCGGATAGTAAGACATGGCCATAACCTTCTTGCCTTCGATATCCACTCCCATTGCGTCCCAGATGTATTTACGTGAGCTACCGAAAGCGAAATCGCGCACGTTTTCGGCTTTGTAGATCCACGTCTTACGCTCTTTTGAACGCTTTTTCTCTTTCTTGGTCGCTTCGGCTTGGCTAACGATAATCACAGGCTCGGTGGCGGTTTTCGATTTTTCGAAAAGCTCAAGCTGTTTCGGTGTCAAAACTTCCGACGCGTTCTGAAGCTCGCCGGTAGACGCTACGATATGGTCGGCCGGAACGTTGATATGCACTTCGTAATCGCCAAAAGTCAGCGCGAATTCGCCGGTTCCGAGGAACTGCTTGTTTTGCCATCCTTCCAGGTCGTCGTAAACGCACATGCGCGGGAACCACTGCGAAATGGTGTAAAGGTAGTTTCCGTCTTTCGGAAAATACTCATAACCGCCACGGTATCCGTGCTTGATCCTGTCGATGATGTTGTACGACCAATCAACCGAGAAGGTAACCTTGTCGCCCGGCTTAAGCGCCTTCGGAAGGTCGATCCGCATCATCGTCTTGTTGATGACAAAAGGCAAATCTTTGCCTTGGGCATTGCGTACGGACGCGATATTCAGGCCGTGCTCGCTGGTTTTTCCGATGATTCTTTCCAATCCTCTAGCCGACATTTTCTCCCTGATGCGGGAAGTCGAAGTCAACTCGCTATCGGCGCCGGGGCGCTTGATGTTCTCATCGAGTTGGAGCCAGAGGTAATCGAGCCTATCCGGCGAATGGTTGGTGTAAGTAATGGTTTCCGATCCTTTGATCCTTTGCTTGTCGTCGTCAAGCTCAACTTTGATCAGGTAATCGGCTTTCTGTTGCCAATAGGCGTGGCCCGGAGCACCGGAGCCCGTACGGTATGCGTTTGGTGTGGGGAGGGTTGTGCCCAGCTGTTCGAACTGCCGGTCCACCTCCTGAGCCTGGCAGATGACGGCCATCAAAACGGCCATCAGCGTCAGTAAGTGATTTTTCATCTTTCGTCCTTGCTGTTTGACTAAATACTTGATTATTGTGCGTTCTTGAAATATGCGAAAGACGGAAGTCTTTCACAAGTAAAAAGATGCGGCTAACCGGTATTATCTTGTCAAATGGTCGGAATCCGGGATGAGTTACCAGAATTTTGCGGCTACGGCCAAGGAAACGGCCAGCGCTATTACACCTGAAGAGACGCCAACATTCCATTCCCTACGCTTAATTCCACCCAAAGAAACCAGGATGTAAGAAACGAGCAGAAATACGAGAACAATCACAAGTTGCGCAACTTCGATACCTAAGTTAAAGGCTATAAGCTCAGAAGTTATGCTCGACGATTTCCCCAACATGCTTCGCAGATAGTTCGAAAATCCCAACCCGTGGACCAAACCGAAAAAAGTAGCGAAGAAGTAAGAAACACCGATTCCGTTATTTGCTCTTGAGTACGGATACGGCCCAGGACTGGACTCTTTTCTAAAGAGATTCACCACCGCGGTGATGATAATGGTAACGGGAATCAAGAATTCGATGATATCAGACGGGAAGCTCACAAGCTCGAAAGTGGCCAAAGCCAAAGTAATCGAGTGCCCCAGCGTAAAAGCCGTTGCCAAGGCAAACATTTTTTTCCAATCTTTCAAGGCGTACACAGTACACAAAGCGACGATAAAAAGTAGATGGTCATATCCATTTAAATCAAGAATATGCTCAATGCCCAGTTTAAAGAAAATTTCGAATTCCGACATTGTTCCGTTTTATTTGCGAGTAAGAAAAAACATTCCACCTTTGGGAAGGACCAAGCATTAATGCCCACATGTAAGGTCCAGTAGCTATTTTCTGAAAATATACACAAAATTACACTTTCATCCTAGCCATGGCCTTAGCACTGACACATTGCATTTTTTTGATATTCTCTCACGCATTTCATGTTTCCGTCACAGACTTGTCATGGAACCGGGAAAGCGGACGTATCGAGATCTCCACTCGGGTATTTATCGACGATCTAGAAGACGCTATATCCAAAAACCGGGAGAAAAAGCCTGATTTACTTAACAACTTTGAAAGCGAGGGCGAAAATATAGGCAGGTATATCTCAGCTCACCTTTCGCTAAAAGCTAAAAGCAAAATGCTGGACTTGGAGTATGTAGGCGCAGAAGTGGAAGGCGACGCCCTGTGGATTTATATGCAAAGCCAGAAAGTAAGAAAACCAAAAGACCTGGAAGTGACGAACAAAGTACTTATGGAACTCTTCTCAGACCAGCAAAACATTGTCCACTACACCTACGAGGGCCAACGCAAGAGCCTAAAACTAGATAAGGACCAAGCCTCCGGCCAATTCACTTTCTGAACGGGAATTCGGCAAACTCCTCCCAACGCTCGCCATTATGCTTGAGCAAACACAGCTTGTCAGCCTCAAAAACTCGTTCATATTCCCGGCCTTGGTATGCGGGCTTGGCCTCGTGAAATTTCGCCTTTTTCAGATCCCGAAAACCAATAGTCATGTGCGGATGAAAACCTCGCTGTTTATAGTCCGCATTCAATAAATTAAGGTTAGTCCGCATGGCCTTGGCTACATCGTATTGTAGCTCGTTTAAAGCTTCGTTTTTTTCTACATTGACAAAAATCACTCTTGGCTCGAAAAAGTCAAAACCGGTGAGTTGAATAGAAAAATTCCGGGTACGCCCCGCCACATCACCCAAGGTTTTCGTTAATGTTTCCAATTTTTTCTCCCTCCATTTAAAAGGCATATGAAGCGTAATATGAGCGGGCGATCGCAACGCCCCTTTGGATTGGTAACGTTCCGCGATTTCTTCTTTCAACGCCCAAACTTCCTCCCTAACCGGTGTCCCCGGGATCAGCGCCACAAAATAAAGCGCATTGTCGTCTTTTCGTTTTTCAGTCATTGACCGAATTTAAGTTCCTCACGCTTCCGGGACAAGCCTCGATACGGATGCGTGTCAAACAACGTAAGGACAATGTAGTTCTAAGTACGTGTCGGCGGCAAATCGGCGACAACGGGTCATGTGCTAAGGATAAGACGAAGAGATATGAGAATCCGGGTTTTGGTTTTGGCGGGAATGTTCGCGATAGGTGTATTGGCATCCTGCAACAGTGGAAAGAAGAAAGCGGAGAGGGACGATGTTGCGATCTCTATCGGGCAGAACAAGGACATCAAGTACCTGGCCGACGCTACGGTTGATATAGAAACCAATACGGTCGCCGTGCCGTTTACGGGTGGCGCTTTGGCCAAATACAAAGTAGACCGGGGAAACGGTTGGCAAAACGAATGGATGCTGTTTCTGAGAAGAGTGGACAGAAGCTTGATGCTTCTACCGCCAGTCACCGACGAAGACCGCACTAGGCCTAACCATAATTTTCAACCAAGAATCGCCTATTTGGTAAGCGACGGGGAGACCATAAAACAGGCAATGCAAACATATCTTTCGGAGAAATATCAGGAACGGGACAATTTCCTCGTGGACTTGAAAGCCGACATCTTTATAGAAGGTGACAGCAGTTGGGGCCAGATGACAATGGTAAGCATAAAACATCCGAGAGATACCGGCGTATTCAAATTCAGGAATATGAAGGTCGTGGATTTAGGCAAAGTCTACTTCACGGACTAAGCAACTCAGGTTATACACCTTCAAAAACGGTCTTGGCAAAAGCGATATACAGAAAAATCGTAATCTTCCGAGACCGTTTTTTTAGTTATCTATGGCGATTTTTAAGTTTTTTCAGAATTTATGACTACTTGGGCATTAGGGTTAACACCGTTTTTTTGTCTACTTATATAAAAGATGGTCTCTACTTCCTGTTTTTTTAAGGTTCATACACGAATGTAGGGAATCGATACTCAGGATGTTTTTTGACCATGTTTGTCATTTTCTTTAACTGTACTTTTATGCGCACTATTTTAAAATTAGCGTTGCTTTTCGCTCTGCCCACAGCCATACTCTTGTCGTGTAGCGAACCCAAGGAGCCGAAAAGTTTTAAGCCGGGCCAACTTTGGCCTGACAATAACGGAAAACACATCAACGCCCACGGCGGTGGAATCCTTTTTCACGAAGGTTCTTATTATTGGTTTGGAGAACATAAAATCGAAGGCGAAGCGGGCAACTTGGCGCAGGTGGGCGTGCATTGTTACTCTTCCAAAAACCTCTATGATTGGAAAGATGAGGGTATTGCTTTGCCCGTAGTAACCGGCGATCCCGACCATGACATAGCCAAAGGCTGTATCCTCGAACGCCCGAAGGTGATTTATAACGCCAAGACAAAGAAATTCGTAATGTGGTTTCACCTCGAATGGCCGGGACAAGGCTACGCCACAGCCAGAAGCGGCGTAGCCACTAGCGACAAGGTTACGGGGCCGTACACATTCGTAAAAAGCGTAAGGCCAAACAAAGGCCAATGGCCAAACAACGTCAGCGAAAAAATGAAAACCGGCGGTGTGCCAGAAAGAGTCGCTTCCATGAAATTTACGGGAGGCGAAGTGCCCGAACATCCAGACAGCCTAAACCTATTGGCCAGAGATTTTGAAGTGGGACAAATGGCCCGCGATATGAACCTCTTCGTGGATGATGACGGAAAAGGTTATCACATTTATTCTTCGGAAGAAAACAGTACGCTCCACATTTCTCTTCTCACCGATGACTTCTTGGATTACGAAGGCGCCTATGTCAGGGAATTTCCAGGAAGATTTATGGAGGCCCCGGCTCTATTCAAAAGAAAAGGAAAGTACTATCTGATAGCTTCAGGATGTACTGGATGGAGACCAAATGCGGCTCGGTCGGCGGTAGCGGATAACATATTGGGGCCATGGCGGGAACTCAAAAACCCATGCGTGGGAGAAGGTTCCGACTTGACTTTCAAATCGCAAAGCACTTATGTGTTGCCGGTAAACGGCAAGGAAGATGCGTTTGTCTATTTGGGAGACAGATGGACACCGGAAAACGCTATTGACGGCCGATATATTTGGTTGCCGTTGACGTTCGAAGGAGAACAACCCGTATTGAAATGGGCAGACTCTTGGGATCTAAATTTCTTTGATAAAAAGTAAAAGGGTTCGCACAAAAATAACGACGGGCATTCACATGATTTCAAATCAATGCGAATGCCCGCCGTTCTCTATTTTATCGAAAAACCTATTTTCGAACGATTCATATTTTTGGAGCCTCAACGGCTTCCGGGTGTTTCTTCAGCATAAAAACCTTGGCGTTAGCGTCGAAACGGACTTCTTCGTACATCATCGGGAAGAGCCATAAGCCACGGTGATCGATTACGCCGTACTCTCCATCTTTACCCACCTTAATCCAGCGTTCACCTATCGGTTCGGCAAAATCAAACCTAGTGGAAAGTACGTGCTGTCCCTTGGCGTTGAAGAATCCGTATTTCTTTCCTTTACGGACAATTCCGCCGCCCATTACCTTTTGGACTTCGTCGTATTCCACCGGGATCACATAATCGCCGTCTTTATCCACAATACCAAATGTATTTTCCTTTCTGACCTTAGCTGTTCCATAAGTAAAATCCCACGCTTGATCAAACCAAGGTTGCACGACAAGCTTTTCGTTTTCATCGACAAATCCCCATTTGCCCATCAAACGAACAGCGCAACGCTGGTTTACGCACGAACCCACATCCTCGTAGCGATACGATATACGCATACGCCCTTGCTCGTCATAAAAACCATATTTGTCTCCGACTTTCACCCCTACCCAATCTCCTGAATACGGCTTCAAGTCCGTCACGTTCAAGCGTCTGCTTAGCGGCATTTTATAATCATCGGCCAAAAGCAAACGTTCCTTACCAGCTTTACGGAGCGCAAATGCGGAACCGGCTCTCAGGGTTCTGATTTTCTCATACTCCTGCCATACAATCCACTGCCCCTTCCGATTCACAAGGCCTTGTCTTCCTTTTTTGTCTGTAACCAAATAGCCTAACGGATGAGCCTCCACTTTGTCTTCGGAACTGAAAAGTTCTTTGCCGGCCGGTGTCAATAACCGGAATTCCCCTTCATAAAGTATCTCATAATTTCCGGCGACAGTATCGTATTCCACATCGCCTTCACGCGGAGAAAGCACCCATTTCTCTTGATTGTCAAGATAACCTTGCTTGCCCCAATAGCCGACTTTGAAGAGCCCCTTACGCTTGTGGTAAACGGAGTCGTACTTGCAACTGATCTTCTCAAGGCCGTCTTGCCCGTACACACCCCAAAAACGCCCGCGTTTGACCGCGATATAATCACGGTTCAGCACTCTGAAATCACTAAAGCCTTTCGGGCCTACAGCTTTTCCTTTTGAATTAAGAATATCAATAACATAACGTCGAGAGCCGTAACGCTTGGCAAGCATAAACCCTCCCTGACGGATAATCTGATGATATTTGGCTTCGGTCATTTTGTTTCCGTCACTATCCATCAAACCGAAAAAAGCGCTGTCGCGGTACACCAAAGCTCCATAGGCCACATTTCCAAGCTCAGAAGCTACGGCCCCGCCAATTTCGTCGGCCTTGTCCGATAACAAAAACATTCTGTTGCCCCTCACACCAAGGTAAAAGCCTTCCCCCGCCGGCGAAAGACTGTCCATCAAGCATGAACCCAAGACTGACTTCTCCGGCGTTTTAATCTCCCATTCCGGAAAAGGGAGAAACAAGCTGTCGGCTAAGTCGATCTCTTTGTATTTGGGCTGTAAAGCTATTTGGCCTTCGTCAGTTACTACGCCAGCCATCCCGTTTTGGGTAAATACCGCTTTTTTTCCAAAAAATACTCCGAGGCTATCCGCAAAAAAATCGGAAACCCTTTTTCCGTCACGACCAAAAATCGCTTCTTTTCCTTCACTGTTCTTAACCGCCAAATATCGGCGATCCAAATCCCTGATTCCACGATAGAGAAAAGACACTTTCACTGTTCCTTTAGTATCGAAAGCACCGTGGAGATACTCCAAACCTACCTGTCTGCGCCCCAGAAGCAAATTACCCGAGGCTTCCAAATCCAGGTACTCAAAGGCTGAAATCTCTTCGCCTTTCACACTAACCAAACCCTGCAGGTTAAGACCATTCGGGCTTTTGCGTTCAGCCACCAAAATCCCGTTGCGAAAAGGTAAAAAACGCTCGTATTTCGCTGAAGTAAGACGTTTGTTCCTTAGGTTTACCAATCCCCATTTCCCGTCTTTTCTATACGCTACCACTCCCTCCCACACGGCCGGAACTTTGTCGTCGGCCCAACCTAAGTCCTCGTATTCAGCAGGAATCAGAACTTTGCCAGACGCATTGGAAATACCTTTTTTTCCATGGTCTTCAAAGACTTTATAATCTCCCGCATTGGCGCCACAAGCCAAAAACGAAAGCATAGAAAACACCATTGCCAATAACGAGACAGCTTTGCAGTCTTTGAGAGAGTTGTGGCGCAACACCTTTGATTTGCCTGAAACGAAGGTATCTTTATCCGAAAAAGTCATGAGTTTCATATCTGTATCAAAGGGCCGAAAGTAGCCTCGGCCCATTCGTTACAAACTAGTCAATTCTTCTGAAACCCCACAAAAAATCGTAGCAAAAGTACACGGTGAGATTACGCAAATTCTATAAGAAAAGTCCTTTGAGGGGGCTTTTACGCTGAACTTGCCTTGAGATTTGGACTGCCAGGCCTACTTCTTCTTTTTGTCTTTCTTCATATCCCTGAAGAACCTAGACCAAGCGAAAGGGTTCAGGAAATTGCTGGAAGGAGCCATGCTCCCGCGGTTGAGGTTTTGGAAATACTGGTTCTGGTATTCAGAATATCCGCTGGCCCCATCGTTGCCCAAGGCGTAAGCCGCTTGGCGAATAACTTTACGGTCCACGTTACCCATAATATTCTGGTTGTAACGGTTCGGGTCAGGCATTTCCATAGTTAAAACCGCCTGCTTGAAGTCCTCCTCAGTCGGATAAGGTTTGATTTCCAGTTCGGGTAAGTAGAGCGTATCATATTCCATGTTCATCACGAAGGTGATGTTCTTGTCATAGTTTTCAGGAATTTCGTAATGCTTCCTGATATACCCCACGGTACTGGCCACCAAGCTATCGCCCGCCGCCACTGGCATAGTGAAGTAACCGTAAATATTGGTTGTAGTTCCCCTTCCCGATTTCGGAACGAAAATATGGACACCGGAAAGAGGCTCCATGGTCTCACCGTCCACAACTTGCCCTGAAAACTGCAGGATTTTCGGCCCATCCTCTTTAGTGTTTTGCGCCGAAGCGAAAGCGAATGTGACCAAAATCAACGAAAGGGTTAGAAAAAATCTGTTCATCGGGAACGTATATAAATTTAGACAGCTACATTGTGGACAATGATCGCCTTCTCAGTCCGAAATTCCTGTTTTGGATCCTCCAAAGACATTAGCCCTGCGGGCTTATTTTACGGTTTGGATGGCTATCGCCGTTGTTTTGGGGACTTCAATTTCCGCAAAGCTACGGAAGCACCCTTAAGGAGAACGACAATTTTCCTATTTTCGTTGAAAATAACAAGAAAAAAGCGCTTATGCGACTTAAGAATTTCAGTCTTCCGGTAGGGCGACAGATTTTCAAGGCCCTTTCCGACGACGCCCGGATTAGAATCCTAGTACTGCTTTTCGAAAACGGCAGGATGTGCGTCAGCGACCTAGAGTTGATTTTGGACTTTACACAGGCCAAAACCTCAAGGCATATGACCTACCTGAAAAACTCGGGTATAGTTACCAGCGAAAAAGCCGACCAGTGGGTTTTCTATTACATCAAAGACGAGGTGATGGACATCATCGGGCGGATGCTGGAGTTTATGGAAAAAGACATTACCCTGACAAAAGACCGGCAAACGTTCAAAACGCTATATTCGAACCGGGAACTGGCCTTGTTTAAGGTAGATCATGCAAGGTATCGGTAGAACGGAGAGTTTGGGCATAAAAAAACGCTTCCTCAAAAAAGGAAGCGTTTTTTTATATTGAAAATGTTTCTTACGCTAATCTTTCGTCATCTGCTTCAGTTGACAGGCGCCACTTTCCAGTGTCCTTGTCTTTGATCACACGAATCGTTCCCGTCTTGCGAGCGCCGTCATAGTAATCGTAAGTAACCGCATAGATAACGTCTTGCTGAGGGCTGTAATTGGCTTCCAAGATTTTCTCAACCTTTTCCAGCACAATTGTAGTGGCTTCCTCTTCAGTCTTGCCTTTTACGTAGAAGTTGTAGTAGGTGCCGTCGTCAGTCACTTTATAGTCATTGTTAACCAAAGTGATTTTCTTGGCAGGGTCCGTAGCCCACATTTTCTTCTTTTGCTTGTAAGTGTACTCTTCCGTTACATTTTCCGTCGTAGACGGGATTTTGCTTGTAACTTCCCAAGTTCCTTTGTCAGCGTGAGACCAGTCATAAGCCACCGTAACGTTCTCTGAGAGCATCCACTTAGCTCCGTCGAAGGTGAAGTGGTTCGCCTCTACGTTATTACCGTAGTACTTGAACTTGATGGTTTGCTTAGCTCCAGCTTTCGCTTCAGTGTACTTCGCCTTGAGGAAATCCGGCAGAAAATCTTCAGTCTTGGTTGAGTAAGAGAAATTCTTGTATTTGCCTGGCTGATCATCTTCCGTACCCATAGAAGTGTAGTCATCGTTTGAAAGCGAATAGGCATCATCGATGTTAAAACCGGCGTCCTGCTCTGATTTGGTCCAAACAGTCCCATCAAAGCTGAAAACCTCATACTTTTCAGTACTTCCTCTGTAAACGTACTCAACCAATTTGGTATTTCCTTCTACAGCGCTAGGGTAACGGGTTCTCAAAGTGGCGGCAACATACTCTTCAGGCTTGTTGTCGTTCTTAGAAGAGAAGTTGTTAAACTTTCCCGGGTCATTATCTCCTGTGCCAAAAGCGTCATAGTCTTCAGACACAAGCTTATAATCCTTCATCGAAAACTCGTCGTTGTACACTGAAGAAGTGTAGAACTTAAACGTGATTTTCAATGTCGGCTCGTCACCTGCGTCAGGAGTCACGAATTTCTTACCCAAGAAATCAGGAAGAAAGTTCTTCGCAGGATTGTACTTGGAGAAGTTCTTATACTTGGCTATATCGTCACCAATGGCCGTGTAATCTGCCTCAACCATCGTGTACATGTTGCCTTCAGGAAGAACAGACTTCGGCAAGTTACCTTTGATGAAATCGTTTTGGGCTTTTTTGTCCTTGTCGATTTCATCGTACATATCCTCGGTGGAATCGCAAGCGGCGAAGCCAAGCATGCTGACTACCGCTGCGGACAAGATATATCTTTTCATTTTCATTGATCCTTGTGTTTAAAGCGAAGCTTATCCCCGATTAGAATTTTACTTTGAGGCCCATTGACCACGTTCTTCCGAATCCGTAGTATACGTTAGCCGACTGCCAGTCGTGGCCAGTTCCATCCTCGGCGTCCGACACGTACTCTTCGTCAAAGATGTTGTTAAGCTTTCCGTAAAGCGTAGCATCAAACTGTCCGAGCTTGAATTTGTACCTTACGTTGGCGTCGAACAATCCATATTCAGGAAGCTCCCAAGCCTGAACACCTTTTTCAGCTTCCGACCCACGGTCAGCCGGGTCAAACTTAGCGTAAAGGTTGTCATAGTAGTTGTAGTCCATACCTACTTTGAAGCCTTCAAAAATCTCGTAGTCAGCTCCGAGTGCCAAGGTAGTTTGCGCGGCGTCACCAACTTTGAGGTCGGCGATATAGATATTCACGACATCTACAAGGTTTTGGTCCTGGTCAAACAAACCAACCTCCGTCAGGTCGTCTTGCCAAGTCCAATCGCCGAAAGAAGCCATACCTCTGATTTCGAGGCCTCTTGCCGGCTTTGCCAAGAAATCAACCTCAATACCTTGGTGCAAGGCGTTTACACCCGTGAGGTTAGCGACAACTTGCTGCTCGCCAGCACCCGAGGTCTTAACAACAGACTTGTCCTTCCAAAGCGTACGGTAAGCGTTAATATTGGCAGAGAAGTACTCGCTACGGAATCCGTACCCCAGCTCAAGGCTAAACACCTTCTCATTTTCAGCGTCCTCGTTCACGTCGTTCTTGTAGTTCAGGAATACCGAACGGAAAAACGGAGCGCGAGAGAAGTAACCGACATTGGCAAACACGTTATGCGAATCGTTGATGTTGTAGTTGGCGCCACCTTTGATGCCGTATCCCAAAAAGTCAACCCAATCGCTTTCTTGTCCTTTCATGCCTTGATCGAAATCCGGCTGTCCCAAAGCATCGATATAGGTCTGTTTTTTCTCAGGGTTGCTGTTCAGCTCGCTGATCAGACCGTCAGAGAAATAGTTGAAATAGTCAACACGCTTGTACCAAGTTCCCGAAAGGGTAGCCGAAGCGAAAGCGGAAAGATTGTTTTTCGAATATTCCGCCTGGAAAAATGTTCCGAGCCAGCCAACGTGGCCATCGTTATGGTAGTTAACCTTATCTCCTTCACGAGCGACAGTGTTCTTCATTGTGTTGAACTCCTTGTCGTCTACGTAAAAATCGCCTCCGAGCAAGTCTCTAACTTCACGGTAGTGCTGTCCAATGTAGTAACGAGCGTCAAGTCCACCGTTGAACGTCCAAACGTCGTTAGCTTCGTGCGTCAAGCTAGACAATGCGCCGAACCAAGTGTGGTTGTTAACAGAGTTACGGATGATCGTCTCCGACCCGTTCTTTCCAGCCGCAACGTTTTCGTCCACAATCTTATCGAAATCGATCAGACCACTTCTACGGTAATCATTACCGTCTTTTTGAGTTCCGTACCAACCAGAACCTCCGCCTGTACCTCTAGAAGCGTAAACAGAGGTGGCCAAGTCCGTTTTATCGGAAATCGTCCAGTAGTGGTTAAGGGTAGCCTGAGGCTTGTGGTAATAGTTCTTTCTTACGTTGAACTCTTGTCCGGCTTTGTATCCCCAGTCGAAGTTTTCTTTGATGCCGTTAGCCTCGAAATACTCGATGCCTTTGCGGGTGCTACGCTGACCGTGCTCTTGAGGAGCTCCGAAAACCGTGAAAACAAGTTCGTGGTTGTCGTTGAAAGTCTTTGACACCGCCAAGAAGTATGACCACGCGTCAAAAGCCGTTCCGTCAACATATCCGTCACCGGTTGTCTTCGAGCCAGAGAAAGTTACTGAGTAACCATTGTCCATCATTCCGGTAGAAAGCGTCAAAGCTTGCTTTGAGTAACCGTCGTTTCCGATCCAAGCACCGAAGCTTCCGCCTTTGCGCATGTCAGAGCTTTTCGTGATGATGTTGATGGTACCGCCAATAGACGAGATTGCCAATTTAGAGGCTCCGAGTCCGCGTTGCACCTGCATACTGCGAGTTACGTCCGAAAGTCCTGCCCAGTTAGACCAGTACACCTGTCCCGACTCCATGTCGTTGATCGGCACACCGTTGATAAGTACACCAACATTGTCCGAGTCAAAACCACGGATGTTAACACGGGCGTCGCCGTATCCACCACCTTGCTTAGTTGCGTAAACGCCAGGGGTAGATTTCAGCACCTCGGGAAATTCCTGCGTTCCCAATTTCTCCTCAATAGCCTCAGGCTTGATGTTGGAGATGGCTACCGGAGTTTTTCTGTCAACGGCGATGTCGGCGATAACCTCCACCTCGTTAAGCATCTGATCCGCACCAGTAAGGTTCAGGGCTCCCAAATCGAGCGTACCGCCATTCAGTTGGATGCTCTTTTCGAAATCTTCGAAACCAATGAACGAGATCACCAAAATGGCGCTTCCCGACTTAGAGGTTTTGAAGGAGAACTTACCGTTCAAGTCCGTGATGGCTCCTTCGCTGGTGCCTTTCAGGAACACGTTGGCGCCAAGAACGTCCTCTTGGGTTTCGGCGTCAACAACATGCCCTTTGATCACTGTCTGGGCCCATGCGCCAGCGGTGATAGCAAACAGCATGAAAATGCTGAGTAAAAACTTTCTCATAGCGTAATCGGAATTGTTTACCTTAAATTGTTTTAATAATCCCTCTTCAGCCACAAAACTATTGGAACTACTTGGAGCGTAGCATCGTACATAAGTTAAATAATTTATAAGAAGGTTATTGATTGCTTAACATTAAGATAACATGTTTTCATTGCATGTTATTATATAAATAAAATAAGAATTGAATTTAAAAATTGCCTTAACAGAAGATTAATGATGTATTTAGAGAAAAGACAGAATATAAATACCGGAGATGGGAATATACTGCGCAACAATTATCGTTAATCATATTTTACCTGTACGTTAAGTAAAATTGATTTAAACCCGTATTCTCCATATATCAAAATCCTTTACACAAATGGACCAAGCATAAAATCAAACTCACCAAACTTATGTCTGAGAAAATTCTCCAGACCTTTTTCCGATTTTTAGTCATTTCATCGAAAAGCAGGATCAAAAAACACGCAACCAGAACTCACACTACAGGACAAAAACTCTCATAAGGGTGTTTTTTTAAGCATCAAAACTAAAAAAAACGTTTTTAACTTCCAGCGAGGATTAAAAATCAAAAAAGAGGCCCACCCCAACAAAAACTGATTTTTTCGGCATCCCTTACATCTGTCTCCCTTCCAACCGCCCTCAGTTTATCCCAAATTCAGGAATCTGTGTTTTCAAAATTACCCCAAACACATCTTTCGAGATTCCCGCCAGTATTCCCTAACCATATACCACTGATTTATTCGACAAAAAACGGATTCCCTTTATGAAAATCGCTCCATGTCGAGACTTCGAGATCTGTTTCGCACACATATTGAAAGAAAGAAACCGTAGAGCAAATGCCTAAACCGCATTCGTATTGCAATAATCTATATAAAGCCTAACTTTACGGCCTTGCTTCGTCCGCCATGCGGACTGGCCGTGAGGACTAACAACTCATATTCATGGAAATCATAAAAACGGGAATCAAAGGGCTGGTGGAAATAAAGCCCAAGGTTTTCGGCGACGAGAGAGGATGCTTTTTCGAGTCGTTCAGGGAGGACGCGTTAAAATCGGCCGGTATTTCGGAACATTTCGTTCAGGACAACCAATCGTTTTCACGCAAAGGAGTGGTCAGGGGACTGCATTTCCAACAAGGGGAACACGCCCAAGGAAAACTTGTGAGGGTAACCGAAGGCAAAGTGCTGGACGTGGCCGTCGATCTACGGCCCGAATCTCCAACTTTCGGACAGCACAGAAGCGTGGTGCTCGACAGTAAATCGCACAATATGCTTTACGTACCGCCTGGAATGGCCCACGGTTTCGCTACACTCGAGGACGCCGTGTTCTTATATAAATGTACCGCATATTATAATAAGGAGTCGGAAGGGGGAATTCTTTGGAATGACCAAGACCTGTGCATAGACTGGAGAATAGAAAATCCCGTGATCTCGGAAAAAGACGCCGTTCTGCCCACCTTCGCCCAATGGGTGGCCAACAACACCCAAAACAGCCGAGCCTAACCAGCCCGGAAACCACAAAAAACAACCGGCACAACGTGCCCAAATCTACGCTTATGATTGTCTTGACCGGAGCCACCGGCGTAATCGGTAAACATATTCTGAGAAACTTGGTCAATCGCGGCCACCGTGTGCGCTGTATGCTGAGGCCCGGACGTTCGCAGGAAGGTTTACCCGACTATGGCGAATTGGTCTCTTGGCAAGAGGCTTCCCTATTCGACCCATCGGATTTGGAAAACCTTCTGAATGGCGCTGAAAAGGTCATTCACTCCGCCGGCTTCGTGTCTTTTCTCAGGAGCGACCGTGACAATTTGTTCAAAACCAACGTCGAGGGCACGGCAAATTTGGTTAACGCATGCCTAGACGCCGGAATCAAGAAACTCGTCCACCTTAGTTCCATAGCCGCTTTGGGAAGCGGAAAGAAAAGCGGAACCGTGGATGAAAAGGCAAAATGGGAAGAAGACAACGCCTCGGCTTACGCCCACAGCAAGCGGTTGGCCGAACAGGAAGTCTGGAGAGCCGAAGCCGAAGGCCTCAGTGTCGCCGTGGTGAACCCATCGGTTGTGTTGACTAACGAACACGGAGACCGGAGCAGCGCTGAGCTCAACAACCGGATGCTTGCCAAAAAATCGATTTACCCGAAGGGGGATATGAACTATGTGGATGTCCGCGACGTAGCCGAAATCGTAAGCCAACTCGTCGAATCGGATATTTCCGGAGAACGTTTCGTCTTGAGCGCAGGAAAAACGAGCTTTTCGGAACTTCGACAGCTTTTTGTCAAATTCTCAGGACTACAGAAGCCTAAGAATATCGAACTCGGATCGGGCCTGATGGGCACTGGCGCCATGTTGGCCAATATCGCCGCCGTGTTAAGGGGAAAAACGGCTCCATACGCCATCGGTTCCATAAAAAACATAGGCAAGTGCCCACTTTACGACTCGTCCAAAGTTTCTAACGCCTTAGGCGTGCGCTTCAGAGGTTTAGACGAGTCCCTGTCTTGGATATGCGAGTCCCTCCAGAGGGGCTCCGAGACCGTTTCCAAAAAATCCCCGGCCCAAAGATGAATCTCACTTTTTTTTGCTACCTTGTTCTATAACACCCGTTAGAAAGAACTAAGAATAGGGTTTTCATGAGGAAAGAATTCGATAGCGGAGAACAAAAGAAAGCTCTGATCCAAAATTTCGAAAGGCACCTGAAAGGGGAAACAAACCTTTTCCTCGACTGGGAAGCCTTTGAGGAAATCATAGAGCATTACGTTGACAAGGGTAAGTACAACTTGGCCCTTAAAGCTTGCGCGCTGGCCGAAGAGATGCATCCCTTTTCCATGGAGACCTTCGTCGCCAAAGCCAGGATACTCAATTATCAGGAACAATTCGAGGAAGCCCTAACCATTCTTGAGGAAAGGGTTTTGCCCTTGCAAGCCTCGGATCTCGACGCCCTTTCCGAAAAAGCGCATTCGCTATTCGGCTTGGGAGATTGCGAATCCAGCCTCGAAATACTCGAACACGTACTGCTTATGGGCCACGAACGGGAAGAGACTCTTTACCGTATCGGCTTGGCCAAAATGGCGTTGGACCGTGTGGAAGAAGCGATCGGTTGCTTTAAGCAAACATTGGAATCGAACCCTTACCACTCAAACGCCCTGTTCGAGTTAGCGTATTGCTACGACGTAACCGACAAAATCGACGAAAGCGTAAAGTATTACATGCGGTTCATCGATGAGGAACCTTACTCGCAACACGCTTGGTATAACTTGGGAATCCTTTTCAATAAACAAGGGAAAAGGGAAAAGGCAATCTGGGCCTACGATTACGCCACGCTGATAGACCCGACATTTTCCTCGGCCATGTTCAATATGGGCAAGACCTACGCCGAATCCGGAAAACCGGACAAGGCGCTGGAAATTTTCTCGGAAGTGGTAAAGCTCGAAGGCCCTTCTTCCGAAGTTTATCTGCAAATGGCCCTGACTTACCAGATCAAAGGCGACGACAATAACACAATTCTCAATTTCCAGAACGCCATTCAGGAAAACGAGAATTTCGCCGAAGCCTGGTTTTTTCTCGGAAACTACTTGGTGGAACAACTTAAATTCACCGATGCGATTCCGTTTCTCAAAAAAGCTACACAGCTTGAGCCCGACAACGACCACTTCTGGCGGACTTTGGGACAAGCCCGTTTCCATTGCGGAAACATCACGGACGCTTTGGAGGCTTACGAGGAAGCTGTTGTGCTAAACCCCGCCGAGATCAATATCTGGACAGAATGGTCCGATATGTACCAATGGACTCAACAATCCGATAAGGCTGTTGAGATTATGACCGCCGCTTTGGAGGAATTTCCCGACGCTGCGCAATGCCATTACCGCCTGGCCGCCTACAATTTTCTTGGAGGCAAACGTAGCCAAGCTGTAGAAAACTTAGAAAAGGCCCTAACTAACGATTTCGAAAAGCATAAAGACCTTATCGTCTTCTTTCCAGAATTGGAAAAAGACGACGAGATGATGCGTATCATAGACAAATACCGAAATAAATGAATTATACTCTGAAGGATTTGCCGGAGAGAACCCAGAAGCCCCGCCAATCGGGATCAACCATGGTGATGGACAAAGGGCTCAGCCTCCGGGAAGTGGAAGATTTCCTGAGCGTGTCCGGCGAATACGTTGATATAGTGAAGTTTGGATTCGGCACCTCTTGCGTCACGCCTAACCTGAAGGAAAAAATCGCTCTTTATAAAGAAGCCGGGATTCCGACTTACTTCGGCGGAACGCTATTCGAAGCCTTCGCTATCCGCAACCAATTCGACGACTACCGCCGAGTGCTCGACAAGTACGGAATGGAGTATGTAGAAGTATCGGACGGATCCATTGAGCTGGACCACGAAAAAAAATGCGACTACATCCATAAACTGGCGGACAGCTACACGGTCCTGTCCGAAGTTGGTTCGAAAGACGCCGAAAAAATTATTCCTCCATACAAGTGGATCGCTCAGATGCAGGCCGAACTCGACGCTGGATCATGGAAAGTGATCGGCGAAGCGCGCGAAGCCGGAAATGTTGGCTTGTTCCGCTCCAGTGGCGAAGTTCGTTCGGGATTGGTAGAGGAAATCCTCACTAAGATTCCGTTCGAAAAAATCATCTGGGAGGCTCCCCAGAAAGCACAGCAGGTGTTCTTCGTAAAACTCTTGGGCGCCAACGTAAACTTGGGCAACATCGCTCCAAACGAAGTGATTCCTTTGGAAACTATCCGTCTCGGATTACGTGGTGACACGTTTATGGAATTTATCAAAGCAGAAACTATCGCTTTCAAATAAGCGAAAACCATAAGACTAAAAAGGGTCCGAAACCATACGGTGTCGGACCCTTTTCGTTTTGTCTATTTCAAATTGTCGATGTCAAAACTCGACTCCGACTTTTACATCGGCTTGGCGGGGTTCCCGAACATCGTGGCCCCTTCCGGAACATCCGCTACCACAACCGAACCGGCTCCAATACGAGCGCCAGCTCCCACTTTCACGCCAGCCACAATCGTCACACCGGCACCGATAAACGCGCTCTCAGCGATTTCGGCATTCGCTCCGACAATACTTCCGGCACCAACCTGCACAAAATCCTCAAGCTTGGCTCCGTACTCCACAATCGCTCCCGAATTCAGGATACAGTGATTCGGCACCTTCGCGCCGGCGCCTACCGTAGCGTTTGCGTTAATGAAATTGCCATAGCCTAAATGCGCCGAAGGAGACACCACAGCCGAATTATGCACGGCGTTGGTAGGCATCACTTTACGTTTGTCCTTGAGCATGTCCACAATCTCGCGACGCAACTCGTTGTCGTCCGTCGCTACGAAGGCTTCGCACTTTTTACCGATCAATTTCAGGTAACCGTGATCATCCGTAGAGCTCAACACCGAGATATCGTCGATCAGGTTTCCGTGTGTTTCTTTATCGTCATCCAGAAAACCGTAAACCACAATGGAATTGCTGTTGAAAATTTCCAAAGCGGCCCTGGCTATGCCTGTAGACCCGAATATTATGACTGGATTTTTCATGTTTCGTCTTTGTCTTCCGTTATAAGGGGCAAAGATACGTTTTTTGGGCATTTACCGGGAGGCAAATCCGCCAACCGCTTCCCTTATATGGTATTGCAACTGAATTTACTTAAATTAGATAGTTACCCGAACCATATATTCGGAATAATATTTCGTCAATGGCGAAAAAATCAAAATTTCAAAAAATAAAAAAAAGAGCAAAACTTGAAATCGCTCTAAAAATATTACAATTACCATGAGTCAGAACACTATCGATACGGAAAAAAAATTTATAACGTACAAAGGTCTTAATTTCACGGAAAGTGATACTCTTGAAAGGTCCAAAGAGTTCTACGGCTTGATGGACAAGCGCCGGAGTGTCAGGGACTTTTCCGACAAGCCCGTTCCGAAAAAGGTTATCGACAACATAATTCGTACCGCTTCTACCGCACCGTCGGGAGCGCACAAACAGCCTTGGACTTTTTGCGTGGTTTCGAACGCCGAACTCAAGTCTCGCATCCGGAAAATGGCGGAAGAGGAGGAATACAAAAGCTACCACGGGCGCATGAGCGACGAATGGCTCGACGACCTGAAGCCGTTGGGCACGGACTGGGTCAAAGAATTTCTCGATATCGCCCCATGGTTGATAATCGTAATGAAAAAGCCTTATGACTTGGGCGAGAACGGCGAAAAACGCCAAAATTATTATGTAAATGAATCGGTGGGATTGGCCAGCGGTTTTCTGCTAGCGGCCATTCACGAAGCCGGACTCGTATCGCTCACGCATACGCCATCGCCAATGAACTTTTTGGCGAAAGCCTTGGAAAGGCCCGAAAACGAACGTCCGTTTTTGCTGATTCCGGTAGGCTATCCCGCAGACGATTGTCAGGTTCCGGACTTGGAGCGCAAGCCTTTGGAAGATGTAGCCGTTTATTACGAATAAAAGATCCGAAATCGATTTTAGGCCAACCCAAGGCAAGACAGCCGACCGTCTCTTCGTTTTAATTCTGGACGAAAATCATTTCCTTTGCCGGGAATAGCCATAAATCCCCGATCTAGTTTTCGGGACGACAACCACTATCGTATGAAAAACGTTTTTCTTATACTCTTCGCGTTCGCCCTGCTGACTGCCTGTGGCGCCGAGAAAGACACCTGTGTTGACAAACCTGACCTGGGCGGAATAAAGGTAGATTTGAACATAGAAAGACTGGAAGACGACTGGAAAAACTGTGAGAGCGAAGAGGCCATGCTGGCTTTTATGAACCGCAACCCGGAAATAGCGAGCGTTTTCTTCAAAAGGGACCAATACCCGAACGATTCGATTTTCGCCAAAGTAATGCTGGAACGCGCGAAAAACCCTGCGGTAGACACGCTCTATAACGAGTCAAAGAAACGTTTCGGCGATTTCTCGGATATCCGGGCCGATCTTGAGGAAACATTCAAAAGCATCAAATACCAATATCCGGATTTTGTCGCTCCGAAGGTGAAAACCATTATCTCCGGCTTGGCCAACGACATGTATTATTCGGATTCGCTGATCGTTATCGGCCTGGATTTTTATTTGGGCAAAGGCGCCACTTTCCGGCCGATCAATTATCCGTCGTACGTTTTGCGCCGTTACGACAAGCCGTATATCGTGCCCGGAATAGCCTTGTTGATGAGCCAGCGCTACAACCTCACGAACGGAAAAGATCGCACGATGCTCTCCGATATGGTGTTTTACGGAAAGTCTTATTATTTCGCGAAGCAAATCCTTCCCTGCACACCCGACAGCCTGCTAATCGGCTATACGAAGGAGGAATACGAGGAGGCCAACGAGCACCAACCGGTAATTTGGGCCAGCTTGTTGCAAAACGAAATGATCTACGAAACCGGGCACATGGAGAAAAGCAGATTTATGGACGAGAGACCGAACACGACCGAAATCGGGCCGAAATGTCCGGGACGGATCGGGCGCTTCGTAGGCTGGAAAATTGTGAACGAATACATGGAGCGCAAGCCGGAAACGTCGCTGAAAAGGTTGATGGCAGAGAAAAACTCAACGCTGATTTTCAAAGAATCGAAATATAAGCCTAGCTAAAATCAGTAGACTGGCAGGGCAGTTAGACAAAAAGAAGTCCGACGACTCGTTCGCCGGACTTCTTTTGTATCGGAAAGTCGGGATTATTTTACGGAAAAAGAATCCTTGAGCCTGATATCCTCCGAAGAACTTCCCGCCATTATCTGAAAACCGCCCGGTTCGACAACCTGCTTCATCTCCGCATTCCAAAGCGCCATTTCCTTAATAGGAATCTCAAACCGGACCGTAGCCGTAGCTTGTGGCGCTATTTCCACTTTGTCAAACGCCTTAAGAATTTTCAGCGGAGTCGTTACGCTACTCACCAAATCATTCAGATAAACCTGTACGACCTCTTTACCTTTTACGCTTCCAATATTTTTAACTTTTAGGCTCAAACGCAAAGTATCCGAACTGGCCAATTCCTTGTTCTCGATTTTAAGATCCGAATATTCGAAAGTTGTGTAGCTAAGGCCGTGGCCAAACGGATACAGCGCATCGGGAGAAGAGAAAACGAAATCTCTGCCCGGCTTTTCGGGAGTTCCCCTTTGCCTGTAATAACCTTTTCCGGAAGGCTTTTTATGATAGTATGACGGAATATGGCCAACGCTTTTCGGTACGGAAACGCTTAGTTTGCCTGACGGATTCGCATTTCCGAAAAGAATATCGGCCACGGCTTTTCCACCTTGTTCGCCGGGATACCACGCCTCCACAATCGCCGGCAGGTTTTCGTTTTCCCAAGCGATGGAATACGGCCGGCCATGCACCATCACCAACACCACGGGCTTGCCCGTCTCCTGAATCGCCCGTATAAGTTTGGGCTGAACACCTGGAGGCGACAGCTCCGTTCGGTCGTAACCTTCGCCACAAGTTGCGTAATCCGACGGTTCTTTCCCCCAACCAATTCCGGAAAGCACCGCGCTAGTTCCGCCTATTACCAATACTACGGCGTCACTTTCCCGGGCCGTTTCCACCGCTTTTTTTATACCGCTTTCGTCAAGATCCGTTATGCCACAGCCTTCCGCATAACGCACTTCGACTTTGCTTCCGACCGTTTCACTAATTCCCTCAAGAACGGTTATGCCCGACGATTTATGCTTGGTGTAACTATAATCACCATACTGAACCCTATCAGCGTTCGGGCCAATTACGGCTACGGATTTCAGCTTGTCCATATCCAAAGGCAAAGTCGCGTTTTCGTTTTTCAACAGTGTCACAGACTCCACAGCCACCTGATACGCGAGCTTTTTGGCCTCATCCGAGCGGATAACCTTTTGTTCTTGTTCCGACACATGGTATGGTTTATCGAACAGCCCAGCTTTGAATTTCGCCGTAAGAATATGCCTGACCGCATTATCTATAAGCGTTTCGTCGGCTTTTCCGCTTTTCACCATTTCGGCCAACTTGGCAAAACCGTAAGGATATGGCGCCTCCACTTCCACACCGGCCTTGAGCGCCCGCAAGCCCGCGTCTTGGGCATCGGAAGCCGTTTTCTGAAACCTGCCCAGCATTTCAATTCCTTGATAATCGGAAAAAACATAACCGCCAAAACCGATTTCTTCGCGAAGCAAATCCGTGAGCATAGACTCGTTGGCGTGTAGCGGAATGCCGTTCAACTCGTTATAAGAAGGCATTACGGCGTAAATGTTGGCTTCCTGTATCGCTTTTTTGAATGGGTAAAGGTGTAGATTCCTCAAATCCCTAGCCCCGACACTGACAGGCCCCAGATTGATCCCACCAATCGGAGCGCTGTACGCCAAATAGTGCTTTGCCATCGCCATAAGATTCCCTTCCGGAATAGAATCAACGGTAGCCTTCGGGTCTCCCTGCAAACCTGTGACGAACGCTTTCCCAATTTCGGCCACCAAAAAGGGATCTTCGCCGTAACACTCTTCCACTCTTCCGTACCTTGGGTCTAAAGCAAGATCAAAAAGTGGTGACAACGCCTGGTCAACGCCCGTCAGGCTGGCTTCGCGGGCGATGGTTTTCGCCATATCTTGGATAAGCTCGGGATTCCAAGTCGAACCTTGGCCGATGGCTTGTGGAAAAATCGTAGCTCCATGCGCCATAAAACCATGCAGACATTCGGCAATTTGGATTGCGGGAATTCCCAGCCTAGTATTTTCCCTCAGATACCGGTCCGCCACTTCAGAGCGTTTGGAAATATCGGCGATATCGGTAAACGAGCTTTCCAAAAAACCAATGCCCGGACCGCCAAGCAAAGAATCTAGAGAAGGCTTGGTTATATTTCCTTGCTCGTCCGTCTCCAGCCTTCGCAGGGTAGTCATATTCATCTGGGCCACTTTCTCTTCCAAAGTCATACGGCCCAGCAGATCGTTCACCCTTTCTTCAACAGAATAGTTTCTGTTCTTATAAATCGGGTTCTCTTCGTTGCTCTTTTGCGTTGAGCATGAAGCAGTGAAAATTAGAAAAAGGAGAAGCCCTCCTAGCGTTCCGGTTGTGATTCTCATACAAAAAAAATATTGCGATTTCAGATTATGTTATTTGTCAATCAGCCTGAATATCGCGGGTAGAGACTTTCGATAAAAGCGAGAATGCCCGATAAACCGATTACCCCCTCAAAAACAAACCAGACCAGACCAGAAAACTTTATCACTAAGTGAAATTTACTTCATTTTCCGGGTTTCAAGTACCTGTATTCTGTTACTGCCTTTATCGCCATTTTTTCTGACAAGATGCTGTCTAATTTTAATATAGGTTAAAAGGTCATTTTTTTTCTCCGTAAAAGACTGATTGGCGAGTATTTCGCATAGATAACCGTAGCACTGCCCCGCTCTGTTTATCAGCTTGTCGTTTGGTGTTTATTCTAATTGATATGATGAAAAAGAGTGTAAAATCAGCGTGTGTTCTCGTATTGGCAATCTTATCATTCGCAGGGGCAAAGGCGCAAAGGCTGGAATATGGCGTCAAGGCCGGCTATAACTTGGCGTCAATGAGTGGTGACGTTGGCAACAAACCCAGATCGGGGTTTCATGTGGGCGGCTCTTTGGGCGGAATATTAACGCGTTATATTACGGTAGAGGCGGAATTACTCTATTCTGTAGAAGGCACATCGAGTCTCAGCCCTGAAAATGACGAGCCACTGAAACTCATGTATCTCAATATGCCGATGGCCGTCAAATATTACCCTATCGAGTGGTTAAGTCTTCGATTCGGGCCACAAGTCGGCGTATTGCTGGGCGCCCGGATGGACGGTAAATCTGTCACAAACGAATATTTCCCCGTAAACGTCGGGCTAAACGTTGGCGTAGGCTATGAGACCGCTTGGGGAATAGGCTGTAGTATCAGATACAATCACAGTTTGGTGAATGCCTTGCGCAACAGACACGACACGCAGAATAAAGAATACGCCGGATATCCGAGATCTTTACAATTATCCGTAGAAATCCGGTTTTAGCTTTCACTATAAGCTCTGGCAAGTACGCTTCGTGTTAGTTTTTAGAGATTTCAGCAAGAAAAGACAGGTTTCCCTGCCTGTTTTTTTTTATTCCGAAAAAATATTACTTCGAAAAAATGGCGCCAAATACCCACAGATTATGCGTAAGCGGATACAATATCCAGCATTCGCTTAAGTTGCCTAGCCCTTGACTCGTGAGTCTTTCCATAAGCCACCACCAAATTCCGAAGACAACGGGCTATAATCTCAAGATTCCCGCAAGGTTCGAAGAAATTCTCCTGAGTGGTAATCGGCAATTGGCTTACATATTCCTCAAGGTCCTCCCGCATAAAAATCACGCCCTTGTTGAAAGCGTTAATATAAAAATCACGCACCTCGCTTCGGTACATCAGTACGAAAATATTGGGAAGGTTGACTCCAAAAACCGGCAATCCCAACTTTTGGGCGATAAGCAGGTAAATCACGCAAAGGGTGATCGGGTTGCCCCGCCGGGTCTCTAACACCCTATTTATAAGAGAGTTTGCCGGAAGGTGAAAATCCGTCTCATTAGGCCCGAAACCTTTAAGGCGGAACAGATAATCGTTAAGCTGCTTTACTTGGTCAATAGCGTTGCCATGGATTCCGACTTGCGTCCAAGCTTCGTGGTACATTTGAGCGAAATCGGCCCGGAGTTTTTCTAATGGATAATCCGGATAAGCGGACCTTGAGATGATCCACATTCCTTTCAACAGGTCTTCGGATTCCATATCGGCCCAAAACCTTAATTCCGTTTCCAGATCATTCAACCGAATACGCTCGATCAATTCCTCCAACCTTGTCTGAAGCAGATAATCGTCAGTATTTTCCCAACGATGCTCCAAGATCGGTAGAGCGTCGGCGCCCATCCGCATTAGCCTGTCCTCGGCTATTTCGGTCACTTCCGTATCTTCGTCGTCCAATAAAGTGACTAGGGCGTTCAGCTCCGAATCTTTCATGAGAATACCTGGATTGGTGTTTAGAGAAATCGAAATATAAAAAAAGGCGGGGAACGAAACCACATAAAAGCCTCATTCCCCGCCTTTCGGTAAAAAAAGCGAATGCTGTTTTACTCTTTTTTCTTCTTCTTTTTCTTCTTGTCTTTTTTCCCTCCACCAAACAACGAGAAGTGGACATAGCGCTTAGGATTCTCTTTCAGGTCGATAAGCAAAGAATCAAGATCAGCCATCGAGCTGTTCAGATTGCGGTAAAGCGAATCGTTGGTGACCATTTGGCCCAAAGCGCCTTCGCCGTCCTTTATCTTTCCGAGGATTTCCTTCATCGAAGTCATCGACTCGTCGAGTTGCGTGATCGCGTGCTTCATCGGGCTATTTGCCAAAGAGTCGCTCATGTTGCGCAAGTTTTCGCTGACAGGCTCCATTTTACGCATCACTTTGTTCAGGGAAGCGGTAGCCATACTAAGGTTCCTTACTGCGCTATGGATACTCCTTTGGTTTTGGAGCATTATGCTGTCCGCTGTCCGGGCTACGCTATTGGCCGAGGCCAATGTCTGTTCGGCCTGAATGCCAACCATCTTATATACGACCATCAAACTGTCGAGCTTTTTGGCCAAGGGAACAGCCGTATCGGAAATGATTTGGGCGAACCCGTGGTTCACGATGGCCATAATCGTATCGCCGTTCTGCAAACTCGGAACGGCCGGAAGCGTCTTCTTCAACACTATTGATTTTCCGCCAGTCAGCCCATTACTGGTAAGCGAGGCTTCCGTGGTTTGGCCCAGTTTCAAATTCTTGTTTACGGACACTTCGACGAGCACGCCACTGTGCCCTCCCTTAAGAATTTTGACTTTGGTTACGGTGCCCACCTCGACACCCTTATAAACTACGGGATTCGAAACCGTGAGCCCATCGACATCCGGATAGACGGCATAATAATGGTTTGTAGACGAGAAAAAGTCGACCCCTTTGAGAAAATTCACGCCAAAATAGGCAATTAAGATGGGGATAATGATGAAAACGCCGACCTTGAATGCTTTTATGTTCTTCACGAGCGTTATTTATTTATGGATTCCAATTCATTCTTATAATCGCGGAAGGCCCTGTAAATGCCCGACGCAATATAGGATTGTCCTAGTTTGTCGTTAAGGTATTTCTCTTCGGCCGGATTGCTTAGGAAACCGACCTCCACCAGAACGCTGGGCATGGTGGTGCGCCACAAAACTACGAAACCGGCCTGCTTTACGCCACGACTTCTCCGCCCTACCCTTTTCTTAAACTGATGCTCCACTTTCTGGGCCAAATTTAGGCTGTTTTCCAAGTGCGAGTTGGTAAAAAGGGAAAAAAGGATGTGGGACTCGGGCGCTTTGGGGTCGTAGCCTTCGTAGTGAGTCTTGTAGTCGTCCTCAAGCATGATCACTGAGTTTTCCCGTTTGGCTACGTTGAGGTTGCCTTCCGAAGTGTGGAGTCCCATTACAAAAGTTTCCGTCCCGCTCACTTTGGAGTGTACGCCTCCGTTGCAGTGGATGGAAATGAAAACGTCGGCGCCAGCCTTGTTGGCAATGTCGGCGCGTTTGCTGAGTGGCACGAACATGTTGTTCTTTCGGGTGTAGATCACCTCGACGTCATTAAGATTATCGTCGATAAGACCACCCAGTTTCAAGGCTATTTTCAGGGCAATGTCTTTTTCTTTGGAAAATCTGCCCGAAGTTCCCGTATCTTTGCCCCCGTGTCCGGCGTCAATCACCACTTTCCTGATCCTGAAAGTGGTCTTTCCGGCGGGCGTGAACGCAGATATGAGGAAGGTTATTGCCAAGAAACATGCGATCGATATATTTTTCACAATGTCTCGATTGTTATTTGCGATTCAGATAAATTTACACAAAATTGTCGATTTTTCGGAAAAACAGGAAGTTGAGTGACGTATTTCAGATACATATGTATCGTGTGTGGAGTGGTGCTTTCCGTAGCCGGTGCCTTCGGGCAGGAGCAACGGAGCAAACTGCCGGCCGATAGCCTAAACCGTAACAGCGGGGCAGTTCTCGATTCATTGGCGGTTAAGCCAGCAATAAAAGACACCCTGGTAATGAAAGCGCCCCGCAAGGGCGGCATACAAACCACCGTAAATTATTCGGCGGAGGATTCCCTGATTCTGGACCTGAACAGTCGTGATATGACCATGTTCAAAACCAGTGATGTGGATTATGGAGAGTCGAAACTCGAAGCCGACCGCATTCGCCTCAATTACGCCACAAACGAGGTTGACGCCACCGGCGTGAAAGATACGGCCGGAACCCTTGAGGGCAAACCGATCTTCACGGAACAGGGAAAAACCTACGAGCTGGACACCATCCGTTATAACTTCGCAACGAAGAAAGCCGTAATTACCGGCGTCGTTACGCAGGAAGGCGAAGGTTTTATCCACGGCGGCAACGTAAAGAAAAACGCCTTGGACGAATGGTTTATCGACAAGGCGAAGTATACCACTTGTAACCTGCCCCATCCCCACTTTCATATCGAAGCTTCTAAAATCAAGATGCTTCCCGGCGAGCAGTTGGTATCCGGCCCGTTCCACTTAGAGTTTGACGATATTCCGTTGCCTTTGGTTTTACCTTTCGGCATATTTCCGTTCCCTGACAAGAATACTTCCGGCGTCATTATCCCGACGTTCGGCGACGAAATCACCCGGGGCTTCTTCCTCCGCGACGGCGGTTACTATTTTCATATTAATGACAATATCAACCTGACCGTAACCGGCGACATCTATACAAAAGGTAGCTGGGGCATCAATCTGGGGTCAAATTACGTGAAACGCTATGCGTATCAGGGTAACTTCAATTTCGATTACCAATACAATGCCTCGGAATCGGAAGTTGACAAGAACTCGACGGAGACTTTCTGGCTCCGTTGGTCGCATTCCCCAAAATCCAGACCCGGACAAGGGCGTTTCTCGGCGAACGTAAACTTGGGCTCCACAAAATACAACGAGCTGAACTACAGCCCGAACAACCCGAACAACAACCTGAATCAGAACTGGAGTTCTTCGGTTTCCTATTCCAAATCTTTCGGTCGTTTGGTTAACCTGTCGTCCAACGCTTCAGTAAACCAAAACGTCAGCACGGGGCAAGTAAACTTAAAACTGCCTTCGGTCAGTTTGAGCGTAAACCGTATCAATCCATTCTTGAAAAATGGGCAAACCGCCAAGAATTGGCTTCAAAGGATCAACTTCACATATAACCTTCAAGCGGAGAACAATATCTCCAACGCGAAAGTATCGCCTCCTAGCTTCAAGGTTATTAATCCCGATACGGCATCCGTCGATTTTACGATCGGCAATATAGACGATCTTCTCAGAAGAGCTAAATACGGCTTAAAACACAGAATCCCGGTATCCACCTCAATCAAGCTGTTCAAGTACCTGACTCTAAGCCCAAACTTCAATTGGAACGAAATCACATACTTCAGCAAGCTCGATTATAAATGGGATCCCGAGGCGGAAGCCGTTCAAATCGATACTATTCCGGGCATACAAAGAGTTTATTCCTATAGTGGTGGCGCCAGTCTTAACACCCGCTTATATGGACAGGTAAACTTCAGTGACAATTCGTCCATCAAGGCTATCCGTCACGTAATGACACCTTCGGTCAGCATGAGTTTCAGCCCCGATTTCAGTACAGACAAATACGGTTATTACCAAGATGTACAAATAAATCCCGAGAGAGACTCCTTAAGGCTTTCCCGCTACAATGGTTACCTGTATGGAACCCCAGGCCAAGGCAAATCCGCAACGATGAGTTTCGGAATAACCAATACGCTGGAGATGAAAGTGCTGAACAAGAAGGACAGTACAGGGGAGGCAAAAAACCGCTATAAGATAGTTTCGCTACTGGACAACTTCTCTATTAATTCCGGCTATAACTTCGCCGCCGACTCCTTCAAGCTTTCGAATATAAGTTGGAGCGCACGGACAAGACTTTTCAATAAGAAACTCAGTGTTAACCTTAGCGGAACGATAGATCCATATGTTTACAGATTAACAAATGTAGACGTGGATGACAAAGGAAACCGCTCCATCACTCAGAAAAGAATAGATCGCTACGCTTGGGAAGACGGTAAAGGCATCGGCCAGCTTTCAAGCCTGAGCTTGGCGCTTAACACCTCCCTAAACCCGAACTCCAAAGGAAACGCAGGCAAGGATCAAGCGCAAGAACGGCTGGACAACGACACGAATCTGGACGAATATGACCGCGCCGACCTACAAAGCATAATCAACGACCCTAGTATTTACGTGGATTGGAATGTGCCGTGGGATTTAAGCGTCAACTATAACTTCAGCTACCGCAAAAGGGGATTCGAAGAATCAACCACGACACAATCGATGCGTTTTAGCGGCAACGTTAGCCTGTCGGAAAAATGGAAGGTTACCTTCAGCTCGGGTTACAATTTCGAGGAGAAATCGTTCCAAAGCCCGACAAACATCGGTATCGCCCGTGACTTGCATTGCTGGGACATGAACGTAAACTGGGTTCCATTCGGTTCCTACCAGTCTTACACTTTCACAATCAAAGCGAAGTCATCATTATTGCAAGACTTGAAGCTTAACAGAAGCAACAACTGGCGAGACAGATAAGAGACATATCGTAAACCGCCGAAAAAGCCGAACCGGTTCAGGTCCGGCTTTTTCCTTTTTACGGCAAGCTAAGTTCCATATCCGTTCGTTTTCTTCTGTACAGATGGGAGGAATCATCCCTTTTTCTTATTTTCGCAACATCGTTGCAACATATGACCAGCGAATAGAGACAAATGATTAATCTAAAGAATATCTGGGCCCAACACAAACAGCGGATTTACCCCGTTATCGTTGTGCTTTTAATGATGGCGGTACACAAATACCGCAGTTCACATCCTCAAGAACAGGTCTTTTTCCAAGGCCTAACGATGGGAAAGATCACTTACACGGTCAAATACCTTGGCAACGCAAGCACAACCCATCAGCAGGGCGTGGATTCGGTACTAAATGCCTTGAACCAAAGCCTTTCCACTTACATTCCCAATTCGGAAATTTCCCGTTTCAACAAAAATGGAAAGCTTCAGTTGGAAAGCGATTTCTTTGTTCCCGTTTACAAAGCGTCTCTTAATATCTTCGAAAACACCGGTGGAGCCTTCAACCCAACCGTAATGCCTTTGGTTAACGCCTGGGGATTTGGTCCTGACGGAAAACCTACCTCCGTTCCGGATAGCCTGGTCATCGACTCGCTCCGCAATCTTGTGGATTTCCGTGCGATAACCGTAAATGACGAAACCGCCAAGACTGCCAAGCCCGGCGTACAGCTTGATTTCGGCGCCATAGCCAAAGGCTACGCCGTAGACCGGGTAGCCGATTACCTGAATGCCCAAGGGGTCGAGAATATGATGGTGGAGATCGGTGGCGAAGTTTACTGTAGCGGCACCAAAGGCGACAAAGACTGGATGATCGGAATCGACGACCCCGTACGTTCCGGAAAAACCGGCCACTTGGTTCGTGACGCTGTCCGCTTGAAGGACAAAGCCATCGCCACTTCTGGCAACTACCGCAACTTTCACGAAATCGACGGTGTAAAATACGCCCACACCATAGACCCGTTCACTGGCTATCCAAAAATGCACACGCTTTTGAGCGTATCCGTAATAGCGGATAACTGCATGCTGGCAGACGGTTACGCCACCGCTTTTATGGTTATGGGCCTTGAGGATTCGAGAAAAGTTCTGGAAAAAACTCCCGAAATCGAAGCCTTCCTGATCTACAGCGACGAGAACGGCGATTTGGGCACCTACACCACCACGGGCTTCAAGTCGTTGATGGTGGATTTGGAAGATCTCTAAGCCTGCCCGGCTTACAAAATCATTTACAATCCGCAAGCGATTGAATTTCTGAACATGGATAATTCCACACATAAGGAATGGTTTGGCGAATGGTTCGATTCGCCCTACTACCACATACTTTACAAAGACAGGGACTACACCGAAGCCCAACGTTTTATCGACGTCCTGTCAATGTTCCTAGACTTTCGCGCCGAAGACAAGATTTTGGATTTGGCCTGCGGTAAAGGGAGACATTCCAT
This sequence comes from Fulvitalea axinellae, assembly GCF_036492835.1. GTDB lineage: Bacteria > Bacteroidota > Bacteroidia > Cytophagales > Cyclobacteriaceae > Fulvitalea > Fulvitalea axinellae. Next base: position 720,206 of record NZ_AP025314.1, on the reverse strand, counting down.
TTACCTGAACAAAAAAGGATTGGATGTAGTAGGCGTTGACCTTTCTCCAAGCAATGTCGCTTACGGAAACCGTTTTGCGAATGACAGGCTCTCCTTTTTCGAACACGACATGCGTTTCCCATTCCGCAAAGGCGAGTTTGATTATGTGCTGAACATGTTCACCAGCTTCGGGTATTTTGATGATTCGGAAGAAAACCGCAAAGCGATAATATCGGCCTCGGAAAACCTGAAACCTTCGGGAATGATGATTCTCGACTTCCTGAATCCCATAAAAGTAATCCGCGAGTTGGTAGCCCAAGAACAAAAAAACGTTGACGGTTACGAATTCAAAATCCGCCGTTTTGTGGATGACCGGAACTATATCGTCAAAGACATTTTCTTGGAAGACAAAGGCGAGAAACTGCATTTTCAGGAACGCGTTAAAGCTATCGGTAAACAGGAATTCGAAGATTACTTCCGCTCAGCGAATTTGGGAATCCGCGGTGTCTTCGGCGACTATTCGCTTAACGCCTTCGACCCCGAAAATTCCGACCGGATGATATTCGTAACAGAAAAAGAGGACTAGCATGGAGGGAATCTGGGTATTATTTCTCGGCCCGCTGTTGGCCGGCATAGCCGTGGATTTCAGCTCCAGGGACAAAGCGCCAAACTTAAAGCCCGCGTTTATGTTCGGCGGAGCGTATATACTGGCGCTTACACTAACGCACATCTTGCCGGGAATCCTTCGGCGTTTCGATAATATAGCGATCGTATTAGGCCTGATACTGGCCGGTCTGCTGTTCCAGTTCCTAATTGACAAAGTCACACGGGGAGCAGAACACGGAGAAGTCAGCGGAGTGAAAAAAGTATCTGTATTCACATTACTCTTCGGCCTGTGCCTTCATTCCTTTCTGGAAGGCGCCTTACTCGGCGGTATGTCATCCGACGGGCACGGATCTCATGACAGTTTGCTCATCGGCATATTATTACACAAACTTCCAGCGGCCTTCGCCTTGGCCATGGTAGTCCGCAACCGCTACGAGATGAGGTGGCTCCGCTACCTGATCGTTCTTATTTTTGCGCTTACGGCCCCAATCGGAATGTATTTAAGTCACGACCTGAGCGCATCCGGACAAGAGGTCCGCTTTCTGGACGGCCTAATGGCTTTCGTAACGGGTAATTTGCTCTTCGTACTCGTAGAGCTTTTCAAATCGCTTAATTTCCGCAGATGGAGAAGCGTTGAGAACGGCATGTTGCTCCTCGGTTTGGCTATCGGACTACTTTCCGAAATCATCTAATTTTGGCCTAAGCCAAAATAAAAGCCACGCTGAAGATCAGCGTGGCTTTTATTTTTTGGGGATTCTCTCTTTTTATTTCTTTGGCGCAGTGGCAGTCTCTTCCGCAACAGCCTGCTCGTCATCTTCGATGCCCGAGGCCTTTTTACGGATTTTGGTTTCCAACTCCTCCATCAATTCCGGATTGTCACCGAGAATACGCTTCACGGCGTCGCGTCCTTGGCCGAGTTTGTTTCCGTTGTAAGAGAACCATGAGCCCGACTTCTTCACAATTTCGAAGTTCACGCCCAAGTCGATGATCTCACCCACCTTGGAAATTCCCTCTCCGTACATAATGTCGAATTCCACCACTTTGAACGGAGGCGCAACTTTGTTTTTCACTACCTTCACCTTCGTACGGTTGCCGAGGATGTTATCGGCGCTTTCCTTGATCTGACCGATTCTACGGATGTCTAGACGAACAGAAGCGTAGAATTTCAAAGCGTTACCGCCCGTAGTGGTCTCAGGGTTGCCGAACATCACGCCAATCTTCTCACGAAGCTGGTTGATGAATACGCAAGTACAGTTCGTCTTGTTGATGGCACCGGTAAGCTTACGCAACGCTTGCGACATAAGACGGGCCTGAAGTCCCATTTTGCTGTCGCCCATATCGCCTTCCAGCTCGCCTTTCGGTACCAAAGCGGCTACGGAGTCGATTACGATAATGTCGATAGCGCCCGAACGGATCAAGTGCTCGGCAATTTCGAGAGCCTGCTCGCCGTTGTCCGGCTGAGAGATCAGGAGGTTCTCAGTATCAATGCCCAACTTCTCGGCGTAAATGCGGTCGAAAGCGTGCTCGGCGTCCACAAACGCGGCGATACCCCCGGCCTTCTGCGCCTCGGCGATGGCGTGCATGGCCAAAGTCGTTTTACCCGAAGACTCGGGGCCGTAAATCTCGATTATACGTCCACGAGGAAAACCGCCCACACCCAACGCGATGTCGAGGGTCAGCGATCCGGTCGAAATGGCGGGGATATCCTCAATCTTATCATCGCTCAGTTTCATCACGGTCCCTTTACCGAATTCTTTGTCAAGCTTGTCGATAGTAAGCTTTAGGGCTTTCAGTTTTTGTTCTCTGTTATCGCTCATTGGACTAATCGAGTTAGTAACGGTTCGTATTTTTGATCAAGTTAAGGATCCTTATTTAAAATTCAAATAATTATTTTAGTAATTTTTGCTCAAATTTTTTGCGAAAACTACATAACGCCTTTCAAGCCGACAGAGGCGCCTTTTATCCGAAAATCCCCCTGTTTTTTTGAAAACAGCATGCCTTCCAAACCTTATATTTGTCTGAAAGCTTGTGTTGTTGGCATCCTTCAACGGCGAGCGAACACGCCTAAAAACGCTGGGGAATATCACTGAACACTTCGAATATCATGCTAAAGAAAATCGGTTACGGAATTTTAGCGGTCTTGCTGGTAATATTGGCCGTAAACTACAAGCTGATACCCTATGCCTGGATGCAGGCCAAAGGGCAGTTGAGCATTGTTTGGGACGCCGAACCCATTTCGGATTTTTTGTCGGATCCCGATTATCCGGAAGAGAAAAAAGAAAAACTAAGGCTTGTGGAAGCCGCCAAACGTTTTGCGGTCGACTCTTTGGGCTTGGCCAAAACGGGTAGCTACCGCAAAATGTACGACGAAGAGAAATACGGCCTGAGAATGTGGGTGCTCACCGCCTGCGAGCCATATGCCCTGAAACCAAAGCGATGGAAGTTCCCTCTTCTGGGGTCATTCGGCTACAAAGGCTTTTTCAATAAAGACGAAGCCATAAAGGAAGGCAAAGCCCTAAAGGCGAAAGGCTACGACACGGGCCTGCGGACCGCCGGAGCCTGGTCTACCCTCGGGTGGCTGGACGATCCGGTGATGTCCAATATGTTGGACGACTCGGACGGCGACCTCGCCGAAACCATTATCCACGAGCTGACCCACGCCACGCTCTACGTTCCTGACAGTACGGTGTTCAATGAGAACCTGGCCAACTTTATCGGCTACCAAGGTGCCATCCGTTTTCTGAACGTATATTACGGCCCCGACTCCCCTCAGCTTACCGAATACCTGAACCTTCGCAAAGACAGGAAACGCTTCAAATCCTTCGTGCTCCGTGGCGCGCAGGGCTTGGACTCATTGTATAAATCCTTTGGCACGGATATGCCCACTACGGAAAAAGCCGAAAAAAAAGACGCTTATATAGACGCTTTCACCAAGTCCATCGATACCGTAAATTTTGCGAACAAGAAAAGATATGCTGCCTATTTCAATAAGTATAAGCCAAACAATACGTTCTTTATGTCGTACAGGAGGTATAACGCCCGCTCCAGAGAGTTCGACAAAATCTTCAAGGATCGCTACCATAATGATATAAGGTATTTCCTCGATGCTATGAAAGAGCGTTATCCCGCTTTGTAGTTTCTCCCGAAAAAGTATATATTTCTTTTTTGGCTTCGGTATGCGCTTAGGGTTTTTTCCCCTTTGCGGAGAAGTGTTGGGGCCGGAAAGCCTAAGGTTACGGCAAGGTTATCCGGCTATGTCAGTGAGGTTTCGGTATCGGGGCCAGATAAAAGGGAAAGCGTATGACGATGATCGGTAACAGGACTTTTTTTATGACATTGGCGACTTTGTTGTTGTCAACGGTTTTTTCCGTGTCCCGGGCTCAAGACAGTTACCGGGAAAGACGCCAGCACGTGTTCGCTCCCGGAGAAGAAATTAACTACAAACTGCAACTAGGCTTCATCAACGTAGGCGAAGCCGACGTTACGGTATCCAAAAAACTGTATGAAAGCGAAGGACGTCCCTGTTTTAACATGCAGATCCACGGCAGAACCACGGGAGTTTTCTCTTTGGCCGCCAAAGTGGACGACTATTGGGGCACTTACATGGACACGCTGTCGCTGGTGCCACACCAGTTCTACATGCGCCTGCGCGAACTGAGCTACCGCAAACAACAAGTGATGCGCTTCGACCACAAGAACGATTCCGTATATGTGGAAAAACGCGACAAACGCTCCGGAAAGTACATTCACGAGAAAGTCTTTTCGGTACCGAACGATATCCAAGACATCATCAGCGGGTTTTACTATCTCCGCACCCTCAATTTCGATTCGCTTAAAAAAGGCGACACGTTTGTCGTTCCCGGCTTTTTTGACGATTCTGTGTATTACCTCAATATAAGGTTATTGGAACGCGAAGTCATCAAGACGAGGATCGGAAAGAGAAAGGCTTTGGTATTGGCTCCCTACATGCCCAAAAACGAGTTGTTTGACAAAGGCAAATCCATTAAAGTGTGGATCTCCGACGACCGCCACCGCATTCCCCTTAAGATAAGGGCCAAAATGATGATAGGCGCGGCCGAAGTGAACATCCGTTCATACAAGCCGGGCAACGTAAGCCTTAACGGCAAAAAAGGCAAACCGCTGAAAGTCCCTAAACAACGAAAGCGATACAAAAAGAAAGAGTAAAACCACTACTTGAAATTTTTTAGTTTAATATAGTGTTAACTGTTCAGATTATTTGTTAAATATAAATTGAAACAAAAAGGTCAAAATTTTTATCTACGAACCGTAGCTTTGGCCTTCGGATAATATGGGGATAACCTCACGTGTGCCGTTTCGGTATCCGATTAAAAATTCTTATTTTTATCACAAGGCCTGAGATATCACGTGTCGGGCTTTTACCTTCTAAACAACAATACGATGAGCAGCAAATCACAGCAAAGAGTGTTGGTGGTGGACGACGAGGACGATATCCGCGAGCTGTTGCACTACAACCTGAAAAAGGAAGGTTATGACGTGGAACAAGCGAGCGACGGCTTCGAGGCCGTAGACAAAGCCCGCAAATTTGTTCCCGACCTTATCTTGCTGGATATCATGATGCCACAGCAAGACGGCGTGGAAACCTGCCGACAGCTGAGGGAGAACAAAGACCTGAACGACACGTTCATCGTTTTCCTGACGGCCCGTTCAGAGGAATATTCCGAAATCGCCGCCTTTGACAACGGAGCCGACGATTACATCAACAAGCCCATCAAGCCCCGCGCCCTGATGAGCCGGATCAGCGCGATGTTCCGCCGCGAACAGAAAAAAAAGAACGCTTCGGACAAAATCGTGGTCGGAGACCTTACCATCGACCGCACGAGCTACACGATCACCATCAAAAACGAAGTGGTCACTTTGCCGAAGAAAGAGTTCGAACTGCTGTTCTTCTTGGCGCAAAACCCCGGAAAAGTTTACAGTAGGGACGACCTCTTGGCCAACATCTGGGGAGCCGACGTTTACGTACTGGCACGCACGGTGGACGTACACATCAGAAAAGTCCGCGAGAAAATCGGCGACGGATACATTGTGACCGTCAAAGGTGTAGGCTACAAGTTCGAGACGACGAAAGACTAAAGGTTCCCGCCTCTGCCGCCCCGTCCAGGAAACAGCCGGACGGGCTACGCCGGAAGGGGACCAATGTGAAAGGGGGCGCATTCCCACGGATCCGAGCCCCATATATTTTGTAGCCGATGTTATTTAGTTCTAAGCGAGTGGCCGCTTTGTTGAGCCTGTCGATATGTTTGGTAACGACGGCTTTCCTGTCACTGATGGACGTAACCACCAGCGCTCTGGTCGTTACCCTTTTCATATCCTTCGGGGTATCCTACCTTCTGATCAGCATTACCTTCGAATTTCTAATCTTCAAGGATGTCAACCGCATTTACGAAATGCTTGACGATTTGAGGAAAAACGACTTCTCCTTCATCAAGAAAGTTTCCGGAAAATCACGTAACCCGATCAAAAGGGTCAATGAGGAAATCTACAACTACGCCTCCGTAAAACAGCGCGAGATCGACGAACTGAAGCGCATGGAAGCCTACCGTCGAGAATTTCTGGCCGACGTGTCGCATGAACTGAAGACCCCTATCTTCGCCGCCCAAGGCTTTATACACACGCTTCTCGACGGCGCTTTGGAAGACCCCGAAGTAAGCCGGAAATTCCTCGGCAAATCGGCCAAGAGCCTTGACGGCTTGGCCAAGTTGGTACAAAACCTCCTGTCCATCTCACGGATGGAATCAGGCGACTTGGCCATGCACTTCGAGGATTTCGACATCCGGCAACTCGCCTCCGATGTTTTTGACCAGTTCGAGCACAAGGCAGAAAAGAAAAATATCCAGCTGGTAATGGCAGAAAACTCGCCCAAAGAGGTTTATGTTTTCGCCGATAGGCAACGGATAAGCCAAGTGTTGGTAAACTTGGTTTCGAACGCCATGAAGTACACCGAAACACCAGCGAAAGTGGAAATAGGTTTCGAAATAGACGATGAGGTGGCCGTATACGTCAAAGACAGCGGTATGGGAATTCCTCCCGAAGACATCGACCGGATATTTGAACGCTTTTACCGCGTGGAAAAAAGCCGGGCCAAAGACCTTGGCGGGACAGGGTTGGGACTGGCCATCGTACGCCACATACTTCAGGCCCACGGCCATTCGGTACATGTGGAAAGCCAAGTGGGCAAAGGTTCCACATTCAAGTTCAGGCTCCGTAAAGGTGAGAACATGGTTTTGGAAAGACTTTAAGAAAATAACATGAAAGACTGTCGGCCGAGGCCGGCATTTTTTTATCCCGACTTTCTCAACTCACCGGCTCCGGCGTCACCACTCTTTTCATCTTCCGGATTTTCAGGCAAAGGTTTTCCAAAGTGTCCAACGCGCGCTTGGGCCGTAGCTCGCATCCCCAAACTATTATCACGTTCCAGCCAGATTCCATAAGGCGTACCACATTTTCGCGGTCACGAGCCTTGTTCCTTCTGATCTTCTCAAGCCAAAAACCCTTGTTGCTTTTCGGCGGACGAAACTCGGGGCAGTTCTCATGGCCGTGCCAAAAACAGCCATTCACAAAAATCACAGTCTTATATTTCCTCAGCACCAAATCCGGCTTGCCCGGCAAGTGCTTCGAATGCAAGCTATAACGAAAACCCCGGGCGTGCAGATACCTCCGCACCTTCAGCTCGGGCTTAGTGTCCTTGCTCCGTATCCGGCTCATGATATAACTGCGCACTTCGGGTTCGAAAATATCCGCCATAACTTAAAGGTAACGAATCCACTCTTTAAAAATTCTACGAAATCAAACGGACGTTAGCCCTCACTTCTCCACGCATGTGTTTTTAGGGGTATAAAAGATGTCCATCTGCGGGGCCGATTGTTCTGCGCAACATTATTAAAGGCTTGTGAGACTTTTTTAACAACAATTCCCAAACGCTTGGCCTATACTTGTCCTGAGCGACGGCCACTGGCCTTTCTCTCTTCTTATTTCAATAAAGAACAAAAAGTGTCTCTCTAATAAAAAAGCCCGTGTGGCTACACGCCATGCGGGCGATATTTTATGCCTATGTTTTCCAGAAAAGCAATCACCAAATTTTTCGCTCTGGCCTTGGTCTACCTTACGGTAGCCGGAAATGCCTGGGCCGGTAAAAAAAAGAAACGCAAGCCGAACATCATCTTCATTTTGGCCGATGACTTGGGCTACGGCGACCTGAGCTGTTACGGACAGACCAAGTTCAGCACGCCCAATATAGACCGCATGGCCGAGCGTGGCCTGCGCTTTACCGACCATTATTCAGGCTCTACTGTCTGCGCACCGTCACGCTGTACATTGATGACTGGCTTCCATACCGGGCACAGCTACATCCGGGGCAACCAAGAGGTAAAACCCGAAGGCCAACTCCCAATACCCGCATCCAGCGTAACTGTAGCCGAAGTGCTGAAACAAGCCGGCTACACCACTGGCGTGATCGGCAAATGGGGCATGGGGTACCCGGGCTCTGAAGGCGACCCGAACAACCAAGGCTTCGACTACTTTTTCGGATATAACTGCCAGCGCGAGGCACACCACTATTATCCGACCCACTTGTGGCGCAACCAAGAGCGTGTGGAATATCCGGAAAACAACCTGAAGGAAAAGAAAGGCAAATACTCGCACGACTTGTTTACGGAAGACGCTCTGCGCTTCGTCCGTGAGAACAAAGACAATCCTTTCTTCCTCTACTTGGCCTACTCCGTTCCCCACGCCGACGTGGACGTACCGGAAGACTCAATGAAGCCTTTCATTGGCAAATTTGACGAAAAGCCCTATAAAGGAGGCGGATACTTGGCGCAACCAACCCCGAAAGCCGCGCACGCCGGCATGGTAACCCGCATGGACGGCGACATAGGCAAACTCAACAAGCTTTTGGCCGACTTGGACATCGACGAGAACACTCTCGTAATCTTTACTAGTGACAACGGCCCACACGTGGAAGGTGGACACAACCCGGCATTCTTCAATAGCGCTGGCGGATTACGCGGCGTTAAGCGCGACCTGTACGAGGGTGGTATCCGCGCGCCGTTTATCGCCATGTGGCCCGGTACTGTTAAGGCCGGTTCAGAAACTGACCATCCGTCGGCCTTTTGGGATTTCCTCCCTACCGCCTGCGAAATCGCCGGGTACCAAGCGCCTGTTGGTATAGACGGCATATCATACCTGCCTACACTTTTAGGCAAGAGCCCAAAGCAAAAGAAGCACGAGTACCTGTACTGGGAATTCCATACTAAGGCCCAAACCCGCGACAAACAGGCCGTACGCAAAGGCGATTGGAAAGGCGTAAGGATGAAGATCAAAACCGCTGGACAGCCTATCGAGCTCTACAACTTGGCCAAAGATCCGGGAGAGAAAAACAACGTGGCGAGCAAGTACCCTGAAATTGTGGCCGAAATCACCGCCATCATGGACCAGCAACACGTAAAATCGGAGTATTTTCCCTTCTCTTACGAGAGTACAAAGATCAGGAAAGCCAAAACCAAACGTCCGCAATAACGAAGTTCCCTTTGGGGTATGGGGAACTTCCTCCACCTTTTTCATGCGAATTACAAACCGGGCCCGTGTCAGCCCGGTTTTTTGTTATCCTTACGGGGTATAATAATGGCAACAATAAAACACTCAACTAGTGCTCCCTTCTTTTCATCGCGGCATACAGTAAAGCCACTCTCTTTTGGGTCGATTTGGCATGAACAAACTTTTTGACAGGCAACCCGGAAGCACGAATCAGTACGGCAAGCCGTTCAGCCTCTTCATTCTCTCCGGCATGTAGACTCATCAGTTGTCTGAATATTTCCCTTACCATATTCATCGCAAGAGCATTTTTGGCAGCTGTTGTCTTCCTCTGATCCCCAAAACCTTTGTCGTGCCATTTTTGCTTCACAACCCTAAAGGTTGTGCTTCCTGTTGAGATAACCATACTTGACACTCCTATGGCCAATCCAGCCTGTGAGGACACTCCCGTCATATTAAGAATGGTTGACAGCAAATTCAAACCAGTCGTTGTCACATGCATACTGTCCCTAATCACTCGCTTTCTATTTATCTTTTTCAAATGACGTACTAGCTCGTATCTTCTTGCGGTATCAGCGACATACTCATCATGCGCACTGAAATCTTTAAAAGTCTCTAACGCATCTTCGTCAGTACTCTCATCCAAATCCAATAATCCCGCAAAATCTATACTTCCGGAGAGCTCATCAATATACCGTCTCTTTTCCTTTGTCATAGCGAAATAGTTCCGAACATTTCGCTGAATGCTTATCCCCCTTTGGGCCAAGTCAATCAGGCTTATCACTATATTAAAACCCGGAATCGCTTGGGCTATAGGACTGGGGATTTTTGTCGCCAATTGCATTACAGAAGCGGTTGCCGACAATATTTTTTGTGAAGCCACAGCAAAATCACGCGCCAATTGCAAACTTTCCCTAAGGAGTTCCCCTCTAGGGGTGGTTTCATATTCCTCAATACATTTCGCAAGCTTGACTCCTTGTTTGAAGACTTTCAGAACGGGTATCACCACTCCCAAAACACTCCCTATACCCGAGCTGAATTCGGCCACTATCGCACTGTCTTCAGACACTTTTCCTTTCGCCAGCTTTCCAACATAGCCCGCGATCTGTCCGATTTTGCCGTTGAGGGTAGAAAGCGCATTGATTCCCCTCTCAAACCTTTCAATAACAGCCAAGTAATCTACACCCGTCTCTCCTTTTACATGTAAAAAGTTGGTTAAGGTGTTTCTGGAGGCTCTCGCAAGGCTAGGTAACTCATGAGTACTTTGGTCAAGTCCAACTTTACGTCCCAGCCTTGTCAGTAAGACCTCTTTAACTTCCGGGGAAGGTTGCCACGTTCCGAAATTCGGGTTCTGTAGGAAAAAATCAACTTGATCCTCGAGGGTTATATCATCGATACTGGTCCATTCATCGTCATCAACTTCAGACGCTTCGGCACTGTCTTCCACGCTATCGTAACTATCGACAACTATATCGTCGATATTACTCCAAGGAGCGTCGGAATCCTCATCGGTGGACCACATTGCGGGTTCGACATCGCCCGTGCCAGAAGAAGGTGACGAAGCGGCGTCAGAATCCGGAAACATCATCTGGCAAGGAGGCATTCTCGAAACGCCCCCTCCCGACTTTGCTTTTTTCGATGAAGCACTTGTCCGTTCGCCCTCTCTAAACATATTAAAACCGCTCTGTTTGGCTGTCGTACTTTTATTTTATTAAAAGCACATTGAGGTTCTGTTTCCTTAGGCTATTCTTTCGTTTTCAATTCCCTGAAAGAGACAGTCGCTGAAGATTATAGATATCAAAACTCAGGCCTCAGTATAACTTTCCATTCCATAAAAACCGGAACAATGCTTTTAGGGTTGATTTGGTTGCATTATTTTAACCTTGTTAATAAATAAAATACTCCCCTCCCACACTTAACTTGTCCTTGATGGACTTGCTCAAAGGCATTGCGTAACTTATCGGCTTGACTTTTTTTGTGACAGCGGATACCTAAATGATGCGGAGAATATTTGAGAAAGAGGATTACAGGGCAATAGTCGTAGGAGCATTTTTCTTGCTGGTAGCCTTGGGCTACTTCGGATTCGGACATTACGCCGAATTTCGTCCGGAAATAGAGAGACTCAACGCTACGTTAAAGAAAGAGAGCGCACAACCTTTCAGAACACTGGCTTGGGAAGAGGCCCATGCAGAAAAAGCATCACTCAAAGCTAAAGACAGCCCATTGGGCAAAGTATTGGGCGGGCTTACCTCAAAGCCCATGAAGTGGACCGACAACCCTCTGGAGGCTTTCTATACCAAACGAAAAGTATCATCGGACAAGATCAAAAAAGCCGAAACGCTTAAGCTGGAACAAGACAAGGCTTACGCCGAAGCGAAAACAGCCGAACAAATAGCCCTAGCCGCACACGCCAAAGGCGCCGGTAACGACGCGCTGGACCAAACGGCGGTAAAGAAAATAGCCTCTTGGAAAAACGCACATGCCGAATGGAAAAGCTCCGCCAAAAAAGCCAAACCCGGCACCCTCTGGCAATTCGATGACATCATGCTTTGGGGAATTATCCTCACGCTGATTCTGGGCTTGGGCTGTAAACTGGCCGGCGAGTCGTTCAGTAAATTTGCGGCGGGCTTCGCTGGCGTATTCGGATTGGCCGTACTGGCTTATCTTTTCTCCCAACAGGCGGAGGTCAAAGCCCTCGGCATCGGCTACGCGGCTTGGGCTATCGGTTTGGGAATGTTGTTCGGCAATACGCTGGGCACGCCGGAATGGATCAAGAAAGCCGCGCGCACGGAGTATTTTATCAAAACGGGATTGATACTGCTCGGCGCCGAGATTCTTTTCGGTAAAGTGATGGCTATCGGCCTTCCAGGCATGTTCGTCGCTTGGGTGGTAACGCCGGTAGTGCTGGTAACCACTTTTATTTTCGGGCAAAAAGTATTGAAAATCGGTTCCAAGAGCCTTAATATGACCATCAGCGCCGATATGTCGGTTTGCGGTGTGTCGGCGGCCATCGCCACGGCTTCGGCCTGCAAGGCCAAAAAAGAGGAACTGACGCTGGCCGTTGGCCTGTCTATGGCATTTACCTCGATAATGATGGTAGCTATGCCGGCGTTTATCCGCTGGATCGGGATGCCGGAAGTGCTGGGCGGCGCATGGCTAGGCGGTACGCTCGACGCCACCGGAGCTGTAGTGGCGGCGGGAGCCTTCTTGGGCGACACGGCCATGAACGTAGCGGCCACTATCAAGATGATCCAGAACGTTCTGATCGGGTTTGTGGCCTTCTTCGTAACCATGTACTGGACGACCAAAGTGGAACGCGAAAACGACCCGACAGCCGAAAAGGTTGGCCTGTCCGAAGTATGGAAACGTTTCCCTAAATTCCTCTTGGGCTTTATCGGCGCATCGCTGATTTTCTCCAGCCTTTACGAGTGGCTTGGGCAAGACATGGGCTACTCGCTCATCGACCAAGGTGTTATCCGCAGTTTCACCAAAAACGTACGTGGCTGGCTATTCTGTCTGGCCTTCGTCAGCATCGGCCTCAGCACCGATTTCCGGGAACTGCGCACCCAGCTAAAAGGCGGCAAACCGTTGATATTATATATCTGCGGACAGGCTTTCAACATAGTGCTTACACTATTGGCCGCTTACGTGATGTTCTATCTGGTATTCCCGGAAATCACCGAAACTCTATGATTGTGAATAAAGGATAAAGAGTCCAGAGTAAAGAGACTGAACGAGGTAGACTCCACTTTTTACTCACTAAATTAGACTCTTGCCTTTACACCGGTTTTTCGATAAAATGAGAAAACGATGAAGAGCAAAAAATTGGGCGGAGCCGTAAAATTCCTGTTAGCCTTGGCGGGCCTGTTCGTGATAGCCTGTTGGGTAATCCCTGCGGTAAACCGGAGCGCACCGTTCCGTGAAGTCACCGATTTTTCCAGAGAAAAGGATTTCAACACCGGTGGACTATTCTACACCGACGTGGAAGAAACCGGCCAAGCCGACGCCACCCTCCGCGACAGAAAACGGTTCTGACAAAACTTAATCGTCCCAAGGATCACAACGTTTTATCGAATCCCACGAAAAGCCCGGCGAAAATTCGCCAGGCTTTTTACATTCACAATTCTCGGGACTTATCATCCGTATGAAATCCTTATCAAAAAAACCTATAATGTTTGACGATGAAAATCATGTTAATATTTAGAATAAATACCCTATATTTAATATGTGTAAATATTCAAATGTATATTTGTTTTGTTTCAAGGTTTTCTTTCGCCTAAAAAGGTAAATATGAAGACTCCATAACAAAACCCAAAACGCCTAAAACATGATTACAGCACAAGAACTTAGCGCTTATCCCATCGTTTATAAGGGGGAGTTTGCGGAAGTTTATGACATGTCAGCCGAAATTCCCGGAGTGGCATTCGCTTTTTGGAGAGGATTTTTCAGCTTGGAAAACCCCACTTTTATTAAGGAAATGAATGATAGCGTTGACGAAATCAAGAAAAGGGGGATCAAAGTCTTTATTTCGGATCACTCGTATCTTAAACTGGTAAAAGACGATGTCCTGCAATGGCTCCATGACAATTGGTACACCGGCGCTTATCAGAACGGATTAGTGGCGGAACTTTCAATTGACGCCAAGAGTATTTTCGGAAAGCTAAGTCTGGAAAAAATGCTGAACGAGGCGAAAATGGGAGGGGTTGTTTCCGTTAAAGTCCATGATTTGGAAGACGGCAAAAAAGCGGCTAAGCAATTCTGCGAAAAAGCCGCAGTATAGACTCTAACAATTACTTCTACCGCAGATAATTCTAAACAATAAGGGGGAATGTAGGGTATAGACTTCCGATCGTTTTTGAGACATAATTACGTAAAACTATGTTGAATTATGTCCGATATTTTAGGAAGCCGTTCCAAAAGGATATTTCCCCTATTGGGTCTCAGGATAAATTACATTCATCGACACAATGTGTAATAGTGTAATGCCTAAGACCCAATGGGTTTATTTCTTCATTATATACGTTTCTTCTTGATTGTGCAGCCAATCGCTTTCGTCTGCTGTACATGCGGACGCTCGCCTTTCAGCAAAGCCTCCACGGCGTTTTGCACATAATGTTTTTTAGCTACGTTGGCGCTTCGGTAGTTATCGTCTATAGCTCCGATATATGCGACATAAAGACCGTCCGGCCTTTTCTCCAACACATAAACGTGAGGCGTCCGGGTGGCGCCAAACTCAGCGTAGATTTCCTGATTCTGGTCCGCCAGATAAGCGAAGGTGAACCCCTTTTTCTTATGGCGCTTTTTCATGCTCGCCAAGTTCTCGCGATCCGAAGCCGGCGTGTTCGGATTAACAGCCACTACCGGAAAGCCTTTCGGCTTATACTTCTTGTGCAAAGCCTCTATCCGGTCTTCGTAAGCCACCGAGTAAGGGCACTGATTGCAGGTAAACACGAGGATAAAGCCCTTCGCTCCTTTGTAACTGTTTAGGCTTACGTTTCTGTTATCCACGTTCTGTAGATCAAAATCATCAATCTTGTCGCCGATTTCATAACCTTGGGCCCATGTGGCGGACACCGTGGCTAACATAAAGAGTAAAAAAAGATGAATAGTTTTAGTTTTCATGGCTCGGAGAAATAAGGGTGAAGCAGATCGTTTATCGTTTTTTGGTTAGCGGGGCCTTCTATAAATGATTTCTTGCCATTTTTCACGACCAAAGTGGCGGGCAAAGCACCGCTCCATGTCGTGTCCACGCTGTTGATCCAAGTGTTGGCGTCGGGGTCGTCCAGTACCAAGACCTTTCCGCCTATTTTCCTTTTTTTGAGGAACGGAACCAAGTCTTTGTCTATCCTGTCGGGAAAATCCATACTGACCAAGACCATACTGAACTTCTCATTCCGCAGACTGTCGGGCAGACGTAAGTAAATCGGCAATTCTTCCACGCACGGTCCGCACCAAGTAGCCCAAAAATGGAACATCCTCACGCTGTCGTCGTCAGTTTGCCATTGTTGGCTCAACTTTTCGAAATCCACAACCTGCGGTTTTTCGACGTTCGCGACAAGAAGGCGGGAGCAAGCGGACACCACCAATATCAGTGACAGTGCCGTATACATGGCTTTGTTTTCGTTGAATTTCAGACGCATCAAAGATAAATGGACAAATAAACTGGCCGTGATGAAAAAGACATCACGCCAGTTAGCGTTATTTTCGGGAAGCCGGACATTGCGGTCTATGTAAAAGTACGTAACCGCAAAAAACTAGGTTAACTGGCAAAGCCAATTTTGTGTTGGTACCGACGAAGCCAAGACGAGAATCCGTGTATTTTTTTTCGGAAAAAAGACCGTCCACACACCAAATATATAACAAAAAACCGTTCGGGCCTAAACGTAATGCAATACCCTGCCTTTTCTTGAACTTTCCCGCACCACCAATTCCGGTTCTAGAATCACGGTTTCGGGCTCCACGGGTTTGTCGGACTGGATTTGTTTTACGCACAAATCAGCCGCGGTTTTTCCCATATCGAAGATCCTGTTGTCCACACTGGTCAGCGGAGGCGTAAAGTGCGCACTGTAAGCCTCGTTATCGAAACCAGCCACGGCGATATCTTCCGGAGCCTTGAGATTCCTTTTCCTAATTTCCGAAAGACAGGCCAACGCTATTCCGTCGTTAGCGGCCAGAATACCGTCAGGAAGCGGATCGAAGGAAAAAAGCTGGCGTACGGCTCCCATACCTCGCTCAAGGTTAAAAGCCCCTTTGATGATCAACTTCTCGTCTATCTTCAGCCCGTTTTTCCGCAAGGCTTTCTTATACCCTTTCAGCCGGTTGGAGGCGTTCATCAAGTTTTCGGGACCAGTGATATGCGCAATGCGCTTACACCCTACGTCAATCAGGTGCTGGGTGGCTTTCATCGCTCCAAGCTCACCGTCGCAAAGCACACTGGAGCAAGGGAGATCTTTCAATCCGCGGTCAAAATTCACGAAAGGGATCCTGTTGCGCACCAGCGGTTCGAAGTGTTCGTAGGTATCGGTTTTTGAGGTGGGCGAGAAAAGAATGCCTTCGGCACGAACAGAAGTGAGGAAACGGACGCTCTCGATTTCCTTTTCCAGACTGTCGCCGGTTTCCATAATAATGAGACGGTAATTTTCCTTGTCCAACACACTGAGAATACCCTTTAGGATAGTGGCGAAAAAATAGCTCGTGATCCCCGGCACTATAAGTCCAATAATGTTCGTTCGCCGGTGGATAAGGTTTGAGGCGTTGAGATTCGGTTGGTAACCAACCTTTTTGGCGTATTCCCGAACACGTTTCTTGGTCTTGTCCGAAATGGAATAATGGTCGCTGAGCGCCCTGGATACCGTAGACGCCGATAGCTTCAGGTCTTTGGCCAAATCGTTGATGCTGCTATACCTCTTCACTGAAAAAAATACTTTTTGTTCGCCCCAAAAACAGTATTCAGTTCACAAGGTAACCAGCCGGAGGGGTTTGCGCAAGCGGCGCCGGAAAAAACCGGCACCGTTTACGGTAATCGGCCTTAGGCCTGATTATTTTCTATAGCGGAAAGCAGAGCTTTCAGAGCGAATGTCACGCCCAACTCGTCATTGCTCTTCGTTTCGTACTGAGCAACAGCTTTTACCTCACTCTGAGCGTTGGCCATAGCGAAGCTGTACTTGACGGAACGAAGCATCTCGATATCGTTATGATAGTCGCCGAAGGCCATGGTCTGCTCTGGCGTTACGTCATGATTTTTCAGCAATGCCTGTAAAGCCACTCCCTTGTTCGCGTCCAAGTCGGTTATATCCATCCAAATTGGCGAAGATACCTTTACCTGTAGCCTATCGGTGTATTTCTCAAAAGCAGGATAGCTGACTTTCTGCGCTCCCTTGAGATTGCAGACCGTAAACTTCAAAATCTCACGGTCACGGATATCATGCAGATCGTCCACCACCTGATACGAGGCGAAATACTTTTTGACTTGCTCCAAAAACTCAGGCTCCCGGCTATCAATATACGCCGTTTCCCGACCGCCCAACAACAGGTAGGCGCCGTCGGTCTTTCTGCCGGTCTCAATCAAATCGCTTACGGTTTGGGCATCGAGCGGTTTGGAGAAAAGAACCTCGTCGTTCTCCACCGCCACACTTCCGTTTTCGGCGATATAAGAAAGCTCGTCACGGATAGGATGGAGCAGTTCGCGCAACACGGGGTACTGGCGCCCGCTGGCCACAGTAAACTTGATCCCCTTCTCCTTCAGAGCCCGGAACACCCCGAAAAACTCCTCATTAACCTTTCCTTCCGAATTCAGCAAGGTGCCGTCCATATCGGTGGCTACCATACGCACTTGCGAAAAATCGATATCTGCGAACATTTCTCCCGTGTTTTTGTAAGGGGGCGAATATCCGCATTTATTCCTTAGCAAGTATGTACTCAGACATAATTATCAACATTAAAAATATGGTACCCCGAAACCACCCGCAATATACTCTAAACAAACCCCGGTGTTCCTTTTTGAAAGATCAAAAAGGAACCAAAAAATCGCTCAAATACGGCTACAAATTTTTCTTCCATCCAAAAACATGACGGTTATGGAAGAAAAATAAAGGCCTGAGATTAGTTTTCTGGAATGAATAGGAATCTTTAAATACCAGCTCTAGAGGCAAAAATGGCGTATCGACTAATCAGTCTAAGGTCCGGCTCCAATGCGTGTACCAAATACCTAAGACTTGATACCAAGTACCAACTCCTTTGATTAGTTCTAAACGATATTCCCCCTCACAGTAACAGATTGCATTTGTTATATTTCAATTGTCATTCCGGCGTTGCACGCACTCTCGCCGGCGGTTTTTTAACTATGTTCTAGGAATGTCAATCACCATGATGAAACCGATTTTTAGCGCATTGCTCTGCGCGCTCGCATGTGTCCCTTTTTATGGACTACGCGCACAACAAAAGCCTAACTGGGAAAACGAGAAGGTCTTCGCAGTAAACAAAGAGGCGCCCCACGCCACCTTTATGAGCTTCCCGGACCGTAAGGGAGCTTTGGCGAACGACTTCGCCAAGTCGCCTTATTATCTGTCATTAGACGGGGTATGGAAATTCCGAAAGGCGAAAAACCCCTCTTCCGCACCCGCCGGATTCGAAAAGCCCGAGTTCTCAGTCAGTGACTGGGCCGACATCAAAGTGCCCGGCAACTGGGAGGTGGAAGGCTTCGGCGTACCGATCTACGTCAACCACCCTTACGAATTCGCCGACCGCCGTACCAAGCTTACCGAAATGGACGGCCCGGAACCGCCCCGAGTACCGCACGATTTCAACCCCGTGGGCTGTTACCGCAGGGACTTTACCCTGCCGGAAAAATGGTCAGGCCGGAAGGTATTCGCCCACTTCGGCGCGGTCAATTCCGGATTCTACCTTTACGTCAACGGCCAAGAGGTGGGCTATAGCCAAGGCAGTAAATTGCCGGCGGAATTCGACATCACCAAATTCCTGAAGCCCGGCAAAAACACCATGGCGGCGAAGATCTACCGCTGGACCGACGGCAGTTACTTGGAGTGCCAAGACTTCTGGCGCATCAGCGGCATAGAGCGCAGCGTATTTCTCTACAGCCAACCCCAGCTCCGCGTACGCGACTTCGGCGTAAAGAGCGTACTGGATGCCGCCTACACCGACGGCCTGCTGACCCTGAACGTGGAACTGGTCAACCATACGGCCAAGAAACAGAACTTCCGCATAACCTACGAGCTGTTGGACGAGAACGGCGGCACCGTAAAGGCCGAGGAACGCAAGGCTACGGCCAACCCGGGAGCCACCAAGCTGGAGTTTTCGGCGGAAGTGGAAAAAGTAAAACAGTGGAACACCGAACAGCCCAACCTCTACACGCTGTTGGTCACGCTCAAGGACAAAAAGGGAAAGACGATCGAGAGCCTGTCGGACAAAATCGGATTCCGCTCGGTGGAGATCAAGCGTGGACAACTGTTGGTCAACGGTGTGGCGGTATTGCTCAAGGGAGCCAACCTCCACGAGCATGATCCCGAAACGGGCCACGTGGTAAGCGAGGAAACCATGCGCGAGGACTTGCGCCTGATGAAAACCCACAACCTGAACGCCGTACGCCTAAGCCACTACCCCCAGCCCGAACTGTGGTACGAGCTCTGCGACGAGTACGGAATCTACGTCGTGGATGAGGCCAATATAGAGTCGCACGGAATGTACTACGGCGAAAAATCATTGGGCAAGAAAGAGTCTTGGAAAGAGGCGCACATCGACAGGATGCTCCGTATGGTGGAGCGCGACAAGAACCACCCGAGCGTGATCATCTGGTCGTTGGGCAACGAGGCCGGTAACGGCGTCAACTTTTACGAGGGCTACAAGGCCATCAAGGCCGCCGACGCCACCGGGCGCCCCGTACAGTACGAGCGCGTACATTTGAACCACCATATCTTCGTATTTGACTGGAACTCGGATATCATCGTACCGCAATACCCTGGGCCCGACTATCTGGAATGGTACGGCCAACACAAAACCGACCGCCCCTATATAGCCAGCGAATACGCCCACTCCATGGGCAACAGCACCGGCAACTTCCAAGACTATTGGGATGTGATAGAGCGCTACCCGAACCTGCAGGGTGGCTTTATCTGGGACTGGGTGGACCAAGCCCTCTGGAAAACCGACAAGCGCGGACGCTACTTGGCCTACGGCGGAGACTTCGGCGAGAATATGCCTTCCGACGGCAACTTCGTACTCAACGGAGTGATCAACGCCGACCGCTCCATACAGCCCGCCCTGCACGAGGTAAAAAAGGCCTACGAGTATATCAACTTCAAGTCCACTGACCTGCGCTACGGCTACGTACAGGTGGAGAATATCTACGACTTCGTAAACCTGAAGGAATTTGACTTCAAGGCCTTCGTAAAGGCCGACGGCAAAGTGATAAAGACCATCGACCTGCCGGAACTGGATATAGAACCGCATATGGGCAAAGCAGTACGCGTAGACCTGAAGGGGATAACGCCCGAGCCCGGCACCGAATATTTCCTGACGCTGGAGGCCCGGACCAAGAAGCCTTGGAACGTACTGCCGAAAGGCCATCTGTTGGCTCATGAGCAGATGAAACTGCCGTTGGAAAAGAAAGCCACGGCCCAACTGCCCGCCGGCAATGCGCTAAAAGTAAAAGACGGCAAGAAAGAGCTGACGATTGGCAACGCCGAAACCAAAGTGGTGTTCGACAAGCAAACGGGACAGATGCTTGCGCTCAGCGCCAAGGGCGTGGAATACTTGGAGAAAAACGGAGGCCCCACACCTGACTTCTGGCGCGCGCCTGTAGACAATGACTTCGGGAACCATATGGCCAAAAAGGCCGCCCGCTGGAAGAAAGCCACCGAAGCGCAGACGCTGGAAAGCTTCGCAAGCAAAACGCTGGACAACGGACAAGTGGAGGTAACGGCCGAATACAGCCTGCCCGAGACGCAAGCCCGCCTGCGGGTACGCTATACGGTAGCCGGAACGGGCGCAGTAAAAGTGGAAAACACCCTGACCGCCGGCGAGGCCGACCCCGATATGCCGCGCTTCGGTATGAGCCTGCGCGTACCGGCCCAGTACGACAACATCACCTACTTCGGTCGCGGCCCGTGGGAAAATTACCGAGACCGTAACGTAGCGGCCTTCGTGGACCTGTTTGAGAAAAAGGCCGAAGACTTCTATGAGGCCTACGCGCGTCCGCAAGAGAACGGCTACCGCACGGCGGTACGCTGGACGGCCGCCCTCAACGCCAAGGGCGACGGCCTATTGGCCATAGCCACCAGCGAGCGCACAAACCGCCGCAACATCATCCGTATGACCGGCGACAACGAAGCCTACTGGCCCGTATACGGCAAGGAAAAATACTTGGGAATGACCGCCATGCCATACCTCAGCGAGGACTTCGAAGGCAAGAAGCACACGGTGGACGTAAAGAAGCGCCCCTTCGTACGCCTCAACCTGGACTACGGCCAGCGCGGCGTAGGCGGCACCGACAGCTGGTGGGCAGAGCCGATGCGCAAATACCAGATCAAGAACAACCGCAAGCTCAGCTACGGCTTTATCTTGGTACCGATGAAAGGCGCCGACCGCAAAAGCCTGCTGAAGACTTCCAAACTTCTCTGGCCCGAGCAAGCGGATACGGCGCTATAACGCACGGAAAAAGCAACAGTACTAGGCTGACGCTAGCTTATATTATACTTATGAAAAAACGGGAGGTTTAAGCTTCCCGTTTTTTGTACTTCTATATTTTCAGAACACAAAACTGCCCCCTCAAGCCATAAACCTTGCATTCTACAAACATTCCAAAGACGCCGACGGCACAGCTTCTGCGCCCATAAAGACAATGGCTACCCCCTACCGATACATAGCGCCCTACCGCCACCTGGAACCCGCCGAACGGTTGATGATCGAACGTATGTGGGGTCATGGCCTGTCGGTACGTTTTATAGCCAAGGCCATTAACAGGGCGCCCTCCACGGTAAGCCGGGAACTTGAACGCAACCGCTTTGGTCAGTACTACTCGGGTACTATGGCCCAACAATTGGCCGAAGCTAGAAAAACATGGGGCGCTACCGCTAATATAAGATATCGGGCATACGGCCTTAGGAAACGTAGATATACACACAGGATAAGCCACAATATGATATGCTGGACTTCTGACCTTAACCACTATCTGCGCTTAGGAATCAATACTCGACAACGCAGGCTACTCGGTAGCTTTTTCAAAAAACCGTCACTTTTTAAAGCCGAAAACAAGCCTTTCGGATTCAGAAGAGCTTTGCTCTTATACAAGACAATACAGCTTCAAGCCCGCCTCAACAAAGATACCCTCCACCACCAAGACTCAATCACCAAACACGATTACTCCCCAAACATTCCACCACCCAACAAAACAACTATAGCGCTTTTCGCCCTTGTTGATCATCCTGTTTTTTCAAATCAGGCGGCCTAACTGTCCCTTAAAATCGATTAAAACCTTACTCTGGCTATTTTTTTCTATCGCAGACTCAACCTCACTCCAAAACAAATCCACTTCAGCCCATTCCATGGAGTTTGAGCTTAAATAGGCTCAACATCTTTATGCTAGGACCCTATAAATTACTACTTGGTAAAAACTAAAAACATTCATAGAGAAGTGTTGCGCTTACTCACGTCTGCATTGGCTTAATCCCCACTATCTCTATAGGGACTATCATAGGTAGTCCAAGCCGTCCAGTTTTCACTCATATTCCCAGACATGTCCATCAAACGAAACCGTACTTTATATTTCCCTTCTTTGGTGTAAGAAAATGCGCCTGAACACATACCATGTCCAACATATAACTGACCATCATGCTCCTTTTTGAGTAAATAGGTTCGCACCTTTTTAGTTTTAAGGTTAACAAATTCAGTCCTTATCAGCGTACCTTCACCTATTATATCCAAGCTAAAGATGGCATTAGCTTCGGGGCCACAACCATAATATTCTACTGACTTGCCAACCAGTCTAGGTAGTGTTCTCCAAACAGGAGGTTTTTTATCAACATGATTTTTCACCCCCCACGCGATGGGTTCTGACTTTCTAGTTTCTGAATTCCACCTTGTAAGTGGTCCGCTTAACCATATTTCTCTTCTATTTTCAATTACCAATCTATATGTTTTACCAACTTGAAGTTCCTGTTCTGGTTTTAAAACGGCCTGAGTCAATGAGTACATACCATACAGGGTCTCTAAAACCCTAAGTCTCACCTTATGTCCTTCCGATTCCAAATACACAGGATATTTAGTATTAAGGGAATCAATTATAGGCTGACTCATTGAATAGCCTTCAATCACTATTATTCCATTTTTGTTTATCTCGCCTTTTGAAGGATATACCGATATACCTGAAGACCCACATTCGGCATTGGCTTGCAGGAAGATAATAAGGTTAAAAATTGTTGTTAGATAGTATCTCATAAAAATTAAAAGTTAGGTTACGACTAGCCATTCTCACCAAAGGAAAACTTGCCTTCACCACTTAACTATATTTGTAGTTTTAAATATATGGTAAATTCCGCTACTAAAGCAATCAAATAAAGTGTTCTTCACCATAACAGAAGAAAAAATCGTTTTACAGTGCCTACAATGGTATAGAAACGCATTGTTTCCATTTAAATAAAAGAAAATGGTTACTCCCTAAAAAACAGACTTTCACGACTGCATCACAAAAGCTGATCACCCCTAGTCAAAAAGAAAAATATTTAAAATCAAGTTCACCGCATTTCCGGCCGAGTATTTGCCACATCCAGTATCAGAACTAATTGTGAACCTAAATATTAAAGAACAATGGGTTATTCACATGAATCTGGCAGTATACTGTCTCCGGAAAAGTACCCGGAAGTGGCGTCTAACATCGGCGAATGTCAGGCCGTGGCCAATGAGATCATGCTACAACGCGACAAATCGCAAGTAGTGTTGATAAGGGCCAATATCAGGGAAGGGGAAGCCGAAGCTCGTGACATCAGCGAAGCGTCGGAAACGGCCCGCCTTGAAACCGTGATCAACATCTTGCAAAACCAAATCCCCCAAACACCAAACGCTTTGGTACGCGAGGGATTGGAAGCTGAGTTGCTCGAAGCGCAAGCCCAACTGGCCAACTTAAAAGTCAAGGCCAAAAGAAGGGCCGCCTCGCCTATTGTCAAACATATGCGTGGAAACATCCGGCAAAACACCAGCGAAGTGGAAGTAACTATGTGGGTTGCCGACTTTGTTTCTTACCTCAACGACTATGTCGTGCCCGGCAATATCGGTGAAGGTTCGGTATGGTTTGACGGTAACGAATACGTGGCGCAGGCGGTAACCAATTAAGTCAGCTGATCTTTTCGCAAAAAGAGGCCGGCAACACTTCTACGTGTTGCCGGCCTTGTTGTTTCGTTCCGGGACGGGCTGGACAAACCAATCGGTGTATGGTATATTTCGATGCTTTCTTAGGTTTTGCGTTTTCCAACGTCTTTCTTCGTTCCATTCAGATATCGTAATTCATTGGTTTGTTATGGATATAAGGGTGGAGGGACACAAACGCACCGTGACGTACTGGGGAGATCGCAGAAGTATTGAGATGGAAATCACGGAAGACCGGATAGTATTCTACACTATGCCGTCCGAAAGCCTTCAGGGATGGCCAAAAATAAAGCCCAACCGTTCCGAGCTGGAAGTATGGTTTCTGGAGGATGAGAAAATACGTATCCAGCGTAAATATAAATCTCGTGAATTGGAGTTTGACCCTCGTAAGATAGAGCGTATACTTTATGACACTGGTAAGCTTCCTTCTCGTCGCAGGAATCTCCTGATTGCAAGCGCCATAGATGTCTTTGCCGTATTTTCTGGAGATTCGGACCCTAAGTCTTTTTGCTCATTTACTATCAATTCCGTACCTGACGGGAGATGGAAGGAGTGTAACCGCGCTTTTATAGATGAGGCTTTGAGAGTTCTTGAGGAACGTTACGGCATTCCTTCGGAATATAGGGAAGAACGTATAGTCACTAAAAGTCGCAAGAGGGACGGGATTGTCTTTCTTAGCATCGTCGGCGGGATGTTTCTTGCCTTATTACTTTTTATTCTTTGGTTGCTTTCGCATATAGTGGCCTGGATATTTTCCGCCTTTACATTACCCCCTTTGTGATATGAATGAGTTTCTCCAAACCAAAAACGACGAAGACCTCAGGGTGGTGACACTGGAAGGTCACCGTGCAAAACACCGTCGCTTGGACGCTATTTTGGAATTCACTCCGGATACCGTCGCGTTTTATATGAGCTTTTACGGAAACCGTAGCAGGCACTGGACCATCCGTTTAGGAGATAAGCTGGAATGGAGTGCCTGGGGACGCCGAAAGCGTATAATCGACCCGAAAGAAGTGGTAACATTCCTGTATGAAGTGGGGTTAGCCGGCAGAAGGGGCCGATACACCGGAAACGTAACAGTGTTTGCGGTACTAAAGGGAGACCCCGAACCCAAAGAGTTTTTCACACTGTACGGGGAAGCCTCCCTTAATGGACCTTGGTCACAACAGATGCATGCTTTGGCCAAAGAGTGTCTGAATGTGTTCCGGACCCGATACAGAATACCGTACGAATACCGGACAAAAGTGGAAACGCAGAAGCGAGAGAAAATAGAGAAGGCGGGGTGTTGGGTTACTGCTGTTCTCTTTGTTGGGCTGTTCGGTATTATCATCTGGGTGATGTGGCTTGATATTTTCTCTTAACCCGATCATTTTTTCCGTTATGAATAAGCGTAACAACGATAGGCCCGTCTCCCGATTCTTCCGTTTTCTGAAACGCATATTGAAAGACATTTTGGTCTCATGGTGGCGTTTGCTGTTTTTTTGGATGGAAAACCGTTAGTTTACCGTCGGAAAGTGGGGCCTGAGCGAGGGGATGTCAAACGATAAACACGGTAAGATGACTGAAAAGGCTTGGCTAGATCGATGGAATAAGCGATTCGGAGAAGACGAATACGCTTACGGAGTGTCACCGAACGATTTTTTGAAAGAGCGGTTGGACAAGCTCGATCCCGGAACAATCCTGTTCCCCGCCGAAGGCGAAGGCCGTAACGCCGTTTACGCGGCCAAGAGCGGTTGGACAGTATCGGCTTTCGACATCAGCGAAGAAGGCAGGAAAAAGGCTATGAAATTGGCGGAAGCCGAAGGGGTTAACGTGGATTACAGGATCGGGGAACTGGAGAGGCTTGATTATGCCGAGGGAAACTTCGACGCTATAGGGCTGATATACGCACATTTTCCTCCCGCTCTCAAATCGGCTTATCATAAGGCCTTGGCGGATCTGTTACATCCGGGCGGTATTGTTATTTTAGAAGCTTTCGGGAAAAGACATATCGAGTATAATTCGAAAGACCCCAAAGTCGGCGGACCGAATAACGTGGAGGCGCTTTTCTCCACAGAGGAAGTACGTGATGACTTCCAGGGTTTCGAAATTTTGGAACTGGAGGAAAAAGAAATCGAACTGAACGAGGGACTTTACCATATCGGACGGGGTTCGGTAGTGAGGTTTGTTGGAAAGAAACGGTAGCGTTTCGGCCATTCGCACTCGACCAGACCCATTTAACAACCGCTTCGGCGGTTTTTTTATTTTCCAAATTTGTGGCCTAAACGATCTGTGGGGATTGAGATGGTAAATTTAAAGAGCACTACTTATTGTTAAGCTAGCCTTTCATTAATGAGAGTGTTTATCTGTTAAAATATTAGATGGAGGTGTTTTTTTAATTTTTTTTAAAAAAAGAACTTTATGCTTGAAGTTATCTGAACTATAATTCTATATTTGTAATGTTAGCGTAAGGGAAGTGCGTACCCGAGCGCTACGATTCCACACAAAATAGCTGAGTGAAATGGATAGGCGGGGAGGAGTCCCAGCCTATCGCTGTTTTGGGGTTATATGTTTCGGGGTTAATACAACAAAACCCCGTCCCGGAGTTATCCGAGGCGGGGTTTTGTCATTTCGTATGGTCTTCTTCGCTTAGCTGTTCAGCGTAATAAAGCGGTCCACGTCCTGTTTTTTGCCCATCACTATCAGGATGTCGGTGGCGTAAAGCACCGTGCTGGCCTTAGGCACGCCAATGATATGCTCTTCCTGTACGGAATGGCCGTCACGTACCTTTTGGTAGCTCCGCTTGATAGTGATCAGGTTCAAGTCGTACTTGTCCCGCAAGCCCACTTCCTTCAGTACCATATTCGCTACCTTGGCCGGCGTCTTGATCTCCACGATCTCGTAATCGTCGGGCAAAGGCAGGTAAGAATAGATATTCGGTTGCAAAAGCTGTTCGGCCACGCTCTGTCCGATGGTGGCTTCCGGAGATATGATCTCGGTAATGCCCATCTTTTGCAGGATTATCCGTTGGTGGTCGTTGGCCGCCCTACCCATTATGCGTTTTACCCCAAGCTCCTGCAAAACTACTATGGTAAGGAGCATGCACTCGAAGTTGTCGCCAATGGCTACCACCACGGCGTCGAGTTCGGAGATGTTTTGCGCAACCAAGCCTCGCCTGTCGGTGGCGTCGAGCTGTACGGCGTGAGCCACTTCCTCTTTTATCGCCTCAATCTTGTCGTAATCGATATCGATTGCCAGCACCCCAGCGCCACGCGCGGAAAGGGTCTTGGCAATGGCTTCGCCGAACTGGCCGAGTCCTATTACTGCGAAATTGTTCACTTGTTTGGTGTTTTGGGTTCGGCGTCCGGCATGCCGGGCGCTTACACGTATAAAATCTAGCGCTTCCCCCTCTTCCCTTCTTTCTCCACCGGGCCTTTTAGGCCCCGACCGCGTTGAGTTTTGTTCTCATAAAGCCCACCAAGATTTCCAAACCGCCTTTGAAGTCGGTGTTGTTTGGCACTACGATGTCGGCTTCGTATTTCGTCGGTTTGATGTAACGCTCGTAAGTGGGCATCACGTGACGCTCGTAACGGTAAAGCACGTCGTCCAGGTCATAGCCGCGTTCGGCGTTGTCACGGATGATGCGGCGCTTGAGCTTGATATGTTCCTGGGCGTCTATGTACACCTTGGTGTCGAGCGAAGCGCTGATCTTGTCGTCGTAAAATACGAAAAGGCCCTCGACGATGACAATCGGAGCGGGTTTAAAGCTGAGCATACGCGGAGTGGCGTTCGGGTTGTTGAACATATACTCCTCGCGCTCGGCCGTTTCGCCGTTTTTCAGCTTATCGATATCGTCCATAAACGCATCGAAATCGATAGACTCCGGCTTGTCGAAGTTGTGTACGCCGTTCTCGTCCACGGGCTGGAGGTGCCGCGGTTTGTAGTAGTTGTCTTGCGAGATAAGCGTAACGTCATCTTCACCGAAATAAGCCATCAATTGGTTCAGGAACCGGGTTTTCCCCGAAGCGCTACCGCCCGTAATCCCGACAAAGTAAGGTGTTTCCATCAGATATAGTGTGTTTCTTTACCGGGTATCGTTCCCGGACAAAGACATTATTTTTGCGCCAAATATTCGACCAACGAGCGTACGGCCTTGCCACGATGGCTGATTCTGTTCTTTTCCTCAGCCGATATTTCGGCGAAGGTTAATTCCATGCCTTCGGGACGGAAAACGGGATCGTAGCCGAAGCCCTTCTCTCCGCTTCTCGCTTCGGTAATGTCGCCTTCCGCCGTTCCGGTAAACTGCGTCTCCTTCCCTCCTTCTATCAGGGTGATCACCGTCCTGAACCTGGCGCCCCGCTGGCTGTTGCCCTGAAGCTTAGTCAAAAGAAGGTCGATATTGTCGGAGTCTTTGCGTTGTGGTCCCGCAAATCTGGCCGAATACACTCCGGGAGCACCGTTTAGAGCGTCCACTTCCAGGCCGGAATCGTCGGCAAAGCAGTCCACGCCGAAATGGTCATATACATAACGGGCTTTTTGCGAAGAATTGCCCTCCATGGTGTCCTGTTCTTCGGGGAGGTCCACGTCACACCCGATATCGGCGAGGCTGAGGATTTCGAACTTGCCTCCGAGCAGGCCTTTTATCTCGGCTATTTTGCCCGGGTTGTTGGTGGCGAAGCAAAGTTTTTTCATATGACTGAGTTTGTGCGCCAATGCGGGCGCCTCGGCTTGTACCGGTATCGATATTGTGCTTAATTTCGCAAAAATAGACACAATACGCCTTATGGCCAAAATCATTATCAATAACAAGGAGCTAAAAGAGGGGATACATTACTACTTGGACGAACGGGGAAGGTGTGTATTTACCCGTCAATACCATTTGGAAAGAGGTCACTGTTGCAAACCCCGCAAGGAGAACAAATGCAGACATTGCCCATGGAAGGAAAATATGAAGGAAAGTAAAGATAGCTTTATTCTATTTTCATAATGGAATGATTAAATTCGCCAAACTTTTGCGGATATGAAGGACGAGAAAGTAGCGATTGTAGACTTGGGTACAAATACCTTTAACCTGCTGGTGGCCGAATTCCAGTCCGGCAACATGGACATGCTTGTCAACGAAAGGGTTGGCGTGCGGTTGGGAGAAGGTGGCATAAGCGAACGCAGGATAACTTCCCAAGCTATGGAAAGGGCTTTCTCAACTTTGGAGAATTTCCGTGATACGTTGGCCGGTTACGGCATAGGCCCCGACAAAGCCATCTTGGTAGGCACAAGCGCCCTTCGCAACGCTTCTAACGCCGATTCCTTCATCAAAGAAACCCACAAACGCACCGGTTTTACGGTTCATACCGTAGACGGCGACAGGGAGGCTTACCTGATTCACGAGGGCGTAAAGCGCGCGCTGAGGCTAAGCGACGACATTTCCCTGATCATAGATATAGGTGGCGGAAGCGTAGAGTTCATTTTTTGCAACGAATCGAGGGTGTTTTGGCAACGCAGCCTTGAGATAGGCGCCCAACGCCTAATCGAGAAATTCCAACGCCACGACCCTATCAGGCCAGAAGAGATCAAGGAACTCGAGGCCTATTTGGAAAAAGAACTGACGGGAGTGCTGGAAGTCGCGCGCCGTTTCCCTCCCGTGGAATTTATCGGCTCTTCCGGCTCTTTTGACACTCTGGCGGAGGTCTACGAAGCCAGCAAAGGTATTTTGGCCCAACCGCACAGAACCGCTTTTAACCTACCCACCACAGAGTTTGAACTCTGCTACCAAACGTTGGTCAACAAAAACAGAGGCGAGCGCCTGCGTGTCCCCGGAATGATCCCTTTGCGTGTAGACTTAATCGTGGTCGCTTCCTGCCTTATACGTTTTTTGCTTAGAGAAATTCCCGTCAACAATATCCGCGTGTCAACTTACGCTTTGAAAGAGGGATTGATGTATATGATTAGCGAAGGAAGGTTTAGAGTAGAATAAGTCTATCCGACTCTCATTTTATTTTACAGCAAAACAGATAGTCTGGGTCAATCCTGTTCAGGCTCCTCTTCAATCAGCGAAGGGGTTGGAACAACCTCCTGTCTCGCTCCCGGTTCAATGTCTACGGTCACCACCATGGCCCTACCGCCAGTCTCTTCCGTCTCCGGCGCTGACATATCATGCCTTTGGCCCTCAGGCGCAGGAGCTCCCCGTCTTCTTGATCTCTCCGGAATCACTTCATACTCTTCCAACATCCGATCGCTTTCACTCTTCGATTTCGGACGTCCCAAAAGGGTTTTTGATCGTTCTCGGTAAGTAACCGGTGTTGATTTCTGAAAATCATGCTGTGAAGAGCCGGAAGCCACCACCTCGAAGTCAAACTCTGGATGATGCATCACAGGCGAAACCGACGCGCCCGAACGCTGACTCCAGTCAAGAGCTCCGGGATGAAAGCCTACTGGATCCGAAACCTGGAAGTTTCCTCCCAAAAGATAAATCAACTCATCTAACGGAGCTTCCGAATTTCCCCCAAGCTGAAATTTGGAACGGCTCATATAAGGCGCCGGAACATTCCATTTTCGGGTTGTGGGGTCAAAAGAGGGAAAGTAACTATCAGCCTGATAACCGGTCGGTGCGTCTACTTTTATATACTCCCTTTCTTCCTTTTCCAATATCGCTTGCTCATCCACTATGCCGTCCTGCGCTTTATTTAGCCACTGGCGATATTTGCCCGCTTTCTTTTTACCATACAAACGGTCATAACCCATAACATCCTCACGGCGATAAAGAGTATTGGCCGTAAAACGTGCCGTAGTGCTATCCACTTTCGGCGCAATTCCCAACTCCGCCCGTATTTGGTTTTCGAGAAAGTCCGTAAAAGCGAAATACGCATCCATAGTCGGAAACTTGTAATCGCGAAGCCTGATTAGCGCTTCAATCAACCCTCTGGCGTATTCCACCACTTTAGGCATTAAGGTGTAGTAACCCTCGTTTTTGGATTCGTTCCAATCGGAGCTTTTCGCAAAATAACTGCTCTCTTTACGGATTTGCGTTGGCACCCAGATTTCCAGATAGTCACCCGGACACCAATACGCATTACCCAGGCTTTGCATAGCGTGCAGAGAATCCGAAAAATGCCCTCCCGGGCGCTCCTTTTTGGCCGGTTTTCTCAGTTTTTGCCACAGCCTGCGTGGTCGGCTAACCTGTTCTGCGTCAAAATCCGGAACGCCTTCCGGCACTACCGGCAAATCGGACTGCGAAAGAAAAGCGGTATGATCGTTAAGCTCATGCCCGAACACGTGCAAGGAATGTCGGTGATACATATACATATCATCGTCCGCCGAATTATTGGGGTCCATAACTTGGCTGAGCAACGCCCGCCCTGTCGGAATCATCATCAGCTTTAGGTGAAAAACGTCCAACTGGCGTTTAAAATCATCGCCAAGGGATAAGCCCGCATCTTTCGCCAAACGCTCATACAGATTAACGTGACGTGGCGTAGGTGCCGGATGGCTTTCACTGGGCGTTCTCAAAACAGACCGAGGTTCACTTCTTTGAGACGCTCTGGTCAGTCGGCTGGTTCCGCTTCTGCCTCCAACGCTTTGTGTGGTTGGGTGGGCTTCCGCCGTCAAACCAAACTCTCCACGTAACGAACGGGTACGAACGCTACGCCGGCTTACAGAAGAACGGCTTTCCTGTGACTGTTCCAGCAAATCCCCGCCCCAATTAATACTTTCGGAAAGCTCACTGTCTTTGGCTGGCCAATATTCTGGCGCAAGGCTTCCATATATTTTCATGCGTGTGCTCGCTCCCCTATCTGACCATAGGCTAGACAAATGCGACCTGTAACGGTCTTTTTGCGAAATTCCCTTTTTTCCCTTCTCTGAAGGTTTGTTAACCACCGTAATATCAACTCCCTCTTCCAAACCGGACAACATCAGCTCCTCCTCACTGACCTCAAACATGTCAGGGTCGTCCGGAAGCCATACGGAATCAGCCGTGTCGGTAAACGAACTGAATCCACCCGAAGAGTTTCGCTCTTTCCAAGCGTCAAATTTTGCCAGTAACTCATGGTAAGCGACATCAATTTCATCGATCAAACGCAAAATCCCATTTGTATATGGGTGAAGCTTCACACTAAGTTTCGAATGTATCGGGTGCCTGAAAAACCATCCGTTACAGGCGGTTTCCATCTTAAAAAGCATCTGTTGCATCGAAGCGAATACCGCTGGCGTAAAAGACCTCTGCTCAAGCGCCTTGTAACGTTCAAGGTAAGCCTCTATTTCAAGAAGCTCCTCATTGCCCGTGTAGCGGTCTTCAAGGCTACCAACCTCTGCGCTATATGTAGCATTATGAAACTCCTCAAGACTCATCAAAGCCTGAACCACCCGCTTTCCACCACAGTCCGATACAGCCCGCTGCTGTCCCGAAGCGGTAACGCTCTGTCTTTTTTTACTTGTTTTGCTCGAACAAAACATCCTATAGGGTTAAGTGGAAGCTATGGATATTCGGGAGGGTTTCGCCTCATGGCTAAACAGTTTTTTTCAGGAAAAAGTTCAGCAAAAACAGCCTTGCCCGACCTTCGCCCGGCACAAACCAAAAACCGCGACACATTAGGCATATTTTTCCTCCCCACTCATTATACGGCATGCTATTCGAGTATCGATATTCCCGAAAGGGGGATTTGCGTCAATGTTCTTAAGACGAAAAAATAAAAACGTTACGATTCAAACCAAGCACGGGGCCACTCGTGGCGGGATAGCCCGTCAGCCAAAAACGGACAATTTCCCCCAGCACTCCTCTTCAGAAAAATACAACTCGCCAATTCAGGCGATGATGGACGAAAAAGCCTTTATAGAAACGGCCGAGCATTACGGCAGTGGGGATTCTTTTTGGAAAATCAGGCGCCTACTCCGGCGCTATCGGCAGACGCAGGAAAGTAATCCCGGCAAAGACCCGAAGAAACTGCAAAAGTGGGCCGACGAGTCGATGGAGGTGTTATTGAATTTGGAAAAGAAGATTTATGACTGGTACAGCGCAAACGAAATCCGGACTTCCAAAAGACTCGGAGCAAGGCGGTACGCTTTCTGGCCGGTTTATTATCTAATGGCCGAATTGCTGGAACAAGTGGCCGAAGAGCGCCGCTCCTGCGTGGAAGCCATTATCAATTACAGATTAACACTGTGGAGCCCTGTCAAAAAGAAAGTAAAACCGGCTAAGGTCCAGCAAATTTGGGAAGACATCTTAGCAAAAAGAGGCAATATCCTTTTGACAGAAATGCCGGAAGAACTTCAGGAACAGTTCCCTCCCAAAGACTATTGGGACGAATTCCAAAGACACCGCGGCATTACGGAATCCTCGTCTTCCAGCAGCGTAGCCATTCTTTCCATCCACTCTGACGATATCCGCCCGGAATTGCGAAGCACAAGCTCCCGAGATCCCGAAACACCAGAGGACTCAAGCGAATGGCTACCCGCAGACCAAGGAGCCATCTCAATGCCTATTCCCACTGAAGAGTCAACTGAAACCGATCGTTTAGACGAAGTTCCTTGGGAAATAGAACGTTCAGTTTATAACCCGGGGAAACCTAAAGGCAAATCAAACTTGAAAACCGCTAGGGCTATAGGCGAGATTAAGGAAAAAGAAGAAAAACGCCATGACCTGCAACGCCTCTTAGGCAGCGCCGAACACAAAAAGCGCTTTCCGAAAAAATCTAAAGTCTCGTTCGAACCAACCGCCCATGTACTGCCCTTCAGACAGGACGATCATGAAATCGCTTCGGCACCTGTAAAAACCGAGGAATTGGTAAGTCCCACTTTGTTACTGAAAACAAAATTCAGGCGCATGGCGGAAAGGCGAATCAACGGAGGGCCCAAGTTTTATTGGGACCTACGAGCCGACCTAGCCCGGATGCTACAGCAAGAAGAATCCGCCGCATTACTCAGCGATATCGCAAACAGCAGGAGAAGTTGCCCCATTTATATCGCTCCAAATTCGGAATTGACTCCCGGAGCTTTTCAAAAAGATTTTATAGGTTTCGACTCTGACAGAACTATTGATCCGAAATTCTTAACCGGAGAACTGCGTGAATATATCGACTTTGTGTGGACACGGGAAAGAAGCCAGCAGATTGGTCGCTTGGGCCAAACGGGAACTTTCAGGCCTGAAGATGGAGATTTGGACCTGGCCGATACAGTACTCATAGGAGACCATTATCTGCCCGAACATCCAATGAAACTCTTTTTGCCAACCATGCGCATAGACGAAACGATGATCTACGCCCCGACGCAGTGGAACAGCCGAAACGAATCCGGATCACTGAGTCTGTACCCGTCTTACTTTGTATTGATGCGCGCTTTGGCCAGTATAGATAAATCGAGAAAAGGGCTAGCCAGTAACAACCCTGAGGAAGAACGCTTTTTGGAAGATTTTGAAAACCCTACAAGGGCGGAACTGGGCTTATATCCACGAGAAGCGGGAATGCTCGCTTGGGAAAAAGAAATGTACCCGACACAAGGCGACGAGGGTGACTCAGCCCGAAGAGACCCAAGCTAGATTGTTTCTTCGTAAAACGAAAAAAGCTGTCCCACTCACACAAGACAGCTTTTCCCATCAATATTTCCAGTATGCGGTTACTTCGATATTTCCGCATAAAGCCTCGCCATGGCGATTACCGGGTTGTGTCCCAAATAATCTTTGCACGGCTTATTCCTAGCCGACCCTGGCTTTCTTAACACTTCTTCAGGGTTACCGCCCAAAGGATGATAGAATTCCCAAATCGTGCCCGTCTTCTCAAACTGCTTGGCACTACTGTCCAGAGCTTTTTCCAGAATGATCTTGGCGGCGTCTTTTCTTCCGTACTTCACACACCCTCTGGCCACCCAGTACGTCATGCTGTTCCAAGCCGGCCCGCGCCACATACGCAATTCGAACTTGGGATCCCGCTTGCCTACAGTAGCGATCGGGTGAGCCGTATTAAAGCATGTCGTATCCAACAAGTACTCGTTTATCAAGCGGTCAGCTTGAGGTTTTGTAGCCGCTCCCGCCACAATCGGAAACAATGTTTCGAATGCCAAAGTGCGGAGCTTCTCGTCTTTCATCGCCCAACTGTCGTAGAAAAGTCCGTCCTTTTTGTCATACATTCCTTCCTGAATATGCTTCTCCAACTGATCAGCCCGACGACCGTAAAAATTGTCGTCCATACCTAACATATTGGACCACTTCGCAGCCACTTTATAAAGGTAATAGACATGGCTGGTCGCGTCGATGCAAGCCCAAGCGCCTTCCGCCGTATCATCGAAACGGATTCCTTCGTCTACGCCACTTTCCCAACGTTTTGTCAGGATGTCGGTATAATAAAAACCTTCACCTTCCGCCTTTCTGTTATTCTCAAACCATGAGATCTGCCTTACAAGCGGTCCGTAAAAACGCTTAAGTACCGAGTCGGCTCCGGTGAGTTCCACATAATCGTCTATGGCGAAAACCCAAAACGGAGGGTGTCCTTGCTTTTCCCTACTCCAGCTAGCCTTGGTTCTTTTCTTGTTCAGCTTGCTACCCGGCATCCAAAACGAGCCCGGAACCATTCCGTGATCTTCCTGATTCTTAACGTTGTTGAGCAACTGCTTATATGCGTGTTCCGGATAAGCTGGCATCAGGTCTATCACTTGGTGTACAAGATCCCAATGACCAAAAGCCGGTCCGTACACGTATCCCGGGCCAATCTCTTCCCATTCATGTTCAAAAGGCCATACGGGCGGATGCGTGCTTTTCTTGTGTAGCTCCGCCACATAACTGAGCATTGGTCTCCACTCCTTTTTACCGATAGAATTGGCCTCTGACTTAAGCTGTTTCCAGCTTCCGCCGGGGTTTGTACCCGGAGTTGTTTGGATGGATTTGGGCTCGCAAGACAAAAATCCGAGCGCCAAAACGATGGCCAATCCTGTGGCCAGTAAAGGTCTTATCATATCCGTTTAGATTTTGTTATCCGGAATATTTGGTTTCGTATGGCTTCGAAAAATCCATTTCCTGACTTTTCTTCTCTAGAATTTAGGGAAGCGTAATCACATAAAAAAGAGAGAAAAGGTTTTTAAATAGCTCCGCAGGGCGCATTTTTTTCGGGAAGGGTGTCAGTACCGTTCCCAAAAAAGTTCAATATTCAAAAAAGCATGAACATTGGTTTTCCTAAAGAGTAAAACGGGAGGAGTACAGATAAAAAAAAGACAAAAAAAAGCTCCACTCGGGAGCCTATTCAAAAGGGCGGATTACAGCTTACGCAAAATCGCGCGAGCTTATTCCTGAATTAAATTTTCTTCACTCGTACGGCATTCAAGCCTTTCATACCGTTCTCAAGTTCAAACGTCACCTTGTCGTTTTCGTCAACTGGCTCCATAAGGCCGTTTACGTGGAAGAAGTAACGTTCGCGACTATCCAAATCGCGGATAAAGCCGAATCCCTTCGAGTGGTTGAAGAAGTCTACACGGCCAGTCAAAGGCTCCTCATCTTCTTTTTCCCTTTTAGGCACTCCGATTTCGATGCTCTCGGCGTCTATTTCCTTCTTTTTCTTCGTTTCGTCAGGCGGTGTCGTGCTAAGGAAACCGTTCTCGTCGACATAAACCATCATGTCGTCAAGTCCTGAGCCAGCGTTCTCGGCGCTAGCCGCTCTACGCTCCGCTTTCTTCTGTTGCTTGTCCTGCCTTTTCTTAAGGCGTTTCTTCTCTTTTTCTTTTTTGCTAAAGGTCTCTTGTGATTTTGCCATTCAATTCAGTTTTAAAATAAAATTCGAGGTCGCCCTATTTGGTACGGCCGAAAGACTAGTTAGGATAAAAAACGATTGACAACGTTTTTGTTCGAAACCGGCAAAAGCCGGGCCGGACAAACGGCGCTGAAACCGGAGAACCCCCTGTAGTCCCATCAGCCACGAAGGTACGACAAATAACTGGAACCCTTTCACGAAATTTAACGAAAAGAAAACTCTTCTTTCTTGGTCCACGCTGAAATTCAGGGCGGTACACACAAAAGAAAAGACATACAAAAACTCCGAAGCTTTTAATTATACTTCCGAAACCAACTTTCGACAGTCAAACTCACGACACCGAAAAGCGCCTCGGTAAAGATTCCTCCGGACATTTTTGAAGTCCCCAAAGTCCTGTCCGTGAAGATGATCGGAACTTCCTGAATCTTGAATCCGTATTTCCAAGCCGTGAATTTCATCTCGATCTGGAAAGCGTAACCGACAAACCGGATCCGATCCAATGGCATTTTCTCAAGCACCTCGCGACGATAGCACACAAAACCGGCCGTAGTGTCGTGAATCGGCAAACCGGTGATCATCCGCACGTATTTGCTGGCAAAATATGACATCAGAACGCGCCCCATCGGCCAGTTGACCACATTGACACCCGAAACATACCTTGAGCCCACAGCGACACCAGCACCGCCTAGACAGGCTTCCCTGAGCTTCAGCAAATCGTCAGGGTTATGCGAAAAGTCGGCGTCCATTTCGTAAATCAACTCATATCCCGCTTCCAGAGCGTAACCGAAGCCGGCGATATAAGCCGTTCCCAAACCTTGTTTTCCTTCCCTCTCCAACAGATGGAGCCTTTCGGGAAATTCCTGTCGCAGTTCCTTCACCTTCGCGGCCGTACCGTCAGGCGAACCGTCATCCACGATCAGGATATCCAAGGGTTTTTCCAATCCGAAAACGTGGCGGATAATTGATTCCACGTTCTCGATTTCATTGTAAGTGGGAATAATTACTAAACTCTCTTTCATAAAAATACGCTCTATGCAAAAACACTGGCCAAAACTTCGCCAAGACCGGCATCCGCAGAAAGAAATCGGGAATTGGCGACGGCCGGGTTTAAGTATAACGGAGGAAACAGTCTTTTCGGTTGACTGAATTGGCTATGTTTTAATAAAATTAGAAATAGCGTTTCATCCAGCTGTCCTGGGCTTTCAGTTTCCATCCTTTCCTGAAGGCATCAAGGTCGGACAAGGCGTTGTTGTACACCAAATCGTAAAGTCCGATCTCGCCGTTGGCGATCTTGCCCCTGATCTGCGACAGCTCCGTAAAGCGTACTTCGCCGTTGCGGTTATAAGCGATGGCCCTATCCATAAAATCGGGACCGCCGTTTTCGGCCAAGCTCTTCACAAAGCGAGTGAGTCCGTCGATCGAACAACCCGTAGCCTGCTGGCTATCCTCGTTTACGGCCACTATAAGGAAGTGCTCGTCCTCGAAACGGTAGGCCACGTTCAGATCAACGCTGTGCGCCTGCCAAGTGTCAAGAAAAGGCTCAATACGGCTCGCCAACGCATCGGCTTCCTCTGCGCCGAAAGGCCTGTTGCTTTGAAAAATCCACACCCTGGCGTTGTCGGGCATATTCTCGAATGGGAGTAACATATGGCAAAACTGTTTGGAACGGCTGGGCCGTCCGGTTTCCATTACATGAAAAAGCCGGCGTTAATACACGCCGGCCTTCAAAAAACAGGTATTCTTTCTTCGAGCGGCGCTTCAGATAGCGATACGCTTGAAGTCAACAACGGTCATACCTTTGTTCAAACCGTCGAGATATTTCTCTACAGACACGCTGCTGTCCTTAACGAAGTCTTGGGCCAACAAAGTGTTGTCTTTGAAGAATTTGTTAAGCTTACCTTGAGCGATTTTGTCGAGGATCTGCTCAGGCTTGCCTTCAGCGCGAGCTTGCTCACGTCCGATTTCCAATTCCTTCTCTTTAGTAGCCTCGTCAACGCTGTCTTTGCTTACAGCGATAGGGTTCATGGCGGCAATCTGCATACCAACGTCCTTACCAGCGGTCAGGAAGTCAGCGTCTCCGCAGTTAGCCAAAGTTACCAATACGCCCAATTTCTTGTTCGAGTGGATGTAAGGAGCCACTTTCTCGCCTTCAGCGACGATGTAGTGCTTAACCTCCATTTTCTCGCCGATACGGCCTACCATCTCGATGATCTTGTCGTTGATAGTCTGGTCGCCAGAAGTCAAAGCCAAAAGCTCCTCAGTAGTAGCGGGCTTCTCGTTGAAAGCAACGTCGAGGATTTCGTTGGCCAAAGCAACGAAACCGTCGTTCTTAGCAACGAAGTCGGTCTCGCAAGTGAAGGCGATCAATACGCCACGAGTTCCGTCTTCAGTAGTTCTCGCAACAACAACACCCTCAGAAGTCTCGCGGTCCGCGCGCTTGGCAGAAACTTTCTGTCCTTTTTTTCTGAGAATCTCGATAGCTTTTTCGTTGTCGCCGTCGGCTTCAACCAATGCCTTCTTGCAATCCATCATGCCGGCACCGGTGATTTTTCTCAATTCGTTTACTTGTTTCGCTGTAATAGCCATTTTAAGCGTATTTTATATATAGAATTGTGAATCTCAAGTATTAAGGGCTTCAAAGCCGCACAAAAATAGCTGAAAATCACTGAAGCTACAATAAAAAAATTGAACATCACCAAAAGAGGCGATGTTCAATTTTTTTTACTCAATATTCCGGTTTGTGCCGGTACAAGGTTTATTTACTCTCTTCGTCTCCCTTAGCGTCGGTGGCTTTTTTCTCAGCCTCCATTTCGCTTTGCTTTTGCGCGTCGCGCTCAGCTTTTCTTTCGGTCAAGCCTTCTTCGATAGCAGAGCCGATAGCTTTAACGATCAGTGAAACTGATTTGAAAGCATCGTCGTTGCCTGGAATCGGGAAGTCCACTTCCTCTGGGTTAGAGTTGGTGTCGACCAAAGCGAAAACAGGGATATTGAGCTTCTTCGCTTCTTTAACAGCGATGTGCTCCTTCTTGATGTCAACGATGAACAAAGCCGCTGGCAAACGAGTCAAATCAGAGATGCCGCCCAGGATTCTCTCCAATTTAGCACGGTCGCGGGTGATCATCAGACGCTCGCGTTTCGCAAGGTTGGTATACGCTTCCTCCTTCATCATTTTGTCGATAGACGACATTTTCTTGAGGGATTTGCGGATAGTGGCGAAGTTTGTCAACATACCACCTAACCAACGCTCGGTAACGAAAGGCATTTTCAGTCTAGCAGCCTCGTCAGCAACAACCTCTTTGGCCTGCTTTTTCGTGGCTACGAACATCACCTTACGGCCTGAACGTACTACTTGCTTGATTGCGTTAGACGCTTCCTCGAGGCAAACAAGCGTTTTGTTGAGATCGATAATATGGATGCCGTTCTTCTCCATGAAGATGTAAGGCGCCATCTTAGGATCCCACTTTCTCGTCAAGTGTCCGAAGTGAACACCAGCGTCTAGTAAGTCTTTATATTGTAATTGAGCCATTTTCCTAAAAGAAATGAATGTAAAAAGTAAACGGGATTAACGCTTACTGAACTGGAATCTTCTACGTGCCTTACGACGTCCGTATTTCTTACGCTCGACCATACGTGGGTCACGAGTCAAGAAACCTTCTTTCTTCAATGCTGGGCGAACCTCGGCGTCAACTTCAACAAGCGCGCGGGCTACGGCCAAACGGATAGCTTCCGCCTGTCCTTTGAATCCACCGCCGTCTACGGTCACCTTGATGTCGTAGCTTTCGAGAGCTTCAGCGATCGCCAAAGGCTGCTTAACCACTGTGCGCAGGATCTCGAAAGGGAAGTAAGTCTCAAGAGGTCTTTTGTTTACAACGATCTCGCCGTTACCGGGAGTCATGTAAAGTCTCGCAACTGAAGTTTTCCTTCTTCCTATCGTGTTGATAACTTCCATTGAGATTAAAGTTTAATTTCTTTTGGTTGTTGACCTTCGTGCTTGTGCTCTGTTCCAGCGTAAGCGTAAAGGTTTTTGAAGAGTTTTCTGCCAAGACGGTTCTTTGGCAACATGCCTCTTACGGCATTCTCAACAAGAAGGGTAGAAGACTTGGCTTTCAGCTCGGTAGCGGTAGTCTTGCGCTGGCCGCCTGGGAATCCGGTGTGACGTACGTACACCTTATCCGACCATTTCTTTCCGGTCAAACGGATCTTGTCCGTATTGATCACAATCACGTTGTCTCCGCAATCTACGTGTGGAGAGTAGCTTGGCTTGTGCTTTCCGCGAATGATTTTCGCGATTTCGCTG
Organism: Fulvitalea axinellae; assembly: GCF_036492835.1. GTDB lineage: Bacteria > Bacteroidota > Bacteroidia > Cytophagales > Cyclobacteriaceae > Fulvitalea > Fulvitalea axinellae. The sequence continues at coordinate 679,178 of NZ_AP025314.1, read as the reverse complement.
GCCAAACGACCCAACACCATAGAATCAGCGTCAACTATCACCCAATCCTTGTCAACCGATGACGCGTTGGCCGATTGTGTTTTGTAACTAAGAGTATCCACGTTGACTAATTCTAATGTTAGAAGTTAGAACAAATAAACCTTGCCTTTTCTCCCATTTGGGAAAAAGGGCCACAAATGTAGGGGGATATTCGCTAAAACGCAAGAGCGTCTCAGTAATTACCCTCCTGATAACTAGAATGTTCTGATCTTTCCGTTCCGCGCACCGGCCTGACGCTAAGGCGTTGCGTCTCCGGTATCGGCCATCTGAGCGGAAAATCCGCCTCGGGCAGCGACCTCACTTTACGGAAAATCAGGCGCAAAGGTAATGCTTTTTTCCACGATACGGAAATTATTACCGAATTATTAACTCTCTGGTTGTTCGGGAATTACCGGGTGCGGGGTTCCGGACTATATGGCCTCGCCATTTTCCAAGCGTGAGCGCCATCCTTCCACCCGTTGTTCCAATGCTTTATAATTTTCTTCGGAAACGTAATTGATCATCTCAAGCAGGGCCCTGTCCGCGGAGTTGTCCAGCCCCATTTTCAAGGCCAAACGGATATATGCCATATTCAGCCTCACAGAGTAAGCGTCGGCGTATTTTGCGCGCACTACCATCTTGTACGCTTTCTCAAGGCCGTCCTTCCCGCTTTCGGCGTATTCCAGCGCGGCCAACATGCCTTCCGTAAAGTACGGATTGGCCGAACCGAGCGCCATAAACAGCGAGTCGGCTTCTTTTCGTTCGCCATTGGCCTCCGCCCTTTGGGCTTTTAACCAAAGCTCTTCATCGGGAGCCAGAGAAAGCCCTGTAGTTGTCGGCTTTCTTTCGGCCAAGGCTATCCTGGCTTTTACCGCTCTTGTCCAGTTGGCCTTCGCTCCGTATTTCTCGGCTTCTTTCAAGTAACGGGAAGCTTCTTCCGTTTCGTTATTCGCCAATGCTTTCGAAGCGTAGTAAAGGTTCAAATCCGCTCTGAAAACCGGTGTTCGGATTGAATTCTCCAGGCGGGAAATCAGCCCCGGGTCGGCGTCGGCACTTCTATACCTTAACCAAAGAGCTTTCTTTTGGTCCGAAGCGGAAAATACGTCAGTCACATTATCTGTTTTCAACACGTAAAGCATATCGTCACGCACAACCGAAGAATCAACCGAGTTTTCCCAAAGCATAGCCGTATTCTTAAGCAACCCGGCTTCGGCCATGGCCAACAGGCTATAGGTCTCGGCCTGCGGATATCCCAACAGGTGGGCTTCGCGGAAGAAATCTCCCGCTTGCTGGTACGCTTTGTTCTTTAATGCGATAAATCCTTTCGCAAAAACGAGACGCTCATCCATAGACGGGTATTCCACCGTCATTTTCGATAGCAGGTCAAGTGCGTCGTATACACGGCCGGCCCGATAATCCGCAAGCGCTTCGTTGTATTTTAGAAACGCCTCGTACGGTGCGTTTACGGAATCGGATAACGTAGCTTGGATAAAATCAGCGAAGGCAACCGGATCATTTTCCCCGAGATTCACCGAGATGTTATTCAGATACAATGTTCTGCCAAAATCCAAAGCCCCCTCAGCCGGCGCCAGACTGGCTTTAAGCGGAGCTCCCGGACGGATATTCGATACGGCCACAACATTTGCCTTGGCCATCGGGTCTTCGATAGCGTCAAGTTTTGCGTTCAGATCATTATCCAATGGAATATCTTTAAGCGCCGTCAGCGCCCAACGGTTTCTTAAGCCCGAAAGTCTAGTATCTCCTATTTTTTCGGCCTGGCCAAGCCAAATCATAGCCGAATCCAACACTTGCGAACCTCCGTAAAGCATTCCGATTTCGTTTTTCAATTGGCCATTCCCCTCAAACTTTGAGGTTCCCCTGCGCAAGCAGAAAAGGGCGTCGAAAAAACGGTTTTGCGATTGGTACAACTTCGCCTGACGGGCGTAAGCGTACGGGGAAGGCTGCTTGGACACGGCCAATTCCAAGTGGACCAAAGCCTCCGAAATATTCGATTTCTTTTCGGCCAAATGCGCCAGCGTGTAGTTGGCGTGATGGTTTTGGAAGCCATGGTAGGCCGAAATTTCGTAGTTGCGCTTTGCCGTCTCGAATTTCCCCTCATAAAGATAAAGGTCCGCCACCAAATTGGCCCGACCGGCGTTCATTTGATCCACAATCAGCCAGCTTGATTTCCCAAAGAACAATACCGTTCCGCCTATTCCCAACAAAGTCATGCTGAGTATCGGCATTCTCACCGGTTTGTACATCACTTTCGCCACAGCCTTATTCCTTCCCAACAGCGTCCCGTAGTTGATCAACACATAAACGAGAAAAGCGATGCCGAAACCTATTTGGGAATAAACGATAGCGTCTTCGAAAACTTCGGCCATCGGGTCGTTTCCGGTGTAAAACGCAAACGCTACCGTAGCGGTGGCCACCAACGCAAAACCAAGATAAAGCATGGCGCCAAGTGGCGAGAAGGGCAACATCCGGGCGTATTTTTCGGAACGGGCCTCGAAATTGAATAAACCGGCGACCGTGGCGATCACAAAGATGAGGAAGGGGCTCAGGAGGTACACTCCAAGATCTTCGCCTTCTGTCATCTGATAAAACACCATTCCCAAGTTCAGGAAATAAATGACACAAAAGATCAAATAATGCCCGAGGTTGTTCATTTTCCCCGAAGGGCTCGTACTGGTATCGGGCAAAAACTTCAGAAGCGTAGCGAAAATCTCAGTGCCTATAAACAGGATAAAAGCCAAAGTCAGATATGTGGCCGGCCAGATTCCGAAACCGGTCAAGATCATCACCGGATTTCCCCCTTCGGAAAATTTGACGATCGCAAAGGTCCATAAAGCCGTAAGCGAGGCGAAAACCACGAAACGGGCCGGTATAGACACCGCTTTCCATATGGAATGAAACAGATAGGAAACGGCGAAATAGGACACGATTATCCCGAAAGCGAGCTTAGAATCTTCTTTTCCTAAAAACTCCAACAGTTCCAGCCTCAAACCCAAAACCGAAAGGGCGAAAACGCCCATACTCACAAGAAACCAAAAGCGGTTAAAACCCGTGGAAACCGTAAGCAAAAGGCTTGCGCCGACTCCCAAAACCAACCAGAAATACATGGAATATTCCGGATTGATCTGCGGATCGCTGGCGCGATAATGTTCTGTAGCAACGTAAGTTTTGGCCGGAAGGTCAATCTTATAAGGCCCGATTTCCAAACTCTCCGCAACGGTTTCGACGGGCTCGGCTTTTATATCAAGCTCCCATGAAAGCCAATTTGAATTTCCCGAAAAAAAACCGTAGAGATACGCACCCGTAACTACGGTGAAAAAGACCAACAAGGTCATGTAAAAAAGACGATAGGCGCTTTGCCAACGATTCCAGAACAACATAACAACCGGTATTATTTTTCCATTCGTAATTTTCGTTCCCGGGATCCCGAACGTATCGGTACCCGAAACTTTGACTTCGCCGAAAGGTTCGCAATAACATTACGCTCCATCCCGACCATTCGTACACTATTCTCTCCGCCTTATTCGTAAATAAGGTAACCTTTCCGCATTTTCCCGTAGGCTTCCAGCGCAGGCGCCCAAGTGGTCCGGATCGCTTTCTCGTCCATTCCCGCAGAAATTTGAGCCTTCAGCTTATCCGTTCCGGCGAGTTTATCGAAAAAGGAATTGAAGAATTTCTTCTTGTCAGGGAAATTCTTGTACGCACGCAAAAGGTATTCAAGTTTAAAGCCCACCGAACCCGGAGCATCGGCGAGATTCTCTCCGTAACACAATTTTCCTTCGTGTTTCGGGTATTTTGACATTCCGAGAATGCTTCTCGGACGAAAAGTGTCTTCTCCCATAGCTTTGTCCGGGTAACCGTAAAGGGTAAAAGGCCGTTCGGTTCCCCTACCCGCACTCACCGGAGTCCCTTCAAAAAAGCAGAGCGAAGGATACAAGCGCACCGAAACCTCATCAGGAAGATTCGGCGACGGCTTTACGGGAAGAGAATAAGGCATATCGTGACTGTAACCGAGCATAGGCACCACCGACAGGTCGCAAACCTTGTTCGTAGCCAACCATTTCTCGCCCGAAATCATTTTGGCCAATTCCCCAACCGTAACCCCGTGTACCACCGGAATAGGATGCATCCCGACAAACGACTCGAAGCCTCTCTCCAAAACGGGGCCGTCCACATACGAGCCGTTCGGGTTAGGCCGATCCAAAACAATCATGCGTTTTTCCTGCTCGGCCACGGCCTCCATTACGTAATGCATGGTACTTATATAGGTATAAAACCGCACTCCCACGTCCTGTATATCGAAGACAACCACATCCACATCCGAGAGCATTTCGGCGGAAGGTTTCTTGTTTTTACCGTACAACGACACGATCGGCAAACCCGTTTTCGCGTCCGTTGCGTCATTGACTTTCTCGCCGGCATCCGCCTTGCCTCTAAAGCCGTGTTCCGGAGCGAATACTTTGACCACCTCCACGCCTTTGGCCAAAAACATATCAACCAGATGCACGCCGTGGATCTCGGACGTTTGGTTCACTACCAAAGCCACTCTTTGCCCCGCAAGCCCGGGCCCGTACACGTCAAAGCGCTCGGCGCCCAGTGTCAGTTTTTCTTCCGTCTTTTGGGCGCACGCTCCCAAGAAGCCCAAAAATAAGCAACAAGCCGTCACGGCTCTCAATACGGCATTCTTTCCCATCTCCATAATCGTTTTCAACGCAAGGGTTAGGACTCTTTTCGCTTCTTCGAATTCTTTTTTTCCAAAACCAAAACCCGGAAACAGCCCTCCAGAATTCAATTTCCGTATTTCTCGGCATCTTTTTATCTAACCCGGACTATTTTGTAAACAAAAAAGCCGAACCGACGCCACGGCGACAGTCCGGCTTATGGATTTCCGGCGTTTTCTTAATCTTCCGTTTCCTCTTCGGGCTTGTTGGCTACCCTCAGGGTGTAATCCTTGTATTTTATGATCGGCACTACCCGGTTTTTTCCTTTTTCGTCGAAATCGTAACCGTAGTACAACGTGCCTGGCACAAAACCGGTCCCCTTGGCCGGCAATACTTCCGTTCCGTTTTCCTTCAGCATTTTGCCCAACAACATCAGCATATCATATCCTTGCGAGGCGTAGCGGTCAGGGTTGCGGTAAGTCGCTCTTGCGTAATCCTCCCTAAAGCGCTGAAAGTTGTCCGTGGACATATCAACAAAGTTCGGGGCCACCAGATAAATCTCTTTCTCTTCCAAAGTCTCCGGCGTGACGAAGTAATCGAGCCAACGTCCGTCGCCGATAAGCATCACCGTGTCCGGCCGGCCTGAAATGCCCGCGATAACGCTGGTAGCCAAAATCTCGTTATCGGACGCCACATAAATGTGTCCGATGCTGTCCGGCGCGATATGGAGCGAGTCTTCCATAATCCGAACTCCATAGTTGTTGACAGAATCTGTAGGCACTTTGGTTTTGGCCCTAAGCATTTTATCGATTGAGCGAGCGTTATAGCGGTCAAGTCGCCTTATAATCGCCACATTAAAGCTATCTTTTTCTATCGCCCTCTTATACTCGTAAGCTTTTATGGAGTCCTTGGCTTTTGTTCCATAAAAAATCATAGCGTTTCTGTTCTCAACTTTCGAAACGGCGAATCTGGCGGCTTGGCGCGCTTGGGTTTCGTTATCGGGCAAGAACAGCTTGGCATACTCCGAATCCGCCACCAACGCGCTGTCCGTGGAAAGGGGATTGAATAACACGGTCTCGGACCTGTCCGAAAATTTTACGGCTTCCGTAGCCAAGGAAGAATACAACGGCCCCAAGATCAGGTCCGCTTCCTCGATATGGTCCGTAGCTAGCGTCACCGACAAGCTATCACGACTTTTTTTGGTATCGTATGGATACAGTTTTATGTCCACGCCCTCTTCGGCCAAGTGCCTTTGAGCCAACTCCATTCCCGAATACAGGTTGTAGACGAAATTGGGAGTGCGAGCCTCAATCGAGGCGGAATCGTTGATATAAAGAAACGGCAACATCACCGCTACGTTATAACTGCTCTTTTTGGTATGGCCCGTCGTTTTGAGCTTCACGCCATACATTTCCGGGTTTAGCTTAAATTCCCTTACCAAAGCCTCCAATTCCCCCGGCTCCCTGTCTTCGGGTTGGGTGGCGGCCAATTTCTCGGCGAGGACCATCGCTACGGTCTTGTCTTCCGGCAAACGCTTATGCAGAATGCGAAGGTCTTCCGTATCCGATTTGTCTAAGTACACTCTGGCCATTTCATAGGCCGTTTTTCTTTTCGGGCCTTTTTCCACCTTTTCGAGTATGGCCATAGCCTTGGCGCGGAAACCCTCGTCAAAAGCGATTTGCGCTAACCAAACACGGGCGTCATCGGCTTGCTTCCACTCCGGATACCTGACTGTCACTTGGGTAAACATTGCCCGGGCCTTTTGCTTTTCCCCGGCTTCGTAGGCGGCATATCCATAATAAAAGCAGGCATAGCGAGCGTAACAATTTTGATTACCGGTTTCGGTAAGCGACAGAAATGTGGCCATGGCCTCTTTATAGCGCTTGCCTTCGAGCAAAGTCTTGCCCTCTTCAAATCGGATCTGGTTGTCTTGGCCCCATACCACGGCGGGCAAAAACATTATAAGAATAAGGAAATATTTCATAGTATCGTTTAGGGACATCCCTTAAAAATATCCTCGCAAAATAAAGCATATTTCGGGTAATCCTCAATCCCTCCGGCCTTATTTGGAAGGAAGTGGATTTTTCTTAGCCCAGAATCATTTGGCCTCTCAATTAGCAACATTTCCCCCCCTTGCATTTACGAAAATCGACTTATATTTACCGTATTCGATGATTATATCGCTTTAGCTTCCGTTTCCCAAGGATATCGGACCCGTAACGCGGGCACTTTTTTCGCTCCGAAACGAGACTCCCGAGACATCCATTTTTAAGGCACGGTGGCTATGGCGTTTAGGGTCGAATATGCATTAGCTGACACAATTATCTAATCCAACAGGCATGAGAAAGATTTTTTTCATTCATCTATCCTTAGCGATCTTCCTGCTGACCTTTAGCGCAGGCGCCTCATGGGCCCAACGCTCTTGGTCACAAGACTTTGCGAAGGCCTACAAGGCCAAGGATAAAAAAGGGGAGTGGAAAACCCTTTGGGACAAACACCCCACCGCCATGTTTTGGATCGAGCGCCATGCCGGGAAAAACCCAGCCAGGCTGATCGAAAACGGCAAATTTGACCGGAAAATCGTTGAGAAAACCATCTCCGGACTCAAGAACCCGAGCGCTTTCAAAAGCGCCCTGCAGTCTTGCGCTGACGACAAGCAACTACTTGCTCTTTTCGAAGAAACAGTGGAAGCGCTCAAGGTGCAGGAACGTCTCGAAAACGTAAACCTCGCGGCCATCAAACGCTCCGTGGATTTCATGACCAAGAAGCACAGCGGATTCTCGGACCAAGGTCGTTACCAACGCATCAAAGACGGGTTGCCCAAGGCCAAAGCCGACCTTTACGCCCGGAAGCCCGGAGCGGTAAAACGGGCCATGGAAATCGTGGAATTGAAGAAAGAGCTTCTTCTTTCCACCCCACTCCTCAAGTCCGACATCTTGGTTACCCGCCACGAGCTGGGCAAATACGCCCGCCGTTCGGGCGCTCCCGGCATGGGTATGCCCGGCGCCAACTGGAAGTCGAACGCCAACACCAACCCCAAGCGCGGCCGTGGCGAAGTGGGATTAATCTCCGGCATGAACCAAGCCGACGTTAATTACCAAACGGTATACAAAGCCGAAGGCAGTCACGTCGCCGATCTTGAGCTGAACTTCGACGCCGATAAGATGATGTTCTCCAAAGCCGGCCCGCACGGCCGTTGGCACCTATACGAAATGCCCGCCGACGGTGGAGAGCCAAAACTCCTGACTCCCGACGATGTTCCCGAAGTGGACTTTATGGACGGCACCTACTTGCCTAGCGGCAAGATCATGCTAACCTCCAACCTTTCGTTGCAAGGCGTACCTTGTGTTAATGGTAACGACGCCGTGGCCTTAGTTAGTGTCATGGACCCCGCTACCAAGAAAGTTCGCCAGCTGAGCTACGGCCAAGACAATGAGTGGGATCCTGTAGTGCTAAACAACGGACGCGTGATGTACCTGCGTTGGGAATACACCGACATGGCGCACTATTTTGCCCGTAACCTGCTCCATATGAACCCTGACGGAACAGGCAAAAAAGAATACTACGGTAGTGGCTCCTACTGGCCGAACTCATTCTTCGACGCTCGCCCTGTTCCCGGGCACCCTACCAAAATCGTAGGTATTGTATCGGGACACCACGGTGTGGCGCGTGCCGGCCGTTTGGTTATCCTCGACCCGATGAAAGGGCGTAAGGAAGCCGAAGGCGTAGTACAGGAAATCCCGGGCTACGGCAAAGAAGTGATCCCCGAGATCAAAGACCGCCTCGTAGACGGCGTATGGCCACAGTTCGTGACCCCATATCCGCTCAGCGAAGAGTATTACCTCGTTTCCGCCAAGATGAGCCCTAACAGCCTCTGGGGAATCTACCTCGTCGATATCTTCGACAACATGACCCTGATCGCCGAAGCGGAAGGCGCCGGTATGAGAAGCCCGATCCTGAAAGAGAAAAAACCTACGCCTCGCGTAATTCCTGATCAGGTGAACTTGACCAAGAAAACCGCCAACGTTTACATCCAGGACATTTACCAAGGTCCCGGTTTGGCCGGTGTACCTCGCGGAAGCGTGAAGGAATTGCGCCTGTTCACATACAAATTCGTTTACAACCGCACTCTCGGCGACCATTTCTCGGCCGGTATCGAAAGCGGTTGGGACGTGAAACGTATTATGGGAACCGTACCTGTGGAAGAAGACGGATCCGCATTCTTCCAAGTGCCCGCCAACACGCCTATCTCCATGCAGCCTCTTGACGAGAAAGGCCGAGCCATGCAATTGATGAGAAGCTGGATGACCGCCATGCCCGGCGAAACGGTTTCTTGCGTAGGTTGTCACGAAGACCGCAACACTTTGCCTATCGCCAAGCCGACCATCGCTTCGCGCAAAAGCAAACCGGCCAAAATCAAACCTTGGTACGGAGAAACCAGGCCGATGACCTTTATGAACGAGATCCAGCCTACCCTTGACCGCAAGTGCGTAAGCTGCCACGACGGCAAAGACAGCCACCGCCCGAACTTCGCCGACACTACCATGAAGCGTGTTATCAAGTCCGGCGTACAGCACTGGTACACCAAGGCCCACATGACCTTCGGCAAGAGCTACTGGAACCTCCACCCGTACATCCGCCGTCCCGGTCCGGAGTCTGACCAGACTATGCTTACTCCTATGGACTTCCACGCAAGCCTGAGCCCACTGGTTCAGATGTTGGAAAAAGGTCACCACAACGTGGAACTTAGCGAAGAGGAGTGGGACAGGCTCAACACCTGGATCGATTTGAACGTACCGTTCCACGGAGAATACAACAAGAGTGGCAAATTCCGTAGCGAAACGCCTCAGGAAGTCCGCCGTAAAGAACTCGCTCTCCGCTTCGACACGCCTATCGACAACTCCGACGAGGAACTCGCCCGCGCCCGCGCCCGCCGTTGGGCCCAAGGCCCGGTTACTCCCGTGTTGCCGGAAAAGGAAGCTCCTGTAAAGCATAAGAGGGTTAAAGCCAAGAAATGGCCGTTTACCGCTGATATGGCAGGCACACTGCAAGAAAAGGCAAAAACCGCTGACGGCTCCACAAAAACCATTGACTTGGGAGAAGGAATCAGCATCAAGCTTGTCCGCATTCCCGCCGGCAGTTTCGTGATGGGATCGGAAGAAGGTTCCAAAGACGAATACCCACGCGCCCGAGTAAAGGTGGAGAAAGCCTTCTGGATGGGAGCCTTCGAAATCAGCAACGAGCAGTTCCGCAAATTCTTCCCCGAGCATGACAGTCGCCATATCGACCAGCAGTGGAAAGACCACGTGTTCGCCGGTTACCCCGCGAACAAGCCTGAACAACCCGCCATCCGCGTTACTTGGAAAGAGGCTATGGCCTTCTGCCAAAAGCTCAGCGAGAAAACGGGTATGCAAGTGACATTGCCTACCGAAGCGCAATGGGAATGGGCATGCCGTGCCGGTTCCGGCTCCGATATGTGGTACGGAACACAAAGCACAGACTTCTCGGCCTTCGCCAACTTGGCCGATGTCAGCCTGCAAAAACTTGCCGTAAACGGCGTGGACCCTAAGCCTGTCGGCCCGGACCATCCCGTATTCCGCTCGCAAGATTTTGTTCCGAAAGTAGAGGCAGTTGACGACGGCGTAATGGTTCCTTCCGGCACGGGGCAGTACAAGCCTAACGCTTGGGGACTTTACGACATGCACGGAAACGTGGCCGAATGGACCGCTTCCGACTACGCTCCATACCCATACAAAGCCAAAGACGGCCGTAACGACCTCAACGAGAACAATCTCAAGGCCATTCGTGGCGGATCTTGGAGAGACTTGCCGAAACGTGCCACAGCCTCTTACCGTTTGGGCTTCCAGCCATGGCAAAAAATCTTCAACGTAGGCTTCCGTATCGTCGTACTTGACGATCCTAAGGCTATGGCCCAGAAATAAGAAACAATCAACGGGAAGGCTTCAACCGGAGCTTTCCCTCTTCCGTCCTTTTTCCCTTCGGGGAAATCCAGGGGCGGGCATAAAAAAAGACCGCCGGATCGGCGGTCTTTTTTTGTATCTCGTTAAAAATTCTTCCTATTACAGGCCGAACTCTTTTTTGATCTCCTCAACATAATCGAGTTTCTCCCAAGTAAATGTCTCTACCAACAGCGTACGTTTCTGTCCCGCCGTTCTGAAAGTCACTTCCTTGATCTCCGGTTTACGTCCCATATGTCCGTAAGCGGCGGTATCCGAATAAATCGGGTTCTTCAGCTTCAGCCTTTTGGTGATCGCCGCAGGTCTCATGTCGAAGATCTTGCCTACGATCTGCGCTATCTCGCTGTCGCTCTTGTCCACCTTGGCCGTGCCGTTGGTGTTTACGTAAATTCCCATCGGATCAGCCAATCCGATAGCGTACGATACCTGCACCAACACTTCGTCTGCCACTCCGGCCGCCACCAAGTTCTTGGCGATATGACGCGTAGCGTAAGCCGCCGAGCGGTCCACTTTAGAAGGGTCTTTACCTGAGAAAGCTCCGCCTCCGTGGGCTCCTTTTCCTCCGTACGTATCAACGATGATCTTACGGCCTGTAAGTCCGGTGTCGCCGTGCGGGCCGCCGATAACGAACTTTCCGGTTGGGTTGATATGGTATTTCACCTCGTCGGTGAACAACGCCTTCACGTTGTCCGGCAAAGTGGCTATTACGCGCGGCATCAAGATGTTTACCAAGTCATCCTTGATTCTTTCCAGCATCGTATGATCCTCGTAGTGGAAATCATCGTGTTGCGTCGAGATCACGATGGCGTCTATAGCCTCCGGTTTGTCATCGTCGCTGTACTTGATGGTAACCTGCGCTTTCGCGTCCGGACGGAGGTACTGCACCTTGTCGTTTTCGCGACGCATCTTGGCCAATTCCTGAAGAATCCTGTGCGAAAGGTCAAGCGCCAAAGGCATATAGTTTTCCGTTTCGCTGGTGGCGTATCCGAACATCATGCCTTGGTCGCCGGCACCCTGTTCTTCCTCGCTCTCTCTTTCCACTCCCTGGTTAATATCCGGAGACTGCTCGTGAATAGCGGAAATAACTCCACACGAATCGGCGTCAAACTTGTATTCCGACTTGGTGTAGCCGATCTTCTTGATCACCTTACGGGCCACATCCTGCACGTCTATATATGCCTCGGATTTCACCTCTCCGCTAAGTACGGTAAGGCCTGTAGTCACGAGGGTTTCGCAGGCCACTTTCGACTCCGGGTCGAAGGCCAGGAAATTATCCAGTAAAGAATCTGAGATTTGGTCGGCGATTTTATCCGGATGTCCTTCCGAAACCGACTCTGAAGTAAAGTAGTAAGACATAATGTTTTAGGTTATTCGGTTTACACAAAAGGGAACCAAAAACGGGCAACGAATCGCCCGTAAAAACACACCTCTTTATGTATGCGCAAGTTACGCCTATTTTTCATATTATCATCAAGCCTTCCGGTTATTGGACGACTCTATATTCAGCTTTCGCCCCGCAAGCGCTTCAGACACTCCCGTGGCGCCTTCCACGCCCGGTACGGTTTAGCCTTTTTTCTTGTTAAACTGTCCCTGTACCAGAAATACCGTAGGCACTTTCTTTAGTTCCGGAGCGGATTTCTTCCATTCGCCTACCGACTTCGTCACCACAAATTCCTCTTCGCCCGTCACGTCTCTGGCTATGCATAACTTTGTCGAGGGTTTCAGATTGCGCAAAAGCGCTCCCAGCAAGGCTTCGTTTCGGTACGGCGTCTCGATAAATATCTGCGTCTGGTTTTCTTCCTCCGACTTTTTCTCCACGGCTATGATCCGCTTCCTTCTTTGGGCTTTGTCTATGGGCAAGTACCCGATAAACGCGAAAGATTGCCCGTTGAAACCCGAAGCCATCAACGCCAACAACAATGACGAAGGCCCCACCATAGGTACCACCTTGATTCCTTTACCGTGGGCGAAAGCCGCCACCGCCGCTCCCGGATCCGCTACACCCGGACAGCCCGACTCTGAGATCACTCCCACGTCCTTACCCTCTAGTACGGGGCGCATCAAATGCCCTATCTCCGCCGGTCCGGTTTTTTTGTCCACTTTCTCAAAAACCAGGTCCTCTATACGGATTCCCAGCTTCAACGAGCTGATATACCTCCTTGCCGTACGGACATCCTCCACCAGAAAGTATTTCAGTTTGGGGAGAATCTCCCTTACTTGTGGCGCTATCACCTGGTCCGCCGTTCCGCCCGCTATCACGTTCGGAATCATATACACTGTTCCCATGTTCTGTCTTCTGTTTCTCTTTACGGGGCTTTCTTCCGCCTCACCTTCATTAATCGTACGCGCCCGCAACGCTTGCCTATACCTCGCCGGGCAATCGCCCCGCCAGTACACAACCGTTTTTAGGTCCGTCGTAGCCGGCCTTTATGCCAGCTTTCAGCCTTACTATGCGCTTTGTACAATTTAGGCTTCAAGAAATTCCTCCACAGCTTCCAGCAGTTCGGCCGGCTTCTCGGCGTGGACCCAATGCCCGGCGCCTTCCACCGTCACCACTTCGCTATCCGCAAAGATATCCTCAATCGCCGGAATATCAGCGTCGGTAACGTAATTTGAATTAGCTCCCCTTACAAACAACGCGGGAACCATACTGTGCGCCCCTTGGGCCACCGCCTCCACTACGTTCTCTATCTTTTCGGCTATTACCGGCAGGTTCATTTTCCAGCGGAACCCTTTCTGCGGGTTGCGGGCCAAGTTCTTCATCAGGAACTGCCTTACGCCCGGGTCCGGAATACCTACGGCTAATGCAGCCTCGGCGTCGGATCTTTTCTGTATCGAGGCCAAATCCACGGACCGCAAAGCGGCCACTATCTCGTCGTGGCGGGGTTCGTAGGCTTTCGGAGCCATATCCACCACTATCATCTTACTGATCAGCTCGGGATAATGCGCGGCGAACTCCATCACCGTCTTGCCTCCCATGGAATGCCCCAACACTACGGCGCCCTGTAGGCCGTGCCGTTCGATAAACTCTTTCAGATCCTCGGCCATTACGCCGTAGTTCCACTCCCCGCTTTGCGGAGAGTTGCCGTGGTTGCGTTGATCCACCACGAAAACCCTGTATCTGTCCGACAACGCTCGGGCGAAGGTGACCCAGTTATCGGAAAAGCCGAACAGGCCGTGAAGTATAATCAGCGGGGAGCCTTCCCCGTATTCTCGATAGAACAGTTCCATAGTCGTTTTGGCTTCGGATAAACTCTTTGGCGATTCCGGGCTCGCCGGGCCCTTGCCGGATATGCGCACCCTTGGCTAAGCCTCGGGCGTCACCGCCCCATACATTCCCCGACCGAAATCGGCTCCGGCTACATACGGTCCATTTTTTCCGCCCGCAAGTTACGCCAAAAGCCTGTCTGTAGAAAGCCGGACCGATATAACGATTACCGATGTCGGTATCGGACTTTTTTCTTACCCGGGCATTTCCGCCTTCGACAAAATATATTTCGCCGATGCCGATACCTTTTCCGCTCCGTACGGTACGTTTTCCGCCGGTGCCGGAACCATTTCTCCCTATGCCGGTAGAGTTTCTGCCAGTGCCGGGATAATTTCTGCCACTAATTTCTTACATCACCCCATTTTTCGGCACTCTCCACCCTTTACCGGCACAGTTCCGGCTATTCTCCTGTACGTAAACGGATGCGACGGAAACTAAGTGTACGGAACCATAACCCGAAGGTTCTCCCACAAGGCAGAAAGCCCGTCGATAACACACAAACGGTTTTAGAAACAATCAATAACGACAAAAGAGCCCATGAGTCAAGCGAGTCAAAACATGAAATTCACCCACTCCGAATTCCTGCAGGTATGCGACAGCGTATACGGCGCCCTGAACAGGGATATCGCCGTCTTTTCGGACTACGGAATTCAGGCCACTTTCTCGGAGAGTTACAAGACAAAGATTGATACTCTGCGGGAAATTATGCCGGACGAGTACTGGGAAGGCCAACAGATGCTGAAAACCAGCGCCAAGGACATCCTCAGAAGGTCGATAGAGCGCCAAATCGGCGACTTGCGTTTCAGGATGAAGCTGGCCTTCGGCGACAATTCTCCGGAGTACCGCCACTTTAAGTTCGGGAAGTTCACATCCTTTACGGACGCCGAGCTGATCAGCCACGCGAAACGCGTAGCCAGCGCGGCGCGAGGCATGCTGGACAAACTGGCCAACAGAGGCGTAACGGAAGAGGAGCTGACGGCATTGGATATCGACAGAAAAGGCATGGATCAGTCCATCGATGACCTGACGGAAGCCAAAAGAACCCGACAGGCCATGACTATGGAAAGAAGCATGCTGTTGGGAGAGCTTTACCGCATGGTAACGGAGGTTTGCGAAATAGGCAAACACGTATGGAAAGAGGACAACGAGGCCAAGTACAAAGAATACGTACTGTACGGCTCAAGATCAAAGAAAGTGGAGGAGCTTACCGAAGACAAACAAGACGAAGACTCCAAAGAATAAGGCTGTGATAATTAACCGCAACTCCTCGGAGCGCCTAGCTCCCGGGGGGTTGCGTAACGGAAGCAACCGAGGCTCCACAAACAAAAGCCACAACGGGAAGGGCGGTCATCCACGCCCTAGCCCCGCAGTTCGAAAACATTAGTCCGCTTTCTGCCTTTTTTCATCTACCGGCCCCGGTCTTGCCCCCGGGGCTTATTTTTTCATCAAGGTTTACAAACGGCTCCGGAGCGCCGGACAAAACCAGCTTCTTGAACTTCTCGAAAGCGTCGGGCTCGGCCACGTCTATAGAGTAATGTCCCTCTTCCAGTTTATCCACCCGGACACTGTCAACCCCAAGGGCGTCGAGCTTACCCATGGTGGCCGGTTCCTTTTCGCGCAGGCGGAGCACCTTGCGGAGCAACCAATCCGACAAGGCCTTATTGGGATTGGTCATCAGGGCCTTGCCGTCTTCCTGACAAAGCTTGGCGGAAAGTTCCTCGCCCGTAGGAGTGGACAACAGGAAAGGCTCGTCACGGCCGGGGAAAAAGTCGGGAAAGGCATTGCGGATCTCTTTGCCCGGCACGCGCAGGTAAACCTCGCCGGGATCACGGCGCCGGCCGGAAGCGTTCCACTGGTTTATCCCGCTCTTCGGGAAAACGGTCCTCTCGCCACGGCGATAACCGTAAAGGGGGAGGATAACGTAATTTTCCCCCGGCACGGAATCCTTGGACGACGCGGAGCCGGGCCCCTCTCCCTGCGACAAACCTAAAAGAGCGTCGTAAGGGTCGTCAAGGATCTCCACTTTTATACTATAGGCATCGGCCGGAATCCGGAAGCGACGGTACAGGGTACTCTTGGACCTGTTGAAAAAGTATTCGTTCTCGCCATCCCGAAAGCTGATGCCCGCCGATGTGCGCTTGACTCCCCGGATATTTTCGGTGTCGATAAATCCGTAGCCGGTCTCAAAAAGCAGAAGCTCGCCGGGACGGCGGGCCACTATATGGTACACGCCCTTCTCAATACCGTAGATTCTTTTGGCCATGGCCACCCTGTTGTTGCGCAGTTCGGCCAAACGCAAAGCCAAGGGGAGACCGTCCAAAAGGGCAAGTTCCTTGGCCAAGCGATTAAACTCTGCCACTTTCTCCACGCTGTCACTCTTCGGGGCCAAAAAGGTCTTGAGCCCTACCCCGATGTTATCGTACTTGGCGTCGAAGGCAGTATCGGAACGCGAAAGGTTCTCGGCGCCAAAGGATTTGCAGAAAATATTCTCGGCGGCGCGGTAATACAGATACGGAGTCGGGCTTTCGCTAAACAAACCGGAGAACCGGGCAAAAGCCCTGAGCAGTTTTTCGTACCCTCCGCCCCGCAGGCGGTCTATACCCGCAAAAGAATTCGGCGCCGGCGCCTTTGACGTACTTTCACCGAAGCCGGGAAACAAGGGCGTTTCTTCGGTATTTTTTGCCATAACCATATTTTTGGCCCCAATACCGCACAAAATCACGGTTTTCGGGGAGGGCGAATTACCCTAATCGTAGGGATTTAAATATTTTCATTCGTGTCCATCTTTGTCAACATAAGATAACATCAAAAAGCGACAGTTATGGGTTTGAAAGAAAAAAGAGCGATTCGTGATTTCCAGGAAAACAAGTACAACGAGCTTAAGGCGGAGCTTTTCACCGCTTTGGGATTTACCGTTGACGTGGAAGTGGACTGGGATAGCCTCGCCAAAGACGAAAAGGTAGAGCTTTACAACTCCGCCATTCCTGACGTGTACTTCGCGCCGCAGCTGGAAGTTTACAAAGACATTTGCCAAGACGACTTGGGTAAGGAAGCTTTGATGGAGTCACTCAAAACCATCAGAATCCGCAACGCGAACGACATCTGGTCAGCCCGAGACTGGTGTAAATTCGAGGACGGGGTATTGACTCTCGACCACGAAACCACCACGAACTCAGGAAACGTTGAGGACCGCGTTTACTATCTTAAAGAACTGTTGGAAAGCGCGCTCTAAGCATTTTTTCCGCCGATGAGCGGGCCGCACGCACCGATTTTAGGGGGACTTGTCCCCCTTTTTCTATTGGGGGAAAATTACCGGCACGAAGCCGGAACCTATCCGGCCGCCTCGATAATCTTTTCGGCGATACGCTCGATTACGGGAACGCTGACCGAATTGCCGGCCTGCTTGTACAGATGCGACTTGGCCATCTCCGCCGGCAGTTTGTAGTCCTCGGGGAAGCCCTGGAACAGGAAACATTCCTTGGGCGTAAGCTTACGGAAGCCGTGTTTCGTGACAACCAAGGGGACGTTATGCCCACCAGTTCCCATATTGGCCGTAAGCGTAGGGCAGACATTGCTTTTATTCTCCCTGACATACAACCGGCGCCATTGGTACACGGTATCCGGGTTGGTCATATGCTTTTTAAGCTCGGGGTACATATAACGGTCCTTCCCGTAATAGAAAGCCTTGTCCACCTTAGCCGAAAAATCCACTACGTCGCCCACCACACGGGTAAGCTCCTCGGGCTCCGGAAAAGCGAAACGCTCGGCGGCTTTGTTGCCCCCGTCGGCGTCGTTGCGGAAAGCCACAATGAATATCCTCTCCCTGTTATGGGGGATATTGCCATAGTCTTTAGTATTGAGGACTTTCGCGTCGAAAGAATAACCGGCGGCTTCTATCGTCTCCTGAATCACCCTAAAAGTGTTGCCGTTGTCATGGCCTTGCAGGTTCTTCACATTTTCAAGAAAGATCACCTTCGGCTTGAGAACCTCCACGTATTTCATGATGCGGAAAAAGTGGTTTCCCCTTTCGTCACCGAAACCTTTTCGGTAGCCCGCCACCGAGAACGGTTGGCAAGGAAAGCCTGCGGCGAGGATATCCACGGGGGCGAGACCTTCGGGGTCAAGCTCCATAACGTCACCCTCATAGAGCTTATGCCCAAAGTTATGACGATAGGTGACACATGCTTTGGCATCCCACTCATTGGCCCAAGCCAACTCGGCGCCCGCATTCATAAAGCCCATACAGACTCCGCCAACACCCGCATATAAGCTACCTACTTTATACATCAGAAGAAATTAGTAAATCTATTGCTCAACAGTTCCGGCCACGGACTCGGCGACACCGAGAGACGTAACCGCCCTATGCTAAAGATTTTCTAGCAAACAAGGCTCCGAATCTAATTCATTGGGCCGGAATACGCAAAGTTAGGAGCGTATTTCTGAACGGCCAAACTCAGGGGAAAAGAAATAGGCCGGCGGAAAGCTTTGGCGAGCACCGACCGGAAGGTAGCCGGCGCAGGAAAGCTACATTATTCGCCCGTAGCCAATTTTTTGAGTAGGCGCTCGGTTTTTCTGGATTCCCAAAAAAGAAGCGCCAAGCCTAGCCCGAAAAAGAAGGCAAAGCGCAGAATACGGTCCATAACAAGACCGTCATCAAGCAACAGGGCCATGGCGGGCAACGCAAACAAAAAAAGGAACACAAATGAAGTAATAATCCCCGGCTTAGTCCGAATTGTCAACTTCGCCCCTTCGGGAGTGGAATCCATGCGCCAACGGGCATATACCTTGGGCAGAAAACCCAATATACTATGACGATAGCGGGCCGTGGTAACGGAACGGTCGGCATGGGCACGGCCCATCATCAGCCTTTCGGGAAAAATAACCATATGGGAAATGCCGTAACCGTTAAGGAACAAGTAACGCCTCGCTGTCCGTCGTCTGATATTCCGGTCAGCGACAGCGCAGTCTTGTCCCGGCAAGAGTATTTCCTTTTTTCTGAAATAGAACATATCCGTATGGCTAGGAAAACAGCCCAAAGCGGGAAGCCCCCCAAAGACGAGGCGACGCTTCCGGGGCTTCGGGCCATTTATAAAAATGCCTAAGCAAAATAACGATTATTCCGTATCAGGCCAACTCGGCGTAATCACCGATAAGCCGGACGTCCTTTTCGGCCAAAGGGCTGGGGTATTCGGTAGCGTGTATCCCGACAAAAGCCACATCGGCCTTGACGGCGGCCTCGTAGTCGGTGAGGGTGTCGCCGAAGAAAAGGATATCGTCGCCGTAGTCTTCCTTGATGGAGGAAAGCACGTCGGCCTTGTCATGCGGATAGGCGAACACGTCTTCGAACATACCAGATATTCCGTTAAAGCTCAGCTGGTCGTTCACCTCTTCGGGAATGGCCACGGAACAGACAAACTTGAGCTTGGAATCGTGCTTGGCAAGAAAATCTTTGAGTCCACCAATCATCGGGGCCTCTTTGAGACGCTCTTTGAGCATAGTCTTCGAGCGTTCCATATATCCGGCCACGGCCTCCTCGCTGTCGTCCCGCTTCAGGATCTCGCGCAGGATATAAGCGAACTTTTCGGCCCGGGGCCGGCCAACTGACTCATGGTTATAGATATGGATGGCCTCGGCGTGTTCGGGATAGTCGAGGAAAAGGTCCTCGAAGGCCCTGAGTTTTATGGTTTCGGAATTGAAAAGAACCCCGTCCTTGTCAAAAACAAGGATGGTATCAGGTGAAATAATCGGCTTCATGTGGTGTAGAAAGTTAAAAATTAAAGGTTAAAATCCAATAAGCGAAAATAAACCCGCAATTCACAACGCGAAGGCCCTAAACGGCAAAAGGGAACCTACGAAGCCCGGCTCCGAAAAGGTTCCCCCCTAAAGTGTATAGCGTTTGCCTTCAGAAATCGTTTATCCCAATATCTCGCTTACGGCTACGGGACGCTTTTCTTCCACAGACTTTTTGGCCGCCAAACCGATGGCCATAGACATAATGCCATCTTTGCCGGAAACGGGCATGTCCTCACCTTTTTCCAAAGCGGTGACAAAGGCTTCCATCTCGTTGTAATAGGCGTCGATGTAACGGTCCATAAAGAAATTCAGGGGAAGGGCGGCGTTAATGCCCCCGGCACCGTAGAAGCGGTGGTTGTCATAGTGGTTGTTGTCGGTATTGGCCATGCCTTCCGTACCGAATACCTCCACACGCTGGTCATAACCGTAAACGGCCTTCCGGCTGTTGTCGATCACGCCCATGGCGCCGTTTTCGAAAGTAAGCGTAACCAAAGCGGTGTCAACATCGCCGGCTTCGCCAATTTCGGGATCCACCATACAGCCGGCGGTAGCGTAAACTTCCTTAACCTCGGAACCTACGATAAATCGGGCCATATCGAAATCGTGGATGGTCATGTCCATAAACATTCCGCCCGACACTTTCACGTAGCTTACGGGCGGAGGTCCCGGATCGCGACTGGTGATCTTGAGGATATGCGGCTCCCCTACCTTTCCGGCCTCCACAAGCTCGCGGATCTTCATGAAGTTGCCGTCGAAGCGACGGTTAAAACCGATCATAAGCTTTACGCCGGCTTCCTCGACCACGGCGAGAACTTCCTTGACGGTATCAAGGGAGAGGTCGAGGGGTTTTTCACAGAATACGTGCTTACCGGCGCGCGCGGCGGCCATGGTATATTCGGCATGCGTATCGGTAGGCGAACAAACGATCACGGCGTCGATCTCAGGATCATTGATCAGATCGTCGATATTGTCCGTAACGTTTTCCACGCCCAAGCTACGAGCGTATTCGCGACCGGCTTCCATGGCGTCCACGGCGGTTTTTACGGTAACTTGCGAGAACTTTCTGGCAAGGTTCTCCAAATGTATCTTGCCAATCCGGCCTACGCCGGCTATGCCAACGGTCAATTTTTTCATATCACTAGGGTGTGTCCGAACCCGGCGCTCCAAATCTCCGGCTATATAGCAAAAAGCGGTTATTCGGGACGCGGAATCCGCGGGGTTATACTATCTATGTTGTTTGGTAAAAGTACCGGACAGCGAAGGCGCGGACCGACGCCATCCGGGAGCGGGAAAAATCTTATATCAGAACTTGCGGCTCCATTCCTTAGGCCAGCGCTCGATAACGATCTTGGTCTGGGTAAAGAATTCCACGGCATGACGGCCTTGGCCATGCAAATCGCCGAAGAAACTATCCTTCCAACCGCTGAACGGGAACTGGGCCATAGGAGCGGCCACGCCGATATTTATACCGATGTTGCCAGCGTCGGCCTCGTTGCGGAATTTGCGCGCGGCGGCACCCGAAGAGGTGAAGAGGCAAGCCATATTTCCGTAAGTGTTGGCGTTGATAAACTCAAGGGCGCTTTCCATAGAGTCCATGTTCATCAAACTCATCACAGGGCCGAAGATCTCGGTCTTGGCGAGTTCGCCGGCGGCCTGTACGCCTTCGAGAATAGTCGGGTTGAGGAAGTTTCCTTGCTCAAAGCCACTGATAGTAGCGTTACGGCCATCGATAAGAGCCTTGGCACCCTCGTCGATTCCCAACTGGATCAGCTCCTCCACGCGGGCCTTGCTCTCAGGAGTGATAACGGGCCCCATATGCGAGCCTTCGTCCAAGCCATAACCCGTAACACGCTGCTTCACGGCCTCGACGATCGCTTCCTTGAACACGCCCTTGGAGTCACCTACCGTAATGATATTGGAAGCGGCCAAACAACGCTGTCCGGCGCAACCGTAAACACTGTCGGCGACGATCTGCGTAGTCATTTCGATGTCGGCGTCAGGCATAACGACAACTGGGTTCTTCGCTCCGCCCTGAGCCTGCACGCGTTTTCCGTTGGCGGTACCGCGAGCGTAAACATACTTGGCGATATGAGTCGAACCTACAAAGCTAATCGCCTTAACGTCCGGGTGGTCGAGCATAGCGTCCACAGCTTCCTTGCCTCCGTGCACCAATGCGATTACGCCCTCAGGCAAACCGATCTGCTCGATCAACTCAAAGACGCGCATCATGGTCAACGGAACCTTTTCGGAAGGTTTCAGGATAAAAGGATTACCGCAAGCGATGGCGTAAGGCAAGAACCAGAAAGGAATCATGCCCGGGAAGTTGAAAGGAGCGATACAAGCCGCCACACCGATTGGCTGGCGAATCATAAATTCGTCGATACCGCCGGCGATGTTCTCCGAAAACTCGCTCTGCATCATCATCGGCATGCCACAGGCGGTCTCCACGTTTTCGATGGCGCGGGTCAATTCCCCGTAAGACTCGGCCAAAGTCTTCCCGCTCTCGCGGGTGATCAGGCTGGCCAACTCGTCACGATGCTCTTCCAGCAAAGTCTTGAGCTTGAACAACGGCTGGATCCGCTTATTGACGGGAGTGTTTCTCCACTGCGGGAAAACCTTCATGGCCGCTTTTACCGCCGCGTCAACGTCTTTTACGGTACCTTCCCCGTAAGGCGTCTTGGCGATAACGCCCTGCGTAGCGGGGTTAACGACATCGATAGTATTCTTTTCCACGCTGGCGATCCACTCGCCGTTGATATAGTTATTTAAAGCTTCCATTTCGAATATTAGAAAGAGATTAGGATAAGGTGCATTTGATTCGGCGGAGGCCTAAAAGCCCCCTTTTTCTTCGATAAACTTCTCGATGGTTTCTAAATGCGGATTGAAGTTGGCGCATCCGGGCTGGGTAACTACGAAACCGCCGCAGGCATTGCCCATGCGGCAACACTTGGCCCAGTCCCAGCCTTTGAGATAGCCGTAGATAAAGCCCGCGGCGAAGGCGTCGCCGGCGCCAAGGACGTTAAGCACGTCCACCGGGAAGCCGGGAACATCGATCACTTGGCCGTCTTTAAGGAAAATGGACGAACCTTTCTCGCCACGCTTCACCACGAGGGCCTCCACGCCGGAGTTGAGGATAGTCTGGATCGCCTCGTCAATGTCTCCGGCGATTTCGGGAGCTGAAATCTGCTGGTCCTTGATCGTGACCATAGCGGGATCTTTCAAAACGGCCGCGAGGATTTCTTCCTCCGTACCGATCGCCACTTTCACGTAAGGAAGGAACGAACGGATGGTCACGCCGTAGGCCAAAAGGTCATGCCACTGATCGGCGCGGAAGTCGAGATCAAGCACTACGGGAACATCGGCATTATAAGCCTGCTCGCCGGCCAAGAAAGCGGCGCTTCGGGAAGGCTCCATATTCAGGGCCGTACCTGACAGCTCGAAACAGCGGAACTGGGAAATATCGGCGCGGAACACGTCGGCGATACTTATCTGGCTGTCGGCGCAATTGTCACGGTAATACACCAACGGGAAACGGTTCGGAGGCTCAATGCCCAAAACCACGGCGCTACTGCGGGCGCCATCCACGGTGGCTACGTATTCGGTCTCCACGTTTTCCTTTTTCAGGAAGTTGAGGATAAAGTCACCCACCTTGTCGCGCCCCACGCCGGTAAGCAAAGCCGACTTAAGGCCAAGACGGGCACAGCCCACGGCGATATTGAGCGGCGAACCGCCCACAAAGGCGTCGAATCCTTTTATTTCCTCAAAGGGAGAACCGATGTTCTGCGAATACAGGTCGATCGAGGAGCGACCGAAGGTAATCACGTCGTATTTTTTGTTGTCTTTCATAATCTCCGATTCAGTGTTCCGGAAAAAGGGAAGGGCTCCGGCGGTCGGTAAAGGGATTATTCGGAACCGAAATCACAGGTACTGGCAACCCGACTTCTCGGGCCCTTCCATAGAGTTTTTTTATTGGCCAAGCCAAACGTAAACGGCCACCGTAAGCGCGCAGAGCACGAAGGCCAAAGGCTTGGCGAAGCGCCAGTGGGTCATATCCACCGCCGGCGGCTGTTTTTCTTCTTTCGTTTTCTTGTTAGGTACAATGGCCGACACGGCGAACATCACGCCCATATTCAGCAGGAACTCGATACCCCAGATGTGTACAAAGTGGATGTCCACCTTGAAGACGAAAATGGTCAGGATATAGAAGGCCAAGCCCACGCCGAGTCCTGCTTTGGCACCGGTAGCCGATATCTTCGGAAAGAAGAATCCGGCGATCATAATGGAGGCCACGGGAATAAAGAATATGCCGTTGAGCTGTTGCATAAGCTGATACAGGCCGTCAGGAGCGTCAGCCACCATAGGCGCCACGGCAATAGCGAAAACGGCGAGAATGGTAGACGTGGCCTTACCGATCCAAACCAAGCGTTTCTCGCTAGCGTCGGCTTTGATATGGCGCTTATATATACCCACGCTGAAGAGCGTGGCGGCGCTGTTGAGTACGCTGTTGAAGGTACTGAGCACGGCACCCATCACCACGGCGGCGAAGAATCCGATAAGGCTCAGCGGCAATACTTTCTTGACCAATTCAGGGTAAACAGAGTCCAGCGTTCCGTACATGGATTCGCCGAAATAATAGAAGCCGATAACGCCCGGCAGGATAATGATCAACGGTACCAAAAGCTTGAGCACGCCGGTATAGAGAAGACCTTTCTGGGCCTCCACAAGGTTTTTGGCGCCAAGCGCCCGCTGGATAATCGTCTGGTTCATTCCCCAGAAATAAAGCTGGTTGATCATCAGACCGGTGAACAGGACTTCGAAAGGAAGCACGGAGTCCTTGGCCCCGATAACGTTGAATTTCTCGGGAGCTTTCTCGTACACTTTCATCAGGCCGTCGAAGATGTTGCCGTCACCGATGCTGTAAAGCGCGATGATGGGCACCAACAAACCGCCCAACAAAAGGCCGTAACCGTTGATGGTATCCGAGTATGCCACGGCCTTTAGTCCGCCGAAGATGGCGTAGATAGCGCCGATAATCCCGATGCCCACCACAGTGATCCAGAGGCCTTCGTTTTTAGTCACTCCGAGCGTTTCCGAAACATCGAAGATGCTTTCCAGATTAATAGCGCCCGTATAAAGCACGATGGGCAACAGGGTAAACACGAAGGAAAGGATCAGAAACGAGGCGACGAGCGTACGGGTAAGCCCGTCGAAACGCCGTTCGAGGTATTCGGGGATGGTGGTAAGGCCCATCTTCAGGTATTTCGGGACGAAGTAAATCGCCGCGATCACCAGCGCCAAGGCGGAAGTCACCTCCCAAGCGATGATTATAAAACCGTTTTTATAAGCCGAGCCGTTCATCCCGATCAAGTGCTCTGTAGAGATGTTTGTCAACAGCATTGAGCCGGCGATCACCACGCCCGTCAGGCTACGGCCACCGAGGAAGTATCCGTCCTTCGAGTCGAGTTTGTCTTTCCTTAATTTGTACCAGGCGTAAAAGGCCACAAAGGCCGTAAAGCCTATAAATGATAAAAGAGTCAGCATGATGGGTATCGAGTTGTTTAAGGCAAAAAGTGACGCCGATCGGGGCGGAAGCCGGGGTTAAGTCTTCGCCGGGATGTCGGTGGTTTCTGTCTTGGTGGCGCCGCGCCCGGTATGGCTATGGTCTCCGGGCGCTGGCATTGAGTTTTATCCGTTGTTCATCTCGGCGGTAACCATCGGGATGCGTTCGTCGCGGCCTTTCCAAGTGCCGAAGATCCAATCGTGGTCGGGATCCGGCGTGTTGGCCAAAGACTGGTCGCTACCGGCCAGAAAGTTCAGGTAATAGACATTGTAGCCGTGCGTCGCCGCGACGGGATGGTAACCTTTGGGCACCAAAACCACGTCGTTGTTGCGGGCCATGGAGGTTTCGTCCAAGGATCCGTCGGTAGTATAAACGCGCTGTACGGCATAGCCCTGCGGCTTGTCGATTTTGTAGAAGTACGTCTCGACCAAGTCGGCCTCCAACACTTCTCCGTTTTCGCCCAGTTTGCGTTCGTCATGCTTATGGGCGGGGAACGAACTCCAGTTACCCGAAGGCGTGTAAACTTCGCAGGCCACAAGTTTGTCGCAAGCGAAGCCGGGCTGGATCAGGTCGTTGATCTGGCGGGTGGCGTTGTCTCCGCCACGGATTTCCACCTGAACTTCCTCGGGCGTCTTGAACTGGGCGGGAAAGTCCTTCTCCGTTTCGCACCAACCGTAGGCGATATCCAACTCATCGCTTACCGCTTCCAGTTTGAAAGACGTACGGCGAGGCAAGTACAAGCTGTGGGCTATTCCGCTGAAAACGTCCTTCCGACCGTTAACAGTTTCCCACTCGCCCTTGTCGGAAGTCACTTTGTAGTTACCGCCCAACAGGATGATGGCGTATTCGCTGTCGCCGGTGTTGGCTTCCCAGATTTCCCCTTTCTTGAGCGCCCGGGCTTCGAAGTTCAGGTCTTTCCAACCCACTTCTTCCTTGGTAATAGACTGGTATATTGCTCCGTCCTCGGCTTTGCAAAGGAGCGGGTATTTATCGTCACGTTTCATATTTCTTTTTTTGGAGTAAAAAGTAAAGAGTACTGAGTAAAGAGTATTGGATCGGAATACAGAAGAGTCGAACTATGTTAAAGACCTAAGTACTCTTTACGCTTTACTCTGGACTCTTTACTATTCTCTTTTTTGGAGTAAAAAGTAAAGCGTACTGAGTAAAGAGTATTGGATCGGAAAAACAAAAGAGTCGAACCATGCTAAAGATCTAAGTATGCACTAGAATAAAATTACCCTTGTTTTATTCGCCTTAGATCTCCGATCAACCATTGACCCCAATGCGTTCCAAAAAACTAATCTCAGGCCTTTATTTTTCTTCCATAACCGCAATGCTTTTGGATGGAAGAAAAATTTGTAGCCGTATTTAAGAGATTTTTTGGTTACTTTTTGATCTCTCAAAAAGTGACACCGGAGCTTGTTAAGTGCAAAATGTCAGTGGTTTCGGGATACCGTATTTTTAATGCTGATAATATAAGTCAGGGTGCATACGCTTTACTCTGGACTCTTTACTAAACTGAGTGCGTCCAGACGTTGCTGGATGTATTTGCGGGCTATGATGGCGTATTCCAACGGATTGGCGATGGCCGGGTCTTGTTCGGCTTCCACCAATATCCAGCCCGAGTAGTCGTTTTGGTCGAGGATATCGAACAGAGCGGGAAAGTCGATGCATCCGTCAGGATCGCCGGGGACGGTGAAAACGCCCGCCACTACGGCGTCGAGGAAGCTTTTCTTGTCGGCTTTCACCGATTCCAATACGGCTGGGCGAACGTCCTTGAGGTGAACGTGCGCGGTACGTCCGATATATTTCTTAAGCGCCATCACCGGATCTTCGCCGGCGAAGGTGAAGTGCCCGCAGTCATAGTTCAGGAACACGTTTTCCGGATCGGTGGAATCGAGCATACGGTCCACCTCTTCCATGCTTTGGATGCCGGTGCCCATATGGTGATGGAAAGCGAGCTTGATCCCGCGGTCACGGGCGATTTTGCCCAGCTCATTCAACCCGTAAGTGACCTTTTTCCACTGGTCTTCGGTAAAAACCACTTTCCGGTCCAGCACCGGCACCTCAAGACACTGCACGCCGTTGCCGCACTCGCCTCCGCCCACTACTTTGGTGCCCATAGCGGTCAGGAAATCGAGTTGCTTTTCGAATTCTTCGCGAACCCGCTCAAACGGATCGGTAGAAAGCGTATAGGAAAACCACTGGTTGGCCACGCGCAATCCGCGCAGATCAAGGGCCTTTTTCAAAACCGCCGGATCTTTGGGATACTTGTTACCCACCTCGCAACCGGTAAACCCTGCCAAAGCCATCTCGCTAACGCATTGCTCAAAAGGAATCTCGCCACCCAACGAAGGCACGTCGTCGTTAGTCCAGCCGATGGGCGCAATGCCCAGTTGTATATTTAGAGCCATAATGTTTTTGTTTAGTACTAAGTAAAGAGTACAGAGTAAAGAGTACTGGACCGGAAAACAGAAAGGCCGAGCCATAAAGGAGACCAAAGTACTCTTTACGCTTTACTTTGGACTCTTTACTCAATGGAAGAACGGAGCCGGGAAAAGCGATGAAACAAAACCCGGGCTCCTAAACTTCAGTCACATATAACAAGCACAATCAGAAGTGATATTTTTGTCTTTTCTTATTCTCCACGTATGTTTCGCGAGCCTGCTGTACGTCTTCCATCGTCGATACTTCCGCAACCGGGACTTCCCACCAAGCGTGGTAGCCCTTGACGGTGCGCAACAGGTTGGTTTTGATATAGATTACCGTAGTCCGGTCCGATGATTTGGCTTCCGCCAAAGCCTTTTTCAAATCATCGGCGCTATTGGCGCGGATAACGCGGGCGCCCAAACTCTCGGCGTTTTTGGCGATATCCACCGGCAGGCACTCACCCTTGAGCTCGCCGTCTTCACGGTAGCGGTATTTGGTTCCGAAGCGCGCGCTTCCCACCGACTCCGACAACGCGCCGATACTAGCGTAACCGCTGTTGTCCAGCACCAGGATATTCACCTTGTTGCCTTCCTGTATAGAGGAAATTATCTCGTGGTTGAGCATCCAGTAACTGCCGTCGCCCACCATCACGTACACCTCCCGGTCGGGTTCGGCCATCTTTACGCCTACGCCGCCGGCTATTTCGTAACCCATGCACGAGTTGCCGTATTCGAGGTGGAAATTCTTCGGGTCCGAAGAGCGCCAGAGTTTGTGGAGGTCGCCGGGAAGACTGCCCGCGGCGCAAACCATAATGTCTTTCTTATCCATAAACGCGTTGAGCGTACCGATAACGGAAGCTTGGTCGATAGGCTCTTCCGCGCCGTTGGCCGTGTCGTAAATTCTGGACACCTCATCGTCCCACTCCTTGCTCTTGCGGGCGGCTTCCTCGCGGTAAGCTTCCTCCACCTGGTAGTCTTTCAGGTGTCCGGCCAATTCTTCCAGCGTAATTTTGGCGTCGCCGGTAAGTGGCAAAGCGCCACGCTTATATGAGTCGAGTTCCTTGACGTTGATATTCAGGAAACGTACGTCCGGATTTTGGAAAAGACTGTTCGATGCGCTGGTAAAATCGCTGTAGCGCGTACCGACTCCGATAATCAAGTCTGCCTCGCCGGCCATTTCTATGGCGCCTTTGGTGCCGGTGGCCCCCAGCCCGCCCAAGCAATAAGGCTTGTCGTAAGGCACGCTTCCTTTTCCGGCGAAGGTTTCGCCTATCGGTATTCCGGTCTTTTCGGCGAAAGCCTCCAATACGCTCTCGGCCTCGCTATACTTTACGCCACCGCCGGCTACGATTACAGGACGCTTGGCCGACTTGATCCAAGAAGCGGCTTTCTCCACCAATGCGCTGTCGGGACGGTTGCGGGGGATATCCCAAACCCGCTTGTCGAAGAACTCTTCCGGATAGTCGTAAGCCTCGGCCTGCACGTCTTGCGGCATGGCCAAAGTAACCGCTCCCGTGTCCGCCGGCGAGGTAAGCACGCGCATAGCGGCCAACAAAGACGGCATAAGTTGCTCCGCACGGTTTATCCTATCCCAAAACTTGGAAACAGGACGGAAACAGTCGTTGGCCGACATATCCTGCGTGTTTTCGTATTCCACCTGCTGCAGCACCGGATCCGGCTCGCGACGGGCGAAAATATCGCCGGGAAGCAACAACACCGGTATACGGTTGATCGTGGCCGTCTGTGCGGCGGTAACCATATTCATGGCTCCCGGACCGATGGACGTGGTGCAGGCGAAAGCCTGACGGCGGTTGGCCGTCTTGGCATAAGCGATAGCCGTATGGACCATAGCCTGCTCGTTGCGGCTCTGGTAATAAGTAAAATCGGGATATTCCTGCAATGCCTGCCCGATTCCCGCCACGTTCCCATGACCGAAGATCCCGAAGCATCCCTTAAAAAACCGCGTCTCCTCCCCGTCAAACCGAACGTATTGGTTCTTCAGAAAACGAATCAGCGCCTGCGCGACAGTTAATCGAATTGTTGCCATAACGATATATAAGTATTGGAGGAAAGAGTACAGAGTAAAGCGTAAAGAGTAAATAGTCCGCTTTATTAGTACAGAGTAAAGCGTAAAGAGTAAATAGTAAATAGTCTGTACGGTGACAGGGGGCTTAAATCTTACGCTTTATAACCCTTATGTTTTACTTGCCCTTTCTCCTTTATATTTTTAAAAAACCAAGCACAAGGCTTTTACCCCGCACCCTTTACTTTAAAACAAACCAATAAACACAGCACAAAGTACTCTTTACTCTGTACTCTTTACCCTTTACTTAAAAACTCCCCTGCTTTTCCCGCCGAGCCCAGCATCTCGAATTTCTCGGTCAGGAAGCTGGCGTATTCTTCCATATATGTCTTGCCGGGCTTGATGGGCGTGAAGTCTTCCGGCGTGGAGGCGAAAAACTCCCTTGTTACCCGGGTCCACATCAGGCGGGCGTCCGTGGCGATATTCACTTTGCAGACTCCGTATTTTATAGAGCGCTTAATCTCCTCCGCATCAACGCCTTTGGCCGAGGCCGACAGCTTTCCGCCCGCTTCGTTGATGCGCTCTATCTCGGTGGTGTTTACCGCCGAGCCTCCGTGGAGGACCAAAGGAAAACCGGGCAAACGCTTCTGGATACCTTCCAGAATATCGAACTGCAGGCCCTGCCCTCCGGAAAACTTGTAAGCGCCGTGACTGGTGCCCACCGCCACCGCCAGGCTGTCGCAGGCGGTAAGCTTTACGAATTCCTCCACCTGTTCGGGGTCGGTGTACAGCGCTTTTTTCTCGTCTACGGTAATATCGTCTTCCACCCCGCCCAGCGTGCCCAGCTCGGCCTCCACCGATACGCCCTTGGCGTGGGCTTTTTCCACCACGGCCCGGGTGCGGGATGCGTTCTTCTCAAACTCGTCGTGCGAGGCGTCGATCATCACCGACGTATAGGCGCCGGACTCCAACGCGTCGTCGATATGCGATTCGTAGCCGTGATCGACGTGAAAAGCGTAGACTACGCCGGGGTAAATCTCGGAAGCCGTCCGGACCATCGAGGCCAGCATCTTGGCGTGGGCGTAATCGCGGGCTACCGGCGTGGTTTGCACTATTACCGGCGCCTGCGCCCGTTGCGCGGCGGCGAAAACGGCGTGCACCTGTTCCATAAACTCCACGTTGACGGCCGCCACGGCGTAGCGTCCATAACATTTCTCAAATATCTCTCGCGTGGTGACTAACATAGCGTAACGTGTTTCGCAAAAACAAACGAAAAAAGGATCCCGCCCCATTCCATGGAAACGGAACGGGTTTTGGCGCCATCATTTAAACGAAATGAAATAACAGCGTAGATTTTATCGCTCTTTTTGCGATTATTTAAATTTGATATCCTAAAGGAAAGAAGAAGCCGGAGTATATCGGAATAAAAAAATCGCTGTTTACGCAAAGGTTTGCGTAAATGAGGTGGTGGTATTCGGTATGAGGTATTTGGTATTAGGTACCGGGTGTTTTGTTTGTGTTGTACCTTATTGGGTCTGGGGGAAATGATTTTGAAAACCGGGGACTTCCCTTTCCTGATTACCTTCGTTTTGCTATGCCTTAATAGCAATAAAACCTTATAGCTTTTCTTCAAAAGGTCAAGAAACTACCAATACGGACAGAGGGAAAATTACATCGAATGCGTCATTATTTAAAGAGATCAGAAGAAACAACAAACTGATTCGAAGAATAACCACAAGTCTCTAAACGGTAAAAGCGCTCTCATATTCATACCATTTTGCGCCTTCATCCCTACGCTTATGAACCAACTACAAAAAAGTTTTTTAATGGCCGTGGCGGTGTGCTCCATTTTTTCTTGCACACCAAAAAAGACGGAAAAGAAAGAGGCCTCCGTCCATCAGGACCTTCCTTGGGAAGAATTGAGAGCCAAGTTTGAATGCCCCGCCTGGTATACCGAAGGGAAATTGGGCATCTGGACACACTGGGGTCCGCAATCCCAACCGGAAAAAGGAGGCGGCTGGTACGCCCGCCATATGTATATGCAGGACATAGGGCGGGAGACCTGGGGCAAGAACGCGTACACCTACCATGTGGAGACCTACGGGCATCCGTCGGAGATCGGCTACAAAGACGTGCTGAACGAATGGAAGGCCGACAAGCTGGATACGGACGCGTTGATGAAATACTTCAAGAGCCTCGGCGCCAAATTTTTTGTGGGCATGGCCAACCATCACGATCATTTCGACAACTTCGATTCCAGCCATCAGCCGTGGAACTCCGTAAACGTGGGCCCGAAAAGGGATATCGTCGGGGAGTTTGCGAAATCGGCCAAGAAATACGGTTTGCCCTTCGGTGTCAGTTCGCATGACGACCGCCACCTGAGCTGGTGGAAAACGGCTTTCGGCGCCGACAAGCACGGCCCGAAAAAGGGCATTCCTTATGACGGCCATATGACCAAGG
Organism: Fulvitalea axinellae; assembly: GCF_036492835.1. Lineage (GTDB taxonomy): Bacteria > Bacteroidota > Bacteroidia > Cytophagales > Cyclobacteriaceae > Fulvitalea > Fulvitalea axinellae. The sequence continues at coordinate 646,970 of NZ_AP025314.1, read as the reverse complement.
AAGACGGCAAGGGCAAATGGTGGGAAGGGCTGGACCCCGCCGACCTGTACGGCCTGCCACCGGAAAAACGTACGCCCGAATGGATAAAGAAAAACAGCGAGAACTGGATGCAACGTCACTTGGAACTTGTCCGGAAATATGATTTGGACATGCTGTGGTTTGACGGCTACCTGTATCCGTACGGCGAATACGGCCGGAAAGTCTGCGAAGAGTTTTACAATAAAAGCCTGCGCGAAAACGGAAAAATAGACGGACTGATAGCCGGCAAGTTCGGAGGCATCTCCAAGGAAGACCAAAAGGCTTTCGTCTTGGATTTTGAGCGGGGCTATACCAGCGAAATCCTCCGCCGGCCATGGCAGTCGATCACCACACTGAACGGGTGGTTCCATAAAAACGAGCGCGCCGACCGGCTAAACGCCCGGGTATTGATAGAAAACTTCTCGGATATTCTCAGCAAAAACGGCGTACTGTTGCTCAACGTAGAGCTGTTGGGCGACGGTAGTTTTCCGGAAGAGCACCGCAAAGAGTTCGACGACTTCGGCGCTTGGGTAAACCTGAACGCCCCGGCCATCTACAAATCCAAGGCGTGGAAAGTCTTGGGCGACAACTTGGACTCTGACAAAGCCGGACTCTTCGCCGCCGACGAGACCGACTTGGAACAGGCCAACAAGAAAGCGCATAACTTCAACGAGCGAGACCTGAACAGTCCGCCCTACGGCAAAGACGAGGTGAGATTCACGGTACGGGACAATAAGCTCTACGTCTTTGTACTAAATCCGGAAACGGGCACCATCCGCCTCCCGAAACTGGGACTGGACTCCCGCTTCAAGCCCGGAAAGGTAAGCTCGGTCAGGATGTTGGGCGGTACTGCGGTAAACTTCGAACAGACCGACGACTACCTACAGCTATCCGTCCCCGCCGAAAGGCCGAATGAATATACCGCCGTTTTCGAATTGGAGGGGGCCGTGTGATACGCGATGCTTCTTTTCTGGCGGAAGAGGATCCTGTCCAACAAAACTACCGTAAGCATCTTTACTTGCGGTTTGCTGTCATAAAACAAGGACTCTTCCGCCAACCACAGTTTTGTTACCAATTCCACACCCCAACCAGGAATACAGCGTTTTGTAAGGCTATTTTTTTGAAAACGCCCCAAATTGACACATAAACGGCCGGCACCCGCCGGCACGGAAAAACACGACGGCCCGCGGTTTGCGATTTACTGGATAAAGAAACCGGCCACGAAATGAAAGAATACAGACGCCTTGATTTGCATGAACGGGAGATGATCCTGCGCCTCCGGGCTTGGGGCGAGTCTCGGCGTTCGATCGCCAAATTTTTGAGGCGTTCGCCATCCACCATTAGCCGGGAGCTACAGCGAAACACCATCCAGTTTTCCGGATACTGCCCGGACTTGGCGCACAGACTGGCCGAAGCCCGCCAGCGCATTTGCGTAGGACATAACCGCCGGCGCCCGGAATACAAACGCTTGGTGGGCGTGCGGGATTTCCGGCTAAAACTGCCCAGAGTGTTTATAGCGTGGCATTCCGACGACAAATTTTACCGCCGGGGCCTCACCGGATTTATAGGTAGCCAAATGTACCGGCTCAGGTCCCTTTTCAAAACCGACGACAAACCCTTCCATTATTTCGACCTGTTCGAGCACCACCGCCTGCTCCGGCGCTGGTGGCGCTGGCGGGAATTCCGCGCCGAGCTAAAAGCCATCCAAAACGGCGAAAAAGTAAAGCCATCCCCGAAAAAACGAAGGCCAAGCCTAAGCTACAGCAAAAGGCCCCAAACCAAAGCCACCCCGAAAATACAACCCGACACACACCGCCGGGCCGGATAAACCTGCCCAAAAATCAGCGAAAAGCCCGCTTTTTTCCACATTGTGGAGAAGGGCGGGCTTTTTTTCGTTTTCGGGATAGCGGTTTTCTCGGGAGGCGGTGGTTTTTAAGTTTGTTTTAGGTGAGCTGAAGGGAAGACTTTTGATTTTTTAATAATTTTTTCAAGTTGATTTTGGTGTTGCGTTGACTCACGTGAGTTTGTGGACTATATTTTAGTCATATTTTTTGATTATAATTTAAATATAAGTAGCTCTGTTGTTAGATTATGATTCAGTAGAGTCTTTGGGACTTAACACCTATATAAAACGATGCGTTAAATAATCAGTGATTATAAACGGTATTACTGTTATTTATTATTAAGCATTATTATAAAAACCAATTTATAGCACTGATGAATTTTAACAAACAGCAAGTTGAGCAGTATTATCTTCACATAAAACACCAAATAACCTTTCCAAGTGAATACATAACTGAGTTGTTCCTGATTGGAAAACTTACTAAGGATAATGAATTAAAAATTGAAATTGCTTCTATACTAACAGAATCTGCCAGTAAGGATATTGTTAAAGCCTTTAATAGCAGAACTAAAATCCCTCAATCGGATACCCCCGCAGATTACGTCAAAACACTAGAAGCTTTAATATCTTTTGGGAAAAAATCACAAAATTTAGATTTAGGGAAAATATTCTCTTTGTTAGAATATGATCGATTGTCAATAACAAAAGCCTCTCTAATTAAAAAGGTTAACGAAAACCTCTGGCTTTTTAGTCGGCTTGACTATGTAAAGGAATTCATGATTTGGAATGAAACATTTCCATCTGGCATACCCGAAGAAATAGGTGATCTTAAAGCTCTTGAAGAACTTGAAATACAAGGTAGTTTCACAACCCTCCCCTATACAATAGCTACGCTTAATAGATTAAAAAAACTAACGTTGAGATTAAGCAATTTAACACAACTTCCTGAATCATTTAAAAACCTAAAACAGCTAGAAGAACTTGAAATAGCTGGAGAAGGATCTTATGGCAGAGAGTTTAATGCTCAACTAAAACTTCCCCAATGGATTGCGAATCTTGAGAACCTGAAAACATTTGAAATAGGATATCTAAAAATTAATGAAATCCCTGATGATATCTTTGCTCCTAGTTTAGAATCCCTCAGGGTATACAGAATGCATGAAATCACAAAGTTACCAGAAAGTATTTCAACACTGAATTCATTAAAAAACTTCTCCCTATATGTGTGTGACCAAATTACCTCTTTACCAAAAGGCATGTATAGATTAAAGAATTTAGAAACATTTAAAATTGGCAGTCTACCTAAATTGAAATCTATAGACGGTAATTTAATCTTTTCTCCAAAGATTAAAAAAATTAAACTTATAAAGGGTCTTGAAATCACCGAGCCGAATAGAAAGGTCAATCACATCAAAGAATTAACCATAAATAATCTATCTTACTTAAATTACCTTATTGACAATCCAGAATTATTTCCTGGTTTAGAAACTCTAAACATTAATGAAGTAAATGAGTTTAACAATTCAAAAGGATTAAATAATTTAACCAATCTAAAAAAAATATCGGTATGGCGATTATCTGATATTCCAGAACTGTTTAGTACTGTCACAACCTGTTTAAACCTAAGGATAGTAATCTTAAATAATTCCCAATTAAGCTCTTTTCCTGATATAAAATCTTTAAAAAAGCTACATCATTTCAAAGTTCATCATTGCACTCAATTAAATCTAAACTCTGATCTTCTTCCTAAAGAAATTAATCTACTAGAGATTTCTGGTGCAAATACATTTAAGTTTGGGAATGCAACTACTTTAAATGATAGCGTCACCTTACGAAATACTCATATCAAGAACTTTGAAGCCATTGGAGAAGTACTGGATACAAAAAAGTTAAACCTTAATTTTAGTGACATACATACGATAGATGGAAATCTAAAAATTGAAACGCTACCAAACTCTATATCTAAAATGAAAAATTTGGAAGAGTTTAGTTTCTATGGAAAAGTAAATAAAATCAATAGTTGCTTAAATTCATTAAAACAGTTAGAATCATTAGAATTATGCGGACTTAATTCAACTTGTGTCTCTGGAGGTTTAAATCACCCTATTAAACACATAGAACCTCTACAATTACCCAAGTTATCAAGTATAAAAATTTCTAATTTTACAGGAAACAATCTTGAAGAGGTCCTAAAATCATTAAAACAAGTTACTTCTTTGGAATTAGAATATGTCAAAAATCACGATTTATTACCAGTTATTGAACTGAAGGCATTAAAACAAATTAAACTCTATTCTTGTGACTTCAGTGACTTCAGTGACTTCAATAAAGTTCCATCTATAGTACCCTCGATTCTTAGGACCAGTAAAGTCGATTTTTAAGTAAATTTTAAACGGTTGTCGCTATCGTCGAGCCCGTGTGAATGTTGATAAGTCCTTTCACATTCTGTTTTTTCTTGGACTTATCAATATTTGCATGGGCATACGCGGTGGCTTTCGCTTTTGACGCTCCGCTAAAAACATTTTCCGGCTTCAGGTTCTCGATTCCTTGGTGATCCCTGTTGTGGTAGCGTCGCAACCATTTCTCTATCCCCAAATACAACTTTAAACCGTTGTCGGCCGGATTCAGGTAAATATGGTCCCTTTTTAGCGTTCTCCAAAAGCGTTCGATGTAAATGTTGTCCAAGGCTCGGCCTTTGGCGTCCATACTGATGTTTATTCCCTCTTTCTTGAGATAGTTCACGTATTCCCCGCAAGTGAACTGGGAACCTTGGTCACTGTTGAGTATTTCCGGTTTACCGTGAATCTCAACGGCCTCACGCACCACTTTTAAAGACGCCGCGGCCTCAAGCGTATTGCTCAAACCCCAACCCACTATGTACCTGCTGTAGACGTCGATAATCGCCGTCATATACATGAAACCGCTAGCCATGGCTATATAAGTGATGTCTATCGACCAGACCTGGTTTTTCCTGACAACTTTCTTTTCCTTAAGCAGATACGGGTAAACGTATTTTGCCTCTCCGGGCTTGCTCAGATTCTTTTTCGGGTAAATAGGGTAGAGATTCGCTTTGCGCATCAAGCGCCTAACCCTTTCATAGGAAGGGTTGAATCCTTGGTCACGCAAGGCTGATCTCATGCGCAAAACTCCCGCCGTGGGTTCGTCGATCATGTGCCGGTCCATAAGGCGCATCAACTCCAAGTTTTCCGCGTTTTCCCCCTTTGGGCTGTAGTAGTATGACGAACGGTAAAGCTCCAGACAGTCGCACTGACGGCGAATGCTCAGCTTATCCCCGGGGTCGACAAGGAGACGCAAATCTATAGACGCCCCAACTTCTTTAAGCTTTTTTTTAGGAAGTCGTTTTCCATCTCAAGCTTTCCTATTTTACTGTACAGTTGGTCTGTCGCCTTCTCCGTTTTCTCGTGTTCTTTTCTATCTTTGCCACCCTCAAAAACGCTGGACGAGCGCTGCAGAAACTCATTTTTCCATTGTGAAATCTGGGTGGCGTGAAGATCGTACCGTCTGCAGAGTTCTTGGGTGGTTTCTCTTTCCTTCAGTGCTTCGATCGCTACTTCCGCCTTGAATTTGGCGCTGAATTTTCTGCGTGTCGTTCTCGTTTTCATGCCCATAATTTAGTGATTTTTAAACTAAGACACTGGTCCGAAAATTCAGGGGTATTATATAGGCTTTGCAACTCTCCTAAACGACGGTCCTAAAAAACCGGCGACCGTCAAGAGTTTAATTTTCTCAGGCTAAAAAAGACAAACAAAAGGCCCATGAAAAAAATCGAAGTGTCCTCAACGGATCTTATTCCGGAGGAAAAATACCCGGTCATCGCGACAGATATCGCTGGATGCCAAATCTTTTCGGACGGAGTCTCACGACTAGTCGGTAAACTGAAGTTTAGCGAGATAGAGTCGGAGGTGGACGAACAACGGAAAGAGGAAACCGCCCTCAACAAACTCAACAGGATCAAGGATCTTCAGGGAGCGGTAGCCACGTACACGGTGCTTGTGGAACAGGAACTCAACCCCGACCGCAAGAAAGTTTTGGAAGCCAAGCTGAACAACTACCAAGGACAGCTTACGCTCAAGACTGTCGAGGCCGAAGTCGCCAAGAAAAGTTTCTTCGCTCCTTTGCTTGAAGAGAACATCAAGCAGTCGCAGGGTAGCGTTTACTCGGAGCTTTTGGAAGAGGCGATGATCGATTACCTCAACGATTTTGTAGTTCCGGGGAATATTGGTGAAGGAACCGTCACTTTCCAGGGCGTAGAATACGTCGCCGAAGCGGTGACCGGCTAAACGTCGGTAAAAAGGCTGGCCGGTTTGCCTAGAGCTCCCTATTCGGGGGCTTTTTTTATAGTAAAGAGTCCAGAGTAAAGCGTATAGAGTACTATGGCTGTTTGGGTTTAGTGCTGAGACTGGTAGTTGTTTTTATAAGATCTTCCAGAGGAATGAAAGAATATAGACGCCTTGATTTGCATGAACGGGAAATGATCCTTCGCCTCCGGGCTTGGGGCGAATCCCGGCGTTCCATCGCCAAATTTTTGAGGCGTTCGCCATCCACCATCAGCCGGGAGCTACAGCGAAACACCATCCAGTTTTCCGGATACTGCCCGGACTTGGCCCACAGACTGGCCGAAGCCCGCCAACGCATTTGCGTAGGCCATAACCGCCGGCGCCCGGATTACAAACGCTTGGTAGGCGTTCGGGATTTCCGGTTGAAGCTGCCCAGGGTGTTTATAGCGTGGCATTCCGACGACAAATTCTACCGCCGGGGCCTCACCGGATTTATCGGTAGCCAAATGTACCGGCTCAGGTCCCTCTTCAAAACCGACGACAAGCCCTTCCATTACTTCGATCTGTTCGAGCACCACCGCCTGCTCCGGCGTTGGTGGCGCTGGCGAGAGTTCCGCGCCGACCTGAAAGCCATCCAAAACGGTGAAAAAGTAAAGCCACCCCCACAAAAACGAAGGCCAAGCCTAAGCTACAGCAAAAGCTCCAAAACCGAAGCCACACCGAAAATACAACCCGACACACACCGACGGGCCGGATAAGCCTGTCCAAAAACCGGCGAAAAGCCCGCTTTTTTCCACATTGTGGAGAAGGGCGGGCTTTTTTCGTTTTCGGGACGGAGGCTTTCTCGGTAGACGGTGGATTTTAAGATTGTTTTAGGAGGGCTGAGGGGATAGCTTTTAATTTTTTAATAATTTTTTCAAGTTGATTTTGGTGTTGCGTTAGCTCACGTAATTTGACTCCTGTCTTTTAGTTAAACTCTAGACTTTTATTCAAATAAAAGAAGTTATATTATTAAATTATAGTGTATTTGTTTTTCAGAGACCTTATGGCTATCCAGAACTTTGTGTTGAATATTCAGTAAAAATGAAAGGCATTACGTTGATCGGTTATTAGCATTAATAAACCAGCTATAAATTAAAATTTAAATGGAATCAAGAATTACTGCAGCTGTTATTACAGGTATATCGACCATAGTTGCAACATTATTGGGAGGGGCTACAACTTGGTTTTGGACTAAAAAAAACAAAGGGACTCGGAATTTGGCAAGCGTTATCAATGGAGAATGGAAAGGTTTAGTAATTGAAGACATACCAGTAAACGGCAAGACTAAAAAATATGATGTTTCTTGGCATTTTGTAATTAAAAGACGAAAAATTATTTGTGATTCGGTTTTAGAATATAGGGAAAATAAGAGAGAGGAAATACACCAGAAAAAATATTTATTACATGGAAGAATTACACACGATAAATTTATTATGCTTGATTATTATATGACAGATAATAATCAAGTAAACTTCGGCACCGAAGTTATAGAGATCAATCCTGTGGGTGATGTATTTAAAGGCAAATATGTTGGTTTCTCATCTAAACAAGAAAAAATCCTAACAGGAAAAATTTATGCAAAAAGAATAAAATCCTAAAATTACTAATGCTAACACTGTATAAATTTCATAGCCGAGATAGTAGTAAATTCAAGGTTTGTGCCTGTCCCACATTCTGTATAATTCGACAAGGAAGTTGCATGAAATTCACACTCACCGTTGTACTTAGCTATAAAGAATGAAAATAGCTTTAATTATCATATTCCCCCGCTATCGCAAGCATCCATGCTTGTGATTTTTCTTACTGCAAGCTTCCAAGCTTTCCCGTTCAGTTTTTCCAGTCTAGGTGAGGCAAGCTTGGAAGCTTGCAGTATGTTTAGTCACAAGCTCGGAAGCTTACGACGGCCGGGGAATTACCAAAATTAGGATAACTAATCACTAAAATATGATATCATTAGACGAAATAAAATTATTCTTAGGGGATGAGAATATTGAAATTGAAACCAGCCAAGGCAAATTCATATTATGCAAAGCAGATGAAATTCAAGAATTCTACCCTAAAATATACAGTTATGGCTTAGATGATGAAAGAGAATATTTTACTCCCAAAGGGAAAGACCCAAAAAAGGAGCATGGTATTTATACTGGAAAAGCCATAAACCTTATGAAAAATTCAGAATATTATGACCCGTTGGGCGTATTAATGTATTTGCCTGATTTGAAAATGGTCGGGACTTGGGATGGAGGCCACTACCAAATTGGAGTGTTTCAAGGTGTAACGTGGAAAGAAATCTCTGCAGATCTAAGTTCTTTTATTGTTAGTATGTGGGGTAACAGAAATTTTGACAACATTCTTGAAGTCTTTGAACCTTGGGATAAATGGGAATTTAAGCCTACAGAGATTAAAGAAGAAGAATAGAACTCGTCACAACATGCGCTAAAAATGCATAACTCGCTACGCTTGTTCACTTCGCCATTTTAGCACCATCGACAGCATTACGAAAAAGATGAATCTATACGAAAGATACTTAAAGGGAGAAACTAAAGAAGTTCATGATGACATCGGTAAACTTGGTTCTTACGCTTTTGATGAGTCTCACAGAAAAGAGGTTGAAAAAGTAATGGAGGAAACTTTTGAGAGAGTCTCATTTAACCTTAAAACCATCTACAAAGAACTTGTTAACATTGGGTATCTCTTTAAAACGGATATTGAATTCGATTTTGAAAAACCATTACACTCCCCACTTAAAAATACTGAATCATTAATCGAGAGGTTAGACCTTGCTGTTAAAGACTTTGGCTTTGTACCTCTATCATTGAAATATTTTTACAGAATAGTCGGTGGGGTAAATTTTGTCTGGGATTTTGAAACAAATGAAGAGTTTATGTGGGATATGGCCGATCCTATTCAAGTTTCTAGTCTTGACAGTATTGTAGAGGAAGTAACAACCGAATATTGGAAAGAAGACATTCAACAATATGTAGATGATGAATATTTTGGATGCGCATTTTTAGATTTATCGGCAGATGACTTACATAAAGACAATGTTGGCGGCGGGCAACCTTACGCTATAGAAATAACTAGGGAACCATCCGTAGACGCCAGATTTATGAATGAACCACACGAAACATCTTTTATAAATTATTTGAGAATATGTTTTGAAAACTGCGGATTCCCTGGAATAGCAAGAATAGATACTAATAATGATTACAAAGCATTCTTTGACAAGGTAAAACCGCAATTAAAAAAGATATAAAACACTGTACTGCAATTTGTATAACGCATATGCATGCGGGACGCAAACGCACCATACAGGAAACGTTGGCATTCATTTTAAGAGCGATAGCGCAAAACTGAAATAGGTGAGATACTTTAAATACAAATGGAATGAAACAAGGGGAGACCAATATGATAATTGGGGGCACTCTTTATGGTATTTTGAAATTGGCGAAGACTATTTTCCAAGCCGACAGATTGAGATTTATGACAACGGAAAGATTCTGAAATACTCGCAAGATAGACTTGAAGATGAATTTGGCGGGCTCGGATACGAAAAACTTGATCTGTCAGAATTTGACGGAACAGAATGCACAAAAATGGAATTTGAGGAAAATTGGAATCGCTAAATCACATAAAAGGAGCCATTGCGAGCACCCATGCATGTGATTTTTCTTATGGCAAGCGCCTCTTATAACACACCTTATTTTTTGAAACTCACCGACACTAGTCTCCCCTCTCCTTCCCTCCATCACGCTCAAATCTCCCCATTACCCTAAAAATCCGGTTAAATGCACGCATGATGATTGATTTGTTATAGGTATAGATGGAAATGGTCCATATATTCGGCCAAGCAATTTTTAAATTTACTCTTCCAAAAATTACCCTTTGCCCGTAGGCTTTCTTTTGCGTCCAAGAAATGGCATGGCTGGAAATACACCCGTTTTCGGCTACTTTCGGAATCTTCTGCCGAACATTTCCAATGGCCTAAAAAACGCCCTGCGGGCTAGTGCATAAAGAACGAATCACATAAAATATGAAGAATTTTTTTATACGGTCGCTGATGGCGGCTGTCCTGATTTTGCCTTTCTCCGGATTCGGACAAGAGCAAACCACCTCGGTCCTGTTTCTGGGAAACAGCTACACCGGAGCCAACGACCTGCCCGAGCAGTTCAGAAAGCTCGCCAAATCCGGAGGAAAAACCGTGTACGTACAATCCTACACCCCCGGAGGCTATAGGCTTGACCAACACCTGAAGAACGACCACACCCAAGGGCTTCTCAGTTCCAGAGACTGGAATTATGTGGTGTTGCAGGACCAAAGCCAACAGCCGATACTGAACGGCGGCGGTAACCGGAATTCCATAACGGAATTCGTAAGGAAAAAAATCAAGACTCCCCAAAATGGTTCCGAAGGAGTGGTGTATATGACTTGGGGCAGAGATGAGGGCAACGCGTGGCTCAAACAAATGGACATGACCTATGAGGAAATGGCCCAACGGTATATCGACCATTATACCAATATAGGCAAGAACCTGCCGGTAAGGATCTCCCCCGTGGCCGTGGCCTTCCGCAAGGCCAAAGCCGAAGGCTTCTCCGTTTACGCCGCCGACGGCTCGCACCCCAGCAACACCGGCACCTACCTGGCCGCTTGCGTTTTTTACGCCACGCTGTTCAGGGAATCGCCGGCGGTTGATTACAGCAGTGTTGGGGACGACGCCCAAAGGCTCCAACAAATAGCGTCGGAAGTGGTGCTGAACAATAGCGAATCACGAACATGGAATATCGACCGGGACTGGTTTCCGGAGGGCACTATGGGGCATTCCAATCTCGGAACCCTTTTCCCTCCGAAAAAAGTGCAACCCATGAAGCCAATCAATTTGGAGGACCTGTCGAAGTCCGCGGGGATTACGCAGGTTACCGTCAACAAGAAAACGCTGTGCAAAACATACGCTCCGAGCGTAGACGCAACACTGCACTTCGCCGAGAACGGTTACCTCGACAACCGGTACCTTTACACGGCCTCTCTCACCAAGGGTTTTACCCACGAAATAGAAATCACCGCCTATAAGCCGGCCAGTTATAAGAATACGCCCGTAGTGCAGGTTTATATCGACTTCAATAACAACGGCCTTTTCGACGACAGCGAAAAAGTCCTTCTCGACGACGTGACGTTCGGCACCACCACGGCCAAGGCCCAGTTTGTGGCGCCCCCTACGGCGGTGGAAGGCAAATTATTGCATATGCGGGTAATGGTGGGCGGAGAGTCGGGCAAAGAGCTTCCGATAACTTTCGCCACGCAATATAAGGGCGAAACGGAAGACTACAGCGTGCTGATCCAGCCCCAGCCTACCATCGTGTTCAACACCTTCACCAGTTTCTGCGATGGCGAGCCGGTGGACCTTAGGACAAAAACCGAGGCCGAGACGCCTTTGCAGTTCCGGATATTGGAAGGCGCGGACTACGCCCGCCTCGACGGCTATAACTTCCACCCGATCAAAGCCGGGGACGTAAAGATTCAGGCCTATAACGACAAAGGGGACAGCTATATCCAGACAGTCACCGTGGCCAAAAAAATCCCGGAAATTAAATTTCCCCAAGAGACAACCGCTTCCATTACCAAAGGAACGATACCGTTGTACGCGTTGACCAACTCCGACGGAAGCATCAGCTATGAGGTAATCACGGGCAAAGATGTGGTAAGCGTGGAAGGAAGCACCTTAAAACTTCTAAAGACTGGAAAGGCCATTGTGGTCGCCATATTGGAGGGATCCGACTGCTATTTACCTAACGCGGCGGCCATGAATATCGAAGTTACGCCTCCGTTGGAAGAAACCGAAATCACGGACTTCGAGGATATAACCTTAAGCTGTACTGACGAGCCGGTAGCGCTGAACCCGAAGACCAATTCCGACGGAGACCTGAAATTGACTGTAGTCTCGGGAGCCGGTATCGTGTCGGTCCAAGGCGGAAAGCTTAAGGCCTACAAATCGGGCAAAGCGAAGGTAAAAGCGTTTGTAGACGCCACGGACAAACATATCGATGCCGAAAAGATCATTGACGTTACGGTAACCGGCGTAACTTCTAGCATAGATTTCGGCGACGTGCCCGAAACCATTTACGTGGGCGACATTATCGATTTCGCTCCGAAAACCATTCACGGCGACCGGGCCTTTGTCAAAACCGACCGCGCTTCCGGACTTTTGATTTCCAGATACAACAATAAGATCAAAGCCCTGAAGCCGGGCACCGTTACGCTGACGGCTTACCACCACGGCGACGGCTGTATTGAGGCCACGGAAGACGTATTCGAACTGAAAATCGTGGAAGAGTCTATCGTATTCAATGACTTTAGCCTGAACTGCGACTCCGATGCGGTCGATTTATCGGAGAAAGTCACGGCGGACAAGCCGGTAATGTTCCGGATAGTAGAAGGCAAGGAGTTCGTGACGCTAAACGGTTCGGAATTGCACCCCGTAGCCGGCGGAGTGGCGACAGTGGAAGCCTACGGTTCCGGCAACACCATGGCCCGGGCGAAAGTCACCGTGAAAAAATACGGAACCCAAATCACGGCAACCTCCCGGATTTCCGCCAAAACAACCGATCCGAAGAAGGAACTTACGTTCGACACCAACTCGGACGGAACGGCCACCTTTGAGATACTCGACGGCGATGACATAGTATCGGTGGAAAACGGGAACCTGAACTTTTTGCGCCCCGGTGTCGCTAACGTTAGGCTGAACATTGGGGAAACGGGTTGCTATAAATCCGCCCAACATATTTTCACCGTAGAGGTAACCGCTGAAACCGCCCTGATAGACGGGCTGAAAGATCTGGAACTGTCTTGCGCCGGAGACCCTGTCGAATTGACGCCCCAAACAAACTCCGACGGGGCAATGACGCTGGAAGTGGCGGAAGGGACGGAGGTCCTGAGGCTTGAGGGCAAAAAAGTGATTCCCGAAAAAGCGGGAACGGCCAAAATCAAGGTATCGGTAGCTTCCACTGACAAATACGGCAAAGCCGAGAAGACGATCAGCGTTACGGTGGCACCGGTGGCTTCGGGAATAGTGTTCGGAGAGATTCCCGACAAAATATACACAGGAAAAACGGCCCCTCTGGACGTGCGCACCATCCATGGCGAAAAAGCGACACTGAGTTTGGGTAGCGGATCCGAAAAGGTTGCGGAAATCACAGCCAATTTGTTCAAGGCCATCGGTCCGGGTAACGTGAATATAGTGGCCCGCCACCCCGGCGACGGTTGCGTACAGCCCGCCGAAGCTGTCAAAACGGTCCAAGTATTGAAAGTCTCGCTGTTGGGTATCGAAGACGAAAGCGTAGCCGCCGTTCCCAATCCGTTTGGGGATCGCCTTACGGTGAACCTGTCGGAGCATTCCGGCAACCTGACCGCCAGCGTCCACGCCCTGGACGGCAAAGAAATCCTAACGGCCACGTTCCGCAACGCACCATACCGCATCAACACCGCGGACCTGAGGCCGGGAACATATATCTTGGTTATCAAAGGAAAAGGGACCAACAAGTCTTTCAGGATTGTAAAAAGATAATCCACCTTCAAACAATCATACCGAAAAGGTCCGCCAACAAGATTTGGCGGGCTTTTTTTGTTTACCACCATCCCAAAATCAGAAACACTATAAAGAAATGAAAACCGAATATTAATACAGACCCTACGAATAAAGGTCTCAACCGACGACAGATAAGTCTCTATTTCCTAATTGGAATTTAAATCCAATTTTTGATCATAAACACAAAAGCGATCAAGAACAGGATGTCAAAACTTATCACACTATTTATTCTTCTGGCCGTTTTAACTCCAAAAGCAAAATGCCAGAATTTCACCATATCAGGTGTAGAGTATAAGGACGTAGCGTTTAATGAGGATGTCCACGAAGATATATCAAGGTACTTGGGCTCATATGTCTTAGGCAAATCAAAGAATGGAGGATCCGAAGGAATAGTCCGCCTTATGATCAACACATTTGAAGGCGAGGTATTCGCTCAGATCAGAGAGTTTGAGTATACCGTGGAAGGTGGCAGATCCAATCCCTATAAGCATATTTTCACGAACCTCACTAATGTCAGAATCAATTCAGGCTGGTTTATATCAAGCGAATTGGTAGGGAGATTTGTTGACGTCACGGAAGGAGAATTCAAAGGAAAAGCCCTCCTTATCGATAAATCGTCTATTGAGTCAATCGTCAAAAACGAGTTCGGATTCAAGACAGGCCTGAATGAATATTATAAAGGCTGGTACCACTTCGCCTCTTACCGTTCATTAACCGAAAAGGAACTAAGGCTCTATTCGAAAGAAGAGCTTCAGATTATGAGAAACGAAATCTTCGCCAGATATGACTATGATTTCAAGACGGAAAAAATGCAGGAATACTTCGACCGTATGGGATGGCATGTTCCCAATTACAGTAATGTGAATGATCTTTTGACAGAACTTGAGATTCGCAATATCAATCTGATACGGTCACTAGAAAAGTAATCCAGATTATCTTGCCACCGCCTTGGGTTAAACAACAAGGAGCTCTATTATTGAATCTTAACGACGATAAAACAAACAATGACAAAAGAAGAGATCCTTGAAAAACTTGAGAGTTTGATCTTAAAAGCTCACGAAAGCGGTGATAAATATGATTTTATAGACGATGCTTATGATCTGACAGACGAAATCGAAGAGCGTGAGAATAATATCGAATTCGTCGAGCCAATCTTAAAGTTAATCGAAAGGAGCCCAAACATTGATTTTGGCGGTCCCGGACCCTTGGGCAGTTTTATTGAACTGCATTACAAAAAAGGGTATGAAGAAATTCTGGTAGAGTCTCTAAACAGAAAACCGACCGAATACACAATCTTCTTATTGCACCGATTAATAAACGACAAAGCAAACCCTAAGAGAAAGACGTATTTAGAGCTTTTGAAAGTTATAGCCGAGAATCCGGGTTTGGATTCGGAAATAACCGAAAACGCTAAGGAAAGCTTAACGTATTTTGAATGATAACCCAGAGCAAACGAAATGGAGAAAGAGCGTAAAAGGTTATTCTTATTAGAAAGGGAAATCTCGCCGTATACGGGCGAAGATCTTTTTCTGGGCATCTTTGACAATCATAAACTCGCCGAAGACAAAAAAGCCAACCTCATAAACAAGTATCGCCTTAAAGACGAATGGAAGGAACAAGCCTATAAAGACGTTGACTTGGTTAATGACCTTAAGATTATTGACGTCTGCGATAAAATAGACGAGGGATCTTCTTTTGAAGAAAGTGAGAGTGTTTTTCTTGTGTGCAGGCTAGTTGAGATGTTTGGCCAAATCATGAAAGAGCTGGTCCTTTTATCTTCCGACAAATCAAAAATGGAAAAGGCCGTTAATGAAAGAAACAATAATATAGGCGAAGACGAATGCGCGTACTACAAGCTTGAAGAGGTAAAGCTGAACAACTAGATTTTTGAAACCGATTACCCAGCGCAACCACCTAATATACAGGCTAAAATTATGTGAAACAGTTCTGTTTCATTCGCCTTACGGGTCCGATCAATATTGATTCCTATACATTCCAAAAGACTAATTTCAGGCCTTTATTTTTCTTCCATAACCGCCATGCTTTTGGATGGAAGAAAAATTTGTAGCCGTATTTAAGAAGATTTTTTGGTTACTTTTTAATCTCTTAAAAAGTAATACCGGAGCTTGTTATAAGCAATCCGTTTATGGTTTCGGGATATCGTATTTTAAATGCCGATAATTATGTATGGAGTATACAAGGGTTAAAGGCCTATTAGATAATGAAAGAATTCAACCTATATAAAGACATCAAAAATTCGATTAATCAGAATGCTTTTCGGATTAAAAAATATGGGTTTAAAAAATTCAAAGAGGGGCAACTTGCCTATGAATATCATTTTACCAGCACAAACGGCAAAGGAGACGAAATCGATATAAGTTTCGAAGCGATTTCTTCCAGCCCTATCTGGGTACGGATTAACAATACGCACCTTGAAAGGATACTCGAAGACAAGAAATTAGAGGAAATAAGAAGCGCAAAAAACGCATTGTATAACGGTAATTTCAATAAGTATTTGGAGTTGGAAGATGCCAAATACCTAGGAGATAACTTTGAAAACTACAAAGCCAGAGGAAAGGAGCTGAATGACCAGGAACTTAATAGAATCTTTGAGATACTCGGAGATAAGCTAGAGGAGTTGTTGGTTAAAAGTGATCAGCGGTGTTTGTCAATTAAAGAGCCTCCCCCACTATCAGACACGGTTTTTTCTTTACGGGAAGTGTCAAAAACAGCAGAATTCAGAAACGATTTCGAGAGATATAAATATTTGATTATTGAGACTGACAAGTGCCAGATAGAGATATTCTCAATAGAAGAACTTAACAGCGCTTTGGAGTGGTTATCCGATAAAAATATCACAAACATTGAATGGGAATTTGTAGAATAAAGAAAACCTCTTTAGCATATAGAAACGTTACGATTATCAGTTTATGGGAAGACTAGAAAATGAGGAATGGTATATCACATCGAGTAAGAAGTTAATCGATAAATACGGGGACGTACCGCCACCATGGATCTACGAACCTGAGGCCTCTCCATACAGTATCGGATGGAGAATGGGCGGAGGAGAGGGTCATATCAGTATTTTGGGCGAATGGCTGGATCAAAAAAAGCCGAGTTTCGACGAACGCGTCGAATACCTAAAAAAATACGATCCGCCGGGCAGATGGTACTTTTGGGCCATCAGATTCTTGTGGGAAGTCAATCTGTACGAAACCGATGACGAGCAATTTCTTCCCTATTTGAAGAAGTTGAACAAACTGGGCTTCGGCAAAACGAAAGAAGAGATCGAGATAGATTCCGATCGGGAAGATCTTATTTAAAGTCGTTTATCCTCCGCTCCCGTAAGATTAGCAAAAACCCATGCACTAATCGTCGGCATTCATTTAAAACACAAACCCATGAAAAACAAGTTTTTGAAACTGAATAACCCTTGCGACGAAAAGTGGGAAAACATGAAGCCCAATCGTAAGGGCAGGTATTGCGATTTATGCTCAAAAAACATTATTGACTTCACTGGCCTCAATCAAACCGAAATATCGGAAATAATTGAAAAACCGGGCAAAAGGATATGCGCGAGATTGACACGCTCCCAACTAAACGCTCCAATATTCAGCCCGGGCAACGACTTCAAACTTAACTTGCCCAAATCCAATGTGGCCGCAGGATTAATTATCGCTTCCGCATTAACAGTAGGCCAAACCCTGCATGCGGAAAACCTTGCCGTGGAAACCGAGCTCTCCCCTAGCCCGGACAAAGTGCTTAGGTCAAAAAAAGAAAAAACCAACTATACTGAGCCCAACGAACCGAAATCGGATGATTTCATCATTTTCAAAGGCATAGTAACTTCCAAGGACTTAGGGAAACCTGTCGAAAACTCAAAAATAACCTTCGTATCACCCCTAAAGCTGTATATCGCTTATTCGGCCAAGGACGGCACTTTCTCCATGAAAATACCGGCGGACCTTATTGACAATGACAATGTCATTAGGGTTTCCTATTATGATATTAAGGAGAAAAGGAATAAAGATTCGTTTTTCCAATACGAGACAACCGACTACATATTGCCAAGACATGAGATGACGACAGAGTTTGCGATAGAGGCGGATCCGGAAGAAATACTGCTTGGAGAAATTGACGTTTATACAGAAATAGGGAATCCGATAGTATTAAGTAACGGCACCGAGATAAAATACCGTGAATTCGCTAAAGCCCAGCTAGGCAAAAAGAGTAGCTGTAATCTTGAAAACAAGGAGTATCTGTACTTTGACCCCGATTTCGCCATCGCCATTTATGGACAAAAAGCGAAAGACGGCCTTTTTATATTAATCGACAAAACCGGAAAGTAAAACAAAACGCAAATAGCGTGTACTCCAAACATGGCTACCTACGGAATAGAGCAAACCGCCAACGGTTTCGGTATACCGCATTTTACAAGAGTATTTTTTGATAACACCCAAAATTGATACACAAACACCCACCACAAAAAAATACCACGGCCTACAGTTTGTGATTTACAGGATAAAGAAACAGCCTACAAAATGAAAGAATACAGACGCCTTGATTTGCATGAACGGGAAATGATCCTGCGCCTCCGGGCCTTTGGCGAATCACGGCGTTCCATCGCCAAATTTTTAAGGCGTTCGCCATCCACTATCAGTAGGGAACTTCAACGGAACACCATCCAGTTTTCCGGATACTGCCCGGACTTGGCACACAGGCTCGCCGAAGCCCGCCAGCGCATTTGCGTAGGCCATAACCGCCGGCGCCCGGATTACAAACGCTTGGTAGGCGTAAGCGATTTCAGGCTAAAACTGCCCAGAGTGTTTATAGCGTGGCATTCCGACGACAAATTTTACCGCCGGGGCCTCACCGGATTTATAGGTAGCCAGATGTACCGACTCAGGTCCCTGTTCAAAACCTACGAGAAGCCCTTCCATTATTTCGAACTGTTCGAACACCACCGCCTGCTCCGGCGCTGGTGGCGCTGGCGAGAATTCCGCAACGAACTGAAAGCCATCCAAAACGGCGAAGAAACGAAACCCGCCCCGAAAAAACGACGACCGAGCCTAAGCTACAACATAAGGCCTAAAACCGAAGCCACCCCGAAAATACAACCCGACACACACCGCCGGGCCGGATAAGCCTGCCCAAAAATCAGGGAAAAGCCCGCTTTTTTCCACATTGTGGAAAAGGGCGGGCTTTTTTTCGTTTTCGGGATAGCAGTTTTCAATGGAGACGGTGGTTTTTAGGTTTGTTTTAGGAGGGTTGAAGGATGAGCTTTTGATTTTCGAAGAATATTTTCAAGTTGATTTTGGTGTTGCGTTGGCTCACGTGAGTTTGTGGATTACATTTTAGTCATATTTTTTGATTATAATTTAAATATAAGTAGTTCTGTTGTTAGATTATGATTCAGTTGAGTCTTTGGGACTCAACACCTATATAAAACGATCCGTTAAATAATCAGCAAAAATAAACGGTATTACTGTTATTTATTGTTATCGATAATAAATTGTAAATGAGTATTAGATCTAGAATAAGGAAAAAGCAACGAAGAGATTTTGAATCTAGACTATCTTGGAATCAGGGAGCTGATCGTGAAATTAGAGATTGGAAACTTATAGATATTCACGAAATCCCTTCGAAAATTAATATTGGAGATGAATTTGATTTTTGGTGTCACAACAAACAAGAACTATACTTATTAAGAATTAGAAAATCTGAAACCGTAAAATGTTCAGTTACAAAATCCCAAGGTAGAGATACGGTAATTTATCTAGTAGTAGAGTTTAATTTTGAAAATTTAAATAATGAATTGATTAAGAGTATTATTGATCAAATAGAGAAGAGAGGGGTTCCTGATTGGGAAGTGAATAAAATTAATTCTGAACTAAATATCGATAACACTATGTAAAATGCATTAAAACACATTTTACATTAAACATTGTACAACATTAGAATGACGAAAAAAGAATTTACAGAATTTGTTGATAAGACTTTGGACGAAGTGAAACTGTATGCTGAAATCCATGCTGACAAATCACTTCCAGATGAATTCAAATTCAAGTGGCTAAGAGATGATTGCGATACGGTGATGGGACGCCAAAATGTAATAGATGAAATAGTTAGATTGGTTTATATTCAAGAAGATAAAATTTATCCTTGTGTGGACTTAAATATTGGACTTGAAGGAGGGTACATTTCACTGACTTCATGGATTGCAAATTATGAACCAAGACCTTTTCAAAAGGGATGGAGTAATCGACCAGGTCCATTCATTTATTGTATTGGTCAGGATGTAGTCAGCAATAAAATAGATACAAAGTCTAAGGATTTTAAAAATAAATTGATTGACTTGGGACTATTACATTATGAACTGAACTTTCGCTCTCCCTGCATTTGGGAGAGCGATTCTTAATGAATATATTTCAGGCCGACCGCAAGGCGTCAAGTTCTTCCATGGCAGCCTTTATCATCTTCAAATACAATTTTGATTTTATCGCAAAGTGATTCAGCTTCTCCTTAACCTTCAGTTTTTCCAGTTTTATGTAGGCGATCATGGAAGCGAAGATGTGGTTCAATTGGGTAATCTCCATCTTTGTGGGAGACTTGCCTAACATCGTGTTTTGCTTGAGCGACTTATGGAACTCCTCGACTTTCCACCGTTTTTGGTAGATCGCTACGATATCCTCGAAAGCCATGTTCTCCCCGTTGGTAACCAGCCATTGTTCCGCGGTCGACCGGTCCCTGTTTGTAAAGACTTGTTTGGCGAGCGTGACAGGAAAATCAACTCCCTTGACCCACACCCGCTTCACTTGACCGCTTTCAATAGGCGCATCCGAAACGTGAATGAATTTGCCCTCGTTTTTGTCCTTTTCGCTCATTGCTATATTCCTGTTGCTCTTCAGCGGGCAAACGAAAACCTTCTTGAGCTTGTAATGAATATACTTCAGCGTATCGCTGGCGGTGAACCACGTATCGAAAAGAATGTACCTGAAAACCAGTTTGTTCAGAAAGTTTAGACGGTGTAAAACTTCCAGTACCATCTCATTTTTCGTTTTCTCGCTTTTACGCTTTTCCTTCCCGTTCTTGTCTATGTATTTCACCGTCTTGTGGACGATCTCATAAGCGACCGGACAGTTAACCGTTTGTCCTTCCACGGTATTGCTCAGAAGAAAGTTAAGGGAGTTGATCCCTTTGACCGCTTTGCCTACAGTATGGTCGAAATGATAAGCTACGATGTCGTTTTCCGAGGAATGAGGCTTGTGGACAATGCAATCGTCGATACTCAAAACCGCCTCTTCGCCCTCAATACTCCTGGCGAAAGACTTCACCTCTTTCCAAAAAGCCTTTTGGTCCATGTCCGGTTGCTTGAGGAGGTCGCTGAAATAATCATGGGGAATCTGATTGTCCAAAGATGCTGAGAGCCCTGTTGAGGTGGCTTGCCCTCGACTGGCAATAAGATAATCCGTGTATAATTCAAATCCGTCTCTCCTTTTCATTTTTCAAAAATCGGTCACTTATCATATAATTTCCAAAATTGCAATAGGAAAGGCGAGCGAAAGGTCAGTTATGAAAAAGAATAAAAACGTTGTACAACATTATGAAAAGAGAACCTCAAATATTTAGACCTGACAAATTGAAAAACTCGATTTTATTTTTGGGATGTTCTGCTTTTGTAACAATTGGAATCTTTATTCTAGATAGAGACCCAAAAATTGGCTGGGGATGTATTATTTTTTTCGGACTTGGTGTAATTATTTCTTTAATTCAATTTTATCCCAATTCTACTTATTTAAAACTGACTGATGAAGGGTTTGAAGTTAAAAGCTTATTTCGTTTCCATTTCACCAAATGGACTGAAATAAAAGACTTCAGACAAGGACAGATAAAAGGAAATAAAATGATATTCTTCGATTATACTGACAAACATAAAAAATGGAAAAGCGGAAAAGAAGTTGCAAAGTTTTTGTCTGGAAAAGAAGGAGCTATTCAGTCCTCGTATAATATCAAGGCTGAGGAATTACTGAATTTAATGAAAGAATATAAATTGAAAAGTAAGTAAACGTGTTACAACCCCCACCATCGCAAGCATCCATACTTGTGATTTTTCTAACAGCAAGTTTCTTAGCTTGCCTACATAGTTCTTCCAATCCAGTATAAGCCAGTCAGAAGCTTACAGAAATCAGGAGTTGGTTAGTGCTAATAACCTATTTTTATTACAAGTAAATAATATGCGTATAAACAGTAAGTCTTTTGACACAGACGGAATTAGAATTCCCGCATTCGAGATAGAAAACGGGCAAATGATTCGATTTTGGGTAAACGTGATTTCTAAAAATCCTAATCAGAAAAACGTATACAAAATAGTTGAAACAGCCAAGAACATACTTCAGTTACAGTTAGACCCAAATTTCCACATCTGTAAAAACCAGACCTTTGAAAACCCATTCCTTTATTATCTTTTAACTACTGGGAAATATTTAAAAAACACTCTCGGTTTAGATGACAAGGATATTCAATATATCTTAAACCGGTTTAAGATCAATCCTGACACAAGAATCAGGAATCTAGATAGCCAACAAAAAAAGATTCTGAGTATAGTAATCGGTTTTCATAAAAACCAATATGTCATTTATGACTATTATGGGTTTGGTCCAGTTCAAGAGAAAGAGCTTACAAAATTTGTAATGGAAGAGCTTGAAAAAGGGAAGTCCGCAATAAGTTTTGACAATCAGGGCCTGTTCATAAAGCGTCTGAGAAAATAGGAGCTTACCACCATGAATTGCAATTTTGAATTACCACAAACAAACTTGCGGTTGATGGATAAGCTCCCAAAAAAACGAAATTAATCAATACTACCTCCAGTTACAACTAAGCCTTGTAGACCACAGGAACGCCAAGGGGAAGAAGCACGAACTGGCTTTTGTCGTACTGTGCTTTATGCTTGCCGTATTCAGGAGCGGAGGAAAACTCAATTTCTCACAGATTCACCGCTCAATGAAAAGGGATCACGATTATTGGCGGGATTTCACAGGTGGTAAAAGTAAGTGTTGTGTGAGCCGTGTTCAACTCCGAAGAATCCTGAAGGATACAGATATACAGGGACTTAAGGCGGTTGCTGAAACCACTTTTAACGCAAACGAAACTATAGATCCGCAAGCTCTTCAATGGTTTTCGATTGACGGTAAAGAACTCCGGGGGAGTATCGACAAATCCTCAGGGGACAAACGCGGGGAAAGCGTGGTTCTGGTTACCGCGCAAGAAGATAAAACCAGCAAGGTTGTAGGCTACTATTCGGGTACCAAAGACTCCGAGCGGGGTATTGTCGACGAATATTTTGAAACTCAATCCGGTCTTTCGGGAACGGCTTATACGATGGATGCCCTTCACAATAATTCCGGGTTACTGGAGGGAATCCATGGAAAACGGGGCGTCTACCTTTCACAAATAAAAGGGAACCAGAAAATACTCCGTGAAGACCTTCGAGACATGGAGCGGAGATCAGAATGTTTGGATTATAAAAAGACCGTCGAAAAGGGCCATGGCAGGATCGAAACAAGAATATACCGGACCTACCCGGTGGAAACGGGATGCTTGGAGCGTCGCTGGTCGAATACGGGGATGAGCTGCTTCATACGGGTAGACCGTACCCGTAAAGTCGTTAAAACAGGAAAAACATCAAGCGAGACATCATACTACGTCAGCAATATAAATACCGGTCTTATTGATCAATACAACTTGCCTAACGCCGTAAGGGGACACTGGTCCGTAGAGGCAAACAATAATATGAGGGATACGAACTTCGGAGAGGACGGGTTAAGGAGCCTTGTCTCTGGTATACAGCAAAGTGTTTCATGTATTTTGACTGCTGTAATGAATATTTTGATCCAAAGGAACGCTGGTGAAAATATGAATGAAATGCGAGAGGAGATCGTAGCAGATATAAATTCTATTCACCAATATTTTAATAGATAGACCTTTATGAACAAGCCCTGTTTTGACAATTTATTTTACCTTGAAGACCCATATGATTCTAAAAAAGTATTGAATCGAGTCATAGAATCCACCAGCTTAACTGAGCTAAGCTAGCCATCGCAAGCACCCATGCTTGTGATTTTTCTGACTGCAAGCTTCTTAGCTTGCCCACACAGTTTTTTACAATCCAGTATAGACAAGCCACAGAAGCCGTATATTTTTAGCTCTTATTAACACCCCAATGGGATATTAACCGTTATTGTTTTCTTTACGAGTTCCCCGGATTTATTATGTCCAATAATATTTAGGAAGTACCTGCTGATTCCAACGGAGCTTGGATATTCGTGGATAGATTTAATTTTCTTAGCGATTTTCCCCCATCCCGGACACCGTTTTTCAACCTCTTTGACAATCTCATCTACACTTACATTGGGAAACAATACAGACTCTTCGGCTGAGTACGATGATATTTTGAATGAGGAAGGCCCTGTCTTTTGTAATTTTTTCCCTTTTGAAGTGTAGTGCTTTATAGTACCCTCGATTCTTAGGACCAGTAAAGTCGATTTTTAAGTAAATTTTAAACGGTTGTCGCTATCGTCGAGCCCGTGTGAATGTTGATAAGTCCTTTCACATTCTGTTTTTTCTTGGACTTATCAATATTTGCATGGGCATACGCGGTGGCTTTCGCTTTTGACGCTCCGCTAAAAACATTTTCCGGCTTCAGGTTCTCGATTCCTTGGTGATCCCTGTTGTGGTAGCGTCGCAACCATTTCTCTATCCCCAAATACAACTTTAAACCGTTGTCGGCCGGATTCAGGTAAATATGGTCCCTTTTTAGCGTTCTCCAAAAGCGTTCGATGTAAATGTTGTCCAAGGCTCGGCCTTTGGCGTCCATACTGATGTTTATTCCCTCTTTCTTGAGATAGTTCACGTATTCCCCGCAAGTGAACTGGGAACCTTGGTCACTGTTGAGTATTTCCGGTTTACCGTGAATCTCAACGGCCTCACGCACCACTTTTAAAGACGCCGCGGCCTCAAGCGTATTGCTCAAACCCCAACCCACTATGTACCTGCTGTAGACGTCGATAATCGCCGTCATATACATGAAACCGCTAGCCATGGCTATATAAGTGATGTCTATCGACCAGACCTGGTTTTTCCTGACAACTTTCTTTTCCTTAAGCAGATACGGGTAAACGTATTTTGCCTCTCCGGGCTTGCTCAGATTCTTTTTCGGGTAAATAGGGTAGAGATTCGCTTTGCGCATCAAGCGCCTAACCCTTTCATAGGAAGGGTTGAATCCTTGGTCACGCAAGGCTGATCTCATGCGCAAAACTCCCGCCGTGGGTTCGTCGATCATGTGCCGGTCCATAAGGCGCATCAACTCCAAGTTTTCCGCGTTTTCCCCCTTTGGGCTGTAGTAGTATGACGAACGGTAAAGCTCCAGACAGTCGCACTGACGGCGAATGCTCAGCTTATCCCCGGGGTCGACAAGGAGACGCAAATCTATAGACGCCCCAACTTCTTTAAGCTTTTTTTTAGGAAGTCGTTTTCCATCTCAAGCTTTCCTATTTTACTGTACAGTTGGTCTGTCGCCTTCTCCGTTTTCTCGTGTTCTTTTCTATCTTTGCCACCCTCAAAAACGCTGGACGAGCGCTGCAGAAACTCATTTTTCCATTGTGAAATCTGGGTGGCGTGAAGATCGTACCGTCTGCAGAGTTCTTGGGTGGTTTCTCTTTCCTTCAGTGCTTCGATCGCTACTTCCGCCTTGAATTTGGCGCTGAATTTTCTGCGTGTCGTTCTCGTTTTCATGCCCATAATTTAGTGATTTTTAAACTAAGACACTGGTCCGAAAATTCAGGGGTATTATACTTCCAATCCGTCAAATCGCAATGCGGGCCTTCGTTCATAATGGTGAGGCTTGTTTCAAAACTCATCTCAACTCTTAAATCGCTTAGCTTGGAGTCCGTGACATTGACAGTAGCTAGTTCAAAATAGTCTCCCGCCTCCAAGTTAACGACCACATCAGTTGAAAAGGTCTTTTCAAGCGATTCCTCTTCGGGTGACAATTCTACGCCAACAATATCCAATGTAAAATCATCAAACCGAATCTTTGTGTTTTGTCCGAAAGCGGAGCTACATAAAAGAAGCAGAAGAAATGGTAATATTGATATTTTCATTTCAGTAGTTAGGTATAATGTATCGACAACAGGAACTCCCGCTATTTTTCGGTCGCCAAGGTACTCTCAGACTTCTGAAAAGAGAAATTTTTATGATTGATAAATCTAGTCATATATCCAATTAATCAAGTAGACTCTCTATATTGTCAAACACACGCTAAAGTTTGTTGATCAAAAGAAAGGATTTTTGTGGTAATTATGGAATAGCATAAATAAGAATCTCCAAAAAACTCAACGCTCTGACTTTTCGTAAAAAATTGAAAAAACCATGTCGAATACAAAGCCAAACAAAGAACTGTACCTTTTTCTCGGGAGCTTGGTTTGCCTAGCTTATTTTTCGTTCCTGTTTTTAAATACGTACGCTTTCCACAGCGAAAGCACAATCATCGGCGTTTTCCAGGAGTTACTGACTATTCCCTTTTTACTCTTAAGCATAACCTTATTGGTTTTTGCGATTAAGCTTGGTATATCAAACAGGTTTTCGCCCAGACATTTCTCGTTATACACTGTTTTGATAATGGCGGTGGTCGTCTCAGTTACTTGGGGATCTTTTATTTTCTAAAATATAGGCGCATAGCGTTTCCACTATACGCTCTGTGTGGTATCGCTTCTCAAAGTGCCTGTTTTTTCATTTAGTGGATTAAGGAAAAAATTCATTTTGGAAAATGAGTTAGATTTAAATCCACATTTCCCATATTGGCAATGGACCGAAGGGGCTATAGTTGAAAGTGATACAAAACTTTCTGATTTTAAAAAAACAAGAACAACATGCGCTCAAAGCGCATAATTCACCGCACCATTTTTAGAGCCATCGTTCTGATTAATTAGAAAATGAATAATATTAAAACAATCGTTTTTGATTTATACAATACGCTGATTGAGATAAAAAAGTCAAATCGTTTTTTCTTGAAATTATTCGAATTTTCTCAAGACGGTTTCGGGATGGATACCTCATTGTACCTTCAGTTAGTTATGAAAAATGATGTTGAGGAATTAAGAAATATTCTACCCGCTGAATTTTCAAACTTATATGATGAAAGGCTCACGGAGTTGAAGGAGGAGTTAGATTCTATTACTGTTTACACCGAAGTCATTGGTGTGTTACAAAACCTAAAACAAGATTTTCGCATCTTCATGATTTCAAACTTAGCGTCCCCCTATAAAGAGCCTGTTTTCTCTAAGAATCTAGACCAGTATTTTGAAAAAATGATTTTTTCCTGTGATTATGGATTTCTAAAACCTGATAAAGAGATTTTTAAGGAAGTAGAAACGATTACAGAGAATAGCCCCGATGAAATATTGATGATTGGAGATTCGTTTAAATCAGATATTATTGGGGCTAAAAATATGGGATGGAGGTATTTAAAAATTAATCGTAAAACTCCCATTTCAAAAGACTATGAAATAAAGAGTTTAGACGAGATAAAAACACACGTAACAATGTGTAAAAGGCGTTGAATGACTTTTTATACTGAACGTTGTAATGCCATTAAAAAAACGACATGAACAGAACAATAACATTATTTTTTCTAGGACTTTTAATCATAAGTTGTTCAAGCAATAAGCTTGAAAAGAAAGGTTTTCAAGTTAGTGAAATTACCGAAGATGAAGACGGACAAAAAGTTGTCGGCCTTCAGATCGACTCACTAAAACTCGAAACGAGACCGAGAAATGTACTGCTGACTTTTAACCCAGAACATAGATTAACACCTATCTACAAGGTTAACTACGACAAGAAAACCAATAAGCCATATACAGGCTCAAACGTTTTCCACACAAATTGGCATGACGATTACGAGGACGGGAATAATTGGAATCACAACTTTATGCCTGGGTTTGAAGCTATGTATGGCTACAATCTTATAAACATCTCGCATTATAATAATGCGACTAAAACCGAAAACAAGCTATTTAAAAAGCCTGTCTTAATCAAAACACTTTACTATCCAGCTTTTTCAAAAGACACCTTGAATTACAAACCCATAAAGAGGGATTTTTATATGGTTTCTGTTTATGACGAGGATTCAAACAAAGACGGATTTATCAATGTAAAAGATCTGAGACGGTTCTATTATTTCGATATAAATGGCCTAAATAAGAAACCACTGATTCCAAAAGAATACTCCGTGATGAGTTCTGAATACGACTCAGCAAATGATTACATGTATGTGTTCGCTAGAAAGGACAGGAATCAAAACGGACAAATGGAATCGAACGAGCCGATGGATATTTTTTGGATTGATTTAAACAGACCTGAAGATGTGGGAAGGCAATATAAAACTGAATAAAAATGGAAGAGCACGAATACAGGGCTGAGTTGAGAAGAGTATTGGATGAAAACTCATCAAATACAATTAAAAACCTCAACGCAACCATTCAGTCCTTACCCGAGAAAACTAAAAGCATTGAATTAATAATTTTTCCTGATCAAGACGGAGAGGGAACTTTTGGTGTTAATGTATCCCTATCGGGCCCTGACCCATACGTTTTAAATAAGGCAATTAAGGACTCTGCCACTCTAATCGATGTAATTCACACTCCTGAAGGGTTGAGGCCCAATGTACCTTATGTGGACCCGTTTGATTCTAGTTTCGAGGTAAATGATGTTCTATCCGATGTTGTAGGTCATTGGTTAAAGTCTATTTGGGCTCAGTCGGATTGTCAAGACCTTGGCCTCCCAGTCATAATTGTGGCTGATGAAGGTTATGGGATGGATTTGCCGATTACACTAAATTAATAATACCCTTACTGTAAGCGGTTTAACTTTTCAGCACCGATCATGACTAAAAAATTACTACTGTACACACTACTGTATATTGGAGCCTCAATCATCCTAACAATCCTAATTTTCAATCACCTGAAAGTCTATTTCCACGCATTCTCTTTTGGCCTATTAAAAAATATTAGTGTTACGGAATATCCATGCTTCGGAGGATTCCCTGGAAAAGACGTCTTTATAAAAGACATGACTTTCACGGCATCTATAGTAATCATCCCTCTACTATATCCACCCTGCAACAAAATCGCAAAATTTCGGGGGCTTCAAAAAGTCTACTCACTCGGAATTATATTATTGTCAGGCTTTCTGTTTTTGATAGCAAAACTATATACCCTTAACGGTAAAATTCCGAGCCTTATTGGGTACAAACCCCGAACGGAGATCCCTTATTCGGAATTAACTCACGCAAGTTATCTATTTGCCGGCGTCATTACGGGGGCTGTGCTGGCTACCGTATTTTTTACGTATAGAAATAGGTCAGGCAAGGGGGACGTTAATCCCTGAGCAACCCGTTTCTCCAACTATCGCAAGAATCCGCATTTCCGGTTTGACTGTTACAATAAAGGATTCTCGCAAAGGTGCAAGACTCTATCCCTATTCATAATAATGAAGAAAATCACAATCCTACTCCTATTACTCATAAGCAACTCAAATACATCATTGGGTTGTATGTGCGCTATGCTTCAAAGCTTTGACTTACAGATTTATGATATGTCAGAGACTATTGTCGAAGTTAAAGTAATCGAGAAGAAGGATAACTGTGAAGCCACGCTGAACCAAAAAGACTCGATAGGTGAATTCGATATCTTCACGCAACTTCTTAATGATTTCACTGAATTTGAAATAGAAATCGTAGAGGTCTTTAAAGGGGATATAAATAAATCTATTACCACATTAAGGGCGTCCGATATCAATTCCAGTTGTTTTTGGGAACCTGAAGTTGGCAAAAGCTATGTCTTATACACTGGCAAAACGATAAATTCAGCTGATGGTAACATTCTTGAAATTGAAGGTTGCCAAAGAAGAATACGAAATGACCAAACAAACTACACCTCTGAAATACAAGCCCTGAAAATATTAAAAGATAAAAAAGAAGGGTTCTTTATTGTTGATCAAAGTGAATTACTAAATCAGAAAAAGGGCTACTACATTACACTAAAAGGAAGTCATAAGAATGGGCAAAGACATGGAAAGTGGGTTTTAGCCGAGCCAATTAATTATTCGAATAGCTCCGCAAAGGTAAAAAGCAGAATCTTCGTCTTAAAGTATAAACACGGAAAGCTATTTTTCGCAAAACATTTTGAGCCCAACAATTCATTTGCAAAAAACTATTATATGGCGAGGTGGAAATTCTTTTTTAACAAATAGCCTAATGCTTCCTTTTTGCAGGGCTTGTTCATAAAGGTCTATCTATTAAAATATTGGTGAATAGAATTTATATCTGCTACGATCTCCTCTCGCATTTCATTCATATTTTCACCAGCGTTCCTTTGGATCAAAATATTCATTACAGCAGTCAAAATACATGAAACACTTTGCTGTATACCAGAGACAAGGCTCCTTAACCCGTCCTCTCCGAAGTTCGTATCCCTCATATTATTGTTTGCCTCTACGGACCAGTGTCCCCTTACGGCGTTAGGCAAGTTGTATTGATCAATAAGACCGGTATTTATATTGCTGACGTAGTATGATGTCTCGCTTGATGTTTTTCCTGTTTTAACGACTTTACGGGTACGGTCTACCCGTATGAAGCAGCTCATCCCCGTATTCGACCAGCGACGCTCCAAGCATCCCGTTTCCACCGGGTAGGTCCGGTATATTCTTGTTTCGATCCTGCCATGGCCCTTTTCGACGGTCTTTTTATAATCCAAACATTCTGATCTCCGCTCCATGTCTCGAAGGTCTTCACGGAGTATTTTCTGGTTCCCTTTTATTTGTGAAAGGTAGACGCCCCGTTTTCCATGGATTCCCTCCAGTAACCCGGAATTATTGTGAAGGGCATCCATCGTATAAGCCGTTCCCGAAAGACCGGATTGAGTTTCAAAATATTCGTCGACAATACCCCGCTCGGAGTCTTTGGTACCCGAATAGTAGCCTACAACCTTGCTGGTTTTATCTTCTTGCGCGGTAACCAGAACCACGCTTTCCCCGCGTTTGTCCCCTGAGGATTTGTCGATACTCCCCCGGAGTTCTTTACCGTCAATCGAAAACCATTGAAGAGCTTGCGGATCTATAGTTTCGTTTGCGTTAAAAGTGGTTTCAGCAACCGCCTTAAGTCCCTGTATATCTGTATCCTTCAGGATTCTTCGGAGTTGAACACGGCTCACACAACACTTACTTTTACCACCTGTGAAATCCCGCCAATAATCGTGATCCCTTTTCATTGAGCGGTGAATCTGTGAGAAATTGAGTTTTCCTCCGCTCCTGAATACGGCAAGCATAAAGCACAGTACGACAAAAGCCAGTTCGTGCTTCTTCCCCTTGGCGTTCCTGTGGTCTACAAGGCTTAGTTGTAACTGGAGGTAGTATTGATTAATTTCGTTTTTTTGGGAGCTTATCCATCAACCGCAAGTTTGTTTGTGGTAATTCAAAATTGCAATTCATGGTGGTAAGCTCCTATTTTCTCAGACGCTTTATGAACAGGCCCTGTTCCTTTTTGGCTTATTCGAATTTTAGAGTAAATAAAAGTCGACAACTTTCACGAGAAGATATGAATTCGAGAAATGATTTATCTCGCCGTACAAAAACTAATCGACAATCATATTAAACCATCTTAAAAAAGACCGTTTAATACTAACGAATCCGCCAGACCACATAACAAACCATTTTTATTCAAGCGTTTAAGCTGTTTTTCTTACTTGGGTACTTATACCAGTTCTAATTATCGACATATTAGACAAGCGAGTTCCCAAAAAACAAACAGTTTATGGATTACCGTACTTTTCAGCCCCATCCGGATTTAGAGTCCTTGGTCAGTTGTTATTGGACATTGGAAGTTCCGGCTACGGACAGTCCGCAAAGACAAAGGATCGTTCCTGACGGCACTATAGAGATGGCTTTTATACTTGGCGAAGACGTTAAGCGCTACACTTCCGAAAATGATTTTATTCTGCAACCGAGGGCAATGGTGCTGGGGCAAACCATCGAACCTTTTTATATAGAACCCACGGGCTATGTCAACACCTTCGCCATCCGTTTTTATCCCTTCGGCTTCGCCAACTTTGTAAACGTGCCCATAAAAACGCTGGTCAATAAAGAGACCCCACTAGAAACGCTTTTCGGGGAAGATACCGCCATGGCGTTGGAGCGGGAAATAGTCCAAGCCACTGACGCCGAACAAAGGATAGGGATTATCGAAAACTTTCTGATGGGAAAACTCAGCGAACAAGCAACGGTAGACAATATCGTGAAAACTACCGTCGACGCCCTGTTGTCTACCAAAGGCGGAGCTTCGATCGGCGGTATTCTGAAAGACGATTTATCCAAGAGAAGAAAGCTCGAAAGAAAATTCGTTAAACAGATAGGCATCAGCCCAAAACAACTAGGCAAAGTGATCCGGATGCAGGGCGCCCTGAAAATGTTGCTTAACGAAGACGGGGAAAGCCTAACACGCATAGCCTACGAAAACGAGTATTACGACCAGGCGCATTTTATCAAAGATTTCAAGGAGTTTACAGGCGTCAGCCCGAAAGAGTTTCTGGGCAACGAGAATATGGCACTCTCCTCCGCTTTTTACAAATAAGACTACGTGTCGCGTTTTTACAATTCCGGCTCAAGCGGAGAGTCTAGATTTGTCTCCATATCCTAATTACGAGACATGAAAAGAATAGCGCTTAGCCTCCTTGTCGTGATGTTAATCTTAGGGTTCGATAACCGCGAGTCCGCCCCACAGCAATCCGACTCTACCTTAAACCAAAACGTAAAAGACATGAACAGCTTTATCTCCATCTTCGAAATTCCGGCCACCGACATTTCCCGGGCCATCGGTTTTTACCAATCAGTTCTGGATATCAAAATCGAAAAAATGGAAATGCCCGATTTGGAAATAGGCGTAATGCCCTATGAAGGACAGGCGGTAACGGGCGTAATAATGAAAGGCGAAGGCTTCCGTCCATCTGCCGACGGCGTGACGATTTACCTAAACGGCGGTGACAATCTGCAGGTGATGCTTGACAAAGTGGAGCCGAACGGCGGTAAGATACTCGTCCCAAAAACTCCCCACGCTGATGAGAGCGGTTTTTTTGCGTTGTTTTTGGATTCGGAAGGGAATAAAATGGGGCTACATTCTCCTAATTGATTTGTGTGAATTTGATAAAAGATCTCTCAAATACGGCTACAAATTTTTCTTCCATACAAAAGCATAACGGTTATGGAAGAAAAATAAAGGCCTGAATTTAGTTTTTGGGAATGCATTGAATTTAATAAAACATCGAATACGTGAATAAAAAATGCCAACTATAAAACAATGATACTTTTATTCAAGTACATACACACCGTTTAAAGGTTAGGCCTACCTAACTTTGCTATACCCATGGCTACAGGGAATCCAAAACTCTTCCTCCAATCATATTCTCCTTTTTATCAGCCCAGTTTCCGGGGTTCCAATAATATATTTCGCTTTGCCGATACTCGCTCAAGTTAATGCTATCGAACTCGTCCTGTTCGCCCTCGCATTCTACACCAAGTTCCCTTAGCACCGTGTTAATGCAAACGTTGTCCAGCTTTTTGTCTCCTCCATCGTACACGCAGGCGTGTTGTTCTCCTAAACCGGCGAAATAATCCGTTTTGATAAGGGCGAATACCCCAAGCCCTATTTCCTTCGCCAAAAACAGCGTGAGTTCGCAGTCCCATTCTATATTTTCGCCAAGAGCTTCCGTGTCTTTATCAAGCAAATCATCCAAGCGATCCATCGCCTCATCGTCTAGAATAACTATTGCGTAGCCTTTTTCAAACGCCACTGCCAAACCATACTCTTTTAGCTTGCTCCGGCTAATCGTGTCCTTTCCGATCAAGGCTGTAAGGTGATGTCCCATTATTTGAGTTGTTTCGAAATATTTGTGTATAGACCCGATTTGTATAAAAGGAAAAGTTAGCTGTTTTACTCGATTGGACTAATCAAAACTATTATTTCCCCATCTGAAACTCATAAAAGCTTTTCGCCCCCTCCTTGACTAGTATTGGATATTCTGGATTATCGGCGATACTCTTTAAAAGCGCGACACCATTTTCCCATTCTTTTCCGTCAAGCGTATTGACAAACCTATTCAGCAACAACACCGAAGTAATTGCGCCATGATTACGGTTGAACTCAAATAGCTCTATGTAATAAATGTCAAAGAGGCTCTTATCTATTTGCTCGATAAAATGGATTAGCGAAAAATTCTCATCTTCCTCGGAATCCCGTTTTCGTATATATCGAAAAAGTGCTTTTATCAATCGCCTTTGTTCCTCTTCCGACAATCCGCCGAGCTTATGCACATTCTCCCGGATTTCGTCAAAAAACTCGCTGATTTCGTAATCCTCAGCGTCCTCATCCGGACTGAATACGGCTATTCTCGAAATTATCTCTTCAATACCCATAACCTCTACTTGCCCACTTCAGCGGAACGCTCCTCTCTTCTATAAATATAACAACCCACTTCCGACGGGTGATCCTGTACCATATCCTCCATATTCTCTTTTCTGATAAGGTTGATAATCAGAAAATCACCGCTGGCCGCCATGGTGAAAAATATACCGAATGCCAACAAGCCCAAATGGCCGGTAACAATGGCCAAAACAGCGGGGACAAATCCCAAAACAATAGCGGGCATAATGGCCCCTTTGATATAATCCTTCACTTTCAGCGGTTCCATGCAATGGCAATACGGCGTCAACATTTTCCACAGTATGCCAAATTTGATTGACTTGAAACCATTCTTCGCAAACCTCGCCCACGTGATGCCATGAATCAATTCATGGATAATAATGCCCAAAACCAATGCGACAAGAACGTATATTCCCCCAAAGGCCACTTCCTGCGCTTTCATCCCGGTAAGCTTGCTTGCCAAACCGGAATCGTCGTTCCACAAAAAATAATATGGAGTGATATACACCACGCTAATCGGAACCAATATCAAAAACCCGAAAACATTAGCCCAAACCAGATTAACGGTGAGCTTTTCCTTTTTGAAATTCTCTATATCTTTCATTCTGATCCGTATTATTGTTTTATTTTGATGCTTTCCCTCTTAATGGATAAAATATAATACCCGTGTTGAAAAACAATCCGTTTTTGGGTGTGACATCTATCGTATCTTTGGATTCGTTTTGCAATTCCAAAGCCCTGAACATAGCCATTCCAAAAGAGGTTCTAGCGTAAATCCCTCCTTTCAAACGAAACTCAAGCGTTCCCCCCAGATTCAGGTCACTATAACTTACCCTATCGGTAACGAAGCTAAACTGCTGTCTCCTGATATTGGTGTTATATTGCGCTCCGTTTAAAAAGGCGCTGAAACCGTAAAAAACATTCTTGTTTTCGGTATTGAACATCAATGAGATTTTTTGCGGAAACGTAACGTTCAGCGTTTTTCGCCCAGTGCTGTAGTTAAGCACGGCAAACGGCAGGAGCAATTCTCTTCCCAAACTGTTACTGAAGACCAAACCAAAGCCATAATTCAAACGCTCGCTTTTCATTCTGAGCAATAAAGCGTTTGCCAAAAGCGTAAAATCTTTCTTTGTAAGCCCCTCCTCAAAGTCCGAAGTCAGCGTAGGCGAAAGGCCTATGTTTATCCGCCATTTGTCATTAAGCTTCTGGTTGAAGTTTAAATTATAGGCAAGGGAATGAAAATCCGAAGAATACTTATTCGAGGAATTGTTCGATACCAATTCCGTTTTTGTTTTCAAATTCGAATACTCTAACGTATGCGCCAGAATGGTTTCCGAATTATTAAATACCTGAGGAATGGTAAGCGCCACGCTAAAATCCATATACGCCACTTTGTCGTCCTGCGTTTTCTCTTTTATATCCCGCTTCTGGAAGAAACTTGACTGGACGCTAAACATTTCGAAATCTTGAGCATAAAGCTTCTGGCCAATAAATATCAAAAACAATAAGAAGTATTTTTTCATCGCTTAATTTGAGGACAGATCACTGTATTAGGCGTAAAAGCCGTTTTAAAAATAGGACTGTGGCGAGTGTTAGATTATAAAATATTCATTTCGCTTAAAATATAAGAAGAAGAAACACACTACCTCTTCCTTAATTTGGATCATATTTATAATCAAAATTCAATTTTAAAGATAATAATTCCATTCGTAGAATACGTAATCAACAAACAAAAACATCAACCTCTTATCAATTACCAGAATTGACCTAGTTTGATTCAAGCGTGGATAACTTAGTTGTACATTACGCGTAGTTGAGAGTATTCTACAAGCGGAAATGATTCTGTGGTTATGATATTCTTGAATTTCAATAAACTCACATCGTTTTACTTTGAATTCAAATCTCCATCATCACAATATTTTTACATTTTACTATAAGGTGAGAGTATAAAGACTGTAAATTCAAACCATAACCCACACAAGTACTTAATTAATGGGCAATTCAAGGGATAGTGGTGCTTATAGCTAAAACCGGAAAGCCCCCTCTATACACATAGATTAAAACATGAGATTAACTTGTATCATCTTTCTACTCTTACCTACCGTCGGGCTTAGTCAAGGATTTCTTAAAACCGATACGCTTACCACTTACCCCAAAAAGATAATTGATATTGCCAAGCAAGAGATCAGGGATGTTGTACAGGTTGACTTTAACGGTGACGGGAAAAAAGGGTATATCATACGCACTAAACCCGACAAAGCGGGGAAAGAAATGGAAATCTGGGTAAATCCAGAATATACCGTATTCCATCGCCATTCATATTTTCGGGGCGATTATCATTTCATTCAGTTTATCAATCTGGATACTGACCCGGAGCCGGAAGTATACCGGGCGACGGGATATGAGAACGGCATAGACTACGAAATCCTTGATGTCAATATAAAAACGGAAGGCCTGAAACGGTTATTCTTTTTCGATCCGATAATCAGCGCAAACGACAAAACCTATTGGGGCTACCCTTGGGCAACGAAAAGTGTTCCGACCCAAAAAACAACCGGCAATATTCGGGTAAAGGTATCGTTAAACCACAGCATCAAACGGGACGGTGAAATCGCACCTCTCAAAAAGCAACTAATTCGCCCCGCCATATTATTAGAAGGCAATGCGGATGCGTTTGAAATTGCACCGGATAGAATCGGGAAGCCGAATTGGATGAGTCTTGAGGAAGTTAGGGAAGCGGTATTCAGTACGAACAAACCTAATAATTCCACTAAAGAGAATGAGGACTTAATTGAGTGGACCATTCGCAAGGACACACTAAAAATCGCGACGACTGATGACATTGGCTATTTCCCATTCGGAAAACATAGCAAAAGAAGCCAGATTGTAAGGGAATTTGAAGAGTTTTCAAACTGCGACATTAACGATGACAGGTTTATACTTTTTCACAATACCGATACGATAGAGTTCTTTAACGACACCGACCAAGGCGTTGTCCAAATCGTATGCGGTGATATCAGCGAACCGGCATGCGCTTTTGTTAACTCTTTTCGGGTCGGAACTACGGTGGCTGAAGTTTTAGAATATTACGGTGTCGACGGCGTAATGAAGCCTTGCGATATATCTGTCATAATGATTGAAACAGGAGTGACTGGTATGTGGCATTATTACCAAATTCAAAACAACAGGATCAGAAGAATTATCTTCGAAACGGATTACATGTTCTGAACTCAAGTATCATCAAAGGCACTAGAATAAAGACCGAGAGAAACCCCTCTCCCATTCCACACGTAAAAGAATCTGGACCCGAAAAAAAAGCGATTTCGCCGAAGGTTTGACGGGAAGGGAATTTTTTCAGTGATCGAACACCTTTTTTCTGCCGGGCCAGCCTTTTTCATTCTAATCAGACTAACTTTTGCTATGAGAACGTTAACCGTTTATCTCCTATTCGCCATCTGTCCCGCCGCTATTGGCGTCGCCGTAACCGATTTTCATCTTCCGTTACCATTGACTTCGGCCCATAGTGCGCACCCGCTTATCTACGTATTGCTGGCCGTCTTGGCTTTGGTTTCTTCCGGGGCGTATGAACCCTCTGATAGGCAGGAGTCTTCAAAACGGAGCTTTATCAGATTGTTCCTTATCAGTTTGGCCGGTATAGTTACCGGCGAACTCATCCTCTTTGTCGAATGGTATTGGATTACCCATCCGGAATACCGCAACGTCCCTGGCGATATGGCAGTGGGCGTCTCTTGGCTAATTGTCTTTCTCGCAGTAAAAACAGTCGTAATCTTTTTCGCTTATATTCTCGGATTTGGGTTTCGCAAGATGCTAGCCTCACGCTCGCTCGCCTAATCGCTTTTACAGGCTTTTTCTTCTATGTATATTCGGAGAGATTCGGGTTTGAGCTCTGTGGCCGAAACCCAATCACGACACATCATATAAAGGCGTCGCGTACTCACGCGCCTTTGGCTACCGCCGGAAAGTGTTATTGACCACCCGTTGGTCATCGCCACAACCGCCCCGGCGTTCCCACTCGCTTGCCAAGCCGAAATAGTTTAGACAGTTTACCTTTATTAAAGAGAATCATGCTATTTGGAAAAGTAAAACCCACTGTAACTCCAGAAGACAGAGAATGGATAGAAAATGCTTTCTTATGGTTTGAGAATGAATACGGCTCGGATTTTCTGAAGTCCGTACGCAT
The DNA here is from genome assembly GCF_036492835.1 of Fulvitalea axinellae. Classification (GTDB taxonomy): domain Bacteria; phylum Bacteroidota; class Bacteroidia; order Cytophagales; family Cyclobacteriaceae; genus Fulvitalea; species Fulvitalea axinellae. Next base: position 608,465 of record NZ_AP025314.1, on the reverse strand, counting down.
CGTGGAACCCACAAGGGCGTTTTTCGACTATAGGTTTACCCAATCGAAAGAAGACGCCTTTTACACTCTTGAAAAGGCCTGCGAAATCATGGGGATAGACAGTCAGCTTGTCGAGTTATATTTTTTCAACGACGCTCCTATGGACTTCCAGGAGGAGGGCGTATTCGCCACCTATAACCCCGATGGAGCGGAGGCGAAAGACGGCTATACTTTGGGCTTGTATTCGGAAAGCGAAACCGAAAAGTTTCGAATCGGGGTTGAGCAACAATTGTTGCAAAATCCCGAATCATTAATCTCCACCATCGCCCACGAGCTTTCCCACTTTAAGCTTCTCGGCGAAAATCGTATTGAGGAAAACGACGAGGAGTTGACCGATTTGAATGTGATCGTGTTTGGTTTCGGAATATTCCTGAGCAATTCCATCTTCAATTTCCAACAATGGCAAGGCACCTCTTTCGGAGGTTGGCAGGCAAACAGGTCGGGCTATATACCGGAACAGGTAGCAACTTACGCAATGGCCCTGCTTCAAAACTATCAAGGTACTGAAGACACTTGGTCAAAGTATTTGAAAGAATCCGTACGGAAGATGTATAACAGGAATTTACGATACCTGAGAAAGACTAAGGACGAAGTGAAGTTTAAGTAAAGCGAATTTGCAAAGCATAGGAAGCCACATTTAAGCAACCTTTAAAGTACGATATCCCAAAACCTATAACTATCTGAATCCGTTTTCCAGAGTTTTTTCTGAAAAGCCAGCCATTTGATTTTTTGAATTTTATATTGATTTTTATGCCTTCTTCGAGTTTCCTTCAATTCAATACGACTCGATAAATACAATAAAACAAAAGCCTCGGAAATGATGAGACTGGACTTGGCCAAAATGCGGAAGAGTATTTCTAAAGCTACGGATGCGGAGTTTGAAAAAACCGTATTGGCGGCGGGCGATCTACACCCGGAAATGCTCCAAATTTTGATGGAAGAGGCGAATAAAAGAGGCCGGGAATATCCCAACCTAAAAGAGCTTGTGCAAGAATACCGAGAAAAGGGCTATCCGGAGTTCTTCGCAGGCATCGGCCACGCCGAAATAGAACGTACCGTACAGTTTCTGAAAGAGCGCCTTCCGAAAAAGTGTACCCTCTATAATTACCAGCTCAGTCACGAGATGCTCGGGGCCCAATATCTGATCACCCAAAACGTCGAGCGAAAACTGCAGCGCATCGCCGATATGATGCGCGAGCATTTGCTGATTGAGGAACCGATAAGAATCATGATGATCGATCACATTGGGGCGGGCAAATTCGAAATGATTGACAACCTGAGCTGTATTTTTATTAATTCCGATACGTTAACGCAGAATTTCCACCAAAAGGTAGCCATTCTTGCGCATGAGATGTGCCACTACTACTTGATCCGCAAACACGGAATAATAAAGGAAATCGATAAGGAGAACGAATTGCTGACCGAGATCGGATCCGTTTATATCGGCTTCGGTTTTCTGTTGCTGAAAGGCTATGAGGAGAACAAAATCGAATCGGGCAAAAAAATCACGACTTCACGCGTGGGCTATATCAGCACCGAGGTAGTCAGAAAGTCAATAGTCAGTACGGCATACGCCCGAAAACAGCAGCCGAAATGGATAGTCAAAAATGCCGGACTTGCACACAAACCGTATTTTTACTTTAAACTCAGGGAGCTTAGAAAGCAGTATAAAAGTGCGGTACGGGCCAAAGAGGCTAGCGTTGCCCACAGTTAGGGAGAATGGAATTTGTCGCTAACAAAATTAATCAATTTTTTCTCCTAAAAAATAAATTTACACCATAAGGCAATATAATCTAATTGCAATTGTTATTATTAATAATGGCAATCATTTAAACAAAACAGCCAATCGTTGTTTCTTTTTTATCTTTGTGTTGTGAAATGATTTTTCATGTTGGCTACATAAAATTGTAGACTTATATTTTTAACTAATTAACATTATAAACATGAGTAAGCTTAGATTCCTGCCACTATTGTTGATGCTTATCGGTCTTTTTTCTTGTGACGATAATGATGAGATCAATCCAGACGAACTGTCAGGAACATGGAGTGTAAGCGCCGTGAACTTTGACGCGACCGCCAGCCTTGGTGTTTTGGGAAACAATACCGAAGTCATGAGCGCAAAGTTTAAAGGGCAAAACATCGATATCACAATGGTGTTTTCCGAAGATCCCTATAAGTACACCTTGAGTGGCAATATAGACTTGAAAATAGAAGAGTACACACCTGCGGCTGGACTTGAGGAAGAGTTCCCAAAAGATCAGCTCAAGGAATCATTCGACGCTATGAGTCCGCTACAAGATACTGGTACATGGAGCAGAAAGGGTAAAGGCCTGATATTCACATCCGATGCGATTCCTGACGCCACCGAGGCCAGCATAATCTCGTTATCCGACGGCTCGCAAATAGAAATAAAGAGTTTGGACGAGGAAATGATGGTGTTAAAAGTCGATGTCGCCTCTTCCAATGAAATGGAAGCGGGAACCGTAACCACCAAAGGGACGATGACAATCATTATGGATAAAATGAAACAGCAGTAGCCTTCCCTACCCTTTGCCGGCATGGTTATTCTCCAAAATATCGATGCCGGCAAAAGTCTATCTTTTCTTTCGAAAACAAAGCCTAGGCAATGATACGCCCACAAAACATATAACCCCGTCTAACCTTTGGCCCAATGAAATCTCGTACTCTTCTATTCATTATCGCTGTTCTCACCCTATCATGCACACCCAGCGAAAAGCCGGAAGTTGTAGTACAGAGCCACACGCAAACGCCAAAAGCACTTCAGGAGGCGAACAACAGCTCCTTAATTCCCAAACTCAGCAGGGGCAAGAAGAATATTGTTGATCGATTATATGAAGAAGCCATTGAATCGGACAAAAAGCTTCAGGCTCTAGTGGAACGAATCAACATGATACACACTGCGGAAGAAGACAGCTTGAAGGCTTACCGCAACTACAACGCTTACAATCAAAACTATTGGTTCTTTATAAACAAATACGCCACACAGGTGAAAGACTCCGTAATGCGTAACGAACTCTTAGCGATAATTGACCAAGCGAAAAAACAACACGAGAAACGCACTACCATCACCACTGCCTTGGCCCAAACCATATCCGAGCGTGAGGTGACTTTACATGACCAGGAAATCATGATGAAATTTATGGTCACACTCCCGATGATGATAAACTATCAGAGAAACGAAAGGCCCAGCGAAAAACCTCTGGTTCAAATCATTAAACAGTACGATTCGCTAATTTTAGATGTGAAGGAGTATTCTACTTTTAGGAAATAGCTTTTTTGAAGTCGGCTTTTGACAATACGAAATCTTTACTGACACAGGTTATGGAATATGGTATAACGAAAAAGAATACCCACCGTTGATATCACTCCATTATGAGATTGCTTTGGATGGTCTTATTTATGATTCCCGCCGCAGGCCTGGCTCAGGACTTCAGGCTTATTCCGCCCGATACGAAAACAATAAGGGAGGAACTACAAAGAAACAACTACTCACAAGACGTAATCTACATCTATCTATGCCAGAACTACGCAACAGCCTCAGAGAAATACGATATACAAACATCCAGCTTTGGTGAGGAGCGTTTATGCGCCTTCAAGCAAAAATTTGAGTCGAAGATTACCTATTCACTAGAGCAATGCACAGAGAACGGAGGAAAAAACATAAACGCTGTCTTCCCAAAAACCGATAAAAGAAGCATCGTAAATTGGGTTGAATCAATATATAAAAGCGCTCCCATGGGGAATATCAAGCACGAATGGAACTCGGACTTGACAGAATTCGGCCCGACAGACAACGGAGCTGGCTGTTACTTTACAATTTTGTACCACAGCAAAACAGTAGAAATAAAAGTTCACTGCGGATGCTAGCCTTTTCTCTATTGTCTAATAGTTATTGCCTGGCATAATCTTCACCTCTCCAAAGATCAGAACAATGAAAAAACTCTTCCTCGATGATCTCAGGTCGGTCGAAATGATTTACGGGGAAGGCTCCGGAGCCGACTTCGATATTGTCAGAACATACGAGGCCTTCGTAGAGTATATCCAGAAAAACGGTCTGCCTGACTTTATTAGTTTTGATAACGACCTCGGAATGGACACCAGCGGAAAACACGTAGCTCCTGACGGGTACGCAGCTACGAAATGGTTGGTCTACGAATCAGGACTGGATTTGAAGGAGTTGAAATTTAAGGTTCATTCCGCCAACCCTGTCGCGTCAAAGCAGATTGAAGGGCTTTTGACAAATTACATCCGGCATTTGAAGGAGCTCTCCTCGCATTAACCAAATATCTGGAATAACCTTAGACACCCATGCTACTACGCCTAATAATTTTCCTCGCCCTTAACTTCTCCGCACTGGGCATCGGCGGTTTCTTTACGGGAAAAGGCGTGCCATCGGATTGGTACGAGGTGCTGGACAAAGCCCCCTGGACTCCTCCGGGTTGGGTTTTCGGCGCGGCTTGGACCAGCATTATGGTTTGCTACGCCGTGTACTTGGCTTTGCTGTGGCCTTCGCTTGAAAACAAGAAGTTATTACTGGCGCTCTTCGCCTGCCAATGGATTCTGAACGTATCGTGGAATCCGGTTTTCTTCCACTTTCACCAAATCGGTTGGGGACTAATAGTTATCGTCGCCCTTACCGCGGTGGTTGCTTTTACGTTGGTACATTATTTTGAAAATTTCAGAACAGGAAGCCTTTTGCTATTGCCGTATTTGCTTTGGCTATTGGTGGCCACTTCCCTAAACGGTTATATATTCCTCAAAAACTAACGCCCCGCATACCGGAGTCTGAAAACCGGATCTAACAGCAAAAAATACGGGACAGAAGCTATCGCCTTGCCCCGTATTTCCCCGTTACTATTTTTTAATTATTCTAATACTCTTCGCTATTCCCTCACCCGTTACGCTTAGCGTATAAATTCCCAATGGGAGTCCTTCCAAATCTATCTTAAACATCTTTTCCGAGTGCTTTTCGGTATTGATCAAGTGTCCGTAGGTATCGAAAATTCTTGATACCGTAACGGAGTTCCTCGGAAGTGTTACAGTGACAAAGCGCTCCGTCGGGTTCGGCGATGCGGTTACGGCCGGAAAATCATCCACGCTTAGCGTTTTGGCCACCTTTACGGTTATGATTTTTTCCGCTCCGTTATATTTTGACGTGGCCGACGTATAGGCTTTTACCGTCGCCAGGCCCGGGGCTTTTATCGTCAGAGTCAGGTTCTCCAAAGCAATGGTCTCTTCGCCCGACAATAGTTCGTAATATACCTTGCCGTCCGATTCGGAATGGGCCGACAGATGAACCTTTTCCATATCAGTAGTCAAAAACAGGTCTTCGAAGTTCTCGATCTCCGCGTCCAAACGACCGCTTCCCATAACTTTGACGTGGAAAAAAGCCTCAGCCGAAGTAAAATTGTCCGTAGCGGAAACGTATGCTCTCACTTTGGCGTTGCCTACGGCGGTGACCGTCAAAAAGGGAGGATTAATCCCGACGAATTCGGCACCCGAAACAACCTCGTATTGAATTTTCGCTTCGGAGTTCGTGTATCCGGTAAGCGGTATGGGGGCGTCGCCCAGAAACAGCACCATATTCTGTAAATGAGAGATTTTCGCCTCCACCAGTTCCTCTTCCTGAAGCACTTTTACGTGTATGGTTTTCTCTCCCGCCTTAAACGAATCGGTCTCCGGCACGGAGGCTTTCAGCTCGGCAGTTCCCGCCTTGACCAACGACAGTTCTCCGTCATTAAGCTGTACGAATTCTTGCCCAGACACCAATTCGTATTCCAATTTAGCGTCGGAAGTGGAGTAAGCCGTAAGGGCGATTTTCGAGCCCGCTTTGCCGGAAATGTCTTCGAAGTGCTTTATCTCCGGAACGGTTTTCACCACCTCGCCTCCGTCTCCGGTTTTCTGCACAACCACCGAGATTGTCGCTTCCACCGAAGCGCCTTTGCTGTCGCTGGCCGAAACGCCCACTTTATACACGCCTGCCGTAAGGCGCTTTTTGTTTTTCAATTTCGATCCGTGAATCACAAAAAACTCTGAATCTTTATCGGTCAAAGCGAAAGTAAAACTCAAATCCGCCGGATCCTCGTCGGCGGAAAAAAGCTGACCTATCTCGGTTCCCGCCGGATCCGTGTCTTTCAACAGGTTTCCGCTGATGGCCACCAAAGTCGGCGCGTCATTGGCATCGGTCACTTTCAGCTTGAATACCACTTGCTGAAATATATCCGCATGGGTCTTATGCGTCGCCTTAACGCTGACGGAGTAGTCTTTCCGTTTCTCAAAATTGAATTCCGATTTCGTCTTCAGCGTATTTCCTTCCAGTGAGAAAAGGGCGTTATCCTGTTGCCCTTCCGGCAGCGTAAAAGCGTATTCGCCGTTCAGGTTTTTATTATTTCCTTTCAAAGCGAACTCACCGATAGCGAAATCGGCCTCGTTCTCCGGAAAATCGGATTTTGAAAGCAAAAACGATTCGATCAACGTAACGCCCTCAGGCAACTCTAGACGACTAACGGTAATCGTTTGCCGGAACTTGCCCCCGTACGGGTCATACGCTTCCACCCTGATCTTATATTCTTTAAGCGACGGATATTCGAAAATCTCCTCGGCGGTAACCAGAGTGTTTCCCTCGATGATCCGAAAACTGCTGTTATACCGAAAATCATCACCCTCAACCAAACGGAAGTTCAAGGCGTCGCCGTCAGGGTCCACGCCCGTGAGCGTACCGACAACGCTCGACAGTTTCGTATGCGGTATCGCCTTGCTGTTGTTTATAGCCAAAGAAGTCGGCGCCTTGTTTCCGGGCTTATTCAGCCAAAGCGCAAAATCAACGCTTTCGAGCGGTTGGTCCGGATACGCGGGATTGGTGACGCGACAGGTATAGACGCCCGCTTTTTCAGTATCAAATTCCTTTATCGTAAAGGTTTTTCCATCAGACAATGGCATCGGTTTTCCATTCAGCAACCAACTGTATTTGTTCTGCGCATGCCTAAGCGAAAAACTAAGCTCATGGCTTTGGCCTTTGTCCAAACTCATCTCCGCTTGCGCTTCGCCAAGTTTTCTCTGTGGCCACACCGTAATGTCCTTCTTCACAAAAGCGGGAGTAAAATTGGGCCGAGCCCTGTTAGCGGACTTGAGCGCAAGGTCTTCAAAAAGCAGAAGGCTCTGAAAATCCATCAGGTTATTCGCGATATCGATTTTCATAATCCGGCTCGATATTCCGGATTCCCTCCTTTTCGGATCCCAAGAGAAATCCGCCCCAGTAAGTTCCCGAATCAGGTTATTGCTCAGGTCCAGCGTACCGTAAACTCCCCAACCGCCAAGACCTCCGATATTGTCGGGGAATTTATCGATACCGAATCCCGTCAGGAAATTGTGGTCCAGAAAAAGCCCCTTCACCGCTCCAGTATTCGTATAACCTATCCTCGACGATACTCTCCTAAGGCTGTTATGTCCAAACTTCAAAGGGGTGTTGACCGAATAAAGCACCGGACTGAAATAACTGACCATAGAAGCCGGAAAACCGTACTTTGCGGGATTGCACTCAAATAAACTGTCGGGCAAAGCCCCCGAAAGATTATTGTTGGTAAGGTTTAGCTCCTGGATATGGGTCCGTGTGTTTCGGATGATCGCCGAACCAGTCACCATTTTGTAAAACGGACTTTCTTTCCGCTTTCTCAACTCCTGAACAGAATTGTCCCTGCCGTTTCCGAAACGCCAGTCTTTTCCCCCGGCGCTATCGTACAAAAGCAACAAAGCGTCACGCTCAACAGGGTCAAACGCATTGCTAGTCTGCCCGTAAATGTTTGTGGAATACACCACAATCATCACGGTAAACAGTAAAATTTTTCTCATTACGTATCAAATTCATGAGGACTCAAAAGCCCTCGGTAAAAAATAGCCTGGCATCAATTAAATAATTCATCATGTATCATAACCGGAAGCTTTGTCCTTATTCTGTCAGGCGCTACAATTCGTTGTGTAAATGAATGATTTTGCCGAAAACGGATTCTGCTTTTTAAGACCTACAAAGAAGGACTCGAAAATGAAGGCGTTAGATTGTCGATGCTTGATCGTTAAAGCGCATGGAACAACTGCTATCCAACTTAATAATCAGGGACTCGCTTAGCCGAAAATTCCTTAGAATATTGGTTCTATTGGCCCTACTACACAGAACCAGAAACCAGTTGGTGTATTGTGCATGGAAAATCAAGCGAAAAAATTTACAATTCGACATTTTCACAAGCCCGTATAGACAAACGGCTCTATCCGAGTGGCATAAACCCGAAGCCCTACGAAAAACACAGGCCTTTGGTTACCAACAAAGAAAGGATTTAGCACGAATTCTCAACTTAAAAAATGGAAGATTGGCCTTCAAAAGAATAGGGAAAAAGGAACTCTAAGCCAAATATTAAGTTTTTTATAAATTTTTTTTTGTTATGCATTTTTCACTCATCGCATTACTTTTCACAGAATTTTAACCCAAAAAGTATTATTCATATATAATTTATTATAGCAACCCATGCATTTACCCGACCTACAGGCTTTAACATGCTAAAACCCACAAATCAGCGGTACTTTTGTTTATTATCAGAATTTTTTCTCACATTCGTTATTACACAAACGCCGGATAATCAGGCATTTGGGGATTATGCTTTTAAAAACCATCTGCCTTTTTAAAACTGGATTGGCTTACTTAATACGGCACCGCGGGCCGGAATAAGAGGGAGAAAAAAGCCATTGTTTTCGATGTTATGTCGCTGGGTAAAGGAGGCCGTTACTCACGGTCCAAAGCGCTGAACCGACACCTTCAGCGCCCGTACCCAAACAAACGAAAACGCCGGAAAATTTCGGAACATTTAAAATAACACGGATACGAAAACGTTTTCGTTTCGGAGTCGGGTATGCGGAGAAGTTCTTCGCTATTCCCTCTTCTTTCCGAAACCGAAATGGAAACTTCCGCGTATCGTGAAGCTTTCCAAGAATACTAATTGCGATTCAAGCAGTATTGGCGAACTAAACGGGCTGGCCGATAGCGGAAGGCTGATCCCGCTCCCCTTTTCGGGAGGTAAGCGGGAACACTATTTTCAATTTCACTGCACTTGAGTCTTGGTCATATCACGCACAGCCGGGAATCTGCCTTCGGGCTGGTGCCCGGCGACCAAGGCCCAAAAAATGACTTAAAAACCACTCACTATGAAAAGAGGATTACCGAAACCAAGAATACTATTGGCCCTCGCCGCATCAGTACTATTGGGATTCGCCTGCCAAAGCACAGATACCGACGAAATCGCACAACCCGGCAACGGATTAAGTGCCAGCGATTTCGGAGACGCATCACACAATTGTCGTTTTCATTCGTCCCGTTCAGCGGCGGCCTCAGCCGCGGCGGCTTCGGACTCTTATTACGACCGCAGTTTACGCCGTGAAATTGATACCAAGTGGATTTATTCCGACGTGGATTTGCTGGACAAATTCTGGAACCTTGACAAAATAGCAGTTTATATCTGGCACGGAAGCCAGTCCATGAACGCCATAGCGTATAGCAGTAACGTTATTACGTTCGGGGAAAACCTTTACTACGATTTCCTAGGGAAATTCGGCTACTATTCCGCCGCCGGAGTAATGGCGCACGAATGGGGACACCAGATCCAGTATGATTACAACTTTAACGGCGAGTCGCGCGATATGGAACTTGAAGCCGACAACTTCGCCGGTTATTATCTCGGTCACGAAGGCGGTCGCGAACTGACCTGGAAAGAATCTTCGGGATTTTTCGACGCGCTGTACAGCATCGGAGATTATTCTTATAATTCGCCGAGCCACCACGGCACTCCAGCCCAAAGGCGCTCAGCCGGCAGACTTGGCTGGTTGTTGGCCGACTGGTCCAACAAGAACAGAGAAGTAGGCATTCAAGAGTTGCACAAAACGTTCTTCTACTACTATAACGAAGTTTTGGAAGGTTCTTCTTTCGGACGCAGCGCCAGAATGCCCGCCACCAGCGAGGAAATCGCAAAAGGATTGGATAAGGAAATCATCGGGTACCTTAACGGACACTACAGAGAGCTGAAGCGTATCCATAACGGTGAAATCAAGGGCAAAGAATATTCAAACCTGTAATGTCTACCATCTCCAAACCGGAAGCACATCAGCCGGTGAAGAGAGAGCCCGGAGCCACACCTCCGGGCTCAACTTAACGTTTTTGAGATCTTTGTGCCTAAGCAGGCTAAAAACAGTCACATTTCGATTAGGTCATTTTTGGCGGAGATTCAATACTCCGCGACCATTTTTCCCAATAACCCCAAGCAATAAAAAACCCGAAGCCTGAACTTCGGGTCATTTTGAATTATCCGGAAATGGAAGCCTTGACAACTTAATACCAACACTTCACATTCCGTATTTCGGCATTTGCTTTTCGTTACAAAGAAGGCTTGGCTCGTTTGAACACATAACGGGTAATGAAAATCCCGTTTCCGTCAGTTTCGCCACCATCACTTTCCACCGCACTGGTCACGAAAGCCAATTCCCAACCTTCATTAGCCAACTTGTTCAGAGTAGACCCGACCAAAGCGTCGTTTGAAGCGATATTCTGGAAATTTATACCTACCAAGCTATAGAAGTTCAAAAGTTTCGTTTCCGAGAACTCTTTCACCTTTGCGTCTTTACGCCTGATTTTTCCTTGGCCACTGGTTTTTCCGTCAGTACGCTTAGTCTTGAAGCTGTCGGCGTTGCGGTGATCCTGGTTTTCGATCAACCTCGAACGGCCCAAACCGCCGGGAATAATTGACTCGATAGACGTGATAATCTTGTACTCCACACCTTGGGCGCTAGCGGTGGTCATGGCCAACAGCGAGAACACCGCAATCACTAAAACTCTTTTCATAATTACCTTTTTTTACCGAAACAGGAACGGAGAAACTCTCAAAATGCTATCAGGAAACTCCTAACATATTTATCGGTGCGTTTTCCTCCGGTAAATCAAGTACTTAACAAATACTCGAATCACCACTCCTGTACGGACACTCCTTTATTTTATACTCTACAAATATCATCTATTCTTCATAACTACCGAATGATATATGATATTTTGTTTGTTTATTGCGGATAAACGGCAAAAGAACAGCTTAAAAGGATGTTTTTTTTCCTGAATTCAATCACATTTACAAGCACGTCGTACCCAAAAACAAACAACCAACCAACACTGACACCGACAAAAGAAGTTTCTTCAGTTACTGTTTCCGGAAGACAAACCCATCATCCTCAACAGACTGACCACAGTATTTTTTCGACATTTTCATAAGGAAAATTTATTTTATGCGGAATACTCTTACGTTTCTTCTTAGTCGTTATGCCTTTTCGTTTTATGAAGCGTAATTTTGTACTTACCGAACGGGAAATACAATACTATGACCGTCTACGGCAACCACCACCACTATAATTAATTACAAAATGCGTTTGAGCCACATTCTGCTTTACTCTCTGGCCCTTGTCTCTCTTTTATCCTGCGGAAGCAGGCATGACGGCCAGGTTAATTTCTACCACTGGAAAGCGAAAGCGGAAATGTCGCCGGCAAAAGCGGATGCCCTGAGACAAGCCGGAGGCAACACGCTGTACCTCCGATATTTTGACGTGGACCAATCGGACCCGAAAGCTTGGGACGCCTACCCGGAGTACGTGCTCCGAAAAGTGGACAAGGCCTACAAAGGCATGAACGTGGTGCCGGTGGTATATATCACGAACCGTACTTTGAAAAACTGCGACGACACGGAATATTTGGCAAAAAAAATCGGGAGATTGACCAATCAAATCAGCCAAAGGCATTTTGGGAAAGCGCCACAACGCCTTCAAATTGACTGCGATTGGACACAAAGCACGCGCGAAGCGTACTTCAAACTGCTGAAAGAGCTAAAAAGGCACTATTCGCTAGAAGCCACCATCCGGTTGCACCAGATAAAGTACAAAGACCGCACAGGCATTCCGCCCGTAGACCGGGGAACGCTAATGCTTTATAATATGGGGGACCTGTCGGACATGAACAAAAATTCCATTATCGGCACCGACATCGTAAAAGATTATATAAACACGAACACCGATTATCCGATAAGCCTGGACTTGGCCTTACCATTATTTGCGCAAACGGTGGTTAAAAGCCCAAAAGGCCGGATAAAGCTCATACGCGGGACGGACGGCGACAATTTGTCGAAAGCCGAGGCCACCTTCGAAAGGTTGGGCGATAACCTTTTCCGTATAAAGCGCGATACGCTTTACAAGGGATTCTATCTGACCGAAAATTATCGTCTGAAAATGGAACAATCGCCAGCCGATGTGGTAGCCGAGGCCTATCGTACGGTTAGAACGAGCCAGATCCAAATCAAAGATATTATACTCTACCACCTCGACGAAGAAACCCTTGCCAGCACTGACCTGAAAAAGCTATTGAAACAATTATGATTTGCAAAAAAGTAAAGAGTCCGTATCCGATTTATTACTGTCCCTGCGTATAGAGTCGATCAGCGTCGGTATCCAATAAGAGGTTTTGCTTTTTACTTTTCGTCAATTCCCAAACAGTAATAGTACGCTTTACTCTGTACTTTACACTTTACTAAAACGAATGAGATACACGCTCTGTATTTTGCTATTGTTGGCCAGCCTTACGGCGAAACCTTGTGGCTGGTCCGGACCTTACGGTCCCAGTTTTTATAATTTGTTCCGCCAGACCAATATCGCACCGCAAGAGTTCTGGCCATTCCTCAGAGAAGACGCAACCACGTTTTATTATCCCGAAAACTTTGATAATGACCAACACCCCGTTGGCAACCTGAAGCTATGGGCAAAAACACTTAGCTGGCCACTCTCGGAAGTCGAAAAGGTAATGTATGCGTCGGACAGTGGTTACGACCGCTATTGGGAAGCCCATAACCGCCCTATCGATGTGCGGGCCCGGGTTTATATGAGTTTCGCCCGCAAATGCGCTGATGTGTTTTCGTACCGAGGACTGGATTCTTGGGATTATGACGAGATAGCGAAAAAACAAAGCCCCGACTACGAGGCCCTGCTAACGGAAGCCAACCGACTGATGGCCGGCGAAGCGGACCCAATTTTGAAAAGGCGCTACGCATACCAAATCGTGCGGATATTCCACTACGCCAAACGCTACGAAGAGGCCGTGGCTTTTTACGAGAACAAGGTGAAACCGATGGGGCTTCGCTACGAAATAGATTATTACACGCTGGACCAAGTGGCTGGCTGTAGGTTTTCGCTCAAAGAATACGAGCGCGCCGCCTATGATTTTCTCCGGGTGTTCGGCGCCAGCCAAGACCGCAAGAAGTCGGCGTATATGAGCTACAGGTTTTGCGGATACAAATCGGGTACCGGCAAATCGCTTTTGAAATCCCACTCCGACTCCCTGGCCTACCTGACCTTGCTGGGCGTACAGCATCACGTAAAACAAACGTCGGCGCTGGAACAGTTGGCCAAGCTGGCCCCTACCAGCCCCAATACCGAGTTGCTTTTTGCCAGGGAGCTTTTCGATCTGGAAGATTCGACTTGGCCAAAATATCTGGGATTCTCCGACGCGGAAGGAAGATCATTGCCGAATCTGGGACAATCCGGGAAAGAATGGGCCAAAAACCTGGAAGAGATTGCCGTGGGAATAATGGAAAACCCGAAGACAAAGCAGCGTAAAGACTATTGGCGTTTGGCCAGTTCGTACCTCGCGTTTTTGCGCGGTGATTTGGCTTTGGCCCAAAAACGTCTTCCGCTAAAAGGAGAGTATGCGGAACAGGCCAAACTGTTGGCCAAAGTTTATGAAGTAACCAGCTGGAAAGCCGTAGGGCCGGAGCAGGAAGCCAGATTAGCGGAATTGCTCACCGGCGAGCTCCAAAACTTCAAGGACTGGCAATTGCTTTTCAACGACTTTGTGGCCAACAAATACTACACCCAAGGCGACTGGGCAAAGGCCTTCTTGATGCACAACGCCGTGGGCAACTTGCGTGGCCTAAACGCAATGGAATTGGTGGACAAGCTAATAGTCTTCGCCAAAAAGGAAAACAAAAACGCTTTCGAAAAATACTTGGCCAACAGATGCCTGGACAAAGACTCCGGCGAAAAAGACCTGTTGGCGGAGCTTCAATACGCCAAAGCCCGCTGTTATATGAAGGCTAGCCAACCCCAAAAAGCGCTGGAAATGTTCAGGCTAAGCGGGATAACGGGCGCTAGTGTAGGCCCGAGACTCTTCAGCAACAACACGAAGGAGTGTTTCGATTGCGACGAAGACTTCGTGATGGAAGATTTGGTGTACAAAGCCTCTCCATTCGCTTTCCTGAAAGAAAACATGTATTTGCCCGATGTGGCTGAGAGCCTTCTGAAACTAGATTCGCTGACGCGAAACGAACAAAAATGGAAACGCAAACTGGCGCATTACCTGTTGGGCAATTATTACTTCAACATATCCAACACCGGATATTACAGAGGCACACTCAACGACAGTGGAAACTGTTGCCACTATACTTTCGTTCCGGGAAAACACGGCGAGGAGACGGCAATGGAAATCCTCAACGCAGGGAAAAGTTTCAGCATGGACGGCATTGACTGGAATACCCAATATTATTACGATTTTCAGAAAGAAGCCCGGAAGCAATACAGAAAGACCATCGAGCTTTCCACCGACAAGGAACTCAATGCACGCTGTCTGTATATGATCGCAAAATGCGAGCTGAACGATTACTATAACAATGTATTCGACCGGTATTCCTTCTACCGAGGGACAGTAAACGAGGAAAGCTTGCCATACAAAACGGCCTTCAAAGAGCTGAAGAGTAACTATGCCGACACTGAATTCTATAAAAAGATACTCGACGAGTGTTCGTTCTTCGACAAATATGTGAACTCACCGATTTAAGGAAACATAAAGCTAAGGGCAAAGCATAATTGACTTTTGGACGAAATCCCGACGCAAGCTTTGGTTTTGCGTCGGTATTCGTCATTTTTAGGCTTTATGGCATTAATTAATTTTTAGGACTATGCGTAGCGTTAAACTTTTTCTGCTTCCGGTTTTTATACTGTTACTTAGCTCGGCTTTCGCCCAAAGCGATTTCAAAAATGCGCAACTGAAATACCCCCGAGTACGAAAGGCTTACCAAGAAGCCGGCCCAAACGTAACGGACCTGATAACCGCTAAAAATATCGACAGTAAAAAACTCCGGATATATTTAAGAGCTTTCAAAACCGAAAAGAAAATAGAGCTCTGGGGAAAAAACGCCGAAGACAAACGCTACAAACTGATCACAACCTACAAAGTGTGCAGAACCTCAGGCGAGCTGGGACCAAAACGAAGACAAGGCGACTATCAAATACCTGAAGGGTATTATCATATCGACCGCTTTAATCCCTATAGCAGTTATCATCTATCTTTGGGAATCAACTACCCGAACCGGTCCGACAAGATATTGTCCGATAAAAACCGCCCAGGCGACAATATCTTTATCCACGGCGCCTGCGTAACGATCGGTTGCCTGCCCATCACCGACGAATATATACGGGAACTCTATGTATTTTGCGTAGAAGCCCGAAACGCTGGGCAAAAGACAATTCCCGTAACCATTTTCCCAACGGAACTGACCGATGAGAAATTCAAAAAACTAACGGCCCGCTACTCCAATGATTCAGACAAAACCAATATCTGGACCGACCTGAAAAAAGGATATGACATCTTTAACCGGGAAAAGCGCTTGCCTTCGATAGGTTTTTTAAAGAATGGGAGGCATTTGGTTAGGTGAGCATTCAGGTGGCAAACTTCAATTAATCAGACGTTTCATTTCCCTCAAGCCTTTATCCGACAATGCTCCCCATTTCATGAATGAGCGGTACGGGTAGTTTTCAACTTCTCCCACTTCATCAAATAATGTATAACCAATAGGAGACTCATTTATATCATAAAAAATGATTGTTCTGGTTTTCTCAAAAGTCCCAAATTCTCCCCATTGATATGCGCTCGTGTCATTTAGCAAGCATATTATTTTCTTCGTTTTGTTAAAAGACAATGCTTCCCCACCGTAAAGGAAAGACCCTTTGTATACTCTCGAAGAATACGCTTTATCGATTAAAAATGTATTTCCATCCCTATTCTCCTTTTGAATCAGTTTTATATAAGTATCCCTATAAGATAACTCAGACTCCGCATACTGATATTTTATCTGTCCTTTAAGCCATATTAAACTATGGCGATTCAGAAACATCACCGCGAAAACCAGAAGAAATACTACAGAAGCAAACCCAACAATCCACTTTGCAAATAGCTTCATAATCATTATTTCAGTCCAAAAATAAAAAGTTCTATTTCGCCACAGCCATAGACATTTCTCCAAACGAAAGATAAAACATAAAAGGAAATAAAGCGTCACTAGATTTTTGCCGTAAAACCGCCAACCTTTTTTCCAATAAAAAAATCCAGCTAGAAACCCGGAACGTTTGTATCAAAACACGATACAAACCTTCAAATCAAGCACTTAATTCACTTACAATATACTCTGATTTTTATTGCAACAATCGGGGCCTATCCAAGCTTCACAGTTTTTTTTCAGGTGTTTTGGATTTATTTCTTTTGACAAACATTTAGTGCTTAAGACTCAATTGTCTTATTCTTTTTCCAGCCTCATAAAAAGCACAAATACCTGAGGCTCAACTAAAATCCAATATCATGAACAGGGTGTATCTTATTCTTTTCGCACTGATTTTTTCCGTGGTCGGCTGTAAGCAGGGAAACAAATCGAAAGAAAGCGCTTTTACTCAAATCGAAAACTCATTCTCGCCGGACTTTGAAAAAAAAGCGGTGAAAAGCGTAATGGCAAAAACGGCCTTTTGGCAAACAAAACAACAACTTAGGAAAAAAAACAATGACTGGACCAACGGCGCACTGTACGCCGGCATGGTGGAATGGGCAAAAATCGCTGACGACACATATTATTTCGATTGGCTCAAAGGCATAGGCGAGCAAAACAACTGGGACAGGATAAAGCGTAAAAAAGTATACTATCACGCTGACGATTTCTGCGTAGGCCAGATGTATACCGAACTGTTCCGAAAGTATAAAGATTCAGCTATGATAAAGCCTATGGTGGCGCATTTGGACTCTATCCTGGCGAATCCTTCCTCGGTGAGCCTGGACTTTGAAAAGACAAGCGACGACCATTACCAAAACCGCTGGTCTTGGTGCGACGCTTTGTTTATGGCCCCCACCGTCTGGACTAAATTATACAAGGAAACAGGCAAAAAGGAATATCTGGAATTTATGTACAAGGAGTTCAAAGCGACGACAGACTTCCTCTATGACCAGAAGGAGGACCTGTATTACAGAGATTCGAATTTCTTCTCGAAAAAAGAGAAAAACGGCAAAAACGTATTCTGGGGTAGAGGAAATGGCTGGGTGTTCGGCGGTTTGGCGGTTATCCTCAGCGAACTTCCAGCGGACTACGAGCACAGGGCTTACTTCGTGGATATTTACAAAAAGATGGCGAAGAAAATAGCCAGCCTGCAATCGGAAGAGGGATATTGGCGCGCAAGTATGCTGGACCCCGAATCTTATCCGAATCCCGAGATGAGTTGCACGGGCTTTTTCACCTACGGACTTGCTTGGGGCATCAACAACGGTCTTCTGGAAAAAGACAAATACGGACCATCCGTACGAAAAGGCTGGAAAACGATGGTAAAATCGGTTTGGCCTGACGGTAAATTGGGTTGGATACAGCCTGTCGGAGCATCCCCTCAGTCGGTAACCGCCGAAATGACAGACGTATACGGAGTAGGAGCGTTTTTGTTGGCCGGAACGGAGATTTACAAGATGTCTAAATAAATAGGCGCACTTTCACCAAAAGTGTAATGCAAATATTAGCGGCTTTCGGGAATACATTCATTTCCCGAAAACCGCTAAATAAGTTGAATTTAAGAATCACGGAAGGTACCGTTTCATTAAGTGTGTAAATGAAATTTATATGAGCGAAGCGGGGAAGTTCCCTCGATTTTGTCAGTCAGTTTCTCGGAGGAGCGATAGCGTCTCCGAAAACTGACTGACAAAATGAGGAGCCTCCCGGCAGGGGACACTCCCATTTTCATTCGTATAGGTTTCAGGATGTCGGGAATATACTTCAACAAGTTATATTCAGACATGAAAAAGAACGAGAAAACCATTCGCAAGGAAGACGTGTTGTCCGCAGACTTCCTCAAGGAGTTCGGCAACGCCGAGGAACTCGGCGATTTTTTGAAACGGCTCCAGAAAAACGCGGTCGAGGCGATGCTCGAAGGCGAGCTGGACGCCCATCTGGGCAACGGGAAACACGGCAAGAGCGAGGACGGGAACTACCGCAACGGCCACGGGTCGAAAAAAATCAGGACAAGCTTCGGCGAGAGCCAAATCCGTGTTCCCCGCGACCGCGAGGGGACCTTTTCCCCGATGCTGGTGCCCAAGCGCAAAAGCATGGTGGACGGTTTGGAAAACGTCATCGTCTCGCTTTACTCCAAAGGCATGTCGAACAGCGATATCCGGGAACAGGTCTCGGAGGCGTACGGGATCGAAGTGTCCCCCGCGACGATTTCCAGAATCACGGACAGGGTCACCGAAGACATCGTCGCTTGGCAGAACCGCCCGCTTGATCCCGTTTATTTGGTCGTGTGGATGGACGCGCTGGTGTTCAAGGTCAGGGAGAACTCGAAAGTCGTCAACAAGGCGGTGTATATCGCCGTGGGGCTCCGTACGGACGGAAAAAAGGAGGTGTTGGGATTCTGGCTGGGCAAGAACGAATCGGCCTCGTTCTGGATGTCGGTGCTCACGGACATGAAAGCCAGGGGCGTACGGGACGTCCTGATCACCGCCACCGACAACCTAGCCGGCTTCACGGAAGCGATAAAATCCGTATTTCCGCAGACCGCCACGCAGATATGCGTCGTGCACCAAGTGCGGAACTCCTTCAAATACGTTGCGCACAAAGAGAGAAAGGAATTCGCCAAAGACATGAAGGCCATTTATGACTCGGCAAACGAGACCCAGGCCAAACAGGCCCTGGAATATTTCGCCCAAAAGTGGGAACACAAATACTCCTACGCCGTCAAAAGCTGGCGGGACAACTGGGACGAGCTGACCGTCTTCCTGGGTTTCCCGCTGGAGATCAGGAAAATCGTCTACACCACCAACCTGATCGAGAACCTCAACGGGAAGATCAGGAAATACACCAAAAACAAACTCTCCTTCCCCACGGACGAGGCGGTGGTCAAAACGGTGTTTCTCGCGATCAGGGAAGCCACAAAAAAATGGACCATGCCCGTGAGGAACTGGGGCATGATCCTTAATCAGTTTTTGGTTATATTCGAGGACAGAATCAAAATCTAGGCGAGACAAGGCCTAATTCCGACATTCTGAGTTTACACACTTTTTGAGACAGTGTCTCACGGAAACGTATTCTCTCCACAAAACCCTAAGTTTCTATACTTTCAAAAAAGGTACTATAATTCACATTTATAAATCCTCGATTCCTCATCCCAAGGATGATAGCCTTGACCAATATAGGTAAAACCATATTTTTCATAATACCCTATGTGGTCTGTGCATAAATATAAATTCCCAAACCCCATACCCTTGGCATCACCTTTCGCCTGTTCCATCAATAGCTTCCCGTAAGCGTTCCCCCTATGATTCTCATCGATAAACACGGCGCAAAACCAAGGATACAGATCCATTCTGCTGATAAAGTCATTTGTTATCAGTCCAGCGCAACCTATCAACTCGCCTCTTTTTTCCAGTAAATACCACTGTGGCAAAGGGTTCTCCGCTTCTATACAATGACTTATGCAGTCTTCGTAAATCACAGGAGCCACCCCTTTCCAACATTTCTGAAAATACGCTATCGCTTTATCTTTATAATCCGGACTCTTTCGTACTGAAATAATTTTAATCTCTTCACTCATTGCCTATTGCTAAATTTAAAACCGAAAAATCATAGCCTTTAATGTCTCAAATATTTGACTGAAAAATATAAATCGGGATGATGGCTCTTGATATCCATAGTTTTCAAAATGAAAAATCAGTTCCGCTTCGTATTCAGTTCATAATAAACCTTTTCAAGCTTTTTCCAATTATCGGCCTGCATCCACTTAAGGGTTAGAAAAAGGCCTTCTATACAGCGCTTTCTAAACGCTGTCCGTTCAGCCAAAGACTCCTGAACCCTATTCACCAGCCACTCTTTGTCGAATCCTGTCCATTCGCCCGCAGTTACCAACAAATTCGATTGGAGAACGGGAAACACCTCGTACTTATTGATCTCTTCTACTTTTTCCAGCGAATACGGGCTTCTGATTATAGTAAAAGCAATACGCAAAAAGTCCGAATCCTGAAGCTCGGTATCCAGATAAAACTCCGAAAGAGCGATCCAAACAGGTTCTCTGTCTTTTATGGTTTCCTTTTTCATCCGTAAAACGGATTTTCGAACCCAGCGCCTTTCCAACGCTTCATATCTCTATAAAATGAATAAAGGTTTTCGGCAAACTGTTTCATCCCTATTCACTATCGTCCACTCCTAATCCTTTCCTTAAAAATCTCTACCTGCCTTCTATGCCTTAGGACATGTACTATCGCATGCTCAAATAATTGCTCCGGTTCGTACTGTTGTCCCCATCGGGCATTTATTTTTTTATTCGAATCGTTTTCATAAAAATCAAAATCCGGATAATCGGCAAACAGAGCCTCATTAAATTTAAACATCTCTTTTAGCCCGACTGTATAGTCTCTCACTTCCCCATAAAACACTTTCTCCCTGTATTGAATTTCTTCGCCAAGCCATTTCCTAACCGCCACTATATAGTTATATCCACTTTGAACAACATGAGTCAAAATTGTCTGAACCGACTTGCAATCCTCATCTTTCGTATTCAAATCGATAATCGTCGTTAACTCATCCTCAGAGAGATTCTGAATTACCCTTATCAATTCATCTATTGCCTTTTCGTATTCGTCAAGCAAGGCACCCACTGCTCCGTTGGCTCTATATTTTGTTTTTTTGATCATCCTTGAAAGTTTTTAACTCTTCTGTTTTATCTCCCGTCAAGGATTGAACATTTTTCGTAATCTCTTCAATGGGCCAGTCCCACCAGCGCATCTCCAATAAGTCCTTGATCTGTTTTTCCGAAAATCTCTTACGCACTTCTTGCGCTGGATTGCCCCCAACTATCGAATACGGTTCCACATCTTTAGTCACTACGGATTTTGTAGCCACTATAGCGCCGTCCCCGATCGTAACGCCGGGCATAATAGTAGCCCCATAACCTATCCACACGTCATTGCCGATAATCGTATCGCCTTTTGACGGATATTCTTTCCCTTCCATAGCCGAGGCCCAATCTCCTCCAAAAATTGCGAATGGATACGTCGAAATCGATTCTGTAAGATGATTCGCTCCATTCATAATGAATATGACATCTGAAGCGATCATACAAAATTTCCCTATTCGTAATTTATCACCGGTAAAATCGAAAAGGTACTTTACGTTCTTTTCAAAATTCTCCACCGTTTCGAAATCATCATAATAGGTATAATCCCCTACAATGATATTGGGATTCTTCACGACATTTTTCAGAAAACATAGCCTGTTATAATTCTCAAGCGGAAACTTCTTGTTCTTGTCAGGTATATTCATTCTTGTCTGTCTAAACGCTAATCAAAAGATGGAAATCAAGAGGTACCTCACAATGTACAGACCTTAAAGAATCGGCAAAACTTATCCCTCTATCAATGCCAACACCTCGTTTACAAATTCCGTTTTGCCCATAACGTAGGCTCCCCTGTCGTTTCTGTATTTGGTAGCCAATTCCACTTTCAATGTTTCATATTCTTTTGCCTTTCCTGGGTTCGAAACCAAATAATTCCGGAAATCTATCTGCCTCCACATCACGTTTTCCTTCGGGCACATATGGATATGGAAAATCTGTTCCTTTTGGACTTCAATATTATACCCCTTTCCAAAAGACGAATATTCCTCGATTCCCTCGCGAGCAGGCACTTTGAAATGAACATAACCCAAGTCCTCGAATTTTTCGACCAGCCCTTCGTCGAACAGTAAGTCTTCCGGTATTTCGATCATCATGTCAATGTAAGGTTTGGACTTGATCCCCGGTATTGACGTGCTACCAAAGTGCTCTATTCTCAAAATCGATTCCTGTCCAACAGCTTCGATAATCCGCTCTTTCTCATTTTCAAAAATCGTTTTCCATTCCGGATCATGTTCCACCAAACTTACCGGAAAAAGAGTATTCCAATCCTCTTTTGTTAGATCGTACAATGTCTTTTTCATCTTACCGAGATATTTCCGTTTATGAGTTTTTAGCGAAAGCGTCAAAAAATCAAATTAAACGACGGACGCAAACGCTGTTATCCAGCGTTTGCGCCCAGCGGATTATTACAACTCTTCCATAATCCGCTCCAACGTTTTGTCATCAATCCTGTTCTCTCTCTGATCAAATCGGCTTTTGATCTCCAAGGGGGATATTTTATGCTCATCCGCTAAAACAACCCTAACCGCCCACGCCAAAAGGTGATTCGGAGTAGCCCAATAATCATAAACCCCATAGTCATATTGATCACACAGGTACACCTCCGGGCCCGTTTCGCCGGTCATCACATACCAGTCACCGGAAGGGTCGCATCCCAAGCTGAAATATTTATTGTTTTTGTCTAACTCATCAAGTTCTTCCGCAAAATCAAATGATATACCGTCTTGCTGAAACGGCCATAAAAACGGGAAACGCCCTTCGGATACAGTCCGTTGATACATATCCACCCAACTGCGCCATTCACCGAGGACGGAACATTCCAAAAGGTCCTGTGATATTTGCACTCCGTTCTTACAACTTATGCCTTCGCTCTCTTTCAATAATTTACATTCTTCAAAAAATTGGTTTTCGAAATAATTGTCGCTAATCGGATCCGTAATCTTTTCCAAAACTAAGGGTTCGTTCATCATAGTCACTATTAAATGTCAGGCGGTCAATGTTATCAAAAGCACCGTCCGCCATCATCTAAACACATGGGGCAACTGACGATAAATATAAAAATACAATCATGTTTATATCAAAAAAACAACACATAAAATAAAAACAAAGAAGCCTATTTCACATATAAACAACCCATAAATTCAATTAATATATAACAAAACCAATTTAACACACAAAAAAACACCCGTCCATTTCCTATGAAAAAGAAACAAACGGGCGAAAGTTAAACGTCTACAAGAACCTTTAGTCCCCCTCTACCGGAACGCAAAAATCCACTCGGAACAGCTCCCCAGCGGGCGCTTCGGGATAACGCTCAAAATACGGCGCACCAGCTATAGGACGAAAACCGTGTTCGGATAACCACTCTCCAAAAATCCACTCCCAAACCTTCGGAAAGTCCCGAGGGCTCAACTCGCATTCGCACACCGCATATTCTCCAAGGTCCAAAGTCGTTTTCCCTATCGGCTCTTCCGTTTGCGTTTCGGCTGGTACAGTAAGGCACAGGCTCATTTCGGAGGCTCCATAACGCGCTACTTCGGGGCTATCCCTATAAAGAATTAAATACTGGAAATCTCCGCCGGCCAGCAAGCCTTTAGAATCCGCCCACGCAAAAAGCTCTTGGCGGTGGCGTTGATACAGCGACCTGTCTTTTTGGTAAGCGCCCGCTCCCCCGTGAAAAGCGAGTGTAGTGCGGGGCAAGGTTTTTACCTCAATGTTCTTAACAATCGTTTCCATATCGTTTGTCTCTTTTGATGTCGAAGACAAACTTATGCGCTAAACCATTCTTTCATTCCCCAAATCTTGCTAACCGTTTGACGATTATTGCTTTTTGCCAAATTAACTATTGCCACATATACTCATGATGGCCTTTTGGTTTTGACGCTAATTTTCTCCCTGTAAACTTTTTAACACCTTTATCACTCAAATTGAAAGACATTATCTTCCCTAAACACCTTTTCATTACTTGTTTTTCCAATTCACTCACTGGTTTTTCAAGAAGTTCGTATTCAAATGATACTGTTTCTTCTGTAAAATCGTATTTGCGTAACTCCAACTTTTCTTTAGTCCAAATTTTCATTCTAGGATGTCTTGTTGTTTCTATAGCCAGCCCATTAGCATGTTCTATTATAAAGAAGCCTGCGGTCCAGTCATTAATTGAAACGATTGTATCAAGCTCATACAATTCTCTCTTTTGTCTTTCTATTTCATATGCTATATCCCTGAAGTAATTACCAATTTCAAAATGCGTTTTCTCTAAGAAGAGTATGGTATTTTTCACATCCACTCTACTTCCTAAAAAATCAGCATCTATTTCCAAGTTTCTTTCAATCTCCCTATCATGCCTTACTAGTTTCCTATAGGCTTGAATAAGTTCTGGGCTCAATCTATTAAAATCTTCTGTTTGGGAAGGCAATTGATACTTCATAGCTGATAACTTGCCAAGAACCTTCAATAAATAATTTTCATTCTTTTTATTTAATTTTTTCAACCTATTTTTAAGAATCGGGAGCTCTTTATTCAGATCAAAATATATCGCTGTATAAGACTCAAAATAATGCTCTATATTCATAAGTGCTCTTCTACTTTCTTCACGGTTCTCTATTTTTCTGACCCTATCAGAATGAGACATTTGAGCATGTATAGCTTGAATTTGGTCACTAGAGTGTTTTGATGAATAATAAACTGAAACACCCATTATTCCAGCTGTTACACACATTCCAAATAATGTTATGATATTATATATCCAATCGGTTTCTGTTGAAGCTAACTTTGGAGCCATCACCTTGACTACCATTATTACAATAGCCAATGTCAAAAAAGCCCATACACAACCTATAACTACAAGGAAAGACAAATTATCAGATACTCTCATTTTTGTTTATTCTTTTACTAAAAAATCATCCCACAAACAGACAGTAACACCCCCTTATACCTCAACAAACCTTTCCTTCTCCGCCCTAATCTTCAACAAAATTTATTAACTAATTAGGGTTTACTGAAAAAGCCCAGAGGGCTACCCAGCTAGGATATTTTGCCAGACAGTCTTTTCCTGTTTCTTTTCGCCGTCTTGAAGCCATATCCCGTATTTCCAGCTCAAGAAAACAAGGTCAAAAAAGATTTCGCTCTGAAATCTTTTCAAGTTGGCCACGAAGAAAATGCAGGCGATCCATGAAAGCGAAGTGTCCGCTCTCCTTGCCTGTATTTTGTCCAATCCGAGTCCCCGTTTCACTTCCCCGAATTTTCCTTCCGCCCTGCTTCGGTGCCGTTGGTGAAGCGCCCGGTTTTCCTTGCGTTCCCTGATTTTTTCGGGACTTGAGGGAGGCCTTCCCAACGGGGAGCCCACGAATTCCACACCCGCGCCGGACATGGTCTGCCGGGCGTTCCTGTTTCCGTAAATCTTGTCCCCGACGAATTTGCCGAGCTTCATTTCCGGGTTTCTCTCCCCGAAACTGTCGATGTGCCCGCGGATCACTTCCGCGTCACCCTCGTAGTAAGCGTCCCATTGCGCCTTGTCCAGATAGGAATAGCCTTCGTGAAGGCTTACGGACAATTTGGCGCCGAACTCGGTGTCGCTTCCGTTTTTGCCCCGGACTATCGGCCGGACATGGGGCTGGAAGACGTTCACGATGCGGCCGTCCACCCTGTTGGCACCGGTCTCCAGCATGAGCGACTGTTGCCTGGCGATTTCGTGAAGCACCATCAGAATCTTCAAAAACCTGCTTTTTAGGCGTATAACGCCCTTGTTGGCCTCTATGAGGCTGTCGATATGCCGTAGGTTCCGTTCCAGATAATTCAGCTGTCGGCGTGCGCACACGCGCCAGAATTCGGCTCCTTTCCTCTTTTTTCTCGTCGCCCCGACATATTCCCTATGGGCTTTATCCCGGTAAGTCCGGGGCTTTTTGGATAAACCGGAATCCCTGGCGACGGGCCAAAGGAGGTCGATGATTTTCTCCGACTGCACCCTCGCCGTAGCCAACAGCCCAAGGTCCGTGGGGTATGGAATCTCTTGCGGCGCCACCGTCGCGTCGCAGGAGACAACCCGCTTGTCATCTTCGGCGTCCCCGGAATGCCCGTCTTTGGACCCTTCATCCCGATCGCCCTCCGCAATACGGATCCCCTCGTGTTGCAAAAGCGAACTCATCCTGTTAAAATCCCCGTACCCGAGCCGCTTGCGGACCGTCGTGAACAGCGAAGGGTCAAAGGCCTTTTCCGTGGTGAACGAGCCGAGTCCCACGAAATACTGGAGATACGGATTTTCTTTGATTTGTTCTATCGCCTCGGCGTCCGAAACGTTCAGCTTATGCTTCACGATCAGCGCGCCGATGACCAGCCGGGCCGGTTTGCACGGACTGCCCTTGCCCGTCGACATTTTCGATTCGTAGACCAAACCCAATTCCGCCCAGGGGATGGAGTTGGCCAACTTCACCCATCTGTTTTCCGGGTTAAGGCGCCCTATTTCCGGGTCCAAAAAACCTTCTATACTCAATTGCGAGGAACTTGTCTTGATCATAGGTGCAAGGGAAAAAATGCTCTCAGTCCTTTCTAAGGCCAATTTACGAATATTCCCTGTGCTTTGGAAAGGGAAACAAGCTACCTAATCCACTGATAATCTTGTGGTTTTTACTTTTTCAGTAAACCCTAATTAAAAAAGAGGGATTAGCTTTAAATAAGAAGTTAGCTTACAAAAGTTCTAAATCAAACAACTCGAGCACACAATTATTTTTTACTCATTTTTTGTTACACTTTACCCTGTAAGGGATTTATCATTATGAGTGCAGTGTGGTTTTTCCACGATTTTTTACCAGAAGGCAACTTTTATGACAACCCGAGAATTTGAGAATTTTCTGATTCAAATTTCTGCGAGACTTTTCGGTTTTGTCAAACGGTACCTGCCTTTGGAAGAGTCTGAAGACGCATTGCAGGAGATTAGCGTAAAAATATGGGAAAAGCGAGGGCGACTATCCAAAATGGAAAAACCCGAGGCATATTGTTTTAGAATGGCCCGGAATTATTGTCTCAAAAAGCTAATGCGCCAAGAGCCATTTTTGCCTATCGACAGTATTATCGAAAACAATCTGCAGGGCTTTGACAGTGGCATAATACAATTGGAATATTCCGAAACGGAAGCACTTTTGTTCCGCTGTATAGATCGGTTACCGATACGGCAAAAGGAGGTTATGTACATGAAATGCGTGGACGGTATGGAGTATCCGGAGATAGCGACGGTAACCGGACTGAAGCCAGAACATGTGCGGGTTTTGCTGTCGAGGGCCCGTAAAGAAATGAAGGCAACATTGGAAAAATACTATAAGCATGAAGCCAGAAAAAGAACGGTTGTTTGAAAAGTTTTTGGAAGGCGGGACTGTTCGTTTAGAAGAGGAGGCTCTGGCGAAAGATTCTGGTGACATGGACGCAACGTCCCGAACATTAGTCAACTTTTTCGCAAAGGACTTTTCGGAAAAACAGAATCTTCGTACAGAAATCCTCGTGGGTAATGCTCTCCGAAAAAGAAGGCATTCAGCCTTATTCTGGAGCACGATGGCCAGTTTAACGGCCTGTATGACCTTGTTCTTTTTGTTGCCAGCCCTAAACCCGGAACCGGTGGGCGTAGATCCTAAGTTGCTTGAGTTATTGGAGGGGTCTGAAGATGAGATTATTTACGAGGACGAGTCGGTGACTATATATTATAAGTGATATTAACAGTGACGGATCCGAAAACCCTGTGGGGTATAGCGGAAAGACACTGAAATTCATAAACATAATGCGCAACTGCGAAAACGGGCCCTTTCCGAATGCGCTTTTTGGCAACAGAAAATCAACAGAGATGAAAAAGATAGGAATAACACTATTGTTTGCTCTAGTGAATGTAATGGGCATGGCGCAAACCAAAACTGCCCAAGAGGTTTTTGATTTTACACTTCAGCAATTAAAAAAAATTAAAGGGGCCGAAACATTCGAGGATAGGCGACTGGGCGAAACAGAAGTGTACAATATCGCTGGCGGACGCATATATTTCAACGCCGAGAACTATATGCATTATATTGATTTGATTTGGGCATTAAGAAAGTTTGTTAACGGTAGGGATAGAGAGTTGCTTAATAAGACTGCCCGAAATTATAGTGTCTCTATGTTTGGGGTCGCCGGAAAAAAACGATCGGTTTATAATTATAAATTAGACGAAGGGGCCTTTATTTTCTTCAGGTATGACCTGCCTACATATGATGGCGCAAAGAAAAAGTATCCCGCAAGGCTACTTTGGAAAGCGATGAAGAAGAAATATCTAAGCAAGAATTATATAATTAAACCCAAAGCAAATGGCTCCAATAAAAAAGCTCCCGAATATTATGTTGACGGGAAAAAAGTAAACCAAGAAGAAGCCGTTAAAATCAATCCGCTTAATATTGCCCATATAGAAATTGTAAGAGACGGCGGTGTGGGAAAAATAAAACTCACCAGAACCAAAGCGTGGCGTGATTCCTCTTATCACCTTGGTTTCTTGCATATCAATATGGGCCTTGGAAACGGCATGTAAATCCTTAATTATTGAATTTCCCTTCCTTTTACCGAATAGTGCGAGGCCAACGTTTAAAGGATTACTCAAAAAAGATCGTTTAAAAAAACAGGGAGCCATAAGGCTCCCCTTTCTCAACTCTCCATATACAACTTTAATCCTTCTACACCGATTCGCTAATGAACTCGGCGTAACCGCTCCTTTCAAAGACATCCCTTACATTCATCTCATAAATATCCCTCCAACTGCCCGGCCCGTGTATCTCCACATATTTCTCCACTATCCGGAATCCCATCCAATAATACAGCGTTTTGGGAGCGTCCTCAAAAAGTTTATATTTTCCATTCCGCAACAGAGGATTATCTCCGCTTGTATCAGTGAAGTACTCTTTTGTTTTCGCGTATATCTGCTTCTCGTTATTCAGATACCACTCCCATTCTTTTTCGGTCATATTCTCCACAGCCTCGTGTTTGGATATTTTCTTTTCGAAAAACACCCAAGTAAAATAACACGCAAAGCCCTCGTCTATCACTTGGCGTAAAGCCGTACCGCTGTCCGGATCATTCTTCCGAAGCGGTTCGTAGGCAAGGTGATTCAGCTCGTGGGGAATCCCGTACTCCACGGTATACCTAACATTCTGTTCCTTATAATTAAGCTCCAGACAAAACTGGTCGTTATCACAACCGCCGAAAAGTATCCCCGTCAAAGGCGTGAACGCAATACTGACGGTCGCTTCAGCCTTGTAAGGAACCAACTTGTCAAATTTTTGCAGGTTGTTTTCCAAAACCGAATCAAGGTTCATCTCGATAAGCTCCAAGGCCCTTTTTTCGAAAAACTCCTTGTTTTCAGGGTAAAGTGTTTTATTCCACTCTATTATCCCACTTTCCGTGTTGAATTTGGAGGCGTTTTCGTTACCGAAAATCATTGCGTAGCAATTATCCCACAGAGCCTGATGCGGAACATATACCTTCTCGATGATCATCGAACTGTCGTAACCACTTGGCCCATGTGCCAGAATCTGGCTTTTAAAAAGGTTTTTGACAGTAATCCCTCCTACCTTGACACTATCTGCTACCTGTTCGAGTTTTTCCCTGAACGTAAGAACCTTTTTATCAGCCTGTTTACAGGATTGGAAAGAACAAAACAAGGCGAAAAACGCTATGGAAAATATCTGTCTCATAACCGTATTGAAAAGTACGTATATCCCTTAAGCGTACGAACAAGTATATGCCTTTAAGGCTTCGAATCAAAGACGAGGGAAAACAAGGGAAAATTCAATATCCGTATCCGGTAAGATTGTATCATCAAATAACAGAGAACCAGTATAAAAAGAATTATCCAAATCTGTCCCATTCACCTGAATAGTGAAATCAATCGATCAAAATCTTATGGTGATCCCACCCTTCGGATACCTTTTTGTAGTTTGCATTCGTGATCTTCACCTCGTTATACCGGGTAAAAGTGCATCCATTTTCATTAAGCACGCTTGAGTCAACATACAAGTCAAAGATTTTCTTGTCTCCAACCTTGAACGAAAAATTGACCTTTTCCGTATTCCAGCCTGGTGCTGTAAACAAAAGTAAATTGTTATCTGCCAAATGGTATTTTCTTCTAGAAACCCTTTCGTTGGTTTCCGAGTTTATGATGTCGACCATCGAAAACTTGAAAGTCCCTTTTTCAAAAAGGTTTTCTCCAGAGGTCTTGTCCACAACCTCAAAATAAAACGGAGAAGGGGGTGTCATACATAACAGGTCTTCCTCATCTTTATTATCACATGCGGAAATGAAAGCTGAGAAGACTAGCAATAACCCAAAGATTTTTTTCATAATGCAAATTGTCAAGAGTTAAAAAAGCGACGACACCAAATAGGCTAAGATGTTATTAAGATTAAAAAGCATCTACTTATTTAACGTTTATAAAGCGTCGGTACGACTCACAGTAAATTAAAATATTTTATCACTTAAAATCATACATAAGACACATTAGGCAGTTAAAAAGTTGGGATAAGATATTACAAAACAATTATTTCGCATTAAAATTCAACGAAGCCTATCTATGAAATCATTCGGCCAAATCATTCTTTCCGCTGGACTCACATTATTTGTCGGAGGCGCCGCCAATTATATTTGGCCTGACGTAGTGACCCTAAAAGGCGTCACCAGTCCAAAGCTTCACCTGTTATGGATGTTTGTGAGCTTTAGCGTAGCATTACTGGGCGGCGCATTTATATTGGCGGGAAAAAAAGGGTAAAGACCAGCTTATATTAACCGGAAACTGGACAAAAAAATACCCGCAGTTTGTGGGTAGGAATCAGACTTGTTTTCCAAACAAGTTATTCCGCATCCATAGTTTGCTTTTGCAAACGTAAACTGTCTTTCCGAGGATGTGTATCCACCTCTTCCCGCTCTGATCGTTGCCCTGAATTTACGATCTCTGTATTCTGTTTTCCAACTTCCTCTTTTTCCTTTTTACTCGAGAAATGAAGCCATAATATAAGGGGCAACAGTATCATCGCCCCCAATTGCTGTATTGGAAGTAACTTTTTTATTCGTACTCTCATAATCCTAAAAAGTAATACCCGCAAACTCTTGGCTTGCGGGATATGTCTTTTGAAAAACGTTATTCAAGATCCGCTTACTGTTTCGCCTCTTTTTTCAAGGAGCTTTCGCGCAGAAACCGGACGAGTTCGATAGTGTGGTAAGTGGACTTTCCTATACTTCCTTTCATTTCCTGACTGTGGGGAACATCGTCTTCGGAAATATAGAAATACTCGCCTCCATTTTCGTAATCTTGGAATTTGTCGAAGAAGAATGCCTTGATCTTATCCGCTTCGTTCTTGTGCCCATCTCCGGCAAGGGTTAGCGCAATTACCGCTTCGGCGTGCTGCCACCAAGTTTTGCGTTTATCCAAAACGCTGTCGGTTGCGGGATTTATTTCACTGAAGAAGCCTTGCTTCACCGTTTCATCGAAGACTGGTTTGCGCATCGTCACATCCAAAATCTTTCTGCCCAAGGCCGTATATTCCGAACAGAGGCTAGCTGGCAGAAAACCGAAATCCTTGGTCCGTTGCAAAAGGGCCGAAAGCTGGAAGTTGTGGCCGGGCGTTACGGTGAAACACGGCTTTTCACCCTGACTTTCGCACGGATTCCAATTGTCATCAAACTTTACGTTTACCCAACCCCGGCCATCATTCCAAGCGTTCTTTGCCAAGAGCGCAAGGTTTTCGGTCAGGTACGGCTCATACAAATTACGGTTTTCCTTATCCGCCAACCAAAGATTGGCCATATACGCCGTAATCGGATACATCAGCGACTGCAAAGACTTGCTTCCTTCCACGGGACCGTTTTTGCGGTGATATTCTCCCCAAAAACCTCCACGGATATCATCATGAAAGCGGTTTATGAAGCCTTTGTGCAAGCCGTGAATGGTTTCAAGCAACTGTTTGTCACCCGTCTTTCGGTAAAGCTCAGCCAATCCGCACATTCCGTAAGCCTGTTGCCAGACGTCAAGAATTTCGGTCTTCGGATTCATTCCTTTTTCGGAAAAGGAATGGGAAAAGAGTCCCAGAGAATCGTTTCCTATCAGATTTTCTTTCTGAAAAGCGTACATGCGTTTGGCCTTCGCCAAACGCTCCGGATGTTGGTCAGAAGTGTAGGAAAGGCCGTAAATAAGCCGGTCATGCGCCACGGTAAACACTTTTTCCGAAAGCAACTTCCCAGCATTATCCACTTCGGAAAAATATACGCCAAGCGAATCGTTGTAAGAGTTGTTGTCGAAAAAGGCGAAGAGATTGTCCAACGGTTTCGAAAGCCCGTCCGCCGTAGCGTTCTCCACAGACGTTTTCTTTCCCGCGCAACCGGCCAACAGGGCCAGCGCCATCAGGATTCCGGAGATTTTTTTCATAGTGCAGTTGTTTGGTGCCGGGCGGTGCTTCTATCACAAAGCCTTTCCGCGGATTTTATTGCACCTCCCGGTTAATTTCATAAAGCGCCTCGGGTAAAAGGAAAATCTAGAATTACACATCAAACGAGTAAAAAGTAGCGACTTTCGTGATACGAGGCTATGGGACAAATCTAGACAATTTTATCGGCAGGCGCTGTTTTTTAGCTGGTTTTAGGATTATTCTGTATCAATCTGTTTTCATCTTCCCCCTCAATTATTTAGCGCAATACCATCACTTTATTCTACTCTCGTCAGACTTATTTGCAAACACTATGTTTTATAATCTTACGTATCATATTTTATATAATTAAAAGTTTATAAAAAAACAATTAAAGTTATTTTTAGGTCTAAGCTTAAATGCCTATCAAAATGAAACAACTCACTCACTACCTTCTATTTGCAACCCTATTTGGAGCATTTTCCTGCACAACTTCCGATATTCAAAAACCGGAACACAAGGTCGCTGACCTAAGCTTTAGCCTTCGATCATCATTCGAAATCATTGGAACAAACAGTGACGAAAAACTGATAAGGACCGCGACGGAGGAGTATAAATATGAGTATGAAAAATACATCGCTGTCGTAACTGACCGTACA
The DNA here is from genome assembly GCF_036492835.1 of Fulvitalea axinellae. Taxonomy (GTDB): domain Bacteria; phylum Bacteroidota; class Bacteroidia; order Cytophagales; family Cyclobacteriaceae; genus Fulvitalea; species Fulvitalea axinellae. Next base: position 575,329 of record NZ_AP025314.1, on the reverse strand, counting down.
GGCAAAATCGAACCTCAGATTTTCAAGGAGGTGAACTTAAAGGATCAAAAACTAAAGAATATCAAGTACGGGGAAGACTCTTATATTTCCGTATGGAATGTGTTTCATTGGGATGGAACAGGCGATCCCTTATCCAATTTCCATTTCATGAAGTACTTGGGCTCAACCGAATATTGGGGAACGAGAATTATGTTTGGTCAATCAAATATTAAGCTAACGGAAGAAGTGATCGAGAAAGGCATTGAGCTTCGTCCCGCAACAAATCTCTTTGACGTAAAGACCAAGGGCTATTTAACCAATGACGACATTGAATCTCTCTCCATTACGTCAATGGATAATAGCGAAAGCTATAATCTTAAAATTGATCAGATTTTTATGGCAACAGCATCGGAATTTAACCTTACAGTCACCTTGACTTCTGGGGAAAAGAAAACTGTGAAAATTGAATTCCCTTCATATGGCGGGTATTACAGAAGCATAATATTAAACCGATCCGACCCACCTAAAGATAAAGAAACAGGGTTCCGAACAGGGGAAATCAATACCAAATTGGAATCTATATTAGTTGACTTTTGATGAGTGTATCCAAGCAATGGGTGTTATGGACGAATTATGACTGCTTTCCAAAATAGCCCTGATAATATTAGCTATAAATGATTTCGAAACGTCGTTATTTTAAAGGAAAATAGTATATATCGAAGGGTAGGTTACTCTGTAACAGCACAGTTTTCATTATAATATTTTGCGACAAAAAACGAATCTTTGTTACCGAATCTCTTCTTCCGCGCCTTTTCATGAAGATCAGGGCAATCGGGAAAAAACAACACAATATCCTTTACAGAAAATGGCTGGCGTAGCTCTAAGGTCAATCCTTTTCGCATAAGAATATAAGTTACTTTCCGCTTGCTAACCAGAATGGGCTTGGAAGTGAAACCATCGCCTTCGTTACCTGCCATTACTACTTGGGGAGGATCAAAATATTTAAGGAGTTTAACAGGACCATCTAACTCACATTTAAGAAATACATCCCCCTCACTTTTTTTCTTTGATTTGTAAATATTTGAAATACCCGGAACGGAGACCATTCTTATCGCCTCTCCCTGGTATGTAAACCTAAATTCTTTGGCGTCTTTTGGTCTTAGCTTGCGCTTTTTTCCCCACTCGTCATAATATTTGACTTTAGACTGTAGAACCCGGTAATCGATTGTTTCCGAAAACCTTTTCATAGGAATTTCAAAGCTTGCTTGCTTAACCTGCCTTTCAAAATAAATAAGGCCGTTAGCCACTTGCCCAACACCAACAAAGGGTATAACAAGACCAACGTAAATCAAAAGTGTTATTCGTCTCATAACTTTTACAAAAAATATATTCTATTCCCTTCTCTTTAATCGTGATGATTTTAATTTAAAAATCTGTAAAGTACAATTATTAGGTTCGATATTTTTCTTCCCTGCAGATTTTCAATCCAGAACAACATCATCCCCCTTTCAAAAAGAATCACAAAAAAACGCCCCGAAAAACAGGGCGCCAGACAATTGACATTCCGCAAAATCGCCAGACATGCGGGCCGTTTTTTAGTAAAGGGTAAAGAGTCCAGAGTAAAACGACGGCATCATTAAGCCTTTCCAAAGCAGACTATTTACTCTGTACTCTTTACTTTATACTAATCCTCACCAACTCCTAGAGTTCCTTCTCCTCATAATCGATATCCACTTCCAAGACTCCTACCGCACTGTCTTTCCGTGGCGTCATATTGATCCGGATAGCGTCGCACTTCAGGCGATTGGCGGGGTGTACGATGTTGTATTGATCTTTGAACAGGTTATAGGCGTCGGTTACATAGAGTTTGAAGGGCTTCCACTCGCCGTTTACCCTGTACTCTACCGACCATTCGGCGGGGAGCCTTACGCCCTTGGCATCGTCGAACCAGAATACGCCTACGCTACGGATCTCACGGCTTTTTTCCAGCTCTAGCTCCAACCATTGCTTCTGGCCTTTCTTGTTCCAGGATGTCCAGCGAGAAATGCTCTCGTCAGATGACTTTTCGCCTATTTTGCCGTCTATGGCCGCGTATACGGCGTCATGGCTGTGGGTGTACGAGGCTTTTATCGTCTTTATTCCTTTCTCCGGATTCTTCCCCACAAAACGCATAGCCACCTCGTCCTTGTTCGGCACCCACACGATCATGGAGCCTTTGCCTCTGTTGTTCCAAGCGTAGTACGGCACCATATTCAGTTCCGAAGCCGTCACTCCATCGGCGCTGATTTGGCGGGCCGGCACGGTGATCCTCTCCACGTTGCGCAAAGGGCCTTCGTTGATCGTCTCCGATTTCTTGGCGCCCTTATCTGGACGCTTTCCGAAGGCGTAAGCCTGTACCGCCTTTTCGTTGTCTGCCCCTTCGGCGCAGTACACCAGCGGGCCTCGGGTTACCGCCAATCGGTCACGGTCAGCCTCCACTTTTTCTATGGCCTTGGTATAGCGGGCTTCCATCGGAAGTTCAAAAGTGACTTTATCGCCGGCTTTCCATGCCCTACGTACGGTCACGAAGCCGTTCTCTATGCCGGACTCCACTTTCTTCCCGTTTACTTTCAGGCTCCATTCGCCGGCGCCGTCGTTTACGTAGGAATACAGCTCGCCGGGTACAAAGCGCTCGCCACGGGCCCAAGTGGGCAGACGGAATTTCATAGCGAAGGTTCTTTTCTTTTTCGATTTGGTTTCGGGCGTAACGGTAATATTCACTTGGCCACCGAACGGATAGCGGGTTTCCTGTCTCAATTTCACCGCCGTTTTCTTCAACTCAACGGTTGTCTCGTTGGCAGCGTAGAGCGACACGTAGATCTCGTCGTCGGTATGCGAATACATATAGCCGGACACCTGCGGCATCAGGCGGGCGATATTACTCGGGCAACACGCCGTGCCGAACCAAGGCGAACGCCCGGCGGAACCTTGGTTGAAATGCTTGTCGCCAGTAGCCTCCAGCGGATTGACGTAGAAGAAACGGTTGCCGTCCATATTCACGCCGGCCAAGGCGTTGTTGTACAGCGACACCTCGGCCACGTCCATATACTTGGCGTCCTTGGTCAGCAAAAACATCCGGAAGTTGAAAAACACGTTGGCCACGGCCGCGCATGTCTCGTTATACGCCGATTTGTTTGGCAAAACATACTGCGGACCGAAACCCTCAATGCCGTGCACGGCTCCCAAACCGCCGGTAATATGCATGCGGGTATCGGCGATATCGTGCCAAATGCGGTCCAAAGCTCCCATAAAGGCGTCGTCTTCGTGCAAGGCCATATTGTCGGCCATAGCGGCGTACATGTATGCGGCGCGCACTGCGTGTCCCACGGCTTCGCTTTGGTCGGCTACGGGCGCATGCTGTTGGGCATAACTGCCCGACATTACCCGCTCGCCGTCGGGTTTGTAAGTGATTCCCCTTACGTCGAGGAATTTTCTCGACATTTCGAGATAAAGCTTATTGCCCGTAGCGCGGTACAGCTTTACCAAGCCCAATTCGATCTCTTGGTGACCGGGAGCCTGGTTCACCGGTTTGCCTCCGTTATAGCCTTTTTCCCCCTCAAAAAACACACGGTTAACGTGCTGGGCACTCTTTTCGGCGATATCCAAAAACTTCCGCTTTCCGGTAGCCTGATAATACGCCACCGCGGCCTCGTACATATGCCCGATATTGTAAAGCTCGTGGCTATGAAGCACAAAACTGTACGGCTTGTCGCCCATTCCGCCACCGCCCCACTTGTCGCGATAATGCTTCGAAACTCCTGTGGCGTGGGCCACATAAAGGTATCCGTCCTCTTTTTGGGCACGTCCTATCACGTCGATTATCTTGTCGAGACGCTCTTCCAGAGCCGGATCTTCCTCCACCATCAGGATGTAGGCAGCGCCTTCCATCACTTTATACAAATCGGAAGAGATAAAACGGTGCGGGAAAGGCATCTCGCCCTTTACGCCGTGTAGATAGTCGCCGGCGCGACGCAGGTTCTCCACCGCTTTTTCCGTTTTGCCCAAGGCGAAAGGCACCAAGGTTTTGGCTTGGGTCTTCAGGCGGGGCAACCAAAAATCGTCCTGAAGACGCACCTCGTTGAAAGGCACGGGTACGATGGGATAATCTTTCGGCAACTCCTTGCCGGATTTGGTCTGGGCCGAAACTGCCCCCGCAAAAGCGACGAGAGCCCAAAGCGTCAAAAAAGTCTTTTTCATAAGTGCGTGAAATATGTCTTGCGAAATACCTCCGCAATTTCGGCGGTCAATGCCGGGCGGTCTCCGGCCTTGTCAATACCGCCCCGATTTTTGCCGAAACGGCCATGGCGTTCCGATCAAAAGTCCCAAGATTTTATTCACCCAAAAAAAACAGCGAACGATAGCCCCCCTAAAGCTTTCCCTTTTACCTTCTGGATATGATCTTTGGGAAAGCGGAGCGAAAACACTTTTCGCTATTTTTTAGAACTTATGAAGACCGATATTCCAAACATGATACGATTAGGCGTAATAGGCACTGGCAAAATCACCGGACGATTGCTGGAAGCCGTTAAGGAAAGCGAAGGCATCGAGGCTGTGGCGGTATATTCCCGCACGGAGGAAAAAGGGCGGGCGTTCGCCGACGAATACGATATCCCGAAAGTATTCACCAGTCTGGAAGCCTTCGGCCAAAGCCGAGAAATCGACGCCGTGTATGTGGCCAGCCCCAACGCCATGCACGCCCAGCAGGCCGAAGCCATGATGCGCGCCGGTAAACACGTACTTTGCGAAAAGCCTTTCGCATCAAATACAAAAGAGGTCCGGAGCATGATCCAAACGGCGAAAGAATGTGGCGTAACGCTAATGGAAGCCATGATGACCACGCATACGCCGAACTTCGAGGCCATTCGCCAGAACTTGCCCCGCTTGGGAAAAATCCGCCGTTTTTCGGCCAACTTCTGCCAATACTCTTCACGCTACGACTCGCACAAGGCCGGGCAATACACCAATACCTTCGACCCGACGCTCTCCAACGGTTCGCTGGTCGATATCGGGGTTTATTGCGTGGCGCCATGCGTCCACCTGTTCGGCCAACCCGAAAGCGTATACGCCCAAGCGCAGATGCTCTCCACCGGCGTGGACGGAATGGGTACCGTTTGCCTGCGCTACGATGGGTTCGAGGCCGTGCTCACGCACTCCAAAATGCATAACTCCACGCTTCCCTCGGAGATTCAGGGCGAGGAAGGCTCCATTATCATCGAGCGTATCTCTCTTACGGAACGCATCCTATTCGTGGGCAGGGACGGATCGGAAGAAGACCTTTCCGTTCCGCAACACGTCAACCGCATGCGCTACGAGGTGGCCGATTTCGTAAAAACGATCAACGAAGGCCGTACGGAATCCTCTGTCAACACTTTCGAGCGCTCTTTGCAGACTATCGGAATTATGGACGAGGCCCGGAAACAGATCGGGTTGGTTTTTCCGGCAGACAAAAAATGAGTCCCGATTGATTCGGTAAAAACAAGGAAAGACCCTCCGTTTGGAAGGTCTTTCTTCTTTTCAATCGTTCTTGATATCCAGATGGTAACCCAGTTTACCTTTCGATACCAAATCCGCATATATGGCATTCAGATCATCAGGCATACAGAATCCGTCCAGCCCAAACCCGAATTTCGTTTCAAGCCATTGAACAAGCTCTTCTTCTGTTCCTTCAAAAAAGTCGTCCTCCCCTTCCAGTTCGTTTACAGTCGAAAACGTCATCACGGCATTACTGTATTCGTCCCCTTCATCAAAACTCCTGACCAAAACGGCCCGGTACAAAGCCTCGTTTCGTTCCAGTTTTATCCAATCAAAAGTTCTGGATCCGAAGTAACTTCCCACCCCGACAAACTGCGACAATATCCGGCCCAACTTCAGGTATAAACCAACCTTGTTTTTATCGATAGATCTCATACGGAGCCAAACGGAATATCAAAAAAAGCTTCATCCGGCACCATAAAAAGATACGCCGAAGCGCAAAAGAGGCCATACCGGATGAAGCGAGCAAGTTAATCCTCAAACCCTTCTTTCAGCCACGCCACGGCTTCGGGTTCGTTATCGAACATGCACATCGACACCCCGTCCACTGTCGTGCGACGGGCCACGTTCTGGAAAGCGAAAGAGGCGAACACGTCACCGCTCAAGATGCCGGCCATTTTGTATTTTCCGCCCGCGTTCTTCGCCATTTCGGGCATTACCTCTTTGGCAACCCATTCCTGCACCTCAACGCTTACCGTCCCCATGTTTCCCGAATCCGCCAAGTGCATTTTCAATCCCTGTTCCTTGACGTATTCCACAAACGACGTGATCGCTTTTCGGATTTCATCATTAGGAGTAGGGGCTTTGTACCGAAATACGGCGTAGTCATCTTGGTGTCCGTAAATAATAAATTCGTTTTCGAACGCTACTGTCATATGTTTTGAGCTATTGTTGATGTATTTTATTAAAACATGAAAATAGTTAATTTATAAAATACACCTATAGCTTTCACGGCAAAATCATCCATGAATTTAACAAAACATACCAACTAAAAGCCTATTAGTCACTACACGCCGGCGGTCAGTTCCTTGCTTCCTTTTTTACCTTTCTTGGGTTTATCAGCCATATAAAATCTCAGCTCGCCTCCCTTGAGCAAGTCCCCGTGCCTGATCTCGGTACCGGAGATATCCACGCCGTTCAGCTCAACTTTCTCCACGTACACGTTCTTCTTTGACTGGTTCTCGGCCACTATTTTCAAAGTGGAGCCATTCGGCAACAAAACCTCGGCTTCCTCCACGGCGGGACTACCCAAAGCGTACTGGTCAGAACCCGGCAATACGGGATAAAAGCCCAAGGCGCTGAAGATATACCACGCGCTCATCTGACCAGCGTCGTCGTTGCCACAAAGGCCGTCCGCCTCGGCGCTGTACATCGTGTCCATAATCATCCGCACGCGCTCCTGAGTTTTCCAAGGATCGTTGGTCCAGTTATAAAGGTACGGCATATGGTGGCCGGGCTCGTTGCCGTGCACATAGTTCCCGATGATGCCGTCGCGGGTGATGTCCTCGTTTTTCTCGATATACTTGTCTTCGATCTCCGTAGTGAAAATACGGTCCAGATGAGCGGAGAACTTGTCTTTGCCTCCCATCATCGCCACCATCTCATCCACTTTGTGGGGAACGTATAGGCCGTAGTTCCAGGCGTTGCCTTCTATAAAGCCCTGACCATGCGTATCCAACGGATCGAATTCTTTCCTCCACGACCCGTCAGCCAGTTTCGGGCGCATATAACCGCTTTCCTTATGGTACACGTTTCGGAAATAATCGGCGCGAAGTCCGTATTCCTTTCCACGTTCCGCATCTCCGGCCACGTTGGCTATCTGCGCAATGCACCAATCGTCGTAAGCGTATTCTAAAGTCTTCGAGACGGAAGAAGGGCTTAGGTCCTCGGCTACGTAGCCACGCTCCATATAGCTGTCTAAGCCGTCGAAATAAGGAATCGTCGAAGAATTCATCGAAGCCTGAAGGGCCCGCTTCGGATCGATGTCCGTAGTGCCCTTGGCCAACGCGTCGGCGATTACGGAGACGGAGTGGTAGCCGATCATACACCAGTTCTCGTTGGCGTAGTGGCTCCATACGGGCAGGGCCTTGTGTACGCTCTGGTCGTGGTGGGCGAGCATGGAGTGAACCATATGATTGTTCCGCTCGGGCTGGATCAGGTTAAACAGCGGGTGCAAAGCGCGGTAGGTGTCCCAAAGGGAGAATACCGTGTAATTCACAAAGCCGTCGGACTTATGGATATTCTGGTCGAGCCCTCTGTATGACCCGTCCACATCCTCATACACTACCGGCCCCAGCATACTGTGATAAAGCGCCGTGTAGAATGTCTTCTTTTTGGCCTCGGTATCCGTCTTCACTTTTATCTTGGCCAATTCCTTATTCCATTTGCTTCGGGTTTCCTTTACGGTCTTCCCAAAATCCCAATGAGGAATCTCCGCCACCATGTTTTTCATCGCTCCGGCGGTACTTACCGGCGACAGGGCGAATTTCACCAGCACCTCGCCACCGTCGCGGGTATCGAAATCGAAATAAGCCCGGATCTCCTTGCCCGCCATCTCCGGGAAGTTTTCCGTTTCGTCAAACTTGCGGTAGAAGCCGTTGTATTTCGTGTTGTCGTATTTCTTATGACCGTAATTGATCATCGGCTTCGAGAAACTCATGGCGAAAAACACCTTGCGGGTACGCGCCCAACCACGGGTCTGGCGATAACCGGTGACCAAGGTGTCATTCTCCACCCTTACGAAAGTCCAAACGTTCTTGTCCTTGTGGCCGTAGATATTCGCCACCAAATCCAAAAGGATATGCGAGGTATCCGCCTTGGGGAAAGTATAACGATGGAAGCCGACACGCTCGCTGGCCGTAAGCTCGGCTTTGACTCCGTAATCGTCAAGCTTTACGGAATAATAGCCCGGCGAGGCTTTCTCATTCTTATGCGAAAAACCCGAACGGAAACCCGAACCCGGAACGTCCGCCAAACCCGGATCCAACACAAGGGGACCAGTGGTAGGCATTACCGAAAAGTCACCGAGATCCGAGTGGCCCGTTCCGCTAAAATGGGTATGGGCGAATCCGAAAATAGTCGAGTCGGCGTATTGGTAGCCCGAACAGTAGCGGTACGTTTTCTTATTATAGGCGCCGTCTTTATACATTGGTTGCTGGTTGGTGCCGGGACTCAGCTGCACCATACCGAAAGGGGCCGTGGCGCCGGGAAAGGTGTGCCCCATGTTTTTTGTCCCGACAAAGGGATTTACGAAGCGGGAGAAATCCGGCACTTCCTCCACAACGGCAGGGCGCTCGGCTGTGGGCTGGCATGAGTACAAGGCCAAAGACAAAAGGGCCAAGCACGGAATAAGGAGAAAAAAAGATCTTTTCATTTGTCAAAAGTTAAAAGCTCACATTCTGCGCAGGGCCTGGGCTCCCCCTAAATGACACGACGTTTGTGGCCAGCTCCCTACTTATCAGAAAATCAGACCTAAGAAACGAAAAAAGCCTAAGGAAAGTCCAATGAAACCCAATGTTTTGGAGAGGCCAAACACGAAAACAACGATTGTAACATTTTCGCGAAAAAGTAAACCGGACATTTCAAGAAACAGCCCCAAAAAGCCATACCACAAACATCCGCTTCCCTGACCGCTCCCTTAAACGGCATAGCCTATGCGCAGTATCTCATATACTATTGCTGAGCCATGCGCACGTACAACCAACTATCACAAGCCGAACGAATCTTTATAGCGCGCTATACAGGCTATGACATGTCCGTGCGCTGGATCGCCAAGGCCATACGTAGGGCTCCTTCCACCATTAGCCGGGAACTGGTACGCAACGGCATGGGTCCGCATTACTGCGCGGAAACCGCCCACAAACTTTTCAAGGCACGCAAACGCATGGCCGTCTGTGGCGCCATATACGGCAAACCACGGCATCTCCGGCTACGGTACTACCTTCATAACGGCGACCGAAACCTGACCCGCTGGCTTTCCGACCTTAACGATTACTATCGCACAAGGGAATCCTTTCCGGCTTTTCAGTTGATAAAACGCATGCGAAGGCCCTCACTGTTCGCTCCCCAAGAAAAGCCGAACAATATATTCAGCATCCGTGAAGACTTGGCCCTACTGGCTCTCCAAATGGAAATCAACGCCCGGCACGCCAAAGCCAAGCCAATAAGTAACGGACGACACGTCTCCCCTCCACAATTCACGGCTACACACCCCTCCCCCGACAGCCTCCGCATCGGCAGATATGACCGAAGCGCGGCATAATTCTGCGCAAAATCCCGGAAACTGTAATCGCCACCACATTCTTTCGGCACTTAGACCCTCAATCGTTTCCAAAAAGTATCGCCACAGCCGTAAATTCCGACTCTTCCCAACAATGCCTTGCCCTCAACACTTCCCTTTTTACCCTTAGGCCCTTTGCCATAGCGTTTCCGGTCACCCGTTGCGCTTGCTCACGTACGTCCGATGCATTCCAAGCGAGTGAAAAGGCTAACACCATTCATCCTGCCCGCTGTAATCTACCATATAATCTCACCTCACGTTACACGCTCTCCAAGTATCACCGCCCACATCCGAAGGCCGTAAGGTTTACGCCTTTTTTCGCACTGTTTTCAGTTACCTACCGTGTGTATCTCCTCTTAGCCGGCATAAATCTTGCTGCCAACCAAGAAGAAAACTATCGGAACAATCCGCAACTCGCACCACTCACCGGAACACATTATGCCCTATACCATCGACCCGGACAAAATCTTGGCTCCCGAGCACTATACTTTGGTAGCCAAAAACCTAAGCGAGTGCCAAGAGGTTCTCTCACAAGTGGAGCTGATTATCGAAGAGAAAAACATAACGCTAATGGCACTCCTGCACCGCCCGGACAGATACTCGGAACAGCTACGGCGTCAGGACGAGCTTGTCAATACATTACAAAACAGGGTCAAGCTGTTAGAAAGCCAAGTGAAAAGGATCTCTCAGCCAATCGTGAAAATGGAACTGGAAGCGGAAGCCCTGAAGCTCAAGGCCAAATTGGCCTCGGTAAAAAGCTATTACACCGACGCCGGCCTATCGCCAACCGTGCGCGATGTTCTGAAAAACATCAGAATAGCCGAATGCAAAGCCACTATCCACTGCTACACGGAAGCGATGGAAAAATACCTCAACACCTATATGATGACTGGAAAACTGGGTAGCGGATCGGTTATGTTTTTGGGGAAGAAGTATGTTGCCAAGACAGCGACTGTCCACTCTGGCTAAAGGACCGTAAAAAGTTTTAAGGTACGATCATCTAAACAAAAAACGGGTACCCAAGGCGAGTTATGGGTCCCGTTTGTCAAAGCTATTTGCTTCCCTGTTTACCCCACCCATACGGCACGGGATTTCGGGTATTGTTTTCCTCAATTTGGACGGGGAATATCCTCTGGAGAAAAATTGGGGCACGGCCGTTTTTGGGGCTTATTTTAACTCTGACTTTAGCGAAAACAGCGTTCGACGGCTTTAAAAGCATAAATTCCCTTTGGCCTTTCCAACTCTTTTCCTCAATACCATAAAGACCTTGAAAATCCGTATCAGCTATCAGTTGAAACGACTTTATTCCCCACACTTCACTTCCTTCTGAAAGTTTTATTGAAGAAACATCTACGCCAACCAAGTAGCCCAACAAACTCAGTATATTATTATACTCATCCATTCCCTTATCACCCGAGGCTTCGATATCGAAGTCCTTGTTTTGGTGAACATAAACCAGTTCGAACACAGCACTGACATCAGCTTGTTCTAACACATCGGGATTATAATTGATCGCGATATCCGAAGACAGTTCGTACTTCTGGGTATAACAATATTTTTCGACGAAACTACGTCCTGAGAAAGTTTCGGCAGTTCTCAACAAGCTGGCTTTCGGAACTATTTGTTCTTCACCGTAAACCATTGGTTTTACGGGTAAATTAAAGACGCCCAAGCTCCGTTTAGAGGGCAGAGCTACACCAAACTTTTTGGCTCCGTCTGTATATGACGCGTTCTGTTTAATTCTTCCCGCAATCTGTCGATTTACCCTTTGTATAGGTTGGATCGCAAACGTAAAATTGTCTACGGTTTTGGAATCATAACAGGAAACGTCAAACTCAAAAGCGTACCAAGTGTGTTTCGTTAGTCCCACATGAGTCTTAATATTCGTAGGCCAAGGAAAACTATAAATCTGCTTGCGCCGAGGGCTCTCATTGATTGGACTTGACTGTCCCTTGTGTGGCTGGTTAAACCAACTTGGAGCCTCTGGCCCCAGACTCATCACAGCCACTAAGTCATTTCCAATATTCGCTTCGTCAATATAAAAGTAAAAACACCTAAGAATGCCTCTGTATCGGTTATATAATATGACCAAAGGCTCTTGGGTAATGCCTGTGCCTGTCGTGTGGTCATACTCCCGAATCGTATTAAACAGTACCTCCCAGCCGTCTTCTTTATCGATATCATCCGCTATGTCACTTGGCAAATTGATGGATGTCGCTCCATCCCACCAATAACGAAAAACGTCAAATTCGTCCCCGTTTCTAAATTTAACCCTACGAGGCGGTTTTTTCAGGTCAATAGGATAATGGCTAACCGGTATCGCATTAACCGAAGGCATAGGTCCTTGGGGCAATAATTCCTCGGGAGAGGCTTGTTCGGAATCACTCCCCTGTTGCTCGATTCGCTCGATTTGCGGAGGAGAAGTGTCATCAATCTTATTGTCGCACGCAAAAAAGAACACAAATATCCAGAGATAGCGAAATGTCTTAGCTTCCATAAAAAATACGGTTTAGGAATTCAATAAAATAACATCACTAACCAGCTTCGATTGACCGCTTAAATATTTCAAACATTAATTTTGTACAAAAATAAAGTGAGAAGCAACGCCACTAAAGCGTTGCTTCCACACTACTGTTACCAGCCCGGATTTTGCTCCATATTAGGATTCAAGGAAAACTCTTCCGACGGTATAGGGAAAAGATAATCCCGGTCCGGATTAAAAGCGTAACCGGCAGGCAAGGATTTCTGGTACGGATCGATATAACCTTCCGTATCCACAAAGAGGTTCTCGCCCAACTTCACTCCTTCATAAGCATTCTCCAGATCACTCCCCACGAACTTGAAGCCTTTAGGGCGCTTCCCGACAAGTAGCTTATGCGCTCTCCAACGCATCAAATCGTCGAAACGGAATCCTTCCATAGCCAGCTCTACCCGGCGTTCGCGACGCACTTCGTTTATCAAGTCGCTAAGCTCGGGGAAATTCTTGTTAGGGTCGGACGGAAGATTGCCCAAAGTCATATGGGGCATCCCAACACGTTCACGCAATTTGTTGATTGACTTGTCCAAATCCGCTTGAGCGAGGGTTCCCAATTCCGCCTTGGCTTCGGCATAATTAAGCAAAGCCTCGGCGTAACGGAAGATTATCGATCCTACCGTACCCACATTCTTCCCGCTGTATTGAGCAGGGTCCGTAGACCCTCCTTTATATAACTGATATCCTGTAGAGGTTTGGTTCTCTCCGTCACCAAACAGAACAGGAACATCAAAAATTACTTCCTCTCCATTTTCACGAACTTGCATTACCGTTCCCGGAGACAATACCGACTGTGCCAAACGCGGATCACGATCCTTGACCACAGTTGACAAGCTTTTTTCAGCTGTGGTCCAGTCAAAGAGATTTGATGAAGCTACAGGATTGCCTTCAGTATCCAAATACGACTCTACCAATGACTTCGTAAGCCCGAAGCTCATGCCCTGTTGCGGAATCCGGTTGTTTAGGTTGTGGGTTACACCTTCGTCCACACTGTATTGTTTCCAAAGCATGACTTCCGAGACACTGCCATAGTTGGTCTTGTTGAACAGATTATGGTAAGCCGTTTCCGGAGCGCTGCCCATATATACCGAATGAGCCTTTCCATCAATAAGCTCTCCCGCCACTTCGGCCGCAATTGTCAGGTACTTTTTCCCATCAGAACCATCAACACCGAACACTGTCCCCGTATGGTATTTCTCCCAAGTTCCTTCATACAAGCAAACCCTAGATTTGAAAAGCAAAGCTATTTCCTTGGTAATCCGAAAAGCGTTCGCCTCACTACTAGGCTTTAATAGCTCTATCGCTTTGTCAAGGTCAGAGATGATAAAGTCGGCCACAGCAGTTCTACTGTCCCTTGGAGCCGTAAGCTCTTCCGAATTTACGTTCAGGGGTTTTGTGACAATAGCCACGCTACCGTAACGCTTTAACAAGCCAAAGTAGAACCACGCCCGAAAGAAATGATTCTCACCCGTATAATGGTCTATCTCTTTCTGTCCTTCGCTCGGGTTAACCCTGCCCACGTTTTCAAAAAAGATATTTGTCTCGCGAATCCATTCCCACGGAGTTCCATAACTGTTACTCGTCACCGGCACTTCGGTAATACCCGCCAAGTGCGAGTCATAGGAAGTGTGAATGAAATTGTCACTGTTTCTGTCACTGTAAAATGTAAAGCTACTCCAACCACTGTGCTTTGGAAAAGCCTCAAAGTACTTGTCATTATAGGAAATAAGGTCATTGACACTGGTCCAGTAGTTGTCGTCGGTCACCTCGTCCAGTGAAGGCCTATCCAAAAATCCGTTATCGCAAGAGGCGAATAATACGAGCCCTGCCAGCAATAAATATATCCTTTTCATAATTCTAAGCCTTAAAAATTACAACTTGATGTTAACGCCTACAGACATGGTCTTTTGGAGAGGATAAACCTTTCCCGTACTACCGAACCAACGGCCACTGACCGTTTCGGGGTCAAGGCTATCAATCAGGTCAGTAAACGTGAGGATGTTCTCAGCCGCCACATAAATCCTGAACTGTTCCAGGTGAAGAACCGAAAGTACGCTCTTCGGAAGGTTATAACCCACCTGAAGGTTCTTAAGCCTGAGGTATGAGGCATCCTGTAGGTAGCGTGTCTGAGTCTGCTGGTTCTTTTCCTCATTGTCAATCAGCGGACGGGCAAAGTACGCGTTAGGATTCTCCGGAGTCCAATAGTCAAGATGCTCTTCCAGGCCCATCATCTGCCACTTTCCGCCTGAAGCTCCATAGAAGAACGGACCACCAGGCGCTACGTCACGCTTGCCGATTCCTTGCCACAACATTGAAAAATCAAACCCTTTCCAATTAGCGCCAAACTGGAAAGAATAAGGGAACTGCGCCGTGCTGTTTCCAATAATTTCCATATCGCCCGGATTATCCACAGTCAGGTCGCCTCTGTCGATTTTACCGTCGCCGTTAAGGTCCTCATAGCCGATATCTCCCGCCTCAAACGGTTTCTTGCGAATATACGATTGGTCATGCCACGCTTTCGCCTCGTCGTCAGTCTGGAATATTCCGTGGGTTCTATAACCCCAGATTTCACCCAGTTTACGTCCTTCGTAATAGTTACCCCGGCCACTTCCCAGATACTTTTCGGGGTTTCTGTAGCTCGTAATCTCGGTCATCGCATTACCGATATTGAAACGCGCGTTATAAGACAAGCTTCCTACGTTTCCTTTCCAGCCTACAGAAATTTCGAATCCTTTGGTACTAAGCTCAGCGTTATTAGATTTCGGAGCCGAAGTGCCCAACCTTGCGGAATACGATTCCGCCGGACCGATCATATCCGTAGTTTCACGCACAAAAGCGTCAACTCCCAGTGTCAGCCTATTATCGAAAGCCGCCATATCAAGTCCAATGTTTTTTGTCGTAACAGTTTCCCAAGTAAGGTCTGTACTGATTAGGTCCGGTGCGTAAATCCCCAAACGCCTGCCATTGTCCCCGATCCAATTGTATCTCGGGTTTGTAGACTTTGTCCTGATTTTCATCCTTGCGGAAAAAAGGTTGGCCGCTACATTCTGGTTGCCCAAGGCACCGTAAGAGGCCCTAAACTTCATCACTCCGATTTGCGGTACCGGCCAGAAATTTTCCTTGGCTATATTGTAGCCCAAAGAAAAAGAAGGGAAGAAACCCCAACGGTCTTCGCTTGCGAATTTTGATGAAGCGTCATAGCGGAAATTAGCCTCCACCAAATACTTTTCTTGGTAGTTATAGTTCAAACGTCCAAAAAAACCTCTGGTGGACCATTCGCTTTTGCTTTCCTTTCCGTTAAGCGTCTCGCCCAAAGCCGTACCGATAGCCGGAACCTCAGTCGTTACAAGATCATCCTTCGAAAGCCTACTGTACTTCGAGTAATAATAGTCCTGCTGAAACCCTCCAAGCACCTTAAAGAAATGCTTTTCTACGGTACGCTCATAAGAACCTATAACCGTGGGAGAAATATACACCCTTTGATTATTTGAGGTCGTATAGCTGGTTTTTGAGTTATGATACTTAAAATCTCCGTTAGGCAACGTATATCCATACTTTGACTTGAAAGACTCCTCCCGCTTGTTTGTGTACCGATGATTCAACGTACCGGTGAATTTCAACCCTTTAAGCGGCTCCACCTCCACAGAGAGTATATTCGTATAAGCGTCGTCGATCTTCTCAGCACGGCCTCCTTCTACCAAACCGGCTACCCGGCCCTCCACATAACCGCCATTAGGAGATCTCAAGGCTTTGTTTGGCCAAGTTCTAGCCACGTTGTGCAAAAAAAGGTCCCGATTACCCGCAAAGTATGACGGCAAATCGTACTTAATGTGCGATACCGTAGAGTTCAGGCTTACCTTGACTTTGTCAGTCACCTTAGTCGAGATCTTGCCATTAAAAGTGTAACGATCCTGTTGTTCGTCACCGAATCTCAACAAACCTTCCCGTTGAAAGAAAGCGCCCGAAAGGTAATACTGCGTGTGCTTTTGTTTTCCAGCCAAGCTCAGGTTATGTTGTTGCCAACTGGTGTTGTCTTTGTAAAATGTCTCGTACCAGTTCCTATTGGCGTTGGCATAGTTTCCCGCCCAGTTTGTTCCTTTGGAATTAGGTACCGTTTCGGGAGTATTCTCCGGATCATTGATATAATCGGTTATCCGTTGCATCAACTCATCACCGAACGCCGGATTTTTTCCTTCGTTAACATAAGCCGCGTTCATATAATTACCCCATTCCAATGAACTCATTTGCTGAGGTGTTTTCACCGGGGAAGCCACTACAAAATTGCTGGAGTAATTCACCGAAAAACCGTCAGTGGCCGAACCGCTCTTGGTAGTGATAAGAATAACACCGAAAGCGGCACGCGAACCGTAAATAGCGGTAGAGGCGGCATCTTTAAGCACCGAAACGCTTTCGATATCGTTCGGGTTGATCTTGTTCATATCAGCGAGACTGTTCAACGGCATTCCGTCCACCAACACGAAAGGGTCACCATCGCTGTCTTCATTACTAATGGAACCGACGCCACGGATATTCATATTCATAGCAGCGTCCATCTCGCCACCGCCAGAGCCCACATTCAAAGCCAAGCCCGGCGCCGCGCCCTGCAAAGCCTGTTGCACATTGGCCACGGGCCTATTCTCCAATTCTTTGGCGGTCACCACATCGATAGCGCCAGTGATATTCACCTTTTTCTGAATCCCGTAACCTACGACCACCACCTGTTCGAGCTCTGTCATATCCTCCTGAAGGATAATATCCAGCGACGTTCTGTTTCCCACAAGGATTTCCTGAGCCTTATGTCCAATATAGGTGATAGACAGCACATCCGATTTCTTCACCTTGATCGTAAACCGTCCGTCCACGTCAGTAACGGCCCCTTTGGTAGTGCCCTTGATCATGACATTGACCCCGGGAAGGCCCTCTCCCTGATCATTCTTCACCGAACCGGATATAGCTTTCCCCTCTTCCTGATCAGGGGATAACGAGGTTACGGTATTTGGCTTTGCCGGTTTCGGAGCTTTCTTTTTGATAATGATATGGCTATCCACCACTTCAAAACTTAATCCCGATTCCACCAAAGCCTTGGTCAACGCCTCATCGAGTTTATAATCGCCTTGGATAGATACCTTTTGGCTACCGATATCGCTGTGCTTAAACAGCACCATTTTGTTGGACTGTTTGGCTATTTCGGAAAGCACGGTCTCCAAGCTTTCGTTCTTGAATTTGAGACGGACCAAATCGCCAGAGCTCGCCAAAGCCGAAAAGCTCAACGAGCATAAAAACAATAAAGACAATAAAATCCTGATCTTTCGTCGCGCGACGAAAGGTGTTTTGTAAAAATCATTCATATCTTTAGATGACTTAAAAGTGAAATGCTTTTTTCGAAAAGTTCACGGGAGACGAGGTAGGGCTCGTCTCCGCTTTTTTTAGGGTCTGTAGCGCTGTATGCCTATATACCTCCTTTCTTGTTTTGTTCTTCCACAATAATTATATCGCCAGACCTCCGGTAGCGGAAGTCACAAAGCCTTGACAAAAGGCTCATTGTCTGCTCCAAGGTTTGTCCCTTAAACGCTCCGCTGTATTCCTGAGTTCCTATTCTCTTCGCCCTATTCTCAATCCTGACACCGTGCCAGCGTTCTATTCGCTGTAGTATCTCGTCAAGCGTCATCCGGGATATGGTCAATCTTCCGTCCTTCCATGACGTATATTTCTCGACATCCACCGTTTCCTTTTTTCCTTTTTTCGTCAGTTTGTCAAAAGCGAAAGACTGGCCAGGGTCCAAAAGCACGGCCTTCTTTGTGTCATAAATTTGTCCTCTCGGAATCACTCCAACCTTGCCCTCAACCAAAACCGTTCTGGTTAAACGTTCATTAGAATAGGCGCTAAAATTAAAACTTGTCCCCAATACCCTAACCGACACCCGGGCAGCATCCACGTAAAACGGTTTACTTTTATTCTTTTTAATCTCGCAGTACAGTTCCCCGCTCACCAACTCAACTCTCCGCTCTGTCCCCTTAAAAATGACGGGGTATTTCAAAACGGTCCCGGAGTTCAGGCTAACCCGGCTTCCGTCCGACAAAACCAGACTGTAACGTTTACCGTAAGGAACCGAAATCGTATTAAACTCCTCTGCCAAACTCTGGAAGCCTTTCTTTTTATAAGCTAAACTTTTTTGGTCTATAACCCTTATAAAGCCAGATCCCCTCTCCAATAGACTGTCAGGACCAGCTTCCAATGACACTACAGTCCCATCGGCCAAAGTCAGGGTCACTTCACCAGTATTACCTTGGATCCCCCCGATAAGTTCTCCATCCTGACTCTCTTGGAAGCTCCCGAACATAAAGACGAAAAGTAGGGAAACAGACGCCGCAACCCCAATGCCCCATTGCAAATACCGACGTTTGGCACTTCTTTTTGAAATCTTCTTTCTTATATTCGAAAGCACTTTTCGTTCTGAGTATGACCCCAAAGGCGAATTATCTTTTTCCAGAAAATCAAAAACGGCATCGGACATCATTTCCCCATATTCGCCAGCCCCCTCCAAGTATTTGGACAAACGTTCATAACCGTCCCTATCCAGATTTCCGGTCAGGTGCTTCGTTATCAAATCGCTGAACTTATCCTTGTCTCTCATAATTGTCCGCCTTTCAAATAGATTACGCAGTAAGCGTTTTTTTCCCTGAGGTCTTTTCTGAAAAAATTACGATTTATTATTGGGGGAAAAGAAATAAAAATATAACACACTAACAGTCAGCAAAATACAACCATCAAAACACAGAAAACTTCCACCCTAAAATCATGAAGTTCAGCTTGTATTTTCTTTTGCGCAACCATTAGGTGAGTCTCTACAGTCTTAACGGAAAGTCCCAGTTCCGAGGCCACATCCTTATATTTCCGGCCTTCTAGCCTAATCTTCGTAAAAATCAATCTTTGCCTCGGCGAAAGCTTATCCAAAGCAACTCTCACATTTTCCTCAAGCTCGCGATATTCAGCCACAGCGTCCGCCCCTTCCGCATAGACCCCACCGGATTCCGCCGTTTTGTACACCTTGTACTTTTCACGAACTTTCCCCCGTCTTTCCATATCCATAAACGCATTGAATACAGAACGTACGAGATACGGCTTCAACGACTCGCAAACCTTCATTCGCTTTCTGCCAGTCCATAACTTCAGGAAAACTTCCTGTACGATATCTTCCGCACATTCTTGGCTTCCCGTCAAGTGCTGGGCATAACGGAACATATCCTGATTATATCGCCTAAACAGGACATCAAACGCAGAGAGATTCCCCTCCTTTACTTTCTTAAGATAGTAATCATCTCCGTACATATCATTTTCTCCATATAATCTCGTACGAAATGCAAAAACATCTCTAACAGAGGATTAGGGACAACAGGACGCCCTACTTACATCCTGGAAAAATGTCTCCCACGTTTTCACTGACGAGAAACATATTTCAACAACAATCATCCCTTATAGCCACGCATATCCCTAGCCAAAGACAACTGTATCGTTTGCTTTATTAAAAGTCAAGAAGGCGAGTTTATCTAACCAATTTTTCACAACCTTGAATTCAAAAAAGTAAAGCTCGGCACATCACCAATACGAATTCATCACAAATATTAAGGCAAAAATTAACAATTACGAAATGATTAAGGCAAATATTACAACTAATATTCCCTGTGTTAAGTAAAAAGCACCACTTGAAAAACACGTAAGGTTCCTGGCTTCCATCTCTCTCTTCCGACAGATATTGCCTTAATGCCGTACAGAATTCGAACGATATCTTTCATATAGCGCATTGGGAAAGGGTACCCTAAATGGCTTTGCGCAGACTCTATCAATCTCTCAAAAAAGCTTTATCCAAAAGTTCAAACAACAGTATCTGCTAACTCCCTCTAATTATCTGAAACTTTAAAAAAGTCAATACAGCAATCCGGATACTCGTAAACGACAAATCCCGTAAACTTTTGGACGCGGGGCTAGATGCAGGCTTCTATAACCAAGCACATTTTATCAGAATCTTTAAGAATTTTTGTGGCGAAACGCCGAAAAAATTCAGGAAAAAGGCCATTAAGTAAATTCTGTACAATTTCGTCAACCCTAGCCTCCGTACCTTTGTATTCAATCAAAAGGCACAACTATGGCATATAACAACAAGGTCTTCATCGCAACCAGCCTCGACGGCTATATCGCCGACAAAAACGGCAACATCGACTGGCTAAACGACATCCCCAATCCCGACAACGAGGACATGGGCTACAATGCCTTTATCGAAAACATCGACGCACTGGTAATGGGCAGGGCCACATTCGAAAAAGTCCTTAGCTTCGGCATTGAATGGCCGTACGGCGTCCCCGTATTCGTAGCCAGCCACACCATGACGGAGGTCCCCGAAGGATACGAAAGCAAAGTGGAGTTAGTAGCCGGTTCCCCTTCCTCAATCTTGGAAACGATAAGGGAAAAAGGCCACAAGAACTTGTACATAGACGGAGGCAAACTGATACAAGCTTTCCTAAACGAAGACCTAATCGACGAAATCTGTATAAGCACAATTCCCATTCTATTGGGCGGAGGCTTTCCGTTATTTGGCCAACTTAAAGAGCCTCTTAAATTCGAGCTTATAAAAACAGACACCTACCTCAGCCAACTAACACAGAGTAAATATAGACGTAAAAGATAATATTTGTCCGTTTTAAAATTAGGCATAAAAAAAGCCTCTTCACTTGACATGAAGAGGCTTTTTTGCATCCAAAACCTTCTAGAAAAGCCTTACGGATAAACCCAACTGGATCTGAGCCGAACTAGTTTCGCTAAACTCTTCAAGTTCTGCCACATAACCTATATCAGCCTGTACTTTGTCGCCAAAGGAGTACGTCAAACCCAGTCCTCCGAAAGTATAAAGATTGTTAAACTCGTAATATTGGCCAAAATGCTCTGCGTAAAGTCCCCAGCCCTTTCTAGAAAACTGCGTCCCGAATTGCAAAGAATACCCAATCGAAGATTTCTGGGCCTCAATCATTGACCAATGAACATTTCCAGCCAGATATGATGTCTCACCCAATTGGCTGGTTAACGCAACCCCTAACCGATTTTCCCATACGTTTCCGTCTCCAAACAACGGTAATCCAACCACATCATAAAGTGATATTTGAGATACAGTTCCTTCTCCCTCAAATATGTTAAACTTACCTCCAATTGACCAGTGCGGATCACTAAACTCCATGTCACCAACCATATAGGACATATCCTGAATATTTGTCGATAACTCAAACCCGTCAAACAATCCGTATCTGACATTTCCCAAATAATACTTCTCGTTAAGATCGACTCCCGCTTCCACCTGCAGGCTTCCCTTAGGCATCACATTCGCTTTGACCGTTTGGCCAGGCCGGTCAAATTTAGTTTGTTGAGCCACAGCACTCGCACTAAAAAGCATTGCGAATGCAAAAAATAATCTCCTTAACATCATGCGCAAAATATTTTCATGATTAAACAAGGAGGAAATTTAACCAATGGAAACAACTAAAAAACAAATAAAGACAATTAAATTGTTAAAATACGCAAATAAAGGCCATAGAATTTAATCTAGCACTCTTACAACCAATAATAATCTCATATTATTATAAATTAAAATATCACTCTATACAAACGAACGTAATAGCATGTTTATACTTTTCCCAAAACAAATACGAGGCAACGTTACATAACACTATTTTGCCACGCTTAACTTGTTTGAGGTGAATATTTGCCTTATCTTCGGATATATCCAAAATGGACACAAGACAATTTAGTAAGCAGGAGATGAACTGCCAAGAGGCTATTGCTTCCCGTCTTCGCACTTGCTAGACCTATTATTTATAACCTTATTGACCGGTCGTGAACCGGTCTTTTTTTGTCCCAGAAATCCATGGAAGAAATAAAAACAAACAAGGTAACCGTAAGAAAAGGCACAGAAAAAGACCTCCCCAAAGTACTGGAACTAATCTGCGAGCTCGCCACCCACGTCAACCACCTAGACCAAGTGGAAGTAACCGTAGAAGACATGGCCAAAGACGGCTTCGGCCCCAATCCGGTATTCGGTTTCTTTATCGCCGAAAACCAAAATGGCATCATTGGCCTTGCCCTTTATTACTACCGCTATTCCACATGGAAAGGCAAGGTGGTTTATCTCGAAGATTTGGTAGTAAAAGAAGCTTACCGGGCCCAAGGTATTGGCACAAAACTCCTGAAAAGCGTTATCAACCTAGCCAAAGAACAAGGCCTGCGCCACGTTTCATGGCAAGTAATCGACACCAATGTATCGGCCATCGGTTACTATAGAGAAAAATTTGGGGCTCAGCTACACAACAATTGGATTAATTGCCTGCTTCCGGCGGGAGATTTTGAAAGAGTATTATCCGAAAAATAAAAAAGCCGGCACAGGCGAAACGCCCACTGCCGGCTAATAAGCTATAATTTTTTTCCTTTCTTTCTCTGGTACAACAACCATATTTTAATCCCGTACATTCGGGCATACCAGCCATACCAAAAATTAGCCCGTTGGGACGCCCCCAACAAGATATTCGCCAAACGGATACTCCCTACATTTACAACGGCTTCCCTAGCCAATTTCCTTAATGCGATATGCTCGACTCCATATTCGCGGAACTTGCTACGGTGTTTAAAAAAATACTGCGCTTTTCCCTTGAATACCGACGGTTTATGAGCCGCCATGCGGTTATCCGCATCCACATAGATATTAGCGAAACATCCCTTTACAGGAATCCATTTCCCCTGCAAAGCGATCCGGAGCCACATATCCATATCGGTCTTCTTCTTCAGCGACAGGTCATACATCCCGGCACGCACAAAAGCCTCACGCCGCACCAACACACCAGAATTAGAGCCACCAAACCCAGCCCCGATAAGCATATGCCTAATACTCGCATATCCCTTATGCGCTGGATGCTTCGATAACTCCCGCTCTTCCGTCCGCACACAAGATCCCGAAAACACACCCGAAGCTTCCGGGTGTCGCTCAATCGCCTTCACCAAAAACTCCAAATGATGTTCCCCCCAAGAATCGTCCGAATCCAATAAGGCGATAAATTCCGTAGCCGTTGCAAGAATACCTGTATTCCTGGCACCGCAACCGTTACCCATATTTTCGCTATGGCGGATATAGTCAATACGGGGATCCCGCTTCTTCCATAACTCCAGAAGTTCCAAAGTACCGTCATCCGAAGCGTCATCCACAACGATAAGCTTCCAATCCGAATAAGTCTGACGTACCACACTCGAAATAGCACGGCTCAAGACCTTCTCTCTATTATATGTAGGGATAATTACCGTAATCCCGGAGTTTTTGTTCCCCTCCAATTTTCTCTTCTAAATTCGTCCCCCTAAAGGCGGACACGTTACCAAACAATGTCTGAGATTTCAAATACCTCAACTCCCTCACAAAGGACACCAAGTTATCGGATCAAGCCGCAACAAGACGAAAAAATCTACAGATATTTATTGGATGGAAGCTTTACTTTCACTTTCCAACCTTCGTTTTGACAGGTACTCCAGCAGACCATTTCAACCCCAACATAAAACCAACATTATTCGACAGTTTTCCCCAATCTACTGCTAATGCAGAGTTTAAGGATAGTCGTTTCTCAAATAAAAAGATGTAGTTTGTTTCTAGTAGACTATAGTTTTGGGATAAACCACCATAAAAATAGTATGGTTCGTTTTGCTTTTCCCAAGACTGTCCATATTTACCGTAATAATTACCGTAATTTTTAGAGACAGTCATTTTAACCTTATAAGTCCAATTATCTTTAATATCACCTAATACTCCTATATGCAAAGTTTTTACTCGGTTGTTAACAAAATAAGAACCCACAGCGTCTTTTTTACTCGCTCCCATATCCAGAAATCTATTCCTTGTTAATAATATCGGGTTACCCATGGATCGTCCATAGTATGACCAGCCTTCCAGATAAATTGAATTATTATAGTAATTATCCCGTCCCCCATAAGGATAACCCTGATTATATTTCTCACCACCGGGGTCTTCCTCATATATAGGTTGTCCAGTCACTGGATCAATAGTCTTAGGGGGATCTGTCATGCCAGGTCCACTCTGCCAATCGGTTTTCACATACTCCACCAAAAACTCCCTAATAACTCCACGTCCCTTTTTCTCGAAGTGTAACCCAAACAATCCATCTTTATTATTCTTTAAAAACATCTGAGACAAACCGCCTTCCCATCCGAATTTCTTCCCACTATTGTCTTCAAACATTTTCTGGGCATAAAATCTTAGGGTAAAATCCTCATGCTTATAAAGCAAGGAGAAATCAATATTACCCATATGGTTGCCAAGGGCATTCACCTCATTCGCTAAATTTGGGTCAAAATTACTATTGGATCGTCCTAAGAACACGTCCTTAAATGCTGAAAAGTCCGAGGGCAATTCCCCTTTGGATTCACTATCCCCTCCCCATTGAGCCAAATGTACTAGACCAAACTCCATGGACACGGGCAACGGCTCTCCCAACTTCACAAAAAATGACTTCTCATGAATCATCGCTCTTGATACGTGACGATCTTCTTCAAGCCAACCGTTTCCGATATGTCCTTTGAACTGTATATAGTCCTTTGTAAACGGTATGGAAACATAGTCCATCCCCATCATAATCTTCGGAATCGGACGGGCATTATTACTCATACCCAAAGATCCCGTTGACAGATTAGGAGCATAAAATCCGATTGACTCTGCCTTTGCTCCCACAAAAACATACAATTGCTTATAGCGCAAATCTGTAAAATACTCATGTGGAAAAAAACTAGCGGAGGCTTCCCTATAAGGGTTTTCATTCCCCGTATGGCTTACAAAACTTCCTGCGACCGTCCATGTCCAATCGCCAAACTTTTTCTCATATGATATCCCTCCTAGCATTAATACGCTATTCTCAGATTCATCCCAGACACCCCAACGATTTGCCGCCAAATAATGTGGCAGATACCCCTCTGTCCCTAAAGACGTCGCAAGTTCTACTGAATAACTTAAAGAATCTGAATTTTGCCCTTTCACTATTCCCGAAAAAAAGAAAAGGGGCAACAGCCCCAGAATAATCTTAAAACCAATATTTCTCATTATACGTCTAATGTCTCGTATATCGAATTCTTACTGCGAAATTCAGGAACAATCGATTTCATTTCCCGAACAATACCGTGATTATCAAGTGTTGACATACTAACCGAAAGCCGTTCTAGCCCCGCCTTCACTTCATCAAGGGATAACACCCTGACCTCCGCCCTCATAATCTTTTCATGATGAGTCGGCAAAGTGTTTTCTTTATTATTCAAGAGTTCTTCATACAGTTTCTCACCAGGCCTTAAGCCCGAAAACACAATCTCTATATCTTTCTCAGGTTCCAGCCCAGATAGCTTGATCATCTTCACCGCCAAATCATAAATCCGGACCGGGTCTCCCATATCAAAAATAAAAATCTCACCACCTTCACCCATAACACCAGCCTCCAAGACCAACTGACAGGCCTCGGGAATTGTCATGAAATAGCGAATAATATCCTTATGGGTTACCGTTAGAGGTCCACCTTCTTCTATCTGCTTTTTAAACAGAGGTATCACAGATCCGTTCGATCCCAACACATTACCAAAACGAGTTGTTATAAATCTTGTTTTACCTACCCCATTAAGGCTTTGAGTATAGCACTCAGCAATCCTTTTCGAAGCGCCCATAACGTTTGTTGGGTTAACCGCTTTATCAGTCGAAACCATAACAAACTTATCCGCTCCGTACTTCACTGAAAGATCGGCGATATTTTTGGTTCCAAACACATTCACCCGAGTAGCTTCAAACGGATTTTCCTCCATCAAAGGAACATGTTTATAAGCAGCCGCGTGAAACACCAACTCCGGTCGATGCTCCTCAAAAAGCATCTCTATCCGGTCATAACGACTAATATCTGCAACAACAGCCTCAACATCCTTCAGCCCCTCTTTACGATTCCGAAGAATCTCCATTTGAAGATCATATAATGCTGACTCGGCCTGATCTACCAACACCAATTGCTTAGGTTGATAATTTAGTACCTGACGAACAATTTCACTACCAATAGACCCCGCCGCTCCCGTAATCAAAACAACCTTACCAGAAACTTCTTTCAGTACATTTTCATTATCAAGTCGGATAGGAGCTCTATCCAATAAATCCTCGATTCGGATATTCTTAATCTGGGCTGGCGAAAACTCCCCGTTAACCCATTGTTTAACTGGTGGAATTACCTTTACTTCAACTTCGGCCTCCAACGCTCTATCTACAATTTTTCTCTTCTTAATCGAAGGTAAATCCTCTATTGCAATAATTACCTCATCGATATTTTTCTTCGCAATGAATGACTTAGTAAACACCTTCGAAGGTCGATAAATTTTCACACCCTGGATAGCCTTTCCAGTTTTATAAGGATTATCGTCCACAAAACCTACCACTTCAAAATTCAGGTCCAAATTCCGAGTCGTATTTTGCAGAGTTGTTAGAGCGACCACCCCCATTTCCCCTGCACCATAGATCATTACTCGTCGGCGCTCCGAGTCGAAAAAAGCTTTATCTGCCTCAAAGTATTCCCAATAGATCGCCTTTATTAAAATCCTAAAACTATTTAATACAAAAGCCGAAAGAATAAAAGCAATTAGAATTACACCTAACGGAATATCTAGTGCGACTATACTGAAATAGCGGCCCGTAAAGGTCCCGACAATTGCAAGACAGGCGACAAGCGACAAAGCCGTTAAGACCCTCACTATATCTTCAATACTTGTATGCCGGATCACCCCTTCAAATGTCTTAAACGCTAGGAAAGATACTGCATTTAACCCTAAAAAATAAAAGGTTTGGATAACGACTAGTTCTCCCATTTGAAAAAGAGAACTCCAATTATATCTTAAAAGAAATGCCAAAGCCAACATTCCCGCCACCAACACCATATCAGCGATAAAGATAAACTGTCTGGCGATATAGCGCTTTGAATATTTCTTAATTAAGCGTTTTCTCATTTTATCCTATCTTGAAAATCGTTTCGAAAATAAGACCTATATCACTCACAAAGCTTCTTGTTCTGATATAGTCTAAATTTAACGACAACTTCTCAGGCATCACCTTCTCCACATATAACTTTTCCGGATCATCAGAGCCTGCCAATAAAGCATTTTCATTCATATACTCAATCGAAGCTATATCTGTGATTCCTGGGCGAACAGACAATACCTTCAGTTGCTCTGTCGAGTATAGGTCCACATACCTCCTAACTTCCGGTCTAGGTCCAACCAAGCTCATATCTCCAAACAAAACGTTGATCAGCTGAGCCAATTCATCCAGTTTATATTTACGGATAAATGAACCTGAACCTGTAATCCGGTTATCCTGTTCCCCTACCGTCAACAACCCCTTCTTATCCGACCCTACACGCATACTGCGAAACTTATAGATTCTAAAATCTATTCCGTTCCGGCCGACACGTACTTGCCGATAAAACACAGGCCCTTCTGAATCCAACTTAATCCAAATAGCCAACATCAAAAATACCGGCGACAGAAATATCAGGCCAATAAAAGCACTCACAAAATCAAATACCCGCTTCACTCTCTTCCTTTTCCAATACTACACATGAATACGCCTCTGCTACAGACCCCACAATATAAGCCAGCTCATCCTCTGTCAATTGCGGATAAATAGGCAAAGAGATCTCTTTACTGTAATTCGCATAGGCTTGAGGATAACCAGAAATCTTAAATCCCATTTCCTTAAACAAAGACAGCATTGGAAGAGGGGTAAAGTGTACGTTCACAGCAACACCTTTTTCAGAAATCAAACGAATCATTTCATCTCGCTGAACTTCGGTTATTCCCTCGATTCTCAATGCGAAAACATGATAAGAAGATTCTGATTCTTGACCTCTAAGTGGTGGAATTAACGCCCAGTCATATTGCCGAAAGTTATCCACATAAAATTCGGCAACCCTTTTCCTTTCCGGCAATAATAAGCTTGGATATTTACGTAACTGTGCTAATCCTATTGAGGCACAAACATCTGGCATATTGATCTTCATCCCCGGCAGTACGATATCATATTTCCAGCCCCCTGCCTTTGTTTTTGTAAAAGCATCCTTAGTCTGTCCATTTAGTGTCATCAAACGCATCAAAGCATACTCTGATCCGCAATCAAATGGCTCAGGCAAGGCAATACAGACCGCCCCACCCTCGGCGGTAGTTATATTCTTGACTGCATGAAACGAAAACACCGTGAGGTCCGCCAAAGTCCCTGAATTTCTACCTTTATAAGTAGCTCCAATCGAGTGCGCAGCGTCAGCCAACAACAAAATTCGCCCTAACGCTTTCTGCTTGTCTGAATTAGGGCAAAACTTATCCCTTATAGATACCTTTGTCACCAGATTTTGTAAGGCACCGTAATCACAAGGCCAACCTGAAAAGTCAACAGGCACAATGGCCTTGGTTTTCTCCGTGACGGCATTTTCTATAGCTGAAATCGAAACATTAAAGTCATCTTCGACATCAACCATTACAGGTGTCGCTCCTACATGAATAACCGCAAGAGCGGTCGCTGCATACGTATAAGCGGGAATGATTACCTCATCACCAGACCCAACGCCAAACCATTTCAGGGATAACATTAGACCTGAAGTAGCTGAGTTTACGCATAGGGTACGCTTTGCCCCGGTTTGCTCCTGCACCAACTCCTCTAAAGCCTTGACTTTAGGGCCTGTTGTAATCCAACCAGAACTCAACGATTCTGAAACCGAATCGATAACATCTTGATCTATATAAGGGGGGGAAAAGGGAATTTTCATCAATTTACTTTATAACCTTTTTGAACAAACCAAACATTGTCCCGATTGCATAATTTATATGCATCCCAGGTATAATGCCTAAAAGATATATATACTGAAACTTTCGGTTGATAAACACCGAAAGGCATGCTGAAATCCCTATAACGATCAAATAGGAAAGGAATAAAATCGTCCCCCCTAAGATAAAAACACTCGCCCCAGAAACAGCTCCTACTAACATCAAAATAAAAATAAAAGAATAAAAAATAAACGGTGCGAAATGCCTCAAACTAAGTGCGCCTGAGTTCATCACATCAGGTAAATACCGTCCAATCTTATACATTTGATTAAACAAAGAGGATATAGTGTCCCTACAGTAATAATCCGCATGCATATCAGCATTCATATAAAACTTCCATCCTGCAGACTTTAATCGCTGATGCATATCATTATCCTGATGACGAACTAATTCTTCATTAAAATACCCTACATCATCAAATACACTTCTACGATACACTCCATATACAGCAGTGTCAACATACCCACTGCTTTCCCCTGTCCTAAAACTCGAGTTCCCTACCCCTACCTTAGATGATAGCGCTTCCTTTATAATATCACCCCAATAGTTCTTAGCCTTGGTCTCCAATCCCCCCCCAACAGCTACAATATCCTGCATTCGCTCCAAGGTATTTATCCCTCTCTGAATATACCCTGAAGATAGCGTCGAATGTGCGTCCGGACGAATAACATATACCCCACTTGCATTCTTTATCCCTATATTCCACCCTGGCGCTAATGTTCTTTTTGGATTATCAAGTATTACCCAGTTATAGGAAACCGATTGAAGATACTTCTCACACAAACTCCGCGTCTTATCCTCACTCTCCCCATCAACGATTAACAACTCCCATGGCAACTTACCTCCTAAAAATTGCCTCTCGACAGATTTGATACACTCAAGAATATACTTTTGTTCATTACGAACGACTATAATTACACTTACAATTATCGTATTCATAAATCAATTCGATATAACCCCCTATTCGCTTCATGAACAGAATCTATATAAATAGACTTCCCATCAGAACTCCATCTAGGGTGTAAATCACAACGTGTTTCTCCTGAATATTTAAACGACTCAAAAAAACCTCCTACTTTGGTCAAGGAATCATTCAGAAAATCATATATATACAATTCCTTCATACGGGCTTTATTAGGATATGTATCAAAAACCATTTTTCCATTAAATATGGAGGGATGACCATCACCAAAGGAAGATATTTTTTCTGAAATTTGTTTCAACTCACCTGTCAAAGTATTAATAGAATGATAAGTATCCCCATAAATACCCGACCTTAGATAGCCTATTATTGTATCATTGTCCTTCCAGAAACAATGGCTTACCATTTCCGAATCTGCAAGTATCTTAATATCAAAGCCTTCTATATCTGATACTAGTAATCGATCGAATTTCTTTCCCTTATTAATCCAGCGATGGAGAAACATAAACTTATCACCCTTTGGCGATATCATAATATGATTAAACTTATGATCTGCCGAATCCATCGATTTTACTGGATAGATACTTATGCAGTGTTCTATTGAAATTAAAAGTCTCCTTTGGTTAGTCACTAGATCTACTGAAAATATCCCATCGTTCTTATAGTCAACAGAACTATTCGATGTATTGATATTTCTATAACCATAGTCAGGACGTAATTTATTTAAAATACCAAAATTCAGAGAAAGCCCTATATTATCTTTCACATCGTAAATTGGATAGTCAACAACGCATACTTCTAATGTAGAACTATCAACAATTTTAGATTTATATTGTCCTTCATGAAAAATATTATAAATAAATCGATTATTATCAATCCATTGTAGCTTCGATCCTTGTTGCCAATTATATGCAGAACTAGTATCTCGAAAGATTTCTCTATTAGATTTCTTGTCTAAAAGTATAATATCTATATTATGTCTAGACGAAGGTATTTTCAATGTCGAATTTGTAGTTCCATGCATCAAGACAAAGACTCCCTCTGAATTTTCAACGCATTTATCATAGTATCCAAAAAATGTTTCACCACTATACCCAAAATCAAAACTTGATATTTTGTATGAAACCCCTAAATCTATTTTAACTCCGCTACGGTAAAAAACAAATGCAACCCTCTGATAAATTGCCTTTATATAACCCTTCAACCAAGGTAATGAATGTAAAAGGTTAGCTACACGCCTTTCAATAGCGTTATACTTCATGATTAAATATTTCTTTTTCCACTAGTTCTTTAAAATACTCATATGATATATCGCTACGATCTCGTTCTAGGTTCATCTTAATTTTATTCAATAAATCAGACTGAGACAACGCCATATTAATTTTATACTCTAAAGAGTCCATAGAGTTCTTCTCGCAAAATATAATATTTTCCCCATCTCTCCCCAAACCATCAATTCCTCCAACTCTCGTAGATAAAACTGGTAAACCATAGGACCATGCCTCTATAATAACTCTAGGAAAGCCCTCTGATAAAGTGCTTGGCATCACGAAAAGGTCATGGCTCTTAAAAAAAGTTGAGAGCTTATGATTTGGAACAAATCCTCGAAAATCAATAAAAGGCAACAAACCTTTCTCTTTAATAAATGTCTGGATTCCCACTTCTTCAGGACCAAACCCAATGATTGTTAATGATAGCTTTTCCGTCTTTACAAGCTTTTCAAATACTTTCAATAAAACCCAGATTCCCTTATCCTCAGTTAACCTTCCAACAAATAAGAGTCGTAGCCCTTCTCGATCGTTACTCTTATTAGAAAAAACCATATCAGAAAGCCTAATCAATGTATCCACAAAGAAATACTTCTTCTTCGATTGATACATATCAAATAATGCACTACCTGTAAAATACCCTACAACATTTTCCTTCTGAAATATCTTCTTTTGCTCCCAATGCAAATAATAGGATAGCAAAAATGCGAATATTCTTTTTACACCATTATATTTCTCGTTCTTCCATGCTTCTCGAATATCGCCAGCTACATGAACAAGAACTTTTTTATTCTTCTTTATTGCCTGCCTAGCAATCATATTCCCCAAAAAAGACGGTGTCCGTACCCAAACAACATCTGCTTCTTTAAGGGCTTCATTAATTGTGAAATTTATTTTCTGACGATTCTCTTTCTTCATATATGATTTGAAGAAAGATATAACACTAGACCACTCTCCTAGTGAATACACTTTACTATCTACAATTCGAGTTGTTACTGACCCTTCGTCAATTTCACTCGAATCTGCAACAGGCAGTAAAAATGATTTCTTAAATTTTAAATCTATAAAAAAACTACCTGAGGAGTATTTTGATACCACCTCACCTTCCTTTCTCTTGTGATATAATTCATCAAGAAATATTATTACTCTTTTCATAAAAGCCCCCTCCCGTATAAACGTACCACAGTATATGAGAATGTCATTACCACTAATAAGAAAGTAGCTAGAATATAGAGAGTACGTTGATTAAAATATCTTATAGATTTAACAAATAAAGGTAATGTCAAAACCGTCAACAATAATCTATGCCGTTCGTATGTGATATAATTTGTAACCAAAAGAGATATTATGACCATTAACAGAATGCAAAAAAAAATCTTTATCTGCGGTTTTCTGAATGTTTCTTTTTTTCGATAATACACAAACCAACGGAACCCTCCCAGTAGTACAACTATGTACACAACACTTAATTCAATATCTATTGGTACCTTAAAAACTTCTGTTGTATAAGCCATTGATCCACTAGAACTTGGTATATCAGCTAAAATCGGCAATGGCAACAGGAATACTAACGGTAAAAAAGGCAAAGCTCCCATTAACTGAATAGGAGATACACTTTTAAACAAATTCCATTTAGAGAATCGTTCAAACTGCATCGAAACAAATTCTGGTGAAAAAAAATGAGTAATAAACTCTACCTCAAATTCACCCAAAACAACAAAAGTAACTACAGGCAAACAGAACCAGAATAAAAGGTGTTTTTTGTTGAATCCCCCTCTTTTTTTCTTGGTCGTAAAGAATATAAACATCAATAGAAATACGACCATTAAGACAGCATATTGAACACGAAAGAAGAACATTAACAATAGTAAGGGTGGGAGCAATAAGAAACATATGCGAACCTTATATTTCCCAAAGAAGCTCCTAGCCATTATTTCAAAACATAACCCGACTAAAAACAACAAGAAAGAATCTTTGAGGTTAAGTCCTGAAAAATACATTAGGTTTGCTGAAAAGATCAAACAGGCTACCAGTAATCTATTTTCGGATTTTGTAAAGCTAAAGACTCGTTTAAAAAAAGAATAAAAGCACAAAACAGCCAATGACATAACTAATGGATTGACTAAAACATGCCAATAAGTCGAGACTCCAAACATTCTGTAAAGAAGAGCCATCACATATGGATATCCTAAATAATTTACAGGAAAATCAAGTAAATCAGCCATCAAAAAGATGTCGTACGAGTCTTTGGAAGCAAATACCTTAGAAAACGTATAATATGTGAACTCATCAAATTGGGCACCTGCCTGAAAGGGCGCACCTTGCAAATATAGAAACTGAAAATACAATAAATTTGCATACGCAAATTTAACGACAAAGGACAATGTGAAGATCCAAAGTAAAGTAATCTTTCCATTCCTTAAGTGAGAATATCCCACCAGCAGTAGGTTAACTAAAAGAAAATATTCAACATATTTATAAACAAAAAGCCAACTATATTCCTGTCTCAGGAAGAAAAGTAATCCAATACAACCCAATAGTATTGATAAATATGTGAGAATAAAAATTCTAAAGTTATTTATCGGCATTTCAACTATTCTCAACTATTCTGCCTTTAAGAAAAGGAGCAAAATTATTATTAACGATATTCTCATATGTGGCAAACTCACACGACTTCACTACTTCTTCAGTAGAGAACTTTTCTCTTATCTTCCATAAAGCTAATAAGCCTTCAGAAAAGGCGACCTTAGAGTCCTCCACTAAAACTCCATTTGAATTAGATACAATTTTCTGGTTCTCAACAGTTGAAGTAGCAATAACTGGTAATCCTGATAAAATATATTCAAATGTCTTTGTCGGTGGTTGATTTTCAAAATACGCCATTTTTGGCACATAAGAGACTCCTATGTTGGCTTTCAAAAAATAATCTCGCAGATTATCATATGGAATCTGCCCAAGGAGATGCACATGCTTCTCAATGCCTAAACTAGCTATTTCAACATTAATTCTATTCACATCTTCCAAAGAACCAGTCCCAACAATGTAATATTCTGCTTCAGAAGTTTGCTTCAATAATTTCGAAAAACCATATAAGGTTTTCTCAATACTCCTCATATTTAAAGTCCCTACATAAAGAAGTCTGGGTGTTGACAAACTTCTTTCTCCACCATCAACCTTATTAGCCCCAAGGGGCAGAACATGATATTTACCACTCTTCAGACGCAATTCCTTTGCAAGGGATTCTGAAATAATGGTATTGATTGGAAAGACAAAAGCTGTAAACCTTAACAAATGGTCTAACAAACTCTTTTTGAATTTATTATTTTTTATTTCTGCTGATCTAATATCTAGGATTAACACCTTTTGCCACAAAAGGAATCTTAATACGAATGCGTATCTAAAATATACAATATATATCAGACTAAACTGATGTTTTCTGCTCACAGCCCATATCAATGCTAAAAAAGAGAACACTCGTTTAATCCGTCTTTCGCCTACCGAATATATTACATCAATACCTTTCTCATTAATCCTATCTTTCCCTTCATCATTGCACACAAATACAATATCAAACTGGGACTTCAAATATCGGACATAGTTTAATGAAATCGTATGATATCCAAATTGGGTGCTCGATATGTATAATAATTTAGGCTTCATCAAAAACTTCCTCTTCTAAATGATAAACATGAAAGCCCCTTTTTCCCGTATGAGCAGAGTCTATCCCCACAAACCGTCCATCCTTACTCCATTTCGGATGTAAATCGACCCTATTTTCGCCCACAAATTTTAACGGTTGATAAAACTCCCCTAACCTTATCAATCTCCCCTTCTTATTTCCTTTTAGACAGAGCAAGTACAATCCTGACATCCTGTCCAGTCCTGGGTATGTATCTGTCAGCATCCACTTACCATCAGGGCTCACAGATGGGTGTCCGTCTGAAGTCAAAAGTTCTTGTGCAACTATTTCTAATTCACCTTTTTTATCTTCAAATCGAACATAGTGATCTAGTCCTGTAATGGATTTACAAAACCCTATAATTCTCTCATTGCCCTCCCAACAACAATGAGAAACCATTCCCGTGTCACAAAGTAAGTATAGCCCTGAACCATCAACATTACAAGTCATCAACCTTGTAAAACGTCCCTTGGGTCCAATCCACCTATGTAAAAACATGGCTCGCTTCCCATTTGGAGAGATGTCTACATGGTTAACTTTATGGGTAGCGCCTGTCATACTCTCACAAGGCATAAAATTTGTGAGCTCTTTTAAACTTATTATCTGATGACATCTGTTAGTAGACAGGTCTATCCTACTAATACCATCACTTAAGGATAAAAAATTAAAACTCTCAATGTCATGATTAAAATACCCATAATCAGGGCGCATCACAGCCAGTCGTTCAAAACTTAATGTCAATGCAAATCTTCCGTCAGAAGACACTGAATAAATTGGAAAATCAATCGTCTCTTCTTCGTTCGTTTGTAGGTTTATTATCCTTGACCTATAACCTTTACCGCTCTCATAATCATTAAAAATGATTTTATTATTTGCCCCTCCTAGCCATTGTAACATCGCTCCTTGTTGCCAATTCCACGCTCTAGTCTTAGCTACTGTTTCTATTCTACCTGATTTAGAATTATATAGTTTGATATTCAAATCATAACAGAGACTCCCTCGAGGTTCTACACTAGCCACACTTTCACCAAAGATAATATCGCCCTGTAAATTCCAAGGACTTATATTATAATAACCAAAAAAAGAGCTAATGCCTTCCTTTTTATTAGGGAGTATTACTTCACGAATACCTAAACTTGTATAGTAGTCTTGAAATTTTCTTCTTATAAAATACCTAAAACAAGCATACCTTATAGTCCTATAAAAATCTGAAATAAATTCTATCGACTTAATTTTCTTTTTAATGAATTCTATCATAGCTGTTTACAACTTTCTAAACTTCGAATAAAATTCTATTTTTTTATTTTTATTCGAAAAAGCACATATTGAGACATAATATTAGCATTATGACAAATTAAAGTCGCGTAAAAAACCCCAATAAACCCATATCTCTCAATCAGAATAAAATCAAAAAAAACATTACATACACCGAAGAAAAACGTAGTTATTGTCAATAATTTAGCATATCCTAACGGAGTTATAACCCCGTTAGTCATGTATACTCCTATGAATTTCAAAGGTAAAACTAACAATAAAACATTGAAAATAAGTAAAAAGTCCTGCGTATAATACGCATTTAAATAGCTCTGAATCAATATTGGTCCTAGAAAAAAAAGTATACAAATCAAAAATAAAGAGCCTATAAATAAAAAACTTGGTATATGTTGATAATATTTACTCAATCTTCTCAAATCGTCCTTATCCCGAACAGCTTTAGGGCTTACTACTTGCCCTAACATTATAACGGGTAAGACCAATAATTGAAACGATTTCATCACTAACTCATAATAGCCAATTTCTTTGGTAAAGGAAAAATATTCCAGAATGAACACGTCCACTCGTGAATAAAGAAAAAAAGAAAGTGAACCTAGCCCAACAATTATAGAGTATCGTAAGACATCTCTCACAATCTGTAATGAGAACCTATACTCAGAGAAGGATGTTTTGTATATATAGAAACAGAGTAACAAAACGTTGTAAAAAGAGTATGACAACAAGAGCCCTTTTATCCCAAAATACGATATCAGGAAAAAACCAATCAGAGCCGATATTAGTGTAGGAATAACAGTTGAACGAGATACCTCTTTAAACCTCCCCATTCCAACATACATCCCATCTAAAACGGATATTAATGGCAAAGAGAGAAGATATGGCAGTAAATATAAAATATTCACAGAAGAACTTGTGAACAAGAACGATAGTATAACAAAACCAACAAAAGATACGATAGTAGAAAAAACAGATACCGAAAATACTAATGTCGATATTTCCCTATTGGTCCCTTGTTTTGTATATTCCGCACACTTTTTCAAGCAAGTCGCAGAAAGGCCAAAGTTTGCAAACATCTCAACTATACCAACTAAAGCCAAAACATATACAACTTCCCCATAACCTTCTGGCGATAAAATGCTAGCCGCATAAAAGTTAAAAACAATTAAAATAAGTGTTTTAGATAAATACTGAAGTAATCGCCAGAGATAATCCCTTACAATCAAACTCTTGGAAAACAAACTAAGTGAATATTTCAAAATCAATTTTTTAAAGACATTATAACGTGAGTCACAGATGAAAAGACTCACTAACCTTCAATCACTTAACATCAATATAATTCCTAATAAGAACTTATTTCTTTTCATGATCTTTCAAAGACCAATTACAATGAAAGAGAGATAGTTTCGCCCTTCTCAGCTTGATATAGTGATCTCGAAATGGTTAAGCAAGGACCTGTAACTATCCAGCCAAGCGTTGGGCCTTTCTATGAAATAGCGCTCTTTGTGAAGTTGATCGTCCAGGATATCGAAATGATCGGAGGCTTTATTAGGGATATAAAGGTTAATTCCGTAGTGAAAGGCCACCATTCGAAGCTTTTCCCCGTCAAATCCGGCGTCGGCATTGAGAAACAGGCCGTCCACGCTGATTCTAGCTCTGTAAA
Organism: Fulvitalea axinellae; assembly: GCF_036492835.1. GTDB lineage: Bacteria > Bacteroidota > Bacteroidia > Cytophagales > Cyclobacteriaceae > Fulvitalea > Fulvitalea axinellae. The sequence goes on along the minus strand of NZ_AP025314.1, from coordinate 537,243 downwards.
GAGTCTTAACAATCGTCTCAACCGAGTTCCCTATGTTGTGCATGTTGTCATTACGGTTGCCCGCTTCCGGACGGGACATAGCCAACGGAACACCTTGCTGTCGATCAGGTAAATGTCGCTTGTCATCTTGGCCTTTTATCGTCCTTAGTACCCCACCACCTCCCCGCCCGCAGAGCCCTGGCACAGCGTGGCTTCCGTCAAGATCGGTGCAGAGAGATCCGAAAACCCCGAATATTTCAGTAGAACCCCAGTCCAAGCCTTTTTCCAGTGGCCGAGTACGCTCCACCGCCTAAATCACTTACTAACAACTTTATAGTTCAAAAGTTTGGCCGTAAAAAACATACACACGGGAAGCATATGCCATTGAACATTAGCCTTGAGCTTATACAGGATACAATGACTATCTCACTCAAATCAGCATGACTAACAAACCCTCTTGTTGCGACCGTGAGATGAGACAAAATTTCGTTCGCTATCGTACTTCTGAGGGGATACTTGTGATATATCTGGTACACGGAAGGTTGCAGTTTTGGTGTTTGGTAAACTCAAATACCTGCAACCTTTTTATATTTTTTCATGATCCAGATGACTCTATTTCAAAAGTCGAGATCAGTTCTATTTAAACGACGATTATGTAGCAATAAGTTTTTAGTATCACTATAAATACCACCTAAAATCATACTTCAGAACCTCAATCAGCCAAAAAACATGTAGCTTAGATCACTGTGGTTTTTACCCAAAACCAAGAGGGTACAGAACGACAATGAACCACATAATATTAAAGCCTACCATCAACAATTTCTTCACTCAACACCCCCTTCACATCATAGAGAATCCCCTCAGTACTCTTCAGCGAGGCCACATCAAGTGCCTTTTTAAATTCCTCATGAGCAACAGAAAGCACCACGGCATCATACTTATCACCATTCAACTCCGGCAACAAATCCAAACCATACTCATGCTTCACCTCTTCCGCATTCGCCCAAGGGTCATAGATATCAATGGCTAAACCAAAAGTATTCAACTCTTCGATGATATCAATAACACGGGTATTGCGAATATCAGGACAGTTTTCTTTAAAGGTGATCCCCAAAACCAATACACAGGCGTCTTTGATTCGCTGCCCTTTCTTGATCATCAGTTTTACTACTTCCTGAGCTACATATGCGCCCATGCCGTCATTCAATCTACGACCAGCCAAAATGATCTCAGGATTGTATCCCACTTCCTGAGCTTTCTGCGCCAAGTAATAAGGATCTACTCCAATACAATGACCTCCAACCAAACCAGGACGGAAAGGCAAGAAGTTCCACTTGGTTCCAGCGGCTTCCAATACTGCCTGTGTATCAATATCTAGCTTATTGAAGATCTTCGCCAATTCGTTCACAAAGGCGATGTTTATATCTCTTTGTGAGTTCTCAATCACTTTCGCTGCTTCAGCAACCTTTATGGTTGGCGCCAAATGGGTTCCGGCTACGATTACGGATTTATACAGATCATCAACTACCTTACCTATTTCGGGAGTCGATCCAGCCGTAACCTTGAGGATCTTCGTTACTGTATGCTCTTTATCCCCCGGGTTGATACGCTCTGGTGAGTATCCACAGAAAAAGTCTTCATTAAATGTCAAGCCCGAGGTTTTCTCCAAAACGGGAACACACTCGTCTTCTGTAACACCCGGATATACCGTCGATTCGTAAATTACAATATCGCCGGCTTTCAAAACTTTGCCTACCGTTTCACTAGCCTTGTATAAAGGCGTAAGGTCTGGTCGGTTATTCTTATCGGTAGGAGTCGGTACAGTTATAATAAATACATTCGCTGACTTGATTTCATCGGCATTCGCCGAAAAGCTGATGCCGATTTCATCCGTAGACGCATTAATCACCTCTTGCAAATATGAATCGGCTACTTCCAACGTACGATCATGTCCCGAGTTAAGCTCATCAACTCGAGATTGGTTTATATCGAATCCTATTGTTTTATATTTTTTACCGAATTCAACCGCCAATGGCAATCCAACATATCCTAATCCGATTACCGCTATCGTTTTTTCACTCATATTCTAAAAATAGTCTTTGACCCGTAATATCCGCAAACAACATAAGTCAATACGTCCATATTCAACTTTAGCGTCCGCCTCAAACCGAAAGGTCTAGAGTTAATTTTCTTATTTGAACAATATTTAAATCTAAAGTGGAGCAGTGAGATACATTGACCTCATTCAACATTTCACACCTACCAAAGACAACACTCTATTTGCTTTATTTCAAATTCTTATAATACCACTCCGAGGCTTCTTCCAATCCTTGTTTCACAAGATGGCTTGGCTTATACCCCAAAAGCTTTTCCGCCTTTTCAATTGATGCCAAAGAGTGTTTGACATCCCCTTGTCTTTCCGGACCGTGAACTGCGTCGATTTTAGCTACTTCAGGGTCAAACTTCGAAAGGTTTTCTTTCAATCCCTCCACCAACTCATTCAAATCCGTATTCTCACCACAGGCAACATTATATACAGTATTCACTGCTTCCGGATTTTCCGCTAAACAAGCCAGTTGATTAACCTGAACCACATTATCCACATAAGTAAAATCACGCGAATGGGTCCCATCACCGTTTAAAACTGGCGATTCATGGTCTAACAAAGCCTTTACAAATTTCGGGATCACCGCAGCATAAGCACCAAACGGATCCTGCCTACGACCAAACACGTTAAAGTATCTCAAACCGATCAGTTCTATACCATAAGTCTTGGCAAAAACATCGGCATAAAGCTCATTCACATATTTTGTCACCGCATAAGGCGACAAAGGTTTGCCTATTCTCCCCTCTACTTTAGGGAGCCCTGGGTGGTCTCCGTAAGTCGATGAGCTAGCAGCATAAACCATTCGCTTCACGCCCTCATCCCTTGCGGCCACCAACATATTAAGGAAACCAGAAACGTTCACTTCGTTGGAAGTGATTGGGTCGTTAATCGAACGGGGAACAGAACCTAAAGCCGCTTGATGCAAAATATATTTTACGCCTTTAACAGCCTCTTTACAGTCTTTCAAGTTACGAATATCACCTTCAATCAGGCGAAATGCTGGATTTGAGAGAAACGATTCGATATTCTCACGCTTACCTGTCGCAAAATTATCAAGGCACGTAACTTTGTTACCTTGAGCTAATAAGGCTTCTATCAAGTTCGAGCCGATAAATCCAGCCCCGCCTGTTACTAAAACTTCCGTACTTTCTAAAATCCGGTTACCCATAAACTATTCTCGGTTTCAATAAATACGACAGAATAACAATACTGCCATCAAAAAACAACCCCATACTTTTCTGGAAAAGTAGGAAGGCTCATAACCTCCAAAATAACTCCATAGGCTTCGAAGGGCATCTAAAATTAAGAACGGATTAGACACAGCTTCGCCCCGTGAGTCCCACATATGGCGCACAAAGTTAATCTTTTTTCCCACCCGTACCACATCTGGAAATGCCATAATTTCATAAAGGGAAATCTGAAGGCTAAAGCCCTCTAAGTTTTTAGTTAAAAATAATTCAAGCTCACCTTTCAAAAAGCATGGCTCTGCAACAGGCTCCCCCTCATATCCCCTTAATCCTATCCCCCTTTTTAAAACACCCTACAACATTCAATCACAAACACTTGAAATACAAATGATTAGACCCACCTCAAAATATAAAAAACAGAAATTTGTAAAACTTTAGATCTTTGCCCCTAAAAACAATATTTCAATTTTTAATACATAAATCAACAATTCAAAACCTAAGAATTGCCCCCCACCACATTCGATTAGTCATAAAACATATGAATAAATGCGACTTATTTTACCAGTAATCATTTAACAAAAAAATCCGTTCTCCAGCTTTTCTGCCTTTATCTTCCAAAAATGACAAAGGCTCCGTGCTTTCCAGCCCAGAGCCACAATATTCTTAAGCATCGCCTAAGGCTCAATCCATCACCAAAATTGACTCCCAGGCCTATTTAAGCGTCCAAAATCTCCTCATCCAAATGCTCAAAATCCTCTCCTTCCCCACTGGCTACGGCCAACGTTACCATGGAGTCGCCCGTCACGTTGATCACGGTACGACACATATCCAGAATACGGTCCGGAGCGATGATCAAGGCCAAACCTGCCGCCGGAACTCCTATCGCCTCCAACACGATCACCAACATCACCATGCCAGCACCGGGAACGCCTGCCGAGCCTATAGAAGCCAACGTAGCCGTAATCACAATCATTATCTGCTGCCCTATCGTCAACTCCATATTCAGAGTCTGGGCGATGAAAACCGCGGCCACAGCCTGATAAAGGCTTGTTCCGTCCATATTAATCGTAGCCCCCAGCGGCAACACAAAGCTGGAAACCTCTTCCGACACACCCAAACGCTTCTCGGCGCACTCCATCGTCACCGGCAAGGTGGCTGAGCTGGAACTCGTACTAAAAGCCAGTAATTGTGCTGGACGAATCCCTCTGAAAAAGTCTCCAAGCTTAATCCTGGAGAAGAAACGCAACACCAACGGATAAACAATCAACGCCATAACGGAAAGTCCCAGCAACACAGTCAAAGCATAAATGGCTAACGACCCCAACACCTCACCCGCTTTCTGCGGGTTTTTACCGGCGACGTCCACTATTAGGGCCGTCATCAAAGCGAACACACCGTAAGGAGCCAACGCCATTATAAACTCTATAATCACCAGTATTGTCTCGTTCAAGCCCTCGAAAAACCTCACCACAGGCTTCCCTTTCTCTTTGGGAACCTTCAGCAAAGCCACTCCCATCAGAATAGCGAAAACCACCACCTGAAGCATCATCCTGTTATTCGCTGCGGAGGCAACGACATTCGTTGTCACCATATCCACCAATGGCTGTAGGGGGCCCTGATCCTTTACAGCCTCAGCGGTCGCCAACTTACCAGCCGCCGCGTCACCGTATAGATCCAGCAGTTCCAAACGGGTTTCTTCGGAAATAAACTTGCCTGGCTTTATCAAATTCACAGACAATAGACCAACGCTAACGGCCAACACAGTCGTCACCAGATAAATCCCGATCGTCTTGCCCCCCATTCTAGACAGTTTCGACACATCGCCCAGATTGGCCACACCCACTATCAAAGACGCCAATACCAACGGCACGGCGATCATCTTCAAAGCGTTGATGAAAATAGTCCCGAAAGGTTTGATATAATCTTGCGTAAAACTCAAAGGCGCTCCGCTATAAAGCAATACCATGCCGCAAATCAAGCCGGCCACCAAGCCGATCACAATCTTAATGTGTAATGGAAGTTTATTCTTCATAAAAAGATCTTTTCTGGGTTTAACCGCTACCGCCAAACGCCGGGTGCCATTGCAAAGCTTTAACTCCAACACCCGCATTGGGACACGCCGATGATGATTCCTCCGACAGATTCTTACCCGGATCGATTACCGCCCAGCTAGCGCATATTAAACAGATTTCAATCAGGAATCTACTAAAAAATAGCCATAATCCGTAGCCTTCCAACCCTAAACGCTTCTCTCTGACCGTTTTCCCCCACAATTATCTATTTAATCGCAAAAAAGCCTGAACGATGCCCTTATCAATACACCTAGATTCTTACATCTGACCTCCGTCCGATTTTCCTCATATTATCCTACAGCCTTATGGGAAGGCTTACCCCAGTTTCCTCCCAATGGAATAGCCGTTCAGCATAGAACTGAATCCACAATTGGAATAATACAAAGTCACAACAAAGCAAAACTGCTCTCAGCAAAAATTGACGTAGCCTCACACTTCATAAAGAACATTCCTGACAGAATCCATCTCGGATTAATTCAGAAAAAAAACAGAATGAAAAAAGTTCTCTCTTCATTTTCAACTTTAGCGAATTCCAAGCCCTTGACTATTTCCCCATTACGGCATACACAAGACATACTTGTGCGTTAAAATTAGTAACTTGCCTACACTAGCCCTTTTAGACAAAGAATGGGATTGTTGATATTATGAGGAAGAACTGTGAGACAGACTATAAGCCGTTCGCGCAACTGATCCGAGACAGGATCGCAAAATACGGCGACCGGACAGCCCTAAAATTCCAGGAAAAACGGAGAGGCCCATGGCTTCCTATTTCGTGGAACGAAATGGGGAAAAAAATTGACGCCGTTGCCAAATCTTTGCTTGCACGAGGCGTAAAAGTGGGCGACAAAATCGCCATCTTTTCGCAAAACATGCCTGAGTGGTCGCTGGCCGATTTCGGTATCCTTTCCATTAGGGCCGTCACCGTGCCAGTCTACGCCACCAGCACGGGAAAACAAGCCGAGTACATTCTCCAGGACAGCGGGGTCAAACATATTTTTGTAGACAGTCAGGAACAATACGAAAAAATCGTGGAGATCTTGCCTGACAATCCGCAGATCAGCCAAATTGTTGTTTTTGACAAGAAAGCAAAACTGTATAACAACGGTATTTCCCTTCATTTCGAAGATTTCATCAACGAAAAACAGGACGAATATGAGGGTGAGCTCAAAACCCGTCTGGCGGAAATTCAAAAGCAGGATCTGGCAACACTGATTTACACTTCGGGCACAACTGGAAACCCCAAAGGCGTAATGCTGGATCAGGACAACATCGAAGCCCAACTCTGGTCTCATGACCAGTTTCTGGATGCCAACGAAGATGATGTGTCCTTGGCATTCTTGCCGCTCAGCCATATTTTCGAACGCGCTTGGGTGTTCTACGCCCTTCATGCCGGCATGACCATTTGCTACCTTTCCGACCCCCGGGAGGTCGCAGCTGCGATGAAAGAAGTACGCCCCACCGTCATGTGCTCAGTACCGAGACTTTACGAAAAAGTCTACGCCACTATCCAAGCGGGACTGGAAAAGGCCTCTCCTGTCAAACAAAAACTCTTCTCTTGGGCCGTAAGCACGGGAAAGCTTCACCGCAAAGCTAGCCTAAAAGGCAAAGCCAACCCTTTGCTTAGCCTAAGATACAAACTGGCCAGAAAACTGGTTCTTGGCAAAGTGATGGACGCTTTGGGCGGACGCCTGCGTTTTTCGCCTTGTGGCGGCGCCAAGCTCTCGTCAGAGATTAATGAGTTCTTCCATAGCATCGGCTTACATGTAATGTGCGGTTACGGCCTCTCCGAAACCACCGCCACGCTATCCACTTATATGGACACAGGCTTCGCCTACGACACCGTCGGCAAGCCCGCGCCCGGAGTGGAAATGAAAATCGGCAAAGACAACGAGATCCTCGTCAAAGGCCGCAACGTGATGAAAGGCTACTACAACTTGCCAGAAGCTACGGCTGAAGTCTTCACGGAAGACGGCTGGTTCCGCACTGGCGATGCTGGCTATTTCGATGAACAAGGCGACCTGATCATCACCGATCGCATCAAGGACTTAATGAAAACATCAGGCGGAAAATACATCGCTCCGCAGATGATCGAGACACTTATCGGCAACGATCATTACATCCAGCAAGTGGCCATCATCGGCGACCAGCGCAAATATGTAACAGCGTTAATCGTCCCAGCCTTCGATGCCTTGAAAGAATGGGCGGAGAACCGTGGCGTAAGCCTGGAACCCGGCACAGACATCCTAAACGACAAGCTCGTTATGGATTTCTTCCGCGAGCGTATCGACCGCCTCCAGAACGAACTGGCCCGTTTCGAGCAAGTGAAAAAGTTCACGCTAATGCCCAATGAATTCACAATCGACGCAGGGGAAATCACCCCGACACTAAAAGTGAAGCGAAAAGTTATCCTTCAAAAATATAAGGACATCATCGATCGTATGTATGATTAGTGAATTTAACTTTCCCTTTTCATGAACAAAGGCCACCTTCGAGAGAAGGTGGCCTTTGTTTTTCATCTCATAACAAATCTGATTACCGAATTTATGCCCCAACCACTAATTGGCTGTATGGACATAAACTTGTGAAAGGGAAGCCCGACTTGTTTATATTTTACTATTTAGTCGATGTAATAATATTTGATATAATCAATCCCAACGAAGCCGCTGCTGTACCTATACCGATCCACTGCTGGGCATTTCCTTTACGCTCGGGGCGTTCGGGAACAATCACTTTAGCTCCCGGCTCCACCTTTGGCCAAGACCTGAAAAACAGGAATTTCTTACTCCTAGACGCTGAACCATCCGCATATACGACGAAAGTCTTTCCTTTTTTCGCTCTTATGCTATAGCCTCCTCCCGCATTAATATAATACTTCAAGCTTTTGCCAGGCACATAAGTCACACCAACAGGGTTAAGCACTTCGCCCGTCACACTTACTGTCTGCAATTGGTGAGGCAAAATAAGTTCATCCCCGTCCTGAAGAATCAAGTCAATATTCGATTGGGGCTTTTCCAGTATCTTTTTAAGGTTTATACTGATAAATTCAAAATCCTTAAAGTCATCTTCAACCATAGAAGAGTCATTCTCCATAATTTGCTCTCTCCTACGAATTTCGATTTCGGACAGCTCAATTTTTCTTTTCAACGCAGCCCCTTTAACATAAGCGAAGTTTGTTAATCCTCCCGCTCTCGCTATAATATCCGAAACTCGCTCCGTTTCCTCTTTCAACCCATACTTACCCGGGAACTGAACCTCACCCGACACCACAACATTCTCCGCTTCTCGATAATTCGGTGCTTTACGGACAAATACTTGATCAAAAGGAGCCAGCTTAAAACTGTTACCCTCTCCCTTTACCCTCAAATCTTTATCAACATCGAAATAAAATATATCGGCAATCTCACCTGTCTTAATTTGATCTTCCTCCTCTAGATTCCTCCTAGCAACTTCTACCCGCATACCGGTAGCTCCAAACTTAAAGCCTCCGGCCATTCCCACCAAATCACCTAGAGTCATCCCTTCCGCAAAAGCATATTCGCCTTCGAAACGAATCTCTCCCGAGACATTTACATTTCTCTCGCCTTCCAGGTCAAAGATGGAATACACTATCACCTTATCATCACGACGCAACGCTAGGTCTTTTTTGCCCGTGATAACATCCCGGACATCAAACGAAACCGCCTCCAATGAGAGATCTTCCGCCTTACGGTAAATGATACCACGATTAAGGAACGCATCTTCTTTAAGGCCTTCCCCCTTATCCAAAATGAGCTTACTTAAAGTAAGACCTTCGGTCAACGAGAAGTTTCCGGTTCGGTAAACAGCCCCTTCAAGGCTCACCTTATTGGCATATCTTTCCAGAATTTTGAGAACCGTAATCGAGTCTCCGTTCTGAGGCTTATACTTCCCAAAATCATCTTGGGCCAAGTCCAAAATACTTAACTCCCGATCCCCTTTGCGAACAATTTCCAAACGATGCTTATAGGCTTCTGCGGTAAAACCACCGGCATAACGCACAAGGTCATTCATGTTCTCTCCTGATTTCGCTTCGAACAAACCTGGAGTTTTGATTTCACCCTCGAACGCCAAACGGGTCTCATATGCCGGAATCAAGATGATATCCTGATCTCTCAAAACAAAGTTTTGCTTTCCGTTCCCATTCAAAAGAAAGTCGTAAACATCTACGGTTTTATACGGCTTACCGTTCCGGATCACTTTGATTTTCCTGAACGATCCTTTTTCATTAGGGCCACCGGCCAAGTAAAGAGCATTAAAAACTGTCGCCAAGGACGGCAATGTATAAGTCCCCGGAACATAAGCCTCTCCTGCTATCGTTACCTTTATGCTTCTAAGATTACCTAAAGAAATTTGAGCGAATGTATCTGGAATTCGACCACCATTTTTCCTCAAGCCTTCGTAAATCGAACTTATCCTCCCGATCACTTTGCTGTTGGCCTCCTCTATAGTCAACCCGTTTACGTAGATCGGCCCTACACCTTCCACATTAATGTTCCCGCTTGACTCAACGGGCAAACGCATCATAGCCTGCGATGCTCCCCAAATATCAATCACCAACTCGTCACCTACACCAACCTGATACCCTTTCGGGGTCGGAATATTCAGGGAAGGTTCGAAAGAAAGGTTCTCGTTATTAAATATGGTGGTTCCGAAAATTCGTTTGTTCAAACGCTCTTCCTCTACTGGTTTCTTTACCGAAATGTCTGAAGTTACGGCCAAGCTATCTTCGGCCTGTTCTTGCTGAACTCCCCGTTTTGCACTAGACGAAGTAGAAACTGTAGCCAACCTTGATTTCAGCTTCGCGATCTCCACTGCCGGCACTCCCCTCAAGCGGGCCATGCTTTCAAGTTCCGTAATACCTACCCCTCGACTCTTCATCTCCTCGGAAATCTTTTGAATCTGGGCATCCGTAAGACGGTCAACCTTCATGGTTTTCCAGTCAATCTTATTTAAGTCAGCCTCCGTAGGGGTCTGCGCCATTAGCGTCAAACCCGTCAAAAAGAAAAAAGCGACAAGAAAAAATATTCTTCTAACAAATAAACTCATAGCAAAATTCACAAACTGCGGTCGTTACTTCCGGGCGAAATTGATAAATGCCGGGCAATTTACCAAACGGCCCCTGAGCTCAGTTACATGTTTTTAAAAAAAGAGTCCACAATCCCCGAAAAGAACCGTTCTTTCATTGAAAAAACGGAAAGAACCACACTTTCCAGCATTCAACCGGATTCTGTTTATTAAATATACCGAGCGTAATAAAAAATATAATTTTTAAGGTTGTCGTATCAAAAGCGAGGCGTATTTTTGGCGCGCAAACATAAACGAACCGATCCACTCCAAAATCGGTTTGACTATATATGACTATCAAGCTATCAAGACCATGACCTTAGACGATTCTCTATCCATCCACGTGCCCAAAAGCGATTGGCCCCGCGTCGTGATCATCGGCGGCGGATTCGCCGGGCTCAAACTCTCCAGGTCACTGGTACGGAAAAAATTCCAGGTAGTGCTTATCGACAAGCACAACTATCACGGATTCCAACCACTCCTTTATCAGGTTGCCACAGCAGGCCTAGAGCCGGATTCTATCGTAGGGCCTTTGCGCCAGCATGTAGAAGAGCGAAAGAATTTCTATTTCAGGATGCTCAACGTAAAGCAGATTCTTCCCGAGAAGAAATCTGTGGCTACGGACGTGGGCGAATTGGAATACGATCATTTGGTAATCGCCACAGGCTCGAAAAGCAACTTCTTCGGTAACAAAGACATCCAACGCCACTCTTTCCCGCTCAAAAAAGTAACGGAAGCGCTGGACCTACGAAGCCAACTCTTACAAAACTTCGAAAAATCGGTTCTGACAAAAGATATTCGTAAAAGAGAAGCCCTTATGAATGTCGTAATCGTGGGCGGTGGACCTACGGGTGTGGAACTTGCCGGCGCTATAGCCGAACTTCGAAATCACGTTCTTCCGCAAGATTATCCGGAACTGAACCTCAAAAGGATGAAGATTTACCTTGTGGAAGGCGCCGGAAGGCTTCTGGGGGCAATGAGCGAAAGTAGCGGAAAAAACGCCCAAGCCTATCTCGAAAAATTCGATGTTTCCATCATCCTCAACAAACTTGTCCAAACCTATGACGGGGAAACCGTAAAGCTTAACGACGGCACCCAGCTCTACACTACCACCTTGATTTGGGCGGCCGGCGTAATGGGCAACACCGTCAAAGGCCTTCCCGATGAGGCTGTCGAACGCAGTCGTTACTTGGTCAACGAATACGGACAAGTTAAAGGCTACGAAGACATCTTCGCCGTGGGCGACATCGCCTGCCTCAAAACGGAAGAGCACCCGCACGGACTCCCCATGCTGGCGCCGGTAGCCATACAACAGGGAAAACTCTTGGCCGACAATCTCGAACGACTTCGAGAGGGCAAAAGCATGAAGCCATTTAAATATCTGGACAAAGGCACCATGGCGACTGTCGGGCGTAACAAAGCCGTAGTCGAACTGCCCGGCGGACTCCGTTTCGGCGGCTTTTTCGCTTGGATCGTCTGGATGTTCATCCACTTGCTCTACATCATCGGCTTCCGCAACAAGTTTATCATCTTCGCCAACTGGTTCTGGAATTACGTAACCTACGACAGAGGAAATCGAGTAATTATCCGAACATATAAACCGAAAAAAAATCGGGACAGAAAAACGGAGAAAAACCCGCCCAAAGACGGCGAAAGCTAAGCTCTTATACATATTTGGGCGGGCAAAACAAGCGCCCGCCCGTAGTGTTTTCTCGAATTTCGCTAACTTGCGCAGAGTTAAACCCTGATGTGAAAGAGCTAAAAACACACATATGCTGAGCAAGTACAGTAACATGACACAGCGAACCGTCGCTGGCCTGATAGGCATACTGGTTATCCTAGGCGCAATTTTTTGGAGTGCCTGGAGTTTCTTTTTTCTTTTCCTTTTCATCTGCGTGATGGCCCAACAGGAATTTTACAAACTTGCCGGTATAGACGGACAAGTACCCCTCAAAACATACGGCACATTTTGTGGCGCTGTGCTCTTCGCATCCACGTTTTTGGTCTCAAAAGGAATTATCCCGGACAAATCCTATTATCTGATATTTCCATTAATGAGCGTGACTTACTTGGTCAAGCTTTATACCAAAGGAGAAAAAAAGCCCTTCACCAATATCGCATACAATTTCACCGGTATCCTATACGTCGCCCTGCCCTTCGCTTTGCTTAACATAGCCGCCTTCCAAACAGGCGAATATAGCCACCAAGTCATCATAGGAGTCCTTTTTCTCCTTTGGGCCAGCGATACCGGAGCCTATTTCGCAGGTGTAAATTTTGGAAAACGCAAACTTTTCGTGCGGGTGTCACCAAAAAAATCATGGGAAGGTTTCTTCGGAGGCGCCATACTTTCGCTCGTCACTTCTTATGTCGTGAGTTTGTATTTTAAGGAGCTGAGTTCTGTGGAATGGCTTGGAATGTCGGTAATTATCATAATTGCCGGAACCTATGGGGACCTAATCGAGTCTTTATTAAAACGAAGCGTATCCATTAAGGATTCTGCGTCTACCATACCTGGCCACGGCGGTTTTCTCGACCGTTTCGACGGACTGCTGTTCGCCTCGCCATGGATAGTCGCATACTTAAAATTCGTCTGCGCATGAATTATTTAATTCGAAATTGGTGGTGTTAATTAATTTCGAATTTATAATTTAGCGCCAGAAAACATCTCCGTTTTTATAAGATTGATTATGGCGTACATTGAACCCGCTCCTATTAAGGATAAGGAAAACCCATTCGAGTCGATGATGTCCCGTTTCGACTTGGCGGCGCAAATACTGGGAATCAGCGATGAGTTGTACAACATCCTGAAAACCCCGGACAAGCAAGTGATCGTCTCTCTTCCCATCACTATGGATGACGGAAGGATCGAAGTGTTTGAAGGATACCGAGTTATCCACTCCAAGATCTTGGGGCCTACCAAAGGTGGCATCCGTTTCGACATGGGAGTGAACCTCGATGAGGTAAAGGCTTTGGCTGCTTGGATGACCTGGAAATGCGCCGTAGTAGACATTCCGTACGGAGGAGCCAAAGGCGGTATTCGCTGCAATCCCCGCAATATGTCGGCCGGTGAGATCGAGCGTCTTACGAGAGCTTTCACTACAGGAATGAACGACGTTTTCGGGCCCGACAAAGACATTCCGGCTCCGGACATGGGCACAGGCCCAAGGGAAATGGCTTGGCTGATGGACCAATACTCGCGTAACCAAGGCAAAACCGTAACCGCTGTAGTTACCGGCAAGCCCCTGTTCCTCGGGGGGTCGCTTGGACGCCAAGAGGCTACAGGCCGTGGAGTAATGATTTCGGCGCTTGCCGCAATGGAAAAACTCCAGATCAACCCTTACAAAGCCACTGTAGCTGTACAAGGCTTCGGTAACGTAGGCTCTCACGCCGCTTTGTTGTTGGAAGAACGCGGTTCCCAAATCGTGGCGGTAAGTGATATCAGCGGTGCTTATTACAACGAAAAAGGCATCGATATCAAGCAAGCTATCGAATACCGCAACAAGAACAACGGCATGTTGGAAGGCTTCCCAGGGGCGGAACAAATCCCGGGGCCAGACTTGCTCACCTTGGCTGTTGACGTACTTGTTCCGGCTGCGACGGAAGACGTTATCACTAGACATAACGCCGACAAAGTAAAAGCCCGCCTGATAGTGGAAGGCGCAAACGGCCCTACATCGTCCAAAGCCGATGCTATCATCAACGAAAAAGGCATTATGGTGGCTCCGGACATCTTGGCTAACGCCGGTGGCGTTACGGTTTCTTACTTCGAGTGGGTTCAAAACCGCCTGGGGTATAAGTGGACTCGCGAACGCGTGAACCGCCGTTCGGACAGAACTATCCGCGCCGCGTTCAACCACGTGTACGAAACTTCTAAAAAATACAACGTGCCAATGCGTATCGCCGCATACATCGTGGCCGTTGACAAAATCGCCAAAGCGTACGAGTTCCGTGGCGGATTCTAACATCGATTCAAATTCTTAGAAATACACAAGCGCCTCGATGTAGGCGCTTGTTTTTTATTTTTAGGCATAATTTTTATAACTTCGCCCGTTACACTGCCGAACAGAACCTAAAAACACGTTTATTCTCGACAATGATGACAATTCATAAGGAAGGTAGATCTTTACTGCTTTATTTGTTAGTAATCCTGATAGCCGCCAACATAGGCATCCGCCATTTTTTCCCGTCAGTAGCCTTGGCTGCCGACATTACACTGTTGCTTAGCGGCGTACTTTTCTTACTCGTTCTGCAATTTTTCCGCCGTCCGAAGATCAAAGTTTGCCAAGACGAACAGTGCGTCCTCGCACCAGCGGACGGTAAAGTTGTAGTGATTGAGAATACTTACGAAGACGAATATTTCAAAGAGGAACGCAAGCAGGTTTCGATCTTCATGTCTCCTCTGAACGTACACAACAACCGATTCCCTATCAGCGGACTCGTGAAAATGTTTAAGTACCACGCCGGCAAATACCTCGTGGCATGGCACCCGAAAGCCAGTACCGAAAACGAGCGTACCACTATGGTAATCGAGCGTGAAAACGGAGTGGAAGTTCTCGTAAGACAGATCGCCGGAGCAATGGCCAGAAGGATTCGCTGGTATGTGGAAGAAGGCGACACGGCCGAACAAGGCAACGAATTCGGTTTCATCAAATTCGGATCAAGGGTTGACATCTTCTTGCCGAAAGACGCCAAAGTAGTGGTTGACCTTCAGCAAAAGACCAAAGGAGGGAAAACGATTATCGCCCGCCTGCCGGAATAAAAGAAGCCTTAGGCCAAAACAAAGACTTTACGAAGCCCGTTTCACGACGGGCTTTTTCTTTTTCCAATGGCAAGGGTTTTTCCCTATATTTACCGCACAATTGACCTGAGAAAATCCTAAACATGGCTAAGTCGAACATAAAAAAAGGAGTACTCGTCGTAAACCTCGGAACTCCCGATAGCCCGAAAACTCCCGATGTAAGAAAATACCTGCGTGAGTTCCTTATGGACGGGCGGGTAATCGACATCCCGTTTCTTTCCAGATGGGCGCTCGTAAACCTGATCATCGCTCCGTTCAGGGCTCCGAAGTCCGCCAAAACGTACGCCGAGCTTTGGGAAGACCGTGGCTCGCCCCTAATGTTCTACGGAGAAGATGTTGTGAATGCTCTGAAAAACGATTCGGAGCTTTCAGGCTACGAATTCGCTCTCGCCATGCGGTACCAGTCGCCGAGCATCGAGTCCGGCTTGGAATATCTCCGATCAAAGAATGTAAGCGAGATAATCGTCCTGCCACTATTTCCGCAATACGCTTCGGCCACTACCGGCTCGGTTGTCGAAAAGGTAAACAGCATTATCAAAAAATGGCAAGTCATTCCTTCCATCCGATTTGTCAACCAATTTTACGACAAGGAGCTGTTCGTTAAGGCTTGGGCTTCCGTAGCCTCTTCTCATATCAACAAAAAAGAATACGACCATTACGTGTTCAGCTACCACGGATTGCCGGAAAGACAGATTCGCAAGGCTTCGGTAGACGGCTACTGCAAGCTATCGGAGAAATGCTGTTCGAATATCAATAAGAAAAACCAATACTGCTACCGTGCCCAATGCTTTGCCACCACAAGGCTTTTGGCCGAAGCCATGGGAATTCCCGAAGAGAAATACACGATCTGTTTCCAATCGCGATTAGGCAAAGAGCCGTGGATTCAGCCTTACGCCGAAGACGTGATCGAAAGTTTGGCGAAATCTGGACAGAAAAAAGTGTTGGCGTTCTCCCCGGCTTTCGTTGCCGATTGTCTGGAAACGACTATCGAGGTGGGAGACGAATTCAAAGAGGAATTTGAGCATGCAGGAGGAGAAGTCTGGGATTTGGTCCCTAGCCTAAACGCTCATCCGGATTGGGTTGAATGCCTAAAGCAGATCATTCTGGAAAAATCATAATCAGCGAGCGCAAAGCTGAAATTGACGATAAAGAAACGGCCGGATTCATACGAATCCGGCCGTTTTTCATTCTATATAAAATAAGCGACAGAGCGCTCCGCTATTAATAGCGGTAATGCTCCGGCTTGTACGGTCCTTCTACAGGAACGCTGATATAATCGGCCTGCTCTTGCGAAAGCTCTTCCAGCTCCACACCGATTTTCTCCAAGTGCAAACGAGCCACTTTCTCATCAAGGTGCTTAGGCAAAACGTAAACCTTGTTTTCGTAACGCTCTTCGTGCAACCAAAGCTCCATCTGGGCCAAAGTTTGGTTTGTGAAAGAGTTTGACATTACGAACGAAGGGTGACCGGTAGCGCAACCCAAGTTCACCAAACGGCCTTCGGCCAAAACGATAATATCAGAGTCGCCGATCGTGTACTTGTCTACCTGAGGTTTGATCTGAACCTTGGTGTCGCCGTACTTGCCGTTTAACCAAGCCATATCGATCTCGTTGTCGAAGTGACCGATGTTACAAACGATGGTCTTGTCTTTCATCGCCTCGAAGTGCTCGCCACGAACAATATCTTTGTTACCGGTGGTAGTCACTACGATATTGGCTTCCTTAACTGCGTCAGCCATTTTCTTCACTTCGAAGCCTTCCATAGCGGCCTGCAAAGCGCAGATCGGGTCGATTTCAGTAACGATTACGCGGGCGCCAGCGGCTTGCAACGACTGGGCCGAACCTTTACCAACATCACCGTAACCAGCCACAACAGCCACTTTACCGGCAATCATTACGTCGGTAGCGCGACGGATACCGTCAACCAACGACTCACGGCAACCGTATTTGTTATCGAATTTCGACTTGGTAACCGAGTCGTTTACGTTAATGGCCGGAAGAGGCAACGTACCTTTCTCCACACGCTCGTACAAGCGGTGAACACCCGTAGTAGTCTCTTCGGTGATACCTTTGATGCCTTGGGCCAACTCAGGGTAACGATCCAAAACCATATTGGTCAGGTCGCCACCGTCATCCAAAATCAGGTTCAACGGCTTCTCCATGCTACCGAAGAAAAGCGTCTGCTCGATGCACCAGTCGAATTCCTCCTCGTTCATGCCTTTCCAAGCAAAAACAGGAACTCCGGCGGCGGCAACAGCTGCTGCGGCGTGATCTTGCGTCGAGAAGATGTTACACGAAGACCAACGCACGTCAGCGCCAAGCTCCACAAGCGTCTCGATCAAAACCGCTGTCTGGATCGTCATGTGAAGGCAACCCGCGATACGCGAGCCCTTCAACGGCTTCGTCGGTCCGAATTCCTTACGCAAAGACATCAGTCCAGGCATTTCGGCTTCGGCCAACTCAATTTCTTTCCTTCCCCATTCGGCCAAGGAAATGTCTTTGACTTTGTAATTAAGAGAGGTATCGATCATGGTTTTTAACTTATCCGCCGGTAACAATCTGCAAGGATTCGCAAAATCATTTCCGGCATTTTTGTTTTCGTTCTATTCAGATACCGAGAAAAGCCCCGGGTATTGGTAACACAGATATGTCAACTCAAAAAGTTTATTTGATCAAGCAAGAAACTCCACTCCCTTTACGTCAAAAAGGCGCTCAACGTTCCGAATTTTCATTTTAAGTTCTCCCATTGGGCCCACGCCGGTTATCGTTCCTTCAAACACTTCCCCAGTGGCTGTATTTCGAAATTTTCTCGCTTCGCCGATCCAATACAAACAATCCAAATACTCCCGCAACTGGCTTTCGGTCCCGCCACGTTCCGCTTCCACAAAACGTCGGGCAAAGTTTCGGCACAATCCGCCCATTATCTCGTTCAGATCGAATTCCTGCCCGCAAAGAGAAGCCATAGATACCGCGTTCGGCGTTTGGAAGTCTCGCTGGTTCACATTCAGGCCAATTCCGACCACGGCGAAATCGATTTCACGGCCTTTCAGCGTATTTTCGATCAAAGTTCCGGATATTTTTCCCGACTCAACGTAAACATCATTCGGCCACTTCACCTTTACCCATTCAGGGGGGAAGTAAGAAACCAGCAAATCGCGGATAGACAACGCCGTGAGAACGCTCAGGTCGAACTGCTCGGTAACTTGGATAAAATCCGGAGAAACAGTCAGCGAAAGCGTAAGGTTTTGGCCAGGCCCGGATTCCCATCCGTTTCCGCGTTGGCCTCGGCCGGCCGTTTGGGCTACGGCCACCACCACGTCGCCGTGGCGGGCTTTCCCTTGGCGTATCAACTCGTTGGCCACGCTGTTGGTAGAATCGCACTCAGGAAGCTCATACAGAGCGCCTCCCGGAAATAATGTATGGCTGAATATTTTATGCAACGAAATTTCTTTAATTTTACGCCGCAATTTAGAAACAAGACATGGAAGAAAAAAAGGAATTGGTAAATTCGGAAAAACTCGCGGATTTGGCGGTGTTGGGTATGTTGGAAAAGAAAGCATCCGACATTGTGGTAATGGATTTGCGTAACGTAAAAGGTGCCGTGGCAGACTTTTTCGTGATCTCTTCCGCCAGCTCCGACACCCAAGTGGAAGCCGTGGCCAAATCCGTGGACGAAGCTATATACAAGGGCGCCAACGAGGACCCTTGGCACAGGGAAGGAACCGAAAACCGCGAATGGATTTTGCTGGACTACGTAAACGTGGTCGCGCACATTATGAAAACGGAACGCAGGGAGTTTTTCAACCTCGAAGGGTTGTGGGGAGACGCCGTGATCAAGAGGATCCAGGCAGAGGATTAAAGGAAAACCAAAAATCCGCGTTTACGTTATCCTTTAGAAACAAAAAAATTTTTATCCTAAAGAAGTATAAATGGCAGAAGAATCGAACAACAAGAAACGAATCGTGCCAAAAACTCCGCAAAAACCCAACATGCAGGTTTGGGTGATTGTAGCCCTTCTCTTGCTAGTCTTCGGCCTGACTTGGTTTAATAGTAGCAACAGCGCCCAGCCTATCTCACAAACCAAATTCGAGCAAATGCTCGAAAAAGGCGAGATACAGAAAGTGGTGGCCGTAAAAAACCAGGATCTCGTCGAGATTTTTCTGAAGAAAGACGCGCTTAAGAAGGAGGAAAATAAGGAACTGGACAAAAACCGTTCTCCCTTCGGTTTGGACGAAGGACCGCAATATTATCTCAAAGTCCTTACTTGGGATGATTTCGAAAAACGGTTTCGCACCATCGAAGACGCCAAGCCAGCCAAAGACAGAATCGATATCACGCCTGAAGAGCGCATGGGGTTCCTGTCATTCTTGGCCAATTACGGATTCCTGATCCTGATGCTCGTCGTTTTCTGGTTCCTTATGCGCCGCATGTCCGGCCAAGGAGGTCCGGGTGGCCAAATCTTCAACATCGGCAAATCCAAAGCCCAGATGTTCGAAGCCGAAAACAGCGTTAAGACGACATTCAACGACGTTGCGGGCCTCGACGAAGCGAAAGAAGAAGTTCAGGAGATTGTCGATTTCCTGAAAACTCCGGAAAAATACACCCGCCTTGGTGGCAAAATCCCCAAAGGCGCTCTGCTTGTCGGTTCTCCCGGCACAGGTAAAACATTGCTTGCCAAAGCCGTAGCCGGCGAGGCTGGCGTACCGTTCCTGTCACTGTCAGGTTCAGACTTCGTGGAAATGTTCGTAGGTGTGGGCGCCGCCCGTGTCCGCGACCTTTTCAAACAAGCCAAAGAAAAGGCCCCTTGCATCATCTTTATCGATGAGATCGACGCCATTGGCCGTATGCGTGGCAAAGGCCAGATGCCTGGCTCGAATGACGAACGCGAGAATACGCTGAATGCCCTTCTCGTAGAGATGGACGGTTTCGCAACCGACACTCACGTGATCATCTTGGCTGCGTCTAACCGTCCTGACGTTCTTGACCAAGCGCTCTTGCGCCCGGGACGTTTCGACCGTCAGATATCTATCGATAAACCAGATATTAACGGCCGTGAGGCGATCTTCAAAGTTCACCTCAAAAAGGTTAAAATCGGGAAAGATGTGGAGCCTAAGCAACTTGCGGCCCAAACGCCGGGATTCGCAGGTGCCGAAATCGCAAACGTTTGTAACGAGGCCGCGCTTATCGCCGCCCGTCACAACAAGGATTCTGTCACTTTGGACGACTTCTACAGCGCCATCGACAGGGTAATTGGTGGACTGGAGAAGAAAAACAAGATCATTTCTCCTGAAGAGAAGAAGATTGTAGCGTACCACGAAGCCGGGCACGCCATTGCGGGCTGGTTCCTTGAGCATGCAGATCCATTGGTAAAGGTAAGTATCGTCCCTCGTGGTGTAGCGGCTTTGGGTTATGCCCAATACCTGCCTAAGGAACAGTTCCTCTACCAAACAGACCAAATGATTGACGAGATGTGTATGGCACTCGGCGGTCGTGCGGCTGAAGAACTCATCTTCGGAAAAATCTCCACTGGAGCCCTTAGCGACTTGGAACGCGTAACCAAGAGCGCTTACGGCATGGTCAGCATCTACGGTATGAACGAGAAAATCGGTCACGTTTCTTTCTACGACTCGAAACAGTCCGAATACAACTTCAACAAGCCGTATTCTGAAGCGACTTCCGAGATGATCGATAAGGAAGCGCACAAAATCATTGAAAGCGCATACCAGCGCACGCTTAAGCTTTTGACCGAAAAACGCAAAGAGCTTGAGATCTTGGCAGAAGAGCTTTTGGCTAAGGAAGTCATCTTCCAGTCTGATCTCGAAAGCCTGATTGGTAAGCGACCTTTCGCTAAACAAACCACTTACCAGGCCTACACCAACGGCGACAGGAACCCTAAGAAAGAGGAAACTCCGGAAACCAACGGCAAAGAGGTCAAAAGTAAGAGTGAAGAAAACAAAAAGTCTGACGAGGACTCGACTAAAAATGACCAAGAGCAGGACTCCTGATCTTTAATAATATTTATTTCATTAAAAATCAGACGCTTTCCGCGTCTGATTTTTTTGTGTTTTGTAAATTGAGCGACCATGCTAAGCCTGGACATCGCCGATATACCCGAAGGTAAGAAGATCTACTTCGCTTCCGATTTCCATCTTGGAACTCCGGATTATAAGAGTAGCCGTAAGAGAGAAGACAAAATCGTCCGTTGGCTGGACTCTGTCCGCCACGACGCCCACGCAATATTTCTGCTCGGTGACATCTTCGATTTCTGGTTTGAATATAAAACCGTAATACCGAAGGGATTCGTGCGTTTTCAAGGGAAACTGGCCGAATTAAGTGACGCCGGCATTCCTATTCACATATTTATTGGCAACCACGACATGTGGCTGTTCGATTATTTCCCCACGGAGTTCGGTATTCCCGTCCATCGGGAAAATGTCAGCTTCACTGTCAACGGAACCAAATTCATGACCGGTCACGGCGACGGCCTTGGCCCCGGCGACCGTAAGTATAAAATGCTGAAACGGATCTTCGCCAACAAACTCTGTCAATGGGCCTTCGCTAGGCTTCACCCCAACTTGGGTATTGGCATAGCCGGAGCTTGGTCCAAAGACAGCCGGGCCAGCAACGCCGGCCACGACGAGGTGTTCCACGGTAAAGACGAGTGGATCTACCAGTTTTGCCAAGAAGAGGAAATCAAAGAGCATCACGATTTCTATATATTCGGCCACCGGCACCTGCCAATGGATATTCCGGTAGGAAAAAATGCCCGATACATTAACTTGGGCGAATGGTTAAAACATTGCCGTTATATCGCTTTTGACGGCAAAGCCCTAAAGTTTGAAGCTTTCGAACCCGAGGGTGATTTCAAAATCGCAACATTAAACGAAACAACATGACCACGGAACTCGAAGAGCTAGTACTCGAAGAGCTAATCAGCGATATCACTAGGGATTTGATGATCTACAACGACGACTACAACACCTTCGACCATGTCATCAACACCTTGGTAAAAGTATGCAAACATACCGCCGAACAAGCGGAACAGTGCGCTTGGATTATTCATACCAAAGGTAAATACTGCGTAAAAAAGGGCGCTTACGAGACGCTGAAGCCGATGCGGGACGCAATTTGCGAAGCGGGCATCGACGCGAAAATTCATTGAGATGCAATTTCCTTCCAAACTAATAGAAAACGCCGTCTTGGAGATGGCGAAACTTCCGGGCATCGGTAAAAAAACCGCGCTTAGACTGGTGCTCAACATCCTAAAACGAGACAGTAAAGAAACCGAAAGCTTGGCTGAAGCTTTGGTGAAAGTCCGGAACGAGATCCGCTATTGTGACGAATGCCACAACATTTCGGACGAACCCGTGTGTACAATCTGCTCCTCGTCAAAGCGGGAAACTGGTATTATCTGCGTAGTGGAAGACGCACCCGATGTACTGGCAATCGAAAATACGGGCCAATATCTCGGGCGTTACCATGTTTTGGGCGGTGTCATCGCTCCGATCGAAGGAATCGGGCCCGGAGAGCTGAATATCGACTCGCTTATCCGAAGAATCGAGAAATCGGAAGGAGAAATCCGGGAAGTGATTTTGGCGCTGAGCCCCACTATGGAAGGTGACACAACTGGCTTTTATGTTACGAAAAAACTGAAGGAATACGATATCAAAGTCAGCGTAATCGCCCGTGGTGTACCTATTGGGGGCGAACTGGAATACACTGATGAGGTTACTTTGGGCCGTAGTATTTTGGGCCGAAGAAGCTATGAAACCAGCTTCTAAAACAGGGTAAAGTACGTATGAAAACAGTTCGGCACTTCAATTCTACAAGCGCAATAAATCTCTTGTTTTATTAGGTGATTCCTAACAAAACGCCTTTTTCAATACAATAGAATCAACTGTTTTGTCTGATTATTCAATATTTTATTATCCTAAAAGTGCCTTTCTCTTTATAATTATTTAATTTGCCGTTCAATAATCATATTCGTAATAGCGAAAGCATAACTCCTTGTACCCATGAGTAATCTCTTATCGAGCCGAGTAAAAGCGCTGTCAGTGTCAGCGACAATCGCAATGGCCCAAAAAGCGCGTGAGTTGAAAGGACAAGGCAAAGACATCATTAGCCTTAGCCTTGGCGAACCGGACTTCAAAACTCCGGAAAACGTCCAAATCGCCGCTAAAGACGCGATTGACAGTGGCAAATTTTTCTCATACCCACCTGTTCCGGGCTACCCAGAACTGCGTGAGGCCATCGTTAAGAAACTCAAAGACGAAAACGAAATCGATTGCACTACTGACCAGATCGTAGTGTCGTCGGGAGCTAAGCACTCTATTTCCAACGTATTTTTGGCAACTCTCGACGAGGGCGACGAAGTAATCATCTACGCCCCTTACTGGGTAAGCTACGTAGATATGGTGAAGCTTGCCGGTGGCGTTCCCGTTGTTGTGGAAGGCACTATCGAGCAGGAATTCAAAGCCAGCGCCGAACAGCTTGAAGCCGCAATCACGGATAAGACCAAAGCCATCATTTTCTCTTCTCCATGTAACCCAACGGGCGCCGTTTGGTCGAAGGAAGAGCTGGAAGCCATGGCGGCCGTGGTGAAGAAGTATGAAGACATCTTCGTAATCGCCGACGAGATTTACGAATACATCAACTTCACAGGAAAGCACGCCAGCATCGCCGCCGTAGACGGAATGGCCGACCGCGTGGTAACTGTAAACGGTTTCTCGAAAGGTTATGCCATGACCGGATGGAGAGTGGGTTATATCTGCGCTCCTGTTGAGATTGCAAAGGCTTGTTCTAAACTTCAGGGACAGACTACTTCGGGTATCTGCTCAATTGCGCAACGCGCGGCTATCGAGGCTATCTCGGGCGACCAGTCTTCTGTTAAGGTAATGGCGGACGCTTACCACGAACGTCGCGCTTTGGTAAAAGGTTTGCTCGATGAAATTCCGGGCGTAAAATCTCCGATGCCGGAAGGCGCCTTCTATTTCTTCCCGGACGTAAGCGCTTACTTCGGCACAAAAGCCGGTGACCGCGAAATCAACAATGCCAGTGACTTGGCAATGTTCCTCTTGGAAGAGGCCAACGTATCTACGGTAACTGGCGATGCTTTCGGTTCACCGAACTGCATCCGTCTCTCTTACGCCGCTTCGGAAGAAAACCTTAAGGAAGCTTTGAAGCGTATCAAAGCAACTTTGGCTACATTGAAATAAGAAAAAAAGTAAAGGGTTCGGTCTTATTCAACGCACGATGAATCAAGGCTTCTTTACTTGAATACACTAGAAAAATACGCTCTGCGTAATCACAAAAGCCCTTGCTTACTTGGCGAGGGCTTTTTCGTTGGCCTCCAATTTTATAATGGGAACAGATCTGAAGTGTAACTACTCTGCGAGCCCACTATCGGTTCCGGAGATTCGCTCCGCTTTGACTCTTTCCCTTCCGAATTCGATAGGCTACCGCCAGTTTGCGGAGGCAAATCCTGATGTTCTTCCTCTTTTACGGGAATCGGAACGGCGGGAGTTGGCGCTTCGGTAGTAACCCACTCTACAGCTCCTAGCGGGTCAGTAAAACCTTCAGCATACGTACCTCCGGAAGCTCCTTTCCTTGTCTCTTCCTCTTTTTTCTTAGCCAGTTCCGCTAATAATTTGGCCTTGGCCTCCGATTTTCTTAACCCCAACTCTTCCCCGTGCGCTACGCCAAACACTACCTTGAAGTCTGTAGCTTCCTCGGCCGTCTCCTTACTCATTGTACTTTCGTCATGCTTGACAGCATCCCAAAATTCCCAATCTTCCGTACCGCTATGTTGGCTTGCCAAAGGTAAGTGAGGATTAAAAAAATCAATCCCCGAAGCTTTAAAACTGCTCATAGCCCTTGCAGTCTGCTGATCGTCAGTAAAGTTTAAACCAGTAAGCGAATGGGAAATCGCTTCAAGTCTAGTATCTCTGAATGATGCGTTCTTTCTCGTAGCGGAAGCTCCCTTTCGCAACCATTCCTCCACGTAATCGCTCATCCACTCGTTAGCCAACTTGCCCGACAATTCGTTCATCCGCAACAATTCACGCTTATTTAGACCATAACAGACACCGCCTTGTCGTTGTATTTGCTCTTGGGTCTTGAAACACAACGTAGCTAATTCATCCCACTTTCTAAAATTCCACAAACGCCCCGCCCAGCCTTTCGGTTGATCCAGCAAGCCCTTTACCCTTCCCAGATATCGTTTCACGCTACCCGCCACCCGGTCGCCCATCTCTTCGGTATCCATACTTACCGATTCTTGCCCCCAGCTCAAACCTTTGCCAAAAGGCTCTGTCATAGCCGGTATCTCATCCGCAAAATATTCGGGACGATCTTTCGCCAAAGTGGACATGGCTAACTTTACCGATTGCAAACCTTCCTCACCTTGCACGTAAATTATCAATGGCTCCGATACCTTATGAATACTGCGATATGGCGACAGCGAAACATCCACCACTCCATATCGTCCCGTGGAGCCTGGATGGTCTATCAGACTAAAGACCACAGGCAATACCTCATGCACATAAGGAGCCTCCACGTTGACATAAACACGGTAGAAAAATGAAGTGTCCGAACTAATAGTGGCGCCTTTAGTAGCGCCGACACCCGACATTTCCACACCCTGACTAGTTACTCGCTCAGCCTTTCGGCGCGCAACCGGCGGAAAGAAATGCAACGCTCCCTTCAAACGCTCGTGAGCGTCAGGCATGTCCCTAACCTCTTTAGAAAGTGTCGGTGATTTCTGAACACCGAAAGTCATAGCCGATTCAGGTACTCTTCCCGCTATAAGTCTGGACAATTCCGAAGCGTAAGTCTCTGCGTCTTGACCTTTGGCCTTGCGCACAGTACTTCCATGGTATAGGCTACGCAAATCGGAACAAATCTCTTCCTCATCATCCGACTCCATAATCGATCTTCGGTTACCTATACGACCTTCTTGGTCATTAAGCCTTACCAAAGCCAAAAATCTCATTAGCCCCTGAAAAGAACCGCTGGGTTCTATAAACTCAAAAGTTCCGTCCTTTACAAAAAGCCTATCGGGTGTCTTATCAGTCAAAGCCTCGTACCAATCATCATACGCGGCGTCCTCATCTTCAGGAACTGTAACAGGCCCTTTCATCCACTTAGACGTTGTACCTTCTTTAGTCCAAGTCTCCCGTAACACCCCTTCGTCATCAATCAATATGCGTTCACCCGCCGAAAAATCCTTGTATTTTCCCACATTACGAGACCTCTTCCGCCCTTCCTTATATAGCCTAGAGGAACGTAACAATCGGGCCGGGCGCCACATAGCCTGCGCTACGGGATCCGAGCCTCCATCCTTCGCTCCTTGGCGCCTATCCGGTCTTCGCTGTCTTTGCTCAAACATAGTTAAGGGCACTATGGCCAAAGTGAAAACACGGAAAGTACGCTAAAGTTACCGAGCAAAACCTGAATCCTCTGATTCCCAATACCGCCAAAAAAGAAAAAGCGCCCGTCGGAAGACCGATGCGGACGCTTTTTGTCATAGAGAACTGAGGATTCTCCGCTGAAACTATATTATCCCGGCAATTACTTGCTCAGGTAAAGGTTTCTTTCCGAGTAGATTTTGAGGAAGTAGTCATCGAAAAGGTCTTCGATGAAGTAGATAGCCTCTCCAGTCGATTTCATCTCTGGCCCGAGCTCTTTGTTCACGTTCGGGAATTTGTTGAACGAGAATACCGGCACCTTGATGGCGTAGCCTTCCTTCACTGGCTGGAAATTGAAATCGGTTACCCTCTTGTCGCCGAGCATTACTTTGGTAGCGTAGTTTACGTATGGCTCTTGGTAAGCTTTGCAGATAAACGGCACGGTACGAGAAGCGCGCGGGTTGGCCTCGATCACGTACACCTTGTCGTCTTTGATGGCGAACTGGATGTTGATCAAACCTTTGGTCTGCAACTCAACGGCGATTTTCTTGGTGATGTTCTCGATTTGCTTCATCACAAAGTCGCCCAAGTTGTAAGGAGGCAACACGGCGTAAGAGTCACCCGAGTGGATACCCGCCGGTTCAATGTGCTGCATAATTCCCACGATGTGGACATTCTCACCGTCGCAGATGGCGTCGGCTTCCGCCTCGATAGCTCCGTCCAAGAAGTGGTCAAGCAATACTTGGTTGCCAGGGATCTCGCGAAGGATGTTTACGATATGCTCCTCAAGCTCCTGCTCGTTGATAACGATCTTCATGTACTGGCCACCCAATACGTACGATGGGCGTACGAGCAATGGGAACCCGAGTTCCTTGGCTTGCTCGAGAGCCTCGTCAGCGTCAGTACATACACCGAACTTAGGGTAAGGGATCTCGTTGTCGGCGAGGAGTTTTGAGAAACGTCCGCGGTCTTCGGCCAAATCCAGAGCCTCAAAGCTAGTACCGATGATCTTGATGCCGTAACGGGTCAACTTGTCAGCCAACTTAAGGGCAGTTTGTCCACCAAGTTGTACGATAACGCCTTCTGGCTGCTCGTGCAGGATGATTTCGTAGATATGCTCCCAGAATACAGGCTCGAAGTACAGTCTGTCAGAGATATCGAAGTCAGTCGATACCGTCTCCGGGTTACAGTTGATCATGATGGTCTCGTAACCGGCCTCTTTCGCCGCCAACACGCCGTGTACACAGCAGTAGTCGAACTCGATACCTTGGCCGATACGGTTAGGGCCGGCGCCCAATACCACGATCTTCTTCTTGTCGGTCTTGATCGCCTCATTCTCTCCGCCGAAGGTAGAGTAGTAATAAGGAGTCTTGGCCTCAAACTCGGCGGCGCAGGTGTCCACCATTTTATATACGCGCTTGATGTTGTATTCGTCGTAGCGCTTTTTGAAGACTTGGCTTTCCAAGCAACCCAGCAAGTGGGCCAACTGACGGTCGGCGTAGCCTTTTTCTTTGGCGACAAGCAGAAGTTCGCGCGAGATCGTCTCGATGCTGTTAGCCTCGATCTCTTTTTCCAAGGCCACCAACTCTTCGATCTGAGTCAGGAACCAAGGGTCGATATGGGTAAGCTTCTGGATCTTGCGGAACGAAAGGCCAAGCTTGAAGGCGTCGTAAATATGGAACAAACGGTCCCAGCTCGGATGCTTGAGGCTTTCTACGATTACCTGCTGGTCTACGAGGCTTTTGCCGTCGGCGCCCAATCCGTTACGCTTGATCTCCAACGACTGGCAAGCCTTCTGCAAAGCTTCCTGAAAGTTACGTCCAATACCCATAACCTCGCCCACGGCTTTCATCTGAAGACCGAGCGATTTGTCAGCGCCTTCGAACTTCTCGAAGTTCCAACGAGGGATCTTCACGATAGTGTAGTCGATGCTAGGCTCGAAGAAGGCCGAAGTAGTCTTGGTAATCTGGTTTTCGATCTCGTCGAGGTTGTAACCGATCGCCAACTTGGCGGCAACCTTCGCGATTGGGTAACCAGTCGCTTTCGATGCCAAGGCCGAAGAACGAGATACACGAGGGTTGATCTCGATACCGATAATCTCGTCGGTAGTAGGGCTAACCGAGAACTGTACGTTACAGCCACCGGCAAATTCCCCGATTCCGTTCATCATCATGATGGCCTGGTCGCGGATTTCCTGATACAAAGAATCGGAAAGCGTCATGGCCGGCGCCACTGTGATCGAATCGCCCGTGTGAACGCCCATCGGGTCAAAGTTCTCGATAGAACAGATGATGATCACGTTGCCCACGCTGTCGCGCAACAGCTCAAGCTCGTATTCTTTCCATCCCAAAATACTCTGCTCGATCAGTACTTCATGTACCGGCGATGCGTGCAGGCCTTTGGTCAAAGCTTTGTCGAAGTCTTCCGGCTTCTCAACAAAACCACCGCCCGTACCACCGAGGGTAAACGAAGGACGGATTACCAAAGGAAAGCCAATTTCCTGGGCGATTTCTTTACCGTGGAGGAAAGAAGTGGCCGTTTCACCTTTACAAACGTGTACGCCGAGCTCTTTCATCCTCAAGCGGAATTTCTCACGGTCTTCGGTCATCTGGATGGCGTCGATGTCCACACCGATGATCCTCACGTCGTACTTTTCCCACAGTCCGGCATTCTGGCAGTCGATAGCCAGGTTTAGGGCCGTCTGTCCGCCCATTGTTGGGAGTACCGCGTCGATGTCGTGCTTTTCAAGGATCTGCTTAATGGATTTTTTCTCCAAGGGCAGCAGGTAAACGTGATCCGCTGTCACGTTGTCTGTCATGATCGTGGCTGGGTTCGAGTTGATCAGAATCACCTCGATCCCCTCTTCCCTGAGGGAGCGAGAAGCTTGAGATCCTGAATAGTCGAACTCGCAGGCCTGACCGATAACGATTGGGCCACTACCAATGATAAGTACCGATTTAATGCTGTTGTCCTTTGGCATTTTGATCTTGAGAATGAAGTATTGTTATAAATGTTGCTTCTTTTGAGCTCGGCTGTAAAATTCTCGGGCATAAAAAAAGAGCTACTGGCCAAGACCAATAGCTCTTTTTGAAATATAATCCGATGAATCAATAAAAACCGTTTCCGTATTCGCCCCAATCAATAACAGCGAACAGGCTCCCGAAAAGAGAATCCCCTTTTGCTTCCCCACACCTGGGGAAAACTCGGGCCCGGAGCTTTCCGTCCGGCTGTTCCAACTATTTATTTTTGACTCGTTTAACATTTGAAAAAGATTCGGCTTCAAATATGTGACACGAATTACTTTGGCGAATATCTTCGCGAAATAAAGGAATAATAGTGAATTTTGATAACATGATACTCTATAATATCACATTCAATACAGAAAAAAGTGTCGAGAAGGTCTGGACAGCTTGGATGAACGAGCGCTATATCCCCGCTGTAGCGCAGTCAGAGTACATTAAGGAGTATAAATTCCTTAGGATGATGCATGACTCGCAAAGCGAAGGGGAGACTTACGCTTTACAGCTGTTCGTCGATGATTTGGCGGAGTTGGAAACCTGTTTCGAGAAAAACTCCTCTATTCTGGCGGAACTTACCACTAAGTTCGGCAACAAGGTAGTGTCTTTCGCAACCATGCTGGAAGAGATTTAAAACATACACCACCCGAAAGCAAAAGAGGTGTTTCCTGTGAACGGAAACACCTCTTTCTTTTTTTAGCGACAAGAGACATTCACACTACTTCGGCATAGTCGCTCAAGTATTGGTAATGCTCCCCCAATTCTCCGTTCTCGGCTATAGTTGCCCGGTGGATTATTCCGTCAGAATCCTCACCCAAAAGCGAAGGCAATACGAATTTGATCAAATTCTCCCCGAAACTGGCTGAAGCGTCTCTCGGCAATTCGCAAGGCAAATTGTCAACGGCCATGACTGTCAAGCGACCGGGTTCGGCAAAAGCCGGAACCGCCTCGTCGATCGAGGGTTCGTAATCGTATATAGGGTCATCAATAGTAGAAGGGCGTACCGTTGTCGGAATTGAACCGCGAATATCGCAAGTGATATCGGCCACTACTTTTATGTTGAAATCCGAACTGCTAACATCTTCAGCAGTGAAAAGTGCAGGGGCCTCAGGCGCCCAGAAGGCTCCTGCCACCAAGATGTCGGCATGGGGAAGGAAACGAAGAAAATTGCTTTCGTAACCGGATGGATCAGCGAAGAATTCTTTTTTGTCAAAAGCGCCACCGTCTTTGCGTTTGTTGTAGTCTTCCACATCTAACTGAGCATAGACTGCGTCCGAAAAGTTCTCTTCCAAAAACTCTTCCGCTCCAACTCTGCGTATTCCGGCACGCTCCAACACCTCCACACTTCCGTTTGACACCCGGCCAGCGCCAGTCAGAGCGATTTTTACGCCCGGAAGCGACACCTTGTCCAACTCGCCAAAGAGTTCTTCCATATCCAAGCACTGGTGAGCAGGCTTTAGCTCAAACAAGTCAAACTTTTTCCCATAAGTCAGCAGACCGTTGTATGCCCCGACTATTCCGGCATAGCGCCCAAAAGCCACCACTCGTTGTCCGAGGGTGTTAGTCAGGCATTCATAATCTATCAGCCGGATGTTTTTGGCTAATATGGCTTTTAGTAGGTCCTTGTTATAAGGCTGTTTCTTGATTGTGTGCGAAAAAAAGAAATAGGTTTTGTTAGGTATAAGGCTTTCTATCGGAACTTCCTTAACGCCGAAAAGAACGTCGCAATCTTCCACGTCTTTGCGGATTTCCAAACCTAACGTGGCGTAATCGCTGTCAGGGAAGCAACGCACGTCACTGCTTTCCACTTTTACCTCCACTTCCGGGAAAAGCTTTTCGATTTCCTTGGCCTGATCGGGCGTGAAAGGCACCCGGTGGTCAACGGGGACTTTGCCTTCTTTTATAATACCGATTCTCATTTGGTCTGTCTTTCTGGTTTGAGTTTGCCAGCGCAACCGCCTTGGGAAGGCGCACGCCTACTGAGAGGTAAATATAAGCCATACACGGACTTATCCAAAAAACAAGGCAAAACGCACTTTACGTCCCCCAAAAATTCCAATGGGAAAATGGACTATGTTTTACGCCTTCCAATCGCTCCTCTCGACACTAAGCGAAAAACAGTAATCTGTATCGTAACCGATATCTTCTACCGAACCCGAAAAGTTTTCCTCAAAGTAATCTTCCACTTCAGAAATATCCGCCTCGCCGTATTCCAAACCCGGAGTACTACCCTCCCAAACCACTGGCTCTTTGTCTTCCCAACCGGAGCAGAAAACCCAATCGCATTTATATTCTTTGGAAAAATCGTTTTTCGGCACTCCCGCCCAAAGCTTGTTCGTACTCAAATCGATACTAACCGACGTGCAGGCGTCCAAGATGTTCTTCATATCTGAGGTTTACGTTTCGCAACCGATAAAAAGTCTATTCGGAATGTAAAAGTAAGCACGAAAACCATGCGTAACGCTAAACTCCAATAACTTTGGGAATCCCCAGATGTAGGTTAACCGCAGTTTTTCGTCCCCTTTTACGTGTTACGCAGGCCATGAGCCCTACTTTCATAAAGACCGGACGCAGTCATCTCCACAAACTCCACATTCGCTTTAAGCTCGGAAACAGTTCTGGAGCCATTATAAGTCATTCCAGAAGCCAAACCGCCAAGCAAACGCTTGATAATCCTCTCTACTGGGCCCTTGTACGGCGTATGGACTTTCTCGCCTTCCACACTTATCACCTCCGTGTGCTTTTGGTTATCTTTCTTCAGTTTTTGAACCGCGGCGTCAAAGCTGGCCATACCGCGATAAAGCTTATACGGCCGATTCTTGATCCGGATAACATCTCCCGGCGTTTCGTCCGTCCCGCTTACCAACGAACCTATCATCACGTTATCAGCCCCAGCACCGATAGCCTTCACAATGTCGCCGGAATGTTTGATTCCCCCATCCGCGCAAATCGGGACACGCCCGCCCACAGCACCGTAAACCTCGTCGATAGCCGTGAGCTGTGGCATTCCGCAACCAGTCATAATGCGAGTGGTACACATGGAACCGGGACCTACCCCCACTTTTATCGCATCGGCGCCCCAGCGGGCCAAGTCGTGGGCAGCGTCATGACTCGCCACGTTTCCGGCCATCACGTCAATGTGCGGATATTCGCTTTTGGAAAACATCAGAGCCTCTTTAGTCATGATAGAATGGCCATGCGCAATGTCCAATACGATAATGTCAACACCACATTTGGCCAACGCTTCCAAGCGTTCCTCATAATCCTTGACACCAAGCGCCGCCGCACATAGCAATCCCTCAGCCTTCACTTTCTTCACCTCCGCCACCTGCTCTTCCACTGTCAAAAAGCGGTGTATTACGCCCAAACCGCCCAATTTCCCGACAGCAATAGCCATCGGGCTTTCACATACGGTATCCATATTAGCGATCAAAATAGGAGTGTCAAGCGTATGATTTTTAGTCACGTTAGTCGTGAAATCAACATCTTGCCTAGACTTGATGGTATTGTACTTCGGCACGATCAGCACATCATCGAAACTGTAAGCCTTGCGGATATTCATATTGCGGACATGTCAGGTTAAACTCTCTTCCTGACAATAAAAAATCGGCTATTGGGGTTTCCCCGCAAAGCGTCTTCGCTCCGATTAGGCTACTGATTCATCAATAGGAGATGTTTTCTCCGGAAAAAATCATGTTTGCGAAAGCGAATCAGTCGAATCGGATACTCTTTATTGGGCTGATTTTGCTGATAATCGCCGTGGGGATAAACAGCACGGATGTCACCAACAGAAATGTCCCGATATTCAAAGCCACAATAGTCACGAAGCTCCAACTGATTGGAACGTAACTCATATAATAGCTTTCGGGGTCCAGAGGAATTATTCTAAAAAAATATTGCAGAGCGCAAAGTCCCAAGCCTATCACATTGCCCCAAAGCAAACCTTTTCCGATCAGGCGCATGCCGTTGTGGCGGAAAATCCGTCTTATTAGCCTGTTGCTGGCGCCAAGGGCTTTCAACACGCCGATCATCTGCGTCCGTTCCATAATCAGGATCAAGATTATCGACATCATGTTAAAACAGGCTACGGCCAGAATAAGGGAAAGGAACACGATGACGTTCACGTTCAGCATATCAAGCCATTCGAAAATATCGCTATGCGTATCCAGAATCGATGATACGTACAGGTTATAGCCCAAACTGTCGAGCAACGTGATTTGGGCTTTGTTGGTCTCGTCAAAACGGTTGAGGTGAACTTCCACGCCTCCGGCCAAGGTATCCGCCCAGTGGTTCAGCCGGCGAATCAGGCGTATATCGCCCAGAGCGAACCGTTCGTCGAATTCGGCCAAGCCGGTATTGTAAAGGCCCGTGATTATCATCTTGCGCGGGCGCGGCGGATTTTGGATAAAATAAACCAACATAGTGTCTCCCACGCCCAACCCCAACTTATTGGCCAGCCTTTCGCTGATTACCATATCCGTCGAACGTTTTGTTCCGCTAAACTCCACGAATCTTCCCTCAGTCATATTTGTCATGAACGGAGAGTCTTTATAAGTGGAGTCTACGGCCTTGAGCACGATGCCGGACACGTCCTCTTCGGTTTTGATCAGTCCGGGTTTGTGGGCGAAGGGAAACTCGCCGCTAATCTCGGAGAAATTCTCGGGGCGCTCGCTCAGCGGATTCAACAACGAAATCGGCTCCTCTTTATAAGAGTTGTTGGAAGAATATTTGACAACCTGCAACTCGCCGTTGAAGCTGATCACCTTGTCGCGGATGGTGTCCTGAAAACCGAACAGAATAAGAAAGGAAAGAATCATCAAAGCCAAGCCCATGGCGATACTGCCTACGGCGATCTTGTTGACCGTCGAAGAAAAAGAACCCGAATCGGCACGGGTAATCCTTGAAGAGACAAAACTTTCGAACTTCATCTACTGGGCTTGGAATGGATAAAAAAACCTCGGCCCGAAGCACCGGACCGAGGCAAGTTTACGAAAAATATCCCGTTTTTTTGCAGGAAACGAAGCTCTTAACGTCTCCGTTTTGGCTTTCCGCCCTTACGCTTGCTCGACGACTGCGTAGCGGCGCCGTAAAGCTTTTTCGCCGATTTCGAGAGCTTTCCGCCTACGTTTCGGCCACCACGGCCTTTGGCGGTTTTATCGGCCGGTTTCTTTTTCTTCTCGTGAAAGGCTCCCTTATATGTAGGGTCCAGCTTCTTTTTCCAGTCATCCACCGCACGGGCGATTGTCTGGCCTTCTTCGAAAGGTGTTTTTTCCACCTTCACGCCAGACGGAATCTGCGCCACGGGAACTTCCATCCGAATAACATTCTCGATCCTGTGGAAGTGGATCATCTCGTATTCGTTGGCGAAAGTGACAGCTTTACCCGATTTGCCCGCACGCCCCGTACGACCAACACGGTGCACATAGTCCTCATATATAGGAGGAACATCAAAGTTGACCACCAAATCGACGTCGGTTACGTCAATTCCCCTGGCCGACACGTCTGTAGTCACCAACGCACGTACTTCGCCGCGCTTAAAAGCTTCGATGGCGTTTGTCCGGCTGTTTTGGCCTTTGTTCGCGTGAATCACCCTCACTTCGCCTTCGCCTTTACGAATCAGGTATTTCGACAGGTTGTCGGCGTTGGTTCTGGTATTGGCAAATACGATTACCCTTTTATAGCGTTCGGTATCAGCCAAAAGGTGTCCCAAAAGATTAATCTTCGTCAGAAAGTTGGGAACCTGATATACCGACTGCTCAACGGTTTCGGCCGCCGTGGCCTGCGGCGCCACTTCCACTTTTTCCGGAAACTCAAGAAATTCCTGTGTCAGCTCCTCTACCCTTGGCGGGAAAGTGGCCGAGAACAACAGGTTCTGCCGCTTTACGGGAATCACTTCCAAAATTCTACGGATTTGGGGCATAAAGCCCATATCCATCATTTTGTCGGCTTCGTCGAGCACCATGGTATTCAGGCGCTTGGTCACCAACTCGCCTCGTCCGTACAGATCCAGAAAACGGCCCGGGGTGGAAACAAGAATGTCAACGCCTTCGCGGAGCTTCTCGATTTGCGTTTTCGCCCCGATGCCTCCGTAAATAGCCGTATGTCTTACGTCCAGATTTTTGGCCAACAAAGTAATGTTGTCGTCGATCTGCATTACCAGCTCGCGGGTAGGCGCCAAGATCAAAGCCCGGGGCGAATCGCCGTCGGCGTATTTTATCTTCATCAGGATCGGCAATACGAAAGCGGCCGTCTTACCGGTTCCGGTTTGCGCAATCCCCAGCAAATCGTGCCCGGAACTTACCAAAGGGATAGCCTTGCTTTGGATCTCCGTCGGAGCATCGTAGCCCGCGTCTTCCACAGCCGACAGGATTTGCCTGTTCAGTTTGAATTGTTCGAAAGGATTTATCTTCTCTTCGCTCATGTCTGTCTCAATCGTCTACTTGGATCAGCTCCCCGGAGATTTTCCCATTTATACCTATGCCTTATGGGCCGGCGCCAATATTCCTTAACTTTACGGATAAGGAAACGGCAAACGGCCGATTTTTCAAGCTATTTTTCAGGAAAACCACATTCAGATAACCAATCTCCAGTGATATGTTGCTGATTCTAAACGCAAATATAGTAAATGAGGGGGAGGTCTTCTCCGCCGATGTCCTCGTAAAAGACGGATTGATTGCCCGGATCGATAAAGATCTTTCCGGAATTGAGGCCGACAAGGTCATTGACGCTAAAGGGAAATACCTTATCCCCGGCGTAATTGACGACCAAGTACACTTCCGCGAGCCGGGCCTCACCCACAAAGCGGACATCTATCACGAAGCCCGCGCCGCGGTGGCCGGCGGTACCACCACTTTTATGGAAATGCCGAACACCAACCCGCAAACGGTTACCCAAGAGCTTTTGGAAAAGAAATACCAGCGGGCGGCGGAAGTGTCGATGGCGAACTATTCTTTCTATATGGGCGCCACCAACGACAACTTGGAGGAAGTCCTCAAGACCGATCCGAAAACAGTGTGTGGCGTGAAGGCCTTTATGGGCTCGTCTACCGGCAATATGCTTGTCGATAACGAAAAGACGCTCGACTCTCTCTTTTCCAAAGTGGATATCCTGATCGCCACCCACTGCGAAGACGAGGCTACTATCCGGGCCAATACTGAAGAATTCCGAGCGAAATACGGCGAAGACGTGCCGATCGAATGCCATCCGCTTATCAGAAGTAGGGAAGCTTGCCTGAAATCTTCTTCGTTGGCCGTAGGTTTGGCAAAAAAACACGGCACCCGCCTACATATTCTCCACATCTCCACCGCCGACGAACTTGACCTCTTCGATAATAGCCTGCCACTAGAACAAAAAAAGATCACCGCAGAGGCCTGCGTACACCATCTTTGGTTCGATGATTCCGATTACAAGAGAAAAGGAACGCACATAAAATGGAACCCTGCGGTAAAAACCGCTAACGACAGAGAGGCGATTTGGCAAGCGATTAAGGACGGGCGCATCGATGTTGTGGCCACAGACCACGCTCCACACACCTTGGAAGAGAAAGACAACACCTATTTCAAGGCCCCTTCCGGAGGTCCTTTGGTGCAGTTTAGCCTCCTCGCGATGTGGGAAAAAGCTTTGGAAGGAAAAATTTCCAAAGAAAAAGTCGTGGAGTTAATGTCGCACAATCCGGCTATTGCCTTCCAGGTTGAAAAGCGCGGTTTTATTCGCGAAGGCTACCATGCGGATCTTGTCATTCTAGACCCTAACTCCAGCCATAAAGTAGAGAAAACCAATATCTTGTCAAAATGCGGGTGGTCTCCATTCGAAGGGCACTCCTTCAAATCGACAGTAACCCACACTATCGTTTCCGGTCATTTGGCTTACGAAAACGGGCGCTTTGACGAGAGCAAAAAAGGGGCTCGCATATGCTTCAGACGTTGATTTAAGCAAAAAAAACATAGGTTGGTTTTTGCGTTTTAAAAACTAAATCCTACCTTTGCAATCCCGTTACAAACATGGTGGATGTAGCTCAGTTGGTTAGAGCGCTGGTTTGTGGTACCAGAGGTCGCCGGTTCGAACCCGGTCTTCCACCCAAAATCATTGTAACGGGATTCTTTCACATGGTGATTGTAGCTCAGTAGGTTAGAGCGCTGGTTTGTGGCACCAGAGGTCGCCGGTTCGAATCCGGTCTTTCACCCTAACAGTTGGTGTGGTAGTTCAGTTGGTTAGAATGCCTGCCTGTCACGCAGGAGGTCGCGGGTTCGAGTCCCGTCCATACCGCCAATTAACACTTGAAAGAATGCTCCGTTCGTCTAGGGGTTAGGACGCCAGGTTTTCATCCTGGTAACAGGGGTTCGATTCCCCTACGGAGTACACATCGCGGGGTGGAGCAGTTGGTAGCTCGTCGGGCTCATAACCCGAAGGTCGTAGGTTCGAGTCCTGCCCCCGCTACTGAGAGTCAGTCAAATGGACGCTCTATAAAATTTTGGTGTGGTAGTTCAGTTGGTTAGAATGCCTGCCTGTCACGCAGGAGGTCGCGGGTTCGAGTCCCGTCCATACCGCCATTTTCACTTGAAATGATGCTCCGTTCGTCTAGGGGTTAGGACGCCAGGTTTTCATCCTGGTAACAGGGGTTCGATTCCCCTACGGAGTACACATCGCGGGATGGAGCAGTTGGTAGCTCGTCGGGCTCATAACCCGAAGGTCGTTGGTTCGAGTCCAGCTCCCGCTACTGAGAGTCAGTCAAATGGACACTCTAATAAATATAATTTGGTGTGGTAGTTCAGTTGGTTAGAATGCCTGCCTGTCACGCAGGAGGTCGCGGGTTCGAGTCCCGTCCATACCGCCATTTTCATTTGAAATGATGCTCCGTTCGTCTAGGGGTTAGGACGCCAGGTTTTCATCCTGGTAACAGGGGTTCGATTCCCCTACGGAGTACACATCGCGGGGTGGAGCAGTTGGTAGCTCGTCGGGCTCATAACCCGAAGGTCGTAGGTTCGAGTCCTGCCCCCGCTACTAAGAGTCAGTCAAATGGACGCTCTAATAAATATAATTTGGTGTGGTAGTTCAGTTGGTTAGAATGCCTGCCTGTCACGCAGGAGGTCGCGGGTTCGAGTCCCGTCCATACCGCCATTTTCACTTGAAATGATGCTCCGTTCGTCTAGGGGTTAGGACGCCAGGTTTTCATCCTGGTAACAGGGGTTCGATTCCCCTACGGAGTACGAATACAGAAAAGCAATGGCTTTTTTTGTTGTAATAAATTGAAATGATGCTCCGTTCGTCTAGGGGTTAGGACGCCAGGTTTTCATCCTGGTAACAGGGGTTCGATTCCCCTACGGAGTACACATCGCGGGGTGGAGCAGTTGGTAGCTCGTCGGGCTCATAACCCGAAGGTCGTAGGTTCGAGTCCTGCCCCCGCTACTAAGAGTCAGTCAAATGGACGCTCTAATAAATATAATTTGGTGTGGTAGTTCAGTTGGTTAGAATGCCTGCCTGTCACGCAGGAGGTCGCGGGTTCGAGTCCCGTCCATACCGCCATTTTCACTTGAAATGATGCTCCGTTCGTCTAGGGGTTAGGACGCCAGGTTTTCATCCTGGTAACAGGGGTTCGATTCCCCTACGGAGTACACATCGCGGGATGGAGCAGTTGGTAGCTCGTCGGGCTCATAACCCGAAGGTCGTTGGTTCGAGTCCAGCTCCCGCTACTGAGAGTTTGTCAAATGGACACTCTAATAAATATAATTTGGTGTGGTAGTTCAGTTGGTTAGAATGCCTGCCTGTCACGCAGGAGGTCGCGGGTTCGAGTCCCGTCCATACCGCAAGCTTCGCTTTTCAGCGAGGCTTTTTTCGTTTTATAGGCATACTTTTTTTAAAATCCTTCAGGATTTCTTTTTTCTCGCCCAGATTAATAAAGTTATGTTTTACTATTTGTGTGATAAATCTGAATGGAATTGTATATTTAATACCATCCACGCACGCAGTTTCTAGTTTTTGACTCATCAATCCAAACCTGTCCCTATGGATTCGAAATTTTTAGGCTCACTCAGAGGCCGGCTAATACTGAGTTTCGGAATGCTTTTCATATTGATTTCCGGAATATCCAGCGCCCTTTTCTATGTCACGTCCCGTGACATGATCATAAAGGGCTATGAAAAAGATCTTGCCCCCATTTTGGCCG
This sequence comes from Fulvitalea axinellae, assembly GCF_036492835.1. GTDB lineage: Bacteria > Bacteroidota > Bacteroidia > Cytophagales > Cyclobacteriaceae > Fulvitalea > Fulvitalea axinellae. The sequence continues at coordinate 497,436 of NZ_AP025314.1, read as the reverse complement.
AACGCCCGCTGGGGAAGGTACATTCCACTTTGTACTCTTACACGCGGACCGTACAGTACACCCTCGAAATGAACCGGCCGCTCAAGCGATACTTGTCGGCGGGCGAACAATGCCGGGATTCTGTAACAACCCTCCTCAGACAATACGACAAAAAGCTACGCGGCCTAAACAAAGAAGCCCGAATCGGGGTCGTCACTATCGGAGCGGAACCGTGGATGACGGACTCTAAAGGCTTTGCTGAATCCATAAACTTAAATTCGCCAGGCTTTTTTTGGGTGAGAAGATTAGAGCAAACCAAGAGGCACAACTTTTTCGAAACATTCACTGAGGGTGGCAAACAAAAAATGGTGATCGCCCAAAAAATCAGCACCAAACCCGAAAACACTTTCGGATTTCTCATTGTCGACCTGAACAAAGTCCATCAGGACGTGGTGGGCCAAGAAGAGAAATCTGAAGACCGGAACTTTCTGACCGACTACTCGGGAAACCTTATCTCGTATAACAAGGATAAATCCGGCGAGGCTTTCAATCTTATTGATATATCCGGCCTTGGAGAGAAGGCCAATTGGTTACTGGAAAAATCAAAGGGAAATAAGGATAGCGTTTTTCATTTCAAGTATGAGCACAATGGGGTGAACCATTTCGTGCATGTACGAAGAATGCAGGCGAGAGGCATGTTTTTTATCTCCGAAACCACCGTTACAGGCTCACTTGGCGAACTCTTCCGGAGGTTTATTTATATTCTGTTAGCCCAAATAGTACTTCTCCTAGGTACCTTATTCGGAGTTTACAGGCTAAGCCTCCAGTTTTCCGAAAAATTCGACGCAGTAATCGGGTACGTAAAATCCATAAGCAAAGGACGCCTAGACGGAAAACTCAAGCTAGACCAAAAAATTTCCGAGTTCCGTTCACTGCAAGAAACGTTGCAGGCACTGGTAAGATCGTTGCGCAGGTCCGGCGATTTCGCCAGGGATGTGGGAGCCGGAAAACTGGAGACCGACTACAACCCAAGCAAAGACAACGAACTGGGCAAAGCCCTGTTGGAAATGAGAAACTCGCTCAAAGAAGCCAAAGAACGCGAGGACCGTGAAAGAATGGCTTCCGAAGGCTTGAGCCGAATTGCGGAAATCCTGCGTTCATCCGAAGATTTCAACGCAGTCGCAGACAAATTGGCTTCGTTCCTCGCCAAATACGTAAACGCCAACCAATTCGGCCTATTCGTTATGGCCGGTGATGACGAAACCGACGCAGGAAAGCTGGTTCTAAGATCTTGCTACGCTTATGAGAAAAAACGCTTTACGGAAAAAAGCATAATGCCTGGACAAGGCTTGGTCGGGACCTGCTATCTGGAAGCTCGTCCTATAAGAATGAGCGAGGTGCCCGACGGCTATACCTCCATCACCTCAGGTTTGGGCGAAAGCACACCAACATACATTTTGCTTATCCCGCTAAAAGTCAATGACGAGATAGCAGGAGTCATGGAACTTGCGTTTTTCCAGCACGTGGAAGACTACATCCTCGATTTTCTGACCCGTTGCGGAGAAGCGATAGCCGCCACCGTAACCGTTGCGCGAAACAACGAGCGCACAAAAAGGTTGTTGGAAGAAATGCGCCAGCAAGCCGTAGTCCTGAAAGAGAAAGAGGAGGCCGCCCGCCAGAGTTGGGAAGAAATGCAGGCGATCCAGGAAGATTTCGCCAGCAAGGAAAGAGGGTTCAGAGCCGAAATCGGCCGCCTGAAAGCCGAACTTCGCGAGGCGTGACATATTGATAGACAAGACTTTTGCTTTTAGCGAAGCTTTTCATATATTTGCGCTTCATTTGCGAAACGTAATTCAAATTTAATAGCACATTATGTACGCGATCGTAGAGATAGCAGGAAAGCAGTTCAAAGTAACGCAAGATCGGTTTGTGTTCGCTCCATCTTTGGAGGGCGAAGCCGGCGCTTCCGTAGAGTTCGACAAGGTGCTTTTGATCGACAACGACGGTGACATCGAAGTAGGTGCTCCCGTAGTTGAAGGTGCAAAGGTCACTGGCGAAATCGTCGAGCACGTGAAGGGCAACAAAGTAATCATCTTCAAGAAGAAGAGAAGAAAAGGCTACCGTTTGAAGAACGGTCACCGTCAGGCCTTCACTAAAGTAATGATTAAAGGGATCTCTAAATAAGCTTAAACCATGGCACATAAAAAAGGAGCAGGTTCTTCTAACAACGGTAGAGAATCGGAAAGCAAACGCCTTGGCGTAAAGATCTATGGTGGACAAGGTGCTATCGCCGGCAACATCATCGTTAGACAAAGAGGCACTAAGCACCACCCAGGCAACAACGTGGGTATGGGCAAAGACCACACTCTCTTCGCTTTGACTGACGGCGTGGTTAGCTTCAAAAAAACTAGAAAAAACAGATCGGTTGTTTCTGTTGAGCCTGTAACTGAGGCTTAATCAGTAATCTTTCGATTAAAGAATAAAGGCGCGGGTTCCGTTTACGGAACTCGCGCTTTTTTTTGCATCTCACCTTTTCAAACTCCCAAACCGCTTATGGAATAATCCGAGCATCTATCAGGGAAATATATTAGTTTAACACAGACTTTTTATTCTATATCCGACACAAACAAACATCGTTTAGATGAGAAAACTCAAGACTATCGCAATGTCGCTTGCGATCATGCTATCGTCTGGTATGGCACTCGCTCAGACCAAGCTGATCGAAAAGGTGACGAAAAAAGGTGACGAGGTCGTAATCCCTTACGAGAAGTACGTTTTGGACAACGGCCTTACTTTGGTAATCCATGAGGATCATTCCGATCCTTTGGTACACGTTGACGTGACTTATCATGTGGGCTCGCAACGCGAAGAGATCGGAAAATCCGGTTTCGCCCACTTCTTCGAACACATGATGTTCCAAGGCTCCAAAAACGTAGCCGATGAAGAGCATTTCAAAGTGGTCTCGGAGTCCGGCGGAACGCTTAACGGAACCACTAACCGCGACCGCACAAACTACTTCCAAACCGTACCGAGCAACCAGCTCGAAAGAATGTTCTGGCTTGAGGCCGACAGGATGGGATTTCTGCTCGAAGCTGTTACACAGAAAAAGTTCGAGGTACAGCGCGCCACCGTTAAAAACGAAAAAGGCCAAAACTACGACAACGCACCTTACGGCCAGTGGCAAGAGCGTACTTGCCAGGCCCTCTACCCTTACGGTCACCCGTATTCGTGGCTCACGATCGGCGTGCTTGAGGATTTGGACCGAGTTGACGTAACCGACCTGAAGAAATTCTTCCTCCGTTGGTACGGGCCGAACAACGCCACGCTTACCGTTGGCGGAGACGTAAACCCGAAAGAAGTGATTCGCTTGGCGGAAAAATATTTCGGAATTATCCCGAGAGGACAGGAAGTGAAAAGCCTCAAGCTCGATCCAGTCCAACTTGACAGCGACCGCTATATCTCTTACGTAGATTCCAACATCCGCTTCCCCGCGTTGTTGCTTACTTTCCCCACCGTTCCGGAATATCACAAAGACGAGGCTCCGCTCAAGTGTCTCGCCCAGATTCTGGGAACAGGACAAAGTTCTTTCTTCTTCAAAAAATTCGTAAAGACCCGTAAGGCGATCCAAGCCAGCGTATTCTCGTCGCATGACGAACTCGCCGGCCAAATGACCATGTTCGTATTGCCATTCCCAGGCAACACTCTCGCCAGCTTTGAGGAAGATCTCAGGGCAACGCTGAAAGAATTCGAAAAAGAAGGCGTAAAAGACGAAGACATCCAGAAGTTTGTAGCTGGCGTAGAGGCCGGAACTATCAACAGCCTGGCTTCGGTAAGCGGAAAAGTGAGCCAGCTTGCCCACTACCAGACTTTCACAGGAAATCCGAACTACATCCAGAAGGAACTCGACGCTTATTTGAATATTACCAAAGAAGACGTAGTCCGCGTATACAACAAGTACATCAAAGGCAAAGCTTCCGTAGTGCTGAGCGTATTGCCTAAAGGCATGGAAGGCTTGACCGCCAAGGCCGATAACTTCACGCCACAGAAGTCAGGAAACAACCCGTTCCCTACTACCGACTACTCAGGACTGGCTTACACGCCCATCACCGGTGACAAGTTTGACCGTAGCAAGAAGCCAGAAGCCACTAAAGCCCCTCTTGTTCCGGTTCCGGATTATTGGAGAAATAACTTCAAGAACGGCCTCCAGATCATCGGCACCCGTTCTAGCGAAATCCCGACCGTTACGCTTCGCCTGAGCATCGAAGGCGGACATAAGCAAGAAGGCTGGGACAAGAGCAAAGCCGGTATCGCTTCGATTACCGCCGCTTTGATGAACGAGGGAACCCTTAAGCACAACGCCGAAGAGTTCTCAAACGAACTCGACAAACTCGGCAGTAGCGTTTCTATCTCAGCCGGTGACGGATCCACTTCGCTTAACATTAGTTCGCTCCGCAAAAACTTGGATAAGACTTTGGCTTTGGCCGAAGAAATCCTCTTCCAGCCCGCGTTCCCAGAAGACGCTTTCCAGCGTATCAAGAAACAGCAAATAGAAGGCATCAAGGCGAACAAGAAAGATCCGGGCGCTATCGCTTCCAGCGTATACGACAAGGTATTGTTCGGCAAAGAGAGCATCCACGCTATTTCGTCGAGCGGAACAGAGGAATCGGTTAAGGGCATCACCCTTGACGATGTGAAAAACTTCTACAAGACCAACTACGCCCCTAACATCAGTAAATTGGTGGTTGTGGGTGATATCGGCCAGAAAGAAGTTATCTCGAAACTCGACTTCCTCAAAAACTGGGACCGCAAAGAGGTTAAGCTTTACAAAGAGGAATTCGGCCTACGCCAAGTAAAGACCAAAATCTACTTGGTAGACAAAGAAAAAGCTCCGCAATCGCACATCCGTATGGGTTACCTCACCGGCCTGCACTACGACGCCTACGGCGAATCGTTCAAAACCGGCTTGATGAACTACAACCTCGGTGGCGCGTTCAATAGCCGTATCAACCTTAATTTGCGCGAAGACAAGGGCTACACTTACGGCGCCCGCTCGTACTTCTACGCCAATAAGGAATACGGTATCTTCGGAGCGTCGGCAGGCGTAAAAGCCAACACCACCGACAGTGCGGTATTTGAGTTCGTAAAAGAAATCAAGGGCTTCCACAGCAAAGGCATCACGGCCGACGAACTTGACTTTATGAAGAACTCGATCGCCCAAAGCGATGCCCGCAAATACGAAACTCCGGGACAAAAAGCCGGATTCCTGTCGAGAATCATCACTTATGACCTGGACGGAAATTACGTTAACAAGCAGGCTAAAGTGATCGACAAGATCAGCCAGAAAGACATCAACGCCTTGGCCAAAAAGCACCTCAAGGCAGAGAACATGAATATCTTGGTGGTTGGCGACAAAGCCCTCGTATTGCCGGGCCTTAAGCGCCTTGGTTACGAGATCATCGAACTTGATCCTGACGGCAACGAGATCGGAGTTCTCCAATCAGACAAAAAGCAGTAATAATAGCCGTTTTACTTACAAACGGTGAGTTAACAAACTGAAAAGGGCCTTCGGGCCCTTTCTTTTTTCCCGAATTTCACGCATCATTTGGCCTTGCCAATTTTTTTGGCTTTTTTTCGGATCCGTTCTCCGTAAGTTTTTCTTACAAAAATACATTGACTGACCGTGTACGCCACCAGCCTGCGGTCTGAAACCGACTGCGGACAACGGATACAACGCACGGGCCACAGGCGCCCATATCCAAAATTAAGCGAAGCTATGCCCCCGTTTTTCCGTACGATGCTCTTGGCGCTAGTACTGGCCCCCATTACCCTTACGGCCCAAAAAAGCCGTTTCGTGGAAATCAAAACCACGAAAAAAATCACCGTGGACTCGCTTATGAGTCGTTACAGACTCAATGGGCACAGGGAAAACCGAGACTATTTCCTCGGCCTAAACCGCATTATCAGCTCCGAGCTCAAAGCCGGCAAATACGCACTCCCCATCTCCTCGTACCCTTTCAACGGCAAAAGCATACGCTCCAGCCTAGGCCTTGACGACTGGTCCACGGCCGAAGCCGTTTTGGCCTACAATGACCTGCTCAAGAAAAAAGGCGTAAGGAAAAAAAGCGTGGTGGCTAGCAAGACCATTTGGGTACCGTATCACCTCCACAACGGACTCCCCGCCGTAACCTCGAAACCCGTAGCCACAAAAACGCCGGCCAAGCCGAAGCCTTCCAAGAAAAAAGCCTCCACTCCTACAGGCCCTCCGATAGCTAAAGCTTCGAATGGCAGTTTCCCCATTTTCGGAAAAAAATACGCCAAGGTCAAAGCAAAAAGCAACCGCCTCAAAGGTTGCGTATACTATATAGTGAGCGGACACGGCGGACCTGACCCCGGCGCCATGGTACGCAAAGGCAAAACCCGCCTCCACGAAGATGAATACGCTTACGATGTCTCATTACGCTTGGCCCGGAACCTCATAGAACAAGGCGCCAAAGTATACGTCATCATCCGTGACCCAAAAGACGGTATCCGCGACAAGCAATACCTCGGTACCGGACAAAACGAACGTTGCTGGCCAAACGACCCCATTCCCCTCGACCAAATCGAGCGACTGGATCAGCGGGCCAACGCCGTCAATCGCCTTTACAAGCAAAACAAGGCCATGGGATTCCGCTACCAGCGTTTGCTGATGGTTCACTTGGATTCGCGGGGAACCGAAAAGAACATCGACATGTACTTTTACCACCGCCTGAAAGATAACAACTCGAAGCGCTTTTCGCAGTCACTAATGAGCACTATCAAGCGCAAATACGAGCAAAAACGAAAAGGCAGAGGGTACACCGGCTATATCCGCGGACGCGATCTGCACATGCTTCGGGAAACTACACCCGTGGCAACTTATATCGAATTGGGCAACTTCCAAAACCCGAATAACCAACAACGCTTTCTGCTTCCGTCAAACCGCCAAGCCATGGCAAATTGGCTTACTGAAGGACTTTTGAAAAAACCTTAAGCCCGCATGAAAACCTAAGTCCGTTTCCCATGTTGAAGAACATGGGTATGGAAATAAAAAAACTCGGAATATTCGTAAGCGCGTTAGCGCTAGCCCTTGGGCTTAACTGTAGCGCCAGCGCCCAAGAGGTGGACACCACATATATTGAGCGCCTGAACGACAAACTAGTTCTGCGGGGTATCGGCTTCTGGAACTTCTCCAGAGTAGTGCTGGATTTCCGCAAAAGCCAAGAACTGGAATCAAAACTCAATTACGGTGTCAATAACGCTCCCGGTTTAGGTGCGGCGGTCAACTTCCGGAACCTCGGCGGAGCCATCAATTTCAGGATCCCGGGCGCATCCAGCTCCAAACGCGGCCGCAGCAAAGGACTTGACTACCGCCTCAGCTTCTATCCTAGCCGGGTGGTGGTGGACCTTTACGGCCTTTACTACGAAGGCATGTTCCTCCGCCGGCCAAACCAAGGTATACTCGAAGATCTCGGTTACCCGGAAATCATCAAGTTCCCTGACCTGAAGCAATATCAGATCGGCACCGACTTCGCCTATATCTTCAACAATAAAAAGTTCTCCTTCAGAGCCCCGTTCGTCTTTAACGAAAGACAGAAAAAAAGCGCCGGGACCTTCCTGCTCGGTGGCACTTTCTCATATTACGAAATCAACAACGGCGACAGCTCCATACTGCCCTCCAAAGCACTTCCCTATGTTAGCCCAAGGACCAGCGCCCGTAAAATATGGTTCATCAACACGGGAATACTAGGAGGTTATGCCTATACCTACGTCAAGGGTAATTTCTTCGCCACAGCGGCCATAGTTCCGGGCTTAGGTTACCAACGGGCCACTTTCTACACCACCGACGCCGACGAAACCAAACTTAGGGAAAATACCCTAGCCGTATTTTTCTCCGGCAAACTGTCTATGGGCTATACCGGCGAAAAATTCTTCGTCTCCGTAAGTGGTTTCCAACGCCGGAATATCTCAGAATCCGAAACCAAAAGGAACGCCCGCATATCAATTATTGAAGAAGGCGCATCCATCACGGCTGGTTGGCGACTCAATTGGAAAAATCCACCTAAAATTCCATTCCTTAAGAAAGAGTAAAACGTATAGGTAAAAAACACTGGGTACAATTGCTCAAGATTCAACCAATGTAGGAATTAGACTTGCCCTGTAACTCATTCCCTCCTACACGTTCCTACCAAGTTACAGCAGGAGTAACACTACGAACGGAGCGGGAGTAACACTACGAACGGAGCGGGAGTAACACTACGAACGGAGCGGGAGTAACACTACGAACGGAGCGGGAGTAACATTAAGACCGACACAACTTTTCCTAACCACGCACCCCAATTGCCCGAATGTTCGTATCTTTGGCATCCGTTCCGTTGCGGAACGTCGACACTACGTAGCTTATACCCAAGTATATGTACTTAATATTCGATACCGAAACCACCGGTTTACCAAAGAATTTCTCCGCACCGATCACCGACCACGAAAACTGGCCACGTATGGTCCAGCTCGCTTGGCAGATCCACGACGAGAAAGGCGATTTGGTTAAGGTCCAAAACTATATCGTTAAGCCGGAAGGCTATACCATTCCTTATAACGCTGAAAAAATCCACGGCATTTCCACCAAACGGGCCATGCGTCAGGGTATGCCGTTGGAACATGTCCTGAAGGAATTCTGCGAGGATCTGGCCACTTGCGACTTTGGTATCGGACATAACATCGGGTTCGACTACAACATCGTAGGCGCCGAGCTGGACCGCAAAGGCATGGAAACGTCCGTGATGATGGACAAGCCGGAGATCGACACCAAAGACAAGGGTACCGATTTCTGTAAAATTCCCGGCGGACGTGGAGGCAAATACAAATGGCCAAACCTTACGGAGCTTCACACCAAGCTCTTTGGCGAAGCCTTCGGCGAAGCCCACAACGCCTCCGCCGACGTGGAAGCAACCGCAAGGTGTTTCCTCGAAATGGTCAGGCTCGACCTTTACTCGCCCGAAGAACTCGGCACTACGGCCGACGTACTGAAAGCGTTCAAGGAGAACAACCCGTCGATGATCGCCGCCATCGGCCTGAACATCGAGCCTTATACGCCCGACAGTGTAGAATTTGCGGACGAAGACGAAGATGGCGTTGACACAAGCACTGCCGAAAGCATCGACCTGACCGATGTACCCTTCACGCACCTCCACTGCCATTCGCAGTACTCCATTCTGCAAGCCACCTGCGAACTCGGCCCAATGATCGAGCGCGCCAAAGCTAACGGCAGTCCCGCCGTAGCCCTTACCGACCACGGCAATATGATGGCCGCTTTCCACTTTGTACGCGACGCCCTCAAAGCCGGAATCAAACCCATTGTGGGTTGTGAATTTAACGTAGCCGAAGACTACAAAAGGCGCCAGTTTACCAAAGACAATCCCGACCGCCGTTTCACCCAAGTGCTGATAGCCAAAAACAAAGACGGTTACCACAACTTGGCCATGATGAGTTCTTTGGCCTATATAGACGGCCTTTACGCCGGATACCCGCGTATCGGAAAGGAACTGATCGAACAATACAAAGACAACGTAATAGCCACGACGGGCCAGTTGACGGGCGAAATCCCGAACCTGATCCTGAACGTGGGCGAAGAACAGGCTGAAGAGGCTTTCCAATGGTGGCACAACCTGTTTGGCGATGATTTCTACGTAGAACTTATCCGCCACGGCCTTGAGGAAGAAGATCACGTAAACGAAGTGCTTCTGCGCTTCGCAAAAAAATACGGCGTAAAGTATTTCGCCTCAAACAACGTATACTACATGGACCGTGAGGGCGCCGAGCCCCACGACATCCTGCTATGCGTTCGCGACGGCGAAAAGAAAGAAACCGAAATCGGGCGCGGACGGGGCAAGCGCTTCGGCTTCCCTAACGACGAGTTCTACTTCAAGTCTTCCGACGAGATGAAGGAACTTTTCAAGGACTTGCCGGAAGCCATCGTAACCACCAACGAGATCGTCGAGAAGTGCGAGGAATACAAACTCGCCCGCGACGTGCTTCTTCCTGCCTTTGATATTCCGGAAGAATTCACCGATTCAAAAGATGCCGAAGACGGAGGAAAACGGGGCGAAAACGCGTTCCTGCGCCACCTTACATATGAGGGTGCGAAGAAACGCTACGGCGAAATCACCCCGGAAATCGACGAGCGTCTGGACTTCGAGCTGAAAACGATCGAGATGACCGGTTATCCCGGTTACTTCCTTATCGTGCAGGACTTCACTACGCAGGCCCGGAAAATGGGCGTTTCCGTAGGGCCGGGCCGGGGTTCGGCCGCAGGTTCGGCGGTAGCCTATTGTATCGGTATCACCAACGTCGATCCGATCGAGTACGACCTGCTTTTCGAGAGATTCCTGAACCCCGACCGTGTATCCCTGCCCGATATCGATATCGACTTCGATGACGAAGGCCGACAGGACATTATCAACTGGGTGGTTGACAAATACGGGTTCAACCAGGTTTCGCATATTATCACTTACGGTACCATGGCGGCCAAATCCGCCATTCGCGATACCGCCCGAGTGCTTGACCTTCCCCTACCCGACGCCGACCGTGTAGCCAAGCTCGTGCCCGACATCAAGCTCAAGAAGCTGTTCGGCATGACGGACACCCAGCTCAAGGATAAGCTCAACGGCGAACAGATGGAAATGGCCAACCAGCTGAAGGCCATCTCGCGAGAGAGCAGTCCGGAAGGCACGGTGCTCAACCAAGCCAGAGTGTTGGAAGGTTCGGTACGGAACACCGGTATCCACGCCTGCGGGGTTATCATCACACCGGACGATATCCGCAAATACATTCCCGTATCTACGGCCAAAGACGCCGACCTGCTCGTAACGCAGTTCGACAACTCAGTGGTGGAAGACGCCGGAATGCTGAAGATGGACTTTTTGGGCCTGAAAACCCTGTCCATAATCAAAGACGCCATTAAGCTCGTCAAACAACGCTTCGATGTCGACATCAACCCGGACGAAATTCCGCTCGACGACCCGAAGACCTACGAACTCTACCAGCGTGGCGAAACGAACGGTACGTTCCAGTTCGAATCCCCCGGAATGCAGAAGCACCTCAAAGCGCTGAAGCCCGACAAATTTGCCGACCTTATTGCCATGAACGCCCTGTACCGTCCTGGGCCTTTGGAATATATCCCGAACTTTATCGCCCGTAAGCACGGTAGGGAAGAGATTGAATACGACCTCCCGAAGATGGAGGAATACTTGGCCGAGACCTACGGTATTACCGTCTATCAGGAACAAGTGATGCTCCTGTCGCAGAGTTTAGCGGGGTTTACCAAAGGCGAGGCCGATATGCTCCGTAAGGCGATGGGTAAGAAGATCTTTGCCTTGCTGGAAAAGCTGAAGCCGAAGTTTATCGAGGGCGGAGCCGAACGTGGCCATCCGAAAGACAAGCTTGAGAAGATCTGGAAAGACTGGGAAGCCTTCGCCGCCTACGCCTTTAACAAGTCGCACTCGACCTGTTACTCCGTGGTGGCATTCCACACTGGCTACCTCAAGGCCAACTATCCGCCCGAATACATGGCCTCGGTGCTTACGCACAACATGTCCGATATCAAGAAGGTGACCTTCTTTATGGAAGAATGCCAGCGTATGGGCATCCCCGTACTGGGTCCGGACGTGAACGAATCCAAAGTCGATTTTGTGGTAAACGAAAAAGGCGAAATCCGCTTCGGAATGGGCGGTATCAAAGGCGTTGGAGCGGCGGCCGTGGAGGCGATTATCGAAGAAAGGGAAAAAGGAGGCAAATTCTCCTCGATCTTCGATATGACCAAGCGGATCAACCTGCGCGCGGCCAACAAAAAGACCTTGGAAAACCTCGTTATCGCTGGAGCTTTCGACTCTTTTGCGGATGCGCACCGCGCGCAATACTTTGCCAAAGACCAAAAAGGCATGGTATTTCTGGAAAAGGCCATCAAGTTCGGAGCCACGCATCAGGAAAGCGAAAACTCGGCGCAAGCCTCTTTATTCGGCGCCGGATCGGCAGTACAGATTCCGGAACCGGAAATCCCGGCTTCTGAGCCCTGGGGTACCATCGACAAGCTCAACAAGGAGAAGGAAGTGATCGGAATCTTTATCTCCGGCCACCCGCTCGACGACTACAAACTGGAACTCGACAACTTCTGCAACGCCAAAATCAGCGAATACGCCGACAACCCGGAGCAGTTCGTAAACCGCGATATCACCATCGGCGGATGCGTAGCCGAAGTGTCGCACCGATTCACCAAACGCGGTCAGCCTTTCGGAATGCTTACGCTCGAAGATTACTCGGGCTCAACCCGCCTGTTCCTTTTCTCCGACGATTACGCCCGCTTCAAGCAATATATGGTTGAGGGCTGGTTCCTCTTCGTAAAAGGCCGTGTACAGCGCCAGCGCTGGGACGAAACCCGCATCGAGCTTAAAGTCCAGACTGTGGAACTGCTCACCGATGTCCGGGAGAAATACGCCAAAGGCCTGAAGCTGGAAGTAAGCTTGGAAGACATCGATATGGAAATGGTGGAGACGCTGGAAGGCGCTTTGAAGAAATATCCGGGTAAACACAACCTGCAACTGCACATCGTGGACCGCCAGGACGGAATACAGGCCGACGCCATGGCCCGACGGTGCCAAGTAAGTCTAGACAATGATCTGCTTGACGAATTGGCCCAGATACCGAATTTAAAAATAGAGATGGTTTAACATCCCCGAAGAATACCTTAATCGCTCCGGAATATTCCGGGGCGATATTTTTTCCAATCCCGACAATCCCTCTCGATATGAACGCCCTGGCCATTAGCGTACAGAATCTCGACAAACATTACGGAAAGCACCACGCCCTCAACAATGTCAGCCTAGATATTCCCAAAGGATCGATTTTCGGCTTGCTCGGACCGAATGGCGCCGGAAAGTCCACGTTTCTGCGGATTGTCAACCGAATCACGGCGCCCGATTCCGGAAAGATTCTCTTCGGGGCCGAAACCATGGGAGACAAACACCTTTCGAAAATCGGGTACTTGCCTGAAGAGAGAGGACTCTACCGCAAAATGCGCGTCGGCGAACAGCTCGTTTACTTCGGTCAACTCCGGGGCTTGTCGGCCAAACAGGCCAAAACGCTCAGCGGAGAATGGCTGGAACGCTTCGCCCTTTCCGATTGGGAAAAGAAAAACGTGGAAGACCTCTCCAAAGGAATGCAACAGAAGGTGCAGTTTATCGCCACCGTTCTCCACGCTCCCGAGCTTATCATCCTCGACGAACCGTTTTCCGGCTTCGACCCCGTAAATGCCGAACAAGTAAAGGACGAAGTTCTCCGCCTCCGAGACAACGGCGCAACGGTAATCATCTCCACCCACAGAATGGAATCCGTAGAAGAGCTCTGCGACGAGGTGGCGATGCTCAACCGTGGCCAACTGGTATTAAACGGCTCCACCGACGAAGTCCGCAACGCACACGGAGCGAACGCCTACCGGATAGACTACCAAGGCGACTGGCCTGCCGATATTCCCACAATCACAAAACTCCCCCCGCATGGCGAAATAAAAAGTGCGGTGGCCACGCTCATAGAAGGTCAAAGCCTTAATGATCTTTTGGAAAATCTTTTGTCCAAAGTCCAGATATATGGTGCCACAAAATACCGGCTCACCATGCGAGACGTGTTTTTGCAGGCCATAAAAGGTCAAGTTCAAACGGTAAGTTGACCTTTTGAAGAAAAAAGGAAAAAAATCTCGTCGGAAATGCAACCTCCGGCAGGTTCGCTAAGTCTACTGAGTAACGATGAATAACAATGAAAGTCGTTAACTTTTCTTAACACTTTATGTGTGAATATTTCAAAAAAGGGAACTAACTTTGGTCTCGGCTTAGCAAAAAAACATTATGGAACGCAAAAGTATAATTACCCTCTTCATCCTTTTCGCTTCACTTTTCTTTATTGGCGAATGTTGTATGTCTATCTCGGAAAGACAAGGCATCTCGCTTAGCCACAAAAGCGTTGTTCAGAAAATGAACTGCTACTACTGCTCGTTTAAAAACAAGCTAAGCCACTTGCTTGAAAGCAAATACCAAAACATAACGCGTAGCACAGCCAATTTCAACAAAAATGACAACGCTTTTATGTTTGTTCTGGAAAACGAGAATCCGATTTCGGTGAATCTGAATCTTGAAGAACTCATTATATTGGACGAATGTATCAAGATTGACCCTTTATTGACAAAATAATAAAGCCTCATCTTTTCGTTCCATAAAAAGAAATAAGCCAAAAAAAGGCGATTCCGATCAGGAGTCGCCTTTTTTGATTTTATGAAAATTGGAATATTATTAGGCTTCGGCAGAAACCAGCTCTTCCACTTTCTTTGCGATATAATCGCCTACCGCTTCCGTTCCGTAGAACCTCTCAGCGTTGATGTCTTTGGTTACGTATCCTTCTTCCAAAGAAATCTCAACAGCCTTGCGAATAGCGTTCGCCTCAGCGGTCAAGCCGAAAGAAGTCTCCAACAGCATAGCGGCCGAGAGGATAGTTGCACAAGGGTTTGCGATATCCAAACCGGCACCCTGAGGGTAAGACCCGTGGATAGGCTCGTACAAACCAACTTTGCTACCTACGGAAGCCGAAGGCAAAAGACCGAGCGAACCGGTAATCACGGAAGCCTCGTCGGTGATGATGTCGCCGAACATATTGCCGGTAAGCACTACGTCAAAACCTTTCGGGTTCTGGATCAGCTGCATGGCGGCGTTGTCCACAAACATGCATTCCAGTTCCACGTCCGGATATTCTTCCTTGGCCAACTCGCCAACAGTTTCTCTCCAAAGACGCGAAGAAGCCAAAACGTTCGCCTTGTCAACCAAAGTCACGCGGTTGCCTCTACGACGAGCAGCTTCGAAAGCCAAACGGCTAACGCGGATAATTTCCTCTTTCGAATATACCATCGAATCGAAAGCTATGCTACCGTCTTCCGAACGTCCGCGTGGCTGGCCGAAGTAAATACCGCCGGTCAACTCACGGAAAACAACGAAGTCCGTTCCGCCAACGATCTCAGCCTTCAAAGGCGAAGCGTCTTCCAACACTTTGTAGCAAGTCACAGGACGGATGTTGCAGAAAAGCCCGAGCACTTTACGCATGCGCAAAAGGCCCTGCTCCGGGCGTACCTTGGCAGTAGGGTCGTTATCGTATTTCGGGTGTCCGATGGCTCCGAAAAGGATAGCGTCGGCGCTTTCGCAAACGGCTTGGGTTTCGGCAGGGAAAGGGTCGCCCACAGCGTCGATGGCCGAGGCTCCCACCAAAGCGTTTTCGTATTCGAATTTGTGTCCGGCACTTTTGGCCACCGCGTCAAGAGCCTTGATGGCCTGCGCTGTAACTTCCGGCCCGATACCGTCGCCGGGCAATACGGCTATCTTTTTTTCCATGGTTATAGTCGTTTTCCAGAGCATCGGCCTGCGCCTAAAAATGCCCCGATATTTTTTAGAGTCAATCGGATTGGGAACACGAAGGAACAAAAATAGCAAAACGCCGGCGCCACGTGAGGCACCGACGCTTGCGTGTCGTGATAGTTGGTCGTGTTCTTATAATTGGTCGTAAACAAATCAAGATCTCGAAGATTCGAAAGCCTCGATTTTATCTTTGATACTCAGGATATAGTCGATGTCGTCATATCCGTTGAGCATGCATGTCTTTTTGTATGAATTGATCTCAAATTCGGCCTTGAGTCCCGCCGCTTTGGCCTCAATAGTCTGAGATTCCAAATCTACGGTCACTTCCAGCGCCGGATCCGCCTTAAGCGCGGCGAAGAGATCGGCCAGGAATTCGTCGCTTACCTGAACAGGCAAAAGGCCGTTGTTCAAAGCGTTGCCTTTAAAGATATCGGCAAAGAAGCTTGATACCACCACGCGGATACCGAAATCGGTAATAGCCCAAGCGGCGTGCTCACGGCTGGATCCGCATCCGAAGTTGCGGCCGGCCACCAAAATCTGGCTGTTTTTGTATTGCGCCCCGTTCAGGACAAAGTCTTTCTCCGTTCCGCCGGCCTCAAAACGCCAATCGCGGAAAAGGTTCTCGCCAAAACCTTCGCGGGTAGTCGCTTTCAGGAAGCGGGCCGGGATGATTTGGTCGGTGTCTATGTTTTCGATTGCCAAAGGAGCGGCGTTCGAAACGATCGTCGTGAATTTTTCCATCTCTAGATTAGGCGTTTTCGGTTGCCACTTGGTTCAAATGTTCCCGTACGTCCACCACGCAACCGTTTACCGCAACGGCGGCGGCCGTCAATGGCGAGGCCAAGAAAGTTCTGGAACCGGGACCTTGACGGCCTTCGAAGTTCCTGTTCGAAGTCGATACGCAATATTCGCCGGCGGGGATCTTGTCCTCGTTCATGGCCAAACAAGCCGAACAGCCCGGCTCGCGAAGCTCAAATCCGGCTTCGGCCAACACTTTGTCGATGCCTTCTTCTTTGGCCTGAAGTTCCACTTGCTTAGAGCCCGGAACAATCCACGCCGTAAGCCCTTCGGCCTTCTGCTTTCCTTTCACAAACTCCGCCACTTCGCGCAAGTCCTCGATCCGAGAATTGGTACAGCTACCGATAAACACATAGCCGATTTTTTTGCCCTTGATAGCCTGGCCGGCCTCAAGCCCCATATAACCGATCGCCTTTTCGTACGACTCGTGTTCCGAAGCCGGAATCTTGTCGAGAGTAGGCACATTACCGCTTACAGAGATCCCCATTCCCGGGTTTGTTCCGTAAGTGATCATCGGCTCGATATCTTCGGCTGAATAAATCAGCTCTTTGTCGTAAGTAGCGCCTTCGTCAGACGGGAGTTTCTTCCACTCGGCTACCAGGCTATCGAATTCCTCGCCCTTCGGCGTAAACTGACGGCCTTCGAGGTAATCGAAAGTAGTTTGGTCGGGAGCGATCATTCCACCGCGAGCACCCATCTCGATACTCATGTTACAGATGGTCATTCTCGCTTCCATACTCAGGCTACGGATAGCAGAGCCCGCATACTCCACAAAATAACCCGTTCCGCCAGCGGCAGAAATCTTCGATATGATATAGAGGATAATATCCTTGGCTCCTACTCCTTCGCCCAACTCGCCGTCGATGGTGATACGCATCGATTTCGGCTTCACCTGCATCAAGCACTGCGTAGCCATTACCTGCTCCACTTGGCTGGTTCCGATACCGAAAGCGATGGAACCGAACGCCCCGTGTGTGGACGTGTGGCTGTCGCCACAAACCATAGTCATACCCGGGCGGGTAAGACCAAGCTCAGGCCCGATTACGTGAACGATACCCTGGTACTTGTGGCCGAGGCCGTAAAGCTCAACGCCATTCTTTTCGCAATTGGCAACCAACTTCTCTACCTGCAATCTGGAAAGCTCTTCCTTGATCGGCAAGTGTTGGTCTACTGTAGGCACGTTGTGGTCGGCGGTGGCGGTGGTAAGTTCCGGACGGAACAAAGGCACTCCGCGCTTCTCCAATCCCGCAAAAGCCTGCGGGCTTGTCACTTCGTGAATATAATGCCTGTCGATATACAGGATTTGGGGACCGTCCTTGACTTCCTCGACTACATGCGAGTCCCAAACCTTATCGAACAATGTTTTCCTTATCATAATCGATGAATCTTCCTCTTCCAAAAATTTAGCCCAATGTCACTTGGCTATTGGTGGCTAGTTGGTGCAAATGGTGGTCTTCCACTTGCTTGATACGGTCGGCCATATCCAAGAAGCCTTCGTAGATATTGTCAAGCAAGTCTTTACCTTCGATCACATAGCCGAGATTTTCCAAACGGTGCTTTAAAGCGTGGCGTCCGGAACGGGCCGTCAATACAATCTTTGACTCGGGCACCCCTACTTGGTCCGGGCTTATGATCTCGTAATTGTCTTTATGCTTCAGGAAGCCGTCTTGGTGAATTCCCGAAGAGTGCGCAAAAGCGTTGGCTCCCACAATGGCCTTGTTGGCCTGTACTGGCATACGCATCAGGCGCTCCACCAACTTACTCATCGGATAAAGCTTTTCCGTCACAATGCTCGTTTCCAGATTCAGGTGCGGATGGCTCTTAAGCGTCATCACAACTTCTTCCAAAGAAGTGTTACCGGCTCTTTCCCCGATTCCGTTGAAAGTCACCTCCGCTTGGCGGGCTCCGTTAGCCAAACCTGCGATGGTGTTGGCCGTGGCCAATCCGAGATCATTGTGGCAGTGTACCGAAATGATCGCTTTGTCGATATTCGATACGTTCTCCATCAGGAATTTTATCTTTTCTCCGAATACCCACGGCAAATTGTAGCCAGTGGTATCGGGAATATTTACAACCGTTGCTCCGGCGGCGATTACCGCTTCGGTCAATTGGGCCAAAAAGTTCAGGTCGGCACGGCCGGCGTCTTCGGCGTAGAACTCTACGTCCTCAACGTATTTCTTGGCGTATTTCACGGCGTGTACGCCACGCTCAAGAACTTCTTCGCGAGTAGAGCGGAATTTGTGCTGGATGTGGATATCCGAAGCGCCGATACCGGTGTGTATCCGCTTGCGGTGCGCCGATTCCAAGGCCTGCGCGGCCACATCAATATCTTTTTCCACTGCGCGGGTAAGACCGCATACGATAGGCTCTTTCACCGCTTTGGCAATCTCGACAACCGACTGGAAGTCGCCCGGGCTCGAAATCGGGAATCCAGCCTCGATCACATCGACGCCCATCTCCTCCTGGGCCTGTGCGATACGGACTTTCTCTTCGGTGTTCAACTGGCAACCGGGAACCTGTTCCCCGTCGCGGAGTGTAGTGTCAAAAATATAGACCTTGTCGCTCATGGTGTGGGTTTGAGGATTTGTTGTCCAAAGTATTACCGCCAATAGGCGATACGATCATCACACGAATCTATACCTTCCCCACATACGCCCAAAACAAAATTCATCGCATTTTACGAAGGTCAAACGCTCTTAAATCATTACATTTATTATGGTATAGAGCCATTTCGTAGAATATCATTCAAAAATAAATACGATGCCCAACGTCAAATACAGCGCCGTAGAGAATCTGATTTTTTCGCTAACTAAGTCGGAAAAACGGTTTTTCAAGCTTTTCGCAGGCCGAATCAAAGGCAACGAGGACTCCCGGTTTATCCGCATGTTCGACCACATAGACAAGCGCCACGGCCTCGACGACGAGTTTTTTCTCAAGCGCAACCCCGACGTTAAGCCCAGCCAGTTGTCGAATCTAAAAGCGCACCTGTACAAACAACTGCTCCAAAGCCTCCGGGTCCTGAACACTGACGATGATCTAGACCTCAGCATCAGATCGATCATCGATTACTGCACGGTTCTGTACAACAAATGTCTTTACAACGAAGCCATAAAAAAGCTACGCAAGGCGAAAAAACTGGCGCAAAAAGGCGACAAGACCATTTTGCTTCTCCAGATTTTGGAAATGGAAAAAAAACTGGCGCTGAAGCTTATCAGGGCCGATTTTGACAAACAGATTACTCAGTTGGGCCGAGAGTCCGAGAACATCCAAAATCACATCGGCAAGGTGTATCAGTTCTCCAATTTGTTTAATCAGATCTACGCCCATTACGTCAGCAAAGGCTTTATCAGGAACCGGGAAGAATACCAGACGATCAAAACACTCTTTGACGATAACCTTCCGGCTTATGACATAGAAACGCTCAGCTCCGACGAGAAAATGTACCTTTTCAGTACGCTGGTCAGCTACTATTATTTCCTTCAGGATTATCAGAAGGGGCTTCGTTTCTCTCTGGAATGGGTGAGGCTTTTTGAG
Source organism: Fulvitalea axinellae (assembly GCF_036492835.1). GTDB lineage: Bacteria > Bacteroidota > Bacteroidia > Cytophagales > Cyclobacteriaceae > Fulvitalea > Fulvitalea axinellae. The sequence goes on along the minus strand of NZ_AP025314.1, from coordinate 477,664 downwards.
GAGGCGCCTCATTATATCCTTTCAAAAATAGAGATGTATATCAGGGGCCTCAACAACATGGCCCGAGGACATTACAAACTAAAGAAATACGATCTTTTCAATGACTCGGTGAATAGGCTTGGCGCAATCCAAGACATAAAAGGACTGAAACTTACGGATAATCTACGGTTGCAACTGTTCAAATATTTGGCGACCCATAAGCTCAACAGGTATTTTTTGGAAGGGCGATTCGAAAGTGGTACGGAGGAAATTCCGTTTATCGTCAACGAATTGGAGCAACACAAAAAAGTGATGGACCTTCACCACGTGATGGTTTTCTATTACAAATTCGCCTGTATGCACTTTGGCGCTTCGCAATATCAAGAGGCCGTATATTGGCTTGGAAAAATTATCAACCACCGAGACTTCGACTTCCGGGCCGATATTCAGGGATTTGCCCGAATATTGAACCTCATCAGCCATTTCGAATTGGAAAATACGGATTTGGTCGAATATTATATTCGCTCAACTTACCGGTTCCTGATCAAAAAGGAAGACGTAAATCTTTACCAAAAACACATTCTGAGATTCCTCAGAAACCTTCCGCCCGAAGGTGACGGGCAATTGCAAGAAGCCTTCGGGAATTTACTGGACAAACTCAAAGAGCTGAGAAAAATCCCTTACGAAGGACGCGCTTTCACCTATTTCGATATCATCTCGTGGCTGGAAAGTAAAATCCAGAACCGGAAAGTCAGTGAGGTAATTAGGGAAAAAGCCTTGAAAACTTTAGCGGAATCCACTAACAACGGTTAATCGAAACGCGGAATTTAACGGCGCCTGAGCCAATCTTCCGGATTCAGGTTTTTCTGGTTGTTCCAAACCTGGAATTGGACTTCGCTTTTGCCTGTCTTATCAGTGCTTACCACCCCAATGGTTTGGTTTCCGTTGACACGGTCTCCACTTTTCACCCGCACTTCCTTCAGCTTGGCGTAAACGGTGAAATAATCGCCATGCTGGATTATCACGACGTTTTTCATAGCGCCGGGTACCATGGCAATGCTTTTCACAACGCCCGAATGCACGGACCGCACTTCTTCATCGCCCGAAGTCTGGATGTCAACGCCTTGGTTTCTGACAACAATATTTTTCAATACCGGGTGCGGATGCTTGCCAAACCTGGAAGATAAAAACCCGCTTTTCACCGGCCAGGGCAGTCTCTTTCTCAAGCCTGAAAAATCTTTTCCCACAACAGCCACAGTTGCGTTTTTCTTCGATACTTTGGCTTTCTTGGCTCTCGCCACCTCTTTCCGCACCACTTCGGCTATCAGGCGCTCGAGCTTGTTCTTATCCCGCTTATATTTCTTGAGGTCTTTCTTGAGGTCTTTCTCTTTTCTGGAAAGTTTCTGCAACAAGCCTTTCTGCTTCAGCCTCAAAGCCACCAAACTTTTCCGCTCCTGCTCCTCTTTGGCAAACAGTACGGTTTTCTCTTCCAAAGTCTGCTTGACTTCCATTCGTTGCCCTTCCAGATCCTGCTTTACCGCCGATATCGCCTCGATTTGCTTGTTCCTGGCTTCCGCATATTGCTTAAGATAATCAACTCTGATAAAAAAATCCCGGAAAGACTCAGCCGAAAACAGGAATGCCAAACGCTGGTTTCGCCCTGCGGATTTTTGCGTGGAATACACCATTCCCGCATACTCCTGCTTTAGGTTTTGCAGGTCGTTTTCCAAAGCCACAATCACTTGTTGCTTCGATTCTATCTCGCCACTAAGCACACGCATTTCCTTCCGCAAGAAAGCTACAAGTTCGCCATGGGCTTCCACCTTTCGGTTTAGGGCCGTCAACTGGCCCATAGAAATCCTTTTCTGCGATTCCGTTTCCTTCAGAATAGCACTGGCTTCCTTAATTCTTCGGTTGATTCTGGACTTTTGGCGTTCCAAATCCGAACGCCGTTGCGCATACGTTTGCGAAACGACCAGAAGAAAAAAAACAAAAAAGTACCGGACGTAGCCGGCCTTATTTCTGGATGCGGTCATATTTTTTGGTGATTTTAAACGGAAAACGAAGTTTGTCCGCCTTCTGCACCTTTGTGCATTCGATCAGCACCCTTGTGCTCACCACTTCCTTGTCTTTCACATAATAGATCATATCGATCGAATTGTCAAAGGGAAAATAAGTCACACGTTTCTTTTTCGGTTTTTTGTCGATGAAACGGAAATCGCCGTATTCGGCCGAAAGCGTGCTACCCGTGGAGCGTTGCTTCACCACGATTTTCTCCGCCTTTAGCGAGGTAGGGTTTATCACATTGGTTATATCCAATCCCGATGCCCGCTGAAGGATCTCGAAATTCTCGTCGTTGCGGACAATCCTACGCTTTTTTTCCGGAGGAAATGGAGTATTGCCCACTAACAAACCTTGCAACAACTTGAAATCAACATCCACTTTCAACTTATCGCTCAACTCGTCATAATGCTGGACAAAATACGTCTTGTTGATTTTATCCATAAAAACCAGCGAGTCTTGCGTAAACATTGCGCGCGCGGCTTCGATGCCGTACGGCGTTATCGAAATCCAAATTATGGAATCTTTGCGCAAGCGCATATGCGCCGAGGCTTTTTGCAGTTTTTTACCGTCATGAAACCGGATTTTGGATTTCATCTCCAAATAATCAAAATCCAGATTGTTAACGGTAATCGATTCCTTGTCCAGAAAGTTAAAGTTGAAAAGCGTCTTCTTACACGAAGTCAAAAAAAGCATTACGGCCATAAGACCGTATACCAACTTTCTGCTATTCATAAATTTTTCCATCCGCGATTTTCTTATCTAACAAGTCCGACGTATCGCCGAGCTCTTTGGCCTTTTTCCACTGCTTGCGCGCCTCGTCTATTCTACCTTTGCGGTACAGCGCATCGCCGTAATGTTCCACTATCACTCCCGAAGGCTCTTTTTCCACAGCCTTTTTCAGCAAAACCAAAGCCTTGTCGTAATCCTTCATCTGGTACAGCACCCAAGCGTGCGTATCAAGATAGGTGACATTGTCTGGAAAACGTTCTACAAGCTGACCCGACATTTTAAGAGCCTTCTCAAGGTTCTTTTTTCTCAAAGACAAAAAGTAACTGTAGTTATTCAGAACGTGCTCGCTTTCCGGGTCAAGCTTCAGCGCCTCGTCATAAGCGTTGTCCGACTTTTCGTGCTCTTCAGTCCCGTTATACGCGTCTCCCAATTGCCCCCAAAGTACGGCGCTCAAAGCCTTATTACCTTCAGAAAGCTTAATGCCCTGCTTAAACGCACTGGCGGCGCGCTTATATGACTTCTTGATCAAATAAGCCGTTCCGTTGAAGTAATACATAATGGCTTGGTTCGGAAAATACGTCAACGCCTCTTCCGACGACTCAATGGCATTATCGAGCTGGTTTTTCTCCAGTTGAAGAGAAACCACATTCTGCCAAACAGGGAAGTTGTTTTTATCCCACTCAAGGGCTTCCGTGTAATTTTTCAGGGCTTTGTCCTTATCGCCTACAGAATTTTCCCAATCACCAGCGAGTCCCCAAGTTGAAGCCTCATCCGGATGCTTTTCGAGCAACAAGGTCAGGTACGATGACGCCTGTTCCTTTCCCGAATCCGAAGAAGCCCACAAGGGCATCTTTTGGGCCAAGAAATTCACTTTGTCCTGCGCCGACATTCTCTCGCTATTCAAAGAAGAGCGGATCAGACTGTCTGCGGAGTCAAAATTACCTTCACGGCTTTCGATATCGGCCAACATAAGCGCAGCCTTTGGCGAATCGGGAACTTGTTTCAGCAAACTCTCCAAATACGGCAAAGCCTCCTTGTTTTTGCCGTTTGCCATCAATATTCCCACGACATTCAATACGGCACCTTCGCTCGACGGATTTCTTTCTATCAACCTCTTACCAGCCTCAATGGCACCGTCCAGATCGTTTTTCCGAAGATAAAGCTTCTGAATCTGCCTTGTCACTCCTTCGCTAGGACCATAAACCTCTTCGATTTTGGCGTAAGCCTCCAAAGCTTTGTCCCATTTCTGTTGGTAAGTTCTGATGGCGGCCAGTTCGTAGTAATACTCATCTGTTCCCGGCACCGTATTTACCAACCGTTCGTAAACCAAAGCGGACAAATCCGGCTTTTCTTCCTTGGCGTATATATTCGCCAAAGTAACGTAGTAGTATTTGTTCAGCGAATCCAGACGGATCGTTTCTTTGGCCAAACGTTCGGCCCGTACCATCTCGCCTTTCGACGCGGCGATCTGAGCCAAACGATATTTAGCTGCCGCGTTGTTCGGTTCTATTTCAAGCGATCGCTCGAAGAAGTCTTCCGCTTTGCCAAAGTCTTCAAGGATATAGAACTTTTGCCCTTCGGAAAAATAGTACTCGGCGTCCAAGCCGGAAGCCTCCAGCTCTTTGGGCGCATGGGTGCCGTAACGGTTATCTTTTTTCTTCCGTTTACCGCGTTGCGCCTCAGCGTCGCCTACAGACAATAAGGCCATAGCGACCACACCCAGTACTATCTTACCAAAAGACAATCTCATACTTTTACAATCTTTTATTCTTCGATCAAATTATAGTCACCGATACTCAGGTTACGGGCCTTGCCATGGTATGTGGCGTGGTTGCCGAACATTGAATCGGTGATGTTAGCCTTGCTGATATCGCTTTCCCCTTGGATAATGGAGTTCGCGATACGCGAATCGCTAATGGTGGTGTCTTTCCCCACCGAAACGTAAGGGCCGATAACACTATTTGTGATATGCGCCCCTTTGGCCACGTAGCAAGGAGGAATAATAACAGAGTTTATCATTCGAACAGATTCGTCCACAAGGTGTTCCTCGTTTCTGATATATTCCAGATACCTCTTGTTTGTATTAACGGTAGCATTTTTATTGCCACAGTCGAGCCATTCCTGCACTTCTCCCGGATAAAACCCGACACCGTCCTGTTTCATGCTCTCCAACACTCTGGTCAACTGGTATTCGCCACTGTCCATAATGTTGTTGTCGATCAGCTTCTGGGTCTCGTCACGAAGGCGCTCGGCTTGCTTGAAGTAGTAAATACCGATGATCGCCAAATCCGAAACGAAAGTCTGCGGTTTTTCGACAAACTCCACGATACGGCCCTCAGCATCCAGCTGTACAACGCCGAAAGCCGAAGGATCTTCTACTTTTTGTACCCAAATAATTCCGTCCTTGTCGGCGTCAAGCTTAAAGTCGGCTTTGAAAAGGGTATCGGCAAAGGCTACGATTACGTTGCCTTCGAGAAGCTCTTTGGCGCAATGGATAGCGTGTGCCGTTCCCAAAGCTTCGTCCTGATAATAGATATGGCCTTCCGCTCCGATTGATTCGGCTATCTTGATCAAGCCTGCCTCAACCTCGGCTCCGAAATTTCTTCCGATTACAAAGCCAACTTTTTCGATTTTCTCATCGCAGACTTTGGCTACGTCTTCGACCAGCCTCTGTACAATAGGTTTACCTGCGATCGGCACCAAAGGTTTCGGTACCGTGAGGGTATGGGGGCGCATTCTTTTCCCCATTCCCGCCATTGGAACAACGATGTTCATAAGTTCTTGCGGTAATTAAAAAGTATTTTTAGATAAGTTGTCAGTCACGTAATTATTTCCCTGTGCTTCCGTATCCTCCCGCACCTCTTTCGGTATCCGTAAGCGCTTCGGCCTCCAGCCACTCCACTCTTTCGTGTTTGGCCACTACCATTTGCGCCACACGTTCTCCGTCACGGATCTCGAACTCGTCGTTCGACAAGTTCACCAAGAGCACTTTTATTTCGCCTCTATAATCGGCGTCGATTGTTCCCGGGCTGTTCAATACAGTAAGTCCGTGTTTGAAAGCCAAACCGCTTCGTGGCCTTACTTGTGCCTCAAAACCCGCCGGTAACTCGATATGCAAACCGGTGGGAACCAGCATCCTTTCCAAGGGTTTCAAAGTAACAGGCTCTGTAAGGCAAGCATGCAGATCCATTCCCGCAGAAAGGTCTGTTTGATAAACAGGCAAGGAATGCCCGGACTTATTTATAACTTTAACGTTCATTTCCATTATGGTTAATCTTATAACTCCAGCTCCCTGACGCTCAGGATTTGCCCCGCAAGTTACCTTATTTTGGCTTTCGATTTTGGTTTTTCTATAAAATATATCACGGCCATAAAGAGCAACAACACACCCGCTTGCATCGCCTTTTGCAGGATCAAACTATCGTGTTCTATCGCTTTCATTACCGGAACCAAGGCCAAAGCCACCAACGGGTAAGCCACCAAAGCGAATAAATTATACGGAATCGGGTAGTGTTTCTGGCCCAGCCAATAATTCGTTGCACACATCAGAGCATATACGGCAACATTACCAGACGCAGCGCCCATATAACCGAACTTCGGGATCAATATTATATTAAGTCCAAAGCTTAGAACAGCGCCACCCGCCGAGATATAGACTCCGTATTTTGTTTTGTCCGTTAGTTTGAACCAAATCGACAGGTTATAATAAAAGCCCAGCATCAGATTCGCCAGAAGCAAAACCGGAACTACATCCAGCCCTTGGAGGTAAATATCTTTCTTCAAAAACATCGGCCCAAGAATATCCAAGTTTGACGAAATCCCGAGCATCACTAAACTCCCGAAAATCATAAAGTAACGGGCTACATCGGCGAATAATTTCGGAGAGGTCCTGTCTTGAGCTTTCGCAAAGAAAAACGGTTCCGACGCATAGCGAAACGCCATTACGCCCAAATTCATAAAAATGGCGAGTTTGGCGCATGCCGTAAATATTCCTACCGTCTCCTCTACGCTCTGGTTTCCATAAAAACCCTCGGGCAGAAATTTCCTCAAAAGGATAATGATCGTGTGTTGCGAAATCAACATACCCGCCAATCCGTTAAAAAGCAACGGATAGCCGTACGACAGCATCGGCCGGAAAAACTCACGGCTGATTCTGAATTTGACTCCCCTGAACTGATCTATAATCAAGAAAAAGCAAATGCCATTCGCCACCAGGTTAATCGCCACAATGTATTTCACAAGATCGGTCGGATCATACCAAGAGCGAACCCAATCTTGGCCCGTTATCCAGAATTCACCATCGTAGACTTTCCTAAAGACTATTACAAACAGGATATTCAAACCTAAAGTCAATAGAACTTGGAAAACTTTTATGAATGTGAACCGCAACGCTTTATTCTCAAGTCTAAGCTTTGCCAACGGAATCGACATCACTGCGTCGATCGCAAAAATGGAAGCGAAAAGATATGCGTAATGCTCTTGGCCCGGCAAATCGACAGCAACCATTATCGGCCCCGCAAACACACATATTAAAGCCGAACAGATTAGACTGAACAAAGCCACTGACGAGAGTGACGAAGCGTAGATCTCCTTGGCCCTATCTTTTTCTTTGTTGGCAAACCGAAAATACGCCGTTTCTTGGCCAAAGGTGTATAACACCACAAAGAAGGCCGCGTAAGCGTACAGATTCCCAACTTCGCCATACATATCAGCGGAATCGAGATACCCCGTATAAATCGGGACCAACAGGTAATTGAGCAAACGTACCATGATGGTGCTCACACCGTAAATCACCGTGTCGCTCGCTAATTTCTTAAGACTTCCCATGCGCTAAAAAAACGAAGCCGTACCGGGGAATCGTATACTGAAACCCCGGCACGGCCTTAAAACCCTATGTATTGAATATTATTCTCCGATGAAATTCGGCTCTCGCTTATCCACGAATGCCGTAATTCCTTCCTTAAAGTCCTGACTTTTACTACAATTCGAGAAACTGTTCGCTTCGGTCTGATAACCGCCTTCCTGATTCCCGAAAGAAGCGTTAACGCAATTGATCAGCATACCGATGGCCAAAGGGGCTTTTGCGATAACTTTGTCAAGCACGTTCTTGCACTTAAATAAAAGCTCCTCTCTGTCGCTGACCAGATAATTCACCAAACCTGTGATTTTAGCTTCCTGCGCCGAGATATAATCTCCCGTAAGCAACAATTCCAAGGCTTTGCCTTTTCCTACCAACCTAGGAAGGCGTTGCGTACCTCCGAACCCGGGAATGATCCCCACATTCGCTTCCGGAAAACCAAATTTAGAATGCTCCGTGGCCACTCTCAGATGGCAACACATAGCCAGCTCGCACCCGGCTCCCGACGCATATCCGTCAATCGCCGCAATGACAGGCTTGTGGCAGTTTTCGATCAAATTCATGATCTCCTGCCCTTTTTCGGAAAATTTCCGCGCGTTCAACTCGTTCAAAGTCGAAATCTCGTCGATGTCCACGCCCGAAGAGAACGCTTTACTGCCCTCACCGGTAATAATGACGCCTTTGATATCATTATCGTCGTAAACTTCCTCGATTCTTTCCCTAAGAACATCCAGAACCGAAACGCTCAAGGCGTTCAGCTTATCCTGACGGTCAAAAGCGATCGTCATGATTTGGTTACTGGTATCGATTTTTATGCACCCAGATTCAGCCATCTTTGTCAATCTGCGAAATGATTCAATATCAAATATACATTTTGGGGCAACAATCACAAAAAAGCCCCACTAATTATTAGGCATTTGTTTTTCAATCTCCCGAAGGGGCCAAAAGTCCCTAAATCCGGAAACCTTTATAGGGCAACAATTTAAACGCCAAAAACCGTCACTCAGAGCCCTCCTAACAGGAACAACTCACTCTAAACGCACCGGTCATCCTTTTCTTTCGTGAGGCTATCGATTTTTTAAATAGTCTTCGTTTACTATAAACGATTCAAAGCATTAACACATTAAAGCGATTTTACTAAATTAGCCATAACAACAAGAAACGCCTAAATTTAACTCCTAAACCCGCATTCAATGGCTAAAACCAAAGTAACCGTCGCATATGGTGACGGAATCGGTCCGGAAATCATGGAAGCCACGCTTTCCATTCTCAAGGCCGCAAACGCGGAAATTGAAACTGACGTAATCGAAATCGGTGAAAAAGTCTACACCAAAGGAATCTCCACCGGCATTGAGCCCAAGGCTTGGGATTCGCTCAAGGAGACGAAAGTGTTCCTGAAAGCGCCGATCACCACCCCTCAAGGCGGTGGATTCAAAAGTCTTAACGTCACCACTCGCAAAACGCTCGGCCTTTATTCGAACGTCAGGCCATGCCGAGCTTACCATCCTTTCGTAAACACTCATCATCCGTCCACGGATATGGTCATCGTTCGCGAGAACGAAGAGGACCTTTACGCCGGAATCGAATACCAACAAAGCGCCGACGTGGTGCAATCGATCAAGCTGATCTCGCGTCCGGGATCGGAACGGATTATTCGTTACGCCTTTGACTACGCCAGAGCTTACGGGCGCAAGAAGGTAACCTGCATGACCAAGGATAACATTATGAAACAGGCCGACGGCATGTTCCATAAGCTTTTCAAAGAAATCGGAAAAGAGTATCCGGAGATCGAGCAGGATCATATGATTATCGATATCGGATCGGCAATGATCGCTGACAGACCCGAGATGTTTGACGTAATCGTAACGCTGAACCTTTACGGTGACATCATTTCAGATATTGCGGCCCAAATCACCGGCTCTGTCGGACTCGGCGGCTCTTCGAATGTCGGTCGTAATTACGCTATGTTCGAAGCTATCCACGGTTCAGCTCCTGATATCGCAGGAAAAGGCATCGCCAACCCTTCAGGACTTCTGAACGGCGCCATCATGATGCTTGTGCATATCGGACAAGGGAAAGTGGCCGCTCGCATCCAAAACGCTTGGCTCAAAACTATTGAGGACGGAATACATACTGGAGACATCTACAATGCGCAAACCAGCGCCCGCAAGGTAGGGACTCAGGAATTCGCCGAAGCCGTTATCGAACGCCTTGGACAAAAGCCTACACATCTCAAGCCGGTATCTTATGAAACGTCTGAGACCGCATTCCCAAAAAGGGAAGAAACCGCTCCGGCAAAACCCACTAAAAAACTGGTTGGCGTCGACGTTTTCGTAGATTGGGACGGCTCATCGGCCGACGAGCTTGGCGAAAAAGTAAACGCGATAGAAACAGGCTCTGTCAAACTGAAAAACATCACGAGCCGCGGCGTAATCGTCTATCCGAATGGCAACCCGGAAACTTCCGTGGCCGACCATTGGCGTCTACGTTTCACAAAAGATGAGTTCAGCCATAAAGACATCACCGCATTGCTTGAGCAACTTAGCGACGCTGGCCTGGATTTTATCAAAACAGAAAACCTTTACGAATTTGACGGAACCAGAGCTTACTCTCTTGCGCAAGGAGAATAAGCAAAGTTTCCCACAATGAAAAAGGGCGATACCGTAACGGTACCACCCTTTTCTTTTATCATCCAAGGAGTATTAATACTCCCAAAGGTCGTGCTCCATCTCCATAAGTTTGTACTCGGCCTCTTGGCTAGCAAACAAGGCTTGTTGTGGATTCGGTGCGATATCCTCGATTTCCAAGTTATCAGGATTATCAACTTTAGTGATCCTAGCGTGGAACAACCTCAGCAAAATAGCGTCGGCGAAATTCAAATGGCCCGCCGCGTTATTGCGGTTATACCACATTGCGTCCTCTGGATTATCGCGGAAGAGTTTTTCCAAATCCTTGTAGCGGAAATAAGCGATAGGCGTGTCATACGGTCTCAACTCAGGGTCGTCAACGACACTGGCCAATTGCCACATTCCTATCACCTGCACATCAAAATACTGACGCGAACGCTTTTTGTCAAAGATCAAGTCCTCTACAATTTCAAGAACCGTGAACTCGTCAGGGTAGAACTCATTTTCCGTTCCCTTTTGAGTGATTCTTTTTTGGAAATCAACCTGACTCATTTCCGCGTCCAATGAATCTGAATAGTAAGGAACGAGACTTCCGTCCTTTACTCTGTCCATCAAGAATTTTGTAATCTCCTTATTCTTCGAGAAGAACGGTTGATTGATTTTCTCACGGAGATCCATCCTGCGCCAGATCCGCTTGTTGTAAAGCTGATCGTGCTTACTAATCGGATAAACCGAGTTTGGGTTATAGGCATCATTTTCCTCCTGCGCAAAAGCGCCAGAGCCTGAAAGCAACAGCAAAACCGTTGCTAAACCCCATATAAACTTATAAGATCTCATAACACAATTATTTTACGCTGCTTAAGTTCTTCCTATTATCCTCCTATCGGGATATTGATATAAGTGCTCGTAAGCTTTACGTCTTCTACGTTGCCCTTGAAGTTAACACGAACAACCCTTTTCACATCCACCAAGATACGGTCTCCAGCACGAGCCTCTCTCGCCATGTTGCCGAGATTAATTTTTGTGCCTTTGTTAAAATCTTTCTGGATATCAGAGCCACTCAACTTAACCCTAATAGCCCGGCCTTTAGCTTTGTTGTTTCTTACCAAAACCACCTCGCACTCCGCTATGCGGTAACGGGCGTCTTTTGGCAAAAACTCCAAGAAACTTTGGTCCGGAATAGGTCTTACTTCAAACGACCTTGGGGCTTTCGAAAGTCCTTTCTTTCCGTCAATCGGCTTGTTTCTATAATAAGCCGTTACGTCTGGAGTTGGAATCTTACGAACGCCGAAAGTCTCTGTTCCGATAGTGTATCCGTTACTTGAAACAGTCACTCCCACCTTTTTCGAGCTTCCGTTAGGTACGATAGTCACAAAACCTTTCTTGGCCATCGGGTAGTTACTAGCGCCCGAAGTTCTGAAAGAAGGGTTGTAGTTTGTGCCCAATGCAGGAACCTGAATATTCATTTCGTTACCACAGTTGAAGTACAAGGCTTGTACCGCCGCTGACTGGATCTGAATAACTGGTTTAGCTACGATAAACTCCTCAACAATCGGCTGTATATCACCGCTACCTCCAGCTCCTTCCATTTTTGCTGATGCTGTATAAGTTTGTTTGCTACGACCTTCCTTATCATAATTTTTCGCCGAGGCTGTAAACTCAACAGTTGCTACACCGTTTGCATCAACCGGAAGAGCCTTTCCGTTATGGAACATCTGAGGAGTTACGTTTGAAGATTGCGCAGCCAAAAATAATTTGGCTGTATACTTCGTTCCGGCAGCTACAACCTTCGATTCTGGAATAGCTTTCAAAACAATGGTTTCAAACTTATAGTCCTTAGCGCCCACTTGCTTTGCCAAGTGCTCTAAAGCTTGCGCTTCTTGAGCTATCATTTTTGATTGAAAATCCGACAATGTAGCCAAAGCAGCGACAAGAGGAGTCTGAGAGAAGTGGTATATACTGAAGCTCTTATTCCGTTGCTCCTTATCATTTTGCAAGGCTGCATCCTCATTTGGATCCAAAGCCAGTTTTGCAAACTTCACCTTAGGCACATGTTTCTGCAACGTTGCCGTGTAGTCGTTAATAGTTTGCTGAACCTTAAGGCCTTCCTTCTTTTTCACCATCAAATTGGCTACAGAATTCTCATCCTTCAGGCCCTTGGGTTTTTCTCCACCTTCATCATTGCCTCCTGATTCAACAGTCAACTTCTTTTTGAAGGCTTCAATATCTCCAAGAGCTTTTTCAGTGATTTTTCGAATATTCTGGGCCTTCGTCAAAATTGGGCCGTACTTCCCATCACTACCTCCCATTTCATCAACGGAGGCCTGTATTCCCTTTACTGTACTTGTATTTTTGTCGTTTGTATCCTCGACAGACTTTTCCAAGCTCTTATTAATGGTCCAGAACTTATCCAGTACGCCACTACTTACATTAAGCGCAAGCATGGCCAACAGGACCAAATACATGAGGTTGATAAGTTTCTGACGTGGAGTTTCCTTTCCTCCTGCCATATCTTAGAAAATAAATTTCGTTAAGAAAATAATTATCAACCTTTCATTGCGGTCAGCATGCTACCGTAAACCTTGTTCAGAGAAGCGAGGTTGCTGGTAAGCTTGTTAATCTCCTGCTGGAAGTGCTGGCTTTCGTTAGCAGCCGAAGACATGTTGTCCATCGCTTTGGCCATGTTTCCATAGAAGTTATTCATTGCCTTGAGGTGACCGCTAGAATCTTTCAATTCCATTTGGTAAACAGTATTCAAAGCGCCGAGATTTTTTGTAACCGCACGAAGCTGGTTCTGGTATTCGTTCGCATCGTTAGAAGTCGAAGACAGGTTGTCCGCAGCTGATTTTGAAGCCTGAGCCAAACGTCCCATTACGTCTCTTGTAGTGTGCGTCATGTCCGCAATCACTTTTTGCGAGGCGTTGGCAGCGTTTGTCATCGAAGACACTGTACCCGAATAAGCCTTGTTCATTTCAGACAATGAAGCAGTGGCGCGCTTAACATTTTCCGAGTAAGCCTGAGTGGCACCAAAAGCGTCACCTACAGAAGACATTTTATTTACGGAAGTAGCCAAATTCTTGATTCCATTTCCGAGACTCTGAACCAAATCGTCACCAATGCGGTTCTTCTCAAGCATGTTGTCAAGCTTCTGCGAAGTAGACGACCCCGCATTCTTTTTGCGTGGTGCAGGCCTGGATCCACTTTCCGGATCTAATTCGGGATAAACCAATGACCAATCCGGATCTCTATGTATAGGCTGAAAAGCAAACATTACAAACAGAAAGGCTTCAGCTCCCATACCAACATTCAAAAGTAATGACGCTATACCCCAGTGCTGAAGTTTGGCCAATGCGCCAAGGATAACCACCGCAGCTCCAAGACCTGTCGCTACCGGCGCAATTCTCTCGTAAAAGAACGTAACTGCTCCACCTTTTTTCTTGCTCATTTTCGTATCGATTTTTATGACATTTTCTGTTTTAAAGATTGTACTAGAACGCTCCGGATCTGCCCAGATAGTCCATTACGCAACGGAAACCGACATAAGACCTAGTCGAGTCCTTATGCTCATAGGTACGGGTTCCAGTCTGCAGGTAATAGGAAATATCTTTCCATGACCCACCCCTAACCACTTTGCGTGGCTCGCTCTCGTCAAAATAAGTAGGGTTAAGGTCCCAAACCAATGGTACCGCAGCCGGGTTATAGGCGTCTTCGCACCACTCCGCCACGTTTCCGGCCATATCGTATAAGCCGTATTGGTTAGGGTAGAATTGATACGCAGGGGAAGTGTAAGCGTATCCGTCATTGTAGTAGTTGCCTCGGCCTGGCTTGAAGTTAGCCATCAAACAACCTCTTGTGGTCGTGATATACGGACCACCCCAAGGATACTTGGCCATGTCACGTCCACCACGGGCAGCATATTCCCACTCAGCCTCAGACGGCAAGCGGAATGCCGGCATGTTGAACTCTCCTTGCCCCGCACGATATTCGTTCAGGTGGTTAGTTCTCCATTTTGAAAAGTACCTTGCGGCTTCCCAGTTTACACCCACCACCGGATAATCGTCGTATGCGGGGTGTGAATAGTAGTAAGCCAACATTGGATCTCCCAAGTGGTGAGAGAAATCCCTCATCCAAACGGTAGTGTCCGGATAATAAGTACTGTAAATGAGCTCTTCGCCCAAGTTACTCACCGAGTCCTCAAGCAACGCATTCACGAACTGACGATACTCGTTGTTCGTAATCTCAGAATCGTCCATATAGAACTCACTGATCGTTACCTGTTTGTTGAAGTTGTTCTGGGTCGAGGCCACATCCTCGTCGGCTTGCCCCATGTGAAAGGTACCCGCCGGGATCGTAACCATGCCATAAGGCGTAAGAGGATACCACCCCTCCCTGCCCTGGACACCGATCAGTTCTCCCTGGTCGTCCGCCTCACCTCTGCCGCCGAAAAGCCCGCAGCCTTGGAGCAACAGGGCCACGACCCCGTAAAGGCATAGAAGCCCCACGTTGGAAATTCGCTTGATCATAACACTGCAATTTTATTCAAACCTGTTGTTATCAATTAGAAACGCCTTGTCGCTTAAAGTTTGCCTAAAATACTGATTAATTTTAACAAGACGAAGCGCCTCCACTCTATCCGTGAAAATAAGTATAAATCTAATAATTTTCCGAGTGCTTATACCTTGGCGTCTGGATGATCTTTTTGTTAGCTTTTCCGGAGAGTGGCAACGTGTAATTTAATGAAAACTCATGAGAAGTCGGAGATTTCGCTTCCTGATTTGAGAAAACATAATCAAAAGCGTAACCAAACCGTAACGATTTGTCTTTCAGGAATCCATAGCCCAACAACAAGGACATAGCGTCTGAATCCCGGTACGACAAACCTCCCCATATTTGTTTCTTGTAAGTTACAACGGTTGACACATCAAAAGTATAATCTTTAAAATCCGTTAACACAAAAAACGATGGCGTAATAACAAAATCGTAATTGTATGTAAAGTTATACCCACCGGTAAAGGTCACTTCAGACTCCAAGGGGTTAGTAAAATCGTCGCTACCAAAATTAAACTCTGATTTCAGAAGGTGGCTATAAGACACTCCGGCATAGATTCTCTGTCCCTGAAAATACATACCTACCGCCATATCCGGCCTTGTCTGGTTTTCCGACACACCCAAAAGAGGGTCCGTCTCATCTACAACCCTGGTCGCCGAGTTGTCTCGGGACTGGTTTACAAATCCCGCTTGAATACCAAAACTCAATTTATTTTCACCTATTCCCAGATGATAAGCGTAGGCGACATTACCATGAAGGTAAACCAACGGACCTATCACATCACTGACTACCGTCAAGCCAGCGCCACTGTTCGCTCTTAAGATTGGGGAGTTCAACGTGAAAAGCTTTGTATTAAGGTTGGCGTTATCGCCAAAGGACGGATCGTAACCAGTCCAGTTTGACCTATAGAGCAAGCCTATTTGAGTCATGCCCGGGACACCTGCGTAAGCCGGGTTATACGCAAAGGTATTGAACATGTATTGTGCGTACCTCTGCCCCTGCTGGGCTTTTGCCCCCACCGCCAAAACACAACACATGGCGAGAAAAATAATGAATCGGATTTGCCTCATAACACCTCAAGGTAGTATAAGACCTAAATATAGCAAAATATTTACAGGATCATATTCAGCCAAAAAAAAATCGTGTAACAAGAGGGGCGCCATTACGCGCCCCTGCTTATCATTTTATTCCATTAGCCTTTTTGATGTACAGCTCCAACGCCCCAGTCATAGATGGCGCATTAGGTAAAGGCGCTTCAATATCCAGCTCCAAACCCGCATTGCGCACAGCCTTTGCCGTGGTTGGGCCAAAGGCCGCGATACGAGTATCTTCTTGTGAAAACTCTGGGAAATTCACCATCAGGGAATTGATTCCAGAAGGGCTGAAAAACGCTATAATATCGTAGTTTACGTCAGCCAGATCAGACAAATCACTGGCTACGGTACGATAAATTACAGCCTCCGAAAATTCGTAACCGCCCTTGTCCAGAAAGTCCGGAATATCATTCTTCCTGATATTCGAGCATGGGAAAACGAACTTCTCTTTTTTGTGTTTCTTCAACACCTCGATCAACTCCAAAGCTGTACGTTGCCCCGTGAAAATCTTACGTTTTCTTACAACAATGTACTTCTGTAAGTAATTTGCGGTTTGTTCCGAAATGCAAAAATATTTCATATCGGCCGGCACTTCGATTTTCATCTCTTTGCACAAACCGAAAAAGTGATCTACGGCATTCCGGCTCGTAAAGATAACAGCCGTATGGCTGAGCACGTCAATCTTCTGCTGACGAAACTCTTTTACGCTTACCGGCTCAATCTGAATGAAAGGCCTAAAGTCCACTTTCAAGCCGTATTTATCGGCCAGAGTATAATAGGGAGACGTTTCCGTCTTTGGTTTGGGCTGGGAAACAAGGATACTTTTAACCGGTTTTATCTCATCCTTACTCACTGTTGTCATAATTATAAGGGGTTAAGGCCTGGTTCCTGCGGCGGGATCACCTCAATGGCTCAGGAGAATCTTCAGCCCCGCCAAGAAAGGCAACGTTTCGGAGATGCAAAGGTAAGAAAATAAATGGAATTTGTTAAACGGGAAAGAACGAAAAGAAAATAAATAAAACACAATAAAAAATACAAAATAAAACATTAATAGGATTTCGAAGACAATTTCATATAATGAAAACGACACATAGCCCTGAGCAAAGAACAACAAAAGCACAGCAAATAGTGCTACCATCGCTCCGTAAAGCCTATATGACACAAAATCTCGGAAATGAATGAAATCCACTCCGTTTAGGGCAAAAACACTTGCCATATAAGACAAATATAACCTCTTCGTCCCCAACAGGAACGTAAAAGCCATTCCCCAAACGCCCCAAACCCAAAGAGCGTCACGCAAGGAAATCTGCGTTATCGGAACTTCGCTTGAAAGTAGTTTCAGGTTCGCCACTACAAAACCAACAGCCAATCCATACCCCGACCACAAGGCCACGTCACCAGCGGAAAAACCTGAGCGTCGCTTACCACCAGCCACAACAGGGCCACTTCCTCGCAAATTCAACGGCAAATAAAGCGGGCGCCCCCCGTAATACAGCCTTAGCACAGCCATCAGAACAAAAACGAGCATACTGCCCATTACTAAAAAATCACGATAGTCGGAACCATCCCTCTGCTCTTCATGAGAATCCGCCTGCCTCTTCGTTTCGTTTTGGAAACGGGCCCCATTCAGCCCCGCCGGGTTATAAAGGACAACAAACGCTTCGTCTTCACTCTCTGAATAGGACAACAATAGGGAAACCGCAACAGACAGGTGACCTTCCTTGGAAATCGCCGCTAATTTATTATTCACAAACAAAGACGAGCCCTTAGGCAAAAACATTTTCAGGGAATCCCGCTCAGCGTTTACGAAAAAACCCATCTCTTTAACATCCGACAGGCTCTTTCCACCCACGTACGGCACAAAACTGCCGGTGGCTTGATTATATACAAACCCTTCACGCCTTAAATCCTCAGCTTTCAAGCCATGGCCAAACGAAAGAAAAAACAGCGCCGTAAGGCACATTAGCAATGATTTAAGCCGCATAAAGAGTCTTTTTCGCATCATACAAAACGAAGCTCTGGAGCAATTAGCCCCTTTTCGTTCCGTTAAAATTAAATAAAGATGCTTTAATTCGCGAGCGCCGAACGAATATCGGAGCCTTGACCTCACAAAACCACCACTATCCACCCTAATTATGGCGGGAATTTACATACACATTCCATTTTGCCGGCAAGCCTGCCACTATTGCGATTTTCATTTCCGCACCAGCATGCGGCTCCGCACAAGGATTGTCGATTCCATTACGCAGGAAATTTCCATGCGGACGGATTATCTGGAGGGGGAAAAGATAGACACGATTTATTTTGGCGGTGGAACACCTTCTATTCTGGAAATATCAGAACTGGAGCAGATACTTGAAAAAATACAAAAAACCCATCTAGTCAGCCCAAATGTGGAAATAACACTAGAAGCCAACCCTGATGACTTAAGCGAAGAAAAACTTCGAGGCATAAAATCGCTTGGAATCAATAGGCTCAGCGTGGGAATTCAGTCTTTCGACGACGGCTTTCTCAAAAAACTTAATCGACTCCATAATGGAAAAGAGGCCATTGAGGTTGTTAATCGGGCGAGGAAAGTAGGTTTTGACAACCTGAGTCTGGATCTTATTTACGCCATTCCGTCAAACAACCACGACATCTGGATGCGGGATCTGGAAACTATGATGAGGCTGAAGCCAGAACACATTTCGGCCTACGCACTTACCGTAGAACATGACACCGCGTTCGGAAATTGGCTCCGCAAGGGAAAATTCACCGAAGTGGAAGAGGATTTCGCTGCGGAACAGTTCGAAATGCTTTTGGAAACTCTTAATAAAAATGGCTACGAACAATACGAGATTTCAAATTTCAGCCTGCCCGACAAGCATTCCAGACACAACAGCGGTTATTGGCGACACGCCAAATACCTTGGATTAGGGCCTGGAGCTCATTCCTACAATGGAAAACAACGGGAATACAATGTTCCCAACAATCCAAAATACGCCAAAGCGATCGAAAGCGGAGAATTACCAGCCATTTTCGAGCCGTTGAACCTGGACGATCAAATAAACGAGTATATCCTCACTTCTTTACGGACAAAATGGGGCACTGACGCAGAACGCATCAGTAATCTGTTTGAAGTGGACCTGTTGTCGAAACATCGGGAAAAAATTGAAAACCTAACGAACGGCAACTACATCTACATAGAAAAGAAAAGCATCTTCCTTACGGAAAAAGGGAAATTGCTGGCGGACAAAATAGCAACGGACCTATTCGTTTAGGTCCGAAAACACGCCTTTACATAAAAACGACGTCGGTTACGATATCATGGCCGTATTCTTCACGGAATCGGTCCAGAACATCGGCTTTGCGATAATTCAATTCCTGCTTCAACGGAGCAGAGGTAATCCTTACGAATAAAACCCCATTCCTCACTGCTAACTCACTGGTTTTGGCAGCTATTGTTCGGCCCATCAATTCTTCCCAAGACGACACCAACATCGTTTCGTCAAACCTTTTTTTGAGCTTGAACGCCTGAAGCATACCTTCCACAGATTCCCTTATCCCGACAACATCGTTTTTTCTAGGTTCGGATTTCTTTCCGAACTTCGATTTCTGGGTATATTTAGTCATAAATGTTTCTATTCATCCAAAGGGTCGGGGAAACTCAACTACAATTAAGCTGACTCTTCAGCCTTTCCCCCTTCTTCTTTTTTTGGCGACGACACCGGCTTTTCTTCTTCAGCGTCCACATCCTCGCCCAACATTGATCTTACCTTCGGCTTGCTCTCTTCAGGGGTTGGTTCTACCACCTCCTGTATCGCTTGCCGCGCAATCTCCTCCAACGATTCTTTTATCGGCGCGGTTCCTGCCGTTTCAGGAGTAGTTGGGCTCTCAGCCGGTGCGGGTTGCTTAGCCTTTTTGCCAACCTTTTTATCTCCGGCTTTCCCTTCGTCGCCAGTCAAGTACAGATTGATCTTCGCGCGTATTTCCTGAGCGGAAAGGTTATGGAAAATCTCGCCGTTCACCACCACCGACATCTGGCCGGTTTCTTCTGAGACAACCAACACCAAAGTCGGCGTGACTTCAGTCATCCCTATTGCCGCGCGGTGGCGCAAACCGAATTGGGCAGGAATATTATCCTTTTCGCTTACAGGCAACACACAACGGGCCGCTATGATTTTGCCACGATGGATAATCACCGCACCGTCGTGCATCGGGCTGGCCTTGTCGAAAATGGCCTGCAACAGCCTCTTCGATACGATCCCTTCAATATAATCGCCCGACTGCGCATAATATTCGAGATTCGACTCCTTTGACAATACGATCAAAGCGCCAGTCATATTATTGCCCATAGACTTGGCGGCCTCTATTATTGGCGTAACATCCCATTCGCCATCGGAATCCGACCGCCGTCGAATCAGCGCTTTCAGAATATTGTCTTTGTCAAAAACAGTTGTTCGGCCCAGAAGCAACAAGAATTTCCGGATCTCGGGCTGAAAAAGGATGATGATACCGATTACCCCAATTCCGAGAAACTGCCCCAGAATGGAAGCCAAAAGGTCCATCTCGGCGGCTTTCACCACCAGATAGAGCAAATACAACGATAGCAAACCGATGAAAACTTTCACCGCTACGCTTCCCCTCATCAGTTTGTAAACCTGAAAAAGCAAAAAGCTGACAAGGGTAATGTCGATCAGGTCTACAAAACGGACCTGCAGAAATCCTATATTAAAAGCAGCAAGCAAATTATTCTCCCAAGGGTTTTAGTGTGCGAGCGGAACTTCCGCAACCAAAAGTCCGCACTGTTTATCAATATACGGATATTATCCGTTTTTTCCACAACCGAAATCGGTCTGACAACAATGGAACAAGTTAAGCGCCAGACATTGCCATGTATATTTTAACAGCCTCTACGGCCTCTTTCACGTCATGCGCTCTCAGTATTTTCGCCCCGTTGGCCAAAGCGAACGCATGCGTCGCCGTTGTTCCGTTCAATGCTTCGGAAGCGGTTATATCCAGCGTTTTCCAAATCATCGACTTTCTGGACACTCCGGCCAACACCGGGCATTCGAGCAATTCAAGTTCTTTCATCCTCCGAAGCAACTCGAAATTCTGATCCAACGTTTTCGAGAATCCAAAACCGGGATCCAAAATAATGTCATTCACTCCTAACTTACGCAAACGGTGGATTCTCGGGTGGAAGAAATCTATAATATCCCTAACGATGTCGCCGTATTCCGTAAAGTCCTGCATATTTTGTGGCGTTCCCCGCATATGCATCATAATGTACGGCACTCCCAAATTGGCGACGGTGCCGTACATTGCGTCGTCCAGCGTTCCGCCAGACACATCATTGACCACCGAAGCCCCTGCCTCCACCGCCGCTTTGGCCACGTCGGCCCGGAAAGTGTCCACGGAAATCACAGCCTCCGCAAACTCCTTTTTTATCGCTTCTACAGCACGGCAGACCCGCTGTTTCTCTTCCTCGGCGGGAATATCATCGGCGCCGGGGCGGGTGGAGTAACCGCCAACATCCAGCATAAAAGCGCCTTCCTCAAGCATCTGGCCAGCTTTGCGGACCACGTCTTCCGTCGCGTTTGTCCTACTGCCTTCGTAAAACGAATCCGGAGTGGCGTTAATTATCCCCATCACCTGCGGAGCCTCCAGCACGCAGGGCTTTCCGTTCAGCTTGAGTACTTTTTTTTGATAAAATGCCGTATCTTTCGTCACAGGACAACGCTTTATAAATGGAAAACAAGACGGTCAACGAATATAACCAAGTTATCAAGGCTTGCAAAGATGTTTTCATCAAGAAAACTAAGGATTACGGCACCGCTTGGCGAATTCTGCGCCTCGGATCCATCACGGACCAAATATTCATAAAGGCCAAACGCATCCGGTCTATCCAGGAAAAGGGGACCCAAAAGGTCGACGACGATATCCGTGACGAGTTCAAAGGCATTATCAACTACTGCGTCATGGCGCAGATACAGCTCGAACTGGCCGACGACGAGCGCCTGGAAATCGAACCGGAAGAAATCAACGACCTTTATGACAAGTTCGCCGAGGCCACCCGTTCTTTATTGGAGAACAAGAACCACGATTACGGCGAGGCCTGGAGAGAAATGAGGGTCAGCTCCATGACTGACATTATCCTGATGAAACTCCTCCGGGTGAAACAAATCGAGGACAACGAAGGCCAGACGCTAATATCGGAAGGCGTCGACGCCAACTACCAAGACATGCTTAACTATTCTGTTTTTTGCCTGATATTACTAAACGCCGATGAAAACGCTGGATAAGATTGTAAGATGGGGCCTCGGCGCCATCTTTATTTTTTCGGGGATGGTCAAACTGAACGATCCCGCGGGCACAGCCATCAAAATGCAGGAGTACTTCGAAGTCTTTTCCGCGGACTTCTCTCCGCTGTTCCACCACCTGATTCCCCACGCCCTTCCGCTGGCGCTTGTCATATGCCTGCTGGAAGTAATGCTTGGCTGGGCTTTGCTGATTCGCTATCGCCTCAGGACCACGCTTTGGATCCTTCTGGCCCTGATCGTATACTTCGGCTTCCTCACTTACTATTCGGCGGCTTATAATAAAGTCACCGACTGCGGTTGCTTCGGCGACGCCATCCCGCTTACGCCGTGGCAGTCATTCGGCAAGGACGTCATCTTCGGCGTCATGGCGCTTTACCTTATTATTAGGGGCAAGAGCATATTCCCTCCAAGCCAGAAGAAAAGCCAAGGCGGGCTATTGATGGCTCTGCTTACCGTAGCCAACCTTTATATCGGCTACAGGGCTATCGAGCACCTTCCTTTTGTCGATTTCAGGCCTTACAAGGTAGGAGTCAACATACCGAAGGCCATGCAACCGAGCGCCGAATACCGTTACCTCTACTTGATGGAGAAGGGTGGCAAGGAATACGAGTTCGACAAATGGCCTACCGACACTACTTATAAATACAAGGACATGATCTTGCTGAATCCGGAGGCCGAACCGAAAATCACGGACTTCAGCGTATGGAACGACGAGGGAGACTTCACCCAACAACTCTTCAAAGGCGACTGGCTTGTCATAGTGATGAACGACGCCAGTCAGGAACACGCCTACATTCCAGCTTTGGACCAGATCAAGATTTTGGCCGAGAAAGGGGAAAAGAAAGGCATCAGGCCGATTATCCTGACGGCGTCTTCGGAAGCGGAGATCGACAAGCTCAGGCATGACAAACAGCTCGGCTTCCCCGTGATTTACGGAGACAAGACCGTGCTGAAAACCATCATCCGATCGAATCCGGGCCTCGTGCTCATCTCTTCCGGAACCATCAAGGGCAAGTGGCATTACAACGACACGCCCTCGATAGGCGAAGTGATGTCGGACTTGAAAAGCAAGTGACAGCCTGATGCGAAACAAGAAGATCTTCCTGATGGGAATGCCCAGCTCTGGCAAAACCACCTTGGGCAAACGGGTGGCGCCCGTGCTTAACCTCCCGTTTCTTGACCTCGACCACGTGATCGAGCAAAGCGAGGGCATGAGCATTCCCGATATTTTCAAGGAAAAAGGCGAGGACTATTTCCGGAAAACAGAGGCACGACTGCTTAGGGAAGTCACCGAGAAAGAGGACATGTTCCTGCTCTCGTGCGGCGGCGGAACGCCCTGCTACCACGACGGCATCGACTTTATGAACGGGCACGGCCTAACTGTCTTCATCGATGTGCCCGCCGAGGAGCTGACCAAAAGAATGGTGGGCAGGGGCACCGAAACCCGCCCGCTGTTTACCGGCATGGAGACCACTCGGTTGCTGAACGAATTGCGTGAGCGGATCGACACTAGGCTTCCGCATTACTCAAAAGCCAAAATCCAGATCAAGGGCGAATCCATAGACCCCGAGATGGTCTTGGGCGCCATACTCGACGAGGAATACCCGGCAATCGACTAGGTTTATTACACCGCCGTTTCCGCGGAAACGCTCCCCGGAGCACGGCCCCTTTCCCCAACCGCCAGTATTGCCTATATTCGTTTAGGCCAAAGACTTGCCCGAAAACGCCCCGACGGTTAAAAACCTCGGGGCGTTTTCTTTTTTCAGGTCGATATTTCAACAAAAAATAATAGAACGTGCGGATGAAAACATTCACACGTGCGAACCATACGGTTTATACGTACGGATAGAAATTTTGAAACGTCTCATTTTTTCAACACACACGTATGATTTTATCGATTCACACGTTCCAATCATCCTAAACACCAGTGCGAATCAAACTATTCCTTACTTCGTACCGAAAGAAGCACACGTTGTTTTCACCCTTTGCATTACATCAAAAAAAATCGCCCGCCAGGGCTATTCCCAGTGGGCGATCTTTCGCATTTATTTCCCCGGAGGGGGCGAATCAGCTTTCCGACCAATCGTAGTAACCGAACGATGCGGAAACCCTCATGGCGCAGGCCTTCACTTTCTGGCCAACCTCGTCGAACTTCTCCTCGGACACCCTGGCCGACGGCGCCGTCATCCAGATAGCCGAAATCGGATAACCGTGAGCGTCGAAAATCGGAGCACCGATACAGTGCACGCCTTCGTATTCCTCGGCGTGATCGACAGCGTAGCCCAGCTCGCGCACTTCCTTGAGGTGCTCTTCCAGGCTCTCCATATCCCCGATCGTGTTCTTGTTGAACACCTCGTAATGGAGGCGCTTGAGCAGAGCCTTCCGCTCGTGCTCCGGCAAAAAGGCCAAGATAGACTTTCCGGGCGCCGAAGCGTGCAAATTGAAGCGCTTTCCTGCGCTCAGCATAAAAATAAACGGGTGGGTTCCCGTCACCTGTTCCAGCGTTACGCCCTCGATCTCCAACAAAACGCCCAGAAGGATCGTCTCCTTCAGCTCGTCGCGGAGTTCCCTCATCGGGATCAGCGCCTTCTCTATAAGGCTGTGCTCGCTGATGGTGGAGAGCCCTATACTCAACACTTTTCTCGACAGGCAAAAACGCTTCGACTCTTCGTCGCGGATCAGGTAATTGTGTCCCAGAAGCGTGGTCGTGATACGGAAAAGGCTACTTTTCGAGATCCCCAAGTGCTTTACCATCTCCGGCAGGCTCAGCCCGTTCTGATGGTCAGCCAATAACTCTATAACCCTTAAAGCCCGTTCAACATTCGGTATATAATAACTACTCGCCGCCCTTTTCTCGGGCGCACTGGACTGCTCTTCCATAAATTAATGTTTCCAAAAAATAATTGCCAACAAACGGCCATTCGCCAAAGCTCAATCCGCCGGCGAAAGCCAATCCCTAGAAGGCCCAAATATACGAACAAATAGACAATGCTCGCTCTATTAGTTTCAAATACGGACAAAAAAGGCCGGATTTGTGCCGATAACGGAACAAAAAAGCGTTACCGGAAATTTGTCAGGCACGATTTAAACTGACCGGAAGGCAGGCGTGTCCATAAAAAACGGAGAGGAGAATCCAATATCCTCATATTTTTCGAGGCCTTATTCTATCCAATCCCGCCATTAATGACGTATTTTTGCGTCAAGTTTTGAAACTTTAGCTAGCCTCAGCGTTAGTAAAACTGAAGCGGAGCCAGACCTTGCGGACCTGCCCCGCCACTTAGCCCCAAACGGTACGGACCATTCCGGGTTTGCGGAACCTTTTTTGTCAGACTAACACTCGCAAAATTACATTCATAGAACATGAAAAAAGTCTTTTATTTCATCTCGGGACTTGTCGTATTCCTGGTTTTGGCCATGATACTCATCCCTGTTTTTTTCAAGGACGATATCGCCAAACAGGTCGATAAAATCCTTGCGGAAAGCGTGAACGCCGAAATCCGCTACAATCCCGAAGAGTTCGACCTGAGCTTCTTCAGCCATTTCCCTCACCTTACCGTAGGGATGGGGGAAGTCTCCGTAATCGGAAAAGACATATTCGCCGGCGACACCCTCGCCTCCCTCAAAAGCTTTCAGGCTTCCGTAAACCCGTTCAGCGCGCTGGCCGGAAAGCTTGACGTAGGCGGAGTTTACCTGACAGCGCCCCGTGTCCACGTGATAGTAACCGAAGACGGCAAGGCCAATTACGACATCGCCAAACCTTCGGAAGAGCAACCGAGCAAGGAAAACAAAGCCGAAGAGGGCGAGGAAAGCGGTCCGGCCACGTTCAAGATCGCCATCCAGGAATGGGCCGTCACCGACGCCAATATCATCTACGACGACCGCCAACAGAAAGTCTTGCTGGCCATCTCCAAACTAAACCACGAAGGCGCCGGCGACTTCACCGCCGACGTGTTCAACCTTGACACCCGCACCACTGTCGATGACCTGAACCTCACGTATGACGGAACGGAATACCTGAGCGAAAAACAGCTCGACGCCACTGTCAGCCTGCTGATGGACATGCCGAACCAGTCGTTCACCTTCCGTGAAAACGACATCAAGCTCAACGATTTCGGCTTTGGCTTCGATGGCAACGTCAAGCTCGACAAAGACGACATCATCA
Organism: Fulvitalea axinellae; assembly: GCF_036492835.1. Taxonomy (GTDB): domain Bacteria; phylum Bacteroidota; class Bacteroidia; order Cytophagales; family Cyclobacteriaceae; genus Fulvitalea; species Fulvitalea axinellae. The sequence goes on along the minus strand of NZ_AP025314.1, from coordinate 451,300 downwards.
CCGACATCACCTTCGCCTCCAAGGAAAGCACCTTCAAAAGTATACTGTCGCTGGTTCCCGGCGTGTTCACAAAAGACTTTGAAGACATCAAAACCGAAGGAAAATTCAAGCTCGACGGTTTCGTGAAAGGGCTGTACCGCAACGAAACGCTACCAGGATTCGGCCTTAACCTTAGCGTCAACGACGGATTTTTCAAATACCCGGACCTTCCGCAAGACATCCACGACATCAACGTCGCTATGTCCGTAGACCACAAAGAAGGCCCGATGGAAAGCACTTCGGTAAACGTATCAAGTCTAAAGCTTAGCCTCGGAAACAATCCGATCAGCGGAAACGTGCTTGTCAAGAACCTCCGCAACTATGATATGGACGCCGCTTTGCAGGCAAAAGTCAACCTGGCGGATTTCGGCCAGCTCGTCCCGATGGACAGCCTCGACTTGAAAGGCACCTTCGCCCTCGGGCTGAAGGCTTCAGGCTATTACGATAGCGTAAAACACATACTCCCCGCCATCGACGCGACGGCCAGCCTCAAAAACGGATATGTAAAAACCGCCGAGTTCCCGATCCCTCTCCAAAATCTGCAGTTCAACGCCACGGCGGTCAACAAAACGGGCAAGAACGCTGATCTGGTGGTTTCCGTACCCGACTTCGGCGTCAGTATGGGAACAGACCGCTTCACCGCCAATATGAAGCTCTTCAACCTGGACGATATCTCCTGGATTATCAACGCCGAAGGCGGACTCAACCTAGCCGTAATCGCCGACGCTTTCCTGCCCAAAGACATGAAAATGGCAGGCACAATGAAAGCGAACCTCAATACCCGAGGCAAGCTTTCGGACGCCCAAGCCCAGCGCTACGCCAAGTTGCCGACTTCCGGAGCCGTTACGCTTAGCAACTTCAAGTTCCAAAGTCCGGACCTTCCAAAAGGCATGGACATCCCGACAGCGACTTTGACTTTTGATCCTAAGAAAATCGAACTCAAAGATTTCAGCGCTAAATTCGACAACAGTGACATCCGGGCCACCGGCTCCGTAGGCAATTACATCGCCTACGCTTTGGAAAAAAACGCCACGCTTACCGGCATTTTGGACGTCAACTCAAACTACTTTGACCTGAACCAATTCATGAGCGAGGAGGAAGCTCCCGCTGACAGCGTAAAAGCCGAGACGACCGCCAAAACCGAAACCGAAAATACGGAAGAAGGCGTAATCCTCGTCCCTAAAAACCTGGACCTGACATTGACTACCAACATGAAAAAAGTTGATGTAACAGGCATCTCGATATTGGACGCAAAAGGAAAAATTACTGTCAAAAACGGCAAAGCGAACCTCAAAGACGTGACGTTCACCACGCTAGGCGGATCGGTAGCCATGAACGGCGCTTACGACACCGGCAACCCCGAAATCCCTAAGTTCGACTACACGCTTAACGTCAAGGAAATATCGTTTCAGAAGACTTACCAAGCCTTCACCACCGTCCAAAAAATGGCGCCGATAGCAGGCGACATCACCGGCGATTATTCCGCCAACTTCGTTATCGAAGGTAAATTGGGCAAAGCCATGTCGCCCGTTTACGAAAGCCTGAACGGAAACGGCACTGTCAAAATCAAAGACGCCGCGCTCAAGGACAACGAACTGATCGGAAAAATCAACAAGCTGGCCAAGATCGGGTCGAAAAACATGCGTTTGGAGAACACCACCGTCAAGGCAAAAATCGTCAACGGGAAGGTGATCACCGAGCCTTTCGACATCAAACTCGACAAGTACAAAGCCACCGTTTCGGGATGGAACGATTTCACTGGCCACGCCGTTTACGACATGGCCGTACTAGTTCCCGCTAAAGGGGTTTCAAACGCCGTCAACAGCCTGATTTCAAACCTTACCAAGACAAAAACGGAAGCCATCGGAAGCACTTTGCAAGTGAATCTGGAGCTGACCCGCAAACCTTCGGGCGACAAATCAAGTACGTCGGTAAAGCTGAAAGGCATCAAAACGATAAAAGGAAAAGGGCAGACATCTGGCCAAACCAAGAAAAAGGAAGACAAGAAGAAAGACATAGGGAAAGAGGTCGAAAAGGCTCTCAAGGGACTTTTCTGATACAAAAACACCGCTTTTCCCCTGAGAATCAAGAAGAGTGTCTCCGAAACGGGACGCTCTTTTTTTTAGACTGATTCTAAAAAAACAAAATCACTATTTGGACTTATTTCAAATAAATAAGATATTCACGTCGTTATCAGCTAGAAGACGGACGACATGGAGAACGAGACACACCTGATTTTCGAGACAGAGCAAGGATCAATTTACCAATGTGACACGCAAAGGCGTATCATTCTGGATTACGCAGGATACACTACAGCTTTCAGGATGGACAACTTCATCCAGTTTCTCCGCATGGTAGGCGACATCGACATCGAATCCAAAATCACTTCCGAATCCCGCGCTGACGACATAGAGATTATCATGCCTCCGCAAACCGACCGTTGTTTCGTGCTTACGATCCGTGACCTTATCGATCTTACCGAGCTTCTCGAAGGCGCTTGGGGAGCCATTTGCCTCCATGCCCAAATTTCCGAAGCCGTAGTTGCTACTCCCGCCAAGGAAGAAGAAGTTCTCGAACTCGTTCCCGCACTCTAATTCCGGCTCACTCCAGCTTTCTGGTAAACCAGAAAAACTGACCGACACCCAGTGCGATTACCCCGAATCCCGTCCACTTCATCCAGGCGTACGGGTTATCTGTATTATGTTCAGTTTTCGTTTCGTCAATAACTTCTCTCGCTTCGTCCATCCGCAAAACTTGGCGGATCTCGTTTGCGTGCCCGCTTTCCTCCAGGCTCCAGATCCCGTAAAGGCTTGTTCCTGCCGCTAAGCAGATTCCCATCAATACCAGCCGCAGCCCGGCCCTAAAGGTAAATTTCCGTCCCAAATCCCCCGATTTTTTTAAAATTCAAAATGGTGTAACTTTGCCCGACAGTGACTTAACCCTTTACCGATGCGAAAGTTGGTCTTTTACAAATACCAGGGAACGGGCAACGACTTCGTGATGATCGATAACCGTGAAGGACTTTTTTCCCACGACGTAGCCCAAGTGAGGAGACTTTGTGACAGAAAGTTCGGTATCGGCGCCGACGGCCTTATCCTGATAGAAAATAAAACCGGGTACGACTTCGAAATGGTCTACTTCAACGCGGACGGTACGCAGAGCCTCTGCGGAAACGGAAGCCGTTGCGCCGTACGTTTTGCGGAACAGCTCGGAATCGTCAAGGATTCCACCAGCTTCCTGACCATCGACGGAAAACTTGAGGCTGCCATAACCCCGGAAACCGTACGCCTGCACATGCCCGACGTCAAATCGATCGACACAGTCCGTGACGATTGGTTCGTTGATACAGGATCTCCCCATTACGTCACCTTCCGCCCTAACGCAGAAGAAGTGGATGTGTACGAGGAAGGCAAAACCATCCGTTACGGAGAGCCGTTCGGCCAAAAAGGCACGAACGTTAACTTTGTCGAGATTCAGGGAGAGAACAGGATATTCGTCCGCACATACGAGCGTGGGGTCGAGAACGAAACCCTTTCCTGCGGAACCGGCGTGACGGCCTGTGCCATCGCCCTTACCAAACAACAGGGCCAAAGCCCGGTTAGCGTAAAAACACTAGGTGGCGAACTGACCGTAAGCTACGAAAGCGACGGACAGGGAGGATTCCGGAACGTTTACTTGGAAGGTCCCGCCAAACTGGTTTTCAAAGGTGAAATTGCCATGCTCTGACATTGGCAAAAGCACATTTTTTAGTTAAAACCAACTATCAATTAATTCCCGAATAAAACCTATCTTTGTTGATGGGTGTAAAATATTCAGGCTAAGCAATCAACTGGTAATATGATAAATCTGATCACCAAAGGGATCGCGAAGATCTTCGGAACAAAATCGGACCGCGACATCAAAGCGATTCTTCCGATTGTCGCCGAAATCAACGCGGAATTCGCAAAACTGTCCTCCCTTTCGGACGATGATTTGAGAGGCAAGACCCAAGAGGTCATCGAAATGATCAACGGTGAGCTAAAAGCCACCGACGACAAGATCGAAAGCCTGCACAAAAAAGTCGAGGACGAAACCTCGATGGACCTTAACGAAAAGGAAAGCATCTTCGAGCAGATCGACAAGCTTGAGGAGCAACGCAACGAAGAGTTGGAAGTAGCGCTTAACAAAGTGCTCCCAAAAGCCTTCGCCATAGTAAAAGAAACCGCTCGCAGGCTCAAAGACAACGGCCAGCTTGAGGTTACCGCCAACCTCCACGACCGCACCGTCGCCACCCAAAGCGACTGCGTAACCGTAGACGGCGAAAAAGCCGTGTGGCACAACACCTGGACCGCCGCCGGCACCCAGATGACTTGGGAAATGATGCATTACGACGTACAGCTGATCGGCGGTATCGTATTGCACCAAGGCAAAGTATCGGAGATGGCGACGGGTGAAGGTAAAACTCTCGTGGCCACCTTGCCCGCATTCCTGAACGCCTTGGCTAAGCGTGGCGTACACATCATCACCGTTAACGACTACCTGGCAAAACGTGACTCCGAATGGATGGCGCCGTTGTTCCAGTTCCACGGCCTGAACGTGGACTGCATCGACAAATGGCAACCCAATTCAGAGGAACGTCGCAGAGCCTACCAAGCCGACATCACTTACGGCACAAATAACGAATTCGGTTTCGACTACCTTCGCGATAACATGACCCGCGAGGTTGGCGAGCTGGTGCAGCGCAAGAAGCACCACTACGCCATGATTGACGAAGTTGACTCCGTTTTGATTGACGACGCGCGGACGCCTTTGATCATCTCCGGCCCGATACCACGCGGCGACGAGCACGAATTCTACGACCTTAAGCCCCGCGTGGCCCATTTGGTCGATGTACAGAAAAAACTGGCGACCCAGCTCCTGCAGGAAGCCAAGAAGAAAATATCGGCCGATGACGAGAAAGACGGCGGACTCGCCCTCTTCCGCGCTTATCGCGCCATGCCTAAGCACAAGCCGCTCATCAAGTACCTGAGCGAGCAAGGCATCAAGCAGATTCTCCAAAAAACGGAGAACGTTTATTTGGCCGACAACCAGCGCCTCATGCCTGAGGCCGACGAGCCGTTGTTCTTCACCATTGACGAGAAAAACAACAGCATCGACCTTACGGAAAAAGGTATCGACTTGTTGACCAAAACCGGTGAGGACGCTCAGTTCTTCATCATGCCGGATATCGGCCAAGAGATGACCAAGCTCGAAGAGCAGACGGATCTCAACGAAGCCGAACGCGTGGAGAAGAAAGACGCCATCATCCGTGATTATACCGAAAAAGCCGAACGTATCCACTCGGTCAACCAATTGCTCAAAGCCTACACGCTTTTCGAGAAAGACCAGGAATACGTGATCATGGACGGCAAGGTCAAGATCGTAGACGAGCAGACCGGCCGTATTATGGAAGGTCGCCGTTACTCAGACGGCCTCCACCAAGCCCTGGAAGCCAAGGAAAGCGTAAAAGTCGAAGACGCCACGCAGACCTACGCTACCGTTACCCTCCAGAACTATTTCAGAATGTACCACAAGCTCGCCGGTATGACCGGTACCGCCGAAACAGAAGCGGCCGAGCTTTGGGACATCTACAAACTCGACACCGTAGTAATCCCGACCAACAGGCCTATAGCCCGTAACGACGAGGAAGACAAGGTATATAAAACCGTAAGGGAGAAGTTCAACGCCGTTACAGACGAGATCGTGGAACTTACCCAAGTGCAGAAACGTCCGGTATTGGTGGGTACCACATCCGTGGAGATTTCCGAACTCCTGAGCCGTATGCTCAAGATGAAGGACATCAGACACCAAGTACTGAACGCCAAGCAACACGCCAAAGAGGCCGACGTAGTGGCCGAAGCCGGTAAGCCGGGTACCGTAACCATCGCCACCAACATGGCCGGTCGTGGTACCGACATTAAGCTGACTCCGGATTCGAAATCGGCGGGTGGTCTTGCCATTATCGGTACTGAGCGTCACGAATCACGCCGGGTAGACCGCCAGCTTAGGGGTCGTGCCGGTCGTCAGGGTGATGTCGGTTCTTCGCAGTTCTTCGTTTCTTTAGAAGATAACCTGATGCGTCTTTTCGGTTCGGAAAGAATCGCCAAACTCATGGACCGCATGGGCCTTGAGGAAGGCGAGGTTATCCAGGCGGGTATGATTACCAAGTCCATCGAAAGAGCGCAGAAAAAAGTCGAGGAAAACAACTTCGGTATCCGTAAGCGACTGCTCGAATATGACGACGTGATGAACTCGCAGCGTGAGGTTATCTACAAGCGCCGTCGCAACGCACTGTTCGGTGAACGTCTGCAAGTCGATATCCTCAACGCCATGTACGACGTTTGCGACGATGTCGTGACCAAGCGTAAAGTGGACGAGGAGGATTTCCAGACTTTCCAGATCGAAACCGCCACGCAACTTGGCCTTGAACTCTCGATCGACGAGCAGGAATTCAAGTCTATTTCGGCCAACGCGCTGACACAACAGCTCTACGACAAGGCCTTGGCCAACTACACCGCCAAGAACACGGCGATAGCCGAAAGGGCCATGCCGATTATCAAAGGCGTGTACGAAGAGCGCGGCGCCGTAGTCCGTGACATTCTCGTTCCGTTCTCTGACGGCAAGAAGATCGTTAACGTGCCTTCCAACCTTGAGAAGAACGTAGAGACTAACTGTACGGAAATGTTCCGCTCATTGGAGAAGATCGCCACCTTGGCCATTGTTGACCAAGCTTGGAAAGAGCACCTCCGCGAGATGGACGACCTCAAGCAGTCTGTACAGAACGCCGTATACGAGCAGAAGGACCCGCTTTTGATCTACAAATTCGAAGGCTTCAACCTGTTCAAGCGCCTGATGGCCAAGATCAACTCGGAAATCGTTTCGTTCCTGATCAAAGCCACTATTCCTGTACAGGAAGCCGACGAAGTGCCGGAAGCCCGCCAACCGCAAAGGCCGGCCAAACCCGAGTACACGGAATCCAAGCCGGAGCTGAACGAGCCCCGTGGCCAAGCGGGACGACCGCAGGCCCCGCAACCGGAAGCTCCGAAGCAGGAGCCTGTACGTTCTCAGAAACTGTACGGACGAAACGACCGCGTAAAGGTCCAGTATCCGAACGGTACGGTGAAAGAAGACGTAAAATACAAGACCGTAGAAGCTGACGTAAAAGCCGGAAGGTGCGTGATCATCGAATAACGACACCGCACCGGTAACACATAAAAACGGAAGCAGGATCGGTCAGCAGAGCGATCCTGCTTTTTTATATAAAATTATCCGACAAGCCAAATGCAAAACCATTTTCGGATGAAGACCAGAATCTATATCACGGCGTTAATGTCCTTACTTTTCGCCTGCTCACCCAAAACAGCGGTGAAGCAAACGTCTTACCACGAGAGCCTGGCAGGCTACGTGCCCGACTATTCCCAGGAAGCCGGGGAAATCGACAGGCGCCAACCCGTCATTGCGCAAACTCCCGCCGAACACCCCGTCTCGGACGATTCGGAAGGGCTTGCCAAGCAGTACGCCTCATTCAAGGCCCGCAGCGAGAATTCCTACAGCACCATGTACTCCATACAGGCCTACTCGGGCACCAGCCGGGAAAAAGCCCGTTCGATACGGGCGACCATCCTGCGCCAGTTTCCCGGCCTAATGCCGAAGATCGAATGGAGGCAACCCGTTTACCGGGTAAAAGTGGGCCAATACTACAACCGTCTGGAGGCCTACAGCACTTTCAGAGAGCTGAAACGATCTTTTCCCACTACATTGATTGTGCCTGACAAAGTGATCTTGGCAAAAGAGATCGACGACTGGCCGCAAGAGCGGTAAGCTATAAACTACAAAACTAACCGATACCTACCTGATGAACCAAAAAACGTAAAAAACGCCGCCGGTGCCCTTACCTAGGCGCTTTCCGGTACGGCAAAACTTATCCAACCAAAACTATGGACCTTAAAGAACAAATCCGGACACTGGCCGCCCAGCATGCCAAAGACACTGTAGACGTCAGACGGCACCTCCACGCCAATCCCGAGCTTTCCTTCCAGGAGCACAAGACCGCCGATTTCGTAGAATCCAAACTGCGGGAATTGGGGCTTAAGCCCGAAAGGAAAGCCAAGACGGGAATCGTGGCGCTGATCGAAGGCAAAAACCCGGAGAAAAAGGTCATCGCGCTCCGCGCCGATATGGACGCCCTGCCCATCACGGAGCTAAACGACGTGGACTACAAGTCAAAAAACGAAGGCGTAATGCACGCCTGTGGACACGATGTCCACACTTCCTCGCTCTTGGGCGTGGCCCGCATCCTTTGCGAGCTCAAGGAGGAATTCGAAGGTACCGTAAAGCTGATCTTCCAGCCCGGCGAGGAGAAACTTCCTGGCGGAGCTTCGCTGATGATCAAAGACGGCGCCCTTCAAAACCCAGAGCCGACGGGCATCATCGGCCAACACGTAATGCCTTTGATCCCTACGGGAAAAGTGGGATTCCGCAAAGGCATGTACATGGCCAGTTGCGACGAAATATACATGACCGTAAAAGGTCAGGGAGGCCACGGAGCCATTCCGGAACACAATATCGATCCGGTGCTTATCACTTCCCACATCATCGTGGCCATGCAACAGGTCATCAGCCGGAACGCGGGACCTAAGCGTCCTTCCGTACTTTCTTTCGGCAGGGTGGAAGCCTTGGGCGCTACCAACGTAATCCCCAACGAGGTGAAAGTGGCCGGAACCTTCCGGGCCATGGACGAGGAATGGCGCGACGAAGCCCACGAGAAGATCCGTAAAATAGCCGAAGGCATAGCCGAAAGCATGGGTGGCGAATGCGAAATCGATATACAGAAAGGATACCCTTATCTGCAAAACGATCCCACTCTTACGCAAAGACAAAAGGAATCGGCCATTGAATACTTGGGCAAGGACAACGTAGTGGAACTCGACATCTGGATGGGAGCGGAAGATTTCGCCTACTATTCGCAAGAGACCGACGCGTGCTTCTACCGATTGGGTACCCGCAACGAGGAAAGAGGCATCACCTCTTCGGTACACACCCCTACGTTCGACATTGACGAAAGGGCGCTGGAAATTGGCCCCGGCCTTATGGCTTATATGACATTGAAGGAGTTGGCCACGAAAGCCTAAACCTCCGAAAGCATAAATATCAACACCCCGAAAGGCCGGCACTGTCCGGCCTTTTTTCGTTTCCGGCAAAACCTAAAGCCTTGGCCGGTGTTGCCTTTTTAGCGGGAAGATTATGTTTTGGAGAAGGGGAAAAGACAATAAGAAACCACCGACGAACGGAGCGGGGGCCTCAGGCGTTTCGAAAATGCCTCCACCGGGAATGCAAGGCACGGAGCTGGAAAGCATCACGGTTCATGGCGCGTCGGGTGGAGCTACGCCCGGCTTTCTCCAGTCCACGGCCATAGATCCCAAACATACCGGGCCAATAGAGCGAGTCCCGAGAGAGACACAAAACCATCCGCTGAGTATAACCGAATCGCAAGAGTGGTCGTTGCAAGACGTCCCTAAACCGAAACCTTCCGCATCGGCGGTGACTCCGCCTACGTCAAAAACCGAGAAGAAAAGCTCTACGCCTCCCTCTGACCATATATCAACCTTCGCCAAGCTCAATATCGACCCTACGGACGAATATGACATCCTTGATACCGACCCGAACGCCAGCTCCGAGTCGTTTAATGTCAAAGCCAAGCCCCTGCCCAATACTTCAGCCTCCAAATCGAAGGAAAAGGTAAAGACAAAGCCGAAGAAAAAGGATCCGATAGAAGCCTCTATGGCTATGCGCTTCGGTGTTCCGTTGCCTGAAGACCCGCATTACAAAGGCTATGTCGATTTCTGGCAACATAACGGAAGCTCTTCCAGGTTCTGGGAATCCCGGGGCTTAGATCGGGAAACTGCCCGCCGGACTACATCCAACTTCAGCATTTCGGTCGACAGCGCCGAAAGGGCTCTTTACGATCATATCGTAATGATAAAAGGCAGGTTCTTCGGCCACGAGAACACTTGGAGATCCAAGCACACGCAAGAACTGATGGACGCCGTCCGGGCACAAATGATCGAAAACCGTGACCGCCGTGACGGCGAAGGCTCGGGGTCAGACGCCACAGAAGGCGCCATACACGTAGCTTTCCGCAACGTCCGCCACCGCGAGCGGGACCGCAAAAAAGTAATAGCCGACCCCGAAGCCGACTATTGCGAACATGCCGTGTATTGCCGCCAGTTCGACCCTTCGAATATGGACGAAACATTTCTGGCAGCATCTATGGCCGGCCTTTACAAGAAAAGCGCCGCCAACACCTACGACGCCGCCCAAGCTTATGAAAACCTTGTGGGCTGGGCCAAATCATGTTGGCGAACCTTCTGCCGTAAAGGATTTGATAGCAGAACACCCGTACCCCGCCAAAACCAAGCCTTGGTAAGAGCCCTCAAGACCAAAATCGAACAGGAAAACTACGAAGGCTATTTCGATGATCACATGATCCGCGGCGCATGCTACTTCGCCATGTACGAGGACGACCGTTAACCAGCCATACCCTCAATCCGGCGAAAGGTCCATATAATAGAAGCCCGTATCATAATCCGCCGTATCCGTACCGTGGCTATCGCCAGTATCGTCGCCGTCAGAGGGCTTGTAGGTGCGGTACACCACCTCGCCCCTGCTGAATTTTACAGGCTTACTGAATATCGGCCCGTCATAGACAAAGGTGTGGAACTCGCCGTTTTCCCCGCAAGGGTCTACGCCCTCCGGCAAATCGTCGACAAAGCTTTGGTCCAGCTCACGGCCCACAAACGACTTGTCCAAGCACTTGTCGCTCACGCATACCACCACGGCCTTAAAGCCCAAATCCACAAACTCGCGCATCAGCTCCCAGGTGTCGCGCTTCCATAGCGGAAACTTCGCGTCCATATCCACCTCGGCCATTTTCTTCTCGCGGTATTCCTTCAGGCTATCCAGAAAAATATCGCCGAACACGGCGCCCTTCAGCCCCTCGGCCCCGAACTCTTCCATCAGGTCGGCCATCAGCTTCTCATAGTCTTCCATCGACGGCGCCTCGGGCATCCGCAACTTCCGCAACGGCAAGCCCAAGCATTCCGCCTGCCTGTCCAGCAACTCCTCACGGGTACCGTGCATACTCACCCGCCCAAAGGCCTCGTTTACCGTAGTCAACAGGCACTTCACCTCAATCGACTCATCCTCCAAAGCCATACGCAAAGCCATGGCGGAATCCTTGCCACTGCTCCAACTGAAAAAAAACGGTACTTTTTCCATCCGCCCAGTCATTTATAATTTAAAACAAATACATTGGCTCAAAGATAAGCCCAAAGACTTAGGAAACGAACCCTGCCGGGCAAGCAAGGTTTTTGCTTATGGTAAACCGATGCCAAACCACCGCCACCTCAGCGACCACGAACGTGAATACATAAGCCGGATGACGGGCTTGGGTGTTTCCCTGCGCAAGATCGCGAAGTTCTTGGGGCGAGCGCCCTCCACCATCAGCCGGGAAGTGAGGCGCAACTTTTGGCCGGGCCGTGGTTACCACCCCGAATTGGCGTCCAAACTATACGAAGCCCGCAAGCGCTGGAAGGGCCGTTTGCGCTGGGGACAGGCCAATGCCCTATCCACTTGGCCACACTTCCGCGATTTCCGTCACTTCTCATTACCGCGCACGCATATCCAGTGGTATTCCGACAGCAAACGCTATCGACGCTTCCGGAGCGCATACCCCAGCATAGCGCTATCCACGGCCGCCATACTCAGAAACGCCCCCCTGTTCACTCCCCGGAACAAACCCCACCACTACCTACAGATGCGCTACCTGGGCGAACTGCTCGAATACCACAAAGCCGCTTGCGAAGGCCGGATATACCGCTCCAAATGGCGAAATCCGCACAAAAAATGGCTGGCCAAACTCCGGAACCTACTTCCGCCCAGCACCCCGATACACTCCGCCACAGAGCATACCGAAAGCGAAATCGCTTCCGTCGCCTAGCCATGCCCTAGAAGCGCCTATACGGCGCTGTTTTCCTTCCTCCTACTATCTTTTGCCTGTCGCTTCTTCGTATTCGGTCTATTTCGGTGTGTTTTCGCCTATCATTATTAAATAGAAAGCTTCTTTACGGATAGATTCCCGGTAGAGGGTTGAGTTTTTTGAGGGGTGGAATTGGTGTTGCGATTGCTCACGTGTGGGGATTCTTGATTGTCCAGCATCCCCGGCCGTCGCAAGACCCCAGCCTTGCGACCAAACAAATGGCAAGCGTCCTCGCTTTCCACGCCTAGATTGAAAAACTGAATGGGCAAGCTTAGAAGCTTACGGATAAAAAAATCACAAGCAAATATGCTCATATCTTTAACCCGATAAGTAAAAGTACAATTTTAGTATATTCAAAAAAACGCTAATCGAAAGGGATTCAGGCTGAGGATGCTAAGCATGTTTCGAGCAATGCAGTTCGCAAGAAAGTCACTCTTTCGTTTATCCGCCAAGAGCCAGAACAGTACCTAAGGACACGGCCATGCGCCATGATTCAGCATCAGAAATGAGATTAGGTGACGGGGGGATAAATTGCGTTTCGTATTTAGAGCAATATAACTTTTTCGCTTATGCCAGCCAAGTATTCCGTAGGTATCGACATCGCCAAAGAAAAGTTCCAAGTTAACTTTACCGTTCTCGAGGAAACAAGAAAAACGACGATTAAGGGAAGCCGTCAATTCGATAATATAACTTCTGGTTTCGGGGATTTTGTGCGCTGGGTTGAAAAACGGGAAAAGGATTCTGAAGCTGAAACGGTCTTTGTGATGGAAGCTACGGGAACTTATCATGAACAGCTGGCTTGGTTTCTCCACAACCAAAACCGGAAAGTTTGCCTTATGCTGGCCAACCGCGCCAAGGCCCTGATGACGGGCATGGGACAAAAAAGCAAAAACGATCCGGCCGACGCCGCGGGCCTGGCTAAAATAGGGGCTTTGCACGAGCTCAAGGAGTGGCGTCCGGTCAGCAAATCATGTTACAAACTGCGTGGCCTGACTCGCCACCACGAATCCCTGCACAGCACGAAAACGGCCCTGAACAATCAGAAACACGCGTTACGGTACGGGATGATCCCTTTGCCGGACGTGTTGAAAGGCCTTGACTCGGTTTTGGTCGCCGTAGAAAAGCAACTGAAAGAATGCGAGTCCTCGATATGTAAACTGATCTTGGAAGACGAGGAATTGGCGCGTAAAACGAAACTGGTCACCTCCATAAAGGGTGTCGGGATAATGACCGCCGCGATTCTTATCGCCGAAACCGACGGGTTCGCCTTGTTTAGAAGCGTGAGGCAACTGGTGAGTTACGCGGGGTATAACGTGAGGGAGAACCAGTCCGGAAAACGGAGCGGAAAAACACGGATAACCAAAAAGGGCAACGCCCATATCCGGCGTATCTTGTTCCTGCCGGCTTTCAACGCGGTCACTTGGGACGTCGGCAACTTCGGACAGTTATACAGACGGGTTTACGGGAAAACGGGTATAAAAATGAAGGCCTACGTGGCCGTCCAATCCAAGTTGTTGAAAGTGATTTTTTCTTTATGGAAGAACGACAAGGTTTACGATTCCGAATTTCATAAGACATCCGGATATCAGGAACCTAAGCCCCTCTTTTCCGGTGGAGCCGAAGGCGACCGTCAGGATGGTCAGGACCGGAATGGTCAACACGAGGACGGGAAAAAAGAAATAGCCGTCCCTGCGGGATCGGCTACGCTAGATGGACTTCCGTGTGATCAATCACCTGAAGCCCTCTTTTCCGGTGCCACAAATATAGAAAAAATCTAATTGTTTTGCTTGTTTTTAAAGACAGTACCTTGCGATAGCTGGGGAACAAGCCCTGCTTTAGTATGCTATTGGCGAAATTCGAGAAATATTGATTCAAAAATACTCTTATTATAAAACGACACGTTAAATAATTAGCAAAAATAAACGGTATTACTGTCATTTATTGTTGTAGCCAATTAAACAACGAATGAAAGTTCAGTGTAAAAACTGTTTACCGAAAGAAGGAATAGAAATTCCAGATTTTTCCTTAGCTGAAAAAGAGCACTACAGAAAAGTCAAGGAGGAGTCACCCATTCGTGCAGTTAAAATACTGATAGATGAAAAGAATGTGAGTCACAGAGATGCAAAGTACATTGTTACACATATCAACATTGAATATGGCCAGTGTAATCGGTGTAGTTTCAATGAACTTAACGAAGAATACGGAAAATGTCCTAAGTGTGGTGCTTTAAATTTTAATTGGATAAAATTTTAAACTGGAATTTAGGCTGTGGTTAGAATTTGAAGAAGTTGACCCGAATAATTGGGACGTTGAAAATGAATTTGCAAATATTCATGTCAACCTACCTGATGGTAGACACTATGGGATTAACGTTTGGACATATAAATTCTTGGAGACCTCTTTCGAGCTGGATAAGGAAAGTGGAGAAAATTTGAAAGGACTTTATCAAACACCACCAGACTTGTTTGTAAAAGAACTGACAAGGGATTGCATTGAAAAAACAATTTCTGACTTATTGAAAAAAGGAGATTTGGAAGATATTTTAAATCCGACAGTAATTGATAGCGACAAATAAAAACTGGCTACAACACTATGTAAAAACGCATTTTACATTAAACGTTGGTGGTAATTGAAAAACAAAACCGTAACGACATGCGAACAAAAAACATCTTTAAGAGAAAAAATATAATTAAGACTTTAACCATTCTTTTCACCACTTTGATTGCAATTGATACCTACAGTCAGGACACTAAAGAATTATTAGATTTTGAGTTCAAAGAAATTAAGCTCTCAGGGGTTTTAAATCTTCCAACAGATGCGGAACCAAAGGGAATAGTGTTAATTGTTCACGGTGATGGAAAGACAAATGCAGTCAAAGGCAATTGGTGGTATGACGTTCGAATGGCTATATTGAAAGCGGGTTACGCTACTTATATGTGGGACAAAATGGGCTGTGGAAACAGTGGTGGTTCTTATAAAAATGGAAGACCCATTGAAAATGAGGCTCAAGAAGTAATTTCAGCAATTAAACATCTGAAAGAAAGCAAAATAAAAGGTTCTAAGAAAATAGGATTATGGGGAATTAGTAGGGCTGGCTGGATAAATCCAACAGTAATTGACCAATATAATAATATTGACTTTTGGATTTCAGTAAGTGGGGTTGACGATGACGAAACGTTCAAATATTTATTAGAACAAAATTTACGCATCAACGGTAGCCCAAAAGACTCTATCAATATTATTATGAATGAATGGCACAATAGCATTCTATTATCTCGTGGTGGAGCAAGCTATACATATTATCTATCAGCAACTAAGAATCTTCGAGAGAATAAGTTTTGGAAAAAAATCACTAACGGAGGGATAAGTGAAGAAAGTTATTATGAATATCAAAAAAATCTGCAAAATACCACATTAGATAAAGACTCTGAACTACCATTGTATTTGGAGAATTTTGACCAGATGCTATCAAGAATTACAATTCCAGTACTTGCCTTATTTGGAGAAACAGATACGGCAGTAGATTGGACAAAGACAAAGGCACTTTACGAAAAGACATTGAAAACAAAAGCTGATTTAACCGTTAAAACTTTTCCAAATTGTAATCATAATATGTGGCAGGCTAAAACAGGTGCCATTTATGAGTTTGAAGATAAGAACTGGGAATATGTAAGGTGCGATGGTTTTCTGGATTCAATCACCAATTGGTTAAATGACTTAAATTGATAGACTCCCCCGGCCATCGCAAAGCTCCAGCCTTGTGATGGCAAAGGGATAGCGGGGGGAATCGTTTAGACCTTAACCACTTCTTCCTTACGCATACATTTTTAGTAACTCACCGGCAAAATACGATTCTGGCACGCATCTGCACCCCATCTCCCTCAGAAACACCTCATCTAAACCAAGAAAACTTTACCTCACCCACAAAAAAAGCCTATTTCCCAAAACATTTCCGGATCGGGTTTTGCAACGCTACGGGTAAATGTTTTTAACCTAAAATCACCCTTGATTATGGCGAATTTCGAAATGAATCCCAACGAGCTGTTGCAACCGAAGTTTTACCCGAAGCTGGCGCAGGATATACAGGAGTGCCAAGTGTACCTGACCGGCGAACAGGGGTATCTGGAAAGCCAGGACCACTCGGCGTACAACCTGACCTTAAAACAAAAGGACGCGAGGGAGAGAATAGAGCGACAGGTGAAACTGAAAAATACGCTTGAGAGCAATATCCTGTCCATGGAGCACCGCATCACCATCGAGAAGGACCCCGTAGAGAAGGCCGAGCTTGAGGCGGATTTGATGAGGGACCGCGGACGGCTTCAGAAGGTGAATATCCAGCTGGAAAAGGGCGAGGGGGAATCGGCATTGGAGATGGCCCACAACAGCGGCGAGGCCAAGATGCTTGAGGTGTACGTAAAGGCCTACCGCCAGTCGGTGCTGGACTATATCAACGATTATGTGGTGCCCGGGAATCTGGGCGAGGGCACGGTGACGTTTGAGGGTGTGGAGTACGTGGCGGCATTGGCCACCCAAGAATAAGAAACTATCAAATTCCTTAAGCATTTGAAAGGGACTCGCTTCGGCGGGTCTTTTTCTGTATGCGAGGAAGTCGCGAACGCGGAGCGCTCGGTCTGGGCTACCAAAGGCGCCCGGTCACCGGTGCGTGGAGCGGGCGGTCACGGGTACTTGGAGCACTCGGTCCGCATACTCTGGAGCGGGCGCTCCCGACACCCCGGAGCGCCCGCTCCATAAAATTTTGGTCCCGAAGGCTTCCACCCATATTCCCAAACACCCCGCAAGTCCCGCCGTTAAGCTTTCATTAGCCATTTTATTTGTTTGAGTCTTATCATAATGGTTAATTTGTAATTCTTTAAGTTTCAAGGAGAGATAGGTTCTTGTCACTGGCCATTGGCCACAAAGAACCTTTTTGGTGAAGCGAGATGTCCTCAAAAAGCAGAGGTTACCCATGAAATACAACGAGTACAAAAACGTCAACTGGGCGGAGGTAGCGGAGGAAGTGCTATCTTTTTGGAAGGAGAACAAGATCTTCGAGAAGTCGGTAGAAACGCGCGAGGGACATCCCTCGTTCACATTTTTTGAAGGCCCGCCGTCAGCCAACGGCACCCCGGGCATTCACCACGTGATGGCCCGCGCCGTAAAGGATATTTTCTGCCGTTACAAAACCCTGAAAGGATACCAAGTGAAGCGCAAAGGCGGCTGGGATACGCACGGCCTGCCGGTGGAGCTTCAGGTGGAAAAGGAACTCGGCATTACCAAAGAGGACATCGGAAAGTCGATTACCGTAGAGGAGTACAACGCCAAGTGCCGCGAGTCGGTAATGAAATTCAAAGGCGAGTGGGACGCCCTGACGGAAAAGATGGGCTACTGGGTCGATCTTGACGATCCGTACATCACTTTCGACCGCAACTACATGGAGACGCTCTGGCACTTGCTGAAGCTTCTTTATGAAAAAGGCCTCCTTTACAAAGGCTACACCGTACAGCCTTACTCGCCGGCGGCGGGTACCGGCCTCAGCTCGCACGAGCTTAACCAGCCGGGTTGCTACCGCGACGTGAAGGACACCTCCATCACCGCGCAGTTTAAGCTCAAAGGCACAGAGAACGACTACATCCTGGCCTGGACCACCACGCCTTGGACTTTGCCTTCGAACTCGGCCCTGGCGGTGAACCGCAAAATCGAATACGTGAAGGTGCGCACCTTCAACCAATATACCTTCGAGCCGACCAACGTGATCTTGGCCAAAGCCCGCATGGGATCTTTGTTCAACGCCAAGGCCGCCGATCTGAAAATCGAAGACTACAAGCCGGGCGACAAGCTTATCCCTTACGAAGTGGTTGAGGAGATGACCGGCGCGGACCTTATCGGCAAGGAGTACGAGCAGTTGATGCCGTACATCAAGTTGCCGCATCCAGCCTTCACCATCGTCCACGCCGACTACGTGTCTACCGAAGACGGTACGGGCATCGTGCACTTGGCCAAAGCCTTCGGCGCGGATGACTACAAAGCCTGTATCGACAACGACATTCCGGGTATCTTCGTCAAAGACGAAAACGGCGACGACGCCCCTATCGTGGACAAGCAGGGACGCTTCGTTCCGGAGATCACGGACTTTGCCGGCATGTACGTGAAAAACTACGAAGGCAAGGACGAGAAAGATCCGAACTACCGCTCTACGGACGTTCTGATCTCGATCAAGCTCAAGGAAGAGAACAAAGCCTTCAAAGTAGAGAAATACGAGCACAGCTACCCGCACTGCTGGCGTACCGACAAGCCGGTATTGTACTACCCGCTTTCGTCTTGGTTTATCCGCACTACGGAGTACAAAGACAAGCTTATAGAGCTGAACAAAACGATCAACTGGAAGCCGGGCTCTACCGGATCCGGACGTTTCGGCAACTGGCTCGAAAACCTCGTGGACTGGAACCTTAGCCGTTCGCGCTACTGGGGCACGCCGCTCCCGATCTGGCGTACCGACGACGGCAAAGAGGAACTCTGCATCGGATCGTTCAAAGAGCTTAAGGCCGAAGTGGACAAGGCTATCGAAGCCGGCTTCATGACCGAGCCTTTGTCGGACGAATTCGATCCGCACCGTCCATACGTTGACGATATTACCTTGGTGGCCCCGTCGGGCAAACCGATGAAGCGCGAAAGCGACCTGATCGACGTTTGGTTCGACTCCGGCGCCATGCCTTACGCGCAGTGGCACTTCCCGTTCGAAAACCAGTCGATCTTCGGCGAAAGCTATCCGGCGGATTTCATCGCCGAAGGCGTAGACCAGACTCGCGGATGGTTCTTCACCCTCCACGCCCTAGCCGTAATGCTGTTCGATTCGGTAGCATTCAAAAACGTGATCGCCAACGGACTGGTACTGGACAAGAACGGCAACAAGATGTCCAAGCGCTTGGGCAACGCCATCGACCCGTTCCAAACTATCGATTCCTATGGCCCAGACGCCACGCGCTGGTACATGATTTCGAACGCCAACCCTTGGGATAACCTCAAGTTCGACATAGAAGGCATCAAGGAAGTACAGCGTAAGTTCTTCGGCACATTGCAGAACACTTACTCGTTCTTCGCATTATACGCCAACCTCGACGGATTCAAATACGAAGAGGCCGATATTCCGATCAAAGAGCGTCCGATCGACGACCAGTGGATTCTCTCGAAACTCAACAGCCTCAAGATCGAGGTGGACGAGGCTTACGCCACTTACGAACCTACCCGCGCGGCCCGCGCTATGCAGGCCTTTGTGGGCGACCAGTTGAGTAACTGGTACGTTCGTCTGAACCGTAAGCGTTTCTGGAAAGGCGAATACAACACCGACAAGATCTCGGCTTACCAAACGCTTTACACTTGCTTGTTGAAAGTGGCCAAAATGGCCTCGCCTATTGCGCCGTTCTACACGGATCGCCTCTACCGCGACCTGAACGCCGTGACGGGACGCAACGAGTTCGAGTCGGTACACTTGGCCCACTTCCCGAAAGTGGACGAGGGAACCATCAACAAAGAGCTCGAACAGCAAGTGGAGATTGGCCAGACCATCTGTACCCTGACACACTCGCTTCGTAAGAAAGAGAAGCTTAAGGTTCGTCAGCCTTTGCAAAAGATCCTCGTGCCAGTACTCAACGACGAGATCCGCAACCAGATTGACGGTGTGGCTGACACTATCAAAACAGAGGTGAACATCAAAGAGATCGAACTGATCGATGACACTTCGGGTATTTTGGTCAAGAACATCAAACCGAACTTCCAGCTTCTGGGCAAAAAGTACGGTCCTAAGATGAAGGAAGTGGCCAAAGCCGTAAACGCCTTCGGACAAGAGGAGATCGCCGCCATCGAGCGTGACGGAAACATCCACGCCACTCTCGATTCGGGCGACGAGATCGTGCTGAGCCGTGACGAGGTGCTGATCCAGTCGAAAGACATCCCGGGATGGTCCGTAGCCAGCGAAGGCCACGTAACCGTAGCTCTCGACATCACGATCACCGACGAGCTGAAGGCCGAAGGCCTGGCCCGCGACTTCGTGAACCGTATCCAGAACCTCCGTAAGGAGACTGGCCTGGAAGTTCAGGACAAGATCAAGATCAGCGTAGCCAAAGGCGACGAATTCGCCGAAAAGGCCCTGACCGACAACAGCGCCTACATTTGCGAGGAAGTCCAAGCGATTTCGCTCGAATTTGCCGACGCCGTAACCAACCCTACCGAACTTGACATCGATGGTCTGAAACTATCGGTAAGGATCGACGTTTGAGAAATAAGACCTAAGTAAGAAAAGGTTCGGGCCCATGCTCGGACCTTCTTTTTGAAAACATAAAGGGATTTTAACAAGCGTGGCCCTTCGGCGCCCGCTTAC
Source organism: Fulvitalea axinellae (assembly GCF_036492835.1). Lineage (GTDB taxonomy): Bacteria > Bacteroidota > Bacteroidia > Cytophagales > Cyclobacteriaceae > Fulvitalea > Fulvitalea axinellae. Next base: position 430,832 of record NZ_AP025314.1, on the reverse strand, counting down.
CGTTTTTTGCTTATGAAGAAATACGGAAAGTTTTACCTGGCGGCGCTGGGTGTCATAGTCTTGGACCAAATCGTAAAGATGTTGGTCAACACGTACATGCCGATGGGCAACGCCGGCGAGATCAAAGTCCTCGGTGACTGGTTCAAACTCCACTACACGCTTAACCCCGGCATGGCGTTCGGAATGGAGCTCGGCGCGCCTTACGGCAAGCTGATCCTCACATTGTTCCGTTTGGTAGCCACTTTCGCTATCGGCTATTACCTTTATTATTTGGCCAAAAAGAGAGTCAGCCAAGGCTTGCTCTGGTGCGTGGGCCTGATTCTGGGTGGCGCTATCGGCAACTTGATCGATTCCATATTCTATGGCGTATTGCTCAACAACGCTCCGCACAACGCCCCTACTCCGTGGTTCCACGGGCAGGTAATCGATATGTTCTACATCGACATCTGGGCCGGGCGCATAGCCGAATGGATCCCCGTTATCGGTGGCGACCGCATGGCGCTGTGGCCAATCTTCAATATCGCCGACGCCGCTATCTTTGTGGGAGTAGCCATAATCATAATCTTCCAGAAGAACTTCTTTATGGAAACCGGCCAGCTCCGCCACGACAAGCACTACAAGGATATCATTTCCTAAAAGCGAATCGCTTCGCCAAAAAGATAATCGCCCCGCCCACAGCGGGGCTTTTTTTGACCCGACAAACATCAACATGCCAAACAAAATCAAACTAATCTGGGACTTCCGGGGCCCGCACGCCCAAGGCACCGCTGAACATCACCGCATACATCTTGAGGAGTTCGTTATCAAAGAGGGGCTTTCCATTAACGATACTGGCGTAGAGCAAATCAACGATATGCTTTCCATCGCTTATATGATAGTCGAGGAAAAGGATATGATACCAGTCCGTGACGCCCTAAGGCCACACCGTGGCGAAGTAGCGGAATAAAAGCCCAGCCCCTGATACGAAAACAGGCTTTCCCATATTCTAGGGAAAGCCTGTTTTACTTTGGACTGAAATATCTTGTCTAATATTTTAGGTTGCCTTTTAGTTCCACTCGCACGGTATCCGCTCCTTGCACCTTCTGTTCCTGATGGATCATATAATCCTGAAGCTTTCCGTTTTGGCCGAATTCCAAGCTGAAATCCCTTTTGGAAAAAAACAAAGGCGACTGTTCCAATACCTCAGCCGATACACTCTTAACCACTCCGGACGGGTAGCGGGTCACGACAAAACGTTTCACCGGAAATTTGGCCTTCTGCTCTTCAGGCTTTAAAGTATACGTTTTCGTCTCACCGGAAGTTTGTACTTGATAAACACCTCGTAGAGCGGGATCATTCAGGTTGACCTGTTTCAGAAAATCGAGCTCCGATTTCCAATCCACTTTCTCGCCCGGGAGCTCGGCCGTCTCGCTTTCGCCATCCACAACAGCCGATTTTTCCAACGACGGACGCAGGGAATCAAGAAGAGTGAGCTGTCGCACAAGCAGGGAATCCGTGGCGAAGTAAGAGTCGTTCGCTTTACGGCTCTTCGGAGCTTGGCAAGAAAGGAACGATAGCGTGAGTATGAATAAGAGAGCTCTGTTCATGATTTGTTCAGGTTCTGTTTCGCAAAGATAAATACGATCTGCGAAAGCAAAAGTCTATTCGTATACAAAGAAAAAATCCCCGGACAGGTACACCGCCGTCCGGGGATCTTGGATCTTGCTTGGTATCTGGTATTCGGTATTAAGTCTTAGGCACTTTCGTTCTTGCAGTCTATTTACTCTTTCCTACTTATTTTGGGTCGCTTAATAAGCCATCTTGACTATTTTCTCCACATCATCGGGCTTTACATCTTGGCGTTCGCCTAGTCCGAGCCAGCCCCGCTCAGCAAAACGCTTGGCAATCGTTTCCGCCGTACCTTCGTAGTCGGAAGTATAGTTTGAGAGCTTGGTTTCGATTCCCAAATCGTGGAAGAAATCCTTCGTCTTTTTGATTCCAGCTTTCGCTTTCGCTTCCGTATCGCCTTCAGTCACTCCCCATACTCGCTCGGCGTATTGCGCCAGCTTCTCTTTCTTGGCTTCGAATTTATATTCGTAATAGCTAGGCAAGGTGATAGCCAAAGTACGGGCGTGGTCTATACCGAACATCGCCGTAAATTCGTGACCGATCATATGGACGCCCCAATCAGACGGCACGCCTTTCTGGATCAATCCGTTCAGCGCCATCGTACAGCACCACATAAAGTTTGAGGCCGCTTCGTAGTCTTCGGTGTCTTTCATGATCCGTGGCGCCACCTCTATCAATGTCTGAAGAATTCCCTCAGCAAAACGGTCTTGCAGAAACGCACCCACATGATAAGTGAGATATTGCTCCAAAACATGCGTAAAAGCATCGGCTAGGCCGTTCTGAATCTGGCGAGACGGGATGGAACGAACCACCTGCGGATCAAGGACGGAGAATTTAGGGAAAAGCCCCGGGCCACCCATCGGCAGTTTTTCCTGAGTCTCGGCACGGGTAATCACGGCACCGGAATTCATTTCCGAACCCGTAGCCGGCAATGTAAGCACGGTACCGAACGGCATTCCCTCGAAAGTGCGGATATGTTTGGTCAGGATATCCCAAGGCTCGTCGCCTTCATATAGCGCGGCGGAAGAGAGGAACTTGGTCCCGTCAATTACGGAGCCTCCGCCCACGGCCAACAGAAAATCGATCTTTTCTTCCTTAATCACCTTCAAGGCCTTCATCAGCGTAGCGTATTCCGGATTCGCCTCAATTCCCCCGAACTCCACCACCTTATGCCCCGCAAGCGCTTCTTTTACTTGTTCATAAACACCGTTTTTCTTGATACTGCCTCCGCCGTACAGCATCAGAACATTGGCGTCGTTATCTATTTCTTTGGCCAAAGACGCCGTAGTGTCTTTTCCGAAAATCAGTTTTGTAGGATTCTGGAACTCAAAATTACGCATAGTATGAAGGTCTAGTTGAATCAGTATTCGAATGTGTTGGCGTATGGGTTTATATTGTAAGAAAAGGCTGACGGGCTTAGACCTTCACCAGCATTTTCCCTTTATTTTTTCCTGAAAACAGGCTTAAAAACGCTTCAGGTATCTTATCGAAACCTTCCACCACCGTTTCCTCATAGGTGAGTTTTCCTTCGCCCAACCAAGTGGCCAATTGCATCAGAGCCTCGGGATAATGCTCCGCAAAATCGAAAACGATAAAGCCCTGCATCAAAACGCTGTTGCGCAACAACGGCACCTGAAGACGGGGCCCTACAGGCATCTCGGTACTATTATATACGGAAATTGACCCGCAAAGAGGAATTCTGGCGTGGCGGTTGATATTCGCGATCACGGCGTCGGAAATTTCGCCTCCTACATTATCGAAGTAAATATCCACCCCATCGGGGCAGGCTTCGGCTATGGCTTCCTGCATATTCACCGTAGTCTTGTAGTTAATCGCCTCATCGTAGCCGAATTTGGTTTTGAGCATTTCCACCTTCTCGTCGGTGCCGGCAATGCCCACAACCTGGCAACCCATGATTTTGCCTACCTGCCCGACAACGGTTCCCACGGCACCCGCCGCACCGGAAACTACCAAGGTTTCGCCCTCTTTGGGTTTACCGATTTTTGTAAGGCCCAAATAAGCCGTAAGGCCGGTCATACCCAATATGCCCAGATAAGTGGACAACGGCGCAGCATTGCCATCCACCTTATGCAATCCCTTTCCGTCGGAAGTCTGGAACTCTTTCCAAGCCAACATGCCGGACACACAATCTCCGACTTGGAAATCGTCGTTATGCGATTCCAATACCTCAGCCACTATTCCCGACACCACAGGCTCGCCCAGCTTAAACGGCTCAATATAAGACTTCGCCTCGCTCATGCGACCACGCAGATACGGATCCACGGAAACGTATAATGTCTTAAGAAGAATCTCGCCCTTGCCGGCTACCGGTTTCGGTTCGTTGACAAACTCAAAATTATCGACTGTAGGTTCGCCCGTCGGACGGCTCTTCAGGATTATCGTCTTGTTCTCCATATTCATTTACCTCTTTTTAGTTAGGCCACTACCAATTCCACTTCAACATTTCCTCTGGTAGCATTCGAATACGGGCAAACCTGATGCGCGGCTTCCACCAGCTTCTGCGCCACTTCTTTTTCCACGCCCGGCATAGTTACGGTCAGCTTTACGGCCAACTTATAAGCCTCACCTTCTTTTCCGATGCTCACTTCGGCGTCCACAACCGATCCTTTCAGATCCACGCCTTGGCCACGGGCCACAAGATTTAGGGCGCTGTCAAAACAAGCCGAATAACCCGCGGCGAAAAGCTGTTCCGGATTTGTGGCACCACCGGCACCGCCCATCTCTTTCGGGATGCGAACGTCAAACTCCAATTGTCCGTCTTTTGAGCTCACGCGTCCGTCTCGTCCGCCAGTAGTGGCCGCTTGGGCCGTGTATAAGGTTTGCATCTTCTGATTTGTTAGTTTGCTTTTAAATTGTTTTCCAGACAGGACAAACAGCTGGAGAAAGAAAGGATACGTTATTCCCGTAGTTCCTCCAACAGGCCGTTGAGCTGGTCTGCCCGTTTGTCGTCCAGAGAAATCAGGCTCTTGGAAGCCAAGGCCTCCCTAGCTTTTTCGCGCGAGGCGTCGCCAGTCTCCGTTAACGATACGAACACCACCCGTTGGTCTTGCGTGTCCCTTTGTTTGGTCACAAGTCCTTTCTCGGCCATCTTGTTCAACAATCTTGATACGTTCGGCATACGGTCTACCATACGTTCCTTTATAAGGTTTACCGTCGCGCGGCCTTTGGGCTGGCCTTTGAGTATACTCAGAATGTTGAGCTGTTGCCATGAGAGCCCGGAAGGTTTCAGGCGCATGGCCACTTCGGTCAGTATCCAATTCGCCGTAAACACCACGTTGGTGGCGGCTCGTTCTTGAGGCGTGCTGAACTCGTGTTTTATCTCGTCTTCAATCTTCATACGGGAAAATATGTTCCATGGATTATATTTCCAAGGATATTTTTTTAGTAGAACAAAAACAACCTGTCTTTTTGATTGAGAATACGCTTGTTTTTATGGATGGAAGTAAGCTGAAAAGCCAAAAAAGAAGATTTGCATAGCCAAAAGGCATCCGCCTAGCCCAAAAAAACGTAAAACCGGACACCGGATTATTAAGCCTTTCGATTTCTGCCAGGAAAAACCACAAATTTTCTTAAACACTGATAATCAGACAGAACTATTTAACTTATATTAACAACTATTCATTTGTTTTGCTTTGAATCGCTGTTCTCACGGTTTACTTTTGTATCGTAACGAAAGGAAACGGAAGGTCAAGCCGGGAGCCATCTCCCGGGAATCCGATCTTCGTAGCCGCGGTTACGGAAAAGTAATTTGACAAACTTAAATAGTAAGCCCATGAGAACCGTATCAGAAGATACCCGCTTGATCAAGGAGTTTATCGGAGGCCGTAAGGGCTCTTTCGACATTCTTTGCGGTAAGTATTACGATAGGGTACTCAACAAAATCCGAGCTATCGTAAAAAGCGAGGATGTTGCCGAGGACTTGGCGCAAGAGGTCTTTATCAAGGCCTTGGATACCATCAAGTCGGGTAATTATAAAGAAGAGGGCAAATTCCTGCCCTGGTTGATGAGAAGCGCTCATAACCGCGCGATCGACTGGTTCAGGAAGACACAGCGATATCCTATGATGTCGGCGGAGGAGAACCCGAACGTGTTCAGCGACGTTGATTTCCGTGAGTTGAGCCGTGAGGACCAACAGATTAAGAACGACGTGATCAAAAAGTTGAGATCGTTGATCGACGAGTTGCCCGAATCGCAACGTATGGTCCTACAAATGCGAAGCTACATGGGAATGAGCTTCCAAGAGATCGCCGACGAGACTGGGGTTAGCATTAACACGGCCCTTGGCCGTATGCGTTACGCCTTGATTAATTTGCGCAAGCGCATGGACGTGTCTGACGAACAGGTGTTGGCTTTGGTCGCCTAAGTGTGATTGAATTTAAAAGCGAACTGTAAACGAAGAAAGGAAAGACGATGAAGCCGGCGGGCCGACCGCCAAACGAGGATTTTGAAACAGAGTTTGTAAATACTGATAATATACATTTTTTCCGGCGACGAGAGTCGCCGGTTTTTTTTGTCCCAACAAAACGGAATAAATTCCGGATACCGAAATCTCTTCCCGTTCGTTTTCCGTTAAGAGAATGGCTCTTATTAATGGTGGGAGAATTAGTTTTCGCCACGGAAATAGCCTTAGACCGCTGAACGTCAGCTTTTCGGAACAAAATATTTTCTATTAGATCTGGAAAGTCTATCTTCACGGAATCAACGAATTAGAACAAAAACACTCTAGACACTATAAAATCCATACGATTATGAACATCCTGAGCAAAAAACTTCCTTTTGTCGCTTTCGCATTGTTTCTCACCACGGCATTTTTCGCTTCTGACGCACTCGCCGGAAAATTTAAGAAAACCGTTTTCGCAGTTTCGGGCAATTGCGGAATGTGCGAAATGCGTATCGAAGGGGCGCTGAGCGAAGTAAAAGGCGTAAAGCTCGCCGACTGGGACAAAACCACGAAAAAAATCACCGTAAAATACGATCCTTCGGTAATTACGCTGGCTTCCATTCAGCAAAAAATCGCTGACGTGGGATATGACAACGCCGGAGCCAAAGCCAAAGACGAAGTTTACGCAAAACTTCCGGGTTGCTGCAAATACGAGCGTGCCGGAGCTAAAGCTTCCGGATGCTGCTCGAAAGAGAAGAAAGCATCTTGTTCTAAAGACGAAGCCTCTTGTGCGAAAAAAGCCGAAGGAAAAGCCTGCTGCAAGAAGAAAAACTGATAACGGAATAACCGGCCGAAAAACATTGGCCAAAACATTTCGAAAAAACACTAGTAATCCCGAGTGCCCGCTGTGGTACCCGGGATTTTTTTGTCACAAAAAACACAAAATGAATAGTCAAGCCGTTTTTGGCGGGGGATTTTTCATCAATCCCAATTCACGATTCGGAATTTTGGAACGAAAAAGAGATTATTGCTACAGCTAAAACATTTTTGCAAAAACCCAACACCAAACATGATTCGTAAAAACCATTTTTCACGGTTTTTCTTCGCTACAGCGTTTTGTGCTACGCTGTTTTCGTGCGGAGAACCGAAAGACAAAGATTCGGAAGTGGATTCCGGCGAAAAAAAGTCGGACCTAAATTTAGTGCTCCGATATGACAAGCCAGCAAAACAGTGGATGACCGAAGCCTTGCCGATCGGCAACGGGTTTATGGGCGCCATGGTTTACGGTAAAGTAAACGACGAACGGATCCAGTTCAACGAAGAAAGCCTCTGGGCCGGCGGACCCGACTCTTGGGACGATTACAGATCGGGCAACAGGAAAAACGCGTCGAAACATCTGCGCAAAATCAGGGCGAGCCTTCTTTCCGGCGATAAAAAAACCGCGGCGGACGTTCTTTCAAAAGAACTTACCGGAAGGCTGAAGCCGAAAACAGGCTCGGAACTTTCTTGGGAAGGATACGGAGCCTACCAAAACTTCGGCGAAGTGTTGGTAAGCGTAAAACATCCCGACGGAAAAGTGACGGATTATGAGCGAAATCTGGACCTCAACGACGCCACCGCGAATATTTCTTACGCCGTAGGCGACGCCAAATTCTCCCGCAGGTATTTCGCCAGCTATCCCGACCGCGTTTTGGTTTTCGAATTCGAAACCACCAAGCCCGGCGCTACGGAATACACTGTAACTTTTGCGCCCGGACAAAAGAACGCCACCATTTCGGCCGAAGGAAAAACCGTAACCCTTAGCGGAAACGTGCCCGACAACGGAATGGGATACGAGGCCAAACTTGTGGCGCGCGCAGAAGGCGGAAAAATTTCGGCCGAAAACGGAACGCTCCAAGTGAAAGGCGCCGGAAAAATGACGCTCGTTCTCACAGCCGCTACTTCTTATATAAATAAGTATCCGAACTACACCGGTAAAGACTACAAAAAAGCCAACGCGAAAACGCTGGCCAAAATCAAAGACAAAAAAGCGTCGAGCATTTTCGCCGATCACAAAAGCGATTACCAAAACCTCTTCCAAAGGGTTACGCTCGATTTGGGCGGAGATAATTCCGGCGCCGAAAAGAATACCGTTCAGCGCCTACATGATTATCGCGAAGGCAGAAAAGACCTTGACTTCGAAGAGCTTTACTTTCAGTACGGTCGTTATTTGCTCATCAGTTCGTCGCGGCCCGGCTCCATGCCCGCAAACCTTCAGGGAAAATGGAACAACCTTAACAATCCGCCGTGGGCATGCGACTATCACATGAACATCAACGAGCAGATGATTTATTGGCCGGCCGAGGCTACAAACCTGGCCGAATGCCACGAACCGCTGATCGAATACACAAAAACTCTCGTTGAACCCGGAACTACCTCGGCGAAAGAATTTTTCAACTGCCGCGGATGGATCGTAAACACCATGAACAACGCGTTCGGTTACACGGCTCCGGGTTGGGGAATGCCGTGGGGACATTTTCCAGCGGGCGCCGCTTGGACCACGCAACACAGCTGGGAACATTTCGCTTACGCGAAAGACACCGCGTTTTTGCGCGACACGGCTTATCCGCTTATGAAAGGCGCCGCCGTTTTCTGGGTAGATTATTTGGTTCAGGATAAAGACGGATCACTAGTTTCCGCGCCTTCTTTTTCTCCCGAACACGGCGATATTTCCGTAGGCGCATCAATGGACCAGCAAATCGCCTGGGATATTTTCACCAACACTATTGAAGCTTCCGAAATATTGGGCGTGGACAAAGCCTTCCGCGATACGCTCATCATGAAACGCGACAAACTTTCGGCCCCGAAAATCGGACGTCTCGGGCAGTTGCAGGAATGGAAAGAAGATATCGACGATCCGGAGAACAAGCACCGTCACGTGTCGCACCTTTTTGCGCTCCATCCCGGCCGCCAAATTTCGGTTAATACTACACCAAAGCTCGCCGAAGCGGCCAAAACCTCGCTCAACTACAGAGGCGACAGCGGTACTGGCTGGTCTTTGGGCTGGAAAGTTAACTTTTGGGCGCGCCTGCGCGACGGAAAACGCGCGCGAAAACTTCTCGGCAACCTGATGCGTCCCGTAATTTCGCAGAAAGAAGAAATGCTCCACGGCGGTGGCACATATAACAATATGCTTTGCGCGCACCCGCCTTTCCAGCTCGACGGAAATATGGGCGGTACGGCCGGCATCGCAGAAATGTTACTCCAAAGCCAGAGTGGAAAAATCGAGATACTTCCAGCCCTCGCTCCCGCTTGGCAAAAAGGAAAAGTAACCGGACTCCGCGCACGCGGCGGTTTCACCGTAGATATTGAATGGGAAAACGGCAAAGCGAAAACCGTAAGCCTAACTTCCGAAAAAGGCGGTGCATGCACGGTAATCTGCAACGGAAAAGAAGCCACGCTAAACGCCAAGCCCGGAACCAAATACAAATTTGACGGTGAGTTGAAGAGCATCTAAAATACTTCCCGAAAAAATCTTAATGAAAACGGCACGCAAAATCGCGTGCCGTTTTTTCGCTGGAAACTTCCCTCATTACTTCCCGATAACCACAGCCATATTAAAATAAAATCCGCGGTTATACCACTCACCTTTTCCCGTTAATACATCACGCACACCTATGTCATAACCCAAAGAAGGCTCAAAACTTCCCATGCGTAAACTTAGGCCCGTTTTCAAACCGTAATCAAAACGCCGCGCTTTATCGTCACCGCTTCCGAATTTCACGGAATGCTCGCCGTGGTCGTCCCTAATTTTTCCGCCTAAAGCGTAAGCTCCGTACGGATTTATATCGAGCCTAACAGCCTGCGGACAGCCGACTATCCTGTGTTTCAGAATATTTAGGCTGAATTTTAACGGAACTTCCAGGTAATTCAGCCTCAATTTGGTATCGGAATCTTCCGCTCCTTTTGCCGTAAAGTTTATTCCGGGCTGAAACGAAAAACGTTTTCCCGTATAATCGAAAAACACTCCGCCCAGAAAACCGGCCCGCAAATCGACAACATCCAAAGAGTTCTTTGTCCGCACACCCGAAACATTTATGCCCAACCTAAGTCCGGGTTTCCATCGGCTGTTTTTACAGTTGTATACAAAGCCACCAAATCCTGACGAAGCGGATTTTCCCTCAACATTTTTGGCCACTTCTTTTACCTGCGCTACGGCCTCCGCATTTTTTCCGGAAGCCAAAAACTCTTTAAACTGAGACAACTTCATTGACCCGTTCCTTTTCCGCAAGATTTTTTCCTCCGGGCTAGCCACAACAAAAATCGGAACGCTTACCCTGTCGGTGCCCGTATACTGCACGTAATACTCCATGCTTTTGCGCTCGTCCACGTCAAACTTTACCGGAACGTAGAATTTATCGGCCAAACCCGCCACTTCAGGATCCGTGAAAATGTATTTGTCCATATGCCTGCATGGGCCACACCACTTCGCCGTAAAATAAATCAACAATGACTTATTCTCCCGCTTCGCCTTCGCCACCGCTTCATCATAAGATCCGCCGAAAAAATTTATTCCTTGCGCATTTACAAAAACAGGGCAGAGCATTCCAAAAATCACAATCAACACGAGCAGTCGTTTACTCATTTTCGTTCAGTTAAAAATATCCTTGTCGATGAAAAACATTCGTCTCCCCTTCAACTGCCTGACAAAAAAACTTCGGCGCAGGTTGTCTCGCCTTAAAAATTTTGGAGCCGAATCATGCTCACCGGATTCACCGACCACTCTGGCCATACCGCTATCTGACACACAAATAGAGCCCGCTCACGGCCTCCGGTCCAAAAACCGATATACTAATATCAAAGCGATTATAACGAACTGAAAAGCAATGAAAAACAACTGGAAAAGTTCTCCGAAACCGTAAAATCCGCATCAAAACACGATTATAAAAAAATAACGAAACTATCATTATTTCGGATTATTCGATGTGCCGTTTCAGCCTGAAAAACCACACTTAAAAACACAAGAGGTTTTTCAACCCGAAAAGCCACACGTTTTTTTAGGCTAAAAAATGGTCTCGCTACAATCTAAGGTACTTTTTATAATCCTAGAAAACACCGTCACACTTTTCTCCGGGCTTGTGGCTACGAATAAATTCCCCTTTCATTTTTTGCACAAAAACTAACCTCGGCGAAAAGACGAACACAAAACCATCGCACATTTCAAACGTACTGAAACACAACGCAAAAACCGTAGCGAAAAAATGCCCGTAAAGGAATCCGCCGAACGTCCGCACCTCTACCGCCACCTCAGCGCTTTGGAACGCCACATCATTCACGATATGGAACTGTTCGGATTTTCCATACGCAAAATCGCGCAGACAATAAACCGGTCGCCGTCCACGGTAAGCCGGGAACTCCACAGAAATAGGGTCACTTTTAAGTACGGCTATTGTCCACGGCTGGCCAACGAACTTTATACAGCGCGCAAACGCGTGTACGCAAGCTGTTACCGCACATACGGCAAGCCGTATAAATGGCGCTACGTTGCCGGCGAGCGTTTTTCCCGAAACGAAACCGCTTGGCTTTCCGATCTCGTAAATTATTCACGAAACAAACCCGACATATTTTCCCGCAGGGGAAAAAAGAAGGCCTTCAGCTTCCATTCCGATTGGCGCCTAAAAAAATTCACCTTCGAAGACCTCCCCTATTATGATTGGCTCCTGAGCGTGGAAAAGAAAACACTCTCAAAACGGCGCCCGAAATCCACGGCAAAAAAGGAAATCCCGGAAACAACGACACAGAAACCGGCGCCATTTTTCCCTAAACCTGACATCAGCGGAATTTTTTCGGCGTCCATGCGTCCCCCCGCAAAACCTCCGTCCATTTTCCGGCGCAAAACCAGCCGACGAATCGCCAAACTCAGGGAAAGCACTGGATAAATCCGTCCTTGCTATTCTTCTTCCATGGTTTTCGCAAAATTTTTCCGCTCCCAAGCTTTTTCCGCCCGGTTTTACCCCGAATTTTCGTCACGCACATTTCCTTCACGCTCTATTTTCCGGATAAAACAAAACCCCGGTATCCCTCCGGGGTTTGTATTCACGCACAATATCCGTCCTGTGGATAGTGTTGCGCTTGCACACGTAACATCTTTTCGCCGAAAAAAATCGACAGCGTTTTTTCTCGGCTTTTTCAGACTCCGATTTCCCTGTGGAAATAAACTTCCACCGTTCCGGCGTCCCAATATTTTTTGAAAGGTTCTTTTAGCTTTCGGTATTCGGTGGCGGGCCACATCCCGTTTTTCGAATGGATTACGCCGTCGCTGTAAAACATGGCGTGTTGCAGACGGCCGTTTTTATAGCGAAACAGCACAAGACTGCCGTCGGGCAAAGGCGTTTTCAGGTTGCGGGCCGGTTTTGTATGAAAACTGAGACGCTTTTTAAAACTGCTCGCCAAAATTTGGCTCATAGCGTCGCTATTTATTTTTGTCAACGAATCGATCAAGGGCGAACAATCGATACGGTGATGCTCAAAGTACTTTTGCAGAGCATAACTGAAACAGTTTTGGGACGTGGTAAACAGAAATTGGCGTTTTCCTTCCAGTCCGGCCGTGTCAGTCGCGTTTTTAATGCGCTTGGCCTGTACCCGGTCATACTCCTCCGGATTTACCCATAGCAAATCCACGCTGTCTTTGTTCCAAAGACAATTAATGCGGTAAGTATACGCGGATCCTTCCGCTAGGGCTGTATCCAGTGGCGTTACAAAACTCAAAATAGAAACGGGCCCATCAGTTTGCGCCACAGAAAAAACAGGTTTAAAAGTAACCGCAAGAAATGCAACCAAAAAGCTACACCCCCAAACGGACAATTTCGAATATGTCATGTTATGGTCTTCACTCAGTCTCTTTCACGACCATATAACGGAGATAAATACAGAAGTTACTTTTCAGATGAAAAATTTTTAAATTTTTTATCTGAAACTAAAAAACATCAGATAACGGAAACCAACTAACTCATAATGATTTTCTTAATCCGAATTCGAACCGTCGAAAAACTTCGACTGTCTTTAAAAAAAGCAGAAAAGCGGAGCCTAATTTTTCTTCCGCTTATAACCTTCACGGTTTCGCTAAAGCAAAACGGCTTAGCTATTCTTTTTTTGAGTTAAAACCATCATTTAATGAAAAACACTTTTACACTACGCAAAATTCAACTCGTCGCCTACGCCCTGATCTTTTTGTCAATCGCCTCTTGCGTTGAAAAAACTTGTTGCGCCCCCATGCCTGAGGGTGATGACGTTAGACTAGAAATCACCATTCTTGATAAAGACGGCGGAAATATGGTCCATTATACTCATCCACAACAAATCCGGGAATCTTGGGTAGGGCTTTATTATATCAAAAACGGAGAGCTTTATGATACCGAAAAAACCGACGGCCAAAGAGGGTGGTTCTCCCGCCTAAGCCCCAAAAGCGATAACAGTCGTTACAGCTTCTATTTTCGGCCCGTGAATTCTCTTGAGAAAAAATCAAGGTATTTAATCGAATGGAGCCCAACGGACAGAGATACAGTCGATTTAAAATACAAACCCAAAATAGAATCATATATTATGATCGATTCGCTTTGGTTCAACGGAAAATATGTGGACGAAGGCATAAGGCTAAGCCAAGAGTTCACGATTACGAAATAACCGGAAACCTCACTGAAAAAGCGCCCATATTTTCCCGCCGATAATTCATGCGCATTATGCACCCTGACTTATTTATCAGCATTAAAAATGCATTATCCCGAAACCACTGATATTTTGCACTGAGTAAGCCCCGGTGTTACTTTTTATTCACTCTTGTTTTCTTTCAAAGGAGTTCATGAGAACGCTTCGCTAGTTGAGAGATCAAAAAGTAACCAAAAAATCTCTCAAATACGGCTACAAATTTTTCTTCCACCCAAAAGCATTGCGGTTATGGAAGAAAAATAAAGGCCTGAGATTAGTTTTTTGGAACGTATTGGCGTCAATAATAAAACAAGGATAATTTTGTTCAAGTGCATAGTGTAAGGAGTGATCAGGGCTTGTTCATAAAGGTCTATCTATTAAAATATTGGTGAATAGAATTTATATCTGCTACGATCTCCTCTCGCATTTCATTCATATTTTCACCAGCGTTCCTTTGGATCAAAATATTCATTACAGCAGTCAAAATACATGAAACACTTTGCTGTATACCAGAGACAAGGCTCCTTAACCCGTCCTCTCCGAAGTTCGTATCCCTCATATTATTGTTTGCCTCTACGGACCAGTGTCCCCTTACGGCGTTAGGCAAGTTGTATTGATCAATAAGACCGGTATTTATATTGCTGACGTAGTATGATGTCTCGCTTGATGTTTTTCCTGTTTTAACGACTTTACGGGTACGGTCTACCCGTATGAAGCAGCTCATCCCCGTATTCGACCAGCGACGCTCCAAGCATCCCGTTTCCACCGGGTAGGTCCGGTATATTCTTGTTTCGATCCTGCCATGGCCCTTTTCGACGGTCTTTTTATAATCCAAACATTCTGATCTCCGCTCCATGTCTCGAAGGTCTTCACGGAGTATTTTCTGGTTCCCTTTTATTTGTGAAAGGTAGACGCCCCGTTTTCCATGGATTCCCTCCAGTAACCCGGAATTATTGTGAAGGGCATCCATCGTATAAGCCGTTCCCGAAAGACCGGATTGAGTTTCAAAATATTCGTCGACAATACCCCGCTCGGAGTCTTTGGTACCCGAATAGTAGCCTACAACCTTGCTGGTTTTATCTTCTTGCGCGGTAACCAGAACCACGCTTTCCCCGCGTTTGTCCCCTGAGGATTTGTCGATACTCCCCCGGAGTTCTTTACCGTCAATCGAAAACCATTGAAGAGCTTGCGGATCTATAGTTTCGTTTGCGTTAAAAGTGGTTTCAGCAACCGCCTTAAGTCCCTGTATATCTGTATCCTTCAGGATTCTTCGGAGTTGAACACGGCTCACACAACACTTACTTTTACCACCTGTGAAATCCCGCCAATAATCGTGATCCCTTTTCATTGAGCGGTGAATCTGTGAGAAATTGAGTTTTCCTCCGCTCCTGAATACGGCAAGCATAAAGCACAGTACGACAAAAGCCAGTTCGTGCTTCTTCCCCTTGGCGTTCCTGTGGTCTACAAGGCTTAGTTGTAACTGGAGGTAGTATTGATTAATTTCGTTTTTTTGGGAGCTTATCCATCAACCGCAAGTTTGTTTGTGGTAATTCAAAATTGCAATTCATGGTGGTAAGCTCCTATTTTCTCAGACGCTTTATGAACAGGCCCTGAAGGAGTGATAAGGCGAGGGATTTCCGTGACAAAATTTTCTTAACGAAAAAAAGCGACGCTGAAACGTCGCTTTTTTTGTTCAATCCGGTTTTTTCTATTTATTCCCGGTCGTTTTATTTTTTATAGCTCTATAATCACCCCAATAGTCGGGATGGTTGTACCTGATTCGTTTTTCAACAGCTCATACGCGTACTCGCTCGGGTTGGCGGGGTTTATTACGGCCACTCCGGCGTCGTCACGCTGAATGTCTATGTTTTCTTTGCCCAAAAATTTACTTCCCGTCAGGTTCTGAATATCCAGGTAAAGGCCCAGCGTCCAGGTTTTGTAGAAGAACTTTTTATCCACGCGCAAATCCAGCGTTTGGTACACGTCGGCGCGTTCGGTGTTCAGTTTTCCGTAGTCCAAAACGCCCGCCGTCGGCACTACGCCACCGTCGCGCACGGCCACCGAAGCCGGCAAATCGTACGGCGTAAACGGCGCACCGGAACTAAAGAGCCAACGCAGGCCGGCTTCCCAACCTTTTTTGAATTTTTTGCCCGCCGTAAGGCTCACGCTGTGCCGGCTGTCCCAAGAAGACGGAACATAATCGCCGTTTTTGTCCGCGAATTCGCTCCACGCCAGCGTATAGGCCAACATACCGTAAAATCCTTTCAGAAGTTTTTGTTCCACCAAAATTTCCAGGCCGTAAGCGCGTCCTTTTCCGTCGGAAGTAACCTCATCGTTACCGACCACGCCAAAATCTCCGCCCAAATTGGCGAGACTTATCTGGTCGCGTATCAAAAACGGATACTGCGAGTAAAGCTTCAGAAAACCTTCGGCCGTAATTCGTGTCACGTCCGAGACGCGATGTTCTACGCCCGCCACAAAATGCGTGGAACGGATGTACTTCAAACCGTTCTCTTTATTTTTCAGTGGCGCGTTGGAGTTTTCCCGGTAGCCCAAAACCGTGTAGGCCGGAAGTTGGTAGAAAATTCCGGTGTTCATATTCACAACCCACTGCGAATCCAGCTCATAAGAAGCCGAAAAACGCGGCGAGAACTGTTCGAGCGGGTTTGACATGTCCGAAGAATAATCGTTCGCGTCTACGCGCGCACCCAAAGAAAGGGTGAGTTTTTCGTTCGCCGCCGTTTTGTTGGCCTGTACGTAAGCGCCCCAACGGTTGAGCCCGAAAGTGGAGCGGAAATCTTTGGTCACCGTTCCGTTTTGCGACGGAAAGCGGTTAAAAGTTTCCGACAGATATTCGGCGTAAGTATAATTGGCGCCGTAACCGAGGCTGTATTTTCCGTAATCACGAAAAGTTTCGAGCCTAAGGTGCGTCTCCGTTTCGCGCGAATTATAATCCAGTCTCAGGTTTTCCGGCTTGGAATCGTCATTGTTATCGTATTTCTCCGCCCAATTGTCAAGCGCATTTCTGCTCAGAATCGCCGTCACGTATCCGTTGTCACGGAAATACACGTATTTTGCGCCCACGGCGTAGTTCCACTGGCCGTTTACCGGAATATTTCTGAGCGTGTAGCGCTGCTCTTTCGTGTCGTTGGCGTCGGTATTCAACTCAAGATCATCAAAAGCGCCCAAGCCGATAAAACTCAGCTGATGTTTTTCGTTAAACTGTGTCTTGATTTTAAACTGGGCATCATTATACGTCGGCAAAAAAGAGAGATCCAAAGCTTTGAACAGAAATTGGAGATAAGAACGGCGCACGGAAAATATGGCCGTAGTTTTTTCGGACAAAGGTCCCTCAAGCGTTAGTCCCATATCAGATGCGCCGATTACGGCGTTGAGCCCAAAACCGTCGTCACGGCCGTCTTTCTGCTCAAATTCTATCACGGAACTTGTGGCGTTTCCCCGGCTCGCCGGAAAAGCGCCCGAATAAAAGTTCACTTTTTTGATGAAATCAACGTTGATCAACCCAACAGGCCCGCCGGATCCGCCCTGCGTCTGAAAGTGATTGATTACGGGCACTTCTATTCCGTCCACATAATATTTGTTCTCGCCGGGCGCCCCGCCACGCACGATAATATCATTGCGAAAAGAAACCGTCCCCGTCACTCCGGGCAAAGAACGCAAAGCTTTTGAAATATCACGGTTTGCGCCGGGCGTTCTACGCGCCTGATCCACGCCGATAGAACGCAAACTGACCGGACTTTCCTCCGTTTTTTCGAAAGAAGAAGCCGTCACCGAAACTTCTTCGAGTTTTGTGGAGCTTTCTTCCAGCGCAAAATCGGCCACGGCGGGTTTTGAGTTAAAAACCCGGATCTCGTAAACGGTCTTAGGCGAAAATCCGACTGCCGAAGCGCGCAAATTGTAAAGCCCCGGCGAAAGTCCTGCTATTTCGAACTTGCCGTCGGCGTCGGTTACGGCGCCTTTGCCTGTTTCTATCACCGCCACATTGGCAAAAGGTACAGCTTGGTTGTTAATTTTGTTGAAAATACGACCTGTTATCTTTCCGTTTTGCGCAAAAGCTTTTGAAAAAGGGACGACAGAAAAAATCAGCGCCGAAAACATGACGAAAAGAACAAATGAAAAGTTTAAACTGAATTTTTTAATGCACATAATGGTCATTAGACGATATCACAAATAATTTTTGTTAAAAAAAACGGCTCCTTCTTCTAACTTTTATTAGAATAAAAGTCATCGAAAATGACAATAAAAAAGTGAGCCAGCAATGAAAGTAGAGCATAAGCAGATAGAAACCAATATAGTCGCAAGAGCTTAATGATAATTTTATTTTTTTGGCAAAACATTACCTTGAGCGGTATAACCAAGAGACGATCAAAGAACACACAATCATATTATAACTTTTATAAACTCTTAACAGATCAAAAAACAGCATAAGAAAAAGGCTCCATTTAAAGCGATAATTGTTTTCTTATCCGCTCCTTTATTCGGAGTGTATCACAAATGATTTTATTTACTCCTTTTTGTTTTCAGTTGATTTCGGTATCTGATAGTACACGGTATCTCACGCGCCAGAAATTATATTGCGCCTTTCGTCTAAGGACCGATTCTCGCCCGGCTTTCAGACCCATTCATATTTTCGATCCACGCATATGAAAAAAACTTTGCTCACTTTGGGTGTCGCCGGAATGGCTGCCCTTTCGCAATCCTGCGCGCCGGAAAAGCCCCGGAAAAAAACCAATATACTTTTTGTGATTTCCGACGACCAAAGCTGGAAACACACCGGCATGGAGAATATTCCTGAGCTTAAAACTCCGGGTTTCGATTTTCTGGCAAGAAACGGGGCCTATTTCGAAAACGCTTACGCTTCGGCGCCGTCCTGCACGCCTTCGTGCGCGGCCGCGCTTACCGGCCGTAACGGCTGGGAACTCGGCGAAACGTCCACACTTTGGGGACGCTTCGGAGACGAACAGCTGGCTTACACCGATATTTTGGCGGAAAAAGGTTACGCCGTGGGAATGACCGGCAAAGGCTGGGGCCCGGGAATTATGGGCGGAAAACGCAAGCAAAATCCGGCGGGAAAAAACTACAGCTCAAAAAAGAAACAGATAATAAAAGGTACATGGGCGCTGTCCAATATCGATTACACCGAAAACTTCAAGCAATTTTACGGCGAGAAAAAACCTGACCAACCGTTTTGCTTCTGGTTTGGCGCCAAAGAGCCTCACCGGCCTTACGTTACTGGCACCGGCGTTAGTCTCGGCGGAAAAAATCTGGCCCAAGTCCCGCTTCCCGGTTTTTGGCCGAAAGATTCGACCATTTCCAGCGACGTGGCGGATTATTTCTTCGAAATCGAGCACTATGATTCTCACCTGAAAAATATTGTCGAATTTCTGGAAGAAAAAAACGAGCTCGAAAATACGCTCATTATCGTGACGTCGGATAACGGAATGCCGTTTCCGCGCGCCAAAGCGAATCTGTACGAATTCGGAGCGCACGTTCCGCTGGCGATTTATTGGAAAGGAAAAATCGAGAAAGGCCGGCGGATCTCCGAGATCGTCAGCCTAATCGACATCGCTCCGACAATACTGGAAGCCACGGGCCAGAAAATTCCGGAAAGAATGACCGGACAGAGCCTTTTGCCGGCTTTGGAGTCGGAAAAAAACTTGAAAACGCTTCGTAACCGGGCTTACCCGTACCGTGAGCGCCACGCATATTCGTACGCTGACGGCGTAGCTTACGCAAGCCGGGCAATCCGCCGTGACGATTATCTTCTGATTTGGAACTTGACGCCTGACATGTATCCGTCCGGAGACATTTCACCGGAAAACAACCGTAATTTCCTTCCTTACGGCGATGTTGACAGCGGTCCTACGAAGGATTTTCTGCTAGCTGGGAAATATGATCCGGAAATAGGGAAGTTTTACCGTATGAATTTCGGAAAGCGTCCGGAGGTGGAGTTTTTTAACGTGAAAAAAGATCCGTACCAAAACGAAAATCTCGCCGATAATCCGGCCTTTACCGAAACAAAAAACTCGATGTTCACGGAGTTAAAAGAATACTTGTCGAAAACCGGCGATCCGAGAATGAAAGGCCACGGCGAAAAATTCGCACAAAATCCGTATTACGGCTCGACACAATGGAACGGTTTCGTGGGAAAACAGCGCTGGGATAAGATGACTGAAGAAGAGCGAGAAAAAACTAAGGACAAAGTGGAACGCACACGTAAGAATAACACCAAAAAGCTAAAAGAAATGGGCTGGAGCGAATCCGATAAAAATATCGTGATCTGACAATAGCCCGCAACAGATATTTTTTCAAGTTCCGTGCGTCAAAGGGAATTTCACCCAGAAACGCGCGGAACTTTTTTCATTTATTCGCCTTCACAATATTATTACAGCGCTTTTTCATTGCTCCTTATTTTTACGCTTTACTTTTCAATTCTGGCACAAAGCCCCGAAAATCCGGGATTTCTCTGAATGTTTTTTTTCGGGCAAAAAAATAGCGGGTAAAAGCACCCGCCATCGACAAAAAATTAGAGAGTTGAGATATTATCTTTCTAAGTATAAACCAATAGTAATTTTTTATCCTCCGAAAACCGGCTGTAAATCTGCGTGCGATTTCCAGCCAAAATCCCGATAAAATTCAAAACAAGAGGGAAAATGAAAAACAAAATCCAAACCCCATCTTTTTTTAATTAAATTTCAAATTAGCGTCGTTAAATAGTATTTCGATCAACTAACATCACAAGTATACTTATTTCCATTTAAACCTTTTATAAAACAAGTGATTTTTTTATCAGAAAAAGACTTAAGCATACATACATCTTACACAAAATTGGTGGCGAAACGAAAAACTCGGAGCTTACGACTCGTTGGAGTAAGAAAATTGGAACAAGCTTCATACTTTCGCGCCATAATACGAATTATACACTTCGTGAGAAGACAGTTATGAATAAGGAAACGTTAAGAATTGTCCGGGAATATTCGATTATTACCGTGGGGATTATGCTGTTTGTCTTGGGCTGGGGAGCGTTTGTTATCCCGTCCAATATTTCAGGCGGTGGCGTTAGCGGCATCAGTATTTTGGTGTACCAAGTAACCGGTATTCCGGTCAGTTACACTTATTTGCTGGCAAACGTGGCTTTACTCGCCGTCGGTATTCGCCATGTGGGCAAAGCCTACGGTTTAAAAATCGTGTACGGGGTTTTGCTCGGCTCAATAATGTTCTGGCTTGTCCAGCAATTTATTACCGAGCCCGTAGTAGACGAACGTTTTATGGCGGCCATCATCGGCGGCGTAATTTCCGGTATCGGCGCGGCGATGGTGCTTGCGCAGGGCGGAAGTTTGGGCGGTACGGACATTTTGGCCACCATTATCATGAAATACCGCAACGCTTCGCCCGGCAAGCTTTTGCTTTATATGGATATGGTGATTATCGGGGCGTCGTTTTTTGTTTTCCGTTCGCCTACGGCCATCGTTTACGCTTCGGTTGTGATGGTTTCGATGACTTATGTGGTAGATTCCGTACTCACGGGCCGGAACGCTTCGGTACAATTATTTATATTTTCGAATAATTTCGAACCGATAGCCAAACGTATAGAAAAAGAAGTGGACCGCGGGTTGACTATTCTGGACGGAACGGGCTGGTATTCTCAGGAGAAAAAGAAAATTATAATGGTGATTGTCCGCAAATCGGAGTATTCGCGGGTGTTGAGCATCGCCAAACACGAAGATCCGGACGCTTTTGTGTCGGTGGCGAATGTCGTCGGCGTTTACGGGCAGGGATTTGACCAAATCAAAAACTGATTTTTCATGAGCAAAGACGGAAACTGCGCCTTCGGAGGCGGAAAAGCCGACGGCCATCCGGTCACGGTCAAACTTTTTAAGACGAAATCCAGCGCCTCGGTGTCGAAATGGGGCGTGAAAGATCACTTCGAAAAGGCAGTTTGCCAATTGCCGAGAGGGAAAAAGGCGGAATGGACGCATTCGGTGCTTTCCGTGGGAAAAATCGCCCTTTTGATCTGGGCGACGCAATTGTCGCCGGATTATCGGGGAATTTTCTGGAACGTGACATTCGCTGTGCTTTTGGCCCGGCTCGTGGAAATGCTTGCCGTTTGGGCAGTGGGCGTTCGGACCAAGAACTTTTACGAAGAAGGCGCGGTGCTTTGGTTCCGGTTCGCTTTGTTCATTTTGCCCGGAATTCTGATCACGTATTTCACCAGCGATTTGCGTCTTGAACTAAACGCCACTTACACGGCGATCTCTTTCTTCTCGGGTCTGGTTTTGAATTATCTTTTCGGCCCTCTTACGAATAGAATTTTCGGCAAGAGAAACAACCTACCCGAAAAGCTGAACAAATATTTATCAAAAGGATTCGAAATCGGGAAAAATCCAGGCACGGAACACGTTCTGGGAACTTTCCGTCGTTTCGCTTCTTGGCTTTATTAATCGGCTAGCCGGAAATTCTCCGTCCGTTCGCGGAGGGTTTCCGGCTTGTTTTTTCCCTGAACACATAGGCCAAGGCGAAAAGCAAAAACACCAAAACCGGCAACGAAACTCCATCGCCGAAAAACAACTCCCCTCCCAAAGCCAAAAAACCGGCTACGCTGGCCAATCGCTTTTTTCTGTTCAGAAATAATAACGAAGCGGAACCCAGCGCCAAAATAGCCAATACGATAGCGAAACGGTCTGATTCCATTTCAGAAAAAAAACGAATCGAAGCGTTTACGCCGATCACCGCCAAGGCAAAACCGCTGACGGAACGCAAGGCCAATTCCACTTTTCTATTCTTCATGCTTTCGCAAAAACAAAAAACCAACCGGCTAGAGTTGGTTCAAATATTTTAAAGCGTAAAGCGTAAAAATAGATCGTCCAGAGACTATCTTCTATTGTCATCGCCTTTGAGCATGCTCATGTAGCTGTCGAATCTTGTGAGCGAGATTTTGCCAGCTTTTACGGCTTTCCGCACGGCGCAACCGGGCTCATGGTCGTGGGTACAGTTATGAAAACGGCATTCGGACGCATATTCTCTCATCTCCGGGAAATATTGCGCAATGTCTTCGCTTTTAAACTCAAACAGCGCCAATTCCTTAATTCCCGGCGTATCGATCAGATAAGTTCCCTCTTCCAGCTTAAACATCTCGGCGAAAGTGGTCGTATGCACGCCTTTGTTGGCGAACTGCGAGATCTCGGCCGTACGCTGGCCAATTTCCGGATCGATGCGGTTGGTCAGCGTCGATTTTCCCACGCCCGAATGGCCGGCCAAAAGCGAGACTTTTCCTTTCAGCATTTTTTCGAAGTCCTCCACGCCCGTTCCTTCCAGCGCCGATATTTCCACGCATTTGTAACCGATCCGCTCGTACATGGCCATTACTTGGCTTTGGTACTCTTTGTCCTCCTCTTCCAGCAGATCGCTTTTGTTGAAAGCCAATACCGCCGGTACGTGGTAAGACTCGGCCGAAACCAGAAAACGGTCGATAAAGCCGAAAGACGTTCTCGGCATCACCAGTGTCACGACCAAAATGGCTTGATCAAGATTCGCCGCGATGATGTGTCCGTAATGAACCTTACGGCTCGATTGTCTGATAATGTAATTCTCGCGCGGAACAATATTCTGGATCACGCCAGTCTGCTCCTCCGAATCCTCAAGCTCAAACTTCACCCGGTCGCCCACGGCGATAGGATTGGTCACTTTCAGCCCTTTTATCTTGAACTTACCGCGCAAACGGCAATTATAAACATCGCCGGCGGCGGTTTCCACCTCATACCACGATCCCGTCGAACGCAAAACCAATCCTTCCATCATCTGGCTAAAAGCTTTCTTGTATAGTCAATAATCATTTCGCTGGCTCCGGTGTTTTGGGCCACATAATCCGCTGAAGCCGTCGCCGCCTCTTCCCTGGCCTTCTCGTCTTCGAAAACCTCGTCGAATTTCTTTTTCAATTCATCCGAATCCGCAATTTCGAAAGCGCCACCGCAAGCCACCAAAGCTTTCGCTTCTTTGAACTTGGCGTTCGTTTCGTCATTTCCAAAGAAAATCGGGGCGCCAAATGTCGCCGCTTCCAGCGTGTTGTGCAATCCTTTGTTAAAGGAACCGCCGATATACGAGAAATCCGCGTAACGGTAAATGGAAGACAACATCCCGAAGTTATCGATAATCATGACTTGGGAACGCCTTACGCTATTCGAATCGGCTTCGGAAAAGCGTATTGTTCGCCTACGGATCGATTTTTCCATCGTCTGCATTTCCGCCTCTTTCAGGTTATGCGGCGCAATCACAAACTTCAGGTTCTCGTATTCCTGATTAATCAACCGATAGAGCACTTTCATATCCGAAAGCCAACTACTGCCGATTACCATCAGTCTGCTATCGCCTTTGAAGCTTTCCACCAAAGGAACCCTTTTCGCTTCAGCGCAAACGGCGCTTACCCTGTCAAACCGGGTATCTCCGGCTTCTTGGGCTTCGGTCTTTCCAATTTTCTTCAATAAAGCAATTGAGTCCGAATCCTGCACGAAAATTTTCGTGATACAATCCAGCATTTCTCTGTGCAAGGAGCCGTAAGCTTTGAAAAACGGTTGGCTTTTTCTGAAAATGGCGGAGAACAATATCATCGGGATATTCCTGCGCTTGATTTCCGAGAAGTAATGGTACCAGAATTCGTATTTGACAAAAAACACGATCGACGGATTTATAGCGTCGAGAAACGCTTTGGCGTTGCTTCCGCTATCCAAAGGCAGGTAGCAGATATAGTCCGCTCCCTCATAGTTTTTCCTGACCTCGTAACCCGACGGGGAAAAGAAAGTCAGCACGATTTTATAGTCGGGATATTCTTTTCTGAACATCTCCATTACGGGCCGGGCCTGTTCAAACTCCCCCAAAGAGGCGCAGTGGAACCAAGCGAGCGGACTTTCATTGCCCGAAAACTCCTTGCGCAGATTGTCCAGCAAACCTTTCCGCCCTTCGACAAACTGTTTTGTCTTCGGGCTAAACAAAACACCCACACGGACACCCGCGGCCATTGCCCCCATGGCTACGTTATATACAATTTTTGAAATCGTCATGGTCTGATCTTATCGACCTGAGCCAAAAAACTTTCCGACCCAGAAATTTCCCCAAAAATAAGCATACCCGGACAATTCAGGCATACCCGGACCCGCTAAAAATAAAAAACGCCTTCCCGCAAATTACCGGAAAGGCGTTTTTCTGCATTAAAATCTTCGGCCGTAAAGCCGGGACTCTCTTATTTGTTCGACGAAAGGTAGCTAGAAACGCCTTCGCGAGTAGCTTCCATAGCCTCTTTTCCTTCTTCCCAGTTAGCCGGGCAAACTTCGCCGTGCTTCTCAACGTGGTGAAGAGCGTCCACCAAACGGATCATCTCGTCGATGTTACGTCCAAGCGGGAAGTCGTTCACGGTTTCGTGACGAACGATACCGGCTTTGTCGATCAGGAAAGTACCGCGGTAAGCGATCGGCGCACCTTCGAAAACGAGCTCGCCTTCTTCGCTGTAGTTCCAGTCACCGGCCAAAACGCCGTAGTTGTTGGCGATGGTCTTCGATACGTCGGCTACCAACGGGTAAGTTACGCCTTCGATGCCTCCGTTGTCACGGGCAGTGAGCAACCAAGCGAGATGAGTCTCCTCTGTGTCTGTAGACGCACCTACAACGGCAACGCCGCGCTTCTCAAACTCAGCGAGTTTTTCCTGGAAAGCGAGAATTTCGGTAGGGCAAACGAAAGTGAAGTCTTTGGGGTAAAAGAAGAAAACAACTTCCTTTTCGCCTATGAACTGCTCCAATGAGAAGTCCTGAACGATTTCTTCGCCGTTGATAACGGCAGGAGCCTTAAACAAAGGCGCTTTTTTTCCTACGAGTGACATTCTAAATATTGTTATTCGGGTTTAAAATTCTGAGTTTGGCGCATTCCGCAAACAGGAAACACTTGTCGCAAATATCCAAATTCAACCGAAAAAACAGTCCTGACTTGAACATTTTGATCCATTGATTTTGTTTATAGGTGAATTGTCGGGACTTATAAACCCGTGCGCCAAAGCGCGGAAAACGAGGGGGAAAGGGAATGCGAAAACTCAAACATGTTTTTTTGGCGACGTTTGCGATGTGGGCCCTGCCCGCCGTCGGCCAACACGTCAACGTGGACCAGATGCTGGTAACCGGCGTTGAAAACACCAACACTTATTTCGAACATTACATGAGGCCGGCCGCCAAGCTCTTCGGCTTCGCGCCAGGCAACGCTTGGGTAAACTCCGCCAAGGCGAAAAAACCGCTCGAATGGAAAATAAGAGTGATCGGCAACGTCACATTTATGCCATCGAAGCTGATGACTTTTGACTTTGTGGAAAGCCAATACGAAGCCCTGACGGCCAATAATCTCCCCAATAACGAAGCGCCAACGATTTTCGGCCGAAGCCAATGGGAAGGCACTACGCCCACTTATTCCTATTCCACAACGTTCCCTAACGCTGGAAATCCGGTAGAGGACCGCGGAACGGTAAACGTCCCAACTGGCTTCGATCCAAAACGGGCATTCGGTTCACGCATTATGCCGATTGGGCTGATTCAGGCCGAAGTCGGATTGTTACAATCGCTGGAGGTGAAGGTGAGATTTTCTCCTTGGATAGGAGAAGACGAATGGCGAACCTACACTTGGGGCGTGGGCTTCCTGCATAATTTCACCGAAATAGAACCGCTGAGAGGCAAGGCGCCACTGGATGTCTCGGCCTTTTTGGGGTTTTCCTATACCCGCAACGAATGGGCGCTTGAGGAAAGCCCGCTTACTGCAAACGGTCCGCGACACTACGCCGGAACCAAAAGCAGTAACGTAACTTTCCAGATTGTCGGATCCAAAACCTGGAATATCCTGACGCTTTACCTTCTGGCCGATTATTCCTTCTTCTTCGCCGATGCGGAACTTTACGGGGAATACACTCACGAAATCAATCCGAATTTCATTCTCACCTACCGCAATCCCGCCAAAGCGGATTACCGGGGCGGAAGTTTCGGCTTCGCCGGAGGCGCTACGTTGGATTTTGGCTACGTGTCCATCGACGCTGGGTACACTTTGAGCCGTTACAGCAATTTTAATGTGGGAATTGGAGTGGGATTGCCCCGATGATTTGAACGAAACACAAGACCGAAAAAAACGGGAGCTAATCGATAAAAAAGGCTTCCGTTTTTTTATGGGAAAGCCAAAAAAAAAAGGCTATAAAGTGAAAGAAGACCTCTCCATTTAAGAGGTCTTCTCGCAAACTTTAAGCAGGTATGAATAAAATTGTGTTATGATCTACTGGTTAATACAGCAGATGGCATAAAGGTAACCTCGACTAGCGAAAAAAAAAGATTTTTTTTTCGTAAAATTTCCGAAAGGGGAAAAAATGGCGTTTTGGGCTATTTGAGAGGGGTTTTTATATTCCATCTTTATTCCTTACCTTTGTGCCCTTGCCCTTTTTGGCAGTTACTGGGGCCGACCGGTTTTGACAGTAAGAGCGATTGGGGCGTAAGCATGCCGGGAGTTGTACGTATTTCCCGTAAATAAAACGTTCAAATTATAATTGGCGAAACTAACTACGCCATGGCCGCCTAATTTAGAATTAGACAGTCATAATTGCCAGATTAAGCCTCTGACCTGCCCGCTTAATCTAACTACGGCATTCAACCCCGCGGGTCTGGCCGGTGCGGGTGTCATGACGCAACGGTAAGATTAATCGTGAATAAGGGAAGCCCAATGGATGAGTCTCAGGTCCGGTCTTCTTCGAAAACCTCACTGATACTAAGCATGTAGAAAGCGTACTTGATACCTTATCTGGACGCGGGTTCGATTCCCGCCGGCTCCACTTCAAAGAGAAACTCCAAACGCTGATTTTGACGGATACGCTCCGTAAGAATCAGCGTTTTTTTGTACCCAGAAAGCTATTCAGAATGCTCGAAAAGCTTCTATTTCGCTCCAATTAAGATTTTTAGAAAAATCTCAACCGAATCCCAACAACTTTTTGCCACAGCCCAAGTACACTAAAAGAAATCCGAACCGACATCTCTGACAACGATAGCTTTATGGAAAAGAAAAACTTATTAATCGGTGCGCTCACGGCTGACGCTTTTGTTTTGGGGTGCCACTGGGTATACGATACCGAAGCGATCAAAACGCATTTCGGAATTTACGACGAGGTCAGCGAGCCGATACCGGGTTCTTATCATAAAAACAGACACAAAGGCGAGCACACGCATTACGGCGACCAGACCGTACTGTTGGCAAAGTATATCGAAAAGCATAACGGATTCGACCTTGACGGTTTCCGTAAAGCTTGGACAACTTATATGTCTGGCTACGACGGATACATGGACAACGCCACCAACAAATCCTTGGCGTATTTCGAAAAAGGAAAAGACTACGGTTCGCATTCCAGCGATTTGGCCGGCGCGTCACGCATAGCGCCTATTTTGGCGAAATACCCGGAAGGGGAAGGCGTTCGATTGTCCATCGAACAAACCAAGCTTACCCATAATCATCCGAAGGTATTGGCTTCCGCCGAATTCTTTGCGAGAATGGCTTACGCCGTAATCGCCGGAGCCGATTTGGAAACCGCTTGCGCGGAAGTGTTGGCCGAGATGAAGAACGATTGGCTAAACGGGGAATTCGAGAAAGTAAAAGAGGCTTTGGCCAATGGCGACACCACAGCGGTTATCGATTCTTTCGGCGCTTCCTGTGACGTGGCAGGCGGTTTTGCGGGTGCGCTTTACTTGATTCTGCGATATAAATCTTACCGCGAAGCTATGGTCGCAAACGCTATGGCCGGCGGAGATTCAGCGGCAAGAGGCATGTTGGCTGGAATGATTCTCGGTTTGTATTACGGCGACATTCCGGAAACGTGGATAGCCGATACCAAATCATTGAAATCACTCCGATTAGGCTAAGCCAACCGCTTTTTGACTATTCGATTGACTATACAAAAAAGCCCGCCAAATTGGCGGGACTTTTTCTTTATGAACACGTTGCAAGTGTATATTTTCCTAAAAGGAAGCTCCAGCCTCCTTATTTATTTTTCGCATAGACTTTGTAAGCCCAAGGTTTCAGCTCAATCTGGTCATCTCCGTCAAACGAAGCGGAAGCTTTGGTGAAAACCTCTTTGTAATCGCCGGCGTGGAAATCGCTTTTCAGCGATGTCTTCAACGCATTTTTCGAGAAGTTGATCACTACCAACACTTGGTCTCCGTCTTTTTCACGGGTAAACGAAAGCACCGATTCCGGATTACCGTTATTCACTTTGATCATGGAACCACCCCACTTGCCGTTCCACAACGCCTTGTTTTTCTTTTTCAGATGAAGCATTGTGGTGTAGAAGTCCGCATACGGATGCTCTTTCCAGTCGATCAGGTCTTTTTCGAAGAAAGCCAATTTACGATCTAGTCCGGCTTCCTGACCGCTGTAGATCAACGGCATGCCTTCCACTGTAGTGGCCATTACCATACAAGCCTCCACGGCGTCGCCGAACATGCTGAACGGAGTTCCCTCCCACGAGTTTTTGTCGTGATTGTCCACGAATGTCATGCGGTAGCCGTCTTTCGGGAACGTGTTTACATGGTGGGCCATATACTCGTTCAATACGCCGAGGTTGGCTTTGCCGTGCGCCACTTCGTGCATCTCGCGATACAAAGACCAAGCGTAAGTCATATCGAAAGCCTTCTTGTGCAAATCTCTCGATTCCCATTCGGCCAACATAAATACGGGCTTGATCTCGTCAAGCTCACGGCGGGCGTTTTCCCAGAAATCCGTAGGCATAAAACCGGCCACGTCGCAACGGTATCCGTCGATATCGGCTTCGCGTACCCAAAATTTGAGCGCTTCGGTCATGTATTGGCGAATGCCCGGCTTTTCGTAATCAAAGTCGATGATATCGGACCAATCGTACCAAGGCGTAGGCTGGTAGTTGCCGTGCGAGTCTTTGGTGTACCATTCCGGATGCTGCTCCACAAGCGGGTTGTCCCAAGCCGAGTGATTGCCAACCCAGTCGATGATAACGCGCATGCCCATGCCGTGGATTTTGTCCACCAAGGCTTTGAAATCATCCATGGTTCCGAACTCGGGATTCACTCCGTAATAGTCCTTTACCGAATAATAGCTACCGACAGAGCCCTTGCGGTTTTTCTCTCCAATCGGGTGTATCGGCATCAGCCAAAGGATATCCACTCCCATGGCCTTAAGGCGGGGCAAGTGACTCTCGAATGCCTTGAAAGTCCCTTCC
This sequence comes from Fulvitalea axinellae, assembly GCF_036492835.1. Taxonomy (GTDB): domain Bacteria; phylum Bacteroidota; class Bacteroidia; order Cytophagales; family Cyclobacteriaceae; genus Fulvitalea; species Fulvitalea axinellae. Next base: position 400,875 of record NZ_AP025314.1, on the reverse strand, counting down.
GGTGTGAATTGCCGGATATTCACCTCGTAAATAGACGCATTCTTTGACCACTCTGGGTGCTGGATCTCCACGTAAGGTTTCGGAGCGTAGGCCGACAAATCGGCTTTTGCCTGCTCCGCGGTTCCCTCCTGTTTCGGTTTGGCGCAAGAGGCGAGCATAACAACGCTTAGCGCAAGACTCAGAAAGCTAAATCTTTTCCTTGTCATCTTCTTCTGATTGGTTGACGAAATCTTTCTTTCTATTAGGGGGACGTGCCAAAAGACAATTTATTTCATCTAAAAATCAAGAGCTTACTTTTCTACTCGTTAGTTACCTAAAGGTTCTCTTTGCTGAAATTCAACAGTTTACAAAAAGCACATTTCGATAATTTTTAGTTACTCCCGTATCGAAATCGTCTCAGCCGGTATTTATACGGATGAAAACCGAACATCCAAGAACCTTTTCCCAGACCAAAACGGTTTATATTCCATTAAAATAAATACATAATTTCCTTATGCATAAGAAAATTATGTATAATGCGATCAAATAGTAAAACGTAACTGGAAGATGAGCGCAAACAAGCTGATAAAAGGAAGCCTGTCCACTATTATCCTGAAGCTGTTGGAGGATAAGGAAGAGATGTACGGTTATGAGATTACCCAAAAGGTAAAGGAAATCACGGATGGCGAATTCAAGATCACGGAAGGAGCCCTATACCCGTCTTTGCACAAGCTGGAAGCCGACGGGCTTTTGACCACCAAAACCAGAAAAGTCGGTAACCGCACCAGAAAATATTACTCGCTCACAAAGGAAGGAACCGCCGAAGTAACAAGCCGGGTAAGTGACATGGAAGCGTTTATCACAAACCTGAACAGAATATTGAACCTAGGCACCGCCTAAATTTCACGCCCTGAACCATGACATTAACCGACGAACAAATACAGAAAATCAGGCGATTCATATCGTCCCGGGGGTTTACGCAGATTGACCTGCAAGACGAGATCATCGATCATGTAGCGAGTTCTGTAGAGGAAAAACTTGAGGCTAATCCAGAACTCGATTTTGACAAAGCGGTAAAGGAAACCCACGCCACTTTTGGGGTTATGGGATTTTCTGAGATGGAAGAAGCTTTCGTAAAAAGCGCTCAAGCCAAAATGCTCCGGAAAATCGGCTCTTTGCTGAAGGCTTATTTCGGTATGGAGAAGTACGGTTTCGGCTATGTCATTTTCATCTCGCTCTATTTCCTTTTTCGTCAACCCATATTGTTTGAGTGGGTGTTTTATGGTCTTGGCACTTCATTGTTTCTGTTCTTTATTGTTTCGCTTTTCCGAACCAACATAACTCGGCTAAGCAAAAAGTATACGGCTGCCGTAATTTACCACGGCTTGATAAACGCACCTATGTTCGTCTTGATCCAAATTTGGCTTCAAGCTTGGAACTTCTTTCCCGGATTATTCAAAAACCCGGATCATGCCTTGGCTTATCCCGCTTTCCAGATTATTCTCCCCGCATTTTTCACGATTTTGATTCTGGAGGTATTGATAGGAACAGAGCTTTATTCCGACCTAACCCAAAGAATACAGAAAATGAAAAAGATGGAGCGGGTTTAAATTTTTCCGGAAAAAGCCACAAGTAAAACAGCTCTAACAAAGGACACAACCTTATTCCATATTCGGAACAAACTTTTCCCCCGTTTATGCGTAATTTTGTCGTAGGGTTTTTCAGATAAATAGACAAGACATATCGCCTTCCAGCGTTATATGACATGCGAAAACCCAAGTTCCGCCTCCAATAAGAACAGCGGGCGGACTTACGTTTGACATTATTAACAAACCAGATTGTTATGGGAGTGAAAGTTTTTCTTATCCTGTTGGCTATATTTTTATTGTTCAGAAAATTCGGCGGAGTCATCCTCCGGATTTTACTCAAGGCCTTTTTGGGACGACAAATCAAAAAAGCCCAAAAGCAAGGCTATTCGTTTGGCGGAACTGACCCGTTTGCCAGCCAGCGTAGGCCAACAGCCAAGGAAGGAGAAATACACGTGGACAATGTCCCCAAAAAGGAACGTGGCAAATACAAACCGGGGAGCTTCAAGGGCGGTGAGTATGTGGATTTTGAGGAAGTGGACTGATATAAGTCCGCATGTCTTCGCAAAGAAAACCCGCTTCTGTTTGCCGTCTTCCTTTATTTTTGGAGCTTCCTGTTTTCTATCCCGCCAAATAAGCATAAATTGTCCTCTTTGGTAACAACAGGGACCCTAAAAGGCGAAAATCGCGGAAAAGGACCCCTCACACTCGTTTAAAAAACGAAGCGAACGTTATGCATATCATCATCGCGGGAGCCGGAAACGTCGGCTACTACTTGGCCAAACAGCTGGCTCAGGAGCAACACGATATAGTGCTAATCGATACGGACGAAGAACGTCTGCAATACGTGGCCAATCACCTCGACGTGGCTACGGTACACGGCAACTCCACCTCTTTCCAAATCCTGAAAGAGGCATTCATAGACAAAACCGACCTGCTGATCTGCGTCACGCCAGCCGAAGAGACCAACTTGGCCACGGCCATGATCGGAAAAAAACTCGGCGCCCAGCGTACCATTTCCAGAATCAGCAACACGGAATTTCTGGGATCAGAAGAAAAACTGGACTTCAGATCCTTGGGAATCGACTCCCTAATATGCCCCGCAACCCTTGCCGCAAGGGAAATCAAGCGTTTGCTCCGCGAAGCGTCACTAACAGAGACTTTCGAATTCGACAGGGGAATACTTTCACTTGTGGGAATTAAAGTGGAAGAAGGCGATGTGCTGGAAGGGAAAACCCTGAAAGAGACCGCCTCGCTAAACCCAGACAAGGATTACATAATTGTGGCGATCCTCCGCGACAACAAGACGATAATCCCGCACGGCGACACCAAAATCGAAACCAACGACCTCGTTTACTTCGTAGCCGAGCCCACTGGCGTGGACCGTGTGTATTCCATGAAAAAACGGGCAAGGTGCCGCATCCGCAATATCATGATCATGGGCGGAAGCCGGACGGGACTCAACGCCGCCCTGAAAATGGAGAAGGTTCACCGGGTAAAAATCATAGAAAAAAGCCGGGAAAAATGTGCCAAGCTGGCCGAACAACTCTCCAACACTCTGGTAATCCACGGCGACGCCAACGATGTTGAACTTCTGGAAGCCGAAGGCATCGAGGACGTAGACGCATTTGTGGCCGTAACGGGCAACTCTGAGACAAACATCATCTCATGCCTAATGGCGAAAAAACACGGTGTTCCCAAAACGATCGCCATGGTCGAGAATCTGGATTACATACACCTCTCGCAACAGATCGGCGTCGATACGATGATCAACAAAAAGCTGATCGCCGCCAATTTCATTTCACGCTACGTAAGGCAAGGAAAAATCGTATCCGTAGCCGGAATCCACGGCCTCGAGGCCGAAGTGGTGGAATTCGAGGTGCGTGACGATTCCGCTATCTGTTTCCAAACACTCCGCGATCTGGATTTCCCCCAAGGGGCCGTAGTCGGAGGCGTAATCAGGAAAGGGGAAGGAAAAACCACTACCGGAGATTTCACCTTCCAACCCAACGACCGCGTAGTATTGCTTTGCGAACTGGGCGTAATCAAAGAAGTGGAGAAGTTTTTTTAAAGATCAACACTTTGAAAAACCTCCGGCAAAACGGGACGAATAACACCCGCTTGATGAGCCGGAAGAATATTTTGAATGGAAAGACCTTTATTTAGCCGACGTCATTTGACGCTGACATGAAACTCAACTACAAAATCATCCTCCACATCCTCGGCCTGTTGCTGATGATCAACGGTGGCTTTATGCTGCTTTGTTTGCCTTTTGCCTTCGCCTATGACCTCGAAGGGCAAAATTCTTGGATAGAACTTCTCATATCCGGCCTTATTACGATTGCGGTAGGCGCAGGGGGATTTTTCCCGACAAGAGGCCACAAGTCACATCTCAAAAAACGTGACGGTTATATCATCGTGACTTTCGGCTGGCTGTTTATGTCGCTGTTCGCCACATTGCCTTACCTGTTCAGCGGGGCCATCCCAAGCTTTACCAACGCCTTTTTCGAAACCGTCTCAGGCTACACCACCACCGGCGCCTCCATACTCAACAACATTGAAGAGCTTCCTATGGGAATTCTTACTTGGCGGAGTATGACGCAATGGATCGGCGGTATGGGAATCATTGTGCTGACGGTAGCTATCATGCCTATTCTGGGCATGGGCGGCATCCGGCTGTTCTCGGCCGAATCACCGGGCTTAAGCCCAGACAAACTCAAACCCAGAATTGCGGATACCGCCAAAAGGCTTTGGATCATTTACGCTGGCCTTACCGCAATGGAGGTTGTTTTGTTGATGTTCGGCGGAATGTCGTTTGTCGAGGCATTCAATCACAGCCTTACCACCATGGCTACAGGCGGTTTTTCGACCAAACAAGACAGTATCGCCTTTTACGACAACGCCTATCTTCAGTATGTCCTCATCGTGTTCATGTTTCTGGCAGGAACCAATTTTTCGATGACCTACATGCTGTTCAAAGGCCGTTTCAAGAAAATATGGAATAACGAAGAATTCCGCTTCTACAGCCTCATGACCATTGTGGCCACTTTGATTGTGGCGACGGTCGTACTGGCTGTTTCGGGCCACGGAGCCGAACGCTCCTTCCGCGACGCACTGTTCCAAGTAGTTTCCATCGTGACCACCACAGGCTACGTTTCCGCCGATTACACGGCCTGGATGCCCTTTGTCACCCTGATTTTCTTCGTACTGATGTTTATCGGCGCTTCGGCGGGTTCCACCGCCGGTGGCGTAAAGGTGATCAGGCATATTATCCTCTTTAAAAATAGCCTGCAGGAATTCAAACGCCAACTGCACCCGCAAGGCGTAATCCCTGTAAGGATTGACGGGAAGGCAATCTCCAACGAAACGACATTTAACGTCTTGGCGTTTATGATCGTCTACATTATCATCTTCGCCGTAGGGTCAATCCTCATGTCCATGACCGGTGTAGACTTTATGACCGCCATCGGCGCCGTAGCCACTTCGTTGGGCAATATCGGGCCGGGAGTGGGAAGCGTTGGCCCGGTTGATAATTTTGCGCATCTCCCGCTGGCCGGAAAGTGGTTGCTGTCGTTCCTAATGCTACTGGGAAGGCTGGAACTGTTCACCGTACTCGTGATTCTTTCCCCGGCATTCTGGAAGGATTACTAAAAAGAAAAACCGCCTTCGGGTAACGCAATACCGAAGGCGGTTTTGAATTTTTTCGATCAATCTGGTTTAGTTTTTCACCACTAAACGCTCGGTCCCGGCCGAATCTCCCGCTCGCCACTTCACCAAATATACGCCTGCTCCAAACACATCCAAGTCCAAAACAAACGGTACCGTTCTCACTTCTCCTGTTTCTTGCGCCAAGAATTTTCCCGAAAGGGTAAAAACCAATACTTCAAATCCTTTCCCCCGCTCTTTTGATGGAAATGAGATTTCTGTCTGTTCCGAAGCTGGATTCGGATTGATCAAGCTTTGGGGCTCTTTCTCCAAGCCTAATATCATATCTTCAGTTACACACCATACCTCGGAATGCTTACTGACTCCCCCATCACTCGACTTGGCTATCACATAATAACACCCTAAGTTATTATCATAGCGAAAGTGAGTATAGGACAGCATATCCGCACTACCTACTCTCTCAAATTCTTCGGTAACAGAGCTGGTTGGATGGAAATAGATCTCGTAAGTCAATCCGTCACACTGGCCATCGCCTTGTATAAGCCACGCAAGCTGGTTTTCCCCAGAATATTCCCAGAACTTAGACTCATAAACCACGGGGCGCACAAATATAATCTGTGGTCGGCAATCCAACGGAGGCCTAAGACCTGCGTCAATAATTTGCGATTTCGCCATTTGTTCCAACAAGCCCAGTGTTCCGTAGCTACCCGACAGCTTTACATAGTAGCGGTAATTTTCATCGAGAGATAAACCACCCTTCTCGCCCTTGTCCAAAAACTCGTTCCCGGCTTTCACCGTCCCGATCGGTAAAAAAGCGCCCGGAACGGAAGCATCTACTTTATCTCGATAAACTGTTGCAGTCTCTGCAAGCCAAGGCGACTGCGCCTTCCACTGAAATTTGATAAACGTATGGTGTTCAACTTTTTCCAACCAAGGCGTATGGCCGACACCACTCTTAGCTGTTTTCTTTCCGCCCGGCGTCTCCGCCAACACAAAATAACGGTAGCTTTTCGATTTCGTATCCAAACCCCGGTCTTCAAAAGTCAGGCTCTGGGCAGAACCAACTTTGACAAAATCATCAGGCTCCTTCCCTTCCTCACCACGATAAACGGCGTAAGAATACGGCTCGGGATAAATTTGCGGATCAGCCTCAAAAGGGGCCATCCAAGACACACTCACCTGCCCGTTCGTAGCGTCAGTTTCCGTGACCTCCACCGCTGTTAGTACCGGCGCTGTTTCTCCAGTTTGTTTGTCGGGGTCTATGGTTACAGTTACTGGATCCGACAGTGCGGTCTGCCCGCTATATTCGTTCGCAAATTCCAGCACCATCCGATACTTGTAAGTAGCCCCGTATATCAACTCTGGATTATCATCAAAATACCCTTGCTTCGCCCCTGTTGAGCCTACAAGTTTATAATCGAAAAGAGCACCTCCCGTAGATTGAACTCCGTCTCTTTCCTCCATTCCTATTTTTCTATAGATCTTGGCTATCGCCCCTTCCACTTGGTCCGCTTCGCAATTAACCTGATTGACATAATCGGCCCATTTTAATCGTACCGCTTTAGTTGCTATCCGCTCCGCAGAAATCAGATCCGGCTTCGGAGCTACCACTCTTATTTGCCAAAGACTCCAAGTTTCTTGGAAACCTCTATTTGCACTTGAATTATTATGTGCCCTTACCAACACACTATAGGGCGCTTTCCTGATAAAAGAACACGAAGGAGTCCATTCTATTTCCAAAGTAGCTTGTCCCGCAGGCATTTGCGGGTCCTTACCATTAGGCGAAAAAATAGGCCTCTCACTTTCATCCTCCACTTCAAACATTTCTCCGTATGCCCCCATTGTAATTGGATCCCCGTCTGGGTCAGTTGACTTAACAGTAACTTTCAATGTTTCTCCTGCCACTATCTCCATTTCCGGTAATTGCTGTATTACAGGAGCGCTATTGGCCGTTTCCTCTACAATTATTTGTATATCGCGAGTTACAAAACCCAACTGAACCCACTCTCCCGCAAGTCGTCGCCATTCATATACCCTCAAAGCGATACTATACTCACCTGCCGTGCCCGGAGAGTTCCAGACCAAATCGCCAGTTACAGGATCTATCTCATATTTAGCAAGAGCTTGGCCTCCTTCCACCTTTCCGCCAAATTTAGGATCATTAGGAAATCGATAACCGTTCACTTCCTTATTCCGAGATTGTTTATTAATCACAATCTCATACGACAAGCTATCCCCGTCGGCATCCCAAGCCACTGGATTATGGGTGAATTTCAAGCCCACAATTCCCTTCTCAATCGGAGGAAATAAAAAGAGAGGCGAGTTATTACATCCCGCAACAGGATCAATCAGTATTTTGGTTTCGATATAAAAAGGCGTCTCCACTGAGTTAATCATATTCAACACTCCAGCATTTCGGTTAAACTCTCTAAAAGAGACCAAATACTCACCCGGTGATGGGAAGGTATGCTCAACTTCAAACACAACCTGATCAAATTCACCTCCCAACCCTGCCCGCACTTGAAAATCTCTAGAGTCAAAAGCAAGAGGGTCTGTACCATCTCCAAAATCCAAAACGCTACCTCCAAACTGCACATCAGATCCCGTATCTGCATAGCCGATTATGGTGAATTTGTATTTCAACCCATCACAGTCAAGTACTTCTGCTATAATCTCGCCCGCCCTGATATGTGTGGCGGAAGCTCTCACCCATGTCGTCAACAATAATGTCAACACAAAAGCGTAGCGCCAGATCTTCAAAACGTATTCTTTTTTCATGTTTGAGGATTGGGTTAATTAATATTAAAAAATATAAAAATTATATTTTACCCGAAAATAAGAAGGGATTATTCCATTTCAAGAGATTCACAAAATATTTAATCACCCAATAACATTATTGAATACAGAAAAGATTACAAATCACCCTCCATCATTGTCTACCCGCCAAACCAAAGGCTCCTGAAACGCGCTATACGACATGAAACAAACAACATAAGACCCTATTTCTAGAGTTCAAGTTTCTCCAAAAAAACACAACCAACTCTATACTAATCGTTTACAGAAATGATTATCGAAAAAACTTCTCAAAAAGAAAAAATAGAGATAATCCAGTATCGCTAGGTCAACTTTTTTCCTACATATAATTTTTTTATCCGATTTTTTTGCCCTAAACTTAGGCCTTTATTTAAGTGGATGAGAATGAGGGCGGAACCTTATTGCCTCTACAAATTTTTTTCGTGTGCAATTTTTTTACGATAGTGTCGTTGGAAACGAAAACGATTGAGGTGATCTATAGTATCCGCCATTAAAATGATGTCAAACCTCCTAACCTGTCGCCATGGAAAAGGCCGAAGTGAAACTCCGTTACTCTCGGGAAGAGCTTAACGAGTTCGAGGAAATTCTGAGAAATAAGCTGGAAAACGCTTACAACGAACTGAATTACATCAAATCTACGCTGAACCGCAGCATCGACAACGGCACGGGAGCTTCCTCCGGAAACGTGAAGGTATTGGAAGACGGAGCCGACACAGCGGAAAAAGAAAGCCTGAACCAGCTGGCCGCCCGCCAACAGAAGTTCATCAAAAACCTGAACGACGCGCTGGTAAGGATCAAAAACGGCACCTACGGCATCTGCGTGGACAGCGGAAAGCTGATCCCGAAAGAGCGCCTGCGCGCCGTACCGCACACGATGCACACCATTGAGGCGAAGCTCAAAAAGCAGGGCTAAACCCGCCGATGCGCTTGTCCGGATTTTTTTATATTTGTCTCGGACCAAGCCTTAAGCGAGTGAAAGCCCCCGAAAAAATCGACACTTACGTGGAGGCGCTGATTTTCTGCGCCTCCTCTCCTATAAGCCCGAAAGATATCCAGAAGTGCCTCGAAGAGGCCTTTGAATCCGACGTTGACTTCTCCTCCGTCAAAAAATCGGCCCGGAGGGTCAAAAAACGCTACGACGAAGGACCGCAACCGTTTACCATAGCGGAAGTGGCCGGCGGTTACGAGTTCCGGACCAAACCCGCCTATGCTCACGTGGTCAACGTACTGACGAAACAGCGTTCGCAAAGACGCCTCTCGCCCTCGGCTATCGAAACCCTGTCCATTATAGCTTACAAACAGCCGGTTACCAAAGCCGATATCGAGCGTGTGCGTGGCGTGAATTCTGACTATTCCGTCAGGACACTTTTGGAAAAAGGATTGGTCGAAATCAAAGGGAAATCCGAAGCATTGGGCCGGCCGTTGCTCTACGGCACCAGCCCGGCGTTTATGGAATATTTCGGGATAAACAGCATCAAGGACTTACCGGCCCTAAAAGACATTTCGCCTGACAATGACAACGAGGTCGGAGAGAAGGTAGACTCCTGATTTTTCGGTAATTAGGTGCTTTTTGCGAAGCCTCCGGCGGATTTTCATACCAATTTGCCTACCTTTGCGTTCTTGTTTAAAATTTTTCAGAAAGAAGGGAACCATACCGTGCCATGAAGAAGAAAGACCCACAGAAAGATTGGGACAACGGAAAAGAGCCTAAGCCGGGACGTGATTCGGCCGGCGGAAGGGAACCTAGAGCTCCCCGGAAAAGAATCCGTATCCGCCAGGACCAAGACCAGCCCAAGTTTGAGAACAGGCGCCCTTACGGAGACAACCAAGAACGACGCACTTACGATAGAAACGCTAACCGCGACGGCGACAGAAGCGCCCAAGGAAAGCGCACACCATATAACAGGGACGACAGAAACAAACGCCCCTACAACAGAGAAGACAACAGGGAGGAAAGAGGGGAAAGACGCTACGGACAAAACCGCAGGCCTTATAACAGGGAAGAGCGGGGCGAACGTAACGAAAGACCATTCGGCGAACGCCGCGAAAGGCCCAACAGAAGGCCTAATGACCGCAACAGCCGACACGATCGTGATAACCGCGACAACCGCACCTTCGGAAGAAACCGTGAAGAGAGCCCGCGCAATGAGCGTAGACGCCCATACGACCGCGACCAACGTCAGGAACGTTCCGGAAGATTCGCCACAAGGCGCGATGACGGGGAGCAACGCCGTGACAGCCGTCCGGACGACAGAAAGAAAAACTTCCGCAGGGATCCGGAAAACAAGCTCAATTACCTGAAAGACCGTCACAAGCGCCGTGAGATGGACATCCGTCCGAAAGCCAAGGCGCCGGAATACGACGAAAAGAAACTCAGGGAAATCGAGCGCAACAAAGGCATCCAGCACGGATCCGAAATCCGCCTTAATAAATATATCGCCAACGCCGGCTTGTGCTCGCGTCGCGAAGCCGACCGCTTTATCGCCGCCGGCGAAATTAAGGTCAATGGCAAAGTGGTAACGGAAATGGGCCATAAGGTAACCCACCGCGACGAAATCAAGTGGAACGGCAAGATCCTTAACGGCGAGAAGAAAGTTTACGTTCTCCTCAACAAGCCAAAGGATTTCATCACCACCATGGATGATCCTCAAAACCGCCGTACGGTAATGGAATTGGTGGCCAAAGCCTGCGAAGAAAGGATTTATCCCGTAGGACGCCTTGACCGCAACACCACCGGCTTGCTTCTTTTGACCAACGACGGCGATTTGGCCGACAAACTCGCCCACCCGGGCAACAAGGTCAGAAAAGTGTACCAGGCCATGCTGAACAAGCCTTTGGAAGAGGAACACTTCGAAGCGATCAAAGCCGGATTCAAGCTGGAAGACGGAGACGTGGAAGTGGACGATTTGGCTATCGTTACGCCGGACAGGCTGGACGTGGGCATCGAGCTCCACATTGGCCGAAACCGCATTGTACGCCGTATATTCGAACACTTCGGCTACGAAGTGGTGAAACTGGACCGTGTACTTTATGGTGGGCTTACCAAAAAAGACCTTCCGAGAGGACGCTGGCGCTTCCTCACCGAAAAAGAACTGATAAGACTGAAATACTTCATCTAAGTCGAAAAGCCGTCAACCGACGGCTTTTTTCGATTAATACGGTCCAACGGCCCACAGCGTGATTTTAGGGCATCATTTTGTATCTTTGCCAAGAATCCGCAAGGACAGGCGCCTGTTCCGGCCTAGCCGGCAACGGGGCGCAATAGGGTAGGGCCCCGCCTTTCCGCCTATGCCATAAATGGCCCGGACGGTCAGGCTTTGGCCGAAAATTCTTTATCTTATGAAACTCAATTCTTTGCAAGATATCGCCGGAGCGTTCAACGGACTGAAAGCCCTGATCATCGGCGACATAATGGTAGACGCGTACGTTTGGGGAAAAGTTGACCGGATTTCGCCGGAAGCACCCGTTCCCGTAGTGCATGTCAGCAAGCGCGAGTCCCGTATGGGAGGCGCTGCCAACGTTGCGAAAAACATCAAAGCCTTGGGCGCCGAGCCCGTAATTTGCGCCCTAGTGGGCGAAGACCAAGCCGGATCGGACCTGCTGGATCTTTTTGTGGAAAGAAATATTCCGACGGAAGGAATCATCCAGAGCAAGGAACGCGTTACCACGGTCAAGGAACGTCTTTTGGCCGGCTCTCAGCAGTTGATGCGCGTGGACTCGGAAGAAGACCGCCCGCTTAGCGCCGAAGAGCACAAGGAGATCATGGAACGCATCCGTTTGCTGTTGCCGGAATGCGATGTCGTGATTTTCGAAGATTATGACAAAGGCGTGATCAACGAGCACCTCGTAGAAGAAGTAGTGTCCATGGCTCGTGAAAAAGGAATTCCTACGGTTGTGGACCCGAAGAAAAGGAACTTTTTGGCTTATCGCCGCGTAGATCTTTTCAAGCCGAACCTCAAGGAAATCAAGGAAGGCCTGAAGATCGACTTCGAAGCCAAAAAACCGGAAGAGCTCCGCGACGCCGTACGTCAATTGCTCGCCGCGCTTAATGCCGAGGCCGCTTTGGTTACGATGTCCGAGCTTGGCGTTTATATTGACAACGGAACGGAACATCACCACATCGAAGCGCATATACGCCAAATCTCTGACGTATCCGGCGCCGGCGATACGGTGATCAGTATCGCATCGCTTTGCATGGCGCTGAAATTGCCGTTGGACTTCACGGCCGCGTTGTCAAATCTTGGAGGAGGATTAGTTTGCGAACATTTGGGGGTAGTGCCGATAGATAAGGAGCGTTTGTTCGCTGAAGCAGCGGAAAACAAATTGCTTTAGAATGTTAAGAAAACATTGGGTTGAAAAAATAAACAACAAACTCTACGATAGCCAGTCCAACGTAAATTTGGTGCTGACAGTCGTAGAGTTTTTGGCATCTGTGGCGGGGGCGGGAGTCCTCGTTTTCGGATTTGGCTATAAGGAAACATCCGCCGAAGCGGAAAAACTCACCGAGGCCCTAGACGTGGTTTTCGGTGTTTTTGTAGCCGTATTTTTCCTCCGGGTCTTCTATTCGTTAAAAGCCTGGACCTATATAAAGGAAAACAAGTTCGAGACTTTCCTGATCACGCTGATACTCACCAACGTGATCACCAACTACCTGTTCGACAGCTTCTTGGTACGGACGGTTTTCGATTTGCTGAAACTTTCCGATTTCAAAGGATTCTACATATTCAGCGAAAGCGTCTATATCCTGACCATCGTCGGGTATAAACTGGTGGTGGCCAGTATGAGCATCCCGCGTCTCAATATCCGTCCGCCAACGCTGTTTATCCTCAGTTTTGGTATTCTGATCCTTTGCGGCGCCGGTCTGCTGATGCTCCCCACCATGACTGTACATCCGGGTAGTATGTCTTTCACAGACGCGTTGTTCACGTCGGCTAGCGCCACCTGCGTTACCGGGCTTATAGTCGTGGACACCGCCACGTATTTTACCATTCGTGGCCAAGTCGTAATCCTGATTCTGATCCAAGTCGGCGGGCTAGGTCTTTTGGCTTTCGCCTTGTTCTTCGCCCAGTTTATCAGGAAGAACGTTAGCCTTAAGGAACAGGTATTGATACAGGATTTCTTCAGCAGTGACTCGCTTTACTCCGCCAAGCGGATTCTTAGGCAGGTTGTCACGCTCACTTTGGGTATCGAAGCCATTTCCGCAGTGCTGATATATTACAGTTGGGGAAACGGGGTCGAATTCATTTCCACTGGCCAAAAAGTCTATTTTTCGGTGTTTCACGCCATATCGGCGTTCTGTAACGCCGGTTTCAGCCTGTTTTCGAACAATCTTTTCGAGAGCTCTATCAGGCACGCATACTTAATGCAGGTTGTCGTGGCGGTTACGGTTATCTTCGGCGGTTTGGGCTTTACGGTTATCGAAGACCTTTTCTCACCGAAAAAACTGAGGGAACGTCTCCGCAAGCCTTGGATGGATTGGCGGTTGAGCACGAAAGTAGCCGTCTACGTTTCCGCTTTCCTTATTGTTCTGGGCACGGTTATCATCTTCATTCTTGAATTTGACAATACCATGGACACGCTTAACGTGGGCGAAAAAATGGTGGCCAGCTTCTTCCAATCCGTGGTTGCTCGTACCGCCGGTTTCAATTCGGTGGACATCGGCGGAATGCGGAACGCCACACTAATATTTGTCGTGGTGCTGATGTTTATCGGAGCTTCGTCCGGGTCCGTAGGCGGCGGTATCAAGACCTCCACCTTTTATCTGATCTCCGTGTCGGCCCTGGCCACTATCCGGGGCAAATCCAGAATCGAGATCGGGAAAAGGGAGATCCCGAAGACCTTGCTGTTCAAGGCGCTTTCGGTATTCTTCTTCGCAAGTACCATTATTATGATTTCCCTGTTTCTGCTGGCTTTCTTTGAGCCGGAAATCTCGGTTATCCATCTGGCTTTCGAAGAAGTTTCGGCTTTCGCCACCGTTGGGCTAAGTACGGGTATCACCTCAGCTTTGAGCGAGCCCAGCAAGTATATCCTGATTATATCGATGTTTTTGGGCAGGGTGGGCACTCTTACCTTTGTGCTATCATTAAGTAACAGCGCCTACACCAAAACTTACAAATACCCAAGCACCAGCATGATGGTAGGCTAAAACAATTCCCCCGTTTCTTAATTCTTCACTTATGGAAGAACAGGTTACTAAGAAACGGGGGGACAGCCTCTCCTTACTTTTCAGGGAATATATCCTAATAACAGTCGGAGTCGTTTTGGCGGCTCTTGGCATCACCGCTTTTTTTGCGCCAGCGCAAATTAGCTACGGAGGCCTTACAGGCATTTCGTTGCTTGCGTATTTCGCTACGGGCATTCCCATCTGGATTCCTTATATTCTGATCAATATAGTAATCGTAATTACCGGGTTCTTCACCTTGGGGAGCCGTTTGGCTACAAAGACCGTTTATACGATCGTACTCTACGCCATTTCTCTGTCCATACTCCAGCATCACTTTTCAGGCAGAATTGCCCAAGACACGCTTATTAACGCATTAGCCGGAGGGGTGCTCAACGGTGCGGGATTCGCCTTGGTTTTTTTGCAAAATGGCGCTTTGGGAGGTATCGGCATCATCTCGATGGTAGTCCATAAATATACAGGCATCTGCTACGCCCGGATTATGTTTGGCTTTAGGGCTTTGGTTCTCTTCGGAACGTACTTTGTTTTCCAGTCTTTTGAAGCGGTGCTTTACGCCCTTATCGCGATCTTCGTGAGCACCTACACCATGGATTATGTCTTGACAGGCTTCAGAGGAACGTTACAACTATTCATCTTTTCGCCTCATTACAAAAAAATATCGGAAGATCTTAAATCCCAATATTCCGAAAATGTCTCTTTGCTTCCTACCGAAAGCTGGTTTTCTGAGGAAGGGGAAAGATCCCAACTACTAATGGTCGTCGTGACCAAGGACCAATACGGGGCAGTAAAGAATATTGTAAAATCCCATGATGAGAGTGCCCATATAGTAGTGTCTCCTGTTTCGGGAAAAATGGGAAAATAGGTCATTCTAAATCACTGGAAAACAACATTTTCCTTTCCTCGCCTCTCCGCTCAACCGGCCTTCCTGTTTGCGCTTCCGGCTTTAAATAAGTACTTTAGCCGGTCGAGATGAAACGCAAACGGATACGTAACCATATTTTTCTTCGGGACGTTCTGTCCCTTGCCCTGACGGCTTTCGGAGGTCCGCAAGCGCATGTGGCAATGTATCTTGACCTTTTGGTGGCGCAACGGGGGTACCTCACCGAAGACGAGCTGATAGAGCTCAACGCGCTATGCCAGATCCTTCCGGGGCCTACGTCCACACAAACCATCACCGCAATCGGGTTCAGAGTAGGAGGGCCGAAACTGGCTTATCTCACCCTGCTAATCTGGGCTTTGCCAGCCGTCACCTTGATGACTGTGGCCGCGTTTCTTATCGCTTATTTTCAACATGAAGAGCACCTAGACTTAAGCTTCGCGAAGTTCATTATGCCAATGGCCGTCGGTTTTGTGGCCTACGCTGGCCAGAAAATCGGCCGTAAAGTGGTGAAAACCACCGAATGCGTGATCCTGATGATTCTTTCGGCTGTCGTCTGCTATTTCTATCATTCCCCCTATGTGTTTCCCGCCGTATTGCTTGTAGCGGGGGCTTTCTCTTCAAGGAATTACAGAAAAGAGCCCATCGAGGAAAAAACCAAAATTAATGTCGAATGGGCTAATTTCGGCCTGTGGCTGGGAGTGTTGGTGGGCGTTGCCCTGATTGGATATTTCACCCAAAATCTTGCTGTACGGATTTTCGAAAACTTCTATCGTAACGGGAGCCTGATTTTCGGTGGCGGGCAAGTACTCGTACCTCTGCTTTATTCGGAATTTGTCGATCTTAAAAAATACTTGAGCTCCGAAGAGTTCCTTACCGGTTTTTCATTGG
This sequence comes from Fulvitalea axinellae, assembly GCF_036492835.1. Lineage (GTDB taxonomy): Bacteria > Bacteroidota > Bacteroidia > Cytophagales > Cyclobacteriaceae > Fulvitalea > Fulvitalea axinellae. The sequence goes on along the minus strand of NZ_AP025314.1, from coordinate 384,881 downwards.
TACAGGCCGTTCCCGGTCCTGTATTCTCGTTCAGTTCCTATATCGGGGCGCTTTCTATGCGTGAACATGGTACCGTAGGCCAGCTACTCGGAAGCCTTATGGCTGCGGGAGGAATATTCCTGCCTGGCACTTTTTTGATATTCTTCGTTATCCGCTTTTGGGATTCGCTTAAGCGTTATCGCCCCGTTCGGTCATCTTTGGCGGGCATTAACGCAGCAGCTTCGGGAATGGTGATCGCGGCGGCGTTTCTGTTGGCTAGGCCATTGAATATTTTGGCGATGCCCTCAGACCTTGATCCGGTTAACATCGCTGTTGCCACAGGAACATTTTCAGCGCTTTATTTCAGTAGGATTCCCGCTCCGTTTATAGTTCTTGCCGGTGTATTGCTCGGTGTCTTTTTGGCATAAACAATAAACCCTCCAATGTCAAAGACCGACATCACTCGATATCGGTCCTTGAGACTATTGGATGACTGTTTCCGTCTAGCTTTTTCCTAAAGCGGAGGGTTTATTTCTTTCTGAAATATGGAATCTCGTCCAAAGGAGCGTCAACCGTGATGGTTTTCGGGCCACGGAAAGTTTTTCCTTTTGTAGAAACCCACTTTCCGGGAGGCAGAATCACGGCTCTTTTTCTAGCGCCTTTCTTGATAACGGGAGCTACCAAAATCTCGTCGCCGAGCATAAACTGATCCCTTACCTTATGGAATCCTTGCTGAGGATAGTTGTATTCCATCAGCCTGACAATCGGCTCGCCGGAGTCTTTGGCGTCTTTGGCCAAGCGCATGATATCGTCAATAACTTCGTCCCTGATTTTTACGGCGTCCAAGCACTTCTTAAGATGCTCTTTGTCCAATACTCGCCAAGGAGCCACTGAGAACTGCATCATCGGCATCAGAGCGTGGCACTGGGCCGAACGGACAATCAGTTCCTGATCGATTATGGCACCTTCCAAGAAGCTCTTGTATTGGCCACCGCCAATCATATCAGGGCAAGTGAAGGCATAACCCGAAACGCCCTGAGTAGCCAACTGTGGAATAAGCTTGTAGAGCGCTCCCCAATCGTGGTTTTTGTCATGGAGACGCTGGGCGAGGGGCTGGCCGGCCATTTTCCACATCGCGCGGTATTCGTTGAGCGGGTAATCCAAACCAATTTCCCCGAAGCTGGCCGAATGCTCTGTCGGAGTCATGCCCGGAACGTATGATTTCACGTTTCCTGTATAGAAACGGTTGTCGCCGGCGTCAAGCTTGTAACCATCCACGCCGTATTCGTCCTGCAAACGGTCCAGCTTCGACTTGAACCACTTCACGGCTTCCGGGTGGCTCAAATCAAGCACAGCGCTGTAGCCGTTCCACCATTTCACCATTTTCGGCTCGCCCGTGGCGCCGTCGATCAAGAACGCCTTCTTGGCGCTCAAAGCGCGGAACTCGTCGCAGTCAGGGCTTACGAAAGGACACACCCAGAGCATCACCTTGAAGCCCATTCCGTGCAGTTCTTTCATCATGGCTTTAGGATCCGAGAATCTTCCCTCGTGGAAATTCCACTTGCCGTAATCTTCCTGCCAGTTATCGTCGATCATCAATACTCCCGGAGGCAATCCGTTATCGATGATATCGTGGGCGTACTTCAGGATATCGCGCTGGTTTTGGTCATACATCAGCTCGATCCAAGTATTGTATTGCGGCACTTGGAACATAACTTCTGCCGGCATTTTTCCCGAAGGGGGAAAGAAATTCCGGCTAGCGTAGCGGTAAGCTTCTTTCAGATTTTTGCCAGCTTCGATCAATTGGACTTTGCCTTTGGTTTCGGTAATCAGAATCTCGCCTTCGCGGAATTCAAACTTAAACGGTTTGTCCGACCAAATCAGCCTTCCGCTACTGGCGATCAGCATCGGCTGGGTCTGGTTACCGCCGTTGGCTGTGTTTAGGTCAAAACTCAGATTGGTTTCCTTATCGAACGGCAACTTCTCGCCGAGGGCCACCACGCCGGGCCACCAGTATTCGTTATTGCGGATTTTCACCGTCAAATCGCCGGGAAGATCGGCAGCCCGCAAGCCTATGGCCGATATCAACGTAAGCAGTACCGAAGCTATATATTTTCGTAGCATAAAAATCGGGTTGGTATGGTTTAAAACTCTTCTGAAACGCCTCTGATCGCTATCCGGAACTTGCGATTCGGGCGTTTTCGCTTTGAAGCAATAACGTAAATAGGAATGTTCAATTATGGGAAAAATTGACCAAACGGCCTCTCTGGGCACCTTTGAAGGCTTTCCGAACAATTTTACATGGTTTTAATGCTCCAAAACCAGAATTAACACCTCGATGACTCCGTAACACAAGTTCAAGCCTACAACTTTCACTACATTCTACAGAACACGAACCCTTGCGCACAAAAAAACCGCTTCTTCCGAAACGGTTATATTTTTTGATACGCAAAAGCGCCGGTAACGGAAGTCAGCAACTTATTCCGTAACCATCAATATCTCCTCAAAACCGGGAACGAAAGCTTCCTCGTCAGTCCAGAAACCGCGAAAACGGCCCGGGCCGATAGCCTTGAAAATCACTTGTCCCTCGAAGGTTTTGTCCAGATCCGTGTAACAGAAGTCAAAGGCCAAGAACCCTTTGTGCCAAAACCCCTTGCCGAACTGGTATTGCGAAGCGCCGATTTCCCATACGCCACGCACCAAGCCGGCTTCCCAAAACACGCTCAGGGAACCTTTGTAGAATTTCCCCGGCTCGTCCGGATTATGGCCTCTCGACACGTAATTTCCGAAAACGTCGCCCAGATCCGTCGGGATGTCGTTGTCTTCCAAAAAAGCCCACTCCATGTCATACGACCGCTCGTAGTTCTTCCGCATCAACTCAAACCGCTCCTCGACACTCTCCCTGGTCACAGGCTGGAGTGGCATAACCACAGGTTCGTTCACATGGCTTTTATTCCACTGCATCCATTTCTGCAAATCCAGGTCTTCCATATAAATACATTTTGTCCGTCCGCAAAGTAACGAAAAAGCCTATAGTTTCCGTATGTGTTTTTTTAGAAAAGCTGAAGCTCACAACCTTTTCAGACCGTTCGGGAACATCCTCATTTCATATTTCGTCCAATTTTCGATAAATTCTGGATTGAAACCATCAATCTTAACTCATCGACATGTTCAGAATACCCAAAGCCCTTCTGCCGGCGTTCTGCGTATTAGCGCTTTCCTCCTGCGGAAAAAAAGGTGACGGAAAGGCCGAAGCCTCCTTAAAATCAGAGACCGAAGACAAAAAAGCAGTCGAGCTTTTCGAAGCTAGCTTCCAAAACCGAGTTGACCGTGATCCGAATTTCCAAGCCTATTTGGGAATCAAAAAAGACCAAGACAAGTGGACCGACATCTCTGCGGCCTTCGCCAAAGAGAACCACGCCATCAGGCTGGAAGACCAAAAGAAAGCCAATGCGATAGACCGCACCAAGCTTTCGGAGGACAACGCCCTGAGTCTCGACCTCTTTTTGCTCGAAACCGAAACTGCCATAAAAGGCAACGACTTCCGCCTGTACAGCTATCCTGTAAACCAAATGCACGGCCTCCAAGCCGAAGCGCCGGCCTTGTTAATCAATATGCACAGGATTGCGGATGTGGCTGACGCCAAAGCCTATATCGCCCGGCTGAATGCGGTTCCGAATATGGTCGACCAGCTGATCGAAGGCCTTAAAGAGCGGGAAGCCGCCGGCATTATGCCTCCCAAGTTCGTGCATGACCACGTAATCCGCGATTGCAAGAACATTATCACCGGAAAGCCTTTCGACAAATCATCCAAAGAAAGTACGCTCCGCACCGACTTCGCAGAAAAAATCAACAAAGCGGAAGCTATCGCCCAAGCGGAAAAGGAAGCTCTTATAAAAGAGGCGGACAAAGCGCTTGTGGAAAGTTTCAAGCCCGCTTATGAGAAGTTAGCGGCCTTCGTAACCGAACAGAAATCAAGAGCCAACACGGACGACGGAGTATGGAAATTTCCCGAAGGAGAGAAATTCTACCAGTACGCTCTGGAAAAAATCACAACGACAAAACTTACGGCCGAAGAGATCCATAATATCGGTCTGAAAGAAGTTGAGCGCATCCACGGCGAAATGACCGCCATCAAGGACAAAGTGGGCTTTAAGGGAACGCTTCAGGAGTTTTTCGCCTTTATGCGTACTGACAAGCAGTTCTACTTCGCCGACACGAAAGAGGGCAGAGCCGAATATCTGCAAAAAGCTACGGCGATTATCGACAATATGAAAGGTCGCCTCGACGAACTGTTCCTGACCAAACCAAAGGCTAGTTTAGTTACCAAAAAAGTGGAGGCCTTCCGTGAAAAATCGGCCGGCAAGGCGTTTTACGAAGCGCCCGCCCTCGACGGATCACGCCCGGGCACTTACTACGCCAACCTTTACAGAATGGAAGAAATGCCTTCGTACCAGATGGAAGCGTTGGCTTACCACGAAGGAATTCCGGGACACCATATGCAGATTTCCATAGCGCAAGAGCTTACGGGCGTTCCCCAATTCCGCAAATTCGGACGCTACACAGCCTATATCGAAGGCTGGGCGCTTTACACGGAGTTCATCCCCAAAGAGATGGGCCTTTATGCCGACCCTTATTCAGATTTCGGAAGATTGGCTATGGAGCTTTGGCGCGCGTGCCGTTTGGTAGTCGACACCGGAATCCACTCGAAAAAATGGACTCGTGAACAGGGTATTGCTTTCTATAAAGAAAACACGCCAAACGCCGAAGGCGACTGCGTAAAAATGGTGGAACGCCACATCGTGATGCCCGCTCAGGCTACGGCGTACAAAATCGGGATGCTCAAGATTATCGAACTCCGCAAAAAGGCCAAAACCGCTCTCGGCGATAAGTTTGACGTAAGGGAATTCCATGACGTGGTATTGACCAAGGGTCCACTGCCCCTCAATATTCTGGAAAAACAAGTAGACTCTTGGGTCGCTTCAAAGAAGGCCAAAGTTTAAGGTAACGGGATTTCTTACTTGGCTTTAATTTTGACTCACAAAAGGCTTGGCAGCAACTGCCAAGCCTTTATTTTTTACGTAAATATTAACAAGACAGGAGTGTTAAGAAGATTAATATTATCCAATCGGAATTCATAAAGTAATTATTGCGGACAATTAAATATCACAATGAAAAACTAAACACTTCACATGCTTCGATTGGTTAATTTATTGTTACCTTATTATTAACAACAAAGAGCGATAGCGTATGAGACTGTTTTTCGGCATATTGATATTTCTGATTACCCTTACATCAGGTTTTTCCAAAACTACGGATAACTCAATAGCCGAAGACTCTATCGTATATCTAACGAAATTCGAGGCCAGCGTCTTCGAAGACTTGCGCCACGGAATCGACGATCCGCTCAATATGCTTTTGGCCACAGACGGCCGTTTGGGCGTTCGGGAGATGTTCGGTTACAAAAAATCCTTTCGCGAACACGTGGACGCCATGAAAACCAAACGCGACGGCTTCCAAAAAGAAGTCTCGTACCTCAGGTTCGTTTTCCACAAAACCCGCTACAAGTACCTGAAGAACTATCAAAGGTTCGTGACTTTTGCCGAAACCTTCCGCTCAGGCACTTACGACTGCGTTACGGGAACGGCACTTTACGCCTCATTGCTCGACAACTTGGGCTACGAATACGAAATCATCGAAACACCACGTCACGTATTTCTTTTGATCAATGGCGAAGAGAAAAAATACTTGGTGGAATCAACTCTCAAAGACGGATTTGTTACCAGCAAATGGCTCATCAAGAAAGCCATGAAAAAATACGAAAGCCAGAAAGCCGGACAGTCCGTGGGCGAGGTGGGAGACAGACGCCACGTACACGGATCCGGCACCTTGGGCACCATCGGCCTAAAACAGCTGGCAGGGCTTCAATACTACAATAACGCGTTACTATCCCTAAGCGCAAGCAACACCGAGATGGCCCTCAACCAACTGCGGAAAAGCGAATTGCTTTACCCTTCGGAAAGGATGGCCGAGTTACGAAGCATGATAGAAAAGCTACACATTTCCAAATAAAAAAATGCCTGCCCGAACGACCAGGCAGGCTACCATACGAATAAAAAAATGCTTATTGTGAATTAAGCGGGTTTTCTATCCTGACCGGACGGGCCCGCTTTTTTTGGGCCCGCCAGTCAAATATTTTTAGAGGCTGTATGAGAGGCCAAGGCTAAATGTCGTGCCTCTCTCAAACCTTGAGTAATACTTTTCTTCGTGATCTTTGTAAGACTTCGAATAAACCATGTTGAGGATATTCGTAGCCTTCACGCTCAGTTTCAGATGGTCGCCGAAGCCCTTAGAGCTTACGAAGTTCAACGAAGGCCTAGGCTGTTCGTAAACATCGCTGGTCAACGCACCGGTAACGAACGCCAAACGCTCTCCGAAGTAGTTGAACGCAAAGCTGTTCTCCCACTGCAGACGACGCCAGTTGTAGCTCAAAGCGGCGTTAATGATATACGGCGACTGGCCTTGGAAAGGACGGGTTGTCTCCACATCGGTGAAGCCTGCATTCTCCTGGGCTTCGACTTCCTCTTTAGCCATATCACTTTCAGAGAAGATAAACGAGATATTTGTCGAGAAAACCAGATCCTCAAGCTCCGGAGTTATGAATCCGAAATTTTTACGCATCTCGGCTTCCAAACCGTATACCGTGGCCTCGTCTACGTTTATAGGCTTAATTTCTGTTGTTCCCGTGTTGGTAAGGAGTGTACGTACAATCGGATCGGTAAACTTCTTGTAGTATGCGCTTACCGCCAACAGTTCGCCTGGGTTCGGATAAAATTCGTATCTCAAATCGTAGTTGTCGATCAACGTACGCTTCAAGTCCGGGTTACCGGCTTCGAACGCTTTACCTATTCCGACAAGCATTGTGAACGGAGAGATCTCGCGCATATTCGGACGAGCCAAAGTACGGCCGTAAGCGGCTCTAAGGTTCATCTTTTCGTTCAGCTTGATGATCGTGTTAAGAGAAGGCAAGAAGTCAACTTCCTCAATTTTACTTTCCTCAAGTCGAGTATCCTTACTTTTCGCTCCCATTTCGGTACTTTCGATTCTCAAACCACCGATCAACTTAAACTTAGGACCGAACTCAAACACACCCATTCCGTATCCAGCAACGATTGTCTCCTCACCGGTATAAGTGTTCTGGTCGCTTGACAAATCAGAATAAATGTTACCCATAAGGTAAACGCTTTCGCCGTCGCCGTTTATCGACACACCAAGCAATCCTGAGTTATTAGTGCTGAAGAAACGACCGAAGTCTTCGCCGACATCACCGAAACGGAGGTATGAATCGTTGGCCACACCACCAATCGACGGCGGAACTTCAACCATTGAGTAGAGGTTTTCCGTAAACTCACGCTCTTTTTTCGAGTACGCTCCGCCAAACTTCGTAGACACTTTGAACCAACTGTCAGACTTAAAGTCGATTGTGACGTCAGCTTTGAAGTTCATTTGGGTATCTGTCAAATCCCTGAAAAAGTTCGAAGGCAACGAACCGATCTCTGATTTCGGCATGCTATACGTGTAACGCTTCGGCTCATTCGGCCCCGCTTGGTTAGTTCCGGCATAAGCGAAATAACGTCCGTCAGGCTCTTCCAAACTAGAGTAAACGTAACCGCCTACCCAGTCAAATTTGATTCCGTCGAATACTTCGAAGTAATGCTTACCGCTAAGCTGGGTGTTATTTAGCGTACGCATCTCCATGCGTGAGGATTGAGTACCGAAAAGGTCACGCCCCGAAGTCAACCAGAAACCTGACTCTTCCGTGGCCACGATGTCGCCATCATGGCTATACATATTCATTAAAGAAATCTCATGATTTGGAGCGATTTGGTAAGCCAAACTCAACAAACCTCCCAGATTAGAACTAACCGAAGACCTTGTCATTGTCAATTCCTGCTGAGACTGCAGGTTATCTTGCTTTCCTGTACCTTCATAGATACCAGTCTCACCGCCTTCCACTAACGAATAAGTGCGGTCAAACTTAAATCCGAAGTTTACGCCCAAAGGCTTTCCGAACAGATCGAAACGGTTACCTATAGAGAAATTCACTCCAGTGTTAAGCGGACTCGATATTTTTCTATGCGCATATGGGTTATCAAGAGATCTTGCCGTGATGTCCATAATAGACCGTACCTGTCCATTGTCTTCCTTAGCTGCTTCGATATAAGCGTTGGCTACCGCAGACGCATTAGAGATGTAGCTTTTGTAAAAATCAAGGTATTTGGACTTCGCTCTAGTACCGTCATCATACCCTAACCAATCCAATTTGCCTTCGGCTCCATCCGTAATGAAGTCGCTCTTGAGGTTTGAGTTGGTGTTGAAAGAAGTTGAAACTCCAAAATTCATGTAAAAATCCTCCGGCAATGACTTAGTCGTGATATCAACCTTTCCTCCCGTGAAGTTACCTGGCTGATCCGCCGTAAAGGTTTTCACAGTCACGATGTTGTCGATCATATCCGTGGGCACCAAGTCAAGGCTGGCGCTGTTACGGTAAGGGTCGGTGCTTGGCATGGTTACACCGTTCATTTGCGTAAGCGAATAACGGTCACCGAGGCCCCTGAGAACCATATATTTTCCGTCTTCAACAGCCGCTCCGGTCACGTATTTCATTGATTCGGCGGCGTTGGAAACGCCCATTTTCTTAATCTCGCTAACCGAGATGCCGTCTTGCACGGCTAGCGCTTTGCGCTGCATCGAAAGCAAGGCGGTCTGATTGTTATTGATTTGGCTTGCTTGCACCACCACTACGTCAAGCTCGCTGACGTCGGTAACCAAGCTTATGTTCAATTCGGTTACCTGACCGTCTTTTACCTCTACACCTTCCACCTTCTGCTCACGGTAACCTATATATTTAACGACAAGGCTGTACGTACCGGCCGGCACGCCCTTAATCATATACTTGCCGTAGATATCGGAAGCGGCGCCCTTCTGAATTGAGGAGATATAAGCCGTTCCGCCAATAATTTCTTCGCCACTCTCTTTGTCTGTAATCGAACCTGAAATTGAACCCTGCGCAAAGAGTTCGGCTGAGAGAAGCATTAGCGCAAAAAGTGCTTGAAGTGATCGTTTCATTTTTAAACCCTTGTTCACAATTAAAATCGTATGGTCGTGTATGGTAATCGTCGTATGGTAATTAAGGAGGGAGAAACCGGAAAGTCTACTTGGACTTCCCGGTTTCTGGGTTAGCCTTTAGGCTTATGGATTATTGAGCCAAGTAGCCCATTTTAGCGAGTGTAGACCATCCGCTCAACCAGCTTTCAGCGCTAGCGTCGAATGCGCCACGGTAATCAACAGGCATGATTCCGGCAGGAAGGTCAGTTTTGTAAACATCGTCGTCGTTTGATTTCGGACGAGGGTCAAGAGCTCCGCTCGTGTCACGGCCAATACCTTTAACCACCACTTCAGAAGCGTACTTGTTACCGTTGTCGCTCAGGTGAGCTTTTAGGTCACTTCCGTCTGCGTCATCCGGAGTCTGAGCTTTGTCTTTACCGTTTTTGGTTGTCACCTTAACAAGCGAAGCAAGGTCTGTAGCGTCAGCGAAGGCGGACCAAGTGTTGTTGTAGATTCTCAACTCTCCGTCGTTCATCTTCTTGTAGCTATCGCTCAAAGGATTTCCTTCTCCAGAAGTCAAGTCCTGTACTTCAAGGCCTTTGCCCGGGAAGTCAACGATGATTGAGTTAGCAAGGAGACCCGCATAGTTTTCACGCATGATAAACGCCTTGTTACGGCCTTCAGTAGGAAGAGTCTGTCCAACACCTACGAAAGTAGCGTTGTAGATATTTGGCTTAGAGTAAAGCGCCGCGTCGTCAGGAGAAGCTCCGTCCCACTCACCAGCGTGATCGTAAGTGTCGCCGTTTGTTCCGTCCTGCAGAGCGAACAAGAACTGTCCGTTACCTCTCCAACCCAAATCGAAGTCAAAGCTGTCGTCAGTAGCGAAGGCTACAGATACGTGCTTGATGTTCACTTTTCCACCGAAAATCTCGATTCCGTCATCGGCACTAGCGAAGATGTCGATATAGTCGATTGTAGTACCAGAACCTACACCGCCCAAAGTAAGACCTTGGAGTTCGTCACCGGCTTTGAAACCTACACCTGAGTGCTTGATAGAAACATACTTCAATGAACCTGAGTTGTCCATGTCGTCGTCTCCACCGTACTTGCCCCAAGCCTTGTCCGAAGGAATACCTTCAATCTGTACTTCAGAAGCTGATTTCTTCTCAACTTTAGCTTTTCCAAGGAGAACCAATCCGCCCCAGAGGCTACGGTTGTTATGGTCAAGAGAACCTTCCAAGTCGTCGCTTTCAGCAGTGAAAACGATAGGCATCTCTTTTGTTCCCTCAGCCATGATCTTGGCACCGCGAGTGATGAACAAGGCAGAAGTGTTGTCTCCTGTAGTTGGGCTTTCCTTGAACCTTACGGTTGTTCCTTTCTGAACTGTAAGCGTCTGTCCAGCAGGAACTACAACGTATCCGTCAAGCAAGTAATCGTTAGTATTAACCCAGTTGTACCCGGCCATATTGCCCGTCGCAACGCTAACTACTGGCTTGTTCACCTTCAACATTACGGTAGCAACTTTCTGCTGTCCCGTCTCGTCGGTAACAGTTACAGTAAGCTCGTCTTTACCGTCTGTAGCAGACTGGTAGCTAACAGTAGCTTTTCCGTTTGCTTTACCTGCCAACTCATTGGCGTTAGAAACCGAAACAGTAGCGTTCAACTTACTGGCTACGGCGATAGTTTTTACTTTCTCAGGGACAACAAGGTCTACCAAGATGTCCTTCTGAACGTCTCTTGTGAATTTCAAGGCGTCGCCAGTAGGGAAGGTCACTCCTATCTCGCCAGCGGCCAATACTTTTACCACGAATGAGGCGGTCATTGTTTGGTTGCCTTCATCGGTAACCGTAAGCTTCACCGTGTCATCACCTGTGTTTGTCGCTACGTAAGTGATAGTGACAGTGCCTTCGGTTTTACCTTTAAGGTCAGCCGCATTGGTAACCGTGATTTGGTTGCCCAAAGAGCTAGTAGCCGTAATGTCTTTGATCTTTCCAGCCACTTTCAACGTAGCTGACAAAGTAGAAGACCTTGAAACGGTCATCGAGGTGTTTTTAGAGCCGTCGGCGATCGCCACTTCCGGCAACGGAGTCGGATCGTCGTCGTCAGAACATCCTGAGAACAGAATGACTCCGCTCAACAGGGCAATAGAAAAAAGTCGGGTAATACGTTTCATCGCTTTTAATCAATTCGAAAGTTTTGGTTAATTGATTACAGCGCAAAAGTGTGGATTTAAGTGGCTAGGGGACCAAATAGACTATTATCAAATATTTATCGGTGTGTAAACATCATGAATAATGATGTAATAGATAAGTAACAGAAGCGGACAAACAAAAAACCTAAAAGCACAAAAAAGGGCCCTCAGGCCCTCAAAATCAATATATTCGTATTTTAATGAAATGTTAACTCCTATAAAGGCTAGCTATTGATCGGAATCTCGTTCAAAATTTCGTTCACTATATCCTTGGAACTTACATTGTCAGCTTCAGCCTCATAATTAAGAATTATCCTGTGGTTGAACACATCCACGGCCATCTCCTTAATGTCTTCCGGAAGCACATAATTACGTCCCTCCATATACGCGGCCGCTTTGGCAGCCAAGTTCAGGCTGATACTCGCACGTGGCGAAACCCCGAACTGGATATATCCGGCTTCTCTTTTCAATCCGTAATCGCTTGGGCGGCGGGTGGCGAAAACCAACTCCACTATATAGCGCTCCAAAGACTCGGAAATCTTAACGGCGTTGATCTCGTTACGGATTTCGAAAATGTCTTCGGTGGTCAATACCGGCTTCACTTCCGCGCTAAAGCCCATATTCGCCATCCTGCGCATCACCTCCAGCTCGTCTTCCTTAGAAGGATAATCGACGTGGATTTTCATCATAAAACGGTCCATCTGCGCTTCGGGCAACGGATAGGTTCCCTCTTGGTCCACCGGGTTTTGGGTAGCCAATACCAAGAACGGGCGGTCCAAATGGTAAGTCGTCTCCCCGATAGTCACCTGCTTTTCCTGCATGGCCTCCAGCAAAGCCGCCTGAACTTTGGCCGGCGAGCGGTTTACCTCATCGGCAAGGACCATATTAGCGAACACCGGTCCTTTTTTCACTTCAAACTCCGACTTCTGCTGGTTGTAGATCATGGTACCCACCACATCCGAAGGCAAAAGGTCCGGAGTAAACTGAATCCGTTGGAAACCCAAATCCAAAACCTTTGAAAGCGTGTTGACCGTAAGTGTCTTGGCCAAACCGGGCACACCCTCAAGCAGGATATGGCCTTGCGTAAAAAGTCCTATCAGTAACCGGTTGACCATATAATCCTGGCCCACAACCACCTTACCGACCTCGTGGGCCGCTTTTCTGATCTTCTCGTGATATAAGGAATCCATTTGTCTATTCTTGTTTCTGGTTTATTAGCATAAGCTCTCCCTTCGACAACCGCAGGGAAGGCTTTGGCGCCTAATGCGCAACAAATTAAACAATTCCTGAAAAGGATAAAAACATGGCGCCCCTGATTCGCCCGGAATTGGGGAACACAAAAAAGCCCCGCTCTGAAAAGAACGGGGCCAATTGCTGAGCGAAAGACGGGACTTGAACCCGCGACCCCGACCTTGGCAAGGTCGTGCTCTACCAGCTGAGCTACTTTCGCTTGTGTTTTTTGTCTGGAGCGAAAGACGGGACTTGAACCCGCGACCCCGACCTTGGCAAGGTCGTGCTCTACCAGCTGAGCTACTTTCGCTTATGTTTTATTCTTCAAAAAGAAAAAAGTACCAGGAGTGGGAATCGAACCCACACGGCCTTACGGCCACAAGATTTTAAGTCTTGCGTGTCTACCAGTTCCACCATCCCGGCTTGATCAAGCCGATGCCTGATCACTGAGCGAAAGACGGGACTTGAACCCGCGACCCCGACCTTGGCAAGGTCGTGCTCTACCAGCTGAGCTACTTTCGCATATCCGCTCTTTGAATAACGGATTGCAAAGGTAGTCAAGAATTGTTAAAAGGCAACGTTTAGTCGCAAATTTCTTCATAATTCCACAACTGAAATCAGCCCGTAAAGGCTCTGCCGGCCGTTTTTCAGCAAAAGCGCTCACGCTCAGCCACAAACCCCAAACTCTTGCGGATTAAACGATAATGATATCGGCCAAAATTAATTTCAGATCCTCCTATTGTCTCCCGATTTATTCGCCAACCCGAAGCCTCCCGCTGAATTCATCTGTATTACAACCGCGTCTTTCCTAAGCCCAAACACTATTTGGCCTGTAACTTTTTCCTCTTCCAAAACAGAAATGTTTCCGGCAAAAATCATCAAACTTTGAGCGTTCGCCGATTTTTTCAAGTCCCTTTCGCCGGTTTCGGTCCGAATCGTGCCCGTTTTTCATTACCTTTCGGCATTGAATATTCAACAAAAAATTAGCGATAAATCACGATGATCCATATAAAAGCCTTCGCGTTCAACCCATTTGCGGAAAACACATACGTATTATACGACGAAACGAAAGAAGCCGTAATCATTGATCCCGGTTGCATCAGCCAAGCGGAAAGAGATACGCTCGCCGGTTTTATCGAGAGCGAAGGGCTCAAAGTGGTCAAGCTTATAAACACGCACTGCCATATCGACCACGTGTTGGGCAATTCTTTTGTGAAAAAGACTTACGGAGTGGAGCTCGGCGCCAACGAAATAGAGGCGGAAACTACGCTGGCTATGGCTCCGGCCCACGCTCAGGGCTTTGGCATGACGGAATACGAGCACGCTACTCCGGATTATTTCATTAACGAGGGCGACAGGATCAAATTCGGCAACAGCGAACTCAACACACTTTTCGTTCCCGGACACGCTCCCGGACACTTGGCTTTCGTATCGTACAGCCAAAAATTCGTAATCGGCGGTGATGTTCTTTTCCGCGGAAGCATCGGCAGGGTTGATTTGCCGGGTGGCGACATCAACGCCTTGCTCGACAGTATCAAGACAAAGATTTTCTCACTGGGCAACGATTACATCGTATATCCCGGACACGGCGAGCCGACAGACGTGGCTTTCGAAAAGGAGAACAACCCTTTCTGCGGAGCAAGAGCCATTCGCTAATCATTATTTCGCCGGCGCGACAGTTCCGTTGCCGGCCGAACCAAATTTTTGACCGTGAAAATATTCACTTTAGCGAACATATTGACGCTGGGCAACGTGGTGTCCGGCTGTATCGGTATTACACTGGTTTTCCAAGGCCACTTGGAATGGGGCGCCTATATGGTATGGATCGGCGCCGTTTTCGATTTCTTCGACGGATTCGCCGCTAGGCTGACCAAAACGTCATCGCCGATTGGCAAAGAATTGGATTCTTTGGCCGATATGGTGACTTTCGGCGTATTGCCGGGCGTAGTTGTATACACGATGTTGCGGATTCTTCTGCCGGGTACCCTTTGGCCTTTCGCCGGTTTTATCATTCCCGCTTTCTCGGCCTTACGTCTTGCCAAATTCAACGTGGACGATCGCCAGACCACCGGCTTTATCGGTATGCCGACTCCAGCCAGCACATTGTTTCTCACGGCACTTCCGTTGGTAGTTCGCGACAACATCTTCGGCTTGGGCGATTTCGTTAACACGCCTTGGTTTCTGATCACAATTTCTGTTGTGTTCTGTTTGTTGATGATATCGGAAATCCCAATGTTGGCCATGAAATTCAAGGACTATTCCCTGAAAAACAACATCGCCAAATACCTTTTCATCTTGATAGCGGTAAGCATGTTGGCCATTCTGCAACTTAGTGGTGTACCGGCGGTGATTTTGGTTTACATCTTGTTCTCCATAATTGTCCATTTCACATCGAAGAAGGAAAATCCGAGTAAATAAACCGATCTCTATGCGTCGCTACCATTTCTTGTCGGTCATACTCCTGTTCGCCACGGCAATGATGGCTTCGGGACAGCCGACAGCAAAAGAATCTGTGCTAAAAGATGGCCTTTGGCTAAAAATCCCGATCCAAAACGAGGGCGTTTACAAAATCGGGAAAAGCTGGCTCAGCGCCGCGGGCATCGACGCCAACTCGCTGGATCCTCGCCGGCTGGCCGTCTACGGAAAACCTTCCGGCATGCTCCCGCAGGAAAATTCGGCCGACAGGGAATGGGGACTTACCGAATGCGCCGTTTTGGTCACCGGCCAAAACGACGCTTCTTTTGACGACAACGACGCCCTCTATTTTTACGCCCAAAGCGCAAACGCAGTCAAGCGAAGAGCCGACGGATTTTTATACCGTGAAACCAACCTTTACGAAACGACCAATTATTATTTCCTCACCATAAAAGATAGCCCGGGCAAGCGCATAAACGACGCCACAGACACGGAAGACGGGCCTATCCTTAACGAATACAGGGCCTTTGCCAGCCACGAATACGAACGGATGAAACCCGTAGTGGACTCCGGCAGGAATTGGTACGGAGAAGATTTCCGCGACACCGAAAGCTTTACGCATAACTTCACCACGCCCGACAAAATCCCTAATTCCGAAATCCAGGTTTGGGCAAAACTCCTTAAAAGAACCAATGACGAGATGCTGGCCAATATCAGCGTAAACGGCTCGTTGGCCGGCACCGTCGAAGTCCAATACCATCGGCCTTGCCAATACTGCGCTACCGGCGCGGAAGGAGAGGGAACCTTCGCCGTAAGCCCTGGCGGGAACAATATCTCGGTAAATGTATCCACGCAAAAAGGCATCGGCCATATTGATCATATTTCCACCAATTATAAAGCGACAGCTGTAAAACACAGCGGAGAATTATCGCTCCATTTCGACGCCCAAGGCGGAAACAGAACCGTTTTCGTAAGCCAAGCCAAAGCCGGCGACCACGTTTGGGACATCACGGATAAGGGACAGGCCGAAAAAATCACTTACACGTCTACCGAAAACGGAATCAAATTCCCCGCGGACCTTTCCGAAAACAATACCTATCTGGTATTCTCGGAAAGCGACGTAACGAACGCGCCGTCTCCGGCAACCGCCACCAACCAAAACCTGTTGGGTGAGCTTTCTCCCGAGTTGGTCATCATTTCCCATCCCGATTTTATGGCACAGGCCCAGCGCCTCGCCTCAATGCGTAGCGCCAAGCTCAATGTCAAAGTCGTAACGCCCGAACAGGTCTACAACGAATTTTCGGCAGGCAAGCAAGACCCCACGGCCATCCGCGATTATATGCGGTACCTTTACGAAGCCGGAGGCCAAAAACTCAAATACCTGCTCCTTTTCGGAAAAGCCTCGTACGATTACCGCAATCTTAAGGATGCGGGCAAACACTTTGTACCGACGTACGAATCCCGTAATTCCGTCCACCCGGTTTTCAGCTACTCTTCCGACGATTATTTCGGAATCCTCGGCCCCGACGAAGGCGACTGGATAGAGGATTACAACGATGACGAAGATATGGAAATTGCCGTAGGCAGAATTCCCGTGGCGACATTGGAACAGGCGAAATCACTGGTTGACAAACTGGAAAAATACCCGAATCAAACCGGCGAGTGGAGAAGACGAGTAGCCATAATAGCCGATGACGGCGACGGAGGAATACATATGGCCGCGGCGGAGAAAGTCGAGGATATAGTAAACCAAGAAGCTCCAGACCTGAAAGTGGAGAAACTGTATATCGACGCTTTTGAGCAGATTACGGGGCAATCGGAAATCGTCGCTCCAAACGCGAACAAACGCCTCGACGAGCTTGTAAACGAAGGTTGTTTCCTGATCGATTATATTGGCCACGGCCGTGAGGATATCTTGGCGCATGAACGCATACTGACCGAAGAGCAAATCCAAAGCTGGAAAAACCCCGACTACCCGGCCATATTCGCCACGGCTACTTGCCAATTCGGCCGACATGATAATCCGTCCGTCACCAGTGGCGCCGAGAAGATTCTTTTTCGGGAAAACGGAGGCGGAATCGCCCTGATCACCACTTCCCGGCCAGTCTACAGCGATGGTAACGAGGAAATCAACAAAGCACTTTTCCAAGCCTTGGCACAAGCGCAAAATGGCGCCACTTTGGGCGATATTTTCAAACGGACCAAAAACGAAGCGCTCTTCGGACCAAAAAATAGGAACTTCATCCTGCTCGGTGATCCGTCCATGGAACTGTTTCCAGATTATGCCGAAGTCGCTATCGACGAAATCAACGGAATACCGAACGGCCAAGACATTGAGCTGGGTGCCATGTCCGCCGTCAATGTCAAAGGACATATCAACCAATCCGGCACATTGGCTTCCGGATTTTCGGGAACGCTCCGGGTCGAAGTCCTTGACAAACCGGTGACGGCCAAGACAAAAGGGGACGAAAACCAACCGTTCCAATACCGGAAAGAAAACGTGATTTTCCGAGGAACCGCATCAGTGAAGGACGGTCGTTTCGAATCCGATTTTATTGTCCCAAAAAACATCGATTACCGAATCGAGAAGGGAACGATGAGATTTTTTGCCGAAAACGAAACGGGAAAAGAAGCGAAAGGCGCCTTCCGGGAATTTAAAATCGGAGGCACTTCCGAAAATCCGGTCAGCGACAACAACCCGCCAACGATCGAAGTTTTTCTCAACGACAGGAACTTCAAAGCCGGAGATTACGTATTCCCCGACGCCGATATTTTGGCCTATCTGTCCGACGAAAACGGTATCAGTATCAGCCGGGCGAATGTAGGCCAGGAAATGTCAATCATACTTGACGATACGGTCACTATCCCCGCAACCCCGTATTATACGGCCAACCTCGACACCCACCAATCAGGCATGCTGCGCTACCCTTCCAAAGGGCTAAAAAAAGGCCCACACTCCCTGAAAATCAGGGCTTGGGACAATCTGAACAACTTTTCGGAGGTCGAAACCCATTTCTTCGTATCGGACAGGCCATCTCTCAAACTTGAAAACGTCACCGTCTTTCCCAATCCAATCCAGGATTATGGACAAATACGCTTTAATCACAATCGGGAAGATGATGATTTTACAATCTTGGTACGTTTAATGAATCTGACAGGACAAACTGTTTTTTCAAAAAACGTCGATTATCCGGAAACGAATGGGGACACAGCAGAATTTGACTGGCTTTCTTCGGCCGAAGAAACCACCGCCTTACCGGGCCCGGGGTTATATATATTACGCCTTTCCGTAAGCAGCAAGCTTGATGGCTCTACGGCAAAATATTCAACCAGAGTGCTATTAATCAAAAGATAATCAGTATTTTTAGCGCAAACTGAACTATTATTCAGGGTAAAATAACTTGGCTATCATTGTAATAATATAAGTATATGGTGACGAGGAAATTTGGATTGTTAGTCGCCGGCTTCATGGCTTTGGCATCAGTTGGCTTCTCTCAGTCGCAGGGAGGGGGCGGCCAATCCGTAATCGGTCAAGATGGGGGACTAAACCCTATCACAACTTCTTTGCCTTTTCTACAGATCAGCCCGGACGCCCAACATGCGGGCATGGGTGATGTAGGCGCCGCGACAGCTCCGACGGCAAACGACACATACTTCAACGCCGGTCGCTTGGCTTTTAACACCAGCGATATAGGCGTCTCGGTATCGTACACTCCGTGGCTCAGCAAAATTATCGACGACATGTTTGTGGCCTATCTTTCCGGTTACAAGAAAGTGGGCGACGAGCAAGCCTTCGGACTTTTTATGCGCTACTTCGAATTGGGCAAAATCCAGTTCACCAACGACAACGCTGTAATTACTGGAGAAGCTAACCCTACCGAATGGACCATCGGCGGTACATATTCCAGAAAACTGACCAAGAACTTGGGTGTCGGTATTTCGGCCAGATACATCTACTCCAATGTAGGTGATGGCGTAGATGATCTCGAAGCGGCTTCAACCGCCTCCGCGGATATCGGGCTTTATTACACAAAACCGCTTATGGCCGGCGGTCGTGAGGACGAATTCTCATTTGGCGTTGCCATCAACAACATTGGCGGTAAAGTCTCATACGCACAGGAAGAGGACGAAAACTTTATTCCGACAAACCTCCGTCTGGGAACTGCCTATACCATGAACTTCGATCCGTTCAACAGTTTGACTATGGCGGTCGACTTCAACAAACTTCTGGTACCGACTCCGCAAGAGGATGGATCGCACATGGACAAGTCCGTAATCAGCGGAATGTTCGGTTCCTTCGGCGACGCTTCTTTCTCTGAAGAGGTTAAGGAAATCACCATCGGCGGTGGTTTGGAATATTGGTACAAGCAAGCCTTTGCCGCTCGTACAGGCTACTTTTACGAGCACGAGGACAAAGGCGCCCGTAAATACTTCACTATGGGCGTAGGTTTCCGTTACCAAGTGTTCGGGATGGACTTCGCTTACATGATTCCCACCGAAAAAGAAAATCCGCTGGCCGAAACCCTGCGTTTTACCTTGCTCTTCAATTTCGGAAAAGACAAACAGGAATCGATCACGGAATAAAAAATATTCCCGGCGGGGCACAGCCCTAGCCAGAAAATCTTAACTTAACGCCTGCGCTTTTTGCGCTACCGACTATCGGGCCTTGGAACTGAATCCTGGGCCTGATTTGTTTTATCGAACTCGGCCGGAGCCGGCCACCCAACATCGTTACCGAAGAAATATGGTTGACAGAACCAAGGCCCCCGAGGCCCGCCCAATCACGCATATAGATATAGAGCAAGTCCAGACCGAGCACCTCGAAAACGGCATCCCTTTTCATTTTATAAAAGCGGGTACGCAGGAAGTGGTCAAAATAGAGTTGCTCATCAACGCCGGAAGCTTTAGGGAAGCCCGTCCGCAAGCATCTTTCTTCGCTTTGGGACTTTTGGCCGAAGGAACCGCAACCAAAACAGGTTCCGAAATCTCGCAAATGGTCGATTTCTACGGAGCGCAAATCGACACTTCCGCCGGGCTGGAATTCTCGACAGTCAGCCTTTACTGCCTTACCAAACACTGCGGGACCCTCATTCCGCTTTTGCGGGAATTGGTTGAAGAATCGGTATTTCCGAAAGAGGAACTTGAGATTCTGAAATCCCGACAACTTCATAATCTGGAGATTAACCGGGAACGTCCAAGCTTTGTAGCGGGCAATCGCTTCAAGCAAACGCTTTACCCTGACCACCCTTACGGCAAACCCGTCACGGAGGCGGATATCGAGGCTATTAACCGTGAAGACTGTCTGGAATTCCACAAAAAATGGATCAAAAACAATTACCAGATTCTGCTGAGCGGAAATTATGATGATAATACCGTAGCCGAAATTAAAAAACACTTCGGGCAGAATACCGCATACCCCGATTCCAGAAAACGCAAGGAGGTATTGGCGCAAGACACCCAACCCGAAAAGAAGCGCATTACCATGGAAAAAGCCATGCAGTGCTCTTTGCGGATCGGTAAACGATTGATTACCAAAACACACCCCGATTTCTTTAATCTCTCCCTGCTTAACGGCGTTTTGGGTGGATATTTCGGATCCAGGTTGATGAAAAAAATCCGGGAAGAAAAAGGCTATACCTACGGCATCCACTCTACCATGATCCCAATGATTCAGGACGGATACTGGATGATTTCCGCCGACGTAAAAGCCGAATCAGTGGATCAGGCTATCGCCGATATTTACAAGGAAATAGAAATCCTGCGTACCGAAAAGATCCCTGCGAAGGAACTCGAACTGACGAAAAACTACATTCTGGGCCAGTTCCTCTCTTCCATTACCAACCCGTTCTCACTAGCCGAAAAATTCAAGGCGGTATATCTCTACGGCGTAGGCTATTCCTATTACGACGATTTTCTGGAAAACCTCCACAATACGACACCTGAAGACCTTCTGGCTACGGCACAGAAATATTGGGATCCGGCCACAATGAGCCAAGTGGTTACGGGACCAAAACCTGCGGAAAACGAAGACTAAGCGCATGGAAGAGCCAAAAGACCTATGCCCCTGCGGATCGGGCAAAAGCTATAAAGACTGTTGCGGCGGGCTTCACTCAGGCTCCAGAAAAGCCCAAACGGCGCTGGAACTAATGAAAAGCCGTTACTGCGCCTATGTCATTCGGGATATTGATTATATCAAAAAGACCACCCATCCGGATTTCCGCAAGAATTATAACTTCGCCCAACTGGCCTCTTGGTCTAAAGAAACCGAGTGGGACGGCTTGGAAATAGTAGAGAAAGGAAGCGAATCAACCACAGCCAAAAGAGACGTCGTAAGCTTCAAGGCATACTATAAAGAAGGCGGTATAAGGAAATACCACGCAGAGCGCTCATCATTCAAAAAATATGGGGGCGACTGGCATTTCTGCAAAGGTTCCACCCCGAAAGCCTAGTTTTTCCAAAACGAACAATCGCTCAGGTGCGAAAGTTAGCATGTAAACCAGCTAACACGCACCATGCGATTTATGAAAAGAAACCTTTTACCTCTGTTGGTTACTTGCGCTCTGTTGTTTACGCTTGGCGCATGTTCCCAGTCAGCGGCACCTCCCGCTCATTACCATTACCACTATTACCATCCGCACCCGTATTGGGGCTGGGGGCCGGGTTGGAACCCGAATCCGTATCCGTATCCATATCCGTACCCTTATCCATATCCGCACCCGCATCATCACACTATTCCGGGATACCCGCTTCAAAAACCGGACGTGACGCCGGCTATACCGCTTCGCCCGTCGGAACCTCATTCGGTGCCCGAGACTCCATTAAAACCGAGCGGAAAAGAATAGGAGTACAAAAAGCGACTTAAAAGAAGCCTTCCTTGATTTTGGAAGGCTTTTATTGTTATCGCAGAATTTTGACTCTACAGCGTGCAAATTTCGTTTCGAAAACTACACCCGGTATTCCAACAAACGTTTCCAAGGCTGTGCGTAAAGCCCGGAAATGACGATATTAGAGGGAAAACAAAATCTTAGCAATGCATATAAGTTTCGAAAACAAACGCGCCTTAGTCTGTGGCGGTACCGACGGGATTGGCAAGGCCGTAGCTGTAGCCATGGCCGAGGCCGGAGCCGAAGTGATCATCTTCGCCCGCGACGAGAAAAAACTTGCCGACACCATAGCTTCGCTTCCTGCGGAACAAGGACAAAAACACGGTTTTTTGGTAGCCGATTTCTATCAGCCCGCCCAAGTGAGCAAGGCCCTCGCCGAAAACCTTGGCGATACGGCTATCGACATCGTGGTTAACAATACTGGAGGCCCCGCTCCCGGCACTACGCTCAGCGCCTCACCCGACGCATTCATTCACGCCTTCGAGGCCCACTTGGTCTGCAACCAACTAATCGCCCAACATGTGGCGCAAGGCATGACAGAGCGCCGTTTCGGACGTTTTATCAATATTATTTCTTATTCGGTAAAAACCCCGATCGCCAACCTCGGCGTATCCAACACCATTCGCGGAGCCGTGGCCAGCTGGGCCAAATCGCTGTCAAACGAGCTTGCGCCTTACGGAATCACGGTAAACAACGTGTTGCCAGGACTGACCGAAACCGAACGCCTTTTTGCCCTGATCACAAAACGCGCTGAGGAAAGCGGACTCGACTACGACGAAAAAGCGGAGAAAATGAAAAAGGAAATTCCGGCAAAACGCTTCGCCAAACCGGAAGAAACCGCCAACGCCGTTCTCTTCTTCGCTTCGGAACAAGCGGCTTATATTACGGGCACAAACCTCCCCGTTGACGGCGGGCTTATCCCAAGCATTTAAAAAAACGCAACTTTCGCCCAAACCTTTTGGCTAAGGCACTGTTCATAAGACATTAAAGTTGCAACGTTACGATGAGGTTCCCGGACGGGGAACCATATCCAAAGGGGCCGGACGACGGCCCCTTACTTTTTTCGGCTCTTTCCTGATGCTTAAACAGGCACTTTTTCTACATGAAACATGATTAATTCACTCAGAATCTTCCTTCCCGGCAAAGCAATCTCCATAAAAACACTTCTACGCATTTTTATTCGTTATTTTGACCGAAAGACATACGCACCAATCAACTAAAACGAAATGAAAAGGATTCTGTACCTGTTGGCCTTGACACCTTTAATTATGTTTTTGGCCTCTTGTGACGATTCCGGAACGGACCCGACACCTAGCAAACCCATCGATGACAACAACTTCAGCAAAGGAGTTTATGGCGTTTACTGGAATTTAACGCCGTGCCTGCCCGTCAGCCAAGACACCAAACTGGACATCGCCACGTTCAACCTCTGGAATTTCCCGCTTAGGGATGGAGACGTTCCTTGGAACAGCAACGATGTCGATACCACCCGCACCAATCATGTGGCCGATATTATCCTGAAATCCGAATGGGACCTGGTCGCATTGCAAGAAGTTAGCTCGTCGCATGAGCTGAACAGGCTCTTGGCCAAGTTGCCCGGATGGAAATTCTCCGCCCGTTGGAATGAATTCGATGACAAACAGGCATTGGCTTTCATCTATAATGCGGATGAGCTGGAACTGTCAGGAACCGATTATATCCCAGATTCCAAAACGGCTAACTTCACTTCCGACAGGAATCCTATTTACGGCACTTTCAGACACAAGGCTTCCGGAAAGGATTACCTAATCGTGGATCTGCACTTCAAAGCCAAAGGTCGCGGCGGTGACACATCGTCCCAACGCAGGGCCGAAGCCAAAGGTGTCAAGGAATTTGTGGATGCCAACTATCCAAACAGCAGGGTCATCATTTTGGGCGACTGGAACGATACGCTTTCGGAAGACACTTTTGACGTATTTCTTTCCGATAAAGAAAACTATCGCTTTGCGGACCAAAATATTGAGGACGGATCCTCGAACAACTGGTCATGGAGAGGCCGAAGCCATATCGACCATATCCTGATAAGTAACGAGCTTTTCGACGAAACGGAGAACGCCAATACCGCCTCCTTCAATTGTGTGCAAAACACTTACTACTCCAAAGTGTCGGACCACAGGCCTGTTTACACCAGCTTCAATTGATTCAGAGAAAACAAGACATCGAAAATCTACACCGCCTCCGGGCGGTTTTTTTGTACCTTTGCCCGCAAATCGACACCTATGCTCACGCAGATACCCGAAACGCTGGTGCCAGGAAACGTAAAGCTCTACGTTTTCAGGGACGATCTGAACCATCCGCTGATCTCCGGCAACAAACTCCGGAAGATGAAATACAACATCAAAAAGGCAAAAAGTCTGGGCAACACCCGGATGCTGACCTTCGGCGGAGCATTCTCAAACCACATTTTTGCGGCGGCGGCGGCCGGACGTGAGTATAATATCGACACCATTGGTGTTATAAGAGGGGAGAGACCCGCAACTTTGAACCCGACTCTGCGGTTTGCGGAGAAACAAGGAATGAAACTGGAGTTTGTCAGCCGTGCAGATTACCGAAACAAAAACAGCGAAGAATTCCTTCAAGAACTTGGCCGACTCTTCGGCGATTTCTACCTTGTTCCCGAAGGAGGCTCCAACCGCTTCGCCATTCCGGGCGTGGCCGAATTGATTAGCGAAATTGATGTCGATTTCGATTATATCGTAACAGCATGCGGTACCGCAGGCACTTTGGCGGGATTATCGACAGGCATAGGAAAGAAGAAAACGGCCATTGGCGTTCCAGTGCTGAAAGGAGGAGAATTTATCGAAGCCGAAGCCAAGAGGCTATTAGCCGAGGCCGAATTTCCTGACTTTGACAACCGCTTGCTCTG
This sequence comes from Fulvitalea axinellae, assembly GCF_036492835.1. Lineage (GTDB taxonomy): Bacteria > Bacteroidota > Bacteroidia > Cytophagales > Cyclobacteriaceae > Fulvitalea > Fulvitalea axinellae. Next base: position 360,169 of record NZ_AP025314.1, on the reverse strand, counting down.
GACCGATTATCATTTTGGCGGATACGCCAAGCACAAACCGGAACTTATCTCTTTCATTAACCAGTTCAGAAAAGAGACCGACATTCCGCTCGATCCCGTTTATACCGGAAAAATGATGTTTGCCTTGACGGACAAAATCCGCCAGGGATTCTTTCCCGAAAACTCGACCGTCATAGCGATTCACACCGGTGGGTTGCAAGGCATCGACGGATTCAACGAGAGATTCGGAAAACTGATTGAAACTTGACAAAATAACAGATACAGACAATGAAAACCGATGAAATGCAGATCCTGATCGGCGAGGGCTTGGGCCCTATCCGTTTCGGCAATACCCGCGACGACGTGCGCGACTGTTTTGGCGAGCCTGACGAGATGGAGCACACGAAAGACGACGAGCTGGGCAAAGTGGAGTCTTGGCATTATGACGACATGGAAATCAGCCTGTCGTTTTTCGAAGAAGACGGCTGGGAACTCGGGATCATCTCGGTGAGTGCTCCCGAATACAAGCTGAAAGACACGAAGATGATCGGCCTGACTATGGACGAAGCCGTGAAAACAGCCAACAAGCTTAAGCTTGGCAAGCCTGTAAAAGACGAGGAGAACGGTCTGGTAAACGTTTTCGACTCGGAGCTGATTCTCTGGTTTGAGGAAGGTCATTTGGCCGAAATCCAGTGGGGTCCGATCTGATAAAAGCTAGCCTGTCCAAGTCCGGATTCTCCGAATTGGGACAGGCTATCCTATTTTTTTTGTTCTCCTTCATTTTTTTCGCTTTGTCCCAAAAGCGTCCTGACACCTTCCAAACAGCGTTTTCTATCTAGAATCAATATCAGTATTTGATTTATCTATGATTGTATTTAAAAAAATTAAACATAGTTACTTGTTATTAATTTACATGTAAACTATCATTGCAACATCAATCAAGCGCAAAAGCAATGAGGATAGAGGACGAGATCAAGACATCAGGATTCAAGGATAACCATGTGAAGGCTTTGGTGAACATAAATTTCACCGCCAGCTGGATCGGAAATATCCACAACCAATTACTTAAGCCGTTCGGAATCTCGATGCAACAGTACAATATCCTCAGGATTCTCAGAGGCTCACGTCCGGAACATTTGCCGGTAAGCGAGGTCAAATTGCGGATGGTTGACAAAACGCCGAACACTACCCGTTTGGTGGACAAGCTACTGGCCAAAGGACTCGCCGAAAGGTTCCGGTGCGACAAGGACCGCCGGGTGGTTTACCTTGGAATCACCGACGCCGGACTGGAAGCCATGACGGAAATAGACAAGGTTTTTATGGCCTCCGAACTCAGTGATTTACCATTGACCGACGACGAAGCCAGAATCTTATCAGATTTGCTTGATAAATTGAGAGGATAAATTTTAAGAACATAAACTACCCTAAAAAAATGACCATGAAAAAGATCGCTCTTTCACTCGTATTCGTTTTGGCTTTCGCTGTTTCCAAAGCCCAGACTTTCTCAGTAAACTCCAACGACTCGAAGGTAGAATGGGTCGGTAAAAAGATCACCGGTTCTAGCCACAGCGGCCTGATCCAGATCAAAAGCGGATCAGTGGAATTCAAAAAGAACAAGCCGGTTGGCGGAGAATTCGTAATCGATATGGCTTCGATCACCGTAACAGATATCAAAGACAAAACTAAAAACGGTTACTTGGTGGGCCACCTAAAGAACTCCGATTTCTTTGACGTGGAAAAATTCCCTACAGCTACGCTTAAGATCAAAAAATTCGCCTCAGCCGGGGACGGAACTTACAAAGTGACCGGTGACTTGACTATCAAAAGCATCACAAAGCCTATCACTTTCGAAGCTAAAGTTGACAAGAAATCAGCTACCGCTTCTATCGACGTAGACCGCGCCGAGTACAACGTACGTTACGGTTCGGGCAGCTTCTTCGACAACCTCGGCGACAAAGCCATCAACGACGTGTTCGAACTCAAAGTAAACTTGGCTATCAGCGGTTCTTCGCTCTAAGCCAAAAAGAAATTCCGTTCCACAATCAAAAAAAGCTGTCTCCACGCTCGGGGACAGCTTTCTTTATTTTTTCCAAATCGGTTTTCGGACCAATTCGATCAGTATCTGCTTCGCAATTCTTTCTTATACATTTCCAGCGTCGCTTTCATCTCTTTCACCTGCTCGGGATTCTCGGCATAAAGATTTGTTCTCTCCCCGATATCCTTAGACATATCGTAAAGCTGGCCGGGTTCGGTAGCCGACTTCCCGTTGTCACTCCATCCGCCCGATCCTTTTCCGTCGATGAATTTCCACTTTCCTTTGCGGTAAGCGAACATGCCCCCGATTCCGTGGTGAATAATGTCTTGCCTCAATTCCGAACCGCTCTCGCCTGTCATTTTCGGGAGGAAGCTGTAGCTGTCTTCCGCTTCGGAAAAGGCCATTTTATGACCTACGATATCGGCGCAAGTAGCGAACAAGTCAGTAGTACAAGTGATTTGATCCGTATTGGTCCCGGCCTTGATTTTCTTCGGCCAACGGGCGATAAACGGCACGTGGTGTCCGCCTTCCCAAGCGTCGGATTTCATTCCGCTGAAAACATGGTTGGCCTTATGGTTCGGGTATTCCTTTTTGTCCGAAGGCTTCCAGTGCGATCCGTTGTCGCTGGTCACGATCACCAAAGTATTCTCGGCGATGCCTTTTTCGTCAAGCGCTTTCAGTACCTGCCCAACGGTGGAATCCACCAACTGGACAAAATCGCCGTAACGGCCGGCCTTTGAGGTTCCGGCGAATTTATCCGTCGGCAACCAAGGCGTGTGTGGCGCCGTAAGCGGGAAATACAGGAAGAACGGCTTGTTGCGGTCCTTTTTGATAAACTCGACAGATTTTTGGGTGATTACGTCCATCACCTTGTCGTGTTTGAAATCCGAAGATGCGTCACCGCCACGCCAGAAAACCCCTCGACCGGCGTTTTGCGCCAGCGAAGGCTCCACTTTTATGATATCCTGATTCTCTACCTTTCCATCTTTCAGATAAACGTAAGGTTCCATATCCAAAGAAGCCGGAATGATGTACGAATAATCGAAGCCGTGGTCGTTCGGTCCGCCGTGTACCGGTTTCGAATAGTCGATATTCTTTGTGTCACGGCCTTTCTGGTTCCACATATTGCCCGTGATCAAAGGCTCCGAAGCGTTTTTCTTGGCCCAGTCAAGACCCAGGTGCCATTTGCCCACGCATCCGGTTTCGTAGCCGTAAGCTTGCAGCATCGAGGCCACAGTCTCGCGTCCAGGCTCGATCAACGACGGCGAGTGGCCCACCAACACGCCGGACTTCATTCGGGTACGGAAGGCGTAACGCCCGGTCAAAACGCCGTAGCGGGTAGGCGTACACACGGCGGAGTTTGAGTGTGCGTCGGCGAAATACATGCCTTCGTTCACAATCCGGTCCATGTGCGTAGTCTTCGTTCCCGCTTCCGGGTTCAGCGCGCTCAAGTCGCCGTAACCCATATCGTCTGCCAAGATAAAGATTACGTTCGGCAGATCTTTGTCCGAAGCCGTTTGTGTGGCTTCCGCTTCGTTGCCGTTTTTCTTTTGGCAAGAGCCAAAAAACAATGGGAGGGCAATGCCCAACGCGGCCATTCTGGCCGAAATGATTCTCCTAAACATCCCAAAAAAATTTCCAGTGAACTAATTCCGATCAAGCACAATTTAGCCGCATATGATGAAGGCTCCTATCATTTATGTCTATGTGTTTTATATTTGAACCATTGTTTCTGTTCGCAAACAATTCTTCACCTATTAAAAATTACCGAAACGTTGTGGCTTCAGATCACGGCTCCACTATCAGCCTCTTCATTAATCAATTCCCCATTCTCAACCAAGGCTCCTTAATTTTTCCGACAAACCGCCCAATACTTCCGACAAAACTGGAAAATACTGCGACAAAGCAAAACAGAAAGGCAAAACGCCGATAGGTAAAGTGGTTTTTCGGTTTATCGGGGCATTCCTGACAGTTAGCCAAAGATCAAATCAGTTAAGCTACTTCTATTTTTCCTTCCCGTATTTGCTCCTCAAATTAAAGCTTACCGACTACCCTACAATCAACTCATATCACGATCAACAAACAACATAATGAAGAAATTCGCCATAATGGTCTTGTCATGGATATGCATCACGACAAACCATAGCTCTGCCCAAAAATGGAATACCGATTTCGAAACGGCCAAAGCCGAAGCCACACAACAAAGTCTCCCCATTTTATTGGTTTTTCAGGGATCGGATTGGAACGCGGGATCCATAAAATTGGAACGGGAGGTTTGGAGCACGCCAGAATTCGCAAGCTACGCCAAAAATCATCTGGTTTTGCTGAAAGCGGACTTTCCAAGAAGAAAGAGAAACGCCCTTACCAAAGCCCAACAGAAGCATAATAAATTTTTGGCCGAACAATATAACAGAAACGGCTACTTCCCGCTGGTGGTGGTTCTGGACCAAAACGGAACCACAATCCGAAAACTCGGATACAAAAAAGTGGGTGTCAAAAAGTACATCAAACTGATCGAAGGAGGTAAACTTTGATCCGGTTCAAACTAGCTTTGCTTGCACTAAACTTGTCATTCCTTTCCGCTCAGGCGACATCGGAGCAAAGCTATTCTCGGGCAGAACAACTGATGGGATGCCATTTTTCCATTACAGTAACGGCGGAAAACCCCACTGAAGCGAAAAGATATTTGGACTTGGCCATACTCGAAGTCAAAAGAATCGAATCGCTTATTTCCTCTTGGGACGAAAAATCCCAAACCTCCGAAATCAACAGAAACGCAGGTGTCAAACCCGTAAAAGTGGACAAAGAACTCTTCAAGCTGATCGAACGCTCCGTCTCTCTTTCCAAACTAACCGACGGGGATTTCGATATTAGTTTCGCATCGGCGGAAGAGTTAAGGAAAGCAGAAGAGAGTATACCAGAGTCGTCCGATATGGGAAAAATCCGAAAATCAGCCAGAGCCATCGGATTCAGAAATATTATTCTCGATAAAAATGCGGGCACAGTTTTCCTCAAAACCAAAGGCATGAAAATCGACTTCGGGGCGGTAGGGAAAGGCTATGCCCTTGACAAAATCCGAAGCTTATTAATAGCCAAAGGAGTAAGCGCCGGAAGGGTAGACGCCTCGGGCGATATTTGTGTTTGGGGCAAACAATTAGGTGGCGAAAACTGGAAAGTCACCGTTAACGATCCCTTTGACCAACGGAAAACGTTAGCCGTTTTGCCTATTCCAAACGGAGCTGTAGCCACTTCGAAGAAGTATCACGTATCCATAAAAACAGACGGACAACACCATTCACACATCATTGATCCGGAAACAGGTTTGTCCCCAAAAGGCTTGGCAAGTGTCACTGTTTTCGCTCCGGTCGCTGAATTCGCCGACGCTTTAGCGACATCGATTTTCGTTATGGGAAGAAAAGCCGGTCTAAAACTGATAAACCAGACGCCCGGTACGGAATGTCTGATCGTGGATGAATCGGGAGCCGTTTTCACCTCCAAAAATATCAAAATCAATCAGCCGTAAGGACCCATTCTTTGTCTGTAAAGCGAATAAGAAAGCGACTTTCATTCGGTCAACCATTTCTTAAATTGACCGACTTTCTCCCTGGCCACAAGAATCTCTTCCTTCGAAGGAAGACTGAGCAATACCTTTACCCGGATCGGCGAAATGTAGTGTAGCTCAGTAATAACCGCCCGTCCAATCAAAAATTGACGGTTTACCCTAAAAAAGTCGTATTCGGGCAATTCCGATTCCAGCTGTCGCAAGGAGGCGTCAACCGGGTAGCGTTTATTGTCGAAAGTGTGGACATAAGTGACCTTGGAATCTGAGATAAAATAGGCGATATCCCTAATTCCAAGCACTTTCATTTTGTTGCCCAAAGTAACCATAAGCTTCTTTCTCGATTTCCGGGGCATAAACTCTTCGAAAAGTTGCCTAAAATGATCTTCATCCAAAGTCTTGGGAACTTGCCTGAGCGTCCGGTATTTCACCAATGCCTGCCCCAGCTTTTCCCTACTTATCGGTTTGAGCAGATAATCGATACTGTATTGTTCAAAGGCCCTCAACGCATATTCGTGATAAGCCGTTGTAAAGATCACCGGCGTGGTTATATCCACCTGCTCAAAAATCTTGAACGCGTTTCCGTCAGATAGGTTGATGTCCAAAAAAATCAGGTCAACCTCGTGCACCGAAAGCCAACGGACGGCATCTTGAACGCTATCCAGCATGGCGATAATCTCCACATCGTCCGCAGATTCCTCAAGCAACATGCGCAAACGATTCACTGCAAAATCTTCGTCTTCAATGATTACTGCCTTTATCATATCTCTGGGTCCAATAGCGGTATTTTGGCTATAAAAGTATCATTTTCGATAAAAAACTCAGGCGACGGCGCCTCAAGAATCAGGAACTTGTCTTTAAGATTCTTCAAACCCACTTGCGTAGATTTTTCCACACGTTCGTTCCGTATCTGTATATTGTTTCTCACATAAAGCGTTTTTCCTTTTGCCTGCAAACGAATACGCAAAGGACGACTCTCTGACAAGGCATTATGTTTTATGGCATTCTCCACCAACACCTCCAGAGTCAGAGGCGGGATATTTTTCTTTATGGACTCACTATCAATCGAAGATTCGAAAATCAGATTGTTTCCGTAGCGGATTTTCTGCAAATACACATACGATTTAATAAAATCCAGCTCCTTTTCAAGAGGAACCAAGTAGGCTTCGTTCAATTGGAGAATATACCTGTAAATCTTACTCAACTCTTCGATAAACCGCTCGGCGCCCATCGGATCCTTATGAACCATATACGACAGCACATTCAGGCTGTTAAACAGAAAATGGGGGTTGAGTTGGTTCATCAGCGCTTGGTACTTGGCCATCTCATGGCTTCTTAATAACTGGCTGTTCAACTCTTCCAATTGCCGGCGCCTCTTAACCAGCAACCAAACAGACTCAACCGTAGCGGTCAGGGACACAAACAGAAAGAAGCTCGCCCACACTAACCAAATATCTTCGGAGCAGGGATTTTTGAATATGAATAGAAAAGGAAATGCCAGAATAGGAGGCAGGACAACGATATACAAAGCAACGAAGGCCGTTAGTATCCTGTTCCAATTTTCTTTTCTTCCGAATCGGTCCCACCAACCTTTCCTCACCCAGCAAAAAAACATTCCTAGAAGCGGAAGAAATACGCCGAGGCCGATTACAATGACCAGAAATTCCATAACGATCCTTCCGGGAGCGTTGTCCTTGTCCGATAAATCCTCAAGGAAATGCACAACGCCCATCACCAAAGCCAATGTAGCGTACATAGCCAGCTTTCCGCTCCACTTCGTCAAAAAATCGGTTGATGTTTCTGTCTTTGATAACTTACTCATAGCTACCTAAAATAAGCCTATCCTTCCAAGCATTGGGAGTTTTTATGACAAACCTCCCAAACTACCCGACAAAACCCAAAAATACTTCGACAAAGCCCGAAAAACGCCGACATGTCGGAAAAAGGGCAATTTTTCGGCTCATCAGGATATTTCTGTCGGCTATCCATAAATCAAGATAGTCCGGTTCGCACAGCTTTTCATCCCCGTATTTACTGATCAAATTAATGATTACAAATGAATCTATAATAGCGAAAAGTAACCAATACAAAGATGAAATACGCCCTAATAATTTTGTTATGGATCTGTGCCACGACAACACAAAGCTTTGCCCAAAAATGGAACACTGATTTCGAAAAAGCCAAGGCTGAGGCCATGCAAACAGACCGGCCGATTTTATTGGTCTTCCAGGGTTCCGATTGGTGCGCGCCATGTATAAAGCTGGAACGGGAAGTTTGGAACTCGCCTGAATTTGCGGATTACGCCAAAGGGAACTTGGTCTTGCTGAAAGCGGATTTTCCCAAAAGAAAGAAAAACGCCCTCCCGAAAGCCCAACAAGAACACAACAAGCTCTTGGCGGAGCGATATAACAAAAACGGCCACTTTCCACTGGTTGTGGTTTTGGACAAAAACGGAAAAACGATCCGAAGCTTCGGATACAAAAAAGTAAGCGCCAAAGAATACATCAAACTGATAGAAGGGGGCAAGCCGTGAATCGGTTCATGCTAATCCTGTGTGCGCTGTTTCTTCCGCCTCTATCCGCCAAGGCTATTTCCAAACAAAGTTATTCCCGGGTAGAAAAACTGATGGGAGGCCGGTTCTCCATCACAATCATGGCCAACGATTCCGCAGAAGCCGGGAAATATCTGGACTTGGCCATAACCGAGATCAAAAGAGTCGAAGCGCTGATTTCCTCCTGGGATAAAAAATCACAGACTTCCGAAATAAACAGAAACGCGGGCCTAAAGCCCGTAAAAGTGGATCGAGAACTCTTTAAACTGATCGAGCGTTCCATCTCGCTTTCCAAACTCACCGACGGCGCTTTCGACATCAGCTTCGCCTCGGCGGGCAAGTTGTGGCGCTTCGACGGAAGTATGAAAAAACTGCCGACAGAGGCAGAAATCCGGAAATCTGTAGTCACGGTAGACTACAGAAATATTGTTTTGGACAAAACAGCGAGTACGGTTTTCCTCAAAACCAAAGGCATGAAAATAGGCTTCGGAGCGGTCGGCAAGGGCTATGTGGCCGACAGAGTCCGGAGTATGCTGATCAGCGAAGGCGTAGGCGCCGGGATAATCGACGCCTCGGGTGATCTCCGGGTTTGGGGAACCCGTCCCGACGGTGAAGAGTGGAAAATCGCGATTACGGATCCCGCCGACAAACGGAAAACGCTGGCCGTCCTCCCTATTTCGAGTGGCGCCGTAGTCACTTCCGGCAACTACGAAAAATTCGCCAAGATAGACGGGAAGCGCTACGCCCACATCATCGATCCGCGGACGGGCTGGCCGGCTAGAGGCTTGGTCAGCGTAACGGTTTTCGCTCCAAGCGCCGAGATCGCCGACGCGTTGGCCACTTCCATTTTCGTGATGGGGACCGAAGCCGGACTCAACCGGATCGACCAAATGCCCAGCACCGAATGCCTGATCATAGACGAATCGGGCGCCGTTTTCACTTCCAAAAATATCAAAATCAATCAGCCATGAGAATATCCATACTTTGCCTGCTCACGCTCTGGGCACTTGGATCCTGCGCTACGGTAAAAGAATACGAAAAAGCCATGATCAACGATCCCGACATGGAATTATCCGACAGGAAATCTAATCGCTATATCACCACTTTCCACTCTTACCGCGAAGCCGCTTCGGGCGCAAACGGTGGAAAAACAGGTGGCGGATGCGGTTGCAACTAGATTTTCGATCCTTCAAAAAACTAACACATAATTCCTGACACATGACAAAGGGCATTCCTTTAATCATATTGTTTTGCGCGATATGCGCCAGCGCTTTCGCCCAAAGCTCCGATACCGTCGCCTACAAAAAGCGGGTACTTGACGCCACGGAAATCGAATTCCTGTCCAGCTACTACAGCCAAGACGGCGACCACGCCGCGGTAAGCGGCGGAATAGGTTCCGAGAAAATCACCAACACCACTGGCGCCGTAGTGCTCTCCATTCCGCTCAACGACGATGACGTTCTGACTCTCGACGTCGGTATCTCCGCCTATTCTTCCGCCTCTTCCAGCAACATCAACCCCCTGGACGACGGCAAAGCCTCGCCATACGACGCCAGCTCGGGCGCTTCCAGCAGCGATCTTTGGGCGGGAATATCCGCAACGTACAGCCACAGTTCCGACGACAGAAACTCCATTTGGTCTTTAAAAGCCTCCGCTTCCACCGAGTTCGACTACACGTCTTTCGGCTTCGGCGGCGGATACACTCGGCTCTTCAATGAAAAAAACACAGAACTAAGCATAAACGCCAGCGTCTTTCTCGACACTTGGAAGCTACTTTACCCTTATGAGCTGGGAGGTCCCGGAGGCGACGACGACTCCAACGTAAAACCCTTCGACCCGAAAGACTACACCATTACGGGAAACCCCGATTATAATCCTGGCTTCCGGACTCTCGACGACGACAAACGGAATTCTTACGCCGCGGGAATCGGCCTAAGCCAAATTTTCACCGACAGGCTTCAGGGGATTCTGCTGGTCGATGTTATCCACCAGAGCGGATTGCTTTCCACGCCTTTCCAAAGGGTTTATTTCCAAGACAAAGAAAACTCCTATATCGACGATTTTGCGCTGGCCGACGATATCGAACGCCTTCCCTCAAGCAGACTGAAAGTAGCTACCGGGGGCCGGATGAATTATTATATAAGCGAAATCTTCGTTTTGCGGACTTTCTACCGCTTTTACTCCGACGATTGGGGAATCAATTCCCATACGGCGAATATCGAAATGCCCGTGAGGCTTTTCGGTGGGCAATTTTCCGTCACGCCTTCCTACCGATTCTACACCCAAACCGAAAGCGATCATTTCGCTCCGTATGACCAACACTTATCAACGGACGAATTCTACACATCGGATTATGACCTTTCGGCTTTTGACGCTCACCAATACGGGCTAGAACTCACTTATTCCGATATTCTCACTAGATACGGATTCGGAAAATTCAAACTTAAAGACATTAGCCTGAGCTACAACAGCTATAACCGAAGCACCGAATTCACGGCCAGTATTATTTCATTCAGAATAAAAATGGTTTTGGATTAACACCAAAGCTTGGGTTCCCCGCATATGGATTACGGTTAGGTGTTTCTGTTTATTTGTCCGAAAATCTGGCTTCGGCCAAACTCCAAAGGGGCTTAACGGATTTCCTTTTAGGCGTCGCTTCCTACTTTGGAAATAATCAACGGCGTTTGCCTGCGTCGTTCTCGGCGCAATTCATTATTTTCGGACTGCACATAAACAAGATCAAAAATCTGAACCAAAAAAATATGGCTGAATTAACTCCGGAACATGCAAAGTCCTATATCGAGGCTAACAAGGACCGCTTCCTGAACGAGCTATTCGAACTGCTTAGAATTCCATCGGTTAGCGCCGACAGTAAATTCAAAGGCGACGTTCGCCAAGCCGCCGACTACGTGAAAGCCGCTCTGCTGAAAGCCGGTGCCGACCTCGCCGAAGTATGCGAAACGGAAGGCCATCCGGTAGTTTATGGCGAAAAGATGATCGACCCTTCTTTGCCGACCGTTTTGGTTTACGGCCACTACGACGTACAACCGGCCGACCCTTACGAGCTGTGGGATTCGCCTCCGTTTGAGCCGGTAGTAAAAGACGGCAAAATCTACGCCCGTGGCGCCTGCGATGACAAAGGGCAGATGTACATGCACATCAAGGCTTTCGAAACGATGTCCAAAAACGGCGGTGCGCCTTACAACCTCAAATTCATGATCGAAGGCGAGGAGGAAATCGGATCTGAAAACTTGGCCGTTTTTGTAGAACAGAACAAGGAAAAGCTCAACGCCGACCTGATTCTGATCTCGGACACCAGCATTATCTCTACAGAACATCCGTCTATCACCGTGGGCCTCCGCGGACTGAGCTACGTGGAAATAGAAGTTACCGGGCCAAACCGCGACCTTCACTCTGGCGTTTACGGCGGCGCCGTTGCCAACCCGATCAACACGCTCTGCGAAATGATCGCCTCGCTCAAAGACGAGAACAACCACATCACCATCCCCGGTTTCTACGACAAAGTGGAAGAGCTCAGCACCGCCCAGCGCGACGCCATCAACAAAGCGCCGTTCGACCTTTCGGAATACAAGCGCGAACTCGGCATCAAAGATATCGAAGGCGAAGCGGGATATTCTACGCTTGAGCGTACCGGCATCCGCCCGACACTTGACGTAAACGGAATCTGGGGAGGATACATTGGCGAAGGCGCCAAAACGGTGTTGCCGTCTAAGGCTTACGCCAAGATTTCGATGCGTTTGGTCCCGCACCAGATCAACGACGAAATCACGGAACTCTTCACCAAACATTTCGAATCCATCGCTCCGGACTCTGTTACGGTAAAAGTAACTCCGCATCACGGTGGCGACGGCGTAGTGGTTCCGACAGACTCTATCGGCTACAAAGCGGCCGAAAAAGCCTTCGAAGACGCTTGGGGAAAAACGCCGATCCCGACTCGCGACGGCGGTAGCATTCCGATCGTTTCGATGTTCCAGGAAGTGCTCGGTCTTGATTCTATCCTAATGGGATTCGGTCTTGACGACGACGCGATCCACTCTCCAAACGAGAAATACGGGGTATTTAACTTCCTGAAAGGAATCGAGACCATAGTACGATTCCACCAGCGTTTTGCCGAGATGAAAAAGTAATCCAGCTTACAAAGCGACCCACTTGGGTCGCTTTTTTCATTCGATTTTATTGTTTTTTAGATGTTTCCGCCCCAACACACCCAACTCTTGTGTGACAATCCACGTATTACGTTACCTTGTAGGGGTTCTGGTAAACGTGATCGGGAAACATGAAAATCCCAAGCCGGTGCCCTAACCGGATCGCCTTTAGGCTGTCACCCGTAAAAATCCTAATGCGGTAGCCGATTTCATATAAAGGCAATATTTCAATATTTTTGAAAGTATATATAAATGTTCATAATCAATAACTGCGTGCGGATGAAACGATCCATTCTCTTTCTGCTTGCTATGCTTGCCGGCTTTGCCGGGGCCACAGCCCAAGTCCAAGAGCATGTGAAGTGGGAATTTTCTAGCAAACCCTCAACCCTGAAGGCGGGCGAAGAGGCGGAACTGGTCTTCAAGGCTGTAATCGATAAAGACTGGTACCTGTATTCTTCCGATTTCGATCCGGATTTGGGACCAATGGTGACTACTTTCACCTTTGACAAAAGTGACGCTTACGAGCTTATCGGGGGAATCACACCGATAAACCCGAAGAAAAAATTCGACGAGATATTCGAGGGAGACATTACCTACTTCAAAAAAGAAGGGGTCTTCATTCAAAAAATCAAGGTGCTGAAAGACGGCGCGCAGGTCAAGGGCCTAGTGGAATTCCAAGTATGCTCTGACGTAACAAACATGTGCGTTCCGGGCGATTCCGAATTTGTAATCGGCAAGAAAGCTAAAGCTGAAAAATCAGCCGAAACGGTTACGCCCGTCGCTTCTGAAGACACAAACAGTAAAGAGAAACCAGCCAAAAAGAGCGAATCATTGCTTTGGTTTATGCTTACGGCCTTCGGCGCTGGCCTTGTTGCCTTGCTTACGCCATGCGTATTCCCGATGATCCCGATGACGGTGACGTTCTTTACGGGCCAGTCCAACGGCAAAGCCAAAGCGCTCGCTTTCGGCCTTTCCATTGTGACGATTTACACTTTGGCCGGTACCATCGTGGCGGCTTTCCTCGGGCCCGATTTCAATAACTGGCTCAGTACTCACTGGATTCCCAACACGTTTTTCTTTGTCGTGTTTATGATCTTCGCATTGTCATTCCTCGGAATGTTCGAGATCACTTTGCCTAGCAGTTTTGTGAACAAGGTGGACCGCGAAGCCGACAAAGGCGGATATTACGGGGCGCTATTTATGGGCTTCACCATCGTTTTGGTTTCCTTCTCATGCACGGGACCTATTGTGGGTAGCCTTCTTGTGGCGTCCTCGCAAGGCGGACTGCAACTGAAGCCAGTTGCCGGAATGTTCGCTTTCGGAATGGCGTTCGCGCTTCCGTTCACTATCTTCGCCATTTCTCCGAAGCTTCTTGACGGGTTGCCAAAATCAGGCGGATGGCTCAACGTCGTAAAAGTTGTCCTCGGTTTTATCGAAATCGCCCTCGGTTTCAAATTCCTTTCCGTCGCCGACCAAGCTTACCACTGGGGAATCCTCGACCGCGATATTTATTTGGCCATCTGGATTTCCGTATTCTCGGTTTTGGGATTCTATCTGCTCGGAAAGCTCAGAATGCCACACGATTCTCCTGTAGAAAAACTTCCCGTACCACGGGTACTTCTGGCTTTGGTAAACTTCGCCTTTGTCATTTACCTTATTCCGGGACTTTGGGGAGCGCCTTTGGCCGGACTTTCGGGATATCTTCCGCCAATCACCACTCATGATTTCGATCTGCTCAACGCCATCAAGCAAAATAGGGGAGAGATGAAGGAAGTGGAAAGAATTGTCGGGTGCCCGGAACCAAAATACGAAGACCTCCTTCACCACCCGGTGGGAATCCACGGTTATTTTGATTACCAACAGGCATTGTCTTGCGCCAAAGCCCAAAACAAGCCCGTATTCATCGATTTCACCGGCCACGGTTGCGTAAACTGCCGTGAAATGGAACAGCGCGTACTTTCTGATCCAAAGGTGCAACGCATCCTGAACGAGGACTACGTGTTCGTATCGCTTTATGTGGACGATAAGACCACTTTGCCCGAAAAAGAGTGGTACAAGTCAAAACGTGACGGCCGTTTGAAAAAAACCATCGGTAAACAAAACGCCGATTTCCAAATCACGCAGTTCGACAACAACGCACAGCCTTTCTACGTGCTGGTAGGCACCGACGGAAAAGAATTGGTAAAGCCCCGCGCATATGACCTGAGCGTCACCGGATTTATCGAATTCTTGGAAAGCGGTCTCACCGAATTCGAGAAGAAGAAGAAATAAAACGGCAAAAAGCTGTTAATACCAAAATAAGAAAGGGCCGTTCCCAAGTGAGAACGGCCCTTTCTTATTTTCTTTGGAAAGTGAATCCTTACTCAATCTTCGAGCTTATAGTAAAGTCCGTAATCGTATTGATGGTCATATTCTGCCCATTGGCATTCATCGTGATTCCCATATCCATTACGCCTTCGCCACCTTTGGTCCAGCAAGTCTTCTTGTCAAGCTTATAGTCCATTTTGAACGATCCGTCAACTTTCATCTGAGCGTTTTCATCCGTTGGAACTATCTTCGCGTCCACAGCGATGACATAGTCATTCTTTTCGATCGCCTTTAAGGTATAAGTCATCAGCATCTTTATTGGAAGCTTGGGATTAGGCACAACTTTCTCGCTTTTCCAGCTTTCGCCCACTTTTACCGCTTGCTCCGGAAATGCTATAAATTGGTTGTCCGTACTGTTTCCGAATTGCTGTAACTGATCTGCAGGCATATTCGGGAATACTTCCGACAAACTGGTAGTCTCGAGTGCTTCACCCCTTGGAGACAATACCATCCCGATAGACTTATTCAACATTTGCCCCATAGCCGCATGCATTGCCTGTCCTTGCGGAGACTCTTGAGTACTTGGGTCGTTAGAGTCATACTTTATTTCGCCTGCGCCAGGCATGTTCATTTCCATACGCATTCCCGAGAAGGCGTAGTCCAGCTTAACATTACCATTTTTCTCCACACCTTCGATATTGAACTTCGTATCCATACCCATAACCACTTTTTGCGCGGCACCAGGTATTTCAATATCCATTTTCATATTGAGGCTGGTTATGTATGTGGTTCCGGCTTTTGGCTTAAGGCGTAAAAGCGCTTTTTTGCCTTTTCCGATACCGAAAGCCACCCCAGAAATCATAACGGCCAAAACGAACAAAATCTGAACGGTAAACAATCGTCTTTTCATGACAAAGATTTAATTCCAACTAAAAATATCACTACCGTGGCAATATCCGAAATTGAGTCAAATACTCCACTCGTTTTTATATTAATATCGCTTTTCCCTGACCTGCGGGTCTTATGAGTCACAGGCAGTAATTTCATCAGGCTGTCAAACCAAAAAAATAACGGGAAAGTCCGCTTCGATTGGTTTTGACAAATAAAAAGGCCCCGTTCACAAACGAGACCTTTTGAGTTTTTCGGCCCACAATAGGCCTTTATTTTTATGTCGCCGCTCTTAGACGAAGGCGAAGAAAAACAACCAAGTCAATACCAAAACAGGCACCAAAATCGGCAATGAGTACCGTGTGATGTAAGCGAAGAACGAAGGCATCTTCACGCCAGATTGCTCGGCGATAGAACGTACCATAAAGTTCGGCCCGTTTCCGATATAAGTCATCGCTCCAAAGAATACGGCACCGATCGAAATGGCCCTAAGCTGTAATACCGAAGCCGTAAACTGCTCCGCTCCGGCGGCAAACGCCGATACTTCCGCAGGATTCGAAATCGAAGCCCCTTGAGAAGCCATCGCCGCGGCCAAGAAGTTGAGGTAAGTAGGGGCGTTATCCAGGAAGCCCGACAAGAAACCAGTTCCCCAGTACAATGTGTTGTGCGTGATCAGCTGTACTCCAGCGTCAGACGCGGCAAACGCGCCAACCAATTCTAAGGCAGGCATCATTGTCCCGAAGATTCCGATAAAGATAAACGCAACCTCACGGATAGGCTCAAAGTTGAATTCATTGCCCGAAAGTGCTTCTTTGCTGGCGAATTTATACGAGCAAATCGCCGCAACACCCATAATCAATTCCCTTACGAATGAAATCTTCGCTCCGTCATACTCGATTCCCGGAACCCATTCAAATACGTTCGGGTCAATGAAAACGGCGATTATAATCACGATCAACCAAAGGAAATTCTTTGTTCCGACAAGCGAAATTTTACCGGAATATTCAGCGGTATCGCTGTCCTGCGCTTTGTTTTTAGTATCGAAAACATAAAAGATCGCAGCCAAAACTAACAATGCCACTACCCAAGGAATCAGGTTATGAACCAAAGTCCAGCCGAAAGGCACGCCTTTCAAAAACCCGAGGAACAATGGAGGGTCACCGATAGGAGTAAGCGCTCCACCGACATTACTTACCATAAAGATAAAGAACACGATGTGATAAGGACGTACACGACCTTTGTTCAATCGGATAAACGGACGGATCAACAACATCGAAGCTCCTGTGGTTCCTATAAGGTTGGAAATTACGGCTCCCAACAACAACAACATTACGTTGGTCATCGGTATTCCCGGCTTGTCAACCTTGATCATAATACCGCCCGAAGCGATATACAATGACCCAATCAGCGCAATAAACTGCACGTACTCAGCCAATGCGTGTACAGGAGCGTGCGTGTTATGGATTACAAAAAGGTAATATAGCACTACTACCGTAGCCAAACCAACGGCTACTTTAGGATAGTTATGGTGCCAGAATTTTTCGTAAAACAGCGGCCCGGTGGCTATCATCAGCAACAAGACGACAAAAGGGATTACCATCCAAGCCGGCGCTTCGTGGTGCGCGGCCTCTCCTTGGTCAATCTCCGTATACTCCGTTACTTTGTCCTTCTCCTCGTCCGCGGATGCATGTTGTGCCTCTCCCGAAACATAAGCCAAAGCTGGTGCGGAGGCCATCGCTGAATGTGGCAAGGAAACGGCTCCAATCACCGAACAGGCCAATAAAAAAACAATCAGTATATTTTTCATATCACGTCAGATTCTTTCTCAAACTAAAAACACAAACAGTTTAAAATTCAATTTACATTCATTTAAACAATTTCCAACATCCCTATACGGGCACAATACCTGACCTTACTCAAACGCTAATATAATCATTATTAACTAAGGATTTAATGTCGTACATCACCCCTGAAACTGAATTTTGTTGTGCTCCTGTCACGCTAGACAAAACATTCACTTCTTTCGAAACCGCCAAGGCTCCCATAAACGCAAAGATCAGGGCTTCTTTGAAATCTATAATTTCACCCCTTTCGGGAACCGTCCCGATACTTGCGGGTAACAGCTCATTTAGGCGCTCCATTAATAAAGGGTTTCTGGCTCCTCCTCCGGTAACCAAAACCGTTGCGTTCCCTTTTTCCGAAGCTTTCGCTAATTCGGTAATCGAGTTAGCCAACACTTCCGATACATGTTCCGTAGCCGTTCTCAATAAGTCTTCCGTTTTATATTTATCGGAAAACAATGGAAACAATTCCTTGGATATACGTTCGAAACCCAACGATTTCGGCGCTGGCTCATCCAGAAACGACCATTTGCGCAACTTGGCCTCAAGGTCAGGGATTCTTTCTCCTTGGGTCGCCAAAACGGCGTCCCGGTCGAACTCCATCCCTTGGCGTTGCGCCAGCATATTGAGCACCATATTGGCGTAAACCAAATCAAAAGCTTTGGTCACGCCTTCTTTGTCCTCGTAAGAAACGTTTGCTATGCCTCCTATGTTAAGGCGGAAATCATATTTTCCGAAAAGAAGACGATCCCCTATAGGAACAAGCGGAGCGCCCTGTCCCCCGAGCGCCACGTCAAGCGACCGGAAATCGTTCATTACGCTTAATCCGGACTCCACCATAAGCGGATATCCAGCGCCTACTTGCAGGGTCAAACCTTTGTCCGGCTGATGGAAAACCGTATGCCCGTGAGAAGCCACAAAATCGGCGGTCTTTCTGGTTCTTTTGAGAAAATCCTTCGCCAAACGGCCAAATCGCTCCCCGACACGCACATTCGCCATTGCCAACCCCTCTGCGGTTTGCGACGGCAAATCCGCTAACATTCTCCTGAACTTGGGGTCATACTCGGCAGTGTCCGCCGCCAGAATCTCGTAAGACCAACCTTGGTCTCCCTTCCTGAATTCGCAAAGGGCCATATCGAGACCGTCAAGAGAAGTGCCCGACATAAGTCCCAAAACTCGGTACACTGTATTGGAAATATTTTCCATTCGAGTATTTTTACCACAAAATATGCCGTCACGTTGCCGGCTGGCCAAGAAAATTATCATGCCCTCAAGGGTAATAATACGATTTTTTGACCGTTATTCTAAATGATTAGTTGATTGGAGATTTTTTAATACCCTCCCGTATCGGCTCAAAATATCACAATTATTGAAATGAATCTATGTATTGACATAGGGAATACCCGAACAAAAGCCGGTTTATTCTCAAACGGGGAACTCGTTAGGGTTATCACGCTCAAAAAAGAGCTTATTACCCAAACAGTCAAGGATTTGAACCCCAAAAAAATAATATTTTCGTCTGTTTCATCGGAAACGGAGCCACTGGTCAAATCCGTATCGGAAGTAGCGCCCGTCTGGACACTGCATCATGCTATGCCGTTGCCCTTTCGGATAGCTTACAAAACACCTGAGACTTTGGGCGTAGACCGCATCGCCGGCGTAGCCGGAGCCCGGCACTTGACAGACAAGCCGGCCTTGGTTATCGATATTGGCACCTGTGTCACTTATGACATCGTAGACGCTGAAGGCACGTATCACGGGGGTAGCATTTCTCCGGGTTTACGAATGCGCCTCAGGGCCATGAATCATTTCACGGAAAGGTTGCCTCTTATCGAAACAGGCGATCGGGTTCCGCTAACCGGAAGCACTACTGAAGACGCTCTCCGCAGTGGCGCTACGCATGGATTACGCTTAGAAATTGAAGGGATTATTAGAGAATACCGCAAAAAATTCAGAGATTTGGCGGTCATTCTCTGTGGTGGGGACAGTGAGTTCTTTGAGCTTGAAACTGAGTCTCCTGTGATGGTGAAACCTGAATTAGTGTTGATTGGACTTAACTCTATTTTGTCGCATAATGTTGAAGCTAACGTCTAGAACGCTGCTACTGGCAGTCTTTGCACTCAGCGCGACCCAACTTTGGGCGCAGGGAGTGAAATCTCCATATTCCGCGCTCGGCGTGGGCACCGTGAAACGGCCCGGCTATGCGAATTTTGATGCTATGGGTGGTGTGGGTATCAGTGGCGGATCGCCTCTTTTCATAAATACCGTGAACCCCGCGTTGCTCGTCAACAACAGATATACCCTGTTCGATATAGGCATGCTGTATGAGAAGCGTACGGCCGAAAATTCGGACATTAGCCAAACCAACAGCGACGCACAACTTACTAATCTCGCTATCTCCCTGCCCATAAAGCCAGGCATGTGGACTATTGCCGCTGGACTTCAACCTTACAGCAACGTTGACAACGAAGTCTTTGGCCAGACAGAAAACCCTGACAAAAAATATATTCTTGACAAATTCAAAAGGCGAGGGTCAGGAGGTATCAACCAAGTGTTTTTGTCTACGGGCGTACGCTTGTGGAAAGGGCTTAGTGTCGGAGTATCCGGAAATTACTTCTTCGGGACAATTTCCAACGAAGAGGTCCTGACACCTTACGACACAAGACAAGACAGCGACGATCCGCTTGAGCGCGACAAGGCCATTGTTTTCAATACTATCGGCGCTTGGGAAGATATATACGAGTACAGCAAATTCTCCTTCGATCTCGGTGTTGCCTACGATCACAAGTTCTCCAAAACCCTTTACGGGCACTTGGGCGCTGTGTATAGGCACTACGGCGATTTCAATGTAGACTTTGCAAGGGAAGTGCAGACCAGACCGCAGAGTGAGGATCCCGACTCTCCGCTTTACGAAACAATTTCTAGCAGCAACTCCAGCTATACCGCCAAGATACCTAGCGAGCTCGGTTTCGGATTATCTTTCAGCAACCCGTCTAGATGGATGCTCGGCGTAGATTTCACGAACAGCGATTGGTCAAAGTACACGAATGAGAAAAACCCTTACAGCGAAAAAGACCTTACTAACAGCTATCGATTTGCGGTAGGGGGATACTTTATTCCGGACTACAGGTCTTTCTCTTACATCAAAAGAATGACCTTCAGCGCTGGCGCCTACTATGAGGAAACACCGATCGAGATCAAAGGAAAACAAATTACCGACAAAGGACTGACCTTCGGTGTGCAAGCTCCGCTCGTAAACCCGAGTGCGTACGCCAGGTACTTCTCGTCTATCAACACAGCTTTCACATTTGGTACAAGAGGCACCACCAGTGATGCACTTATCAAAGAAAATTACTTTCAAATCAGCGTTGGGCTGACCTTTGGGGATGATTCTTGGTTTAGGAGGAGAAAGTATGACTAAACCAAACCATAAAATACTATGGGAATCAAAAGCCTCACCCTGAGCATAGTTCTAACTCTGGCTTGCGCAACGGTCACCTTTGCGCAAGCCGGCTGGAACTGGCCTTCGGATCCGCAACTCAAGGAAAAAGCAACCGAGGAGAACGTACTCTACACCGACTACCTCAAACAAGGCCAGTATAATAATTGCCGCGCGCCGCTTAATTGGCTGTTGCGCACCGTGCCGGACCTCAACAAGTCGTTGTACATCAACGGCGTGAAAATCTACGAAAACTTGGCCCGTACGGAACAGAACGCCGCCCAGAAAAAAGTCTTTCAAGACTCCACCTTATTGCTTTACGATCTCCGAATCAAATATTACGGAGACGAAGCCAATGTCCTTGTACGGAAAGCCTATTCGGCCTACAAGTTTTTTTACAAAGACAAAAGCAAAAACGAATACCTCTACACCTTATTCACCAAAGCTTTCGAAGCCAACAACAACACGATTCCGCTGTATCTGGCCGAACCGTACATGAATGTGATTTCGAGATACAAAAAATCCGGTGGCCCACTTACGGACCTGCAAGTGGTGGATCTCTACGATAGAATCACAGCGGTATTGGCCGAAGGGCGAAAAACCTCAAAGAATCCAGCGAAAATAGACCAAGCCCAAGGCCGAATCGACGAACTGCTCACAAAAACCGTAGAGGTTAACTGTGCGTTCATAGCCGAAACTTTGGCGCCCAAGTTCAAAAAGAACCCGACGGATCTGCGTTTGGCCCAAAACATATTCAAGCTAGCCTTGGCTGTGAAATGCATCGAATTGCCCGTCTTCATTGACGCGGCCAAAGTCGTGTACCAAAACCAACCTACTTTCGGACTCGCCAAACTTATCGGCAGAGACCTGATAACAAAAAAAGATTACGACGACGCACTCAAATACCTGGACATGGCTTTGCCCAAAGCCGAAGACTCCGAAGACAAAGCTGACATTTATATGCTCAAGGCCAGCGTTTACTACCATAAACAGCTAAAGACGAAAGCCCGAGAATACGCTTTCAAAGCCGTGGCTGTCGATCCGTCGCGCAAAGAAGCCTACACCTTTGTCGGCAACCTTTACTTCGGGTCATATCAGCAATGCAAAAAAGGCGTAAGCAAAGTGGCCGACCGGGCAGTGTTTCTGGCCGCCTACGACATGTACCTGAAAGCCGGAGACAAGAAGGGAATGGCCAACGCAAAAGCCCAATTTCCGTCCAAAGAAGAGCTCTTTTCGTACAATATTGACGAAGGCTCGAAAATAAAAGTTGGGTGCTGGATTAACGTAACCGCCACCGTAAGAGCCCGATGAACTAAAGATTTCTTATTTTTTTCGGTAAAATATTGGCCCTTATCGGCTTCTGAGGCTTGTCAGCGGGACAAGCCTTTTTTCATTCTGCCAATTTCTTACTAAATTCGACGTTTATAGAACACAAAAGATAGTATCGAGAAACTATAACTTAACAAAACAACGATATCGACCTATGGGAACTTACGGAAGAAAGCTCATACTCGCATTTTTGGCAATCGCCATGGCGACTGCCGCAAATGCGCAAAATTGGAAATGGCCGGCCGATACCGCTATGGCCAAGGAGAAGTACGTGCTGATGCACGACAACGTGAAGGCGAAAAACTACGCCGACGCACTCGAGCCATTCACTTGGTTGCACGAGAACTGCCCAGACCTAAACAAGGCTATCTATATTGACGGTGGAAAAATCTACAAAGGACTCGTAGCCAGCGCTCCTGACAAAGCCAAGAAGAGCGAGCTCACCGAAACTTTGGTTAAGCTCTACCAAGAGCGTATCGAACGTTTCGGAAGCGAGAAAACCGTTTACCCACAGATCGCCAACGCCGCTTACAAAGCCTGGGCTAAGGACTCTTCGAAATATGACTTCGTATTGGAGTCGGGATTGAAGACCATGGAACTCATGGGGCCAAAGACTTACCCTCACATCGCGCAAAGCGTCATCTACATGATGTACCAAAAGAAACGTGGAGGTACAGAGTACACCGAAGAGCAAATCCTTGACGCTTACGACAAGGTAAGCAACGTGTTCGCCGCCCAAAAAGAAGCCGGCAAAAACGTAGCGAAATACGAGCAGAAAGTAAACCAGATGCTTAACGCAATGGTGAAAATCAACTGCGACCTTATCAAGGACAAATTCGTTCCTAAAATGGAATCGTCTGAAGGCGAAGCTCAGCTTAAAGCCGCTCAGTACGTTTTCAAACTCTCTATGCAGGCCGAATGTATCAGCGAGCCTTACTTCGTAGAGTCGATGATCGTGCTTAACAAGCACACTCCAAGCGCCGCTTTGGCCAAAAACATCGCCAAGAGATACCTCAAGGACAAGAAAGGCGCCGAGGCAGCTCCGTTTATCGAGCAAGCTTTGAGCCTGGAGACAGAGCCGGCCAAAAAAGCCGAGCTGTACCTTATCAAAGCAAGGTCTAAAGCCGCCTCTTCTAAATCTGAAGCCAGAAGACTCGCTTTCGAAGCAGCCAAAACTGACGCTAGCGTAAACAAAGACGCTTACACTTTGGTAGGTAACCTTTACATGCAGTCGTACGAGTCTTGCAAGCAAGGTAAAAGCCGCGTGAAAGACCGCGCTGTTTTCTTGGCCGCTTACGAGATGTTCAAGAAAGCCGGAAACACTGCCAAAATGAACGTTGCTAAGCAGCAATTCCCTTCTTCTGAGGATATCTTCAGCGAAAACCTCAACGAAGGTGACAAGATCCAAGTAGGTTGCTGGATAAATACGAGCGCTACTTTGCAGAGAAGATAATATTAAATCACTATTTTTAGACGGTCATCGCATAAGCGGTGACCGTTTTTTCGTTTTAAGGGTAACGAACATTACTTGAAAAAACGCAATCACGCTTTCGCAGACCAATGATAACAAGCATAAGTACACGTTTTTACGCCTTCATTATCTTCGCCACCGTGGCCCTGCTCTCCGCTTGCGGAGAACGTGGCAGTGACTTGCCTGCCAAAGCTTACGAAGGCCCCGTTATGGAAATGCGCGACGCCGAGATATTTTTTACCGAAGACAGTGCGCTCGTTTACTACGCC
Organism: Fulvitalea axinellae; assembly: GCF_036492835.1. Classification (GTDB taxonomy): domain Bacteria; phylum Bacteroidota; class Bacteroidia; order Cytophagales; family Cyclobacteriaceae; genus Fulvitalea; species Fulvitalea axinellae. The sequence goes on along the minus strand of NZ_AP025314.1, from coordinate 336,335 downwards.
AAATTCCCCATAAGGCAAATTTTCGAAAACGGCAACGAAGTGTACCCGAAAGGCCTTTACTTGGAAAACTACGAAAAGGACGGCCAGCTCTCCGCCACCATCCAGGCGGATTCCTGCACTTTTGATCCGAAAAAGAAACTTTGGCACGCCGTAGGCGATGTCCGCGTTATAAACATCAAGGAAGGCAACAAGCTTTTCACCGACGAACTGTTCTGGGACAGGAAAGAAAAGAAGTTCTACACCGACCGCTTCGTACGGCTAGTGCAGGGAACCGACGTCAGTACCGGCGACCGTTTCTGGGCCATGGAAGATTTCTCCGATTACAGCATCGAGAACTCCAAGCATGAATTTAGCATTGACGAAGAAAAGGAAAAAGAGAACGAGAACAACGCCTCCGACAGCCTGAAAGCTCCCGTAAAACCGGAGCTTCTCGCCCCGGAGAAACATAAACTCAAAACCACCGATTTAAAGACCGAACCAATCGTCCCATAAATAATCCATGGAAGACTCCCACTCGCTGATCATCATTTTTGTTTGCCTCTTACTCTCCGCCCTTTTTTCCGGAGTGGAGATCGCCTTTGTCTCATCCGACAGGCTCTCGATTGAATTGGAAAGGAAAAAAGGGAAATTTTCGGCCAATATAATTGCGAAGTTTTACGAAAAAAGCTCCCGGTTTATCGGAACCACACTTATCGGCAACACCCTATCGCTGGTAGTGTACACCATTTACATGACCGAGCTGATGGAATCGCTCAACGCTCAGTACGACATTATTCCGTTTACCAACGAACTGGCTATCTTTCTGATCCAAACGATTATCACCACCGTCATAGTTCTCTTCACGGCTGAATATACGCCCAAAAGCCTTTTTCTGGTTAACCCGAACAGGGCCCTTACCGCGGCGGCCCCGTTTATCCTGTTGATGTATTACTTGCTGTACCCATTTGTGTGGATGGTAATGGGACTCTCGAAATTTGTCATTACCAAAGTAATGCGACTTGAATACTCTGACACCAAACCGGCCTTCGGACGTACGGAACTGAATAACTACATCCGGGAAAGGGTAAACGACACCTCCGCCGAGGAAAACGAAGTGGACACCCGGATTTTCAGCAACGCCCTTGAGTTCAAAAAAACCAAAGTGCGGGAATGTCTGATTCCCCGCACCGAAGTGGTGGCCGTGGATATCAACGACGATATCGAAACGCTTTCAAAAGCCTTTGTGGATTCCGGCCACTCCAAAGTACTGGTGTACAAAGACACGATAGACGAAGTGTTGGGCTTTTGCCATTCCAACAGCATGTTCAGCCAACCCGATTCCATTAAGGACATCCTCAACCCGATTCCGTTGGTTACCGAAACAATGCTCGCCAATGACGTAATGCTTAAATTCATCACCGAACGGAAAAGTATCGCTTTGGTTGTGGACGAGTACGGGGGAACATCGGGAATTATCAGCATCGAGGACGTAATGGAGGAAATATTCGGAGAAATCCAGGACGAGCACGACAACGAATACCGGGAAGAGAGAAAAATCAACGACAACACTTTCCTGTTCAGCGCCCGCCACGAAATAGACGACTTGAACGAACGCTACACTTGGACGCTCCCCTGCGGAGACTACGACACCCTCGGCGGACTTATTCTCTCCGAGACAGGCTCCATTCCCGAACTCAACGACATTATCCGGATTTCGCCCTTCACCTTCACCATCATGTCGATGGAGGAAAACCGCATAGACCTGGTAAAGATGGAAATCAACAAAGGGGAAAACCTCAACGACTGAAAAGGCCTCATAGCCATTCAATTCATCCGTTGAAGAATACCCGTATTTTGTTTACCTTGCGCAACCTTGTCCGCTTTTTTGTCCCTGCGGACCGGGAAATGGGCCCGGCTAACGTTTCTTTTCCGGAAAATACAGCCCCGGCGCCACCGATTTTTTGGGTTCATAGGACGCTTATCGCAAGATAATCAAAGGCGTATAGCCCAAAAGTGCGGAATTTGTTATCTTTGTTATTGGCGGAGATGGCACTATTTTGCCGGCCCGTGGCCTAGCGGAGACCACGCTAAAAAGTTAACCCGCAAAACGGACAAGTATTTTCATGGCATTTTTCTGACAAAAGGAGAAATCTAAGCGCATAATTCATAAACAATGGCATTAATCAATAAGATACGCGAAAAAACGGGTTTGGCCGTAGGCATCGTCGCCGTCGGACTGGGCCTTTTTGTGGTCGGAGGGGACCTTATCGGACCCAACTCCGTCTTGCTGGGAAAAGGTAAAAGGACCGTAGGCGAGATAGGCGGAGAGGAAATCTCGCTTGAGGAGTTCGACGCCGAGATCAACCAAATGAAGCAACAGTTCGCTAGCCGTAACCGTCGCCAGCCGAACGACGCCGAAAACTACACCATCCAGAACCAAGCCTGGCAACTATTGGTGAGCCGTTACACTTATGACGAACAGTACAAGGAGCTCGGTATCGGCGTAACCGACTCTGAAGTTGTCGATATGGTTCAGGGAGAGAATATCCTGCCCGAAATCAAGCAGGGATTCACCAACCCGGAGACCGGAGAATTCGACAAAGAGGCCTTGATCAACTTCCTGAACAGCCCTCAGGGACAATTCATGGCCAACTACGAGCAGACCTTGCGCCCATCGCGTCTGCGTCTCAAATATGAGAACATGATCCTCAACGGTGACTACACCACTAAAATTGAGGCTCAAAAAGAATATAACAACCAGACGGAGCTTATCGACACCCGTTACCTTTACGTACCGTACTCGGCCTTGGCTGACAGCGTATTCAAAGTAAGCGAAGGAGAAGCCAAAGCCTACCTCAACAGCCATGCGGAAGATTTCCAGGTTAACGAGGAAGGTCGTTCGGCCAAATACGTAGACTTCGCCGTAATCCCTACGGCCGAGGACAGCGCAGCCTTCATGAAGGAAATGGCTGAGGTGAAAGAAGATTTCCGCCAAGCGAAAGAGGACTCGATCTACGCCAAGATCAACACCGAGAACTCTCGCGGATTCAACTTCTACGGACACTTCGGTGCCGCCGAATTGCCACGCCGTCTGCAAATCAATGCGCCGATCCTTTCGGCAGGAGACGTTAGAGGACCTTACAAGACCGGTCAGTACTACACGCTCTACAAAGTGACTGACATTACCAAAGGCGAGAACGCCTCGGTACGCGCCAGCCACATTCTCTTCAAAACTGACGGTAGCAATGACGCCGAGGTTAAGAAAGAGGCTCAGAAAGTATTGAAAGAAATCCGTGGTGGCGCCAACTTCGCCGCTATGGCAGCCAAATACGGACAGGACGGAACCGCTACTCGCGGTGGCGATCTCGGATGGTTCACGAAAGGCCGTATGGTCGCTCCATTTGAGAAAGCTGTTTTCGACGCCAAGAGAACCGGCGTTCTCCGCAACCTCGTAAAAACGGAGTTCGGTTACCACATCATCGACGTGACTTCGTTGCCGAACTACAACGTATACACAGTCGCTACAATCGAGCGCGAGCTTTACCCAAGCGATGAGTCTGTAGACGCCGTTTACAAGAAAGCTGACCTCTTCGCCAGCACCAGCACTGACTACGACGACTTCAAAGCTAACGCCGAGAAAGACGGGTACGCCATCCGCGACGCCGTTGACGTTCGCGCCACTGACAGAAGAATCGGTTTCGTAGGCGACGCCCGTAGCGCCGTGACTTGGTTGTACCGCGAAGGCGAAGTAGGAAAAGTGTCTCAGGTATTCGAAGCGGGAGACGACCACTACCTCGTAATGATAATGACCGGTAAGACCGAAGAAGGAACAGCATCATTCGCAAGCGTGAAAAGCACTGCCGAGCGCAAAGCCCGTAACGAGAAGAAAGCTGTCTTCATCACTGAGAAACTTCAGAAAACGAAAAACGGCGACATCAACGAATGGGCGATCGCCTTCGGTAGCGAAGCCAACGTTTTCAACAAGTCCGGCCTCAAGCCGAGCGACAACACTTTGCCTTCTACAGGATTCGCTCCTGAGCTCGTGGGTACTGCCCTCGGTCTGAAGGAAGGACAAATATCAGGACCAATCAAGCTTGACAACGGTATCGCCGTTATCCAAGTTATCCGCAAGCAAGCGGCTCCTGAAATCGCTGACTACAACAGCTACAAAGACCAGCTTAACAGCCGTAAGCGTTCGCAAACGGCCTTCAACATCAGCAAGTCTTTGGAAAAACACGCTGGCGTAAAAGACGAGCGCTACAAGCACTACTAAGATTTTCGAAAATATCATTTGCAAACTGCCGAGGCCTTCTGGTCCCGGCAGTTTTGTTTTCGGGCCAACCAGACAAGTGTTTTCAAAACAGATTGGCCCGCAGTTTGGTGACAGATTCCGAAAACGGGCACCGGAATCCCTCACGATTCAAGACAACATCTCATGCCCGATGCGCTATGAAACATCTCCTGTCACATTACGGCAGACTCGTGATCCGCTATCCCCGCATTATCGGCTTCGGCGCTTCGCATTATCTTGCCTCTTCTTTCGGACAATCTTTTCTGATAAGCCTGTTTGTCCCATACCTTCTCAGCAGTTTTAGTCTCGATAACCAAACCTTTTCGTATTACTATTCCGCCGCCACTTTGGGCGGAGCGTTTCTACTTTCGGTATTCGGACCTTTTACCGACAAGATGCCGATACGTTCTTTCAGCAGAATTAACGGCTTGGCTTTGGGTGGCTTTTGTTTGGTTTTAGCTTCGGCCGGAAATCCTTGGGTGATGCTTATAGCCCTTACCGGCCTTAGGCTTTCCGGCCAAGGTTTGATGCCTCTCGCTGGCGCTACGGCCATGGGAAAATTCTTTCACCATAATAGAGGAAAGGCATTGGCATTAGCGTCAATGGGAATGTCGATAGGTGAGATTTTCGCTCCCGCAATGATCATAGCCTCCATTGCGCTTTGGGGCTGGCAAGAGACTTGGGTAATCTTCGCCGTATTGGCCGGAATCGCTTTTCCGGCGCTCTGCACTTTCCTCATAAAACCAGACGAGCATATTCACGCTACGGGCAAAAAATCCACTAGGGTCGGATCGGGAAAATTATCAAGAAAGGCACTGCTAAAAGATTTCACTTTTCTGGCGCCGGCGCTTACGGTCGTATTCAGCCCGTTCGTGACTACCGGCGTTTTCATCCACCAAAACCTAATCCTTGAGGCAAAAGGGTGGGAGGAAGGCTGGTTCGCCGCCACGTTTATTTTCTTCGGAACATTCCGGATTATCAGCACACTATTTACCGGCCCGCTCATCGATAAGTTCACCGCTGTCAGACTCGCTCCTTTGGCTCCCATACCTTTGGCCATAGGTATCGCTGTTTTATTTTCGGGCAATGATTCTTGGCGTTTAGCCGTTTACCTTAGCCTTAACGGCATGTCCCTAAGTTTCGGAAGTTTGGTAGGAAGCGCCTTGTGGGCGGAAATCTATGGCGCCCAATATTTGGGCACAACAAAAAGCCTAGTGTCAACTATTATGGTTTTGGCTACGGCCGTTTCCCCCGTGATATTCGGGGTAGTCTTCCAAAATTACTACGATATGCAGAAGGGTTTTATCGGCATTCTGCTAACAGCCTGTACGCTGTCTTTCTTAACGTTTATGGCTTTACGGAGCAAGCGGTTCCGGTTCGCATAAAAAACGGTCTCCGACGCTTATTTGTCGGAGACCGTTTTTTCATTTCCGGTATCATGAAATTCCTGTTTCAATTGCGCTAAACAGCGTGCGCACAAACAGTCGTCAAACTTCTCTCTGATATACTCCCGTTCATCGGTATTCAAAGGCACTGCATAACATTGGCAAATCGTTACCGAGCCTGTTTTGCATTCAAACCCGGCACCGCAACGGGGGCATTTTTTATCTTCGTGACGTGGCATATCCTGACAGATTTATTCAGCCACAACTTACGCAAAAATCAGCCGAGAAACAGCCTGAGAGGGTAAATCAACTGTTTTCTTTTTCGGGAAAAGTAATTACAAACGCGTCAGGGAATTCGCTCTTCACCCCTTTGGTCACACTCTCGGCTCGCTTACGGGTTTTAAATGTACCCAAAGATACCCGGTAATATTTATGCCCGTTTACATAAGCCACTTCCACCAGAATCTGACATCCGAAGCGTCCGCCCAAACCGGACGTTAGACGCACGATATTGTCAAGCTCCCGGAAGCTTCCCACCTGAACGCCAAAACCGGTAGGCTGGTATTGCTTGCTTTCGATCGCAAAAAATTCACGTTTCGGTTCCGAAGCTTTCTTGCTTCCGCCTTTGGTCACCTTGCCGGAAGATTTCCCTCCTGACTTACCACCACCGCTGGCCACAGGAGCCGGCTTGTTACCTCCTGGTGAAGAAACAACCTCGACACGAACCTGCGCCGTACCGTCCTGCACAAACCCTAACCTCGAAGCCGCTACATGGCTCAAATCAATGATTCGGCCTTTGGCGTAGGGGCCACGGTCATTTATCCGGACGGTCACGCTCTTGTTATTCTTCTTGTTTGTGACCCTTACCAGAGTATTGAAAGGCAAGCTAAGGTGTGCGGCCGTCATCTTTTTATTGGAGAAAATCTCTCCGTTCGCCGTTTTCCTGCCATTAAACTTATTATGGTAGAAAGATGCCACCCCGTTCTGAACAAAGGTCATTTTTTGGGCTGTGCTGGCCAATGGCAACAACAAAAGCAGGCAAACGAAAAGATGTCTCATAAAATATCCGGGTGTTTAAAGCTGCACCGCAACCTAATTTTGGACCTCAATTACTTTGTATATCCACAAAATAAGACAACGCATGATATTATCCTATAACATGTACCTGTTATCCCTTCTCAATAAATTCCAGACAGCGCTCCACCAGTTGTTTGGTCAAATCCGGCAACTCTTTTTCCGTCCAGGGCTCCTTCATTCCGAAGGTATGGTTCGCCCCTTCAAGCATAAACAGCTCCGCACATGAGGAATCTTCGTACAACAGTTCCGATGCCGATGCCGAAACAGCTTCGTCGTCCGTACCGTGGCACAGCAAAACCGGAACCCGGATCTCCCCCATGGCCTTTTCTATATCCAAGGTTTCTGCGTTTTGAACCAAGTCCTCCACAAACTGCCTGTATATCGGCATTTCCTGCATTGTTCTGCCGTTCAGTATATACACATGGCCTTTCAGATCCATCTCCTCAAGAACCGAACGACTCAGAAAATTGGTCACTCTAGATATCGTCGCCCAAGTGATCGCGCGACTTACCCTGTTGTCTTCGGCGGTTTTAAGTATAACGTCGCCACCACCACGACTATGGCCCATTAGGGTAATATTTTCCGTATCAACGCCATCTATTTTTCCGCCGTGGACATAATCCAGTACGGTATCGATATCCAAAAGCTCTTTGCTGATATTATTATTGCCGAAGCTATCCAAGTCCGTAAATTCGGTAGGATCTTCGGGAGTGGTGCCGTTCCAGGCCAAATTGAACTTCACAAACACAAAACCTTTCTCCGCAAAAAAATCGGCCACCAGATTAAACGCTCCCCAGTCTTTATAACCTTTAAACCCGTGTACAAAAACAATGACAGGACAGTCCACTCTCACCTCCGGTCCCCTCACATCCATCAAGATATCCTTGCCACTCTTCGATGGCAAAATCAAAGTCTCTTTCATCATTTCTCGCTAACTACTACTAGGTAAAATTCGCGGTCAAATCGGGAGTTTTTCCCTTATTCTCTCTCCGCACAAAAATATGAGTCTTGGTATTTTTATAGTTCCAACTCAATCCAACAAAATCTAAAGGAATTATGTTTTGCATAGACTTCCCCAAAATACACAAAACTTATTTTCTTTTTTGAAAATAAAAATATCATTAAAATCTACAAAAACATGATCTTAGTGAATTTTCGGCATAAAAATACTTAAACAAGAAAATAATCGCATACATACAGGTGCTATGCGGTAAAAAAAGAGTTTAGACGCAAAAAAATATCATCGCCAAAATAAAACCGAGAAGATGAGATATTCCATCATGGGTATACCTTTTCTGTTGCCAAACCAAGCCTTTTGGAAAAGAAGAATTCACAACAAAAGTAAAAACGGAGTGTCTGGCCTCATCAATCTCTAAACACTCCGTTTTTCTATTCGGAACAGCTTTTCGCTTCGCTCCAGTTTTTAATTGCCAACCATAAAAATAGCGTTGGCCAACATCAACTCGCCGTTTTTCCAGAACCCCCGAAATACCGGATCGTCAACAAAACAAACCACTTTGCCTCTTCCCATCGGCATTACGCCGGCCACCAAAGTCTCACCGATCAACGGCTTAATATCCGAGCCGACAAAACCGCTTACAAGATCTTTGGATGAGCCGATCGTAGCCACGTTCCAGCCGTCTTCCAAGTACGCCACGCGGTGCGAATCGGTTTTCATCGTAAAGTAGTGTGTCGGGTATCCGTAAGCCAACGGGTGGGTGTTGTCCAGACGCACTTTGTAAATAGCGCCGGCCAAGTAAGAGCGAATCCAGCGTCGCTCACGTCCTGCGTAAGGCGCCAAAAGATCCGCTTTTTCCAGATCGCTCTTGCGCTTATTCGCTTTGTCCTCCTCGGACTTGTCCATGTATTCCTTTAAGCCAAACTTTCCGTCCGACACCAAAGCTTCGACAGCTCCTTGGATAGCGATCAGCTTTCCGCCGTCCGACACCCAATCTCGTATGCGCTCGGAACCGTTTCCGCCCAATGTGGAAGAGTAATAGCCATCGGGAAGAATCAGGACATCATACGAATCCAAATTTACCTTGGCGAAATAATCCGTATCTAGAACGGTGACCGGATAGGCCAAATTCCGTTCGAAGTAATGCCATAATTCGCCGAAACGATTGGGGTCTATACCCTGTCCGCCTAGCAGAGCCACTTTAGGAGATTTACCAAAGACCATAGAGCTTGACCCAAAGTCGATACCTTGTTCCGTAAAGCCGGTATCCACCGCCCTAAGCTTGTCGCCGTATTTTCCATTTAGGTCCCAAATCGTTTTCCCCAAAGCCTCTCCGATATGGCGATTGTCTTCACGGCTTATGATAACAGTGCCAGCCTTATAATTTTTACCGTTTACAGCAAACGGCTTACGGGCGTAACGGACCTTGACGCCATGTCCCAGAACTTCGGCCAACAAACGGGCGTCCTCAATATTTTTCCATTCCACCACATAAGCGTAGGCGTCAGGACGGAACACTTGCTTTTCCCTTGGCTTGTTAAATTTAGGCGGGAGCTGGCTCACAAACATTTTATTGGTGATCGCCCAAGCGTCAAGGTCATAAGCGTAAGGAATGGACCAGGCCGTAATGTCATAAGTAACCGAATCGGCGACGAAAGTGCGGGGCTCAAACAAGATCTTCAGCATCCGGGACTTGGGCTGATAAGCCGAAATCACCAAATCGCCGGGATGAAGGTTAATGGCTTCCTTGGATTTGTTGAAGCGGTAGTCGAAGCCTCTTACGGGCTTTTTCACCAAAGGTCCGCCATAACGGATACCTTCGCGATCCAACAGATCCACAAGCTCCTCCATTTTTACGGGATCGTTCTGCCCGCTTACCACGTATGCTTTGTACTTTCCTTTAGGGCTGGTCTCCGATTCACGGAAATAACGCTGAAATTCCGTCACCAACTTCGGAGCGTTTTCGGCGCTAACGCGTACCGTAGCCAAGCCCGAAGCGTAATGGTGCTCTATACGATCCGATAACTTCAGAATATTACCGTTTTCTTGATCTACTCCTGTACTTGATGTCGTATGTCCGGCCTGCTCGTAAGTCATGCCGATAGCGCCGTTGTATGTCGGGTAAGTATCGCCGTAGCCGGGGTAAAGCAAGTCAAAGCTTTCACCCGTGAAATACAGCCAGCCGTGTTTGTCAAATACCTTGGCGTTGGCTTCGCCCACTTTGCGCTGAAATTCCTTTTGCCAAGCGGTGATATCCTCATGCAAAGGCTCGGCCGCCGGAGCGAAATAATAAGGGCTGTCCACACCCTGTTCGTGAAAATCGACATGAACCTGAGGCAACCAACGGTTATATTCCGTTACCCGGGCACGGCTTTCCTCTTGTGTTTGCCAGGACCAGTCCCTGTTCAGGTCAAAAAGATAATGGTTTGTCCTTCCTCCGGGCCAAGGCTCATGGTGTTCCACGGCGTCCAAAGCCGTGTTGTTAGGAAACCCCGCCTTCTGCATCTGCCAATTAACGTAACGATCGCGTCCGTCGGGATTCAGACAAGGGTCGATGATCACCAAAGTATTCTCATGCCAAACCTCGCTATTGTTTCCGCGGGTTACAAACGAGTTGGTCAACGAATGGAGCGTCTTCATCGCCGCTTCCGACGAGCTCGCCTCGTTACCGTGGACATTATAACTCAGCCAAACCAAAGCCGTGGTGTCTTGCGGACGCACCAGACTTTCTTTTTTTATTCCGGCCCTAATCAGATTGTCCCGTCTTATATCCTCTATGTTCTGGATTTTTTCGGAGGAACCCACAAACGCCAATATCAGCGGGCGCCCTTCGTATGTATGACCGTATTCCTTCAGCTTTACGTGCGAAGGCATATATTTGGCCACATGCCTAAAATATTCCACTACACGGTAATGAGGCGTAAAACGATCGCCTAGATCATAGCCCAAAAACTCGGAAGGGCTATCCACCGGACTTTGTCCCAAAGCCACATTTACCCATAAAATGAAAAGCGTTACAACGCCCGCCAATCTTCTGCCCATAATTGAGTGTAGGTATAAAGTTTATGTATTTGAAAACGATGTGAATGGAAACGCCCTCAGGATACGCATTCCCATTCGCTTTCGCAAATCGGACCAAAATTATAGACTTGGACGCAAAGTAAAAAGTAAAACTCGCGATGTCGGCCCACGCCAAGCCTGTCCAAAGCTTAATTTCAAGCATTTGCGGGGCCTGTCACATTTTTTCGCATCAAAAAAACAGGAAACTCACAAACTCAAAAGCGTCATGTGGTTCATTTTTACGCTTCAAAAAAATGAAGTCGCACCAAGAAACTGACGCGCCTTTCGGTGTGTAGGGATCATAATTTACACCTATATAGGGTTTACTGAAAAAGTAAAAACCACAAGATTATCAGTGGATTAGGTAGCTTGTTTCCCTTTCCAAAGCACAGGGAATATTCGTAAATTGGCCATAGAAAGGACTGAGAGCATTTTTTCCCTTGCACCTATGATCAAGACAAGTTCCTCGCAATTGAGTATAGAAGGTTTTTTGGACCCGGAAATAGGGCGCCTTAACCCGGAAAACAGATGGGTGAAGTTGGCCAACTCCATCCCCTGGGCGGAATTGGGTTTGGTCTACGAATCGAAAATGTCGACGGGCAAGGGCAGTCCGTGCAAACCGGCCCGGCTGGTCATCGGCGCGCTGATCGTGAAGCATAAGCTGAACGTTTCGGACGCCGAGGCGATAGAACAAATCAAAGAAAATCCGTATCTCCAGTATTTCGTGGGACTCGGCTCGTTCACCACGGAAAAGGCCTTTGACCCTTCGCTGTTCACGACGGTCCGCAAGCGGCTCGGGTACGGGGATTTTAACAGGATGAGTTCGCTTTTGCAACACGAGGGGATCCGTATTGCGGAGGGCGATCGGGATGAAGGGTCCAAAGACGGGCATTCCGGGGACGCCGAAGATGACAAGCGGGTTGTCTCCTGCGACGCGACGGTGGCGCCGCAAGAGATTCCATACCCCACGGACCTTGGGCTGTTGGCTACGGCGAGGGTGCAGTCGGAGAAAATCATCGACCTCCTTTGGCCCGTCGCCAGGGATTCCGGTTTATCCAAAAAGCCCCGGACTTACCGGGATAAAGCCCATAGGGAATATGTCGGGGCGACGAGAAAAAAGAGGAAAGGAGCCGAATTCTGGCGCGTGTGCGCACGCCGACAGCTGAATTATCTGGAACGGAACCTACGGCATATCGACAGCCTCATAGAGGCCAACAAGGGCGTTATACGCCTAAAAAGCAGGTTTTTGAAGATTCTGATGGTGCTTCACGAAATCGCCAGGCAACAGTCGCTCATGCTGGAGACCGGTGCCAACAGGGTGGACGGCCGCATCGTGAACGTCTTCCAGCCCCATGTCCGGCCGATAGTCCGGGGCAAAAACGGAAGCGACACCGAGTTCGGCGCCAAATTGTCCGTAAGCCTTCACGAAGGCTATTCCTATCTGGACAAGGCGCAATGGGACGCTTACTACGAGGGTGACGCGGAAGTGATCCGCGGGCACATCGACAGTTTCGGGGAGAGAAACCCGGAAATGAAGCTCGGCAAATTCGTCGGGGACAAGATTTACGGAAACAGGAACGCCCGGCAGACCATGTCCGGCGCGGGTGTGGAATTCGTGGGCTCCCCGTTGGGAAGGCCTCCCTCAAGTCCCGAAAAAATCAGGGAACGCAAGGAAAACCGGACGCTTCACCAACGGCACCGGAGCAGGGCGGAAGGAAAATTCGGGGAAGTGAAACGGGGACACGGATTGGACAAAATACAGGCAAGGAGAGCGGACACTTCGCTTTCATGGATCGCCTGCATTTTCTTCGTGGCCAACTTGAAAAGATTTCAGAGCGAAATCTTTTTTGACCTTGTTTTCTTGAGCTGGAAATACGGGATATGGCTTCAAGACGGCGAAAAGAAACAGGAAAAGACTGTCTGGCAAAATATCCTAGCTGGGTAGCCCTCTGGGCTTTTTCAGTAAACCCTATATAGATAGTACAAAGTAAATAGTAAAGCGTAAAGAGACTGCTCGAAGGCAAGGCAAAGCCGTATAATTCAATAGATTAAATCTTCAAGCATTCTTCCCCAAAAAAATAAGCTATTCTACTGGATGTACTTAGCTCTCCCTTTTTAAAGTGTCCGACGCTCCGGAAGCGTTAGTCACAACCAAACTTATGTCAAGCTTCCGAGTTTGCCTCACCTAGATTGGAAAAATTGAACGGTCAAGCGTGGATGCTCATATCTATAATACCCCTGAATTTTCGGACCAGTGTCTTAGTTTAAAAATCACTAAATTATGGGCATGAAAACGAGAACGACACGCAGAAAATTCAGCGCCAAATTCAAGGCGGAAGTAGCGATCGAAGCACTGAAGGAAAGAGAAACCACCCAAGAACTCTGCAGACGGTACGATCTTCACGCCACCCAGATTTCACAATGGAAAAATGAGTTTCTGCAGCGCTCGTCCAGCGTTTTTGAGGGTGGCAAAGATAGAAAAGAACACGAGAAAACGGAGAAGGCGACAGACCAACTGTACAGTAAAATAGGAAAGCTTGAGATGGAAAACGACTTCCTAAAAAAAAGCTTAAAGAAGTTGGGGCGTCTATAGATTTGCGTCTCCTTGTCGACCCCGGGGATAAGCTGAGCATTCGCCGTCAGTGCGACTGTCTGGAGCTTTACCGTTCGTCATACTACTACAGCCCAAAGGGGGAAAACGCGGAAAACTTGGAGTTGATGCGCCTTATGGACCGGCACATGATCGACGAACCCACGGCGGGAGTTTTGCGCATGAGATCAGCCTTGCGTGACCAAGGATTCAACCCTTCCTATGAAAGGGTTAGGCGCTTGATGCGCAAAGCGAATCTCTACCCTATTTACCCGAAAAAGAATCTGAGCAAGCCCGGAGAGGCAAAATACGTTTACCCGTATCTGCTTAAGGAAAAGAAAGTTGTCAGGAAAAACCAGGTCTGGTCGATAGACATCACTTATATAGCCATGGCTAGCGGTTTCATGTATATGACGGCGATTATCGACGTCTACAGCAGGTACATAGTGGGTTGGGGTTTGAGCAATACGCTTGAGGCCGCGGCGTCTTTAAAAGTGGTGCGTGAGGCCGTTGAGATTCACGGTAAACCGGAAATACTCAACAGTGACCAAGGTTCCCAGTTCACTTGCGGGGAATACGTGAACTATCTCAAGAAAGAGGGAATAAACATCAGTATGGACGCCAAAGGCCGAGCCTTGGACAACATTTACATCGAACGCTTTTGGAGAACGCTAAAAAGGGACCATATTTACCTGAATCCGGCCGACAACGGTTTAAAGTTGTATTTGGGGATAGAGAAATGGTTGCGACGCTACCACAACAGGGATCACCAAGGAATCGAGAACCTGAAGCCGGAAAATGTTTTTAGCGGAGCGTCAAAAGCGAAAGCCACCGCGTATGCCCATGCAAATATTGATAAGTCCAAGAAAAAACAGAATGTGAAAGGACTTATCAACATTCACACGGGCTCGACGATAGCGACAACCGTTTAAAATTTACTTAAAAATCGACTTTACTGGTCCTAAGAATCGAGGGTACTATACTTGTCGGAATTTGGGAGAGCTTTTATTTGCTCTCTTACCCCATTAAAAAAGTCATCTTCTTTTATATATGTAAAAAGTAAAGTTGTGTAGTCAGCCATTAGCTTTGTCTGCCCAAGTTCTTTAAACACCTCAATCATGACATATGAATACTGCGGAGAATTATAAAAAAACTCAAAGAATACACTATGTCTTACAGTATTGTCAAATACATTAAATGCTCTTAATACTTTTTGAGATTTATTCAATTTACTCCAAAATTCTCTATCACTTTTGTTATCAATCACTTGCTGTTGATTAACAGCATCTGAGAAAAGTAAATCTCCCATTTCCCACATCAAGTTTTCATCTTCACTAAAGTTGTCCCATGTATAACTTGATTTAACTTCATCAATTTCACTGAGTGAAACATTAGCTGAAAAAAAATTTGCGTGCTGATTTCCGTCTGACAGTTTCAGGATTTTCATTTTTAAATTACTTGAAAGAACCAAAAAGCGTAATATCGTTTATTTTCATATAATATTTAACAAGAAGTTTCGCATGTCATATATGATATCTGAGAAACAAACGCACTATAATCTAACGATATCACTTCTTTTCATCTCTTAAGTGAGAAAAATTTGACTAGAACACGGGCGATCAAATTACGTGAGCCAACGCAACACCAAAATCAACTTGAAAAAATTCTTAAAAAATTAAAAGCCTTCCCTTCAGCCCTCCTAAAACAGACTAAAAAAGCACTGCCCTCTGAGAAAACAACCATCCCGAAAAAGAAAAAAAGCCCGCCCTTTTCCACAATATGGAAAAAAGCGGGCTTTTCGCTGATTTTTGGGCAGGCTTATCCGGCCCGGCGGTGTGTGTCGGGTTGTATTTTCGGGGTGGCTTCGGTTTTGGGCCTTTTGCTGTAGCTTAGGCTCGGCGGTTTTTTCTTTGGTATGATGGGGTCGGCGGGCTTCCTTCCACTGTATATGGCTTCCCGCCGTTCCCGGAATTCTTGCCAGCGCCACCATCTTCGTAGTAAGCGGTGGCATTCCAGTAGGTCAAGAAAGTGGAATGGTTTGTCTTTGGTGGCGAGTAGGGAAGGTAGCCGGTAAACATTGCTTCCCATAAATCCGGTGAGGCCCCGGGGATAAAACTTTATGTCGGAATGCCAGGCTACGAATATTCTGGGCAGTTTGGGCAGATAATCCCGCACGCCTACCCAGCGTTTGTATTCGGGGCATTGGCGGTTGTGGCCTACGCAAATGCGCTGGCGGGCTTCGGCCAAGTCTTGGGCCAGGTATGGGTTATAGCCGGAAATCTGTATGGTATTGCGCTTTAGCTCACGGCTGATGGTGGACGGCGCACGCCTTAGAAATTTCGCTATAAATCGCGTTGAATATCCCTTGGCGCGCAGGCGCAGGATAAATTCTCTCTCGTATAAAGTAAGGCGTAGGTACGTGTCCATCTTGTGGCCGGTTTCTTTACCCAATAAAATGCAAACCGCGGGCCGTGGTGTTTTTCTGCGCCGGAGGGCGTTGGCCGTATATGTGTCAATTTGGGGCGTTTTCAAAAAAAGGCCCTTACAAAACGCCGTTTCCCTCAAGTCCGGTGTATGGTATCGGTATAAAACGATTATTCCAGTCCATTTCTCTTTGGTAAGTCCTACTACTATCAATCGCTAAATAGTGACTAAAGCCTACGGTATAATCACCGTTTTTCAGGGGAATTTTGTCTAGCGACACTTGACCCAAAGCCAGAAAATCGCATAGAAAAAAGACTGACGCCAGTATTGCGGTTTTCATGTTTGTTCGATTCAAAAGCGTAATCTGCTCCAAAGTTGTCTCCCAATCCTGACACGGGAAGCCAACCCAACGTTGCTTTTAACCACTGACAATCAAGTACATTAATAAAACATCCTTGAACACCAACCTCAAAAGGCGCATTACTATACGTCCTTGCCCGCCTGAAAACCTTTTCCCAAAAAGTCCTCTTATTAATATGTGACGTAACATTCATTTCAACTCATTAACAGCATGAGAAAGCACATATTCGCCGTACTGCTTGTGGCGCCACTTCTGCTATGGAATTGCTCCGACAGCGACGACGACGGCTACACCCCAAAAGACTCGGGACTGAACTACGAAATGGCTTACCAGGAAATGGTGAAGCTGATGGATTCTTATAAAGAAGACTCCGGCAAAGAGCTTTTCGATCCCGGCGCTCCGAGCAAGTTCACCGAAAAGCAGAACGTGTTCATGAGCAACGCTATCAGCATTAAGCTGGACCACACGGCGCCTACCGTTACCCTTCCGGTATTCAAGGGCGAAGGAGCCGACGGGGGAGAGGTTTATTACATCATCACCGAAGCTTCTGACTACCAAATAGCCAAGCGGATGGGCATTAACTATTCGCCGAAGCTTAAATACGCCCGAGGTAGCCAAGGTGTACAACTGGTAACGCTCAACGACAGCGGACGTATGAAGTTCAAGGGAAAAGTGGACTTCTCGCCAGTAAGGCGTATCGTTCCCGGCGACGGACCATTCGCTTTTCCACCAAAAGTAGCCGAACCCGGAGCCATAGGCGACGCAGAGTACTCGCCTGTAGTGGTTCTGCCGAGCGGTTTGGTAATGAACGCAACCCCGTTGAAAAATGCCACTGGTCTACACGACCGCTTGCCTGAGGGCCAACAATCAATCGACACCGACAAAATGGAGGCCACGCTCCAAATCCTTGACGGATTCCAGAACGGAAGAGCCTATTACTACCACTTGGTTACGGACGCTTACGATAACGTTCCGGCTACAATCGAGCTGGGCATCTACGCTCCCCGTTTGGGCAAAATACCTCAGTTCGGGCAGTCTACGCTGGATCAGGAATCCGCTTTGTTGGCTTTCTCTCCGGTAGGCAACGGCATCACGGGCGAAGCGGATCCTATGCGCCAAGGCCTGAATTCGGCTATCTTGAGCGATAAAAACGGATCGGGAGCCGATGCTCCGCTTGATCCAATCAACGTGTTTCCGATAGAGCCGGCCAACCACCAGATTGACAACAATTACAGCCCGCTCTGGGACGCGCACATCAACCGTTGGACGGATGAGGCCATCCAACAAAACAAGCGCCGACGTATCACCAGTTTCGAAGATCTTAAGAGCTTGATCAAGGCCGGATGGGTAACCAGCTTTACGCCGGATGCCGGCCCGGAAAACCCGTATGTGGGAGGCCTGCACGCCAGCAACGCTATTATCAACTGCCCAGTAATCGCGCATCCGTACGAGTAAAATTCAGTAAAAAGTAAAGAGTACTGAGTAAATAGACTAAACTGTTTGAGTACTCTTAGCTATAAAAAATGAGCCACCTTACCGCTTTCGCCGGTAGGTGGCTCTATTGTTTCACGCTAAGTAGATCCAGTAAAATAGCTTATGTTTCGGCAGAGGGATCCCTGAAGGGTTAACTTGTTGGTTTATTTGATTTTAGATTATTCTAGAGCAGTCTCTTTACTCAGTACTATTTACTTTGTACTACTTACTTCTTTCACAATTCAGGCATTCTGCTATTTATTCGTTTCTCTTTTTTCCACCAATCCGGACCTTCGGCCAACACCTCCTTGTCGTATTCGATCAATGCCTGTTTCATCCGCTCAAAACGCTTGGGCTCTCGGGTTGCCCAATCGGTTGTCTCACGCGGATCGTGCCTAATATTGTATAGCTCGAACACGGTCCGTTCCGAATTGCCTACAACCTTCCAGTCGCCATCCCGAAGCGCTATGCGAACATCATTGAAGTTGTTTCGCCAGTACAATGGCTTTTTCCGATGCATCTTTTTTCCTGCCAACAGCGGACGGATCGATTCTCCGTCTAACTTGACCCCTCTCGGCACCTTGGCGCCAGCTATTTCCAGAAGGGTAGGGAACACGTCGCTTCCGATAATCGGTTCCGAGATTACCGAACCGGGCACAAAACCGGCCTGACGCTGACCCGCCGGCCACTTAATTATACCCGGCACCCGGATTCCGCCTTCGTGCGTATGCCTCTTTCTGCCCCGCAAACCTCCCGTACTTCCACGGTAACGGCTACCATTGAAAGGGTCGTCACTCTGGTTAAACGTTCCGTACGGATGCCTGCCTTCCGGGCCGTTGTCGCTTGTATACCAAATCAGCGTGTTATCCGTCTCGCCCGCTTCGTCCAGAGCTTTTACTATGGCGCCCACGGCCTCGTCTATCTGCGTAATATTGGCCAAATACTGCTTTAGGCTTTCGTCCTTCAGCTTATCATACCTTTTCATAAACTCCGGATCAGAATCCACCGGGCCATGAGGCTCATGAAACCACACAGTCATAAAAAACGGGCGGCCCGGCTCCCTGTGCTCTTTGATCCATTCCACCACATACTTGGCCACAATCTGAGCGGAATAGCCCTTTATCTCGCCCAGCCCGGTGCCGTTTAGGAAGAAGTTCTGCGGATTCTTATGCGACGGTCTAGCCACATTGCCCGTCGCCAGCCAATAGTCATAGCCGTACTCGTTCATGGTAGGCTGGTTCGGATCCGTTTCGTAGCCATAATTACGGTATTGCGCGCGCTTTTTCGGAATCCGCTCTTCCGAATAACTGCTCAAATGCCACTTGCCGAAATGGGCCGTCTGATAGCCTTCCTCCTTAAGCAACTGGGGAAGCGTAACTTCCGAAGCCCGCAAATAACAATAATGATTGGCCGGTACCCAACGATACACCCCGTTGCGATAAGGCGTACGGCCCGTCAAAATAGCCGAACGCGCCGGAGAACAAACGGAAGAGGCCGAATAACACTGCGTAAACTTAAGCCCCTCTTCGGCAAGTTTGTCGATATGTGGCGACTTGATGTCCGGATGGCCGAAAGCGTGCAAATCGCCCCAGCCTTGGTCGTCGGTGAGAAACTGGATGAAGTTCGTCTTATTGCGGGACTGCGCGGATACTCGGTTATGGAAGGCCAGCACCATCGTCACAAGCAAGGCGGTCCACAGCTTTTGGTTTCTTTTCATATCTTCGGATTTAGATCTTGACTATGCCACTCCCTTGGCTTTCCCGAAAAAAGAGAATACGAATAAGCTTATAGTAAGCAAGAGAGGCATAAAGACTAAAGGTCAACCGAAAACAACCGAAAGACTTTCTGTTATGTCTCCGTTTTTCTCCAATATGTTGTGGCGCTGATTTAGAACATATATCATAAGGAGTCGGCCAAATTTCCACCAACCCTGACACTCCATGACCATTCATACCTAAAGAATACTCGGCTTGTCCATATGTATTGTTTGGGAACTCCAATGTCGTTATTCGCTCCAATACAAGTGTGGTTAACCCTGGTATTAACCTTAAAATTCACCCGTTTCTAACGGCTGAAATCTCTTTCGAAAAAATAAATCAATTTTTTTCCGGCTCCGTGTCCTAATCCGGAAAGTGAATCCGTCATAGGGGCAAATAATATGTTTTGTTACCTAAATTCATGAAAATGTCAGGAAAGAAGCTTGTGGAATCCTGGTTTAAAAATATTGACAGCCAAGACTTTGAAGCCGTTGGCGAATTGATGGCCGACGAGCACACTTTTCACAGCCCGATGTCTCCCACACCAATCAAAGCGATTGAGCACTTGGATATGATGTGGACGATGAGCGATTCTTTTAGCGGGATTCATTTGCTTGACCAAGTGATCGAGGATGGTAACAACGTAGTGGTCAGGGGACGCTGGGCGGGCAAGCATACCCGGGAATACCACGGCATTCCGGCCTCGGGCAAAAAAGTGGAATTCTCATGGATCGATATTTTTGAAATCGTTGACGGGAAGGTCGTTAACGAATATTTCGAGATGGATCCCACGAGTATAATAGAGCAAATCACTAATATTAACACCCAAAAAACACAATCATGAACGAGTATCTAGTCATTATCAGAGGCGGCGAGGAAATCGCCGCGACCAAATCCGCCGAAGAAATGCAAGAGCACATGGGCAGATGGCAAGACTGGCTGAGCGGAATGCCCAGCGAGGAAACCTTTGTGGGGGGCGAGCCTTTGATGGAAGAGGGCAAAACGCTGATCGACGGAGGCAAGACGATTATCGACCGACCGTTGGCCGAAGGCAAGGAATTGGTCGGCGGCTATCTTATCTTTAAGGCCAAATCCCTTGACGAGGCTACCGAACTGGCCAAAGGGTGCCCCGGCTTCGAGCACGACTGTACGCTTGAGGTAAGACAAATCAGACCCGTAGAATAAGACTTGGACGGAACCGACATAGAAATCGAGATCAACCATCTTTTCAGGAAAGAATCTGGAAAGATGGTTTCCGTGTTGGCGGGCATTTTCGGCACGGAAAACTACGAACTGGCCGAAGACGTGGTACAGGACGCCCTACTGAGCGCTATGGAAAGCTGGAAGATCAGGGGCTTGCCTGACAACCCGCGCGCATGGCTCTACAAAACGGCGAAAAACAGGGCCGTCGATATTCTCCGGAAGGAAAAACGCAACACGACCATCGACTTTTCGGATCCGGAAAGAAAACCGCTGATAACCGGATACGCGCTGAGCGAGGCCATGGAACACCGCTGGAGCGACGAACGCATAAACGACGATTTTTTGGGCATGATGTACGCCTGTTGCCACCCAGAGATATCGGAAGAGAACCAAAAGACGTTTATCCTAAAATCGCTCTGTGGATTCAGTTCCAAAGAAATAGCGAAAGCGTTTCTGACCAACGAACAGACAATCTCAAAAAGGCTGTACAGGACAAAATCCTTTTTCCGGACAACGAAAATAAAGCCCGAAGTCCCGGCCGAAGCCGAAATTGCGCCGAGGACAAGGGCCGTTCTGGAAGTGATCTACCTGATTTTTAACGAAGGCTACAACTCCACGCAGTCGGACCATCTGATCCGGAAAGACCTCGTATCACAAGCCATGTTCTTGTGCCGGTCTTTGATCGACAACACCAAAACGCACCTATCCGAAGCCTATGCGCTGATGGCCCTGATGTGTCTGCACACTTCCCGCACGCCGGGGAGAGTGTCGGAAACGGGAGACATAATCCCGATGGAAAAACAGGACCGCAAAAAGTGGAACAAAGAGCTAATAAACGCGGGCATAGACTATCTGGTAAAATCCGCCATCGGCGAATCCGCCTCGAATTATCACCTTGAGGCCGCCATAGCCTACGAGTATTGTACGGCCAAAAGCTACGAATCCACAAACTGGAAAAATATACTGCGCTATTACAATATGCTGTATAAGCAAACGCCCGATCCGGTGATACTGCTCAACCGCTGTATAGTCCTGATGGAACACAAAGGGGCGGAAGAGGCAATGAAAGACCTTCAGAAGCTAAAAAACGAACGGTCGATCGAGAAGTATTATCTCTACCACGCCATAGCCGGTGAGATCCACAGCCGTTTGGGCGAAAAGGAAACG
Source organism: Fulvitalea axinellae (assembly GCF_036492835.1). Taxonomy (GTDB): domain Bacteria; phylum Bacteroidota; class Bacteroidia; order Cytophagales; family Cyclobacteriaceae; genus Fulvitalea; species Fulvitalea axinellae. Next base: position 314,610 of record NZ_AP025314.1, on the reverse strand, counting down.
GCCGTAAGCCACCTAAAAAAGGCCAAAGAGCTAACACACTCGGCAAAAGAGAAACGGTTTATAACGGAGAAAATATCCATGATATGCACTACGACATAATTATTGGCACTTAAAAGATGATATCCAGAAACCATAAACGGCTTGCTTATAACAAGCTCCGGTGTTACTTTACTCACGTTTGTGTTTGCTTTCAGCGGTGTTCGTGAACACTATCGCTTGAGTTTTGAAAGATCAAAAAGTAACCAAAAAATCTTCTAAATACGGCTACAAATTTTTCTTCCATCCAAAAGCATTACGGTTATGGAAGAAAAATAAAGGCCTGAAATTAGTTTTTTGGAACGTATTGGAGTCAATAATAAAACAAAGACACTTTTGTTCGAGTGTATAATTACCGTCGCAAACAGCTAAAAAATGCGCCCCGGCAAACCGAAGCGCATTATAAATTCCCAGAACTGAAACCCTCTACAAATACTCCGGCTTAGGGAATTTCCTAATCACGGAATACCTTTTATAACTTTCAAACACCTCCTGATCCGGCCCGACAATACGCGGATCGTCCGAAGATTTTAACTCTTCGAATAGCTTCTCCTTCAGACTAGCCTCCGTGGATTTCAGCTCTTCGCTTCCCGCTAGGTTATTCAAGCAATAAGGGTCATTAACCACATTATACAATTCAAACTCCGGCCTCTTGTCATGCGCAAGCCCGAAGTATTTCGATAACTCGGGGTTGTCGTGGTTCTCGATGATAAAGGTTTTCGACGGACAGTCATCAATATCCGTAAAGGCTCCCGCCCTCATATACTTCCCGTCAGCACCAAGGCCATAATTCGGATAAAGCTTCGTCGAGTCCTTGGGATCGAAACGCCGTGGCGCACCCGCCGGCCAGCGCTCCGGCTTCATATTCCAGATATAGATAAACTCCTTACTGCGAATCACCCTCTGCGGATACCCCCGATTCAGGTAACGGGAACTCGAATGCCTCTCACGGCCCGCTACCGCATACTTTCTGCCTCCGTCCACGTCGCCTTGTTTGTCACTGCGCAAGACGTTGAGCATACTCCTGCCGGAAATAGGCATCATTCCCTCCGGGCTGGTGCCGGTAAGCTCAAGTATAGTCGGCGCGATATCAATAAAGCTTACAGGATTATCCACGACCCTTTTGCCCGGAAAACCCTTCGGATAACGCACCGCAAACGGAACGTGAACCCCGTATTCAAAACAATTCGCCTTGGCGCGGGGGAAAGGCATTCCGTTGTCCGAGGTCACCATCACGATAGTATTGTCCAGCTCGCCGATACTCTCAAGATAATCCAGCATACGCTGAAGATGCTTGTCGAACCACTCAATCTCCACGGCGTAATCGAGCAGATCGCCCCGGATTTCGTCCGTATCGGGCAAAAAGCCCGGAACTTGTTTCACGTCGCCCAACTTCTTGCCCAGACGCTTCCAAGATCCCTTCTCATAACTGCGGTGAGGCTCAGAAGCCCCGAACCAAAAGAAGAAAGGCTTGTCGCCCTTAATGTTCTCCACAAAGTATTTGAAGTTTTCGGAGTAGTTCAGGTTTCTGATGCCTTTTGCCGTACGCTCGTCGGCACCTTTCTTATAGTTGATACTGCTAAACGACTTACCGCCGGCGTCGCCCATTCTCCACAACGAGTCCGCCTCAGTCCGCGCATACCGAAACGGCCCGACACCTTTGCCCGTCCTGCCGGTAGCGTACCCGTTTTCCTCCAACAGATCGACAAACGGCACGTACTTCTTCATCCAAGACGACGCGTGCTGGCCCGACTGCTCGTTTTGCCAAGGGTAACGCCCCGTCACGATACTGCTCCGCGAAGGCGCGCAACCCGGCGAGCCGGCATAACAATTCGAAAAATAGATACCCTCACTCGCCACCCTGTCAAAGGCGGGAGTTTTCACATAATCACAGCCCGCATAGCCGGTATGGCGAAAAGTCTGGTCATCGCTAATGGCAAACAAAATATTCGGTCTTTTGGGGCGCTCGGCGGGTTTTTGCTTACAGCTCATGAACAAAGCCATGGACAACCCAAAAAGATGACGCTTCTTCATTTCAATCTCAATTAGTGCATTCCAACAAAACAGGGCCAAAAACCCAACGGTTTAAACTACACCCTAATGTAAATAAACCGACAGCACTACTAGCGCACAATACAGTCCCAAACCATACCGTATGTTTTTATCCTTGTACGCCCTCCACAAACGTTCGCCGATCAAGTTTTTCCCTCCGCAACTATTATAACATTTGTCCAATATTCCCATAAAGTCAGCGCTTTGGCCCCTCGGCTCCCGCCTTGCGGCTACCCACACCGGAAGTACCCAAACCCGCCAGCGATAGCGTAGCGAGAATGACCTTCCGCCACCTTTTCCCTGACTAATCCCAAAGCAATTCATGACTTCCAAAAACGGCCATACAACGCCCTAAAGCCCATTACAAGCCATAAAAAACTACTCCAAACGGCGATTTTAGTTATCTTCGCAAGATCTGGAACCAACATAAAAAACAGCTTTATTCACAACGCAAAAAAATACAGGTATACGCTTTTATGTCCAGTTCATTTTCAAAAATAAAACCTCATAAAAAACACATCTAGATGCGATTACATTCTATAAAATCACTTGCGATCTTTTGCGCCGGACTTATTCTCTTCAACTGCTCATCATCATCCGAATCCCTTCCGCCCGAAACGCCCGAAAAACCCGGCACCCCAGATAATCCCAACATCCAGCTGACGGTAACAAGAACCACTTGGTTCGACAGTAAAAATCATAAAACGGGCGAGCTTGAAATAAAACGTGACACCAAAAAACGGGAGATCGTAAGCGAGAGAACGGATGGTGACGGACGCCTTATATTTAGAAAAGAAACCACCTACAACGACCAGTCAAATACATTCGCAATAAAAGAAATCACGACGGACATGCCTCTCGGTAAGCCCTATGCGGAAGGAAAATTCAACTCGCTGGGAAAAAACACGAAAACCACCGTGTACGACGAAAAGGGCAGGGAATTCTCGATTATGAACTACGGCTATGACGCCAAACACCGGGAAACACAAAGGAGCGAAACACTCCCCCAATCATCCACCGACGAAAACCACTACAGCCACATCGTATATAACGACGCCACTTGGACCTCCACCGACACCAATTACAGGAAAACGGACGACAAAGTACTACGGAAAGTCGAATACAAATACCTGCCGAACACGACAAAACAGACCCAAGAGGACCATTTCAATGAAAACGGAGAAAAGGTCTTGGAGAAGCGATGCGAATACGACCAAAACCAGAGAATAATACGCGCGGAATTCCGCTACCCGAAGTCGCCAAAAAATTCGGTCCACTACACCATGAGCTACAACGACAAGGAATTCACTTCAGAACAGCGCTGGTACAACACTCAACGCAATGATCTGGAGCAAATCATAAGACATAAGTACCTTCCTTGGGAATAAGAGCGTTTGTTGTTCTCCGGCAATCAGAAGCCTGGTGTTTTGACCGCCGGAGAACAACTAGCTTTCATAGGCACAAAAAAAGCCCGCCGAAGCGAGCCTTAAACATATCATCCCTAGCGTCAACAACCACTAATCCTCAACCGCCAACTCCTCCACAACATTCCCTTCGACGGCTTTAGGCTTACTCCACTCTTTATTCAATATCATAATCCCGAAAACGGAGGTCATGACCGCTCCCGCCACAACAAGCCCGAAGTTGAGAAGACTTCCATAACCCTGCTCGATCCCCTGCATCCAAGACAGGTCCATTTGGGACGCAGAGTCCTGTTGCATAAAATATAAGGGCACAAAGGCCAGCGCGTTATTCACGACATGGATAAGGATAGACAGTGACAGCTTTTTGGTTTTGTAGAAAACCCAACCCGAAAACACCCCGATTACCATAGCCGTAACGAATTGCCAAGGGTTGAAATGCATTATGCCAAAAAGAAAAGAGGACAACAGAATTGATTTGTGAGGCGAGTATTTCTTTAAGAGGCCTTTAAGAATAACACCCCTAAAAATAAACTCCTCCAAAACGGGAGCCACGATAACTACAGTCAAAAAGCCAAACAGTCCCTTATTCTGCGCCATCTGGGAAAATGCCTGCTTGAATATTTCCGGCATGGGAATCAAACTCGCGATAGGAATAGTCACCCCTATTTGCAAACAACATATCACCAACATCGCCAAGGCCATTACCTTCACGGAAGAAAGCGAGAGGTCATAACGCACATGCCCGACTTCCTTTTTGTAAAAAATATGCGCTACCCAAAAAGTGGCCCCGAACGTGACGGTATAGCCTAAGAAAGAAGCCAATTCGTCCCCCAAAGAATTCGCTGTAAACACCACGGTCGGGAGGAAGATAACGAAGGTGAAAAGCATTCCAAGGCCAAGAATTCCCCAAGCCTGACCTACTGACAGATACCCTTTTGCGTAAGTTTTCTCATTCATGCTCAAATGGTTTAAAAGTTAAAGCTTTAAAAAATATAGGATTGATGCGATATGTGTTTTATATATTAACGTAACCCCTAGTTGTTCGGATCGCATAGTTATACCCTTGGCTTTTTTCAGGTTTTATCGGCTATTTGGCTACCGCCAATGCCTTCCGCTCCTAAAACAAAAAAGCCCGCCGAAGCGGACTCTGGAACATATTACTCAAACCTAAAACACTGTCACTAATCCTGAGCCGCCAACTCGGCCACATACTCCACACCCTCAAACTCCACCGTACCCTCGCCTATAGTGCCCGGCACCACATAATCGTTGATATAATCCAGCACCGACTGGCGGTAAGCCTTCACATACAGCTCAAACAGCTCGCCCTCGGCGTTAGTATGCGTAAGCTCCATCAAAGACTGCCCGGCATCGTCCTCTTCCTTATATCCCATCTGGCGGAGCTTTATCTTCAAACCCTCCAAATGCGTTTCCAAACGCTCCTTTTGCTTAGGGTCGAGCTCCACCGATATTCTTAGCTCCGTAGTCTGAATCTCACTCTCCAACTTCTTCTTGTCTTCCACAAAACGCTGGCGCTTACCTTCCGCCTTTTCCTCTTCCGCTTCCTTTTCAAAAGCCTTGTACCCAAGCTCCCGGATATACTTCTGCTCACCGGACAAATAAATCTGACAGTCCACCAAATTCTGAGCGAGCTTAGGGTAAACATCAGGACGCACGAGCCTTGAAGGCTCCAAAATGAATGTAGTCATATTCGTTTCTTTTTATGAAAAAACTATCAAAAGCATTACGACTACACCATCGCAAAACCCAGTCCGGAAAAACATAGGGGAAGAAAAAAGAATTCGGAAGAAAGTAAGGTTTAACTCACCACAGGAAGCTTTCGAAAACCAACAGGAACCAAAAAAACAGAAATAAGCAGAAAACGGCCAATCACCACAAAAAAACGATGAGTAAGAAAAACTATATTCTACCCGAAACATATTTTAACACGATAATCTAGGCAAGCGCCTTAGCTTGTGTTGGCCGTTAAACACCCCGGCCGTCGCAAGCGTATTCGCTTGTGACTAAACATACCGCAAGCGTCCTCGCTTGCCTCTGCCGGGTTGGAAATACTGAACGGGCAAGCGTGGACGCTTGCAAGTATAAAAATCACAAGTGCGGACACTTGCGATGGCCGTTAAATACGCTTGGCAGGAGCTGGGTATTTATTTAATTATATTGATTTTTTATTTGATTTGTGTAGTTGATTAGTTAGGATATTTGGTTTTATAAATAGATGAAATTTTTTTATGTTGTAATTTTATGGATGTAGAGAGTAAAAGAGAGGCTTTCGCCTTGATATATAGGAAGTAATAGGAATGAGATTCATTTATATGTTGTGTAAAATATTAAAACATTATTATGAATATTCATAACGACAGGTCTCAGCAATATAAAGGCCAGTCGATTGCGAACAGCATTACTCAAAAGCAGAACAGTAGTGAGTATGTCTCTAAATTTGTTAACAATCGACCTGAAGCAATTGCCCAACGGAAACTCCAAGAGGTGGCGAACGATAGTCTCCAGGCAAAACAAGTAGCGCAATTGCAGACGATGGCTAGTAGTTATCTTGCAAAACAGCAACCCCTCATTCAAAGGCAAGAAAAAGAAAACAACACGGGCTTGCCTGATAATTTAAAGTCTGGAGTCGAAAATTTATCTGGCTATTCTATGGATGACGTGAAGGTGCATTACAACTCTGACAAGCCGGCACAGCTGGAAGCTCATGCTTATGCGCAAGGGACTGATATTCACGTTGCTTCGGGACAGGAAAAACATCTGCCTCATGAAGCATGGCACGTAGCTCAGCAAAAGCAAGGACGGGTAAAGCCTACTATGCAAATGAAGGGCAAAGTTCATATCAATGATGATGCTGGATTGGAAAGAGAAGCTGATGCTATGGGGGAGAAGGCTTTGCAGGCGAAATCGGAAGAGCCTAATGCGGGAGGGGGGGAGCTAGGATCTTTGCGCGGTGGAGTTGCCCTAATCCAACGCCTGACTATACATAAAGGCTTCAATAATGCTGAGGCGGTGGAAAAGGAGGAAGCGGCTCCTTTTCAACTGGCCACGGTTCAGTTTGAAGGAATATACGATTTGAATTTATATCGTCCTCATATTCAAGATTATATAAAGAGAACCTCTGATAAATTCATTCCAGTTATTGAATTAAGGACCTATGATAGTGCTATTCCTGAGTCTATAGGTCAGTATCTTGAAGGAGCTGCGGAAGTAATCAAGAAGTGGGGAGAGGAAAGACCGTTTATCTTGAGATATAAAACCTTAAGAGATGAAGCCATGGACCCTGGTGTGGGAGAAGATGTTAGAGAGCTTGCGACTCAGGGTCAAATTCAAAGTCTCAAAGAGTTAGAGTTGGGGGAGGAGGGGCTTCCGGGCTTTCTTAAGCATAATCCTGAATTAAAGAAACCCCAATCGGAAATGAAGAAAGGGAATATGATGATTCCTGCGCCGGAATTTCATGAGTTGTTAGAGAAGGATAACAGTGAATTGGGTGAAATATGGATGGGAAAAGCACAGCAGAGATACAGTTTGCATGTCAGACAAATTGCGAAAATGATTTTGGATAGTAGATCCAGCGTAGAAAGCGTAGAAAAAGGAGAGAAAGAACCTCCAAAGCGATTACGAAGATCAAATTCTATGGTAAAGCCCGACACTTTGACAATGACGAATTTGGTGGTGGGTGAAGAAGAAGTGACCCGACAAGTGGTAGGTCAGGCTGTTAAATCAGCTTTTAAAAAGGGGGTTGGACAGGTATTGTTAACTGTAGAACATGCGGGATATACCAAATCACAATGGGGGCGAATTGAGCCGCAAATCTCTTTATTAAGAGAGGAAGGGTTTTGCGTAGAGATAATACATACAATCAAAGATGGAGAAGGTGAAAAAGCACAACAATCAGGTATAAGAAAAGAAGAACCCACCAAGACGGCTCCAGCGCGTTCAATACTTAAAATTACGCTCGAACCCAAGATGAAGCTCGAACCCAAGATGAAGCCCGAACCCAAGATGAAGCTCGAAACCAGGCCGGAATTACCAGATGACGTTTCTGGAACAATTATGAGCAATGGATGGACCCAACATTACATACGCTGGTATTGTTCCATGGTTAAAGAGGATGTAGATGATGCGATGGAATTTATGTCGGTTTCCGGGGCGCAATATTTGAGGGAAACGAGGGGATACACCTAAAAAAAAATGATCCCCCAGCCGGCGCAAGCGTATTCGCTTGTGACTAAACATACCGCAAGCGTCCTCGCTTGCCTCTGCCGGGTTGGAAATGCTGAACGGGCAAGCGTGGACGCTTGCAAATATAAAAATCACAAGTGTGGACACTTGCGATGGCCGTTAAGAGCTGGGGCTACACAGGAGCCATCATTGGTTGTTGTTGATTATTGTATGAAGCACTGTGCTTATCAAAATACTTCTGCTTTCTCTTATTAAATGCTGGCATTGCTCCTTCTAATACTTTTACGATACAGCCATTGACTTCACTATTTTCAATACTACCTGAAATCACACTAAATTCATGCTCATTTTCCTTATCAAGGTTTACATAACTGACCTTTCGCTCTCCCCCGGCCGTCGCAAACGTATTCGCTTGTGACTAAACATACCGCAAGCGTCCACGCTTGCCTCAGCTGGATTGGATATACTGAACGGGCAAGCGTGGACGCTTGCAAGTATAAAAATCACAAGTGTGGACACTTGCGATGGCCGTTAAATACGCTGGCGGGAGCCAGGGACCAACCTTTTTAGAAACTAAAAGCAAGATGCACTGAAGCGCTTTGTTTTAACTCCTTCTGCGACCAATAAAGAAAAAAAGAGACTGCTTATTAAATAAATATCACTAAGACTCTTTAGTAAACAGTCTCCAAATCTATGTATTACTTAATCATTAGAATGGAGTTGGTGGCAGTCCGCCCCCATTATCATTATCCTCAATAGTTTCAAGACGATAGTCACCCTGTGTTATTGGGAAAATTTTAAGTATACTAGCTTCCTTCCAACCCTCTGTCGGATGGTAATATCTATGTGTTATCTCAACAACTATTTCAAATATTGAATATGTAATATCAGTTCCATTCCCATCATAGTAAACTCTACGAGCATTGCTGGCTTGAGTACTTAATATATCCGCTCCATTTTTCTTTACAAACCCTATTTTGTAAGTGGGAGTTGGCAAACTCGGGTTATGCACAATGTTGCTCAGAAATGTTGGTGAATTTACATTCACAAATTCATCCCAAGCTTCCTTATATGGATGCGCTTCATTTTCTTTATAATATTTATAATGATTAACATTGTATTTTATTCGGTCCTTTAGATTGAAAACTCCCCATGATATATTCTGTGTAGGTTTTATAGCTGAGGCATGATTACTATCCGTTCTCAAGCTAAACTTTAATGAATATATTGGTTTTTTAAGTTCCATTTTTAGTTGAATATCAAAGTCAGCATTGAACTTGATAGGTGTAGGAGTATTTGCTTTTCCACCTTTTATAAATCCACGTACAGCGCCGATAGCACTATACGCTGCTTGGGCTACAGTAATAAATGATGATTGCCGATTTGATGTTGTTGACTCTTTCTTCTTAAACTTCTCTCCAATGGCTTTTATCGTCTTGATTGCTTTTTCTGAGTCGTTATAAAATGACACACCTGACTTAAGGCCCTGTTCTAGTTGCCCTATAAATTTCCAAAAACCCGATATTTTCCTTTCTGAAAGCTCTTGTTCAATACTCCCATTTGCTTCGCCTTCTACATTTGTAATGTCACAACCATACAACTCAAAGTCTAAAGCTATATCTCTATTGACATCTTCAGGATCATATCCAGACAATATGAAATCTGTACTTATCCAATGATGATTTAAATTAAACGATTTGGTAGAGTAGAATACGCTCATCTGAGGGTCAAAGCCTTTGATGGTTGTCTCATCTCCTTCAGCATAATATGTAAAGAGGCTATGATCACTACTCGATGAACTGGCCTTTAGGACTCCAACAACCTTAGAATAATCAATATCAGCAATACTAGGAATAAATGTCATTATTCGAAGCACTCCAGTATATTTATTATAAAGTGAGAATGATGGCAGGTCACGAATCGGAGAAATATCGTTAGACCCAAAGTTTTTAAACACTAACATCCATCCATCTTCAGGAGCCATATCCTGAAATTCAGAAAGTTCATGTTGTGAGTAAAATGGAGTTTTCACTCCATACAATTTCACAGGTGACTTATCTAATGGATGGGATGTGTAAATATCAAGATCTTCATCTGTTGTCCAATCCCAATTTGGAGAAAGATCTGAATTTGCTCTTAATAAAATTGGGCTTAAAACATCATTTTCTGCATCGAGGGATGCGTCAATTTCCGTCTGGCATGATGCAGTTAAAATAAAAATCGAAAAAAATAATAAAAAAAGATTTTTCATAACTCTTAATCATTTATAGTTAATAATTATTAAATATAAATTATAATTACAAACAAACTATCCCTCACGTTAATTTATTAATAAAATAATTAATAATAGAACTTTACACGACACTAAGTGCTCTGTATTCATTTAAGAGTGGCAACATACCTAAACTAACAGCTTAAAGTCCGCTCATACCGCAGATTGCCAATTTACTTTCCTTAACAGCCTAATAACAAACAATTTTCCAATCCAAGAAAAATGTCTAATAACCACGCTATTGTGTCAGTTAGTTTTCTAATCACGTGTGCAAACGCAACACTTTCAACCACTGAAATTTTCAACCCAAAACCCGGGGGAGGCGACGCTATCGACAGACATTTCGGTATGGACAAAACAGATTTTGGCCGTTGATACGAGGATTCCGGAGGGCTGATAGGATGAATGCGTTGAGAATCGGATGAGGGAAGGGCTTTTTAGGCTTATTCGGGCATAGTTATGCCACTGGCTCCGGTACGGGCTCGGGGCTTATGGCCGGTTCCGGGGTTTTGGTTTTTGCCTTTTGGGCTTTGGGGGCCGTTACGGGTTTGGGGTCCGGCTTTCGTTTTTTGCGCCGGTAAGGGAAGGGCTTCGAATAGTCTATCGGCCGGTTCAGTACGCAGTCTTTATGAAACCGCAGATAGTCGTACAAAAATCTTAACTCCGTATAGTGTTCGGGCTTGTCGGAGGGCCTGAAGAGCGAATCACGACGGTTTTGGGCCGAGCGGGAAAGTGAAAAATTAGGGTAGGGACTTCGGCGCCGGTCGTATTCCAGCGTATCGGAATACCAACAGATATAAAGGCGGTCGGGGCGGAGAGGAGGGTAGCGCCAAACCCTTTTCACATGAAAGCCGGGGTGCTCGCAATGCGCCGCCCAGCGCCTGCGGGCCTTGTAAAGCAGGGCGGCGCTATCGGCCATATAGCCGAGCACGCCGAAGCTGTTGCGCTTTATCTCACGGCTTACGGTAGAGGGCGCCCGCCTGATGCCCTTCGCTATTTTACGTATGGACACACCGCACCCGTATTTCCACTCGATGTATTGGCGTTCGTATTTGCAAAGGTGTGATTGGTCCGGCATAGGTTTTCTATAAGCAAAAACCTTGCTCATAGCGAAACGAGTGTCTACGTTTCCTGACTTAATTATCAGCATTAAAAATACGGCTTCCCGAAACCACTGACACTTTGCGTTTAACAAGCTCCAGTCTTCATTTTTTAGAGATAAAAAACGAAGCAAAAAATCTCTCAAATACGGCTACAAATTTTTCTTCCAACCAAAAGCATGACGGTTATGGAAGAAAAATAAAGGCCTGAAATTAGTTTTTTGGAACGCATTGGAGTCAATAATAGGCCAGACCTTTGAGACGAAAAAACAAGAATAGTTTTTTGTCAAGCGCATATATCAGTCCTCATTTTTAGTGTTTTAACTATTTCATTTTAGCTTAAAAAAAGCCACACTCCAGAACATCCCAAGTTAAATGAAGTGTATTTGTTTTATCATATGAAATTATTCGGTGTTAGTTTATATTAAGGATTGTTGTTTTTAAGTACAGTATCCGGGGATGTGTGACTTTTATTTTTACCTGTCCCCTATAACGAATTCATATGGGCTTATTGGGTAAGTTTTTTGATGTGGCGGAACGGCATATAAAACCGATTTCGATCACCGTAGCGGGATTTTGCGCCGTGTTTTGTTTGGTTCCTTTTCTGCCAAGGAACTTTATTTGGGATTACCGGGAGGGGATTTATCTGCTCAAACTGCTGTCGCCTTACGTAAATCTGGAGGGTTTCGGGATGAAATTTTTCATTTACAAGGACTTCGAGGATGTCTTCGGGCATAATACGCTCGAAATCGCCTTCTGCATACTCGCTGTTCTCGGCGTGGTTTTGTTCTTGAAGACGGACCGAAAAGAGACTCGTCTGTTACGGTTTATGTACTCGATTATTTTCACCGTCAAAGCGTTCGCTCTTTTGGGTTCATTGGTGATCGAAATCAAAACGGGGTTTTCGAACATTTCCCTGCTTACCGTTTTGGTAATTATAGCGTATGCCGTTTGGATCTTGGTCGCTTTTGCGGGATTAAAGGCGATTACCAAAAGCGAATCGCCGGCCAAGGAAGTGGCGCAAAGCGCCAAAGTATCGAGGTGGCAAAGGCTGTTTCACCATATCGTCGACTTCTTTTTGAGTTATCTGTTATTCTCATACCTGATATTCAATATTTGGGGTGACTTTTTCAGAGATGTCGCCTCGTCTTCATTCGGCGAGCCCACCGCCCTGACCTTACTGGCCTTTGCCTGCCGTTTTCTTTACGGAGTGTTTTGCGAGGCTTTCCTCTCGGCTACGCCGGCAATGATTCTGGCCGGCGCCACTATCCAGGATAAAAACGGAAACCGTCCCGACTTTATAACTATTGTGGGCCGTACCATTTTCCGCTTTACTCCCCTAGAGCCTGTCATTTACCTTCTGACCGGTTATCTGCCTCACGACAAATGGACTGAAACCGCAGTGGTGAAAGTTAAAGGCGCCGGCGTTCGTTCACGTAAGTACCTGCTGTTGTTTCCGCTGTTGATCGTGTTTATCGGCGGGCCGGTTTTGTCGTTAAAGGCGTATAACGACTATAAGAGTGAACAGAGATGGGAAAGGGAACAGATGGCCGAAGACAAACTGCTCTGGCACAACTTCGAGAAGCTGGACAAGAACTCGGTGCTTGTCTTTAATCTGGTGAGCGGGTACGACGGCTATAAGTATGTGAAAGTTGAGGGCGTGGACGGTGACAATCTGGAACTTACCCCCATTACCTATGACGGATATTCGGAACCAAGCGGGCGCAAATTGGCTGAAATTTATAACCAAATGGTCGAAGAAGGACTCTATAACCTAATTCCCGCAAGTAAAAAAGCACTCCGGAAGTGCGTTGTGAAATACGGCAAAAACGTTCCGGGACAAAGGGTTTTGATGGATGAGAAAATGTATAGAATCAAGAACATTATCCGGATAAACGAACCGAAAATTGAATTGGCCGGATCGGTAAGCAGGAGTACCTCAGGGGAGGTTAATATCGGCATTGAGAGTACGGGACAGGATTGTACCCTGACGAAAATCGAGTTGTTGGAAGGCAAACTGGACATCAGCACCGAAACGCCTTTGGCCTTGTTGGCCGGAGAGTACAGCTCTTACGGTTTCGATTTGGACCTTAAGAACTATACGCTGGGTTCCGATTTTAAAATCCGCTTGACGGTGGAGACGGACAAAGGCGAGAAGTATAGCTTTTTGTTAATTGGCGAAGACTCTAGGCATACCATAAGTCCTGAGTTTTAAAGCCGGTGAGAACCTATGCTCTCTGACTTAATTATCAGCATTAAAAATATGGTATCCCGAAACCACTGACATTTTGCGCTTAGCAAGCTCCGGTGTTACTTTTTATTCACTCTTGTTTTCTTTCAAAGGAGTTCATGAGAACGCTTCGCTAGTTGAGAGATCAAAAAGTAACCAAAAAATCTCTCAAATACGGCTACAAATTTTTCTTCCATCCAAAAGCATGGCGGTTATGGAAGAAAAATAAAGGCCTGAAATTAGTTTTTTGGAACGCATTGGGGTCGCTCATAAAGTGGACTTTCGCTACGAATAAAACAAGGATAATTTTGTTAAACGCATTGTTGTCCCGCGTCAATTTTTGGCGCGGGACATTATTTTAAATTTACTTTCGTCTCTTTGTCCCCGCTTATTCGACCCTATTATTTTTTGAAGTCATCGTCTGCGCATTTCTTGTATTGGAGTTTTTCCGAAACTGGATGAAGAAAAACACAGGATTTCAATTCACTGAAAAACAATAACTTACAATTATTTTGATTGTGATTTTGGAAATAAAGAAAAACTTTTCAGAACTTTGTCCGTAGAACAGCACTGTAATCTTAATACAGAATTCAGGCACAGCTAAGTAAAACATTGGACAACCAGCGTAACATATCGACTTTTCAGATCAACCAATCATCCTCCGTATCAAAGGTTGCGAAGATGTGTTGTCGTTGCTGTTGTTGTTGCCTCTAATCTCCCCCATTAGTTCCGCCCCTTATCGTTAGGCCGACTCTGGAGAGTTAGCCCGAATGCGTACGGCTTGTATTTGCCGTTTGCGGTTTCGCATTGCGCGAAGGCGGCTCCTATTTCCTATTGAATAACCACATATACTATATAAAAATGATGAGAGCTCTAAAACAAACCTTGCTCTTGGCTATTGCTTTTACCTTTGCTTCCGGAGTTTCGTTCGCACAACAGCGAACCGTAACCGGGCATGTCAGTGATAAATCCGGCGGAGACGCCTTAATCGGGGTTTCGGTCGCTAAATTGGGATCCCCCTCCGGTACGATTACAGACGTAGAAGGAAATTTTAGCCTTACCGTAGAAAACACCGACACCCTCGAATTCCGGTTTGTGGGATACATTCCCCTGAAAGTGACCGTGGCGGGAAACAAGCATATCCAAGTGGCTTTGGAACAAACGGACGTTTCGCTTTCGGAGGTGGTGGTGGTCGGTTCCAGAAGCGCCGACCGTTCGCTGTCCGACACGCCCGTTCCGGTAGACGTGATCCCGATGGCCAAGATCCTGGAACAGTTCCCTCAGCCGGACCTGAACTCAATCCTGACCTATATCGCGCCGTCTTTCCAGTCAAACAGGCAAACGATAGCCGACGGCACGGACCATATCGACCCGGCATCTTTGCGTAATTTGGGCCCTGACCAGGTGTTGGTTTTGGTAAACGGAAAACGCCGCCACAACACGGCGTTGCTGAACCTGAACGGAACTTTCGGGCGCGGTTCGGTAGGTACGGACCTAAACACGATTCCCGTATCGGCCATCGAACGGATAGAGGTGTTGCGCGACGGCGCTTCGGCCCAATACGGCTCCGACGCCATAGCGGGGGTGATTAACATTGTGCTCAAACAACAAACCGAGGGCCTGAACGGCCAAGTGACCGGCGGAATCCACAAGGAAGGCGACGGGGAGTTGGTACAATTCACCTCAAACTACGGCGTGGCTCTTGGCGAATCGGGTTTCCTGAACCTTTCCGTCGATTTGAGCAAACGCGGACACACCAACCGCATGAAGGAATTTACGGGGAAGATCTTCGAGGATGACAACGGAAACGACATCACCGACGAGGAACTGGAACGCCGTGGGCTTGAGCGCTCGGACTTCAATATGCGGGTAGGGAATTCGGAATCGCTAAACGCCGGAATCTTCCTGAACGGAGGCTACCAACTGTCGGAGAAAAACGAACTGTACGCCTTCGGTGGCCTGAACTACCGCAACGGTATCAGTACCGCGTTTTATCGTTTGCCGTACCAAAGCAGGACCGATACGGATATTTACCCGAACGGCTTTTTGCCAGAGATCGTGTCATATATCCAAGACCAATCGCTGACCGTCGGGCTTCGCAGCGAATTGGGCGCTTGGGATCTGGATATTTACAACACTTACGGCAGAAACAGTTTCGACTTTGGGGTGGAAAACACCTCGAACCGCTCTTTGGGCAAAGCTTCTCCCACCAGCTTCGAAGCCGGCGGGTACGCTTTCTCACAAAACATCACGGGACTTGGCCTGACCAGAAAATACGATCTGCTTTCGGGCCTGAACGTAGCCGCAGGGGCGGAGTTCAGGGTTGACCGTTACCAGATTATAGCGGGTGAGGAAGCCTCGTGGAAAAACTACTCGGAAGAAGGCGAAAGCCACCCCGGAGGCTCCCAAGGTTTTACGGGATTCACGCCCGAAAGCGAAACCGACCAAACCCGCAGCAACGTAGCCTTTTACGGCGATGCCGAACTGGACATTACCGACTCTTGGTTGGTCGCCGGCGCCGCCCGGTTTGAGGAATACAGCGACTTCGGCAATACCGTAACATGGAAACTTGCCAGCCGATACAAATTCGGAGACTTCGCCACTTTGCGCGGAGCGTACAATACAGGCTTCCGCGCGCCTTCTTTGCATCAGGTTCACTTCTCGTCGGTATCCACAGTGCGGATCGACGGCGAATTTTACGAAGTGGGAACCTTCCGCAATAACAGCGCGGCCGCCAGGGCGCTGGGCATTCCGGAGCTGAAAGAAGAGACTTCACGGAATATCAGCCTTGGGCTTACGCTAAACCCGGCATCGAATATCCAACTCTCGGCGGACGTATACAGAGTGGACATCGACGACCGAATTATCCTGACCGGCACATTCGGTTCCGACCCGGCCATTAACAGTATTCTGGAAAGCGTTGGAGCCGACCGCGCGCAGTTCTTTACCAATGCCATCGACACCCGTACCCAAGGCGTGGATTTGGTCGTTTCCTCACAGTGGAACGTCGGGTCGGGTATTCTGGACGCCACCCTGAGCGGTAACTGGAACAATACCGAAGTGGTGGGCGATGTCAAAACGTCGGAATTGTTGCAAGGCAAAGAGGACGTTTACTTTGGCCGTCGCGAACGCGGGAGAATTGAGGACGCCAATCCAAAGTCAAAATATAACCTGACGCTGACTTATGGCCTGAAGCGTTGGTCGTTCCTAGTGCGCAATGTTAGGTTTGGCGAGGTAAAAGCCTATCATTCCAGCGACCCTGACCAAGACCAGGGATTCAGCGCCAAAATAGTGACGGACGCATCGGTGACTTATCGTTTGACAGAAGGCCTCCGACTGACTGTGGGAGCGAATAACCTGTTTGACATTTATCCGGACCGTAACCGTGAGGATCGCCAAAGTTCAGGGCGCTTTATCTATCCTAGATCAGTGACCCAGTTCGGATCAAACGGAGCGTTCTTTTTCGGAAGGTTGTCCTTCAACATAAAAAATTCGTAACCAGGCAGTTCGAACAATAAGAATGGCAAGAGTAGAAAGGGCCTCCGACATTATGGTTGGAGGCTCTTTTGTATTGTAAATCCAAACCAGCTCTTTACAGCTATGCCATACTCTCAAAGTCCCAAGGATATTTTTGAGAAAAAACTCCCGCCTGATAACCAACCCGGACAGAGCGAGCCCAGCTCCTACATCTAGTTTGTTTTTTAAACGTACGCAAACACAACACTTTCAAACGCCGAAGAAGTGTTGTATTTAAGATTGGAGTCCAAGAAATTAAGCGGACACTTAAGAATGACCGTAATATGGGAAATTGGGTTTTGGAAAACAGTTTTGACTTTCGGGGCAGGGAAATCCGCTGGGGAGTCAGGGGGCGGGGGAAAGCCCTGGTTATCGTACACGGGACCCCTTGGTCGTCTTTCAGCCTAAGGCACCTGATTTCCGGATTGTCAGACAGGTACCGGGTCTATTATTACGACCTGTTGGGGTATGGACAGTCGGACAAGTCTGACGGCGACGTCTCGTTGGGTATACAGAATGAAGCCCTGACCGCATTGCTTGATTTTTGGGAACTGGATAGACCGGTCGTGATCGGGCATGACTTCGGGGGGGCGACAGTATTCAGGACCCATTTGCTGAACGGAAAGCGATACGAAAAACTGGTGGTTATCGACCCGGTGGCTATTTCTCCGTGGGGTTCGCCTTTTTTCAATCACGTGAACAAGCATGAAGAGGCTTTCTCGGGCATGCCGGATTATATCCACGAGGCGGTTGTTGGGGCTTATATCAAAACCGCCGCCCACGGCAACCTGGACCAGGAGACCATAGAGGGGATTATCGAGCCCTGGACGGGCGAAAAGGGAAAGGCCGCGTTTTACAGACAGATAGCCCAGGCCGACCAAAAGTATACCGATCAGATACAGGGCAGGTACAAGGATATAAAGATCCCGACCCTGATTCTGTGGGGCGAAGACGACGTTTGGATTCCTTTGGAGAAAGGCGAAAAACTAAACGGGCTGATACCGGGCAGTCAGTTGATAACGGTTCCCGAAAGCGGGCACCTCGTTATAGAGGAAAGGCCCCGTGAGCTGATAACGGAGATAGAAAAATTCATAGAGCGACCGGCGCCATAGCGGCCCCACCCCTGACAATACAAGCATGACCGGACGGTTTCCCGAAAAGCAAAAAAGTGGCGGGGTATCCCACCGCTTTTTATATTAAAGTTTCCTCCTTCCGATCGACACCTTCGCCCCCAACCACGTTTGACAAAATCTTGGTTAACCACTCGCAAATAGGTCAAACAGACAAGTCGCCGGATGGACGCAAAAAGGAAACTGACCAGAAACCACACTTATGTAAATTTATACTTTTTTGCATTGGATTGAATTCTCACTTTTTTTCTTCGCCTATTTTTCAACATCTCAAAAACCCCTATTCCAGCCATTAAACTGAATATTAATCATTTAAAAAGCGTAATAAACCTACAACAGGACAATACGCAGACGCCAAATCCAAATGGAAACTCATACACTCACTTAATTCCGCATCACATTTAAGTAATTTTATGTTTTTATGTATTAAATTCGGTTCATGTTTTTTACGAGCTGACTTTTTACTTGCATCGTTTGGCGCTTGCTAGGCCGAAAACAGCCAACCAGAGCGCCGGAAAACGGAGTTGAATTGTAGGGACGAGTTTTAAACTTTATGCGGAAACGCCAACAAGCTAGCCACTATTCCGGACGACCAAACTCCATGACTCCCTAAACACCGAACGCCACCTCAAACAAGCCGAATAATTGCCTTTGAACCATACCCCAATTAAGCGGGAATACGAATAGTTTATTACTAAAAACTAGTTTACAAAAATGAACAAGATGTATCGGTTTTGCTTTTTAGCGTTGCTGTTTCTGCTCTTCCGCGGAACGGCGATAGCCCAAACCACACTTACCAATTGCCATCCGGACGACTTAGCCACCCTGCAAGCCATTTTGGAAATGCAGGAACTCCAGAACGAGGAGGACAGAAGCAAACTCCCTTGGACCATTGACGCGGCGCAAGGCACTTTCCAAACCACCGACGGCACCAACACCGTGGAATGGGATGAAGAGAAATCGCCCCTTCGGATAAAAAAACTGTCGGTAGGGAGCAAAAAGCTCAAAGGAAGCCTGGACCTCCACAAACTCACGGCTTTGACTTCGTTGGTATGCTACGACAACCAACTCACTGACCTGAACCTGAACGGCTGCGCCAGCCTGCTGGACGTAAAATGCATGTACAACCAGCTCACGTCTATAGATTTAGGCGGATGCAAAGCGCTACAGGAACTCTATTGCAACCGTAACCAATTCCCGTCCCTTACCCTGAGCGAAACCTCAGGCTTGTTGATCCTGAACTGCGACGAAAACCGCCAGCTCAAGACCTTGGATTTGAGCGGTTGCAAGGCGCTAAAAGAGCTCACTTGTACGAACACCCAAGTCGAGACTCTGGACTTGAGTAACAACCCGGCGTTATTGATCGCGAAATGCTATCATAACAAGCTCACGAATTTGAATCTCAGCGCAAACGCTGCTTTGGAACAACTTCACTGCTACAGCAACCAGCTCGAATCCTTGGACCTGAGCGACAACCCGGCCCTTGTAGAACTAAGATGCAGTTCCAATAAGCTAACAGAATTGGACCTCAGTGCGAATATCGCGTTGGAACAGCTTTACTGCTACAACAACCAATTCGCCTATTTGGACTTGAGTGAAGTTCCAACCTTGAAACGACTGGAATGCTCAAGCAATCAGCTCACGAAACTGGATCTGAGCCAGAATAAGGCACTGACTCACGTCTATTGTTCCAAAAACCAACTTACGTCTTTGAAGGGATCTCCGCCCCTGAACACCCTTACGTGCACGGAGAACCAGCTTACGGATTTGGATTTGAGCAACTCTCCCAATTTGTCGAAATTGAATTGCTCCAAAAACCAGCTCACGGTACTGGACTTGAGCAAAAACACGAACATGAGAAGGCTCGACTGCACCGACAACCATCTTAGTAGCCTGAACCTGACCACCATGGAGAACCTGTGGGAACCCAAACTCTCCAAGAACCGGCTTTCCTTCGAGTCGTTCCAGACGCCGGGCTATTCAAAATGGGACCGTGAATTCACTCATATATACCCGCAGTTTCAAGTTCGCCTTACGGAAAACCCGTTCCTGACAACAGGGGAGACTATCGACCTGAGTAGCCAAAAGGAAATCTACGGACAGGCGAGCAACTACGAGTGGGTCAACAACAATAATGAGGCAGTTGCGGTAGATACCGAAGCGGAGCCCAACGACGAAGCTCCCGTGCGCCAAATCGAAACGGGCAAGTTCCAGTTCAAGCAGGAGGGCATCTACAAGTGCCGTATCAGTAACAACGCCTTAAGAACTTGGGGCGGTTTCAGGGACCAATTTATAGAGACGGAGCCTTATACCGTCGGGCAGACCACCATCACTTGGAAATTGCCGGCATCCATTACCTATGGCGAGCAATTAACGCTTGAAGCCTCCACCAACTCAAGCAGTAAGATCAACTTCGAGCAAATTATCTCGGAAAACAGCAGCCAGATTGAGGGAACGGTATTGCACGCAAAAGAGGCCGGATTGATCACGATCCGCGCAACGTTGGAATCGGCCGGCGACTACAACGCATTGACAATCGAGAAACAAATACTTGTCAAGCCCAAAGCGTTGACCATCTCTCCCGACAAGCAGATAAAAGAGGTAGGCAAAGACGATCCCGAGCTCACTTACACGCAAGAGGGCTTGATCAACGGCGACAAAATCACCGGAAACCTTGTTCGTGAGGAAGGCGAAGAGACCGGAACTTACAAGATTTTAGTCGGCACCCTAGATGCTGGAAAAAATTACAAGATGGAACTGAAAGAGGTGCTTTTCACAATAGCCAAACTGCTGGATGTGGAAAAGGAACACCGGATTTCTTTCGCTCCTAACCCTGTCCAAGACCAATTGCGCCTGCAAGGCCTGACCGCCGGAAGCAATGTCGAACTTGTAAACCTTAGCGGGACCGTCATCAAAAAGACCGTGGCGGAAAGCGGTAGCCATGTCTTTAACTGTTCCGATTTGACCAAAGGCATGTATCTGCTACGCATTGACGGCAAGTCAATCCAAAAAATCATAAAGCGATAGGTGTTCTTATTATCCTTATCCAAGGGCGATGAAGGTCCCGAAAGCCTGATGCGCACAAACAAAAAAAGTGGCGGAATACCCCGCCACTTTTATATATTACACACAACCTTACGGATTATTTCTTTTTTACGTATTCAAGTTTCAGCTTGAAAGTGGTCGGCACGCTACCTTCTTTGTCATACCTAAACAGCTCCGCCACTTGGGCATAGCCTCCCTCGTTGAAGTCCGAGTATTTGATGTCGGCGTAATCGGTTTTTCCGGTGATGGTGATCCGGCTCGGGGCGTTCTTCATCCCGATTCCTTCCAACTCCGGAAAGAGCGCTACCAGACCATGGCCAAAGAAGTTCTTGTACTCGGTATTGTATTCGATCTTAACCGCCGAATAGAGTCCTTTTTCCTTGACGAGAATCTTTTGCCATTCATTATTCGCATCCTTCTCCCACTTATATTCAGCGGACTGCCAACGCCAAATCTCCACAGGGTTGCCCTTGTCGTCATATTCGGCTTTGAACTGTACGGTCTCCTCGATCTCGTCGTCTTCCTTTGAAGTAGCCTGGATCAGATTCCCGTTGTTATCGTACTCGTAATCAAGATAAGCTCTCAGCTTAAAGCCGTCCCCATCCTTGATATACTCTTTGGAGTTAAACAACTTGCCGTCAGCGTACTCCATAGTTGTGTATGACTGTACTTCGTCACCGGATTTTTCCTCAATCCGCGTAATCTGCTTGTCCTCATTGTAGATCAGCTCCTGAAAGCCGTTTTTCTTTACGTCGCCGACTTTGTAGTCCGTGGCTGTGCCTATGGCATCCAGAACAAACACCCTGAGAAGATCTGATAGCGTGTACTCACGATAATATTCCCTCATCTCATCACCTATCCGCTCTTCATAATACCATCCCAAGAACTCCTTATTTTCAGGCGTAAGAATCCTGACGTCCGAGCTTTTATAGTCATACGCATACATCGTACTTCCTCCCAAGCTTGTGAAAAATGTACGTTCTTCACTGCCTACGACTTTCTTGTAGAATGGACCTTTCGCTATATCAGCTTCCGTGGCCACTCTCGTATTATAGGGCGCATTATAATACGTATAACTGACTTCTGTCTCATCCTCAACGGCGTAAACTATTTGTTCTACGCCCACCTTATTGCCAGAAAAATGCTTTTTGACACTCTGGCTTTTGCGCACTTCTCCATCCACTACTTCAGTGGAAGTAATGCTTACGGCATTGTTTTCCCCGTCATATTCGATCTCCGCTACCGGAGCGTCTCCCACAAAAGCTTTCGAGAACATATATTCGCCACTCAGGTCTTTTGCCTGAAGCTCCTCTTCAGTCACGGGATCATCAGAATCGTCACAAGCGACCAAACCCATACTCAAGCCAACCAATACCGCAAACGCTGTTTTTCTAACGGTTTTTAACCCAGAAAAACCCACAACACACTCACTCTTTTGCATGATAAAATAAATATTAAAAAGATAAATTATACACTATAAACAATATCAAGGACCAAATTTAACAATTATTTATATAAAGTAATGTTTTTATATTTAAATATGATTGATGTCGTTTTTCAACAAGCCTAAAACCTTTCCCTTTTCAACAGCCTCTCATCTGACCAATCCGTAATTTTTGAAGAGATGGCTTAGGCCTTCCAAAGCCTTGTTATTAAGCCCGGAGATAGTGATATTATGCTTATGCCCGTACTCCTGCGGGTTTTTCACTGCGCTACGGCGCCAAATTTCAATATGATATGCGAACATTCACTTTTTTGATTCTTTCAGTAATCCTTTTCTCCCATCACTCTACGCAGGCAAGAAAAAAACCGAAAACCATCAAAGTCTTAAGTTACAATATCCACTACGGCTTGGGTATGGATTCCAAAACCGATCTGGAGCGGATAGCCGGCGTTATCCGCAGGCTGGATCCGGATATTGTCGGTCTGCAGGAAATCGGCGACTCCACCATGGCCGCCAAGCTGGGGGCGCTTACTCATATGAAAGCTGTATTCGGACCGTCCAAAGAGTCCAATTCCGGCTACGGCGACGCCGTGCTTTCCAAGCTTCCTTTCCGGTATGTAGGCAACGAGTCCATCCCCAGCGCCAGCAGTAGCCGTTACCAAGCCATGTGCGTCGATGTGGATTTGTCTCAGATATACGGCCGGGGCGCCACAGTCCGGTTTGTCAACACGCATTTCGATTGGTTACCGAGCATCGGCTCAGAAGTGGCACGCAAAGGTGCGGTGGAAGTAATAGAGATCGCTTTCTTTAAGGACGACGCCAAACGCCCCGCCATCCTTACCGGTGATTTGAACGCTACGCCGGATTCAGCTCCGGTGAAGCTGTTGCGGAAAAAAGGCTGGGTATACGAAAACCTGAACAGGGAAATACCCACTATTCCCTCGGATAAACCAACCGAACAGATCGATTACGTAATGCCCCGTCCTGCCAAGCGCTGGCGCGTAGTAGCAGTAGAAGTAATCCCGGAGCGGGTGGCCTCCGATCATCTGCCCGTCCTGATGACTTTGGAGTTGATTCATAACAAGAGGTAAAGCCACTTTCAAACAACACACTTTAGACCCAATGAGATTTTTCAGCCTAATCCTCACGGCTTTGCTGTATTGCCAAGTCGCATTCGGCCAAGGACCGGAGATAAAATGGTGGAATCCGGCCCAAGCCGATTTTCCCGCTGTGATGGGTCAAGCCTGGCCTTCCGAAGTACAATCGACCTACCACCGTCTACCCGCCCGCGCCGAGAAGGAGGTACGGAAGCCCGTATGGAAATTGTCAAGGGAATCGGCCGGCTTGTCGATCCGTTTCCACACCAACGCCTCCGATATCCGGGTGCGCTACAAGCTCAAAGGCCCCGTGGCCTTGCGCCATATGCCCTCCACGGGCGTCAGCGGGCTGGACCTGTTCGCCAAATCCGCCGACGGAGAGTGGCTCCGGTGTTGGGGTTCCTACTCCATCGGGGCCGATAGCCGTTTCAATTTCGTTATCAATGAAAAATCCCGCAAATATGAAAAGCGGGGGAGGGAATACCGATTGTTTTTACCCTTGTACAACGAGGTGGACAGTTTGGTGATAGGCGTATCCGCCGAAGCAGATTTCAGGCCGATACCCGCCAAGATGGAAAAACCGATAGTGGCTTACGGCACGTCAATTTGCCAAGGGGCCTGCGTATCGCGTCCCGGCATGACTTGGACCAATATCTTGGAACGCCAGCTGGATCGCCCGATGGTCAACTTGGGCTTCTCGGGCAACGGACGCTTGGAGCCCGAGCTGATAGAATTAATCGGCGAGATTGAAGCTTCTTTGTATATCCTGGACTGCCTACCGAACCTAAAACCGAAATCGGACGACACCGAGGCCCTGGCCATAGCGGCCGTAAAGCGCCTAAGGGAGCTCCGGCCCGACACTCCCATAATCCTGACGGAACACATCGGCTATGCTGACGGGGAGACCAACCGCAAGAGCAAAGAGAAGTACATCAGCCTAAACAAGGCTTTGCGCAAGGCATATAAACATTTGAAAAGAAAAGGCTACACCAAGGTTTATCTCCTAAGCAAAACGGAGCTGGGCTTGGGTATAGAATCGTACGTAGACACCATCCACCCCAACGACCACGGCATGCTACAATATGCTGACGCTTACGAAAAACTTATCCGAAAGGCTTTGGTCCAGGAAGGCCAGAGTCCTTCGCTTTAACAAAAAGTATGATGGGGCAGGGTAGAAGGCCTTGTCCCGTTTTTTCTGTTTTAATGTATTGGCGACCTTTCCCTACCCCGTGTAATACTCAGCTTTTACAAGACTCGGAAAAATCTCCTAATAGGTACCGTTACCTTATATTTTTTCTAAACCTCCTACTAAGCTTTTTTCAAACTGGGTTAGAAACAATCCCATACTACATTTAAAAGTACATGCTCCCCACCTAAAAAACCAAGTATCACAAGAAGTGAAGCAATAGATTAATATAGTCTTATTATGAAACATCGCTCTATGTACTTATATTACAAAGTATATATTTTTATAAAAACAATCACACCAGAGGTAATCCAATACAGATCTTATGAAAAGACTTTTTTTATTCCTTTTTGTCAGTCTTATAGGGCTGGCACCTGCCTTCTCTCAATTTGAGGTAGACAAACTGAATGCAACACTAGGTGATGAGATTAATGTCACCAAAGGAAAAATCGTTACGATTGTCGGCGAAACAAATGGGAAAATTTATGCCCTAGCCAACAAGAAGGACAAGTATTTCCTGAACGTTTTTGGTTCAAGTAAGATGAACTTAATCTCTATGAAAGAGATTAAAATGCCTAGTACGGCAAAAAAAGAGCTGAATTTCGAACGGGTGGAGCTATTGGACGACAAGATATACCTTATCGGGAGTCGTTATATCAAGAGCAAAAAGACATATGTACTTAACGCCTTCAGCATCTCCGAAAACGGACAAGTAAAGCAGGGAGCCAAAAGACTGTTCTCCGTTAAAACGGAAAAGCATTCGGAAAAGGGACAGTTCTTCTTCAAACTCTCACCCGATAAGAAGCAAATTGTCGTAATGCACGCAACTATTCACTCGAAGAAAAACCAAGCGCATTACCAAGTCCGCCTCTTCGACAAAAACTTGGTTCGTATAGCCAGTAAAAACGAAAGGGTGAACTTCGCCGACAGAAAAAATGCCGAGCTTAACATTGCCGATTTTGACGTGAATATCCACGGAGACCTCTTCGTTGCCGTAAGCGAAAGCTACTATGACAAAAAGAAGAAAAAGAACTTCGACAACTTTGTTGTATTCGCTTACAAAAAAGCGAAGGAGTACCAAAAGGAGATTATCAAAGTTGACCTCTCAGACAACAAAGTGCTGAACTCGTCAATTATGGCCAATAGCGATAACACCTTAAATCTGTTCGGCTACTATGCGCCTTCGAAAAACAACGGCAAAGCGAAAGTAGGACTAAAAGGGGTATATGCCGCAAGTATTGACCTGAAGGACAACAAAGTAATCAACATCAATTTCAACGACTTCGATTACGCTACAAAAGAACAGATTATCGGCAAACGCAAGGCGGCCAAAGACAAAGCGCTTAAGCCTTTTTACAGTATCAGGAACATTATCGAGAAGGAAGATGGCGGACTGCTCCTGCTTTCGGAATCTGGGATGACTATTTACGGCAAGACCCAAAACGCTTTAGTTGTAGCCGTCACTCCTGTCACCTACATCCGTAACGAGGTGATCGTCACTTCTCTTGACCGGTCGGGAAAAACCGAATGGACTCGGGTCATCCCGAAAAAACAAAAAGCAAGCTCACAAACCCTATCTGTAGGACTCGCCATGGGGGCAGGAGCAAGCAATGGCGGCGTTGCTATGACTGTAGGCGCTTCAATCACAATTCCTTTGGCGCAAATGGGTAAAGGTCCCGAGTATCTCAGCTTCATACCTTTCTATCATAACGGAGAACTGTTGGTACTTTTCAATGATAACGCCAAAAACAGCGGTGTAACCAAAGTAGACGATGCTAAGTTTATGACCCGCTTCAACAACTCGGTTCCAACAGTATTTAAGTTCGACAAAGCCGGCAATGTCAAACGTATTGACACAAATGGAGTAGACAAAAATCGCTTAGTAGTTCGTCCAGGAGTCTATCACCGGAAAAACCCTGGCCACTATATTATCTACGCATCGAGAAAATCGCAAAATAAGCTGGGTCGAATAATCTTGAAAGGGAGCCAAAAAGGCAATGCAACTCTTTAATCTCTGACAAATACGAATTCTTAGAATTCATCAGCTAAATGCCGGACAAGTGCTTGTCCGGCATTTTTTGATATAGAATCATTTTCGTTCTTTTAGTAAAACTCCTTTGTAAAGCGGAAGCCTGTGGTACTCGTTACAACTCAATCGGCTCATCATCGGAAAACTTAAGCGGCGGAGCAGTCTGATAGACATCAAAGCCTAACGCAGCTTGTTCTTTTACGCAGGGCAGATGCTGTTCTTTCAAGAATTCCGTACCCTCATTGCGCGCGCGTTCCACGTCGGCTTTCAGTACCGGAGTCTCTACGGGCTTGGCCGTGTCTATGTTTACTGTCGTCAGGCTACTTTCTTCGTCGCTTTCCAAAGTGCCTGAGGCCTGGTCCAACACTCTTTCCAAGGCCCTGATTACCACTCGCCTCGATTTATATTTGGCTTTGGGCTTCGGTTTGGGGTCGGGCCTATCCACAAATTCTTCCTCGTCTGCCAGTTGCTGAAAATCGGCGTACTCTTCGCCTTCCGATCCTTCTTCGGCCCGCCTGAGGTTGATGTTTACCATATCCTCGTCACGGAAAGGCTCGAACTCCCGGCTCAGATGCGGAGCGCCAAAATCGATATTATATTCCGAAAGCTTGGCTATGGCCAAACGAAGGGCCTTGCTCATGGTCCGCGGGTGTTTTTTCACCACGCTTTCCAGCGCGTCCATTCGGTGGCGGAGGAATACCGGAGGGCCGGCGCCCATTTTTGGTTGGGCCTCTTCATAAAACTGCAACCACTTGAGCGGTAACTCCGAAAGGCCTGTCCCGCCAAAACGCATCATCAGGTCGTTCATCTTTAGCAGGTTTGATTTCGAAAACTCCGCCACGCTATCTCCTTCTTCTCCGAATTCCTTTACGCCTTTGGTATGGTAGCGCTTTAACCTGTCCCAACGATCCGCCACATCGGAGCTTTCGAATGAGGTAAACCATCGTTCGTCGTGCTTCTTAAGCATATCGCCCACACGACCCAAGAACCGCCTGACACTGCTTACCATCGCTGGTTCCATGGTCCAAACATTCATAAAATACGCCGATTGCCCCCAACTGATACCGGGAGCCAGACGTTCGGCCATAAACAGCGTTTCATCCGCAAAATATTCCGGATGCGCTTCGGAAAGTTCTTTCAGCTTCGCCTTTACCGCCCTTAGACCCGACTCCGTAGCCACGGTCAGGCACATATTGTCTATTCGGGTGGCGTGCCCCCTGATTGGCCCTACCCTAAGCTTGCGGATCTGCGGCCGTTCCGCCAGGGCGGGAACGTCTACCATCGCCAAAATATACCGGGTTACGTCCGCAACGTGGGCCGGCATCACGTTCAGGTAGAATTTGTACTGGTAAGGTACCTCGCGGGTTTCCACCGGAGCGCTTCCGGGTTTGGCTCTGGTCATTTCCCTGGTTTTGGGCGGAAGCGCTAAAGTCGATTTCGTATTACCAGAAAAGTCCCAGAACATCTTTTCCAAAGCGTCCGACACCCGTCTGCTTGTCCTTAATTTGGATTTGGGGCAATTCACCGTTTTCTTTCCCCTCTGGGTCGCTTGCAAGCCCGTATCGTCTGGCCGAGATTCGGCTATATTCAGCAATACGTCGTAAAGCCTGCGTTGGTCGCCGTGGGTATATCGGCCTTTCGGGGCGCAGGTAAAGTGATAATGGTAAAGCTGACGCGACAGCGGATCATCTTCCAGATTAACCGTTCTTAGCTTACGCCTCAGTTCCCGTCTCGATACTTGGGTGTGTTCCCTCAAAAACTCTATCATGGATTGGAAGGAATGTGTCTCCTCGTTAAAGCTGAAAAAATCTTCCCGCAAATAAAACCGGCTGTTTACGTTTTCAACATAAGAGGGAAACCATTTTTCCCTCACCAAATCTTCCTCGCCACCCGCCTCTTGGTCTCCGTACAATACATCCACTGGTTTTTCATCGTCAATTACGGCCCGCTGGCCCGCTTTGAGCACTATATCCGGATTTCGACGCATGGCACCGTCATGCTTCACATATCCGTAAACGCTGGTTTTTAGCGTTACGGGATGAAACATCGCCTGCACGGGGCTTACACTACTACAACTCGTCGCCGCCGGCTCTTTTCTCCGCAAACGGTTATCGAGCGAACGTCGCTGAAACATAAAACACAAGCTTATGATGGTGCCGATAACTAAACACCGCAGATGTGGCAAAGTTCCGACTGGAAGGACAAAGGCTTCCCTTAATATTTTAATCGCCTAAAATCCGGCTTAACAGGATTTCGTTATCTTGCCCTCATCCCGAAACCTCAATTCCCAAAGGCAATGCAAACTTCCCTCCCTTATTCGCTTTTATCTTATATCAAGGGTAAAACCACGGTTAGCCCTGAATTGCAAAGACAATTGGAGAAGGCTTTCAGGCCACGGGCATTCAAAGCCGGCGAACAGATTGTCCGTTGCGGTCAATTCAACCAGCACCGGTATTTTGTGCAAAAGGGCCTTGCCAAAGCGTATCTGATCGATCCTGAAGGAGAGGCTCATGTTTTGGGTTTTCATCTGGAAAATACGATGATGTACCAAACGGAAAGCTATTACGGGAAGACACGTTCGGAAGTGATTATCGAAGCCGTGGAAGACATGGAGCTTTGGGCGATATCCAGACAAGACGAAGAGGAGCTTCTGAGTCACCCCGATTATCTGCGGTTCGCCTACCGACAACAGACGGACGAATTAGTCGAATACCGTACAGTATGCCGAAAAGCTCTATACCAAGACGGCCAGGGACGTTACGCTATGTTGATGGACACTTTTCCGGAAATTTTGCGTCGGGTACGGCTCAAGGATATCGCCTCTTTTGTGGGTGTGACACCGGAAAGGCTCAGCAGAATCCGGGCACAATTCGACAATGTTACTTGACTTGAGGTCAAGGCACGGAACCTTCCGCATGGTTAGATTCGCTTTCGGAAACGGACAAACCTTTTACCGAAGCAAGACATGAAAACCAAACGGAAAACGATGCTTTACCTAACACTTTCGCTTATTCCCGTTATGTATCTGATCATTCGGGTATACGCATTAAAAACCGGACAGGAAAGAATTTCCACCGGCCACCCCATTCAGACCGAAAAGCGTAAGAACACCGCTCTTTTGGTCATGGACGTGCAACGGGATTTGTTCAATGAAGACGGAAAAGCCTTCCTCGGATTACCCAACGCCGACGAATTTATACGCAAAACCAACACCATCATCAAACAGGCCAACCGAAACGGATGGCTTGTCATATATATCCAAAACGAGTACCGAGACGATATTCTACTTCGTATGCTGACCAACGGCGCCATGCGTCCAGACTCAGACGGCATAGCTTTGGACGACCGCCTTCTGGTCATAGACCAAGGACTGCGCATCAATAAAAATAAATGCGATGCCTTCAGCAATCCCGTTCTGGAAAACGCCTTGGACCAAGCGAATATCGGCAAGCTTTTTATCCTTGGCGCAGACGCCCGCTATTGTGTCCGGGCCACGGCCCTCGCAGGCCTAAACCGCCTCTATGAAGTCTCTCTGCTCGATGATTTGGTTGCCACCAAACCGGCTAAAGCCTTAACCGAAACCCTTAACGCTTTACGTACCAAAGGGATTGGGTTAGTTTCCAGCTCGGCATTGTTATCGAAAAAAAACAGGAGCGATAAGAATTAGTTTTTCCAGAAATACGGTTACCGAAAAACACGAAATCCAAAAAACAAAGCCCAAAAACCACTCGTACTCCAGGCGATATCCACGCTTCAAAACATGTCGATTTCCCCGTTCTGGGCATTACATAGGGATAAAATGGGTGCCGGCAGACCGAAGGAGAGACAGCGCCCACAACTCTTGGAAGTATGGAAGGCCTTACCGACGTGGTATTAGGCATGAAACACATTTGGGGATATTGCTACACGCAACTGACCGATGTGGAGCAAGAACAAAATGGCCTTTACAACTATGACCGCAGTCCGAAATTCAAGGATGCGAAAAGGCTTAGAAAGATATTCTCAAAAGAGCCCGGACATACTTCGGTTCAATAACAAAATCGGGTTCGCAAAACCTTGAATTTCGGATCCAAAAAGTAGCCCCGCCATAAAACGGCGGGGCTTTGTCATACCATAGATATCCACTCGACGGTATGAACGGAGTGTCCTACAGACTTTTTCCGCAGGTATTTATTGTTGTTTCAAATCGGATTAACGTTTGTTGAATCGACCCACGACTTCCGGTGTCTGCCCCGCAAGCACTACAGTGTATGTTCCCGACGGCAAATCCGAAAGATCCATCACCAACTCGGAATCTGAAATTTTGTGAGAGACATTATAAACTTCCGTGCCTAACAGGTTGAAAATCCTTACCACCGTTTCTCCACGAATACTCCCCACTCTTATACGTAAAGTCTCCTCCACAGGATTAGGATAAAGGACCAAATCGTTCTCACCAAAATTGACATCCATCACCGAATTCACCCTAACGACAAAAGTAGTCTCTGCCGCATCGTACAAGCCAGAGGCCTTGACATAAGCCTTAACCGTAGCCAATCCCGCCTTCTTGGGAGTGAGAACAGGACCGTCAAGCTCCACCACTTCGGAGCCTTGGAGCAATTCGTATTCCACCTTGGCCGGAGACTCCGAACGGCCTTGGAGCGCAAAAGCCGTATCGTCTTCGTTTATGTTTAAATCTTCCAGTCCTGTTATCGTGATAGGCACGCGTTCCCCATCAGCGACAATCCGGAAACTGCCGGCTTTTTCCTCAGCCATATAACGGTCCGTAGCCTCCACATAGGCCCGTATTTTCACCGTTCCCGCTTGCTTTATGGTCACCAGAGAGCCGTTTATCGACACAAACTCGTTTCCAGCGATAATCTCATACATCACTTTTGCGTCTGAATTTGAATAAGCCCCCAAAGTGAATGTTCCTTGAGAAAGCGGGAAGGAATTGTTCTCAAAATTACTAATCACGGCGGGTAGTAACTCAGGCTTGGCCCTGACTGTCACAGTAATTGTTTTTTCTGCCGAAAGAAATGATTCCGATTCGGCGACAAACGCTTTTATTGTGGCCGTTCCCGCTTTCAGGGCTTCAATTTTATTCGCTGATAACGAAACGTATTCGGCTCCGGAAACAAGTTCATACGTTATTCTGGCGTCTGAATCCGAGTAGGCTCCCAGAGTAAAGTGATCACCTACCAAGAGCGAGAAATCTTCCCAGTCGGCGATTACGGCGGTTTGTTTGGCTCCTTCCGCCAAAATCTTAACGGTTATGGTAGATGAGGTTCCGCTATATTTTTCTGTCGCCGACACGGTGGCTTTTAGTGTGATTGTCCCTTCTTTTACCGCTTTTAGCGTATTGCCTTCCAAAGTGGCGAATTCGGCTCCCGTCAGGAGTTGGTATGTTATAGCACCATCGGAATTCGTTTCGGCTCCCAAGCTTAAAGACTGACCCGCCGAAAGGCTGAAATCCGACCAGGTGAATATTCTCGCCTCAAGTTTTTCGGTTCCTCCTGTTGAGAAATCGGATACTAACACGAATTCTTTTTTTACCGAAAATTCACCATCAGAGCCTACCAAACTGATCACGAAAGTCTGTTTATCCGCTTTCTTTGCCAATAACAGACGGTCGCCCTCCACACGGAAGTAGGAAGCGTCGTGTTTGTCTTCGAGTTTGAACGTTCCGCTGTCACCGTCGGGGTCTTTCAGGATTAGCTTGGCCAAAACGGTTTCGGCCTTATCGGTTGTTTTGATCTGGAAATTATCGAGCCCCAAGGTTTCGGGTGCTTCGTTTACGTTTGTCAGCGACACGCTCAGCGATTGCTCAAGGGTCTCGGGTCCAGTGGCCTTGATTCGCACGCTTAACACCTGTTCCGACTCATAGTCAGAGGCTTTCGTCAAGCGCAATTCATCTCCCTGTATCTCAAACCTGTCATTATGTTGAGAGCCTTCTCCGCCTACCAATTTGTAAGAAAATACACCGTCACGGTTTACGTTTAGGGTTCCCACTTTTCCGGTTTTATTTTCCTTGATCAGCGAATTGTCAAGCTCTACTCTGCTTCCTTCCGGAGCCGGTTTCTCAATCACTTTGAGTGTAAGGTTGAAATCCCGTTTGGCTCCATGCGGGTCTTTTACGTTGACCGTTATCGTCTTATCTCCCAAATCTGTCGCATTGAACTTCCGCTTGCTCAGAATCTGGTTTTTGTTCATCAAGACAAAATCCTCGGAATCCGCCAACGTATATTTGAAATCGATGTCTCCCGCATCTTCATCGGTAGCCACCAACACTCCTACAAAAGTTCCTTTGGGTTTCCCCACTTCGATTGTGGTTTTTGTGATTATCAGCTCCTTGGCCGGGTCATTAACATCCGTAGCCGTGATTTTGTAGTCTCTCGAAAGCCTTAAAAGGCCATCGGAACTTACCGCTTCCAGCCTTACGAAATAGAATTCCTGTTCCTCATGGTTCAACCCCACTTTGGTATACAGCCCGCTGTCCTTAATCTCAAAAAACGAATTATCCTTATAATCCGGCAAACGTAAAGTATACGCACCCTCGGCTACGCCCGTCAGTTTTATAGAGTCTATTCGGCCAACCTTATTTTCCTCTATATAAGTGCTTTTCAGAAAGAAATTGGCGGGAGGTTTTACGCTTCCGGATTGCCCTCGAGTAATAACAATCTCTTTCTGAAATCGCCCGCCGTATATGTCATAGGCTTCAACCTGAATACGGTATTCCTGAATAAAATAATGATTGAACAGCTCTTCCGAGGCTACCAACGTTTTGCCATCCGTAATCCTGAAGCTGGAACACTGGCCGTCCAAGTCGCCCACCAAACGATAATACAACTGGTCACCGTCCGGGTCTTCGCCCGAAAAATCACCGATTACCGCCCAACGGAATGTATTAGACGGCATATTTGTGTTTGACAAAGCAAAGTCTGTCGGAGCCCGGTTGCCGTCTTTCTTCAGAAATACCAGCCGGTCCCGGCTTTTGATAGTCAACTCCGGCAAATGCGGATTCGTAACCAGACACCGGTAAAGCCCAGCCTGTTCGCTATCCACGGTAAAGCTGTACTCCTTACCACCCGAAAGCGGGACTTCTTTGCCGTTTAGCTCCCATTTATATCGGTTGCTTCCATCCGGCAAGCTGAAATTAAGCGTCACCGCCTCACCAGCGCTTACTGTCTGTTCCGTTTCTTCGCCCAAAGGTTTCTGCGGATCATAGATAAATCTAAAATTTTCACTTCTTGGATAATCTCCACTATTGGGACATTTTCCATTCACAAGCCCCTTTAGTTTCCGTAAAGCCCTGAAATTAAAATAATTGTTATCAACCCGAAAAGTGTCTACCGAAGACGCGATATATTCCAATCCTCTGTAATCTTTCCAAGAATCAGGAACCTGCTCTAGCCGGTTATTATTGAGTTTCAATCTCCTAAAACCATTGACGTACAGGCCTCCGTGCGGGGTTTTGGGTGGGTTAAACTCCACTAATTCGTTGTGATCAAGTAGAAGGGATTGCGAAAAATTGCCTGAGGACCCGCCCCAATGCGCTTTGGCATTAAACTTACGGATACGGTTATGACTAAACCGAAACTCAGTCGAAAAATTAAATCGGCCTAATTCCATCGTAGTCCCGAACCTGTCATTCGCAAAAGTCCAGATCGGGTCGTCGGAAATCTCTCCTACCAAGTTATTTCCTCTCAGATCCACTATTTTAAGCGTCTGCGAACGCCTTTCATTCCTCGGCATATCCTTTCCAAACCGATCCTTGTAGATTTTTTGTTCGGAAGGTGCTTGCCCTTGGTAATGGGGCCCATGAGCGTCTTTTTCCCTAACCAGTTTCGGATACTGCTCACGCTGTAGCAACTCATCAAAATCTTTGTATTTCCAATTCTCTCCACTTAACTCTGACTTCAGGTGTTCAAACCAGTCTGCCTTTATTCGGTAATACAAAGGATAATCATGTCCCTGTGTTCTAGGCTGTTTTACTTGCCCAAAAACCTGAACGGAGACAGACAAGCACAACAAAAGCAGGTAAAAAAATTTCTTCATGCCTTTTCATTTTTCTACGACAATATTCAGACTCCAAAAACAATCTTTTGCTACTTCATTTTTACAATGCAATAGCTCATCTTTTTGGAATGCCATATCACAAATGAAATAATATTATTTCGTTACAATTTCGGAAAGAGTCATGATCAAGTGTGGCTTTGTTAATTTCGAGTGCGCATTGAGACCTAAACAAGGGATATTCGGTACCCCAATAAATCACTATGAAAACTCCATGTTAACACTACCGAAAAGAACACTGAAAAAAAGAGGACTCCATACGCCCATCTCTCCTCACACCCAAAGTCCAAAGTAAAGCATAAAACAGCCTTTTTAAGGCTAAAAAAATCTGAAACATGGACATTTATACCTCAGCAAAAGGTGTGAAAACAGCATGATGGGCGATCTTAACGCCCCACCAAACTCTTCTCCAAAATACGGTCAAAACGGCTATCCATACAGACGCTCACATCGGTGGTCACAAACTTCCCGTCCAAAAACAGGCTGAAGATTGTCGCCGGACTGGAGCATTGGCGGGCTTGCTCAGCGGTTTCTAGTTTGATGATCTTTAACGGAAGATTGCGGTTTTGGGCCGTTTCTTCCAACGATTTCCGGACATGATATTCTGTAAAAGGGCATCGGTTTGAGTAATAGGCTACAAGCCCGTTCGCTTCGGGACAACCGCCCTGTTTCACCGATTCCGAAAAAGTGGGGGAGGGGTTATTCGTGTCTAGCTTTTTAGCCAAAAGCAGAAAACCGTCAGGCGTTTCGTCACTGATTTCGAAGCCTTGTCTCAGAAACCATTTTCCGTCGCCCATAAAGTGGTATTTCTTTTTGCCAACCACCGTTACCACCCCGTGTTTTCCCTGATTCCGGGCGTCGTCCATTACGCTGGCCAAAAGTTTTTTTCCGTAGCCTTGTTTCTTGTACCTGCCGGAAACCCAAAAGCAATTGATTAGCAGATAACCGGGCGCCTCCACAGGCACCCAAGCGTTTTCAGCAGGGCCGAATTCCGTGAACACCTTCGCCCGGGCATCAATTCTGCGGAAGGTGTAGCCGTTCGCGAATTCCTTTTCCAGCCAATCCTTTTTCGCCTCATAACCCTCCACGCATTTTTTGTCGGATATGGCGCAACAGATATGTTCGTCACGGAGATTCTGCGAATTCAGGTCGATTAGTTTTTCCATATCGGGCTTCGTTTATCTGGCACTTTACGAACAACTGACTTTTCCGGCAGAAAAGCCAAAGTATCTGTAATATTTATAACTTTTCGACAACATATAAGGAAACGGAAGCCGAACGGGAGGGAAGGAAACGAAGCACTTAAACAGAACAGGATGAGCCTCCAAGAAGAAACGTTCCTAAAGGAAATCCATAAACACCAAGCCCTGATCCAAAGGATCTGCCACATCTACCGCGACAACGCCGAGGACAGGGAAGACCTGTTTCAGGAAATGATTTATCAGCTTTGGAAATCCTATCCAAAATTCGAATCCAGATCAAAAATCAGCTCTTGGATGTACCGCATATGCCTCAATACGGCGATAGTGACTTTCCGAAAACCCAGACTTATCACCACCGAAATCGGAAGCGTGCCCGAGCCCGCAACAGAAACGCATGACGACAGCGACCGGGAAGCGCTCTACTCCGCCATCCGCAAACTCAACGATTCGGAAAAAGCGATCATCACACTCTATCTGGATGATGTCGACAATACCGAAATGGCCTCGATTATCGGTATCAGCAAAAACAACCTCAGCGTCCGGCTGAACAGAATCAAGAATAAAATCAGAACCCTAGTAAACGCATAATTATGGACTTGGACGAACTAAAATCACACTACCGAGACGGTAACGAAAACAATCAAAAAAGCTTTGAAAAACTCAGAAACATGATGACAAAAGGAACTCCTCCCGTACTAAAAGCCGTCAAGAGGCAATTGATCTTCGAATCGGCGGTTTGGGTCGCCATTCTGGCAACTTTCCACAATATTTTTGACGGCAACCTTAAGCCGGCCTACGCTAACGCATTGGTAATTGTGGCAGTCGTGACATTACTGATTCACAACCTGTTGGAATATCGGTCGATTCAATTTCCGGTGAGCGGAAACAACCTGAAGGAATCCGTTTCCAAATATCTGAAAAAAGTAAAGGCCTACGCTTTCAGCTCGATCTCGACAAGGGTTTTCGCATACGTATCGGTTATGGTTTTTCTGTTTTCCGGCACGTCTGTCACACCCCAAAAACTCTATCTCGGCGGGTCCGCCCTCGTCTTGACTTGCTTTATCCAAGTGTTTTTGCTACGTAAAGTTTGGCACAGAAAAATATCCAAACTCGAAGACATCGCCGACGGGTTGAAGGAATAAACCTCAGATCAATCCACTATCAAAAGAGAAGCGCTTTTCTCCCAAATATCACCTATATCGAATTTCCCAAAATCAATCCGCGTTTCTAATATTCTTTTCCTATATAAACAAATTGTGTTTTGGCAAGGTAAGTAGAATGGATCGATAGGCGAAAATACTTCACGGACAAAGTGCGGAGACACCGCACCACGACACAGCGGTCTTAAAAGCACGCTTTTCGCCCTAATTCCGTCTGATGGTTTATGCAGTCCTTTGCGCCAAGAAAATATAGACAACCCCAAAAATCAAAAGGAAACGGCACCGCTTCCTTTCACAACCACAGGCCCGAAAGACGACAGCCCGTGCAACGCTACATATATTCCGGCGAAGACTCCATAACCCCCGTCGAACATTATGAGGAACTGCCCAAACACGTCCAAAACCTAATCGAGGCCATAACTGACAACGAGGAAAAGGAAAGCCTAAAAGCCACGGTACGGGCCATTATAACGGACCCCGAGGTTCCGGTAAGGCTAAATGAAAACTCATCGTTGGATGACCTGAAAGCTCAAATAGCCTTCTCGTTTCCCGATCCCAAAAAAATTGAGGAATATTATACGCCCGACGATATCCTGATCGGTACAAAGTGGGCCCAACAAGCCATAGCGCCCCATATGAGAACAATCTGCGGAGGTGCGGATACGCCTATATTTCTAGACGATATTTTAGAGAAACTTCAAGTACACACCGGCAAAATCAGGCCTGTCAAAAACAAACCGCCCGACGAGCTTTCGACCACGGACTGCCTGGGTCTATGGCTTAGCGAAAGAGTCCCTCCGCTACCGCCGGAACACACGCCCCAAGAAAGGGCCAAATGGGAACGCGTCGTCCGCCGACAAGCGCTACATTACCTTACCCGGATAGCCAAAAAGCCCATATCAGTTCACTTTATGACGGAAAGAATGGACGAAGCCCGACTGATGGACGATGGCGTAGAAGAAAGGACGGATCTGGACCCGGCATATTTCGACATGTTGGAAATACACCGGCAACATATGACCTACAAAGGTCTGCATCCCCACGAGGAAGATCTTATGGACTTGAGCAGAGTCTACATGTACAAATACGGCGAGCAAACCCGCTTCCCATGGATTATCGATTCCGACCTTTGGAGTCATAGGCAGACTTTCAAATTCGCCAATTCCTGGAAGCTTGCGCCCGGAAAAATAGACAGAATGCGGGATGGCAAAACGGGAGCGGAAGCCGGCCAAGAAGTGGAAACGGCCAAAAAAGAGGAGCTGAAGAAGGCCGAATACGGAGACTTCGAACCGCTGACAAGGGAGGAACTTTGCAGGAGCTTTTTCGATCCTTCCTTTTGCGGGGAGATTTTGACATTTGACCAATTTCAGGAAAGGCTAAAGCTGGAAAACTCCCGAAATTACCCAACTAGAAGACAACTAGTGCCAGAACTGACCCTGATAGAGGCCCGGCTTCAGGAATACGAATTCGCAAAAGAACGGGCCAACGAAACCAAGCGCCAACTGGACTTGGCGGAAAAGGAGACGGAAAGCAGACTGGACAGCGAACGCCAAGCCGAACTAGTGACGGCCAGAAAAGCCGACGCCAAAATAACCCAAAGCCGTTTTGAGTTGCTGGATTTGATGGAGCATGATATTTACGCTTGGCACAGGCGCTGTCCGTTGCTCAGTTTCTATTACCTGCCCGTCTACCACAAAAGTCTTTTACTCTTGCTCGACTCCATCCACAAAGAGCATATGCTATTGGTAAAACACGCCATGCGGGAAAGACATCACCCGTGGATTCCGGATTACGAAAGTCTAGCCGAAACCGAACGCGTGGCGGTTCGGGAAAGCTGGGAGAATTTAGCCTTTACTTGTGAGGAAGCCCCGGACTTATCGGTGATCCAGGATGAGGTCCCTTCCCATGTGTTCTTTACCAAACGGATAGAAGGTTTCCGGCCGATGGTAATGAGTTCCGTGGCGCGGCTGTTATCCCGCCCCTTCGGCCGATGCCTGATTTGCTCTATCGCCGGTTCTTCTTCCCGTAAGCTGTCGGTGGAGCCGGCCGACAGAGGCTCCAAATCGAGCAACGCCTGCGTGATGCCTTTAAGCTTCCTTCCCCACTCCCCGACTCCCGTAGAGGAATTCAGCAAAGAGCGCCCTTTTGTCGGCCTTAAACCGGCCAAAGGGTGCGGAGGACAGATTAGCGTTATGGTGCCGTGGAAAGAGCTTCTGGCCATCTATGGCGAACACTGGCGAGTCATAAAAGACCCGAGACATGTGGAGTTGCCCGACAACACAAAAAAGAAAAAGGATAAAAAAGGTGATGAAAAGCTGGTGACCCCGGAAATGGAAAGACAAGGCTACTACGTCCCCAGAAGCGGAAATTACGTTCTTTCCCCTACTTTTGTAACCTTCGGCCACGAGGCCGGCCACGTCCAATCGTACCACTCCGGCGAGTCCAGAACAAGACTTTTCAAAGAGACATACAAAGAGGATCCAGACTTTTGTCCGTGGAACGATAATGAAGAGCATTTTGTAATAGAAGAGGTTGAAAACAGAATCCGGGGCGAACACGGCCTGCCTCTCCGGAAGTGGCATAAATCCGGTGCCGTAGATCTTCAGGAACTAATCTCCGACCCTAAGGCCTATCAGAAGTTTTTTGGGGTTTTGAGGTAATGTTACTCAGCGCTCAAAGAAGTTTCTCTCTCCACATTTGTCAAAAACAGGCTATCGTATTTCAACTCAAAACTTCCAAACCGCTGAGAGCTGTCAGCCGAAGAAATCGTTAACCAAGCTCCTCCGTTGATTTCCAAATCATATGTATATCCATCCTGTCTTATCTCGCCAATTACCTGACATGGAAGATGATAAAACAAGTGATGCCATTCAGCCCCTGAGATTGGCCTGACATGGCTTAACACCTCGATCGCTTCAGCCTCCGAAATTGTAAAACCCGAACACATTGAAGTATCCTTTAGTGACGATGGATAACCAGCATTCGCATCGTGTATTATTACTTCAAAGGCTGATCGCAAATCCGGAAACGGTTTTGACTTTCCTTGTGAATACAAAACGATAGTCTCCTTAGAATTCGCTTCCATTCTAAACTCCTGAGGAAAATCCCCTTTTTCCGAAAATCGTAGACTCAAGCATAAAACAAAAAATAAAAGCCGTGTCGAGTTCATTCGTCTGCCCTTGTTTATAGCCAATAATATACAAAAGCTCCTTCACTCCCGGCAAGATTATCTTACCAAAAGCAAAGGAGCCCTGTTACATGATATCAAAACTATTTGCCGATAAGCTAAATATTTTCAACCAGTGGCACAGGCGCATCCGTTTCCACTACCCAACGCCTCATCTCCGCCAGCATTTCCTGCGCTTTTTCCCTATCCTTATTCCAGAGGTTATTCTTTTCGGAAATATCTTCGCTTAGCTTATAAAGCTCATGGCGATCATATTCGTAATAATAAATCAGCTTCCAATCGTCCCAAATCAGCACCGAGCAGGGCACCGACCGCCAATAAGCGGATTTGCCTTTGTACG
The DNA here is from genome assembly GCF_036492835.1 of Fulvitalea axinellae. Lineage (GTDB taxonomy): Bacteria > Bacteroidota > Bacteroidia > Cytophagales > Cyclobacteriaceae > Fulvitalea > Fulvitalea axinellae. The sequence continues at coordinate 273,902 of NZ_AP025314.1, read as the reverse complement.
AGGGCAAAACCTTGTCGGAATTACCGGTGCCGAGATAGAGAGGGAAATGGAAAAACATACTCTTCTTCCTTTTATAATCCTTACCCCTCAGCAACGGAACGATCGACTCGCCGTCCACGGGTTGGGATTCGGGTAAGGGAGCGCCGGAAAGCTCGGCGAATGTGGGCATAAAATCCACGCCGTTTACGGGTTGTTCCGAGACGCTTCCGGGTTTGGTTACGCCTTTCCAGCGCATTACGCAAGGCGTCCGTATTCCGCCTTCGTAGAACGTGCCTTTACCGGCCCTTAGCGGTAGGTTGGACGTGTTGGCCGATACGCCTCCGTTGTCGGAGGTGAAGATCAGCAAGGTGTTTTCCTCCAACCCCAGTTCGGCCAAGGCCTCGCTGATCCGGCCTACGCTCCGGTCTATCTGCTCCACCTCGGCGGCGTAAACCGGATTGATGTCCGTCCGGCCCTGTTCCTCGGCTTTTTTGCGGTAATAGGCTATCCGGCCTTTGCGTGCGGCGTTCGGGGCGTGCACTTCCCAGTGGGCCAAGTAAAGGAAAAACGGCCGGTCCTTGTTCTCCCGCATAAAGTTTACGGAAGCTTCCGTCAGCCGTTCCGCCACCAACGTATCGCCGTAGTAGCGAGCCTCTTTTCCGTGTCGGTTAGTGATCTGGCCCAGTTCGCCATTGGCGGAATTTACGCCAAAGCCCTGATTGTCGTCACCGATATGCCATTTGCCGAAACGGGCCGATGCGTAGCCTTTTTGCCTCAGCAATTCGGCCAAGGAGGTAAAGGAAGCGGGAACTTGGTTTACGCTTACGGGGAAGGTGTTGAAGGTGGAATCGGCGCCACGGGCCGGGACTTTGAAGCGCATTTGCTCCACGGAACCGCCACGCGACAGCCCCTGCGGAATATACACGCCGTGACGAGGCGTGAACGTGCCCGTCAGCATACAGGCCCGGGAGGGGGCGCAGTTCGCCGCCGAAGGGTAAAAACGCCGGAGATTCAGCCCTTCGGAAGCCAAGCGGTCCAAGTTGGGCGTTTCGTAAAAAGCCCTCACGTTATTGAATCCGGCGTCGGCCCAGCCCATATCGTCGGCGTAAACGATAACGATATTCGGCGGGCGCTTCGGTTTCTCTTTTTTCTTTTCTTCGCAAGAAGCCAACAGGCTCCATAAAGCGAGCCCGAGACACAGGTACGATTTCTTCATTCCCAAAAAATTTAAGTTCCAGATTCCAACAAGGCCAAACGGCATATTTTGCGTTCCTTTGCGAAGGGACACGCCGGCAATGATAACGGACAAAGGCCAAAAAGCCCTGGTTTTTTACCGTTACGGAGTGATCTTACCGGTTATCGGAAAGGAGTTATAGCGTTGAAAAACAATAGAATGGAAGAAGAATACGAATTGGCGAAAGCCTGTCTGGACCGGATAAAACGCAGTCGTCCGTTCTTCCGCTCCGCTGTGTGCAAAGACCTGATCGATTATCTGGTTCGGGCCGGATTGCGGGGAGAAAGTCCCAAAGAATTGCAATTGGCGGTGGAGGCCTTGGGCAAGAAAGCCGAAGCCGACAAAGACCTAAACGTGCGTCCGTATATCAGCAAAGTCCGGAAAAAACTGGACGAATATTACCGAAACGAAGGGCGTCATGACGAAATCCGTTTCGAAATTCCGAAAGGGCAATACGGCGTGGTTTTTCATCGGAAAGAAGTCGTCAATACCGGTCAGCCCAATCCCAAAAGACGGATCCTGCCTTTTGTTTTGGGATTTGGCCTCACGGCGATAATCATAGCGGTATTTGTCAGTTTAAATAATAACGAAACGCCTCTCTTCGCCAAGTTTTCGGAAAGCGACCGCCCGACGGCCATTATCCTCGGTAATCCGTTTTTCGCCTCCGGCAAACTGGCAAACGGCAATCGGGCCGTGGTTCGCATTCCCTCCGTTAACGGGGAAAAGGATTTGGCGGAGTACAACAGCAAACAAACCGGGAAAGAAGCTCTTCTGAAGAAATCGGGAGCCCGATATTTGAGTCGCCAAAGCGCGATCGGGATGTTTCATATTACGCAACATCTACGTACAGAAACCGGGCTGGAACTGCGCTACGCATCCTCCACGGCATGGGAAGACGCAGTAGGGAAGAACGTCATCTTCGTAGGCTCCACCCGCACGCTGGGGATCTTCCGGAAACTGACAGAAAAAATCGGATTCGCATATCATCCGCCAAATTGGGAGGTGAATAACGGCCAAGAAACGCTCAGCTTTCCGAACCGGCGACAAACGCATCCGAAAACGGAGCATGTGGCGGTATTTCGCCTAACCACGCCGGACCAAAGGCACGTTCTGTTCTTCTTTTCCGACAACGGTTTGGGCAATGCCGGCGTTCTCAGGTCCCTCACCGACGCGGAGCGCCTAAAGCAATTCCGCCAAGAAGGGTTCCAAGACGAAAGGCCCAATTTCCGGGCGCTATTCGAAGTGAAAGGCCAGGGCTTTCAGGAATTCGACGTAAGCCTGAAGCATTTTAGCGAGATAAAAACGCCAGCGGAAAACCTTTGGCCTTAGGCCGTTCAGATCTTATCGTATTCTTTGAACAAATACCTGTAAGCTTCGTCTTCGTTCCGGAAAAACGGGGCGTGAGGTTGGTCGGGGTCAAAGCCCACAAGGGAAGACATTCCGAAGCGGTTGCTGTCCGACAAAACGAAAGCGGTCAGAATCCGGCTTTCTCCGCTCGGTCTGATATCATCGAAAAGTTGAAAGAGCCGTAACATGCGGTCCCCGTACTCGTATTCAAGCTTTTCCATATCAAACAAAACAGCCATCGGTTCCACTGTCAACAAGGCCAAACCTACCCGCCGGTATAGAAAGTCACCGTAATTCCATCCCCTAGAACCCCAAGAACACCGTCCCGACAACTCCACTTTCAGAATGCACTCTTCCTCATGCTCGAAAAACCGGCAGTCCACTTCCTCGGGTACCGGCAGTTCTATTGTTCGTGGCTTAAACTGATCCATGCTTTTAAGATTTGACTTCTTCTTTCAACACCAGATACTTTGTCGGCACCTCTTCGGTTAGCCATACGCCGTTATCGGAAACAAAAAACGCGTATCCGTCCCGGCGCATTTCCTTTGCCCGAACTTCCAACACCACAGGCTTTCCGTGCCTTTGCCCTACGGCCACGGCGGTTTCCGTTTCGGCGCTCAAATGAACGTGGTGCCTTCCCCGCTTTTCCAGTCCCGACTGGAAAATGGAGCCTATATTTTTGCGGGCTGTTCCATGAAAAAGAATTTCCGGCGGCTCCACCGGCGTATAGCCCAATTCCACATTCACGGAATGACCTTGATTTGCCCGGATCATAGTCTTATCGGCGTTAAAAGCGAAACGTTTTTTGTTATTCGCCTCCACCACAGCCTCAAGCATCTCCATATCAAGCGGGCGACCGGCCATCTTCATCTTTTCCAATAATCCGGCAACCTCTGTCCAGCCTTTCCCGTCCAACGCAATTCCTATTGTTTCGGGCTTGTGGCGAAGTACCAAGCTTAAAAATTTGCTTATTTTTCGCAGTTTTTTCTCGTCTATCATCTCAATTCAAAAAAGTAATCGATTCTAGTATTCTAAACGCAAACACAACCATCAAATATTATGATCATTGCGTTTTTTCTGGATTTTCGAACCACTCAAACTCTTGCTTATATGCAAAAGCAATCCACTTCATTACGTACAATATATCGCTTTGTAATAAGCACTTACACACACATCCAGCGTATCTAAATTATAATATTTTTAATAGTCTACAACGAAATAACAGTCTTATACACATCTTTTTCATTGATGAAGAAATAAGTCCGAACGTATAGTTTCCTACTCTCTTCCATATAATTAAAAGATTATTACACTGAAATATACAAATGAAATAGAGGGAGAAAGGATTTTAATACGTTCATGAAAGTACATTAGATTCATATTTCATATGATTGTGTTTATAGTGATCTCTTTGTCGCAAAGATATGTTGTCAAGTCATTAGGATGATCGAATAATCAGAGTTGCTTTTTACACCAAACCCAGTAAAAACCTGACAATATACCTGTAAAGAATATCACTAGGGAAAACCACACATGAATATTTAAATATAATTTTATGATTAAAAAAACCACACTGTTGCAAATTTTTATGGCTTCGACCTTTGCGTTTGCCTGCGGATCCGACTCCGACAGCGAGGAAGCCACGTCAAATACCGCCCCGGTGGCCAATGCCGGAAAAGACGCCGAATACAAAAATGGCCAGCAGGTAACACTGGACGGATCCGCCTCGTCAGACGCTGACAATGACCCGTTGACCTTCAAATGGACCGCTTCCAGCCAAAACCCCGCCACCGTTACGCTTTCGGAAGCCAAAACGGCAAAACCGAAATTCACGGCGCCGGAAACCGCCGGCAAATACACATTCAGCTTGGTAGTGAACGACGGGAAAACCGATTCCAAAGCCGACCAAGTCGATATCACCGTATCGGTAACACCGACGGAAGCATCAAACACCAAGCCTGTGGCCGACGCCGGCAAAGACCAAACCGTAACAGCCGGTGATGAAGTGACGTTGGACGGATCCGCCTCATCGGACACCGACAAGGACGAGCTGAAATACAAGTGGACCGTTTCCGGGCAAAATCCCGAAGCCGTTACGCTCTCGGACGCCAGCGTAGCCCAACCCAAATTCACGGCCCCGACAACCGCCGGCGAATATACGTTCAACCTAGTTGTAAACGACGGCAAGGACGATTCCGAAAGCGCAAGCGTAAAAGTGACCGTAAAGGAGCCTGAACAAACAGGAGCTTCCATCACTTACGCCGACATTAGCCGTGAAGGCGTTCTTTTCTTGTCGGCGACCCACGGAAACGGCACTTTCGTAGCCGTTGGATATTACGGCAAAACACTCAACAGCGAAGATCGCGGATCGGTACATTACTCCGAAGACGGCGTAACCTGGACAGAAGTCGCCGACGTAACTGGAGGAACCTCTTGGCAAGAGGTGATTTTCGCGAACAACCAATTCGTAATGGTAGGCGACAATGGCGCCGTAGCCACATCCCCGGACGGCGTGACTTGGACAAAATCCCAAACAAACGAACAGTGGGATTGGAAAAGTGTCAGCTACCAAGCGCCTAATTACATCTTTACGGCTTCAAAAGGTCGTTACGGAGTTTCAAACGGTTCGGACCTCGTAAACCTGACCGTAAAACGAAGCGATTACGTAGACGACGAATGGAACGGACAAGCGTACGGAAACAACGTGTATGTAACCGTAGGTAAAGACGGTCGGGTAGGGTACTCAGACAACGGAAAGGACTGGGACTTCAAAACCATCGACAAGTCAAGTTACAGAAGGTTCGGTGATGTCACTTACGGAAAGCATGGATTCGTGGCCACCGTTTCACAAGGCTCTACCACCGTGGCCACTTCCACCGACGGAAAAGCGTGGACCTTGAAAACAAACAGCCTGTCATTCCAAGGCGTGGAATATCTCGACGGAAAATACGTATTGCTGGGCACGCACCTGAAAGATGAGGGACTATACTTTTCCGAAGGGCTCGACTTCGATAACGCCGAAAAAATCGAATTGGAAGGCCGTATGCTCGACGTAGTTTTCGCCGAAGGCAAATACATAGTGGTAGGGAGCAAAGTCGCCGTTGTCACGCTTTAAAAAACGGCACTCCGCCCCAAAAAGAGGCGCAAAAATAAACGTATCCAATAGAAACCGGAGTTCCGACCTAAACGGCTCCGGTTTTTTATTTCCCTTTATATTTTCTGGTTCCCCTAACAAAACGGACACACTCCAAGCCCGCCACATAAAGCATTCCCCAAATCACTATTCCCGTTCCGAGGACAATTCCCAAAACAGTGGAAATAAAATCCTCGGTTTTCGAACGTAACGACATAAGCGTTCATCAAGACCAAACATCGCCCGCCCACGCGGACTTTCTCCAAGTTTACGAAATGTTCGCAAAAAACCTCCACTATCTATGACCGGAAGCATAACACCTCCACCTTTCCAAGCGTTAATTTGCGGACGTTATTTAAATTCATTCTAAAAACAAACCACCATGCAAACTGCGTCATTACTCAAAGACTTGGCATACGGCGACGAAAGACCGGCTATATCCGTACTCTTCGAAAGCGAGACCTCCAAAGAGATCCGCATCCTGATGAGAGCCGGCCAAGTGATGAAAGAGCACAAAACAGCCTTTCCGATTACCGTAGAGCTTTATCGCGGCGCCGTGGATTTCGGTGTAGAAGGTAAAGTCCTGAATTTGGTGGCCGGCGATATGCTCAGCCTTGCGCCTAGCGTACCGCATGACCTCAAAGCCACGGAAGACGCCATCATCCGTCTGACGCTTTCAAAACTCGATACAGAAGAACGCGTGAAAGACGTAGCGAAAAAATAACTCGGTAGCCATATCATTATATGTTTTTGCCTCGCTTGGACTATGTTCTGGGCGAGGTTTTCTTTTTTATATCCACCTGACCTAAAAGCTTCGCTAAGCTGAGAATACTTACATGAAGCAAATTCTCACAAACAAAGTTTAGCATATTACTGGCGACATACAACCTGAAAAATCTCCTTTGGACCTTTTAGTAATTCCTAAACAACTTCCGCTTGTTCTTTTCGGCCAAACACAGTTCGTCCAACGCCAACAAACAAACCCGAGCGGGCGTCTCAAAAAAACCGCCTAAGCCAGACTGTATTCAAGCGAAGTTTGAGGCCAGCGTAGCCACGGAAGACACTTATCTCGCACCTTGGTCGCAAGTCGAAAACGAACGTTACCGTCCTCATTACCGGCTGGAGCAATCCGAGTCCATAGCCGTGGACTGGGACCAAAGGGTATTCCCCAGCTTTGACAAAGAAAACGAATGGATCAAAGCCCTAACCTCCAGAGGCGTCTGCGCTGTTCCGCTAAAGGTATTGGAGCGTGGTTCTGAAGCCGCGATGCAGACAGACAATAGCAGTTTCGCTTCCATGATCGATTTTCTTTGGCGGGCATGGATAGACCTAAACGATGAGGAGCAGCCCCGAATAAGCCTGCAGGATCACTGTTACGGTTTGGCAAAAAAGAAATCGCCCTACGAGGCTGGAATTGCCATAATGAACTGTCCCATAGAACCCGAGGCCGTTCAGGAGACACTATATCAGTTTTTCAAGAACATGAAGTTCAAACGTGTCCCTCATCAGCAACCGGACAAAAGCGAAGTCCTAGATCTTTCGACCAGCCAAAGGACAAAAGTCAAAGCGCATAGGGACGGTTACTACCATATGTACTCTCCAAAAAAGGTGAACTCCGGAGCGCCTTCGGACCAGAAAATATACGTTAACGCCAAAGCCGAATATCTTGAGCCGATCCTTCAGTATATCTACTCGTCTTTTATGGAAAAATCGCCCGTGCTGGCCACCTGTATGAAGGTAGGGGCCGTAGGCATAGCCACCCATATGCGCGACGTTATAGTGATTTACCCCGTAGGCGACCACGAACGGACGGTACTTCTGAACAAGCTGAAATTTCTTTTGGGCGAACATCTGGACTGGCTTATGAGCGATGTAGTTCCGTTCTCCCAAAAAGTCATGAAAGGAGTATCGTGGGGCGAAGAACCCAATGTCGGATACCTTAAAGGGCCCGAACGCCTATGCCAAATTCCCGAAGAAGAATGGCGTAGTTTTTTGGAAAAAATCAATCCGTCCAATGTGGAAGGGCTAATGAAAAAACTAAAGGCCGTAGGCTCCCTGTCTTCCCGGCTCTCCCTACAGGAAATGTGGAGCGAACTGCCCAAAGAACGCCCGCCCCGAAGGGTAGATTATGATTTTCTGATCCGCTATACCAACTTGTTCAAAACCTGTTTCGATATTGACCTGACAGACAACATAAAAGCATTGAAATCCGCCTCGCACCGCCGGTGGGCGCCGGGCTTCATACTTCCAAGGCCAGACTCCCGAAGCCAACAATCGATGCTGTCAATCAGAACCTATATGTTGGGCGACATATTCGAAGAAAGAGTTCCGCAGAACTTCGAAGAACTCTATTTCCGATTTATGGAAAAACTTAGGGAAGCCCATATCTCGGAGTGGCATCCTCATCTTAATACTTTGTGAGTGGGGCGGGGGCTTTTTTCCAAAACTTAAGCCGGTACGGGAAGGCACTAAGCCATAAACTTCCTAAACGACAGCCAATACTTGTCCTTGTATATCATAAAGTCTCCTTTTAGGCCCTCCTCATACTTCTCCATTATTCTTTCAATCACTTTGGTAGCCTTTCGAAAATCTTTACACGCAAAGTAAATACGCCGGTGGTTATCTCCCGTTTCTCTGCCTACGTTCAGAAAACCGTCGGAGTCTTTCAGGATACTTGTAAGCTCATCCTCAAATACGTCTAACAATTTATACGTCCTTTCGTCAGGCATTCCGTTGGGCCCTTCAAAAGTAAAATCAATTTCCATAACCCAAGGGTGCGAAGGTTTGGCGTCCCACTCCAACAGGTTGTTGTTTATAGTCGCAAAAAAGGAATTCCCACTGTCCTTCATATTACCTTTTAAAGCCGAGTAGGAGTCATTTTCACTATCATAATAAGTAGCCTCGTACTTTTCCACAAACTCCTTTTCTCTCCATATCAGGTAATCTTTAAGTTTCGAGATCGGTATCAATTCCTTTTCGGCGTCGGAAGGAGATATTAGCGATATTCGATCAATCGAAACGGCAAAATTCAACTCCCCCAGATAGTTGTCTAAAAAGATATGTACACCACTCTCTAAATTAACTTTATCCTCTTGATTGAAATCATCATGAGTGATAACAATATCTATTTCATCAGGATATCGCTCATGCTTAATGGCATAGAACCACATATTGTCTGCGTGATATTCATATCCACTCATTCTTATTGAGGTATTCTGAATGTCAGAAGCCGGCTTCAATCCAGTGAACTTCCAATTACCTAGCTTTGGAGCACTTTCTATTAGTTCTTCTACATATGGAATATTCCTTAACCGTCCATCGGCTGAGATAATCAACTCCGCAGTCTTATCGTCTAACATTCCCGCCAAAAAGAAAAAGCCCTCCCTAAGTTCTTTTAGCTTAGGAGAAAGGTGTTCACAAAAATCCCGTTCAACGTTTTCTCCTTTGCTAAGAACCTTAAAAAAGGATTTTTCTTCCGTCAGGAACCAATTCCAAAAGCCCTCATAAGTACTGATACGTTCTTGCTCTCGGCTTTTAAAAATATCAAACATTCCCATCTCGTTGAGTAAATTAGTGGTTATCACGAATGATTTCGTATGACGTCAAACAGGATCGAGCCTCACGGACCTTCTATGAGGAGCGATTTGAATTCGTGATAACCTTTATTAATGATAAGTGACAATTTCGTCCGCAAAATAGGCCAATAAACCATACTCTCCAAGTGGGGTTTGAGTCTTCTTCAAAGAGCTGAAAGTACTTGATCAAACCCTTATCGGGTCTGGTAAATAGTCCACAAAACACAAAGTCATTTTTATAATTTAAATGCGAACCATTTTCACCATATTGCTTTAAATATTTTTCTCACCTTCCTGAATATCAGCATGATTGATGATACAAAAAGTAAATACAGAGCCCGCCTCCCAAAAGACTTGCTCTCTCACAAAAACAAACAGACATGTTTACTCGGAATCAGTATGAACAACCCCAATCAAACTGGAGATAAACTAAAGGCGACAATCGAACTTATCAACAAGCGATTCTCTTCATGTGTCATAAACATTTCTGGGGCTCTCCAAAGGCATAACCTCCATATAACTGGCCTTAGCAAACACGATGCTTATAGCCAGGCAATCGCAATGGAAACACAATGGAAACACAATGGTTGGACAGTAATCTCAAAATTGTCGAAACTCTAAATGTTCCGTATAAATTAGTTCACTGGGATCATTGGCTTGAACAAGAAGAGTTCTCAGAAACCTTAAGGGAGTATAAGCTTTTATACGATTCCAACAACCTGTTTCAGTCATCACTGACAGAAGACCTCAATCGCTTTGTGAACAAATATTATAATCTATACAGTAATTATGTTTCCAAAGAGGCATTCGTAAACAATTGCGTCAATTTACTTCTGGAAGAGTTCAGTGTCTGGTCTATAATTGGAAGGACCGGCTCATACATTAAGATTTACCCAGCTAAGAGCCTAAAAACAGCCAATATACTTTCCGAAGGAAAAATAACCGCACCAAAAGGAATTGCGAACATTACTTTTGCCAAAGTATCCTTCAAGAAAAGGGGATCGTACAGGGAGCCTAGCTCAACCTACTGAACAGGACCTGTTAAAGAGGAACAATACCAACAACAACTTCCTAAACACTATAAGCCAAATACCCCATACCGCTTCTCGAAATCTTGGCCATTCGCATATTCCGGAGGAATGTAATAGCTCACCACACCAATCGGAGAGTTTAAAAATTCCGTCAATTCATGGTAGTACCTCCGTTTCGTAAGTTCCATCCAAAGTCAGGCTGATCACCAGCGTCCCGTCACTCAAGATATTGGCGCCCACCATTAGGCGGTCAGGATTAGACAATAAAGATTCGGTTCCACCACTCTATATTTACTCACTGTAAACCTCATCATAATAACCCCAACCGTACTTTCGGTATTTTTTATTGACGATCATTTCACCGTCCCCTATATCAAAATCAAAAGTGAAGGGTAAACGATACTCTCCCCAGATACACTTCTTGGCTTTTCCAGCATCATAACCGGTCCAAGTTCCCACAAAATTGTTGTTCGCATATCCGTCAGCGTCGATCGACAAGGTATCTAACTTAACTTTTCCATCTTGGTGATCTATCAAAAAGCCACTCTCCACAATCCCGCTAAAAAGGCCCGGATGGTTTTGAGCGGAATCTTCCCGAAACGTATATCTTCCGAACACGACTCCTTGCATGACATTTTCCACGTCCGATTCCCTTAAAGAATAACCGTTTAACAGCTCCAATTCTCCAGAGAAATCACACCTATTATCAGCGACCTCAGAAACCCCATATACAAAATACTTCATAGGGTTCGCCTTATCCTTGACCACATCCGATATACTGATCTCGATCCTCCGATAATTCACGCCGATAACTCCCTCCTGCGAATACCCTCTTTTCCAGATTCCCGAAAAATCATACGATGCGACACTGTCAAAAACATCAGTCTCAAGGTCAGTAAAAAGGCTATTTTGGATCTTATAATACTCGGAGCTAAAATCAACCTGTTTTGGGTCGTAATATTTACTCAACTCCCCATAATGATATGGGTTGACATAGCGATGTCGCTTTCCAACAGCAACAGCAGGTACTTCCTCAGAAGATGGCAGTTCCCTAATTTCAACCAACCGTCTCCCGCTCTTCCTGTCAAGCGTAGAGGCTTCCGATGTTGAGGTTGATGACGTCTGCTTACAGCCTATTGATAGAATGGCCAAAATCGATAAAAATCTCCGAACCATAGCCGTGGTTAAAAGTTACTGGTTATCAATATAAAAAACCGTCTGTTGATTAGCAGTACCCAGCAATTCATTCTTCCCCAAAAAACAAAAAAGCCCAGACCGCCACAATCAAAGCAACAGCCCGGGCCACCCTTGCGGGATATCCAATCTTAAATCATCGGATAACCTCCAACTCCCCGCAGGCTACGCCGGAAATCGGCTCCGAGCCGTCTTCCGCATACAGATTGAAACTAACTTTATATGTTCCGTCAGCGTTCTTGCTTACCTTCAGGTTTCCTTTGGCGCACTCTATCGACTGGCTTTCTTTTCCCTCCACGTTCTTGTTGAGGTATACAAATGCTTGTACGCTTTGGTCCGCAATATCGTATTCGCCTTCTTTTAGCCCTTGCTCCGCCTCGGAGCCTTTAAGCGTAAACCAGACTACAGAGCCTTTCGAAAGGTAGGTCCTATTTACCGACGTCCCTTCGGCGCACACCTGCAATTGCCCGGCTTCGTTGGCCGTATTTTCTTTCACTACCGAATACTGCAATTTCGCCACGGGGAATTCCTCTCCTCTAAAACTGAATACGTCTTGCGCAGGCGTTTCCCCAGTCTCCCCGTCAAGGTAAAACGTAAAGCCGAAAGAAGTGCCGTTACCCTCGTTGTCCAAAGCCCGGACTTTTACGCTATACGTTCCGGTCATCATCCGGCCCGTCTCTTCCTCACCCAGCAATACCAAAGGCTCATCGACATATTCCTTCTCGCGTTCCTTTACGGGCCTAAGACTGCCCAACCAATAGGAATAATCGTCCGTTCTGTCCTGAGATTCCACCACCCAATCGACACTCTTTACCGTGTCGTTGTCCAGTATCCTTCCCGTCAGCGCCAATACCTCATCGGACTTCAGCACCTTTCCTTCAAAATCTTCCAACAGCCAAAATTCCGGAGCGCCTTCCTCGCCTTTGATCACGTTTTCTTCCACAGGCGGTTTCACGCCCTGATCTTCCTCCTCGTTTTCCATTACGTCACTTCCGCACGAAGCGAGAACAAGCAACGGCAAAAACAGATACTTTTTCATAATCCTTATACGTTTTGATAAACAATCTACGCCAAGACGAAGAACCCGAAATAACGTCTAATAAAATTCCTCTCCGCAGAACCCCGCCCAGCTATGGCCGTTGCACTTACCTACTCCTTAAAAAACTCTCCAGCCCCTTGAGATCTGGAACAATACGCAAGCAGAACAAACAGCACGTTGCAAAAGTAAACAAACAGTCTGTTGGCAAACAGACTTCTTTATTTGATTCACCAATACGCCTTGTTCAAATCCACACACTTTCGTTTATGAAAAATCGCTACTGTCTTAATAGACATTTTTCCCGTACCCTCATAGCGGACTCCCTAACTCAAACCTATTATTAAGTCTATCCAGCCATAGATATTGGCAAGCTGGGGCAAATGAAGATTCCATTCACGGCACTATCCCCGACGAAGAGGTTCCGTTTTATGATGCCCTTTACTATACAATCAGAAAAATCTCGCAAAAGACTACCGCCAGCCAATAGCCCCGCTGGCTCTGATACTTTTTTTTCAAAACAAAAAACTACCGTCAGAGGCCACAAAGGAGGCTAGGCGGTAGTTTTTGCTTATTTGCGCAGGGAGAAAAACAAACATGTAACACATCGACCTTTTTTCAATTTTTTATCTGAATTCTATCACCTAACATTACACAAAACTCACACTCATGAACAACAGAAAATCCCTTTTCTCCCAATTCATCGTTTGTTGCGCAGGCGCCTATTTACTTTGGTTATTCGGCGCCATCAATTTACACAACAAGGTTTCCCTGTACGCAGTCATCCCCCTTGTATTTCTCTCTATATTCCTGACTCTCTTCCGGTTGGTTCGGTCGTATTTTCAATAGAGAGGGCTTCTTCTAAACAGTTCTCAGAAACGCAACGAAAAAATCCCGCAACTCAGGTTACGGGATTATAGTATCGTATTGTAATGTCTGATCAATACACCAACTCTCCGCTCCAATCCTCTCTGCTATCCGGATTCAGGTGGATAACAAAAAAGGCGTTATCGGTCAACCGTTCGTCCCACAGAAACATGTAATCTTTCCAGCGGTCTTGTTCAGGCCAAGGAGAAATATAACGCGTAGGTCCCACGGCATGGTCAACGACGAAAGCGACTACATCGCCTTCCTGTACACCGTTATTGATATCGCCATCATCCGACTTGATAACTTTCAGAGCCAAATTCATCATCGCCGAACCTTTTTTAGGGTAAATGCCCGTATTCGCGTATTCGTTCCACTTGAAATGACGCTTGTACGAAGGTTCTACAGTCACCAAAGTCCCATTAGCGATGTCGTTATAGTCTCCGTTGCCTTTGGCGATTACATTGTACAAAGCCTCCTTTGCTGGACTTGAAGGACCGATTTTCAAATAATCATCCCAATCACCGTCGGTTCTGGACGTAACGTACTTTCCGGTTTTCAAATGTTCAAAGCTAACATGGTCAAACTCCCGATACCTCAAACTCGCCTTTGGAGCATTAGCCGGGGCATACATAAATCCGGCGACGGGGTAGTGGTCCGAATACTCAAAAAATGAGGTTCCCATAGCGTGTACCTGCTTGGGCATTACGGGATCGAAACACAGATTCTGCCAAAACGGCGGAACCTTATGGTTTTTGGAATAAAGAACGTAATCCAGATACTCCGGCGTAGTACCGTCGTATCGCTTGGCGATAATCTGGTTTTCGATAACGTCAAAAGAATGCTCCTTGCCCACAAATTGCGGATCGCCAGCGCCAAGGATATCCAACATCGCCGGATACTCGGCAGATTCCCTAATCACGTTGAAATCGCCGGCCATAAGCACCATCTCATCCTTAGGCAGTCCGTCCATAAAAGATCGCATCTCCTTTAGCTGAGCGGCCCTTACAGGGGCGTACTTTTCCCAACCGCCGGTATGCGTAGCCTGCATATGCGTACCTATAATGTGGTATCTTTCTCCCTTTTTGTTAACCTGGGCGTAAGCGAAACCTTTGTTGGCCATATAATCGTACTCGACAGCCTCTTTGTAGACATACTGTTTTTTCACTTCGATAGGCCATTTGCTCAGAATAACCACGCCGCCATCCTCAAAAGTAACTGACGAATACGCCCCCAGCGTAGCGTCCCAGCCGGACTTGCCACGCCCCATCACCGGCGTCTGGTACGGATATTCTTTCTTCAACTTCTCAAGCAACCGGTCTACCGGACCATTATGAATCACTTCCTGAAAGACAACCACATCATAACCCTTCAGATAATCCGCCTCGGCCATACGCTCCACACGCTCATAATTATTCCAGTAACCGTCAACAGGCAACAGAAACAAATTATGACTCAACACGCTGATACCTTCCGGCCTATTATGACTAGCATTGCGCAATGCAGTTTCCTGCCCGGAAAACTCGCCTTCCAGATCATCAAGCTTGGACTCGCAAGAAGCCAACATTATGGCCAAACCCACGAATATAGGAGCCAAGACCCCATATACACCTCTCTCCATACCCTAAACATTTATCCATACATAAATATTTACCGGGTTTATAACGACCTATAACGCAAACGATTGCGTAACGAACAGCAAAGACGGGAAGTTTCCCGCCCAGCTCCATCAGGATGGTCTGTTATATTCAGGAATTTTTGTTTCTGGCTGCCGCTCAGTTTTGCTATTGCGCATACCACCAGCATTTGAGTTCGCACACGCCAGTTTTACAATTCTTACCGGATAAGCAAGGGTGAATGAGACTTCTGGGATTTAACTTACCAGCGAATTAGTCAGGACTTTCCACTTTCACAAATTTGTAAAGACACCCCTCGTCACACCTGCTCCCAATTTCACTAAGTATCATATACTTCCCTTTTATCTCGTAGCTATACAAGATCTCACCATTAGTATACTTTAGGAGCCATGCGTCAAAAGTCTCGCAACCGAAAGTAAAAGTAATTTCCTTATCCGAAAGCTTGTAAGTCCCTTCCTTACAATCAAACTCTCCTGACATGAAATTACCTCCCGACTTAAGTTCCAATTTATGGCCATCCTTGACATCCGTCCACACACGACTTCCATCAGTGTCAAAGGAGCCAAAACTGTTGCTTGTAAGTCGCCAAGACCCGTTTATCGAGGTGTTTTCTTCGGGGTCCTTATCCTTTTCATTTTCAGAACAAGAGGTCAACACCATAACGCATAAAAGGGGCAACAAATAGAATTTGATGTTTTTCATAACAATAAAAGTTAGGTAGTTTGAGGTACAGGCGGTCTTATCGCTATTGCCATATCGGCAAAGCGAGGACCAATTAAACAACTAAAAACAGACAGTTCTGAATAACAGACAAAAAAACAAACACCTCTTAAATATAAAGAAAAATAAAATAAACACAAAAATCACCTTAGTGAGTACTTTTCGAATGCAGAGAGCCTTTGACTTAGGGGGCAAACAATATGTTTACTGGCCTAATCACCGAGAAAATCTTATCTCAACAATTCAATCTCATCTATACCCAAACCCGTGCTTTTGGCTATTTGCTCAACTGACAACCCAACAGCCAATAAACTCTTGGCTATTTCTATTGCTTTTCTTTTTTCTCCTTGCTCAATACCTATCTCGATACCTTCCTGTAGTTTGTTATCCAAAGTCCCGTAATAGTCGCGGAGTGTTTTTAACGATTCTCGGTAATCTTCCAATTGAACAGGCGTGTATTTGGCTATCTCGGCGGCATCGAAAAACTTTTGGAATACACGCTCTTGCAACTGTAGCGGACGGTCGGTAAGCCGGTTAAGATTGCGCAGTAAATAAAGCCATTTATCGAATTGGCTTTCGAGCTCGTGCAATTGTTTTTTGAACTTGGGAGTCTCTAAGTAAATGAATGTCAGCTTATCGTAAAAGACCTTGTTTGTCTTGATATTCATCAACTTAACCTGATGGAGCAGTTCGTCCTGTTGGTGCTCATCAAAAATAAAATCCATGATACAAACAGTATAAACGGCCTTGAGCTTGAATTTCCACTCCGTACCCGGTTCGGCCTGTTCCTGAATCGGAAACGAAGCGTAATAGAGGCTCCTGTCCTTAAAGTTGGCTTGCTTGGCGCGTTGTAATTCTATTATGAATTTCTCGCCGTCCTGATTTTCGCAATACAGATCAAAAATAGCCCTGCGGTCATCAATCGCCCTAGCGTAGTGCTCGTTTTTATGGAAGGTCAAATCCTTTATCCGATCCTCTTCGGGTAATAACTGATTAAGGAAATCGATAAGGATGTCCTTGTTTTGGTCTTCGCCGAAAAGTTTCTTGAAGCCGAAATCTGTAAAGGGGTTGATGAATTTCTCGATCATAGGACTGGCTTTGAACAAGATAAAGATACAGTTTGGGACGGGTATTCGCAAGGTATTAGCCCCAGCCATCGCAAGCGTATTCGCTTGTGACTAAACATACCGCAAGCGTCCTCGCTTGCAAATGTAAAGGTCACAAGTACGGACACTTGCGTTGGCCGTTAAATACATTGACGGAATCCGGGGTAGTATCAATGATATGTCAGGAGTTGGTTGTTTCCCCCTCTTTCTACTCTTCAAACATCTTTTTGATGATCTTCCCTCTCATGTCTATGATCGCCATTTTTTTCTTGAATGTACCGCCTAAGTTGACTTCGGCTTGTCCGGCAATGAATTTCGGACGGTTTTCGAAAGTGCCTTCGTGTGTTTTTTTGCCTGCCCTGTCCACCATAAACCATCGGATACCGCGTGCGAATTGCTCATTGCCCACCACGGCGTATCCTTCTTTGTTGTAAGGGTAGGCCGTAGAGTACTTCTTTCCGTTTAGTTTGTTGCCCGAAGTGTCGATATGCCATTCCTTGTCGCCGGCTCCCATAAGCCCGCTTCCGATTTGCGTAACAACCGAAGTCCCGTTTTTGAATGGACCGGCCAGATGATACCCTTTCTTGAAAGCGCGAGCCCCCCTTTTATTGATGAAATAGCCTTTGTTTTCATATGGGGCCCGAACAAAACACAGGCCTTCGGAAAAGTGTTCGGCTCTTTCGAAACGACAGGGAACAGCCAGTTGCCCTTTTAGATTGATGAATCCGACGAGATTTGATTTTGGGTCGCGGATTGCCGCCAATCCGTCGTGGAAGGCATCGACAACCGGAAGTTTCAGAGGGATTACGATCTCTCCCGAAGGTTTGATGTAGCCCCAATTTCCGGTTTTCTTGTCTTGTACGGCCAGAAGGCCTTGATTGAATTGTTCCCCTGTTCGCGCCAACACTATGCCTTTCGGGAAGGTGCTTTTGTCATTGAGATTGAGCATTATTTCCCCCTGAGGGTTTACGTAAACGACCTTTCGTTCGCAAATGACTTGCATCAGTCCCGAATGAGCGTCCCAATCATAGTCGGGCTTTCTTGTCAGGAATTGTTTAGTCTTGTTTTCTTCCGTTCTGATGTCGCCCAAAACCTTTTCGTAAGCTTTTTTCGTTTCGGCGTCATCCGGGGCCAGGTCCAAAGAACGACTCAGGATACTGAGCTGATCATGGTAGTCCAGTTGTTCATCCGTAGCTCTTTCCCGAAGCCATACAGGTTGGTTCGGATCGGCTTCTATGGCTAATTCCAACATCGTGAAAGCCGCGGGGTCCATGCCTTGCAAAGGACTCTTTTTCTTTCTTCGGTAAGCCTCGTAATAAGTCTGGGCGTCGTACTTCGCATCCGGGTTCGGAGCTTCCAGTTTCGGCTCATGGCAGGGCGCTTGACCTTGCAGTATTTGGTATGCGTTGTTTTCCAGACAGGTGTTGTAATTATAGTAAGTAAGGTAATAATCCTCCTCGGCTTGGGTGACGCTGAGCGCGGCCAATTGCAGGTATTTTTCACGTTGGGGGCGTATTCTGTCTTCGAAATCTTTGACCAATTCCTTGATAGCCGAGTTTTGTTGCGCCAAAAGCGTGCGTTGCGCTTCACGACGGTCTTTTTCCAAATTGCTTTTCGCGATCATATGCGAAAGATTGGTTATGGTCGAGTTGAATTGCGCCTCGGTTGCGTTTTTGGCTTGGCTAGCGTTTTGGGCACTCATCTGATTGATGCGGTTGTGCTGGTCCGCGGCTCGCTGGGCGTAAGTTTGGTCCAGCGCTTGGCTTTTCTGGCGCACCTCAGCTATTATGCCCTGTATGGAACGGCTCTCGATACGGGATAACGAACGAACGGCCCCGTAGAAATCGCGTTCCTTAGCCCAAGTGTTCATAATGGAGCTGAATCTGGCCGAAGCGTTTTCTATAGCGTAAGCTTTGTTTCGGTTTGCCACCATGGCGTTTCGCGCTTTGATATGGGCTTCCCTGTTTGCCAATTCGGCTTTGTCCTGAAACGTTTCCCGTGAATCGGTTTTACGTCCGTTCCCTACCCTGCCTCCATTGTCCGTTTTGCCTCTCGAGCTCGAACCGGATTTTTTTGCGACGGGATTTAACGTAATAACCTTTTTCGGTGTTGGACCGTCATCCGTTTCTTTGTTATCGCCTTTCTTTGCCACAAGGATCTTGGCTTTTTTCTCTTCCTTTTGCTTCTGCTCTTTTTGGTATTGAGTTATTTTCTCTTCCACCGCTGGCTGTTTCAGGCTTTCGTTCAGTATGACAATTTTTCGGATAGCGAAATCGCTGAGTAATTTTGGTTTCTCGTGGCCTGAAGCGATATCGAAATACTTAGTGAGCCCTTTGGCTAATTGGAAGACTTCCGTTTTTCCATTGGCCAGCGTTGCCTTGGCTTTTAAGCCGAAAGGAAGGAATCCGGAGGAACCGCCGAGGTATTTGAACGCCGGATAAGAAATGGGGTATACCTGGCCTTGGTAACGATAGCCATTAATGTCGTATCGTACCGAGAAAGTCACCTCGGCCCGGAAAGTTGTGGGGGTCCGCCGGGTTTGCGTGTATTTGGCGGAGAATTTTATGTTCTTCAAAACGGTTCCCTCCGCATTGGCGTCAGTGGAAGCGATGGAATAATTGTCAGTCCAATTGTTGTAGGCTTTATTATCTTCTTGCGCAAAGGCCAATGAGCTGGCCAAGGCATAGAAGACATACAGTAGGAAGGTGCAGAAGGCTTGGGGTTTCATGGCTGTATGCTTGTAAGGTGTTGAAAACGAATACATTACAATAATACAAAATTATTTCAATATTAAACATTAACTAAAGATTGAATAAGACAATTCTATGTATTATAAGTCTCATTTTACCCGTAATCTTACATGACATTGTTTGGTGTGTAGATTTTAAGATCCGCATTACAACAAATCATCACTTAGATTCTAGTTTCACCGCCGAAGTTTTCAACCCAAAACTCGGGGGAAGGGATACTATCGACAGGCATTTTGGTATGGGCAATACGGATTTTGCCCATTGATACAGGATTTCAGGAAAGCTAATTAGTGCGGATGCGATGAGGATCGGGTAGGGAGCTTTCGTTTTTTGCGCCGGTAAGGGAACGGCTTTCCTGGCCGTCACAAGTATGGGGCCTTGCGACGGTCGTTAAATACGCTGGTGGGGGCCGGGGATTTTAGAATACCAACAACACTAAAACTAGTTGACCAAAAAAGCAGAGAGCAACTTTAAAGTTGCTCTCTGCGGACTCCTACAATTTTTTGAGCCCAAATATCAACGACCCAATTTGCGTAATCAGAGTAATTACTAGAGGCTAGTGTTAAAGAATAGCACAATTGAAAATCTAATTCAGAAGATTCATGGGGTTCAATAACAAATCCGTTAAATTCAAATAAGCATTTTTGATGCTCATTTTTCCAAAAAGACATCCCTAATAATTCTAACATTTTTTCAGCTTCTGATTTCAAAGCGAAAAACTTAGGAGTGCCGACATAAGCAAGAATACTCCTAATTTTTATAACATCTATTTTTTCATGATAGACCTCAAATGTGATTTCGTTAGAATCAAATAAAATATTAGCTATCCAATATTCATCATTCTGTTTAAAGACTATTTCTTTACCTTCAATATTAATTTCTATACTCTTCATTGTATTACAAATTCCCCCAGCCTTCGCAAGCGTATTCGCTTGTGACTAAACATACCGCAAGCGTCCTCGCTTGCCTCAGCCGGGTAAGAGCCTTGAACTTTTATTCTCTTTTAAACCATTTCCCCGCATGCTCTCCTTCCTCTTCTAAGACATAAGAAGTACTATACAAGTCATTCATCAATATATATTTAAGCCCGATATAGGCGTCATCATGCACTCTTAAACACCCCAATATTCCAGTATTAAAAATATATATTCTTAATTTTTCATCAATAGCGACAGTAAAACCTTCATCCATTTCACCAACAGGATATAACTGTTGATTCATTAATTCTGAATAATATTTTATACCCCCCTCTTCTCCGTCTTCATAGTACATTAAATCTCGATCATACATTAAATCAAACCAGATATAACGATCGAAACTGTATTCATCTTTTTCACCAGATGCTCTCTCTATTTCATGCGTCCCTCTATGATGAACAGATAGGTCTGAAAATTCTGACATGAACTTTATATAGCTGTCAGGATAGGTCCCGAACTCATCTTTTAACTCTGCTTGTATATCAACAGACCTTCCCTCAAACCAACCTGCCTGTTTAAAGTAGGGAAGTATCTCTACTGGTAACTTTCCCATTATTAATATGCTCCTTGTTTAATGTTTAAATCGGTTTATAATCCACGGCATGAAGGACAAGCGCATTTGAATTTGCCATGACGATAGCTTTGCTCTCCGAACGGGCAAGCGTAGACGCTTGCAAATATAAAAATCACAAGTGTGGGCGCTTGTGATCGCCGTTAAATACGCTGACGGGAGACGGGAATATATCCTATCCTAGACTATCAACGTCGCATCTTTATGTTGAAAAAGAATGTAGTCGCAGATTTGACCATCTTCATATGCTTCTCTTTCTTTAGGTAATCTAGAATCCTGTTTTACAAACTCCACCTTAAGGTCAGCCCCATTTTTTGAAAGAAATAAGATAAAAACATCATCAGCCAATTCATAACTTCTAATCATACTTCCGCTAACCGTTTCGGTTAACTCATCCCAAGTTAAACCGTCTCCATAATTAGACGTCCAAGGTTTAATTTTGTCATAGTGCTCAGGGCTGCACTCCACCACTCGATCATTAACTATTACAAAGTCACCAGAACTCCAAGTTGCATAGGTTAAATACTCCTCCGTATCTAGTAGCAAACCAAAAAATCCGGCACCTCCCATACCGTAATTTCCTAAATGCATTACGGCATCAATTACTTCTCTATTGATTAATTGATCTTTCGACATCTCATTCAACAAAACAGGCTTATTGAACATCAACGTCTGTGTACGTTTATCAAATTCTCCATAAAGCCTAAAGGCATCCTCATCACCAGCCGGCAGTTGAACCTCCTTATAAGTCTTCCATCCCAATTGTCTCCATTCTTCCAGAGCCTCAAGATCTACGATCATTGAATACTGTTCGACCGTGGCAATCTCCAAATCTAAATAGTTATGCATCTTATTTTTTCAACTTTAAGCTCCCCAGCCGTCGCAAGCGTATCCGCTTGTGACTAAACATACCGCAAGCGTCCTCGCTTGCCCATTACCCCCCAGCCTTACCAAGAATCCCCGGTCACCTCTTCCTCCTATCAAACAAAACAGCCAAATCCAAAACAATATAAACCGCAGGAAGCACTACAAACCCCAAAGACAACCCCAGCGCCGACGGCAAGTCAAGATCCCCATATGCAACCGCAAAAATGAATGCTCCGAAAAAGGAGATACATAGGGGGTACATTAGTGCCCGAAACAAAGTCTTTTTTACCGTCCACGGCGATTCCTCTTTACACAATCTCTTTTCCGCCACTTTTGCCGATCTTTCCACGACTGGCATTCCGGCTTGGGCTTCGGCTAGTCTTGCCAAAAATATCCGGATCTTCTTTTTTCTCCCGAACCAGTAAGGATAGCCCGGTTGCCCCGGATCGGGAACAGCGTTTACCAATATTCTGTTGCCGTCACTTACGAATGTCCACCGGATAGGTCCCCGGTGCCAGAAACGAACGTCTTTAGCTTCGAAATAACACTTGGTCAGCGAAGTCACACACCACCTTTGCTCGATCCGCATAGCCTTTGAGGCTTTTTTAAACGCCTCCGCGGAATGAGGAAACGAGTATTCTAAGAAATACAGGTCATAGTATTTTCGGGACAGATAAGCGACCATCAACAAGGCAAAGACGACTTGTAGCAGGACTTCGTTAAGGTCATAATGTTTGGCTATCGGTTTCGAGACAAAGAAAATCACAATCAAAAAAAGGAATGAGGGCAGGCCGAAATAATCAAATACCTCCCAAACCGTCAAACTAATACGCCTCTTCCGAAAAGCCTTCTTCCATTTTTCCATATCAAAAAATCATATCTTAAACTCGACTCGCTGAAAATACAAAAACGGGACAAGTCCCTTTTATGTATTCAATGATTTTTTAATCACGTGTGCAAACGCAACACATTCAACCACTGAAATTTTCAGCCCAAAACCCGGAGGAAGGGACACTATCGACAGGTATTTTGGTAGGGGCAATACGGATTTTGGCCGTTGGTACGGAACTTCCGGAGGGCTGATAAGGCGAATGCGTTGAGAATCGGGTGGGGGAAGGGCTTTTTAGGTTTGTTCGGGCATAGTTATGCCACCAACTCCGGCTCGGGCTCGGGGACTGTGGCCGGTTCCGGGGTTTTGGTTTTTGCCTTTTGGGCTTTGGGGGGCGTTACGGGTTTAGGGTCCGGCTTTCGTTTTTTGCGTTGATAAGGGAACGGCTTCGAATAGTCTATCGGGCGGTCCAGTACGCAGTCTTTATGAAACCGCAGATAGTCGTA
Organism: Fulvitalea axinellae; assembly: GCF_036492835.1. GTDB lineage: Bacteria > Bacteroidota > Bacteroidia > Cytophagales > Cyclobacteriaceae > Fulvitalea > Fulvitalea axinellae. Next base: position 250,543 of record NZ_AP025314.1, on the reverse strand, counting down.
CAAAAATCTTAACTCCGTATAGTGCTCGGGCTTGTCGGAGGGCCTGAAGAGCGAATCACGGCGGTTTTGTGCCGAGCGGGAAAGTGAAAAATTAGGGTAGGGGCTTCGGCACCGGTCGTATTCCAGCGTATCGGAATACCAACAGATATAAAGGCGGTCGGGGCGGAGAGGGGGGAAACGCCAAAAGATTCCAGGCCTAAAACCGGGGTGCTTGCAGTGCGCCGCCCAGCGCCTGCGGGCCTTGTAAAGCAGGGCGGCGCTATCGGCCATATAGCCGAGCACTCCAAAGCTGTTGCGCTTTATCTCACGGCTTACGGTAGAGGGCGCCCGCCTGATGCCCTTCGCTATTTTGCGTATGGACTCGCCGCACCGGTATCTCCACTCGATGTGTCGGCGTTCGTATTTGCAAAGGTGCGATTGGTCCAGCATAGGTTTTCAATAAGCAAAAACCTTGCTCGGTAGCCCTGTCTTGCGCTAAGGTTTAGGCCTCGCCCCGCAAAAGTTCCCGGGCGCTCTGGTAAGCCGAGTCGGTAGGCCTAGCGCCACCGATCATTTTGGCCACTTCCTCCACGCGCTCGTTGTCGTCCAGCAGGCGCATCCGGCTTACGGTACGCTCCTGCGTGTGGTCTTTGAACACGAAGTAATGGTGCTCGCCGCGCGAGGCGATTTGGGGCAAGTGGGTAATCACGAGCAGTTGGTGCTTTAGGGCCATATCTTCCATCATCTGCACCATCTTCAGGGCTATCTCGCCCGAGATTCCCGTGTCAATCTCATCAAACACTATGGTAGGCAGGGCCGTCTTGTCGGCCAAGATATATTTTACGGCGAACATCAGGCGGGCGAATTCACCGCCGGAAGCCACTTCGCCCAGCGGACGGCGCGGCATGCCTTTGTTGGCCGAGAACATCAGGTTCACTTCGTCGGCGCCAGTAGGGCCAGGCTCTATATCGGTACGGTCCAATGACAGGGTGGCGTTTTCCATGCCCAAATCCTTGAGCAGTTCCACTATCCGGTTGGCCAACGGCTCGAACACCGCTTCCCGGCTGTCGGTAAGGTCGGTGGCCAGTGCTCTCATCTTGTCTTCGGCCAAATCAGCCAATTGACGGGCTTCGGCCATTTCCTCGTCCAGATTCATTACCCTTCCGAGTTTTTCCTCAAGCTCACGCTGTATTTCCAAAAGCTCCTCCACGCTACCCACTTGGTGCTTTTGTTCCAAACCGTAGATTGCGCTCAAACGCTCACGCACTTGGTCGGCTCTTTCCGGATCGAATTCCACACCTTCTTCCTCACCGCTTATCTCACCAGAAAGATCCTGAAGCTCTATCAAGCAACTATTGGCGCGCTCGTAGAGACCGTTGTAGCGCTCGGCCATCCCGGCCGCCGCGGATAGGGCGGTGGCCACTTCACGCAGAGCGTCGGTGACCGATTGCTCGGCACCGTCGAGGGCGTAGCTGGCCATACCGAGTTTGGATTTTATCTCGCCGGCGTTTTCCAACAGATTCAGCTCCTGTTCGGCCAGTTCTTTCTCTCCGGCCTCCAACGACAGGGCATCCAGTTCGTCAAAAAGGAATTTGTTGTAGTCGGCTTCTTTCTTCAGTTCCGAAGCTTGGGCCAACAGTTTGTCGTAAGCGTTTCTCTTCTTGCGAAAATCACGGTAAGCCTCGGCGTATTCGCTCTTCAGCTTCTGGTTTTCGGCAAAAAGATCCACGATTTCCAACTGGAACACATCGGTGCCCAGCTTCAGAGTATCGTGTTGGGAATGGATGTCGATAAGGTGGGCGCCCAACCGGCGCATGGTATCGAGATTGACCGGCGAATCGTTGACGAAAGCTCTAGATTTTCCGGCAGGACTTATTTCCCTGCGCAGAATGGTCTCGTCAGCGTATTCCAGTTCTTTTTCCTCAAAAAAACCTTCCAGCTTATAGGCGCTGATATCGAAGGTGCCTTCCACCACGCATTTTACGCCCGAATCATAAAGGGCTTTGGTATCGGCCCGGCGTCCCAGCAACAGGCCCAAGGCGCCCAACATAATGGACTTTCCCGCACCCGTTTCGCCCGTCACGATGTTGAGTCGCGCGGAGGGATCGATCCGCAACTGGCGAATCAAAGCGTAATTTTTGATCAGAAGGTTGGTCAGCATACTCGGATACCGTTTGTGGGATCGGGAAACTATCCGGCTTAGCAAACGGCCTCCCGAAGCCTTTTAATGTGTTGGCGAAAATACAACCGCAAGCGCTCTTTATAAAGAAACTCGCGACGAAAATCTAAACTTGTTAGCCCAAAGCCGACACTAAACTAAAAAAAGTAACCGAACGGAAAAAGACTTGCCCCGATCACTTGCCTAAAATTTTCTCGTATTTGTCCGATTCCGTAGGGTTTACCTGCGTCAGGATCTCGTAGGCCTCTTTCCTCAACGTCATATTTCCTTTCGAAAACATATTGGCCAACTCGTCGGCCTTGGCTTGGAAAAAGGAGCGGAGCAAAAGCGAATTCGGCCGAAGGCTGTTCAGCTCTTTAAGATTTCTCAAGAAACCCATTACGTTTTTCATGGCCTCTTCCGGCTTTTCAGCGTAAATGTCGAGCCCCTTGCGGTGATAATCGTACATGCCCTTGCGGAAATTCTCCATCCGGGTATTGAGCAGATCCTCCACCAACCAATACCGGCTATTCGGTCCGCTAAAGCTTTCCCATCCCGGTCTTTGCTGGCCTTGCGTAGCGTTCAGTATATCGCGGGCGCGGTCCAGGTATTTGGTTCCGCCCAATGGCGAAAAGGTGTCTTGGTGCGTACCGATGATCAAGTAGGCGTAATAAGAGAGCAAGGACGTGAGGTTGTTCACGTAAGTGTTTTCAGCGTATTCCAGCGGTTGGGATTCAGTGTATTCGAAAACCCATTCCTTGTCGGCGAAGACGTAAAAGGACATCGTCTCGTAAGAAGCGTCAAACACCGGCCGGGCGGCCTGAACGGTGGCTGTTCCGGAGAAATTACCGATCGACGGCATATCCTCAACATTCAGGATCAGGTTGCACTTGATTCGCTCGTGGCGCTGATAAGTCATATCCGTCCAAGGCCTGTTATTCAGGAATTCGGCGAAGGCCCGTTCCATCTCCTGAAATACCCTTTTGTCGGTGGCCTCCACGTTGTCGGCGTTAATTACCACACGGCAGTCCAGCTCCTGGGCCCGGGCGCCCAAAGCCACGGCACCGAAAACCAGCGCCAAAAATATCTTTCTCAATGTATTCATTTCCAAACGGTTTCTTTTCCGCGGCGCCGTCCCATTCTCTGTTCCCACTCCGCAGTCGACACTATTTTACTAAAAAAATCCATGGGAAAGAAGCGACTCCCCCCGCCAAAAGGCCCAATCCGGAAGGTTTCGGCGCACCGGAAGCAACAAAGCGCCACAATTTCAACTTTAGTAAACAATACCCGAACAGGAAAAACACGCTATGCGCATAAAACGCCTACTATTTACGCCTAAAAGAAAAGCACTGTTACCGGTAATTCTCGGGCTGGTTATTCTGTTGGCCGGATGCTCAAAAGAGACCCAACCCGGCCAAAAGACGGAAAAGCACCACGGCCTAAAGCCCGGCGCCGTTCCGGCCCAGATTCAGCGAGATTTTCATTTGGCCTTTCCCCGCGCCGAGTCATACTCGTGGTACGGGTATCCGGGCACTTACGGCTGGCAATACAACGGCCTGCACAGTTGGGGACCCTGGACCGGCGACTACTGGGACTACGACATCTGGGACAACGGCCTACCGCCATGGAACTCTTTCCCGACTTTCTACGAAGTGGATTTTATGCAAGACGGGCACAGTTACCAATCGTTTTATTCGCCCACCGGGCTAATGATTCTCACCCGCAGGTTTATGGATTTCGACGAGTTGCCCGAAGCTGTCCAAAACGCCTTCGAGAAAGGACCGTACGGCCACAAGAAACTTAAAAAGAAGAATATCCAGGAAGTGATAAAGCCCGGCTACTACACGCTGTACAGGCTGGTAATACAAAGGGGACTGTTTAAGAAGACGCTTTTTTATACGAAAGAAGGCTTCAAGACCAAACCATCGCAGGCATTTCGGGGCTATGGCGCTCCAAAACGCCCTAACCATGACCAACCATGAAAAAATTCACCCTAGTGCTGGCCGCCGTTTTGTTCGCCGCCACATTTGCCCATGCCCAATTCTTTACCTTCGGTGTAAAAGGAGGCCTGAGCACATCGTATGTAAGATTCGATAATGCCACAAGTGGCAACTACACGATCAAGGACGATGGCAACAGCTTCGGTTACCACGCCGGTATTTTCGCCAAAGTGTCTTTGCTCGGCATATTCGTCCAGCCCGAATTCTATTATTCCGAATCGGGTGGCGACATCAAGGTTTCGGACGGAATGATAACGGAAACAGGCAAAATCAAGTACCAGAAATTCGACTTACCCGTAATGGTCGGTTTTAAGTTTTTGGTGTTCCGTGTAAACGCCGGTCCAGTATTTACCCTTATTCTGGACCAGAGTATAAAAGACCTTCCGTCGGCCTTTAAGGATGTCAAACAAAACTACAATGACGCCACGGTAGGTTTCCAAGCGGGTCTGGGGCTGGATTTCCTCAAGCGCTTCACCTTAGACGCCAGATACGAGGGCAACTTAAGCAAACTCGGCAAAAGCTTCAGCCTGCCGGGTGGAGGGCATGTCAACTCGGATTTGAGAAACAACCAGTTTATTTTCTCCCTTGGCTATAAACTGATTCGCTAATAAAGGTCTTAGGTATCAGGTATTACGTATTTGGTATCGTGCCGATGAATGTACCTACATCTTCCCCAACTGAGGAGTTGTTTTAACCATTCCTAAAACACAAAATCCCTTTCGGAATGATACAGACTCGATCATTTCGAAAGGGATTTTATTTTATAGAAACTGAAAGTTGAGGTTCATGAAGCATTTGATATAGCCGAAATCGGTGGGCCAAATACCCAACTAAATCACGCTTTCTGATCCAACTGACAGTTCATTTGCCACGTAATGCCGTATTTGTCAGTCAACGTAGCAAAATAAGCTCCCCAGAACGTATTCTGCGGTTCCATATGCACCATGGCTCCTTCCCTCAGGCTGTTCACAACCGAATCCACTTCCTCGGGACTTCCCATACTGAATACGATTTGCGTGTTATTTCCCTTCATCGTGCGCTCGGGATGCGAGTCCGCCAAAAATATAAGGCCGTATTTCGTTTGTATCGACAAGTGAATTATGGCGTCCGGCGACGGAAACCCGGGAATATCACCCGCACGGTGCGTTTCCAGGATTTCGCCTTCAAAGGCTTCGCTGTAAAACTTGCCGGCTTCCTCGGCGCCATCTACCATCAGGTAAGGGATCATTTGTTGCATGACAATAATTTTAGCGTTTGAGTTTTGTTATTTCCATTCAAAATAGGAATTAAAAGAATTATAAACTAAATAATGATTAGCTTTTTTGTTAGCGAAATCACTTTTAGGGTTTGTTCCGGGCCAATAAGTTTCACATCCGAAGAACTTTGTGTAAGCTTCTTCCAAACTCCAGCTAAAGGTTTCTTCCGGCAAAATGTTTAACTTTGCCGAATACGGTACGGAAACTTATCCGTGGCGGACTAACGCCCGGTTATATTCCGCATACCGCATGTCTGAAATCAAACCCGTAACACTACCATGGCCAACCCCGGAATTTCCGCTTTCGGCGAAATATTGCTGTACATTATCGGCGGTGTGGGCTTCTGCGCAGCTACACTCTTTGCGGGAAGAATCTTCCGCCCCAACCGTCCGAACGACGAAAAACTCACCACCTACGAATGTGGCGAAGACCCGGTGGGCACCGGCTGGGGACGGTTCAACATGAGGTTTTACGTTATCGCTCTGCTATTTATTCTTTTCGATGTCGAAATCGTATTCCTGTTTCCTTGGGCTACCGTATTCGGGAACAAAGAGATGGTGGAAAGCACGGACGGGCTTTGGGCGATGTTCTCCATTACGGAGATGTTCGTCTTTATCCTGATTCTGGTAGCCGGATTGGCCTACGCTTGGGCCAAGGGGTTCCTGAATTGGGAAAAACCGAACGTCAAACCCGAAGCGTTCAAATCGAGCGTTCCGCAAAACCTCTACGAAAACCTCAACGGGAAATACTAACTCCGATATGAAAGGGCTTCTTGACACCCAATTCGAATCCGGTGGCGTTATCGTCACCAAAGTGGACGACCTGATCAATTGGGCCCGGCTTTCCTCGCTATGGCCCATGGGATTCGGGCTCGCGTGTTGCGCCATCGAGATGATGGGCGCTTACGCCTCTTCCTACGACCTGGACCGCTTCGGTGTAATTCCCCGGGCCTCCCCGCGCCAATCCGACGTAATGATCGTAGCCGGCACAGTGACCTTCAAAATGGCTGACCGAGTACGGCGCCTTTACGAACAAATGCCGGAACCGCGCTATGTAATATCGATGGGCTCTTGCTCAAACTGTGGCGGACCTTACTGGGAACACGGCTACCATGTGGTAAAGGGCGTAGACAGGATTATTCCCGTAGACGTGTACGTTCCGGGCTGTCCGCCTAGGCCGGAGGCACTGATCGGCGGCATTCTCAAGCTCCGCGACAAGATCAGGGAAGAAACCCTGATGGCCCCGACGGCTCTTCAAGCTATTATGGACAAAGAAAAACAGAACGCCTGATGGAAGTCTCTTTCGAAACAGTAACGGAACGACTCAAAGAGCGATTCGGCGAGGAGCTGATTCTGGAAATACGCGAAAACTCCGACCCGAAAACACTCTGCCTACCGGCCGAAAAAATTGCCGAAGTATGCGAATTCCTTCGCGACGACGAGCATTGCTACTTCGATATGCTTTCTTGCCTCACCGGACTCGATAACGGCCCGAAAGAAGGAACTTTGGAAGTGGTTTACCATTTGTATTCCATCCCTTACGAATATAAACTCGGGCTCAGCGTAAGCATTTCCCGAAACGAGGAAGACGGACAAAGCGTCCCGAGCGTGTGCGATATCTGGCAAACCGCCAATTGGCACGAAAGAGAGGCTTATGATTTGGTTGGAATCCGTTTCTCAAACCACCCCGATCTGCATAGGGTTCTGTTACCGGCAGACTGGGAAGGGCATCCGCTCAGGAAGGATTATAAGCAACAGGAAAAATATCACGGCATTACGGTCGAATACTGATCCGGAAATCCGTTTTTATATTCATTCGGCAGGGATTCTGTCCCAGCCAAAACAGAAAAGCGACTGTCGAGATTTCCTGACAGTCGCTTTTTATCTTTTGAAACCGGGCGAGCCCGGCTTTTGATTACTTCACTTCTTCGAAGTCAACGTCAGAAACATCGTCGTCTTTTTGGTCGCCACCTGGCTGTCCGCCAGCCTGAGCGTTAGGGTCAGCGGCACCGCCGTTCGCCTGTTGCTCGGCCTGCTGAGCCTGGTACATTTCCTGAGAAGCACCTTCCCAAGCCTTGTTCAAAGCTTCCATTCCAGCGTCGATACCGGCCAAGTCCTGGCTTCCGTGCGCAGTCTTAAGCTGAGCCAAAGCATCTTCGATCGGCTTTTTGTTGCCTTCCGAAATCTTGTCGCCGTATTCCTTAAGCTGTTTCTCCGTTTGGAAAATCAGAGAGTCGGCCTGGTTAACTTTCTCAACCTTTTCCTTAGCCTCTTTGTCAGCCGCCGCGTTAGCTTCGGCTTCTCTCTTCATTTTCTCGATTTCCTCGTCGCTCAAGCCCGAAGAAGCCTCGATACGGATCTGCTGCTGCTTTCCTGTACCTTTGTCTTTGGCAGAAACGTGAAGGATACCGTTGGCATCAATATCGAAAGTAACTTCGATTTGAGGCACTCCGCGTGGAGCCGGTGGAATTCCGTCGAGGTGGAAACGTCCGATCGACTTGTTGCCGTTGGCCATCGGGCGCTCTCCCTGAAGTACGTGAATCTCAACAGAAGGCTGGTTGTCAGCCGCGGTAGAGAACACTTCAGATTTTTTCGAAGGAATAGTAGTGTTGGCGTCGATAAGCTTAGTCATCACACCGCCCATAGTCTCGATACCCAAAGAAAGAGGAGTAACGTCGAGGAGAAGTACGTCTTTTACTTCACCAGTCAATACACCACCTTGGATAGCCGCGCCTACCGCTACCACTTCGTCAGGGTTAACACCTTTGTGAGGCTTCTTGCCGAAGAATTTCTCAACAGCTTCCTGTACGGCAGGGATACGGGTTGAACCACCTACGAGGATAATCTCGTCGATTTCCGAAGTAGACATTCCGGCGTCCTGAACCGCCTGACGGCAAGGCTCGATAGTACGCTGAACGAGGTCGTGAGTCAATTGGTCGAACTGAGCGCGAGACAAAGTGCGAACCAAGTGCTTCGGAATGCCGTTCACCGGCATGATGTAAGGCAAGTTGATCTCAGTCGAAGTAGTGCTCGACAATTCGATCTTGGCTTTCTCAGCGGCTTCTTTCAAACGCTGGAGCGCCATAGGGTCGTTACGCAGGTCGATATCGCCTTCGTCTTTCTTGAACTCTTCGGCCAACCAGTCGATCAACACTTGATCGAAGTCGTCACCACCCAACTGAACGTCGCCGTTGGTAGATTTCACTTCGAACACGCCGTCGCCGAGTTCGAGAACAGAGATATCGAAAGTACCGCCACCCAAATCGTAAACGGCGATCTTTTGGTCAGTGTCTTTCTTGTCGAGACCATAAGCCAAAGAAGCGGCCGTAGGCTCGTTGATGATACGCTTAACGTCCAAGCCGGCGATTTGTCCCGCCTCTTTAGTGGCCTGACGCTCGGCGTCGTTGAAGTAAGCCGGAACGGTGATTACCGCTTCGGTAACTTCCTGCCCGAGGTACTCCTCAGCGGTAGACTTCATTTTCTGAAGCGTCATCGCCGAAATTTCCTGAGGGCTGTATTCGCGGTCGCCAATCTTGATTCTTACAGTGTCGTTAGGACCTTGAAGAACTTCGTACGGCAATCTTTTTGTATCTTCCTTAAGCTCAGAGAAACGCTTACCCATGAAACGCTTCACAGAGAAGATAGTGTTGTGAGGGTTGGTAATGGCTTGACGCTTGGCAGGGTCACCCACTTTACGCTCTCCTTTACCGTCTTCCAAAAAAGCGACAATCGAAGGAGTCGTACGCTTGCCTTCGCTGTTAGGGATTACAACCGGATCGTTGCCTTCCATTACGGAAACGCAAGAGTTGGTAGTACCCAAGTCAATTCCAATGATCTTACCCATTTCTGTTTTTATATTTTGTCTTTTATACTCTTTTCCAAAAGTTATCGGACCAAGGCCCAAAACTTACATGACCGAGAGTTTCAATGTCTGTGCCAATGCCGAAAAACGCCAAAACAGAGCGTTTTTTACTGACAAACTGGCATGGAGCGGACATTTCTGCCGAAACTTTTGTCAAGAGGGAACAAGGAAAAGCGTAATTTTGTCAATACCGGACAGAAAAAAGTCCGGGCCAAAGAAAAAAGCGCCGACAATAAACGAATGCCAGAAATGAAACTTTCAGCCGTAATCATCACTTTGAACGAGGAAAAGAACATCGGCAAGTGCCTGGAATCCCTACAGGGCGTCGCCGACGAGATCGTTGTTGTCGATTCGCTTTCCATGGACCGGACAAAGGAAATCTGCGAAAGCTATGGCGTAAAATTCATAGCTACGGCTTGGCGAGGGTACTCCGACACAAAGAATTACGCAAACTCTCTGGCCTCACACGACTACTTGTTATCCATTGACGCCGACGAGGTTTTATCGGAAGAATTAAGAACTTCCATCCTGAAAATCAAGGAGGAAAAAGCGCCGAAAGAAGCTTACATATTAAACCGCCTAACAAACTATTGCGGAAAATGGATTCGCCACTGCGGTTGGTATCCCGAACCGAAAACCAGAATCTGGAGAAAAGAACTGGGCGGATGGACAGGCGACATCCACGAAACGCTTGATTTCCGGCCAAAGAGTACCGAAACACTGAAAGGCGACCTGTTACATTACTCTTTTCACACCATCGCCCAGCACGTCAACCAAATGAACAAGTACACGGACCTGATGGCGAAAAGAGATCTGGAAAAAGGGAAAAAAGCCAGTTTGGCCAAAGTGCTTTTCAGCCCTCCTTTCAAATTCTTCAACAAATATATTATCCGTTTGGGCTTTCTGGACGGTTATTACGGCTTTGTGGTGTGCGTGATGTCGGCGGTCTATACGTTTCTGAAAATCACAAAACTCCGACGCTTGCTAGCCGAGAGGGAATAAAAAAAGCCCCGGGGTTTCCGCCCGGGGCCTTCAATTTTTTTAAATCTCGATTACGTCGCCGTCCTTATTGTGGAATCTGTATTCCGTAACGGGCAATGATGTGTCCGCAACCAAGTTGACCCAACGCCTGTATTGAAAATACCATTTGAGCCTTTTGGAAATAAGCCCTCTGGTGTAATACGCGTGCAAAAACGGATGCAAAGCGATGGTAATGTCTTTTTCGTTTTGCTGCGTCAGGATGTGTTTGAGACTTTTCTCCACCTGATCCGTGATCAGAATCGAAGCCTGGATTTTGCCCGTGCCGTTGCATGTCGGACATTTCTCCTTCGTGACGATATTCAGCTCTGGCCTTACCCGCTGTCGGGTGATCTGCATAAGGCCGAATTTTGTGAGGGGCAGAATCGTGAATTTCGAGCGATCGGGTTTCATAAACTCCTTCATCTTCTCGAAAAGCATCCGCTTGTTCTCGGGGCTCTTCATATCGATAAAGTCGATGATGATAATGCCTCCCATGTCCCTCAGTCGGAGTTGTCTTGCAATCTCCGTCGCGGCGCCCAAGTTCACTTTCAGGGCTGTCGTTTCCTGATTACTTTCGGAATTCGACTTGTTTCCGCTGTTAACGTCGATAACGTGCAGGGCCTCCGTGTGCTCGATTACCAGATAGCCGCCGTTTCTCAGGCTTACTGTCTGGCCAAACAGCGACTTAAGCTGTTTTTCGATACCGAAATGTTCGAATATCTTGGCCTTGCCGTTATAATGTTTTACGATTTTCTCCTTGTCAGGAGCGATTGTGCCAATGTACGATTTAATCTCACCGTACATATCGCGGTCATCAGTGTAAATGGAGTCGAACGATTCGCTCAGAACGTCCCTGAGTATCGACGACGCTCTTCCCATCTCACCTATAACCTTGTCCTTCGGTTTTGCCGTGCGTAAAGCCCTAATTCCTTTTTCCCACTTCCCGACCAGATCCCCAAGGTCTCTGTCGAGTTCGGCGACATCTTTACCTTCCGCCACCGTGCGGATAATTATTCCGAAATTCTCGGGTTTGATAGACGTCAGCAGGCGAACGAGCCTTCTGCGCTCCTCTTTGTTCGTGACTTTTTTCGAGATGCTGACACTGTTTGAAAACGGCACCAACACGATATATCTTCCTGCCAGGGAGAGCTCGCACGTCAGCCGGGGCCCTTTGGTGGAAATCGGTTCTTTCACCACCTGCACCAGCACTTGGTGCCCTTTGGAAAGAACTTGGTTTATTTTGCCCAGCTTGTTGATGTCGGGTTCCGACTTGAATCCGGCCAGTTTCGGCGACGAATTCTTCTTGCTTTGGGCTAATCTCGAAAATTTGTTCAGCGAACGTACCTGCGGACCGAGGTCCAGATAATGGAGGAAGGCGTCTTTTTCGTAACCTATGTCAATGAAGGCAGCGTTTAGGCCGGGAACAATCTTGCGGACCGTACCCAGATAAATGTCGCCTACATGAAACTTGTTACCGCCTTTCTCTTGGTGGAACTCCTCCAGGAGTCTATCTTTCAACAGGGCTATACGGCAATCATTCGGAGAACCATTGATAATCAGTTCGTTGCTCACTGCTTAATGGTTTCTTTAGACTGTGTATAGTAAGAACACAGGCCAGACCTTATAAGGCCCGGCCCGAAATATCATTGCGTCTGATTACTTCTTCTTGTGTCTGTTCTTTCTCAGACGCTTCTTTCTCTTGTGAGTAGCAATCTTATGTCTCTTTCTTTTTTTACCGCAAGGCATAACCGTAGCTGTTTTAAGTGTAAGATATTTTGAATTAAATAAGGTTCAGATACTCATCGGCAGCCTGATGGGCCACCGGGTCGTCGCTCAACCTTTTCACCATTTCGAATTCCTTCTTGGCTTCGTCTTTCTTTCCCGACTCGAAATAGCAAACGCCCAGATAATACCGGGCCTGCAAGTCAGTCGGATCCAGTTCAACAAGTTTGCCAAAACGCTCCACGCCCTTCGCAAACTGCGCGGACTGGATCGAAAGGACACCCAAGTTGTACAAAGCCTCCCTATGGTTCGGGTCCTGGGCCAAGACTTCCTTAAGCGCCACCGCCGCCTTCATAGGCGCCGCCGACACGGCATAAGTCATAGCCATACGGGCCTTGACGCCCAATGAGTCCGGGTGAGTGGCCAAGAACGCTTCGAAGACCCCGCGGGCCTTTTCGGCGTAAGCCACTTTCCTTTCGTCGTTGGTTGCCAACGAAAAAGCCTGATAGTAAGCGTCGCCCGCCTTTAGCTTCCCAAGGTCCTCTGATCCGGGGGTTACGCTAAGCACCGCATACTTGGCTGCGCTATCGGGCCTGTTCACACTGAGATACAAGCCGTAAAGCGAATCCGCAAATTTAAGCTTTTCAGTCGAATTGCGCGAACTTTCGAACGCTTTTGTCAACCGGATAGCATCTTCAACCTGCGATTCAGTGAGCATACTGTCATGATCCACGGGCAAATCAGCGATATCGCCCGTCTTCACGCCCCTCCCTTGGGCCATTCCGGCCTTGCCGTCCTGGTCCTTTTTCTTTCCTACATAATTGGGTGTTGCGTACAGTATTCCCACCACCGCCAACACAGCGAGACCCAAAATTACATGTGAGCGTTTCATAACCTTACCGAATATTACCGAGGATTGTTTGTTTCAAGGCGCGCTAACAGCTTAGGCCTTTACCGTACCTTTTATCTTCTCAATGAAGACCTTAGAGGGTTTGAAAGCAGGTACGAAGTGCTCGGGGATTTCAATCGCAGTATTTTTAGAAATATTTCTCGCAACTTTCTTCGCCCGCTTCTTATTGACAAAACTTCCGAATCCTCTGACGTAGATATTGTTTCCCTCAGCCATGGAATTTTTGACTACCGAGAAAAACGCCTCCACGGTCTCTTGGACATCCGCCTTATCAATACCCGTTTGTTCCGCAATTTGCGTAATTACCTCTGCTTTAGTCACGTTTCCTAATATTTAAGTTTAAAAATTCCTAATTTCTTAGTAACCAAGTATTTTTGAGGGGACAAAAATAGTTCAGCGAAACTTATTTTAAAATAAAACCGCAAAAAATAAGTTGCCTTAGCGGTTGAATACTAACCTAATAACGGTTTGGAAGAGAGCATATTTCGATCGGAACTCATGGAATGGTACCAAACTAGCCAAAGAAGCCTCCCTTGGCGGGAAGCTCCGAACGCCTATTCCTGCTGGCTTTCCGAAATTATACTTCAGCAAACTCGCGTGGCCCAAGGGGCGCCGTACTACGCCCGGTTTCTGGAAACGTACCCCACTGTTCAGGACCTCGCCGACGCTCCGGAAGAAGAAGTCATGAGGCTGTGGCAAGGGCTCGGCTATTATTCCCGGGCCCGCAACCTGCATAAATGCGCCAAAACGGTAAGTCATGAGATGAACAACACGTTCCCTTCCACCTACGCCGGTTTGCAAAAACTTCCCGGCATTGGCAAATATACCGCCGCCGCTATCGCTTCCATTGTTTTCAATGAAGCCGTTCCCGCCGTGGACGGGAATATGTATCGGGTATTTGCCCGCTATTTCGGTATTCAGACCGATATTGCTTCACCGAAAGCATTCAAGGAATTTTTCGAACTGGGCGCCACCATTATCGATTCCGGCAAACCGGGGGACTTTAACCAAGCCGTAATGGATCTGGGCGCCACGGTCTGCACCCCGAAGAAACCGCTTTGCGATACTTGCCCTCTGGCTTCGGGCTGTCACGCCCTAGCCAAAGGCTCCCAAGGCGACCTGCCAGTAAAAAAGAAGAAAATAAAAGTAAGGGAGCGCCACTTAAACTATATTGTGATACGGAATGGCGACAAAACTTTTATGCGCAAGCGTGAAGCCGGAGATGTTTGGCAAGATCTTTATGATTTTCACCTAATAGAAACGGAAAAGCCCACGGATTTTGATCTTCTGACCGACACCGTGCTCGAATCGCTTATAAAAACAGGCGCCTCGTTGGCGGATTCTAGCCCGACGTTCAAACACGTTTTAAGCCACCAGCGCCTATTTGCCCGTTTCTATATTATAGAGGCGCAAGGCTCGGGACTTGACGAGATATTGCAAAACACCGGACTTAAGGCTTATACCGATCAGGAAATCGAAAGTTTGGCAAAACCGATACTAATAGAGAACTACCTGAAAAAGTATCTCGACGGGCGTTTGCTCTTGGCTTAGCCAAGTTCTATCCAGAAACATAAATTTCAAACATAAAAACATTCTGCTTATGGCCTCAGGGGTTAATAAGGTTATCCTTATCGGCAATTTGGGACGGGATCCCGAAATCCGCTATCTAGAAAACGGATCGCCAAGAGTGACGTTCTCTCTGGCGACGTCCGAAGACTATACCGACCGCACCAGCGGCGAGCGCAAAACCATGACCGAATGGCACAACGTCGTGCTTTGGAGACGCTTAGCCGAAATTGCGGAAAAGTATCTGCGCAAAGGCAGTAAAATCTATCTGGAAGGCAGAATCACCAACCGCCAGTACCAAGACCAGCAAGGTGTAACAAGATATATTACGGAGATAGTAGGGCAGAACATGACCATGCTCGGCGGCAATCCGCGCTCCGACGAAGCCCAAGCGAGGCCCCAAGCTACGGGACAGCAGGCCCAACCGAGCCAAGCGCCCCAGACTCCAGCGGCTCCGCAAACACCGCCACAAGCACCGGCGGCGCCTGAAGTGTCGGTTGACGACTCTGACGATCTGCCGTTCTGATACAAGTTTCCCCCGGATATCGGACCCCTCCGATTTCCGGGCATTTTTTGCCTTCCCCACAACCCTCCGCTATCGCACACGTAAATACAGCCAATATTGATCCTTGAAAAAGGTTGCTTTCATCCCCGCTCAGCTTTATATTGGTACTTGTTTCATCAATAATTCAAACCTTGGAATCCGCCTTAGAAGACCCTTATCCTAGTAGCATTCTACTCAATTTAATGTTCGAAGGAGGCTTTGCGTTTTACAGTCTCAGTATCGCTTTTGGCCTACTCTTGCTTTCCATGTCCTTTTTGGTATCCGGTTCGGAAGTCGCTTATTTTTCACTTACCGCCGACCAACTCGACAAATGCCGACAATCATCCAGCCCGGCGGAAAGGCGCGTCAGCGACCTTTTGGGTAAACCAAAACAACTGCTGGCCACTATCCTGATCCTTAACAACTTTATCAATATCGCCATTGTCACGCTTTCCACCGTGCTTACGTGGTATATTACCGGCTCACGCAATAACGAAGGCCTGCTGGTCGTGGCGCTTTCGGGCGTGGTGTCGTTCCTGATTCTTTTCTTCGGGGAGGTTATCCCGAAGAACTACGCTTTGCATAACAGCCTCGCTTTCGCAAAAGCCATGAGCGCTCCGTTCGCTTGGGCGCGGGCACTGTTTCAGCCATTGGCCTGGGCGCTGACTTCTTTGAGCAGCCTGATCGAAAGAAGGGTGGAAAAGAAAGGCTACAACGTTTCCATAGACGAACTGAACTACGCCTTGGACATTACTTCAAAGGATACTACCGAAGAGGAAAAAGAAATACTTAAAGGAATCGTGAATTTCGGGACGCTGACCGTAAAGCAGGTTATGCAAACCCGCCTGGACATCACCGCCATCGATTCCGAACTTGATTTTCATGAGGTGGTCAAGGAAATCCATGTCAGCAACTATTCCCGGATTCCCGTTTACAACGGAAGTCTGGACAAAATAGAAGGCATATTATACGGCAAAGACCTGTTACCATACCTAAACAAAGACCAGAACTTTGACTGGCACAGGCTTCTCCGCCCGAGTTATTTCATTCCGGAAAGCAAAAAAATCGATAGCTTGCTGAAGGAATTCCAGCATAAACGCGTACATATGGCCATCGTCGTGGACGAATACGGCGGGACTTCCGGCCTGATTACGCTGGAAGACATCATAGAGGAAATAGTGGGGGAGATCAACGACGAGTTCGACGTGCCGGACGACGTGGGCTACAACCGCATCGACGACAACACCTTCGTTTTCGAGGCCAAGACCTCACTCAACGACTTCTGCAAGGTGACGGACCTAGACCCTTCGGACTTGGAAGAAGTCAAAGGCGAAAGCGAATCGGTGGGAGGCTTGATACTGGAACTCAACGGCACTTTGCCCGCCACCGGAGCGCAGATCACTTACGGCGACTTGGTGTTTACCATAGTGGTAGCCGACCAGAAAAGGATAGAGAAGGTCCGGGTGAAAATCCTTCCCGAGAAAAAATAAACGGACGGAAAGCGAAAGCTTTGGCCGATCACTACGTTTAGCATGATATAACAACGGAGGCACCGCCCGCGGGCCAAGCCTCCATTAGGACACATACGATGAGAAAGACACTAGCACTCGTATTGCCCGGCCTTTTGGCCACTCTCCTTTGGTCTTGCGGACAAAAGGACTATTACCCGAAACCTCTCGGCTATAACCGGATCGAGCTTCCGCCCCAGCAATATACCATGTCGGCCGACAGCATGCCTTACCGTTTCGAGATGTCGAAACACGCCGTCATGCTCGACGACACTTCGTGGATTTCCAAACGCTATTGGTCACAGCTTTACTATCCGAAGCTGGAAGCCAGCGTGGAGCTCACTTATTATAACCTGAAGAAGGACGGCAAATTCCTGAGGGAACTGATAGAAGACAGCCACCGCCTTTCGGAAAAGCACCAGAACAAGGCTTCTTCCATAGAATCGGGCTTTATCACTACCGACGAGGGCTACCGGGCCGTTATCACCGAAATAGAGGGCGACGTGCCTACCCAGTTCAATTTCTTCGTTACGGACTCTACGGACAACTTCCTGCGGGGAGCTTTGTACTTCAGGACCTCACTGAAGAATGACTCGCTGGCTCCCGTTATCGACTACGTGAAGCGGGATATGGTACGCATGATCAAAACCACTAGGTGGAACGTCCCTAAGTGATCTGCCCGAAAGTCAAGACATTTAAAAGGCTCCGTTGGGGCCTTTACTCGTTTAACAGCCTCCGCACACAGACATGGCCTCTATACTCGACGCCAAGATAGACGTAATAAAGGGCGCCGGCCCGCGCAAAATCTCCCTGCTCAACACCGAGCTGGGCATATTTACCGTTGGCCAACTCCTGCGCCACTTCCCATACCGCTACGAAGACCGCACGCAAGTACACACCGTAGCCACCATGAGCCCGGAGATGGACTTCGTTCAGCTCAAAGGCAAGTTCCGACGGTTCGAAACCAAAGGCGACGGAAAAAAGAAACGCTACATAGGCTATTTCGACGACGGCACGGGCATAATCGAGGCCACTTGGTTTAGGGGAATTCACTGGATCAGCCAGAAACTGGCCGTCGGGATGCCGTACTTGGTTTGCGGAAAGCCCCAGAGCTTCGGATCCAGCATGTCCATACCGCACCCGGAGGTAGAGGAACAGGGCGCTACGGGCACGGGCAAAAGCTCGTTGGCCATTCATCCGGTATATCCCACCACCGAGCGGATGAAAACTGGCACACTGGACAGCAAGGCGCTGAGCCGTCTGCAATCCTCGGCCGTGGAGATTATCAAAAACGCCGTACCCGACAACCTGCCCGAAAAGATGCGGACGTTCTTCGAGCTAATGCCCCGGGGCGAGGCTATCCGGCAGGTCCATTTTCCCGATACCACAGCCAAACTGCAAGCCGCGCGACTGCGACTGAAGTTTGAGGAACTGTTTTTCGGGCAAATGAAAATCTTGCGGGACAAACTCGAACGCCAAGGCCAAACGCCCGGCATAGTGATGGAGAGGGCCCGGCTGGTCAAAGATTTCTACGAGAAGCACCTTCCCTTCGAACTGACAGGGGCGCAGAAGCGCGTAACCCGCGAGGTATACGCCGACATGAAGTCCGGCACGCAGATGAACCGCCTGATACAGGGCGACGTGGGCTCCGGCAAGACCATGGTGGCCTTCCTGTGCGTTCTCTTGGCCGTAAGCAGCGGTACGCAAGCCGCCCTGATGGTGCCTACCGAGATCTTGGCCGACCAGCACTTTCAGGGCCTGGGCGAATTCGCCGACAAGCTGGGCATCCGCTTGGCCTTGCTTACCGGATCTACCCGCAAGCGCGTTCGGGACAAGATGTTGGCCGAACTCGCCGCCGGCGAACTCCACCTGATCGTGGGGACACACGCGTTGCTGGAAGACAGGGTGATGTTCAAGCGCCTCGGTTTGGCCATTATCGACGAGCAACATCGCTTCGGGGTGGCGCAACGCTCCAAGCTTTGGTCCAAGAACAAGGACATCTTCCCGCACGTACTGGTGATGACCGCCAC
Organism: Fulvitalea axinellae; assembly: GCF_036492835.1. GTDB lineage: Bacteria > Bacteroidota > Bacteroidia > Cytophagales > Cyclobacteriaceae > Fulvitalea > Fulvitalea axinellae. The sequence continues at coordinate 231,989 of NZ_AP025314.1, read as the reverse complement.
GCCCATACCGCGCACGCTGGCCATGACGGTGTACGGCGACTTGGACGTGTCGGTGATAGACGAGATGCCGGCCGGGCGTAAGCCTATCAAAACCTCGCACCTTACCGACGCCTCGCGCCTGAAAATCTTCTCGTTTATGCGTTCCGAGATCCAGAAGGGCAGGCAGGTTTATATCGTTTACCCTTTGATTGAGGAATCCAGCAAGGCGGACCTCAAAGATTTGATGGACGGCTACGAAAGCGTATCCAGAGCCTTTCCGGACCTTCCGCTCAGTATAGTCCACGGGCGGATGAAGCCCGCCGACAAGGAATACGAGATGGCCCGCTTCTCGAAGGGCGAGACCAAGATAATGGTGGCCACTACGGTGATAGAAGTGGGGGTAAACGTGCCCAACGCCACGGTAATGGTAATCGAAAACGCCGAGCGCTTCGGGCTGGCCCAGCTTCACCAGCTTCGCGGACGCGTGGGGCGGGGCGGGGAGCAATCGTACTGCCTCCTTATAACCAAGGACAAGCTGAGCCGTGACAGCAAGATACGGATGGAGACGATGGTGAAAACCAACAACGGCTTCGAGATAGCGGACACGGACCTGAAACTCCGCGGGCCGGGCGATATGAGTGGCACGCGCCAAAGCGGGGTGGAGGACCTCCGGATAGCGGACTTGGCACAGGACGGCAATATCCTGAGACAGGCCCGCCGGGCGGCCAAGCATATCCTCTCGAAAGACCCCAAACTGGAGTCGGAAGAGAACCAGCCTATCCGCTCGTACCTTGACCAGCGCAACGGCGGGGGAATCACTTGGGGACGGATTTCTTGAGTTGGGAAGGAGTAAAATGTAAAGAGTCCGGAGTAATGAGCACCGTAGCGGGTATATGGCGTTGGGACACACTCAGTCCCTACACCATTCCCTTTCATTTTTTTATTTGAAAAAAGGAAACGGGCAGGTTTCAACATTGGCCACGGCTGTTTCCGTCGCTTTTCCTTCTTTTTCAAACATGGCAAAAACCTCTAAATCAGGGCGGATTTGGATGGATGTTTCCTTTGTTGGGGGAATGTCCTACCTTGTGGAGAGGAAAAAATACACCTACAAAAACTCCCGATATCACTATCGGGAGTTTTTTTGTATTATACCGATCAAAAATCTTCACCATAACGATTGGTCTTGGCCGTACGTACGTTCGAAAATTTTCTGACTGGGTTTTTAAGCCGATCCCCAGTGAGATTTTAGCCAGACAACCGTATGTTTTTTACGAATCTCACTGGTTTTCGACTTACTTATCACTGCGTTTTTTCTCATTCCCTTTAAGGATCGGGCTTGGTCTTACGTATCATCGAATCGGTTTATCACTACTACCGAAACAAACCTTACGTCCTTAGGAGAACATTCAGACCAGACCCTAGCCCCAATGAAGCTCTTACATGCTCGAAAGAAGAGGCTTGTGTCCTTTCACGCAAGCGGTGTCCTTGAATACGTACTGCTGTACGCCTTCGGCCGGCGCGAGGTTCGTCTGCACGTTATCCAGTTTCAGGTTGTCCACGTCCACCACTTTCACAAAGGAGCGTTCGTCGTTGTTTCTTACGGTCAGCTTGACGTTTTTGAGCGTTACGCCCGAGGCATGGCGGATATAGGCCCCGTAAGCGGGCAGTTTCTTTCCGAAGAAAATGAATTCGGGATAGCGCTCGCGATTTTCCGGCAACACCACTTCTTCCTTCTCGGCCTTGTTGTTGAAATACATCACGGCGTCCACGTTCTCGATGCTTACATCCTTGATTTTGGCGTCTTCTATCCCCGTGATGAAGATAGTGCCCGGCGCTTCCATTCTCCACTTTTTCCAGCGCTTGCCGTGTATCTTGATGTTCTTGATGCTTACGCCCGACATTGATCCGACAGGGCGCTTCTCGGCGTTGCGGTACGTGCGCAAACGGGCACCCAGACGCATGAAGATAGGCATGTCCACATCGTTCATCTCAATATCGTGGATGTTGATATTGCTGACGTTGGAGCCGTCCACGCTCAGCACCTTGATGCCGCCGCCGTGGGTGTCGTAGATATAGCAGTCGGAGATCTCGAAGTTTTCGAAATTGCCCATAGACTCGGTACCGAACTTAATGGCGCCCCAACGGCTGGAAAGGCGGCAATTCTCCACTTTCACGTCCCGGCAGGCCTGCGGGCTAGTACTTTTGAAGCAAATAGCGTCGTCGTGAGCGTTGATGTCGCACCCGCCGATGTACACGTCGTTAGAGGAATCAACGTCGATGCCATCGCCGTTGCCTTCCGACTGCGAGAGGATTCGAAGGTTGGTGAGCCTTACCTTGGAGGACTGGAACACGTGGATATTCCAAGCGGCCGAGTTGCGGGTCTCGATACCGTCCAGCTCCACGTTCTGACAATCTACGATCCGGATCAGGAACGGACGCATAGAGCGTTGCCCCTTCTTGGTGTAGACCATACGCTCGCCACGGCCGTTTACCGCCCCTTCGCCTTTCAGCGCGATGTTCTTGGCCCCTTTGGCCCCTATCAGGCACCGCCCGCGCTGTTGGCCTACGGCATCAGTAAAGGGATCGATGTTCGTATAATCGTTAAGGGAGTTACTTCCGATAATCTCGGCTCCCTTTTCCAAAAAGAGCGTTACGCCGTCTTTAAGCAGAATAGTGCCCGAAAGATACGTGCCCGCCGGTACGTTTACCTGTCCGCCACCGTCGGCGCTTACTTTGTCTATGGCTTTCTGTATGGCTTCGGACGTAAGGGCCGATCCGTCGTTTACGGCTCCGAAGTCCATAACCGAGACTCCCTTTTTCCCCGTAGGGGAGCATGCGAACGACAACCAAGCCAAGAGCAGGAAAAGCAACGGTGTCCGTAATTTCGCGTCAGCAGTGTTGTGCATAATGTGTCTGTTTAGTGATAAAAATTGTACACGCTAAAATTCCGTGCGGTTTGCCTGACCGCAACGTTCGCCAAAGTGGAAACAAACGCGAAATCTCATAGTCCCGGGCATGTCAATCATGGGCCCAAAAACTTTGCTGATACAAAAAACCCGTCAGCGAAAGCCCGACGGGTCCAATAAATGCCTATTTGATGGGGTAACGCACTGACTCGAATAACTTTCTCAGGAAATGCGCGGGGACTCACCGGCCCCTTCGGCTTCCAGGTTTCTCAGGTAACTCGAAGGCGAAATGCCGAACTTATCCTTAAAACACTTGCTGAAATATGACGGGCTGTTGTAGCCCGTAGCGTAAGCCACCTCGTTTACGTTCAGCTTGCCTTGGTTGAGCATCTGCGCCGCGCGGTCGAGCCTATAGTTCCGGACATACTCGTTTGGCGACATATCCGTACACTGTTTCACTATCCGGTAACAGTGGGACTTGCTGACGTTAAGGGCCTTGTAAAGGTCGTTGAGCGAGAACTCGGCGTTGTCCAGTTCCTTTTCAAGGATTTCGTCTATCCTATGTACAAAATCCTCGTCGGCGGCGCTTTCCTCTTCCTGCGCCACCGGTTTTTCTGTTTGTTCCTGTGACGTAGGGTTTGTCTGCGCTTTGGTTTTCTCTCTTTCCTTTTTCTTTTGGCCGGCCCACACCATCCGGTACCCGCCCAAAGCGGACAACAACAGCAAAACGCAACCGCCCACTATCAGGGCCATGGAGTCGCCACCGCCTTTTACCTTAAAGGTATAAGATATTTTGTCCGATTTGCCGAATCCCTCGCCGTCCCAAGCCTGCGCCTCGAAGGTGTATTCGCCAGTCCGAAGGCTATCGTAAACGGCGGTGACGGCAAAGCCCCTGGCTTCTTTCCATGCGGAGTCGACGCCCGCCAAGCGATATCTGTAAAGGTTTTGTTCCTGCCTTCTGAACGATAACAGCTTCAGCCGGGCTTCGATTCGTCGGCCTTCGGCCAATATTTCCGAATCCAGCCTATACTTCCGGCCCGATACCGCTACGGACGTGTCTTCGCTAATCTTAAGAACTCCGCCGTTCGTCCCGAACCATAAGGTGCCGTCCGCTCCACGCGTTCCCGTTTTGGGGTTAAAGCATCGCCCGTCAAAGCTGTCCGTAAAGGTGTACCTGAAGTAGGCCTTGTCGTCGGTATCAAGGCGGTAGAGGTCCTGTCTGGTTCCCACCCAGATGCTCGGGCCTTCGGTCCTCACTACCGAGACCACCTCTTTAGGCGCCTCGGAGCCGTCCAGAAAACGCACCCGTCCCGACTTGAGGTTCAGCTCACCGAGGCCGTTGCTGGTTCCCAACAACAGTTCGCCCTTGCTAACTCCTCCCACAAAAGAAATATAGGTGTCGTTTTGCCTAATGGTGTCTTCGCCCATTATCACCAAGTTGCCGTAAACGCTTACGAACGGCTTTCCGGGGAAAAAGTCGAAACGGTGTCCGGGCCTTACGAATTCGAATTCGTCCCGCTCGGCATTGTGGCGGTACAGCCCTCGGACGGTCGTTACCCATACCGTTCCCAAAGCGTCGGCTTTTACTTGGTAAAGCCCTTCGCCCTCAAAGAAGTTTTTGGCGATAGGCCGGAAAGTGTTTCCGGTTATCAACAGCCGTCCCAGCGTACCCAAACGGCCACCTACCCAGAGCGTGTCGCCTACGGTTTCCAAGGCGTCTACGTTTGGCGCAAAGCCGGGGATGTCAATCAGTTTGCCGTTGGCTTTGTCTATTTTCTTGAGGCCTCCACCCGAGCTTCCCGCCCAGACGTTGCCGTATTTGTCTTCGCAAATGGAATTAATATAGCTCTCGCCGTTTTTCGCTTCGGCAGACACCAGATACGTTCCTTCATAACGGGGGACCTCATATACAAACACGCCCCGGCTGGCCGTACCTACCCAAAGGCAACCCGAGTCGTCGAGCATCAGGCGCTCCACTCTTCTGCTGAAATAGCTTAGGTAGCGCTTAGGCAAAAGCTGTTTCCAGCGTCCGGTTTCCGTGCGGTATTCCCATACCCCTTGCCAGCCGGTAGCGAGCCATACCCGGCCCAAGCCAGCCTCAATGTCGTTGATTACGCCCTTGCCTTTCAGGCTGACTGTTTCGAGAAGATTCCCGGCATTGTCAAAATGGAGCAGGCTGCCTTTGCCGTCGGCCAACCATCCGCCTGAGGCGTCACGGGCGAAACGTCCCGAACGTCCGCGTAGAGCTTTTGTTCTGCACGAATCCAAAGCCTCAACCTTGGCGAAAGCCCAAGTTCCTTTTACCGTATCCAAGGCCACGGCTTTTCCCTCAAAACCTTTGTCCAGCACAAAGCGGGCGTTCGGGCTCTTAATGCTTTCCTGTTGGGTGAGGGAATCCAACGCTCCGCTTTCCAGCGCCACCGAATACAGCCCGCGTTCGGTCATCAGCATCATTTTCCCTGAGGCTTCGGCCAACCCTTGCACGGGCCTGCCGGAAAGAAAAGCCTGATGCTTCACGCCGTCGAAGCGCGATACGCCGTCGCTGGTCGCTATCCATAAATACCCTTGTGAGTCTTGGAGCAAGTCCAAAACTTGGTTTGAGGGCAAGCCTTCTTCCTCACTTATATAGCGTAGCTGTCCAAATAAGGAAACGGGAGCAAATCCCGACAAAAACAATATAACGCACAGTATTAATCGTATCCGCATAAAGGCAAAGGCTATAAAGTACACCCAGTAAAGCAGATTTTACTTCCGTTTGGCAAAAAGAGAACCCTACAGAACCTGTCTCACAATTGGTTGCGCAAAATCCCAATTAACCTCATTAGGCTTTACTATTTACTTTGTACCACTTATAGGGCAAGAAAGGGATTTGGCTAAAAAATTCAATAGCGCAGGGCCGATTTTTAGCCGACACACCCGCCAAAGGACGAAAAAACCGGATATACAAGAAAAACGGACCAATCCGAAACGGTCCGTTTTCCCAATATCCATTATTCGGACAACTGCTTTTTAGAAGCTCACCAACGAGAATATGTCAAGTTCCTCGCTCTCGCCCAAGGCGTCTTTTCCTTTGAGGAACGCCAATTCGATGATGAAACTCGCGTAGACTTTCTTCGGTTCGAACACTTTGATCAAGTCCAAAGTAGCCGCGGCCGTACCGCCGGTAGCCAACAAGTCGTCGTGTACAAGTACGGTCTCGCCTTTGTCGATGGCGTCCTTGTGCACTTCAATAGTGTCGGAACCATACTCCAAAGCGTATGATTTCTTGTGGGTATCGGCCGGAAGTTTCCCTTCCTTACGCACCAACACGAAGCCCGCGCCAAGGCGATAAGCCAAAGCCGCCCCGAGGATAAATCCCCTAGACTCAATGCCTACCACTTTGGTGATGCCCAAATCCTTGTATTTCTCATAAAGCTCGTCCACCAAGTGCCTGAAAATCTCCGGGCGCTTGAGAGCCGTTGTAATATCCTTGAAAACAATCCCTTCCTTAGGGAAATCGATCACGTCTCGGAAAGAGGACTTAAGCTCCTCCAGCGTTATTTTCTCGCTCATCGTATTCTAATGAATGCCTGACTATCAAACAAATGACAAAGATACTTTCTAACTTTGCTATCGACAAGACAACCGAATTATTTTCCAAATTGCGGAGAAATTAATCGTTTTCACGAAAAAATCCGCAAAAATGGGCAAGAGGAGCAACGGATGAGCGAAAAAGACACCCTGATCACGATACTGGGCCCCACGGCCTCGGGCAAGACGGCCTTGGCCACCAAACTGGCCGCGCTGGTCAACGGCGAAATCATCAGCGCCGATTCCAGGCAAGTGTACCGAGGCATGGATATCGGTACGGGAAAAGATTTGGACGAATACGAAGTTGACGGGTTGAAAATACCCTATCACCTGATTGACATCGTGGAGCCCAGCTACGAGTATAATGTTTTCGAATTCCAGAAACATTGCCTCAAAGCGTACTCCGATATCTGCGGCCGTGGCAATACGCCTATACTCTGCGGAGGGACGGGCATGTATATAGAATCCGTGATGAAGGGTTATCGCTTGGTAGAGGTACCCGAGAATCCGGAACTGCGCGCATTTCTTTCCACCTTTTCAAACGAAGAGCTGGTGGATAGGCTCAAAACCCTCCGCGAAGTGCACAACACCACCGACAGCGTCAACCGCGACCGCATTATCCGGGCCATAGAGATCGAAAGCTACCAGAAATCACATCCAGAAGCCGTCAACGATTTTCCGGAGATAAATCACAAGATATTCGGGATACAGATTGAGCGGGAAACCCTGAAACAGCGCATCACCGAAAGGCTCAAAGCCCGCTTGGCAAACGGCATGGTGGAGGAAGTGGAAGACTTGTTAGAAAAAGGTTTTACGGCCGAACAGCTGAAATTCTACGGTTTGGAATACAAATTCGTCACCCAATTCGCCACTGGCGAACTAAACCGCAACGATATGTTCCAGAAGCTCAATTCCGCCATCCACGCCTTCGCCAAAAGGCAGATGACCTGGTTTAGGAAAATGGAACGGGAGGGACGACAAATCCATTGGATAGACGGCTTGAGAAGCGATAATGATAAACTGAGGGAAGTGTTGAGTTTGTGTGTCAAAAACTAACTTTCTCAAAACAATAAGCACTCGCAAAGCGACCGGGAACAATCTCGATCGCTTTTTTTACGCCCAAATTTTTCCATATATGCGTTTTTTCAAAATTAAAACCCTCCTTCGTCGTTCTATTCCAAATGGACCATTTTCTCGAACCCGATAAAATGTACCACGATGAAAAAGCTAAACTATTTCACGGCGATTCTTGCCTTCTTGGCGCTTTTTTCGAGTTGTGATGAGAACAACATGGAAATCAACGACCCTTCGGCTGATTCCCAACCGACCTTCTCGCAATCCGTGGCCAACCTACCAGCGCCCAGTCCCACAAACAAAGACATCCAATTCGGATTGTCGACTGAATTTGACGGCAACAGCTACCAAAGCGATGTGGGAATGGATAAAAACGGAAATATCGTAGAAGTCCATCAATCCAGAAGCAGTTATACGATTTGGTATCATACCGGAAAAATCAAAGGCAACCACATCGAATGGTCTTCCAGCCGGAAATATGACACTGGCCGTGTGCCGTCAGTGGATCTGAACGACAACGGCACCGTAGTCGAGGTACATAAAACGTCGAGCATATTCACCAACAGCCTTTGGTACAGGGTCGGGAGGTTTAGCGGAAATTCCGTACAATGGGGTGACAGTCACAAATACGATTCGGGTAGCGATCCTGTGGTTTCCGTCAATAATTCGGGCGACGTTGTGGAGGTTCACAAATCGCAAAGCAACCTCGGACTGTGGGCCAGAAGCGGAAAAGTGAACACCGGAAACGGAACGATCAGCTGGAACCGCAACTCAAAATACGATACGGGAAAAAACCCTTCCATAGCCGTTAATGACAACGGGCTGGTGGTGGAAGTGCACGAATCGGAAACTAAGGGAACGCTTTATTACCATATCGGGCGATTGTCCAGCTCCGACATCAGTTGGGGGCCTTCCAGGTTTTACCAAACGGGATCCTCGCCCTCAGTAGCCTTGCTCAACGACGGAACCTTGGTAGAGACGCACCGCTCAGAAGGGTTGAAAAACTCGCTCTGGAGAATGGTCGGCAAAGTAAATGGCGACGCGATAGAGTGGACTTCCGGAAGCGAATACTTCGACGACGGACAAAACCCGTCCGTAGCCTTTAACGGCGAATACGCTGTACAAACTCACCAATCGCAGGATCTTGCCGGAGGAATCTGGGCGTCGGCCGGACTCTTCACCGACCACGGTAATTGGATGCGTGACCTACTGCCCATAATCGGTGGCAGGACGCTCGGACAAGTAGTGATGCCCGGCTCGCACGACGCCGGTATGTACGAGACCAGTTTGGGCCAAACCCAAGACAAAAACCTTTACGAACAGCTTAAGGCAGGCGTAAGGTTCTTCGACCTGAGGCCTAACGCCGATATGGAAATCTACCACGGCCCCGTAACCGGCCCGTCCGTAGACGCCACGCTAAACGACGTCAGAAAATTTATGGACGAAGGAGCGCAAGAGCTTGTTATCCTTAAATTCTCCCACTTCAAAGATTTCAATGGCAATGTTTACGCTAACTTGAAAGCAAAGATCAAAAGTGCGCTAAGCCCATATTTCTTCGAAAAACCAACGGGCGCACGGCTTGCGGATCTGACCATGAACGATTTTCTGGAAGAAGGAGGCAAAGTCTTGATTCTCTGCGACGGCAACTTCTCTATAGACGCACCCGAAACAGGCATTTATACCTACAGAGATTGGCAGTCCGGCGATCCCCAAGCTGGCGATCTGGTGGTTTTTGACCGATACTCAAACACCACCGACTACAACGCCATGAAGAATGACCAATTGGCGAAATTTAGGGATTACAATGGCCGAAGCCAAAACGGAAAGGCGGATTGCGACATGTTTCTGCTCTCTTGGACCTTGACACCCGTAACTTACGTTTGGGGGTATTCAAGGCCCGCAAACGCCAATTTGGCCGTAGAGATGGACAAGATCCAACCTAACGCCAACGGCTTTATCCCAAATATACTTTACACGGATTTCGTTCAGCTCTCAAAAGCTACCGATGCCAGCATACTGCTAAACAAACGGCTGTAATGTTCGGCCTATTCCAAAATCCGATATTCGACCCTTGTAAAAAGATCGATCATCGGTTTTTTTCTTTGGACAAAATACGGGACCGCTTAAAAGTCAAAGCCTTAGTTTATTCTTTAAAAAAACACTTTTTTATTCACCCTTGTCAAATGTTTTCGTTTTCTTTATCATTACCCACACAAAACACAAAGCTCTAATTATGAGAAACATAACAACATTTTTTCTTGTGTTATTTTTTCTTTTCGCATGTTCTGAAAACGACCCTCCCGAAGAGATTCCCGGATTCGACGTTCCCGAACTTTACGGTCACTGGGGACTCAAGACTGTATTTTCAAGCGATGGCGGAACCACTACCACCAGACAGGCCACATATTCCAAAATGGTTACCTTTCAATCAAACAAAACCTTCTCATACCGCACAAAAATCGACGGGGTTTACGAACAGCTAGGCGGTACGTTCAAGTTTGATAAGGAGCTCTACATCGTAATTCTATTTGACGATAAGGAAAAGGCTTCGCACATACCATGGGCGGGCTCCCACAAATTCAAAATCGATGAAAACAGCGACCTTGTCTTTTACGGTCACTGTGTAGAAGATTGCGGCGAGATATTCTACAAAACCTGGTGCGGAACTATGGATTAAAAAAAAGGGCCCTGTCCATACGTATCCCTGAAATATACGCACAGCCAGGAGCCCCGGTCATTAAACAGAAGCGGAAATATTATTTTTCCGTACTAAACTTAATCGTTTTCACGGCTTCATTACCTAGGTAATCCAATGCCCGGATTTTGATCCTGATCTTTTTACCCGCTTTGAAATACCTAATAGGGTGGGTATAAAGCTTCTCGGCGTCACCGTTGATGGAGTAATAAATAAGGTCGTTGCCCACGTGTTTGTCTTCGCCCGCAAGGTAAAGCACCACATGGTTCGGGTACAGTTTTTCGGAAATAGGCTCCGTGCTGAAGTGGCAAAAGATCTCGGGAGCGAAGTCGTCCACGAAATATGTTTTCGAAAAATCATCCACATTGTTGACCTGGTCCGTCACCACCACCTTTAGCTTATGGGCATAAGGTTCGTCAAACGAAAACGGGCCACCGTATTTATGTTCTTCGCCATTATCGAAATAATTCACAGACTTTACGCCTGACGCCACTTTTCCCGGATCCGAAGCCTTTAAGTGTACCTTTGTGATACTGCGCACAAACACAGTGTCCTTGCGCTCCACCGAAGGGCCAGAAGTACGAAATTCCAATACGGGCTTAGTCTTGTCGACGAAAAAGCTTACCCTCTTGTTCTTCTCCCTGTTTTCAACCTTGTCAGTAGAATAAAAATACATCGTATGTAACTCCTGCGACAGGTATTTCGCCTTAACTGGCTGGCCGTAGACTTCCTCATGTTCGCTGTCCAGCATAAATGTCGTTCCCGCCACACCAGCTTTATTATCTTCAGCGCTGAGAGCTAACTGACTACGCCCAGAAACGAAACGATAGTTTTTCGGGCTCACGTATTCGTCCTTATCAAAGGAAAATGTCGTAACCGGCGCCGTACGGTCCAGATAAAAATTAAAAGTGTTGTTCGCTTCCTTGTTGCCTACATGGTCTTCGCCGTGGTAAGTCAGTTTTTCATCTCCTTCAGGCTGTCTTACCAGCAAAATAGGCTGGATGTAATTCCTTTCTGAAGCCGTCCCCAAACCGTAACCAATTCGCTTAAGACCGGAATCCGGATCCGTACCATTCAACAATATCTTCGCTTTCGGAGAAAGGATATTGTCAACGTGGGGGCCTTTAACGCTATGGGTAGTCTTTGGCGGAGCGGTATCCACAAAAAACTTCCGGTTACCGCCTTTCTTGGCTTTTTCAGTATTACCCACCTTGTCTATTGCGTACATTCTCAACACGTGATCACCGTGGGCCGGTACCGGAATCACACCTGTATACAAGCCGTATTCGTTGCCGTCCATTGAGTACATTACCGAATCCACTCCAGAAACCGCATCTCTGGCGCTCAGTTTCACCCGCAAGGATCCGTCATAGTACACCTTTTCCGCTCTAACATGTTTTTTCGAATACAAGAAATTCGCCCTGCTTACAGGAGGCAAGCCATCCGCTTCCACCGGCCAAAGCACTTCCTTCTTCGGAGAAATGGTATTTCCTTGGGCGTCGGTAGCCCAACGCGTACGAATATAGTTCGGGCCCTCGGTATCGAAATAATACGGCGAAGGCTTGCTCATATCTTCTTTTTTCAACAGTTCCCCCACACCGTCAGGAGTAGAGGAAAGACGTACGTACACCGGAATTTTCTTATTCCAATACAATACGTCCGCCGAGTCACGGTAGATTCTAGGAGAGGATATTTTTTGGTTTTGGGCGGTAGAAAAATGCCCCGAAACCAATAAAGCTAAGGCTAGAGTAAAGAATTTATTCATGAAGCAAAATTGTACTTTATAGAAAAAAACAATTATAACCAGAATACATTTCAAAGGATATATTCCATTGACAAACACATCAATAATATTACATGTTTTTATCTATATAAAAAGTAATATGATTTTATTTTGAAAACCATATAAATAAATTCATACACAACAATAAATAAACACTATGTTATTTATTATTTACACCACAACCATTACTACTTATTTTAATATAAAGCCAATTATTTAGGATTTTTAGCACCCTAACCAATCAAAGAATCATTTCAGGACAATCTCTATGGCAAAAAACAAGAAATCAAATATCAAAAAATATCAATAACGAGACCTGATTCGATCTCTCGGCCCGATTACTACAAAAAGTAAAAGTGCCGAATACTGTCTCAATTCCCATAAAAACGACTGTTATGACAGTATTCATTCTCCATAACATGGACGTATCCATAACTCTCTGAATTTAACAGAATTGAAAAGATTCGGAAAAGAAAAACGCGCGGTATAAGCGTTCTTATTTTTCAAAAAAGCCCTTACTCTAAAACACACATAACGCACTATCCAACAATGAAAAAAATTTAATTATTCAAAGCCATAAATCCTTCCTAGCACTCCCATTAACTTTCTTTTCAAGGGCTATCCTTATCCAGATTATTATTCGTCTGCTGATTTTGGCCTGTACTTCTCAGAAATGATTCCTTGATGTTTCATCTTGTCCTCAGCCTCTCTCACTATTTCGTCTTTGAACAAGCGAAGATTCTCATCAAAAGCCACGTGTTTGTCCATCATATACAGCATCTCAAACTCAATCTCTTCCCAAGTGTCAAGTGGAGCCTGGTTATGCTGAATCTGGACTTCCAATTTGTCCAAAGCGTTCGAAAATTTGGCCTCGTTCGTTTCCCTTTCTTCAAATTCCATCCAAAGCCTGTAGAATTCTTCTCCCAAGCCCTGCCCAAGCTCCGTCCTGATATTCTCGATAGCAGCAAGTTCTTTTTTAGCCTTATTTTCCCTAATAGCGGGATCCCGAAGCTGATCCAAAGCGGAAACGTCACCGGCCTCAATTTCTACCAAATCATGAACAATGACCATCTTCAGCACCTTCTCCAAGTTAACGTCCACGCTCAATTTATCCTTGAGCATAATCGCCATCAACGACATTCTCCAAGTATGCTCAGCCACACTCTCCCGACGCCTGTCAGACAACCAACTGTGCCTCATCTCCCTTTTCAGACCCTCCGCTTTTTCGATAAAACCCAAGAGCCCTTTTAATTCATCTCTTATCATATCCTGAAATATATCATTCAATAACACATTCTAGCAAACACAATTTATCAACGAGGCCTAAACCCCAACTTAAACATTGTTATTCCAAATTACATTTTAAATATATGAAGAATAAGGCATTTGAACAGAAATATTATTACACTCTCCCATAATTTGACTTAGATTTGTGCGTGTTTCTTTAATGGAACTTATCTTTTTAGCACTCCTTAACCAAGGTGAAAAAACACCCAACTACATGTAAAACAATTACTTACAAAACAATTTCAAGTAACTAATTTTCAATATAAACAAAGGATTCGCCAGCATATCGAAAAAGGATTAATCTAGACTTAAATATTTGAAAGTCACAGAATAACATTAAACTTTTCCAAGTTAAAACCTTAAAATCGTAAACTGGCGAACGATCTTAGTATCACCATGAAAACATCAAAAAGCCTGTCATCGACATTGCGCGCATTATTATTGGTCGCTTTCGTAAGTTTTGCTTTGGGCGCTTGCCAAAAGAAAAACTCAACTAACGAAACCGAACAACCGGCCACTGAGCAACCCGTAGCCGAAGAAGAAACTCCAGAGAAAGAGCCTGAGAAGCCAGCTGAAAAAGAAGCCAAGCCTGTAGCCGAAGCCAAAAAGCCTAAGGCACCGGCCAAACCGAAGCCAACGCCAAAACCGCAACCTAAACCTGAAAAACCGGCGGAAAAGCCCGTAAAGGAAGAGCCTAAAAAGCCGGTAAAACAAAAGAAAACGCTTACGCTCAAATCGGGAGAGGCGGTTAATGTCGCTTTGACTGAGGAAGTCTCAACAGCTACAAAAACCGTCGGGCAACTGTTCTCGGCCAAAACCACAAAAAAAATCACCCTCTCGGACAATGAGGTAATCCCGGCTGGCGCAACCGTCAAAGGAAAGGTTACAAAAGTCCAGAACGAGAAGAAAATGGGTGGAAAATCGTTTATCGAAATCGAGCTTCAGAGCATCGCTTTCGAAGGGAAGAACCACAGCCTTGCCAGTGCGCCATTGTATTTCGAAGGCAAGAACAAAACAGGCAAAACCCTCCTCAAAGTAGGGGCGGGAGCCATTGTCGGCGGTTTGGCAGGCAACCTCTCAAGCAAAGGAGGCAAAAAGACCAAAGGCACTTTGATTGGCGCTGCGACCGGTGCGGCGGCCGGAGCGGGCGTTGCTGCTTTGGGCAAAAAAGGCTCATACGTATTGCCTAAGGGCCATGAATTGAGCTTCAAACTCACCGCCGACACCAAAATTGAGGTGATGAGATAATCAAGCCAACTCTCACAATCAACTTAACCAAGACTTCCAGCACTACGGAAGTCTTGGTTTTTTATTTTCACCACATTTCTTTTTCAACTACACTTCCTCAGAAAACCACGCCCCCCTAATATCAACAAAACACTTATTCCCAACCGAATACAGATTCTCTTCAGTTTTTATGGAAATATTGGCGACTGATTTTATTCGTCAGAATATATTCTAATTCGCCTATCCTTTTTTCGGGAAGCAAAGCCAATTCGGAAAGCCTAACGGTAAGCCCAAATTACACGAAAAGGCCAAACCTCCAGTGAAAGGACAAGGCAATCACTCAAAACATATATCTATATGGCGTTACAAGAAGAGTTGAACTCGCAAGGTGCGTTCTTGTTCAAACACAGAAGCAATCTGCCGTTGCTATTGTTGGTTTCCGGTATTCTTATCAAGCTTTACCAAGAACACACCTACGTTTCTCACCATCCACAATCAATGTTATCGGGAATACTGGAATCGATGGCGTTTGTGGTTGGTATGCTGGGCTTAGTCATCAGGGCTTTTACCGTGGGCTACACACCGAAAAACACCTCGGGTCGAAACACCGACCAAGGCCAAGTGGCCGACTCCCTAAACACCACCGGAATGTATTCGCTGATTCGCAACCCGCTGTATCTGGGCAACTACCTGATGTGGCTCGGCGTAGCGATGCTGACCGGAAACGTGTGGTTTATCGCTATTTTTTCGCTGACATTCTGGATTTACTACGAGCGGATTGTCTTTGCGGAAGAGAATTTCCTAAGAAAAAAATTCGGACAACATTACCTTGATTGGGCATCGAAAACGGCGCCTTTTCTCCCTACTTCTTTCCGCTACAAGAGCCCGGACACACCATTCAGCTGGAAGAAAGTGCTGAAAAAGGAAAAGAACGGATTCTTCGCGCTCTTCCTCGTGTTCTTCATCTTCGAGGCTTCCGCCGAATACGCCGTCAACGGAACGCTACGCACCGAAATCGACTGGCTGCTTATCGGCACCGTAGCTTCGGGAATAGCTTACACGATTCTCAAATACATCAAAAAATACACAGGCCTGCTCAATGAGCAAGGACGATGAGTTGAACAGAAAGGCTGGCGGAAATCTCCACCAGCCTTATTTTTTATATGACCTCCACAATCTGGATATAATTCCCGCATGTATCATCAAATACCGCAATCACCGCCGTGCCCATTTCCGTTGGCTCTACGCTGAACTTCACGCCAAGGGGCAATAGCCTTTCGTACTCGTCCCGCACGCTCTTTACGTTAAATTGGGTAACGGGAATACCCGCCTCATACAACGCTTTCTGATATACTTTGGTAGGCTCAAAATCCTTTGCCGACGGTTCCAACAAAAGTTCAGGGCCCATTTGGTCCTCTTCGGCCACGAGCGTAAGCCAGCGGTTTCCGTCTTCCAAAGGCATATCGATTTTCTTTACAAACCCCAACTTTTCGGTATAAAACCTAAAGGCCTTTTCTTGGTCCCGCACGGGGATACTCAGTATGCTTATCTTCATGTCTGTCAGGTTTAGTTCAATATTACGTGAAGGTTGAAATTCTAACTTGGCTAATCTTCTCGAAAATTGCTTTTCCGGTATTGGGCGGGCGAAAATCCCGTTTTCCGTTTGAACAATACCCCAAACGAGCCCAAACTGTCAAAACCCACCGCGAAACAGGCGTCCGTAGCCGACATTCCTTTCGCCAAAAATTCTTTGGCTTTTTCCATCCTGATTTCCGTAAGGTATTGGTTCGGAGTTCGCCCGTAGAGTTTCTTAAAAAGCCTCAGCAGATGAAATTTTGACACGTAGCTAGCCCTGGACATACTCTCAAGACAAAGCTCTTCGCCATAATTAAGTTCGATATATCGCCTAAGCCTCCTTACCGTTTCGACTTGTCGGCGATTGGAAAAGCATGACTTTTTTATCCGGTTGACTTCTTTTTCGTAAAACTTCATCGCAAATACGTTTAAGGCGTATCTTGCTTGCCAAGATAAGCAACTATGAATCAACACAAAACTTTAAAACAGCCAGGACCATCGAATCTAAAATCGCTATAAAAATGAAATGCTGGACAATAACAACCTTATTCCACCTTATAATTAGTGTCGCATCCGCTCAAAATGACGAATGTGGGTTCAAAACAGAATGCCTTTGCGATACGCTGAAAGAAACCGTAATAAATTCATTTGAAATTTCTGATTGTGTCTTCCAAGGGAAGGTGATAGGTATAGACACTTTAAGCATTGCGAAAATAATTACCAATGAATCTATTCTGAAGATCAATCAAGATCCTTTTGATCGATCAGAGTGTGCTAAACACGTACTGAAAACCGAAAAAGTGTTGCGAGTTAAAATTAGAGTCAATAAGAGCTTCAAAGGTTTATCGCAACAACAAAAAATCTATGTAATTAGGGTTTACTGAAAAAGCCCAGAGGGCTACCCAGCTAGGATATTTTGCCAGACAGTCTTTTCCTGTTTCTTTTCGCCGTCTTGAAGCCATATCCCGTATTTCCAGCTCAAGAAAACAAGGTCAAAAAAGATTTCGCTCTGAAATCTTTTCAAGTTGGCCACGAAGAAAATGCAGGCGATCCATGAAAGCGAAGTGTCCGCTCTCCTTGCCTGTATTTTGTCCAATCCGAGTCCCCGTTTCACTTCCCCGAATTTTCCTTCCGCCCTGCTTCGGTGCCGTTGGTGAAGCGCCCGGTTTTCCTTGCGTTCCCTGATTTTTTCGGGACTTGAGGGAGGCCTTCCCAACGGGGAGCCCACGAATTCCACACCCGCGCCGGACATGGTCTGCCGGGCGTTCCTGTTTCCGTAAATCTTGTCCCCGACGAATTTGCCGAGCTTCATTTCCGGGTTTCTCTCCCCGAAACTGTCGATGTGCCCGCGGATCACTTCCGCGTCACCCTCGTAGTAAGCGTCCCATTGCGCCTTGTCCAGATAGGAATAGCCTTCGTGAAGGCTTACGGACAATTTGGCGCCGAACTCGGTGTCGCTTCCGTTTTTGCCCCGGACT
Source organism: Fulvitalea axinellae (assembly GCF_036492835.1). GTDB lineage: Bacteria > Bacteroidota > Bacteroidia > Cytophagales > Cyclobacteriaceae > Fulvitalea > Fulvitalea axinellae. The sequence goes on along the minus strand of NZ_AP025314.1, from coordinate 214,415 downwards.
ATCGGCCGGACATGGGGCTGGAAGACGTTCACGATGCGGCCGTCCACCCTGTTGGCACCGGTCTCCAGCATGAGCGACTGTTGCCTGGCGATTTCGTGAAGCACCATCAGAATCTTCAAAAACCTGCTTTTTAGGCGTATAACGCCCTTGTTGGCCTCTATGAGGCTGTCGATATGCCGTAGGTTCCGTTCCAGATAATTCAGCTGTCGGCGTGCGCACACGCGCCAGAATTCGGCTCCTTTCCTCTTTTTTCTCGTCGCCCCGACATATTCCCTATGGGCTTTATCCCGGTAAGTCCGGGGCTTTTTGGATAAACCGGAATCCCTGGCGACGGGCCAAAGGAGGTCGATGATTTTCTCCGACTGCACCCTCGCCGTAGCCAACAGCCCAAGGTCCGTGGGGTATGGAATCTCTTGCGGCGCCACCGTCGCGTCGCAGGAGACAACCCGCTTGTCATCTTCGGCGTCCCCGGAATGCCCGTCTTTGGACCCTTCATCCCGATCGCCCTCCGCAATACGGATCCCCTCGTGTTGCAAAAGCGAACTCATCCTGTTAAAATCCCCGTACCCGAGCCGCTTGCGGACCGTCGTGAACAGCGAAGGGTCAAAGGCCTTTTCCGTGGTGAACGAGCCGAGTCCCACGAAATACTGGAGATACGGATTTTCTTTGATTTGTTCTATCGCCTCGGCGTCCGAAACGTTCAGCTTATGCTTCACGATCAGCGCGCCGATGACCAGCCGGGCCGGTTTGCACGGACTGCCCTTGCCCGTCGACATTTTCGATTCGTAGACCAAACCCAATTCCGCCCAGGGGATGGAGTTGGCCAACTTCACCCATCTGTTTTCCGGGTTAAGGCGCCCTATTTCCGGGTCCAAAAAACCTTCTATACTCAATTGCGAGGAACTTGTCTTGATCATAGGTGCAAGGGAAAAAATGCTCTCAGTCCTTTCTAAGGCCAATTTACGAATATTCCCTGTGCTTTGGAAAGGGAAACAAGCTACCTAATCCACTGATAATCTTGTGGTTTTTACTTTTTCAGTAAACCCTAATTACACCTCTTCAAAAAAATTCCTGTGGTTACTCTGAATTTAAAATAAATGAGAACTATATCACCTACGGCACAAGAAATAAAACTGCTGATATATATTTCCTATGGACATTTGACATAGACTTCTTTCAATTAAAGCAAGAATATTCAATTTGGACAAACACCTGCAAAAGAATTAAGTTGGCAGATGAATATGAAAAAAAACAACTAAATGAAATAATACAGAACTTGGTAAAATCGAAAAAGCACCAAAGTACTTTTTAACTAAATCGATAACATCTATTATCCAGCGTAACGCAAGTTCCATTTCTTTGAAACCCGAATTCTCCCTACTTCCCGAGTAAATAGAGGGACAAAAAGCTCTTTCCGGTCAATAATAGCAGACGCCAGACAACTTTTGTGGCGAAAATCACGGAGCGAACAGCTTCGCAATACTGTTGACTATGAAAAAGAACCTGACTCTATTTTTTGCCTTCCTCCTTGCGCTAGCCACAGGGAGCGGTTGCCAACAAAAACATGAAATCACTCACGGAAATATAAGCGTCGAATTGCTCATGGACGCTTCCGGCCACTTGGGTTATATAGTGCGGAAAGCGAAACAAACCGTTATCGACACCGCTCGTTTAGGTATTTCGATAAACGGAAAAAACCTTGGCGAGAATACCGAAATCGGCGATTTGTCTCTTCGGCAGGAATCCTTCGCGTTTCCGTTGCTCGGCGTAAAAGACAGCGCCAAATACAACGGTACCGAAGGCGTTTTCCAACTTCGGGAAAACGACAGGCGACTTTGGAACGTAACATTCAAAGTCTCACCAGAAGGCGTCGCTTTCCGCTACGATATTCCCGCAAAAGGAACATCAACCATAGGAGGCGAGGCCAGCGCTTTCCGGCTACCGGCAAAGACGAAAGTCTGGTACTTCGAAAGGGAAAGCGATTGGAAATTGCGCTCCCACGCCGGCACTTGGCTCCGAGCCGACATCGAAAAGATGCCGAAAGTCTCCAAAAACGGCCCGGTGCAGGGCCTAACCCTGACTTGCGAGTTGCCCGGAGGCGGATACGCCCTTTTGGCCGAGGCCGACTTGTTTGATTATAGCGGTCTTCGCCTAAAGGCCGTTGGCAATCGTACGCTCACGGCGGACTTTTCGGAAGGAAAAAAAGGCTTCAAAGCGAAAGGGAACATCCAAACCCCGTGGCGGTGCGTCGCCTTGGCCGATGATCTCAACGACTTGGTCAACAACACTTTTATCCCCGCATTAAACCCCGCACCTGACAGCCGACTTTTCGCCGACAAGGCTTGGATAAAGCCCGGCAAAGCCGCTTGGTTTTGGTGGTCGGGCAACGAGGCTAGCTTCGAAGACGAATGGGCGATGGTGGACAAGGCCCACGCCCTCGGCTTGGAATACACGATGGTGGACGACGGCTGGGAAAGCTGGCCAAACAAATGGGAATCGGCCAGAAAGCTGGCCCGGCACGCCGAGGAAAAAGGCGTAAAACTGTTCCTGTGGAAACACTCCAAAGAGATCCGTAACCTGGCCAACGACTATGTCGACATGTCTACTTTTCTAGACTCGGTAAAAGCCATAGGCGCCGTAGGCGTAAAAGTGGACTTTATGAACGGCCACTCCAAGACCATCATCGATTTTGACGAAACCCTGCTCCGCAAAGCCGCCGAACACCAACTGATGGTCAACTTCCACGGTTGCCAACAAAGCTCCGGCGAGTACCGGACTTACCCCAACGAAGTAACCCGCGAAGGCGTGCGCGGCACGGAACTCAACAAAATGGGCGAGGGGCCCGTCACGGCCAGCCATAACGCGGCGCTTCCGTTTACCCGCCTAGTGGCCGGCCACGCCGACTACACGCCACTGGCCCTTACGGCGCCCGGTGAAACCACTTGGGCTCACCAGTTGGCCACATTGGTTTGCTTTTACTCGCCTTTCCAATGTTTGGCGGAAAATCCGGAATTCCTTCTCACCAACCCGCGCGTAAAACCGGCCTTGGACTTTATCCGAAACGTGCCTTCCGTTTGGGACGAAACCCGGGTGTTGCCCGGATCGAGCATAGGGGAAACGGCCATCATCGCCCGACGCAAAAATCAGGAGTGGTATATCGGGATTCTAAACGCAGGCGAAGCAAAAGCCATTGAATTAAATCCTGACTTTCTGGACAACGAAACTTACCAAACCGAGCTGTTTTCGGATGATCTTGAAGGGGAAAAGATTGACCTGCGTCCTTTGAACCCTTTGTCCAATTTGTCAAAAGGGACAGAAACTATACCTTTCAAAAAGGAGTCGATCATACTGAAGAAGGGAAAAACTCTTCGGATAAATTTAGCGCCTAAAGGCGGAGCCGTAATCACACTAAAGCCAGCCTAAAGCTCCATTAATAGCAGCTTGCCAAAGCATCTCTCAAAAGTTTTCGCTTCATATACTCTAAATATAAATATTATACGAATCTCGTTGAGGGATATTCGTATGTTGGGTATCACACTATAAAGTGAAAACAGGGAACAACTTATAGGACAAAGCGTTTCCGGAAACCCGAGCACCCTACAAAATGAGAGAGAAGCACGCATTCAAGTTCTTGCCTTTTTATATGCTGTCCGCTTTGCCGATGGTTTTTCTGTACGCGATATCCAAAGTGTCGTATTTCGTCATGTACTATATTGTCGGATACAGAAGATTTGTGGTGCGGGAAAACCTCCGCAAAGCGTTCCCGGCCAAAAAGGAAGACGAGTTGGTATCGATAGAAAAGAACTTCTACCGGCACTTTATGGACCTGATTTTTGAGGCTTTGAAAGGGCTAACCATCAGCAAGAAAAAAATGCAAAAACGGGTCAAAATAAAGAACCTGAACATCATCGACAAGATTCATCAGGAAAACAAAAGCGTCATCCTTTACACGGCGCATTACGGAAACTGGGAGTGGTTGTCGATTTTGCCCGAAATTCTGCCCTACAAGGTCACCACTATCTACCAGCCCTTATCAAATGGGTATTTCGACCAACTGATGCGCCTGATTCGCGGGCGTTTTGGGGTGGATTGCGTGGAGTCCGGACGTTGCTACAAGACGATCCTGCAAAACAAAAGAGAGAACACGCCCACAATCTACATTGTGGTGGGCGACCAAAGCCCAACCCAACACGGATCGAAACTATGGGTGGATTTTATGAAAATCCAGACGGCGTTTTTAGAAGGAGCGGAGCGGATAGCCCGAAAAACGGAGCAGGTGATTCTCTATCCAAGTATGAAAAAAAGCGGTAAGGGAGCTTACGAAATTGAATTCAAGTGGATTGATGACGCTGTTAAGTCCAAAACCAAAGCGCAGATTGTCTCGGATTATAGCCAATTTCTGGAAAAGGATATCGAAACGCATCCGTCACTTTGGCTTTGGAGCCACAGGCGTTGGAAATTGTCGGTGTGATCGCCGACAATTCCCAGCGTATTTCCCCCGATCAATCTACACCACCGCTCCTTTCCAGTCTTCTTTCAGATATCGCAAGGCGTTTCTCAGCGCCACATTTGACGGAGTGGGGCGGAAGTCCAGCTCTTTCCGGGCTTTGCTGATGTCGAAATCCTGCTTCAGGCCGTAAAACATATCCAGATATTCCCGCTGAAGGAGAGGCTCCTTTCCGGTCAGCTTACTGCCGAGTTCCATCAGCGTGGCTATGCCGTAAAGCATCGGCTTGGGCAGTTTTTTCGGAAGGGGAATACCCGCCTCCGGATAAAGCTTGCGGGCTACCCGGATGCTGTCCTGAATGGTGGTGTGTTTCTCATTGGCCAAAATATAACGCTCTCCGTTACGGCCATTGCGCATCGCTTCCAGACAGGCCAGAGCCACGTCCCGCACGTCGATCCAATTAACGCTGATATTGGTGTCAACCGGCACTTCGCCAGAGACTATCTGCCACACCAGCTTGTTGGAATAGCTCAGCTTATGGACTTCTCCGCCGATCATCGTCGAAGGCAAAAGCACAACGGTCCGGATACCGAACTTCCTCCCCAGCTCCAAGGCCAGTTTGTCGGAGTCGTTTTTGGAATTGTAGTACCAATTGCGCCGGTCCTTGTTGTAGCCGTTCGCCTCGCGGGCGGGCAACCTGCTGAAATCAAGCGCGGCGATGGAGCTGATATAGACAATATTGCGCACGCCACAACTGCGGGCCGTCTCGAAAAGCAGACGCGTGCCGGCTACGTTCTTGTCATAAATTTCTTTCTTGGGATTTTTGGCCCACATTCTGAAAGCGGCGCCCACGGCGTACACATCGCTCACGCCTTCGAAAGCTCGGGACATGGAATCTTTGTCCATAATATCGACATGCGCCACTTCGCAACCCAGCTTGTCCAGCGCTTCCCGGTTTTTCATATTCCGGATACCCGCTTTTACGCTTAGTCCCTCGTCGCAAAGCAAACGGGTGAGATTGTAGCCCAGATGGCCATTGGCTCCGGTAATCAATGATTTTTTCATGTTTTAGGAATTGGTTGGGACTAAAAACGCCAATGGCGACGGCTCAAAAAATAACATTTGTTAGAAAGGACGCCCAACCGCCCAAAACACCGAATCAGGAAGAAATTTGTCTGCGAATCCGGCTCAACGACTGCGGTTCCATACCCAGATACGACGCCACCGTCTCTACAGAAGCGCTTTGCGCCAAGTCCGGCGAGCGTTCCAAAAACTTCAGGTAACGCTCTTTGGCCGTAAGGGTCTGAAAGTCCCGGACCCGTTCCATTTTGCATTCAAGATGTTGTGAGCTTAGGCGTGCTATGGTCGTTTCCCACCGAGGGTCGGTGAGTTTTATGGTTTCCAACAGCTCCAAAGAGATTTTCCGCAGACGACAATCCGTGATAGTCTCAAAATCATGCGATGAAACCCCTCCGGAAAAAAACACCTTGGCATCGGTAAAAAAATCACTCTCGCCCGACAAGTATTCGACCAGCAACTTGCCCTCATGGTAGCGATAGCCCCGGACGCATCCGCTTTCCACAAAGTACAGATACCGTACGGGCATGCCGGCGGTGATAAGCTTTGTTTTTGCGGGCATCTCGAAGATCTCCGTGTTTTTTCGGAGTGTTTCTAGCTCTGTTTCCGAGAGCGAGAACGGAAGCTTGCTGGTAGCGGAATTAGACATTTTTGCTGGTAAAATAAGTTATTTGGCTGTTAAGTTCTACCGTAAAGGAAAATTAAGCTTTGAGTAATATCAGATATAATCTAATTCGAACGCTCACGCTTGATGATATTGACTCCTTTTGTTTTATAAAGTAAAGATTATACCTTAGCGCACTCAACTAATTCTTTAAGTATGAAGTGGAGCCTGATTTTTATCTTGCCTTTCTTATTGATTCCAATTTTTGCGAAAGCGCAACATATCCAAGGACAGATTATTGACGCCAAAACCGAAAAACCCATTCCCTTCGCCAGCGTATATTTCAACCATACCACTCACGGCACAGGCGCCGACGAGAACGGACGTTTCCAAATCAAAGCCGATACGGCCAGCACTTCGCTAATCTTTCAGGCCGTCGGATACCGACCAAAGGCCGTTGATGTCAACTGCAAAGAAGACACGATTATTAACGTATCCCTGTCCGTAAATATCAGAACGCTCGATGCCGTAACTGTTATCGGCGAAAAGAAACGGCTATCACGCCAATACCTTAGCACTTTCAAAAACGACTTTATCGGGAATCCCAAGAACAAATTGGTCCGTAAATGCGAACTCCTGAATCCGGAAGCTTTAAGCTTTGAATTCGATCAAGAGACACAAACATTAAGAGCTTTTGCGGACTCGACCCTTCATATACGAAACCATGCTTTGGGCTACGATATGGACATTAAACTGACGAGTTTCGAAAGGGCAGGAGTCGGTCAAAGCGCCCAGTATCTCTTCAAATACTATTCGAAGTTTCGGGAAATCGAATGGAAAGCAAAAAGCAAGAAGCGGTCCCAGGCTTTGTTGGAAAGGGAAAAAGTCTATTACGGCTCTTCCATGCACTTTTTCAGGGCATTGGGTTCGGGTACCGCCGAAAAGGAAGGGTTTAGCGTTTATCGGGCGCAACTTGTTCCCAATCCAAACCGCCCGCCAGACTCCATCCTCCTGCACCAAACCCGGGAGGTTGACCAAGAAATCCGAAGGCTCCGGACACAAGACGGCGTACGCCTCAAACTTTTGCAGGCACAAAACAAAAAGAACAATCTCCTTCGAAAAAGCGCTTGGCCCAAAGTTTTGGTAAAAGCCGAAAAACAACCGTTTTCTTCCGCTTCGCTACTTTCCGATTTCCAGGAACTGCGGTTTACCGGATATATCGTAGTGCATTACGTTTCCCCTTTTTCGGAGATAGAGAAATACGCCATGATCACTATCCCCAGCGGGAAATCTCTTCTTTTACTGGAATCGGGCCACCTTATCGGGGCCGATCTCTTGGAGGTCAACGGTGACTGGGCCCATATGAAAGCGGCCACTTTCTTGCCTTTTGACTATACCCCACCGTTCTTTTCGGAATTAACTCCCTAACCCGAGAATTCAAAAAATATGACAAGCCAACGTAACGTCATAATATTCTTCATTGCGCTGACCTCCTTTCACCTTACCAGCTGTCGCAATTATAACAGCGAGGAGTACCTAAAAATGGAAGAGCAAGCGATAAATGAGCTTATTCCAATGATGACGGATCTGCAATATATGACCAAAGCCAATCACGCAGGCATCGATAGTTTAAAACTATATATCATTTCTTCTCTGGACACGACCATCTATCCACCCCATTTCCCTACAAATGACCTCGATATAAACTATCAGGATGATCTACGACGGTACAACAAAGAGAACAGACTCTTCGCCCCCATAATCAACGGAACTTTAAAGAAGCGGTCCATTCAAAATAACTTTACATGTAAGGGGCTAATAATAGATCTTGCCCCTCTCGAAAACAGTATGGACTTGGCCAAGAACCCAGATGTTTTGGGAGTCTTAACCATTTCAAGGATCTATTTTGAAAGAGGCTTCAAAAAAGGCTATCTGTCCTACACCTTCTATTGCGGTACAGGTTGCTGTTGGTCCAACAATGTAGAGATCAGGAAAATTGACGGGAAATGGATTTTCAGCGAGATCTTTTCGGGAGGAATAGCTTGACCGGTCGTTAAAAACCGCTCAAGCTTCCGTATCTCTTTCTTTTGGGTTGGCAAAAGGCGATCTATCAGCTAATCAACTTCCTTTTCGCTTAACTTCCGCACCAATCCAAGACTTGCCATCATAACGAATGCCACAGGCTTTGCCCGTAAACGGACTCACCGCCGTAAGGGCGTAACCAAACGGGCCGGCCGTAATCTCGGGATTGATCAGGGACTTTCCGTTTACGGTAAAATCCTCCACGCCCAATTCTTTAAAGCTTTTTGCGAACCTTCCTTTTCGTTTCTGGAATTCGCGTTGCTTCGCGTAAGCCGCGTATAGCCACAAACGAATTTCCTCATCCGGATTTATCGCCAGTTTTTTAGCGTCGGCGCCCGTTGCGCTACCCGAAAACAGCAGATAACCCCAGCACTCCGGCTTATGCAGGCTAATAACATGTTGCGGTGACCATACCCAATTGTTTTCCGGAAGTTTCTTTCCTCGCTTGTCCCTTTTCTTGGCGTATTTGCCGTTTTTGGCATCCAGCCTCCACTGCACGCGAGCAAGATTCATCCGCCAATAGTCGCCGACTTTCGGGGCTTTGCCTCGATACAGTTCCCTGAAGCCCGCCAACGGCAAGGCTATCTCCACCGTCCAGCCCTTGTCCCGGTCAGACGGGTCATTGAGGCTTCCCTGAAGCTGTACGGCCGATTTCATTCCGGGCAAATCCCAATGTGTCAGCGCGGGTCCGCCGTCACGGTACGCTTTTCCCAAGATCAGGTCCCAAGTGGTGCCCAAGGCGTTGATTTCGAATTCGTAGTAATTGTGGCTGTCTCCGTCAGGGTCTAGGAAAATCTCGAAATCGTTGTCCTGAAAGATCACGCTTTCGTTTTCGGTCAACGTGGCCCACAAGTCGGGTTCCTCCATCTTTGCGGCGAAGTACAGGTACTTGTCGTCCCACATCATCTTGGTCCGCGTATTGAAGCGTGGCGCCGGTTGTTTGTCGCCTTCAATATCCACAAAGGCGTCGGTCCAAGGCGCTTTGCCCCATTCCTTTTCGCTAATGGAGCCGTCGATAGTGACGGCGCCCGGCGCCCTATTACACACATAAGTTTTGGGAGTCGGCGTTACGGCCAATTGGGCGTAAGCTCCGCCGAAAACCGATACGCATATCGCAAGGACAAAAATCAAACGTACTGATTTCATGAGAGTAAAAAGTTTAGTCTGAAAAACAAAACGTTACAAAGTAAGGGACAAAGAAAAAACGGCCAGTACGAAATCAATCACAAAATATTGACAAAAAGCCCTCAAACCCCATTTCCGCTATTAGTAGAAACATAAGTTATTTTTTCGGAGTGCGTTATCAATCTCAATCTTTCTGGATTTGCGTAAAGCCTCCAAAGTCTCGGTCAATGTCTGCATCGTATTAAAAAAATAATAGAGTTAAAAATCGGTTTCAATATCTGAAGAAAATCGGACCATAGCAATTTACCCAAAGCCATAGCCCGATCTTAAAACGATAAAACAGACTTATTTATCCAGCAATTCCAGCGTCACCAGATAGGCGCAGTGGTCCGAAGCTACCGAATTTTGAATCACTTTGGTTTTCAGCACTCTCCATCTATTTTTCGGATAGTACATCACATAGTCAATCTTTTGGGTCGGATTATCGGACGGGCAGGTGTATTCTATATTTTCCTTGTCGTAAGAAGCCGTCCAGACTTTTTCCAGAGTCTTGATCGTCGCGCTACCCGGTATCGCGTTAAGATCGCCCGCCAATATTGCCGGGTACTTTCCGGAAGCGAATATTTCGTTGATCTTGCGGGCTTGGGCCAGTCTGTCCTTTTCGTCTTCCAAATGGTCCAAGTGCGTTCCGATAAAAGCTATCGTGTCCGAACCAATCGTAGTCACCACTTCCAAAGCGGTTCTAGGCTCTTTGCCCGGCGTATACGGCAACGCCACATTGCGAGTGCGCAGGAATGTGTATTTTGAAAGAATTCCCTCTCCGTATTCGCCACCGCTAAAATCCATCGCCTTTCCGAAAAGCGGAATCAGCTTTGTTCTCATTCCCAACTCCGCCGCCAAGTCGTATTTCTTTGCCCGGTTTGTCCTGTAATCGACCTCTTGCAAAGCCACCAAATCCGGCTCGGCGTCTTTGATTACTTTGGCGATCACATCCAAGTTAAAATCCCCCTTGGTCGTGGCTCCATGAAAAATATTGAACGACAAAACCTTTACAATCCTCTTCTGCGCCTTGTCTTGGGCCCGGACAACATCGCAAACGAGCAACGCCAGCAAAAGCGTCAATAACCGTAATCTCATACTATAAAGTGTTTGTGTGTGAAAAAATCGCAATTAAGAGATTTTCAGCGGTAGCGAGACGCCAAACACACACCCAAAAACATATATTTCTAAGAAAACGGTTTTGTTATTTGAAAAAAAGCCGGCCTCCCTCGCCAGAGGGAAAAACCTCACGCACTTCCTACTGTAGGCCCTTTTCCCGCCCAACTGTTCTTTATCATTTTCGCAACATCTTTGGACAAGCCATCCACCATAAAAGCCTTCTGCGGAAAATCCTTATGATATATGACCTTTTCGGTGAATTCGTCTTCCAATCTCTCCGTATGATATTCCTCGTGCTCCAGCCTATAAGACTTCCGGTCCTTGGCGTAATACTCGAATGTCATCTTATATTTTTGCAGGTTGTTTTCATGGTCATATCTGCCCACGGCCACTTTGTGTATCAGCCGGGCTTCCGTCATTATTCCATTATTGAGAATAGACAAAGTCCGTAATCCGGCCACCAGATTCATCGACAACCAGACTATGCCGAGCAACAACGGGATAGAAAAAAGTATCAGGTAAACGACAGTCGGGTAGTTGTGCATACCCTTTATGCGGTTATACTCCGGATTGTCCAAGTTGTATTCCACTTCGATTTCGGCGCCTGTCGAATACCTTCTTCCGAAACTATAGGAAGTCCACTCCAAGTCTCCTATAGGCGAATCAAAAACGTAATCATAGGCAAATACCGGCACATCATTGATATCCATGTTCGTGGCGAAACTATCGATTACCTTTCCTTTCCCCACGGCGGTATTGTATTCCAGATATATTGTTTCAAACGTAAATTCCCTGAGGTCCTCATACGACAAGTAACTTCCGAAAAGGATCAAAAAAATAGCGACCAGCTCGGATCCTCCTATAAGCATTCTTATTTTTTGCTTTAATGGAATTTCTATTTTCATTTTTATTCTTTTTGATTCTTATTTTTCCACGAATATATCAATTACTTAAAATATAAATTTACATAAGTGCATGATTTTGTTTTTCTTCTTTAAGAAACTGTTGAATTTGTGACGTACTAGTGAAAAAGGACAACCCACTTTTCTGTATTCCTAAAACCGTTTCGGAAAACCCGAAGGTCTATTACAGCCAACCTTTCCGCTTAAAATACAACAGCATGACGGCGGCCACCGACAACATAATCACCCACACGCCCAAATAGCCGTAACGCCAACCCAGCTCCGGCATGTATTTGAAATTCATCCCGTATACGCCAGCCAAAAAAGTCAGGGGAATAAAAATGGTGGCGATCACCGTCAGCACCTGCATCGTTTGGTTCATGCGGTTACTTGTGCCGGACAAGTAAAGGTCCATTACGCCCGAAAGCAAGTCGCGCAAAGTCTCCACCGTTTCGTTAATCTGAATCACATGATCATACACGTCACGGAAATAGCGGACCGTCTCTTCCCCAACCAGGTCATGTCCGTCACGCAAAATCACGGACACCGCCTCGCGCAAGGGCGAACTGGCCCTGCGCAAATTCACCAACAATTTCCGTAAGCGTTGGATCTGCCTCAAGGTCTTGCCGTCCGCTTTGCCTTCAAACACCCGATCCTCCAAACGCTCGATTAGCTCCCCCGCTTTTTCCGTCACCAAATAATAATTGTCCGTCACCACGTCCATCATCCGGTACAGCATATAGGAGGGACTTTTGCCACGCACAAGGCTTTGCGGATTCCCCAACCTTCTAACTATATCTCCGAACACGTCCTCGTGTTGCTCTTGGAAAGAAACCAGCCAATCTGGCCCCATAATGACGCTGACCTGAGGTGCCCTAAGCCGGTAACCGCTGTTGTCAGTCAGCAGGCGTTTCATTACCACAAACAGACAAGGGGGAGCCAGTTCAGCCTTGGGCCGGTGTTGCGTATTCAGGATATCCTCAAGATACAGTGACGACAGCCCCATCTTTTCGAAAGCTTTCGCAAAACCTTGCACATCCTCCATACCACGCACGTTGATCCAACGGGTAGCACCTTCGGGCCTTGGCACTTCCCACGCTTCGCATAAACTGGGCGAGACCTTTTCGCTGAAATATCCTTTTCCAAAATCAATCACGCTGATTTGGGTCGGCAATGGCGCTTCCCGGCCCACAAACACGGCCGAACCCGGCGGTAAACCGGCCTTATCCGATATTCTGTCGCTATGTTTCATATTCCCGATCCAAGGACTCGTTCCGTCAAATAAAACTCCTCTCTATAAAATGACTTTAAGTGTTCATCCCATAAGATTGTTTGGAACACAATACCCCAAGAACATTATATTCAGAAACCCGAAACGCACTAACAACCAGTGCGCCGGCAATACGCTTTACCAAAACATTTCGCTCTTACATAAATATTACAACCCTATAAATACACACAACTGACAGACAAAAAAACATCTATACGGACCAGCCCGAGGTAAAATCCGCACCTTTGGATTTTTAGGAATAATGAAGGAGTAAGAGGCTTTTTTCAGACCAAAACAGGGAAAGTTTCCGAACCAATGAGATACCTCAAACCGAATACCTTATACCTAAGACCCAACAAATAATTTTTAGACTAAAAACGACAAGCAAATGAGCATTAGGATCCCTTTCTTTTTAATCGGGCTGATATTTTTCTTTACAAGTTGTAGTCAAAAGCAGAAAAGGCCTCCCAATATCATTCTAATGGTAGCCGACGATTTGGGATATAACGATCTGTCGTGTTACCGGGCGAAAAACGCTCCGCAAACAGGCGAAATTCCTACCAGCAACACACCCCATATCGACGGCTTGGCCAAGCAAGGGCTTCTGTTCACCGATTTTTACAGCGGTGCGGCCGTGTGTTCCCCGTCCCGGGCGGCTTTGCTGACGGGCAGAAACAAAACCCGGTTGGGCATCTACAACTGGATTCCGCCAAAAGTCCCCATGCATCTAGAAGCAGAGGAAACCACCATTGCGGAAATGCTCAAGGAACAGGGCTACGCCACCGGACATTTCGGAAAATGGCACCTTACGTCACAAGATATGCCACAGCCGGAGCCCTTGGACCAAGGTTTCGATTACGCCTTCTGGACTCATAACAACGCCATTCCATCACACCGAAACCCCGTCAACTTTATACGGAACAGGGAGAAGCTCAACGAGCTGAAAGGTTATTCCAGTCACTTAGTGGTAGAGGAAGCTATCACTTGGCTTAACAAAAAGAAAGACGACGAATCGCCGTTCTATATAAACGTTTGGTTTCATGAACCGCACAACAAAGTGGCCGCGCCCGATAGCCTGAAGAAGCGACACAAAACCCATAAGGCCTACTACGGGTGCATAGAGAACATGGACTACGCTGTAGGGCGCCTAATGAGCTACCTAAAGAAAAACGGGCTGGACGAAAACACCATCATCCTCTACACTTCCGACAATGGCTCGAAAGTAAAGGGCTCCAATAATCCGTTCCGCGGGCAGAAATGCTTCCAGTACGAAGGCGGTATCCGGGTTCCGTTTATCGCTTATTGGAAAGGTCGGATTCCGGCGGGAACCGTATCGCATAATCCCGGACATTTTACGGATGTACTGCCCACCCTCGCCAAACTGACTCAAAGCCCAGTCCCCGACAAAAAGGCGATAGACGGCGAAGACCTTTCCCAAATTTTCTTAGGCTTCGCCAGAACCCAAATCCGCAAAGAGCCATTGTTCTTTTACCGGTATTTCCACGACCCCATATGTATGCTCCGGCAAGGTGATATGGTATTGCTTGGCTACCAAAACCCGCCCAAACCATGGCAAAAGCATTATAACGAGGGAAAAGAAGCCCTTTTTAAACCAAAGAAAGGCGAGCCGTCACAATGGCGCTTTCAGGAGAGCCATATGAAAGCGCTGAAAAATCAGGAGCCGAAGTATTTTGAGCTTTACAACATCGGCGAAGATCTGGAACAGCGGGTTGACCTATCCGAATCGGAGCCAGAATTATTGGAACGGCTGAAGAAATCCATGCTGGAAAAACGATCCGAAATGGTGGAAGAGGGGGGCGATTGGTACGAGAAGAATTGAGTTAGGCCTAGAAGAAATATAAACCCTCAGCCTTTCTGGAGGAAAAAACACCGAACCGGAACCCAAAAGGAACCCTTGCTGTCAATACTTGGTTTGTAATGAAGTTAATCAGCAAAAGGTCCAGAAAATGAAAAGAACAGCAATCTTACTATTCGCATTTGCGCTATTGTTCTCATGCAACAATAAAAACAAAGAGTCTGACAAGACTTACGACTCATGGAAAATGGAAATGGCGGAGATTAGGAAAGACCACAGCGAAGCGCTTTCCATTCTGACCGGATTCGAAAAAAAGATCGACACCCATAAAGAAAGGCTAAAAGAATTCGCATCATATATTGATGGATCCAAAAAAGAGATAGCCACACTAAGGGCAAAAAAGAAACAGAAAGAAGCTTCCGCTTTAGAGAAAAAGATCATCGAAAGCGCTGATAAGAACATGAAGAAACATATTCATTTCGTAAGCTTTCTGGATAATCTTATGGCGGCTCAAGGAACATTCGAAGGAAAGAAATTCAATTTGATTCCGGTACCGGAAGATAATGCCGTAACAAAATTCAATTCTCTGGATGACGCGATCGCTTTCTGGATGAAGGAGAAAAACAACATCAATACCGGTCACGACAAGGCCTTGTCGATTATCATGGATTTGAAAAACCACATACACCAGCACCAAGCGGAGATTAAGGCCTTTTCCGAGAAAATAGCAAACCAGAAAGGGCAAAACGTAACACCGGAATTGGAGGACAACTACAAGGAAAACAAAAAGAAATACGATGAATTTGTCCCCCTTCTCAAAAGCCTAAAACAGATCCAGCAACAGTTTGAAGGGAAATAAAAATTAAGGGTCCCGCCATGGCGGGGCCCTTTGATTATACTCACGACTCAACCCAAAGGCCTATATATCAATCCTGAGCGACTTCCTCCGCCACATACTCCACTCCGTCAAACGTCACCGTGCCTGCGCCCAAATTGCCGGGCACCACAAACCGTTCGATATAATTGATCACCGCCTGCCTGTGCGCCAAACGCTGAAGTTCCAGAGCGATGGAATCCGAATTGGCATGTACCAAATCCAATACCGACGACTGGCCGTCATCGTCCAGCTTCAGGATAGAACACTAACCCCATTCTCATATGTAAATCCCTATCACATATTAAATTATGGTAATTTTATATTTACATATCCATTGTAAGCTAGGATTTATTTTCATTATTTTAGGCTAAAATTAATTTTTAATAAGAATTTATAGTAATGAAATTACGGAGCGTGTATTTTTTAGCCGTCATATTTCTACTGTCTTTCGGGCATATAATGGCGAAAACCAGAGTTACAAACGTCCATCCTGACGATTTGCAAGTACTGAAAACTATCCAGGACGCCAATCCCAGAAAACTAGACTGGAAGATTGACCTAAAGGCCAATACCATTATTTACTCACACGACCTTACTCTTGATTGGAATGATGAAAAACCAAGGCGACTGACAGCACTCAGGTTGTGGAATAGTCGTTTGGAAGGAAGTTGGGACTTGAGACCTTTAGATGCGCTAACGGAGCTTAATTGTGCCGAAAACCAGCTCACTGGCTTGGATTTAAGCGGAACCCCTAACTTGAAAGAGCTTTACTGTTCCGAAAACCAATTAAGAACTCTAGATCTGAGCAAAAACACCAATTTGGAGAAAGTTAGTTGCTATAGGAACCAATTGCAAACACTGACTCTCAGCGCAAATAATACTAATCTGACCGAGCTTTCTTGCTGGAACAATCAACTGACAACACTAGACCTGAGTACTCAAACTAACCTAAAGGAGGTTCATTGCGCCACAAATCAATTGTCAACGTTGACCCTCGGCGCAAACACTGCTCTAGAACTACTTGATTGCTCGTATAATCAATTAACAGCGCTGGACCTATCCAAAAACACAGCTTTGGACTGGCTAAGATGCAACAACAACCAATTGACAGTTCTGGATGTGAGTAACAATACCGCCCTGAGAGGTCTACATTGCTCCGCAAACCAATTTACAACCCTAGACCTTAAGGCTAACACGGCATTACAGCTCCTCTCTTGCGAATACAACCAATTGACAATCCTAGACCTTAAGGCTAACACAGCATTACGGCTCCTCTCTTGCGAAAACAATCAGTTGACAACATTGGACTTAAGCGCAAACACAACACTCGAAACTCTTGCTTGCACAAAGAACCAGTTGACAACATTGGACTTGAGAACTAACACAACTTTGAACTGGCTGAGATGCCAAGACAACCATTTGACAACGCTAGACTTGAGAACCAACACAAAGTTGAAATGGTTGGATTGCCATAACAACCAATTAACAGCGTTGGACCTATCCAAAAACACAGCCCTAGTAGAGCTTGAATGTTCCAACAACCAGTTGACAGCACTGGACCTGACCAAAAACACCGTTCTATCAAACATTAAATGCTACAACAACCAATTGAGAATTCAGTACTTCCAATCTCCCTCATATGACAGTTGGAACTTTTACGACAGACAAGGCTGGGGAGAAAAATTATTGCCCCAGAGATCTCTGAAGTTTTCCGAAACAGACAAATGGGAAACAGGCCAAATCATTGACCTGAGTAGCCAAAAGCAGATCTATAACAGAAATAGCCGTTATGAGTGGGTTGATCTCAGGGGTGAACCTGTTTCAGTAGACTCGAAGACTTCACCTAACGATGAAGCGAAAATACGTAAGCTAGAAACGGGAAAGTTTATGTTTAAGCAAAACGGGGTCTTCCGCTGTCGGATACATAACACTGCGTTACGGCATGTATACGAAGAGGACCAATACTTGGAAACCGCATCATATATCGTAGGTTCCGTGTACGACGATAAGGAACTAATTGCCCTTCAGGCTATCCTCGACATGCAAGACATTCAAACAGCCAATGACGAAAGCAAACGCCTACCTTGGGTTATAGATTTGGAAAAAGGAACGTTTGAGGAGACTTCAAGTTGGATAAACACTGTCGAATGGGACGTATCTAAAATCCCCTACCGGGTTACCAAATTAGATATCGCCCAAAGAAAACTGAAAGGAACAATGGACTTAAGCCCCTTCACAGCCCTGAAGGAGCTTTATTGTTCCGACAATCAATTGACATCCTTAAACCTAAGCGCCAACACCGTTCTTACTGAGATTAACTGTTCCAGCAACCAACTGACAGCTCTGAACCTAAGTACTAACACCGCATTAATGGAGGTTACATGTTCTGGAAACCAATTGGCAGCACTTGATTTGATCACTAACACTAAACTGCATTCACTATATTGTCATAGCAATCAGTTATCTTCCTTAGATTTGAGCGCCAACCCCTCCATAGTAATGCTTGAATGTTCCGCCAATCAACTAACCGCATTGGACCTTAGCGCTAATACCAGTCTAAAGACAATTAACTGTTCGGCCAACCAATTAACTACCCTAGATCTGAGCGCTAATACCAGTCTAAAGACAATTAACTGTTCAGCCAACCAATTAACAACCCTAGGTCTAAGCGCTAATACTAGTCTAACGACGATAAACTGTTCGAGGAACCAATTAACAACCCTTGGTATAAACACTAACGTATCCTTGGTGGAAATAAATTGTTCCAACAATCAATTGACCTCCTTAGACCTAAGCACCAACACCTCCCTGGAAAGACTAGAGTGTTCTCAAAACGCCCTAGCAACATTAGACTTAAATACCAATCCCGCTCTGAAAAGGCTTCATTGCAACAGTAACCAATTGACTACCCTAGACCTGAACGCAAACACAGTTCTGCAGTGGTTCATTTGCTCCAACAACCAATTAACAACGCTGAATATAAGCGCAAATACTGACTTAGCCACACTTGATTGCTCGTCCAATCAATTGAAAACGCTGAATATAAGCCAACACGAATCATTAAAGAGCGTTAAATGCGAAAACAATCATCTTAAACCCGAATCATTTCAATCACTTTCCTACAAAAATTGGAACCGTGAAGTGGCGAACTCCGGCACCGTGCTATTGCCTCAAACCAACGTGGAGTTAATAGAAAAAAATAGCTGGAATAAGGAAGAAACCCTCAACCTCACCAGTTATGCAATAATATTTGAAAACCCAAGCCGATTCGAATGGGTGGATATAGACGGCAATAAAATTACTACGGATACTGAGACCAATCCCAACGACGACGCAAAAGTAAGGCTAGTTGAGGACGGGAAATTCCAGTTTAAGCAGAGCGGAGCGTTTCTATGCCGTATCTACAACGACGCATTGGCCAATAGCGCAAAAGACCAACAATATCTGCAAACGGAAATATATTATGGAGGAAAACCGGCCGAACTAACATGGGAACTTCCCGAACAGATATACTATGGAGACCGGATAAACCTTACCGCCACCAGCAAATCCGGCGGAACCATCAATTATTACCTAAAAGAAGCTAGCGACAAGAAAAGCCAAATAATAGGGAATGTTCTACACGCCAAGACAGTAGAGTCCCTACAAATTGAAGCCAAGCTGGAAGCGACCGAAGAATACCAACCGGCCTTTCTTACAAAAGAAATCAATATACAGCCAAGGATCCTGACCGTCACTCCTCAAAAACAACTCAAGATAATAGGGGAGGAGGACCCCGCACTTGAATACACGATAACCGGCTTAATCGACGGTGATAAAATTACCGGCGAACTCAGCCGTGAGGAAGGCGAAGAAGTCGGGAAATACAAGATCCTGATCGGCACACTAGACGCTGGAGAAAACTACACACTAAAAGTTCAAGAGGAATACTTCAGCATTGGGACATTACTAAGCGCAGATGAAAGGAGGGAAATCACCGCCAGCCCCAATCCGGTAAGCGACCAGCTAAGTCTACGGAATCTGATCCCGGGAAATATCATCGAACTCGTAAACCTCAACGGAATCACGGTCAAGCAAGCCACTGTGGCAACGAATACTCACAGCCTTAATTGCTCTGGCCTAGCAGGCGGGGTGTATATCCTTAGAGTAAACGGGAAAGTCATCCAGAAAATCGTGAAGCAGTAGATCTAAACACACTATCCTTCAGGGAAAGGATCATAAAATAAAAACCGATACAGGAACTAAGTCTCCCGTATCGGTTTTTTAGCTTTGGCTCCACCCACACCTCACCAATTCCCTGCAACGAGTAAAACCACCCCGTCATTTCAACTGCGAGACCTTATACCCTTTTCTTTCCAGCTGGTGTATTAATCCGTCATTGCCGTACATATGCATCACGCCTACCAGCACAAACTCGGCGGGTTCGTCTTGCATCATATTTTCCAGTTGCGGAAGCCATTTATTATTTCTGTCGGTCAACAGATCCTTATAAATTTCGGGGTAATCGGATTTCATCTCTTTCACTTTCTCAGTAAAATACTCCGGCTTCCCGGCCTTCCACTCGTCAAGCATCGTCACCAAATCTCCGCTCATATTTTTCATGTCCTCCAACGAATACTTGACAAATTCATCCTCGTCTCCTTCGCCCATTTTGGATATCAAGTCCATTTGCTCCTCCATAGTCTCAAGGTACTTGATCGGAAGTTTTCTGTCTTTGGCTTTTTCATGATAAACCGCATCTACACCTTTCGACCCGATGCCTACCTTTTTCATTTCCATCGCCATCATCATAATCATAACCATCGAAGGCTTCATCCTTGTCAGGTGCTCCATCGGTAATTTGTAGCTTTCTACCTTGGCCTCCAACGCCGTGTAAGTGTCCTCTTCCAATACCGACCGCAGGGTCCTTCCGTCAGAATATTGACACTTGGCCATCACCATTTGGGCAAAATCGGGCGTCTTCGCTTTGTCCAAATCCGCCTCAAAGGCTATGACATCCGACTTCTCTAAAGTCTTGTCGTAAACGTCCGGCAGGGGAAAGTCCTGTTCCCTTAGCATATGTATCGTTCCGCCCAGATACATTACCTTCCCGCCTTTCTCCACCTTCCATACCGACTGCGAGTATCCCGTTGTCACCAACATGAGCAAACTCGCCAAGCATAATATCGCTTTTTTCATTTTTTTGAATTTTAAAAAATAAGATGAGATGATAACAATGTTAAAAAACATCTTATCTAAATACAAATATTTACTTGAAGACTATCTTTAAGGCTTCTACCAAGTCCGTAAGCACCCATTCTGTTGCCGTTGGTAAAAGAAAAAAACGTGAGCAAACGCAACACCTAAATCAAAAGGCGAAAAAGACACTGAATCCATAGAGAGTGAAGCAGAAGAAGGAAATATGCCAGACAATTTTTTAGATCAATGTCAGGAAAAGGCCGAAATAGGAGAGGAACAGACTAAGAATTTTCAAAAAGTATCACGGCAACAACAAAATCAGGCGCAAAAGAACACAGCTATCCCGCAAGATCCAACGCAGGTTCCGGATAGGTATTATTAACAGGCGAAGAAGTCTCCGAAAACTTGGCAATAGAAGCCGTCTTTACTTTTGTGCGACGGGCCCGGCGCTCTCGGTACCACTCCAAAAGCAACAGCCCCAAGGCGGTCATTTGCCGATAGTGGCGGGGCTTGTCGGCGAGCCGGAACAGGGAAAGACTACGGGGCCTCCGCATGGAAAAAAACGAGGCCTTTCCGGAGCGTATACGCCTATAAGTTTTGGTATCGGAAAACCACGCCACATGCGTGCGGGGCATGATTCTGTATTGTACAGTACGGCTCCGTAGCCGTTCCCATACTGAGCGGTAACGCCCGGGCCTAAAAGTCCCGCCCAAGCGTTTTCGGGCTTCCGCCAGACGTTGGGCCGTATGCGGGTCATACATCCCGCCCAAGCGGTTGCGTTCCAACTCCCGGCTTACGGTAGAAGGGGCGCAACGCAACGTACGGGCCGTTTCCCTCACGGAAGCGCCCTCCGCACGCATGGCGGATATCACACGCCTATGCCACAAAGTCAACTGAAAATAGCCCATAGGAGTGTATACGCCCAAAACGGCAACCAAGGCCAAGGGCTTCAGGCTATCCGAAGTAAGCTCGGCTTCGGTTTTGTTTGATTATCCGTATTAAACCTAGCCTACCAAACCTGCATCCAGTTGAAATACTCCCCGGTGTCTTCAGAATAAAGGAAAGAAGGGGAGGTGCCAAAATCATTAAAACCGGGATAGCCGTAACCGCTCAGGCTAAGCGTCACGAGCAATACCCAAAGCACACACAGCCCCGTAGCCAAATACTTATGCCCGGGGGTCCATTTGATTTTCTTTGCTTCGGTATAAACCGTAAAGGGATTGATATTATTACTCTCACTTAAAAAATAGACAGCAATCAGTAGAAAAGGCACAAAACACGTTATAACCACTGGCCAATAGAGAAACGTTCCCCCATTGCGTTTATTCACATTCAGCATTGTGCTTCCCAAAGCAAGCGGGGCCGGAACCTTCGACTCTATCCCTATATAAAATTTCCCACTCCACGGAATATGGATATCACATTCGGAATATCGCCGTCCTTCTTCCCATCGCCCGTCACTGTCCGTTCCACTCATCCGATACAGCTCTTTTACGTACTGACCCAAAACTACCGTCTTGGATTCATCAAGCAAATTCAGGCCGACAAAACAGTTGCCATCATATCTAAACTTCTGATTCAAATAGAGATGATAAAATTCTCCCGCTTCCATGTTATAGGGACCAACCACCAGCGTATCGGGCATAGTAGTCCAGTTATATTTCCTAACCGTTGAGTTAGCGCTGAAAGTGGCTCTGGTAAATAGAAAAACAACCATCGCAACAAAAAGTATCAAACCATATTTCATGATTTTCGGATCAGAATCACTGATCACACCCGAATTCCGTACATGTTCACCACTTCGACGGGCTTTTCTTCTTTGGTTCGCATTTGCCATAAAATAATACAAATTCAGAACAGATCGGATATATTCGATTACACATAATCCGCCTCCCTATATTTAAAAATAATATTTGCATATCGAAAATATGAAAAAAACCTAGCATACAACAAAAGCCACCCCTACTGGATGGCTTTTGCTTCAAATATCTATTCCAAAACGCTTAGAAGTATAATCTCCTTATTCGGTCTCAGGTTTAATATTCGCTACCTGATACCAAACAGGCTCTTAACTTTTTTCAGGTATCCAGATTTCGTATATCTTTCCCGATTTCTTAATCGTCAGGGTATTTCTCCTGAGCCAAGGGTTATGCCTTTTCAGGATTTTGTAATTGATTCCGTGTTTGAAAGCGAAAGCCGTCAGGTCGGTAATCGATTTTTTCACTTCCACTTTTTTCACTTTCTCAGGGTAGTAGAGTTGGTCCGCCGGGATGATAAAGCCGTATTTGTTCTGATTATTCAGAATCTCGCGGATAGCCAACAGGCGGAATACGTAACGCTTTGTCTCTTCATTGAGCAACAAATCGTAATACGACTCAACGCGTTGCTTTTTCAGTCTGCGTTGCAAGCCCGACATCCCGATATTATAACTGGCCGCCACGTTGGTCCAATTGCCGAACTTGGCGTGCGATTTTTTCAGGAATTTTACGGCGGCCTGAGTGGCTTTTACCGGGTGGTAGCGCTCGTCCACTTCCTCGTTCACCTCCAAGCCGTATTCCCTGGCCGTAGTGCGCATCAGTTGCCAATGCCCCGCGGCGCCAGCCGGCGAAACGGCGTTTGTAAATCCGCTCTCGATCAAAGGCAGATAAGCCATATCCTCCGGAATCCCTTCCTCTTTCAGTATGGGATTCACAAGCGGAAACCAACGGCTCGCCCTCTTGATCAGGAATATGGTACTCGAATGAAAATAGCTGTTGACATACAGTTCCCTGTCCAGGCGCTCCCACACATCGGGATCGTCAAGGGGCACTTGCTCTCCGGCAAATGAAAGCTCGGTAGGCGCCCTGAAGGCCCGCGCGTTCACAAATCCGGGAAGCTCGTCGGGCGTAACGCCCGGCCTGGCCTCTACGACTTCGGTTTTCGCTTTCGCCGTTTCCTTTTCGGTGTCCGGCATCAGCCTGAAACTGCCGGCCAAAACCGGAACAGCCAGGATAAGAACTGATAGTACTTTGTTTTTCATCAGAAATTCGGTGACAAGAGGTACTTGGAATAAAACTCCTCGATCGCCTCCACGGCCTCATCGGGCGTGTCCACAATCGTTATCAGATCAAAATCCACCTCGCTGATGTTGCCTTCGCGCGCACAAACCGTATCGCGGAGCCAGTCTATCAGACCGTTCCAGAAATCGCTGCCTACCAACACGATGGGGAAGCGTCCGATTTTTTCGGTCTGGATCAGGGTAATCGCCTCGAAAATCTCGTCGAGAGTACCCATACCGCCCGGCATTCCGATAAAGCCCTGCGAATAACGCACGAACATCACTTTGCGGACAAAGAAATAGTCGAAGGTGATCAGCTTGTCAGGGTCAATGTACATGTTGTGTCCCTGCTCAAAAGGCAAATGGATATTCAGCCCCACGGACTTGCCCCCCTCGCGGTTGGCGCCCTTGTTACCCGCTTCCATAATGCCCGGCCCGCCACCGGTAATCACGCCGTAGCCGTTCTGTACCAATTTGGCGCCGATCTCTTCGGCCATTTTGTAGTACTTGCTTTCAGGGTCGGTCCTCGCCGATCCGAAAATCGATACGCAAGGGCCTATCTTGGCCAGCTTTTCGAAGCCTTCCACAAACTCGGCCATTACCTTGAAAATGGTCCACGAATCGTGGCTTTTGATCTCACTCCAATTCTTATTGCGAAAAGCTTGCCTTATTTTCCGTTCCTCGTTCGCGTTTTTTTCTTTTTCCGTCATGTCTATGCTCCTTTATACAAATAAAAATATTCCCTGGCGCCCAATAATGGCGGGGAGCTTCTTGCTACAACGAAAAAACCGCGGAAAACTTCACCTCCCCAACGCCTCAAAAAACTGCGGACGCAAATATGTTTACTTCTTACGCTTGCGCATGGTTACAAAAGTAAGGTCGAAAAAAGTCAAAAACACTGCTATTTGCAACGATTCCCCATTTTGGCTTTGATAAAAACAAAAATCCCCCGCCATAGTACGGCGGGGGATTTTTACAATTCATTAACGGCCAGTGCCGAAGAATTATTTCAGGTAACCTTTTCTCTTCAACAAGGCTTCCAAAAATTTGATCTGGGCCTCGGAATTAAAGATTTTGAAAGGCAAATAAATCAGCTGTACGGGCGACAACCACAATGCGAAAGCGTTTTTCTCCACGCTGGCGTTCTTGATTTGGTCCCAAGTCATCGGCATTCCCTGCTTGGTGTTGAGCTTGATCAGTACCTGGCGACTGTCGATTTCGTACGAAAGTTTTTCAAACAGCATTTTGCCTTGCTCATGCTGGGTAATGCCCGCAAACTGGATCAACCAA
The DNA here is from genome assembly GCF_036492835.1 of Fulvitalea axinellae. GTDB lineage: Bacteria > Bacteroidota > Bacteroidia > Cytophagales > Cyclobacteriaceae > Fulvitalea > Fulvitalea axinellae. The sequence continues at coordinate 189,552 of NZ_AP025314.1, read as the reverse complement.
AACAGGACATACAAAACGAGCAGGATAGTAGATCCGATAAACCACCACCAGCTCGGCAGAAATATGGCCGGCAGGTTCAGCGCCACATAAATCAGGGCTACCCACCATTGTTTTTTCATGGTCCGTACCATGCCCAGCTTGATAAAAGTTTCCTTGTCAAGCGCGTACTTCTTAGTCTTAACGATCATTTGAGTAATCTTTTCCCAAAAAAAGCATGGTGTTCCCACTCCGGCCTGAGCCGTGGCTTTCCCGCAACAGCCGTCTTACCGGCTGGCCGCTTTTCTAAGGTCTTCGTTTTAGGTTTTTCAATATGCTTTCAGGCTCATATCCAAGCTACTGACAGAGTGTGTCAACGCGCCCGCGGAAATGTAGTCAACGCCCGTCTCGGCCATATCGTGAAGGTTTTCTTCCGTAATGCCTCCCGAGGCTTCCGTCTCAAAACGTCCGTCGATAAGCTTTAAAGCCTCACGGATCTGGTCCGGGCTCATATTGTCGAGCATAACTACGTCCACACCACCGGTCTCGCACACTTCGCGCACTTCGTCAAGGTTGCGGGTCTCCACCTCTATACGGAGGTCCTTGCCCTTTTCCTTAAGGTATTTCTGCGTAGCTTCGATGGCTTTGCGCACGCCTCCGGCAAAATCGACGTGGTTATCCTTGAGCATAACCATATCGTACAGACCGAAGCGGTGGTTCTTCGCACCACCGATAGCCACCGCCCATTTTTCCAGAACACGGATATTCGGCGTAGTCTTACGCGTATCCAGCAGTCTGGTCTTGGTGCCTTCCAACAAGCTAACCATATGACGGGTGTAAGTGGCGATACCACTCATACGTTGCATGATATTGAGCGCCAAACGCTCCGACGTAAGGATAGATCTGGCGCGACCTTCCACAGTAAGGCCTATATCGCCCTTACGTACGGTGTCGCCGTCCTTAATTTTTACGTCCACTTTCAGTTCCGGGTCTACCAGATGGAATACTCTGCGCGCGGCCTCAAGCCCGGCCATTACGCCGTCGGCTTTGATGATCAGCTTCGCGCGACTCTTGGTTCCTTCTGGTATAGACGCCAATGAGGAATGATCTCCGTCCCCCACGTCCTCTTTGATAGCTGTCCGGATACAGTTATCTAATGCCTCCTCTGTTAAGTATTTCAGTTCCACGTCGCGAAAATAAAAAAAAGCGCGTAAACATTAGCGCTTCTGATTTTTTAGGAATTTACCCGATAAAAAACTCAACAGTTATTCTTCTGTAAAGTTCATTGCCCTGACCAAATATTGCCCGCTTTCCTGAGACATCAAAATGTACACCCTGTAGGTGGCTCCCGAGCTTTTGTACTTGCCTATGGCGTACTTGAGCCCCTCCTGCGAACTGCCCTCGTGGACGTAGTCAAAACCCGTGGCCGGATGCTTTCCGAAAAAGCCCCGGAACAGATTTTCGGCTTCGGACTGGCTGTAGCCGGCCTTGCTGCCGGACATCGTGATCTCCACTTTGCCCGTAAACAGGCGCACAAGCTCTTTGGCGCTACCTGACTCCAGCGCAGCTTTCACATCCTCCTTCAAAGAATTCTCGGAGGCGAAAGCGTTGACTCCGAACAAGATGACCAGAAAGCCGGCGAGGATCGTCCCTGCGTATCCCGAACCGATTGTTTTACGTACCGCCATAGCTGCGAACTTTTGATTGACCCCAAAATATAAACAACGGGAAAAGTGTTCTTCCGACAATGTAACGGGGTAATATTTTGCTGAAAATTACCTCATTGATTAAATTTTTTCAACAAAACGATTCATTATTTCCCAATAATGGGACTAAACTCCCCCTCAGCGTATCCCAGCGCCCTTTCGAAAGGTTGAAGCTAAACCTGTCGGGGAGGCGAAACTCAGGCATCGCCACAAATTCGCCTACCATGATACAGGTCAATGTAATATGAACCTCAATGTGCTATTTTTACGCGCAAATAAGGCCGGCCACCCGCAAGGTGGGGCAGAGGCCTTTAAGGATTTGAAATCAAGGAGAAAGTAATAAACCACACTGATCATGGACAAGAAAGTTATCCTCATGATTCTGGACGGCTGGGGATTGGCCACAAACCCTGAAGTTTCGGCCATCGACAAAGCCAACACGCCTTACGTCGACTCGCTCTTCGCCAACTACAAGCACTCTAAGCTGCACGCCTCAGGCCTGCACGTGGGCTTGCCTGACGGGCAAATGGGCAACTCGGAAGTAGGACACATGAACCTTGGAGCCGGACGCGTGGTTTATCAGGACCTTGTGAAAATCAACAAGGCTTTCGAAGAAAACACTATCGGCGAAAACACCGCCCTGATCGAGGCTTTCGAATACGCGAAATCGAAAGGAAAGAAAGTTCACTTCATCGGACTCGCCTCTGACGGCGGCGTACACGCCCACATCGATCACCTCAAAGGTCTCCTCACTTTGGCGCAAGGCTCAGGTCTCGAAGACGTATTCGTTCACGCCTTCACTGATGGCCGTGACACTGACCCTAAAGGCGGTTACGACTACCTCAAGGGCCTTCAGGAGCACATGGACAAGACTGCCGGCAAAATCGCCTCTGTAGTTGGACGTTACTACGCCATGGACCGCGATAACCGTTGGGAGCGCGTTAAGCTCGCCTATGACGTAATGGTGAAAGCCGAAGGCAAGAAGACCACTGACGTATTGCAGTCGATCAAGGACTCTTACGCCGAAGACGTGACCGACGAGTTCATCAAGCCGATCGTAAACACCGATGCTGACGGAAATCCGCTCGCCAAAATCGAAGAGCACGATGTGGTAATCTGCTACAACTACCGTACGGACCGCGGACGCGAAATCACGCAGGCCCTCAACCAGCGTGACTTCCCTGAGCAGGACATGAAGAAGCTCGACCTCCACTATGTGACTATGACGAATTACGACGACACCTTCAACGAGGTGAACGTGGTATTCGACAAAGACAACCTCAAGAACACCTTGGGCGAAGTGTTGGCCGACGCCATGAAAAAGCAGATCCGTATTGCGGAGACTGAAAAATACCCTCACGTAACGTTCTTCTTCTCTGGCGGACGCGAAGTGGAGTTCGGCGGAGAGAAGCGTTTGCTTTGCCCGTCACCGAAAGTGGCCACTTACGACCTTCAGCCTGAAATGAGCGCCGGAGATATCCGTGACAAGATCGTTCCTGAGCTTAAGGAAGGCGACGTGGACTTCGTATGCCTCAACTTCGCCAACACCGATATGGTGGGCCACACCGGCGTATTCGAAGCCGCCGTTAAAGCCGCCGAAACTGTTGACTCTTGCGCCAAAGAGGTGATCGAGACTGCCAAAGAAAACGGATACACCGTATTGGTACTCGCAGACCACGGCAACTCGGACTACATGATCAACGAAGACGGAACTCCGAACACCGCCCACACCACTAACTTGGTGCCTTTCATCGTGGTTGACGACAAGTTCGACGGCGACGTGAAAGATGGTAAGCTCGGCGACGTTGCTCCGACTATCCTCAAGCTTATGGGCGTAGCTCAGCCAGAGGAAATGACTGGCGACGTATTGATCTAAATCATCCAGACTGTAAGCCCCGCAAGGGCATCTTTTATACAAACCGACGAAAGCCCGCCTCCACCATGGCGGGCTTTTGCTTTATTTAAGCCTAAGTGAAATCTAGTTCCAAAGGTGAAAAACAAAGCTTTTCTGATAAAAATCACACGGAAATCACCATGTAAGGCACAAGCCAAAAGTAACCGAAAAATGGAATTCCATTACACCCAAATCGTTACCCTTTTTCAAAAACAAGCGATTATATAACTTGCGACAAGCAACGGGAGCCTCCACACAAGGCTCTCTTGCTGATAGGGTTAAACACTTTTTTAGACTTTTACCCCCGGAAACCTAAGTGTTTCCGGGCCTTTTCGATTATTGCCCGAGCGGTATATCCATGGCCGGATCTTTCAATATCACTCTAAAAGTTAGGTAACAACCCAGCTATACAAACTGACCAATCATCGCCAGTTGCTAAATCCGCCACCGATTAACAGTCCGAAACTCTATTTTCTTCACATTTCATTCATATTACTTACTGGACACATATTCATATTTACACAAAAACAACAAAGAACCTTACATGAGCATTCAGGTAACATAGATCGCAGAAGAGATCTGGCAGAAAGTGAAAAACAAGAGTCGACAGCTTCGGAAAAAAGTCTTTATTTTTGCTCTACCGTGCCTAGCGTCTTCCTTAAGCAACAGGAGACAAAGTGCGAAGTATCGATTTTACTTATGAGAAAACTCAAAAATGAAGAACTCGGACGCCTTTCGGTTGAAGAGTTTAAAGAAGCCGAAAAGGCTCCGATAGTCATTGTTCTTGACAACGTAAGAAGCCTCAACAACGTAGGTTCGGCATTCCGTACGGGCGACGCTTTCCTTATCGAAAAACTGTATCTCTGCGGTATCACGGGTCGCCCACCACACCGCGACATCCAAAAAACAGCGCTTGGCGCCCAAGACAGCGTAACTTGGGAGCACGCTCCCGATTCCATAGCCTTGGCCGAAAGACTTAAAGAAGAAGGCTATACCATTGTGGCGGTGGAACAGGCTGAAAACAGCGTAAAACTCGACCGCTTTGAGCCTGAGCCTGGTAAAAAATACGCTTTGGTATTCGGCAACGAGGTATTCGGAGTTGACGAGAAGATCGTGGACACGGCCGATATCGCTCTTGAGATTCCGCAATTCGGGTCTAAGCATTCGCTCAATATCTCGGTAAGCATGGGAATCGTTTTGTGGGAAGTTTTCAAAAAAATCAGACTTTAAGCTGTTTCCATACCGCAAAAGCCCAGTTATTTACATCTTGACCTTGCGTACCGTTGCGTTTAAATCACCGATAACCTTACTTTAGGAGTCGTCGTGATAGTGGACTTTCGACCAACCAAACGATAAGCCACTATGGAAAACCACTGGGAAACATCTCTTTACAATAATAAACACGCCTTCGTGTACCGTTTCGGTGCGGGCTTGGTGGATCTGCTCGCCCCAAAACCCGGTGAGAGGATTCTGGACTTGGGTTGCGGCTCGGGCCAACTCACCGACATGATAGCCCGCCACGGAGCCACGGCCATTGGTGCGGACAAATCGCCGGAAATGGTGGCCGACGCGTGTGCCCGTTATCCCGAACTGGATTTTCATGTCAAAGACGCCTCCGACTTTCTCTTCGAAGAACCTTTCGATGCTGTTTTCTCCAACGCTACGCTCCATTGGGTTCCCGAAGCCGGGCAAGCCGTCCGCTGTATGGCCAAAAACCTTAAGCCCGGAGGCAGAATCGTGCTCGAATTCGGAGGAAAGGGCAACGTAAAAACCATCCTCGACGCCTTGGCTGTGGAGCTTACGGCAAAGGGTTACGGAAAAAACGCACAAAACGCCGTCTTCTATTTTCCGTCAATCAGCGAATACAGCTCGTTGCTTGAAGCTAACGGATTCGAGGTAAACATGGCCACGCTCTATGACCGGCCAACGGAATTAGCCAATCCGGAAACGGGCGTTATCGATTGGCTGGATATGTTCGCCGACTCTTTTGCCACAGGCATCGACGCTGACGAATGGCTGGAAATCCGCAAGGCGACGCAAAACCGCACTTTACCGAAGTTTTTGAAAGAAGGAAAACTTTACGCCGACTATCGTCGCATCAGGGTTTTGGCTACAAAGAAAAACTGAACGCACTAAGACGCATAATGAAAAAGCGCCGTTCTGGAAATGTCCAAAACGGCGCTTTTCTATTCTTAAGAATTGATAAACTATGCGAACAAATCCCGAAAAACTTCGCTAAGTTTTCCGAACGAGCGCACTTCTATATCGTATTTTTTCAGGTCGATTCCCTTAATGGCGTAACGCGACACATAAATCTCACGGAAACCAAGCTTGGCGGCTTCGGCTATCCGGCTTTCCAGATGGTTCACGGCCCTAATCTCGCCTCCCAAGCCGACCTCAGCGGCAAAACAAGCTTTCTCCGACACAAACTTTTCGATATACGAAGAAATAAGCGATACGCACACCGCAAGGTCCAAGGCCGGATCCTCGACTTTCAAACCGCCGGCAATATTCAAAAATACGTCCTGAGCGCCGAGTTTAAAGCCTCCACGTTTTTCCAAAACGGCCAAAAGCATATTCAGCCTTTTCACGTCAAAGCCCGTCGTACTGCGCTGTGGCGTGCCGTAAGTGGCCGTACTGACCAACGACTGGATCTCAATCAATAACGGACGCCGACCTTCCAGCGTAGCGCCAATCGTTACGCCACTCAGCTCGCTTTCCTTTTGGGTAATCAGGATTTCCGAAGGGTTCGAAACTTCGCGCAACCCATCATGCCGCATCTCGTAAATACCGAGTTCGGAAGTGGAACCGAAACGGTTTTTGATCGTCCGCAAGATGCGATAAGCCATATGCCGGTCACCCTCAAACTGAAGGACAGTGTCCACCATATGTTCCAAAACTTTCGGCCCAGCGATGTTTCCGTCCTTATTAATATGGCCGATCAGGAAAGTAGGGGTGTCCGTCTCCTTGGCGAATTTCATCAACTCGGCCGTACATTGTTTTACCTGCCCGATACTTCCCGCCGCCGATTCCATATAGCTGGAATGCAAAGTCTGGATCGAATCCACAACCAAAACATCGGGCTTCAACAACTCAACCTGCTTGAAAATATTTTGGGTCGATACCTCCGTCAAGATATAACAGTCGTCAGACTTAAAGACCATCCGCTCGGCACGCATACGAATCTGCTGTTCGCTTTCCTCACCGGATACGTACAGCACTTTTTTGTCCTTGAGCTTAAGCGCAATCTGCAACATCAGCGTAGACTTTCCAATACCCGGCTCGCCACCGATCAGCACAAGCGAGCCCGGCACGATACCGCCACCCAAAACGCGGTTAAGTTCTTCGTCAAAACTGTCGAAGCGGGGTTGTTCCTTAGCGCTAATGTCAGTGATGCGCTGTGGCCGGCTTTTCTCCCGCCCACTCGTACCACGGTCGGCCTCCGTACGCCAAGCCACCGAGCCTTTGCCTTTTTCCTCTTTCGTCACCACCTCTTCCACGTAAGTGTTCCACTGTCCGCAAGAGGGGCACTTGCCCAGCCATTTCGGCGACTGGCTACCACAATTATTGCAAAAATATGAAGTCTTGATTTTGGCCATGGCTAAAGTTATGAATATGAAAACCGCTCCGCAAGCTTACTTAGGCGGGCTAGCGTTCAATATTGACGGAATTGATATCGGCGTTTATTTCCCCAAAAAGCCCTTTCGTCCGCTCGGGCCTGGCGTCGGTTACGAATATTTGCCCAAATGCGTTTTCAGAAACCAAATCCATCATCCGGGAAATACGGCGATCATCGAGTTTGTCGAAAATATCGTCCAGCAAAAGAATCGGCTTATAGCCTTTCAGCTCCCTGATTATTTCAAACCGGGCCAATTTCAACGCCACAAGAAAAGATTTCTGCTGGCCTTGCGATCCGAATTTCTTCAACGGATAATCATCGATGGTAAACACAAAATCATCTTTATGGATTCCCACCGTGGTGCGTTGCAAGCGAAGATCGTTGGCTCGGGCCTCGAACATCATCGCTTTCATATCACCGGCGGAAAGCTGGCTGGAATAACGGATATTCACTTCCTCGTTGCCTTCTGAAAGATGCCTGTAGTGGTCAGAACATGTTTTAGAAAACTGTTGGGCGAAAACCTGCCTCTTGGCGTAAATGGCCATGCCCAAAGCGGAAAGCTTGTCGTCGTAGTGGTCCAGAAGGTCTTTGTCGAAATAGCATTTTTCGGCAAACTGCTTCAGCAAATTGTTCCGGTGGCGGAGATACCTTCCGTATATAATAAGGTCTGCCAGATACTCGATATCGGTCTGGGAGATCGCGCTGTCAAAAAATCTTCGCCGGATTTCGCTTCCTTCCCTGATAATGTCGGAATCGTCGGGAGCGATGAGCACAACCGGAAACCGGCCCACGTGTTCGCTTAGTTTTTCGTAAGGAACTTTGTCCAACGTAATAATTTTCTTCTCTTTCAGCTTGAGCGAGCACATCACCTCATGGCTTTCCTCTTCGTGCCTAAAACGCCCTTTAACCATGAAAAAAGGCTCTCCATGGCGTATATTTTGGCTATCGACAAGATTGAATGCGCTTTTACCTACGGACAAATAATGGATAGCGTCCAGAAGATTTGTCTTCCCGCAACCGTTCGCCCCGAGGATGGCATTAATGCCCCCCGAGAAACCGCAGGTAAGATTTTCATAATTCTTAAAGTTGAGCAGATCAATATTTTCGATAAACATTAAGCAGATTCCAAGATTGAATGTGAAGCATTTTTACGTATTTTCGCAAAAATAACAAGTTAGGGCTTTATTGCTCAACCACGTTACGAATCAACACTATAAACTAAAAACAAATAGATTATGGCTAGCGCAAAGGACCAATCCAACGCGACCGCTAAAGCGAACGAAAAGTTCTCGAAAGAGACTTACTCGACTTGGTACGAGCAAATGCTGTTGATGAGAAGATTCGAGGAAAAATGCGGCCAGCTATACGGCCAGCAGAAAATCCGCGGGTTTTGTCACCTATATATTGGACAGGAAGCTTGCGTGGCCGGAGCGGTTTCGGCCCTGAAGCGCGGCGACAAATATATCACTGCCTACCGTGACCACGCCCACCCGTTGGCGTTGGGTTCAGACCCTAAGAAAATCATGGCGGAGCTTTACGGCAAGGCCACCGGTATTTCTAAAGGTAATGGCGGTTCGATGCACATGTTCGACAAAGAGAACCATTTCTACGGCGGACACGGCATCGTAGGCGGACAGGTTCCTTTGGGAGCGGGTATCGCTTTCGCCGACATGTACAAAGGCAACGACAACCTCTGCGTCACTTATATGGGTGACGGAGCCGTACGCCAAGGCGCTTTCCACGAAGCGCTGAACATGGCCATGACCATGAAAATCCCGGTAATCTTCGTTATCGAGAACAACGGATACGCCATGGGTACTTCAGTGTCGCGTACTTCCAATATGACTAACCTTTCGCAACTCGGCGAAGCTTACGACATGCCTAACGAGTCTGTGGACGCCATGCTTCCTGAAGAAGTTCACGGAGCAGTGGAAAGAGCCGCCAAGCGCGCCCGCGCCGGCGAAGGTCCAAGCCTGTTGGAATTCCGCACTTACCGCTACAAAGGCCACTCGATGTCTGACCCGGCCAAGTACCGTACAAAAGAGGAAGTGGCCGAGTACCGCGCCAAAGACCCAGTGGAGCATGTGAAAAACATTTTGCTCAACGAAGGCTGGGCCACTGAGGAAGAGCTCAAGGAGCTTGACAAAAAAATAAAAGCAGAAGTACTCGAATGCGTTAAATTCGCCGAGGAGTCGCCGTTCCCTACCGCTGATCAGGCCCTCCAAAACGTATACGCCGAGGACTACGAAATCATGCAAGATTAATTCCGAAAAACGGAAAAGCGAAAACCCGGTCACACTCCAAGACCGGGTTTTCGCTCTTTTTTTATGACCACCACGCCTTTGGGCTCACAATGTCCCTTTATTTTTAATGGGTTTCTCCCGAAAAAACCTTATTATTGCGGACCGAGCTAAGTGAGAAGACAGAAATTTATAGCGATGTCGAAGAACGATAAAAAAAATCAAGAGCATAAAGGAAACGAGATTTTTGAAAGCGCCGACGCGCTCCATGAAGAAGGAACCAAGTTTTACGAGAAAAACAAGTGGGTTCTGATGGGGGCCGTAGCCCTTATTATGCTGGCCGTAGCCGGCACTTTCGGATGGCAAACGTTCTCTACTAGCCGTGAGGCGAAAGCTCAGGAAGAAATCTTCCATGCCATTTTCTATTTCGAAAACGGCAAATTCAACGAAGCCCTGAACGGCGACGGAAACCACGCCGGATTCCTCGACGTGATCAAGGATTACGGATCGACAAAAGTCGGTAACATGGCGCACTACTACGCCGGTATCTCTTACCTGAAAGAAGGCGATTACGAAAAAGCCATCGAAAACCTTAAGCAATTCAGCTCTAGCGAGCTTATCCTCCAAGGACGCGCCTACGCCGTAACCGGTGACGCTTATCTGGAACTAGGAAATTATAAGGAAGCCGCCTCTTACTACGAGAAGGCCGCCAACTACAAGCCTAACGAGTCTTTCACTCCCGCTTACCTCGTAAAAGCCGCCTTGGCTTACGAAACCGCTGGCGAAACCGCTAAAGCAGAGCAGGCGTACAAGACCATTATCAACAAATACAAGAAATCAAGCGAGTACAACGACGCTCGAAAACAGCTGGCCAGACTTCAGGCCTCAGCCGGAAAATAAATACCGGTAACGCTAACTTTATAGCGTAGAAAAGGGATGAGGCCAAAGGCTTCATCCCTTTTTTTGTGTTTAAGAAAACAGGAAAGCTGACAAATTTTGTAGAAACAAGACAATGGGCTGTGCCCCAAAGTGTCTTTTTTCATCGCCGGCTTATCCGAAAAGAAATAGAAACCGCCCCAAAAGGGCACACCGTAAAGGCAAATATGGCAAGCGCACAAAAGAACCTGAGCGAATTTTCCGCAAAGAATGTCACCGACATGTCGGACAAAAGATTCGCTATCGTCGTGTCCGAATGGAACGAGGAAATCACCGAAGCCCTCTTCAACGGAGCGATGGAAACATTGCTCAAGCACGGGGCCAAACAAGAAAACATAATCCGCAAAGACGTACCCGGCAGTTTCGAATTGTCAATCGGGGCGCAGTGGGCGGCCCAAGTCGATGAAATTGACGCCGTAATCTGCCTCGGCTGCGTAATCCAGGGCGAAACACGCCATTTCGATTTCATCTGCCAAGCCGTAGCAGACGGAATCACCAACGTATCGCTCAAATACAACAAGCCAGTAATCTTCGGCGTACTGACTCCCGACAACCAGCAACAAGCGCTGGACAGGGCAGGAGGCAAGCACGGCAACAAGGGAGACGAAGCGGCCATTACCGCCGTCAAGATGCTGGGATACTAAATCCCCCGCTACGGTAAGGAAGCGAACGCCAAACCGGAGCGATACCGGACCATGGCAGATTGAACGAACGTACCTGAAACACCTGCCTGTACCGGAATTATCTACACTAGTTAAGTTTGCAAACATGAAAGTTCTAAAATTCGGAGGCACATCGGTGGGATCACCGGAACGCATGCACAACGTAGCCACGCTCGTCACTCGCGATTCCGAGAAAAAAATCGTCGTACTTTCCGCCGTTTCGGGCACTACCAATTCATTGGTGGCCATTGGGGAGGCTCTTTTCGCATCGGAAAATGAAGAGGCGAAAAAGCATATCGAAGAATTATATCAAAGTTATCAGGTTTTCCCTGAAAATCTGGTGACCGAAGAAGCCTATAAAACCGAGATCAAGTCGATCATCGACGAGCACTTCAAGTTCATCAGAAGCTTAGTCGGATCGTTCTTCAACAACAGGCTCAATAACGAACTCTTGGCGCAGGGCGAGTTGATGTCCACCAAGATGTTCACCGTATACCTCAAAGAGCAGGGAGCCAAAGCTCACCTTTTGCCGGCTTTGGACTATATGCTCATCAACGAGGACAAGGAGCCTGTTATCGAATTCACTACCGAGCGTCTCCAGCCGATCCTCGACGAGAATGACGACGTTCAGGTATTCGTGACCCAAGGTTTCATCTGCCGAAACCACGAAGGCGAAATCGACAACCTTCAGCGCGGTGGCAGTGATTATTCGGCCTCATTGATAGCGGCGGGAATCAATGCCGAAGAGTGCCAGATCTGGACAGACATTGACGGGATGCACAACAACGACCCGCGCTTCGTGGAAAATACCTTCCCCGTAGCCGAGTTGTCGTTCCACGAGGCCTCGGAGCTCGCTTACTTCGGTGCGAAGATCCTTCATCCGACCTCAATCATTCCGGCCCAGAAGTACAACATCCCCGTACGTCTGAAAAACACGTTGGACCCGGACGCTGACGGCACTTACATCAGCGAGACCGAATATTCTTGCGGCATCAAGTCTATCGCGGCCAAAGACGGTATCACCGCCATCAAGATCAAATCCAGCCGTATGGTGATGGCTTACGGTTTCCTCAGAAAAGTGTTTGAGGTATTCGAAAAACACCGTACGCCAATCGATATGATCACAACTTCGGAAGTGGCCGTATCATTGACCATCGACGATGACTCGCAACTTACCGAAATCGTGCGCGAGTTGGCCGTTTACGGAAAAGTACAGGTTGACCAAGGCCAGACTATTATTTGCGCCGTGGGCAACTTCAAAGGTCGCTACCAGGCCGTAGCCGCCCGCATCGTGGATTCGCTCAAGGATTACCCGATCCGTATGATCTCTTATGGCGGAAGCGACTACAACGTATCGGTACTTATAGACACGAACTATAAGCAAAAAGCGCTGAAAACCCTTAACGAGGCCTTGTTCCTTAACCCTGAATACTAATTCGGACAAAGGGTAAAACCGCATTCGAAAACCCTCTGAAGGCGATCACCTTGGAGGGTTTTTTCTTTTTCCGCTCCGGCCTTGCCCAAACAACACCGCCCCGGCCACCAAGGCTCCCACCAGCAAAATACCTGCGAGCGTAAAAAGTAAAGTGTTGGAATATCCGGGATTCTTGTAATTTTGCGGAAACGGCTCCGACCTGTCCGTACTTGTTTTGTGTTGCATAAACATTTGTCTTTATCACAGAACCGGACATACCCGAAAGCGTTTTGCCAACTATTCAAATTCAATAATTTTCGGTATAACATAAATGAACCAACCGACAAAAAAGGTATTGTCTCTGTTTTCCGGATGCGGCGGAATGGACCTGGGCTTCGAAGGAGGATTTTCCGTACACAAGGCAAACCTAAATCCCATAGCCAATTTCGGTTGGATTGAAGGCCCCACCGATTCAGAACAAGTTCTCCTGAAAAAAAATCGGTTCGAAACCGTCTTCGCTAACGACATTAACCCTGACGCACAAACCGCTTGGACTCATTTTTTCAAAAAGTCATTCGGCTATTCCCCCACAACATTCAGGCTCGAAAGCGTAGTCGATATTGTAAAGCGTCATAAAGCGGGCGAAAATATCCTGCCTAAAAATGTAGACGTAGTAACGGGCGGATTCCCTTGCCAAGATTTCAGCTTATCGGGCAAAAGGAACGGGCTGAATTCCCATAAAGACCATACTGGAAAAATCATCGGAGACGAGGACATTCCCTCTATCGAAACCCGCGGACAACTGTACTGCTGGATGAAAGAGGTGATCGAGATCTGTCAGCCAAAAGTGTTTGTGGCAGAGAACGTAAAAGGGCTGGTAAACCTTGGGGATGTTAAGGACATTATACAAAAAGATTTCTCCGCCACTTCAAACGACGGTTATCTAGTCGTATCTCCACAAGTTTTGGCCGCTTGGAAATTTGGTATCCCACAGAACCGCGAACGCGTTATCTTTATCGGCTTCAAAAGGTCGGCTCTCACTCCCGAGGCTTTGGAGGCCTTGTCTATGGAAGACATTCCGAAAGAGTTCGACCCTTACCCAAAAGCCACTCACACCAAACCAGTGAAGAAAGATGTCCCCGAAGAACTTTCCGAAACCAAACTTTCCGACATCCTGAGCGATTTGCCGGAACCGGACGGTGTAACCGACCTTTCGCACCGACATTATTCCAAAGCGAAATTTATGGGCAAACACTGCCAAGGACAAGGGGAAATAAGTCTAAACGGAATAAGTCCCACCATTAGAGCCGAGCATCACGGAAATATCGAATTCCGGAGATTGAATGCTCATAATGGCGGAAAAAACATTAAAGAACTCCAGGCCGGAAAACCGCAACGCCGACTTTCCCTCCGCGAATGCGCAAGGATTCAAACCTTCCCCGACGATTTCGAATTCGTAATACCAGCAACGGGAAAAACACGCAAAAGGTGGGACCTCAGCCCATCGCAAGGGTACAAAGTAATCGGAAACGCCGTGCCACCGTTCTTGGCCTACCATATCGCCCGGAATCTGGAAGAAAAATGGAATCTCTTTTTTAAATAGAAAAACGGCCACCGGAAATTCATCCGACGGCCGTTTTTTATTCTTAAAACCGAACTTTCTACAGTTCGATTTCCACTTGGTTTCTCAAAAGATCGTCAAGGGTTTCACGCTGGCGGATAAGCTTAGCCTCGCCTTTGTATACCATTACCTCGGCCGGACGCAAACGCGAGTTGTAGTTCGAAGCCATGCTGAAGCCATACGCTCCGGCGTTCTTAATAGCCAAAATATCGCCTTCGCGCACTTCGTGCATTTGCCTGTCCCAACCAAACGTATCCGTTTCGCAAATATACCCCACTATGGTATACACGCGCTTGGTTCCCGAAGTATTCGACACGTTTACGATTTCGTGGTGGGCACCGTACATCATTGGGCGGATAAGGTGGTTTTGCCCCGAATCCACTCCAACAAATACGGTAGCCGGCGTAGTTTTGAGCGTATTCGCCCTTACCAAGAAATACCCGGACTCGCTTACGATAAATTTGCCCGGCTCAAACCAAAGCTCCAGCTTACGCCCGTATTCCTTGCAGAACGCCTTAAAAGCAGAACCCAACTTCTTGCCCAGCTCTTGAAGGTCGGTCGTAATGTCGTCGTCCTTATAGGCTACCTTGAAGCCGCTACCGAAATCGATAAACTCAAGATCAGGGAAATGAGTAGCCGATTCGAAAATAATCTCAGCGCCGCGCAAGAACACTTCCGGATCCAGAATATCTGAACCAGTGTGTACGTGCAGGCCGTTAATGCGCATGTTACACGCCTTAACGATTCGCTCGATATGGCGCATCTGGTAAACCGAAATTCCAAATTTCGAGTCAATATGCCCGGTAGAAATCTTGTTGTTACCGCCCGCCATAATGTGCGGATTCAGACGGATACAGCAAGACTTCGTTCCCCCGTACTCGTTCCCGAACTGCTCCAAAATCGAAATATTGTCGATATTGATCTGCAATCCCAGTTCTACGGCTTCCCTGATTTCGGAAAACGCCACCGAATTTGGTGTAAACAGGATTTCGGAAGGCTTGAAACCGGCTCTAATACCCAGATGCGCTTCCTGAATCGAAACCACGTCCAGGCCGCAGCCCTGTTTTCGTATGAGTTTCAGGATGGAAAGGTTCGTCAAGGCCTTGGCAGCGTACTTCAGCTTAACGTTCAGGCCCTTGAAGCCGTCCTTAAGCTTTTGTACTTGTCCGGCAATCTTGTCCGCGTCATACACGTAAACGGGGGTGCCGAACTGCTCGGCGATATCCGTAAGCTTCAAGCCCTGGATCGTGTAAACGTTGTTGTTCAGTTCCATTAGAAAACTCATTTATAATATGTAAACCGCAAACGGACCTGAACAAAGGTCCCTTCCGCGGCGCTCCGCTCCGGAGCGAGTCTATTCTGGTTATCCGTTAACGGATTTGTCAAAAGCCTTCACGGCTATAGTGCCCACGGAGAGGATGACCCCTTGGGCCATCAAATTGTCCTGACCGAAAGTCGAATTGTAAACAAAGCCCGAAAGGAACTCCAACAACGGCGCCTGATTCTCTTTCGAGATGCGGTCATGCATCATCTTGGCGATTTCCTCGTCAGTCTTACCAGCCAAATCCTCCGTAGCCTGACTCTCGTTCATATGCACCTCAGCGGCGTCGGCCAACACGTCGTCCGTTACGGGTTGCAACTCGGGACTCAGCTCCTTGAAGCAAGCCCAAATCAGCGTCAGCACAAACACCAACAATTCAAAGTCACCGGGATTTTCCAACCGCTCCTCCATCAGGAAGCCATATCCCAGCACAAACGGCTGTTCTTGGCTGAAAGCCTGCATAATTTGCTCGGCTTGCGCCTCACTTTTGCCGCTCAGCTCGCTGGCAACCTTGTCAATAATTTCCTGGCTCACTTGAATCATGATCGTGAATTTTAGATAAGGAATGATTTGCAAATATACGCTTTCGGAAACCAATGTTATGCGATCGGAAGAAATTCCTTATGATAATTTCGGGCAAAATCGGCATTGTACATTAATGGTCATTCGGGTGTCCGAAAACCGCACACAATACTGACTTAAAAAAACACAACACCCTCAAAAACAACAACTTGTATTATTGGCACAACTATTGAAGAAAATAAAGACAGACTATAACATGTCCAAAATAGGACAAAATTTTCGATAACCGGACAAATACGGACAGGAAACAAAGGCCGTATATCCGAAAGAAAAAAATTGATGCGTGGCCAAGCCACGCACCATAAGATAGAATCAAAAGCATTAAAGATAACTTATAGGCCTGAACAACCTATAAGGGTGAACAATTGGTTAATTAATGTATGTTTGTTTGAGGTTGAAAGGGAGCAAAAGGCTCCCTTTCTTTGTTACATACAATTAGTTCCAACATACGTAAAAAATGAATACTCCTTGGTGCAATATTTTTATTTTCTCAACATATCAAGCACCGAACCGACCTCAATTATGACCGTCACATCAAAAGCCCACCTTTAATGACCTAGTCGTAAAAATTATAAATTTTTATTGCGATATTTTTAATAAAAAAATCATTTCTTTACATTTGTATTAACAGAAACAAAGAAGGATTAACGAATTCGGATTTCTTCTGGAAAACACTGTAGGGTGACGAAATTGGCAGACGTACCCTCCTGTCTCGGGGGTGGAGGTAAGGGACAAATCGCTTCGGCGACTAACCGCTCCGTGGAGGTTCGAATCCTTCTCCTACAGCCATATTCCGGCAAAAGAACGATTTGCCGCATCTATTTTAGCCATACTGTAGGGTGACGAAATTGGCAGACGTACCCTCCTGTCTCGGGGGTGGAGGTAAGGGATAAATCGCTTCGGCGACTAACCGCTCCGTGGAGGTTCGAATCCTTCTCCTACAGCTATTTTCTTACACGGAACTTTCGTTTATAAAAAACGAAAACACTGTAGGGTGACGAAATTGGCAGACGTGCCCTCCTGTCTCGGGGGTGGAGGTAAGGGACAAATCGTTTCGGCGACTAACCGCTCCGTGGAGGTTCGAATCCTTCTCCTACAGCATAATCTCACCGTCTTTACTTCTTTCGAAAACGGATTAGCCCGACAGCTTTTCCGTTTTTTTTATGCCCTCGATTTTTTGGGCAAAAAGAAAGGCGGGGACCTCTCCCCGCCTTAGCGAACGTACCTAAACACCTGATGAATAAGGTTTTCTTTAAACCCGGACCCAAAGGCCCGGGATTCAGCTATTTATTATACAGCGATAACTGATTCGTTTTTCTGCTCAAGCACCGACTCTTTGCCAGTCAGGTACTCGTCCATTTCCTTGGCGCATTCCCGGCCTTCGGACATCGCCCAAACGACCAAAGACTGGCCACGGCGCATATCGCCGGCGGCGAAAACACCGGGAACGTCGGTCTGGTAAGAGCTAGTGGCGGTGGCTACATTTCCACGGCCGTCAAGGCTTACGCCAAGATCTTCCACCAAGCCTTCTTTCTGAGGATGCACGAAACCGATGGCCAACAAAGCCAAATCGCACTTCAGTACTTTTTCCGTGCCTTCCACCTCCACGAATGTCGGGCGCCCGCCGTCTTTTGGCGTATCCCAGCGGACTTCGGCAATCTTGAGACCCGTAACCTCGCCGTTTTCACCTTTGGTAAATTCCTTGGTCAAAACAGCCCACTTACGGTCGCAACCTTCCTCATGCGAAGTGGAGGTCCGCAACATCATCGGCCACATCGGCCAAGGAGTTGATTCGGCTCTCTGGGCCGGAGGCTTCGGCATAAGCTCCAATTGCGTGATAGTCGTCGCGCCGTGGCGGTTTGACGTTCCCACACAGTCGGCGCCAGTATCGCCACCACCGATTACGATTACGTGCTTCTCCGTTGCCCGGATTTGGTCCGGCACATCGTCACCCGCCACCTTCTTATTCTGTTGCTTAAGGAAGTCCATCGCAAAATGAATTCCTTCGGCCTCACGGCCCGGAATCGGCAAGTCACGCGGAATAGTGGATCCTCCGCAAAGCGCCACGGCGTCAAATTCGTCGTGGAGTTGCTCTACAGTGAAGTCAACACCAACGTTTACGCTGGTTTTGAACACGATGCCTTCCTCTTCCATCACCTTCGTACGGCGATCGATTACCCATTTTCCGAGTTTGAAATCCGGAATACCGTAGCGCAACAATCCGCCTACGCGGTCGTCACGTTCGAATACCGTCACCGAATGACCGGCTTTGTTGAGCTGCGCGGCCGCGGCGAGTCCCGCAGGGCCAGAGCCTACAACGGCCACTTTTTTCCCGGTCCGGCTTTTCGGAGGCTGAGGAGTCACCAATCCGTTCGAAAAGGCTTTCTCGATAATCGTTTTCTCGATATTCTCGATTGTTACCGGAGGCTGGTTAATTCCCAACACGCAGGCCGACTCGCAAGGAGCCGGGCAAATACGTCCGGTAAATTCGGGGAAGTTGTTTGTGGAGAGCAAAATCTCCGCGGCCTCTTCCCAGTTTTTCTGATAAACGGCCTCGTTAAATTCCGGGATAATATTTCCCAGAGGACAGCCGCTATGGCAAAACGGCACACCGCAGTCCATACAGCGGGCTGCCTGATTATTAATGTTCTCGTCTGAAAATTCGAGATAAAACTCTTTATAATTCTGCACTCGGGTGAGCGGATCAACCTTGCCTGGCAACTGACGATCAAATTCTAAGAATCCCGTCGGCTTTCCCATGATTCAATTCCTTTTTCTGTTCCAAAATCAAAACCGGAAGATTATACGACGCGCCGGTGTTTGTCGGCCGGCCCGTCGCGTTTGCCATATCAGGCGACCGCTTCTTCCCCTTGCGGTTTTTCCTGAAGAGCCGCCTTGCGCTTGAGCAAGACCGCCTTGTAGTCGGTCGGCATTACCTTCTTGAAGTAAGGCAAGGCCATTTCCCACTGACGGATAATGCGCTTGGCCGTTCCGCTGCCAGTCAACTGGGCGTGGTGGGTGATCAAGTCATTTACCCGTTCGATATCCTCGTCCTCCATCGGGTCGAAGTTCACGAGCTCCATGTTGCAGTTCTCGGCCAGCTTGTTCTCCTTGTCGTACACGTAAGCCACGCCGCCGCTCATACCCGCAGCAAAGTTTCTGCCCGTAGCGCCAAGCACTACGGCCGTTCCGCCGGTCATGTACTCGCAACCGTGGTCGCCCACGCCCTCAACTACCGCCGTGGCTCCTGAGTTACGCACGCAGAAACGCTCGCCGGCACGTCCACGGATAAACACTTCGCCGGAAGTGGCTCCGTAAAGGGCTACGTTACCTACGATTATATTCTCGCGGGCGCGGAACATCGACGAATCGTCCGGACGGACAATTATGCGGGCTCCCGAGAGGCCTTTCGCAAAGTAGTCGTTCGCTTCGCCCTCAAGGTCGATTTCGATTCCTTTGGCTCCGAACACCCCGAAACTCTGACCGGCCGATCCTTTAATATCGAGCTTGATAGTCCCGTCCGGCAATCCGGCCGAACCGAAAGCTTTCGACACTTCGTTCGAGAGCATCGCACCAACCGAGCGGTTAGTGTTGACGATATCGAAAGAGGCTTTTACAGCTTCGCCTTTTTCCAAAGCCGGCTGTACGGCCTCGATCATCTTGCGGTCGAGGATTTCGTAAATGTCGTGCGCTTGCTCGACAGTGTTATATACAGGTTCGTCTGACTCTTCTTTGTAAAGAACAGGGGAGAGATCAAGCGACTTCAGCTTCCAGTGGTCAAGCTCGTCCGTTACTTTAAGCACGTCACCGGCTTTGCCCACCATTTCGTCAACAGTGCGGAAACCGAGCTCGGCCATAACTTCCCTGAGTTCTTCGGCCAAGAAAGAGAACATGTTCACTACGTGGTCCGGATCTCCGCTGAAGAGTTTGCGGAGCTCTTTGCGCTGGGTGGCAACACCCACCGGGCAAGTGTTCAGATGACATTTTCTCATCATGATACAGCCTTCCACAACCAAAGCGGCCGTAGATACGCCCCATTCTTCGGCACCGAGAAGCGCCGCTACCGCCAAGTCGCGTCCTGTACGGATCTGGCCGTCGGTCTGGAGCACGATGCGGTTACGCAGTTTATTTTTCACCAATGTCTGGTGCGCTTCGGCCAAGCCGAGTTCCCACGGCAAGCCAGCGTGCATAATCGAGCTAAGGGGAGAAGCGCCCGTTCCGCCGTCGTATCCCGAAATCAGGATGGCGTCGGCTTTGGCTTTGGCCACTCCGGCGGCCACTGTACCTACGCCAGCCTCGGAAACGAGCTTGACGTTGATACGCGCCTTGCGGTTGGCGTTTTTCAAATCATAAATCAGCTGGGCCAGGTCCTCGATAGAATAGATGTCATGGTGAGGAGGAGGGGAGATAAGTCCCACGCCCGGAGTAGAGTTACGCACACGTCCGATCCAGTCATCCACTTTGTGGCCCGGAAGCTGACCGCCTTCGCCCGGCTTGGCGCCTTGGGCTACTTTGATCTGCAGTTCCTCCGCGTTGGAAAGGTAATGGCTGGTTACGCCAAAACGTCCGGAAGCGACCTGCTTGATGGCCGAGCGTTCCCAATCGCCGTTTTCCTTGCGTTCGAAACGTACTTCGTCTTCGCCACCTTCGCCACTGTTACTCTTACCGCCGATGCGGTTCATGGCAACGGCCAATGTGCTGTGCGCTTCGTAAGAAATCGACCCGAAAGACATCGCTCCTGTGGCGAATCTTTTGAAGATCGACTCTTTAGGCTCAACTTCTTCCAAAGGAATAGATTCCCTTTTCTTGAAATCCAACAAACTACGGAGCGTGATATTGCGCTTCGACTGGTCGTTGATTTTTGAGGCGTACTCCTTATATACAGAGTAGTTGTTTTCCCTTGTCGAACGTTGCAACAACGAAATCGTCTCAGGGTTGAACAAATGAGCCTCGCCACGGCGTTTCCATTGGTAAAGACCGCCGGTATCCAGCTTCTTACGGCCGGCTTCGTCATTGAAAGCGTAATTGTGACGGGCCAAAACTTCCTTGGCGATTCCGTCGAAATCCAAGCCTTCGATACGGCTTACCGTTCCGGCAAAACACTTGTCCACTACCTTGGAGCTTACGCCCAAGGCTTCGAAAATCTGGGCTCCGTGGTACGACTGCAAAGTCGAGATACCCATTTTCGAGAATATTTTCAGCAAGCCCAATCCGATGGACTTGATATAACTCTTGTTGAGTTCTTTTTCCGTATAAGTCTTGCTCAGCAAGCCTTTGCGACTCATATCGTGCAAAGTCTCGAAAGCCATATACGGGTTTACGGCAGTGGCTCCGTAACCGATCAGGGTAGCGAAGTGGTGCGTTTCGCGAACGTCACCGGCTTCTACCACCAAGCTTACGCGAACACGTGTTCCGGAATTCACCAAGTGGTGGTGAATAGCGCCCACGGCCAACAACGACGGAATCGCAGCTTTTCCTTCGGTGATATTTCTATCGGAAAGAAGCAGGATGTTTTGTCCTTCGTTCACGATCGCTTCGTCGGCTGCTTGGCAGATGGCGTCAATCGCCTCTTCCATACGGCCTTCTTTGCCGTCGGCGTCGAAAAGGATATCGATCACTTTCGTGCGGAAGTTGGTGTGCTTCACGCAACGGATCTTGTCGAGCTGAACGTTTGTCAACACTGGCTGGTCGAGTCCGATTTGCTTACAGTGCTGAGGCGTTTCAGACAGTATATTAAATGTAGGGCCAAGGCCAGTGTTCAGCGACATCACCAATCGCTCGCGCAACGGATCAATCGGCGGGTTACTTACCTGGGCGAACAACTGCTTGAAATAATCCGAAAGGTGACGGCTTTTGCGGGAAAGGATGGCCAAAGGCGTATCGGCGCCCATAGATCCCAACGGTTCTTTGCCCTGCTCCACCATCGGTCCCAAAATCGTCTTCTGGTCTTCGGAAGTGAACCCGAAAGCGAGCTGACGCTCCAACAGGCTTTCTACGTCGGCCTGATAAGTAGGCTTCAGAGGTTTCGGAATATCGCGAAGCGGCACTTCGTTGGCGGCGAGCCACTCGTGGTAAGGTTTGCTGTTGCAAATCTCATCCTTGATTTCCTCGTCGCTTACGATACGGCCTTTCTCCAAATCCACCACGAACATACGTCCGGGCTGGAGACGGCCTTTGCTGATAATCGTTGACTGATCAACCGGTAATGCTCCGGCTTCGGAAGCCATAATCACACGGTCGTCATCAGTTACGCAGTAGCGCGACGGGCGGAGTCCGTTACGGTCGAGCGTAGCGCCCACACGGGTTCCGTCCGTAAAACAGATCGAGGCCGGGCCGTCCCAAGGCTCCATAATCGAGGCATGGAACTGATAGAAAGCCTTACGAACCGGATCCATCTGCTCATGCTCCTGCCAAGCTTCCGGCACCAACATCATCATAACATGCGGCAAAGGTCTGCCTCCGAGCATCAAAAGCTCGATCATGCTGTCGAGGTTGGCCGAATCTGAATTGGCCGGATCGCAAACCGGCTTGAGCATCTCAATCTCCTCGCGGGTGAACAGCGTCGATTCCAACAAAGTCTCGTTGGATCTCATCCAGTTCACGTTTCCGCGAATAGTGTTGATCTCTCCATTGTGCGCGATAAAACGGAAAGGCTGGGCGAGTTTCCACTTCGGGAAAGTGTTAGTGGAAAAACGCGAGTGCACCATAGCGAAAGCCGACTGTACGGCCTCGTTCGACAAGTCCTTATAATAAGGCTGTACTTGGTGCGTGGTAAGTTGCCCCTTGTAAGTTATCACTCGGCAAGAGAAAGAGGCAACGTAAAAGTCTTCGTGCTGATATTCCTTAT
Organism: Fulvitalea axinellae; assembly: GCF_036492835.1. Taxonomy (GTDB): domain Bacteria; phylum Bacteroidota; class Bacteroidia; order Cytophagales; family Cyclobacteriaceae; genus Fulvitalea; species Fulvitalea axinellae. The sequence continues at coordinate 166,734 of NZ_AP025314.1, read as the reverse complement.
TAATGGTATGCGAGGCCGCTTGGCGCAACACGTAAAGCTTGCGCTCTAAGGCGTCAGAGTCTTCAGCGCCGGCATGCGACACGAACATCTGTTCTATAACGGGCTCCGACGCAAGCGGAGCTTCACCCAAGCAGGAGTTGTCCGTGGGTACCGTCCGGTAGCCTAAAACTTCAAAGCCTAAATACTTGGCTTTGGTCTCCAACACCTTCTTGCAATCTTTTCGGGCTTCGTCGTCACTAGGGAAAAAGATCATTCCGGCACCGTATTTACCCGGCTCCGGCAATTCAAAACCCGCCCCTTTGGCGTAAGATTCAAAAAACGTGTATGGCAACTGGAACAAAATCCCCGCTCCGTCTCCAGACTGCGGGTCGCAACCACACCCGCCCCTGTGCTCCATGTTGGTCAACATCAAGAGCGCGTCGGTGATGGTCCGCGAAGAGGGCCTGTTTTTCAGGTTCGCGACAAAACCGATCCCGCAAGCGTCATGCTCCAACGACGGGGTGTACAGCGATCGAGTCAATTCTTCTCTCATCAATATTACTATTTATGTTTTTTCCCAGTCACAAATCCATAAAACATCTCTTCATCCCCTTAAGCCAACCAATTGTAATTATTCTACACAAGAGACTGTTTCGTTGAATTTTCAAAAATATTATACTGATTTTTTGCCTTATCAGCAAATTTTCATGCAATGTAATACGTAAATGGAAATTTTATATAACGAAGGCTTGCTTTTAACCCAAAACAATCGCTAAATTCGATTATAAATTAATTTTAGGGTATTTTAAAACCCTATTTCAATAATAAAAACAGATTTAAATGCCTTTTGCGGTTCTTTAAAATCCTTTTAGGCGATAAAAGGCGTGAAACAGGATAATAAAGGATCAATTTCGCAACTAGGAATATTTTTGGATTATTCGAAAGTTCGATATCGAGGAAAGGTAGAATTGAGGGGGAAAAGCTTTTGAAACGGCCCCAAGAGGGAAAGGCCCAGATTAGTAATCTCTGAAAATTACCAGTCAAAAAACGGTGATTTTTCAAAAAAGCCTAAACGGGAGAAATCCCAGCGAACACAAACAGCGGGTTACGGCAACAATCTGAAGGCAGAAACCGGGGCACAACACAGCAACTATTTAGATACGTTATAAATTGAAAGTCTTATGGAATCCATCTCCTTTCTCGGGCACATGGCCCTCAGTCTAGCCTCAACCAGTCTTCCGACAGAAGCGGCCGGAACCGCCTCGGAAATTGTAGAAAACTCAGGAGTACTTGCACTGACAATCAACAATGTTTGGATGATGATTGCCATAGCAATGGTCTTTGTCATGCACCTCGGATTCGCTTGTGTGGAAGCGGGTTTCACCCAAGCCAAAAACACGGTTAACATCCTATTTAAGAACACTATAACCCCTGCTGTTGGTATCCTCAGCTATGCGGTTGTAGGCTTCATGATCATGTATCCTTCGGAGTGGATTATGGAGGGGATTTTCGGATTTGGCGTAGGTTTACAAGCCCCGGAGAGCAACGGCTCTTTGAACTTAGCTTATAACGAGGGTTACACCTACTGGACAGACTTCTTGTTCCAGGCCATGTTCGCTGCCACTACGGCCACCATCGTTTCGGGCGCTGTAGCCGAAAGGATCAAACTAACCTCATATATGATATTCACCGCCATCTACGTGAGTTTTATCTATCCGATTATCGGTTCATGGCACTGGGGAGGCGGTTTTCTCGCCGAATTGGGATTCTATGACTTCGCCGGATCCACGCTCGTTCACGCCGTTGGCGGTTGGGGCGCATTGGCCGGCGTAATCGTCCTCGGGCCCCGGATGGGCAAATACACCGAAGGAAAAGTAAAAGACTTCGCCGGCGCTTCGGTTCCATTGACAGTAATCGGCGTGTTCCTCCTTTGGTTCGGATGGTTCGGATTCAACGGCGGCAGCGTACTCTCGGCTAATCCCGCCAGCACTTCGCTTGTTCTCGTTACTACATCATTGGCGGCCGCGGCCGGAGCTATCGGAGCCTTCGCAGCCACTTCTTTCATGTTGCACAAGCTTGACTTGGGCATGGTATTGAACGGAATCTTGGCCGGACTCGTAGGTATCACAGCCGGAGCCGACTTGATGAATCCTTACGAAGCTATCGTTATCGGATTATTCGCTGGCGTAGCTGTTGTAGCCGCCGCTATCTTCATCGACCGCAAGCTGAAACTTGACGACTGCGTGGGCGCCATCTCGGTACACTTGGTGGGCGGTATTATCGGAACATTGGCCGTAGGCCTCTTGGGCGACAAAGCCGGACTTTCCCAGCTTCTCGTTCAGCTTACCGGCACAGGCGTTGTCGCTGTAGCCGCTTTCGGTTCCTCATTCGCCATCTTCAAAGTTATGGACGCTCTCCGCGGTATCCGCGTATCTCCGGAACACGAAAAAGTGGGACTCGACAGCCACGAGCACGGAATGAGGGGTTACACCATCGTATTCGACGAATAAAAACAAACATACCCTACCATTACTCTTGCGCTATCTAACGCAAACCCGAACTTACCAAAGGCTCTCCATCCCCCGGAGAGCCTTTTTCTATGCAAACAAAAAAGCCAGACGAATAACGCCCGGCTTTTCCTATGCCCGCCCACCAAATCCGGCAAACGGTTATTTCTATTTCAAAAAGATTACTTGATCACGCCAAGCTCTTTCCCTACTTCGATAAAGGCCGCGATAGCTTTTTCGATATGCTCCGTACTGTGGCCCGCTGAGATCTGAACACGAATTCTGGCCTGCCCTTGCGGTACTACCGGATAATAGAACCCGATCACGTAGATTCCGCGCTCCAACATTTTGGCTGCGAATTCCTGAGAAAGCTTCGCGTCATACAACATCACCGGTACGATAGGATGCGTACCCGGCTTGATATCGAAACCGGCTTCGGTCATCTTCGTACGGAACAACTCCGTATTTTCCCAAAGGCGCTCACGCAACTCGCCAGTCTCCGACAGCATATCCAACACCCGGATAGATGCGCCAACAATAGCCGGAGCCAAAGTATTCGAAAACAAGTAAGGGCGCGAACGCTGGCGCAACATGTCGATGATCTCCTTACGGCCGGAAGTAAATCCGCCAGAAGCTCCGCCCAAGGCTTTGCCAAGCGTACTTGTGATGATATCGATACGGTCTTCAACACCGAAAAGCTCGTGAACGCCACGGCCGTTCGGGCCCATAAAGCCTGAAGAATGGCTTTCGTCAATCATCACCAAAGCCTTGTACTTGTCGGCCAAGTCACAGATTTTGTCAAGCTGGGCGATCGTGCCGTCCATTGAGAACACAGAGTCCGTAACGATGATTCTGTGCGTGGTGTCCGCCTCTACGGCCGCTTGCAATTGCTTCTCAAGATCCGCCATATCGTTGTGCAGATAACGGAATCTTTTGGCTTTGCACAAACGCACGCCGTCAATGATCGAAGCGTGGTTCAGCTGATCCGAGATAATAGCGCTATCGGCGCCCAACAAAGGCTCGAACACACCGCCATTGGCATCAAAAGCCGCGGCGTAAAGGATAGTGTCTTCGGTTTTGAAAAACTCGGAAATACGACGCTCCAATTTCTTGTGGATGTCCTGGGTTCCGCAAATGAAGCGTACCGAAGACATGCCGTAACCGTGCGTATCCATAGTCGCCTTGGCGGCTTTGATCACTTCCGGGTGCGACGAAAGCCCCAAGTAATTATTAGCGCAGAAGTTGATCACTTCGCTTCCGTCTTCCAACTTAATATCCGCCGCCTGCGGGCTGGCGATAATCCGCTCGCGCTTGTACAAGCCGGCCTCGTCAATTGCCTTCAGCTCCTTTTCAAGCTCAGGTTTCAATGTTTCGTACATTATTCACTCGGTTTTGTGGGTCGTCTTACTTGGACTTTGGGTCTTGCCGGTTTCGCCTTCGTTTCTTCCTTCCCTTCGGCCTCAACAAAAAGATACTTTCTCCGAAGCGGGTTGATGTTGTACAATTTACGGGCAACAAAGCTCTCCGGACTGCACACTTTGTACTCCCGTTCATAAGACAAGTACAAATTCTCCTCATTCCGACGAAACGCATCGGGATCGATCTTCTTTGATCGTAAAAACTCGGCAAAGTCCATAAGAATATTTTTGCTTTAAAAATACGAAAAATGATCGCTCGTTAAGCAGGTGAAGCGCAGAAAAAAATCGACTGGCGTCTCATGCGAAATTTCGTATAATTGTAATGTACACAACTCCCTGATAATGAATAGGATTTTGATAACTGGCGCCTTCGGGCAATTAGGTTCCGAGATCACGGATGAACTCAGAACAAAATACGGAGAAAGCAACGTCGTAGCATCGGATATTTCGAAAGATCACCCGAAAGCGAAGGAAGGTATTTTCGAATATCTGGACGTAACCGATGCGGAAAGATTGGAGGAGATCGTGGAAAAACACGGAATCACACAAATCTACCACCTTGCGGCTTTACTTTCTTCGGTTGGCGAGAGCAAGCCCCAAATGGCTTGGGACATCAACATGAACGGCTTGGTCAACGTGTTGGAAATTGCCAGAAAAAGAAACTTGGACAAAGTGTACTGGCCAAGTTCCATCGCAGTGTTCGGTCCTGATTCGCCGAAACAGGATACGCCACAAAACACTATCATGAACCCGACGACCATGTACGGGATCAGCAAACTCGCGGGCGAGAAGCTTTGCGAATATTACCACGCCAAGTTCGGCGTAGACGTACGAAGCATCCGCTATCCGGGCCTTATCGGTTGGAAAGCCTTGCCGGGCGGAGGCACCACCGATTATGCGGTAGACATTTACCACAAAGCTGTAAACAACGAGCCGTTTGAATGCTTCCTCGCCAAAGGCACCGCCCTGCCGATGATGTATATGGACGACGCCGTAAGGGGAACAATCGAACTGATGGAAGCTCCCGCCGAAAAGATCAAAGTACGGACTAGCTACAACTTCTCGGCTATCAGCTTCACTCCGGAAGAAATCCTCGCCTCAATCCAGAAGATCGTTCCGGAATTGGAAATGACTCACAACCCGGACCATCGTCAGGGCATCGCTGAGTCTTGGCCACAATCCATCGCCGACGACCACGCCCGCAAAGACTGGGGCTGGACTCCGGAGTTTGACCTTGACAGAATGTCAGAGGACATCATCAAAAACCTCCGTGAGATATATTACGCCCAAAAAGAAGCCTAAGGCTTTTCAATAAAGAACACAAAGGGTTGCCGACGAACGATCATCGGCAACCCTTTTTTATTCTCCAAACAAATCAGTCCGTCTCATCGACAACAACACCCTGGTACTCATTCGGGTTTATCGGCGACACGTGCAAACTGTAACCGGCATTATTCATTGCTTCAATAAAACGGTTCGCTACAATGGCGTAACCACGTTCGGTTGGGTGAATACCGTCTAGCGAGATTGCGTTACCCGTTATATAATTAGTATTTGCCGGAATCCCTCCAACTATTTCTCCTTCATAAAATTCCCGAATCAACGCTTCCCCATCCATCAACCCAAAGCCGTAAGCTTTGGCTCTGGATTTTATAAAATCATTATACGCTACTCTGGCTTGCTCCGCCAGATTGTATTCGTTCTCATCGAGAACATATTGTGTAGGAATCGGATTCGCAACGGCTTGCGCCCATACTCTCATCTCGCTTTCTTTCTCATCAATATCCGAAGCCAAGGCTCCGAGTTGGACTTCCACATCGGCTATCTGCTCCCGCAATGCTCCTAAATCGGCCTCCAAGTCTCGTGCTTCGTTACTTTTTTGCTCAGCCAACGCTTTTTGAGCTTCCGCATTTTCCGTATCGCCAGTCGCTTCAAAGTCTTCCGCTCTTTTATTTGCCAAAGCCCAAGCGTCCCAAGTTGCTTGTACTTGTTGCTGTTTAGCCTCCAAGTCCACTAGATATTGAGTCCGTTGCTCTTCCCATGTTCTCTTCTGCTCCAACATCTGCGCATACGCAGGCCAATTGCTTTGCAACAGCCCCATCGGTTCCGTTGCGTTAGTATTGATAAAGCCCAGACCCTCGCTCGCTATTTTTGGAATCTCAGGAATAAAAGACAACAGCATATAATCGGCCTCGTCCAAGACAACCCGGCGTACGGATTTCGAGCCTGACGCACCCAAAACTATAGCCGGATAATTCGCTCCAGCCACAAACAAATCGTCCCCACCTTCCGGAATATAGCCCGCCATGGCGTAAACCTGATTCATAAACATAGCCTGTTCCGATGTCAACACTTTAGGCAAAGCCTTGTTGGCTGACAATAATCCACCAACAGTCTGAAAGTACGGCAGGAGGGATATTTCTGGAATAGTGGCCAGCACACCTTTCAGCTTGGCATTCCGATTAACCATAGAGTCCAGTAAAGCTCCGTAAAGCCTTTCAAATTCCGGAAGGGGAGTAATCCCATTTATCCGGTAAGGCCCGATTCCATTCACACCAGCTTCCCCGCCAGAGGTGGCGTACAAAAGCACATCATTGTTTCCTTCCCAAATTATCGTAAACGTAGCTTCGCTCTCGGCCACAAAATCCAAATACGTTTTTCCTTCTTCGGCCGGCGGGAACAGACGCCCCGCATACGGATTCCAAGTCTTTACGGTGGAGATCGGCAAGCTCATTTCCGCCACTCTAATGGCGGGAATTCCCAAATTGTTAAAAGGGCCTTGGTCGGAAACATTATCGAAGGCGCCGGGAGTAGGGGGAATATTCTCAATAACCGGCGAACCATTCTTAAAGCCTTTCAAGACCATAACGCCCGTGGTCTGTCCTTCGGCCAACAAAGGCTGACGAAATTCATCGACACCAAAGCTTTTAAGCTGACGGGCGATAAGCGCCGGAAACGAATTAATCTGAGACGGTCTGGTCAAGCCTCCATTACGATATCCGGCAGATAGCGAATTCCCAACAACTACAAATTTCGAGAAGTCCACCTCTCCACCCGAAGCCGAAGGAATATCCTGAATATCTCTTTCGCAAGCTCCTAAAACGGCCATAGTCACCAATGAAGCCACACATGCGATAAATACCTTACCAAATGCTTTCATAAGACCAGATTCAGAAGTTATACGTAAGTGAAAGGCCGGCGATATACCCTGTAGATTTATAAGTGCCGGGCAAGACATTCTGCTCTCCCGCAATCCCGTTAGGCAAATCGGGAGCTATGATAGTACCCGCATTGATTCCGTCAAGGCGTGTTTGAGTACGGCGCTGTCCAAGGATCCAGAGAAACGAGAAATCTATATCAAAATGATCCGAAACCTCATACCCAAGCCCAACTGTATAATTAAATCTATCTTGGTCGGGCGTCTCCGGAGTCAGAAAACCAGTCTTTACGGGACTCTCGTCATAATAAGCCCCGGCCCTAAGCTCAAGACCGAAAAGAAAGCGGTAAGCAGCGCCCACTTTTACCGCCCAAGAATTTTCGTATTCTCTGGGCGATCGGCTTCTCTGCACACCGGCCACAGGGCTTGAATAGTCGAGTTGCAACGCTTCGTAAACGGACCAGTGCGTCAAACTCGCCTCTACTCCGACAGTCACCTTTTCATCTGGATGATAAGACACTCCTATCGACGTAACCGCAGGCATGGGAAGGCTTGCGTCAAACGTAATACTTTTGTAGTCAACTCCGGGACCGAAAAGCAAAGGCGCAAACGACTCGGGAATATCAAAGTCCGTACTGCCATCTTCCACCGACAGTTCTATATTCGACCTGTAACTGGCTCCAAGCAATAACTTTTCGCTGGCTTTGAAAAGCATCCCGACATTCACTCCCAACGACACTTTACTGTAGTCTTCTATCGTAGCCGTTGCCGTTCCGTCAGGCACATAGATAGGAAGTGCTTTCTTCAGCTTCACGTCACCGAAAGCGATCACGACACCGCCCCCGATACTGAACCGATCACTTATTTTGTAACTAAGTGTGGGCTGAAAGCAAAAAGACTGCAACACGATTTCCTGCAACAGCCCTTGACCAAGCCAACGGTCATCCCATGTCACCGAACTTCCGTAGGGCGTATACACTCCCAACCCGGCTTTCCATCTCGCACCCTCCGGGCTCCAAACTCCATAAAGGTGAAAAGGAGTAGACAAGGGATTGTCAGTATGCGTGGCATACCTGCTGTTAGGGTTGGAAGAGTCCCAGAAAGCATTTCTAGAATCAACTAGGTTCATTCCCAGCATTACGCTTCCTCCGTTGATAAAAGACATTCCCCCGGGATTCCAGAATACGGAAGCGGCGTCTGGCCTAAGCCCAACCCCCATATTCCCGAGCCCCACTTGCCGATTGCCTTGCAATAACACTTGGTAACCACTAGCCCATACAGCCGTAGGACAGATAGCCAAAAGCATTAAAAAAAACGCCTTCGTAATATTCCGCATGTTCATCTTTCTTCTGACATTAAAATGACTTGACGAAATTAGAACTCACAGCGCACTAGTTTTTGTTTAAAATATTCAAACAAGAATGCAAAATCAGCTTAATGCTTACAAATATCATTTCTCCAAAAAAACTCCTAACATCTATTATATAGTGATAAAATGAGCTAAAATGCTTATATTGAAGCAACGCAAGTCAAGATTCGTTTAATTTTTCGTAACTGCGGAAATCGATATTCCCATCATCGTTTTCAAAGCTGGCATTCCGCCGTTTCGTCTACCCAGCCTCCTTTTCCGCTCAGGAAGGCCGGCTCTTATGAGGCCTTTTTCCGTACATACTAAAAGGGCCACGGGCCAAAAACCAGATTCGTAAGCGAGAAACCACTTCCGCCAAAAGGCAGAACACAATACTTGAAGCCAAGCCTTTTGCACACAAGCTGGCGAATCAAGCTCAACCTAAGACAACAAAACAGAACTCATATGATAGAAATTATCCCTTCAATTTCGGTACTCGACGGCAAGGTCGTCAGGCTGACCCAAGGAGATTATGAAAAAGCCAAAGTCTATAACCACAGTATAATTGACTTGGGGAAAATCTTCGAAGACCATGGAATCCACAAGATCCATTTGGTCGATTTGGATGGCGCTAGGGAAGGGGAGCCTAAAAACGAAAACAGTATTCTGACTCTCAAGGCATATTCCTCGCTCGAAATCAATTCCGCTGGCGGAATCCTCACCGACGGCGCCGCCGCAAAAGCTTTCGAATGTGGCGCTTCGTCCATTACCGTAGGCCAAGCGGCCATCGTTCAGCCAAAGCTTTTTGAAGGATGGCTCATGAGCTACGGCCGCGAACGGGTATGTTTGGCGGCCGACTCAGCCAACGGAAAAATATATACGAGAGGTTGGCAAAAAGAAACCGATATCGATATGATTGAGCACATCAGGCACTTTTATGACCGAGGGCTCAAGTATGTCAAGTCCACAGACATTTGTAAGGACGGTTTGCTGGAAGGTCCAAATTTCGAGATGTATAAAAAGATACTCAAAGAGTTTCCCGATATATACATTTATTCCAGCGGAGGTGTGAGATCTACTGACGATATTAAAAAACTGTCGGACATCGGCGTTAAAGGAGTTATCATCGGCAAAGCCCTTTACGAAGACAAGATTACGCTCAAGGAAATGGAGCAGTTCTGCGTAACGGATAACCCCTAAGGCCAATCTAAAACCGGCCAGAAAGACAGGAAGACAAAAAAGCGACCCCATCAGGTCGCTTTTTTCTTATTTCCAAAATTTGAAAATCGATTATTCCACGGTTACGGACTTAGCCAAATTCCTAGGTTGATCGACATTACAACCACGCATTACCGCAATATGGTACGACAACAACTGCAACGGCACCACCGACACCATCGGCATGAAAGCGTCGCAGGTCTTCGGCACTTCCACCACAAAATCGGCCATCTTCGGAATCAAAGCGTCGCCTTTGGTCACCACCACTATCACGCGTCCGCCACGGGCTTTTACCTCCTGAATGTTTGACACCACTTTGTCATAAGAGCTATCACGGGTAGCGATAAACACTACCGGCATTTCCTCATCGATCAAAGCGATAGGGCCGTGCTTCATTTCAGCCGCCGGATAACCTTCGGCATGGATATACGAGATCTCTTTAAGCTTCAACGCTCCTTCCAAAGCTACCGGGAAGTTATATCCGCGTCCCAAATACAGGAAGTTTCTGGCATCTTTGAACAGCTCGCTGATCACCGTAATCTTGTCATTCAACTCAAAGCACTTGGCTACTTTTGCCGGAATACGCTCCAACTCACAAAGGTATTCGAGGAAACGGGCCTCCGAAAGCGTCTTGCGGTGCCAAGCCGTCTTCAAAGCGATCATCGCCAAAACGGTCAACTGCGCTGTAAAGGCCTTCGTACTCGCCACACCAATCTCAGGGCCAGCGTGCGTATAAACGCCTTCGTGAGACAAACGAGCGATAGATGAACCAACCACGTTACACACGCCCAATACAATAGCTCCCTGCGACTTCGCAAGCTCCATCGCAGCCAAAGTATCGGCGGTCTCTCCAGACTGGGAAATGGCGATTACCACATCACCTTTATTGATTACCGGATTTCTATAACGGAATTCCGAAGCGTATTCCACTTCTACCGGAATTCTAGCGAACTCCTCAAACATATATTCCGCCACCAAACCAGCGTGCCACGAAGTTCCGCAAGCCACAATGATTATCCGGTTGGCATTGATCAAATGCTCCTGATAGTGATGGATCCCGCCCAAGGTCAATGTACCGGCCTCGGCGTTTAGGCGACCTCTCATACAATCGAAAATTGAGCGTTCCTGCTCATAGATCTCCTTAAGCATAAAATGCTCAAAGCCTCCTTTTTCGATTGCCTCAAGTTCCAAATCCAAAGTCTGGATATACGGCTCCTGCTCCTCGTCTTCTTCAATATGGCGAACCGAAAGATTCTCACGGGTGATAACAGCCATTTCCATATCGTTCAAGTACACGACCTCGTTCGTATACTCAACGATAGGCGTAGCGTCAGAAGCCAAGAAATACTCGCCTTCGCCAACGCCAATCACCAATGGGCTACCTTTCCGCGCCGCGATAAGCGTTCCCGGATTCTCTTCATCCATAATCACGATAGCGTAAGCGCCAACCACTTTCGTCAAGGCCACTCGAACGGCCTCGGCCAAACCACAATCGAGATTGTTTTTCACATCCTGAATAAAGTGAATCAGAACTTCGGAGTCGGTTTCGGACTGAAACTCGTGACCTTTGCCCGAAAGTTCTTTCTTGAGCGCGGCGTAGTTCTCGATAATTCCGTTGTGAATCATTACGAGTTTTCCGTCGCCAGAGAAATGGGGGTGGGCGTTACCGTCAGTTGGAGCGCCGTGCGTGGCCCAACGAGTATGGCCAATACCAATAGTGCTCTTCGGCTTTTCGGAACCGATATGAGCTTCCAAATCGGCTACCTTACCTTTTTTCTTGAAAACTTCCAATCGGTCATTTTCATAAACAGCCAAACCGGCGCTGTCATAACCTCGGTATTCGAGACGGCGCAATCCTTTGATCACAACATCCGCTGAAGGACGGTGACCAACATAAGCTACAATTCCACACATAAAAATAAACTGTTTGAGTGTAAGCTGAGTAAATCGCGTCTTGCCTGAAGCTCGAAAACAGGAAGCCATAGTAAACGGGTGCGTAACCGCATACACGACCGTATTCCGATCCGGATTTCGGGCAAAACAATAAGTATTTTATTGAGTATGAACGGGGCAAATGCGCAAAACAAAACTGATGTGAAACGGTATGTGGGGAGTGTCAATTCTCACATATCCAAAACAGTTTTAACTTCACCGCAAAGTTCCCAGTTTATCAATTCTGAGTTACAATCGCAATGTTAACAAATAATCTCGATAATCCTCTATTTAAACTTTCTTGTATGGTGATATTTTAAAGAAAAAAACCCCTGCCAAGTACATGACAGGAGCTCTATTTCTTCCGAAAACCAATTGTCAATCAGATTCTCCGGTCTCGGTTAATTCCTCAGTATAATAAACTCTCAACATCAAGTCTTCCTCACTTCCAATAAAGTAATTCATTGTCGTTTGGTCGCCTATCGGAGCAATTACCATCTTTTTATATATAACTCCGTCGTCATTCTTTAGCTCACTGTCCGGGGTCGCCGTGCCGTTATACGTTCGGTGGAGCGTTCTCAGATAGAAGCTCAACGGCACGCCAGTGTTTTTCGGACTTGAAGAAGGCGCCTGGTATATAAGATAATTCCTGTCAAATGTTGCAGCAAAGTCTTGCCCAAGCCCAGACGGATTAAAAGGTTCCTTTTGCAAACCGTAAACTAATGGACGGCCGTTACTCTGGTTCACTAACGTATCTCCATCATCGTTAGTAGCATAAAGTACCTTGTTTTTGTCATTCACAAAATCAAAGTACAGTCCAGAAGGTGGCAAAACGTTTCCAAGCGTACGCTCTACAGGGAACCGTATATCGGCATTATTGATCACGATTTCCTTATCAAGGCTCTTCACACTTTCTTCAAAGTCAAAAGCCAGACGCAAACCGAAAGCGGATTGTGTATAAATTTTGCCTGATGGAAGCCCTTCAGATTCGCTCACTCCAGGAGCCGTCTCGTTCCAAATCACATTTGCCAAAGGCGAACCGCTACGGTCATAACTGTAATGGCTATATCCAAGCGTATAGTTTCCGGTTTCGGCACTTATATTTTCCTTATCCTCATTATAATCGCCTATGGCAGACAAACTATAACGGATAACGTAAGCCGTATCAGGATGCAGGTGATAATGAAGTCTCAGGGAAGCATTACCCACGCCGAAACCGAAGACCGCATCCATATTTTGCGGAGAAATGGTCAAGCCATGGAAGAATTCGTTGAATTCTTTCTGCTTGTTTATCGTATCCGCAAAATAATCAACCTTTTCGAAAAGCCTGTCCCGAAGGGAATTATCAAGCTTTACGAACAGAGTATCATGATAGACCGTATCTTTAGATGACTTTCTAGGAGTAAACTCTCCCTCCCCCAAAAAACCTGCTTTTGGGCTAGTGTCTTTGGAATAGTAATCCTTGTATTTCAGAATTTCGCCCAACTCGTTAACGGTAACACTCTGAGCGGATCCGATTTGATCACCAAAGGCATAACCGTTCAGGATCAATCGAAGCACTAAAGAGTCCGCTGTCGGGCTATAAGTATCATGGGTTTTTAAGGAATCCGTGTTTTTCCTCACCATGGTAAACACCTCTCCACCTATTTTACCGATGTTGTTGTCCTGAAACTCGCCTATCAACCAGGTGGACAATCGGTCGGTCTCTACGGAATCGTAGAGTACCAAAGTGGTTTTTACCGGAACTTCCTTAAACTTTAAACCAATCGTGGGGTCTTCATCGCCCAACGACAGTGTCAATTCGTCAGAAGTCTCGCATGATGACAAAAAAAAGGCCAACGCAAGCATCAGCCCGCCTACGGCTCCAAAAATCTTACCCTGCAATCTCATTATACAAGTTGAAGTATTCATCCAAATAATTTTCGCCTTCCTCGATAGACTTGACCTCGTGATCCTGGATTTCGCCAAGCACGCGTCCCAAATCCTCGCTGTATTCCTCACCGGAAGTCAGCACAACGTCAGAGAAGCCAGCGGCAAGTTTGATGAACCCCTCAAAATCCGCGGACTTAAGCGGCTCGAGCATCTTGTCATCAATATCAAGCATTTTGACCTTCTCGGCGATGTCGCCTTCGAACTTATGAGAGAAGTAGTTATTGTAGACCGTAAACACCGACTTAGCGTCCTTAAACACCGGGTCGTTCTTGTAGGTCGTCTTCAGGTAAAGCGGAATCATGCTAGTAACCCAGTCGTTACAGTGGACGATATCCGGCTTCCAGCCCAATTTCCTGACAGTTTCCAAAACGCCTTTGCAGAAGAAAATGGCGCGTTCGTCGTTGTCGGCGTGGAAGTTTTCGTCCGCATCATAAAACATCGACTTGCGGTGGAAATAATCCTCGTTATCGATGAAGTAAACCTGGAGTTTCGCATTTGGGATAGACGCCACTTTGATCACCAAAGGTTTCTCCTCATCGCCCACGGCAATGTTGATTCCTGACAGGCGGACCACCTCGTGCAAACGGTTTTTGCGCTCGTTGATCAGACCAAAGCGCGGCACCAGAATCCGGATTTCCATACCACGCTCTTGCATGGCCTGTGGAAGTTTCCGAACAAAGTCCGCAACTTGTGTTGTTTGAAGGAAAGGATTAATTTCGCTGGCTACGTACAGAATTCGAAGCTTTGACATACAAATCGTCCTGTTTTATTATGTAAAATAAACGGGCTTACAAAGTTACGCCTTTTTTTCCCCTTTCTCAATCAAACAGTCCGAAAACTCAACTGACTCAAGCCCATAGCCCTGTTCTAAATAATTGACTATGACTTTCGTTCTCAGATCTCCCGATGAGCTAAAAGCGTTCATCAAGGCCCGGAAAAGCCAAGGCCAAAGCATAGGCTTTGTCCCGACTATGGGCGCCCTACATGAGGGGCACTTGACGCTCGCCAGAGCCTCAAAGCGGGAAAATGACGTTACCGTTTGTAGCGTTTTCGTGAATCCCGCCCAATTTAATAACGCCGACGACCTGAAAAATTATCCTCGGACGGAAAAAAATGACACGGACATGTTAGGCAAAGTCGGTTGCGACGCCGTTTTCATCCCTTCCGCCCAAGATATGTACCCCCAAGAAAAACCTACATTGGGTTTTGATTTCGGCCAAGCTGAACGGGTAATGGAGGGCAGGTTCCGGCCCGGACACTTCAACGGAGTCGGAATTATTGTTTCCAAACTGTTCAATATGGTTTCGCCGGATAAAGCCTATTTCGGAGAAAAAGACTTCCAGCAACTAGCCATTATCCGCATATTGGCCAAAGAACTGTGTTTCGGAATCGATATTATCGGCGTGCCTACAGTCAGGGAAACTGACGGCTTAGCGATGTCGTCACGTAACAGGCGCCTCACCGACGAGGAACGCCAAATAGCGCCGGATATCTACAAAATTCTGACTGAAGCGAAAAAAGATGCCAAAGAAGGCGCCTCTCTCAAAGATGTGAAAGAATCCGTCTTGAGAAAATTTGCGAAATCAGAAGCCTTAGATCTCGAATATTTCGAAATAGTGAACGCAGACAGTCTACAACCGATCGAAAATTGGTGCGACGCCGAGCGTGCCCAAGCCTGTGTGGCGGCGTTTTTGGGCCAAGTGAGATTGATCGATAACATCAACCTTAAGTAAATGGCAAGGTACACGAACACGACGTTTTCAGCGTTCATGTTCCGTAAGGCTCCGGGCCGGAACCGATTTTCTCCGGTCCGAACATGCCCCAAAACCGAATTATTGTATCTTTGCGAAAAATATCAGGGACAGTACCATGAATATCGAAGTCTTTAAGTCCAAGATTCACAGGGTAAAGGTAACGCAGGCCGAGTTGCATTACGTAGGCAGCATCACTATCGATGAAGACCTGATGGACGCGGCGAACATTATCGAAAACGAAAAGGTTCAGATCGTTAACATCAACAACGGTGAACGTATCGAAACCTACGTCATAAAAGGAGAACGGGGAACCGGCACCATCTGCCTCAACGGCCCGGCCGCCCGTCGCGTACAGGTAGGCGATGTGGTTATCGTCATCTCATACGCGTCCATGGATTTCGAAGAAGCGAAAAGCTTCGAGCCAACCGTTATCTTCCCAGACGAAAACAATAAGCTGACCTAAACACCGGCGTTCGGAGAAACGCTTTCAAAACATAACTCCGGAGCGTGATTGGAAAAAACCTTTCACGCTCTTTTTTTTACGAACGCGCGCACGTTTTTCACAAAAAACCGAAGCATTGAAAAAAGCGACATCCGTCCTAAAATACCTCGCCATGCTTGGCGTAGCCGTTTTTTTGCTAACCTACGCACTGAAAGGCTATCCACTGGAATCCCTCCTTCACGATATGGGCGCGGTCGATTACCGCTGGATTCTCTTGTCGATAGCCTTGGCTATGACCAGCCACTGGCTAAGGGCCTACAGGTGGAATATCCTGCTCCGCCCGCTCGGTTACCAAAATCTGAACTCTTTCAGGACATTGCTTTGTGTTATGTCCGGCTATTTGGCCAATCTGGCCGTCCCGAGAATGGGCGAAGTGACCAAATGCGGCGCCTTGCGAAAAACCGACGAGGTTCCCATGACAACTTCCCTGGGCAGCGTAGTCACCGAAAGGTTTATAGATTTGATCTGCCTGCTGATATCCCTAACGCTCACTTTCTTGGTGGAAAGAAACAGGCTTAAGGATTTCTCGGAAAATTTTATCCGTGAAAAAATGTCGGGATTAGCACCGCTGTTACCTTATCTGTATTGGATAGCGGCCATCGGATTTGTAGTCGCACTCGGAGGCTTGTTCTTTTTTTGGAAAAACAAAAAGAAGCTAAGGAAGTATCCGCTATTCGGCAAAGCCGAACACATTGTCCGACAAGTGGTGGACGGGCTATTGAGTTTCAGGAAAATGAAAAACGTGCCTGGATTCCTTATTTCCACCACATTAATCTGGGTCTTATATTTCCTGATGACATACGTGGTGTTCTTCGCAATACCCGAAACCTCATCGCTCTCTTGGGGAGCCGGGCTAGCGGCCTTCGCTTTTGGCGGAATCGCCATGACAGCGCCTGTGTCGGGTGGCATCGGCACTTACCATCTCATAGTGTCCGCTATTTTGATGCTTTATGGAGTAAACCATCAATCGGCTTTGCTATACGCCACCGTGATGCACGCCGCCCAAACCGTAATGACCATATTCTTCGGTGGCATCGGCCTGTTCGGGAGCATTTTTATTTCCAAAAGAAAAAAACATGAGCAAGACAAACACACCGTCGAAAATACATAACAGGGAAAACGCCAAACAAACCGTAGCCAGCTGGAAAGAGAACGGTGAACGGGTGGTATTCTCAAACGGATGCTTCGATTTGGTCCATCTCGGCCATGTCGATTATCTTGAAAAAGCCCGCAATCTCGGCGATCGCCTCATCGTCGGCCTCAACACCGACGCTTCGGTAAAACGACTGAAAGGGGAGGAGCGCCCGATCAACAACGAGCTGACCCGCTCACGCATCATGGCGGCTTTCGAATTTGTGGACGCCGTAGTACTCTTTGACGAAGACACGCCATTGGAATTGATCACGGCTCTGATGCCGGACGTATTGGTAAAAGGCAATGATTACACCGTCGATACTATCGTAGGGGCCAAGGAGGTTTTGGCTAATGGGGGCTCGGTCGAAACCGTGGAACTTGTGGCCGGGTACTCGTCCACCAACGTTATCGAAAAAATAAAACGGAGCGCTGATTAACGCTCCGTTTCTTCATATCAATACCCGCTACTTTTAGCGCCATTCCACAAAGTCCGCCACATCCGGGCGGTTGCCTTCCGGCCATGACTTGGGCATACCCACAAACAGGTAACCCAAAAATTTATCTTTCTCTCCCAGATTCAGGAAAGGCTTCGCTTCTTCCGAATAAGTCATTCCGCCAGTTCCCCAATACACGCCCACACCGTGCGCCGCGGCCGTCAAATACATATTCTGAACGGCGCAAGCCACCGCTTCCACTTCCTCAATCTCAGGCACGCGCTCTTTTTCGTCGCGTTTCATCCCGATGGCCACAATATGCGAAGCCAACAAAGGCTTTTCCAAAAACATCTTGTACTTCGCCTCATCGAAATCGCCGGCCTTTTCGGCCTTCTCTTTATAGATGTTGGCTTGGTATTCGGCAAGCTCTTTCAGGCTGTCTCCTTTAAACACCACAAAGCGCCACGGATAGGTCCTTTTGTGCACCGGAGCCCAATGCGCGTTCTCAATCATCTTGGAAACGACCTCGTCACTTACAGTTTCCCCCGTGTACATTGCCGGGAAAATTGACCTTCTTTTCTTAATGATTTCATCAATATATTCTGGTGCCATACCTTGTTTTTGGTTTAATCAGGATTGTTATTCATTCAAAAATAATGATTTAACTGTCATATTTTTAAATTATCGGCACGATATCAATCCTTCTCACAAAATTGATCATATCTCATAAAAAGCCTCTGTCCGAAGACTATGGGCAATATCGTTTTTCCGGTTGGCGTTGATATTAGTACAGTCTTGCGAAAGCGCCGACGGCCTTGTTTTCACAAGGTTCTCAGGCGAAGATTCGCATAGTTCTTTCCGCTTGCGGGCGATTTATTTCCGGTTCTGGATCGTTGCCGGAACGCCCGCAAGCGACTTCGCGAAAAAAGAACTAGACTACCCGCCAAAACGATATGCGCAATCCCGCGCCCAACCTTTAAGTGGAGACGGACATGAAAAGATGTAAATGGAATTGGATATGGGCCATTGTGCTCATAGTAGGATTATACGGCGTTTCAGCCTGCTCAGAAAACGATGACGAACCGGGAACACCAAATACCGAAAACCCGGACAAACCCGGAGACGGCAACGAGGACGACAAAGGGCCCGACGAAGACGAACCATTGGAGCCCGGCGATCCCTCTGCACCCGGAACAAAAGGAGGAAAACAAGTAATAGGATACCTAACGCAGTGGGACGCCTGGAAAGGTACAGAACACGGCATGCCACAGGCCGGGGTAGCTAACCAGCTCAATATTGACTACTCCAAGTACACTATACTCAACTATTCGTTTTTCGGCGTAGCCAAAGACGGCTCGTTGCACTCTGGCGATTACCGGAACAAGAATATCTGGATGGAAGGCACCGTACAGGACCCGAAACCATTATTGGGTAACGTATACGACAGCTGGGATCACTGGTTGCTTTACGGCGACTTGGAATTGGTTCACGACATTTCCGAATGGAACCAAGACAAACTAAAGGGTGAATACAAGTCCCACGCCGACGGTTGGATTCATACTCCTACCGGACTCACGGGCGAATTCCCCATTCCGCTACCAAAACAAGGCGGAGCCAAAGGCCTATTCGAACTCGCTAAAGAAAATAACGTCAGGGTAATGGCCTCGATAGGTGGCTGGAGTATGTGTAGGCACTTCCCAGAAATGGCCCGTTCGGCCTCAAAGCGCGAACGCTTTATCGAAGACTGCAAAACGCTTATTCGCATGGGCTTTGACGGCATCGATATCGACTGGGAGTACCCGGGGCCATACGCCGGAATGAACTTTACGGGATCACAGGCTGACTTCGCTAACTTCACTACGCTGATGGAAGAACTACGCGAAGCCATCGGGCCAAACCGCCTGCTGACGGCCGCCTTCAACTGCTCCCCGACGAAACTCCAAGGTTTCAACTGGAATAAGCTTAACGCTACGATGGACTTTTTCAACATCATGTCATACGACATACAAGGTGGATGGTCCAATATCGCCGGCCATAACTCTCCGCTGTATCCGTACACAGGAGAAGAAGGTGGAGATTTGGCCTGGGACACTTCAAGAAAAGCCCTGGAGGCCGCTGGCGTAGATATGAGCAAAGTCAATATGGGAGTGGCCTTGTACGGCAGATCGGTAGTGACTACCGGCTCAGCCAAACTCAATGCCCCGACGGTGAAAATATCGAAAACCATACAACCCGACGGCGCCATCCAAACCGCCGCGGACTACGACAACTTCGGTCAATTCGACGGCACGCCTTTCAACTCCTACATCAGGTCAAATACGGCAAACTGGACGGAACATTGGGACGACGAAGCCAAAGTTCCCTACAAAACCAACGGCAAATATTTCCTCAGTTATGAAAATGAGAAATCCGTTGCGCTCAAAGCCCAATATGTCAAAGACCACAATCTGGGAGGCGTAATTTTCTGGGAAGTCTTCAGTGACATAGATTACGGCCCGGTACAATCCGTTTATGACGGAAAACTAAGACAAACTGGCTCTAACAGATCGCCGTTGGTTGAAAAAATTGTCAGCGAATTCGGAGGCTAAACTCCAAATACGTATCAAGAAAAACGCTTGATCCATAACCAAAAACAGCTTGGCCTTAACCGGTCAAGCTGTTGCTTTTTATTCTTATTTCGTCCAAAACCTTAATCAAAAGCTTCCGCTGGATTTGGGTGGATAAACTTATAATCGAGACGCTTTTTCATCTTTTCGGAATTCACAATCCTGAAAGGCTGCCTCCCTTCCACAAATACAGGAGGCTCCACGCCAATAGCCTCGCAAGCCTTTCCATAAAATTCCCTTTTTGTCGGGTGCTCGTCAGCGCTAGCGTTAAAGACCTCATTCCAGGCATCTTGTCTGATGATTTCGCTCAAGATCGCCACACAGTCGTCTTGGTGAATCATGTTCACGGGATTCTCGGCGCCTTTGATTTCTTTGCCCGAAAAATAACGCCCCGGCTGATAGTAGTCGCCCATAAGGCCGGAAAAACGCACCACAGTAGCGTCAAAGCTCCGGTTTTCCATAAACAAAGCCTCCACATCCAGCCAAACGATATCCGAAAATCTGGAAATAACCCGCTCAGCGTCTTCCTCACGAACCTCTTTTCCGTTTAACGGATAAGCGGAAGTGGCGCTGATATAAATGACTTTCGAAACATTGGAGCCGTCCGCAGCCTTAGCCAGAACTTCCATTTGTTCCATATACAAACCGCCCTGCTTCGACGGCGGAATCGTAACTATAAGGATTTCCGTGTCCAGCATTTTGGCCAAATCGCCTTCTTTCTCCCCCAAACGGATCAAAAACGGTTCGGCACCCGTAGCCTTAACAGCTTCCAGCTTTTCAGTTCTGGTAGTGGAGCCTTTCACCGAATACCCTTGGTCCGAAAGCGATTTCGCCAACGGAAGGCCCAGCCAACCGCAACCGATTATGCTTACTTTTCTGCCCATAAATCAAGAATCTTTCTGAAAATAAATCATTTCCCACCGTAGCGAAAACGGTGTCAGCCGAATAGAAGGGCCAAAGGCAAATAAGTGGCCATAAAGCCCAACAAACCGCCAGCGTAAACTTGGGCCGGAGTATGGCAATTAAGATATAGCCGGGCCGACATTACGATACCAGCCAAAAAAATGCAAACCGCCGTAGGCCAGATCAAGCTTCCCGTAAGATCTTGAAAAGAAAGAAAACCCAGAATACCCGCAAGACCCGCCACGCCAGCGCTATGCACGCTTATTTGCCAAAAATAGGTAATGAATGTCAAAAGGATAATCAACCCGGAAACGGCCATCAGCACCACAATCACTTTCGGCTCAAAGAAACCTTTGGACTGAAACATATAAGTGGTCAGCATATAAAACGCCGAGATAAACGCGAACGGCAAAAGCCTGTCTTCCCGTTTTTTCATCGTCAACTGGCTGAAGAAATTAGACCATTCGTTTTTCTTCCTGCCCACAGTATCATCAAGCGCCCCTTCCTCTTTTTTCTTTCCGAAAAACGGACGCAACGACAACAGTATGCCTACGCTCAGTGCCGGAATAAGAAAAGTGGTCACGAAAATCAGTGATGTGGTGAAAGACAAAGCTTTGGGGTCACTAAACTGCGGTCCGACGCCCGAAGGCCGGAACACGCCAATGACTATAGCCATATACGTGGCCAACAACAGTGGATGAAATACGAAAGAGATAACTTTCGCGCCGATTCTAAACATTCTTAGCCGTTTGGATGAGGACTAGATACACCCCGCAAAAACGCTAAAGGCGGAGCAATTGTACGAAAATTTGCCCAATTTAAAAAAAAGCGGAAAGAGCCTAAAGCTCTTTCCGCAGTCTGGCCACGGGAATATTCATCTGTTCCCGGTATTTGGCCACGGTACGCCGGGCGATGTTATAGCCCTTGGCCCGCAATAGTTTTTCCAATTTATCGTCAGACAGAGGCTTACGCTTATCTTCATGCTCTATCAGCCTTCGGAGCGTATACTTCACCTCCCGGCTACTTACGTCTTGACCGGAATCGGTGGCTATACCTTCGCTGAAGAAGTATTTCAGCAGATAAATCCCAAATTCCGTCTGCACCGCCTTGCTGTTCGCTACCCTCGATACCGTGGAAATATCCATTCCAATCTCGTTGGCGATATCTTTCAAAATCATCGGACGCAACTTGCTCTCGTCACCTTCCAAGAAGAAATCGTATTGATACTGAACAATGGCGTTCATCGTATTGAGCAAAGTCTGTTGCCTTTGTTTGATGGCGTCGATAAACCACTTGGCCGCGTCAAGCTTCTGCTTCACGAAGCTCACCGTCTCCCGCAGTTTTTTGTCCTTGCGCTTACTTTTATCGTAAGTGTCCATCATCTCGGAGTAGGTACGGTTTACCCTCAACTCCGGAGCGTTTCTGGAATTCAGTGTCAGCTCAAGCCTTCCGTTATTATTATGCAGGATAAAATCCGGAACCAAAAACTGAGTCTTCACCAAACCTTCGGCCGTTCCGCCCGGCTTCGGATTCAACTTCGTGATTAGCTCAAAGGCCGGCTTCAGCTCATCTTCCACATCCAAGCCCAGCTTCTTGCTTATCTTTTCGTAATGCTTCTTCGTAAAATCATTGTAGCAATCCCTGACAATCCTGATTGCGTTCGCCACCATCGGATCGTCACTGCCTTTGCGCTCCAACTGCAACAACAGACACTCCCTCAAGTCACGGGCGGCGATACCCGGCGGGTCAAACTGCTGGATCTTGTCCAAAATCACCGCAAGCTCGTCTTCGGTGGCTTCCACGCCCTGAGCAAACATCAGATCGTTGGCAATAGCGCCCAAATCCCTGCGGATATAGCCGTCGCCCTCGATACTTCCGATCAGTTGTTCCGCTAAGATGTTGTCCCTGTCGCTTAGCCTAAGGTAGCCAAGCTGGTCTTTCATCTGGTCGTTGAGCGATACGCTGGTGGCTATCGGCATCTCCCGGTCCTCTTCCTCCATCGAGGAGCCGTTTCCGTCGCCGTACATTTTGTATCCGCTGAAATCGTCATGCAGATAATCACCGAGCTCCAAGTCCTCGTCTTTCGGCGTTTCCTCGTATTCCTCGGTTTTTTCTTCCTTGGCTTCGGCTTTTTCTTCCTCTCGCCCTTCCTCAAGCGCGGGGTTTACTTCCAGCTCCTCTTCAATTCTTGTTTCGAGCTCGGCGGTCGGCACCTGTAGCAGCTTGATAAACTGGATCTGTTGTGGCGACAGCTTCTGGCCTAGACTTTGGGTTAATTCTAATTTCTGCATAGCGAACTTCAAAAAACGGGTTCGATAAAGTCGACGATGGTTTTGAGACAGACGGGCTTAACACCGACACAGGAGCCGATTTTCATAACTTATCCGAAAAGCATGCTCCTCATCTGAATTTACGGAAACCGGCACCATTCGTTGACCCGGCAAAACAAAAATACTAAAAAAAAGAAAAAGTATATTTCCTGAAAATCAAGTTTAGATCGATTTTTGCTTATAAGAGCGAGCGCAATTATTCTCTTTGGACCTATTTCATACATAGATATTCAGCCGATATTGAGAAAGCTTCCGCAAAGTGCTTATTTTTGTGATAGAGAGGGTTTTAGTACGAATGAGGCGAAAAGCACTAAATTTAAGCTCAAAACCCTAGGCGGAGCGACAAGTACACGGCTCTTTCCGGGCCGGAAATCGACGCCCCGTTTTGAAATAAGCGGAAAAACTTACGCTACGGGCAAAAATTTACGCCTATGTGATTTTTTTTCGCTTATCCTGATGAAATTCGCTAGGGTATCCGTTTAGAGATATCCGGGCAATACGTTTCTATATAAAATATCTGAAAAGTGGCAGAGTTGAAAAGAACCAAGATCAAGGCATTGCTGGGCAGTGAACCGGGCGATCAGGCGGTATGCGCCAAAGGTTGGGTAAGAACCAAGCGAGGAAACAAGAATGTCAATTTCATCAACCTGAACGACGGCTCCACTATCCATAATTTGCAAGTGGTTGCGGATCCTGCCGTTTTCGGTGAGGACGTGATGAAAAAAGTGACCACGGGAGCCAGCCTTTCGGTCATCGGCAAATTGGCCGCCTCACAAGGCGGAGGCCAAACCGTTGAGCTTATCGCGGAGTCTATCGAGATCCTCGGCGAGTCGGACGTGGAAAAATACCCGCTACAGCCTAAGCGTCACTCACTGGAATTCCTTCGCGAAATCGCTCACCTGCGTCCGCGCACCAACACGTTTTCGGCCATTTACCGAATCCGTCACGCGATGATTTTCGCCGTGCACAACTTTTTCAACGAAAGGGGATTCCTTAACGTCCACACACCGTTGGTAACCGCCTCTGACGGCGAAGGCGCCGGCGAAACGTTCCGCGTAAGTACGCTCGACCCGGCCAACCCTCCGAAAAACGAGGACGGGGAAGTGGACTTCAAGCAGGATTTCTTCGGAAGGGAAGTAAACCTTACCGTAACCGGACAGCTTGAGGGCGAGCTCGCAGCCATGGCAATGGGCGACGTTTACACCTTCGGGCCTACTTTCCGCGCCGAGAACTCAAACACCACCCGTCACCTTGCGGAGTTCTGGATGATCGAGCCGGAGATGGCGTTCTATGACTTGGACGACAACATGGACTTGGCCGAAGACCTGCTCAAGTACTTGGTAGGTTACGCCTTGGAGCACTGCGCCGACGATTTGGAGTTCTTGGCCAAAAGAGCTGCGGACGAAGAAAAATCCAAACCGGCGAACCAGCGTCAGGAACTCGGCCTGATCGAGCGCCTGCGTTTCGTTATCGACAACGACTTCGAAAGACTTACTTATACAGAAGCTATCGAGATCTTGAAAAACTCGAAACCGAACAAGAAGAAGAAGTTCCAATTCCTTATCGAGGAATGGGGGGCGGACCTTCAGTCGGAGCACGAGCGTTTCTTGGTGGAGAAGCACTTCAAAAAGCCTGTTATCCTGACAGACTACCCGAAAGCCATCAAGGCATTCTACATGCGCCAGAACGACGACGACAAAACCGTAAGGGCCATGGACATCCTGTTCCCGGGCATCGGCGAAGTTGTGGGCGGATCACAGCGTGAAGAGCGTCTGGAACTTTTGGTGGAGCGTATGAGCGAAGTCGGTATCTCGGAAGAGGAAATGTGGTGGTATCTTGACACCCGCCGTTTCGGTTCGGCTCCACACAGTGGTTTCGGGTTGGGCTTTGAGCGTATCTTGCTCTTCATCACGGGCATGACCAACATCCGCGACGTAATTCCTTTCCCACGTACTCCGGGTAGCGCGGAATTCTAGAATTTGAAATTCAGAGCTTAGACAATAAAACACGGAAACGGCCTCAGCACACGAGGCCGTTTTTTATTTTTTCAGAACTTCGGCCAGAAACAAAGCCACCTTAGCCAAGTCGTCGCCTTCCAGTTTTCCTATCGCCTCTTTCAAAACCTCATGGGCCTCGTCCGAAGTGGATGGAGATTCCGAAATATTTCTCAAACTCGCCTGAATGTCTTCATTTGAATTAAATTCTCGCCAGAACGAAGTAAAGAAGCTGATTTTTCCGTGCTCGGGCTTATCGGTAATCGTGTGGTAAAAAAATCTCTTGTCGAAACGCTCCGTCAAATACGCCCGCACTTCCGTAGCCGGCAATCGACTTTCCAGCTCGACGGTCACATAATGTTTCCTATCCTGTACCTCTTCGGTAAGCTTGGCCTTGGCCTTGCCTATCTCTATATTTTCTGTTCGCATGCTCCGGTTATAAAAAGGCTTTCAATCAAAGCCCTAACCCGGCAATTCACGCAAGTGTTTTACAGGTGTTCCGTGACTTTGTATTTCGAAGCCAAACGGGCCGGGCGCACGGTAGCCAATATCGTCAAAAGAATAACTACGAGAACCGTAGCGCTGATATCCACTGGATCCAACGACACCGGATAGGCCCAATAGTCGCCTTGCGGACCCATAATACCCATTTTTACCCAGCCGTATTTCTCTTGGAGAATACAGATAAGAAGTCCCGTAAGCAATCCGGTAACCGCTCCGCTCATGGCAACGAGAAATCCTTCGAACATAAAAATCTTTCGGACCAAACTTCTCGTAGCGCCGATAGAAAACAGCACGGCGATGTCTTTTTTCTTTTCGATAACCAACATACTCAAGGAGAAGAATATATTGAACGAAGCGATAAAAAGAATAAAACTTAAAGCCACGAAGAAGAACAGCTTTTCGATTCTCAACACTTTGGACAAAAGCGCCTGTTGCTCTTCCCGGTTCTTAACGGTAAAGCTTTTGCCCAACGCCTTTTTCAGACGGCGCTGGACTTTGTCCACATCCGCGTCGGGCAACACTTTCACCTCCAACGCCGACAGCCTGCCTTCTTTCTGCATCAGCTTCGTGGCCGTTTCCAGAGGCACGTATACGTAATTGAGGTTATAGCCCTTACTGCTCTCGAACACGCCCGAAACCATCAACGATCGGCTGTTCAGGTTTTTCGTAGGGTTAAGGCTCCCTTTTATCTTTCCTTTTTTGGGATAATAAAGTCGAACAGGGTAAAAATCATTGCGCAGATTCACCGACAGCTCATAGCGCACACCTGCCCCGATCACCGTGAATTCCTGACCGTTTTCTTTGTTTTCCAACAAAAACTCGCCGTTCGTGATCCGGTCCCGGACACCGCTCTGCCGTATGTAATTCGGACTCACGCCTTTTACCGTCACCACCATTTCGGCGTTTTTGTATTTAGCGTAAGCGTTATCCTCCAACACTTCGCTCACTATCGCCACGCCTTCCGTGCCTCTGACCAAACGCAACAAAGCCGTATCGGCGGCGAAAGTTTTCCCTTGGGCCGGAGCTATCTTTATCTCCGGATCGAAGCTGTTGTAAAGGCTCCTTACCAAATCGCCCATTCCGTTATACACCGACAGCACTACTACCAAGGCCATTGTGCCTACGGCAATGCCCACCATGGCTATTCTGGTAATGATATTGGAAAAACTCTGCTTGTGTTTGGCCTTGAAATACCGGCGCGCGATGAAAAACGAAAGGTTCATAAGGCGAAAATCGGCTGGGTACGAAAAAGTGTAAAGAAAACGTCTTCCCTACACCTTTCGGCGGAGGGAAGTTATATCGTCCGCGGAATCAGTCTTCCTCGTCTTCGGGCAACCCTTCCGGATAATCGTTCATATCCACCTTGTCCTCGTCCGGAATCTCGATCTGTCCCAAAAGCTCGTTGATCCTCGAAGCGTTTTCCAAAGTGTTGTCCACCTGAAAAACCAATTCCGGAACAATCCGCACTTGTTTTCCGATCTTCATTCCCAAACGCTTACGGATTTCGGACTTATGCTCGTTCACCAAAGCCATGGTGGCGTCCTTGTCCGCAATCATGATGCTCAGGTAAGCTTTGGCCACGCCCAAGTCCGGGCTCATCTTCACTTCGGTTACGGTAACCCAAGCTCCGTTGAGCAGGCCTTTCACCTCGTGTTGGAATATATGGCCCAAATCTTTCTGTATCAGTCTTGAGAATTTCTGTTGTCTCTTGCTCTCCATGTTCGCTATTACGAATAATATGATATTTTTGCATATTCCGGATCGTTGGCCGGCACACCTGCAATTCACAAAAGTAATTTAAATTCAGATTCATTGTTCAGATATTTCAGATTAAACGCCCCGTTTCGCCTGGTCGGCCTTCTGGCACTGCTACTTTTGACCCAATTACCCTTCTTTTTGGACGCTTATCCGTTCACGGTCACTGAATTGAGATATATGCTGATAGGAGGAAAAATGGCCGAAGGCGCCACCATGTACCGTGACCTCTACGACGGAATGGGTCCGCTGTCGGCTGGAGTCTACGGAATTCTGGATTCGCTTTTCGGCAGGTCGGTTACGGCCTACAGGGTTTTGGCCATAGCGCTAGTGTTTACGCAGTGTTGCATCTTCGCCATCTCCGGAGTGCTCAACAAAGCCTACAAGGAAAACAACTACGCCTCCGGCTTAGTCATGATGACGCTGTTTTGCTCCTTTTTCCAATACATGAGCCTAACACCGATGCTGATGGCCAACACATTCCTGATATTGGCCACCCACTTCAGTATGAACCACGTGATGAGCCGGCAAGGCGAAGATTCCCAAATCCTCACGGTTGGCATAATGGCCGGCTTGGCCTCTCTTTTTTATTGGCCAGCGTTACTATTTTTGGCGGGATTGGAAATCGTTATGGTCTTTTTGACAAACTCCGTGTTCAGAAGATACGTCCTTCTCATCGCCGGCGCAGCGTTGCCTCTGGGTTTTTGCGCCGTATACTACCTCTGGCACGACGGGCTCCATAATTTACTGAACCAAGGCATTCTTTCCATTCTGCACAACCGGACAGCTCCTTTGGTTAACCACACCTCCGTTTGGGCTGTCTGCGCAATTCCGCTGTTACTCTTTTTCCGCGCCTTGCCCGCACTATGGGGCGGACGCGGATTCAACTATCGCCACATGAGTTACGGCTACGCGATGCTTATCACGGCGGCCACGGCTCTAGCGGTTTACTTTATCAGTCCTTACAGGTCGCCCTCCAACCTGATATTTGTAATCGGTCCGGCAGCGTTCTTTATTACGCATTACTTATTGGAAATACGCAAACGCTTTGTCACCGAGATCGTCTTCGGATTTTTCATAGTCCTGATCCTCGGTTTTAATTACACCGTCGCGCTCACGCCAAATATTTGGGCCGAATATGTTGACCTAAGCCAACTCACAATTCCAAAGCCCACAGGCTTGGAAAACGGCGAAGCGGAAAAAACACTTGTCCTTGGCCCGAACTTCCGACTTTACGGCAACGGCGAATTAGCAACACCTTTTCTGGACTGGAGATTCACAAAGCCGATTTTCGAGGAACTAGACGATTACGGCAACCTTTTGCTGATTCACCAAGCCTTCGAAAACGACCCTCCAAAGAAAATCATCGATCAGGAAAACGTGATGCCTAAACTGCTGGAGAAAATCCCGGAATTCCAGCAACGTTATAGGAAAGCGGGAGAGGGCACCTATATTTTGATACTTTAATAAATTCGGAGCTGAAAATAATTCCGCAAACATAGAGGAAAGCTTCACTTGATAATTTTCATTCACTAATTTACATACAATCATCAATAAATTTCTTTTGGATAAACCATCCCAAATTTTTCTTCAGCGAATATGAATTTCCTCCCAAAAATCGCCGCATGCCTCTTGCTTTGCCTGATGGCCAAGCCCGCTACGGCCCAAGATAACCGCTACTTGCCCAAGTCCACAACCGGACAAATCGTAAAACACGCCAATTATATCCTGTCTTACTCCGAAAAGCACGAACAACCCGAATGGGTAGCCTATGAACTCACCAGCACGGAACTGACCAAAAGGGTCAGCCGTACGGACGACTTCCGGCCCGACCCCGCCGTGAAAACCGGCTCGGCGTCTTTAGCCGACTACAAAGGTAAAGGCTACGACCGCGGACATCTTTTTCCCGCCGCCGACGGATGCTTCAGCAAACAGGCGATGACTGAGTCATTTTACATGAGCAATATGAGCCCGCAAGCGCCCGAACTAAACCGTGGCGCATGGAAAAATCTGGAAGAGCAAGTCAGGAAATGGGCCAAGAAAGAAGGGAAAATCTATGTGGTTACCGGCCCCATACTTTCCGGCCAAAACAAAAAAATCGGTAAAAACGGCGTCACGGTCCCTTCAAAGTATTACAAAATAGTCTACGACCTCACCAACACGCCAAAGTGCGTAGCCTTCCTGATGCCGAACGGCAAGTGTGCCAAACCCCGCAGTAGCTACGTTGTATCGATAGACAAATTGGAAGCTTTGACCGGCATCGACTTTTTTCCGGCCTTGCCCGACGCCGTCGAAAACCGTATGGAAGCCCAGTCGACAATGTCAGGCTGGACCACTAGCACAACCTTTTCTTCGTCGAAAAAAACAACGCCCGCAAAGCGCGCGGGAAGCGTACGGTGCAAAGCCAAAACTAAAAAAACGGGAAACAGGTGTAAAAACATGACCAAGAATCCGAAAGGACTTTGCCACGTACACGACTGATCCATAGGGATTAAGTCGATAATAACATAAATAAATTCTATCCCGAAAGTCCCCGTATTTGACCTTTGTTAGGGTTTCCTTCGGAACTAATCGTTTATATTTACGTATCGGAATAGAGCAAGAGAATTCAATCAGATAAACTTTAGTAATAACATGAGTGCTACTGTAAAAATCACGGAAGAGAATTTTGAGGAAATCATCGGATCGGAAACTCCGGTATTGGTAGACTTCTGGGCAGAATGGTGCGGACCTTGTAAGATGATCTCACCGATTCTCGACGAGTTGGCCAGCGACTATGACGGAAAAGCCGTTATCGCAAAAGTGAACGTTGACGACAACCCAAGCATCTCAGCTAAGTTCGGCATCCGCAGCATTCCTACTTTGTTGGTTTTCAAAGGTGGCGAAATCGTTGACAAGCAAGTTGGCGCCGTAGCTAAGTCTGTTTTGGCAGAAAAAATCGACGCGCACCTGTAATAAAGGTCCGTTTTCGAAAAATATAAAAGAACCGCTCCACAATGGAAGCGGTTTTTTTATGAACTATTATTTGATGAGCGGAAGCGCTAAGAAATACTTTGGTTGCCTGCCAGAACTGGCGTCAAGCGAGGCTTTCACGACAAGAAATATATAAATCCCGACCAAAGCCAGCCAGAACAAGCCCAAGAGGAAAATCAGCCCGAAGCCGGGCGCCAAAAAAAACGGAATAAACCCGTCACCCTCAAAGTGGAATTCCCAAGGGAAAGTCCTCCAGTACATATCCTCCGTTCCCGAAAGCCCCAGATTAACCAAACCCAAGCCGAACAAGACTAACGCAAACACCCCGATGATCATCATATAAATGATTACGGATAGTTGAAAATTAAGACTGGCTTTGCCGTGCTCGTCCACAAAAGCGGACTCTTTTTTCTTGCTAAGCCAAATCACCATCGGGATGATGATATTGCCGAAAGGAATTGCGAATACGCTGAGGCTACTCAAGTGACTGAACATGGCCCAGGTGCGTTCGTCTCCGCTTGGTACTGAAGTTTCCATAAGCAAAATTGTCTTGTCTTTGCTTATTAACGCAATCCGAATTCGTTTTGTCAGAAAAAATACAAGACTGGCTATTCGCCGCTACGCGTGGAAGCACGAGCATTTTTTCGGTTAGCCCGTAGACCGCCCGATCATTCCCAAAATATCATCCAGATAGACCCGGTTGTTCGACAAACGCGGCACTTTGTGCTGGCCACCAAGTTTGCCCCGGCTTTTCATCCAATTATAAAAAGTATTCTCCTCCACGGCATGGACCACCGGCATTTCCAATGCGATATCGGCGTAACGCTTGGCGTCGTAATCCGAATTCAACCTGCGAAGTTCGCCGTCCAAGGCTCTGGTAAAAACCTCGACAGAAGAGGGGAGGCGCTTGAATTCCACGATCCACTCATGCCCGCCCTTTTCACCTTTACCCAAATATCTGGGGCCGGCGGTAAAATTGGCGATCGAAGCGCCGGTTTGGGTACAGGCCTCGGTTATCGCCCGTTCGGCGTTTTCCACGATTACTTCCTCGCCAAAGGCGTTTATAAAGTGTTTTGTCCGTCCCGATATCTTGATCCGATACGGGCTTTTGGTCGTAAACTTGACCGTATCGCCGATCAGGTAGCGCCACAGGCCGGCGTTGGTGCTGATCACCATCGCGTAGTTTTTCCCAAGTTCCACGTCTTCCAAGCCTACAGCCTGAGGATATTCGTCTTCCAGATTTTCCAGAGGAATAAACTCATAGAAAATACCGTAATCCAACATCAGCAACATGTCGTCGTGGTCGGAACGGTCTTGGATCCCGAAAAATCCCTCGGAAGCGTTATAGGTTTCCAGGTACCGCATATCCGGACGTGAGATCAATTCGCGAAATACGCTACGGTACGGCCCGAACGCCACGGCGCCATGCACAAAAACTTCCAGATTCGGCCAGACTTCGGAAATGTCGTTCTTGCCAGTCATTTCCAGAATCCGTTGCAAAAGCACCAAAGTCCAAGTCGGGACGCCCGCTATGCTAGTCACGTTCTCCTCGACCGTAGCCTTGGCCATTTTCTCTATCTTGGCTTCCCACTCGTCCATCAGGGCGATATCGATATCCGGCGTACGGCTCAACTGCGCCCAAAACGGCAGGTTCTGGATAATAAGAGCCGATACATCGCCGCAATTGGTGCCACCCGAAGGATCAAACGGATTGGGCTGGTAGCTACCGCCTATACCCAAGCCTTTTCCGGTGAACATCTTGCTGTCCGGATATTGGTTCAAATACACGGACAGCATATCTTTCCCGCCTTTGTAGTGGCATTCTTCCAAAGCCTCTTCCGATACCGGAATAAACTTGCTCCGGGCATTCGTAGTGCCCGACGATTTGGAAAACCAACGAACCTCAGAAGGCCAGAGGATATTCCGCTCGCCTTTCATCTGCCGTTCTATATAAGGCGATATTCCCTCATAACTCATGACGGGAATACGCTCCCGGAACTCCCTGACGCTTTTGATCGATTCAAAACCGTTAGCCTTGCCGAACTCGGTGTCTTTGGCCGTTTTCACCAAATACTCAAATGTCTCTTGTTGCGTTTCGAAGGGTTTTTCACAAAACTCCTCGATTTGGCTGATACGTTGTTTCAGTACCCAGGTGATTATCGAGTTGAGGATCGGCATACGGTAACGGTTAAAAAGTTGATCAGTCGAAAGATTTCCGCTTCAGTTCAAAATGTTGCCCAAGATAACGCTCGCGCACCAGCGGATCATTGGCCAGCTCCTCGGCCGTGCCGGACCTGAAAAGCTTGCCGGAGTACATCATATAAGCCCGGTCAGTAATGGAAAGCGTCTCGTTTACGTTGTGATCGGTGATCAGGATTCCGATATTCTTGTTTTTGAGCTTGGCCACAATACCCTGGATTTCCTCCACGGCGATCGGGTCCACACCGGCGAAAGGTTCGTCGAGCAAAACGAAGCTCGGGTCCACGGCCAGCGCCCTGGCGATCTCGGTACGGCGACGCTCGCCACCGGAAAGTACCTTTCCGAGGTTTTTCCTCACGTGCGTTAAACTGAACTCTTCCAGAAGCGCCTCGGCCTTTTCTTTTTGTTCGGCTTTGGTTTTTCCGGTCATCTCCAATACGGCAAGCAGGTTTTCCTCCACGGAAAGGTCGCGGAATACCGAAGCTTCCTGAGGAAGGTATCCGACACCCATTTGCGCCCGCTTGTACATCGGCAAAGCGGTGATGTCTTCGTTTTCCAGCGTAATCGTTCCTCCGTTCGGCTTAATCAGCCCCACAATCATATAGAAAGACGTGGTTTTTCCGGCTCCGTTCGGGCCCAGCAAACCAACAATCTCCCCTTGATTCACCTCCACGGACACATTGTCCACTACGGTTCTCTCCTTATATTTCTTTACTAAGTTATCAGCCTTTAGAATCATGGATTTCGGTTTTCCTTTCGGTTACTCGGCTCACGGCAAATTGTTCCGCAAACCGTCAAAATACGTCGGACGGCTCTCCGCCACCGCGGATGTGCGAGGGCGGGTAAATTTCTAAAAATCAGGAAGAGCCTTTAATTTATAACGACGAAATCTCCCGATAAAGTCCCAAGCGTCAGGAAAAGATCCTGTTGGCCGGGATTTGAAATTGAAAAATAAAAAATGCCATGGCCTTTTCAATATTCCAAGGGGAATAAGTTTGGCTTTTCGTAAAAAAACAAACCTAAACAAAACGGACGACGCCTCGCCAAATGGCGGGACATCGTCCGTTGGGTATTTAGTATTAGGCATTTGGTCTTAGGTAGACACCGCCGGAAATGGCCTCATACTTAAGACTTAAGGCCGATTACCTTTTTCAGAAAGTCAATCACTTTGGCAAAGCCGGGATGGGCAAGTTTGTATTCGTCGAAACAGCTTCCGCAGGCTTCCCACATCCAGATACAGTCCACAAAATCGGTAAACATGTGGAACAACAAGCCGATAAACACGGTGCGGACAATCACCTTGCGCCAAAAGACAACCAAGCCTACGATATACGCCAAAATGGCCGGGTAGCTATGCAACGGATGAAAACCGACACTGCACCGGTTGGCCTTGAATATCGGATCGGCCAACAGATGGTCGGCGTCCACGAGCATAGTCAGCAAAAGTACGACGTAAAGCTTTTTCCAACGCTTTTTGTCAATCAGCCACGCAATTCCCGCCGGCGCGATAAAATGAAGCCCGTAATGGACTATCGTCTCCATCATTCCTTCCCTACAATATTGCCGATGATATTAGTCGAACTTAATGTCCTTCACATAAAGCTGAAGGCTCTTGTTGCCCATATAGGTGTTTTCCTCAATGGTATAAGCCATTTTGAATCGCATGCCGCTGTTTACCAAATCGTAATATTGGCCAAAACCGAAACCGATGGCTTCCATAATCTTTCCGCCTTCTCCCTGAACAACCTTAAACTTGAGGTGTTCGCCCTTGAGCAATCGCGGACGGTCATGCACACGGAGGTTTTCGGTCACAAAAATCGGTTGCATATTCTGCGGGCCAAACGGAGCCATTTGCCTCAGAATATTATAGAATTTCGTATCGATCACATCCAAGTCAATCTGATAATCCACGTCAATACGCGGAATCAGTTGCTCCTCTGTGATTTTCTCGCTTACCGTCTTCTCGAACCTGGTGCGGAATTCCTCCACTTTGTCAATTTCCAAAGTAAGGCCCGCAGCGTACATATGCCCGCCAAACTGGTCGAGCAGATCCTCGCATTCGCAAAGGGCTTCGTAAATGTCAAAACCATTCACCGACCTCGCCGATCCTGTTGCCTTTCTGTTCGATTCGGTAAGGATAACCGTAGGGCGATAGTATTTGTCGATACAACGCGAAGCCACAATACCGATTACGCCTTTGTGCCAATCGCTCTTGAACAGCACCGTTGATTTGGAACTGAGCGTACGGTCGTTGGCCTCGATCATATTGATGGCTTCGTTCGTAATCTGCGAATCGAAATCCTTTCGGCGGGTATTGCTTTCGTTTATCAGCTTGGCCAAGCGGTAAGTCTCCGCCTCGTCTTCGGCCAACAACAGCCTTACGGCGGAATGCGCGTGCTCCATCCGGCCGGCGGCGTTGATCCGCGGGCCGATCCCGAACACGATATTCATTATCGCCAGCTTGCCTTTGTAGGAGCCCAGATCAATCAGGGCTTTCAGGCCAGCGGACGGGTGCTTGTTCAACACCTCAAGCCCGAAGTGGGCCAAAATCCTGTTTTCGCCCGTGATAGGGACGATATCGGCGGCGATACTCACCGCCACAAAATCCAGCGACTGCCAGAGCAGTTTCTCGTCCGCCTCGCTTGACACTTTGGCCAAGGCCTGCGCCAGCTTGAACCCCACGCCGCAGCCCGAAAGTTCCTTGAACGGATACTCGCAGTCTTTGCGCTTCGGGTCCAGAACGGCCACCGCCGGAGGCAATTCATCGCCCGGCAGGTGATGGTCGCAGATAATAAAATCTATTCCGTAGCTTTTCGCCTTGCCGACAAGGTTTACGGCTTTGATACCGCAGTCGAGGCTGATGATAAGCTTAATGTTACTTTCCTTGGCCCATTCTATCCCTTTTTCCGAGATTCCGTAACCTTCCTTGTAGCGGTCCGGAATGTAAAAATCGCAATTGGGATACATGCTCTTGATAAAACGGTAGAGCGTAGCCACGGACGTGGTTCCATCCACGTCGTAGTCTCCGTAGATCAAAATCTTCTCGCGCTGTTTGAACGCTTTGAGAATCCGGTCTACGGCCACGTCCATATCCTTCATCAGGAACGGGTCGTGCAGATCGTCGAGCGACGGCCTGAAATATTGTTTGGCTTGGTCAAAATCCTTTACGCCCCGTTGCAAGAGCACGGTAGCAAGCACTTCGTTGACGTTGATCTCTTGGGATAGCCTCTGGACGTCTTCTTCGTCCGGCAATTCCTTCTGTACCCACCTTTTGACCATAGTTTATGTGCGATAATATCGTATCCTTGAACTTCCGGCCGGGAACCGGTTTACTGATTGTCCCAAAGGCTTGCCGACGTTATTTTTGCCGGCTACCGAGAAAGTTTTCAAGCTTTCCCGTTGTTTTGCCGCCTCCGGTATCTCGTATACGAAACTAAGCCAAGCGGAGAGGCCTTTTTGGCGTATTAATAAAACGTTAAGATACAAAAAATATTCATAAGCCTGTGTCCGAATTTTGACCGGAACGCAAACCATAAGACCAATTTCGCCCGGAAACGATTCCCTGAATATGAAATTACGGGGAACAGCCTCCGGGCAAAATAGACCTATTTTACAGAACGCTTTTGTATCCGTTCTCTTCGATATTCTTTACGGAATCCATCACTTTGGTTTCCAAACTTTCCTGATAAGCCTCAAGCTTTTCGCTAACCTCAGGGCTAAACGCCCCCACAATACGCGCGGCCATAAGCCCGGCGTTCTGAGCGCCATCAAGGGCCATGGTGGCTACGGGAATTCCACCCGGCATCTGAAGGATTGACAATACGGAATCCCAGCCGTCGATGGAGTTTCTGGACTTCACCGGCACGCCGATTACGGGCAAAGTGGTCAGGGAAGCCACCATTCCCGGCAAGTGCGCCGCGCCACCAGCACCGGCTATAATCGCCTTCAGGCCACGCTTGGCCGCGCTTTGGGCGTATTCCACCATTCTGACGGGTGTGCGGTGAGCCGAAACCACTGTTACTTCAAACGGAACGCCGAGCTGTTCCAACATTTCGGCGGCGGGAGCCATTACGCCCATATCGGACTGGCTACCCATGATTATTCCTACCAAAGGTGTACTCATAAAGGATTTTGTTCAGGTTGTTCAAAACGACAACGGAAGCGACAAGTCGCCTCCGTCAAAAGGGTTGCGGAAATTATTCCGAAACAATCTTCAAGGTCTCCTTAACCCGGCGGGCGTCGCTTTTCAGCGCTTCCGTATCGGAACCGATCAGCGTAACGTGGCCCATTTTCCGGAAAGGCTTAGTGATCTTTTTGCCGTAAAGGTGGGTTTTTACGCCGTCCATAGCCATAACGCTATCCAAGCCTTCGCACTTGGCAAGGCCTTGATGTCCGTCTTCGCCCAATAGATTGACCATTACCGAAGGGGTAATCGCTTTGGTATCTCCCAAAGGCGCTCCCACGATGGCGCTCAGGTGTTGCTCGTATTGCGAAGTGACATTCGCCTCGATGGTTTGGTGTCCGCTATTATGCGGTCTCGGCGCCACTTCGTTTACCAATACGTCACCGTCTTTGGTTACGAACATTTCTACAGCCAACAGCCCGACCATTCCCAAAGTGTCGATCACTCTGAGAGCCAATTCTTCGGCTTTTCTCTCCACTTCCGCAGAGATTTTCGCAGGGGCGAACAGAAACTCCACCAGATTATGTTCCGGGTGGTAACTGAGTTCTACCGCCGGAAAAGCTTTTGTTTCGCCCTTCTCGTTTCTGGCTACGATTACTGAGATTTCAGTGTCAAAATCCACCAATTTTTCCAGTAATCCAGGAGCGTCAAACGCCTTTTCCAGATCTTTTTCCTCACGGATAATCTGCACTCCACGGCCATCATAGCCTTCTTTGCCAAGCTTATTTACAGCTGGCAGAAACGACGCGTTTTCCCGTACTTCGGTGGCGTCTTCCGTCAAGATAAAATCCGCCGTAGGGATGTCGTTGTCGGCGTAGAATTGCTTTTGGATCCGTTTGTCCTGAATGAGTTCGATGATTTCCGGCTGGGGAAACACTTTCACTCCCTCGTCGCGGAGCTTTTTCAGGGCATCGGTGTTCACGTTCTCGATTTCGATGGTAACCAGGTCGCATCGCTTCCCGAATTCATAGAGGGTTTCGAAATCAGTGAGTTTTCCTTGTGTGAACTCCGAGGCTAAGCTACGGCAAGGTGCGTTCGGATCGGGGTCGAGTACGGAAATATCGATATTATAGTCAATCGCCGACTGTATCAACATCCGCCCTAACTGGCCTCCGCCCACTACACCTAACCTGTAGTTTTGGTAAAATGCCTGAGACATGATTCGTTCAAAATTTACATGTTGGATTGGCTTGCAAAGCTACGTTATTTTGGTCTCAGGCAGAACATATGACGAAAGGTTTCAGGGCTGAAAAGTAAAAAAGAGTTCCGTAACCTAAAGCGTAAAACAATCTTTTGGGAGGATCTTTAATTGAATTATTCCAATAAATTAATTTTTATATTATTTATTTATGAATTAAAGACAGCCTTAACGCTCCTTGGAAGGGCAGTCAAACTTATACGAGGAAGCCAAAACGGCGAAATCTTCGCATTGGGCGAGCTCCCAAGCCCTGTCTTTCCCCATTTCATCAGCCATAAGTTTAGCCGTGGCTGGCGCCGCTTCCACCGCCGATTTCGCATCCAAAAAAAGGAACCTTAGCCGCCGAGCCAAAACATCCTCGACCGTGCGGGCCATCTCATTCCGCACAGCCCAAACCACCTGCGCTTTCAGGTACGGTTTCCCGGCTATCAGCGGATCGCCCAAGCCAGGTTCCGTTTTCGCCAAATCCAGCACACTTTGATTATCGGCTCCGTAAGTTCCGAGATGATCAAAAAATGACGATTCAGTGGAATAACCGTGAATTTTCAAGTCCTTGGTTCGACACTTTTCCGAATTCAAACCCGCCGATCGGGAGGCGACATTCACAGCGTCCTCGGCCATCTTGCGATAAGTGGTCCACTTTCCGCCCGACACACTTACCAAACCCGAAGCTGAAACACTCACTTTATGTCCGCGTGACAGATTTTTAGTGGGGTTTTCTTTATCGCCAGATTTCACCAAAGGCCTCAGTCCAGCGAACACACTCAAAACGTCTTCTCGTTTTGGCTTTTTATCCAAATAAAACCCTGCGGTGTCCAGAATAAAATCCACCTCTTCGTCCAGCGCTTTTGGTTCAATGTCCGCATGCCTCACGGCCGTATCGGTGGTTCCCACTACCAATACGCCATGCCAAGGCACAGCGAAAAGTATCCGCCCGTCCGAGGTTTCCGGTATCATCAGCGCTTGTTGCGAGTTTCCCAAGAAAGACGAATCCAAAACGATATGAACGCCTTGGCTCGGCATTACCGTGGGCTCCACTCCCGGCTTGTCCAATTGATGAATCTCGTCCGTAAATACGCCCGTGGCATTTACCACCGCCTTTGCCGGTAACTCAAATTCTTCGCCCGTCTCCAAATCCTGCGCAAAGACGCCTTCTATCTTCCCGTTTTCGTTTTTACGCAATCCTTTTACTTCCATGTAATTCAGCGGAACACCGCCGTGTTCGTGCGCCGTTTGGGCAAGATTAACCGCCATCCGGCTATCGTCAAACTGACCGTCTTGATAGCGAATTCCTCCTTTCAGACCCTTTCTGTTTAAAGTCGGAATACGCTTAAGTATCGCTTCCTTGCCCAGATGTACGGATGCTCCGAAACTCGCTTTCCCCGCCATCAGATCATAAAGTTTAAGCCCGGCGGTATAACGCAAGCCATCCCAGAAACTATAAGCGGGCACCACAAAAGACATATTTCGGACTAAATGCGGGGCGTTTTTCATCATCAAAGCGCGTTCGGCCAAGGCTTCTTTTACCATTCCCACGTCGCCTTGGGCCAAGTAACGCACGCCACCGTGCACCAGCTTTGTGCTACGGCTGGATGTGCCTTTCGCAAAATCGGTGCGTTCGAGCAATAGTGTGTCATACCCCCGCGACGCAGAATCCACGGCGATGCCCAAGCCCGTAGCACCACCGCCGATTATTATCATGTCCCATGGTTTGGCTCCCCGTTTCCGGAGCCCGCAAAGCATGTTCTCCCTGTCCATACGCGTTCCGTTTAATTTTCACTTTTATTGGCGCAATAATCATTCTCAGGAAAAGTATAAACGGTGATGGGTGACAAAAAATGAAACGGGAGATTCTCCCAGATTTAAAAAGACTGGCAGGAAAGCATACGCCTTTTTCAGAAAACTGAATGCCAAAAAATAAAATAGCGAGGACATGAAAAAAAGCCGTGGAGGTTTGCGACCACGGCTTTCTTAAACTTATTTCTTATCCTTATAACTCTCGGCGCTGAGAGCTTTCGGAGTCCAATTCTCCAAAAAGCGTTTTACCTTGTCGTGGTCGTAGCCTCCGTCTTTTTCCAGATAACCTGAATCCTGCGTATGGATTCTGTTTCCGTTTTTATCCAAAATCACAAATACCGGAAACCCGAAACGTTGCGGAAAACCCAACTGCTCCAAAGCGTCCCAGTTTTTGTTCGACTTGCTGTAATTCAGGTGAACCGTGATGTAGTTCTTTTCCAGAATTTCGCCGAGATCGTTATTGAAGTTTACGAACTTCTCAAACTTGATACACCAACTGCACCAGTTTCCGCCAACTTGCACAAAGACGTTTTTTCCCGTCGCTTGCGCTTTGGTTACCGCCTCAAGCAGTTGCTTTTTTCCGTTCAATGAAGGATCGTAAATCTTTTTCTTTTGAGCAAAAGCCGATGACGCGAACAAAGCGCCAACCAACAGCAACAAGGCTATTCTCTGTCTCATGATGTAAGGTTTAAGTGGTGTTCTTTACATATAAATACCCTCTCAGGCGACGTAAAGTTATCTGATTAACGTTTTATGAAGAAGTTCAAACGGCGCTCTTGCCCTGTTTGGCGAACTTTTTTTCCCGAAAGGGATTCTCAATAAAGGCAATCTTTCGAAAACTATGGGAACTTTCCATCACAACACTCTTCTGCTTTGCGCTTTCCTCTCGTTGGTTATTCTCGCAGGGTTGTCCGGCTGTACGGAAAAGGAAAAAAAGGATCCCTATATCTACGATTTGCCGGATTCTGTCCATAACATGTTGCCCCCGGCCAAGGGCGAATTGCTTTTTATGGATTACAAAACCGTGGATTTTGTCCGAAAAGGGTCTAAGGACCATTTTGTGATTCGAGTCATGGGACCGAACTTTCTGGAAAGCACGGTCGTTTTCGAAATTTTCGGAACGACGGGAAATTCCCTTTACCGAGACTCTTTCCGGGCATTCCAGCTACTGGGCCAAACGGAGCTGAACCTGCCGAACCCGTCGATACAGGAAAGGGAAGAGGCCATAATAAACCGCCTGAAGCATTTTTTTGACAAAGACAGGTTCCGGTCGCCCGCCATTCCCTCAGGACAGACTTTTGTCGAGGACGTCAGCGTTGACGGAATATGGCAGGAAACCGCCAAGCGAAAGGACAGCGTGAGCTTCTATTATCTTATAGAGTTGGATCTTCGCATCAAAATCGTCTTTTACCCCGAAACGGGAAAAGTGGAGGTCTATGAACGTTGTTGTTGATTTTTTGGACAATAAAGTATTAGGGCAAACGTTATCTATGAAGTCGAAGGCCATTCAGGCCATGTAGACTCGTCTTGAACGCAGGTACCTTTGAATTTTAGTATGTGCGTCTCAATAAAATAATTATCTTTGTCCGAAGTGCCTGACTTTTCTTTTTCCGCAAAGTATATGAGAAGGATTTTATTATCAGCCGTGGCAATATTGGTCATGGGCGTAAATTTTGGTTTCGCTCAGGGAGAAAACACTGAGAAGAAGAGGGGGATGCCAGATCTGCCCGGTGACCTGTTTGTAGAATTCGGTTGGAACTGGATCAACTCCACACCCAGCAACATGGGAACGAAGTGGTTTAGCTCCAGAGCGTTCAACGTCTACTATACGTATGGGATTCCTATAGGGAAATCCAAGTTCTCTTTCAACCCGGGAATCGGGATTGGGGTTGAGAACTACAGCTTCAGCGAAGACGTTACGTTGAAAAACAATAACGGACAGACCGAGATCGTAACCATCCAGAGTATCACGGAGACGTACACTCCGGTAGACAAATCTCCAGTACCCGTTAAACCGTTTGAAGGCGCGTCAATTAATAAGACAAACCTCCAGATGACTTACCTCGATATTCCGCTGGAATTCCGCTATTCGTCCTTGGGGCCAAACTCAAGAAAAGGCTTCAAGATGGCTTTAGGTGGAAAAGTGGGTTATTTGATCGACTCTAAGACGAAGATCAAGTATAAAAAAGACGGGGAAACAAAAACCGTAAAATACAAAGAGGATTTCAACCTCGAAAAGTTCCGCTATGGCGTTTACGGCCGAGTGGGATTCGGGTGGATCAACCTTTACTACTACCAGAACCTCTCTTCAATGTTTGAGAGTGGCAAAGGTCCTAGCGAAACGGACGCTACCACATCGCAAGTAGGCTTGAGTTTTGACCTGTTCTAAGGAAAAATCGAAAAAAACCTTTTAGGATATAAGAAAGGCAACATTCGTAGTACGATTGTTGCTTTTTTATTTACCTATTGATCCAAATTTGCTTACTTTGTGCGGGACAGAATTTTTTTTAACTGCCTAGCGCAAATACAAGTTAAAAATTTTGTAGCCTGGATACCCCGGGCGTAGTGAAGTTGGATGATTAATGACCGTTTTCAAATTCGTTGTAAAAAATGGCTACTAATAGGCTAGATAAAATAGATCGTAAGATCTTGGATATCTTGCAGAGGAGTGCAAAGATAACTAACGCCCAACTGTCGAAGGAAATCGGGCTTTCGCCGGCTCCTACTTTGGAACGGGTGAAAAAGCTTGAGCAGACAGGACTCATCAAAAGCTACCACGCTCTGCTTGACAGCGACAAAGTCGGCTTGGGGGTGTCCACCTTCGTGTTAGTGACCCTAAAAGGTCACAACAAGGACAACATCAAGACATTCCTTGACAAGATCAACAAGATCGACAATGTGATCGAGTGCCATCACATCACGGGATCGGGGGATTTTCTCCTCAAAGTGATCGCAAAAGACATCGGCACTTACCAACAACTGATGCTCGAAGACGTAAGCGACATCGATGTGGTGGACAACCTCTCGTCGATGGTAGTGCTTTCCACATACAAAGACAGCAAGGTTATGCCT
This sequence comes from Fulvitalea axinellae, assembly GCF_036492835.1. Lineage (GTDB taxonomy): Bacteria > Bacteroidota > Bacteroidia > Cytophagales > Cyclobacteriaceae > Fulvitalea > Fulvitalea axinellae. The sequence continues at coordinate 123,905 of NZ_AP025314.1, read as the reverse complement.
GTGCCGTAACAGGGAAATAGCTTAACAAAACAATAAAGGAGTCACGCCGTGGCTCCTTTATTGTTTTGTGTCCACGGGAACTATGCCCCCGACAAAAGTAATCGACGCCGAAAGGGCTAAGTTTTCGGAATATGCATAACTTTGGCCAAGGCAATCAACCTAAGAAAAATCGCATGACAACGGATAAGATCATGATCCTGGACACCACCCAGGTCGACCGTCGCATCAAGCGGATAGCTTACGAGATTTACGAACGGAATTTCGAGGAACAAGGAATTATTTTTGCCGGCATCAACGGTACCGGTTACGCTTTCGCCGAACGTCTGGTGGAGATTTTCCGGACAATCGCCCCGTACAAAGCCGAATTGTGCAAAGTGACGCTGGACAAACACGGACCGGCGAATGCCGACGTGCAATTAGGTATTGACGCCAAAGAGTTGCGGGACAAGTCAGTCATTCTGGTTGACGACGTGCTGAACAGCGGTCGCACTCTCTTACAGGGCCTTAAGCCTTTCCTTGACGTAAATCTCAAGAAGATCGAAACGGCGGTGCTTGTCAACAGAAGCCACCTTTCCTTTCCAGTAGCCGCCACTTACTCCGGATATGAGCTGGCTACTACGCTCAACGATCACATCGAAGTGGAATTCGGGCCGGAAAAACGAGAAGCGTACTTACGCTAAAATTTGAACGGCTGATTACGATAACTCTCACAAGGTATGTCTATACACAAGCAAGAGACACGGAAGAAGGTTACCACCCATCGCCTTCGGAAGATGAAAGAAAACGGCGAGAAAATCGCCATGCTGACGGCTTACGATTATTCGATGGCCCGCATACTGGATGCCGCCGGAATCGACATCCTGCTGGTAGGGGACTCGGCCTCAAACGTTATGGCCGGACACGAGACCACCCTTCCCATCACTCTGGACAACATTATCTACCACGCATCCTCTGTATCGCGCGGTATCAACAGGTCACTTTTGGTTGCCGACATCCCATTCGGATTCTATCAGGGCGATTCCAAAGAGGCTCTGAAATCGGCTATTCGCCTGATGAAAGAAGCCGGAGCGCATGCCGTAAAAGTGGAAGGGGGACAGGAGATCAAGGAATCGGTTGAGCGTATCCTCACTGCCGGCATTCCGGTAATGGGACACTTGGGCCTCACGCCCCAATCGATTTATAAATTCGGAACTTACACGGTTAGGGCGAAAGAAAAAAGCGAGGCTGAAAAGCTCCTCCGCGACGCAAAGATGCTTGAGGAAGTAGGCTGTTTCGGAATTGTGCTTGAGAAGATTCCCGCGGAACTCGCCAAGCAGGTAGCCGAAAGCGTTTCCATTCCGGTAATCGGAATCGGCGCAGGACCGGACGTAGACGGACAAGTTCTCGTGATGCACGACATGCTCGGCATCAACAACGAGTTCCACCCGCGTTTTCTCCGTAAATACGCCAACTTGCACGAGCAGATCACCAACGCTGTCAGCTCTTATATTGAGGACGTAAGGTCATCAAGCTTCCCCAACGAGTCGGAAAGTTACTGATGCGTATCCGAAGTTTCTTCAAGAAAAAAATCATCGATCCACTTGCGGGGCTCTTGCGCCAAGGCGTTTCGCCCCGCATGTTGGCTTGGTCGCTATCCATTGGTATGGCTGTCGGTTTTTCGCCGTTGATTGGCCTTACCACTTTACTTTGTACGGGCATCGCCTTTGCGCTTAAACTGAACCCCGTAGCCATTAACTTGGCCAACTGGCTGGTTTACCCCCTTCAGATACTTCTTTTCCTGCCTTTTCTCAGATTCGGGTCCAATATATTCGGAATAGAATTCCCTGACTTGGAGCTGTCGCAAATTATGGCTTGGTTTCAGGAATCTCCCTGGCGAGGTATCCAGACACTTGGCGTTTCGTATCTGGCGGGCTCGCTGGTCTGGCTATTGGCCTCGGTGCCTTTCGTTTTGGTCACTCAACAGATTATATTCCTCATTATCAACAAAGCCAAAAGGCCAAGCCAACCTGTTAAATAATGGAAGAGCGAAGATTCGAACAAAGCCTTGAACAGCTGAAAGAGCGGGTACACAACGAGTTTTACGGGGAAGGCTCCGGCCACGACTGGTGGCATATCCACCGTGTTTATCAACTCGCCGTCAGAATTGGCGAAGCCGAAAAGGCCGACCCGACTACGGTAAGGCTGGCGGCTCTTCTGCATGACGTGGGCGACCACAAATTTCACGGCGGAGACGAAACTATGGGAGGCAAACTCGCCAGAAAATATATGGAGGAAGCCGGAATTGACGACTCCCCGCTGATTGAAAAAGTTTGCGAAATCGTCGACGGAGTGTCTTTCAAAGGCGCTCACGTTTCCACCGAAATGAAAACCATCGAAGGAAAATCAGTCCAGGACGCCGACCGACTCGACGCTATCGGAGCTATCGGAATCGCAAGGACTTTCGCTTACGGAGGCCACAAAGATCGCCAAATGTACGACCCGGAAGTAAAACCCACTTTACACGCCGATTTTGAATCGTACAAAAAATCGGACGGGCCGACAATCAACCATTTCTACGAAAAGCTTCTTTTGCTAAAAAATACCATGGGCACCGAAACCGGCCGAAAAATAGCGGAAGAGCGACACGACTTTATGCTGGAATATCTCGACCGTTTTTACAAAGAATGGGACGGGATAATATAAGTTATGGCATAATGAAAAAGGCTTCGGAATTACCGAAGCCTTTTTCATTTTCGCAGTTTCCCAATGATCAAACTACCGCTTTCCTTGGCCTTACGGCCGAATAAGCTATCGCCAAGACCAAGATCACGAGAGTAGGAACCAGCCACCCAAATCCGTGTTCGGCGAAAGGCAACCCCGCAAAGATGGGCGACAACGCAGGCACGGCCTTCGTCGATATCGCCTCGCAAACGCTAATGCCCACGGCACTGTATACTCCAGCCTTAAAGGCCATTTCCTTATTAGGCAACAGGTGCGAAAACAACATCAAGCCAATCAATACCATCAACGCCGGATAAAGCAAGGATAAGGCTGGCCCGGAAAGCGCCACAATGCTCTCAACTCCCAAATTCGCCAAGGCGTAACTGATAACGGAACAAACGATCACGTTAAACTTGTAGCTCATTTTCCCTTTGGTCAAGCGCTCGAAATATACGGCCGTAACCGAAGTAAGCCCCACGGCGGTCGAAAAACAGGCCATCGTAACAGTCAAAGCCAAGATATATTTCCCGGAAACACCTACGAACTTCTCCACCAATGTCACGAAGAAAGTCGTTCTGGCCATATCACCCGACAGGTATTCGGCTCCTAAAGCCCCCATATACATCAGTCCGCCGTAAACAAACGCCAAAAACGTGGCGGCCAAAAGACCCGTTTTGAAAACCATAGGAGGGATCGAGGTTCCTTGATAGTTTTTCTCCCGCAAAGCACCAAGTGTTACGATTGTGAACAATACGGCGCCTATCACGTCAAGCGTTTGGTAACCTTCCACAAAAGACTTGGAGAAAGGGCTTGTTGCCGGATCTTCCAAAGGCGCCACATCACCCGACGAGAATACGGCTTTACAAATGATAAAGAGCAGTCCCACTACCAATGTCGGCGTCAGAAACTTTCCGACTTTGTCCATAACGCCGTTTTTGGAAATCGAAAACAGCAATACGCCTGCGAAGTAAATCATACTGACCACATTGGCCGACACTTCCGGAAATACAGGAAGGATTCCCATTTCGTATGTAGTGGCTCCCGTTCTGGGAATAGCCAACAAAGGCCCGATGGCCAAAACCAACACGACACCGAATATCGCCGAAAATTTCTTGTCAAGATGTCGGGCCAAATCCGCAAAACCGTCTCCGGCTTTCGCTACCGCCATCATGGCCAAGAGCGAAAGTACAGCCGTTGTCAAGACAAAACCCACGGTTCCCGTCAGCCAATCCGGACCCAGCGCCGCACCCAACAGAGGCGGAAATATTAGGTTTCCCGCCCCAAAAAACATGGCGAAGACAGCTCCGCCAATAACAATAACATCTTTATTCCTACTCCACATCGATCCCCTAAAATTTAATTTCAATACGATCCAACTACCGTAATAGTGTTTGTTTTCAACAGAAAAAGGCCGTGTAAACGACCTTTTCAAACATTTTATTCCGTAAAGATAATGATTCCGGCGAAAATCCTACCTGTCCACTTCCCCCAGAACCACATCGATAGATCCCATAATAGCGATCAAATCGGCTATCATAGAACCTCTTGATATTTCCGGCAATACGGACAGGTTCGTAAAACAGCAAGACCTTACCTTGCAACGAAATGGCTTGTCACTTCGTCCGTCGGCCCGGAAATAGAAGCCCAGTTCGCCTTTAGGGCTTTCTCCCCTAAAATAAAGATCCTGTTTCTTCGGTCTAATTTTCTTCGGGACGGCACTTCGTGGGTCAAAATCACGGGTTCTTTTCAAATCGCCCTGCAAGCGGTCTAGGCATTGTTCGATAATCCTGAGCGATTCCCAGCATTCTTTATAACGTACATGCGAACGGTCCCAGCAGTCACCTAGCGTTCCCATCTCGCCTTTTCCGACAGGAACGTCAAAATCAAGCTCGGGATAAACGCTATAGCCGTCCACTTTCCGTAAATCGTACTTAAGCCCGGAAGCCCTCAGCATCGGGCCCGTTATTCCGTAATTTATGGCAGTGGTCAACGGCAAAACGCCTACGTTGGCCGTACGCTCCACAAAGATTTTGTTTTCGAGCAGAATCTCGTCGTTTTCCTGAAGTTTAGGTTTGAGGTAGTCAACAAACTCACGGCACCTTTCTTCAAAGCCTACCGGCAAATCATAATACAGGCCGCCTACCCAGATGTAATTGTAAAGCATCCGGGCACCGCAAATCCACTCCAGCAGTCTCAGGATATGCTCGCGGTCGCGCATCATCCACAAAAACGGAGTAGTCGCCCCGATATCAATAGCGTACGTACCCAAGGCCACAAAGTGCGAAGCCAAGCGGTTAAGCTCCGCCACCAACACACGGATATATTCCACGCGTTGCGGAATCTTATCCTCGATGCCCAGCATCTTCTCCACGCCCATACAGTAGATATGCTCGGAGTTCATCGAAGACATGTAATCCATACGGTCCACGTACGGCACAATCTGGTTGTAGGCCAAAGCTTCGGCGTGCTTCTCAAAACAACGGTGCAGATAACCCAAGTGCGGATACACGTCCCTGACGATTTCCCCGTCGGTAATTACCTCCAGCCGGAGCACGCCGTGCGTAGACGGGTGTTGCGGACCAAGGTTGATTACCATCTCTTCAGACTTCAAACCTTCCTCCGTATACCTGTTGGGCTCGGACACGTGCAAGTGTTCCGGATTATAGTCGTATTGCACCTTGTTAGCCATCGCGCTAATTTTTAGGGGTTTTCGGACCAAAATAGTCCGTACCATGATCGTTTTCCCAAAATTAGCAGGTAAAGACCAAAGAACGAAACGTGAACGATGGAAGAGAAAGTACCGGATACATAAATAAAATTGTATTTTAAAAAGAAAATAAAAAAAGATGAGGTAACTCTTGTTCCGAAAACGATTTCGAAATGGACTTTCTTACAGTGTTTTTTTGAAGGGTTTCAAACACCCAATTACACGTTAACAGTGTACTACGGGCCATAAATGCGAAAAGCTGCTTACATGCAGTTTAATTTTGTGAAAAATCGAAAAGCTCGCATTATTTACTCATCTCTATTTGAAGATTTTCAATTTTATGACATCAGTCATGTTTTGAATCAAGGCTTTATAACATATTTGTATTGTAAGAAACGGAAAACAAAAAGAGTTCAAGGATTTTTAAGTCATTTTTTAAAGCACTTTTATTATGACTTTTTTACATCTTTTGAATTGTATTATGTTTTTATAGAAATGTCCCGAAGGGGAATTTTTAAAATTGAATTGTTTTAACTTGTTATGAGGCTTTTTACCAGCGTTGTGAAACGCAGGGTATTTAACCTTTTGCAGGGCTTTTTCGAAGACCAAACAGATTTTTGGGTCGTGGGCAGAGGGTTAAGTCGAATAGATTGGTATTTTGATTACAGACGCAACACTTTCCGCCGGCCCTTAGGTCGGCGGATTTTTTCTTTTGCAGGGTCCGCAACTTATCCGTTACGTAATCGCTCCCTGATTTCTGACAAACTGTGATCCACCAAGATTTTCCCGTCCCGGAACACTTCCTTCAACTCGCCTTTACCTTCTTCTTCCCAATCCACTTGGTCAACCAACACGTATTCGTCTCCTTCTTTCACTACTTTCAGCAAGCCTTTGGCAGATTTCTTTGTGCCGTCGTCGGTAACAGGATCTTTGAAAATCTCACGGCCCGCACCGGCTACTTCGCCATAAGTGGCTTTCATCGCAAAACCGAAAGTGTCGCGGGTGTTGTATTGATATGTGAATGACCCGATTCCCAAAACCACATTCGTTGAAGCGAAACCTTTTACTTTCAGCCTTTGGCAGATATCTTCGGCTCGTTCCAAAGTAATGCTATCGCCGTAAATGGCTCCGATATGCGGGTCCAGCTCCTTAAAACCTTTCTCGTTCACTGTTCCTCCGAAGGTATCCCAAAGCGACTCAATCACGCCTTTTACTTCCGTCTCGTTTTTCCCCGCCGGATTTCCGCAGAGAATATCCACAGGATCGCCACTGTCGGGACGAATCACCACTTTTCCGTCACGCCCCAAGATTTCCTCTTTCATTTCCGGCAGGTATTCGTCCAGCACTTTCCACAAATCCCAAGTGTCGGAAACAATAGACACCACGCCTTTAGGGTAAACCTCCGAAATCAGACGGCGGAAAGTCTCTCGCTCGCCGGCGTCTGTGCCCATACACATTACAGAGTGCTCGGTTGCTGCTACGGTTCCGCCCACAATCTCGGTATCGGAATCGGCGTTATAATATTTCTCCAAAAAATCGATGGCCGGAATAGTGTCCGTTCCCGAAAAGCTGAGCAAGTGCCCGGCACCACTGATAGAAGCGGCTTCGAGACCAGCCATACCGCGCATTGAAAAATCATGGCCTTGCCAATCCACAAAATCCGGAATGGTAGAAGTTTCCTCGGCGTACTGGTCCAGAATATCACGGTAACGCTTCGCCAAAGTGGCCGAGTTGCTCGGCATCCAGACTGTGGTCGAAAGCAAGGTCTCAAAATAATTGGTCAGCCAAAAAAACTGCGGCAAAGTATTGTACATCGTAAACTGCGGTACCCGAATCGGTGTGGAGACTCCTTCCGGCAAGGCTTTGATCACCATCGGGATGTAACCCAGATCGTGCAAGGCCTCGATGTGGCTGACACCAACGGAATTTTCTCCGAGATAATTATTGATCCTGCGAGCGTATTTACGACAAACCTCTTCTTTTGGCTGAGAGAAAAACCGCTTGTCGAAATCGCTGATAATGTATTTTTTGATAAAATACTGAAGTCCAAAAAATACGACTTTGTCTACGCCCTCAATTCTGCTTTTGCGCGGGGTCCAGTTTGAATAAACCAACCCTGTTCCGGTCGGATACTGGCGTCTGTGGTCTACTTTATAGCCGTCTGTGTACAAAAGTGGATTCATAACTATCTGATTTTAAAAGTTCTATTCAGTTAAAAATTCAAAAGAGTAATGTACCGCTCAGAGATTAAGATCGGCGATTTTTATTTGTTCGACTTTCGACGATTCGTCCAAGTCACGGAAAGAATCCGTAGTGAAAACACCGTCAAAAATATCGGTTAAAGCTTCGGTTCCTTTACTGAAAATTCCGTGGCTTACGGCCAAATAAAGTTTGCCGGAATTCTTGCGTTTCAGCTCTTCGGCTAAGCCGATAAAAGTTCCGCCACCGTCGCAGATATCGTCCACGATCAGGCAATCTTGGCCGTCCAGATCGTCGGCGTACACGCTGAAACCCGAAAGTTTTCCCGTCTTTACGTCACGGCTTTTCGAACATTCCACCACTTCGTGCCCTTGGAGGCGAGACGCCAATTTGTAGATCTTTTTCAGCGCTCCGCCGTCGGGAGAAACCAAAGTAAGCGGGCGGTTAATCCTCGCGACCGTCTCTTTTACAAAAGCGAAATTGTCTATCACCCGACAACGGTCCAGCAAAGCGGGAACGACATCCGAATGCGGATCGAAAACCGTTACGTTTTCCAGATCAAGGTTATTCAGAATATCAGTGTAAACTTTTGCGGAAAGCGCTTCACCCGTACACATCAAACGGTCTTGGCGAGCGGCCGGAAAGTAGGGGAGGAAAAGTTCGATTTTACGGACTCCCATTCGCTTAAGTGCGTCCACGGCCATCAGCAAAAAACCAAAATCCTCAAACGAGCGGATTCTATGGCTGACTTTTACGGTTTTGCTTGTATCAAATCCCTCCGCAATACGGATATGGGGCTCGCCTCCGGGAAATACGAAAGAGTCGAACGCGATGGGTTCGTGCTGGGGAAAAGGCCGGAAATTTTTGTCTAAGTCGAGCATAATTTGCGTTTGTTTTACACAAATATATGCACGAAAATTTATCCTACAAATTATTTTGTGTAAAAATTACGCATACTTGATTTCAAAATGGATTCCTTCGGACTCTAATCTCCTGTATTCCTGCTTATTAAACACAAAAAGTTTTGCGGGACGACCACTCCCGATTTTCCGCATCTTGTCCGTTTCTTCCAAAAAACCGAAGCTCATTAGCTTCTTACGGAAGTTTCGCCGGTCGATATCCCGACCCAAAATGGCGCGGTAAAGATTCTCAAGATCCGAAAACGGAAATTCCTTTTCCAAAAGGTCAAAACCCAAAGGTTGGTAGCTTACTTTAGCCTTCAGTCTTTCCAGTCCCTTCGCGATAATCGTATTGTGGTCGAAAGCTAATTCCGGGATATTGTCGGCGGGAAACCACTTCGCCTCCTTGGCGTCGGATGATGCGCGGAGGCGCAGTTTGGAAGGGTTGACCAAAGCCAAATACGCTACGGAAATCACTTGGGCGCGCGGATCGCGGGCCACGTCGTCGCCAAAAGTGCAAAGCTGTTCCATATAATCGACCGCCACGCCGGATTCTTCCCGCAGTTCGCGTTCCACGGCGCCGGAAAGCGACTCGCCGTCCAGCACAAAACCTCCGGGCAAAGCCCAACGGTCTTTGTAAACGCCGAATTTCTGCTTGATCAACAAAATCCTGACTTGTCCTTCCTCATAACCGAATACCACGGCATCGACGGCCACTTTTATGTTTTGGCTAATATTCATCTCTCTGATGTTCTGCGGAAAAAAGGGGAGTGCCCCAAAACAAAAAATGGCGAAGCCCCGACTCAAAAAACCGGAGCTTCGCCACGCCAAAAGGCTATCCGAACGTCGGATCAGTGCTCCATCAAGAAAGGAGACACGTTTATCTTAATGTGCTCGATCAGGGCGCCGACCGTGCGCATTTGCCCGATACTGTTTTCTGGAATCTTGATATCGTAAGCGGACTCGATGCTGAAAATCAGGTCCACGATATCCACTGAAGAAAGGCCCAAGTCATTAATGATGTCCGCCTGCGGCGTTATCAACTTTTCCTCTACTCCCAATGATACCAAAAACGCTTTTATGCGATTATAATACGAATTCATACGACTCCACAAATATTTGATTCACACGTCTTCACAATATAGTGATTTTTAGTTTTACCAAGAACGGGACAATCCTTGCCTTATTGGCAAAACCTTTACTGATAGTAATTAATTAAAAATTAAAATAAGAATAAAACCAAAACAAAAACTATCCTTGGGCAAAAACCCGTAACTTCTATGGGATATTTTACCCAAAACAATAAACCCGAAACTCAATAGCCATGTGGAAAGAGGAAAACGACTGCCTTGAAAGGACTTTCGAGTTCAAAGACTTTTCGGAAGCCTTCGCCTTTATGACAAGGGTGGCGCTCGAAGCCGAAAAAATGGGACACCACCCCGAGTGGTCAAACGTTTGGAACCGAGTGCAGATCCGGCTCTGTACACACGACGCCGGCGACAAGGTAACCGACCTGGACCGCCAGCTAGCGGCCAACATCGACAAGCTGCTTGCGTAAGCCATCACTCCGGGCTTGGCCATTGGGCGCCAAGCCTTTTTTTTCGCTAACTTTGAACCATGGAAACGAAGGGAAAGCTGTACCTCGTCCCGACACCGATCGGGAACATGGAAGACATCACGCTCAGGGCATTGCGTATTCTCCGCGAAGCCGACGCCATTCTGGCCGAAGACACCCGGACCTCGGGCGTGTTGCTCAAGCATTATGAAATAGAAAAACCGCTGAAAAGCTACCATATACACAACGAGCACAAAACCGTAACCGATGTGGTGGAACGCCTCAAGCGCGGCGAAACCTTGGCTTTGGTATCCGACGCCGGTACGCCCGCCATCTCGGATCCCGGCTTTCTGCTGGTTCGCGAATGCGTAGCCCAAGGCGTGGACGTGGAATGCCTGCCGGGCGCCACGGCTTTTGTACCGGCTTTGGTAAAGTCCGGCCTGCCTTGCGACAAATTCGTGTTCGAAGGTTTTCTTCCCCACAAAAAAGGACGCCAAACCCGTATCAAGGAATTGGCCCAGGAGACGCGCACGATCGTGATGTACGAGTCGCCACACCGTATAGTGAAAGCGCTTAAGCAGTTGGCCGAATTCTTCGGGGAAGACCGCCAAGTGTCCGTTTCCCGCGAGCTGAGCAAGATGTTCGAAGAAACCGTTAACGGCACCTTCGCCGAAGTGATCGCGAACCTGGAGGCCAGAGACAAGGTAAAAGGCGAGATAGTGGTGGTGATCGCCGGACTGGAAACCAAGAAAAAATCGAAAGAGAGAACCTGACGGAATACGGGAGAGACCTTTTCGTGAAACACCCTCACCATTCGCCCGCGCCGGCCCAACCCATAGTTATATGAGAAACAAATTATTTGCGCCAGCTATGGCCGCGCTTAGTGCGGTTCTTTTTTGGCTGGCCTGGCCCACACATCCGCTTACGCCCTTATTGTTCGTTTTCTTTGTCCCGGTTCTAGCGATCGAGGACCACTACGCCGAATCCGACACGAAACGGGCGGGACTGAAATCGTTCCTTTGGATATACCTCGCCTTTCTGCTCGGCAACCTGCTTACCACTTGGTGGGTAGCTTACGCCACCTTGGGCGGAGCCATCGCCATGTTGATTTTCAACAGCCTTTTTATGGCTTTGGTGGTGCAGTGCTATCGCTTTACGAAAAAACGACTCGGCGAAAAGCAAGGCCTGATCGCTTTGGTTTTCTATTGGCTGGGCTTCGAATATCTACACCTTAACTGGGAACTTTCTTGGCCGTGGCTCACTTTGGGCAACGGCTTCGCGATGCACCCGGCTTGGGTACAGTGGTATGAGTACACCGGCGCGCTCGGAGGTTCGCTTTGGATATTGCTGATCAATATCTTCGTTTACCGCATGTACAAACGCCGTAGGGACGGGAGCGCCATTCCCCGCCAAACCATGCTCGCTTGCGCATTACTGGTTCTTGCTCCGCTGGGCCTTTCCTTTACCATGTATTTGGGCTATCAGGAAAAAGGCGAACCAGTCAACACCGTCGTAATCCAGCCCAACATCGATCCGTATACGGAGAAATTTGTGGGAACGGAGAAGTTTATTCCTTTCAAGGAGCAAATTCGACGCTTTATAAAGCTTTCCGAAGAGAAAATGACGGATAGCACGCTGTTTGTCCTTTGGCCCGAAACCGCTATTGACAAAGGCATAAACGAGTCGCAACCGCTCGCTTACTCGGAAATTCAGCAAATTCTGGCTTTCAAACGTCGCCACCCGAATATGTCTTTGCTTACCGGCGTGACCTCGCATATTATTTATGGCAAAAAACCGAAAAGCACCACTTCCAGATTCCAGAAAAAAGTCGGCTATTACGACGTGTTTAATACCGGGCTGTTCATCGGCCCGGACGAGAAGCCGATATTCTACCACAAATCCAAGCTGGTTCCCGGCGCCGAAAGCGTTCCTTTCCCCAAAGTTCTGGGCTGGATTCTCAAAAGTATCGACTTGGGCGGTACGCTTGGCGGTTACGGCAAACAGGATGAGCGTACGGTCTTCGAAGGCGCACAATTCGGTATCGCTCCATCCATTTGCTACGAATCGATCTACGGCGATTTTACCGGCCGTTTTGTCGACAACGGCGCCCAGATGATCTGCATTATTACCAACGATGCCTGGTGGCGCAATACCGACGGCCACCGCCAACATTTCCAATACGCCCGACTCCGGGCCGTGGAAACCCGCAGGCCTGTAGCCCGAAGTGCGAATACCGGCATTTCCGGCTTTATAGACCAGCGCGGCGACGTTCTGCAACGTTCCGAATTTTGGACCCAAACCTCCATGGCGGGCACCGTGATGGCCAGCTCCGAAAAGACCTATTACGTTAAGCACGGAGATATTCTCGGGCGGATAGCCGCTGGCTTCGCCTTGCTGATGTTGCTCTTCGCTTTTGTAAGGAAGAAGACACTTTAAAGAACTTGCCGGGGAAAACGAGACGTTTTCCCCGTTTTTTTACATCAGAAAAAAACCGCAAGGCCTCCAAACGGCTTCGGTTATTGACATTCCACAAAAACAATCGCTAGGAAATGAAATACGTCCGTTTACTTCCCCAAGTAGTGGAGATCACCAAAGAGGTGGGCCAGTACATCAAAAACGAAGGTGACAATTTCGATCGGAAAAAGATTGAGAAAAAAGGCCTGAATGATCTCGTGTCGTATGTTGACCGTACGGCCGAGGAAATGTTGGTAGAAAAACTCGGAAAGCTGTTTCCGGAGGCCGGATTCGTAGCCGAAGAGGGAACAGCCGGGGGAAGCGAGGACAAAGAATGGACTTGGATTATCGATCCGCTGGACGGCACCACCAACTTCCTGCACGGCCTTCCGCTGTATTCAGTCAGCGTGGCTTTGGCTTACCAAAAGAAAGTGGCGATAGGGGTGGTGTACGAACCCAACCGCGACGAATGCTTTTATGCGGCCGAAGGCAAAGGCGCTTTCCTCAACGGCGAGCATATCAAAGTGTCGGAAACTGCTTCGCAAAACGACAGCCTTTTGGCCACCGGCTTTCCGTTTCAGGCTTTCGAAAAAATGCCGCAATACATGCAGGTGCTCGACGATTTTATGAAAACCACCCACGGACTCCGCCGGATGGGCTCCGCCGCCATCGATTTGGCTTGGGTGGCTTGCGGGAGATTCGAGGGCTTTTTTGAATACAATTTGAAGCCTTGGGACGTAGCGGCAGGATCGTTTATCGTTCAGCAAGCTGGCGGTACGGTTACGGACTTTGAAGGCGATCACAACTTTATCTATGGCAAAGAGATAATCGCAGGCTGTCCGGATGTGCACGCTGATATGCTAAAAACGATCGAGAAACGTTGGAATAGCTGAAAGGGTGCCGGAAAAGGCGCCGTCGCTTGACTTTTGACCCAAGGTTAATGACCTTTGGTTCATACTAAAACAAAGAAAGCCATGGATTTAGATATTCAGCAATTTTTAGTAGCCTTGATCGTGATTGGCGCAATCGGTACAATCATCAAAAAGTTTTGGCCGAAAAAAGACAAGGCCTGCGGAAAAGGCTGTGACCAATGCGATACGGCTATCGATCCTGAAAAATAAAGACAATCGGCGCCGAACAGTGTAGTACAGAGTAAAAAGTAAAGCGTAAAGTGACTGCTCGGAATGGTTTAAGATCTGTAGATCCCATTTCTAAAGTCATTCTCTTAATGCGTTAGATTCATTTATTGGATATCCTGAACGGCGATAAAAAGTATATAACAAACGAAAGCCTCCCGCTTATTGCGAGAGGCTTTTTATATTTTTGTGGGCAAAAGCCCCGAAATTCAAACCAAAGGCCCGGGGGCCTCAAAATCATTTTGGAAGACTCCTGTTCAGGTAATCTTCGAAATCCATCACCGCCATGTCGTACTCTTCGTCGAACAAAGGTGACTTCAGGATAAAATCGGCGGAACTGGTGTTGGACGCCAACGGAATGTTGTACAACACAGCGATACGCAACAACGCCTTTACGTCCGGCTCATGAGGCTGGGCTTCCAAAGGATCCCAGAAGAAGAACATCGCGTTGATCTCGCCGTCGGCGATACGCGCTCCTATCTGCTGGTCACCGCCAAGGGGACCGCTCATAAACTTGTGGACCGGGGCGTCAAGCGCTTCCTCGATCAATTTACCCGTAGTACCTGTGGCGAAGATTCTGTGCGTGCGCAACACGTCGCGGTTACGCTCGGCCCACGAAACCATTTCCTGCTTCTTGTTGTCGTGAGCAACAATGGCGATGTTTTTCCTCTTCGGCAAAATCTTCGTTTTCATAAAAATCCTGTTTATGGTTAAGAATATACGCAGGACACGTCATCAATAAATATACGTGTAAAAATCAATTTAAACCCTGAGAGAGGCCATTTTCACGGAAAAATAACCTCCGCGACACAATGAGGATTACAAAAAACCCCGAAGCGCCAATCGCTTCGGGGCTGTACTTTGGTGTGGGATCAGAAGCCGTCGTCCTCAAGTTCCTCTTCCTCAGCTTTTTCCTTCTCTTTTTCCGGATCCGGTTTCTTTTTCTTATCCGGTTTTTCCTTTTTCTGCTTCTTCCCTTTATCCTTACCTTTTTTATCCTTCTTGTCTTTTTTAGATTTCTTGTTATCCCGCTTCTTCTTCTTTCTGTCTTTCTTGCTTTCCTTCTCGGTTTCGCCACCTAAGAGGTCACCTTCGGATTCATCGTCTTCGCCCATATCGAATACGTCTTCCTCCTTGTTTTCCGTCGCCGGCTTATCATCTTCGGTTCCGAACAAGTCGTCTTCGCTGTAGGTCTTCTCTTCGCCATTGTCGTTCTCATCCTCGGTAAACAGCGGATCTACGTATTCTTCGCTGTCCTCAAGTGTAGGCGCCACATCGGCCGGCATTTCGAGTTTGTAGTCCGGGTCTTTACCTTCGTAATCCATCCGGAAGCGGTTGATAAACTCCAAAGCAATTTCCGTATCCGCCAAGTCCAAGACCAGTTCCCCGATTTTGGCTTTGCCTACGTTGGCCCGTTTTCCGATAATTCCGTTGAACACGTCGTCGGAAGAGAAGGCCTGCATGGAATTCTCGCTGCCACTGTATTTGAAGAAGTACCAGATGTCGCCAGTCACTTTGAAAAAGAAGTTCACGTTGTCGCCATCGCCAGTTTTGTCGACCTCCAAGAATGCTTCCGTGAGGTGGTTTACGTCATTTGCCAAGATATTGGAAATACCAATCTTGCCTTTGCTGTACCAAGCCGTATTTGCCTCGGACCATTCCATATTAACGTTTGAAAGCGTAACGCCACGGGACAGTTTTCCGGAGAGGGAAACAATAGGCACGTAATCCAACTGCGCTCGCTCTTCATATTCTTTCACGCCCCGGTCGCCTATAAATTCGGCAAGTTTGTAGAGCAAACGAACACGGTTAGGCTCGGCGTCAACAGCTCCGCGCTCTTCGAGATACGTGGATACCAAGCGTCCCATTTCCGCCAACGCAGCATCGGGCACAGGCATTTCCAAAACCATAAACGAGTTAAACGAAACCGCTCCACTATTCGAACTGGCTTTTCCATCTATGGCCGTGGCGTCCATCACGTAGTCAGGCGCTTTTTTGCTTTCTATTACTTCCAACAGATCTACTGGACCTTCAAAACCCACAGATCCGTCTTCGTCGCTATACTGGAACACTTTGCCGACATAAGTCCCGCCACTGCGTTTCAGGGTGTCCTCAATCAGGTATACTTTTTCTTTCGGATCATAATGAAGCAAACCGGCTGGCGTAAAGAACGCTTGGTCATTTTCCTGTCGTTTGCCGTCAACAAATACGGGATAGACCACGTTGACTCCATCTTCGTAAAACAAACCGGCAATCAGGTTCTCGTCTCCTTCGGCCAAACTGGTCTCGAAATCAAACATCACCTCTTGCTGGCGTTCGTCAGAACTGGCATAACGAATCCATTTGTCATAAAACGGCTTGCTCTTCAGGTCCAGTTTTACATGGCCGTCCAACATCAGGGCTTTCTTGGTTGCCTCCATCCGCACGGGACCTTTGTAGAGCATACCCGGCGAGATCACAAGTTCGTCTTCAGGGGTAATTTCACCCCCGGAAACCGTATGCCTATCTTCGGCCACTTTACCGAATATAGCCAACCTGCGTTCCCGTTTCTCTTCGTTATAGTCAAGGTATTCGAACTTGTCAAAGTTTAGGATAAAGGTATCGGCCACGGCGTTTACATAGCGGTATTTGGCGTCACCTTCAAACATCAGCCTAGACTTGATCTCGATATTGCCTTCCACCAAGCGGTGATACTTGTTCAGCGTATCCACTACCAACTCGGCATTTTTGAGTCGCTCGATACTTGAGTTTTCCAATACCATAACTTGATTCCCTTCCGGGATCACAAAGGCGTCAGCCACTACGATGTGCGGGATACCCTGAATGTTCAGCTCAAGGGTGTTCATATTATACTCAGCGGCGGAGGCGTTAAACACCAGCGAGTCCAGATCCGGACGAGTGGAGTAGAAGTAAGAAGAAGTAATGTCCACCTCTTCGGGTTTCGACATCTTCACGATATCTTCCTGAAGAAGCCACCGGGCGTTGGTAATCGAAGTATTAAACTGTGAGTACGGAAATGACAGGGCCGCCACACCTTCTTTTTCCGGGCTAATATCGGCGTAGTCTTCGGCAATGTTAAAATAAAGTTCCACGTCATCGCCAAATACCGCCGGCTTCTCCGGGTTATCGGATTTAATCTCGAAGTTGGCATTTTGGGCGCTGAAGTCATCCGCTTTAAAGTGGTAATCACCAGAATGCGTTTCGGAGAATCGGGTCTGAAGCACACCGGCTCCTCTCAGGCCTTTTTTAGTAATTACCGCCTGACCGTCCAACAAGGCCGTGTATTCGTACATGGTCATCAGGCCGGTGGTGTCGCTGAGGTTTCGCAGAATAAGGCTATCCTGTTTGACTTTCCAGCTCATTTGGTAATTTTCCAAAATCAAATCGGGGAACGAGGCTCCGTTATGTTCGCCTCTGCCCACTTCCACCTTGGTACCGATCGTAGACACCGAATCCTGATAGAATATAAAGTCCTTCGATTCAAGGTTTGAGGTCAAATAACTCACTTTTCCGTGACCGCGCAAACCACGGGCATCAAGCGTCAAAGAGTCGTAATATTTTCCTTCCGGATCTTCGTAGAGCATATATCCCTCAGCGGGAAGGGATTTTTTAAAGCCCAAGGAATTATCTGGCATCAAGCTCAGTTTTTGCTTGAAATCCGGGAAAATTCCTCCCGAAACGAAAGTCCCCTCAAAACCAATCGCCGTAAAATCTTGGGCATTGAGGCTGTCCACCGCAAATGGCGGAACCTCGAAGTACACCGACTTGTCATACGCTCCGTCCAGCACATTCGGGTTGTCAAAGTAAACGCGGGCACCTTTCTGGGCGCTGAAATACGGATAACGTGCGGCCACCTTGTTTCCCGATTTGTTGCCCGGCCGGTTAATGTACAAAGTGCCATACGGCTGGCTAGTATCGATATTCATCGTATCGGCCGGGTCGCCCACCAGTTTGTTCTGGACCTTCATCTTTTCTCCCGTCACGGTATCTTCCACTTGGAAACGGATGGAATCGATTTTTTGCAAATCCACCAGAAAATCATCGTAACGGAAAGTGAAATCCTGACCAACAAATTCGAAAATCCCGGAAAACAGTTTTCCGTCAAACTTAAAGTCTTGGCCTTTCATAAGGTGGACCTCTTTGTCCTCCGGCTCTACGTACACGTTAAGTTTCTTACTGATATCAAACCTGCTGACACCTCGCACGGTCATCAGGCTGTCGCCAAAATGCAAAGTGCCGTTCGGCGCCGAAGATAGGCGAGACGGAATGGTAAGCTCGTCGTAATCGGCGGTCTTGCGCAACGCCGCAAGATAAAAGTCCGCCATTTTCGTCAGGGAAATCTCGCCAGTCCTTTCATCAAAACGAATCAGGTCGTACTCCCGAAGCTTGTACATCGACTGCTCCAGGTTTTTGTACCTAATCTTTTTATAAAACTCATCCAGATCGGCTACGGTCACATACTCGGCGCCGGTTTCTTTTTTATAATGAATAATTAAGCCCAGCGGATTGAAACGGTAAGAGTCCGAAATCTCGCTGTAATTGTCCCGGCTGAAATACGAATCCGATTCAAAAAACGCTGGTGTCTGTTCCCTCGCTTTCAGGATTGAAATGTTGAGGCTATCCGTATCAGGGTTCCATTCCAAGTAATCGGCCTTAATTTTTATCCCAAAATATGAAGCGGTGAATGGCGTGATCTGGAAACGTTTGTTTTTTGTCTTTTGCGCCCACAAAAGTGTGTCGCCGGCCTCGTAATGAACGTCCAGATACGGATGATAGAGCGAATCGCCGTACTGGAACACTTTGAGCGAAGCCCCGGGAGCGAACATGGTCGAATCCGTGAAATCGAACTTCTTCGAAATCACGCGAAACTTGTCTTGGCCTCCGTCAGAGAAAAACATCACGCCTTTTCCTCCCGAAAGGGACTCGCCTCCGAAATGGGCCCCTTTTAGCGAAATTCCGCCCGTATAGCGCACTCTCGGTTCCGACATACTTTTTATTTCCAAATCGGAACGATAGGAGGCGAAGCGGGGCCAACTGTTTTTGGGCTTTTTGTAATCCGCAAGTTTGAAACGGTATTCTCCCTGCGCCGGCGCCGATAATTTGCCGGAAAACGCCAACATAGCCTTTTGGGAAAGAATAGTGCCCTGTTCCAAATCCAAAACGTATTCGTCAAGCGTTACCTGCGGCACGGCTCCCGCCACTTCCACCGGCCAAGACATGCTTCCGCCCTTGCCAATCCACAGATTGCGCTCCGGCCAGTATACGCCGTGGGTTCCGGTAAGCGTTACGGTATCGGTTTTAAACTGAAAAGTCAGATTTACGCGGTCAAATTTTATGGAGACGCCATCGGTGTCCGGAATTTCCAAACTCGGAATCTCATCCCATTTGGTTAAGCCAGGGCCATCATCAGGTTCGTCTTCACTATCTTCTTCCTCATCGTTATCATCCCATGATCCTGACTGCACCACGGGCTCGGAAGCCTCTTCCCAATCTTCTTCCTCCGTTTCGGCAACAGGACCTTCGGGTAGCTCTATAGAGTATGATCCGTTATCGTAAAGCAACTGATAACGGTTTTCGTAGCGAATAGCCGACTGTCCGTAAAATTCCTTGAGTCGGGCCATCAAAAAGTTAACTCGGCCCTGAGGATACTCCCGTGCGGCGTATTCGAAAACGGAAAGGATTTTGTCCCGTTCGGAGGCCGGCCTTCCGGAAGCGTCAATTTTCACCAATAATTCAGCGACACCGCTTACGTGCGGCACTACCCGGAGGCTTTTGTCCAACATGGTTGAAAAAACATCCGTTATCCGTTTTCTGGTTGTGGCGTTGGCGCCTTCCCATAGTCCCAAAAAGTCTGAGCCCATGTTTCGCAAAAGCGAATCGCGCGCATTAGCCAACCGGGCATTGAGCCTTACGCCCACAGAATCCGGAAACTCCACTATCCGATGGCTTTGCGCAAGCAAAGAGGTTGAGCCTCCGAAACACAAAACCAACGCAAATAACCATCGACAAATGACCGATCTCATAAAATATAAGACGATAAAAACGTTAAAAGCCTTTATTACAGATAAACACTATAAAGATATTTTTATTATCGTCAAAAATTATATAAAATTTAAATTTAGTCCCCGCTAGCTCGCTCATACCCTAACCACTTTTCGGCGAATGCCCAAGACTTTTGAGAAAATGGCCCTTTACGGTCTCTATTCGCATATTCTCAAGCTTGAGAATTTCGCACAAAAAAACCGTCCGGGAGGGCGGACGGCTTTAGAACGGAACTAATCAAATAACTCTTTTTTAGCTTAATAACTGTTCTTCGAGCTTTGCCTGCGGGCAGATTTAACCAAGGAGTCCCACAAAACTTAATTGGAAAACCCGAAACGCCCGAGGTAATTCGATTAACGGTCAAGGGCAAATTTGGCGGAATTGGCCGAGAACTTACCGTATCGTATGTTGAAAAAAAGAGTATTGGAAGACTCCAAAACAAAAAGCTGTACAAATACTACGATCGGCCCGATATGATACTTCTCGCTTTGGCGTTGCTTTGATGTTAAGTATATACAACTTCCCGCCGATAAGTTGTAACTTTACGTATCTAACTAAGCCAAGAAAGCCCTAACTCCAACAGATATGACAGTAGTACCCGTTTTGATCGTGATATGCGTAGTAGTGGCAGCCGGCTTTCTGCTCGCATTCCTATGGGCTGTCCGCTCCGGACAGTACGAGGACACTTATTCGCCGTCGGTAAGAATTCTTTTCGATGACAAAAAGGGCAAATCCAAAGGCAAGAAAGACTAGTCCAAGGCGCTTCTTCGGAACATAAAGTACCCGAAAGAGAGAAAGAAATTGTGTTCGTTGCCCGGGTCGTCGTAGTAATTATACGTAGCGCTGATAGGGCCAATAGGCGTTTGATACAAGAAAGTCGTACCGGCCGAAAGCCTGATATGTCTAAAAATATCCCCTTCGATCTTGGGCTTGAAATTCTTGTTGAACTTAACGGATTCCAGCGGAGCGAATACGTACCCGTCAACCCGCCACTGGAAGTTATTTCCAAAGCTCAATGCATTTCTTAATCCTCCTGCAACAAAATTCGGCGAGTGAAAATCATTCAAAAACAGCAATTTACTATCCTCTGTCGGATAAAATCCCGGCGTATTTATCAATGTACCGTTATAATCCGGAAAAGTATGGTCGGTGGAAAAATCGGCTTGAGCGAGATAACCTAAAGTGTAGGTTTTTGACATCGGGATAAACTGTTCCAAACGGAATTGTAGACGGAACCAGTCCGTCACATTTTTCGCTTGCCTGGCCGCATCTTCTTCCAGGCCAGGATAGTATCGATTAAATGTCCCGTAATAATCGAGCCCGAAACGCATTTTTGTCCCTTCTTTCGGGAAAGCTTTTCTATCATAAGTATTTCGTTTCACAAATACTCCAAACCTTTTTCCTTCGATTACGTGAAGGTCCATTTTCTGGCCTTCATCTACAAACCTCCTCAGGTAAGAGTATTGGTCTCTATTTCGTAAATACCCCCCTTTGAATCCCGCCTTGTATTTCAATCCCAAAGGAGCCCCAAGTTCAAGCCCGATAAATTCGTCTTGCCGAACCAGCAAAGGAGAATCCCCGTTCGATCCGCCTATCAATGACAATGCGTTGGAATAATCCCACTTATTGAGCGTAAAGAACGGCTGAACGTAGAAACTCAACGACGAAGGCATATAAAACCGGGAATGATAATGAACGGAATTGTAAATCCGGCCAGTGTACACATCCGCTGTATGACGACTCAGCACTCCGTCAAAGTGCGTCAGCTTCAGCCCCAAATAGAAAATACTGGACGCCCGTAAGTTAACCGCTCCGCCGGCTTGCAAGCTAAGGTCACGCTTACTGTTATCCTCAAGAACCAATTTGTAAGCCTCCGAGTCAGGATCCCACTTTATATCCGGGTAAGTGTTAGCGAAATACGGAATTGAGACCAAAGAGTTAAAACCCTCTTTTATATCGCTAAGGTAAAGTGTAGCCCTTTTTCTTTTCTTAAAAAAACTGTGAACGAAACGCTGTTCATTTTTTGTGAAACCTTTGTAGCGCACACCGGAAAAAACCAGAGGTTCCGATTTTTTAAGAAACTCATTCCTAATTTTTCCAGTCTCTTCGCATGTTCTCCGTGCCGTGATCTTTTCCAGGATCTCGGGCATTTTCTTTTGCGCGGCGACATACCCGCTATCAAGAATGGCCGGAATAGCCGCCACGTCCATAGCCGTATAATCTCCCAGATCCGGAGCTATATAAATCCCGTCGGCCCCGACGGCATCAGGATCGGAACGGTCAAGGAAGGCGAACATCAGCACATCGCCCAACAATTGCTCGTCCTCTCCGTAAGGATAGCCTTTGAATGTTTTCGAGGATACGTTGACCCCTATAACCACATCGGGCTTGTAGAGCTTTCGGCAAAGATCAACGGGGAAGTTGTTATAAACACCGCCGTCAAAATAATACTGTCCGTTTACCCGGATAGGCCGAAAAACAACCGGAACCGTAATGGAAGCCCGGATGGCCTTGGAAAGAGAGCCTTTGCGAAGAACAACCGGCTTTTGGGTAAATATCTCAGAAGCCGTTGCGGCGAACGGCACCATCAGGCTATCAAAATCATAATTCGCTGCGGACGAGGCTCTGGCTGTTTTCTCCGTCAGCACGTAATTCAGCGCAACATCTTTCGCTAATCCGCTCCCAAGCGTACTTCTGAATGTGGAATCCAACGCTACGCTAAAAGAGGCCCAAGAAGGAGTATCATCTTCGGCGGCGTACAAAAAATCATATTTCCGGTCATAGACGCCACTCAGCCACTCCTGAAACTTATCATCTTTCAGGTATTGGACAATCTCCAACGGCGACATTCCCGAAGCGTACATTCCGCCCACCACAGCGCCCATCGAGGTTCCCGTGATATAATCGATCGGGATATTCCGTTCCTCCAAAGCTTTCAGAACACCGGCATGCGCCACACCTTTCATGCCTCCGCCGCTAAGTACAACGCCAACGGTCTGTCTCTTTTTTTGGGAAAAAGACAGCAACGGCAAAAACGCCAACACCAACAGGATCAGGTTGTTCTTGTACATAAATAAAGTATACGACTGATGAGCGGGTTTTGCTAAAATAGGCTAAATCTGTTGAATTTGTAACTTCTAACGCACAAAAAAGGGAGAAATACAAATTCGTATTTCTCCCTCAACACGTTGGTTTGCCCGTCTATTGCTCCAACGTTGATTCCTGACTTACGGTAGCCGATGGTATCTCGGCCAAAAGTTTTCTTTCTTCCTCTGGATATTCTATTTCCGCAAGTCTTGGGCGAAATTGATCCTTAACGGCACCAAAAGCCAAACGCAAACTATCCGGCAACGGCTTGCTGGCCGGAAGTTCTACACGCAAAGCGTCCACTTGCCTTCCGTTTTTCCAAAAACGGTAACACAAGTGATTGCCGGTGGCCAATCCCGTGCTTCCCACAAAACCAATCACCTGACCTTGCTTCACCGTCTTGCCCGAACGAATGCCGGACTTGATCTTCGACATATGGAGGTACTGCGTAGTGTAAACGCTGTTGTGGCGCACTTTCACATAGTTTCCGTTGTAGCGGGAATATCTGGCTTCCACCACCACCCCATCACCGACAGACATAATAGGAGTACCTCTCGGCGCGGCGTAGTCGGTACCCAAATGCGCTTTATAACGTTTTTGAACTGGGTGGAAACGCCTGCGAGAGAAGCGGGAACTTATTCTCGAAAACTTCAACGGGGCTTTCAAAAACGCTTTTCTCAAACTATTCCCTTCCTCGTCGAAATATTCCATCGTATCGCCATTCTCAAATAAATAGGCGAAGTATTCTTTTCCGAAATGGTTAAACTCCGACGCCTTGATCTTACCAAAACCGATCACTTCGTCGTCCACCAGTTTTTCTTCGTAAATCAAACGGAAGCGGTCGCCTTTCTGAATGTGGAAAAAGTCGACTTGCCAAGCGTAAACATCCGCCAGCTTGTTGGCCAAAAGCGGACTGACACCTTGGTCCGTAATCGCATTGTACATAGAGGAGGTAATCACGCCGGACAAAGTCCGCTCGCGGAATTCCACTTCCTTTTTCTCACGGTAAACGTTCAGACTATCGGAACTAAGGTCAAAAACCACATATTCCACCGGATCAATCTCATAAACGAAACGGGACAACACCGAATCCTGCGACAAAGCCGTAAAGCCATTGCCTACTTTGATTTTCCTAACGTCGAAAACGTCTTTGAAGCCTGTGGCGATTTCGTGGACCGTCTTTTGGCTAACACCGAAACCATTCAATATCGAGGAAAGATTCTCACCTTCTTTAACCGTTCCTTCCTCGATATTGAGGGAATCCACAATGATTCCGTAGAGTTTCTCCTGTTCCGCCACCACGGCAACCGTGTCCGCAACCTCCATTGGCACCGAAGCTTCGGGCTCCTGACTTATTCCGTCAAAGAGAAAATAAATAGCCGAAGCGCCAGCCACCAAAGCGACCACGCTGTAAAATAATTTCTTCATAAGGGGCTGTGTTGGAGCCCGGGAGGTATCTTCCCGGGCCTAAATTCTGTTATATGTTTTTATAATTTTCCAAACCGGGCGGAAACCCAATCATTCCTTTTCGTCACTTTCTCCAAAGACAATCCGTTGGCTTTGGTCACTTCCTCAATTACCGGAATATCCCGCTCGTAAAACCCGCTCAGCAAAAGCTTTCCGCCAGCCTTGAGCATCGATGAGTAATCGGGAATTTCCTCCACCAATACGTTCCTGTTGATATTCGCCAAAATCACATCGAAATCACGGTCGAATTCCAAAGTCTTCACCGTACCCGTACGCACCATGATATCCTCGCAATTGTTCAGGCCGAAGTTCTCACGGCTATTTTCCTCACACCATTCGTCAATGTCATAAGCCTCCACGCTTGCGGCGCCACGAAGCTTGGCCATAATCGCCAAAATTCCCGTTCCGCAACCGGCGTCCAACACGTCTTTTCCGGCCAAATCCATATCCAGTTCCTGAGCCAACATCAAGTGAGTAGTCTCATGGTGACCTGTTCCGAAAGACATCTTCGGGTTGATCACAATCTCGTACTCAAACTCCGGACGTGGATCATGGAAGCTGGCGCGAACCACACAACGCTGGTCCACTTCAATCGGCGAGTAGTTTTTCTCCCACTCCTCGTTCCAGTTTTTACGTTCCACTTCCGAGATGGAATAACCGGCCTCGGTCAACTCGGTATAACGTCCGAAAATTTCCTCCACGGCCGCCTTATCAAAAGCCTCCACTTCGGCATATGCGCAAAAGCCCCCGTCGGTGTCGATAAAAGACGTAAATCCGGCGTACGAGAGTTCCGCCTGAAATATTTCGCTATAATTCTCGTCGCAAGAGACTTTGACTTCGATAAAATCCACTATGATAGTTTTTTTTGAATTAAAATAAAGACCGGGAGAATATGAAACCGTTCGTGTAAACGCTAGTCGTTACACCCCGCAAACTCCGGCTCGTCGGTAAAGAATACGCTGAAGTCCGCTTTTCTTCTGTCTTTGACATAGATTACCCTGTATTTGGCAAAGCGCTTTGTCTTGGTGATGTACCACTTGCCCGGCCCGTCGGCCAAAGTACGGGCGTCTTCCTTAAACACGATCACGTCAGCAAAAGCGTCCGACTCCTTCTCCACATATACCCGAAAATGCGCTTCCGCAAGCTTTTTGGTCACGTAAATTTCTCCGTAAACCTGACAGCCTTTTCCAGATTGGGCGCTTGCGCTTTGGAAAGTACAGAAAGAGAACGTTAACAAGAAGAAAGAAAAAACGAACCAGCGCATACGCAAAACCATTGTTTTCAGGATATTTTGTCTGTTATACAAAAGTCCTAAAAAAACGGTTCGAAACGAAGCCTAAACAAAAGGAAAACGCCTTATTTTCAATAACTGGTATGCTCATCACGAGCTTTGTAGTATTTACCCTCTGTACCGACTTTTCTCCTCGGAATGTTCCAATCGCCACGGATCAAATTCTCCACCTCCGAAGGCGTACCGGTAAATGCTTTCGGATCTTTTGCCGCGCCGCTGGTAGTGGCTCTACCTTCCTTGGTCAGATGTCCTTCCCAGGCGTCTATAGCCCCGGAAAGCACTCTCGCGAAATGGACAAACGGCGGATCGATAGCCAAAAAGCGATCGTTCGGTCTCTTTTTCGAATAGTTATGGGATTCCACCATGTAGCTCGAATAATCGAGACCTTTCGGAATCCAAGCCGTCACCGGGTTAGGCAACTTATCATTTGGCGATATACTTCCGTATGCCTCGGCGGGGACCTCCAATTGGAAAGGTTGCGGAGGCCCTTCCTCTTGTGGCCGAATATCGATTCCTTCCTTCAAAACTCCCCGCATCTGGCTTCTCGACGCATCCACAATCTCTTTTCCCTTAACGAATTTCACACCCACGCCGGGCGATCTATGCTCGTCGCCCAGCAAACTGTCACCAACCACTGACATCTCAACGGCCACCCACTCTCCAGAGCCCGAAAACAGATCACCCTCACCAGACCCCGTGGACCTTGGCGTTTGCCGTAGTGTAGACAAAGCCAGACTATGCGAAAGCTCTTCGGCGCCATGGGACATTCCCGCAACACTCCGATCGTGCGTTTTCCGATAAATACTTCCCAACGTAACCGGACTTGGCGTTCTGGCAAGCGCCACTTCCTTCGGTTTACTTCTTACGGACGAAGTATCACTCATATTGAATAGTTCCTCTTCCGACCTACTTGAGCCGATCAAAGGCTTGAAACTCGGCGGAATTCCTTGTGTCGGGTCAAGGCCTTGGGCTCCTGCTCGGTGTGAGTCCCCGGCTTTGGACAGATCACCCAAGCTTCCCGTTGTTTTCCCCGCTCCATCAGCCGGACGCTTGGTCTCAAAGTCTAGACTATGCGACCTCTCTTTACGCTCAAGGAAATCATCCAAAGCCTTACGCCTCGCTTCGGTTCTCCATCCCTCTACAATTTCTTCCGATGGAGGAGACTGGTGTCCAGCCCTATGGGTCACCTCTGGCGGAGGATTTTCAAACATAAAAGACCCCTCGTCAAAGCTACCGTGCGCCACCCACGGACTGCTATCACCCAACCTTGGGTGCCTTATCATTATTCTGGAAGAATGGCCAACATCCCTAGATTTTCCATCTTTTAATTTTCCCGGTTGTTTAAGAAAGTCAGGAGCCAGATTTCTTACTTCAGGATCCGAAGTTTCATCCAAGCTCGCCCTTCTTTTATATTTCGGTTCGGACGCTGTCTTCTTCTTTTTCGGTGGCTTCGGTATCGGAATCATTTCCCCCTCGGACGTAATTCGCTCTATAGGCCTGTCTTCATCCGGATCCAAAGCTTTGAACAAATGTCCATAACGCGACTGCCGGAACGCCTGCGAATTAACCGCACGTTCCTCATGCATACTCTGTATAATCAGACGACGCAAAAGGTCACGACCATGATAAGTGTACAGCAGTTTGGCTACGTGCGATAGAAATTTAGTCGAGAAGTCAAGCGTTAAGTCATCACTTACACTTTTTACCACATCAGCCGCATTCGTCACCAACAGCGACGCCGCGGTGGAGTAAGGGGGAGCTTCTGGCTTCTCGGCCAAAGTTTCCGCTCCGGAAGAGAAAGCCAGCAAAGGCGTCATGTTCTGGGATATCCGCTCCCACAAATCGCTGGCGTTTTCATCTACAAACTTAAAGTCGCCCGGAGCCATGTCCTGCCATTGGATTTCATCTCTTCCCTCATAATAATCCTCTGGGGCAATTTCGTCATGCTCATCATTCCCGGGTCGCCAAAGCGTGAAGCGCTCCCTAATAGTTATGGCTATCAGCTTTTCGTGTTCCTCGTCAATTTGGTTAAGCAACTGGATAAACACGCCAACGAAAGGGTGGTGTTGCCCTTCCATAGGGATGTATACTGTCTTGAACCACGAGTAAATTTCCGTTTCCATGCGATAAATAGTGGCCAGGCAAGCGTGAACGGCTTCCTCGTATTCGGGATGAGCGCGTCGGATCTCCCTAACCTTACTCTCAAACGGGCGACGGGCACGGCTACGAATCGGACCGAAATCTAAACGGTGTTCCCGGGTCGGTAACTTGTTTTGCAAAGCGGCAATCCTTTCCCATTCCTCACGAAGAGGTTTGGCTTCTTCGGAAAGCCTAAGACACAGCTCCCCTTTTTCCTTCAATACAGCTACTTCCCGTTCATACCGCTCAAGGCATTCATCCAATACCGACAACATCGGATTCTGTTTATACCGGGCCTTGAGCATTTTTCCCTTCTCTTTGTCGTTCTTATATCGTAGGCCTGTGAATATTTGAAAGTCGTTTTTCGAAAAAATGCCCTGGATCACCCCTTGGTTTGGAGACAGAGGGTACATGCCAGCGCCCGAACTCGGGGAGGGGCCGCGTCTATTTTGATTCCGGCGGGCGGGGTTTGCGAACATTTCTAGCTTTGTATTCTCTCCAAAGTCACCATACACCTCAGACAAAGGCCTTAACAGGCCAAGTCTTGCACTTATTAGAAATTAATTAGTGCGCCTAAAGTTTGCTGTTTGTAAATTGCGTGCTTAAATATATGCCGAAGAGCAGGGCTTTGTCCCAAAAAACATAGATCAGAGATGCGTAAACTGCTAGCCTTAAAAATATTATTGATAACCGCCCTTACGTTTTGTTTGGCCGGAAATTCCTATTCGCAAACCTTTGTGGGCGTTAGGGCCGGGGGCGGGGCCAGCCAGTTGCTCAACAATCTGCTCAACTCATTTTCCAAGCCCGATTTCTACTCCACCACCTTCACCTACGGTGCGATAGGCGGCGTGATGTTCCGCCACGTGGCCGAACCGCATCTCGGTTTCCAAGCAGAGATCAACTACCTCCAACGCGGATTCAAACAACAACTTCCCGAAGCCATACAAAACGGCGAGTATATCGAAGCCGAGTACGACTACATTCAAGTCCCCATTATGGCAAGTATCTACGCCTTGCAGGGCAAAACCAAAGTGTTCTTCAATGTCGGGCCTTATCTCGCTTTCGGGATATCGGGCACCGAGACAGTCTTTCAGGTTGAAAACTTCGAAAAGAAGAGTAGCAAAACCACCGACATTGACTTCGGATCCGAAGACTTCGACGCTTTTGACTACGGACTTGAAGCAGGGTTGGGTTTAGAGCGCCGGTTTGAATTCGGAATACTGCAGGTGGAGGGACGTTTCACTTGGGGTATGGGCAATATCTACAACGCCGACAAACCATACTATCCCGACCATACCCAGAACATGACACTGGGACTTACCGTGAACTACCTCTTCCAGCTGGACAAAGGCAGAGAGAAGTTCGACTATGTAAAGAAGAAATAATCGACTATACCAACAAACAGCTTTGCCTACCCTCAAACTTACCTTCTGGTATAACCACATTGGAAAAGTTTATCACATCACATTGTGATTCAGAATATTATTTCGTAAATAATATTTCGGTTAGTTTTTTATTCTACCAAAACACCCTCGATTGGTGTTTTATATTCTCAAATAATGGAACTCGATACGAATACAGAAGAACAGTCGGTGGAATTCCTACCGATGCCTGACAGTCAGGGTAACTTCGGGGAATACGGAGGGCAGGTTATACCGCCGGAGCTCAAGGCGGTAATGGACGACATCAATGAGGCATACTTGGAAATCAGCCAAACAGAGGCTTTCCAAAACGAACTCGCCGACCTTTTCAAGCATTACGTCGGTAGGCCAAGCCCGATTTTCTTCGCCAAGAGACTTACAGAGAACATAGGAGGCGCCAAAATATACCTCAAAAGGGAAGACCTTAACCATACCGGCGCCCATAAAATAAACCACTGTCTGGGCGAAGCCCTGCTGGCAAAGCATATGGGCAAAACCAAAGTTTTGGCCGAAACTGGCGCTGGACAGCACGGAGTGGCTTTGGCAACGGCCTGCGCTTTGGTGGGTATCGATTGCGAAATCCATATGGGTGAGATCGACATCGAGAAGGAAAAACCCAATGTGATCAAGATGAAGATCCTCGGATGCAAGCTCGTGCCCGTAAGTCGCGGTACGCGCACGCTGAAAGACGCCGTGGACAGCGCCTTCGAGGAGTATCTCAAGAACCCGAAAGACTTCTTCTACGCCATCGGTTCGGTAGTGGGGCCACATCCGTTCCCTATGATGGTGCGCGATTTCCAAAGTATTATCGGCACCGAAGCGCGCCAACAGTTCCTCGAATCCCAAGGCAAACTGCCTGATATGATCACCGCTTGCGTAGGCGGCGGTTCGAACGCCATCGGCCTGTTCACCGCCTTCCTCGGCGACGAAGAGGTAAAAATAATGGGAGTGGAGCCTTCTGGCCTAGGATTGGAGACCGACAAGCACGCCGCCACCCTGACATTGGGTACGCCGGGTGCCATCCACGGCTTCAAATGCTACAACCTGCAGGATGATGAAGGTAA
This sequence comes from Fulvitalea axinellae, assembly GCF_036492835.1. GTDB lineage: Bacteria > Bacteroidota > Bacteroidia > Cytophagales > Cyclobacteriaceae > Fulvitalea > Fulvitalea axinellae. The sequence goes on along the minus strand of NZ_AP025314.1, from coordinate 93,744 downwards.
CCCGTTGCCCGTATATTCCATCGCCTCCGGGCTGGATTACCCGGGCGTCGGCCCGCAACACTGCTACCTCAAGGACATCGGGCGGGTGGAATACACCTCGGCCACTGACGCCGAATGCCTCGACGCCTTTATGACCCTGTCGAGAACGGAGGGCATTATCCCCGCCTTGGAAAGCGCCCACGCCGTGGCATTCGCGATGAGGCAGGCCAAAGAGATGAGTCCGGAGCAATCGATCCTAGTGAATCTCTCAGGCAGAGGCGACAAGGATATGGACTTTGTAATAGAAAAACTCGGGCTGGAGTAAGCGCCAACCCAACAGTTTATAAGAGCACCGCTGACGGTGAGGTTTAATGTTTGCTAAAGAAGGGGCGCCACACGGCGTCCCTTTGATTTTTGTGTTGAGTAAAAAGCAAAGCGTTTTTAGAGTAAAAAGTAAAGCGTCCAGAGTAAATAGACTGCTTGGATATTGGGGAATGGTTTGGAGTGGAAATCAAAGTGTAAGCTTTTGACGATATCGAGATCTTTTTTATCTGTATAAACCCAAAACCTAAGTACATGACAAAAATAGCCCTGACAATCTCTCGATCTCCGTTTTGACCTTATTGATCAGGGCGTGGGCTATTTGTTCAAGGCCATACGAGAAAAAGCTTTTCGCTCTCCTCCCGTGTTTTTTGATCTTGATCGGCTTCTCTTTTTCGTGTTTGAAAACCCCGATGTTGTATGACCAAATAAATGCTATCGCTATGACATACAGCAGTTTGTTTATTCTTTCGTAATCTTTTAAGTGCGTATCCTCAAGGTTAAACCCCGCGCTTTTAAAACCCCTGAACATGGTTTCTATTTGCCACCGTTCCCGGTAGATTTCCAAACTCTCCCGGGTGTTTCTCGGAGACGCAAGAATCAGGTATTCGAGTTTTCCGCTCTCGACGTACTTCATTCCGGAAACGTACGCCTTCACTTTGGCGATCTTCACGGAAGTCGGATGGAAATACGCGACTTTCAGCTTATGTGGCGCAAACAACCGTCTGGCGCTTACGAATTTCCCGCCACGCAACTCGAACAATGAGTTTTCCTTGATCCGAATGTAAAAAGGCACCCCGTGTTCCATCAGGAACGTCCACCACTTTTCGCCGATAAATTCCCGGTCCGCCGTAATGTGTTCGATCATATCCGCTCCGAACCATTCGACAAACCGTTCCAGAAGATCGATCCGCTCTGCCGTGCTCGAATTTCCCCTCTTGTTACCAAGCGCCTTCCACATCAACGGAATCCCCACGCCTTGGTACACTACGCAGAGAAACAGCAGGTTAATGTTCCGTTTTCCGAACTTCCAGTTGGTCCGGTCGATGGCGATCCTGAATCTTCCCTTGACGGGAATCATCCTGACGATAAGCCGGGAAAAGCCTTTTTCGGGAAATTCGAATTTGGCGAAAAAGCGCTGGATCCGCCTCATGTTGGACGTCACCGTCGCGCCCGAACTGTATCCTTCCGACAGATGCCTGAAACCAACCTTCTGGACTTTGATCAATGAGGTGATCAGGTAACAAAGCAGTTTTAGCCGGGCCTTGTTCAGTTTCTTTAGCTCGGGTTCGTTGGTAATTAAGGTCTGTAGTTTTGTATATTCGAACTGGCTTTCCAATCGTTTGCGGGTTTAAGTTTGGTCACTCAAAATTACGCAATGATCCGGAAAGCCATTTTTTGTCATGTACTGTGACCCAAAACCTAAACCCTTCAACCTTACCTTCACCCCTCCGGGAAAACAGACCGCACCACCGCCCCTTTACCGCGTTCTGACGGCGTCCGCCTTTTCAAAAAATCAAAAACCGAAGCTGAGGTCATCGTTACATACTGGATTTCGGATAGAAACATAGTATGTAAGGCTATCAAACACAGTATGTAAAGGGTGGAAACATAGTATGTAACTCACTATTACATACTGGATTCAGGGCCTGTTCATAAAGCGTCTGAGAAAATAGGAGCTTACCACCATGAATTGCAATTTTGAATTACCACAAACAAACTTGCGGTTGATGGATAAGCTCCCAAAAAAACGAAATTAATCAATACTACCTCCAGTTACAACTAAGCCTTGTAGACCACAGGAACGCCAAGGGGAAGAAGCACGAACTGGCTTTTGTCGTACTGTGCTTTATGCTTGCCGTATTCAGGAGCGGAGGAAAACTCAATTTCTCACAGATTCACCGCTCAATGAAAAGGGATCACGATTATTGGCGGGATTTCACAGGTGGTAAAAGTAAGTGTTGTGTGAGCCGTGTTCAACTCCGAAGAATCCTGAAGGATACAGATATACAGGGACTTAAGGCGGTTGCTGAAACCACTTTTAACGCAAACGAAACTATAGATCCGCAAGCTCTTCAATGGTTTTCGATTGACGGTAAAGAACTCCGGGGGAGTATCGACAAATCCTCAGGGGACAAACGCGGGGAAAGCGTGGTTCTGGTTACCGCGCAAGAAGATAAAACCAGCAAGGTTGTAGGCTACTATTCGGGTACCAAAGACTCCGAGCGGGGTATTGTCGACGAATATTTTGAAACTCAATCCGGTCTTTCGGGAACGGCTTATACGATGGATGCCCTTCACAATAATTCCGGGTTACTGGAGGGAATCCATGGAAAACGGGGCGTCTACCTTTCACAAATAAAAGGGAACCAGAAAATACTCCGTGAAGACCTTCGAGACATGGAGCGGAGATCAGAATGTTTGGATTATAAAAAGACCGTCGAAAAGGGCCATGGCAGGATCGAAACAAGAATATACCGGACCTACCCGGTGGAAACGGGATGCTTGGAGCGTCGCTGGTCGAATACGGGGATGAGCTGCTTCATACGGGTAGACCGTACCCGTAAAGTCGTTAAAACAGGAAAAACATCAAGCGAGACATCATACTACGTCAGCAATATAAATACCGGTCTTATTGATCAATACAACTTGCCTAACGCCGTAAGGGGACACTGGTCCGTAGAGGCAAACAATAATATGAGGGATACGAACTTCGGAGAGGACGGGTTAAGGAGCCTTGTCTCTGGTATACAGCAAAGTGTTTCATGTATTTTGACTGCTGTAATGAATATTTTGATCCAAAGGAACGCTGGTGAAAATATGAATGAAATGCGAGAGGAGATCGTAGCAGATATAAATTCTATTCACCAATATTTTAATAGATAGACCTTTATGAACAAGCCCTGATACTGGATTGGTCATCGTTTCTCCTTTTATTTCCAAAAAAACAAAACGAGGCGGAGCAGCAAACACTTGCGTTTCGCATTATTCCAAAAGGAAAAGCGGAACCTTATGGCTCCGCTTTTCACAGATTCGCAAAACATCCCGATAGGATGTTCTACCCTTTACAATTTCTTATTCCAATTATTTGGCCCACCAAAGCTTAGTGGCCTGCACGTTTTCGCCTTGTCTTGCGATGGCCGCATCCATATTCGAGCCGTTAAGCGTTGCTTCCGATGACGGATAACGCATACGGAAAGGGATGCCTACGCCCACCGTACCCTTGTCGTGGTACTCGTCTTCGGGCACGTCGGCCGTGGCCGACATCGGATATCCGGTATCGCGCATCACCGCCCAAGCCTCGAAGCCCAAACCGAAGTCGGCCAACCAGCGCTGGTTGTACACCTTTTCCAGGTTTTCGGTGGCGTTTCCGCCCAAAGAAGCGATCGGCTTGGCCAAGAAAGCCGTGATATCGGCCTCATCTACGCCCCACTGCATCATCGACGCCTCAATGCCTCTGCGATACATATCCTCAGCCGATCCCGAGCCAATGCCTTTCAAAATGGCCTCGGCACGAAGGAAATAAGCCTCGGCGGTAGTCATCGCCAACGCCGGCATCAGGTCTCCGGCCGCGTTAAGGTCCTGCTTATCGGCCACCACATACTCCGACGGGCTCGAAAAGAACTCGAAACGTACCACAGGCTGTATCTTGTTGTTGAATCTTGACGGTTGTCCGGCGTAGAACTTATCCTTTTCTATAGAGATAGTAGCGACATCTTTCTGCTCTTCGCCAGTACCTTCGCTTTCTTCCTTGTATGTGTGCGTCACGCCCGCTTCGTCAAGAACGTTGCGGATATAAGTGAGCCGCTTCAGCAGGTCCGCCTTTTCGGTGGCATCCTTAGGAAGAGTGAACTTGATGTCACCGCCTTCCAACGGTCTGGCTATCTTGAAAAGCCTCGGATCCTCATTGTCACGAAGCATATCCACCAACGATTTGCTGAGTTTCCACCTAGCGGCGTTGGTCCAAGAGAAGTCCCACCATACGGTATTATAGCCGCTCGATCCCCATTTGCTGATGATCCTGTCGCGTTCTATCTTAGCAATATCATCGGCCGACTCCATCAAAGGAGCGCCTAAGCTGGCCGTTATCGCCGCATCGGCGAAGTCGGCGCCAGGGGCACCATGAGCCCTAAGGGCCAAGCGCAAGCGGAGTGTGTTGGCGTAACGCTTCCACTTTTGCAGGTCTCCGTCGTACATAATATCGCCTCCGGCCAAATCATGTGCGCCGTCACCCGAGGTAGTGGCATCGCCAATGGTGTCTATAGCCTTGCCCAACTCGGCGATAAGCGTTTTGTAAATCTCCTTCTGATCGTCGTATTCGGGAGTGGAATATTCAGGAAAGCCCGCTTGCGAAAATGGAATATCACCGAAAGCGTCCGTCATCATCTGGAAGAACTGGGCCCTGAGGATAAGCGCTACCGCATAAAGCTTGTCGTTTTCCTGCGGTCCGCCCTCGACTGTCATCTCCATCATCTTGTTGATGTTCACGGGCACGTTCTTGAAATAAGTGGACCAGAAGGCATCCGTATAGGAGTTATGGTACTCGTAAGACAAACCATCGTTCCACCAACTGGAAGCGAATCCGAAGCGAACATGGTCAGCGAAACGGTCACCGTGAATCAAAGGCCCGCGCCAGAAGGCGTAACGCCCCTGAACGTTGGTCTCTTTGAGAATCTTACTTACGAAAAACGCAGGACTTACGCTTTCGTCCGTAAAGTCGTTGGGGTTGGTATTCATCTCGTCGAAACGGTCGGTACAGCCTACCGCTACGCCAAGAAACAGCAACATTAGATATTTTATGGTCGATTTACCTGTTTTCATAACGCAATGTTTTAGAGTCCGAATCAAAACGAGAACTTGAGGTTAAAGCCGTAGCTTCTGGTAGTAGGCAGGTTGTAGAATACGATACCCTGGCCGTTGCCCGTACTGAAGCTGGACTCAGGATCGACATTCTCCGTTTCTTTGGACAAGAAGAACAAATTCCTACCGATCAAAGACAAAGAGGCGTTCTTGATAAACGTCTTGGCCAACCAGCTCTTAGGCAACGAATAAGTAAGGGAAGCTTCTCTCAAACGCACGTTCGAAGCGTCTACGATATACTCGCTGGCGATACCGCTAAGGCGCCCGAAGTAGAGTTCCGAAGAAACATTCGAAGTGTTTTTCTCACCGCTTTCCGTTACTCCGTCCACTACAATTCCGCCTTCACGACCGTAAAGCGAGTTCTTGGAAACGCCTGAAGCGTCTAAGTCGGCGTCGGTGAAGGAGTACAGCTCGCCACCCATGCGCATATCGATCAGGAAGTTGAAAGAAAGCCCTTTGTAGCTAAGCGTATTGGTGATACCACCAGTCCAGTCCGGCTGGTAGTTGCCCAATACTTTTTGTTCCGAATCCGCTACCGGCAAACCGTTGTCATCAACGATAATCTCACCGTTGTCATTACGCTTGAAGTCTCTGCCCAAGATATCGCCGAAGCCTCCATCGGTTTGGGCTACGATACTCACACCGCCTCCGGCCTGGATACTGGCAAACTGATAAACGTCAATCGACTCGTCGAGCTCGGCCAGTTCGTTTTTGTTTTTGCTGAAATTGAAGGAAACGTCCCAAGTAAAGTCTTCCGTCACCACCGGCTTGGCACCAATCAAGAGTTCCACACCCTTGTTGGTCACTTTACCTACGTTTACCACTTTGGTTCCGTAGCCCGTAGCCGCCGGAAGTTGCAATGCGATAATCTGGTCCGTAGTCTGGATATCGTAATACGAGAAGTCGGCGTAAATACGGTTTTCGAACAACCTAAGATCTACCCCAATTTCGGTAGACACCGTTTTCTCTGGATTCAGATTACTGTTTAGCTTTTGACCGCCAACTCCCACCATAGGCTTGCCAAGGTAAAGTCCGTTGAGTTGCAACGATTCGTTCAGTTTGTAAGGATCTGTATCGTTACCAACTTCCGCCCAACTGGCCCTGACTTTGGCAAACGAAAGCACGTCGCTTTCCAAGCCCAGCATGTCATTTACCACTACAGAGGCACTCGCCGAAGGGTACAGGTAGCTTCTGTTATCGGATGGCAGGGTAGAAGACCAGTCATTACGCAAAGTCAGGTCAAGGAAAGCATAATTGCGGAAGCTCAGCTGACCTGTGGCGTAAAGCGACTGTATCTCTTTTTCGGAAATAGAAAAATCGCCTCCTTTTTTGTCTTGCGGAATATTTCCCGGTGATACCAAAGTAGGAATCGTGAAATTCTCTCCGGAATTGGAAACGTTATCGGTTTTTCGGTTATAAAGACTTCCGCCAGCGTTCAACGAAAGGTTGAAATCTTCGGAAAGCTCCTTGTTGTACATCACCAAAAAGTCGTAGTTCGTCTCGACAATCTGATTGCGTCTACGGCTGTAGCGTCCTTGGGAGTTGTGCAGGTGGTAGTAAGGATACACTTCGTAAAACTGAAGGTTGGTGTAGTCCGTACCCGCCCGGGCAAATACCGAAAGATTATCGGTCAGCTTGTAAGTCAACTTCACAAAGCCCGAAAGCCTGCGTCTGGTATCTTCTTTTACATTATAGTTTTGGGTCCAATACGGGTTCTGTGCGCCTGTTGACCAAGACCTTAACGTTCCGTCAGGGTTTTTGTAATCTTCCAGATCCTTAATGTCTACGTTTCTAGGCAGATTAAAAAGGTCCTTTACCGGGTTGTCCGAGTTATCGCCCAAGAACGGACGTTGCTTAGCGTCTTGCAAGAAGTAAGTCGCTTTAGCGTCCAAACTAAGCTGGTCACTGAGTTTGGCCGTACCGCGGATGTTGAAATTGTGCCTGTCCAGCTCTCCGCCCGGCAAAATGCCCCTGTTTTGCATATTGGAATAGGAAAAGCGGAAAGTGGCCTTATCGCTACCTCCGTCAATGGCGACAGAGTTGTTGAAAGTCGTTCCCACTTCGAAGAAATCACGAACATTGTCCGATTGGGCCGAATAAGGCTTTTCGTCACCGGTCCAATACAACTTGTTGCTTCCGTCGAGTTTAGCGCCCCAAGAACCGCCCGCTGATTTCAGGCTTTTTAAATCGGCAGGAACTACGCCTCCCGAACCTTGTCCGTATTCGTTCTGGAAATCGGGCAACAACATCGGAGACTCGAAAGTGGCGCTACTTGAAATCGAAACGCCCAAACCCTTGCGCGACGAACCTTGTTTAGTGGTGATCAAAACCACGCCATTGGCCGCACGCGAACCGTAAAGCGCCGCGGCATTCGGTCCTTTCAAAATCGACATCGACTCGATATCGTCCGGGTTCAAATCGGAAATACCCGAACCGTAGTCCGTACGGTCCCATTGGCCACCGGCGGTTTTCACGTTACCGAAAGGCGTATTATCCACCGGAACACCGTCAACCACGTACAACGGCTCATTATTACTGTTCAGCGAGTTGGCGCCACGAATCAGCACGCGGGAAGCTCCGCCCGCACCCGAACTCGCCGTACTTACCTGTACGCCGGCCACTCTACCTTTCAGGGAATTAACCACGTTCGGATTTTTGTTAAGCGTCAGCTCTTCCGATTTCACCTCGGTTACCGAATATCCAAGCGCTTTCTTTTCCCTCTTGATACCCAATGCGGTTACAACCACTTCCTGCAACTGCTCTACATCCGGCGACAGGGTAATGTCGAAAGTCGTACGGTTTCCCACGCTAACCTCCTGCGTAGCGAATCCGATAGAAGACAGGACCAACACATCAGTCTTCGCCACTTTAAGCACGAAGTTTCCCTCAAAATCCGTGGATGTTCCCAAGCTTGTCCCCTTGACCAAAACACTTACTCCCGGTACCGGCTCGCCCGATTCGTCTTTGACCACACCTGAGACTGTCTCTTTCTTCTCCTGTATAGTCTTGGCAGGTTTTTTCTTTCCCGTTTCTCCGAAAATGATGATTTGGTCATCATCAATTTTGAATTTGAGGGAAGTTCCTTTCAATACTTTTTTCAGAGCCTCGTCCAAAGTCATGTCTCCGCTCAGGGTTACTGAGCGTTTGATACGTTCTAACTCGGCGTTTCGAAAAAAGAGCTCCATCCCGCTTTTGCGGGCAATATCATTGAGCGCCTTTTCCACTGTGACGTTCTTGAAATCGTAATCTGTCTGGAAAGTTTTCCCTTCGGCATACGCCAAAGAGTTAACGGCCATCATCATGACCAGAAAAAAAGGCAAAATAATGCCGGTCTTTTGCCTTAAGGCAAAAGGGTGATTGGTGAAAAATTTCATAATTTTACAGTGGTTTTTGAGGTTTGGAGAAGCGTGCCCCGCTTCTCTTAAAAGAAAAAAACACATCTATGGGGGCGATGAACTGGCATTCGTCGCCCTTAACTTTTCGTGTCAGAGTATACTCATAGGCATTCCTTTTTTGATTGGTTTATAAATAGTTTATTAAATAAACCATGCGACTGCGTCACACGGATTTTTCTTTGATCAGCACTTTATCGCCTTTGCGGATTATCTCCACCGGAAATGTAGTGGCAAACAGTTCCAATACTTTCTCCAGACTCTTGTTTCTGAACACGCCGGAGAAACGTTCCTCCACCAAAGCCTCCGACTGATTATCGATACGGATATCGTACCAGCGTTCCAAACGCGTTTTCAGACTCGAAAACGGCTCGTTATAAAACGCCAGCGTATTGTCTTTCCAAGCGGTCACAAACCGCAGATTGCCCAGCGTCTCTTTCCGCATTTTATTTTCCTGGATATCATACAGCGCACTCTGCGACGGCTTAAGCATGACGGCGCCTTTCCGGTTGAATTCGCCTTGGCTTCTTTTGGCTATTCCCACCGAACCTTCCACCAAAACCGTCCGCACGCCACTTGTTTCCGGATAGTTCGTAACGTTAAAAGCCGTACCGAACACCCGAATATCCAAGTCCTCCACTTTCACGACAAAAGGACGTTTGCTATCCTTCGTCACTTCAAAATAAGCCTCACCAGTCAGGAACACCTCCCTGACATCTCCCGAAAACTCGGTAGGGTAACGCAACTTACTGTCCGAGTTCAGCCAAACCTTGGTCCCGTCGGAAAGCGCGACCGAAAAACGCTTGCCACGAGGGATGGAAAGCGTATTTATTTTAGGTACGGACTTAAGCTTTCTTCTCTGGTCGCCTTTTTTATAAATAAGCGTATTGCCCCGCTTTAAGGCCGTTCCCAAACTGTCGTTCAGCGCAATTGTGCCCGATTGGCCCGCCAAGGGCAACAAACTGCCGTCGCTTAAGGCCAAAGTCACCTCTTCCGGCGCTTGTTCCTCGTCATTTTCAAATCCGGCCAAGGCTCCGGTCTGCGAATTCCTTTGGAAACTGTCCGAATTCCACCAAAACAGCAGGCTTCCCATTACCAAAAGTACCGAAGCGGCGACGCTCCAAACCCTACGCAAACGCCTACTTCTGGTCTTCATTCGGTCGGATTCGATAAACCCGTGATAACGCCCCCAGCCGGCTTCCGTTATTTCGTCGGCGCGTCCGGGCTGTCTTGTCGCTACCCAATGGCCTCTAACCTCGTCCAGCCGTTCCGACAAGTCGGCGGACTCTTTGAGACTCGACTCAAAAGCCGTCTTTTCCTCTTCGCTCAGTTCCCCTTCCAGGTAGGCGAAGATTTGCTTGTCCAAATCGGGATATACTCGGTTTCCTGCCATAATTTCCACCTTAACGCGCCAAAGGGGGAGAACCCTTACCCTTTGCCGTAATTTTTTTTGATTTTTTTGGAAAATAGCCTAGATGATACCGTAGAAAAGGCATAAAATTAAAAAATCACCCAAGTCGGAACGCAGGCGTTTCAGGGCTTTCGACATATGCACCTCTACCGTTTTTACGGAAATACCCAAGTCCTCGGCTATGTCGGCGTTGGACATTCCCGCATATCGGCTCTTCTCAAAAACTCGCCTGCATTGGGCCGGCAGACGTTCCACGGCGCTTCTTACCCGGCTTTCCAGTTCGGGGTAAGTGATATTTCCCAAGGTCTCGGACTCGCCGGCGTTTACCTTTACCAACGAGCGCTCCCTATATTCGCGGCGGACTTTCTCTTTCCTCAACACGTCCAGGCTACGGCTATACACGCACTGAAACAGGTACGAGCGCATCGTAGTCTTCATCTCCAGCCGTTTCCGCTCCTTCCACAAACGCTCGAACACGCCTTGGACCACGTCCTCTGCCACCTCCCAGTCCCCGACGATAGGCGCCGAATAGGAGAGCAACGGGCGGTAAAAACTCCGGAACAGCTCCTCAAAATAAGAGACATCCCCAGAGCGCAAGCGTCTTTCCTGTGTTCCAGCTAGCCGGTCTCGCATCCAATGTATGTATAAAGTGGTTGAATAACATCGCCCCTTCCCCGCATCACATGATAATGTCGAGAAGTTAAAAAATAAAAATTTAATTATTAAAATAATATAAATACTTTACCTCTATATTATAGTGTCTAAAACCATCCCTTACACTCTCCATACGAAATAGCACCATAGCCTCCCGCTATTCTCATGTAAGAACGTCACCGTTAACGACCTTTTACAAAATCCCGTAAACCGGGGATTTACCTTCACAAACCGAGCTTATTCCCCTCCGGGAAAACCAACCGCACTAGCCCCCCTTTACCGCGTTCTGACGGCATCCGCCTTTTCAAAAAATCAAAATCTGGGGTTAACACTATCATTATATACTGTGTTTTGGGCAGAGACATAGTATGTAAGACCATCAAACACAGTATGTAAAGGCTATAAACATAGTATGTAACCCACTCTTACATACTGTATTCGGATTCCAAACCTCTTTTGTTCCGATTTTTTCACCTTTGGCCGACGCAGCGTTTCGTGTATATAAACAAGGTTTTTGGAGTGTATACCGACACATTTTCCCCATACTTTATCTTCATTTAAAAACATAAACTATAGTATTTCCAAAACGTATCCCTATATTTGCGACCGCATTGGGAAGGCGAACGTCTTCCGTTTTTTTTCAACAAACCAAGAAAGGAGGTCACCATGCTGATTGAACAGACAGGTGGTTATCCGTCTTCGCTCCTCGCCTAAGCTACGCTGGGCGCCACGCCGCAAGACCGGATTCCGCCGATTTTCCCAACAAACACACGGGATTGGAGTCCGAACACCAATCATGTATCCTTATTGCCCTTCGGGGAATACCTCCGTCCGCACCGCCGGACGAAGCGTAAACGACCGTATCGAGGGCCGTTCGCACGGTTATGCGCCTTGCCGTATGCCCGTACACGGTCCCGAACCACTATATACATGAATTTTTCTCCCTAATGGGAAAGAACAAAATCAAGGGGAAAGACCTCAAAAAAATCGGCTTCGAACTGGAAGAAGCCACCAGCTTGGCGCTGAATATCATGGCCAAGCACTTCAAATATCATTCGAAACAAGAGAAAATCGATATCCTCAGCGCCTTGCTTGAGGCACCGAAAGAGTACTTGGAACACGAAACCTTGGCGCCCATAGCTCAGAAACTGATGATGCGCCACAAACTGAAGCCCCTAAACGGGCTGTTGGATGAGGCGCCAGAAGATTGCGAAGTCTTCGGCAGAAAGCTGATAGACAAGACAGCTTTCCATCAAATCAATGTGGCTTCAAGGCTTCCCGTAGCACGGGCCAGCGCCCTGATGCCCGACGCCCACGCCGGTTACGGCTTGCCTATCGGCGGCGTACTCGCCACCGAAAACGCCGTGATTCCGTACGGAGTGGGGGTGGACATAGGCTGTAGGATGGCCCTAAGCGTATTCGAAGCGCCGGATTCTTACTTGGAAAGGCACCGTAGCCCGCTGAAGAAGGCCTTGCTCGACAGCACTTTCTTCGGTATGGGACAGCGTTGTCCAAAGCCTATGGACCATGAAGTGATGCATGATCCCGCCTTTACGGATACGCCTTTGCTTAGACACCTGAAGGACAAAGCTTACAAACAGCTCGGCACTTCGGGCTCGGGCAACCACTTTGTGGATATAGGAGCGCTACAACTGCACGACGGAAATCCGTTGAACCTGCCGGCCGGCAAGTACTTGGGCTTGTTGTCGCACTCCGGGTCGCGAGGTATGGGAGCGTCTATCGCCAAGTATTACACCGACTTGGCCCTAAGGGAATGCCGGCTTCCGGCCGAGGCCCGCTATCTGGCTTGGCTGGCAATGGATACGGATCCCGGCAGGGAATACTGGAAAGCGATGAATCTGGCCGGCGACTACGCCAAGGCTTGCCACGACCAAATCCATATGCGGATGGCCAAAGCTATAGGCATGAAGCCCTTGGCTACGGTGGAAAACCACCACAACTTCGCTTGGAAGACGAAGGTGGACGGTAAGGAAATGATCGTACACCGCAAGGGGGCTACACCCGCGGCGAAAGGCGAATTGGGCATAATCCCGGGATCAATGACCGCTCCCGCCTACTTGGTGGAGGGCAGAGGAAACCGCAAAAGCCTGTTCTCGGCCTCGCACGGAGCGGGAAGACTCCTGTCCAGAAAAGCGGCTTCTGAGGCCACTACCATGCACGAACTCCGCAAAAGCCTGCGCAAACAAGGCGTAAGCCTGATTGGAGGCGGTACGGACGAGGCCCCTTTGGCCTACAAACCCATCGCGGACGTAATGGACGCCCAACAGGACTTGGTTGACATCTTCGGTATTTTCGAACCCAAAATCGTGAGAATGGATGAGGGGAAATAGTTATTTGGTACAGATTACCTCGGGCCGTGGCCCCGCCGAGTGTTGTTTGGCCGTAGCCAAACTTACCAAAGCCTTTTTGAAAGAGGCGAAAAAGTCGGGCCTTGAGGCCAAAGTGGCAGAACGTAACGCCGGTCCGGAAACCAATACGCTCAGTTCCGCACTGATTGAAATATCGGGAAAGGAAATGGAGAACTTCCGCAAGAGCTGGGAAGGATCGGTGCTTTGGATCACGAAAAGTCCTTACCGGAAATTCCACAAGCGTAAAAACTGGTTTGTAGGCGTTCGTTTTATCGAACGAAACACCGGCAAAATCAGCTCTAGAAGGATCGAGTTCCAAGCCGTAAGGGCCTCCGGGCCCGGCGGACAGCACGTAAACAAAACGTCAACCGCCGTGCGTGCTACGGATTTGGCTACGGGAATCAGTGTATTGGCGCAGGATTCACGCTCGCAAAAGCAGAACAAAGCTTTGGCCTTGGAACGTCTGGAAGCCAAGTTCCGGGAACGGGAACTGGCCGACGCGCTGGATTCGGCTTCGGAACAATGGGAAACGCATCTGAATTTGGAGCGGGGAAACCCAATCAGAACCTTTAGAGGACCAGAGTTTAGGGAAATCTGACAGACTGAACAGATCTAAAAGCCGTTTATCAGGCTTTGGCATAACAACAAAAAGGTGGCGCTCAAAGGGCGCCACCATTGGTTACTCACGGAAAAAACACAGTTGCCTACTCCGGGTTTTCAGCATGAGTTTTGCCCGAAGGCAGTTTTATTTAATAATCACAGGCTCGGGATACGTCACCTTATCGGCGAACAACTCGATTTCGGATAGGGTACCGTTGCTAACTTTTCCCCAAGACTCCATCGGCCTGATGCGGATATAGCGCACCGCAGGCAAATCATCATCAAATTCTACGGCTTTGTCCTTGTGTCTTGCGGCCACATTGGCTCCGTCTGTCTCTTCAGGGCCCATTTCCACAGTCTTTAACAAAACCCAGCCTTTCTCAGCCGACTCGGCTTCCCAACCTTCATCCGTAGACGGAAGAGTGGTTTCAGCCCCTCCCAACTCAGCAATTCCCCAAATCTGTAATACTCTGGTATTGTCGTTATGGTAAGATCCGTGCTTTCTGGGGATGATATTCGCACGGGTCAACTCCGTTACGCCTCCCAAGTCGATTGTAAAATGAAATGGAATCGCTCCGCCTACAGGATAGAAGAAGTCGCCACCTTTGTTTCCATTCCAGAGATTCGTAATGTGTCCGCCCCATTTTCCGCCCGGTTCGTCCGTTGCTAGAGGGCTTACTCCGAATTTATTCCTGTTTAGCCCAAAATCCTTCGGCAATGCCAACGCTTCGGAGTCGGCGTAGAAATCATCAATCGATTCCTCTTCGGGCCTATACATGGTTGTCAGGCTCATATCCGTACCGAACTTGGCGTCTTTAAGCACCGTCTGCTCTTCCTCCGACGGCACCGTACGGGTTTTCTCCGTACCGTCCGCCGTCATATAAGTTACCTCGGAAAGAATGGACGTTTTGGCATGGCTCCAGTTCAGCAACACCGCCGAATCCGTTCCGACCAGCTCAACGTAGCTGTTGTTCAATCCGTCGATATACTTTTGACCGTAAACCCTTCCCGTTACCTCGGCGGGCACGGACTCGTTTCCAGTGTTATCTTTCTGGATTACCTTGAATACGTAGGCTTTTTCCTCCAAGCCATCGATAGTCACTTCCATCGTTTCCTCGCCATTGCCGACTTTCGCCACTTCCACTTCCTTGGACTTATCACCCCAAAGAATCTGGGCTTTCTTGATTTTCGGGTCGGCACTGTTTAGCCAGACCAATTTTAGGCGGTCTTTTCCGGGTACGGAACGAATTTCCAGAGGCTTCCCGATGTATATTTCCTCGCCGTCCTTGAGGTAGTCTTCGTGTAGTTCGTTAACGTCTTTGCAGGCTCCAAGCGTAGTCAGAACCGCAGTGACCGCACACGCGTATATTTTTATCTTTTTCATTTCTTATCGCTTGAAAATCCTAGAAACTTTCTTCCACACGGCCCCAGCATCCCATTTCGGAGATATGGAGGTCTTTGCCACCCGGGGTCCAGTTGGCCAGCATCACAAACCGCAAATAGCGATAGGCCGAGGCCGCTGCCGGAAATTTGAATTCCTCTCCGCGATTCACCAAAGCGTTATCTTCTTGCGACACTTTTCCGTAGGGCAAACCCGAAGGTTTGATAGACTCGCAGGTAATCAGCTTGGTCCAACCGCTGAAGGAACCATCCGTGGACGGGTCGTTGCTTCCCCAAATCTCGTAGACTCTTGGGTTTTGGTGCTGGAACTGGTAGCCTCCGGGGCGTTGCCAAATCTTGATTCTGCTCAGTTTAGCTTTGGCCTTCATATCCCAACTGAAGTACAGAGGCAGAGATTCATTGCCTTTTGTATGTCCGTAATTCGATATTCCCGTGCGGTAATCGACCATCGCGCGGAACGAACCGCCCCAATTCGCCAAATCGACTTCACCCGCACCTGAAAGTTGGCTCCATTTGGTTCTGTCTATTTCTTCCTCAAAAAGAGGTTTAAGCTCCGCCAATATCGTATCGGAACGGTTTTCCCAGCGATCCCTCACGTAGGCACCGAAGACGTTTTTCAGGGTATCCAAACCGCGCAACGTAAAGTCGCCCTCTTCGACACTGGAATAAACGGCTTCCCGCTCTTCCAATACTCCGTCATCGTTTTTCGCCAAAATTATAAACGCGAGATTGGCCAAGTGCTCATTCTGCCAAGTCATATTCACGCCGGCGAAATCCTCACGCAATTCCAAAGTCTTGAAAACGGATGTTACGGGCGGTTCCATAGGCGTAACTTTCACCTCAACGGGCGACGATTCCACACCTCCGCGGTCTACGGTGGTAATGGAGATCGTTTTTTCCTCCATATCGCCGAATCCGTCAACTACGATAAAGTTGGTGAACGCCGAAGTTTTGGTCTCGCGCTCCGTTTGGCTGTTTACCCTGTACTTGGCTTTTACAAACAACAAGTCTTTGTCCGCCGGAACTTTGTATGATATTTTAGCTCCGCCGGGCAGACTTTCAACCTGCAATTCCGAAACCGACGCCGGGGCCGAACCGTCGGAGCCTTCCCTGATAAAATGATCTTCTTCCGAACATCCAGAGGCCAAAGCGACCGCAAGTGCAAGAAAGAGTACGCTGATATATTTTTTCATGATCTTCTAACTTTGTAATGCCTAAAATCACCAACCCGGGTTCTGCACCAAGGCGTTGTTCTTGACGATTTCATCCTGCCTGATCGGGAAAAGGTAGTCTTTCCGTTCAAAACTGAGCGGATAAACGGTCTGTACCCGATAATATTCCGCCGGTGTTTCGCCATCGACGTTCCAGCCTTGGATAGGCTTCTGAAACTCGGATTCGGCGTCGAGCCAACGGCGCAAGTCCCAGAATCGGTGTCCTTCGAAAGCAAGTTCTATAAGACGCTCACGTTTGATGATCGCGCGACGGCCGTCTTGGCTATCCGGTTTTTCGGGATTGGAAGAATGCGTCATCCAAGACTCGGAAACACCTTTCAGCCCCGCCCTGACGCGCACTTTGTCCACGTATTCCAACACTTGGTCTTTGCTGGCTCCAGATTCGTTCAGAGCTTCGGCGTACAGCAAGTACAAATCGGCCAAGCGGATAACGGGGAACGGATAACGCTCCGTAGCCACGCCCGTATTGCCGTTTCTTACCACTGTTTTGGGATGAATCAGCTTCTTGACCAAATAGCCTGTCACGCTATGCTGTTGAGACGCTTTTTTGCCCGAAACCTGGCCTGCCAACATACGGGTGCTCCACAAAGGTTTGGTGTCGTCTTCGCGGCCTGAGCCAAAGTAAGTGCCGCCGTCGAAAAACATATCAGCGTAGAAACGGGGCTCACGGTCGAAGTGAAGTTTGACGGTCTCGTGTCCTTCCAAGATATAATACCTGTGGTCTTCCGTCGCCCTTTGCAGTTCGAAGCGATTGGCGAAATCGTAGCTTTTATCCTCGTCTATAGGCACTCCGTTTTTGCTATAGAACAGCTCAGCCATACGCATTGTGGGCGCCAATAAAGATGCGGCTCCGAGATTGTCGGCTTGGCTGGAGGCGAATTTCGGGACGCATACCCGCTGAAGCCGGTCAACCGGGCCCAAGCCCCAAACCAATTCCTGATTCCAGCGTTCGGTCACGGCGCCGCGTATATTCAGCTTCACCCGCGTACTGTCCGACATCTTTGTGGTGGATTCTTCGATATACAGGCTTACTCCATTTTCCTCACAAGCTTGGACCGCTTGCTCCAAAGCGTCTTTGGCTTTCGGCCAAGCCGTAGCCGGGTCCATATCGATCAGCTTGGTTCCGTCGTGGTTCGCCAAGTCCGACATGATTCCGTTTTGGTCGAAAATCGGGCTTGCGCCTAGCACCAAGGCTTTTGCTTTTACGGCCATGGCCACAAGACGGGTTACCCGGCCCGCTTCGGTCGCCGCTTGTGTGATCACGGTTGGGAGAGCGTCTTCGTCTTCCAGAGCTTCGTCTAATAACTCGACAATATAGTCTACAACTTCGCTTACCGGACGCCTTTCCAAGTTAACGGCCTCCGCACTCGGCGAAATATTCTCACGGATTACCGGAATAGGACCGTACATCCGCAGTAGCAAATAATGGTAATAGGCTTTCAGGAATTTCACCTCGGCGACCCAACGTTTCCTTTCATAATCCGGCAGATCCTTGGGCTGGTCAATATTTTCCAAAAAGATATTACAGTCGCGGATAGCCACGAACAGGCTGGTAGGCGTATGGTTTTTATCATTCGGATTAAAAGTCGCCACCCAGCTGGTTCCGCCTATCGGGTCACTGACATTCTGGAAACCACGGGCGATATCCCAGTAATAAGTGCTTCCGTAATGGGCCCCGAGGTTAAAAGCCCTAGGAATCAGCCAGTTCTCGTCGCCGGCCAAAAAGGCCATATTCGCCGACTGGTCGTGTTCAGCCGGAAGGAATGAGTAGCACGTATAAAGGTACCTCTCCGAACTGGCCCTGTTGGTGAAAGCTTTGTCGATAGTAGCCAAGTTATCAGGCACTACGTCCAGGTAATCTTTGCAGGAAGCAAAAAGCACCAGCAAAAACATATATGAAAAAACTCGTCTAATCATAATCGGGAATTTAGAGCGTCACGTGTACGCCAAGGTTGAAACTGCGCTGAATAGGGTAGGCCAATCCGTTTCCGGCCATTTCGGGATCCCACAGCTTGAATTTACTGAAGGCCAAAAGATTGTTGCCGGTGAAGTAGATCCGGAACTTGTCGATTCCCCAGCGCGAAGTCAGGTTCTTGTCGAAAGTATAGCCCAGCTCCAAGCTTTTGAGCCTAAGCATATCGCCTTCGCGCATGTACCAGGTGCTGGTCTGGGTGTTGTTGCCCCAGTCGCCCAAGTCGGCGGCCAAGCGTGGCCAAAGCGCATAAAGATTTCTGTTTTCTTCGCTCCAATGGTTGTCGGCTATCACTTGCATCAAGGCGTTGTTGGAAGTCACGCCGCCTTTGCCGTCGTTGTCTACGAAGGGCGCCATGGCGCCCGGGTTTATCCAGAAAGCCGTATTGCCGTAGCCCTTGAAAAAGAAGTTCACGTCCCAGTTTTTGTAGGAAAGCGAGGCTCCGAAGTCGTAAGTGATTTCCGGTGCGGTCGGGGTTCCTATCGGCACTTTGTCGGCGGTGGTGATTTTGCCGTCGCCGTCAATGTCCTTGTACTTGATATCGCCTGCCGAGTATGGACCGAAGGTTTGCTCGGGCGAATTTCTGATTTCCTCGTCGTCCACAAAAAGTCTTTCGGCTACGTAGCCCCAAGTCTGGTTTATCGGACGGCCTTCCCTTGATCTCCACGGCGTGTCGCTGTAGTCGGGTTCGTCGTATTTCAGAATCTCGCTGGTGGCGTAAGTCAAACTTCCCTTAAAAGCCAAGAACAGGTCTTTGCCCAAACTGCGGGCGTAGCGTGAAGAAATCTCAAAACCTTGGGACTGCGCTTCGCCGACATTGGCCCGGATAGGAGCCTGAAAACCGGCTGCCGCCGAAATATTGGTACGGTCGATAAGGATGTTGGTCCTTTTTTCATGGAAAACATCGAGTCTGGTTTCCCAGCTGTTCCACATGTCCAACTCCACCGAAAAGTTCGTTTTGTAGGCAGTTTCCCAAGTAATGGAAGGGTCGGCGTAACGCAAGATACTGGATCCTTCCTTCACCTCGTCGAAGTTGGTACCGAAGCGGGCCGAACGGGCCCCGTTGTTGAGCTTGACTTCGGAGAGGTAGAAGAAGCGGTCGGAAGAGCTACCGATGTTGTCGTTGCCCGTAAGGCCGTAAGTAAGGCCGATTTTCAGTTTGGAAACGGTGTTCGACAACGATTCGAAGAAAGGTTCTTCGGAAACCATCCAACCCAAACCGGCGCTAGGGAAGAACCCGAAACGCTCGCTTTCGTGGAAACGTTCGGAGCCGTTGTATCCGAAGTTGAATTCGGTGAAATACCTGTCTTTAAAATAATAATTGAAACGTCCGGAGAGTCCCATATTTCTGGAAGGCAGGGAAGTCTGCAAAGTACCGGCATTGGCGAAAGAATGGCTCCGCATAATATAAATCAGCTGTGAAGCCAAGGTATGGTCGCCGCCAAGATCTTTTTTGTAATTCAGAATTCCTTGGAAATAAATCGTGCTCTGAACCTTTTTGTCCCCTTCCTGATAATCCAAGAAGTCCGTTCCGCCGTTGGCTCCGTCAGGGTTGATGGTGTGCAAAGTATACTTGTCCTGATCACGGTCGTAAGAATCGACAGTGTGGTAGAACGGCTTGTAAAAACGGCTTACGTCGAAATAGCTTTTGCGGGTAAGGTTAACCAAAGCGTTTGCCCTCAGTCCTTCGGTAATAAATCCGAGATCCTGATCCAGCTGAAACTGCGTGGCGATAGTGGAGGACGATTTTTCCTTGTAACCTTTCACCATCTCGGCGTAAGGGTTGATATAAGATCCGTCCTCGAAGTTGCCGAACAGCGGGTAGGGCGTAAACTCATTAGCCTCGTCTGGAGCGTAAACCGCCGGGAAAAGGACCGGATTACTGCGCATCACCTTGCGGTAAAGGTCCGAACCGCCATCGAGCGGACCGACGTAATCCTCGATACGCGAGCTGAGCATTATCTTCGCCTTGGTGGTCTGCGTCAGCTTGATATCGATATTGGAACGGAGGGAATATTTCTTCAGGTCGATATTGTTGTTGAAGTTATTCCGGTTATCGACTTTCAGTACGCCATTGTCTTTCGAGAAAGAACCCGAAACGTAATACTGAGCGATCTTTCCACCGCCTCGGATGTTGAGGTTGGCCCTTTGGTTAAAAGCGTAACGTTTGAAAAGGTCGTTGTACCAATCGTTTTGCGGATAGACATACTGGTTCATTCCCCGCTCCGTATTCACGATTTTGTCTTGGGTATAAGGCAACTCTCCAAGAGGATCACGGGTTTTCACCGCCTCGTTGTGGAGTTTCATATACGTAATCGGATCGGCCAAGTCGATGTCTTTGGTCGGCATCGAAATGATATTATCGAAACGCATCGACACTTTTATCTTGCCTTCCACACCTTGCTTGGTATTGACCAAAATAACGCCGTTGGCACCGCGAGCGCCGTAAAGAGCCGTGGCGGCGGCGTCTTTCATAATGGAAAAACTTGCGATATCGTCGGGGTGGAGGCCAGCCAAATCTTCCGTGCCGAGCTCAATTCCGTCGATAAGGATCAGCGGGTTCGAGCTTTCGCCGAAAGTGGTGACGCCACGGACAAAGAACTGGGCATTGTCCTCGCCGGGTTCGCCCGTACGCTGGAAGGCCAAAACGCCCGGCACTTGGCCCGTCAGCGCCGTGGTTAGGTTACTGGACGGCACCCGGAGCTCTTCGGGCTTAATAGTGGTGACCGAGGCCACAACGCTTTTCTTTTCCTGTTCGGCGAAAGCCACGACGGTTACGGTTTCCAGTTCGTCGGTCTGCTCGTCCATGCTTACTAAAAGCTTGTTTTTGCTGGTGACGGTAACCGTTTGGGTTTGGTAACCGATAAACGAAACCTGAAGCTTGTTACCCAGATTCACTTTCATGGAAAAGTTACCTTCCACGTCTGTAATCATACCGCCGGTTTTTCCCAAAACCTGAACCGTGGCTCCCGGCAGGCCTTCGCCGTTGGCCGCGTCGATCACCCGGCCACTAAGCAGGAAGCCTTGGGCTTGCGCCGGTTCCGGAGCGGGTGTGGGCTTTTTCGGCAATACCACAATCTGGTTTCCCGTAATTTCGTAGGTGAGACCGCTTCCCCTGAGGGCTTTCCGCAACAGCACGTTCACGTCCTTGTTCCGAACGCTGACGGAAATTCTGCGGTACTCGTTCACTTGGTCTTCCCGGTAGAAAACCTCGTAATCCGTATTCTCTCTGACAAAATCCAGGATTTCGCTTAACAATACTCCCTTGGCCTCAAAAGTGATTCTTTTGTCTTCCGCCTGCGCCGTGGAAACCGACACAAACAGGGTCATCAGAAAAAAAATAGGCAATAAGAGTCCACCAAAGGCCCCCGCGGGAACCTTCCGTTGATTCGGTAATAATTTTTCCATAAGTTTAGTTTATTGAAACACAAAAAGGCAAGTCCCGAAAAGGGCTGAATCATTTCGGGCTTGCTTCCTTCAAAATCAATAGCCGTTTTCGCTTGTCGTATGTATAGCGGAAATCCACGGTTTTGCGGATTGTCTCCAACATCTCCACCACCGTTTCTTTCCTGAAAGTTCCCGTAAATCTTTTCCGGTCCAGACTGCGGGCCTCGTTTACGATTTTTATCCCGTACCAGCGTTCTATTTTCGGTATCATCTCTCGAAAATCCGTGTGGCGGAACACCAAAGCCTCTTTTGTCCAAGCCGTTATACGGTCAAGGTCAGGGTAGGTGAGTACGATTTTTCCTTTTTGCACCGTCGCCATGGTTCCCGGCGATATTCTGAGTGCCTTGTCCGGCAAAAACATCTGCCCGGGCCTGAAAATGGCCACGCTTCCTTCCACTAAAGTGGTGGAGGTTACGGAATCGGAATCGTAGGAAGAAACGTTAAACTCGGTTCCCAAAACCCTTACGTTCGAGCGTACCGTACGTACTTCGAACGGCCGATCCTCATCATGCGCCACTTTGAAAAGAGCTTCTCCACGTACATATACAACCCGTTTTTCACGGTCAAAACCTTCGGGAAACCAAAAATCCGTTCCGCCGTTCAGCGCCACCGACGTGCCGTCGCCCAGCACTATTCGGCTACGTACACCCGGCGGAGACACCAAACGCTGTAACTTTACGCTATCGCGAATTTTGCGTTCGGGTTTGTAAATCCATTCTTTTCCTTGGACAGTAAGTCGGAAACCTTTTTTCGATAAACCATCGTGGAGGCTGTCCAAGGCGTAAACATGTCCGTCCGCCGTTACTAAGCTCAAGAAACCAATCTTTTGCCGGTCGGCCAACGAACTGATCGACGGGTAGGTAAGCGATATTCTCATATCTTCGCCCCCAATAAGCAGGACACCCGCCACAAACAGCAAAGTCAAGCCCGCCGCCACGGCCAAACGAATCGTTCCAAAAGAGGACTTTCCGATTTTTTTACGGCTAACGTTTTTTACTTTTCTATTATCGATTTTTTCACTCAATATTCGGCGTCCTTCGGCTTTGTCAAAACGTTGGGTCCAGAGGTGCGCCAACCTTTCGGAAGACTTGTCGGCCAAACGATACGATTCAAAGAGCGCACGGTTTTTCTCCGATGCTTCCAACCACAACCTAAATCTTTCAGCTTCCTCCGCGGAAAGTTCCCCATTCAAAAAATTCACTATTTCCCGATCCATCATATTCAGTATTCCTCTGCTCTTTAACCCTTTGACAGGTTAACGAAATTTTACCCCTACGTACAAAGACAAAAAAATACGACACTACTCTGAAAAACTGGGTTTCAAGCCTTTGAATAAAAAATAACACACTGAAAATCAACCAAATGAAATTGAAGGAAAAAATTCAAGAAACGAATATTCCTTCCGTATAACGTAGCGCTTCCACAGCCAGCCACAAGACCAATCCCGTGAGTTCTATACCCGCTCCGCGCAAAGATCCCCTTACGGATTTCAGCGCCTTGGTCATCTGGTTTTCAACCGTTTTCGGGGAAATCCCCATAATATCGGCGATCTCCCTGTATTTGAGCCCGGAGAGTTTGCCCAACTCAAAAACCTGTCTGCATTTATCCGGCAAAGCGTCCAGAGCCGTAGTCATTTCCCTTTCCAGCTCGGCGTATTGCACTTGGTCGTCCACGTAGCGCCGTGAGCGATCGGCCGTAACCGAAAACCAGTCGCGGTAGCGTTTTCTGACCCCCAGTCGCTCTATTCTGTTCAACGACCTGTGATGCACCGCCCGAAAAAGATACGCTTTGATATTCTCGCAACGGGTCAGCAAGCCCAAATCCTCCCAAAGATCGGCGAACAGATCGAGCACGATTTCCTTGGCCTCTTCCTCATCTTTCAGACGGCGAAAAGCGTAGGCGCACAACCTCTCGTAGTAATCGGAATACACCGATTCATATTCCGCTCTCAGATCAATGGAAGAGATACTTTTCATAGAATCAAAAAAACATTTAGCCCGCAAAAAGACCAAAAACCTTATACAAAACGACAAGTGCGATGGCACAATAAAGCACAAAACGGTAAATTTTAAAAGAGATAAGGAATTTAAACCCGGATACGGCTAACTACCCGAGGCTTGTAAACAGAAAGATACGTGATGCTCGAATTTAGGGAACCTAAAAAATTTCATCTTGACCGAGCTTGTCGTATTACCAAAAAAAGGGAGGCCAATCCCGTAACGGACCGGCCTCCCCGAATTAAATCTATATGAGAGTGTTTACTGTACTTCCTTAGCCTTCGGGCGGAAAACTATCTCGTAGCTGTCCGCGCCTTTCAACAATTTTTTGGTGAACTTCTGCAGGTTCTTCGCCGTTACCGACGCTACGATATCCTCGAAGTTTTTCGGATCGTTCATATCATAGCCTTCCCTGAAGTAGTTTTTCAAAACGCTCATTTCGTATGAATTATTGTTCTTGGCGTCTTTTCTCTCTTTCAGGTAATTGGCCGTGGTTTTGTCGATGTCTTCCTGCTTGATTTCGCCGTTTTTGATCTTCTCGATTTCCTCCACAACGATTTCCTTCAGGCGATCAACTTTCTCAGGATCACAGTCAAACGACACCGAAAGGTAAGCTATCTGCTTCGGGCGCTGGCCGAGTGAAGCGCTAACACGGGCACCATAAGTACCGCCTTCCTTCTCGCGAATGGCCTCGGTGTATCGCAAACGAAGGATATCGCCCAAGGCGCGCATCATCGTGCGGTTTTGGAGATTGTACTTCACCTTGTTTTTGAACTGCGTACGCACCGTGGCTTTCGGGTTCTCCATTTTCAGATAAATATCCCGCTCTATACGGTCGCTAAGCCATTCGGAACTGTTGTCTTTCCACATTTCCTCCGTCCCTTTGGTAGGGAGGCTGGCGACGTATTTAGCCAAAAGCGGTTTGAGCGCTTCCTCTTTCACATCTCCTATGATAAAGAATTCAAAATCCGAAGCGTCCGCGAAACGCTCGCTGTAGATTTCTTTCATACGGTCGAAAGAGATGTCCTTGATATAGCCTTCGTCAAAAATCCTGCGCCTAGGGTGGTTCGGGCCGTAAAGCGCAACGGTCAGACTATCGCCTTTCTGCATATTCACATCGCCGGCTTTGCGGGTAAGGTAGTTCGAAAGATTGCTTTTCAGCACTTCGTAACCTTCTTTAGCGAAGCGGGGCTTCACAAAACGCAAGTGCAGAAGCTGAAGCATAGTCTCAACATCTTTGGTTACCGCCGATCCCCAAGCGCTCTCGTTCAGACCACCCAAGGAAACACCGGCCGAAGCTCGCTTGCCGGCCAAGACTTTCTTCAGGTCGGTAGCGTTGTATTCTCCCAAGCCGGAAAAATTCGCCGTATTTATGGTCATGGACGCAGACGGCAAATCGCTAACCGGAAGCAGCGAGGTACCGCCAAAGCTGACGGCGCTAAGCTTAACCGAGTTCTTTTGCTTGTCCACGAATTTGTGATGGACTTTCACGCCATTGCTAAGCTTGAAAGTGGTGGAGCCGATCTTGTCGTTTTTCTCCACAGAAACCACCGTGCCCGGCTTCACTTCCAAACCGTCCATCAGCGTTTTGCCCGCCATATTTTCGGTATAGGCTACCAAACCCTCGCCGGATTCGGCTTTGGCCAACATCTTACGGGCCGTGGCTTCGTCCAAGTTCTTGCGTCCGTCTACGCCCGTAACGCTAAGGCTGCGGTTATCCTTTATGTAAAGGCGCTTGATTGTGGCGTGAAGGTCTTCAGGTTTCAAAGTCTCAAATACCTGCTTCAGCGCCTCATATTCTTTTGCCGGATCGGAAATCACCTCGTTGTCAAGGTAATTGCGCTTGATCCAACCGATCACCTGCCTGTGCGAAATATCGTCCAGCTTCTTGAGCATTGTCTCATAAGAGCTGATATAATTGGCTTTGGAGCGTTCCAATTCGCTTTGGGTATAACCGAACTTCACGGCGCGGTTCAGCTCTTTTACCGCCATTTCGAAAGCCTCGTGCTGTTTGCCCGGCTTCGGCGAAACGCTCAGACTCAAGGCGTTGCTTGTCCGGGTCATTTTGCCGTACCATACGCCGGCGTACAAAAATGGAGAGTCTGGCTTTTGGCTGATTTCCCGCATCCGGGCAGAAATCATGGACGTTGCCATTCCTTCCAAAATTCCTGTGCGGAAATCTCCGTAAGTCTCGTCTTTTGCCGGCCTCGGGTGGCGGATCTGGAAAGAGATTCTGGAAGTGGCCACTTCCTTGTCCATCGCCATTTTGTAGCGCAGGCCTTCGTTGCCCGGAATATCCACCAAAAAGCGTTTCCGGGGATTTTTCACCGCAGGGATTTTCGAAAACTTCTCCTTGATTTTTTTCTCCACAGCATCAATGTCGATATCGCCCACCACGGCTATGGCCTGCAAATCGGTGCGGTACCAGTCATGATAAAAATCGCGCAGGGCCTTGTACTTGAAGTTGTTCACCACATCCATCTTTCCGATTGGCAAACGGACAGCGTACTTCGAATCATTGTGCGAGTTGGGCAACAGCTTCTCCCACACCCGCATGCCGCCGCTTTGGCGCGTCCGCCACTCTTCGCGGATTACGCCGCGCTCGGCATCGATTTCCTCGTCGGTGAGTAGCAGGTAATTTGACCAATCGTGCAAGACCAAAAGGCAAGTGTCCAACAAGCCGGGCTTATTCATCGGCACTTTGTCCATGTTGTATACGGTCTCGTCAAAGCTGGTGTAGGCGTTGATCTCCTTACCGAAAACCACCCCGTGTTTTTGAAGAGTGTTCAGAATGCCTTTTCCCTCGAAATGTTCGGTTCCGTTGAAGGCCATATGCTCCAAAAAGTGAGCGAGCCCCTGTTGGTCGTCATTTTCCAAAACCGACCCCACGTTTTGGATAATGTAGAAACTCGCCGCGTTTTTGACCACGTCTGAGCTGTACAGATAGTACGTCATGCCGTTTTCGAGTACGCCCTTCCGTACCCGATCATAATCCGGAAGCCTATCGGCTTCAGAAAACCGCTGTCCATAGGATGAAAACCCTATAAGCAATAAAAATAAAGTTTTAAAAATGCTCTTCATATGACTAAAGTTTAGGTTTATAAAAGTCAAAATATGACATATCAAACACCAAGACAAGGAAAGAATGTTAAAATAGACTAAAAAATTAGGAGATTTTAAAATTCAGATTATGAGCGACTTTGGAATCTGAAGACAAAATGATGAGGGAAACGGCTATGTCAAGGCAACTGCCGGAAAAAGGGCGCAATATATTGCGCCCTTTCATATATTTAATTATCAATTCTCTTTTTATTCCTTAATGATCCTCCGCACGGACATCCCCGCTTCTTCCGTAACCACCCTAATCAGGTAAACGCCTTTCGGATACTTTGAAACATCCACAGCTACCTCCGTACCCGAAGCTTTGACGGTTTTTATCATCTGCCCGGAAAGGGACAAAATATCCACGTAAGATATTGATTCCGGTGCGACAACAGTCAATAATCCTGATACGGGATTGGGTGATACGTTTACGTTCCCAGCCTGATACGGTACATCATCACTGTCACGAGACTCTCCACTTCTTTGGGCCACGCTACCAGACATGACAACGGAAAGTTTTAACTCTGGGCGTGAAGCGGGATCGGAGGCCTCGCGCGTATGCAACCATAGGAACGCCGGGCCTTTGGTGTTAGACCGCATTTCCATAGATAGAAATCCGTCCGCAAGGTCCGCTACCGCCTGATTCGTTACGTTTACGCTGATTTTACTTCCCGAGGCTTGTCCTGTTATGTCCTCCAGCAAAGCGCCGCGTGACGGCATATTGCTCCAAGTGAGTCCTGTTTCTGTCCAGCTATCGTTAGTCACATGGCTCAGCGCAAAATCCGTGGACAAGGCTACACTGTTGGCTCCGCTAACTGTGAAACTTACCGTAGCGTCAAGAATCTGAGCGTCTTGGGGTATCTGGCCCAGATCAAACTTAAAATAGCTTCGGCGGACATACGGTATCGTACCTCCCTCTTTCACCAAGGTCTCCTGTTCCGTGCCGTAATTGTTATTCATGTGCTTTCCGTAAGCGTAAGTGTCGGCTACAGGGTTTAGGGTAATTTCCACAGGCTCGTTGCCGGGAACCGTTTTGATCGAAAACGGCTCTGAACTCACCGTACCGCTACCGGGTTCTCCTTCGGAATCAGTCACTCCGGAAAGGTCCAACGTAATGGTGTTCGACGGCTCGTCCAAATTCTCCGCAGGAGTGAATACGCCTTGGAAAGTGACGCCGTTACCAGTCATATTGGAAAGCGTCCCGTTGCTGAAGCTAAGGTCTTCGTTTCCAAAACCTGTCACTGATTCGGTAAAGGTAACAGTGACATTCGCCGTCTCGCCTACAGTCAAATCGTTGTCGTCAAGTGTAACCGTCGCATCCAGAGGAACAGGCCCTTCGGGCACGTATTCGCCGTAAATCTCCAGTTCCGAGAATATCAGCCTAACGGTATTGCTGTTGGACGTGCTACGGTTATCATGGAACTGAACGCGAACATACCGGCCCACCACTTCAGACGATGACAGGTCATAGACCGAAGGACTTTGCATCTGACCCTGATCTCGGTGGTTATAAGTGATTCCGGCATCTTGCTCGGCCGTTTGCCTGTTTTCGGAAACAAACGGGGTCTTGGAAACGATAATGTGGTAATCGTCAATAGGCGTGGCGCCCTGTGTCGTTTGCTTAAACGCTTTTATCTGGCTGATCTTCACTTGGGCACCAAGGTCAACCATCCACCAAGGCTGAATATTTGGGTATAAGTGACTGCTTCGTCCGCAGAACATATTGGACCCTGACCCGTCATTACCCCTTTCCGCCCCTTTGTAATCTCCCACGCTAGACCGGAAACTCGGTTGGTTCAGGGCTAAGTTTAGGCTCGCGTCCGCCACGATGACTTCCGTCTCAATCGTTCTGGAACCATTGACATTGCTTACGGTCAAAGTCACCGCTTTTCTGCCCACGCTCTGGAACATTACGGGCCCCGGATTTTTCAGTGCGCTTGTCGCCGGAACTCCGTCTTCAAAAGTCCATTGATAACTATCCGCATATGTCGCTTCGCAATCGGCATCCAGAGCCGTACCCAGATTGATTTTATCGGAAAAATCGAACGACACACCGGGAAGCGGCTCATAAGCCACAGCCTGCGAAACCGATTGACTGACAGTACGGTGATCTTTGCCAACCGATACTACCTTGAATGTCATATCACCGTCGCCGGTACTTCTTTCTATACCGTTAAAAACCAGTCCTCTGGACAGTGTGCGTCCCAGAAAAACGGAATCGACGGGTTGGTCGCTCATTTGGTATACCTCGAAATACTCCACATCGGCGTCTTCGTTGTACATCGGGTTTCCGGGAATATCCCAAGTGATTTCGCCCGAAATAGTTCTCCCCGCAGCCTGCAGTTGGGCCGTGTTGATATTGATGGCCATATCGGGCACCGGTACCGGGCCGTTGGTAAGGGAAATTCCCCCGATACGGATTTCATAACCAGAACTCCCTGCCGAAGACGTGAAATTCAGACCCAAAACGGCGATAGTCTGCCCGCTGTAAGCGGAAAGGTCAATCGTTTTGGTATTCCAACCTTCCTGATCCGTAACGCCTATGGGAATGGACGTGAACGAACTTAGTGAGGAGCCATTTTCGAAAGCCAAAGAAGCTTCCAGATTCGAAGGACTTCCCGCCGAAGCGTTTTTCACTTTGTAGGTAACCTCCAGTTCCGTCTGAGCGCTTACCGGAAGCTTCGTTTTGAAAAGCCGTAACAGATTGTCACCCGTTCCCGGATCTCCTTTGACCAAAAGACAACTTCCTCCCTCGTAAGCTTCCGAAAAGTCGATAGAGGCGTCAAGCCCACCTTGGCTCCACCACCATCGCCATGTAGGAACCTTGTCCTGAATGCTGACATCTCCCCAAGGAGCCTGATTTTTTATCTCTCCTTCTTTGGCGAAAAAATTACCGCAACCCTCATTGAAATTCGTGACAAGCGGATATGAGTCTATTGCCGATTTGGCCGTCACATGCGACGCCATTCCGGCGATTCTTTTCGTTTTTCCAGAAGATTGGGAAGGGGTTCCCGGCGTGCTGGGGTTACCGTGAGGTCCGGTCCACAGATTCATCGTATTGGCGTAATAGCTGGCCTTCAGCTCGGCGGGGGTTATGCCTCGTGCGCCCCGCGCGCCACCCCACATCGCGATGGATGTCGGGTTATTGTTCAAATCTTTCCACGGATGCCGGGCATCGCCTCGCTCGGTGGCGGGCATATTCAGCCCGGCGAATACGCGTTTGTAAGGATCATTTTTCCCCGAAGGAAAATTATTCGTCACATAATTGGCGGAACTGTTAAGCGTAGAAGCGGTCCACTCATAATTGATAAACGCCTGCGTGAAGGTAGTCTTTCCATTCTCTTCCAGCCATTTGTCGTTACCCGAATCCACCTGTTTGATCCAGAAATTCCGGCCTCCGGAGTTATAGTGGACATAATAGTAAAGCAGTTCGAAATTGGCCATCCCTTTTTCCTGCCTCGCTATTTTTGTCATTTCCTGAAACAAACCTCGAGTCTGCACGGCCACGTTGCTGGGATACGAGGTCACTTCGATATTAAACGCAAAACCGTCGAAGCCGTAGTATTCGGCCATTTCCACCATTCTGCGGGCGTGCTTGTAGGTGCCGTCCTGATTCTTCGCGATCATCTCCTGAAACTTGGAGTTATTCGGGGATGTCGGATCGGCGAAGGTGCAACCTGCCATCACTTTGGTACCGTTGCGGTGGCCGGCGTCAATATAAGCTGCCGAAGGGATATGGACTCTTGCATCCCCGCCGTTCCAATAAAACCAAGAATCCAAATACTGCCAATAATGGGGGTTGTTTTGGGCGAAATCACCACTGTTCCGCGCTTTGTTACTCATTCCGTTCCAAAATCCCATCTGCTTGGCATGCGGAAGAGAAGAGTTGGTTTGCGAAGCGGAAAAGCTGAAACGGGGCGCCAACGGAACTTTGGACACAAGATATCGGTCAGCGGAATTACTGTTCGGGCTCCAGTTTCCGATATAATCCGAAGCTGTCGGGCTAAACGAGAACGCTACGGTACCGGGGTGCTCAACTTGGGCGCTGAGTGGGTGAACCAATAGCGCCAAGACGAAAATCGTTAGCGGAACCAGTGTCCGCAACGGAGTGGGGTAGATGTTGTTTACCATTTTAATGTGGTTGGCAAGGCGCATATAAAACAGGTTTTGTTCCGCGCCTCAATGAGTGAAAAAACGATAAACAGTTGTGTGCCTAAGGGCCAAAAAGCCCGTGTAAAATGTGTGCGGAAGCGTGTGTCAGGCAAAATGTAAAGAAGGGATCCGGATAAACACCTATTTGTGTCCACTCTTTTTACACTCTCATTTTAACATTCATTTTATGTCATGTTTTCAGATTTCCGGACTTCAACGAACGTAAAAAACCGATAAAAATAGCCAGAAAACGATGAACGTATTTTCCAGATGTACTTTGAAATTATTGAAGGTGTTTACATTTATAAATCCACACAGAGGGTAGGTGAATGTTCGATAGCTTGATTACCGAAATGCCGTGAGCCTTTGCGGTTAAAAACAGAGGAGGTGTGAAGAGAGATAACAAAACGAAAAAAGGATCATGTGAATTGGTTTTGTTTTTTATGTAACTGAACTTTCGCTCTCCCTGCATTTGGGAGAGCGATTCTTAATGAATATATTTCAGGCCGACCGCAAGGCGTCAAGTTCTTCCATGGCAGCCTTTATCATCTTCAAATACAATTTTGATTTTATCGCAAAGTGATTCAGCTTCTCCTTAACCTTCAGTTTTTCCAGTTTTATGTAGGCGATCATGGAAGCGAAGATGTGGTTCAATTGGGTAATCTCCATCTTTGTGGGAGACTTGCCTAACATCGTGTTTTGCTTGAGCGACTTATGGAACTCCTCGACTTTCCACCGTTTTTGGTAGATCGCTACGATATCCTCGAAAGCCATGTTCTCCCCGTTGGTAACCAGCCATTGTTCCGCGGTCGACCGGTCCCTGTTTGTAAAGACTTGTTTGGCGAGCGTGACAGGAAAATCAACTCCCTTGACCCACACCCGCTTCACTTGACCGCTTTCAATAGGCGCATCCGAAACGTGAATGAATTTGCCCTCGTTTTTGTCCTTTTCGCTCATTGCTATATTCCTGTTGCTCTTCAGCGGGCAAACGAAAACCTTCTTGAGCTTGTAATGAATATACTTCAGCGTATCGCTGGCGGTGAACCACGTATCGAAAAGAATGTACCTGAAAACCAGTTTGTTCAGAAAGTTTAGACGGTGTAAAACTTCCAGTACCATCTCATTTTTCGTTTTCTCGCTTTTACGCTTTTCCTTCCCGTTCTTGTCTATGTAGGGTTTACTGAAAAAGCCCAGAGGGCTACCCAGCTAGGATATTTTGCCAGACAGTCTTTTCCTGTTTCTTTTCGCCGTCTTGAAGCCATATCCCGTATTTCCAGCTCAAGAAAACAAGGTCAAAAAAGATTTCGCTCTGAAATCTTTTCAAGTTGGCCACGAAGAAAATGCAGGCGATCCATGAAAGCGAAGTGTCCGCTCTCCTTGCCTGTATTTTGTCCAATCCGTGTCCCCGTTTCACTTCCCCGAATTTTCCTTCCGCCCTGCTCCGGTGCCGTTGGTGAAGCGTCCGGTTTTCCTTGCGTTCCCTGATTTTTTCGGGACTTGAGGGAGGCCTTCCCAACGGGGAGCCCACGAATTCCACACCCGCGCCGGACATGGTCTGCCGGGCGTTCCTGTTTCCGTAAATCTTGTCCCCGACGAATTTGCCGAGCTTCATTTCCGGGTTTCTCTCCCCGAAACTGTCGATGTGCCCGCGGATCACTTCCGCGTCACCCTCGTAGTAAGCGTCCCATTGCGCCTTGTCCAGATAGGAATAGCCTTCGTGAAGGCTTACGGACAATTTGGCGCCGAACTCGGTGTCGCTTCCGTTTTTGCCCCGGACTATCGGCCGGACATGGGGCTGGAAGACGTTCACGATGCGGCCGTCCACCCTGTTGGCACCGGTCTCCAGCATGAGCGACTGTTGCCTGGCGATTTCGTGAAGCACCATCAGAATCTTCAAAAACCTGCTTTTTAGGCGTATAACGCCCTTGTTGGCCTCTATGAGGCTGTCGATATGCCGTAGGTTCCGTTCCAGATAATTCAGCTGTCGGCGTGCGCACACGCGCCAGAATTCGGCTCCTTTCCTCTTTTTTCTCGTCGCCCCGACATATTCCCTATGGGCTTTATCCCGGTAAGTCCGGGGCTTTTTGGATAAACCGGAATCCCTGGCGACGGGCCAAAGGAGGTCGATGATTTTCTCCGACTGCACCCTCGCCGTAGCCAACAGCCCAAGGTCCGTGGGGTATGGAATCTCTTGCGGCGCCACCGTCGCGTCGCAGGAGACAACCCGCTTGTCATCTTCGGCGTCCCCGGAATGCCCGTCTTTGGACCCTTCATCCCGATCGCCCTCCGCAATACGGATCCCCTCGTGTTGCAAAAGCGAACTCATCCTGTTAAAATCCCCGTACCCGAGCCGCTTGCGGACCGTCGTGAACAGCGAAGGGTCAAAGGCCTTTTCCGTGGTGAACGAGCCGAGTCCCACGAAATACTGGAGATACGGATTTTCTTTGATTTGTTCTATCGCCTCGGCGTCCGAAACGTTCAGCTTATGCTTCACGATCAGCGCGCCGATGACCAGCCGGGCCGGTTTGCACGGACTGCCCTTGCCCGTCGACATTTTCGATTCGTAGACCAAACCCAATTCCGCCCAGGGGATGGAGTTGGCCAACTTCACCCATCTGTTTTCCGGGTTAAGGCGCCCTATTTCCGGGTCCAAAAAACCTTCTATACTCAATTGCGAGGAACTTGTCTTGATCATAGGTGCAAGGGAAAAAATGCTCTCAGTCCTTTCTAAGGCCAATTTACGAATATTCCCTGTGCTTTGGAAAGGGAAACAAGCTACCTAATCCACTGATAATCTTGTGGTTTTTACTTTTTCAGTAAACCCTATGTATTTCACCGTCTTGTGGACGATCTCATAAGCGACCGGACAGTTAACCGTTTGTCCTTCCACGGTATTGCTCAGAAGAAAGTTAAGGGAGTTGATCCCTTTGACCGCTTTGCCTACAGTATGGTCGAAATGATAAGCTACGATGTCGTTTTCCGAGGAATGAGGCTTGTGGACAATGCAATCGTCGATACTCAAAACCGCCTCTTCGCCCTCAATACTCCTGGCGAAAGACTTCACCTCTTTCCAAAAAGCCTTTTGGTCCATGTCCGGTTGCTTGAGGAGGTCGCTGAAATAATCATGGGGAATCTGATTGTCCAAAGATGCTGAGAGCCCTGTTGAGGTGGCTTGCCCTCGACTGGCAATAAGATAATCCGTGTATAATTCAAATCCGTCTCTCCTTTTCATTTTTCAAAAATCGGTCACTTATCATATAATTTCCAAAATTGCAATAGGAAAGGCGAGCGAAAGGTCAGTTATGTAAGTACCAATCTAATTTTTTGATTCCTATTTGGGAACCTCTAAAAAATAAATTATGCATTGTTCTAATATAAAAACTACCACCATACTTTTCCAAACAGATAAAAACACTACACATCAAACAAATTGCTTAAATGTTTTAGTTTACTTATAATTACACATAAACAAATCTTAACGAGTTATAAATCTGTTCATTTTATTTTTAAAACTTGTCAATTGACTCGATTAAAAAAATTGAACATAATCAACAACAAGAAGCTATTATGAGGAATTTTTTATCGGCCACCGCTCTTTTGCTATTAAGCGGTTTTGCTTTTGCGAAGGGGCCGAAATTAACATTTGAGGAAGTAGTGCGACGCTACGTGGATATGAAGCAACTGGCTACTTTGCCAGCGGAAGGGGAGAAGAGTTATATGATATCCAGCTACGACCGTCGTAGCGAATACGATAAGAAAACCGGCCAATACGTCAATTGGAGCGCCAACAAAGACGGCGACGGATATGTGCGCAAAGAAGGCGAAGCTACGGTATTAGCGCATATCAAAGGCACGGGCTTCGTAAACAGAATCTGGTCGGCCTTGCCGAAAGACGGTGCGCTTACGCTGATAGTGGACGGAAAAGAAGTGGTGTCAATGCCGGCCAAACATTGGTTTGACGGCAAACACGCTCCGTTTAACTATCCGGGCTTTGTATATACCAGTGCCAAAGGCAAGAACAACTACGTTCCGATTTGCTTCCAGAAAGAATTGATCATCAAAGCGGAAAAAGACTGGGGAAAATTCTACCAGATAAATTACACGCTCCTACCAAAAGGCAGTAAAGTTCCGGCATTCAAAGGTTCGTTCGGACCGAAAGAGCATCAAGCTTTACAAGAAATCGAAACCATGATGGCTTCGGTGGCGGAAAAGACGCCATTTGCCAATCCGGATTCGAAAACGGAAAGCAACACGTTTAAGTTCGGGTCGGAGGAATCCAAGGAAATCTTCTCGGCTACTGGCTCCAAAGCCGTTACAAGACTGGTAGTCGATATTCTGAAAAACAATTACGTGGACGATCTGACCCGAAATTTCGATATCGAAATCTATTGGGACGGAGCACAGACTCCTTCGGTAAAATGTCCTCTGGGAGCTTTCTTCGGCGCTACGGAGCATGACTGGAACCAGCTGAGCCAATTCGAGGCCGTTCCGCTCGGGATATCGGGCACTAGGATGTACTCCAACTGGTATATGCCTTTCGGCAAAAGCGCCAAAATTATCCTCACCAACAAAAGCCAGCGGGCGATAAGCCTGAAAACCGCCGTTACCACGGCCCCGAACACCGAAACACCAAAAGGTTATTTCCACGTACTTTGGGAGCCTGACCTGAAGCAGATCGAACAGCAAAGATGGCCCGACCGCCAGCTTCTGGATTTGAAAGGCCAAGGACGCTTCTGCGGTATGACGCTTACCGTCTACAACCCGATCAGCGGTATGGAAAACGGCCATAAACTGCCGTCCATGTCCGCCCAATGGTGGTGGGGCGAAGGCGATGAGAAATTCTACGTCGACGGCGAGAAGTTTCCTTCAACGTTCGGCACGGGAACCGAGGATTATTTCGGCTACGCTTGGGGCTGGCCGGTGGAATTCAGCAAGCCGTTTCATAGCCAAACCTACACCACGGCCAAAAATCTTTCGGAAAAAGACGCTCCACATTTCGTGAAAAACGGCAACAGACTCGTAAGCCTCAACCGCTTCCAAGTGATGGAAAACGTGCCTTTCACCAAGTCATTCTTCGCCACAATGGAGCAGTATTATCCAGATAATCGCCCGATTAAGTATCACGCCGCCATGTATTATTATATTGACCGGCCTTAGTGGTTATGGGCATGTTTACCCACTTCGACATAATGATCATATGGAGGAAATTTCAAATTGTACGCCGTCCCAAAACAGAAAGCCACGCCCGAGGGCGTGGCTTTGACGTATCAAAACAAAAAAACTACTCGCTGTAAGAATACTCCGTACCCAAAAACGTAATGGAACAAGGCCCCACAAACCCGGCCTCCACATGGTTCACCAAGAAATCGCGGATGCCGGCTTCCAGTACCGATGCGCCCGCCAAGTCCATAAGGTCCTTCAAGTCGTCCGACACCATGCGTATCGCCGTATCCCGCTTTTTCAGCCGCTGGCTCAGGGTCTCTATATTATAGTCCAGCTTCTTTTTCTCCTTGCGGTAACGGTCAGTATCCGCCTCCGACAAGTTTCCGCCGTCCAAAAGGTTGCTGATGCGGTCAAAATCCTCTTGCGCCCGTATCAGCTTCTTGCGGTCGTCCGCCACCTTCTTTGTCTGCTCCTCATCCAGCAACGATTCATAATCGTTCTTCGCCCGCTCGCGGTTCACCTCGCTTTCGACCCAAGAGACAAGCGCCTCGGCGGCGGTGGATACCCACGCTTGGTATTTCTGCTCATGGAAAACGGCCCGGAGGTCGACAGCCTGGGTCAACGCCGGAAGGGTGGTTGTGGTTTCACTCATAATTTTTAATCCTCGGTATCTATTTAGCCTTTAGATTGTTTTCGATACAGAACCAATAATCCCGCCGGAACATACATCCGGATCAAAAAAAATTTCGAAAATCCCTATATTTCATAAAAACAATTCCGCCGGCGCGCGGTATGTGCGCCGGCGGAAACGCGACTACGAAAAAAACACCTATTATATAATGGCCAAGAAAGCAGCCGCCAAGGCGCAAAAAAGCATGGAAGAGGCCCTATGGGACTCGGCCAACAAACTGAGGGGAACAGTGGAAAGCTCGGAGTACAAGCACGTGGTACTCGGGCTTATTTTTTGAAATTCACATCCGACAAGTTCGAACTCCGCAAACAGGAACTGATCAGCGAAGGCAAGGAGAAATATCTCGGCATGAAGGAGTTCTACAACATGAAGAACGTTTTCTACCTGCCGGAAGAGGCCCGTTGGAATTTCATTATCGAAAACGCCAAGCAGGAGGACATAGCGCTGAAGATAGACACCGCGCTGCATACCATAGAAAAGAACAACGACAGCCTGAAGGGCGCCTTGCCCGACAACTACTTCTCGCGCCTCAACTTCGACCCCAGCAAGCTGTCGGCTTTGCTGGACACGGTGAACAATATCGATACCTTAGGCGATGAGGAAAACGATGTGGTGGGGCGCATCTACGAATATTTCCTCGGCAAATTCGCCTCGGCGGAAGGAAAAGGCGGAGGGGAATTCTACACCCCAAAGAGCGTAGTAAACCTGATAGCCGAAATGCTGGAGCCTTACAAAGGAAAGATCTACGATCCGGCCTGCGGCTCGGGCGGTATGTTCGTGCAGTCCGTCAAATTTGTGGAAAGCCACCAAGGCAACAAAAGGAATATCTCCATCTACGGACAGGAACTCAACGCCACCACCTACAAGCTGGCCAAGATGAACCTGGCCATACGCGGCATCTCCGCCAACCTGGGCGAAGTGCCCGCCAATACCTTCTTCAAAGACCAGCACCCCGACCTGAAGGCGGACTATATCATGGCCAATCCGCCCTTTAACCAAAGCCAATGGCGCGAGGCCAACGAACTGGAAGACGACGCCCGCTGGGCCAGCTTCAACACGCCGCCAACGGGCAACGCCAACTACGCGTGGATACTCCATATGCTCAGCAAACTTTCCGAAACGGGAACGGCGGGCTTTGTGCTGGCCAACGGCTCCATGAGCACCAACACCTCCGGCGAAGGAGAAATAAGAAAAACACTGATAGACCGCGACTATGTGGACTGCATGATAGCCCTGCCCGGACAACTGTTCTACACCACCCAAATACCGGTATGCCTCTGGTTTATGACCAAAAACAAACGCGAGGATACCGAACACGGCTACCGCGACCGACAAGGCGAAACCCTCTTTATAGACGCCCGCAATATGGGAACCATGGTAGACCGCACCCACAAAGAACTGACCGCCGAAGACATGGCGGAAATAGCCGGCACCTACCACGCCTGGCGAAATGACAAAACAAAGGCCCCCTCCCCCCGTACAGACAGGGCATGCCCTGTCTCCACCCCCAGGGAATCCAGAGAATCCACGAAGGAACCCACACTCAAGAAAGAACACCCAGCCCCTACAAGCGAATACACAGATATAGCAGGCTACTGCAAATCCGCCACCCTACAGGAAATCCAAAAAAACGACTACGTACTAACCCCCGGACGCTACGTGGGCGTAGCCGAAGAGGAAGACGACGGCATCCCCTTCGAAGACAAAATGACCGACCTAAGCAAGCGCTTTTTCGGGCAGATCGAACAGGGAAAAACCTTGGATGAAAGCATTTGTGCGAACTTGAAACTGTTGGGCTATGAGTAAGGAATGGAGAGAGGTGCGATTAGGTGAGATTGCTGATTTTATAAATGGTGATAGAGGTAAAAATTATCCTAGTCCGTTGGATAGGGTTGAAAATGGAATCCCATTTATAAATACTGGACATATTGATTCAACAGGTTGGTTGAGTCATGAACGAATGGATTATATAAGCCGGGAAAAGTATGATAAGCTAGGATCAGGGAAAGTTAGGAAAGGAGATATTGTTTATTGCTTACGTGGTTCAACAATAGGAAAAACAGCACGAAATAGATACAATGAAGGAGCTATTGCTTCTTCATTAATAATTATTCGAGCAAAGGAAAATATTAATCAAGATTTTCTTTACTATTTCTTAATTAGTCCTTTTGGACAAAGTCTAGCTAGAATAAATGATAATGGCTCTGCTCAACCAAATCTTTCGGGTAAAGTATTATCTCAATACCCATTAAAAATATCAGATTTTCATACACAAAAAGCTATCGCAAAAATCCTAGGTGATCTCGACGACAAAATAGAACTCAACCGCCAGATGAACCAAACGCTGGAAGAAATGGCCCAGACGCTGTTCCAGTCCTGGTTTGTGGATTTTGATCCGGTGATGGACAAGGCGCTGGAAGCGGGACATGAAATCCCCGAAGCCCTCCAAGCCAAAGCGGAAAAGCGCAAAGCCGTTCTCGCCCGTCCCGACCGTGCGCAATTGCCAGACGAAATCATGGCGTATTTTCCCGACCAGTTCGAGTACAACGAGGCCTTAGGGAAATGGATTCCGATGGGGTGGGAGGATTCTACTTTTGGAAATGAGTTTAATGTAACGATGGGGCAATCACCTCCTGGGAGTACTTATAATGAAGAAGAAAAAGGTGTTCCTTTTTTTCAAGGTAAAACAGATTTTCAATTTCGATTTCCAAAGAATAGAATTTATTGCACATCACCAAAAAGATTAGCACAAAAGAATGACACATTAATTAGCGTAAGAGCACCTGTCGGAAGCTCTAACTTGGCAAAATCAGATTGTTCAATTGGTCGTGGTCTTTCTGCAGTTAGACATAAATTTGATTCAATTTCTTATACTTATTATGCTGTTTTAGAACTGCAAAAAATATTTGATGTCTTTGAAGGAGAAGGAACTGTTTTCGGAAGTATTAATCACTGAACTTTCGCTCTCCCTGCATTTGGGAGAGCGATTCTTAATGAATATATTTCAGGCCGACCGCAAGGCGTCAAGTTCTTCCATGGCAGCCTTTATCATCTTCAAATACAATTTTGATTTTATCGCAAAGTGATTCAGCTTCTCCTTAACCTTCAGTTTTTCCAGTTTTATGTAGGCGATCATGGAAGCGAAGATGTGGTTCAATTGGGTAATCTCCATCTTTGTGGGAGACTTGCCTAACATCGTGTTTTGCTTGAGCGACTTATGGAACTCCTCGACTTTCCACCGTTTTTGGTAGATCGCTACGATATCCTCGAAAGCCATGTTCTCCCCGTTGGTAACCAGCCATTGTTCCGCGGTCGACCGGTCCCTGTTTGTAAAGACTTGTTTGGCGAGCGTGACAGGAAAATCAACTCCCTTGACCCACACCCGCTTCACTTGACCGCTTTCAATAGGCGCATCCGAAACGTGAATGAATTTGCCCTCGTTTTTGTCCTTTTCGCTCATTGCTATATTCCTGTTGCTCTTCAGCGGGCAAACGAAAACCTTCTTGAGCTTGTAATGAATATACTTCAGCGTATCGCTGGCGGTGAACCACGTATCGAAAAGAATGTACCTGAAAACCAGTTTGTTCAGAAAGTTTAGACGGTGTAAAACTTCCAGTACCATCTCATTTTTC
Source organism: Fulvitalea axinellae (assembly GCF_036492835.1). Lineage (GTDB taxonomy): Bacteria > Bacteroidota > Bacteroidia > Cytophagales > Cyclobacteriaceae > Fulvitalea > Fulvitalea axinellae. Next base: position 53,369 of record NZ_AP025314.1, on the reverse strand, counting down.
GTTTTCTCGCTTTTACGCTTTTCCTTCCCGTTCTTGTCTATGTATTTCACCGTCTTGTGGACGATCTCATAAGCGACCGGACAGTTAACCGTTTGTCCTTCCACGGTATTGCTCAGAAGAAAGTTAAGGGAGTTGATCCCTTTGACCGCTTTGCCTACAGTATGGTCGAAATGATAAGCTACGATGTCGTTTTCCGAGGAATGAGGCTTGTGGACAATGCAATCGTCGATACTCAAAACCGCCTCTTCGCCCTCAATACTCCTGGCGAAAGACTTCACCTCTTTCCAAAAAGCCTTTTGGTCCATGTCCGGTTGCTTGAGGAGGTCGCTGAAATAATCATGGGGAATCTGATTGTCCAAAGATGCTGAGAGCCCTGTTGAGGTGGCTTGCCCTCGACTGGCAATAAGATAATCCGTGTATAATTCAAATCCGTCTCTCCTTTTCATTTTTCAAAAATCGGTCACTTATCATATAATTTCCAAAATTGCAATAGGAAAGGCGAGCGAAAGGTCAGTTAATCAAAATGATTTGAAATCAATCGAAATGTTGAAGCCTACAGATAATTTAGTTAAGTTATTTGATGCGCGCATTGGTAAATTTGATTCTCAAATTGAAATTAAGTCTGAGGAAATAGATGTTTTAACCCAACTCCGCGACACCCTTCTCCCCCAACTGATTTCGGGCAAATTGCGAGTGCCGAAAGCGATGCTGGCGGTGGAGCGGGCATTGCAAAAAGGGGAATAAGCCATAGCGATCGATCGTACAGACAGGGCATGCCCTGTCTCACACAATGCTGATAAAATCCATCGCAGAAAAGCAGAAATGGAAGTAGCAGAGGGTAGAGACAGGGCATGCCCTGTCTGTACGAGAGGAATGATGATGATAATCCATGGCGGATAAGCGGAAATGGAAGTAGCGAAGGGTAGAGACAGGGCATGCCCTGTCTGTACGAGCGGAAATGCTGATGATAATCCATCGCGGTGGCGAAGGGTAGAGACAGGGCATGCCCTATCTGAACGAGGGGGCGCTTGTATATGAAAGGGAATGTTTATTGCATTTTTCTATTCCGAAAAAATCATTTGGAATGGAAGAGAAATTTCGTGGTAAATACCGGATCCCTTCGGCCCGCTGGCAGGCTTGGGATTACCGATGGGACGCGGCCTATTTCGTTACGGCCTGCACGAAGAATATGGCCCCTTATTTCGGAAAGATCCAAAACGGCCAGATGCGCCTTTCGCCCGTAGGCGTATTGGCGGATGTGTTTTGGCACCAGATAAAGCACCATGCCCAAAACGTAAAGCTGGCCGAATTCGTGGTGATGCCCAATCATATACACGGTATCCTGATTCTGGAAGGCAACAATCCAAATTGCTCCCATCACGGCGGTATAGGCAGGGGATTCCCTGGCTCGCACAATGCTGATAAAATAATCGGTGGCGAAGATCGGGATCAGAATCAGGGGCGGGATCAGAATCAGGATAGGGTAGAGACAGGGCATGCCCTGTCTGTACGGGGGGAGGATGATGAAACCATTGGGAATGATGATGGAATAGATAATGGAGGCGATACGCCGGGGCAACGGCGGGTGCGTAATCAGGGGAAAAATTCGCTGTCGTCCATTATCGGATCTTATAAGGCGGCCGTAAGCAGGCATTCCAATCGGCTGGGCTTCGATTTTGCTTGGAAACCCCGGTTTCACGATCATATTATCAGGCATCGGGGAGCATACGAACGGATTGCTCACTATATTGAGAATAATCCCCGGAAGTGGGAAGAGGATAAATTTTTTTACTGATGAAATACACCGAAGCCAAACTGGAACAGGCCGTAATCGAACTTTTACAACAGCAGGGCTACACCTACCAAAAAGGAGAATCAATCGATCGGGCACCCGAAGAGGCACTGCTCAAAGACGAGCTGAAAGATTTTTTGACCAAGCGCTACGCCACGGCGGGCCTTACCGCCGCAGAGGCCGACACCATAGTGAGGCAATTGCAGACGCTGCCCGCCTCAGACCTGTACGCCAGCAACAAGGAATTTATGAAGTGGCTCTCCGACGGCTTCACCTTCAAGCGCGAGCGCCACGAGGACAAAGACGTCTACATACGCCTGATAGACTATGATCAACCGGAAAACAACAGCTTCAAGATAGTCAACCAACTGGAGATACAAGGCACGGAACTCCGCATACCGGACGGCATACTGTACGTAAACGGCATACCCGTAGTAGTATTCGAATTCAAGAGCGCCATCCGCGAAGAGGCCACCCTACACGACGCCTACGTACAGCTTACCACCCGCTACCGCCGCGATATTCCCGAACTGCTCAAATACAACGCCTTCTGCGTGATCAGCGACGGCGCGAACAACAAAGCCGGCTCGCTATTCGCCCCATACGAATTCTTCTACGCTTGGCGCCGCACAAGCGCTCGGGCCAAAGAGGCCGAAGGCATCGGGTCGCTGTTTACTATGGTGGAGGGCATGTTCCGGCGCGAATGCCTGCTGGATATCCTCAACCACTTTATCTATATGCCCGACACGGGGCAGAAAGAGGTGAAGATCCTCTGTCGCTACCCGCAATACTACGCCACGCGCCTGCTGTACCAAAACATACTCAGACACCGCAAGCCGCGGGGCGACGGAAAGGGAGGCACCTACTTCGGCGCCACCGGCTGCGGCAAAAGCTTCACCATGCTGTTTCTGACTCGCCTGCTGATGAAAAGCCGGGAGCTGGCCAGCCCCACCGTCATACTGATCACCGACCGCACCGACCTGGATCACCAGCTTTCCAAACAATTCACCAACGCCAAAAACTATATAGGCGACGAAAAAGTGGAAAGCGTAACCGGCCGCGCCGACCTCCGGGCCAAGCTCCGGGGGCGCAATTCGGGCGGGGTGTTCCTCACCACCATACACAAGTTCAACGAAGACACCGACCTGCTCACCGACCGCACGAACGTGGTGTGCGTATCTGACGAAGCGCACCGCAGCCAAACCAACCTCGACCAGAAAATAACGGTGACCGAACAGGGCGTAAAAAAGAGCTTCGACTTTGCCAAACATCTCCACGCCTCACTGCCCAACGCCACCTACGTGGGCTTTACGGGCACGCCGGTAGACGCCACGCTGGACGTATTCGGCCCGGTGGTGGACGCCTATACCATGACCGAGTCCGTCAAAGACGAGATCACCGTAAAGCTGGTGTACGAAGGCCGGGCGGCCAAGGTGACGCTCAACAGCCAACAGCTGAAGCAGATAGAGGAATACTACGACAACTGCGTACAGGAAGGCGCCAGCGAGTACCATGTGGAAAAAAGCAAAACGGAGAGCGCGAAGATGAACGTGATCCTCGGCGATCCGGACCGTCTGGAAACGCTGGCCAAAGACTTTGTGGCGCATTACGAGAACCGTATAACGGAAGGCAATACCGTAAAGGCCAAGGCCATGTTCGTATGCAGTAGCCGGCCAGTGGCTTACGCTTTTTACCGGCAAGTAATAGCCCTGCGTCCCGAATGGACGGAGGTATTGCCCTGCGCCGAAGGGGAGACCGTAGACGAACACGACAAGGAAAAACCCCTGCCCATGGAGCGGATCAAGATGATCATGACCCGTGGCAAAGACGACGAAAAAACGCTGTACGACACCTTGGGCAACAAAACCTACCGGGCCACGCTGGATAAGGAATTCAAAAAAGCCAAATCCAATTTCCGCATAGCCATAGTGGTGGATATGTGGCTCACGGGCTTTGACGTACCTTTTCTGGATACCATCTACATTGACAAACCGCTGCAGAAGCACAACCTCATCCAGACCATATCCCGGGTAAACCGCAAATTCGAAGGCAAGCAAAAGGGCTTGGTGGTAGACTATATCGGCATAAAAAGGGAAATGAACTTGGCGCTGGCCATGTACAACAAGGAAGAGGAACAGAATTTCGAAGACATCAGGCAATCGGTCATTGTCGTGAAAAACTATCTGGACCTACTCCGGAGCTTTTTCCATAAATTCGACACCCAACCTTACTTCTCGGGCTCTCCCGCCGAGCAGTTGCGATGCCTGAATATGGCCTCGGAGTTCGTATTGGTGACCGAAGAGAGCAAAAAACGGTTTATGGATATGGTCAAGCGCCTGAAGTCGGCCTACGATATCTGCTCAGGCAGCGAAGACCTAAGCCAAGCCGAGCGTGACTACGTGCATTTTTATCTGGCCATACGCACCATAGTGTTCAAACTGACCAAAGGCGACGCCCCGGATACCGAACAGATGAACGCCCGCGTGCGCGAGATGGTAAAAGACGCCCTGCTCAGCGACGGCGTGGAGGAAATACTGAAAATAGAGGGCAACGAGGACGGTGAAGAGGAGCTGTTCTCCGACGAATACCTGCGCATGCTCGGCAATATCAAACTGCCCAACACCAAGATCCAGATGCTCCAAAAGCTTTTGGCCAAGGCCATAGGCAAGCTGAAGAAAGTGAACAAGATGCAGGGCGTGGATTTCAGCAAGAAAATGAAGGCCTTGGTAGACCGCTACAACGAGCGGGACGGCAACCTGTATACAGGAGCGGAGTTTGACCACATAGCCAACGAAATGACCGAGCTGATCATGAAAGTGCGGGCCGAATTCAGCGCCGGCGACAACTTGGGGATAGATTTTGAGGAAAAGGCTTTCTACGACATACTCAAGGCCCTGGCCAACCGCTACGACTTCGACTACGCCGAGGACAAGCTCCTGCACTTGGCCAAAGAGGTGAAAAAAATAGTGGACGACAAGGCCAAATACGCCGACTGGAACCAGCGCGAAGACATCAAGGCCGAGCTGAAAGTGGACCTGATCATGTTACTGGCCGAAAACGACTACCCGCCCGTAGACCGCGACGAGGTGTACCGGGAGATCTTCGAACAGGCCGAAAACTTCAAGAAGTACGCTTCCTGACCATCGCCTTTCTTAGTGGGTTAGCCACGCCTTCAAAGAAACCCTAAGCCGTTCAGAGTTTGAAAGGCTTAGGGTTTATTGTATCATCACTCACCACATATAAAGGAAAAACCGGCATAAAGCCGGCTTTTCAAGCAGTTCGATATATGGTAAAAATCAATTCGAATTCATTGGATCAGAAGGAAAAGCCTACCGGCAAACGCCAGCAGACTTTCCAAGTCTCAAATATGGAAACCATCAGGAACCGCTACGGTCCTGCGGATAACCGGGGTTTTGGGTGAAATCTTTCAATATATCGTATTCGGCCTGCGGGATAGGGTACAGCATATGGTGTTCCTTCACGTATTGCCCCGATTCCGGATCATTTTTCATCACATTCATAAAGTCACCCCAACGGATCAGGTCAAAGCGCCTTCTGGCCTCAAAGGCCAATTCAAAAGTACGTTCCTTTTTGATGGCCTCACGGATCTCGTCTTGCGAACCCAAAGTCAAGGCCGGCATCCCGGCTCTTTCCCTTACCTTATTGATAGCCGCCAAGGCCAACGCACTGCCCGGATTGGCTTCGTTCTCCGCTTCGGCGTATACCAAAAGCATCTCGCCATAGCGGTAACCCGACAGGTTCTGGGCTCTTCTTCGTCCGTCGTCATTCCAGTTTTCCGCAGGAACGCCCGTATTCTCTATGGCCGCGAACTTGGCTATCATAGGCACGCCCTTGTAGCTCCACTCGTCCATGGTCACCACCTTAGGCTTTCCGTCTATAACAGTTTCTATCTCGGTCATGAAAGAAGCTTTCTTTCTCAAGTCATTATCGTCGAACTGGTCCATAAAGCCTTCCGTGACGCCCCAGTTACCCCAGCCACCTTGGTTACCGATACCGCCGAAACGGCAGTTAGTCGCATGGATAGAACGATAGATCTGCACCGACCAAATGTACTCGTTGCTCATCTTGTTCTCGACTTTGAATAGCTCCTTATAACCGCCATCTATGAAGCCGTACCCGCCGTTGTCCAATAAGTCTTTGCTTATAGAAGCGGCCTTGGCCCAAGCGCCACTGTCTTTGAGCGGATACCCCGCCTTGGTCAGGTAAACGTAACTGAGCATGGCTTTTACCGCCCATTTGGTAGGGTAGGCGTGCTGGCGCTTCTCAGCGTTCCATTCATCGGAAAACTGGCCTTCGATTTCCTCCAGCTCACTGATGATGAAATCGTAAACTTCGCTCACCGGCTGGCGCTTGAGTCCGTCAAGCTCGCTTGGCGCCAAGATAGGCTTTGTGAGAATCGCCAAATCACCGTAGAGTCTCACCAAATCAAAATAAGTGTGCGCCCTGAAGAATCGGGCCGTAGCTTGGTAATTTTTCTTGTCGGTTTCGGTCATCCTGTTATCGCTGGCGTCTATACCCTCGATAACGTAATTAGAGTTGGCGATAATCCGCATACCCGCCTTCCAGCATTTCTGGATCGGCGAAAGGGTAGGGGTAAAGGTGTAGTGGTCCACGGCCGTACGGGTGGAGTTACTGCTTACGGTGGAAGTATGGTCGCTGGCTACTTCAGTCAGCAAAAAATACTCCCTGGAATAATAATCATTACTAGCGTACTGACTCAACACGCCTCCGAGCATAAGTTCCGCATCGTCGACAGTCTGAATCACAGAGGGCGAAAGTTCGGAATTAATCTCCTCTTCCAAAAATTCCGAGCAGGATGCGCCACCAACAACAATGGCCGCGCCCAGCATATATTTGGCTATTCTTTTCATTTCGATAACTGCTTTCTGGTCTTAAAATGTAACGTTAACACCTACGGTGAAAGACTTCGTAGACGGATAAGCTCCGTAATCCACTCCCTGTATCAAGTTACCGTTGTCGATAGCTTCACGGTCATGGGCCGTATTCACTTCAGGATCAAAGCCCGTGTAGTCGGTAATAGTGATCAGGTTTTGGGCGCTGGCGTACACTTTCAAAGACTGGATGTGGTCACCCAAGAGCGATTTTGGCAACGTGTAGCCCAAAGAAATGTTCTTGAAGCGGATGAAATTACCTTTTTCCATATAGTAGGTAGAGAAGTCCACCTCTTCGTTAAGGCTAGCAACACTGTTAGAGGTACCAGGGCCTCTCCAGTAATTATCGTAATACTCTGGCGTCTTGGGACCGAGTACCGATCCAGTGTAAGTTTTGTAACGGGTACCGTTAAAGATATCGTTCCCGAAAACAGCGGTTACGAACACGTTAAGGTCGAAACCTTTGTAAGAGAAGTTGTTATCCAAACCTAGGATCACTTTCGGTATAGGGCGTCCGATGATCTTCTTATCGGCTTCCGTTATCTCGCCGTCACCGTTCAGGTCCTTAAATTTCGGGCGTCCGGGGCGAGCGTCCGGGCCCGGAAGGTTATTCACTTCCTCCTGATTTTGATAGATTCCGTCAAACTCGTATCCCCAGAAAGTTCCGATTTCCTCGCCTTCGGCCAAACGTACACGCACGTCCTTGCCTCCACCCGCTTCAGGGTTGATGAAAAGCTCCTCTTTTCCGCCTATGCTCAACACTTTGTTTTTGTTGAAAGAAATGTTGAAATCAGTGTCCCAAGTAAACTCACCCGTAATGTTCTTGGTGCGCAACTCGAATTCCCAACCGGTGTTTTCCACTTCCCCGATATTATCGAGTACGCTGCTAACACCCGTCAAGTAAGACAACGGCCTTCCGAAAAGCAGGTCTTTGGTTTTTTTGCTGTAATAGTCGGCCGTGAATGAGATTCGGCCGTCCCACAATTCCATATCTACACCCAAGTCAAACTGCGTAGTGGTTTCCCACGAGAGGTTCTCGTTGGCCAAACGACTAACTTTGGCCGACACTACCGGCGTAAGGCCGTCGAGCGTACCCGAGTTTTTCAATGACTGGATAGAAGAGGCCGAGAACGTACGGAACGGAGGAATAGCCTGGTTTCCCACCTGCCCTAAGCTGGCGCGCAATTTCAACGAGGAAACCATGCCTTCAGAATTGAAGAAAGGTTCATCGCTTACACGCCAAGCCACCGCGCCCGACGGGAAGAAACCGTACTTGTTATTGGCTCCGAATACCGAAGCGCCGTCACGTCTACCACTAACGGTCACGATGTAGCGTCCCTGATAGTTGTAGCTCAAACGCCCGATGTAAGAGAGCATCGCCCTCTTCTTGCTTTCGCTGAATACGTCACGTTGCGTCGCGTCAGCTATCTCCGCTTGATTATAGCCGTTCACTTCCGTAGGGAATCCCTGGGCTACCAAGCTAAAGTCAAATAAGTTTTCCTCTTGGGCGGTGAAACCTACCAAAGCGCTGAAATCACCTTGACCGATCTTCTTCTTGTACGTCAGGATTGTTTCTGAAAGCCAGTCTTTCACTTTCCGGTTGCCCAATTCCGCCCTGCCGTTATCAGACTCCGCCAATTTACCGCTAGTGAAACCACGTCGCTCCAAATTATCGAGACGATAAGAGAAACGGGTGTTGGCCGTAAGGTCTTCAGTGATGTTATAGGTCAAGAAGGCCGATCCTTGAATATAATCCTTAAGGCGTAAATCCTCACGGTCATTGATCAAAGCCAAAGGGCTATTAGATTCACTACCGTCCAAGGTCGTATTGTAGTTGCCTTCGGCATCATAAGGAGTCAAAATAGGTGACATTCCCGTCACTACCTGAGTGATGGATGTAGCCGCAACATTCTGGCTAGAGCCTGCATAATAGAAATTCAAACCTGCCGACAACCTGTCCGTAATATTCTGGTCAAGATTTACACGGACAGACCCTCTTGAGAAATCAGAATTTTTGATGATACCCTGCTGATCCAAATATCCCAACGATACCGAATATTTTGTTTTCTCGGTTCCGCCAGACATATTGACGTTATGGCTATGCATAGGCGCCACTCTGTATATCTCATCCTGCCAGTCAGTACCTTTGCCCAAACCTACGGGTTGTCTCCAGCTTTCGGGAACATTCCCTACGCCACGGTCAATCGCGTCGTTGATCATAGCGGCGGACTCCGTGGCGTCTGTTAATTCCAATTTGTTACGGACTTGGCTCCAACTCACCAATCCCGAATAAGATACAGTGGCTTTGCCTGTGGCTCCACGCTTGGTAGTGATCAAGATCACGCCGTTGGCGCCCCTAGAACCGTAAATGGCCGTAGAAGAGGCGTCCTTGAGAATCTCCATAGACTCGATATCGGCGGGGTTCAACTGCTCAAGAGAACCGCCGATAACGCCGTCCACAATAACCAACGGTTCAGAGTCACCTTGAATAGAGGAAGTACCCCTGATCCTCATGCTTACGCCACCGCCTGGCTGAGCGTTCGCGTTGTTTACGTACAAACCCGCGCTACGTCCCTGCAAAAGCTGGTCAGGACGGGTAGCCGGAATATTGGCTATATCCTCGGCCTTTACGGACGTAAGCGATCCGCTCAGGTCACGTTTCTTCTCCATACTGTAACCGATGGTCACCACGGCGTCCAAACCGATCACGTCCTCTTGCATCACCACATCGAATTCCGTCCGGTTTCCGATGGCGACTTCCTGAGTGGCCATGCCTATATAAGTAAAAACCAAAACGGTGGCCGACTCCGGCTTCACTACGCTGAATGTTCCGTTGAAATCGGTAACGGTGCCCACGGTGGTTCCCTTAAAAACCACAGACACTCCCGGTACCGTCTCGCCGTTATGGTCCTTCACGGTGCCGCTTATCGTGGTTTTTTCCTTTTGTTGGGAAACTTTGGGAGCTTTCCGCTCTTTTTTTCTGAAAATAACGATTACGTCGTCCTGGATTTTATACGTCAACGATGTCCCCTTAAGGGCGTAACCCAAGACTTCCTTAACGCTAACATCCGATTTTGATATCGAAATATCAGCCTTGGTCCCAAGGTCTTTTTTCTTGTACAGAATGCCCAAGCCCGAGCGCACTTTCAAATCCTCGAACACATCCGACAGGGACGCGTTACGGTAATTGACCGTCAAAGTCTTTTCGGTAAACTGCGTAACCGAAGCCGAAGCCTTCGGGGCCGTGGCCAAAAAGAATACGAAAAAGAAGCATAAGACACCTAAGGGCCTCAACCAGCCTTCGGGCTGGGCAAACAAATGGTAAATGTCCCTTTTTTTCATAAATTTGGGAATAATCGATTAAACATAGGATACCGTAAACCGTATCCTGAACTACTGACCCGAAAGATGTTGGCCCATTTTTCGGGCTTTTTTTATATTAGACTCCTCCAATGGTTCGAAAAGGGGGATATTCCAAAATATCACCAGAGGAAATCGTTCCCGGAAAGGCATAGCAAAGCCGTGGAGACGGTGCCTTTTGCACTTATATCGTCTCCAAATACCAAGTGGGTCCGTTGTAATAGGCGAGTGACGGAATACACGATCACAAAAAACGCTGTGGTCATATCAACCAGTGTGACCGGCCGCACTTTCCGCTTTGCCTGCCGTAAAAAAAATGCTATCGTACTGCTATCATCATAAGCCTTCTTTGGTTACGGTTATCTTATTTCCTTTTACTGAGAACCTGAGGTCAGCCCCCAACTCCAACAAGCCCAACACAGTCGAGAAATTACCGAAACGTCTTATCTCCCCGCTAAACCTGATATCGGATATCTCAGGATTCCGCACCTCAAATTCCACGTTGTACCATCTCGACAGTTTTCTGAAAATCGTTTCCAGCTTCTCGTCGTCAAACTGGAATTTGCCATTCTTCCAGCCCGTATAGTAAAGCGCCTTCACCTTCTTAATATTCGCTTTGGCGCTTCCTTTCCTGAATTCCGCCTGCGTATCCGGCACCAGTTCCTCCGTCTGGATTATTTCCGTGCCGTCCTTAATGTCCACCTTCACGCTGCCCTCAAGCAGGGTCGTCTGGGTAATGCCGTCATCGGAATAGGCCATCACGTTGAATTCCGTACCGAACACCCGGACATCCATATCCTCCGTTTTGACCACAAAAGGCCTTTCCAGGTCTTTGGCTACGTTAAAGCAGGCCTCGCCTTTCAGCCACACCTCACGTCTCTTGCCCGAAAATCCGGCGGAATACCGTAACTCCGAGGCCGCGTTCAGCCACACTTCCGAACCGTCCGGCAAGGCCAGCTTATACTCTCCGCCCACGGGAGTCACCAGCGTATGCCAACGCTCCATTTCCTTTTCGGGCTCGTTTTCCTCCGTGCCGTAAATAAGCTTATCTCCTTTTTTACGGATATTGTCGGCTATCAACGTGTCACCTTTGTTTTCCAAGCTGACCGTTTGGCCGTCACCCAATACGAGTATCGCTTTGTTACTGCCGGGCTGTATCTCCGTTTGGCCAGTCCGCTCCGTAACAAGCTGCCGCTGTTGCGGATAATGTTTATAAAGCACGAAAACCAATAACGGAACCAAGCAAGCCGCTGCGTATTTCACAAAAGTAAGGATTCTCCTTTCGGACTTTCTTTCCTTTGCCTCCACCTCTCTTTCCAGCCTTTCCCAAGCTTTGGCCGTATTTATATCGGCGTATTCCGCCTGTTTCTTGGCCAAATTTACCGGATCCGCCAAGCGTTTGCCCAACTCGCCGTCCTCAGGGTGTCGGGCTATCCACAGGGCAAGCTCCTCAGTCTCGTCTTGAGTCAGGTTTCCCGCACTTTCCTTCAACAACAATTCCGTAAACCTTATGTAATCTTCCGTGCGTTCCATCCCTTGATACCGACAAATAAACCGTGCTTTAAGGCGTCTTTCTAATCCAAGTACACTCCCGAAAACAAATAGGGTAGTGGCCGCTTAACTTTTTTTGTTTTTTTTCGCACACAAAAAACCAACGCCTCTTGAAGAACCTGATATTAAGGGAAAAAGTCAGCCTAACAAATCGCTAAACCAAAAAATGGCAAGACATACCGCGACAGTACAAACACAGGTGATTAAATGGCAATTGGAATATGCTTGAATCAAAAAAGGGGGATCGTCAAACACCTTAAACTAGCCACAAATAGCCTAAGGCCCTTCAGCCCAAAAAATCCCGGCCTGCGATAGCAAACCGGGATTTATATTTTATGATTTTATCAATTACTTGACGGACTCTTACAAAGCAATTGAAGCGCATCCTACGCCGGTGCCTTTTACACGAAGCACCGTCTTTTGGCCTGAAGCTCTGTTCTTGTCAAGCTTCACGATGATCAAGCACTTGCCGTTGAAGGCCGGTCTTTTGGTTTCTTTGAACGCGATAAGGCTAGTCGGGTCGCCGTTGTCCGAAGCGATGATTTCGGCGCCGTCGCTGACCGAAAACTCCAAAGCGTTGTCGGCGTCGGCTACGAAACGTCCTCTCGAATCGGTCAAGTCCACGGTCACGAAGCAAAGCTCATTCTCGCCATTTACAGGATAAACGTCTTTCGTCAAACGTATTTTTCTGGCTTTGCCCGTCGTTCTCACCACGTCTTCAGCCCACTTTTTCCCGTCTTTATAGGCGACTACCTTAAGCGTGCCCGGACTGTAAGTCACGTCATTCCACTGCAAGCGATACTCGCCGGCTTTCACTTTCTGGCGCCCAAGGCTTCTTCCGTTCAGGAACAGCTCCGCTTCGTCGCCCGAGGTGTATACGTGCACCGGCGTCACTTTGCCTTTGCGTCCCGGCCAGTTCCAATGCGGCAGAATGTGCGCCATCGGCAATTCCGGCCTCCACTGCGACTGGTACATGTAGTAACGGTCTTTCTTGAAACCGCACAAGTCAACAATACCGAAATAACTGCTACGCGAAGGCACTTCGATTTTGCCGAGCTCTTCCAACTGCTTCTTCAAACGCTCGCGTTTCTTCTTGTCACGGAAGTTAAGCAGGTTGGTCATATCATGGTTATACGGCGTCGGCTCGCCCAAGTAATCGAATCCCGTCCAAACGAACTCGCCGTAGATAGCCGGATACTTTTCGAGCAACCGGAACTGCAAATCGGGCGTGTTGCCCCAGCCCGGGTAAGTCACGTCATAACCGCTAATCTGGAAGTTATCGTTGATCTCACGCAATTGCTTGCTCGTGCCGAATTTCACAGGGAAGAAATACTCGCCACGCGTGGACAGGGTACTGCTGGTCTCGGAAGCAAGCAGGCCTTTCTGCTTGTTCTCCTCTTTGTTTAGCGTCTTTTCGTAAAAAGAAGTGCGGTAATTCAAACCGTAAACATCCGTACTCTCTTTCTGGAATCCGTTAATCGCCGTATTGCCCCAGTTACAGCCCAAGCTGATCGGACGCGTCGGGTCAAGGCTCTTGGCTACGGTATAAAGGCTCTTGCCGAGGGCCAAATCCCACTGGTCAGGCATCTCGTTACCATTCGACCACATCACGACACTGGGATGGTTGCGGTCACGCTTTATCATCGCTTCCAAATCCATCATGTGCCAGCCGTTGAAGGCCAAGTTGTAATCGTTCTTCTTCTTGCCTTTTCTCCAAGTGTCGAAAGCCTCCACCTGCACTATGATTCCCATCTTGTCGCAAAGGTCGAGAATCTCCGGCGCCGGCGGGTTATGACTGGTACGCAAGGCGTTTAGGCCCATTTCTTTCATGATCACCAACTGACGCTTAGCCGCCTCCACATAAAAGGCCGAGCCCAATGGCCCAAGGTCGTGGTGATTACAAACGCCTTTGATCTGGACGCGTTTTCCGTTCAAATAGAATCCGTCACGAGGCGTGAAGTCGATCGTTCTGAAACCGAAACTTGTCGAATACTGGTCCACCAAGCGGTCGCCATCATAAAGGTCCAACTCGGCCAGGTAACGGTTCGGCGTCTCGATAGACCAAAGTTTCGGCTTCGACACTACGCCGTCCAAACGAAGCGTATGGTCCCCTTTGGCGGGAACTCCCACGGTCACATCGGCGAATTTCGACTCGACTGGCGTACGGCGGTCATTCTCATCCAAGGCATAGACTTTTACTTTTGCCGTAATCTTACCGTAAGCGTTGTTGCCGTTTCGAATATCGGCCCTCAGGCTCACTTTGCCGTTCTTCTCGTCGATCACGGGCGTGGTTACGAAAACGCCGTTGTAGACCACATGAACGGGGTTGGTTTTCACCAAGCGTACGTTTCTGTAAATGCCGGCGCCCGGGTACCAACGCGAATCGAAACTCTCGGTATCCAAACGGACAGCCAGCTTATTCTTACCGCCAAAGTCCACATACGGATTCAAATCAAACGAAAAGGAAGTGTAGCCGTAAGGCCACTCGCCCACCAATTTGCCGTTCAGGTACACTTGGGCGTTGGCCATTGCGCCGTCAAACTCGATGGCTATTCGCTTGCCTTTGTCTTCGGCCCCGATGTCAAGATCCTTGCGGTACCAACCGATTCCCTTCCAGTGAAGCAAACCCGTGTTGTTCTCCAACGACACGTCAAAACCTTTCTCCACGCCCCAGTCATGCGGTACGCTGAGGGTTCGCCAGGCTTTATCATCAAAATCACGGTTTGAGAAGCCCTGCTCCCCGTCGTTTTTCTCAAGACGGTAAAAACGCCAACCGTCCCGCAGTACATCCACTTGCCTGTCTTGCGCATAAACGTTCGACAGCGTCAACACGCAAAGCAACAAGAGACTTTGCCTTAGGCATTGCTTTTTCAGCTTGTTTAAAAAAATCATATAAAGTGCGGTTAATATCCGTAAACCCCGCACAAGGTCATCGTCATTCATATTCGAATAAAAACCGAAAGCCTAAAGCGGGAATAAGAAACAATAACGAACGAAGGCGACTGCCATGCAGAAAGGAAAAAACTCAGGCGCAAACGTCTCCAATCGCTCCCGACAAAGGACTAATCTCAGGCTTTAGAAACCAATTATCCGCACCAAATGCCGAATTAGCCCAGACACTCTGATGAATAACTCAACATTCGAAGTGAATTTTGACAAAATATAAGGAGCGAAAGAAAAGTATATCTTACCGAATCATGGTACCGGTAAAAAAATTCAGGCCTTTATCGCAAAATGATATTTGTGAAAGCGCTCAACAACAAAACGAAAACTACAACCCCAAAAACAACAGTGCCAGAAGGTAATATTGGTCTTCCATCGATTCTCTAAGCATTTCGGAAGCCTTTTTCTTGTGGTATTTCACAGTATTTACCGAAATATCCATACGCTCGGCTATTTCGGCGTTTTTTACCCCTCTCATACTCATTTGGCACACCTCCCGGGTTTGGGCCGGCATATTCTCAATGGCTTGAAGCAACAGGCGGGAAGTCTCTTCCTCAATCAAATGGTTCTTGAAATAGCTTTCCGCATACCTCTCCCTAAAAAATTCGTAGGCGTGGCTATCGGCCACCTTTGCGGACCTGCTCATATTAAGCGCCCTATTCCTAACACTGACATACAGAAGTCCCTTGAAGGTCTGAAAATCCTTGATCCTTTTTCTGGTTTCCCAAATCTTGACAAAAACTTCCTGCACGCAGTCTTCCGCCACTCCCGTTTCGTCACTGTATTTTCTGGCAAACAGAACCAAGCTTTTGTGAAAGGCCTCAAAGACCTTTTTGAATGCCCTTCTGTCCCCCTTCTTAAAAGACTCGAAATCGTCCAACGTTAACATAGGCAGAATCCCGCTATTCCATAAGATTGAAAAACAAGCCCGAAAGTCATTGTCCCCGCATCAAAAAGAGACCTGGCATACAGCGACTTCCTAACCTAGCCTTGCCATGGGCCCGTATGCATTACCAAAAAACACTTCGGTCTCTCAAGGCCCTTATTCCGCATATATCCAAAATATTGGGATAAAAGCCTAAAATATCCCCGCAAAAAAATAACGACGCACCCAAGGGTATCAATAAGGTAACATTGGCCATAGCCAAAAACAGTCCTCTAATGATCACGAAGGCCCGCTTTTTGCTTTCCTTAACGAAATACTCACCCATACATGCCTTCAGTGTACCGCCACCTCAATTACTCACAGCGAAAAGCCATATCGCACCTCCGCAGAATGGGCTATACACTACAAGAAATAGCCCGAACTATACGCGTAAGCGCATCCACTGTAAGCCGTGAACTCCGGCGCAATAGCTTTAACGGAATATACGACGCCCATAAGGCCCATCAATTCTACAAAGGGAGAAAAATTCTGACCGCCACTCGTCATCGCTTTCCCACAGCCACCCCAAACGCATCCATCCGCTTTGACCAGCCCCGTTACTATGACCGCCTTCTAAAAGCTTGGCACTCCGACTACGGAAAATATCTCCGTTATTTTTCGATGCCATCTTCTCTACCCGTAGAGTTCCGTAATCCAAGCCTCTATAAGCTCAAAGAGAAACCCCAACAGCCCGGCAACGATATTCCCATAATGCTGTTGGCCAGAATAAAAAAGGATGAGTCTACCCTTGGTCCCATGGAAGCGCACAAGAGATGTACGGAGACTTTACTGGAAATCATCAAAAAAATCAATGGTCATCCGCCTGCCTCTACCGTATTGGCCAGGTGAGGTGTGCCCAATCCTAGCCAAAATCCGAAACATTGCCCAAAAACCAGAGGCTTAAGACCGAATAGCGGACTTTCTCCGATTCGGCCTTAACTTCCTTCATACTTATTCCAGTCTTTCCGCTGACTTTCGCTTGAGCTAATTCACATGCGCTATCAACAAAATTGATTTGCGCTTGCTCCCGTAAACAATACACTTTGGGAACGATCCGATTGCTTCAAAAAAACTGTTACGCCTATTATGATGATAGAATTCTAATCATCCAACACCTCAAATCCAATCCTCATCTTACCGGCTTTCTCGTAACGGTATGTTCCCAAATAACTGTCGTAAGCTACGGGGGCTCCCAGTGTCTTCAGTATTCTGATATATTCCATCAAGGCGCTTCTCGACAGCCCGACTTTTTTGGCGAAAACATCGGGAGGTCCCGTTGCCGCTCTTCTAATTAGGCTATCCATATGCTCTAATCGTTCAAGGTATTTGATGATGTTCACTTTAAAGGATGTTTTTTAAAATTTAAAAATCCAGATTCTAATCAAAGTCCTTAACACTTATTCTAAGTCACTAAAAATCAAACACTACCTCCAACCACACCTTTCTTACACTTACAAAAAAACCGGCATAAAGCCGGCTCTTTTAACACACACACATCTCAACTTTTCTATGAAGAGATTATCTTTGTTTCGCCCATCCAAGCGGGCTCATGGATACGGACTGATGATTCAAATAATGCTTATCCTCAGGCCCGCATGAGGTGATATACTGCACGCCTTTGTAGGTGAAAATCTCCGCCGCGTGACCGAATAGCGTAGTCAAGGTGTTTTTCTCGTAATCAAAATGGTCCGGATCATCCGATACGACCACGATAGTTTCCGCATAACGACGGTGGGCGTAGGTGAAGAAAAGATACCAAAGCCCGTTGCGCTCCACCAAAAACGGTGATTCCATCAGCGTAGCCCAATTGTTATCGTTAATGCCCAGAATGGTTTCAGGGTCTTCGAAATTCACAAAGTCTTTGGTCTTGATCCGCAAAACCTGCGATTGTTTCACGCCTTTGTTGCCCGTGCTAACGATGTGGATCCAGTATTTTCCGTCAGATCCTTTCATAATATGCGGATCACGAGACGATATCCAGAGCTTGTCGGGAAGGATGGCTTTTCCGTCGCTTTCCCAATTGTGCAAGTCATCGGACCAATAGACTTCCAAACGGCGCTTGTCTCTCCAAGTTTCGGCCACCATGGCCCAGCGTCCGGATTCCTCATGTTTTACCACGTAAGGAGCGCCAATGTATTCCGTACCCTTACTCTCGTCTATTGCGTGTGGCAGGCGTTTCCATTCGCCTTCGGGATTTTTGGTGGTCAGATGCCCCAAATACGGATGGTAACGGTACAGGCCTTTGCCTTTTGGCGGGTACGGGTTGTTTATGCCAAACCAGTGCAACGTACCGTCAGTGTCCTCCACAAAACAATGGTCGTTGGTAAACCAAGATTTTTCGCCTCCCTTTTGCGGACCCGGGTTGTCCGGATTTGCCGGAAATATCCTCTTGCTTTCTCCCTTCAGATAAGGGATTTCGGCCTTTTTTTTCAATCCCGATTGTTGCGCTTTGCTTTGGGTTGGACAGAAAGCAAAACAACCGCCGAGTACCAACAAGTACAAAAAATTTCTCATATCAGTAGTACAAATTGTAAAACACATCCCGCATTCCGTTCCCTTTTAATCAGTTGAAAAACAATCGACTAGATGAAATTTTGGTCTTATCGACTGCGCACATTGCTTTGTCAGGTACATTATGCGGAAACAGTTATCAATAAATTTAAATTGTCATCACTGCGCATAACAGACTAAAAATTACTTTGGCGTACCCCGCCATCACACTTTCGGACGGAGCAGGGCAACCAAAGTTGTATTGAACCTATTTAGCCTATTCTATTTTTCTGTCTTGAGTATCGGGTATCACGTATTAGGTACTTAACCGATAACCGCACTTTCAATCCGATACCCACATTCAAATTACCAGCCTGGGTTCTGTTCCAGATTCGAGTTCAGCTGCAACTGCTTCAAAGGCAAGGGGAAAAGGTAGTTCTTGTCTTTGTTAAACTGCCTGCTCGCGTCAGTCTCCACCAAAACAAATCCATCAGGATCCAGCGCTCCTTTGTATCCTTTGGAGAACTCGTAGGTCTCGTATTCCGTCCCCGTGAACTTCACGCCCAGTATTGGCTTGCTCAACTCGACATGGGCGGTGTACCACCTTCTCAGGTCATCGTAGCGGAAACCCTCGAAGCAAAGCTCCACGGCGCGTTCCCGGCGGATCTCCTCTTGCATGTCCAAACCGTTCGCATTCACAAAACCGTTGGTCAGGCGAGGCATATCCGCACGTTCGCGCAGTTTGTTGATAGACATATCCAGATCGGCGTCCGAAATGTTGCCGTTCAATTCAAACGTAGCCTCGGCGTAAATCAGGTAAACCTCAGCCAACCTTAACGTGCCGTAGTCCCCACCGAAAGGATAATTATTCTTGCCCTCCACATAGTGCTTGTAGCCTCCGTAACCTGTGCTGGTTCTGGTATTCCAGGAGATCTCGTGCCAAAACAGCCAGCCCCGGCTGGTGTTCGGATCGCCAAGCTCTTCGTCCGGAATGGCCCAGTCCCTTGACCACGAAGGCCAGTTGTTCCAATATTGCTTATGCGGAATCTGGAAATCGCAACTCATACGGAGATCGCGATTTTCGAATTCGCTGGTAAGCGTCTTTTTCCCTTTGAACATAGGACTCTTGTCAATCGGCAGGCCGTCGGCGCAAAGGAACATATCGGCCAGCTTGCGGGTAGGGGAGTGCGTAATGTCCATATTGCTCCGTGGCGCACTGCGGGTGTCTTTATCGTACTTGGCCACCAAGACAAACTCCTTGTTGGCGGATTTGGTAATGCCGGCGGGATTTGATTTCTCATTGTCAAGCGAAAACAGGTACTGGTAGCTTCTGTCGCCCAAAGCGGGGCTCTTGAACAAAGAGAACTGATCGCTTTCCATTACCTTTTTTGACATTTGCTGAGCCGTGGTCAAAAGATCCTTTCCGTTTTCGCCACGGAATTTTCGCCACGTTCCCTCAAACAAAGCCACGCGGGCCAAGAAAGCTTGCGCGCCTTCCTCCGTAATCTTGCCGTGGTTGGCGTCACCCACGTCTTTGGCCTTTGGCAAAGCCTTTATCGCCTCATTCAAATCCGCAATAACCAGATCAAGAACTTCCTGCCGGCTGTTTCTCGGAGCTTTGAGTTCCTCCGAATCAATATCGAGAACGGCCTTAACGATAGGTACACCCCCGAATTTCTTCATAAGGTTAAAATAGGCCAAGGCCCTGAAAAACTTCGTCGTGCCCACGGCCTGCTTTATCGATTCCTGATCGGCGAAGCCTTCCGCCTTGTTCAGCAAATAATTGCATTTCCGGATTTGGGCGTAGGAATTGTTCCAAGTTCCGTCGGATTCCACGGCTATGTTCGTGCCGTTACTTACCGCATTTGGGCCTCCCGCCCTTACCAAATCAGACATTAAGTCATTGGTATTGTAAGTGGGAAGCGCTCCGTAAAAGGAATTCGTGAACAACTCGAAATCTTTGGGACTTTTGAAAAAGCTCTCCTCTGAAATCTGGTCTTCGGGAAACCTATCAAGGCAAGACGCAGTCAACAACATGACCACGGCCCACAATATTTTATTTAGATGCTTCATGTTATCGCGTTAAAAAGTGATGTCAATACCGCCTCCCATATATCTGGCAAATGGATAGAACCCGTGGTAAAGGCCCTTTTCCGGGTCAAAATTCTCAGGCAATGGGGAAGACTCCCACAAATCGTTACCAGTGACGTAAACCCTCAGGGATTTTAAGCCCGTGGCCTTGATAAACCGGCCCGAGTTCAGCGTGTATCCAACCTGCAAGTTCTTCAGGCGGACATAACCGTACGATTCCACCGTATTGTCGCTAACACGATAGTTCCATCCGTTGACACTGCCTCTCGTACTCATTTTCGGATAATCGGCGTCCGTTCTGGTCTCGTGCCATGTGTTGTGGTACATCAGCGCATATGGCTGGTCCCACCACGCGGCCATTGGTCTGAGCGAGCCGTTCAGGGCCGTCAGCTTTTTGCCTACGCCTTGGAAAAAGCATGAAAAGTCGAAATTGCGGAACTTACCGCCCAAACGCAGGCCGTACAGGTAACGGTCATTCCAGTCGCCAAGCACTTTGAGGTCGCCACCGTTGTCGCCATAAGGGTTCAACTTGCCGTCTCCGTCCAGGTCTTTGTATTTCATATCGCCTATGCGGATGTCTTGCTGTACGCCCTCCATCTTTTTGTATTCCTTAAGCTCTTCTTCCGTCCGGATAAATCCGTCACTTTCGTAGCCGAACACCGTATTGATCGGATAGCCTTCGCGGGCTTTAACCGTTCCCGCTCCGTAAGTGTCGGCACCGGCCAAATCGATAAGCTTGTTTTTGGAATCGCTAAGCGTAGCCTCCACAAAGTAGCTGAAAGTCCCGATTTTGTCTTGCCACTTCAGTACCGCCTCAAAACCTTTCACTTCCAGCTCACCGCTGTTAGTCTTCGGTGCGGCCGCGCCCAAAATGGTCGGGTAGGTTACCGCTATCAGCATGTTCTCGTTTACTTTTTTGTAAACATCGAAAGAGCCCGACAATCGGTTATTCAGCATTTTGAACTCAATACCCAAGTTCTGGATATTCACTTTTTCCCAAGTCCTGTTCAGGCTGACCATAGCGCCGGATGTAAATGCCGGAGTTTGGCTTCCGCCGATTCCGAAAGGATAGGAACCCGCCTGGTTGATCATCGTAACATAGTCGTACAAACCGATGCCCGCTTGGTTTCCGGAATTACCGTACGAGGCTTTCAGCTTCAAAAAGTCGAACAGTTTTTGTCCGCTCATAAAACTCTCGTTGGTGATGGTCCAACCCAACAGATAACTGCTGAAACCTTTCCAGCGGGTATCTTTCACAAATCTCGAACTGCCGTCGTTCCGGTACTGGACTTCCAAGTAGTAGCGGTCTTTGTAATTGTAATCGAAACGGCCGAATACCGAGGCCAAAGCCCACTCCGTAGTGCTTGCGTTGTTGAATTGTTTTTCCGGATCGCCCAATTTCAGGTGGTGCAATTCATCGGAAAGAGTATTCAGACGCCAAGCGCTAAATCCGTCATAACGAAAAGTCTCCTTGCTGGCTCCGGCCATAAGGTTGAATTTATGGTCGCCGGCAATAGTTTTCTTATAGTTCAGGTAAGTGGTATAGTTTGAGTAAACGCTCCGGTTGTCGCTTTTGTCCACCCGGTTTTCTCCTTTGGCGTTCGGGTGTTGCTTGGTGCGGTCGCCGGCGGCGTTGGTAGCGGCCAACCAACGTCTGGAATACGAGTTGGCGTATTTGTTCGTGTAGTTAAGGCCCGCTTGCGCTGTCAATATCAGATCGTCTATTATTTTGTAATCGGCCTTGATATTGGTATTGACAGTCATCAAGTGTTCCATCCTTTTTCCGCCTTGCGTGGCTACGCCGATAGGGCTGGCGAATCCACCGAAGTCAAACGGAAGGCCGTTGTCGGCGTATTTCGGTACCGAACTGTATGGCATCAACGAAGTTCTGTATACCGAACCAAGATTGTTCGGGCGCTCGGTCTTTTTATACGATAGACCTACGATTGGCGTCAAGGTCAAGCGTTCCCCGATTTTGAATTCGTAATTAAGGCGGGCGTTGTAGCGTTCCGAAAAGTTGGTACCGTAATTCAGCATTCCCTCATCTTTGAGATAACCGACCGAAAGGGAATATTTAGTCTTGTCGGTAGTGCCGCTGTAAGTAATGCCGTGCTGTTGAGACCAAGAACTTCCCCAAAGAATATCGGTCCAATCATTATCAATCATCTTGATATTTGGCGTATCCGGAAACGGTCCTTCCACCCAACGGCCGTCCAAAGGTATACCGCTGTATTTGGCGAAAGGGCTATTGGCGATTCCGTCATTGGCGTAGGCCTCGTTGGCCATTTCAAAATGCTGAAGCGTGGAAACCCTATCCGGAATCAAAGCCGGAGTCTTGAGCATAAATCTAGAGTTTACGGTCACTTTAGAGGCTCCCGTACCCGATTTGGTCGTCACCAACATCACGCCTCCCGCCGCGCGGGCTCCGTAGATCGCAGCCGCGGCGTCTTTCAATATCGTGATGTCTTTGATATCGGAGGGGTTTATAAGATCAAGTTGCTCAAGCGAACCGGGAATACCGTCGATAATCACCAACGGATCCGACGCGTTCAGCGATGACACTCCCCGGATGTTGAATTTGTAACCTTCCTCGCCCGGCGCTCCGCCCGTTCTCGATACCGCCACTCCGGGAATAGTTCCCTGAAGGGCGCTGACGATATTGGTGCTGGTCTGTTTTTCGATTACGGAAGCCGAAACCACGTTTACCGCTCCCGTAAGGGATTTGCTCGATTTGTTACCGTAACCCACTACCACCACTTCTTCAAGTTCCTTGACATTGGGTGTCAGGCTTACTTCCAGCGTCGCCTGTCCTTTTACCTCAATCTCCTTCGGCATATAACCGACGTAGCTAAACACCAAAGTAGTCGGGAGTGAAACATTCAGGGAAAACCGTCCCTCCACGTTCGTTATCGTTCCGTTGGAGGTTCCCTTTTCGGCTACGGAAACGCCAATAAGCGGTTCTCCGTCCTTTCCCTTCACTATTCCCGGAAGCTTCTTTTTTGTCTGCTGTTGCGGAGCTTTTTTCGGAACGGTTTCTTTAACCGTCTTCTTCCGGATAATAATCTGGTTATTGTAAATCGTGTATCCTATATCTGATCTTTTGGAGAATACTTCTTCAATGATTTTACGGATCGGTCTTTTTGTTCCGTCAAACTTAATTTTCTCGGACAAATTGATATCCGCTTTGTCAAAAACAACCACAAACGAGCTATTGTCCTCAATCAAAGCAAAAAGCTCCTTAAAAGTATACTGTCTCTCTTTGGCGCTTGAATTATCTTCACTGGCACTGGCGCCAGACACACATATGAAAAACAAAAAAGCGAAGATGAGCCCTATCCTGGGACAGGGAAATAGAGATTTTAGATTTTTTCTCATAACTTCAGAAGTTTGTTACAAACAATGGAAAGGAGATGTTCGGTCTGTATCCGATCCCCAAAATCACATACAGTCGATATCTTCTTTCTTATTCGGACCCGTCAGATTTCTGAAATCTTGGTCCGCGCCCGGCACAACACACATGAGCGCTTTTAGGGAATAAATGGTGATTTAAGTTCGCATAAAGGATTTAGCTGTTTTGATTCAAAAATAAAGCGGTAACGCGCCATGCGCATTGAGTATATGATACGATAAATCTTTTTTGGAAAAATAAGGCGACGGGTGGTTTTCTATTCTATTAACACTCTTTTGCCCTCATATCTAACCTTCCAACCTTTCATAATCCGCAGGGTCTCCAAAAATTCCACTTTCTCCGCACGGTCAAAAACGCCTATTATCTCGGCTTCCAGATGCTGAGGATTACGGAAATGGAACCGTAGGTCATAAAACCTTTCAACATCTGACAACACTTCTCTGAAAGGCTTACCGTTAAGCGCTAATTTATTATCGGCCCAAGCCAACACACTGGATTCTTCAAAATCCTGTATCTCAAATTCTCCTCCGCCTTTCGTCGGAAAATATACCGACTGATTCCCAGGCGATAGGACTCTTCCGTTATCCTCCAAGCCTTTTTTTTCCACTTTCACACTTCCCTCCACCAAACTAGTGACGGCCAAAGAATCCAATGGATAATCCCTGAAATTAAAACGTGTGCCCAACACACGGACGGTATTCAAATTAGAATTCAAGACAAACGGTATGCTTTTATCTTTAGACACATCGAATAGTCCCTCCCCGCTAAAAAACACTTCTCTGCGATCGTTAACAAAAGGAAAGGAAAACGCCAACACACTCTCGGAATTCACCGTCAACAAACTGCTATCAGGCAACAAAACGCGTTGCAACTTTCCCCGCTCTACAGAGATTTTGACAAGGCCAAACCATTTTTCCGATAAGCGGGAATCGAAAGCCAAGAGTTCTTTCGCCGAGTCATAACGGAAAGGAAACGGTTTCCTCTTTTTAAACAACTCAGAGACAAAGACCTTCTCTCCGTCATCGAAAACGATATTCGTGGCGCCGGGCTCATGCTTTAACCCCCAAACCGACAACTCAACCGATGTATGTTCCTCACTGTCCAAGAAAAGAAAAAGCCCCAATCCAACGATAAGGAAAGATACTGCGGCGACAAAGCGAAAAGCAGGCAGAATACGAGCAGATACCTTTCTTTCAGATATTTTCAGAGTCGTTTTCGCCGTGATCGCATGCCATGCCCGCTCATCGTCAAACAGTTCTTTTTTTCTGTTAACCGACTCCCGGAGCACTTCCATCAGCCTTTCCTTGTCATCTCCCATATTGCATTTCTCCTTCTGTTATTCCTTAGATCCAAAAATTAGGACTGACCCTACGCTATTTCGGGTTTTTTATTAAAAAAATCTGTGCGCACTCGCTTATTGGGCAAATATTGGGTTATTTACGCAAAATACAGCTGGGAGAGGCTGTACGAAAAATTCCAAATCGACAGTATTTTTCTATTCCGAGAGAATCTCACGGGAAATCGTTTCTACGTGTGGATTTCCCCGTTTTATAAAGCGTAATGGAAAAATTACGATTGGTATTTTCGACTCCGATATTATACAATCGCATTTTCTCTCCTCAATGTGGCTTTTAAAATTGTAAAGGATCTCCAAACTATGGACTCAGCGATGTTCCGTCAACTTTTTTCGACTCATTTCACTGACCTGTGCCTTTACACGCTACAGTTTGTCAAAAGCCCGAATGTTGCCGAAGATATAGTTCAAGAATCGTTTATTTTACTTTGGGAAAAAAGCGAAAAGGAGAATATCGAGTACCCGAAGCCATACCTTTTCAGGATTACCCAAAACAAGGCCCTCCAATACCTGAGGGCCTCCAAAAAAAATACGCTTCCTTTGGAAGAAGAATCGTTAGCCAATATCCTAAGCCCGGAACAAGCCCTAATACAAGAGGACGAATTCCGGATATTGGAAGAACTTCTGGACCAAGTTCCCCTCAAAAGCCGGAGAATGTTCGAGATGAGCCGAACCCTGAACATGAAATACACGGAAATAGCGACCGAACTCGGCGTAAGCGTCAAGACCGTGGAAAAGCATATATCCAAGGTCCTGAACTTCCTGATTGACGGTTTGGAAAAGAGAGATATACACCTGCGGATTTTCTTCAAATCTTCCCGAAAGCAGTTGCCGAAAGACGAAGTCACCGGTTTGTTGCTGGCGGGTGCCACACTTGGGCAGTTTTTGTTTGATGTTGGGGGATGAGGTTTTTACAAAAAAAGAGACCAGCTGAAAGCCGGTCTCTTCATTGTCATTATATGCTCATTTTCAATTTAGTATCCCGGATTCTGCGGAAAGTCCGGATCCTGGTCCAATTGCCACTGCGGAATAGGGAAGAGCAAGTGTTTCTCACTGGCGTAATCCACTCCACGCTCTTTAGCCTTTTCGATAAACTTGCCGTGGCGGATCAAATCGTCACGACGATGGCCTTCCAAATACAATTCCCTGAAACGTTCGTCCAAAATATAATCGTTCAGGCTTTCTTTCGTAAAGTCATCTTTGCTGATTTGGCTTACGCCCGCACGGCTCCTTACGGTATTGATTAGGTCCGTAGCCTCTTGGGTCGGTCCGCTAAGCTGGTTAAGCGCTTCGGCCCTCGACAGGAGCACATCGGTGTAGCGCCATATTATCCAGTCGTTGCCGTGCAGAGTTCCGGCTCCCGCAGGGTCTTCGCTGTATTTTACTGGAAGAGCGCCAATGTCGCTCCGCATGCTTTTCATCGTTCCGTCGGCGTTTATCGGGTATTCACTCCATAGCACTTCCAAACGCCCATCCTGAGCTTCGGTAAAGCAACGGTCATAAATATCCCAAGGCACCTTGAAGCCCCCCCAACGCTGTACACTATTACCGGCCAAGGATACGTAATCGTAAGGATAAACGTGGGCTAGCCAGTGGTTGCCTCTGCTAGGGGTTCGGGAAATGGCCCAAACTATCTCGTCGTTCATCTCATTATCGATGTGAAAAACCGAAGCGTAAGTGTCTTGAAGGTTATAGACGCCCAAATCCATAATCTTCTTGCTGACTTCGGCAGCTTTTTGCCACTGGTGGTCGTTCATATACACTTTCAGCTCCAACATATACGCTATTCCTTTGGTCATTCTTCCAAAGTCACCAGCGTCATAAGTTTTGGGAAGTATTGCGGCGCAAGCCTCGGCTTCGCTTACCAAAAAATCTACCATCCATTCTTTAGTCGGCCTTTCCGGACGATAATCCGAGCCGTGCCCTTGCTCCAATATCACGGGAACTGGGCCATAGAAACGGTATTGATACCAAGCCAAAATAGCCCTGACCATACGCATTTCGGCTATATAACGATCCTTAAGGTCAGGGTCCATATCTACGGCCTCGGCCCTAAATATCATGTTTGTCGCCTCGGTGATTTTATTGAGATTATAAAATTTTGTCACGTCTCCGGTGGTGGGCGTCCACGTCAAATCGCGCCAAATTCTCCATCTGGAATCACCCCAAGAGCACGTAAACTCATCTGTTGTGGCGTAACATGGATTCAGGTTGGAACCACCATAAGCATGGTGAAGGTTCTCCAAATGCGCATACACGCCACTTACGGCCGCCTTTACGTCTTTTTCCGTTTTGAAAAACTGGTCAGGCGAAAGATCGCTTTTGCTTATGGGATCCAAATCCGAAAAACATCCCGAAAAAGCGAAAGCCAAGGCCATCAATATATAATTAACTCTCTTCATGTCCATCAGAATTTAATATCCAAACCTAGAGTAAAGCTACGTTGTGACGGGTAAGCTCCCACGCCGTCAAATTCCGGATCCAAGCCCTCGTAGTTGGTGAATACAAACGGGTTACGCACATCCGCAAATACCCGTACTTGCTCCAGCTTTTTGGTTGGTACCGTATATCCCAAAGTGATGTTCTGTATTCTTACGAAGCTGATTTTCTCCCAATAAAAATCTCCCGTTCCATATGGACTTTTGATACCGCTCGGCATATCCGTGTTTTGGTTATCATGCGTCCATCGGTCACCAAAATCTTCCGATTTGTTTTGCGACTGCTTCCAGAACTCCACCGCATTGCCATTAAAGACTTTGTCTACTTTGTTCTCTCTCCAATAGTTGAATTTTCCGTACATGAACACGGCCAAGTCAAAGGCTCCATACTGGAAATAGTTACCGAATCCCGCTTGGAATTTCGGGTCTTTGCTACCTTCCACCACCACGTCCAAGTCATCAAGCTTACCGTCACCGTTTAGATCCTGAACATAAATCAGCCCTGGAAAAGCACCTTCCATATGCGGGTATTCCCTGCCAGGAACTACCAAACCATCAGACTTTTTAGTGTAAAGCGTCCTGATCGGATCATCTTCAGATTGGTAGATTGACGGGTTCCAATCCGGACTTCTCTCCTTCCAGCGATCACGATAAGTGGCAATATTGAACGTCAAACGCCACTCAAACTTATCATTCGTTACGTTTATGCTACTCAGGCTTAATTCCACACCACGGCTTTGCGTAGAACCGATGTTGTCCAATACCTTGTCTTTTTCGGACCAAGCCAACAGCTTTCTCTCCGACAACAAATCGCTGATCTCCTTATCGAACACTTCTACGGAACCCGTAATGCGGTTTTCAAAAAGACCGAAATCCACACCGATATTAAGCTCTGTAGTGGTTTCCCATTTCAGATCCGGATTTTCAACCTGCTTCAGGCTGGCGCCTTTCGAAAAATTACCTCCGAACACGTACGTCCTGTTAAACGTGTACAGCTCACGATAATCTTGGTTAATGCCACTGTTACCCACTTGGCCATAACTCAAGCGAAGCTTCAGGTCAGAGATAGGCTCAACGCCTTCCATAAAATTCTCATTAGCGATCTTCCAAGCAAAAGCGGCCGAAGGGAAATAACCGAACTTGTTACCCGAACCGAATTTTGACGAACCGTCGGCACGCATTGTGAAGGTAAACAGGTAACGATCCAAGGCGTTGTAATTTACCCTAGCAAAAGCTGAAACATATTTGTTTTCGCTACCGCCCGAACCAACTCCAGGCCTATCGGCTGTACCGGAGCCCAAATCCCACTCCTTGGTACCGTCATGCACAAAATTGCTGTTGTTGGCGTTGAATTTCATTTCGTCAAAATCCTGATAAGAATAACCCGCCATAGCGCTGAGCGAGTGCCCTTCCATTATATCCTTATTGTAGTTAAGGGTAAAATCAAAGAGTTTGCTGAGCCTGCGGTTGTGCCCCCACGACGCGTAGCCGTTCTTCTTCTGTCCCTCTGAAGTGGAAGTAGGAATATAGTAGCGCCCCGTAAAGTTACGGTACTCAATACCGGCGTTCGCCCGCATACTCAAGCCTTCGATGGGAAGTTTGACATCGGCGTAAGCCATAGCCGTAATGTTCATCCATTCGTTATTGTCGGCGATTTCCAAAAGGGAAACTGGATTCGGCAAAAACGAGGCGTCAGGATCTACCGTATAGGCTCCTTTTTCGTCAAAAATAGACAGGGTAGGATTATAAGTAAGCGCCGATGATATTACGCCCGCTCCTTCGGTGGTTCCATTGGAGATTTTGATTTTCTTTTCCTTGTTAAAAGTCCCATTCGACTTCAATCCCACCTTTACCCAATCGCTGACCTTGTGGTCCAAATTGAGTCGCAAATTTACCCGTTCGTAAGAGGATTTGTCCACCACGCCCTTATTCTCAAAATAGTTTAGCGATGTCAAGAAGGTTGTTTTCTCGTTTCCGCCTCTTATCGAGATGTTGTGTTCCTGAATTACGCCCGTACGCGTCACCTCATCGAGCCAATCCGTTCCGCCCGAGAAAGAGTTAATTTGCTCGTCGGTATACTTCGGAACAAAAGGAGTGAAACTGCCTGCGTCGTTGCCACCGTAAACGCCAATCTTGTTTTTTTGCATCCACAGCTCGTAACCCATACGGTTGCGTTCGCGCATATAAGTCTGGGCGTCCATCATCTCGGGCACTCGGCCCAAATCCTGCATCGTATACTTTCCGTTGTAGCTTACGGATGTCTTTCCCGCCTCGCCACTGAGCGTCGTGACCAAAATAACACCGTTGGCCGCTCGGGCTCCGTATATGGAAGTGGCGCTGGCGTCCTTAAGTATTTCGATTGATTTTATGTCATTCGGGTTCAAGCTATTACCCGGCGAAGACGACAACGGAAAACCGTCAACTACCCAAAGCGGTTCGTTTCCGCCTTTGAGAGAGGCCGCTCCACGAATCTGCATCGAAGATCCTTTGCCCGGCTCAAATCCACTGGGCGAAACCTGAAGGCCCGCCGCTTGGCCCTGCAACATATTTTCGATGGAAGCGGTAGCTGCTTTCGGCACTTCTTTGACCGATACGGAAGTAATGGAAGCCGTAAGGTCACTCTTCTTTACCGTTCCGTAACCCACCACCACAATTTCCGCCAACTCCTTAACATCCGCTGACAGCGTGATATCCAACACTTGGTTTCCGTCGAACTCCAATTCCTGAGTTTCGAAACCGACTGCTCTGAAAATAAGCGTTTCGCCCGCTTCCACTACCAATGTGTATCGTCCTTCCACATCGGTAACCGTTCCACGGCCAGCACCTTTTACAAGTACCGTAGCTCCCAACACTGGTTCTCCGGTCTCGTCACGTACGGTACCCGTTACCTTTACGCCTTCGATAACAACCTCCACCTTCTCGACAGCCGAATCCTTTTTGGCCTTGCTTACATGGATATTGTGGTTTACCTGGCGAAAACGCAAATCCGAAATTTTGGATATTTCCAACAATACATCGGCTACCGTAGGATTTTCATCCTTTACGGAGTAGCGGGCTTTTAGATCAAGCTCTTTTTTGAAGAAATTGAAACGGAAAGGGGTTTCCGACTCAATTTTCCTAAAAATCTCAAAAACACTGAGGTCTTCCAGCCCTTGGCTTAAGCGGACCTCCCGCACATTTTTGTACCGGCTAAGCGACTCGGACGTCTCGGCTTGGGCGGAAAGGCCCGACAACGAAAACGTCAGTACGCAAAAAAACACCGACAAAAAGTTTAGTCGAAATTTTTTCATAAATTGAATTGTTAAAATTGAAAAACCTATTGCCAGAGGCGGGGAGGGGAGTCCCCACCTCTTTTTTTACTCTATTTATCTCTTTGCCAAAAGGCTAGATCTACAATTCCGAAAAATCCAGTACCACACGGTCTTCCTCAAAACGATATTCAAACCGGTCATGAAAACGTATTCCGTCCAATACGTTTCTCAGATTTTCATTATCAAAAGATCCGGTATAAAAAGGCAACTTGTCCGGATCGCCAACAACCTCAAACGGTATTCCGTACCAACGCTCCAACTCCCTCAACACTTCAGACATCTTGGTGTCTTTAAATTCCAGTACGCCTTTGGTCCAGTCCAAGCTAAAATCGCCCTGACGTTTATTGAAGGCACCCTCTTTCACTACGGCTTCCTCGCCTGGCGTCAGCATCAACGGCTCTCTCATCTCCGCACCAGAATATTCCACGAGCACTTTTCCTTCCGTCAACGAGACCACCTCAGCCTCCCTGTCTTTGTACGTGCTGATATTGAACGCCGTACCCAAAGCCGTCGTTATCGTCTTGCCAGCAGACACTTTGAATGGGCGAAGGCTATCTTTTTTCACTTCAAAATACGCTTCTCCTTTCAGCGAGATATTCCTCTCGCCGTCAAAACGTTTCGGGTAACGCAATTCCGAGTCGGCGTTTAGCCAGACCTTAGAACCGTCAGGCAAACGCAAATCGAGGATCTTATGGCCTTTTTCCGTGCGGTGGATTATGATGGACACGGGATCTTCGCCAAGGATAACGGGAGATACATTGGCCGTCCAATAGCCTGCGACAAATACCAAAAGCAAGGCGACAACCGAAGCGTAACGCCTCCACAGTGGCGTTTCGGGACGAAGTTTCCAGTACGCTTTCCTATCGGGATCGGTTTGGTCAACCCTATCCCAAACTCGGTCAAAAACACGGTCGATACGGTTACTGTTTTCAGTGGGAACGATAGTGGTAGAATTCCAAAAAACACGCATTTGTCGCCATCGTCGGATACGTTCCGGATCGGCCTCCACATACCGTTCAAAACGGGCGAATTCTTCCTCCGTCATTTCACCGCACAGGGCTTTTCCCGCCAAACGCTCAAACTTACATTCTTCCAAATCCATCATCGTCAGTTTTCATTCCCTCCTTACTGTCTCTCACACTACTGAGTCAGAACCCGGAACCGCACCCTATACCGATTTCCGATTTTTTTAAAAAATATTTCCCTGAACAACGGACGATATAGCCAACAACAGCAATACCTCCAGCTGTTGGTCGGACACTCTCATGTCGGAATTGGACAGATAATCCTCCACGTCTTTCCTCACGTCCCTAAGAGCCAAACCGACATGCAATTCCACAGTCTTTACGCTGATTTCAAGTTTTTCCGCAGTCTCTTTGTACGTCAGTCCCTCTTCTTTCACCATTCTAAAAACTATCGCGCGCTTTAGCGGCATCCGTTTTACAGATTTTGCCACCACATCAAACAACTCGTCGGATAAAAGTTGACTTTCCGGGCCTTCCCGGGTCACAGCGTAAAGATTTCCTGTTGTTTCCAAAGAAGAAAGAACACCTAACTTTCCAGCTTCCCTGCTCGCCAACCGAACGCTTTGCCGGCGCACCGCAACGGACAGATATGCTCCCCAATTCTCCACACCTCCCAGACGTTCACGGCTTTTCCAGATATTGACAAAAACATCGGAAACAGCCTCGTCGGCCAGCCCTTTGTCGCCCACAACAAACAACGCCTGCTCGTATAATGCCTGATAATGTTTGGTAAACAAAATACGGAAAGCGCCTTTGTCGCCAATACCTGCTTGCACAGTAGCTATATCGATTAGGGTATCAGTATTTTGCTCTTGCCTCATCTTTATCCAACATTTTTAGAGCCCTCAGACTAAAAAAAATAAAAATAGTAAACACTAACAGCGATACAATCTAGCAACAATTTGAGGAACGCCAAAACAAACCGCCTTCCGAAGACCGCCTCTCTATCTGTCTCATTCCGAATAAAAAAGCCTCCAAACCACAGTATTTTAGCTGGAGGACCCTATTTTTGTAAATTCGGCAACGGTTGATTTATTTTCAAAGAAATTATTCAATTTATGCCCAAAAGAAGAAAAATGTCATAATCAAAAAGCGGGGCCGGGAGGCTCCGCCGGCGCTAACAGCAAAGCCATGAGACAAAAATTGCTTCGAGAAGGCTCCAAAGAACTCAGTTACGAGATCAGGGGCATCGTGAAGAAGGCCGAACAGGTCAAGGCCCAAGGGCAGGAAATCGTCTGGGAAAATATCGGCGACCCTATCGCCAAAGGCTTTCATGTACCCGACTGGGTAAAGGAGAAAATCAGCGCGCTGATGCAGGAGAACGCCACTTACGGCTACTGTCACTCCAAAGGGGTGTTGGAAACGCGCGAATACCTGGCGGAAAAAACCAACGCCTTGGGCGGTGCCCAAATTACGGCGGAAGACATTCTATTTTTTAACGGCCTCGGCGACGCCATTGCGAAGCTGTACCAATTTTTGGTGCCTACGGCCCGTATCATCGGACCGTCGCCGGCATATTCTACGCACTCTTCGGCGGAAGCGGCGCACGCCAACCACCAGCCGATCACTTATAACCTGGACCCGCACAACGGCTGGCTCCCGGACCTTGAAGACCTTTATCTGAAGGTAAAATATAACCCGAACATCGTGGGTATTCTGGTAATCAATCCCGATAACCCGACGGGAATGGTATATCCGGAGCATATTCTGAGAAACATCGTGGAGATCGCCAAGGAATTCAACCTGATCCTGATCTTCGACGAAATTTATATGAACGTCACCTATAACGGGGCCGAAACCAAAGCTTTGGCCGAACTTATCGGCGACAGGCCTGGCATTTCGCTCAAAGGAATTTCCAAGGAATTCCCTTGGCCGGGCTCGCGTTGCGGTTGGATGGAGTTTTATAATCGCGAAGCGGACCGCCAATTCGACGGGCTTTGCTCTACGCTGGAAAATGCTAAGATGATAGAGGTTTGCGCCACCAAACTTCCTCAGCTTTCCATTCCGGCGATTATGAAAGACGAGCGTTATCCCGCTTATCTGGAAGCCACCAAGGAGAAAATCGGCAAAAGGAGCCAAACCATAACAGATTTGCTAGGGGATGTGGAAGGAATCTATTTCAATCCAACTTACGGCGCTTTTTACAATACGATAATTTTCAAAGAGGGCGCTCTGAAACCGGGCCAGAAGATAGCTATCGAAAATCCTGAGATCCAAAAAGCCTTGGACGGCTGGATGGCGGAAGACCCTGAAATGCCTCTCGACAAAAGGTTTACTTACTACCTTTTGGCATCTAAAGGTATCTGTGTGGTACCTATTTCATCGTTTTGTTCTGAACTGAAAGGCTTCCGCGTAACGCTTTTGGAAGAAGACGGCGAAACCCTCCACAACACTTTCAGTAGGCTTAAAGAAGGAATAGAGGAATATTTGGGAAGCTAATTCATTAGTAAAAAGTAAACTGTAAAGCGTAAAGAGACTGCTCGGGAACGTTTTAAGTACTTAAATACCTGAAGGCATTTTATTGGAAAAGCCCGGTCATATTCCGGGCTTTTTTACGCCGTTATTTTCCTCCCGTTGCTTCCGACTTCAATCCCGAAGATGGTCGGCTACTCGCTCCCGAGGCGTCGTTGAGAAGTCTTTCCAACAAGGCTAACTGTATCTTGTCCCTATCGAAGCGTTCCAAAAACTTTCCTGCTTTTTGGTCTAATCCACTGACTACATCGGCAGGCAAATCTCTCCAAAGCTCCAAGGCCCGCATTACTTTTTCGTTTAATTCCAAAATCTGGCTGGTCTGATCATCCCAGTACCTATCCAGATATTCCATTTTGGCGTCGGCTTCCTGCACGGACAAAGTCATTGTGCCGAAAGACAGCATATTGTCTTCGGGAATTGCTTCCCAAAATTTTGACAACATACTAGTATATACATACGCGATCAAGCGGAAAAAGCTTGCGGGCGAATTCGTTTGTTGCAAAAACCGGCAAACCGCAGAGGAAAACTCGCACAACTCCGTCACCCTCAACTCGGCCAGTTGGATTCCGAAAGTATCCATCACCGACTTTAGGGATATTTTAAAAATAGCGTTCTGCCGGCTGTCCGACAGATCGAGTACACCCGCCAAATCCGGAATAAACATACTGATCGAATAATCCCTGATTTTCGGAATTTCAGAGGCCTCGTTTCGCATAAAAAACCAAGACAAAAGCTCCGAAGGCTTTCGGCCGCTGGGTTTATCGCCTTGGCTACGGAAATAACGATCCAACTTTCTCAGCCACTCTCTCTTTTCCTTATCCACCCGATCCATCAACGGCAACAGATTGTGCGTTTTGCAATGCGTAGCGAAAATCACTTGCACGGTCATTATCACCTTAATCGCATCCCAACTCAGCTGACTCATTTCCTTCACTCCCAAAAGAGCGCTAAAGTCACCAAACTTCAGGTCTTCTTCCAATTCAAGATCATCAAACAGTTCCATCTTTTCGGAAGTGGACAGTTTCTTACGGGCCTTCTTCTTTTTCTTCCCTGATCTTCCGCTCGATTTCGTTACGCTGTCACTACTTGATTTTTCCTCTTCCGGACTGCTCTCACTCTCAATAGGCTTGCTCTCCAACTCTAATTTCCGCTCCAAACTCTCGGGTAAAGAATAGGGGCCAGCGACGGGTTCCGCAAGTCCCACCGCCTTCGGTTCCCTTATAATAATGGGAATACCGGCATCGGCCAACCAAATCCTGACTTTACGTACCACTTCCGACAAATTGGGATATGCCTCATCGGCCACAAATTCTCCTGACTTTCCATTCTCCGAAAAAAATATCCTTGGCGAGTTCTTGGAGTGAGAATAGTGGATCTTGTAGACCTTCAATGTCACGTTCTCGAATTTCCGGTCCACAATCACGTGATCCACATCAATAGTCAAATGCGGATATCCCGATGTCACCGGAACGATAACGGCCTTGCGTATCCACGCTCGCACAAAACGTTGCTTCTTATCGTGACGCACTCCGCGAGGGCCATACCATTCACTGGCCTTCGCTTTCAGGCCGAAACACTGCAGTGGCCATCCCTCCAACGGAGGAGGCTGTTTCGCTAAGCCATTGGCTTTCCCTTTTCGGGGCGAATCCCGTTTTTTGCCACTGATCATCATCCTTCGAAAACCACCCAAAGGTAATGCCCGAAATAATGGCCTTCCACTTCCGGCTTTTGGCTTAAGGGGGATTTTGATCAAAAACATATCATTATGTCTTATTCCCCCCGCTACGGGTCACCATATTTTCCATTATCCCAATAATGCCCCTATATTCCGTAAATAATCGTTTTAGTTTCACACTCCAAGTACATCACCATGCTACGAAAACGAATTTTTCCATTGATTTTATTGGGTGCGTTGGGTGCCTGTTCTCCTCAAAAATCGGAACAGGGAAACAATGCGGTCAGCATTTCGAAACACGATTCAGAGAAAGACATTATCCGGAAGGCCGCGCAAGTCACACCTTCGGAGAGGCAACTGCGCTGGCAAGAATATGAATTCACCGGATTTCTTCATTTCGGAATAAACACTTTTACGGACCGCGAATGGGGCCATGGCGACGAGGATCCGAAACTTTTCAACCCAACGGAACTCGACGCCCGCCAATGGGCCCGTACGGCCAAGCAGGCGGGTATGAAACTCCTCTTGCTCACGGCCAAACACCACGACGGATTCTGCTTATGGCCAAGCAAATACACCGACCACAGCGTGGCCAGCAGTCCGTATAAAGGCGGAAAAGGCGATATCGTAAAAGAAGTGGCCGAGGCCTGCAAAGCCGAAGGCCTTGACTTCGGCGTGTATCTTTCGCCTTGGGACATGCACGAGCAAAGCTACGGCACGGACGCCTATAACGAGCATTTCAAAAAACAACTCCGGGAATTGCTTACCAATTACGGAGACATAGCCGAGGTGTGGTTTGACGGCGCCTGCGGCGAAGGCCCTAACGGCAAGAGACAGGTTTATGACTGGGAAGGCTATTATTCCGTAATCCGTGAACTGCAACCCGAAGCCGTTATCGCCGTAATGGGGCCGGATGTCCGCTGGGTAGGTACGGAAAGCGGCTATGGACGCGATACCGAATGGAGCGTACTCCCAAGCGCCGCGCACGACAAACTGCAAATTGCGGAAGCTTCGCAACAAAACGACGGCGACGCGCCGGTTTTCAATGCCACGGACCAGGATTTGGGCAGCAGAGCCAAATTGCTCAAAGCGGGCGGACTCGTTTGGTATCCTTCCGAAGTGGACGTTTCCATCCGCCCGGGTTGGTTTTACCACAAAAGCCAAGACAGCCAAGTCAAAACGCCGGAGAAAATGCTGGATATCTATTACAGCTCTGTCGGCAAGAACTCTTTGTTGCTCCTGAACCTTCCGCCGGACAAACGCGGTTTGATTCATGAAAATGATGTCGCCACTTTGCTCGAAACACGCAGAATTCTGGAAGGAACATTCAAGAACAACCTATTGTCGGGAGCCGAAATCAGCGCCGATAACGCGACAGCCGACAATCCGGCCAAAACCGTTTTGGACAGCGACAAGCTAAGCTACTGGACCACCGACGGGGAAGCCACCACAGGAACGCTCAATTTCGTTTTGCCAAAACCAAAAACCTTCGACCGAGCCCTTTTGCAAGAAGCGATCAGGGAAGGGCAACGCGTGGAATCTTTCGTAATCGAGGCCAAAGTGGAAGGCGACTGGAAAACGCTTTTCGAAGGAACCACAATCGGCTACAAACGCCTTTTGCGCTTTGAGAAAACCACCGCTCAGGAAGTGCGGCTCCGCATTACGGGCGCTCGCCTCAATCCGGCCATTTCTGAATTCGGTCTTTACAAATCGCCGGCCAAAGCGGTTATCGAGCCCGCCGGGGCCACTTTCAAAACGTCGGTGAAAGTGAACCTTTCCAGCGATCCGGGCACTGTTGTCCGCTACACAACCAATGGAAGCGAGCCGACTAAGGAATCTCCTTTGTACGAAAACCCAGTGGAGATCAAAGAAACAAGCGTACTCAAAGCCGCCTCTTTCGACGCTTCAGGATTTAGAGGAACAGTATCGGAAGCCTCGTTCGCCAAAGCGCCGTTCGCCGTTACGCTAAAATATCCGCACCACGAAAAGTACTCCGCCGGCGGACCCAGCGGGCTGATCGACGGACTGAGGGGAAGCCTAAACCACGGCGACGGAAAGTGGCAAAGCTACGAGGGCACTGACATGGACGCCGTAATTGATTTCGGCAAGAAAAAATCGGCGACTTCGCTTTCCACTTCTTATATCCAAAACCAAAAGGCGTGGATCTTCGCTCCAAAGTCTGTCCGTTACCTGTATTCCAACGACGGTAAAAACTTCAAGGAATTGGCCGTGGCCAAAAGCGATATCGATCCGATGAAAGAAGGATCGTTTATAAAGGAATTCGCTGTCAAATTTCCGAAGAAGACATTCCGGTATCTGAAAGTTGTGGCCGAGAGCCTAAAAACATGCCCGGAAAACCACCACGGAGCCGGACGCAATTGCCATATGATGGTAGACGAAGTTGTGATGAAATAAGCTTTCGCTAAAGATCTCAAAACAGATTTTTCAATAAAAAAGACGCTTCTCCATCACGGAAAAGCGTCTTTTCTATTTTCAGAAATTCAAAAGCTCTATTCGGTCAAAGTCTTTTCGCCTTTGCGCCATTCGCTTGGCAAAACGCCCGTCACTTCGCGGAAACACTCGCGGAAGTGCTTAGGATCGTTAAACCCGACTTCCGCCATCACGGCCTTGATCGGCAAGTCGTCGTGACGGAGAATCTCCGCCGCCCGGTGGATTTTCGTAAGCTGAATGTATTTCGCTAAAGACTTACCGGTCAGTGCTTTACACTTTTTGTAAAGAACCGAATGACTCATCGCCATTTCACGCGCCAGACGTTCCACTGACAGTTCTCCCGATCCCATCAATCTGTCGATCAGGTCGGTCAGGTCGGTCATAAAGCGGTCGTTGGCGTCGGAGGTTACGCTTCTCGGCCTCGATACCGGGAAGTCGCGATAACGCTCTCTCAGGCGCTCTCGGTTCATCAAAATTGTACTGACTTTCACTTTGAGTATTTCCTCGTCGAAAGGCTTCAGGATATAGTCGTCGGCGCCGGCCGAAAGTCCGGCCATTTCGCTTTCCGTGGTCCCTTTTGCGGTAAGCAAAATTACCGGAATATGGGAAATCTCTTGGTCTTCCCTCAATTTCGAGCAGAATTCCACGCCGTCCATCACAGGCATCATCACGTCGCTGATAATGAAGTCCGGCATATGCGCTTTGGTTTTCTCCAAACCTTCCTCACCGTCGCCGGCCATTACCACCTCAAACCTGTCGGACATCATATCCGCCACCAAGTTACGGATTTCACGGTTATCGTCAACCACCAACAGCTTCGGTTTTCCCTCTTCGCCTACGGGCCAGATTTCGGGCATTTCCGGTTTGTTTTCGCCAAATACGGGCTTGGCGCTCACTCCGTCGCCCACTTTGGCGGAAGCTTGTTCCAGTTCGAGTTCCGGCAATTCCACGCTCAGTTCGGTGCCGTTGCCCGGTTCGCTGGTCGCCCGTACGGCCCCGCCGTGCGATTCCACCAAGCGCTTGACCAAGGCCAGACCGATTCCCGTTCCGATATTCCTGTCGGCGTGGTTGGCTTGATAAAACGATTCGAAAATAAACGGCAATTTCTCTTTGGCTATTCCCTTGCCGTTATCGTTTACCTTCAGGTATATTTTGCCTCCGGCGAATTCCAGATGAACGTGTACCTTACCTTGCGGAGCGGTGTATTTGAATGCGTTCGAGATCAGGTTTACGGTCACTTTTTCCAAAATGTCCCGATCGAAAACATACAGCCTGTTTTCTTTCAGATCACAGGTGAAGCGGTAGTCGAAACGGTTTTGGCGGGCGTAATCGTCAAATAGCAAGCAAACATTCTCTACGGTCTGTTTCAAGTCGTAAGAGCCGGCTTGCGGTTCGTATTTTCCGGATTCAAGCTTATTGAAGTCCAACAATTCGTTAACAGTATTCAGCAACAAATCGGCGTTTCGACTGATCGTCGCCAATGCGTCACGCTTGTCCTTATCTTTTTCTTTCTCCAATAACCTTTTTACAGGATGAAGAATCAAGGTCAGGGGAGTCTTAAGCTCGTGCGATATATTGGTGAAAAACCTGAGTTTCATATCGGCCAGCTCGTTGAGCCTGTCCTTTTGCAATTTTTCGTACTTCACTTTACGCTTCAGCGCCAAATACGCCCAGTAAGCGTAAATGATGAGCAAGACGGCCACGGCGTACCCAAACAGCGCCCAAGGCCTCAACCAAACGGGCGACAGCTTCACGATACGAACACTGCTGACCGACGATTCGTCGAGCGAAGAGCGTACGCTGAATACGTATTCTCCGGCGGGAAGACTGGCGTAAGTTACACTTTGGCGCTTGCCGGCCCTTACCCAGTTGGCGTCCACACCAGAGAGCTTGTAGGAATATTCCACATCGCCCAACGGAAAGTGGGGGAGGACGTAGTCGAATGTCAGAGACTGCTGGGCCGGTGGCAATTCGAAAGACGACACACCGTCCGGAGAGTCTTTTCTATAGGAAGCGTCTCGCCAGATAGACATTCCGTTGAACTTCAGGTCGTCAACGAGCACTTTGGGGTATTTGCCGTCGAGGCTGATTCTATCAGGATAAAATTCGTTGACACCGCGCATACCGGCGAACAGTAAGCGTCCGTCTTTCGCCTGAAAGCCCGCTCCGGTAGAGAAAATCGAGCTTTGAAGCCCGTGGTAAGTCGTAAAGCCTTTTGATGATTTCTTGTTAGGGTCAAAAACACTCAGGCCATTTGTAGTGGCAATCCAAATCCGGCCACTCTCATCGGCGAAAGCCGCTTCTGGCCAAACTTTCGGCAAACCGTCCTCGGCCGTGTACACTTTCACCTCGTCGGCTTTACCGATTTTTGAGATGGTTCCACCGCCGGTCACCCACAAATTGCCTTGGCCGTCTTCGCTGATGTGGGAAATCTTTGTGCCCACCTTGCGGAAACGCTTTGCGTCTTTCACCTCATCGCCCTCTAGCCTCAACCTTATCAGTCCGTCTCCGCTGGTTCCTATCCAAAGGGCACCTGATCGGTCGGTAAGAAGAGCCGTCACAAAGCACGAGGTTAACTTCAAATCTCCTTTTTGATAAGTAAACGAACGGAAAGTCTTCGCTTCCTTGTCCATTGTTATCAAACCGTAAGAAGCGCCAACCCACAATGTTTTTCCGTCCGCACTCTCGGTTACGCACTTTATATTTCTTTCCCGGAGCCCATTTTCCTCACTCGGTTCAAATTGCTCAAACTCGCCCGTGGCACGCCTATACACACCCAAACCTTGCGTATACGTCCCGATCCAAACATCGCCGGCGTGGTCTTCGTAGATTCCCTGCACAAAACCTTTCGCTCCGGCCGATCCCGCTCCGAAAGGCGTGTATTCGCTGATGTTTCCCAAAGAATCCACCAAACGGATGCCTTCACCGTCAGTGCCTAACCAACGGGTTCCCGTATGATCCAGCATAACGGACAGCATTCTCATGTCTTTGTAAAGAATATTTCCCTTTTCAGGCTTATCGAAAGGTCCTCGGTTGGCCTCGACCACATAGGCTCCCCCATAGTTCATTCCCGCCCATATATTGCCTCCACGGTCTTCGTAAAGGCTATAAACGGCCTTACTTTCCATGGCTATTCTTTCAGACACATGGTCCCATTTCTTTTCTCCCGTATCATAGAGATAAACACCGCCACCGTCGGAACCAAGCCAAATCCGCCCGAGTCTATCCTTGATAATCTTTTTGATGATTTTGGCATAAGCCATCGGCACTTCCAGAGGTTTAGCTTCTCCGCCATTCCGTCTCATTTCATAGACGCCATTATACATGGTGCCCAGCCAATACGTATCGCCGCTGGCCCTGACAATGCCGGTTATGCTCGCCACATTGACGCTACCAAGGCTTTCCTCCCCGAATCTGGCGATTTCCCGACCGCTGGACGAAGAGCAAAGCAAAAACTTACCACTGGCGTCGAACCAGATATAACCCATATCATCTTCCGTGAAAACGGCCACACGTCCGCTACCGAAAGCGCCGAAAGGTTCGGCGTAGAGCGCGTCCTTTATTCGGTAAGCCCCTTTGTCCGTTCCCAGGATCACCTCTCCGTTACGGAGTTCCAAAATGGAGTTTACGTTTTTTATTTCCGCACCTTCCATGTCTCTTATGGGGTCGGCCTTGCCTGTATTACGGTCTAAGGCGAAAGCCTTTCCCCATTTCAGGGCAAGCACCCTCCCGGATTTGTCCTCGGCCAATATATAGGAATCACCGATGTACAGCTTGCCCTCCGGACCGTTTACTTCGCGTATATTTTCCATACGCTTGCCGTCGAAACGGTTCATTCCGCTTCCGGTCGTAATCCAATAAAAGCCTTGCCTATCCTGAAACGTGTTGTTCACCGTAGCATGCGCAAGGCCATCCTTGCGGGAAATATGGGACACCCGCCAATCATACTGCGCAAAGCCTTCGCTTATTACGCAAAACCACAGCGAGATAGCCCAAAATATCTTATAGCGGAATATACCTGACATCGATGATATGGGTCAAATTTTACGGAAAAGGGAAATCCTTTTTTACAATTTATCCTTATCAAAGCATTCATAAAAACTTAAGGACCAGATTTAACGCCTGTTTGGCCATGATTACGCAAAATAAGGTTACCGATTATAAAAAATATCCTCTGGTTTTGAGAAAAAGAAAGGCGCTCACAAAAAGTAAGCGCCTTGAATTTTTCATAAAAAAGCATTTTTCATACAACCATCCGAAAGCTACCGGAGGGCATCGCCCCTAAGCTTTCTATAGCGTTTCCGGGCTTCGGCGGTATAAACGCTTCCGGGGTATTTCACCATTAATTCCTTATAGGTATCCATAGCTTTGGCCATGTCTTCTTTCCCTGTTTCGTACACCTTTCCGAGCATAAAGTAAGCGTCGTCGGTGAGGATATCTCCGGAGTATTCGGTAACGATCTTCTGCAAAGCCGTTACGCTTTGGTCAAACTCACCGACTTCAAAAAGAACTTTGGCTTTAAGGTAAAGAAGCTCGTCTTCCAGACTATGGCCCGGAAACTCGTAAAGCATTTTCTCCACGGCTTCCAAAGCTTCTTGTCTACGGTTTTGGTACATCAGCAAATCGATGGCCGCGTAGCGTTTCATCGCCGTTTCCGTCGAGTCAAGTCCCGTATTATCCTTGATAAGCAGGCTGAGCGCCATTGCGTCGTTTGAGATCTCTCGGCTAGTCGCCTCTTTCAGAATGTCGAGGTGGCCTTTCGAAAGCTCGAACTCGCCTTTGTAGTAAGAAAGCTTGGCGTTTTTGAGTTTGGCTTTGTAAGCAATAGGTGAGTCCTTCACTTCCTTTTCCACTTGCGAGTAGAGTAGGGAGGCTTCCCAGGGCTCGCCTGTCAACACAAACATATCGCCGAGGCTGAGCTTCGACTCCATCCTCAAACTGCGCGGAGCCCGCGGGTATTTGATCACGTATTCCAGATCAGCGATGGCCGAATCGTATTCCTTGAGATAAAACGCGTGCAAGAGCGCCTTCTCGCGTCTGGATTCCATTGCCGTAACTGTATTCCCCATTTCGGCTACAAGGCCCGCATAGTCCTTCGTTAGCTTCCTGATGGCCTCTTTGTTTATTGGGTAATCGTTCGTCACCCAAGTGGCCCGGGTTCTGATATCGCTTTTTCTGGCCATTGCGTAGTAGGGCGAGTCCGGAAAGTTCTTAACGATATAGGCGTACATTTCCGAAGCCGTCTCATGTTCGTCATTAGCCAAAGCTATCCGCGCGATCTCATAAATTCTCTCGCCCCTGCCGTTGAATCTTTTTTCCAACGACCGCGCCTGCACAAACGCCCCGAAAAAGTTCTTCTGTTGCAAATACGTCCAAACCAACAGCTCGTTGTAAACCGACACGTTTTGCTCTTTCTGGGACAGCTGGATAAGCTTAGTCTCCAAAGCCTCCAACTCCTCGTCCGTTTTCAGCACGCGTTGCCAGATTCCC
This sequence comes from Fulvitalea axinellae, assembly GCF_036492835.1. Lineage (GTDB taxonomy): Bacteria > Bacteroidota > Bacteroidia > Cytophagales > Cyclobacteriaceae > Fulvitalea > Fulvitalea axinellae. The sequence goes on along the minus strand of NZ_AP025314.1, from coordinate 9,679 downwards.
TTGATGTAATTGATATTGTCAGGATTTCGCTTCAAGATTCCGATATACTCATCGATCATCTTTTCCTTCCTGTTCGTAAGCACGTAAAGGTTGGCCAGTTCGTACGCAAACAGGTCATCCCTTTTCAACGCCTCCCTACAAGCCTTGTAAGCCTCTTCTGTGTGGTCGTACAATTGTTTTTAATAAAAGTATCGGGCGAGGTTCCGGGAGTCTCTCTGGCTCGACGCAACTCTTTTTATAAGCGCGCTGAATTTCGCCTTCGCCTCGTCTTCCTTTCCCCGGGCTTTGAGCAGGCTTCCTTGGTCGGCTTGATAAACTATAACTTTAGGATAAAGCTTGACCAATTTTCGCAAATGCTTGTCCGCTGTTTTAAAATCTCCGGAGGATATCAACAGGCTCAGGTACTGGTTGTGGATAACCCGCATGTTTTCCTTCTTTTTCGCCAGCTGACGGAAAATCTCCAGCGCTTTGTCCACTTCCCCTTTCGCCAGATACTCATTCGCCAAGTAGATGTTCTGCGTGTCTTGCGCCCGAACGTTGAACGAACCGGCTAACACGCAAAAAAGCGCAAGGAAAATGACCGGGAAAATTTTTTTGTTTTTCAAAAACGAGCTTTTTATCAACATCCCAGTAATAATAATTTATTTTTTATTTAAAGAAATATCTGTTGTTACTATTAAGCTGTGGATAAGTGGAAAACTGAAGTCCGATTTTTTTACCCACACAGATTTAAATTTACGCGCTATTTTCGAATCTTATCCCCAAAATTATCCACAATTTTTCTTATTGACTATAAGGCTCTTAAAGCCATTTTGTTGATAAGTTTAAGAGAATGTGGATAATGAAGCCGAATAGAGTGTGAATAGCCTTTCTGTAGATAACTTGGGGATTGAAAGCGCGAAAGTTCTTTTTTGTCCACAATCGGGGATTGTTTGTCCGCGGTTGTTGATAAGTATTGTGGGTAACCCCTGATTATCGCGCATTTTATCCACAGTTAATCAACACAATTCAGGGTATTTATACCCATAACTTTTGCAGCTTTCGTGCTAGAAGTGGATTTCGGCAAAAAATGAGGTACCGGTGTTGATAAATAGGGGAGGAAATCGATTTTGAAATCGCTAAAGTTTGAAAAATAAAAAACGGGAAGCCCATTTCTGGACTTCCCGTTTTTGGTTGGAGATTTTTTCTAAATCAGAATTGCATATCGATGCCTGTGCGTTCCCAGTTCGCTCTAATCACGATAAGTCCGGGATAGAAGTAGACGGGCTCAGGCGGAATCACCTCCATAATATTTCCAGGATCCCATTCGCCGGATCCGTCCTTGTCAACAAGAATACGTAGATAATATTTTCCGGGATCTACATTCAAAAATGCGTAGTCTTTCGGATTAATTCGTTCGTCAATCAGATTATAGCGGTCATCCAAAAGTTGAAGGATATAAGACTTTTCGTCTGTGATAATTTTCCCGAGTATGCTTCCCACATTTTCGCTCTGCGCAAAGCTGTAGCTTTTATCGATTGCCGTGGCCGAATCCTGTTCTATACTTACAAAGGTTCCTTCTTTTAAATTCAATTTAACCGTTTTGAAAATAGGAGCCTCTACAGTGTCAGGATGTATAATCGTATCGAGTTCCAGATTTTTGCGCAGGCTTACAATGTTGCGGGTATCGTTCCACGTGAAATCTTCTTCGGTGATCGGTAACACGTTCAGAGAATCGTAGAAGAAGTACGCGCTGTCGTAATTTACCTTTTCGATTGGTTTTGAAAACCAGTACCAATTCGAAAAATCGTTCGAGATATATCTGCGGGATTGCTCGCCTGATTTTTGCTCAAGCTTTGCCTTCTTACGTTTGGTTTCCCTGAATTTAACAAAAGTCTCGTACGTAATCTCATTATGTACGGAGTCCATAGCGGTAACTTTTACCCTTAGGCTGTCTTCCTCCGTCATGTTTCGGGTATTGTAAAACCGTATCGTTTTGTTGTCTTCCAGTAAATTGTTGGGCAGGAAAATTTCCTGAACATCGAATTCTGTCCTGTAAGATTTGATCGGTTTATTAAAGCTGGTGACGAAATACGTTCCCGAAATCAAGGACTTTGTGGTGTAGAGCGAATCCATGTTTACGTCCACAATGCTCAGTTTGAGACTGTCGAATTCGTGGTTTAGCTCTATAATTCCGTCATGAAAGCCGGCTTTTTCCTTTTTCGGATCAAAGATCAGGTTTTGGTTTTTGTCCTGATACGTATACAACATGTACTTTCCTTCACGAATATGCGCCAAGGTGTATATTCCTTCCTTATCCGTTTTGGTAAAGTACAGCGGCTTTGAGTTGAAAATATTCAGCGTATCGTCGCTTCTGTAAAGCGCTACGACGGCTCCTTCCTCTGGCTGATTAGTCAGTAAATCTTTGACTTTCCCGTGGAGAAACATGGAATCGAGCTCGGGACCGGTGCTGAATGTAAAAACATTTTCCGCCAAAACGTTTTTTTCCGTCACGTCCTGTACCACTTCCTGAAAGTTCAACGTATAAGTCGTGTTACTGTCGAGCGGTTGGTCGAATGTGATTTCGAACGTCCGGCCACCCTTCAGCTTTATGTCGTATTCATTCTCTGAAGAGGGAGTGATAATAAGGTCTTTTTTAGCGTTTTTCAGCTGAACGTATTCATCAAACTGTATACGAACCTTTTTTCCATTGAAATTGGTCGACAAGTTTGGAGGAGTTGAAGACTCGATCATTGGAGGGATCGTGTCTTTTGGACCACCCGTAAGGGCGCGTTGGCTGGCGCATCCGCTACTGGATATAAGCCCTGCCCAAACGCCACCCGCCAGTAGGAGAGGGGCGTGGCGTTTTGCCCGCTTCCAAATACGGGCGATTAGTTTTTTGTTGGTACGGCGCATCATGCTGTTCTGATTCAAGAAGGCAATTTACCAAAATCGGAATTGAATAATATAATGAAGAAGGACACAGTATGTAAAAATACGTTAACAGCAAAAGGGACGCCTATTTGGCGTCCCTGGAGTGTTTATTCGTCGTTGTTCTGTGTTTTTTACTTTCCGAGATACACCATCAGGATGGAAATATCGGCAGGGGAGACTCCGCTGATCCTTGACGCTTGTCCAAGATTAGTCGGTTTTTGCTTCCCGAGTTTTTCACGTGCTTCAGAAGAAAGAGCCGTTACTTTAGAGAAATCGAAATCATTTCCGATTAGAACCTTGTCAAGGCTCTCCATTTTTTCCGCCGTTTTCTGTTCCTTATCTATATACGTGTCGTATTTGACAAGAATTTCGGCCTGCTCAACTTCCTGAGTCGTGTATTGGGATAAATGATCGGCGAGTTTATCGGAAAGGAATCTCAGTTTGTCCTGACTCATTTCCGGTCTTTTTAGCAATTTGAACGGGCTAGTCCCTTCTTTAAGAGTCGCAGTACCCAGTTCTTCCAGCTTTTCATTTATTTGTACGGGCTTAACTTTTATGGTTTTCAGCTCTTCCAAAAGCTTTTTCACGTTGGTGTCTTTCTCTTGGCTTTTGGCCAAACGTTCGTCTGTAGCCAAACCGATTTCATGTCCAAGCTTTGTTAGACGCGAATCCGCATTATCTTGACGGAGCAAAATACGGTATTCGGCACGCGAAGTAAACATTCGGTAGGGCTCGTTTGTGCCTTTGTTTACCAAGTCGTCGATTAATACACCGATGTACGCTTCCGATCTTTTTAGAACAAAATCCTCTTTGTCGTCTACTCGAAGCGCTGCGTTTACACCGGCAATCAGACCTTGTCCGCCCGCTTCTTCGTATCCGGTGGTTCCGTTTATCTGTCCAGCAAAGTACAAATTGCGCAATTGACGAGTTTCCAGAGTCAGTTTTAGCTGAGTAGGGGGGAAGAAATCGTATTCGATCGCATAGCCTGGCCTGAACATTTTCACGTTTTCAAAACCTTCGATCTTACGTAGAGCTTCGTATTGTACGTTTTCAGGCAGTGAAGACGAAAAACCGTTTACGTAAACTTCGCAAGTGTCCCAACCTTCGGGCTCGACAAAGATCTGGTGGCGGTCACGCTCGGCAAATCTGTTTATCTTGTCTTCGATAGAAGGGCAGTACCTCGGGCCGATGCCCTGAATCCTTCCGTTGAACATCGGAGATTTCTCGAAACCCGTCTTTAGCGTTTCGTGCACTTCCGGATTCGTGTATGTTATATAGCAACTGCGCTGTTTTTCGAGCGTAGTCGTTTCGTCGCTGTACGAGAATTTTTCCGGATTTTCGTCGCCGGGCTGTTCGCCCATCAAGTCGTAATTCAACGATCGGCCGTCAACTCTTGGCGGAGTTCCGGTTTTCATTCTGCCGGCCTCAAAGCCTAGCTCGACCAATTGTTCCGTAATTCCTTTCGACGCTCCTTCTCCCGTACGCCCGCCACCGAACTGCTTTTCGCCGATGTGTATGCGCCCGTTCAGGAAAGTTCCGTTTGTCAGCACTACGGTTTTTGACGGAATCTCAAGGCCTAGACTGGTTTTAACACCCTTTACAACGCCGTTTTTGATCACCAAGCCAGTGACCATTTCTTGCCAAAAATCCACGTTCGGATTTCTTTCAAGCCTAATTCTCCACTCTTCCGCAAACCGCATTCTATCGCTTTGCGCTCTGGGGCTCCACATAGCGGGGCCTTTCGAGCGGTTCAGCATGCGGAATTGGATCATGGTTTTGTCAGTAACAATACCCATTTGGCCGCCCAAAGCGTCAATTTCACGGACTATCTGCCCTTTGGCCACACCGCCCACAGCCGGGTTACATGACATTTGAGCGATAGTATTCATATTCATGGTGACCAGCATTACGCTTTTTCCCATGTTTGCGGCGGCGGCAGCGGCTTCGCATCCGGCATGGCCTGCCCCGACTACAATGACGTCGTATTCCTTGAACATTCTGATTCCTTTTGCTGTCTAAGCTAACGTTCCACGTGGAACAATCGTGTTGTACATATCGATTTGTTTGAGCTTTAGACTTTTCCGCTACAAATTTACTTTAAAATTCTATTAGATGATAATCAAGCTAAAATTTGAAAATATGTGATAAGATGTATTTGCGGATTTTGTTCCACGTGGAACATTGTGCTTTTTCACTTTGATGTTGCGAGCCGGATCTGGAACGTAAATTTGATTAAAACAAGGAAAAAGGAAATGTTCCACGTGGAACATTTCCTTTTCGAATGGCGTGAAACACACAACGTAAATATGCCAGTAACGGAAATGTAATTTTAAAATTATGCCGGAAATGTTTTGACGTTATGTAGGCGTAAGTTCTGGCGGTCGATTGGTTTAAATGGGCAATCAAGCTTCAAAGACGCTTAACAGAGCCGAATTTTAAGGATAAAAAAAATCCGTGAAACATTTGTTTCACGGACGTGTACGTTTCACAATATTTTTACCGCCTAAAATCAATATGCGGCCAATGCTTCGTCTTCCTTCTTTCTCATGTTTTCGGCCTCTTCCGGCGATTTGTCCTTGAAGCCCAAGAGATGCAGCACTCCGTGAATAATAACTCTGCGGAGTTCGTTTTCAAACGTTTTTCCAAACTTGGAGGCGTTTTCCCGAATGCGTTCCACACTAACGAAAACGTCGCTTTCTATTACGCCTTCCTCTTCGGAGTTGTCAAAGGTAATGATGTCCGTATAGGTGTCGTGGTCTAGATATTCTACATTTATTTTATGCAGGTACTCGTCTGAACAGAAAATATAATTTAGCTCGGCAAGTTCGAAACCGTGTCGTTCTATCACCCCCTCAATCCACTCTGTCGTTTTTCCGGCTTCGGAAAGTTCGAACTCTATGTCTTCCGTGAAAATGTTGATCATTCCTTAGTTCAGGTAAAATGCGAGTACCACTTCTTTTCCGTCGTTATTGAATTCCACCTCGTCGCAAAGGTGTTTCATCAGAAAAATTCCCCTGCCGCAGGGTTTGTGCAGGTTTTCGGGAGCTGTCGGGTCCGGGAGACTGTCGTAGTCGAAGCCGGGGCCCTCGTCTCCGATAGTGAAGCGGATCTGTTCGTCGGAATGAGACATGGTTAGCTTCACTAGCTTGTCTTTGTCGCCGTTGTTTCCGTGCTGGATCGCATTGTTCACCGCTTCGGTGACCGCGATCATGATGTTGCCGTATACGTCGTCGTTAAGGTGGTATTTATCCTTGGAGTTATCGATAAAACTCTCGACTATCCGAACGTTGTCGGGCAATGAAGGGATTTCTAAGTTGATGGAATCCATTACTTGCTAGCTTGTTTATTTTTCCGCTGAAAGAACCTCTCCACCTCGTTTTTGTAGTAGGGATTGAAGCGCATCGGGACAGTCTTCAGTCTTTCCAGCTCTTTTTCTTTCAATTTAATATATTCCTCGAAAGCTTTCGGTATCGCCTTGTCATAATCGCTGGCTTTTTCGGCTTCTCTTTTTTCGTCAAGATCCCGTTCCTTTTGCGCTTTCTCGGCTTCGAGCATTCTGGTAAGGATTTCTTTCTGGCGCTTGATCATCTTTTGGGTGAGCTGTTTGTTTACCAGCTCCTGTTCGGTCATCTCCATTTCGCGAAGAGTCTTTTCCAATCCGTTGTCGCCAGCTTTCTTGCCGTTTTTACCGTCTTTTCCTTCTTCCAGCAAATCTCCGGGTTTTCCTTTTCCTTCCTTCTCCAGAGCCCTGCGTATTTGCTCTTGCTCCGCGGCAATTTTAGCGATTTCCTTCGAGAGTTCACGCCCTTTTTTACCACTCTTTTTCAGTTGTTCGATTTTCTTGTTCAACTGCTTCTGAAGGTCGCTCAGCTTCATGTTTCCGGGCTTGCTTTGGCTCTGTTTGCTTTTTCCGTTTCCGCTGCCGTTCATCTGGTTTTGCATCTGCGACATAACCTGGTCAAGCAAAAGGGCCAAGTCGTTCATCGATGTCATTGTGAGCTGTTGGTGGGTCAGGGCGCCGGAAATGCTTCGTTCTTTTATGTCGGTGAGCGATTTGTCCATGTTGGAGTTCATCTCGTTTACCTTGCGGGTTACGAAGGACGAAATCTGGAATACGCGTTGAGCGAGCGCGTTCAGGCTGTCTTTGATGACTTGCGTGTCGTCTTTAAGCTTGAGCTGTCGCTGGGAGATTTTTACGAATTTCGGGTCACTGAGGTTTACGGCCCGTAGGGTTTTCATGATTTCTTCTTGATCGAAGGACGCCGTAATCAGGTTTGACTGGATATCGCGGAGGTTGTCGAGGTTTTCCTGCATGGCCTGCATTTCCATACCCGATTGCATATCGCGCATTTTCTGCGCTAGCTTTTTCATGTCTTTCGACATCTCCTTCTGGCTCTCCTGGGCCTTTTTGCTCTGTTTTTTCTGTACGGCGTTTTTGAAATCCTGCTGTTTTTGCTCGATGGATTTTTCCTGCTCTTTGGTATCGGGCATGGCGTTCGGGTTTTTCAGGTCCTGATTAAGCTGCTCAAGCTCTTTCATGTCCTCTTTCATCCCGTCCATTTCCTTGTCTATTTTCTCCTGCTCCATCGCCAACTCGTCCAAGTCCTTGTTTTTGGTTTTCTTGTCGGCGAGTTCTTTTTGCTTTTCGCTGAGGTTTTCCATGTTCTGGGCCATATTCTCCAGCTTCATGTCGTATTTCATTTTCTTGAAAAGCTCAAGCGTGCGCTCCAGTTCCTCTTCCAGGTTCTCTTCGTTGTGCTTTATCTGGTCCAGTTTGTTGCGGACGGCGTCGGGGTCCTGGTTTTGTTCGCTCAGCAGTTTTTGGAGCTCTTCGTAGAGTTTCTTCGTTTTGTCGTCCAGCACTTCGTCCATCAGCTTTTGGAGCTTCTCTACGTTTTCGGCGATCTTCTCGTTCTCTTGGCTGTTTTCGAACTGCTTGCGCTTTTGCAATTCGTCCTTAAACTGCTCTTTCAGGTTTTCGATGTCTTCCTCTATCTTCTTGCGGCGTTCCTGAAGGTGTTCCAGAGCCTGTTTGTCTTGCCAGTCGAGATAGTTTTTTCCGCGAAGCCTCTCCTCTACCCTTTCTATGTTTTTCTTGAGGTCTTGGGCGTTTTTGAGGGCGTCGTCCATCTCGGTGGCGGTTCTTTGGCTGGATTCGGCTATGTTGTCCTTGATTTCTTTCCTCGACGGAACCCGGAAGGTGAAAGTCCCGGTCTTGGATGATTTGCGTCCGTTGATGGCGTCGTTGTCGGTTACTTGTAGGAAATAGGCCACTTCTTCGCCCGGTTCTAGACCGAGGCTGTCGAGAAACCACTGGTGGTAGTAGCCTTGGTGGCGGCGTCCGCGCTCTATCCGGATCGGTACGCGGCGGTAGCGTTTGTCGGCCGGGCGCTTATAAAGGATGTTCAGGGCGGTAAGGCCGTAGTCGTCGCTGATATCGCCACCGAAAATCACGTAGCTGAAAAGCGTGGTGTCCTGAAATTGCTTAAGGGTAATCTTCGGGTATTTGTCTTTTACTACATCCACTTTGTAGCGGATCTTGTCGGCGTTTGAGCCGAAGTCGTTGTCGAGCGCTAGTTCGTATTCGGTGGGTTTTGTAAAGGTTTTTTCGAAATTGAAAACGCCTTCTTTTCCTTGTCCCAAGTTGTGGTGCGTAGTGGAATCACGGGAAGCAAGACTGATTTTTGCGCTGTCGGAATGTTGGGTGTGGAATCTCCAAACGGCCTTAGTCCCTTCCGGAACGGTGATATTGCCGAGATTGGCCAGCATTTCGTCGGTTTTGCCGGTATAGGCCGGATAATCCAGAGCGATATCAAAATGGCTGAGCGCCGGCCGGTTTTTCACGGCTACGGTGTATGGGCCCTGTTCAAATCCGGCGGCTTCGAAGGTGAATGTTTTGCTGTCCTGAATTTTCGGAAAAAGGAAAGTGAATTGTCCGTTGTCGTCTTTCCGCATCTTGATCCGCCTTTTGTTGTGGATCATATATACGCTTTCCGGCATCAGTTCCCCTTCCGCCACCACTTGCAGGCGATAGTCCTCGTTTCTGAAAGCGAGCAGAAATTCGTTTACGATCCGCAACGTAAACGGTTTTTTCGGTTCGAAAGCCTCGTTGTGCCTTACCAATCTTTCCGTTCCGTCTTTCATTGTTTTAGGAATGAAGACAAACAGCCCGGCGATAAGCAGAACGGGAATGACCAAATAGGGAAGGAAACGCCTGTTTTTGCGGAGCTTGACAACTTTGGAGAAATCGTGACGGGCGATTTTGCTTCCCTGTTGCTGTACCGCGGCTTGGGCGAGCTCGTTTTCTTTGTCCTTGCTGAGTTGCAGAAGGTTGAGAAGGCGGTCGCTCACCGACGGGATTTTCTTGCCGATAAGTTCCGCCGCCTCTTTATCGGAAATCCCTTTGCGAAGACCGACAAGTATGGCCAGAGACTTGGCCGGGCCCAAGATAAACCCGACGGCGACAGCCAGTAAATAAGTGTAAAAAAGCACGGTCCGTGCGACGATGCCGAAATGCAGGGCGGATTCCGCCAAAGTTATGGTTAGGTAAAGCGCCAAGGAGCCAGCTAGCCAGAGCGTTCCCGTCTTCAGGAGAGCGTTCGTGTGATAGCGTTTTTTGAATCGCTTTAGCTTTTTTTCGATATCGCCGGTACGGAAATCAGACATTTTTTAACGGATTAGGTTTTGCGGAAACTTTAGTTCGGCCTTGCTTGGAGGCTTAAGTTTTAGTCCCCGAAATTTTGTGCCCTATCGGGTAACAATTTAA